>NZ_CP071060.1 GCF_017161445.1 Niveibacterium microcysteis | reverse complement strand
GTTTTGCGCGAATGGCGCCCACCCCGCGGCGGCGCGGTTAGCGTCGTGCGGTTCGGCATCAACTCTTTGTTTTTTATGTGGTTTTTAAGCGCGTCCGGGGCTTGCGACCGGCTCTTCCCGGTGCATGTCGGACGGCCATGGAAAGCGAGTTATTCTACGCTTCATCGACAGATTTATCCACAGGCGCTGAGCTGTGGAAAAGATAAAAACGCTTGACAAACAGAGCTTTACGCTGTGTAATCGCGCGTTTTTCCCGGTTAGCAAGGAAACAAGAACATGAAGCGCACTTACCAGCCTTCCGTCGTCCGCCGCAAGCGCACGCACGGCTTCCTCGTCCGTTCGCGCACCCGTGGTGGCCGCGCTGTCCTCGCCGCTCGTCGCGCCAAGGGCCGTCATCGTCTCGCCGTCTGAACGGCAGGCTGAATCTGTCGGATTCGAGCTGCTGGCAGCCTACAGGCTGCATACTGGCGACGAGTTCTCGACTGTTTTCGCCTTCCGCAGGGTTGTGAGGGGCAGGGTCTTCAGCCTGCACTACCGACCCAATGCCTTGCCAAGTGCGCGAATCGGCTTCGTTGTTGCAAAGAAGCTGGCGCGCCAGGCAGTGCAGCGCAATCTGATCAAGCGGATCGCCCGAGAGGCGTTCCGCCTGCGGCGCGCGCAGCTGCCGTGCTGTGACCTCGTACTTCGACTTTCGGCATCGCCCAAGACTGCCAGCCGCGCGGAAATGCGCGCTGAGGTCGAGGCCTTGTTCGACCGATTGCCGCAAGGATGATTCGCGATGAAAGCCGTGTTGATCATCCTGCTGCGCGCCTACCGATTTTTCCTCAGTCCGTTCCTCGGACGTAACTGCCGCTTCCACCCGAGCTGTTCCGCCTACGCGATCGAAGCCCTGCAACGTTACGGTGCTATCAAGGGCACCTGGCTTGCTGCTCGTCGCGTCACGCGCTGCCATCCGTGGAACCCCGGCGGGTATGATCCGGTACCCTGAGTCGCGTCGCCGACGCCACTGTCTGATACACCTATCCGAAACGACCGAATCCGATGGACAACCGCCGCCTGATCCTTCTGGTGATCTTCAGCATGTCGCTCGTCATGCTGTGGGATGCCTGGCTAAAACATAACCAGCCTAAGCCTGTTGCCGGGCCGAGCGTGACACAGAGCGCTACGCCGACGCCGACCGCATCGGGGCAAGTCGCCGCGCCCGCAGCGGCACCAAATGGCGCGACGACTGCCGAGCGCGCCAAGGCGCCCAAGCTGACCGTGGAAACCGATACGGTGCGTGCGCAGATCTCGGCGCTGGGTGGTGATCTGGTCCGCCTTGAATTGCTCAAGCACGGTGCGAACAACGATCGCACCAAGCCGTTCGTGCTGTTCGAAGAGGGCGGCGCGCACAGCTACATCGCACAGAGTGGGCTGATCGGTGCTGGTCTGCCGAATCACAAGACCGTGTTCGCGCTGCCGAGCGCCGACAAGCTGGTGCTGAAGGATGGCGAACAGGCGCTGAGCGTTCGCCTTGAGGCGCCTGAGCAGAACGGTGTGAAGGTCGCGAAGGTGCTGACGTTCCACCGCGGCAGCCATGTCATCGACGTTGCTTACGAGATTGCGAACGGCGGCAATGCGGCTGTGGCCGGCCACTCCTACTATCAGCTGACCCGCGACACGAAGGCCGCCGAGAATACGGCGGGCTTCTTTGGCGGTGCGCAGACCTATACCGGGCCGGCTTTCTACACCGATGCTGAGAAGTACAAGAAGGTCGATTTCAAGACGATCGGCAAGGGCGAGGCGAAGTTGCCGAAGACTGCACCCGATGGTTGGGTGGCGATGGTTCAGCATTACTTTGTTTCGGCCTATGCGCCCAAGCAGGGCCAGCGCGAGTTCTTTGCCCGTCCGCTGGACGGTGATCTTGTCGCAGCTGGTCTGATCCAGCCTTTGCCCCAGATCGCAGCGGGTCAGAAGGCGACGGTGTCGGTGCCGCTCTACGCGGGTCCGCAAGAACAGCGTGAGTTGTCTGACCTGGCGCCGGGTCTCGATCTGGTTGTCGACTATGGTTGGCTGACGGTGATCGCCGCGCCGATCTTCTGGGGCCTGTCGTGGCTGCACAAGCTGGTCGGCAACTGGGGCTGGGCGATCATCCTGCTGACGGTGCTGATCAAGCTGGCGTTCTTCCCGCTGTCGGCGGCGTCCTACAAGTCCATGGCCAAGATGAAGACGGTCATGCCGCGCATGAAGCGGATCCAGGAGCAGTACAAGGATGACCGGATGAAGATGAACCAGGAGATGATGGAGCTGTACAAGAAGGAGAAGGTCAACCCGATGGGTGGCTGCTGGCCGATGCTGATTCAGATGCCAGTCTTCATCGCCTTGTACTGGGTTCTGCTGGGTGCGGTGGAGATGCGTCAGGCGCCGTGGCTTGGCTGGATCACCGATCTTTCAATCAAGGATCCGTACTTCATTCTGCCGATCATCATGGGTGTGACGAGCTTGGTGCAGATGAAGCTGTCGCCCTCGTCGCCGGATCCGGTGCAGCAGAAGGTCATGATGTTCATGCCGATCTTCTTTACGGTGATGATGGCGTGGTTCCCGTCCGGTCTGGTGCTGTACTGGGTGGTGAACAACATGCTGTCGATCGGTCAGCAGTGGTATATCACCCGGATGTTCGACAGTGGCGCGAAACCTGCGAACAGCTGAGTCAATAGCGGCGATTGCCACTGCGCCAGGGCGCGGTGGCATCGGCGTGGTGAGAGTGTCGGGCGGCCAATTGGCCGCCTTTGCACTGGCGCTTACCGGAAAGCAGCCGACACCGCGGCTTGCGCATTTCGCGAAGTTCCTCGACGCTGAAGGCCGGCCGATTGATGCCGGCCTCATGCTTTTCTTCCCCGGACCGAATTCCTATACCGGAGAGGATGTGCTCGAACTTCAGGGCCACGGTGGTCCGGTGGTAATGCGCATGTTGCTCAGTCGTTGTATCGAATTGGGCGCTCGTTTGGCGCGGCCGGGTGAATTCACCGAGCGGGCATTCCTCAACGACAAGCTGGATTTGGCGCAGGCTGAGGCGGTTGCGGATCTGATCGATGCGGATACCTCTGCGGCGGCGCGTTCTGCGCTGCGCTCGCTCGACGGTGACTTCTCTCGACGGGTGCATGACTGGCGCGACAAACTGGTCGACCTGCGGATGCTGGTTGAAGCGACGCTGGATTTCCCGGAAGAGGAGATCGACTTTCTCCGCGCAGCGCGGGCATTCGAGCGCCTCGATGTGCTGGGTGCTGACCTTGATGCGCTGTTGCTGAAAGCCAAGCAAGGCAGTCTGCTTCGCAGCGGTTTGCATGTGGTATTGGCGGGTCAGCCGAACGTTGGAAAATCGAGTTTGTTGAATCGTCTGTCGGGCGAGGATCGAGCGATCGTGACCGACGTGGCCGGTACCACGCGGGATGTGTTGCGCGAGACGATTCAGATCGAAGGCATCCCACTACATATTGTCGACACCGCTGGTTTGCGCGACGCAACCGACACGGTAGAGCGGATCGGCATCGAGCGTAGCTGGAAGGAGATTGGTCGGGCCGACGTTGTACTGCGGCTTGTGGATGCACGCGCAGGAATCGGTGCGGCCGATCACGAGATTGATGCGCGCTTGCCGGAAGGCGTTCCGGTGATCTGGGTCTTCAACAAGATCGACCTGGCGGGCAGGTCGCCGGCGCGCGTTGATGAGGAAGACGGCGTCGAGGTGTTTCTGTCGGCGGCAACGGGGGAGGGGATCGACCTGCTGCGTTCAGAGTTGCTGAGGATCGCCGGTTGGGAAGCGCACGGCGAGGAGGTGTTTCTTGCTCGCGAGCGTCATCTCGAAGCCCTGAGAGAAGGGCGTGACCGCATTGCTGCTGCGTTGGCGCGGGCGCATGAAGACGCACTCGACCTGATGGCGGAAGAGTTGCGTCTTGCGCAAGAGGCAGTCAACAGGATCACCGGAGAATTCGGTGCGGACGATCTCCTCGGAGTGATCTTCTCCCGCTTTTGTATCGGTAAATAGATTTCCCCCCGGTAAAGGTATTCGTGATGAGTGAGTTCGATCTGAAGTACTACAACGAAGAGGCCTCGAAGCTTGCACTGGAAATTGAACGCAAGCTGGTGATTCTCGGGTTGGATTGGCAAGACGATTCGACGATGCGGAAGCTCGCGCTTGAGGTGCTGGAGGTCAATCACGCGGGTCGTCAGATCGGCAGTGGTGCCGAGTTCTCGCAGGATCAGACCTACGAGGAATTGTGTGGCCTGATCGGATTGATGAACAAACTGATGGGCGAAGCCGCGGGTAAGGGCGTTTCGGTCCACGGTAACGATGCGTGGAAGGCAATCGCGCGCGCTTTGTGGGCGCAGAAGGAAGTCAGGGATACCAGCGTCTGAGTGACGCGAGCGATGTTCCACGTGGAACATCGCTACGGAGGTCTGCATGGATTGGGCGGTACTTGTTGTGGGCGCGTTCCTCGCCGGCATGGTGGACGCAGTGGTTGGCGGTGGTGGCCTGATTCAGATACCGCTCCTTCTATCCGCTTTTCCGGCGATCTCTATTCCGGTTCTGTTCGGGACGAACAAAGTATCGTCGGTGGTCGGCACCTTGAGTGCTTGTGTCCGATACGCCCGCACGATCTCGATTCCGTGGCGAATCGCGATGTGGGCAGCCACAGCTGCCTTTGTCGGATCGTGGTTTGGTGCGCAGGCTGTATCGCTCTTGCCCAAGGAGACGATGAAACCGTTGGTGCTCGGGCTTCTGGTCGTGGTCGGCGCATACACTTTCTGGCGGAAGGATTTTGGCAAGCTGGAGCGCCACGCGATGACCCCACGGTGGGTGGTTCCTGCTTCGCTCGCTGCAGGCGCCGTGATCGGCTTCTATGACGGGTTCTTCGGTCCAGGCACCGGCAGCTTCCTGATCTTCATCTTCGTTCGCTGGTTTGGTTTCGATTTCCTGAAGGCCTCTGCATCAGCGAAGGTGGTGAACGTTTCGACGAATCTTGCAGCGATCGCTTCGTTCGCGACGCACGACGGTATCCTCTGGCGCGTTGGACTCGTCATGGCTGTGGCCAATCTTGGCGGCGCCCAGGTTGGGTCTCACCTGGCGCTGAAGCACGGCAATGGTTTCATCCGCTGGCTGTTCCTGATTGTGGTCGTCGTGCTCGTTGCTAAGCTTGGATGGGAACTCACCGCGGCTCAAATCTAAGCTGATGTTCCACGTGGAACATTCATCGGTTTGCCCAGCCGCGACGACCCCGCCTAGGCATTTTCAGGCTCACGCCTTATCATTCCGCCCCTTCCCCTGAACCGGTCCCTCCGGGAGCACAACATGCTGTACCCCACTCGTTTTGATGTCATCGTTGTCGGCGGTGGTCATGCCGGCACTGAAGCTGCGCTCGCCGCTGCCCGTATGGGTTGTGCCACGCTGCTGCTCACCCACAACATCGAGACCTTGGGGCAGATGAGCTGTAACCCGTCGATCGGCGGAATTGGCAAAGGGCATCTGGTCAAGGAAGTCGACGCCCTTGGCGGTGTGATGGCGGAGGCCACCGACGAGGGTGGAATCCAGTTCCGCATCCTGAATGCCAGTAAGGGCCCGGCCGTGCGCGCAACGCGCGCTCAAGCCGACCGGATTCTCTACAAGGCGGCGATTCGACACCGGCTTGAGAATCAGCCGAATCTGACCTTGTTTCAACAGGCCGTCGACGACATCACCGTCGCCGGCGATCGCGTCACCGGCGTCATCACGCAGATCGGCCTGCGCTTTGAGGCGCCGACGGTCGTGCTGACCGCAGGCACTTTCCTGAATGGGTTGGTGCACGTCGGGCTCGAGCACTACACCGCTGGCCGCGCCGGTGATCCGGCGGCTGTCACGCTGTCACATCGCTTGCGCGATCTGAAGCTGCCGGTCGGGCGCCTCAAGACCGGCACGCCGCCCCGCATCGACGGCAAAACGATCGACTTCTCGCAGATGGAAGAACAGCCGGGCGATGATCCGGTGCCGGTGTTCAGTTTCCTTGGCAACGCGGCCCAGCATCCGAAGCAACTGCCTTGCTGGATCACGCGTACCAATGAACGCACCCACGACATCATCCGCGCCAATCTCGATCGCTCGCCGATGTACACCGGCGTGATCGAAGGGGTCGGCCCACGCTATTGCCCGTCGATCGAAGACAAGATTCATCGCTTTGCCGACAAGGATGGCCATAACGTCTTCCTTGAGCCGGAAGGTCTGACGACTCACGAGTTCTACCCGAACGGAATCTCGACTTCACTTCCCTTCGATGTGCAACTGGCCATCGTGCGCTCGATCCGCGGCATGGAGAATGCCCACATCCTGCGCCCGGGCTACGCGATCGAGTACGACTACTTCGACCCGCGCAACCTGAAGAGCAGCCTTGAGACCAAGTCCATCGCCGGCTTGTTCTTTGCTGGTCAGATCAATGGCACGACGGGTTACGAAGAGGCCGCCGCCCAAGGCCTGCTCGCAGGTGCGAATGCCGCGCTGCAGGCGCAGGGCAGGGCGAGCTGGTGCCCGGCGCGCGGCGAGGCCTACCTCGGCGTGCTGGTCGATGACCTGATCACGCGCGGCGTCTCCGAGCCGTACCGGATGTTCACCTCGCGTGCCGAATACCGCCTCAGCCTGCGTGAGGACAACGCCGACCTGCGTCTGACCGAGGCAGGCCGCGAGCTTGGCCTGGTCTCCGATGCGCGCTGGGATGCCTTCTGCCGCAAGCGTGATGCGATCGACCGTGAGACCGAACGCCTGCGCTCGACCTGGGCTGTACCGCATAAGCTCGCCGAAGGCGAAGCTGAGACGCTGCTCGGGCAGCCGCTTGAACGTGAGGCGCGTTTCTTCGACCTGCTGCGCCGCCCCGGCATCAGCTACGGCGCCCTGATGGCACTGTCGACGGCGCCGGCTGATCCGGTCACCGATCCGCAGGCCGTCGAGCAGATCGAGATCTCGGCCAAGTATCAGGGCTACATCGACCGTCAGCAGGACGAGGTTGCGCGCCAAGCGGCGCAAGAGAACACCGCCCTGCCGATCGACCTCGACTACGCACAAGTGCGGGGCCTTTCCAACGAAGTGCGGCAGAAGCTTGCCGCGCACAAACCGGAAACGATCGGTCAGGCGAGCCGCATCCAGGGGGTAACCCCGGCAGCCATCTCGCTGCTGCTGATCCATTTGAAGAAATCCAGCCAGATCCGCGACGCTGCCGCATGACGCCCAATCAACTGCTCGACAAGGGCCTCGCCGAGCTTGGCCTCGACCTGCCCGCCGATACCCGCGAACGCCTGCTCGCCTATGCCGCGCTGATCGCGAAGTGGAACAAGGTCTATAACCTCACCGCGATCCGCAACGCGGACGAGATCATCACGCTGCACCTGCTCGACTCGCTCACCGTGCTGCCGCATGTGACCGTCGATCGCATCGCCGATATCGGCGCAGGTGCGGGCCTGCCGGGCATCGTACTGGCGATCGTCAGGCCGGACCTCGAAGTGCACACCGTCGATACGGTGCAGAAGAAAGTCACCTTCATGCGCCAGGCAAAGATCGATCTCGGGCTGAAGAACCTCGAATCGCATCACGTCCGCGTCGAGCAGTGGCAGCCCGCGAAACCCTTTCCGGCAGTGATCTCGCGTGCCTTTTCCGACATGGCCGACTTCGTCCGGCTGACGGATCACCTTGTTGCTGACGGCGGACACTGGCTGGCCATGAAGGGCGTGTATCCTCATGAAGAACTCGCACAGCTGCCCGCTGGTGTGCGAATGAAAGAAGCAATCGCCCTTCGGCTGCCCGGCGCAGCCGATATCCACCGACACTTGATCGTTCTCGAGCGCAACTGATGGCCCGCATCTTCGCAGTCGCCAACCAGAAGGGTGGGGTCGGCAAGACCACCACTACCGTCAACCTTTCGGCCGCCCTCGCGGCGCACGGCCAGCGCGTGCTGCTGGTGGACCTCGACCCGCAGGGCAACGCCACGATGGGCTCGGGGGTCGACAAGCGCAGTCTGGCTGCTTCGGTCTACCACCTGCTGGTCGGTCTGAAGACCTTGCCGGAAGTACGTGCGAAATCCGAGGCCGGCGGCTACGACGTACTGCCGAGCAACCGCGACCTCGCGGGCGCTGAAGTCGAGATGGTCGACCTCGACAACCGCGAGAACCGCCTGCGCGACGCTTTGCGCGCGGTGGATGACGAATACGACTTCGTGCTGGTGGATTGCCCGCCATCCTTGTCGATGCTCACCCTCAACGGCTTGTGCGCGGCGCACGGCGTGATCATCCCGATGCAGTGCGAGTACTACGCGCTGGAAGGCCTGTCGGACCTCGTGAACACCATCAAGCAGGTCCATGCCAAGCTCAATCGTGACCTGAAGATCATCGGCCTGCTGCGCGTGATGTTCGACCCGCGCAGCACCTTGTCGCAGCAGGTTTCGGCACAGCTCGAATCCCACTTTGGTGACAAGGTCTTCAAGGCCGTGATCCCGCGCAATGTGCGGCTCGCCGAAGCGCCCAGCCATGGCTTGCCGGGCGTGGTGTTCGACAAGGCCGCCAAGGGCTCGCAGGCCTACCTCGCATTTGCCGCGGAAATGATCGAACGGATCAAATCGATCTAGTCCGACGATGGCTGCCGCATTCGATCCGCGCTCGGTTCCCGAGGCGCTGCGCGATGCGCGTGATGCGCTCGCCGCCCAGGCTGAAGATGCCGGGCTCAATGCCACCCATGTGCGCGAGCAGGCACTGGTCGACGGTTGGCTGGTGCGTTTCGCCAACAGCCGGGCAAAACGGGCACGCTGCGTGAACGCGATCGGCGACGGCCGCATGCCGATTGACGAACGCATCGAACGCGCTGCTGCCCTGCTGGCGGCTGCGGGTTTGCCGCTGACCTTCCGCATCACGCCGTTTTCGCAGCCACAGGGGCTAGACGCCGCGCTCGCCGAACGGGGCTTCGTGGCCTTTGAGGAATCCCGCGTCATGTACCGTACGCTCGAGGTTGGCACAGCCCCGGCAAGCGCCTTGCCCCTGCATGAAGTCGGGCCGCGCGAATTTGCCGACAAGGCCGGGCGCCTCTACGGTGACGCACCGGAGCGCATCGCGGTGGATGTTGAACGCGCTGTATCGTTTGCGGGCACCGGCATTCGTTTGCTGATGGGTGAACGGGACGCGCCGGTTGCGGCAGGCTGCGTGCTTCTCGATGGCAGCATGGCGGGCCTCTATGGCGTGCATACGCAGGCTGAGATGCGCGGCAGGGGGTATGCCGCCACGCTCATCGAAATGCTGCTCCAGCGGGCGCAAAACGCCGGCGCGCGGTATGCATGCCTTCAGGTGGGCGCCGGCAACGCCGTGGCGCGTGCCCTGTATCAACGACTCGGCTTTTCCGATTGCTACGCGTACTGGTATCGGGCGCGCGAGATCGAATAGCCGGCCGCAACACCGAACACCGGGCGCTGCTGCACTCTGCGCGGCGACGCCCTTGAATTTGCACACCAGGAATCAGAAACATGGTCAAGAAACCCAAGGGCCTCGGCCGCGGGCTGGAAGCCTTGCTCGGCGCCGACACTTCGGCCGACAACAAGGGCCGCCTCGACACGCTGGCGATCGACGAGCTGCAGCCGGGCAAATACCAGCCACGCACCCGCATGGATGCCGGCAGCCTGGAAGAACTCGCTGCGTCGATCCGCGCGCAGGGCGTGATGTCGCCGATCCTGGTGCGCCCGATCGGTGGTGGCCGCCACGAGATCATCGCTGGCGAACGCCGCTGGCGTGCCGCGCGGATTGCCGAGCTGGCCGAAGTGCCGGTGCTGATCCGCGAGATCCCGGACGAAGCCGCGCTGGCGATGTCGCTGATAGAGAACATCCAGCGCGAGAACCTCAACCCGCTTGAAGAAGCGCAGGGCATCCAGCGCCTGATCGACGAATTCGGCATGACGCACCAGCAGGCGGCCGATGCCGTCGGGCGTTCGCGTCCGGCGACGTCGAACCTGCTGCGGCTGCTGGCGCTGCCGGAACCGGTGCGCGAGCTGCTGATGCTGGGCGATATTGAAATGGGCCATGCGCGCGCACTGCTGGCGCTGGATCCGGCTCAGCAGATCCTGCTTGCGAATCAGGTCGTCGCACGCCGCCTGTCGGTGCGCGAAACCGAGAAGGCGGTGCAGAACGCGCTGAAGCCGGAAGCCGAAAAGCTGCCGAAGGTCGTCAATCGCGACGTCGCCCGGCTTGAGGAAGACCTAGCGGACAAACTCGGCGCCACGGTGAAGATCGCGGCCAACAAAAAGGGCGCCGGCAAGCTGGTGATCGAGTTTGGCAGCCTCGACCAGCTCGATGGCATCCTTGGCCGGATCGGTTGATCCGGGTTGTGCCCCAAGCAAGCCGCCTTCGGGCGGCTTTTCTATTTTTTGGACTTTTTACATCTCGCGCTCAAGTCGATACCGGAAAAACCCGTCAACTGCCTGACGGGGCAAGCTGCACCAGGAGACGGAGCGTGTGATGAAGCAACTGCAGTTGCTGGCCGACCATGTGAAGATCGGCGTACCACTGCCGTGGAATGTCCGCGATGCAGGTGGCAACCTTCTGCTCAGTCGCGGCTACACCATCCAGAGCGAAGCGCAGCTGCACTCCCTGCTGGCGCGAGGCATGTTCGTCGATGAAGACGAATTCCGCCGCCAGCGGCAAGCCTCCGAGAAGCCCAAGGCGCAGGCCTTCGATCCGATCTGGCTGTGGTCCGATCTGCAGGTGAAGCTGTCGCTGCTGCTGCGCGACAACGTCAAGGATCCGGACTTTCTCGACAAGCTTCAGCAGCTGTCGATGCTGCTCCAGCTGCTCACCGAACGAGACGCCGACGTCGGTGTCTTCGTCATGATGCAGGCGGATGCGACCAAGTATGCGGTGGCGCATTCGCTGCATACCGCGGTGATCTGCGAGCTGATTGCACGCAAGACCGAGGCGTCCGACGATGAGCGGCGCACGCTGATCAACGCCGCGCTGACGATGAACCTTGGCATGCTCGAACTGCAGGCGGTGCTTGCGGCGCAAAGCACGCCGCCCACCGATCGCCAACGCGCCGAAATCCAGGCTCACCCGGCGCGCAGCGTGGCGATCCTGCAGCAGGCAGGCCTGCGCGACACCGATTGGCTGCGTGCAGTCGCCGAACACCATGAGACGCCGGACGGCAAGGGCTATCCGCGTGGCGTCACGAATATCTCGCCGCTGGCCGAGCTGATTCGCCACGCCGATATTTTCGGCGCCAAGATCAGCCCGCGCGCCGGCCGCAGCGCCTTGCCGCCGAATCGCGCTGCACGCGAGAGCTTCCTCTCGATGGGAGGGCAGGAGAACCCGCTCGCGGCTATGCTGGTGAAGGAGATCGGCATCTTTCCGCCGGGGGCGTTCGTCCGTCTCGCCAATGGCGAGGTGGCAGTGGTGTTGCGTCGCGGTAAGCTGGCCACCACACCAACCGTCTACAGCGTCAGCAACAGCAACGGCGTGCCGTATGTCGAGCCGGTGCGGCGCGATACGTCGCGCAAGGACTTTGCGATTGATTCGATCGTGCCGCGCCAGAGCGTGATGGTGCGGATCAACCCGTCGCGCCTGTTCGGCTACGAGGTGCATTGAGCCGCGGTGCCACGGCCATCCACGGGAATAGCGGCCCCTTCGAGCCAGGAGGTGTTGGATGAAGTTCTGGTCGATCCTGTTTGCCCTCATCACCTGGGCGCCGGCCTTGGTTGCCGACGACACGATTCCCGTCTTTGGCGACGACAACTATCCGCCGGTGATCTGGGCCGACAAGGGAGAGCCGCGCGGCGAGCTGCCGCGAATCCTGAAGCTCCTTGAGCCGGCCATGGGCGTGCGCTTCCGGCTGGAGCTCTCGCCTTGGCGCCGCGCCTACGAGAGCGCCGCTGCCGGTCGCGGCGGCCTGATCGGTGTGTCATTGACCAGCGAACGGCAGAAGCTGTTCGACTTCTCCGATCCGGTATACGGCGACAACATCAATATCGTCGTGCTCCGCGGCAAGGAATTCAGCTACCACGAGCTGGGCGACCTGAAAGGCAAGCGTCTAGGGGGCCAGCTTGGCGCAAGCTATGGCGAGGTGTTCGACCATGCCCTGCAGCAGGGCGAGGTGGCCGTCGAGCGGGATACCAGCCAGGTACAGCGCCTGCGTAAACTGCTCGCCGGTCGGCTCGATGCGGCCTTGATCGGCAATGGTCAGGCGGGCATCGACGCCACCATCGCGGCCGACCCTGAATTGCAGCGCAACCGCGATCGCTTCGTCGCACTCGATCGGCCGTTGACGGTGGATCAGCTCTACCTCGCGTTCCCCAAGAGCATGGGGGCCACTGCCATGCTTCAACAGTTCAACGCTGCACTGCGCACGATCCGGCCGCTTGCGAAGCGCTGACTAGGCGGGGGCGGCTGGCCAGCAGACGCGCACGCGCAGCCCGCCTTCTGCGCGGTTTTCCAGCACCACGGTTGCCGCATGTCGCTCGGCAATGCTTTTCACGATGGCGAGCCCGAGCCCGGTGCCCGGCTGTTCGGCGCCAGCGAGTCGGAAGAAGCGCTCGAACACGCGCTGGTGTGCGTCTTCGGGAATGCCTGGCCCGCTGTCTTCCACACGCAGTTCCACCGCGCCGGTTGCGGTCCTGTGCACCGATACGTCCACCTGCCCGCCGGCCGGGGTGTAGCGCACCGCGTTGTCGATCAGGTTGTTGAGCAGCATGCGCAATTCGGCGTCGCTGCCCTCGACCGACACCGCATCGCAATCGCCAAGGCCAAGGTCGATGCCGCGCGCCTCGGCAAGCGGGGATTGCGCAATCACGCCCTCGCGGGCGATCAATTCAAGGGCTACCGGGGCGCGCCCGGGGCCGTTGTCCGGGTCCAGTCGCGCCAGCGCGAGCAGTTGTTCGACGAGGTGGGCCGCGCGCAGGCAGCTCGCTTCGATGTTCGCGATCGCACTATCGCGGTCCGCTGCGGTGTCGGCGCGCTGCGCCAGTTGCGCATACAGGCGGATCGCGGTGACCGGCGTACGCAGTTCATGTGCCGCATCGGCGATGAAGCGGCGTTGGCCCTCGAGCAGCCCTTCCACGCGTCCAAGCAGCCCATTCAGCGTGCCGACCAGCGGCACGAGTTCGCGCGGCGCATCGTCCACCGGCACCGGCGTCAGCGAACTCGGGTCACGCGCCGACAAGGCGGCGCGCAGCGAGGATAGCGGTGCCAGCGCGCGATTGACGCGTATCCCGAGCAATACCGTGAGCAGGGTCGCGAGCCCGGCCAGCACCGTCAGCATCGGCAGCGAGATCCGCATGAACAGTTCGCGTCGCGCGCCCGCCTCACGCGCGACAAGGATGGTCTGACCGCCGTAAGTGCGCGCGAACCCGTGCCAGGAACGGTCGTCGTACAGGAAATCGAATTCGCCCAGCTTCTTCGGCTTCGGCAACGCCGGGTCGTGGCTCGCGTAGGCCAGCCGCCCGTTGGCGTTCCAGACCTGGCTGAGGAAGTCGCCCGGTTGCTCGTCGTCGTCGGTGTCGGGTTCCACGCCGTGGCGCGCGACTGCGTCGGCGATCTGTGCGAGCTCCAGGTTACGCAGCGTCTCGAACGAACGCACCGCCAGCGTATAGGCGGCCAGCACCGCGACGCATCCGAGCAGCAGCATCGCGCCCAGCTGCCAGCCGAGCACCGTGGCACGGATCGAGCGCGGAGCGCTCACGCGACCACCTTGTAGCCCACGCCGCGCACATTGCGGATGCGATCGGCGCCAAGCTTGCGACGCAGGTTGTGCAGATGCACTTCAAGGGCATTGGAGGAGGGTTCCTCGCCCCAGCCGAAGAGCTTTTCCTCCAGCTTCTCGCGCGATAGCACCGCGCCCGGCTTTTCGAGCAGGATTTCGAGCAGCGACAGCTCGCGTGCCGACAACGTGACCGGTTCGCCATCGAGCTTGACGGTGCGTGCCTCGGTGTCGAACGCGATCGCGCCGCAGGTGATCACGCGCTGCGTGCGGCCGCTGTTTCGCCGAATCAGCGCGCGCAGGCGGGCGACCAGTTCGTCCAGGTCGAAGGGTTTGGTCAGGTAATCGTCGGCGCCGGCGTTGAGGCCGGCAACGCGGTCCGACACCGCGTCGCGCGCCGTGACCACGATCACCGGTAGCCGGTTGTCCTGCTGGCGCAGATGCGACAGCAGCGACATGCCATCGATCTTCGGCAGCCCCAGATCCAGCACCGCGGCGCTGTATTCGTTGGCTTCGATCGCCAACTCGGCGGCGCGCCCGTCGCGCACCCAGTCGACGGTGAATCCAGCTGCAAGCAAACCCAGCCGGCTTGCATCGCCGACCATCGGATCATCTTCCACCAGCAACACGCGCATCCAGCTCGTCCCTTCCGGTTTTCGTGGCGGCGATTATCGTTCAGGCGCCGCCAAAAAAAACGGGCTCCGGCAAGTTGCCGGAGCCCAACTCTCCCCCTCCGCCGCTAGGGCGGCCGGATGGGTTACTGCTTGGCCGGCGCAGCCTTGCTGGCTTCGTCGGTGGTCGTCGGGGCAGCTTTGGTCTTTTTCTTGGTGCTCTTCTTCTTTGCCGGGGCGGCGGGTTTGCTTGCTTCGGCGGCCGGCTTTTCCGCCGGGGCCGGGGCAGCGTCAGCGGCGAATACACCCGCGGCAAAGCTCATCGCAAACAGGGCAGCCAACAGCTTCTTCATGTTCATGGTTCCGATTTCCGTTTCAATTCAAGGGGTTTTCCGCGGCTCGCGGAGCTCGTCCAGCGCGAGCCGGGTGCTGGTCTGTTGATCCGATTACTTGGCCGGGGCCGCTTCGGTCTTTTCGGCGGCGGGCTTCTCAGTCTTCTTGTGACTGGTCTTCTTCTTCGTCGCCTTGGCCGGCTTGGCGGCTTCAGCAGCCGGCTTCTCGGCCGGCGCAGGTGCGGCGTCGGCGGCGAACACACCGGCAGCAAAGGTCATCGCAAACAAGGCAGCAAGCAGCTTCTTCATGGTCATCACTCCTGATCGGTTGGGTTCGTTGGTGTTCAACGCGCTTGCATCTTGCAGGCGCGAGACTTAACACCGACTGAAGCCGACTTAAGCGAGACTTAAGACTGCCACCGCGCGGCCGAGCGCGAGATCGAGCCGGGCGAGGCCGGCGGCATCGGGCGGCAGGCCGAAGCGCAGGCTTTCCGGGTAGTCGAAGCGCCGCACCAGCACACCCTGATGTGCCAGCGTGTGGGCGATTTCCGCCGCATGCTCGGTGCGTACCCACTGGAACAGCGCATTGCAGCCGGTGGGCGGCAGGCCGTGGCGCGCGAGCAGGGCGCGCAGCGCTTCGGCCTGTTGCGGCAAGCGCTGGCGTTGGGTTGCCTGCCATGTGTGGTCGCCCAGCGCGAGCATTGCCACAGCCCGCGCCGGCCCGCTGACGGCCCAGGGGCCCAGCAGATGTGCCAGCCGGCCGCGCAGGGCCGCGTCGGCGAAGACAAAGCCGACACGGGCGCCCGCCAGCCCGAAGAACTTGCCCAGCGAGCGCAGCACAATCAGCCCGCGCATGCCGGCATGGGTGACCAGGCTTTCCGCCGGCGTGGCGTCGATGAAAGCTTCATCGACCACCAGCCAGCCGCCGCGCGCTGCCAGCTGGCGGTGCCAGGCAAGCAGCTGGCCGATCGGGTAGCGCTCACCGGTGGGGTTGTTCGGATTGACCAGCACCAGTGCGTCGAGCGCCGGCAGCAGGCTGTCGATCGTGCCCGGCTCGACGTCCTCAACATGGTGCCCGGCGCGCAGCCAAGCAGCGGCGTGCTCCGCGTAACTCGGCCCGACCACGCCGACGGCACCGTGCGGCCGCAGCCAGGGCAGCGCCTGCAAGGCGGCCTGCGAGCCCGCCACCGGCAGCAGCATCTCGCTGCCGTAGTACTGCGCGGCTGCGATTTCGAGCCCATCGTCCTCTTCCGGTAGGCGCTGCCAGCAGCTCAACGGCAGCGGCGGCACCGGCCAGGCGACCGGATTCACGCCGGTCGATAGGTCCAGCCATTGGTCGAGCGCAATGCCATAGCGGCGCGAGGCTTCGCGCAAGCGTCCGCCGTGCGGGCTCGCCAGCTCAGGTGCCGATGCGGGTCGCAATGAGGCCTCCCAGTGTGATTGCCGCGAGCCACAGCAGCAGCGCGCGGCGCGTCAGGCGCAACGCCGCGTCGATGTCAGCCGGCGTGGCATCGCGGCCACGGCCCAGCGTCGGGCGTTGCTCCAGCTTTCCGTGATACACCGCCGGGCCGCCGAGCGCCAGCCCCAATGCACCGGCGCCAGCTGCCATGACCGGCCCGGCGTTCGGGCTGTCGTGTCGGGCCGCCTGGGTGTGCCAGCAATGCAGTGCGTTCGCGCAGCTTCCGGCGAGCGCATAGCTCAGCGCGGTGAGCCGCGCCGGGATCAGGTTGAGCAGGTCGTCCAGCCGCGCCGCGGCCCAGCCAAAGTGCAGCAGGCGCGGCGTGCGGTAGCCCCACATCGCATCCAGCGTGTTGGCCAGGCGGAACAGCAGCGCCCCCGGCGCCCCCGCGACGACGAACCAGAACAGCGCACCGAAAACCGCGTCGTTGCCGTTCTCGAGCACCGATTCGCAGGTCGCGGCGGCGACACCGGATTCGCTGAGCGCGGTGGTGTCGCGGCTGACGATCATCGACAAGGCCTGCCGCGCTGCCGGCAGCTCGCCGCGCAGCAAAGGTTCGGCGACGGCGCGGGCGTGCTCGGCGAGGCTGCGTGCGCCGAGCGCGAAGTACAGCACCAGCGCGCCGAAAAGCGTATCGGCCGGGGCAGGCAGGGCCAGCGCGCACAGCGCCACCGGCGGCAGCACCAGCGCGGCCCAGCAGAGCAGACCGGTCACGCGCCCAAGGCGATTGCCGTGCCGGTTGCAGCGCGCTTCAAGTGCCTGCGCCAGCCGGCCGAAGCCGACCAGCGGATGCCAGCGCCGCGGCTCGCCAAGCAGTGCGTCGAGCGCCAGCGCCAGCACCACGCTGGCCAGGGTGCTCATTGCGCGCGCCCTTGCTGCGCCTGGCTCATGTGCGCTGCCCGCGCGGCGCGGTGTGCGCCAGCATCGCAAAGCAGGCGTGCACACCGGTCGCCATGACGATCCAGAAAGCCGCGTTGCCCAGGTCGCCCGGCAGGTAGGTCGCCAGCCGTTCCGCGAACACCGCAAGCGTTGGTTCGGCGAAGCGGCCGGAGAAGAAGTAGAAGCTGCCGCTCGAAATCAGTTCGCAGATCACGACCCCGCCGAGCGCGCACACCGCCAGCCAGGGCAGGGTACGCACGGTGTCGCTGTGGCGCGCGGCGTACAGCCGGCCGGCACCCCACAGTGCCGCGTAGGCCGGGATCAGTGCCACATAGGCGGCACTGACGCAGAACTCGCTGACGCCTTGCCAGGCAATCGCGACGTAGTCGAGCGAGAAGGCCAGGCCGAGCAGGGCAGGCAGCGCCCAGCGCGGGCGCAGATAGGCGCCGGCGAGGAAGAACACGGCCCAGGATGCGCCCGGCAGGTGCGCGAGCGAGGCAAGGTGATGGCCACGGCTGGCGGTCATCAGCAGAACGAGTGCGGTGGCGATGGCCAGTTGCGGACGGCGGGCGGGTGCGAGCATCGAATAACCCTTTCGGAGCGGACCGGGGCCACGGCAGGCCGGCACGGTCGCGTAGCAACACCCCGAGGCAGCGCAACGCCCGCGCCACATCGGGAACGAACGGGCTGGCCGGAGGGAAGCTCGCGCAAGGGGATGCACCTCACGCGGCATCGCCCACCCGCAATGCCCGCTGTCAGCATCAGGCCGGTCTCCGGGCTTGCGAGCGTGCCGGCTGGCACCGACGCAGCGCCTTCCCGTGTTGCCACAGTGGCGTCTTGCCGCGTCTTCACTCGCTTACCGTTGCGGGGGCAGCGCCGGAATGGCCCGAAGGCGCACCGGCTTCCCGTTTCACCCCTCCGGCGAACGCCATCGGGGCACCTGCTGCTGTAAGGGCTGAGTGTACCCGCACGGCGTGGCGGGGGCGAGCGCGGCGCGTGTGATCGGATCGGCACCGAAATCGATCGACTTGGCACGCACGGCGCCCTGCTCAGTGCCGATACTGATGACACCGAAACCCTGCAAGGAAGCCTGCCATGCAACTCAGATCCCTCGCCCTGATTGCCACCCTTATCGCGATGCCGGCCAGCGCGGCCGATTTCACGCTCAAGAGCGATGCGCTCGCGAGCGGCAAGCTGGCGCCCGCGCAATACGCCAATGCCTTCGGCTGCAGCGGCGGGAATGTCTCGCCCGATCTGCGCTGGGACAACGCGCCTGCCGGCACCAGGAGTTTTGCGGTGACGGTGTACGACCCCGATGCGCCGACCGGCTCCGGCTGGTGGCACTGGGTGGTCGCGAACTTGCCGGCCGACACAAGCGCCTTGTCGGCCGGCGCCGGCAGCGCAGCGGGCAAGCTGCCGGCGGCCGCGATGCAGCTCAACACCGACACCGGCCAGCCCGGCTTCCTCGGCGCCTGCCCGCCGGTGGGCGAAACGCACCGCTACATCGTCACCGTGCATGCGCTGAACGTTGACCGCTTCGACCTGCCCGCGCACGCCACGCCGGCGATGCTCGGCTTCATGATGCGCAGCGTGACGCTCGGCCGCGCGTCGCTGACGGCAACCGGTGCGCGCTGAGCGGCCCGGATCGGCGACACTGGCGGGCATCACCGCCCGCCACGCAATCCATGAGCCCCGAGATACATACCCGCCCCGGCGTCGGCAGCACCGCGCGCATCGTGCAGCGCCAGGCGCTGCGCTTTGCGCGGGTGTTCATCGACACGCCGATCCTGATCTTCATCACGCACGGCGAGAAAGCGCTCAGCTGGGCCGGTGGCGACTGCGTGTTGCACGCTGGTGAGGCGCTGGCGATTGCCGGCGGGCAGCATTTCGATGTGACCAACCGCGTTGGCCCGGATGGCCGCTACGAGGCTTTCTGGCTGGTGTGGGAACCGGCGCTGCTCGCCGCACACGTTTGCGACGCGCCGCCGATTCGCGATGTGCTGGCGATCCATCCGCAGGGCGATGCGTTTGCCAACGCCTGCCTGCATGCGCGCGACGCGATCGCACAGCCCGACGTGGTGCCTGAAGGTGTTGCGCGCCATCGCATGGCCGAGTTGCTGGTGTGGCTCGCGCATCACGGCGGCCGTTTTGCCGAGGCACCGCCGCCGTCCTTCGTGCGGCGGGTGCGCGGCCTGCTCGACGCCGAGCCGGGCCGCGCGTGGAATACCGACCAGATCGCTGCTGCGATGGCGATCAGCGAAGCCACCTTGCGCCGCCGCCTGGCGGCCGAGGGCACCGCGCTGAGCGAACTGCTGGTCGATGTGCGGATGACGCGTGCAATGCAGCTGCTGCAATCCACCGCGATGCCAGTCACGCGCATCGCCGAGGCGGTCGGTTACGAGTCCGCGTCCCGCTTCGCGTTACGTTTCCGCAGTCGTTTCGGCTTTGCGCCCACAGCGATCCGCGGCCACCGCCGCGGAGTGGCCGAGCCGGCGTGAACTAGGGTTGTTGCGGGCTTGACCAGCCCGCACCCGCGGCACCACCATCGGCGACTCATCAGAACCCGTCGGAGAGCCCTACATGGACCGCAGCGCGCCGCAGATCACCTCCTTCCACCCGCCTCGTCGCGTGCTGATGGGCCCCGGCCCGAGCGATGTGCCGGCGCGTGTGCTGCAGGCGATGGCGCTGCCCACGGTGGGCCACCTCGACCCAGCCTTCAGCGGCATGATGGAAGAGCTCAAGACCCTGCTGCGCTGGGCCTTCCAGACCAAGAACGAACTGACTTTCCCGGTCTCCGCGCCCGGTTCGGTCGGCATGGAAACCTGCTTCGTGAACCTGGTCGAACCGGGCGATACCGTGATCGTGTGCGTCAACGGCGTGTTCGGCGGCCGCCAGGCCGAGAACGTGCGCCGCTGCGGTGGCACGCCGGTGATCGTGGAAGACGAGTGGGGCGCGCCGGTCGACCCGGACAAGGTGCGCAAGGCCTTTCAGGCACATCCGCAGGCGCGCATCCTCGCCTTCGTACATGCCGAAACCTCGACCGGCGCACTGTCGGACGCCGCCACGCTGGCGCAGATCGCACGCGAACACGATGCGCTGACGATCATGGATTGCGTCACCTCGCTCGGCGGCGTGCCGGTGCTGCTCGACGAATGGGGCATCGACGCGGCGTACTCGGGCAGCCAGAAGTGTCTTTCGAGCACGCCAGGCCTCTCGCCGGTGAGCTTTGGCGAGCGCGCGGTGGCCAAGCTCAAGGCGCGCAAGCACCCGGTGCAGAGCTGGTTCCAGGATCTGAACCTGGTGCTTGGTTACTGGTCCGGCGCCGGCAAGCGCACCTACCACCACACCGCGCCGGTCAACCCGCTCTACGGCCTGCACGAATCGCTGGTGATGCTGGCCGAAGAGGGGTTGGAAGCCTCCTGGGCGCGCCACCGCGCGATGCACGAGATGCTGCGCGACAAGCTCGAAGCGATGGGCATCGACTTCGTCGTGCGCCCCGACGCGCGCCTGCCGCAACTCAACGCAGTGCGCATTCCGGCCAAGGCGGACGACGCCGCGGTGCGCGCGGCGCTGCTCAACGACTACGGGCTGGAGATCGGCGCAGGCCTTGGCGCGCTGGCGGGCAAGGTGTGGCGCATCGGCGTGATGGGTTACGGCGCGCGGGTCGAGAACATCCGCCTGTGCACTGCCGCGCTGCGTGAGGTGCTGGGCCGCTGAGCGGCGTCACCGGCGATCCGGGCCGCGCCGCTGGGCGTTTGCCCGCTGCGGCCGGCGCATCGAGAAACCAATATGGACAACCCTTACCTCGGTGTTACGCCGAAACGATTGCTGTGGTCGCTGATCGCCGTTGCGGTGGCGATCGGCCTCGTTACCGCGCCGCTGTCGTGCAGCAACGGGCGCATCGAGAAGGCCAACGTCGTGCTTCAGTGCAAGAACGCCACGCACTTCGACCCCAAGCAGCGCACCGCGCTTGAATCGACGAAGGCGTTCGTCGCCTGCGTCGACGCGAAATCGGACGAGGCGGGGCGGCGAAGCTTTGCCGAGCGCCGCAAGCTGTTCGATGCGCTACCCAACACGCCCTGCGAGTACGTCGGCATCTGGGCGGCGACTCGCGGCAAAGAGCACTACCGCGTGGTGTTGGACGAAGACGGCAGCTTCCATGCCGACGCATACCGCGACACCGCTCGCCCACGCACCGCGATGTCCGGCTCCTGGGGAATCGCCGGCCAGCAGATCGTGTGGATGTACGACACCGGCCTGACCTGGCCGCCCGATGTAAATGCGATCACGCCGCTCGGCAAGGATGCCTTCGAGCTGAAGGAAGTCGATGGCAGCACGACCCGCTACGACCTGCTCGATCGCTCAGTGTTCGAGCGGTGCGGGTCGAATTCCTGAGGCCGTTTGCGTTAGTTTGTCAGCCGGATCGGCAATGTAACGAGGAAGGCGCTGGCGCCAGTCCCCGCTTCAAGGCATTGCGCATCACCGCCGTGGTGCCGGGCGATCTTGCGCACCAAGGCCAGTCCAAGCCCGCTGCCGCGCGTCGATACCGCACCGGCGGGGCGGTAGAAGGGTTCGAAGACGCGCTCACGGTCGCTTGAAGGCACGCCGCTGCCCGCGTCGGAGACGCGGATCACCGCCTCGCTCGGGGTGGTGTGCAATCTGACGGTGGTCGGGGCTTGCCCATGTTTCTGTGCATTGTCGAGCAGGTTGCGGATCAACCGCCGCAGCAGGCGGCCGTCACCGGCGATTACCACGGCTTCGCCCTCCAGCGTGGTGTCCGGGTACTGCGCACACTCTTCGGCGAGCAGCGCCAGCAGATCGATCGCTTCGGTGGTGGCGGGCGTCGCGATGGCGTCGAGGCGGCTCGACAGCAGGATCTCGTCGATCAGGGCGTCGAGCTCGGCGATATCGCGTTCCAGCCCCGCTTTACGTCGCGGCTCGGCCGCGTCTTTCATCAACTCGACCGCCATGCGGATACGCGCCAACGGTGTGCGCAGCTCATGCGATGCGTGGGCGAGCAGCGAGCGTTGCGCGCCGACCAGCGACTCGATACGCGCGGCTGCATCGTTGAAGCGCTCGGCCAAGCGTGCCACTTCGTCGTGCCCCTCCACCGCCACGCGCGCGCCGAGATTGCCGGTGCCCAGCGCGGTGACGCCGGCCTCCAGGCGTTCCAGTCGTCGCGTGATGCGGCGCACGATCGGGTAGGCCGCCAGCGCAACGAGCAGCGCCAGGGCCACCAGCGCCAGCAGCAAAACATGCGCCGGGTGGCCGAAACCGATCGGCACGCTGGCCAGCAGCCAGCGCCCGTCCGGCAGTCGGATGACCCAGGCGGGTGAAGGACCGCCGTGTTCTGAGGCGTGACGCAGGCGTAGCGGCATGCCGATCGTTGCGATCGGAGTTCCATCCGCGCGCAGCAGGCTGACATTGGCCGAGAGGCCGGATACCAGCCGGGTGACGGCCGCCTGTTGTTCGGCGCGCGGCGCATCGGCCGGTGGCAGTGCGTTCTGCACAACCCGCGCGAGTGCTTCGGACGCTTGCGAAACCGGCCCGCCGGCGCGATGCATGACGAGCGTTCCGGCCAGGGCGAACAGCACGAGGCAGACGAGCAGCGTGAGGTAGAAGCGCAGGTAGAGGCGCGACATCTCAGGCCTGCGCCTTCGCGAACAGGTAGCCGGCGCCACGTACGGTGATGATGCGGCGCGGCTGCTTGGGGTCGTCTTCGATTGCCGCACGGATGCGCGACATGTGCACATCGATCGAGCGGTCGAAGGCTTCGAGTGTTTCGCCCTTGGCGTGATCCATCAGTGCCTCGCGCGACATCACGCGGCCGGCGTTCTCCGCCAGGGTTCGCAGCAAGGCGAACTGGTAGCTGGTGAGGTTGCACGCGTGCCCGTCGAGCCGCGCGGTATGCGCGGCGCGGTCGATCTCGAGCCGTCCGAAGTGCAGTGCCTGTTCGGCGCCGAGCGGCCCGCGGCTGCGTCGCAGGATCGCGCGCAGCCGCACCAGCAGCTCGCGCGGCTCGAATGGCTTGGGCAGGTAGTCGTCCGCGCCAAGCTCGAAGCCGACGATGCGGTCAATTGCATCGCCGCGGGCGGTCAGCATCAACACTGGCAGATCCGACCGAGCGCGCAGTTGGCGGCAGACGTCGAGGCCATCCATGTCGGGCAGCATCAGGTCGAGCACGAGGGCATCGAAATCCGTCCGCGCGAGCTGTTGCAGCGCGCCAGCGCCGGTGGCCGCATGCGTGACCACGAAGCCCGCACTGCCGAGGTACTCGGTAAGCATCTCGGCAAGCGGGGCGTCGTCTTCAACGAGCAGCAGGTGTGCGGCCATATTGGCTATGACTCTAGCACCCGATGTGCGGCGAGCGCCGGGGGCCTTCAGCCGCGGCCGAGGTGGTGATGTTCCGCGATGTGCTCGGCGAGCTGCTTGCGCTGGGTGGGCGTCAGCACGTCGCTGACATCGGCGATCAGCTGTGTGAGGCGCCGTGAGGCCTGGTCCATCGCCTGCATCTGGCCTGCACGGAAGCGCTCCAGCGCGGCGCGGTCGGGTGCTTCGGCAAGCAGGTTGAGCGCATCGGCGTGGCTGGCGTGAAAGCGATCGTGCAGCGGCATCAGTTCGGTTGCAGCCTGCTTCACCAGCGGTTCGATGCGCGCGCGCTGTGCGTCGGTGGCGTCGATCTCTGCATAGAAGTGCTTGAGCATGTGCTCGATGTGCCGGTTCATCTCGTCCGGGCTGTGCTGTGTCGAGGACGCATGGCCGTGCATGCCGTCGGCGAGGCCGTGCCCGGCCGCGATCGCGCCGACACCCAGGGCGACGGCAATGCCGCCAAGGAAGGCAGCGATGGTTTTACGCGCCGGCAGGATACGGCGTGCGGTGCGGAAGAATTCGGTGGCAGGCATGGTGAGACCTTTCATCAGAGTGTGGGAGAGCCCGATGAAGAGTCTGCGAGCGCTGCGTTGGCGCGATTTGTAGGCTGGGTAAAGTTATGTGAAGCAGGTTATGTGAAGCGACGCCGGGCCCGGCTGTGCGCCGGCGCGCTTCGATCAGAGCTGCGATTCGATCGGCAGCAGGCCAAGGAACCACACGCCGATACGGCGCATCAGGCCAACATCCGGCTCTTCGGTGCGCGTCAGTGCGCCGTCCGGCGTTTGTTCGATCCAGACCAGTTGCTTCTGGCCGTTCGCATCGGGTGCCAGCGCGAGCCGCCACGCGACGGCATCGAGATTGTTTTCCAGCCCCTCGGCCATGCGGCGCGTCATGTCCGCGCTGTCGCAGAGCAGGCCGATCTCGGTGTTGAGTTCGATCGATCGCGCGTCGAGGTTCAAGGATCCGATGAACACGGCGTGCCGGTCGAACAGGAAGGTCTTGGCGTGCAGCGATGCGCGCGACGCGCCGAAAAGCTTCTTCTTCTTGTCCTTCGCTGCTTCGATGGCGGTGGGCTTGAGTTCGTAGAGACGCACGTCAGCCTCAAGCAGCGCCTCGCGATAGCGCTTGTAGCCCGAGTGCACGGCGCCGACGTCGCTGGCTGCGAGCGAGTTGGTTAGGATGGTGACCTTCACGCCGCGATCGGTGAGCTTGCGAAACCAGGCAACGCCAGCGTCACCAGGGATGAAGTAGGGCGACACCACGAACAGGTCGGTGCGCACCTCGTCGCCGATGTTGCCGAACTGGGTCAGCAGGGTGCCTTGTGCCTGCCCGGGTGCATGCTGGATCTTGTCCGGGTCGTCGTGCAGCAACCGCGCTTTGCCCCAGAACCACTGGCCGTCGCGCTCGTCCGTCACGCGTGCAACCTCTGCCGCAAGACCCTGGACATACGGGCTTTCGTTTTCTGCCGCTACGAAGGCATCGAGTGCCGCGCGGGTACTTGCAAGCGCCGCTGCGTCGCCAGCGCGCCCGGCGAGCGCTGCGATCGGCAACGAGGCCGCGGCGTTCCAGAAACTGTCGAAGCTGGCCGAGACCTCCGGCACCACCGGGCCGAGCGTCAGCACGTCGAGGTCACCAAAGGCGACATCGCTGCCGGCATCGAAGTACTCGTCCCCGATATTGCGGCCACCGAGAATGGCGGCCTGGTTGTCGGCGATGAAGGCCTTGTTGTGCATGCGCCGGTTCGTGCGCGAAAAGTCCGACGCCATGCCCAACATGCGGAAACTGCGGTTGGCGACCGGGTTGAAGAGCCGGATCTCGATGTTGGGATGGGTGTCGAGCGCCAGCAGCACGTCGTCGTCGGCGCCGGTGCCTACATCGTCGAGCAACACCCGCACCCTCACGCCACGGTCCGCGGCGTCGATCAGCGCATGGGCGAGATGGCGGCCGGTGAGGTCGTCACGCCAGATGTAGTACTGCAGGTCGAGCGTGCGCTCCGCCGCCTTGGCAAGCGCGAGCCGTGCGAGCAGCGCGTCGACGCCGTCTGGCAAGGGGCGGAAGGCATTGCTGCCGGCGTGGGCGCCGGTCAGCGTTGCCGACGCTCGGCCCAGCCGCGTCGTGGCGGTGTCGGTCGCTGCATGGGATTCGTTGCGCGCGATGTCGGTCGGCAGGCTGGCGCAGCCACCCAGCGCCAGCGCGATGGCGAGCAGGGCGGCGCGCAGTCCGGTCAGCGGCCGCATTCGAAGGCGAGGTCCGCGTAGTCGCCGGCCGCCTTGGCGCCGGTGTTGTCGGTGTCGCTCATCACGGCCACGCCGAGCACCGGCCCCGGTTCGCTGCCCCAGGCGCGGTGGTAGTCGGCCGCCACATCGCGCGACAGGGTTTGCCATTGGCCCAGCGTGCCCGGTGCGATCGCGATCATCTTGACCTGGCTGCTGTGTGCCGAGGGCACCACCGTGTCATTCGCGATCTTGTCGCTCCAGGTGTACATCAGCACCGCGTAGGGCACGCTCTTGCCAAGCAGGGTTTTGGCACGCTTGAAGCGCTTCTGCTCCTCCTCGGGCAGTGTGCTGACGTCGCCGTCGAACGCCACGATCACACGCAGCGGGGCGTCTTCCTTCTTCTTGTCACGGTTGTCGGCGCCGGGTACCGCGGCGTCCGTCTGCCAGCGCCATCGAAGCACCGGTGGCGCGGCGACCGGGCGCGCGAAGGCGTTGACGAAGTACGAGGCCGAACCATCGGCATCGGCATGCAGCACCTTGGTGCCGCCGTCGTCCGCCACGCTGTACTTGGTGTCGCGTTTGGTCTTCGACAGCGGCCGGTGTGCCCAGCCGGGCTGGTCGAAGCCCAGCTTGCGCGGGGCGCAGGGTGCGTCGGCGAGCGCGGCGCCCGCGAAGCATCCAAGGATCAGGACAAGCAGCGACTTGCGAAGGGCAGCGGGCATGCGGAACTCCGATCGTTGGCGGAACGCCGGCATCTTGCACCGGATCGCTCGCCCATGCATCCCGCTCAGCGGGCCAGCTTGTCCCGCAACAAATCGATCAGAGCCTGGTTGGCCTTATCCGGATTGATCGGCGTGCCATAGCCGTAGTACAGCGCAAAGTGGTCCTCGTGGTAGCTGTGCCAGGTCCAGGGCAGGTTCGCGGCCTCGGCAAGGTCGATCATGTCCGCCGCCCAGCCCAGGCCGTTGCGATTGGCTTCAAAGGCAGCACGGATCAGCCCGAACTCGCCGAGATAGAGCGGCACACCCTTGCGCGCGCCCCAGTCGAGGTAGCGCTTGAAGCCGCTGGTGATCTCCGCGTGTCGTTGCGGCCCCCACTGCCCGCCCTCCACACGGGCCATGCCGGCCCAGGGCGCATGGGTGTGGGTGAAGGCGAAGGGTTCGTAGAAGTGGAAGGTGTAGACGACGTTGGGGTCGCTGATGGTGACGAAGTTCATCTCGGCATCGTTGTCCCACTTGCCGGCGACGGCATTCACGCGCTCGACGATCACGCTGTGGCGGCGATCGACTTCGCGGATCGCGTTGGCGGTGCGCTGCGCGAGTTGCTGCCATTGCTGCTTGCCGCGCGGCACGACGGGTTCGTTGAGCAAGTCATAGCCGGCGATGACCGGTTCGTCGGCATAGCGCGCGGCGATCGCCCGCCACAGCGCAACGAAGCGGTCCTGGTTGGCCGGCTGCGACCACAGCGCGCCGCCTTCGCCGAGCGACTGGAAGCCGCCCTGCGGCACGTGGAGATTCAGGATCAGGTAGATGCCGTGCGCGCGCGCCCAGGCCACGTTGCGATCCAGCCAGTCCCAGCCGCTTTGCTTGTATCGGAACGGCGCGGTGTCGTCTTCCAGCGTGCCGTAGTAAAGGTAGAAGCGCACCAGGTTCATGCCCATGTCGCGCAGCCGCGCGTAGTCGGCCTCGCCGTGGTGGGTCGTCGGAAGCGGGTTCTTCGAGTACACCTCGTTGCCGAAGGCCACGCCGCGCAGCCGCACCGGGCCGCCTGCTTCATCTACCCATTGCGTGCCGGCCGCGTGCAGGAAGCGGTGCGGCCCCGTCGTTTCGGGTAGGGCATGTTTGCGCGAGGGCGCAGCAGGCGGCGGGTAGTCCGGTGTGCTGGCGCACGCTGACAAGGCAAGCAGCAGAAGGGCAGCGAAGAGGCGGGGCATCGGTGGGGTCTCGGCTCACGAGGCGCCCATCTTCCCGCCCCGCCACGGCGATGCATAGCGGCCCGCTGCGGCTTTGCTGACCCAGCTCAGAAGCAGGCGGCAACGAGGTTGAGGTCGAGCAGCACGATCAGCGTGGTCGCCGCGATCAGGGCTGCCTTCGCGAAGCCGCTGAGCGCCAAGCGCCCCATCAGCGTGCCGCGGCACGCCAGCCAGGTGAGCGGCACCAGCGCGAAGGGCAGGGCAAGCCCGAGTACGACCTGGCTCAGCACCAGGAGGCCGTCGGGGTCGCCCACGCCGCGCCGGGCCATGAAGGCGAGTGCGATGCTCACGGCTGCCAGGCGCGTCATGATGCCGCGAAGGCGCTCAGAGCCGGCGTCGCCGCGGAAGCCCCGCGTCAGCGCGCTGCCCGCCATCACACCGGTGATCGCCGAACTCTGCCCCGCCGCGTAGAGCGCCACGCCGAAGGCGATCGCAGCGAGCGGGCCGAGCTGGTCGCGCATCGCGCTGTAGGCCCCATCGAGGCTGCTGACGTTGGCACCGCCGGCGAACGACGCGGCCGCCACGATCATGATGGCGCCGTTGATCGCCATGGCCAGCGTCAGCGAAACCAGCGTGTCGTTGCGTGTCACGCGCAGTGCGTCGATTCGCGCTGCGTCGTCGAGGCCCTGCGCACGGCGCGCGATCTCGCTGCCGTGGAGGTAGAGGTTGTGCGGCATCAGCGTCGCCCCGACGATGCCGAGCGCGATCATCAGACCCTTGGGGTCGGCCAATGCAGTACCGGTCTGCGCCACACCCTGCGCCGCCGCGCCCCAGTCCGGCCCGATCTCCACCAGCAGCAGCAGGAAGGCCAGCGCGACGACGGCCACCAGCGCGCTGACGAGCTGCTCATGTGCGCCACTGCGCAGGCGTGACACCGCCAGCACGCTGATCGTGCCGATCGCGGTGAGCACCACCCCCAGCGGCAAGGGCAAGCCCAGCAACAGCTTGAGTGCGATGCCGCCACCCACCAGTTCCGCCAGCGCGGTTGCGAGAATCGCGGCTTCTCCGGCAAGCCAGGCCACTTTGGCGAGTGGCGTGGGCAAATGCCGGCGTGTGAGGCTTGCAAGGTCTTCACCGGTGGCCAGCGCAAGCCGCGCCACGAGCACCTGAAAGCCCATCGCGAGCACGCTGGCGAATACCACGACGGCGAGTAGCCGATAGCCGAAGCCCGCACCGCCGGCGATGTCGGTCGCCCAATTGCCCGGATCCATGTAGCCAACCGCGACCATCAGCCCGGGGCCGACCATGCGGCGCAGCGTCGCGGGCGGCAAGTTCGCTTGGCGGCTGCCCGATATGGCAAGAATCAGCTGGGTCATGCAATGGCTCCGGACGCTTTGGTCTAGGCGACAGTGTCGCGTGCCGCCCGAGGCCCGGTCGAATTGCATCTTGCTGTTGTGGCGATTGATCAGTGCTATCGATACAAATAGAAACGAGCCGGACTCGCTATTGAGTCCGGCTCGTCCTGGCAGCTTGTTCAGGTGACTACTTCTTCGGCGTGTCGGTGCTGGCCGGCGTTGCAGGTGCCTTGGTGGCCTTCACCTTGTGCGTCTTGGCCTTCTTCGTCGGCGCGGTCGTCTTGGCCGGGGTGGTCGCGGCGGTCGCTTCACTTTGCTTGGCGGGCGCGGCTGCTTCGGTCTTCGTCGTCTTCGCCGGTTCGGCGGTCTTCACCACCGGTGTTGCAGTCGGCGCGGTCTTCGCGGCGGGCGCCGCATCGGCAGCAAACACGCCGGCAGCGAAGGTCAGGGCGGACACTGCAAGGATCAGCTTCTTCATGGTCATTCTCCGGTTGTTGGCTTGGTTCGGCGACTCGTCATCGAGTGCACGACTGCATTCTGCAAACCGCCGGCTTAAGACCTGATTAGGCTGAGTTAAGCCCGGCTTAAGAGCCGGGCGTTCTCGGTACGACTCAGCGCCAGGCGTCGAACATCGGGCCGACTTCGATGGTGGCCACTTCAGCGCGCGCGCTGAACCAACCCTCCACCGCTGCGCGGTTGGCTTCGCTCGGCGAGCCGCGGTCGCGAGAGGCGACGCTGCCAAAGATTGCGCCATCTTCCTCAAGGCGCGCCATACCGCCGACGATCGGGCCGGTGTCGCCGACAAAGCGGCCGAAGGCCTCGGAGAAATGGGCGAACTCGCTGGCGGACAGCGGCGCATGCGTCGCCAGCCGGAACGCGAAGACGAATTCCTGGAATTCGCCGACGCGGATTTTCTTGCGTTGGCGGCGGTTCATTCCACGGATGCGGGTTCGGGTATTGGCGTGGGGCATGGCAGATCCTTCGCGTTGACGCGGCAAAGCCCGGGCACACCGGTGGGTGTGCCGGGCGGGTGGTGCGGGATGGCGCATCGGCGGGCCGGGTAGGCCGCGCCAGAGGGCAATCGGTGTCCGAGCGGGAACCGAACTGAGGAGGGCCGGTGACCGGCGGGGCGCGGGGCCCGACGATCAGCGAACGGCCTCTGAGCGATCGTTGCTGCGGGCGCCATTATCGCCCGGATTCGTGCCCGTAACGGGAGCCATCGCAACTTGCCGGCATCCGCCCGACTGAACCGCCCTGCATGGACCGGTCGCCGCCGATGACGTGGGCATCGGGTAGACTCTGCCTCAGGCGGCGCGCAGGCGTATGCGTGGCCCGCCCGATGAACGGAATCGCACACATGCATGCAGCCAGATTGACCTTGCTCGCGCTGACCGCAGCGCTCACCAGCCCGATCGCACAATCCGCCACACCCAATACGGTGTGGCAGAACGGTGGCATCACGATGTCGCTCTACGGCCCGGATTCGGCCAACGAAGCGCAACAGAACTGCATCAACAACCGGCTTCAGCCCTTGGTTCGCCAGATGCGCGATGAACGCCTCAAACCGGTTGGCGAGGCGTTGAACTTCAACCACCCGACCGTGCTCGCGTTGATGGACGGTGCCAGTGTGAAGGTGGTGCCGGTGGTCGGCGGCCGCACCGAATACTGGTTTCCGATCAAGCCCGACGCGAAGTCGGTGATCGTGCGTCGTAACGGCATCAACTACGAGGGCGTGGCGAGCGCCGAACGCACGCCGCTGCCGGATCTGCAGGGCTGCCTGGCCGGCCGCTGACGAAGCATCCGGCGACCGCCGCGAGCGTGCCGCCTACACCTCGCCGATCTCTTCCAGCTCGGTGTGGATTTCCAGCCAGCGTAGTTCGCCGTCGTCGATCAGCGTTGTCAGTTCGCCCTGGCGTTTGAGCAGGGTCTGGATCTTCGCGTTGTCGGTGCTGCCGTTGTAGAGCGCGGGGTCTGAGAGGCGCGCGTCGAGCAGCTTCTTCTCGCCGTTCCAGCCTTCCATCTTGCGTTCGAGTTGCTCGAGCTCCTTCACCAACGGGCGGCGGCGGGCGATCTTGGCTTGCCGCTCCGCCTTCTCGTCGGCGCGTGCCTGCAGGCGTTCAGCCTTGTCCTGCGCGGCGACCTGGCAGGCGTTGGCCGCGGCGGTGCGGGCGCGGCGCGCCTCAAGCCAGGTGAGGTAGTCGTCGAGATCACCGTCGAAGGGCTCGACCTTGCCATCGGCGACCAGCAGGAAGGCGTCGCACACCGTGCGCAGCAGCGCGCGGTCGTGCGACACCAGCACCATGCTGCCCTCGTATTCGGCCAGCGCCTTGGTCAGCGCGTGGCGCATTTCAAGGTCGAGGTGGTTGGTCGGTTCGTCCAGCAGCATCAGGTTGGGCTGGCCTCGCACCAGCAGCGCCAGTGCGAGTCGCGCCTTCTCGCCACCCGAGAAAGGCCCGATCGGCGTGTCGGCCATCGTGCCGCGGAAGTCGAAACCGCCAAGGTAATTGCGCAAGTCCTGCTCGCGCGTCTGCGGCTCTCGGCGAATGAAGTGGGCGAGCGGCGATTCGTCCTCGCGCAGCTGTTCGAGCTGGTGCTGCGCGAAGTAGCCGACCGCGAGGCCGCGCGCTTCGGTGCGGGTGCCGCCGAGCGGCGAGGTGTCGCCGGCGAGCAGCCGGATCAGGGTGGATTTGCCGGCGCCGTTCGGCCCCAGCAGGCCAATGCGCATGCCGGGCCGCAGCGTGAGTTTCACATGTTCCAGCACGCGCTTGTCGCCGTAACCGGCGGCGATGTCCTCAAGTACCAGCATCGGGTCCGGCGCCCGCTCGGGTGCCGGGATCGTGAAATCGAAGGGTGTGTCGACATGCGCGGCGGCAATGCGCTCCATCCGATCGAGCGCCTTGATCCGGCTTTGCGCCTGGCGGGCCTTGGTGGCCTTTGCACGGAAGCGGTTGATGTAGCTTTCCAGATGCGCCACTTCGCGTTGCTGGCGCTCGAACATCGATTGCTGCTGCGCCAGCTGCGCCGCCTTCTGGCCCTCGAAGTCGCTGTAGTTGCCGGTGTAGAGCGTCAGTCGCTGGTCGGCCAGACACAGCACATGGTCCACCGTGCCGTCGAGGAAGTCGCGGTCGTGCGAGATCAGCACCAGCGTGCCGCGATAACCGGCCAGCCATTTTTCCAGCCACACCACGGCATCCAGGTCGAGGTGGTTGGTCGGCTCGTCGAGCAGCAGCAGGTCGGAGCGGCACATCAGCGCCTGCGCCAGATTCAGCCGCATGCGCCAGCCACCTGAAAAGCTCGCCACCGGGCGTTCGATCTCGTTCGGCAGGAAGCCGAGGCCATCGAGCAGTGCGGCGGCGCGGGCGCGCGCGCCGTAGGCGTCGATTTCGAGCAGCCGCGCATGGATCTCGCCGATGCGGTGGCCGTCGTGCTTTTCCTCCGCGACCTTGAGCTCGGCTTCAAGCCGGCGCAGCTCGGCGTCGCCGTCGAGGGCGTACTCGATCGCCGGCTGGTCCAGCGCCGGCGTTTCCTGCGCCACATGCGCGATGGTCCAGGTTGCCGGCATCTCGAGGTCGCCCGACTCGGCATGCAGCAGCCCGCGCAGGGCCGCAAACAGCGTCGATTTGCCGCTACCGTTGGCGCCGACCAGGCCGATTCGCCAGCCGGGGTGGATCTGCAGGCTGGCGCCGTCGATTAGGCGCTTGGCACCGCGGGCGATGACGAGGTTGCGGAAGAGGATCATGGGAAGGCCGGGCAGCGAAAACCCACAATTGTAACGGCGCGCTGCGCTGCAAAATCGGCTATCGTTCTGCCTCCCCGATTCCGTCTCTTCGCATGTCGCGTTCCGTCACGCCCCTTCTGCTCGCCCTATGCCTGTTTGCCACGCCGGCCTTGGCCGAAGACGAGGGCTCGGCACGCGACAAGGCCGATCGCCAGCAGGCCGAAAAATTGCGCGCCGAGGCCGCGGCCGAGTTCGCGACCATCGAGCGTGATCGCCTTAGCGGCGAGGCCGAGTGCGCAAAGAAGATCCTCGTCAATCGCTGCCGAGATCAGCTGCATGAAGCCTTGGTCGAACGCCGCAAGGCTGTCCGGGAAAAGGAAATCGCCGCGAGCCGGCTCGAGCGTGCGGTTAAGGCGCGAGAAGTTGCCGCACGCGAAGCGGAGCGCGAAGCCGGGCGGCCAGCGCGGGCTGAGGAACAGCGGCGTCAAGCGCGTGAATCCGAGACTTCGCGCACCGTACAGCAGCAAGACAGCGCACGTCGGCAGGCCGAACACAATCGCCGCCTTTTGGAAGCGCCCGAACGCGCCAAGGCGGAACAGGCCAACCGCGCGAAACGCGACGCTGAACTGGCAAACAGGCGAAAGCAGGACGCGGAAGAGGCGTCAGCACGCGCAGCACAGGCGAAGCGCGACAAAGAACACTACGAGGCAAAACGCCGCGAGTACGAAGCCAAGCGCGCAGCTAAAGAGTCGGGCCAAGCCAGACCGGAGAAAGCCGGCCCGCAGTCCGCCCCGACGCCTTAGCCCGCGATCTTCACTTCCGCTTCGAGTCCGCCATCCGGATGGTTGCGCAGCTTCAGGCGCCCGCCCTGGGCGTTGACGAGGTTGGCGGCGATCGCGAGTCCGAGACCGGTGCCGCCGGTTTCGCGTGAGCGCGAGCCTTCGAGCCGGAAGTAAGGTTTCAGCACGTTTTCCAGCTGGTCGGGCGGAATGCCGGGGCCGTGATCGCGCACCCGCACCGCGATCTCGCCGCCCTGGCGGCTGACGCTGACCTCGGCGTCGCCGCCGTACTTCACGGCGTTGTCCATCAGGTTCAGGAACACCCGCCGCAGGGCGTTGGCCCGTGCGGGGATGATGATGCCGGCCTCGCCCTTGAATGCCACCGCTTGCCCGGTGTCGCGGGCGTCTTCGCACAAGCTGTCGAGCAGGGCCGAAAGGTCAATCCGTTGTGCCTGTTCCTGTGCATCCACACTGCGAGCGAAGTCGAGGCCTTCGTCGATCAGCGACTGCATGGCGCCCAGATCCTCGCTGAACTTGTTGCGCAGCGCGTCCTCGTCGATCAACTCCAGCCGCAAGCGCATGCGCGTGAGCGGTGTCTTCAGGTCGTGTGCGATCGCGGCCAGCATCTGCGTGCGCTCATCGATCTGGCGGCGGATCTGCGCCTGCATCGTGTTGAAGGCATGTGCGGCGTCGCGCACTTCGGTGGGGCCGTTCTCGTCCAGCGGCTTGCGCCGCAGGTCGCGCCCGAGCCCGGTGGCGTGCTCGGCCAGGGCACGCAGCGGCCGGGTGGCGATGCGTACCGACAGCCACGCAAGCACCACCAGCATCGCGATGCCGATCACCCAGGGTACCCAGTCCGCGTCGCCGATCTTGATCCAGCGCGTCGTGTATTCGACCCGCACCGGTTGCCCGTCCGCGAGCGCCAGTTCGGCCGCGAAACGTTTGGCGAGATCCTTGCAGTCCGGCATCACGTCGGGCGTGCAGGGCGGCGGCGGCAGCGCCTCGAGGCTGACCTTGCCCGGCGCGCGGCGAATCCCGCGCGCGAGTTTGTCGCTCAACGCCGGCTCGACCTCGGCGCCGTTGCCGATCTGTGCCGGAAAGCTGACTGCCAGGCGCTCGAAGGAAATGCCGGCGGCCGCCTGTGGGCGCGCTTCGCGCGGTATTGCGTCGAGCACCCGCACGACATCGCTGATGCGTTCGATCGCCGAGGTGCGGCCGAGCTGCTCCAGTTCGTTGATGTAGAGCTTCTCGATCACCCAGCGCGACAGGAAGGTCGCCGCCACGATGCCACCCGCCATCAGGAAGAAGATGCGGACCGCAAGTGACTTCGGAATCAGGCGAAGCTGCATCAGGCGGCCTCGGTTTCGACCGGCACTGCGAAAACATAGCCCTCGCTGCGCACCGTCTTGATCAGTCGCGGGCTGCGGGCATCTTCGCCAAGCCGCGTACGCAGCCGACTGACCTGAAGGTCGATCGAACGGTCGAAGGGGTCGGCGTCGCGCCCCTTGGTCAGATCCATCAGTTGGTCGCGATTGAGTACGCGGCCGGGGTGAGTCAGGAAGGCGTTGAGCAGGCGGAACTCGGCGCCGGAGAGCGGCACCAGCACACCATCGGGGGACGTCAGCTGGCGCGTCTCGACCGCCAGGTGCCAGCCCTCGAAGCGGAAGTTGCGCGCGCCCGGGGTGCTCAGGTTGGTCGGCAGGGCTTGCGCGCGGCGCAGCACACTGCGGATGCGCGCGAGCAGTTCGCGTGGCTCGAAGGGCTTGGGCAGATAGTCGTCCGCGCCCATTTCGAGGCCCAGGATGCGGTCCACCGGCTCGCCACGCGCGGTCAGCATGATCACGGGCGTGCGATCGCCGGTGCCTCGCAGCGTGCGGCAGAGTGAGAGGCCGTCCTCGCCGGGCATCATCAGGTCCAGCACGACAAGGTCGATGCGCGAGGCTTCCATCACTTCGCGCATCTGGCGGCCTTCGCCAGCGAGGCTCACACGGCAACCGTTGCGGCCCAGATAGGCGGCGAGCAGGGCACGGATCTCGCGATCGTCGTCGACGATCAGGATGTGGGGAATCTGTTCCATGCTGCGTTTATACCGCCAAGCGCGGTGCTCCGACAGCCGCGCGGTAACACCAGTTGTCGCTCGGCGAGCGCGACACAGAACGATACACGGCGCGCGCTCACCGACATGGTGCCGACATGTGGCCGGGTTCAGATGCCGACCTGCGCGGTACCGCTCTACCCCGAGTCCTCCCGCCGCGCGGCCGAAGCCCGTCCGGCGGTACGGGCAGAAACGAGGAAGCCATGAAATCCACAGTCTTGCTGCTGGCCGCCCTGCTGGCGGCTGGCGCCGCGCATGCCGCGGAGCAACGCCCGCGCCCGGGCAAAGCGCCGATCACCTTGCCCCTTCAAGCCGATGCGCCGGTGCCGCGCATCGTGGTGGTCGGGCATCGCAGCCCCGCTGCGCAAGCGCGCCTGAGTGCGGAGAAACCTGTCGCGGTGGCGCAGGCGAAGGCGCGTCGCGATGCGAACTGCCGGGGGTGACGCGGCGCGCCCACCCCTTCTGAAGCGTGCCCTTGGCCGAGCCGCCGCCCACGAGGCGGGCTCGGCTTCTTTTTATGCGCTGCCGACCGCCGCGAGGTAGGCGTCGCGCAGGTCGCGTTCGCGTCCGATGCTCATGTCCAGATCGCGCACCAGACCATCCTGCAGGCCATAGCACCAGCCGTGCACCGTGACCGGCTGGCCGCGTTGCCACGCATCCTTCATGACCGTCGTCTGCGCAATGTTGACGACTTGCTCGACGACGTTCAGCTCGCACAGCCGGTCGACCTTGGCTTTGTCGTCGTCGATCGTGGCGAGTTGGTCGCGATGTTTGTCGCGCACGTCCTGCACATGGCGCAGCCAGTTATCCACCAGCCCAAGGCGCAGATCGTTCAGTGAAGCCTTGATGCCGCCGCAGCCATAGTGACCGACGACCAAAATGTGCTTCACACGCAGCACGTCGACGGCATACTGCAGCACTGACAGGCAGTTCAGATCGGTGTGCACCACCAGATTGGCGACGTTACGGTGAACAAACACTTCACCCGGCGCGAGGTCTACGATCTGGTTGGCGGGCACGCGGCTGTCGGAACAGCCGATCCACAGGTATTCGGGGTTTTGCTGGGCGACCAGACGCGAGAAGTATTCAGCGTCCTCCGCGACCATCTCGCGGGCCCATTCCTGATTTCGTTCAAGCAGTTGGTCAAGTCGTTTCATGTTGGCGGCCAGAGCGGGGGGATGCGCGATTTTACCCGGCTGCGGCCGCCCTGCCTGCACCGCAACAAACAGCGCAACAGGAGGGCAGCATGTCCATCGTTACATTCAAGTCCCGCGCGGCGGGCGACGTCATCATGTTCGGCAAGGTTGCGCGCGTTCTGCTGGAAGTCATTGGCAAGGATCCGGACGACGCCCGAGGCATCGTCACCGTTGCACAGTTGCCGGGCGCGATTGCTGCACTGCGTGATGCGGTGGCCGCGGACAAGGCGCGTACGCCGGCACCCATGGACGAGGCCGACGACGAGGAAGCGCCGCGCGGCATGGATGGCCCGGTTGCGCTGTGGCAGCGCGCGGCGCCGCTGATCGAGCTGATGCAATACTCGCTGGCCGAGGAACAGCCCGTTATCTGGGAATGATGCGCAGGCTACTGCTTGCACTGCTGCTGCTCTTCGGCGCCTTGCGCGCCGTGGCGGCCGATGACGTGCCAACCCTCACCGTGGTTGGCGACGCGGCGCCGCCCTTTCGCATCTTTGCCGGCGCGGAGCCCCGCGGCATCTATTTCGACCTGATCAAGCGCCTTGCGCAGCGCGTCGGTTGCCGTTTGCGTTTTGTCGAAGTGCCGCCGGCGCGGGCACTCGCGATGATGCGGCAAGGTGAGGCCGATCTGATGATCGGCCTGCTGCTGACGCCCGAGCGCGCCACTTTTCTGCACTACCTGCAGCCGAACCTGCCTCCGGTGGACAAGCGCTTCCTCGTGCGCCCTGACGGCCCGCGGATCGAGCGCTACGAGGATCTGGCCAAGCTGCAGATTGGTGTCGAGATGGGCAAGTCCTACTCGCCCACCTTCGACCACGATGCAAAACTCAGCAAGGATGTCTCCGACAACTACGCCGCGGCCCTGCGCAAGTTGCGGGCCGGCCGTATCGATACCGTCGTGATCCCCGAGGCCGAGGCGGACTGGATGATGCGCGAAATGCAGTTGCATTTCGACAAGGCGCCCTATCGCATTGTCGGCCAGCCCACCTACCTCACGCTGTCGCGCGCATCACCGCACCAACGCCTGCTGGCACCGCTTGAGCAGGCACTGAGCGAACTGGCCGCCGCCGGCGAGTTCGCTGCCCTGATGCAGCGTTACCGCTGATATCGCTCAGCTGCTGCGCACCTCGTTCGCGAGCGCCTCGCCGCGTGCGAAGGCACTGGCGTTGCCGAGCGCGGTGCTGGCAATCGCGGCGAGCGCTTCCCGCGTCAGGAAACCCTGATGCGATGTGATCAGCACATTGGGGAAGGTCATCAGGCGGGCCAGCGTGTCGTCCTGCAGCGGTTGGTCGGACAGGTCGTGGAAGAACACGCCTTCTTCCTGCTCATACACATCGAGGCCGACGCCGCCGATCTGCCCGGTCTTCAGGCCGTCGATCAGGGCCTGGGTGTCGATCAGGCCGCCGCGGCTGGTGTTGGCGATCACCACACCGCGCTTCATCTGGGCGATCGCGGCTGCGTCGATGATGTGATGGCTTTGCTCGCTCAGCGGCAGATGCAGCGAGATCACGTCCGCTTCCGCCAGCAGCCGGGCCAGCGACACATACTCGAAGCCGATGTCGGCCGCCACCGCGGGGTTCTCGTACGGGTCATAGGCCAGCAGCTTGCAGCCGAAGCCCTTGGCGATACGCAATGCGCACTGGCCGATGCGGCCCGCGCCCAGCGCCGCGTAGGTCTTGCCGTGCAGGTTGAAGCCTTCGAGGCCGTCGAGCGAGAAATTCTGTTCGCGCACCCGGTTGTAGGCGCGGTGCGTCTTGCGGATCAGCGTCAGCAGCAGTGCGAAGTTGTGTTCTGCCACCGCTTCGGGCGAATACGCCGGCACGCGCGTGACCTTGATGCCCAGGCGTTCAGCCGCGGCGATGTCGATGCCGTTGTAGCCGGCGGCGCGCAGCGTGACCAGCTTGACGCCGAAGCCCGCGAGCTTGGTCAGCACGCGCTCGCCAAGGCGGCAATTGACGAAGGGGCATACGGCATCGAAGCCCTGCGCGAGGTCGGCAGTCTTGCTGTGCAGGCGCTCCTCGAAGAACTCCAGCTCATGTTCGCCGGCCGCATTGGCTTCGTTGAGCGCGCGCTCGTCGTAAGGGTGGGTATCGAAAACGGCAATTCGCATCGGGGCCTCCGGGGGGGTGAGGAATCTGACTTATTTGCGGGCGTCGCGGTCGACCACGACGAAGTGTTTGCGTACTGCTTCGAGTACCTCGAAGCTGCCTTCGAAGCCGGCCGGGATCACGCCTGCATCGCCTGGTCCGAATTCGCGTGCGGCACCGGCGGTATCCGCGATCCGGATCCGCCCCTCCAGCACATGGAAATACTCCTCCTTGCCGGCCGGGAACGCGATCCGCCATGCGCCGGGTTCGCACGCCCAGATGCCGGCGCTGGTCTGGCCGTCGGCGCTTTCGTGCAGCGTCCAGGTCAGGCGGGCCGGGTTGCCGCGGATCAGGCGGTCCGGCCGTGGCCGGTCGGGCGTCGGGGTGGGGAGTGGGTCGGCGAAGTGGGTCAGGGTAGGCATGGCGGAGAGGGCAGGGCGGCGTTGTACTCAGGTTCGGGCAAGGGCGGATGGCAGTGCAGGGCTGTTACATTGCTCGGCATCGATTTCCAGATTCTGTTCCATGCGCACGCACGACGACGACCCCTTCGACCCGATGCCCGAGCCGCCTGAACCGCCGCACGACGGCGAGTGCTGCGAAAGCGGCTGCGGCGATCAGTGTGTGTGGAACCGCTACAACGAGTCGCGTGCCGAGTTCGAACGGGCGATCACCGCCTGGCGCGCGCGGCATCCTGCCGACGCGCACTTTCGGTAAAACGCCCTACATCGCCCGCAGCGGGCTGTGTTCGATCAGTGCTGCGAAGCGGTCGAACAGCCACGGGTCAAGCTTGCGGCCGCGCTCGGCCTCCAGGGTTTCCATCGTGTGGTGATGCGGGCGCGCATCGCGATACACGCGTCGTGTCGCAATCGCATCGTAGCTGTCGGCCATCGCGATGATGCGCGACACCACCGGGATCGACTCGCCTGCGATGCGGTCCGGGTAGCCCTCGCCGTTGAACTGTTCGTGGTGATGGCGGATTGCGAGCCCCACCGCATCCGCGTGATCGAGCCCGAGCGTCGAGAGAATCCGCTGACCGCGCTCCGGATGCGTGCGCATCACCGCCCAGCCCGCGGCATCGAGTGGACCCGGGTTGTGCAGCACCTCATCGGGCACCCCCAGCTTGCCGATGTCGTGCAGGCAGGCCGCCACATGCAGCACGCGCAGTTCAGTGCGGCTCAGCTTGCAGGCGGTGCCGAGCATGTCAGCGAGCGCCACGACGCGTTCGCAATGCGCACGGGTGCCTTCGTCACGTTCGCCCAGCGCAGTGGCCAGGGTGCGCGCAACACGCAGGGTAATCGGTACATGAGAACGGCGGTCAGGGGGCATGGGTGGCGCGGGGGAGTGAGGCCAGCAGCGAGATTACACCGGCTTTGCGCCCGCGCGAATGCTAGCCCGACACAGCACCGCGGGAGGATAATGCCGGCGTGCTGAAAAGCACGCGCCGGACCACGATAGCCTTCATTGCAGCGAGTGGGAGGGGACATGGAAGTCATGCTTGCCGATATGGTGTTTGCGCTGTCCGACGCGGTGGATCTGGTCGGCGTGGACGACGATCTGCACGGCAAGCGGGTCGCCGTGATGGCCGCCGAATGCGGGCGCGAACTGGGTTACGACGACGACCGCTGTGCGCGCTTGCTGCACGCCGGCATGCTGCACGACTGCGGCGTCTCTTCCACCCGCGTGCATCAGCACCTGGTGGGCGAGTTCGACTGGGTCGGCTCGCAGGCGCACTGCGTGCTGGGCGCCCGCTTGCTGGCCGATGTGCCGGCGCTTGCGCGGCTCGCGCCCGTGGTGCGCTGGCACCACACGCACTGGTCGGCGATGCCGGCTGAGCTCGACCCGGAGCTGGCGCACGATGCCAACCTGATCTTCCTGGTCGACCGTGTCGATGCGCTGACCGCGCCCTTCTATGGCGCGCCGGATTACCTGATGCGCAAGGAAGAAGGGCGCCGCACGATCGCCGCCAACGCCGGCGGTCTGTTCTGCCCCGATCTGGTCGACGCCTTCATGGCCGCATCGCGGCGCGAAGCCTTCTGGCTATACCTGGAACGCCGCTATCTGTGGCGCTACCTGCACGATGTGGCCAAACGCGGCCTCGCCACCGACATCGACCTCGCCGGCCTGCGACAGTTCGCGCTGATGTTTGCGCAGATCATCGACGCGAAGAGCCCCTTCACGACCGAGCATTCCCTCGGGGTCGCGCGCCTCGCGCTTTATCTGGCGCGCCGACTGGGGCTCGACGACGCGACCTGCGCGCGGATCGAGATCGCCGCGCTGCTGCACGATGTGGGCAAGCTTCGCGTGCCGGATTCGGTACTCGAGAAACCGGCGCCGCTAGAGCCGGGCGAGCGCGCGGCGATGCTGCGGCACTCCTTCGAGACCTACCAGATCCTGCACTGGATCGGTGGCATGGAAGAAATCGCGCTGTGGGCCGCAAGCCACCACGAGAAGCTCGATGGTTCGGGATATCCCTTCCACCTGGCGGCAGGCGAATTGCCGCTTCCGGCGCGCATCATCGCGGTGGCCGACGTGTGTCAGGCCTTGGTGCAGAACCGCCCCTACCGCGCGCCGATGGCTGATGCGGCGGTGCTGGCCGAACTGCATCGCCTGATCGTGGCAGGATTGCTCGACCGAGCGGTGGTCGAATGCGTTGAAGCGGACCTCGCGCCGTGTATGGCGGTGGCGCGTGGTGAGGGTTTGCCGGCCTAGTCGTTGCGCGCGTGGGCGGCGGCCATCGCCTGGCCGAGCGTATGCGCGCCCGGGTGCAAGGTCTGCACCGCAAAACCGAGCAGGGCAAGCATGAGGGCGGTTACCGCGAAGGGGGTTCGGGTTCGCCGCCAGGCGGTCTCGAGCCAGTGATTCGCGTCGCCGTGGCGCATCCGATGGTAGAGGCTGGCACTCAGCGCACTGTCGACCAGCAGCTCGGCGAACAGCGTGGGCGCGCCGGTCACGATCCACAACGCCGCGAGCAGCAGCGTCACGACAAATACGATCGCGATCAAAGGCAGCGCGAATTCGTCGGCCGCGGCGAGGCCATCGAATAGATCGCCGGTGCCGGCGTCCGATGCGGCGTTGCCAGCACGGGCGGGTGCGCCGCCGCTCTCCGGCAGCAAGTCGAGCGCATCGCCGGCATCGGCGACGTCTTCACTTTCGCGTGCCTTCAGCCACACCCACAGCAGCGCCAGAAAGGCGCCCCACGCGACCAGCACTGCGAGCGGATAGCGCAGCGCCATCTTGCCGAAGCCCGCGTGCAGCAGACCCCAGTTGCCGAGAAACCCCGCAGCCCCCGCGAGCGCGACCAGCAGACTCATCTGCAGGCGTGGCCAGCCCTGTGTTTCGAGCCGCTGCCGCATGGCGCGGACACGTTCGTTGCGCGATGGCCACTTCATGACCGGCGGCGACCCAACCCGGCGCGCAGGCCGTGTGTGGCAAGTGCGGCGGCGGTGGCAAGGCCAAAAGCCGGAACGGCCGCCATTGTCGGCAGCAGGGCGGCGAGCACGCCGCAGAAGGCGACCACCGAGATCATGCCGCGCACCATGCCTTGCAGCAGCCGCGCGGCAAAGCCTGCGCCGTCGTGGCGCTGCGTGGCGATCGCCATCACGCTCATCATCACGGGAAACAGCGACAGCAAGCCGCTGATGCGCGCATCCAGCACTGCGGCGGATAGGGTTACAGCCAAGGTCAGCAACGCGCCGGCGAGCATGCGCCCAGCCAGCGGCGGTGCGTGGCCAAATGCGAGCGTGGCATCCTGACCCGAGGGGAAACAGGAGGGCAGTGCCAGCACCCCCGCCAGTGCGAGCAGCGTTGCGAGCGGCAACTCGGGCTGCCACGCCAGCACCAGCGTGCCGAGCAAGGCCCACGCTACCAGCGCGACCAGCTCGGCCTGCGCCCAGCGTGTCCGTTGCGCAGCCCATGCGTAGGCAAACGCAAAGCCGATCGATGCAGGCACCGCTGCGAGCGCCCCCAGCGCGGCGTGAGCGGCGTAATCAGCGCCTTGTTCCCAGGCGACCAGCGCCAGAATCGGCCCAACGATGATCGGCAGGCCGGCGAGGAAGCCGGCCATGCCCGCGCCCCAGCGACGGCCCGCTGCCGTGACCGCCGCGATCAGCAGCGGTACCAGCCCCAGCTTGAGCAGCAGCACGGTCATGCGGGGGCTTGGGCGATCAGGCCGGCGGGTGGGTCTGGGCGAACGAGGGCCGCTGCATCAGCCGTTCCACCCAGGCGGCGAGCGCCGGGTACTGGGCAGGCAGACCGGCGTGTGGGAAGCGCAGCAACAGCCAGCCCCACATGCAGCCGATCGCAATGTCCGCAAGGCTCATCGCATCGCCGACCGCCCAGGTACGCCCGGCGACGAGCGATTGCAGTGCGTTGAGCCCGCTTTCCACCTTGCCCCACTGGCGCGCGCGCCAGGCCTCGCTTTGCTGTTCGGCGGCGCGGCGGCTTTCCATCAGCACCAGAATGCCGGCGTCGGTCACGCCGTCGGCGAGTGCTTCCACCTGCCGCACTTCGAGCGCCGCGAGGCGGTCTGCCGGCAGGAAGAAGGGGGCTGCGGAGAGGGTTTCGATGTACTCGGCGATGACCGGCGAATCGAACCAGGTTCGGCCGTCGTCCGCCACCAGCGCGGGCACCTTGCCGAGCGGATTGAAGCGGCCGATCGGGCTCGCCGGATCGTGCGGGTTCTCCGGCACGAGAACGAAGGGCAGGCCTTTTTCGGCCAGTTGCACGCGGATCTTGCGCGCGAACGGGCTGGTCAATGACGCGATCAGTTGCATGACGGCTCCTTGTACGGCGAGGGGCGCAGCATACGCCGCGCGGCGGATCGGCGCGTCAGCGGCGCGGTCTTCTTTGGCGGGCTTCGATATGCGGCAAGGCGCGCAGGTAGATCTGCGCACCGATGCCGCATACGAGGCAGCCGATCACGGAATCGGCCAGCCGCGCGAGCGCGAAGGCATGCGCCGACGGAATCTCGTAAGGCTGGCCCATGTCCAGCACCACCATCACCAGGCCGGTGATCGTGATCGTCGCGACCCAGTAGTTGCGCGCCTGTGCGACCGGCGTGAGTGCCGCCATCAGCGTGACGATCGCGGCCAGCATCCAGTCGGTGTGCACATACTGAACCACGGCCCAGCCGAACAAGGCACCGAAGAGTGAGCCGGCCAGCCGCTGTATCAGGCGCTGCACGCTATGGCGCGGGTCGTAGACGGTGACGATGACGATCGTCAGCGGCACCCAGTACGGCCGTGCCAGGCCCAGCGTGTGGCCCAGCACATAGCCGATCACCACGAGGCTGGCGAAGTAGAACGAGAACGCACCGTTGTTGTGGCGCCGGCGCAGCAGGTTGCGGGCGGCATCCGCCAGCATTGGCGCGCTTTGCGGTTCGGGCGAGCGCCACAGCACGCGGTCGATCAGCACCGACAGTACGCCGGCGAGCCCGCCGAGGATCACGTAGGTGCCGCACAGCGGAGGCAGATCCCCGCCGCCATCACCGAACAGGAAGGCGAGCAGCCAGTACTTGCCGATGAACTCCACCGAGGTGCCGGCGCCCTGCAACCAGCCGGCCAGTGCGGCGAAGCCGAGCAGCAGGATCAGCGGCGCGCCCGGCACGAAGTGGCCCACCACGCCGGCAATGCCGGCCAGCAGCATGCCGACCGTCATGTAAAGGATCGCGGTGATGCGCTCGTAGGTGGAGCCGCCATAGTCCACGAAGATCGTGTAGAAACCGGCGATGGCGCCATACACGGCGGGGAGCAGCTCGTGGCGGATCAGCGCGATCACCAGTGGCAGGCCGACTGCGATGATTGCGCGCAGTACCTTGCGGCGATTGACCGGCTGGGCGTCGAGCGATAGTGCTGGGTGAAACAGGGGGGCGTCTCCGCGGGGCTACTCGCGCCAGGCGCGCACGATGATGTCGCGCAGGATGTGCAGGCGGGTGTGGAAGAAATGGTCCGCGCCCGGCACCACCACCACCGGCACCTGAAGGGGCTCTGCCCACGCCAGCACATTCTCGAGCGGCACCGTCTCGTCGCGGTTGCCGTGGATCACGATCGTGTCCGGCGTCACCGCCTCGGTGTCGTAGGTGCGCGCGCCTTCGATGAAGCCCGATGCGGTACCGACCAGCACCAGCCGCTTGGCCGGCCTGCCGGCGGCAGCCAAGCGCTTGGCCACCCGCGTCTGCACGAAGGCGCCGAACGAGAAACCGGCCAGCACCAACGGGCCGTCGCCGTACTGCGCCTGCGCCCAGTCGATCACCGCCAGCAGGTCTTCCGATTCGCCGTCGCCGTGGTCGTGCGTGCCAGCGGTGCCACCGACGCCACGGAAATTCGGCCGCAGCGCGCAGTAACCCAAGCCGCACAGCGTGCGTGCCAGCGTGTGTGCCACCTTGTTGGTGTTGGTACCGCCGAACAGCGGATGCGGGTGCGCGATGATCGCCAGCCCGTGGGCACCTTCCGGCGTGTCGCGCAGGATCTCGATCGGCCCCACGGGGCCATCGATGAAGAACTTCTCGGTCGGCAGGACTTTTCTCATGCGTCGTTCTCCGGCGTGCGCCGGGCAGCCCCAAGCGCGCCGCGGCCCTCGTCGGGGGCCGGGAACCGTGTGATCGTGGAGGCCGTCATTTGAGCTTCAGGCGCTCCACGACCTTGCCGCCGACGATGTGCGAATCGATGATCTCGTCGATGTCGGTCTTGTCGACGTAGGTGTACCAGGTCCCTTCCGGGTACACCACCAGTACCGGCCCTTCGTCACAGCGATCGAGGCAGCCCGCCTTGTTCATGCGGACCTTGCCCTCGCCGTTGAGCTTCAGTGCCTTGATGCGGTCCTTCGCATAGGCCTGCATCTCCGCCGCCCCATGGTCGGCACAGCAGCTCTCGCCCGCCGGGCGCTGGTTGCAACAAAAGAACACGTGATGCTTGAAATAACTCATTACCGGACTCCGTGGTGGAGCCGGAACTATAGCGCCGGGAAGCATTTTTGCGGGCCGGGTGCGTGAGCGAGGTCCGGCTGTGTGCCACTAGCTCTCGTGGATTGTGCCAACGGTCTGCATGGCACGGCGAACCACTGCGGCAAGCGGCGATGACGACATTGCCGTGGCGCGATACTCGCAGATGGATGCTTGCTTTTGATGCCGCCCGCTTGATCGCATACGTCTCTCAAGGACGAATGCGGAACTCGCCGCTTGCCGCAATGCAATTGCGACAAGCCGAGACTAGCGCGGCGTCAGCCAGCGTTGTCGGCCGTCGTGGGCGTCTTGCGGCGCGCCTTCTTGATCGCGGTCTCGGCGTACGTGAGCAGGGCGCGAGCGTGCTTCTCCAGCGTGACAATGCCGCGGTGTAGCGCTATGCCGATCTGGTTCGCCAGCGTGCGACGAAACAACATCACACGAGCCCGTTGCACGATGCGGTTCGACGAGCTGTAAGTGCGGCCGGGTTCGCCGAAACCGAAATCCACCACCTTGAAACGCCCGTCCGCGATGATCCACTCGTTGAACAGATGCAGCGTCGATGTTCCCGGCGAGTAGGGTGCCAGGCTGTGGGCGTACAGCACGCGGTTGATCCGATAGACCGAGCCTGACGGAATGCCCAGCACCACTGCGATGGGCGACCCACCGGCCTGCACGATAAAGTTGAGGAGCAGGCCCTGCCGCGCTAGTGAGGCGTATTCGGCTCGCGACAGTATTGCCCCGGCGCCACCCCCGATTTGCGCTACGGCGTCGAATAGCGTGTCCAGGGTTGCGATGGTGGTGAGCGGAACAACCTCTGGCGGACCACCAAGGTTCTCGCCGATCTGGCGCAACTGACGCGACAGGTTGTAGCGCTTCTTGCGCGGATACTGGGCGAGATAGGCTTCAACAGTCTCAGGAAGCGGGGTCTGATGACAGTTGCGGATTCCGTTCGGCAGGTAGGGGAAGAACCGAGACCGCACTGCTTCCGACTCAAAGACCGCCTGCCAGGTCGGGCTACCGACTTCGAGCGACTGCAACTCAAGCGCGTCAAAATTCCCCGGCGCGTCATCCAGCGCGGCAATCAACCTGGCGATGGACTCAGGCCCACTATGTGTCGCCTGAGTCAGGGGCTCGCTGCCGAGCAGGCCCCACACAGACAGTCGCTTGCGTAGCAGGCGCCCGGCCAACCCGTGTGGATCAATCTGCAAAGCCTTCTTGCGCAGCGCCGCAACGCCCTGCACCTCACCGTCGGCGTCGCGGGTTGATGCGATCACCAGATGATCCGGCGACTCGGTGTCCGACAGTGCATCAAAAAAGGCTGGCGTGGCATAGACCCACTCGTGCCCGTCGCGTTTGTCGGCGAACGCTTGCCATGTCGTCCGGGCGGCCGAGGACAAGGCTGCGAAGCGCTCAAACGTGACGGAAGGGGCCACGGAGGATCCGTGGGCTTGGGAATCGGGCACAGTGTCCAGTCTTTGTGACGCGAACAAAGCCGGAAACCCTGCGCACAGAGAATCCGGCAAACACAAAGGCCCGAGCCTAAGGCCGTCGGGGCTACCGGCCAGCCAACTTTCGCACACGCACCAGATTTTTACAGTTTATGCAATAGGCATTGACCCGAGCAGTTGATCAAGAGACCTGTCGGGTGGCCGGCACTCAGTCGTTCCCATGCCCCTTGCCGTGTCCTTTGCCGTGGCCCTTGTCTTTGCCCTTGCCGTGCCCCTGGTCGTCATCGTCGTAGCGGTCGCGGTCGCCTTCGCCGTAGCGGGCCCGGTAGGCGGGCACGTATTCGCGCTCGTACCAGTCGTCACGCACGAAATACACCGGCCGCCCGCATGCGTTGTACTTGGCGCAGTGCTTGCCCCAATGCTTCTCGTGACCGGGCGGCACGCGGAGGTAGACCGGTCCGCCGTAGCTTCGCCCGGGTTCGATGATCACCGGTTGCCTGTAGATCACCTGCGGTCGCGGGAAGCTGCCGATGTCGATCTGGCCGTAGAAGCCGGGTTGGCCGATGCTGATCGATACGCCGACATCGGCCGCCAGTGTGGGCGCGGCCGACAGCGCCAGCGCGATGGCGCACAGTGAGTGTTTGACGGACATGCTCTGGTTCCCCCGTTGGCTTTTGCTATTTGATTGTGTTTCGGGCGCGAAGGTTGCAACGACGCCAAGCCATTGTCGGCATCCTGGCCAACACCTGTAGCCATAACCAATGCGCGGGGCCGGGTTTTCGATGACCGTCGTGGCTTGGCCGCAAGTTCTGGCGCGCCGAACCAGGCATTTCGAAACCTTGAAGCAATTGCCTTGTCGGACAGCTTTGCCGCGCCGCCCCGGTTCCGGAGTGCACCGCATGCGCGTGCAGGCTGGCAATTTATACAGTTAAAATGTCCGATCCCCGCTTCCGAAAGCCCAGGCCAGCCATGACGACCCCCGGTCCCGACACGATCCAGATCCGCGGCGCCCGCCAGAACAACCTGAAGAACCTCGACCTCGACATTCCCACCGGCGAGTTGGTCGTGGTGACCGGCCCTTCCGGTTCGGGCAAGAGTTCGCTGGTGTTCGACACGCTCTACGCCGAGGGCCAGCGCCGCTACGTCGAGACCTTCTCGCCCTACGCGCGGCAGTTTCTCGACCGCATGGACAAGCCGCAGGTGGACCGCATCGACGGCGTGCCGCCCGCCATCGCCATCGACCAGACCAACCCGGTGCGCACCTCGCGCTCCACGGTCGGCACGATGACCGAGCTCAACGACCACTTGAAGCTGCTGTTCGCGCGCTGCGGCCACCTGCACTGCAAGCGCTGCGGCGCGGCGGTGAAGCGCGACAGCTCGGAGAGCATCGCGGCGGCGCTGGCCGAGCGTACCCAAGCCGAGGACCCGCGTCTCGCGCTGGTTGCGCCGGTGGCGATTCCGGCCAACTTCAGCGAGGCCGAGATCCGCGCCGCGCTCGAAGCGCAGGGCTACGCGCGGATGCAGCCGGTGGGCGAGCGCACGATGGCGGTGGTGGTGGACCGCTTCCGCTTCTCCAATGCCGAACCGGCGCGTCTGGCCGAGGCGCTGGAGGCGGCGCTGCGGCTCGCGAACGGACGTGTCGAGGTGCATGTCGGCGGCGAGGTCGTGGCCGATGCGAGCAAGCCGGTCTGGAAGTTCTCCAGCGATCTGCACTGCGCCGACTGCGACATCCACTACGCCGACCCCACACCCGCGCACTTCTCGTTCAACAGCGCAGTCGGCGCCTGCGAAGCCTGCCGTGGTTTCGGCCGCGTCATCGGCATCGACCCCGGCCTGATCATCCCCGACGAATCCAAGTCCCTGAAGGACGGCGCGATCAAGCCCTGGCAGACCGAGAGCTACAAGGAATGCCAGACCGACCTCGCGAAGTTCGCCAAGAAGCGCGGCGTGGCGATGGACATCCCCTGGCGCGACCTGCCCGAGGAGCACCGCCGCTGGGTCTTCGAGGGCGACGACGGTTGGGTGAACTGGGACAAGTCCTGGCCCGGCAAGTGGTACGGCGTGCGCCACTTCTTCGACTGGCTGGAGACCAAGGCCTACAAGATGCACATCCGGGTGCTGCTGTCGCGTTACCGTGCCTACACCCCCTGCACCGTGTGCGACGGCGCGCGGCTAAAGACCGAGCCGCTGCTGTGGCGCGTCGGCAGCCGCGAAGAAGCAGATCGCGCGCTGGCGCCGAACCTGCGTCGCTTCCGTCCGCACGGGGTGACGATGCGGGCCGAGATCCTCGACACGCTGCCCGGCCTCAACGTGCAGGACGTGATGCAACTGCCGATTGCGCGCGCCAAGCAGTTTTTCGACACCCTTGCGCTGCCCGGCAACTTGGACCAGGCCACCGAGCAGCTGATGGGCGAGATCCGCAGCCGCCTCGGCTTCCTCTGCGACGTGGGGCTGTCCTACCTCACGCTGGATCGCCAGAGCCGCACGCTCTCCGGCGGCGAGGTGCAGCGCATCAACCTCACCACCGCGCTGGGCACCTCGCTGGTGAACACGCTCTTCGTGCTGGATGAACCCTCGATCGGCCTGCACCCGCGCGACATGGACCGCATCAATGGCGTCATGCACCGCCTGCGCGACGCCGGCAATTCGCTGATCGTCGTCGAGCACGACCCGGCGGTGATGTTCGCCGCCGACCGCATCCTCGACATCGGCCCCGGCCCCGGCAAGCAGGGCGGCGAGATCGTGTTCTGGGGCTCGCCCGATGAGCTGCGCGCGCGCACCGACACGCTCACCGCGCAATACCTCGGCGGCCACCGTCGCGTCGATGCCGGCCTCACGCCGCGCGAAATCGCCGACTGGACGCCGCGCCTCACGCTGCGCGGTGCAAGCGCCAACAACCTGCGTGGCGTCGACCTCGCGCTGCCACTGCACCGCTTCGTTGCGGTCACCGGCGTGTCGGGCTCGGGCAAATCCACGCTGATCCAGGACGTGCTCTACCCCGCGCTGCAGAAGCATTTCGGCGAAGCCACCGAAGCGCCCGGCGCCTTCGACGCGATCGACGGGCTGGACGAAATCACCGGCGTCGTCATGGTTGACCAGACGCAGATCGGCAAGACCACGCGCTCCAACCCCGCCAGCTACGTCGGCGCCTTCGACAGCATCCGCAAGCGCTACGCCGCGCTGCCCGAAGCCGCCCAGCGCGGCTACACCGCGGGCACCTTCTCCTTCAACGCCGGCGACGGCCGCTGCCCCACCTGCGGCGGCAACGGCTTCGAGCACGTCGAGATGCAGTTCCTCTCCGACGTGTACATCCGCTGCCCGGACTGCGACGGCCGCCGCTTCCGCGCCGAGGTCATGGAGGTGAAGCTCGAAGGTAGGTCGATCGCTGACGTGCTCGACATGACCGTGGCCGAGGCGCTGGACTTCTTCTCGAAGGACGGCGAACTTGCGCGCGCGCTGCAACCGCTGGTCGACGTGGGGCTGGATTACCTCACGCTCGGCCAGCCGGTGCCCACGCTCTCCGGCGGCGAGGCGCAGCGCCTCAAGCTCGCCGGCCACCTCGCGCAGACCGCCGAGGCGCTGCACCGCAAGGGCAGCAAGGCGAAGAAGGCGGCGCCCAAGGAACACCTGCTGTTCCTGTTCGACGAACCCACCACCGGCCTGCACTTCGACGACGTCGCCAAGCTGCTGCGTGCGCTCTCCAAGCTGGTCGATGCCGGCCACTCGGTGCTGGTGATCGAGCACAACCTCGACGTGATCGCCGCCGCCGACTGGGTGGTGGACCTTGGCCCCGAGGGCGGCGACGGCGGCGGTGCCATCGTGTTCGAAGGCACGCCGGCGGCGCTGCTCGATGCCGACACCCACACCGGCCGCGCGCTGGCCGATTACGTGATGCGCCTCACCGCGCCCGCGCAGCTCGCCAAGGCCGCCGGCAAGACCAAACGCGTGGTGGCCGCTGCGGCGGCCAACGACACCAGCGCCCGCCTCGTCGCGGAACTGCAGCACCGCTACCTGCCCGCGCGCCGCGACGCCATCGGTGTGGTGCGCGCACGTGAGCACAACCTGAAGAACGTTTCGGTCGAGATTCCGCACCGCCGCTTCACCGTGGTCACCGGCGTGTCGGGCTCGGGCAAGTCCACGCTCGCTTTCGACATCGTCTTCGCCGAAGGCCAGCGCCGCTACCTCGAATCGCTCAACGCCTACGCGCGGCAGTTCGTGCAGCCGGCCGCCAAGCCGGATGTCGACGCCATCCACGGCATTCCGCCCACGGTGGCGATCGAGCAACGCACCAGCCGCGGCGGGCGCAAGAGCACGGTGGGCACGCTCACCGAAATCCACCACTTCCTGCGCCTGATGTTCGTGAAGCTGGGCACCCAGCACTGCCCGGACTGCGACTGCGCGATCGAGCCGCAATCGCCCGACGCCATCGCCGCGCGCCTGCTGCGCGATTACAAGGGCCGCGAGGTCACGCTCGCCGCGCCACTGGTCATCAACCGCAAGGGCCTCTACACCGACCTCGCGAAGTGGGCCGCCGGCAAGGGCTACGCCCAGCTGCGGGTGGATGGCGAACTGCTGCCGACGAAACCCTGGCCGCGGCTGGACCGCTTCAAGGAACACATCATCGAGTTGCCGGTCGCCACGCTGAAAGTCGGCGCCCGCAACGAGGCCGAGCTGCGCGATGCGCTCGCCAAGGCGCTGGAGTTCGGCAAGGGCGTGCTGCACCTCATCGACGGCGAACAGGTCGTCGTGTTCTCCACCAAGCGTGCGTGTCCGAGCTGCGGCACCAGCTTCCCGGAACTCGACCCGCGCCTGTTCTCGTACAACTCCAAGCACGGCTGGTGCCCTGACTGCATGGGCACCGGCAACACCCTGCCCAAGTGGCTGCGCGACGCGATGCGCGACCCCGAGGGCGACGCCACCGCCGCCGAATTCACCGGCCTGCGCTACGAAGGTGAAGCCGGCGAGGATGAAGAGGTCGAGCCCGAAACCGAATGCGCCGCCTGCGAAGGCGCGCGCCTCAACCCCACCGCGCTGGCGGTGCGCTACCGCGACAACAGCATCGCGGACTATGCGCACCTGTCGGTCGAAGGGCTGGCCCACTGGGTCGGCACACTCAAGCTCGCTGGCCGCGAGGCCGAGATCGGCCGCGACATCGTCGCCGAACTCAAGTCACGCCTCGCCTTCCTCAAGGACGTAGGCCTCGGCTACCTCGCGCTCGATCGCGCCGCGCCCACGCTCTCCGGCGGCGAGGCGCAGCGTATCCGCCTCGCCTCGCAGCTGGGCACCAACCTGCGCGGCGTCTGCTATGTGCTCGACGAACCCTCCATCGGCCTGCACCCGCGCGACAACGCCATGCTGCTCGATACGCTGCACGCGCTTGAAGCCAAGGGCAACACTGTGGTCGTCGTCGAGCACGACGAGGAGACCATCCGCCGCGCCCACCACGTCATCGACATGGGCCCCGGCGCCGGCACGCGCGGCGGCAACATCGTCGCGGAGGGCGATGCCGCGGCGCTGATGGCGGTGCCGGAATCGGTCACCGGCCGCACGCTGCGCGCGCCGCTGGCACACCCGCTGCAACCGGCGCGCAAGGTAGATGCCGAGACGCCCATGGTCACCGTCGAAGGCGCGGCGCTGCACAACCTGAAGAACGTCACCGCGCAGATCCCGCTCGGCCGCCTCATCGTCGTCACCGGCGTGTCCGGCTCGGGCAAGTCCACGCTCGCGCGCGACGTGCTGCACAAGAACCTGCGCCGCCTCGTCGCCACGCAGGCCTTCAACAGCCGCACCAAGGGCGCCAAGGTGGTGCTGGAAGGCTGCGAGGCGATCACTGGCTGGCAGCCTGTGGGCCGTGTGCTCGAAGTCGACCAGACCCCGATCGGCAAGACGCCGCGCTCCTGCCCGGCCACCTACATCGGCTTCTGGGACGCCATCCGCAAGCTCTACGCCGACTCCGAAACCGCGCGTCTGCGCGGCTGGGCGCCGGGCCGCTTCTCCTTCAACACCGCAGGCGGCCGCTGCGACGCCTGCGACGGCCAGGGCCAGCGCACCGTCGAGATGAGTTTCCTGCCGGATGTGAAAGTGCCGTGCGACGTCTGCAACGGCGCGCGTTTCAACACCGACACCCTCAGCGCCACCTGGCGCGGCAAGAGCATCGCCGACGTGCTCGCCATGGAGATCGACGAAGCCGTCGACTTCTTCGCCGCCCACCCGGTCATCCAGCACCCGCTGAAGCTCTTGCAGGACGTCGGCCTCGGCTACCTCACCCTCGGCCAGCCCTCACCCACCCTCTCCGGCGGCGAAGCACAGCGCATCAAGCTCGTCACCGAGCTGGTCAAGGTCAAGACCGACCCCGCCGCGCGCGCCCGTGCCAGAACGCCGCACACGCTCTACGTGCTGGATGAACCGACGGTGGGCCTGCACATGGCCGACGTCGAAAAACTCATCCACGTCCTCCACCGCCTCGTCGACGCCGGCAACACCGTGCTCGTCATCGAACACGACCTCGACGTCATGGCCGAAGCGGACTGGATCGTGGATCTGGGGCCGGAAGGCGGCGACGGCGGCGGCGAAATCGTCTTCGCCGGGCCGGTGGCGAAGTGCGTCAAGGCGAAGACGCATACGGGGAGGGCGTTGAAGGGGTTTCTGGCAAGTCGAGCGCGCTGACGCTCAGGCAGTCGTTCGACCGGGTCGCTCGCGGAACAAGCTGCGATGTCCTGCGTGATGGCTCTTGTGTCTCTCGTCGGTAAGGCGTCGAACGGAAATCCTTCGGCGCGGGATTCCGGGGGCTCGTCACGCAGCTGAGCGTCGTGTCATGGCTCTGCCCGTTCGGGTTCGTTTTTTTCGCCGATGCCGCTCCCACATTTCCTCGCCTCGTACATGTGCGTATCGGCAAGGCGCATCAGCGTTTCGGCATCGTGCTCCGGCGATGCTAGGGCAAAGCCACACGCGACACTGATGGTTACCGGGCCAGAGCAGTCGTGGTGCCCACAGTGGACCGCTTGCGGAGGCGCAATTCTGTTGTGCGCTGCGCGCTCGATCTCCGTGCAGACGGCGATGGCCTCCGCCTCGCCAGCGCCTTGGAGAATCACCGCGAACACATCACCACCCACCCGATAGATCGGGCCTCGATTCGCTACGACGTTTCTCAGGCAATCAGCCAGCCGAACGAGAGCGACATCGCCAAGCGCGGATGGATTGTGTGTGTTGAAGCGTTTGAAGTTGGTGATGTCGGCAAGGATGAGCGCAAAGCTTGTCGCTTCGGCCCGTGCGGACTGAAGCGCACGATTGAGTTCAGCGGAGAACGCCGAACGGCTCCCCGTCTTTGTCAGGGTATCTAGGCTGGACATCTGGTCAAACTTCGTCGGTTTCTATCCAGCGTATCAAAACAGGCGTCGAGGACTTCGTCCAATCCGGGCTGAGCGGGATGGTGGGGCCGCCATACGGTTGTTCGCGCCAGCGCAAATCGGAATGTTCTCAGGCTCAATAGGTTCTGTGGCTCGTTGTGACCGAGCGTGAATCAGCGCGGTCCTATACGCCTGCGTCTGCAGCCCTGTAGGGCTGGTCTTGGCGACCGTAGGGGGCGTGGCTGCCCCCTGGCAGCCAGCCTTGCGCGCCAAGTCGTCTCGATTAGCAGCAGGCCCTTTGTGGTCCAAGTTTAAGCAATACTTGGCGGCGCCCGTTGTCGCGCGCGCCGGCGCGACGACGCGCCTTGGGTACCCAGACACCGACTTCTATCCCAACGCAGAATCGAAAGGCGAACCGATCATGCCCACAGGCACCATCCGACTTCACCGTGTGCTGCGTGTGACGCCCGAGCGCGTCTACCGCGCGTTTCTGGACGCCGATGCGATGGCGAAGTGGCTGCCGCCGTATGGTTTCACCTGCAAGGTTCACCAGCTCGACGCTAAGGTGGGCGGCGCTTACCGGATGACGTTCACGAACTTCTCGACCGGCCACGGGCATTCCTTCGGCGGCGAGTATCTGGAGCTGGTGCCGTTCGAGAAACTTCGCTACACCGACAAGTTTGACGACCCGAACCTGCCGGGCGAGATGCAGACGACGGTGACGCTGAAGCCCGTGTCCTGCGGCACCGAGATCAGCGTGGTGCAGGAAGGCGTGCCGGAAGCGATTCCGGTCGAGATGTGCTACCTCGGCTGGCAGGAGTCGCTCGCGCAACTGGCGACGCTCGTCGAGCCCGATATCCCGGGCTGACCCGTGATCGAACCCTTACCGAAGAGTCGCCCACCCGCTCCACCTGCGACCCAGTAGGGCGGGTCGTTTTGACCCGCGCTGGTCGAGCCCGCTAGCTGTGTGCGCCAGGCGATGACCCGGCGCAGCCGACGCCGCGCCGGGTGCGCTTATGATTCGTCCCTCGCCCAGCGCAATGCCATTGCGCGCGCCAAAGAAGGGACATCTCTTGCTGGATTATTTCCTGCCGGCCCTCATCTCGCTCGTTTGCCTCTTTGCCGTAACCGGCCTGGCGAGGCACTTCACCAAATCGGCGGCCTTACGAAGCACCCTCTCGGTTGTCCTGGTGATCCTCGGCCTGCTGATCTCATTTTTCTTCTTTTTCGGTCTTGGCACCCTGCGGCGCGGCCATCAGCAGCCGGCCCCGACGCACGGCAGCATTGAAGCGCCGGCGCTGCATTCGCCTGTGCGCCTGAGCTGATCGGGCGCGCTACGCGGCGGATACGTTGGGGATGAGCTTCTCGGCGGGTACCGGCGGCGAGAAGAGGTAGCCCTGGAGGTATTCGCAGCCCAGCTCGGCGAGGATGCCGGCCTGGTTTTCGGTCTCGACGCCCTCGGCGACGATGCTCATGCCGAGGCTGTGGCCCATGGCGATGATGGCGCGCACCAGCGCGAGGCTGCGTTCGTCCTGGTCGATGCCGTTGACGAAAGCGCGGTCGATCTTGAGCGTGCGCAGGTGGAAACGGGTGAGGTAGCTGAGCGAGGAGTAGCCGGTGCCGAAGTCGTCCAGCGAGGTGCTGAGCCCCTTCTCGTGAAGTGTGTCGATGACGCGCACGACCGTGTCCGCCTCGTTGATCAGCACCCGTTCGGTCATTTCGATTTCGAGTTCCGTCGGCGCGGCGCCGGCGTCGGCGATAGCACGGTCGACCACGTCGATGAAGTCCGGGTCGACAAGCTGCGCGGCGGACACGTTCACCGCGATGCGGATCGGCCCTTCCGGCCGCGAGTGCCATGCGCGGGCTTGTCGCGCAGCTTCCTGCACGACCCAGGTGCCGATGCTGATGATCTGCCCGTTGTCTTCGGCGATCGGGATGAAACGGTCTGGCCCGACGAAGCCCAGCGTCGGGGTGCGCCAGCGCAACAGGGCTTCGACTTTCACCAGCCGACGGCTGCGGGCATCGACGATGGGCTGGTAGACGAGTTGGAACTCGTTGTTGGCAATCGCCTGTTGCAGGGCTTCTTCGATCAGCAGCGCGTCGCGCGACTTCGCGCCCATCTGCTCGTCGAAGAACTCGTGACGATTGCGGCCCCTGTCCTTGGCGGCGTACACGGCGGCGTCGGCTGCACTGAGCACGCTCTCGGGGTCGAGCCCGTGGGCGGGTGCGAAGGCAATGCCGATGCTGGCCTTGATCGAAATGCGGAACGAGGAGAGCGGGATCGGCTCGTGCAGCGCGAGCAGGATCGCGCGCGCGAAGCGCTCCGCGGCATCGTGGGCGGTGGCCGGGTCTGCTTCGGTGAACATCAGCGCGAACTCGTCACCGCCGAATCGCGCCAGCGCCAGTTGGGGGAGCTGCAGCTGTTGCAGCCGCGTCGCCACCCGCTTGATCAGGGTATCGCCGACGGTATGCCCCAGGGTGTCGTTGACGCGCTTGAAATGGTCGATGTCGATCAACAGCACGATCGTCACTTCGTCTTGCCCGCGGTTGGCCGCCAGCCGATCCCCTAGCATCTGCCTGAAGGCGAAGCGATTGAGCAAGCCGGTGGAATCGTCGAGCATCGCCGCGCGCTGGCGTGTGGCCTCAAGCGCCTTGCGTTCGCTGATGTCGATGACCTGGCTCAGCACATGCATCTCGCCGCGATCCTCGAAGGGGACGCTGATGATCTCGAGCGGTACCTCGCGCCCATCCCGGTGCTGATGCACGACTTCGTCGATGCATGGCCGCGGCGCATCCGGCGCGATAACACGGCGGAACCACGCGGCGCCTTCTTCCTTTGTCCGACCGTAAGCAAGCGAGTTGATGTGCTGGCCGACCATCTCCTTGGCGCTTCCCCGGGCGATGGAGGCCGCGAGCTTCTCACTTGCGAAACGGACGATGCCTTCGGCGTCCCGGATCAGGAAGCCGTGCCCGAGCCCGTTGAGCACATCGAAGATCCGCCGCTGGTTCTCGGCAAGGATGGCGTGGATCAGGCCGAAGGAGGCGACGATCTTCAGCAAGAAGCCGATTGCGAAGAGCCCTTCGAGATTGCTGCCGGTAAACATGTTCACCGAGAAGCCAAGGTTCGTCAGCGCCCGCAGCCAGAGCGTGGTGCTGAGCACCAAATACGGGTGGCGGCGGCGCGATAGCTGCCAGCCGCACCACGCCAGCACCACGCCCAGCATCGCGATGCTCAGGCTGTGGCTCAGTCGCGGCGAGGCTGCGGCGACGCAGGTCTGAACGATTGCGTAGGTAAGCCAGCCCAGTGCATGGTGGCGCCAGACGATCGGTTTGCCGCAGAAATGAAGCGTGCCCGCTACATAGCCGCCGAGGCCGAGCGTGCCCACGGCGATGATGAGGGCCGAAACCCAGAGGTCTAGCGCCCCCAGTCCCCAGATGCCCGCCGCGACTGCCAGCAGGATCTGGGCGCCACCCCAGTAGAGCCCATGCCGGTCGCTGCGGCGAATGATCCACAGGAAGATCAGCATGGTGCCGAGGATGAAGTCGGCGAGCATTGAAAGGTGGATGTTGGCGACCATCGGCAGCCCTCAGTGACCGCATGCGGTGCATCCGCACCACAAGACTCATGCATATCGGCATCGCCGGGCGTAACTTGACCTGCGCGGGTCGCCTGTCCTGCTGAGCGCGCTGTTCGCTCCTTCGGCGCCCTGATTCAGGCGCCGATTACGCCGACGGCCTTGCGTTCGACCCCGATGAGCCCGTGCCAGTGCAGCGCTTTGCAGGCTTTGCCGCGGGGTACCCGGTGGCGATCTGGTCGTTGCGCCGTATTCCGCTGAATGGGCCGCATGGCGGTCGATTGGCCAGCTTCCAGGCGGTTCACGCCCGCCGTCCCCGCGAGCACAGCTTTGCCAAGCGACTTGCGCTGCCGCGGCGAGCGGCAGAAACTGAATCGGCCGGCGGCGCTGGTGACGGCGACCCGCGGACTCACTCACGCTGAAGGACGCCATGAAAACAATACAGAAAGCGATGAGCAACCCATCTTTTCCCGAGGGTTTTGTGCCGCTGGCGGGCACGCAACGGGATTGTGAGGACTGCGGGAAAGCCGAGCGTGTCGGCTTTCAGTTCGAGTTCGCGTACCAACCCATTGTCGATGTGAATCAGAAGCTCGTCTTCGCGCATGAAGCTCTGGTTCGCGGGCCGAACGGCGAGGGCGCGTTGAGCGTGCTTTCCCAGGTCAATGACCAGAACCGCTACCGTTTTGATCAAGCCTGTCGCGTCAAGGCGATCAAGGGGGCGAAGGAACTCGGGATTCGCGAACACATCTCGATCAACTTCCTTCCGAATGCGATCTACAAACCGGAACTGTGCATTCGGACCACCCTCGAAGCGGCGCGGGTGCATGGTTTCCCGCTGGATCGCATCATCTTCGAGGTGACCGAGGGCGAACGCATTGAAGATGGCCCCTGGTTTGCCAAGATCCTGCGCGAGTACAAGCGCTGCGGGTTCAAGACCGCGATCGACGATTTCGGTGCGGGTTATGCAGGCATGAAGCTGCTTGCGGATTTCCAGCCCGACATCGTCAAGATCGACATGGACCTGATCCGCGGAATCGAGGGCCATCGGCCGCGGCAGGCGATCGTGCGTAGCCTCGTCCGGCTTTGCGAAGAGCTGGCCATCACGGTCGTGGCAGAAGGCATCGAAACCCCGGCGGAACGAGACTTTCTGCGTGACGCCGGCATCGCGCTGATGCAGGGCTATCTGTTTGCCAAACCGGCGTTCCGGGCGGTCGCGGAAATTCCGGATACCGCCTTCCCTGGTGGTTGAAAACCGCGGCGGGCGAGCTGCCGCAGAGGTGCTGGTCGCTCAGTCCGCCGGCGCCCTGATCCACGCTGCAATCACCTCTACCGCCTCCCGTTCCATCCCGATGTATCCGTGCCAGTGCAGCGCCTCGCAGACGTTGCCGCTGGGATTGTCGCCGCCGCTGACCATCTGCAGCTTCTTCACCGGTGCGTTCTTCAGACCGCGCAGGATGGCGGGCACGCCTTGCGGATCGCAGACCGGGCAGGCGTCCTTGCTGTGATGGAGGACGAGCGTCGGCACCGTGATGGCGGCGAGGTCCTGCGTGGGGACGGCGCCGGGCTTCTTGGCGCTGACAACGCTGGAACTGAGCACCAGCCCGGCGATCTGGTCGGGCATGCGGATTGCGGCTGCCGTGGCTGACACAGTGCCGCGGCTGGTGCCGACCAACCAGATCGGTACGTCGGCCTTCTCGCGCACGACGGCCATCACCTTGGCAATGTCGGCGAGGTGGCGTTCGGCGATGCGGTCAGCGTAGTCGAGATCTTGCGAGTCGCTCGGTCGCCCGAAGACTGCAACATTGAAGCCTTGGGCAATGAAATACCCCTCCGAACGCACGAGGAAGTTCTGGCCCGTGGGCTTGCCGTCCTCCACCCGCCCAAAGCCCCCGCCACCGCCGGGGAAGAGCAGCACGGTGGCCCTGGCGTTCGGCGCGGCTTCCCAGAAGACGGTGGTGGTGACGCCGCCGCGTGTCGGCACGCTCAGCAGGCTGCCCTCGGCGTGCGCCGCGCAGGCGCAGAGCGCGATCAGCGTAGCGAGAAGGTGGCGCGCCATGACGTGAGCCCTACGAAGCGTCGGGAAGCGGGAGTGTTGCACGCCGTGCCGGAGCACAACAACGCGCAGGGGAGGCGGCGCCCAGCTTCTCGCGGTCACGCGATGCCGGTAGCATGCGGCGCTCCAAAACCAAAAAGTATAAGGCCCCCCAATGAGCGTTGCCGGCAGGATCTCGCAGTGTCTGTTTCTCCTCGGTTTGTCTCTTGGTGTCGCGCACGCGGCCACCATGATTGATGAAGGTTTCGACTCACCCGATGCGCTCAAGGACTGGCGCTGGCTGAGCGATGTCGAAGGCTGGGCGGACCAGGTGGCAAAGGTCTCGGTGGCGGGCGGCGAACTGCTGATCGAGCCCTACACCAGCTACTGGCTCGCCGGCTTCCATGCCCCTTTCCTGATGCAGGAGTTCGAGGGCGATTTCGTCATGACGGCGCGGGTGAAGGCGGAGGGTCTGAAACCCGGCTCGGCGCCGCGCAGCTATTCGGACACCTATATCGGCATCATGGCCCGCCAGGCAGCGCCCAAGGCGGCCGACTGGAAGCCGAGCGACGAGAACCACGTGTGGCTGGCGATGGGCGCGGACGGCACCGAAAGCCCGTCGATCTCGGTGATGCGCAGCGTGAGTGGCAATTCGCAACAGCTGGTCTATGCGACGCGGCAGGCTTGGCACGAGCTGCGGCTGGTGCGGATCGGCAGTACCTTCGTCGCGCTGCATCGGGTTGAGGGCAAACCGTGGCGAGTCACGCAGCGCGACACCCAGAGCCTGCGCTTCACATGGCAGAAGATGAGCGAGCGCGACATGACCCATCCGGGCTTGCCAAGCCGGTTGCAGGTCGGGATCACCGCCACCACCGATTTCCTGCCGACGATGCAGCAGCGCTTCGCGGGCCTGTCCGACGAACCCGCGGCGCGCGAATTCAACTTGCTCACCGTCCGCGACGGCAAGCGCGACCTGCGCGCCCACATCGACTACTTCAGGCTTGCCCGCTTCCAGGCGCCCGAGCGCTGGGTCGGGAAAGACACCAACAGCTTGTCGGAGGCCGAGTTGCTGTCCGCGCTGGGGGAATCGCTACGCTAGGCGTCGACGCAGGCGCAAGCAATCATGCTCGCTGGGCCGCCTCCTTAAGCGCGCCGCAGGCCGGCCGATAACAGGGGGATGGCTTCTGCTCTGTTCCTGATAACCCGCCACGACCCGCTGCTCGTTGTTGCCTCGCTGGTCGTTGCGGTGTTCGCTTCCTACGTTGCGCTGGATCTGGCGCGCCGGGTGCGCGTGGCAGAGACCGGGCTGCGGCGGTGGTGGCTGGCGGGTGGTTCGGTTTCACTGGGTACCGGCATTTGGGCGATGCACTTTGTCGGCATGCTCGGTTTCGATGCCGGGGTGCCGCTGGGCTATGCCGGCGGCCCGACCCTGCTGAGTTGGCTGGCTGCCATTGGCGCCGCCGCGGTGGCGCTGCGGATCGCGACGCACGACAGGCTGACACCGTGGGTGCTGCTGGGTGGCAGCAGCAGCATGGCGGTGGGCATCTGCGCGATGCATTACCTGGGCATGGCCGCGCTCGAGCTGGTACCGCCGATCGTGTGGCGCTGGCCGGTGGTGCTTGCCTCGGTGGCGATCGCATGGCTCGCGTCAGCCGCCGCCCTGAGGCTGTTCTTCGCGCTGCGTGAACAGCACGGTGCCCTGCGCCTGCGTTTGCAGGGGCTGGCCGCGGTAGTGATGGGCCTGGCGATCGGCGGCATGCACTACACCGGCATGGCCGCGGCGCAACTGCCGCAGGGCACGATCTGTCGCAGCGTCGACGGCCTTTCCGGTCAGCCGCTCGCCGCGGTGGTGGTGACGGCGGCGCTGTTCCTGCTTGCCGGCGCACTGGTGCTTTCAATCAACGATGCCATGGCGCGGGCGCGCGAAGCGCAGCTGGCCCGCTCGCTGCATCGTGCGACCGAGGATCTGCAGGAGGCCAACGAAACCCTGCAGCGTCGCGCCTTTGAAGATGCGCTGACCGGCTTGCCGAACCGTGCCCTGTTCAACGACCGCCTGCAGCACGCAGCGGCACGCATCGCGCGACGTGGCCCAACGCCGACGGCTGTTGAGCGGCTGGGGGTGCTGTTCCTCGATCTCGACGGTTTCAAGCCGATCAACGACTCCTTCGGCCACGAGGCGGGCGACGAAGTGCTGCGCGAACTCGCGCGCCGGCTGCAGCTCACGCTGCGCGAGAGCGACACCGTGGCGCGGCTCGGCGGCGACGAATTCGTTGCAATGGTCGAGTCGCGCGATGCCGAGGCGGCGGCGGTGACACTGGCGCAACGCATTCTTGACGCGATGCGCCAGCCGATTCGCGTGGCGGGGCAGGACGTTTCGCTGTCGTGCTCGATTGGCGTGGCGGTGTTCCCGGATCACGAAGACCACGCCCCGCGCCTGCTCGCGCGTGCCGAGGCTGCGAAGGGCGCGGCCAAGCGCGCTGGCGGCGGTTGCTGCGTGGTCTACGAGGCCAGCATGGCGGGCGATGCGGCCGAGCAGGTGCTGCTGCAACAGGCCCTGCGTCACGCCGTCGCGCGCGGTGAGCTGCTGCTGTACTACCAGCCGAAGGTCGACGCGCGCAGCGGCCAGGTGCACGGGCTTGAGGCCCTGCTGCGCTGGCGCCACCCGGAACGCGGTCTCGTCAGCCCCGCAGTATTCGTACCGCTCGCCGAACGTTTCGGGTTGATCGGCGAGATCGGCAACTGGGTCATCGACGAAGCCTGTGCGCAACTGGCGCGCTGGCATGAGCAAGGCCTGCGCTGCCGCGTCGCGATCAATCTGTCGCCTTACCAGCTGCGCAACGCCGCGCTGCCGGAGCGGATAGCCGCTGCGCTGGAACAGCATCGCCTGCAGCCTTCGCAACTGGTGTGCGAGATCACCGAGACGGCGATGATGGAGAACCTCGATGCCGAACGCAGCGTGCTCGACCAGATTGCGGCGCTCGGTGTGCGGCTGTCGATCGACGATTTCGGCACCGGCTATTCCAGCCTCGCGCACTTGCGCAACATCCCCGCGCGGCAGTTGAAGATCGACCGCAGCTTCGTCATCGACCTCACCGCCAATGCCGACGCGCAGGCGGTGCTGGAAGCAGTGGTGGGGCTGGCCCACGCGCTGCGCATGGAGGTGGTGGCCGAGGGGGTCGAAACCGCCGATCAGCATGCCGCGCTGGTGCGCCTTGGTTGCGACATCCTGCAGGGCTATCTGATTGCGCGGCCGATGCCCGCCGAGGCCGTGCCGCAGTGGCTCGAAGCGCTCAAGGCGGGCGCCGGCGGCTCCTGACGCGGCCACCTGCCTGCGTTCAGACGAGCAGGGCCTCGATGCGGTTGCGCCCGCCCTGCTTGGCTGCGTAGAGCTGTTTGTCGACCGCCTCGATGAAGCGCGTCGGCGTCAGGTCGGCGCTCGGCGTCACGGTGCCGACACCGATGCTCACGGTGATGCGCTCGCCGTGCGGGTTCTGCCTGTGCTCGATGGCGAGCTTGTCGATCAGGCGCTGGCAGCGTTGGGCGACGATGTGGGCGCCGGCGGCATCGGTTTCCGGCAGCAAGAGCACGAACTCCTCACCACCGTAGCGGGCGACCAGATCGCGTTGGCCGACCAGCGCAAGGTTCAGCGACTGCGCGACGTCGATCAGGCACTTGTCGCCAGCGGTGTGGCCGTAGAGGTCGTTGAACTGCTTGAAGAGGTCGACATCGAGCATGATCAAGGACAGGGGTTTGCCGCTGCTGAGCGCGCTTTGCCACTCGAGTTCGAGGGTGTAATCGAAGCGGCGGCGATTGGCGATGCCCGTCAGGCCGTCCTTGAATGACAGGGCTTCGAGTTCCTTCTGCAGCGCGAGCAGCTTTTCTTCGGTCTTCTTGCGTTCGCTGATGTCGAACATGAAGCCGATCAGCGATTCCACCTCGCCCTGCGCGTTGCGCACCACGTGCACCACATCGCGAATCCACACATAGCCGTTCTGTTTGGTCAGCGCGCGGTAGTCGGCTTCGTGGTCGACGCCGGCCTTTGATTGCGAGATGCAGAAGTTGACGACGTACTCGCGGTCTTCCGGGTGGATGCGCTCGGCCCAGTCGTTGGCCGAGACCCAGCTCTGCCTGCTCCAGCCAAGCAGGGGTTCGATCTGCGGGCCGATGTAGGCGAACTGCATCGTCGCCCAGTCGATCTTCCAAGGGATTGCCTTGGTTGATTCCAGCAGGGTCTTGTAGACCGCGCTGTCATTGCTGAGGTCGCTGAGGTCAGACATGCGTGAGCGTCTCTCTGATGGTTCTTATGGTGTTGGAGCGGGCATGTAGCTTAAGGCCAAGCGCATTACATCAAGCGCTGAGCTGTGCCGGCGCGCGGCGTTCAACCGATTTGACCAGCGGCTTACGAGGCGAATCCGCGTATGCCGGCGAGCGGCGATGCTGCGTCGTAGTCCAGGCTTGCTGTGTGGCAGGCGCTCGATGGGTGCTTCAGGCCGGGGCTTTGGGCAGCCGCATCACGACGCAGGCATCGGCTCAATACAAGCGCACAGCCGTATCGAACTGCCAGGTGCGCCGGATCTCGACCACGTCGTACTGCCGCGCCAGGATCGGCGAGAAGGCGGGGTAGGGCGCGTGGCTCTGCACGATACGGCGGATCGCTTCGTCCACTTCCGCGACGCCGCTGGAGAGCGCGAAGGTGATCGCCTCGATGCTGCCATCGCTGCGGATCGCGACCGTGACCATCGGTTGCGTGTGCGGCCGTTTTGCGATGTCGCGCACGGCTTCGACCGGCGTGTTGAGCTGGATGCGGCGTGCCCAGGCCTCGGCGTACTGCACCAGCTCGGCGTTGGGGTCGGCACGCCCCCAGAGCCTTACCCGCCGCGCAGTGCTCAGCGAAAGTGGCAGGTTGTTGGGCGCGCGAGCCGGGTTGGCGGCGTCGCGTCGCGCAGCCTCTTCATCGAGCTGGCGCCCCATGGCGCGGCGCCGTGCTTCGCGCCGCTCGTTCTCTTCCTGCTCCGCCTTGGCGGCGGCAACACGGGCTGCGTCGCGTCGCGCGGCTTCCTGGCGGTCGTCCTCCGCCTTCGCGGCAGCGACGCGCGCCGCCTCACGACGCTCACCCTCCAGCCGATCGGCTTCGGCGCGCGCAGCGGCCTGGCGGGCGTCTTCGATGCGCTTGGCTTCAGCCTGAGCGGCCGCAACGCGGGCGGCTTCGCGACGCTCTGCTTCAAGCCGCGCCGCCTCGGTGCGAGCTGCTGCCTGGCGGGCTTCCTCAACCCGCAGGGCTTCGGCTTTGGCCGCGGCAACGCGAGCGGCTTCCCGACGTTCCGCTTCCAGCCGTTCGGCCTCGGCGCGCGCGGCAGCCTGGCGCGCTTCTTCAAGGCGCTGGGCCTCGAGCTTCGCGGCGGCGAGTCGGGCGGCTTCCTGGCGCTGCGCTTCGGCGCGGGCGGCGGCTTGCCGTGCCTCTTCCTGACGTTGGGCCTCTGCCTTGGTGGCGGCCAGTCGCGCCGCTTCGCGACGTTCCGCCTCCAGTCGATCGGCTTCCGCGCGTGCGGCCGCCAGGCGGGCTTCCTCTTGCCGCTGGGTTTCCAGCTTCGCCGCCGCGATCCGCTCGGCTTCCCGGCGTTCTGCTTCCTTCTGCGCCGCCGCCTTGGCTGCCGCCTCGCGGGCTTGTTCCAGGCGTTGCGCTTCAACCTTGGCGGCGGCCAGGCGGGTGGCTTCGCGGCCCTCGGCTTCCAGGCGATCGGCTTCGGTGCGCACTGCGGCCTCGCGCGCTTCCTGTTGCCGCAGTGCCTCGAGCTTTGCGGTGGCCAGCCTTTCCGCTTCGCGTCGCGTGGCTTCGGCGCGTTGGGCTTCGGCCAGGCGGGCTTCCTCCTGGCGCTGCGCTTCCAGTTTTGCGGCGGCCACGCGTGCGGCCTCGCGCTGCTCGGCCTCTTTCCGCGCAGCCTCAAGGCTGGCGGCCGCCAGGCGTTCGGCTTCTGCACGCGCCGCGGCTTGCCGCGCGTCCTCCAGGCGCTGGGCTTCCAGCTTCGCGGCGGCGAGCCGTTCTGCCTCACGACGTTCGGCGTCCAGCCTTGCGGCCTCGGCGCGCATCGCTTGCTGCTCGTCGGCAAGGCGCTGCGCTTCACGCGCTGCGGTGTCGGCCTCCGGCGGCTGGGCGGGGGGTTCCGTTGGCGCCGCGTCGGCTTCCGGCGTTGCGGCATCGCTGCCGCGCTGGCGTGGCGATGGGTTGGCGACGGTGTTGAGCGACTGCGCCCCGAGCACCCCGCCGGGGCTCGACACGGCCGGCGGTGGCGGGACGAAGAAGGCCGGGTCATCCGAGCGCTCCACCGCGATCAGCGCAACGGTGGATGCTGGCGCCGCCGCATCGGCGGGTGGCGGCGTGTCGGCCGTTGGCTGGCTGCCGGAGTCCGGTGTGGCGCTGGCCGGTGCACGCGGGATGACGGCCTGCCGCGCGAGGTTCAGGGCGGCGAGCGCACCCTCGGGCGCAGGCTGGTCGGCGTTGCCTGTCCGCTCGAGCGAGTCGGGCCATTGCGGCGCGGTGATTGGCGGTAGCGCGGTCTGCCCGTTCTCGATCGGGGCTGGCCGTAGCACCACGCGCAGTTCGGGCGCAATGGCCCAGCGCTTCTGCCACGCGAAGACCAGGCCCGGCAGGCCGAAACCCTGGCCGCCGAAACTCAGGCTCAGCAGCAGCGCATGCGCGAGCAGCGAGATCAACAGCGATAGGCTTAGCCGCCGGCGTTCAGCGTTCATGCGTCCGTTCGGCGGCTTGGGTGGCGGAAGACATCGAGTCCGTAAAGGTCGACCAGAGGGGGGATTGTGCCAACTGCGCTCCCCCGCGTGATGCGGGTGTTGCACCGGCGCCTAAGGCGGGTGCCACGGCCCACCGCAGCCTGGCTATCGGAGTGTGCCACCGAGGGGGCGGGCCAACCATGTGCATCCAGCTAGCGCCGGGTCGTCACTGACTGGAAGAAGTCCCAGATCACGTCGTTGGCGTTGATCGCCTGGCTCGGCTGCTGACGCGACAGCGTGGTGACCCCGCCGCCGGGCCAGCTGTGCTTCCCGTCTTCGGTCACGCACAGCTCGACCGTGGCGCCACCGCGGCAGCCCTCGTGCGCTTCGCAGCGCGCACCGGGCACTGCCAGCACTTCCCGCGCGGCGCTGCTGCAAGCATTGCGGGTGACCCAGTTCGAGATCGTCTGCGGCACGGAGACAAACTGCGTGACCTTGCTTTCGTCGCGGAACGCACCCGGCCCGGCGCCGCCGTCGAACAGCACATGGTCGTCGTTGCGTGCGTGGATATGCAGCACCGGAATCGGCCTCGCGGGCGCGCAGACGAGCGTGTTGTCGGTGCCCGCAACCGAGGCGATGCCGGCAAACAGATCCGCCGCATCGCAGGCCAGGCGATGGCTCATCATGCCGCCGTTGGACATGCCCATCGCGAAGATGCGCCCCGCGTCGATCGCGTAGCGCCCTTGCAGGTCGGCCACCACTGCGCGCAGGAAGGCGACGTCGTCGACCCGCGTGTCGCGCGCCTTGCCGCAGCACGCGCCGGCATTCCAGGTGGCGAACTTGTCGCCCATCGCGCCGGTGCCATTTGGGAAGGCCACGATGAAGCCGGCACGATCGCTCTTGCTGACGATGCCGTAGTGCTCATCCTTCGCCATGTGCTGCATGTCCCCGCCGCCGCCATGGAGTGCGAGGACCAAGGGGGCGGGCCGCGTCGCGTCATAGCTGGCCGGGATGTGCACCAGATATCGCCGCGTCGCGCCGCCGACGTCGACGCTGAACTCCGCGTTCGCTCCGGCGGGGGCTGACTGGTTTCGGCGTTGCTTCAGAAGCTCGCGCAAGGGGCCGTCAGCGTGGGCGTCGGCGCAGACGAGTCCGGCGACGGCGATCAAGCCGATTGCAAGGCGACGGGCATGGTGGATCAGCGGTCGCGGCATCGCGGTGCTCCTCGGTGAGATGTCGTTCCCCAGCGGACGTGAGCGCCAGCGGAGATCGCGTTGAATGCTATCGGCGCGGCTGGCGGATGTCATGCGACATGAATGAGCCTGCTCGCGGCGTTACAACGGGTCGGCCGGGAAACGGTCGCAGGCATGTGCATCGGGCAGCGTCGCGGAGGGCTCGTCGAGCAGGGCAGCCAGAAAGGCCGCGCGCCATTGCACGGGTGCGTGGGTGTGGGGCCACCAGCGCAGCTTCACAGTGCCGCCTTTGGCGTGCAGGCGCTGCGCGAAACACGCCGTGGCGAGTGCGAACGGTGGCTCGAGCGCGCCGCCGCTGAGCTCGAAACGAGTGCTTGGCGCATCCGGAATCGCATACTCCACCACCATGATCGGCGACATGACGATGGCGCGCCCGAACAGACCGGGGTGCCGCAAGGCCATCGCTGCGGCCCAGTCGGCGCCATTCGAAAAGCCGGCGACGCTGCGCGAGCCGGGCTCGTTGGCAGCGCCGAACTTCGATTCGGCCCATGGCAGAACTTCATCCACGAAGAAGCGTTCATGCGCCGCAAAGCGTGCCGGGTCGCTCGGAATGCCCTCGCGCTTCGGAAAGTCCACGTACTCGGCAAAGCGCGCCGCCTGATCGGCCTCGATCCCGACGACCACCATGGCAGGCAAGCGGCCCGCCTGCATCGCGGCGAGCAATTCGTTGCCGAATTCCGCGGCGCCGTCGGCGATGTAGACCACCGGGTAACGCTGGCTTGCCGAGTGTCCCGGCGGTAGCCAGACGTTCACCTGGCGGCTTTGCGAAAGGTGCCGGCTCTCAAGCGTAAACGCCTCAATCGCCCCTCGTTCGGGCGTCGGCGGACTGGCCGCCGGGCCGTTGAAGTGCATCGTTTCGCGGACGACTTTGCCGTCTGCGTTGGTGGCGACGAAGGCGAAGCGTTCAACGAGTGCGGCGAGATTCGGGACGCGCACGCTCGCAGCCCACTCGTTCGCCCCGATTCGGTTCAACGCGAAGCCGTAGTTGCCATACGCGCCCTCAACACGCACCGCGCTGGCGGCGCCGCGCCAGCGGAAGTCGAGCGTGTCGCCACGGCGGCCAATTCGCCCGCCACGCTCGTAAGCCGGCGACTCGGCCTTGGTTGTGGGGGTGGCCAGACAGGCGAGGTAAGGCATGGCAGCGCTTGCCGAACAATCAGGCAAGCCGTCCGGCGCTGCCTGGGCGTTGGCGAAACAGAGTCCCGAAAGCAGGGATAGGCAAGTCAGTGTGCGTAGAGGGAGCATCGCGCGATTATGGTGCCGTGAAGCGTGTCGACTCTAAAGCCGAACGAGGGCGCATGTACTGCCTGGCGCGCGGTGCTGCGTTGCACCTGTCACAACGTTTATCCCTGACACCACGATGGCGTCTGAGAGCTGCGTCGCCGTGCACGGCGATGATGGCCGTTCGGCGCGGCCGCAATCCCAAGGAAGAACGGGGCGCCCGCTGAGGGCGCCCCGTGAGGCTTACTTCACCAGGGTGTAGAGCACTGCATGGGCAACCGGCGCGCCGCCGCTGCTGATCCACAGCACCGCCTGTTTGCCGCCAGCCGTTGCGCCTTGTGCGGCGTTGGCGCTGACGCTGACAGTGGTGCTCGCGCCAGCGGCCAGGGTCACGCTTGGTGTCGAGACGCTGAAACCGACGCCGCTGCCACTGACCGGGCCGACGGCGAGCGAGTAGGTCTGCGCCGCGCCGCTGAGGTTGGTGAGGGTGACGGTGGCGGAACGCGTCTGGCCGCTGCCCGAGGGCACTGCACCGAATGAGACGCTGACCGGATCAAGTGCGACCTTGGCGTTGACCGCCGCGGCGAGGTTCTCGCGGCCGGCGCCGGCGGTATTGCCGTCGTAGACGATCGTGCTGCCGTTGCTTGCGGCCTTCAGCACACCCCAGTCGGCGGTGTTCACGATGGCCGAACGCACGTTTGCGGCAGACCAGTCCGGATGCTGCTGGCGCACGATCGCCGCCGAGCCGGCGAGGTGCGGCGTGGCCATCGAGGTGCCCTGGAAGAAGGCGAAGCAGGGCGGGGCGCTGCAGAACTGATGCGGGATCGAACTGAGCACGTTGACGCCGGGCGCGACGACATCCGGCTTGACGCGGACATCCACATCGGTTGGCCCCTGGCTGCTGAAGCCGGCCATGATGTCCGCGTTGGCGCTGCTGGTGAGGAAGTAGGCGGCGGTGTTGCTGATTGTCGTGGCGGCACCGGCAGCGGCCTTCAGCGACATGCCGTCCTCCAGCGCGACCATGTAGGCGGGGATCGTCGGCTGCCCCGCGGTGCCGTCGGTGCCCATCGCGATCGGCGTGCCGGCAACGTTGTTCGACACCACCACGGCGGCAGCGCCCGCGCCCTGCACATTGCGGATCTTGGTCGAGAAGCTGCAGGTGCCACGTGTGATCAGTGCGATCTGGCCACTCAGGCTGCCGGCGGGCAGCGCCGAGCACGCGGTGTTGAGGCCGTTGACGCTGCCGGTGACGACGGCGAGCGGGGCCGTCAGCGGCGCGGTAACGGTGCCGAAGTCGCCGGTCGCGCCGCCGTAGCTGCCGCCCGCGGCGCTGATCGGTACGCCAACGAAGTGCGGCACCGTGCTGGCGCCAGCGGAGAGCGCGCGGGCCGCCATGCCCGGTGATTCGACGGTGGAGAAGCCGGGGCCCGAATTGCCGTTGGCCACCGCGACCACCATGTTCGCCTGGTCGAGGTTGTCCACCGCCACGGTCAGCAGATCCTGCGCGCCATGCGAGCCGCCGCCCAGGCTCATGTTCGCCACGTCAAAGCCGTCGGCGTAGGCCGCTTCGAGCGCGTTGAGGATGTCTTCCGAGCGCGCGTTGGCGAGGTCGCCCGGGAACACGTTGTAGTTGCCCAGCAGTGCGCGCGGTGCGACACCCGAGATGCCGTACGGGATCGTCACGTTGCCAACCTTGGCCGGCGTGGCGAAGTTGCACGCCACCGTGCCGGCCACATGGGTGCCATGTTCGCCCACCGCTTCGGCGGTATAGCCGCGCTGCGGCGTGCGGTTGCTGAAGACCTTGGCGGCGATCACCTTGTTGTTGGTGAAGCTGCGGTCGCCGACCTGGGTTTGCGCCGGGTAGCCGGTATCGGCAAAACACGGGTGGGTGGTGTCGATGCCGCTGTCGACGATCGCGACGCGGATGCCATCACCTGCCGTGGCGCTGCCGCCCGCCGTGGCCCATGCGGCTGGCGCCGAGATCAGCGCGAGATCGGGGTCTGCCGCGCTCGGGTAGTAGAGCGCCTGATACTGCGCGGACTTCACCATGCTGGTGCCGGACACCTGCGCCAGGCTGGCGCCATTGAGCTGTACCGCCACCGCATTCAGGGCAATATCGAATTCGCCGGTGACCTTGGCGCCGGGCACGTTCGCGCGCAGCCAGGCCTTGTAGTCGTTGCGCAGCGCGGAGAGTTGGGCACGGTACGCCTTCACGTTGGTGTTGCCGAAGTCGATCTTCTTGCCCTTGGCGGGCTTGGTCTTCACGTAGGTCGAGAGCGGATCGCCGTTGAGCACCACCAGCGCGACGCTGGTGTCCTGCGTGGGGCGCGCGGCGGTGTTGTCGCTGTTCTGCCCGGCCACCGCTGGTACGCTCAGCGCACCCAGGCCAAGGGCGGCGATTGCGGCAGCCATCGCCGCCATGCGGAAGGCGTTTCTTGTCATCGTGAGGATCCTCTCTGTGGACGTGAAGCGGTGTGCCGGCACCGGATGGGCACCAGCCCGGTGAAAGGACCCAGCCTAGTGATCGCTGCGCTGCGTCGTCCATGGGCGATCCCGAGAAAATGTGAAAAATTCCCGGGGTTGTCTGGGCAGCAGACTGCTCTGACCCATTTACCGCAGCGTCACGGCTCCCGCACCGTTGGCATCGAGCGGCAGCGTTTCGGTGTGCAGCCGGCCCGCGAGCCGCACCCCGATCGTCGCCGAGGGGCCTTGCAGGCCCTGGTGCGGCGTGTGGATCGATAGCGTGCGGGTGGCGTCAGACCAACGGATGGCGCGAGTGGTGTAGGCGCCGCGCTCGTACGCGTAGCCGTCGCCATCGTCTTCGTACAGCGCGAACGCGGCGTCGGCGCCGGGATAGACCAGCAACTCGATTGGCGCGCCGCGTTGCGCGTCGCTCTGCGTGACGACCGGCCCCAAAGGCAGGACGCTGCCGGCGCGCACGAACAGCGGGATGTGCGAGATCGGCGTCGGCACCGTCAGCGTCTGGCCACCGGTGTGGCGCTCGCCGCTGTGGAAGTCGTACCAGTCGCAGCCGGCAGGCAGGTAGACGCGGCGCTCGGCCGGCACCAGCTCGGATTTGGGCGCATGGCCGGGGCGGCGCCACGACAGACTCATCTGCGCGGCGCCGTGGCGGTGCAGGTGCTCGACGCGCAGGCGGATTTTCGTGCCGGCAGCGAGCGTGCGGCGCAGCGTGGTGGTCTGCATGCCCTGCGCCTGCCATGCGTCGATCACTGGTTCGTCGTCGAACCACATGCGGCGGCCGTCGTTGCCGTAGAGCAGGAATTCGTAGTCGCCGCTGTCGCGCACGGTCAGTTCGGCATCCCAACGCAGGCGGTAGCCGGCGAAGGGCAAGCCCGGCGGCGGGCCGCCGGCCCAGCTGCCGTTGAGTTCCCCGACCGGCTTGGCGAACACGGCATCGTCGGATGCTTCATCGGCATAGCCGCGCCAGATCAGGCCCGGTTCGCCCGCGGGCGTGCGCAGGAAGTCGGCCGCGACGATCTCCGCTTCGCGGCGCGGCTCATGGAACATCGGCGCGAGCACCGGGCAGACCATGATCGCCGGGCCGAACATGAACTGGTCGGCGATGCCGTAGGTGACCGGATCGTCGCGGAAGTCCATCGCCAGCGGGCGCATGATCGTGCCCCCTTGCGAGGTGACGTCCCACGCCAGCGAATAGATATACGGCAGCAGCCGGTAGCGCAGCTGTGCGGCGGCGAGTAGCGCGTCGTAGGCCCAGCTGCCGGGCTCGCCGAAGTGCCAGGGCTCGCGTGCAGTATTGGTGCCGTGCGAGCGGAACAGCGGGCAGAACGCGCCGTACTGGAACCAGCGCACATAGAGCTCGCGGTAGGCCGGGTCGCGATTGCCGTCGGGGAAGCGCGCCCCCAGGCCAGTCGTGAAGAAGCCGCCGATGTCGGTGGTCCAGTACGGCATGCCGGCTGCCGCGAAGTTCAGCCCCGCCGCCACCTGCTCGCGCAGCACATTCCAGGTCGCGGCGATGTCGCCCGACCAGCTCGCCGCCGCATAGCGCTGCTGCCCGGCAAAGCCGGAGCGCGACAGCGTGAACACCCGTTTGCCGTTGTTCAGTGTGCGCTGGCCTTCATAGACGCCGCGTGCGGTGAACATCGAGTAGCCGTTGAGCACCCGGCGCCAGCTGCCCAACGCGGTGTCGCGCTGCGCGTAGCAGGCGCGCACGCCGTCCATCGGGTCGTGGGTGGAGACGAATTCCGGCTCGGTGCCGTCCATCCACAAGGCGTCGACCCCCTTGTCGATGAGCCCGCGCTGGACATGCTTCCAGTAGATTGCGCGGCCCCGCTCGCTGAAGGCGTCATAGATGTGGCCCTGGGCCCAGTGCGGATACTCGAACAGCTCGCCGGCAGCTTTGAGTTCCTCGAACAGCGCGCAGCCCTCGCCGACCACCGGCCACAGCGTCGTCATCAGGCGCAGGTGGTGCGGCTCATGCAGTTCGCGGATCATGCCCTCGGGGTCGGGGAAGACCTTGTCGTCCCATTCCATGCAGCTCCAGGGCTTGTCGCCCCAGTACTTCCAGTCCTGGATCAGCGCGTCGATCGGGAACCCCAACTCGCGGAAGCGGCATGCGGTGTCGAGCAACTCGGCGCGGTCGACATAGCGTTCCTTCGATTGCCAGAAGCCGTAGGCCCAGCGCGGGAACAAGGGGGCGGCGCCGGTGAGCTGGCGGAAGCCGGCGACGATGCGGTCGAAGTCCGGCCCCCACACGACGTAGTAGCGGATGCCGTCGGCGCAGTCGGTTTCGAAACGGAAGCCCTGGCCCTTGCTCGCGAAGCGCGTCAGCGCCATTGAATCCCACAGGATGCCGTAGCCGGCGGTGGAGACCAGGCAGGGCACGGCGACGCCCTGGTTTGACTGCGCCAGCAGCACCTCGCGCCCGCGCCAGTCCCATGCGCCGCCGGGGTACTGACCGAGGCCGTAGAGCGCGTGTGCGGGGTCTGCGCGAAAGTGCTGCACGACCTGCAGGGCTTCGTCGGCGGGCGACCAACTGCTTGCCGCCTGCGTCAGAAACACGGCGCCGCCAGCGTCGGCGAACTGTAGACCACCACCGACGCGTGCGATGCGTAGCGCGGCGGTGCGCAGGCCTGCGGCGTCAACGTTGGCCTCTCGGGCATCGGCTTGCGGCAGCACGAACAGCGACTCTGCGAGCGCATGGCCATCGGGTGCGATGCTGACGCACACGATGTTTGCGGCCACCGCGCGAACGCTGATGCGCCCACCGATGATCGAGTAGTTGAACGGCGCGGGCATACCGGTACCTCCAAGACGCGTTGGCGGCCAGCATAACGCCGCGTCGCACGGGCGAGGCCGGGCAGATCAAATCGGCGCCTGGCTGCCGCGCAGCCGTGGGGGTGTGGATCAGGCCGCGACCGGTTCCGCGAAGGCCGCCAGGGCTGGGTGGGTGGCGCGTGCGACGAACTCGATCACGCGGTAGCGCACCACGCCGGCCAGCACGAAGGGGTCGCGCTCCATCATCACATCCACCTCGGCGTGGGTTCGCACGCAGGCGACGATGACACCGCCCTCGCGCGGCACTTGCGGGCCGGACAACAACAGCCGCCCGGCGGCGTACTGTTCCGCCAGATGCGTGCGGTGCGCGTCGACATGGCGGTCGATCTCTGCGGCCGGTGCGATGTAGTCGAGCAGGATCAGGAACATCGCCTCAGGTCCTCAGCTGATTGATCGAGACCAGTGGCTCGAAGAAGTCGACCTCGGGCGCCACGGCGCAGAGTTCCGGCACGCGTTCGAGCAGGCGCTTCAGGTACGGCGTGGCCATGTGTGCGTCAACGGCGCCCTGATCCGCATAGCGCTCGTAGAAGTAGAAGCGTCCGGGTGACGTAGGGCTGCGGTGCAGCGTGTATTCGATCGCGCTGGTTTCCTGCGCGACCTGGCTGACGAGTTCGCGCAGCGCGGTTTCAAGTTCGGCCTCGCGGCCGGGGCGTGCTTCGAACAGGGCGGTGACGACGGTCATGCGTGCTCCTCGATGCCGGCGCAGGAGCGGGGCGCTCCGTCTCAACGCGGCAGGGGCACCTTATCGGGCGCGAAGATCGGCGGATTGTAAAAATGCGCCGCCGGTGTCGCCGTTTGCAGGAAGCGCGCCGGTGCACGGCCGACGAAGCCCTGGAAATCGTGGATGAAGTGCGCCTGGTCGTAGTAGCCGTGGTCGAGCGCCGCGGCGAGGTAATCGCCGTCGCCGCCTAGCAGCAGATCGCGCACCGTAAGATGGAAGCGCGCGGTGCGATGGAAGGCCTTGGGCGTCAGTCCGATCTGCTCGCGGAACACGCGCTCGAAGTGACGCCGGCTCATGCCCAGCTGCTCGGCGAGCGCGTCGATGCGGACCTCGCGGTGGCGGTAGTACAGCGCACGCACCGCCAGTTCGATCGCCGGCTGCCGCTTGCCGTAGCGGGTCAGGCAGGTGAGCAGCCAATCCTGCAGCAGCGCGATGCGTGTGCCGGTATCCGGCGCCAGCGCCACGCGCTCGGCGATTGCGGCGCCCTCGGCGCCCCAGATGTCGGCGGCCGGGATCGCGTCGTCGCCAAGCGCCAGTGCCGGCAGCGGGCAGAAATGCCGCAGCGCGCCGGAGCGCAGGCGTACCGATACAAAACCCACTTCGCCTTGCGCCACCGGCTGATGCGGCGCACGCCGCGCACACAGCAGGTAGGCTGCGCCGAGATCGCGCCGGCCGCGCACGCCGTCGATCGCCATCGGCGCGCGGTAATGGAACATCAGCTCTGCCCCGGTGCCCGGCAACAGCAGCGGCATCGTCGGCGCGCACGCGCTCTCCCAGCCCCACAGTCGGTCAACGTAGGGCTGCAAGGCGGGGCGGGGGATGACGAAGTAGCGATGCACGCGGGCGCCTCCGAAGTCAGCCCGATTCTATCGCTGCAGTGTTGAAAGCCCGCGACGTGACGGGGGCCGGGCGGGGGATCTTGCACTTCGCGGCGCGAGGCGAGCATTAGTGCGATTGCTAAACAAATGACGTCCGCATCGACGACCTGCGCTGGCTCAATTGCAGGTGACCTGGCGACCGGTACGGTGGCGACTATCACACGTTTTGTGCTGCGCCAATGCGGCACCCACCCTACGAGGAGCCCCCCAATGCTGCCCCCCGTTCGACATCTGCTGTTCGCCACCTCGTTCAGCCTTGCCGTGCTCGCCGGCACCGTGCAGGCCGCCGAAGCCCCCGGCATCACCGACAAGGAAATCGTGATCGGTCAGACCGCTGCACAGACCGGCCCCGCCGCAGATCTGGGTCACGACGTGCGTCTTGGCATCGAGGCCTACTTCAAGGAGGTCAATGCGAAGGGTGGCGTGCACGGGCGGCAGTTGCGCCTTGTGTCGCTGGACGACGGTTACGACCCGGAACGCGCCGCCAACAACGCGAAGCAGCTGATCGAAAAGGACAAGGTCTTTGCGATGCTCGGCAACGTTGGTACCGCCACCGGGCTGGCGGTGCTGCCGGTGATGAACGAAGCCAAGGTGCCGCTGGTTGGCCCCTACTCGGGTGCCGAATCACTGCGCGGCCCGGACAGCGGGCTGATCTTCCATGTGCGTGCCAGCTATTCGGATGAAGCGCAGGCGATCATCAAGTCGATTGCGAATCCGGCTGGGCGGCGCCTTGCAGTGCTGTACCAGAACGATGCCTTCGGAAAATCCGGTCTCGCCGATGTGGAGCGCGAGCTCAAGCGGCTCAATGTGGCGCTGGTTGCCAAGGCACCGGTGGAGCGTAACTCGACCGACGTCGCCGCGGCGGTGGACGCGATCAACAAGGCCAACGCCGACGGCGTGATCATGATGAGCGCCTACAAATCCAGTGCTGCCTTCGTGCGCGAACTGCGCCGCCGCGATCCGCAATCCTTCACGCAGTTCTGGGCGGTCTCCTTCGTCGGCGGCAAGGCGCTCGCGAGCGAGCTGGGCGCGGATGGCCGTGGCGTGGCGGTGTCGCAAGTCGTGCCCTTCCCGTGGGGCGATGTGCTGCCGGTGGTGCGCGAGCACGCCAAGGCGCTACCGGCCGATGCAGTTTCGTTCGCGACGCTGGAGGGCTACATCGACGCCAAGGTGCTGGTCGAAGGCCTCAAACGCGCCGGCAAGAATCCGACTCGCGACGGCCTGGTGCAAGCACTCGCCAGCGCCGGTAAGCTGGACGTTGGCGGCTTCGCGGTGCAGTTCTCGCCGACGGACCACAAGGGCTCGCGCTATGTGGATCTGACCATGATCGGGAAGGGCGGCTTCATCCATTGAGCGTTGCCAACGCGGGCGCCGGGCTTTGGCGGATAATCCGGCGCCACAAGGCGGTCGCAAAAGGCCGCCGCCACTTTCTCCAGGATGCACCGATGCCGCGCCGCCTTTGTCCGATACCTGCCTTGCTCTTCGCCTGCGTGACCGCCGCGGCGGACGCTGCGCCGCTCAAGATCCTGGGCTTCGACGATATGAGTTGCGCTGCATGGAATGCCGCCAAGGGCGACGCCGACGTCCGCGCCCAGCAGCTGGCCTGGGTGCGCGGTTTCCTGAGCGGCCACAACTACGCGCGGCAGAGCCAGCAGGTGTCTGAAGTCTCGAATGGCACGGTGGAGACCTTCGTGAATCGCTACTGCAGCGAGAAGGCGCGCGGCAACTTCGCCGAGGCCGCCCAGCGCATGAGCGATCAGTATTCGGGTCGCAACACAGCGATCACCAAATGAGAAAGGCCGCGTGAGCGGCCTTTCTCTTCTGCGTGGTTGGTTCAGAGCTTCGGAATCCGGATCCGGCTGATCATCAGCGAACCGGAGATCGCGAACATCAGCACCAGCGGATGCAACTGAAAGCCGGCGATCTTGACCACACCGCCCCACATTGCGTCGCCCAGCGCGTCGTTGGCGGCGGCAATGGCCAGCACTGCGACGAGAGCAAATGAAGTCGGGATCGGCGTGCCTTCGAAGTACTTCACCTTGCCCGAATCGTCGGCCAGCTCTTCCGCGGTGACGTTGTAGCGTGCGAGGCGCGACACGCCGCAGGCGACGAAGAAGACCAGGATGATCCGGTCGTAGAGCCCTTGCATGCCGGCGGCGTAGGCGATCGCGGCGGGCGCAACGCCGAACGAGATCACATCCGCCAGCGAATCGAGCTCGCGCCCCATTGCCGAACTCTTCTGGCGCCAGCGCGCGATGCGGCCGTCGAGCACGTCGAATACCAGCGCAAGCGGGATCAGCGCGCAGGCAAAGTAGAAGTGCTTCACGTCCTGCAACTGCAGGAAGCTCATCACCGCAAACAGCGCACCGACACCGCAGAAGGCGTTGCCGAGCGTGAACCAGTCCGCGAGGTGGAACTCGCGGATCATCGAGAACGGTTTGGGTTTGTTCATCGCAGAGCCTTGCGCCGCTCAGCGCGGCAGTTGGGATTCGGCATACAGCGCCGCGCCCACGATGCCCGCCTGGTTGAGAAAGCTCGCGGCCACCACTGGCGCCCGCACGGTGATCTGTGCGGCGTATTTTTCGAGCTTCGCACTCGCGCCGCCGCCGAGGATCACCAGATCAGGCCAGAACAGCGCTTCCATGGTCGTCAGGTAGCGGTTGAAGCGCTCGCCCCATTGCTTCCACTTCAGGCCCTCGGCGTCGCGCACCGCTTCGGACGCGTAGTGCTCGGCTTCCATGCCGTTCTTCAGGTAGATGTGGCCCAGCTCGGTGTTCGGAAGCAGTTGGCCGTTGGTGAAGAAGGCGGTGCCAAGGCCCGTGCCGATCGTCACGATCAGCACCACGCCGCGGTGGTCCTTGCCGGCGCCAAAGCGCATCTCGGCCATGCCGGCAACGTCGGCATCGTTGGCGACGAAGCAGGGGCAGCCGGTCTGCTCGGAGAAATAATCGGCGACCGACAGCCCGATGAAGGCCGTGTCGATGTTCGCGGCGGTGCGCGCGATGCCATGCTGGATCGCGGCCGGGAAGCCGATGCCGACCGGCCCGGCCCACCCATGCTGCTGGACCAGCTCGCGCAGCGTCAGGCCCACCGCTTCGGGCGTGGCCGGCTGCGGTGTCTGGATACGGATTCGTTCGGTCAGCAATTCACCGGTTTCGGTGTCGACGATGGCGCCCTTGATGCCGGATCCGCCGACATCCACTCCCAGGATCTTCAAGGTGGTTTCCCCAAGTCTTTTCGCGGCTGCTGCCGCACCGCTGGCGATTATCGCCGACACAGCCCCTTGCGCGTGCATCGTTCAGATCAAGGATTGCGGCTCGGGCGGAACGGCCGTGCCGTGCTGGCAGGCACGTAGAATCGCCCCATGTAACCCGCTGGCCCGTTTATGCACCGCCTGCTACTGATTCCCGCCCGTATCGCCGCACGCCTGCGCCAGGATGAGTTGTTGCTGATCCTGCTGCTCTTGTGTGTCGGTTTTACGCTGCTTCACCCTTCCGCGGTCACCAGCTATCCGCAGCTGGTGGATTGGCCGACCATTGCTGCCCTTGCGGGCCTGCTGCTGCTGACCACCGGACTGGAAGAGAGCGGCTTCCTACAGCATGCCGCGTTCCATGTGGTGACCCGCATGCACACCGAGCGCCACCTCGCGCTGCTGCTGGTGGGCGTGTCGGCGCTGCTCGCCACGGTGCTGACGAACGATATTGCGCTCTTCATTGTGGTGCCGCTGACCCTGGGCCTGCATGGCATGGCCCAGCTACCCACCGCACGGCTGGTGATCTTCGAAGCGCTCGCGGTGAACGCCGGCTCGGTGCTGACTCCCATGGGCAACCCGCAGAACCTGTTCCTCTGGCATCGTTCCGGCGAGTCGTTCGGGCGCTTTGTCGCCGAAATGGCGCCCCTGGCTGCGATCCTGCTCGGCACCTTGGCGCTGTTTACCTGCGTCGCATTCCCGGCCCGCCGCATCGACACGCACGAAGACATCGCACCTCCGCCGCTCGGGCGCCGCTTGCTGTGGGTGAGTCTCGCGCTGTACCCGGTGTTTCTGCTGCTGCTCGATGCGCACCAGCCCTGGCTTGGTCTCGCCCTGGTGAGCGCGGTGTTCCTCGTTGCGTTTCGCGCCGTGGTGCGCGAAGTCGACTGGGCCCTGATCGTGGTGTTCATGTTGATGTTCATCGATCTGCGCCTGGTTGCCGAATTGCCAGCGGTCCGCGACGCGGTCGCCGCGATCGGCCTGCACGACCCGCAGCGGCTGTACGCGGCCGGCGTGCTGGCCTCACAGCTGATCAGCAACGTGCCGGCAGCGATCCTGCTCGCCGAGCATTCGGATCAGTGGCGCGTGATCGCCTGGGCGGTAAATGTCGGCGGTTTCGGTTTCCTGATCGGTTCGCTCGCGAACCTGATCGCCTTGCGCCTGCTGGGCGACCGTCGCGCCTGGCTGGGCTTCCACTTCTGGTCGCTGCCCTTTCTGGCCGTGGTCGCCACCCTGGTTTGGCTGTGGCTGTTCGTCGCACGGGGCGGGGCATGAGCGCATGGCGTTGCGCCTTGGTGGCGCTGTTCATCTCGGTGTCGCTGCCGGCGAGCGCGATTCTCGGCGGCTTGCCCGATGGCGATGCGCCGGACTCGCCGGAGCGTCGGGTCGATCCCGATGGTTGCGAATCGCCCTGGGCCGGTGTGGTGAGCGTGCTGATCGGCAACGGCGTGTTCTCCGGCGTCGTCGTGGGCGATCGTTGGGTGCTCACCGCGGGTCATGTGGCCGCTGGGCGGCGCCTGAGCCCCGGTGACGTGCGTGTGCGGGTGCCCTGCGGCCCGCTCACCGCGGGCGTGCTTGAAGTCGTGCCGCATCCCGGATTCGCGGGCTACAAGTCCGACCGCATCAACCTCGATGATCTGGCCTTGCTGAGGCTGCGCGAGCCGCTCCCCGAGGCCGTGCCGCGCTATCCGCTGTTCGATCGCCCGCCGGCGCGCGGCATTGTGCTGACGCTGGTTGGCTACGGTGGTGGCGGCAACCCGCGCGATGGTGTCACGGTCGGCGCGCGCGCCGACACCAAACGCGTTGGCGAGAATGTGCTGGACGATTGGGTGAGCCGCCCGGGCCAAGGCCCTGCCGCCTACGTGTGGGACTTCGATGGCCCCGACCCGGCCAGCAGCCTGCTCGGAGGCCCCAGCCTCGGTAACCGCCGCGAGGCCACGGTGGCGAGCGGCGACTCCGGCAGCCCGGCCTTCGTGCGCGACGGCGAGCACTGGTCATTGGTCGGCATCAACACCTTCCAGATCCAGCTGCCCGCGAAGCCGCCGAAGATCTCGGTGCCCCCGCCTCACTTCGGTTCAGGCGGCGGAGGCATGCTGATCGCGCCCTATGCCGCGTGGATTCGCGGCGTAATCGACGCGGCGCGTTGACATGCCGTGCGGTGGCGGCGCCAGCAGAGCGGAAGCCCCCTCGCGGCGCTGCTGCGGTACCTGCCAAGAAAAAGAGCACCGCTGATCGGTGCTCTTTTGTCGTCTGCGCGTAGCGCTTCAGCGCATGCGACGGCGCCGTGCGGCCGCTCCGACCAAGCCCAAGCCGGCGAGCAGCATCGCATAGGTCTCGGGTTCCGGCACCGCATGCACCGCGGTCAGCGTGAACTGCACGTCGCCACCGGTGCGCACGGCATCAAAGGTGTAGGTGTCGGAATGCGCACCCGCATGCGCGAGCAGCGACGTGGTGCTGCCGCTGAAGCTCGATACGTTGCTTTGCACCCAGACGTAATGGAAGGCATCGCCGGTACCCGCGTCGCCGCTGTGCGGGGCGCTCACGTGCTGCGCATCCAGCGTGGCGGCGAGCATCGCAAACGACCCCAGATCTGGCACCGATACCGATTTGGTGTAGGAGGCGAGGCTGACATTCCAGTTCACCAGCTTGGGTGTGGAGAACAGATTCAGCGTCGAACTCGCGTTGAGCAGATCCCAGGTCCACTGTACTTTCAGATCGGTCGCGGTGTCGGTGATCACCGTCGGCGTCAGATCAAGCGCCAGCGACGCGGGCAGCGCAGAGGGTTTGCTTGCGGCAGCAAAGGCGTGCGCATTGCCCGCCGCTAGGGTGGCCAGGGACAAGGCCATGGAGAGAACGATCGGCTTCAAACGCATGCATGACTCCCGGAGAGGGCATGCGGACAGGGTTTGCTGCGCATGCCGGATTCAGACTGGGTGTCGCCGGGGTTTGTGGCCCGCGGCGACGCTGCGCTGCACAAGCAGAAACAGTGCCAATGCGCTGCATGGTGGGCCGACGGGCCGCCGACGATGCGGTGATTGATCGGGCGTCGGACGATCAAATCAAGCATTGGCGCGGTTTTCGGGTGATCTAACCTGGCGCGGTGATGGCTGCGAAAGCGGGCACTTCCGCTACGGTCGGCGCAAGAACACGCCGGGCGCGCTGTAAATTGGGTCGACACCACGTCTGAGGTACCGCCTCCGCAGTGTGCCCGGTTGTCTATCCAGGCGACTTTGCACGCGATAAACGTCGTCGACTTCGCCGCCGACGGCGGGCTACCGGTGGTATTCGGTTCCTCGGCGATGCGGTGAGGCAGTCGATCAGCGCGCCCGACACGCAAACTGGAACAACTACGCAGCGTTGGCATGAAGTCTTAACCTTCGCGCAAATCGCATTGGCATACTTGTGGTCCCCCAATCGTTGGAGTGACGCGATGCCGTCCATTCGTCGCAGGAAGTTCTTGAAGTCTGTCAGCGCGGCCCTTGGCGCAGCACCGCTTCTTGGCGCATGCGGCGGTGGGGGCGGTGGCGGCGAGCCCGTGAGCAATGCACGGGAATGCACGGTGACAGGAGTTCCAAGCAGTAAGCCGCCCCAGCTGCCGAGCGGGCCGGCGCTGCCGGCGATCTCGAATACCGCCCTGCCACGGTTGCGCGGCGCGCACCTGAATGAATACGCCGACTGGACCGATCCGCATTACTCAGGCTGGATTCAGCTTCCCCAATTGCCTGCATGGGGCGCGAACGTGCTTCGTGTGTTTCTCTGCCCCTTCGACCAGACCGGCGCGCCGTATTTGCCAGGTAGCCCGTTGAAGGACCGGCTTGCTGCGTCGCTCGCGTCACGTCAGCCGGTCATCGAATGGTGTCTTTCGAACAATGTCCATGTGATGCTGTGCTTCAGCAGTTTCCTGATTTGGCCGGTATCCCGGAACTGGCCCGAAGACGACGGCCGTTCGCTGTGGCGAGACGCCAGCGCGCAGTCCGAACTGATAGCCGCGTGGGCCGCATTGGCCGAGCGTTTCAAAGGTCGCCCCGGTCTGATCTTCGAGATCCTCAACGAGCCTCAACCGCATTACCCTGGCAGCCCGAACGGTGACGAGCGTCTGTCCGCGGGGGCCTTGAACAAGCTCTATCCTCCGGTCATCGAGGCGATCCGAGCGGTCGATCCTGAGCGCTGGGTCGCCATCGGGCCAGAGTGGAACTTCGCCGACTATCTCGACGAACTTGCGCCCATTGCCGATCCGCGACTGCTATACGCCGTCCACTTCTACACGCCAAGCTCGGTGACCCACCAAGGGATCGCGGACCCGTCAACCGCCGGGACAGTCCACTATCCGACATCCGGTGGCCAATTCGAGACGGCCCTCAACAAGGCGACGCTGGAGGCTGCGCTGAAACCGGCGCTGGATTACCAGGCTGCGCATGGCGTGAGAATCGCGGTCACCGAATTCGGATGCAGCAAGACGGCACCCGCTGAGACGCGGCTTGCGTGGACGACCGACGTTTACAGCCTTTTCGAAGCATGGGGCTGGGATTCGGTGATATTCCGCTACGAGGCCGGGATGTGGCCTGCGTGCTTTCGCCAAAGCTGGGCGCTCGAGAATTCGGAGATCGAGGGGCTCTGCCGAAGCATCTTCGCGCGTAATCTGCCGACGGCTTAGGGCTTAGTCAGGGCAGGTGCGCGTCGTCGTGCAGTGTCGTACAAGACGGGCGCGTCCTGCCGACGTGCGAACGAAAACGGCCGCTTGCGCGGCCGTCGACGGTACTGCGCGAGAAGCCGGCGTTCAGAAGGCTGGCACCACCGCGCCCTTGTACCTCTCTTCGATGAACTTCTTCACCGCCGGCGTGCGCAACGCGGCGACGAGCTTCTTCAAGGCTGCATTGTTCTCGTTGCCGGCACGTACGACGAGGATGTTGGCGTAGGCCGATTCGCCGCCTTCAATTGCGAGCGCGTCGCGGGTCGGTAGGAGGCCGGCTTCCAGGGCGTAGTTGGTGTTGATCGCGGCGAGGTCCACCTGGTCGATCACGCGCGGCAGCGTCGCGGCTTCGAGTTCGCGGAACTTGAGCTTCTTCGGGTTGCTCGCGATGTCCTTCGCAGTGGCTTGCAGGTTCTTCGGATCTTTGAGCTTGATCAGGCCGGCCTTCTCTAGCAGCAGCAGGGCGCGCCCGCCGTTGGTCGGATCGTTCGGAATCGCCACCGTGGCGCCTTCCTTGACCTCTTGCAGAGACTTCACCTTGCGGCTGTAAACGCCGAAGGGCTCGACATGCACCGCGGCGATCGATACGAGGTGCGTGCCTTTCTCCTTGTTGAAGCTGTTCAGATAGGGCTGATGCTGGAAGAAGTTGGCGTCGAGGCGCTTTTCCTCGACCTGCACGTTCGGTTGCACGTAGTCGGTGAATACCTTGATATCGAGCTCGACACCTTGCTTGGCCAGTTCGGGCTTGATGAACTGGAGGATTTCGGCGTGCGGTACCGGCGTCGCGGCGACGGTGAGCTTGTCGGCGGCGGAGGCGTTCAGGGCAAGCGCGGCGAGCAGGCCGGCGGCGAGGGAGGGGATGATTTTCTTCATTACGCGTTCCTGCAATTCGGACGAAATAAGAAGGCCCGGGCAGTGCCGGGCCGGTGTGTTGATGATCCTTGCCGTGGCAGGCAGGGTCAATGGTCAGCTTGGAATGAGGAAATCAGAATTCGTGATTAGGACGAAGCGATATCGGCTCACTTGCGGCTGAAGTGGTGCACCAGCCGGTCGCCGGCCATTTGCAGCACTTGCACGAGGATCAACAGCAGCAAGACGGTGACCACCATCACGTCGGTGCGGAAGCGCTGATAGCCGAAGCGCACCGCGAGGTCGCCAAGACCACCGCCGCCGATGACGCCGGACATCGCGGTGTAGGCGACCAGCGTGATCGCGGTGACCGTCAGCGCAGCGATGATGCCCGGCAGGGCTTCCGGGAGCAGCGCCCACAGCACGATCTGCCGAGTACTGGCACCGCTGGCGAGCATCGCCTCGACAATGCCGCGGTCCACCTCGCGCAGCGATGTTTCGACCAGACGCGCGAAGAAGGGCGTGGTTGCGACGACGAGCGGCGGAATGGCCCCGGCAACACCTAAGGAGGTGCCGGTGATCTTCACCGTGATCGGGATCATCAGGATCAGCAGGATGATGAAGGGCAGCGAGCGCAGCACGTTCACCGCGAAGGACAGCGCACCGTAGACCGCCGGTTGACGCAGCAGCTGGCGCGGACCGGTGAGGAACAGCAGCACGCCCAGCGGCAGGCCGGCCAGCGCGGTGAACAGCAGCGACGCGCCAAGCATGATCAGCGTATCGAGCGAGGCGGTGCCGATCTCGGGCCAGTCGATCGCCAGGATGATTTCAAGCAGGGCCTGCATCATTGGCCTCCTTCGGTCGTTGCCGTAGCGCGCAGGGTTTCCACATGGACGCCGCGCCCGGCGAGTTGAGCGAGCGCCGCATCGACCGCGGCGGGATCGCCGTCTAGCGCGAGCGTCAGCTGGCCGCAGGGGGTGTGTTTGATGCGTTCAACGCGGCCGAAAAGGATCGAGAAATCCACGCCGTGCTCGCGCGCGACGCTGGCGAGCAGCGGCGCGTAGACCTGTTCGCCGACGAAACTCAGGCGCACGATGCGCCCGCCCACATGGGCGAAGTTGTCGTGTTCCTCGTCCGCGTCGAGGTGCTCGGATTCCTGCACGAAGCGGCGCGTTGTCGGGTGCTTCGGATGCAGGAAAACGTCGGTCACCGGCCCTTGCTCGACAACTTCGCCGCCGTCGAGAACCGCTACGTGGTCACAGATCGCGCGCACCACGTCCATCTCGTGGGTGATCAGCACGATGGTGAGCCCGAGGCGTTCGTTGATCTGCAGGAGCAGGTCCAGCACCGAACGGGTGGTCTGCGGGTCAAGCGCGCTGGTGGCCTCGTCGCACAGCAGCAGCTTCGGTTCGTTGGCGAGCGCGCGCGCAATGCCAACGCGCTGCTTCTGCCCGCCCGAGAGCTGCGAGGGGTATTTGTCGCCCTGGTCGGCGAGGCCCACCAGATCAAGCAGTTCGGCGACGCGTGCGGCGATCTTTGCCTTGTCGCGCACGCCTGCGATGCGCAAGGGCATCGCGACGTTCTGCGCAACGGTGCGCGAGCCGAGCAGGTTGAAGTGCTGGAAGATCATGCCGACACGCTGGCGTAGCTGGCGAAGGCCCGCATCGTCGAGCGCCGTGATGTCGTCGCCGGCCAGTTCGATGCGGCCGCTGCTCGGCGATTCGAGCCGGTTCAGCAGCCGGATCAGTGTGGATTTGCCCGCGCCCGAATGACCGATGATGCCGAAGATTTCGCCTGCGGCGATACTCAGGTTCACGTCGCGCAGGGCGTGGATGTCGCGATTGCCGGCCCGATAGATCTTGCCGACCGCTTGCAGTTGGATCATGCGCTCCTCGCTTGGCTTGCCCCGGCGCCAAAACGAAAAACCCGCAGAGCAAGGCTGTGCGGGCGGCCGGTAGCTTCGTGGGCGAGGCGGGAACTACCTCTTCGCGGTGGATTGCCCGGCAGACGTCTGACGGATCCGGCGTTGAGGCTGGCAGGCCTGCCGCGCCACGGCAAAGCGCAAGTATACCAAGTTCGCGCAGGCCGAGCCGGCGCCCAAGGGCGACCAACTCCGGGCCCGGATTCGCCCGGGCGCGGCGGTGTCGTTCTGACCCAAGTCATGCCTGCGAACGATGCAGGATGACAAGTTCATCGGTCGAACCTAGAGTGCCGGGGCGCCGTCTGCCTGCAAGGTGTGGCGCCTCCCCCCAACTCGCCGGGTCACGACCGATGATCGCTTTCCGCCGCGCGCTGCGCCAGCTTTGCCTTGTCCTCACCGTTTCGCTGTTGGCCGCATGTGGCGGCGGCGGTGATTCTACGCCGGTGGATCCGGCGACCCAGCCGACGCGTGATACCAGCCTACGGATCCAGTCGACCGGCAACCAGGTTAACTACCCGATTCACGTCTACCTGCCGCCCGGCTATGCGACGAGCACCAAAGACTACCCGGTGCTCTACACGATGGATGCGGAGTGGTCGTTCCTGCCGCTGAGCACCGAGCTCTTCGAGCAGCATAAAGAGGTGATCGTGATTTCGATCGGCAACTCCGATGGCCAAGCCACCGGCCAGCGCTGGATCGACTATCAGATGCCGGGCGCTGCGGCGCACTACCGCTTCCTGACGCAGCAGGTGATTCCATACGTCGAGGCGCGCTACCGCATCGACCCCACGCGACGCACGCTGATCGGCCATTCGATGGGTGGGCTCTTTGCCGGCCTGGTGCTGCTGCTGGAAGACCCGGCGCACCGGTATTTCGCGAACTACATTTCCCAGGACGGCAGCTTCTGGGTGCAAGAGGATGTCGTCGCCGGCCTGGAGGCGGCCCTGGCGCAGCGCACCCAATCCGTGCCCGCGCGACTTTTCATCTTTTCCGCGTCGCAGGGTGACGGTAACCTGTCCACGGTTGAACCGTTCCGCGATCTCTTCGTCGCACGCAACTACCAGAACCTCGTGTATAGCTACGAGGCATTCCCGACGACGCATTCCGGCATGGTGATACCGTCGTTTCGTCGCGCGATCGCCGAGCTCTATCCCTGAGCCCGGTCCGCACTCAAGACCTTGCATCACTGCGTCGTTGAAGCCTTGGGCTGCGCTGCAGCCCGGTTTCAATTCGCCGCTGCACGATCGGGGGGCTCGGGATGTTGCTGCAAGCAGGTCACACGGATGACGCAAGGCGCGGGCGCTGGCCTAGCCGTGCGCTGGTCTGTGCGCTGCTGGCCGCGATGCCGATTCTGGCCGCGGCGGCGGGGCCTGCTTGTCGCAAGGTCGTCATTTCCGCTGATCCGAAGTACCCGCCGTTGCACTGGTACGACGGCACGACGCTGACCGGCGCCAGCGTCGAGATCGCGACGCGGGTGTTCACTCGCCTCGGCGTGCGCTGGGAGCTGCAATACCTGGGCCCGTGGCCGCGCGTGCTGAGCGCTGCGGAGCATGGCGATGTGGACGTCGTGACGACCTTGAAGGACACGCCTGAGCGGCGTGCCTTCCTCGAGTTCACACAGCCGGTGCTGAACAACCCGATCGCGGTGTTTGTGAAAGTGGATTACCCGATCAACTACTTTGGCCGTGATTCGCTGATCGGCCGCAAAGGCGGCCTGACGCGCGGCAACCGCTTCGGTGAGGAAGCCGACCGTTTCATTCGCGAGCGTCTCGATGTGGAGGAGCTCAACGATCCGCTCACCGGCTTCCGCATGTTGATGGCGGGGCGTATCGACTATTTCATGACCGGGCTGCACGCTGGGCGCGCAACGCTGATCGAGGCCGGGCTCGAAGGCCGCATCGTTGCGCTGGCGCCGTATGTCGCCGAGACCGGCAACGCAATCGGCTTCGTACGTCACAGCCCATGCCGTGCGCTCGTGCCGGCGGCCAACCGTGTGTTGTCGGAGATGGCTGCACGTGGCGAGATCAAGCAGATTGTCGATCGCAACCTCGAGCGCTGGCGCCAGAACCCGGCGCTGCCGGAGGGCTGATCGACGCCGGGTTCGACAAAGGCGGGCGCTGCGGTGCCAATCGGTGCATGCTGGTCGACCATGCCCAGCAAACCGGCCGCACCATGATCGAATCCCTGTTGCTCAGCACCACGCCGATTGCCACCTTCTTCGGCAACCAGCGGCTCACCGGCGCAACCGGCTTCTTCTTTGAACGTAACGGTTGCAGCTATCTCGTCACCAGCCAGCATGTGCTGCTCGACGATGCCACCGGGCATCGGCCCGACCGCATCGAGTTCGAAGTCCATGTTGATGACAGCAACGTGGCCGCGGTGCACGTGATCAGCCTGTGGCTATACCGCGATGGCCTCTCGGTCTGGCATGTCGGCGACGACGCGGGCGGCGCGGTGGACATGGCAGCGATACCGCTCGACCCAGCCTGCTGGCCGCCTGGTTGCCGGCGCGCGGCCTTCGGCCCGCAGCATCTGGCGCAAAGTGCGCCGATCGAAGTCGGCGCCTCGGTGTTGATCGTTGGTTATCCGCTGGGCTTTCACGACACGCTGCATCACCTGCCGATTGTTCGACAAGGCGTCATCGCGTCGTCCTTCGGCCTTCGTTTTCAGGGTGTTGGCTATTTCCTGACCGATGCGCGCACGCATCGCGGCGCGAGCGGCGCGCCGGTCGTGATGCGCATCGAACACCCCTCGCCCGAGCAGGCGGCGCTGCCGTGGCAGCTCTTGGGCATCCACTCCTCGCGGCTCGACATGGGCGGACGCGACCGCGTCGAGGATGAAGCGCTGGGCCTCAATTGTGCGTGGTACGCCGACATGCTGATGGTCATCACCTAGGCCCTCGGGTAACGATTCCGTACGCGGCGGCGAGGCCGCGGCCGGTCTGGCGCAGTCCGGCGCTGGCGCGCAGAATGGCTGATCGTTTGCGCCGTGAGCTCGCCATGACCGCGCTACAGTCCCCCGCTCTGTACAAACTCGAACGCCTGCTGCGCCTGGCGCGAGAACTGATGCAGGCGGCCGGGCAGGAGGGCGTATTCGAACTGGTCGGCGCCGCGATGCGCGAGCTCTTCGAACCGGACCGCGCGCTGATGATGGCGCCGGTGGGCGATGCAGTGCTGGCGCGCGAGTTCGACACAAGCGGCGTGCCGCGCATCAAGGATGGCGATCCGCTGCTGCACTTTTGCGCCCAGCGGGCGATTGAACAAGGCCGCGCCCAGCTCGACCCGCCGGTGCCCGACGATGTGCGCGCCCGCGCGGCACTCGACGCACCGTTCCAGCTTTGCGCGGTGCCTTTCCCGGCGATCGAACCCAGTGGCGTGATCTGCCTGCTGTGGCGTCGGCGGCGCATCGGGCGCAGCAAGGAGCTTGCCGCCCTGCGCCACATCGGCGAGCTTGCGACCGCCGCCCTCATCAACGCTACCTTGCGGGACCAGCTCGAATGCCGCATCCGCGAGGGCTCGGAGAGCGCCGATCGCTTGGATCGCGCCCACGAAGCTGAGCTGACGCGGCGCAACCAATCCGAGCGCCTGCTGCACAGGTTGTCGGTGACCGATGTGATGACCGGTCTGCTGAACCGCCGGGGCTTCGATTTCTACGCGCAGCAAAGTCTTGTGCTGGCGCGTCAGCAGTGTCTGCCGGGCCTGCTGCTGTTTGCCGACATCAATGGCCTCAAGCAGGTGAACGACGAACTCGGGCACGAGCAGGGCGATGAGCTGATCCAGGATTGTGCCGGCATCCTGCGCGAGGCCTTCCGCAAGAGCGACGTCGTCGCGAGGCTGGGCGGCGACGAGTTTGCGGTCTTCAGCATCGACGACGAACTCCCCGACGGAGTGCGCGAGCGCGTGCAGCAGCGGGTGGCACGGTTCGTCGCCGAGCACCCGCGCCCGTATCCGGTCTCGATGAGTCTCGGCATCGTGCATAGCCCGTCTGGCAGCGAGCAGCCGCTGGCCGCGCTGGTCGCAGAGGCCGATGCGCTGATGTACGCGCAGAAGCGGCTCAGCCACGCGGTACGCGGCGCGCGCGACCCGCAGCGGGGCCGCTGATGCGCTTGGCGGCCTGCCACACGCGTCTTCGCTGAACGCGATCCCTCACGCCGCCTCGTTCCGGCCGCACGGCGCCTGATCCGCAGGCGTGCCGGACAATCCGCGCCGCCATACTCAGGCGGTCGCGTCCGCGCGTTCCAGTTGGCGCTTGACCCTGTGGAAAAAGTTTTCTAAAGTGAATTGGAAAACTATTTCCAATCGCCATGAAACCAGCCCAAAACGCGTCACTCCGCCTGCCTCCGGGCGACGAAACCCGGACCGCGCTGATCCTCGCCGCCACCGAAATCTTCATCGACGAGGGCTTCCGCGCCGCGCGGGTGCAAGACATCGCGCAGCGCGCCGGGGTGCGGCTGTCGGCGATCAACTATCACTTTGGCGGGAAGGAAGGGCTTTACCGCGCGGTGTTGCAGCACCATGCGGAGCTCGCCTTGAGCCGCACACCGTTGCCGGCACCTGACCCGGCCCATCCGCGTGCAGCGTTTGAGGCTGCGGTGCGAACCCTGGTCCGCCGCTTCCTCGACCCGGCGGGCGAGAGCCGCATCGCGGCACTGTTGATGCGCGAGCTGGTGAACCCGACCGAGGCGCTGGCGATGATGATCGAGCGCTTCACCCGCCCGCAGGCGCAGATGCTGCGGCCAATCATCGCGGCGGTGCTTGGGCCGCGTGCGAGCGACGAACAGCTGTCGCGCGCAATGCTCAGTGTGCTGAGCCAATGCATGGTCTACATCAGCGCGCGTCCCCTGATCCTGCAGGTCATGCCGGTCGCGCTGAACGGCGATGACCTCGTCGAACGGGTTGCGCAGCATGTCACCGCCTTCAGCTGGGGCGGGCTCAACGCGCTGCGCGCCGAACTGGAGTCCGCCGAATGAGCGCCCGCGCCGCCCTGCTTGTCCTGGTTTCGTCTGTCTTGCTCTGCGCCTGTGGGCCAAGCGGCGAGAGGCCATTGCTCGGCTATGTCGAGATCGAACCGACGCGCGTTGCCGCGCAGCAGGCCGGTCGCCTGGTCAGCCTGTCGGTGCAGCGTGGTGGCGAAGTGGCCGCCGGTGCACCGCTGTTTGCGCTGGATACCGAACTCGAGCGCCCGGCCCTCGACGAGGCCGAAGCGCGCCGCGCGCAAAGCGACGCGCAGGCGCAGGATCTGGCGAGCGGAAAGCGGCCGGCCGAGCTCGATTCCTTCCGCGCTCGCGAGGCCGCCGCGCGTTCTGCGCTATCGCTGGCTGAGAGCGACCTTGCCCGCCAGCAATCGCTCTCTGCCGAGGGCTTCGTCAGCCCGATGAGCCTCGACAGCCTGCGCGAGCGGGTCCGTAGTGCGCGCGCGCAGCTCGACCAGGCTGCGGCCGACTTGCGCGCGGCCGAACTTGCCGGGCGCGAGGCACAGCGCGCCGCGGCAACGGCGGCGGTGAAAGTGGCCGAAGCCCAGCGCGCGCAGGCACAGACACGCTTGGCGCAGAAGCAGCTCGTAGCACCGGTTGCCGCACATGTTGAGGACACCTACTACCGCATCGGTGAATGGGTGCCGGCCGGCAGCCCAGTTGTCAGCCTGTTGCCGGCGGGCAGCACCAAGCTGCGTTTCTACATTCCGCAAGCCAGGCTCGCGGCGATGCGGCCGGGCCAGCGCATCCGCGTTCTCTGCGATGGTTGTGGCGAGGGCTTCACCGCGCGCGTCACCTGGGTCGCCAGCAGCGCGGAATACACACCGCCGGTGATCTACTCGAAGGACAACCGCGCCAAGCTGGTCTTCAAGGCCGAGGCGCAACCCGAACGCGCAGTAGCCCTGGCGCCTGGGCTGCCGGTCGACGTGTTGCCCGAGGCGGGCCAATGAACGATCTGATCGCGCCGCTCGACATTCCGCCCGAACAGCGTGCGGTGGACGTGGTTGGCCTCACCAAGCGCTTCGGCGACAAGACGGTGGTCGACCAACTGTCGATGCGGGTGCGCCGGGGTGAGGTGTTCGGCTTTCTCGGCCCCAACGGCAGCGGCAAGACGACCTCGATCCGCATGATGTGCGGCCTGCTGACACCCGACGCTGGCAGTGGCCACACGCTGGGCTACGACATCCTGCGCGAGGCGGCGGCGATCAAGCGCGAAGTCGGCTACATGACCCAGCGCTTCGGGCTCTACGAAGACCTGACGATCCGCGAGAACCTCGACTTCGTGGCCGGCGTGTACCAGATGGACCGCCGCCGCCAGCGGGTGGATACCGCGATTGAGCGCCTCGGCCTCGGTGGCCGTGCGAACCAGCTTGCCGGCGGGCTTTCCGGCGGTTGGAAGCAGCGCATGGCGCTGGCGGCGTGCATGCTGCACGAACCTAAACTGCTGCTGCTCGACGAGCCCACCGCCGGCGTCGACCCCAAGGCGCGACGCGACTTCTGGGAAGAGATCCACGCACTCGCCGCCGAAGGCATCACCGTGCTGGTGTCCACCCACTACATGGATGAGGCGGAGCGTTGCCACCGTCTCGGCTACATCGCCTACGGTCAGCTACTGGCGCTGGGCACGCCGGCACAGCTTGTGGAACGCAGCGGGTTTGCGACCTGGCATGTGCGTGGCAACGATGTGTCGCCGCTGGCGGCACAGCTGCGCGGCGCACCCGGTGTCGACATGCTGACCCGCTTTGGCAACACCCTGCATGTCAGCGGCAGTGATGCGGCGGCGCTGGTCGCCGCGATCGCGCCGTGGCGCGACGAGCCGGCGCTCGAATGGTCGGCGGCGGCGCCGCAGCTGGAGGATGTGTTCATCCATCTGATGGGGCAGACGCGCGACAACTTCCAGGAGGCGCACTGACATGTTCGCCCTGCTGCGCGGCTTGTCGTTTGCGCGCCTGATCACCGTGATGCGCAAGGAATTCATCCAGCTGCGCCGCGACCGGCTGACCTTCGCGATGATGGTCGGCATACCGATCATCCAGCTGACGCTGTTCGGCTACGCAATCAACGGCGACCCCAAGCATCTGCCGACCGTGGTCGTGGCCGAGGAGCAGAGCGCATTTGCGCGCAGCCTGACCGCCGCGCTGACGGTGTCAGACTACTTCGACATCCTCAGCACCTCTGCCACGCAGGCCGACGCTGACCGCATGCTCGCCGAGGGCAGCGCACAGTTCGCGCTGGTGATCCCGCCAGATTTCTCGCGCAAGCTGATCCGCGGCGAACGCGCTCAGGTGCTGCTCGACGCCGATGCGACCGACCCAACGGCCACCGGCAACGCCATCGCCGCGCTCAACCAGCTGGCGCCCGGCGCGCTCGCGCGAGACCTGGGTGGCCCGCTGGCTTCCCACGCCGCCGCGCCACCGCCGTTCGACGTGGTGGTGCAGCGCCGCTACAACCCGGACGGGCTCACCGCGTGGAACGTCGTCCCCGGCCTGATGGGCGTGATCCTGACGATGACGATGATCATGATGACCGGGCTCGCGCTGACGCGCGAAGTCGAACGCGGCACGATGGAGAACCTGCTCGCCACGCCGGTGCGGCCGGTAGAGGTGATGGTCGGCAAGATCCTGCCCTTCATCCTGATCGGCTTCGTGCAGGTGGTGCTGATCCTGATTGCCGCGCGATTGCTGTTCAACGTGCCGTTCATCGGCACCAAGCCGGTACTGCTGCTCGGCGTGCTGGTCTTCATCGCCGCCAACCTGGTCGTCGGCATCACGATCTCGAGCGTGGCGCGCAACCAGATGCAGGCGATGCAGATGACCTTCTTCTTCTTCCTGCCGTCGATCCTGCTGTCCGGCTTCATGTTCCCCTTCCGTGGCATGCCGGGCTGGGCGCAGTTCATCGGTGAGGCGCTGCCACTGACCCATTTCCTGCGGCTGGCGCGTGGGGTGATGCTCAAGGGCAACGGTTTCGTCGAGATCTGGCCACACCTGTGGCCGCTGCTGTTGTTCATCACCGTCGTGCTGGCCATCGGGCTCAAACGCTTCCGCAAGACGCTGGACTGAGCGGGCACGCACCACGACGGGGCGCGTCCGGGCGATGCGCCGGATTGGTGCGCCGCCGCGTCGCCCCATCGTTTTCGCGCGCCGTAAGCGTGCATGAGCGGCCCTGGAAGACCCGGAAAGCCCATGTTTTCCGGTTGGCACAGTTCTCGCAAAGCCCCTGCTGCCGGCTCGCAACGCAGCGAGCCGTACGCGGAGGCGAGCATGGGAGCAAACGGGGCGTTCTTCGATGAGATGAACGGCGCGGCTGGCGAGACACGGCCGCATTACGAAGCCTTTGAGCGCTGGCTGGAGGCGACCGCGTCTTCACGCATCGAGCGCAAGCGGGTGCAGGCCGATGCGCTGTTCCGGCGCGTCGGCATTACCTTCGCCGTGTATGGCGAGGCGGCGGGGACAGAGCGGTTGATTCCGTTCGACCTGATTCCCCGCATCATTCCGGCTGCCGAATGGCAGCAGCTTTCCGCCGGCCTGTCGCAGCGGATCCGCACGCTCAACGCCTTCCTGCATGACATCTACCATGACCAGGAGATCCTCAAGGCCGGCGTGATTCCCTACGAGCAGGTGCTGCAGAACGCGCAGTACCGGCCCGAGATGAAGGGCGTGGACGTCGCTGGCGGCATCTATTCGCACATCTCCGGCGTCGACATCGTGCGTGCCGGCGCCGGCGAGTTCTACGTGCTGGAAGACAACCTGCGCGTGCCGTCCGGCGTCTCGTACATGATCGAAGACCGCCGCATGATGATGCGGCTCTTCCCCGACCTCTTCGCCACCCACCGCATCGCGCCGGTGGAGCACTACCCGGACCTGCTGCTCGATACGCTGCGCACCGTCGCGCCAAACGGGGTGTCGGACCCGACCGTGGTGCTGCTCACGCCCGGCAGCTACAACAGCGCCTACTTCGAGCACGCCTTCCTCGCGCAGCAGATGGGCATCGAACTGGTCGAAGGGCGCGATCTCTTCGTCACCCACGAAGGCGTGTTCATGAGCACCACCCGCGGCCGCCGCAAGGTGGACGTGATCTACCGCCGCATCGACGACGACTTCCTCGATCCGCAGGCCTTCCGCAAGGATTCGATGCTCGGCGTGCCGGGCCTGTTTGCCGCGTATCGCGCCGGCAAGGTCACGCTCGCCAACGCGATCGGCACGGGCGTGGCGGACGACAAGTCGATCTACCCGTATGTGCCGGACATGGTGCGCTTCTACCTTGGCGAGAAACCGCTGCTCAACAACGTGCCGACCTACATGCTGAGAAAGCCCGACGATCTGGCCTACACGCTCGATCACCTGGCCGAACTGGTGGTGAAGGAAGTGCACGGCGCCGGCGGCTACGGCATGCTGGTCGGGCCGGCATCGACCAAGGCGGAGATTGAAGCCTTCCGCCAGCGCATCATCGCCGCGCCGGAGAAATACATCGCCCAGCCAACGCTCGCGCTGTCCACCTGCCCGACCTTCGTCGAATCCGGCATCGCGCCGCGCCATATCGACCTGCGGCCCTTTGTCCTTTCGGGCAGCGAGATCCGTTTCGTACCCGGCGGCCTCACGCGCGTCGCGCTGAAGGAAGGCTCGCTGGTGGTGAATTCCTCGCAGGGCGGGGGCACCAAGGACACCTGGGTACTGGAGGCCTGAAAACATGTTGTCCCGTACCGCAGACCACGTTTACTGGATGGCGCGCTACATGGAGCGCGCCGAAAACCTCGCGCGCATCCTCGATGTGCACCACCGCATGTCGCTGTTGCCGCAGAGCGCCGGCGAGATCGAACGGCAGTGGACCGCCACGCTCGACATCATGGGCATGCTGGGCGCCTACCGCGCACAACATGACGTGATCGACACCGACACGGTGATGCACTTCCTGATGTTCGACCGCGACAACCCGTCGAGCATCGTCTCCTGCCTGCGCGCGGCGCGCGAAAACGCGCACACCGTGCGTGGCACGCTGACCTCCGAGCTGTGGGAGGCCATCAACGCGACCTGGCTGAAGGTGAATGACTTCGCCCCTTCGCGCCTCGCCGAAACCGGCCCGACCGAGTTCTTCGACTGGGTGAAGTACCGCTCACACCTGTCGCGCGGCGTCACCGTCGGCACCATGCTGCGCGACGAGGCCTTCCACTTCACCCGGCTGGGCACCTTCATCGAGCGCGCGGACAACACCCTGCGCATCCTCGACGTGAAGTACCACCTGCTGCGCGGCGCCCACACACCGAACGATGCCGCGGTCGACTACTACCAGTGGAGCGCGCTGCTGCACTCGGTGTCGGCCTTCGAAATCTACCGCCGCGTGTATCGCGATCAGATCACGCCGAGCCGCGTTGCCGAGCTGCTGCTGCTGCGCCCGGACATGCCGCGTTCGCTCGCCTACTGCATGCGCGAGGTGTACGGCCTGCTGCAGGCGGTGGCGAACGGCCGTTCGGCCGAGACCCAGCGCCGCGCCGGCGAGTTCGAGGCGAGCCTGCGGTTCGGCCGCATCGAGGAACTGATGCGCGACGGTTTGCATCCCTACCTCGACAGCGCGCTGGAACGCATCCTCGATCTCGGCCAGCGCATCTCCGACGACTTCCTGGTTCCCGTTACCACCTGAGGAGGCTTGCCATGACCCGTTCGCACCCGAATCAGCCAACGCCCGACGCGCCTGCCACGCCGCCCGCTGCGATGCTTGCGTTGTGGACCAATCCGCTGGAAGACACGCCCTACACACTGCAGCCCGAAGCCGGGCGCTTTGCGCCTGAGCCCTGGCAACTGACACCGGCCGAGCGCGGCGCGCCGCCCGGCTGATCCATGGTTCGCGGCGGCCCGCACGGTCGCCGCGAACAAGCGCTGGCCCCGCCCCGCAAGGGCGGCGACAATCCCGCCTTTCTGCGACCAAGCCTTTTCCCATGACCTACTGCGTCGGCATGCTCCTCGACGCCGGCATCGTGTGCCTGTCCGACTCGCGCACCAATGCCGGCGTTGATCACATCAACTCCTTCCGCAAACTCAATGTCTTCGAGCGCCCGGGCGAGCGGGTGATGGTATTGATGACGGCCGGCAACCTCGCGATCACGCAGGCGATCGTGACGATGCTCAACGAACGCCTCAGCAGCACCGAGGGCACCAGCCTGTGGAGCGTGCCCAACCTGTTCGAGGCGGCGCGCCATGTTGGCGACACGATTCGCGACGTGCACCGGCGCGACGCCGAATCGCTGCAGGCCTTCGGCATCGATTTTTCCGCCAGCCTGATCCTCGCCGGGCAGATTCGCGGCGAACGCCCGCGCTTGTTCAACATCTACGCCGCCGGCAACTTCATCGAGGCGACGCCCGAGACGCCGTACTTCCAGATCGGCGAATCGAAGTACGGCAAACCGATCATCGACCGCGTCATCACGCGCGGCACCTCGCTCGACGAAGCAACGAAGTGCGCGTTGATCTCGATGGATTCGACGATCCGCTCGAACCTGTCGGTCGGCCTGCCGCTCGATCTCGCGCTGATCCGCACCGACGAATGCCGCATCGCGCGCCACCGCTCGATCGAGTCGCAAGACCCGTACTTCAGCATCGTGCGCAGCGAATGGGGCCAGGCGCTGCGCGACGCCTTCAACGCGCTGCCCAACCCGGATTGGTCGCGCGACTGAGGCGCCAGCTGTCGCGGCGGCGCCACGCAAGGTGCTGAGCCGATTGCGGCGGCGGTCGGCCGGTTTGGGGCGTGCCAAAGGCCGGGCGGCCGCTGCACTGCAGCATCCGAACTGTGTTCGTGACCCGGTGTCCAACCCCCAATTCCCGCAATTTTCTTGCCCCCACAGCCCGTAAGGTCTTGAATTTTCGGGTGCATGGGCGGGTCCGGCGGGATAAAATGGCCGGCTTCCCCAGAAGCGTGCCGTGCCGCACACAAACAGGACACCCTGATGCAAGCCGCCCCCGAGTTTGTCCGCGAGACCCCCGCGTCGACCCGCCTGCGCGAGATTCCGTACAACTACACCTCCTTTTCCGACCGCGAGATCGTGATCCGCCTGCTCGGCGAGGAGATGTGGTCGGTGCTCGAATCGTTGCGCGCCGAGCGCGTGACCGGCCGCTCCGCCCGGATGCTCTACGAAGTGTTGGGCGACATCTGGGTCGTGCAGCGCAACCCCTACCTGGAAGACGACCTCGTCGCCAGCCGCGAGCGCCGTGGTGCGCTGCTGAGCGCGCTGCGCCACCGCCTTGACGAAGTGGAAAAGCGCCGTGCCGCGGCCGAGAGTGAAGACCCGGTGCGCGCCGGCATCGTCGCGCAGCTGGTGGCCGCCGCGAACAAGGCGGTCGACGCCTTCCAGCGCCACTTCGAGACCACCTACGACCTGCGCAAGCGCACCGAGAAGCTGCTTTCCAAGCACACGCGCCGCGACAACATCGCTTTTGATGGCATGGCGCGCGTCTCGCATGTCACCGACGCAACCGACTGGCGCGTCGAGTACCCCTTCGTCGTGCTGTACCCGGACACCGAGGAAGAGATCGGCCATCTGGTGCGCGGCTGTATCGAGCTGGGCCTGACCATCATCCCGCGTGGCGGCGGCACCGGCTACACCGGCGGCGCCGTGCCGCTGTCGCCGTATTCGGCCGTGATCAACACCGAGAAGCTGATCGATCTGGGCAAGGTCGAACAGCAGATGCTGCCGGGCGTTGACCGACCCTACGCGACCATCACCACCGGCGCGGGCGTCGTCACCCGCAGGGTCATGGATGCGGCAGAGGGTGTTGGCCTCGTATTCGCCTGCGACCCGACCTCGGCGGATGCCTCCTGTATCGGTGGCAACATCGCGATGAACGCCGGCGGCAAGAAGGCGGTGCTGTGGGGCACTGCGCTCGACAACCTGGCCTGGTGGAAGATGGTTACGCCGGACGGCAACTGGCTCGTTGTCGAACGCCTAAACCACAACCTCGGCAAGATCCACGATCAGGAAACCGTCCAGTTCCGCCTCAAGAAGTTCGACGAATCCGGCAAGCGTCCGCTCGGCGAAGAGATCATCGAGATGCCGGGCGCCGCCTTCCGCAAGGTCGGGCTGGGCAAGGACGTCACTGACAAGTTCCTCGGCGGTGTGCCGGGGGTGCAGAAGGAAGGCACCGACGGCATCATCACCTCGGCCTGCTGGATCCTGCATCGCCTGCCAACGCACACCCGCACCGTGTGTCTGGAGTTCTACGGCCAGGTGCGCGAAGCGGTGCCGGCGATCGTCGAGATCAAGGACTACCTCGACCAGCAGCCGGGCGGCGTGCAGCTTGCCGGCCTCGAACACCTCGACGAGCGCTATGTGAAGGCCGTCGGCTACGCGCCGAAAGCCAAGCGCCATGGCCGGCCGAAGATGGTGCTGATCGGCGACATCGTTGGTGACGATGAAAACGCGGTGATGCTAGCGACCTCCGAAGTCGTGCGGATGTGCAACGCGCGCGGCGCCGAGGGCTTCATCGCGGTGACGCCGGAAACGCGCAAGAAGTTCTGGCTCGACCGCTCGCGCACCGCTGCGATTGCGAAGCACACCAACGCGTTCAAGGTGAACGAGGACGTCGTGATCCCGCTCGATCGCATGGGCGACTACTGCGACGGTATCGAACGCCTCAACATCGAACTCTCGATCCGCAACAAGCTGCGGCTGGCTGACGCGCTGACCGAATTCCTGCACGGCGAGCTGCCGCTGCATCGCGGCGAAGCCACCGTGGATGCCGAGGAACTGATCGGCGATCGCCGCGCGCAAGCGCTCGAACTGCTGTCCAACGTGCGCAACCGCTGGCAGTGGATCTTCGATCACCTCGATACGCCATTGGCCGACGCCGAAGCGCGCTTCGCCGAGCTGGGCGTCGTCGCTGGCGAACTGACCAACAAGGCGGCGCAGCCGCGGCTCTTCCACCGCGTGCAGGATTATTCGGTGCGCATTTCGTGGAAGGCTGAACTGCAGCCGCAGCTCGAAGACATCTTCGAGGGTAAGGTCTTCGATCCGCTGCGCGAGCGCATCGTTGCGATCCACAAAGAAGTGCTGCGCGGCCGCGTGTTCGTGGCGCTGCACATGCACGCCGGCGACGGCAATGTGCACACCAACCTGCCGGTGAACTCCGATCACTACGAGATGCTGCAGGAGGCCAACGCCACCGTCGCCCGCATCATGGAACTCGCACGCAGCCTCAACGGCGTGATTTCCGGCGAGCACGGCATCGGCATCACCAAGCTCGAATTCCTCACCGACGCCGAGATGGCGCCGTTCCGCGCCTACAAGCAGAAGGTGGACCCGGAGGGCCGCTTCAACAAGGGCAAGCTGATGCCCGGCGGCGACCTGACGCATGCCTACACGCCCAGCTTCAACCTGATGGGGCATGAGTCGCTGATCATGCAGCAGAGCGACATCGGCTCGATCGCCGACTCGGTGTCCGATTGCCTGCGCTGCGGCAAGTGCAAGCCGGTCTGTACCACCCATGTGCCGCGCGCGAACCTGCTCTACTCGCCGCGCAACAAGATCCTCGCGACCTCGCTGCTGATCGAAGCCTTCCTGTACGAGGAGCAGACGCGGCGCGGCATCTCGATCCGCCACTGGGAAGAGTTCGAGGATGTGGCCGACCATTGCACCGTGTGCCACAAGTGCGTCACGCCTTGCCCGGTCGACATCGACTTCGGCGACGTGTCGATGAACATGCGCAACCTGCTGCGCAAGATGGGCAAGCAGAGCTTCAACCCGGCGAAGAAGCTGGGCATGGCCTTCCTCAACACGAAGAATCCGGAAACCATCAAGTTCCTGCGCAAGACCAGCATCGAGTGGGCCTACAAGGCGCAGCGCCTCGGCGTCGACCTGCTCAAGCCCTTGTCGAAGGAAACCACCAAGCAGCCGCCGTCCACCGTCGGCAAGGCGCCGCTCAAGGCGCAGGTGATCCACTTCGTGAACAAGAAGATGCCGGGCAAGCTGCCGAACAAGACGGCACGCGCGCTGCTGGACATCGAAGACGCGGCCGTGGTGCCGGTGATTCGCGATCCACAGAAGACGCGGCCGGATTCCGAGGCGGTGTTCTACTTCCCCGGGTGCGGCTCGGAGCGCCTGTTCTCACAGGTCGGGCTCGCGACCCAGGCGATGCTCTACAACGTCGGCGTGCAGACGGTGCTGCCGCCGGGCTACCTGTGCTGCGGCTACCCGCAGCGCGGCTCGGGCGACTACGACAAGGCCGACAAGATCACCACCGACAACCGGGTGCTCTTCCACCGCGTGGCGAACACGCTCAACTACCTCGACATCAAGACTGTGGTGGTCAGCTGCGGCACCTGCTACGACCAGCTCACGATGTACGAATTCGAGAAGATCTTCCCCGGCTGCCGGCTGATCGACATCCACGAGTTCCTGCTCGAGAAGGGCGTCAAGCTCGAAGGCGTGAAGGGCGTGCGCTACATGTACCACGAGCCCTGCCACAACCCGATGAAGCAGCAGGATTCGGTGAAGACGGTGAACGCACTGGTGCAGACCGCCGACGGCACGAAGATCACGAAGAACGACCGTTGCTGCGGCGAGGCCGGCACCTTCGCGATCGCGCGTCCGGAAATTGCGACACAGGTGCGCTTCCGCAAGGAAGAAGAGATGCAGAAGAACGCCAGCGCACTGCGTGCCGATGGCTTCGAAGGCGATCTCAAGATCCTGACTTCCTGCCCGGCCTGTCTGCAGGGGCTGCATCGCTACAAGGACGATATCGCCGGCCTCGACGCCGATTACATTGTCATTGAAATGGCGCGCCACCTGCTGGGTGAAGACTGGCTCGAACGCTTCGTCGAAACCGCCAACAAGGGCGGCATTGAGCGCGTGTTGCTGTAAGGCGACACAGCCTTCGGCGGATCAAAAAACAAGGGGCCTTTCGGCCCCTTGTTCATTCACACCGAAGTGCGAAGGTTTACTTCATGCGGCGACGGGCCATTGCGCCGACCATGCCGAGGCCAGCCAGCAGCATCGCGTAGGTCTGGGGTTCCGGCACGGCCGGCACGCCGTAGCTGTAACCCGACGCCGAGGTCAGGCCAACGCCGCTGCCGAGCGAGAAGTTCAGCGTGGCGGTGTCCTTGAAGTCGGCGATGCCGCCGTTCTTGGCGCTTGCGCTCAGCGTGGCGACCAGCGCGTAGGTCTTGCCGAACGTGAAGCTGAAGTCGCTTTCGTACTCGTTGCCGACAGTCAGCTTGCCCTTGCCGTAGGTGTGGCTATCGGACACGAGCAGCTGCGAGGTGCCTGCAGCGACGTCGAACAGCGAGATGTTGTACTCGTACGTCGCGGAGCCCTTGGCGCCGCCCTTCAGGCTGCCTTCCAGGGTCGACAGGAACAGGCCGTCGGCTGAACCCGAGCCACCGGTGAAGGTGACGTAATCGGTGAAGCTGGCGGTGCCAACGGCGTTGCTGGCCGAGCCGATTGCTGCGCCCGGTGCGAACGAGGTTGCGGCGTAAGCCTTCAACGCGCCGCCAACCGCTTCACCGCTGGCTTCGAAGCCGAAACCCTTGCTGCTGCCGCTGACAGAGGACTCGGCGCCGGTTGCATCGGAATCAGACCCAACGCCGCTGCCGGACTTGCCGCCAAGGGTGTACGTATAGTTGCCCGAGGCAGAGCTGGAGCCGGTGGCTGCCGGCAACGCCCAGGCGCTCGACGCGGTCACGGTGGCGACCAGCGCTACGACCAGGGGGGACATTTTTTTGGTAAGCATCTAACTCTCCTGAAAAACACACGTGTGCGACCGCGGGGTACGCGGCCGCTTCAGGAGTATGCAATTTGCACACCAGTGCACGATGAATCTTGCATGACGGGCATGAAATGCTGCATAGCACACTGATTCGTAAGGCCTTTTCGGTGCCGCTGACCATGTGCGGGTGACGGATCAATGCGGCGGCGCAGCAAAATGCCATCGCCATGTCAGCTTTTTCGACAGAGGGATGTTTGCGCTGCAGCAGGCTGCGCAGTGCTCATGGCGAACGATGCAAGGAAGCAACTTGTCGCCCGGTGGCGACACGACTAGGCTGAAGCCATCGGCGCCCGACCTCGGGCGCCCTCGCCTGGGAGTACGTCATGGCCCGACGGCATCGTTTCGCGCTGGTCCTGGTTCCGTTGCTGGCTGCTTGCGCTAGCGCACCCGCGCCCGTCGATCTCGCTCAGCTGCGTGCTGAAGTGATCGAGACCGAGACCGTGTTTGCGCAGACGATGGCGCGGCGCGACCACCCGGCTTTCGCCACATTCATCGCGGAAGACGCTGTGTTCTTCAACGGAGCGACAAGCTTGCGCGGGCGGGCGGCGGTGGTGGATGCCTGGCGGCGCTGGTACAGCGCGCCGCAGGCACCGTTCTCGTGGGCGCCGGAGCGGGTGGAGGTGCTGGCGACCGGTTCGCTCGCGCTGAGCAGTGGCCCGGTCCATGATCCACAGGGCAAGCGTATCGGCAGCTTTTCGTCGATCTGGCGGCGCGAGGCGCCGGGTGTCTGGCGCATCGTGTTCGACAAGGGTGAGAACAGCTGTGAGCCCGAAGCACATTGAGTTTTCACCGCTGCTACAAAACGATACGAAACGGATACGCAGCCGCGCTGCTCTCCGTTAATCTGCGCCCTCAGTCTGGCGTGGCCCGATCGGTCTCGCCTGTCGTTTTTGCTCCCACGAGGACATTGCATGAAAGCATTCCGCCTGGCGCCGCTTGCTGCGCTCCTGCTCGCGGCTGGCGTCGCCGCTGCCGCCCCACTCAATGCCGGTCTCGATTCGGCAGGTTTTGATCCCGCCTCGCGTGCTCAGGACGACCTGTTCCGCGCTGCCAACGGCCGTTGGGTCGACACCACCGAGATCCCCGCCGACAAGGCCGACTTCGGCACCTTCATCCAGTTGCGCGACAAGTCGGACAAGGAGGTCCGTGCGATCGTCGAGGAACTGGCCGCGAAGAAGCAGAAGGCGGGCAGTGTCGAGCAGAAGATCTCCGCCTTCTACGGCTCGTACATCGACACCGCTGCGATCGACAAGGCTGGCATGAAGCCGGTCAAGACGATGCTGGCCACGATCGACGCGATCAAGACGCGCCAGGATCTCGCCGTCTGGATGGGCACGGTGCAGGGCGCCATGGATACCCCGGTGAACCTGTGGGTGACGGCGGACTTCAAGGAGCCGACGGTCAACCGCGTGATGACCTGGCAGGGCGGGCTGGGCATGCCCGATCGCGATTACTACCTGAAGGACGACGAGCGCATCGCCAAGGCCCGTGGCGCCTACGAGCAATACCTTGCGACGCTGGCACGCCTTTCCGGCGACAAGCATCCGGACGCCACGGCAAAGCAGGTGCTGGCGCTGGAACGGCGCATCGCCGACGTGCATTGGGACAAGGTGGAAAACCGCAATCCGGTGAAGATCTACAACCCGATGACACCGGCCGAGCTGAAGAAGAGCGCGCCGGAGCTCGACTGGGATGCTTTCCTCAAGTCGGCCAAGCTCGAAGGCATCGATCGCCTGTCCGTGTCGCAACCCAGCGCCACGGTTGCGATCGCAAAGCTGCTGGCGGAGACGCCGCTGCCCGAAGTGAAGACCTATCTGAAGCTGCGTGCGCTCGATGAATCTGCGGACGTCCTGCCGAAGGCATTCCGTGACGCACGGTTCGCCTTCCGTGGTGCCGCGCTGACCGGGGCGAAGGAAGACAAGCCGCGCTGGCAAAAAGGCATCGCCGAAGTGAACGGCGCGCTCGGCGAGGCGGTCGGCCAGGTCTACGTGGCACGCCACTTCCCGCCGGCCTACAAGGCACGCATGCAGGAACTGGTCGCCAACCTGATGAAGGCGTACAGCGATTCGATCGACGGCCTCGCATGGATGTCGCCGACGACCAAGGCGCAGGCCAAGGACAAGCTGTCGAAGTACATGACCAAGATCGGGTACCCCGACAAGTGGCGCGACTACAGCAAGCTCGTGGTGAAGGAGGGCGACGCGCTCGGCAACCGCCAGCGCTCCACCCGCTTTGAGTGGGAGCGCCTCGCCGCCAAGGCCGGGAAGCCGGTCGACCGCGCCGAATGGGAGATGACGCCGCAGACGGTGAACGCGTACTACAACCCCTCGCTGAACGAGATCGTGTTCCCCGCTGCGATCCTGCAGCCGCCCTTCTTCGACATGGGCGCCGACGATGCGGTGAACTACGGTGCGATCGGTGCGGTGATCGGCCACGAGATCAGCCACGGCTTTGATGACCAGGGCAGCCAGTTCGACGGCGACGGCAAGTTGCAGAACTGGTGGACCGACGATGACCGCAAGGCCTTCGACGCACTGGGCGCCAAACTCGTCGCGCAGTACGAAACCTATGAGCCGATTCCGGGCCACAAGCTCAACGGCAAGCTGACGCTGGGCGAGAACATTGCTGACCTCTCTGGGCTGCAGATCGCCTACAAGGCCTACACGCTGTCGCTCGGTGGCAAGGAAGCACCGGTGATCGACGGCTACACCGGCGCCCAGCGCTTCTTCCTCGGCTGGTCGCAGGCGTGGCGGAACAAGGTGCGCGAAGAGCGCGCGCTGCAGTTGCTGACGATTGATCCGCACTCGCCGCCGCAATTCCGCGCCAACGGCGCAGCGGTGAACCACGATGGGTTCCATGCGGCCTTCGGCACCAAGCCGGGCGATGGCATGTACAAGGCGGACGCGGATCGTATCCGCATCTGGTAAGTCTGCCCGTTGCAATGTGAAGGCCGCCTGTGGGCGGCCTTTTTCATGGCGCGGGGCTGTCGCCGAGTGCGGTCAGCAGGGTGCGGTAGCGGGTGCGCTCCGATTCCGGCAGGAGCGCTGCATAGGCGTCCCGCAGTCGCCGGCGGGCATCGGCGAGTCGTGGCTGCGCGGCATCGATGGCGCGCAGCGCGCGGAGGGCGTCCGGGTGGCGGCTGCAGCCGATCTGCGCCGGCACCAGCGCGGGTGCCTCGGTTAGCGGGAAGTAACGCAGTTCCTCGATGCTGGGGTCGCTGAGCCGCAACTGCTCAACCTCCAGCGAGTAGCCGAGTGCCAGTTCGAAGCGCCCTCGCTGCATCAGCTTGAGCAGACCGGCGACGACGCCTTGTTCAGCAAATTCGAGCACCGAATCCGGATGCTGACGACGCGCCGCGGCGATGACTTCATCGATGCTCGGGCCGAAGCTGCGTTTCGGCACCACCCCGAGATGGAGCTTGCCGAGCGCCAGCGTGCCGCCGAGCGAAACCGAGCCGTTTCGCTCCACCGGCAAGGCGTTGTCTTGCGCCACTGCGCGCGGCACGATCAGCACCACTGGCAACTGCAGCTGGATCGGTTGCTGCGCGAAGTGCATGAAGCTCTCGCGTTCCGGAGTGCGCAGCATTGACAGCGTGCACACCGGCTGCGCGGCTCTCATCAGCGCCGTCTGGCGTTCCGCCCCGCTGACCTCGATCTCATGGCGAAAGCCGGGCAATTCGGCGATCAGGGTCTGCAGAAACTGGTCGCGCAAACCCTCGCCGCGATTCGGGCCGCTGACGATGTGGTAGGGCGGGAAGTCGAGGATCTGCCAGCGGATCAGGGGTAGCGGTGTCGTCGCGGCGAGTGCGGGCGCCGCACCGAGACCAAGGCAGAACAGGATGCCGAAAAGTCGCCGTTTCATTCGTGTCGCCCCCCTTGCCGTGCGCGCCGGCACGGTCTGCTGGGGAAACAGCTTACCCCCAGCCGCGCCCGCCGCGGTAGTCCGGCCGGGCGTGGGTTGGACATGAACGCCGGGAGTCCGCGCGAGAGGAGGCAGGAGACGCTTCTCGCAGCCGAACCCAAACACGCCTGGATGCTGGTGTGCAGCAAGCCGGGTGGTAAGGTGTGAGCTCACAGCAACCGGATTCACCATGACGCCCGACGCCGCGCACCCGTATTCCCGCCTCACGCCCGATACGCTGCTCGATGCGGTGGAGTCCGTCGGCTTGCGCGCAGACGGCCGCCTGCTTGCGCTCAACAGCTACGAAAACCGTGTCTGGCAGGTGTGGATCGAGGACGAGGCGCCCCTGGTCGCCAAGTTCTATCGGCCTGAACGCTGGAGCGACGAACAGATCCTCGAAGAACACGCCTTCGCGATCGAGCTGGCGGAGGCCGAGATTCCGGTGGTCGCGCCGCTCGCCTACGCGGGCCGCACGCTGCATGAACACGGGGGCTTTCGCTTCGCGCTGTTCCCGCGCCGCGGGGGCCGCGCGCCCGAGTTCGATGACCCGAAGGTGCTGGAATGGATTGGTCGTTTTCTCGGCCGCATCCATGCCCGCGGTGCGACGCGTGCGTTCGCGCATCGGCCGGCGCTGACCATCGCCAGCTTTGGCGAAGGCCCGCGCGACTGGATCGCCGCGCATGACTGCGTGCCACGCGATCTGCTGGAGAGCTGGACGACTACGGTGGACCACGCCCTCGCCGGGGTACGCCGTTGCTACGAGCGCGCCGGCGATGTCGCCACGATTCGCCTGCATGGCGACTGCCACGCTGGCAATATCCTGTGGACCGACGAGGGGCCGCATTTCGTTGACTTCGACGACGCGCGAAGCGGGCCGGCGATTCAGGATCTGTGGATGTTGCTGTCCGGCGAGCGCGCCGATCAGCAGCGGCAGCTGTGCGATGTACTCGCTGGCTACGAGGACTTCGCCGACTTCGATCCGCGCGAGCTCAACCTGATCGAGGCGCTGCGAACCCTGCGCCTGCTGCACTACGCCGCGTGGATCGCCAGCCGTTGGGACGACCCCGCCTTCCCGGCTGCCTTCCCGTGGTTTGCCACGCAGCGCTGGTGGCAGGACCAGATCCTCGGCCTGCGCGAGCAGATCGCGCTGATGGACGAGGCGCCGCTGGTGGTCTGACGCGGCTCAGGTGTCGTCGCGTCGCATCGAATAGGCACGCTCGACGCGTGCCACTCGCACCTCGAAGCCGGCGTACCACGCCGATCGCCCCATGCTGCGGGCGATCTGGTGTTCGGCGTTCGCCTTCCAGTCGGCGATCGCCTGCTCGCTTTCCCAGTACGACACCGTGATGCCCAGGCCGTCGGCGTCACGCGTGCTCTCCACGCCCAGAAATCCGGGTTGCTGTGCCGCCAGCTCAACCATGCGTGCCGCCATGTCGGCATAGCCGGTGTCGGCTGCGCTGCGCTGATTGGTGAAGATCACCGCCCAATAGGGCGGCTGCGGGGTCTTCGCAAAACGCGCTTCATTCATGCTTTCCCTCGTCTCGGGTGGGGTGCTTTATTACCCATGCGGCTAATAAGGCCTTGTTTTATTACTTTTTTGTCGTCACTTATACCCAACTGGTCGCGCCGATGCTGCAGTGCGTTCGTACAATGCACGCCTTCCGAATATTTTGCCCAGTTGCGACCATGGCGGCCTACATCACCGAAAAAGTACTCAGCGTGCACCACTGGAACGACACGCTGTTCTCGTTCACCACCACCCGCGATCGTGCGCTGCGCTACGAGAACGGCCAGTTCGTGATGATGGGGCTGGAGGTGGAGGGTCGCCCGCTGACGCGCGCCTACTCGATCGCCAGCGCCAACTACGAGGAAAGCCTCGAGTTCTTCAGCATCAAGGTACCGAATGGCCCGCTGACCTCGCGCTTGCAGCAGATCCAGCCCGGCGACGACATCCTGGTGTCGCGCAAGCCCACTGGCACGCTGGTGCTGCACGATCTGCTGCCGGGCAAGCACCTCTACCTGTTTTCCACCGGCACCGGCCTCGCACCGTTCATGAGCGTGATCCGCGATCTGGATGTGTATGACAAGTTTGAGAAGATCGTGCTGATCCACGGCGTGCGCACGGTGTCCGAGCTGGCGTACCAGCACTACATCGAGCATGAGCTGCCGCACCACGAGTTTCTCGGCGAGCTGGTCAGCGAGAAGCTGATCTACTACCCGACGGTGACGCGCGAGCCCTTCCGCAACCAGGGCCGCCTGACCGATCTGATCGAGTCCGGCAAGCTGTTCGAGGACATCGGTTTGCCGCCGCTCGATCCGGCTGTCGATCGCGTCATGATCTGCGGCAGCTCGGCGATGCTGAAGGATTCGCGCGAGCTGCTCGACCGTCGCGGCTTCAAGATGTCCAAGCGGATCGGCGAGCCCGGCGACTACGTGATCGAACACGCCTTCGTCGAAAAATAAGCGCCCCGACTGCTTGCCGTACCCAAAGCCCGGCCTCGTGCCGGGCTTTTTGTTTGTGCCTGCACGCAACTCGATTTGAAAACATTGCGGCATGACAAGGCGGCAATTCGCTCCACGATCGGTAATGTCGGATCAGGGCTTGGGGGGGCCATGGTGGTACGCCCTTGGCCGTTCGCAACCACGCAACCCGAGCGAGGGCATCATGACCGCCTTGCACAGCGCAGCCGAACGCGGCAACACCGAGGAAGTCCAACGTCTGCTGGCCGCGGGGGAGGACGTCAACCTGCTCGACGAATTCCGCCAGAGCGCGCTGCAGCTCGCGGCCCAGTCGGGCAACGAGGCGCTGGTAGGTTTGCTGTTGGCCGCCGGCGCCGACGTCAATTCGGCCGACCGCTTTGGCCGGCGCGCGCTTCACGGCGCCGCCTGTCACGGCCATTTGCGCATTGCGCAGCGCCTGCTGGCCGCCGGCGCAATGCCCGACGCAACCGACTCGGAACGCAGCACCGCTTTGTTCTGGGCGGCGGGTGATGGTCACGCCGCGCTGGTGACCGTACTTATCGCGGCGGGTGCGAACGTCAATGCACGCAACGTGTATCAGTCCAGCCCGCTCAACTGGGCGGCGCGTAACGGCTGGACCCAGGTGGTCGCGCTCTTGCTGGCGGACGGCGCCAAGGTGAACGTGGCCTGCGTGAATGGCTGGACGCCACTGCACGAGGCCGCGATGTACGGGCGCGATGCCGTTGTGCAGTGTCTGCTCGATGCCGGGGCGGACGTCTCGCTGGTCGATCGAAAAGGGCTGACCGCGCAGGCGCGGGCGCTGCAGCAAGGCCTGCACGCGACGGCCGATCTGCTGCAGCCGCATAACACGGCACAGGCTGCCTGATCGGCAAGCCCTCTGGCGTGTCAGCGCCGCGGGCTTGCGGGCGCGGCGGCTTCCAGCCGGCGCAAGCCTTCGGCGAGCAGTTTTCCGGCGCGCCGCCCGGCGCTGTCGGGGCGGAACGCAACATGCAGCGTCTTGCGTTCAAGCAGGTGCGGATTGATCACCAGCTCGCCGAGATACGGATGCAGCATCGGATCGTTGGCCATCAGCCAAGCGAAGACCATACGGTCCACCACCGCGACATCCACGCGGTGATGGGCGAGTTTCAGCAGGTTGATCCGGTCCGACACCGAGCGCTCGAACGGCTGATCGCCGCTTGCGATGCGGGCGTCCAGCGCGTCAGTGTTCACATAGTCCTGCACGACGCCCACGTGCAGTGGCGCGAGCGTGTCCGGGCCGCGCCACACGATCGGCCGGTCGTAGGGTTCGGCAAAGCCCAGCTCGCTGTTGCCGACCGGCTCCGACAGCAGCCAGTGCTTTCGTACCGTAGCGGCATCGTATTCGGGAAAGTAACCGATCACCGCCGGGTCGGTACGCGCCGCCATCACTGCGCGGGACCACGGCAAGTATTCAACCTGCAGTTGCACGCCGACCGCCGCATAGGCGTCGCGCAGGCGAGCGACTGCGGAGCCGCCGTCGGGCAGCGTCTCGCCGGTGTAAGGCGGCCATTCGAGTGATGCGATGCGAACCGTCATCGACTCGGCCGCGATGGCCGGCCCGGCGAGGACGGCGCCGGCGAGCAAGGCGGCAAGCAGGGCGCGGAGCGGTGACTTCAGTATCGACATGGGCCGCACGCTAGCCCACTTGGATGACGTGCGTACTGATCGGGCGCAGCCATGCCTCACGGCGGTGTGCCGATGCGTGCTGGCAGTTCGCGCCGCAGCCAGTCGACAAACAACCGGGTACGTGCTGGCAGCAAGCGTGCTTGCGGATACACCACGCTGACCGGCACCGGTGGCAGGCAGTATTCCGGCAACACCAGTTGCAGCCGTCCGGCGGCGAGCAGATCGCTCACCTGGTAGGAGAGGAACATGCCGATGCCAAGGCCGTCGACGCAGGCATCGATCAGCGGCGCGGCCTGGCTGGCAGCAAGCGGGCCGCTGACCACCACCTCATGCCGCACGCCATCTTCGAGGTACTGCCACTCCGCGCGCGGCGTAACAACGGTAAAGCGCAGGCAGGCGTGCCGGGCCAGTTCGCGCGGATGGCGCGGTGTGCCGGCGCGCGCGAGGTAGTCGGGGCTTGCACACCACATGCGGCGCACCTCGCCGACCGGATGCGCGATCAGGCCGGAGTCGGGCAGGTGGGCGATACGGATGCCGACATCCACGCCTTCCTCGACCATGTCCACGATGCGGTCGAACAGCAGGGCCTCGACGCGCACCTCGGGGTGCTGGCGCGTGAACGCACTCGCCAGCGGCACCACGTGCATGCGGCCGAAGAGCGCTGGCGCGGTAAAGCGCAACGGGCCGCGCGCCACCTCCCCCGGTTGCCCGAGCAGGGCCTCGGCATCGCTGATTTCGGCCAGGATGCGCTGGCAGCGCGCATGGAATTCGCGCCCCTCCGGCGTCAGCGCCATGCGCCGCGTGGTGCGGTTGAGCAAGCGCACGCCGACGCGTTGCTCCAGCCCGGCGAGCAGACGCACCATCGATGGGGTCGACAGTTGCATCGCCTCGGCCGCTGCCGTCAAGCTGCCGGCCTCCACGATGCGTACGAAGGCTTCCATCTCGCGCAGTTTGTCCATGGGCCGATTATTTATCCGAATTGCGGAACAATCCATTCCGGAATTACGCATTTATCCGGCGGACGAATCGATCGATCATGCGCGCCTTCCCCGCAGCCCAGTCGCACGCCGCGTCATCGTCCTGACATGTTGCGTCGCGCATGCTGCGCCCCTCGACTTCCGGAGGCCCGAGATGATCACGCTCTACACCTACGCCCAGTCCGGCAACTGTCACAAGGTTCGCCTCTTCCTTGGCCTGCTTGGTCTGGCCTTCGAGGCGCGCGAACTGAACCTCGCACAGGGCGAGCACAAGACCGAAGAGATGCTCGCGCTCAATCCGTTTGGCCAGGTGCCTGTGCTCTCCGATGGCGAGAAGACCTTCTCGGATTCGCAGGCGATTCTGGTCTACCTCGCACGTCGTTATGGCGCCGATCACTGGTTGCCGCTCGACCCCGAAGGCCTCGCCAAGGTGACCCGCTGGCTTGCGGCGGCGGCCGGCGAAGTGCAATACGGGCCTGCGGCCGCGCGCGTGGCGGTGATCTTCCGCGGCGAAGCACCCTCGGACGATGCTCGCACCCGCACCACCCGCCTGTTGCAGGCGATGTCGCGCACCCTCGCGCTGGGCGAATGGCTGGCGGGTGACCAGCCGACGATCGCCGATGTCGCGGTCTTCCCCTACCTCTCGGTCGCCCACCATGGCCTGATCGATCTGAGCCCCTTCCCACGTGTACGCGACTGGCTCGCCCGCGTGGCGGCGCTGCCCGGCTTCGTGCCCATGCCGGAACTGACGCCTGCCTTCGCCGACCGCCTCGCCACCGTCCAGGCTGCGCAGACGATCAAGGCGGCCTGAGTGGCGTAGCAGGGCCGATCGGCTTTGACCTGAGTCGCATCCGGCGCGCCACCAGCGCGCACAATGGGGCTGCCCGCCGGGTGCGCGCATTGGCTGCGTGCCGCGGGCGCGAGGGCAGCCGATGGCCCACATTGCATATCTACCGCCGGATCAGGCGCTCACCAGCCTGCGCAGTTCGCTGCAGGGCTTGAGCAGCGCCGAGGCTGCGCGCCGTCGTGTCGAGTTCGGCCCCAATCGCGTTGAAGCGGCCAGGCGGGTCTCGCCCTGGCTCTCGTTCCTGCGCGAGTTCACCCACTTCTTCGCGCTGATCCTGTGGCTCGCAGCGGGCCTCGCGCTGATGGCCGATTACTACCAGCCGGGTAGCGGTATGCGGCCGCTTGCCTTTGCGATTCTCGGCGTCATCGCGGTCAACGGCGTGTTCTCGTTCTGGCAGAGCTGGCGCGCAGAGCGCGCGCTTGCGGCCCTGCGCGAGCTGCTGCCGCAACGCGTTCGTCGCCTGCGCGACGGGGTCGAGCAAACCGTCGAGGCCGCCGAACTCGTGCCGGGCGACATCGTCATGCTTGGCGAGGGCGACAAGGTGCCGGCCGATTGCCGCATCCTCGCCACCGACGGCATCCGCATCAACCTTGCGACGCTCACCGGCGAGGCGCAGGCGCGTTCGGGCCTGGTCGAAGCGGTGGCGGAGCCGGATCCACTGGCAGCCCGCAACCTGCTGCTGGCGGGCACGCTGGTCGTGTCGGGCAACGCAACGGCGCTGGTCTTCGCCACCGGCATGCGCACCGAATTCGGCCGTATCGCTCATCTGACCCAGACCGCCGGCGAGCCGGAATCACCGCTGCAGCGCGAGATCCGCCGCGTCTCGCGCATCGTCGCGGTGCTCGCCGCCGCGTTGGGTGTGGTGTTCTTCGTCATCGGTCGCGCGATTGGCCTGCCGTTCTGGGACACCTTCATGTTCGCGATCGGCGTCATCGTCGCCAACGTGCCAGAGGGCCTGTTGCCTACTGTCACCCTGTCGCTCGCCATGGCGACGCAGCGCATGGCGCGGCGCAACGCCCTCGTGCGGCATCTGCCTGCGGTCGAGGCGCTCGGCTCCACGACCGTCATCTGTTCGGACAAGACCGGCACGCTGACCGAGAACCGGATGTCGGTGCGGCGCTGGCATGTCGCGCCGGGGGTGGATGCCGTACCGGAAGCGTTACGCGCCGTGGCGGGCCTCTGCCACGACCTGCGCTTCACGGCGGGCGACGCAAGCGGCGACCCGATGGAACTCGCACTCTGGCAGTTCGCCGGCAAACCGCCAGCCTCCCTGCGCTGCGGCGAACTGCCCTTTGACGCGGATCGGCGCCGCATGTCGGTGATGCACGCCGTCGACGACGCGGTTCATCTGCGCTGCAAAGGTGCGCCGGAATCGGTGATCGCCTGTTGCAGCACGCGCTGGACGCCCCAAGGCGAAGCGCCGCTCAACCATGCCGAGCGCGTCGAACTCACGCGCGTCCAGGAAGCCATGGCTGCCGACGGCCTGCGCGTGATCGCGTGTGCCGAGCGGCGTTTCGCGCCCGGTACGGCGGCGCATGAAGGCGGGCTTTGCCTGGTCGGTCTCATCGGGCTGGAAGATCCGCCACGCGCCGACGTGGCCGAGGCGGTGTCACGCTGCCACATCGCCGGGATACGCGTGATCATGGTGACCGGCGATCACCCCAGCACGGCGCTTGCGATCGGGCGCGAGATCGGGCTGGTCCGTGGCGCAACGCCGGTGGTGCTGCGCGGTGAATCGATTCGCCGCATGACGCCTGCGCAACTGCAACTGGCGCTCGATGCGCCCGAGGTGATCTGTGCCCGCGTGAGCGCGGAGCAGAAGATGCTCGTGGTGCAGGCACTGCAACGCAAGGGCGAGATCGTTGCGGTGACCGGCGATGGCGTGAACGACGCGCCGGCCTTGAAGACCGCCGACATCGGCATCGCGATGGGGCGCAGCGGCACCGACGTCGCGAAGGAAGCCGCCGATCTCGTGCTGCTCGACGACCACTTCGGCAGCATCGTCAATGCGGTGGAGGAGGGGCGTGCGGTGTTCGCCAACATCCGCAAGTTCCTCACCTACATTCTCACGTCGAACATCCCGGAGGTCGTGCCTTACCTCGCGTTCGTGTTGCTGCGCATTCCGCTGCCGCTGACGGTGATCCAGATTCTCGCCGTCGACCTCGGCACCGATCTGCTGCCGGCGCTGGCGCTGGGTGCCGAACCGCCGCGCGACGACGTGATGCACCAGGCGCCGCGCAGGCGAGGCGAAAGGCTGCTCAACTGGCCGCTGTTGCTGAGGGCTTACCTGTGGCTCGGCCTGATCCAGGCGGCGCTGGCGATGACGGCATTCTTCGTCGTGCTGCGGCACGATGGCTGGCGTTGGGGCGAGGTGCTCGGTCCGCAGGACCCGACTTACCTTGCGGCCACCACCGCTTGCCTGGCCGCGATTGTCTGCGCCCAGGTCGCGAATCTCTTTGTCTGCCGCGATCCGCTCGAAGCATCATGGCGGCTTCCGCTCTGGAGCAATCGTCTGCTCTGGGCCGGGCTGGGCTGCGAGCTGCTTCTGCTGGCTCTGATCGTTTACGCACCGGCACTGCAAAGCCTGTTCGGCACCGCTGCGCTGCCGCTTGGTCTGTGGCCCTGGCTGGCCTTGGGTGCTGCGCTGCTCTTCGCGCTCGAAGAAGGCCGCAAGGCTTGGATGCGGCATCGTCAGCGCGGGCGCTCGTCGCCGCGTTAATCGGTGTGTGAAATACGGCGATACGTTCCTGCCGTGGAAATTCCGGTAACGCCTGCCACACTGAAATCGAACCGGAGACCATCAAGATGATTCGATACTCGAAGCTGGTGCTCGCAGCGGGCGTTTGCATGGCGCTCAGCGGCTGCATGTCCACCTTGTCCGGCGACAGCTATTCGCGCGACGAGGCCAGGCGTGTTCAGACGGTCGAATACGGCCAGATCGTTGCGTTGAGACCGGTCGTGCTGGAAGGCACCAAGACGCCGATCGGCACGATTGCCGGTGCGGCGATTGGCGGGATTGCCGGCAGCGCCGTAGGGCAGGGCAAGGGTTCGGATATCGCTGCAGTGGTTGGCGCTGTCGCGGGCGGCATCGCAGGGTCGTCGGTGGAAGAGGCTGCGACGCGGTCGCAGGGCGTGGAGATCACCGTCAAGACGCAGCGCGGCGACACCATCGCGATCGTGCAGCAGACCTCACCACAGGACGATTTCAAGGTTGGCGATAGCGTGCGCCTGCTATCCAGCGGGGGCACGACGCGGGTCAGTCGCTGAGTGGGTGGCTGTTAGCGCCGGCAGCGGCCTTTTTCCAGTGCGCATGACAATGGCATTGATTTGCATCAGGCTAGCCTGATTTCCTGGTGCGACAACGTTTAATCATTTTTGCGGCGCAAAATCCAGTTCCGACAAGGGTTTGGTGTGGTTCGTGACATAGTTCACGGGCTGGGCGTGCTGCGATGCACCAACAAAAAATGTTGAAATCTGATCTATTCGCTGATTAACTGATAAAAATATTGAATCGAGGCACCTCAAGGTGCCCGTCACTCCGTTGCGGAGCCACGTGCCGTCCCTCCCGGGCCGGCTAGCGCGTCGTGGTAGGGCATCTCCGCCAATGGTCCTGGATGGTTCCATGGAGTTGCAGCATGAAGCTGAAGTGCGCGCGCGCAGCGCTTGATTTCCAGCCCCACCGGGCATTCCGTCGATCTTCCCGGCTACCCGCCGGCGTTGCCGTAACACCCATCCGACACCTGCGCTAGGCCTCAGGTCAAAGCCGTTTCCATGTCTGCCATCGCCGCCCCGCTTGACGGGCGGCCATGTGCTGCCTTGCACGCGTTCGCGCTGAGTCTCCTGCTCCGACTCCGCAATGCGCCCCCGCAAGGCTCTTCAACCCGATTCGCCGGCCGCCAGTTGCGGACCGGGGCAGCACCCGTCACAGCAGCGGAGCAGGCCCAAAACAACAGAAGGCTCTGAAGGAGACAACCATGCGTTTTCGCATGAAGCCCCTGGCGCTATGCGTGGCGACCCTGTTCGCCACTGGCCTGCCGGTGGCACAGGTGGAGGCCGGCATTCCTGCCGCGCACGTGTATCACAACCATATGCCGAACTTCTGGCCGTTCTACGGCGTCGACGTCACGGCAACGTACAACGGCACCGCAGTGGGTGCCCCCATCCGCTACATGTACGACGGCCAGGTGATCAACCTGAAGAAAAGCCCCCCGGCCGGCTACAGCTACTACCTGCCAGCCTCGGCTGGCGGCGGCATCATGCCGCACGACGATCTGGTGTCGTACTACACGCCGGACGCCAAGACCGGGGCCTACCAGTCGTGGCCGCAGACCGTGGCGAGCGAACTGCAGAGCTTCTCGGGTGGCAGCGGCCAGGTGCACGTGACGATGTCCGGCGCGGTCATCAACAACGTCAACAGCCTTGAAAACCTGCAGAACGTGCCGGGTTACACGAACCCGAGCTGGGGCACGTCCTGGACCAACACCTTCAACAGCCTTAAGACGACCAACGGCTACCGCACGCTGGATACGATCCACTTCACCGGCCACCATTCAATGGGGCCGCTGGTTGGGTCGGACTACTTCCTGAAGGACCTGATCTACCAGAACGCGACCCTGGCGCAGCCGTACTTCCTCGGCAGCAGCTTCACCTCGTCAAAGGGTTTCTTCCCGACCGAGCTGGGTTTTTCGGAGCGCCTGATCCCGGTGCTGGCGAAGATGGGTGTGCAGTGGTCGGTGCTCGGCAACAACCACTACTCGCGTACGCTGAAGGACTACCCGTACTCGACCTACGATGCGACCGGCGACACACTGGTTTCGCCGCCCAACCGCGCTGACCTGCGCAATACCTCGACGGTGGGCAGCTGGGTTGCGAACGGCATGGCCCACGAGCAGCAGGTCATCGTCAACAAGTTCCCGTTTGCCTCGACGCCGCACTATGTGCGCCATGTTGATCCGGCGACCGGCGCCGTTTCGCAGGTGGCCGGCATCCCCGTCAGCCAGAACGGTTCCTGGCTCGAAGGCTGGGATGGCTCGACCTCGGTGGACGAGGCCGTGCCCTATGCCAGCATCGAGCCGCGCCAGTTCTTCGTCGTCGCGCACGACGGCGACAACTCCGGCGGCCGTGCCGGCTCGCTCGACACCTGGCGTGCCGGATACAGCGCAACCTGTACCGGCAACGGGTACTGCCTCGGTATCGACGAGTACCTGAAGAAGTTCCCGATCCCGGCGACCGATGTGGCGCATGTGCAGGATGGCTCCTGGGTCGATACGCGCGACTCGTCGTCCGATCCGACCTGGTATCACTGGCATCTGCCGCTGCTGATCTGGAAGGGCCAGTTCACCGCCTTCAACACCGCGACCGGCATGAACCTCGCGCCGAAGAAGAACCTCAAGGGTCTTGAGGAAGGTGCAACGGTCTCGCTCGAATACGGCTGGCACTACCTAGAGCGCAACTTCGCGTTGCTGCAGGCTGCGCAGAACTATGCGAAGACGGCCGAGCAGATCTGGCTGGATGCGCACCCGAGCTACTGGTCGCCCAGCACCACGCTGGACAACCAGATCACCTACCCGGGCAACCAGCTCAATCCGTGGATGCTGTCCTACCCGGTCAAGGGCGATGCAAGCAAGGACTACGCAGGCGGCGCCAACCCGGCGGAACTTGCCTGGTACTTCCTGCTGCCGGCGATGGATTCGGGCTTCGGCTACTACGACGAGAACAAGGACGACAGCGTCAAGCCGACGCTGGCATTCAACAACTCGCTCGCGTTCTCCAAGCCCTACGTCACGGCGAACATCGCCAACGACAAGACCGGCCCGTCGGTCTGGTGGCCGCAGCGCTATCCGTACAACCCGGGCTCGGTAAATGGTTCCAAGGCCGAGGGCTGGACGGTTCAGCACTACAGCAAGGACTTCGCGATCTACACCTACGGCTACGATGTCTCGGGCATCGCCAGCGCGAAGGTGATGGTGCGTACCCACGCCACCAAGACGATCGACGCGAGCGACGACACCTACAAGGTCTATGACCCCGCCGCGATGGTGGGCAAGGCCGGGCTGTCGATCACGCCGTCCAGCGTCAGCGCCTGGAAGTCCTACCCGATGCAGATGCGTGACCTCAAGCCGGTCATGAACGGCGTCGCATGGAACAAGACCACGCAGGACACGCTGGCCGTGCTGCCCGCGCAGGAGATCGGCAACCTCTACTACAGCTACATCTCGGACTACCGCGACCAGTTGCTCGACTACTACGTCGAGATGACGGACTCGAAGGGTAACGTCACCAAGTCCGAGATCCAGCAGGTGTATGTGGGCGCCGGTACCTACACAGCGAGCGCCACCGGTTCCGGGTTCGTCGAAGACGTCAACGGCACGGTGCCGGGTGTGTATCCCTTCCTGGTCGTCGACACCACGGCGCCGACCGTACCGGGCACGCCGGCCGCTTTGGTCACCACCGACCGCAGCGTCACGCTGAGCTGGACTGCCGCCACCGACAACATCGGCGTCACCGGCTACCAGGTCTTCCGTAACGGCACCCTGGTCGGTACCAGCGCCACCAACAGCTACACCGACAGCGGCCTGACCGCTTCGACTGCCTACACCTACCAGGTGCTGGCGGTGGACGCGGCCGGCAACCAGTCGGCCAAGAGCGGCACGCTCAGCGTCACCACGCAGGCACCGGACACGGTTGCCCCGGGTGTGCCGGGTACGCCGGTGTCGTCGGCCGTGACCTCCAGCTCGGCCACGCTGACCTGGACCGCCGCAACCGACAACTACGGTGTCGCAAGCTACCTGGTGTTCCGCAACGGCGTGCAGGTGGGTACCACCACCGGGCTGAGCTACAGCGATAGCAACCTGTCGCCCTCGACCACCTACAGCTACACGATCAAGGCGCAGGACGCGGCCGGCAACACCGGTGCCGCCAGTGCAGCGGCGAGCGTGACCACGCTGACAGGCAACGTCGCGACGGTGTACTACAAGCCGGCCTCGACCTGGACGACCGCCTACATCCACTACTCGCCCACCGGCGGTACGTGGACCACGGTGCCCGGCGTGCAGATGAGTGCCGCCTGTACCGGCTGGAAGGTCTACAGCGCCAACCTCGGCAGTGCCACCGGCCTCGCCGCGACCTTCAACAACGGCTCTGGCACCTGGGATAACAACGGCGGCAAGAACTACGCCCTTGGTACCGGTATCCAGGTCGTCGAGAACGGCGCAGTGACCAGCGGCACCAACCCCTGCGCAGCGGACACCGTTGCGCCGACCGCCCCGGCCACCGTGACCGCCACGGCGATCGATGCCAACAGCGTGAACGTGACCTGGACCGCTGCGACGGATAACGTCGGCGTTGCCGGCTACTCCGTCTATCGCGCCGGCGTGCAGGTGGCCAATGTGACCACCGGCACCGCCTATGTCGACAACGGCCTCACCGCTTCGACCGCCTACGCCTACACGGTGAAGGCCTACGATGCGGCAGGCAATGTGTCGGCTGTCAGCGCGACCGCGAACGTGACGACCCCGGCCAAGACGGACACCACGGCACCCACCGTGCCGACCGCACTGGCTTCGTCGAGCATCACGACCACCGGCGCCACGATCAGCTGGACGGCGTCGACCGACAACGTTGCTGTGGCCACCTACCTGGTGTTCCGTAACGGTACGCAGATCGCGACAACCGCCGCGACCAGCTACACCGATTCGGGCCTCACTGCGGCGACCACCTACAGCTACACGGTCAAGGCGCAGGATGCGGTGGGCAACACCTCGGCGGCCAGCACGGCGCTGAACGTGACCACCTCGGGCGGCAACACCGCGACGGTCTATCACAAGATCCCGACGGGCTGGACCACCACCAACATCCACTACGCCCCGACAGGCGGCAGCTGGACGGCGGTACCGGGTGTGCTGATGGACGCGGCCTGTACCGGCTGGAAGATGCAGACTGTTTCGCTGGGCGCCGCCACGGGCCTGCAAGCCGTCTTCAACAACGGCTCCGGAACCTGGGACAACAACAGCGGCAACAACTACCAGCTCACGAGCGGCATCTCGGCAATCAACGCAGGTGTGGTGACCAAGACCAACCCCTGTACCGGTGGTGACACCACTGCGCCGACGGTCCCGACCGCGCTGACCAAGACTGCTGCCACTGCCACCAGCGTGTCGCTCTCCTGGACGGCCTCCACCGACAACGTCGGCGTGACCGGCTACGAGGTGTATCGCAATGGCGTGAAGATCGGTACCGTCGCCGGCACCACCTACACCGACACCGGTGTGGTCGCCAGCACCACCTACAGCTACACGCTGAAGGCGTACGACGCAGTGGGCAACACCTCCGCGGCCAGCACGGCGCTGTCGGTGACCACGCCTGCAGCGAACGCATGCCAGGTGACCTTCACGATCGCCAACGCAAGTACCGTCACGGGCCAGAACCTGTATGTCGTCGGCAACCAGACCGTGCTCGGCAGCTGGGCACCGGCTTCGGGCTTTGCGCTGACGATCCAGGGCTCGGGTGCCAACGTGCCCTGGACGGGGACGGTGACCTTGCCGGCAGGTACGGCGATCCAGTACAAGTACGTGAAGTGGAACGGTTCGACCGCCGTATGGGAAAGCAACCAGACCACGACTTCGGGTAACCGCGAACTGACGACCCCGGCAAGCTGCAGCGCCGCGATCAGCCAGAACGACGGCAACTTCAAGTTCTAAGTCACAATCGGCAAAGGGTCGCGCAAGCGGCCCGCAACGGCACCGCCCCGAAGGCGGTGCCGTTTGCGCAGCAGGCCCCCCTGTCTGTTGCGCAAACGGCTCACCGGAAGCACCGCAGCATGAAGAACAGAACGCAAGTCCCCCATCGCAAACACACTGATTCCGCCGGCTTCACGCTGCTGGAACTGCTCGTTGTCGTCGCCATCATCGGCATGCTCGCCGCGCTGGTCGGCCCGCGTGTGTTCGGCCATGTCGCCAAGTCGGAAGTCACCACGGCGAAGGCGCAGCTCGAATCCTTCTCGCGTGCGCTCGACGCCTATCGGCTCGATGTCGGGAGCTACCCGGATTCCGCGCTCGGGCTTCAGGCCTTGCGCGTTGCGCCGGCAGGCGCCGCGAAATGGAATGGCCCCTACATGCAGAAGGACATCCCCAACGATCCGTGGGGCCATCCGTATCAGTACCGCAAGCCCGGTGCCCGCGGCGAGTACGACATCCTGTCGCTCGGCCGCGACGGTGCGCCCGGCGGCAGCGGGGAAGACGCCGACATCATCGTTCCCTGAGCCGCGCGCAGCATGCGTTTTGAAGTCCGCGCGCTCGGGCCCGAGCAGATCGAGACCCTGATCGTCGATGCGATCGACGAGGCCGAGGCGCGTCGCCTCGTCGCCGCGCGCCAGCTCACCGCGCTCGCGGTCAAGCGCGCCGCCAGCCGGCGCGGTTCGGCCTTCGACCTCACGCTCTTCGCGCAGGAGCTGATCGAACTGCTCGATGCCGGCCTCGAGTTGGCGGAGGCAATTGAAGCGCTCGACGCGCGCGGCGGGCAGGGCGAGGGCGCACGCGTCACGCATGCCTTGCTGACACGGCTGCGCGAAGGGCAATCCTTCTCGCAGGCCCTCACCGCCGCGGACGAGGACTTCCCGCCGCTTTTCATCGGCCTCGTACGTGCGGCCGAGCGCACCAGCCATCTGCAGGACGCGCTCGCGCGCTACCTCGAATACCGCAACCGCTTCGATGCGCTGCGGCAGCGCATCGGCGGCGCGTTGATCTATCCGTCCATCCTGCTTGGCGTTGGTGGCGCGGTGAGCCTCTTCCTCCTTGGCTATGTGGTGCCCAAGTTCGCCACCGTGTACCGCGGTAGCGCACACAAGCTGCCGTGGCTGTCGCGCGTGATGCTCGATCTGGGCGAGTTCGTCGCTGCGCACGCCGGCGTACTCGGCCCGGCGCTGCTGACACTGCTGGTCGGCGGCGGCTTGGCCCTGCGCGGTGCATGGCAACGCGGTCAGCTTGAGGCGGCGCTGCGCCATTTACCGATGCTCGGGCCGCGCATCGAACTCTTCCGTATCGCACAGCTCTACCTCGCGCTCGGCACCTTGCTCAACGGGGGGCTGCCGGCCTTGCAGGCGCTCGCGCTGGCGGAAGGCGTGGCGACGCCCGCGATGCTGCCGCGCCTGCGCGCGGTGGGCGCTGCACTGCGGCGGGGCGAAGCCGTGACCGACGCACTCGCCGCGGCCGAACTGGTGACGCCGGTCGCGCTGCGCCTGTTGCGTGCCGGCGAGCGCAGCGGCCGGCTCGGCGAGATGTTCATCCGCGCCGCGCGCCATCACGATGCCGAACTGGGCCGCTGGATCGAGCGCTTCTCGCGCATGTTCGAGCCGCTGCTGATGGCCGCCATCGGGGTCACCGTCGGTGTCATCGTGGTACTGCTCTACCTGCCGATCTTCGACCTCGCCGGGAGCCTGCAATGAACGCGCGAGCGCCGCTCCCGACCTTGACTGCTGACGCGCTGCGTGGCGCGCGTGCGACCGCACAGGCGACCGCGCGACCGCTGTTCGATCTGCTCGCCGAGCAGTTGGGTGTCGACACCCGTGATGCCGCGCGCTGCGTCGCCGACACGCTGCAGTTGCCGTTCTTCGACAGCGATCAGCTGCTCGCCGCGCAGGCCGACTACACGACGATTCCGCTCTCGCGCGCCCTCGCGCGCGGCTGTGTCGAAGTGGTGTCGCAAGGCGCGCGCCATGTTTTGATCGGCGATCCGTTCGACGCGACCCTGCTCAACTGGATCGAGGCGCGCTACCGCGAACCGGTCAGCTTCGCGGTGGCGGCACCGGCCGATCTGCATGCGCTGCTGGCCAGCGCAGAAGCGGCGGCGCGCGCACTCGACGCGGGTAGCCAGGCGACGCACGAAGGCGAGGGCGACAGCCGCGGCGAGGAACTCTCGCTGGTGTCGATCAGCGAAGACGGTTCGCCTGTCGTGCGTCTGGTGAACTCGACGCTGTACGACGCGCTTCGCGCTGGCGCCAGTGACATCCACTTCGAATGCGGCCCGGCCGGCATGGAGGTGAAGTACCGCGTCGACGGCGTGCTCGACGTGGCGACCCGCATCGCGGGCCGCACCTTGGCCGAGCAGGCGATCTCACGCATCAAGGTGCTTGCCGAGCTCGACATCGCCGAACGCCGCTTGCCGCAGGATGGTCGCTTCCGCGTATCGGCGGGCGGCCGCACGACGGATCTGCGTGTGTCGGTGATGCCCAGCATCCACGGCGAAGACGCGGTGCTGCGCATCCTCGACAAACGTCAGCTGGTGCCGGAAGGCAGCGCACTGACGCTGGATCTGCTCGGCTTCGATGCCGAGTCGCTCGCCCGCATCCGGCGCTTGTCGGCATTGCCGTACGGCATGTTGCTGGTGACGGGGCCGACCGGTAGCGGCAAGACCACCACGCTTTACGCCGCGATTTCGGAGACGCGCACCGGGCGCGAAAAGATCGTCACGATCGAAGACCCGGTTGAGTACGAATTGCCGGGCGTGCTGCAGATTCCGGTGAACGAGAAGAAGGGTCTCACCTTCGCGCGTGGCTTGCGGTCTATCCTGCGCCACGACCCGGACACCATCATGGTCGGCGAGATCCGCGACGCCGAGACGGCCGAGATCGCGGTGCAGTCCGCGCTGACCGGCCACCTGGTGCTCTCCACGGTGCACGCGAACAGCGTGTTCGATGTGTTCTCGCGTTTCTCGCACATGGGGGTCGATCCGCATGCGCTGGTGTCGGCGCTGAACGGCATCTGGGCGCAGCGGCTGCTGCGTGCGGTGTGCCAGCATTGTGCGGTGGACTATGTGCCGGACGAGGCGGAGCGCGCGTTGCTCGGCTTCGCACCCGATGCGCACCGCGGCCACCGCTTCCTGCGCGGACGCGGCTGCGGTGATTGCCGCGGCACCGGCTACCGCGGGCGCCGTGCGATCGCCGAGATCCTGACCCTGACCGACCCACTGCGCGAAGCGATCCTCGCGCGGGAATCCATCCTCGCCGTGAAAGCCATCGCTGCCCAAGGTGGTACGCGCAGCCTGCGCGGTGCCGCGCTCGATCTGGCCTTGCGCGGCGAAACCACCTTGCAGGAAGTGCTGCGCGTGACTTTGCAGGACAGTGCATGAAGCGCCCCATGATTCCAACCCGCCCGCAGATGTGGGTCGGCGCAGACACTGCCAGTCTGCGCGACCCGCAAGGAGCGATCCACTGCATCGCATTCCACGACGCCGCGGCGCTGCGTGCCGGCGTCGCCACGCTGGCTGCCGAGCAGTCGCGCTGGCGTGCGATCGACGTGGTGGTGAGCGACGCGCACTGCCGCTATCTCGTGTTGCCCCGCATCGCGGGCACACAGGGCCGCCGCGAGTTGGCCGAAGGCATCGCCGCGCGTTTTGCCGCCAGTTTTGGTGATGACGCCGCCGACTGGGTGTTGCAGCACGATGCGTCGCCCCTGGGCACCGAGGACCTCGTCTGTGGCATGCGCCGCACGGTGGTCGAGGCGATTCTCGGCGGCCTTGGCGATGCGCGCCGGCGCGCATACCGCGTGCAGCCCCTGTGGGTGTGGTGCAGCCAGGCGCCGCTCGGCAAGCCGCACGCACCGCACTGGCTGGCGAGCAGCGATGGCCACACCCTGACTTTGGGCCTGTTTCATCAGCGGCGTTGTGTCGGTGTGCGTGCCACTCGTCTCGGTACTTCGGGCCTGGCTGCGGCGCTCAACCGCGAAGCTGCGCTGCAGGCAGCACACAGCGCGGGAACGCCGGTCTGGCTGTTCGGCGGCGTGGGCACGCCGGCGCGTCTGGCCGACGGCAGCCCGGTGGTCACCGCATCGCTCCCACTCGCCCTGGTGCCCGGAGGTGTCGCGTGAGCCGCGTGCCGATCGACTTTGCGCCCGCGGCGCGCTGGCGCCCCGGTCTCCCCGTTGGCTTCGGCGTGCTGGCGCTGATCGCGGCCCTGGGGATCGCCGCGCACACCGCCTGGCAGCGCGATGCTCAGCTGCAGGCGCTGCGCGCCCAGCTCGCTGCGCGCGCGCCAGCGCCCGCTCCGGTCGTACGGTTTGCGCCGCCCAGCCATGAGCAGGCTGAGGCGGTGAATTCCGCGATCACCTTGCTGAATCTGCCTTGGCCGGCACTGCTCGATGGTCTGAACGCCGCGAGGCCGAACGATGTTGCCGTGCTGCGCATCGAACCCCGTGCCGCACAGCGCAGCCTGCGCGTGGTGGCGGAAAGCGAACGCGCCGATGCGCTGTTCGACTTTTCCGATGCGCTCGCGCATCAGCCGCCCTTCGTTCGGTTCAAGCCGATCAGCCAGGTGCGGCTTGACTCGCCGCCGCGGGTACAGGCGACCCTCGATCTGGAGTGGCAGCAATGAGGATGCCCACGCCACCCAATCTGCGCAGCGCCACGCGCAGGCCGGTCACCGCCCAGGGCTTGCGACTCGCGCTCGAATTGCTGCTGGTGCGGCACGGCCTGGCATTGATCGGCTTGGGCCTGCCGACGATCGCGCTGCTTTGGCTGTTGCTGGGCGTGCTGCCTGCGCAGCAGCGTGAACTGGCATCGCTGCGCGCACGCGTGAAAGCGCCGGCGCCGGTGGTGCTGGCCGTAGCGCCGCAGGACCCGATGGCGCCTTTCCGCGCCGTATTGCAGCCGGACGAAACGAAGATGGAGGTGGCGCGTGCGCTGTGGCGCGCCGCGGCGGATGCGGGCCTGCAGCCTTCCCGCGTGGACTACCGCAACAGCCCGGTCACGCCGGCAGGCTTCTCGCGCTTCGATCTGACGCTGCCGGTCGCGGGGCCGCCGGACGTGATCCGCCAGTTCGCCTTCTCACTGCTCGAACGCTATCCCGGCCTTGCCCTGGAGAAGATCGAACTGCAACGCGAAGCGGCCATGCAGGATCAGGTTGAGGCGCAGCTTGCCTTCGTGCTGTTGTTGGAGGCGCCGAAATGACGCCGAAGAAACGCATGGCGATGCTGCTTGCCGGCTTTGCGGTTTGCGCCGGCTTGGTGATCGCGGATCGCCAGTCGCCCGCAGCCGACGACGAAGTGGTGCAGCCGGTCACTCGCAGCGCGGCCATGCCGGCCCCGCGCACGGTGCCCGCCTCGGACGAGGGCGGCATCCTCGCGCTCGCACCGCGCACCGACTATGGCAAGGCCGGTGACGGCTTCTTCGCGCCGGTGCGGCCGCCAGCGCCCCCGCCGCCGCCCCCGGCTCCACCCCCACCGCCGCCCAGCGCACCCCCGCCGCCCTTCGCGGTGATCGGCAAGCAGCTGGTGGATGGCAAGTGGGAAGTCTTTCTCGCCTTTGGCGAAGCGAGCCTGATCGCACATGCGAACGAACGGCTCGACGCGAACTGGCAGGTGGTGGCTATCCGCCCGCCGGTGATGGAACTTGAATACCTTCCGCTCAACCAGCGCACGACGCTGGCGATTGGTGCCAACTTTGATGACTAGACTCTCCCGGATCCGCGCCGCCTCGGCGCTGGTGTTGCTGCTGCTGGCCGGTTGCGCAGGGCAGAAAGCCTTTCGCGCTGGCGGCGAGCTGATCGAGCAGAAGCAGTACGAAGCGGCGCTCGAGCAATACCGCGCAGCGATTGCGGCTGACCCGAACAACGCCGAGTTCCGCTTGACCTACCTGAAGGCGCGCGATCAGGCGGTGGCGCAATGGCTTGCCGAAGCCGAACGGGCGCAGGCCGCAGGCCGCAGTGGCGAGGCCGCGCCGCTCTTCATGCAGGTGCTGCGTGCCGACGAGAAGAACGCGCGGGCGATTCGCGGCCTACGTGCGATGGAACGCGACAACCGCCATGCGCAGTACGTGGCCGAGGCGCAGAGTGCCTACTCGCAGGGCGATCTGGATGGCGCCCAGGCCAGGCTTCGCATCGTGCTGAGCGAGAACCCGGCCTACCCGTCGGCGATCGAGCTCAACGGCCAGATCGAGCAACGCCGCGCGCAGCCACGCGGCGCGAGCGAGCAGCGCCTCGCCGAGGCCTTCCGCAAGCCGATCTCGATCGAATTCCGCGATGCGCAGCTGCGTCAGGTGTTCGAGGTGATCTCGCGCGCCTCCGGCCTCAACTTCGTGCTCGACAAGGAAGTGCGCGGCGACCAGCGCACCACGATCTTCCTGCGCAACAGCACCGTCGCCAACGCGCTTGCATTGACACTGCTGACCAACCAGCTCGAGCAACGCGTGCTCGATTCCAGCTCGGTGCTGATCTTCCCGTCGACGACGCAGAAACTGCGCGACTACCAGGCGCTTGCCGTGAAGACCTTCGTGCTCGCCAACGGCGACGCGAAGAATGTTGCGAACACGCTGCGCACGATCCTGAAAACCCGCGACGTGGTGGTGGACGAGAAGCAGAACATGCTCATCGTGCGCGATACGCCTGAGGCGCTGCGCATGGCGGAGAAACTGATCACGCTGCACGATCAGGCGCCGCCGGAAGTGATGCTGGAAGTCGAGATCCTCGAAGTGCAGCGCAACCGCCTGCTCAAGCTCGGCATTGAATACCCGGGCCGTGCGTCGCTCACGCCGCTGGCGTCGGACGGCAAGACGCTGACGCTCGCCGACCTGCTCGATCTGGGCTCGCACAACATCGGCGTGACGATCGATCCGCTCGCGATCAATGCCAACCGCACCGTGTCCGACGTGCGGGTGCTGGCCAATCCGCGCATCCGCGTGCTCAACCGCGAGAAGGCGAAGATTGTGGTCGGCCAGAAGGTGCCGACGATCACCAACACCGCCACCTCCACCGGCTTTGTCGCGGGCTCGGTGTCCTACCTCGACGTGGGCCTCAAGCTCGAAGTGGAACCGAACGTGTCGCCGGACGGAGAAGTGACGATCAAGATGGGGCTGGAGGTCAGCAACATCCTCGACCGCATCCAGCAGAAGGACGGCACCACGGTCTACCAGCTCGGCACCCGCAATGCCGATACGATCCTGCGGCTGCATGACGGCGAGAACCAGGTCCTGGCCGGCCTGATCAACGATAGCCAGACCAGCGGCGGCAGCCATATCCCGGGGCTCGGCGACATCCCGGGCCTGGACCGCGTGTTCGGTTCCAAGACCGACGATTCGCAGCAATCCGAAGTGGTGCTGTCGATCACGCCGCGCATCGTGCGGCCGGCGGTGCGCCCCTCGGTGCGTGATGCTGAATTCGAAGCCGGCACCGAGGCGAGCCTCAAGCCGCTGAGCCTCGGCGATATTCCCGCGCCGACGCAGCAGGGCAACCCGAACAACGTACCGCCACCGCCGCCAAACAACCCGCCGCCACCACCGCCTCAGGCTCCGGCGGCTCCTGCTGCGGCATCGCCGGCCGCGCCGGCGGCTGTTGCACCCTCGGCCAAGCATGGCGATGGGCGGTTGGCCTTGCGCAGCAGCGTGCAACTGAGTCAGCCGCCGGCCGCACGGCCGGCCGATGAGGCACCCAGCCACGAATACCGCTTCGCACTCGCGGGCGACGCACTGCCACAACGATGAAACGCAATGCCGGCTTCACGCTGATCGAACTGTTGGTGACGCTCGCCATCATGGCGCTGCTGGCCACGCTCGTGATGCCGGTGGCGGAGCTGGCGCTGCAACGCTCGCGCGAGGCCGAACTGCGCACCGCACTGCGCACGCTGCGCAACGCGATCGATGCGTACAAGCAGGCCAGCGACGACGGCCGCATCGCCCTGAAGGCCGGTGGCTCGGGCTATCCGCCCAAGCTCGAAGCATTGGTCGAAGGCGTCACCGATGCGAAGTCGCCGAAAGGCGCGAAGCTCTACTTCCTGCGCCGCATTCCGCGCGACCCGACGAGCACCGACACCTACGCCGAGCCGGCAGCCACCTGGGCGACCCGCAGCTACGCGAGCGACCCGGATCACCCGCGCTCGGGGGACGATGTGTTCGATGTGTTTTCCCGTTCGCCCGGCATCGGGCTGGACGGCACGCCCTACGCGGAGTGGTGAACATGCGCCAGCGCGGTTTCACCCTGATCGAACTGCTGGTGGTGCTCGCGATCGTGGCGCTGCTGCTCACGCTCGCGCTGCCGCGCTACATGGGCAGCGCCGAGATCGCGAAGGAGCGCGTGCTGGTCGAGAACCTGCGCGTCACCCGCGACGCGATCGACAAGCACTTCGCTGACCGTGGCCGCTATCCCGAATCGCTCGACGCACTGGTCGAGCGGCGCTATCTGCGCGAGCTGCCCTTCGATCCACTGCGCGATAGCCGCACCGCGTGGAACGTCGTACCCCCGCCGAGCGGGCGCGATGGTGGCGTGTACGACCTGCACAGCAGCGCCCCCGGCAACGCGCACGACGGCCGTGCGTTCTCAGAGTTATGAGCCGCCAGCAGGGCTTCAGCTACATCGGCATCCTGATCCTGCTCGCGATCATCGGCGCGATATCGGCGCAGACCATGGAGTTCGCCAGCACCGTCGCGCTGCGCAGCAAGGAAGCCGAGTTGCAGGCGCAGGGTGACGAGTTCAGCCGCGCCTTCAAGCGCTACTACCGCGCAAGCCCGCAGGGCTCGCCGTCGTATCCGAAGGATCTGCGCGATCTGCTGCGCGATCCGCGCTTCCCCGGCACCGTGCGCCACCTGCGCCGCATTCCGCGCAACCCGCTGACCGGCAGCACCAACTGGATGCCGATCCCCGCGCCCGGCGGCGGCATCATGGGTGTTGCGGTGATCGCGCCAGGCGAGCCGATGCGCAAGCCGCAGCGCACGCTGGCACCGGCCACCGTCGGCGCGCCGACGCCGGCCGGCGCAACCGCACCGCAGGTGGCAGCGCCGGCCAGTGGCTATGCCACCTGGCGCTTTGGCTACGACCCGGCACAGGCGACCGGCACCATCACGCCGGATGCCAACGCCAGCGCGCCGCAAGGCGCTGGTTGAGCGATCAGAGCGGGTAGGCCCAGGTTAGGGCCGGCAGCGCACCGTTCGTGACGTCGATGTAATGCGGCGTCAGTTGCGACCAGTCGGTCGTGAACCACGAGGACAGGTCGAATACCGTGTCCGAGTCGCCGAGTTTCTGCACCTCGATGTTGGCCATCGTCAGCGGAATCTTCACCGCGCACACGGATGGGTCCGCCCGCGGGCGCACGAAGTACACCGCGCTTTCGGTCGTCGTGGAGACATTGGTGACGCGCCGTGCGCTCAAGCTTGGCGCGCTCGCATTCCCCTGCACCAGCAGTGCGGTTTCCACATCGACACCGATACCGCGCGCGCCGTTGCTGCCGGTGCCCGATGCCAGCACGCCGCCGCTGCAGCCACCACCCGCGGTGTTGGGCTTGATCATGCGCGCGACGAAGCCGAGCAGGCGGCCGAGCCGGTCGCGTGAGTCGAGGTGGGAATCGAGGATCGTGTTGTTCAGCGCGGGCGGCATGATGAAACCGGCGCCGCCAAGCGGGCTCGGGTCCAGGGTCATGTAGCGGTTGTAGGGGTTGTCGAGCGCCTGCTTGGTGGTGACGCTGCCGTTGAGCGCTGCAAAGTCGGCCCAGCCGAGTACCGCCAAGCCTGCGCTGGTGCCGCCGAGCGGCACGTTTCGAGCCATCAGCCCGCGCAGCGTGGTGTCCAGCGCGGTGCCTTTCCAGTACTTGATGTAGTCGCTCTGGTCGCCACCGGCGATCCAGACGGCGTGCGCCTTGCCGACCACGTTGTTGACGAAGGCGTCGTTGGCCGCGGCGACACTCGGGATCACCAGTGTCTCGACCGAGGTGAGGCCCAGCGCTGCGCCGCCAACCCAGCCGTCGGCAAATGTCGACGATGTGCCGGATGCTGCATCGCTGTAGTAGATGTAGGGGTTGTAAGCGTCGGTGCCGGTGGCCCGGATCACCACGAAACGGCCACCGTGACCCGGCGTGATGCCGGCACGCTGGATCATCCAGCGGAAGGCCTCATCCACGTCCGGCCCGCCGCCCATCAACACGAAGCTGGGTTGCACTGGCGCCGAAACACTTGCGGGCGCGGCGGCATTGCCGAGCACCGAATACGTGTATGGCGCCTTCGCGGCCAGCGCGATGTTGCAGGCCGCGATCAGGCTGCAGCCGGCAATCAGGCGGAGCAGGGTATGCGCGAAGCGGCGCGCGGTCGTTGCCCGGTTGTGGCCGGGATACGCGGTCGAGGTGCCCATGTTGTGATTCCCTTCAGCGCTGCGTCGCACGGCGGCGGGACGCCGTCGGGGCGTGTCCTCAGTATAGGCAGGCCCCACGCGGGCTTCCGGCGGCATCGGGCCGAGGCGCGCAGCGCGTCACGGCCCCGGTGTCGCTCAGAGGGCCTCGCTCGCGGTGGCGAGCCTGACGCGTGTGGACAGCGCGTTGAGCGCGATCAGGTGAAGCATCTGGCTGACGGTGGTGCAGCAGTCGCTCAGCACCGTCACGGCGTAGGGTTCGGCGGCCTTCGAGATCGCGGTATGGGTTACGCAGTTCTGCGTCATCATGCCGCACACCAGCAGCTCGGTTGCGCCCAGCGCATCGAGCGTTGCCTTCAGCGTGGTGCCGTGGAAGGCATCGGCAAAGTGCTTCACCACCACTGGCGCGTCCGGGGCCGCGGCGAGAATGCGCGGATGGATCTCGACCCCCGGTGTGCCGGCGTTGAAGAAGGGCGCGATCCCGCGTGACGCGTCGGCGATGTGCTGAACATGGATCACCGGCACGCCCTTGGCACGCGCTTGCTCGATTGCGCGCTCGACGTTGGCGAGCGTTTCCTCCGGATGCCACTGCGGGAATTTGCCGTCGGGGAAGTAGTCGTTCTGCAGGTCGATGACGATCAGTGCCTTGCTCATGGATGGGCTCCTTGTGGGGAAGTGCGTGTTGGTGAGGCGCATTGTTCGCCTTGCGCCGCCTGCGACGTGAGTGGCCTGAACGACAAACTCCGATAAGATCGGGCCAATCCCTTCGTCGGGCCTACTGCCCGCGCCTACCCGGAGTGCAGCGATGGAAAAGCCGGTGGTCGCCGTGGTGGCCTTCGACCAGATCAGCCCCTTCCACCTGTCCGTCCCCTGCGTGGTGTTCGGCGACACCCACCCGGGCGTACCGCGTTTCGATCTGCAGGTCTGCGCCGCCGAAACCGGCCCGCTGCGCACCACTGCGGGCTTCCGGGTGCAGGTCGATCATGGGTTGGAGGCCTTGGCACGGGCCCAGATCGTGATCGTGCCGAGCTGGCGCGACCCGGCCGAGTGCGCGCCGCAGGCGCTGTGCGAGGCGTTGCGGGCTGCCCATGCGCACGGCGCCCAACTGGTCGGGCTGTGCCTGGGCGCCTTCGTGCTGGCCGACGCGGGTCTGCTCGATGGTCGCCGCGCCACCACCCACTGGGCGGCGGCACATGCCTTCGCGCAGCGCTACCCGAAGGTGGTGCTGGATGCCGACGTGCTCTACGTCGAGGACGGCCCCATGCTCACCTCGGCAGGCACTGCGGCGGGCATCGACTGCTGCCTGCATCTGCTGCGCCAGCGCTACGGCGGTGAAATCGCCAACCGCGTTGCGCGCCGCCTCGTCACACCGCCGCACCGCCAGGGCGGGCAGGCACAGTTCATCGAGCAACCGCTGCCGGCGCACCCGCGCGATTCGCGCCTGACCGATCTGCTCGACTGGGTCCGGGCGCATCTCGACCAGCCCCACTCGCTCGACAGCCTCGCCGCGCGCACGCTGATGAGCCGCCGCACATTCACCCGCCATTTCCGCCAGATCACCGGCACCACGGTTGGCGACTGGCTGCTCGGCGAGCGCCTGGCGCTGAGCCAAAGGCTGCTCGAGACCACCGATCAGCCGGTCGAACGCATCGCCGCGCTGGCTGGCTTCGGTTCAGCGGTGTCGCTGCGCCAGCACTTCGGCCGTGCCTTCGGCGTGTCGCCGAGTGCCTGGCGGCAGACCTTCCGCGGCGAGTGATCGGGCGGCGTTCAGCCGCGCCAGACTTCGAGGAAGCAGCGCAGCTTGGCCGGCGGCTGGCGGCGCGAGGGGTAGTAGAGATGAAAGCCGGGGAAGCGGGGCGTCGCTTCGGGCATCACTTCGAGCAGGCGGCCGGCGGCCAGATGCGGCTGCGCGGCGCTCGCCAGCACATAGCCGAGGCCGAGGCCGTCGAGGGCCAGCGCGAGCATCGCGCCGGTGTCGTTCACCGTCAGCGTGGCCGGCGCATCGAGCGTGATCTCGCGGCCGCCTTCCAGCAGTTCCCAACGGTACAGCGCGCCGCTCGACGGCATGCGGAAGCGGATGCAGGTGTGCTGCGTCAGGTCGGCGATCGAGCGCGGCGTGCCGTGCTGGGCGAGGTACACCGGCGTGGCGACCAGCGCGATGCGTTCCTCGCGGCTCAGCGGCACGCTGACCATGTCCTTCGCGATCGCTTCGCCAAGCCGGATACCGGCGTCGTAGCCTTGTTCGACGATATCGACGAAGCCGTCGTCAAAGCCGAATTCCAGCCGCACATCAGGGTAGCGGGCACGAAAGCTGGCGAGGCGTGGCTGGATCACCGCCGCAAAGGCAACGCGCGAGAGGTTGATGCGCAGCAGGCCGGACGGCGTATCGCGCAACTCTCCAATCGCATCGGCCGCGTCGAGCAGCTCGCCCAAGGCGGGGCCGACGCGCGCCATGAAGCGTTCCCCGGCTTCGTTGAGTGACACGCTGCGCGTGGTGCGGTTCAGCAGCCGCAGTTGCAGGCGCGATTCGAGCGCGCGTACCGCCTGACTCACGGCCTGCGGCGACACGCCCAGCTGCGCGGCCGCGGCAGTGAAGCTACGGGTGCGTGCGACCGCGGCGAAGGCGATGTAGCCGTCGAGCTGGTGGATCTTCATGAGTATTATCAATTACGGCTTGATAGTGCATCAAGATTATCAGTCTTTGTTCAGGGCTGCCGAGCGCCCACACTGGGTTCATCCCGATTCCTCACCCCAAGGAGCCAAACGATGAGCCTCGCTTCCACCTACACCCTGGGCCGCAGTGGCCTGCGCGTCAGTCGCCTTGCGCTCGGCACGATGACCTTCGGCACCGACTGGGGCTGGGGCGCCGACAAGGCGACGGCCCGCGCGATGTTCGATGCTTACGTTGATGCCGGCGGCAACCTTGTCGATACCGCCGATCTCTACACTAACGGCAATAGCGAAACCTGGTTGGGCGAGTTCGTACGCGAGCGAAGCCTGCGCGACCGCATGGTGATCGTCACGAAGTACGGCTACAGCGCGCAGCCGGATAACCCGAACGCCGGCGGCAACGGCCGCAAGAACATGATCCGCGCGGTGGAGGGTTCGCTGCGCCGGCTCGGCACCGACTACATCGACCTCTACCTGCTGCACAGCTGGGACCAGCTGACGCCGGTAGACGAGGTGATGCGCGGCTTCGACGACCTGGTGCGCGCCGGCAAGGTGCGCCATGTCGGGCTCTCGAATGTGCCGGCGTGGTATGCCAGCCGCGCGCAGACGCTGGCTGAACTGCGCGGCTACGAGCCCCTGAGCGCGCTGCAGCTGGAGTACTCGCTGGTCGAACGCGCGGTCGAACATGAATTCATCCCGCTCGGCCAGCAGCTGGGCATGGGGCTGATGGCCTGGAGCCCGCTGGCAAGCGGCCTGTTGTCCGGCAAGTACCGGCCCTCGCGCGATGGCCAGTTCGGCGATGGCCGGCTGCAGACCATGGCGGGCGCTGACAACCCGGCTTTCGCCAAGCTCACCGGGCGCAACTTTGCGATCGTCGCCGAGCTGGAGGCGGTCGCCCGCGAACTTGGCCGCAGCATGGCGCAGGTGGCGTTGAACTGGGTGGCCCATCGTCCCGGTGTGGCCTCGGTGCTGGTCGGCGCAACCCGCCCCGAGCAGCTCGCCGACAACCTGGGCGCGCTCGACTTTGTGATTCCGCCCGCCTTGCGCGATCGCCTCGACGCTGCGAGCTCGATGCCGCCGGGTTACCCCTACAGCTTCTTCACGCCCGGCATGCAGGCAATGCTGGCGGGGGCCAATCCGGTGGGCGACAAACCGGCCGGCTACCAGCCACCGATCCGGATCGAGGCGCCGGCCGCCGCCGTGGGGGGCGCGGCGCCCGCCGAAAACGCCTGATTCACACGCAAAGAAAACGGCGCCCGGAACTGCGGGCGCCGTTGAGGCGGGCTGCGTGCGGCCTACTGGCCACTCACTTGCCGCCGATGCTCTCCATCGCTTCCCACTTGCCCTTGACCACCTTGTAGACGGTAATGCCGCCTTCCTTGAGGTCGCCCTTGGCGTCGTAACCAAGGCGTGACGTGGTGACGCCCTGCAGCTGCGTGGCGGCGAGCGCAGGCAGGTACTTGGCCGGGTCGACCGAGTCGGCCTTCTTCATCGCCATGAACATCGCCATCGCGCCGTCGTAGGCGTAGGGCGAGTAGGTTTCGACCTTGGCGCCGAAGCGCTTCTCGTACTTCGCCACATAGGCGGCGCCGCCCGGCATCTGTTCGATCGGCAGGCCGGCCAGCGAGGCGATCACGCCCTCGGCGGCGTCACCGGCCAGCTTGATGAAGTTGTCGCTCTTCACCATCTCGCCGGAGATCAGCGTCGCGCTGATGCCCAGCTCCTTGATCTGGCGCGCCATCGGTGCGGCCTGCACTTCCGAGCCGCCGTAGAAGATTGCCTGCGGCGCCTGCGCCTTGAGCTTGGTGAGGATCGCGCGGAAGTCGACCGACTTGTCGGTGGTGAACTCGCGCGCAACGATGGTCGCGCCGGCGGCCTTGGCGGCCTTCTCGAACTCGTTGGCGAGGCCTTGCCCGTAGGCGGTGCGGTCGTCGATCACGGCGATCTTCTTGAAGCCCAGCTTGCCCACCGCATAGCTGCCGACCACCGAGCCCTGCTGGGTGTCCGAGGTCATCATGCGGAAGGTGGTCTTGAAGCCTTGCTCGGTGTAGGCCGGCGCGGTGGCCATCGCGATCTGCGGAATGCCGGCGCGTGCGTAGATCTTGGACGCCGGGATCGTGGTGCCGGAATTGAAGTGCCCGAGCATGCCGGCGATGTTGTCGTCCACCAGGCGCTGCGCGACGACGGTGCCGCTGCGTGGGTCGGCCTGGTCGTCTTCGGCAAGCAGTACGAACTTCACTTCCTTGCCGCCAATGGTGGGTTTGCTGGCATTCACTTCTTCGACGGCGAGCTGCACGCCGTTCTGGAAATCCTTGCCGTAGTGCGCCTGCGGCCCGGTCAGCGGGCCGGCAAAGCCGATCTTCACTTCCACCGGTGCAGCAAAGGCGGTGCTGCCAAGCGCGAGCAACAAGGCTGCGGCGGACATCTTCATCGTCATGCGTGCCTCTCCCATGTTGTGTGGCGTGTGGCCACGGATCGGGGCGGCCGCTCGGTGAGCAGCCGAAACCCCGATTCTGCGCCTGAATGGCTCAGCCAATCATCATCAGGGTGGCATTTCCCCCAGCGGCCGAGGTGTTGAGCGACACGACCCGCTCCGCCAGCAGGCGTTCGAGCGGGTAGCGGCCGCGGCCGTCGCTGGCGGCACAACTGAGCAGGGGGCCTTCACGCACCGCCAGGGCGCGCTGGATGTCGCGCAGCTGGTCGGCGTCACCGGCGAACAGTGCGGCATCCACGTCGGCGGCCAGTGGCGCATCCACCCATTCGATGCGTTCGGCGAGCGGTGCCGGCAAGCTGGCGAACAAGGCCTCGGCCCGATCCTCACGCGCCAGCGCCGCGCGGTTGCCTGTCGCAAGACAGGCCGCCAGTTGTGGCACCAGCGCCTCGGCCGTGTTGGCGAGGCACAGCACGGTGCCGCGCGGCAGCAGCGCATACAGGTTGGCCTCACCGGTCGGGCCGGGCAGGGTGATCAGGGTGCCGACCGGTGGAGCGGCCGCCAGCGCTTCGGCGATGGCGCGTTCGGGCGACGCGTCGGCGCACCAGCGCGCAAGCAGGCCCAGCCGTTCGCGCGCTTCGGCGTTGAGCAGGCTGCAGCGTGCTTCGAGCGGCGTCAGCGCGCCGCGTGCTTGCAGGCTGGCCGGCGCTCCGGCACTGCCCGGCAGTTGCGCCGCGCCGCCCAGCACCAGGCGCGACAGCGCCAGCGGCCCGCCGGCCTTGGGCCCGGTGCCCGAGAGGCCCTCGCCGCCAAAGGGCTGCACGCCGACCACGGCGCCGATCACGTTGCGGTTCACATACAGGTTGCCGACCTTCGCATGCGTGGTGACGTAGCCGATCGTCTCGTCGATGCGGGTATGCAGGCCCATCGTCAGGCCGTAGCCGGTCGCGTGGATCTGTTCCAGCAGTGCCGGCAGCGCCTCGCGGCGGTAGCGCAGCACATGCAGTACCGGGCCAAACACTTCGCGCTGCAGCGCTGCGAGTTCCGGCAACTCGATCACCGTGGGCGGCACAAAGTTGCCGTGCGCGCAGCTGTCGGGCAGCGGCGTCTGGTGGATGCGGCAGCCGCGCGCACGCAGGCGTTCGATATGGGTGAGGATGCCGTTGCGCGCTTCGGCGTCGATGACCGGGCCAACGTCGGTGGCAAGCCGGTCCGGCGGGCCGATCACCAGTTCGGCCATCGCGCCGCGCTGCATCTCGATCACGCGGTCGGCGATCTCTTCCTGCAGGCACAGCACACGCAGCGCCGAGCAGCGCTGCCCGGCCGAATCGAAGGCGGAGCCGATCGCGTCATTCACCACCTGTTCGAGCAGTGCGGAGGAATCGACCAGCATCGCGTTCTGGCCGCCTGTTTCGGCGATCAGCGGTACCGGCGAGCCATCGGGCAGCAGGCGGCCGGCGAGCTGGCGGGCGATCAGGCGGGCGACCTCGGTGGAGCCTGTGAACATCACGCCGCGCACCAGCGGGTCGGCGACCAGTGCGGCGCCAACGGTCTCGCCGCGGCCGGGCAAGAGTTGCAGCGCGCCTGCCGGCACGCCGGCTTCGTGCAACAGGCGCACCGCGGCGGCGGCGATCAGCGGCGTCTGCTCGGCCGGTTTGGCGAGCACTACGTTGCCGGCTGCGAGGGCGGCAGCGATCTGCCCGGTGAAGATCGCGAGCGGGAAGTTCCACGGGCTGATGCAGACCACCGGGCCGAGCGGGCGGGCGCCATCGTTGGAACGCGCCAGGCCGGCGTAGTAACGCAGGAAGTCCACCGCCTCGCGCACCTCGCCCACCGCGTTCGGCAGCGATTTGCCGGCCTCGCGGATCGCCAGCCCGATCAACGCATGGCGTTCGGCTTCGAAACGGTCGGCGGCGCGCTCCAGCACCGCGGCGCGCTCCGCGGCTGGCGTGGATTGCCACACCGGCTGCGCCTGGAAGGCGTGGCCCAGTGCGTCGGCCACATCCTGCGTGCTGGCTTCGATCACCTCGCCGACCACATCGCGCCGATCCGCCGGATTCGTGACCGGCTGGGCGAGACCGGCGCGCGGGCCATCGGCCAGCAGTGGCACGGCGCGCCAGGTTTGCTCGCGCGTTACCAGCAAACCGGCTGAGACGGAGGCGAGCCGTTGTTCGTTGGAGAGATCAAGCCCCGCCGAATTGAGTCGCCCATCCGGGAACAAGGCGCGCGGCAGTGGGATCGCCGGATGCGGCGCGCCCACCGGCTGCAGCGCTTCGGCCTCGGCGACCGGGTCGCCGACCAGTTCCGCGACCGGCACCTTGTCGTTGCCGACCTTGTTCACGAAGGAACTGTTGGCGCCGTTCTCCAGCAGCCGGCGCACGAGGTAAGGCAGCAGCGTCTCATGCGAGCCGACCGGCGCATACACGCGGCACGGGCGGCCGAGCTTGTCCGCGCCCACCACCTCTTCGTACAGCGGTTCGCCCATGCCGTGCAGGCACTGGAATTCGTACTGGCCGGCGTAGTAGTTCTGCCCGGCCATCTGGTAGATCGCGGCGACGGTGTAGGCGTTGTGCGTGGCGAATTGCGGGTAGATCGCCTCGGGTGCGTCGAGCAGCTTGCGCGCGCAGCCGAGGTAGGCGACATCGGTGTGCAGCTTGCGCGTCCACACCGGGTAGCCTTCGAGGCCGTCCACCTGGGCGCGTTTGATCTCGCTGTCCCAGTAGGCGCCCTTCACCAGCCGCACCATCAGGCGCCGGCGGCTGCGGCGGGCGAGTTCGATCACATGGTCGACCACATGCGGCGCGCGCTTCTGGTAGGCCTGAATCACAAAGCCGATGCCATGCCAGCCGGCAAGTTCGGGGTCAAAGCACAGCCGTTCCAGCAGGTCGAGCGAGATTTCGAGCCGGTCGGCTTCCTCCGCGTCGATGTTGAGCCCGATGTCGTAGCGGCGCGCGAGCTTCGTCAGCGCGGCGAGCCGCGGGTACAACTCGTCCATCACGCGGTCACGCTGGGCGCGGCTGTAGCGCGGATGCAGCGCCGACAGCTTGACCGAGATGCCGGGCCCTTCATAGATGCCGCGTCCGGCGGCGGCCCGGCCGATGGCGTGGATCGCCTGCTCGTAGGCGGCGTAGTAGCGCTCGGCGTCGGCGGCGGTCAGCGCGGCTTCGCCGAGCATGTCGTAGGAGTAGCGGAAGCCCTTGGCCTCGTGGCTGCGCGCGTTCTCCAGCGCTTCGGCAATCGTTTCGCCGGTGACGAACTGCTCGCCCATCAGGCGCATCGCCATGTCCACGCCCTTGCGCACCACCGGCTCACCGCTCTTCGCGATCAGTTTCGACAGTGCGTTGTTGAGGCCCGATTCCGACTGCGTGCCGACCAGCTTGCCGGTGATCAGCAGCCCCCAGGTGGCGGCGTTCACGAACAGCGAGCCGGACTGCCCGAGGTGGGCGGCCCAGTCGCCGCGGCCGACCTTGTCGCGGATCAGCGCGTCGCGGGTGGCGCGGTCGGGGATGCGCAGCAGCGCTTCGGCGAGGCACATCAGCGCCACGCCTTCCTGGCTGGAGAGTTCGAACTCGTGCAGCAGGCCTTGCACCAGCCCGTTGCGGCCGCCGCCGGTGCCTTTCGCGCGCAGCGCTTCGACCAGCTGCGTCGCGAGCGAGCGGGTCGCATCGGTGCGTTCGGCCGATTGGCGTGCCAGCGGCAACAGCATCGCCAGCGCTTCGGGTTCCGGCCGGCGGTAGGCGGCGGTGATGGCGGCGCGCAGTTCGCTCTGCGGTTGCACCCCAAGCGCCAGGTCGAGGAAGGGTTGCGGCCCTTCGGCCGGGGCCGGGCGCTCGTCCGCCTCGATCAGCGCACCGCTGCCGTCGTATTCCGGCGGTGTGTGGCCGTGCTCCAGCGCGTCCAGGTAATGGAAGATGGCCTGCTTGATCAGCCAGTGCGGCGTGCGCTCAAGCCCTTGTGCGGCCAGGCGGATGCGTTCGCGTGCGGCGTCGTCGAGTTTGACGCCGAGGGTGGTGGCGGACATGGTTGCACCTGTGTTCTCTGTGGGTGCAACCAGTATGGTTCGCGGTGGCGCCGGCCGCTACCCGGTGCACGACAATCTCGTTCCGGATTGCGGCGGCGCGGCGCTGGCTCAGATCAGGCGGCGGCCCTGCGCGTCCACCACCGCTTCGCCGTCCTCCTTGGTGAAGGCGCCTTGCTGCGGCTGCGGCAGGATGTCGAGTACCAGTTCCGAAGGCCGGCACAAGCGGGTGCCGAGCGGCGTGACGACGATCGGCCGGTTGATCAGGATCGGATGCGCGAGCATCGCGTCGATCAGCGCGTCGTCGCTCAGCGCCGGGTCGGCGAGGCCCAGTTCTTCGTAAGGCGTGCCCTTCTGGCGGATCACGTCGCGCACCGCGAGGCCGCTGTCGCGGATCAGCGCCAGCAGGGTGTCGCGGCTGGGCGGCGTCTGCAGATAGAGCACCACCTCCGGCTCGATGCCGGCATTGCGGATCATCGCCAGCGTGTTGCGCGAGGTGCCGCAGGCGGGGTTGTGATAGATCGTCACCTGACTCATCGGGGGTGTCCTGTTCTCAGCGGGGTTGTTGTTCGTACCAGGGCTTGCTGGCATTGACGATGCGCACGACCAGCAGCATCACCGGCACTTCGATCAGCACACCGACAACGGTTGCGAGCGCTGCACCGGACTGAAAGCCGAACAGGCTGATCGCGGCCGCGACGGCCAGCTCGAAGAAGTTGGAGGCGCCGATCAGCGCCGAGGGGCAGGCCACGCTGTGGCGCTCGCCAAGGCGCCGGTTGAGCCAGTAGGCCAGCCCGGCATTGAAGAAAACCTGGATCAGGATCGGCACGGCGAGCAGTGCGATCACCAGCGGCTGACGAATGATCGCTTCGCCCTGGAAGGCGAACAGCAGCACCAGCGTGGCCAGCAATGCACTGATCGACCACGGGCCGATGCGTGTCATCGCGGCGTCGAAGGCAGCCTGGCCCTTGGCGAGCAAGCTGCGGCGCCACAACTGCGCGAGGATCACCGGAATCACGATGTACAGCACGACCGAGGTCACCAGGGTCGCCCACGGCACCGTGATCGCCGAGATGCCCAGCAGCAGGCCGACCAGCGGCGCGAACGCGAACACCATGATCGAATCGTTCAGCGCCACTTGCGACAGCGTGAACAACGGGTCGCCATGGGTCAGGCGGCTCCACACGAAGACCATCGCGGTGCAGGGCGCGGCGGCGAGCAGGATCAGCCCGGCGATGTAGCTGTCGATCTGGTCGGCCGGCAGCAGCGGCGCGAACAGCTGGCGGATGAAGAGCCAACCGAGCAGCGCCATCGAGAAGGGCTTCACCAGCCAGTTCACGAACAGTGTCACGCCGATGCCGCGCACATGCTGGCGCACCTCGTGCAACGCGCCGAAGTCCACCTTCACCAGCATCGGAATGATCATCACCCAGATCAGCAGACCGACCGGCAGGTTCACCTGCGCGAACTCAAGCCGCCCGATGGCCTGGAACACGCCGGGTAACAGCTGGCCGAGCGCGATGCCGGCCAGGATGCAGAGAAAGACCCACAGGCTGAGGCCGCGCTCGAAGGCGCTCATGGGGGTGGGTGGTTTGGCGGTGTCAGGGGTGCGCGTCATGGTGTGCATCGATTTCGTCCGGGGCGTCGGGGCAACAGGGGGTGGTAAGCAGATCCGCACAGGCCTCGGGTCGGCCGCCGCAACATTCGGCGGTGAGGTAGGTAACCAGCTCGGCAACCCGTGCAATGTTCGGGCGATAGCGCTGAAAGCGCCCTTCCTGTTCAACCGTGGCGAGCCCGGTATGCAGCAGCGATTTCAGGTGGAAGGAGAGTTTGTTCGGCGCGATATCGAGCGCGCTGGCAAGATCGCCCGCCACCATGCCGGCCGGCCCTTGCCGGACGAGCAGCCGGAATACATCGAGCCGGATGCCCGATGCGAGCGATTCGAAGACCGTAGCGGCGTCGTCCCTGTCCATCGTTCAATATTACAAGAAATGTTGAAATGAAGGGCCGGCGAAGCGGCGCCTTTGCGCCGCAGGGGCTCAGGCCAGCAAGGCCGTGATCGAGGCGATCTGCGCGCTGGGGCGCTCTGCCGTAGCGGCGTTGTCGGCCTGGCTCGCCGGTGCGACGTCACCGAACAGCGTGGCGTCGGCTTCCACCACGAGGCTGCCATAGCGCACCTTGCCGCGGATTTGCGCGCCCGCGCGCAGTTTGAGGCGGCCGGTCACATGCAGTTCGCCCTCGAAGCGGCCGCTGATGTCAGCGGCCTCCACCCGTGCGGCGCCGTTGAAGCTGCCGCCGGCGGCGATCTCGATCACGCGGCTCTCCAGCGCGGCGTCGACATGGCCTTCCACCCGCAAGGTGTCGCAATCGAGGATCTGCGCGCCGCTCAGTTTCACGCGCGGCCCCACCACCAGCCGGTTATCCGCCACCGGGCTGCTCGATGTGGCCGGGAAGGGGGCGGGCTTGAAGGGTTCGGGTACGCCCGGCTGGGAATCGGATGCCGGCGGGCGCCGGATGCTGCGGGATTCGCGGTGCTGGTCGAGGATGCTGGGTTTGGCGATCATGTGGACTCCTGCCGGTTCGGTGATGCGCCCGGATGCATGGGCAGGGCCGTCAATGCAGTTTGCATGCCAGTGCCGGCGGGCCGGGCGATTGCGCGATAATCATCGAAGCCTGTCGGTGCCATTGGCGCAAAAGTGTCGCTCCACGGCGACGCAAAAATCGGTGGCAAGCCCCGATCCGGCTGGCCTTGCGGCACTCAAGTGTGTCGGGATGTGACGACAGCGTCGCTGCCTCTGGTCAAGCGGGCGCATGCGTGTTCTGATCGCGGCTCCTGATTCCATTGGCATCACCGGCGGCGCGCCGTGGATGGCCACGCTCGCCGCAGATGTCCCGGGTTTCCTTTCGCCAGCTTCTCCTTGTCGCCTTCCTGCTGATCGCGCTGCTCCTAGGCAGCACGGCCTGGCGTGGTGTGCGCATGCTCGAAGCGTTTGCGGCCGAAAGTCGCGCCGCCGCGGCCCATGCGGTGGAGGTGACGGCCGCGACGCAACTGGTCGGCGAGCGCACGGTGGACATGGCGCGCAGCGCGCGGCAGTTCCGTGTGCTGCGCGACGAGGCCTTGCGCGGCCGCTTCATGCAGGCGCGCGACGAGGCACTCGCGTCGCTGCAGCCGCTGCGCCCGGCGCTCGGCGGCCATGTCGCCGACTGGGAGTCCGCCGCCAGCGCGGTGGCCGGTCTGCTCGACGACACCGCGGCGCATCCGCTGCAGGAAGGCTTGCAGCGGCTGGGTGACGTCAACGAACAACTCGCCACCGCAGCGCAGCAGGTGGTGGAACACCAGAACCGCGAGCTGCTCGATACGCTGGATGGCAATCGTGCGCGCCTCGGCCTGCAGGTGTTCGCCGCACTGGCCGGCAGTGTCGTGCTGGCGCTGGTGTTCGGCCTGTGGCTGGTGCGTCCGCTCGGGCGACTGGAGCGCAGCATCGACGACCTGGGCGCCAATCGTTTCGATACGCCGGTGGATATCCGCGGCCCGGCCGACCTGCGCCGCGTCGGGCGGCGGCTCGATTGGCTGCGGAGCCGGCTTGCCGAGCTTGAAGCCGATCGCCAGCGGGTGCTGCGCCATGTGTCGCACGAGCTGAAGACGCCGCTCGCGTCGCTGCACGAAGGCATCGCGCTCCTCGAGGACCGTGTGCTCGGCCCCCTGCAGGACGGGCAGGCCGAAGTCGTGAAGATTCTCACCGAGAACAGCGTGCTGCTACAGACCCGGATCGAGGCGCTGCTCGGCTACAACGCGGCGGCTTTCGACGCGCGCCGGCTCGACTGCAAGAAGCTCTCGCTGCGCGAGGTGATCGAGGCGGTGATGCGGGAACAGGCGCTGCCCTGCCAGTCGCGCCGTATCGAAGTGCAGTTGAGCGGGCCGGACACCTTCGTCGTGGCCGATGCCGGCAAGCTCGCGATCGTGTTCGGCAACCTGCTCTCCAACGCGATCCGCTTCAGCCCCAACGGCGGCCTCGTGCGCTTCGTGCTCGGGCGCAACGAGCGCAACGTGTGGGTGGATTGCATCGACCAGGGGCCGGGCGTTGCGCGGCAGGATCGCGGCCGCATCTTCGACCCCTTCTACCAGGGCAGCCGTCAGCCGGAGGGCGCGCGTGGCGGCAGTGGCATCGGCCTGTCGATCGTGCGCGAGATGGTGCAAGCGCACGGCGGCAGCATCGCGCTGCTGCCGGACGACGGCGGTGCGCATTTCCGCGTGGAGTTACCGCATGAAGCCTGAGATGAGCGCGGTGCGCGCGACGCTCGCCGCGTTGCTGCTGGCCATGCTGGGCGCCTGCAGCACCCAGCCGACGCGCGTCGAGGAGCCGGTGCGTGCACCGGACGACAGCGCGCTGCATGCGGCGCTGGCCTTCTACAGCGCGAGCCAGAAGCCGGGCGCGGCGGTGGCGCCGGCACGGCCGCAAAACCCGCTGCAACAGATGCAGCTCGCGATGCAGCTTGGCAGCGGCGCAAATCCCGACTTTCCACGCGCTCTGGCGCAGCTCGACGCGGTGTTGCGTTCTGATGCGGCGCAGGCGCAGATCCTACAGCCGCTGGCGCGCCTGCTGCATGACCAGTATCTCGCTCGCCAGCGCGCCGAACTGGCGGCGGACCGTGCCAGCGCCAGCGCACGCGAGGCGCAGCGCCGTGCCGATGCACTGCAGGACAAGATCGATGCGCTCGCCGAAATCGAGCGCAGTCTCCCCAACCGCCCGGCACGGCCGGCCCCTCGAAAGGAGAGCACGCGATGAGCGTTCCCTACGTGGTTTCACAGTCCGACACAGCGCGCGCCGCCCACCTGCTGCTGGTGGATGACGACGCCGACCTGCTGCGGCTGATTTCGATGCGCCTGTCGGCCAATGGCTACCGCGTGACCGCTGCCGCCTCGGCCGAGGCGGCGCTGGCGCGCCTGTCGGTCGAGCGACCGGATCTGGTGATCAGCGACGTGCGCCTGCCCGACCGTGACGGCCTTGCGCTGTTCGGCGATATCCAGCGCAGCCATCCGTCCTTGCCGGTGATCCTGCTGACCGCGCACGGCACCATCCCCGATGCGGTGGAGGCGATGTCGCGTGGTGTCTTCGGCTACCTGACCAAGCCTTTCGACAGCCGTGTGCTGCTCGACAAGGTGACGCAGGCCTTGTCGCTCGGCGCGACCACCGAGTCGGCTGGTGCCCATGACGACGCCAGCTGGCGCGCCGGCATCGTCAGCCGCAGCAACCGCATGGCCGAAGTGCTGGAAGAGGCACGCATGGTGGCGGCCTCCGACGCGAGCATCCTGATCCGCGGCGAGAGCGGCACCGGCAAGGAATTGCTGGCCCGCGCGATCCACCGTGCCAGCCCGCGCGCTGCTGCACCCTTCATCGCGATCAACTGCGGTGCGATCCCAGAGCAGTTGCTCGAATCCGAGCTGTTCGGCCATGTGAAGGGCGCTTTCTCCGGCGCAATCGCGTCGCACAATGGTCTGTTCCAGGCGGCCGACGGCGGTACGCTGTTCCTCGACGAAATCGGCGACATGCCGCTCGCGCTGCAAGTAAAGCTGCTGCGTGTGCTGCAGGAGCGCGCGGTGCGGCCGGTGGGGGCAACCCGCTCGGTGCCGATCGATGTGCGCATCGTCTCGGCGACCCACCGCAACCTCGACACTGCGATGGCGGAGGGCCAGTTCCGCGAGGATCTGTTCTACCGTCTCAACGTTGTGTCGCTGCTGCTGCCGCCGCTGTCGGAGCGGCGCGAGGACATTCCGCTGCTGGCAGCCTCCTTCCTGCGCCAGCTCGCGACGAAGTACCGCAAGACGCTCAGCGGCTTCGCGCCGGATGCGATCGAGGCGCTCGCCACGGCGGCCTGGCCTGGCAACGTGCGCCAGCTCTACAACGTGGTCGAGCAGGTCAGCGCCCTGTCCACCGCGCCTTTGATCCCGGCGTCGCTGGTGCAGCGCGCGCTGCGGGTGCGCAGCATGGAGGCGCTGACCTATGCGGAAGCGAAGCAGCGCTTCGAGCGCAACTACCTGACCCAGCTGCTCAAGCTCACCGATGGCAACGTGTCGGACGCCGCGCGGCTGGCCGACCGCAACCGCACCGAGTTCTACCGTTTGCTGCAGCGCCACGAGCTGACGCCGGCGATGTTCCGCAACACCGCCTGAGCGTCGCACCGACGCGACGCCGCGAGGCTCCGCCAAACGGGCGAATGCAGCAGATCCCTCGTCCGGCGTCGTGGCAGCGCGACGGTTTCGGCCGCAACGCCCGTGGCGACGGCCGTTCCGGTTCGCGCAACGCCTTGCAGGCTAACGCTTTCCGGGCGATGGCACGGCGGTTGCGAGATGGGGCGTGCCGTGGCGCTCAGCGCCACGCATCCGATCATCCTGATTCAAGGAGCGTCCCATGAACTACCCCAAGACGATTGTTGTACTGCTGACTTCCGCTTCGCTGGCCGTCGGCCTGAGCGCAGTGCTGCAGGCGGCCGAACCTGCCGCCAACGCAAGCACGATGGCCACGCCGAGCGCGAAAGACAAGGCGCTGCAGGCGCAAGTGAGTGCCACGCTGAAGGCCGACCCGGCCCTGGCCGAAGCACGCATCGAAGTCGAGGCGCTCGAAGGCGTAGTGACCCTGCGCGGCGGGCTGCGCGATGCCGACAGCGTGTCGCGCGCGCTGGCGCTGGTGGCCAGCGTCGACGGCGTGCGCCGTGTGGAAAACGGACTGGAAGTCGACGCCAGCCGTTAAGTGCTTCACCGATGCCGCAGCAAGTGGCCGTGCTGCGGCATTTTCTGACAGGTCCGAGGGCGATGCGCCGCTAGAATCGACAAATCCGTCAATTCCGTTGCAGCACGCCCCATGGCCCGCACGCTGTACCAGGTTCTCGGCGCGCATCCGCGTGCCAGCGAAGTCGAACTGCTCGCCGCATGGCAGCGGCTCGCCGATCCGCTCGAACGCGAAGCCAAGATCTCCGGGTCGGCTGCGGAGCGACTGAGCGAACTCAACGCCGCCTGGGCGGTGCTGGGCAACCCGGAAGCGCGCGCCGCCTACGACGCTACCCTTCCCGACAGCGTCTTCACCGAACCCCCAACAGACGAGGTTCTGCCCGATCTGGATGCCGCCGCTGGCCGGCCGCTTCTTGACTGGCGCGTCGGGCGTCTGCTGGTGCTGATCACTGTGCTGAGTCTGCTGGCGATCGGATGGCGCAGTTGCAGCTTCTCCTTTTCGAGTGATCGTGCCCGCGCGCAGGCCGAAGCGATGGAAGCCGAGGCGCGTGCCCGCGACGCTGAGACCCGCGCGCGGATTGATGCGCAGATCAACGGTCGCGATGACGGCCATCCAGCCGGCGAGGCGCGCTGGCAGCGCGAGCAGGACGAACGCGCCAACGAGGAAGCACGGCGCGAGTCCGACGCCCAGATTGCAGCCCGCGAGGCGGCGCGCGAGCGTGAAGCGGCCGAAGCGGCTGAACTTCGCGCACGGGCCGACGCCGAGCGCGCGCAGGCTGAAGAAGAGGCGGCCGAGCGCGCCGCTGAGAACCGCGCCCGCCTGGAACGCGAAAAGGCCCTGCTGGAGCGTTTGCAGGACGACAACAACCGCGCGATGCGCCTGCATTGACGCGATCCACCTGAACCCCTTATCGACACCGCAAGCGCGACGGACCCCATGAAGCGAACCCTCTACGACGCCTTGCAAGCCCGCGCCGATTTCACTGATGCGCAACTCAAGCGTTGTTACGAACGCCTGATCGAATACCTCGACAGCCCCGCGGCTGCCGAGCAACCTGATCGCGACGCGCAGCAATTTGCCGTGCGGGAGGCCTGGAGCGTGCTCGGCAATCCGGTCACGCGCGCCGCCTACGACGAACGTCTACGGGGCGCGCCGCCAAGCCGAGAGGCGCTTGCGTTGGCCGGTGTTGGCGCTGGCGACGAGACCGCTGGGCGCATGCGCTGGCTGCTGCTCGGACTGGTCGTCCTCTTGGCCTTCGGCCTGTGGCAGGGCGTGCGTAGTTTCCTGCACCAGAGTGACCGATGGGCGCAGGGCGTGTCGTCAGAAATCGAGGCCAAGCGTCGCGAGGCCGCCAGTCGGATTCAGGTGCAGGAGCGCGTCGGCGGCGCGCCCCAGGCGGAGAGCGCGGACGCGCGCCGCCAACGCGAATACGAAGCGGCGATGAAGGCCGCCGACACCAACGAGCAGGCGCGCGAAGCGGCCGCTGATGAGGACGAACCGATGTCGGCGCGCGACACCGCGTTGGCTGAGCGCGAGGCTCGTGAGCAGGAGGCCAAGCGTGCGGAGGCGCAGCGCGCCTACGAGGCACGCCGCCGGCTGGAGCGCGACAAGGCCGAACTCGAACGCCTGCAGGAAGAGAACAACACTGTGATGCGCCTGCGCTGAACGCTATCATCCGGCCCATGAAAAAGACCCTGTACGACGTGCTAGGTGTGGCGCAGAACGCGGATCAGGCGACGCTGCGCGCCGCGACTGATCGCCAGCTCGCCGAGTACGCGCCCGAGCGCGCCACGCCGGCGACCGCCGAGGACTACGCGATTCGTTGTGTTGCGGTGCGTGAGGCCTGGTACGTGTTAGGCGACGAACAACGGCGCGCCGCTTACGATGGCTCGTTGCGCCCGGTCATGACGCCCGACGAGGCGATCGCTGCTTTTGCACCGGAACTGCAGTCGTCCGGTCTTCGTCTGCCTGGATCGCCGCGCCTGATCGGAGCGCTGCTCGCGCTTTTGCTGATCCTGCCGGCTGGCTGGTGGTTCCGCCTGGGTGCCACGGTTGGATCGCCCGAGGACGCGGCGGCTCGCCAGCGTGCAGAAGTTGAGCGGATCGAACGCGAGCAGACCGAGGGATCGCCGGAAGACCAGGCGCGTGAGCGCGAGGCGCGCGTGGCACGAGAGGCGGAGTGGCGCGAACGCCGGGAGCGCGAAGCTGCCGAGCGGGCCGAGCGTCAGCGGCAGCAGGAAGTGGAGCAGGCGCGCCGGGAGGCCGACAGCGTGTCGCGCGATCTTGAGTACAGCCGACAGCGCGCCGAGCAAGACGAACGCCAGCAGGCTGAGCGTGCCCGCCGCGAGGCCGAGCGGTTGGCGGCCGAGGACCGCCGCGAGCGCGAACGCCAGGCGGCGGAAGCCCGCCGCCGACTCGAACGCGACAAGGCCTACCTAGAGCGACTGCAGCGCGAGAACCAGGGCTATCGCAGCGACTACTGAGCGGCGGTCGTCCTGAAAGCGATTAACTGTCCTGCTGGGCCTGCTGTTCCGAGCGGATGACGCGCCGGACATCCATTCGGTAGAGCTTCCACGCCGCCCAGCCGGCGAAGCCGAGGACGAAGGATGCCAGCGCAAGGCCAGCGACGCTGGCCATTGCGATCGGTGCAACGAGCCCGGCGACAATCGCGTTCGACAGGCTGGCAAGGCAGGCCTGCAGGGACGAGGCCAGACCCAACCGTTCCGGGAAGCGATCCAGCACCAGCAGCGTCACGCAAGGTGCCAGCATCGACCAGCCGAAGCCGATCAGGCCCACCGGCAGAATCGCGGAGAACACGTTGGCCGGCACGAAGGCGTGGTACAGCGTATTGACGAACGCGACCACCAGCAGGATGCCGAAACCCCAGCGCACCTGCCGCTCGCGCGGAATGCGCCCGGCCAGTCGGCCGCTTGCCCAGGCACCCCCCATGATCCCGCTGATGCCCCAGCAGAAGAGCCAGAAGAACTGCGTCGGCGCGAGCTTCAGATGATGGCCCAGCAGCATCGGCGCCGACAGGATGAACACGAACATCGCATTGAACGGTACGCCGGCTGCCAGCGTCAGCAACAGGAAGCGCTTGTCCGACACGACCTGCCAGTAACCGCGCGATAGCGCCAGCGGTGTGAAGGGCTGGCGGCGCTCGGGAGGCAGGGTTTCGGGTAGCGTGCGGGCGGCCAGCACCAGCACGCTGACGGCGACGAGCGCGAGGAACCAGAAGATCGCCCGCCAGCCGAACCCGGCGAACAGCCAGCCGCCGATGATCGGCGCGATGGCCGGCGCGGCCCCGAAGAACAATGTGATCTGGCTCATCAGCTTTTGCGCATGCACCGCGGCGAACAGGTCGCGCACGATCGCGCGCCCGACCACGATGCCGGCGCCGCAACTCATGCCCTGAAGCACCCGGCCGGCAATCAGCACGCCCACATGCGATGCGGTGGCGCATACGACGCTGGCCAGCGCGAACACCGCAAGCCCGACGAAGACGACGGGGCGGCGGCCAAAGCTGTCCGATAGTGCGCCGTGGAACAGCATCATCACCGAGAAGCCGGCGAGATAGCCCGACAGAGTCTGCTGCAGATGGACCGGCGTCGTCGCCAGCCCCTGCGCAATCCCCTCGAAGGCCGGAAGGTAGGTGTCGATGGCGAACGGACCAAGCGAAGACAGTGTCGCCAGCAACGCGGCGAGCACCCACACCGGCCGATGCCAGGTCACGGCGGGCTGGAACTCAGCGTTGGGCGGGGCTGACATGGCTTGTGCCGGGCAGGAACGAAGCCGCTGCGGCAACGCAGCTGGCGGATGAAGCAAGCGCAGAAGGGCGCTGCGCCAGGGTGAGGCGGGGTGTCACAGTCAAGCTTCCTTGTCGCAATGGACAAGGATACCGCGACGACGGCCGACGCTGCGCCGATGCGGCACGATTGCCACACCGGCGCAGTTCGCGTGTTTGCTAGCGCACGCGGATGATGCGGACGTTGGGGACGTCGGTGCTGCCGTCGGTCGTGACCGCCGGCATCGCCATCAGCACGCCATGTTTGCGGTCAAACACGAAGCGGCTGTAATACCCGTAACGCGCAGCGCTTGGGCCGGTGCCAGTCGTGCTGAGCAGCTTGCCGCTCCAGTCGTTCGGGTTGATCTCCCAAAGCCGGCCATTGCTCGCGTTCTCGAGGATGTAAACACGATCCTCGGCGCGCGTGGCGCCGGGCGCGAAGGCTGCCCCCGCGACGTCACCGGTGTAGGGCAAGTCATTCACGACTGCTTCCCAGCCCTTGCCGGTGGGATCGACCTTGTAACTGCGCGTGAAGTCATCCAGCGTGAGCACGTGCACTGGTGTGCTGCTGTCCTTCGGACGGAAGCGAAGTACCTCGCCGCGTTCCGGCATGTGCACCGCGATCTCTTTCCAGCGGCACGGGTAGGTTGCCGCCAAGCCAGTGATCGGCGCGTAGCTGCCAACCGCCTTACTGCCGTCTGCCAACGTTGTCTGCCCCGCTGGATCGAATACCCAGCCACCGTACTCGCTCGTGGCGCAGAACACGTACACCTTGCCCTTGTGCGGCCACGCCTGGATGTCACTGGACCACTTGGAGGCTGTCCAGTCGAGGAATGGCTTGCGCCATTGTTTGGCGGAGAGATCCCAAATGACGCTCCGCCTCACGCCGAGGAACAGTTCATCACGCTCAGGGATCCACGCGTAGCCATACCAACCGTGTGAAGCCATCGGATTGCCATCGGCGTTCAGCGAATCGGTACCCGCATCGTTCGTCGACCAGTTGCCGCTGTTGCCGAGGATCTGCTCCCGCGGTGTGCCACCCCAGGTGGTGCTCCAGCGATAGTTGTCAAAGCCGAAGAACAGCAGGCCGTTCCACTTGCCGTCGCCGTGGCCGCCGCCGAAAAGGTGCAGGCCGTTGCGTTTGGTATCGAGTGCGGCCCCGCCCCATGCGTAGACGATCGAGGTCAGATCGCTGGCTGTGAAACCGGCTGGCACGGCGACATTGTCGAGCAGGCGGGAGCCCGGCATCTCGGTCCATGCGTTCAGTGGCAGGGCCGCAAACCACTCCGGCTTGATTGCGCCGTTGGCGTCGCGCGGCAGGTCATCGACGACCGGCGGCAAGGGTGGCGTCGGCGTCGTGCCGCCGCTGTTGAGCCCCGGCGATCCGCTGATGCCGGCTACCGCGGTTCGCGGAACGATGTTCCAGGTCGGGTCTCCGAGGTAGGCGTTGGTGCCGCCCTTCTTCAGGATCTGTTCGCGCACGAATACGAAAGCGTCGTCCGCTTTGGCGACGCCGGCGTCATGCGCTGCGCTGAGCGCGGCGTAGGCCTGGATCGCGTAGCCGGCTGAATCGCCGGTCGAGTGCAGGTCGGTCGGTGCCCCGGTGGTGCGGGTGTAGAAGCTGTAGCGGGTCAAGTCCGCCATCGTCTTGATCGGCACATTGCCTTTGAGCAGGCCGGCCAGGCGATAGCTGGTGCCATCGAAGGGGCTGAAGTCAGGGCCGCTGGTGAAGCGCTTGGCGGTGAAGCCCAGCGTCCAGTCGCGTGTGGCTGCGGCCGGGTAACCCAGATCCGAGCAGTACGCCAGCATCAGCGCGAAGAAGTCATTCATCCACGGTGAGAACCAGTGCGTGACCTCGGGCGACATGCCCGGCTCGGGTGCCTGCTCCAGCGATCCATCGGTGCTGGAGGTGCCTTTCCACCATCCGAGTGGATTCATTGGAATCGCGTTGGCGGCGTACCAGCTGAGGTTCTGGCGCACCTTGTCGTCGAAGTACGCAGCCTGCCAGTCGGTGCCCGGCGCGATCCATGCCGCATGCGTGAGCGTGCGCATCGACCACGCCTGTCCGCGGACCTGGTCGTTATGGACGAGGCCTTTTTCCTTCTCGCGGTAGTCATGGTGCATCGAGATGAGGTTCCAGTCAGCCCAGAAGTACAGCTCGTCGAGGTAGTAGCGATCACCGCTGATCATGTACGGCACGAAGGCCAGCGAGGGCTGGTGGGCGGTATCCGGCTGATGCGGTGTCGTGCGCGGCAGCGTGGTGTTGGGCAGGCGGTCGGCCGGGTCCGACCACTGCGAGGCGCTGCCGAGGGTGACGGTTGGATGCTTGTTGATGCTGATGATGTCGCCCGTCTCTGCGTCGCGGTAATGGACCGAGAACACACCGGCACGCTCGGCGGCGTCATACATCACCGCCAAGGCCTTCGGATCGCCTGAGAGCAGTGCGACGACGGTCCATCCCGGAAGCGGACCGATGTCCATCCGCCCGCCGGTGTTGGGCATCGCCGATGTGACGATGCCGCTGTCGAAGAGCCCGCGTTTGGATTTGGTCCATTGGCTGACGATATTGTCGACAGCGCTCGCCGGCAGCGGCGTGTCGGTGTAGTTCAGGATGGCGCGGCTCTTCTTCAGCAGCGCTACATCCGGTGCCACGATCGGGCTTGCTGCGCCACCGAACTGGAACACCTTGCGGTAGCGTGTCTGGAAGGGCTGCGTGATGGCGGTCTGCGTGAACAGCACGGTGCCGCGCTCGTCGGTCATCGTGATGTCGTACGTGCGGTCACCGCGCGCTGCGGTGGACTCGACGTTCTCGATCGTGATCGAGGCCCGGCCCCGCTTGCTGTTCTCGAAGCGTGCGTCGAACAGCACGCGCAGACCCGGGTGCGCGACCTTGTTGGCGTCCACGGGCGCCACACGCGCACGCCATTCGTTCACCAGCGGCCCGCTGAGCCAAGGGTCGCCGCCGTTCTTGAGCGCGTCGCGCAGGCTGGTGCGATAACTCGTGCCGGCTTCGCGGATCTCCACCGTGTAGTTGACGGTGCCGGCCAGCATCGTGGCGAGTTCGGCACCCCCCGTTGCACTGGTATTTGCAGTGGCCAGTTTGATCGGGCCACCTGCGGCGTCCGGCAGTTGGGTCGAGATGATCGCGTGGCGGATCGTGCCGTCGGCGTGGCGACGCTTGACGTCGATCTGCGTGGCGATATTCGCGCCGGCGCGCTGCGCAATGATGTTCTCGGCCGTGCCAGGCGGCAGCGTGACGCCGAAGGTGGCAACGATTGGGCCGCTGGCATCGGTGACTGGGGCCACCGTGACGGTGCCGATTGCCTGGCCAGCAATGATGTTGGGCGGCGCGACCACTTCGCCTTCGTTGCCGCTACCGCCACCGCCGGTTGTGCCACCTGAGCTGGTGCCTGATGCGGCGCCGCCGCCGCCACATGCCGACATGAGGGCGACTGCGACGGCCGAAAGGCCTGCGGAGCGAAGCCATTGAAGCGATGTGAATCTCTGAATACCCATGTGCTGCCCCGCAAATCGCTGAAAACTACAAAAAGTGAGTTTCGGATGATGCATCCGTAATAAATGACAAGCAACTGCCCCGACTGGCTTGCTGGCGACTCAGGCGGGCACGGCTGGCCGCGCGCTGACCCCGCAGAGCGCGAGGAAGGCCTTTTCAAGTGGTGCGCGGGGCAGATCGCGCGTGATGAAGACCAGCCGGGTGTCCCGGTCGGCGTCGGGCCAATCCGGCAGGCTGCTGTCCGGATAGCGTTCTTGCTGTACTGCGTGGACAACGCGCGGGCCCGCTTCGCCAGCGATGTGTACGAGGCCTTTCACGCGCAGGATGCGCTCGCCGGTGACTTGCAGCAGCAGATCCAGCGCGTCGGCGAAGGCATCCCACTCGAATGGGGTTTCAAAGCGCAGCAAGTGGGTCTGGATGTCGCGTGAGTGGGTCGCGCGCACGCTGCGGCCGAACGCGTCGCGCGCATCGGCGGCTTCGATTCGCCCGCTGCCCAGCCAGGTGCCGAGTGCCGCCGTCGCGCTCGGCCCGGCGCTGAAGGCCATGCCGGCCAGCAGTTCGCTCGGTACTCGTCCCATGCGGCCTTCGAAGCGTGCTGCCGAGGGGTTGAGGCGATCAAGTGCCCGGCCGGCGGCATCGCGTTCGGCCTGCGTTGCGATGTCGCACTTCGTCATTACGATCCGGTCGGCGTAGGCCACCTGGCGTTCTGCCTCCGGGTGCTGGGCGAGTTGCCAGCTCGCATGGCGCGGGTCGACCGTCGCCACGACGCCGTCAAGCCTGAAACGATAGGCGAGGAACGGGTCGCGCATCAGCGTGTGGATCACCGGTGCCGGGTCGGCGAGGCCGGTGGTTTCGATCACTACGCGGTCGAGCCGGGCAAGGCGCCCTTCTTCCTGTCGCACGCATAGCTCACGCAGGGTGCGGGCCAGGTCGCCGCGCACCGTGCAGCACAGGCACCCTGATTCGAGCAGCACGACTTCCTCGTCCACCCGTTCGATCAGCAGATGGTCGAGCCCGACCTCGCCGACTTCGTTGATCAGGACGGCGCAGCCGGCCAAGGCCGGGTCGCGCAGCAGGTGGTTGAGCAGGGTGGTTTTTCCGCTGCCCAGGAAGCCGGTCAGCAGGGTGACGGGAACAGGAGATCGCATCTGCTGATTGTAGGTCGGCTATTGGCGCGTGCCGGTATCAATCAACCCGTCGTAGAGATACGCCTTCAGCGCCATGCGTTGGTGCCAGGGCAGATGTTGATGGGTGTCACCAAACGAGAGGCCGTAGTGCAGCAGGCCGCCCTTGCGTGTCTGCTGATTCCGGATGATGCATGGCAGCGAGAGCATGTAGGCCTCGTTGTCGAGGCGCATGCGGAAGGTCAGTGTCACCTGGCTGCCGATCTCGCCGATCACGAATTGCGTGTCGACGGCACAGCCCTTGTCGGACATGTCCGAGATTGCAACCTTGAGCTTTTCCTTGCCGGCTGCGTCGATCACCGCAGGCAGCGCTGCGCTGACCCGCAGCGACGAGCGATAGGCCTTGCGCTGTGCCACTTTCGGGTAGCCGAGCATCAGATAGGCGGTGGGCGCGGCGCCGTAGCGCGTCACACTGGTCTCGAAGGCGTACAGGTAGCGGCCGCTGCGCAACTTCACGAACAGCGGCAGGCCCTCGTGGTCTCGCCAGAAGAAGTTACGGCTGATGAACGGGGCGCCGACGATCAGCGCCTGCATCGGCATCAGGCCAAAGAACGGCACGCTGTAGGGGCGCGTGTCGTCGTCCCCGGGCAGGCGCAGGAACAGCTCGATCGATTCGACCGAGTGACCCAGCTCGCGGAACGGGTCGCGGCTCTCGCCGATCAGCAGTTCCTTGTCGCTCTCGTCCACCAGCGCCATGCCTGCGCGCGCGATGCCTTCGGCGGTGCGGAAGGGGCGCGTACTGAGCAGGCGGCTCAGCATGTCGTCGTCGGCCACCACCGAACCGGCCGCCAGCACCAGGATGCCGCCACGCGTGAACAGGTTGTACGGCACCGGCTTGCCGACGGTGAGCTCGAAATCTGCGACCGGAATCAGGACCTGCTGCTTGTCGGACATCGGGCACGGTTTGCTTGATGGCCCGTCGCGGGTTCGCCTGGGCCCAACAGCATTGTCGGCGAAATCCGTAAAAGCTGAAGGGCCCCAGGCAACGCAGCCCTACGGCGTCGCGACGCTGGCTATTGCCGCACCATGCCGTGCCGGGCGGCGGCGCTGGTTCGGCCGCGGCAGGCGCAGGAACAACAATGCGCCCACGAGGCCCAGGGCGACCACGCCCACGGCTACGCCAGCCTGTATCCACTCGATGGCGTCCTTCCATGCCGGGTGCCAGCGCCACATGTGGGCGACAGCGAAGACGCTGCTTTCCAGTGCGTCTGTATCGCTTGCGCGCACGACCACGCCGCTCAACGGTTCGACGTACAGGCGGGCGTCCGGCGCATCGACACGAAACACCGGCAGCCGCTTGAAGCGAAAGCCGTACTCCCCGCCGAAGCGGGTGATCCAGGCGCCGGCGCGCAGCGGTGTGCCGGGCGCCCCCGTTGCGCTCGCTGCCTGGGCGAGTGCGAGCGCATCAATGCGATGGCCGAGTTCAGCGCCACTGCCCGCTGCAAATCGCACCCAACGAGGCAGATTGACGCTGCCGCCATGCCCTGAATGGCCCCCGGACGCAACGCCGCTCGCTGCGAGGTCTTGTGTGTGGGCGGGCTGACCCAGCCATTCTGCGTGTGACCCGGCTGCGACCAGCGCCAGCTGCGTGAAGCGGCCCGCGGGCACCGCGCCCAGCTCGCTGCTTGGCACTGACAGCTTGGCCTGCAGTGGGGGCGCGGCGTCCTGTGCGACACCGACCCATAGATGCAGCAGTCCACTGAGGCTGAAGGCGAGCATGACCAAGGCAAGCGGCCAGGCGAGCCGCCGATGCCAGCGTGCCAGCGGACGTCGTGCCAGCCTGCGCGCTGCGTTGTGCCGCAAGGCCCACCAGAACCACAAGCCGATCAATGCCGAGAGCGCGTTGAACACCAGCAGTAGCGATACCAGGGCTCGTTGCGCCCCGGGCCAGCCGGCCAGGGGCTCGAAGTTGTGGCCGATGCGGAACAGGCGGCTCAGCAACGCGCGGCGATCATCAGTGAGGCTGACAAGGCGCCCCTGCGCGGTATCGACATAGGCGCGCAGCCCGCCGGCGTCGGCGAAGTCGACGCGCCAGACCGGGAGGATGCGGTTGCCGGCTCGGTAGTCGTCATCGAAACGGTGTACTGGTGTCACGGCGCGCAGGGGCACGTCCGGCCGCCCGGCGTAGTGCCGCGCGAGCGCGATGGCCCGCATTTGATCCGCGCCATCCAGCTCGCCCCCGGTGTCGAGCGCGAAATAGCGCGGCGTGGTGCCCGGCTGGGTTTCGACCCGCCATGCGGCCTGACCCGCCACGTCAGCGAGCGACAGCGCGGCGACGCGTTCTACGCCAGCCGCTTGCAGCAGGCTTGCGAGCGGTGCGGCGGCATCGGTGTCGATGCTGCGCATCGGCGGCTGCATTGCAGCGGCCCTCGGCTGGACACGTGAGAGCACCGGATGCAGTGCGCCAGACAACCCCCACAACACGATGCCGATGCAGCTGAGCATGCCGAGCCAGCGGTGTGTCGCCCAAAGGATTGCTCTCATGAGCGCACCCCGTCGTTGTGGGTTTGGGCGGTCTCGGTGGTGCTCGCCTCTGGCGGGGTGCCGCCGAAGTGGTAGCGCAGACCGATGAAGAAGGTGCGTGGTGCGCCGGGCGTGTAAGTGTCCTGCTTGTCGGGGGCGCGTAAGCCGCTTCCGGTGTAGCTGCTGGCCGCAATCTCGGCGTAGCGGGCGTCGAACAGGTTGGCGATGCGGCCGAATATTTCCCAATCGCCCTCGCGCCAGCTTGCACGCAGGTGCGCCAGGGTGTGGCCGTCGTAGCGCACGGTGTTCGCGTTGTCCATCCAGTAGGCGCCGACATGTTGGCCTTCCAGCGCGATGCGCGCGCACTCGCCCGGCAGCCATGCCAGCTCGGCGTTGGCGAGCAGACGTGGTGCGCCGGGCATGTCCTTGCCGCTGAAGTCGAGCGTCGAACTCGGGCGGTAGTTGCCGTAGCGGTGCTTGGCCCATGCGCCGGAGAACATCACCTCGAAGCTGCCCAGCCGCGCCTGGCTGCCGAATTCGACGCCGACATGGCGGGTGCTGCCGGCGTTGCGCGGTTCCGACACCCCGGGGCGGATCGTGTAGCTGAGGATCTCGTCGCTGCCGGCGAGGCGATAGACCGTCAGTTCCGCGCTCAGGCGGTGGTCTGGCCGTGCCCAGCGCGCGCCGGCCTCGATATTGTCGAACACCGCCGGGCGCAGATCCGGCGTGGCGAGCGCGCCACCGTACTGGCTGCTGACCTCGGGCGGCGTGAAGCCCTGGCTGTAACGGGTGTAGAGGTTGAGCGTGCGGGTCGCGTCCCACGCCGCGCCGATGCTCGGGCTGGTGTGCGAGTAGTCGCGCGAGCCGGAGGCTGCGCCGGTGGTGGCCGACGGCGTCAGATGGTTGGTGTAGTCGTAGCCGATGTCGTCGTGCCGCGCCCCGGCGGTCAGCGTGAAGCCACGCAGCGGTCGCCATTCGCCCTGCAGGTAGGCGGCGACGCTGTGCACCGTGACGTCGTAGTCGCGCCGCGCCGAGACCACTCGGTAGCCGGTGTAGCGGCCGCTGGCCGGGTCGCGCGTGATTGCGAGGTTGTCCTCGCGGGCGTCCACCGGCGAATGGTCGAGGCTTACGCCGCCAATCAGGCGCAGCGTGCGGGCGACGTCCTCGCGGTGCCGAAGATCCGCGCCCAGCGAGCGGAAGTGCTGGTCGGTGGTGCGGCCGGACGCGGCACTCGCGCCGGTATCGAAGATCAGGTAGCTCGGTAGTTGATCGGTGGAGTTGTCGCGCCACCAGGCCGTCAGCGTGCTGAGGCTCTCGGCACGCCAGCGCGACTCCAGCGCCGACGACAGTCGCATCGCCTCGACATTGCGGAAGGTGAAGGTGTTGGGCGAAAACGCCGGCCGGCTGGCGTAGTCGGACGCGTTGAGCGAGCCGGGCATGTCGGTATCGAGGTAGTTGTAGCTCGCCACCGTCTTGAGCCGCAGCTGCGACGCGATCTGCCAGTCCCAGCGCAGCGACAGGCTGCGCTTGTCAGCGTCGGAATGAGTCTGCCAGCCGTCCCGCTGTGTGCCAACGTAGCCGCTCGCACGCAGGCCGTGCGCGCCGAAGTTGGTCGAGGCATCGAACTCGGCGCGGGTGTAGCCGTCGTTGCTGCGCTGAATTCCCAACTGCAGTTCGGGCGCCTCGCTCGGCGCCGCGGTCAGCAGATTGATCGCACCGCCGACGGAGTTGGCGCCATACAGCGAGGATGCAGGCCCTTTGATGACCTCGATGGCGCCGGCCGACGCGAGGTTCAGCTCGTACAGCGCGTTGTGGTTGAAGAGGCCGACCGGGCGGATCGGCAGGCCGTCTTCCAGGTACAGATACACCGCCTGGTAGGACAGTGGCTGCCGGATCGAGGTGTTGTGCTGCTCGTTGCCAAGGTCGGTGATGTACACGCCGGGGGCGGTGTTGAGCACCTGGCCGATGAAAGTGGGGCGGCGCGCATCGAGCATCGCCTCATCGATGCGTTCAACCGCGGCGGGCGTGGCGCGCAGTGAGGTGGCTTCGCGCGAGCCGGATACGACGATGCGTTCGACCTGCGCGACTTGCGTGGCCGGAGCGGTGATAACGGGTTCTTCGGCGTGCGCACAAGCACACGCCATCGCGGCCGCGAGCGGCGCGAGACGGAAGTGTTTCGACATGATGGACCTGATTGAAGTGCGATCGATGGCGCAACGCCCGGGTTGGGCAGCGCGTGGTCGTGCGGAACTTCAGCTCAGGTGCGGAGGCTCATGCTTTCGTAGCGCGGTCCACAAGGTGCCGCCCTGCGGCGCAGGTGGCAGCGTTGGCGGTACCGGCGCCTGGGCACGCAGCGCCACGCGGTACCACGCTGCTTCGGCCGATTGCGTGTGCAGCGAGGGGGCGTGTCCGGCCCCTTGGCACAGCTTGCAGTGGCCGTCGTCCTCGGCAGCGGGAAGCTTCTCGACATGACCGTCCGCAAACTGCAATACCTGGTGCGTGCCGCGTACCGAACAGAGTTCAAGCAGCGTCGCGCCTTGCCAGATCCGCACGCCGTGCACGAGTGCCGGCGCCAGCAGTGCGAACAGCACGGCAAGCAGCGTGAGGCGGACGATCAGGCGGCGATACAGGAACAAGGGGCGAACGCTCGGTGACAAACCGGCCGCCATTCAATCATGCGGCTTTCGGCGCGGTAAAGGCAGCGCAGCGCGTTTTCTTGACCGGTGCAAAGCGGACCGGCACGCCGGGCATTCCATGAAGTGCTTCTGACTCTGGCGCCGGGCAGCGCGAATCTGCTTCAATCGCGACTTCGTCTTGAAGGGCTCCGCCTGTGATCCAGAGAATTGTCCTGATCGCGCTGCTGCTGTGCTGCAGTGCGTGTGCCACCCAGGTGGCGGAAAAACCGCTTGAAGCGCTCGAGCCGGGTGGCCAGCCGCCGATCGCCTTCCAGCGCGCGGCACTGTCTCCGCACAACGGCGGCACGCTGATCGGTGCGCAACTGCTGCGCGCGGGGGACATCCTGCTCTCGGCCGCCAACGGCATCACGTCGGCGGGGATCCGGTTGTTTACGCTGGCGCCGGTGAGCCACGCCGCGTTGTACATCGGCAATGGCGAAGTGGCCGAAGCCGTGGGCGAGGGCGTGCGGGTGCGATCGGTGGCCGAGGTGCTGGACGAGGAATCGGTGGTTGTCGCCTTCCGCCATCCGTCGCTGGACGATACCGGCGCTGCGCGCATCCGCAGCTTCGCGCAAGAGAAAGTGGGCGATCGCTATAACTACGTCGGTGTGATGATGCAGGCGCCGTTCTCGATCGAGCGTCGCTTGTGCGAACTGCCGACGGTGCCAGCCTCGATCCGCGATGCGTGCATCAACGGGCTTGCCACCGTGCAGTTGGGCAATGGCAGCGCGGGTGACGACCGCTTCTTCTGCTCGCAGTTCGTGCTGGAGGCCTACCGCGAGGCGGGCCACCCGATCACCAAGTCCAATCCGACCTGGGTTTCGCCGGCGGACATCCTCCACATGCGGGAGGGCGACGTGTCATCGATCCAGGTCGACCAGCCGCTCACTTACGTCGGTCACCTCAAGTTCCCGCCCGCGCCCACGCCGATGGTCCGTATCCCCGACGGCGCCTGAGTCGGACTCAGCGCAGTGACACAAAGGGCGCCCGTGGGCGCCCTTGTCGCATCAGTGTCAGCCGCGCGCCCGGGCGCTTAGTCGTTGGTCTCCAGCACCTGCAACTGCACCTTCTGCGCCACGGTCTGGCCGGGCGGGTTGTAGCGCCACTGGCGAATGGCGTCGACCACGGGCTGACGCAAGGCCGCGTTACTGATCTCCAGCACCTCCAGATCCGCTACGGCACCTTCCGGCGTCACGTTGAAGCGCAGCGTGGCGCTCTGCGCGCCCTTCAAGCGCCGGCGCACCGGTGTTGGAATATCCGGCTCGACCATCGTGACCAGCGTCGGCTGGGGAGGCGGCGGCAGGGCGGCAGGCTCTGGCGCCGCGGGTGGTGGCGCCTCAAGCGCCGGTGCCGCGATGGCGAGCTTCTCGGGCGCTGCTTGGGCTTCCGCTGCCGGCGCGGCCGTTGCGGGCTTGTCGGCCGCAGCCGTTGCGGGCGCCGGCGCCGGTGCTGGGCGAGGTTTCGCGGTAGCGACAGGGGCGGCGGGCTTCGCCTCGCGCGGCGGCGCCGGCTTCTTGTCCTTGTCTTTGTCCTTTGCCTGTTCCACCTGCAGGATGAAGCGCATCGGCCCTTCCGCCTGCCGGCGGGTGGCTTCCGAGACCTCGGTCTCCGACATCACCTGAGGCATCGGTTTTGCGTTCTGTGCGCTTACCGGCGCGTGCCAGCCTGCCAGCAGCGCGGCGCCGCAAAGCCAGTTCCAGCGATGTTTCCTGCTCTGCGCGCGGACTCCGGTGCGCGCGCCTTCCCATGCAGCCAAGCGCTTCAATCGAGCGACCCCCCAGATCATCAATCCCAAGGCAGCCGCCGGTAGCAGCCACCCCTTGCGCGCCAGACGGTCTCCAGCGCCAGAATTGCGAGAAGCAAAAAATACGCCGAATCTGCCGCGGCAGACTTCGCGCCTGGCTGCAGCTCGGATGATGTTCGATTGCCGCATTGCGCCCCCCGGCGCAATGACTTGGAAAATCAGGCTGATACGGGGCGATTTCACTGCGCCGTTCGTATCAGGGCGGCAATTGTGGCGTGCAAGCCGCGTGGCGCACAACCCGCCCGGTGACAATTTTGGTGTTACTGCCAAAGCGTCGGCGATGCACCGCCGTGGCGCCTGTTGCGCCACCCCAAGGCACGTAATGACAAGTGTTGACGCAGGCACTGGCGCTGCCATCGCGCCGCGCTCACCATGCGACTTGGCACACCACGGCGACGGAGGCAAACCATGGGACTGTTCGATTGGCTGCGTAAGCAAGAGGGCCCCGCGCCGGCTGAAACGGTTTCGCCGCAGCTCGTGCGCGATGCAACAGACTTCCTGATCCGGCAGACCGATCCGAAGCTGGCGTTGTGCTCGCGCTACGACGAGCGCTTGGCTCCCGGCGTTAGCGCGACGATCCGCCACATCATCGCGAGCGTGAAGCAGATGCCGACACCGTGCGATGCGTCGCCCGACCACTGGCATGGCACGCCTGAGCTGGCGGCCTTCTTCGTCTCGCCCGACGAGTTGGTGAATGCGTTCAGCCGCTCCGAGCCGCTGCAGGCCTTGTTCGAGCAGAACCCGACGCTGGACGCCGCGTACGCGGTGCTGGGCACCACGCTGATCGAGCGCAAGGGGCTCGGGATGGCGATGGAGGGCGAAATCCTTCGTCGCGACGTGGTGCAGACCAGCGTGAGCTTCTCCAACCCCAGAGTGCATATTGTCGCCCCTGACGCGGAGGGGCTTGGTCGCACCGTCGCGTGGCGGATGTTCGAAGAACTGGCGATGGTGGCCCTGGAGCGCATCGATGCCCTGCGGGACGAGCGCAAGAGCCTCTCCGACGACCGTGCCTTGCTGCAAACGCGCTTGCAGATGCTGCATGGCCACGGCACCGGCTTCGATGTGCACGACGGGGGGAAGGACGGCGAAGCGCTCAAGGCCTTGCTGGAGGAGAACACCCGTGCGCTGGCGGCCTCGGGCGCCGGCGTTGATGCGTTGGAACACGAGCTGGAAGTGGTGCGCGGCGTGCTTGAGAGCGCCGAGTCGCTGGTCTCGATCACCACGCGCACGATGCGCCTCACCGCGATGAACCTGCTCGTCGAGGGCGAGAGCAACGAGCCGCTGCGCGAGATCCGCTTCGCCTATGCCAGAGCCGAGCGGCTTCGCCCAGTCACCCGCGCAGCCCTGCAGGTGCGTTTCCCGCGCAGCGCGATGCGCAAGGTGACGATGAGCTTTGCCGAGGCAAGCCGCCTGCCGATCTGAGGCCGGTGCGCAGCGTGGCGCCGGCCCGGCGCGGCGGGCGTCAGACCGGTGCGGTGAGAAAGGTGTGCGCAACGGCCAGTGCGGCCGTGTCGGCCAGCACGGCGTTCGGTGCGCCGCCCTTGCCCCACAGCGCGCCCATCCACTGCATGCCGAGGAAGTCGGCGCACAGCTTGTAGCTGTCGAACATCGGCTGCGCCTTCGCACGGTCGCCACTGGTGGCGATCACCCACAGGCGTTTCTTGCCCATGTGGGTCTTGAAGTCGACGCCGGGCACCCGCATCCAGGCGCTCCACTGGTCAAGGTAGGCCTTCAGCGGCGAGGGTACCGAGAACCAGTAGACCGGCGATACGAACACGATGTCGGTGGCTGCCAGCGTGGCATCCAGCAGCGTTGCTGCGTCGCCCTCCGGCGGCGGGTAGCTGCCGGCCGTGTGGCGCAGGTCGACGAAGGCTGGCAGCTGGCATTGTGCGAGCGCGATCCACTGCTGGGGCGTGTCCGCTGGCAGCGCCTCAGCGGCTGCACGGGCAAGCGTTTCGGTGTTGCCAACATGGCCCGGCTCGCGGGTGCTGGCCGTTAGAAAGAGAAAGCTGCGCATCGGGTGTTTCGTTTTGAAAGGGTGATGGGGCGTCGCCGGTTCAGCGTTCGAAACGCATGCCGCAGCGTGCGTCCGTGCTTGGCGCCGGCCAAAGCTGAACCTGCTCCAGCGTAAGAGTTCTGCCTTGCAGGACTGCCGTTCCCTGCAAGCGTAGCCCTTCGGGAATTCGGTTGCCGCCCTCGGCGGTGAACGTGATTGTGCCGCGCTCGGGATCGTGACGATAGCGACCCCAGTAGTCCTTGTACGCCTCGAAGGGTTGGCGGGTGACGCTGAACTCGCCGCCGGCGTCGAAGATCAATTCTTGTACCGGCTCGCCGGGGCTCAGTTCGCGGCCGTCGCAGGCGAGCTCAGCAACCTGGTGCCAACGCCCTGCGAGGGGGTGACGGTGCGCGTCGAATACGCGCAGAGAACCCTTCACTTCGCGTCCGCCGACTTGCGCGCGTACGTTGACGAGACTGCCGTCCAAGGTGTCCGGCGGGATGCGGATGAGGCCGTGCTGATCGACGCTTGCCGGCAGGTCCACGGACCAGCGATCGACACAATTGTCAGGAAGCGCGTGCATCAGGCCGGGCCGCTCGACACGCCAGACCTTCGCATTGACGACACTGGCCGGTGCGGTGTCGACGGTATGGTCCCAGATCATGAGGCCGCCCGGTCCGCCGCAGGCCTGCGCTTCGGACGGATGGGGCGCGAAGGCCAGCTCACCGCGTTCCGCATCCCAGCGCCAGGCCGCGGGTGCGAGTAGACGTGCCGAGATTCGCAGCAACAGCGGCCCGGGGAGCTGCTGCGGATCTGCCGGCCGGGCTCGCAGCCGCGCGGCGAGCAGGTCGCTGTGAAGGTCGTCGCCAGCTAGTGCCTTCCGCCAGCGTTCGCGTGCGCTTGCGCTCAGGCGCCAGGCGGACGCCTGCCATGGATCGGGCCAGGCTGCGGCGGGGCGGACATCGCAGCGCGACAGCGAAAGCACGACGGTCTCGCGCGCCGCGTCGAGGACATCGAGAAACGGCTCGCAGGCGGCCGCCCCGGCGATGCCCGGCGCAGCGAGCAACGCCGTTGCAAGCGGTGCGGCCCGCCAGCGCATCGACAGTGCTTTCATTGATCAGGTCTTCCGATGCTCGGGCGATTGTCCTGCGTGGGCCGCAAGGTATGCGTACGCGACAGACCGGATTGACCCCGCGGGGGCTCACCGCTAAGGTGCGGCCTCGCTCTTTTTCCTACCCGGTATCGCGCACGGCCACAAACTGCAGCGCGAACCATGTGCCAAGCCCAGACCCGGGGGCGGCGCCAATCCCAACACCCACAGGGAGCACCAACATGGTCTTCGATCACACCGACTTCGACCAGCATGAGCAGGTCGTCTTTTGCGCCAACCCGATGGCCGGGCTGGCTGCCATCATCGCCGTCCACGATACGCATCGCGGCCCCGCGCTGGGCGGTTGTCGCCACTGGCACTACACCGATGACGCTGCCGCGTTGACCGATGCGCTGCGTCTGTCGCGCGGCATGAGCTACAAGGCGGCGCTCGCGGACCTGCCGCTTGGCGGCGGTAAATCGGTAATCCTCGCCAACCCGGCGGCGGAGCGCGCCCGCATGTTCGAAGCCTTTGGCGAAGCGGTGGAGCGTCTTGGCGGACGCTACATCACGGCCGAGGATGTCGGCACCACCACGACCGACATGTCGGCGATACGCCGTGCCACGCGCCATGTCAGCGGCGTCGCGGCAAGTGAAGGTGGCCGCGGCGATCCGTCCCCGGCGACGGCGCTCGGCGTGCTGAGGGGTATGCTCGCGGCGCTCGAAGCGCGGTTTGATTCCGATACGCTGCAGGGGCGACGCGTTGCTGTGCAGGGCCTCGGCAGTGTCGGCTTCGCACTGTGCCACCTGCTGCACGAACGCGGTGCGCGATTGATCGTTGCCGATATTGCCGCAGAGCGTGTCGAGCGCGCGGTACGCGAGTTCGGCGCGGTTGCGGTTTCGGTCGATGTGATTCACGCCGTCGAAGCCGATGTGTTCGCCCCATGCGCGTTGGGCGCCGTGCTTGACGCGGTACGCGTGCCACAGCTGGCTTGCGCCGTCGTGGCCGGGGCCGCCAACAACCAGCTTGCCCATGACGGTATCGACGAAGCGCTGCGCGCGCGCGGGGTGCTGTACGCCCCGGACTACCTGATCAACGCCGGAGGGCTGATCAAGGTTGCCGGCGAGTACCTCGGCTTCCCGGTCGAGGAAGCCGACCGGCGCGTGCTGGCCATCCGCGAACGGACGACCGAGGTGCTGCTCACCGCATTGCGTGAAGGCGTGCCGACTGCGCAGGTGGCCGACCGGCTGGCGCGCGCGCGTATCGGCCGCGCCTGATCCGCCGGCACCGCGGCGTGGGTTCATTCGAGCAGCCCCGCCGCGTGCTCGGCGATCGCCTGCGGGCAGATCGCGCAGAAGCGCTTTACGCTCAACGCGATCTGCCGCGCGGTAATGCCGCCGGCGAGCAGCAAGTGATACGAAAACCGTAACTTGCCGCGCTCGTCGATGGCCGCGCGCACCAGCACGTATTCCCGATTGATCCGGTTCGCGCATTCGAGCCGGGCAAGATGCGGCACGTCGTCCATGAAGCTGTACTGAGCCGCGAGCGTGATGCGATCGTGCTCCGGCTCGGGGAGCAGCACATAGCAGACGATGCCCTCACGCACCAACACATCGCCGTCGCCATCGATCTCGACTTCCATCAGTGCGGCGTCCAGAATCTCGTAAAGCGTGTCGCGCGTGACGGCCTCCCGCGCGAAGTAGCCAGTGCTCATCATGTTGTTCCTCCGTAACGCAGATCACGGTGTCTGCCCTGTATAGGACGAACCGTTTGCGATTTGTCAGGAGGCGCGCGCTGCGAACTGGCGAAAGCGTGTCTGCGGGTCTATAAACGGCTCGCGGGGCCGTGACAGTTGTCTATCCCCGGCCCGCAGTCCCGAAGACCAATAACAAGCAGTGTCTAGATAGGAGATCAGCCATGTCCGCGCTACGTATGCGCATTGCCGCGTTGGGGATTCTTGCGCTCGCAGGAACCGCTCACGCACAGGAAGCCTACAACCCCTCTTGGTATGCGCTCCCCAGCGTTACCACCCTTGATTCGGACAAGGACTGGAAGTCCGATGACATGAAGGTTGGCGGTGGTCTGGCGTTTGGTGGCCCGCTGTCGCAGGCTTTTGATCTGCAGATTGGTGGATATGGCAATCGCACTACCAATCCGAACTCTTATCGCCAGAACATCCTCGGTGCCGACGTACTGTGGTTGTTCTCCCGGAGCAGCTTCCGTCCTTTCGTGCTAGCGGGCGGCGGAATTGAGGATGACAAGCTTGGCTCCGAGACAGGAACGTATAGCAAAAACGCGGCCTATCTGAATGGCGGCGCCGGTTTCCAGTGGTTCTGGGGTGAGCAGTTCTTCCTGCAAGCGGATGCGCGGTATATCTACGGCTTTACCAACAAGGACAAGTGGGGCGAGAACCTCGATTCGAGCGGCAACATCATGTACCGCGTCGGTTTGGGCTGGGTTTTCAGCCCGCCGCCGAAACCCGCTGCGCCGGTTACGGTTGCTCGGGCCGAGGCACCGAAGCCAACCGCACCGGCGCCGGTGGCGCCTAAGCCGTCGGCTGAGAAGGTGACGCTGGCGGCAGATGCCTTGTTTGATTTCGACAAGGCCGTGCTGCGCGAAGATGGCAAGGCGAAGCTGGCTGAGTTTGCCGCCGCGACGAAGCAGCTTTCGACGCTGGAAGTGATCACTGCAGTGGGCTACACCGATCGTCTGGGCAAGGACGCCTACAACCAGACCCTGTCGGAGCAGCGTGCCGCAGCGGTGAAGAACTTCCTCGTTGAACAGGGGATTGATCCGAACCGCGTGGCGACCGAAGGCAAGGGCAAGGCCAACCCGATTGCGCCTTGTACCGGTCTTGGTGCTGAGTCCAACCGCAACAAGGTGCTGGTCGAGTGTCTGCAGACCAACCGCCGCGTCGAGGTGGAAGTCATCGGCACGCGCATGCCTCAATAAGCGCAGCACAAGCAGAAAACCCCGCCGAGGTCTGGCGGGGTTTTTTATTGTTGCGTGGCCGATTCAGGGGCCGAAGCGGCGCAGCCCTTCGAGATCCTTGATCGTCAGGCCGCCGTACTCAACATGCAGCAGGCCTGCCTGTTCAAGCACCTTCAGGGCCTGGTTGACCCGCTGGCGCGACACGCCGGCGAGGTAGCCGATTTCTTCCTGTGAGATCTGCAGCTGGGCGCCAATGCCCGGATACAGCACCGTGTTGAAAAGCCCCGCCAGGCAGCGCGCAACCCGCGCATCCGGGTCGAGCAGGCGGTCGTTTTCAACCGTGGCGATGAACTGCCCGAGCCGCTCGTTGAGTTGCTGCAGCAGGAAGCGGTTGAACGGGATGCTGGTGTCGAGCAGCCACATGAAGGTGGCTTTGGGCATCAGCGCAATGTGCGAATCGCGCAAGGCGATCACATCGTATTTGCGCAGCTCGTTCTTCAGGATTGAACCTTCGCCGAACCAGCCGCCACGCGGCACGCCAGTGAAGGTGGTTGAACGGCCATCGGCCGAGAAGGTGTTGATCTTCACCAGGCCGTCGACGATACCCAGCCAGTGTTCGACCGGGTCCCCCTTGCGTACTACCGTCGCCCCGGCGGCGAAGAAACGCACCTGCACTTCGCGTTCGACGCGCATGCGCTGGATATCGGTCAGGTCGATCGTCCAGAGGCTGTCGCGCAGCAGGTCTGCAAGCGTGCTCATTTTGATTGTCCGTATGGTGACAGCACGCTGTAAGCGCGCTTGGCTATGGTGCAAGCGATCTTGGCAAAAGCGTGCTTGCGGCAGTGCACGATTGAGCCGACGACCGGGACACAGTACAAAGCGTTGTGCGCGGGGGTGACGCAGGGCCGCGGGGGATTCGGCCAAGTGTCAGCGCACGACACCGGAACGCACAGGCAAAGAACCTGGGCGCGAACAAAGGAGGATTCTGGCACAAGTCGCGGCCTCGCGATTCGCGCCAGACGGCGTACTGCGCCGACAAGACGAGGAGGGTGGGGAATGCCGGAATCCGGCTTGTCGCGCCACGCACCGGACGCTGCGCTGGATACCTTTCCACGCCTGCTCGCCCATCACGCCCAGGTCCGCGGCACCCGGCCTGCGGTGCGTGAGAAGGAATTCGGCATCTGGCAAACGTACACCTGGGCCGACGCTGCCGAACAGGTGCGGGCGATCGCGTGCGGGCTTGCCGAACTCGGCTTTCAGCGCGGTGATCGACTCGCGATCATCGGCGACAACCGGCCACGGCTGTACTGGTCGATCTGTGCGGCGCAGGCACTGGGCGGCATCCCGGTGCCGATGTACCAGGACGCGGTGGCGCAGGAGATGGCCTTCGTCATGGCCGACGCCGAGATCCGCTTCGCGATCGCGGAGGACCAGGAACAGGTCGACAAGCTGCTCGACGTGCGCAGCACCGTACCCGCGCTGGGGCACATCCTGTACGACGATTCGCGCGGCATGCGGCATTACGCTCAGGCGGGGCTGCTGTCGCTCGACGCGTTGCAGGCCAAGGGGCGCGAACGCCACCAGCGCGACCCGCACTTCTACGCCGCCGAAGTGGCGCAGGGTGCCGCCGACGACGTCGCGATCATGCTCTACACCTCTGGCACCACAGGTACGCCCAAGGGGGTGATGCTGTCGCACGCGAACCTGTTGCGAACCGCCAAGAACGCGGCGGATTTCGACGGACTGACCGATCAGGATGAGATCCTCTCCTACCTCCCGATGGCCTGGGTGGGCGACAACATCTTCTCGTGCGCGCAGGCCTACGTCACGGGCTTCTGCATCAACTGTCCGGAATCGTCCGAAACGGTGATGACCGATCTGCGCGAGATCGGGCCCACCTACTACTTCGCGCCGCCGCGGGTGTTCGAGAACCTGCTCACCAGCGTGATGATCCGCATGGAGGATGCCGGGGCGATCAAGCGCGGGCTGTTCCACCATTTCATGGCGGTGGCAAAGCGGGTCGGCCCGCAGATACTGGATGGCAAGCCGGTCGGCCTGCTCGATCGCCTGCATTACGGTCTCGGCCAGCTGCTGGTGTATGGGCCGCTGCGCAACGTGCTTGGCTTTTCGCGAGTGAGGGTGGGCTATACGGCGGGTGAGGCGATCGGGCCCGAGATCTTCAGCTTCTATCGATCACTGGGCATCAACCTGAAGCAGCTCTATGGCCAGACCGAGGGCTGCGTGTTCATCTGCATGCAGCCGCACAACGAGGTCTTTGCCGATACGGTCGGGCCGCCCGCGCCGGGGGTCGAGATCCGCATTGCCGACAACGGCGAGGTGCTCTACCGTGGCCCCGGTGTGTTCCAGGCCTACTTCAAGAATCCGGAATCCACCGCCAGCACCAAGACTGCAGACGGTTGGGTGCACACCGGCGATGCGGGCTACTTCGATGCGCGCGGCCACCTCAAGATCATCGATCGCGCCAAGGATGTCGGCCGCCTGACCGACGGCAACCTGTTCGCGCCGAAGTACATCGAGAACAAGCTCAAGTTCTTCCCCAACATCAAGGAAGCGGTGGCCTTCGGCGATGGCCGCGGGCAGGTGTGCGCCTTCATCAACATCGACATCAGCGCGGTCGGCAACTGGGCCGAGCGGCGCAACCTCGCCTACGCGGGCTACACCGATCTTGCCGGCCGACCCGAGGTGTATGCGCTGATCCGCGAATGCGTCGAACAGGTCAATGCCGATCTCGCCGCGGACGAGAAGATGGCCGCCTGCCAGATCCATCGCTTCCTGATCCTGCACAAGGAACTCGATGCCGACGACGGCGAGCTGACCCGCACCCGCAAGGTGCGCCGCCGCTTCATCGAGGAAAAGTACGGCACGCTGATTGCCGCGCTCTACGATGAAACGAAGACCAGTTGCTATATCGAAACCCAGGTGAAATACGAGGACGGTCGCAGCGGCATGATTGCAGCCGATCTGCGCATCGAAGCGGCGCGGGTGTTCCCGCTGGCTGCTGCGCAGCGGGCGGCATGACGATGAGGCTGAACGAATTGCAGCAGGTGGGAGATGCCGTGGCGGAAACCGCAGGGCGCAAGATCGGCGATGTGATCCTGAGCCTGGAACACATCTCGCTCGCCTTCGGTGGCGTGAAGGCGCTCACCGATATCAGTTTCGACGTTCGAGAAGGCGAGATCCGCGCCATCATCGGTCCTAACGGCGCGGGCAAGAGTTCGATGCTCAACGTCATCAACGGCGTCTACCACCCGCAAGAAGGGCGCATCGTCTTTCATGGCAGGGAGCGCCGCGCGATGGAGCCGCACAAGGCGGCGCGCCAGGGCATCGCGCGCACCTTCCAGAACATCGCGCTGTTCAAGGGCATGTCGGTGCTCGACAACCTGATGACCGGCCGCGTCACCAAGATGCACCACGGCCTCTTCGCGCACATGCTCGGTTTCGGCCCTGGCCGCCGCGAAGAGCTCGCACACCGCCAGAAGGTCGAGGAGGTGATCGACTTCCTCGAAATCCAGCATATCCGCAAGACACCTGTGGGCCGCCTGCCATACGGGCTACAGAAGCGCGTCGAACTGGGCCGTGCGCTGGCCGCCGAGCCGAGCCTGCTGCTGCTCGACGAACCGATGGCGGGCATGAACGTCGAGGAGAAGGAGGACATGTGCCGTTTCATCCTCGATGTGAACGACCAGATGGGCACGACCATCGTGCTGATCGAGCACGACATGGGGGTGGTGATGGACATCTCGGATCGCGTCGTCGTGCTCGACTATGGCAAGAAGATCGGCGACGGCGTACCGGCCGAAGTGAAGGCTAATCCCGACGTAATCAAGGCCTACCTCGGCGCCGGGCACTGAAGGGAGCAAGGCATGCAATTCTTCTTTGAAGCGCTGATCGGCGGCCTGCTCTCGGGCGTGATGTACTCGCTCGTCGCCTTGGGCTTCGTGCTGATCTACAAGGCGTCCGGTGTGTTCAACTTCGCGCAGGGCGCGATGGTCTTCTTTGCGGCGCTGACGGTGGTCGGTTTTGTCGGCAAAGGGGTGCCGCTGCCGATCGCGATCGTGCTGGCCTTCGGCGCGATGGTGCTGCTGGGCTTGGCGACCGAACGCTTCGTGCTGCGCAAGCTGGTGGGCCAGCCGCCGATCTCGCTCTTCATGGCCACGATCGGGCTGACCTTCTTCATCGAGGGGCTTGCACCAATGCTGTGGGGCGACGCGGTGCAGCCGATCGAACTGGGCATTCAGGACGAGCCGATCCCGTGGTTGCTGGAGCGCTTCGACATCGTCGTCAGCCGCTTCGATCTGGTGGCTTCCGGCATCGCGGCGGCGCTTGTTGTCGTGCTCGCGATCTTCTTCCAGAAAACCCGCATCGGCCGCGCGCTGCGTGCGGTGGCGGACGACCATCAGGCCGCGCTCTCGATCGGGATTCCGCTCGAACGCATCTGGGCCATCGTGTGGGCGGTGGCGGGCTTTGTGGCACTGGTGGCGGGCCTGCTGTGGGGCTCGCGCAACGGCGTGCAGTTCGCGCTCACCTTCACCGCGCTGAAGGCGCTGCCGGTATTGGTGCTGGGGGGGTTCGACTCGGTTGCTGGCGCGATTGTCGGCGGGCTGATCATCGGTGCCTCCGAGAAGCTCGCCGAGATCTACTTGCCGCCGCTGATGCAGGCTGGCTTCGGCGGCAATTTCGGCGGCATCGAGGGCTGGTTCCCTTACGTGCTGGCGCTGCTGTTCCTGCTGGTGCGACCGGAAGGTCTTTTCGGCGAACGCCACATAGACCGCGTTTGATTGGGAGATCCTGAATGCTCTACCGTGAAGCCGGTCAGTTCAAAGCCTCGTTCGCCGAGGACATGCAGATCTTCCCGATCCGGCAAGATCGCATCGCGATCGGGCTGCTGCTGGCATTCGCCTTCTTTGGCGTACCGCTGTTCGCCAGCGAGTACTGGTTCTCCGCGATCCTGATTCCGTTCCTGATTTTCGCGCTGGCTGCGCTGGGCCTCAACATCCTTACCGGCTATTGCGGCCAGCTTTCGCTGGGGACGGCGGCCTTCATGGCGGTCGGCGCCTACGCGGCCTACAACTTCCAGTTGCGGGTGGAAGGTATCCCAATCCTCGTGTCCTTCGTGCTAGCCGGCTTCACCGCGGCGGCGGTAGGTGTGCTGTTCGGCTTGCCGAGCCTGCGCATCAAGGGCTTCTACCTCGCGGTGGCGACCCTCGCTGCGCAGTTCTTCATCGTCTGGGTGCTGACGAAGTTCCCGTGGTTGTCGAACAACTCCTCGTCGGGCGTGATTTCGGCGCAGAAGATCCAGATTCTCGGTTTCAGCTTCGATACCCCTGTCTCGAAGTACCTGCTGGTGCTGGGCATCGTCGTCGTGATGGCCCTCGCGGCGAAGAACCTCGCCCGCAGCGGTACCGGGCGTGCGTGGATGGCGGTACGCGACATGGATGTGGCGGCACAGGTGATCGGCATTCCGCTGATGCACACCAAGCTTACGGCCTTCGCGGTCAGCTCGTTCTACTGCGGGGTCGCCGGCGCGCTATATGCCTTCTGCTATCTCGGCTCGGTGGAGCCGGACGGCTTCAATCTGGATCTTTCCTTCCGCATCCTGTTCATGGTGATTATCGGCGGCGTCGGCACGGTGCTCGGCTCCTTCCTCGGGGCGGCCTTCATCCTGCTGTTGCCGATCTTCCTCGACAACACGCTGCTACCGACGGCGCATGCGCTGGGCTTGCCGTTTTCGAACGCCACCGTGTCGCACATCCAGTTCATGGTGTTTGGTGCGCTGATCATGTTCTTCCTGATCGTCGAACCGCATGGTTTGGCAAGGCTCTGGCAGATCACGAAAGAGAAGTTGAGGCTTTGGCCATTTCCACATTGATCGGGGGATCGACGTGGCCATGGAAAACACAACGAGAAACACCCGGAGGAGACATCGCATGAAACGCATCGCACTCGCCGTCGCGGCCGCCGCGACCCTGGCACTGGGCAGCATCGGCACGGCTCACGCGCAGGCGAAGGAACAGTTCTTCCCGATCCTGTCATACCGCGTCGGGCCTTACGGCGCGAACGGCCAGTCGCTGTTCGGCGGCATGATCGACTACCTGCAGTACGTGAACATGAAGGGCGGTGTGAACGGGGTCATGATGACCTGGGAGGAATGCGAGACCGAGTACAACAACGCCAAGGGCGTCGAGTGCTACGAGCGGCTCAAGGGCAAGGCAGGTGCGAACTCGGCACCGGTGTTTCCGCTCTCCACCGGCATCTCCTACGCGCTGATCGACAAGTCCGCGGCGGACAAGATTCCGCTCGCGATGGTGGGCTACGGCCGCACCGATGCGGTCGATGGCTCGGTGTTCCCCTTCGCCTTCACGATGGTCGGCACCTACCAGATGCAGGCAACCGCGATCGTCAAATACCTGAAGGATCAGAACAAGGGCAGCCTTGCCGGCAAGAAGATCGCCTACATGTATCACGACTCCGCCTACGGCAAGGAGCCGATCGTCGCACTCGAAGCCGAGGCGCGGGTGAACAAGTTCGAGCTGGTACAGATCCCGGTCGCGCATCCGGGCAACGAGCAGGGTGCACAGTGGTTGAAGGTGCGCCAGGAGCGGCCGGACTACGTGATCTTCTGGGGCTGGGGCGTGATGAACCAGACCGCGCTGAAGGCCGCGCAGAAGGTCGGCTTCCCGCGCGAGAAGATGATCGGTTCCTGGTGGGCCGGGTCGGAAGAAGACACCGTGCCGGCGGGTGATGCGGCGAAGGGCTACATGAGCGCGACCTGGAACGTCGCCGGCAAGGATGTGCCGCTGGTCGCCGACATCGAGAAGGTGGTGTACGGCGCCGGCAAGGGCAACCTGAGTGACAAGGGGAAGCTCGGTTCAGTGCTGTACAACCGCGGCGTGTCGTACGGCATTCTCGCGGTCGAAGCGATCCGCAAGGCGCAGGAAAAGTACGGCAAGGGCAAGACCATGAGCGGCGAGCAGATCGCCTGGGCCATGGAGAACCTCGACCTCAACGACGCCAAACTCAAGGCTCTGGGCGCCACCGGCCTGCTGCCGCCGATCAAGACCTCGTGTGAGGACCATGAGGGCTCCGGCAAGATCAAGCTTCAGCAGTGGGACGGCACCAAGTGGGTGGTGAAGACGGACTGGATCGACGGTAACCGCCAGCTGGTGCACCCGCTGTTCAAGGCGAGCGCGGCGCAGTTCGCCAAGGACAAGGGCATCACGCCGCGCGACTGCAAGAAGGCGATGTAAGTCGCGCGCCGGCGGCGCACCAAAGCGCCGTCGGCTACCCGCTACCGTACCGGATCTGCCCATGTCGAACGCCCAGCCCGCACCTGCAACCGAGCGCTACCTCTCGGTCAACAACATCGAGGTCATCTACGACCATGTGATCCTGGTGCTCAAGGGGGTGTCACTCGAGGTGCCCAAGGGCCGCATCGTCGCGCTGCTGGGCGCCAACGGGGCCGGTAAGAGCACTACATTGAAGGCGATCTCGAACTTGCTCGGCGCCGAGCGGGGCGATGTCACCAAAGGCAGCATCGAGTTCGCCGGCACCCGCATCGACCGCCTCACGCCGGCCGAACTGGTGCGCCGCGGCGTGATCCAGGTGATGGAAGGGCGCCACTGCTTCGGCCACCTGACGATTGAAGAGAACCTGCTCACCGGCGCCTTCACGCGCAACGGCTCCCGCAAGCAATTGGCCGACAAGCTCGACAAGGTCTATACCTACTTTCCGCGTCTCAAGCAGCGGCGTACGTCGCAGGCGGGCTACACCTCGGGCGGCGAGCAGCAGATGTGCGCGATCGGCCGTGCGCTGATGGCCGAACCCGAGATGATCCTGCTCGACGAGCCCTCGATGGGCCTCGCACCCCAGATCGTCGAAGAGATCTTCGAGATCGTGCGCGACCTCAACCAGAAGGAAGGCGTGAGCTTCCTGCTCGCCGAGCAGAACACCATGGTCGCGCTGCGTTATGCGCACTTCGGCTACATCCTCGAATCCGGCCGCGTTGTGATGGAAGGCGACGCCGAGACGCTGCGCAATAACGAGGATGTGAAGGAGTTCTACCTTGGGCTGTCGAGCACCGGCCGCAAGAGCTTCCGCGACGTCAAGCACTACCGCCGCAGGAAACGCTGGTTGTGAGGTACGGCCGCTTCGGCGACGTGCTGCGTTGAGGCGGTGCGGTGTCGCCCGCACAATGCGTGATCAAGATCAGGGTGGCGTGAACTCGTAACAAGGGCTGCCGCCCCCGTTGGACCAGCCCTTCGCCCACTGATCCTTCGCGGCAGTAATGATCGCGAGCTGACTGTTCGTAAGCATGCTCTCGTATGAACCGATCATGTCCGCCGCGAAATTGCTCATCTCGCAGGGCGGCCGCAGGCGTGTCCGCTTGGTTGCCTTCGCACGCCGTAGCGGCTGCCCCGGCATGGTGTCGTAGATGTGGCCGCCGTACTCGATCCACATATGCTCCGGTGCGCCGTCGGTGGCGTACTGAAAGCCACCATAGATGGTGCATGCCAATGCCGTCGAAACGTCGGTCCGACACGCTTCGACAAGGCCCTGGATCTTCGCGTCGAGGTTGGTGTCAGCGACGAGCTTCCTGCGTTTGCGTGCTCTTGTGCCGTCGAGCGCGGCCAGCAAGGCTTCGCTGGACTTGTTGTCGTACAGCATGTTTACGTTGTGCGCCAGAACATCGCTGCGATATCCGTCAATTGCCCAGACGTGGCAGGAACACCCCTCAACGAATGACATCATCAATCTCCGGTCTATGAAGTCGTCATGGCGAGACGCGAACGATAGGTGCATTGCGTTGTCGCGTCCACCGCGAGGGGGCCCAGGCCGGCAGTCACGCGCACCTGCGGCAGAACCGGGTCGTGGTGCGGCATGACCGGGTAATGCGGGCGTCACGAAAAACCCTATCGACGGTATGCCTTTCGGGTTGCGAGAACGTGACCAATACTGAAGCTCCAGGGTACCGAGAAAGGATGGAGTAATGCGCCATCCTGTACGCGTCGCTGAAGCGCTGGATGATGCGGTGCTTCTTGAAGAGTTGTGTGAGGTGGTGCCGGTCGGGATTGCGGTGCTGGATGCTGACCTGCGCTACCTGCGCGTCAATCGCGCGTTCTCGGCAACCACGGGCGCTGATCTCGCCGAGCATGTGGGTCGCAGTGTGCGTGAGCTGTTGCCAGAGGCGGCTGACGGCATCGAATGCGCGATGCGTCAGGTGCTCGCGAGTGGTGAGGCCGTGCTCGACGAGCCGCTCTTCGCGGCGCCGGGCGAGCCGCGTAGCTGGCTTGCCTCCTATCATCCGCGCCGCAGTGAGCATGGTGATGTCGTCGGCATTCTTGCCGTGACGCGGGACGTCACCGCGCAACGCGATGCGCTGCAGGAGAGCGAAGCGCGCTTCCGCCAGGCGGTTGAGTCGGCACCCGATGGACTCACGATGGTGGACGCGGTGGGCCTCATGCAGCTGGTGAACAGCAAGATGGAGGTGCTGTTCGGCTACACCCGCGCCGAGTTGCTGGGGCAACCGATCGACATGCTGATGCCGGAGCGATCGCGCGCCCATCACCCGACGCTGATGCGCGGCTTCTTTGCCAACCCCAGCGTGCGCGACATGGCGAACCGTCGCGAACTCTACGCACGGCGCAAGGATGGCAGCGAGTTCCCGGTCGAGATCGGGCTCAACCCGATCCCAGCCAGCAATGGCCAGCTGGTGCTCGCTTCGATCGCGGACGTCACCGCACGCAAGGCTGCGCAGGCGCAGATCGAACGCGCGCTGGCGGAGAAGACCGCCTTGCTGGACGAGGTACACCACAGGGTCAAGAACAACCTGCAGGTGGTGTCGAGCCTGCTCAACCTGCAAACCCGAAGCGCCACCCCGGAAGCGCAGGCCTTGCTCGCCGAGAGTCAGCGGCGTGTCCGCGCGATGGCGCTGATTCATCAGCTGCTCTACGAGCGGCGGGATTTCAGCGAGGTCGATCTCGGGACCTATCTTGAGCGGCTCGTGGCCTTGTTGCGTGACTCGATGGCACGTGGTCGCGCGGGACTGCGTCTGCGGCTCGAATGCAGTGCGCGTGTGGTGCTTGATCTGCAGCGCGCGGTGCCGTGCGGGCTGGTGGTCAACGAGCTGGTCACCAACGCGATCAAGCATGCCTTTCCGGATGGTCGCAGCGGTGAGGTGCTGATCGCGTTGCAGCGCGATGCCGACGGCGCCGGCCGGATCATCGTCGCCGACGATGGCGTGGGCCTGCCGCCAGCGGTGCAGCCGGGTGAGGTGGTCACGATCGGCTTCCAGTTGCTGCCGTTGCTGGTCGACCAGCTACAGGGTCACTTCATTCTCCACCGCGACAGCGGGACGCGCTTTGAGATCGTATTCCCGGCCGACAAGGAGGCAACATGAAGGGTATCCGCGTGCAGATCGTCGAGGACGAGCGAATCGTTGCGCTCGACCTCAAGCACAGCCTTGAAGCCTTGGGTTGCGAGGTCACCGGTATCGCCGCGCGCGGCGACGACGCGGTGGGGCAGGCCGAACGCCATCACCCCGACCTGGTCTTGATGGACATCCATCTCGACGGTGCGATGGATGGCACCGAGGCGGCGCGCCAGATCCATGAAAGCCTGCGCATCCCGGTCGTCTTCCTCACTGCATACGCGGAAGATGAGACGCTGACTCGCGCGGCCGCCAGCGTGCCCTACGGCTACCTCCTGAAACCCTACGAATTGCGCGAGCTGCGCGCCACCGTGCGCATGGCGGTGAACCGCCGCAATGCCGAGCTTGCGACCGAACGTGCGGAAGAGCGCTTGCGCATGGCGGTCGACGCCGCCGAGCTGGGCGTGTGGGAGTGGGATGCCGCCGGGGATTGCATGCAGGTCGGCGGCCATTTCAAGCGGATCCTCGGCAACGAGCCGCGCGCCTTCAGCGAGGGGCATGCCGCGTTTCTTGAACAGGTGCATGAAGACGACCGACTGGCGCTGATGTCCGCGTTTGAGTCGGAGGATGGTATCCATGCCACCGTTCGAATGCGGCGCGAGGACGGCATCTTCATCTGGGTCGAAGTGCATGCGAAGAGCTTCCGTACGATGCCGGACGATGGCTGCCGTCTCGTCGGCGTGTTGTGCGATGTCACGGAACGGCGCGAGATGGAGGAGAAGCTGCGCCAGGCCAGCGTCGTGTTCCGCACGACAGCGGAAGGCATCGCGATCATGGATGCGACGCGCAGCATCATCTCGGTGAACCCCGCTTTCTGCTCGCTGACCGGTTACACCGCGCCCGAGGTGATTGGCCGTAACCCGGACGAGTTCCTGCATGCGCGCCGCCACAGCGATTCCTTCTACGCGCGGCTTGAGGCCTCGGAGCAGGGGTACTGGAACGGCGAGATCAATTGCCGCCAGAAGGGCGGCGCGATGTTTCCCGCCTGGGAGCATGTCTGCGCCGTGCGCGACGAAGCCGGCACTGCCCTGCAGTTCGTGCTCGCGTTCTCCGACATCAGCGCGATCCGCGAAGCGGAAGCCCAGCTCAATCACCTTGCTTACCACGATGCCCTGACGGGGCTTGGCAACCGCCATTTGCTCGGCGAGTGTCTGGAAACCGAAATCGACCGCGCACGCCGCAGCGGCATGCCCCTGGTGCTGCTGTTCATTGATCTGGATGGCTTCAAGACGATCAACGACACGCTGGGCCATGCGATCGGCGATGCGCTGCTCAAGGAGATCGCAATGCGGCTGCGCGGCGCCACCCGGCGCAGCGATACCGCGGTGCGCCTCGGTGGCGACGAGTTCTTCATCATCGCGCCCGACATCGCCCGCGTGGAAGACGCCGCCGCGCTCGCCGAAAAGTTGCTGCAGGCGATCGCCACGCCGATCGACGTGGCCGGCGAGCAGCTTGTGGTCTCCGGTTCGATCGGTATCGCGATCTATCCGGCCAATGGTGATGACGCCGACTTCCTGATCCGCGCGGCCGACAGCGCGATGTACGACGCCAAGGCGCGCGGCCGCAACCGCTACTGCTTCTACGCGCCGGATATGGCAGAGCGGGCGCTGGAACGGATGACGATCGAGCAGGGCTTGCGCCGTGCGCTGGAGCGGCAACATTTCGAAGTGCACTACCAGCCGGTGGTGGCGCTCGATGATCGCCGCGTGATCGGCTTCGAGGCACTGGTGCGTTGGCGGCATCCCGAGCGTGGTCTGATCGGGCCCGACCGATTCATCCCGGTCGCCGAGGAATGCGGCCTGATCGAACCGATTGGCCGCTGGGTACTTCGGACTGCTTGCGAGCAGGGGGCGAAGTGGCTCGCGGAAGGCCACGCCCCGAGCCAGATTGCGGTCAACGTTTCGGTGCGTCAGTTTGGCGCCGAGGACTTCGTCTATACCGTCCGCAGTGTGTTGGCCGAAACCGGTTTTCCGGCCGCGCAGCTCGAACTCGAGATCACCGAGAGCGTGCTGCAGGAGATCGAGCACAGCCAGCATGTCATCGAGGCGCTCAAAACGCTCGGCATCCGTATTGCGATCGATGACTTCGGCACCGGCTTCTCCTCGCTGTCCTTGCTCAAGCATCTGCCGATCGATCGCCTGAAGATTGATCGTTCCTTCGTGCGCGATCTGCCGCACGACGCGAACGACGCGGCCATCACGCGCGCGATCATCGGCCTGAGCCACACGCTGGAACTCGAGATGACCGCCGAAGGCATCGAAACCGAAGCCCAACTCGAATTCCTCCGTGAGCTGGGCTGCCAGTGCGGCCAGGGCTACCTCTTCGCGCGGCCGGCGCTGGCTACTGCGCTATTCGTCGACGGGCAATCCAAGGGCCTCAACTAGCGATTTCACCGCGCCTGTGTCATCGCGCCTCAAGTTCGCGGCGGGCGGGCCGTTGGTGCGAGCATTGAGGTCGTACCCCTTGCCCATGATCCGCACGCCCGCCACGCAGGTAATGATTGCCCGGAGTCGCCGCGCGCGGCTGCGGCAGTGTGCGTATGCGGGTCGCCGGTTGGCGATCGTGGCAGCGCTGGCGTTCATGGGCCCGGCTCACGCCAGCGAGCCGGATTGGCAGCTCAACGGCTTCGCCAGCCTTGGGGTGGCGCGTTCCAGTTTTGACGACGCGGCCTACCGGTACCAGCCAACCGCCGATGCGGCGATCGGCACCGATCCCTCACCGCGTATCGACACCCTCGCGGGCATGCAGCTGCGCTACCAACCGACGGATTCGCTGAACTTCACGGCGCAACTGCTGGCGCGTGACCCGCCGGTCAGCGGCTCACCGGTCGTCCTCAACTGGGCCTACCTCGGCTGGCAGATGGCCGACCGCACCGAGCTGAAGCTCGGGCGAATCCAGCTGCCATTCTTCATGTACTCCGACACCCGCAACGTTCGTTACGCGCAGACATGGGTGCGCCCGCCGGGTGAGCTCTACGGTCTGGTCGGCAACAGCGAGCATCACGACGGCGCCTACCTGCGTAACCTTCAGGCGCTCGGCAGCTGGAGCATGGTGACCGAGTTGTTTGTCGGCTACGGCGCCAATCAGAACCGCAACTCGTCGCCATCCGGTACCTACTACGGCATTGCGTTGACCGGCTACGACGCGCACTGGACCTTGCGTGCCATGTGGCTCAACGGCAACACGCACATGGAATCGCAAGCGCTCGCGGCGGTACTGGCCACCCTGCAGCAGCGTGCCCCGGACGTCGCCGCCGACTACGCCTACGAAACCTTGAAGAACGCGGGCTACCACACGATCGGGCTACGCTATGAGGACGAGCGCTGGCTGCTGGTTGGCGAAATCGCCGGTACGCGAACCGGCAATACGCGAATCCTCGCCGACGACGTGGCCGCCTACCTCACTGCCGGTTGCCGCTTCGGCGCCTGGCAGCCTTACCTGAGCTACGCCGCGCGGCGCAGCGCCGGTGTCGATGCCGATCCGCGCATCGTCGATCCGATCGCTGCGCGCACCGTCGGTGCGGTGCTGGCGGCGCAGAACTACTCGCAGGACACGGCCAGCCTTGGGCTGCGTTGGGACCTTGCGCTGAACCTCGCCCTCAAGGCGCAGTTTGATCGCGTCATGCCGCGTGACGGCGCGCGCGGCACGTTCACCCAGCCGCTGCCTGCCGGGCGGCAGCACAGTGACGTGATCAGCTTCGCCGTGAATCTGATCTTCTGATCATGCGGCGCGCCCTAGTCCTTCTCCCCCTGCTGGCCTTCGCGCTGGGCATGCCTGCGCAGCTACGCGCCGCCGAGCCTGGCGAAGCCGTCGTGGTGGTCGCCGGACACGCCAGCGCCATCACCGGACTGACCCGCGATGAAGTCACCCGGCTCTATCTGGGTGAGCGACTCGATGGCGGCAAGGCGCCCCTGAAAGCACTTGAACTCGATATCCCGCCGTGGACGCGCGAAGCCTTCTACGCGCGACTGTTGGGGCGTTCGCCGGTGCAGATGCGGGCGCTGTGGGCACGCTTGGTGTTCAGTGGCAAGGGCCGGCCGCCCCGCATCGTGGCCGACGTGGACGCGGCCATGCGCGAGTTGGAGAGCGATCCGAACACCGTCGTCTTCATGCCCGCCGAAAGTGCCGTGACGGCCCGGCTCAAGCCGTTGTTCGCGTTCTGAGCCGCTGCGTACGTATCCAGCCTGTCAGCAAGGGTTGCCAAAGATGTCGGCGCGGCCGCACGCGCTGGCTGCAGTTCACCCGTGTGCGCAGCGCGTGCCGCCCGGTCGCGGCGAGCCTGCGGCAAGACACACCTGCACACATCCTGTCGCTCACGGGTCACAGGTGCTTGCTGCCTAGACTCTGCGCACGGCATGTGCCGTGTTCCGGAGTCCAATCGTGATGACTCGAAATCGCAACTGGCTGCAAGGCGGGATTCTCGTCGCGCTGATCGCAGGCGCCACCCCGGCGTTCGCGGCGCGCGATGCCTCGCAAGCATCGGCGCAATCCTCCGCGGCGGTCTCTTCGGCCGTTGGCGCGGTGGTGGGTGGCAGCGCCGAGGCATTGTCGGCAGGCGGTGAGTTGTCGGTGGTGGTGATCGAGCGTGGCAGCGAAGCGACGGTGCTGGTGCTCAAGCAACTGGGCAGCGGCGTGGAGGTCTCGGTCAAGCTCGCAGGGCAGGCGGCCGGTGGGTTGTCGGTCGCCGTGGGCACCACCGTGCAGGTGATGACCGAAGCCGCCGGCTATGTGCTGACCTCCGCGGGCAAGGCGATCGCCTTTGTGCCAAATGAAGTGGGCAACAGCCTGTTGCAGCACACCCGCCTGACCGAGGCCACAAAATGAAGCGACTGCGCGCGTGGCTGCTTCTGCTGCCGCTGCTGGCGGCGCCCTGCGTGCAGGCGGGCCAGGCTTGCACCGAACATGCGCTCGAGCCTGAGAGCCTGCGTAAGGCCTTCGGGCTGGCCCTCAAGACGCGTGAGGCGCTGGACCAGAGCGGCGCGGAAGTGGTGCTGCTGGCGCGGGTGGGGCAGGACTTGTCGAAGTGGGGGCTGCGCTACACACACCTTGGCTACGTCTGGCGCGATTCACCCGACGGCCGCTGGACCGTGCTGCATGAACTCAATCAGTGCGGCAGCGCGACTTCAGCACTGTATGCCGAGGGCCTGGCGAACTTCCACGCTGACGACCTGTTCCGCTGGGAGGGCCTGATCCTGGTACCGCCGCCTGAGCTGCAGCAGCGCCTTGCCGCCGCCTTCCGCAGCGGGGCGTACATGACGATGCACGACGCGCGCTACAACATGCTCGCCTATCCCTTCGACGCGCACTACCAGAACTCCAACCAGTGGGCGATCGAAGTGCTGGCGGACGCCGAGGGCGGGCCGTTTACCGGCCGCCCGGAGGCGCAGCGCTGGTTGCGGCAGGCCGGCTATCAGCCGACCACGCTGAAGATCGACGCTGCCACCCGCCTGGGCGCGCGCATGTTCCGCGCCAACGTGGCTTTCGATGACCAACCCTTCGACCGCCGTATGGCGGGCCAGATCGATACCGTGACGGTGGAGTCGGTCTACACCTGGCTGGCGCGCTACACGCCGGCGGCCCGGCGCACGCTGGTGCGCCTGTAGCGCAAGCGGGCGGGGCGGTGGCGGCGATCCGCTAGAATCGGGCGGATGACTCACGCTGCAAAACCGCTGCCGCCCCGCCGCCTCTCCGTCGCGCCGATGCTCGACTGGACCGATCGGCACTGCCGCTACTTCCACCGCCTGCTGGCGCCGCACGCTTGGCTGTACACCGAGATGGTGACGACCGGCGCGCTGCAGTATGGCGATGTCGAACGCCATCTGCGCTTTCATGGCGAGGAGCACCCGGTCGCGCTGCAACTGGGCGGCTCCGACCCAGCCGCGCTGGCACATGCCGCGAAACTCGGCGAGGCGTGGGGCTACGACGAGATCAACCTGAACTGCGGCTGCCCATCGGAACGGGTGCAGAACGGTGCTTTCGGCGCCTGCCTGATGGCCGAACCCGAGCTGGTGCGCGATGGCTGCCGCGCGATGCGCGACGTCGTCTCGATCCCGGTCACGGTAAAGCACCGCATCGGCATCGACCGGATCGAGGACTACAGCTTTGTGCGCGACTTCGTTGGCACGGTCGCCGAGGCAGGTGTCACCACCTTCATCGTGCATGCCCGCAATGCGTGGCTCAAAGGCTTGTCACCGAAGGAAAACCGCGAGATTCCGCCGCTGCGCTACGAGTTTGCACATCGCCTGAAGCAGGAATTCCCGGAGTTCGAGATTCTCGTGAACGGTGGGCTTGCCAGCACCGAGCAGATCGAAGTTCAGCTCAAGCATGTCGATGGCGTGATGATCGGGCGCGAGGCTTACCAGAACCCCTGGGCGCTGACCGAGTGGGAGCGCGCCCTGTTTGCGCCGGAATGGGCGCCGTCGCGGGAACATGTGATCGCCGCGCTGGTCAGCTACTGCGAGCGCGAGAAGGCGCAGGGGACCACGGTGCGTGCGATCGTGCGCCATGTGCTGGGGCTGGCGAACGGCTTGCCCGGTGCGCGCGGCTTTCGCCGGCTGCTGTCCGACCCGCAGCGCCTGCGCGCCGACGACCCGCAGCTGCTGTGGGAAGCGTGGGCCTGTGTCAGCACAAGCCCGACCGATGCGACAACCGACTGACGAGATCCACCCATGGCCCATGCTGAAAGAGTGATCCTCATTACCGGCGCCGCGCGCCGCGTGGGGGCCTGCATCGCGGCCACCCTGCATGCCGCCGGCTGCAGCATTGCCATCCACTGCCGCGGATCCCGCGGCGAGGCCGATGCACTGGCCGCTTCGCTCGAAGCGGCGCGGCCGGGCACGACGCTGGTGCTGCAGGCTGATCTGCTCGACCTCGATGCGCTGCCCGGCCTTGTTTCAGGCGTCACGACGCGTTTCGGGCGACTCGATGGTCTGGTGAACAACGCGTCCAGCTTCTTCCCCACGCCCGTTGGCACCCTGACTGCCGCACAGTGGGAAGACCTGTCCGGTTCCAACCTGCGCGCGCCCTTGTTCCTGTCACAGGCGGCGGCGCCCGCCTTGCGCGAGGCCGGTGGCGCGATCGTGAACATTGTCGATATCCATGCCGAGCGGCCGCTCGCCGGCTACCCGGCCTACTCGGCTGCCAAGGCGGGTCTGCTGGGTCTCACGCGGGCACTGGCGATCGAGCTGGCGCCGCGGGTGCGGGTCAATGGCGTGTCGCCGGGTGCGATCGAGTGGCCGGAGGATGGCCAGTTCCCACCCGACGAGCGCGAGGCGATCGTTCGGCACACCCTGCTGCAGCGCGTGGGGTCGCCGCAGGATATCGCCGGCGCGGTGCGCTTTCTGATGCTCGACGCACCGTACGTCACCGGCCAGATTCTTGCCGTCGACGGCGGTCGTTCCGCCCGGCTCTGAACGTCGTAATCGCCAAATTCGGTAGGGAAGCTGGGGTCGGCGGGGCTCCCTCGACGCCACGAACGGGACGATTTCCCATGCCATGCGATTGAAGACCGGCTCATAGCGCCGTTCTTCCATTTCAAGTCATTGCGATGGGGCCAATTAAGTATTGATTTATCAATGGCTTGGGCGGTTTTGGCCGTGTAATGTATCGACGCCCATATTGCGCTGCAATGGGCGCTCCGAAAGCCCCAAGCCCCCAGCTATAATCACGCGTTACCCTGACCCCCCGCAGAACGCCCGTGGACGCCATCTCCGCCTTGCCCGAGCAAGGTGAAACTTCCGTTTCGAATACTTTCCTGCGCCTCAAGAAGCATCTGGAGCGCCAGGTCGGCCGCGCCATCGGCGACTTCAACATGATCGAGGATGGCGATGTCGTGATGGTCTGCTGCTCCGGCGGCAAGGATTCCTACTCGCTGCTGTCGCTGCTGCTGTCGTTGCGCGAGCGCGCACCGATCAACTTCCGCATCATCGCGATGAACCTCGACCAGAAGCAGCCAGGCTTCCCGGCCGAGGTGCTGCCGGCGTATTTCGAGAAGCTGGGCATCGAGTACCGCATCATCACGGAAGACACCTACTCGATCGTCAAGGACAAGATTCCCGAGGGCAAGACCACCTGCTCGCTGTGCTCGCGGCTGCGCCGCGGCATCATCTACCGCGTCGCGCGCGAACTGGGTGCGACCAAGATCGCGCTGGGCCACCACCGCGATGACATGCTCGAAACGCTGTTCCTGAACATGTTCTTCGGCGGCCGCATCAAGTCGATGCCGCCCAAGCTGACCAGTGACGACGGCCAGCACATCGTGATCCGCCCGCTCGCGTACTGCAACGAACGCGACCTGTCGCGCTTCGCGCGTGCGATGGAGTTCCCGATCATTCCTTGCAACCTGTGTGGTTCGCAGGAGAACCTGCAGCGCAAGCATGTCAAGGCTATGCTGCAGGAATGGGAGCAGCGTTATCCGGGGCGCATCCAGTCGCTCACGACAGCGCTCGCCAACGTGGTGCCGTCACACCTGCAGGATCAGCGGCTGTTCGACTTCAAGGGCCTGCAGAAGGGTCAGCCGCTTGCAGAGGGTGACGTTGCCTTTGATGCCCCCGATTTGCCGCAACAGGAAGCTGCAGTGGGTATTGCGAGCATCGTCCGTGTTGACCGTGACGCGGTGGCTGGCGCAGAAGAGGCTTCAGGCTCTATGCTCGTGAGCCGTAAATGTTGATTCCGAATGCATCCGTTTTCCGCGGGACGTGACCAGATGTCGAACCGGACCGATTTCAATTGCGTGCTGTTTGCCGAAATCCTTGGCAATCAGAAGCTTGCCGACAAGCTTGGGCAGGCAGAGGCCCAGCGCGCGCTCGACCGGGGCCGCAACCGCATCATGCGCTCGGTGGATGCCCACCATGGCAAGGCGCTGCTCGATCGTGCGCATCGCCTGATTGCGGTGTTCAAGAAGGCCGACGATGCGGTGCAGGCTGCGGCCGACATGCAGGAAAAGGTGCGTCGCCTGCCGCCGGTTTCCGGCATTAACCTGGGCCTCAAGATCGGGCTGCACTGCGGTGAGCTGCGTGCCGGTGACGAGCCGGCCGGCTCCGCCGTCGATCTGGCCGGCCGCCTTGCCGATGCCGCCCAGCCGGGTCAGGTCCTGCTGACGGGCGAACTTGCGCTGCATCTCACCGAAGGCGTGCGTCCGCTCGCGTCGGCTGTCCTTGATCGTGGCTTCCGCCACGAAGGCGTTGAGGTCCCGCTGTTCGAACTTTTCATGCAGGATGGTCCCGAGTCCGCCATGACTGCGACCGGCCCGCACAGCGAACCGGGCCTGTCGCGCACACGGCTGGTGCTGCGTCACCGCGGTGTCGCACACATCGTCACTGAGGCGCGTCCGATCCTGCTGATGGGGCGTGAAGAAGGCAATGACATCGTCGTGCTCGACCGCCGCGCGTCGCGTCACCATGCCCGCATCGAATGGCGCAGTGGCCGCTTCTTCCTGATCGACCAAAGCTCGAACGGCACCTTCGTGGCGCCGGACGACGAGGCGGAGATCATGCTCAAGCGCGAGGAATGCGCGCTGCCGGCGACCGGCAAAGTTGGTTGTGGTTTCTCCTGTGAGGAAGACAGTCAGGGCGAACTGGTGGCCTTCGAAGTCCGCGAAGGCTAACGCTGGAAGCCACCGGAATGAAAAAGGGCCGCAACGCGGCCCTTTTCTTTTGCTGCAGGCCGTTCAGGCGCTGCGGATTGCGCGGCTGTGCGAGCGCACGGTTTCCACCAGGGCAGTCACATTGTCCGGGTTGGTGAACTGCGAAATGCCGTGCCCCAGGTTGAAGACATGACCCGGGTGGTTGCCGAAGGCGTCGAGTACGCGGCGCGCTTCGGCCGACACTGATTCCGGAGAGCCAAACAGCGCCGACGGATCGAGGTTGCCCTGCAGCGCTACCTTGTCACCAACGCGTGCGCGCGCCTGCGCGATGTCGGTCGTCCAGTCCAGTCCGACCGCATCGCAGCCAATCGCGGCGATGTCTTCCAGCCACTGGCCACCGCCCTTGGTGAATACGATCACCGGCACGCGTTCGCCGTCGTGCTCGCGCTTGAGGCCGGCGATGACGCGTTGCATGTAGGCGAGCGAGAACTCGCGGTAGGCATGCGGCGTGAGCGTGCCACCCCAGGTGTCGAAGATCTGCACTGCCTGGGCGCCAGCTTCGATCTGCGCGTTGAGATACTGCGTCACCGCATCGGCGGTCACGCCGAGGATGTGGTGCAGCAGATCGGGGCGCGCGTACAGCATGCCCTTCAGATGACGGTAGTCGCTCGATCCGCTGCCTTCGACCATGTAGCAGGCCAGCGTAAAGGGACTGCCCGAAAAACCGATCAGCGGTACCGAGTTGTCGAGCGCGCGGCGGATCTCGGCGACCGCGTCGATCACATAGCGCAGCTTGTCGTGCGGATCCGGCACCGTGAGGTCACGGATCGCCCATTCCTCGCGCAGCGGGCGCTCGAAACGCGGGCCTTCGCCTTCGGCAAAGTACAGGCCCAACCCCATCGCGTCGGGCACGGTGAGGATGTCGGAGAACAGGATCGCGGCGTCGAGCGGGAAGCGGGTCAGCGGCTGTAGGGTGACTTCGCAGGCGAGCTGCGGGCTCTTGCACAGCGCAAGGAAGTTGCCAGCGCGGCGACGAGTCTCACAGTATTCCGGCAGGTAGCGCCCGGCTTGCCGCATCAGCCAGGTCGGCGTGTAGTCCGTGGGCTGGCGCAGCAAAGCGCGCAGAAAAGTATCGTTGCGGGGACGGGACATGGCGCGACCTAGGATGGAAAGACCGCGATTTTAGCGCGAGCACCCCGATCGGCGGCGAATCCGGCGTTGGCGAAGCCGTTCAGCGGCAGTTGAAGTTGAGCGGCGACGGCTCTGCGCCGGCGAGCACCCGCCCGCCCGTGATCAGTTCGCAAATCCTGGGCGCGGGCTCGATCCTGCGCGTCAGCATCAGTCGGCTCCCGTCGTAGCGGCAGCCGAGCCAGATGCCTCGTGGCGCTGCGGTATCAAAGCGCCATACCTGCCGCTGCCCACCATGGCCGATTTCAGGTTTGAGCTCGGCGCCCTCGGAGGGTGGCCCATCAAAGAGCGAAATCGCGGCCAGGCGCTGCGGCTGTCGCAGCGGCACCACCGACCAGCCGTCCGGTGTTGCCGCAAGGCTTTGCTGGCTCTCGAGCACGCCAGGGCAGTTTGGCGCGGCTGATGCAAGGGCCGCGTTCAGAGCCAGCACGATCGCGACGGCGCTGGTTCTCAAAGCCGCCTCAGGAGTAGCGTCGCCAGTATCGATAGCAACACGGTCATGCCCAGTGCGATACGAATTTCGCGGCGGCCCAGGCGCAAGCGCAGATCGCCCGGCAAACCGTGCGGAAAGCGTGCGCGCAGCCAGCTGTCGAATATCCCCGAAGCCAGGGCCAGCAGCACGATCACCAACAGCCATTTGATCATCGATCACTCCGTCGCCCGGGCGATACCGCGCCGTACGGAAGAGTGGGATGATGTGCACGTGCAACATCGGAGACGGGAATGATCACGCTGTATACCTGGGCAACGCCAAACGGCCGAAAGGTCTCGATCATGCTGGAAGAGTGCGGGCTGCGCTACTCGGTCAAGCCGATCGACATCAGCCGTGGCGACCAATTTGATCCGGCGTTTCTGGCCATGAACCCAAACAACAAGATTCCGGTGCTGGTCGACGATGAGGGCCCGGACGGCCAACCCATCACGCTGTTCGAGTCCGGCGCGATCCTGGTGTATCTCGCAGCCAAGACAGGGCGGCTGCTGCCGGCCGACGATAGGGGCCGCTTCGAGGCGTTGCAGTGGTTGATGTTCCAGATGGGCGGATTGGGGCCGATGTTGGGCCAGGCGCACCATTTCCTGCGCTTCGCGCCGGAGGCTGTGCCCTACGCGATGAAGCGCTACTCGGACGAAGCGCGTCGGCTTTACGGCGTGCTGGAGGGACGTTTGGCGCAGCATGTGTGGCTGGCGGCCGATACCTACACGATTGCCGACATCGCCGCGTTTCCATGGATCGATCGTCACGACTACCAGCATATCGATCTGGCGGACTATCCCAAGGTGCAGGCCTGGCATGCGCGCATTGCGGAACGCCCGGCAGTGCAGCGTGGCATGAAGGTGCCGGCATGAACGCGCGCGCACCGGCCTCGCTCGAAATCCTTAGCGCCTTGCCGGCCACGGGCGCCAACGGCGAAAGACCACCACTGCTCTTCGTGCATGGCGCCCACGCGGGCGCGTGGTGCTGGCAGGAGCATTTCCTGCCGTACTTCGCAGAACGCGGTTGGGCCGCGCACGCGGTGTCGCTGTCTGGCCACGGTGGCAGCCCCGGGCGCGAGTATCTCGATGCGCTGTCGATCGACGACTATGTGCGCGATCTGCGGGAAGCCATTGCAACCCTGCCAGCGTCGCCGGTGCTGATAGGCCACTCGATGGGTGGTTTCGTCGTGCAGAAGCTGCTTGAAACGCAGCCGGCGCCGGCCGCCGCGCTGATGTGCGCGGTGCCGCCCGGCGGCATGTGGTCGTCCGCGCTTGGGTTGGCGATCCGTCGGCCGGGCCTGCTGTTCGACCTGAACCGCCTTGCCGGGGGCGGCAACATTGGTCCGCGCGCACTGGTCGAAGCGATGTTTCATCAGCCCTTGCCGACCGAATTGCTGGAGCGCTACTTCCTGCAGATGCATGGTGAATCGCAGCGTGCGATCTGGGACATGCTGGGCTTTGCGCTGCCGCATCCGAGCCGGCGCAATTGTGCGCATGTGCTGGTGATGGGGGCGGCGGAAGACGCATTGATTCCGGTGGCCGGCGTACGCCAAACCGCCAGCCAGTGGGGTGTTGAACCCCTGATCGTTCCGGGCATCGGCCACGGCATGATGCTGGAAGCAGGCTGGCGTGCTGCCGCCGATCCGCTCGCCGCGTGGCTTGAAAACTTGCCTATCTGACCACCTTCGCAGCGCCTCAGGAAGGCGCTGTTTTCCCCCTTGTCGCTTTCTCGCAACATCGCCCGTTAGCCCTGCAGATGCGGTCACTATTGGCTTGCAGGCGCATCGACTGTGGAACTTCGTGAAAAAAATCGCGTCGATGCAACATCAGACCTCAACTTTTTCGGGGTTTGAACGTTCACTGCAATTAAGGGCTCAATGAAAGAGCCCGCTACAAGGGGTGTGTCCGGTGGCATTGCCAAGCGGACATGGGTTGGGGGCGACCCAGACAGAGGGCGAGACGGTGATGATCATGGATATGGCAACAGGCAGGCTGCTCGACGAATTCGGGCAATTCGCAGAAGAAGTCCTCAACGCTAGCGGCCTGCCGCAGGCACTCGTGGAGCAGCTCGGTTTGCAGCCGGTGCATGCCGCACAACGTGTGCGCGACACACCGCCCGGCGATCCGGACGATTTCCTGCGGCAGATCTATCGCAGCCAGGAATGAAGCGGCGCGCGACGCGGCGCGGTGCGCACCCGAGGTGAGCGCTGCGCTGTTCGGCGAAGGCAGTGCCTTGCTGGCGCGGGTCGAAGCCGCGCTGGCGCCGCTGCACGCTGCCGTGGCACCGCACCGCTTTCGCCTTGGCGATCTGCAGGTGCAGGTCGAGCGCAGCTTGCCCGAAGGGGTCGAGCCGGTACTCGCTTGGTCGATTCAGGAGGCGAGCCGCGCTGGCGTGCGCGTGGTGGCGTATCTGGCCGAAGCGGCCGACCCCCGGCCGTCGGTGCGGATCACGCTTGTCTATACCTTGGCCGATGCTGCGAGCGGCAAACCGCGTCTGCTTGACGCGGCCGAAAGCGCGCGCGTTGCAGCCTTCTGCGCCTGATCCTTTTACCGCGTTTGCCTTACCAGCGTGAGGCGTGATCTTCGGTCACGCCCAGCAGACCACTGAGGTCCACGCGTGCCACGCCGGGCACACCGATATGCCCCGAAAAGCAGCCGATTGCCTGCACGAAGCGGCTCGCGACGATGCCGAAGTTCTTGTTGCCCCGGTGCAGCCCTTCCGGCTGAAAGCTGAGCCGCGTGTTGCCACAGCTTGAGTGGATCCGCCACGGCGCGAGCGGGTCGGCGGCGCGGTAGTCAAACTCCACCGGGCCGAGCTTGTAGGGCATTCCGCCGAGCCAGACGACGTTCTCCGCATCCCCCATATAGCCCGCCTGCAGGTTGAACCCGAGGCCATCGGTATGCGCGGAAGCCCAGTTCCAGCGAGTCTTGTGGGCGAGCAAGCCATCCGAGTGATCGATGCTCGCGTGGCAGCCATCCAAGTCCAGCTTCCGCGTGCCAGCCCGGAGTTCGCCGGTCGCAGCGATCGCACCGGTCTTGTGGGTGCAATGGGCAAGCAGGTTGGCGGGTGCGACGATGCAGGCCGGCGCCGGCATTGTGCGCAGATCCAGCGAAGCGTCGAGTTCGATGTCGCGACTGCGCACTGCAACGTTGATCGCGTCGCCCGCCAAGCGCATGTCGATGCGCAGGCCCGGCAGGCGCGCGTTGGCGTTTGCAAGCGGGTCCCCGACTGAGGCCGCCCCCGGCAGACCGTCCCGCGCAATCGATAGCAGTTGCCGTGGCCCGCGCAGGAAGGCATACGCGAAGCCGTGGGCGGCCCAACCCAGATCCACCGTAGCGATACCGACGAAAACGTCCGGGTGAGCGAGGGCGATGTACTGCCAGCGCTTGTGCCGCAGGTGCAAGTCAAACCAGCCGGGGCGTCTCGGCAGCCGAAGCGGATGCCAGTCTACGCTGGGCATGCGCCCCGCCCAGGCGCCGAAGTTAGGTGCCCCGTTTTGCGTCAGCAGTGGCGGGGGCGGGCCCGCCAGCGGTTGTGCAGGCTCAGAGTGCATGCAGGCGGTCGCCGCGCATGAAGCCGCGGAGCGGCCCCGCAATGCCGCGCCCGATTGCCAGCACCTTGAAGAGTTCGCCCATTTCATGCGGCGCGATCAAGCGCTGGGCGGCGCGCGCGGCGCGGATGTAGTCGGCGTTCTCGGTCGGGCCGCGTGCGGCAACGCGATCGAGCAGGCCGCAGTTGAGCAGGAATGCGCCCTGATCGATGTAGCCCAGCACATCAAGGCCGGCGTCGTACGCGGCATCCGCCGTGGCGGTGAAGTCGACGAAGCTGGTGATGTCAGTCAGCCCCGGCCACAGGAAGGGGTCGGGGTGGGCGCGGTGGCGGTAGTAGCAGATCAATGTGCCGGTGCTGCGAGAGGCGAGGTAATACTCGCGCTGCGGATAGCCGTAGTCGACCAGCAGCATCACACCGCGCGTCAGCCGGCGCGCCCATTCGGCGACCCAGGCGCGAGAGGCGAGGCAGACTTCGCTGACGTACTCGCCAGCAGTCGGCATCGGCGCCGGCAGCGCGGCCGCAGCCCGCGCGAGCTCGCCGGTGGCAGGGCGGTCGGCCCAGCGCAGCCCATCCTGCCAGGCAACGCCGCGCTGGAAGATGCCGCCATCGCGCCATACGGCGAGTTCCACCGGCATCACGTCGAGTACTTCGTTGGCGATCACGACGCCATCAAAGTTGTCAGGAAGTGTGTCGATCCATTCGACCCGTTCGGCCAGTTTCGGCACTTTCTGCTGCAGGGTTTCCTGCTGACGAGCACGCAGTTCACCCGAGACCTCAAGTATCCGGTACCGATCCGGAAGTTGCCCCAGCTCTGCCAGTGCGGCGAGCAGGTCAGCCGCGAGCAGGCCGGTTCCCGCACCGACTTCGAGTACTTGCGAGGCGGTCTGCCGGAGGATGTCCGCGATCTGGGTGGCGAGCGCCTGGCCGAACAGCGGTGTGAGTTCTGGCGCCGTGATGAAGTCGCCGCCGGGGCCGAACTTTCGCGCGCCGCCGCTGTAGTAGCCGAGCCCGGGGCTGTAGAGCGCCAGCGCCATGTAGTCGGAAAACGGAATCCAGCCGCCTGCGTTGTCGATGGCGCTGTGAATGCGTTCGAGCAACGCGCCGCTGGCGGCGAGGGCGTCGGACGAAGGGGGCGGGAGCTGGTCGGGGCGTTCTGCAGTCATCGGCGGATTCTACCGCCGGTGCTGCGCGCGGCGATTTACTGCGTCCCGCTCTCGGGCGACCCCTGCCAGGCGTAGTCCATCTGCCTTGCGGTGCGCACGGCGAGCGAGCGGTCGGCAAGGCGTGCGACGAGGTAGAGGCTCATGTCCAGCCCGGCGGAAATGCCGGCCGAGGTGATGATCGGCCCGTCGTCGACAAAGCGCGAGTCGGTGACCACGTGAGCGTTGGGATAGCGGCTACGCAGCGCGGCGACATCTTCCCAATGCGTGGTGCAGCGACGACGATCGAGCAGGCCGGCCTCGCCGAGCAGGAAAGCGCCGGTGCACACCGATGCGATGCGGCCGTTGCGAGCGGCCTGGGCACCGATCCAGGTGACCACTTCCGGGCGTTCCAGTTCGGCGTCGACCACCCCACCCGGCACCAGTAGAAGGTCCAGCGGCGGATGGTCGTCGATGCGATGAGGCAAGGTCACACGCAGTCCGCCGCGTGCGCGGATGCTGGGTTCGCGGCCAATCAGTGCGGTGCAGAAGGGGGGCGGGGCGCCGGGATGCAGCCGCGCAAATACGCGACTGGCTGTGGAGAACACCTCAAGCGGACCGGCGAAATCGAGAATCTCGACGTCGTCGAACAGGTAGAGCCCGATGCACAGCGTCATCACACACTCTCCAGCCACAATGGGGGGATGCGGCGGCGAGGATTGTGGCATGTTCTGTTGCACTGCGTCAGCTTACATTTCGTAAGTCATTCCGGTTGGACCATCGCCCCCCTCGCGTGCGATGATTCGGCAATGATTCTTGTTAGGCGAATGGCATATTTGTGCGATCGTCGCCCAATATCCATGCGGGTTTTGGCGATGTCGCGCCGTGCGCGCGTCGGGGCGAATTGGTGTGCGGCTCGGCCGCGGTCGATCGTGCGGCGCAGCGTCATGCCATTGAGTACGGCCAATCGGACGAGGGAGGCCGCGCGACAATGAACGCACCGAACGAATCGCTTCCGTTGCCAGCGGCGCCTGCTGCGCTCGCAGGCCATGATCTCGCTTGGCGAGTGCTGATTTTTCTCGGAAATGACGTCGCTCTGGCACGGCAGGATCTGCGCGCCTTCGCACGTCTCGCGGCTGAGTTCCGCGCCTTGGGCGCCGACCTGGTTGCCGTGACGCCGTTTGGTGAGCTCGGCCAGCGTTTGATGACGCGTGGGTTGCGGCCGGATCAACGCTTGCCGATGGCGGAAGATCTCTTCGGCCTTTGGTCGCGCCACGCTGGCATCGTCGCTGGGGAGCGCGGCGCCGCCATCCTCGGCCCGGGAGGCGTGATTGCCGCGCGGTTGGACGCGGCCGCCGGGGCAGCCGCGGTGCTGGACGCGCTGGCGACCCGCGTCGATTAACGGATCGCTTCGACCCCAGTCACGTAGTAGCCGGTGTCACCGAAGCAGGTGGATGGAATGCCCACGTGCTCGTCGTAGTGCAGCGTGACCTGCTTGCCCAAGACCTGGTTGATCTGCTCCGCCACTTTCTCGTCAGGAACGGTGAAGTGGAACTTCTCCGGCAGCGCGCCGGGGATGGCCAGCATCTGCAATTCGCCTTCCCAGGTCTTGCAGACCCAGCCCTTGCGAGAGAGCTTGAGTACATACCCGGCACGCTCGCCGCTCGAGTAGGCGAAGTTGAGTACGGCCACGGTGTAGAGCACGGTGCCGCCGACAATGGCGAGCAACACGATCAAGGCCCATTTGCGCACGCTGCGTACCTTCTGGTCTCGGTTGGATAGGCTGGAGGTGTCCATGGCTTTTCAGGCGATTCGATGGTCAGGGGGCAAGGATAGCAGGCGCTTGTTACGCGGGCATCGGCAGGCTGCGGCGGAGCTGTATCGCTTCCGCAACGTGGCCCGCACCCACGGTATCGCAGCCGGCCAGGTCGGCGATTGTGCGCGCGACGCGCAGCAGCCGATGGGTGCCCCGTGCCGAAAGGCCAAGGTGCGCGATCGCGCTGGCGAGCAGGCGCGAGCCGGCCTCGTCCGGATTGCAGTGCCGCTCGACACCGGGGGCATCAAGCGCCGAATTCGGTGTGCCCTGGCGTGCCCGTTGCACCGCGTCAGCCGCGACTACGCGCTGCCTCACCGCGACGCTGGCCTCGCCGGGCGCTGTGGCGCGCAGCTCCGTGGCGGGTACGGCGGCCACTTCCAGCACCATGTCGATGCGGTCCAGCAGTGGCCCGGAGAGTCGGCCCCGGTAGCGTGCCACCTGGTCCGGCGTGCAGCGGCAGCGGCCAGTGTTGCTGCCGTGATGGCCGCAGGGGCAGGGGTTCATCGCCGCGACCAGCTGGAAGCGTGCCGGGAAGTCAGCGCGGCGGGCCGCGCGCGAAACGGTGATGTGGCCCGTTTCGAGTGGCTCGCGCAGGCTCTCCAGCACGCGCCGGTCGAACTCGGGTAGTTCGTCGAGGAACAAGACGCCGTGGTGGGCGAGCGAAATTTCGCCCGGTCGCGGACTCGCACCGCCGCCAACCAGCGCGGCAGCCGATGCCGAGTGATGTGGCGCACGCACCGGGCGCACCGCCCAGCGTGCGGGATCGAAGCCGCCATCAATCGATTGCACTGCCGCCGCTTCAAGCGCTTCGGCCTCGTTCATCGGAGGCAGGATGCCCGGCAGGCGTTGCGCGAGCATCGACTTCCCGCTGCCGGGCGGCCCGTACATCAGTAGCGAATGGCGCCCCGCGGCGGCGATCTCCAGCGCGCGCTTGGCACTCTGCTGCCCGCGGACATCGGCGAGATCAGGGTAAGCGGGGGCGGTCTGTGCGCCGGAAATGGTTGCCACCGGGTCGAGCAGGTGTTGGCCGTTCAGGTGCGCCACCACTTCGAGCAGGCTACGCGCCGAAAAGACGCTCGCGCCGGCAACCAGCGCTGCTTCGCCGGCATTGTCGGCCGGCAGTACGAGCCGTCGGCCAGCGCGGCTGGCGGCCAGTGCCATTGCCAGCGCGCCACGCACCGGGCGCAGCCGGCCGTCGAGCGACAGTTCACCCGCGAATTCGATGCCGTCCAGCGCGCCGCTGCGGATCTGGCCAGAGGCCGCGAGGATGCCGAGCGCGATCGGCAGGTCAAAACGACCACCTTCCTTCGGCAGATCGGCCGGTGCGAGGTTGGCGGTGATGCGGCGTTGAGGAAATTCAAACTGGCAGGTCTGCAATGCGGCACGCACCCGGTCGCGCGATTCGCGCACTTCGGCTTCCGGCAGACCGACCAGCGAAAAGCCGGGCAGGCCGTTCGCCAGATGGACCTCCGCGACCACTTCCGGCGCAGCAATGCCATCGAGCGCGCGGCTGGTGACACAGGCAAGGCTCATGATGACTCCGGCATGAGAATGCTGCGAGTCTAGCGATCGGCGCAGCAGCGTCCATAATGAAAACTCGCGCGGCGCGGCACCAGTCACGCCGCGGCGTGGGTGCAGACCGGGAGGGGCTTGCGTCATGCGTGGTATCGGGATCGGAGCAGTCTTTGCACATGGGGCTTTGCTCCTGCCCCTCGTTGTTCTGGCGCCGCCGACGTTGGCGGACGGCCTGCGAGTCACCGGCAGCAGTTTCGGTATCGCTGCACCGGAGATGGATTTCGCCCGGCTCCTGCGACCCGGCGCGGATGATGGCGACCTGCCGACACCGGGCCGAACCAGCCTGCGCTACGCCTTGCTGGACCAACCGGGCTGGCATGCAGGCCTCGGTGTGAGCGCATGGGAGACAACGCCGCTGACCGCACCGCTGCTCGCACAAAGCGGCTACGTGCCCCTGCTGCATGCATTTGGTGAGTACCGTTTCTGGCGCAGCTTCCGCCTTGCGGGCGACGTGGATGCGTTGGGGGGTACGCAGGGGCGGGGTGTCGATGCCGGCATGCGGCTCTCCTACGATTTCAGTCCGGCCTGGTCCATCTCGGCCGCCTACCGCCTGCACCGCGAGGACCGTGCGCCGGGTTTCGACCTGATCGACCAGGGCAGCCTTACCTTCGGTACCCGCCTGCGGTTCTGAACGCAGGCGCAGCGCGCGCGCTATCGGGCGCTGACGTGAGAGCATGCGGCTGTCGCCGTCATGCAGGGTCTTGTCATGCCTAATCCGCCCACCGTCCGCAGCATCCTGATCGACCTCTTGCGCCCCTACCGCGCACGCATTGCAGTGGCGGCGATCGCGCTGGTGCTTGCGGCGAGTGCGATGCTGGGTGTTGGGCAGGGCTTGCGCGCCGTGATCGACCGCGGCTTTTCCGCCGGCGATCCGGCCTGGCTGGATCGCGCGTTGGCCGCCATGTTTGGGGTGATTGCGCTGCTCGCTGCGGCGACCTGGCTGCGCTTCTACAACGTCAGCTGGCTCGGTGAGCGCGTCACCGCCGATCTGCGCCGCAAGGTGTTCGATCATCTGCTGAGCCTGCCGCCCTCGTGGTTCGAGAGCGGTCGCACGGGCGATGTGATCTCGCGACTGACTTCCGACACCACCCAACTTGAGAACGTGATCGGTTCCAGCGTGTCGATTGCGTTGCGCAATGCGCTGCTGCTGATCGGCGGCCTGGTGATGCTGTTCACGACCAGCACCAAGCTCACGCTGCTGGTGATCGCCGGCGTGCCGCTGGTGGTGGCGCCTATCGTGCTGTTTGGCCGCCGCGTTCGCACGCTGGCGCGCGAAAGTCAGGACCGTGTCGCCGATCTCGGCAACCGCATCGACGAGACGATTCACGAGATCCGAATCGTCCAGGCCTATGGCCACGAAGCGGCTGATCGGGCCGATTTCGGCGTGCGGGTGGAACGTGGATTCTCCACTGCGCGGCGCCGCATTGCGGCGCGTTCGGCCTTGATCGTGGCTGTGATGGTGCTGGTCTTCGGCGCCATCGCGTTCATCCTGTGGATCGGCGGCCACGATGTGCTGGCGGGCCGGCTCAGCGGTGGCGAACTGTCGGCCTTCGTGTTTTACGCGGCCATGGTCGCGGGCAGCGTTGGCGCACTGTCAGAGGTGTGGGGCGATCTGCAGCGCGCGCGTGGCGCGACCGAAAGATTGATGGAACTGCTCGCCACTGCGCCAGATGTGGCGCCGCCCGCCAACCCGGTACCACTGCCGCCGGCGCGCGGCGAAGTCAGCTTCGAGGCGGTGGCTTTCCGTTACCCGACGCGCCCTGATACGGCGGCGCTCGATGACTTCAATCTGAAGGTGTCGCCGGGCGAAACCGTGGCGCTCGTCGGCCCCTCCGGCGCAGGCAAGACCACTGTTTTTCAGCTCCTGCTCCGCTTTTACGATCCGCAGGCCGGCCGCATCACGATCGACGGTGTTGCGCTGGATGCGGCGGATCCGCTCGCGGTTCGCGCGCGCATCGCGCTGGTCCCGCAGGAGGCGGTGATCTTTGCTGCAAGCGTGCTCGAAAACGTGCGCTACGCGCGGCCGGATGCCTCGCTCGCGGAGGTGCAGGCGGCTTGCGTGGCGGCCTATGCCGACGGCTTTGTGCGCGAGTTGCCGCAGGGCTACGACACAGATCTCGGCGAGCGCGGTGTGAAGCTCTCCGGCGGGCAGCGCCAGCGCATTGCGATTGCCCGTGCGATCCTCGCCGATCGCCCGATCCTGCTGCTCGATGAAGCAACCTCGGCGCTCGATGCCGAAAGTGAACGCATGGTGCAGGCCGCACTGACGCACTTGATGCGCGGTCGCACGACGCTGGTGATTGCGCACCGGCTTGCCACCGTGCAGCAGGCCGATCGCATCGTCGTGATGGAGCATGGTCGTATCGTCGAGCAGGGCGACCATGCCGCCTTGATCGAGGCGGACGGGCTCTACGCCCACCTCGCGCGCCTGCAGTTCAGCGCTTGAGGCCGGCTGCCGCTAGCCGGCAGCGCTCGGCGTGGCAGGCGAGTCCGGCGCGGCCTCCGGTGTCTTCTCGACCGGCTTTGCGCGTACCGGCGCCGGGCGAGGCGGTGCTGCCTGCCAATCCAGGGCGTAGCGCGGATCGCGCAAAGCCCCGCTGATCCGCACCGGCACCGTGACACCGCGCAGGCCGATCAGGTCGCGCGGAATTGGCCCTTGCGACTGCACCGCCGTGCGAACGAGCCAGTCCAGCCGGCCATCTGCAAGCAGCACCTTGCCGCCGCCGCCAATGCGCGCCCAGGGTGTGCGCCCGGCCAGTTCGCTGCAATCGGCCTCGCCACCGCCAAAGCGGCAGTGCGCACCGAATTCCTCAAAGGCCTGTTGCTCGCGCGCAGCATGGCGGCGCTCCGCTGCGCCGCGGTCCTTCAGTGCGGGCCGCACGGCGCGCAGGAAGTCGTCCAGTGCGAGGCCGGTCCACTGCGCGGGGCGCAGGGTGAACTGGCCTTCGCCGCTCAAGCTGTGGGCGATGGCTGGCCAGTCCGGGCCGTTTGCTTGCACCGACCAGCGGCCGGACACGCTGCCGCGCAGCGGCCAGCTCCGCTTGAGATCCTGCGCGAGCGCAGCGAGTTCGACACCGGAGAAGCGGCTGTCCAGCGCCAGGCTGCGATTGGCCGTTTCGTAACGCGCGCTGCCGGCGATATCGCCGCCGTAGGCTTTGAGCGCGAGGGAGTCGAAGCCCACCGCGCCATCGCCGGTCTGCAGTTGCGCGCTCACACCACTGCCTTGCAGCGGCCCGATCCGCAGGGCGGCAATCCGCAGCTGACCATCACCATGCAGGCGTGCGATCGGCGCGAGCATTGCGCCGGCGCCCTCCAGACCGAGCGCCTTGCTGATCCGGCCGGTGTCGATGCGATCGGCGTCCACCGTGAAGTGCCACGGCACCGAACGCGATTGCTCGTAGCTTGCCTGGAACTGCATTGCGCTCTCCGCAACCCGGACCTGAAGCCGCGTATCGACGCGCCCGCCAAGCAGGGAGCTTGCGGCGCTGCCGCCCACGGTGGCCGTCCATGCCCCTTCGGGGGCGCCGGGCGCGGCGCTGCGCCAACGCGCGTCGATCGCATCCAGTTCGATACGGCCATGTTGCGGGCGGTAGGCGATGCGGGCGTTGAGCTGGCCGCTGGTGAGGCGTTGCCCACCCTGGCTGCGGAAGGTCGCGCGCAGCGGTTCGCCGGGGAAGTCGGGTGTGCGCGGCGCGATCGAGGCGGTTTCGAAGCTCGCGTCGGTGCGCGCGTTGCCATCGACCAGTTGCAGCGTGGCCTTGATGGCCTGCAGCGCCAGCGCATCATTCTGGCTGGCCAGGCGCTCCGCGCTTGCCTGCAGTTGCAGTTTGCCGGTGCCGAGCCGCCCCTTGGCCTGCAGCACGATGCCTTGCAGGGCCAGCGCGCTGCCCTGGTCGCCGCGGCCGCTGCGGATCTGCAGGTCGCCGTCCACGCTGGTGGCGCCCCAAGCGTCGCCGCGGAAGCCCAGCGTCGCCGATTCGATGTCGTAGCCCTTGTTGTCGAGCAGGTAGGCGAGATCCAGCGTGAGGCCGCCTGATGCTGCGCCTGGCCCTTCGGTCAGCGAGGCCTCGGCGCGAACACGGCCGTGCGAGCCGGCCTGCAGCGAGCCGGTCACCAGATGGATCCGCTCGAAGGTGAGTGCGTGGCCGAGCGCATCGTCGCGCAGCCTTATGCGTGCGCGTTCGAGCGCGACTTGTTCGAGGCGGACGTCGAAGGGCCAGGGCGATTCGAGCCGCAGGCCGCGGTTGAGGTCGGAAAGGCTCCAGCCGTCGTGGCTGCGGACCAGCGTGGCGTCCAGATCGGAGAGGCGCAACGAGCGGAGTTCGAGTTTGCCGCGCAGCAGCGGCAGCAGTGCGACACCCGCTTCCACGCGGCCGATGCGCAGTGGAATGCCCGGCGCCTCGCGCTCGCCGAGCGCAAGTCCTTCGATCACCACGGTCGGCCATGGGCGGAAGGCAAGCCTCGGTGTCCCCTCCATCGCCAGTGGCCGCGCTGTGCGTTCGCGTACCTGGCGGGCGAGGTCGCGGCGGACCACCTTGCCGTCCCAACTGGCATGCAGGTAGAGCCCCAGCACCAGCGCGAGCGCGCTGAGCGCGCCGAGCAGGAAGCCGAGGACCTTGGACAGCCGGGTGATCATGCCTGCGCGTGCTCCGCAGCCCATTTCGGCAGTTCAAGGCCCACGGTGAAACCGTCAGCGCCACGGGCGCAATGGATTCGCGCGCCATGCCGGTCGGCTACTCGCCGCACGAATGCGAGGCCGAGCCCGCGTGGCCGTCCGATGCGTTGTGCGCCCGTCAGCACCGAGAGTGCCGTGGCATCGGGACCGTGGCCGCTGTCATGCACCGCAATGCGCCAGTGCGTGTCGCAATCCGCCACCGTCAGCGCCACCGACTGGCCGGCGGGGCCGTGCAGGATTGCGTTTTCCAGCAGGTGCGTGAGTGCGCGGCGTAGCGCATCGACATCGCCGCCGACGAGTGCGTCGTCGCCGGCTGCATCGGCGTCTACTCGGACCGAGATTGCGCGGTCGCGCGCGGCGGCATAGCAGGCGTCACTCGCTTCCCATGCAATCTGCTGCAGGCTCACCGCTTCGAACTGCTCGCTGCGCAGGGCGTCGGCGCGGAGCAAGCGCAACACGCCGTCCGCGCGCGCAAGGGCCAACTCCGCGTAGTGCCCGACCTGCTGCAAGGTCTGTGGATCCGGCGGCAGCGTGCCGTCGGCGACGCTCTCGGTCAGCGTCAGGATGGCGCCGAGCGGCGAGCGTAAATCGTGCGACATCACGCGCCATGCGTCGTCGCGCAGGTTCGCGGCGCTCACTTCGGCGCTGCGGTCTTCGATCAGGTAGAGCGTCTGATGCGGGTCGCCCAGTTCATGCCGCGTCACGCGCAGTGGCACCTGCGCGGCCGATTCGAAGTCGCCAGCTTGCAATGCGCTCATCACCGTGGCCGCGTCAGCGACGTCGAGCAGGGCCAGGGCGCGCGGCGATGCATGCACGAGCTCGCCATCGGCGTCGCACAGCACGACACCGAGCGGCAGCAGGTCTAGCAGCGCCGGCGGCAGCATCATGCCCTTGCGTGTTCGCGGCGGGATCATGGACACTCGCCCCTGCAGTGCGGCGCATCGGTCGCCACGACAACAAGCCCGCCGCAAGGCGGCCAATCAGGAGATCGGGTCATGAGTTTTTTGTCGGAGTTCAAGGAATTCGCGCTCAAGGGCAACGTGGTCGACCTTGCCGTGGGCGTCATCATCGGCGGTGCTTTCGGCAAGATTGTCGATTCGCTGGTCAAGGATGTCGTCATGCCGATCCTCGGTCGCCTGATCGGGGGTGTCGACTTCAAGCACCTGTACCTCAACCTCGGCGACAAGACCTTCGAGACGCTGGAGGCGGCGGAAAAGGCCGGCGCACCGCTGGTGAAGTATGGCGCCTTCATCAACGCCACGGTGGATTTCCTGATCATCGCGCTGGCGATCTTCGTTGCGATGAAAGCAGTGAACAAGCTCAAGCGTGAGCAGCCCGCGGCGCCGGCCGAAGAGCCGCCGACGCCCGAAGACATCGTGCTGCTGCGCGAAATCCGCGATGCTTTGAAGAAGTGACGCCGTGCCCCGCGTGGGCTGAGCGACGGCCGCCGGAAGGCGGCCGTTTTCATTCCTCGGTCAGGCGTTCGAGCCGGTAGCCGTAGTTGTAGGTTGGCGTCAGGCGGTAGCCGTTCTCCGGCCGCAGTGCGAGCTTGGTACGCAGGCGCGAGACGTGGGTATCGATCGTGCGCGTGGCAACGTTCGGGTTGCGCCCCCAAACGGCCTCGAGCAAGTGGCCGCGCGAATACAGGCGGCCGACGTTGCGGAAGAGGAACAGCGCCAGTTCGAATTCCTTGTCGGTCAGGTCAACCGCGGTATCGCCCAGGCTGCAGACCTTGTTGGTGATATCGAAGCGGTAGGGCGGCGCATTCAGCTCGCGTTCCGGCTCTTTCGGCCGCACGCGACGCAGCACGGCTTCGATGCGGGAGAGCAGCTCGAGCCGACGGACTGGCTTGACGATGTAGTCGTCAGCACCGGCACCGAGCGCTGCGACGATGTCTTCCTCGGCATCGCGCGCGGTGACGAAGATCACCGGCGTCGGGTCGTTGCGATCTTCCCGCAGCCAGTGCAGTACTTCGGCGCCCGAGATGTCCGGCACCATCCAGTCGATCAGGAACAGGTCGAAGCTCTCGCGGCCGGCGACCTTCATCAGCTCGCGCGGATGCGAGAACGCGTGGACATCGTGCCCAGCATCGCGCAGCCATGTTTCCACGGTGCTGGACTGGTCGCGGTCATCCTCGAGCATTGCAAGGCGCATGGCGTTTCCTCAAAGCCCTTCGGCTACGAAGGGGTTGGTGCGGCGCTCGCGGCCGATGCTGGACATCGGGCCGTGGCCAGGAATGAAATTGACGTCGTCGCCGAGCGGCCACAGTTTCGTGCGGATCGACCGGATCAGGGTGTTGAAGTCGCCGCGCGGAAAATCGGTGCGGCCAATCGATCCTGCGAACAGCACATCGCCGACCAGCGCAAGGTTCGCCCCCTGGTGGAAGAAGACGATGTGGCCCGGCGTATGCCCTGGCGTGTGCAGCACCGACAGCGTCTGCACACCCACGGTAACCGTGTCACCGTCTTCGAGCCAGCGGTTGGGCTCGAACTGCTCGACCTGCGGGAAGCCGAACATGCGGGATTGCTGTGGCAGGGCTTCAAGCCAAAAGCGCTCCTCCGCCTGCGGCCCTTCGATCGGCACGCCGGCGCGCCGGGCAAGCTCGGCAGTGCCACCGGCATGGTCGATATGGCCATGCGTCAGCAGGATCTTTTCCAGCGTCAGGCCCTCGCTTTCGACTGCCTTGAGCAGGCGGTCGACCTCGCCGCCAGGGTCGACCAAGGCCGCCTTGCGGGTCTCGGGACACCAGAGCAGGGTGCAGTTCTGTTGAAACGGGGTGACGGGAAGAATCCGGTATTGCAAGACACGAGCCTCCAAACCGTTCATTCTAGCGCCCGCGGCCGCTGCTGACAGTTGCGCTGGTCACGCTGGCCTGCGGTTGCTCAAGTTATCGTCGCGCCAGCCCGTTACTGGGGTGACGCCGGAATATGCTGCCCGCCGAATATGATGTGGTAGCCGGTGTGTGTCCGGGCCAAGTCGGACGCGCATCGCATGCGGATTGAACCCGAACCGATCGATGGCCAAACCCTACCTGCCGTTTCCGCTTGCTGTTCGTCCGATGGGCATTGCTGCCAAGCTGAGCTTGCTGGCCGTCTCGACGATCCTGCTGACCGCGGTGGCGATTGGCGTCGCGGTGATCCGTACGCAGTCGAAGCTCGCCTTCGATGCCCTCAAGGGGCATGGCGAGGCGGTTGTTTCGATGCTGGCGCAGAGCGGAGAGTTCCCGCTGTACAGCGCGAACCGGCCAGCGCTGACGCAAATGCTTGGCGGCCTGGCTGACAACAAGGACATCGCCTACGCGGCCTTCTACGGCGCTGATCACACTTTGCTTGTCGAGCGGCGCTTCCGTTCCAGCGCGCCGGCGCGGGTGAAGCCGGCCGACTGGCCGGCACGCGGCGTCAGCCATCGCAGCCTGGGTGGCGACCAGCTTGAGTTTCTCGCGGTCGTCAAACCGCCTGCGCGGGTGCCGGACGAGGATGACGGCGAGGCCTTTGTCGGGGCCCCTGACGACGCCCCGCTCGGCTATGTTCAGCTGACCTTGTCGAGCGCGCGCGCGAAGGGCGAGGCGTTGTCCTTCATCAACGAGACCGCCCGCTTTGCGATTGTCGTCACCGCCCTGGCGATCGTGCTGACCACCTTGTTCACCCGCCGCCTGGTGCAGCCCTTGCGCGACCTTTCGCGGGCAGCGCGCGAGGTGGCCGAAGGCCGGCTCGGCCAAACGGTGCAGATTTCGTCCACCGACGAACTGGCCGACCTCGGGCGCGCCTTCCAGCACATGGTGGACAGCCTTGGCGCCTCACGCGCGCGCCTCCTTGAATACCAGAATCTGCTGGAAGACCGCGTCCAGTCGCGCACTCGGGAACTCGAACAGGCGACCGCGCAGGCGCTCGACCTCGCGCAGCGCGACACGCTGACCGGCCTGCCCAATCGCGCGCATTTCACCGCCATGCTGGAGCAGGCGCTGGTGGCGCACGCCAGCAGTGGCGAACGGATCGCGGTGCTGTTCCTCGATCTCGACCTGTTCAAGCGGATCAACGACACGCTCGGCCACCAGACCGGCGACACCCTGCTGCAGCACATCGCGGAAGCACTGCGCGGCGCCTTGCGCGATGGTGATCTGGTCGCCCGCTTCGGTGGCGATGAGTTCGTGATCCTCGCTCGGGACGTGCGCAACACCGAGCAGGTGAGTGGTATCGCGCGCCGCATTCTCAACGCCTTCCTCACGCCGGTCGAACTGGCCGGCCACAGTTTCAAGGTGGGGTTTTCGATCGGTATCAGCATTTGCCCGGACCACGGTAACGACGCTGCCAACCTGCTGAAGAACGCCGATCTGGCGATGTATGCCAGCAAGGAAGCGGGCCGCGGTGGCTATCGCTTCTACACGCCGGACCTGAACCAGCGCGCGATGGACCGGCTCAACATCGAGAACGGGCTGCGCCGCGCACTCGACAACGAGGGCGAGCTGATCCTCGAGTACCAGCCTCAGGTGGAGCTCAACGGCGGCCGCATGGTGTCGGCCGAGGCGCTGCTGCGCTGGAAGACGCCCGAGGGTACGGTGATCTCGCCCGGGCGTTTCATACCGATTGCCGAAGAAACCGGATTGATCGTCCCGATCGGCGAGAAGGTCTTGCGTAACGCATGCGCCACCTTGGCGCGCTGGCGCGCAGCCGGCCTGCCCTTACCACGGATTGCAGTGAACATCGCCGCGCCCCAGTTCGAGAGCCGGAATTTCGGCGACACGGTGGCACGCGCGCTGGCCGACTACAACGTTCCCCCCGATCGCCTTGAACTGGAACTGACCGAGAGCGTGATCGTGCGCGATGCCGAGTCAGCGCTGCGCGAGATGGCGCGCCTCAAGGAACTGGGTGTTTCAATCGCGCTCGACGACTTTGGTACCGGCTATTCCAGCTTGTCGTACCTGTCGCGGATGCCGATCGATCTGGTCAAGATCGATCGCGCCTTCGTGATGCGTTCGACGGACGACGACAATGCCCGCACCATCGTGCGATCCATCGTCGCCTTGTCGCACGCCTTGCGCCACAAGGTGGTTGCCGAAGGGGTCGAGACGCGTGCGCAGCTTACGCAGCTGCGCCGGGCGGGCTGCGACTATGTGCAAGGTTTCCTGCTCGCGCGCCCGATGTCGGAGGCGGCGCTGACGGCTTGGTTGTCGAGCGAGGTCACGCCTGCTGAAGCGCTGCTGGGCGACAAGGCAAACGAGTGGATCTGAGGCAAGACGGATTGCCGGAAACGGCAGGGGATGTGCTAGAAAGCGAGATCTGGTGCGACCGGCGGGATTCGAACCCACGACCCCTGGCTTCGGAGGCCAGTACTCTATCCAGCTGAGCTACGGTCGCACAGCCGTCGGATCATAGCGCAGATCACCCCCCAGCGTCCATGCGGATGCTGCAGCGCGTCGAATTGTCCCGCTATAATCAGGGCCTTGCGTGGCAGGGGGCCGCGCAGCACAACGTCAAAACATATCGTAGGCCATCATGTCGATCCGCACCGCGCTACCGCTCGCTCTCCTTTCGGCCGCTCTGCTTGCCGGCTGCAACAAGTCGCAACCCGTCAACGAGGAAGAGACCGCAACGCTGATCCAGCCGGTCGCGCAGGTCGCCCTGGCGGCCGCCGACGCGGGTGCGGCAAAGGGGAGCCGCACCGGTGAGCAGGTGGTCGGTGCTGTTTGCGGCGCGTGCCACAACGCCGGTGCGCTGGGTGCGCCGAAGGTTGGCGACAACGCGGCCTGGGCGCCGCGTCTGGGCCAAGGCCTGGATGGGCTGCTGAAGTCCGCCATCAACGGCAAAAACTCGATGCCGGCGCGCGGCGGCAATCCGGACCTGACGGATGAGGAAATCGCTCGCGCGATCGTCTTCATGGCGAACAAGTCCGGTGCCTCTTTCAAGGAACCGGCCGCCAAGTAAGCTGCGGTTTTGAAAAAAAACGGGCTGCCTCGGGCAGCCCGTTTGCGTTTACGCCGTCTCGCCTGGGGGCAGATCGAACAGCAGCACCTCTCCGCCCTCGATACCCTCGATCGTCAGAACTGTCTCGCCGGCGATCCGGGCGCCGTCGCCCGCCCGGAGTGTCTGGCCATTGAGCCGCACGCTGCCCTGCGCAACATGCAGATAGCCGAGCCGGCCTGGCGTCGGGCGATATTCCGCCGATTCACCGGCGTCGAATAACCCGGCGAAGATCGACGCGTCCTGATGCAGCGTTACGCTGCCGTCGCGCCCATCGGGCGAGGCGACGCGGCGCAAGCGTCCGCGTTTGTCGTCCGCGCTGAAACTCAGCTGTTCGTAGCCGGGGGCAATGCCGCGCTCTGCCGGGTGAATCCAGATCTGCAGGAAGTGCACCGGTTCGTTCTGCGATGGATTGAACTCGCTGTGCATCACGCCGCTGCCGGCACTCATGCGCTGCACGTCACCGGGGCGGATCAGCGTGCCGTTGCCCATGCTGTCGCGATGCTGCAGCGTGCCAGCCAGCACATAGCTGACGATCTCCATGTCGCGATGACCGTGCGTGCCGAACCCCATGCCGGGCGCAACGCGGTCGTCGTTGATGACCCGCAGCACGCCCCAGCCCATGTGCTGAGGATCGTAGTAGTCGGCAAAAGAGAAGCTGTGGTGGCTGTCGAGCCAGCCATGGTTGGCATGGCCACGTTCGTCGGCGGGTCGGATCTGGATCATGTGTGCCTCCTGCTTGGCTGATCCATGAATGTGAATCAGCGCCAGAGCCAAGGATAGGCCGAGGCAAACGGCGAAAAAAGCGAAGGTTTGTGGCGGATAAGGTGAATGCGGCTCACAAGACCGGGTGGTGAGGTGCGAGCGGCTCAGTCATGCAGAAACAGGCCGGTTCGCCGCCGAGACTCGCTTCCGCCTGGCCGCTCGCAAAATTGATTACGGCCGCATTCTGGCCGCCTTGAATCCCGAAATGCCCCTGTTGCTCGCCGGGTCGACGAGGCCCGCGGCGCGCAGCATAATCCGGCCTCCGCAGCGACCGAGATTTTCCGCATGTCCGTTTCCGACGATTCGCCCGAGTTCGACACGATTGCCTTCCGTCGTGCCCTGGGCATGTTTGCCACCGGCATCACCGTGGTGACGGCGCGGACGCCGGAGGGCCGACGTATCGGTTTGACGGTGAATTCCTTCAACTCGGTGTCGCTCACCCCGCCGTTGGTGCTGTGGAGTCTTGCGCGTCACCTTCCGGTGCTGGCGGACTTCGAACGCTGCAGCCATTACGCAATCAACGTGCTGGCCACGCACCAGCAGCCCTTGTCGCAGCGGTTCGCGACGCGTGCCGAGGACAAGTTTGCCGAGCTGGATGTGCGCGAAGGCGTGACTGGCGCGCCGCTTCTGCAGGACTGTTGTGCCTGGTTCGAATGCCGCAATGGCATCCGCCACGACGGCGGTGATCACCTGCTGTTCATCGGCCAGGTCGAGGCGTTTGAACGGGGCGAAGGCGAACCGCTGATCTACCACGCAGGGCGTTACCGCTACCTGTCGGTCGACTAGGCTCGCGGTCGTGGTCCGCTTGTACTTGCGGGCCGGCGGGGCGCATCATGAGGCGGCTTTGATGACCTGGCTGCAGCGCTGATCGACCTGATACCGGAGTGCCGCGATGTCTGCATCGGTGGAACTGGGGAGACTCGAATGCCCTGAGCGGGGCTCCGAGCTTCTCGCGCTTCAGAACGACATCCTCGAAGCCGTCGCGCGAGGCAAGCCCTTGCATGACACGCTGGATCTGCTGTGTCGCGGTGTCGAACTGCTCGCCGGGGATGTCCGTTGCACCGTGCTGCTGCTAGAAGGCACCCATCTGCGTCATGGCGCCGCCCCGAGCGTGCCTGACGAGTACGTACGGGCAATCGATGGGGTCGAGATCGGGCCGGCGGTCGGGTCCTGCGGCACTGCCGCCTACCGCGGCGAAGCGGTAGAAGTGACCGACATCGCCAACGATCCGCTATGGACGCCCTACAAACACCTCGCATTGCCTCACGGCCTGCGGGCGTGCTGGTCTACGCCGATACGCGCGCGTGCCGGCGCCATCCTGGGCACGTTTGCGCTGTATTTCGCCGCGTGTCGCGGCGCGGGGGCGTTTCACCGCGACGCGGTGCGCGCGTCCACGCATCTGGCGGCGATCGCCATCGAGCGCGCGGCGATGGACGAGGCCGAGCGCCGGCGCGGGGCCGAACTCGCCGAGAGCAATGCGCGCTACGAGCAACTCAACTACACGCTGGAACAGCGGGTCGCTGAACGTACGCGCGATCTGGACCAACGCAACGTCGAACTGGCGCAAGCCTTCGAGGATCTGCAGCGGGCGCAGAGCGCGCTGCTGGAGGCGCGCCGCCTTGCCAGCCTCGCGCGCATGGTCGCTGGTATCGCGCACGAGCTGAATACCCCGCTTGGCAACGCCCGGGTCCTCGCCACCACCTTGCTGTCGCGTTGCGAGGAGTTTGGCGAACTTGCACAAGGCAGCTTGCGGCGTTCCGATATCCGCGCGTTCATCACCGATGTCTCCGAAGCCGCGGTGCTGATGGAACAGGCGATCGCGAGTGCGGTGGCCAGCGTCGGCAGCTTCAAGGCCGTCGCGGTAGAGCAGCCGGCGTCGGTGCGCTCCGCGTTTTCGGTCAGCGATACCTTGCAGTACATCGCCCATCTCTTTGCGCCCGCCCTGCGCGCACTTCGCGGTACGCTGGTGCTCGACGCGCCATCCGGGCTGATGCTCGACAGCTACCCGGCGGCCCTGCAGCAAGTACTCTCAAGCGTGGTCGACAACGCGCTCGTGCACGGGCTCGCCGGCAGGGGCGATGCGCGACTGGAGCTTGGCGCGAACCTTGTGGCGGAAGGGGTGGAGATTATCGTGCGGGACAACGGAGCGGGTATCGCCGCAGACCAGATCGACAAGGTCTTCGACCCGTTCTTCACGACCCGCCTGGCGCAAGGCAGCAGCGGCCTCGGGCTGCATGTGGCCTACAACCTGGTGCACGGTGTGCTGGGGGGCGATATCCGGCTCGAAAGCCAGCCGGATGTCGGCACCACCGTGACGATCCGTCTGCCCCTCAGTGCACCGCTGCGCACCTGACGCGGCGCGAGCGGCTACTGAAGGGGCGCAAAACGCGGCTGCACCACGCCTTCGTGCGTGACCGTCTCGACGAACATCGCGTACGGCCGCACCCAAAGCCCGCTGCTGTTGTACAGCGGGCGATAGACCACAATCGCATCGAGCGTTTCGCTATGGCGCGCAACACCCAGGACTTCGTACTCGCCGCCTTTGTAGTGGCGGTAGCGGCCTGGACGCAGCTCGGGCAGCGGCGGTAGATCATTGGATTCCATAGCGGCGGGGCGGACTGGAAAGCGCCGATTATGGCGCTTTCATCGTCCTTGCGGCGGATTACAGGCCCAGCAGGCCTTTGAGCTTGTAGGCGGTGTCGATCGCCGTCGTGGCACTGTCGATGACCGAGCGGGTCGTATCGGCGGCCGACTTGTTGCTCTCGTTGCTGTTGCCGTTCGCAGGCGCTGTCTGCGTTTGCGGCCGCGGTGCGGGTCGGCTGGTTTGGGCTGCGGCCGTGGCGGCGGGGCGCTGCGCGATGATCTCGACACGGCGATTCTTCGCACGGCCCGTTTCGTCGGTGTTCGCGGCGAGCGGCTGCGTCTGCCCCATGCCGCGTGCGAGCATGCGGGAGGCGTCAATGCCGTTGCGGGCGAGCGCTTCGGTCACGGCGCGCGCACGTGCTTCCGACAGCCGCTGGTTGGCGTCGGCACCGCCGACATCGTCGGTGTGGCCGATCACCTCGATCTGCAGCGTCGGGTTGTCCTGCAAGACCTTGCCGAGTTCCTTCAGCGTGGCCTGCGAGCTGTCGCGCAGCACTGCTTTGCCGGTGTCGAACTGGAAGCCGTAGAGATCCACCCGCCCTTGTTCGCTGAGGGACTTCGCGATCGGGCTCTCGCCACTGATCGCCATCTGGTTGTCGTCCAGGCTGCCTTTCTCGATCACGAACAGCCACGCGTTCGGCTCGCCGAGGTCATTGACCCACAGCGACACATAGGTGTTGCCGCGTTTGGCCGCCAGGTACTGGTTCTCACGGCTGCCGTTGAGGTAGAGGTCGCGCGCCTTCATCAGCGCCTTGAAGCTGCTGAGGTTCGCATCGGTGCAGGGGCGGTCGCAGACGAATAGCTCGCTGAAACCGGAGCGCTTCAGCGCCGACTGGTAGTTGCGGAACACCTGCAGCGCGGACGCTGTTTTTGGCATCTCGTAGTGGATGTAGGTGACGCGACCTTCGAGCGGCAGCACCTTGTCAGCAGTGAATTCGCCGCCGCGATAGGCCGGACGGCTCAGGATCAGCTGTGCCTCTTCGTATTCCTTGAAGTCGTAGCCCTCGATCACCGCGCCGGGGTAGCGGCTGACTTCGGGGTGATCGGCGCCCCTTTCGGCAAGAGCCGGCTGGGCCAAGGCGCCGAGCATGACTAGTGCGGCGAACAGGGCAGTGCTGATCTTGGACATGCGTCGACTCCGATTATTCCGATGACATCGCGCGATCCTAGCATCGGCGATTGACGGTATGGCGCGGAAACATTTCTCATTTCACTCTTTGGTCGTATCTTCAACGAACCGGTGCATGGCGCCGTGGTCAGAACAGACCGAGACCCCGGAGAACCCCGACGATGAATGCCCCTGATGCCCTGTTGCGCCCGTTCGAAGAACTGGTTTTCGACGACCTGTTCGTGCGCTCCCATGCGGCCGATCCGGGTAGCCACAATGTGCCGCGTCAGGTGCCCGGTGCGGCATACAGCCGCGTCTTGCCGACGCCCGTCGCGGCGCCGCGGCTGCTGGCCTGGTCCGACGCGCTGGGCGAATCGCTCGGCATTGCGCGCCCGCTACCAGGCAGCGGCATGGTTGCTGACGTTCTCGGCGGCGGGCGTGTACTGCCGGGCATGCAGCCCTACGCGGCGCGCTATGGCGGCCACCAATTCGGCCAGTGGGCGGGGCAATTGGGCGATGGGCGTGCGATCACGCTGGGTGAGATCTTCGACCGCGGCGGTCAGCGACAGGAGCTGCAGCTGAAGGGTGCGGGCCGCACGCCGTACTCGCGTCATGCCGACGGTCGCGCGGTGCTGCGCTCATCCTTGCGCGAATTCCTTTGCAGCGAGGCGATGCATCATCTCGGGGTGCCGACCACGCGCGCCTTGTCGCTGGTAGCCACTGGCGAGGGCGTCGTGCGCGACATGTTCTACGACGGCAACCCGCAAACCGAGCCCGGCGCGGTGGTATGTCGTGTCGCCCCGAGTTTCGTGCGCTTCGGCAATTTCGAGATCTTCGCCGCCGAGAATGAAGCAACAAACCTTAAGGCGTTGGCGGACTGGGTGATCCGGCATCACTACCCGTACCTCGGCGAACCGGGCGCCGCGACCTACGCGGCCTGGTTCGACGAGATCTGCGGACGCACCGCGCTGATGGTGGCGCACTGGATGCGCATCGGCTTCGTGCATGGCGTGATGAACACCGACAACATGTCGATCCTGGGCCTCACCATCGATTATGGCCCCTACGGCTGGCTGGAAGGCTTCGACCTTGGCTGGACCCCCAACACCACCGATGCGCAGGGGCGCCGCTACTGCTACGGCCAGCAGGCGCAGATCGCGTACTGGAACCTGACACGCCTGGCCGGCGCGCTGAGCGACCTGGTCGGCGACGACGATGCGCTGCGTGCCGGGCTGGAGCGGTATCGCATCGACTTCGGCGCTCATTGGTCACGCATGCTGGCAGACAAGCTAGGCATTGCGACGCGCGAGGACGACGACCCGCTGATCGTCGACCTGTTTGGTCTCTTGCAGCAGACAGAGACCGACATGACGATCTTCTTCCGTCGCCTCGCCGACGTACCAACGGGTGCCGACGTCGCGGCCGAGGCGCGGCTTACGCCGCTGCGCGAGGCCTTCTACGCCCCAGCGGTGCTGGAGGCCGAACACGGCCGTGCGCTCGCCGATTGGCTGCTGCGTTACACCCAGCGGGTTCGCGACGAAGCAGAGCCGGGCGCATCGCGCATTGGCCGCATGCAACGCAGCAATCCGAAGTACGTGCTGCGAAACTGGATCGCGCAGCAGGCGATTGATGCCGCAGCCCAAGGGGATATGGCGCCGACCGAGCGTTTGCTGGAACTGTTGCAGCGCCCCTACGACGAGCAACCGGAGCACGAAGCCTGGTTTGCGCGCCGGCCGGAGTGGGCGCGCCACAAGCCGGGCTGCTCTGCTTTGTCGTGCAGTTCCTGACGCGGGTTTCTGCTCAGCGCCGCGGTGGCGTTGTCAGCATCAGCCGCTCGCGCCAGCTTTCGAGGATGCGCTCGGCACTGCCGTCCGCCAGCATGGCGGCGTAGCCCTGCTCGAAGGCGGCCAGTGCGCGCGCGCCTTCTGGGTGCCGCATGCTGAAGCCGACATGGCTGTCCAGCGGCCCGAAGTCGCAGGCCACCTGCAGCGGTGCCTGCACTGCTGCCTGACGCTGCACGTAATCAAGCGTCTTCAGCGCGTCGAGTTGAAGCGCGATCGCGTCGACACGGCCAGCAGCAAGCATCCGCAGGCCCTGCGCTTCGGAATTCAGGTCGGTGGTCGCGATGCGCGTCGTCGCCATTGCTTGCTCGAAACGCGGTGCGTACTCGTAGGCATGGACGCGGCCAACGCGGGTGTCCGCCGGCCAGTCTGACGCGTTACACCCTGATACCGCGGCGTGTTCCCGCGACACCAGCACGGTGCGCACACGATAGAGCGGCGTGCGCGGCAGGCGGGTGCCCGCGCCGAGCGCTTCGTTCGCACCCACCGCGATGCAGCCCGCTACGCTGCCCGCCAGCATCTCTGCCTTGCAGCGGGCATAGGGCACGGTATGCATCCGGATCGCCACGCCGCCGCGTGCAAAGGCTTCACGCACGATCTCGTTGGCGGCGCCGCGGCCATCGTCCTGTGACCACGGTGCGGCTGCGTCTTCCGCATCGATGTCGATCACGGTAGCCGCAGCCAGCGGCGACAGGGCACAGGCGGCGGCGAGAAGCACGCCCCAGCTGCCAATGCGTTTCCACGATAGCAAGACCCGCATCGATCCCCCGTTCTGCGATGGCGGATACGTACTCAACGGACGATTTGCGCAATCACCCAATCGCCGTCGTCCAGCGGCAGATCATGGCCGGCGGTTGGATGGACCGCAAGTGGGCGCTGCCAGGTGTGCGCGATCGCGTGCGAGCAACGACTATCGACCAAGGCATCGCGCTGGCCGCAGAGCAGCAAAGCAGGCACCGCGGGCGCTTGCCGTGGGGCACGAAAACGTGCGGCGGCGATCAACTGGCGCAGCGCATTGCGCGTGCTGCAGGGTCGCGCCGTGTGCAGCGCCTGCCAGTGGTCCAGCACCGCTTCTGCGTGGACGACCAGCCGTGTGGTGGCTCTGAGGATGGCGGCCTCCCGAATTTGGGGAGGGGTTCCAAGCACGGCCAGCCGCAAAAGCGTCGCGTAGTTCCGTGGGCGTAGCCGCTGCCAGAACGGGCTGAAGGGGCGCAGGCTGGTGTTGATCAGCACGATTCGCGACAGTTCCTGCGGGTAGTGCGCGGCCCATGCAACCGCCACCATCGCGCCGAGCGACATTGCCAGCACCGCATACGGCGGCGCGACGCCGTCAGCGCTAAGCTGGGCGCGCACCGCGTCGGCCATCGCTTCTACGCTGGTCGGACTCTCCTGCATATTGAGCTGGCCGTTGCCGGGCAGGTCCGGTGTCAGCACGCGGCTGCCGGGCAGCGCGGCGCGCAGGCGATCGGGAAAGTCGCCCCAATGGCCTTGTTCGCGTGTGAGGCCGCGCAGCAGCACCCAGGTTGTCGGCGTGGCGCCCGTCATGCCGCGCCCGCCGCGGTGTGGGCGCCGTACCAGTCGCGCATCGCGATCTCGTAGTGATGCGCACGGGCAGCCGGATCCGGCAACCAGAGCGCGCAACTCGCCGCCGCGCGCGCCATGAAATCCAGCCAGGCCATGTGCCGACGCAAAACGCGTTGCTGGCGGTGTGCCTTGCCCGGGTTGAACATGCCGTGGCGCGAGAACAGCTGACGTGGATTCTTCTTCACCCACAGCCAGGAACCCATCTCCAGCGTGAGGGGCAGGAACACGCGATCGGGTGCGCTGCCGGCACGCAGGTAGAGGTAGTCCCACAGGTCGCCGTGCGTGAGGTAGCTTAGGCTCTGCGGTTCGAACACATAGCTGTGATGTGCGTGCGCCTGATCGAATATTTCTTTCAGGGCGTGCACTTCGGGCAGGTGGCGGATCGGCTCGGCAGTATGGGCAAACGGAAACCAGATGCGATCGCGCAGACCAAAGCCCGAATGGCAATCGAGCGAGAGGCTGAAGCGGCGGGGCAGCAGTTCGCGTTCAACGACTTCGCACAGCGCTGCGCTCTCTGCTTCCATCGCGGCACCGCGCGGGCCGCGATACCACGGCAGCCAGCGTGTCAGGCGTTGCCCGCCGAGGAGGAAGGGCACCTGTTCCAGCGCTTCGACCGGAGCGTTTCGCATCAGGTCTACGCCCCGCCCGTTGGCGCGCGTGCTACGCCACACGCCGGCCGGGTTCACCAGCGGCATGAACACCATGCGCAGCGATTCGAGCTGCCGGTGCAGCAGCCCATCCCAGCGCAATCGGGTGATAAGACTGCGCAGGTACTCGATCACCACTTCCGCACCGATGCGTTCCAGGCCGTGCACGCCTCCGAAGAAGCCGATCGCCGGCACCGCCGGATCCGGATTGCCGAGCGTGATCGCATACACCGGCAAGCGCGCCGGCCCCGCTTGCGCTTCGCATACCACGCGTGCGTCGACCTGCCCCGCCGCACGGCGGATCAGCTGTTCCAGGTCGCTCAGCAGCGGCAGTTCAGGGCGGGGCATGGTGCTCGGTCGGGACACGCAGGGTGCGCCCGAGGATACCGGAGCGGGTTCGCAGAAATTCGAGGCTGAAATATGACAGCACCGAAGGTGCCCGCACTGGTTGGGCCATTCAGCGCCTGCGTCGTTCGCGCTGTGCGCTCTTTGCGAGCTTTTGCGCGAAGCCGGTGAAATCCAGTGCGAGGCGTTGCGCGAGGGCGCGCGCTTCACGTTCGACGGCAGGCCAATCGGGGGGGTAGCCTTCGTCGTTGAAAGCAAAGGCGATGCGGTTGCCGTCGCCGGCGACTTCCTGAACGATCAGCCGGTCGCGAAACACATCCCGCAGCAGCTCGATATGCGCGGCGCTCTCATCGCCCTTCACCGCGAGGTTGCATACCAGCATGCCGGCGGGCTTGAGGCGTGCGCGGATCGCAAGGTAGAAACGCTCGTCGCAGAAGGCCGGCACGATGCCGTTCTCGTCGTAGCCGTCGAGCAGCACCACGTCGGCGCGGTCGTCGGTGCTGGCGAAGTATTCCACCGCATCCTCACACACGATCGCGAGCCGCTCATCGTCCGGCGGCAGCGCGAACTGTTCGCGCAGCGCGATCACGTCCTCGCTGATCTCCACCGTGGTTATGCGGCTGCGCGCCAGATGCCGGTGGCAGAACTTGGTCAGCGAACCGCCGCCGAGCCCGACGATCACCACATGCTTGGGCCGCGGCAGGAACAGCAGGAAGGCCATCATCTTGCGGGTGTAGGCCGCATGCAGCGCGAAGGGCTCAGCAACGTCCATCTCGCTTTGCACCAGCGCCAGCGTGAAATGCAGGCGCCGCAGCTTGCCGTCGTCGATCACGAAGGGGCGCGGATACTCGCCATCGCGTAGCAGACGCACGAGATGATGCAGATCGGCATCGGCCGGCTCAAGCAGCCGCACGACACCGCGTTCCTGCAGGAAGCTGGCGGGGAATTCGAGCAGGCCGTCTGGGGTGATCCGGGCTTCGATGCTGTGCAGTGCCGTGCCGCGCATCAAGGCCAGATCTCCGATTCGCGCCAGCCCAATTCCGCGAAATCAGCGGCACGCAATGCCGCTTCACCGGCACAGAAGAACTCGTCGAGTTGCGGCGGTTTCACTGAGGTACCGGCCAGCATCGCATGCACCTGTCCGCGGTGGTGGATCTGATGCTGGAACAGATGGGCGAGCAGCCGCGTGCGCGTGTCGTGCTGCGGCGTGCCCGGTCGCGCGATGGTGACGACGCGGTCGAGCGTCGCATCCTGCAGCACCTTGCAGTAGTCGATCAGGCGCCGGTCCACCGCGGCCTGTTCGCGCTGCAGATCGGCGCAGATCGCAAACGGCTCGTCCTGTGCAAAGAAGCAGTAGCAATCCGGGTGCGGCGGCTCGCCGCGCGCTTCACGTTCGAGCGCGTCGACATAGAACCAGTCGACCGTCAGCGTATGGCTCAGGGTGGCGCGGATGGTCGGGAAGAAGCTTGTCCGCGTTGCGACGAACTCGTCCTGGCTCAGCGCGGCACAGGCCTTGAGCAGACGATGGTTGGCCCAAGCGTTGTTGCAGGCCATCGTGAAGAAATGATGCGATAGCGGATTGGACATCGGACGCCAGCCTCAGAGTCTGCGTACCTTCACGCGGCGGCCCTTGATCTTGCCGTTGGCGAGCCGGCGCACCGCTTCGTCGGCGATCTCACGCTGCACGGCGACATAGGTGGACAGCTCCATCACGCTGATCTTGCCGACCTGCTCGCGGGTGAAACCGGCCTCGCCGGTGAGCGCACCGAGCACATCGCCAGGGCGCATCTTCTCCTTGCGGCCACCGAGGATCTGCAGCGTCGACATCGGCGGCAGCAGCGGCGAGGCATCGGGCTCCAGTTCCGCCAACGCATGCCACGCCGGTTCGAAGTGCTGCGCTTCGGCGATGGCGGCAACCCGGCGCTTTTCGTTCGCACTGACGACGCTGAGCGCCCAGCCGTCGGCGTCGCCGCGGCCGGTGCGGCCGATGCGGTGCAGATGGATCTCCGGGTCCGGCGTGACGTCGACGTTGATCACCGCTTCGAGCTGGTCGATGTCGAGTCCGCGCGCGGCCACATCGGTCGCCACCAGCACCGAACAGCTGCGCTGCGCAAACTGCACCAGCACCTGATCGCGTTCGCGCTGATCCAGTTCGCCATGCAGCGCAAGCGCCGAGATGCCTGCCGCGAGCAGCGCGTCGACCAGATCGCGACACTGCTGGCGGGTGTTGCAGAAGGCCAGCGTGCTGACCGGGCGATAGTGGCGCAGCAACTGGATCACTGCAGCGAGGCGTGCGTCGTCGGCGACTTCGTAGAAACGCTGGCGGATCTTGTCGCTCGCGTGCTGCTCGATCAGCTTCACCGTGCGCGGCTGGTGCAGGAAGCGCTCGGCGATGCGCGCGATCCCATCAGGATACGTGGCGGAAAAAAGTAGGGTCTGACGCACTGCAGGGCACGCTTGCGCGACGTCGGCGATGTCGTCGTAGAAGCCCATGTCGAGCATGCGGTCCGCCTCATCGAGCACCAGCGTGGCGACGTCGTCGAGCACGAGTGCGCCGCTGCCGAGATGGTCGAGGATGCGGCCCGGTGTACCGACCACGATGTCGGCACCATGCGCGAGGCTTTCGCGTTGCGGCTTGGCCGGGGCGCCGCCGCATAGCGTCAGCACCTTGAGGTTGTCGATCGCGCGGCCGATGCGGCGCACCTCGCCACTGACCTGTTCGGCCAGCTCACGTGTCGGGCACAGCACCAAGGCCCGCACCCGGCCACCGCGATCACCGAGCCGTTGCAGCATCGGCAACGCAAAGGCGGCGGTCTTGCCGGAGCCGGTCTTGGCCTGCGCGAGCAGATCATGCCCCGCGAGCGCGACCGGCAAGGTGACTGCCTGGATCGGTGTCATCGTGTGATAGCCGAGCAGCGCGAGGTTGGCCAGCGTGGCGGCCGGCAGCGGCAGTTCGCTGAAGGGCGGGCCACCTGCGGCGGCGGTGGCTTCGGGGGTCGGGGTCGTTTGGGTCATGCGCAATTATCCGTCCTGCACGGGTATTTCGGCCGAAATGTGTGGGCGCCAAATTTGGTGCCCGGAAAATAAAGATTGCTTTATGTTCAGAAAGGGCGCACCGTTCGCCTCGCGTTAATCAAGCAGTGTCTCTGTTGTTCGCTTATACCTCCGGTATTCCTGCTTTCATCGTTCCGCCGCCTTGACGACCGCCCAACCAGGGCAAGACCCTGTTCATTATTTTTTATTCAGGAGATTCATCATGGCTGCAGGTACTGTGAAGTGGTTCAACGATTCCAAGGGCTTCGGATTCATCACCCCGGACGGCGGTGGTCAGGATCTGTTCGCGCACTTCTCCGCCATTCAAGGCGGTGGCTTCAAGACCCTTCAGGAAAACCAGCGCGTCACGTTTGACGTGACCAAGGGCCCGAAGGGCGACCAGGCTTCGAACATCCGCCCGGAGTAAGCATGACGCTGGCGGGTATCAAGCCCGCCAACGCAGCGCGTACTTCGGCACCACGCAAAGCCCCTGTGGCTTTGCGCGATGCCCCCGGAAAAGCCCGGCATTTGCCGGGCTTTTTCCTTTTCGAATTGCCTGAGGAGTCCACATGTCCAAGGAAGAACCGATCGTCATGAACGGTCAAGTCACCGAAGTGCTGCCCGACGCACGCTTTCGCGTCACGCTCGACAACGGGCATGAGTTGGTCGCCTACACCGCAGGCAAGATGCGCAAGCACCGCATCCGCATCCTTACCGGCGACAAGGTCACGCTCGAAATGTCCGCGTACGACCTGAGCAAAGGCCGTATTACCTTCCGCGCGATCGAGAATCGCGGGCCGGTCGCACCGCGCCGCCGCTTCTGAACGTTGCGTGTTGACGCCGTGTCGCACGGCGTCGGATAGTCGGGCGATGAACCCGACTTTTGTCTCTTGCGGCGCCGTCAGGCGCCTGCTGCTGGTGATGCTGTGCGGCGCGCTGAGCGCCTGCGGCGGCATTGCCTACCATCTGCCCGAACATTCCGCTGAACGCATGTCGGTGCCGCAAACGATGCGGCCCGGCGAGCAACGGCTCGCCTTGTCGACGCCGGCGCGCCTGCCTGCCCCGGGTGGCTTCGAAATGGGCCTTGCGAGCGAGGACCCGGACGTGGTTACCGTGGTCGTGCGCGAAGGGGGCATGGGTGCAACCGAATCGAGCTTGCTCGCGCGCGCGAGCGGCCGCACCCGTGTTCACTACGTCAATCGCTTCGCCTTGCCGCGCGACTCTTCGCTCCGTATTCCGCTCGATACCCTGCAGGCCGTGTCACTCGGCAGCTTCGCCGTCACGGTGAAGTAGGCCGCCAAGCTGGGCGGCGCGAAACCTCCGCTTACGACATTTACATTTTGAGATTCAGCCCCGCGGCTGCTCGCGCGTTGATGCCTTCACGGGCGCCACATTCGCAGCGCCTGGCTGGAGACTCAAATGAAAACTCTGACCCGTGTGGCTTTCTTGACCGTCGGACTTCTCGCGGCCGCTACCGCGTCGGCACATGGCTGGCATGACGACGACCGTGGCTGGGATCGTCACGAGCGGCATGAGCGCGAATGGCGTGCGCATGAGTGGCGCGAACACGAATGGCGCGAGCGCGAACGTTGGGCTTACGAACACCGTGGCTGGCGGCCCGCGTACGCACCAGTCTATGCGCCGGTGTACGGCTACCGCGAGTACTACCCGGTGCCCGCCCCAGTGCCGGTTTACTCGCGGCCAGCCATCACGATCGGGATTCCGCCGATCGTGATACCGATTCGCTGATTCAGGCCGGTGGCGCGATCGCCTCGGCGTAGTCGTACAGTGCGCCGAGGATCGCCTCGCCGCGCTCGTCCGCGGCTTCGCTCAGCGCGTCGATGCGATCGAAGAACGCCGGCAGTGATCGCGCGCCCCCGACGCCCTGGTGCAGCTGCGCGATGCGGTGCATTTCCCAGCGCGCCTGTTCGCTCTCGCTGAGGGTCTCGGGGAAGTTTCGCGCTCGGTAGCGGAACAGCAGTTCTTCGAGCCGTCCATCGGCAAAGCTCACCTTCTCGCCAGCGAGTTCGGCCGCGTCCAGCGTGCGCAGCTGGTTCAGGATGCGGCGGTCACCATTGCCGACAAAGCCACCGTAGAGATCCTCATCGACATCTGCGGGTGTTTCGGGGGCTGGTCGCGCAAACACCTCTCGCCACAGCGCTGTGAGCGGCTTGATGTTGCGCGCAGCTTCTGCATGGCGCAGCGCCTGCGCCACATCGATGCCCCACTTCTCAGCCATCGTCGGGCTCAGCGTCTTCAGGTTGCCAATCACCACGGGTGACTTGTTGATGTGGATTGTCTTGATCGGCAGCCGCGTTACGCCTTCCGGCAACGCGTCGGCGCGGGTGAACATGCGCTCGCGCACCGTGGCGGCATCCAGGCCAGCAAGCTCGCCCGGGTCCTGCGCGAGATCCCACACGATGATCTCGTTCTTGTTCGTCGGATGCGGGCCGAGCGGCCACACCACCGCAATGCAGCCACGCTCCGGCCCGAACATGCCGGACACATGCAGGAAGGGCTTGGGGGTGGCGAGATCGATCTCGGCCAGCACCGCGTCCTTCTTGCGCAGCTTCAGGCAGAAGTCCCACAAGCGTGGTTGCAGGCCACGGATCAAGCGCGCCAGCGCGATCGTGGCGCGCACATCCGACAGCGCATCGTGCGCCGCTTCGTGCGCGAGGCCGTTGGCGGCGGTGAGGTGTTCGAGCTTGAACGACGGGCGCCCATCTTCGTGCCTCGGCCACACGATGCCTTCCGGGCGCAGTGCGTACATGCAGCGCACCACGTCGAGCAGATCCCAGCGGCCGCAGTCGTTCTGCCACTCGCGGGCGTAGGGGTCGATGAGGTTGCGCCAGAACAGGTGGCGGGTGACTTCGTCATCGAAGCGCAGGGTGTTGTAGCCCACGCCCACGGTGCCGGGCATGGCCAGTTCGCGCTCGATCGCCGCGGCAAACGCATGCTCGGGCAGCCCGCGCTCAAGGCAGGTCTGCGGCAGGATGCCGGTCAGCAGGCAGCTTTCCGGATCGGGCAGATAGTCAGGCGATGGCTGGCAGTAAATCATCTGCGGCTCGCCGACTTCGTTCAGCTCGGCGTCGGTGCGCACGCCGGCGAACTGGGCCGGGCGGTCGCGCCGCGGCATCACGCCGAAGGTTTCGTAGTCGTGCCAGTAAAAGCTCAGGTCGGCCATCGGGCGGAGTCTCGCGGAGGTCAGCCCGCGATTTTACGCACCCTGCACGCTACGGCGCGCTGCCCAAGTGTCGCACTACATCGCGGCGAGTCGCAATTTCTCCCACAGGAAGGGTTTGAGCTGGGGCCACCAGCGCCCGCCGAGTGACAGGTCGACGGTGTGCGTCATGTTGTCCTGCGCGACCACGGTGCAGCTGCCGCCGGCGTCAACGATCGCCTTTTGCGTCGGCAGCACGTTGCCGGTCCAGGTGGCACCGGTGACGCTGTCGGTTTCCTTGGCGTGGAACAGCAATACCGGGCTGTCGCTGGCGTCGAAATGGAACAGGCTGTTGGTGTCGATACCCGATTCCCCCAGCGTGGCCCCGGTGGCGATCGCCGCCTGCACGTGGGCGCTGAAACCGGGGTAGTCCGACACCGTGTTGAGCAGCGTGTCGGCTTCGATTGCGTTGATCAGCGAAATGCCACCGCCGGCCGAGGTGCCGATTGTCGCGATGCGGTTCCGGTCGATGTGATACCGCGCGGCGTTCGCCCGCAGGTAGCGGATCGCATTCATCGCGTCCTCGGTCGCCTGCTGGATGGCGCGTACGCGGATCGCCGGGTTCGCCTGATTGTCGGGTGTCAGGCGGTAGTTGATCGTCGCCGCGACGTAGCCGGCGCGCGCATAGGTCATGGCGTCGTCGCGCCGTTCCTCCTTGCTGCCGGCGAGGAAGCTGCCGCCGTGGATCCAGACCACCGCCGGTTGCGGTGCGCTGGCGGTGGCGTTCGGCGGCACTGCGACGTCCAGTTCCAGCGTCAGCTCGGCGGTGCCGATTTCAACGCTCTTCGTCAGGCTTGAGGTGTACTGCACGCCGCCCTCGTTTGGTCGCTTCGAGTACGGCACATCGAGGTAAAGCGCGATCTGTGTCGTGTCGAACTGTGGGCTGACGTAGAGGCCGTTTGTTGGTGGCGGTGGAGGGCCAGGCGGTGGCTCGGGCGTGGTGGTGGTGTCGCCACCGCCGCCGCATGCGGTGAGCGCGACCGTGAACAGAGCGGCCAGGGTTGTCGTGAATCTCATGCGTGTGCCTCGCGCGAACGATGTCGCGATCATGCAATACGCATGGTACCGGTGAAAGCGCGAATTGTTGCCGAGTGTTGGGTCAGGCCCGGACCAGCCGAAGGCGGGTGATCTCCGAAGGTGCACCGAAGCGCTTGGGCGGGCCCCAGTAGCCGGTACCGCGGCTGGTGTAAACCCACAGGTCGCGCAGCTTGTGCAGGCCGGCGGTGAAGGGCTGCTGCAAGGGCACGAAGAGATTCCACGGGAAGAACTGACCGCCGTGCGTGTGGCCGGAGAGCTGCAGGTCGAAGCCCGCGTCGGCCGCCGCTTCGGCGCTGCGCGGCTGGTGCGCGAGCAGCACTTTCGCGGCAGCATCGGCCGGTGCGCCGGCCAGTGCGGCGAGCGGATCGCTGCGATGGCGCGGATCGAACTGATGCGCGGTGTAGTCGGTGACGCCCGCAACGACCAGCCGTGCGCCGCCGTGGTCGAGCACCACATGTTCGTTCATCAGCACCTTTACGCCGAGGCGCTCGACCTCGGCGATCCACGCGTGTGCGTTGGAGTAGTACTCGTGGTTGCCGGTGACGAAGTAGGCGCCGTAGCGCGCGGCCAGGCGCTTGAGTGGTTCGGTATGCGGCGCGAGGTCATGCACGCTGCCGTCAACTAGGTCACCGGTGACCGCGATCAGATCCGGCTTCAAGGTGTTTACGCGGTCCACGATGCGATCGAGGTAGCCGCGCTTGATCGTCGGCCCGACGTGGATGTCGCTGATCTGAGCAATCGTGAAGCCGTGCAGCGCGTCGGGCAGATTGGCGAGCGGCACATCCACGGTGACGACGCTTGCGGTACGCCGCGCGTTGATGAAGCCCGCCAGCGTGACCAGCACGGCGAGTGCGAGCACGCCTTGCGCGCTGAGCGCTTCGAAGGCCGCCGGAAGATGCTCGGCGGCAAGCAGCAGCGCAAGGTCGCGAAGGGCCGTGAGCACCAGCACAGAAGAGAACAGCCCCATTGCAAGCGAGCCCGCCCAGGTCAATCGATCGGCCAGCGGCGGGCGGGTGATGTGCCGCGCGATCAGGCTCGCGGGGATCAGCAGTACCGACAGCGCAAGCATGGCCCAAGCGAGTGCGGCAGCCTGCTCGCCCAGGTCGAGCGCTGGCAGCAGACGGCTGCCGATGTAGTAGTGCAGCAAACCGAGCAGCGTGGTTGCGATCAGCAGGAAGGTGCGCATGGGGTGCCCGAAGCGTGGAGAGGAGATGCCAGGGTCGCGACGCGTGCCGCGCGCGACTCTGCCTCGGGCTTAGATGGGGGAGGGCGGCGGCCGTTCAATCGGCCATGTGTATCGGAGTGTAGCGGCGCCGCCTGCGGGCCTGCCGCGTCAGGGTTTCAGCGGCCCGCTGGCGCCCGCGCTGCGGCGCAGGAAACCGGGCACGCCCGCGGATTCGGCATCGTGCGGGTGCGCGTCAACCGGGCGGATCATGCGCGGTGCCGGCGCCTCGAACGCCAGCACCTGATCGAGCCAAGCGGTCACGCCAGTCCAGTCCGGGCGGTAGGCTGCGACGCGCTCGGGCGCGAAGTCGAACAGCGATAACCCTTGTTCGAGGAAGCGACAGTAGGCCTGTGTGGCGCGAATCGTGCCGAGGTAATCGATCTCCTGCTCCGCAGCCCAGTTCGCGAGGGCTTCGGCATTGCGGGTGCGGGCATCGATGCGCATGCCGACGCAGGCGATGCGGCATTTGCCCGCCGCAATGCGCGGCAGGGTGCGCAATTCAGCGAGGCATTCTTCGGCGGCGACGCGGTCGAAAACCGAGCTGGTCGCGGGGAGCAGCACTGCGTCGGCATAGAGCGCCACCTTCATCAGGCCGATGCCCTGAAAGCCGCCCGGGGTGTCGAGCACCACATGCTGCGTGCCAGCCGGCGGGCGGGCGAAATTGCGCTCATCGATCGTCCAGCCACGGATCGGTGTGCGTTCAGCCGCGCGCAAGCCGAGCCAGTAACGCGAGGACTGCTGCCGATCCACATCGCCCAGCATCACGCTGTGACCGAGCGACGCCAGATAGCCCGCCACATGCGTGGCGAGCGTCGATTTGCCCGATCCGCCCTTGCGGTTGATGACGGCGATGACACTCATCGCTGTCGCCAATGTGCGTGGGCGGAGCAGTACCACGCGAGGCGTGGCGGATGGATTGAAGTCCCAATCATGCGGAAGTCATCAAAAACCCGTAATCGTCAGTGTAGACCAGCTGTCGGCAAACGCGCGCGGCGTATGCTCGCGCGGGGCGCGCTGGTGGTGTAGCGCGCAGATCGACAGGAACTCTTCGCTCATGAATCAACACGATTTCTGCGACGCAGTTGAGGCGGCGCTCGCCACGCTGGGCTCGGCCGAACGCCGCGCACCGATGCAGGCCTACATGAAACAGCGCTTCGCCTTCCTGGGTGTGCAGACGCCGCAGCGCCGCGCCGCAACGATGCCCCTGATCCGTGCGATCCGCGCGCCGGAGCCCGCCTGGCTGCTCGATACGGCTACGGCGCTGTGGCAGCGCACAGAGCGGGAATACCAGTATGTCGCGGTGGATCTGCTGGCTCGGCACCACGGTCAGTTGCGCCTGGCTGATGTGCCGGCGCTGCTCACGCTGGCGCGCGACAAGTCATGGTGGGATTCGGTGGACGGCCTGGCCGGTGTGATCGGCGATGTCGTACGCGCCGCGCGCAGCGACGATCTGCGTGCGCAGCGTGTGATGGACGCCGCACTGGAACATGCGGACTTCTGGCTGCGCCGCATCGCGATGCTGCATCAACTCGGCTGGCGCGCCGACACAGATGTAGAACGGCTGTTCGGCTACGCTCGCCAGCTCGCACCCGAGGCGGAATTCTTCATTCGGAAGGCGATCGGCTGGGCGCTGCGTGACTTTGCCCGGCACGACCCGGCGGCGGTGCGTGGCTTTGTCGCGCAGATGGGCGAAGCGCTATCGCCCCTCAGCCGCCGTGAGGCGATGAAACACATCGGCTAGCATCGCAGGATGCAAGCCCGCTCGCCCTTCCGTTACCTGACCGGCTACCCCGAGCGATTGACCGCGCCGGTGCGCGCGATGATCGCCGACGGGACGCTCGGCGCGCGCCTGCTCGCAAAGTATCCGCAGCGCCACGAGGTTCGCACCGATCGTGCGCTGTACGACTACGTCGGCGAGCTCAAGGCGCGCTACTTGCGCAGCGCCGATCCGCTCAGCAAGGTCGCTTACGACAGTCGCCTGCATGTGATCCAACATGCGCTCGGCACCCATACGGCCATATCGCGGGTGCAGGGGCAGAAGCTCAAGGCCAAGCGCGAGATTCGCGTCGCCAGCGTGTTCCGCGAGGGGCCGCCCGAGTTCCTGCGCATGATCACGGTGCATGAGCTGGCGCATCTGAAGGAGCGCGATCACGACAAGGCCTTCTACCAGCTGTGCACCTACATGGAGCCGGGCTACCATCAGCTTGAGTTCGACTTGCGCGCCTACCTTGTGTTGCTAGAGGCCACCGGCGAGCGACCGTGGGCGAGTGAGGACAGCTCAGGGGAAACGCTGTGATCCCTTGCCGCGGCCGGATCTGCGCGATGCGCGCCGCAAGGGCTGCCAGAGCGGCGTCGCGGCCCCTACAATCCACAGCATGAACACGCAGCCCCACGCCCACACACCGCATATCGAACGCCTCGCCGAGGTGGTCGCGCTGCCGATTGGCCGTTGGGATGTGTCCGGGCGCCTGGTGTTCTGCAACACGCCGTATGTGCTGTGGGCCGGGCGCCCGCGTGAAGTGCTGCTGGGGCACACGCTGGCCGAACTGTTTGGCGAAGTCGCCTGGAATGCCGCGCGTCCGGCCTTCGAACGCGCCTTCGCCGCGGGCGAGACGACCAGCTACGAACGCCTGCTGACGCACGCGCCACATACGCCGCGCTGGGCCCGCATCCAGGTCTTCCCGGACGTTGAGGATGGCGTGGTGACATCCGTCTTCACGATCGCCACCGATATCCATGAAGACGTGGTCGCGCGTGAGGCGCTGATCGCCGCGCGGGTTCGGCTGGACCGCTTTACCGAGAACATCCCGAACCCGCTGATCTACCTCGACCGTGACGGCGTGATCCGTTTTGCCAACAAGGCGTATCGCGAGGCCTGCGGCAAACCGCCCGAGGCCCTGATCGACCATCACCTCGCCGCAGTGCGCGGTGAATCGGTGTGGCAGGAGCACCGTCCGCATATCGAGCGCGCGTTGTCAGGTGAGACGGTGCACTACTCGCGGCTGGTTGAAGGGCTCACGCACGGCCCGCGCTGGTTGCGAACCAGTTTCGTGCCGGACTTCGATCACGATGGCAGCGTGCTCGGGCTCTACACCGTGACGATCGATGTGCATGACCTGACTGTGGCGCAGGAACAGTTGCGGCGCAGTGTCGAGCGCGACGCGCTGACCGACGTGCTGAGCCGGCGCACGATGATGAGCCGCATCGAAAACGCGCTCGCGGAGCCCTGCCTCGATCCGGTCGCGCTGTTCTTCGTCGACCTCGATGGCTTCAAATCGGTGAACGACGAGTTCGGCCACGGCGAGGGCGATGCCCTGCTGATCCGCGTGGGCACCGCCTTGCAGAGCGCGGTGCGTGCCGAGGACGCAGTGGGCCGCTTCGGCGGCGACGAGTTTCTGGTTCTGGCCACTGTTCGCGATGCCGCCGGTGCAGCAGCGCTCGCGCAGCATCTGCTGGATGCGATTCGCGGCATCACGACGCGCCAGGCCTTGGCCGACCGCGTCAGCGCCAGCATCGGCTATGCACTGGCGCCGCAGGACACCACACAGCCGATGAAGTTGCTGCAGCGCGCGGACGATGCGATGTACGCCGCCAAACGGCGTGGCAAGAATCGCGTGATGGCGGCCTCCGCGCTCGACAGCAGCGCGGGTTGAGCGCCCGCCTCAGGGCTGCTGCAGGATGAAGTGCGTGAAGAACACTTCCTTCACGCCGGTCTTGCGGGTCGTGCCGAGGATCTTGTTCGAGGCTTCAAGAATCTTCTCGCCGAGCGCCGATTTGCCGTCGGCAGTGCGCAGGCGTTCTGGCGTCTCCGCCGAGATGATCTGGATGATCTGATGCTGCAGCGCCGGCTTGAAGGCCTCGATCGACTGCGTCGCCGTCGCATTGGCCCCCTCGAGCACGATCTGCGTCTGCAGCACCGTACCGCCATGGCCTGTTTTGCCGACGTTCACGACGAACATCATCGGAGCCGGGCCGGCCGCCTTGTCGCCGCCGCCGTGGTCGTTGGCGTGTGCGTCCGGCGCCAGCAACAGCAGGGCAGTCGCGGAAAAAAGTGCGGGCAAAAAGCTGTGCAGGCGTTGCAGTCGAAGCATGGAGTTCCCCGCCACGGCGCGAAGGTCATCTGGGATTCGCGATGATACCTGCGCGCCCGCCGGCCGGCGTGTTCCAGCGCGCCGCGCTTTCTGGTTTTCCCTGAGGCAGCGGGCGCAACACGTGGTTCGGCGCATCTTGTCGCCGCACGAACATACGGCTCAGTATGGTGGTCCGCTCCGTCATTCGTTTTCAGCCGACTGCCATGTCCGAGATACTGAACGCCCATCCGATGCGCCAGGTGCTCAACGACGAAGCCCATGCGCGCCCGCCGGCGGCGCTCGAAGCGCCTGCCCGACTCAGTTCGCTGACCTTGCTGTTCGAGCGTGAGGGGATCGGCCAGTGGGAGGCCCTGATCCGCCTCACCCGCAGCATGGGCTGTCCGGCCCCGGAGATGGAAAAGCCGTACTACACCGGTGTCGGGCCGACGCTCACGATCCGCTGGTCTCTGCACACCGAGTTCGTGCGCTACACCTTCATCCTGCCGGGGGCCGGCGACGGCAGCTTTGCCGAAACCGCGCTCGATCGCGTTCCGGTGGAATGGCTGCAGGCGTTGCCCGGCAGCGTGCTGGTGGCGCTGCACGCGCTGCTGTTGCCCGCGGGCGATTCACCGATGCCGGGCACCGATGCGGCTTCGGCGCGCTGGTTTGGCGGCCACGACCTGATCGGCGCCGAAATTGGCGACGGCAACGGCGTCGCCTACACCGACCTGCGCCTGCACCCGGACCCGCGTATCGGCGGAGGCTGCTCGCGCTTCGTGTTGATGGATCGCGGCATGGGGCCGTTTCAGAAGGGCCGCATGCTGCAGCGCCTGTTCGAGATCGAAACCTACCGTATGCTGGCCTTGCTCGCGCTGCCCGCCGCCAAGCAGCAGATGCGGACGCTCGACGAACTGAGCCTGCAACTACGCGCCATCACCGAGTCGATGGGCGTGCCGTGCGGCGACGACGCGCAGCTGCTGGCCAAACTGACAGCGCTGGCGACCGCCGTGGAGAATCTCGTCGCCCAGAGCCAGTATCGTTTCTCGGCGGCGCGCGCTTACTACCAGCTGGTGGAGCGCCGCATCGGCGAGTTACGCGAGCGCCGCATCGCGGGCCTGCAACCGTTCCGCGAATTCATGGAACGGCGGCTCGCGCCGGCGATGGAGACCTGCGAAACGGTGGTCGGCCGGCAGGACCGCATCACCGCCCGCATCCAGCGCGCCAGTGCGCTGTTGCGCACACGCGTCGAAGTGCAGCACGAAGAACAGAATCGCGCGCTGCTCGCCAGCATGGATCGCCGCGCTGCGCTGCAGTTGCGGTTGCAGGAAACCGTCGAAGGTCTGTCGGTCGCGGTGCTCACTTACTACACGGTCGGCTTGACCGCTTACGCCACCAAAGCGCTGAAGGCGATCGGCCTGCACCTGAACCCGGACATCGTCACCGGCGCCGCGATACCGGTCGTGGCGTTTGCGGTCTGGGCGGGCGTGCGTAGCGTTCGCAACCGGCTACGCCACACCTGACAGCAATCCGCGTACGCAAGCGCGGGTCCGCGTGTCGCCTGCGTGCCGTTTTGCACGGGGGATCTTGTCTTGCGCGGCGGCCGGGTTTTGCTGCTGGCATACTGCCGGCGATTGATCTCAACCTGGGTACGTCAATGAAACGCTATCTGTTGCTTGCGACGATGCTGACCAGTCTTGCGGGCTGCGGCGGCACGAATGACGAACAAATCACTACCGTGCACGTTTCTCACTACCGTGAGCAGACCTTCATTGCCCCCGGGGGCTATGTCCTTTGGCCAACCGGCACCGATGACGCAGGCAATTCGCAGCCTGTGCCGCACTTCGATCATCACTGGGGGCACCAGTATGTGATCCGTATCGGCAAGACGCCGGTCGACCACCCCGCAGCGGATGCGCCGAACTACAACCTGCGCCTTGTCAGCATTGATTCCGACGTTGTGGTACCGGCAACAACGGAATTCGTGCTCACCGCGTATCCATTCACCACGCCGCTGTTCTCGGTAACCGGTGCGGGTGGCACGTTGATGGACGGTACGCCGTTTGTCTGCAGCGATGAACAGACTTGCGCCGATCTGTCCGCGGCCCAGACCGCGCTGACCAGCCCGAACGCGCTTGCAATTACCTTCGGCTATTCCGCCGGTACGCAGCTGCCGCTGGTCGTCAAATCGTTCCAGACCAAGTCCACCGGCAGTTGAGCAGCCTGCTTGCCGTCAACGCCGCTTGCGTAGCGGCGTTGGGCGGCGCGGGGCGGTGGTCTGTTCGCGTTTCAGCGCGGCCTTCTCGGTCTTGGTGAGCGGCGGCAGGGTGGCTTCATAGGCGGTGATCGCCGTGGCGAGGCGATCTGCGGCGAGCTGGATCACCGCATGCGTGCCACGCGGCGGCTCGTAGGCGGCGAGGCGCTCCTTGACGCGGAAGGCGCGCTCGTCGTGTTCGTAACTCTTGCGGCCGAGTGCCAGCACTTCCTGCGCTGCTTCGGTGAGCGTGAAACCACCGGCTTCTTCGATGAGCAGGCCGTTGGCCGACAAGCGTGCAAAGGCGTCGTGCAGCTTCACGCGCGGCGGCAGGCGCTTGTCGTGGATCGCAAGGGCAAGGATCAGCGCATCGAGTTCAGCGGGCCCACGCTTGGAAGCGAGTGCCACGGCGAGGAGTAGCTCGACGTCGGTATCGTGGATGGGGTTCATGGCAGGCCTCTCAAACCGCCAAGGGTAATCGAATTCCGCTTCCTCGCTGCGTAGCGCGCCCGCCGACTCGCGAATGTGCATCCGCACATTTGTTCGGATCTCAGTCCAAATAAGCCTTCGCTTGCCTTCGTTGAGGCGCCGACTACGCTGGATACTGCGTTGCAGCATTTCGTCATCGTCATCGTCAGCGGAGGCCGAACATGAAATCAAGCGCTCGCTTGCCCGGGTTCGTCAGCATGGTGTGGCTGATTGCCGTCGCACCGGCCTTGTGTGCGGCCGCCGGCGGCCTGCCCGAGCTGCCCGCCCTCAACATTGATGTCCGCGAAACCTCGGTGTCCGGCATTTCCTCCGGGGGCTTCATGGCGGTGCAGTTCGAAGTCGCACATGCCGGTACTTTGAAAGGTGCCGGCATCGTCGCGGCGGGCCCTTACTGGTGTGCGCAGGGCAGCAGTCTGACGGCAACGACGGCGTGTTCGTGCACGCTGGACCCGAGCCACACGCTGTGTTCCGTGTCTGCCGATAGCGCCCGTGTGCCAGAGCTGGTTGCGGCCACACGGCGTTTTGCGACGGAGCAGCGCATCGACGACCCGGCCGCTCTCGCGCGTCACCGCGTGATCCATTTCGCTGGCGGGCAGGATCACACGGTGCCCGCCCCGGTTGTCGCGCAGCTCGGGCGCTACTACAGCGCGATGGGCGTGGCACCCGCGAACCTGTCGGCGCGCGAATTGCCGACCGCCGGGCATGCGATGCCGACAGCAGACTATGGCGGCGCGTGCGAGGTTTCGCAGGAGCCCTACCTGAACCGCTGTGGGGTGGACGCCGCGCACGCGATCCTGAGCTGGATCTACGGACCGCTGAAACCAGTACGCAAGAAACCGGGTGGCACCCTGACGAAATTCGATCAACGCGCCTACGTGCCTTCCGGCGCGGCGAGTTGGCGCAGCGGGCTGGACAGCAGCGCCTGGCTTTATGTGCCGGCGGATTGCGCGAAGGGCGCGGCCTGCCGGCTGCACATCGCGCTGCACGGCTGTCGCCAGGGCCAGAGCTATGTACCGCTGAAGCCGCTGCCGGGTGGCGGCGTCTACTTCGGCACCACCTTCGTCGAGCATGCCGGCTACAACCGCTGGGCTGATGCGAACCGGATCGTGGTTCTGTATCCGCAGGCGGTATCGGTGCCCTTCCTGAACCCGAATGGCTGCTGGGACTGGTGGGGCTACAGCGGTGCCAACTACGCCGAGCGAGAAGGCGTGCAGATCGCGACGCTGCGGGCGATGGTGGATCGCCTCACCGCGGGGGCCGCGAAGCGCTGATTGCGGCTAGCAGCCGCCCCCGCCGCCGTTGCGCGTGAAGCCGAAGCCGCCGGCGCTGCGGGTGGGAATGATGCAGATCAGGATCGCCATCGACTTGGCCGACCTTACGATATCCGGCGGGAAGGGCGAGTAGGGTGCGGCGCGCTCGACCAGCGCCTTGATGAAGTTGATCTGGTCGAACTGGTCGCCGGCATTGAGGATCTCGAAGCTGCGCACCGTGCCATCGGGGTTCAGACGCAGTTGCACCGCCGCCTTGCGATAGCCGACCTGGCGACGCTCGTCCTTCACATGCGATGCGCTGCGGTTGAGTTTGGTCACCAGCGCGTCGAGATACATCTCGAGGCTGAACGGATTGACCGGCGGGCTGTTTTCGATACGTTCCAGCGACACGGCGCTGTCGTCCGACTCGGCTGCCGTCTCCCGCCCGATCTGCCGCGCCATCGCGAGCGAACGCTGCGCCAGGCTCGGCTGGGCACGCGCTTCGGATTCCAGTGATTGCAGGAAGCCGTTCATCTCGTCGCGTTCGGCCTGCGTGAACTTCGGCACCGTGGCGGCCGCCGGTGCTGCGTCGTGCTTGCGCGTGATCACGTTGCGCTGCGGCGCACGGGGGCTCGCCTGCGGTGCGACCTGGGGTGTCGGCTCGGGCGCGGGCTCTGGCGCTTTGGCAATGCGCGGCGCGAGCCGTGTCGTGAGCCGGCTCGGCGGCGAGGCGGGCTTCGGGCCGCGCACCGGTGCGAACAGGATCACTGCGTGCAGGACGAGCGAGACGACAAGGGCTACGCGCAGCGGGCCTTGCGCGCGCGGGTTGGCAACAACGGGCATCGCGCCAGTCTACCGCGGATGCGCCGCGGGCCCGTGCTGTCGGGCCCACGGGACTTTGCGACCAATCGTTACCCGGCGATCAGCGCAGGGCGACGGCCTCGAAGCGCGCAAGTGGCTTGCCGCTGGCGTCCAGCAGCGTGAGCTGCCCTTGCTTGATCTGCCAGCGCGCCACCTGCTGCAACGCGGCAAGGAAACGCTGCTCTTGTTCCATGCCCTCGACGCAGGCCATCATCGTGCTGCCCATGTTGCCAAAGCTGAGCTGTTCACCCTCCAGCGTGTAGCCGCCGAGCAGCCGGTTGCAGCCACTTGAGCCGGAAACGCGATGGTTGTCCTTGTGCAGGATGAGGTGGGCTTCGCGCTGGCGTTCGCTGGCGACGACGGCGGCTTCGCCCAGCCGTGTCAGCTTCCAGTACGTCTCCTGCAGCGCGGTCGTGATCGGCGCAGACGGCTTCAGCGCGGTTTCACAGCCAGCGCCAGGCATCACCTGATGAAACTGATCGACGACAACCGTCGCGCGCGTGCCGGTGCCTTCCATCGGCGGGCGTTCTGCAATGCGTCCGTCCAGGCTCACCAGCATCGGCGCGCCGGGGCTGGTCCGCGCTTCGCCGTAGGCGCGTTCAAGCGCTGCGTTGTCGCCCTCGGTGGCCACCGGCAGCGTCTGGCCCGTGGTGCAGAGCTGGATCGTCGCGGCATCGGCCATGTAGCGGTAAAGCCCGGTCAGTGTCAGGCGTGGTTCGATGGGGGCGTAGGCAGGCAGGCGTTTGAGGCCGTAATTGAGGGTCGAGGCGATCGGCTTGCCTTTGCGGTCAAGCTTGGTCAGCAGCCCATCGCCTTTGAGCGCGAAGGCCTGCGGTTCGCTCTGCCCGGTCGTCAGGCGGAGGATCGTGGGCGCTTGCGAGAGCGTCCAGGTACCGATTTCATCGAACGGCTGCTCGGACGGCTTGCCCTCGTAGGCAATTCGCAAGCGGTAGCTATGGTCCGCCAGCACATCGAGGTGCCAACGGGTGCCGCTGCAATCGGCGCAGGGCAGCGTGCCCTCGAACGACGCAGGCAGACTGCCGAGCGCAGTACGGCTGGCCGCCGCGCCATCGCCGGTGCGACGCAGCAGCATCTGCACCGGCGCCTCGCCCTTGCCCTGCAGTACCGGATAGCTGCGATCGGTCGTGAACAACAGTTGTCCGTCGTTCTTCACGCTCGCGCGCAAGCTGTAGCGGTGCCCGGCCTGGATGGCAGCGCCGTCGTATTCGATCGTGAACATGAAAGGCGGGCTGCCGGCCGGGTCGAGCCGGGCGCGGCCAATCACCGTGGCGGGTGCATCGGCGCGCGATACGTCTTCCAGCGTGGCCTCAAAAACGGCCCCTGGCGGCAGCGCCATGCGTTCGCGGTAGCTTGCGCTGCCGCTGATCGTTGCTGCGCCGGCTGCGCTGGCCAGTCCGAGCGCGGCGAGCGCGAACATCCAGCGGCGTGCGATCTGCATTCCCGTCATCGTGTCGTCTCCCGTTGTTGTCGATGCCATGCACTATGGCATTCGCCGGTGGGCACCGCCATGTCCGCGCGAGCCAGTGGCGTGATCGACTGTGCCGCGGGTGTCATCGCACCGCACGGCTGGCGCGTTAGCTTCCTTGCTCGCATCTGTCATCACCCCGGAAAGGACGGGCCCGTGCCCCACACCACGCGTTTTGCTTCCTTGCTATCGCTACGCCTGATCGCTGCGTGTGCCAGCGGCCTGGTCCTCTCGATGCCCGCTGCCGCCGAGGTCTATAAGTGTGCCGATGCGCAGGGCAAGGTCAGCTATTCGGGTACCCCGTGCGCTGCCGGCAGTGTGCGGCAGCAAGCGGTGAATGCCGCCCCCGCCGCTGCGGGCATCGACGGTGTGACGCGTGGTGCCGCGTCGGCGCCGTCGAACACCGCGTCAGCAAGCGCTGCCACGCCGGAGAAGTTCTGCCCGTCGGAGCGCGACATCGCCAATCTGGAAAACCGCTCCACCAGCATCACGCTGGACGACAAGGCGCGCGCCTTCATTCGCGAGGAAGTGCGGCGGGCGCGGGCCTGCTCGCGCGAGGACACCCGCTACACGCGCGAAGACTGGGCGCGCGTCGAACGTGGCATCGACGCACAGAACCGCAGCCTCGAGCGCGATCGCGAAGAGGGCCGCGCTGCTGCACTCGACACGCATAGCGTGAGCGCTTCGGCGCAGGAGCGTGAGCGGATCGAAAACGAGAAGAATCGCGAAGCGCTGCGCGAGGCCGAACGTCAGCGTGATGCGGCGATTCAGGACGCCGCCTGGCGACCGGTCGCGCGTTGTGATGCCACGGCATGCTGGGACAAGGGCGGCAACCGCTACGGCAAGGCTGCCAACGGCAACTACGTCAACGCGGCGGGCCAGGCCTGCACGCTCAACGGCAGCAAGCTGCACTGCCAGTGAGCATCTGCTTCAGGGCCCGATCGAGCCGTCGAGGTACGGATTGACGATGCTCTCGTAGCGGCTCGGTGTGCTTGGTTTGCCGCGGCGCAGCGCAGTCAGGCCGCGTTGTATCGCCGCAAGGTAGGCATCGGGCACCGCCTTGCTGCAGGCGAAGTAGCTGTCGCCCATGCGCAGTGGAAACTGCACCGAGTAGTCGTCCTGACGCAGTTTCATGCTGGCGATCGTCCAGCGGATGACGGCCTGGCCGTGAACCCAGGCGTCGACACGGCCCGCCGTGAGCATGCGCAGCGCACTTTCGGGGCCATCTGCAAGCGAGAGTCGGCTGGGCTCGGCGCCATACCGTGTGGCGGCTTCGGCAGCGACATCGCCACGAATCGCGACCACGTTGCGACCCGCCAGCGCAGTTGCCGCGTTGTTGCCGAGCTCGGTATCGCGGCGTGTTGCCACACCCATCAACGAGGCGACGAACGGGCCAATCCAGCGGTAGGCATCCTCGCGCGCTGGCGTGCGCGCCATTGCAGTAACGCACACCGGCCGCTTGGTCGCCAGTTCGGCGAGTACCCGCGCCCAAGGCATGAAGATGAACTCGGGCTCGGCGTAACCCGCCTCGCGGTGCGCCGCACGCACCAAATCAATCGCGAGCCCGCGCGGCCCCTCCGGCGAGAGGTAGCTGAACGGCGGGTAAGGCTCGCTGACCCATCGCACCGCTTCGGCGTGCAGCGCCGGCGCGCAAAGCGCGGCCGCCATTGCGAGCGCAGCGTGGCGGGTTAGGCGGTGGAAGTTCTGGCTCAGGCTCATGGTGGTGTGCGCTGCTGTGACCGGGGGTTGGCGGGTTAACGTCGCGCCACACCCGCAGCTTGAACCCATTGAGCTTCGCAAAGTTGAAACATCGTTTCGGCACCATCGCGGATTCATTCGATTCCTGCTTTCAACCGGAGCCTGAAATGCGCATCAACGCCGCGATCCTGCTGAGCCTTGCCCTGGCCGCCTGTGCCACTACGCCCGAACCGACGCCCGCCCCCCAGCCGGTGGCGGCGGCCAAACCTGCCGAGGCACCGAAGCCGGCGCCGCAATGCTTCAACGGCGACACCGGCAGCTTTGCCGCCGCCGGTACCGTGGCCGAAGTGTCGGGCGTGAAGGTGGAATGCAAGCTCACCAGCGACGGCAAGGGCGCCTCCTGGCAGAGCGCCAAGTAGCTCGCGTCGCCGCCGAGACGGGGCACCTTCGGGTGCCTTTTTGTTTTCTGGCGTCCCGAGGTCGGCTTGGCGATCTCCGCGCTCAGGTTTGTGGCGCCCGGGCCGTTAACCAATGGGCTGGAGCGGATCACCACAAGGAGGCAGGCGATGCTGTCGAGTGCAAAACTCAAGACCAAGATGATCGCAATCGGCGTTGCGTCCCTGGTCGGAATGCTCGCCGTGGGCGTGTGGGGCGCCTATGCGCAACGCACGGCCGGCATTGAGCACCGCAAGGAACTGATCAGCGCCGCGGTGGAAACCGCACATGGCCAGCTCGGTTACTACGTCAAGCTTGAAAAGGATGGCAAGCTCGACCGAGAAGCGGCACAGGCGCAGGCAAAAGAAGCGCTGCGCGGCGTGCGCTTCCGCGGCAAGGAGTACTACTTCGTTTATGCCTTCGACGGCAAATGTGTGTTGCTGCCACCCCGCACCGAGTGGGAGGGCACGCCGCGCATCGACGAGGTGGACAAGAAGGGCAATCGCTTCATCGAGCAGATCACCCGCCAGGGGCAAGGGCAGGGCGGCTTCCTCGACTACTACTTTCCGCGCGCAGGTGGTACCGAACCGCTGCGCAAGATTTCCTACGTGATGGGTGTGCCGGAGTGGGGCTGGGTGGTCGGCACCGGGCTCTATGTGGACGACATCGATGCGGCCTTCTTCGCCGATCTTGGCACCAACCTCGGCGTGGTCTTGCTGCTGTCGGCCGCGGTGTTCGCGCTGATCACCGTGATCGGCCGTTCGGTCCTGCGCCAGATCGGCGGTGAGCCGGTGGATGCCGTGGCCGCGATGCATCGCGTGGCGTCGGGCGATCTGCGCGTGCAGTTGGCGGGCAGCGCACCTGGGAGCTTGCTGAGCGAGCTTGGCGGGCTGATCACGCGACTGCGCACCACGATCGCCGAACTGACGGCCGACGCAGAACGGCTCGGTGCCGCGTCGCAGCAGATCAGCGCAACCTCGCAGGCGGTGGCGGGTGCCGCGCATGAGCAGTCGGAGTCGACACAGTCGATGGCCGCTGCGATGGAGGAACTCACTGTCAGCATTTCGCATATCTCCGACAACGCGCAGGAGACCGAGCACCATGCGCGCGACGCTGCGGAGAAGGCCCTCAAGGGGCAGGGCGATGTTGAATCGGCAACGCAGGAGATGCGCGCCTTGTCGGAAACGGTGGCCGAGGCGGTGCAGCGCATCGGTAGCCTCAGCGCCCGCGCCAACGAGGTCGGCACTGTAGCCGCCTCGATCAACGATATTGCCTCGCAGACCAATCTGCTCGCACTCAACGCCGCCATCGAAGCCGCACGCGCGGGCGAGCAGGGCCGTGGCTTCGCGGTGGTGGCCGACGAAGTGCGCAAGCTTGCCGAGCGCACCGCGCACGCCACGGTGGAGATCGAACGCATGGTGGCGGCGATTCAGTCCGAAACGCAGGGCGCGGTCGACGTCATGACCACCGCTTCGCAGCAGGCAACGCAGGGGGTGGACGCAGCGGAGCGCTCCGCGACGATGCTTGGGGAGATCGTTTCCGATGCGGAGCAGGCCAGCGGCCGCGTGGCCGAGGTGGCGGTGGCAACGCGTGAGCAGGGCAATGTCAGCACGCTGCTGGCGGGCCAGGTGGAACAGGTGGCCCGCATGGTCGAATCGACCAGCGTGGGCATGACCGAAACAGCGCAGGCCACGCAGGAACTGGAGCGGATCGCCTCGCGACTGAACGTCGTGGTGTCGCGCTTCGAAACCTGAGCGCGATTACGCCACTCAGGCGAAAAAAAGGCGCCGCATCAAGCGGCGCCTTTTTTCATGGCTGATTCGGTTTCGGCGGCAGCAGTGGTGGCGGCGCGCCCTTGTGTGCTTTCTTGTCATGTTTGACCGCGCGTTTTTCCTTCGCGCTCAACTGAGCCTGTTTCTTCGGCTCCTTGTTGCTCTTTCTGACTTTGTTGCTCATGACACACTCCTTCGGACCGCAAGGTCAAGGCCAACGGCGCGAGGAGGCGGAGACTCCGTCGCAACCCGCGCATCAGCCGCAGCTTCAGTATAGGCCTTGGAGGGCGGCTTGACTGCTCGCCTGCCGCGCTACACTGATGGGCTATTAGAACCGTACGAGATCGGACAGGGTTGGACAGATGCTTGGAGGGCTAGCCGCACATCTACAAGGCATGCGCCGCGTCATCAGCGAGCGAAGCGGTGGAGTGCCGCAGTGCGCATGAGCGGTGTTGCCGAGGCGGCGGAGACCAACGAAGCGTCTGCCCGCTCGCCTGCCGTGTTGCCGATGTACGCCCGCCATTTCGGGCTGGATAGCGCGCCGTTCTCGATAGCGCCGGATCCGCGCTACCTGTTCATGAGCGAACGCCATCGCGATGCGCTCGCCCACCTGCTGTATGGACTCGACGGCGGCGGGGGCTTCGTGCTGCTGACTGGCGAGATCGGTGCCGGCAAAACCACCTTGTGCCGCTGCATGCTCGAACAGGTGCCGTCGCACTGCAATGTCGCCTACATCTTCAATCCGCGCCTCTCCACCGATGAGTTGCTCGAAACGGTGTGTGAGGAATTCGGCATTGCGCAAGGCCAGCGTGGTGGCACCTTGAAGGCCCGTGTCGACGCGCTCAATGACCACCTGCTGCGCACACATGCGCAGGGGCAGATCAATGTGCTGGTGATCGATGAAGCGCAGAACCTGTCTGCCGAGGTGCTTGAGCAGTTGCGCCTGCTGACTAACCTCGAGACCAGCGAACGCAAGCTGCTGCAGATCATGCTGGTGGGCCAGCCGGAGCTGCGCGCAATGCTGGCCGCGCCTGGCCTGGAGCAGCTTGCGCAACGCGTTATCGCGCGCTATCACCTGCAAGCCTTGTCGGCGGACGATGTTGGCCGCTATGTGCAGCATCGTTTGCAGGTAGCCGGGCTGCGCGGCCAACTGCCGTTTGACCGCGCGGCGCTTAGGCGCGTGACGCTGCATTCGCGCGGCGTTGCGCGTCGCATCAACCTGCTCTGCGACCGCGCCCTGCTCGGCGCCTATGCGGAGGGCCGGACGCGGGTCAGTGCGCGGATCGTCGACAAGGCGGCCGGCGAGGTCTTCGATGTCGTGTTGCGCCGTACGTCCTGGCGGGCACCGGCAGCAATCGTCGCGGCGCTGGCGCTGCTGGTCGCGGGGGCATTGGTGGCGTGGCAAACGCAACTGCGCGCCGTGCCAGCGGTCGTCGCCAAGGTGCCACCGACCAAGGCGGCGCCACCCGCGCTGCCTGCCCCAGCCGCCCCCAAGCCGGCTCCAGTCGCGCAACCGCACTGGCTGAGCCCTGAGGATCTGCTGCCCGCCGCCGACACCGCGACGGCAGATGAGGCGGCGGCCTGGCAGGCGCTCGGTAGCCTTTGGGGGCTGAGTCTGCCTGCGATGGAACCCTGCGTTGCCGCGGCACGGCAGGGTGTTTCCTGCTTCCGCGATGCGGGCAGTAACCTCGCATCGATCCGGCAGCTGGCTCGCCCCGGCATCCTTACGCTCTACAACGATCAAGGGCAGTCGGTACGTTGGCTGCTGGTCGGGCTGGGGCGCGACAGCGCCGAGCTGCGCACACCAGGCGGCGAGTCGAGAACCGTCAGCATTGCCTCGCTCACGACGTTGTGGCGGGGTGAGTTCGCGACCCTGTGGCGGATGCCACCCGACTATCGGCCGAACGCACGGGGCGCCGATGCCGAAGCGGCGATCGCCGCAGTGGCTGCGCGGCTCGCGGCCCTGCCGACCGCAACGCCAGCAACGGCCAGTGAAGCACCGCGCGAGGTTGTTGCCGCGTTTCAGCTCGCGAATGGCCTCAAGCCAGATGGTAAGCCGGGTCCGCTGACGCTGATGCACCTCAACCGCGTGAGCGGTGTCGATGAACCCCGCCTCGAATCGCCGCGCTGAACGACCATGTCCTACATCCTCGACGCCCTTCGCCGCGCTGAAAGCGAACGCACCCAAGGCCGTTTGCCGACGCCGCTCGATCCGCCACTCGCGGGCCTGCCGCCTGAGGCGGCGGACGCGTCGCGTTCCCGCTGGCTCTGGATGGCTGGCGGCGCTGCCGTCGTGCTGCTCGCCGGCGGGATTGGCGCCCTGTTGATGCGGAGCGCCGCGCCACAGCCCGCTGGCGCTTCGCCCGCACAGGCGATGGCGCCGGCAGCGCCAGCTCCCTTGCCCCAGACTGCGCCGGAGGCGCCCGCGCCGCAACTGGCGCCCTCGCACGCGATTGCACATGCGCCAGCGGAGCGTGCACCGACACCGCCACGGGAGTCGCCCCCGCCGCGCCCGGCGCCCGCGGTGATCGCCGCGCCGCCCCCAACGCCACCCGCACCGCCTGCCGTGGCGCCGGAAGAGGGCGCAGCCCCCGCACTTGCCGAACTGCCGGACGAAGTCCGGCGTGCGCTGCCGCCAATGCGCTTTGAAGGCACCGTGTATTCGGACACCGCATCAAGCCGCATGCTGATGATCAACGGCCAGTTGCTGCATGAGGGTGAATCGCTGAATGCCGACATTCGCGTCGAGCGAATCAAGCCACGCAGCGCCGTACTCAGCTATCGCGGTCAGCGCTTTGAGTTCTCGCGTTAAGGGCGCGGTCCGTCGGGCCCGTGCTGGCGGCCTCTAGAGCTGTACCCAGTCTTCCGGCTTCTTGAAGCGCAGGGTTGTGAAGCCTTCGGCGATCAGATAGTCGCGCAACTTGGCGTTGACCACGATCGCATTGACGTTCTCGGCCAGGCGGAACAGCTGTTGATCGCGGCACGCCGATTCATCGAGGGCCAGCCGCGTGAACGAGACATTGATCAGAGGCGTGCCATCGTCGCTGAACCACTCGCGCTTGCCGAGGTCTGCTGCCGCGACGAGGCCGATGATGTTGTACGCCTTGCACGGAAAGCGTGCGCCGGTGGTGCTGTGAACCAGCGTGGCATCGTAAAAGTCGATATTTGACACGCCCGCATCGGTCAGCGCTTTTGCGAGTCGTGCCGACATGACGGGGATGCCCAAGTCGAGCAGCTCGACCGGCGGGCCGTTGTAGCCACGAAAGGTATCAAACGGAATCTCGATCGGTTCCGGCACCGGCTTTGTATGGCGGGCACCCGACTTCCACAGCCGGATACCGCCGACACGGAAGGTGTTGTGGATTTCCATCAGCGCCTCGCCATTCGGCGATAGCGGTTCGTCGCAGTCGAGGATGTAGAACATGGTCACCGGGTGCAGGAGACAGCGTTTGGTGGTCATCGTAACCTGCACCAACCCGGTCCGCCGACTGTGCCCGTCGCAACTTCGCGACGGCGGTGGTCCATTCAAACGCGCGGTCGTGACGATCATGGTGTCACGCTCGACCCTGCACTTTCGTGGTGGCTTACCGCTGCGCTTTATGGGCAGCACGCTGGCAGGGATACGAAAGTGCCATGTGCAAAGCGATCGAGCCGCCGCCTTTACCTCGAACGCATGGGGCTTGTAATGGGGTCAAACTCACCGCGTGCTCGCGTTCGGAGTGTGTGACATGGACTATTTCCTGTGGCAGAACCGGCGCATGCCGGGCGACGCGATGATCTATGGCGGCTGGCCGAGTGCGCTCGGGATCTCGATGATTTCCGGCGACCGCATCGCCGCGCCTGCGGCGCCGATCGACGTGACGCTCAACGCTGAGTCCCAGGGCCGCCTGACCGACAGCCTGTTGATGACGGGTGCGGGGCGGGTGTTCTCCGAACGCCTTGTCGCGTTGTTGCTGGACATGGGGGTCAGCAACATCGACGCTTATCCGTGCCGCGTCGTGAACATGGTGACCGGCGAGGTGCGGGAGGATTTTCGCGCCGTCAACGTGATCGGAAAGATCGCATGCGTGGATCGCGCCAAATCGGAGTTCGAGGATTTTGGCGACGGCAGCAACCGTATTCTGATCTGGGACTACCTCACGCTCGACGAAGCCCGTATCGGGGGCAACAAGCTATTCCCGCTTGCCGAGATGCCGGTGCAACTGGTGGTGCACCGTGACATCAAGCTGGCCATCGAATCGGCGGGGTTCAGCGGCATGGAGTTTGTGCCGCAGGGCGATCAATCCTTCAAGCCGGCGGCGATCGGGCGCTAGCCTGAACCTGGGTCGCCAAGCGGTTGTAGCCGCGGCCCGTCGCCCTGTTTGCGCGCAACGATCACGATCTCGCGATGGAAGCGCCGCGGGCAGAGTCGATATGCGATGCGTAGCAACGCCGCCCGGCGGCCGCGTTTGTTCGCATGGAAACGGTAGCGGAGCGAATCGATCGCAAAACCGCTGGCCTGTAGAAAGTCGACCACCTCGCGCGCCGAGTATTCACGCACATGGCCCATGTGGCCCAGCGTGCGAAGCTTGCCGAATTCATGCGCGGGGTCGGCAATAGAGCGTCCAAGCGCCAGGCGCGCCAGATTCGGCAGCGCGTAGAGATTGGGCGTGGTGAGCAGAAGTGGCGCGCCCGGTGCAAGGACGCGATGAATCTCGCTCAGCACAAAGGCGGGATCGATGCGCAGGTGCTCGAAGGTCTCGCACAGCATCGCGCCCGAAAAGTGACCATCTGCGAAGGGCAACGGTTCGCGCTCGATGTCACAGCGGCGAACATCGAGGCCGAACGCGCGGATCAGATCACCCACTCGCTGCGGTTGGATGTCCACACCCACCGCATCGATGCCCGATAACTTCAGCAGCGCGCTCATGTGACACGGCGCCGCGCCAAGCTCCAGCACTGTGCCTTGCGGGGCCAGCGACTCGATCAGCGCGAGGTCGGCGAGATAACGGAGCTCATGCTGACGCAGATCGTCGATGTGCCAGTCGCGTGCGACGCCCTGCTGACTGCTGACGACGGCCCGCAGGGCCTGGATCGGGGTAAGTGCCACGCGTCTGATCTACCGGGTTTGCGTGCGTGAAGCATAGCCCCGGGCGCGGCGAGCTGCGCTCTCGTCATTCATTGCCCGGGCCGTGATCTGTCCGGAGGGCTCTGACGGTTGCATTGATGCAACGCTGCGTGCGCCGCGACGTGATTTCTTTCGCAATCGTTGCCGCGTTTTTTATCAATTTCCGGATCGGCGAGGGGGCGCTCCGTGCGCACGCAGAACGGCGTGTCTGAACGCGCTGCAGAACATCGTCGTGTGCTGGCGACGCGGCTTTGTACCGTGGCTGTGCAGGCATGACGAACGAGAATTTCGGTTTCCGCAAAAACGGCGGTTTCGCCTCACTTGTCATGCGGCCAAAACCCAACGCAGCATGTGAACCGCCAGCCCTTCATTGGGGCCTTGGGCAGGACGCCGGGGGGCGTTGCAGTGGCGTTGTGCGGGAGTCGGATCGGCATTCCCGTCTTGCGATTCGGAGGGACCATGTCGCATCAATCCGGTGTTCTCGATCTGTCTGCCTACCGCGCTTCGCCTGCCGAGCGCCGTCGCACACAAGACCTGCTCGACCTGATTCCGGCGCGCGGCGACGTCGCGCTCGACATCGGCGCACGGGATGGGCATTTCTCGCACCTGCTGGCGCAGCGTTTCGACAAGGTCGTCGCCCTCGATCTGCAGCGGCCGCAGATCGATCACCCGCGCATCGAATGCGTGCAGGGCAATGCGGCGGCGCTGCAGTTCGCCAGCGAGTCGATCGACTTCGTGCTGTGCGCCGAGGTGCTCGAGCATATTCCGCCGCACCTGCTGGCCGATGTGTGCGCCGAACTGCAGCGCGTCAGTGCCGACAAGATCCTGATCGGTGTGCCGTATCGGCAGGATATCCGCGTCGGCCGAACCACTTGCCAGGCCTGCGGTGGCAAGAACCCGCCGTGGGGGCATGTGAACAGTTTCGACGAGGCGCGCCTCGCGGCACTGTTTGACCAATGCACCGTGACCTCGACGAGCTATGTTGGGCAGACGCGAGACGCGACAAATGCGCTGTCCTGCGTGCTGATGGATCTGGCGGGCAATCCGTACGGCACCTACACGCAGGAAGAGCCGTGCATCCATTGCGGCGCAAAGCTGGTGCCCCCGCCGCCGCGCGATCTGCCGAAGAAGGTGCTGACCAAGCTCGCCTTCTGGTCGCGCGCCGCAACGGCCGCGCTGCAGCCGCCGCGACCCAATTGGATCCACATGCTGCTGACCAAGCGGAATGCGCCGCTGCATCCCGCGATGTACGGGCTTTCCTGACGCTGCCGCGTACCCGGTCAGATCGGCGTCTTCTTCTTGCTCGCGGCGCTGCCCTTGCGGGTGCTGACCGGTTCGTCGCGGATGTACTTGGCGTTGTCGACCTTGCCGGCGCGCGCTGCGTTGGCTGCGTCGTTGGCGTCGGCCAATTCGACCGCGCTGAGCGAGCGCTCGATCTGCGCCACGATCGCCTGTGCCGTGGCGGCATCCACCCGCAGCAGATCCTTGCGCGCCACCACGTTCACGCGGGTCAGATTGGGCGATAGCGGTTCCAGTTCGACCGACACGCTCAGATTGCTCACCCGTGCCTTGGTCACCTGGCCGCCGTCCATGCTGGCCACTTCGTCGACCTGCAGGTACATCCGCTTCGAGGCGATTCGCACCGCGGCATCCACCTTGTTAAACGGTTCGCTGAAGGTGCGCGAGGCGGTGCCATTCATCTGATGCGCCAGGCCCGCACCGGCGCCCGCGCCGGCAAGGCTGACAGCCAGTGCCGCGCAGCCGTTGAGCAGCATCAGCGTGGCGATGGCGGCGCTGAGCCGCAATACGGTGGAGATGCGCGCCGTAGGGCGGGAAGCAGGCAAGGCTTGGCGTGTCGGCATGGCTTGGGGGCGTCGGCGGCGTGTGGTGCCTTCGGGGGCGGCAGACAACAAGCAGCCGCTATGCCAGCCGCATGTCTTGCCGCTACATCTGTGTGCGAGCCTCGCCGGTGCTCGCTTTCACGGCGGCCGCTGCCACCACACCGTCACAACAGGGCCGGGCGGACGGGTACCGGCTGACGATTCTTGTCACATCGCTTGCCGGATTGGGCACATGGGTTTTGCAGTGCAGCAGGCGAATTGCGCCGGTTGTGGGCCGCCGATTTCCGTCTGCCGCTGCTTCGGAGGAAAATGCCCGGTTTCACAAACCGACTTTTCCAGGTTGCACCCATGAAAATCGAAAAGAACACCGCCGTTACCCTTCGCCTCAAAGTGACCGACACCAAGGGTTTTGTGTACGACGAAGGCAAGGCGCCGATGGCTTACCTGCACGGCGGCTACGAGAATATCTTCCCCAAGCTCGAGGCGCTGCTGGAAGGCCAGGAACCGGGTTTTCAGACCACGGTGGAACTCGCCGCGGTGGATACCTTCGGTGAGCGCGACGAATCGCTCGTTACGTCGATCCCGAAGAGCGAGTTTCCCCCGGGCGTGAAGGTCGGTGGCCAACTGCAGCGCGCCGGCGCCGACGGTCAGCCGCAGTACTTCTTCGTTACCAAGATCAAGGGCCCGGTTGTGCTGCTCGACGGCAACCATCCGCTGGCGGGCAAGGCGCTGCGCTTCACGCTGAAGGTGGTGGACGTACGCCCTGCGACGGCCGAAGAAATCGAGCACCAGCATGTCCATGGTGAGCACGGTCACCATCACTGATCCCGCGTTCCCCATGGCACACACCGCGCACGCCGGTGTGTGCCGGCCGGCGGCGTGATGCACCTCTCCGCATCGCCACGCAGCAACCAATCCAAAAGGCTTCCGATGTCTCCCCGGTATGCGGCGCTTGCTGCGTTGTTGGCCCTCTTCGCGCACATCGGCCCCGCGCATTCGGCTCCTGCCGATGACGAGGACGATGAAGACGAAGAGGAGATCGCCGACACGCCCGCATCGCCGAGCCTCACGCCGCCCGCGCCAGCCGGGGCGAGCGCGGTGGTCACCAAGCGGGAAGACCACGCTGCGGCTGAGGACGACAAGCCCGAGACCACCCTCGGCGTGTCTTTCTCGTACTACGCGATGCGGACCGAGGCGGACTTCCTCACGCCCGTGATCACGCTGGACCACGGCCCGCTGCACCTCGAAACTCGCTACAACTACGAGGCGATCGACACCGGCTCGTTCTTTGTTGGCTACACCTTCTCGGGCGGCGACACGGTGTCGTTCTCGATCACGCCGATCCTGGGCGCGGTGTACGGCGACAACGCTGGCGTGGCGCCGGGTCTGGAGGCCAGCGTGTCGTGGAAGGATTTCGACTTCTACACCGAGTCCGAGTACTACATCGATCACCACGACCATCACCGCAACTACCTGACCTCGTGGAACGAGATCGGCTGGCGCCCGATTCCGCCGCTGCGCGTCGCCCTTGTCACGCAGCGCACCCGCACGGTGGACGAAGGCCGCGATGTGCAACGTGGCGCCTTGCTTCAATGGACGCTCAAGCGCGGCGCGACACTGGGCCTCAACTTCTTCAATCCGACCAGTGATCGTCGTTACACGATCGGATCGATTGCCTTTCAGTATTGAACCCCTGCTCAAGTTGCGACGCGCAGGCGCCGATAGTCTGAACTTGCCTCTCGCTGCGAGCGCGCGCTCCCCATGCCCAGCTGCCGTTCCGTTCTTGCCTGTTGCGTGATCGCGCTGGCCGCGGGCGGGGCTTGCGCGGCGGAACTCTCGCTCGTATCGGGCAATGGCTATCCACCCTTTGCCGATAACGCGCTGCCCAACGGTGGCATTGCCACCGAACGGGTGCTTGCCACCTTCCGTGCCATGGGGGAATCGCCGAAGCTCGCATGGCTGCCGTGGGCGCGCGGGTATCAACTCACGCTGGCCGGCGAGTTCGATGCCACGTTCCCCTATGTCCCCACGCCAGAGCGTGAAGCGGCGTTCTACTACTCCGCGCCACTTTTCCGCTCGCCGCACTACGTCTTCGCGCGTCCCAGCGACGCGCGATTGGCGAGTAACTTCAAGGATCTTTCCGTCGGCCGTCTGTGCCTGCCATACGGCTGGGCCGGTGCACCCGAGGTGCAACGGCGCATCGCGCAAGGCCGGCTGGTGCCCGACCGGCCTGAGACACTCGCCAACTGTGTGCGAATAATCCTGCTCGACCGTGCCGACTACCTGATCGCCGCGCCGGAAATTGAAGCCGCGGCGCTGGCGGAAGTCGGCCTCGCAGCCGACGCCCTCGCGCGTGGCCCCAGTTCGGTGGGCGCACTGACCCTGCACCTGATCGTGCCGCGCAAGCGCCCCGGCGCGGCGGCGCTGATCCGCCGGTTCGACGAAGCGCTCGCCTCGCTCGACAAGGCCCAGCGTGCGGACAAGGCGCCCAAGCACTGACTGCGCCACAAGCACTCGACACGCCATTTCACCCCAGCGTGAGGCAGTTGTGCCGCAGCGCGTAAATCCATTCGTCATGGACCGGGTGAGTCGAGTAAAACGACCGCTTTCTGTTTCGACCATCCGCGCAGGTTCTTATGCGAATGCGCTCCATCCGTCACGCTGCTGTTGCGGCGATTACGTTGTTGCTGCTCGGCGCGGCGACGATCGGTCATGCGGCAACCGTTGCGGTGGACGTTGGTCACACGCCGAAGCATGTGGGCGCCCGAGGTGCCGCGGGCGGTGAGGAATACGCGTTCAACCGTGCGCTGGGTCGCAGGCTCGGTGATCTGCTGGGGATGCGTGGCTTCGTCGTGATCCGCGTCGGCGGTGATGGGCGAGAGATCGAACTGCGCCAGCGCACTGCGCAAGCAGCGGGCGCGGATCTGTTCGTGTCGATCCATCACGATTCGATCCAGCAGGCGTGGATCGACGCCGGCCGGCGCGGCGAATTCAGCGGCTACGCGCTGTTCGTCTCCGAGAAGAACCCGGACTACTCCGGCAGCCTGCGCTGCGCCAAGACGATCGGCGAGCAACTGCGCGGTGCCGGCGAAGCGCCGTCGCTGTACCACGCCACACCGATTGCGGGCGAGAACCGCCCGATCGTTGATGAGCTGCGCGGTGTGCACCGCTTCGACGATCTTGTCGTGCTGAAGACGGCGACGATGCCAGCGGTGCTGGTCGAGGCGGGCGTGATTGCCAATCCGCAAGAAGAAGTCCGCCTCGGCAAGCCTGCGACGCGCGAGCGACTCGCACAGGCCATTGCCGACGGCATTACCCGTTGCCTACAACCCTGAGCCGTCAGTGCGACGGCGCCATTACCTGGAGACCCGAATGAAACGCACCCTCGTCTGCCTTGCCCTGAGTGTTGCCGTTGCGCCCGCTTTCGCCGCCGGCTGCGGCAAGCCACGCAACGCCTTTGACCAGGTGTACTGCGCGGGTAACCTGTTCTCGCAAACCGACAAGGATCTCAACACCACGTACAGCAGCCTGCGCCAGAAGCTCAACGCGAGCCAGAAAGATGCGCTCAAGCAGGGCCAGCTCGCCTGGATTGGCAAACGCGATGCCGAGTGCAGCGAAGAAAAACGCAATGGCTACTACGTGAACCTCGACTGCGCGATCGAACTCACGCAATCGCGTCTGGCCTTCCTGAAGGAACGCGAGCGCGAGTGCAACAGCACGGGCTGCGTCACCGAAGAGCTGGCGAAGTAAGGCGCGAAGCGGCAAGGCCAACGCTTGATGGCGGGCCTTGCAGCGTGGGGGCGGTAGCGTCCCTGCAACGCCTTGTGCGGGAAAGGAGTGGCGCGACAGGTACTATCTGTCTTTGCCCCACCTTAAGCTGCCTGCCCTGAATGCAAAGCGAAGTCAAAGATAAGCCCGTGCGCGCTGTTGTCGCCGCCGTACAACTGCCCAACGTCAGTGACGTCGAGTTCGAAGCCTCGCTCGCCGAGCTGCGCGAACTCGCGAAGACGCTCGGCCTCACCGTCGTGCGTACTTTCACGCAGAAACGCGCGGGGTTCGACCAGACCGGCTACCTAGGCATCGGCAAGCGTCAGGAGATTCACGCCTACGTGACGGGCGAAGCCGGCTACGACGAGATGGACGGCACACCACTGTCCGTGGACCCGGAAGGCGGCGATATCGAGGTCGTGCTGGTCGACCATGAGATCTCGCCCTCGCAGGCCCGCAACTTGGAGCTGGAGGTGGGCTGCGAGGTGATGGACCGCACCATGGTCATCCTCGAGATCTTCCACCGCAACGCGCGCTCGCCCGCTGCCAAGGCGCAGGTCGAGATCGCACGCCTTGGCTACATGGCGCCGCGCTTGCGCGAAGCGGCCAAGCTAGCCGGTCCGCAGGGGCGCCAGCGCAGCGGCGTGGGCGGCCGTGGCGCCGGTGAATCGCACACCGAACTCGATCGCCGCAAGATCCGCGACCGCATTGCCGAACTGCAGCTCGAAATTGTCGCGATGAACGCCGCGCGCGAGACCCAGCGCGCCCGCCGCCAGGGTCGCCAGAGTCTGCCCAGCGTCGCGCTCGTCGGCTACACCAACGCCGGCAAATCCACCTTGATGCGTGCGCTGACCGGCAGCGAAGTGCTGGTTGCCAACAAGCTGTTCGCTACCCTGGATACGACGGTGCGTGCGCTGTATCCGGAAAGCGTGCCGCGCATCCTCGTCAGCGACACGGTGGGCTTCATCAAGAACCTGCCGCACGGCCTCGTTGCGTCGTTCAAGTCCACGCTCGACGAAGCGCTCGACGCTGCGCTGCTGCTGCATGTGATCGACGCCAGCGACCCCGGCTTCGAGCGCCAGCTCATGGTGACTGATGAAGTGCTGAAAGAAATCGGCGCCGACGAGCTGCCGCGCATCCGCGTCTTCAACAAGATCGATCACGTTGGCGATGCCGCCGCGCAGGCCGAATGCGAAGCCGCGCTGCGCGCGCAATACCCGGACTGCGTCGTGATGAGCGCACGCAGGCCGGAGGACGTCGCGCGCATGCACCAGACCATCGTCGCTTTCTTCCAACGCGATCTGGTCGAGGCGGAACTCTTCCTGCCCTGGTCTGCGCAGCAACTGCGCAAGGACATCTACGAGAACTGCCAGGTGCTGGAAGAACGCGCCGATGAAGACGGTGCGCACTTCAGCGTGCGTGGTGACGCGATTGCGCTGGAGCGCCTGAGGGAAAAGATCTCGCCGGCGGAGTGATCCGGCGGGCCGCGTACTCACTCCGCACGGCCCCTCTGGCGCTCAACTCACCGCTTCAAGCGTGATGCCCCAATCCTCGTCGCTGTGCAGCGTCAGCAAATAGTCCACGACACGCCCAGCAACGATCAGCGTCGATGGGCTTTCCGCCAGCCGGAATAGCAACGCGTTGCCCGCTCGCGCAGGATCCACCCGCAACGATTCGAAAGCGACCAGCGGTGGCGCGTTGTCACCGGGGCGCTCGATGATCTCCGTGCTTGTCGATTTGGCCATATCCGCAGCTCGAACGAGCCCGATCACGTTTACGGCCTTGTAGTTGCGCCACACGCTGCCATCGGTTTCGCTGTGCAACTCGGCGGGGAAGCACTGCAGGTTGCTGACACCTGCTGCGATCAACGCGCTGATCAATTCGTCCGACATCACGGGGTCGCAGCGGTTGTGCAAACCCTTCGGCGGGTCATCGGCAGTGTGGCCGGTTACGTAGACCAACGGATCAGGTACACCGCCTCCGATCACGCGGCCCCGGGTCAGGCTCAGTTCTGCGTCGAGTTCCGCCTGCAGTTCCGGAACATGCTCAGCGAATATGTCGGGTTCGAGTTCGTAAAACTGTTCTGGCATGGCTGCGCTTTCAGGAGTGATCAGCGTTCGAAGTCGAGTTTCGTATTCGGTTTGATGGTCTTGATCGTGAAGTCGCGGGCATGCCGCGACACGAAAAACTTCCACGTGCGCGGGGAGCCTTTGAGCTTCTTGATTAGATGCGCTGAAACGCAGTCGAGTGCATTGTGAATGATGACGTTGCCGCGGTGTTTGTCGTCTTTGTCCTGCTCTGGACAAGCGGCTTCCCAGTCAGAGAGCACAACGTTCAGGTCTTTGAGAATCGACTTCACGTAGTTGATGTAATTCTTGTGCACGGCAGGATCCAGGCCGTCGACGTCCACATCTATGTTGTGGTGGCCCAAGTGAAACTGCCGCTTGAATGCCTTCATGGCCTTGACGGCCATTGCATACTTCGCGGAAGGGTCTGTTGGCCAGTTTCCGTCTGCGGGGTAAGACGGTAGCCATATGCCGTTCTGCGGGTTGTTAACCGAGTAGCCGGTGTCGAACTTCACCTTTGCGCCGCCAACGATGAACTTCTCCACGGCGTGCCCCTTGAGACACTGATTGCCCGGTATTGCGTGGTGTGGCTGGAACTTCCAATTGGTATCGCCATCTTTAACGTCGTCGAGCGTTTCGCCGGAGGTCGTCTTGAAGCCTTGATTGGCGCGCTGATCTTTGCCGACCTTACCGTCTTTGGGGCGCGCATCCGCCTCGATGCTGGTGCCGAACTTCTTCGGCTCGTTGATCAGTTTGCCCAGCTTGTCTGCGTCGTTGTCGGCACCGCTGTATGTGGTGTAGTGCTCGTCGTTCTTCTTCTTCGGGCAGAACGGGCATTTAGGGTCGTTGACCTTGTGGGTCGTACCCATCATGAATGGTTCGAGCAGTTCAGACATATCGGCGCTCTTTCTCCGGCAAGCAGCCCCCGCAATCTATTTAGCATAGACAAATCCTGATGCCTTTGACGCCTGATCGCCGGGGCGCTTGCGATAGATTGAACGCAGCCATGCTGCACCAGTGCGCCTGAATTCACCACCAAGTGCGCCGGAAAGCGGCACGGTCAGGTGATCTACCGGGAGCGTTGACGTTGCCGTGTACCGTTGGCGCCGCCGCACTTAGAGATGACTGGTCATCGCATTGGTCCCTGTGACCGCAGCCGCGCGGGTAAGCGCGGCGGAGACCGGGGACGCATACAGCCCGCGCCGCCCGGCCGGGGGGAACGGGGCAACGGGTGAGTGGTCTTACAGACGCAACGGCCATGTTCGCTGGCGTCGGCATGACGCCAACCCCGTCCTTGGAGGGTTGTCGGGGCCGGAAAGGAGTCGCAAATGTTGAATCTGAGCCTCGGGCGCTTCGCCTCCGCCCTACTGCTTGCTCTGCCGCTTCTGTGCCTGGCGGCAGCCAAGCCGGAAGAGAAGATCCTCAACATCTACAACTGGTCCGACTACATCGCGGACGACACCCTGGCCAACTTCCAGCGCGAAACTGGCATCAAGGTGCGCTACGACAACTACGACAGTAACGAGATCCTTCACGCCAAGCTCGTCGCCGGCCGCACCGGCTACGACATCGTGGTGCCGAGTGCCCACTTCGCCAAGCAGCAGATCGAAGCCGGTTTGTTCCAGAAGCTCGATCGCGCGAAGTTGCCGAACTGGAAGAACCTGGACCCCGCGCTGCTGGCGCAACTCGCCAAGGTTGACCCGGGCAACCAGTATCTTGTGGACTGGCTGTGGGGCTACGTCACCGTCGGCATCAATGTCGGGCGGGTGAAGCGAGCACTGGGCGATCTGCCGATGCCGGAGAACCCCTGGGCGCTGCTTTTCGATCCGCAATACACCAGCCGCCTGAAGCAATGCGGTGTCAGCTTTCTCGATTCGGCCAGCGAAGTGCTGCCGGTGACCATGCTCTACGCCGGCAAGCCCGGCTACAGCCGCAACGCAGGCGATTATCCCGCCGCCGCTGAAGTGCTGCGCAAGGTGCGGCCCTACATCACGCGTTTTTCATCTTCCGGCTACATCAACGATCTGGCTACCGGCGGGCTGTGCGCGGTGATGGGCTACTCCGGTGACATCAATATCGCCCGTGCTCGCGCGATCGCCGCGAAGAACGGCGAAGAAATCGAAGCCCTCGTGCCGACCCACGGCGCCACGCTGTTCTTCGATTCGATGGCGATCCCGGCCGACGCACCGCACCCGAATAACGCGCACCTGTTCATCAACTACATCCTGCGGCCCGAAGTGCACGCCGCGCTCACCAACAAGGTCTTCTACGCCAACCCCAACCGCGCCTCGCTGCCCTACGTGAAGAAAGAGGTTGCCGAGAACCCGTCGGTCTTCCTCTCGGCTGAAGCCGCCAGCCGCATGACTCCGCCGGACGCCGTGCCACAGGAGATTCGCCGCGTGCAGACGCGGATCTTCACCCGCTTCAAGGCGAAGGAATAGCGCTTGCCAACGCTGCTGCGCAGCGGCGTTGGTGGCTGACGCTAGTTCCGTTTTGCCTGGAATACCGGGTGCAGAAGCATGCGCGATGTCACGCCGCGCGGCACATGGGTGCCCATAGAATCGGTGACATAGCCCATTCGCCCCCATGACATGCGCCACGCCCTCCAGACACGGAACGATAGAAGCCCGATCGACACCCCGTGCGGCGATTTCCGCTTGAGTTGGTGCGTCTGCGTTCTGCACCCACAGCGCGAGGGCGCCTGGTCTTACGGTGTCGGTTGCAGCTTGTGAGCAATTGGGCTTTGGCACACCAAGTAGTACAGCGCGCGCGGGCCAATACCGCGCTCGGTATTGCGCTCTGCGGGTCAGTCTTGATCCACGTTGCGTTGTTTTCGCGTGTTTGTTGCATCGACTTTTGGGGTAAAGGCGTGCCTCAAGGCGTGTTGACGCGCGTGTCCGTTACCTTGACGCGACCAAGAGCAGAGCCACCGTTGGAGCGCCCTGTAGCGTCCGCGCCCTCCCGGCAACGTAGGAGCGCTTCAGCGAGCCCCCCGCCGGCTGTGCTCTCACGATCTGCGACCACCGACTCGCTAGCGCCGCGTGAAACCGCCGAGCCTGCCCCGCAAGCAGACGTGCCCCGAATCGATCTGGAGCGTGCTCGCGCGCTCGCACGCGCAAGCGCCGTGGGGTCCGAGAAGACGCGTGATGCGCGTTTCGAGCCGCCATCACAGGAAAGGGAGAGTGAAGGGGCCTTGGCGAAAGGCATCGCCAAGGCACTGCGGCCAGATTGCCGGGACGCATACTCGGGAGCAGGGCTGTTCGCGGTTCCGCTTTTGCTTCGCGATACGCTCTCGGATCGTGGCTGCAAATGGTAGGCAAGGTCTAGAGGCGCTTCCGTAAAACACGGTGCGGCCGATGGCGAGGGCCGTCTGAGGCCGCAGCCGCCCAAATTGTCGAGCATGTGATGGAAGTCAGGCGCTTACGCCTGACTGCTGACGGCGTAAGCGGGGTTTCGCGGAGCACTGCTCCGCACCCGACGCGGCTCAAGTCCGGCAAGGCCGAATCGGCCGTTGACGGTGCTTGTCGCACAAGGGCCTGGACGACGAACGTCGAAACCGCGCGAACAAGAAAAAGGCGGGTTAGGCCAGAACGGCCCACCCGCCCTCGGTTACCACGGTCGTAGCGACCATCATGGCCGCCGAAACCGTGCGACGCAGCGCACCTAGTTACGGCGCCACATTCACCGCAAACTTCTTCACCCAGGTGGTCCCCGACCCGCCCACCACTTCATTGCCGAATTCCACGCTGGCGACGTATTCCTCCGGGTTCACCAGGCCCTTGCCGACCATGTAGCGCAGCAGCGCGTCGATCGGGATCTGGCCTTTCAGCTGCCGGGTGGGGCTGCGGAAGGAGTAGAGCGTCCAGCCACGGCCGTCGCCGCGGTCGCCGATGTTGTCGGCGCGGAAGAGGTCGTAGCGCACGCCGCCGAGCACCGGCTGGTCGACGATCTGGCCGGCGGGCGTGGCGCTTTGCTGGTAGTCCATCCAGAACATGATCTCGGTGGTGATCAGTTTCGGGTTGGGCTGTTCGCTCCAGTTGCCGCTGCTGGTGAGCCAGATTTCCGGCGCGAGGTTGTAGCTGCCGCTGGCTTGCGTTTCGACTTCGTAGTCCATGCTCAGGCTTTGCATCGCCGAGATCTTGAGCGGGAAGCGCGGGTCGGACGGCTTGCCGCCGGACCAGGGCTTCCAGCCGAACATGATCTGCGGGTAGGCGAACACGGTGGGGTCTTGCCCCGGCCAGCTCCAGGTCCAGCCGATCTCGCTCTGGCCGTCCTTCGTGCGGCGGAGCAGGCATTGCTCGGGCGTGAAGCCGCGTGCCTTGTCGATGCCCCAGACGTTGTTCTCGTACTTGTAGGGGCCGACGATGGCGCTCGCCCATGCGGCGCAGTCGGCGGTGACGCCGGCCTCAGCACGGCCGGGGGCGGGCACGGTGGGGGCCTTGGCCGTGGCGCTGGGTGCAACCGACTGGGTGCCGCCGCAGGCGGCGAGCACAAGCAGGGCGAGGGGGGCAAAGCGGGTTACGCGCATCGGGTGTCTCCGTATCGTTATGTGGATGCGGTGGACTGTATCGGCGCGCGCCCGGCTTGCCCCTGCCCGGGCTTGCGCGACACCTTGCCCGGCTTGCGGTTTTGCGCGCCTGGCCAGCTTGCGGCGGCGCGTGCGCGTTCAGCGCCCCAGCGGCAGTACCGGCATGCACAGCTCCGCGACGAGGTCGTCATTGCCGTCGCTCGGGTGCCCCGCCGCGTAGGTCTCAAAAAACGGCCCGCTCGCGGCGATGAAACCGCTTTGCGGCAACCACTGGTCGATCAGCCAGGACCAGGCGAGTCCAATGTCCGCACGCGGGCCTTCGAAGCGGACGCAGGCATGCCAGCCGCCTTCGACACGTTTGCGAGAAGGGCGCAGCTGGGCACTTTCCTGCCAGCCGGGTGGCAGCACCACGCACGCGTCGTAACGGCAGTGCTGCGGGGGGGCGATGGCGGGGTCGTCCAGGCCCATGCCCAGCATGGGCTGATCACCCAGACCGAGCGCATGTACCCAGGGCCTGAAGCGCACCCACAGCGGCGCCACCACGTCCGAGTAATCGCCCTGCACGCGCCAGTACAGCACTTCGCGCTGCGGAAGCTGCTGCAGCGTGACATTGCCGAGCGTCGGCGTCGCCGCGTCGCGATATGGTCCGCCGGTCACCCTGTGCTGCGGCGGGCGTTGCAGCGCGCTCTGGCGCCAGGCGCTGGGCGTGACGCCGAAGTGCTGGCGGAAGGCCCGTGCGAAGGTTTCGGCGGACGCGAAGCCGCAAGTCACCGCCACCTCACGGACAGTCAGCGCCGGGTCGTAGCGCAGCCGGATGCCAGCGGTCTCCAGGCGCCGGCGGCGCACGAAATCGCGCAGGGTTTCGCCGGTCCAGGCGCGGAACACGCGGTGCAGGTGAAACGGCGAATAGGCGGCGAGCCGCGCGAGGTGGTCGAGCCGAAGATCGTCGGCCAGGTGGGCTTCGACGTGGTCGATCACGCGGTTGAGCCGTCGTGCATGGCTACCGACCAGGGCGTGGGAATCGAGAGTGGATGTCATGGAACCTCACTCGGCGGGTGCGGCGGCGAACCGGCTTGACAACGTTTTCATTCCCGCACAGCGTGCCACAGAGACGACTTCGATGCCAGCCTATGTGAGGCGTTTCGCAAGGGCCGGGCATCGCCGGCCGGTGTCACTCCGGCAGGCGTTGGCCGATCGGCGTCAGCGAGCTCGTCGCGACGGACGTTTCAGCGGGTTTCGCGCCCTTAGCGGTTCGCTCCGCCGGCAGCCGCATGCACGAGGCTCGGGCGCGGTGCCAGGCGATGGATCAGCAGATGAGCGATGCTGGCCAGCGCCAGCAGCAGGGCGATACCGAGCGCCCAGACGAGCCACAGTGCCGGCCCGATCCAGCCGATCGCGGTGGCGATCCAGGGCTGGCTCAGGACCAAGCCGGTGCCCACGGCGGATAGCGCCATTCGCAGCGACTCCAGCATGGCTGGGTCGGCCCATGCGAGCCACGCTGGCAGCGGCCAGTCTCGCAATATGGCGGCCAGTGTCTGTGCATCTGCCGTACCAGCGGCGGTTGCCGCCCAAGCCGCGACGCTATGCGCGAGCGCGACGGCGCCGCTCCAGAGCAAACCCAGGACTGCGGTGATCGACCACAAGACTGTTTTCATCGCTGTGCCCTCCGATGCAAGTGCTATTGCGCGTTCAGAGGGTGGGCGACAGATGAAAGTTCCAGCTGCTGAGCGGAGCCTGCGTTGCGGCGTGCGCGAAATGAAAAGCCCCGGGGCCGGTTGTGCCGGGGCCCGGGGCTTGAGTACCACCAGTGCGCTTCAGTGGCTGCGCTCGTCGAGCTTCGCCAGCAGTGGCTTGAGGCTTTCCTTGCGCGCCGGATCGACGCGAATCGCCTCGTCCAGCGCGGCACGGGCGAGTTCGGTGTCGCCGCTGTGGAGGTAGGCCAGCCCCATGCCGATCCAGGCTTTGCTGTTCTTCGGCTCAAGCGTGATCACCTGGCGATAGGTGGCGACGCTCTTGCTGATGTCCTGCTGCGAGAGCTGGAAGCCGGCAAGGCGCAGCAGCGCGGTGCTGGACTTCGGCTCGGCCGCGACGGCGGCGGCGAAGCTCTCACCCGCCTTGTCGAGCTTGCCTTCCGTCCAGTACTTGTCGGCGCGCGCGATCAGCGTTGCCGCCGAAGTGGGCGCGGGCTCCGCCGCCACCGCCGCTATGCTGGCGGTGGCGACGAGCAGCGCCGCGAGGATGCTGCGCAGCATCACTTCAGCGCCCCCTTGCCGTAGCGGTCTTCATAGCCCTGACGCACCTTCTCGATGGCGTCCTTGCTGATGCCGTTGAAGTACCAGTCGTGGCCCTCGATCGGCTTGAAGTACTTCTGCAGCAGCGCATCGGCGAAGGCTTCGTTGCCGTCCTTCTTGCGGACCGCCTCGCGCATCTGCGGAATCCACTCGAAGTAGGTACGCTGGGCGACCTGATAGATGCCGTTCCACCAGGTGTAGTCCGGGCCCATCATTGCGGCGCCATGGCGGGCACGACGACCTTCGTGGTGCCAGATTTCCCACCAGGTCCACTCGATCTTCTCGTCGAACGGCGCAGCCGTGACATAACCCTTCGCGGTCAGCTCGCCCATCATCGCGGCGATCGGCTTGGCGAACTTGTCGTTGTAGAGATCCACCACGTCGTCGAACTGCTTGTAGTGGCCCTCGATCTGGCGCTTGGTGTGGCACGCAACACAGACGTCCTGCATGTTCTTGCGGCGCTTCTCCCAGGTGATCACTTCGACGACCTTGGCACCCTTGTAGGTGTCGCCCACCTTCGGCAGCGCGATGCTCGCCGGCAGGTCGTAGGCCTTCTTGTCGTCGGTGCGGACCATGTTGAGCTTGACCGACACGGCCGGGCGCAGCGTCCAGGAGATGCGTTCGCCCACATCGTGCGTGACTTCCTGACGCTCGGTCGCGCTCATGTGGCAGGTCGCGCAGGTCGGTGCAGCGGTGTAGTCCTTGCCGACCACCCACTTCTTCGACTTGAGATTCATCTCCTCCTTGTGTGCCGAGAAGGCGATGCCGTGCTTGGATTCCTCGTAGATCTCCTTCTGCGGATGATCGGGGCCGAGGTGGCACTTGCCGCAGGTATCCGGCTCGCGCGCCTGCGCGGCCGAGAAGCGGTGACGGCTGTGGCAGGCCGAGCACGAGCCGAGCGAACCATCGGGGTTGATGCGGCCAATACCGGTGTTCGGCCAGGTCTGCGCCGTCGGGCGATTGTTCGCATCCAGCGCGATCTTGCTGCCGTGGCACTGCAGGCAGCCGGCGGTAACCGCGGCCGGGCCGCCGATCACTTCACCCATGATGTTGTCCAGCGACGCCAGGATCTGGCCGCCCAGCGCATGGTGCGAGGGTTGCTGTTGTTCGACTTCCTTTTCGTGGCAGGTCGCGCAGACCTTCGGGCTCACCACGGTGGTGATGAAGTTCGGCTTGCCCTTGTATTCGCGGTGCTTGTAGGCGCCGGGCGTGCCTTCGGCCGCCTTGTGGCAGTCGTAGCAGTCGACGTTGTGCTTCGCGTGGGAACTCTTCTTCCATTCACCGACGAGGCCGGGGTTGTCGTCTGCGTGGCAGGACACGCATTCCTTACCGATGGCGATGTCCGTGGCCGATTTCTTCACCTTTGCGTCGGCCGCCTGCGCGCCGAGCGAGAAAAAGGTGCAGAGGCCAAGGATCAAGCCCGCGAGGGCGATCCGACGAGGGGTCATTTTCATGCCTTCCTGAGTGATGACTGCACGGTTGATCAGGGGGCGACATGCTTCTGGAGCCCCGGGTACCGCTAAATACGCCCTGGGCGGTTTTTGCATCCTTGACATAGATCAAGTTTCAAGACGCCCCGTCGGAACTTTGCTTGGAGGAGGGGGTCGCGGCCGCCGCTGCACCGGTAGGGCGGCCGTCATGAAGTGAGGTGGCGGCGCCGCAGCGAACGCCGCAACGCGATCCAGAACGCACAAGAGCCCGCCACCTGTGCAGAGGCGGCGGGCTCAAGGCGCTCAGCTGCCCGCCATGTGCGGCGAGCGGGCGCGGTACGCGCGTGTAGCGACGAAGCTGCTTCAGCTCACCTGAATCACGATCTTGCCGCGGGCACGGCCGGTTTCGCTGCGGGCATGCGCGGCGCGGATCTCGCTGAGCGGGAACACGCTGTCGATCACCACGCGCAGCTTGCCAGCATCGGCGAGCTGGCCGATCTCCGCCAGTTGCGGGCCGTTGGGCTGCACGAAGCAGAAGAACGGGGTAACGCCGTGCTGCGCAGCCAGCGCGGCATCCACCGGGCTTGCGATGGTGACGATGCGGCCGCCGCGGCGCAGCGTCGCGAGCGACTTCAGCTGGATATCGCCGCCGAGGGTGTCGAAGACCACGTCGAGATCGCGCAGGGTGCTGAAATCCTGCTTGGTGTAGTCGATCACCTCGTCGGCGCCGAGCGACTTCACCAGCTCGACGTTTGCGGTGGAGGTGGTGGTAATCACATGCGCGCCGCGAACCTTGGCAAGCTGGATTGCGAAGTTGCCCACGCCGCCGGCGCCCGCATGGATCAGCACGCGTTCGCCGGCTTGCAGTTGCGCCATGTCGAACAAGGATTGCCATGCGGTGAGCGCAACCAGCGGTACCGCGGCGGCTTCCTGCCAGTTGAGCGAGGCCGGCTTGCGGGCGATCTCCGATGCGCGCACCGCGATGTATTCGGCATAGCTGCCGTCACGCACGATATCGGGGCGGGCGAACACCGCGTCGCCGATCTGCCAGCCGGTGACTTGCGTACCCACGGCAACAATCTCGCCGGCGAAGTCCCAACCCAGCGTGAGCGGCAGTTGATGCGGCAGCATGTCCTTGAGGTAGCCCTTGCGGATCTTCCAGTCCACCGGGTTCACGCTCGCGGCGTGGATGCGGACCAGCACATCGTCCGGCCCCGGCTGCGGCATCGGGCGTTGTTCGAGCGAGATCACGTCGGCGTCACCGTAGCGGTGGATGACGGCGGCAAGATGGGTGGTGTTCATGGCGGCTTCCTTGCAGTTGGGGTTCGATGTGGTGCCAGCATAGGCCCGCCATCGGCACTTGATAAGCACGCAGTAGCGCACTAGATTGTTTCCTCCTAGGAACCAATCTAGCGCTTGAATTGCGCCTACCGATCACCATGGCCATCCCCTTTGAACGCATCCCCGGCCTCATGCTGTTTGCACGTGTGGCGCGCAGCGGCAGCTTTTCGGCCGCCGCGCAGGCGCTTGGCCTGAGCCGATCCGCGGTGAGCAAGCAGGTTGCCGCGTTCGAGGCGCAGATCGGCGGGCGCCTGATCCAGCGCACCACACGCAAGCTGGTGCTCACCGAACTCGGCGAAGAAATCCTGCGCGAAGCCCAGCGGGTGGAGGCCGCGCTGGAGGCCATCGAAGGGCTCAGCGCCGAACACGCCCAGCATGTTCGCGGCAAGCTGCGCGTGAGCTGCTCGGCCACCGCCGGGCGCGAGCTGCTGGTGCCGCTGCTGCCCGAATTCCACCGTCGTTACCCGGAGCTGGAACTGGAGCTGGGACTCGAAGACCGCTTCGTTGATCTGGTTGCCGAGCGCGTCGATGTTGCGATCCGCATCGGCCATTTGCCCGACTCCTCGCTCGTCGCGCGAAGGCTGGGCGAGCTGGCCTGGGCACTGGTTGCCAGCCCGGACTACCTCGCGCGCCATGGCACGCCCAAGCGGCCCGAGGATCTGGTCGGCCACGCCTGCCTTTTCTACAGCAACGGCAAACACCGGCTCGACAACTGGGGTTTCGTCGTCGGCGGTGAAGTGCAGCGCTATCCGGTGCAAGGCCCGCTGGTGATCAACGACGCTTCTGCGCTGGTCAGTGCCGCGATCGGCGGCATGGGCGTGTTGCTGATCGACCAGGCACTGGTGCGCGCACCGGTCGCCGCCGGGCTGCTGACACCGCTGCTGCCCAACTTCCCGCCCGCGCCGGGTTTTCCGGTGTATGCCGTCTATCCGGCGCGCGAGCATCTGCCGGCGCGCACGCAAGCCTTCGTCGACTACCTGATCGAACGCTTCGCGCCGCTGCTGGGCGATGCGTAGATCGCCCGGATGCCGCGGCGCGCAATCCGGGGCTGCGGCTGATCAGGGCTACGCGCAGGGACGCCGGTCAGTTGTCAGCCGCCGTGTCGCCTGGCTCGCCGCTCAGTTCGCCGGCGCGGACTGCGTGGCGGCCGGTGGTTCGATTGGCGCGACGGGTGCTGATGGCGCTGCTGGCGGCAGCGGGGCGCTGGCGTTTGCTGCCGGTTCCGACGCGGCGGGTTGATCGACCATCGGCGCTTCAGCCGCGGGCGCAGACGCCTCGGCCGCCGGGGGCTCGCTCTGCGCTGCGGGCGGTTCGATCGGCCGCGGCCGCGGCGCCGAGGCTTCCGTCGTAGGCGCTTCGCCGAACAGCGATTGGTACCACGCGTGCAGGCGGCCGCTGAGTGTGGCGTCTTGCGCGCGCACGAAACGGGCGTTGCTGTCGATCAGGCGGGCGTTCTGCGCGCGTGAGAAGAAATCGCCGACCATCGGCAGCGCGCTGTGCGCGCCCTGGCCCCAGTAGTTGCTGCGCAGCGTGATGCGCGCGTCGTTGAAGCCGACCCACGCGCCCGCTACGAGTTGTGGATGCATCAGGATGAACCAGCCGTCGGTGTTGTCCTGCGTGGTGCCGGTCTTGCCGGCGAGGTCGCCCCGCACACCGAAGCGGCCGCGGATGGCACTGCCGGTGCCGCGCTGCACGACACCGCGCATCGCGTCGAGCAGGGTGTCTTCAGCCTCTGCGGAGATCGCGCGCTCCGGGTCCGCCGGGCGGAATTCCTCCAGTACTTCACCCTTGCGGTTCTCGATGCGCAGCACCATGGCCGGTGCGAGGTAGTGGCCGGCGTTCGCGATGGTGGCGTAAGCGCTGACCATTTCGTACAGCGTCACCGGGCTGGTACCGAGCGCCAGCGAGGGCACCTCGTCGAGCTTGCTTTCGCGAACGCCCATCGCGCGCGCGAGCTTGGCGACGCGCGCTGGGCCCACCTGCTGCATTACCTGTGCGGTAATGCGGTTGCGCGATAGCGCGAGTGCGGTGGCGAGCGTCATCGGCTCGCCGGTCGGCGGCTCAGCGTCGTCCGGTTCCCACAGCTCGCCACCGGGCAGCGGTATCTGCACCGGGGCGTCGACGAAGGTGTCGTCCGGCTTGGCGCCACGCTCGAAGGCGGCGCCGTAGACGAAGGGCTTGAAGGTGGAGCCCGGTTGGCGGCGCGCCTGGCGCACATGGTCGAAAGCGTCGACCGCGAAATCGCGACTGCCAACCCATGCGAGGATCGCGCCGCTGCGCGGATCGATCGCGAGGAAGCCGGCTTCGATTCGCGTTTTCTCCTCACGCAGCTGCCGCATGAAGTCGGTGTCGCGCAGCAGCCGCTTGAGGGCCTCGTCCGCCGATTCGCCTGCAGCCGTGGCCGCTGCGAACGCAGCGCTGTCACGCACCAGCGCTTCGACCGTGCGATTGCCGGCACGCCACTGGCCGCCCCACGCGCTGTTGGCAATACCCTGCAGGGTGCGCGTGCGTTGCTCCACTGCGCGCGCTGCAAAACCCTGCAGGCGCGAATCGATTGTGGTGCGTACCACCAACCCATCGGTGTAGATGTTGTAGTCGTGCTGGTCGGCCCAGTCGATCAGCCAACGCTTCAACTGCACGGTGAAGTGGGGCGCGTCGCCCGGTTCAGCCGACTGGCGTTCGAAATCCAGCCTCAGCGGCCGTCTGGCGAGCGCTTCGTAGCGTTCCGCCGAGAGCTTGTCCTGCTTCGCCATCAGCGCCAGCACAACGTTGCGCCGCTCGCGCGCACGGTCCGGGTTCAGCACCGGGTTGTAGTAGCTGGTGCCCTTCAACATGCCGATTAGCGTCGCGCTCTCGGATATATCCAGCTCGCGCGCCGGCTTGCCGAAGTAGGTGCGCGCCGCCATGTCGATGCCGTAGGCGTTGTAGAGGAAGGGCACCGTGTTGAGATAGGTCTCGAGGATCTGCTGCTTCGAATACAGCGCCTCGATCTTCAGCGCGGTGATCGCTTCCTTGATCTTGCGGGTGATGTTCTGGCGACGCCCGATTTCTTCCGGGAACAGGTTGCGCGCCAACTGCTGCGTGATCGTGGAGCCGCCCTGCGTGTCGCCTTGCAAGGTTGCCAGCGTCGCCCCGACCAGGCGGCGAAAGTCGATGCCGTGGTGGTCATAGAAACGCTTGTCCTCGGTTGCGATCAACGCATCGATCACCCGCGGCGAAATCGCATCCAAGGGCACCCAGTCGCGGTTGCCGCGCTTGAACTCGGCAAGCGGTTTGCCGTCGGACGTCAGCACCTGCGTCGGCGCTTCTTCGCGCGCCTTGCGGATATCCGAGATCCCCGGCGTGAAGGGCACCAGCACCAGCACCCATGCCAGCAGCAGCGCAGGTGGTGCCGCGAGTGCAATCAGCACATCGCGCCGGCGCGGGTGGCGCAGGCGTTGCCACAGCGCTTCCAGAGCGGATCTGAGCTGGGGGAGAAATTGGGGCGGCAAGTTTGGGGGCACGGTAGGTGGCGGATCCTGGGGGCCCGCGCATTATGCGCGGACCAGTTCGTCTGGCGATTTACTTGGCTGAAACGCCGTCTTCCGGATCAAGTGCCCGCTTCTCTAGCGCTTCGGGGCTCTTGGCATCCCACACCTTCATGTAGGCGTTGTACTTGCCTTGGATGTCCGCAGCGTTCGCCTTCGCCCACTGCTCACCTTCGGGCGTGTTGAGAACCAGCTTGCCCTGCTGCACCCAGCCCGGAAACTCGGTTCCCGCCAGGCTGTAGTGGGCTTTCGGATCAGCTTTGACCGGCCACAGCGAGAAGCGCGCCTTCCACATGCCCATGCGTGGCGCAACGATGGCGTAGTAGGTCTTGCCAGCCGTCAGATTGGCATCGAGAAAGTCCGCCGCTTCCGATACCACCATGAACCGGTGCTTGCCCGGCGCTGTGTCATAGACGACCTTGGTGCCCACCGAACTGACGCCGATGAAACCGGGCTTGCCGTCAGTGACATCGAACACCGAAGCTTGGATCGCACCACCGAGGGCAGAGGGCCTCAGGAACACCACGCGGGCACGCTGCTCGGGCAGCGCAGCAATCGACTTCTCGTCACCCGGCTTCATTAGGCTGGAAGCACAGCCGCTCAACAGCAGAGCGGCGGCGCACATCAAACAGGAGAGGTACTTCATCTTGTCTCACTCGTGGTCGAATAGTTCGTCACGGCGCTGAGTGTGCCGCGATCGCAGCGCGGATTGTGGTGTCGGCCCGGGCGCGGTGACATGATGCGTATCAGTCGCGGCCGATCGTGATCTGACTGCCCATTTGGTCTCCGCGCCTAACACCGGCGTGCACGAGAAAGCCCGCCTTGCGGCGGGCTTTGGGCATGACGATTGCCGTGGTTACATGGCATCGCTCGGTTTACTTCAGATCAAACCGATCCAGGTTCATCACCTTCACCCACGCGGCGACGAAGTCGCGCACAAACTTCTCGCTCGCATCGCTTTGCGCATACACCTCGGCCAGCGCGCGCAGCTGCGAGTTGGAGCCGAACACCAGATCCACGCGGGTGCCGGTCCATTTCACGGCGCCGGTGCGGCGGTCGCGGCCTTCGAAGCGCTGGGCGCTTTCATCCACCGGGTGCCACACCGTGCCCATGTCGAGCAGGTGGGTGAAGAAGTCGTTGGTGAGCTGGCCGGGGCGCTGTGTGAACACGCCGTCCTTCGATCCGCCGTAGTTCGCGTCGAGCGCGCGCAGGCCACCGACGAGCACCGTCATCTCAGGTGCGGAGAGTGTGAGCAGCTGCGCCTTGTCGACCAGCAACTCCTCGGCCGGCACGCGGTACTGCGCCTTCTGGTAGTTGCGGAAGCCATCAGCCTGCGGCTCCAGCGGTTCGAACGATGCGGCATCGGTCTGCGCTTCGCTCGCATCCATGCGGCCGGGTGCGAAGGGCACTTCGATCGCGTGGCCGGCGGCCTTGGCGGCGGCTTCCACCGCGGCCGAACCCGCGAGCACGATCAGGTCGGCGAGCGATACCTTCTTGCCACCGCTCGCTGCCGCATTGAAGTCACGCTGAATGCCTTCGAGCACGCCCAGCACCTTCGCAAGCTGCGCCGGCTGGTTCGCTTCCCAGTCATTCTGTGGCGCGAGGCGGATACGCGCACCGTTCGCGCCGCCGCGCTTGTCCGAGCCACGGAAGCTCGCCGCCGACGACCAGGCGGTGTAGACCAGCTCCGCCGTCGTCAGGCCCGAGGCGAGGATCTTCGCCTTCAAGGCGGCTACATCGGCGGCATCGATCAGCGGGTGATCCACCGCCGGAATCGGGTCTTGCCAGATCAGGTCCTCACTCGGCACTTCCGGCCCGAGGTAGCGGCCCTTCGGCCCCATGTCGCGGTGGGTCAGCTTGAACCAGGCGCGGGCGAAGGCGTCGGCGAACGCGGCCGGGTCCTGGTGGAAGCGGCGTGAGATCTTTTCGTAGGTCGGATCGAAGCGCAGCGAGAGGTCGGCCGTGGTCATCATCGGCGGATGCTTCTTCGACGGGTCGTGCGCGTCGGGGATCATGTGCTCCGGCTTGCAGTGCTTCGCCACCCACTGGTGTGCGCCAGCCGGGCTCTTCGTGAGTTCCCACTCGTAGCCGAAGAGCATGTCGAAGTAGCCGTTGTCCCAGGTGGTGGGGTTGGGTTTCCAGGCACCCTCGATGCCGCTGGTGGTGGTGTGCACGCCGCGGCCAGAGCCAAGCTGGTTGATCCATCCAAAGCCCTGCGCTTCGATCGGCGCGGCTTCCGGGGCGGGGCCGACCAGCGCCGGGTCACCCGCGCCGTGCGCCTTGCCGAAGGTGTGGCCACCGGCGACCAGTGCCACGGTTTCCTCATCGTTCATTGCCATGCGGGCGAAGGTTTCGCGCACGTCGCGGCCGCTCGCCACCGGGTCCGGCTTGCCGTCCGGCCCTTCCGGGTTCACATAGATCAGGCCCATCTGCACCGCGGCCAACGGATTCGCGAGTTCGCGGTTGCCGGAGTAACGGCTGTTCGGCTTATCCGAGGTCGCGAGCCATTCCGTCTCCGCGCCCCAGTAGATGTCCTCTTCCGGCTGCCAGATGTCGGCGCGGCCGCCGCCGAAGCCGAAGGTCTTGAAGCCCATCGATTCCAGCGCAACGTTGCCGGCGAGGATCATCAGATCCGCCCAGGAGATGGCATTGCCGTACTTCTGCTTGATCGGCCACAGCAGCCGGCGCGCCTTGTCGAGGTTGCCATTGTCCGGCCAGCTGTTGATCGGCGCGAAGCGCTGGTTGCCGGTGCCCGCACCACCACGGCCATCCGCCGTGCGGTAGGTGCCGGCGCTGTGCCAGGCCATGCGGATCATCAGGCCGCCGTAGTGGCCCCAGTCGGCCGGCCACCAATCCTGCGAATCGGTCATCAGCGCCTTGAGGTCGGCCTTCAGCGCCGCGTAGTCGATCTTCCTGAACGCCTCGGCGTAGTCGAAGCCCGCGTCCATCGGGTTCGAGGCCGGCGCGTGCTGATGCAGGATCGAGAGGTTCAACTGGTTGGGCCACCAGTCGCGGTTCGATTGCCGGGCGGGGGTGGTACGGGAGCCGTGGCCGAAGGGGCATTTCTGTTTGCTGCTCATGGTCGCTGTCTCCGTGTAATCCGATGAGTGGGTCTGGCTTTGAAGCGTAGATGCCGGCTCGCGGGCTGACCATTGAATTGCGACAATGATCTTGATTGATGATGGCTATCGAGCTTGATGCTTGCGATAGCTCTGCGCCCGAATGCTAGTCAACCGAATCCGGAGTGCAACGGTGCGTGTGACGAAGACCCCGGACGCCGGGTTGCGACATCGTCCGGGCGACTAGCTGTCCTAATCCAGCCTGAAGACACGTGTATCAGCAATTCCGAGTCGCGCCTGCAGCGTGCGCGCTTGCCCACACTGCTGCACGTCCACGTGAGAAGCGCCGGCGAGGATCACGAGGTTCCATAGCACCCGGACACCGGCGCCCAGATGTGTCTTCAGATAGGTGGCCGAATACATGTTGCGGGCGACGAACTTGTTTGCCGCGCTTCCGGTGGTCGTCGGAAGCGCGGGCATCGAATCAGGCAAATACTGCTTGGCTTGGGTCGGGTACACCGAGTAATCGTCGCCGATGCGGGCGAAAAAATTCAGCGGGCTCTTCGCAAGCGGAACGTCGTGGCAGTAGACCGACACGTTCTGCTCCATTGCATACCCTACGAGCGTTTGCATCGACATCGTGGGGTTATGCATCGGCGTCGCGCCCTCAAAGTAGTCCGCGGTGCGCTGGGGCAGTAGCTGACCGTCGGCGCGCACCATGCAAGACGGTCCGATCGGCGACTCGATCGAAAGGAATTGAACCGCCCCGCGCTTGATCAACTCATAAATCGCCAGCCTGGCGTGGCCCAGCGTGTGGTCCTCGCCGATCAGTACCGGGCCAGACTGAAGAAGCCGGGTCATGTCGTCCAGCTGGATCTGCGTGGCTGCAGGCATCTCTCGACTCCTCGGGCTGCGACATGCGCTCTGGATAGAGCGCATGTCGCAGCTTAGACACGCCGGTGCTGGATAAACTGCGCAAGAGCGCACACCCTGAAGGTGAATATTCACCTTCAACTGCATGGCATGGGCGGACGAGAGGCGCGGCAACTCGCCTCAGACTTCGATATAGGCCCCACGGCGCGCCGTTTTAAGAGACCAATCGGGCAAGCGCTGTGCGCCCAATAGCGGGGCCTTGATTGAGTTGCCCGCTACGCCCCCGGGCGCATCGCGGCGCGCCCCCGCAGCTTGACAGGGGTATCTTGAGATACCAAAGTGATATCACTTGCTCACCAAGAGGACGTCATGCAATCGATGGACGACACCCAGACTGAACGCACTGCCTTTTCGGCCAACGGCTACCTCGCGGTGGTCGTCGGCCTGGCGGCACTTGCTTGGCTGATCGCGCAGTTCGTCGGCGCAGAGGGTTTGGTGCAGCCTTCCACCATCGCCGTCTGCGTGCTGCTCACCGCGCTGTGTTTCGGTGGCCTGTACATGCTGCAGCCGAACGAAGGCGCTGCGTTGCAGCTTTTCGGCGCCTACGTGGGCACCGACCGCAAAAGCGGCTTGCGCTGGACGATTCCGCTCTTCACCCGCCGCCGCATCTCGCTGCGCGTGCGCAACTTCCTCTCCGACAAGCTCAAGGTGAACGACGAACGCGGCAACCCGATCGAGATCGCCGCCGCCATCGTCTGGCGCGTCGATGACACCGCCAAGGCGCTGTTCAACGTCGACGACTACGACGCCTTCGTCCGCATCCAGAGCGAAGCCGCCCTGCGCGAAATCGCCAGCAGCCACCCCTACGACAGCATCGAGGCTGAAGGCGTGCCGGCCACCCATACGCTGCGCGGCGGGTCTGATCTGATCGCCGAGGTGCTGGCGCGCAAACTCAACGAACGCCTCGGCCCCGTCGGCCTGCTGGTCGAAGAAACGCGCCTCACGCATCTGGCCTACGCGCCCGAAATCGCCAACGCGATGCTGCGCCGCCAGCAGGCCGAAGCAGTGATCGCCGCGCGCCGCAAGATCGTCGACAGCGCCGTCGGCATGGTCGAACTCGCGCTCACCGCGCTGTCCGAACGCAACGTCATCGTGCTGGACGACGAACGCAAGGCCGCCATGGTCAGCAACCTGCTCGTCGTGCTGTGCAGCGAGCAAGAGGTCAAGCCCGTGGTCAACAGCGGCACGCTCTACCCCTAAGGCATGGCGTCACCCGGAAAAAAATCCTTCCCGCTGCGCATCGACCCCGCCGTGTGGGACGCCCTCGCGCGCCTCGCCGGCGCCGAGATGCGCAGCGTGAACGCACAGATCGAATACCTGCTGCGCGAATCACTCGCGCGGCGGGGCATCAAGCTTCAGGGCGGCGATTCGCCCGACGCAACGGGCGAATCGAACAGCGACTAAGCGGCACCACGAAGGCGCAGCGCGCCTCGCCGCATGCGCCGCAACACGGCGGCAACTGGCTAACGCCGCGCCGGCACTGCCCCCATCATCGCCGGGTTCACATTCACCAAGCTGCTGTCTGCGCCCTCGGCACAGGGGCGGTCGGCGTACTCAATCCGGCCGCCGACCACGCATTTGAACGAACGGCCGCGCGGTGCATGCGCGTCCGCCTTGGATGGCGCCGGCGGCACCTCGTTCGCCAAGCGCGGTGTCGGTGCGCCCATATGCATTGCCCTGTTCGGCGCGTCACTGGGGCTGTGCTCACTAAATGCTGAATCCGTCCCCGCCGGGGCCTCGTCCGCGGGTGTCAGACCGAATCGCGGGGCGGGCGACAGGCTCGCGGCCAGCCAAGTGATGCATGCAGCCCCGGCCAATGCGATAACGAAGTGCTTCCAGGAAAAGGCCTCGGTGGCAGACATGGTCAGGGCAAGCGAAATCAGGTGTGACGAATTCTAGGCTCACGCGCCGCATTTGACGTTTGTCCACCCATAACACATTTCGTCACCCATAAAATGCCGGCAGCTCACGCCCCATCCAAGTCATGGCCCGCTACCGCCGCAAAGACGAAGGTCTGCTCACCCTCGCGCCGCAAGCGCCGTGGTACTTCTCGGCCGTCTTCGCGCTCGCCATCTTCATCGGCGTCTTCGTGTGGCTACCGCGCACCAGCGTGTTCGGCTTCTACCTCGCCGGCATCTACGGCGGCATTCGCCCGTTCGCGCTGATCGCGCTGTTCACCTTCTCCGCCATCGCGCTCTACAAGTTCCTCCAACAACTGGCGTCCGAGCGCGGCGGCTACACCTACGCGTTTGAGCCCAAGGCGCGGCAGCCTTGGGCCGACCTGGGCCGAGGGGCAACCGACGATCAGCGCGTCGAGCGGACTAGCCAGCCGACGCCCGATGAGCTTGCGGGCGGCCCCGCGTCTGCCGCTGAAGCTCGCAGCGCAATCGCCCGGCCTACCGAATGGTCGCTCACCGTGCTGCGCGACATGGAATGGAAGCGCTTCGAAGACCTGTGCCTCGCTTTCTACCGCGCCAAGGGCATCCGCGCCGAAGGCACCCTGCTCGGGCCGGACGGCGGTGTCGACGTGCGGCTCTACCAGGACGACGCCGACTCGCAGCGCTGCACCGCCGTCGTCCAGTGCAAGGCCTTGGGGCGAGCGCTCGGTCTGCGTGAAGCTGATCCGCGAGCTGCGCGGCGTCATGGCGAGCGAAGGCGTCGACAAAGGCTTCTTCATGGCGCCCGGCCGCTACACCGAAGAAGCCCGCGCCTTCGCCCCCGCCAACCGCATCACCCTGCTCGACGGCCACCAACTCCTCGCGATGCTCCAGCGCCTGCCCGCCGAAGTTAGCCGCAACCTGCTCGTCGCCGCGACGGCGGGGGACTGGACGACGCCGAGTTGCCCGTCGTGCGGAAAGAGGATGGTTGCGCGGGATGGCGCACGAGGTGCGCATTGGGGATGTGTGACGTTTCCGAAGTGCAGGCAGACATTGGGGATGCGCGAATGGAAGACCTGACCCCGTACTCCGTGACCCCGTACTCCGACGTACTCCTTGACCCCGTACTTCCTGCAGTCCGCCGATCGCTGCCCGTGGCGCTGCGATCGGCTCCGCGCGAATGGCATGGCGCTGATTCCGACCCGGAGCAATATTTGATCACCTCGTACGGCCCTCGCGCCGCATAACCAGAAGCAAATTGACCGACTGAAGATGCTGACTCTCAAGAACTCAACTAGAGCCCTTTTCATACTCACATGCGTCGTTTATTCGATGTCCCCACAAGCGCGCAATGACCGTTGGCTGATGCCTATCAGCGAATCGTTCCGCTGGCCAAGTTACGAGAAGATCCTGGGCGCTGACGTGGCCTTCCAATTCGGTCCGCTTGCAACGGAAGTGATTGCGGACGTTTCTTTAGCGAGCGGCGAAGATATCGTCGCCCACGGTGTGGCCGGCACGGTTCGGCCCCTGGGCTCCGCGAGGAAGTCGGAAGCCCAAACGTGTCGTGATGCCTACCGGGATGCACTGCTGAGGTTAAGCGAGCAGGCGCGGAGCCGAGGCAATAACGCGGTCGTCGGGATCATCAGCAACTACCGGGACGTTCCAAGCGATAGCGCGATGCACTACGACTGCCATGCCGGCATGACCCGTGCGGAAGTTGTACTCAAGGGGCGAAGTGTGAAGCTCGACCCGGCACTTGTTCGTTCGCTTCAGGCCATTTTGCTCCCCGGAACGGGGCTGCCCGTGGGCGAGCCCGATGCGGATCGGGTCAACTCGAATCGTGACGTCGCAGACGAGACCTTGATTCCCCATGCAACGGATAAAACCCGAGCTGGCTATCGGGAGTTCTTGCGTCGCTCATTCCCTAAAGCGTTCGCGATAAGCGACGACGGTCACTGGGGGTGGGCGGCTGGAATGGGCGTTGCAGACCCCGACGAACCTTCCGATCCGAAAGATCGTGCCGTCAGGCTGTGCGAGAAGTTCTCGTCTAGTCTCTGTGTTCTTTATGCGGTGGACGGGAGGATCGTCTATCGGTTCGACCTTCCCTCCGCGAAAGACTGACGCTTTGCTGAAAATTAGAGCGAGACGCTCCGTATCCCTGCTTGGCGAAGGCTGGCAAGGCACAACCGACTGTTTGGCCCACATACATCAATATGACTCGTACCAAAATCGCTGCAGCAACCTTCGTGATCGCACTGTCTGGTTGCGCAGGCACATTTAGTACCAATCCCGTTCAGGTGAGGTCTGCAAAGCCGGTACCGGCTGAGCGGTTGCTAGCATTTCAAGAGGTCGTCGACGGGACGGTCAAGGTGACCGTAACTCGCGACTCAGGATTTCTGGCGAGCGGTTGCTTCGTCGGCCTCGCTCTCAACGGTGAGCTTGCGGCGCGTTTTGATCCAGAAGAAAGCGCGGTGTTCTACGTCAAGCCGGGCGTCGCGACGATGTCGGCTATTCCCGACCCTCAAGGGCGCGGCCTGTGCGGTGCGGGTGGTTGGGATCCCGTTATCGAACAGAACACCGTCGAACCGGGACGTCCAAACCTATTCCGAATCAGTTTCGGCATGTATCGACGTCCGCGTGTGACTCAGTCACCGTACTGAGATTTAGCAAATCAAAGGGCCGCGGTGCTGCTGACTCCCTGCGGCTTCCTTCGCTGAACCGTGTTACGCGTGCACGGGGTCAGGTCTTGCAATCGCGCATCCTGCGTGGTGCCCATGACCCGCCCGTATTCCGTACCAGCGGCTAGGTTGGCATGTCTCGGGGAGCACGGGGGGATCGTCTCCGACGCCGACGGCGCCCATTAGTCCGGCATAAGTGCCGACCAAGATCAAACTAAGCCAGCGGCAGTTTCACTTCCTCAAGGCCCGCAAATGCGCCGCGCGCCGCGTTGCGGACGGGTTCTTCGATGCGCGGATCGGCGGCAACGGCCTTCCAGAATGCGCCAGACGCTTTCAAGGCCGCTCGCCACGCATCAAGCGCTGGCGGCGTGCCGATGAGCGGCGCGGGGAGCGCGGCGGGGGTGATGTGGCCATGTGCTGAGAGTGCCGCGGTGATGGTCGGCCGTGGGCGATGGGCCTGGCCGACGAAGGCGGCATCGAGCGCAGCGAGCGATACGACACCGCAACGGCCTAGGCGCGGGTGCTGGGCGTTCGTGGCCGGCACGCGGTCGAAGCGTTCGACGTCGAGGAAGGTCTGCCCGCCGAACTCATGCAAGCTGCTGCGGCTGGCAGGTAAGCCGAATGCTGCGAGCGTTTGCAAGGCCAGGTGTTCGGCGACCAGCAGGCTGGCCCATCGCCGCGCGACCGGGTTGTCGGCAGCGCTGCTGAACTTCACCAAGACCGCTTTCCGTCGCCCGGCGGAAAGGTCGGCGATCAGATCGGGGGCGTCAGTCACGACGCGTGAAACGATTTGTGAAACGATTTGTGAAACGATACTTTGCTTGCGGCGCTGGTCTGGCGTAACGCGGGTTCGCTCAGAAAAGTCAGGCTTTAAGCCACATTCGTGGTGATCGTTGCCCGCAGCGGACAGCGAACACGAAAAGAACCTGAAACGATAAAAAAGCCCGCAGTCTGCGGGCTTTTCGTGTGGGCTTGGCTGTCAGCGGCTGATCAGGTGACGAGCGCGCAGACGGCGAATGCCTGCAGCCCGGGATCAAGCGCCGGGTTTGCGCAGCGGAGAGAAGGCCTTGCCTTCGGCCCGGATCTTCTCGCGCAGCGCCTCGTTGCCGAGCGTGTCCCAGTGGAGCACGTCGAGCTTAAAGGCGAGCGGTAGTGCGTCGAGTTCGGCCCAGAGTCGGGCGAAGTCCTCGTTTGTCAGCGTCGCGCCAAACACGGCAAGGTCGAAGTCGGACGCGGGTTTGGCGCTGCCTTTTGCGCGCGAGCCGTAGATCAGTACGCGTTCGACTGCCGGGAAGCGGGCAATGATTTCGGCAATCGCCGCGTAGTGCGCCGGCGCGAGGCCGTAGATCAGGTCGTCGTCCATGTTGCGGCGCGTTGGGCCAGCAATTCGAAGGCGGCAATACCCGACGCGGCGATCCAGTCGTAAACCGAATCGGCCAGACTTTCGTCGTAGGTGTGGCTGGTGAGGTTGCGCTGACGGAGCATGTCGCTCCACAGGTTGCCGTCTTCAATGAAGCCGGCCTGCAGCGCTTCCTGAATCGCTTGCCGCGGGGTGGCCGCGTTGATGCCTTCGGCTTCCAGCCGAAGTTTCAAGAGCTTCCACGCGAGCTCGTAGCTGAATTCGAAACGCTGGATCACGGAGTCGCGCAGGAATTCGTCTTTCGGACGTGCCAGGGCCTCGCGCAGGCGCGCGACGGCGCGGGTGTAATCGGCAATGCGTTCGGCGAGGCGCTGGTGGTCCATTTCGAGTTCCGTGAAGCGCACCCGCCAGCTTTGCCGACGGGTGCTTTGCGATCAGCGGCTGATCGGCTTGTACCGAATCCGCTTCGGCTTCGCGCCTTCTTCGCCGAGTCGCTTCTTCTTGTCTTCTTCGTACTCGTGGTAGTTCCCGTTGAAGAAGGTCCATTGCGAATCGCCTTCGGCGGCGAGGATGTGGGTGGCGATGCGGTCGAGGAACCAGCGGTCGTGCGAGGTGACGAGCACGCAGCCGGAGAATTCCAGCAGCGCGTCTTCCAGCGCACGCAGCGTTTCAACGTCGAGGTCGTTTGACGGTTCGTCGAGCAGCAGCACGTTAGCGCCGGCGATCAGCGTCTTCGCCAGGTGCAGGCGGCCACGTTCGCCGCCGGAGAGCTTGCCGACGATCTTCTGCTGGTCGCCGCCCTTGAAGTTGAAGCGGCCGATGTAGGCGCGGCTGGGCATTTCGAACTTGCCCACCGTCAGCACGTCGGCGCCGCCGGCGATGGCTTCGAACACCGTCTTGTCGGCGTCAAGCCCTTCGCGGGTCTGGTCGACGGCGGCGAGCTTCACGGTCTGCCCGATGATCACTTCGCCCGAATCCGGCTGTTCCTTGCCCATGATCATGCGGAACAGCGTCGACTTGCCGGCGCCGTTCGGGCCGATCACGCCGACGATGGCGCCGGGCGGGATGCTGAAGTTGAGCTTGTCGATCAGCAGGCGATCACCGAAGCCCTTCGAGACGTCCTTGAACTCGATCACCTGGTTGCCGAGGCGCTCGCCCGGCGGGATGAAGATCTCGTGGGTCTCGTTGCGCTTCTGGTATTCGACGTTGGACATTTCCTCGTAGCGGGCCAGACGCGCCTTGCTCTTGGCCTGACGGGCCTTGGCGCCCTGGCGTACCCATTCGAGTTCTTCCTTCATCGCCTTGCGGTGGGCATCTTCCTGCTTCTGCTCCTGCGCGAGGCGGGCGCCCTTCTGCTCCAGCCAGCTGGAGTAGTTGCCCTTCCAGGGGATGCCTTCGCCGCGGTCCAGTTCGAGGATCCACTCGGCGGCGTTGTCGAGGAAGTAGCGGTCGTGGGTCACGGCCACCACGGTGCCGGGGAAGCGCACGAGGAACTGCTCCAGCCACTCGACCGATTCGGCGTCGAGGTGGTTGGTGGGTTCGTCGAGCAGCAGCATGTCCGGCTTGCTCAGCAGCAGCTTGGCGAGCGCCACGCGGCGCTTTTCGCCACCGGACAGCGGGCCGATCTTGGCGTCCCACGGCGGCAGGCGCAGCGCGTCAGCGGCGATTTCGAGCTGGGTGTCGAGATCCGCGCCCGAGGTGGCGATGATGTTCTCGTACTTGGCCTGCAGCTCGGCGAGCTTGTCGAAGTCGGCGTCCGGCTCGGCGTAGGCGGCGTACACCTCTTCGAGCTTGGTCTTCGCTTCCATGATCTCGCCCAGTGCGGATTCGACTTCCTCACGCACCGTCTTGTTGGCGTCGAGCTCGGGCTCCTGCGGCAGGTAGCCGATGCTCATGTTGGGCTGCCACTGCACCTCGCCGTCGTATTCCTTGTCGGCGCCCGCCATGATGCGCAGCACCGTCGACTTGCCCGAGCCGTTGAGGCCCAGCAGGCCGATCTTGGCGCCGGGGAAGAAGGAGAGGGAGATGTCCTTGATGATCTGACGCTTGGGCGGAACGATCTTGTTCACGCGCAGCATCGACATGACGTACTGGGCCATTCGGGCGACTTCCGTTAGTTCGATTGAAGGCCGCCAGTTTACCCGGCAGTCGGGTAGTTGCGGGCGGTGCGCATGCTTTTATGATGGCTGGCCCGCTCGCAGCCGGAGGCAGCGATGGGGCTGGCCCTGCAACCCGGCCGCCGCACCACTTGCCGGCAGCGGCGAAGCCGCCCGCTCAGTCCTCCAGAAACCGTACCCGCCCCGTTTCGATTTCATAGATCGCGCCGACGAGGCGGATGTCGCCGCGCGAGAGCGTGAGGTGGCCTTCGGGCGACTCGCTTATTTGCCGCACGGCCCAGCGTACGTTGGCTTCCACGGCGGCGCGCATCAGCTCGTCGGCGGGTAGCTTGGGGTCGAGGCCGGCGAGGGCGGGCTCGATGATGTCGAGCACGGTTTCGATGTGCTGGCGGTGCTCCACGCCCTGAAATTTGCTTGCCAGCGCCGCTTGCACCGCGCCGCAGCCTTCATGCCCCATCACCACGAACAGCGGTGTATGCAGATGCGTGCCGGCGTATTGCAGCGTGCCGGCGATGGTCGGGCCGAGCACATTGCCGGCGACACGAATGATGAACAGCTCGCCGAAGCCGGCGTCGAATACCAACTCGGGCGGCACGCGGCTGTCGCTACAGCCCAGGATCGTTGCGTACGGCGCCTGCCCCTTGGCGAGATCGGCGAGCACTTCCTTCTGCACCGTGGGGAACTTCGCCTTGCCGGCGAGAAAGCGTTCGTTGCCGGCCTTAAGGCGTTCGAGCGCCTGATCGGCGGTGAAGCTCGGGCGGGTGTGCGAATCTGGCATGGCGGGCTCCCGGTAGTGCCCGGCGGCAGCCGGGCTCAGGGCGCGCGATCGAGTTCGGCAGCGAGGGCGCGCAGATCTTCCGGAAGCGTAACGCCGGGGTGCGCTTCGCGCCAGCGTTTGAGCTGGGCGCGCGCTTCGTCGTGGCGTTGCTCGCGCAGCAGGCGGCGGATGTCTTCGAAGGTCTGGCTGTCCTCTGCGCTTGGCGTATCGCTTACCGACGCGCGTTTCTGCATCAGCTTGGCGGCGGGCGCTTCTGCGGCGGGTTTTGCGCCTTGGGCGGGTGCTGGCGCTGCGGCGGCGGGCGCGGCGTTGAGCGATTCGGCGCTGCGTTCGCGACGGGCGTTGTCGGCCTGTGCGGCGGCTTCGCGCTTGGCCTCAGCTTCCGCGGGCGGCGGCGGTGCAGCACGTTCGACACCGCGGAAGATCACGGCGTCTTCGGCGGTCTCGGTGTCAGCTTTCCGCGCCGCGCTCTTCGCTGCCGGCGGCGCGTCGGCAATCGCTTGCTTGGGGGCTGCGTCGGCTTGTGCAGCCGGCCGTTGCATGTCGGTCGTGCGCGGTTCGGCAGCGGCCGGTGCAGCGGGTGCTTGGGCTGCATCGGCGGCGGTGGGTGCCGCCTCCTGCACTGCCGCGGGCGGTGCCGGGTAGGGGGTGTCAGGCGCGCGTTCCGACATCCCTTCGACGAACCACATCCGCCCTACACCAACCGCGAGCATCAGCGTGGCAGCGGCGGCGAGCGGCAGCGATGCGCGGCGCCACCACGGGAACTCGATCACCTTTGCGGCAGAGGCGGGGGCGTCTGTCTCGACGGAGGCAGCCTTGGCGAGTTCAGCCGCCACTGCGGCGCGCACCTGCGCATCGAGCGCCGCGCCTGGTTCGGCCGGCGGCAGCGCGCGGTAGGCGTCCTGCACCTCGTGCAGTGCGCCCGCGTCGACGTGGTCAGCGGATTCGGTGGGGCGGGTCATGGCCAGATGCCGCGCAAGGCGGTCCTCAGTTTTGCGACGGCGTAACGCAGCCGGCTCTTTGCGGTTTCGACATTCACGCCGGTCAAACGTGCGACTTCTTCCAGCGGCAATTCGCTGTGCTCGCGCAGCAGGAAGGCTTCGCGCTGCACCGCCGGCAGCGCCGCCATGGCACGCGCGATGGCGGCGGCTTTCTGGCTGCGGTCCAGTGCGATATCCGGCGTGGGCGTGTCGGAATCGGCGATTGTGTCGAAGGGGTCGCCGTCGTCGTCGTGGGCTTGGAGCTCGCTTGCAAGCGCTGGGCGTTTCTCGCGCAGCAGATCGATCGTGCGGTTGCGCGCAATCTGGAACAGCCAGGTGCGGAACTGCGCCGTGGGGCGGTACTGCGCCCGCGCCTTGGCGACCGACAGCCACACATCCTGGAACACATCATCCACGGCAATCCCCTGGCCGATCAGCAGGCGTGCCACAAAGGCATACAGCCCCCGCTTGTGCCGCGCATACAGCGCATCGAACGCCGCCATGTCACCTGCCGCGAACGCGAGCATCAGCGCTTCGTCGCTGTCGGTGGCGGTGTGTGCGGCGGGGTCGGGCATGGCGGCCGAGTATACCGCCGCCGCTTCCGCCGCCACCTGGGTCGAGGTATGTAGGTTGGTGCTGAGCAACGCGAAGCCCGACATCAAGCTTGGATGACAAAGCCCTTGGGCTTCGCTGCGCTCAGCGCCAACCTGCATTCGATCACTGCGCGACGCTGACTTGTTCCGGCGCCTTCGTCGACAGCGCGCTGGCGAGCTTCACCAGACGGACGAACTCGCCGCGGTAGCCAAAGCGGTCGCTGCCTCTTGCGTTCGCGGCAAGTGCTTCGATCTGCGGGTAGCCGAACTGGCCGAGGTACTTGCCACCGCGCAGTTGCTGACCAAAGGCGGCGACCGCGGCGGCGAAGCGCAGGTCTTCGCTTGCCGCAGTGAGGCTGCGTTTCACCGGCGTGGCGATCTCCTGTGCGGCATCAGAGGCATTGGCCTTGTAGCGCAGACGCAGCATGCCCAGCTCATCACTATGGAGCGTGGTCTTCGCCACCGGCTTGCCACCCCCGTAACGCGATTCGCCGAGCAGGCCGGGCTTGCCGACCAGCGCGACTTCATACAGCGCGGTGACGGTGTGGCCGGCGCCGATCTCACCGGCATCGACCTTGTCGTTGCGGAAGTCCTCGCGCGCCAGGGTGCGGTTTTCGTAGCCGATCAGGCGGTACTCGGCGACTACGCCGGGGTTGAACTCCATCTGGATTTTCACGTCGCGCGCAACGACTGAGAGCGTGGAGCTGGCTTCCTCGACGAGCACCTTCTGCGCTTCGTTCAAGGTGTCGATGTACGAGTAGTTGCCGTCGCCCGCGTCGGCCACCTGTTCCATCATCGCGTCGTTGTAGTTGCCGGTGCCAAAGCCCAGCGTGGAGAGCGAGATGCCGCTCTTGCGCTTTTCGGCGACCATGCCCTTGAGCTGCGAGAAGTCAGTGACGCCGACGTTGAAGTCACCGTCGGTGGCCAGCAGGATGCGGTTGATGCCGTCCTTCACATAGCCCTGCTGCGCCATCTGGTAGGCGAGCTGAATGCCGGCTGCACCGGCGGTGGAACCACCCGCGACGAGCTGATCGATCGCCATGCGGATCGTCGCCTTGTCGCTGCCCGCGGTGGGCGGTAGCACGACGCGCGTGCCACTGGCGTAGGTGACGAGCGAGACATGGTCCTCCGGCCGCAAGCTCTCCACCATCAGCTTCAGCGCGTTCTTCAGCAGCGGTAGTTTGTCCGGCGACTCCATCGAGCCCGACACGTCGACGAGGAATACCAGATTGCTTGGCGGCAGCGTGGCGCGCGGCTTGTCGAAGGCCTTGATGCCGACGCGCAGCAGCAGGGTGTCCTTGTTCCACGGTGAGGCGGCGACCTCGGTGGTGACACCGAAGGGCGGGCGCTTGCCGTCTACTACCCGCGGCTCGGCGTACTGGTAGGGGAAGTAGTTGATCAGTTCTTCCACGCGCACCGCGTCGGGCGCCGGCAGGCGGCCCTCGTTCAGGAAGCGACGCACGTTCGCGTAGGCGCCGGTATCCACATCGATCGAGAAGGTGGAGAAGGGCTGCTCGGCCGCGGCGACGACGCCGTTGTCCTTGATCGGGTTGTAGCGCTCGCGATCTTCGGCCGGCATCGGCGCGGGCATCGCCATCAGCGTCGGCTGCGCCATCACCGCTTTGGCGAGCGGCGCCGGCGCAGCGACGGCCTCGCGCGTTTCGGCGCGGCGCTTCTGCTCGGCGCCCGCGCGCACGGCTGCTTCGGCGCGCACGGCATCAGCCTTGGCCGTGGCTTGTGCATTGTTGGTGCCGGCGTCCTGCTCTGCCGCGGTCGACAGGCCATTGGTGCCGCACGCGGTGGTCAGCACCGCAAGCGCGGCGAGCAAGGTCGCGTTGCGGGCATGGAGGTGGGCTGGGCGGGAAAGCGTGTTACGGGTCATGTGAGGCTCCGTTTTCAAAGTGTCCGGGAGCGCCCGAAGCGGGCGTCTGGGTACTGAAACGGAGCTGGTCGACGAAACGGGTTAAGGCCAAGGAAGAAAACAAGAACCGCGTAGGGGTTGCCTATTGATCACGCGCAGATGTCGCTGCTAAAGCTGTTAAATTCGACAAAGTCACAATTTGTATCAAGTTCGTGACAGACAATTCATGAGCGAATCGCGCCCATTGCGTGGTAGCACGCACAACCAAAAACCAAGAACAGATTTCCAAGGGAGCCACACCATGCACCACCGCTTTGCGCGGACCCTCATCGCAACTTCAATTCTGCTCGGCCTTGCGGCATGCGGCGGCGGTGGCGGATCCGACCCCACGGTCAAACCCAATCCCCCGGTGGATCCGGGGCCGAGCGCGTGCTCGACCTGCGCGCCAGGCACCCTGGCGGGGCGCATTGCTACGGGTGGCGCAGTGGTAGCAGCCGAAATCGTTATCGTCGACGCCAACGGGAAGTCGGTGAAAACGGTTGCTGATTCGACTGGCGCTTACAAGGTGGATGTATCGACACTGACCGCACCGTTCATCATCAAGGTGGTGGGCAATGTCGGCGGCGAGGCCGTGGTGTTGCACTCGGTCGCGACCGCCGGCGACGTCGGCACCAATGCGGTCAATGTCACGCCGCTGACCGAACTGGTGTCCGCCGCGGTGATTGGTACCGCGCCGGAAGCCCATTTGGCCGCGGGCACTGCGGATTTGAGCAAGATCACGCCAGCGGCTATTGATGCAGCGGAAAAGGCAATCAAGGTCGTCGTACAACCGGTGCTCGACGCTGCGGGTGCAGGCAGCGCCAACCTGCGCACCACCGAGTTTCAGCCGAACCGCACTGGTATCGACCAAGTGCTGGATGCCACCAAGGTGGTGACAAAGGGCGCGGCCTATTCGATTACGCTTGTGACGGGCAGTGCGGCGGTGGCGCTCGATCCGAGCAACCCTGCGGGCGCGAAGACGATCGATGCCCCCGCCGGCGGCGCTAAGGCGTTGAACGATCTCGCCAGCAGCATTGGCGACATCCAGACGACTTTGAATGAATTCGCCGCGCTGTTCGCCAACGCGATTCCAGCTTCGACTGCCTTGCAGCCCTACTTTGCTACAAGTTTCAAGCACGACGGCCAGGCCGCAGCCGACTTCATCGACCAGGTGCTGCGCCATGTGGATGCAGACAGCGCAGGCGGATTCAGTCATCGAGGCGTGCGTTTTGATGCGCTGCGCGTCGAGAACGTGATCGACGCCGACACGATCGAGGCCTCTTTCCGCGTTGTTTATCGCGCAGGCTTCCGCGCCAGCGACGAGCGCATGGTGTTCAAGCGCACTGCGGGCAAGTGGCTGCTGGCTGGCAACGGACTCGCCGGCCGGGTGCGCGTGAGCTTGATGGCACGCCTGAAGGAAAAACCGCTGACCGAAACAGAGCTGTTGGGGCTGCCTGGCGTGACAACGTATAGGGTGCTCCCTGACGGCAAGACCTCCTACTATCAGGCGATCCGAGACGAGAATGGCAATAACTTGTTCCTCTGGCTTTGCCGCCCTGGTGAAGAGTGTTTCGGCACGATCGGCTTCGCTGGTGCCGAGTGGGGCACTGCCGAGCGCCTCGCGCGATTCAAGTACAACCGTTACTACGCCAAGCAGGACGGACGCGTCAGCAACTACATCGTGTTTGATGTGCCGACCAATCGCGTTGCCAGCAACGTGGCCGCGATTACCGTTACGGGTCCTGGTTTGCCGGCAGGCGGCCTGAATCTGGAACCGCCGGTTCGTCGGACGCGCCCGTACTGGGTCTTCAAAGGCGACGAGTTCGACTGGAACGCCTTCAATGCCGACCGCTGCAACCAGATCAACAACGCAAGCAACCCGGTTGCCAACTGCGGCATGGACTGGAGCCAGGTTGCGCAAGGCTCGGACTACACCTTTACGCTCAAGGATGCGAGCGGCAATGTCGTCGCGATTCAACACGATACGCTGCGCGGCAAGCCGGTCAGCGAGGCGGATGCCTATGCAAAGAAGGATCAGCTCTTCCCGCAGTACACACTGGATGACGCACACGCCTTCTCGTATCGCAACTTCTTCAACGATGTTGACGGCCCGTTCATGCCCGGCAAACCGGTGACGCTGACCTGGACCTTGCCACAACAGCTCGGCTTCCGGCTGGTGTCGGTTGGCATGAGCATCCTGACGCCGAAGCTGGATGCGAATGGCAATTGGCTCAACACCGGCTACGACGAGTTTGCCGTCGGCGCGTCGCACTACAACGTCGATCCGAAGCTCGCGAATCCGCTGCAGACGGTGTTCAACCCGACACACAAAATCTTCCCGCAAGGTGGCTGGACGACGCTGACCGGCGTGGATGCCTTTGGCAACGTGTGGGAGCACGAGCTCAGCCCGCAGAACCCGCGCTAAGCGAGATCGAAGGGGGGCGCCAACGCGCCCCGAAATCCGTGAGAGGCTGGTCGCCGACACCCGCGCAGGGTGTCGAAGATCAGCCTCTCGTACGTTTGACGCCATGCAAATTCATGTCGCCGGTTCCGGCAGCGCCGAACTTTGGATTACCGTGTGCGCTGACGAAACTGCCACGGAACCTGCTGCCATGACGATCTCCCTGCTTGACCTCGCCCTCGGCATGCCTAAAGCCGAGCTGCACATCCACATCGAAGGCTCGCTGGAGCCGGAGCTGGCCTTCGCACTGGCGCAGCGCAATGGCGTGGCTTTGCCGTTCGCGGATGTCGATGCGCTGCGCCGCGCGTATGACTTCGAGGATCTGCAATCCTTCCTCGACCTCTACTACGCCTGCGCCGCGGTGTTGCGCACCGAGGCGGACTTTCATGACCTGATGCTCGCTTACCTGCGCCGCGCCGCGGCCGATGGCGTGGTGCATGCCGAAGTGTTCTTCGATCCGCAGACGCATACGCCGCGGGGCGTGCCGTTCGCGACGGTGCTGGCGGGGCTGGAATCGGGCGCCGAGGCGGCGCGCAAGGAGTCCGGCATCAGCACGCGGCTGATCCCGAACTTTCTGCGCCATCTTTCCGAGGAGGAGGGTTTCGCAGCGCTCGCCGAGATGGCGCCCTTCATCGACCGTATTCACGGTTTCGGGCTGGATTCGTCGGAGCGCGGGCATCCACCGTCGAAGTTCGAACGCCTGTTCGCGCGCTGTCGTGCGCTGGGCAAGCCCGTCGTTGCCCATGCGGGCGAGGAGGGGCCGCCAGCCTACATCGTGGAGGCGCTGGATCTGCTGAAGGTGGCGCGTATCGACCATGGCGTGCGTGCGGTGGAAGACGCGGCCTTGATGGCGCGGCTTGCGCGTGAGCGGATGCCGCTGACGGTATGCCCGCTGTCGAACGTGCGCCTGTGCGTGTTCAAGGACATGCGCGAGCACACGCTGCCGGCGCTGCTGAAGCAGGGCCTCTGCGCCACGATCAACTGCGACGACCCGGCCTACTTCGGTGGCTACATGGGCGACAACATTCGTGCGCTGCAGGCTGCCTTCGATTTCGATGCGTCCGTCTGGTACCGGCTGGCGCGCAACAGTTTCGAGGCGAGTTTCGTGGATGCGGCACAGCGGGCGGCGTGGGTCGATCGGCTGGACGACTGGTTTGCGCAGCAAGGCTACGCGGGCGTCGTCAGCTAAACAAAACGGGGTGGCAAGCGCCACCCCGTTTTGTGTGTCGCTGCGTCGTGATCAGAAGTGCGCTTCGACTTTCAGCATCGGCGTGCGCGCGGTGGAGCCGACCAGCTTCGTGTGGTCGTTGCCGAACTTGTTCTGCCAGTACTCGTAGCCGACGCCGGCGAGGAAGGTGTCCTTCTTGCCGGCCAAGGCGCCGACGTCCGCCATCAGGAAGATGTTCAGCAGCGTCTCGGGCTTCGTTTCATCGCCGAAGCCGTCCTTGCCCTTGGCTGCGGTGTAGTTGAAGTAGCCATTCACGTTCATCGGCAGGCTGCCCGCAGCGAACGGCACGCCCCAGGCGCCCGCGATGCGCCAGGTACTGTCGAAGCTCACGTCCTTGCCGACGATGCCGTTGTGATTGGTTTCCTTGTAGTACAGCAGGCTCAGGTCTGCCCAGCCATCGAACGCGCCGAACTTGAGCGTCGGGCCGAAGGTGAACTTGCGCACGCGTGAGGCGAAGTCGTTGTTCTTGCTGCTCGCATCAAAGCCGGTGGTCAGCGCCAGGTCGCGTACCGGGCCGAAGGCGTAACTGCTACCGGTGATCTTGCCGAGATGCAGCTGGTTGGCATACACCGCGTAGATCTCCTGTGCGCCACCCTGGCCGCCGGCCGCGGGGTCGTTCTTGTCGGACAGCAGGAAGTCGACGTTGAAGAAGTTGCTGCCGTACTTGAAACCGCTGACATGGGTGAGCGCGAAGATGCTCTTGGCGATGTCGCCTTCGATGCCGGGTTCGGCGAATTGTGTGCCGTAGCGGTAGCTGACCGAGGTGTCACTCCAGTCGGCGGCGAAGGCGGGGGTTGCGGTCGTTGAAGTGATTGCGGCCAGGATGGCGGCCGCGCAGATCGAACGTTGAATACTCAAGACGTGCTCCGGGAGACTTGTGGAATCGGGGGCACAACGATTCGCCGTTCTCGCGGGCCGCCGCACGCCTTCAACCGGCGAGTCAACCTGGCTCGCGATTTGGGCGAACAGATGCGATGTGGGGCCGAAGCGTATCGCAGCCGGATTTGCATGCTTTGCGCTTCGGCAAACCTGTGTCGGACTGCCGGGCGTGGCGCACAATGCGTGCGAAAATCTCGCCGGCCGCGATGCGCCGCATCGTCGGCATCAGCCAAAGTCCATCATGTCCGCACCCGCTACAACCCAATCTGCCGACGTTCTCTGCGGCCCCATCCGCCCTGAATTGATCCGCGACGAGATTCTCGCCGACCTGTTCGAAGCCAGTGCGCAACGCACGCCGGAGCAGATCGCGCTGATTCACGGTGAGCGAAGCCTGAGCTACGCCGAACTCGATGCACTGGCCGATCGCGCGGCATCGCGCCTGATCGACGCCGGCGTGCGCCCGGGCCAGATCATCGGCCTGTGGTTGCCGCGCGGCATCGACCTGCTGGTGATGCAACTGGCAATCGCAAAAACCGGCGCGGCCTGGCTGCCGAGCGATGCCGACACACCGGTGGATCGCGTTGCGGTATGCCTTGAGGATGCGGCGGCCCCCGGCATTGTCAGTTGTGAAGCGTTTGCGCCGCAGTTGGGCAAGCTCGGTCGTTCGGTGTGGACTGCCGAAGCACTGCTCGCACCACTCGATGCACCGTTGCGCCGCCGTGAAGGCGCGCGCCCCGATCACCCGGCCTATGTGATCTACACCTCCGGTTCCACCGGCAAGCCCAAGGGCATCGCGATCAACCAGGGCAGCATCTGCCACTTCCTGCGCAGTGAAAATGCGGTGCTCGGCATCCGCGCGTCGGACAAGGTCTACCAGGGCTTCTCGGTCGCCTTCGACATGTCCTTCGAAGAGATCTGGATCAGCTACCTGGTCGGGGCCACGCTGTGGATCGCACCGAAGGAAATCGCTGCCGACCCGGATGTGCTGCCACAGGCGCTCGCAGAAAACGGCATCACCGCGCTGCATGCGGTGCCGACGCTGCTGGCGCTGTTTGCGCAGGATGTGCCGGGCCTGCGTTTGATCAACCTTGGCGGCGAGATGTGCCCCGAGGCGCTGGTCGCCAAGTGGGCGCGACCCGGCCGGCAGGTGTTCAACACCTATGGCCCGACCGAGGCCACCGTCTCGGCCAGCCTCGCCGAGTTGCATGCCGGCGAACCGGTCACGATCGGCACGCCGCTGCCCAACTACGGGCTGCTGGTGATTGCGGCGGACGTGGAGAACGGCCTGCGTCTGCTGCCGCGCGGCGAGACCGGTGAGCTCTGCATCAGCGGGCCGGGCGTCGCGGCCGGCTACCTTGGTCGCCCCGAGCTGACCGCGGAGAAATTCCTCGCCAACCCCTGGGCGACTGGCGAGACCGACGCCCGCATGTACCGCACCGGTGACCTTGCGCGCATCGATGCCGATGGCCGCGTGCAGTGCCTTGGCCGCGCCGATGATCAGATCAAGATCCGCGGCTTCCGTGTCGAGCTGGGCGAGATCGAAGCCGTGCTCGCCGAGCAGCCGGGCGTGGGCACCGTTGCGGTGTTGCTGCGCAACGATGACGGCATCGACCAGCTGGTTGCCTTCATCGTGCCCGAGGGTGACGCACCACTCGATCCGAAGGCGCTGCGCACTGCGCTCGGCGAGCGGCTGCCGCCCTACATGGTGCCGGCCCGCTACGAGCAGATGACTGAGATGCCGAGGCTGACCTCCGGCAAGATCGACCGCAAGGTGCTCAAGGCACTGCCGCTCGCAGCGCTGGCCGGGGCCGAAGGGTCCGACGTGGCGGAGACCGACGCCGAGCGTGCGCTGTTCGCCGCGCTTGAGCGGCTCTTCCCCGGGCAGCCGATCCGCCGCGAGGCGGACTTCTTCAGCGACCTGGGCGGGCACTCGCTGCTCGCCGCACGGCTCGCGTCTGCGCTGCGAGCCGACCCGCGCTACGCCGGCCTCACGGTGCGCGACATCTACCTGCATCGCAAGGTCGGGCATATCGCTGCGGTGCTCGAGGCCATGCACGCTGCGGCACCGCAGGTTGCCGTCGAGTGGACGCCACCGTCGGCCTTCCGCCGCTGGCGCTGCGGCATCGCGCAGGCGGCGGCGGTGCCGGTGCTGGTGGCGATCCGCATGGCGCAGTGGCTGGCGCCCTTCTTCACCTACCACTTCTTCACCGGCGACCCAGGCGACTCGATTCCGTATGCGGTGGCGATGTCGGTGCTGGTGTTTCTGGCGGCCACGCTTGGTGAGTTCGTGCTCGCCTTCGTCGGCAAGTGGCTGATCGCCGGGCGCCTCAAGCCGGGGCGCTACCCCCTGTGGGGCCTGACCTACTACCGCTGGTGGCTCGCCGACCGCCTGACCGAGGCCGCACCGTCCTACCTCTTGAGCGGTTCCTCCCTGTACGCCTGGTGGTTGCGTGCCCTTGGCGCGAAGATCGGCAAGGATGTGCAGATCGGCGCGATGACGCTGCGTGCGCCTGAACTGCTGTCGATTGCCGATGGCGCCAGCATCGGCAATGCGGTCAATTTCGAGAATGCGCGCGTGCTGCATGGCGAACTGATCCTCGGCCCCATCGACATCGGGCCGAATGCCTACGTCGGCTCCTATGCGGTGCTGGAGGGCAACACCTCGGTTGCCGAGTGGGGCCATCTGGAAGGTCAGTCAGCACTCACCGACGGCATGGCAGTGCCGCCGCACCGGATCTGGACCGGCTCGCCGGCGCGTGATACCGGTGCCTTCGATCCGGCTTCGCTGCGACCACGGCCGGCGACCAGCACGCTGCGGGCCGTCACCGAAGGCGTGTTCTTCATCGCCGGTGCCTTGCTCGTCACCACGCTGTTCTTCATGCCGGTGTTCCCGACCTTCATCCTGATTGACTGGCTCGACGAAATCGACGGTCTGAGTTGGGCGCAGAGCGACGTCGTGATGCTGCAGTTGATCGAGTACTTCCTGCTCGCCCTGCCTGCCAGCGCGATCCTGGTGGTCGTGACCGCGCTGGTATCGGCAGGCATCCGCTGGGGCATCCTGCCCAAGCTCAAGACCGGCAGCTGGCCGGTGCACAGCAATGTGTATTGCGGCAAATGGCTGGTTAACCAGATCCAGGAAAACAGCCTGCAGATCCTGCACGGCGTGTACGCGACGGTGTATGCGCCGTTCTGGTACCGCCTGCTGGGCGCGAAGGTTGGGCGTGACGCCGAGATTTCGACCGCGCTGGGCGTGGTGCCGGACATGCTGACGCTGGGCGACGAAACCTTCATCGCCGACGCGGTGTTGCTGGGCGACGAAGAGATCAACGGCGGCTGGATGACGATGCAGGCCACCGTGGTGGAGCGCCGCAGCTTTGTTGGCAACGGCGCCTATGTGCCGGATGGCACGACGATCCCGGAGAACGTGCTGGTCGGCGTGCTCTCAAGGGTGCCGGACGGCAGCCTGATGAAGAGTGGTGACACCTGGCTCGGCAGCCCACCGATCAACCTGCCGGCGCGTGAAACCACCAGCGGCTATCCGGAGTCGCTGACCTTCCACCCCTCGCCGATGCGTCGCCTGGGCCGCGGCCTGATCGAAGCCTTCCGCATCGTGTCTCCGCACGCGATCGTGATCGCGGTGGGCTACAGCATCGTGCTCGACGTGATGCCCGCCGCCGGGGCTGGCCGCTGGGGTGAAGTGGCCTGGGATCTGACCGAGGCGGGCCTGCTGTTCGGGCTCGCGAGTTTCATCTTCGTTGCACTGTTCAAGTGGATCACGATCGGCCGCTACAGCAAGCGCGCAGTGCCGATGTGGACCCCCTTCGTGTGGCTGTCGGAAGCGGCGACCAACATGTACGAAGGCATCACGGTGCCGAACTTCCTGCGCTACCTGCGCGGCACGCCGTGGTTGCCGGTGGCGATGAACCTGCTCGGCGCGAAGATCGGCCGCGGCGTGTATCTCGATACCACCGACATCACCGAGTTCGACTGTGTGCACATCGGCGAGTACAGCGAACTCAACGCGCTGACCTGCCCGCAGACGCACCTGTTCGAAGACCGCGTGATGAAGATCGACCATGTGCACATCGGCGCCAAGGTGAACATCGGCCCCCGCAGCACGGTGCTGTACAGCGCCTCGGTGGCGGACGGCGCGCAGCTCGGGCCGCTCACGCTGGTCATGAAGGGCGAGAGCATCCCGGCGGGCAGCCGCTGGCAGGGCTGCCCGGCCGCACCGCAAACGGCCTGAGATGGCGCGCTGGCCGGTGTTCGAATGGCCGGCACAAGCGCCGCCGCCAAGCGCGCCTTGCGTGGTGCTCGCGCTCGCCCTAGCGCCAGACATGCCCCGTGCCGATGCCCGTGCGCGGGTGCGCGAAGCGGCTCGCGAGTACATCGCTGTACGATTGGGCGTCGCGCCCGAGTCCTTAACGCTGCGCGCGTCGCCCGGGCTTCCCCCGCAGCTTGTCGGTTACGCGCTTGGTCTGTCGTTCAGTCATGAGCCGGGCTGCTCTTTGGTTGCCGTGAACTGGGATGGCCCGGTGGGCGTGGACCTGATGCGTGTGGCGCTGCCGGAAGATTGGGCAGCCGTCGCGCGCGACTACCTGGGGCCGGCCATGGCCACGCAAATTGCCGCGACGCCGCTTGAACTGCGCGCCGAGGCGTTCTCGCAAGCCTGGACCCAGCTGGAAGCGAGCCTGAAGTTGCGTGGCGAGGCGCTGCGTGAATGGCGTGCCGGCGATGTGGTGGATGCGTGCCGCTGCAGCCCGCTCACCTTGCCGGCGGGCTACATCGGCACGCTGGCCCTGCCGCGTTGAAGCAGGGCAACCTTGAAGGCGCTTAGCGCACCGGCTCCCGCTTGAGGAAGAACGAGGTCGCGGCACCCAGCAGCGCGAGGGCGACAACGTAGTGCGCCGGCGCGAGCGGATCGCTCTTGAGCATCAGCGTCACGACCATCGGTGTGAGGCCACCGAAGATGGCGTACGACACGTTGTACGAGAACGACAGCCCCGAGAAACGCACCGCAGGCGGGAAGGCATTCACCATCGCATACGGCACCACGCCGACGATACCGACCGCGAAGCCCGCCAGCCCGTACAGCGGCATCAGCAGCGACGCATCGGCGCGCACGCCTGTGTAGAAGGCATAGCTCGTGGCAGCGAGCAGCAGGCCTCCGATCAGGATCGTGCGTGCTGCGCCGAGGCGGTCGACGAGGGCGCCCCAGAACACGCAACCGAGCGTGAGCGCGAGCGTCGCGACGCTGTTTGCGCGCAATGCGGTCGGTGCATCGAAGCCGTAGAGCTTCTGCAGGAACGTGGGCGTCAGCAGGATCACTGTGACGATCGCTGCCGACAGCATCCAGGTCAGCAGCATCGACACCACCACCGCGCCACGGTGATCGCGCACCACGGCCTTGAGCGGCACTTCATCGGCGAGCGCCTTGCGCTGCTTGAGTTCGATGAAGACGGGTGTTTCTTCCAGCCACTGGCGCAGGAACATCGCGAAGAGCCCGAACACGCCGCCGAGCAGGAAGGGCACCCGCCAGCCCACCGCCAGCAGTTCGGGCTGGGTGAAGTGGGTGTTGATTGCGGTCGCGACCAACGAGCCAAGCAGGATGCCGCCGGTGAGCCCCGCTGTCAGCGTGCCGCAGGCGTAGCCGATGTGGCGTGCGGGTACGTGTTCGGCCACGAACACCCACGCGCCCGGCACTTCGCCGCCAACCGCAGCACCTTGCAGGATGCGCATTGCCAGCAGCAGCACCGGCGCGGCGAGGCCGATCGTCGCGTAGGTCGGCAGCAGGCCCATGCACAGCGTGGGTACCGCCATCATCAGGATCGACAGCGTGAACATCCGCTTGCGGCCGACGAGGTCGCCGAAGTGCGCCATCACGATGCCGCCGAGCGGGCGTGCGAGGTAGCCGGCGGCGAAGATGCCGAAGGTTTGCAACTGGCGCAGCCAGTCCGGAATCTCGGGCGGGAAGAACAGCTGGCCGATCGTCGTCGCGAAGAAGACGAAGATGATGAAGTCGTAGAACTCGAGCGCGCCGCCGAGGGCAGCGAGCGAAAGCGTTTTGTAATCGCTGGCGCCGAGCGGGCGGTGCAGCGCGCCGGCAGTGAGCGTAGTGCTGGTCATGATCGGGCTCTTGGCAGGCCGTGGCGCCGGCGCGGGCGGCGGTGAACGCCACGACGCGCCGGCGTTCCCGGCGGTTCGGAAACGCGGCAAAGCGTTGCTTGGCGGGTGGCCTGCTGAATGCCCGGGTGGGGCGGTGAGCGCGAGCCGGCGCGGTTGGCGTCGGCAGCGTTGGGATCGCTTGGCTGCCTCAGCAGGCTAGCAGAATGCGCCGGCCCTCATGTACGTAGCGCTACGTAGGCAATCCCGGCAATCGCGCTGCGCGTGCGTCAGGCCTGCGCATACGGCCAGGTCGCACGCGTGAACACGCCGCCGTCGACCCAGATCGTCTGGCCGGTGACGAAGGCCGCGGCGGGCGACGCGAAGAAGGCCACCACGCCAGCCACATCCTCCACCTGGCCGACGCGGCCGAGCGGCGTGACGGCGGCCCAGGTATCGCCGTAACCCGGCGCTTCCTGGCGGGTGCGTTCAAGTTCGATGGCGCCCGGCGCCACGCAGTTCACCGTGATGCCGAATGGCCCCAACTCGACAGCGGCGACTTTGGTGAACTGCTCGATGCCGCCTTTCGACGCGGTGTAGTCCACCAGGTGCGGGAAGGCGAGCTTGTTCGAGCCGGAGCCGATGTTGACGATGCGCCCGCCGCCGCGCTCGCGCATCAGCCGCGCCGCCGCCTGGGTGTTGAGAAAGCAGCCCTTGAGGTTGGTCGTGATGACGCGGTCCCAATCTGCTTCGGCCAAGTCCAGCAGCGGCGCCCAGGTCTGGATGCCGGCGTTGTTCACCAGCAGCGCCGGTGCGCCGCACCAGGCAGCGACTTCGCCAAAGAAGCGGTCGACTTGCGCCTTGTCGCCCGCATCGCATTCCGCAAAGAGCACGTCGGCGCCCGCCGCACGCAACGCTGCGGCGACATCGGCCGCTGCCCCGTGGGCGCCCACATGCGTGAAGGCGATGTTCCAGCCCGCGTGGGCGAGGTGCAGCGCAATGCCGCGCCCGATGCCGCTGCTCGCGCCGGTGATGACAGCGCTGGGGCGTTCGGTTCTTGGGGGGGTAGTCGAGATATCGGGCATGGCTTCAGGTGACAGGTGGTGTGTTCAAGACGATTCGCAGTCGGCCGCTCAACACTCGCGCCGCGAGGTCTGCTGCCGTGCGGGCGCCGGCCTTTCGCATCAGTGCGGCGCGATGGTATTCGACCGTCTTGACGCTGATCTGCAAGGACTGCGCGATCTCACGATTGAGTTCGCCGCGCATCACTGCGTTGAGCACCTGCTGTTCGCGGGCCGTCAGCACGGCGTGCGGGGCCTTTTCGATTGCGGTCTCTTCGTGCGGTGGATGCATCGGGCACTGCTTGATCGTGGGCGATGGCTGGATTCTGCGTCCCGCGCCGCCGGGTGCCTGCGAATCGGCTGCTGTTGATTGATACTAGAATGACGTCTTCGAGTTGCGGAGCGTTGCTGTGCGTCCAGTTCGCGAGTATGTCGCCGATCCGTCTACCGAGGCTTCATGGCATCTGCTCGCCAGCCCGCAAACCGAGATCCCCTTCGAATGGCACTACCATCCCGAATATGAGCTGACGCTCACGCTCAACGCGCGCGGCCAGCGCTTTGTCGGCGACAGCATCGCCGACTTCGGCCCCTGTGATCTGGTGCTGGTCGGGGCCAACCTGCCGCATGCCTGGTCGGTGCACGACCGTCAGGAACGGCGCAGCCCGCTGACCACAAGGGTGTGCTGGTTCTCGCAGACTTGGGTCGACCAACTGCTTGCCGCATGTGCGGAGCTCGCGCCGCTTGCGCGGCTGTGCGCGCGCGCGACGCGAGGTCTGGCGTTTCCGCCGGAAGTCGCGCTACAGCAGCGCGACGCAATCCTCAAGCTCGCCGAGATGTCGGACGCCCGGCGCTTGCCGGCTTTGCTCGACGTCCTTGTGCAGCTCGCCGAGGTGAGCGATGCGCAAGAGCTTGCCAGCGGGCACTACACCGGGTGGGTCGAGACCGATCCGCACAATGCGAGGCTGACGCGCGTGCTGGCACAACTGCATGAGCGCTTTGCCGAGCCGGTCGATATCGCGGATCTCGCCGCACGCGCTGCGCTGTCGGTCGGCGCCTTCCACCGCTTCTTCCGCCGCCACATGCGGATGACGGTGACCCACTATGTCGCCCACCTGCGCGTGGGGCGCGCCTGCCAGGCGCTGATCGAATCAGAGCGCCCGATCGGCGTGATTGCTGCGGAAGTCGGCTACGCCAACCTCGCGCACTTCAATCGCCAGTTCCGCGCGATCCGCGGCGCCACGCCGCGCGAGTTTCGCGCGCGCTATCGGCCCGGGCGTTGAAGTGCGCCAGGTGTTGCGGGTGCAATCACAGCTGCCACGGCAGCGGTGATTTGGTATTCTCAGGCGTCTGTCATCAAATCGATGGCAAGCGACTGATACATAAAGAAAAAGTAAATGAGCCCCCAGCAAATCTTCAGGTCCGGCAAGTCCTTTGTTTTGATTCTTCTGATGGCGGCGCTCGCTGCCTGCGGCGGTGGCGGAGACGCTGGCAGCACAAGTGACGGCAGTTCGGCCGGTTCCGGCTCCGCCGGCGCGACCAATCCGGGTGGCAGTTCAAGCTCGGGCGGTACCGCAGACGCGGGGAGTGGCTCCGGCAACGCCGGTTCGGGCGGTTCGTCAAGCGCTGGCGGCGGCAACGCGAACGCTGGCATCGCTGAGGCCGGCGCAATCGGCTACGGCGCTGCGACGACCGGCGCGGGAAGCAGCCCCCTTAACCTTGTCAGTGTTGCATCGCTGGCGGAAGCGCAGGCCGCCATCGATAGCTACCAGAAAGCGGGCGGCACTAACGGCCTGAAGATCACCTACACCGGCGCCTTCAACTTCGCGTCGATCACCGATCCCTGCACGCAGTTCAAGCTCAGTGCGCAGACCCTCGAGATCAAGGGCGAATCGAACAAGCCATTGCGCAACATTTCGATCATCGGTGCTGACGGTTCTGCGGCGAACTTTGGCATTCACATCGTCGGCAGCGCGTCGAACATCATCATCCGCAACATGACGATCGGCCTGACACCGGGTGGCGGCGATTCGGACATCGTCGGTGTTGAGGGCAGCAGTGCCGGTGCACCGTCCAACATCTGGATCGATCACAACACCTTCTTCACATCCCTGGCTGAATGCAGTGGCGCGGGCGACACCGAGTTCGACGGCATGCTCGACTTCAAGAAGGGCGCGACCAACGTGACGGTGTCGTACAACTACCTGCACGACCATCACAAGGTCAGCCTCAACGGCTATTCGGACAGCGACACCGCCGAGCGCCTGATCACCTTCCACCATAACGTGTTCGAGAACCTGGGCTCGCGTACCCCGCTGCAACGCGCTGGCTATTCGCACCTCTTCAACAACCTGTTCTCCAGCATTCTCACGTCTGGCATCAACGTGCGCATGGGTGGGTACTCGCTGATCGAGGGCAACTACTTCGAGAACGCCAAGAACCCGGTTACGTCGCGAGACAGTTCGGAGCTGGGCTACTGGGAACTGCTGAACAACAACATCAGCGGACCGGGCGACTTCAAGACATACGGCATCACTTGGACGAGCAGCGACGCGTCACCGAGCAAGAATGCGGACGACTGGACTACGACCAAGACATTCCCGCGCGAGAAGCTGGGCTACGCCTACACGGCGCAATCGCCCGCCTGCGTGAAGCGTGGGCTCAAGGCCGTGGCCGGAGCGGGGACGGGCATGGCGACCCTGAGCTGCAATTGACCAACGCGGCGGCGCGCTGACGCCGTTCTGCGTGCACGCAGAACGGGCCGCTCAAGCGGCCCGTTCGGTTGATCCGACGCGAGGCTGAATCAGCCCTTGACGCACACCACCTGCCGTAGCGTGTGCACCACCTCGACCAGTTCGCGTTGCGCATTCATCACCGCATCGATGTCCTTGTAGGCCATCGGAATCTCGTCGATCACGTCGGCGTCCTTGCGGCACTCCACACCCTGCGTGGCGCGGACCTGATCGGCTACGGTGAAGCGGCGCTTCGCCTCGTTGCGGCTCATCGTGCGGCCGGCGCCGTGGCTGCAGGAACAGAACGCTTCTTCGTTGCCGAGCCCACGCACGATGAAGCTCTTCGCCCCCATCGAACCCGGGATGATGCCCAGCTGCCCCTTCTGCGCCGACACCGCGCCCTTGCGCGTGATCCACACCTCGGCGCCGAAGTGGGTTTCGCGCTGCACATAGTTGTGGTGGCAATTCACCGCTTCGACTTCGGCGCTGAAGGGTTGGCGGATGACCGTGCGCACAGCGGCGACCACCGCTTGCATCATCAGCACCCGGTTGCGCCGTGCGAAGTCTTGCGCCCAGCCAACCGCTTCGACGTAGTCGTCGAAGTGCGTGCTGCCTTCGTTGAAGTAGGCGAGGTCGCGGTCGGGCAGGTTGGCAATGTGCTGCCGCATATCGGCTTGCGCAAGTTCAATGAAGAGGTTGCCGATCGCGTTGCCGACCCCGCGCGAACCCGAGTGGAGCATGAACCACACCTGGTCGGCCTCATCGAGACAGACCTCGATGAAGTGGTTGCCGGTGCCCAGCGTGCCGAGGTGCTTGTGGTTGTTGGTGCGTTCCAGGCGTGGGTACTTCTCGGTGATGCGCCTGAAGCCGGCCTGGAGTTCCGTCCACATCGCGTCCACCGCCTTTGGCGGCGTCTCCCACGCTCCCGGATCGCGCCGGCCGGGCGCTCGCCCATGCGGCACGGCGCGCTCGATCGCGCTGCGCAGGCCGTGCAGACTCGTCGGCAGATCGGCGGCGGTGAGCGTGGTGCGTGCCGCCATCATGCCGCAGCCGATATCGACACCGACGGCCGCTGGAATGATCGCGCCGCGCGTCGGGATCACGCTGCCGATCGTTGAGCCCTTGCCCAGATGCACGTCCGGCATCACCGCGAGGTGGCGGAAGATGAAGGGCATCTTCGCGGTGTTCATCAGCTGCTTGCGCGCGTCGTCCTCGACCGGCACGCCGTCGGTCCACAGCTTGATCGGGCGGCCGTTGGCCACCTCAACGACCTGGTGCGTCACGTTCAGCTGAGCAGGCGTTTGAGGTACTTGCCGGTGTGGCTGATCGGGTGGGCGGCGACGGCTTCGGGCGGCCCGGCGACGAGGATGCGACCACCACCACCACCGCCTTCGGGGCCGAGATCGATCAGCCAGTCGGCGGTCTTGATCACGTCCAGGTTGTGTTCGATCACGACGATGGTGTTGCCGTGGTCGCGCAGGCGCGCGAGCACCTTCAGCAGCATCTCGATGTCCTGGAAGTGCAGGCCGGTGGTCGGTTCGTCGAGGATGTAGAGCGTGCGGCCGGTGTCGCGCTTCGACAGTTCCAGTGCGAGCTTCACGCGCTGCGCTTCGCCGCCTGAAAGGGTGGTGGCGCTCTGGCCGAGGCGGATGTAACCGAGGCCCACGTCGAGCAGGGTTTCGAGCTTGCGCGCGACGGTCGGCACCGCGTCGAAGAAGGCATGCGCTTCTTCGACCGTCATGTTCAGCACTTCGGCGATGGTCTTGCCGCGATAGCGGATCTCCAGCGTTTCGCGGTTGTAGCGCTGGCCGTGGCAGACGTCGCAGGGTACGAACACATCGGGCAGGAAGTGCATCTCCACCTTGATCATGCCGTCGCCCTGGCAGGCCTCGCAGCGCCCACCCTTCACATTGAAGGAGAAACGCCCCGGCCCGTAGCCGCGCTCACGCGATGCCGGCACGCCGGCGTACAGCTCGCGGATTGGCGTCAGCAGGCCGGTGTAGGTGGCGGGGTTGGAGCGCGGCGTGCGGCCGATCGGCGCCTGGTCGACGCTGATCACCTTGTCGAAGAATTCGAGGCCTTCGATGTCGTCGTATGGCGCGGGTTCCGCGACCGAGCCGTACAGATGGCGCGCGGCGATCGCGTAAAGCGTGTCGTTGATCAGCGTGCTCTTGCCGGAGCCGGAGACGCCGGTGATGCAGGTGAACAGCCCCACCGGCAGTTCCAGCGTCACGTGCTTGAGGTTGTTGCCGCGTGCCCCGCGCAGGTAAAGCTGGCGCTGCGGGTCGGGTGACTTTCGCTCGCCCGGCAACGCGATCTTGCGCCGGCCTGAGAGGAAGGCGCCGGTCGCCGAATCCGGGTGTGCCTCGACTTGCGCCGGCAGGCCGTGCGCGATCACCTGGCCGCCATGCTCACCCGCGCCGGGGCCCATGTCGACCACGTAGTCCGCAGCGCGGATCGCATCTTCGTCGTGCTCGACCACGATCACGGTGTTACCGAGATCGCGCAGCCGCGCCAGCGTGCCAAGCAGCCTGTCGTTATCGCGCTGGTGCAGGCCGATCGACGGCTCATCGAGCACGTACATCACGCCGGTGAGGCCGGAGCCGATCTGGCTCGCGAGCCGGATGCGCTGCGCTTCGCCGCCCGAGAGCGTATCGGCGCTGCGTTCAAGCATCAGGTAATCGAGGCCCACGTCGATCAGGAACTGCAGGCGCGCGGAGATCTCGTGCACGATCTTGTCGGCGATCTGCGCGCGATGGCCTTCGAGCTTGAGCGTGTCGAAGAAGTGCTTGCACTCGGCCAGCGCAAGGCGGCCGACCTGCGGCAGCGTGCGGTCGCCGATGAAAACGTGGCGCGCCTCTTCGCGCAGGCGCGTTCCTTCGCAGGTCGGGCAGGCCTGGTGGCTGCGGTACTTGGCCAGCTCTTCGCGCACTGCGATCGAGTCGGTCTCGCGATAGCGGCGCTCCAGGTTCGGCACGATGCCTTCGAAGCTGTGCTCCTTGGTGACGTTGCGACCGTTCTCGGACAGGTACTTGAAGGCGATCTTCGTCTTGCCCGAACCGTACAGCACGATCTGCTGCATCTCGGCAGGCAGTTCCTCGAAGGTGGCGTCGATGTCGAAGCCGTAGTGCGCCGCGAGGCTCTGCAGCATCTGGAAGTAGAACTGGTTGCGGCGATCCCAGCCGCGGATCGCGCCGCTGGCGAGCGACAGATGCGGAAAGGCGACGACGCGCGTCGGATCGAAGAACTCGACCGAGCCGAGACCATCGCACTTTGGGCAAGCGCCGACCGGGTTGTTGAAGGAGAACAACCGCGGTTCGAGTTCCGCGATCGCGTAGCTGCACACCGGGCAGGCGAAGCGCGCGGAGAACAGGTGCTCCTTGCCGTCATCCATCTCCACCGCCAGCGCGCGGCCTTCGGCGTGCGCCAGCGCGGTCTCGAAACTTTCGGCCAGGCGCTGGCGCGCATCGGCGCGCACCTTGAGGCGGTCTACGACGATGTCGATCGAATGCTTGCCGGTCTTTTCGAGTTTCGGCAGTGCATCGATCTCATGCAACGTGCCGTCGATGCGCAGGCGCACGAAGCCCTGTGCGCGCAGCTCGGCAAACATGTCTTCGAAGCTGCCCTTGCGCTCGGTCACCACCGGCGCGAGCACCATCACCTTGGTGTCCTCGGGCAGCGCGAGCACGGTGTCGACCATCTGCGACACGCTCTGTGCCGCGAGCGGCAACTTGTGCTCCGGGCAGTGCGGCTGGCCGGCGCGGGCGTACAGCAGGCGCAGGTAGTCGTGGATCTCGGTGACGGTGCCGACGGTCGAACGCGGGTTGTGGCTAGTCGCCTTCTGTTCGATCGAGATCGCTGGCGAAAGACCTTCGATCAGGTCGACGTCCGGCTTTTCCATTAGCTGCAGGAACTGCCGCGCGTACGCCGACAGCGATTCGACATAGCGGCGCTGCCCTTCGGCGTAGAGCGTGTCGAACGCGAGCGAGCTCTTGCCCGAGCCCGACAGGCCGGTGATCACCGTGAGCCGGTTGCGCGGGATGTCGAGCGAGATGTTCTTCAGGTTGTGCGTGCGCGCACCGCGGATCTTGATGTCGTCCATGAGCGTTCTTCGATTCCCTTGCCGCGCTTCGGCGCGTCTAGGTCGGGGCGCCGGCGGTTCGCAGCGGCGCCTCGATGTCGGGCAGGTTCAGGAACACCTGCTCGATGGTGGAATGGCGGGTCAATGCGTCGACCACGGCCTGCAGCGGTTCGGCGTACAGGCCTTCGATGTCTTGTTCGGCGCCGCCCCGGATCGGGAAGGCGAGGTGTTCGTGCGGCGGCGTGAAGCGGGCGTCTACGCCGGGCTTGTTGCCGCGGGCGTCGATGCGGTACCAGCCGTGGTCGGCCAGGTACACCGCGTTGAGCCCATGCAGGCAGTACGGCGCACCACCATCGCCAACCGGCAGGCGCTGGTAGCACAGCGCCGCGGGGATGCCGTTGGCGCGCAACAGGGCGGCCAGCAGATGGCTCTTCGCGTAGCAATAGCCAGTTCGGTGTGCGAGCACTTCGGAGGCGCGCAGCGTCACCGGCCCGCTGCGGTAGTCCCAACTGTGGCGGATTTCGTCGCGCACAAATTCGAAGCAACGTCGTGCGATCGCCTCGTCGCCACTACCCGCCTCAACCGCGAGCTGCTGGGCCAGCGCGTGTACGGCCGGTGTTTTCCAATCAATGCTGGAGCTGGACGCGAGGTAGGGAGTCATTCGATGCGCGAACGCGGGGTGGCCGGGAAGGGCAACCTGCTAATATACGCAACTCGCTGATTCAAAGCCATTTTCCCGATGTCCTCCCCGTTCTCCGACCGCATGAGTGCGCAGGAACGCCGCGCCGGCGCCACGCTGGCCGCGATCTTTGCGTTGCGCATGCTCGGGCTGTTCCTGATCCTGCCGGTGTTCTCGGTCTTCGCGAAGACGCTGCCGGGCGGGAACGACCTGCAATGGGCCGGGCTGGCGCTGGGCGCCTTCGGCATGGTGCAGGCGATCTTCCAGGTGCCCTTCGGTGTCGCGTCGGACCGCTTTGGCCGCAAGCCGGTGATCGTTTTCGGCCTGCTCATGTTTGCTGCCGGTTGTGCGCTGGCCGCCTGGGCGCCCAACATCGGCTGGATGATCGCGGCGCGTGCGCTGCAGGGTGCTGGCGCGATCTCCGCCGCGGTGTCGGCGCTGGCCGCCGACCTCACCCGCGAGCAGCATCGCACCAAGGTGATGGCGATGATCGGCTCGACGATCGGGCTGGTGTTTGCCGTGTCCCTGGTCGCTTCGCCGGCGCTGTACCAGTGGATCGGCATGCACGGCATGTTCCTGCTGACCGGGGCCTTGTCGCTGCTGGCGATCCCGGTGTTGCTGCGCGCGGTGCCGACGCCGCCGCGCATCGAGACCGCGATGCCGCGGGTGCCGCTTGCCACGGTGCTGACCGAACGGCAGCTGATGCCGCTTCATTTTGGCGTGTTCGCGATCCACATGATCCAGATGGGCATGTTCCTGATCGTGCCGCGCATCCTGGTCGAGTCCGAACACCTGCCGCTGGCCGAGCACTGGAAGATCTACCTGCCGGTGGTGCTGGCTAGTTTCGTACTGATGGTGCCGGCGATCATTTACGCCGAGCGCAAACGCCAGATGCGGCGCGTACTGTTGGCGTCGATTGCGCTGCTGGCAGCCACGCAACTCGGTTTTCTGTTGGTGCAGGATACGTTCTGGCCGATCGTTGGCCTGCTGTTCCTGTTCTTTGTCGCCTTCAACATTGTTGAGGCGTCGCTGCCCTCGCTGGTGTCGCGCATCGCGCCGCCGCAGGCCAAAGGGGCGGCGCTGGGCGTCTACAACACCTCGCAGTCGATCGGCGCGGCGCTGGGCGGCGCGGCGGGCGGGGCGGTGGCCGCCCACTTCGGGCCGCATGCGGTGTTTGCCGGCACCACGCTGTTGGCCTTGATCTGGTGGCTGTGGGCGCGCAGCATGCGCAACCCGCCGCAGCTGACCGAACGCGAGATCGCGATTGATCCGCATATCGAGATCGCCAGCTTCCGCCACGAACTGCTCGCGCTGCCCGGCGTGCGCGAGGCCATCGTCATCCCCGAGCGGCGGATGGCATACTTGAAGATTAATCTTGAGCGCTGGGATGAAGCATCCCTGCGCCGTCTTACTGGAGGGAAAGCCTGATGGCTTCTGTGAACAAGGTGATCCTCGTCGGTAACCTCGGTGCCGACCCGGAGACCCGCTACGCCCCGAGCGGCGACGCGATCTGCAATATCCGTATCGCGACCACCGACACCTGGCGCGACAAGGCCACCGGCGAGAAGAAGGAAGCGACCGAATGGCACCGCGTTGTGTTCTTCGGCAAGGTCGCGGAAATCGCCGGCCAGTACCTGAAGAAGGGCTCGTCGGTCTATATCGAAGGCCGCCTGCAGACCCGCAAGTGGCAGGACAAGGAAGGTCGTGACCAGTACACGACCGAGATCCGCGCCGACCAGATGCAGATGCTCGGCGGCCGCCCCGGTGGTGAGGGCGGCGGCTCGCGCGGCGGCTACAACAGCGGCGGCGACGACTACAACCAGGCACCGGCTCCGCGCGGCGGCAATCAGGGCGGCGGCAATGCACGCCCGCAATCGCGCCCGGCCCCGGCGCCACAGGCCCCGGCCGGCGGAAACAACTTCGGCGATTTCGACGACGACATTCCATTCTGATACGCGTCCGCCGATTCGTCGCCCGAAAAGAAAAAGCCCTGAGAAATCAGGGCTTTTTGCTGTGTGGCGTCCGAGCGCCAGACTCGGCGGCCGGTTGATGAGGTATCAGCCGGTCTTGCGGCGGCGCGATGCGGCGAGTCCGACGAGCCCGAGACCGGTCAACAGCAGCGTGGCGGGTTCCGGCACCGCTGCCGATTCGGTGTCGAGCGTGAGACGGAAATCGCGGTTGAAGAACACCCAGTGATTGGCGTCCGCCCGCGCATCCGCGGTCAACGCAATGGTCAGCGTGTTGTCGGCGAGGTCGCTGCTGAAGTCGGCGGCCGAAAGATCCCAGCTGTAGGGGCCATATCCCGCCGCCGATTCGGAGCCGAGAAACGCGTTGAAACCGTGGAAGCCGTTGTAGGTCAGCGCGGGGTAGGTGTGGCCGCCCAGCGTGTCGTCGTCGACGTGGTAGGCCTTGATCAAGGAATCGCCGGCAAACGAATTGGCCGTGGCGCTCAGCTTCACGCTGCGCAGACTGGTCGAATCTGCCACGCCGCTCAGATCGAAGCGCAGATACGTCACCAGGAAGTCGGTGCCGTAGCCGTAGATCCCGGACCACAGACCCCCATAGCTGTAATGCGAGATATCGCCCATGCCGCGATGGACGCTGGTGCTGTCAGTCGCGCTCAATGTGTAGATGACACCCGCGCTGGCCGTGCCGATCCCTGCCAAAGCCAGCGCCAGCGCGAGGCTTGTCTTGCCGATCATGTGCCGCATACCACTCTCCCTTGTGACGTAGTCCAAACAAAAACGGAATTCATCCGGTCTGGAAGCAACCCAGGTGATACGGGCGTTCCGATCGTGGGCCACGTTCTGATGCGCGGCACTGCCGTCGGGAGCGATGCGTCCGCCGGAATGGTTCGGACGCGCAGTCGGAATCGCGATTCTCGCGAGGCGGTCGCGGTACGGAATTGATCTGGCGTGGGGGTGGGGCGCTGCGCGGCGGAAATATGTCACACAGATAGGCGGATTTCCCTTGTGCCGGCTTCGCAAGCGGAAACTCCGGCGGGAGCCCAAAAGAAAACGCCCCGCAGGGGCGGGGCGTTCATCCGCTCGGCCAGCGGTGGCTGGCCGATGCGACGGTCAATTACTTGTTGACCGCGGCCTTCAGCTTGGCACCGGCGCTGAACGTCGGGGCCTTCGATGCGGCGATCTGGATCGCTTCGCCGGTCTTCGGGTTGCGGCCGGTACGGGCGGCACGCTTGCTGACCGAGAAGGAGCCGAAGCCAACCAGGGAGATTTCGTCGCCGGCGGCGAGGGTTTCGGTCACGACATCCAGCAGGCCGTCGAGGGCTTTGGCGGAGTCGGTCTTGGTGAAGCCGGTCTTGGCGGCCAGCGCGTCGATGAGTTCGGATTTGTTCATGATTCGGGTTCTTTTCCGGGTTATGTGAAAAGCGTGTGGCCACGCCGGAAGGGGATGTTATCCCATGACGGCGCGGAATGGCGTTGCAAAGCTTGAAAACCTTGGGTTTGGCACGAAAAAAAGCGTGTCAACCGTTTGCCGGGCGGGCCAGCCCGCGCCAGCGGCGAATCCCTCGCACGCTCCGACGCAAGTCTATGCCAAATACGCGGCGGAACTGCCACCAGCCGCGATCGCCGCCCAACACTGCCCATTGTGCCATTTGCTGCTCGCCATCTTCGGTCTGGACCTCGTACCAGCCGTCACGCACCGGTGCGGTGTTGGCGGGGAACCATCCGGTCAGTCTGGGCTTGCGCATACATGCCTCCATGGGGCTTGCCAGCACTTGGATTCGGTTATCCAAGCGTATTTGCCGCTGCGGGCGGCTCGCAGCCGCATTTCTAGCATAGCGCCAGGCTGCGGGCGCGTGCATGAGCCCGCCATGCCAGTTCAGCTGGTGTCTGAGACGATCGCCTTGCGGGTCGTTGGCTTGTGGCGGTCGCCGCCGTTGCGCACCGCAATCCGGTCGTAGCGGATATGTGCCTGAATCACCTCGCGCTCGCGCGGTGCGGCGCTGAAGGCATCGATCAACAGTTCACGGCACGCCGTCGCGCGATCGGCATCCCAGGCGCTGTCCAGCGCATCGAGTGCCGCGGCGAGCGCTTGCAACAGCCGTGCGGTGGCCTCCGGATCCGCTTCGGTACCCGGCGGGGGCATCGCCATCGGCGGCGCTGCATCCGCGGGCGGTGCGGCGGGTTTGATGCGCCCGAGGCGGCGCCTGAGGCTCGCGTCGAGCTTTTCCGGGTCTCCCTCGATGCGCTCGGCAACCTTCAATGCATCTTCGTTGCGACCACTCTCGATGCAGACTTCCGCGAGGTCGACTGAGATTGAGGCCGCAATCTGCGGCGTCGCCGCGTGGACCGACAGCGCCCGGTCGATCGCGGCGCTCGCGGCCTCCAGCTGGCCTTCGTCGCGCCGCAACCGTGCTTCGGCGACATCGCTGGCGATGAGCCCGTCGGCCGTCTCCGCGTGGGCCTGGCGCATGGCCTTGAGGCGTTCGTCGGCTTCCTTGCGGGTGCTTTCGCCGACCAGATTCTTCAACAAGGTCAAATGGTCGTCGATCTTGGTACGTGCGCTCTTTTGCGTTCGGTCGACCACCTTGCGCATCGCGCTGGCGGCGCGTTCGCGGTCGCCCGTTTCCGAGGCGAGTTTGCCCAGGTGGCGCAGCCGTTCAAGGTTGGCGGGCGAGAGCGCGTCGGCACGCTCCAGGTAGTCCATCGCCGCGGCCAGGTCGCCGCGCTGCTCATGCGTGCGGGCGAGAAAGTCGTACACCGAGAGGTACTCAGGGCATTCGAGGTTGAGCTTCGCCGCTTCGTCAGCGGCTTCGTCAAGCTGGCCGCGCTTCTGCAGCACCATCGCGTAGCCCATGCGCGCCCAGGGCACGGCGCGCTGGGTGGATACGCTGGTGTAGATCTCGGCGGCTTCATCGATGCGATCAAGCGTGAGCAAGGCTTCGGCCTTGATCCGTTGCGCATCCAGCGTGTGGTGGCCCTTGCCCGAGATCACCTTGTCGCAGGCGGCCACCACGCCCGCGTAATCATGCTCCGCCAGCTTCGCGAAGACGTCCTTCAGGATCTTCTTCTTCATCAGCGCAGCCATCACCCGGTGGCTCAGGTCATTGGCCGAGAAGGGCTTGATCAGGTAGTCGTCGGGTGCGAACTCCACTGCCGAGATCACGCGTTTGTAGGTGCGCTCGCCGGTGACGATGAGAAACACGGACGATAGGGGCAGCAGGCTTTGGTAGCGCAGGTCTTCAAGCAGCTCCACGCCGTCTTTCTGATTGTCCAAGTGGTGGTCGCACAGCACCACGTCGAAGCTGCCGTTGCGGCACTGGCGCAGCAGGTCGGTGGCATTGGCTGCCATGCTTGCCTGCTGGATGCCGATCAGCGCCAGTTGCGTGCGTAGCCAGGTACGCACCGAGCCTTGCTGATCGGCGATCAGCACTCGAATCTGCGAGAGGTCGAGATTGGGCAACTGCAAGTGATGAGCTCCCTGTGTCGTGCCGGCGTGGGTGTGCGAAGACGCCCTCACGCCGGATAACGGCAGTTTTGCCCCAATGCTTAATCGCGACGCGCCTGACAGGCTGCCAGGCTTCCGTTATGCTCGGGACACCCCCGTGCCGACCCCCCGACACCATGCAACTGATTCTGATCTCCGGCCTCTCCGGTTCCGGCAAGAGTATCGCGCTCGCGGTGCTTGAAGATGCTGGTTACTACTGCGTCGACAACCTGCCGGCACCGCTGCTGCCTGGGCTGGTTGCCCACCTGCGCGGCGCGGGCTACGAGCGCGTCGGTGTTGCCGTGGATGTGCGCGGCGGCGCCAGCCTGCAGGCGTTGCCCGAGACCATGGCTGCGCTGCGCGGCGAGGTCGAGGACGTCCGCTTCGTTTTTCTTGAAGCACGCAACACCACGCTGATCGCCCGCTTTTCGGAAACCCGTCGCCGCCACCCGCTTGCGGACGACGGCGTGACACTGCTCGAAGCGATCGAGCGTGAGCGCGACGCGCTGGAAGCCGTTGGCGAGCTGGGCCAGCGTATCGATACCAGCGATCTGCATCCGAATACGCTGCGGGTGTGGCTGAAAGACCTGATCCAGGCTTCGCCAGCGCAGGGCTTGACGCTGTTGGTGGAATCCTTCGGCTTCAAGCACGGCATTCCGCTCGACGCCGATCTGGTGTTCGATGTGCGCTGCCTGCCCAATCCTTTCTACGACCCCGCGCTGCGGCCGCTGACCGGGCGTGACCAGCCGGTGATCGACTTCCTCTGCGCCCACGAAGACGTCGGCCGCATGGTGCAGGACATCGGCAACTGGCTCGCGAACTGGCTGCCCTCCTACATGCGAGACAGCCGCGCCTACCTGACGCTGGCGATCGGTTGCACCGGTGGCCAGCACCGCAGCGTCTACATCGCCGAAACGATTGCCGCGCGTTTCCAGGATCAGGTGCGGGTGCTGCTGCGGCACCGCGCACTCAAGTCCTGAGCCGGGCTGGCGCCGATGCGGCTCGCGGCGCGCGACTGGCTGGCCCTGATCCGGCCGGGCGACTACCTCGTGCTGCTGCTCGCCGCAGTGCTGGTCGGCATGCTCGGGCGGCATTTCTGGCGTGGCGGCGAGGCGGATCGTGCGGAAATCCGCGCCGCCGGCAAGCTGTTTGCGACGGTGCCCTTATCTGCGCCGCAGGTGATTACGGTGCCGGGCCCGCTCGGCCTGACGAAGATCGAAGTCGACATCGGCCGTGCGCGCGTTGCGAGCGATCCGGGGCCGCGCCAGTACTGTGTGCGGCAGGGCTGGCTCAGCACCGCTGGCGCAGTCGCGATCTGCGCGCCCAACGAGGTCACGCTTGCCTTGCTGGCGCGCCAACCTGCCTATGACTCGCTCGGTTATTGAACTACGGCCCGATGCGTCGGACATCCGCGTGGCGCGTTTTGCCACCGCGGCGATCGTGCTGTCGCTGGCCGAAGCGGCGATCCCGCTGCCGCTGCCGGGCGTTAAGCCGGGCCTGGGCAACATCGTCGTGCTGATCGTGCTGTGGCGTTGGGGCTGGCGCGATGCGGCTTGGGTCGCGCTGCTTCGGGTGTTTGCCGCAAGCCTGCTGCTCGGCCAGTTTCTCGCGCCTGGATTCTTCCTTGGCCTCAGCGGCGCCCTGGCAAGCCTTTGCGCACTGGGTGGTGCGGTGCATCTGCCGCGCCGCTGGTTCGGCCCGGTCACCGCGAGCCTGCTCGCCGCATTTGCACACATCGGCGCGCAACTGGTGGTGGCGCGGCTGTGGCTCGTGCCGCACGACGGCGTGTTTGCGCTGGCGCCGATCTTTGCGCTGGCGGCGCTCGTCTTTGGCCTGATCAATGGTCTCGTCGCCGCCCGCATGTTGGCCGAGCTGGAGGCCACCGGCGCGCCGACCTGAGCCGGCGCAGGCGCTCACCATACCGCTTTGCTTGCGCGGCGCCGCTAATCGTTCGCGGTTGTCACACGATTCCCGTACACTCCGCAGTCCCTCCAGCCTGCCGGCGTAGTGAAGATGGCAGAAGTCCACGAAACCCCGCATCACAGCGACGACGTACAGCAGCACCTCCGTGAGGTGCAGGCGGCGCTCGCACGTCACAAGGTTGTCGAGGAGCTGGTGCATCGGCAGGAAATGCCCAAGCACGAGCTCGTCGAGAACCTGGTGCACAAGCAGCACCTTGCCGAGCTCGCAACGCGTCTCGACAAGCTCCATCCGGCGGACATCGCCTACATCCTCGAAGCGCTGCCGCTCGACGAACGTCTCGAAGTCTGGGATCTGGTCAAGGCCGAGCGCGACGGCGAGATCCTGCTCGAAGTCTCGGATGCGGTTCGTGAATCGCTGATCGAGACGATGGACCAGGCCGAGCTGGTGGCTGCGGCCGAACAGCTCGATGCCGACGAACTCGCCGACCTTGCGCCTGACCTGCCCAAGCAGGTCATGGAGGATGTCTATCTCGGCCTCGATGCCGAGGCGCGCGAGCAGTTGCGTGCTGCGATGTCCTACCCGGAGGATTCGGTCGGCGCGCTGATGGACTTCGACATGGTCACCGTGCGCGAAGACGTCAGCCTCGAAGCGGTGCTGCGCTACCTGCGCCGCTTCGACGAACTGCCTGATCACACTGATCTGCTCTTCGTGATCGACCGCAAGGAGCGCCTGCGCGGCGTGCTGCCGGTGGGGCGCCTGCTGATCAACGATCCGGACGTCGTCGTCAGCGACATCATGCTGACCGAGCACCTCACGCTGGAGCCGGGCGACTCGGCCGACGAGGCGGCGATGGCCTTCGAACGTTACGACCTGGTGTCGGCGCCGGTGGTCGACTCGCACCACCGCCTGCTCGGCCGCCTCACCGTGGCTTCGGTGCTCGATTTCGTGCGCGAGTCGTCGGAAGCCGAGCTGCTCGGGCAGGCCGGCCTGAAAGAAGAAGAAGACATCTTTGCGCCGATCGTCGACTCGGTGAAAAACCGCTGGCGCTGGCTGGCGATCAACCTGGTCACCGCCTTCATCGCCTCGCGCGTGATCGGCGCCTTCGAAGGCTCGATCCAGAAGCTCGTCGCGCTGGCCGCGCTGATGCCGATCGTCGCCGGTATCGGGGGTAACTCGGGCAACCAGACGATCACGATGATCGTGCGCGCCATCGCGATGGGGCAGGTTGCGGCGGAACACGGCAAGCGCCTCTTCCGCAAGGAAATCGGCGTCGCGCTGTTCAACGGCATCGTGTGGGGTGGGCTGCTCGGCCTCGCGGCAATCCTGCTCTATCGCGATATCAAGCTGGGCATGGTGCTGACCGCGGCGATGACGCTCAACCTGCTGCTCGCTGCATTCATGGGCGTCGCGATCCCGATGACCCTGATGCGCTTCGGCAAGGATCCGGCGGTGGGCTCTTCGGTGCTGATCACGGCTGTGACCGACTCGGGCGGCTTTCTGATCTTCCTCGGGCTGGCGACGCTGATTCTGCTGTAGCCCTGTGGCCTACGCGTCGCTGCCTCAATCGCGCGGTGGCGCTTGCTTGAGGATGCGCTGGTAGCTGCCGTTCTCGACCAGGCGTGCCCAGGCGCTGCGCAGCTTGTCCAGCGTTTCGCGTGGGGTGGCCGGGTTGGCGGCCAGGTAGAGCGTGAGCTTCATGCCGAGCGCCACGGTCGGCTCGAACTGGCTGCAATCCAGTTGCTCGGCGCGGCAGTAGGCTTCCAGGCTGCCCGTGGCGATCGGTGCGTAGTCGACACGGCCCAGGCTGAGCAGCCGCATGGCCTGCCGGTTGTCGGTGGTTTCGATCAGTTCGGTCTGGGGCGCGAAGCCCTGTTGCTGCAGATAGATTTGACGCGCATCGCGCGGCACCACGGCGATCGTGTGTCCGCGCAGATCCGCCAGCACTTGCGGATGCAGATCGGTGCGGCGCTTGAGTTTGTAGAGTCTGTGCTCGAGCGTGCCAAGCGGTCCGATCCATTGAAACGCCGCCTCGCGCTCGGCGGTGCGCCCGATCGGATAGACCAGTACGGCATTCTGCGTGGCGGCGGTCTGCATCACTGCGTTCCAGGCGCGCAGATCGAGCCGGTATTCGAGCCCGGCCTCCTTCAGCAAGGCTTCGATGAATTCGGTCGAGCTGCCAACCACGCGGCCGTCGCGCAGGCTGCTATGCGGTTGAAGTTCCTCGGTCATCACCAGCAGTTCGCCGGCAAGGGCGCGCGTAGCCGATAGCGTGGCGACAAGCGATGCGGCGGCGACAAGCATTCGGACAAAGGCTTTGGCAGGCATGGCCACTCCGGCAGTCTGTTGGGCTTGAGTCTAGGCCCAGTCGCAAAATCCGGCGAGAGGCAGCGACAGTCAGGCCGCAGCGGTGCGCAGCACCGGCGCCTCGCGGATCGGCAGGTTCACCAGCGCCGCTGCGCCCGCCAGCGCGATATCGGCGTACCACATCGCGTCGTAACTGCCGAGGCGGGTAATCGCAATGCCACCTAGCCATGCGCCGAGAAAGCCGCCGATCTGGTGCGACAGCAAGGTCAAGCCGAACAGCGTGGCCAGATAGCGGTGGCCGAACAGCTTGCCGACCACCGCGGCGGTGGGTGGTACGGTCGCGAGCCAGGTCAGGCCCAGCCCGGCGGCGAACAGGTAGAAGGTCAGCGGCGTTTTCGGCGCGATCAGATAGAGCGCGACCAGCAGCGCGCGCGAGCCGTACATCCAGAACAGCACGTATTTGCTGCGCATGCGCTGCACTGCCCAGCCAGCGGCAAGGCTGCCGAAGATGTTGGCCAGCCCGATGATCGCCAGCGACCAGCTCGCCACATTGCCCGGCAGGCCGCACAGCTGCACTTCACCCGGCAGGTGGGTGACGAGGAAGGCGATGTGGAAGCCGCAGGTGAAGAAGCCGGCGTGCAGCAGCAGGTAGCTGCGGTCGCCCATCGCATCGCCAATCGCCGCGCGCAGGCCGCGGTCGGCTGGTGCGTGCGGTGCGGCAGGCTGTTGCGGCGCATTGCGATCGCCGACCAGAGGCCGGATCAGCGGCAGCGCCGCGAGCGAGATCAGCGCGAGCGAGAACATCGCGCCCATCCAGCCAAAGCCGCCGATCAGGCGCTGCACCAGCGGCGCGAACACGAACTGGCCGAAGGAGCCGCCGGCGTTGATGATGCCGGAGGCCATGCCGCGTTTCTCCATCGGCAGCTTGCGGGCGGCGGCGCCGATCAGCACCGAGAAGCTGCCCGCACCGGCGCCTGCGGCCGTCAGCACACCGATCGCGAGCGACAGCCCGAAGGCGGACTGCATCAAGGGTGTCAGTGCGAGTCCGACGGCCATCAGGAAGGTGCCGCCGACCAGCACGCGGCCCGGTCCCCAGCGGTCTGCGATGGCGCCCGCAACCGGCTGCGCCGCACCCCACATGAACTGGCCAATCGCCATGGCGAAGCTGATCGTGACGACACCCAGGCCGGTCGCGCTGTTGATCGGCGACACGAAGAGCCCCATCGACTGCCGTGCGCCCATCGTGATCATCAGGATCGCGGCCGCGGCGAGGGTGACGGTCCACCAGGTGCGTGCTTGGGTCGGGGTCAGCATGGCGGCTCCGTTCAGGGAAGGCGGCGATTATCGGGGCCGCGCCGTGCGGCCGCCATCCGTACCGATACGGAGGCGACAATGCCGCCCCCGTTCGCGTCGATCAGCCGAGTGTGGCGAACACCGCGTCAGCAGCGGCGATCGTTGCCGCAACGTCGGCTTCGGTATGCGCCGCCGACACGAAACCGGCTTCGAACGAGGCCGGCGCGAAGTAGTGGCCGGCATCCAGCATGCCGTGGAAGAAGCGGTTGAAACGCGCTTTGTCGCAGGCCATCACCTGATCATAGGTGCTCGGCCGCGCGTCGGTGAAGTAGAGGCCGAACATGCCGCCGACCGCCTGGGCACAGAAGGCGACACCGTGCTGCTTCGCCGCCGCGGCAAGGCCGTCGGTGAGCTGCTTCGTGCGCGCCGCGAGGTTCTCGTAAAAGCCCGGCGCGCTGATCAGGCGCAGGGTTTCGAGGCCCGCAGCCACCGCCACCGGGCTGCCTGACAAGGTGCCCGCCTGATACACCGCGCCAAGCGGTGAAATCTTTTCCATGATCTCGCGCCGGCCGCCGAAGGCGCCCACCGGCATGCCGCCGCCGATCACCTTGCCCAGCGTCACCAGATCCGCATCGATGCCGAACAGGCCTTGCGCGCCCTTCGGGCCGACGCGGAAGCCAGTCATCACCTCGTCGAAGATCAGGATGCTGCCGTGCTTGGTGCACAGCGCGCGCAGCGCGTCGAGGAAGGCGCGGCTGGGCATCACGAGGTTCATGTTGCCGACCACCGGTTCGAGGATCACGGTGGCGATCTCGCCGCCGCGGCTGGCGAACACTTCTTCCAGTGCGGCGACGTCGTTGTAGGGCAGCACGATGGTGTGCTTGGCGAAATCCGCCGGCACGCCGCCCGAGGACGGGTTGCCGAAGGTCAGCAGGCCCGAGCCGGCCTTCACCAGCAGGCTGTCAGCGTGGCCGTGGTAGCAGCCTTCGAACTTCACGATCGCGTCGCGACCGGTGAAACCGCGCGCGAGCCGGATCGCGCTCATCGTTGCCTCGGTGCCCGACGACACCAGCCGCACCATGTCGAGGTTGGGCACCAGGCGGCACAGGGTTTCCGCCATCTCGACCTCGATCTCGGTCGGTGCGCCGAACGAGAGCCCCAGCGCTGCCTTCTCCTGCACCGCGCGGATCACGTCCGGGTGGGCGTGGCCGAGGATCGCCGGGCCCCAGGAGCCGACATAGTCGATGTACTCCTTGCCGTTGGCGTCCCACAGCCGGCTGCCCTGGGCGCGGGCAAAGAAACGCGGCGTGCCGCCGACGTTGCGGAAGGCGCGAACGGGCGAATTGACGCCGCCGGGGATGCTGCGTTGGGCGCGGTCGAAGAGCTCTTGATTGCGATCGGTCATGGTTGGGACTCGGGAATGCGATTTCGAGGCCGGCGATTGTCTCACCGCCGGGCGCTCGCGTCCCGTGCCGATCAGTGGCTGGCGAACAGTGCGGTGTACGCTGCAGCGCGCTCGCGCGGCGCGGCGGATTCGTAAAGATCGCTGATTACCGCGAGCAGGTCGGCGCCCGCGGCGACCAGCGCGCCGGCGTTCTTTGCGGTGATGCCGCCAATGCAGGCCACCGGCTTGCCGAACGCACGCGCTGCGCCGAGCAGCGACATCGGTGCGGGCGGCGCATGGGGTTTGGTTGGCGACGCGAACATCGCGCCGAAGGCGACGTAGTCGGCGCCGCCCTCCGCCGCATCGCGCGCACGGTCGAGATCGGCATAGCACGACACGCCGATGATCGCGGTGGCACCAAGCCGGGCGCGCGCGGCGGCCAGTTCGCCATCGTCGCGGCCGATGTGGGCGCCGTCCGCGCCAATTGCGGCAGCAAGTGCCACATCGTCGTTGATCAGCAGCGGCACGGTGTAGCGCTGGCACAGCGCCAGCAGCGCGGTGGCCTGCGCGAGTGCGAGCGCCGAGTCGGCGAGCTTGTTGCGGTACTGCAGAAGCACCGCGCCGCCAGCGAGAATGGATTCGGTTGTCGCCAGCAGGCGAGCCGTATCGGTCCAGTCCGGCGTGATCGCGTATAGCCCGCGGCGCAAACGAGTCATGGCTGGCCCCCGAGCGGGCGATGCGGAATCCGCCGCCCCATGCCGAGCTGCTGTGCATTGGCGAGCGTCTGCCAGACATAGGCCTGCGCGCTCCGCGCGGCATCGGACAAGGCCTCGCCGCGCGCCAACCTTGCCGCAATGGCCGCCGAGAGGGTGATGCCGGCGCCGAGGTAACTCCCCGGCAGGCGTTCCCATGCATCGGTCCGCACCACGCCTCGGATGCCGTAGAGCGTGTTGATGACTTGCGCGGTGGGCTCGTGACTGCCGGTGATCAGCACATGCTCACAGCCCGAATCGAGCAGGATCTGCGCACATTCGGCGAGCGAGCGGCCGGCTGGCCCGTCGCTTTCCTGTTCGTCGGCCAGCAAACGCGCTTCGATGCTGTTGGGAATGAACAGCGCGCACTGCGGCAACAAAAGTTCACAAAGTGCGCCGATCAGGTCTTCATCGATCTGGCCATCATCGCGGCCACCGTAAAGGTCCGGGTCCAGCACGACCGGCACACTCGGATAGTCGGCCACCAGCGCCGCGACCATCGCGGCGGTTCGCGCGTCCGCCAGCGTGCCGACGTGGAAGGCCGAAACCGGCAGATCTTCAAGCACGGCGCGCGCTTGCTCGTCGATCAGCTCGGCCTCGACCGGCCAGAAACGCTCCACGTTGCGTGTGTCGCGCACGCTCAAACCGGTCGTTACGCAAGCGGCATGCGCGCCGGCTGCCGCGATCGAAAGCGCAGCACCAACGTTGCCGCCACCCCCGGAAGGGTCGCTGCAAGCGAGGCTCAACACGACTGGAAGTGCCGTGGCGTGGGGCGGGGAGGGCATTGGGGGACGGCGGGCGGGGCCGCGAAATGCGGTAAGATCGTGAAATCTTAAATGAATTTCATAAAGAAATGAGTTTGTCAGCCGATACCCCGATGCGTACCTGGATGTGCCTGATTTGCGGCTTCATCTACGACGAAGCGCAGGGCCTGCCCGACGAGGGCATTGCACCGGGCACGCGCTGGGAAGATGTCCCGCCGAACTGGACCTGCCCCGAATGCGAAGCGCGCAAGGATGATTTTGAACTCGTCGAAATCTGAGCAAGAAACAGCGCCGAAGCCGGCGCTGCTGGCGTTTTGCGGTGCCGCGCGGGTAATTTCAGTTATATTCACGCGTCACATCGACAATTCCAACAATACGGGCATGAACTGCGGAGGTATGCGTCTTGGCTGATGCTTCGACCCTCAACGGCGTGAAGGTGATGGTCATCGACGACTCGAACACCATCCGGCGCAGCGCAGAGATCTTCCTCGCCCAAGCCGGCTGTCACGTGCTGCTCGCCGAAGACGGCTTTGATGCCCTGGCGAAGATCGCCGACCATCATCCCGACATCGTCTTTGTTGACATCATGATGCCGCGGCTCGATGGCTATCAGACCTGCGCGCTGATCAAGAAGAACCCCAAGTTTTCCGGTACCCCGGTGATCATGCTGTCGTCCAAGGACGGTCTGTTTGACCGTGCGCGTGGCCGCATGGTCGGGTCCAACGAGTATTTAACGAAACCCTTTACCAAGGACAGCCTGCTCAAGGCGGTAGCCGCACACGCCGGCCGCGCCTGACCCCGCTGAGCAAACAAGGAGCACCCATGCCGATCAAAAAGATTCTCATCGTTGATGATTCGCCCACCGACCGTTTTGCCTTGATGGAGTACCTCGTCAAGCAAGGCTACAACGTCGTCACCGCTGAAGATGGCGCCGATGGCGTGCAGAAGGCGAAGGCTGAACTCCCCGATCTGATCCTGATGGACGTCGTGATGCCTGGCATCAACGGCTACCAGGCCACTCGTACGATCTCGCGCGAAGATACGACGCGCCATATCCCGATCTTCATGTGCACCTCGAAGGATCAGGAAACCGACAAGATCTGGGGCATGCGCCAGGGTGCCAACGATTACCTGACCAAACCGCTCGATCTCGATCTGCTGCTCGAAAAGATCAAGGCCCTGGGCTGAAAGCGGAGCGGCGAGCATGGCCAAGCGCATCAGTCTGAGAGAGTTCCAGCAGGATCTTTCGAACCGTCTCGCCGGCACCAAGAACGCACCGGCCAAGCCCGCCCTGCTGGCGGTGCTCGCCGGCGGCGAGGGCTGGCTGGTCGATCTTGCCGATACTGGCGAAATCCTGGCCGTTCCACCGATCGCGCCTGTTCCGCTGACGCAGGACTGGTTCCGCGGGTTGGCCAACGTTCGCGGCAATCTTTTCAGCGTCGTCGATTTCCCGGCGTTCCTCGGTTTGTCCCAGGTCGTAACCGGCAGCGAATCGCGTTTACTGCTGGTGGGCTCACGGCTCGGTGTGAATACCGCCTTGCTCGTCTCCCGCGCGATCGGTCTGCGCAACCCTGACGATTTCGATGTCGACCCGCGCTTCCACGACCCCCGTCCTTGGGTCGCGGGCGGGCTGCGTGATAGCCAGGATCGCCTCTGGAAGCGCCTGTCGGTGCGGCAACTACTCGCCGAACCGCGCTTCCTTGATGCGGCCAACGTGAATCACTGACCGCACAGCCCCTGAATACCCAAACGCTCACAACAACATAACGTCCGCACCTCGGAGTACCTGCATGGCCCTCAAACTGTTCGGCCGCACTCTCGGCCAGAAGCGCCCCGGCGCAGAGCTGTCCGGCGACAGCACGATCATGGAAGACACAGTGATGGAGGCCAAGGCAGGCGCTGCCGCGGCCTCTGGACTGTCCCGACTGCCGCTGCTTGGCGGCAAGACGGTCGCCGAGCAGCTGCGTCTGCTGGGCATCCTGTTCGGTCTCTTCACGCTGATCGCGGTGGGCCTCACGGCATGGCAGCTGCGTAGCGCCGGATTCGGCACCGCCTACGTGTCGGCGGCTGGTCAGATGCGCACCCTGTCGCAGCGTCTCGCGAAAGCGGCGCAGCAGGCACTGCAAGGTAACCCGGGCGCCTTCACGGAATTGAAGGACAGCCGTGAGCGTTTCGAGCAACTGCTTGGCGCGGTGAGCAATGGCGGTTCGGTCGACGGCACTTCGGTACCGGCCAGCGGCCGCAGCGTGCGTGAAGAGCTCGACGGCGTGACCAAGCTCTGGGAAAAGACCAACAAGGACGCCCAACAGCTGATCAGCCAGCAAAAGAACCTCTCCACCCTCGGTGCGGCGGTGACGACGATCAACTCGGAAAACCCGAAGCTGCTCGACTTGTCCGAGCAGGTCGCCGCATTGAAGCTGCAGACCGGCGCGAATGCGCGCGAGATCGCGACCGCGAACCAGGTCGTGATGCTGACGCAGCGTATGGCGAAGAACGCCAACGCGCTGCTCGTTGCTGACGCGATCGACCCGGAAGTGGCCTTCCTGCTGGGCAAGGACGCCAACACTTTCCGCGAGCTGGTCGAGATTCTTGAGAACATGACGCCGGACTCCGACCGCGACATGAAGAACAAGATCGGCGCGTTGCGCGAAGCGGGCGAAGAACACCTGCAGGGTGTTCAAAGCATCCTTGGCAACATCCAGCTGCTGGTGCAGGCGAAGCGTGCCGGTAGCCAGATCTTCAACGATTCGTCCAAGCTGCTGACCGCCACCGACGCGCTGGCGACCGGCTACAACAAGGCCTACGTCGGATTCACCGCGCTGACCGCGCTGATCATCCTGTTCGCGGCGCTGGCGCTGGTGACCCTCGCGCTGCTCGCGAAGGTCTACAACGACGACCTGAAGATGCGCCAGACCGAAGCGGAGCGTCAGCGTGCGCAGGCGGAAGGCGAAAAGAACGCCACCCAGCAGGCCATTCTGCGTCTGATGAACGAGATGGGCGACTTGGCGGATGGTGACTTGACGGTGCGTGCGACGGTTACCGAAGACATCACCGGCGCGATTGCGGACTCGGTTAACTACACGATTGAAGAACTCTCGGTTCTGGTACGCCGCCTGAACGACGCAGCAGGCCGCGTGACGGCAGCAACCGAATCCGCGAAGCAAACCTCGGATGAGCTGATCGACGCCGCTGAAAAGCAGTCGCGCGAGATTCAGCAGGCCGGCTCGCAGGTGACGGAGATGGCGCGCCAGATGACCGACGTGTCGGGCAACGCGCTGCAATCCGCCCAGGTTGCCCGCCGCTCGCTGGATGCAGCGCGTAAGGGTCAGGACGCGGTGCAGAACACGATCAAGGGTATGAACGAAATCCGTGAGCAGATCCAGGAAACTTCGAAGCGGATCAAGCGCCTTGGCGAAAGCTCGCAGGAGATCGGTGAAATCGTGGAACTGATTTCGGACATTACCGAACAGACCAACGTGCTCGCGCTGAACGCCGCAATTCAGGCTGCATCAGCCGGTGAAGCCGGTCGCGGCTTCACGGTGGTTGCGGAAGAAGTGCAGCGCCTCGCGGAACGTTCCGCGGAAGCAACCAAGCAGATCGCGGCGATCGTGAAGACGATTCAGACCGATACGCAGGATGCTGTGGCCGCTATGGAAAACTCGACCCGTGGTGTGGTCGATGGGGCCAAGCTGTCCGACGCCGCAGGTCAGGCGCTGTCCGAGATCGGTGACGTGTCGGTAGAAGTGGCCTCGCTGGTTGAAAAGATCTCGTCCGACACGCAGAAACAGGCAAACGTCGCGACCGAGGTGGCAGGCACCATGCGCGACATTCAGAGCCTGAACGAACAAACCACCCGCGGTACGCAACAGACCGCCGTCTCGATTGGCCAGCTCGCCGACCTCGCGGTCGAACTCAAGGGCTCGGTTTCCGGCTTCAAGGTGTAAGACCCGCAGGGAAAGACGCTGACGATGAATTCCGAGATGGAACTCGACATCGCCCCGCTGACTTGGGTCCGGGGCGAGATCGACGCTGCCCTGGCCCGGGCACAGGATGCTTTGACCAAGGTGGAAGCGGGCGAGGACCGCAGCGAACAGCTGCGCTTTGCCCAGAACCATGTCCACCAGGTCCAGGGGGCGCTCTCCGTCGTCGGTCTCGACGGCGTGACACAGTTTGCCGAGGCGCTCGATGCGCTGCTGGCCTCGCTCGCGGGGGGGCAGATCGAATTTGGCGATACGCATGCGCCGCTGCTGCGCCGTGCGCTGATCGCACTCGGCAACTATCTTGCGGAGCTGCAGGACGGCGCGCCGCATCAGCCGCTGCGCCTCTACCCGCTCTACGCGGAGATCGCCGAGGCCCGCGGCATCGAGGTCCCGGGACAGAGCGAACTGTTCTTCCCGAATCTGGCCGTGCGGCCATCGCAGGATTCGCACGTCAACCTAGATCCGGTGATCGCAGCCAAAGAGTTGCGCACGGCCCGCGCGCGTTTCGAGAAAGGCCTGCTGTCCTGGCTGCGCGAACCCGCGTCGGACAGCGGCCCGCGCCTGATGCTTGTTGCGATCCAGCGGATTGCAGAAATCAATCCGGCTCCTGGTGCGCAGGGCTTCTGGTGGGCATCGATTGCGTTCTTCGAGGGCTTGGCCCAGCGCGCGATCGCCGCAGACCGCGATGCGCAGCGCCTGTGCCGGCGAATCGACACGCAGATGCGCCGCCTGCTCGAAGGCTCGCATGTTGTGGCCGAGCGTCTTGTGCGCGACGTGCTGTTCCATGTGGCCAACGCGAGCATCAATACCGAGCATGCGCGTGCGGTGCGCAGCGCGTTCCGTCTTGATGCCTTGCTGCCCGCCGCAGCTGACGCGCGCATCGCAGAAACGCCCTTGGCGCCGGTGCAGCGCGCATTGCGCGAAGCGATCGAGAACGCCAAGGAGTCGTGGAACAAATTCGCGGCAGGGTCCGCCGTTGGTCTGCCGCAGTTGCAGGAGAACCTGGCCGCCGCGCGCGCGCCGTTGCAGACCCTGCATCAGCCCGCTGTTGCGCGGCTGGTTGAGGCGCTGCATGGCACCGCAGCGTGGTTGCGCAAGGATCCGCTGAAGTCGAACGACGACCTGTCGATGGATGTCGCGACGGCTTTGCTGATCGCCGAGCAGGCGGTTGATGCCGCCTCTGCGCCCAGCCAGGATCTGCTGCAACGCCAGGTCGATGCGCTGGTTGCGCGCCTTGCCGCGCGAGAGGCCGGCCGCGATCCGGGCGAACTCGACGAACAGCTGTTCGGCGATAGCTCGCGACGTGCGCAGGAGCGCTTGTTCTTCAACCAGCTGGCGCGTGAGATTCAGACCAGCTTGGGCCAGGTCGAGCAGACGCTGGACACGTATTTCCGCAATCCGTCTAACAGCGCCGCGCTGGCCGCGCTGTCGGCCCCGCTCAAGCAGGTCGAGGGTGCATTCTCGATGCTTGGCGAGACCGACGCCGCCAAGCTGGTCGCAGAGAACGCCGCGCGTGTTGCGGCGCTCGGTGGCGAAGAGCCGGTTGCCCCCGAAGTTTGCGAACAGATCGCGCATGAGTTCTCTGCGCTGGGCTTCTTTGTCGAGGCCCTGCGTTTCGGCCCGGCGCGGCTTGAGAAATTCCTCGCCCCGCAGGGTGGGGCTGTAGCGCCCGAAGCACCGGCTACGATCGAAGCGGAAGTGCGCCAGCAAAGCCGCGAGACGCAGCAGCTGATCCAGCAATTGGCGGAAGCGCCTGCCGATCAGAAGGTGCGCGAGGAACTCAAGCAGAACCTCGAAACCCTGCGCGAAGACGCAGCGTTGCTGGCCGACACCAAGCTCGAACAGCAGGCTCGGGAAGCGCTCGCGGCGTTGAAGACGGGCGATGACTCTGCGAAGGTGCAGGAAGTTGTCGCCGCTATCGCCCCGGCTGCGGCACCGGAGCCTTCGGCCGATGCGGCTCGCCTGATCTCCGCCAGCGAAGACGAGGTCGACGCCGAACTGCTCGCGATCTTCCTGGAAGAAGCGCACGAGGTGCTGGAGACGATCCGCTCGCACCGCGAGGCGGCCTCGCTTGATCCGCACAACCACGAAAACATCGTCACGATTCGCCGCGGCTTCCATACCCTCAAGGGTTCGAGCCGGATGGTCGGCCTCAACGACTTCTCCGACGCGGCCAAGGCGGTGGAATTTTCGCTCAACCGCTGGTTGCAGCAGGAGCGTGACGCGACTCAGCCCTTCCTTGATCTCGTCGCCAACGCCCATGTGCTCTTCGGCGCCTGGGTGACGCAACTGGAAGCGGGTGGCAGCACATGGCGTGACGCAAGTGCTTTGGTCGCCCAGACCGAGGCGCTTGATGCGCTGATGGAAGGCGTCTCGCCCGAAGTCTCGACCGCCGCCCCTGTGGCGCCGGTGGAAGTACCTGCGGCGGCGCCCGCGCCCGCTGCGCCCGAGGCCGACCTGGATCTCGAGCTTGAGTTCGACAGTGCCGAGCCCGAGATTGATCTTGCCTCGACCTTGCTCGCCCCGGTGCAGGACTCGGTTGCCGAAGAAGAGCCGGAAACCGTTGATCTGACCGCCACCCTGCTCGCACCGTTCGACGATGCAGTCAGTGCCGCCGAGCCCGCGAAGCCATTGATGGCTGAGCTGGATGAACTCAAGGCGGAGGCGGTTGAGCAAGAAGAAGTCTTCGATCTCACCGCCAGCCTGACCGGACCGGAAGATCTCGCGTCGCTGAGTTTCGAGTCCGAGCCGGAAGAGCTCGTCGAGCCGCCAATGATGGCGCCGATTGCGCCGTCGCCCGCGCCGACGAGCGAAGCGACGCTCGATTTCGATCTGGCCGAAGTGTCGCTGACCGACGAAGAGGCACTGCCTTCCCACTCCGGCGAGGAAGAAGTCGATCTGACGGCGACGCTGCTCGCGCCGCTGGAAATGCGCGAGGCTTTCCTTAACGCGCATGACGAACCTGCGCCTGCCGAGGAAGTGCCGAGCCTGCCGACGCTCGACCTCGATCTGGAACCGGAGCCCGAACCCGAAGAGGTGCTTGAGGCTCAAGCGCCGGTTGAGCTCGCCCCGGAACCAGAACCCGCGGCCGCCGCACCGATCGAGATTCCGGAGATCGTGTCAGTCGAGCCGCTCGAGGCGGATCTGGCGCTCGAGTCGCTGCAGGATGTCGTGCTTGAGCCGGTTCCTGAGCTCGTGCCCGACGCCGAGCTGGTTGAAACCGCTGCTCCGGTGGAATTTGCGGCGGCCGATGAGGCTGCCCCAATCGAACTCGAAATGCCGGAGCTGCTGCCGGTCGAGGAAGGCACGGACGAGGCCAGCCTTGCAGAGCTTGAAGCGCTCGACGCCGTCGCCGAGATTGAAGAGGTGGTCGACACCGCTGTGCCGGCCGAGCTGATCGAGCCGGTTGATCTCGCGCTTGAGCCCACCGGGTCCGACGCGCAAGAGCTGGACGAGCTGGATGCCATCGATGACGCCGTCGCGTCGGGCGATCTGACCCTGGAAGAGCCCGAGGCGCCGCCGCCCGAGCCGGACACCGTGCGGATCGGCGACACCGAGATTTCGCGCCAGCTCTTCGAGCTCTACATCGCCGAGGCGCACCAGCACGTCGCTACGTTGCGCGAAGAACTGCCGCGCTTCCAGCACAACCCGGTGCTGGTGCCGCAAGAGCCTGTGATTCGTGCAGCACACACGCTGGGTGGCATTTCCGGCACTGCCCGCATCGATTCGATCCGCACGCTGGCCAAGGCGCTCGAACACGCGCTTGCTCGTCTGCATCTCGCCGAACAGGCGCCGACGCCGGATCAGGCCGATCTATTCCGCTTGAGCGGCGAACGCCTGCAGGCCATGGTGGCCGAGGTGGACGCGCGGCAGATGCCGCTCGCAACGCCCGAACTGGACGATGCGCTGGAGCGTGTCGTGGCGCATGCCGAGCCGGAGGTCGTGGAAGAGACGCTTGAGGCGGTGGATCTCGCCACGCTGACCGAGACTGAAGAGCCGACCGTCGATGCCGAACACGAGGCCTCGTTCGACGAGACCCTGGTGCCGGCCGAAGCCGCTGCGCTCGAAGAGCCGGTCACCGTGGCCGAGGAGGCGCCGCTTGCTGCGCTGCCCGAAGCGCACGAAGCGGTGTTCGAGGCTGAAGAGGCCCCGATCGTTGCGGCCGTCGAGGCGCCCGAGCCCGAACGCGCGGTGGTGCACGACGATCTCGACGAACAGCTGTTGCCGATCTTCTTCGAAGAAGCCGAAGAATTGATGCGCGACCTCGCCACCGAGGCCCGCAAGCTGCATAACCCGGCTGAAGCCGAAGAGGGCGCTCAGGCGTTTGCACGCCTGTTGCATACCCTCAAGGGCAGCGCCCGGATGGCCGGCGCGATGACGCTCGGCGAGTTCGTGCATGGCATCGAGAACCGCTTGCTGCACGCACGCGCTGCCGGTGTGGACGGCACGCAGCTCGCCGACGACATGGAAAGCGGCCTCGACGCAGTGGGTCACATGGTTCAGCGCATGCAGCGCGGCGAACCTGCGCAGGCGCCAGTCCACGCTGCCGTGAGCGCCGCACCTGCGGCAGACGCCCAGGCGCCGGATACGACGGTCGCCACGGCTGCGCCCGCAGCGCCGAAGCCGGCCGCGCCCGCGATGGTCAGCGTGGAGGAGGCGGAAGCGCAGGCTGGGCCGCGTGCAACGCTGCGTGTGCGCTCCGACATGGTCGACCGCTTCGTCAACGAGGCCGGCGAAATCTCGATTGCACGTACACGTATCGAAGGCGAACTGCGCACGCTGCGCCGCTCGCTGCTGGATCTGACGGAAAACGTGATTCGTCTGCGCAACCAGCTGCGCGAAGTTGAAATCGCGGCCGAAACGCAGATGCAGGCGCGCGTTGCGCAGGCCGAACATCAGCATGCCGACTTCGATCCGCTCGAATTCGACCGCTTCACCCGCTTCCAGGAACTGACGCGGATGATGGCCGAGTCGGTCGGTGACGTGACGACGATCCAGCAGAACTTGCTGAAGAACCTCGACGCCGCCGATACCGCGCTGCATGCGCAGGGCCGCTTGTCGCGTGACCTTCAGCAAGCGCTGATGGGCGTGCGAATGGTGCCGTTCGACGAACTCTCCGATCGCCTCTACCGCGTCGTGCGGCAGACCGCGAAGGAACTCGGCAAGCGCGCCAACCTCGACATCCGCGGCGGCACCATCGAAATCGACCGTGGTGTGCTGGACAAGATGACGGCCCCGATCGAGCACTTGCTGCGCAACGCGGTGGCGCACGGTCTGGAAACGCCGGAACAGCGTCGCGCTGCGAACAAGCCGGAAATCGGCCAGATCACGCTGACGATCACCCAGCGCAGCAACGAAGTTGCGATCGAGCTGGCGGACGACGGACGTGGTCTGGACTTTGACGGTATTCGCCGACGCGCCGAGTCGAAGGGCTTCCTCACCGCGGGTGAGAACGCCTCCGACGCGCGACTGACCCAATTCATCTTTGAGCCGGGTTTCACCACCGCCGAGAAGGTGTCCGAGGTTGCGGGCCGCGGCGTCGGCATGGACGTGGTGAAGAGCGAAACCACCGGTGTTGGCGGCCGTATCGACGTTGGCTCAGTCGCTGGCCAGGGGGCACGCTTCCTGATCCACTTGCCGCTGACGCTCGCCGTGACGCAAGCCTTGCTGGTGCGTTCGGGCGAACGCACCTACGCGATCCCGTCGAACATGGTCGAGCAGGTGCTTGAGCTCAAGCAGGACGCGCTGGACGAACTGCGCACCAATGGTTTCGCGACCTGGAAGGATCAGCGTTATCCGTTCTTCTATCTCCCGCGCGTGTTGGGCGATCGCAAGTCGCAACCGGCTGCCGGCCGCTTCCACTGGGTGCTGCTGCTGCGAGTCGGTACCGACGCAATCGCGCTGTATATCGACGAACTGCGTGGCAACCAGGAAGTTGTGGTCAAGAACGCCGGGCCGCAGTTCACGCGTCTGCAGGGCTTCTCGGGCGCTACGGTGCTGGCCGACGGCGAGATCTCGCTGATCATCAACCCGGTGGTGCTGGCCGACCTGCTGCAATCCGCGACGGCGCATGCCGAGGCGGCCGCCGCTGCGGGCGAACCGGTGGCGCCGCCGCCGGTCGATACGTCCTACGTGCCGACGGTGATGGTGGTCGACGATTCGCTGACGGTGCGCAAGATCACCAGCCGCCTGCTCGAACGCGAAGGCTATCGCGTCGTGACGGCGAAGGATGGTGTCGATGCGCTGGAGCAGTTGGTCGAGACGATGCCGGACGTGATGCTGCTCGATATCGAGATGCCGCGTATGGATGGCTACGATCTGACGCGCAACATCCGCGCCGACGATCGCCTGCGTCCGCTGCCGATCATCATGATCACGTCGCGCATGGCGGACAAGCATCGCAACTACGCGTTCGAGATCGGGGTGAATCACTACCTCGGCAAGCCGTACAACGAAGAAGAGCTGCTCGGCCTGATCAAGGATTTCGTCAAGCGCTGAACGCCGCAGTCCTGAAACGAGAAACCCCGCTACGGCGGGGTTTCTTTTTTCTGACTGACGAGGGATCGCGCGATGCGCGCCTAGTCGGTTTCGCTCGTCTTGACGAGCTTGAAGCGCTGCAGCGTGCGCTCTCGCGCTTGAGCGTGATCGACCAGCGGTGGCGGATAGTCACGTCCGATGACGCATGCGTGCGCAGCCTGTTCGAGCGGGCTCATCAACCAGGGCGCATGGATCCAGCGCGTCGGCACATCTGCGAGTTCAGGCAGATAGCGCCGAATGAAGCGCCCGTCCGGATCGAAGCGTTCCGACTGGGTCACCGGGTTGAAGATGCGGAACCAGGGCTGTGCGTCGCAGCCTGTTGAGGCGGCCCATTGCCAGCCACCGTTGTTGGCTGCGAGGTCGTAGTCATTGAGCTTCTCGGCAAAGTAGCGTTCGCCACGCAGCCAGTGAATGCCGAGGTCCTTCGTCAGGAAGCTTGCGACCACCATGCGCAGCCGATTGTGCATCCAGCCCGTCTGGTTCAACTGACGCATCGCGGCGTCGACCAGTGGATAGCCGGTGCGCGCCTCGCACCATGCCTCGAACATGCGTTCGGCGTCGGGGCCTTCTTCCCAGCGCACCGCGTCGAATTCAGGGCGGAAGCTGCGCGCCACGACGTCCGGCCGGTGCCATAGCACCTGCTGATAGAAGTCCCGCCAGATCAGTTCGTTAAGCCAGGTTTCGGCACCCTTGCCTGGTGTATCGAATGCCGCGCGCGCGAGTTCGCGGATCGAGATCGTGCCAAATCTCAGGTGTGTCGAGAGGTAGGACACGCCCTTCACGGCCGGGAAGTCGCGCGCCCGGTCGTAGTCGCCCATGCGTGAGCGAAAGTCCTGCCACAGCGCGCGGGCGCCGGACATGCCACAGGGCATCGCGAGTTGAGCCAGGTTGCTGGGCTCAAACCCGAGCTCCACGAGGCTGGGAATTCGCCTGTCGTCCTTGGGCGCGCGCAGCTTAGCGGCGTAGCGTTCGACCGGGTACGCCTGCAGGAAGAACGGCGTCAGCTGGCGTCGCCACGCGTTGCGGTACGGTGTGAATACCGAGAATGGGCGTCCGGCGCCGGTCAGCACCTCGCTCTTCTCGAATATCACCTGATCCTTGAAGGTGTGGAACGCCACGCCGGCCGCGCCGAGCGCACCGCGGACCGCGTCGTCGCGTGCGAGGGCCGCGGGTTCGTAATCGTGGTTGGCGTACACCGCGCTCGCCCCGAGTTGCAGCGCGAGCGCCGGCAACGCCTCGCGCGCGGAGCCATGCAGCACGATCAAACCGCCGCCGCGCGCGCGCAGTGCGGTATCGAGCTCGACAACGCTGGCGTGGATGAACTCGACCCGGCGATCCTGGCGACACGGCAAGGCATCGAGAATCTCGCGATCGAACACGAAGCTGCAGTACACCTGTGTATGCGCCTTGAGGGCGTGGTAGAGCGCAGCGTGATCGTTGTCGCGCAGATCGCGACGGAACCAGACGAGGGCGATGGACATGGTGGCCAGCGGAGCGAACGGATGAGAATGACAGCTGCCCGGTGCGCAAGTTCAGTGCGCACCGCAGCGCCTGCGCATGAAGCCTAGCGCGGCGCCCGCACCGGCGCGCGCGGTTCCGATTGGGATGCGCCGCCGCCGGGTGCGTGCTCGCGCGTTGTGTCGTCGTCCGGGTAGCTCAGTGTGAACTCGCGGCGATCCCACACCACCCCTTCGGGCGAGCGCAACTCAAGGCGGTAGTGCCCGGCCGGCGGCGCCCACAGGATCGTTGCCCCCTCGCCGATCAGCTCGTCGTCGGCCCACCAGCGCGCGTCCGGCGTGGCTGGCGCGCTCTCCAGTACAAGCGCTTCGCCGCTGCGCAAGAGCGCGCCGGTGCTGGTGCCCTCGGGCGTCACGATCTTGTGCGCGAGCGTGCTGTCGCGGCCGGGCGCCACCGACAGCGACACTTCCGTGCCGCGCAGGAACCATTCCCGACGCGCCGGTTCCACCGGCGGATCAAAAGCGACAACACCGAGGACGACGCCGGAGGGTGTTCGCGGCGCGCGCGACGGCGGATTGCCCAGATGGTGCTGGATCGCCGCGATGGCTCGTGCCGCCAGTCGGGCGGGCTGCTCGGCGCCACTGCCGCTGCCGGCGACTTGCACCGCGATCAAATACCGCTCGCCGGCATGCATCGCAATCGCGATGTCGCGCGTGGGATCGCTCATCCGCCACACCGCCTGCCAGCCACCGTCCGGCCGCTGCAGCTCACTGGCAGCCCCTTTCTGCGTCGGATCGGCCAGCCAGTCCGCGATAATGTAGGCGGTGTCATTGCGCCACAGCCGGCGTGCAGCCGCCGCCGTGCTGTCCGCCTGCCAGCGCGCCGCCTGCCAGTTGCCGCCCGCGACGAAGGGCCGGAAGGCTTGCGCGGCCTGCAACAGGGTCAGTTCGGGAGACGCCGCGCTGTCCTTGGGCAGTTCCAGGCCTGCCTGCCGCAGTCGCTCTGCGGGAGGCTCCGCCATCGCGAGCATCGCCGCTTGGCTGCCGGATTCGGGCTGCTGCAGCGCCACGCGCATGCTGCGCCAGGGCGATTCCCCTTCGCTGCTGTTCGGGAGCAGGCTGGCCCCGGTGACCAAACGCCGTTCGATCAGATTCGCTGCGCTGAACGGGAGCCAGAGTGCCGATTGCACGCTGCGCACCGTGGTGACGGCATCGGGACTGAGCGGATCCAGGCCGCCGACCCATGCGCGCACGCTTGCGTCATTTACGTCGAGGACGAGTACCGCAGCACTGCTGACGCGTTGCGCGGCGCCTTGCAGTGCGTCACGCAGGCCGCTGCTGGCGGCTTGCTGGGCCGCGGCGTCCAGCGTTGTGGTGACGCGTTCGCCGCCTGCATGAAGTACCCGGCGCGCCAGATGCGGCGCCAGCGTGAAGCGCGGCCGATTGCGTGGCGTGTCGAGCCGCGGCGCGAGCTCGTACAGCCTAGGGCACAGGTTGCCGACGCCCATCTTCTTCGCGCGGGCGCAGGCCCGGCGAGCGGTGCGTTCGGCGCGCCCGTTCGGGCTCGGCAGCAGCGCGGTGATCAGCAGGGCTTCCGGCCGATCCAGCGCCGCGGGTGATTTGCCGAACAGCACGGCGCTGGCGGCATGCACGCCTTCAAGATCGCCCCGGAATGGCGCGAGGTTCAGATAAGCCTCAAGGATCTGTGCCTTGCTCCAGTGGGCTTCCAGTTCCTGGGCTGCGAGTCCCTGGTCCCACTTCTGGCCGACGCTTCGACGCGCGCCGGGCGCCGCGGGAATCGCGATGGCCGGGTCGAGCAGACCGGCGAGCTGCATCGTCAGCGTTGAGCCACCGCGCTTGTTGTCATGCAGCAGGTTGTGCCACAGCGAGCCGACGAAGGCGCGCCAGTCGACGCCCTCGTGTTCGTAGAAGCGGTGGTCTTCGGCGGCAATCAGGGCTTCGCGCAGCGCGGGTGAGAACTGCGCCAGTGGCACCCAGTCGAAGCGCCGGCGTGTCAGGTCGAAGCGGATGTCGGCGAGCGGTTCGCCATTCCGATCCAGCAAGAGCGCGTCGGAGGGGTGGTAGGCCGCACGCACCTGCTCAAAGCTTGGCAGTTGAGCGGCGGCGCTGCCGCTTGCCAAAGCGGCAGCCAGGACAACGCGGCGCAGCGCTTGCAACATGCCCTAGTCGAGATCCTTTGCGACGGCCGCGATGCGCGCCTCACGCACGCGGCGGGGGATCTCGCTCTTCTCCTGGCACTGCTTGGCCACCGCACCGGCATCAACCGCACGCGCACGCTCCAGCGCAGCGGCGATGCGCCCCAATTGCACCTTGGGCACCAGATGTGCGGCGCAGGCGAGCAGGTCGGCAAATCGCCGCGGGCGCCGCCAGGCGTCACAGCGGTCGAACAGCGCGATCAAGGTCGCCGCATCGAGCGTTGCGGTCTTCTCGAACACCTGCTGTTCGCACCACAGCAATTCGGCCAGCTCGCGCGGATCCGTCGGTACGCGCAAATCGATGCACAGGGCTTCGAGTGATGCCACGCTGTCGAGCGCAGCAGCGAGCAGCGCGAATCGGGCATCGAGGCCAAGTTCGCCGGCATGGTCTAGGCGCCGTCCGATCAGGCGCCGTTCCGCCTCCCAGGCGTGGTTGAGGGCAGGAGCCAAACGCGCGAGCGCGCCGCAGTCGTGCAGCAGCGCGAACATGCGCGAGGGGGCGGTCGCCAAGAGGCCGCGTGAGATCTCCTGCCATACGCGCTCGGCGACCAGGTGGTCGACTTCGCCGGCCTCCACCATCTCGCGCATCAGCGCCAGGGTCTCGTCCGCCACCGTGAAATCCGGGAAGCGCGCCGCGAAGCGTGCAATCCGCAGGATGCGCACAGGGTCTTCCGCGAAGGCGGGGCTGACATGGCGTAGCACTCGGGCGGCAAGGTCGCGCTGGCCGCCGCAGGGGTCGATCAGTGTGCCGTCCTCATCGCGTGCCATCGCGTTGATCGTGAGGTCGCGGCGTTTCAGATCCTCTTCCAGCGAGACATCGGGCGAGGCATGGAAGACGAAGCCGTGGTAGCCGGGCGCGGTCTTCCGCTCGGTGCGCGCGAGCGCATATTCTTCCTGCGTCTTCGGATGCAGGAACACCGGGAAATCCTTGCCCACCGGTCGGAAGCCCTGCGCGAGCATCTCGTCGGGCGTGGCGCCAACCACCACCCAGTCACGGTCAGCCCCCGGCAGCCCGAGCAGGGCGTCGCGCACTGCGCCACCGACCACGTAGGCGCGCATCAGTCCGGCAACTCGTCGGCAGGCACGACCTCGCTCTCGGCCAGCGCCGCGGCCTGCCACTCGCGCATCGCGGGGTGCGCCAGCATCGTTGCGAGGTAGGCGCCGGCTTCGCCGCTGGGCTCCACGCCGTAGCTCTGGAAGCGGAAGCAGACTGGCGCGAACATCGCGTCGGCGGCGGTGAAGCTGCCGAACAGGTAAGGGCCGTTGCGGCCATAGCGCTTGCGGCAATCGAGCCAGATCGCAATCACGCGTGCGATGTCGGCCTCTGACGCCGGTGTGCGGCCACGCCCCGGCAGCTGGCGGCGGATATTCATCGGCATCTGGCTGCGCAGCGCCGGGAAGCCCGAATGCATCTCGGCGGACACGGCTCGGGCGTGGGCGCGTGCGGCGGCGGTGGCCGGCCACAGCTGCGGAAAACGCTCGGCGAGGGTTTCGATGATGGCCAAGGAATCCCACACCGTAAGCGTGTCGTCGATCAGGCAGGGCACGCGGCCCGAGGGCGAGTGCTCGAGGATGCGCTCTCGGGTGTCGGGCTGATCCAGCAGCACGCGCACTTCCTCAAAGGGTTGGCCGACGGCACGTAGAGCCAGCCAGGCGCGCAGCGACCAGGACGAGTAGTTCTTGTTGGCGATGACCAGTTTCATAGGGCGAACTCCGGATTACGGGGCGCGACGGGGCTGGGTGCGCAGGCGTGCATAGCGCCCGCGTTGCGTGCGTTTGCCGAGCCAGGCCGGCGCTACAGCGTCGAGTGCGGTGGGCGTCAAGCCAAAGGGCTGTGCGGCGCCGCTTGCCACGTTGTCGCGATCCATCGAGCGAACGTTGTCTGGGCTCATCAGCCCGCCCGGCAGCCACGACAGTACGGTCGCCTGAAGCATCGCAAGGCTGCGCGGCAGCGGCACGATCAACGGGCGATGGCCGCCGAGGCGCGCGGCGTAGTCCACAAGCTGGGCGAGCGTCCAGACATCCGGCCCGGCGATTTCGTAGGTGCCGCCAATGCCGAAATCCTGATCGATCGCTGCCAGAATCGCGCGGCTGACATCGCCCACGTACACCGGCTGGAAGCGCGCGCCCGCGCCGCCGAGCGGAATCACCGGGAAGCTGCTGGCGAGCCCGGCAAAGAGGTTCAGGAAGCGATCTTCCGGCCCGAACACGACCGAGGGGCGGAAGATCGTCCAGCGCAGCGCGTCGCCCGCATCGCGGATCGCGGCCTCGCCGTCCGCCTTGGAGCGCAGGTACTCGGACGGGCCGTCGTGCGCAGCGCCAAGTGCGCTGACATGGATCAGGCGTTGCACGCCCGCTTCCCGGGCGGCGGCGACGATGCGCCGTGGTAATTCCACATGCGCCTGCGCAAAGGCCGCACCATAGGGCTTGCCCGACGGCGAGTGCAGCACGCCGACCAGATTCACCACCGCGTCGACATCGCGCATCAGGCGTCGCAGCGTCTCTGCATCAAACACATCCGCCGACACCACTTCCGATGAAGGCAGCACCAGCAACGGGCCACAGGGGGCCAGACGCCGTGTTGGCACCCGCACCGCGATGCCGCGCGCTGCGAGTCGGTTGGCGAGATGGCGGCCGAGGAAACCCGTGCCGCCGATGATCAGTACACGTTTGGGTTGCATGAGGTCCGATCGGGTCAGTTGCCGCCGTCGCCGGCCGGCATTTCGTTGAGTTCCGGAACATCCGCGCCTGCGGTGCCGTTAGGCTGCACCGTGCCGAGGCGCTGTTTGAGGGATTGCGGTTTGCCGGTCAGCACCGCCGCATAGGCGACCGTGTTGGCGAGCACCTTCTTCACATAGTCGCGGGTCTCCGAGATCGGGATCGTCTCGGCAAACACCGCACCTTCGAGCGGTTCGGCCGCCTTCCAGCGCGGTATGCGGCCGGGCCCGGCGTTGTACGCGGCCGAGGCGAGCGCCGGATGGCCGTCCAGGCGGTCGAGCACCATCTTGAGATAGGCAGTGCCGAGCATCACGTTGGTATCGAGGTCGATCACCTGGCCCTTGGTGTAGGGCATGCCGATCTTCTTCGCGACGTAGCTGGCGGTGCCGGGCATCACCTGCATCAGGCCCTGCGCGCCAACCGACGAACGCGCCGCGGTGACGAAGCGGCTTTCCTGCCGCATCAGGCCATAGACCCAGTACACGTCCAGCCCCCAGCGCCGGCTGGCGGGCTCCACCTTGTCGTAGTACGGAACGAGGTAGCGCATGCCGAAGTCGTGTTCGGCCTGGGTGCGCTCGGCGCTGTAGATCGCGCGGTCGTAGAGCTGTTCGCGGCGTGCGATTTCGGCCGCCGCGAGCAGAAAGCGGTCGTCCGCGGCGCGCATGGCCCAGTTCCATTCACGTACGCCGTCCAGCCGCCCTTCCAGGCGGAACAAGGCCAAGGCACGCCGTACCGATACGTCGGATTCAACACGGGCGATCTCGGCGCGGCTCGGCGGCTTGGCACCTTTGGGCGCAACAAACGGACGCCCCAGCTCCTCGCCGGCCAGCATGCCGTAGAAGGTCGGCGCGCCCGCGATCCGTTCGAGTTCTTCGCGGCCCTGTGCCGTGCGGTTGGTCTCGATCAGCGCGCGGCCGTACCAGTAAACCCATTCCGGCTGGCTGCGTTGTGCCGGCGGCATGGCTTCCACCGCGCGACGCACCTCGCCCCAGGCACGCGCCCGCAAGGCGGCTCGCACCTGCCATGCGCGCGATTCTTCCGATAGCGGCGCGCTGCCCGCGGCGCGATACCACGCCAGCGCTTCCGGCTGATTGCCGCGTGCCGCTTGCCAGCCCAGCACGCCTGAGAGCCACGCGCGGTCGCTCGGCGAGAGTGCCGTGCCGAGGGCTTCCACCCGCGCTGCGGCGCCGCGGTAATCGGTCTGCGCCAAGCGCGAGAGCGCTAGCACGGTGATCTCTCGCTGCGTGCGACTGACTGGCGTTGGATTCTTCGCAAGCCAGCGCAGCGGATTGTCGAGCGCCTCGGCCACCGCGGTGCCGGAAACGGCGTTACCCGGCAGTGCCTCCAGGGTGGCGCGGGCAGCGCCGTAGCGGCGCGCATCCACGAGTCGCCGTGCGCGTTGCCAGTGGGTGTCTTCGGACTTGCTGGCACTTAGCGCCGCGATCACCGGCGTGCAGGCCTCACCGGGCTCCGCCGTGCTCTCCCACTGCGGTTCGGCATCCTTGAGGGCCTGCGGGTCGCCGGTGTTCAAGCGCGCCTGCAGCACCCAGCAGTTCATCTCCTGTTCGGGCTGACGCAGCATCGCGCCTTCGCGCAAGACCACATCCCAACGCTGCGCGCGCGCGGCGGCGCGGATCCAGTCTCCGCGAGCACGTTCGGCCAGCAGGGTGCCTTCCTCCCGCGCGGTGAAGCTGGCCAGGTCGCCATCCACGTCGTCCTTGCGCGCAAGGCGAATCGAAAGCGCCCAGTAATCGATATAGGCATCGAGTGGGTCGCCGCCGCGCTGTGCGGCGAGCTGGTTGATGCGCGCGAGATCGCCATTGCGTGCGGCGTCGCGTGCGGCGAGAAAGCGCTCCTCGCCTCCGGCTGCGTAGGCGCCGGTACCCAAAGACACGGCACCAATCGCGAGCGCCACGCACAATACCTGCTTCATTCCCTAAACTCCTCAAGGCCGCGCTCGTTGCGGCGGCACGGCACCGACCCGGTACCCTCCGTGCTGCGACAGCGGCTTTGCCAGCAAGTTGCCGCGTGCCGAATGGATACGGACCATTTATGAAGGATAGCACTTTGTCGTCCCCCTCCACCGTGCCGGAAGCCGCGCCGGACAAGGCTTTGCGGCAGGAAATGCGACGCTCCGCCATCGCCGCGCGCGAGTCCCTTGCGGCGGCCGAGCGAGAGCGCCTGAGCGGGCTGCTGTGCGAGCAGTTGCGCCCGCTGCTGGCGCGTCTCTCACCGCGCAATCTGGGGTTCTGCTGGCCTTACCGTGGCGAGCCTGATCTGACCGCGTTTGTCACCGATTGGCTGGCAGCGGAAGCGGCCCGCGTGGCCGCGCTGCCGGTGGTGGTGGCTGCGGATGCGCCGCTGGCGTTCTCAGCCTGGCGGCCCGGCGCCGAACTGGCTGCCGACGCGTTCGGCATTCCGGTGCCGTCGCAGTTCGAATCGGTGGATCCGGATGTGGTGCTGGTGCCGCTCAACGCCTTCGACGCGGCGGGCTACCGGCTCGGCTATGGTGGGGGATTCTTCGATCGCACGCTGGCGGCGCGAAGCCCGGCGCCGATCTCCGTCGGGGTGGGGTTCGAGTTGGGGCGTGTCGATAGCATCCGGCCCGAGCCACACGATATGCCGCTCGATTGGATCGTGACAGAAAGCGGCACGTTCGGGCCGTTTCGCGGCAAGAACGGTATTTGATCTGGCAGCTTGCGCTAAACATCGGCGCGGTACACCATTCGCGCCTTCCAAAATGCCGTACTGCTGATGTCTCTAGCGTCTTTCGTTGCCTGGGTGATTTGCGGTTTCGCCCGCATGCTGACCGGTGTCCAGGCTCGCTGGCTCGGATGCGCGCCTGCGCCCGTCCAGCGCATCTACTTCGCCAACCACTCCAGCCACGTCGATTTTGTGCTGATCTGGGCGAGTTTGCCCAAGTCGCTGCGCCGTCGTACGCGCCCGGTGGCGGGCTCCGATTACTGGGAAAAGTCGGCCGTCCGCCGCTTCCTGATCCATCAGGTGTTCCGTGCCGTGCTGGTCGACCGTGCGCGCAGTGGCGGTTGCGATCCGTTGGAGGTGATGCGGGCCGCGTTGGACGCGGGCGACTCCTTGATCATCTTCCCGGAAGGCACGCGCAACCTCGGTGATGAGCTGTTGCCCTTCAAGGGCGGCTTGTTCCACTTGGCCGAGAGTCATCCGAAGGTGGAGCTGGTGCCGGTGTGGCTGGCCAACCTCAACCGCGTGCTGCCCAAGGGCCAGATTCTGCCGGTGCCGCTGATCTGTACCGTAGGCTTTGGCGAGCCGATCGGGCTGGCGCAGGACGAGGATCGCGACGACTTCCTTCACCGCGCGCGCAGCGTGCTGCAATCCTGGGCGCCGAAGGGTGAGGAGCCGCTCGAATGATGTCGATCGACCTCTCCAAGCTGCCGGTACCACCGTGGACCGGGCCAACGCTCGGCCCCCGCACGACCACGGCGCTGCTGTTCGCCGGCGTGTTTCTGGTGTTGATTCTCGCCACGCTGTTCGGGCGCTATCTTCGTCGCCGCGTGCGTGGCCGCCGTGTCGGCGTGATCGAGAGCTACGTTGCGCGCGTGCGCGGCTGGTGGATCATGGTGGCGTGGATCGGCGTCGCCTTCCTCGCCGGTCGAAAGGGGGTGGCGCTGCTGTTCGCCTTTGCGTCGTTCGGCACGCTGCGTGAGTTCATCACGCTGTCTCCAACGCGCCTGGGCGACCACTGGACGCTGCTGGCGGCCTTCTTCCTCGTGCTGCCGCTGCACTACCTTGGCGTGTGGCACGGCTGGCTGACCTTTACCGAGCTCTGGGTGCCGGTTTTCGCCTTCCTTTTCCTGCCTATCATTTCGGCGCTGCGCGGCGACGCCAAACGCTTCATGGATCGCGCAGCCAACGTGCAGTGGGGGCTGATGATCTGCGTCTACTGCCTCTCCAACGTACCGCAACTGCTGGGCCTTCGCATCAACGGCTATGCCGGCCGCAACCTGCTGCTGATCGCCTTCCTGGTGCTGGTGGTGCAGAGCGGCGATGTGCTGCAGAAGTTCTTCTCGGCCCGACTCGGGCGCACGCCTGCAGCGCCAGGCGTGTCGCTCACCCGGACTTGGGAAGGCCTGGTGCTGGGTGGTTTCGGCGCTGCGCTGCTGGGTGCACTGCTGGCCTGGATCACGCCCTTCGGGGTGTGGGCGGCGTTTGGCATCGCGTTGGCCGCGACCTGGATGGGCTTCCTCGGCAGCCTGGTGATGACGGCCATCAAGCGCGATCGCGGCGTGCGTTACTGGGGGCATTCGATCGTCGGCCACGGCGGCATGCTGGACCGCGTGGCGCCGGTGGCCTTCGCAGCACCGATCTACTTCCATCTGGTGCGCTACTTCTACGCCAGCTGAGGCAGAGCGCGCCCAAGAAAAAAGCCGGCGTCGCGCCGGCTTTTTTCTTGCTAAGGTGGCTTGATCAGACGGCCAGCGGACGGCGGTCGGCGAGCAGATACTCGACAAGTTCGCGGACCGAGCGCATCTCGGTGCCGAAGGGCAGGGTGCCCTTGCCGCGGAAGAACAGGCCCTTGGCGATATCGCCCTTCACCGCGTGTGCGAGCTGGTTGTCGATACAGAACTGGCCGAACTTCGCGAGCTTGTCGCGCAGGCCGCACTGGAGCAGGCAGTCCCACTTGAGCGTGCACTGGCGTTCGCCACCTTCACGCGCGGCGGCGCCTTGCAGCTTTTCCTCGCGTTTGAGGTAGTTGCTCAGCCACGGGGTCGCAACGGCGCGCGCCGGCAGGCCGGCACAGCTGGTGAATTCGACGATGTCCTCGGCGCTCGCGCCCATCAACACACGCTTGAAGGCGTCCGCCGCGTCGCCTTCTGCAGTCACTGCAAACGCGGTGCCCACCTGAACGGCAGAGCCGCCCAATTCCATCATGCGTCGCACCTTGTCGTGCGTGTCGATGCCGCCCGCGGGAATCAGCGGGATCTGCTCCGAGGCAAGCCCAAGGCCCCGAATCGCTTCAAGGCATTCCGGTACGACTTTCTCGAAATCGAAGCGCTGGTCCGTGGTGCCGGCGACGTTCGCCGCACCAAGGTGCCCACCCGCCCAACCCGGGTGTTCCAGCACGATCGCATCCGGCAGACGGTTCTTCTTCATCCAGCGCTTGAGGACAACACTGACGCCCCGCGCATCGGACAGGATCGGGATCAGCGCGATATCCGGGTGGTCGGCCGTCAGTTCCGGCAGATCCAGCGGCAGGCCGGCACCCATTACGATCGCATCTGCACCGCTGCGGCAGGCTTGGCGAACAAGGTCGGCGTACTGGCTGACCGCACGCATCACGTTCACCGCGACCACGCCCATCCCCTTGGCGATTTCTCGCGCCGCGGCGATTTCGCGATCGAGCGCGGTCAGGTTGGCTGCCTCGATCGCCGCCTTGTCGCGGCAACGCGCGGTCGCCTCTTCCAGATCCGGATGCATGCGCCGAAGATCGACGCTGGCGATGGTGCCGACGCCGCCAAGTGCTGCCACGGCACCCGCGAGGCGGTGAGCCGACACGCCGACCCCCATGCCGCCCTGCACGATCGGCAGAAGTTGCTTGCCGCGCAGGACGAGCGGTTTGAAGGCATGCTGGATCATCGACATCGGCGTGTTCCCTGAAGGCAAAGGCTTTGACTCTTGCATTGCCTGCGCAGGGGGGCCTTGATGCGACGCAAACGCGGCCGGACTATTGCAGTTGCGTGGCGGCGCTATCGGCGGCCAGGCAACAGCCCGCCGCACGGCGCGCGTGCGCCGCTCCGGTGGAGGGGCTAACTCAGGGGGCTATCGGTGCGGGGCTTTTGCTACCATCCGCGGCCGGTTGCACCGGTGCGGACTGCGTCGCTGGCGGTGGCGCCGGTTGTGCGACCGGCGCGGGGAGATACAGGGGGCCCTTGATGCCGCAGGCTGCCAGCAGCAATACGGCGGAACAAAGCAGGGCGCGGTGCAGTCGGTAGAGCATTCGGGTTCCAGGTTGCGGCATCGATGCCGGACCGCCCTGCGCCAATCAAAGCAGTGTCGTCCGGCTGGGCCGGATGCTAGCAGACAGGAACGACGATGGACGAGAAGCTCTTCAACCCGCTCGCCGAACAGGAGCTCGATCGCATCGAGCGCGCGTTCGAGGCCGCGGGCATCGACGTCGAGGTGCAGCCGGGTGGTGTGCTGCAGATCGAATTCGATGATGGTAGCCAGATGATCATCAATCGCCACAGCGCGGCGCGCGAGATCTGGGTGGCGGCGAAGCTGGGCGGATTTCACTTCCGCCCGGATGCTGGGCAGTGGATTGGTACCCGCGATGGTGTGGAACTGTGGGCGGCACTCAACCGGCTAGCGAGCGCTCAGGCTGGCGAGACAGTCACGCTGGTTCGCCCGGCGTGACGAGTGGGCCGCCGGCGCGCACACGCGCCGCGAGCCTGATGGTGCAGGGCACGACATCGGACGCCGGCAAGAGCACGCTGGTGGCGGGCCTTTGCCGCGTACTGGTGCGCCGGGGTGTGCGTGTCGCCCCATTCAAGCCGCAGAACATGGCGCTCAATGCCGCGGTGACAACCGATGGCGGCGAAATCGGGCGGGCCCAGGCGGTGCAAGCGGCCGCTTGCCGCATCGCACCGCATAGCGATATGAACCCGGTGCTGCTCAAGCCGACCACCGACGTTGGCGCACAGGTCATCGTGCAAGGTCGGGTGCTTGGCAACTATGCGGCGCAGGCCTACCACGCGCTCAAGCCGGCTCTGCGCGAAGCGGTGCTGGAATCCTGGCAGCGCCTTGGCGCGCAGTACGACGCGGTGATCGTGGAGGGCGCGGGCAGCCCCGCCGAAATCAATCTGCGCGAAGGCGACATCGCGAACATGGGCTTCGCGGAGGCGGCCGATTGCCCGGTCATCATCGTTGCCGATATCGATCGCGGCGGCGTCTTCGCGCATCTGGTCGGTACGCTCGATTTGCTGGCACCGAGCGAACAGGCGCGGGTGATCGGGTTTGTCATCAACCGTTTCCGCGGCGATATCGCTCTGCTGCAGCCGGGCCTCGACTGGCTCGAACAGCGCACCGGCCGGCCGGTACTCGGTGTGCTGCCCTACCTTCAAGGCCTGACACTTGACGCCGAAGACGCGTTGCCCGCTGCGACCGCGCCCGCCGAGGGCGCATTCCGCGTTGTCGTGCCAGCGCTGCCGCGGATTTCCAACCATACCGATTTCGACGCACTGCGTTTGACGCCGGGCGTTGCGCTTGAGTTTGTACCGGCAGGCCGTGCATTGCCCCCGGCCGACCTCATCATCCTGCCGGGCAGCAAGAACACTCGCGCAGACCTGGCATGGCTGCGCGAACAGGGCTGGGACGCAGCGATCCGCCGACACCTGCGCTATGGCGGCAAGGTGCTTGGCGTGTGCGGCGGCTTCCAGATGCTGGGAGAGGCGGTGTGCGACCCGCGAGGCGTTGAAGGCGCGCCGGGCGACACGGAAGGCCTTGGCTTGCTTTCGATGCGCACCGAGCTGTGCGCCGAAAAACAGCTACGTCGGGTGGCCGGGCGCCTGACGCTGGGGGGTGAGTGTCTGACAGGCTACGAGATCCACGCCGGCGAATCGTCGGGAACAGCCCTTGGCCGCCCCTTATGCTCGCTCGACGACGGTCGCGCAGACGGTTCGATCAGCGCGGACGGCTGTGTCGCCGGTACCTATGTGCACGGCCTCTTCGATCAACCTGAAGCATGTCGCGCGTTGCTGGCGTGGGCTGGACTGATCGCCGCCGAAACCCCCGCGATGGACGTGCTGCGGGAGACCGCGCTGGACCGGCTTGCGGATGCGATCGAGGCGCACCTGGACTTGGCGCGCCTCAATCGGATGACTGGCGTGGGTTTCAGCCGTTGACTTCGTTGTGCTGTTGCTGTGGCGGGCGCGGCACCGGCGTGGGCTGGGGTTGCGCCGGCAGCAGCGGTGCAGGCGAGGGTGTCGGAGCGCTTTGCTGAGCAGGCGCTTCGCCATCTGCTGGCACCTCGGTTTCCGGTGGCGGCGTACCGAGACGCTCTTCGTAGACGAAGTCCTCCTTGCCGTCGGCCGTCGTGATCGTCAGCAGGCCCTGCGGTATCTCCATGAGCTTCTCCGGTACACCCTGCAGTGCCTTGGCCATGAAGTTAACCCATACCGGCAATGCTGCTGCGCCACCCGTTTCGCCAGAGCCGAGCTTGCGTGGCGTGTCGTAGCCGATCCACGCAATGCCGACGAGTGTCGGCTGGTAGCCGCAGAACCATGCGTCCACATATTCGTTGGTGGTGCCGGTCTTGCCGGCCAGGTCGCCCCGCTTGAGGGCGAGCGCCTTGGTCGCCGTGCCGCGGCGCACGACGTCCTTCATCATGCTGTCCATCATCCAGGCGTTGCGCGGGTCGATGACACGCGGCGCACCGTCACCCGCACTGGTTGTCTGCGTACGCGCCAGCACGCGGCCCTGACTGTCCTGCATTTCCTTGACGATGAACGGCTGCACCCGATAGCCGCCGTTCGCGAACACCGAGTAGGCCTGCGCCATCTGCCACGGGGTCACGGAGCCTGCACCGAGCGCCATGGTCAGGTAGGCCGGATGCTTCTCCGGGTCAAAGCCGAAGCGGGCTGCGTAGTCTTGCGCGTACTGCGGGCCGATCGAGTTGAGCAGGCGGATCGACACCATGTTCTTGGACTTCGCCAGCGCGGTCCGAATCGACATCGGGCCGTCGTATTTGCCGTCGTAGTTCTTGGGCTCCCAGGCCTGGCTACCGGTCTGACCGGAAGAGAAGGAGAGCGGCGCGTCGTCAACGATGCTGCTCGGGCTGTAACCCTTCTCCAGTGCGGCGGAGTAAATGAACGGTTTGAAGCTCGATCCGGGCTGACGCCAAGCCTGAGTCACATGATTGAACTTGTTGCGGTTGAAGTCGAAGCCGCCCGCGAGCGCGCGCACGGCGCCTGTCGCCGGTTCGACGGCGACAAATGCCCCCTCGACCTCGGGCACCTGGACGATCTCCCAGCCCTTCGCGCCCTCGGCGACGCGCACGACCGCGCCACGGCGTAGGCGCTTGGCCGGCGCTGCATTGTCGGCCAGCATCGGCGCCACAAACCGCAGTGCCGGTCCTGTGAATTCCAGCACCTCACCACCGCGGCGGTAGGCGCGAATGCGCTTGGCGTTCGCTTCCAGCAAAATCGCCGGCACCATCTCGCCGTTGTCGGGAAAATCCTCCAACAACACATCGAGCTGCTCGTCGCTGTCCGAACGCACGGCGGACATATCGACGTATGCCTCCGCACCACGATAGGCATGGCGGCGCTCGTAGTCGAGCAGGCCGCGGCGAAGCGAGTTGTAGGCCGCCTCCTGATCTGCGGCCTTGATTGTCGTGATCACTCGGATGCCGGCGGTGTAGGCGGCATCCTTGAATTGCTCGACCGCCATCTGGCGCGCCATCTCGGCGACGTACTCGCCATGCACCGGGTAGCTTTCTGCGCCGCCGCGAACCACCTTGAGCGGCGTCTTCAAGGCCTGCTCATACTGCGCTGCGTCGATGTAGTTCAGCTCGCGCATGCGGCGTAGCACGTAATGCTGACGCTGCGTGGCGCGCGTCGGATTGCTGATCGGGTTGTAAGCAGAAGGCGCCTTGGGCAGGCCCGCCAGCATCGCAGCCTCAGCAACATTCAACTGTGCGAGATTTTTGCCGTAATAAATCTGCGCGGCCGCCGCGAAGCCGTAGGCGCGTTGGCCAAGGTAGATCTGATTGAAATACAGCTCGAGGATCTGATCCTTGCTGAGATTCTTCTCGATCTTGATCGACAGCAGGATCTCGTAAAGCTTGCGGCTATAGCTCTTTTCCCGCGTCAAGAAGAAGTTTCGTGCAACCTGCATCGTGATCGTGCTGGCGCCTTGGCGCTTGCCCCCCGACGTCAGATTGGCCACTGCCGCGCGCGCGAAACCGGCTACGTCGATCCCGCCGTGCTCGTAGAACCGGTCGTCTTCCGCCGCGAGGATGGCGTTCTTCATGTACGCCGGCACTTCCTGGATCTTCGCGAATGTGCGGCGCTCCTCGCCGAATTCGCCGATCAGCTGGCCATCGGAAGTGAAGACGCGGAGCGGGATGCGGGGTCGGTAGTCGGTCAGCGCCTCGAGTGTCGGCAGCTTCGGCCAGGCGAAGGCGACGGCCAGCCCGACGGTGGCGGCAGCCAGCAGGAGTAGTCCGACAAAAATCGCGAATATGTAGGTTGCGATGCGCATGGATCGGAAGGTGGGATGGGATGCGGGATTATAGGCGAGCCAAGGCCTGCGGCCCGCCGAACATTCCTAATTCATACTTTTGTCTTTACATACGCTGAAAGATGCTGCTAGGATTTCAAGTAAATTGTGGCAATTGTGCCTAATTTGTTGATTGAAAAGGGAATTTTCCCGTGATCGACTTCTCTTCGATCTTCGCCGGAAAAGCGCGCCCGTTGATCGGTCTGGACATATCCTCGTCCGCCGTCAAACTGGTCGAGTTGTCCGACGTAAACGGCCGCCAAAGGCGCCTGGAACGCTACGCCATCGAGCCTTTGCCTCGTGACGCAGTGAGTGACGGCAACATCGCCCAGCTCGACGTGGTTGCGGATGCGGTACGACGAGCGTGGAAACGGATGTCGACCACCACCCGGAACGTTGGTATGGCGTTGCCTGCGGGCGCCGTCATCACCAAGAAGATCATCCTGCCGGCCGGGTTGCGCGAGACCGACATGGAAGTTCAGGTCGAGTCCGAAGCCAATCAATACATTCCCTTTGCTATTGAAGAGGTCAACCTCGACTTTCAGGTCCTTGGCCCTGCGCCCGGGGGTGAAGAGGAAGTCGAAGTCCTGATCGCCGCGTCGCGCAAAGAGAAAGTCGAAGACCGAGTCGCCGTCGCCGAAGCCGCGGGCCTGAAGCCGCTGGTGATGGACGTCGAATCTTTTGCGTCGCAAAGCGCGCTGGATCTGATCCGTGCCCAGCTGCCCGAAGGCGGCAAAAACCGGATCGTCGCACTCGTCGATGCCGGCGCGAATATGCTGAAGACGACCGTATTCCGTAATGAGCAACAACTCTATACGCGGGAGCAGGCGTTCGGCGGTAACCAATTGTCGCAAGACATTGCCCGCCAATACGGCATGAATGCCGACGAAGCCGAGTCAGCAAAGCGGACCGGCAGCCTTCCAGAGAATTACGAAGTCGAATTACTGCGGCCGTTCATGGACAGCCTTGCCTTGGAAGTCTCGCGAGCGCTGCAGTTCTTCTTCACGTCAACGACATTCAACCAGGTCGACCACGTCATCCTCGCCGGAGGCTGTGCCGTCATACCGGGTCTTGATCAAGTAGTAGCGGCACGTACTCAAATTCCCGCGACTATCGCAAACCCGTTCTCCGGAATGGCGCTCGCTCAGCGGATTCGGCCGAAGACTCTTGCCGCGGATGCTCCGGCCTTAATGGTCGCCTGCGGCCTCGCCCTTCGGAGGTTTGACGAATGATCAGAATCAACCTCCTGCCTCACCGCGAAGAGGCGCGCAAGCTCCGTCGCCAGCAGTTCTACGCTTTCGCGGTTGCGTCGATCGTTTTGGGCGGACTAATCGCGCTCCTCGTTCATTCTTTCAACGAGTCTCGTATTCAAGCACAACAAGCAGACAACGATTTTCTCAAGAGCGAAATCGCCAAACTCGACAAAGACATCGCTGAGATTCAGCGTCTGAGAGAGCAGACACAAGCCCTGCTTTCTCGAAAACAAGTGATTGAGCTTTTGCAGAGTCATCGAGCTGAAACGGTTCATGTCTTCAACGAGCTTGCGCGACTTGTGCCGGATGGCGTCTATCTTGGGTGCGCCAAGCCCGACGGCAATTGCAAAGCGCTGAAGCAGACTGGGATGAAGATCACGCTGACTGGAGTAACTCAGTCAAACGCCCGAGTTTCGACCCTCATGCGCAATCTCGATGCATCGCCAATCTTCGAGCGCCCCCAATTAATCGAGATTAAGGCAGTAGAGACCGGGAAGAGGAGGGCTTCGGAATTCACGCTTGACGTATTCATTGAGCGCGAGAAATCGGATCCCGATAACGTCAAATCGCTGCCTTCCGCTCCGGAGAAGAAATCGTGAAGATGAAGGCCCTTCGGGAAATCCGGAACATTCGGCCGGAGCAATTGGCTCAGGATTTCAAGAACCTTGACCCCAATGATCCTGGGCTGTGGCCCTTGTTGCCCCGGGTCTCTGCCCTGCTAGGCATCTTGGCGGCTATTCTTGTTCTTGCGTGGTGGTTTGACTGGAAAAACCAAAGCGAAGACTTTGATCAACGAGTCATGCAGCAGGCTCAGCTAAAGGATGAGTGGCTATCAAAGAAGCGGCAAGCGGTGAACTTGGATGAGTATAAGCGGCAGTTGACTGAGATCGACCGGCAGTTCGGTGCCCTTCTGAAACAGTTGCCGAGTAAGACGGAGATGGAGAATCTGTTGATTGATGTCAATCAGGCGGGGCTTGGGCGAGGTTTGCAGTTCGAGCTCTGGAAGCCCAACTCCGAGTCGCCCAAGGATTTCTATGCAGAGCTGCCCATTGCAATTCGTTTGACGGGCACATACCACGATCTCGGAAACTTCGTCGGTGACATCGCGAAGCTGCCGCGCATCGTCACTTTAAACGACATCGCAATTGAAGTGGCGAAAGACGGCAATCTGAAAATGGACGCATTGGCAGTCACCTATCGATATCTTGACGAACAAGAGATTGCCAAGCAGAAGAAAGAAAAAGCAGCGAAAGCCAAAGCGGGCGGGGGGAAGTGATGCAACACTACGATCCTCGATGGTTGCTAATAGTGCTCATGTTAGCGGGATGCTCTGGGGATGAGCACTCAGGCGTTAAGCAGTGGATGGCTGAGTCGTCTCGGGACCTACGCGGCCGAGTCCCGCCTTTACCCACTATCAAGACATTCCCAGTCGTTGCGTACGAAGCCGGTGCGTTGGTTGACCCGTTTCGGCCATCAAAGCTCGAGGCTGCAAAAGGCGGTGGCGGAGGCGGCCTGCGGCCAGACATGAATCGCCGACGTGAACCACTGGAATCGTTCCCTCTTGAAAGCTTGCGGATGGTAGGAACGCTCACCATGAAAGGGCGGCCACTAGCCATCATTAACGCGGACCGTACCCTGTACCAAGTCGGCGTTGGTAACTATATGGGCCAGAATTTCGGCGTTATTACGCAAGTTACAGAGAGCGAAGTGACGCTCAAAGAATTAATCGAAGACACCAACGGCGACTGGGTCGAGCGTGTCAATACGCTGCAGTTGCAGGAGGCGACAAAATGAGAATCACGGTTCGGCTGGCGGCAGCCGCTTTCTTTACCGTCTTGGCTTGCGCGCCGATTCTCGCGGGTGCGCAGACGAGTGCCGATACATCGAACAGTATTGAAGCGATTGCTGTAGCTAAGCAAGGCGATCGTATCTTGGTGAAAATCACCTTGAAGAAACCGATCCCGGCAGTGCCGGGCAGCTTTTCGGTCGCCAGCCCCGCGCGCATTGCGCTTGACTTCCCGGGAACCGGAAATGCAACAGGTCGCAACGCGCAGATTCTCAATGAAGGAGACCTGCGCTCTGCAAATATCGTCCAGGCGGGGGATAGAACTCGCATAGTGCTCAACCTTCTACGCCCACTAGCCTACGAGGCACGCGTGGAAGACCGAAATGTTTTCGTCTCGCTGTCTGCCTTAACGGTGCAGTCGTCGAGTCCGCAAACGGCGCGGTTCTCGGACGCTCAAATGTCGGCGGGAGCGCACGCGATACGCGACATCAACTTCAGACGCGGAAAAGACGGCGAGGGGCGGATTGTCGTCGATTTATCTGACCCTGGCGTTGGAATTGACATTCGGAATCAGGGCAGTAATTTGGTTGTGGAGTTCGCAAAATCTACGTTGCCGGACCAGCTAAGAAAAAAGTTGGATGTTACGGACTTTGCGACGCCGGTCACTACCATTGCGACGTCGGTGCAAGGGCAAAACGTAAGGATGGTGATCTCTCCTAAGGGCAACTGGGAGCACAACGCGTATCAAAGTGAGAGTCAGTTCGTCATTGAGGTTAAGCAAGCTCCGGAGGATTCCAAGAAGCTCGCCGACGGTAGGCCGAAATTCTCAGGTGACAAGCTGTCTCTCAATTTCCAGAATATCGACGTTCGATCTGTGCTTCAGGTAATAGCAGATTTCACGAACTTCAACATCATTACAAGCGACTCCGTTACGGGTTCGCTGACGCTGAGACTCAAAGATGTGCCGTGGGATCAAGCGTTGGACATCATCCTCCAGGCTAAAGGCTTGGATATGCGTAAAAATGGCAACGTGATATGGATTGCTCCGCGAGATGAACTCGCAACTCGCGAGAAGCTGGAGTTTGAGGCCAAGCAGGCCATCACGGAACTTGAACCTCTGCGTACTGAGACCTTCCAAATCAATTACCACCGCGCGACAGCTGTCGCAGCGTTCTTGAAGAATCGCGATCAGACGATTTTGTCGAAACGGGGCAGCGTGGTTGTGGATGACCGTACAAATAAGCTATTTGTCTCTGACATTGGCTCGCGCCTTGAAGATATCCGGCGTGTTGTTGGTGAGATTGACGTTCCCGTTAGGCAGGTGTTGATAGAGGCTCAGATTGTTGAGGCCGCTGACACTTTCACAAGAAATCTCGGTGTGCGCCTTGGCTTCGGAGGAAGCGCTGGGGGCGTGGTCGGGACAACGGCCGATGGGCGTGCCGTCGGGCGAACCACTTACGGTGGTGGGATTGCCCAAACTGGCTATCAGGGCGGACTCATTGAGACGAAACCGGACTCGTTAGCGCAGGCGCTGGGTGTAAATCTACCTGCAGGATCCATCGCCGGATCCGCTGCTGGGGCGCTATCGTTTGTTCTTTGGAACAGCAATGCGACGCGGTTCTTGGCGCTAGAGATTTCTGCGTTGGAGGCTGACGGCAAAGGCAAGGTGATATCCCGTCCGCGTGTGATGACGGCCGATCAGATTGAGGCGCTCATTGAGCAGGGGGTGGAAATCCCATATCAGCAAGCGACCAGTTCGGGGGCAACGAGTGTATCGTTCAAGAAGGCAAATCTGTCGCTAAAGGTTAAGCCGCAGATTACCCCGGACGGAAAAATCTTGATGAGTCTTGATGTAAACAAAGACACGCCGAATACCCAGATATCCAGCAGTAGCGGCATTGCAATTGACACCAAGCACGTGAGAACGGAGGTTCTCGTTGAGAACGGGGGTACTGTCGTTATCGGCGGAATCTACACTCAAGAAACGACGAACCGTACGAACAAGATTCCGTTGCTTGGTGATATTCCGATCGCTGGATATCTGTTTCGCGACAACTCGAGAGTCGACAATAAGACAGAGTTGTTGGTGTTCATAACGCCGAAGATCGTTTCGGAGCAAACGGCCAGCAGATGACCTTAGTGCTGCGTCGCGTTGAGTTTGTGGTGTCTGTTTCCGGAGTTTCTAATGTTTAGACGAATTGCAATGCTGATCGCCGGCGCGGCGCTGTCGGTTTTCATTGGTGGGTGCGGTGGTGGGGGTGGCGCCTGTCAGTTGTCCGATTGCGGTACGGCGCAGTCAACCCCGCAGAATACGGACGCCTACGTCCTGACGTTTGAGGCGCAGCGTTCGGCTAACGCCACCCCTTACAATCAGATCAACGACGCCCTAATCTTTGGTGATGGAGGGGTGAAGGTTACACTTACCCTGAAAAGCCAAGCCGGCGTGGTTCAACCGGGCGTTGTCGTGACGACAAAAGTCAGCGATACAGCCTTGGCGACCCTGAGTACGAGCGGTGCTGTCTTGACCGACTCAAAAGGACAAGCGTCGGTTATCGTAAATTCGGCATCTCCCTCTGCTTCGGGAGCGGTTACCTTGAACGTAGAAGCGACCATTGCGAACGGCAGCTCGGCGTACACGGCTGTAGGGCAGTTGCCGTTCCGTATTAATGAGAAGATCATAACCACCAAGCCAGGAACTCCGGCGTACTTGAAGTACGTGAGTGCGACACCGACCCGAATCTTCGTGTCTGGGGGGTCTGCCGGTGCATCAAACGCGGCGGAAGAGTCCGTAGTTACGTTTAAGGTGCTCGATTCGACTAATGCAGCTGTTCCGGGTGCGACAGTCGTATTTGGTGTGACGCAGTGGACCGGTGGAATCGTGCTCAAGAAGGACCGTAGTGATCCTGGCGTTACCGGGCAGCCGGTCTCTGTAGTTGCGAATGCTGACGGGGTTGCGAGTATTACAGTGCGTTCGGGTACGGAGCCACTGAGCGTCAATGTGACGGCTTACGCTACCTATGACGGGGGGCGGACCGAACCCACACAGCTTTCCGAAGATCAGATAATCATTTCCGGGAAAAAGCCCGATCAGATGAAGTTCTTTATGTTGTGGGACCCGAGCGCGACGTGCGGAAAGAGTGCCGAGCGCGTGTACCCTTGTAAGTTTACCGTTTTCGTCGGCGACGAGAAGGGCGACCCCGTCGCTGATGGGACTGTTGTGAACCTTGTGAGTGATACAGGGCTCGTCGTTGCAAGCAAACAAGCTGGACAGCCATCAGGGGCGTGCTTAACAGTAAATAGCGCGTGTAGCGGCGACTATACTGGCAAAGACCTCACGCGCGGTAAGCACCATGTGATTGCCTATTCGGTTGGTAACTACACAGCAAGCCCCGCGGCGGCGACCAAGGGCTATACCAGTAAGCCAGTAACGTTCGATGGGAGCTGGGTGAATGTCGGTGGATTTGTAGCGGCTGGCGGTAACGTAATCATCGACTCGCCCGAGTCTGATACGTATGTTCGTAATTGTTTGCGGGACGCGCCAGCCGACGCCGATAATCCGGTTTCCAATACGTGCATGCCGGTGAACTAACGTCTGTTGCTTTGTAGCTTGCGGACTGCTCTAAACGGGGGGCTACCTTGGTAGCCCCCTTACCATGTTGGTCTTTGCCTCGTGAAGAATGTCGTTCTGGTTGGGTTGATGGGGTCTGGCAAGACGACGATTGGCCGTTTGCTCGCGCGACGGCTCTTGTTGCCTTTTGTTGACTCGGATCACGAGGTTGAACTTCGGACCGGGGTAAGGATTCCGACGATCTTCGATGTCGAAGGGGAAGCTGGGTTTCGGCGGCGCGAGGCCCTGACCATTGCTGCCTTAATGGAGGCTCCCGGAATAGTGCTGGCCACCGGTGGCGGCGCTGTGCTTGATGCTGGCAACAGGAATACGATGAAGCGCAACGGCTGGGTTGTATATCTGGACGTTCCAGTTAGGCAGCTTTATGAGCGCACCCGCAACGACCCCAATCGACCGTTGTTGCGCGTCCCAGATCCGTTAGGCAGGCTTGAGGAGCTGCGACGGCAGCGCGACCCGCTCTACCGTGAAGTGGCGGACTTCATTTTGGACGGCTCGCGGTACCATTCGTCTTCGGCTGTTAACAGGATTCTGAAGGAATGGGAGAAGCAGTCCGCGTCCTCGACGTAGCGCTCGGCGAGCGCAGTTATCCGATTTGTATTGGGTCGGGTTTGCTCGACGAGCCGTCGCACCTGATCCGTGGACTCGGCCGGAAGCGCGCGGTCGTGGTGACCAACGAAACGGTAGCGCCGCTTTACCTTGAGCGTGTTCTGGCAGGGCTGCGCGCCAACGGTGTTGAGGTGTCCGAGGTGGTTTTGCCGGATGGCGAAGCCTACAAGGACTGGCCGACACTCAATCGGATCTTCGATGCCCTCCTCGCGAAAATGGCGGAGCGGTCGACGACGCTGATCGCCCTTGGCGGTGGTGTGGTCGGCGATATGACGGGTTTTGCCGCTGCGACTTATCAGCGCGGCGTTCCGTTCATCCAGATTCCGACGACGCTCCTCTCCCAAGTGGATTCGTCCGTCGGTGGCAAGACCGCGATCAATCACCCTCTTGGCAAGAACATGATCGGAGCCTTCTACCAGCCCAAGCTGGTACTGGCCGATATCTCGACCTTGAATTCCTTGCCCGATCGGGAGCTGAAAGCTGGGCTCGCCGAGGTCATCAAATATGGACTGATTCGGGATTTGCCCTTCTTTGAATGGTTGGAGGGCAACCTGGACCGATTGCTCGCACGGGAGCCAGAAGCCCTTGCGGATGCGGTCGAGCGCTCATGCCGCAACAAGGCCGAGGTGGTTGCTGCGGATGAGACCGAGCAGGGCGAGCGGGCGACGCTGAATCTGGGGCACACCTTCGGGCATGCGATCGAAACTGGGCTGGGCTACGGCGTTTGGTTGCACGGTGAAGCCGTCGCGGCTGGAACCATCATGGCTGCCGAGCTTTCGCGCATATTAGGTTGGCTGACAGAGGACGATGTCGCGCGAATCCAGCGCTTGTTCGTCCGCGCCGGGTTGCCCGTCCGTGGCGCCCCTTTGGGTGCAGACCGTTACCTTAGCCTGATGCGACACGACAAGAAGGTTGCAGACGGGCAGCTACGTTTGGTGCTCTTGAAGGCCATCGGGCGGGCCACGATCTCGGCGGAGGCGGATGAAGCTCAGATTCGCGCTGCGATTGAGCGCTGCGGGGGCTGACGATGTTGGCACCGTACGCCGTAACGGAGATCAATTCGAAGGGGCGTCGGGTTGCCGAGCCGGCGCCGCAGGGCAGGGGCGAGTTTCAGCGCGACCGAGACCGCATCGTTCACTCGACGGCATTCCGCCGGCTTGAATACAAGACACAGGTCTTCGTCAATCACGAAGGGGATCTGTTCCGCACGCGCCTGACCCACAGCATCGAGGTCGCGCAGATCGCGCGGTCGATCGCGCGTGTGCTGCACCTGAATGAGGATCTCTCGGAGGCCATCGCGTACGCTCATGACCTTGGGCATACGCCGTTTGGGCACGCCGGGCAGGACGCGCTCAACGACTGCATGCGTGAACACGGCGGTTTTGAGCACAACCTCCAGTCGCTGCGCACCGTCGAGGTGCTTGAGGAGCATTACGCAGACTTTGACGGCCTCAATCTCGTGTACGAAACACGCGAGGGCATCCTCAAGCATTGCTCGCTTCGGAACGCTCAACAGCTTGGCGAGCTTGGGCGGCGCTTCATTGAAAAGCGCCAGCCATCGCTCGAGGCGCAGTTGAATAATTACGCCGACGAGATCGCCTACAACAACCATGACATCGACGACGGGCTTCGATCGGGCCTGATTTCGCTTGCTCAGCTTGAGGACGTGGCGCTCGTGGCTAAGCATCTCGCCGCCGTGCGTGCCGCATACCCGGGACTGGGTGAGCGCCGCTTGATTCATGAGACGGTCAGGCGTTTGATCAATGAACAAACGTTGGATCTGTTGCGCACGACCGAGGCGGCGATCGCATCAAGCGGCGTCGCCAGCCTGGATGACGTGCGTACGGCGGGCCGGCTTGTCGGCTTCAGTGAGCAGATGCACGCGGCCCTGCAGCCGTTGCGCAAGTTCTTGCGGGAAAACCTCTACTGGCACTTCCGCGTCTTGCGCGAGATGGCCAAGGCGAAGCGCGTGATCGCCGATCTGTTCGATGCCTTCATGAACGACCCCCGCCTGCTTCCGCCGCAATACCAACAGCGGGCCGCGGACGACAAGCCGCGTGCCATCGCCGACTACATCGCTGGCATGACCGATCGCTATGCGATGAAGGAGCATCATCGCCTGTTCGCGATCTCACCCATCTAGGGCGAATTGATGGCGCGGCTTGCGCGACTCTACATCCCAGGGCTGCCCCAGTTGATAACCCAGCGGGGCAACAACCGGAATCCTCTGTTTCTCGACGAGACGGACTATCAGCAGTTTCTTGCGTGGCTGCGCGACGCACTCAAGGAGTGCGATGTCGCATTGCATGCCTACGTGCTGATGCCGAATCATGTGCATCTGTTGGTCACTGCGGAAGATGCGCAGGGCGCATCACGGTTGATGCAACGCCTCGGGCGCCGCTATGTGCGTTGGTTCAACGACCGCCATCGCCGGACTGGCACTTTGTGGGAGGGGCGCTACCGCTCGACGGTGGTCGATCCCGCGCAGTGGCTGCTGCACGCCTATCGTTATGTTGAATTGAATCCGGTTCGCGCAGGGCTCGTGCCTGACGCGGCGTACTGGGTCTGGTCGAGCGCGCGCGCCCATCTGGGGCATGAAAGTGATCCGTACCTGACGGACCACGCGATGTTCTGGGCGCTGGGCAACACGCCTTTCGATCGCCAGGCGGCCTATCGAAAAACGGTCGAAGCCGGACTGTCCACGCAAGAACTTGAGGCGATTCGCTTTGCTGCGCATCGCGGCTGGATGCTGGGCGACCCGCCGGACGAACCTGGCGACCCCGCGCCAACTCGCCGTGCGAGACCGCTGCCCAAGGGGCGACCGAGCAAGGCCGTAACAGCAGACTGATCTCAATCGTCGCACCCAGCGTCGCCTCGCACCAAAGTAATATGTCCCCATTAAATGCCCGCACCTAGAGTGGGCATTTTTATATTGCACTCTGACCCCGTTTTATAGTGCTTGAGTGCACTGTTGCAGCGCGCTATCTTTCCGCCGTCCCGGCCAAGGGCCGGCCTACGCGCGCACGCGCGCCGCCAAGGGAGCAAGTTATGGAACAGCGCCAGGGTCTCTACGATCCCGCCAATGAGAAAGATGCCTGCGGTGTTGGCTTTGTCGCCCACATCAAGGGGCAGAAGAGCCACGAGATCGTTCAGGGCGGCCTGAAGATTCTCGAGAACATCGATCACCGCGGTGCAGTGGGCGCCGACCCGCTGATGGGCGACGGTGCGGGCATCCTGGTGCAGATTCCGGATCAGCTCTACCGCGAGGAAATGGCTTCGCAGGGCGTGAAGCTGCCGCCGCCGGGCGAGTATGGTGTTGGCATGATCTTCCTGCCGAAGGAGGCTGCATCGCGTCTCGCCTGTGAACAGGAGATGGAGCGCGCGGTGCGCGCCGAAGGCCAGGTCGTTCTCGGCTGGCGCGATGTGCCGGTCGATCGTGACATGCCGATGTCGCCGACCGTGCGTGCGAAAGAGCCGGTGATCCGCCAGATCTTCATCGGCCGTGGCCCGGATGTGATGGTGACCGAGGCGCTGGAGCGCAAGCTTTACGTCATCCGCAAGATGGCGAGCCACGCGATCCAGAATCTCAAGCTCAAGCACGGCAAGGAGTACTTCGTGCCGTCGATGTCGGCGCGCACGATTGTTTACAAGGGCCTGCTGCTCGCCAACCAGGTAGGCGTCTATTACAAGGACCTCGCCGATCCGCGCTGCGTGTCGGCACTCGCGCTGGTGCACCAACGCTTCTCGACCAATACCTTCCCCGAGTGGCCGCTGGCGCACCCGTACCGGATGATCGCGCACAACGGCGAGATCAACACGGTGAAGGGCAACTTCAACTGGCTGCGCGCGCGCGAAGGCGTGATGAAGTCGGCGGTGCTGGGCGACGACCTGAAGAAGCTTTACCCGATTGTGTATGAAGGCCAGTCCGATACGGCAACCTTCGACAACTGCATCGAGCTGCTGACGATGGCAGGTTACCCGCTTGCGCAAGCCGCGATGATGATGATTCCGGAAGCGTGGGAACAGCACACGCTGATGGACGAGAACCGCCGCGCCTTCTACGAATACCACGCGGCGATGATGGAGCCGTGGGACGGCCCCGCCGCGATCGCGTTCACCGATGGTCGCCAGATCGGCGCCACGCTGGACCGCAACGGGCTGCGCCCCGCGCGCTACATCGTCACCGACGACGATCTCGTCGTGATGGCCTCGGAATCCGGCGTGCTGCCGATCCCCGAGAGCAAGATCGTCAAGAAGTGGCGCCTGCAGCCGGGCAAGATGTTCCTGATCGACATGGAAGCCGGCCGCATCATCGACGACAAGGAACTCAAGGATGCGCTGGCGAACGCCAAGCCCTACCGTGAGTGGATCAAGCGCATCCAGGTCAAGCTCGACGAAGTCGACGGCCCGGAAGCCCAGCAGGAAGTGCGCGCCTCGCTGCTCGACCGCCAGCAAGCTTTCGGCTACACGCAGGAAGACATCAAGTTCCTGATGGCGCCGATGGCGGCCAGCGGTGAAGAAGCGATTGGCTCGATGGGCAACGATTCGCCGCTGGCGGTGATGTCCAACAAGCATAAGCCGCTCTACAACTACTTCAAGCAACTCTTCGCGCAGGTGACGAACCCGCCGATCGACCCGATCCGCGAACAGATCGTGATGTCGACGGTGTCGTTCATCGGCCCGAAGCCGAACTTGCTCGACCTGAACAACATCAACCCGCCGATGCGTCTCGAAGTCTCCCAGCCGGTGCTGGACTTCAAGGACATGGCAAAGCTGCGCGAGATCGAGAAGTACACCGACAACAAGTTCAAGTCCTACGAACTGAACATCTGCTACCCGGTCGCCTGGGGCCGTGACGGCATCGAGGCGCGCATCGCTTCGCTGTGCGCGGAGGCAGAGGATGCAGTGCGCTCCGGCTACACCGTGCTGATCGTGTCGGACCGCAAGGTCGACGCGCAGAACGTCGCGATCCCGGCGCTGCTTGCCACCTCGGCGATCCACCAGCACCTCGTTGGCAAAGGCCTGCGTACCTCGACCGGTCTCGTCGTTGAAACCGGTTCGGCACGTGAGGTGCACCACTTTGCACTGCTCGGTGGCTATGGTGCCGAAGCTGTGCACCCCTACCTCGCGATGGAAACCCTGCGCGAGATGGCGAAGGACATGCCGGCCGAGCTGGGCCCGGACAAGGCGATCAAGAACTTCGTCAAGGCCGTCGGCAAGGGGCTCAACAAGGTCATGTCCAAGATGGGCATCTCGACCTACATGTCCTACTGCGGTGCGCAGATCTTTGAAGCGATTGGCCTGAATTCCGACCTGGTGCAGAAGTACTTCAAGGGCACCGCGTCCAACGTCGAAGGTATCGGCATCTTCGAAGTGGCGGAAGAGGCGCTTCGCCTGCACTCCGCTGCATTTGGCCAGGACCCGGTCCTTGCCAATGCGCTGGATGCCGGCGGCGAATACGCTTTCCGCGTGCGCGGCGAAGAGCACATGTGGACGCCGGACGCGATCGCCAAGCTGCAGCACTCGACGCGTTCGAACAGCTTCCAGAACTACAAGGAATACGCCCAGATCATCAACGACCAGACCAAGCGCCACATGACGCTGCGCGGTCTGTTCGAGTTCAAGATCGATCCGGCCAAGGCGATTCCGCTCGACGAAGTCGAACCGGCGAAGGAAATCGTCAAGCGTTTCGCTACCGGCGCGATGTCGCTCGGCTCGATCTCGACCGAAGCGCACTCGACGCTGGCGATCGCGATGAACCGCATCGGCGGCAAGTCGAACACCGGCGAAGGTGGTGAGGACGAAGCGCGCTACGCCAAGGAGATGAAGGGCATCTTCATCAAGAAGGGCGAGTCGCTGGCATCGATCATCGGCAAGGAACAGATCGAGCGCGACATCGAGCTGCAGGAAGGCGATTCGCTGCGTTCGAAGATCAAGCAGGTTGCGTCGGGCCGCTTCGGTGTCACTGCCGAATACCTCGTCTCGGCCGACCAGATCCAGATCAAGATGGCGCAGGGCGCGAAGCCGGGTGAGGGCGGCCAGCTGCCGGGTCACAAGGTGTCCGAGTACATCGCGAAGCTGCGTTTCTCGGTGCCGGGCGTCGGCCTGATCTCGCCGCCGCCGCACCACGACATCTACTCGATCGAGGATCTGGCACAGCTGATCCACGACCTGAAGAACGTCAATCCGAAGGCCAGCATCTCGGTGAAGCTGGTGTCGGAAGTCGGTGTCGGCACCGTTGCCGCGGGCGTCTCGAAGTGCAAGGCCGATCACATCGTGATCGCCGGCCACGACGGTGGCACCGGCGCGTCGCCGCTGTCCTCGATCAAGCACGCGGGTTCGCCGTGGGAACTCGGCCTGGCCGAAACCCAGCAGACCCTGGTGCTCAACGGCCTGCGTGGCCGCGTGATCGTGCAGGCCGATGGTCAGATGAAGACCGGCCGTGACGTCGCAATCGCCGCGCTGCTGGGCGCCGACGAGTTCGGTTTCGCGACCGCGCCGCTGGTCGTCGAAGGCTGCATCATGATGCGCAAGTGCCACCTGAACACCTGCCCGGTGGGCGTGGCGACGCAGGATCCGGAGCTGCGCAAGAAGTTCTCGGGTCGCCCGGAGCACGTGGTCAACTTCTTCTTCTTCATCGCGGAAGAAGTGCGCGAGATCATGGCCCAGTTGGGCATCCGCAAGTTTGAAGACCTGATCGGCCGCGCCGACCTCCTCGACAAGAAGAAGGCGATTGACCATTGGAAGGCGAAGGGGCTGGACTTCAGCCGCATCTTCCATCTGCCCGAAGTGCCGGAGAGCGTGGCTCGCCGTGCCACCGACACGCAGGATCACCTGCTTGAGCGTGCCCTCGATCACAAGCTGATCGAACAGGCCAAGCCGGCGCTGGAAAAGGGCGAACGCGTTTCGTTCATCACCCCGATCCGCAACGTCAACCGCTCTGCCGGCGCGATGCTGTCGGGCGAGGTGGCGAAGCGCTACGGCCACGCCGGCCTGCCGGACGACACCATCCACATCCAGCTCGCCGGTACCGCGGGGCAGAGCTTCGGTGCCTTCCTCGCGCACGGCGTGACGCTGGATCTCGTTGGCGAAGGCAACGACTACGTTGGCAAGGGCCTTGCCGGTGGTCGTGTGATCGTGCGCAGCCCGAACGACTTCCGCGGTTTTGGCCCGGAACACATCATCGTCGGCAACACCGTGCTGTTCGGTGCCACCGGTGGTGAGGCCTTCTTCAACGGCGTCGGTGGCGAGCGCTTCGCGGTGCGTAACTCGGGTGCTGCTGCGGTGGTCGAAGGCGTGGGTGACCACGGCTGCGAATACATGACCGGCGGCACCGTGATCGTGCTGGGCGACACCGGCCGCAACTTTGCGGCGGGCATGTCGGGCGGGGTTGCGTACATCTATGACCCGGATCGCACCTTTGCGCAGAAGTGCAACCTTGCGATGGTCGACGTCGAGCCGCTGCTCTCCACTGCCGAGCAAGAGGCGAAGGGCGAGCGCGCACTGTGGCATGCCGTCACCCGTGGCGGCCAGGGCGAGACCGACGAAGCGATCCTGAAGCGCCTGATCGAGCGCCACTTCCGTTACACCGGCAGCTTCCGTGCGAAGACGCTGATCGAGAAGTGGAACGAGTCGCGCGCTGCCTTCGTCAAGGTGATGCCGAAGGAATACCGCCGTGCGTTGAAGGAAATGGCTGCCGCGCGCGAAGCTGCCGCCACCACCACCGCCTGATCGAGAACCGGAGAAAACGAAAATGGGTAAGGTCACCGGATTCATGGAATTCGCGCGCGTTGAAGAAGGCTACGAAGCCGCCGACAAGCGCAAGCAGCATTACAAGGAGTTCGTGCTCACGCTGAGCGACGAACAGGCCAAGGTGCAGGGTGCACGCTGCATGGACTGCGGTATCCCGTTCTGCAACAACGGGTGCCCGGTCAACAACATCATCCCGGACTTCAACGACTTGGTTTATCACCAGGACTGGAAGCAGGCGATCGATGTGCTGCACTCGACCAACAACTTCCCGGAGTTCACCGGGCGCATCTGCCCGGCGCCGTGCGAAGCCGCCTGTACGCTGGGTATCCACGAGCTGCCGGTCGGCATCAAGTCGATCGAACACGCGATCATCGACAAGGCCTGGGCGAACGGTTGGGTCGTGCCGCAGCCGCCGATCGCGAAGACCGGCAAGAAGGTCGCGGTCGTTGGTTCGGGCCCTGCCGGCCTCGCCGCTGCGCAACAGCTGGCGCGTGCCGGCCATGATGTGACGGTGTTCGAGAAGAGCTCGCGTGTCGGTGGCCTGCTGCGCTACGGCATTCCTGACTTCAAGCTCGACAAGGGTCACATTGACCGCCGCCTGGAGCAGATGAAGGCCGAAGGTGTCGTGTTCAAAACGGGCGTGTATGTCGGCAAGGGCGGCCTGCCCAAGGGTGTGGGTTCGGATGCCAAGCAGACGATCGACCCCGAGCAGCTCAAGGCCGAGTTTGACGCCGTGGTGCTGGCCGCGGGTTCGGAGATCCCGCGCGATCTGCCGGTGCCGGGCCGCGAGCTCGAAGGCGTGCATTTCGCGATGGAGTTCCTGCCGCAGCAGAACAAGGTGAACGCGGGCGACAAGCTCAAGGACCAGATCAAGGCGACCGGCAAGCATGTCGTCGTGATCGGCGGTGGCGATACCGGCTCCGACTGCGTCGGTACCTCGAATCGCCATGGTGCTAAGAGCGTCACGCAGTTTGAGCTGATGCCGATGCCGCCGGAGAAGGAGAACAAGATGCTGGTTTGGCCGTACTGGCCGACCAAGCTGCGTACTTCTTCATCGCACGACGAAGGCTGTGAGCGCGACTGGTCGATCACGACCAAGTCCTTCAAGGGCGAGAACGGCAAGCTGAAGGCCGTGGTGACGGCGCGCGTCGAGTGGACCAAGGACGAGAAGACCGGCCAGATGAAGATGACGGAAGTCGCGGGTTCCGAGAAGGAGATCCCGGCTGACCTCGTCTTCCTCGCGATGGGCTTCGTCAATCCGCTCGGCTCCATGCTTGAAGCCTTCGGCGTCGACAAGGATGGCCGTGGCAACGCCAAGGCCAGCACCGAGGGCGCTGGCGCCTACGCCACCAACGTGCCGAAGGTGTTTGCGGCGGGTGACGTGCGCCGCGGGCAGTCGCTCGTGGTGTGGGCGATCCGCGAAGGCCGTCAGGCTGCGCGTGCGGTGGATGAGTTCCTGATGGGTACGTCGGTGCTGCCGCGCTGAGCGCTACGGACCTCAGAACATAAACAGGGCGACCTTCGGGTCGCCCTTTTCTTTTGCGCTGCGATGGCGTGCGTGTCGTTTGCTCAGGCGGGGTCGGCGTTCGGCACCGCTTGCTTCGCCCATCCGCGCGGCGAGCAGCCCAGCGATTGCGCGAAGCGACGGGACAACGCGCTCGCGTTTGCGTAGCCAAGCTCGTTCGCGATGACCTTCAGCGGGCGACCGCGTCGTAGCTCCGCCTGCGCAATCGCAAGTCGCCACTGCGCCAGGTACTCCGCCGGCGTCTCGCCGACCACATTCCGGAAACACAGCGCAAACGCCGTGCGTGACATGCCGGCACACGCCGCCATCGACTCAAGGCCCCAGGCCGCGCCCGGTTGCTCGTGAATCGCAGTCAGCACCCGTGCGAGGCGCGGGTCGCCCAGGGCGGCCACCAACCCGAGCGATATGCCGCCCTCGCCGGGGTGATCCATCAGCCAACGCAGCACTTGTAGCAGCAGCACTTCGAACAAGCGGTCTGCCAGCAGGCGGTGCCCGCAGCGTACCCGCTCGGTTTCGCCGAACAGCAGCGCCAGCGTGTGCTCCAGCCCGGAAACCCGCGCGAGCGGCAAGACGATCACGGCGGGCAGCGCACGCGCGAGCGGGTGGGCATCACCGCCATCGAACGAAAGCGTGGCGCAGGTGAAGTCCGAACCCTCTGCGGGCGCATTGTGAAACTCATGCGCCATCGCACGCGGATAGAACAGCAGGCTCGGCTCGCTGACTTCGATGCGGCGCGCTGCGCCAGACCGTGGCCGATGGGTCACCACCATCGACCCGCTTCGCATCACATGCAGGAAGCCCCGCCCCGGTTCGGCGGCAAAGCGACTGACACCACACAGCGGCCCGTTGTGGAAGAGATGCGCACGCACCCTGAATCGCTCCAGCAGCGCAGACAGACGATCAAGGCCTTGCTCCATGGCGATCTCGGTGAACGGAATGGTTGATATCAAGAACGCAAGGATACCAATCGTACGCCGCGCTCGGTGAGACTGCAGCTGTGCTGGTTGGCGCGGTATCTGTGGCGCCGGCCAGCTTCCCGTCATCCACCGCAAGGAGTGCTTATGAAACACACCACACTGGCCTGCCTGGCCGCCATGTTGTTGCTGCAGTCACCGGCCTGGTCGGCGCCCGAGCCGACGATTCCGGGTTACAGCCTTGGCCAGCCCCAAGTCGCCCGGGCGCCGTATTCCGAGGCGGACCTGGCGGCCTTGAAGAAGGTGATGCTGTTTTCGGACGACGACGCGCTGGCGCTTCGCCAGAGCAAGCCGATCCTGGCCGATCAGGTCGACGCGATTCTTGACGTCTGGTACGGCTTCGTCGCCAGCACACCGGAGCTGCTTCGCTACTTCAGCGACGCCGCCGGCAAGCCGGACGCTGCCTATCTGGCCGCGGTGCGGAAGCGCTTCGGCCAGTGGATTCTCGACACCGCGGACGCGAACTATGACCAGCGCTGGCTCGATTACCAGTACGAAATCGGCCTGCGTCATTCGCGGCTGAAGAAGAACCGCACGGATAGCGCCAGGAGCGTTGCGCAAATCGACTTCCGCTACCTCTCCGCGCTGACGATTCCGGTCACCACCACCTTGAAACCGTTCCTGGCCAGCAAGGGCGCTTCGCCGAGCGAGGTCGAGCGGATGCACGCCGCCTGGGTCAAGGCGGTGCTGCTGCAAACCATTCTCTGGAGCCACCCCTATGTGCGCGATGGGCAGTTCTGAGCGCCAACGTTGCGCTGCGTTTTCCGACCCGACCTCACCCCGCAAGGAGCAAGACATGTCCCGCATTCCCCTCGTAGATCCGGCCGCCGCCGCACCCGCCAGCAAGGCGCTGCTCGATTCCATCACGCAGGCCTTCGGCAGCACGCCCAACATGTTTCGTGCCGTGGCCAACGCGCCAGCGGCCTTGCAGAGCATGTGGGGTGCCTTCGCTGCGCTGGGAGTTGGCGTGGTCGGCGCGCGCCTGGGTGAGCAGATCGCCGTCGCGGTGGCCGACCGCAATGGCTGCGACTACTGCCTCGCGGCCCACACGGCACTTGGGCGCCGCGCCGGCCTGAGCGCGGACGCCATGCGTGCGGCGCAGTCCGGCGAGTCGGACGATCCACGCACCGCTGCGGCTTTGCGCTTTGCATTGAAGCTGGTCGATGCGCGTGGCCGCGCCGATGCGGCCGACTTAGCGGCGTTGCGTGAGGCGGGCTTCGATGACGAGCGCATCGTCGAGATCCTCGCCCATGTCGCGCTGAACCTCTTCACCAACTACGTGAACCTGGCGTTCGCCGTGCCGCTGGATTTTGCACCGGTGCGCCTGCGTCACGCCGCCTGATCGGTGGGCGGGCGGCGCAGATGCATGCCGCCGTCCGCCTGCATGGAGCACACCATGAATGCACCCCTTACCCTGGCAGCACCCCTGCACGTCAGCCGCTGGTTCAACGTGGCGTCGCCGCTTACGCTCGAATCGTTGCGCGGCCGGGTTGTCGTATTGCACGCCTTTCAAATGCTGTGCCCGGGCTGTGTCGCACACGGCTTGCCGCAAGCCCAGCGTATTGCCCAGAGCTTCCGTACGCGAGCCGTCAGCGTGATCGGCCTGCATAGCGTGTTCGAGCACCATGCGGTGATGACCGAGGCCGCGCTGGCGGCCTTCATCCACGAATACCGGTTGGAATTTCCGATCGCAGTGGATCAGCCCGCCGCCGATTCGCCGATCCCGCTCACGATGCAGGCCTACGGGCTGCGCGGCACACCGAGCCTGATCATCATCGATCGCGCCGGGCGGCTTCGTTCGACCCTGTTTGGCCATGCCGACGATCTGCAGGTTGGCGCGCTGATCGGTGCCTTGCTGGAAGCGCCGCACACGCTCGGCGTCACTGCGTCCGCCGGGGTGGCCGGCGGCTGCCCGTCAGGTGTGTGCGCACACGATGCCGTGTCGGGCCAAGCTGGATGAGTGGGTCTGTTGGCGATCGGTGTGTCGGGCTCCCGGTACGCCTGATCGTGTCATCGGCCGTGGCGCTCGTTAAACTCACGTCTTCGAGTGAGCTCGCAAGTCCGCGTGCCAAGCGGCACATCGGATCGCGGCCAGAGTGACTACGCGCACGGAAGGCGCCATGCAAAAGAAACTGTTCGCTGCAATGTGTTCGGCGGTCGTGGTGACCGCCTGTGTCGGAATGCCCAGCACCGAGGTTGATCGGCAGATGGGGCAGCAGGCGGCCCAGTCGGTCGCGAACGACATGGGGCTGGTCGACGACCCCGCGCTGACCGCTTACGTCGATAGCGTGGGCCAGCGTGTTGCTGCGGCGCTGCCGAATCGCCAGTTCAACTACCGATTCGCCGTGGTGGATCAGGTGGAGCCGAACGCGTTTGCGGTGCCCGGTGGCTACATCTATGTGTCGCGCGGTTTGCTGTCGCTGCTGCGCTCGGAGGATGAACTTGCTGGTGTGCTCGGGCATGAGATCCAGCATGTCGAGCGTCGCCATTCGGTGCGGCAGATGAAGAAGGAGCGGCGGCTCGGTCTGCTCGCGCTGCCGGGCGAGCTGGTCGGCGGCATCATCAGCGATGACCTTGCTACGCTGGCCGGCAAGCCTTTCGAAGCGGTTGCCGCCGGATACAGCCGCGACCAGGAGCGCGAAGCCGATGCGCTCGGCCAGCCGCTCGCCGCTGCTGCCGGCTACGACCCGCAGGCCATCGCATCCATTCTCGACCGCATGGAGCACTTCATCGAAACGATGACGGAAGAGAAGCGCGCGCCGACCTTCTTCGACAGCCATCCCTCGACACCGGAGCGCGTGGCCACGCTGAGCCGCAATGCGGCGAAACTGACGCCCACCGCGGCGCCTCATGTGGCGGCCGATGAAGCGGCTTTCATGAAGAAGCTCGATGGTCTGCTGATCGGCCCGGACCCGACCGAAGGGCTTGTGCATGACCAAACCTTCGTGCATCCGGCGCTGGGCTTCCGGCTGGTGTTTCCGAAGGGCTGGCTGGTCGAGAACACGCGCAAGACGGTGAACGCGATGGCGCCGACGAAGGATGGCATCGCCGCGTTCGGCCTCGCCGGCGACGGCACGGCCGAAGATCTGCCGAAGATCGCGAAGGCGTTTTCCGAGAAGCTGGCACGCAAGTACCGCAGCACGCCGCAGCAGATCGAGGGCAAAACAGCGGGCGGCTTGCCGGCGCAGGCGCTCTACCTCACCGACAAAAGCGGCAAGGAGCCGGTGCACCTGTACTTCCTGTGGCTGGTGATGGATCACAAGATCTATCAGATGATCGGCCTCGCGCCCGATAGCCAGCGTGCCCTGGTGCGCAGCATTGCAGACAGCCTGCGGCCGCTGAGCGACAACGAGCGCGCGTCGATCTCGGAGCTGCGCCTGCGCGTGCTGGGCGCACGCAGCGGCGAAACCCTGCCCGCGGTGTCGAAGCGGGCGGGGGGCTCGGTGGCGGCCGCCGTGCTCGCCGCCATGAACGGCGTGACCGAGAGCGTTCAGTTCAAGGGTGGCGAATGGGTCAAGGTGCCGGTGCGCACCGCATATCGCGCGCCGCGCTGAGCTTGCCCGCTACGGCAGCGGCACGACCCCGCGCGTGAGCAGCGCGTCGAGTGCCGCGGCGGGCTCGGGGCGGCCGAACAGGTAGCCCTGCGCCTGATCGCAGCCGGCCGCGCGCAGGAAGCCAAGCTGTGCGCTGGTCTCGACGCCTTCGGCAATCACTTCGAGATCGAGCGCGTGGCCGAGCTGGATCATGGCCTTCACGATCGACTCGCCGTCGGCGCCGCTGAGCATGTCGCGCACGAAGGACTGATCGATCTTCAGCTTGTCCACCGCCAGCTGCTTCAGATAGGCAAGGCTCGAGTAGCCGGTGCCGAAGTCGTCGATCGAGAGCTTCACGCCAAGCCCCTTGAGCACATGCAGGGTCGTCATCGTGGCTTCCAGATCCTGCAGCAGCAGGGACTCGGTGAGTTCCACCTCAAGGAACCCCGCCGGCAGGCCGGACTCCGCCAGGGCGCCGGTCACGCAGTCGACCACGCTGCCGCGGCTGAACTGCAGCGCCGAGAAATTCACCGCGACGATTGGCGCATGTTCATGCCGGGCCCGCCACGCATTGGCCTGCCGGCAGGCTTCGCGCAGGATCCATTCGCCAAGCTGCACGATGTAGCCGCTGCGTTCGGCGAGCGGGATGAAGCGGCCCGGCGCGATCAAGCCGTCGACCGGGTGCTGCCAGCGCACCAGCGCCTCGACGCCGACAATGCGCCCGCTGTGGAGATCGACCTGCGGCTGGTAGTGCAGCAGGAACTCGCGGTTCTTCAAGGCGCCCGGGAGTGCGCCGGTGATGCGCATCTGTGCCAGCAGATCCGGGTTCATGTCGCGCTTGAAGAAGCGGTAGGTGTTGCGCCCGGCTTCCTTCGCGCTGTCGACCGCGGTGTCGGCGCGCTTGAGCAGCGTGTCGAAGTCCTGCCCGTCATTCGGGTACAGGCTCACGCCGATCGAGAAGCTGACGGTCAGCGGGTTGCCGTCGATCGTTACCGGCTCGGCGAACATGTCGTGGATCGCATTCGCGAGGGTGCCGACATCGGTGGCGTCATGCAGCGTCGGCAAGAGAATCACGAATTCGTCGCCGCCCAACCGGCTGATCGTTGCCGCAGCGGGCACGCAATGCCGCAGACGCTCGACGGCCACACCGAGCACCTTGTCGCCGGCCTCATGGCCGAGGCTGTCGTTGATCTGCTGGAAGTGATCGAGATCGAGGTACAGCATCGCGAGCGCCGTGCCGTCCCGCTCGGCGAGCTGCGCGGCCTGCTCGAAGCGATCGCGCAGCAGCATGCGATTGGGCAGCTGGGTCAGCGGATCGAAGTTCGCGAGGAATTCGACCTGCTCTTTGGCTGCGGCGTGATCTGCGCGGGTGCGCAGTGTCACGATGCCGTACGCAAGATCGGTGGCGAGCTCTTCCAGCAGCGATACCTCTTCCTTGTCGAAGGCGTCTCGCTCGCGGGAGTAGATCGTCAGCGCGCCAAGCAGGTGCGTGTTGCCGATCAGTGGCAGGGCGATGCTGGAGCGGTAGCCGCGCTGGATCGCGGCTTCGCGCCAGGGCGCAAGACCGGGATTTGTGAGCACGTCCTGATTGACGCAGGTCTTGCCGGAGCGGATCGCGGTGCCGGTCGGCCCGCGGCCGCGCTCGTTGTCCGCCCAACTGATGTTCACGCCGTCGAGGTAGCCGTCTTCGTAGCCGGACTGTGCGATCGGTCGCACGCTCTTCGCGTCGTCATGCTCGGCATAGCCGACCCAGGCCATCAGATAGCCGCCGCGATCGACACACAGGCGGCAGACCTCGGCCAGCAGCTTGTACTCGTCGTCGGCGTGCACCAGCGTCGTGTTGCAATCGCTCAGCAGGCGCAACGCACGGTTGAGCCGGATCTGTGCAAGGTTGCTCGCGCGCAGTTCGTCGGTCATGTTGCCGGCAAGGGTCAGTGCGCGCACGCGCCCGGTTGCCAGCAACCACACGACGAGGGCCAGCAGTGTGCTGCCGCAGGTGCCCGCAATCGCAAGGATGTTGGCGGCCTCGCTCGCCAGCCGGGCCTCAAAGGCGGGCAGCGAACTGACCTGTATTGTCCAGGGCTGACCGAATAGCGGGATCGTCTTCGTCGAGCGAAAGAGTGGTGCAGCCACCGAAGCGGCGTGATGGTCCGAGTCGTACATCAGCGCGGGGGCGTCGACGCGATCGCCGTCATAGATTTCGAGATCCAGCAGCTTGCTGACTTCGCCCTGCTCGGCGCCGAGAATGCCAGCCATCAGGTCGTACATGCGGAACGGCGCGTAGACCCAGCCAAGGTGATTCGCGCGGCGCTCGTCGAGCGTCTGGTGCGGGGCATTCGGGCGATAGACCGGCAGGTACATCAGGAAGCCTGGCTGCACCTGATCCTTGGTTTCCTGCACCAGCGTGACGCGGCCGGAGATCCGCGTGCGTTCCTCGTCTCGTGCGGCGGCCATGGCGGTCCGGCGCACCGGCTCTGCGTACATGTCGTAGCCGATCGCGCGCTGGTTGCGCCAGTTCGCGGGCTCCAGATAGACGATGGCGGTGTAGCGCTCGCGCTCGCCGGCGGGTCGGATGTCGTAGTCCGCAATGCCCGATGCGCGCATCGCCGCGACATGCCGCGCTTTGTCCTGCGGCGCAATCAGTTGCGCAAAGCCGACGCCCTGGATGCCCGGATACTTGCCTTCGGGCTTCAGCGCGCGGACGTAGGTGATGAACTGCTCGCGTTCGACCTGCGGTGATACGGCAAACAAACCGCTGGCGCCTTCCAGCACCTGCTCGTAGGTGCGCATGCGTCGCTGGATATCGTCGACGATGCCTGCGGCGCGCAATTCGAACTCATCGTGCAGCTCATGCCGGCTCGCTTCCCTGGCGTTGTGCTGCAGCGCATAAGTCAGCGCCAGCCCGAGGACAAGAATGATCCACGGCACGAAGAGCAGGCTGCGGGGCGATCGGTGTTGATCCGACATGTCTCCAATCTAGCAAACCCGGTTTTGCGCAATGCGTCGTGCATCAAGAAAGGCGCCGGGGCTGCGCGGCGTGGGGTGCCGGCGCCCGCGGCTCAACCGTCAGGCGCGTCCGCCAGCAGCGCCCCCTTTTCGGCCAGCAGTTCGCGCAGCACCGAGCGATGGCAGTGGGCTTCGTCCTCGCAATAACAGCCGACCGAGAAGTCGCTCTGGCGCGAGAGCGCGGCGAGCAGGGCGAGCGCGTGGCTCGCTTCGGGCGCAGTCATTTCGGCGCGATACTTCTTGATGAAGGCCGCCCATTCGGCCGGCGTCGAGGCTTGTTGGCCGAGCTTCATGGTTTCGACGCTGGGTGCCAGATTGGGGAACCACACGTCGTACCAGTTCTGCGACGCGAATTCAGTTTTCGGCACGCCGCGTGGCGGGCGACGCACGGTGCCGATGCGGATGCCTTCGTTGGTGCCGCGTGGGCTGCCGAGTCTGACGATGCGTACGGCCATGATGCGGCGCTCCCTGGGTTGGCGATAAGCGATTGGCCGCATTCTGCGCTGCACTCGCCAGCAAAGTGAAGGTGGCCCGCGCGGGCTTTTGATCCGACAATCCAGCTTCAACGCGAAGACGCGCCGACCGCGCTCGCGATGGCGCGCAACGCAAAACCGATGGCCCCGAAGGGGCTGGTTCGCCAGCCGCATCGTGACAGCATGCAGCGCTCGTCACCAAATTCAGAGCGGGCGACGGTGCCCGCCTTGTGAAAGGAGTCAACGATGTCTTCGAAACACGGAAAGGTTCATCTCGGCGCATGTCTGGCGTTGCTGGGTCTTGTTGCAGCGGGCAACGCTACGGCGGCGCAGGGGCCGTCGTTCTCGTGCACGAACGTCAAGGCGGGCAGTATCGAAGCCATGGTGTGCGCAGACGCAGCCTTGTCCGCGCTGGATCGAAAGCTGGCTTCGGTCTATGCCGCCGCCGCGGCCAAGGCCAAGAACCAGAAGCCGAACACCCTCAAGGCTGAGCAACGCGGCTGGGTGAAGGGGCGCGACGACTGCTGGAAGAGCGACAACGCGCATGCCTGTGTGGAGAACGAGTATCAGCGGCGCATCGCCGAACTGCAGGCGCGCTACCGCCTGGTCGACAGCATCGGGCCGCTGCGCTTCGCCTGTGACGGGAACCCCGCCAACGAGCTGGTCGTGACCTACTTCAAGACCGAACCGTCGACGCTGATCGCAGAGCGCGGTGACAGCAGCTCACTGATGTTCCAGCAAGTCAGCGGCAGTGGCACCCGCTACCAGGGACGCAATGAAACGCTCGCCGAGCATCAGGGCGAGGTGCGCGTGGTCTGGGGCTACGAGGCGCCGGAGATGGTCTGCAAGAAAGCGAACTGATCCTCGGCGGCAGAATCCGCGGCCGCGCTGCAATCACTGACGGTGGCGGCGCCTAGACGAAGCGTTGCTCGATCTCCGCGGCGCCCTCGGCGTAGCGCACTTCGGCCAGCGCGCCGTTCACCAGCAGCCACTGCGGCGGCATGTGGCCGATGTCGCAGCCGATGATCACCGGGCAAGGCAGATCCGCCAGCCCGGCAACCAGTGCTTCGCGCTGGTTCAGCCATTCCGCGGTGCGTACGTCGCCGGCGCTGCTGCGGCCCACCAGCACGCCCGCAAGCCCGTCGAACCAGCCGGCGAGCTTAAGCCCTTGCAGCACGCACAGAAACTCGCTCGGGCGCAGGTTGCAGTTCTCGAAATACAGGATTGCGCCGGCATCGCCGGCATCCCGCACGAAACGCGGTACATCGCCGCAGGGGCTACCGGCAAGGTTGCGGACGGTGTCCAGGCAACCGCCGATCAGGCGCCCGGAAAAACGCACCGCACGGCCGGGGTTTACATCCAGCAGCGCGAGCCGGGTGGGGATCTGCGGTGCGAATACACGCTCCGGGTGGATCGTGTAGTCACCCCAGTCGGCTTGCCACGCAGTGGAGCTGCGTTGCGTGAAGCGCCCGCCCGGCGCGGTGGCCAGCGCCGGCAGCAAGCCGCCGATCAGCGGATCATGCTGGCCCGGCACCAGATCCATCAGGCAGGCACCGTGTGCGGTAGCCCAACGCAGCCTGAGGGTCAGGGCCATCAGCAGGGTCGATGTATCGGAGTAGCCAAGCAGCCAGGTTGGCGCTGCGGCATCGAGCACCGCCCAATCGAGGCGGGGCAGCACTTCGATCGCGAGCTCGCCGCCCCAGGGCGGCATCACGGCGGCAATCTCCGTCGCGAGCAGGCAATGCATCAGCTCGGCGGCGCGATGTGGTGCAGGCGCACTCGCCTGCTTGTGCTGGGTGCGCAGGCAGTGGCCTTCGACCGGCACGAGGCCCTGCTGCCGCAACCAGGCGAGCGCGAGATCAAGCCGGCGATGGCAGTCAGCACCAACGCCGGACGAGGGGGCGGTCACCGCGACACGCGCGCCGGCGCGCAAGGGGGAGGGATAGCGAATCATGGGCGTCACTCTGCCATGTGAGCCGCGCGGCCGACATGTGCCAAGTCAGGTGATCAGTGCCACCCGTCCTTGCCGCAATCCGCTATAAACGAAGAAGAGGCGGAGCGCATCGGTCGGCCAAATCAAAGGGGGAAGGATGTTCTCAACGGGCAAGCTGCTGGAGATCATCGCGATCCAGACCGAGATCGCGCGCCTTGGCGCCGACTTGGGCAGCGTCATGCAACATGCGGTCGAGCGCACGCTCGGCCTGATCGGCGCGGACGGCGCGGCCATCGAGCTCGCCGAGGGAGACGACATGGTCTACCGCGCGAGTGCGGGGATTGCGCAGCGCTTTCTCGGCCTGCGCCTGGCGCGTGGGCAAAGTCTGTCGGGTGCGTGCGTGGCGCTCGGGCAAGCGGTGCGCTGTGACGATACCGAGCTCGATTCGCGTGCCGACAAGGCCGCCTGCCGGCGCGTCGGCTTGCGCTCGATGATCGTGCTGCCGCTGCGCTATGGCGATAGCACGGTGGGGGTTCTCAAGGCGATGTCAGCCCGCGTAGCGGGGTTCACGGAATCCGATCAGCGCTTGCTCGACCTGCTTGCCGAACATGTGGCGGCGGCGATGTTTCATGCCGCCAAGTACGACACCGACGCGCTGTTCTACCGCGCCACCCACGATGCGATGACCGACCTCGCCAATCGGTCGCTGTTCATGGACCGCCTGCGAGGGATCGGCGTGCGCGCAGGTCGCGAGGGCATGCGCGCCGGCGTACTGGTGGCAGACCTCAACGGCCTCAAGCAGATCAATGATGGCTTGGGCCACCGCGCGGGCGATGCGCTGATCGTCGAGTTCGCGCGTCGCCTGAAAGCCTGCGCACGCCAGTCGGATCTGGCGGCGCGGCTGGGGGGTGACGAATTTGCTTTGATCCTCGATCCGGTCGATTCGCCCGAGGGCGCAAAGGCCGCCGTGGCGCGGCTCGAGTCTGCGCTCGGCTCGCCGCTGATGTTCGAAGGGCGCGTCATCGAAGTGGGCGCGAGCATCGGGCATGCACTGATGCCGGACGATGGTTGCGACATCGATGCATTGGTCGACCTTGCCGATCGCCGGATGTATGCCGCGAAGCGCCAGCAGCGTGGTGCGGCGCATTCGGGCCGGACCAACTGACGCCGACGCGCTCAGTCGCCGCGCGTGGCGACTTCCAGGCGGGTCAGATACTGCAGCGCGTGGGCGCGGTCGTCGCCACACATTTCGCCAGAAGGCTGTAGTCCGCCACAGACGGCCGGGCGGCGCGGGTCACCGAAGAGTTTGCACCGCAGCTGCGCATCGAGCTGCACGCAGGGTACGCCGGCTGGCTTGCCCGCAGGCATGCCGGGAATTGCCGACGAGATCGACGGCGCGATGCAACACGCGGCGCAGCCTGCGCGGCAGTCCATCAGTCGGCCTCCGGCTGGTGGCTGACCCAGCCCACCAGATGGTGCTGGCCAGGGCGCAAGACCCAGCCAACACAGCGGAAGGAGTCGCCGCCTGCCAGCGTGAGGCTGCCGTGGTCGCTGACCGTCAGCGTGCCACCACGCCAGAATCGGCCGAGCAGGGCGTCGAACCCGGTATGCGCGGGAACGAGTTGTTCGTCAGGCGCGTCGATCGCCCGCGCTGACGATGCGATGTCGTGCCAGCTGGCCCATGCGAGTGGTGCCAGCGTGGCGCGCAGCTCGGCGCACCAGGCCGCGCTTTCTTCGTCCGGAGCGAGCTGGCCGAGCACGTTGCAGAACAGGATCGCATGGTCGGCGTAGCGCTCACGCAGCGCGGCAAGCCCGCCCGGCGCAAACGCATCCAGCGTGTCGAAGTGCGGCCTGCTCGATGCGAGGCGCCGCGCCAGCACCAGGCGTGCAAGCGGGTCGGGTTCGAGTACGCGGACTTCACGAAAGCGCTGCACGAACGCTTCGGGCAGTGTCCAGCCGGCGCTGGGGCCGACCAGCAGCAGCTTGTCCTGCGCCGGCTGCCAGCCGGCCAGCCAACGCGACACACACGCACAGAACGGCTGCCAGGCGCGGCGTCGATGGCGCAGCGCTGTCAGGTGCCAGCGCAGGCCGCCGCTGGCGTGCAGCAGCTGATTGGCCAGGCGTGGCGCGGCTAAGCCGGCCGGCAACTCGTCCGAGGGGCAGATCACGCCGCGTCGTCGGGCGATTCGCCCAGCTTCTCGTACAGGCGTGCGAGCTGTTTGCGCAGCGTTGCCACTTCGTCTTCAAGGCGGGCGACGCGGTCGGCCAGCAAGGGGTCGCGTCCGGCGCCACCGCTCGCGGGGGTCGCGCTTGTCGTGGGCATTGCCGGCGTGCCGGAGAGCAGGTGCGCCCAGCGGTTCTCGCGCGCGCCGGGGGCGCGTGGTAACTCCACGACCAAGGCGCCGGCCGGGCGCTCGGCGAGTTCGGCGAGGAAGGCTTCGACCGACGACACATCGGCAAAGCGGTGCAGGCGTTCGCAGTTGGCACGCAGCTCGGCGGCCGTCTGTGGCCCGCGCAGCATCAGCGCGGTGAGCAGCGCCACGGCTTGCGACGGCACTTGCAGCACGCGGGCGATGTTGTGGCTGTAGCGGCTGACGCGGCCGCCGGAGTTTTCCATGATCAACGTGTGGCTGCGCAGGCTGTCGAGCGCTTCGAGCACGTCGGCGTCGCTGGCGTCGATCACCGGGTCACGGCTGGTCTTCTGGTTACAGCCTGCGACCAGCGCGTTGAGCGAAAGCGGGTAGGTGTCGGGAACCGTATGTTCCTTTTCGACCAGCACGCCGAGGATGCGCGTTTCGAGCAGGGACAAGGGGGGTAGCGGGTGCGACATGCGAACCATCCTGACGGTTAGGGATTTGGATTGTGCCATCGCGCGCAGCGGTGTTCGTTTCTGCCGCTAAAGTTGTTGCAGCATCTGCCGTGAAAGGGCGTAAGCGGTCTGGGAAGGGGGTGGGTGCGCCCGGGCTGTTCGCGTGTCGCCACAGGCGGCGCGCCTTGAGGGCTTTGTCGCGCGGGTGGGGGCCCGGGCGGCAAGCACATGCCTGCCCTGCATCGCTTGATTCCACGACGGACCAAAACATGTCGATTACAAAACGGCTGATGCTGATGCTCGCCATCGCGGTGGCGTCGCTGCTGACGATCGGGGGGATTTCCTTTGCGTCGTTCGCGAAGATCCGCGGCGAGGTCAACCTGCTGACGACCAATGCGGCGCCGAGTCTGATGCTGATCGGCGACATCGGAAACAACTACCGCGACCTGCGCTCGCAACTGCTCTCGCTGCTGATGGAGCAGGACGCAGACCTGAAAAAGGCCTTCGCCGAAAAGGCAAAACTGACCGAAAACGAAGGCGCGAAGCTGATCGCCAAATACGAGCCGCTGGTCAGCGATGAGCAGGATCGAAAGCTCTACGACAAGCTCAAGGCAGACTTCAAGGCGTACATCGATGCCTACCACGCAACCGCAGAGGCGTCGGTGGGCGGCAAGGCAGACGAAGCCACCACGCTGATGTTCAGCAAGGTGATGCCGACGGCGGCGGAGCTGGAAGCGACGCTGGCGAAGATCACGAAGTACAACGGCGACAGCTTCCGCGAATCTGAAGCACGGGTGAACAGCACGCAGCAGACCGCGCAGATGGTGAGCATCGGCGTGAACCTGGCGGCAATCGTCGTGCTGCTGGCCTTCGGCGTGTTCGTGATTCGCGCGGTGAAGATTCCGCTGGCCTCGATGGAGCGAACCGTGGAGGCCATCGAGCGCGAACTCGATTTCACCCGCCGCGTGCCGGTGCGCAGCCACGACGAGATCGGGCTGACCGTGCAGGCCTTCAACCGCCTGCTGGACAAGCTTCAGGTGAGCTTCCGCGAGATTCTTTCCGCCTCGGAGGGTGTGACGCGGCAGGCTGGCGACGTCGCCCACGCGGCGCAGGAAATGCTGGATGGTGCGCGGGTTGCGAGCGATGCGTCGAGCGCGATGGCGGCGACGGTCGAGCAGGTGACGGTGAGCATCAACCATGTGGCGGATCGCGCCAACGATGCGGCGGTCGAATCGCGTCAATCCGGCGAGCGTGCGCAGCAAGGCGAAGGCGTGATCAACGGCACGGTCGGCGAGATCAACGGCATCGCGGATCGGGTGCACGAAGCGGCGCAGAAGATCGAGGTGCTCGCGTCCGAGGCGCTGAGCATCAATGCGGTCGTCACGGTGATCAAGGAAGTGGCCGATCAGACCAACCTGCTGGCCTTGAACGCGGCCATCGAGGCCGCCCGCGCGGGCGAGCAGGGCCGGGGGTTTGCCGTGGTGGCAGATGAAGTGCGCAAGCTCGCCGAACGCACCGCGCATTCGACGCAGGAGATCAGCACCTTGATCGGGCGGATCCAGAGCAGCGCCGAGGGCGCGGTGGATCAGATGCGTGGTGTCGTGGATCGCGTCGAGGTCGGAGTCAAGCAAGCGACTGAAGCCGGCACTGCGATTCAGGAAATCCGCAGCAGTTCGGCGCAGGTGGTGAATATGGTGGGTGACATTTCCCACGCCATCCGCGAGCAGAGTGCGGCGTCGACCAACATCGCGCAGCAGGTGGAGCGGATTGCCCAGGTGTCCGAAGAAACCAACGCGTCGGCAGCGCAGACATCGGAAGCAGCCCATGCGTTGAAGTCGCTCGCTAACCAGATGCAGGAGGCGGTCGCGAAGTACCGCATCTGAAACGGTGTCGTCCGTGGGGGCTGTGCCGGCCCCCGAAAAAGGGAAGGCCCGCAATCTGCGGGCCTTCTTCTTTGTGCTTCGCGGCGCGGCTTACGGGAACACAGCCTTCAGCGAACCGTCCATCTGACCCTTCTCAAGGTAGATCAGCACCGAGGGGTCGTCCGCCGCCATCTTCTTGGCTTCCGCCAGCGAGCCGACTTCCTTCGGGGCGCCACCGAGGCCGGTGAACTGGAGTTTGGCGTAGTGGGCCTTGAGCTGGTCCGGCGTCTTGCCAATGATGCCGTTGGCGAACTCATCCTTTGGCGAACCGTTGTAGTCGATGGGCTTAGCGGGGTTGCCGCCAACGCTTTTCGCCTTGCCCATGAAGACATCCGCTACCTGTGCCTTGCTCAGGCCAGCAAGCGGCGACTTCGCGCCAGCGGCGACAACCACCTCGGCATTGGCGACCCACGGCAGACCGGCCAGCAAGGCGGCGATACAGAGCTTTCGCATGCTTGTCATGGTCGGCCTCCTAGAACACGAAATCGAGCGCAGCGGTATAGAGGTTCACCTTGCCGTCGTAGGTTGTCCCTGCGACACGCGGCCATGAACCACCCATTGCCTTGTTCTCGTACTCGTGCTGCACGAACTCGGCCTGCAGCTTCAACGCCACGTTGCGATAGAAGTCCCAGCGGGTGCCGATCGTGATCACCGAGCGATCGGTCGCGAAGCTATCGTAGATGCCGTTCACCGCCGCCGCGAGGCCTTTGACTGACACGGGCGATGCGCTCGCCACGGTGAGCTGTTGGCCCTCGGGCGCCGAGGTGGTGTAGTACGAATAGCCGATGTAGGGCGTCAGCGTCTTCCAGCGGTAAGCGCCGAGCAGCATCAGGCCGGAGGTGTCCGGGATCACCGCGCTGCCGTTGCGGATGCCGTACTCGGCCTGCGCGAACCAGTCGCCCTCATCATAGGTCGCGGCCAGGCCAAAGAAGCTGCCGCCCGAGCCCTCGACGATGTCCTTGAACTTCTGCGATTCCTCGGCGCAATTCGCGCAGAGTGCTGACGGTACCGCCGCGAGGCCGTTGGCCACCGCGGTGAGGTTGTCGGCACCTTGTCCGGTGACCTTCAGATTGACGCCGGTGCCGCTGGCACGGAAAGTCCATGGGCCGATGCTGTAGGTGGCGGCTGCGCCGTAGATCGCGTCGGCCTTGAAGTCGAACGCGGCGGTGCTGTACTTCGTGACCCCGCCAAAGGCCTGGACTTGCAGGCGCCCGGCACCGACTTCGCGGCCGTAGATGACCTCGGCACCGTCATGGCGGCTCAGCGGGTAGTTGCCCAGCATCTCTTGCGTATAGCGGGCGGGGATCATCGAGTAGCCGACGTTCTGCGAATCGGACTGCAGGAACACCGGTGTCACCATGCGACCTGCGCGTACGCGCCAGTTCTCGTTGATGGTCCACATCACGTTGGCCCATTCAACTTCTGCCTCGTACTTGCCCTCGTTGCGTTGCGCGCCGATCACCTGCAGCACGCCGCTGATGGTGCCGCCGCGGTTGAAATCAAGCTGCACACCGAGTTTGGAATCGATGTCGGTGGCCCATTCATCGGCTTCGACGTTCTTCTGGGTCGGCAGCCGGAATCCGACAGCCTTGTCGTCGGTCATCGATGCGCCCAAGGTGCCGAAGCCCGAGAACGATAGCCAGTCGAACTGGCCATCTGCGGCGCAGGCCGGCCCGGCGAGCGCCAGCGCGACCGCCGTTGCGATGCGTTTTTTCATGTTTCCCCCTAGATTGATACCGGGCAGCCCCCGCTACCCGCTTTGTCCGGCAAGTCCCGCCGGTTAAAGATCCCGAGCTCGCGCCGCTGTGCGGCTTTGCTTGCCGTAACGATTAGCGGCAAGCGCCTGCAAGACTTGAGCGTTGTCCAGGGAGGAAATCTCAGCGGTTGTGCGCGATGCGCCGGCCACCCGCGTTCTTGGCCACGTACATCGCGCGGTCGGCAGCTCTCAGCAAGGGTTCCACGCTGGTGGCGTCATCTGGCGCGAGCGCCACGCCGATGCTGGCGGAAAGGGGAACGCTGACCTCCCCGAGGGCGAGCGGTTGCCCCAATGCGTCGAGCAAGCGTGCGCCAAGGGCGTCCAGTTCGGCGCGGTCGTCCAGATCGCAGAACACACAGACAAACTCGTCGCCACCCAGGCGGGCCACGGTGTCACCCGCGCGCGCGCAGGCCGCCAGGCGCTGCGCCACGGCTTGCAACACGCTGTCGCCCACCGCATGGCCGTAGCGGTCGTTGATCGGTTTGAAGCCGTCGAGATCGACCATGGCGACGCCGACCTTGTGTTTGGCGCGTTGGGTTTGCGCCAGGGCAATCTGCAGCCGGTCGTCCAGCATGCGCCTGTTGGGCAGGCCGGTCAGCGCATCGTGCAGCGCGAGCTGACGCAGCCGGTCTTCGGCGCTGACCCGTTCGCTCATATCCAGCAGGGTGACCAGCGGAATCCGCCCCTGCTCGGTGCTCACCTCGCCGTAGCTGAGCGCGACGTGAAAGGGCGTGCCGTCCGCACGTTCGCCGCGCCAGAGGTCGGCATCCTCGTGCAGCGTGTGGTCGACCCGGCGCCCGACGATCTCGTCCGCGTGGCGGCCTAGTATGGTCGTGGCCGCTGCATTGGTTGCGGTGACGTGTTGCCGTGCATCGAGCAGGCATACGCCTGCTGCGATCTGGTCGATCATTGCTTGCAACTGCTCGCCGCGCAGGCTGGCGGCGCGATAGCGTGCGATCAGCAGCACGATCACCAGCACGAAGTTGCACAGCGCGAGAACGAAGGCGCCGGTCTGGATGCCGCGCAAGACCCGTGTGCGCTCCAGCGATACCGTCTCGATCCGCGTCGTGAGCCGGTTCATCAGGTTGAGCAGTTCGCCCTCGTGGTCGGTCAGCGCCTGAGCGATCCGCTCCCGCGCCGGCGCCGCACCTTCGAGGCCGAGGCTGCGGATCGTCTGCATGATCGGGCGCCACAGCGTCCGGGCCTGGGTCACCAGTTCGGTCGCAACCGGATCCTCCATGGCCTGCATGCGGATGCGGCGGCCGTCGCCGGCGGTCAGCTCGCCGCCGTCGGCAAAGGTTTGCAGGGTCTCGTCGAACAGCACGGCGGCATCGAGCAATTCGACTTCGCTTGCCGCAATGCGTGAGCCGTCAGGCGCTGAGACGTTCTTCAAGGCCGCCTTGGTCATGCGCTGCGACAGCATCCGCTGGCGCCCGGCGAGGTTGATCTCGATCGAGGTCTGGTCGAGCTCGTGGGCGATCCACAGGTTGATCGCCAGTACGCTGATATCCAGCACGACGAACAGCGCCACGGCGGCGGCGATCGCGGACATTGGATTTCGGCGCAGGGCGAGCAGCAGCATCGGCGGCCTCGCAAGGCAGGGGTAGCCCATGCTACCGCGATCGGCCGGGGCTAGACAGTATTCGCGGCTCTCGGTGTGGCTATTCCGCCCGCAGTGCGTCGAGCGGATCGAGCCGTGCCGCGTGGATCGCCGGTGCCACGCCGGCCGCCAGCCCCACGCTCACCGCCACGCCCTCGGCCAGTAGCGCATACAGCCACGGCACGCTCACCGGCAGCGCCGGCACCGCCAGTTTCAGCAACGCAGCGATGCCGCCGCCCAGCACCAGCCCGGCGACGCCGCCGATCGCCGCGAGCAGTGCCGCTTCGGCGAGGAACAGCCACAGGATGCGCCGCCGTGTGGCGCCGATCGCGCGCAAGAGGCCGATCTCCGCCGTGCGTTCGGACACCGCGATGGTCAGGATCGTGAGGATGCCGACGCCGCCCACCAGCAGTGAGATGCCGCCGATCGCGGCCACGGCGAAGGTCAGCGTGTCGAGGATGGTGCCGAACACGTCCAGCATCTGTTGCTGCGTGATGATCGTGAAGTCCTCACCGCCGTGCCGGGTCGTCAGCAACTGCTTGATGCTCGCCACGACGTCGTCCACCGGTGCGGTCGGCTCATACACGACGTGGATCTCCATCAGCCCGTCGCGGTTGAACATGTCCAGCGCGCGGCCGACCGGGATGTAGGCGGTGTCGTCCAGATCGAAGCCGAGCATCTGGCCCTTGGGCGCCATGACGCCGACCACGATGTAGCGCTCGCTGCCAACGCGGATACGCGCGCCCAGCGGCTGCTGGCCGGGGAAAAGTTCGCGAGCCACCTTGGCGCCCAGCACCGCGAAGGCGCGTGCGTTGCGCGGATCGTCATCCGGCAGGAACTGGCCGCTCGCCACCTTCATCTGCAGTGCATCGGGGAACCGGTGGCCGACGCCGTACAAGGCCACGCGGCGCGTGCGCTTGCCGAACTCCAGTTCCGCGTTGCCCTGCACCAGCGGATCGGTGACCCGCACCCAAGCTGCACGGCGCAGCGCGATCGCATCGTCGATCGACAGCGGGCGGGTCGTGTTGATGCCGCCGAGCGGCGCCCCGTGCGTCTGGCTCTTGCCCGGCTGCACTGTCAGCAGGTTGGTGCCGAATTGCGTGAATTCGGCGATGACGAAGTGATGCAGCCCCTCGCCGATTGCGGTGAGCAGAATCACCGCCGCAATGCCGACGGCCACCCCGAGTGCCGACAGCGCGGTGCGCATCCGGTGCGCAGTGAGCGAGCTGAGTGTGAAGCGGGTGAGGTCGGCGGTACGCATGCTCAGGGCTGCCTCATCGCCTCGACAGGGCTTGCACCGGATCGAGCATCGCTGCGCGGCGCGCGGGCATCACGGTGAACACGACGGCGGTGACGACCGCTGTGACCGGCGCGGCAATCAGCGCCCACCAGGGTGCCGAGAAAGGAATGTTCGGGAAGGCGGCCACCAGCGCTTGCTGACCCAGCAGCCCCACCGCCACGCCCGCTGCCGCGCCGCCCAGCGCGAGCAGCACCGCTTCGCTGAAGAAGATGTGGCGGATCTCCGCTGCGGTGGCGCCGAGCGCTTTCAGCAGCCCGATCTCGCTGCGCCGCTGCGCCACCGAAATCAGCATCACGTTCATCACCAGGATGCCCGCTACCGCGAGGCTGATCGCCGCGAGGCCGCCGATCGCCAGCGTCAGCGTGCCGAGGATGCGGTCGAAGGTCGCCAGCACCGCATCCTGCGTGATCACCGTGACATCGCGCTCGCCTTCGTGCCGCTGCATCAGGATCGCCTCGGCATCGGCCTTGGCTTGCGGCACCTGATCGCGATGTTTGGCTTCGACCAGCACGCGGAACAGGCCCTCGGTGTTGAACAGCGCTTGCGCGGCCGCCACCGGCACGATCACCACTTCGTCGGTGTTGAACCCCAGCGAGGTGCCTTGTTTGCCGAGCACGCCAATCACGCGGAACCGCCGGTCGCCGATGCGCAGCCACAGGCCCAGCGCGCTGCGGGTGCCGAATAGCTCCTTGGCAAGATCGCGCCCGATCACGCAAACCGGTTGTGCATGGTGCGGGTCGCCCGCGGGAAGGAACACGCCCTGCGCGAGCGTCATGTTGCGCACCGCGAGGAAGTCCGAGGTCGAGCCAAGCACCGGCCCTTCGCGCACGCGGGCATCGGCGCCGTCGGCCGCCCGCACCGCGCCAAGGCCGACGATCAGCGGCGCAAGGCGGCGTACCGCGAGGCTGCGCGAGAGCGCCAGCGCGTCGTCCAGCGTGATGTCGCGGGTCGTTTCGCCGCTCGCGATCGCAGGCCCGGCGCCGGCGGTTTCCGAGCGTCCCGGCAGCACGATCACCAGATTCGTGCCGAGTGCGCCGAACTGGTCGGCCACATAGCGCCGCGCGCCCTCGCCCAGCGCGCTCACCAGCACCACCGCCGCCACGCCGATGCCCATCGCTAGCAGCACCAGCGTGGTCCGCACCACACCACCGCGCACCACGCGCGCGGCGTACTGCAGCAGATCGCCGTTGCGCATCTCAGCGCCGCCCGGCCGCCCGAAGGCGCTGAGGCGCCCCCTTGGGGGGGTGGAGCGAGGACTTCGCGAAGCACTGCTTCGCGCTCGCGGAACGGGCCGGCTGTGCAAAGCCGGCGCTGGTGCGGTGACGTGAGCGTGGGGGCTGTTTCATCTCAGTTCCCGTCCTGAACGATCTCGCCATCGACCATGTGTAGCTGCCGATGCGCACGGCGGCCGAGTTCCGGGTCGTGGGTGACAACGATCAGCGTGGCGCCCGCAGCCTGCAGGCCTTCGAGCAGGGCGATGACATCCTGCCCGGTGTGCCGGTCGAGGTTGCCGGTGGGTTCATCGGCGAGGATCAGTGAGGGCCGCATCGCCATCGCGCGCGCAATCGCCACCCGCTGGCACTGCCCGCCAGAGAGCTGGTTAGGCCGGTGGTCGGCGCGCGGCGTAAGGCCGTAGTCGCGCAGCAGCACCTCGACGCGCTCGGCCCGCTCCGCCGGATCGACGCCGGCCAGCACCATTGGCAATTCGATGTTCTCGCGCGCCGACAGCCTCGGCACGAGGTGGAAGGACTGGAACACGAAGCCGATCTTCTCGCGCCGCGCCAGCGCCAGCGCGTCGTCATCCAGCCCGGTCACGTCACTGCCATCGAGCAGGTAGTGTCCGCTGTCGGGCCGGTCGAGTAGGCCCAGCACGTTCAGCAGCGTCGACTTGCCCGAGCCCGACGGGCCCATGATCGCGATGTACTCGCCCTGTGCGATGCTGAGGTCCAGCCCCCGCAGCGCCTGCACTGTTTCGTCACCGACGGTGAAGCGGCGGGTGATGGCAGAGAGGTTGATCAGCGGGGTGCGTGGCGACTGCATGGTGGGGGCTTTCGGGCCTAAAGATCGTCGACGGGCGTAAAGCCGTGGCGCCAGTTCAGTTCGCTGTCCTGCATGAACTGCATCGGCCACGGTTGCGCCGCTTGCGGCCAGTCGCGGAAGGCTTTGATCGTTGCGTAGAACGCATCGACCGCGGGTTTGCCCGGCGAAGTGAAGAGCGCATCGAAGCGCTCAAGCAAGTCATCCGGTATGTCTGCGCAGCATTCGAGCTCGCGACGCAGCCACTTGTGGAACGGGAACAGGCGCTGCTGTTCATTGAGGATCAGGCGTGCGCCAAACAAGGCGAGCTTGCTGTTTGCAAGTGCGCAGAGGTAAGGGTTTCGCTGGGCCAGCGCTTCGTGCGCGTACCAATGCCAGGCCTCGAACTGGGCCAGAAAACGGTCGCGGCGCGCGCTGGCGAGTTCCGCCGGGAAGCGCGCTGCTGCCGCCAGCAGCGCAGGAAGACCCTCTACACGGGAGTGGAGGATCTGCGCGTCTTTGAACGCATAGCGGGCGGCGTCACTACCTCGTGCCGCGACATCGCGGATGAATGCCTGGTCGACGAACTTGCCATCGACATAGCCGCCCTCGTAGGTGCTCAGTGTTGGGTCGTACAACGTGAGCTCGCTCCGTGCGACACGCTCGGCATAGTGCGCCGAGTCGACGACCACCATGATGTCGACGTCCGACTGCGGGCGGGCGAAACCGTGGGCAATCGAACCCGCGAGCAGGATGGCCTCGACTTCAGGGAGCGGCGCGAAGTGAGCGATGACCTTATCGATCGTGGCAGCGTGGTGAGGTAGATATTCCATGGCAGGCATTCGGGGATGAAGATGCCGAGGATTATCGATTCGCCGGACGTTGCGTCCGCGCGTGTGGCGCAACTGCGCAATCGGAGCATGGCTTAGCACGGCAGTTCCTGTCGCGGGGGACGGGCAGCGGGAGGCTCGATGTCGGTCCGTCACGTCGTGAGGACGCCGCATCATTTCTTCCCCACCTCAACTTCCGCCTTCGCGCCCGCCTTCACGCCGGCCCGATCCAGCGAGGTCACGATGCGATCGCCCTTCGCGAGTCCGCTCGCGACTTCGGTGAACTCCCAATTCGACAGACCGGGCGTGAAGCTCACTTCCTTCAGCACGCCGTCTGCGCCGAGCGCCAGCACCCGGTTGCCGGGCATCACTGCGGCGGTCGGTACGCGCAGAACGGGGTCGTGGGTGGTGACGATGATGTCGACATCGGCGCTGTAGCCGATGAGCAGCGCCTGCGCGTCGGCGGTGTCGGTGAAATGCACTTCGACTTCCGCAGTGCGGGCCTGTTTTTCAAGTGCGAGCACATAGGGTGCGATGCGCTTCACGGTGCCATTGAAGTGGCGGTCGCGGAAGGCGTCCAGCGTGATGCGCGCGCTCATGCCGAGCTTGAGACGCGCGGCATCCACTTCATCGATCGGCGCGCTGACGTAAAGGCAGCTGTCGTCGATCAGGTCGACTGCTGGCAGCGTCGGGATGCCGGGTGGCGAGGGGGTGAGGTACTCGCCGACTTCGCCGTTGAGTTCAGCGACGATGCCGTCGAAGGGTGCGCGCAGCACGGTCCGTTCGGTATCGGCGCGTGAGGCACCGATGCGCGCCTCGGCCTCGGCAATCTGTGCGGTGGCGGCGCCGCAGGCGGCGGCGGTGGATTGGGCTTCGGACTGGCTGCGCTGGATGCCCTCGGGTGACAGGAAGCCCTGGTCCCGCAGCTGTTGGGCGCGATGTGCATTGGCGGCGGCGGTATTGGCGACAGTGCAAGCCTCGCGCGCATGGGCGCGGGCGCTCTGGAGCTGCTCGCGCGCGACCCGTTCGCGGGCGACGAAGTCGTCGTTCCACAGTTCCAGCAGCAACTGGCCGGCCTTCACCCGCTGCCCCTTCTTCACCGCCAGCGTGCCGATGCGCCCGCCCGCGGGCGGCGCGAGCTTGGCGCGGCGGCAGGCGGTGACTGACCCGGCGCGCGTGTTGGAGACAGTCGCCTCGACGCGACCGGCTTGCACCTCGGCAACGGTGACCGCGATCGGCTTGGGCCGGTTAAGCAACACGGTCATAACCGCACCAGCGACGATGATCGCAAGCACAATTGCAATAGTGCGTCGGCGTGTGCCGTTCGGTTTCCGGCCAGCGGATTGGGGCGAGTCCATCAGGGCCTCGTAGGCAGGGTTGGCGTGTTAGTGACACTACACCCCTCGCGGGCGCCTCAGGTGTTGCGGAAGGTCAGCGCTTGTCCGGAATCTTGCCCGATTGGCATGCGCCGGTTCGCGGTGGCGGGGCGGGACGAAGCTGCAACGCGACGAAGCGCGCGTCGCAGTCGGCTAACGATCTGATCAGAGCGTTCGACCTATGGACTGGTGGGTGCGAGACGGAGCCATCAGCCCTCAAGGCTTGCTGCGAACCTGGCTCAGCGTTCAACCCGAACCAGTTGCCCGCCGTCGGTCAGCAGGTAGAGCCAGCCGTCCGGGCCTTGTTTGACGCAACGGATGCGTTGGCCGAGCGTTTCGAAGAGCTTCTCCCGTGAGGTTTCCTGGCCGCTGGTCAGGGCGACGCGCCACAGTGCGGTGCCGGCCAGTGCCCCGAAGAAGGCGTTGCCGCGCCATTCCGGGAAGCGGTTGCCGGTGTAGAACATCAGGCCGGCCGGGGCGATCGACGTGGGCACCCAGTAGCTGACCGGTTCGGTGTAATCCGGCGCATGGGTGCCCCCGCCGATGCGGCAGGTGTCGCCGATCGGGTCGCCGTAGTTGCAGCCGTAGCTGCGGATTGGCCAGCCGTAGTTGTTACCCGCGCGGATGATGTTCAGCTCGTCGCCGCCTTGGGGGCCGTGCTCGGTTTCCCACAGTTCGCCAGTGTCCGGGTGGATCGCCGCGCCCTGCGGATTGCGGTGGCCGTAGCTCCAGATCTCGGGGCGTGCACCGGCGACGCCAAGGTTCGGGTTGTTGCCGGGAATGCTGCCGTCCCGGTTGATGCGGATGACTTTGCCGAGGCTGGTGGTCAGATCCTGTGCCGGGCTGCCCTTCTGGCGTTCGCCGAGCGTGACGAACAACGTCTTGTCGCTGCGGAACGCCAGGCGTGAGCCGAAGTGGCCGCTGCCACTGACCTTGGGCACCTGACGGTAGATCACCGTGATGTCCTGCAGGACATCGCCGACCAGGCGGCCGCGCGCCACGGCGGTGCCGGCAAGGCCGGCTTCGGTGCCGCTGCCCGGCTCCGAGTACGTCCAGTAGATCCAGGGGGTGCTGGCGAAATCCGGGTCGAGTGCAACGTCGAGTAAGCCACCCTGGCCTGCGTTCGCCACGGCGGGCAGGTTGTTGAGCGTGGCCTGCACGGTGGCGCCGTCTGCGCTGAGAATCACCATCGACCCCGCCTTCTGCGTGACCAGCATGCGGCCATCGGGCAGAAAGGCGAGTCCCCACGGCGCACTCAGTGCGTCGTTCAATACGACGGCCTTGGGCGCCGTCGTTGGCGGTGGTTCCGGTGGTGTTGGGGGCGTAGGGGCGGGCGCATCGCTGCCGCCGCCCCCGCAGGCGAGCAGCAGGATGCTGACGGCGAACGCAGCGACGTAGCCGCGGCGTGCGGACGACACGGCAGACGAGTCGATCAATGTGTTCATGGCAGCCCCCCGGCAGCCCCGGCCCCGAGCGGAGCGGGTACACCATGATGCGGCGCCGGGCCGGCAGCCGCAATATGCCGGTTACATCTGCTTGAACAGATGGCCGAAGCTGCGGCTGACTTCGAGCTTCTCCGGATTACCGCGTACCGACACCATCAGATGACCACGCTCGTCGCGCGTTACCGCTGCGATGGCATCCACCTTCACCAGTGTCGCGCGATGGATCTGCCAGAACTCGTCCGGGTCCAGTTCGGCCACCAGTTCGCGGATCGGCTTGCGGATCAGCGCCTCGAACTCGCAGGTCTGCACCCGGGTGTACTTTTCGTCAGCGGTGAAGAACAGGATTTCGCGCGTGGCGATCATGCGGATCGCGTTGCCGACGCTGGCCTGAATCCACTTCAGGTAGCTCTTCTGCGTGCCGCCGTTCATGCTGCCGGCGAGCTTCATCAGCATCTGGTTCAGATCCGGCGGAGGCTCGACCAGGCGAGCTTTCAGGCGCTCGACGGTGCGCGCCAGCCGATCCTGCTCGACCGGCTTCATCAAGTAATCGACGGCGCCGCGCTCGAAGGCCTCTACCGCGTACTGGTCGTAGGCGGTGACGAACACCACATGGGCGTGCTGGCACACCTCGCGTGCCGCCTCCAGGCCGGTACGGCCGGGCATGCGGATGTCGAGGAAGGCGATGTCCGGCTTCAGGGTCTCGGCCATCTCCACGGCTTCGTCGCCGTTCTTGGCTTCACCAACAATCTGAAGCTCCGGCCAAGCCTCGGCCAGCGCGAGGCGGATCTGGTCGCGCATCAGGCGCTCGTCGTCGGCGATCAGGGCGGTGGGCATGGTTGAACTCTCGTCGGTGAGCCAGTCGGGAATGGTCAGAATTATCGCGGAGAGCGCTCACACCTTGAAGCGGAACAGGACACAGGCTTCGCCATGGATCGTCCTGGCAGATGATTCCAGTCGATCCACCGCACAGGCCGCCAGCACGCGTTGCCAGAAGGCGCCGGCAGCGTGGTTGGCCGCGAGGTGATAGATCTCCCAGTTGCCCCGGTGCAGGCGGAACAGTTGGCGCACGGCGGCGCTGCCGAGCCCGCGGCCGCGGAAGCGCCGAGCGATGAAGAAGTAACCGAGGTTGAAGTCGCTGTCTGCATGCTCGCATTCCGCATCGACGATGGCGAAGCCGGCAAGCTCGCCGTCAACCCGCATCAGGTAAGCACTGGTGCCGGGCTGCGCAAGGTAATCGCGCTTTGGGCGGATTGCGTAGCTGCCCGCCTCGCTGAAGCGGACTTCGCAGGTTTCGCTCAGATCGTAGTTGTAGAACTGCATCAACGCTTCGATGCGTTCAACGTCGTCCGGCCCTGCGGCGACGAGTTCGAGTTGGGGCGCTGTGGGCATCGTGGCCTGATTTGTTGGCCCACCCTTTCGGGTGGGCCGGTGGTGTCAGCAAACCTTCGTCTGCTGCGCGTCGTCGTCGCGGTAGGGCAATTCGATCGTGGCGACGGTGCCGCCGCCTTCGTTCGGTGTGAGCGTCAGCGATGCGGTGTTGCCATACAGCAGGCGCAGGCGCTCGCGGATGTTGGCGAGGCCGACGCCGTCCTTGGCATCTGCGGTGAAGCCGACACCGGTGTCGCTGACTTTCACGCGCAGCTTGCCGCGGGCGACTTCCGCCTTCACGTCGATACGGCCACCCTCCGGTTTCGGTTCAAGGCCGTGCTTGATGCAGTTCTCGATCAGCGTCTGCAGCATCATCGACGGAAACTCCGCGCAGCTTAGGCCTTCCGGCGCATCGAAGCTGAACGCGAGCCGCTCTTCCATGCGCACCTGCATGATCTCCAGATAGGCCTGCGACATCTTCACCTGGCGGCCGAGCGTGCTGCGTTGGGCGTCGTCGCGCATCTGAGGAATCGCCGCACGCAGGTATTGGATCAGCGTTTTCTGCACCTGCGAGGCGCGTTGCGGATCGGTGCGGATCAGCTGGTCGACCGAGGCGAGGGTGTTGAACAGGAAGTGCGGTTCGATCTGCGCCTGCATCGCGTGCAGCTTGGCGTCGGCCGCCTCGCGTTCGAGCCGCGCCATATCGGCGGCGACGCGGGCGCTGCCGGCATCGAGCTCCGCACGGCGTTTGCCGCCGGCGAGCAGTTTCATGATGGCAAGGCTCACCACCACCAGAAAGGCGATCGGCGCGAAGTCGATTGTGCGCTGCGTGTCTTGTGCGCGCTCGGAGGCCGCTTCAACCTCGTTGCGGATGCGATCCTCGATTTCCTTCGCCTTCTCCGGCGTCAGGCCCGGAATGCTGCGCAGCTCCGGCACGCTGATGTCCACGTCGGTGTTATCCCCGCCGTCGGTGACTTTGATGCCATCGATGCCGATCTTCACATGCTGTGACACCTTGCCGTCGGCATCGCGTTCGATTACCTCGATGCCGCGCGGCCCGATCTTCACATCCTGCGAGTCCTTGTTGCGATGGGTTTTCGGCGTGGATTGCCCGGCCACCGGGGCGCTTGCGTCGGCGGCGTCGGCAACTGCGTCTGCAGCGTCCGCAGCTGCGTCGGCGGCTTCGGCCATGGCATCGGCGCGGGCCTCCGGCGCGGGTGACGGCATCGGCGCGTTGGGGGCCATCGGTGCCTTGGGGGCAACGGGCGCTTTGGGCGGGGCCGGCATGCTGGCGCTGCTATCAGCGTTGTCACTGCGGATGATTTTGACGACCGAATGCTTTTCCGGCTTGATCAGGCTGTTGGCAATGCCGGCGGCGATCAGCAGTAGCAGGCCGATCAGCATCAGGCGGCCCCAGGTCAGGCGCTGCAACCAGCTGCGCGTGCTGTCCTCCGTTTCGGCGGCGCCAACGTCTGCGCCATAGGCTGACGCGCTTGCAGGGCCGGCGCCGCGCTGCACCGAGACGCCTTCTACGCCAATCTTGACCTGCTTGGCGATGCTGCCGTCCGGATGGCGTTTGACGACGTCGATGCCGTGCGGGCCGATCTCGACCGACTTCGCCTCGTCGCCGGCGCGCAGCACGCCGGCTCCATTGCGCGGCTGGGCGCCACGCGCAATCTTGGTGGCGATCAGTACCAGGATGGCGGCGAAGACGAGCCCGATGAACTCGCCGTGGCCGGACAGTGCATCCGAAGCAATGCCCGCCGCAATGAAGCCAAACAGGCTGACAAAGATCAGCCGCCACCAGCCGACGACGGCGAGCCAGTCAGACAGCCGCTGCCAGCGCTCGCGGAACTCGGTCTTGAGGCTGTCCGGGCCAACCAGCCAGAGCTTCCATCCGAAAAGGGCCATCGTGATGGCGACGGCGGTGATCACCGATACCCAGGCGCGCATGCCCAGCGTGGCACCGATCAGGCGGTGGGCAATCAACACGCCGAAGCCTGTCAGCAGCAGTGAGCTCCAGTTGGTCCGGCGGATCCAGCCCTCCACCCGTTTGTGGGCGTCAGTGCTGCGGGTGTCCTTGGCTTCTTCAGTCATGTTCTGTTCCGTACGTGTTTCAGCAGGCCTTGTGGGCCAGGCTCGGCGCGGCCGAGACCACGACGATACCGGAGAGCGTTCCGGGGAAGGGGGGCAGTTCGCCGCCGAAGGCGACTGCCGCGAACAGCAGGATCGCGCCGGCGGTAAGCAGGGCAATCAGGGTGGAGCCTTTCATTTTGTGGCCTCGCGCTTGGGGCGGCCGGGGTGTTGGCCGTTGCGGCGCACTGTAGGGTGCGGCGAGGCAGGCTGCAGCCGGGCTGCGATGAACTGCAGCCCGCTCGGCGTGGAATGCAGAAACGGGGGGTGATCGGTTGGCGCCGAACGCGTTCCTCGTCGGGCTGGCATCATGGCGGGAGGGAAGCAAGATGCTGCGCCCAGCCATTCGTTTGTGGAGTTCCGATGTCTTCGTTTCGCCTGTCGTCCTCAGTTCTTCTTGTTTTGATGCTGGCCGGCGTCGCTGGCTGTGACCGCGTCGATCCCAATTCTCCCGTGGCGCAGCGGCGCAAGGTCTTCAAGGAGATGACCAAGGCGCGCGAACATCTGCTCGCCTATGTGAAAGAGAAGCAGGACTACGACGCCGATGCGGCGATACGCGATGCCGAAGCGCTGCAGCGCCTCTCACGCCAACCCTGGCCGCTGTTCCCGGAGATGAAGCAGGCGAGCGAGGTCGGGCGCGCGAAGGACGCCGTGTGGCAACAGCCCGAGGCCTTCCATCAACTGGCCAAGCAGGTTCAGGATGATGCCGATGCATTGCTTGAGGCGTCGCGCAAGCGCTCACTCGACGCCATCAAACCGGCGGCGAGCCGGCTTGAGCAAACATGCACCCGCTGCCACGATCAGTTCCGTCAGTCCTGATTGTTGCGCGAGGGCGCTGACGGAGGCCGCACCATGACAGGCAACCCGCCGCTTGACGCCGTGACACTGCGGCCCCACGGCCCGCATGCAGCGCTATACCGCTACGGCAGCGTGCTGGCGGACTTGTCGGCCAGCGGCACGACCCAGCGTATCGAACTGGTCGAGGCCGGCGACACGCGCACTCATGCCGCTGCCGTGCTGGCCGTGCCCGAAGGCGGATCCTGGCGACTCCACTTGCCGGCCGGCGCGACACTGAGCATCGAGATCCCTGCCCACGCCCACTGGTACGGGCAAGGCAGCTTCGTCCGCCAGGTGTTTCCGCTCGACCGCATGAGCTTGGCGCCGTCGCCCTTGATGAGCTGGGACAACGGCCCGGCCGGACACGGCTGCATCCAGGAAGCGCTGTGGCTGACGTCGAGCGGCATCGCAGTGCAGTCCGAAGTGCTCAGCGAGGCGTTGCACGCCGGCATCAACCCGATGGGCGATGCTGCTGCGGGCGATGCCGGGCGCGGCTGGGTGTCCGTGTTCGAGGCCGACGGTGTGCGACCGACGCTCAGCGCCGATCCGACCGCGCGCCGGCTTGTGTTGCACGCTACGCAGCCGACAAGCCTGCGCCTGATCTGCGCGGGCGACCTGCCCGGCGCCTATCGCGAGGCGCTCGGTGTGTTTGGTCACCCCAAGGCGATCCCGGCCGAACCCTTGCTCGCTGCGCCGATCTGGACCACCTGGGCGAAGTACAAGGCCGATATCAACGCCGAGCGGGTGCTCGAATTCGCGCATGCGATCCGCGCTCACGCCTACCCCGGCGCGACGCTGGAAATCGACGACCGCTGGCAGGCCGCCTACGGCGCCACTGAGTTCGATCCGCAACGCTTTCCCGACGCCGCCGGGTTGGTCGCCACGTTGCAAGAGCTGGGCTTTGCCACGACGCTGTGGATCACGCCCTTCCTTGCCGACGGCGCCGCGAACACCGCCGAGGCGCAAGCGCTGGGCCACGTGGTACGCCATGCAGACGGATCGCCGTACCGGGTGCGCTGGTGGCAGGGCGAAGCCTGCCTGCTCGATCTGACGAGCCCTGCCGCACGAGACTGGTGGGCGGCGAAGCTCAAGGCGCTGCAGGTCGCCACTGGCATCGCGGGCTACAAGTTCGACGCCGGCGAAGCCAACTTCCTGCCCGCCGATGCAGTCACACACACACCGATCGAGCGCAGCGAATACAGCCGGCTGTGGGCGGATTTCGCCGCGGAGCACTTCCCCTACGGCGAAGCCCGCTGCGGCTGGCGCGGGCAGCGCAACGCGATCCTCTACCGCCAGTGGGACAAGTTCAGCACCTGGGGTGAGGACAACGGCCTGGCGTCCGTCGTCACGCAGGCACTTGCACTGGGTCTGGTCGGCTACCCCTTCGTATTGCCCGACATGGTCGGCGGCAATGCCTACGGCAACACCGTGTCGCCCGAGCTGATGATCCGCTGGACCCAGGCCTGCGCACCGATGCTCGCAATCCAGTTCTCGATCCCGCCCTGGGAATTGGGCGAGGCCGTCGACGCAATCTGCCGGCGCTATGCCGACCTGCATGTCGCGCTCGCCCCGCGGCGGCTCGCCGCTGCACGGCAGGCGACTGTGGATGGCACGCCACCGATCCGGCCGATGATCTGGACTGCGCCGGATCGCGCCGAAGCCGCCGCGATTGCCGACCAGTACCTGCTCGGCGACGACCTGCTCGTCGCGCCGGTGCTGGTCGAGGGCCAGACCGCGCGCGACATCTGGCTGCCGCCGGGCCGCTGGCGCGACTATTGGAGCGAAGCCGAGTTCGCCGGCGGCTGGCTGCGCGCCTACCCCGCGCCACTCGAGGTGTTGCCGATGTTCCTGAGGCTTGCGTGAGCACGCGCGGTCGGTGCCGCGCGTTGCTGTGTGCAGCGCTGGGCCTGGCCGGCTGCCATACCTGGGCGACGTATCCGCAGCTCGACCGGCCGCGCGACGAGATCGCCAGCCTTGAAGGCTACTTCCGCGAGTACCTGATCTACAGCGGCGAGATCTTCATCTCGGCGGTGGATGGCGAGCGCATGGCCGGCTTCCCTTGGGCCGCGCGACGCGCCGAGTTCGCGCCGGGTGACCACTGGATCGAGTTCACCGATGCACGTGCGATCGCCTACTCGGCGCCGCAGTCGGTGTGCGTGCTGCAATACCGGTTCGAGGCCGGCCACGCGTACCGCTTCAAGGCTCACTCGCGCGCTACCGATGTGCCCTGGTTCGATCGGCGCTCGCCGTATCGCGGCACCGTCGTGCTGGTGGACGAGTCCGCCGGGACGCCCAGTGAAGTCGTCGTCACCACGCTGTGCGCCGATGGTGGCGGTTCATTCTGCTATCGCAAGGAGCATTGCAGCCCGCATCCCGATCTACGCTGCTTGCCGACAGCGGATTTCGATATCGGCATGTGCGGCTTCCCGCCCGACTGAGCTTCGCCACTGCCAGGGTCGTCCGCGCGGATTGGCTTACCATGCCGGCTTGCCGCCGCAAGGCGGAAACCCTGGTTACCCGATGCGCCACACGCCAACCCCTTTCACGCCCCTGCCGCCCAGCAAGAGCGGCCTGCACCCGCGCAACCGCCAGCGCGGCCGCTACGACTTTGCGCAGCTGATCGGGTGTAGCCCGGATCTAGCCCGCTTCGTGGCCCGCAACGCGTATGGCGACGATTCGATCGACTTCGCTGATCCGGCTGCAGTGCGTGCGCTCAACCGGGCGCTGCTTAAGCTCAACTACGGCATCGCCGGCTGGGATCTGCCGCCGCAATACCTGTGCCCGCCAATTCCCGGCCGTGCCGATTACCTGCACTACCTCGCAGACCTGCTGGCAGAGCGTCATGGTGGCGAGATTCCCACGGGCGGCGCGGTGCGGGTGCTCGATGTCGGCGTCGGTGCGAACTGTATCTACCCGCTGATCGGGCATGGCGAATACGGCTGGCACTTTGTCGGCTTCGATATCGACCGTGATGCGCTGGCTTGCGCGCAGGCCGCGCTGGACGCAAACCCGCGCTTCGGCCAGGCGATTGAGCTGCGCCTTCAACCGACCGCGCGCGCGATCTTCCGCGGCATGATCGGCGAGCGCGAACGCTTCCACCTGACGCTCTGCAACCCGCCTTTCCATGCCTCGCTGGCCGAAGCGCGTGCGGGCAGCGAACGCAAGTGGCGCAACCTTGGCAAGGCCGATCCGCAGGGCGCAGCGCCACGACTCAACTTCGGCGGGCACGGTGCGGAATTGCACTGCCCCGGCGGCGAAGAAGGCTTCATCCGCCGCATGATCGCGGAGAGCGCTGATTACAGCGAACAGTGCCTTTGGTTCAGCTCGCTCGTCTCGAAGGCGACGACCATCCCGGTGGCGCAACGGGCGCTGCGCGCGGTCGGTGCGCGCGAGCACCGCGTGATCGAGATGGCGCAAGGGCAGAAGCGCAGCCGCATCCTCGCCTGGACTTACTTCGACGAGGACGAGCGGCGCGCCTGAGCGGCCCGCTCAATCCGCCGCCAACAGGCGTTCGACAAAGGGCGCGAGCCGCTCGAGGTCGAAGTCCATCGCCGGCGCCCAGCAGTGGATCTCGGTGCGGGCGAGGCCGGGCACCACGGTGGGCGATAGCGCGTGAAACAGGAAGATGCCGGTTTCCTTCGCCAGCGCGTGGTGTCGCTCGGTGAGTGCGGCGGCGTCGCCACGGATATAGAGCTGGAAGAAGTTCACCTGCGGCACGGTCGGGTTGACCGTGATTGCATCGAAGCGCGAGAGGATCTCCGCCGCCGCTTGCGCGCGGGCCACCCACTGGTCGATGTGCGGCAGCGTCCGCTGTAGGCCGGTGCGCGCCGCCGCCACGAATGGCCCCTGCGTGCGCAGCCGACCGCCGTGTCGTACCTGCCACACCCGCGCCTCGCGGATGAAATCCGCGCTGCCCAGCAGCATCGCGCCGCTGAGGCCGCCGAGGTCCTTGTAGAAGGAGACGTAGACGCTGTCGAACAGCGCCGCGATCTCGGCGTAGGTCTTGCCGTAGAACGGGCGGCAGGACCAGATCCGTGCGCCATCCAGATGCAGCGGCACCCCGCGCGCCTTCGCCCAGTCGCGGGTGGCGACGAGGTCGTCCCACGGCGGCAGCTGACCCCCGAGCGGCCGGCAGGGCAGTTCCAGCAAGGCACACCCCGGCGTCTGGCCGAGGGCTTCGAAATCCTTGGCGGTGGGCATGCGCTCGGCAGCGAACTCCGGCGCGCCGAACTGCAAGCGCTGCATGCCGTGCAGGAAGTGATAGCCGCCATGCTCGGCGAACTCCGGATGCGCGCTCGGGTGCATCGCAACGCTGAAGTTGCCGCGCCGCCCGCACCACACCCGTAGTGCGATCAATTGCGCCAGCGTGCCGGAGGGCAGGAAGACGGCCGCCTCCTTACCGAACATATGGGCGACTTCCGCCTCGAAAGCGGCGAGGTATTCGCCCTCGCCGTAGTTGTCGAGGTAGGCGCTGTCATCGAGTGAATCGGCGAGTTCGCGCAACACCTCGCGCATCGGCCGCCGTGGGCCTGCGCCAGAGAGGACGTCGGTGAAGTTGGGGGGCGCGGAAGACATTGGGGTCCCTCTTGTTGGATGTTGTGCGGCGTGGCCCGCAAGGGCGTCGTCCGATTAGGCGAGCCCGGTATGCAGCAGTGCGTCGAGAAAGGCCTGCGCCGGCAAAGACAGGAGTTTGCTGCGAAGGTGGACCACCGTCCATGGTCGCTTGAGCACAAAGTCCGTAACGTCGAGTACCGCAATCCCGGCCTCGGCAGGTTGCCCGCCGAGCGCGTGGCGCGACAGGATCGCCAGGCCCATGCCACTGGCGACCAGTTCGCGGATTGCCTCGTTGCTGGCCAGCGATAGCCGCACCTTGAGCGCGATGCCGGTCTCCCGCAGATGCTGGTCCACCGCGAGTCTGGAGCCCGAGCCGGTTTCGCGCAGCAGGAAAGGCTCGTCCGCCAGATCCCGCAGCGTCACGCTTTGGCCAACGGCATGGTGATTGAGTGGCGCGATCACGACGTATTCGTTATCGAGGAACGGGTAGCTGACGATATCGATATCGGCCGGCGGATGCGACATCACGTAAAGGTCATCCTGGTTGCCGCGCAGGCGCTCGATAATCTTGTCGCGGCTGGCGATCTCGAGCTCGATGTCGATCTCCGGGTAGCGCTTGCAGAACGCGCCGAGCATCCGTGGCAGAAAGTACTTGGCCGTGGTGACCAGGGCCACCCGCAGTTTGCCGCGCCGCAGGCCCTTGATGTCGTCGATGGCCGATTCAAACCGGTTCCATACATCGTCCAGGCTGCGCACCGTCTCCAACAGCTCTTCACCGGCGCTGGTCAGCAGCACTTCGCGCCCGTGCTGTTCGAACAGCGGCAGGCCGATCGCATCCGCGATCTGGCGGATCTGGATCGATACGGCCGGTTGCGTCAGGTGCAGCGCATCGGCTGCACGCGTGAAGCTCTGCAGGCGGGCGACGGCGGCAAACGTTTCGAGCTGGCGGAAGGTAATGCGGCGGCGCGGCATGGATTAGTCGGAGCAAATGCGAGATAACAATTAGTTTAATTGGTGCTAATGCGCTGCGCTTGGCAATCTTGCACCCAAGACGCTGCGATGGTTGGCAGCGAACCCAGGCCGATTCATGCGAACAGGAGAACACCATGCGCCACTACCCCTCTGATAGCCCCGAAGCAAAGGCCCGCGTTGTCGCCCTTGCACTGCTGGCCGACGGCGCGATCGATCTCAACGAGATCGAGGCGCTCGAGCGTCATGAAGTCGTTTCGCGCCTCGGTCTGGATCACCCTCGCTTCGATCGCGTGGTGCGCGAGTTCTGCGAGGACATGCTGGTCTCCGCAAACCGTGGCGAGTCGGGTCAGATCGAGCTGGACGAAGACACGATCGACGCGCTGCTCGCGGATATCCAGGACCCGCTGACGCGTAAGCGCATGCTGCGTGCGGTACTCGACATCGTGAATGCCGACGGGCGGCTTGCCGACGGCGAGGCGGTACTGGTGAACCAGGCGATGAAGGCCTGGAATCTCGATCTGTACGACGTGGCGAACGGCGCGCGCCTGCGGCGAAGTGAGCGCAGGCCGCTGGGTATGCCGAGCGCGGACTGCTGAACGCAGCAGAGCGGAGTACATGCCATGTTTGCGCAAGACCGCTCGACCGGCGTTGCCGCCACCAGCCTGGCGCGTTCGCCCTGGCTGCGGGATCTTGCGGTGCGCCGCGATCGCGTGCCTGTCGATGAGCGGGCCGACATGCCCGAGGTGGAGGAGTCGGCTCGCGTCAGCTTCAGCGATGCGGTGCGCGGCGGGGCCGTCGCCGCTGGGCGTGATGCTGCGCAGAGGGGCGAGCCGTTGGATACACGCTTGCAGCGCTATCGCGAGATCGCCCGCCTGTAAGGCTGCGGATTAGCCCGTGAGCGGCCCGAACGGCGCGGTGGCGGGGCTGCCCGTCATGCGCTCTATCGTGGCGCGCACGATGTCGACGCTGTTGTCGAAGCAACCGTGCGCAGTGGCGATCTGGCGCGCACCATTGCTGACCTGCGCAGCATCGAGCAGATGCAGGCGCCCGTCTGCCAACTTCGCAGGGTCGTCGGCGAACCCGCTTGGTGCGGTTGTGCCCCACCAGAACGCCTGCCACGCAGTGACGCTCCCGAGCGCATCGCGATGCCAGTACTCGCCGCTGTTGCAGGCAGGGTCGAAGGCGCTCGCCATGCCCAGCAGCGGCGTCTTGTGCCAGCGCTCCAGCGCGCGGCTCACCAGGTAGAGCAGCGATTTGCGATACGGGCCGACGCTGTCGTCCAGTTCGCGCCGATCGGACAAAGCATGGATATCAAAACGCGCCGCCGGTAGCTGGCCGCTGTCGATCGCCGCCTTGTAGTGCGTCAGTGCGAAATCCAGATCGCAAGCGGGCGCGTAGAGCGTGCAGCTTGCTGCACTGACCGAATGCTTGGCCAGTTCGCTCAGCAATCGACCGCAGACGAAAGACCCTGCCGAGTGGCCGACCAGGTGGAGTTCGAAACCCTTGCCGGCATCCTTCGCCAGCGCGGCGATCTGAGTAGCCAGCGCGTCGAGGCCTTGGCCGTCGTACTCGGCTCGGGCGACGTTTTCCTTCATCTCGCTCCACATCGCGCGCACCAGCAGCTGGCGACACAAGGCCTCCAGTGCCCGGTCCGTTGCGTCGACAATGCGGTCGCCAAGACCGCGTGCGGGTTCATCCTCGCCGGGGAAGTTCTTGCGGAAGCCGTCCGCCAGCATCTGGCCGATCACCTCCGCCCAACCACTCTTCCAGGTTACGAAAAGCGGATGCAGGCCGTTGTCATCGAAGGCGGGGCCAAGACTGCGGATGCGCTTGATCGAATCGGCTTCACTGTTGAGCCCGCCATGCGCGTACACCACCAGCCGCCGCGGGCTGCCCTTGGCCTGCGCCTTGAAGCGTGCGAGCGGTTGTTCGTAGGCGACGAAGCGTGCGTTGTCGGCACCGTCCGCAACCTGCGGCAGCCGGCGCAGCACGGTGCCATCGTTGCCGGTGACCAGGGTGTGCCAGTAAGCGGCCTCTTCACTCCACGTGTTTGCGGCAGTGGCCTGTGCATCGTTCGACGACGACAGCAAGCCGCTTCCACCGCTGCGTGAAGCCACGAAGAACTGGCGGCTTTTCGCCGGTGTGCCGCGCCCGCCATTGGCGCCGCCGATCGCCAGGGGCACGCCCAGCCCGGCGACCCATGCATCGAGCCCGTTGTCGGCCCAGTCCTCGTAGGGCAGCAGTGCGAAACCGCCGGCGCCCCAATCCTCACCCCAGGAGTTCTGCACGACGAAGCCGTTCTCGTTGTAGCCGACCAATGCGAAGGCATGGCCGCCCATACCCGGCTGGCGTGTGATCGCCGGCAGGCTGGCATGTGACACACGGGCGCTGCCCTTGCGTGGTTTGAGATGCCAGCCGGCATGGACGTTCGCCGCGACATACACTGCACCTGCCTGCGAGATAGCTGCTTGCAGGTCGACCACTGACTGCCGATCGACCCGGTAGTACACACCGAGCGGCCGCGTGACCGCATCCTCGGCCCATTTCGAATTCGGCCGTCGCCCGCGTGCGCCCCACAGCGTCTCGAGGCACACCCCGTGACGGTGCCAACCCTTCAGCGCGCCGCGTGCCGACGACCCTTCGTAGCGCTCGCCCGGCCACTCATCGTAGACGCGGGCGAGTTGGTAGAACATCCAGGGGCTCACGCGCTGCGAGGCGTTCAGGGTAAAGCCGCTGGCACGCCAGCGCAGGAAGTTCACCACCGCCGCCAGGCCAAAGCCGGTGCAGGCGCCATCCTTCTTCTGATCCAGCACCAGCCCGGCCTTGCGATACGCCGGCAAGAGCTTCGCTACCGCCGCGTCATCCGGCCAGCGCTGCGGCAAGCTTGTCACCGGCGGGCGGTAGGGCAGGTCGCGCAGATCGAGCCGATCAGGCCGCGCATCCAGCAGGATCAGGCGACTGCCAAGTTTGAGCGTGCGTTCGGGCATGGCGGTGGGCTCCTGAAAGTATGTCGCTAGCCTTCAGGCTAGCAGGCGAGCGTGCCTCGCGGGAGATGAACCGTGCGAGCGCGCTTGCGTCGGCGCTCTGCGCGCTCAGGCGCTTTCGGCTCCGCTCCTCTTGATTGATCCATCTCAATCGTCATGCTGAGTGGAAAATCCACTACGTAGAACTACGCTCCAGCGGACAGTGCGCCGACCGTAATGCCCATCGTGAGTGCTTGCCCCCAACTCGGGCAGGCACGTACTTGACTGGGAAACAGCAATGCTCGACGCACTTAAACTCAAGACAAAGATCCTCGTCATGCTCGGCAGCGCCTGTGCTGCCGTATTCCTGCTCTTGATCGCCTCGGCGATGGAGCAGCGCAGCACCATGATCGAGGGCCGTAAGGCGACGATTCGCGCCGTCGTGGAATCCGCCCACCATGTATTGGCGTTCTACGCGGCCAAGGAAGCGGAAGGTATGCCGCGAGAGGCTGCGCAAAAGGCGGCGCTGGAAGCGATTGCACTGATCCGCTACGGCGGCGATGACCACAAGACCGAGTACCTCTACGTCTATCAGATGGACGGGGTGAACGTCTATCACGTTCGCAAGGAGTTGATCGGTACAAACGTGGCGCAAACGCTGCGCGATGGTCGCGGGCGCTACCCTGTCCAGGACTTGATTGATGCCCTCAGTGGTCGCGCGGATGCATTCGTCGACTCGATGTTCCCCCGCAAGGCAGGGGCTGAGCCTGTTCCGAAGCTGCAGTACGTGATGCGGTTTGATGGCTGGAACTGGTTCGTCGGAACCGGCGCATGGATGGACGATGTCGAACGGCAGATGCGCGACGAGTTGATTGCCGGCGTCGCGTTGTTCGTCGCTGTCTTATGTGTGGTTGGCGGTATCGGATGGGCGGTCTCACGCAGTGTGCTGCGTCAGATTGGCGGCGAACCGGCGAGTGCCATCCAGGTCATGGCGCGAGCCGCTCAAGGTGATCTCACTGCAAGTGTCGGCAAAGCGGCGAGCGGGAGTGTCCTTGCTTCCTTTGATGTGGCGCGTACCGCGATCCGCGAGGTGCTGGCGCAGATTCGCGGCGAGTCCGCACGTATGCGCGACGGCGCGTCGAACATCGCGGCGGTGTCGGGCGAGGTTGCGGAACTGGCGCAACAGCAGGTGGACGCCACGTCCAGCATGGCCGCCGCAGTCGAAGAGATGACGGTGAGCATCGGGCATATCTCGGATTCGGCTCATGACACGCAGACCTACTCGGCGGAGGCTGCGCGGCTGGCACAGGAAGGCCAGAACCAGGTGGAGCGCGCACGCGAAGGCATCCAGGCGCTATCCGGCACGGTGGCGAACGCGGCGACGCGGATCGAAGTGCTCGCACAACGTGCCGGCCAAATCGGCGGAATCGCGTCGGTGATCAAGGACATTGCAGGGCAGACCAATCTCCTCGCGCTTAACGCAGCGATCGAAGCCGCGCGTGCCGGGGAACAGGGGCGCGGTTTCGCCGTGGTTGCGGATGAGGTGCGCAAGCTCGCCGAACGTACCGCTGCGGCGACCGTTGAAATCGAGACGATGATCCAGTCGATCCAGAGCGAAACCGGTGCGGTGACCGATGTCATGCAGGCCGCGATGCCACAGGCCGACGAAGGCGTGCGGCTGGCGAGTGGTGCCGCTGAGGTGCTGCGTGCGATTCGCGACGGCGCGACCCACACGCTTGAGCGCATCCGTGACGTCGCCGACGCGACCCGTGAGCAGAGCGAGGCCTCGACCAGCATTGCTCAGCGGGTTGAAGAGATTGCGCGGATGATCGAGCAGACCAACGGCCGCATGCAGGACACCGCGGGCACCGCACGGATGCTGTCGGCCATTGCCGACGCGCTGGATGCGCAAGTGGCCTACTTCAAGACCTGACGCGAACTCGCGGTGGCTTCGGCGCTGGCGGCGCGTGGCGGCTAGTCCGTCAGCAACACCGGCCCGCCCTTGGCGAGTGCGCGTTGATAGGCGGGGCGGGCTGCGACTCGCTCCTGGAACGCCTTCAGCTTGGGATAGCGGTTGGCGTTGCCGGTTCGCGCGAGCGCGGCTTCGACCGGGAAACACATCTGAAAGTCCGCAATGCTCAGTTGTTCGCCGGCGAACCAGTGGTTCTTGGCGAGATGCGCTTCCATGAGGTCGAGCCCGGTGCGCAGGTTCGGGTCGACCAGTTTCTTCAACACCTGATCGCAGATCGCGCGCGCGATGGGGCGTACGAAAAAGGGCATCGGCTGCGTCGGGATCTTCATGAACACCAGCTTCATGACCAGCCAGTTCATCAGCGAACCTTCTGCGTAGTGCATCCAGAAGCGGCACTGACGGTGCGCCTCCGAGCCCGGGGCAGGTTGTAGCTCGGCGAGGTCGCCGGTCTGCGCGGGCCCGTAGCACTCAGCCAAGTATTCAAGAATGGCGCCGGATTCGGCGATCGTCAGTTCGCCATCGGTGATGACCGGCGACTTGCCGAGCGGATGCACGGCCTTGAGTGCCGGCGGCGCGAGCCGGGTCTTCGGGTCGCGTTTGTACAGCACAAGTTCGTATGGCAGGCCAAGTTCTTCGAGCAGCCAGAGGATGCGCTGCGAACGCGACATTTCAAGGTGATGTACGGTGATCATGTGCTTGGGCGCTCGCCTTCCGATGGTGTGAGTCGTGGCTACTTCTGATAGCACTGCGGGGTAACGGATCCCGTGGTGCAGGCGCTGTTGCGTGGATCGAGGTGGTAGCCGCGTTCGCTCATACAGGCGGCGATGCTCTGTTCGCGTTCGGCGATATCCGTGGCCGAGCGGCCGGCGTTGTCTTTCTGCACGGCGAACTGGCAGTCCCACAGATCCGCGTCCGGATTGCGCGCGCAAGCGCCGGCCGCCAGCGCGCAGAGGGCGGCGAAGATGCTGACCGGGCGTCGCATCGGTGCGCCAGTCCGTGTGCTCAGCGGCCCATGCGCCGTTCGTAGGCTTGCGAGAAACGATCCGGCAGTTGCGGGTCGTTCTTTGTTTCGCCCTTGCTGTCGAACTGCACTTTCACCGCGCCATCGGGCAGGCGCGTGACGGTCACCGTTACGTCGATCCCGTTCTTCGTGCCGCGGATCAGTCCGCTGTTCGGTTCCGCGTGCATGATCGTCACGCCGGCATCCTGTACGCCGCCCAACGCGGCATTCCAGGCGCGCTCGTACTTCGACGGCGCTGGCGGTGCCGGGTAGCTCACGCATGCGGCCGCGAGGCACAGTGTGGCGAGTATGGCGATCCAGGTGCGAAGGGCGAGGCGCATGGCGGTGCTTCCTGTAGCGAAGAGGTCGCTGCATTCTAGGGCCGCGGGGCAAGGGGCGCGAGCGCTGGATTTGGGTTGGCGCAAGGCGGGCCCACTCGCGCTCGCCAGCAATGCGATTCGCACGGCAGAATCCGGCTGCGGAATGGCCGCGCTGACAGGCAACATCATGAAGATCAGACTCTCCTGCATCCTGCCGCTGGCTATGCTCGCCCTGGCAGCCCCTGCTCATGCGACCGACAGTGCCATCACCGCGTATGGCGCGTTCCGAAGCGGCGGCGATTTCCAGAACGCCACCACCGGCGAGAACTTGAAAGTGGAAAGCTCCGGCACAGGTGCGATCGCGCTGGACTTGCCGTATGACGGCAGCCGGCAGCTGCAGCTCTTCCTGTCGCACCAGCGCTCCCACCTCGATTACACGCAAAGCGCAGCGCCGAAGACCACCGCGACGATGCCGCTGTCTGTCACCTACTTCCATCTTGGCGGCACCTACTTCTTCGAAGGCCCGGTTGGCAGCGGGCCCTATGTGGTCGGCGGTATCGGTGGCACGCTGCTGGCGCTGGACGGCGAGGGCTATGGCAACGAACTGCGGCCCTCGATGAACCTGGGCTTGGGCTACCAGTTCATGCTCGGCAAGCACGCCGCGCTGCGCCTTGAAGGCCGCTTCTATTCCACGCTGATCAACAGCAGTGGCGGCTTGTTTTGCTCAGGTGGCTGCGTGCTGCAGATTCAGGGGGATCTCTTCTCGCAGGGCGAGGGCATGCTCGGGGTGTCGGTGCCGTTCTGATCCGTCGTGAGACACGGGAAGTGGTCGCTGCGCGGGGCGCTGTTCATCGCCTGCCTGGGTTTCGCCAACATCGCGTCACCTGAACGCTACGCCCAGCACGATGGCATCGTGACTGACCCGCGCAGCGGTTTGGCGTGGAGCCAAAGTGACAACGGCACCGAGATTTCCTGGCCCGATGCTGTGAACGAGTGTGCTGCGCGTGGCGATGGATGGCGGCTTCCGTCCATCGACGAACTCGAAGCGTTGTACGACCCTGCCGAGTCCGTCGCGTGCGGCGGAAACTTCTGCCATGCCGCGTCAGTCTTCGCGCTCAGTGGTGGCTGGTTCTGGAGCGGGGAGGGTAGCGGCACGTCGCAGGCTTGGGGCTACAACCTCGACATCGGTCGGCGCGATCTGAGCGCGATCACAGGCAGCAGTTACGGCCGCGCGCTGTGCGTGCGGGGAGGGTGACGGTCGTTCGTGGCCTGCTGGTGTGCAGCGCGCCGTGAAGGCGCCGATTGGTCGGGCGACGATGATCGTCGAACCGCAACAATGCTGAATGTGCACCCCGCAGGCGGCTGCGCGCTGCCGATTCAGGGGGATCTCTTCTCGCAGGGCGAGGGCATGCCCGGGGTGTCGGCCCCGCTCTGAATTGGTATTTCCTGCCCCGAGCGAGGCGCTACGATCACCCGATCCACTCGCTTGGCGGCACGAAGGTCAGCATGTCGAATCCGTTGGCTTGTAGGTAGTCTTTTACTGACTCATGCACGATAACGGCGCTTGTGTTCTCCGCCAGGCGGAACATCAGCGCCCCCTGCGCCTTGCGGTCATCCAGTGCGACGGACTCGAAATCGGTGTCAATCAACCCGTCAGGGCTTGATCCGATAATTCTCGACTTGGCCGCATCGACCGCCGAGACCAGCCCGATCAGGTTGCAAGCGACATAGTCGTCCGTTTCAAACGGGCGGCTGCGGTGTCGGATGATCGTGGGGTAGGCATCGAGGTTACTCACTCCAGCGTCCAGAAGGGCTTTGTGTAGGCGCTTTGTCATGAGCAGGGTGTCAACGTTGCGTAGCTCTTTGAGCTGGATGCCGTAGTCGGCATGAAGACTGACTTCAATCGGTCGCGTCGGCGGATTGAGAAACCGCCGCCCAAGCCGCCATGAATCCTCACCCGTGGGCGGAGCGATCCCCTCGACCAGAGCGGGATCATCCCAATCTTCCGGCGCAATGCACTCAAGCATGTAGTAACTGCTCATCCAGACCTCTCCCGGGTTACTCCGTCGACCATCTGCTACACCTCGCGCGCCTTCTTCACGAGTTTCGAGGTGTAGAAATAGTTGGTCGGTGTCGCGCTGGTTTTCAGGTAGCCGCTCAGGCGTCGCGTTACACCGTTGAGTCGATTAACCAGCGCATATGGCGGCTTGTAGCGAGTGTTATGGCCCTTTTCAACCTTGAACGGACATTTTGGATCCTGAGCTTGAAGGCCATTCATCCGATCCGCAATCTTGTTCAGAATCTCCTGTACGAATTCCGAGTAGGGGTCGATATGGCGGTCGTGAAACAACCCGCCAGAGACTTTCATCGCGGACTTCGCATACTTCGCTTTGCGAATGATCTGGGTATCCCCGCTCCACCATGAAACGCCACGCATGGAGTTGTTGCTTGGTAGCCAGATACCGTTTTCGCCGTTGTTAACGTCGTAACCGATGTCGTTCTCGATCTTGCTCTTGTCTTCAAATATCCAGGACAACAATGTACGTACCTGCTTCAGCGCTTCATTGCCCGGGATAAGGTGGTGCGGGTTCGGCGTGATCTTGTGTGGCGTCGCGATATTCAGTTCGCGTGCGACTGCGTCTTCCAGATACCACTTCTGCGGTCTGGGCGTACTCATGTTGTTTTCAAGTTCGCCTGCGTCATTGCCTATCAGCTTGTCGGCGTCCTCTTCCCAGCTAGCTTCGCCCTTGCTCACGGGCACCGGATTGGGCTTCGCCTTCTCGTTACTGACACAGAACGGGCAGTCGTTCTTGTCGTGCTCGAGCACCATTCCGATCAATACGCCCTCAACGAGTTCAGTCATGTCTCTTCTCCGTTAGCTCGATTGGTGTGACACCCGTGCTAAACGCAGGCAATAGCGCCTGGCGGAAGGCTATCCTGCTGTGGACCCGAAATATAACGCAAGCATTGAGAGCAATTCGTATCGTCGAGGCAAGCAGGTTGGGGGCGGTTGCCTCAGAAAGGCAGCGTCGCCATCAGATACGCGTTGCCGCGATCCGGTAGTTGGCGGTAGAGCGAATCGGCGGGGCCAAGGTAGGTGCGCAGGCCGGCTTCGATGCGCAGGCGGTCGCCCTGCCATGCGAGTGCCGCGCTCAGCACGCTGCCGCCGTCAGCAGGCGTGAGCAGCCAGTCGATCTCCGGTTGCCAGGTGTCACCGCCGTACGCGGCACGTAGCAGCAGGTTGGCGCGCTGCAGGTTAACCTGGCCGAGTGCCTGGGCGTTCCACGCGAGATTGCCGGCGCGGGCGATTTCAGGCGCGTAGGTAAAGCCGCCGATCGCGGCGTTGCGTGCGCGCCAGGCGTCCCACTCGGACTCGGTGGGGGCGGTGCCGTCGTACCAGGCTTCGGCGAGCACCGAGATCTTGTTCTCACCGGTCCATTGCGCGCCGATCAGGGCTTGCCAGAAAGCCCCGCCCACCTCGTCGCGCCACGGCGACGCGGTGGCGAGCGGGATGGCCGAGGGCCAGGTTCCGACCAGGCGCGTCGCGCGCTGGCCCCAGCGGGCTGAACCGTGCACTTCGAGCGAATCGAGCGGCACCGCCGAGAAGCCGGCGCCGAGGCTCGCGCGCTCCTGCGCACCCCAACGGGCGAGCAGATGCAGGTCTGCCATTGACGTCTGTGCGAAGCCGCGCCAGGCGAGCGCCTGCTCGTCGCGCCGCAGGGCTTCGTCACTTTGGCCGGGGTTGGCGAAGACCAGGGTCGAGGCCAGGTGCGAGCTGAAGTGTTCCAGCATCACGACCGGCACGCCTTCAAGCTGCTGGTCGATCAGCGCGCGGCGATTCTCGCGCTGCACCACGTCGAGCGGGCGAAAACCGAAGCCTACGTCCCAGCTCACCACCTTCTTTCCCAGAGTGAAGTGCAGCGGGCCGGCCTCGCCCTCCCAGAACAGCTCGTCGACGCGGCCGTCGCGGTCGACGCCACCCGGGTCGCAGCTTGCCGCCCAGGCCTGCCCGGCAAAGCCCACTTGCCCGACGCGGCCACGCAGCCGCACTTCGCCGGCGCCACAGTCCCGCCCTGCGCCGAGCATGTGCGCGGCGGGCGCGAGCGACGAATCCGGGTTGGCGCTGCGTGCCTCGGCCTGCGCCCGCAGTGTCCAGTCCAGCGTGGTCTCCGGCCAGTCGGCGGCGCTCACGCCACCGCTCAGCAAAGCAGCGGACAAGGCGAACAAGAGCTTCATGGCGTGACCGTGTTGCGCGTCAGGTACATCGGGTTGAACCACGCTTCCGGCGCTTCGTACGCGGTGCGGCTGCGGTAATGCAGCACGGTACGGCGATTGGTGAGGATCTCGTCGTCGATGGTCATGCTGGTCACCTGCGGCTTGCCGGACACCGTGCCGACTTCGAAGCTCGCGCGCTTCGCGAGTTTTTCGGACACGACGAACAGATCGGCCTTCAGCGGTTGCGCGGTCTTCGTGTCGACCCAAAGCTCGATACGCGCGTAGGTCACCGACGCCTGCTTTGCCTTCAGCGTGAGATGGGTGCAGGCGCCGCTGTCGCACTTCTCGGCTTCGGCCTGCGCCGGCGTGTAGTCCTCGGACCACGACAGCGTCGCCACGTCGCCGGCCGCCGCATCGCCGATCAGCTTCTGCGTCGGCGTGATGCGGATCGGGCGCTGGCTGCCGGGCAGGATCATCCAGAAGTCGTCGGCCTTCATCAGCACCTTCTGGCCCTTCTCGGCCGGCGATTGCATCAGCACCAGCGACTCGCGGCCGGGGCGCAGGAAGACGAGGTAGTCGCGTTCCTTCTCCAGCGCGCCGTTCTTCATCACCTCGATGCGGGTTTCCACCTTCATGTTGTCGGCCGACAAGCGCCAGGCATCGGCGCGCTTGAGCAGAGCCTCGGGCGATTCGGCGTATGCCGCGCTGGCGCAAAGGGCCAGTGCGCCCAGTGCCAGACCGCGTTGGATGAAGTTCAGATCAAACATGGCCCAGTGCCTCCACAATCGGTTTCTTCACCGCGATGCGTGCGACCACGGCGGCCGAGATCATCGCCAGCACACTGACGGCTGCGAGCGTGATCAACGCAAGCTCGGGCGAGAAGGTGATGAACAGCGGGTAGCCGACCGAGCGCCCCGGCGGTGGTGGCATCTGCAGGCCGGCGAACATCAGCGCGATGGTGACGCCGCCCGCGACCAGCGCGCCCAGCAAACCCCCCGCTGCACCGAGTGCCGCACCTTCGATCGCGAAGGCCCGTACGAGCTGCCACGGCGAGGTGCCCATTGCCCGCAAGGTGCCGATCTCGCGTGTGCGCTCAACGATTGCCATCGCCATCGCACCGGCCACGACCCCCACTACGATCAGCCCGATAACGAGGCCGAGCCCGCCGAAAATCCGGTCGTACAAGCCGCGCACTGCCTTGTAGAAGAAAGCCTCCTCTTCCCAGGTGCGCATTGCGAGCGGCGCGATCTGCGGCGTGAGCTTGGCGCGCAGGGTGGCGGTCTGTTCCATATCGGCGAGATACACGCCGACGCTGCTGACCTTATCGGTTGCGAGCAGGCCTTGCGCGGTCGCGAGGCTGGTCAGCACGAGACGCTTGTCGATGTCCGGCACGCCGCTGCTGACCACACCGCGTACCTTCACATCCACCGCATTGAGTGCGCCGGCGGTGGTCGAGCCGAGCAACGTCAGTGCGCTGCCGGGGCCAGCTTTGAGGCTCTTCGCGAGATCCGCGCCAATCAGCACATCTGGCCCCTTGGCGGCATCCTCGTTGAGCAGCTTGCCCGCCTTCAGCTGCAGGAAGGGGCCGCGCACCGAGAACTCGGCCTGCGGGTCGACGCCGCTGCCGATCATCACAACCGACTTGTCGCCGTTGCTGATGAGGCCGGAGAAGTGCAGCCGCGGCAGCACGTAGCGCACTTCACGATGTGCCAGCAGGGTGTCGCGCAGTTGATCGAAGTGTTCGATGCCGAACTGCATCGGCGTGTCTTCCTCTCGATCGAAGAAATCCTTCGTGGCGACGATCAGGTGGCCGGTGTCTCGCGCGGCGGCTTGCTGCAAGGATTCATAGGTGTAGAGCGCGAAGCCGCCGCCGACCAGAATCGCCGCGCTGCCGAGCGCGGTGAGGGTGACCGTGGCGAGCGAACGGCGCCGGTTGCGCAGCGTGTTGCGCAGCGCGAAGCGGATCCAGCGGATGAGCGATGTGGTCATTGCAGCACTCCGTCACGCAGCGCGAGCACACGGTCGCAATGCGCGGTGAGGCGGTCGTCATGGGTAGCGATCAGGCAGGCGGTGCCGGCTTCGTGGCACAGCGCGCGGATCACCGCGATCACCTCGTCCGCGGTGTGCGAATCGAGGTTGGCGGTCGGCTCGTCGGCGATCAACAAACGCGGTTGCTTGACCAGCGCGCGTGCAATCGCCACACGTTGGCGCTGGCCGCCGGAAAGTTCGTCGGGCCGGTGCTTGGCGCGGTCGGCCAGTCCGACACGTTCGAGCATCGCGGCGACGCGCTCGCGCGCCTCGCGACGCGCCACACCGTCGAGGAACAGCGGGTATTCGACGTTCTCCGCCACCGTCATTACCGGCACCAGGTTGAAGCTCTGGAACACAAAGCCAATCGCGTTGCGACGCAACTGCGTGCGGCGCGCTTCGTTGAGCTGCGTGGTGGCCGTGCCAGCGAGGGCGTAGTCGCCGGTATCGGCGGTGTCGATCAACCCGGCGATGTGCAGCAGGGTGCTCTTGCCGCTACCGGAGGGGCCGGTGAGCGCGACCATCTCGCCGCTGCTCACGTCGAGGTCCGCTGCATGCAGCGCGGGGACCTGCACTTCACCGAGCCGGTAGGCCTTGCTGACGCCACGCATGGCGACCACTGGGGTGCTGTCGCGCAGGGCGGTGTTCATTGCTTGGCCTGCGCGGTGAGTTTGAGCACGGCATTGCGATAGCGCTCCGGCATCGTCGCGAAGCCCGGCTGGTTCGCCAGTTCATGCGCGAGTTTGGCGCCGGCCTCGGCGCGGTTGAAGAAGCCGGGCAGGCCGAGGAAGGTGCTCGCGGCGGTGACCTTGACCTCGTTGGCAATCGAGACGCCGCCGGCCGGTGCCTGGGCATGTTCGGGTTTGAGCAGGGCGAGTGCGCGGTCAAGGTCGGCGATGCCGGCCTCGGCGAACTTCATCTTCTTCCACGGGAAAGTTGCGTCGCGCCCCTGCATCGATTCGGCGGAGCCGAGATAGGCAAGCAGCAGCGGGTTACCCGGTTCGGCGGCGACGAGCTTGGCGAACTTCTCCGCGGCTTCGGCTGCAGCCCCCGATTCACCGGCGTTGGCGCGCTGGAAGTCTGCCTGTGCGGCCTGCCAGGCGCTGGCGTCGTACGCATGAGCCTGCGGCATGGCGAGGCAGCCGACGAACGTGAAGGCGACGAGAATCGAGCGAAGCGGGGTCTTCATGGCGCATCTCCTGGGGTGTGAGGGAATGGCGCCAGTGTCGTGAGCCGCCGCGCCGCGCGCAGCACGCGAGCGACGAATCGACAGTGAAGGGGGGCGAAATGCGGCTGTGCTGCGCGAGTCGCGGTGTCAGCGCATGCGCTGCGGTGGCGCAAGCGCGACGCGACGTCGCCGTAGGAAACCGCATGCGCCGCGACCTACGGCGAAATGCCGCGTGCGCCTGACCGTGTTGGCCAGCAGGCGGACGCGGTCGCCACCGTGTCCGCCCAGCGGCCCTAGCCGCGCCGCCGGCGCAGCGCCAGCATCCAGAGCCCGGTCAGCAGCATCAGTGCGGCAGTGGGTTCCGGTACGGCGCTGATCTGCACCTTGTCCAGCGCGGTCGTCTCGACGATGCCGTTGATGGTTTCGCCGCGCAGGTAAAGCGCGGAGACCTTGCCCAGTGCAGCGGCGAAGGCGGTGTCCGACACCGCCGGGCCGCCGAGGCCGCCAACGGTCCAGCCCGTGGCACGCAGCGTGACCCGCTCGGTGCTCCAGTCTGCACCCGGGTTGGCCGGCCCACGCCAGACGTAGGACTGGCCGCCCGAGACGATCACGACGTCAGGGTCGTCCCGCCATTGCACCGAGCCCTCCGGCACAGTGACCTTGCGGGCGAAGCCGAGCGTGCCGCCGAGGTAGGCCGAGAGGTCGCCGGTGAAGGCGCTGGATGCGGCGAAGTAGAACGATCCGCTCGACGGGTCGGCGAAATCGATGTAACCGCCGGGCGCGCCGCCGGCGGCGTGCCAGTTCGCCGCGAAAAACGTTGATGGCGTGACGTAGTCGGTGCTGCAACAACCGAAGTCGACGACGCTCCAGCCTTCCGCGCCGGAGTCGAAATGCGCGGCTGGGGCGGCGATTGACAGGATCGGGGCGGCGGCGACCAGCGCGACGAAGGCGCGGCGCATCGCTGTGGCAAGGGGCATGGCTCTCTCCGTTGGTGTTGTGGGCGACAGGACGTCGCGCAACGGAGTATGTCGCCGGCATGGTGCTGACGGCAAGGCGATTCATGTAAATGTCATGTATCCAATTCGGCTAACCGGCTCGCCGCCACGCGCGCACGTAGTCGATCGCGAACTCGGTCGGGTAGTCCGGCGCGGCGTCCGGTCGGTCGTCCGTCGGCGGCAGTTCGTAGAGGTTCAGCATCAACTGCATCGGGTACGCGGGTGACTGCGACGTGCGATGAATCAGCTGGTTGTCGAGATAGAACGCGACGCCTTCCGGAGACCAATCCACGGCGTAGAGGTGGAACTCGGTGGCGTCGATCGGGAATTCGCGCTCGAAGAACTCGTCGCGAATCGTCGGGTCCCCGAAGGGGTGCAGGCCGAAGCCGAGCGTCGCACGCTCGCTGCCCGCATTCCAGCCTTTCAGCTCGAAGGGGCAGATTTCGGCGGAACGTTCCGGCGTGTCTTCGAAGCCGATCATCCAGAAGCCGAATACGTTGCGCAGCCCGCGCCCGCCGCGGCAGCGGATCTCGATGTAGCCGTACTGCGGGCAGAACAGCTGCTGCGGCGTTTGTTCTTCGCGCACCCGGCAATCGGCGGAGAAGCGGTGCTGGCCTTGCGCACTGCCGAGCAGCCCGGCATGCACGCCGGTCTGCAGATTGCTGACCTTCACGCCGCCGTTGAATTCGGGGCACCACGGCTGCTGGTCTGCAGTGATTTGAAGCACCAGCTGGCTGTCTGCGATGCGGTAGTTCGGCCGCGAGCGCGCGCGCGAACTCCATTGCGGCAGGTAGAGCGGTAGCCAATGCGTGGTGTTCAGCGTGGCGGCGTCGAAGTCGTCGTTGAAGACGAGTTCGTAGCCGGGTTTGTCGAGTGGGTTGCGCGGGGTGTCGGCCATGGGGTCAGTCGATGCGTCCGGTATTTCGGGTAAGCCGCAGGCTCGCGAGGGCGAGCAAGGCGACAATCAGGAACAGCAGCACGGAGATCGCCGCAGCGAGTCCGAAGTTGCTGCCCCCGGTGAAGGCCATTCGAAACGCCGCAGAGGCGAGCAGATCGGTCATGCCGATCGGATCGCGCGTATCGAGGTACGAGGGGTCGCCGCCGGTCAGGTAGCTAATGAGTCCGGCGTTGTTGAACGTGCTCGCGAAGCTGGCAACCAGCACCGGCAGGATCGGCCGCGCAATCAGCGGCAGCGTGATGTGCGTGAAGTTCGTCAGTGGCCCCGCACCGGCGAGCGCCGAGGCTTCGTACAGCTCGGCGGGGATCGCGCGGATCAGGCCCAGGCACAGCATCATCATGTAGGGGAAGTAGAGCCATACGCTGACGATCACGACCATCGTGCGGGCGAGCATCGGCGACTGGAACCACTCCGGCCGGATGCCGAACACGGCGTCCAGCACGGCATTCACTTCGCCGGTGTTGGTGAAGAACATCATCTTCACGATCAACACCGCAATCATCATCGGCACCGCGCTGGGCAGGTAGAACAGCAGCTTGTAGGTTTCGCGCCAGCGCAGTTCCTGCCAGCTCAATACCGTCGCGATTGCGAGGCCCGCCGCGAAGGACAACAGTACCGTCAGTGCGCTGTAGGCGAGGGTCCAGCCGAATACCTTCAGGAAAGGCTCGCTCATGCCCTCGTCGGCCAACAGTTTCATGAATTGCGCCGCGCCCACGGAAACGGTGAAACCCGGTGCCACTTTCTCGCCACCGGCGGTTTCGTAGTAGCCGCTAACGTGGTTGGGGCGCAGTACCGTGTGGTCCTGCTGGTTGATCAGCGCGCCGTCGGCACGCCGTATGTACAGCGGTTTGCTGGTGTCGAAGCTGCGCAGCGATGACATCTGCGCCGCGCTGCCGTCGGGCAGTTGCAGCACCAGGGCCTTGAGCACCGCCACGCTGCGCACCAGCGTTGCGGTGTCGGCTTGCGCATCGAGCGGGGCATCGACGACCCGCTTCATGGCCAGCGGTTTGCCGGCCTTGCCCGGCGTGAAGGCCTCGCTGAGGAAAACCTCGCCGGCTTCGCTCTCCAGGCGCGCGCGGTAGCGTTTGCCATCCGGCAGCAGCGCGAACGCGTATCGCTGCGCGCCCTCCGGCATGTACCGCGTCGTCAGCAGGTACTCGGTCGCACGGCTGAAGGTCAGCAAGTTTTGTGATGAATAGTTCGACGTGCTGAGCGACACGGTGTAGCCGATCGGCAGCAGCACGAACAGCAGCGCCGCGAGCAGGCCCGGAAAGAGGAATCGCCATGCACTGCTGCGCGCCTGCAGATACACGAAGCAGCCGGCGCAGACCGTCACCAGCACGACTACGCCAAACAGCCATTGGCCGCTGACGTAGAGCTTCAGCACCACGGCCAGGCCGACGAGCAGCGCCGCGATGCCGATGGCGCGTGGCCCCCAAAGCGCGGCATGCGCCCGCCAACGCGAATGCCTGACCCGTGTGCGTGGGGCCGGTGCGGCGGTGAGTACTGCCTGTGATGCGTTGTTCATCGCATCATCCCTTCACCGAGCCGGCGGTCGATTGATCCATCCAGCGTTGTGCGAAGACGAATACGACCACGCCCGGTAGCGACGCGAGCAGGGCCGCCGCCGCGAATTCATGCAGCGCGACGGCGCTGCCATTGCCGGCACTGCCCGCAGCGATCGTGAAGCGGTTGAGCCCGATCGGCAGCGTCGCGGTGTCCGATCCGGTCAGCAGCGCGGCACTCAGTATCGGCTCGTACATCAAGCTGGTGACCAGCAACAGCACCATCACCACGATCATCGGGCGCGCCAGTGGCAGCGCGATCGCGCGAAACGTTTGCCAATCCGTCGCGCCATCAATGCGCGCGGCCTCTTCGATCTCCAGCGGCAACTGTTCGAAGTAGCCCTTGAAGGCCCATACCATGCCCAAGGTGGCCTGCCCCGTCAGCGCCAATACCAGGCCACCATGCGTGTCGATACCGATGACCGGAAAGGTGTCGCCGATGCGGTCGAAGATGCTCCAGTACGCCACCGCGAGCAAAAAGCCGGGGAAGAAGTGGCTCATGTAGAGCAGCTTGTCGAGCGACGCACGGCCACCGAAGCGCAAGCGTGCAAAGGCGTAGGCGGTGGTCAGCGCGAGTGATGTGGCGATCGCGGTCGTGATTACCGCCACTTTCACCGAGTTCCACATCCACAGCCAGAACTCGACCCGCGCCGCCAAGCGGCCGCCGTACTCATCCAGTTGATCACGCCATCCGAGCACCATCAGCAAATGATCGGCCGTGAACTGCGGCCACCAGTGCTGGCCGTCGGCCGCGCTGGCATGCGCCGTGACGGCTTGCCACAACATGTTCGCGAACGGGTACAGGATCAGGGCCAGCGCGAGCCAGATCCCCACATGCGCCACGCGCCTGCGCCAAACCACTTCCCGCCCGACCACCATGCCCATGAGCACCCGCCCTCAGTTCAGAACCCCGCCGCGGGCTGGCCCCGAGGCGGCGTCATTCTAGTGGCCGCCACGGGGCGCTGCATTGATGGTTTCTGCGTTCGACGGATACGAAGGCGGAATGACGCCAGCACAACCGCGGTAGCTTGCGACGCGGTCGCGTTTGGCGGAGTGCGGTGATGGGCTACCGCTGGCTCAGTGCCCCAGCAGCTTGCCCATCGTCACCAGCGGCATCTCGCTGAATCCGAGCTTGGCGAAAAAACTATGCGCGGGGGCGTCGAGGCCGGTTTGCAGGTTGATCGAGCTGATGCCTTCTTCCAGCAGGTCGGCACACATTGCGTCGATCAGGCGGCGGCCGACGCCTTCGCGCTGTCGGTTGCGGGCGATGCAGAGTTCGCGCAGCGAGAAGAACCAACCGTCGTTCCAGCGCTCGCGTGCGCCGAGCGCGAAGCCCAGCGGCTGATCCTGCTCCCAGATTGCGAAGCCACGCGAATGCGGATTGGCGGCGAGGGCTTCCAGCCGCTCGATGGCGGTGTCGAGCGTCCAGCCGTCTTGCCACGGCGGAGCGTTGAACACCTCGACGAAGATGGCAGCGAGCCGCGGGATGTCGGCAGGCGTGATCGGGCGGGTCTGCATGGTGGCGGCCTGTACCGGCGTGGCCGGCAGTGTTGGGGGGAGCGTCGAGTATCGGCGGCTCAGGCGGATGGTTGCCTGATTCGCATCAATGCTCGGTGCCCTGGATCACCCGCAGGGCACTGACCAGCACACCAACCGCGATACCCAATGTGAGGTTGCCGCAGATTGCTTCGAGTGGGCCGAGGATGCGCCACGGCGCCTGCATCACGATGTCGCCATAGCCGAGCGTCGCGAAGTTCACCGCGGAGTGGTAGACCGCGGTTTCCATGTCGTCGAACTGGTGCAGCGCGCGGAAGATGCCGGCCCAGATCGCGATCTGGATGAAGAAGGTCAGCAGCAACGAGAAGCTCACCGCCGACAGCGTCTTGATCGCACCGCTCAGACGTTTGCGAGCCAGCCAGCGGGTGCCGGGGCCATTGACCATGCGGACAATCAGCACGCCGGCAGCGATCTGGATCGCAAAGTTCGACACGAAGCCGCCGCCGGCGACAAGCAGGAGTTTGAACATGGCGCTTAGCCGAGGAACATCTTGTAGGCGGGGTTGCTGGTTTCGTCGACGTACTCGTAGCCGAGCTTGTCGAGGAAGGCCGAGAACTCCGCGTCGTCCTGTGGCGGTACCTGGATGCCGACCAGTACGCGGCCGTAATCCGCGCCGTGGTTACGGTAGTGGAACAGCGAGATGTTCCAGTCCGAACGCATGTGGTTCAGGAAGGTCATCAGCGCGCCCGGCCGCTCCGGGAAGATGAAGCGCAGCACGCGTTCGTGGTCCGCGGCCGGCGCGTGGCCGCCAACCATGTGGCGCACATGCAGCTTGGCCATCTCGTCGTCGGTCAGATCGAGCGTGTCGAGATCGTGGCGGCGAAGGGTTTCGACGAGCTTCAGGGATTCGGCGCGCGAATGCACCTGCACGCCGACAAACACATGCGCGGTATCGCTGTCGCCGTAGCGGTAGTTGAATTCGGTGATGTTGCGGTTGCCGAGCAGGGTGCAGAACTTGCGGAAGCTACCGGCCTTCTCGGGAATCGTCACTGCCAGCACGGCTTCACGCTGCTCGCCGATCTCGGCGCGCTCGGCGACGAAGCGCAGGCGGTCGAAATTGGTGTTGGCGCCTGATGCCACCGCCACCAGCGTCTTGTCGCGCAGCTTGTGCTGCGCGGCGTAGGCCTTGGCGCCGGCGATCGCGAGCGCGCCGGAGGGTTCCAGGATCGAGCGGGTGTCTTCGAACACATCCTTGATCGCCGCGCAGATCGCGTCGGTGTCGACCAGGATCACCTCGTCGACCAGATCCTTGCAGAGGCGGAAGGTCTCTTCGCCAACCAGCTTCACTGCGGTGCCGTCAGCGAAGAGGCCGACGTGGTCGAGCCGGACCCGCTCACCGGCAGCCAAGGAGCGCGCCATCGCGTCGGCATCATAGGTTTCGACGCCGATGATCTTCGTCTCCGGACGCAGGCGCTTGATGTAGGCCGCTACACCGGCGATCAGCCCACCGCCGCCGATCGCGCAGAACACCGCGTGGATCGGCTTCGGGTGCTGACGCAGGATCTCCATGCCGATCGTGCCCTGGCCGGCGATCACGTCCGGATCGTCGAACGGATGCACGAAGGTCAGCTTCTCCGCTTGCTCCAGCTCTTTTGCGTGGCCGTAGGCTTCGTCGTACGAGGTGCCGTGCAGCACCACCTCACCGCCGCGCGCGCGCACCGCATCGACCTTGATCGCCGGGGTCGTGGCCGGCATCACGATCACGGCGCGGATGCCCATCTTGGCGGCCGACAATGCAACGCCCTGCGCGTGGTTGCCCGCCGAAGCGCAGATCACGCCGCGCTCACGCGCCTTGGCCGAGAGCTTCGCAATCTTGTTGTAGGCGCCGCGAATCTTGAACGAAAACACCGGTTGCATGTCTTCGCGCTTGAGCAGCACACGGTTGTGTGCGCGGGCCGAAATGTTCGGCGCATGCTCCAGCGGCGTTTCGATGGCGACGTCGTAGACGTTGGCGTTCAGGATGCGTTCAAGATAGTCGGTCTGCATGGTGGATTCTGACGATGTGCGCCCGTCGGGGGGTGACGGAACTGGTCAGGGTAGCAGGCGCTGCTGCAGTGCGCAAAGCCCGCGCCGTGGCCGACAGCCTTGCAAACAATGGCCAAATCAGTGGTCATCGGCCGCGGCGCGGCGCCAGGGCTCGCTATACTCGGCAAAGGGCTCGCCAACGCGCGTGGCGTCTGGGTGCGGGCCGGGAGCGTGATGAAGGTGCTGATCGGCAAGCGGTTCTGGGGACTCGTGCTCGCGGCATTGCTGTCGCAGCCGGTGCTCGCCCTCTCGTCGATCGCGTTTCACTACGGCGCCGATGCGCCACTCGATGAACTCAAGGCCTTCGACGTTGCCGTGGTCGATCCGGATCATGGCTTTGACCCGGTCGCCTACCGCGGCGCGGATGGCGCGCGCAGCGGCAGCGAGCTTTTCGCCTATGTCAGCGTCGGTGAAGTGCAGCCCTCGCGTGCGTTCGCGAAAGATATCCCCGCCAGCTGGCAGCTTGGCACCAACACGACCTGGGCTTCGATCCTGATCGATCAGCGCGCCGCGGGCTGGCCGACCTTCTTTGCCGATCGCATCGTTGCGCCGCTGTGGGCAAAGGGCTGGCGGGGCTTCTTCCTCGACACGATGGATTCCTACCAGCTCGGCGGCCCGCAGGCGGACCCGGTTGCCCAGCAGCGCGGCATCGTGAGCCTGATTCACACCCTGCGCAGCCGCTTTCCGGGTATCCGGTTGATCGCCAATCGCGGTTTCGAGCTGTTGCCGCAGATTGCAGGTGATCTGGAGGGCGTGGCGGCGGAGTCGCTGTTCCGCGGCTATGCGCACGACACGCGAAGCTACCGTGAGGTGGCGGAAGCCGACCGCGCCTGGCTGGGCGAGCAGTTGCGCGCGGTTCGCGACCGCTGGAAGCTCGCGGCGATCGCAATCGACTACGTTGCGCCAGCGGATCGCGAACTGGCGCGCGACACCGCGCGGCGAATCCGCGCCGCCGGCTTCATTCCCTGGGTGGCCGACGGTGCGTTGAGCACGCTCGGCATCAGTACGGTCGAAGTGATGCCGCGGCACATCGCGGTGATGATCGACGGGCGTGAGGCGCCCGCCTTGCACTACCGCTCGGCCCATCGTTTCGCCGAGATGCCGCTGAACTACTTTGGTTACGTCGCGGACTACTTCGATGTGAGCAAGCCGTTGCCGGTGCTGGACCGCGCGCGCTACGCCGGCATCGTCAGCTGGTTTGGCGGCCAGCTCGCGCCCGAGCTGCAGGCGCGCTATCGCAAGTGGCTGCTCGATCAGATCGCCGCAGGGTTGCGTATCGCCGTGTTTGAAGCGCCGGGGTTTGCCGCCGATGCGGCCTTTGCTCGCGCGACCGGCCTGCTCCGCTCGCCGCCGCCAGTCGGCCAGCTCACGCTGGAGCGCCGGCATGAGGCGATCGGTTTCGAGATTGAGCCGCCGATGAACCGGCGCCGGTTGGTCGGTGTTCGCATTGACGACAGCGTCGGCGAGCCCTGGGCGCGTCTGCGCGACGAGCAGGGGCACCGCTACGATGCGGTGGCGATCACGCGCTGGGGTGGGTTTGCGCTGGGTAGCTATGCGGTGGTCGAGATTTCGACCTCGCTGGAAGCTTCGCGCTGGGTCGTCGATCCCTTCCGCTTTCTCAAGGCCGCGCTCGCGCTGCCCGATCTGCCGATGCCGGAAACCAGCAGCGACGCGGGCCGGCGCATGCTGTTCGCGCATGTCGACGGCGACGGCTTTCCGTCGCGCGCAGAGTTCGCCGGCAGCCCCTACGCTGCACAGGTGATGCTCGACGAACTCGTGACCCGCTACCCGATACCGCACGCGCTGAGCGTGATCGAGGCCGAGGTTGCGCCGGACGGGCTTTACCCGAAGGAGAGCGCAGCGCTGGAGGCCATCGCGCGGCGCGGCTTCGCGCTGCCGAACGTCGAAATCGCGACCCACACCTACAGCCACCCGTTCAAGTGGCGCAAGGTGGAAGCGGGCGATGCAAGCACCGATGACGACGCGGACTATCACCTGGAGGTGCCGGGCTATACCCCTTCGCTCGCACGCGAGATCACCGCGTCGGCCGAGTACATCCGCAAGCGCCTCGCGCCGCCAGGCAAGCCCGTCGGCATCCTGCTGTGGTCGGGTGACGCGGTGCCCAGCGTTGCGGCGCTCGACGAGGCAGCGTCGGCAGGCCTGTTGAACATGAATGGCGGTAGCACGCGTGTTACTGCCGCAAACCCGACGATGACCGAGGTCTCAGCGCTCGGTGTGCGGCTCGCAGGGCGCTTTCAGGTTTACGCGCCGGTGATGAACGAGAACGTCTACACCAACCTTTGGCGTGGTCCGTTCTACGGTTTTCGCCGCGTCGTCGAAACCTTCCGCATGACCGGCGAGCCTCGCCGGATCAAGCCGATCGACATTTACTACCACACCTATGCAGCGAGCAAGCCGGCCTCGCTGCGTTCCTTGCGCGAGGCCTACGACTGGGCGATGACGCAGACGACACGGCCGGTGTTTCCATCCGAATTCATCCGAATCGCGACGGACTTCAACCGCGTTGCGCTGGCACGCGATGTCACCGATGGCAGCTACCTGTTGCGTGGGCTTGGGGTGCTGCGGTCGCTGCGCGCGCCGGCGACGCTTGGTGAGCCGAACCTGGCCGTCAGCAAAGGGCTTGCAGGTTGGGCTGAGGGCCCGGACGGGCGCTACCTGATCCTCGCCGATAGCCAGGCGCACATTACCTTCGGTGGCGGGCACAACGGCCCGCGCCTGGCCGGTGCGAATGGCGGCGTCAGCGCGCTCGAAACGACGCCCGCCAGCGTGCGCTTTGCGCTGCACGGCCATGGCCCGCTCGAGTTCGACCTCGCCGGCGCCGAGGCGTGTCGCGTCAGCACGGCGCGGCGCACCCTGACCCCGCGCCAGGTTGGCACCTACCAACGCTTCCACCTCGACGATGCTGCGGCAACGATCGACCTTAGCTGTCGCGCGCCATAAGCGCCCGCACCTGCTGCCGCGCGGCGTACTGCCGCTGTTCGTGCTGCTGGTACTGGTCGCGCTGACGCTGATGTATCCCTACTCCGCGCTGCTCGACCGCATCCTGCGCGATACCCGCGGTGACGAGCTCACGGTCAGCTACCTCAACGCGATGCTGCGCACGGACCCCGCCAATCCCGAGTTGCGCCTGCGGCTTGCGCGGCAATGGCTCAGCCGCAACGATTTTGCCGCTGCCCGCCGGGTGCTGATGCCGTTGCTGGCAGACGACGTGCCGCGGCGCATTGAGGCACGCATGCTGCTGTGGGAAGTGGCCGAGCAGGAGTGGCGCCGGCTTGCGACGGACGACACCCGGCGCGATGCGGTGCGACGCGCACTGCTGCAGGAACTGCATGAGCTCGCACGCCTGCCAGTGACCGAAATGGATCGTTTCGAGCTGGCCCGCCGTGCGCTGGAGTTGGGCGACCGCGCCCTGGCGCTGACGATCTACCGCAACAGCGCAAGCGGCGCGTTGCCGGCGGCGTGGTTCGCCGAGCTGTCGCGCAGCTACCTCGCTGCGGGCGAATACGAAGCCGCGGCCGAAGTGCTGATGGTCGCGCGCCGGCGTGAAGCGCGGCCGCTGGCGGCGCGGCAGCTCTATTTCGATGCGGTCGACGTGATGCGTCAGAGTGGCCGCACGGCCGATGCGCTGGCGCTGGCGGAGCGCGAGTTGCGCGGTCTCGCCAGCGACCCGGAAGTGCTCGAATACCTCACGCGGCTGGCGCTCGCGGCCGGGCGGCCCGATATCGCGTCGAAGTACGCGCGGCAGATGCTGCGGCTCTCGCTGTTGCAGCAGATCGAGCGCGAGGAGTGGGCTCGCCTATGGGGCGATGTGGCGTTGCGCCGCGTTGTCGACGATGGCGAAACGCCCGGGAATGACGGCGCGAAAGGCGAACCGCGTCTGCCCTTCGACGACCGTCGTTACACCCTTGGCTACGAAGTCTTCCTCGCGAATCGCGAACTCGACGAAGCGTGGCGCGTCGCGGCGTCGGCGGTGCGGCAGGCGCCGGGCAACGCGGCGTGGCGGCTGCGTTTGGCGCAAGTGTCTGAATGGTCTGGCCGCCCACAGGAGGCGCTGCGCCACTGGCGCTGGCTTGCCGAACACGGCATGCAGGGCGAAGCTACCGATGCGCTGCTGCGCCTCGCCCCCGGCCTGTTCGACGACGAGGCGTTGATCATCGGCTTGCGTCAGCGCGTTGCGGAGCGGCCGGGCGACGACCGCGTGCTGGGCGCCCTGGTGGATGCCTACGAACGCATCGGCGATCCGGAAGCCGCCATCGCCTATCTGCGCGAGATCGCGCGCCGCCGTCCTGAGCGAGCCGTGCTGCAGGCACTGGCCGACATTGCCGAGCGCGCGGCCGATCTCCCGCTCGCAATCGCAACCCTGCGCGAGATGGATGCGCGATTCGGCGCCGACGTGGGGCGCGCCTTCAAACGCTCGGGTTTTCATCTGCTGCGCGGCGAGTTGCGCTTTGCCTATGAGGCGCTCGACTTTGCACGCGATCAGGCGCTGCCGAGCGATGTGACCTACTGGCGCCGCCTTGGCAATATCGCGCAGATGCTGCAGCGCGACGACACCGCCGAAGCAGCCTATGCCCGCCTGATCAACGGCGGCACCGCGTCGGCCAACGATTACGACGTGCTGATCGATCTGCTGGCGGCCGAAGAGCCGGCACGCGCGGCTGATCTTGCGGTGCAGGCGTGGCGCCACTTTCCTGCGCCCGATCGATTGCTGAGGGCGCTTGATCTCTACGCCGCGGCCGGTGCCTGGAGCAGCTTCGGGCGCCTGCTCGGCGAACTGGACGCCGCGGCGCTGGCCAGCGCGCAGGCCGATCCGCGCTTCCTGCGCCTGCGCGCGCGCTATTTGCGCGAAACAGGCAAGGGCGCTGCGGCGCTGGCCGATCTGCGCCAGTTGCTGGTGCTCACGCCGCAAGATGCCGAAGCCCGAGAGGCCTACCTGTGGCAGTTGATCGACCGGCGCGATACGACCACGCTGCGGCGCGTGCTGGCGCGGAACGAGACGGTGTGGGCGCGCGATCCGGCCTTGCACGACGTGTTGGCCGCAGCATGGATGGCCTTGTCCTTGCCGCGCGTGGCGCTCGACCGCTATCTCTCGCCGCGGGTGGTCGCGCATCGCGGCGACTTCCTGTGGATGATGAATCTCGCCGATGCCTACGAACAGGACCAGCAGACCGATCGTGCGTGGCGGCTGCGTGCGGCGGCGTGGCGCAACCGGCAGACAAGTTCGGAGAATGCAGAGGCGGTGCCAGATGCGGCGCGCCGCGTCGCCTGGGTGCGTCTCGCCAATGTGCTGCGCCCGGGCGATCCGGCACTTGCGGCGCTGCGCAGCTTGCTGCGGCTCGACCGCGACGCGGGCGCACCGCTCGACGCAGCCAGTCGCGAACTGGTGCTGGCCTGGTACCAGGATCAGGCCCTGCCCGAAGCGGTGCGCGGCTACCTGTGGTCGGCCTATGCGCGGCACGAGCAGTTGCCGCTGTGGGCGGACATGGCCGCCGCGATCAACGAAGGCGACATGACGCGCGCAGCCGCGCTGCAGGACCGCTGGGGTGGCGCTGCGGCACGCTACGATCAGATCACTGTCGCGCGCAATCGCGGTGACGATGCACTCGCGGCGACGGTAGCCTTTGAGGCGCAGAGCCTGCAGCGCGACGATGAGGCCTTGCAGCTGCAGTTGGCTGAAGTACTGCCGACACAGGCCAGCCGGGTCGACGCCGACATCAGCGCAGCGGACTATGGCCGGTTCGGTGAGGGCGGCAACTGGCGCGAGCAGCAGGCTACGCTTGCGGTGGCGACGCAGCTGACGCCGGCCTTGCGCATCAGCGCCTCGATCGGGGAGACGCTGCGCAGCGTGCCGGACGCTGGCTTCGCGGTGCCCGATACCCGCGTGGGCACCCTCGGGCTTGCCTGGCGTACGGATGACGGAAGCCTGCGGTTCGAGGCCGGCAGCCATGCCGCCGCCGAGCGCTGGACCGGGCTGCGAGCGGAGCAGAACGTTCGAGTCTTCGCCAATGCCGACGTGGGCTGGAAGCTTGCATGGCGCGATCCGGCAACCGAAACGCTGGCGCTGCGCGCCTTGGGCTGGCGTGACCTGGCGGCGGTCGAGGCGGGATGGGCCATCGATGCGCGCGATCGGGTATCGGTGCAGTTCGAGTGGTCGCGCTACGCGACTCAGGCGGCGCAGACCCTGGGCTATGGCCGGTTGCTGTCGCTCAACTACAGCCATGCGTTCCGCCAGCAGTCGCGTGATCTCTACGGCGAGGCCTTCGTGAGCCGTTACCGGACGAGCAGCTCCGATGTGCCGCCAAGCGGGCCTGCGGCCGAGGTGCCGATCGCCTCGCTGTTACCGCAGGGCTATGATCTGGTGGGCTTGCGCTTGCGCAGCGACACGAAATTCGCGACCGACTACAGTCGCAGCTGGCGGCCATACGGCAGCCTTGGCATGACCTGGAACAGTACTGCGGGGCTCGGTTTTGATGCCTCGGCCGGGCTGGCGGGCAGTGTCTTCGGTGCTGACCACGCTGCGATCGACTTCCGGCGCGAGCAGGGGCAGACCGCGAGCATCTCCTCGACCACGGTGTTCGGCATGCGTTACTGGATTGATTTCTGATGGGGGCTTACATGAGGGCTACAGGTTTGTTCGGCCACTTTGCGCGTGTCGTGGCCTTGGGCGCCGCGCTGCTCGCGTCCGGATGCGCCACCCTGGATAACGCGCCCCCGGCCAATTTCGCCCGCGATGCACGCTGGGCGGTGCTGCCCTTCGCCAACGCCACCGAAACCCCGCTCGCCGGTCAGCGCGCCGCCAGCCTGGCGGCGGCACTGATGCCCAGCCTTGGCGTGGCCGATGTGCGCAGCTATCCGGAACGCCTGGAGGACGACAGCCTGCTCGAACCGGGGCAGGGTGCATCACGCGACAAGGCGCTCGAATGGGCGCGCGGCCAGGAGGCGCGCTATGCACTGAGTGGCACGGTGCATGAGTGGCGTTACAAGGTCGGGGTGGATGGCGAGCCGGTGGTGGGCGTGTCGGTGCAGGTGATCGACGTCGCTGACGGGCGTGTCGTGTGGTCGTCGGTCGGCGCAAAGAGTGGCTGGAGCCGTGAGTCCCTTGCCGGCGTGGCGCAAAAGCTCATGCGCGATCTGATCTCGCCGGCCCTGCGCGCACGCTGAATGCCCTTGCGCCCGTTGTTCGGCAGGCTCCGCAGACTGCTCGCCCCCTACCGGGTCGGCTATTCGGCCGCCGTCGAGATCCTGCTGCTGCCCGGGGTGGCCGTAGCACTTGGGGTATGGCTGAACCCCGCCGACCCCTTCTTCGCGCGTGAAGAGTTTCCGTGGATCTGGCTCGCGCCCCTGGTGCTGGCGCTGCGTTACGGCCCGATGGTCGGTCTGCTCGGTGCCGCCATGGTGTTCCTGCTCTGGTTCGGGCTGATTGGCTACGGCACGGGCTGGAACGCGCTGCCGAAATCGTATTTCCTCGGTGGATTGATTACGGTGATGCTGGCCGCCGAGTTCTCGTCCGTCTGGCGCGGCCGGGTGCGCCGCGCGGAGTCGATGCAGGACTACCTCGACGAACGGCTCGACGGGCTAACGCGCAACCACTATCTGCTGCGCCTCTCGCACGACCGGCTGGAGCAGGAACTGCTGTCGCGCCCGGTGTCGATGCGTGATGCGCTGACTGGGCTGCGTGCGCTGGTCGGGCAGGCGCAAGCAGGGCAGGCGTTGCCGGCCGCGAGTGAATTCCTGCGCCTGACGGCCCAGTATTGTCAGGTGGACCGCGCAGCGCTGGTGCCGCTGCGAAATGGAAAGCCGAGCGCAGCGGAAGCGGTGTTTCTCGGCGAGGCATTCGAGGTCGTCGTCGACGATCCGTTGGTGCGGCACGCCGAGCGTGTGCGCGTGCTGGTCCACGTCGCGATCGAAAGCCTGCCGGAGCGGCTCGACAGCCGCTACATTGCGGTGGCACCGGTCAGCGATGCGCGCGGCGAGGTGCATGCGCTGATGTTGGTGCACGCGATGCCCTTCTTCGCGCTGCAGGAGGAAACCCTGCAGATGCTCAACCTGATGCTGGGTTTCTACGGTGACGACCTGTCCAGCACCCAGCTGGTGAGCGAACTCACGCGCATCTGGCCGGATTGTCCGCAGCCCTTTGCGCTTGAACTGCAACGCCTGATCCGCCTGCGGGTCGAATCGGCGGTGCCGAGCATGCTGGTGGCGCTGAGCTTCGCGCCCAACCCGGATCAGAGCGATCTGCCCGAGGCGGTGGCGCGGCAGCGCCGCGCGCTCGATGTGTCGTGGCTGGTGCGGGGTGCGCTGGATCAGCCGAGTGCGCTGCTGGTGGTGATGCCGCTCGCCGGCAGCGAGGCGGTGGACGGCTACCTCGCGCGGCTGTCGCGCTGGATCGAGAACGATCGTGGTATCGGCCTCGATGCGGCGGGTATCCGCAGCCGCTCGTGGCGGATCGGCGATGCGGCTGCGAGCGAACTGCTCGCCCATGTGCTGGAGGCCTGCGATGTCGCAGATCAAGCTCGCGATCTACGCCGTTCTGCTTGAACTCGGCGCCTGGGCGCAGATGTTCGAGGCCGGGCGGCAAACGGATCTCGCGTTCATCGGCTTCATGCTGACCCATTCCGGTGCCAGCGCAGTGCTGGCAAGCCTTGCGCTGCTGATGGTGCCGGCGGACTTTGCGCGACCACGCGTGGCGGTGTGGCTGTTGTTCTTCGCGCTGAGCGCCTGCATCCCGGTGCTCGGCTTCGTCGGCATCGGTGTTGGCCTGTTCGCGCTGCCGTTGATGCCCGCGCTGCGGGCCCGGCGGCGCTTCAACAAGGTTGCGTTGCCGGCGCTCGACCCGCATGAGCGGCGCGATGCCACCGCCTTCCGCCAGGCTGGCCTGCGCCAGTTTCTCAACAACGACCGTGCGCCAGTCGACCAACGCCTGAAGGCACTGGTGGCGCTGCAGAACGCGCCGGCGCAGTTCTCCAGCCCGGTGCTGCGCGACCTGCTGGGCGACTCAAGCGAGGACCTGCGTCTGCTTGCCTACGGCATGCTGGAAACCCGCGAAAAGAAGCTCAACGCACAGATCCAGACGGCACGCGCCGAATACCTCGCCGCCGCGGATGACGCCGGCGCGAGGCAACGCGCTGCACAGCAGCTCTCCACGCTTTACTGGGAACTCGTCTATCAGGGGCTGGTGCAGGGCGACCTGCGACGCCACGCTGCCGGCGAAGCCCTGCGTTACCTTGAAGAGGCGCTGAGCGAAACCGCCGACGCCGGCCTGCATCTGCGCCACGGCCATCTGCTGCATGAGCTCAAACGCGCCGATGAGGCCGAGGCCGCCTACCGGCGGGCCGCCGAGCTGGGCATTCCGCCGCCGCGCGTGGTGCCTTACCTGGCGGAGCTTGCCTTCGAGCGACATGACTACCGCGAAGTGATCCGGCTGCTCGGCGGCTTGCGCGACTTCCGCAGCGTCGCGCGCCTCGAGCCGCTGCTGCGCTTCTGGGGGGCGGCATGAGCGAGCCGGTGTTCCCGAAGGCCGACTCCGCCGACGTTGCCTTGCTGCTTGAAGGCACCTTTCCGTTTGTGTCAGGCGGCGTGTCGAGCTGGGTGAACCAGATCATCCGGGCCTTCCCCGAGATCCGCTTCGCGATCGTGTTTCTCGGCAGCCGCCGCAGTGACTACGGCGCGCCGAAGTACGCGCTGCCCGACAACGTCGTGCATGTCGAGACGCACTTCATGCACGACGATCTGGTGCGTCACGGCATCGAGGTCAAGCCCAGCAAGGGTGACCCGGCCGCGTTCGCGCGGGTGATGATGCTGCACGAGACCTTCCGCCAGCATGGCGCGCGAGACCTGTCCGCGTTTGCCGCACTGGCGCCGGAGCTGGCGCCCGGCGGCTGCCTGCCGCTCGACGACTTCCTGCACTCGGAACAGGCCTGGGGCGTCATCACGTCGAGCTACCGCCGCTTCTGCACCGACCCGAGCTTCGTCGACTACTTCTGGACGGTGCGGATCATGCATCAGCCGCTGTGGATGCTGGCTCGCGTCGCCAAGGACCTGATCCCGGTGCGCGCACTGCATTCGGTGTCCACCGGCTATGCGGGCTTTCTCGGCGCCTTGCTCGCGCGCTCGCGCGGGCTGCCCTTGATCCTGTCCGAACACGGCATCTATACGAAGGAACGCAAGATCGACCTGTATCAGAGCGAGTGGATCCAGGATAACCGCAACGTGTTCCAGCGCGATCCGTCGGAGCTGTCGTACTTCCGCACGATGTGGATCCGCTTCTTCGAATGGCTCGGGCGGCTGTGCTACGACGCCGCCGACCCGATCATCGCGCTGTACGAAACGAACCGGCTGCGCCAGATCACCGATGGCGCCGAGCCCGCCCGCACGCGCAACATCCCGAACGGTGTCGCGGTGAAGCGCATGGCGGCGCTGCGCGAGAAGCGTGCGCCCGGTGTGCCGCCAGTGCTGTGCCTGATCGGCCGCGTGGTACCGATCAAGGACATCAAGACCTTCATCCGCGCCATGCGTATCGTCGCCAACCGCCTGCCGGAAGTGCAGGGCTGGATCGCCGGCCCGGAGGACGAAGATCCGGGCTATGCGCAGGAATGCCGTGATCTGGTGGCGAGCCTCGGGCTGGAGGACAACCTCAAGTTCCTCGGCTTCCAGAAGATCGATGAGCTGATGCCCAAGATCGGCCTCGTGGTGTTGTCCTCCATCTCCGAAGCGCTGCCGCTGGTGATCCTCGAAGGCTACGCCGCCGGCGTGCCGACGCTGGCGACCGATGTCGGATCCTGCCGCCAGCTGGTGTACGGGCTGGACGAGGACGACCGTGCGCTGGGCGCGGCGGGCCGGGTGGTCGGCATCGCCGATCCGCAGGCGCTGGCCGAGGCGGCAATCGAACTGCTGCAACCAGAGGCATGGCAGTCGGCCCAGGCGGCGGGCATCGCGCGGGTCGAGCGCTACTACACCGATGAGCTGATGTTCGGCCGCTATCGCGAGGTCTATCTCGAGGCGCTGGCGCGCAGCCCGGTCGCGCCGGGGGTGGCAAGCTGACATGGCGGGGATCGGATTCGAGCTGCGCAAGCTGCTGCGCAAGGACAATCTGCTCGGCATCCTGCAGGCCTATGCCTATGCGGGGGTGATCGGCTCCGGCCCGTGGGTGCTGTCCATCGTCGGTATCCTGATCGTCGGCATGCTGTCTCATGCCGTGGTGGTGCCGAACTTCCTCGTCACGCAGTTCCAGGTATCGGTGACCTACCTGATCTCCGCGTCGTTGATCTTCACCGGCGCCTTGCAGCTTGCCTTCACCCGCTTCGTGTCGGATCGCCTGTTCGAGCACAAGGACACGCTGGTTTTCTCCAACCTCAACGGTATCTTGCTTGTGACGCTGATGGCCGCCGGCGCGGTCGGCATGCTGCTGGCGCTCACGCTGTTTTCCGGCCTCGCGGTGGTGTACCGCGTGCTGATGCTGGCGGGCTTCGCGTTGATGTGCGGTATCTGGATCGCGACGATCCTGCTCAGCGGGCTGAAGATGTACCGCCAGATCGTCGCGCTGTACGCCGTGGGCTACGGCATCGTGGTGGCGTCTGCACTGCTCGCGCGGCCGTGGGGGCTCAATGGCTTGCTGGCGGGTTTCGTCTTCGGCCAGTTCGTCATGCTGGTGGGCATGTGGATGCTCACCGCGTGGGACTTTCGCTCGCCGCAGCTGGTGTCGTTCGAGTTCGCACGGCGCGAGTCGCGCTACCCCTCGCTGATGTGGATCGGGCTGCTCTACAACGTTGGCGTGTGGGCGGACAAGTTCATGTTCTGGTTCTTCCCCTATACCTCCGACGTGATCATCGGCCCGCTGCGTGCGTCGGTGATCTACGACCTGCCGGTGTTCATGGCCTACCTGTTCATCATCCCCGGCATGGCGGTATTCCTGGTCCGCATCGAGACGGATTTCGTCGAGTACTACGACCGCTTCTACGAGGCGGTGCGCAGCGGCGGTTCGCTGGAGTACATCGAAACGATGCGCGACGAGATGCTCTACGCGATCCGGCAGGGGCTGCTCGAGATCGCCAAGATCCAGACGATTGCGGTGCTGGTTGCGCTGGTCGCCGGCCCTGCCGCGTTGCGCGCACTGGGCATCTCCGAACTCTACCTGTCGCTGTTCTACATCCAGACGGTCGGCGCGAGCCTGCAGGTGGGCTTGCTGGCGCTACTCAACGTGTTCTTCTACCTCGACCAGCGTCGCATCATCCTGTGGCTGTGCGGCGTGTTCCTCGTCAGCAACCTTGCCCTCACCGCGCTCACGCTGCGCCTGGGTGCGCCTTACTACGGCTACGGTTACGCGTTGGCAACACTGATCGCGCTGGCGGCAGGCCTGGTGATGCTCGATCGCCGGCTCGATCGGCTCGAATACGAAACCTTCATGCTGCAGTGAGCGGTGTCGGCGCGCGTGGCCCGGCGCGCTGGCCGCGCCAATCCTCCGCCGTGATCGCGTAGCGCAGATGGTCGCGCCAGCGGCCGCCGATCTTCAGGTAGCGCGGCGAGAAGCCTTCGCGCCGAAAGCCGCCGCCTTCCACCAACGCGATCGATGCGAGGTTGCCCGGCTGGATGTTGGCTTCGATGCGGTGCAGCTTGAGCGCGCCGAACGCGCACTTGAGCAGCAGCGGCAGCGCCGCGCGCGTCCAGCCGTGGCCCAGGTAGGGCGCCAGCGCGTAGTAGCCGAGGTAGGCGTTGCAGAACGGGCCGTAGAAGATCTGGCTGAGGTTGAAGACCGCCGCCGGCGCGCCGGTTGTGCGATCGAACGCGACGAAGCTCTGGAAGTCCGCATCCGCACTGCGCGCCACCCAGCGGGTCAGCGCCGTTTCGCTGGTATCCACGCGTACCCAGGGGTGGTGCAGGCGCCGGCTGTGCTTGAGCGCAAGCAACAGCGCGGGCAGATCGTCCGGCAGCGGGGGGCGCAGGCTGATCCAGCGGTTGTGCGCCAGCGGCATGTCAGAATCGGGGCATGTCATCTCTGCCATGGATGCCTCTGCTGATGCTGTTGGCGGCGCTCGCGTGCGGGCTGGCCGCGGGGCTTGGCGCGCTTGGGCTGTGGCAAGCGCCGGGCTGGCTCGGCGCCGACGGCGCTGCGCTGGCGCTGGCGGTGTCGGCCGTTGCATTGGCCGGCAGCGCGGCGATTCCGCTCGCCATCCGGCGCCTCGTCGCGCGCGACACGCCAGCGGATCAGTAAAAGCCCGCTTCGCCTTCCGGGCGCGTCTTGAAGCGCTTGTGCACCCAGTAGTACTGCGCCGGCATGGTCAGTACATGACGCTCCAGCTCCTGGTTCATGCGTAGCGTGTCGGCGTATTCGTCGTCGCTGGGAAAATCCTGCCACGGTGCGCCGATGGTCAGCTCGTAGCCCTTGCCCCAGGGCAGCATGCGGGTGATGCCGCTGAGCACTTGCGCCCGCGCCATCCGGGCGATGCGCGGCAGCCCCGGCACGGTGGCCGCCTGTACGCCGAAGAAGGGCACGAAGATCGAATCGCGCGGCCCGAAGTCCTGGTCAGGCAGATAGAAGAAGCCATAGCCGCCTTCGCGCAACTTCTTGATCACCGGCCGTACGCCCTCCTGGCGCGAGAACAGCACCTGCTGGCCGAAGCGCGTGCGGCCATGCAGCAGCCAGTGCTCCAGCACCTTGTTCTTCTGCGCCGAATAGATGCTGACCCAGTTCACCTCCGTCGCCAGCCGGGTGCCGGCGGCGTCCAGCGCGCAGAAATGAGGCACCAGCAGGATTGCGGGCGTGCCGCTGTCGATCACGCCTTTGAGGTGTTCGAGGCCTTCCACGCGCACCAGCCGGCGGATGCGCTCGGCAGGCGCAAACCAAAGCACGCCACGTTCGAGAAAGCTGCGTGCGACGTACATGAAGTGTGCGCGGGCAAGCCGCGAACGCTCCACCTGCGACATCTGCGGAAAGCACAGCCGCAGGTTGGTCTGCACCACGCGTCGGCGTGGCACGACGAGCCAGTAGAGCAGCCATCCGAGTACGTTTCCGCACGCCGCCTGCAGCGGCAGCGGCAGCCAATGGAACAGCCACAGGAAAGCGACGACGAGTCGGCTCATCGGTTGGTCCCCCGGTCTTTCATGTTTGGCTCGCCGGCGGGGTCACACCGGGCGGGCATTTGTAGCGGTTGTAGCCCCAAAGGTACTGCGCAGGGCATGTCAGGATCGTGCGTTCGAGGGCCGCGTTGAGTGCTGCCACGCGCACTTCGGCGGGGCCTTCCGGCAGTTCGATCGGCGCGCAGTCGAGCTCAAAGCCACGACCCCAGGGTAGCCGGCGGGCGAAGGCAAGGAAGGCCGGCGCACCGTTGCTGCCGATGAAGCGCGCGGCCAGCGTCATGGTGTAGGCCGGCCGGCCGAAGAAGGGCGCCCAGATGCCTTCGCCTTCGCGTGGCACCTGATCGGGCAGGATGCCGATCGCCTCGCCGGCGCGCAGCGACTTGAGCAGCTGGCGCACCCCCGCCGCATCGGCAGGTACTGCGCGCATGCGGCCGCGGTTGCGCCCGGCGTCCATCAGGGGTGCGAGCACCGCCTTGCGCGGGCGGCGGAAGAGTACGGTGATCGGCGCGGCCACGGCGGCGAAGTACTGCGCCGAAATCTCGAAGCAACCCAGATGCGGGGTCACGAACACGATGCCGCGGCCGGCCCCCTGCGCGTCGAGCACCGCCTGCCAGCGCGCCGTGGTGCGCACCGCGCGGGCCAGCGTGGTCTGCGGACGGATCCACACCCATGCGGTCTCGAATGCGCCTTTGCCGGCCTCGATCGCGTTGGCGAGGCACTCGCCAAGGTGCGAAGGGCGACCCAGCGCCTGGGCGAGGTTGGCGGCGAGCGTGCGGCGGTAACGGCCGGATACGGCCCACACGAGCAGGCCGACGCCGGCACCGAGCCAGTGCAGCAATAAGAGCGGAAGATGGCCGAGCAGGCGGAAGAAGGTGTTCATTGCGGAAGGTGGGAACCCGGTCGGCGTTTGACCGGGCTTTCGGGCCCGAGGGATAATAGCCGATCCGCCGAGTTAAACCGACAACTTGCAGGGCGGGCCGGGGCCTGTCGCAGGCTTCGAAAATTCTGCTAAAGCGTCGCCCGCTCGAAACCCCGGAGCCGGCCGCGACGGCAGCAACGGGGTTTTTTCATTTGGAGCGCGCCATGAGCCAAGACTTCCTCTTCACTTCCGAGTCCGTCTCGGAAGGCCACCCGGACAAGGTGGCCGACCAGATCTCGGACGCCATCCTCGATGCGATCTTCACGCAGGACCGCTACGCGCGCGTTGCCGCCGAGACGCTGTGCAACACCGGCCTCGTAGTGCTGGCCGGCGAGATCACGACGCATGCGAACGTCGACTACATCCAGGTCGCGCGTGACACGATCAAGCGCATCGGCTACGACAACACCGAGTACGGTATCGACTACAAGGGTTGTGCGGTGCTGGTGGCCTACGACAAGCAGAGCCCGGACATCGCACAGGGCGTGGACCATGCGTCGGACGACCACCTGAATACCGGTGCCGGCGACCAGGGCCTGATGTTCGGCTACGCCTGCGACGAAACGCCGCAACTGATGCCGGCGCCGATCTTCTACGCACACCGCCTGGTGCAGCGCCAGTCTGAGCTGCGCAAGGATGGTCGCCTGCCCTGGCTGCGTCCGGATGCGAAGAGCCAGGTCACGTTCCGCTACGTCGATGGCAAGCCGCATTCGATCGACACCGTGGTGCTGTCCACCCAGCACTCGCCGGACATCACCCAGGAGATGATCCGCGAGGCAGTGATCGAGGACATCATCAAGGCGGTGATCCCGGCCGAGCTGCTGAAGGACACCAAGTACCTGGTCAACCCGACCGGCCGTTTCGTCATCGGCGGCCCGCAGGGCGATTGCGGCCTGACTGGCCGCAAGATCATCGTCGATACCTACGGCGGCGCTTGTCCGCACGGTGGTGGCGCCTTCTCGGGCAAGGATCCGACCAAGGTTGACCGCTCGGCCGCCTACGCGGCGCGTTACGTCGCGAAGAACATCGTTGCCGCCGGCCTGGCACGTCAGTGCCAGGTTCAGCTGTCGTACGCGATCGGCGTCGCCAAGCCGATCAACGTGACGGTCTACACCGAAGGCACCGGCGTGATTCCGGACGACCAGATCGCCAAGCTGGTGCAGGAGCATTTCGACCTGCGCCCGAAAGGCATCATCCAGATGCTGGATCTGCTGCGCCCGATCTACCAGAAGACCGCCGCCTACGGCCATTTCGGCCGCGACGAGCCGGAATTCACCTGGGAAGCGACCGACAAGGCCGAGGCGCTTCGCGCCGAAGCGGGCCGCTAAGCCAAACGCCCAGCTTCTACCGCACGAGGCGGGCTGTCGAGAGACAGCCCGCCTTTTTGCATTGCAGCAACACTGGTGTGCATTAGTTGACGTGGATTTGGGTGTGCACACCTAGGTCTGAAATGTTGCAGCGCATACACTGAAAGCCTGCTGGGTAGCTCGATCGTGCCCGTGCAGGAAGGAGGCGATCATGGATGTAGCGATGCCTGTCAGTGGTGTGCTGTTACCGCCTGGAAGACATCACGGGATTGCCCAGACAATCCTTGGCGGATTGGGTGGTCTGTTCGTGCAGGCAACCGATGGCGAACGGGTTACCGGGTTCAAGGAGATCGACGACCCGAAGGGGCACCTGATCCAGCTGACGCCGCAGCGCGTCGGCAAGCGCTGGCGTGTCGTCAGTGTGGGCGACCCACTGCTGCACGCTTGTGTGCTGCCTGGGGAACTGGTGCTCTTCGGCAGCCGCGAAGAGCTCACGGCGCGCATCAGCGACGAACTGCCGAATATGGATCTGGATCCGCTGACCGCAGCGGAGCTCGACGCCTTCTGCGCCAGCCCGGCCTGAGCCGGCCCGCCGTCAGCCCGCGTCGATCAATGCGATGCCGTCCAGCGTCGCGGCGCAGCGTTCGCGGATGATCGCGAGCATGTCCTGCGCAAACGGGCGCTGCATCAGCGGTGCCAGCGCGGTGGCGTGCAGCTCCGACCACAATCCGTTCGGCCCGATCGGTTTTGCGGTGACGTACTGGTAATCAACATAGTTCTTCACGCCCCAGTTCGGTAGCGCGGCGATACCTCGCCGACTTGCCACTAGCTGCATGATCGCCACCGTCAGCTCGGTCGTCCGGCGTTCCAGGTGCACGCCGGCCGGCTGCAAGACCTGGCGGATCAGATCGATGCGTTCTTCGGGCACCGGGTAGGTAATCAGCGTCTCGCCGACGAAGTCCTCGGCGCTCAAACGGCGCTTGCTGCGCAGGCGATGGTCGTTCGGCAGCACCGCGAGAATCTCGAAGCGGAACAGCGGTGCGGTGACGCGGCCGCGTCGCGGTGTGGGCGCCGCGCCGATCACCAGATCCGCCTGGTCCGCATCGAGCAGGCCCATCGGGTCGGCATGGAAACCCGCCACCAGATCGACTTCCACTTCCGGCCAACGGCGCCGGAATTCATCCATCACGGGCATCAGCCAGTCGAAGCAGGTGTGGCACTCGAGCACGATGCGCAATTGCCCGCGCTGATCGTCGCGCAGGCGCATCAGATCGCGCTCCGCTTCGCCCACTGCAGCGATGGTCTCGCGCGCCAGCCGCAGCAGGCGCTCGCCAGCCGCGGTAAAGCGCAAGCCGCCCGGCGTGCGCTGGAACAAGGCCATGCCGAAGTGTGCCTCGACGTTGCGGATCTGATGCGACAGCGCGGATTGGGTCAGATGCACGCGCTCGGCGGCGCTGGCCAGCTTGCCGCTGTCGGCAATCGCAATCAGGGAACGCAGATGGCGGAGCTCCAGCATGGCGTCCTCCGTATGAATTGTATTCAAGTCTATCGGAAAAACTTGCGATTGATGAATGTGCGGCCGCGCCCGAGACTGCATGACCCAACACGATATTGATGCGCCCGACCGATTCCGGCGGGCACGCAGCCCGGAGGCTCCGCATGACAACGATTCACACCCTTGGATATCCGCGCATTGGCGCTCAGCGCGAGCTCAAGTTCGCGCTTGAGGCCTGCTGGCGCGGCGAAACCGATGTTGCCGCGCTCGAAGCCTGTGGCGCTCGCCTGCGCACGGCGAACTGGCAGCGCCAACAGAACGCGGGCCTCACTCGCGTTACCGTCGGCGACTTCAGCTTCTACGACCCGATGCTGGACCACGCACGCATGTTTGGCGCCACGCCGGCCCGTTTCGGTGAGCTGGGCAACCGCCTCGACGCCGTGTTTGCGCTGGCCCGCGGCACGCCATCGCAGCCCGCGCTCGACATGACCAAGTGGTTTGACACCAACTACCACTATCTCGTACCCGAGATTGAGGCCGATACGCCCTTCCGGCTCGACGCATCGGTGCTGCTGGCCGCAGTGCGCGAAGCGCAGGCCCTCGGCCATGCGCCCAAGCCGGTGCTGATCGGGCCGCTGAGTTTTCTCTACCTCTCGCGCAGCGCCACGCCGGGCCATGGGTTGCTGGCCCGCGCCGCGGAGCTGGCCGAGTGTTACGCGAGCCTCCTGGCGGAACTGGCAGGGCTCGGCGTCGAGTGGGTGCAGATCGACGAACCGATCCTCGCGCTGGAGTTGCCGGCAGACTGGCTGGCGGCCTTCGCGCCGGTGTACGCACACCTTGCCGCGCAGGGGCCCAAGCGCCTGCTCGCCACTTACTTCGACAGCGTCAGCGCGCATGCTGATGTGATCCTCAAGCTGCCGATCGACGGCTTGCACCTCGACCTCGTGCGCGCCCCTGCGCAGGTGCAGGCTTTCCTGCCGAGACTGCCGGCCCACTGGGTGCTTTCCGCCGGCATCGTCGATGGCCGCAACGTCTGGCGCTGCGATCTCGACGCCGCGCTCGCCGTCTTGCAGCCGCTGCACGCGCGCTTGGGCGATCGGTTGTGGCTGGCGCCGTCGTGCTCGCTGCTACATGTGCCGCTCACGCTGCAGCAGGAAACGCGGCTCGATGTGGAGCTGCGCAACTGGCTTGCCTTCGCCGACGAGAAGCTTGCGGAGCTCGCCGTGCTTGCACGCGCGCTGGACCACGGCGCTGACGCGGTCGCGGCTGAACTGGCTGTCGCACGTGCGGCGTGCCAGTCGCGCCAGCATTCGCCGCGGGTTCAGGTCAACGCGGTGCGCGAGCGTGTCGCCGCAATCCGCCCGGAGATGGCCCGGCGCGCGAGCCCCTATGCCCGACGCGCGCCGGCGCAGCGCAAACGCTTCCAGCTGCCCTTGCTGCCGACCACGACGATCGGCTCATTCCCGCAGACGCCAGCGATCCGTGCGCTGCGGGCGGCCTGGAAGCGGCGTGAGCTGGGCGAACTGGCTTACCTCGGTGGCGTGCGCGAGGCGATCGCCGATGCGATTGCGCGGCAGGAGGCGCTGGGGTTCGATGTGCTCGTCCACGGCGAAGCCGAGCGCAACGACATGGTCGAGTTCTTCGCCGACAAGCTGTGCGGCTTTGCCTTCACCGAGCATGCCTGGGTGCAGAGCTACGGCTCGCGTTGCGTGAAGCCGCCGCTGATCTTCGGCGATGTGTGGCGGCCGGAAGCGATGACCGTCGACACCGCGCGCTACGCACAGTCGCTGACCGCGAAGCCGGTGAAGGGCATGCTGACCGGCCCAGTGACGATGCTGCAGTGGTCATTCGTACGCGACGATCTGCCGCGCGAGGCGGTGCTCAAACAACTTGCGCTGGCGATTCGCGCCGAGGTGCTGGATCTCGAGGCCGCCGGCATCGGCATCATCCAGATCGACGAGCCAGCCTTCCGCGAAGGCCTGCCGCTGAAGGAAAGCGCTTGGCGTGCGGCACTGGCGGCTGCGGTGCAGGCCTTCGGCCTTGCGGCCGGCGGGGTTGCCGACGAGACGCAGATCCACACCCACATGTGCTACTCGGAATTCAACACCGTGTTGCCCGCGATTGCCGCGATGGATGCGGACGTAATCACGATCGAGACCTCGCGCTCCAACATGGCCTTGCTCGATGCCTTCGGCGAGTTCGAGTATCCGAACGAAATCGGGCCGGGTGTCTACGACATCCACTCGCCGCGCATACCGTCGGAGGCTGACATGCTGCATCTGCTCGAGCGAGCGTGTTCAGTCGTACCGGTCGGGCGGCTGTGGGTCAACCCGGATTGCGGTCTGAAGACGCGCGGCTGGCCCGAAACCGAAGCCGCGCTCGCTGCAATGGTGCGCGCTGCACACGCGATGCGTGCGCGGCTCGCTGAGCACATCAGCGCGCCAGCGAGCGAGCCGGTCTCAGCCTGAGGCTTCGGCGAAATGGCAGGCCACACGGTGGCCGCCAAGCTCGCGTAGCTGCGGTGCTTCGTCGCGGCAGCGCGCCTGCGCCAACGGGCAACGGCTGGCGTAGGCGCAGCCGCGCGGCGGCGCGAGGGGTGATGGCGGCTCGCCGCGCACGATCGCGCGTTCGCCACGTTCCGCCGGATCAAGTCGCGGCGTGGCGGCGAGCAGCGCGCGGGTGTAGGGGTGTAGCGCGGTGTCGAACACCGCTCTCGCCGGCCCTTGTTCGACAACGCGGCCGAGGTACATCACCATCACTTCATCAGCAATGTGTTCGACCACCGCGAGGTTGTGCGAGATGAACACGTAGGCGACGTTCGTCTCTGCCTGCAGATCCATCAGTAGGTTGAGCACCTGCGCCTGGATCGACACATCGAGCGCGGAAACCGGTTCGTCGGCCACCACCAGCTTGGGCTGCGTCATCAGCGCACGCGCTATCGCCAAACGCTGCCGTTGCCCGCCCGAGAACATGTGCGGATAGCGCTCGTAGTGCTCAGGCCGAAGCCCGACGCGGGCCATCATTGCCCGTGCGCGGTCGGCGCGTTCTGCTGCATTGAAGGTGGTGTGTATCTTCAGCGGCTCTTCCAGGATGCTGCCGATGCGTTTGCGCGGATTGAGGCTCGCATAGGGGTTCTGGAACACCATCTGCACCATCGGCCGCAGTTGCCGCAGTGTGGCTTTAGAGGCAGTAGCAAGGTCGTGGCCGTCGAGTACCAGCGTGCCGGCGGTCGGCGTTTCGAGCATCGTGATCTGGCGCGCCAGCGTGCTCTTGCCACAGCCGGACTCACCGACCACCGCCAGCGTGTGGCCGGCCATGACGCCAAAACTCACGCCATCGAGCGCACGTACCACCGCCTTGGCGCGGAACAGCCCCTGCGGCACTTGGTAGTGCCGGCTCAGATCGCGCGCTTCAAACAGGATTTCGCTCATCGCGCCGCCTCGGCCGTGTGGCCTTGCGATGCGCCCTGAGCGTCGAGCGGGAAATGGCAGCGCACCGTGCCGACGCCGCTGGTGACGAGGGCAGGGCGTTCGGCGGCGCAGCGTGCTTCGGCAAATCGGCAGCGCGGCGCGAGCAGGCAGCCGGCGGGGCGGTCGAACTGCCCAGGCACCACGCCGGGCAAGCTCTGCAGGCGCTCGCCACCGCGGTTGTGTTCCGGCAGGGCTTCGAGCAGCGCGCGCGTGTAGGGATGCTGCGGCGCTGTGAAGATCGCGGGCACCGGGCCGGTCTCCATCACTTGCCCGGCGTACATCACCACCACCCGTTGTGCCACTTCCGAGACCACGGCAAGGTCGTGCGTGATAAGCAGCAATGCCATGCCGCGTTCGCGTTGCAGGCGCAGCAGCAGTTGCAGTACCTGGGCCTGCACCGTCACATCCAGCGCGGTCGTTGGCTCATCGGCGATCAGCAGGCGCGGGTTGCAGGCGATCGCCATCGCGATCATCACGCGCTGGCTCATGCCGCCGGAGAGCTGGTGCGGATACGCATCGAGGCGCTGCGCGGCATCGGGAATCTCGACTTGCTGCAGCAGTTCCAGCGCGCGGGCGCGCAGGCTGCGCCGCGAACCGCCTTCGTGTACCGCGAGCGTTTCGATGATCTGATCGCCGACGGTGAAGCAGGGGTTCAGGCTGGTACTGGGGTCCTGGAACACCATCGCGATGTCACGGCCCAGCAGGCGGCGGCGTTCGGCCGCGCGCATCGCGAGCAGGTCGCGGCCGTCGAAGGCCAGCCGCTCGGCGCTGACACGGCCCGGCGCGTCGACCAGCCCCATCAGCGCGAGCGACGCGACGCTCTTGCCGGAGCCCGATTCGCCGACGAGGCCCACGACTTCACCGGCCTCCAGCGTCAGGTCAAGCCCGTCGACCGCGTGCAGCGGCTGACGCGCCGCGCCGAACGCCACCCGCAACTGGCGCACTTCAAGCAGCGCCATCGCTCGCCTCATCCTGCGCCGGCTGCAGCAACGGCCGCGCGAACACCAGCTGTGCCTTGGTCTCGACGAAGCCGCGCGATTTGTAGAAGGCATGGGCGCGGCCGCGCTTGATGTTCGATCGCACCCGAACTTCGGCTACCCCTTGGGTCCGCGCCCATCCCGCGATCGCCTCCACCAGCTTGCTGCCTACACCTTGGCCGCGCGCGGCCTCACCGACCACGAGCCCACCGATCTCGACGAAGGCATCGCTCTCGACGAACTGGCACACGAAGGCGTGCCCCCAACCAAGGATCGCGTCGCCGCGGGTTGCCACGAACGCGGCATGGTCTTCGCGATCAAGAATTGCAGCGAGGCGCGCGATCATGCGGGCGGTCTCAGTCGGATAGCCCAGCTCGCCGGAGAGTGCAGAGACCGCCGGTGCATCGAGCAGCGCCATGCGGCGCAAGCGAATCCTGTCCTCGCTCATCGTTTCAGCTTCGGGTCGAGCGCGTCGCGCAACCCGTCTCCCATCAGGTTGAAGGCCAGCACGGCGACGAAGATCGCGATGCCGGGCAGGGTGACGACCCACCATGCGGACTGGATGAACTCCATCGCGCCGGCGAGCATCGCGCCCCACTCGGAGGCTGGCGGCTGCGCGCCGAGGCCGAGGAAGCCGAGTGCCGCAGCGTCGAGGATCGCGGTCGAGAAACCCAGCGTCGCCTGCACGATCAGCGGCGCAAGGCAGTTCGGCAGCACCGTGATGAACATCAGCCGCAGCGTGCCGGCGCCCGCGATGCGCGAGGCTTGCACATATTCCTTGTCGCGTTCGCTGACCACCGCGGCGCGCGTGAGGCGAACGTAGTGCGGCAGCAGCACGATGGCGATGGCGTACATCGCGTTGATAAGGCCTGGCCCCAGCACCGCGACGACCGCGACGGCGAGCAGCAGTGAGGGGAGCGCCAGCAGGATGTCCATCAGCCGCATCACCGCGGTACCGACCCAGCCGCGCGAGAAGCCGGCGACGAGGCCCAGCAGGATGCCGAAACCGAGCGACAGCGACACCGACACGAGGCCGATGCCGAGCGACAGGCGTGCCCCGAAGATCAGGCGTGAGAGCAGATCGCGGCCGACCGGGTCGGTGCCGAGCAGGAACTCGGCTCGCCCGCCCTCGGCCCATGCGGGCGGCGTGAGTATCGCGTCGCGGTATTGCTCAATTGGCGAGTGTGGCGCCAGCACTTCGGCGAACAGTGCGCAGAACAGCAGCGCGAGCACGACGACGAGGCCGCCCACGGCGCCAGGGTTGCGCGCGAAGTCGCGCCAGAGTTCAAGAAGCGGATGCGTCGGGCGATTCATCGCGGATGCCTGATGCGCGGGTTGATCACGCCGTAGAGCAGGTCGACGACGAGGTTCACGACGATCACCAGGGTGGCCGTGAGCAGGATGCCGCCTTGCACCACCGGGTAGTCGCGGCGGTGGATGGCTTCGATCAGCCACTTGCCGATGCCCGGCCAGGCGAAGATGGTTTCGGTCAGCACGGCGCCGCCCATCAGCACGCCGACCTGCAAACCCAGCACCGTGACGACCGGGATCAGCGCGTTGCGCAGCGCATGCTTTACGACCACCCTGAAAGGCGAGAGCCCCTTCGCGCGCGCCGCGCGAATGTAGTCTTCGCGCAGCACTTCGAGCATCGCGCTGCGTGTCATGCGCGCGAGCGTGGCGAGCGGGATCGTGCCGAGCGCGATGGTCGGCAAAATCAGGTGCGAGGCGGCTGAGCGGAACGCCCCTTCCTCGCCCGAGAGCCACGCATCGATCAGCATCAGCCCGGTGACCTTGGGTGGATCGAACAGGATGTCGAGGCGCCCGGACACCGGCGTCCAGCCCAGATGCACCGAGAAGAACAGGATCAGCAGCAGCGCCCACCAGAAGATCGGCATCGAGTAACCGGCCAGCGACACGCCCATCACGCCATAGTCCACCGGCGTGTTGCGCTTCACCGCGGCGAGCATGCCGGCCGGGATGCCGATCAGCATCGCGAACAGGATCGCGCACAGCGCCAGCTCGAAAGTGGCGGGGAAGCGGTCGAGGAACTCGCGCAGCACCGGCTCGTGGCTGACGATCGAAAAGCCGAGATCACCGTGCAACGCACGCCATACGAATTCGCCGTACTGCACCGGCAGCGGCCGATCCAGCCCGAACTCATGCATCAGCCGCGCATAGCGCTCCGGCTCCATGCCACGCTCGCCCGACAGCGCCTCGACCGGATCGCCGGGGATCATGCGGATCAGCGAGAAGACCAGCAGCGTGATCCCGAGGAAGGTCGGGATCACGACGGCGAGGCGTTTGAACAGGAAGGCGAGCATCGGCGTCAGAGGGTGATGACCTTCTCCGCTGCGCCTTGTGCCTCGATCACGTTCAGCATGTTGCCGATTTCGCCGACGGCGACGCGGTCCATCAGGTTGAAGTATTCGAGGCAGGTGCGGCAGATGATCAGCGGTACGCCGGCATCAGAGAGCGCCTTCAGTTCGGCGAGGCAAGGCGAGTCGTCCGCCGAGAGCAGCACGCCGCGGGTGTAGAACAGGATCGCCCGGGGCAGGTTGCCGCTTTCGAACAGCGTGCGGAAGTAGGTGCCGATGACCTTGCGGCGCAGTGTGTCGTCGCCATGGCCGAGGCCGTCGTTACCGACGACGATGACGGTGTTGGCGTAGGCGTTGCTGGACATGTTCCGATGCTCCTGTGGAAGGGTGCGCGCAGCAGGCGGGTGGCGCCGCTGCGCGTTGGCTATTTCGCGAGGTCGACTTTGGAGAGGAAGTGGCTGACCGGCACCGCCGCCATTTTGTAGTTCTTCACTTCCTTGCGCACGGGCTCGAAGCGGACCGAGTGGGCGATCGGCACCCAGGGCGCTTCGTCCTTCACGATCTCCTGCGCCTTCTCGTAGAGCTTCGCACGCTCCTTGCGATCGGCGGTGCGGGTGGCCTTGGCGATCAGATCGTCGAATTCCTTGTTGCACCACTTGGCGTTGTTGCCGCCCCCCTTCACCGCATCGCAGGAGAGCAGCGGGGTGAAGAAGTTGTCCGGGTCACCATTGTCGCCGGACCAGCCAAACATGATGGCCTGGTGTTCGCCGGCCTTGCTGCGCTTGCGGTACTCGCCCCATTCGTAAGTGATGAGCTTGACCCGCACGCCGACCTTGGCGAGATCCGCCTGGATCAGCTCGCCCATGCGCTTGCCGTCCGGGTTGTAGGGGCGCTGAACCGGCAGATACCACAGTTCCATCTCGAAGCCGTCCTTCAGGCCGGCCTGTGCGAGCAAGGCCTTGGCTTTGTCCGGTGAGTAGTCGTAGTCCTTCACGCGGTCGTTGTAGCCCCACATGATCGGCGGGATCGGGTTCTTCGCCATCTGCCCCGCGCCCTGGTAGATCGTGTCGAGGATCGCCTTCTTGTTGATCGCCATGTTCAGCGCTTGCCGGACGCGTTTGTCGTCGAAGGGCTTCTTCTCGACGTTGAAGGCGATGTAGCCGATGTTGAGCCCTTCCTTGCTCATCAGGTTCAGCGCCGGGTCGGCCTTCATCTGGGCGAGGTCGGCGGGCTTCGGGAAAGCCATCAGCTGGCATTCGCCGGCCTTGATCTTGGCGTAACGCACCGATGCGTCCGGCGTGATCGCGAAGATCAGGTTGTCGATCGCGGGGCGGCCGTCCCAGTACTGCTCATGGGCCTTGTAGCGGATCACGGCGTCCTTCTGGTAGCTGACCAGCTGGAAGGGGCCGGTGCCGACCGGTTCGCGGTCGATCAGTTCGGGCGAGCCGGCGGCCTTCATCTTCTCGGCATGCTCGGCCGAGAGGATGGACATGAAGTCCATCGCCATGTTGGCGAGGAAGGGCGCCTCGGGCTGGCGTAGCTTGAATCGCACGGTGTAGTCGTCGAGCTTCTCCAGCTTCTCGACGATGCGGGCCATGCCCATGTCCTCGAAGTAGGCGTAGGTCTGGCCGGGGCTGTTCTTATGGAAGGGGTGGTTCGGGTCCGCCATGCGGTACCACGAGTACATCACGTCGTCGGCGTTGAAGTCGCGCGTCGGTTTGAACTTTGGCGTGGTGTGGAACTTCACGCCGCGGCGCAGGTGGAAGGTGTAGGCGAGGCCATCGGGCGAGATTTCCCAGCTGGTCGCGAGCCCCGGCACGATGTTGGTAGTGCCGACCTCGAACTCGACCAGACGGTTCATCAGCTGGGCAGAAGCCGCGTCATGCGTGGTGTTGGTGGTGAAGAACTGCGAATTGAACCCCTCTGGGCTGCCCTCAGAGCAGTACACGAGGGTCTTCGCGGCGAGGGCGGGCAGCGTGAGCGCGGCAGCGAGCGCGGCCGTGGCGAGGCGCAACATAAACATCGATCTCTCCTGGGGGCTGTGGACAAGCTCCGCGCCGCAGCACGCGGGGCCAATGAGGGCAACCCTCCGGGCTCGGGTCATTCGCGCACGCTACCGCGTTGCGGCTCGTCGCAAGGGCACCACCCTTGCTTCCTCGCCACGCCTTGTAGCGCACGCGAATGACCGCGAGCGCGCCCGGCGCGGAGCTTGTCCACAGCCCGATGGATTTCCGAACCTGGGGCGATGCATGCCGGCCGCCGTGTGGGCGGTCGGTCTCTTGTTTGCCGGATCATAGCCGCGCGGCTTCGCTGCGTTCAATCGCCCGCCGCGCGGTCAGCGCAAATCGCCGGCCCAGATCTCCACCTGCACACCGGGCAAGGGCGGGTATTCGCGATGCGTTTCGAGCCTGAATCCCAGCTTCTGCACGACGCGCTTGGAGGCGTGGTTGTCGGGGTGGATCACCGAGATCACCCGTGCGAGGCCCAGCGTGTTCTTTGCGAACTGAAGCGAAGCGAGCCCCGCCTCGGTGGCAAGCCCTTGCCCCCAGTAGCGGGTGAGAAAGCGATAGCCGAGTTCGGTTTCATTGAATTCCGGCAGGTACTTGAGGCCGCTGAATCCGACCAGCTCGCCGCTGGCTTTCCACTCGCAGGCAAAACGGCCGTAGCCGTAGCGTGCGTAGTCGGCTAGTGGCGCGGATCTCAGGATCTCGCGCACGCCTTCCAGCGTATCCGGCCCGGGGCCGCCGGCGTAGCGCACCACATCCGGGTCGGTCACCAGCGGCATGTAGGCCGCGGCATCAGCTTCGACGAAAGGGCGCAGGCGCAGGCGTTCGGTCTCGATGATCGTGTGCATGGGCTCAGCGTGCCAGATCGACGTTCTGGAAGTTCAGGCCGTAGGTCGGTTCCAGCACGAAGCCGGTGACTTCCTTGCGCGTAACGCCGAAGCGGTTGCCGTGCGCGATCAGGAGTTGCGGTACGGCCTCGCGCAGCGCTTCCTGCGCCTTCGCGTAGAGCTTCGTTCGCTCGGCGCGCTCGCTGGTGCGGCGGGCGCGCTGCAGTAGGTCCTCGAATGCCGGGTCGCACCAGCGTGCGAGGTTGCCACCGCTCTTGGCTGCGTCGCAGGAGAGCAGCGGCTCGAAGTAATTGTCGGGCTCACCATTGCCCGAGAGCCAGCCGAACATCACGGCCTGGTGTTCGCCCGCGCGGCTGCGCTTGAGGTATTCACCCCACTCGAAGGTGGCGAGTTTCACGCGCACGCCGATCTTGGCGAGATCCGCCTGGATCATTTCGGCCATGCGCTTGCCGTCCGGGTTGTGCGGGCGCACGACCGGCAGGTACCACAGCTCCATGTCGAAGCCTTGCGGGTAACCGGCACTGGCGAGCAGCGTTTTCGCCTTGTCGGGGGCGTAGGCGAGGGCCGGCAGTTTGGCGTCGGCGGCCCAGTAGGCGGGCGGCAGCAGGCTCTTCGCGAGCGTGGCGCGCCCCTGATACACCGCGCCGAGGATCGCGGCGCGGTCGATTGCCAGATCCAGCGCTTGCCGCACGCGGGCGTCGGTGAAGGGCTTCTTCTGCGTGTTGAGCGCGATGTAGCCGGTGTTCAGGCCGGGCTGCTGGACCAGGTTCAGGCCGGGCGTCTTCTCGATCTGTGCAACGTCGGCCGGCTTCACCGAGGTGGACACATGGCACTCGCCGGTCTTCAGCTTTGCAAACTGCACAGCGGCATCCGGAACGATGCTGAATACCAGTGCGTCGATCTTCGGCCGCCCGCGCCAATGCTGATCGAAGGCCTTGTAGCGGATCGCGGTGTCCTTCTGGTAGCCAGCAAACTGGAACGGGCCAGTGCCGATCGGCTCGCGGTCCAGTTTGTCCGGCATACCGGCGGCGCTGAGCTTCGCGGCGTATTCGGCAGACTGGATGCCGAGCATGTCGAAGCTCATGCGCGTGAGGAACGGCGCCTCGGGCTTCTTCAGTACGAAGCGGATCGTGTAGTCGTCCAGCTTCTCGAGTCGCGCCACGTTTTCGTCCATGCGCAGGTTGTTGAACTGAACGAAGGCGAGGTTGCCGGCGAGCGTGTGGTACGGGTGGCTTTTGTCTGCCTGGCGGTTCCAGGTGAACAGCACATCGTCGGCAGTGAAGTCGCGGCTCGGTGTGAAGCTCGCGCTGCGGTGGAACTTCACGCCGCGGCGCAGCTTGAAGGTGTAGCTCAGGCCGTCGGGCGAGATCGTCCACGACTCGGCCAGTGCTGGCTGCAGTTCGGCGGTGCCGGGCTTGAAATCGAGCAGTGTGTCGGCGATCTGTGCGCCGGCGTCCGCGGTGTTCTGCCCGTTGGCGAACAGCCGGGTCAGTGATTCGGGGCTGCCCTCGGCGCAGTAGACCAGCGTCTTGGCGGCATGGGCGGGCGCCAGCGCAAGCAGGCCGGCGATCAGGAGGGTGAGGTGCGTGCGTCGCATGCGTCGTCTCTCGGTCGGGCCATGCATGATGGCAGAGCGGGCGGGGCGGGTCGATCGACTCTCGGCGCCGGCAGAAAAAAGGGCGCCCATGGGCGCCCCTACTCTTGCGGCTGAGTGCGGCTTACTGCTGCTTGAGCGACTCGACCGGGATCTTGATCGTGACTTCGTCGCTGACGTAGGGCACGTACTTGTTCAGGCCCCAGTCCGAGCGCTTGATCGTGGTGCTGATGTCGCCGGCACAGGCTTGCACCTTCAGCATCGGGTGCGGCACGCACTTGAAGTTGCTGACCGCGAGCTTGACCGGCTTGGTCACGCCCAGCATCGTCAGCGTGCCGTCGGCGCCGACCAGCTTGTCGCCGTCGAACGTGAGGTTGTCCGACTTGAAGGTCATGGTCGGGAATTTGGCGGCGTTGAAGAAGTCTTCCGACTTCAGGTGGTCGTTCCACTTCTCGAAGCCCATGTTGATCGAGCCGGTCTCGATCACGGCCTCGACGCTGCCCTTCTTGGCGGCGAAGTCGATTACCGCCTTACCGGTGGTCTTGTCGAAACGGCCGCGCTGTGTCGACAGGCCGAAGTGGTTGATCTCGAAGCTCGGCCAGGTGTGGGTCGGGTCGAAGTTGTAGGTTTCTGCGGCGGCTGCGGCGGCGCCCGACAGGGCGGCGAGCGTGACAGCGATGATCAGTTTCTTCATTTGGGTGACTCCTGTTGCGGGGTGAGTGGTGTCGCCGGCCCCGGTGGGTGCCGGCGATCGGTGATCCGGATTACTTGCGCGCAGCGGCGACGAGGCGGAACTTGATCTGCACATCGTCGGCGACCGTGGAGGTGTCCCCCCATGGGCCTTCGCCGATGCCGAACTGCAGACGCTTGATCGTGAAGGCCCCTTCGAACACGCCGTTGGCGCCGTCAGCCTTGTAGGTAAACGGCGCCGTCACGTTCTGCGTGCGGCCCTTGATCGTCAAAGGGCCGGTCACTTCGAAGCGATTGCCGCCGAGTGCCTTGACGCTGGTGGACTTGAACACCGCGGTCGGGAATTGCTTCGCGTTGAACCAATCCTTGCCCACCACCTCGTCGTTGGCTTCCTTGCTGCCGGCGTCGATGCTGGCGAGCTCCAGCTCAAACCCAGCGCTGGCCTTCTGTACGGCCGCCGGGTCGAAACTCAGCGCAACCTTGAACTTGTTGAACTTGCCGTCGACCGGCACGCCCATCTGCTTGGACGTGAAGGCGAGGCTGCTCTTGGCCGGATCCAGCGTGCCGTATTCGACGGCCGCAGCGGGCAAAGCGAGGGCGGCGGCCGCGAGGGCCGTGACGAGAATCTTCATGTTGGGACTCCGCTTACTTCAGGAAGGGCAGCATGCGGGCAAGGACGCCGTCGCGTGCCGCGAAGTGGTGCTTCACTGCTGCCGCTGCGTGCGCAACGACGATCAGTGCCATCAACCAGGCGAGGATTTCGTGTGCTTCCTCGAAGAACTCGGCGAGCGATTCACTCTTGCCGATCAGATCGGGCAGCGGCAGTACGCCGAACCAGACCACCGGAAAGCCCTTGGCCGAGCTCATCAGCCAGCCGGCCATCGGTACCGCGATCATCAGCAGGTAGAGCAGGTGATGTGCGCCATGCGCGGCGAGCTTTTCGATGCCGCTCATGGAATCCGGCAAGGCGGGCGGGCGATGTGTGGCGCGCCACAGGATGCGCACCAGCACCAGCGCGAGCACCGTGATGCCGGCCCACTTGTGCCAGCTGATGATCTTGAGTTTCTGCGGGGAGAGGGGAAGGTCGACCATGTAAAGGCCGACCGGGAAGGCGATGAAGATCAGCAGCGCGATCAGCCAGTGCAGTGCGATCGCGGTGCGGGTGTATTGCGTTGGGGCTGTTGTCATGTCTGTGGGCTCTCTGCATGCAGTCCGCAATCGTTCGATGCGGTTCAGTATTTACTGCATGCTAGAGCCACAGACTCCGTCATTCCAGCGAAAGTTTCTGGCGAATCAGATGAAACTGATTCACTTATTTTCGTTGCCGGCCTTGCTGCGGGCGAGTTCGGCTTCCAGTTCGATGACGCGGGCTTCCAGTCGCACCAATTGTTCACGTGCGCGCGCAAGCACCTCGCGCTGAACGTCGAATTCCTCGCGCGTCACCAGATCCATCTTGCCCAGCACCGATGCAAACGCTGCCTTCGCGTTGCGTTCGATGTCCCGCGCGGGGCTGCTCTCGAGCAGTTCCGCTACTTTCTTCTGGATCTCATCGACGAACTTGGGCGGCTCCATGGCGGCTCTCCGTAAGGGTTTCAAGGGCTTGCAGCCAGTTTAGCACGCGCCATTTCATGCACCGGGACAGTGCGGCATGCGGGGAAACCCGGAATCGCACCGTCGTGGTGCGAATTGCTTCCGGATGCGGGGCAAAACGGTGCGGCGATGCGGGCGGGGATATCGCAAGGCGCGATCAAACGGTGCGCGGACGGGGTTTTCGAGTCTGTGGCACGGATTCTGCATTAGGCCCGTCACCACGATTCTCATCCCATGACGGAGATTGAAATGCGCAAGACCCTGATCGCTACCGCCCTGATCGCTGGCTTTGCCGCTTCCGGTTCGGCCATGGCCGAAGAAGCCAAGGCGCCCTACACGCTGACCGGAAACTTCACGCTGGCCTCGGAATACATCTATCGCGGGATCACGCAGACCAACCACAAGCCTGCCATTCAGGGCGGCATCGACTTTGCGCACGAGAGCGGCATCTACCTCGGCACCTGGGCGTCGAACATTAGCTGGCTGTCCGATGCAGGCGGTATCAGCGCCCCGATCGAGATGGACTTCTACGGTGGCTACAAGGGCACGGCCGGTGACTTCGGTTACGACGTCGGCCTGCTGCAGTACTACTACCCGGGCACCTACCCGGATGGCTTCACCAGCCCGAACACGCTGGAAGGCTACGTGGCCGGCAGCTACAAGTGGATCACGCTGAAGGGCTCGTACTCCTTCACCAACCTGTTTGGCGCCAAGGCCCCGAACGGTGACAAGACCAGCGGCAGCTACTACCTTGATGCAACGGGCACCTTCCCGGTTGCCGAGGGTGTGAACCTGGTTGCCCACGTCGGTTACCAGAGCGTCAAGGGCTTCGATGACGCGTCCTACACCGACTACAAGCTGGGCGGTACCGCCGATGCGCTGGGCCTGACCTTCGGCCTCTTCTACAGCGGCACCAACGCCAAGGGCGACGCGGGCGAGTTCTATCACAACGCGTTTGACAAGGACATGGGCGCTGGCCGCGTCCTCTTCACCGTAGGCAAGACTCTCTAATTCCGGTTTAGCACACGGCATCCCTCCCCCGGGATGCCGCGTTCCACCCAAGGAGCCAACATGAAATTCGTCACCGCCATCATCAAGCCGTTCAAGCTTGACGAGGTGCGCGAGGCCCTCAGCGCGATCGGCGTGCAGGGCATCACCGTCACCGAGGTCAAGGGCTTCGGCCGTCAGAAGGGTCACACCGAGCTGTATCGCGGCGCAGAGTACGTCGTCGACTTTCTGCCCAAGGTGAAGATCGAAATCGCAATCGCCGACGACCTGCTCGACCAGGTCATCGAAGCGGTCGAGAAGGCCGCCAGCACCGGCAAGATCGGTGACGGAAAGATCTTCGTCTTCGATCTCGAACAGGCTATCCGCATCCGCACCGGCGAGACCGGCGCTGAAGCGCTCTAAGGCAGACAAGGAGATTTCGACATGAAGAAGATGCTCGCGATCCTGCTGACGGCGCTGTCCGTCGGTATCGCAGCCCCGGCCTGGTCCTCGGATCAGAGCAATGAGGCGACCGGCGCGGTTGCCACCACCGAAGCGGCCAAGCCGGCTGCGGAAGCCCCCGCTGCTGACGCCAAGCCGGCCGACGCTGCGCCGGCCGCCACCGCCGAAGCGCCTGCTGCTGCGCCCGCCGCTGCGGAAGCTGCACCGGCTGCTGCCGCGCCGGCCGCAACCCCCGCCCCGAACAAGGGTGATACCTCCTGGATGATCGTTGCCACGCTGCTCGTGACGCTGATGACGATTCCGGGCCTCGCGCTGTTCTACGGCGGCCTCGTGCGCTCGAAGAACATGCTGTCGATCCTGATGCAGGTGTTCGTGATCTTCGCGCTCTGCGTCGTGCTGTGGACGGTGTTCGGCTACTCGCTCGCCTTTACTGAGGGCAACGCGTTCATCGGCGGCTTCGACAAACTGTTCCTGAAGGGCATCACCCCGGATTCGGGCGCAGCCACCTTCTCGAAGGGTGTCTATATCCCCGAACTGATCTACGTGATGTTCCAGGCGACCTTCGCTGCAATCACGCCGGCCCTGATCGTCGGCGCCTTTGCTGAGCGCATGAAGTTCTCCGCGGTGCTGCTGTTCATCGTGCTGTGGTTCACCTTCTCGTACCTGCCGATCGCTCACATGGTCTGGTACTGGGCGGGCCCGGATGCCTACACCGACGCTGCTGCTGCCGACAAGGCCGCCGCGACCGCTGGCTTCCTGTTCCAGAAGGGCGCGCTCGACTTCGCTGGTGGCACGGTGGTGCACATCAACGCTGCGATGGCCGGCCTGGTCGGTGCCTTCATGGTTGGCAAGCGTATCGGTTACGGCCGTGAAGCAATGGCGCCGCACAGCCTGACGATGACGATGATCGGTGCTTCGCTGCTGTGGGTGGGCTGGTTCGGTTTCAACGCCGGTTCCAACCTGGAAGCCAACGGTGCTGCCGCGCTGGCCTTCGCCAACACCATGGTCGCTACCGCGATGGCTGCGCTGGCTTGGCTGTTCGCTGAATGGCTGATCAAGGGCAAGCCCTCGATGCTGGGTGCTGCGTCGGGTGCTGTTGCTGGCCTCGTTGCAATCACCCCGGCTTGTGGCTTCGTCGGCATCATGGGCGCACTGATCATCGGCCTCGCTGCCGGCCTGATCTGCCTGTGGGGCGTCAATGGCCTGAAGAAGCTGCTTGGTGCGGATGACGCGCTCGATGTGTTCGGCGTGCATGGCGTCGGCGGCATCCTGGGTGCCATCCTGACCGGCGTGTTCGCGGATCCGGCCCTCGGTGGCGCAGGCGTCATCGACTATGTGGCCAACAAGGTCGGCGACTACAGCATCTCGGCGCAGGTCACGAGCCAGCTGTGGGCCGTTGGCACCACGGTGATTTGGTCGGGTGTTGTGTCCTTGGTTGCGTACAAGCTGGTCGACCTCTTCATCGGCCTGCGTGTCGCGGAAGACGAAGAGCGCGAGGGCCTGGACATTGCCTCGCACGGCGAATCGGCCTATCACAACTGATCTGTCGTACCGGTCCGGCGGCATGCCGCCGGGCCAAAGCAAAACGGGCGCCCTCGGGCGCCCGTTTTCATTTGCGTGGAGGCGCCAGCGCTTACGCGGCCGCGCTCTCGCCTGGCACGCCGACCGCGGCGACGGCAAGGGCCTGTTCGATATCGGCGAGCAGGTCTTCCGCATCCTCAAGGCCGGCCGACACACGCACCAGACCTTCCGGGATGCCGTGCGCCGCGCGCTCCTCCGGCGTGTAAGTCGAATGCGTCATGCTGGCCGGGTGCTGTGCCAGCGTCTCCGGATCGCCGAGGCTCACGGCGCGCGTCACAAGTTGCAGCGCGTTCATGAAGCGGCGCCCGGTTTCGATGCCGCCCTTGAGTTCGAACGCGATCATGCCGCCGGCGCGCTTCATCTGGCGTAGCGCCAGCATGCGTTGCGGGTTGTCCGGCAGGTCCGGGTAATGCACCCGCTCGACCAGCGGGTGGTGCGCAAGCAGGCGCACGATCGCCTTGGCGTTATCGCAGTGGCGCTCCATGCGCAGCGCCAGGGTCTTGATGCCGCGCAGCACCAGGTTGGCGTCGAGCGGCGACAGCACGGCGCCGGTCATGTCCTTCAGCCCGACGAGCCGGATCCGCTCTGCAGTGGCGGCATCGCACACCACCAGCCCGGCGGTCACGTCGCCATGGCCGCTCAGATACTTGGTGGCCGAATGCACCACGATGTCTGCGCCCAGTTCCAGCGGCCGTTGCAGGTAGGGCGTGCAGTAGGTGTTGTCGACCACCGTGATCGCGCCGTTTGCCCGTGCGAGCATCGCAACCTGGCGGATGTCCACCAGGCGCATGTTCGGGTTGGCAGGCGTTTCGAAATAGACCACCTTGGTCTGCGCCGTCAGCGCGCGCTGCACCGCGACGGTGCTGGTCATGTCGCAGTGGCGAACGCTCACGCCAAACTTCGCCAGCCCATGATGCAGGAACGAGAAGGTGCAGCCGTATAGCGTGGTGTCGACCAGGATTTCTTCACCCGGTGAGAGCAGGGTCCACAGCGTGGAGGTGATCGCCCCCATGCCGGATGCGAAGGCCGCGCCCGCCTCGCCGCCTTCCAGCGCCGCAATGCGTGCTTCGAGCAGCGCCAGGGTCGGGTTTGAGATGCGGGTGTAGATGTAGCCCTGCGCTTCGCCAGCAAAGCAGGCGGCACCGTGTTCGACGCTCGGGAAAGCGAATGTGCTGCTGTGATACACCGGCGGCACCAGTGCGCCCTGATGGCTCATCGGATCGTAGCCGTGGTGGATTGCGCGCGTGGCAAAGCCGCGCGCCCGGTTGTCTTGAGTCATGCTGCACCCCGCCCCAGATCGCCATTTCGATGCGGCAATCCTATCGAGTTCGACCGGCTGAAGTTTTGCAAACCATGCCGATACGGCGATAGAGTGCGCATGACTAATGCGCAAATGGTGGTTGGAGTGGATAAAACAATCGTCGAAAATCTGGACGCTACGGACCGGCGGATTCTGGTCGCGCTGCAGGACAACGCCCGCCTCACTACTGCCGAACTTGGCGAGCGCGTGTACCTCAGCCAATCCCCCTGTTGGCGACGAGTGAGGCGTCTGGAAGACGACGGTTACATTCAGGCCTATCGTGCAGTGCTGGATGCGAAGAAGCTCGGCTACGGCGTCACCGCGTTCGTCAGCATCATGCTTGAGAGCCATGCCCAGCCCTTGAGCCGCGATTTCGAGGCGCGCATCGCCGAGATCCCGGAAGTCATCGCCTGTCACAATGTATCGGGCCGCTACGATTTTCTGCTTGAAGTGGTGGCTCGCGATCTGGAAGGTTTCGGCGTGTTCGCGCGCGACGTGTTGCGCGCGCTGCCCGGCGTGAAGGAGATCTATTCGAGCTTCTCGCTCAAGGAGATCAAATCCACACGGGCCTTGCCGATTGCCGGATGAATCCGCCGGCCTTGTGGTCGGCGTGGTGCCTCGATCGCGGCCCGGCGCCGCGGTTGGCCCTTGAGTTGCAGCAAAAGCCGCGCAACTTATCGGCCACCTGTTGAGGGCGCACTTTTAGACTTGGCTTTTCTGCAGCTTCCGAGGCGTGCCCCCGAATGCCCGTGACGCTCTACCTGCTGGTCCTGCTGATTGCTGCAAGCGGCACGCTGATGCTTGCCGAATCGGCGTGCGCGATGAACGATTGCGGCGCGATCGAAACCCTGCACGGTTTCGCGGCGCTTGGGCTGCCGGTGCTCTTGCTCTACGCATTGCTGACGCTCGGGCTACTGTACCGGCTCGCGGTGGCGCTTGAAGCACGCCATGGTCGCCTGCGTGCGGCGCTTTACCCTTCCGCGCTGTTGTCCGCACTGATCGTGCTGGGCGCGACCGACCCGCAGCGCGCCGATCTGCATCAGACGCTGGTCCTGCTCGGCAGCCTCGCGATCCCATGGTTTGTTGCCGCGCTGGCAGGCCTCGTGATGCGCGCGGGTGCTGACGCGTAGGCGCTTCGATCGCGCGAGGTCTTTTCCGCTTCCCTTGGCGGCACGCTGCGTTACGCTTGCGCGCCTGACGCATCGAGCCCGGCGGGATACGCTCCGCCGCCTGCCACGCACCTCCGGTAGATTAACCCCATGACCCAGATTTCCACGCGGCTTGCGACGGCCAATGATGTTGACGCGCTGGCCGTGCTGTTCGATGCCTATCGTCAGTTCTACCAGCAGGCGGCCGACCTGCCGCTTGCTGCGGCATTCATCCGGGAACGGCTGGTGCGGCATCAGTCCTTCGTCTTCGTCGCGGAGTCCGCTGCCGGCGAGATGCTGGGCTTCTGCCAGCTCTACCCGAGCTTCTGTTCCCTGGTCGCCGCGCCGATCGTGATTCTCAACGATCTGTTCGTGCTGCCTGCAGCGCGCAAGGCGGGTGCCGGGGCAGCGCTGCTGCAGGCCGCCGAGGCGTTCGCCCGCGCCCAGCGCTTCGCACGCATGGAACTCACGACGGCAAAGACCAACCTCATTGCGCAATCGCTTTACGCATCACAAGGCTGGCAGCGCGATGAGGTCTACTACGCCTACAACAAGGTGTTGTAGGGCTGAGGGGGCGCCCGCTGGGGCGCATTGGCTCAGGGCACTTCGGAGAAGCGCATCCGCCGCTCGACGCTTGCGGCGTGGGCTGCCAGGCGTGGGCCGAAGCTCTTTTCGTACTTGCGCGGGTTCGGCAGCATCACGGCGAGGCGCGCCGCCTGCCCGGCGCCCAGTTGCGCAGCCGGAATATTGAAGTAGCGCCGTGCAGCCGCCTCGGCACCGAAGACGCCGTTGCCCCATTCGACGACGTTCAGATACACCTCCAGGATGCGGCGCTTGTCCCAAAGGTGTTCGATCATCACGGTGATCAGCGCTTCCTCGGCCTTGCGTACATAGCTGCGCGTAGGGGTCAGGAACAGGTTCTTCGCCAGTTGCTGGCTGATCGTCGAGCCGCCACGGATCGGCTTGCCGCGCTTGGCCAGCTTTTCGTTCTTCTCCAGCGCTTTCTCGATCGCATCCCAATCGAAGCCCTCGTGGTCGACGAAGCCGTCGTCCTCTGCCGCGATCACGGCGCGCTTGAGGTTGGGGGAAATGCGCTCGTACGGCACCCATTGATACTTGAGTTGCGCATCAGGCGTCTTCTCGCGCAGTTCGGCGAGGCGCAGCGACATGAAGCTCGTCTGCTGCGGCGGGTTCCATTTCCACCACAGCACGAGTCCGAACACCCACAGTTGGTACGCAAGAAACAACAGCAGCAGCGCGAGCAGTGCACGCTTGAACCACTTCAGCATCATCAGGATTGGGCAATCGCCTCGCGCAGCGCTGCGCGTACAGGCAGGGTGTCGGGGCGCACGCCGCGCCACAGGAAGAAACTTTCAGCCGCTTGTTCGACGAGCATTCCGAGCCCGTCCGACACGCGGGCCGCACCGAGCGCGCGGGCCGCGGCGATGAAGCTCGTCTCATCGCGGCCGTACATCATGTCGTACGCCAGCGCACCAGGTGCGTAGATGCCTTGCGGCAGAGGGGGCACATCGTCGGATAGCGACGACGATGTGGCGTTGATCACTACATCGAACGTGCCGCCGGCAAGGCCGTCGAAACCACAACCCGCAAGCGCACAGGCGCGGCCTTCGGGCTGGAACTGCTGCGCCAGCGCGAGCGCCTTTTCCGGCGTGCGATTGGCGATGGTCAGCGAAGACGGCGCTTCGGCCAGCAAGGGCAACAACGCGCCGCGCGCCGCACCGCCTGCGCCCAACAGCAGTACGCGTGCGCCGTCGAGTACGCAGCCGAGCTGCGCGAGGTCGCGCACCAGGCCGACGCCGTCGGTGTTGTCGGCAAGAATGCCGCGCTCGTCGAACAGCAGGGTGTTGGCGGCCCCGGCGGCTTCGGCACGCGCCGAACGACGGTCGGCCAGTGCGAACGCATCGAGCTTGAAGGGCACGGTCACGTTGGCGCCGCGGCCACCTTCCGCACGGAAGGCGGCAACCGCCTCGGCAAAGCCGCCCAGTGGCGCGAGGCGCGCCTCGTAGCGCAAGGCCTGCCCGGTCTGCTCGGCGAAGCGGGCATGAATGACGGGCGACTTGCTGTGGGCAATCGGGTTGCCGAAGACGGCGTAGCGGTCCATCGCTGGCTCCTGTGGTGGCTTGCGCTCAGCGCCGTGCATCCAGCGCGTCGCCTTCCTTCGAGAAGTTCCAGGTACGTGCGATCACCAGCACGTCGACATCCTTGCGGATGTTCGCCGGGAACGGGGCAAACGGCGAGGCAAGCTGCAGGATTCGCATCGCGGCGTCATCCAGCACCTGATTGCCGGACGAGCGGCGCACCTCGGCGCTGGCGATCGAGCCGTCGGACTTGATCTCGACGGCGATCAGCAGGCTGCCGTAGATCTTGCCGTTGCGGTCGCGCGGGAAGTTCAGCGTGCCGACACGCTCGATCTTCTGGCGCCAGTCTTCGACGTACTGCGCGAAGCGGTATTCGGTGGTGCGTGCGCCGACAAAGGCCTTGCGCGGCCGCTGCGCGTATTCCTGCAGGTTCTTGTCGATCACCGCTTCCTGGCGGGCGATCGCGCGTGCGTGCTCCACCAGCTCGAAGCCAGCCACTTTCGGGGGCTCGGGATTCTGCTGCGGTTTCGCGAGATCGATCTGCGACTGCTTGAGGCTCTTGCTCTGTTTGAGCAGCTCGCGCTGCTGTGCTTCGAGCTGCTCGATGCGTCGCTGCGCATCCATCAGCGACTCGCCGTCGCGTGTCTGGTCCTGTGGCGGCAGCGGCGTGGTCGGCAGCGCCTTGGTCTTGCTGTTGCCGCCCCCATCCAGGTTGGCTTGCGCCAGCGCCTGGGCGTCTTTCGGTGCGCGGGCGTGCTTGGCGTTGACCAGCACGATGTCGAGGCCCTTGTCGCGTTGGCGATTGGCCTTGTTGTCCGGCATCGAGAACTGCAGGGCAAGCAGCACCGCATGCAGCACGATCGACACGGCCACCGCGCCCCAGAAGATGTTCTCGCTGCCGATGCGGCGCGTCGCTGGCGGCAGGCGCAGGCGGCGGCGCTTGGCGGTAGCCGGCTTGGCCGGAGTGGCCTTCGCTGCGGCAGCCGGGGCGGGCTTAGCGGCCTCGGCGGCGGCGCCCGATGGCGCCCGTGCACCGCTTGTGCGGGCAGCGGGGGCGGCCGTCGTGGGTTTGCGTGGAGTCTGGGCGTTGGGCATCGGGACGCGAGTGTAACGCGCAGATTACAGGCCGTCTTCCTCGTCCGTCGTCAGGACATCGGCATCAGGCGCGAGCGTCTCCACATAGCGGGCCACGAGGTCGGGCGCGAGGTCGTCGTAACGTTCGATCGCGAGGCGGATATGCGTGCCGGCATCGAGGTTGGGCAGCGACGGCACCTTGACGACCAGCGGGATGTCGTTGAAGCGCACGAGGTTCTCACGCCAGACATGCCCTTCCGGCTGGTAATCCGGGCCTTTCTGACGCAGCCAGCGCAGGCACCAGTAGCGTTCCATCTGGCGCTGGTAGTCCGCATAGGCCGCGTACGCGAGTTCAAAGTCGTTCATCGCGGCGGCGAGTTCGGCCGAGCCTTTGCCGAAGGGGGCGGGCTCGTTCGATAGCAGTGCGATCAGCTGGCGCTGGTTGACTAGATCGACGTAGCGACGCAGCGGTGAGCTCGACCACGCATAGCAATCGACGCCCAGGCCATCGTGTGGCGCGGCGGCGGTGGTCATGCGCACGCGGCCGCCGGTCTGTGCACGGTAGATCGCAGGGATGCCGGCATCGGCCAGCACGCGGCCCCAGGTGCTGTTGGCAAGGATCATCAGCTCGGCAACCAGCTTGTCGAGCGGGGAGCCGCGCTTGCGGCGCTGGATATCGACGAGGCCGGGGCCGTCAGCCGTTTCCACATCCCAGTCGACGTAGAAATTGAAGTCGAAGGCGTTCTGGTTCGCCGAAGGCTTGCCGCGGCCGGCTTCAAGCACGGTGGCGAACTCCCACAGCAGTTTCAGTTCATCGCGCCACGGTGCGTTCGGCAGTTCGGCGGCGAGTGTGGTCTCGTTGAACCAGGGTTCGATGTCGTGATGACGCAGGTTGGCGATGACCGGCACGATCTCGACCCGGCTCGAATGGCCCGCGATCGAGTAGTCGGCATTGACGTCCACATACAGCGACACGGCCGGGCAATCACGTCCCTCGGAGAGGGTGTAGGCCGACACCGCGTCGTCCGGCAGCATCGTGATCTTGTCGCCCGGCATGTACACCGTGGAGAGACGCTTGCGCGCCACGGCGTCGAGCGGCGCACCCTGCGGGATGCCGATGCCCGGTGCGGCGATATGGATGCCGATATGCCAGCCACCAGCGGCGCGCGGCGTGATCGAGAACGCATCGTCGATTTCGGTGGTGGTGGCGTCGTCGATCGAGAAGGCGCGCACGTCGGCGCGCGACAGCGCGTGCACCGGCGCAGGCACTTCGTGCGGCGGAAACTCGATGCCGTCGGGGAAGTGCTCCGACAGGAAGCGTGCGCGGTGGTAGGCGTGGGCGTTCGGGAAGGCGGCGCAGGCGAGCAGCAGTTGCGGCAGGGTGCGGCCGCTGCGTTCGCAGGCGAGTTCCACGCCCTTGGTCTCGAGCCGGTTGCGATCCGGTTTGACCAGCAGTTGCGTGACGATCGCGGCGACTTCCGGCGGCAAACGACCCGCTTCGAGTTCGCTAGCGTAGCGTTCCACGGTTTCCTGCTGCAGGCGCTTCTTCTCAAGCCCGGCCAGCGCGGCTTGAAGAATCTCAGGCGGCGCCTTGCGGAAGCGGCCCTTGCCCTTGCGGTGGAAGTGGATCGGTGAGGCCTGGAGTTTGAGCAGCAGCGCGACCGACTCCACCGCATTCGGCACATGGCCGAAGTAATCCTGCGCCAGATCGGTGAAGGCGAATTCGTCGTCGCCACACACTTCGTACAGGAATTCGGTTTCCAGCCCTTCGGCTTCGCGTTCCGCGGCGGCCATCAGGTCGCCCGCCGCCGGCCGGTCGAAACGCATCAGCACGTTGGCGGTCTTGAGCTTCACCCGCTTGCCATGCGGTGTTTCCACCTGAAGCGAGGTATCGGTTTGGGTGAGGATCGTGGCGGGCTTGAAGGCCCCATCCTCTTCGAACAGCACGTGCATGGCAGCCCAAGATCAAGCAAACCGCAAAGTATAGCGGAGCGCTCGATGCCCCCGGCGGCTTCAGTGTGTGGCGGGCTTGCCGGCGCGCAGCGCGTCGGCCGAGTACAGCGCCAGCGCGGCCCAGATCAGCCCGAATGCCGCGAGATCGCCGCCCCGGAAGGCTTCGCCGAAGACCCAGACTGCGATCAGGAAGTTCAGCGTGGGCGACAGGTATTGCACCAGGCCTACCGTCGATAGCGGCAAGCGGCGTGCCGCTTCGGCAAAGAGCGCGAGCGGAATTGTGGTCATGACGCCGGCGAACGGAAGCAGCGCGGTGACGGCAGACGTCGCGCCCAAATGCAGATCGCCCTGGGCTGCCAGCCAGCCGAGGTAGCCGATCGCGATTGGCGCGACGAGCAGGGTTTCGATGAAAAGGCCGTTCTGCGCATCAATCGGTGCTCGCTTGCGCAGCAGCCCGTATGTGCCGAAGGTGCCGGCGAGGAACAGTGCGATCCACGGCAGCTGGCCGGTCTGCCAGACTTTAAGCGCAACGCCGGCTGTGGCGATGGCTACGGCGATGCGCTGCAGCGGGCGCAGCCGCTCGCCGAGGAAGAGCCGGCCGAACAGCACATTGACCAGCGGGTTGATGAAGTAGCCAAGACTGGACTCGACCAGCCGGCCGGCCCCGACCGACCATACGAAGACCAGCCAGTTCAGGCTCGTCAGGCTTGCGGTGAGGGCGAGCAGTGCGATCAGGCGCGGCTGGCCGAACACGCTGCGCAGCGTGCCGTAACCCTGTCGCCAGCCGATCCATGCGGCCAGCAGCAGCACGGACCACACCACGCGGTGCGCGACGATCTCGCCCGCGGGAATCGAACCGACGGCGTGGAAATAAAGCGGCGACAGGCCCCAGACGCTGAAAGCACCGAGCGCGCAGGCGAGCCCGGTGCGCGCGGCCTTGCCGCTCACGGTGCGGACGCGAAATCGATGATCGCGTCGATGTAGTCGTGCCAGCGCGTGAAGCTGTGGTCGCCGCCCGGCAGCACGGTCTGTCTGGCCCCAGCGAAGCGCGCTACCGATACGCGAGTGTCGAGCACTTCATCGGCTTCCTCCGCCAGCAGCCAGAATCGTTCCGGGTGAGCGATGCGGGGCAGGCGCAAGGCATCGATCTGGGCGACATGCGCCCAGGTGAACTCGAACACTTCGCCGGTGTAGAGGTTCGAATGCGTACCGACGAAGGGTGTGGCGTCGAAACCTTCCGGGAACACGGCCGGGTTGATCAGCACCGCTCGCAGGTCGTGCTTCTCGGCGAGCCAGGTCGCATAGAAGCCCCCCAGCGAGCTGCCGACCAATGTGGGCCGCACCGGGGACGCTGCAATGGCGGCCTCGGCCTGCGCGATCGCCCGCGCCGGTTCGTGTGACAAGGCTTCGCACCAGAACGCATCGCCGCGCCCGAGTTCAGTCAGGCGCGCATGCAGATCCTGCGCCTTCGAAGAGGCGGGCGAGGAACGGAAACCGTGGAGATAAATGATCACGGCCCGGAGCTTATCGCATCCGGGCCGTGCTGCCTCTCGGCGAAAATACGTACGGCTTAGGCGCGGCGACGCAGCGCCGCGGCTGCAAGCCCAAGGCCAATCAGCGCCAGCGTGCCAGGTTCGGGTACTTCGGCGCCGCGCGTGTTTGTGAAAGAGAAGCTCAGATCGTTGTAACCGGCAGGGTATTCCGGCGTGTTGAACAGATCCTCAAAGCTCACCAGGGCTTCGTGCGGCATCCATTCCGACTGCACTCGAGCGTGCGCCTTGCCGTCGGCGTTACGCGTGCTGGGGCCGGTGTAGAAGTCATCGCCGGTGTTGTTCACATGAAGCCGGAAGATCAGTTCGGTGCCGACTGCAAAGCTGCCGAGCGCCACGGTGCTACCCACCGCCGACGCGTGGTTGTTGAACAGGAACAGGTCGTTGCTCAGGTCGCCGTCGTCGCCTGGCGCGCCGAGTCCATTGAGCGCAAGGTAAAGATCATTGCTGTATCCGGCCGAGTTGCCCTGGTAGGTAGCAACAATCGTGTCCGTCGAGGTGACCGTGACCTTGATGCCTTCGGTGCCCAACGGGGCGATCGGGAATGCGAACGACGCGGTTGCCGCGGCGCTTGCAAGGATTGCGACGATGAGTTTTCCGAGTTTCATGATGGTTGCCGGAGCCAATGAGGGGACGGCTAGCTCTAAAGCAAGGGCCGGACCTGCTGCTTGGCAGCCCAGATATTACAAGGGCCGCCGTCTTGCGACCGCGGCCCCGCATGGCAGAAATGTAAATGCCGCCGACATCATCGTCGGCCGATAACGGGATTAATGATCGACCCAGGCAACCCAGCCCATCTGCCAGGTGAGCAGGATCAGCAGGCCGAAGGCGATGCGGTACCAGGCGAAGAGGCGGAAGTCGTGCGTCATGATGTAACGCAGCAGCCAGCGCACGCACAGGTAGGCGGAGGCAAAGGCAGCGAGGAAACCGACTGCCCACATGCCGATATCATCCGCGGCGAGCAGTGCGCGTTCCTTGTAGAGCTGGTAGAGCGAGGCGAGGAACAGGGTCGGGATGGCGAGGAAGAACGAGAACTCCGTCGCCGCTCTGCGCGACAGCCCGAACAGCATGCCGCCGATGATCGTTGAGCCCGAACGCGAGGTGCCGGGGATCAGCGCAAAGGCCTGGGCGATACCGAGCTTGAGCGCATCCAGATAAGTCATCTGGTCGACCGTCTCGACGCGGGTGAATTTTTGCCGCGATTCGGCCCACAGGATTACCAGGCCACCAAGGATGAAGGTGGAGGCCACGACTGGCGCATTGAAAAGGTGAGCCTTGATCTGCTTGCCGAATACCAGCCCGAGTACTGCAAGCGGCACGAACGCGATCGCCACGTTCACCAGGAAACGCAGGGCTTGCGCGTCGCTGCGGGCATGCATGAACGCGCCGACCAGGCGCTGGCGGTATTCGAGCACCACGGCGAAGATTGCGCCGGACTGGATCACGATTTCGAACAGCTTGCCGCGCTCGTCATTGAAATCGAGCAATTGCCCGGCGAGGATCAGGTGGCCGGTCGACGAGATCGGCAGGAATTCGGTAAGGCCTTCGACGACGCCGAGAATCAGCGCCTTCAACAGAATCAGCAGGTCCATGGGGAGCGCGGGAGAAAGAGGGTGCGGCGATTATACGGTTGCACTGCAACAATCCCGTGTCGCCGCCGGGCGACTTTGGCGGCGTAGCGTGCAGCGTGGCACGCGGTGCAGCTACATCCGACTCTGCGTTGCGGCGCTGCGCAGGGCGCGTTCGGCGGCCAGCACGCGGGTCGCATCGAGGCTCGCGATCGGGATGTCGTTGCCCTGCGGGATCGCGCCGAGCAACTGCAGCGAGAGGTAGCGCAGGCAGCTGACGCGCAGGAAGGATGTGAAATTGCCAAGGTCGCCGTCGGTCTCGGCGAGTTCGTCGTAGAGCTTGGCAATCAGCTGCGACAGGCTCAGGCCGTCGCGTGCGCCGATGTCTTCGAGCACGCGCCAGAACAGGTTTTCGAGCCGGATCGACGTGGATACGCCGCGCAAGCGCAGCGAGCGTGCTCGGGCCTGATAGAGCGCCGCATCGGCGCCGATGAACACCTGACACATGAGAGCGATCCCCCCGGACGCAGCGTGGCAGGCCGGGCGGCCTGCCACGGGTGAGATCGTAGCCCCTGCCGGGGCTACTGCTCAGGCCTCGATCCGCGTACCAAGCACAGCGAGGAACTGCGCGATCCACGCGGGGTGGGCCGGCCACGCGGGTGCGGTGACGAGATTGCCGTCCGTCACTGCGGCATCGATCGCAATCTCGGCGTACTTGCCATGCGCCAGTTCCACTTCTGCGCGGCAGGCCGGATAGGCGGAGCAGGTGCGGCCCTCCAGCACGCGGGCGGCTGCCAGCAATTGCGCGCCATGGCAGATTGCGGCGACCGGCTTGCCTGCATCGAAGAAGTGCCGCACTGCGGCGATCACCGCCGGATTGAGGCGCAGGTACTCGGGTGCGCGGCCGCCGGGGATTACCAGCGCGTCGTAATTCTCGGCGCGGATTTCGGCGAAGCTGGCGTTGAGGGTGAAGTTGTGGCCGCGCTTTTCCGAGTAGGTCTGCTGGCCTTCGAAATCGTGGATCGCGGTGGCGATCGCGTCGCCGGCTTTCTTGTCAGGGCAGGCGGCGTGCACAGTGTGGCCGACCGCGAGTAGCGCCTGGAACGGCACCATGATTTCGTAGTCTTCACCGAAATCGCCCACCATCATCAGGATCTTCTTACCCATGGCTGTCTCCTCTGTTGAGTTTCGGCCGACTGCGCGACCGTGAGGAGATTCTTCGCCTGGGTTCACCTAAGCGGGTGTTAACCGGTTACCGCGTGGGCTGCCAATGCAGCCTCACAGTGATACCGGTTTCTTGTGAGCCAGCAATTGCGCAATCGCGCAGGAGATCGAACGGCTCTGAGCCGTATCGGCCCGGCTGGTGAGTACGATCGGTACCCGTGCGCCGAGCACCACACCCGCGAGCAGCGCGCCGGCAAGGTAGTGCAGTTGCTTGGCCAGCATGTTGCCGGCTTCCATGTCCGGAACCAGCAGGATGTCGGCCCGCCCTGCCACTTCCGATTCGATGCCTTTGGCCTTTGCGGCGAGCATCGAGATGGCGTTGTCGAAGGCGAGCGGCCCATCGAGCAGCGCGCCGCGGATCTGCCCGCGGTCGCCCATCTTGCACAGCGCGGCGGCCTCGAAGGTGGAGCGAATCTTGGTTGTGACCATCTCCACCGCAGAGAGAATCGCCACCCGCGGTGTCGTGATGCCCATCGCCTGCGCCAGCTCGATCGCGTTCTGCAGGATGTCGACCTTCTCTTCCAGGGTCGGCTCGATGTTGATTGCGGCGTCCGTGATCAGCAGCGGGCGCGGGTAGGTCGGCACATCGGCGACGAAAACGTGGCTGACACGCCTTCCGGTGCGCAGTCCCGCATCGCGCGACACCACCGCGCCCATGAAGGTGTCGGTATGCAGACTGCCCTTCATCAGCGCGTCGACGCGGCCGTCGCGCGCAAGCGCCGCAGCCAGTTTTGCAGCGTCGGCCTCGAACTCCGCGTCGACGATTTCAACGCCATCAAGGCTTGCACCGTATTGCGCCGCGAGCCGTTCCATGCGTGCGCGCGGACCGACGAGCACCGGTATCACCAGGCCTTCGTCGCGCGCCTGCAGCGGGCCGACCAGCGAATCTTCAGAGCAGGGCCATGCCACGCCAATGCGGATCGGGCTGAGCCCTTGTGTCAGCGCGATCAGGTTGCCGTAGCGGCGCTGGCTGTCGTTCACCGTGACCTCGGGCAGTTCTGGCACCGGTTTGCGTACCTTTACCGTCGGCGCGATGACCTCGGCTTCGCCTTCGAAGATGCGTTCGCCATCCTGATTGATGCCCTCGCAGCTCATCGTCACACAGTGCGTTGCAGCGTGTTTGTCGCGGCAGGTCACGGTGACGGTCAGCGTGTCCCCCAGGCTCAGCGGTGCGAGAAAGCGCAGATTCTGGCTGCGATAGACGGTGCCGGGGCCAGGCAGGCTGCTGCCCAGCAGCGAAGACACCAGGGTGCCACCCCACATGCTGTGCGCGACGACACCCGCAAAGCCGACATCACGCGCATAGTCGCTGTCGAGGTGCGTCGGGTTGAGGTCGCCCGACGCCACCGCAAAGAGCTGGATGTCCTGCAGACGCAGTGTTCGAGTCAGCCGAGCGGACTGGCCTAGCTGGATCTCGTCGAAGGTGCGGTTTTCGATGTGTTCAGTGGCAACAGCAGACATCACGGCCTCTTGGTTTGCTGCACTGCGGAACGTCATCTTATGCCGGCTTCGCTCATGCGGCGAGGTGCGGAGCGCCGGATTTGATCCAAGTGAAACGCCGGCCGCACCGTCGTGACGCAGACCGCCGAGGGCGCGGTGGTTGGCGATGCTAAAATCCGCCGGATCTCGCATTCCGAAAGGCTTCCCATGCACGTCGTCGTTCTCGCTGCCGGCCAAGGCAAACGCATGCGCTCCGCTTTGCCGAAGGTGCTGCAGCCGCTCGCGGGTCGTCCGCTGTTGGGGCACGTGCTTGCAACGGCGCGCTCGCTGGGGGCGCAGAAGTTGTGCGTGGTTTACGGCCACGGCGGCGAACAGGTACGGGCCGCGCTGGACGCGCCGGATCTCGCATGGGCATTGCAGGCCGAGCAACTCGGTACTGGCCATGCTGTTGCACAGGCGCTGCCGCATTTGCCTGAATCGGGCCCGGTGCTGATTCTTTACGGCGATGTGCCGCTGACACGCCGCGAGACCCTGGCCGAGCTGGTTGTTGCTGCGGGGGCGGAGGGTTTTGCGCTGCTGACCGTCGATATGGCGGACCCAAGCGGCTACGGCCGCATCGTGCGCGATGGCGCGCATCGCGTGGTGCGCATCGTCGAGCACAAGGATGCCAGTGAAGCGGAACGCACGATTCGCGAAGTGAATACAGGCATCATCTGCTGCCAGGCGCAGCACCTGCGCGGCTGGCTCGGCAAGATCCGCAACGACAATGCGCAGGGCGAGTACTACCTGCCGGACATCATCGCGATGGCCGTGGCGGACGGCATCGAAGTGAAGACCTCGCAACCGCTGGCGGTGTGGGAAACGCTTGGCGTCAACGACAAGGCGCAGCTTGCTGAGCTCGAGCGCCTGCATCAGCGCAATCAGGCGCAGGCTTTGTTGGTGGCCGGAGTCACGCTGATCGATCCGGCGCGTATCGACATCCGCGGCACGCTGGAGACCGGCCGCGATGTTGAGATCGACGTGAACTGCGTTTTCGAAGGGCGCGTGGTGCTTGGCGATGGCGTGAAAATTGGCGCCAACTGTGTCCTGAAGGACGTGACGGTTGCAGCCGGCGCGGTGATCCATCCGTTCAGTCACCTCGATGGTGCTGAGGTCGGCGCCAAGAGCCTTATTGGCCCCTTTGCGCGCCTGCGGCCGGGTACGAAGCTGGCTGAGGATGTGCACATCGGCAACTTCACCGAAGTGAAGAACAGCACCATCGCGGCACACTCGAAGGCTAATCACCTGGCCTATGTCGGCGATGCGGATGTCGGCAGCAAGGTGAACATTGGTGCCGGCACGATCACCTGCAACTACGACGGCGCGAACAAGTTCCGCACGGTCATCGAAGATGAGGTGTTCATCGGGTCCGACACTCAACTCGTGGCGCCGGTGCGCGTTGGCAAGGGCGCTACGCTTGGCGCGGGTACGACGCTGACCAAGGATGCGCCGGCGGGTGACTTGACCCTTTCGCGCGCGAAACAACTGACCGTTCCCGGCTGGAAGCGGCCGGTCAAAATCACCAAGTGAGCTCCATGTGCTTGCGCCTGGCAGGGCTGTTGCTGGGCGGGCTCGTCTGCTTTCCGACGGGGCTGGCCCATGCTGCGGGCTGCAAGGCGAGCTACACGGTGCCGGTTGCCCTCATCGGCGATGTGGCACGTCGCGCATCCGATAACAGCGTCGAGGGCTACGTACCAGATCTTGTCGCGGAGCTCGCGCGACGTTCCGGCTGCGACCTGAAGATTGAGGAAGTGCCCGCTGCGCGGATCAGCGCCATGCGCCAGCACGGCGAGGTGGCGATCCTGGCTTATTCGACGCAACGGCCGTCAGCGCCGGGCTATGCGTTCATTCCCACCGAGCGGTTTGCGCACGATCTGCTGGTGAATACGGCGCACGTTGCGTCGCCGCCGACGGTGAAATCGGTTCTCTCCGATTCGCGCCTGGTGTTCGGGCGTGTGCGCGGCATGAATTACGGGCCGGAGATCGAGGCCTTGCTTGCCCAACTCGGGCCGAGTCGTGTCGATGAATCGAGCTCGATCGATGATCTCTACCGCAAGTTGGTGGCTGGCCGCGTCGATGCGGCGTTCCAGTTCCCGCTGGTGTATCGCGGCAAGCTTGCTGCGCTGAGCGCCGAACACCGCGTCGCGGTGTTGCCCTTTGATGGCGCGGCACCGCAAGTTGGCGGTTGGGCGTTTCATACGCCGCCGATGGATGGCGACGATGCCGAACGGCTTGCCACGGCGGTACGGATGATGCGCGACGACGGCACGACAACCCGCATCCTCGCCCGCTTTGTTGGCGATGCGGCAGCGCGCCGTGCCCGCTACGCCGGTGCTGGCCAGAAAGCGGGCAAGTCTTGATGCGTCGGCTTGGGTCGTTCCGGCGCGGTGTGAGCGGGCCGACGCTCTGATGGACATGCGCGCAGCATGGCCGCCGCTGCACGCGGGCGGCGCGCCGACGTTCGAGCAGGCCAGCGAGGCCGATTTTGAGGTGCTGCTCCAGATCCGTCTTGTTGCCATGCGAAGCAGCCTTGAGCAGATCGGCCGCTTTGATCCATTGCGCGCTCGTCAGCGCCTTGCTGCGAGTTGGGATCCGGCGATGACCCAGCACATCCTGTGCGATGGACAGCGTGTTGGCTTCTTCATGCTGCGCCGGACTGACCATGCCTTGGTGCTGCAGCACCTGTACCTGATGCCTTTCGCGCAGGGCCGTGGCGTAGGGAGCGCGGTGATGCGGACACTGATCGATGAGAGCAACTGGGCGGGCCTGCCCTTGCGGGTGACGGCGCTGCGCGGCAGCCCCGCGAATGCGTTTTATCTAAAGCATGGCTTCGTTCGCTGCAGCGCCGATGAATACGATCTTGGCTACGTTCGTGCGCCGGATCGGGACGCGGGTGCGCGCGCCGCGACGACATCACCCAAGGGCTGATGGCAGGCGAATTGCCGGCGAGAACTTGCTGCGTTTTACCGAGAAGAAGGTGCGCACGTTGCGTACGTTGGCGTCACCCGCGAATAGGCGGTGCGCCAGCGCTTGGTAGGCCGCCATGTCGGCTACCTGCAGAATCAGCACGAAATCCGGGCCACTGGAGACCCGATAGCACTGCTGCACCTCGGCCGCAGCCTCGGTTCGGGTCTCAAATGCAAGCATGTGCTCGGCGGACTGCGAATCCAGTGTGACTTCGACGATCGCGGTAAGGCCCGCGCCAAGATGCTCGGTCGACAGGATCGCGACCTGGCGTTCGATTACGCCAGCATCAATCAGCTTTCGCACCCGGCGCAGACAGGTTGCCGGTGATACGTGCACATGTGCGGCAAGGGCGTGGTTCGTCAGGCTTGAATCACGTTGAAGTTGATCGAGGATGCGCAGATCGGTCGCATCCAGTGCGGCGGGGGTGTGCTTTTCGATCATGAGGCCGTATTAAATGAAATATTATTTCTCGCACGTAGTGCGGTGCAATAATGTTGCGCAAGTGTGAAAACTTAGCAAGCCTGTTGCAAGCGGGAGTGCCTATAGTGCCGCCATCTTCTTCCTTCAAACGTGGAGTGCTCCATGTGCGGCATCGTCGGTGCAGTGTCCCAGCGCAATATCGTTCCCATTCTGGTCGAGGGCCTCAAACGGCTTGAATATCGCGGCTACGACTCCTGTGGCGTGGCGGTACATCAGAACGGTGCCCTGCGCCGCGCCCGCAGCACCTCGCGTGTCGCCGAGCTCGATGCGCAAGTTCACGCCGAGAACGTTGAAGGCTTCACCGGTATTGCCCATACGCGTTGGGCGACGCACGGCGCCCCGGCGGTGCACAACGCACACCCGCACTTCTCGCGTGACCGCATCGCGCTGGTTCATAACGGCATCATCGAAAACCACGACGAGCTGCGCGCCGAACTCAAGACCAAGGGCTATGTGTTCGATAGCCAGACCGATACCGAGGTCATCGCTCACCTGGTTGATTCGCTGTACGACGGCGACCTGTTCGACGCCGTCAAGCGCGCCACGCTGCGCCTGAAGGGCGCCTACGGTATTGCGGTGTTCTGCCGCGACGAACCGCACCGCGTGGTAGGTGCCCGCGAGGGCTCGCCGATGGTGCTGGGCGTTGGCCAGGGTGAGAACTTCGTTGCCTCCGACGCAATGGCGCTTGCAGGCGTGACTGATCAGATCATCTATCTGGAAGAAGGCGACGTCGTCGACCTGCAGCTCGGCAAGTACTGGGTCGAGACACGCGCAGGCACCGATGGTTTCGTGCGTGTCGAACGCCCGGTGCGCACGGTTCATGCGCACACCGGCGCAGCAGAGCTCGGCCCCTATCGTCACTTCATGCAGAAAGAGATTTTCGAGCAGCCGCGTGCTGTAGGTGACACGCTGCAAGGCGTCGAGGCGATCACGCCGACACTGTTTGGCGAGAGCGCCGAAGCAGTGTTCAAGGGCATCGATTCTGTGCTGATCCTCGCCTGCGGCACCAGCTACTACGCGGGCTCGACGGCGAAGTACTGGCTCGAATCAATTGCCAAGATCCCGACGAGCGTCGAGATCGCCAGCGAATACCGCTACCGCGACAGCGTGCCGAATCCGAAGAGTCTGGTCGTGACGATCAGCCAGTCGGGCGAGACGGCGGACACCATCGCGGCGCTCAAGCACGCCCGCGGCCTGGGCATGGAACACACGCTGACCATCTGCAACGTATCGACCTCGGCAATGGTGCGCGAGTGCAAGCTGGCCTACATCACTCGCGCCGGCGTCGAGATCGGTGTGGCGTCGACCAAGGCCTTCACTACCCAGCTTGCAGGCTTGTTCCTCCTGACGCTGGCGCTCGCCAAAGTGCGCGGCAACCTGTCGCCGGAATCCGAAGCCGCGCACCTCAAAGCCATGCGTCACCTGCCGGTCGCGCTGCAAGCAGTGCTCGCACTGGAGCCGCAGATCATGGCGTGGTCCGAAGAGTTCGCGAAGAAGCAGAACGCACTCTTCCTCGGCCGCGGCCTGCACTACCCGATCGCGCTCGAAGGGGCTCTGAAGTTGAAGGAGATCTCCTACATCCACGCCGAAGCCTACCCGGCGGGCGAACTCAAGCATGGCCCGCTAGCCCTGGTTGATGCGTCGATGCCGGTGGTAACCGTGGCGCCGAATGACACCCTGGTCGACAAGCTCAAGAGCAACATGCAGGAAGTGCGTGCGCGCGGCGGTGAACTCTACGTGTTCGCCGACGCCGACACCCGCATCGAAAGCGAGCCCGGCGTACATGTGATCCGCATGCCGGAGCACTACGGCGCGCTGTCGCCGATCCTGCACGTCGTACCGCTGCAGCTGCTCGCTTACCACACCGCCTGCGCGCGGGGCACGGACGTCGACAAGCCGAGAAACCTGGCCAAGAGTGTGACGGTCGAGTAAGCGTTGGCGCGAGGACGGTGTGTTGATGCCGGAAAAGAAAGTCCGTCGGAGGAAAAGTAAGTCCGTCGAGTCGTGGCACGTAGATGCAACTGTTCGCGGCGAGGGACGAAGTGAGGTTCTGCGGCCAAGGTTGTCAACGAGCTAGGCCTATTGACATGGAGCTTGGCAAAGCATCCCGTCAAGAATTTGTACGCAATCTGGTTGATGGATTGTCCTGGAAGGCCTGACCCACAGCCGCCAAGTTACAGGGGTCGGTGCCGGCATATCTCCAGCGAAAATCGTAGCCTTTCGGATGGCCGCGGTAGGCCTCTAGCTGCCGCGTGCCATGTCAGGAGCTCCTTGGCTGTTTTCGGACTGGAAAGGCCGCTCGTTACGAGCCGCCACTGACACGGAGCGGCCTTAGTTCACCTTAAAGCGTCAGCGATCTCAGAGCGGGCGAATGTCAGCTCTGAATTCTGCAGTCCGCCGCTTTGTGCGATAGCGGACAATCGTTACCGTAGGGGACGTGTGGCCCGTCTTGCTCGCGACGGGACCGGGTTTGCCTAGCCGACCGGGGACAGCCCACTCTAGTGGTCGCGAGTCCATCGGGGCGCCCACTCGAAAGAGGTATACGCGAGAATGAAGCATCGACCTGGCGATAGTGGTTGTGCTCTCATGATCCTGTTCCTTGATTTCGACGGAGTGCTACACCCGCTCAACAAGGCGGAGAAGTTCACCAGGGCGCATCTACTCGATACCTTTCTGGCCGAACAATGCGACGTAGAGATCGTCCTGTCGACCAGCTGGCGCCAGATATTCCCCTTGGCTGTGCTGCGTTCAAAACTAACTGCCACGATTGCCGAACGCGTGATTGGAGCAACGCCGATCTTTCCGCGGGCAGCGCTGGAGCCGGCACCGGCCGCCGTGCGTGAGCGCGAATGCCGGATGTGGCTTGACACCAACGGACGAACGGACGCCGCATGGATCGCATTGGATGACGAACCCACGTTGTTCGCGACGCGAGAACGGGTGATTGTTTGCGACTCAAGGGTTGGTTTGACGCCGGAGAGTATCGAAGCGTTGCAGCAACACTTTCGTACGTCGTGAGGGGACACCCTTGCACTTTAGCGCCCATCATTCCATTTCATAAACTGCAAAGGCCACTTTGACCGGCGACGTGTTAGTCGGCCCCAATAAGCCTATCGTTCCATTATCGTCCGAGTTTCGGCCTTAGCCGACGTTCCTGCGCCAGCGAGCGCTGGGCTTGCGAATGTCAGCTCCATAAGCCTGGTGCCGTTTGGATTCGACCCAAAGCCGTCTGTCGCAACATTGCAAATCCACCGAACGGTCGGCCCCCGGCCTTCCCGCGCTTCGACATAACGGCTACCCGCCTCGCCGTTAGCCGACCGGAAGCCTCCCGTCCGGCCGCCAGCGCTGTCCGGCCGACGTTCGCACGTCTCAAGACGTTCGACGCTGCCACCTGAGCAACCCTGAACGCAAGCGGGTGACCAAGCCATCTTCCGAGTAAGAATTCACAGGAAGGCAAGTTGGATCAACCGCGCGGCGGCGCGCTCTCGTAGCATCCGAAACAGGGCCGGCAGCGAGGCAAGCATCACGGACTCTGGATGTACGGAGCAGGCTATTGCGGTCCACCCAGGATATTCATCATGCTGATAACCAGCGTCGCGATTAAATGTTTTGATATCAGCCACTTCCACGCCTCTGCTGTTTGATCAATATCCCAATAAAACCTCGTTTTGAGGTCTACTTAACGTTGGGCATCTCAAATCTGTCACTGAATATGCGATTTACTCCTACGCTTGCTAGCCTTGCACTGTTCACATTGGTTGTCTCGCCAGCGCATGCCGACTCACCGCCCAAACCAATACCGGAATGCCCAAAAACAACGGCTGTACCGCCGTGCAATTGCGAGGCACCACGATATCCCGCCGAGTCGGCACGTCGCATGGAGCAAGGAACTGTCGGTCTGGAGTTCTTGATTACCTCTGAGGGTCGGCCGCGGCGGGTAACCGTCGCCAAGTCAAGCGGCTTTCCTCTGCTTGATGGAGCGGCGGTTGCCGCAATCACGAACGCCTGCTTCAAACCATTCGAGAAGGATGGCAAATTTGTCGAGCAAGCAACGGCTCTTAATTTCGAATGGCGCCTCGAATAGAGATTCAGGCGGCGTCGATGCCCAACAAGTCCGTCAACGGGACGCCAAAATGCTACGCATTTTGGTCCCCTCCGCTGCGCTCCGGCGCCCGTTACGTCCAACGTTAGGCATTTGATCCATGTCATCAAAGCTCAGCCCAGTCGCACCACTGTCGCAAGTCGTTTTCGTTCACGACTACGTGCAACTGGTGTTCCAGGATGAGGTGTTCTCCGTCTACAACATCGCCAAACTTGTGTTTCGCGGAGTCCAGATTTCTCAAGGTTCTCCCGGTTTCTGCGACGGTCTCGTCAATCTCATCGGTCAACGCGCAGTTCAAGTCGAGCAAGCTGAGCAGTGCGCTCTATCGCTTTCATTCGAAGGCGGTGCGAGCCTTCATGTGCTCAGCAGTGAAAGCGCCATTCGCGGCCCAGAGGCGTTTCAGTTCGCGGGAAGAGACAACCTTCTCGTCGTCGAACAAAATGCCTAACCATTCCATCGAGCGGACGTCTTCCAGCGTGCTTCGCACGCTTCCAGCCGCCGCTCATGTCAAACGTTAGAAATAGCCATGACGCCTCAGCAAATTGTCGCGATTGCAGTTCGTCTATTTGCCGTCCTATGTGCGGCGAGTTCAGCCAACTACTTTTTCATCGTCCCGCACCAACTTACTTCCGCCAACCTAGGCGATCAACTTCCGAGCGCTCTAGTCTACGGTGGCATCTATTTGGCACTGGCCCTAGGTCTCTGGCTGTTCCCTATGGCAGTCGCGCACAAGATCATCCCGCGCACCAACTTCGACAATGTTGTTCGTGTGCCTGGCTTTGAAGCGGCACGGATCGGCTGCGCATTAATCGGCCTCTGGTTTTTCTGGTCGTCGCTCAGCTACGTTGCCTCTATCGTATTTCGAGCAATGATTGTTCCTGGAAGTGCCTCCTACTTCTCCAGCCTCACGCCGGAAGCCCGGGCCGATGTCTACGCCGTTATCGCTCAGATGGCGTTTTCGGCCGCCCTTGTCGCCCTATCTGGCCGTATCGCCGTCTACATCGCTGGGCGGCAGGTGGCTGAGTGACTATTTCTAACCAGTCCGTCAACGGGACGCCAAACTGCTGCGCAGTTTGGTTCCCTTCGCTGCGCTCAGGCGCCCGTTACGTCCAACGTTAGCGTGAACACATGAGCATCCCGGGGACAGCCGCGCTCGTACCAATCCTTATAATGTCGGTCGTTTGTGGTTGCGCCTGCAACTGCGAAACGTCCGAAGAAGAACTACTCTCCGCTCTGGGGGTTACAGATCAGCAAGCGAAGACGATCTCAATCGCGGCGATCAATCAACACGCAAATTCATTCCTGGTTGGCAAGCCAGTTGCGGCGTTTGCACTCGACATGACCCACCCACCTAAGTCATGCGCTCTGCGGACAGCGGAACGCATCGACTGCATTTACGTATACCGGGAGGGCGTTTTCTCCGACGAACTACTACGGGTGGTCGTCACAGTTTCGCCTGGTGGCGCCATAGCAAGCGTCGCGGTATCACATGCAAACTAGCCCCACGCGTCCTCGCCACGCTAACAAGTCCGTCAACGGGACGCCAAAGTGCTGCGCACTTTGGTTCCCTCCGCTGCGCTCCGGCGCCCGTTACGTCCAACGTTAGAGCACATGAATCCACCAAACGCAATTCACGGCGACGAAACCCGTACAACACCAATTGGCATGTGTCGCTATGCTTGCGAGTTCATGTTGGCCGCAATTGCCACAGATGAAAGCCTTGGAAAGGAGCCAGCCTTTAAACTTGTTCCACCTATTCCGGTTCTATTCCTGGTTGGGCAATCCATTGAACTGTCGCTTAAAGCTTTTCTTCTTTCTAGAGGTGTCACCCTTAGGAAGCTGCGGTTCGACTATGGTCACAATCTTCACGACGCACTCCGCAAGTCAAAGGAGCTAGGCCTGCTTTCTCTGGTCGCCCTTTCTTCCGAGGAACTAGAGACCATTGAGATTCTTGACGATCTATACAGAACAAAACAACTTCAATATATTGTCACCGGCATGAAAACCTATCCGGCGTTCGGCCCCCTAAAGCGTGCAGCAATTAGGCTGCTTCAGGCCATCGGTACCGAAGTCGGATACCCGCCAAGAGGACTGCCAAATGTGCTCTAACAAGTCCGTCAACGGGACGCCAAACTGCTGCGCAGTTTGGTCCCCGTCGCTGCGCTCCGGCGCCCGTTACGTCCAACGTTAGAGCAACCCAATGATTCTCTGGCGCTCCTTCGCTTTTGCCTTAGTTGTACTTCTGTGCGGCGCCTCGAATGCGGCGTCCCTCTGTACGACGGAAGAGGCGGTAGTGTTCAACTGCAAGGTCAAACGAAGCAACCGAATCGCTTCAGTTTGCGCCTCACCGAACCTCAAACGAGACGTCGGCTATTTGCAGTACCGCTTTGGCGCTCCCGGGAAAGCCCCTGAACTGGTATTTCCTAAGTCGCGCTCACGATCTCAGGCGCAGTTCTATTGGCGTCGGCTTCATCCATACCATAGCTCCCTAATTGAGATAGGATTTAGAAGCGGGCCATATTTCTACACCCTTTCGGCTACCGACGGTGCAGAAGACTTGAATGGCATCTCTGGCGGAGTCCAAGCCGGCAATGTTGCAGTTGGCAAAGCTTTTTACAGTAGCAATGTGGCGCTCCTCGAGTGCGACGCCTACCCTGAAGGATCGCTCGATCTTGAAGGCATTGCCCAAGACGGCGATCTTCTGCCCCCCCCACTAATATGACGCCACGAGTGCGCCTTTCGGCATGCTGCTCTAACAAGTCCGTCAACGGGACGCCAAAATGCAGCGCATTTTGGTTCCCTCCGCTGCGCTTCGGCGCCCGTTACGTCCAACGTTAGCCGTCTCGATGACCACCGGCACTCCGCTCTACTCGCTCAATGGTGAACAACCGCCGATCGTCGGTTGTAAATGCACATCGTTCTGCCTATTGCAGCATCAAGAGCACGGTGAGGTCGCAGACCCTGCGAACGTCGCCTATTTCGAGTTCTCTGGTAAGTGGGTTCGGCTCTATTTCGATGGCAACACGATATTTTGGCGCTCGTCTGACCAACCGACAGTGCCGGTAAACCACACCGACTCAAGTGCACTTGTTTTGGTAAACCTATCGGAGATGCCGGGCGTCGTTGGCCGCAATCTAGCGTCCGTCGAGTATTGGGGAGCTTCGACGGAAGTCGGTGCTACGCTGAACTTCGAGGAGGGAAGCACACTTGCGTTTCGCCACTTAGCAGACCATGACAAAACTCTGTTCAGCGCCGGCTAACAAGTCCGTCAACGGGACGCCAAACTGCTGCGCAGTTTGGTGCCCTCCGCTGCGCTCCGGCGCCCGTTACGTCCAACGTTAGGCACACTTCTAATTTCATCTCTATCGAAACATGAGAAAACTAGCTCTGCTCTGCACCTTACTCCCCGCAGTCTCCTCGGCTCACTCTCCGGGCGAGGAGTCAGGCTTGGCAATGCTGTACGCGGATGAAATGCTCGTCGTCCAAGAGCAGGTTTGCACTGCACGGGCGCCCACAGAAGGCAAGCAATTCAGCCAGTCTATTGCGAAGTGGCGGGCTGCTAATCAAGCTCTTTTGGGCGAACTCCAGCAGGCTGCGGTTGATGTTGAGCAATCGGCCTATGAGAAACTAAAGAACCCAGAGAGCTCGAATTCTCTTCAATCCGGTGTAGGCGCTCTACTAGCGCTCACGGGGGCACAACCTTTGGGTGCTACCGCCGTGCTGAACACTTTCGCCAAACTTAACGACGCGCAAGCAAAATCAATGTGTGCGACTTATGCGCATCAGGCCACCAACGAAAGTTGGCTCAGAACAGAGATGCAGTCCGCTCTGAAATTGGCAGCATCGCTCCATTAGGGTTGCGAGTGGCGCCTAACAAGTCCGTCAACGGGACACCCAAATTCTGCGCATTTGGGTTCCCTCGGCTGCGCCTCGGCGCCCGTTACGTCCAACGTTAGGCCAACATGCGGCTACTCCTTCTAGTCCTACTGACGCTGATTCCCGGGTTGTTGCCCGCGTTTGCAGCATGCGATGGCGATATTGCGCACGCCGAAGTTGATGGCATCCATATTTCAATAAACAATGAGTGCGAACCAGAAACGCAAATACTGGTCTGGAAGGTGAATCCTGGACGCGTTTCTGCGCAGCGTACGTATCTGTTCAAGAATGAATGCAGCCTTACTAGCAACGGCTTCACTTGTCGAAAGGGTGGCAACACACCACTAGCCGGCGCCACTTACCAGAGAACGCACTTCGGTCGTAGTCAGAACAATTGTTCAACGGACGTGAACGAACTGGGCGAGAAGTACATCTGCGTAAAGGGTTGCGGAAAGAAGGGCGTTCCAGAGTTTCTGCACGGGAACGACGGCTCATGCTGAGCATTTCCGTGGAGAGTTTGCGGCAGCGGCGGCCTAACAAGTCCGTCAACGGGACGCCAAACTGCTGCGCAGTTTGGTTCCCTCCGCTGCGCTCCGGCGCCCGTTACGTCCAACGTTAGCCCGCACACAAATATGGTCCGCTTTTCAAACGGCGACGACGCTTTCGAATTGACACTTGCCTCAGACGGAAATTCCGAACCGCAAATGGGAGCCGACGCCTATCTGACGGTTGCGGTGAACTCAAATGGGTTCGCCGGGCACAACGACCTTTGGGTTGTCGGCCCAAGTCTCAGATCCTTCTGCTCCAAGCTCGTGGAGCTTGAGCGCACCCTTCGTGGTGAAGCAACGCTCAAATCCATCTCACCAAACGAACTCACGCTCGTCGTATCGTCGGTTACTTCGCGTGGCAACATCGCCGTTCATGGCACTACCGGCTACGAGGTCCAGCGCGAAAACAGCGCCTTCTGGCACTCGGTGTCGTTTGGGTTTGAATTCGAAGTCGCCCAACTTTCTCGGGCTGTAGCGCTTCCATGGTTCAAGCGCTATGCGGGCTAACAAGTCCGTCAACGGGACGCCAAACTGCTGCGCAGTTTGGTTCCCTCCGCTGCGCTCCGGCGCCCGTTACGTCCAACGTTAGCCATATGAAACCCTCTGTTCGCGCAATCATCTGGAACGACTGGCCCGCGTTGGCTTGTGCGCTCGGCATTCCGGTCGTTTGGGTTATCTTCACGGCATTTCCCGTCCTGAAGCGGCTGGATCCAAGCGAGGTTTCGTTTTACGTCGCCCTGGCAACGGTGATTTCCGCGACGCTCGCGGTGATTCTGATTTGGCGCGCAAAACGCATCTTCAATCTCTTTGCCCACGGCACTGAGGTCGCGGGTCAAATCACTTGGGTGCAGATCGTTCGCGACCGAGGGCGCCTCGAGTTCCAGTTTGAAATGAACGGAAAGCCTATGAATGGCTGGACGGCAGTCCATAAATCGAAGCGCGTCATGTCCTTAGCTATCGGCCAGCCTGTGCGTGTTTTGGTTCAACCGTCCACATCCACGGCCATCGTCAAAGACCTGTACGTTTAACCTTCTCTAATCGGCACTATGGCTAACAAGTCAGTCAACGGGACACCCAAATGCTACGCATTTGGGTCCCCTCGGCTGCGCCTCGGTGCCCGTTACTTCCAACGTTGGGCGTCATGAACGAAGAATTCGCAACCCTCTCCGGGCAGCTATCTAGTTGGCCCCCGAAGGAAGAGTTGGCGCGCGTGCTCACTTCTGCCGGGCTTCGTGTGCATATTGGGAGATATTCTGTCCGCGTTGAAGGCTGCGAACGCTCTTCCTTCGAACAATACGGCGGCGATATCAGCCAACCATGTATTGTCGCTGACGCAGAAACAACGGAGAAAATGATCACGGACAGTAGGCTTGTGTCGAACGCACTGGCGGCTGTTGGTATAAGGCATCGGTTCGAGGTCTACGATGGCAACGACAATTTGGCGGCCTATTTCCACCATGACTGGCCGGATAGGCGGTAGCAGTCTGAGCGTCATCGAACTGCCTACCGTGACGCCCAACAAGTCCGTCAACGGGACGCCAAACTGCTGCGCAGTTTGGTTCCCTCCGCTGCGCTCCGGCGCCCGTTACGTCCAACGTTAGCCAGCAACAAGAAAATGAAAGCGGTCAGTATGCAGAGGCTGTTAGTCGTGTCCGCCATTTTGGCATTGCTCGGTCTCTCGGCATGCGCAGAGAGCACTGGCCCAAACTCATCATCCAGTTCGGTATCTTCGTCGGCCGGCGAAACGAAAAGCGTTGAGGGGTCAGTTACCGGCAACGGGTCAATTTCAGTCGCGCATCACCACGTAACAGTTAGTGATGGCAAAGTCACCGTCGACGGCATTTCGTTTGGGAGCGTTCCCGAAAAAGCTACCGTCCGTTACGTCGTCACACCAACCGGCGCCGTCTTGTTCGTTAACGGTGAGCTGCGCAATGCCGCCGCTGGCTAACAAGTCCGTCAACGGGACGCCAAAATGCTGCGCATTTTGGTTCCCTCCGCTGCGCTCCGGCGCCCGTTACGTCCAACGTTAGGCCGCAAATGCCGCTGGAAACCCGCCGCCTCAGCCCTACGAGAGATGCGTCACTAGCCCTTGAGGTCGCTCAGGAGCTCGCGCCGGCATCGACGCTAATGTGGCATCTTGAGTCGCTCAACGGATTGCAAGTCATTGCGAAGAAGTCATGGGCTTTGACCGACGACTTCGAGGCGTATTTCCTCTTTCGGAACCGTCTCTATTTGATGCAAACACCCGTCGTTGATGTCTGGATTCTCCAGTTTGGCGCGACCCCCGACGAATCCGGCTTTGCTGAAATTGAGGCAGCTGTTCAACGTTTTCCGAGCTGGAAGTACGCACTCTCCGTCATCCCAATTGCCAAGTATTTCTTTCTTCCGTTCAATCCAAGCAAAGAAGTGCTATCCCGGTACGGCATATCTTTCCCTGAACGCTCGCCTCAAGGGGACAACGGTGCGGCCTAACCAGTCCGTCAACGGGACGCCAAACTGCTGCGCAGTTTGGTTCCCTCCGCTGCGCTCCGGCGCCCGTTACGTCCAACGTTAGGCGTACCCCTATGCCTGGTACCGAGAGTCAAAACGAATACACCGCAGCAACCCCGACACAAGGTGGCTGGCGGTGGGCGTTGCTGTTCGTTTCCGCATTCGTGCTGCCATGGGCATTAGCTATCGGCTCGGTAAACGCGCTCGAAGCATGGCTGCCGGGTCGGGTGGCCACAGACCATTGGCGAAACTTCTCTTCGGCATGCTTCGTCTTGGGTGGTGCGGTTGCCGCAGGCCAGCTTATTCGGCTACCTCGTCAATACGGGTTTCGTTTCGCACTAGCAATTCTGGTTTTTCTTGGTGGTTTGTGGTTGGCATATACGTTTCAGCTCCGCTCAAACTGTGGTGATGAATCAAAATACGTTGGCACAGTTGAACAAACGCAAGTCGCATCATGTCAGTAGCCTCGGCTGGTCGGCCCTATGCGAACACGCCTAACCAGTCCGTCAACGGGACGCCAAACTGCTGCGCAGTTTGGTTCCCTCCGCTGCGCTCCGGCGCCCGTTACGTCCAACGTTAGGCGCTTGTCGTGACCGATTTTTCAATGATCAACGCTGAAATCGAACGCTTTGATAGGTGGTCCGAGCCATGGTCATTTGAAGCGTCCGTTGAAACTAAGCTCGCGGGCTTCGGTGAAGAGCTTTTGCTGTTTCAGTCTGTGTGGGCGACCGCTTGCGAACCGGAAATTTGGATTAGCGGCACGTTCGTAGAAGCTTGCGCCAATACGGCCATCGCGATTTCAAAACAATATCCGTGGCTTTACGCGAAGGCAGTTCGCCAAATCGCAAACGGGGCGGCATATCAGTGGCGATAAACGCGCCTAACAGGTCAGTCAACCGGACACCCAAACTGCTGCGCAGTTTGGGTTCCCTTCGCTGGCGCTCCGGTGCCGGTTACTTTCAACGTTAGGCGTCAAGCGTGCCTCATTTGCTCACAGCAGGAAGACTGTTTGAATGGTCATTGCAAAGTGGTGCAGAAGAATTCAAACAGTTGGCGCGGTTTGGCGATACGAATGACATCCAAGTGTTGCGCATCTCATCACCGGGGTCCGGCTACGACGTGGCAATTCGCGTAGATACCAGTCGGTACTCCAATGGCATACGTCGCTTTCTCGGGCCATTGCTTGTGCTTGGTACTCAATTCCCAACTGAGCTGCATCCAGTCCAAGCCGATATCATGATCGAATTGCGCTCGAAACTATGCAAACTTGGGCCGGAAGGGACGGAAGCGGTGGCCGTTGAGCGTATAGTCCAATGGTGTAACAGCTCTCATTTTAGGGTCGTGCGAGTAAATTCCAGTGGGGGCCGGTGGGTTGGCTATGGGCACCCGAGCGACGCCTAACACTTCAGTCAACCGGACACCAAACTGCTGGGCAGTTTGGTTCCCTCCGCTGCGCTCCGGTGCCGGTTACTTTCAACGTTGGGCGTCATCATTCGCGACACCTATCGATGTAAGACGTGGAGTGGCAAGCGCTTGTTTTGTCGAATTCTATTAGCCATCCTATTGCTGGGCTCAAGCATGACATCCAAAGCCGAAGGAGGTTGGCAGATACTAGAAAGGCTTGGGCCTAACAACCCCGAGATAGTTAGAGTCGTGCGAAGGCTTCCAGAATCGGCCGTGCGAGCCCGCTTTCCAGTTCTCTTGGAGGTCCGCTGGGGCTACAGATCCTTGCCCAATGGCCTACCTATCGAGGCTGAATTGATTTACGCCAGAACGCTCTACGCTGAGCTCGGAAAGATAGTCGGACAAAATGGGATTCATGCAATGACACGTACGGGCGACGGCGGCCGGACAATCTATTACTACATCGCGAGCGCCGATCCGATTCGCGATTCAGTTAGAAGGTTCTTCGATGCCCAACCACCAATCTCAGTTAGCGTCTCTGCCAGGGCAGATCCAGACTGGAGAGTCGTGAAACAGGTGCTCAATGAAACCATCGAATAGGCGGCAGACGCCCAACATGGCAGTCAACCGGACCCCAAACTGCAGCGCAGTTTGGTTCCCGTCGCTGCGCTCCGGTGCCGGTTACTTTCAACGTTAGGTGTCTATGCCCCTTCCTTCTGAACAGCAAAGGAAAGGCTTGTGCGAGTTAATGCACAACGCGTTCGTAGAGCTTCGCTATCTCGAAGGCGAGCAAGCGCACGATCTGGCCTATGCGTTTCACAATTTGCCGTTGGAAATGTATGGCTGGGGGCAGTGGAGCAGCGAGGAATTCATCGGCCGACTTCGTTGCTACCAATCGAAGCACCACGAACATTTGGGTTTTAACTACGTTGATGCCGCCCAGAAACTCCTTAACCCCGCCACCTAACAGGTCAGTCAACCGGACACCAAAATGCTGCGCATTTTGGTCCCCTCGGCTGCGCCTCGGTGCCGGTTACTTTCAACGTTAGGCGGCTGGAGTGGTGCCCTAATGAATCCGATCGTCATTTGCGCAGCACTGCTAGGCACAATCATCTCGTCACTCAACTTCTACCTGTCGTTCATAAGGCCACTCGCGCATCGCTATTTGAATCCGGCGGGGTCTTACAGGCAGGTTTCTGGTCTTCCGTTGTTTGGGTCCGTGCTGCTTTGGGGCTCAGCTATCCCGCTCTGGTCAGAGCACCTATCATTGGCGCTTGATTGCTTGGCTATCTCTGCCCTAGACACTTTAGGCTTGCACTGGCTTCTCATCAGTCTGTGCATCTCAATCCGCCGCCCTAACCATCAGTGATGCAACGCAAACCGCCGCCTAACCCTGCAGTCAACCGGACACCAAACTGCTGCGCAGTTTGGTTCCCTTCGCTGGCGCTCCGGTGCCGGTTACTTCCACGTTAGGTATCTGAATTCCACTCGGAGACGAACAATAATGCTTGGGCTTCTTCCTTGGGGAAAATGGTTGCCACCTTATGCATTTGCGCCACTCTTGTGCGTCGGCTCAGGCGTTTTGTTCTTTCTGAGCCTCAGCGAGCCTCACTGGTGGAAGCTTGTGTTGTTTCCCCTTGCGTCTTTGTATGGCGGGTGGGGAACATGGCGCTGGTTCAAATACCGAGAAAATGTCTTTCTGCTCGGGGAGCCCCGAAAAAATGAACGCTCGAAAGCAACCGATGGCTGCGATACCTAACAGATCAGTCAACCGGACACCCAAACTGCTTCGCAGTTTGGGTTCCCTCCGCTGGCGCTCCGGTGCCGGTTACTTTCAACGTTAGGCCGAAAATGAATACCGTTGTAGCCTTGATTAGAATCTTTTGGTGGCTAGGCATGAGCTATTTTCCGGTTGCCATCTATCGTGTCACCAAACGCCTGTACATAGAGATCGGCTGCCCACCACAGGGCGATTGCTATTTGCCAGGCACGTCGGCCGGCTTTGAATTTGACTTATTGGCTTATATTGCGGCAATAGGCATCTGGCCTGCCGCGATATGGTTTCTTGGCGGCGCCAAAGTTTTTCGAAGCCTAGTTCTTAAGCTGCAGCGTAGGCCCAACACGGCAGCTCACAGCAATGACGAAAACCTTGCCTAACACTGCAGTCGAGCGGGACAGCCAACAAGCTGCGCTTGTTGGTTCCCTTCGTGCTTCGCACTCCGGCTGCCCCTCACTTCCACGTTAGGCGTCGAAATCCGCAATGAAGAGCCAATTTGGGTCCCGGCTATCGCGCATCATCGGCAGAGGCTCTACGCTTTCCCCACTGGAGATTGCGGTTCTACACGCCTTAGTTGCAGCCCTCCCAGGCTCCTTGCGCGTCGTGGTTGAAGCACAATTCAACGCCTACAACTTGGTGCAGCGCGAGGTCGACGGTCGTGCCCTCAATTTCTACTGCGAATCCCGCGACGCTAAAACGCTTCCTCTCTTTGCCCACAAGCGCGAAACGTTACCGCTCGTCAGGATCACAGCGGCGACCGTCAGTGCAAACGAGCCGCTTCACGCAGTTCTTTCCGCCGTCAACGGCCGCGCGTTTTGCGTTAGCTTCAACAGAAAGCCCGCGCCGTTTGAACATCGGGGCGTAGTCAAATTCGAACACGTTGTGGAGGCGTGGCGAGGCGATGTTTACTTGAACTCACCGACGCCTAACACTTCCGTCAACGGGACGCCAAACTGCTGCGCAGTTTGGTTCCCTCCGCTGCGCTCCGGCGCCCGTTACGTCCGACGTTAGGTGCTTAATGCTTCGATCGCTTCCCGCGCGAATTGCTTGCTCTTTCTGCCTTGGCCTCGTCTGCGCTTTCCTTTATTTCGCTGGGCCAATGGTTGAGCTTCCACGGTGGCTTCCCGAGGTTGCTTACCTGGGAATCATCTCCGCCGTCTTAGTGGCTGTCTCTCAGGCGCTCGGCACGCTCTCCCTCTGGCAAGTCGTGGCACATAGCATTCCCGTCACTGCGGTCACGGTTGTGCTCGCTCGCGCCATGGGCAGCCCGCTCGGGCCATTCATTCGCCCAGTTGCCGCAGTCTGGCTTGGCGCAGCGCTTATATGGGCCATGTCTTACTACCGGCGCTCCAGCGGCCGCGCAAACCTCAATGCAAAGTAGCGCCGCACCTAACAAGTCCGTCAACGGGACGCCAAAATGCTGCGCATTTTGGTTCCCTTCGCTGCGCTCCGGTGCCGGTTACTTTCAACGTTGGGCGTCATGAAACCCGATCGCGCTGCACTCAACGACTCGCAAGAGCACGCACGGCGACAACTCGTCTCCCTGTGCCGTGCAGTGCTTGCCGAAGAACTCTCGTTCTTTGAGGCGGCAATTCAAATCACTCGCCTCCGTCAAAGCGTTGGTGTTCCCGAAGGGGACTCAGACCTAATGGCGTTCGTTGCGATCGCATCAGAGTCGGACCATCTTCCGCCGCACCATATTCAGAACCGTTGGTCACCAGAGGCACTGAAGAAACTCCAGCCTGAGTTCGAGCGGATTGAAGCCTGGGCCAAACCCTTTGCAACCGAGGCTTGCCAAGACATCGTGGGAAGGTTTGGAAGCGCATGACGCCCAACCCTTCCGTCAACGGGACGCCAAAATGCTGCGCATTTTGGTTCCCTCCGCTGCGCTCCGGCGCCCGTTACGTCCAACGTTAGACGCTATTGCTAATGACCCTCGACGACCTCACCGTAAACTTCAAACACCTCAGGCGAGAAACCGTTCTCGAAGATTGGGTGTGGCTGATCGGCAATCGAAAGTTACCAATCCTCCTTGCAGCCGCCGGTGACGCATTCGTGCAAGACACCGAAGACGGAACGATTCACATGCTAGACGTTGCGGCGGGCAAGTCTGGTTTGGTTGCCCAATCCGCCAAAGAGTTTCAGTCTTTACTGTCAGATCGAGAGTTTGTTGGCCAGTACCTCTGCGTTCAGCTGGTGGGGGACTTGAGAATGAAAGGGCTCGTCCTTAAGCCTCGTCAGATCTACAGCTTTATTAAGCCTCCGCTCCTTGGCGGTGAGTATTCATTGGACAACATTGAAGCGTGCGATATTGAAGTTCACTACTCTCTCAATGGCCAGATTGCTCGCCAAGTGAGTGCGCTCCCGCCAGGAACGCCAATCAGCAACATTACAATTGTGGACAAACCAAAGAAAAAGCCACGCTGGAGGTTCTGGTGACGTGGGCCGCGTCTAACAAGTCCGTCAACGGGACGCCAAACTGCTGCGCATTTGGGTTCCCTCGACTGCGCCTCGGTGCCCGTTACGTCCAACGTTAGAGCGCAACACCAATGGCACCTAGCCCCGAACTAATCGCGTACTACGCTTCAGGAAAGCCACTGGTTTGTGAGCTCGATGCCAATCCGTTTCTTTGCGAGTTCTGGCCGCCGGAAGAGTTGGAGCAATACAACCAGGAGTACGAGGTGTCGGAATACGCACCGGGCTATTTCGGCTTTGCTACAAGTGGCGGAGGTGAAATGTTCGCCCTTGCCCCCAACGGTGCGATAGTGTGCCTGCCGTTTGTCGGCATGGGGCCGGCCGCGGCTTCACCTGTGGCTTCATCATGGAGCGCATTTGAGGGCATGCTCCGAAATGCGCTCTAACAAGTCCGTCAACGGGACGCCAAACTGCCTCGCAGTTTGGTTCCCTCCGCTGCGCTCCGGCGCCCGTTACGTCCAACGTTAGGCAAACATTGATGGCGGTCTACGAATTGAAGCCAGTTTCCATCGGCCCCGACTTTTCCGCCGAGTGGTTCGATGATGAAAAATGCGTTTGGAACGACGAACGGCTTCGTTGCCCTGTCTCACTGGTTCATGACTGGAAGACACCCAAGCTAAAACTGCATCGGGCTGGTCGTGCCCCTACAGCGGTGCTTTTCAATCCGAACGCATTTGCAGTCTCACAGGGTGTTCGTGAAAGGCTGTCTGGGTTCGAGGAACTAGAGTTCCTGCCGGTAGAAATCGAAGGCCATGGGAACTATTTCATTCCTCACATCATTGCTTCGTGCGAAGTTCCGGAAGGCTCTCAAGTCTCCCGCCCGGAACCTCCCGTTAATGGCAACATTGTTCAAATTAAGGCCTTTCCCGCGAACTTCGAACCCACAGCGGCTTTCTTTCGCATCCTTCAGCCAAGGAATTCACCCGCCGGAAGGAAAGGGCGCAGCGTGCTTGCGCAATACGCAAACGCGCGCGGAGCCCAAGCAATGGTTTCAGTTGCTGGTCAGTACATATGCACGCATGAGGTACCTCTTGCCTAACAGTGCAGTCAACCGGACACCCACTGCTGCGCAGTTGGGTTCCCTCCGCTGCGCTTCGGTGCCGGTTACTTTCAACGTTAGGCCTTATGTGAGTACGCCCGCCCACATTTCCGGCGCATCGCGCGTCATTGCCGAGTTCGGGTTATGGCCTTCGTTCCACGACGCCGAAGTCGTTTCTTTTGCGCTCGAACGCGCCTTGCCGGTTCAAGCGGGTTCATGTATCGCGCGCATGGCGGTACACGTCCGAACGTATGAAACACTTGGCGACGGAACCGCGGACTACCGGCAATCGTTGCTGAAGAGCGCAGTCATCACATTCGCCTTCCACGCACCAGCGGCGCTGAACCTTGATCTCTCCGAGTTCAATAATCAGAACGTTATCGACTCCATTCGGGTTTCGAGCGCTCAAGCTGGCGCGCCAGCCGAACTAGAGGTTTTTATTGAGCCAATTTGGGGGTTTGGTGGCGGCTTCTATTGCGCGGCCGTTGAGGTCGAGTCCATCAAGGTGCTACCGAATGCGCCGGCCTAACCAGTCCGTCAACGGGACGCCAAAATGCTGGGCATTTTGGTTCCCTCCGCTGCGCTCCGGCGCCCGTTACGTCCAACGTTAGGCCAATGAGACTGCCACGCCGCCGATTTTTCTTGCTTGCTATCGCAATGCCTTGCCATGCGGCCTCGCTTTGCGCACCGAACGAGAGCGTCGTCTTTTCATGTGCAGCGAGAGCAAAAATGGTCTCTATTTGCTCGTCGGGTGGAACAAGTACTCGGTACCGGTTCGGAACAACGAAGAAGGTTGAACTCAGCCACCCCGATCAAAACGCATCGATCGACACCACTTTTCGTGGTTCGTACAGCTATGGTCCAGGTTTCTCGAGCTACGTCACGTTTGAGCGCGGCGGCTTTAGGTACTACACCTACTCGAACTACGGCGACGACGTTCTTTCAGAGACTGGAACAAGAATGGCCAACGCATTTGAAGAGGCCGGGGTCGTCGTGTTCGATGGCGAACAACCTATTCGTCACATCAAATGCACCAAGGTTGCCGTACGGCTTTCTGAGGCCTCTTTCAAGAAATTCGGTTTCGTGATTGAAGACGGGGAAGCGTTTTACGAGGCATGGCGAGCGTCGGACGGTTTCATTCGGTGAGCGCAGCCATGCCTAACAAGTTCGTCAACGGGACGCCAAAATGCTGCGCATTTTGGTTCCCTCCGCTGCGCTCCGGCGCCCGTTACGTCCAACGTTAGGCGCAGTCATGCGTGACCGGAAGCGAATCACTGCGGTGCTAGATGCTCTTCGCCAAGCGTGGGAAAGGAAACCGGACCTACGGCTTGGACAGTTGCTCGTTATTGCCGCGCAGCCGAAGGAACCATGTTCCGAGCTGTTTTACATCGAAGATCATGTTCTTTTGCAGGGGATCGAGAACTACCACTCGCACCTTAAGGCGTCCGACGGTGTCGAGGTCGTCCTTGGGCCTGAATTCGACACAGCACTAATGGAGCGCCTTCGCCGCTGGGTGCACACAGAAGGCGGTCGAATGTCCGAGGGCTCCTTTGGCGTTGGGGGGTCGCAGGAACTCACGCGCTACGATGTCATTCTTCCGACCGGTGACCTTGTCGTCACGTCGGAAACCTACGTTGGACTCTCCATCCGGGGTCCAGAAGAGCTTGTTCGGGCGGTTTGTCTTGCGGTGCAAAGCGCCTAACAAGTCCGTCAACGGGACGCCAAACTGCTGCGCAGTTTGGTTCCCTCCGCTGCGCTCCGGCGCCCGTTACGTCCAACGTTAGGCCAAGCATGAGCGAATCAGCGTTCATCCGGAGCATTGACTGCAATTTTCCGTATGGCCGTCCAGTTCAATGGCGGCGTGTAGTGGCCCGAGCCTGCTCCCTGTCTGCCAACTCAGCATTTATGGTCATTCATGAGCTCTGTCGCCCGCCTCGCGGCGCCAAACCCTCCGAAGAGTGCGCACGAAAGATCCTTGGTCATCTTCTAAAACGCTTCAAACATCCGTTACTCCATTCATTGCAGCCAGTCATCGAGAGCCATATTCAAGGCAAGCATCTGCCGGTTGCCAAGGCTGCGCACCTTATGCGCCAAGTGGCTCGCTACCCTGGTCAATACAACGCGCTGTCCATTTGCTACTTCTCGTGCAACGACAAGCTCGGACTCCTTGAACCAATCTATGACCGCATCGTCAGTGACTGGGCCTCGGCCTAACCAGTCCGTCAACGGGACGCCAAACTGCTGCGCAGTTTGGTTTCCTCCGCTGCGCTCCGGCGCCCGTTACGTCCAACGTTGGAAGCATCCCATGCGCATCCTATTCGCCATATTTGTCGCTTTGGCTTCACACCATTTGTTTGCGGGTAATTCGTCCTACGAATACTACGACATCGATAGTTGCATCCGCGGAGAGATTTCGACAGATTTGTCCGATCAATTTGCGTATGAAGATAGCAGCCCAATCCGAAAAAGAGCAGGTGACTCATGGAACGTGTTCGAATCCACACCAAAGTGTTACGGGTTATGTCGCGAAAGTGGGCAGTCTCTAACTTGTAGTCAAGATTCTGACTCGTGCTTCGCATTGAAAGGCACGGAGTACAAGATGGTGCCATCAAAGAAAGAAAGACCTTATCCGTCTTACAAATGCATTAAAGGTTGCTCTAGAGATCTACCTGCAGAGATCTTCAATACAACCTTCGAGAATGAGGACGGCGAAGTCGACCTAAGGTACGAAAGCTTCGTACGAAAGTTCATGAGTCGATGCAAGAAGTACCAACAAAGGTGAATCGCGCTTCTAACAATTCCGTCGAGCGGGACCGCCTGCAAGCCGCGCTTGCAGGTTCCCTTCGCGGCTTCGCCGCCAAGGCGGCCCCTCACGTCCAACGTTGGGCACCACCATGAACACGACTAACTCTGAATCCCCCTTAAGGACACTCTATGGCACTTGACTACGTACTCCAGTTTCCCTGCGAAGTACGGAAGAACGTACCGGAGGCAAAGCTCGTCGCCCTCGTCGGCTACATGAGCCTAGCCGAATTCGCGGTTGCAGAAATCCGAAAATCCAACCCGGCCGTGCCTATGGAAACCATTCTTGGCAAATACCAAGTGCGTGCAAGCCAGACGCGGCCCGATGGAACCACTGAGCAGGTGCCGATGACGGTCGGACAACTCGTGGCACTGGCGCAGCCTATCGGTCAATACCGTGGCCACTGCCCACCTTGCCGAGCCAACATCGTCGATCGCCCCTTCGGCTGCATCGCCAAGATCAACTATCCGATCCGGAGGGAGTCCGAGGAATGGCTCCTGTCACGGCTACCGGGCGACATGAAAGATCCGAATCTGTCGCTGTTGTTCCGGTTTCTGTCGGATCTTGAGATCGACGGCCGCCCTGTAGACAGAATGAGGCCGAAGATATTTGAACTATCGGAGCCTCTCGTGCGGCGTTGGGGAGCCTCGCCTGATCAGAAGCAACTGACATCCAGCCAGATCATCCAAATGCTGGCATTCGGCGGCAACATCGGGCCACAGCAGGCCGCGCTTTACACGAAGTTGTTCGGGCTGGCTTCCGTGCTGTCCGATCCTCATCCGCCTTCAGCGAACATCGAACAGTTCAAGACACTAATGTGTGGCATTGTCATGTCCGGTAGGTTGAATGCAGAGATCAGTATCGATGCTTGAGTCGGGAAGGCGCGGATCTTTGGGGCCGCAGGGCACCGTCTTTCAGCCGAGCGCGCTGGTGCCAAACCCTTCATCCAAGCGGACCTGCGCGAAAAGCTGCGCAGCCCGGTAAGTTCAGATGTTGAGGGCGCCTTGATGCCCAACGAGTTCACGAGATCCGAGACCAAACTGCTCCGCTGACTTGCGGACGAGGCGTGGGATGCCGAACTCCGAGTCTGCTTGTCGGTGCTTCATGCGCAGTTCGGCTTGTGGGCAAATCAGGGAATGAGTTCGTTTGACCTGGTCCAACGCATCCATGAGTTTCACAATGGAGCTGCTCGTGAGCTCTACGGGCGATACACGAGTTTGAGCCCCGCTATTGCTGTAGCCCGAGCTGTCGCATTGGGGCTGATTTCGGCGGAAGCACTCAGTGCGTCGCTCAAAGAGAAGCTCGATCAGGGCATCGATACGTTCAGAGGTATTTCACAGCGCGAAGGTTGATTCGCTGATTGCGCGGTTCTAGACGTGTCACGGTCCGGTTTAGGAGGTACGGGGAGCTGGACGTCGTACTGGTGTCGGACCGCTTATGGCCGCTCGCGGTCATCGGCGCTGCTCGTCCCGTCGCCTTCTTTCCGGCCATGGACGGTCGTTCGAACGAGTCAAGACTGTCTTAAGCCTGCCCGCCGAAGCCGTCGTTCATGACCGCGCCACCCCCGTGATTTCCTCGCATGCCTCAGGGTGCAGCAAGAATGCGTCCAAGGAATTCGGGGCGATTCAACACGAGTCTGCAGTGTTTTGGCGTGGCCGGCTCATCCTATGCCGCCTATGCTCGCTGCCTGCGCGAGTTTGGCGTCACGCCGCTTCGATAGGCTCCCGGCGGCGCCAGCATGCGCCCGAGGAGTCGCTCACAGAGTGCGCACTCGAGCGCAGTCACACCCTCTGGCAATTTGACGAAGGGCAGCCCCGCTGATCCATCTAGCCGAAGACTGCCAACGGGCGGCGGTCAGTGAGATCCAGTCGTCGATGCTGCCGTAGTCGTCGAAGCCTTGCACGAGTCAAAAGTCTTCTTGACGTCAGCAACAGCGTCAGTTGTGGAGACGGCACTAGAAACACTCATGGCCCGCTTCATGGCGTCCATGTACTTTGCTTGAAACTGCTTGGTCTCCGCGATCTGCTCATCGTTTTGCACGGGCTCGCCGTAGGGCGAGGGCAGCCCATACTTGTGATACCCGTAGGTGATGAGCATCTTGGCAAAGAGCTCGCCGGTCGGCGTGGCAAAGAACTTGTTGAGCTCGGCGAGGTCGTCCGCCGGAATCCCCGCGGTGATGGCTTTGAGTACGTGTGGATACAGCACGTTTGGTGTCAGAGGCACCGCGCACGCAACAGTCTGTGGAGACTCGCCCTTCTTTAGGGTGGCGTACAAAGCTGCGTTCACACCAGCGGCCATCAACTCCGAGTTGAAGGTAACAAACGGGTTGAGTGCACCTGTTCCTGCATGGGAGCTCGTACTCATGCACAGAATTCCGAGCGCCAGACCGAGGGCCTTCATGGCTTGCATTTGAGAGGTTCCTTCCTGGTTGGGTAATGCACAAATGGCACGAAGCAGCGTCCCACAACAGTCGACGTCCTACCTTGACGTGGCTCTTTATTCGACGTCGGGCGAGCACTTGGATGACGCCACGGCACTGCGCTGCAATTGAGTGCTCCACGATATGCCTGCTCGCTACGGTCAGTTGATCACCGCAAACCGGCCATTCAATGCAGGTGTCGGCGGCACCTTTCGACCCCGTCCGCTATGACAGGTTTTGAACGAGCGCAGCCCCAAGTGTTCTGCCAGTCGAACGAGGGCAACCGCTGCGTAACGGCCTCTTTCGGGAGCGCGGCCGGCGCGCCTACATTTCTCGTCTGTTCGGCATTGAGTCTATTGAGCGCGACCACGGCGGGTCACAGGCATGGACGGCAGCAAGACCTTACATCTCGGGAGTAACCCCCTACCGTCCTGGCTTCCGGATGAATCCTCCTTCAGTCTTGTGAGCCGGACCCATCGGCAATGGGGCTATCCCCTGGCTTCGACCACGGCGTCGATCTTGTTCGGGCACCCCCAAGGGGGCACGCAGCACGACTTGCCGGCGCGCCTGAGTGTTTTTGTGCAACGCACGGCTGGCTGATGGGACGAGGGCCGTTTTTCTCGCCCAGTCACACGGGCAGGACGGTAAGTCACTGTTCCTCTAGATCGACGGTAAGACGACACCTGCGTTCCAGGACATGCCAGACACCGAATTCGTGGGTGACGTCGTACTCGCGAAGTGCGTGGATAAGACGATGGTGTTTGCGCTCAACTACAGTCCGCCGTATCTGAAAGGCATCGCCCTGCGAAAGACCCCATTTCGCATGCAGAGGAACGGATCTACTTCGCGGAGAAGGCGCTGCCACGGTGGCTCTACACGTCCAAAGACGACAGTTTGGTCATCATCCCGAACGCAGGACTCGAGACGGACCGGAAGTACCTCGTTTACCGTTACGACGCGGGACACGGTCAGCCGGGAGAGGGGGCGGCGGTCGACTTGCTCCCTCCGGCCAAGACCTACAGCGTCATCGTCATTCGTTAGCCTGCTGGCGCGGTACTGACGGTGGATTCTTGCGCTTCAGCTGGAAATCGCGTTGCCGGAGGGCGCATGGGGCTTAGTTTTCGACTTTGTGGGGGCGGCGATTTGTTTCGAGTGCGTGGAGAACCGCGTCAAATCGTGACGTTAGTTTTCGACTCTAATTATCAGGAACATGTGTGTTGAGTGAATAAAGTCTGTCGGCGCGAAATAAAGTCCGTCGCGATCTGCTCGCGACGGACCTCTAACGCCACATTCGAGTTGACCGACTGTTGGCGGTCCGCTTGGGCGTCCGTGCGGCGAAACGGCCAGCGGAATGTTTGAGGTGGTTCGAACCTGCCGGACAGCTGATCGGCCTTAGCGGTCGCTGGGCTCCGAGGGGAACTGATCGCGAACGTCAGCTAACGAGCGTGATGCGCTCATAGCGCATCCGGCCAAGAGCAGTCCTTTGAGGTCGAATGCCGATTGGTCCGTTCAGGTTGGATGCGGAACCTGAGCCTGACGACAGGCGCGATTTATCTCTGGCGAAAGCTGTCCGTAAGCAGCTGCCAGAAATGGCAGCTGCGAAGCAAACATTCTGGCGGTTGTCCTGCTATTTTCTGAGAGCGAACGCCGTGGTGGAGTCTTGCGACGATTTCGTTGCCATCGTCCGAGTGGCTCATTCACGGCAACATGCAAATCGGAACGGTCGCGCCGCCAGAATCCGATCAGGCCTTGCGGTTTGCAAGTTCGCTCTTGTTCCATCTATTCGGATATGTTGTTCTCGCGCCGCGCCCTACTGTCGTGCGTACTTCTACATGCCGAATGGTCATATTCAATAGGGTTATGCGGAACGGACTTTCCGGTGGCGCCATACATCTGGCGAGACGCCGCACGCTTTCGTGAAGGCGCGCCCAAAGGCGCTGCAGTCGGAATAGCCAAGGTACGCGGCGATCTGTCCGGCGGTGAGGTCAGTATCGCGCAGGAGTTGGGACGCCACTTCCCTACGCGCAGCACTCAGCTCCTTCCGAAACGTGGTGGCGTAGCGTTGGAAGATTCGGTTCAAGGTCCGTTCATGGACGCCGAGGGCGTTGGCCAGTGAGGCCTGGCACGGCGTGTCGTGGGTCAGGATCATCGTTCTGAGTTGTCGCCGGGCGAAGTGCCGCAGGTCGATGGGGGCGGACGTCAGTGCTTCATTCGGCGCCGGTACGTTCGCGCGTGCTTGCCCCTGATCTGCCAAGGCGTTCGGATAGTCCAGCCAAGCTTTTGAAAATACGACGGCCGAGATTTCCGATTGATAGCGAATATTTGCAGAGCCGAAGTGCTGACTAAACAAGTGAGGCCGATCCGGACGACGGCATGGCAGCCGGATGTCAAGAGGCCTCCATCGCGGGCCACAGATCTCTTTGAGTAGCCTGTAGGCCATGAGGATCGCCCCGGCGTTCAAGTGTTCACAGCCGGGGCAATCGGGTACGTAAACGCCGTAGGACAGGTATACGAGCTCGCCTTCGATGGCCAGCGCCACAACGGCGCCCGTATCGTGAACATGCATCGAGTCGACCAGACTTCGCAGTGCAGATCGAACATCCGGTGCGGCCCGCATCAGACGTCCCACTGCGCCGAGATCGCGCGTTCCCCCTTGTGCCGCGACGAGGAGCGGGAGATCGGGGCGCCCCGAGATTTGCGCGCCTCGGTTTAATAGCCAACCAACGGTGGCGTAGTCCAAGTATCGATCCTGATCACGCAGGTCCGCCTCCGTTAGGGATCGCGCGGCGAGCAGTGGTTCGGGGTCGATGCAGAGCCCACGCAAAGCCCCTGGCAGATAAGCAATGATGCTGACGCGTAACTGCCCCTCGCGGGGGGACAGTTGCTTTTCGGAATTGTCCAACTCGTCCATCCGTGCTCCCTTTGCCGATGCCCGGACACGACTGCTTGGGCCGAACCCACCACCGCGTTGCGGGCGCGTGCTCCGTGCTTGCCGCGCGCATTGTGGTCGCAATGTAACGCGTAGCGCCCACCGGCGACCGTGTTGAGTTGCATTCCCTGAGCGAAAGAAAGAACGCTGGCCGAACCCAAGGGCTCGGCCTTTCGCCGCAGATGCCCCTTCGGTCTTGCGTGTTCCGACCAGGCGAGTTCGCGTTCGTGTGGCGGTGCTGCCGAGCATGCATGCTGTCGGCGCAAATCGCCCAGCCAAGCATTGAATGCAGATCAACTTGTGTCGCACTAGTGTCGCAAAATGTCCAACCGGTCTTCTATATCAGTGAAATGATTCGAGCGCCTCACTGTGGTGTTCAGAGGTTGCCCCCCATACGGCACTCCGACTGACGACTGTTCAACGGTCCAGGTCGATGAGTGCCGAGAGATCGAGGACTGGACGATGCGAATTCAACTAAGTCTCTCTGCCGTGCTGCTGCTGGCGACGATGACGGCATCCGCGCAAACCTATGTGTACCCGGCAAAAGGACAGTCGGCTGAGCAGCAGAAGAAGGATGAAGCGGAGTGCTACACCTGGGCTGTTGGTCAGACTGGATTCGACCCGGCCAAGCCTCCGCCCGCGCCAACCACCGCCGCAGCCCCGCCGCCAGCGTCGAAGCCGAGCGGCGCACGGGTAAGGGGGGCGGCTGCCGGGGCAACGGTGGCGGCCATTACCGATCACGACACGGGTGACGCGGCGGTGGCTGGAGCGGTTGCCGGTGGGGCTGCACAACGTGGCGCCAAGCGCCAAGCCAGCCAGCAGCAAGCCGCTGCCCAGCAACAGGCGGCACAGCAGCAAGCCACGCAACAGCAGAACCAGACGTCAGCCTTCAACAAGGCCCGTTCGGCGTGTCTGGAAGGGCGCGGATACACGATCAAGTAGGACTCTTCGCCCTACGCAATGAATTTCATCCGACGCCGAGGCGCGCTCAAGCTCGGCGCAAAGATGAAATCCGCCGGATGGCCGGCCCGACGAGTCTGATTTGTTGCGCGGTACTGGCGCGGGTGGCGACAGGTTTTGATGTTCTTCGAGGGAGTGGCCGACATGCTTGTGCGTTCTGCCTTTACAGCCTTGGCATTGTGCAGTGCAGCCGCTTCGACCAGCGCGCTGGCGGGCAACACCGACGCGTGGTCGGTGACTGGGGGGATCTACGCCTACCTCCCGACGATATCCGGCACTTCCGCTTTTTCGGTGCCGCCCAGCACGGGGGGCAGCGAAGCGAGCGTGGATATCAACAAACTGCTCGATCACCTGAACGGCGTATTCATGGGGTCCTTGGACGTTCGCAAGGGCGAATGGGGTGGCTTTACTGATCTGCTCTACATGGATATCGGCGGCACGAAGTCGCAGACGCGTGCCATGACGATCGGGCCGGCAGGCTTGCCCGCCGATGCGACTGCCACTGCTGACTACAGCCTCAAGGGAATGGTGTGGACCTTGGGTGCCTACTTTCACGCTGAAGCGAGGCCAGACCTGAATGTCGACCTGCTGATGGGCGCGCGTTTGCTGGATCTGGATCAGTCCTTGGGCTGGACGCTTGCCGGCGACGTGGCGTCGGTTCCTGTCATCGATCGTGCGGGCCATCGTGCGGCGGGGATCAAGAGCTGGGACGCCATCCTCGGTGCCAAAGGCCGATACGTATTCGGCGAGGGCCGCAAGTGGTTTATCCCCTTTTATGTCGATGTCGGAGGCGGCGACGCCGACTTGACGTGGCAAGCCATGGCGGGGCTCGGCTACTCCTTCGGTTGGGGCGATGTACTGGCCTCCTGGCGCCACCTCGACTACGAGTTTGCCGAAGGGAAGGCGCTGCAAAACTTGGCATTCGATGGCCCCGCGTTTGCTGCGGTGTTCCATTGGTAATTGTTGTTCAACCTGGCTGACATCTGAGGTCGACGTTCGATCGCGTAAGTGTTTTCGAAGTGACCTCGTGCTCGACTCATTATGGATGGAGTAATTGATGAAAATTCGCTCTCTGGTCGCCGTTCTGGCTTGTCTTGGTATGTCGTTCAGCGCGATTGCGGACGATGCATCTGGTGCGTTTGTTTCGGTGCCCGGCAAGGCTGCGTTGCTTCGTCATCAAACGGTCACCGGCCAGGTTACGGCGGTCGACCCCGCCACGCGCGTGGTGAAGATCAAACCTACCAACGGCGAAGAGCGGGAAATCGTTGCAGGCAATGAGGTCCGCAACTTTGCCCAGATCAAGGTTGGCGACAAGGTGAGTGTGGAAGCGATCCAGGCGCTCACACTTGAGCTCAAGAAAGGCGGCGCCGGCATCCGTGAGCGTGTTGACGCGGTCGATGCCCAACGCGCCCAGGAAGGCGAGAAGCCGGCGGGTGCGGTTGGTGCCAAAGTCACCGTATTGGCCGACGTGACGAAAGTGGATAAGAAGAAGAGCACCATCGACCTGCGTGGCGTGCATCACTCCCTGACATTGAAGATCAGCGATCCGAATCAGCTGAACCTGATCGCTGTGGGCGATCAGGTTCGCGGTACCTACGTCGAAGCGGTAGGCGTCGCGGTGACACCTGCGACTGGCAGCACGCAGTAACGGGCGCCAAGCGAGCGCGTCCGAACGCAAGACTTGGCTGTTGATCGTCAGGCCTGCCGCTCGGACCGTTCAAACAATGAATGGAGGGGCCGTGCAATGACACGCAGGACTAACGTTTACCGAACTCTGGCGCCCGCGGTGGCGTCGCTGTGTGCGACGGGCGTCGTTGCGCAGACGGCAATCGATCGGTCGGTATTGCCGATCGCCGAACCGAAGCGCCCAAAGTACTCCGAAGTCGACGCGCGCAACGTCAAATCGCCGGCGCTGTTTGAGGTGAAGGCGCCGCAGGCGGCGCCAAACGTGGTGATCATCCTCCTTGATGACATCGGGTTTGGCGGACCCAGTACCTTCGGCGGACCGATCAACATGCCGGCGCTTGATCGCCTTGCCGAAAGCGGTCTGCGCTACAACAACTTCCATACAACGGCGCTGTCGTCACCCACCCGCGCCGCACTTAAGACTGGCCGTAACCACCACTCGGTGAACATGGGGTTCATCACCGAGATGGCGACTTCGTTGCCGGGTGCGACCGGCCAGGTGCCAAGCAACGCGGCGCCGCTCGCAGAAGTCTTGCGACTCAACGGCTACAGCACGGCGGCATTCGGTAAGTGGCACGAAACCGCAGCGTGGGAAACCAGTATCGCCGGGCCGTTTGATCGTTGGCCCACGCGCCAGGGCTTTGACAAGTTCTACGGCTTCCTGGGGGGCGAGACGAACCAGTGGGCGCCGTATCTGTATGACGGCACCGCACAGGTGGAATTGCCCAATGATCCCACCTACCACTTCATGTCCGACATGACGGACAAGGCGGTGGCATGGATCAAGCATCAGAAAGCCCTCGCGCCGGATCGGCCGTCCTTCGTTTACTTCGCGCCAGGGGCGACACACGCGCCGCACCATGTTCCGAAGGAATGGATCGAACGTTGGAAGGGTAAGTTCGACCAGGGGTGGGACAAGATCCGGGAAGAAACGCTGGCGAGGCAGATCCAGATGGGCGTCGTTCCACCGGGAACCCGGCTTGCGCCGAAACCGTCGGCGCTTAAAGATTGGGACACGCTATCGGCCGATGAAAAGCGCTTGTTCGCGCACCAGGCCGAAGTCTTCGCCGCCTACGCCGAATACGCGGACCACGAGATCGGCCGCATGCTCAAGGCCTTCGAGGATGTGGGGCAGGCCGACAACACAATGGTCGTCTACATCGCGGGTGACAACGGCACCAGTGGCGAAGGCGGCCAGAGCGGTATGTTCAACGAGTACACCTATTTCAACGGTGTGCAGGAAACCGTGCCGGACATGCTCAAGAAGATCGACCAATGGGGCGGGCCTGAGACCTACCCGCACATGTCGGCTGGTTGGGCTGTTGCATTCGATTCGCCGTTCGGGTGGATGAAACAGGTGCCGTCTGACTTTGGCGGAACACGCAACGGCATGGTTGTGAGCTGGCCCAAGCGCATCACAACGCGGAACGAAGTGCGTACGCAATTCAGCCATGTGATCGATGTGGTCCCAACCGTGTTGGAGGCGACGGGGCTGCCAGTGCCGAAGAGCGTAAATGGCGTGAAGCAGATTCCCATGGAGGGCACGAGCTTCGTCTATTCGTTCGACGCACCGAAGGCAAAGGAACGCCACACGACACAGTATTTCGAGGTGGCCGGCAACCGTGCGATCTACCACGACGGATGGTTCGCTCGCACGATTCACCGCGCTCCGTGGGAGGCAAAGCCGCGTCGTGCGCTGTCCGACAATTCCGCGTGGGAACTGTATGACGTTCGCACGGACTTCAGCCTCGCAAATGACCTCGCTGCAAAGAATCCGAAGAAGCTTGCCGAGATGCAGAAGCTGTATCTCAAGGAAGCGGCGAAGTACAGCGTGCTGCCTATGGATGATCGGCTCTTTGAACGTCTGAACGGTGAGACGGTTGGGCGGCCCGACATCATGCGTGGGCGCAAGTCGATCACGCTCAGCGAGGGCATGACCGGGATGATGGAAGGCGTCTTCCTCAACGTGAAGAACCGCTCCAGCGTGATCACCGCCGACGTCGAAGTTGACGCATCTGGCGGCAACGGGACGGTGTTCGCGCAAGGCGGGCGCTTCGGCGGTTGGTCCTTGTACGTCAAGGATGGCGTGCCTGCCTACGATTACAACTTCCTCGGCATGCAGCACACGTCGATCAAGGCACCGAAGAAGCTCGCTGCCGGAAAGTCGACGCTGCGCTTCCAGTTCGACTACGACGGCGGCGGTCAGGGCAAGGGTGGGCAGGGCGCCCTCTTCGTCAATGGCGAGAAGGTCGCAGAAGGGCGCATCCCCGCGACCGAGGCGGGCTTGTTCTCGGCCGACGAAACGGCAGATGTTGGAGTCGACCTGGGAACAGCCGTGGTGGAGTCGGTGGGGGCCGAGCATAAGTCCCGCTTCACCGGCCGCATTCCGAAGCTGACGATTGAAGTGAAGTAACACCCGCAGTGCTGCCGGGGATTCCCTGCAGGGGGATCTCCGGCCTTCAAGGTTCAGGGGGCAGATTTGACGAATGCGTCCGCTGTTGGCGGTAAGCCCGGAATCCACGTACTCGCCAAACCGATCGGCGCAGTGTGCGACATCGCGTGCGATTACTGCTTTTACCTTGAGAAGCGAGCGCTTTTCCCGGGTAGCGAGCAGTTCAAGATGCCCGAGGCGGTACTTGCGAAATACATAGAGGAATACGTCGCCGCGCAATCCACCCCGGTGGTGGAGTTCGTCTGGCACGGCGGTGAACCGACGCTGCTGGGCATTGACTTCTTCCGCCGCGTCGTTGAGTTGCAGCAGCCTTTCCGTGCGCAGCGTGAGATCCGTAACGTGCTGCAAACCAACGGGCTGCACCTGAACGACGAATGGTGCAGGTTCTTCAAGCAGAACGACTTCTTTATCGGGATCAGCCTAGATGGGCCGCAGGCCATCCACGATCGCTACCGAAAGGACCGCCACGGTGCTGGCACTTTCGAGCGCGTCATGGCCGGTGTTCGTCTGCTGCAGCATCACGGGATCGAGTTCAACGCACTCGCCTGTGTCGGAAGGGGGACGGCACAACATCCGCTAGAGGTCTATCGATTCTTCAAGGCAGCGGGCATCAACTTCGTTCAATTCACGCCGATCGTGGAGCGCGAGCCCGACGCCGAAACCAAGGCAATCAAACTCTGGCTCGCCCGCCCTTCGGTCCTTGATCGCCAAGAGCCCAATGCGCGCGTGACACCGTGGACCGTCGAGCCTGGGGCCTACGGCGACTTCCTGATTGCGATCTACGAAGAATGGGTGCGCAACGACGTCGGTTCGGTCTTCGTCATGAATTTTGAATGGGCGCTGACTGCGTGGCTTGGCGAACCATCACCCGTTTGCATCTTCGCGAAACAATGCGGGCGAGCGGTGGCGATGGAGCACGATGGCAGCGTGTTTGCATGCGACCACTATGTCTATCCGGAATATCGGCTTGGCAATGTGATGAGCGATTCGCTTGAGGCGATGGTCGATCGTTCGGTGGCGTCCGGCTTTGGCCCCCACAAGGAAGCGACGTTGCCACAGTACTGCCGTACTTGTGAGGTGAAGGAAGCCTGTTGGGGCGGCTGCCCGAAGCACCGCTTCGCGATGACGCCGGACGGCGAGCCCGGGCTGCATTACTTGTGTGCGGGCTACAAGAAGTTCTTCAAGCATATCCGCAAGTACCTGCGTGCCATGGCGACCTTGATCGAGAACGACCTTCCGGCCTCGGCGGTGATGGAGGCAACCAAAGGCCCCTTGATCATCACGAAAGCACCACCGCGTGAAGGCAGTGCCGTCACGATGGGCATGAACGCCAAGGCGAGCCCGCCCTCCGGTGGGTCAGTCTGAGATATTCGACCTGCGAGGCCGCGACATGAGGCGTTTCAGATCACTTTGCCGAGCGCTAATACAGATCATGCTCGGGGCGCTGACCATTCAGTGCTGCCATGCGCAGTCGCTCGAACCGCGCAATTATGCGAACTTGCCGGTCGGTATGAACTTTCTGATTTTCGGTGCCAGCCACTCGAGCGGCGGGATCGCCTTTGATGCTGCGCTTCCGGTCCGGAATCCGGAGTTGGATGTTTGGACGAGCGTTGTGGCGTATGCGCATGCATTCGAGTTCCAGGGCCAGACTGGTCGCATTGATCTGGCGTTGCCCTATGCACAGATGTCGGGCAATGCTGAATATGCCGGCCAGCGAACCGACCGCGAACAACATGGTTTCACCGATTCGGTTGTCCGCCTGGCGTTGAACCTCAAGGGGGCGCCGCCGCTGACCTTGCCGGAGTTTGCACGGTTTGAGCCCGACTTGATTATCGGGACGAGTCTGCAAATTACGGCCCCGACGGGCAGCTACGACCCGGAATACGTGGTCAACCTTGGCACCAACCGCTGGAGTTTCAAGCCGGAGCTTGGGCTCTCCAAGGCGTTTGGGCCGCTATCGCTTGAGTTGGCGGGCGCGGTCACCCTGTTTACGCAGAATACCAACTTCTACGGTGGCAGTATGCGTCGGCAAGATCCGCTCTATTCGGTACAGGTGCACGGCGTTTATAACTTTGCCACTGCGGTGTGGGCCTCCATCAGCGCGACGTATTACGGTGGAGGGCGGACCTATGTCAACGACGTGGCTGATGACGACCGCCAGGAAAACTGGCGCATCGGCGCCGCCTTTTCGGTGCCGATTGGTCGCCACTTTTCGGTGAAGCTCTCCGCCAGTGATGGCGTATATGCCCGAACCGGAAACAACATGAGTCTCCTGAGCCTTGCATTGCAGACCCGTTGGGGGGGAGGGCTGTAAGCACGTAAATGTTCGATAGCCAAGGCCGTGCACGGTGTTCGTACGCAACAAAGGTTCGAAGGTGCGCTTTTACCAATCCATTGATGAGAACCAGAATGTCCAGCGCTTTTGGTTCGCTCTGCCGGGTTCCGCTGCCAGCTGCGTTCACGTTAGCGAGCAACGACGACACCTATTACTCACGAGTTTCAGGAGGAGAAGTGAATGAAGGCTAAACCCATGATGGCCGTGTTCGCTAGCGTGCTCGCCTGCGCGCTGGCCGTAAGTCCGGCGCAAGCGAAGAAGCCGCCGAAAATGAAGATGACGACCGAGATTCCGGCAGGCGTCGCCATTCCGGACAAGGTCGAGACCCGCTTGGGTACCTTGAAGTTCTTCGACGGTTTCCCTGACGACGCGACCGTTGAAAAGCTCTACGACAATCTCGATTTCCAGCGCGCCGTGCAGGCGTATTTGTTGGGGCTCGCGCCGGTCAATCAACTGGCCAACCGCAAGGGGATCGCTGAACTCGGGCCGATCAATACGACCGTGCCGATCTTCGAGGATCGCATGGACTCAAAGTCCCTGTTCCTCACGCCCAACAACAACACGCCGTATACGTGGTTCTGGCTGGACCTGCGCGGCGGGCCGTTGGTCCTCGAAGTACCGCCTAACGTGCTCGGGCTGATGGATGACATGTGGTACAGCTTTGTCACCGATATCGGCCTCGTTGGACCTGACAAGGGCAAGGGAGGCAAGTATCTGATCCTGCCGCCTGGCTACACGGGCGAAGTACCTGATGGCTACTTCGTCGTGCGCCCAGCAACCTTCAGCGTCTGGGTGCCGTGGCGCTCCTTCCTCGTTGATGGTGATCCGAAGCCGGGGGTGGACGTTGTCGAGAAACACACCAAGATCTATCTCCTGAAGGACGCCGCCAACCCGCCGCCGGTCAAGTTCGTGCACGTCTCCGGGAAGGATTTCAGCACCTTGGCGCCGGCGGACTATCCGTTCTGGGAGTACCTGAACCAGGTGGTGCAGGAAGAGCCGACCGAATCGATCGATCCGGTTACGCTTGGCTTGTATGCATCGATTGGCATCCAGAAGGGCAAACCTTTTGCGCCCGATGCGCGCATGAAGAAGATCCTGACCGAGGCTGCATTGGTCGGCGATGCCACGGCGCGTGCCATGAATAGCCGTTTGCGGATCAAGGAGAGTTACTACTACCCCAACAGCGCGTGGCGCTCGGGCTTCTACGGCGGCTACAAGTTTGAGCAGAACGGCGTGCGAATCCTCGACGCTTATTCCGCGTTCTTCTTCTACGCCACTGGCGTAACGCCGGCCATGGATTCGAAGACCGTCGGTGAGGGCTCGCAGTACATGGCGGCTTTTGTGGACGCCAACGGTCGCCCGTTCGATGGGGGCAAGAACTATAAGCTCCATCTGCCGCCCAACATCCCCGTCAAGCAGTTCTGGTCGGTCATCCTGTACGACAACCAGACCCGCTCAATGCTCCAGACCGACCAAAAATGGCCTGCGGTCACCAGCCAGAACAAGGCGGTGTTGATCAATCCGGACGGCTCGGTCGATGTCTACTTTGGACCGAAGGCCCCCGCTGGCAAGGAGAACAACTGGGTGCAAACCATTCCCGGCAAGGGATGGAATACCCTTCTGCGCCTCTACGGGCCGCTGCAACCTTGGTTCGACAAGACATGGCGGCCAAGCGAGATTGAATTGATCAAGTAAGCCAGGACCCACGCAACGACCAGCCCAACTGATGGCGACGACGCGCCGTTAGTTGGGCTGGCTTCGTTTGGGGAGAGTGAATCGCCGCGGACTCCTTAGACACATTCTTGCCTCACAGTGAGGCGTACAAGGAGGTGTCATGGGTACGGCGCGTTACACAGAAGAGTTCAAGGTTGAAGCGGTGAAGCAGGTCACCGATCGAGGGCATGCCGTTGCGGAGGTGGCGGCGCGGCTGGGGGTCTCCACACACAGCCTGTACCAATGGATCAAGCGCTATAGTGCGCCCGCGCCGGAGCGGGCGAAGGCGGATGCCGAGAGTGCGGAGCTCCGTCGTTTGAAGAGCGAACTCAAACGCGTCACCGAAGAGCGCGACATCCTAAGAAAAGCCGCCGCGTACTTTGCCAAGCAGTCCGGGTGAAGTACGCGTTCATCCAGGCCCATCAAAGCGAGTTCGTGGTGCGACGGATGTGCAAGGTCATTGGCGTCCATCCAAGCGGGTTCTATGCGTGGAGTCGATGCCACGAAAGTCCTAGGAGCCGCGAGGATCGTCGGCTCCTGGGGCTGATCAAGCACGCGTGGCTTGAGTCGGGCGCCGTGTATGGCTATCGCAAGATCCATGATGATCTGCGCGAGATGGGCGAACAATGCGGCAAGCATCGGTGGCTCGGCTGATGCGGGTCGAAGGGCTGCGTGCGCAAACAGGCTATTCGCGCCGGCGCGGCCACTATGGCGGACGACCGGCAATCGTCCATCCGAATGCGCTCGACCGCCAGTTTTCACCTACGGCGCCTAACAAGGCATGGGTCACCGACATCACCTACATCCGGACCTTCGAAGGTTGGCTTTACCTTGCGGTGGTGCTCGACTTGTTCTCGCGCCAAGTTATTGGATGGTCGATGGGGCCGCGTATGCATCGGGATCTGGCACTCAATGCGTTGCTGATGGCCGTCTGGCGACGCAAGCCGGACACCTCCGTCATCGTGCACTCGGACCAAGGTAGCCAGTTCTCCAGTTACGACTGGCAGGACTTCCTAAGGCACCACAATCTTGTGGGGAGCATGAGCCGGCGCGGCAACTGCCACGACAATGCAGTCGCAGAAAGCTTTTTCCAACTGCTCAAACGAGAACGGATTCGCCAAAAGATCTACGCGACCCGAGAGGACGCTCGGCGCGATGTCTTCGACTACATCGAGTTGTTCTACAACCCGAAACGTCGGCATAGTCACACCGAGAACATGTCTCCGGTCGAGTTCGAACAGCGGTATTTCAACAAGCAGAAAACTGTCTAGGGAAGCCGGGGCGATTCATCTTCCCGTTGCCTCACGCAAACGTCACCTGCAACGCAGTCCCAACAATTGCGAAGGTCGGCGTCATGCCGTCGACGCTGTTGCCGTTGAACTGGTCCGCAGAGAAATCGGCGAGGTTAGGCGCGGTCAGTACGGTGTACGGCGTGCCGGCGCTGACGCCGCTACTCTGGAACGAGAAGGTTGTTGGGTACGGCAGTGCCAGCGCGCCGGTGAGTGTCAGGCTGGTCGGGGTACTGCCGAGCGTCACTCGGATGATGCCGCCGCGGAGTTCGAGGTTGGCCAGCGTGACGCCGCCGGCGTGGTAGCTGAGATCGAGTTCGCCATTGTCGACGAGCGAGATGCTGGACGTACCGCCGGAGGAATTGTCGTAAAACGCGATCTTGCCTCCATCGCCGCCGTTCGTGCCGCCGTACGCAAACAGCACCGCGTTGCCCGCGGTCGAGGTGCCGGAAAACGTCGTGTAACCACCCGAGGCACCCGAAATATAGGCGCCGAGGTTGTAGAACGTTCCCTCGCCGGCGGTGGGAACGTTGCAGCTATCGCCGGCGCTGCCCGTCGAGTCGCTATTGGTATAGACCGAGAACGCAGTGAAACCTGCTGCGCCACCCGGTGCGGCGGCGGGGTGGTTGTAGAAGGTGGCACTGCCCGCCGTCGGAAAATAGCTGCTCGGCTGGTTGATCGAAAAAATCGTATGTCCGGCGGTGGCGTTGCCGGAGATCGTGCTGCCGTAGTTGTTGAAGATGCCGTTGGCCGCAGTCGGCGAACCGTGTCGGGCACTGAACTCAACATGGCCACCGCCGCCCTGTTCGCTATTGCGCGCACCAAAGTTGAAGTAGGCGCCGTTTCCCGCTGATGCGCCCCCCGAGGCTACTTCCGGCGGATTGTTGTTGAAACTCGTAACGCCGCCGTAGGCCCCGGCCGCCGGTGCGGCGTAATTGTAGAAATGCCCGTAGCTACCGCTGGCGGTGCCGTCGAAAGCCACGTCGCCGCCGTTCGCTTTGCTGAAAGTCCCGCCCTTGTTGTAGAAGTGCGCGTCGCCTGCTGTCGAATTGTCGTAGAACTGCGTGTTGCCGCCATCGCCACCGGAAACCGTGCCGCCGATGTTGGTGAAAGTCGCGTTGGCAGCTGTCGAACTATCGTGGAACACGGTGTTGCCGAAGGTGTCGCCATCGCTGCCGAGCGAGCCGTAGATGGTGAAGCTGGCCGACGCCGCGGTCGAAGAATCGCCGAAGCTGATCTCGCCGCCCACCGTGCTGCCATACCGCGGCGGCGTGCCGGCGCCAGTCCACGCCATAAAGTTGGCTGCCCCGGCGGATGAGGTGTCAGCAAAGCGGATCACGCCGCCGCCGGAATCTTGTGCCGTTGCCGGGCCGGCGCAGTAGTAATTGTTGGCGCCGCCCGCCGAAGCGGAATGGGTGAACTTGAGCTGTGGATTCTGATACCCGCTGCTGGCAGCGGCGACAATGAAACTCTGCTGACTCATCGAGCTATTGGTCACGCCGTTGCCGGCAATGACCAGCGTTGGCGTGGTGGGCGACGGCGCGGTGAAGGTGAAGGTATAGGCCGACGCCCCTGCCGCGAATTCGATGCTGTTCACCACACTTCCCGATGCCTGCGAAAAGCTGATGCCCGTCTGCGTCGAACTGGCGAATGCCGCGACATCGCTGGGCACCCCGGTCGGGCTCCAGTTGCCCGCCGTATTCCAGTCGCCGCTGCCTGCTTCAAGGTTCCAGGTGGATGTGGTCATGTTCGTCTCGGTTGTTGTGGGCTGGGTGACCCGCCCCCGTTTGTAGTACCGATAGGGTGGAGAGAAGTTCTAGGTTTGCATGGTAGGTGAAACGGTTGCTGGGATTAGGGCTCTCTCCACGGTGTTGGCGTTGCGACGGTCTTCAGCGGCGAAAGCGGTGGGCGGGATGCGGCCGAACGAGCTGTGCGGCGGCGCCCGGGTTTTAGTCATCGTGCCGGTCGACATTGATCTTTCTGGAGAAAGGAGAAACTCGCCGTCCGGCGATGTCGGCGCATCGATACTCTCGCGTTGTTGGCCGGTGCGTGGCTGCTTTGCGCCATCGGAGCGGGCAATAGCGTGTGCATGGCGGTGTGCGCTAACCGATATGGCGAGCAAATGCGAGTGCGACGCCGACGCCCAGCCCATAGGGGATGTGAGACAGCGGACTTGCAAGCAGGGCATTGGTACCCGCCGGCCCGCGCAGCCCGAAAGCGCCCCATCCGAAGGACGGTAGCAGCAGGAACCACGGCAGCAATGACGTCACGAGACCAAAGATCATGCCCCCTAGCAGATCGTTGTCCGGCTGTGGCAATCCAGCGCCGTGGAAGAACAGGGGATAGAGCAGCGCGACACCGCCGCCGCCAACAAGGAGATGAAAGGCCCACCCTGCCCATGCCTCGCGTTTGAATGGCCGGCATTCGCGAATGTCCTTGTGGGTGAAGCGCCCGCCGAGCAAGCTCAGGAACCAGCGGCCCAGCAAGGCTACGTTCACGCCGCTGGTGACGCCCAACCTCGCCGCGAATGCCTCGGTGGCATCCATCAGCAGGGCGCCGGCCATGCCGCCGACAAACGCTGAAACAAAGCTTTCCATTCCTGATCTCCTCACGGTAGAGCGGGCGCCTCAAGTCGATGTGGCACACGCGTGTTTCCGACTGCGCCTCGTGGTGACTCGGCGGCAAACGGCATGCGCCGCAGCGGCTCCTCGGTCAGCGCCCTTGCCGACCGATGGGTCTCATCAATCAGTGTGGCGAGCACCTGCATACACGGGTGTCTCCGAGCGGTGTCGTCGTGCGAGTTCCCCGTCGTCATCGTCAAGTTGCGTTCGAGCCGCATCGGGCGATTTGCTGCGGCTGGTGTGCACTTTCGGCGACCCGCGCGCGGGGCGACAGTCGGTTGCGACCAACCGTTGGTTTCGGTGCGGCAACGGTCGGCAGGCTCGACCGAGCCGTCGCAGCGCACCTGCGATGGTCGTGGCCGGGGCAGTGCGCCACCATGCCGGGTGAACGCAGCGCCCGGCGTTTGCCACCACGGAGAACGCGAGTCGGGGCGCCCGCTGGAATGATCCGCGCAGCGCGCGAAATTGCGGCCGGTCGGTACTCAAGACCGTTCGGTCGATGAAACCGACCGTTCACGGACAGGCAAGCTCGGCTTCGTCGTCGCCAGCTTGGCGGCGGTTGGCCCAGGAACTAGAGTGACACGGCGTTTTCCACTTCCCTCGCCGAAACCAGCCTGCAGCCCCAAATGCCACTTACCTCGCATCGACATCCTTACCTGTGGCCCGAGACGTTCGGCGACGCGTTGCAGGCCACGGTCTTCTCCGCCCTGGTATGGGCGCTCGCGGCGACGCTGCTGTACTTTCTGGCGCCTGGCCTCGGTTCCTTCCCCCGGGTGCTGATGTTTTCAGAATGCGTGGGCATCACGATGGTCGCCTGCGTGCTGGCGCTCAGGCGGTCTCAACGTTTGGCGCGCCTGCGTCCGATGACCCGATGGGTTGTTACCGGCTTGATAGCGATCCCGACCGGCTTCATTGCGGGGCACCAGATCGCCTTTCTTCTCTTGGGCGAGCCGATGCAGATGGTCGGCAACCAACGGATCAGCCTGTCGCCCATCATCTTCACCGTGCTGGTGGGGGGGCTCGGCTTGTACTACTACGCCACGCGCGAGCAACTCGCCAAGGAGGCGGCGGCCCGCTCCGAGGCGCAGCGGCTGGCGATCGAGTCACAGCTGCGCCTGCTTCGCGCACAACTCGATCCCCACATGCTTTTCAACACGCTCGCCAATTTGCGCTCGCTGATTCGGGAGGATGTCGACCGTGCCGAGTCGATGATCGATCAGCTGATCGTGTATCTGCGCAGCGCGCTCGCGGCGTCGCAGACGGAAGCAGTGGCTTTGAGCCGTGAATTCGCGCAGCTGCGCGCGTATCTCGACATCATGTCCTTGCGCATGGGGCCGCGTCTGAACTTCCGGCTCGATTTGCCGGCTGGCTTGGCGGACACCCTGGTGCCACCGATGTTGCTGCAGCCGCTGGTGGAGAACGCGATCAAGCATGGGCTGGAACCCAAGGTTGGTGCCGGCAGCATCGAGGTCGCCGCGAGCCTGACCGACTCAGGAATCGAAATCCGCGTCAGCGACAGCGGCCTCGGCCTGCCTGCGGATGAGCAGGGCGCGGCCGACATTGCCGCACGCCCCGCAGGCACGAGTTACGGGCTGCAGCATGTGCGTGATCGCTTGCACGCCGTTTATGGATCCGCAGCACAGTTGAGCCTTGAGCGCCGAGTCCCAAGCGGCGTTTGCGCCGTGATACGCATTCCCCGCTGAAGGCCGCGTTTGTCGCACCCAGAACACGTAGAGGAGACATCCATGTCCACGGTTGCCGCAGCTACCGCCGTCATCGCGGAGGACGAACCCGTTCTCTCACGCAACCTGCGCCGCCTGCTCGAACAGGTGTGGCCCGAACTCCGAATCTGCGGTGTCGCCGAGGATGGTTTGCAGGCCACCGAACTCGCGTTGGCACACACACCCGATGTGATGTTTCTCGACATCAAGATGCCGGGCCGCACCGGCATCGAGGTGGCTGAGGCGGTGGCGGATGAGTGGCCGGAAACCAAGGCCGAGCCTCTGTTCGTATTCGTCACCGCGTACGATGAATTTGCCGTGCCAGCGTTTGAGCGCGCGGCGATCGACTATGTGCTCAAGCCGGCCACGCCGGAGCGTTTGCTGCAGACGGTGGAGCGACTCAAGAGACGGCTGAATGAACGTGCGGCATCGCCACATGTCGGGGATATGGCGGCGCTGATGCAGCGGGTACAGGCGATCGCTGAGCCCGCGGATGATGCGATGGAACGAATCAAGGTCATCCGCGCGGGGGTGGGCAACACCGTGCGCATGATTCCGGTGACCGACGTTGCATTCTTTGAGGCCACCGAAAAGTATGTGAACGTGGTGACGCCCCTCGGCGAGGCTTTGGTGCGAATGAGCTTGCGCGAACTGATGGCGCGTATCGATTCAACCGACTTCATCCAAGTGCATCGCAGCGTCATGGTGAACACCAACTTCATCCTGAGTGCGACGCGCGAAGAGAACGGGCTCTACAGCTTGCGCATTCGCGGTGTGGATCGGCTGGTGAAGGTCAGCCGTGCATTCGGGCATCTGTTCCGCCCGATGTAGACCAGCGCGCGCGGGGCCCGTCGGCACACGCTGCCGAACGGGCTCACGCTCAGGGTTGCTGTTGTTGAAGGCGACGTTGCCTTGCCTCCAGATCGTGTGCGTCCGCCGCCCGTGCAAGGTATCGCTCCTCGTAACTGACTGGACGTAGGCGCGCGACCAGCCGCGCGAACATTCGCATCAGGCCTCTCATCGGTTACTCCAGACAAGCTTGAAGTGCCCCGCGTGCTTGGGCGCGGGGCGTGCCGGCGCTCAGCCCTTCGTGCAAGCGCAACTTGCGCCGCACGCACAGTTCTCACCGCATGCACATGCTTCCTGCGCGGGTTGCCGGCAGCCACATGCGCAGAACTCGCCTGGGCACTCGGTGCAGTTGCAGGGGGATGCTTGCTGGGTTTCGTTCATGGTCAGACTCCTTGCTTGCTCGAGGACGGGATGCCTTCGATGGCACTCACTCTCGCCGGATGCCCCGGTCGGTGAAATCAGGCTGAGACGAACCGCCAATTCCGGGCCTGCAGTGGTCGATGGCATCGACCAGGCGGCATGGCGAGCACCTGGCTCATCACTCGGGCAGGGGCTCCGATGAGTGCGCTACCAGATCGGATGTGGCGCGGATCCACACGGCAAACCATTCGGTAGCCGGGAGCTACCGTTGCAGGACGCTGGTGTGCATCTGATCGCATCCCGCTGTCGCCGGGGCAGTCGCGGTACGAAAGTGCATCCGTCGCGTCGCGCTTTTGCGTGACGGGTCGGACCGCTTTCAACCGTCGCCACTTGATCCAGGAGTCGCCATGAACCGCTTCATCACTTCAACCATTTCTTCGTTTGCGCTTGCGGCCGCCACCGCCTGTTCGGCGCTGCCGCCCAATCTCGATACCTCGTTGACCCATACCAGCGTAGGCAAGAAGTACGTGGTCACACTTCAGCCGCCTGCAGGGCCGGTGGTGGTCAACCAGATGCACGCATGGCAGGTGAAGCTTGCGTCGCCAGCGGGCACGCCGATCACCCATGCGCAAATCAAGGTTGATGGCGGTATGCCGCAACACGGCCATGGTCTGCCGACGCGTCCGCAAGTCACGCGGGAATTGCCGAACGGCACCTACCTGATCGAGGGCATGAAATTCAGCATGACCGGCTGGTGGGAGATCAAGCTCGCCATCGACGGCTCCGAGGGGGCCGACAAGGTCACCTTCAACACGGTCGTGCCCGAATCGGCCGGTCGCTGAGAACGCCGGGGGCTACGACCATGGCCAGATCTACAACCGCAATGCGGATGTTCGGCGTTGTCTTTGCCGCCAGCGTGCTCTCGGCCGTCACGCTGGCGAGCGCCGGGTATCTGCATGAGCCCTCCGGCGCGGACGATTGGAGCGCGGAGGAAAAGCAGGTGTTGGCGTCGCTGAGCCTAACGCGCCTGCCCGCCGCTCCGGCCGACCCGTCCAATGCAGTGGAGCGACTGCCGGCTGCAATTGATCTTGGCAAGCGGCTGTTCAGCGACGCCCGCTTCAGCCGCAACGGGGCGGTTTCGTGCGCCAGTTGCCATGACCCTGACAGGCAGTTTCAAGACGGACTGCCGGTCGGACAGGGCGTCGGAACCGGCTCGCGACGAGCGATGCCGGTTGTCGGCGCGGCCTACAGTACTTGGCTGTTCTGGGACGGGCGAAAAGACAGCTTGTGGTCCCAGGCGCTCGGGCCGCTGGAGGATGGCGTGGAGCACGGCGGAACCCGCACACGCTATGCGCGGCTCATCGCAGCCAACTATCGCAAGGACTACGAGGCCCTGTTTGGTGCGCTGCCTGATCTGGAGGGCCTCCCGCTGGACGCCAGCCCGCTTGGCGACGCGGTCGCTCAGGCTGCGTGGAATGCGATGGATGCGCGCCGCCGCGACGAGGTCTCGCGTGTCTTCGCGAGTATCGGCAAGGCAATCGCCGCCTACGAGAAGTCCCTGCGGCACGAGCCCTCGCGCTTCGATCGCTACGTCGACGCCGTGGTGACGGACGCCCCGGCGGCCCGCAGTATGTTGCGGGCCAACGAAGTCAGAGGCTTGAGGCTGTTCATCGGCAAAGGACAATGCGTGAGTTGCCACAATGGCCCGCTCTTGACCGACCAGCAGTTTCACAACACTGGGGTGCCACCCCGAAATGCGACGGCGCCGGATCGCGGGCGCGCGGCCGCGACGAAGAAAGTGCTTGGGGACGAGTTCAATTGCCGGGGGCCATTCAACGATGCCGGCGCATCGCAATGCCCGGAACTTCAATTCATGGTGGCCGACGATCCGGCGCTGGAAGGTGCGTTCAAGACGCCGGGCCTGCGCGGTGTGGCGCAGCGTCCGCCCTACATGCACGCCGGGCAGTTCGCCTCGTTGGAGCGTGTGGTGCGCCACTATGTCGCTGCGCCCCACGCGGTGATTGGACGGTCAGAGCTGAGCCATCGACACGAAGGTTCCAAAGATGATCCGAAAGCCGGCAGGGCACCGATCGAGCTGACCGAGACTGAAATCGCCGACCTGGTGAGTTTTCTTGGGACCCTGAACGCTGATCGATCTGCGAAGGCGGCCACGCCATGACACGCGTTGCGCCTGTGTCGGCCAGCCTCGGTTCGCCGGGTTCGACACGCTCACCAGCAGCGCGAGCGTCGACCTGGGTGATCACGCGCTCCAAAAGCGCTGTGCCGGGAGCGCTGGCGCTCGACAATGAAAAAGCCCCGCCATGGGGCGGGGCTGTGCCTTGCTGCCTGCCGACCCTGGTGACAGGGGCGGCAGGTCGTTGGGCTTACTGCACCGTAGCGGCGTCTTCCAGCAGCACGACGCCGTTGCTGTCTGCCGTGACGCTCACGCGGCCGCCAGAAACGGTTGCGGTGGCGCCGGTATAGGCGTCGCGCACGAGCAGGCCATCGGCGAACACGCCGGCGACGCTGATCGACACATTGCCGCTGGCGCCGAAGGCGACGACGACCTTGTCGCTGCCCTTGGTGCGCGCGAAGGTGTAGGGCGAGTCCGCCAGCTTCTGGTGACTGCCTGCGCCGACCGCGACGTGCGCGTTACGGAACTTGCCGAGCTTCTGCGCATGGGCCAGGGCGGCCGTGTCCGGCGAGCTCCAGTTCATGTCGCCGCGCCACACATGATCACCACAGCACGAAAGGTTCGGACGCCCGCTCTCGTCGCCGTAGAAGATCTGCACGCCGCCAGGCGCCATCAACAGCGCGGCGAGGCCGGTCTTCAGATTCGCGCGGTCGTACAGACCCACGTCGTGGCTGGAGATGTAGGAGAGCAGGTTGTACGGCTTGCTGTTGTCGGTGTTGACGCCGGCCAGCGTGACGTAGGTCGACTCCATTCCAGTGAGGCTGTTGGCGGCCCCCTTGAAGTTGAAGTTGATCATCGAGTCGAAGCCGTTGTCGAAGTAGCCGTCGCGGTCCGTACCGTGGCCCCAGGCTTCACCGGTCATCCAGAAATCGGTGTCACCGGTGAGCAGGGCGGCCTTGGCCGGATTGGCGGCGATCCAGTCCCGGCGCGCGCGCTGGGCTTCGTCCTTGAGCACCTTCCAGTTGGCGAGTTCGACGTGCTTGGCAGTGTCGACGCGGAAGCCGTCGATTCCGAAGTCGCGCACATAGTCAGTCAGCCATTTGACGAGGTGGTTCACCGGCGTGCGCTGGCGGCCTGTCTGCGAGAACCAGGCGTCGAGCGAAGCCTTCTTCTCGTTGAGCGTGCCTTCCTTGGTCCACTTGTTCACCAGCAGCGGCGGCAGGCCGACTGCGGAGAAGTTGTCGGTGCGGAAGTCAGGCAGGTAGCCGACACAGCCGGTCAGGCCGTCGGTGCCGGTACAGGCGCTGTAGCCGACCAGGCCGTTGCTCACACGTAGCCAATCCGGGCTCCACCACTGCGACCAGTTGGCGTTGTTCGGATCCATGTAGGGCTTGATGTGGGTGTTGTAGTCGACCAGATCGTCGGTCTTGAAGGCGGTGTTTTCCCAGCCGTTGACCAGACCACCGAAACCGAACTCCCACATGTCCTTCAGCGTGTCGTAGCCGGCGTGGTTCATCACCACGTCCATCACGATGCGGATGCCCTTGGCGTGAGCGGCGTCGACCACGGCTTGCAGGTCGGCGCGCGATCCCATGTTCTTGTCCATGCTGCTGAAGTCCAGCGCATAGTAGCCATGGTAGCCGTAGTGCTTGTGGCCATCGCCCGATACGAAGCCGTGGATCTGCTCGTACGGCGCGCTCATCCAGATCGCGTTGATGCCCAGCTTGTCGAAGTAACCCTCGTTGATCTTGCTGAGCAGGCCCTTCAAGTCGCCGCCATGGAAGGTCGCGGGGAAGTCGCTGAGGCGGTTGTTGAACGGCGTGCCATCCTTGGCGGATTCGCGCCCATACGAGCGATCGTTCGTCGTGTCACCGTTGACGAAGCGGTCGGTCAGCAGGAAGTACACCGTGGCGTTGTCCCAGCTGAAGGTCTTCTTCGGCACCGTCTGGTTGCCGGTCGTGACTGGCGCCGTGTTGCTCGCGCCCGAGCTGAGTCCGGTCGCATTCTTCGCCACCACCGTGTAGCTGTAGGTGGTATTCGGCGCACCGCTCGAATCCACATAGCGATTCGTGGTGGCCGTGAAGGTTTGTGGGCCGCTGCCGCCGGTACGCGTGATCACGTAGGTGATCGTCGGGCTTTCAGGGTCGGTCGAGGCGATCCAGGTCAGCGTCACGGTCGTGCCGTCTGCGGTACCGGCCAGCGTCGTCGGGTTGCTCGGCGGCGTGGTGTCGATGACGCACGGTGCCGCGGCGTTGGTGGTTACCACGCCATCTTTAACGGTGGTCGTGCCGGCGTTGATGGTGTAGTCGATGCCGCCGTTGTTGTCCCAGGTCGAACCGTTGTTGAAGTCCGCCTTCATGCTGGTCAGCGCGCCGAGATTGACGGTCTTCTTGACCCAGCTGGTACAGCCGGCTTCGTTCATGGCCGTGCCGGGCGGTGTCGTCCAGGTGCCGTTGAGGCCGTAGTGGATGTTCACCGAACTCCAGCCACGCGTGCCGGTGTAGTAGTACACGACGGCGCTGCTGTCGGTGGCCGGCTGCGTGCTGACGGTCAGCGGGGGTGCGCTCTGGGCGCTTTCGTTCTTTGCCGCATCGAAGGCCGAGATCGTGTAGCTGTAGGCCGTGTTGGCGGCGAGTCCGGTATCGGTGTAGCTCGGCGTCGCGCTTGAATTGACCTTCGCGCCATTGCGATAGATGTTGTAGCCGGTCACGCCGACATCGTCGGTCGATGCAGCCCAGCTCAGGCTGATCGAGCTGGCGGTCGTGCCGGTGCTGATGACGCTGGCCGGTACGCTCGGCGGTTTGGTGTCTACACCGGCACAAGGGTTGCCAGCGCCGATCACGCCGCCGCTGACCGTCACGTTGCCGGTGCCCAGCGTGTAGTTCTTGCTGCCGTTGTTGTCCCAGGTGCCGGAGCCGTTGTTGAAGGTCGCTGCGAAGCTGGTCGCGTCGCCCAGGCTGACCGTCCTGGCATACCAGCCGGTGCAGGCGAGCGTCATCGCCACGCCGGGCGGCGTCGTCCAGGTGTTGTTGATGCCGTAATGGATGTTGATCGACGTCCAGCCGGCAGCCGGCTTGTAGTAAACCGTCGCGCTGTTGGTGCCAGCCGGCAGCGTCGTGATCGGCAAGGCCGTGCTCTGTGCCGAGCTCGCACCCGCGGCGTCGCGTGCCGACACGGTGTAGCTGTATGCCGTGTTGGGGCTCAGGCCGGTGTCGGTGAAGCTCGTCGTCGTGCTCGAATTGATCTTCGAGCCGTTGCGGAAGATGTCATAGGCCACGACGCCGACGTTGTCGGTTGAAGCCGTCCAGCTGAAGCTCGCCGAGGTCGACGCGATCGTGCCGGCGGTCAGCCCGGTCGGTACCGTCGGCGGTGTGATGTCGCCGCACGGCGAGGTGGTGGTCACGACGCCGTTGTTGATCGTGACGATGCCGGTGCCGACGGTGTAGTTCTTGCCCGCGTTGTTGTCCCAGGTGCCGGCACCATTGTTGAAGGTGACCTGCCAGCTCGTAGCGCTGCCGACGTCGACCGTCTTGCTCTTCCAGCCGGTGCAGGCGTTGTCCATTGCGACGCCCGGCACGTTTGTCCAGGTGCCGTTCACGCCGTAGTGGATGTTGGTGGTTGTCCAGCTTGTTGCCGGCTTGTAGTAGACGATCGCCGAATTGGCGAACGCCGCGTGCCCGACGGCCGCAAACATTGCGGCCGACAGCACTCGTGCGCTGTGCGCATTCCAGACCTTCATTGCTTCTCCTCTAGCGTGGTGATTGCAGCCGGCGTTTTGATTGTTTTTGTGTTCAAGACACGTTGTGCGGCTCTGCCTGGCTTCGCCAGTCCAGTGGCGAAAACAATGTTGCATAGGCTGTCGTCGCCCAGGCGGTTGCGACGCAGGCCCTGTTGCTGCCGGTCTGTTCGCGGATGCTGCTGATTCGAACGCATGAGTGCTGCTTATGCGCCCATACAAAATACCTATGTTGTTGCGTGCGGACTTGTCCGAATTTGTGCCGGCCGGAGGTCCAGACCGGACGCTGCGATGCGCTTGGGCGCTCGTTCGTGACGTTCGGCGATGTGCACGCAATGCATTTGGCATGGGTTGTGCCGGAATTGCTGGAAATCGGCGCGACGGGTGGCGAACCGGCGAATCGCCGCGACTTCGCAGCAATCCTTATCTGGAATTGCTTATCGATTTTTCTTCGTTCTCGGCTCGGGGGTGGGTCGATACAGTCGGCGCATCGACTTCGCACGAACCCCAGAGAGGCTCCACGATGCAAATTTCCCGACCCCGCCAGACCCTGTTCGCACTGGCTCTTGCCCTCGGCTTGGCCGGCGCGGCGAGCGCCGACACCACGCTGCTCAATGTCTCCTACGACCCGACGCGTGAGCTCTACACGGACTACAACGCGGCATTCGCGAAGTACTGGAAGGGCAAGACGGGCGAGACCGTCACGTTCAAACAATCCCACGGCGGTTCGGGCAAACAGGCGCGCGCCGTGATCGATGGCCTCGATGCCGACGTGGTGACGTTGGCGCTGGCCTACGACATCGACGAGATCGCGGCGCGCGCGAAGTCGCTGCCGCCGGATTGGCAGAAGCGTCTGCCGAGCAACGCCTCGCCCTACACGTCGACGATCGTGTTCCTGGTGCGCAAGGGCAACCCGAAGAAGATCACCGACTGGGCGGATCTGGCACGCAGCGGTGTCGAGGTGATCACGCCCAACCCGAAGACCTCCGGCGGCGCGCGCTGGAACTACCTTGCCGCATGGGGCTATGCGCTCAAGCACACCGGCGGCACCGACGCCAGTGCGCGCGATTTCGTCAAACGCATCTACTCGAACGTCAAGGTGTTGGACTCCGGCGCGCGCGGCGCCACCACCACCTTCACCGAACGCGGCATCGGTGATGTGCTGATTGCGTGGGAGAACGAAGCCTACCTCGCCGTGAAGGAGCTCGGCCCCGACAAGTTCGATATCGTCACGCCGTCGATCTCGATCCTCGCCGAACCGCCGGTCTCGGTGGTCGACAAGGTGGTCGACAAGAAGGGCACACGCAAGGTGGCGGAGGCCTACCTGCAATACCTGTACTCGCCGGAAGGCCAGGACATTGCCGGCAAGCACTACTACCGCCCCCGCGACGCCAAGGCTGCGGCGAAATACGCCAAGCAGTTCGCGCCGGTGAAGCTCTTCACGATCGACGAGGTATTCGGCGACTGGCAGAAAGCGCAGAAGACGCACTTCGCCGACGGAGGCGTGTTCGATCAGATCTACGGCAAGTAATCCTGATTGCCCCTGGCACAAGCGGCCCGGCATTTGCCGGGCCGTTTTCCGTTTACCGCGTCCGTCGTGGGCGAATCCCATATCGCGAATATGGGAATGAACGGAAATTGACTAAGCACTGGAATTTTTCTTGGTTCGCGTGTGAGCGCTGCGCGCCTACGCTTTCTCCATCGCGCGCTCGCCGCGCTGAACGCCCCGCCTGGCGGGCGATTCGTGGAGGAAGACATGGCCCTCATCGCAACATCCCAAACCAGCCCGCTTGCCGCGAACGGCTTTCGCGCGACCGCAAGCGGTTCAGAACCGTCGGCCGCTGCCGAAGCGATCCTTGAGCGTGCGCGTGCCGCGGCGCGAGACGCCGGCCTGCCCTATGCGGGGCGGGTTACGCCGCAGGAGGCCTGGGCGCTATTCAGCGAAGGTGCCGCGCTGTTGGTCGACGTACGTACCGCAGAAGAACGCAAGTTCGTTGGTCATGTGCCCGAGACGCTGCATGTGGCGTGGATGACCGGCACCTCGCTTATCCGCAATCCGCGCTTCGTGCGCGAGCTCGAAAGCAAGACAGGCAAGAGCGCCGTGGTGCTGCTGCTGTGCCGCAGCGGCAAGCGTTCGGCCGACGCCGCCGAGGCCGCCGCGAAGGCGGGCTTCGCCAACGTATTCAACGTCCTCGAAGGCTTTGAGGGCGATCTCGATGCCTCGCAGCAGCGCGGCCGCGTTGGCGGTTGGCGCCTGCACGGTCTGCCTTGGGTTCAGGACTGAACGATTCGCGGATTCCCGCCATTTCTGGAGCGCAACATGTCGAACTGGTTTGCTGATAACTCCCTGTCCATTGGACGTACGCCGCTGGTCAAACTCAACCGCCTCCTCGACGGCGCGCCGGCCACGGTGCTGGCAAAGATCGAGGGCCGCAACCCGGCCTACTCCGTTAAGTGCCGCATCGGCGCAGCACTGATCTGGGATGCCGAGAAGCGTGGGCTGCTCGGGCCGGGCAAGGAGCTGGTCGAACCGACCAGCGGCAACACCGGGATCGCGCTGGCGTTTGTCGCCGCGGCGCGCGGTATTCCGCTCACGCTGACGATGCCTGAGACGATGAGCATCGAGCGTCGCAAGCTGCTGCTTGCCTATGGTGCGAAGCTGGTGCTGACCGAAGGCGCGAAGGGCATGAGTGGCGCGATCGCGAAGGCCGAGGAAATCACTGCATCCGATCCGAAATACGTGCTGCTGCAACAGTTCAAGAACCCGGCCAATCCGGCGATTCACGAGGCTACGACGGGCCCGGAGATCTGGCAGGACACCGAGGGCGCGATCGACATTCTGGTCTCGGGTGTCGGCACTGGCGGCACGATCACCGGCGTAACGCGCTACATCAAGGGTACGCAGAAGAAGGCGATCCAGTCGGTTGCCGTGGAGCCTGCCGCCAGCCCGGTCCTGACGCAGACGCGCAATGGCGAGCCGCCCAAGCCTGCGCCGCACAAGATCCAGGGTATCGGCGCGGGCTTTGTGCCGCAGGTGCTGGATCTGTCGTTGGTGGACTCGATTGAGCAGGTCAGCAACGAAGAGGCGGTGGAGTACGCGCGGCGCCTTGCCCGCGAGGAGGGAATCCTCTCCGGCATCTCTTGCGGCGCGGCGGCGGCCGTTGCGGCCCGCCTGGCGAAGAAGCCCGAGAACGAAGGCAAGACGATCGTGGTCGTGCTGCCGGATTCGGGTGAGCGCTATCTGAGCTCCATCCTGTTTGACGGCGTCTTCGACGCGAGCGGGTTGCCCGTATGAGAGCCCGTCCTCGGCCCTCGAAGGGCGGCAGTCGCGCAACAGCGAAGAGGGCTGCACGATGAGCGACGAGGCCACCGTTTCCGCGCATCTGCTCAGCGCGCAGCCCAACTGGGACCTCGATCGCGTGGTCGCAGGGCTGCGTGAGGCTCGCGACACCTGGCGTACCGCGCAGCGGCGCGGGCGCGATTTCGGCGGACGGGAGCTTCCCTCGCGCAGCGCCCTCAACGAGATCGCCGCTGCGCTGTGCGGTGCGCTGTTTCCGATGCGCCTCGGGCCCGCCGATCTGCGCCAGGAGAGCGAGGACTTCTACGTCGGCCACACGCTGGATGCGGCCCTCAACAGCTTGCTCGCGCAGGTGCGGCTGGAGCTCAAGTACGCCGCGCGTGAAGCACCGTCCAGCCCGACCGAGCTGGAATTGCGTGCGGTTGAAATCGTGCGCAGTTTTGCCGGCCAGTTGCCCGCGGTGCGCCGCCTGCTCGATACCGACGTGACCGCAGCGTTCAACGGCGACCCGGCAGCTCGCAGCGTGGACGAAGTGCTGCTTTGCTACCCCGGCGTGCTGGCAGTGATTCATCACCGCCTGGCACACCAGCTCTATCGACTGGGTGTGCCGCTCATCGCCCGAATCGTGTCGGAAATCGCACACTCGGAGACAGGGATCGACATCCATCCCGGCGCAACGATTGGCGAAAGCTTCTTTATCGACCACGGCACCGGTGTCGTGATCGGCGAAACGGCAGTGATTGGTAATCGCGTGCGTCTATCTCAGGCTGTGACTTTGGGCGCCAAGCGCTTCGAGCAAGACGCGGACGGCAACTTGCTCAAAGGCGCCCCGCGTCATCCGGTGGTCGAAGACGACGTCGTGATCTACGCCGGCGCAACCATCCTTGGTCGCATCACGATCGGCAAGGGCTCGTCGATCGGCGGAAACATCTGGCTCACGCGCAGCGTGCCACCGGGTAGTCATGTAACGCAGGCTAACACGCGGCAGGAAGTGATCAACGATGGCGCGGGAATCTGACACAGCACTCGATGCAGCCCTCTTTGGCCGCGCCGTGCGGCTACTGCGTGGCGAGCGTGGTTGGTCGCAGGAGTTGCTCGCCGAGAAGGCTGACCTCAACCGCACCTACGTGGGTGAGGTGGAGCGCGGCGATGTGGTGCCCTCAATTCTCACTGCGGCAAAGCTTGCCGACGCCTTCGGTGTGCGGCTCTCGATCGTGATGGCGCGTTGTGAGTCCTTGGCTCGGCCCCGCGAGTACACACACTTTTGATGGCGATAGGCGGTTGAGACGGTCAAGGCCGTGTTGCAAGGTGAGTGATTGGAAATTTAGTGCAGTTCATTTCAAGATTTTGCATAAGGAGTAGCGTTCATGGCTGACCACCAAAGCATCCCGACCGCGCTGGGCGATAACGCCGCCCGCCAGTTGGCGAATGCCACGAAGACCGTCCCGCAACTGTCGGTAATTTCGCCGCGTTGGCTGGTCCATCTGCTGCAGTGGCTGCCGGTCGAAGCGGGTATCTACCGGCTGAACAAGGTCAAGAATCCGGCCAATGTGCAAGTCGCCTGTTCGCAGCGTGATGAATCGGAACTGCCGCAGACCTTCGTCGACTACGAGGAACAGCCGCGCGAGTACTTCCTTAATGCGGTGACGACGATCCTCGATGTCCATACCCGCGTATCGGATCTCTACAGCAGCCCGCATGACCAGATCAAAGAGCAGCTTCGCCTGACGATCGAGACGATCAAGGAACGTCAGGAATCCGAGCTGATCAACAACCCCGATTACGGTCTGCTCGCCAACGTCGCTGAAGAGCAGCGCGTGTTCACGCTGACCGGCGCGCCGACGCCGGACGACCTGGACGAACTGATTACCAAAGTCTGGAAAGAGCCTGCCTTCTTCCTGACCCACCCGCTGGCGATTGCCGCCTTTGGCCGCGAGTGCACCCGCCGTGGCGTGCCGCCGCCCACCGTCAGCCTGTTCGGGTCGCAGTTCTTGACCTGGCGTGGCATCCCGCTCATTCCATCGGACAAGGTGCCGGTTGTTGATGGCAAGACCAAGATCCTGCTGATCCGCGTCGGCGAAAAGCGCCAGGGCGTTGTTGGTCTGTTCCAGCCGGGCCTTGCCGGCGAACAGAGCCCGGGCCTGTCTGTGCGCTTCATGGGCATCAACCGCAATGCGATCGCGTCCTACCTGATTTCGCTGTATTGCTCGCTCGCGGTGTTGACGGACGATGCGCTGGCAGTGCTCGAAGACGTGGAGATCGGCAAGTACCATGACTATCCCGACACCTACAAGTGAGGGGCTCGCGGGCCTTGCGCCCGCGGCGCCGCCGGGCTTGCCGGATGTCGGAACGCTCGCGCGACTTGCGGGTGAGTTCTTTGCTGCGCTACCGGGTACCACGCCGCCGAATTTCGACGGCTTCGGTGGCAGTACGCTGACTCAAGCGCAGGCGCCGGAGCCCCGGCTCGATCTGGCAGCTCGCGCACCGACGTTCGCGCCCTCGGCGGCCGCGCCGACCGGTATTCCGGAGTCGTTGCCCGAGGCGTCACCAGTCGCTGGTCGTGCTGGTGGAGCGTCGCTCGGTGTGCCGGAGGCTTACGCCGCCGCGCTGCCGTCGGTCACGCCGCCGCAAGTCGCAAGCGCAACGCCGCCGACCTCGCCGTACTACTTTCTGGGTGACGCACAGACGCTCGGCGCACAGCCTCAGGTCGAAGTGCCGCGGGATGACCGTGTTACCGCCCAGTCCTTCGGCTTGCCCGGTGAATCCGAACTGCGTGCGCTGCTCGCAGGGACCGATTCGCCGCGAGCGGTTTCGCCGGAAGCAGCACGCAGCGCGCCTGGCTACTACTTCGTCGATCATGTGGCATTGCCGCAGGAGCCGCCGCAGGTACAGCCGAGCGGGCATCCGCCGTTCGACGTCAATGCCGTCCGCCGCGACTTCCCGATCCTGCAGGAGCGTGTCAACGGCAAGCAGCTGATCTGGTTCGACAACGCTGCGACTACACACAAGCCGCAGGCGGTGATCGACCGGCTGGCGTACTTCTACGCGCACGAAAACTCCAACATCCACCGCGCTGCGCATGAGCTGGCCGCGCGGGCGACGGATGCCTACGAGGGTGCGCGAAAGAAGGTCGCCAGATTCATCGGCGCCAGTTCGGTGGAAGAGGTGATCTTCGTGCGCGGCGCGACCGAGGCGATCAACCTCGTCGCGAAGACCTGGGGTGTGCAGAACGTCGGTGCCGGTGACGAGATCGTCGTATCGAACCTGGAGCACCACGCCAACATCGTGCCCTGGCAACAGCTCGCGGCGCAGGTGGGCGCGAAGATCCGCGTGATCCCGGTGGACGACTCGGGCCAGATCCTGCTCGAGGAATACCGCAAGCTGCTCAACGACCGCACCAAGATCGTGGCGATCACGCAGGTCTCCAACGCGCTGGGTACGATCACGCCAGTGCGGGAGATCGTCGCGCTGGCACACAGCGTTGGCGCCAAGGCGCTGGTCGATGGCGCCCAGTCCGTGTCGCACATGCGTGTCGATGTGCAGGCGCTGGATGCGGACTTCTTCGTGTTCTCGGGGCACAAGGTGTTCGCGCCGACTGGCATCGGCGTGGTCTACGGCAAGCGCGATATCCTCGAGAAGATGCAGCCCTGGCAGGGCGGCGGCAACATGATTGCCGACGTCACCTTCGAGCGCACGATCTACCAGCCACCGCCCAACCGTTTCGAAGCCGGTACCGGGAACATTGCGGACGCAGTGGGTCTTGGGGCTGCGATCGATTACGTCGAGCGTATCGGCCTGGAGAACATCGCGCGCTACGAGCACGATCTGCTGGCGTATGCGACGCATGCACTCAAGCCGGTGCCGGGCGTGCGGCTGATCGGCACCGCCGCGGACAAGGCCAGCGTGCTGTCCTTCGTGCTGGCGGGCTATCGCACCGAAGAGGTGGGTGAGGCGTTGAACCGCGAGGGCATTGCGGTGCGCTCCGGCCACCATTGCGCGCAGCCGATCCTGCGCCGCTTCGGGCTCGAAGCGACAGTTCGCCCGTCGCTGGCGTTCTACAACACCTGTGCTGAAGTCGATGCGCTGGTGTCTGTCGTGCGTCGGCTGTCGAGCAACCGCGCACAGTGAGTCGCGACAGAAGTAAGGCCCCGTTCGCCCGCAAGGCGACGGGGCTTTTTTCATTCTCGAGGTCGATGTGGATGCCGCGGTTAGCACCCGGTCCGTCTGTCACAAGCCGAAGGCGATGAATCTCGCTGTGTCGCGACCGGCGGCCGTTGAATACGCAATGCAGAAGAAGGGTGAAATGCTTCGCTGAATTCCTTGGTTCGCGATGCGCGCCGCATTGCCTAGATTGCGGACTCCGCAGCGGTGTTTTCCGTTTGCGAGGTCCGCTTCGTCGGGCGGGATTCACCAAGGAGAAAGCAACGTGAGCATCTTGACCATCGCAGGCAGTCCATCAGCTGATTCGCGTTCAGCGAAGCTGCTGGCCCATGTCGGCAACGCCATTGAGGCCGCCGAACTGGACGTCGCGACGCTGTCGCTGCGTAGCCTGCCGGCTGAAGCGCTGCTGCTGGCCGATCGCAGCCACCCGGCGGTCGTTGCTGCGCTCGACGCGGTGGCCGACGCAAGTGCGATCGTGCTGGCGACGCCGATCTACAAGGCAGCCTACAGCGGCCTGCTGAAAACCTTTCTCGATCTGCTGCCGCAGCGCGGTTTCGAGGGCAAGTTCGTATGGCCGATTGCATCCGGCGGCAGCCTCGCGCATGCGCTGGCGATCGACTATGCGCTGCGCCCGGTGTTGGCGAGCCTCTCGGCCGCGCAGATCGGCCGGGCTGTGTTTGCGCTGGACAGCGAAATCGGCAGCGATTCCGGCGGCGGGCTGCAGCTCGCACCGGCGCTTGCGGCGCGGCTGGACGACGGCGTCAACGCACTGGCGCAGCACCTTGGTGCGTCACCCCGCCTTGCCAAGCTGAACGCGTCGAACGGGTTCATGCGTTTCTCGCCGGCGCGTTGCAGCGCCTGAGCGCCCCCTTCGAATTCGAACGAGTCGCGCCGGTGCAGGCGCGCACACATCCTTACCCAGTACTACGGAGAATCCGAATGTCCGTCTTCAATCAGTATCGTCGCCAATTTGCCACGGCCAGCCTGGCGCTGGCCGCCGCACTCGTCGCGCCGGCCACGCTTGCGGAATACAACCCAAAACTGCTGCGCATCGGCTTCCAGAAGTCCGCCAGCGTGCTGTCCTTGCTGAAGGCGCAGGGCACCGTCGAGAAGCAGCTCGCGGGCAAGGGACTGGAGATCAAGTGGGTCGAGTTTCCCGCAGGGCCGCAGTTGCTCGAAGGCTTGAACGTCGGCTCGATCGACTTTGGCTACGTCGGTGAGGCGCCGCCAATCTTCGCGCAGGCCGCGGGTGCGAACTTTGTCTACGTCGGCTACGAACTGCCTGCGCCGGCAGCCGAAGCGGTGCTTGTGCCCAAGGCCTCCCCGATATGCAGCGTTACCGATCTGAAAGGCAAGAAGATCGGGCTCAACAAGGGCTCGAACGTGCACTACCTGCTGGTCAAGCTGCTCGAAAAGCACGGCCTGAAGTACAGCGACGTCCAGCCCGTCTTCCTGCCGCCGGCTGACGCGCGTGCCGCCTTCGAGCGTGGTGCGATCGATGCCTGGGTGATCTGGGAGCCGTTCCAGTCCGCAGCCGAGAAGCAGGTCGATGCCCGCATCCTCGCGGACGGGCAGGGCGTCGTTAATAACCACGCCTTCTTCCTGGCCGAACGCGAATTCGCCGAAAAGCGTGCCGACGTGATCCGCATCCTCTTCGATGAAGCGCACAAGCTCGGCCAGCAGATCAAGAAGGACACGCGTGCTGCAGCGGCGCAGCTGACGACGCTGCAGGGGCTGGATCCGGCCGTGATCGAACAGGCACTGAACCGCTACAACCTGAGCGTGAGGCCGATTGACGACGCAGTGCTGGCCGAGCAGCAGAAGCTCGCCGATACCTTCTACGACCTGAAGCTGATTCCGAAGGCAATCCAGGTCAAGGACGCCACGCTGCCGGCGCGTCGCTGAGCGCGAAGTCATCGCAGACAGGAATGAACGCCATGAAGATCTTCTGGTTCCTGCCCACTCACGGCGACAGCCGTTATCTGGGTACCAGCGAGGGCGCCCGCAGCGTCGATCTGGACTACCTGCAGCAGATCGCGCAGGCGGCCGACCGGCTCGGCTACTACGGCGTGCTGACGCCGACGGGCCGCTCGTGCGAAGACCCCTGGGTCGTCACATCGAGCTTGATCGCAGCGACGAAGCAACTGCGTTTTCTCGTTGCGCTGCGACCGGGGCTGACGCAGCCCGCCCTTGCGGCGCGCATGGCAGCGACGTTTGACCGCCTCTCCGGCGGGCGCCTGCTGGTGAATCTGGTGACCGGCGGCGACCCCAACGAGCTTGCGGGTGATGGTCTGTTCGAGTCGCATGCCGAGCGCTACGCAGCATCGGCCGAATTCATCCGCATCTGGCGCGAGATCATCACTCGCAGTCACGATGGCGAAAGCTACGACTTCGAGGGCAAGCATCTGCGAGTCCAGGGCGCGAAGTTGCTCTATCCGCCGGTGCAGAAGCCGCACCCGCCGGTGTGGTTTGGCGGTTCGTCGGAGCCGGCTCACGAGCTCGCCGCCGAGCAGGTTGAAACCTACCTGACCTGGGGGGAACCGCCCGAGGAGGTTGCGAAGAAGTTTGCCGATGTGCGTGCACGCGCCGCCAAGCGCGGCCGCACCGTGAAGTTTGGTGTGCGCCTGCATGTGATCGTGCGCGAGACCGAAGAAGAGGCTTGGGCCGATGCCGAGCGCCTGATCAGCCGGCTGGACGACGACACCGTTGCGACCGCGCAGGCTGCGCTGGCGCGGATGGATTCGGTTGGCCAGCGGCGCATGGCGGAGCTGCACGGCGCTGGACGGGGCCGCACCCGCGCAGACCTGGAAATCAGCCCCAACCTGTGGGCCGGTGTCGGGCTTGTGCGGGGAGGTGCAGGCACAGCGATCGTCGGCAACCCCCAGCAGGTCGCCGCGAAGCTGAAGGAATACCAGGATGTCGGCGCAGAGGCCTTCATTCTCTCTGGCTACCCGCATCTAGAAGAAGCCTATCGCTTCGCGGAGCTGGTCTTCCCGCTGCTGCCGCTTGAGCACGGCGCACCGAATCAAACGCTGCCCGGTGGCAGTTTGACCGGGCCGTTCGGCGAGGTGGTGGCCAACCACTTCGTGCCGAAGGCATCGCAAAGCTGAGGGCGCGATGAGTACTCTGAAAGTGAGCCGCCGTACGCAGGCTTTGCAGCCGTGGCTGCCGCCAGTGCTGTTGCTGGTGGCGTGGCAAGTTGCGGCGCAGACGGGGCTGATCTCCAGCCGCGTGCTGCCGGCACCGCTCGATATCTTGCGTGCAACGATCCGGCTGGCTTCGTCGGGCGAGTTGCTGAGTCATGTCCTCGTCAGCACCCGCCGGGCCTTGCTCGGCTTCGCCATCGGCGGCGGGTTGGGCCTGGCGCTCGGGCTCGCGACCGGCAGCTTCCGCAAACTCGAAACCCTGCTCGATACCAGCCTGCAGATGCTGCGCAACATCCCGCCGCTGGCACTGATCCCGCTGGTGATCCTGTGGTTCGGCATCGACGAAGCGGCCAAGCTGTTCCTCGTGGCGGTGGGCGTGTTCTTCCCGGTGTACCTCAATACCTTTCACGGCATCCGCTCGGTCGACCCGGCGCTGATCGAGATGGCCAAGAGTTACGGGCTATCCGGGTGGCAGCTGTACCGGCATGTGATCCTGCCCGGCGCAGTCGCGTCGATCCTGGTCGGTGTGCGCTTTTCGCTCGGCCTGATGTGGGTGCTGCTGATCGTGGCCGAGACGATTTCGGCGAACGCGGGTATCGGCTACATGACGATGAACGCGCGCGAGTTCCTCCAGACCGATGTGGTGCTGGTCGGCATCCTGCTCTACGCGCTGCTCGGCAAGCTGGCGGATGTGCTGGCACGTGCGCTAGAGCGCAGCTGGTTGCGCTGGCACCCCGGCTATCAACCCGTTTGAGCGGAGCACGCATATGCAGATTGATTCTCAGGAAACCCGTGCTGTGGCCCAACGGGCAAGGGGTGCGGCCGGCGGCATTCCGCTGCAGATCGAGCAGGTCGTCAAACGGTTTGGCGAGCGCGAGGTGCTGCACCGCTTGAGCTTGAACGTCGCCCCGGGCGAGTTCGTCGCGATCGTCGGGCGCAGCGGATGTGGCAAGAGCACGTTGCTGCGGCTGGTCGCAGGCCTCGACGACAAGACCGCGGGCGAGATCCGCTTCGGTGGCGAACAGCGCGACGCCCGCGGCGATACCCGCATCATGTTCCAGGACTCGCGCCTGCTGCCTTGGAAGCGCGTCATCGACAACGTCGCACTCGGCCTGCCGGACACCGAGCTGGGCAAGGCGCGTGAGGTGCTCGCACAAGTCGGGCTCGCCGAGCGCGCCGACGAATGGCCAGCGAGGCTCTCGGGCGGGCAGCGGCAGCGGGTTGCGCTGGCGCGAGCCCTGGTCCATAGCCCGCGCCTACTGCTGCTCGACGAACCGCTCGGTGCGCTCGACGCGCTGACGCGCATTGAAATGCACGCACTGATCGAATGGCTTTGGCGTGAGCGTGGCTTCACTGCGCTGCTGGTTACGCACGACGTGGCCGAAGCGATCGCTCTGGCCGATCGCGTTGTGCTGATCGACGAGGGCCACATCACGCTCGACTTGTCTGTCGATCTCGCGCGCCCGCGCGAGCGGGGCAGCCCGCGTTTTGCGGCACTCGAGGACTATCTGCTGCGCAAGGTGTTGCAGCAACCGCCAGCGGAACCCGTGGCGGAGCCGGAGCAGGTTGGCGACGTGTCGCTGCAACGCACGGTCAATCAGGTCCGCTGGGCCATCTAAACCGATTCAACAGGAGAGCAAAATGACCATTCAAGCGATCAACGTACGTAACCAGTTCCGTGGCAAGGTGAAGGAGATCGTGCGCGGCGATGTTGTCAGCGAAGTGGATGTCGAGACCCCGTCGGGTATCGTCACCTCGGTGATCACGACGCGCTCGGTCGACGAGTTGGGGTTGAAGATCGGCTCCGAAGTTGTCGCGCTGGTGAAGTCCACCGAAGTGTCGATCGCGACGCTGTAGGTCAGCGCACCGTGGCGGGGGCCGCGACGCAAGGAGGTATCCATGTCTACCGTACTCGTGGTGCCCGGCCTGCATGGCAGCGGGCCGGCGCATTGGCAGAGCTGGTTCGAACGCCAGGTCGAAGGCAGCATCCGGGTCGAGCAGTCGAACTGGGATGAACCCAACCTGGCGCGCTGGGCGGGCAGTCTGAGGCAGGAACTGGACCGTGCGCGTGGCCATGTCTGGATCGTCGCGCACAGCTTCGGTTGCCTCGCGACCGCGCATGTGGCACAGGCCTATCGTGAAAGGATTGCGGGCGCCATGCTGGTGGCGCCGGCCGACCCGGACAAGTTCGGTCTGAGTGAGGCGCTACCCGACGAACCGCTGGGTTTCCCCAGTGTTGTTGTTGCGAGTACCAACGACCCGTGGGTGCGCGTCATGCGCGCCGCCTGGCTGGCCGATCGCTGGGGTAGCCGCTTCGTGAATATCGGTGCGGCCGGGCATATCAACGTCGACTCGGGGCACGGGCCATGGCCCGACGGGTTGGACATCTTCAACCTGCTGCGCCGCTCGCACGGTGATTTCCCTCTTGGTCCCCTCGATGGCGGCGATGCGCCGCCATCGTCGCGTCGGAAACGCGGCGAGAGTCGCCGCACGCAGTTCGACTGGGCGAAGTACCTTGGGACTGCGTGACCTTTGCGCGGAGCGACGCTGCCAGGCGTGGCGCGCGATGCCGCTCGCTGACGTTCAGGCGTAGATCAGCGGGCGTGGCGTGGCCGCGGCCTGGGTGGTTTGCTCGGCACCCCGGACGAAGATCTTTGTTTCACCTGGCGCGAATGCGTGCCAGGTTTCCCCGCGCGTCAGCGGCTGCGTTGCGATCACGCTGATGCGGTCGTCCAGATGGTTGTGCCGTGCCAGGTCGATCTGTTGGCCACAGTCGATCAGTTCCACCTGCGCGAAGGGGTAGCGGCGCTCGACATGGAATAGCTGCGTGGCGCAGCGGGCATAGAGCCGGTTGCCGTCGCTCAGCAGGAAGTTGAAGCTGCCATGCTGCGCGAGCCGGTCCGCCGCGGCGCTTATCGCAGCATCCAGCACATCGTCGGGTGGCCGACGCAGACCAAAGCGATCGACCAATTGGTTCAACAGCAGGCAGAACGCGCGCTCGCTATCGGTCTCGCCTATCGGCTGGAAGAGTCCGTGGGCCCATGGCAGCGCAGAGCCGAGATCGCCGTTGTGCGCAAACAGCCAGCTACGCCCCCACAGCTCACGGCGGAAGGGGTGACAGTTGCGCTCGGCAATACCGCCACGCGTTGCCTTGCGTACATGCACGATGAAGTTGCGCGAACGGATCTGCTGCTCGCGGATGCGAAGTGCGAGTCCTGAATGTGCTGCCGCGCGGGCTTCGCGCAGCATGCGGGCATGCTCGCCCTGGTAGTAGCCGATGCCCCAGCCGTCGGCATGCTGATCGGTTTCGCCGCCGCGCAGCAGGAAGCCCTGAAGCGCGAAGGCCGCGGAGACGGGTTTGCGCGCACTTACTCCGAGCAACTGGCACATGCTGCGTCAGCCCTTCCGCGGTTCGATCACGCTGTAACCATGCCGTTCGAGCAGCGCGATCGCCTGGGCGATGCGCTGAGCGCGCCGCCGCTCGCGCTGCGAGTGGCCGTCGTCGTGTTGCCAGTGGCCCACGGCCTGGCCGGCTTCGAGCAACCACTGCCGGATGCCGGCGATGCTCTTTGGCCCCAGGCCTTGTGTATGGCGGATCACGTGGTAGTCGAGCTGGGCCACCTCCAGCGGCGTGAAGCTGTGCTTGCCCAGGGCCGCACGGATGGCGTTGATCTGTCGGGTCGTGAGTGCGGCACGCATGGGTCTCAGGCAGCTTGCGCCAGCTGCATTCGACGCAGCTCGGCGTCGAGCTGGGTGCGTGAGCGCTGACAGAACACGATCGGCACGCCCTGCGCCTGGGCGCCCGCGCGGATGCGGCTGGCCATCATGTGGTTGATCTGGTCGACCACCACCACCACCAGACGGGTGCTGGGCGGCAGGCGGTGGTGCAGCTCGCCCGGCTTGCGCCCGCTCCAGTGGCGCACATCGGGGTAACCCGCAGCGGCCAGGCTGCGGGCCAACGGGGCGACCCGGTCGCCGCCGACGATGAGTGCAGTCATCTTGCTTCTCCGGCGATTGAGGTGACCTCAATCTACGGCGCCCGCCTTGGCTGCCCAACCAAGGAATTCTGAAGTGCTTATGCGCGATGGCCGTGTTGCCGCAGGCGCGGCTATTCGCTCGAATCTGCCAGAGCGCCTACGCGCGAATCCGCCTGAGCGCTTACGCGCGAATCCGCATATGGAATTGAGTTTTTATTGTTTAGCCTTCTAAGGCTGCACCCATAGACTCGGTGCTCCCCGATACGGAGCATCCGTTCATGAAGATCCGATACGAGCGCGCAGCAAGCGCGCCATCTGCAGCCGAACAGCCACGGAGCCGGCCATGAGTGCCGCCCGCCGCGTGCTGCCCGGCTTTGGCCTGTCGCTGGGCTACACCTTGTTCTACCTGTCGGTGATCGTGCTGATCCCGCTCTTTGCGGTGTTTGCCAAATCGGCCACGCTCACGCTCACCCAGTTCTGGGAGGCAACCACCGCGCCCCGCGTGCTCGCTTCGTATCGGCTGACCTTCGGCGCCTCGCTGCTGGCGGCCACGATCAACACCGTTTTCGGTTTCCTGCTCGCCTGGGCGCTGGTGCGCTATCGCTTTCCGGGCAAGCGCATCGTCGATGCGCTGGTCGATCTGCCCTTCGCGCTGCCGACCGCGGTGGCGGGTATCGCGCTCGCGACGATCTACTCGCCCAAGGGTTGGGTCGGTGCGCTGCTGGCGCCCTACGACATCAAGATCGCCTACACCCCCTTGGGCGTGCTGCTGGCACTCACCTTCATCGGCTTGCCCTTCGTCGTGCGCACTGTGCAACCGGTGCTGGAAGACCTGGAGACCGAAATCGAAGAGGCGGCCACTTCGCTGGGGGCGCAGCGCTGGCAGGTGTTCCGCAAGGTGCTGCTGCCCTTGCTGCTGCCGGCACTCCTGACCGGCTTCGCGCTGGCCTTTGCGCGCGCGGTGGGTGAATACGGCTCGGTGATCTTCATCGCCGGCAACATTCCGCTGGTCTCCGAGATCACGCCGCTGATGATCATCACCAAGCTTGAGCAGTACGACTACGCCGGGGCCACTGCGATCGCCGCGGTGATGCTGGTGGTGTCGTTCGCGTTGCTGTTCCTGATCAACAACCTGCAGGCCTGGAGCGCGCGCCGCATCGGGAGGGTGGGCTGATGAGCACCGTCACACTCAATCTGCACGCCGCACCGCGGCACTATGAGGACAACCCGGCAACGCGCGAATCCGCCTGGGTGAAGTGGACGATCATCGCCGTCTCGCTGCTGTTCTTCTCGCTCTTCCTGCTGTTACCGCTGGCCACCGTGTTCGTCGAGGGGCTCAAAAAAGGCTGGGATGCTTATCTGGCCGCACTGGTGGAGCCCGATGCGCTATCGGCCGTAACGCTCACTTTGCTCGCGGCCGCGATTGCGGTGCCCCTGAACCTGGTGTTCGGCGTCGCCGCCGCATGGGCGATCGCGCGCTTCGAGTTCCGCGGCAAGCAGTTCCTGATCACGCTGATCGACCTGCCGTTCTCGGTCTCGCCGGTGATCGCAGGCCTGATCTATGTGCTGATCTTCAGCACCCATGGCTGGTTCGGCACCTGGTTTGCCGATCACAACGTCAAGATCATCTTCGCGGTGCCGGGCATCGTGCTCGCGACCATCTTCGTCACCTTCCCGTTCGTCGCGCGCGAACTGATTCCGCTGATGCAGGCGCAGGGCAGGGAAGAGGAGGAGGCCGCGATCGTGCTTGGCGCATCGGGCTGGCAGACCTTCTGGCATGTCACGCTGCCCAACATCAAGTGGGGCCTGATCTACGGCGTGGTGCTGTGCAACGCCCGCGCGATGGGCGAGTTCGGCGCGGTGTCGGTGGTGTCGGGCCATATCCGTGGCTACACCAACACGCTGCCGCTGCATATCGAGATTCTCTACAACGAGTACCAGCTCTCCGCGGCCTTCGCGGTGGCGTCGCTGCTCGCGATGCTGGCGTTGGTCACCCTCGTCATCAAATCCTGGGTTGAATGGCAAGCCGCACGGGCGGCGAGCGACGACCTGCGTCCGGAGTAAGTGCAATGAGCATCAAGGTTGAAGGCATCCAGAAACGCTTCGGCAACTTCGTTGCGCTCGACGATGTGTCGCTTGAATTCCCGACCGGCGAACTGGTCGCGCTGCTGGGCCCCTCCGGTTGCGGCAAGACCACGCTGCTGCGCGTGATCGCAGGGCTGGAATCGGCCGACGCGGGCCGCGTGCTGCTCGAAGGCGAAGACGCTTCCGACACCCATGTGCGCGAGCGCAATGTCGGCTTCGTGTTCCAGCACTACGCGCTGTTCCGCCACATGACGGTGTTCGACAACGTGGCCTTCGGGCTGCGCGTGAAGCCGCGCAAGGAGCGCCCGAGCGAAGCGGTGATCGCGAAGAAGGTCAAGCAGCTGCTCGAACTCGTGCAGCTCGACTGGCTCGCCGACCGCTTTCCGTCGCAGCTCTCTGGCGGCCAGCGCCAGCGCATCGCGCTGGCCCGTGCGCTGGCGGTCGAGCCGCGCGTGCTGCTGCTCGACGAACCCTTCGGCGCGCTCGACGCCAAGGTGCGCAAGGAGCTGCGCCGCTGGCTACGCCGCCTGCACGACGAGATCCACGTCACCAGCATCTTCGTGACGCACGATCAGGAAGAGGCGCTGGAAGTGGCCGACCGTGTGGTGCTGATGAATCACGGCAAGGTCGAGCAGGTTGGCACGCCGGATGAGGTCTACGACGCGCCGAAGACGCCGTTCGTGTATGGCTTCCTCGGTGCGGTAAATCTCTTTCATGGCCGCGTCGACGGCAGTCATGTCTCGTTGGGCGGCCATGCGCATCCGCACGGCAGCAGCGAGCTGCCGCATGGCGAGGAGGTCGTTGCCTTCGCGCGTCCGCATGAACTCGATATTCTTGTAGGGGAAGGGCACACGCAAGGCATCGGTGCCACCGTCACACGCATCCTCGGCTTTGGCGCCAACGCGCGGATCGAATTGCAGGGCGAAGCGCAGCCCGGTGTGCCGGAGCAGGTCGAGGTGGAACTCTCGCGCACACGGGTGCGCGAACTGGGCCTGATCGAAGGATCCCGCGTGCGTGTCGTACCCTCTCAGCTGGCTGTCTTCTCGCGCCCCGCAGCGGGCGCACTTGCTACCGGAACTGCATCATGAACTTTCAGCAACTTCGCATCATCCGCGAGGCGGTGCGCCAGAACTTCAACCTGACCGAGGTGGCCAGTGCGTTGTTCACCTCGCAGTCTGGCGTCAGCAAACACATCAAGGATCTGGAAGACGAACTCGGCGTCGAGCTCTTCATCCGCCGCGGCAAGCGCCTGCTGGGGCTGACCGAGCCGGGCAAGGAGCTGGTCGAGATCGTTGAACGGATGCTGCTCGATGCGCGCAACATCAAGCGCCTGGCGCAGCAGTTCAGCCAGCGCGACGAAGGCAAGCTGGTGATCGCGACCACGCACACCCAGGCGCGCTATGTGTTGCCGCCGGTGGTGACGCGCTTCAAGCAGGCCTTTCCGAAAGTGCATCTGGAACTGCACCAGGGCAGCCCGGCGGAAATCGTGGCGCTGCTGCAAGCGGGCGATGCCGATATCGGCATCGCGACCGAGGCGCTCGACGGCGCCCCGGACATCGTGACCTTCGACTATCACCGCTGGCATCACGCGGTGATCGTGCAGGAAGGGCATCCGCTGGCGGATGTGCATCCGCTCACGCTCGAGGCGGTGGCCGAGTACCCGATCATCACCTACCACGAGGGCTACACCGGCCGCGCGCGCATCGACCAGACCTTCGCCGCGCAGGGGCTCGCGCCCGACATCGTGATGTCGGCGCTCGATTCGGACGTGATCAAGACCTACGTTGAACTGGGGCTCGGCATCGGCATCGTGGCGTCCGTTGCGTTCAACCCGGAGCGCGACCGCGGGCTGTTGCAACTCGATTCCTTCGATCTCTTCGAGGAGAACGTCACCCGCATCGCGGTGCGCCAGGGCCACTATCTGCGTGGCTACGCCTACCAGTTCATCGAGGCCTGCTCGCCGCGCCTCACCGAAGCGCATGTGCGCCCGGCGATCAACCCCGCGCGCGATGCGGATGATTGAGCCGGCCGTTTGAGGTGAGCGAGCCGGACATCGATTCCGGCATAAAAAGAGGGCGCCTTGCGGCGCCCTTTTCAATGGGGATTTCGGGACCAGTGTCTGTCAGAACTTGTGGCGGATGCCGACGTTGAAGCCGGTGCGATAGTCGTTGCCGGCGTTCGACGAGTCGGCGACGCTGTAGCCCTTGCCCTTCAGCGAGTCGTTGGCATCGATGCGCGAATAGCCGAAGTAGGTGTCGGTGCGTTTCGAGAACGCGTAGCTGCCGCCGATGCCGTACTGCACTGCCTTCTCGTCGAGATCGTTCTTGTCCTTCGAGTAGGCGTAGGAGGCGAGCAGGGACCAGTTGCCAAGCGGCAGCGTCGCACCGACCAGGAAGCGGTTGTACTTCTTCGCTTCACCCTTGACCGGCGTGGTTTCGAACTTCGGCAGCGCGTAGGCGCCGGTGAGTTTCACGACGTTGAAGTCGAGCACCGCGCCGATGTCCAGCACGGAGTCGGCGTTCGACTGGCCCTTTTCCTTGGTCTCGGAATAGTTCGCGAGGATCTTCACCGTCTTGCCGAACTGCAGTTTCGGCCCAATCGCATAGAAGCGCTTGTCCTTCGCGTTGGCCACCGCTTCGTCACCGCTGCGGTTGAAGGCGTATTCCGCATCCACCGAGAACACGTCGCCGAAGAAGGGCGTCGTCACGTAGGCCGCGTTGTCGGCGCGCGAGATGATGTGGGTGAAGATGTTGCTCGCCTTCGATACCGTGCCGTGGTTGAACGGATCGATTTCGCTGTAGATCAGGTATTGCGGCGTGTATTGGCGGCCGAAGCGTGCCTCGGCGGCGCCGAAGTCGAGGCCGACCCATGCCTGGCGGCCCCAGGTCAGGCCGGACTGTGCAGCCGTGCCGGTGTCGACGTTGATGCCGGCTTCGATGACGAACTTGCCCTTGAGGCCGGGCGTGATTTCCTCGACGCCGCGGAAGCCAAGGCGCGAGCCGTTCGCGATACCGCCATCGAACCCCTGGCGGCTGCCTTTGGTGGCGTCGTAGTTATCGGAACGGTAGGCATAACCGGCATCGATCAGGCCGTAGAGCGTGACGCTGGAATCGACGGCCAGTGCGGGCGCGGCGGACAGCGCTGCGGCAAGCGCCGCGATCGTTGGGTGGAGCTTCAAGGCGGAACCTCTCTCAGGATGTCGTTGGGCCGCCCCGCAACCAGCGCGAGGCGGCGCGACCGATGGTGGTCACGGCCTCAACATTAGAGAGTCGCTCGCCAGACGCGAACGAAGTGATTCTGCTAAGAATTTTCTTACAAAGGGAATATGGTTCTTACGCGCAACGCGCGCAGGGCGGGCATCACTGTCGTGAGCGTAGGGCTTGCTCGATGAAGTGACGTGGCACGCGGGTGCGCGGTACGCGCGTCTGGAACCAGCTGCGCACATCCTCTTCCAGCCCGATGCCGTGCATGTAGTTGTACAGCGCCTTGTTCAAGGCGACGCCCAGCGTGTCGTGATCGACACCGGTTGGGTCGACGAAGCCGATGTCGTTCTTCGCAAAGCTCACTGGCGGCAGCGGCTGCAGCGTGACGCCATACTCCTCCGGGTTCTTGCCGACCGGCGAATGCACGGTGCACGAAAAGCGGTGGAAGAAGCCGGACTGGATGCAGCCGGCCTCGAACAGCTGGCGCACGTATTCGAGCGCATCGACGGTGTCCTGTACGGTCTGCGTCGGGAAGCCGTACATCAGATAGGCGTGTACCAGGATGCCGGCGTCGGTGAAGGCGTGGGTCACGCGCGCCACCTGATCCACCGACACGCCCTTCTTCATCAGATTCAGCAGCCGGTCCGAGGCCACTTCGAGCCCGCCGGATACCGCGATGCAGCCGCTCTGCGCGAGCAGTCGGCACAGCTCGGGCGTGAACGATTTTTCGAAGCGGATGTTGCCCCACCACGAGATCGCGCGATTGCGGCTCACCAGCTCCTGCGCGAGCGCCTTCAGGGATTTCGGCGGCGCGGCTTCGTCGACGAAGTGGAAGCCGCTCTGGCCTGTTTCGGCCACGATCGCATCGATGCGATCCACCAGCGTGGCAGCCGATGCGCCGTCGTAACGCGAGATGTAGTCGAGACTCACGTCGCAGAAGCTGCACTTCTTCCAGTAGCAGCCATGCGCCACGGTGAGCTTGTTCCAGCGCCCGTCCGACCACAAGCGGTGCATCGGGTTGAGCATGTCCAGCACCGAGAGGTAGCGGTCCAGCGGCAGGCCGTCCCAGGTTGGCGTGCCGACTTCGGCGAACGCGATGTCCGGCTCGACGAAGTTCACGTAGCGCACGGCGCCGGTGTCCGCGTCGCGAAGGAAGGTACGCACCAGCCGCTGTTGCGAACGTTTGCCGTCGAGATGCTCGATCAGCGCAAGCAGCGGGCGTTCGCCGGCATCCAGCGTGACGTAGTCGAAATAGTCGAAGACCCGCGGCTCGGAGAGTTCGCGCAGTTCGGTGTTCGCGAAGCCACCACCCAGCACGGTGACGATGCTGGGGTCGATCGACTTGATCGTCTGCGCGATGCGGAACGCACCGTACACCGAACCGGGGAAGGGCACTGACAGCAAGACGATGCGTGGTGTGTGTTTCGCGATGGCCTCGCGCGTGAGCGCCGCGAGTCGCGTGTCGACCAGCGTCGGCGGGGCGGCAAGCGCGCGCGCCAGCGGCTCGAAGGTCGGCTGGCTTTGCGCCAGCGATTCGGCGTAGCGCACGAATTCGAAACGCGGGTCGACCGCGTCGCGCAGCACGTCGGCGAGGTCGTTCAGGTACAGCGTGGCGAGATGGCGTGCGCGGTCCTGCATGCCCAGCGCGCCGAAGGCCCACGCGAGCGGGTCGCCACCATCCGGGTCGATATACACGTCCAGCGATTCGAAGCGTGCCCCCTCGGGCAGGAAGTCGCGGCCGCCGATGCGATGCGCGAGGGTGGTGTCGCGCCCCTGCAGGAAGGCCACCACCGGCGCAATCGTTGCGGCATAGCGCGGGTACTGGGCAAGGAAGCTCGCGACCTGGCGCGTGTGCTTGCGCGCAGGCAGCGCTTCGATGGCCTCGCGGATCGCGGCCAGCCCCTCTGGCGAGAAGAGCTTGAGCACCAGCGCCAGCGCGAGATCCTCCTGCACCGCATCCACCCCTCGCGAACGCAGGAAGCCGGTAAGGTAGGCGGTGGAGGGGTAGGGCGTATTCAGTTGCGTCATCGGCGGGATGACGGACAACACGCGCAAGGATGATTCAGGCATGGTCGCGGGTCGGCTGTGATGCTGGGGGTGGGCCGGCGTCCGGCGAGTCCCCGGTTTTGCGGGGGCGGATGGCGGCGCTCAAGCCGCTCAATGCGTGAATTTTAGCTTGCCGCCCAAGGCCTGTCGTGGGCGGGGCGGTACATGGGCATTTTTCCCGCTCAGCAATCTCAGCAAAGCGCGAATTTGCCAAGAAGGTTATAGTCGCCAAAATTCGTTGGTCGGCCCGAAAATATTGGCTGTCCGGCATCAAGAATGATAGTTGCATTGTTTGGCGCGTGCCCGCCCATGAGTAGAATATGGGCACCCGGCGCGATGTGCCGCTGATGCGCCGAGCACGCTCGATACCCGTAATTTGCCGCGATAGGAATGCGCATGCCCATCACTGGAGACCAGACCCTGCTCAAGCAGATCAACCGCATGGCCATCGTGCGGCGGGTGCGACAGCAGGCGGGGCAATCGCGCGCCGATCTGGCAAAGGAAACCGGACTCACCAAATCGACGGTGAGCCTGCTGGCGCAGGAACTGATCGACGAAGGTTGGCTCGTCGAACATGAAATCCAGATCACTGGCGCGCTTGGGCGTCGGCCGACGCCGCTGTCGATCGACCCGCACCGGCTCGCGATGGTCGGCGCCGAGCTCGGCGTGGATCGCATTCATGTTGTCGCCACGTCGCTGACCGGCGAGATCGTGTGGCAGGCCGATGAAGACTTCCTCAGCGTGGATGCCGAAGGGGTGCTGCAGCGACTCGCGAGCCTGCTGATCGATGGCATCGTCAGCGTCAGAGCCGCAGGTCGGCAGGTGCTCGGCGCCGGTGTCGGGCTGCCCGGCGCGGTGGATGAGTCGGCGGGCATCCTGAAAGTGGCGCCCAACCTGGGCTGGCGCGATATCGACGTGGCCACGCCGCTGCGCAGCGCACTCACGAACGCGGGTCTGGGCGATCTGCCGCTCTACCTGCAGAACGAGGCGGACGTCGCGGCGCTGGGTGAATTCGAATTCGGCGAGGCGCCGGTGCCCGAGCCGCTGGTGTATCTGAGCCTTGGCATCGGTGTGGGTGCCGGCGTGGTCGTAAACGACCGCTTGTTTCTGGGCTCGGCGGGGTTTGCCGGCGAAGTCGGCCATTCGATACTGCAGGTCGCCGGGCCGCGCTGCTCCTGCGGGCGCGAAGGCTGCGCGGAAGCCTACATCGGGCTGCGCGCGATCGCGCAGCAATCCGCCGGCGATGGCGACGTGCAAGCCTCGGCCGGCACGCTGGTGGCACGTGCCAGCGCGGGTGATCCGCTCACGATCAGCGCGGTGCAGCGTGCGGGTCACTACCTTGGCGTGTTGATGCAGAACCTGTGGACCGCCTTCGATCCGGGCCGCTTCGTGCTCGGTGGGCCGACCTGCGAGCTCGGTGCCCCGTTGCTCGACGCCGCGCGCGAAACGCTCGGTCGCTATGCGCGCGATGCCGGCCTGCCGCCGCCGGAAGTCCGCGTGTCGCGCTATGGCGCACGTGCGGTCGCCGCCGGTGCTGCCGGCATGGTGCTGCACAAGCTCGTCCGGCCGCTCTGAACGCAGGTCGCGCGACGAGCTTGCGGCCGCTATAACGACGTCTGGGGGTACTTTCCCTCAGCGCCGGAATGGAGGCCGCCATGAGCAAGATCCGCGTATTTCTCCTTGCTGCCTGCCTGCTGGCTGGCGGTGCTCAGGCCTCGGGCGGCGGCGGTGGTGGTGGCACCACGGTGACCGAGGAACCCGAGATCGTCGCCGCGCAGGCCGCGATCAACAAGTCGGATTGGCAGGGCGCAATCGGCATCCTGATGCCCTATGTCGCGAGCCATCCGCGCAGCGCAGATGGCTTCAACCTGCTCGGATACGCGAGCCGCAAGCAGGGCAAGCTCGACAATGCGTTCCGCTACTACGAGCAGGCGCTCGCGATCGATCCGAAGCATCGCGGCGCGCACGAATACATCGGCGAGGCCTATCTGATGGCCGGCGATCTGGCGCATGCCGAACAACACCTCGCCGCGCTGGACAAGCTGTGCTGGCTGCCGTGTGAGGAATACGACGACCTCAAGGCCGCCATCGCCGACTACCGCGCCAAGCACCCGTAGGGCGATTCAGGGCAGGTGCCGCCCGTTGCAGCAGGTGACACGGGCGGCCTGATGCGCGCGCCGGTTGGCGCGGCACCAGCAGCGAAAGCCGTTACGCAGGCGGAGCAGCATCTGCCGCAAGCGGGAAGCTGCTTGCGGGGCACTCATGATGCACTCGTCGCCGGGATCGATGCCGTGCTCCGCCGCAGCCGGCGGCTCATCACCAGCGCATAGATCGCGGGGATCACCGCCAGCGTCAGCACGGTGGAGGAGATCATGCCGCCTACCATCGGCGCGGCGATGCGGCTCATCACCTCTGACCCGGTGCCGTGGCTCCACATGATCGGCAGCAGGCCGGCCATGATCGCGACAACCGTCATCATCTTCGGCCGCACGCGCTCGACCGCACCTTCCATCACCGCCGCGTAGAGATCCTCGGCCGACGGTGTGCGGCCTTCGGCTGCGCGGCGCGCACTGATCTCGCGCCATGCGTGGTCGAGGTAGATCAGCATCACGACACCGGTTTCCGCCGCGACGCCGCCGAGCGCTATGAAGCCCACCGCGACCGCGACCGACAGGTTGTAGCCGAGCGCCCACATCAGCCACACACCGCCGATCAGTGCGAAGGGCACCGACAGCATCACGATCAGCGTTTCGGTAAGCCGTTTGAAGTTCAGGTACAGCAGCAGGAAGATGATCAGCAGCGTCAGCGGCAGCACGATCTTCATCTTCTCGATCGCGCGCTGCATCGATTCGAACTGGCCGCTCCAGCTCGCGTAGTAGCCGGGCGGGAACTTCACCTGCTCGCTGACTGCTTTCTGCGCATCCTTCACATACGAGCCGATATCTCGATCGCGGATGTCGACGTAGATGTAGGCGGAGAGCAGCGCGTTCTCGGTGCGGATGCTGGGCGCGCCCTTGACGATCGACACCTTCGCCACTTCGCCCAACGGCACCATCGCACGGCCCATGGTCGGTATCAGCACCTGGCTCGCGATCTTCTGCGGGTCGTCGCGCAGCTCGCGCGGGTAGCGCACCGTTACGCCGAAACGCTCACGCCCTTCGACGGTGGTCGTCACCATCTCACCCCCCAACGCGGTGGATACCACGTCGAGCAGATCGCCCACACCGAGGCCGTAGCGCGCCAGCGCATCGCGGTCCGGGTCGATATCGAGATAAAAGCCACCGGTGATGCGCTCGGCAAAGGCGCTGGTGGTACCCGGCACCTGTTTGACGACCGCCTCGATCTGCTTCGCGAGGCGCTCCATCTCGTCGAGATCCTTGCCGAACACCTTGATGCCGATCGGCGTGCGGATACCGGTGGAGAGCATGTCGATACGCGCCTTGATCGGCATCGTCCATGCGTTCGACACGCCGGGGAATTGCAGCGCCTTGTCCATCTCGGCGATCAGCTTGTCGATGTTCATGCCGGGCCGCCATTCGGATTCCGGCTTGAGGTTGATCACCGTCTCGAACATCTCGGTTGGCGCCGGGTCGGTCGCGGTGTTGGCGCGGCCCGCCTTGCCGAACACCGATTCGACTTCCGGGAAGCTCTTGATGATGCGGTTTTGCGTTTGCAGCAGCTCGGCGGCTTTGGTGATCGACATTGCCGGCAACGAGGTCGGCATGTAGAACAGCGTGCCTTCGTTGAGCGTGGGCATGAACTCGGAACCGAGTTTCGATGCCGGCCATACGCTCACCAACAGCGCGACGAGGGCGATGCCGATGGTGGTCTTCTTCCAGCGCATCACGCCAGCGATGATCGGGCGGTAGAGCCAGATTAGCGCGCGGTTAACCGGGTTCCTTGCCTCCGGCATGATGTGGCCGCGGATGAACAGCATCATCAGCACCGGCACCAGGGTTACCGACAGCAGTGCCGCGCCGGCCATCGCGAAAGTCTTCGTGTAGGCAAGCGGCGAGAACAGGCGGCCCTCCTGCGATTCGAGCGTGAACACCGGCAGGAAGGACACGGTGATGATCAGCAGCGAGAAGAACAGGGCGGGCCCAACTTCCTTGCAGGCGGCGATCATCGCGTCGAAGCGTGACTCGTCGGGCTTGAGTCGCTCGATGTGCTTGTGCGCGTTCTCGATCATGACGATGGCGGCGTCCACCATCGCGCCGATCGCGATCGCGATGCCGCCCAGGCTCATGATGTTCGAGTTCATGCCGAGTGCGTGCATCGCGATGAAGGCAATCAGTACACCAACGGGCAGCATCACGATCGCCACCAGTGCGCTGCGCACATGCATCAGGAAGATCACGCACACCGCGGCGACGATGATCGATTCTTCGACCAGCGTGCGCTTGAGCGTTTCGATCGCGCGTTCGATCAGCTCCGAGCGGTCGTACACCGCCTTGATCGATACGCCATCCGGCAGACCGGAAGCGACCTCGGCGATCTTGGCCTTGACGTTGCCGATCACCTCCAATGCATTCTGGCCGAAGCGCGCCATCACGATGCCGGCGACCACTTCGCCTTCCCCGTTGAGTTCCGTCAGGCCGCGCCGTTCGTCCGGCACGAACTCCACCCGCGCCACATCGCCGATGCGCACCGGCGTGCCGCCCTCGGCCTTGAGCACCAGTTTCTCGATGTCGCTCGGGCTGCGCAGGTAGCCGCGGCCGCGCACCATGTATTCAGTCTCGGCCATTTCGACCACGCGCCCGCCGACGTCGCGATTCGACGCGCGGATCACGTCCGCGAGCTTGTTCAGCGGTATGCCGTAGGCGCGCAGCTTGAGCGGATCTACCGTGACCTGATACTGCCGCACGAAGCCGCCGATCGAGGCGACCTCGGCCACACCATGGGCCTTGCTCAACTGGTAGCGCAGGAACCAGTCCTGCGTGGCGCGCAGATCGGCGAGCGACTTGTCTTTGGCCTGCAGCGCGTACTGATAGACCCAGCCGACGCCGGTGGCATCTGGCCCGAGCTGTGGCGCAACGCCGCTTGGCAGTCGCCCCGCAGTGGCGTTCAGGTATTCGAGCACCCGCGAGCGCGCCCAGTAGATGTCGGTGCCGTCCTCGAAGATCACGTACACGAAGGACGCGCCGAAGAAGGAAAAGCCCCTTACGACCTTGGACTTCGGTACCGACAGCATCGCCGACGTGAGCGGATAGGTGACCTGATCTTCCACCACCTGCGGCGCCTGGCCGGGGTATTCGGTGTAGACGATCACCTGCACGTCGGACAGATCGGGCAGGGCGTCGAGCGGTGTCTTCATCACCGCCCAGACCCCGGCGATCACGACGAAGAGCGTGCCGAGCAGCACCAGGAAACGGTTGCGGGCCGACCAGTCGATGAGCGCGTTGAGCATCTCAGTGGCCCTTGTGTGCAGCCGCGTCGCCGGCGCTGAGCGGCTTGATCGTGGTGACGACCCACTCGCCCGGCTGGCGCTCGACGAAGTCGAACTGCACCGCAGCGCCGACCTTCAACCCTTCGCTGAGCGAGGCATTCGCAAGCACGAAGTCCATCGTCATCGCCGGCCATTTGAGGCTGGCAATCGGTTGGTGCGCGAGGCTGATACTTCCGCTCGCGGCGTCGATTGCCTCGATGCGGCCCTCGCCGTGATGCACCGCGCTCGCACTGGCTGCGTCCTTCGCCTTGGGGGCGGAGGGCTGTGCTCCGAAGCTGGAGACCGCGGCCTTCAGGTTGCTCTCCGCATCGATGAGGAAGTTGGCCGACGTCACGACCGGCTCACCGGCCTTCACGCCGTCGAGCACTTCGACGTCGCTCTCGGAGCGGCTGCCGAGTTTCACCACACGCGGCTCGAAACGGCCTTCCGCAACCTGCACCAGCACGATCTGGCGCGCACCGCTGTCGATCACCGCCGAGAGCGGCACCGTCACCGCCGGGTTGCGCGGCGCGGTGCTGAGTTCAAGTGACGCGAACAGGCCGGGCTTGAGTAGGCCGCCCGGGTTAGCCAGCTCGACGCGGACCGGCACGGTGCGGGTCTCGGCGTTGAGGGTTGGGTAGACGTAAGTGATCGCGCCCTCGAACACCTTGCCCGGGTATGCGTTGATCGTGATACGTGCTTTCTGGCCCGGTGCGATGAGGCCGACATCCTGCTCATTGACGTCGGCAATCACCCATACCGACGAGAGGTCGGCGATCTGGTACAGCGCATCGCCCGCGGCAAATCGCATGCCCTGTACCGCCTTCTTCTCCATCACGATGCCACTCACCGGTGAGCGGAAGCTCAGCGTGCGCCGCGTGCCGCCCTGCTGCGCGAGCTCCTTGATCTGCGCTTCGGAGATGTCCCAGTTACGCAGCCGCGCGAGCGACGCCTCCGCGAGGCCGCGCATGCCTTCTCGCGCCGTGCCGTCGGCATCCTTCAGCGCGTCGTTGCCCTTGCTGGCGATGGCGTATTCGCGCTGCGCCGAAACCAGATCGGGGCTGTAGACATCAAACAGCGCCTGGCCGCGCGACACGAGCTGGCCGGTGACGTTCACATGCAGGCGCTCGACCCAGCCCTCGAACTTGGGCGATACGGTCGCGACGCGTCGTTCGTCCACCTCGATGCGGCCCAGCGCACGGACGCTGCGGGTGAGCGCCTGCGTCTTCGCTTCGGCGGTGCGAACGCCGAGCTTCTGGATCTTCTCGACGCTTAGGCGCAAGGTGCCGCTGCCTGACTCGCCTTCGTCGCCGCCCTCATAGACCGGGATGTAATCCATCCCCATCGGGTCCTTCTTCGGTGTGGGTGAGGTATCGGGCAAGCCCATCGGATTGCGGTAGTAGAGGATCTTCCGTGCGGTGCCCGCAGCTGCATTTGCGCCCGGCGCGGCGGCGTTCGGCGTGGCGCTGCGCTGGTGGCCAACGCTGTAGCCCAGCCCGGCGGCTGCGGCGAGCGCGACGACCCCAGCGCCAATTGCGAGTACGCGGTTCACAGTTGTTCTCCGATCAGTCGTTCGATATCTGCCAGCCGGGCTTGCTGGTCGGCACGCGCCTTGATCAGGTCCTGGCGTGCTTTTCGGATTGCGCGCTGCGCATCGATCAGGGTTGCGAAATCGACGCGGCCGGTCTCGTAACCGGCGAGCGCGGATTGAAAGGTGGCTTCGGTTTGCGGCAGCAGCGTGCTGGCGGTGATCGCCTCGATCCGCCGTGAGGCATCGAGCGCAGCGAGGCTGCCACCGAGCTCGCCGATCAAGCGGCTGGCGGTCGACTCAGCGCGCGCGCGGGCGGCGTCGAGCATCCGTTCGGCTTCACGTTCCTGGCTGCGGCGGCTGTCGAACTGCAACGGCAGGTTCACTTCGAACATCAGTTGCCACTCATTGACGCTGGAGCCGCGCTGCACCGGCACGATGCCGAGGTTCAGATCGGGCATGCGATTGCGATAGGTGAGGTCGCGGCTTTTTTCCGCGCCAAGCGTTTTCGCCAGCTCGGCCGACAGCTGCGGGTTACGGCCGCGCAGCCGATCGACCAGCGCATCCATCTGCAGCGCGGCGGGGCTGGGGATGCTGCGCAATTGCTCCGGCTCGGCCAACGGCGCCTGCGGGCCGCGTGCGAGCAGGCCGTTGAGCATCGCGCGCATCGTCTGGCGTTCATTGTCGAGCTGGATCTGCTCCTGCTTGAGGCTGGTGAGTTCAAGCTGGGCGCGGATCACGTCCTGCTGCGCGACCAGGCCGGACGCATAGCGGCTGCGCGCGACCTGCTCCATCTTTTCACCCAGGCTGCCCAGCTCTTGCGTCACTTCCTGCAGGCGGGTCACCTGCCAGTACTGTGCGTAACCGCGTTTGACCAGGGCGAGCAGCTCCTGCGTCATGTCCTCCGCGGTGAACTCGGCGACCCGTGCGCCGGATTCGGCGACGTCGCGGCGCAAGTCGCGCTTGCCCCAGAAGGGCAGTTGCTGGCTGAAGGTGTATTGCGTACTGCCGACCTGCGCCGGGGACAGCCGCACGCTGGTGGTGCCCATGTTGGTCACATCCATCAACTCGATCTTCAGCATCGGGTCTGGCAGGGCGCCGGCGGGCTGGACCCGCTCGCGCGCCGCGGCGGCTTCCTGCTGCGCGGCACGAACCGTCGGGTTGGTGCTGCGCGCCAGATCGAGCAGTTCATCCACCGAACGGCCGGGCGCGCGGGCTTCGTTGGCGAGTGCGTTGCCGCACGCGAGCGCGGCGGCCAGGCTGAACACCAGGCAGATGCGTTTGGACATGGGCGTTCCTGTTTTGCGGGCGACGGCTGTCAGTGTGCTTACTTACGCTGCAGTTGGGTAATTGTCAGCGCGCCACCGACGTCCTCGGCAACAAAATCGATTGCGTCGCCGCCCTTGACCTGGTCGAGCCAGGCAGCGTCCTTCGCCTTGAAGCTCATGGTCATTGCACCCATGCCAAGGTTGACCAAGGGGCCGTGCGCGATCGTGATCGTGCCCTTTGCCTTATCCACCTTCTTCACCGTGCCGTGCGACATCTCGGCATTCTTCGTTGCCGCGGCATGATGGCCCGCATGAGGGTCGGCGGCTTGGGCGGGTGCGGCGGCCAGCAGGGCGATGCTCAGTGCAGCGATGGGGAGAAGGGTGTTCATGGCGGTGACCTCGTTGGAACGATTGAAATTGATCGCGTCTGCGCAGCCCCAATCGTTGGGGTACTGCGCCCGACTGTGCAGGGCGATGATCGGCGTTGGCGGCTGTCGGTATGCTGACCGGTGGATTACATTCCTGTAAGGAAGGGCCGTCCGCGGCGCTGTTCCGGCAGAATCGCCGCCAAGGCCGTGGAGGGGCCGACGCATGAAAATCCTGGTTGTCGAAGACGAAGCGAAGGCGGGCGACTATGTGAAGCAGGGGCTCACCGAAGCCGGCTTCGTCACGGACCTGGCGCGCGACGGCATCGATGGCCTGCACCAGGCGCTCAACGAGGACTACGACCTCGTGATCCTCGATGTGATGCTGCCTGCGATGGATGGCTGGACGGTGCTGCAAGCGATCCGCCGCGCCGGCAAGGACATGCCGGTGCTGTTCCTGACGGCGCGCGACGAGGTCGAAGATCGCGTCAAGGGGCTGGAGAGCGGCGCCGACGACTACCTCGTTAAACCCTTCGCCTTTTCGGAGTTGCTGGCGCGGGTGCGCACGCTGCTGCGGCGGGGCAAGGCGCGCGAGGCCGATAGTCTGGTGGTTGCCGACCTCGAGCTGGACCTGCGCCGGCGGCGTGTGACACGCGCGGGTACGCGGATCGACCTGACCGCCAAGGAGTTCGCGTTGCTCGAGCTGTTGCTGCGGCGCCGCGGCGAGATCCTGCCGCGCTCACTGATCGCCTCGCAGGTGTGGGACATGAACTTCGACAGTGACACCAATGTGATCGAGGTGGCGGTGCGCCGCTTGCGCGCAAAGATCGACGATGGTTTCGAGCCGAAACTGATCCGCACCGTACGCGGCATGGGCTACGTGCTGGAAGAGGGCGAGGCGCAATGAGGCGACCCGCGTCGCTGGCCGCCCGGCTGGCCCTGCTGTTCTCGCTCGCCGCTGCGGTTGTGTTCAGCACCGCAGCCTGGTTCATCGAACAATCGGTCGAGCGTCATTTCGAGGAGCAGGACCTCGATCTGATGCAGGGCAAGCTGGACCTCACCCGTCACGCCCTCGGGCGGCTCCAGTCGCCGGCCGATCTCGACAAACTGGCTGAGCGCATGGCCGACGCGCTGGTCGGCCACCATGGCCTTGAACTCTCGATCCAGCGCGGTAGCGGCGAGCAGGTGTTCTCGACGATGCACCACGGCAAGATGCCGGTATTTCCGATCGATGCGGGCAAGACGCTACTGCATGGCTGGCAGATGGACGGCATGCAGATGCGCGGATTCTCGGCACTCGCCAGCACGGCGATCCCCGGCGAGCCGCCGATGCGTGTGACGCTGTCGGTCGACGTGATGCACCACGAGCAGTTCCTGCGTGCTTTCCATCGCAGCCTGTTCTGGGTGATCGGCCTGTCGGTGCTCGCGGTGGCGGTGCTCAGCCGCCTGATCGCGCGCCGCTCGCTCCAACCGATTCAGGATGTCGCGCGCATGGCGAGCCAGATCTCCGCCTCACATCTGAACGAGCGCCTGAAGCTTGAACGGGTGCCGCGCGAGCTCCACGATCTTGCCGAGCAGTTCAATGCGATGCTCGAGCGCCTGCAGGAAGCGTTCGTGCGGCTGTCCGATTTCTCGTCGGATCTGGCGCACGAACTGCGTACGCCGATCTCCAACCTGACGACGCAGACGCAGGTGTCGCTGTCACGGGTTCGTTCGCCCGACGAGTATCGCGAGGTGCTGTTCTCCAACCTTGAGGAATACGAGCGCCTGTCGCGCATGGTCTCGGACATGCTCTACCTCGCGAAGGCCGATAACGGCCTGCTCGTGCCGCAGTGGGAGGCCGTCGCGCTGGACGCCGAAGTCGATGCGCTGATCGAGTTCTTCGAGCCGGTTGCATCCGAGCGGGGCTTGAGTCTGCAGCGCAGCGGCAGCGCCACCGTGCGTGCCGACCATCTGATGCTGCGGCGTGCGCTGGCGAACCTGCTGTCGAATGCGGTGCGTCACGCTCACGGCAACAGCACCGTGGCGATCCGCATCGAGGTCGCGGAGGGCGTTGCAAGCGTTGCGGTGTCGAACCAGGGGGCGACGATTTCCGAGGTGCATCTGCCGCGCTTGTTCGACCGCTTCTACCGCGTCGACCCCGCGCGCACCCGTTCGAGCGACGGCGCGGGGCTTGGGCTCGCGATCACCCGTTCAATCGTTGCCGCGCACGGTGGCGAGATCTCGGTGGTGTCCTCCGAAGGTACGACTACCTTCTGCATCCGCGTGCCGGTTGGCGGTCTCGCCGCCGAGTCGCCGCGCGGCTGAATCCTGCGGCTCAGGGAAGGTTTGAAGAAGTGAGCGAGACGGATGCAGCGCAAGGCGTGGCGCACACAGCGACCAAGACATATCAAATGGATAGCCGCGGGAGCGAGCACGCCACAACGCCGCGATGCGCCGTCGCAGCCACGTATTCAGACCTTCCTTAGCTGAAGGCCGGTTCCGCCTTCGCGCCGGGCTCCAGCACGAAGCGGCCAACCGAATCTTCCAGCGTGCGTGATAGCTGTTCCAGTGCCTGCGCCTGGGCGGCCGTCTCGCGCACCGTGCTGTCGTTCTGCGCGGCCATGTCGGCAATCTCGGCCACATGGGCGCCGACTTCTTCCGAGGCGCTTCGCTGCGCGACGGCGATCTGCCGGATGCGGCTGACACCCGAGGCGGCATCTTCCACCGACGATGCAGCATCGGTGAGCATGTGTTTGACACCGTCGACATAGGCGTGGCTGCTCGACAGCGCCGACAAACCGCGCGCAACCGACGATTCGACCATGCCCGATTGGGCGCTGAGCGATTGCGTCATCTCGTCGATCGACGCCGCGGACTGGCGCGACTTCTCGGCGAGCTTGCGCACCTCGTCCGCGACCACCGCGAAACCGCGCCCCTGTTCGCCGGCGCGTGCGGCCTCGATGGCCGCGTTGAGCGCAAGCAGGTTGGTCTGGTCGGCGAGCTCGCGCACCGTTGCGGTCATCGAGCTGATCGTCTGCGTGCTGGATACGAAGGCGCGCACCGAGGTGGCGATTGCGTTCATCGCCTCGTCGGCTTCTGAGACTTCCGCCACCAATGCGGCGACCTGCTCGCTGCCGTCGCGCGTCTTGGTCAGTGCGGCGTCGGAAATGTCGCTCACAGACTCGGCCGAGCGCACCATCTCGGCGAGCGAATCGATGAAGTGTTTGAGGCCGTCGCTCGCCGCGCTGGCCATGCTGTTCTGGCGCACCGACGCGTCGGCAACGCTCTGCGTGTTGGCGGAAAGCCCGCTTGATGCGAGGGCGACCTGCCCGGCGCTGTCGCGCACGCAGGAAACCGTCTGTGCGAGGTTGCTGCGCATGCGTTCGAGCGCCGTCAGCAGTTCGCCGATTTCGTCGTTGCCATGTGCGCGGATCGGCTCGGCGAGGTCGCCGCCGGAGACCTTCTCTGCGAGCGCGATCGCTGAGCGCAGTGGCACTGCAATGCGGTTGGCCATGAATAAGGCCAGCGCGATGCCGGCCGATGCGGCGATCAGTGCGACGACACCAATCAACACCGAGGCACGCCGCGTGACGCGGTCGGCATCCGCGCTGGCGGCGGCAGCACCTTGTTCTGCGAGGCTGACCACCTTGCGCAATGCCGCGTCGGCCTGTTCGTATTCGGTTTGGGCCGTGCCGCGCAGCAGGTCGCGCGCGGTTTCCGGGTCATCCTGCTGGGCAAGCAGGATCGCTTTGTCATGCTCGATCTTGTAAGCGGCCCAGTGCTTGGAGAACGCATCCAGCGCTTCGCGTTGTGCCGCGTTGCGCGTGATCTGGCTGAGCGTTGCAACGCGTTCGCCGAGGTGTTTGTCGGCATCCACGAGGATCTTGGCGTAACGCTTGCGGTCGTTCGGGTCGACCGACAGCACGAACTGCAACTCGGCGGTGCGGAAGTCCGCCTTTTCGCCGCTCAGCGCCGCGACGACCTGCACCCCGGGTAACCATACGCTGGCCAGTTCGGCCGACACGGCGTTCACCGCCGCGATCTGCCGGCTCGCAAAAACGCCCAGTACGACGACCGCAAGCAGCAGGGCGGCAAAGGCCGCAGTCAGTTTTGCACGCAAGCGCATGGCGGGCAGCCGCATGTTGTTCTCCTTATTCGTTGGCCCACTGGGTCGAGTTGTCACACGCCTTGTCTATCCTCGCGTCGTGGTCGATGGCCTTGCTGCTCTGGATCGAAGGCTGCGCCGCGTCGTCGTTGCGTGTTCAAGGCAGATACTAGGATCGCCTGACTTGGGCATTCCATGACCGGGATTGCTCTCTTGCGCCCTTGGGTGCGTGATAATGAGCGGGCCGGGCTTTGCGCCGATTCTGCGGGCAAGCGCTGCGGCGTCAACGGACCTTTGCGCGGATTGCCGGCAAAGGCCTTGCCAGTGAATGCTGGGCAAAAAGGGCTACGCAATTGGGCACCGTATCGAACGCATCGCGGCGCATCGGATACCTTGCGCTGCTGGGCCTTGGCCTTACGGCGGAAGGCGCTTTTGCGCAGTCGATCGAGCCGCGCAATTACTCGAACGCGCCGGTGGGCATGAACTTCGCCATCGCCGGCATTGCCCGTTCTACGGGCGGCGTGGCGTTTGATCCGGCCTTGCCTGTCAAAAATCCAGATCTGCGCGTGTGGGCCGGTTTCGCTGGCTATGCCCGCGTGTTCGAGCTGGGCGGGCAGACGGGCAGGGTGGACCTGGTGCTGCCCTATGCCGCGCTGTCCGGTACGGCCGACTATGCGGGTCGCGTGGTGACACGCGAGCAGCAGGGGCTAGGCGACTCGGTGCTGCGGGTGTCCTACAACATGCTCGGGGCGCCGGCGCTGACGGTGCCGGAATTCAGCCATTACACACCGGACCTGGTGGTGGGCGTGAGCCTCGAAGTCGTGGCCCCGACCGGCGCCTATGACGACCGCAAGGCGGTCAATCTGGGTAGCAACCGCTGGGCGATCAAGCCGGAGTTCGGCCTCTCCAAGGCCTTGGGGCCGTACTCGCTTGAGCTGGCTACCGCGGTGACGTTCTACACCACCAACGAAGACTTCTTCGGCGGTTCCGAGCGCAAGCAGGACCCGCTCTATTCGACGCAGGTGCATGGTGTTTACACGTTTGCGCCGGGTGCGTGGGTATCGCTGAGCGCGAACTACTATCAGGGTGGTCGCACCCATATCGACGGCAAGGCCGGCAACGACCTGCAGGAGAATTGGCGGCTCGGCGCAACGGTGGCGATGCCGCTGAACCGGTATCAGTCAGTCAAATTCACCGCCAGCAACGGTGTCTATGCCCGCACCGGCAACAACATGAGCCTGATGGCGCTTGCACTGCAAACGCGCTGGGGCGCCGGGCTCTGATCGAACCCGGCCGGGGCGCTTACTTCGTGTAGCCCAGGTACAAGTAGCCGCCCCACTTGCCTCCCATGTAGTCGGACCAGCCCACCGCCATGTAGAGCGGGCCGAGCAGGGTGTCGACGCCAAGGTAGACCGACGCAGACGGAATGGTTGGCGTGTTCTCGTGCGTGACCAACTGGTTCCACACCTTGCCGGACTCGAGCGAGCCGCCGATGTAGGTGCCCGAGCCCAGTTGCGGCAGCAGCGTCGAGATCTGCTTGTACACCATCACCCGAGCGAGTGCAGTTTGTGCGCCGACCAGTTGATCCGCTCGTAAGCCGGAAAGCTGCAGGAAACCCCCGAGTTGGTATGGCGCAGGGGTGCCGGCCAGCTCGCGCTCCAGCGAACCGCGCAAGCGTGCGGAGCCGCGTACCGTGTAGGTCGCGTAGGTCTCGACCAGGTCGGCGTCGATGGACAGCAACTGCGAGTCCTTGCGCGAGGAATTTTCGGACTCCATCTTTGCCACGCCGTAGTCGGTGCGCAGGTAGTAGCCGTGGCGCGGCCACTTCGGATTATCCAGCTGATCCACCACGCCAGTGAGGCGCAGGCCGCGCACGGTGGAACTCAGCGTATTCGTCGTCAGGGTGCCGGCGATGCCAGTCGTTGCCTCGTTGCGGATCTTCTGTATCAGCAGGCCGGTGCGGACTTCGCCATAGCGGCCGAGTGAGTAACCGATGCCGGCTTCGGCTCCAGCGCGCCGGATTTCCAGCTCCAAGAGTTTGGAACCTTCTTCGCTATACACCGGGAAGAGCGAATTCGCCCCCTCCGCACGAGCGTACGCAAAGACGGGCGAACTCCAGAGTGGCTGATAGATCTCGCTCTCAAGCTCGCCGCCCGCACCCAGGCGCAGGAAGTTGCGCCATTGCGCACCCCACTGGTTCAGCCAGGTCATCTGGTAGTTCGCCAGGAGTGCGACGTTGGCAGTACGGTAGGTGTCGAACGAGAGATCGACACCAAAGCGCAGGTAGTTCGGGCCGACATGCCGCTCGATTGGCGCCACGGTTGCGACACGCTGGCCGCCTTCCTGATTCAGGCGGTAGTTGATGCCGTCGAAGTCGCCCGAGTCGTAAAGCTTGTCGAAGCGCTTCAGCAACTCATCCTGGCTGGCGGGCGCAGGCGGTGCAGTGAGCACCTCTTCTACGCGCTTGGCGGGCACGAAGCGTGTGCTGGCGACCTCAACGCGGTCGTACGGCACCAGCTCTTTGGGCGCCTTGCTCGATACGCGGCTGGCCCAGGCTTGGTAGTCCTGCTCCGGAATCGCCAGTTCGGCCAGTCGTGCTTCGACGCTGGCGACACTCTTGCGACCTCGCTCGATGATGTCTTTCGCGTCGGTGAAGCTGGCGGGGCTGTAGCCGTCCAGATCCGGTTCGATCAGCACATCATCGGGGCCGATCAACTTGCGCGACTCCTGCACGTTGCGCCCGGTGGCGATGTTCATCGCCTGCACCGCGACGTCGAGGAAGCTCTTGATATCGTCGCGCTTGAGCATCGGCGTGCCGACGTCGACCACGATCACGATATCCGCGCCACAACCTTCGGGCGCCTTGGATTTGATGTTCTCGACCGGCAGGTTTCGCACGAACATCCCGTCGACGTACATCCGGCCGCTGTCGTGCACCACGTCGAAGGCGCCGGGCACCGCCATGCTGGCCCGCAGCGCGATTGCCAGATCGCCGCTCTTGAAGACCCGCATGTCGCCCGATTCGAGGTCGGTCGCAATCGCCACGAAGGGGATCGGCAGCTTCGCAAACGAATCAATGAACTGGTCCTGCGTCAGCTCGCGCAGGAAGGCGTCGATGAACTGCGAGTTGACCACGCTGCGCGGCAGCTTCACGCCCTCCGCGTCCAGCCCCAGGGTCATTGCCGCGAGGTTCTTGAAATCGTCCTGCTTGCGCAGGTAGGGCAGGTTCCTCCGGTCGGGCACGCCGCCGATGAGCTTTTCCCAATCGACGGATTCCACGCGTTTGCGGATATCCGGCAGCGGCATCCCGCTCGAATACACGCCGCCCACCAGCGCGCCGGCACTCGTGCCCGCGATGCAGTCAATCGGCACCCGAAGCCGTTCGAGCTGCTCCAGTACGCCAACATGCGCGAGGCCCCGCGCCCCGCCGCCACCGAGCACCAGCCCGATCTTCGGCCGCTTCGCGGCGATCGGCTCGGCGGCCGCCAAGGTGGAGGAGAACACGACCGCACCCAACACAACGCCCAAGATCGCCTGGAGCCGCATACCGAGCCTTTCGCCGTGGAATCCAAGTCGGATTCTCGCAGGCTAGCGCAGCGACGGGAAAGCCAGTTTGATCTGACGCGCTTGCGCGCGCACCTAACGCGTACAGAAACGAAAAAGCAGGTGATTTCTGCGAAGTCCGTAGCAGCGCCGTCCCTTTGGAGGCACTTGCTCGTCGCGGTGTCGTCCCACTTTGCCCTCTAAGCTGTAATGGCCGGGCGGCCCATCGAATTGGAACCGTACCGTCGGCCAACTGGATCCGCGATGCCGGACGATCCTGCGGTTCCAGCGCCTGAGCCCGATCTGTGAAGCTCTGGAAAAACGACGGAACTGCATCGGGGAGTCGTGCGTGCGTTCTTCGGCCAGCGTCTCGGCCACTCGCCGCGACGAGAGAAATATTTGGGCGATCATCACATCCATCCGTCTAGGCTTACCCGATGCCGTCTATAGCGGCAAGCGATGGCGTGGGGCCCGTTATCTGGCCCGATTCTGTCAATTTAGGACGTACGGACTCGGGCGACCTGCAAGTTCGTTGCGGATGCGTCGTGCATGGTCGGAAGAGCCTAGCTCGCGTTGCGACGTGATTGTGTTGTCGCCGAGGTTCGCTGCTGGCGGCGCCAAGTTGACCGAGAGCGGGCGCGGCTCAGATCGCCTTGGGAGCGTCCGGCGGCGCCTTCGAGGCGGCGTGTTTCGATTGACTGGTTCGACCAATTAAGCGGGGCGACGAGGTCGTCTGAGCACGCGGGCAAGCCTAGCTCAGCGGCCGCGGTCTTCCCCGATGCAAGGGCCGTTCGGCAATGGGTCGATCAGGTGTGCGCCATCGCCGACGATCTTGGCCACGGCATGGGCCGCCATTCTCGTCTCGGGATAGGGCTGGAGGACCTCGGTCAGGGCGCTTGCGTCCGATATGGCTGGGTCCAGCCATGTTGCCATCGCGTTGTTGTCGAGGATGACCGGCATTCGAGGGGCGTCGGGTTTGGCGTTATGGATCCAGGCCATCATCGGATTTGCGACACAGGTGACGATGGCGCAACTGTGTAGTGGCGCCAGGCCCGGGCGCTCCCAGGTCGACCAGATACCGGCGAGCGTCCAGCACGGCGCCTCACCGGCGGGCGGGTGGATGTAGAACGGGGTTTTGCTGGAGCCGGGTTTGCCCGGTGTCGCCGCCTGCCATTCGTAGAATCCGCTTACCGGCAGCACGCAGCGCTGGTGCGTGAGCGAGTGCCGGTAGAAGGCGGACTGGGCGAGCTTTTCGGCGCGGGCGTTGAAGGTGGTGTAGCGGCGCACAAAGGCCTTCGGGTCGTCGGCGATCGGCGGTACCAGCCACCATTGCATGATGCGCGGGTGGCGCCCGTTCTCGTCAGACGTGATCACCAGCACCCGGGCCATCGGGCTGATGTTGTAGCGCGGGACTCGGGCCAGTTCGGTCAGCGCGGCGAATCGCGAGACGCGTGTGCGAGAGTCGATTTCTTCCCCGGTCAATTCGTCGACATAGCGGCCACACATTGGATCTGCCCCGTTTGCGCAGTCTGATCACCGATCGTTCGGTGGCGTGCCGCACAGTGGCGGCGAGCTCACCTGCTTTCAGTGTCGGCATGCGGCCGGCTCGGCGCAAGCGCGACGTAGGGGCCACGCCTCTCGCGGCGTTCTCGATCTGCGTTGCAGGCGCCCGTTGTCGCACCCCGCTGGCGATCCGCGTCATGCGCGTTGGCAATCCGCCGTGCCGCGTCGTGGGGGGGCCGATGCTGGTGGCCGCGGCGCAGAGTACCAGCCGCTGACGCTATGGGTTGGCAGGGCCCTCTTCAGTCTGCCTGGCGCGCCAAACGGCGCGATCGGTGCTGGTGCTGCTCGGCGGCGAGAAGCCTCGCGGCGGGGCAACAATGGTTGCGGGTGGAGAGGCCGGTTCGTTTTGCGTGCGGGCCGACGAGGCATTACGCCAGTCCGCCGCGCTACGCGTCGTGATGCGGGGGTCGGCCTGCACGGGCGGCGTGATGTAGGTGAGTGCGATGCGCACTGAGCGGCCATTGCCGACCACGGTGACGGCGTCGTCTGCGATGTCGGCGAGTTGCACGCCATCGGTGAGTTGTTCGCCGACCTGGAATTCGCGCGCGGGCGCACCCGCGACCGAGATGACAGCGTAAGTGCGGCGCGACACCGCATCGCGCACCACGCCTGTCAGCACCATCGGCGGGATTGCTGCGGCGTTGGGTTGGGGGAGCTGGACAGCGCTGGCGGGGGGCTCGGCTACGGTGCTGGGCGTGTCGAGCTGCCGCCCGATCAAATGGATGGCGACGCCAACAAGCAGCCCGCCAGCGATACCGAGCGCGATCCGTGTACCAAGACCACGCCTGCGTGCGCTGGGTGCCGAAGCGGGCCGATGCGCGCTGCGCAGATTGCCGTTTGTCGAAATGCTCATATCGAAGGCCTCTTGCGCACACGGCCGGGAGACCCGGCCGTGGCGATGTTGTCGCATTCAGCCGCCACTCGGGCGGCTGGCTGCGAGGGTGGAGGGTATTACCAGCCGATCGTGTAAGTCACGCTCTTCGGCTTGGCGGTGTGGATCGAGGGGCTGTAGCCACCCACGTCGTCATACGCGAAGCCGTAGGCCAGCGCATTCAGGCTGTGGTCGTGCCAGAACTTGGTGAAGTAGTTGGCTACCGAACCGGCCGGGTAGAAGGCCGACGAGTGCCACCACTTGTCGAAGGTCTGACCCGCGACGTGGCGGTTGAGCGCCGCGCACATTTGGGCCTGCAGTTGCAGCTGCTTGCCGACATCCGTGGTGCCCTTCGGATCGTCGAGCAGGCCAGCGCCCAGCATCACCATCGAGGTGGTCGGCTTGCCGTTGATGTAGTACGTGCCAGCGCTGTCGGTGAAGCGGAAGGTGTCGCCCACCACGCGGCCCGTGAACACCGGCCAGCCGTTCTTCAGATCCATCACCAGATCTTCGTTGCGGTACTTGTCCCAGATCTCCGAGATGTACGCGTCGAGGTAGTGCTCGTTGACGCCGTCCTTCGTAAAGGTCGCGTGCGCCGGGGCCATGATGCGATACGGCGCGTACGGGGCCTGTGCGAGGCTACGGAAGGCTTCCGGCACTTCGTTGATGAACTTGGCGAAGATCTCATCACGCGATTCGGTGAGATTCTCGCCCACCGTCATGTCGAAGCCATCGAGGCCGGTGACATTGAGCTTGACCGGGAATCCGAACTGGTCGACGCGGGTGGTGTTGACGAAGATGCCTTGCGGGTTGGCACCCGGGGGCAGGATTGCGAACTCGCCGAAGTCGAAGATCACATCGATGTTCGGGTCGGTCGGGTTCTCGATGTTGGCGCCAGCGTAGGCGATCTTGCCATTGATGTCGGTATTCACCTGGATGTACATCGGTTCGCCAACGCTCATCAGCAGGCGGGCCGAGTTGATCGCCGGAATCGTGATCGACTTGGTCTGGGCCAGTGAGTAGAAGTAGTTGGCGTAAGGCTGGCCGTTCTTCACCAGCGCACCGTTGTCGCCGACGCTCATCGGGATCAGGTTGCCGTTCATGTCGACATGGACGAAGTTGCCGGTGTTCCAGTCCTTGCCGATGATCGACCAGAAGACCTTGTCATCCGACCACTTGCCCTTGGTGCCGTTGACCACGTTGAAGGTGGTCTTGCCGTTCCAGGTTTCGCCGGTGCCGTTGCCGATCGTGTAGGTTGCGGTGGCCACGCCGGAGCTGATGCCGTTCTTGATTGCAACCACTTTCACGGTGGCATTGCTGCGCACCCACACCGGGCCGCCGTAGATCGTCGAGCTGCTCGTCGGCGTCGAGCCATCCAGCGTGTAGTACAGGGTCGCGCCGTTGGTGGTGCTGAGGAAGTTCACCGCGATCGGTTGGCCATAGTCGCCGCTGGCGTGCGAAATCGTGGGCGTGGCAACGGTCTTGTCGTCTTCACCGATCACATAGGTTTCGCTCGCGATGCCGGACTGGTTGCCATCGCTCTTCACGGTGATGGCATTGATCGTCTTCGCGCTGCTCACCGTGATCGGGCCAACGTACAGCGGCGACGTGGTATTCGGCGCCGAGCCATCGGTGGTGTAGCGGATCGTCGAGCTGGGCTCGGTGGTGAAGAGCTGCACGCTCTGTGCGCTCGCGTACTTGCCACCGACCGGCGAGATCGTCGGCTTTGCTACCGGCGACGGGCCACCAATCGTGTAGCCATAGCGCGGCGTATCGAGCTGGCCCGAACCCACGGCGTAGGTGATGAAGTAGTTGACGAGGTCACCCTTCTTGACCGGCGTCAGCACGAACTCGAAGCGGCCGAGCGTGCTGTTGTAGGTCATCTTCGGGCTGATCTCGCTGCCGTTGTTGATCGAGTAGTGCAGGATCGCGTAGGCGCTGCTGCCGGTCGGCTTGATCCACACCGTCGCGGTGGTGCCCAGCTCGTAGACGCCTTGCACGAAGCCGGTGCCACCGTTATCGATGGTGTAGGCCGCGGAGGAGACAGCGGAATCGGAATAGCCGCTTGCGATCGCGATTGCCTTGATCGTTTGCGAAGTGCTGACCGACAGCGCGCCGGTGTAAAGCGGCGAACTGGCCGTCGGCGTGCTGCCGTCGGTGGTGTAGCGGATCTGCGCGCCAGCCGTCATGCTGCTCAGCGTGACGGTCTGGGTGCTGGTGTAGTTGCCACCCGCCGGGCTGAACACCGGTGCGGCGGCCTTGGTCTGCGTGATCACATAGCTTGCGCTGCCGACATCGGAGTTGTCATAGCCGCTGGCGATGGCGATCGCCTTGATCGTGCGGTCGCTGCTGACGGCAATCGGGCTGCTGTAGAGCAGCGACGAGGCGGTCGGCGTGCTGCCGTCCAGCGTGTAGCGGATCGCCGCACCAGAGGTGGCGCTGCTGATGGCAACGTTCTGCGCGGTCGCATAGGTGCCGGCTGCCGGGGTGAAGATCGGCGTGGCGGCCTTCTTCGGCGGGTTAACCGTGTAGCTGTAGGCCCCAGTGTCGTACTGCGCGGCACCGGTGATGTTGTACGTGAACGAGTAGCTGATCACGTTGCCCGAGTTGACGGCGGTGCTGCTCTCGTAACGCCCGGTGCTGCTGTTCTTCACCATGCGCAAGTTCTGCTGGGGGCCGTTGGCTACGGTGAAGTGGACGTCGACATAGCTGATCGTCGTGCTCGGCTGGAACCAGATCACCGCGGTGGTGCCCGACACATCGACGCCGTTGGTGAACGAGAAGCCGCCACCGGTGTTGATCGTGTAGCTGGCCGTTGCAACAGCGGAATCGGTCATGCCGCTGGCGCTGGCGTAGGCCTTCAGCGTCGCGGTGGCCGAAACGTTGATTGCGCCGCTGTACACCGGCGAGCTCGCCGTCGGCGTGGAGCCGTCGGTGGTGTAGCGGATCGTGGCGCCACCCGTGGCCGTGGTGATCGCCACCGTCTGGGCGCTGTTGTAGGTGCCGGAGGGCACCGAGAACGTCGGCGTGGCAACCGTGCCACCACCGCCGCCGCCGCCGCCCAGCGTGGTGGTCGTGGTCGGCGAATCGTAGGCCAGGCCCGCCTTGTCGTAGGTGAAGGAATGGCTGACGATCTGGCCGGCGCTCGCTGCGAACGTCGTTTCGAAGCGGCCCTTGCTGCTGTTGTAGGTCATGCGCACGTTCTGCTGCGCGCCACCATTGACGCTGTAGTGCGCGTCAACCCAGGTCGAACCGACGCTGGACTGGAACCAGAGGGTCGCGGTACTGCCGACAAGGTCGGCCCCCACGGTGTAGTCCGCGGCACGCGCCGCGAATGGCGCGATCGTCATCAGCAGCGCAAGCACTGCCAGTAACGACCGGTACGCCCGGTGTAACTGCAAGGTCATTTCAAGGTCTCCTCGGTGTGTGGGCATCACCCGGAGACCCCGCGAGGGGCTTGCCGAGCTGACGCCCTGGGCTCGAACGCCGTGTCGCTTTCGTTGTTGGCCGCTAGAAAAGGAAGCGCTTTCATCGATACGGCTGATGGCGTTATACGCGCGGATTTATGGGCAGATAAGCGGTTCGCATGCGTTCCGCAATTCAGCCGGGGGAAACGTCAACGCTTGCGTTTTTCCATCGAATCAATGGTTTGCGCGGCGAACTAATTCAGGCGTGGCCACTGCGGCGGGTTGTTTGCACAGTCGGAGGGCGTGCTGCATCGGTGCATCGCAGGCACGCTAGTAAGTGGGGCGCACGCCGGCGGCGTTTGGTTTTGCGCGCCTGCTGGTCGGGCGCCGGACCGGCGACGTGGATGCAGAGGGGGGGCGCTGCGGGGGCGCGCCCGGGGGCCGGGCGAAAGAAAGGCCGGTGACGTGGCCGGCCTTTTTGTCGGTGCGTTGTCGCGGCGGCCCGAAGGCCGCCGTCAGCGAGGAATCGCCAGGCGCATGCGCGGATTGCTGGTTCAGGCGACCTTTCCGCCAAACAGCGCTGCGGCCGGAATGCGGCAGACCACTCGCTGGACCTCACCGCTGCGCATGAACACCTGACGCGACAGCTCGCGCGTCAGCGCCGGTCCGGCCATCGCCTCGCTGCGGCCATCGACATGCGTTACGGCGACTTCAAGGCTCGCGTCTGCGGTCTGATCCAGGCGGAACACGAAGGGCACTTGGCACAGCGTGAAGCCTAGTTCCCCCGCCGCGAGCGGCAGGGTTTGCGCGCGGTCGTTCACATCGCGATAGCTGAAAGTACGCGCGGCTACGCCGAATTCGGCCGCGTTGAGCAAGGCCGGCAGGATCCTGATGCAGCCTGCGCGAACCAGCACACCCAACTCGCCGAAGCGTGCGATCACTTCTTCCTTGACCTGGCCGGTCATGCCCGGCTGTTGTGCGCCGCTGTGGCCCGGCGTATGCGAATACGGATCGCACGGGAAGGCGCCGTATTCGGCTGGCGTCTTGTTGAAGCCCAAGCCCTTGCGCACGCGGTAGTAGTGTTCGCCGAGGCGTCGGATTGCGGCCTCGTCCTCGCCCTGTTCGATGGCGGCGAAGAAGCTTTCCTGCACGCCAAGCAGCAGCTTCGACACCATGTGCCAGTAGATGCAGCCGAGCCCTTCGAAGCCGAACATCGTGCCGGAGCGGCCGGTGAAGCGCCGGTGCTGGAACACCTCTTCGTAGAGCGCCAGCGTCTGCGCATGCGTCGCCGGCGTGTATTCGGCGTAGTCCTTGCCGGCACGCTCCAGCGCCGGGGCGAGGTCGCCGGCATTGGAGAAGGCCGGGGCGAAACGCACCGTGCCATTCGGGTCCTGTTCGACGATGCGCGTGTCGCGTCGTGCGAGCATTGCGCCAAGCAAGGCGTTCTCCGCGATACGGGCGGCCGGCACGCGGTTCTTCTCGAGGAAGCCGGGCAGCCTGGCATCCGGGTAGAGCATGAAGCTCTGCTGATCCGCCCGATACATCGGCGAAGCGAACAGCGCATCGAGCAGATCGGCGGTTTCGTTCGCACCCAGCACGCCGGACGCGAGCACTGCGACCTGCCCTTCCAGCATCGGGTAGAGGTGGTCCACCCCAACCGTGTCTTCGTGCGGTACGAGCAGGTTGTAGGCGTGATACAGGCCGTCTGCACGCCGGTTGTGCGCGATCGATTCGTCGAGCACCGTCTGCGCAGCCTGCAGGCATTGCAACAGGTATTTGCTGCGGACGACACGGCGCGCGGCGGGGCAGGGCTGGGCGTAGACCTGCGTGCGGTAACGCTCTGCGGCGCGGCCCAGCGCTTGGAAGAGGCGCGTACGCGCGGCGTCGTCCCGCGCGCTACCGGGCCCAAAGGCCACCAGCGCATCGCAGGTATCACGCAACCATTGTTCGACACCAGCGCCGAGCGCGAAATCACCGGGGCGTGCTTCGAACAGGCGGGTCAGGAAGTCCACGTAGCGCCGCGCGTGGTACAGCGTGACCATGGACAGGCCGGCGCCCACCAGTGCGTTGTTGGCGTCGTTCCATTCCGGGCGCTGTGTGTTGAGCCATACGCCGCCACCCGGCACAAGATTGCCGAGCTTGGCGAGCAGCGGTACCAGCAGCTTTTCGGCCAGCGTGACGAGGTAGACCTCGCCGTTGGCATCCAGCACCAGCCGGCCGTCGCTGCCGAGCGTCTCGCAGCGTTCGGCGACCAGTTTCTCGTCGGCCTTGGAGAACCTCACCGTGTGTTTCGGGTCGGCCAGCAGGGCATCGAAGTCGGCGATGCGGTACGGCACGTTGGCATAGCTGAAGAGCGCGTCACCCAGCAACTGCCGCAGCGCCACCGGGTCGTGGCGCTCGCACAGCTCCAGCAGGCGCAGCAGGTAGATCAGCTGGTGGTCGCCCCAGTAGCCGATGTTCGACCACGGGTCTTCCGGATCCTCGACTTCCCAGTCGATGCCTTCGTGGGTAATCCGGTAGGGGTTGTAGCCATCGACGGTGGAGGCGTTGACGAACTTCGCGACGATGCTCGGCGCAAAGCCCGGGAAGGCGAGCAGCAGTGCTTCCCAGTTCTGGAAGATGTCGCGCCAGTTGCCCTGATAGGCGCGCAGCAGGCGGCCGTCGGCGTCGCGGCCGCGGATGCTGAAATGGTTCCACGGCCGACTCGGGTCGCCATGGCGGCGGCCGAACACCAGCGGCAGGTATTCCATGCTGAGGCGCCGCAGCTGCGCATCCCCTTGCTGGGCGAGTGCGATGTGCAGTTGCGTAAGCGTCAGCGAGGCCGGCAGGCTCTCGATCCACGCGGCGTGGCGCTCGACCAGCTTGCGGTTGCGCAGCGCGAGGTTGGCGCGGTAGTCGTCGCGGTCGATACGGTACTGGTCGTCGAATACGCCGCCGCGCATCACGTTGAACAACGTGTTGGCGATGTGGTGGCAGGCGGTGTGCTCGTCCGCCACGGCCTGGAAGGCGTCAGCCGAGGCGAGCAGTTCGCGCAGCGCCGCTTCGTCGGCCGCCTGCGCCGCATCGAGCTCGCGGGCCAGCGCAGCGGTGTCGCGCAGGTCGTTGCAACGTGCGAGCACGTCGCTTTGCTTGAGCGGCGTATCGAGCACGATGCGCCACTGCCTGGTCGCGCCGGCGGCCAGGTTCAGCCGGGAATGCAGCAGGAACGCGCCCGCCACGCCACGGCGCAGCGTGGCCGCGTCGGTTGAGTCACCGCGGCGCAGCGCGTCGAAATCGCTCGCGGCCAGATGGATCGCGGCGCCTTCGAGGCCCACCGCATACGCCACCGTTGCGAGCAGCGACTCGGCCGGCTCGGCGCGATCGCTGATCCGCGCATACAGCGAGTAGGTGGCGAGGCCATTGGCTTCGAGCTCGTTCCACTTGTAGGCGTCGATCAGGTTGCTTGCGCGGCTCTGCAGCGCCCGCGGGGTATCCGCCGGCAACAGGTTGAGCACGCCATCGACGAGCTCCAGATCGACCGCTTGCCCGAGCGAGCGCAGGCTCGCTTCACGCACGATGCCGAAGCGCCCCGCGCTGGTCCAGGTGTAGGAAAAGCACAGGCCCAGATCGTGGTTGGTCTCGCTGAAGACGATGCGCATACCCAGCTCGTCCTTGAGCAGGCTGCGCTCGAGGCGGTAACGCCCACGTTGTTCCAGGTTGAACGGCTCCCACTCGCGCGCGGCGTCGCCGGCGCCAACGCGCAGCCAAGTCCGGCTGCCGGTGTGCAGGCCGCTGCGATGCAGCACGTCCGATGTGTTGTAGGGGAACAGCGCCTGCTCGGGCGCGCCGCGGCCGGCCGTGAGGCCGCCGTGCGACGAGATGAACAGCCACAGATCGCTGGCCGACACCATCGTCATGAAGAAGGGCGGCAGTTCGTCGTAGCCGCGAATCTCGTAGTAACGCCGACCGTCCAGGGTGACAAAACTGCCGCTTGAGGTACTCATGTGTGCTCGGAATTTTCGAATGTGTATGGGGAGCGCCGACGTGCCTGCCTCTGCAAGACCTGCCGCCGGCGCGGTAAGCAAAACCAAAATGAAAGCGCTTACATCTGCCGCCAGTCTAACTGCACAGGAAATGATCCGTCTTGCTGAAAGTGCGCGAACCCGTTTTGTGTGCTGACTAAGTGGCTGCACGGCTTGCAGCCAAAAGGCCGCGGAGTTTCCATGGATTTCCTGCGGGGGCTTGGGTGACGCGTCAGGAGATCGGTGCTTAAATGTGAAAGCGGTTTCATTTGGCGGCGCGACGCCCGGGCGTGTTCCAGCCTTTGCAAGCCAAAGGCTGGCCGGGTTTTGACCCTGGATGGAAGGGCCGGCTTGCGCGTGTTCGCCGTCTGGTTTGCCGGGCTTCGCCGTCCGGGGCTCCACTAACTTTCGGTCATACAGAGATGTCTGTTACCTCCCCCTCGATTCCGATGCATGGCGCCCAGCTGCAGCGGTTGCAATGGCTTGTGGCCGGCGACCTTGCCCTGGGTGTCGATGTCGCCAAGGGCGGGCGGATCGTTTCTTTCTCGCGCAACGGCGAAGAGATCCTGACCCCCGCTTCGGTCCACCCCGACAACTATGGCTCCACGCTCTGGGATTCCCCGCAGCGCACCTGGGACTGGCCGCCGCGCCCGGTGCTCGATACGCAGCCCTACCTCACCAGCCGCGAGGGCGACACACTGGTGCTTGAAAGCGGGGTCGACCCGAGTGGCCTTCAATTCACCAAGCGCATTCGCGCTGAGCCCAGTGCCGAGCGGATCGAGCTGGAATACCGCATCACCAACCGGGGCGATGCGCCGGTGCACGTGGCGCCGTGGGAAGTGACCCGCACCACGGGCGGCCTGAGCTTCTTTCCGTTCGAGGCTGCCGAAGGGCTGCCGGAGACTGACCTGCATCCCGTCATCAAGCAGGACGGCATCTGCTGGTACCCGTTCGCGCCGGCGGTACTTGAGAAAGGGCGCAAGCTCTTCGAGCTGGGGCGTGAGGGTTGGCTGGCGCATGTAGGCAGCGGGCAGCGATTGCTATTCGTCAAAACCTTCCCGGTCACACCGCTTGAGTCCTTTGCGCCGGGCCAGGGCGCAATCGAGATCTGGGGGCACGACGACGCGCTCTATGTCGAGCTGGAGAATCACGGCCCCTACGTGCAGCTCGCACCGGGCGAAGCGCTCAGCTACCCGGTGTGCTGGTATCTCGAGCCGCTGCCGGCCGAGTTGCGTGTGGGCGTCGGTGAGCCTGGGCTGGTGGCCTTGGCACGGCGCATCGCTGCGCGCTGATGCCGTGCCCGCCCGTTGCCTGATAGCCGCCATGGTCCGCTGCGCAGGAAAAGCAAGATCGAGGGGGGCAGGTGACGCGGCTTGTGCCATTGCGTCGGGGAGGGTTGACGCGCCTTACCCCCGGAGCGCTACACTGGCGCCGTACTGAAAGCGCTTTCAAAACATAAAACAGCCTTTCAGGTCGTCCAAATCCAGAGGAGATGAGCATGCGTGTATTGATCAAGCGCCGCGTCATTGCGGCGGCCGTTTTGGCCGGACTGTGCGGATCGGCGGCAGACGCCGCGACGACCATCACGGTTGCGGCATTCCCCGCCCTTGATGCGGCGGTGAAGGCGGCGATTCCCCTCTACAAGAAGCTGCATCCGGATGTCGAGATCAAGCTGGTGAGCCTGGCCTACGCCGACCACCATGTGGCGATGACCACCTCGCTCGCGACCGGTGCCAACCTGCCGGACGTGATGGCGGTTGAAGTGGGTTTCATCGGCAAGTTTGCCGAATCGGGCGGCCTGGAAGACCTGGGCAAGCCGCCGTACAACGCGGCGCAGTTCAAGGACAAGTTCGCGCGCTTCACCGTGCCGCAAGCCACCGGCCCCAACGGCAGCCTTGCTGCAATTCCGGCTGACATCGGCCCCGGCACGCTGCTGTATCGCAAGGATCTGATGGACAAGGCCGGCGTAACCGAAGCCGACCTGACCAAGAGCTGGGAGTCGTACATCGAGTCCGGCAAGAAGCTCAAGGCCGCCACCGGGGCCTACCTGGTCGCCAGCGCTGCGGACATCAAGGACATCTACATCCGCTCGGGCCTGAAGGATGGCGAAGGCGTGTACTTCGACAAGGCCGGCAAGAGCGTGGTCGATACGCCGCGCTTCGTGAAGGCTTTCGAGTTGGCCAAGGCGGCGCACACCGCCGGTGTCGACGGCAAGATCAGCGCGTGGAGCAATGAGTGGTCCGAGGGCTTCAAGCGCGGCCAGATCGGTACGCAGATGATGGGTGCCTGGCTCGCCGGCCACCTGCAGACCTGGCTTGCACCGAACACCAAGGGTGCCTGGCGTGCCGCGCAGCTGCCGGCGGGTGCCTTCGCGTCGTGGGGCGGTTCGTTCTATGCGATCCCGACCAAGGCGGCGCATAAGCCGGAGGCTTGGGAGTTCATCAAGTTCCTCACGCTCGACAAGAACATGCAGATCGAGTCGTTCCGCAAGCTGGACGCCTTCCCTGCCCTGATCGAAGCTCAGAACGATCCGTTCATCGATCAGCCGATTGACTTCCTCGGTGGCCAGAAGGCTCGCCAGTTGTGGAAGGTTGCGGCGGAGAAGATCCCGGCCATCGATGTCGACAAGTACGACTCGATCGCGCAGGAAATCGTGAATGCCGAGCTCGAGAAGGTGATCGAGCAGAACAAGGACATTCCGAAGGCGCTGGCTGACGCCAAGGCGTTGATCGAGCGACGCGCCCGCCGACGCTAAGTTCCCCCGGCCGGGGTGGGCTTGTCCCTCTCAACCCCCCTCTCCCGAGAATCACCCCGGCCACCTTTTCTTTCGGAGTATCGCAATGGAAGCGCCGATGTCTATCACTCGGTCGGGTGCTGCTGCGCCCGCGAAAAGCCGCCGCAGGCTGCAGCCTTGGGAATGGGCACCCTATGTGTTCATCAGCCCGTTCTTCATCCTGTTCCTGTGCTTCGGGCTCTTCCCGCTGCTGTTCTCCGTCTGGCTTTCGTTCCACTCCTGGGATGCTGCAACCGGCCTCGGTGGCATGGTCTGGGTCGGCATCGAAAACTACGAATTCGTGCTGGGCGATGAGTGGTTCCACAAGTCGCTCTTCAACACCTTCTGGCTCGCCATCGCCTCGGGTCTGCCGCAGCACCTGATCGCGATCCCGCTGGCTTTCTTCGCGCATACCTACCTGGCGAAATACCGCAACACCGTGGTCGGCATCTACTTTCTGCCGTTCATCACGTCGAGCGTTGCGATTGCGCTGGTCTTCAACTCGCTGTTCTCGCGTGACTTCGGCATCGTCAACCTGGTGCTGACGTCAGTCGGCAACTTTGAAGTCGCCGGCCTCCATCCACTTGCATGGCTGTTCCCGACGTCCAACATCGATTGGGGCCAACCGCAATACACGAAGCCGATGATCGCCTTCGTCGTGTTCTGGCGTTACGTCGGTTGGAACACGGTGCTCTATCTCTCCGCGCTGCAGACGATTCCGCACGATCTGTACGAAGCTGCAACGATCGACGGCGCCTCGCGTCGCCAGCAGTTCTGGTACATCACGCTGCCGCTGCTCAAGCCAATGATGTTCCTGGCGGTGACGATGACCATCATCGGCAACCTGCAGCTGTTCGAAGAGCCTTTCATCATCACCGGTGGCACGGGTGGCCTGGATCAGGCCGGCAAGACCGCCGCGATGCACATGTACAACACCGCCTTCGTCGACAGCGACTTCGGCACCGCCAGCGCCGTTGCGTGGGTGCTCTTCATGTTGATCGCACTGCTGACGGTGGCGAACAACAAGCTCTTTTCGCAGAAGGATTGAGGCCATGGCTATCGTCACAAAGCGCGTGAGCCCGACCCGTTGGTTTGCGTATTTCATCGTCGCCGCGGGCTCGATCATCATGCTTGCGCCGTTCTGGTTCATGTTCGTGTTCGCTACGCACACGAACACCGAAATCCTATCGGTGCCGCCCCCGGTGTGGTTCGGCGACGCGTTTGTCGGCAACCTCAATCTGCTGCTCGATAAGCTGCCGTTCTTCTGGAAGAACCTCGGCTGGAGCTTCTATATCGCGATTGCGGTCACCGTGCTGAACCTGTTCTTCTGCTCGCTCGCCGGCTATGCGTTTGCGATGTACCACTTCAAGTACAAGGAGCGCTTGTTCGCGGTGATCATGGCCACGGTGATGCTGCCGTCCTTCGTCGGCATGATCCCGACCGCTCTGGTGATGAGCTGGCTCGGCTGGATGAACCAGCCCAAGGCGCTGATCATTCCGGGCGCTTGCGGAGCCTTCGGCATCTTCATGATGCGCCAGTACATCAGCTCGGCGATTCCGCGTGAGCTGACCGAAGCGGCGCGCATCGATGGCTGCAGCGAGTTCGGCATCTACTGGCGCATCGTGCTGCCGCTGATCACACCGGCACTCGGCACGCTGGGGCTCGTCACCTTCATCGGCACCTGGAACAACTTCGCCGGCCCGCTGATCGTGATCCGCGACATGGAAATGTTCACCGTGCCGCTAGCGCTGCGTGCGCTGCAAGGTACCGGCCAAGTGCCGTGGGGTGCGATCTCCGCCGGTTCTGCGATTGCTGTGCTGCCGTTGCTGGTGATCTTCGTGATCTCGTCGCGTCGCCTGATCGCGGGCCTCACTTCGGGTGCCATCAAGGGCTGAGGCCCTCGTGCCAGACCAACCGCGAACCATGAACCCGACAGCCTCTCCTCTGTGCGAAGCCCTCACGAAGCAGCCGTTTCCGGCTGACTTTGTGTGGGGTGTCGCAACGAGCGCTTATCAGATCGAAGGCGCCGCCAACGAAGGCGGGCGCGGCCTGTCGATCTGGGATGTGTTCGCCGGTGAGTCGGGCAAGGTGGCGGGTGGCGACACCGGTGATGTGGCGTGCGACCACTACCACCGCTATCGCGAAGATGTCGCGTTGATGCAGCAGCTGAACATCGACGCGTATCGTTTCTCGATCGCCTGGCCGCGGGTGCAGCCCGACGGCGCTGGTGCCTGGAACGAGCAGGGCTGGGACTTCTACGCGCGTTTGCTCGACGCGCTCGACGAAGCAGGCATCGCCGCGCATGCCACGCTGTATCACTGGGATCTGCCGCAAGCGCTGGAAGATAAGGGCGGCTGGCGCAACCGCGACACGGCGGCCCGATTCGCGGACTACGCGGCGGAGTTCGCCCGTCGCTTCGGCAGCCGCGTGAAGACGATCGCGACGCACAACGAACCGCTGTGCACCGCGATGATCGGTCACGAAGAAGGGCGCTTTGCGCCGGGCCTGAAAGACCGCAAGGCGGCCTACCAGGTCGCCCACAACCTGCTGCTGTCACATGGCTTGGCGATGCGCGCGATGCGTGCCGTCGGCGCGAGTGCTGCGCTGGGCATCGTGCTCAACCAGTCGCCGGCGTATCCGGCAGCTGCGACCGAGGAGGCTCGCGGTGCTGCGCGCCTGGCCGATGCGATGGTGAATCGCCTGTTCATGGACCCGCTGTTCCGCGGCGCCTACCCGGCCGACCTGCTCGCTCACCTGGGCGCCGATGCGCCGGATGTGCAGCCCGGCGACATGGCCCTTATCGGCGCGCCGATGGATTTCCTCGGCATCAATTACTACAGCCGCATCTGGGCTGGCGCCGCCGGCGAGCGCGCGCCGTGCGAGCTGGGCGTGACCGACATGGGTTGGGAGATCTACCCGCAAGGCTTCACCGAGCATCTGGTGCGGATCTCCCGCGACTACAGCCCGCCGCCGATCTACATCACCGAGAACGGCTGTGCATGTGCCGACGTCCTCGAAGGCGATGCGGTGCACGACAGCGGCCGGGTCGATTTTCTCGCCCGCCATCTCGAAGCCCTGCGCGCGGCGATTGCGCTCGGCGCGGATGTGCGTGGCTACTTCCACTGGAGCCTGCTCGACAACTTTGAATGGGACTCGGGCTACGCCAAACGCTTCGGTCTGATTTATGTGGATTACGCGACCCAGCGTCGCGTACTCAAGGACAGCGCGCGCTGGTACGCCGCTTACATCACCGCGCAACGAAACGGCGCGACGACGCAGGGATAGAAAAATGTCGAGTGTTTCTCTTCGAAAGATCAGCAAGCGTTATGACAGCGAGGGGCCGGAGATCGTCAAGCGACTCAGCCTCGATGTGCATGACGGCGAGTTCATGGTTTTCGTCGGGCCGTCCGGCTGCGGCAAGTCCACGATGCTGCGCATGATTGCCGGCCTCGAGGACATCACCGACGGTGACCTGATGATCGACGGCGTGCGCGCCAACGATATCCAGCCCTCCCAGCGCGGCGTCGCGATGGTGTTCCAGAGCTATGCGCTGTACCCGCACATGACGGTTGGCGAGAACATGGGCTTCGCGCTCAAGCTCGCCGGCAAGCCGAAGGAAGAAGTGAAAGCCGCCGTCGGCCGCGCGGCCGAGATCCTGCAGATTTCGCACTTGCTCGACCGCAGGCCCAAGGCCTTGTCGGGCGGCCAGCGTCAGCGCGTCGCGATCGGTCGATCGATCGTGCGCAAGCCGAAAGTATTCCTGTTCGATGAGCCGCTTTCCAACCTCGACGCCGCGCTGCGCGTGCAGATGCGGATCGAACTTGCGAAGCTGCATGCCGAACTGAAGACCACGATGATCTACGTGACCCACGATCAGGTCGAAGCGATGACGCTCGGTGACCGTATCGCGGTCTTCAATGGCGGCAAGGTGGAGCAGGTCGGTCGTCCGCTCGATCTGTACAGCCGGCCGGTGAATCAGTTCGTCGGCGCCTTCCTCGGCAGCCCGCAGATGAACTTCATCGAATGCCGCGCCGGCGTGCTGCGCGGTGACGCGCTCGATCTGCACTTCGGCGATGTCGTTCGCAGCGTGCCGCTCGCCGGCATGGCCGCGCCGAGCAACGGTGACCCACTGCAACTCGGTGTTCGTCCCGAGGATCTGCTGGTGGTCAACGAAGGTCTTGGGCTCCCGGCCACGGTCGATCTGGTCGAGCATCTGGGTGACGCGACGATCGTGTATGCAACCGATGTCGTGTCGCGTCAGTCGCTCACGCTGAAGGCTGCGGACTACCCGGCCGAGGTGAAGGCCGGCGCCCGCATCGGGCTGATGCCGCGCATCGGCAGCTTCCACCTGTTTGCGGCTGATGGCCGCAGCCTGACGCGCCAGTAAAGCGATGAGCCCGATCACGCACCGCATTGATGTGGCGTTGCCCGGCCAGCCGGCGCGGCCCACCGAACAGCCCACCTCCTGCCACTCCTGTGGCCATTTAGCGGCAGACCTCCCGTCACCGGAGGTCTGCCCGCCTTTCTCTGGGCGAGTGGGCGATGCAGCGCGCGTTTTCGGTTCCTTTTTTTGGTTGAAGAATGAAAGCGCTGTCATTTGCAGCGAAACCCGCGAGACGCCGCGGCGTGTTAGCGGCTTTGAATTCAACGATTTCCAGGTTCTTAGTGCGGATGCGGTCGTGAAAGCGCATTCGCAATGTAGTTCGCACAAGCCACGCGCGCTTGGCACCTGAACGCCCCCAGCGGGGCATTTACAAAAAGTGAGGAGAGCAATAATGAGGACCACTCTTACGACCGGCCGCCGTCAGATCGTCTGCGCCGTTGCACTGGCGCTGGCTGGCCTGGCTGCAACCAGCGCACGCGCCGACATCTCGGTCAGCGGCGATGTGCAGGCGCGCGTCGGCACGATGAGCCGCAGCGGCGACTGGAACACCGGCTACGACAACACCAAGACCTCGGTCGACGGTCTGTTCGCACTGTTCCTGTCCGGCACCAAGGATCTGAAGAACGGCTACAACATCGGCTTCAACTGCAACACCGTGGCGACGACGGTGAGCGGTGCGAATGGCGCGTGGCAAAGCAATGCGCTGCCGGTGCAACACAACTGGGACCCGTTCTTCGCTGCGCAGGACAACTACGCGCAAAACGGCCACGGCGGCTTCTCGTCGTACGGCGATGTGAACGGCGACAGCAAGGGCCCGATGTGTAACGACGAAGTCTACGGCACGCTGGTCACGCCGTACGGCCGTCTGCAGGTCGGTAACATCATGAACCCGATGCGCCTGCTGTATGACCTGACGACGGTTGATCCGGTCTGGGGTGACCAGCGCGGTTACTACGCGATGTCCGACATCCGCGGCAACGCGCTGCGTTACGGCAACAGCTTCGGCCCGGTCGGCGTCGAGCTGCAGTTCCAGACCGAAAGCAATGCAAACGCTTCGGGCGACAACCAGAGCAACGGCTACGCCTACACCGGTGTCATGACCTACGACTTCGGCAATGGCAGCCTGCTGGGTGCCGGCCTGTTGTATGCAGACGGCGACTTCGGCGACAAGTACGTCACGTCGAGCGGCGGCAAGGTCAACCACATGTCGTACGGCTTCACCGGCAAGACGCGCCTTGGCCCGGTCAACCTCGCGGCGACCTACCACTACGGCTACAACCGTCCGAAGGACTTTGAGCAGAACTACGGCACCAAGAACTTCATCGAAGAAGGCGACCTGACCTTCAAGGCGACCTACGACATCTCGTCGTGGAGCCTGCAGGGCTACGCCAGCTTCGAAACGATGAAGTGGAACACGCCGGCTGCCTGGGGTGCTGCCTACACGATCCGCGTGGGTGACGACGCCGGCAAGACCTTCAACCGTCTGAAGACCGAGCGCGTGAACCTGGACTTCTGGGCCCTCTACAACCTTGGTGTTGGCGCTCAGCCCTTCCTTCGCATCAACACGATCAGCAAGAAGTACACCACGCCTGATATCTCGAGCTTCGAGGCCGATACCCGCGCCACCAAGTTCGAAGCTGGCTGGCTGATGCACTTCTGATCGGTTTGACCCTGTACCCCACAGTCGCCCCCAGGGTGGCTGCTGGGTGCTGACCCGCGTGCGGGCGGCGACATGCCGTCCGCACCGGTTGCCCCACGACCCGCCGTCAAAAAAGGTGGGCGCAGACTAAAGACCACGTTTGGAGGAGATGGCCATGAGCAGGCTCATCACGCTTGTGCTGGCAATGGGGCTGGCATGCCTTGCGTCGCACGCGGTTGCACAGACTGCGGCCCCGGTGCGTATCGGTGTCGTCGGAACATTCAGCGGCCCGACTGCCGAAGCCGGGCTGTCCATGCGGCAAGGCGTTCGCCTCGCCGTCGAAGAACTCAACTGGAAGGGCGGCCTCGCGGACCGCAAGATCATGCTCGTCGAAGTCGACGACCAGAACGATCCGGATCGCGGCGAGGACGAAGCCAAACGAATCGCCGCGCGCGGCGGTGTCGACTATGTAATCGGATTCACCAGCAGCGCGGTCGCCATGCGGGCGCTGCAACCCCTGCAGGAAGCCGGCGTGCCGGTGCTGATCGCCGGCGCCTCTGACTCGTCGCTGACGCGCTTGTTCGAGCCGCCGATGCACAAACTCAACTACATCTTCCGCGTGGCCGCGAGCGATCTTGCCCAAGCTGACCTGATCGTCCGCGAGACGATCGATCGCCAGCATTACAAGCGCCTGGGCATCCTCGTCGAGTCATCGCCCTATGGCAACGCGGGGCGCGACATGCTGCGCGACCGCCTGCGTCGGCGGCTCTACGCGCCGCCCTTCAACGGCAAGCCGGACGATTTGCGCGCCTGGGTTCGCGACGCCGAAGGCGGCATGCAGGCGCCTTTCGTCGCCCAGTTCCAGAGTGGCCAGACCGACATGGTCGGCCTGCTCAACCAGGCCCGCGCGGCTCAGGTGGATGCCTTGGTTGTGTGGGGGCAGACCGCTGAGACCGCAGCGATTGTGCGCACCCGTGCGCGGATGGGCTGGAACGTGCCCATCGTCGGCGGCAGCGACCTTGCGAGCGCAGCCTTTGTGAAGGGCGCGGGCAAGTCGGGCCAGGCGGTGCGTATGCCGACCACGCTCGTAGCCGATCCGATCAACTCGCGTCGACAGGAATTCCTGCTCGCGCTCAAGCGCCAGGGCGGCGCCGAGGCGATCGCCGCCCTGCCGGCGGCGGCGCAGGGCTATGACGCGATGTTGCTGCTCGCAGCGGCGAGCCGGCAGGTGCAGAGTGCCGAGCGCAACGCGGTGCGCGGCGCGCTCGAATCACTCAAGGCGCCGGTCTTCGGGGTGATCACGACCTATCAGGCACCATTCTCCCGCGAGGATCACGAGGCGATCTCGGCCGACATGGTCGGCATCGGCGAGATCCAGGGCGAGCGCATCGCCTACGCCCATCGCGACGAAGTCAGCGCGATCATTCTCGGCAAGCGGATCGCCGCGGGTACGCCGCAGCGCCCCTGATCGTGTTGCTACGCGCGACCTCAGCGGCGAAGCGGGCGGGACGAGGCCCGGACGATCAGTTCGGGCTGCGGCAAACGCCCCTTCGCCGGTTCGCCGTGGATCATGCCAACCAGCGCGCGCGCAGCGATCTCGCCCATCTCGTAGGCGGGCTGTTTGACACTCGTCAGCGGCGGCACGACGTAGTTGGAGACCGGCAGGTCGTCGAAGCCCACCACCGAAATGTCCTCCGGCACGCGGATCCCATGGCTATGCAGGGCAAGCCGCGCGCCGAAGGCCGATTGGTCGTTCGCCGCAAACACCGCCGTGAAGGGCGTGCGTGCCGCGATCAACTGGTTGATCGCGAGCAAGCCACCCGGCTCATGGAAGTCGGCATGCACCACCAGGTCGTCGTCCGGCTGGATGCCGGCGTCGACCAGCGCCTCGCGGTAGCCGCGCAGGCGTTCGATCGAATCGAAGTGGTCCAGCGGGCCGGCGACGTGCGCAATGCGTTTGTGGCCGAGATCGATCAGGTGTTGCGTGGCCATGCGTGCACCGACGTAGTCGTCGAAACGCAGACTCATCAGGTTGGGGCCTTCGAGGTCGCGTCCGGTCACCACCAGCGGCACTTCCGTGGCGTAGCGGAGCAGCATCTCGTCCGGCAGGCTGCCGGTCAGCACGATCAGGCCATCGACACGGCGCGAGAGCAGGTGTTCGAGGCGTTCCACCTCGTCACGCAGCAGCCAGTGCCCGCTGACGATCAGCGGAATCGCCCCGGTGTCCTTCAGGGCGTTCTCGATCCCGCGCAGCGCTTCGCCGTAGAAGGGCGATGCAATGTCCTGCGTGAGCACGCCAATACTGTTGGTACGCCCTTGAGCCAGCCCGCGTGCGAGCGCGTTCGGGCGGTAGTTGAGCTCCTTGATCACCGCTTCGACGGCGGCCCGCTTGCGCTCACTGACGCGCGCCGATCCGTTGAGGATGCGCGACACCGTGGCCGGAGATACGCCGGCGGTTCGCGCCACCATCTCAAGCGTGATGTTCTCGGGCAGTTCGGACGGGATGGGGCGGTCTGTCGTCATGAAGTGCGGGGGGGCGAGCTGTGTTCAGGGTTGTATATCAGATCAGCCGCGTATCGCGTCTGTCGGACATCTCAAGTGTGCCAATTCTTCGGCATCACGCGACGATGTGCCGCAAAGCGCGGGCGACGTACTGCTGCACTGCAGGCATCCGTGCCGCGCGAGCTGAGCTTCTTGCGCATTGAAAGCGCTTTCAATATTCTGTTCCCTTCAAACGACCCAAGGCAAGCTTTTCCCGCGAAAAGCGGCTTCGAGCGAAGAGAGAACCGAACCATCCATCACTTCCCGGCGTCCGGCGCAGCGCGGCCGGCTCGGGGCAACGCTCTCTTCCTGGTGCCACGATGAATCCAAGCTCCGAACCCGTCTACCTCGTCGATCCGGCTGATCCGCAGCGTTTCCGTATCGAGGGCTATCACCGCGCCAAGCCCTTCGCGAGCTTCTTTCCTGGCATCGCCGGTGTGATGGGCGTGCCGCTGTGGGCGTTCTACGTGAACCGCGGGCAGGGCGTCAGCAGCTTTGGTGTGCAGGACAAGGACGGCGCGATCGTCGAGTTCCAGCCGGCCAACAAGGCCTACCGCCTGACGAGCAGCACCGGCTTCCGAACCTTCGTTCACTGGACGCGCGGTGAGCGCAGCGGCTATGTCGAGCCCTTCCGTGACAGCCTCGCTGCGCGCGCGAACGAGCCGTCGCGTCACTTGAGCATCAGCCCCTGGGATCTGCGCCTTGAAGAGCAGGATGCCGCGCTGGGTCTGCGTTTCCAGGTCCGCTATTTCACGATTCCGAACGAGCCGGTCGCGGCCCTGGCGCGTGAGTTGGTGATCACGAACACGGCCTCCGAGCCGGTCGTGCTGCAGCTTGTCGATGGCCTGCCGCAGTTCATGCCCTACGGCCTCAACGACTGGGCCATGAAGCACATGTCGCGCACGATCGAGGCGTGGTACACCGTCGACAACCTCGACCAGCGCGCGCCCTACGCACGGCTGAAGGTGACCTTCGCCGACACCGCCGAGGTGAAGCCGATCGACAAGGGGCATGCCTTCTTCGCGACGCTCACGCAGGGCGGCGAAACCCGCCTGCTCGACCCGGTGATCGATCCGCAGGAAGTGTTCGGGCGTGTCACCGATTTCGATTTCCCGGAGCAGTTTGTCGGCGGCCAGTACCGCTGGCGCGCCGAACAGCAGTCGGGCAACCGCACGCCGAGCGCGCTGGCGCATGGCGGTGTCAGCCTCGCGGCGGGTGAATCGGTGACCTTGCATGCGCTGTTCGCGAAGGTGGATAGCCTTGCGGACTGGAACGCGCGCCTGCCGCAGTACGCCACGCCCGCCTTCTTCGCCGCCAAGGCGGACGAGAACGAGCAACTGGTGCGCGCGCTGATGGACCGCTGCTTTCTCGTTACCGAGGATGCGCGGCTCAACGCCTATGCCGGCCAGAACTTCCTCGACAACCTCTTGCGTGGCGGCTACCCGCTATCAATCGGCAACGCCGAACGGCGGGATGTGCTGTACCTGTTTTCGCGCCGCCATGGTGACACCGAGCGCGACTACAACCAGTTCCGTCTCGCGCCGACCTACTTCTCGCAGGGGAATGGCGCTTACCGCGATGTGAACCAGAACCGCCGCAACGATGTGTGGTTCAACCCGGATGTCGGCGCCGCGAACATCGAGTACTTCGTCAACCTGATCCAGCTCGACGGCTACAACCCGCAAGTGGTGAAAGGGCTGCGCTACCAGCTCGACGTGGCGGCCGCGCAGCCGGCACTCGACCGCCTGGTACTGCCGGCGCTGCACGACAGCCTGCTCGGCGCGCTGGCGAAACCGTGGATTCCGGATACGGTGATTCGCTGGGCTGCGGAGCATCAGGCGATGCTGCGCGGGCCGCTGTTCGAGCTGGTTTCGGCACTGGTGCTGGCGAGTCGCAAGCTCGAAGACGCCGAGCACGGCGAAGGCTTCTGGACCGACCACTGGTTCTACAACCTCGACCTGATCGAGAGTTTCGAAGGCCTCTTCCCGGATCGCATGGCGGCGCTGCTGACGGCCGAGCGCCGTTTCAGCTACTTCGACAATGCGGTGCGGGTGCTGCCGCGCGCGCAGAAGTACGTGCTGACAGCGAACGGCCCACGCCAGTACGAGGCGGTGGAGCTCGACGAAGGCAAGGCGGCACTGATTGCCATGCGCAGCAGCGAGGCCGACAAGGTGCGCACCCGCGATGGCGCGATCTACCGTTCCAGCCTGCTTTCCAAGCTGGTCCTGCTTGCCACGGTGAAGCTTGCAACCCTCGACCCTGCCGGTATGGGGATCGAGATGGAGGCCGACAAGCCGAACTGGAACGATTCGATCAACGGCCTGCCTGGTCTGTTCGGCTCGTCGATCAACGAGAGCCAGGAGCTGTTGCGTCTGGTGCGGCTGATCCTGCGGTGGTGCGACGACTACGCGCTGCAGGGCGCAAGCGTGACGCTGCCGGAAGAGGCCGCCACGCTGCTCGACGAGGTCCGCCATCTTGTTGCGGTGCGCCTCGGTGGCAGCATCAGCGCGTTCGAATACTGGTCGCAGGCGGCCGATGCGCGCGAAGCCTATCGTTTGCAGCTGCTGGAGGATCTCTCCGGCCGTGAGCGCCGTTGGCCACTGGCCGATCTGCGCGACTGGCTGGCCCAATCTTCCGAGCTGCTGGCTGCCGGCATTGCACGTGCGTTCGACGACAAGCTAGGCATCTGTACCACCTACTGGATGTTCGACCTGGTCGAATATGCGCCGCTCAACATGACGCGCGAGTTGCACGGCAAACCGATGCAGACCTGCCGCGCGATCCGCTTCGAAGCGAAGCCGGTGGCTCCGTTCATCGAAGGCAGCGTGCACGCGCTGCGGCTTGCGCAAGACACTGCGGCCGCCGCGCGGATTGCCGCCGGGGTGCGCGAATCGGAGCTCTACGACGCACCGCTTGGCATGTACAAGGTGAGCGGGTCGACACAGCAGATGCCGCTCGAGATCGGCCGCCTGCAAGCCTTTACGCCGGGCTGGCTGGAGAACGAGTCGATCTTCCTGCACATGGCCTACAAGTACCTGCTCGAGCTGCTGCGTGCGGGGCTCTACGACAGCTTCTGGCAGGCAGCGCAAAGCGGTCTGGTGCCGTGGCGTGACCCTGCTCAGTACGGCCGCTCGATCTTCGAGAACGTCTCCTTCATCGTCACCAGCGCCAATCCGGATGCGTCCTTGCACGGCAATGGCTTCTCCGCGCGCTTGTCGGGCAGCACCAGTGAGTTCTACAACATGCTGCTGCTGGCGATTCTGGGCGAACGGCCGTTCCGCCAGGGCGACGATGGTGCGCTGGTGTTCGAAGCACGCCCGGCGCTGCCCGGTGAGCTGTTTACGACCGACGCGCGGCATGTGCGGCGCGCCAGCGCAAGCGGTATCGTCGCGCCCGGGCCGAGCGGCAAGGAGGTCGCACGCGAAGCGACGCTGCCGGCCGGTTCGCTGGCATTCAGCATCCTTGGCGACTGCCTGCTGGTGCTGGAGAACCCGCTGCGTTGCGACACCTGGGGCCCGGACGGTGTGCAGGTGCAGGGCTATCGGGTCCATTACAACGATGGCGTGCGGCATACGATCAGCGGCCGTCAGCTGCCAGCGCCGCATGCGCAGGCTTTGCGCGATGGCGCAATCGAACGATTGACGGTGGTGCTTGGCCGGGAGGCCGGCGACGCCACCGGTTAGGCAAGACAACAACGCAAGCCGGTGCGGCGCGAGGGCGCGCCGACCGGTTCGAATCAGGAGGCAAGCATGAACAGATCGATCCTTTCCACCCGCCGGCTCTGCCTGGCGCTCGCGACCGCTGCAGCCTTCGCCGGTGCGCCGGCGGCGCACGCCGGTCCGCTTGACGGCCTCACCGATCTGTTCAGCGACAGCGAAAGCCGCATCACCGTGTGGGTCGCGAATCCGACGGATCGGCTGAATCTGAGTCCGTGGGACTACATCGAACTGCAGCAGCGCAGCGGCGCAGAAAAAGGCGCGCCGAATCAGCACCCGGTTCAGCTTTCCGCCGACGCGGTGACACGTGCGCTGAGCAGCGTGCAGGTGATCCTCGGCAAGGACACCGTAGCCCTGTTCGAGCAGGCCGAAGTGTCCCGCTTGGCCCGCGCGATCGCCGGTAGTCTCACGAAGGCCGGCCCGGATCAGGATCTGGTGTTTGTCAGTACCAGCCGCCACAAGGAGTTGGGTGCCTATGGTGCGAAGCTGACGAACACCGGCAGGGTGTTCTATGCCGATGGGGCGTTGCAGCTGATCGTCGGGGTGCAGTTGTCCGATGCGCTGCTTGGCCTGCGGCCGGGCACCAGCCCGACCCGCGCACTTGATCCGGGCAAGCGCGCAAAGAGTTCGGAGCGGGTGAAGATCGTTGAGTCCGGCCAGAGCGGCGCGCGCGTGCTCCGCAACGACTGGATCGCTTTCCAGCTGGATGCGGCGGCATCGGCTGCATCGGCCGCACCGGCAGCCCCGGCCGTCGTGGCACCGGCCGCCGCACCTGCGGCGGCAGCGCAGCCCGCCGCCTCTCCGGCGGTGGACCCCGCTGTGCAGCGCCACTTCAGCCAGCAGGAAAGCCGCCTCGTGCTGCTCAAACGCATGCGCGACCAAGGGCTGATCACCGAAGCCGAGTACGAAGCCAAGCGTGCCGAGGCCTTGAAAAACCTCTGATTGATCTCGCACCCGCCTGCGTACAAGCGCGCGGGCGGGCGCGACGCAGTGCTGAAATCCGCCTGATCCTGCAGGGTACCTGACTCATCCTGCTGTTTGAGGTGACCGTCTTGTAATATGAAAGCGCTTTCATTAGGCTTTGCGCAGGCCTGAATCCAGACAAAGAAGCCGGGCCCCGATCAATGTGCTGCGAACCCAAGTCCATTAAGGAGGATGTCGTGATCAAGGAGATCTCCAAGCTTTCCGCCGGTGCTGCGCTGGCGATGACTGCGCTTTCAATGTCGCTGATGACCGGCTGCGCATCGACGCCCGGTGCAGCGCCTGCTGCAGCGCCTGCCGCCGCGGCAGCCCCGGCCGAGGCCGGCAAGCTGCAGCCGCTGCTGGTCTATGGCGACCAAGGTAGTGTTGACCCGAACGTCCTCTTCCTCGGTACGCCGGCGAACTGGGCCTTCATCGTGCCGAACAAGGGTCTCGGCGCAATGGATGCCGGCAACATCAAGGCCGAGCCGACCAAGGTGGGTGGTGTGAACGGCGTCAAGGTCACCTGGACCGGTGGCGTGGGCCAGATCTACTCGCAGTCGAAGACCTCGCACGATCAGGTCGATTACGTTGACGCAGACTCCGCCCTTGTATTCGACGCCGTTATGCACAAGGCGCCGGAAGATCAGGTGCTGGTGCGCGTCGACTGCCGTTACCCCTGCATGGGCATGGTCGATACGACGGCCTACCTGAAGAGCCTGCCGCTCGAGAAGCTGACCACCGTGAAGATCCCGCTTGCTTGCTTCGAGAAGGCCGGCACCAAGTTCCCGGTCGTGAACACTCCGTGGGTGATCTACACCGCCAAGCCGATGTCGATGTCGGTTGCCAATGTCCGTTATGTGCCCGGCGCGGCCAAGGACGCCGATGTGGCGATGAAGTGCGGTAGCTGATCGCGCATGTTTGAGTAACAGAGAAAGGCTCGATGGCGCACGCGCGACATCGAGCCTTTTGAATTTCTAGGTTGTCCTGATGAATCCGATCAAATTCGCCGCCGTCGCAATACTGGCTCTTTGTGCGACGACGAGCCGCGCCGACACGGTCAAGCACGGCCTTGGCCAATACAGCGCAGCGCAGCAACTCGGCAGCGAGCGCGAGTTGCCGCCGGTGCGCTATGAAGGTGGCCCGGCGCCGACCAACAAATGGTTCTCGTCGCTGCTCTTCTCCCCCTGGCCGCAACCGCTCTACGCGCAGCCCGCCTCGTATCGCCCCACGCCTGAAGGCTTTGAGGTGGATGTGCCGAAGCCGGCAGCGATCCTCAGCGCAACGCGCGAGGAGAACGACATCGTTGCGCCGCATCGCTCACGGCTGAGCATCGCGCCGACAGCCTTCACCCCGGCGGATGCACGGGTCGGGCGCTATTCCGATTGGGCTGTCGATGTCGTGATGGCCAGCGGCGCAGACCGTCTGACGGCCACCCTCGCGCACGGTTCGCCCTACAGCTTCTACGAAATCACGCGCGGTGATGTGCGCTTCAAGGCCAGCGCGCCCTACCGGGTGTTCTCGCGCTCCGACGACGGCCGCACCTTGGGCATTGCAGTCGGCGATCGCGCCTATGCGCTGTATGCGCCAGCGGGTGGCCAGTGGCGCGAGGCCGATGCGGTGTCGCTCGAACTCGTGTTGCCGAAGGGTAAGGGCTACTTCAGCGTTGCGGTGCTGCCGGCGGCCGATGCCGCCCAGGTGAAACTGCTGCGGCGCAACGCCTTTGCCTTCATCACCGACACCAAGGTGAGCTGGCAGTACGACGAGAAGCGCAGCGAGCTCACCACGACCTATCTCGCGACCACGCAGCCGCGTGAGGGAACCGAGAAGGGCACGGTCTTCGCGCTGTATCCGCACCAGTGGCACGACAACCCGCAGCTGCCCGCGGTGCTGCCCTTGAGCTACAAATCGATCCGTGGCGAGCTCAAGCTCATCAGCGGCAACAGCTTCCAGACACGCTACCGTTACCGCGGTTTCGTACCGACCTGGCCGGCACTGGCGGAAGGCCCCGCGCGTGCGCAGCTCGACGCCTTCCTGGCCGAAGATCTTCAGTTCGGGCCCGATCAGCTGCTCGGCAGCCGCGGCACGTACTGGGAGGGCAAGGGTTTCAACCGCGCCGTGCAGGTGATGGGCATCGTCGAAGCGATGGGCCGCACCAGCGATCGCGATGCGATCCTCGCCGCGACCAAGGCGCGCATGCAGCGCTGGTTTGCTCCGGGTGACGAAGTGGAGCGCTACTTCCACTACAACAAACGGGTGGGTTCGCTGATCGGCTATCCGGACGAGTACGGCTCTGCCAACGAACTCAACGACCACCACTTCCACTACGGCTACTGGATCTTCGCCGCGGCGCAGATTGCGCTGCGCGATCCCGACTGGGCTAAGCGCGACAAGTGGGGCGGCATGGTCGAGCTGATGATCGATGACATCGCCAATACCGACCCGGCCAACCGCATGTTCCCGCGCCTGCGGCACTTCGATGCCTACGAGGGGCATTCCTGGGCATCCGGCGGCGCGCCGTTCTTCGACGGCAACAATCAGGAGTCGTCATCCGAGGCGATCAATGCCTGGGCGGGCATGATCCTGTGGGGCGAGGCCACCGGTAACAAGCGGATTCGCGATGCGGGCATCTACCTCTACACCACCGAAATCGAGGCGCTCAAGCACTACTGGTTCGACCTGCACCACAAGGTGTTTGCGCCCGAGTACAGCAACGTCGATGCGGCGATGGTGTGGGGTGACAAGTACATCCACACCACCTGGTGGACCGAAGATCCGCGCGAGGTGCATGGCATCAACCTGCTGCCGCTCACCACTGCATCGCTCTACCTCGCGGCCGATCCGGACTACATCCTGCGTAACCTCGACGCGATGGACGCCGAGTTCGAGCGCTTCCTCGCACGCGATGGCAAGGCGCCGCGCGACATCTGGCAGGACATCCTGCTCGGCTACCACGCCCTGAGCGACGCGAAGACCGCGATCGCACGCTGGAACCCGAAGGGCGCGGTGGAGGACGGTGAAACACGCAGCCATACCTGGCACTGGATGAACACGCTCGCTGCTTACGGGCGCCCGGATCTGAGTGTCGGCGCAGACGCGCCGCTGTACTCGGTGTTCCGCCGCGCAGATGGCGTACGCACCTATCTCGCTTACAACACTGGCCCGCGCGCTCGCACGGTGGTTTTCAGCGATGGCACACGACTCGTCGTGCCACCGCGTTCCGCAGCGCGCACTCAAGGAAAGCAACCATGAACGACTTTGCACGTGCTCGTACCTACATCTGTGCCGCTGCGCTGGGCCTTGGGCTTGCCGCCTGCGGTGGCGGCGATGCAAGCGCTGGTGCCGGTTCAGGCACCGGTGGCGGCGGCTCAACGATGCCCGCTGGCGGCGTGCCGGAGGGCTGGAAGATGGTGTGGTCCGATGAGTTCGATGTCGACGGCCTACCCGATGCCTCGCGCTGGGAGTACGACACCGATCGCAACCAGGCCGGCTGGTACAACAACGAGCTGCAGTACTACGCGCGCGACCGCGCGGAGAACGCAGTCGTCAGCAACGGCAAGCTGGTCATCACGGCGCGCAAGGAGCAGCAGAAGACCGCTTCGGATTGGGGTGGGCAGAACTACACCTCGGCGCGGCTCGTGACCCGCGGCAAGGCCAGCTGGACCTATGGTTTCTACGAGATCCGCGCGAAGCTGCCATGTGGTCGCGGCACCTGGCCGGCGATCTGGATGCTCGGCACCGGCGGGGCCTGGCCTGACGACGGTGAGATCGACATCATGGAGCAGGTCGGGAGTGCGCCCTCGACCGTGCTCGGCACGATCCACACCAAGTTCTACAACCACATGAACGGTACGCAGCGTGGTGGCAGCACGCAGGTGTCGGACGCCTGCACGGCGTTCCACAACTATCAGCTCAACTGGACCAAAGATTACATCGTGATCGGGGTGGATAACACGAACTACTTCATGTTCGCCAACCCCGGCAACGGCTATGGCGGCTGGCCCTATGACAAGCCCCAGTACCTGCTGTTGAACCTTGCGATCGGCGGCGTTCTGGGTGGCTCCGTGGATGACACGATTTTCCCGGTGCAGATGGAAGTGGACTATGTGCGGGTTTATCAACCGGCATCATGAGCACGTCGGGTAAGGCGCCACCCGGCGTCTCGATGGCAGAGATCGCAGCACGCGCGGGCGTGTCCGTCAGCACCGTCGCGCGTGTGCTCAATGCGTCGGGCGGGGTGTCTGGCGAGCGCCGGCGTGCGGTGCAAGAGGCTGTCACGCTGCTTACCGAAGGTGCGCCGGCGGATGCAACGCAGGCCTGTGCGCCGCGGACCATCGGCGTGCTGGTGCAGGCGTCCGAGAGCAGCTACTTCGACGCGCTCTTGCAGGGCATCGACGCGCAGCTGACATCGCTTGGCTACACGATGCTGCGTGTCTGCGGCGACTGGTCTGCGCGTGAGGAGGCCGAGCAAGTGCGGGCACTGGTCGCGAGGCGCGTCGCGGGTGTCATCCTGCCTTGTGGCGTGCTCGACGATGTGCTGCTGCAACGGCTTGCGGAGGAGGTACCGATTGTTGTCACCGGGCGCAAGGCGCATGGCGAACGGCTGCGTTCGCTCAGCATCGACAACTGCGCTGGTGCACTCACCGCGGTGCGGCATCTGCTATCGCTGGGGCACCGGCGAATCGCGCATATCGCCGGCCCGCCCGACCAGGAGGATGCGCGTGATCGGCTGAGCGGTTATCGGCAGGCGCTTGAAGAGGCCGGGCTGCGCTTCGATCCGAATCTGGTTGTGCAGGGCGGGTTCCTCAAGGGCGGCGGGCTCGCAGCGATGCATGCGCTGCTCGAACGCGCGACGGCCTTCACCGCAGTATTCGCGGCCAACGATCTGTCCGCCTGCGGCGCGCGGCAGGCGCTCTTGCGCTACGGTATTCGCGTGCCGGACGACATCTCGTTGATCGGCTTTGACGACGCCGTGGAAGCCCTCAGTACCGACCCGCCGCTGACCACGATTCGGCAGCCTGTGCGCGAGCTCGGCAGTGCGGCTGCGGTGCAGATCGTGAATCTCGTCAGCGGCGCGGGGGACGCGCTGCCAGCGGTGCCGCCACTTGAACTTGTCGTCCGCGGCAGCACGCGACGCCTGCGTTGACATTGTCCGTGCCGGGGGGCACACAATTGCTTTCATAGAAAGGCGCCGCATGACGGCGCCGCATAAGAGGAGGATGGGATGAGGACAGCAACACGACAGCGCCCGCGGCGTCAGCCGGGCACGACCTCGCACGCCGTGAACATCGGGGCGGGGTGCCCGAGTCAGCGAGGGTGACTGGCCATGCCGAGAATCGAGGACAAGCGCCACGACAAGGCGGCCGCATTCGCCCAGCGCATGAACCGGGTGCTGGACTTCATCGATACCCATCTGGCGGAGACCGAACCGCTGCGCCTTGAAGCATTGGCGTCGGTGGCGGCCTTCTCGCCCTTTCACTTCCACCGCATCTTTCGCGCATGGACCGGTGAGACCTTGCAGGACTTCATTCGTCACCGCCGCCTCGAAAAGGCGGGTGGGCAGTTGGTACACAACCCCGCCGTCACGGTTCAGATCGTCGCGCAGCACTGCGGTTTCACGTCGGCAGAGGCGTTCTCGCGCGCGTTTTCGCAGCACTTCGGCATGAGTCCGAGCGCATGGCGTTCGGGTGGCTACCGACACTGGGATCCGGTACAGGGTCGCGCCTGCGATGACCGCCCCTGCGCCGGGCTCGATGTGCGCATGCGTTGGGAACCGGACCGCACTGTTGCCTATTTCCGTTTGAGCGGCAGCTATCAGGAGACGCCGGACGAGGCATGGTCGACATGCATGGACTGGATTCGCGCGAATCATCTTGAGGGGCAGCCGCGCTTTGGTATGGCGCTGGACGATCCGCTCATCACGCCGCCGGTTCGCTGTCGTTACGATGCCTGCGTACTTCTGCCGGACGGCTGGGAGCCGCGTGGCGAGCGCATCTCGCGCAAGAAGATCGAGGGTGGCCTCTACGCCTGTTTGGCCTATGCCGGCCCGCGCGCGGGTATCGCAGCAGCGTGGCTGTCGATGCTCAGCGAATGGCTTCCCAACAGCGGTCACGGCTTGAGTGAAGAGCCCTTCGTCGAGCACTACGCGCCGCAAGTCACGCCGACCGGAGACCCGATCTCGGTCGAGCTCTGCATGCCCTTGAGCGAGTGAGACAAAAACCCCGCGCCGCTCGGTGGCGCGGGGTTTTTCGTTGAGCGCGTCAGTGCCGCGCATCGCGATCAAAGATCACTTGGACCAGTAGATGTTGTCGACCAGCACCTTCGCGGTCGGCTTGCCGGTCGTGCCGGTTACCGCATAGCGGTCGGCGATCACGAAACCATTGGACACCTTGGTCATGTCGAGCACAGCCGTGGTCGGCTGGCCGTAAGCCGGCGCCGCCTTCGCAGCAATCGCGCTGACCGGTACCGATACCGTGTGCCACGCACCGTCATTCACATAGCCATACTGCCCCGGCGCAATCGCGAGATACACGTCGGTGCCGGTGTTGGCGTTGGTGCTGCCGGTGAAGAAGCCGACTTCGAGCTTGCCCGGGTAAGTGGTCTTGATGCTGAAGTTGATGTGGCCCGTCGCGGTGTTGAAGTTGGTCAGGTCATCGGGGTTCGCCAGTTGCATGAAGAAGCCCCAGCCCCAGTCCTTAGGCGCCGGCGTGATCTCGAGTGCGTTGGTGCCTTCGCTGGCGCCACTCGTAACGATGCTGCCCACTGCGGTGTTGCCGTCCCAAGCCATCCAGCTGGTCAGCGGGGTGATCGGGCCGGCGGGCACCGCCGAATCGGTCGCAACGGTGTCAGCGAACAGCGTGTAGGTGTTCGCGGTGATGCGCGGGTTCGACGCTGCGGGGACGAAGTACACCGCGTCGGCCAGCGTGTAGGTGGCAGCTTGGCGCTGGCTTGACGGGTACAGGTCGTAGACCACGTACTTTGCCAGGCGGTTCACATCGAACAGGCCCCAGCCGTCGTCGCCGCCTTTCCATGGCTCGTCGAATGCCTCGAAGGTAAAGATCGCCTTCGGGCCGTTGGTCCACGCCGCCATGCGGTCGAAGTACATCTTCTGGTTGACCGGGTGAGCGCGTTGCGATTCACCGCCGGTGACGGTGCTCTTCCAGCCCGTCTCGCCAATCACGATCGGCATGTTCGGTTGCTTGCTGGCAACGTAGGCGGCAACGGCGTTGTAGTCCTTCTTTGCCTTCGCGAGCGCGGCATCCATCATGGCCGCCGCACGCTGGTCAGCCGGCACGCTGGCTTGTTGCCAATCCCACAGGCCCCAGGGCGTATCGGCCAGCGGGTAGGTGTGCATCGCAACGTAGTCGACCACGTCGAGCACCTTGTTGGTGTCGTACTTCTTCTGGTCGTTGGCAAAGAACGCCCAGTTGTCGTCGGTGGTCACGGGTTGCGTGATGCGCGCGCGCACTGCGGCGATGTACGCGGCCATATCGGCCGGCGGCACCTTCAGGCCGGACCAATCGACCATCGTTTCGTTACCGATGCTCACGCCGAGGACGATGTCCTTATAGGTATTCGCGAGCGCGACGCCACGTTCGATCTCGGCAAGGTTGTCGGCGTCTGAAGTCGCCTTCGGGCCGCTGATCCAGATGCCCAGTTGCACCTTGATATCGAGGTTGTTGTCCTTGATCACCTGAAGCGTCTTTGCCGCATGGGCGTCCGAGCTGTCGAACAGGCGAATCAGGCGGAAGTTGCCTTGCACCAGCAGTTGCAGATCCTGCAGAACTTCGGCGGCGGTAGGCACCGTCGAACGGTCAGCGCCGCGGTAGCCGGAGTACGACACAGCCTTGCGCGAGCTGAATTCCGCGCTCAGCGGGCGCAGCTCGCGCGCCGTCGGCGTGGGGGTCGGCGTCGGGGCGGGGTCGGATGATCCGCCGCCACAAGCCGTAAGGACCAGGCTGGCCGCGAGGGCAGCCAAGCCAAGCAGATTTCTTCTTCGTAAGTCGAACGCGAACACGTATGTCTCCTTAATCGTTTGGTCGTGCGCAGATGCGCCGTCGCAGCACAGGAATTGCGGCGATGAGACACGATAGGAGCTTGCAGCCGTGTTCGACCATGACCCGGATTGCTGATCGGGTTGGCCGGTTTTGACTACGGGACGATAAGCTTTGCGGTGTTTCTCAAGGTGGCGTTGAATTCACGCAGGGCTTGCGGCTCACCTTGTGCTTGCAAGAGTGATTTTTGCCACCAGCCGACGTCGTGCCAGTTGCCGAGTTTGAAACCGACCTTGCGGTACACCCCAACTGATTCAAAGCCGATGGCTTCATGCAGACGAACGCTGGCTGCATTCGGCAGGGCGATGCCGGCGAAGGCCTGGTAGTAACCAAGCGCCATGAGTTGCTCGAAGAGTGCCGCGTACAGATTGCGACCAACGCCTGTGCGGCGCATGTCTTCACGCACGTAGGCGGTAGTGTCCACCGCCCACTGGTAGGCCGCCCGTTCCCGGTGTCGGCTGGCATACACATAGCCGCACACGGCGCCCTGTGGATCGACGCCGACCAGCCAGGGCAAGCGCGGCAGTGTGTCGCGAATCCGGTTTTGCATTTCGGTCAGGCTGGGCGCTACCAGCTCAAACGAAGTGTGGCTGTGCTCAACGAAGGGCCGGTAGATCGCGAGGATCTCGCCTGCGTCGTCAGGTGTCGCGACGCGGATCTTCATGTGTTGACCGCGTCAGCGATGCGAGGTTTGGCCAGCGCGTTACCGAGGCGTCGATGCATCAGCTTCGCGCTGCACGGGCATGCGCCCTGGAACTCGGCGGATGCGAGCAGGGCGGTGGGTACATCTTCCCGCCGCGCCACGGCGAAACCCAGGCGCGGAAAGTAGTCTGCGGCGCTCGTCGTCAGCAGGTAGATGTCCTGCACGCCGCGCGCCGCCGCATCCGCCAGCACGTGGCGGACGAGCCGGCTGCCAAGTCCGCCGTTTTGATGTGCTGCGTCGATCGAGACCGAACGCAGCAGGGCCACGCTGCCACGCATTTCAGTGCCGGCAACACCAATGATTCCACCGTCGAGCGTGGCGACGAAGAAGTCATCGATGTGCGCCTCGGCGCCGTCGCGCGGCAGCTTGTTCCGCGCCAGCAGCGCAGCGACCGCAGGCCAGTCTTGGGCGTTGGCGCGCCGGATGGACAGGGTGTTCATTGACATGAGGATCCCTTGGTGTCGGTTCGCGATGGGGAACAGGCGGGGCGGCTGTCGTTGAGCAGGAGGTCGCGCAGCCGTTGCAGTGATCGCGCTACGTCTTCCCGTTCGCGTTTGCCGAGCGGCGTCAGCAAACCGTCCGCATGGCCGTTTAGCGTGGCGTTGAGCGCCGTCACACGTTGCTGTCCGGCCGCGGTCAGGGTGACCAGCCAGCTGCGCGCATCCGCCGGGTTCGGCTCCTTGGTGGCGAAACCATCGCGCACAAGGCTTTCGACTGCGCGACTGATCCAGCTCTTCTCAAGCAACAGGCGCGCGCCCAGCTCCGAAAGCGGAATCGGGCCGCTGCGCCCCAGTTCAGTGAGGATGTGGCACTGCGTGTTGGTGGTGCCGCAGCATTCGGCTGCGGCGCGCTGTGCGCGGGTGTAGAGGCGCGCTACCTCGCGCAGCAACTCACCTGGATTGGGTGGCAGTTCGGTCATGGCGTGCGTATCGATCAGGTTTTGCTGAACTCTGATCTTTCCGAACATGGTTGTCAATAGCAACCAATGGCATCCGAGCACCGTAATTGTCATACCGGAGGAGTATCGTCACGTCCCGTCACCGCACATCCGCGGTGGCCGCCGCCCGCATCGCATGCGCGGCCGTTTGCGTTTCCACGAGGACCGCATGAACCCGCTTGATCCCCTTCCACTGCACGGCACGCACATCACCCTTCGACGCCTGCGTGCCGAGGACCTCGCCGCTTTCCAGAGTTACCGGCAGGACACCGCGCTGGCGCGATACCAGGGTTGGCAGCCACAGTCCGACGCCGACGCGCTGGCATTCATCACGTCGATGGCGATGGCGCCGATCTTTCCGCGTGCCGATTGGGTGCAGCTCGGCATTGCCGAACGCGCGACCTATGAGTTGATCGGCGATATCGGCATCTGCGTATCAGCCGATGGCGCCCACGCCGAAATCGGCTTCACGTTGAGCCGGCCGGCCCAGGGGCGCGGATTTGCGCAAGAGGCGCTCGGCCTTGCCGCGCAGCTGCTGTTCCAGACCACCACCGTGGCCGAGGTGCGGGGCATTACCGACGCCCGCAACGCGCCCTCGATTGCACTGCTGGAGCGGGTCGGCATGCGCCGCATCGCTTCGTCCGACGCGGTCTTCAAGGGCGAACCCTGCGTCGAACATACCTATGTTCTGTCACGCCCTCAGGGTGGCGCGCACTCGCGCTGACGGCTGCGGATCTGCGGCCGCGCCAGGTACGCGGCGGCTCAGCTGCGATGCGCTTCGGCCGATGCCACCGCGGTCGGTTGTTGCACCACGGCTTGTGCGGCGACCTGCTCGTAACCAACGACGGTGCTGCCGAGGCACAGTGCGGTACCCACGATGGCCAGCAGGGCGGCGAGGACTTTGTGGTGTTGGCGGATCAGTTGGGTTTTCATGATGTTTCCTCTCACTCTTTGACTTGGGGGGACAGCCTCCGTCGGTCTCGATCGGTGCTGCGTTGAGTGAAGGATGGCGACCGGAACGGGCTACCGCGACCGCCATGCGATGAACCGCAGCAATGCGGGGGCAGGCTGCAGAAAATGCGGCTGGTTGGTTCGGCGCAAACACCTCGGCCGCAACGCGCTTGCCCTGTGCCGGCGATCCAACAAGCCCATCGATCAGCGTTTCCGCCGGTGCTTGAGCGGATGCGCAAGAGGCTGATTTGCGTCAGCCGGGCGCCTGCGCCGCGGGATATCGTGCGATCAATCGATTTAATCGCAGATCCATCAATTTTGGCGTTTTGGTGCCGTAAAGAGGGTATTGACTCCCGATTCGCTACGCCCGCGGTTTCAGTGAATTGACGGCGGCGGCACCGGGCCATGTCATGCGTGTCGCTGCGTTTGTCGCAGCCACGCGCCCCGAATTCGCTTGGTAGCCCCCCGGAACCCCAGCATGCGAACCAACCTGCCAGTCACCCAAGTCGAGACGATCCTGCCCGACGGGGTCTTCATCTACTCCCGCACCGACCTCAAAGGCCGCATCACCGAAGCGAACCGTGCTTTCGCAGAGATCAGCGGCTATGAACCCGAGGCCATGCTGGGCGAGCCGCACAACCTGATCCGCCATCCGGACATGCCGCCAGCGGCCTTTGCCGACATGTGGCAGAACCTCAAGGCCGGCAGGCCCTGGAAAGGGGTGGTCAAGAATCGGCGCAGCGACGGCGGCTACTACTGGGTGGTTGCCAACGTGTCGCCGGTGCGAGAGCACGGCCAGGTGGTTGGCTATCAATCGGTGCGCACGCGGCCCAGCAAGGCTCAGATTGCAGCCGCCGAAGCGGCGTATCGCCGCTTGCGCGAGGGTGACCGCAGCATCTGCGTGAAGGATGGCCGGGTGCGGCGCAGCCACGGCCGCGTGCGTGCCGGGCTGCTGGCACACGAAACGCGCGTTGCAGGCTTCGTCACGCTGGCGGTACTGATGGCACTGATGGCGGTTGCGAGCGCACTGCTGGCCAGCCCTGCGCTCATTACTGCGACGCTCGTTGCGGCCGGCTTTACCGCGTTGGCGGGCCTCTACTTGCTGGCGGTGCACATGCCGCAAACCAACCGCCGGCTCGATGCCATCGACGCCTTTCTCGAAGGGGCGCTATCGACCGGGGAGCTCACCGCCTCGCTCACGCCTGGGAGCGACGATCGCATCGGCCGTATCGCTGCGCAGCTCGACACGCTTGTGTCGGCAACGCGGGCAACGCTGCAGATCGTGCAGGACGCTACACGCGAAGTCGGCGAGTCGACACATCAGCTTCACGGCAGTGTCGAGCGCCTCCATGGTGCGGCGGCCGAGCAGAGCGCGATCACGTCGTCGGCTGCGTCTGGCGTGGAAGAGATGACCGTCTCGATCTCCGAGGTTGCCCTGCATGCCAATGACACCCACGGGGTTGCGCTGAGTGCCGGCTCCGCCGCCGAGCAGGGTGTGGCCGTGTCGCTGCAGGCAGGCGAGACGATTCAGGGGCTCGCCGAGGCGATCTCCAACTCGACCGAAACCGTGGCGCAGCTTGGCCGCCGCATGACCGAAGTGGGCCGGGTCGCGGGCGTGATCAAGGAAATTGCCGAGCAGACCAACCTGCTCGCGCTCAACGCGGCAATCGAGGCCGCGCGCGCGGGCGAGCAAGGGCGCGGCTTTGCGGTCGTGGCCGACGAGGTGCGCAAGCTCGCAGAGCGGACCGCCGCGGCCACGCAAGAGATCGACGCGATGATCGCGCGCATCCACGCCGAGGCCGACGACGCGGTGAGCGGCATGCAGCACAGCGTGGATCAGGTAAGCGCGTCGGTTGCGCTGGTTGACGACGCCGAGCGCGCGTTGGCGCGCATCAACGCCGAGATGACCGCAACGCTCACGCGCGTCGGCGAGATCTCGCTCTCGTCGCAGGAACAGGCGAGTGCGATGAATGCGCTGGCACAGAGCGTCGAAAACGTTGCCCGCCTGACGGAGGAGAACCTGACCGTCGCCGATGCGACGCAGCGCTGCTCACATGCGCTGCACCGAAACGTCGAGCGTATGCGCAAGGCGGTGGCGCAATACAACGTTTGATCGGATCGAGGCCACCGGCGCTCGCGCCGGTGTCGACCTGCCGACGCAGCTGGCGCACACTCGGGCCCGTGGATTTCATCTACATCAAAATTCCCGTCAGCGAGACGCTGGCGAGCCAAGCGCACACGCTTCACGAAGCGCTCGAAACCGCGCTCGCGGCGGAGTCGACCGGTGCCGTGATCGGCTGGGGTGCCTCACTCGAGGGCGTGCCCGATGGTCGGCCCACGCGGGTTGCCTTTCACCGCATCGACATTGAGGCCGCCCAGGTTGACCGGGCGCGCGCCGTGCTCCGGCAAGCGCTGAGCGCATTCGGCGTGGCGCCGGGCAGCGAGCTGCACTTCACGCAGGCCGGTGCGCAAATGCTCGAAGTCCTCGGCGCGCAGGGTTGGGGGCCGCCGCAGGCGCTCGGCGAGGCGTAGCACCGCTGCGTCGCCACATGGGCCGCAGCGTTTTCGGATGAGGGCGAGTTGATGGCGTCGAATGGCTGGTTCTTCTGGGCGCTGCTGTCGGCTGGCTTCGCCGCGCTGACTGCGATTTTCGCCAAACTGGGCATCCGCGGTGTTGATTCCGACTTTGCCACGCTGCTGCGCACGATCGTGATCGTGTTCGTGCTGGCGGCCTTTGTTGGATATGCGGGCAAGTGGAGCGACCCACGCGCGCTGTCGTGGAAGACGCTGCTGTTCCTCACGCTTTCTGCGTTCGCCACCGGCGCGTCCTGGGTGTGCTACTTCCGGGCGCTGCAGATCGGCGAGGCGTCGAAGGTCGCTCCGGTCGACAAGTTCAGTCTCGTACTCGTCGCCTTGTTCGCGTTTGCCTTCCTCGGCGAACGGCCGTCGCTGCGTGAGTGGTTCGGCATCGGGCTCGTCGCCTGCGGGGTGCTGGTGCTGGCGATGCGCTGAGCGCACAAACGGCGATGCTCAGCGTGTGCTGGCCGGCTTTCGGTCAAAGGCCGCTTGCAGGTACTGCAGTAGCGCCTGCAACCGCGCCGGTTGGTACTGGCGGCTCGGATAGACCGCATACAGCGGGACCTGCTCGGTCTGCGCTTCCGGAAACAGGTTGATCAGCCGCCCGGCATCAAGATCGGCCTGCATGTCGAGCCGCGATTTGTAGGCGATGCCGTAGCCCTTCAAGGCCCATTTGCGTACCAGTGCGCCATCGTCGGCCGCACGGTCGCCACTGACCTGCACCTCGCGCGCGCGGCCATCGAGGAACAGCCGCCAGTGGTTGTAGAGCTCGCCGTTGCGGTAGAAGCAGATGCAGTTGTGCTCGGTGAGTGCCTCGATCGTTTCGGGGCGCCCGTGGCGTTCAAGGTAAGCGGGGGCGGCGCACAGCACACGGTCGTTGTCGCACAGCTTGCGCGCGATCAGCGCCGAGTCGCGCAGCAGGCCGTAGCGCAGCACGAGGTCGATCGGGTTGCGGTAGAGGTCGTGCATGCCATCCGACAGATGCATCACGATGCGGATCTGCGGGTGCTGTTGGCGGAAAGGGTCGAGCAATTCGTCGAGATGATCGCGCCCGAGGTCCGACGGCGCGCCGAGGTGCACCTCGCCGGACAGGCCCTCGCGGCCGTGGCGAAGCGCAGCCATGCCCTCTTCCAGCAGCTGTGTGGATTGCACGCAGTAGCCGAGGAAGTCTTCCCCGGCCGGTGTGAGCCGCAGCGAGCGGGTCGAGCGCTCGAAGAGCTGGCTGCCCAGCTCACGCTCCAGCCGCTTGATCGCCGCACTGGCGGTCGCGGGCGTCAGCCCCAGCTGACGTGCCGCGCCGCTGATGCCGCCGGTTTCGCTGACACGGATGAAAAGCTGGATCTCCGACAGGTGGGGCATATCACACCCTTTCTCAAATGGCGTTTGATAGTAAATCAAAGCCGTCACGGATTATCGTCGTCCGCGCGAACTCGTAAAGTTGCGCCATCACTTCGCTGCAACTCAGGAGAACACCATGCCCCGCGCGTTCCGCCCCCAAACTCGATCTGACCTTTGGGAGATCCGCAAATGAAGGCAATTGCCTATCGCAAGCCCGGTCCGATCGACGCTCCGGACAGCCTCGTCGACCTTGACCTCCCGCGCCCCGAAGTGGCCGGCCGCGATCTGCTGGTGCAGGTCCAGGCGGTGTCCGTGAATCCGGTCGACACCAAGGTGCGCAGCGGCGCACCGGTGGCCGGAGAGGCCCGCGTTCTGGGCTTCGACGCTGTCGGCGTGGTGCGCGAAGTTGGCCCGCAGGTCACGCTCTTCAAGCCGGGCGACGAGGTCTGGTACGCAGGCGCGATCGACCGGCCCGGCAGCAATGCCGAGTTTCAGCTGGTCGATGAGCGCATCGTTGCGCGGCGCCCGCGCACGCTGTCGGCCGCCGATGCCGCCGCGTTGCCGCTGACCGGCATCACCGCGTGGGAACTGTTGTTCGACCGTCTGCAGGTGCCGCTGGCCGGTCACGGCCAACCGACGGCGCTGCTGATTGTTGGTGCCGCGGGCGGCGTCGGGTCGGTATTGATCCAGCTGGCGCGCCAGCTCACCGGGCTCACCGTAGTCGCCACTGCGTCGCGGCCGGAAACGCGCGAGTGGGTGACGTCACTCGGCGCCCACCATGTGATCGACCATCGTCAGCCGATGGCGCCGCAGCTTGCCGCGCTATCGCTGCCGCCGCTGGGCTATGTGATCAGCCTGACGCAGACCGATCAGCATTTCGAGCAGCTCGTCGAGGTGCTCGCGCCGCAAGGCAAGCTTGCGTTGATTGACGATCCGGGCCCGATCGATGTGCGGCTCTTGAAGCGCAAGAGCCTGAGCCTGCACTGGGAACTGATGTTCACCCGTTCGCTCTACCAGACCGACGACATGCAGGCGCAACACGATTTGCTCGGCGAACTCGCCAAGCTGGTGGATCAGGGCGCGGTGCGCAGTACTGCACGCGTGCATCTGGGCAAGATCAACGCAGCCAATCTGCGCGAAGCGCATCGTCTGCAAGAGACCGGCACCGCGATCGGAAAGATCGTGCTGGAAGGATTCTGAGACGCAGCCGCGTCCCGACCAGGAAGAACACCATGAGCCAACTTTTTACGCCGTATTCGATCGGCCCCCTCAAACTCGAAAACCGCATCGTCATCGCGCCGATGTGCCAGTACTCGGCCGAAGATGGCCATGCCACCGATTGGCACCGCATCCACCTCGGCCAGCTCGCCTTGTCGGGCGCCGGGCTGCTGATCATCGAAGCGACGGCGGTCGAGCCGATCGGGCGCATCTCTCCGGCCGACCTCGGGCTGTGGTCAGACTCGACCGAGTCCGCGCTGGGCGCCGTGCTGCAGAGTGTGCGCAAGTATTCGTCGATGCCGATCGCGATCCAGCTCGCCCACGCTGGTCGCAAGGCGGGCAGCGCAACCCCCTGGCTGCCGGGTAGCGGCGGCGACTGGCAGAACGCGGCGCCCTCGGCGCTGCCGTTCAACGATACGGATGCACCGCCCGCGGCGCTGGATCGTGCCGGACTGCAACGTGTGCTACAGGCCTTCGTGACGGCCGCGCAGCGTGCCCATCGCATTGGCATCGATGCGATCGAGCTCCACGCCGCGCATGGCTATCTGTTGCATCAGTTCCTTTCGCCGCTGTCGAACCAGCGCACCGACGAATACGGCGGCTCACTGGAGAACCGCATGCGCTTCCCACTGCAGGTGTTCGATGCGGTGCGTGAATCGGTGCCGGCCAGCATGCCGGTGGGCATCCGGATATCCGCCACCGATTGGGTCGAGGGTGGCTGGGACCTCGAGCAGAGCGTCGGGCTTGCGCAGGCGCTGGCGAAGCGTGACTGCGCCTTCATCCATGTTTCCAGTGGCGGGCTTTCACCGCAGCAGGCGATCACACCGGCGCCCGATTACCAGGTGCCGCTGGCCGCCCGCATCCGTGCCGAGTCGGGGCTTCCGACCATTGCCGTCGGTCTAGTGACCGAAGCCGAGCAGGCCGAGGCGATCGTCGCGCGTGGCGACGCGGACATGGTGGGCGTGGCACGCGTGATGCTGTACGACCCCCACTGGCCGTGGCACGCCGCCGCCAAACTCGGCGCGCAAGTGAGCGCACCGCCGCAGTACTGGCGTTCGCAGCCCCACGGCGTGCACAAGCTGTTCAAGGCGCAGTAACGGCGCAGGTGCGATCTCTGAGCGGGCCGACGACGGTCGGCCCGCTTCGCTCTGCATGCACGGGCTGCGCAAACGCGAACAATTCGTATTTACGTGCGCGGCGTGGACGGGTACAGTGCTGGCGTGATGTTTCCCGGAGTACCGCCATGTTTGCCCGTACCGTTCTGACACTCGCCTTTGCCACGCTCGCTACCGCCGCCGGCGCCCAGGAGAAGGTCCTCAACCTCTACTCGGCCCGTCACTACCAGACCGACGAGGCGCTCTACAGCAACTTCACCAAGCTCACCGGCATCAAGATCAACCGGATCGAGGGCAAGGAAGACGAATTGCTGGAGCGTATCCGCAATGAGGGCGCCAACAGCCCGGCCGATCTGCTGATTACCGTGGATGCAGCGCGGCTCGCGAAGGCCCATGACCTCGGCCTCTTCGCGCCGGTCAACTCGCCGGTACTCAATGCCCGCATTCCGGCGCATCTGCGTACCGAAGACTGGTTCGCCTTCTCGACCCGTGCGCGCGTGATCATCTTCAACAAGCTCAGCGTCAAGCGCGATCAGGTGCAGACCTACGACGATCTCGCCGCACCGGCGCTCAAGGGCAAGGTCTGCAGCCGCTCGGGCTCGCATCCGTACAACCTGTCGCTGCTCGCATCGATCATCGCCAACCAGGGCGAGGCTCGGGCCGAAGCCTGGGCACGTGGCGTGGTGGCGAACTTCGCACGCCAGCCCAAGGGCGGCGATACCGACCAGATCAAGGCGGTTGCTGCCGGCGAGTGCCAGGTTGCGACGGCCAATACCTACTACATCGCGCGCATGATGCGGTCGGACAAGCCTGAAGACCGCAAGGCGATCGAGCAGATCGGCGTCGTATGGCCGAACCAAGGCACGACCGGCACGCATATCAACGTGTCGGGCGCCGGCATGCTGAAGACGGCGCCGCACCGTGAAGCAGCGGTGAAGTTCCTTGAATACCTCGCTTCGGACGAGGCGCAGCGCTACTTTGCCGATGGCAACAATGAGTGGCCGGTGGTCGACGGGCTCAAGATCGCGAACCCGGCTCTCGACACGCTCGGCAGTTTCAAGGCCGACAAACTGCCGGTGAAGGATCTCGCGCAGTACCAGGCCAAGGCGCAGATGATCTACGACCGCGCCGGATACAAGTGAGCGGTTGCAGGTGAACGGAAAAGGCCGGGCATGCCCCGGCCTTTTTCATGGTGAGTGCTTACTTGCGGGTGCGCGCAATCTGGCGCGACAGCGCGATCAGCGGCAGCAGCCCGACGGCGACAATCGCTAGCGCTGCAGTGGAGGCTTCCGTCAGGCGCTCGTCCGCGGCCAGCGTGTAGGTCTGCGTGGCAAGGGTGTCGAAGTTGAACGGCCGCATCACCAGCGTGGCCGGCAGCTCCTTCATCACATCGACGAAGACCAGCAGACCTGCGGTAAGCAGGCTGCCGCGCAGGATCGGCGCGTGCACCCGGCGCAGGATCGCGAAGGCGCCGTCGCCGAGGCTGCGTGCTGCGTCGTCCATGCTGGGCGTGATCTTCGCAAGACTCGCTTCGACTGTTTGCAGTGCCACTGCGAGAAAACGCACCAGGCAGGCATAGACCAGCGCGGCGATGCCGCCGGTCAGCAGCAAGCCCGGGTTGTGGCCAAACCACTGTTGCCATTGCAGGCCGAGCCAGGTGTCGAGCCGCGTGACCGGAATCAGCACGCCGACCGCGATCACCGCGCCGGGCACCGCATAGCCGAGTCCGACGATGCGATTGAGGCCCTGCGACAGCCAGGTCCTCGAGACCCGTGCCGAGTACGCAAGCAGCAGCGCGAGCAGCACCGCCAGGGCGGCGGTGGTCGAGGCCAGCACGAAGCTGTTGCGCGCCAGTGTCAGGAAGCGAGCGCCAAACTGGGCGTCGCCTTCGGTCAGTGCCATCTTCAGCAGCAGGCCCGCAGGCAGCAGGAAGCCGGCCGCCAGCGGTAGCACGCAGGCCAGTACCGCAGCTGCCGCAGCCGGGCCCCGCAAGCGGGTACGCATCGGCGGGCGGTTTCGGTTGCCGGCGTTGTGATAACGGGCACGACCACGCGTCAAGCGCTCCAGTGCAATCAGCAGCAGCACGAAGCCAAGCAGGATCGCGGCGAGCTGGGCGGAGGCTACACGGTCACCAAGCGAGAACCAGGCTCGGTAGATGCCGGTGGTGAAGGTATCCACCGCGAAGTAGGCCACGGTGCCGTAGTCGGCCAGCGTTTCCATCAAGGCCAGCGTAATGCCGGCAGCGAGCGCTGGCCGCGCGAGCGGCAGCGAGACGCTGAAGAACGCGCGCCACGGCCCCTGGCCCAGGGTACGCGCGGCTTCCAGCACGCCGCCGGCACGCTCGATGAAAGCGGTACGCGCGAGGAGGTAGACGTAGGGGTAGAGCACGCAGACGAACATCGCGATCGCGCCGGGCAGCGAGCGCACATCCGGAAACCAGTAGTCGCCGTGTGACCAGCCGAAGGTGTTGCGTAGCGCCGTTTGCACCGGCCCGACGAACTGCAGCAGGTCGGTGTAGACGTAGGCCATCACATAGGCGGGCACCGCCAGCGGCAGCACCAATGCCCACTCGAACACGCGCCGCCCCGGGAAGTCATGCATCGCCGTGAGCCATGCCGTCGCGGTGCCGACAATCGCGACACCGCAACCGACCCCGACGCACAGCCGAAGCGAATTGCCGATGTAGTCGCCCAGCACCGTCTCGCTCAGATGCGCCCAGGTCGCGCTGGTGCCACCTACCAGCAGGTTGAGGCCCACGCTTGCAACCGGCAGACCGGTCAGCAAGGCGATGACGAGGGCAATCGCGACGAGAGGGGTGAGAAAACGCGAAGCGGGCATGGGCGCAAATGCGAATTATAATCGATACCCATGTTCCGACTCGAACTCAAAGCCGTCGTTCAGCGCTACGGCGCGCGCACCGTCGTCAATGGCGTCGATCTGAGCCTTGCCGCTGGCCGCATCGCGTGCCTGCTGGGGCCCTCGGGCTGTGGCAAGACCACCCTGTTGCGTTGCATCGCGGGTTTCGAGCCGATTGCTGGCGGCGAGATCTGCATCGATGGCAAGCGCGTCAGCGCCCCCGATCACCGCGTCGCGGCCGAGGCGCGTCAGATCGGCATGGTGTTCCAGGACTACGCGCTGTTCCCGCACCTCGATGTGTCGCGCAATATCGCCTTCGGCATCCGCGCCTTGCCGGCCGAGGCACGCGCGGCGCGTGTCGCCGAGTTGCTGCAACTGGTCGGCCTGCAGGGGTACGGCGCAGCCTACCCGCATGAGCTCTCGGGTGGTCAGCAGCAGCGCGTGGCGCTGGCGCGGGCTCTCGCACCGAGACCGCAGCTTGTGTTGCTCGACGAGCCGTTTTCAAGTCTTGACGTCGATTTGCGCGAACGGATCGCCGCCGAGGTGCGCGACATCCTGAAGCGCGAAGGCGCGACGGCCTTGCTGGTGACGCACGACCAGCATGAAGCCTTCGCGATGGCCGACGAAGTGGGTGTGATGGCCGAGGGCACGCTGCGCCAGTGGGACACCCCCTACAACATCTACCACCGCCCGCGCGATCGCTTCGTTGCGGATTTCGTTGGTCAGGGCGCCTTCCTGCCGGGCCGTGTGGTGGATGCGCGCAGCGTCGACATCGAGCTTGGCCGTCTGCGTGCAGCCGAGCCGATCGTGTGTTCGCGCGACGGGGCGCTGTGCGAAATCGACAGTCAGGTGGATCTGCTGTTGCGCCCGGACGACGTGGTGCACGACGATGCGAGCGACTTGCGCGCGGAAGTGGTTCAGAAAGCGTTCCGCGGTGCCGATATTCTCTACACCCTGCGTCTGGCGAGCGGACGCGAAGTGCTCTCGCTGGTGCCCTCGCACCACAACCATGCCCTCGGTGAGCTGATCGGGATCCGCCTCGATGCGGATCATGTGATCGCATTCCGGTCCGACTGATTCGGGCGTGGCAGCATGCTTCGCGGTGGCCGACGCTGGGGTGTTTGCGGAGGCGTAATGCACTTGGGGTGGCGATGGGGGGTGAGGGTTTGCGGCATGCTGGCGCTGTGCGGCGGCTTGCTCGCACCCGTGGTGGGCGCGGCGGCCGCGTCGCAGTTGGACAAGGTTCGCGCGAGCAAGACCCTGCGGGTATGCATCTGGCCCGACTATTACGGACTCAGTTTCCGTAACCCGAAGTCGGGCGTACTGAGCGGCCTCGATACCGACATGGCGCGCGAATTCGCGCGCGACCTCGGGGTGACCTTGCAGTTCGTTGACACCACCTTCGGCCGCTTCATCGAAGACCTGGATGGCGACCGCTGCGACATCGCGATGATGGGGGTGGCAGTGACGCCTCAGCGGGTCGAGAAGCTCGCTCTCTCGCGGCCCTACCTGCGCGGCGATGTCTATGCGGTGACAACGCGGCACAACACGCGCGTGCGGAGCTGGCAGGATATCGATCGCCCGGGCACCCGCGTCGCCGTGCTTGCCGGGACCTATCATGAGCCGCTGATGCGGGAGCGCCTGCAGCAGGCAGAGCTGGTCGTGATCGTGCCGCCGCGGACGCGTGAGGCGGAGCTGGAGGCTGGGCGCGTTGACGTGTTCATGTCGGACTTTCCCTTCACCCGCAAGATGCGCGACAACCACGACTGGGTGCGCGTGTTTGCGCCGCCGACGCCTTACTTCATGGTGAATGCCGCCTACGCGGTGAAGCAGGGCGACAGCGCCTGGCTGCAGCGTGTGGACGCGTTCGTCAGCGCCATCCGCGCGGATGGCCGGCTGTTCGCCGCCGCACAGCGGTACGGGCTTGAGCCGATGATGATCAAGGACTGATCGGGTGCCGCAAATCAACCTTCTGCGCTCGCCGGCATGGCGTTCCGACCCACGCCGCAGCTGTGCTGGAGTTGGCGATGAGCACTGAGCCGCGACAGGGCTTGCGCGCGATACGCCTGCCGCGTGGCATCGGTGCGGTGCTGGTCGCCTTCTGCCTGTTCGGCCTCATCGCGGTGCTGTATCACGCCAACCGGCTGCGCAACGAGGCGGTGCTCACGCATCGTACGCTCGCGAGCAACGTGGCCCGCGTGGGCGAGTATCAGGTCACGTTGATGATGCAGATGATCGACCGCCAGCTCGACGCAAGCCTGGTCGGCTGGCGCGAACAGCCGGGCAATCAGGCGGATGCCTTCGAGGCCCAATTGCAGGGCGCGATCAACGGCTTGCCGGCGATTCGTTCGCTCGCGATCGTCGCCAAGGATGGCCGCATCCTCGCCAGCTCTGCGCCTGGGGTGCGCGGGCGCAGACTCGACGCGGCGGCGGTGAGGGCGATCGGCGGCGCCAGCGACGCGACGCTGTTGCGCGTTTCCGGCGTGTGGATCGGGCGCGACCTGGGCGACGGCGAGCCGTCGCCGGGCCCGGTCGATGCGCGCGCATCGGCGTATTTCTTTACCGTCGCGCGGCCGCTGGTCGACGCTCATGACGAGGGATACGTCGTTGCAACGATCAATCCCGATTACTTCGTCAATCAGCTGGCCAGCGCTGCTGCGCGTGAGGACTTTCTCGTTTCGGTGTCGCGTTACGACGGCTTGATGCTGCTGTCGACCGCACCTGAGCAAGCGGCGCCTGGCACCGACCAGTCCGCGGACCCACTTTTCAGCAAGCTGCTGCTGGACCGCGAGATCGGCCTCGCCAAGGGGGCCGACCCCGCGGTGTCCCGCGCATACCATGCTTCGCGGCTCTATCCGCTGGTCCTGCAGGTGCGCTTCACGCAGGACACGATCCTGCACGACTGGCGCCGCGAGATGGGCAACCTCGCCGCGATGAGCATCGGTGCCCTGGTGTTCGTGCTGGTGTTCGGCGGCTTGGTGCACCGGCTGCAGGTGCGTCGCGAGCGCGAGCAGATGGCCGCGCGGGATGCGCTGGAACTGGCGGCCAGTGTGTTCGACGCCGCTTTCGACGGCATCATGATCACCGATCCGCAGTGCCGGATCCTGCGTGTCAACCGTGCCTTCACGCAGATCACCGGCTACACCGAAGGCGAAGTGGTCGGCCGTACGCCGCATGTGCTGTCGTCGGGCCTGCACGAGGCGGACTTCTACCGCGAGCTGTGGCAAACGATCAACCGTGAGGGGCGCTGGCAGGGCGAACTGATCAATCGTCGCCGGTCCGGCGAGCTGTACCCGGAGCATCTCGCGATTTCGGCGGTGAAGGATGCCCAGGGGCGCGTGTGCAACTACATCGGCACGTTCAACGATGTGACCGAGCGCCATCGCAGCGAGGCCGCGCTGCGCTCTGCAAAAGAGGCGGCCGAAACCGCCAACCGCGCGAAGAGCCACTTCCTCGCCACCATGTCGCACGAGATCCGCACGCCGATGAACGGCATCCTCGGCATGGCGCAGTTGCTGCAGATGCCGGACCTGAGCGACGCCGAGCGCGAGGAGTACGCCCGCACCGTGCTGAGCTCCGGCGAAACGCTGCTTACCTTGCTCAACGACATCCTCGACCTGTCGCGTGTGGAAGCGGGGCGGATGGACCTCAACCCGACTGCGTGCATGCCGGCCGTGCTACTCGACGAGACCTCGGCGCTGTTTGCCGATGCCGCGCAACGCAAGGGCCTCTCCATCGAAACGCATTGGTCGGGCGATGCGCTGGATACGTTCTGGCTCGATCCGGTGCGTCTGCGCCAGATGCTCTCGAACCTGATCAGCAACGCGATCAAGTTCAGTGTCCGCGGTGTGATTCGCGTCGAGGGCGAAGTGCTGTCGCGTGAGTCCGATACCGTGCAATTGCGCTTTGCGGTGACCGACTGCGGCATCGGCATCGCACCGGACAAACTTGGCATGCTGTTTCAGCCGTTCAGTCAGGTCGACACCGCGGCCACCCGTTCGGCAGGTGGCAGCGGACTGGGGCTTTCCATCGTGCGCAGTCTTGCGCTGCTGATGGATGGCGATGTGGGCGTGAGGAGCGAGCCCGGCGAGGGCGCCTGCTTCTGGTTCCGCATCCAGGCGCGATTGCATGGCGCGGCCGCCGCGGCCAGCCCGGCGCTGCGCCCGGCGTTGCAGTCGCTGCCGCATTCACATGGCGAGGACGAGGCGCCTCTCATCCTGGTGGTGGAAGACAGTCCGACCAACGCCAAGGTGATCGAGACGATGCTGCTGCATCGGCACTATCGCGTGATGGTTGCCGGCGACGGACTGCAGGCGGCAGACCTGCTCGCACAGGGTCACTCGCCGGATCTGATCCTGATGGACTGTCAGATGCCGGTGCTCGACGGCTTCGCCGCGACGCGGCGCATCCGGGAATGGGAGTCCTCGCTCGGTCGCGAACGCGTGCCGATCGTCGCGCTGACCGCCAACGCCTTCGCCGAGAACCGCGCGCAGTGCTTTGCTGCCGGCATGGACGACTTCCTCGCCAAACCGGTGGTGCTCAAGACCCTGCTGGAAGTGCTTTCGCGCTGGTTGCCGCAGCGCGAAACGGTGGCCAGCGATGCTTGATCTTACGTCGATTCTCTTTGCCACCACGCTGGTCGCGCTGTGCATGGGGCTGATGCTGCGCGTCTTCATTCGTGGTTTCGATCCGCTGATGCGCGGTGCGCGCCCGATTGCGTGGGCCTGCCTGATGCTGGCGTGTGGTTCAGCGGCGAGTGCGCTGCGCGTGCTCGGGCCGGCGTGGTTGTCGCTCGCGATCGTGCTGGGCAACTTTGGCACGCTCGCCAGTCAGGGGCTGATACACCTCGGGCTCTGTCGCCTGATCGATCGCCACGCGCGTCTGCCCTATATCGGCGCGGTGCTGGCGTGCAGCTTCATCGCGTCGGTCTGGTACACCTTCGCGATGCCCAGTTTGATCGGGCGCGTCGCGGTACTCAGCGTCGGCCTCTTGGTCACGGTCTTGCTGACCTTGTGGGAACTGTATTGCAGCCTGCGCCTGCGCCGCTCGGTCGTGACCCTGGGGTTGATCGTCACCCTCGGTGTTCTGGCCGCGACCCTTGCCTTGCGCGCCGCGTCGGTATGGGTGTTCCGCGACGACTTCGACCGCTTCTATACCGACTCGCCGCTGCAGCCCTTGCTGCTGGTGGTGGTGATGATCACGCTGGTGCTGGGCATCCTGATGTGCATGATGCTGCTCGGCGAGCGTGCGCTTCAACGCCTGCGCGAGAACGCTCGCCGTGAAGACTTGCTGACCGGCCTGCCCAACCGCCTTGCCGCCGACGAGGCGATCGAAGCGGCGCTCGAGCGCAATGCACCACGCGGTCGGCCGACGACCGTAGTGCGGGTGGATCTGGATAACTTCCGCCAGTTCAACGACTGGTATGGCCACGATGTGGGTGACGCGGTGCTGCGCCATGTCACCACCTGCATCCGCAACGTGATGCCGCGCAGCTGCCTGCTCGCACGATGGGGTGGCAAGGGCTACATCGTGGTGATGCCCGATGCCGGGCCGGAGATCGGTGCCGGGCTCGCGCGCGACATCGTGCTGGAGATCAGCCTCAGCCCGCTCGAACTCGGCCACTTCGACATCGAGATCGCCGCCTGTGCCGGGGTCGCCTGTTCCGTGCGCAGCGAGTCGACGACCGACGCCTTGATGCTCAGTGCCGAAGCGGCGCTCGACCATGCGCGTCGCAACCCCGACGGCACCGCTGGCGTGCGCGAACTTGACTGAGCCCCGCGCGGTACGTCGCTGCGGCCGGTAAGATCGACGCTTACCCCCGGCCGGTGAGCCCATGTCCACACATCCCGCCCAGCGTTTTGAAAACTTCGCGCAGCTTGCGCTGACAATCGGCCTCGTCGCCGGCTGCTGGCTCGTGCTCGCTCCCTTCATCGTCACGATCCTGTTCGCCACGGTGGTGGCGCTGTCGACCTGGCCGCTCTACGCGCGCGTGCTGTCCGTGCTGCGCGGCCGGCGCGCGGTGGCGGCGGCCGTGATGTGTATCGCCTGCGTGCTGGCGATCGTGGTGCCGGTGGTGGTGGTCACCAGTTCGGCGGCCGATGGGTTCCAGTGGCTGTTCGGCCTGATTCGGCTGCGTCTGGAGAACGGCCCGCTGCAAGTACCGCAATGGGTGCGTAGCCTGCCGCTGCTGGGGGACTCGTTGGCGACCTACCTGCAGGCACTCCTGAGCAGCCGCGAAGCCATGGTCGGCCTCGGGCAGAAGCTGATGGAGCCGGCGCGCGCGTTCGGTTTGAAGGTTATCGCTGCGCTCGGCGTGGGTGTCGTACAGGTGTCTCTGGCCGTGTTCGTACTGTTCTTCCTGTACCGCGACGGCCTGGCGCTGCGTGATGCAATCGAACGCATGGTCGAACGACTCTACGGCGAGACGGGCCGCGAGCTGCTCACCACTGCACAGAAGACGGTATTCGGCGTGATGCTGGGCATGGTTGGCACCGCGCTCGCCCAGGCGCTTGTCGCGGCGCTCGGCTTCACGATCGCTGGCGTGCCAGCGCCGGTGTTGCTGGCCTCGCTGGTCTTCCTGCTGTCGATGGTGCCGGTCGGTCCGCCCCTGGTTTGGGGGGGCGCGGCGCTGTGGCTTTACGACCGTGGCGAGCTGGGTTGGGCGATCTTCATGGTCTTGTACGGCGTGCTGGCGATCAGCTCGGTCGACAACATCGTCAAGCCATTGCTGATCGCGCGCACTTCGAGCCTGCCGCTGCTGGTCGCGGTGCTCGGTGTGTTCGGCGGCGTGCTGGCGTTTGGTCTCGTTGGACTTTTCCTCGGCCCGACGCTGCTCGCGCTTGGGATCAGTCTGACGCAGCGCTGGCTCAAGTTGCGCGACGCCACCGCGCACTGACACCGCGATCTGCCGCCATGCAAACGAACGGAGCACTAAGATGAAGCACGCACTGATCGCCCTCACTCTTGCCGCACTCGCCGGCGTGGCCGTGGCTGCGCCGCTGCCCGAAGTAATCAGCTACAAGAATCCGTCATGCGGTTGCTGCGGCGGATGGGCCGCGCATATGCGGCAGGCCGGCTTCAAGGTGACCGAGAAACCAGTCGAGGACATGGACGCGATCAAGCGGCGCCTTGGCGTGCCGGCCGCCGCCGCGTCCTGCCACACCGCCACTGTCGGGGGCTATGTTGTCGAAGGGCATGTTCCGGCTGCCAGCGTCAAACGCCTGCTTGCCGAGAAGCCAAAGGTCACCGGCATCGCTGCGCCGGGTATGCCGGCGGGCTCACCCGGCATGGAAGGCGGCGCCGAGCCGCCCTACGAGGTCGTCAGCTTCACGCGCGAAGGCGCGCTGAAGCCGTACGCCCGCTACGTCGGTACACGTCCGCAGTAAGCGCGTTTCCCGCGGCCACGCGGCGTGGCGGCGCTGTTTCGCTTTGCATTCCGTGAGCATCGGGTCTAGCTTGGAGAATCCCCTCCCCGGCAGACGCACACATGCTCAAAGGCGACGCGGCGCCCGCATCGGGCACGGCATCAAGCGGTTCGCGCGTTTCCGCACGCGGCGTGCTGTTCGTGTTCAGCCTCGTGTGGCTGGTGGCGAGCACCGCGCTCGGGCTTACCCAGTCGCTGCGGCCCGATCCGCTCACCGCACCGGAGTTCATGACGCTGGATTGGTGGCGCTATCCAGTCGAGCGCAACGCCGCGCTGCGCCTGCCGCTGATCGGCGGCACCCTGCGTGGCCTGCATGTCGCCAGCGATGGTGAGCAACTCTGGGTGGTCGGCGACGCCGGTCTGATCCTGCATTCCATCGACGCTGGTGCGAGCTGGTCGCGCCAGCGCTTGCCGGGTGACACCAGCGCGCCGGAGCCCGGCAGCGAAAGACCGGCCGCCAAGGGGGCATGGCTCGGCGTGATTGGCAGCGCGAACGCCGCCGCAAACGCCTACGATCCGAAACAACAATCCGCGCAGCAACCGATCGACAGCGCGCTGCAGAGCAAGGCGCCCGACAAGGCGCAGGGCGGTGTCGCAGGGCCCCTGTTGAACGAGAGCGAGATCCGCTTGCTGGGCGAGCCGGTGTCGCCGAACGCCGCGCCGCGCAAGAACCCGAAGGCGGGTGACGCCCCAACCACCGTCACACCGCCGCCCGTACAGCAGCAAGTCGCACCCGCCGCGGTGCAATCGGCACCGCAGCGCGCGCCTGAACGCCCTGTGGTGGTGTTGCCTCCCGATCTGAACACGATCGCCTTCGATGCGAGCGGGCGGCGCGGATTGCTGGGCGCCGCCGACGGGACCTTGTTCGGCACCCGGGACGGCGGCACAAACTGGGAACCGCTGGTAAAGATCGGCAGCGCCATCCTGGCCGTTGCGCTGCGGCCCGACGGGCAGCAATGGATGGTGAGTCGCAGCGGGGCGTTGTATCTGTTCGAGGCCGCGAGCAACAGCTGGCGTGTGCGTGCCGAGTTGGGCGCGCTCGTGGGCGCCGCGATCGACGCAGCGAGCGGACGGGTGCTGATGCTCACGCAGGGGGCTCGCATCTTCGACAGTGTCGACGGCGGTGCGAGTTGGCGCGAAGCGGCTGCCCCACTCGGTGGCCGCGGCCGCATCCTGCAACTGCGTGCCGATGGCGAAACCTGGGGTGGGCAACGCGGTGTCTGGTTGGTGCGTAGCGCGGCCTTGCCCTATGCCTTGGGTGCCCCGGTCGGCACCAAAGTGCCGGATGTGGCACTGCGTGCGGTACGCAGTGGTGGTGGTCGCATGTTCGCCGTGGGCGAGTCCGGCAGCATCTTCCGCCAGCTGCAGGGGGCAGCCCAGTGGCAGGCGCTGTCGGCCGGCGCGGTGGGGGCCCTGCGCGAGATCCGTGTCACGGCTGGGGGTGCGGGCAGCGCCGTCGGTGCCGGCGGCATTCGTTACACCACGCTGGATGGCGGGCTGCACTGGCAGCCGCAGGGGGCGCGCTATCAGCGCTGGCCGGCGCCTTGGCTGTGGTTGGCATGGGTGGTTGGCTTGCTGGGGCTCGCCGCCGCCGCGCTGCGACGCCCGCCACCACAGTCGAACGCAGTGACCGACACGGCGGCGGACGCTTTCGTGTCCGACAAGCCCCTCGCCGCCGCACGCGAGGACCGCCTCGACTTTGCGCCGCTGGCGTGGGGGTTGTCGGCCTTCCTGCGCAACGAGAAGACCGATGCGCCACTGACGATCGCGATCACCGGCGATTGGGGGAGCGGCAAGAGTTCCTTGATGGGGCTCTTGAAGGAGGATCTGTCGCGCTTCGGTGTGCGCTGCGTGTGGTTCAACGCCTGGCACCATCAGAAGGAAGAGGCGCTGCTGGCGGCGCTGCTGACGTCCATTCGCGATCAGGCGATTCCGGGCTGGCTGAGTCTCGAGGGCTTCGAATACCGCGTGCGTCTGCTGTGGACCCGCGGCCGTCGTTACTGGCCGATGTCGCTCGCGGTAGCGTTCTCGGTCGGGCTGTTCGGGTGGACCTTGACCCACCCCGGCACGGTGCTCGACAACTGGCTCACGCTCGCGAACGACCTGTGGTTTGCGCTAAGCGACGACAAGGTCAAACCTGACCCGGATTCCTTCGTGTCCCGCCTGCGTGCGATGGGCCTTGCGGCCGGTGCGTTCGCCCCGCTGGTTGGCGCCCTGCTGCGGATGCGGGCATTCGGCGTGGACCCGGCCTCGCTTGCGGCGTCGATCTCGTCGCGCGCCTCGGTGAAGGATCTCGGCTCTCAGGCGAGCTTCCGGCAGAAGTTCGCAGAGCAGTTTGGTGAGGTGACTGCCGCGCTGGAACCGCGCACGATGCTGGTCCTGATCGACGACCTTGATCGCTGCAAACCTGAAGCCGTGCTTGAGGTGATGGAGGCGGTGAACTTCCTCGTTTCGTCCGGGCGCGTGTACGTGGTGCTCGGCATGGCCCGTGCGCGCGTCGAAGCCTGCGTCGGGCTCGCGTTCGAGAAGGTCGCGCATGAACTGGTCGAAGCCGAAAGCGCCAAGGCCGCGGCCGAGTTGCCGGGCGAGGACAAGGATGCGCGCGCACGCCGGGTGCGGCGTGAATACGCGCAGCAGTACCTCGAAAAGCTCATCAACATCGAGGTGCCGGTTCCGAGGCTCGACCCGACACGTAGTGCCCATCTGCAGGATGAAGATCGCGCAGACGCCACCGGCTTTGCGCTGCCCCAGGCCGCGCGCCGCGTGTGTCGTTTGTGGCCGGTACTGGTCGGTGTTTGTGCGATCTGGGCAGGTGCGTGGCTGGGGTCACAATTGCCTGCGGCGGTGCAGCGCACGCCTGATCTTGCATCGGCACCGGTGGTCAAGGTCGTGGCGGGCCCGCCGGCATCAGCGAGGCCGCCGGCAGCGGGCGTAGCGCTGCCGACCGAGCAGCCACAGGGGCCGGTGTTCTTCACCGCGGCCACAACGCCGCAGAAGGCGTGGGGCAGCGCAGCGCTGCTCTTGCTGATCACGACCGTGATGGCGGGCCTCGGCCTGGTGCGGCGCCCAAGCCCGGTGGTGCGCGATTCGCCTGCCTTCCGCGACGCACTGGCAATCTGGAATCCGGTGGTTGCGACGGCGCTGCGCACGCCGCGCGCGGTGAAGCGCTACCAGAACCGCGTGCGCTACCTCGCAATGATGGCGCGCAACAGCCGCCGCGCGCCGACGCTGCGCGACGAACTGCGCATGTGGTTGCTGCGGCGCCACGAGGCGCTCGTGCCGCTGGCGAGCAGCGATCCGTCGCCGGAACTGGTCGCAATCGGTGCGCTCGACAAAGCAGTGGCGGGCTGGGAGTCGGCCGGCAGCCCGGCCGAAGTCCTTGCGCGCGTCGAATCGACCGAGTTGCGTGACGCGCTGAAGGCGGCATTCGACGCGCATGCCAAGCGCTTTGATCTGGCCGCTGTGCGCAGCTTCGTGCCGCAGTTCCGCCGACTTGCGACCGGCGTTCGGATGGAGGCGGCGCCATCCACAGCACCGACTGGGGCGCCGGTCGCGAAGATGTAGCGCAATGAGCCTTGCGATTGAATCAGGTCTTACATCTGACTGTTGACCTCGCTTAAAAGGGGCGGCCAACCCGAGGACTATCGTCAGCGCAACGGTGTTTCGTCATCACGCCAACTGGCGCCTGACGGATCGACCGTCAGTGACGCTCGCACGCGCCGGGGCTCAGTCTCCGAATTCGCCCCCCACGTCCAACGCCAGGACGGCCAGATGGTGTCAGGTGCCCTTCAGGGAGAGGGAGCCATGACCACCTATGTCTATTCGTTCGAATGCGGCGACGGCAAGAACAAGATGTTGCTCGGCGGCAAGGGCGCAAACCTTGCCGAGATGACGCAGATCGGGCTGAACGTTCCGCCCGGGTTCACGATCACCACCGAAGCCTGCCTCGCCTATCTCGAGCACGACGTGCTGCCCAACGGCGTGATGGACGAAGTGCGCGCAGCGATGCGCGAACTCGAGCAGAAGACCGGCAAGGGCTTTGGCTCCGCGACGAATCCGCTGCTGGTGTCGGTGCGATCGGGCTCTGCGATGTCGATGCCCGGCATGATGGACACGATCCTCAACCTGGGCCTCAACCCCGCGACGCTGGAAGGGCTGATCCACCAGACCGACAACCCGCGCTTCGGCTATGACGCCTGGCGCCGCTTCGTCCAGCTCTACGGCAAGATCGCGCTGGGTGTGCCGGACGAACTCTTCGACGAGGCGATGAACGCCTTGAAGGCGAAGGTGGGTGCCGCGCAGGACGTGGACCTCACCGCGCCGCAATTGAAGGATCTGGCGCAGACCTATATCGGCATTGTCGAGCAGCACACCGGTCATCCGTTCCCGACCGATCCGATGCAGCAGCTGGAGATGGCGATCGCCGCCGTGTTCCGGTCCTGGATGGGCAAACGCGCGGTCGATTATCGGCGGCAATTCAAGATCACTCCCGAGATGGCCAACGGCACCGCGGTCAACGTGTGCACGATGGTGTTCGGCAACATGGGCAACGACTCGGCCACCGGTGTGGGCTTCACGCGCAACCCGGCCACCGGCGAGAACGTGATCTTCGGCGAATACCTCACGAACGCGCAGGGCGAAGATGTGGTTGCCGGCATCCGCACGCCCAAGCCGATCGCGGAAATGCAGCAGGAGATGCCGCGCCTGCACGCCGAGTTGATGGAGCTGCGCAACAAGCTCGAAGCCCACTACAAGGAAGTGCAGGACTTCGAATTCACGATCGAGAAGGGCCGCCTCTACGCGCTGCAGACGCGCAACGGCAAGATGAACGCCCGCGCGATGGTGGTGACCTCGGTCGAGATGGCCAGCGAGGGCGTAATCACCCGCGAGCAGGCGCTGCTGCGTGTGAACCCGGCCCTGCTTGAACAGCTGATGGTGCCGACGCTCGCACCTGGCGCCAATGCAGTGGCGCTCGCGACCGGCCTGCCGGCCTCGCCGGGTGCCGCATCCGGCCGCGTCGTGTTCGATGCGGATACCGCGGAAGCGCGCGGCAAGCTTGGCGAGAAGATCATCCTGGTGCGTGAGGAGACCAAGCCGGAAGACATCCATGGCTTCTTCGCTGCGCAGGGCATCCTGACTGCGCGCGGCGGCAAGACATCGCATGCGGCAGTTGTCGCGCGCGGCATGGGCAAGCCCTGCGTATCCGGTTGCGCCGCGATCCAGATCGACGTGCATGCGCGCAAGGCGCGCGTCGGTGACGCGGAGTTTGTCGAAGGCGATGTGATCACGATCGATGGCAGCACCGGCAAGGTCTACGCCGGCCGTATCCCGACGGTGGAAGCAGAGTTTTTCGACGAGCTGCAGACCCTACTTGAATGGGCCGACGAAGCCGCGACACTGAAGGTGCGCGCCAATGCCGACACGCCAAACGACGCCGCGCGTGCGCGCCGCTTCGGCGCCGTGGGTATCGGCCTGTGCCGTACCGAGCGCATGTTCAACGACCCCGGCCGTCTGCCAGTGGTGCAGGAGATGATTCTGGCCGACACACCGGAAGAGCGGCAGGACGCGCTCGATCGCCTGCTGCCCTTCCAGCGCGAAGACTTCAAGGGCATCTTCCGCGCGATGGATGGCCTGCCGGTGACGGTGCGGCTGCTCGATCCGCCGATCCACGAATTCCTGCCAACCGCATCGCAGCTTGAATTCGAGATCGATCACCTGCGCAACCTCAAACGTGCGGTACGCGGCATGAACGAGCTGCCGGAAACGCTGCGCATGCTCGACCCCGAGCTGCATCACGCCTATGTGGACAGCCTCGATCACCTCAACGCGAACCTGGTGCAGTACGAGCAGCAGCACCGTTTCGATGCCCTGATTGCGCGGCGTGAGGCGATGCTGCGCAAGGTGCATGCCTTGCACGAAGTGAACCCGATGCTCGGCCATCGCGGTGTGCGTCTCGGACTGACCAATCCCGAGATCTACACGATGCAGATCCGTGCGCTCTTCGAAGCGGCGGCGGGCAGCTTGCGCGAAGGCGTGACGGTCAACGCCGAGATCATGGTGCCGCAGGTATGCACCAAGGAAGAGCTGGTTCGCGTGAAGGCGATCTTCGACACCGAACTGGACCGCGTCGCGGCGCTGCTGGGTGAACGCCCGCATGTGCGCTTCGGCACGATGATCGAGGTGGTGCGCGCCTGCGTGCGGGCTGGCAGCCTTGCACGCGTGGCCGAGTTCTTCAGCTTCGGCACCAACGACCTGACCCAGGCCACCTTCTCGTTCTCGCGCGAGGACGCGGAGAACAAGTTCCTGCCCTTCTATCAGGAGTCCAAGATCCTGCGCGAAAACCCATTCGAGGTGCTGGACGTCAAAGGGGTTGGTCGCCTGATGCAGATGGCCGTGCAGTGGGGGCGTGAAGCTCGCCCAGATCTGAAGGTGGGCATCTGCGGCGAGCAGGGCGGCCAGCCGGATTCCGTGCGCTTCTGCCATGCAATCGGCCTGAACTATGTGTCGTGCTCCGCGCCGCGGGTGCCGATCGCTCGCCTCGCCGCGGCACAGGCGAAGTTGCGCGAGAAGGAGTACAGCACGAGCGTGTTCGACTAGACCGTTTTGGAAGGAGAGTGAGCGCGTTCCGGCTATGGCCGGACGCGCTTCTTTTTTTGCGCTGACGAACCGGGGCGCAGCGCGGAGGTCGCACTGTTGCCGCTCGCGAATGCAGCGTCAGGAATGCAACATCCAGACGGCGCGCGGCTTGCCGAAGGGCGCGATCGCCGCAGTTGCCCCGCAGGGCAAAAACCCGGAACATCCCCGCCCTTTTGGTCGACGCACGCGTTGGCCAGCATGCAGCGAACAGGCGGACAAGGCGATGGGCTTCAAAGAGACGGTTCCCGAATTCAAGATGATCGACGTGGCGAAGATCGTGCCGGACCCGGCACACCCGCGTCGCCAGTTCGATGAGGCGGGCATCAAGCGGCTGGCCGATTCAATTTCCGGTGTCGGCCTGATCCAGCCGGTGCTGGTGCAGCCGGCCGACGCCGACGGAAAGTATCGTCTGATCGTCGGCGAGCGCCGTCTGCGTGCGGCGTTGTTGGCCGGCGAAGCGTCGATCCCCGTGCTCGTGCGAGCCTGCGCCCCGAACGAAACGCTGGAGGTGCAGGTCTTTGAAAACCTGGGCCAGGGCGTTCGCCTGCCGCTGGCGCCGCGCGAAATGGCGCAGGCACTGAAAACGATCGCCCGCGGTTTTGAGTCGCCCGAGGCAGCGGCCGAACACTTCGGCCAGCCGGCGACGTGGCTGGAACAGAAGACCGCGCCGGCGAACTTGTCGCCCAAAGTCGAGGCGCTGCTCGAATCCGGCCAGATCACGAGTTGCACCACTGCCGTTCAGCTCGACAAACTCGCGCAGAAGAACGAGGCGCGGCTCGATGCGCTGGTCGCCGAGCTGGAACAGGGCGAGAAATTGCCCAAGAAGGTGGTCGAAGCAGTGCTCGTTCAAGAGGGCGTGAAGCGTGGCAAGAAGAAGGCCGATGCAGACGCGACCGAGCCAGCGCCGCAAACGGTTGCTGCCGCACCGAGCGTCGTTTCGCCGGCCAGCACTGTGGCCGTGCCGGCGAGCAGCGGGCGGCGCGTGAATCCCGGCAAGGTTCGCATGGTGGCGCAGATTCTCGGCCTTGATGCGGGCGACGAGGAGGCGGTGCTCGATCGCCTGATCGACGAATTCCTCGCGCTCAAGGGCGAGGGCAACCCACCTTTCTGATCCCGCGCTACAGTGGCCCTTTGCGCGATCGCTCCCGGCGCGCCAGCCACTCAAGCATCACCGACCATGCGTATCGAAGACATCCGCGCGCGCCTTCTGGCGCACGGCGCCAAACCGATCCACGAGCAGCGCTTGCTGCGTGCGTGGGCGAACGCGCAGCCGATCGACAGTGGCCCGCACAAGGCCGAGGACTTCCTGCCGCTCGCGCTGCGCAACGATCTGCCTGCGCTCAGCGCAGACCTGGCCGGCCTTGCGCGCCTGCGCTCGGAGCACCCGGGCGAGGATGGTTCGGCACGCCTTCTGGTCGAGCTTGCAGACGGCCAGACGGTTGAGAGCGTGCTGCTGCCGCGCGACGGCCTCTGCGTATCGACTCAGGTCGGTTGCGCTGTCGGTTGCGTGTTTTGCATGACCGGTCGCGACGGCCTGCTGCGCCAGGTCGGCAGTGCCGAGATCGTCGCGCAGGTCGTCCTCGCCCGCAGCAAGCGCTTCGTCAAGAAGGTCGTCTTCATGGGCATGGGCGAGCCGGCCCACAATCTCGACAACGTGCTCGAGGCGATCGATCTGCTTGGTACCGCGGGCGGCATCGGCCACAAGAATCTCGTGTTCTCGACCGTTGGTGATCCGCGCGTCTTTGAACGCCTGCCGCAAGGGCGCGTGAAGCCTGCACTCGCACTGTCGCTGCACACGACGAAGGCAGACCTTCGCGCGCAGTTGCTGCCGCGCGCGCCGCGCATCGATCCCGCAGACCTGGTGGAGATGGGCGAGCGATACGCCCGCAGCACCGGGTACCCGATTCAGTACCAATGGACGCTGATCGATGGCGTCAACGACGGCGACGACGAACTCGAAGGCATCGTCCGGCTGCTGGCGGGCAAGTACGCAATCTTGAACATGATTCCGTACAACACCGTGCCGGAACTCGAATTCAAGCGCCCCGCCTGGGAGCGCGCCACCGCGATCGCTCGCACCCTGCACCAGCGCGGCGTGCTGACCAAGCTGCGCAACTCGGCCGGACAGGATGTCGACGGTGGCTGCGGCCAGCTCCGCGCCCGCGAAATCGCCAAGGGCCGCGCCGAGCGCGAGCAACGCGTCGCGAGCCGGCGAATCAGCATCGTACCTAAGGCGAGCTAGCGGACGTTGAGCGGCGGCGAGGCGACGTCTCCGTCGCAATATTGACCCTCGGCGGGTCGGGCCGACGCTGGCGTGTTTCCCGTCGGCCCGGTGCGATCGCGACCCACATTCAGCCCCCGTGGTCGGCGGCTCGGCGAGGGGGTCTGAACCCCGCGCGAGCAGTGGCTGAGCGCGGCCGTGGCGAGCAACTTCTTGAGCGTACGGACCAGTACGGCTGACCTAAATCAGACCATCGAATTTAACCCTCAAAAGTGTGTTGATATTGAGGTTCAACCTTGTTGTAATCCGCCCACGATTCATTGTGCTGAAGGCCTCGCCATGTCATGGAATGCCTGCGGGAAAATTGTGGTGCTGGCGTGTGCCGCCATGCTCAGTTTCACCGCGATTGCGGAAGAGAACGAACCGAAGGGGCCTTCTCCACAAATGCTGGAGAAGATTCGTAAGAAGAACGACGAGTGCTTCGCCTGCCACAGCGAAGAAGGGTTAAAGCACCCGCCGCAGGAAGGCATGGATCTGAAGAAGTTGCGTGGCTTGCTGCGCGACAAGGAGGCCTTCCATGCCTCCGATCACCAGCGTCTGGCTTGCACCAAGTGCCACAACGAAGGCTACGACGATTTCCCGCACGAGCCGGACGCGAAGGAATCGACCAGCAGCTGCCCGGACTGCCATCAGAAGAAGGCGGATCACGCGCAGGCACAGTTCGACAAGTCGGTGCATGCGAAAAATCTTTCCGACAAGTTCACCTGCACGACTTGCCACAACCCGCACGTGATGCGGCGTGCCGACAAGCTGGGCGATCCGAAGAAGATCGTCGAGCAGGACAACCGCGTTTGCCTGGGCTGTCACGATTCGGACGAGCGATTTGCTCAGTTTGCGCCTGAGAAGAAAGATCGTCCGCTGATCGACGACATCCACAAGTGGCTGCCGAACACACGGGCTCACTGGAAGGCGGTGCGCTGCGTGGAGTGCCATACGCCGGTGGTGGCGGCCAATGAGCCGATCTCGCATGAAATTCTCGACAAGAAGCGCGCCGAGAAAAAGTGCGTGGCTTGTCATAGCCGCGATACGCAGCTGAAGGTTCGCCTCTACCGCCATCTGGCGAGCGAGGAAGAAAACAAGTTCGGCTTCGCCAACAGCGTGGTGCTGAACGAGAACTACGTGATCGGCGCGACGCGAAATCCGCTTGTCGACAAGCTGATGCTTGGTTTGGCTGCTTTGACCCTGTTGGGCGTATTGGGCCATGCTGCCCTGCGCGTTGTGATGCACTTCCTGCGCCGGAGAAACAAGAATGACTGATGAACGCCGTCATGATGACCGCCGGCACCAAGAGCGCCGTATTGGAGACCGCCGCAGCGGCAGCGAGGGGGTGCGGATCTACATTCTCCCGGGCTGGGTGCGTGCCTGGCACTGGACGAATGCGATCCTGATCCTCACGATGATCGTCACTGGCTTCAGCCTGCACTACGCGGACGCGAAGATTCCGGTGGTCGAGTTCTCACTTGCCGTGCGCATCCACAACACTGCTGGCGTGCTGCTGGTTGCGCTCTGGAGCTTCTTTGTGATCGCCAATGCGGTAACGGGCAACTGGTGGCAGTTCGTACCAAAGCCGCCGGGCATCCTGGAGCGCTGCATCAAGCAGACCCGCTACTACATGTGGGGTGTGTTCAAAGGTGAGCACGAGCCGTATCCGGTCACGCCGGAGGAGAACTTCAACGCACTCCAGGCGATCACCTACTGGTTCATGATCTACATCGTGATGCCGTTACTGGTTCTGACCGGGCTGATCTTTCTGTACCCGCAATACGCGCCGAAAGAGATGTTCGGCGTCGATGGGCTGTTCCCGATCGCGGTCGTGCATTACGTGTGCGCCACGATCGTCGCGACCTTCATCGTGGCGCATGTGTATCTCTGCACCTTCGGCAAGAAAATCAGCACCACGTTCAAGACCATGATTACCGGCTGGCACGAACACTGAGCCGGTATGTTTTCAAACACCCATAGGAGAGCAAGGATGAAGACGAAATTGATCGCGGTGGCTGTCGGCCTGGTTGGTGCGTTTGCGCTCGCACCGGTGGTGCAGGCTGCGGATGCCGATGCCGCTCAGGCGCTGGCGAAGAAGGAAGGCTGCCTGAAGTGCCATGCCATCGATAAGAAGAAGGAAGCCAAGTCCTTCACCGACATCGGCAAGAAGTACGCCGGCAAGGCCGACTCCGAGGCCAAGCTGCTGCACCACATCACCTCCGGCGAGAAGGTGAAGATGGAAGACGGCACCGAGGAAGATCACAAGATCATCAAGACCAAGGACGTGGCGGAACAGAAGAACCTGATCGCCTGGATCCTGTCGCTCAAGTAATCCGAAGCGTCAAACGAGAAGCCCGTCGGGTGGAATCACCCGACGGGCTTTTTTTTGTCTGTGCGCAGTGACCGCGACGTTCGGTGAGCGTACGAACGGGCCGACCACTCTGGCCGTCGAAACACAAACGCCCGCACAGCGGACTGTGCGGGCGTGTCGGTATTGCGCCGATATTGCCTTAGAAGCTGTAGCGCACCGCCATACGAACGACGTTAACGTTGTAGTGCGGGGCTTCTTCTCCGAGCGCCAGCAGGTTCGGCACCGTGGTCGGCGTTACACCGTCGTAGCGCCAGTCGCGCGAGCGGTATTCTTCATGCCATACACCGCCGGTGATCGAGATGTTGCTCTGCAGGCGGTAGGTGGCATACACCTTCACGCTATCGAGATCCGTCGTTGCTGTCGGGAACGGGGGATCGCTTGGTCCAGCATTCACGACCACGTCGCTGCGCGAGCTGGTATGGGTCAGATCGGCGCCCAGTTCGAGCTTCCCATCCATTGCCATATGTTTGATGCCGAGCCCGATGACGTCGATCTCATCGCTGTTACGCGCCCACCAGTTAGGCAGCGTCGCGGTCGAACTGCCGGCCTGGTTGGAACGTAGCCGTTCAGATGCCGCATACAGCTGCACTTGAGTGCGTTCGCCGAGCGCGGCCGACAGATCGGCGCCATAGCTCTCACTGCGTGCATCCGTCAGGCCGACCAGCGAGTTGCGGTAGTCGTCTTCCGAGTAGTCGTAGTGCAGGCCAATCGTGAGGCCTTCCATCGCCGTGATGTCGGCACGTACGCCGGCCGTGTCGCGCCAGCGATCCGCAAGGTTGTACTTGCGCATGTACGGATTCTCGGCTGGCGACACCCAGGTGGCCGAACCGTAGCCGGAGTTCGTGCGCTCGCCATGTGCCAGCCGCAGCGAAACCGAGAGGTATTCCTGGACTTGCGCAGCGACGCGCCCCCAGACCGTGCCTTCGCGCGTCTTCACGGTGTCCTGCAAGGTGCGCATGCGATCGTCTTCATCGAAGCCAATCGACGTCTTCAGCCAGCTCGGGCCGAGGTAGTCCGCATTGATCTTGTAGCGATCCTGTTTGTACGAGAAGGGCTGGTTGCTGCGCGTCGTGGTGCCAACAAACATGTCGGTCGCCACCGCTGGGTAGGCGAGGCTGTCGGTCTGGTTGTCGTGCTCGTCGCGCGCATAAACCGCGTTGACGCGCAGCTGCGCGATCGGGTTGTAGGCCAGCCGGAAGCTGCCGTTGAACGTGCCGACCTTGCCGTTGAGTGACGAAGCCGGCAGGGCGGGTATCGTCGGCGCCAGTGCTGCGTTCTGTGTGATCGGCAGGTAAGAGGAATCCTGCGTCATGCGGCCGAAGGCGACGTCGGCACTGGCGCGCAATTGCGGCAGGATTTCGTAGGTGCCGGAAGCGAGCAGCTGATGGAACTGGTTGTCCGGTGCGAGTGCCAGTTGGCCAGTGGTCGCGCCGGCAACAACCGGAGTGAAGGGATTCGCCCAGGTCAGCGCGTTCTCATTATTGCGGAACAGCGAGCCATGGTAGGCGACCGACAACTGCCATTTCTGCGTGACGTAACCGGCGGAGACCTCAATCTGATCGGTCGTCTGGTCGACCGGCGCGACGAGCTGCGAGGAGGTGTTGTAGAACGATCCGGCGATGCGCTGTGTGCCGTCGCGGACGTCGTGTCGCACCTTGATACTGCTGGTCCAGTGTTCGTCGCCCAACCAGCTCGCCTCGGCGTCGAGCCGTGAGCGCTTGAAGCCAATGTCTACCGTGTTGAGGCTGCCGGCGGGAAGATCGGCCGTGGTCGAGATCGGGAAGCCGGCCGGCAGGCGCAGCACTTCGCTACCCGCACCGAGGAAGGGCGTCGCGCCAGTATCGGAGGTGTAGTGCGGAATCTCCGAATAGCCAAAGCGGGCCGAATAGCGCCCCTCCTGCCGCACACGGGCGTCAATGGCCCGCGTATCGATACCGAGGTCGGTTGCCTGGAAGCTGCCGCTGAACCCGGTGTCGTTGCGATAACGGCCTTCGCCGCCAGCGATGACGTAGGGGCCCTGCTGGTCGAGGCCGGTGTAGTTGCCAAAGGTCTTTGAATCTTCGGTGACGCTGCCGAGCCCAGCCTCCACCGTGGTGCTGGAGCTGGCCTTCTCGAATGGGCACGACTCGCAGGTCCATTGCGAGGTGTCGACCGCCAGGGCGGTGCCGCTGGTCGTGATCGTCAGTGCGCCGAGGGCGCACAGCAGGAACAAGGGACTAAATGGTTTCATGGCCGCGTCCGTTCTCGCTGAGAGGTTACGCATGTACTCATGGTGAAAGTCTGATCGCCGTTCAACGCAGCAGCTTGGCGCCTGCCGGGTGATTGGAACCATGCACTTGGGCGTGGCAGTTCGTGCAGCCACCCGCGACGACGAAGATTGAACCGCCGCCGCCGTTGCCGGGCAGGGCTGCGCCGGTGCGCGGCACCGCTGGGTGGCCCGCCACCGAGTGACAGGTCTGGCACAAGCTGGTGGTGCTCTTCGTCAGCATGGCCGGGCGAACTGATCCGTGGCTGGTATGGCAGAGGCCGCAGTCTTCCGTGACGGGTGCGTGTTCCCACAGCAACGGGCCACGTTTTTCTGCGTGGCAGCTGTAGCAGGTCTGGTTCAGCGTGGGCTTCTTGAGCATCGCCTGCGTGCCGGAACCGTGCGCGTTGTGGCAGTCGCTGCAAGCCATCAGGCCGAAGCGAACCGGGTGCGAGGATGCCTTCTGGAAGTCGACGCGCTCAGACTTGTGGCAGCGGAAGCAGACATCCGGTTCGGTCTTCTTCGCCAGCACCGGGTCCTTCTCGACGTGCAGCTTGTGGCAGTCGGTACATGCCAGCTGGCTGCGGTCATGCGCTTCCGCGTGCCAAGCGTTGCGCGAGCGGTTCTGGTGGCATGACAGGCACACGGCGTTGCGCTCGGCGGGCGTGTAGAACGAGTTCGCCTTGAGACTGTTGATCGTCTGGATCTTCTTGCTCTTCTGCGTGGAGTGCCGGTCGCCAGGGCCGTGGCAGGCTTCGCACTGCAGACCCTTCGGCCCAAACGGGCTGTGCGCGTCGCCGCGCTGACCGTGCTTGGACTTGAAGATGCCGGCCGTCGTGAAGGTTGCGGTGTCGCTGTCGGCGTCGTGGCACTCAAGGCAGGTGTCTGCCCCCTTCTTGCTGTACTCGGTGCCGGGGCTGGCAATCGCGGTGGGCGCGGCTGATGCAGTAGGCGCGGCCTCTTCGGCGAAGGCCAGGCTTTGCCACGCCAGGCCAGCGAGCACAAGCGCGGTGGAGAACACTGATTTTGCGATGTTCATCGATGTCTGCCCGTTCGTCTTGGTTTGTCTTGTTCCGATACGGCGTCGCCTAGCCTTTGGGGCTCGACTTGGTCTTCTGTATCGCGATGATCTTGTGTTTGTTGGCGACGTAGATGCCGGTGGGTAGTCCGGCTGTCGTGACCAGATCGGTCTTTGTCTTGAACGGACGCGCGGCGATGATCCGATCCGCCTCCGCATCCCCGACGCCATACAGCGTTTTGAGTTGTGCCTTGCTTGCGCTGTTGATGTCGATCAGCGGCGCGGGTTTCTGTGTTGCCTTCTTGCTGCTCTGAGCTTGCTGCGGGTGGCCCGCGGGCAGGGCCTCGGTGCTTGTGCTGGCCGTTGCCGCGAACCCGGTGCCAGCCATCAACCACAAGCTAGTGGCAATCACCACGCTGCGGCCCGCACGACACGATTTGTGGGTCTCTTTGGCCATGCTCATCTTTGCTTGTTCGGCTCTGACTGCCGCGCATTTCGCGAAACAGCTACGCCTGGGTGGAACCGGATGCGGCGGGCTGCCCGCCGCATCCGTGGTGCTTGCGCGACGATCGGTTACTTCGCGTGCATCGCCTTAATGTCACCAACGCGACCGGTTGCGTGGCAGACCATGCAGGTCTCGGTCGTCACCAGCCCCGTGCTGCGCGCTGCGTAGACCGAACCACCGTTCGCGGTGATGTGGGTCTGTGCGAGCGACGAGTCGTGGCAAGCGAAGCAGGCCGTGGTGATCGGCGAGATCACTGCGGTGGTCGCCGCGGCTGCGGTCGATGTACCGGTGGCGGCGCTGTAGCTGAAGCCAGATCCATAATCGAACACGTTGTCCTTAACCACATACGGCGACAGCGAGAACGCGGCGACCGGATCAGCCGAGCTGGTGCCGTTGAACTTGCCGGTTGCAACCGTGCGATACAGCCGGTTCGGCACAGCCGCGGCGGAGTCCGCTGCGCTGAAGTCGTAGGTGCCGGGCAGGTGGCAGGTCTCGCATTGCTTCAGCACACCGGGGTAGCCGACATCGGCGAACGATTCGGTCGTGCTCGACGCGTGCCAGGTGAATTTGACGTCACGCATGGAGCCTGCGTGGATCGAATGCACGAAGCTTGTCGAGTCGGCCGACCAGCCGCTGCTGGTGCGGTTCGGCGTGTGGCACCACGAGCAGGTCGTGCCGTCATTGCGCTGACCCGCGTGGAAGGCATCCTCGGTGAAGGTGCCCAGCTCCTGGTGGCAGGCGTTGCAACGCTTGTCCTCGACGATCGCGCGGCGGCCGGTGTAGCCGGTAGCAACCTTTTGCGCGTTCGGCGTGATCACGATCAGGCCCCCGGAGAGGTTGGGCATTTCCGGTTTCAGTCCGGTTGTGGCGCTGGCGGGCGCTGTTGGATACGCCGCGAGGTTGCTTTGCGTGAGTGGGGGCGCGCTCGTAACGTTGTATGAGTAGCCGATGCCGCCCGTCAGCATTTTCGCCGTGGTCGGAATCACGACGCCAGTCAGGGTGACGGTGTAGTAACCGTCGGCGTCCGGGCCAGTCAGCGTACCGGCACCTGTGCCGGTTGCCTTGCCGTTCCAGATGCTGCGCAGGTAGCCCGACACCGAGGCATTGAAGTCAGCTGGTGCGGTAATGCCATCTTGCGGCACCGAGAACACGAAGTACGCGCTCGGCGAGCCGAAGAAGTTCGCCCACATCTCTTGGGTGGCGACGGGCTTCGTCGAGTCGAAGGTGTTGAAGTCGACGCGTGCGCCATTCTGCAGCATGCGGAAGACCATCACCGGCTGCTTGCTGGCATTGACCGAGACGCTCTTGATGTCGTAGCTCACCTTGATTGCACCGGCCGGCAGGCGGCTGGTGTTCGATGCAATCCACGCTGCGTTGGTGTTGGCGTTGGTGCCGCCCGCCAGCAGAGAGTTGGTCGGGTTCGGCGGTGTCACCGGCGTATGCGCGATGTCGATGCCGTCGGGCTTGTGGCAGGTGCTGCACATCGAGTCGTCAGACTGCGGACCGGCCGGGTGGGCGTTGGTCGTCGAGGTCAGACCCTTTGCCGCATCGGCAAGCGTGACGCCTGTGCCGGTCGCGAAGTTGATACCGTCGTGGCAGGAGCCGCAGGCCAAGCGGTTCGGCATCGCCTTCCAGTTATCACCCTGCGAAGTCTTCGCGGTGGAGGTGGCGGATCCGTCGTGACACTTCGTGCAGTTGCGGATGTCTTGCGGGTAGCCCACCTCATTGGGCAGCACGCCCGCGTAGTTGTAGTTCTTCTTGGCAAGCAGCTTGCCGTTGTGGATCTTGTGGATGTAGTTGGGCAGGTTGCCAACGGCGCGGCCATCCACGATGTCGGTCGACTTCGATGTGAAGGTCAGCGTTGCCGAATTGATCGTTGCTTCAACCTTGCCGTATTTACGCTGTTCGGTGTGGCAGACCACGCAGTACTGCACGTTGTTGCGGTTGCCGCCATGGAAGCCAGCGCCGGAGCTCTCGGTGCTGTCGCCCGGAATGCCGCCAAGCTGGCGGTGGCACTCGTTACACTTAGCGGTTGCGACGATGTCGCGCCCCGATTCCGTCACCTTCTGACCCGTGGCCGGCACGAAGTCGTAGATGTAATCGGTCGGCTTCGTCATCGGCACAGCCGGGTAGACGGAAGTCGCGCCGGTAGGCGTGTTGGTGCCGGTGCCCGGAGCGTTGCCGGAAACCTGGATCGTCAGGCGGTGGGTGAGGTTCGGTTCGTAGGTCAGATCACCGAGATCCGCCTTGTTGTTCGGCGCCGCAACGGTCATTGCGTCGACATCCGCCTTGATCTTGGTGATGTCGCGATAGAACGTGTAGGTGTAGGTGCCGTCCTTGTTGTCTACCAGAGTGCCGGTGGTATCGGTCGTCGGGCGGGTTGGTGCAGCGGCGGCCGTCGTGGTCGGAACCGTGGTCACGATGTAGCTGACCCACTTCGCCGGCGCGCCGTTGGTGCCCGGCACCATCTTCGCGATCGAGAAGGCGAGGTTGGTGAGGCCGGCCACCGTTGCGGTGCTGCTCTTCGAGGTATTGCCGAGGCCTACCACCGGGTAGCCGGAGGCGTCAGTCACCTTGAAGGTCACCACCGGCGGGCTGGAGATGGTCACGCCGGTGACGGTGACTTGCGGGGCCAGCGCAGCCCACGCTGCGGAAGCGGTGTCGGTCGGGGTGGCGCTGTTGCTGGGGACAAGGACAACGCCTGCGCCGGGGCCGGATGGGCCTGACGGACCCGACGGGCCGGACGGGCCGCTGGGGCCTTGAGGGCCGGTTGGGCCCGCGGGGCCGCTGTCACCACCACCACAACCAATCAGCGTGGTGGTTAGCAAGCCTGCGAGCAGGTAGCCGAGCCAAACGCGGCCTTTTTTCTTGTCCATGAATCTTCTCCCCGACGTCCACCCAAATGGTGCAACTCAAGACGCATCAATTTCAGAGGGGATGCCGGTGATCAATGCGCCACCCGGTCCCTCGCTTTGTGTCCCGAATCTACGTGTCGACACAATAATTCTTCTGATTTAGATCATTAAGGCGCTGCGATCCAGCTGCAGCTGCAAGCGCTCCAAGCCAATTCCGAGGCGGGTTTGCGTGAAGGCGCAAGGCCTTTGTCGGAAATGTTTGAAACAAATGGATACAACTTGGCATGCCCCCGCAATGGAACTTAGACCCTTTTTCTACTGACGTCATCCGTTTCGATGCGGGCAGACGGAACCGTATGGCGCACAAGGGCGAGCGGGCGGTTTCAAACTGCAAGGGTGGCGCCAATCCGTCCGCATAAGTGGCAGGCAAATCCCCCCGGCCTCAGAAGCATTGTCGGACGTCAAGGCGATTTCTGAAGGCCATGTCGTTCGCATCTTGCGCCGGGAGACTTGCGGGCACGATGTTGTGGCGAATTGACAACACCCCGCGCGGGCGCGTTGGGCGTGGGGCTCCGCCCTGCCAGGTAAGGCGGTGGCGCTTCGGCGCCTCGCCGTTCAGAATGCGCCGCTTCCGACCCGACGAGAGCACAAGAAAATGACCTATGTCTTCGAGCCGCCGGCGCGCCCGGCTGTGCCAGTGGCGGGCAGCGAGGCGCTGTTCCCGGTGCGCAGGATCTTCTGCGTGGCGCGCAACTATGCGGCGCATGCACGCGAAATGGGCCACGACCCGGAGCGTGAGCCGCCATTCTTCTTCTGCAAGCCGGCCGATGCGGTGTTGCCGGTGGCTTCCGGCGTGCTGGGGGCGTTGCCGTACCCGCCCGCCACACAGAACCTGCATCACGAATTCGAACTGGTGGTGGCGCTTGGAAAGGGCGGGCGTGATCTGACACCCGAACAGGCGGCAGACTGCGTGTGGGGCTATGCGTGCGGCTTCGACATGACCCGGCGCGACCTGCAGGCGCGTGCGAAGGAGAAAGGCCAACCCTGGGATTCCGGCAAGGCCTTCGATTACGCCGCGCCGATCTCGCACATTCTGCATCGCGGTCATGCGCCGCTGCTGACCGCTGGCGAGATCGTGCTGAAGGTCAACGGCGAGACGCGGCAGCGTGGCGATCTATCCGAAATGACATGGTCGATTCCGGAAGTGATCGCTCATCTTTCGCGCCTGTGGACGCTCAAGGCGGGGGACCTGGTGTTCACCGGCACGCCTGAAGGCGTTGGGCCGGTGGCGCCGGGCGATCACATGGAAGGCCACATCGAGGGGGTGGGGTCGATTTCGATCGTTGTTTCCTGAGGGGGGAGCATGAAAGCAGCAATCTGGCTGGCCGTGCTGGTGGCGGGTGGTGCCTGGGCGAATGAGCCCAGCGCCGAGGGTCGCTGGAAGACCATCAGCGATGAGGATGGCAAGCCGCGTTCGATCGTGCGTATCGAGGATCATGCCGGCAACTTCGAGGCGGTGATCGAGAAGGTCTTCTTCAAGCCGGGAGAGAACACCGATCCGGTCTGCGACAAATGCAGCGATGCGCGCAAAGGGCAGAAGATCATCGGCCTGAAGATCATGAACGGGCTCAAGCGCGATGGACTGCGCTACGAAGGGGGCGAGATCCTCGATCCGGACAACGGCAAGGTTTATCGCGCCAAGATGACGCTGTCGCCCGATGGCAAGTCGCTCGAGGTGCGTGGCTTCATCGGAGTGTCGCTGTTCGGCCGCAGCCAGACCTGGGTGCGCGAGTAAGCGTTCAGGCGCAGTCGCTGTGCGTACGTTGTATCTGGCGCCTTGCCTTGGCCGGCGGCGCCTGTTTCTTCAATCTGAGGATTCCTCCGCCGGGCAGTGCGCTCGGCGGGGTCTTTCGCTATGACTGATCCTGTCTTCCGTTTGCGAGCCGGCGCACGCGCGCTTGAACATATCCGCCGCAACGGCTTGTCGCCGGACGATATCGCCTGCATCCCGGCGGCAGCGGGCGGGCCCAAGGGCCTCGCGCTGATACCGCTGGACCGCTGGCTGTTCGGCGAATGGCTGCCGCGTGGCAAGTCGATGCCGACGCTGGTGGGCGCTTCGATCGGCGCCTGGCGCATGAGTGCGGGCGCGCAGGCTGATCCGCTGGCAGCGCTCGATCGCCTTGCACAGGCCTATGTGCATAGCCAGCGCTATCGCGTCGGCGTAACGCCCTCGGAAGTGGCGCAGAAGATCGTCGGCTTGGCCGAATCGGTTGCGAAACCCTGGGCGGCGCGCCCTGATGTGCCCTTGCGGGTGATTGTGTCGCGCGCGGTCGGGCCGCTTGCCGGGCGTACCTCGCGCACCGCGTTTGCTCGGATTGCGGTATCGAATGCACTGTCGCGTGCGCGGCTGGCGAGGCACCTTGATCGGCATGTGTTCGCGAGCGGCCCGGCAAGCCCACTCGATGCACTGTGGCAGGACCCGTTTGCAACCCAGCATCATCCGCTGGGTGCGGACAACTGTGTCGCAGCGCTCACCGCGTCCGGTTCGATTCCGTTGATCTGCGATGCGGTGGGTCATATCCCCGGCGTACCCGATGCCCACTACTGGGATGGTGGCCTGATCGACTACCACATTCATCTGCCTTACCACCGCCTGCCGGGGCTGACCCTTTACCCGCATTTTGTGGAAGGCGTAGTGCCCGGCTGGCTCGACAAGTTTCTGCCGTGGCGCAAGCAGGGTTTCGGCAAGGGGCCAGAGTGGCTTTCCAGCATGTTGTTGATCGCGCCCAGCCCGGCCTTGCTGGCCAAGCTGCCCAACGGCAAGCTGCCGGATCGCAACGACTTTTATCGCTACGCGCTGGATCACGATGCGCGCGAGGCCGCCTGGCGACGTGCGATGGGCGAATGCGAGCGGATTGCCGAAGCCTTTGCGCGCTGGGTCGAGAAGCCCGACCCAGCGGTGCTGCTGCCGCTCTGAGCGGCGTCTTACGCCGCGGCGCGGATCAGGCGGCGGAGTGTCGGCATCAGCAGGAACAGCGCGATGCCAACGGCGAGGCTGCCGAGGCCCAGCTCCAGGAACAGCGCCGAATACGCCGGGTTCGTCGATAGCGCGGCGCCTTCGCTCGGCTCGGGAATCATGCCCGAGAAGTCGCCGGCAAACAGCGACGCCAAGCCGGTGACCAGCATCCAGCTGCCCATCATCACCCCCTGGTAGGCGCGTGGCGCCAGCTGGCCGATCATCGCGTAGCCGATCGGCGAGATCAGCAGTTCGCCGACGCTCTGCAGCACATAGCTGGAGAACAGCCACACAAACGCGGAGCGGCCGTCGCTACCGGCAAGCGAGATGCCGGCCGGCAACGCGAGGAACCCCAAGCCCATCAGCACCAGCGCGAGCGCGAACTGCTTCGGGATGTCGATCGTCCAGCCACGTGAGCGCAGGCGCACGAAGAGCGCCGACATCAGCGGGCCGCCCAGCACGATCACCGCGGCGTTGATGTTCTGGATCCACTGCGGCGCGATCTCGATGCCGAGGACCATGCGGTCCACGTTGTTGAGCGCGAACAATTGCAGGCCGTTCGGCGCCATCTGGTAGAGCGTCCAGAACACCAGCGACCCGAGCGCGAGGATCAGATAGGCCTTCATGTTGTTGCGCTCGCGCCCGTCGCGGTGCTTGAGGGTGAGCACCAGCAGCCAGACGCCCACCAGCGTGCAGATCCCCTTGACGAGCCAGCCGGTGGAATCGGTGTGCTGCAGCATGATCCACACCACTGGCACCAGGCCGACCAGAATCCCGAGACCCGCCAATGCCCGCAGCCGGAAGTGCGCCGGCGTGGCCTTGAGCAGCGGCGTATCGAGATCCGCCAGCACGCGCCAGTTGATGCCGGCGATCACGATTGCCAGCACATTGCCGATCGTCGCGAAGATGAACAGGCTGGGGTAGTCCCCTGTGAGCTGGTAATGGCCCGCCACGGTGAAGCCAACGAAGAAGCCGACGTTCATGCCCGCGTAGTTCCACAGGAAGGCGCCCTCACGGCGGATGTCGTCCGGGTGGAAGCGCTGCGTCAGCATCATGTTCAGGCAGGTCACGTTGAGGCCGCTGCCGGTGAGGAACAGCGCGAGCCCGCTGTAGAACAGCGCGGTGGTGCCGCCGGCGATGGCCGCACAGCCGATCACCTGCAGCACCATGCCGCCGACGAACAGGTTGCGGTTCGAGAGGAAGCGCCCGCCGAGGTAGCCGCCGAATAGGTGCAGGCCGTAGTTGAAGGCGCCGAACACGCCCATCGTCGCCGCCGCTTGCGCGTTGCTGAACTTCAGATGCTGGGTGGCATACAGCACCAGCGTCGAATAGAGCACCGCGAAGCCGAGCGTCGCGAAGATCTGGATGAAGAAGAGCGCGCCTGCGCCCTCGGGGATGTTCGACAGTCGGGCTCTGAGCGCTGACACGGGGTTCTCCGGGCTGGGTCTGGGACGGGCTTGTGGCCCCGGGCGTGTATACCAGAGGCCGGCGCACCCACCAAACGGCTGCCGCCGGAACACCCGCGCTGCGGGCGTGCCCACAGCGCGCAAATCGGGGTCTCACCCCGATGCCGTCAAACCGGCGTGGTGTTGCGCGGATATGATGGGCGAATATCTGCCACTCCTTGCCCGTTGCACTCACCGAGACTCGCCATGCGAACCCTGCGCTTTCTGCTTCTGATGTGCCTGTCAGTCCTGCTTGTCGCCTGTGGCGGTGGAGGCGGCGGCGATGGTGGCGGAGGCGGTGGCGGCACTGCGCCGGTCGCACCGACTGGTGTCGTTGCAAGCGGAGGTGACGCGCAGGTCGTGATCAGCTGGACTGCCAGCAGTGGCGCGACCAGCTATCGCCTGATGCGCTCGACGACTGCCGGCGGGCCCTACACCGCGGTTGCGTCGCCCAGCGCCGCGACCTACACCGATAGCGGACTGTCGAACGGCATCACCTACTACTACGTGCTCAGCGCCAGCAACGCGGCGGGTGAGAGCGCGCGCTCCGCGGAGGTCTCGGCGATGCCGGTGGCGGCCTTGGCGCCGCCCACGGGGGTTAGTGCCCTGGGTGCGGATACCCAGGTGACTCTGAGCTGGAACGCCGTCGCGACTGCGACGGCCTATCACGTCAAGCGTGCCGCCAACGCGGGTGGCCCCTACACCCTGGTGGCCTCGCCCACCGTTGCCCACTTCACCGATACCGGCCGCAGCAACGGCACGCCGTACTACTACGTTGTGTCCGTCGTGACTGCGCAGGGCGAGAGCGCGGACAGCGCCGAGGTCTCGGCCACCCCAAGCGCCGGTTTGCCGGTACTGCCGGCCGAGGATTCGACGCGCAACCGCTTCGGCATGAATACCTGGTTCCTCAGCGATTGGGACGGCGGCCTCGCGTTCGCCGATGCGATGAAGCAGGCGCGTCCGTGGCAGGACGCGATCGAATGGAGCAAGCCGGTGGGGGGCATCGATGCGCTTGGCTGGCCAACCGCGGATGCCTCGACGGTGGTGCTGACCGGGACACCGGCTCAGATCAATGGCACCTACAAGCTCATCTTCAACGGCCAGGCGGACGTTTCGCTGATGTGGGTGGGCGGCACGGTGAGCAACAAGAAGTATGACGCCGCCACGAACACCACGACGGCCGACGTGACCTACGCTGCGACTGCGACGGGTAGCGTCGGCATCATCCTGAAGAACACGCGGCGCACCGCGGGCAGTGCGCTGAATTCCGGTTTTACCAACATGCGGCTCTATCGGCCTGGCTACCCCGCCGACGGCAGCGTCGTGTTTACCGCGCCTTACGTGGCGGCCCTTGCGAAGACCCACGCCGTCCGCATGATGGACTGGACGGCGACCAACTCGAATCTCGTGCAGCACTGGGCCGACCGCATGACGCCGCTGCACTTCTCGCGCCAGGGTGGCCCCTACGTCGGCCCCGGCGGGCTGGTGTACGACAGCTCTGCACTGGGCGTGGCGCTTGAGCACCAGATTCAGCTCTGCAACGCGGTGCACGCCGACTGCTGGATCAACATCCCGGTGGCCGCGGATGATGACTATGTGCGCAAGGTGGCGCTGACGCTCCGCTACGGGAGCGACGGCACGAACCCCTACACGAGCGCGCAGACGAACCCGGCCTACCCGCCGCTGGATCCGGGCTTGCGGGTCTACCTTGAATACGCCAACGAGATCTGGAACTCGGCAGGCGGCTTCCGCTGCTTCGGCGTGATCCAGGACATCGTCGGTGCGCTGCCGGCGGGGCATCCGCTGTTGACACCGGCGGAATCCAGCATCTGGTTCAAGATGTGGCGCTACCCGGCCTATCGCATGGCGTTGGTCAGCGACATCTTCCGTGGCGTGTATGGCGACGCCTCGATGATGACGCGCGTTCGCCCGGTGTTGATGACGCAGCAGGGCGATGGCCAGATGACGCTGTCGCAGGCGCTGAACTGGCTGGATAGCTATGCACGAGGCCAGTCGCCGGCCCGTCAGGTGTCCGACTACCTCTACGGCGCGGGGGGCTCGGGCTACTACGGTGCCACCAACGAGCCGGCGGACAAGACCGATCGCGACGGCTACTTCGCCGCCGGCAACTACCCGCCCGCAGCAAACGTCAAAGGATTCGGCGTCGACGCAGTGTGGGCGGCCAACTACGGCCTCAAGCGCATCGCCTACGAGGGCGGGCCCAGCCTCGACAACTATGGCGACACCGACGCACGCGCGCTGAATGCCGACCCGCGGATGCAGGACATGGTCGTGAAGACGCACGACGCGTGGTCGCAGCAGGGCGGCGACCTGCTCGTGTACTACGTGGCGCGCGGAACGCCGAAGTGGGAGTTCACGCCCGACATCACGACGCTGGCGACCCCCAAGTACAAAGCGCTCGGCCAGCTGCAGAGCCAGCCGCGCGCGGCCGTCACCCTGGGTGCGGCGTTGCCCGGCACGATCGTACCGACCGACCAGATCGACTACAGGATTCGCTCAGGCTACGACTACGTGACGACCTGCGATGCGAAGCCCTGCCTCGGCGGCAACGATGCCGGCGAGTGGGTCGCTGCACCGGCACACGCAGCCAAGGCTTTCAGCGGCACGCTCAGTGTCTTCGGCGTGTCCTACACCGGCGCGACGATCAATGTGTGGATCAACGGCGTGAAGAAGGGCCAGGTGGTGCTGGCGACCGGTGGCACGCTGCTGCAGAGCACCCCCTTGAGCGTCGCGATACCTGCGGGGCTTGTTGTGGTGAGGCTCGAAGTCGTGACAGGGGGTTTGAACCTGCAATCGATCGCGATCAACTGACTCCCGTGCAGCAAAGAAAAACGGCCGGTTCAACCGGCCGTTTTCGTTTCTGCGGGCGCTGCCTCAGGGGCGGCCACCGGTGCGGGTTTGCAACTGCCGGTGCCAATGTTCTCGCTGCGGTTGATCTCGCCAATCAGCTGCGGCGCCAGCACTTTCAGGAGCTGCGCCGGCAGCGAGCTGGTAAAGCTGTAGTTCGCTGCTTCCGGCCCCTTGACGTAGGCGGTGACGGTGCCGAAGTGCCGCTCACCGATATAGAACACCAACGTGCCCGAGCGGCTCACGACGCGTTCCGAAATCAGCACGCCGCCTTTGCCGTACACCTCGAAACGATGGTCGCCGGTGCCGGTTTTGCCACCCACGGTGATCGGCGAGCCGTCCGGGCGTTTGAACACGCCGCTGAGGCGCTTCGCCGTGCCGTTCTCGACGACCAGCGCCATCGTCTCGCGCGCGATGCGAGCGACTTCACTCGGCAGCACCCTTTCGCCCTTCGGCGGCACGTAGGCCAAGCGAGTCTCGTAAGGGGTGCCTTTGGCGAACTGCATCTGGTCGAGCCGCACGGTGGGCAGCCGGACGCCATCGTTGAGCAGCACGCCGACGAGTTCGGCCAGCGCTGCGGGGCGGTCTGCCGAGCTTCCGAGCGCCGTCGCGTATGACGGCACCAGGGTGTCGAAGGGGTAGCCCAGGCGCTTCCACATCTTGTGGATCTCGAGGAAGGCCTCGACCTCCACGAGTTGCTTGATGCGCACGTCCTGGGCGCTCTTGAAACGCGTCTTGAACAGCCAGCGATAGACGTTCTGGCGTTCGTCGGCGCTGTCGGCAATCACCTGCGACAGCGTCGCCTTCGGGTGCGTACGCAGGTGGCCGACCAGCCACAGTTCGAGCGGGTGCACTCCGGCGAGGTAGCCGCGGTCAGCGAGGTCGTAGCGATCGGGCGAGTAGGCCTCGTAGAGCCGTTCGATGCTGGACGATTCAACCGACGCGTTGGGCAGGTTCTGTTCGAGGAAAGCGCCCAGCTGTGCGGCATCGGCGCCGGGATCGAGCGACCGGAATATTGTCGTCAGCCGCTTGGGCGTCGGATGGATGCCCTGCAGCAGGCTTTCGAGCGCTTCGCTGCTGCTCTTGCCCTGGTACTTCTTGTAGAAGCGCAGGATGAATTCCTTGCCTTCGCGGTCGGCGAAGCGGGCGAGGTATTCCTGGCGCTTAGGATCCTTGTGATCGTCGAGCAGCGTTGCGCTGGAACTGGGCATGTTGAACATCGTGTGTCGCACGATGTCGCGCATGATCCGGATGAACGCGAGGTTGATCGAGCGCTGCAGCGATTCGCGCACCGTCACGATGCGGTCGTTATCGCGCTTGTCGAAGTTCTCGAAGGTCAGCAGGCCGCCGCCGGTGAAGAAGCTCTCCGCAGGGCTGGCTGAGTACTTGCGATCCATCGCGGCCTGCAGCATGGCTTCAAGGCTGCGATCCTTGGCGTCGGCGAGGTAGGTAACCGCCCATTGCGTCAGATGATCCTGCTGCGCGACCGGCATCTTCAGCAGGGCTTCGCGCTCCAGCGGCTCAAGCTTGTCGTGCAGGCGGGCGATGATCTCGAGGTAGGAGACCAGCGTGCGCAGCTTGGCGGTCGAGCCGAGGTCAAGCTTTGTCCCCTCGTTGATATCGAAAGGCTGATCGAAGTTGTCGGTTTGTACCCGGACGAGGTTGGCGCCGTTGGCCCGCTCGAACAGCGTGAAGCTGTAGATCACCTTCGACGGATCGCCGCCGCCGAGCATGCGCTCGCCAACCAGCCCGGCTTCCTTGGCGGCCTCGGGGTTCGAGATCGCGCGCAGGGTTTCCGTCACCTTGCGCTGTAATGCGGTGTCGAGCGAGCTGGTTGCGCTCATGTCCATGCGGTCGAGGTCATAGAGCCGCGGCACACCAAGCAGGCTGGAAAGCTGCGTGCGTGTCACCACCGCGGCCTTGCGCCCGCCCAAGGAATGCGTTGCCACGCTTTGCGCGCTGCGCTGCAGGCGCAAGGGCTGCGAGAGCGCTGCGTCGCGCAACGCGGCCGGGATGATGCCTTCGCTCGTGAGCAGCCGCAGGTGCGCGTTGGTAAGCGATTCGAGCGCCTTCTGGTCGGCCAGGAAGCCGCTTGGGCGGCGCTGCGAAATCATCAGCGACAAGGCTTGTTTGTAGGCCAGCCCACGCTGCGCGGGATTCGCGTTCGGGTTACGCAGCAGCGCATTGACCTCGCCGAAGTCGCGCCCGTACCACGCCGCCATGCCGTCGCCAATGCCGATCACCTCACCGTAGCCCGGCTTCGCGGCGAGCGGTACGGTGTTGAGGTAGTCAAGTGCGAGCTGGCGCCGTACAGCCGTTGTGTCCTCGCCCTGCAGGTAGGCCCGCAGCGAGGCCGAGGCCATCTGCTGCAGCTTTTCGCGCGGCGAACTGGTGCGGCCCTCGGGTGAATGACGGTATTTCTCGATCTGCGTTGCCAGCGTGCTGCCACCGTGCGCATCGTGGTCCGCGTCGATCTTGCGGATCAGCTGATCCGCGGCGGCCTTCAGGAAGCGGTCCCACTCGATTGCGGGGTTCTTCGTGGCGTGCTCGGGGCTCAGCAGCTCGCGGTTTTCGATGTACAGCAGGCTGCGCACGAGCAGGTCCGGCACTGACTCGAAACGGTCGTACACGCGTTCCGGGAAGCGCGAGGTGAATAGCGCCTGGTTGTTGCAATCGGTGATCGTCAGGCCGCCTTGCGTCTTTTCGCGATACGGCGCAAACAGCCCGGCGTCGACCGCGCGTGCCATGTCGGCGGAGATCCGCGCTTGTTCCGTCACCACATAGCCACGCGCAGCAAGGCGTGGCATCAACTGCGGGAGCGCGCTGTACCCGAGGCGCTGATCAAAGGGGCCGTTAGCCGGAAAGCGGATCGCGTCGCTCTTGCCCGGTGCCACCTTGAACGACATGCGCTGACCCCACTTGGTGAGGTAGCGAGACTGAAAGTACGAGGTACTCGCCTCGTACCAGGCAAGGCCGCCGACTGCGGCGCCGCCCAAAACTACTACGCCTGCGATCCCCTTCAGGATGCGGCTCCGGCGTTTGCGCCGGGGCGAACCTGGGCCTTGCGCCGCGTTCGTCATACTGTTCCAACCGTGTTTCAGGGTTCAATGCAATCCGGATGTTTCCAGCATTATCGCGAAACCGCCCGCATCGCGTACGCGACGTGGCGAACACGCGACGCCGGCGCAAATATGTCGCAGCCTGCGTGGACCTGGGCCCTGATTCATGGCATGGCGGCGCTCGCTTCGCGCCTCGCGCGGCGGCACAATGTGCGCTTCCCCCTGTTGACGGCAGCTGCGATGTTCCTCTCCGATCTCTCATCCTGGCGCAAGCGCGCCGCCGTGCTACCTGCAGCGATTGTGCGTGCGCTTGAGGCCCTGGAGAGGCGGGATCTCGACGCGCTGGAGCCTGGCCGCTATCCGCTCGACGAGGAGGGGATGTTCCTGCTGATCCAGCAGGTCACCACGCAAGCTGAAGCCGCCACCCGGCCCGAGGCCCACCGGGATCACACGGATATTCAGCTGGTATTGAGCGGCCTGGAGCGCTTTGGCATCGCGCCGCCCGATCCGGCGCTGCAGCCAGTGCAGGAGATGTTCGAGGTGCGCGACATCGCGTTCTACCCGACGCCGCGCCATGAGTGGTTTGTCGACCTCGCGCCCGGACAGTTCGCGATCTTCTACCCCGGCGACCTGCACCGCCCCTGCGTCGCTGCAGGTGAGGCGGCGCCAGTGCGCAAGGCTGTCGTCAAGCTACACCGGCGCTTGTTGGGGCTTTAATCCGGCGTCTGAAAAAGAAAACGGCGGGATTGCTCCCGCCGTTTTGATACTCGTGGCTACCGTTCAGGCGCGGCGGCGCTTTGCTGCACCGATTGCTGCGAGGCCGAGACCAACGAGTGCCAGCGAAGCCGGCTCCGGCACGTCATGCGGATCGACCGGACGCAGCAGCGGGTCGAACCAGATATGGTGGTTCTGAACAACTGACTTCAGGCCGGCTTCCGTCGAACCCTGAAGCACGACAGCGTTACCAAGGCCATCGCCGAAACCGATTGCCGCAACCGTGCTGGTGTCGGTGCGTTCCCAGCCCATGCCCTTGTAGAAGAAGCCAATCGTGCCTTCGCCGACCGGCAGATCATAGTCGCTGCCGCGCAGCACGAGCTGGAAGCTGTTCAGCTGATCGGTGTGCGACGAGTAGTAGCCGACGTTATCCCAGGTGACGATGAACTCGTTAGCGATGTCCTGGCGATAGTGCACGACGCCGCTGGCAGCGCCACGCGTGTCGACGTCGCCGAAGAACGGCGAAATGACAGGTGCGTTTGCACCGGTCGGGCCGGTTGGCACATAGGCCGAAATGCCGTTGCCGAAGCTTACGTTGCCGTTGTTGTTGATATACAGCGAGTTGTAGGTTTGCCCGAAGAAGGTGATCGAGAAACCGAGGCTGATCGGGCCGCGGAAGCCATCGTCATTGCGGCCGGTGGCATTACCGACGTTGGCGGCGTTTCCGCCGCCGGTTGTCACAGAAATGTTGCCGATTCCGCCGCCGATGGTGTCGGTGTAGTAGGTCGTCGACGCAATCAACGAGGTCTGCGGAACGGTGATGATGGCGGCCGAAGCCGCTTGGCCAAAGCCGAGCAGGCACGCGCCCGCGGCTACGAGTACGGATAGGGATCGAATAGTCATGGCGAATAAATGCTACGTGGGTGAAGTTGGTGCTATGTTGCACTTTGTCTCCCTAGCAAAACCTGGGCCACCTAAAAATGACGTATGCAAATCAATATCTTGGCTGCATGCGGCTTAAAGTGGCTGCCCCGCCTGTAAGCGGTGCCGACAAGGTGAATGCAGCTCAGCACATATGCTGAACTGTGTGGCCACCTCTCGGTCAGTCGGGATCATGCGGACAGGTATCTACAGCCGATTGAGCCCCATCGGCTCGGTAAAACGGGGGGCCTATGGCTGGCCGCCTTGCTGCTTCTTCATCGCTTCCATCATTTGCTTCATCTGTTCGGGCGTCATTTTCCCGCCTGGTGGCATGCCGGCCTGCATCTTCTGCATTTCGAGGGTGTTGAAGCGACGTCCGCCTACTTCGATGTCACCGCCCTTCCAGCTGGCTGGGCAGGCGCCTAGCCAGCGGACGCTGACCTTGTGGCGCGCGTCGGCCGTGCCATTCATCGGCGGATCGAAGTGGGTCTGCGAGTCGATCGTGTAGGCATTGCTGAAATCGCCGCTCATCACGGCGTGGGTGCTTGCCGTGGTGTTGCCGTGCTTGCACACGGAATCGGCCTCCCAGCCGGTGGCGGTTTTCTTGAATGACTGTTTCGCGCATTCCTGGCGACCCGGGCCGCCTTCGCCGCGCATCGCGTGCTTCTGCAGTTCGGCGTCCGTCTTGGCGTCGATGCACTGCTTCATCGGTGGCATTTCGCGGTTGCGGGCGTCACTTTCGGCCTTGATTTCCCAGAGCCCTTCCTTGCGTTGCGGCATGTCGGCGGCCACGGCGGCGCCCGCTGAGGCGGCGAGGAGGGTGAGCAGGCAGATCGAGCGGGTATGCATGATGGCTCCCGTTGGTGATTGGCTGCTCTCAGCATAGACCGGCGCGACCGGCCAGGCTGGCGCGATTCGCGGGGTTCAATTCTGCGAGTCGGCCTTGGGGCGGAGCAAGCCACGCTCGCGCTCGCGTTGGCGCAGCACGTCGATCATCACGTTGAACGTGCGGCCCAGCGACCCGATCTCGTCACCTGAGGTGACGCGCACATGGGCGGCGTCGTAGTCACCCCGTTTGAGGGCGTGCGTTGCGTCGATCAGCCGGTGCAGCGGTCGCACGATGCTGCGTGCGAAGACCAGCGCGAGCAGCACGAAAACCACGCCGACGAGCGCGAGGCTGTAGAGCACTTGCCTGAACATGCGGCGAAGCGGGGCCTCGAAGCTGTCGTGCGTCTCGCTGACACCGACAACCCAGTTGTGGCCCGCCACCGGCGCAAAACCGGCCACCTCGGCCGTTTTCGAGATGCTGGAGGCGTAGTCGATGTTGCCTTCACGCTGCGCGCCGACCATGGCGCGGGCGAGTGCAGGCATGCCGAGGCTATCGATGTGGCGGCGCCGAAAGCGCTGATCGGAAGCGATGGTGGCCTGCGTCGCGGGCGAGAGCGTGTCGAGACTGTGGAAGATCAGGCCAGGATCGCGGTGATGGATCAGCACGCCGTCGCCGTCGATCAGGAAGGCGTTGCGGCTCGCGTTGTGCGCGCTGTCCACGATCGCGCCGATCGTCTCTGCCCGGATACGCAGAACGATGACGCCGATAACTCGCCCGCCCGGATCGCGCACCGGGTGCGCCAGGTAGGCGCCCGAGCGCCCGGCGACGGCGCCGACGATCAGGCTCGTTACGTTGGGGCGGCCCGACATTGCCGTCTTGAAATACTCGCGAAAGGCATAGTTGCCACCGACCACTTCCGGCGCGGTGGAAATCAAGGCGGTTCCGGCACCGTCCATCAGCGTCAGCAGGTGTACATCAGGGTTTGTGGCGACCAGCGCGGCGAGCCGGGTGCGGATACGCTCCAAAGCCGCGGCGTTGGGGTTCTCCAGGGTTGCGACGACGTCCTGGTCGTTCGCCACGAAGGCCGTCACGCGGCGGCTATCCTCGATTAACTGAGACAAGCGGCCCGCGGTGCTCAGTGCGAGATGTTCGAGGCTGCGGCGTTCGGCTTGCGCGAGCGCCTCCATGCTGCCCGTGTAGTTGTGGTAGCCGGTAATGCTCATCGGCACCAGTGCAGCGAACACCAGAGCGAGGCTCATCTTGACCGCCAGCGGCCAGGCGCCAGGGTGCCAGATCCAGCGATCGATGCGCAGGCGCTTGCGCTCCTCAGGCCGCGTCGCATCGCCGCCGGCCGCGAGCGCTTCCTGCAGGCCGAGGCTCGACGCATGTGCGGCGAATAGCGCACGGCGGAACACCTCGACGTTTTGCGGGCGGTCCTCCGGGCGAACTTGCAGCGCCCAGTCGATGGCGCGCAGGAAGGCCGGGCTGAAGCGGCCTGCGCCGGCCGTTTCGGCGCTCAGGTCGGCCTGCGGGGCAGCCTGGCGATCCGGCGCCTCGCGCGGGCGCTGGCCGCTCACCATCCAGTAAAGGGTTGCGGCAAAGGCGTAAAGATCGGTCCACGGGCCCTGGTGATCGCCGAGGTACTGCTCGATCGGCGCATAACCGGGGGTCAGGATTGCGGGCGCGTCCACCGCGCTGCCGCTTGCGGGCCGCGCGGCGCCAAAATCGAGCAGCACCAGGCTGCCGTCCTCGTCGCGCACGCTGATGTTGTCCGGCTTGATGTCACGGTGCAGCACGCCGCTTCGGTGGACCAGCGCGAGACCGTCGAGCAGCGGCGCGAGTAACAGCAGCAGATCGGGTTCCGAGATCGTCGGTGCGCCGGCCTCCGCCCCTTGGCCCGCCTTGCGCGCGCCGAGCAGGCGGCTGAGCGCCGGCGTGGCGCGGCCACGCCCCTGCCACCAGTCGGTGAGCGATTTGCCCCGCTCGTAGTCGAGCACCATGTAGGCGGTGCGGTTGGCTTCGAAGAAGCGCGCCACCCGTACGATGTTCGGATGGCGAAAGGTAGCCAGCGTGCGCGCTTCGACGAGGAACTGGTCAAGCCCGTCGAGCAGCGTGCGCACGTTGTCGATACGGCGCGGGCGCACCGTACTGTCGCGTGCGCGATGGGCGAACTGCGCCGGCAGGTATTCCTTGATTGCAACCGATGCATGCAGGTTCACGTCGGTTGCGAGGTAGGTGATGCCGAAGCCACCCTGGCCCAGCACCGCGTCAATCCGGTACTCATGCAAGCGGTAGCCGGCCGGCAGCGCGATCGGTACCGACCCGCCCGCGGCATGGAGCGCGTCGGCGGCTGCACCGGCGGGTAGCAGGACCGTCGAGTCGTCGGCTACGGTGGCGGATGAAGCGATCGCACGCTGCCGTTCGGCAGCAAGCGCTTCGGGCGTGAGCAGTACCGTTTTCTGGTCGTCCATCTCGCGTCGCGGCTTCCGGTGGGTGGCGGCACGGGTGCTACGATAGTTCAAACCTGCACCGGGAGTGCGTTCCATGCGCGCGAAGCGCGAGTCCGCCGAAATCGCCGAGCCCGCCACCGCACCGCTGCGCCGCCTCTTCGCCGTTGCCATTCTGGTGGCTCTGTTCGGCGTTGGCATGAGCGCATTCCTCAACTACTTCAAGTTCAAATCCGCACTCGAGTCGGCCGCGCGTTCGCGCATGGCGGTGCCTGTGATGGCGGTGCGCGAGGGGGTACAGGCTTCGCTCGCACTCGGTCTGCCGCTGGCGAGCGCGGCCGCGGTTCCGGATCTGCTGGCGCGCGAGCGCCAGGCCGACGGCGCGATCCGCACGATTTCGATCTTCGACACCAGTGGCCGGGTGCGTTTCAGCTCTGATCCGCGTGCCGTCGGCACGGTAGTGCCCGCTGCATGGCAGGCGACGGCCGCCGCCGCTGGCAACGACGCATGGCATCTGACCGCGCCCGATGAGGCAGTACAAGGCCTGGCCCTGCGCAACAGCTTCGACTTGACGCTGGGTCATGTCGCAGTTGGCTACGGGCTCGCCGATCAGCACCTGGCGCTGGTGCGCATGCGCGGCGCGCTGCTGCCGATTGCGATCTGGGGAAGTCTTGGCAGCGCGCTGCTTGCGATGCTGGTGGTCTGGGGCGTCCTGAATACCGGGCGCAAGCCGCCGCATGGCAGTGGACTGGGAGCGCGCACCGCGGGTGCCGTCGCGTCTTCGCAGGGCCGCCTCGTCGCGGCGATGCTGCTGGCGGTGATGCTTGGCCTGGGCTGCGTGTCGTGGGCCACGCAGCACGCCTTCGATCGCAATCTGCAACCTGAACTCGCGCGCAAGGCGGTGGTCGTCGGCGGTTCCGTCAGCGAGTTGCTGGCGCGGGCGATCGGACACGGCATTGCGATGCCCGAACTGGTGGGGGTAGAGGCCTATCTGGCCGAGGTGCGGCGGCAGCATCCGGAACTCGCGCATATCGTGGTTCGCGATACGGGCGGTGTGCCGCGCTTTGCGGTTGGCGAGCGCGCGGCGGCGCCCGGCGTGCAAGTGCCGATCGGTGCCGCGAACCACGCCCTCGGGAGCGTCGAGGTCGGCGTGAGCCAGGCCTACCTGCGCAACATGCTGTTCGAAGTGCTGCTCGATCTGGCGGTGGTGTTCGTTGTCGCGGTCTTCCTTACGCGCGAGCTCTTGCAGTTCATCACTGCGACCGATCCACGCCTCGCCGCCGCGCCAGCCAGCGGCGGCACCCTGCTTGCGCGCATGCGGGTGCCGTTGTTCCTATTCATGCTCGCCGAGGAGCTGACGCGCGCCTTCGTACCCGGCTTTGCGCGGAGATTGCTCGGTGCGCATGCCACGGTGTCGGCTGACGTGGCGGTCGGCTTGCCGATCACGGTCTTCATGCTCGTCGTAGCGCTTGGTCAGGCACCGCTGGCGAGCTGGAGCGAGCGCATCGGTTTGCGCCGTGCGATGCAGTGGGGCGCGCTGATCGGCTTTGTCGGCCTCGTGGGGGCGGCGCTGGCGAGCAACCTCTACGTCTTCATGGGTTGGCGGGCGCTGTGCGGTTTGGGCTACGCCACGGTCTTCGTTGCCGCGCAGGGTTTCGTGATCGCGCACACCTCGCAGGCTGAGCGCGCCCGCGGCTTTGCCTTGTTTGTGGGAGCCATCATGGTGGCCGCGGTGTGCGGGCCGCCGCTGGGTGGCATCCTCGCCGACCATGTCGGTGCTCGGGTCGGATTTGGGGTCGCTGCAGCGATTGCGCTCGCCGCATGGGGGGCGGTGCGTTTGCTTCCGCAGGCTGCGACTGCGGCGAGCACAACGCCCGCACTGACCTGGCGAGATCTCAGGCGGGTGCTGAGCGAACGGCCCTTCCTGCTGATCACGCTGCTCGCTGCCGTGCCGGCAAAGCTGATCCTCGCAAGCTTCTGTTTCTATCTGGTGCCGATTTACGTGGTGTCGCTTGGCGCGCCGACAGCCGCCGCCGGGCGCGCCCTGATGGTTTACGCGGTCCTGCTGGTGGTGGTGCTTCCCTTGGCGGCGCGCTTGGCGGAGCGCGGCGTATCGCAGGTGCATCTGATCGGCGGCGGGCTGTGTGTTTCGGCGCTGGGCGGGCTGGGCTTGCTGCTGTGGGATGGTGTGGGCCCAGTGTTCGTTGCAATGGCGCTGCTCGGGCTGGGTCAGGGCTTGTCGATTGCGGCGCAAAGCAGCCTGCTCTCGCTCGCCTGCGCCGACGAGATTCGCCAGTACGGCAGCGGTGCGCTGTTTGGTGCTTACCGCCTGATTGAAAGACTCGGCAACGCCAGCGGCCCGCTGCTTGCCGGCGCGCTGGTGATGGGGCTTGGCTACGCGGGCGCGTTCGCCGCGATCGCTGCGGTGGTGCTCGTGTGTGGCCTGCTGTTCCTGGGCCTCTCCGGTGCCATGCGGGCCGTGCAAGCCGCCGAGGTGCGTGCATGAAGGCGCGATGGCTGGTCGTGCTGATGCTGCTGGCGATGTGCTTGCAGCCGGTTCAGGCGGCACGGCCGTTCCGTATCTATGCGGTGACCTACCGGGGGGTGACCGAGGTGGAGCGCGGCTTTGCCGACTACTTCGCCGCGCGCGGCATCCCGGTCGAGATCACCTACCGCGACATCGCGCTCGACACCGGCCGCCTGCCCGCGCTGGTGGAAGAAATCCGCCGCACGCGGCCGGACCTGGTTTACACCTGGGGCTCGGGCGTCACGCTGGGGATCGCCGGGCCGTGGGATCACGCCGATCCGGCGCGTTACATCACCGACATTCCTCTGGTGTTCAGTCTCGTCGCGGCGCCGGTCAGCGCGCGCATCGTACCGAGCATGCAGTCTTCGCGGCGCAACGTCACCGGCGTCAGCCATGTCGCGAGTGTTGCGGCACAGATGCAGGTGATGGCGGCCTACCGGGCGTTCCGCAGCGTCGGCGTGCTCTATTCGCCGAACGAGCCGAATGCGCTGGCGGTGCTCGACGAACTGCGCGCCGAAGGGCGCAAGCGCGGTTTCGCGGTACAGGCGCGCGCCTTCCGTACCGACGCGGCCGGCAAGCCGACATCCGAGGGTGTGGCTGCGCTGATCGGCGAACTCCGGCAAGCGGGGGCGGAGTGGTTGTATCTGCCGCCGGATTCCTTCCTCAGCACGCAGGCGAAGACAGTGGTGGTGCCGGCGGCCCTGCAGGCCGGGCTGCCGGCGTTTGCATCCACCGAGCCGCTGATGGCGGCCGGTGCGCTGGCCGGCCTGGTGAGCCGCTATTACAACGTCGGCCAGTTTGCGGCCTACAAGGCCGAGCAGATCCTGGTGACCAAGCTGCCGCCAAGCCGCATCCCAGTCGAGACGCTGACGCGGTTCTCCTTGCAGATCCGTTTGCCGGTCGCGCGTCGGCTTGGCCTGCTGCCGCCCCTAGCGATGTTCAATTACGCCGAAATGATCGACGCCGATTTCGCCGCGCTGGGTAAGCCGGCGCTGGAGCCGCAACGATGACTGACCCTTTGCTGCCCGCGGGCTGCAGCCTGCGCAGCCTGGATGAGACCGATCTGCCTTCGCTGCTGCAGCTTTACGCGGCCGTGATGGCTGCGCTGCCCGATGCGTCGATGTTCCGCCTGGCCGGTGGCCCCGAGGCCTTCTTCCGCGGCCACTTCGGCGAGCGGGGTGAGAGCTTGGGCGTGTTGCTGGACGGTGAGCTGGTGGCCTATGGTGCGTTGACGCTGCCCCGTGCGGGCGACCGCGACAACTACGCCAACGACGTTGGCTGGCCCGCTGCGCGCGCCGCGACGGTGGCCTTGTTGTCCGCGGCAATGGTGGCGCCCGAGCACCGGCGCCTTGGGTTGCATGGCGTCTTGATCGATGCGCGCATTGCGCGCGCGCATGCGCTGGGCAAGCCAGATCTGCTGGTCCGGGCTGCGCCGGCCAACGCCGCGTCGCGCCAGGCCGTGATTGAACGCGGATTCGTCCTGGTGTGGCTGGGCGTGCAGGCGGAAGGCTCGCTGCGCCATGTCTTCTGGCGGCCGGCCGATCGGCCGGCGACAGCACCCGCAGCCGGCGAGGCCGTCTGGTTGGACGCAGAGGACCTGGCTGCACAACAGCAGCTGCTGGCGACCGGCTGGATCGGGGCGCGCGTGCGGCCAGGTGACACGGCAATCGGCTTCGTTCAGGCGGGTCCGTAGCGGCGGGCGGCTGAATCGGCAGCCTGGCCGCGCGTATTTGTTACCATCCAACGCAGTTTCCGCATCAGGCCGTTCCCGCATGACCTACAACGAATCCTCCTTCCGCGTCCTCAAAGGGCTTGAGCCGGTTCGCTCGCGCCCCGGCATGTACACCCGCACCGATTCGCCGGCGCACATCATCCAGGAGGTGATCGACAACGCTGCGGACGAGGCGCTCGCCGGTTTCGCCAAGCGCATCCATGTCGCGATGTTCCGCGACGGCTCGGTGGCCGTGACCGACGACGGGCGCGGCATCCCGGTCGGCCTGCATCCGGTGGAAGGCGTGCCGGTGGTGGTGCTGGCCTACACGGTGCTGCACGCCGGCGGCAAGTTCGACAAGACGTCGGGCGCCTCTGCCTACGCGTTCTCGGGCGGCCTGCACGGTGTCGGCGTGGCGGTGACGACGGCGCTGTCGCTGAAGGTGGCCGTCGATGTGCGTCGCGAGGGCAAGGCCTGGCATGTGGAGTTTGCCGATGGCGGTCGCGCGATCAGCGAACTGGTCGAGGTTGGCCCCTGCGGCAAGCAGACCGGTACCCGCGTGCATGTGTGGCCGGATCCGAAGTATTTCGACGCGCCGCGTGCCTCGCTCGCCGAGATCGAGCGCCTGCTGCGCTCCAAGGCGGTGCTGCTGCCGGGCGTGACAGTGACGCTGGAGGTGGAGCAGGCCGACGGCAGCTTCGTCAAAACCGAATGGCGCTACGCCGACGGCCTGACTGGCTACCTGCGCGAGATGGCAGGCGGTGTCGATCCGCTGGTGCCGGTCTTCGCGCAAGAGAAATACGCCGGGCAGGACGAGGATTTCGCGCCCGGCGAGGGTGCGGCCTGGGCCTTCGCGTGGTTCGACGGCTTCGTCGGCAGTGAAAGTTATGTGAACCTGATCCCCACGGTAAACGGCGGCACGCATGAATCCGGCCTGCGCGGCGGGGTGTTCGAGGCGGTGAAGTCCTTCGTCGAGCACCATGCGCTGTTGCCGCGCGGCGTGAAGCTGCAGCAGGACGATGTGTGCGGCAAGATGAGTTTCCTGCTCTCCGCTCGCCTGCTCGACCCGCAGTTCCAGGGCCAGGTGAAGGAAAAGCTCAACTCGCGCGAGGCGGTGAAGCTCGTGTCCACGATGGTGATGCCGCTGTTCGAAGCCTGGCTGAACCAGAACGTGGAGCAGGGCAAGGCGATCGCGGAGCTGGCGATCAAGCAGGCGCAGAGCCGGCTGAAGGACGCGCAGAAGGTCGAGAAGAAGAAGACCTCGGGCGTTGCGGTGCTGCCCGGCAAGCTCTCCGATTGCGAGAGCGAAGACATCAACGACAACGAGCTCTACCTCGTCGAGGGCGATTCGGCCGGCGGCTCGGCCAAGCTCGCCCGTTCGCGTGAGACGCAGGCGATCCTGCCGCTGCGCGGCAAGGTGCAGAACTCCTGGGAGATCGATCCCAACCGGCTGTTCGCCAACAACGAGATCCACGACATCGCGGTGGCGCTGGGCGTGGACCCGCACACGCCGGAAGCGCCGGATACGGTGCTGACCAACCTGCGCTACGGCAAGGTCATCATCATGGCGGATGCGGACGTCGACGGTTCGCACATCCAGACCCTACTGCTGACCCTCTTCCTGCGGCACTTCCCGCGCCTGGTCGCGCGGGGCCATGTGTGGATCGCGTTGCCGCCGCTCTACCGCGTGGATGTGCCGGCCTCGGGCAAGAAGCGTCCGGCGCGGCGCCTGTATTGCCTTGACGAGCGTGAGCTGGCCGCGGTGCGCGACCGGCTGGTCAAGGAAGGCGTCAAACCGGAGCAACTCGAAATCGGCCGCTTCAAGGGCCTCGGTGAAATGAACCCCGAGCAGCTCAAGGAAACCGCGATGGACCCGGCGACCCGGCGCGTGCTGCCGGTCACCCTCGATGACATCGCGCTGACCGATACCAACGAGCTCTTCGATCTGCTGATGGGCAAGGGCGAGGCCTCCGGCCGCCGCGCCTGGATGGAAGCCAAGGGCAATCTGGTCGAGGCCGATCTGTAAGCGCCCCGCGCCGGGGCCGGCATCGCCCCCCGGGTGCTTGAGCGGGTGCCGGGCGGGCTCAAGTCAGCGGCTGCCGTGCCGTTCTCCCGGGCATGTACGCGCTCGCGCCCGCATCGCTGCCTAGCCTGACACGTCGCCGCCTTGTCTCCGCGGGTCTCGGCGGCCTTGCGCTTGCCGGCTTGGGCAGCGGGTGCCAGCCCGAGGTGTTCTCCGTTCCGACCCGCCCGCTGCGCATCGCGATCGACTTGTGGGCCGGGCACTACCCCTTGCTGCTTGCGCGCGAGCGCGGGTTGCTCAAGGCGCAGGGCGTTGACGTCGAGGTCGTGATTCCCGAGAACACCCGGCAGTTGCTGTCGGACTTCGCGGCGGGTTCCTACGATGGCGTGTGTGTCTCGCTTGGCGACATGATCACGCTCACGCGCGCCGCGCCGGATATCCACATGGTGCTGGCCTCGGGCGAGTCGATCGGGGCCGACCGCATCCTCGGCCGCGAATCGCCCTCGCGCGTGGATGATGTCCGCGGTGCCCGCATCGGAACCTCGCTCGGCGGTTTTGGCGAACTGCTGGTGCTGCGTTTCGCCAAGCGCTACGGCCTGTCGCTCGGCGATATCGAGCTGGTTCACGTTGATGCGTCCGAGGTGCCGGCTCACCTTGCCCGTGGCGTGATCGACTACGGCCACACGTGGGAGCCGTATGTCGCGCAGGCGCGCGAGCAGGGCTTTGTCGAGGTCTTTTCAAGTCGCGACACCCCCGGTCTGGTGGTCAACGGGCTGATCTGTCATGGCTCGGTGTTGCAGCGACGCGGGGCGGAGATCCGGGCGCTGATTTCCGCCTGGTTCGAGGCCGTCGATTGGTGGAACCGCTACGAACTGGATGCCGAGCCGATTCTGCGGCGGGCACTGAGTGGCCGCACGAATGAAGTCGTCAGGGTCGCGATCCGCTTGCTGACGCGCGACGACAACCGCGCGAAGTTTCGCCGCGGGCCGACCGAAGAGTCGCTCTACCGCGTGGCGGAGGTGTACGCCGACCATTTCATCGCGCGAGGCCTGATCGGCCGCCGCCCGGCGCCGACCGAACTGCTCGATTCGGGCTTTCTCGCATGAACATTCGCACCCGCTTGCTGCTGGTGCTGGTGGTGGCGGCGCTGGTGCCGCTCTATCTGGCAGGCTGGTTCGCACTGCGGGCTAATTCGGCGGCACGGGCGGAGCGCGAAGACGCCGCGCTCGCCTCGCGCGCGAACGAAATGGCGGCGGATGTCGAAAGCTTCGTCCGCGGCTCGCTTGAGGCCTTGCGCGCGGATGCCGGGCAGCCGATCTTCGAGCGCTACCTGACCGCCGCACCGGACGCGCGCGCGCCGATGCAGGCCGAGCTGCGCGGCGCGCTGCGCAGCGTCGCAGTGAAAGATCCGATCCATGTGATGTCCGCTGCGCTGCTCGATGCCGCGGGGCAGGTATTGGGCGATACCGCGCTCGCACCCGCCGAACGTGAGCCTGGGCAAAGCAGCCCGTGTGCGCCGCTTGCACTGAGCAGCGGCCTTGGCACGCTGACCGGCCCAAGTGTGGATGGACCGTCGCGCAGACCGTTCATCTATTTTTGCCAGCCGGTACGCAATGCGCGTGGCCACATCATCGGGCTGTTGCGCCTGCGCGTTTCGGCGGCGCGCCTGCAGGCCATCGTGTGGCGCGGCGCGCTGAATGATTTGTCGCTGCGTCGCGTGCTGGTGCTGGGCCGTGAGGGCGTGCTGGTGGCACATAGCTCGCGGCCGGAATGGGTTTTGCGTGCGCGCGTCGGTGGCGATGCAGCATCGGATGCGCGACTGCGGCGCGAGGGGCTGCTGGCGCCCGATGGTGAGATACAGCGCTTGCCCGGCGCTTTACCGCCCGCCAGCCAGACTGCGCAGCTCGCGTGGGTTGATACGGGCGCGGATCAACTGCGTGTGGCGGTCGTCGATGTGCGCGACAGCGCCTGGCGAGTGGTCGTGCTGATACCACGGGCCGTTTGGCTTGCAGGCTCCCAGGCGGAAGGCCGCACGATACTCTGGCTGGGCGGTGCGCTGACGGTGTTGCTGTTGCTCGCCGCCTGGTTCGCTGCCGGGCGGATTGCTGAGCCGATCGTGCGCCTCACCGCGCTCGCGGACCAGGTCGGGCTGGAGGGGCCGACGCCGCGTCTGCCGGTGGAGGCGGGCGGCGAGGTCGGGCGACTCGCACGCGCAATCCAGGCGATGACCGAACGCCTCGAAGAGACGCTCGCGCGGCTCGCGGCTCAGGTCGAGGAGCAGCGCGCCACCGCGTCGCGGCTGCAGATCAGTGAATCGCGGTTTGCCGCGTTGTTCAACCTTTCGCCGCTGCCTTTGCTGTTGTCCGATCGCGGCAGCGGCGAAATTGTCGATCTCAATGCAGCCTTCGTGGCGCAGTTCGGCGAAGACAGCAAAGCCTTGCCCGGTCGAACCTTGCTTAACCTGCGCGACGACCCGCGCTACCCCGATCTCGAGCAACTCGCCTGCCGCTTGGGCGAGGGCGGCGATGTCGATGCGCTTGAGACGCTCGACACCGCGAGCGGAGCGGTCTGGCTGCGGATCTTCGCGCGCGCGTTCGAGGCCGGTGAGCGGTCGCTTGCGATCTGGACCTGCGTCGATGTGAGCGAGGCCGAGCAGACCCGACGCGCGCTGGAAGAACTGAACGCCTCGCTCGAAAGCCGCGTGGAGCGGCGCACCACCGAGTTGCGCGAAACCCTTGCGCGCTTGCAACAGGCGCAGGACGAACTGGTCCGTTCGGAAAAACTGGCGGCGTTGGGCGGGCTGGTGGCCGGCGTAGCGCACGAACTCAACACGCCGATCGGTAACAGCGTGACGGTGGCCAGCACGATCGGTGAAATGACGCAGAAGCTCACCGCCGAGATGCGTGCCGGGCAACTGCGGCGCTCACAGCTGGACGAGTACCTTCAAGCGATGGTCGACGCCACCCGTCTGATCGAACGCAACCTCGCGCGCGCGCGGACCCTCGTCACCAGCTTCAAGCAGGTGTCGGTCGACCGCGTCAGCGAGGCGCGGCGCAAGTTCGACCTTGCGGACGTTGTCGCCGAAGTGGCGGAAACGCTCGCTCCGGGCCTGCGCGGCCAACCCGGCCGGCTTGAACTCGATTTGCGCAATGTCGCGATGGACAGCTATCCCGGCGCCATCGGGCAAATTGTCACCAACCTGGTGAACAACGCGATGCTGCACGCCTTTGAGGGGCGCGACGACGGCCATGTCGTGATCAGTTCGGCGCAGTTGCCCGATGGCTCGGCGGAGTTGTGCTGCCGCGACGACGGTTGCGGCATGGATGCCGAGACGCTGCGCAAGATCTTCGACCCCTTCTTCACCACCAAATTCGGGCGCGGCGGCAGTGGTCTCGGCATGCACATCGTCTATAACCTCGTGACCCGCGTGCTCGGCGGCCGCATCCAGGTCGATAGCCAGCCGGGGCTGGGCGCCAGCTTCCGCATCGTGATGCCGCAGGTCGCGCCCGATGCAGGCGAATGATCCGGCGTTAAAGCAAAGCCCGTCGATGCCGTAGTCCTACAGGTGACAAGGGGAGCCAAGGCCACAGGGATGCCAGCAGGAGAAACCGTTTCGCCGATACGCCGCAGCGCCTTGCGCGCTGCGCTCTGCTATGCGACGGTCGCGCTGGCTGGCTGTGATCGACAGGCGCCGGTGCGCGCAGCGCCACCGCTGCGGATCGCGATCGACCTGTGGGCCGGCTACTACCCGCTGCTGCTCGCACGCGAGCTGGGCTACCTGAAGGCGGCAGGGATCGAGGTTGAGATCTCGCTGCCGGAAAATACCCGCCGGCTCCTGAGTGACTTCTCGGCGGGTAGCTACGACGGCGTGTGCGTATCGCTGGGCGACGTCATCACGCTGACGCGAACATCGCCCGACATCCGCATGGTGCTTGCGTCGGACGAATCGGCCGGTGGTGACGTCCTGCTCGCACGCGAGCCCTTCGCCGATGCTGCGGCACTGCGCGGCAAACGCATCGGCACCTCGCTCGGCGGCTTCGGTGAGCTGCTGGTGTTGCGCTATCTCGCGCGCTTCGGCCTGTCGTTCGATGATGTGAAGCTGGTCAATGCGGATGCGTCGTCGGTGCCCGAGCTACTTAAACGGGGCGAAGTCGACGTCGGTCATAGTTGGGAGCCCTATGTCTCGATGGCGCGGAACAGCGGCTGCAAGGCCGTTTTTTCAAGCGCGGATACACCGGGGCTGATCGTGGACGGGCTGATCTTCCGCCTCGGGGTCATCGAATCAAGGCCGGACGCCGTGCGTGCAGTCGTGGCCGCTTGGTTTCGCGCGCTTGCCTGGTGGGACAGCCATCCGGCCGAGGGTGACCAGCGCCTGCTGGTGCTGCTCAAGGGGCGCACCAACGACGTCAGCCGCGATGGCATCAAGCTGTTGGGGGTGGCGGAGAACCGCGCGAAGTTCCGCCAGGGCGACACCGACAGTTCGATCGTTCATGTGGCCGATCAGTACATCCAGCACTTCATTTCGCGCGGTTACCTGATCCGGAGGCCGGAGCCGGCCTCTTTGATTGATTTGCGCATGCTGCCGTGAAGATCCGCGGCCAGCTTCTCGTCACGCTCGCGTTGGTCGCGCTCGTGCCGCTCTACGTGGCCGGCTGGATCGCGCTGCGCGCCAACGAGTACGCGCGGGCGGAGCAGGAGGACCATGCGCTGCTGGTGCGGGCCGGCGAAGTTGCGGCGGCGGTCGACACCTTTGCTGCGGCCACCCTGGACGGCCTGCGCGCGGACAGCCACCTGCCCGCGCTGCGGCGCTACCTCGCCGCCGACGATGAGCGCCGTGCCTTGTTGATCTCGGAGCTGGTGGAAACGCTGCGCAACACCGTGATCAAGGATCCGATCCATGTCGGTTCCGCCGCGCTGCTCGATCGAGACGGCCGAGTGATGGTCGACACCGAGCTTGGGCGGGTTGGCGCCAGCGAGGCCGACAACCTCTGGTTCCGTCAGACGGTCGATTCCGGCATGCCCAGTCTCGCCGGCCCGTTCTTCGACGCCGACGGTGCGACGCTGTGGGCATCGGTGCCGATTCACGATGGCGGTGGTCGCGTGGTCGGCGTGCTGCGCCAGCGGATCTCGGCGGCACGGCTGCAGGAGTTTGTGCGACGTGACCAGGCGCGCGATGCGGGCGGCGGCTTCAGCGTGTTGTTCGACAGTGCCGGCGTCGCCATCGCCCACGGCGAGGATGGTCGCCTGCAGGGGCGCGTGGTGTATGGGGCCGACCGCGCCAGTGTGGCTCGCCTCAAGGCGGAGCGCAGGGTTGCGAGCGATCTGTCGGTGTTGGCGCGCCAGCCCGCGGCGCTGGTTGATGGGGTGAGCTGGGCCGATATCAACGGCGATGGCGCTGACGAACGCGTCGCCGTGGTGGCGCTGAATACCGCGCCTTGGCGCCTTGCGTTGGCCGAACCGACCTCGGTCTACTTCGCACCCTATGCCCGGGTCACGACGGCCGTGATGGCGCTCGGCCTCATGGTGACCATGCTGATCGTCGGGGCTGCTTGGCTGGTGTCGACCCGCATCGCGAAGCCGATCGTGCAGCTGACCGATGCGGCGGAACGCATCGGCACCGGCGAACAGGCAATTCTGCCAACCGGCGCCAGCGGTGAAATCGGCCAACTCGCGCGCGCCTTTGCGCATGGCGATCTGCGCCTGCGCGAATCGCGTGCCGCGCTGGAATCGCTCAATGCCACGCTCGAAGCGCGTGTGCAGTCGCGCACGGCGGAACTGAGCCAGGCGCTGGAGCGACTGCAGCTTGCGCAGGATGAGCTGATCCGGTCCGAGAAGTTCATTGCGCTGGGTGGTCTTGTGGCGGGCATTGCGCATGAGCTCAACACGCCGATCGGCAACAGCGTGACGGTGGCGAGTACCTTGATGGCGCAGTCGCGCCAGCTGCAACGCGATGTGGCGGAGAACCAGTTACGCCGCTCCTCGCTCGTTGATTACGCCAACAACGTCAGCGATGCGGCGGGTCTGCTGGTGCGCAACCTTGAGCGGGCGCACGAGCTGGTGGCGAGTTTCAAGCAGGTGTCGGTCGATCGCGTAAGTGAGAAACGCCGCGAGTTCGATCTGGCGACCACGGTGCGCGAAGTGGTCGCCACGATGGCGCCGGTGATGCGGCACCAGGGTGTCGAGATCGAACTGATTCTGGAAGATGACGTGGTGCTGGACAGCTACCCGGGTCCGCTCGGCCAGATCATCACCAACTTCATCAACAACGCGCTGATCCATGCGTTCGAAGATCGCGAGCATGGCCATCTGCGGATCACTGCCGCGCGCAGCGGGTCGCGCGACTGCGCGCTGTCGTGCCGCGACGACGGTGTCGGGATTCCGCAAGAGCAACTCAAGCGGATTTTCGACCCCTTCTTCACCACCAAGCTCGGTCGCGGCGGTAGTGGTCTGGGGCTCAGTATCGTCTACAACCTGGTCAGCGGCGTGCTGGGCGGGCGGATCGATGTCGAGAGCACGCCGGGCGAGGGGACCTGCTTCGTCGTGACCATCCCGCTCGTCGCTCCCGACGCGACGCCAAACGCTTAGCGCAAAGCCTGGCGCGGGTTTCGCGAAAGCCGGCGCATGTCGGTCGTATGACGCGTGGCGCCACCACAACAGACTTGCTGCGCCGCACAAGTCAAATTGAATATCCCGTTCGGGTCATAAAAATCTTCTAGTGCGGTTCGCGCGAAAAGCGCAGTTTCCGACAAGGCGCCGGATCGGCCGCCGGCACACTCCTGCCTGCAAGCGACACGTACCCCTGTCGCTCGCAAGCGTCGAAGAACGCTTTCCCCCCAACCAGAATACAGAGGTCATCATGAGGAAACTGTTCATTGCCCTGGCAGGGCTTTTGATCGCCGCGCAGGCTTTCGCGGCAGACGAGATCAAGCTGCTGCGTTCGCAGAGCACGGTCTCGTCCAAGTACGGAATCAGCAGTCAGAGCATCCGGTTTGAAGCGATCCTGAAGAACCTTGCCTACGCCAAGCAGGTGTACGTGCACCTCAAGCGGCCCGACGGCAGCTGGACGGATGTCGCCCTTTCCTACCAGCGTGCCGCCGATGCGGGCCGTGAGGTCTGGGCTGGCAGCTACACCGACCCCAACGACACCAACACCGGCCCGAGCTTCAAGACCTTCGATCTGGAATTTGCGCTGCGCTATGTGGTGAACGGCACCGAGTACTGGGACAACAACGGTGGCCAGAACTACAAGCAGGGCCGCGACACCGGCAGCATGCTGTTTGGCACGAACGTGCTGGCCCGCATCTATGACCTGAACAACCCGGCCTGGATTTATGGTGGCCGCTATTACGGCAGCGCGACCCTGAAGAACCTCTCGCCGAACAAGCAGGTCAAGGTGGTCTATTCGACCGATGGCTGGCAGACCACCAAGACGGCTTGGGCCACGTTCAGCAACACCTTCTGGTTCGGTGGTTACAGCAGCGCGCCCAATCCCAACCAGTACGGCTCGGAAGAATGGAACTACGAGCTGGACGTTGGCACCACCGCGACCAAGGTCGAGTTTGCCGTCGGCTACATCGTCAATGGCACGACCTACTGGGACAACAACTTCGGCCGCAACTACCTGCAGCCGCTCAAGCAGAACTGATCCCGCCTGACCCGCGCGCGACACGGCTTGCCGTGTCGCGCGCGGCCCCGGGTGCATCGCCGATGCACCCGTTTCGATCCGCGTGAAGTCAGCGCCCGCCCGGCGAGGCGCGCTCACGCCCCTGCCAGGAGGCAATCATGAAACGAATTCTCATCGCGCTTGCTGCGCTCATCGCTTGCACAGCGGCCATGGCGGCCGACGAAATCAAGCTGCTGCGCTCCCAGAGCACGGTATCGGCCTACTACCAGGTGGGGCTGCAATCAGTCCGCTTTGAAGTGCTCGTCAAGAACATCGCCTACGCCAAGCAGGTGTACGTGCACTTGAAGAAACCGGACGGCAGCTGGATCGACGTGCCGCTCGCCTACAGCCGCCCGGCCGACAGCGGCCGCGAAGTGTGGGCCGGCAATTTCACGGACAGCAATGACGCCGGCCCGACCTACGCCAGCTGGGATCTGGAATTCGCGCTGCGCTACACGGTGAACGGCGTTGAGTACTGGGACAACAACGGTGGGCAGAACTATCGCCAGGCGAAGGATTCGGGCAGCCTGATCCCGTCGGCGCCGGTGCTGGCGCGCTTTGTCGATACCGGCAACCCGGTTACGGTGTATGGCAACCGCTACTACGGCAGCGTCAGCGTGCGGAACATCGGCGCCAATCGTCAGGTGGAGATCCGCTACACCACCGACGGCTGGCAAACCACCCAGACGGCCTGGGCGGTCTGGAACGGTGACTTCTGGCGTAGTTACTACAGCAGCGCCACGAACCCGAACCAATATGGCGTCGAGGAGTGGGCCTACGGCCTGAGCCTGCCGGCCGGCGCCACGCGCATCGAGTACGCAGTGGGCTACACCGTCAACGGCCAGACCTACTGGGACAACAACTACGGCCGCAACTACGTGTTTCGCGTACAGCAACAGTGATCAAGCGCTTTGGTTCAAACAAAAAAAGCCCCGCCAGTGCGGGGCTTTTTTGTTGCCGAGGCGGCCGGCGCTGTATCAGTCCGGCAGATCCTTGCGCAGATGCACCGGTGCGCTGATCCGCTTGCGCAGGCGGATGTTGATCATCTCGACACACACCGAGAACGCCATCGCGAAATAGATGTAGCCCTTCGGCACATGGGTGCCGAAGCCCTCGGCGATCAGCGTGACGCCCACCAGCACCAGGAATGCGAGCGCGAGCATCTTCACCGTCGGGTGACGGTCGACAAACTCGCCGATCGGTTTCGCGGCAAACATCATCACGCCAACCGATACCACGATCGCGCTGACCATGATCGACAGGTTGCTCACGAGCCCGACCGCAGTGATCACCGAATCGAGCGAGAACACGATGTCGATGATCGCGATCTGGATCAGCACCGATGCGAAGGCCGCACGTGCGGCACCCGCGTGCTGATCCTCTTCTTCACCCTCCAGCGAGTTGTGGATCTCGTGCACGCTCTTCCAGAGCAGGAACAGGCCGCCGCCGATCAGGATCAGGTCGCGCCCCGAGACGCCACGATCAAACCACGGCGCAACAAAGAGCGGGTCCTTCAGCTGCATGATCCAGGCAAGCGAGGCCAGCAGGGCGATTCGCGTGCCCATCGCGAGCAGCAGCCCAAGGCGCCGCGCCACGTTGCGCTGGCTTTCCGGCAGGCGGCCGACGAGAATCGAGATGAAGATGATGTTGTCCACGCCGAGCACGATCTCCAGTGCGGTCAGCGTGGCCAGGGCAACCCAGGCGTTGGGGTCGGTAAGCCATTCCATGGTCGGGTATCTCCGGCAGGCGTCTCACAAAGCAAAACGGCCGCTCCGCGTGCTGCGGAACGGCCGCCGGAGTATGCCAGTTCGGCCTACTTGATCGTGTAGCCGCGTCCTTCGAGGCAGGCCGCACGCGCCTTGTTGAAGGCGCTGTTCTGACTCGATGCCTGCTGCTGCGCAGCCTGTTGCTGGGCGGCGGCCTGCTGTTGTTGGGCAGCCGCTTGCTGGCGCTTCTGCCCGCGCTGCGCCGCACCGCCAGCCACTGCGCCTGCCACTGCCGCATCGCCGGTATCGTGGTCGGTGACCGCCGCAACGGTGGCCGCCGCTGCCGCACCACGGACCCGGCCGCCTTTCGGGGCGGGCGCCGGCGCAGGCGCGGGCGCCGGGGCGGCAGCCTGCTGCGGCTTGGCGGGGTCAAACCCGGTTTGGCCGACGGCCCAGGTGTAGCACTCGGCCTCGTCTTTCTTTTGTTGCTCCGCCGACTGCCCCTTTGCGGGGTACACGAACTGCTGGGCCATTGCGGGGCCGGCAAGGCACAACAGGACAATGGAAACTGCGCTCAGGCGTGTCTTCACGTTCGGGTCTCCCTACGGGTGGCCGCGCAAGGCAAGAGGCGGCGCGGGTTCAGGTGGAATCATAGCGCCGCGTTCCCGCGGCGGGCTCTGCGCCACGTCACATCCACTGCGGGCAGGCGCCACCAACCTGCGATAATCGCGGCTGTTTCCGCAGCAGATGCCTTAGCCCATGCACAACGAGCCCGAAACCGGCACCGAAAACAATCCAGAGCTCGACCTCTTCGGCAGCGATGCCGAACAGGTGGTCGAGCCGCAAGCCGAAGCGCCGGCTGAACCACCGGCGCCACCGCCGCCGCCCACGCTCACCGAACTGCCCGACGATCACCTGCCGATTGCCGCGTTTGCCGAGCGCGCCTACCTCGCCTACGCGATGAGCGTGGTACGCGGCCGCGCGCTGCCGCAGGTGGAAGACGGCATGAAGCCGGTGCAGCGCCGCATCCTGTACTCGATGCACGAGATGCGGCTCACGCCAGGCGCCAAGCCGGTGAAGAGCGCGCGTGTGGTCGGCGACGTGATCGGCAAGCTGCACCCGCACGGCGACACCGCGGTGTACGACGCGGCGGTGCGGCTGGCGCAGGACTTCACGCTGCGCTACCCGCTGATCGACGGCCAGGGCAACTTCGGTTCGCGCGACGGCGACGGCGCGGCGGCCATGCGTTACACCGAAATGCGCCTCACACCGCTGGCCGAGCTGCTGCTGGGCGAAATCGACCGCGGCACCGTGGATTTCGTGCCCAACTACGATGGCGCCTGGCAGGAGCCCAAGCTCTTTCCGGCACGCCTGCCGATGCTGTTGCTCAACGGCGCTTCCGGCATCGCGGTCGGCATGGCGACCGAATGCCCGCCGCACAATCTGCGCGAGGTTTCGGCCGCGGCGCAGCTCTTGATCAAGAAGCCGGAATCGACGCTGGATGACGTGATGGCGCTGCTGCCGGGGCCGGACTTCCCCGGCGGCGGCCAGCTGATCTCGCCGCCGCAAGCGCTGCGCGACGCCTACGCCGGCGGCCGCGGCAGTCTGCGGATGCGCGCGCGCTGGCGCGTCGAACCGCTCGCGCGCGGTGCCTGGCGCATCATCGTCAACGAGATGCCGCATGGCGTGTCGGTCTCCAAGGTGCTCTCCGAAATCGAGGCGCTGACGAACCCGCAGCCCAAGACCGGCAAGAAGGAAGTGTCCGCAGAGGAAAAGGCGACCAAGGCGCTGGTACTGGGCGTGCTCGATACCGCGCGCGACGAATCCTCCGACAAGGAGGCCGTGCGTCTGGTGCTCGAACCCAAGAGCCGCGCGCAAGACCCCGAAGAACTGATGCGGGTGCTGCTGGTGCACACCTCGCTCGAATCCTCGGTGTCGATCAACCTCACCGTCATCGGCCGCGACGGACGCCCGGCGCAGAAGGGCCTGCTGGCGGTACTGCACGAGTGGATCGCCTTCCGTTTCGACACCGTCGAGCGCCGCACGCGACACCGCCTTGGCGAAGTCGACCGTCGCATCCACATCCTCGAAGGCCGCGCCATCGTCTGGCTGCATATCGACGAGGTGATCCGCGTGATCCGCGAGGCCGAGGAGCCCAAGGCCGAGCTGATGGCGCGCTTCAAGCTCAGCGAAATCCAGGCCGAGGACATCCTCGAGATTCGCCTGCGCCAGTTGGCGCGGCTCGAATACATCAAGATCGAGTCGGAACTGGCCGAACTGCGCGTCGAACGCGCCAAGCTGGTTGAGCTTCTCGAAGACCGCGGCGCGATGACGCGCCTGATCCTCAAGGAAATCGTCGAGGATACGAAGAAGTTCGGCGACGACCGCCGCACGCTGATCGAAGCCGCGCAGGCGGTGGTGGCGGCCGAGGCGCCGGTGCTCGACGAACCGGTCACGGTGATCCTCTCGCGCAACGGCTGGGTACGCGCGCGCCAGGGTCACGGCGTGGACCGCGCGGCGCTGACCTACAAGTCCGGCGACGGCGAATTCGCGGTGATCGAGACGCGCACGCCCTGGCCGCTGCTGATCATCGACACCCAGGGCCGCGCCTACTCGGTGCGGATCCAGGATCTACCCGGCGGGCGTGGCGACGGCGTGCCGATCACCACGCTGATCGAACTGCAGAACGGCGCACGCGTGGCGCAGGCACTCTCCGGCGACCCGGCGAAGGAATACCTCTTCGCCAACTCCGGCAGCTACGGCTTCATCACCACCTTGTCCGAACTCGCCGGTCGAAATCGCGCCGGCAAAGCCTTCATGACGCTGGAAGACAAGGAAGAAGTGCTGCGCCCGGTGCCCTGCGAAGGCGAGTGGATTGCTGCTGCGTCGGCCAACGGCCGCCTGCTGTGGTTCCCGCGCGCCGAGATGAAGGTGATGCCGCGCGGCCGCGGCGTGATCGTCATGGGCCTGGACGACAAGGAAACGCTGAATGCGGTCGCCTGCCCGGCGGAGCCGGTGGTCACCGTCAGCGGCATCGGCCGTGGCGGCAAGGAGATCGCGGTCGAGGTGAAGGGTGTTGCGCTGCAGGCCTGCGTAGGCAAGCGGGCGCGCAAGGGCAGTGCGATTGCGCCGAAAGTAAAGCCGGCGGCGATGCAATAGGTCGAGATCGCGATCGTCCAGTTGCCGATAGAGGCCGCGCTCCGGAGCAATCCGCGGCGCGGCCTTTTTTCGTCATGGGCTCATCACGGCGAGGAACAAGCTTGCGGCAGTAAGCCCCCAACCCGCGACCAGCAGGGCAGTGACCCAGGTTTCGGCTTTCCCCGGTTTGACCATCCAGGCGGGTAGATCCGAGCGCGCGAGTTCGCGTTGAATCAGGTTTAGCGTAGCCATGTCGCGTACCTCCGATTCGGGGCCGAAATGTTACGGTCAGCCGCAGGCATCTCAAGCCACAGGTTGAGTGTGAGTGATCCTCCAGTACTGGTTTGCGTGCAGGCAGCGCGGGCAAGGACTTGCCGGTTCGGGGGGCTGCGGGTTCTGCCTGTTGCGCCCTTTTGGGGCTTCCGAAGTATAGGAATGCGCCAGCCGCTGAACAGGGTGCAATAGTTTCGTGCGTCAAACTTACTGAGTGGCGCATCTAGGCTGGCTTCGTAGGCGGGTACACGAACGCGGAGTCGTCGGCCTGCGGGGCGCGGGGTGTCGCACCTGTTAATGGTCAAGGAATTCCACCGAGGGCCGTAATTGAATGACGGCCGGGGCGCGTTCCTGCCCCAGCCATAACCGAGTCAGGCCGACCATGCTCAAACCCCCGGGCGCAACGGTACTCATCGTTGACGACGCAGCCGAGAACCTCGATCTGCTCGCCGAGCTGCTGCAGCCCCACTACCGGGTGCGGGCTGCGACGTCCGGCGCGCGCGCGCTGGCTGTCGCGCGCAGTGCGCCACAGCCCGATCTGGTGCTGCTGGACGTGATGATGCCGGGCATGGATGGCCATGAAGTGTTTGCCCGCTTGCGTGCCGATCCGGTAACCGCTGGGATCCCGGTGATCTTCGTGACTGCGATGGGCGAGATCGAAGACGAACTGCGCGGTTTGGAGGCGGGTGCCGTCGATTACCTCGCCAAGCCCATCGTGCCGCCGCTGCTGCTGGCGCGGGTGAGAACCCAGCTTGAACTCAAGCAGGCACGCGACCGCCTCGCCGGGCAGAACGCCTGGCTTGAGGCGGAAGTCGCGCGCCGCATGCACGAGAACGACCAGACCCAGCTGGTTACGATTCGCGCGCTGGCCCACCTCGCGGAGACCCGCGACCCGGAAACCGGCAACCACATCCTGCGCACGCAGGCGTATGTACACACCCTTGCCACGCGGCTCAGCGGTCACGCTCGCTTCCGTGACACGCTGGACGCCCGCTACATCGACCTGCTGACACGCTCGGCGCCCTTGCACGACATCGGCAAGGTCGGCATTCCGGATGCGATCCTGCGCAAACCCGGCCCACTCTCGCCGGATGAATGGCAGATCATGAAGACCCATGCGCGGCTTGGGGTCGAAGCGATCGAGCTGGCCGAGCGCGATGTGGACCAGCCGGTGGCCTTCCTGTCCGTCGCAAAGGAAATCGCCGGCGGGCATCACGAGAAGTGGGACGGCAGCGGCTACCCGGCTGGTTTGGCGGGCGATGCGATTCCGGTGTCGGCGCGATTGATGGCCCTGGCCGACGTGTTCGATGCGCTGATCACACGGCGGGTGTACAAGCCGCCGTTCAGCTTCGACGAAGCGCACGACATCATTCTCGGCGGGCGAGGCAGCCACTTCGACCCCGATGTCGTCGATGTGTTCGATGATGCCTTTGACGATTTTGTCGGCATCGCGAGGCACCATCAGGACAGCGACTGAAACGCCCATGACCGCGCCGCGCTCACTTTCGCAACTCGACATCCTCGGAGTCGTGCTGAGCTACGCGGTGGTGGCCGGGCTCTGGATTCTTCTGTCTGATGGGGTGCTCGCGCTGCTGGTTCGCGATCCCGGGGCGTTGGCCCTGATCAGCGCGATCAAGGGTTGGGTGTTCGTACTGGTCACATCGGCACTGCTTTGGCTTCTCTTGCGGCGCTGGATCTCAAGCGCTGATGGCGGCGTCGCGACAGCCGACCCAGTTTCTTCGCACACAATCCGCCCGTTTCTCTTCATCGCAAGCTTCATCGTTGCGGTGACGGCTGCGGCGGTTGCGGCGACGATTCAACAACACAAGGCAATCGAGCTCGAGCGGCTTCGGGCGATCGCCGATTTCCGCACCCGCCAGGTGTCGGATTGGGTGCGCGAGCGCACGATCGGCGATGCAGCCCTGGTGCAAAGCAGCCAGTTCTTCGCCGATCTCTATAAGCGTTGGCAACTCGACCAGGATGCGAGCGCGGGTGAAACACTGAAACGGCGACTCACCTGGCTGGCTGATAGCCGTGGCTTTGCGGGGGTTTCGTTGTTCGACGCCAACGGCAAACGGATATGGGGCTCCGGCGACGCCCCTCAGCAAGTCGCCGACGAACTGGCGCGAGCGATCGCCAGCGTCCATACGGACGGCCGGATCGCCCGTGTTGGCCCCTACCGTGGTGTGCGCGGCAAGCTCAGGCTGGACTTCGTCGCGCCGCTGGCCGGCTCGCGCCAACCAGACCGCGATACACCGCTGATCGTCCTGCATCTCAAACCCGAGGCCTGGCTGCTACCAACGCTGCAGAGCTGGCCGGTGCCGAGCGACAGCGGTGAAACCCTGCTGTTTCGTCGCGACGGCAAGGATGTGCTCTACCTCAGCGAATTGCGTGGTCGCCCCGGCGGTGCCGCGTCGGTGCGTGCCGCGGCGGGGCATGGGCGGCTGCCGGATCTGGATCAAACCGGCACGCCCGGTGCAGTGCAGTACGGGCAGGATTACCGTGGCGTCGCGGCAGTTGGCGTTGTGCGGCAGATCGAGGGCAGCGAGTGGTTTCTGCTCACCAAGCAAGACACCACCGAGCTTTACAAGGAGGCGATGAAAGAGGGCGTGTGGATTGTCTTCACCGGCCTCTTTGCGCTGGTTGTGGCGGCCGCATACCTGGCCTTGCAGCGTCAGCGCCAGCAACTTGTCGTTTCGGCCACCAAAGCACAAGCCCAGCGCGAGCGGCTCACCGTGCTCGGTTTGCTCGAAGCGATTGTCGAGCACTCTGAAGACTGCATCTTCGCGCTCGACCGGGATGGGCGCTTCACGCTATTCAACCGGGCCGCTGCCAATACGTTCGGCAAGACGGCCGATCAGGTGATCGAGCGCGACGAGTATGCGCTCTTCCCTCCGGAAATCGCGGAGCGTCAGATCGCCGGCAATCGGCGTGTGATGGAGCTTGGGGAAAGCGAATCCTTCGAAGAGACGCTGCCGGTTGGTGGCGAGATGCGGACCTTCCTGACCGTGAAGAGTCCGTTGCGCGACGCCACTGGCGCGGTGGTCGGGGTGTGTGGCATCGCGCGCGACATCTCGGCGCGCAAAACCGCTGAAGAGGCTGCACGCACCGCGGCCGAGCGGCTTCGCCTGGTGCTCGATGCCACGCGCGACGGGGTGTGGGACTGGGATCTTGCGACCGGTTTTGCGGACCTCTCGCCCCGCTACTACGACATGATTGGTTATAGGCCTGACGAGGTGACCGCCGACCTCGCGTTCTTCCAGCGGCTCGTGCATCCGGACGATTGGGCTCGCGTACAGGCCGTCGTGGCATCCGATCTGCGTGGCGATACGTCTAGCAGCGAGGTGGAGTACCGGATGACAACCAAGGACGGTGCCGTTCGCTGGATGCATGCCAAGAGCAAGGTCGTTCTCCGCGACGCCATCGGCAGACCGCTGCGGATTGTTGGCACGATGTCCGACATCACCGAGCGCAAACGCGGTGAGGAAGCCCTGCAGCAACAAGCGGAAGTCTTGCGTGCACGCAACGAGGAGCTCGAGCGCTTCAACCGCGCGATGATCGGCCGCGAGCTCGACATGGTTGAGCTCAAGCGGCGCATCAACGCGCTCTCGGCCCGGCTTGGCGAGGAGCCCCCCTATTCGGTGGGCTTCGCGGACATCGTTCGGCAGGAGTTTGGCGAATGATCCCTGCCCCCAAACGCCGCCTGTTGCTGGCCGCTGTTCCACCCGTTGCCGCGCTGGCAGTCCAATGGGTGCTGTGGCCCTGGCTCGCGCCGCACAGCTGGTTCCTGTTCTTTCCTGCGGTGTGCGTCAGCGTGTGCGTGGCGGGTATGGCCGGTGGGCTGCTCGCGAGCGGGCTCAGCGTCCTTATGGTTTGGGCCGTTTTCGTACCGCCCGGCGCCGGATGGACGACAACGCTATTGCCCGCCTTGCTCTTCTTGGCCGTGGCGGCGATGGTTGGTGTGATGAACGCCCGCATCCTGCGTTCGCGTGAGTATGCCGATACGCGTTTCGAGGCAAGTTTTCGACAGGCCGCCGTTGGGGTTGCACTGGTCGCGCCAGATGGCCGCTGGTTGCGGGTGAATCGCAAGCTGTGCGACATCGTGGGTTACGAGGAAAGCGAATTGCTTGCCTTGACCTTCCAGATGCTTACACATCCGGACGATCTCGCTCCGGATCTGGTCGCGATGCAGCAGATGCTGGCGCGCGAGATCGACGACTACACCATCGAAAAACGCTATCTGCGCAAGGATGGGCGCGCGGTGTGGGTTCGTCTGAGCGTGTCGCTGATATGGCGTGATGGCAAGCCGGACTATTTCGTATCGGTGGTGGAGGATATCAACGCGATCAAGCTCGCAGCTATGGCCCTGCAGCGCAGCGAGCAGGCTCTCAAGGACGCCAAACGGGTTGCGGGCATTGGCAGCTGGCGGCGCAATCTGGAGGACGATAGCTCGGAATGGTGCGATCAGATGAATCGCATTTTCGGCCGTCCGGCAGGGGCTCCCCCCGCGACGATGCGGGAGCTTGCTGCGCTCTTCACGCCAGACAGTTGGGAACGGGTGTCTGCCGCCATCTCACGCGGGAGTGTCGAGGGCGAAGCGTGGGAACTCGATGTCGAGATTGTGCGCGCCGACGGGCGCCATGGTTGGGTGACTACGCGGGGGGAGCCGCTGCGTGACGAGGCGGGGAGAATCGTCGCTTTGCAGGGCACGGTTCAAGACATCACCGATCGCAAGCTCACCGAATCCGCGTTGAGTGCAAGCGAAGCGCGCTTCCGCCACTTGTTTGACAAGGCGCCCCTGCCGCTGGGCTTTGCCGACGCCGATGGCCAGATGCGCGCGATTAACGCCGAGTTCGTGCGTGCGTTCGGCTATACCCGCGACGAATTGCCAACGATCGAGGACTGGTACCGGCGAGCCTATCCGGACCCGACCTATCGGGCAGACGCCATCGCGCGCTGGGGGGCGGTGATGGCCGGAGAGCGCGATCCGAGCGATGACGAGTACCGCGTCACCTGCGCTGACGGCTCGGAGCGTCTTGTGAGGATTCACGCCGTGGCGCTGGATGAGGGCGTACTCGCTGCCTTCGATGACATCACGGAGCGCGAGCGTGTCGCGCAGGCGATGCGCGACATGCAGAGCGCCGCTGTCGCCGAGCAGCAGGACGCCAGGATCGCTGCGCTCAACCTGATGGAAGACGCGCTCGCCGCACGCGCGCGCGTCGAAGCGGCGGCTGATGCGCTGCGTGCCAGCGAGCAACGCTTGCTGCTGGCGCAGGAGGGGGCTCATGTTGGCCTTTGGGAATGGGATCTTGCGAGTGACCGCATGTACTGGTCGCCCGAGTTCGAGCGCTTGTACGGGGTCGCAGGGGATGGCCAGCACACCGAGGCTGAATGGCGAGCCCTGGTGCACCCCGATGATCTCGCGATGGTCGACGCGCGGCGCGCGGCGCATCTGCAGCAGGGGGTGCCGTATGAGGCGGAGTTCCGCATCCGCCGCTCGGACGGCAGCGAGCGCTGGATGCATACCAAGGGGAGTGCACAGTTCGACGCTGAGGGCAGGGCGGTGCGACTGGCGGGCATCAACCTGGATGTGACCGAACGCAAGCACACCGAGGCGGCCTTGCGTGAGAGCGAAGCCCGCTTGCAACTCTTCGTCGAGCATGCGCCAGCCGCGCTCGCGATGTTCGATCGTCAGATGTGTTACCTCGCGGCGAGCCGTCGCTGGCTGAACGACTACCAACTGAACGAAGTCGGTCTTACCGGCCGCTCGCACTACGACTTGTTTCCCGATATGCCGGAGCATTGGCGCGCGATTCACCGGCGTGCGCTGGCCGGTGAGGTTGTTCAGGCGGATGAAGACCGCTACGAACATGCCGATGGCTCGGTGCACTGGCTCAAGTGGGTGGTGCGACCGTGGCGGGACCCGGACGGTGCGATCGGCGGCATCATGATCTTCAGCGAGGACATCACCGACCGTGTGCATGCCGCCGAGGCACTGCGCGAGAGCGAGGCGAGGCTCTCCGAAGCGCAGCGCGTGGCGCACATCGGTGGATGGGAGCTCGATCTGATCAGCGGCGACCTGTGGTGGTCCGACGAGACGTATCGGATTTTCGAGATCGAACGAGGGCGCCGTGTTGGCTATAGCGACTTCATTGACCGCGTGCATCCGGACGATCGCGCGCGCATCGAAAACGCCTATTCAGACGCGCTTGCTGACCACAAGCCCTACGACCAGATGCACCGTATCTGCATGGCGGACGGCCGCATCAAGCATGTGCACGCACGCTGCGAAACACGCTACACGGCAGCCGGGCAGCCGATGCGATCGGTCGGCACCTTGCAGGACGTCAGTGCGCGCGAGGCGGTGCAGGATCAGTTGCGCCAGCTGGCCCTGGCGGTGGAACAGAGCCCGGAATCCATCCTGATCACTGATCTCGCCCAGCGCATCGAGTACGTCAACGACGCCTTCGTTCAAACGACGGGCTATGCGCGCGAGGAGGTGCTGGGCAGAACGCCGCGCCTTCTGCATTCGGGCCGCACCGCGCCAGCGGTGCACGAGGCGATCAAGGCTGCTCTTTCACGTGGTTTGAGCTGGAAGGGCGAGCTGGTGAACCGGCGCAAGGACGGCAGCGAACTGGTGCAGTTCGCCGTCATCACACCGCTGCGCGGCGCGGACGGCCGAATCTCCCACTACGTCAGCGTGCAGGAAGACATCACGCAGAAGAAACGCATGGGTGAAGAGCTTGATGCGTATCGCCACCACCTGGAGGTGCTCGTCGCCACGCGCACAGCAGAGCTGGAGCAGGCCCGTGCGGCGGCGGAGGCGGCCAGCCTGGCAAAGAGCGCCTTCCTCGCCAACATGAGCCACGAGATCCGCACCCCGATGAACGCGATCCTCGGGCTGACGTACCTGATGCGCAACGAAGCCAGCACGCCGCGCCTCGCAGATCGGCTCGACAAGGTGCACGGGGCGGCAAAGCACTTGCTGGCGATCATCAACGACATCCTCGATCTGTCGAAGATCGAGGCCGGGCGCATGGTGCTGGAGGAGCAGGACTTCTCCACCGGCGAATTGCTCGACCAGGTCCGTGCGATGGTGTCCGAAGCCGCAGCGGCCAAGGGGCTGACGCTCGAGACCGAACTGCACTCGATGCCCACCGCGCTACGTGGCGACGCCATGCGCTTGCGGCAAGCGCTGCTCAACTACGCCGGTAACGCGATCAAGTTCACCGAGCATGGCGGCGTCGTGCTGCGGGCGCGGCTGCTCGACACCGACGGCGATTGGGTGCTGGCGCGCTTTGAAGTGAGCGACACCGGCATCGGCATTGACGCCGCGACACAGCATCGGCTCTTCACCGCTTTTGAACAGGCCGACGCCTCGACCACGCGGCGCCACGGTGGCACCGGTCTGGGCCTGGCGATCACGCGCCGGTTGGCGGCGCTGATGGGCGGTGAGTCAGGTGTCGAGAGCGAACCGGGCCACGGCAGCACCTTCTGGTTCACCGTGCGGCTGCAGCGTGTGGGCCATGTGGCGAGCGACGGCGCGGCAAACGAGCGTGGCGCCCAGCCTGAACAGATGCTGCGCGGCCGCGTGTTGCTGGTGGAAGACAGCGCGCTGAATCGCGAAGTGGCGCTCGACATGTTGAGCGAGACCGGCGTGCAGGTGGAGACCGCCGAGAACGGCCGCATCGCGCTGGAGCAAGTGCGTGCCCACGCGTTCGATCTGATCCTGATGGACGTGCAGATGCCGGAGATGGACGGCCTTGAAGCGACGGCCGCAATCCGCGCGCTGCCAGACAAGCAGTCCCTGCCGATCATTGCGATGACGGCGAACGCCTTCGACGAAGATCGCAACGCGTGCCTGCAGGCCGGCATGAACGACTTCATCGCCAAGCCGGTCGACCCGGAGGCATTGATCGCCACCCTGCGGCGCTGGCTACCCGCGGCTCAGGCGCCGCGCCCGACCGCACCTGCGCCAGAGGGCGCGCTCAGCGACACGGCGGCCGCACTGCTCGCGCGGCTCGGTGCTGTGCAGGGTGTAGATGTGTCGCAGGGCGTTGCCGCGATGCGGGGACGCGCCGAGCGCTACGCGGATCTGATGGGGCGATTCGTGCTCGCGCATCGTGACGATGTCCACCTGCTCACCGACCTGCTTGCGCGCGGAGAGACTGAGGACGCGATGCGCGTGGCACACACCCTCAAAGGCTTGGCGGCCACCCTTGGCGCGCGCGCGCTGGCCGAAAGCGCCGGTGCGCTGGAACATGCGGTGACGCCCGGTGCCGAGGATGGCGTTCTAGGCACCGAGCGGGTCTTGCCCGAGTTCGAACGTCACCTCGCTGCGCTGGTGGACGCGGTGCTTGGTGCCCCGAAAGCGGCGCCAGCGATGTCCGACGCTGCTGCGCTAGTCCTCGCCGAGTTGCGACAGCTACTGCTCGAAAGTGATGCACAGGCCTTGGCCCTGTGCCGTCGTCAGGCGGATCTGTTGCGGCCGGCGCTCGGGCCGCGCTACGACACCCTGATCGATCGCCTGCAGGCATACGATTTTGAATCGGCTGCGGCATTGCTGCCGGCGGCGGACGCAGGCATATCGGCGGCCTGATCACGGCGACGCCTCCGCATGCTCAGAGCGCGCTGAGTACGGCCACCTGGCCCAGACCGAATGCGGCAATGATCAACATGGTCAGGGCACTGGCGAGCTTTCCGGGCTTCAACAGCCAGCTTGGCAGGTCAGCGCGCCGGGCTTGTCGTTGGCGAAACAGGGTGGGGTGTGTCATGGCGGGCCTCCAGCTCAGCAGGCTGTTTCGCGCCGGAAGAAGGTTCCTGGCGAGAGAGGCGCATGGGAGGGAAGCCCTGCGCCCTGACCTCAATGTAGGTCGCCCAGCGGGGCGCAGCGGCCGCATTGTCACGGTGTGTATCGCAGCCGCTCGGCGATACGTTACGTGATGCGAATTCTCAGCCGTCGGATGCCGGCGGCACCACCTTGAGCACTTCGTCCAGCGTTGTCGTGCCGCTGGCCACTTTGGCCGCACCCGAAACGCGCAGCGGTTTCATGCCGTCGCGGTAGGCCTGCGTGCGCAGCGCGGCGATGTCGGCCTCGCGTGTGATCAGCGCGCGCAGCGACGGGTTCATCAGCAGGATCTCGTACAAGCCGATGCGGCCCGAATAGCCCGTCATGCGGCACTCGAGGCAGCCGACAGGGCGGTAGATCTGCGCTGGCCGGTTGGCGCGGAAGGGCGCGACGAGCGCATCCCACAACGCGCCCTCGTCTTCCTGAGGCGGCGCCGGCTGCTTGCAGTGCGGGCACAGCGTGCGGGCGAGTCGTTGCGCCATCACACCGAGGAGGGTCGCGCTCAGCAGGTAGGGTGGTACGCCCAGGTCGAGCATGCGGGTGATCGCAGCGGGCGCATCGTTGGTGTGCAGTGTCGAGAGCACAAGGTGGCCGGTCAGCGCGGCCTGGATCGCCATCTCGGCGGTCTCCAGGTCGCGGATCTCACCGATCATGATGATGTCCGGGTCCTGCCGCAGCAAAGCGCGTACGCCGTCGGCAAAGCCCAGGTCAATCGACGGCTGCACCTGCATCTGGTTGAACGCGGGCTCGACCATCTCGATCGGGTCTTCGATCGTGCAGACGTTCACCTCCGGCGTGGCGAGGTGTTTCAGCGTCGAATACAGCGTGGTGGTCTTGCCCGAGCCGGTTGGGCCGGTGACCAGGATGATGCCGTTGGGCTGGCGCACCATCGCATTCCAGCGCGCCTGGTCTTCGTCGCCGAAACCCAGTTCCGAGAAGTTGCGCACCAGCACTTCGGGGTCGAAGATCCGCATCACGAGTTTCTCGCCGAACGCCGTCGGCAGTGTCGAGAGGCGCAACTCGATCTCGCTGCCCTGCGGCGTTCGCGTTTTCACACGGCCATCCTGCGGCCTGCGTTTCTCGATCACGTCCATGCGGCCGAGCAGCTTGATGCGACTCGTCATCGCGCTGAGCACCGACATCGGAAGCTGGTAGACCTGATGCAGCACGCCGTCGATGCGAAAGCGGACGAGACCCACCTCGCGCCGCGGCTCGATATGGATGTCCGATGCGCGCTGCTCGAAGGCGTACTGCCAAAGCCAGTCGACGATGTGCACGATGTGCTGCTCGTTCGCATCGAACTGGCGGTTCGTGCGGCCGAGCTCGACCAACTGCTCAAGGTTCGCGATGCCCGCCGCGCCGCCCGTCGTGGTGGCGTTCTTGACCGAGCGTGCGAGGTTGTAGAACTCCACCTGATAGCGCTCGATATCCAGCGGGTTGGCGAGCACACAGCGGATCTCCTTGCGCAGGATCGGCTGCAGCTCCTTCTCCCACTCGCGCTGGAACGGCTCTGCCGTCGCGATCACCACTTCGCGCGCCGTCACCGCCACCGGCAGCACCCGCCGCCGCGTCGCGTAGGCATTCGACATCACGCTGGTGATCGCCGAGAAGTCGATCTTGAGCGGATCGATGTGCATGTAGGCGATGCCCAGCGCCCCGGCGAGCCACTCGGTCAGCGATTCCAGATCGAGCAGCTTGTGCGGCGGCAAGCGCGACTTCCAGTTCATCTCCGCCACCACCACCAGCGGATGCTGTGGCGTATGCCGCCCCCCGCGCTCCGCCAGCAGCAGCTCCGCATCCTCTGCGCCGACGTGGCCGTCTGCTTTGAGCATGCTCAGCACGCGTTTGAGCGTGAGCCGCTCATCCTTCATCGCATTGGCGGGGGTTTGGTTCTTTGCTGGGGAGACGTTGGCCATGAGCAGGGACGATCAGGTGCGGACGTGGACGACTGCCTAGTCTGCCTGATGTTGGCCACCTGTAAGGTGTCTCAATGCGTCGAGATGATTTGCACACGGCATGCTCGTAGCGTTGGAGTGCCCGAGCGGCCCGTCGCGGGTGCGTTCGCTGGCCCGTGGGCGCGAGCGTGCGGGATGTGGTCGGGCAAGGATCGTCTCGATGCCCGACCAGGGGACGTCACGGCGCATCGTCCGATGCGAGATGGCGCTGCATGTCGTGGGCGTAGATCGCTTGGGTCATGTAGATGAAGCGCCGCAGCGCATCGGGTCCTTGCGCTGCGGCGGCGTTGAGGCGTCTCGCGGACACGCCGGGGTTGGCAGCGCTCGTTTGATCTGACTCCGCGCGCAGTGACGCAGCAACGTCTGCACTCGCCACCAGAGCGATCGCCGCCGTGTCTTGTGTCGCGGCTGGGACGAAGTCATCAGCGCGGAGCGCGCTGGACGTGCTCGCTGCCAGTAGTCCGCTAGCGACAACCAGGGTTCTCTTGAACATGATTTGCTCCTTTGTTGCGGCGGCATGAAAAGCCGCTCGAAGTGCCCGTCGTCCTGCTGCATTCCCGCGGCGCGGGACAACGGGCGGGCGTGTGCGCCGCGGGCCGGGAAACCCCGGTACTAGTGCAAATGCGTGGCGTCCGATTGCGCAGCCGCCAGTACGGGGGCTGACTGTGTTGCGGGCAGCCCGGCCGCACTGGGGGCGGACGCGATCGTTTGGTTGGCGAGTTGCGCGGGGTCGGCCGGGTCTGGTAGGAGTTCGGCGACAAAGGCGAGCAGGGCGCCACCGAACGCGACGACCAGCGCACCGTTCAACGCACTGTCAGCCTTGCCTGGCTTCAACACCCAGCAGGGCACGTCGGCGCGGGGGCCGCGCCGCTTGAAGGGAAACTGTTGCATGGCGGCCTCCTCGGGACGTTCATTGCAGGGCCGCTGACAGCTTGAGGCTGCCAGCGGCGATTGCTTCAGCGCGGGTTGTACGGGCTGAGTTCGTGGTCGAACACGTTGCCGAAGGCGTCCTGGGCTTCGAGCGTGGTGTAGGCCCAGTTGCTCAGGTAGCCCGCGGGCGAGGTGCCGAGCATGAAGCTGTGCTGCGTTGCCGCCAGGCCGTACAAGGGGATGTACTCACTTTGCGTTTTCAGCTCGCCCGATGGGTGTTTGATCTCCCGGTTCATCGAGATCCGCGCCACCTTGATCAGCGGGTCGCTTGGCGCTATCCATGACAGCGGCAGCGTCGCGCCGTTGTGGAACAGCGATGTGCTGCGGTCGTCGCGAATGTTCTTGATCGAGAACTCGCTCGCAGCGTTCGTCTGCACGCGCGGGAAGAGTGCCTCGCGATTGGCCTGGAGTACGGCGAGCGACGGGTCGATCTGAAGTTGGCGACTGTCAGTGCCGAGTGAGGCCCCTGCAGCATCGAAATACTCGAAGGTGTAGAGGCTGCCGCGATGCACTTTGCTCCAGTCGAGCGCGCAGTCGGGGATTACCGGGCGTGCGTCCTCGGGTATCGCCTTGGCGGGGCGCGCGACTTGCGCGCAGCGGTCGGTGGAAAAGGTGTTCCAGTCCCACTGATCGCCCTGCAGGACCCAGAAGCCCCGCGGCACATCGGCTGTGTGGCGGATCAGCGTAAGGCCGGCAGCAGGCAGCCCCGGGCCGGTTACGACGGTACGCACCGCATCGTGCAGACTGCCGCGTTCGCCAACGTAGAACTGCAAGTAACGGATTACGCGGTTGCTGGGCGTGCCGATGAAGGCGGTGTAATCACGGCCGATTTCGCGCTCGTTGTCGGGGGTGGCCGGGTCGTCGAATTCCTGCCCCATCCAGCCGACCAACCCGAAGAAGTCTACCCCGACGGCGCCCAGCCAGCGCTTCTCAGCCCGGCCGGTCACCGCTTGTTCGTAGTAAGTGTGGGCTGGATCCCACTCCGGCACGAAACTCGTCACATCGGGCAGCGCCGCTACGACCGCCTCCGTCAGTGCTGTCGAGGTCAGTCTTGCGCGCAGCGTGACGCTCGACTGCGCGAAGCGCCGGTTGCCCATCATCAGCCAATGCCCGTCGACCTTGCGCAGGCGCTGGCGGAAGGTGGTCGGCGGATGCGGGCTGGTGAAGCGCATCTCGGCTGTCACCAGCAGATCGTCCGGGCCCAGTACATCCGCGATGCGCGCCGCGCCGATCTGCATGCCGACGCGGGTCGGCGTATCGGGGTCGGGGTCTGCGGCGTCGAGTAGCACCCTGTTGAACCACTCGTCCAGCGTCTGGCCGTTGTGGCGGAAGTTGGTGGCGACGAACATCGGCCGCAATGTTTCAGCTGTCGGCAAGGCAGTAGCGAACGCTGCGGCAAACTGTTGCAGCGCGCCGTCGATCTCGGCCAGGGCTGCACGGCTGGCGGCCAGATCCTGCGCTGCCTTGCCGTCATACGCGAGCGGGCCCGGTGCAGCACCGCACCGCTCCACGGTGATCGCATTGCCGGTGCCCAGCGCCGTGACGACGTGCTGCGGCGTGCCCGCGTCGGAGAACTCCATCGACACGCGCAGCGCATCGAGCATCGCATCGAGCCCCTTGTCACCGACTGCGAACTCGTCGGCTCGCAGGCTCTTGGCGCCGACGCCGAAAACAGCGGCGACCTGCGCCAGGCTGCCGCGCAGCGCATCGTCAGCGCTCTTCAGGGCGGCGCTGGTCACGCTGCCTGCATGGCTGGCGAAGTCGCCGAAGGCTGCTGCCGGGTCTGCGCACAAGGCATTGGCGCTCAGCACCTCGGTCAGCGGCGTGAGGTTCACCGTGTTCTTGCCCACATCCTCGGTCAGCGCCAGGCCATGCAGCTGAACTGGCACGCCGCCCAGCAGACCCGTCGCCTGCAGCATGAATGGCGCAGTCAGCCCCGCAACATTGATCGTGAAGCGCCCATCCGCCGCGACGGCGGCCCGGCGTTCGGCGCCCGTCGCGTCGTGCAGGATCACGCTGCCCTGCGCCAGCGCTTCGCCACCGGCCGCGACACCGGCCACGGTATCGGCCGCGCAGAAGGAGCACGTCGAGGTGGGCGGTGGCGTCACCGGTCCGGATTGATCGGTGGAAGGGCTGTCGCTACCGCCGCCACAGGCAGCAAGCAGCACACCGACGGCACTCGCCGCCGCAAACGATTTGCAGTAGGTCTTCATGGTGATTCTCCCGGTGGATGCAATCACAGGCAGCGCCAGACCCTGCAGCGGGTGCGGCGTGTTCGTTGGCCTGTGATTCAGTCTGGGAGGAGGGAACCCACAGATGACCCACGGAATCGGCATGTCGCCGGGTTGGCACACGCGGCGTTTGTCGCCTAAACCTAATTTGATCGTGCCGAAGAATGGATCACGGGTGTTCTTGCCCGAGTCCTTCGGTGGGCGCGAGTGTCTTGATATCCGCAAACAGATGGGCTCTCGCCGTCAGAGGCGTGCCGCGCAGGTTCAGTTGTTGGTGCTTGCAAACAGGGGAAGAGATGACCGCTCCGAGCATCACGGCAAAAGAACTGAGTGTGCCGCCTGTCGCGGGCCTCGTAGGTCGGCCGCGTGTGCAGCAGCAGCTCGAAGGGCTTCTCGATCGTGATGCGGTCTGGGTGTACGGCCCGCCGGGGGCGGGAAAAAGCTCTGCGGTGGCTCAGACACTGGCGCCGCGTGCGGAGTCCGTTGCCTGGTATCGCATGTCGGAGACTGACCTCGCACCGTCTCTGCTGTGCGGCGGTCTGGCGCAGCGTCTGGCTCGTCTGGCGCCGGATGCCAACATCGTGTTGCCCACGTTTGGGGCTGAGTGGATCGGTGCCGAAGCGGAGTTCGCCGTTTCTTGGGCAAATGCCTGGCGGCCGCTGTCTGGCCGGAACGTCGTGCTCGTCCTTGATGATGTCGCACTCGAACCGAACGCATCGTCAGCCATGCTGGTGAGCCTGGTCAGCGGTTTATTGACTCAGTTGCGGATCGTGTTGATCTCCCGCGAGCCGCCCGACGCAAGCTGGCTGGCCGTGTTGACACGAAGCAATTTCGCTATTCTCGACCCGCGATTGCTGGCCTTCGATGAGGCCGAAGTCCGTGGCCTGCTTGCGTGGCTCGGGACTGAGGCAGGACGCTGTGCCAGGATTGTGCGTGTCACCAATGGCTGGGCTGCCGGCGTTCGGGTGGCCGCAGCCTTGCTCGAATTGGGGCGCGACGCCAACCTTGAGGCAACGGTTGGCGACGTCTTCGTCGCTGCGGTACTGGAGACGATTCCTCCGGATCAGCGCGAGCACTTACAAGCTGTCGCTCACTTGCCGTGGATCAGCGCTCAGCTCGTCTACAAGCTCGGATTGCCGGAAGCGGTATGGCGTACCGTAATCGCGCAGGCGGAGCGCCAGTACTTCGCGCAGCGCCTACCAGACCAGGAGCCTGTATACGTCCTTCATGCATTGATGCGTGCGGCGCTGACTCCAGGCGCATCCCGGTCTGCAGACGAAATCCATCGCGTCGTATTGGCTCTGTGCGAACTCAATGCCCTGTCGGATGCGCTGCACTATTCCGCCGAGTACGAATCGGTCGAAGCTCATGCCGACATCCTGAACGAAGTTGCGGAGCAGATGCTTGGGCGGGACGACTTCGAGCAGTTGGTGGATTTCACCGATCGACTGCCGCCCGAGGTGTTGGCGGAGAGGCCGTGGCTGTTGCTGCGCGCTGGGTTTGCCGCTGCAACAGTTAATGACGAGCTCTCGCAGCGTTGGTTGCAACAGGCATTCGACAGTTTCGAACGCGCCAACGACATGCTTGCGTGCGCTTTGTGTGGTGCGGCCGCCGTAATTGGCTTCCAGCTTGGTATGGCTCCGCTGCACAAATGGAGCCAATGGTTCGGCGTGTTGGTTCGAAGCGTGAATGCGCCGAGCGTGGATCTGTCTCATAACGATGGTGTCTGGGTAGGTGCCGCGTTGCTCCTCTCCCTGAATCAGGAATACGCAGCCGATCTTCCGTGGCCGCCTGAGTCGATTGCGACACAGTTTGAGCGGGATTTCTCTCGTCTGGGAACGGAAGCTCCGCCGATTGCATTTGTTTCGCTCGCAACTGGTTGGCTCTTGTATCGGTTGGGATACTGCACCGAGAACGCGAATTTAATTGGCCGCGTCGCCGCAATTAAAGCAACGGCAGCGTATTGCACAGCACCGCTTGCCCTCAGGTTTGAATTCCTAACTATGGAAGCTTTTGTTTGGCGTGATTGCGGCGAACGCCATCTGTTCGAGTCCGCATTCGCTGAGATGCAGATACTGGCCGCGACGCGACCTGGCGCTGAAGCGCGCTTGACTTGCTCCTACCTAAAGGCGAAGGAGGCGCTGGAGAAGGACTGTGTCAGAGAGGCGGCAGAAGTTCTTGCTGAGGTGAGGCAGTTGGCAATGGCGCGACCAAGTCGCATGACGGCTTGGGTCCTGAAGCTTGAAGCGCAGTGCAAATTGCGTTTGAGGCAGTGGGGGGATGCAGCAGTTGCGTCCGAAGCCGCGACGCAAAGTGCGCGGGACCTTGGCGTGTCGGATACGCGAATTTTCTTTTTCCGGATCGAGTCGTACTACGCCCATGTGGCGGCTTCAGAATTCGACCGTGCCCGATCGTTAGCAGATGAGTGTCAGCGTGGTTTGGACGGAAGCGCATTCGGTTCTTGGAACGCCTATCGGTGCTTTGCGGATGCGCTTGATACCTCAATGCCGTCAGACGTGCGGCGTGCGGCGCTCGCCGCTGCACTAAATGCGTGTCGAACCTCGAACACGAGAAATTTCTTTGACGGCCTCCCGTATTTACGGTCTAGGCTCTGTGCCGATGCGCTTGCCGCCGGGATAGAGCCAGACTTCGTCAAGTCTGTGATTTACGAGTATGGCGTGAAACCGACTGATAGTGCAGGCCCCAACTGGCCGTGGCCCATTCGTATTCGTCTGATGGGTGGGCTGGAGATACGCGTGAGGGACGACACCATTAGACATTCCGGAAAACAGCAAAAACGCGTGCTTGATCTGCTCAAAGTACTTGCCGTGCGTCGTGAAGAACACGTCGAATCGAACGTTTTGGGTTTAGCACTGTGGAGCGGGGAGGAAGGGTGGCGGAAGAGTCTGGAGTCTGCGGTCCGCCGCCTCCGCGAACTGTTCGGAGAGCCCTCAGCAGTGATAGTCGAGGACGGAAAAGTTTCGCTCAACCGAGAGTTGGTATTCGTTGACGCCCGCTGGGTATTGAGCCGGCTTGTTGAAATGCGGGCTGAACTGGTGCGTGGCGTTTCGACGACATGCGTGGACGACGAAGACGAAATCGTCCGGTTGGGTGAACAACTCATCCTGCCCGGGGAGACCCATTTGAACGATGTTTCAAGCATGCGTGAGAGCATCAGGACTGCGTGGGTTCGCGTTATTGAGCAACTCGCGCCTCGAATGGCGAAGGCCGGTTCGTGTTCGAGCGCTGTCGCCATGATCGAACACGCGCTTGTTCGTGACCCGCTCAACGAAGATCTTTACAGGGCCCTTATGGTCTGCTATTCAGAAAATGGTTTCGTGTCGAGTTCGTTGGCTGCATATCGGCGATGTTGCCAAATGCTGAGAGTGAATTATGACTGCGGACCGTCACCCGCAACGCTAATGGTGTATGCAAAAATCATTGGCGGAATTGGAGTTTCTGTGTAATTAACGAAGGAGATAGTTAAATGGACTTTCATCCTCCGCAGAGTGCCGATGCTGTAAAAGGCCTGATACTCGCGCTTAACGTATTGGAGGGCATGAACACATCCAGGCAGATCTTGTTCTCGCAAGATGAGGCTGTGTGGTTCACGGAGGCAAAGAACTACGTTGATGGACTACGGGGAGAGTTGGAAGATGGCGACGAAGGTCCAGGAGGGCCGCCGATCATCAAGACGTGAGTTCTATTTTGTGGCGGCCAGCTATTGTCATTTGTGGTTCGATCCTTGATTCCAACTTGGCGGAGTGAGCAATGGGGCAATCTTGGGATGTCCGCGACGGTTTCATTGTTCCGAGTGGCGCCCAGTTCGTCGACTATCCGAACGTAAGCCACAAATCATTCCCGCCAGGGCCAAGTCAAGGCTCCTCAGTGGCGTCGCCGGGCATTTTTCTTGAGGCAAGGGAGGTGGGGCGGATTATAGGCGATTTAAGTGGTGATCAAGTGACCCGGGGGAAAAGGCTAAAGACCTTGGATCCGATCTATTTCGCCCCCCCTCTTCATGAGTATCTAAGAATTCTGAAAGTTGCGGCAACATTCGTTTCGACATGGGTGGATTTCTCAATTGTGTATCCGCCGGGGCCGATTGGTGCCCTCTTGCGACCGGTGGACTGTGATGATGTGGCTTTTGTCGCCAAGTCCGTGTTCGTTCGAGCAGCTTATAAGGATGGACTGAGACGGCCTTCGTATTGTTTCGGTTGGGTGTGGGCAAAAGAGGATAGGCTCAAAGAAGTGTACGAGCACGCATTCAATTGGTTCATTGACGACGAACGGCGCCTCTGGTTCGTTGATGTTCAACCAAAAGGGTTCTGTTACTGGCAGGGATTCAAGGTTTGGCCGGAATATGAGATGTTGCTCGTATAAGCGCGGGGTGGGATCGACCACCCCGCACAACTTTTGGGCACAGGTATTGCGAGTTACATTGCACACGTCGCCCTTTGCATCCGCTGGTACAGGCTCCAGCGGGTCGCGCGCTCGCCGTTGTAAGCCTGCGCTTCATCCGAGGTGGTGACGATGCCCGGTGTGGCGTAGGCGGGGCCGGCGGCGGTTGGGGCGGTTTCGATCAGGATTGCCGGATCCGTGCTGGCGAACTGGATCGAAGTGGGCGCCGGCGCCGCGACGGCAACGTAGTGCGCCTGTTCGGCGGCGCTGGCGGCGTAGCCCGGCCGGAAGGTTTCGGTCACGGCAACCAGTTCGGCATATTCGCGCTGGGCGGCCTCGTCCTTCGAACCGACGAGTTTGCGCACGTAGCTGCGAAGCTGTGCGGTGTCCGCGGCCGCCAGCCAGGCGTCGATGGTGCCGGGCTGGGCGGTGCTGGCCGCTGCGCCGGGGCGGTAGCCTTCGCAAACGGATGCTGCATTGCCGGCAGTGGGCAGCAGCGCCGCCACGAGTAGCAGTGCGGCGGCGTACAGCAGAGATGGAACGATGGGCGCGCTGGGCGCGATTTCAGAGTGCGTTTTCATGATGATCTCCCGGTCGGCATTCAGGCGCCGCGGCCAGGATGGCCGGGTGCCTGATTCCAAGATGGACCGGGATGACCCACGGATAGCCCACGGATCGCGAGATTTGTCGGACGGCGGTGTGCCGATGCGGGCTGTGGTGTTGGCGGCGTCCGTGTTGCAGCGATGAATGAAAAAGGGCCGCGCAAGGCGGCCCCCGTGATCAGATCGCAGCTTCGTTCAGGGCTGGCTCTGTACTGCGCTCGATTCGGCCTGCGCCTTGCCAGCTACCGGCGGGTGGAACACCTCGGGCGGTGCGCCGTTCTTGTCGGCGCCGATTGCCTGTTCAACCGGAGGCAGCGTGTGCGCGATGCCTTTGTGGCAGTCGATGCAGGTCATGCCCTTGGTGAAGGCATCCTGGTGCATGCGCGAGGAGCGGCGGCCTTGTTCGGCGTAGTCCATGTAGGCGAAGTTGTGGCAGTTGCGGCATTCCTGCGAGTCGTTCTTCTTCATCCGCGCCCACTCGTGCTGGGCGAGCGTCAGCCGCTTGGCGTTGAACTTTTCCGGCGTGTCGATCGAGCCGAGGATCTTGTGCAGCACTTCGTTGGAGGCCTGGATCTTGCGGATGATCTTAGGCACCCATTCCTTCGGCACATGGCAGTCGGGGCAGGTGGCGCGAACACCGGTGCGGTTCTGGTAGTGGATCGTGTTGCGGTATTCCTGAAAGACGTTCTCCTGCATCTCGTGGCACGAAATGCAGAACTGCTCGCGGTTGGTCCATTCCATTGCGGTGTTGAAACCGCCCCAGAACACGATGCCGGCTACGAAAACCATCGCGACGAGGCCCAGCCCGGCAGCGCGCATGCGGGTCCAGACGCGACGCGGCACGCTTTGTTGTTGTTCGCTCATGCGTCCTCCTGTGGTGTGGGTGGGCTTACTGCAGACCGGTCGACTTCTGGAAGGTATTGGCCACCAGCGGCTTCGCGTCGGTCTGCGCCACATGGCACTGCACGCAGAAATAGCGCCGCGTCGATACGCCGGCGAGCTCGTGGCCATCGCGATCGCGGAAGTGGGTGACGGAGATCTTCGTCGCGCCGGTTTCCTGGGCGCGATTCCATGCGTGACAGTCGAGGCACTTGTTGAAGTTCTTCGTGATCTGGTAGCCGCGGATATCGTGCGGGATCAGCGGCGGTTGCTGCACGAAGTCGCGCGGCAGTGCGCCGCGATCGTTCGGCACCTTGGGCACATCGGGTTCGAGCGACGGGCCGATCACGTCGGTGCCGCGCAGGCTCTTTACGGCGACCGGTGTATCGGCGGCCTGGATCGGCAGGGCGAAGGCGAGCGTGGCGGCCAGCGCGAGGCAAAGAGAGGCTACTTTTCTGATTGTCATGATTCGCTCCTGTTGAATCGGGTCGTCATCGCGAAAACGTCCTTGCTGCAGATGTCGATGCAGCGGCCGCAGCTGGTGCAGGCAGGCGCCAGGATGAGTGGATGGGTTTGGCCTTCGCCTTTGAGCGCCGGCCGGATCACTTGAGGTTCGGGGCAGACTGTGAAGCAGTCCATGCAGTCGTCACAGGCGTGGCGCTTGTTGGCGCTTACGCGCACGATGGCCGTGCGCCCCAGCAGCGCATAGAAGGCGCCGACCGGGCAAAGATGGCCGCACCAGCCGCGCGGCGCGACCAACAGGTCGTACATAAACACCGCTGCGACGATGCCCCAGGCGAGTCCGCCGCCGAACACCAGCGCGCGGTGCAGCATCGTGACCGGATTGACCCATTCCCACGCGATCGTGCCGGTCAGCGCCGAGACGACGAGCACGACCGCCAGCAGCCAGCGGCGTGTCGCCTCGGGTGGCACGCGTCCGCCCTTGAGCCCGAGCCGGCGGCGCAGCGCCGCAGCCGCATCGGTAACGAGGTTGACCGGGCAGACCCAGCTGCAATACAGGCGGCCACCAACGGCGAGGTAGAAGGCGAGCACGATCGCCGCACCGATCAGCGCGCTGCGATAGGGCAGATGACCGGCCGCAGCGGACTGCGCAAGGATCAGCGGATCGGTGAGTGGCAGCACGCCCAGCGTGAGGCTGGACGCGAGGTTGCCCTTGACGATCCAGACGCCCGCCAGCGGCCCGAGCAGAAACAGCGCGAGCAAGCCGAGTTGCGAGCCACGGCGCAGCAGCAACCACTTGTGCGCGAGCCACCAGCCTTTGTCGGCGATCGCTTCAGCGCCGAGCCGGCGGACAACGGATTGTTGGGCGATCACTTTATTCATGGCGACCACCCGGCGGGCAGGGACTGCGCTGCTGGGGCCTCTGCGCCGGCGCCTTGCGGCACTGCGTCGTCACGACCGCGCACGGGCAATTTGAGTTGTTCGCCGATCAGCGAATGGCCAGCCTTTTCGCGTTCTTCCCAGCCTTTGCGGTAGTGCGCAGCCGGTGCGCCCTGCGCCAGCTTGCGCGGCAGCACCTTGATGGCAGCTTCGGGCAATACGCAGGATTTTTCGCACTTGCCGCAGCCGGTGCAGGCATCCGAATGCACGGTCGGAAGAAGCATTGCGTGGCGGTCGCTGCGCGGGTTGTGCCGCGTCTCCAGCGTGATCGCCTTGTCGATGGCCGGGCACACGCGGTAGCACACGTCACAGCGCAGGCCGAGGAAATTGAGACAGTGCTCCTGGTCAATCAGCACCGCCAGACCCATCTGCGCCTTGCTGATATCGCTCAGCCCGTGGTCGAGCGCGCCGGTGGGGCAGGCCTTTACGCACGGGATGTTGTCGCACATCTCGCACGGCACCTTGCGCGCCTCGAAATACGGCGTGCCACTCGCGACGGTGTCGCCCGGCGTGGCGAGCTTCAGGGTGTCGAAGGGGCAGTCGCGCACACACAGGCCGCAACGCACGCAGCTTGCAAGGAAATCAGCCTCCGTCAGCGCGCCGGGCGGGCGCAGTGCGGTGGCGGGCAATGCGCGGGCTTGCCGCGCGTAGAGCCCGAGGCCCAGACCGAGCACGCAAGCGCCACCGGCCGCACCGGCAGCGGTCTGCAGGAAGCGGCGGCGGTCGAAGGCGGTGCGTGCGCTTGGGCTCACGATGGCGGGCGATCGGTCGAGTGGGTGATGGGCGCCTTGCTGGCGTAGATCCGTGCGGCGCCGCCGCGCTGGTGTGCGGCGGGCGCTTACGGGATCAATGGCGTGCAACGCGCTTCATCGGTTCACTTGGGCTCAGGCTTTCACCACCTTCACGGCGCACTTCTTGAAGTCCGTCTGCTTGGAGATCGGGCAGGTGGCGTCCAGCGTGAGCTTGTTGACCAGCCGCCCCTCGTCGAAGAACGGAATGAAGATCAGCCCCATCGGCGGCTTGTTGCGGCCGCGGGTTTCCAGCAACGCGACGATATCGCCGCGGCGCGAGATGACCTTACAGCGCATGCCGCGTTGCAGGCCGCGCTTCTTCGCGTCGTCCGGGTGCATGAAGATCGTGGCCTCGGGCACCGCCTTGTGCAGTTCGGCGACGCGGCGCGTCATCGTGCCGGTGTGCCAGTGCTCCAGCACGCGGCCGGTACACAGCCACATGTCGAACTCGGCGTCCGGCTTCTCGGGCGGATCCTGGTACGGCAGCGCGAAGACCACCGCCTTGCCGTCCTTCTGGCCGTAGAACTTGATGCCCTCACCCTTCTTCACATACGGGTCGTAACCCTCGCGGTAGCGCCACAAGGTCTCTTTGCCGTCCACCACCGGCCAGCGCAGGCCGCGTGCTTTGTGATACGCGTCGAAGGGCGCAAGGTCGTGACCGTGGCCGCGGCCGAACTGTGCGTACTCCTCGAACAGACCCTTCTGCAGGTAGAAGCCGAATGCCTTGGCCTCGTTGTTGGTGTAACCCTTGATCGCGTGGCCGTTGACCTTCTCCAGCTCGCTGACCGGGAACTTGTTGACCACCTTGTTCGCGTACAGCACGTCGTACAAGGTCTTGCCCTTGTACTCCGGCTTCTTCGCGATCAGCTCGGCCGGCCACACTTCTTCGACCTTGAAGCGCTTCGAAAACTCGACGTATTGCCACAGGTCGGAGCGTGCTTCACCCGGCGCCTGCACCTGCTGGCGCCAGAACTGGGTGCGGCGTTCCGCGTTACCGAAGGCGCCTTCCTTCTCGGTCCACATCGCCGCGGGCAGGATCAGGTCGGCCGACAGCGCAGACACCGTAGGGTAGGCGTCGGACACGACGACGAAGGCTTCCGGATTCCGCCAGCCGGGGTAGATCTCACCATTGATGTTCGGCCCGGCCTGCATGTTGTTGGTCGTGCTGGTCCAGTAGCACTTGATCTTGCTGTCTTTCAGCGCACGGCTCTGCGCCACGGCGTGCAGGCCGATCTTGTCCGGGATCGTGCCTTCCGGCAGTTGCCAGATCTCTTCCGCGTGCTTACGGTGGTCCGGGTTGGTCACCAGCATGTCCGCCGGCAGGCGATGCGCGAAGGTGCCGACTTCCCGCGCGGTACCGCAGGCCGAGGGCTGGCCGGTCAGCGAGAACGGGCCGTTGCCCGGCTCCGAGATCTTGCCGACCAGCAGATGCACGTTGTAGATCATGTTGTTGACCCACGTGCCGCGTGTGTGCTGGTTGAAGCCCATGGTCCAGAACGACACGATCTTCGTCTTCGGATCGGCGTACAGCTCGGCGAGCTTCTTGAGCCGCTCGGCCGGCACGCCCGAGAGCTTGCTGACCTTTTCCAGCGTGTATTCCGAGACGAACTTCGCGAACTCGTCGTAGGTGATCGGCGTCGCGTCGTTCGGGTTGTTCTTCGGCTTGCCGTCGGCACCCGGGTAGCCGTTGAACTTGGCGTCCTTCTCAAGCGCGTGATTGGGGCGCAGGCCGTAACCGATATCGGTCTCGCCGCGCTTGAAGTTCACGTTCTTCTGCACGAAGGCCTTGTTGACCTTTCCCGACTGGATGATGTGGTTGCAGATGTAGTTGAGAATCGCCAGATCGGTCTGCGGCGTGAAGATCATGCCGTTGTCCGAGAGTTCGAAGCTGCGGTGCTCGAAGGTCGACAGCACATGCACCTGGCAGTTCGGGTGCGAGAGGCGGCGATCGGTGATGCGGGTCCACAGGATTGGGTGCATCTCCGCCATGTTCGAGCCCCATAGCACGAAGGCATCGGCGTTCTCGATGTCGTCGTAGCAGCCCATCGGCTCGTCCATGCCAAAGGTGCGCATGAAGCCGGTCACCGCGCTGGCCATGCAATGGCGCGCGTTGGGGTCGAGGTTGTTGGAGCGGAAACCGGCCTTCATCAGCTTCGATGCCGCGTAGCCTTCGAAGATCGTCCACTGGCCCGAGCCGAACATCGCGATCGATGTGGGGCCCTTTTCCTTGATGGCAGCCTTCCACTTGCTTGCCATGATGTCGAAGGCTTCGTCCCACGACACGGGCACGAAGTCACCATTCTTGTCGTACACGCCGTTCTTCTTGCGCAGCAGCGGCGTCGTCAGGCGGTCGGCGCCGTACATGATCTTCGACAGGAAGTAGCCCTTGATGCAGTTGAGCCCGCGGTTCACTTCCGCGTCCGGGTCGCCTTGCGTTGCCACGACGCGCCCGCCTTGTACGCCGACCAGCACCGAGCAGCCGGTGCCGCAGAAACGGCAGGGCGCCTTGTCCCAGCGCAGCGTGTTGTCGACCGGCTCGGCCGCAGCCGGCGCAGCCTTCGGGGCCGCGAGGCTTACGCCTGCGGATGCAGCGGCCGCTGCAGCGGCGTTGGCCTTAATGAAATCGCGTCTGTTCAGTGACATGCTGCCTCCGGAAAGGTATTCGTCTTGTTCTTGTGAAGCCTCAGCCCGCGTGGGCTGCGGCCTCGCATGTATCGGGTTGGGTAGCGGCCGGGGCTGCCGTCGTGGCTGCGCCTTCCGGTTCGTGGTCGGAGTATTCGTAGGCGAGCGTGAGGCACACGAGATGTTCCACCAGTTGCACTTGCGTAAGGGTCTCGGTCGTTGCTGCGCCGGGGACATCTTCAACTGTGACGACGAGCTTGCCGGCATCGTCGTCCCGCCCGTGGATCTCAACGCCCGGCAAGGCCGTCAGCGCTGTGCTGACGGAATCCAGATGCTCCGGCTTTGCGCGTATCACCAACCCGACGATTCGCATGCTGTTCATTCCCCCGCGACTGATTCGGACGGTGCCCGCAAGGCCACCGCATGACTTGGACACACCCCAACACACGCGCCGCAGCCGGTACAGAGCGAGGCATCGATGGCCGGCTGGGCAACTGCACGGAGCTGGGGTCGGAACGTAATCGCCGTCACCTCACATGCTCCGCCGCATACCCGACACTCCACCCCTTGCAGCGCAAGACACCCCGGGCCAACTTGCGCTACATGCGCAAACGCCGCGCGCCCCTCGCTGCGATCGAGCGCGCGCGGCAAACAGGCCACGACACATTCGCCGCAAAGGCTGCACGCCGCCTGGTCGAACTGCGGCGACGGATAGCCTTCCGCGTCCAACGCAAGCAAGCCGATCGGGCACGCGCTCACGCAATCGCCGCAACGTGTGCAGCGGTGCAGGAAGCCTTGCGCGTCGCCGGCCCACGGCGGCAGGTAGCGTTGTGTGGCGGTGGGGCGCGCGCCCCCGAGGAATCGACGTCGTGTTGGATCCATGCACCACCCTTGTGCGCCGGATTGGGCGCGCGTATTTCCGTTGTGGCATTGACGCGCGTCAATGCGGGTGACTTAGCCCTTACTAATCAAGGGGTTATTGTGCGGTGCAAAATGGCGGGTCAGGCTTGCCTGAGCCGCCGCGCGAGGTCTGACACGCGGATCAGGTAGTGGAGGCTGCCGTCTGCGGCTTCACGTTCGCGTGCGAAACCGAGCTTCTCATGCAGGCGCATTGCGATCTCGTGGCCGGGCAGCACGCGGCTGCGCAGCGTTACCGCGCCGCGCGAGATCAGGTGCGCCAGGGTCCGCGTGAGCAGCCGCCGATGCAGGCCGGTGCTGCGGTACCAAGGGTGAATGTTGATCGAGAGGATTTCCCAGCTCTCGGTATCGTAAGGGCGCATCAGTACGTATCCGGCCAGGCTGTGTTGCAGGTGTTCGGCGATCACGCGCCCACCGCATGCGAGGGCCGCGGCGTGATGTTCGCGCTGGGTTTCGGCGGAGAAGAGACCGCTTTGCGCGGCGATCAGGTCGCCCAGCGTCAGCGCGTCGAGCTTCGCCATCTCGTCGAGCAGATGCGCCTCGTGGCTGCGTCCGCGCTCGCTCAGCGGCTGCAGGCCGTGCTTGAGGCGCAGCAGGGTCAGCTGCAGCACGCGCGCATCGTTGCTCGCGCGGTGGCGTTCGACATGCAGTTCAGCCTGAACTTGCGCCTTGGTGTCGTGCCAGCGATTGGCTTCTTCCTCGCTCAGCAGCGTACGCAGGTTATCGAGGCGGAAGGCCGGCACGCGCCCTGCGGCGTCGAACAGCAGCGCCAGCCAGGTGTAGTCGTTGGCCCAGCCGTCGGTATACACAACCTTGCCCGCCAGCTCGCGGTTGAGGACTTCGGCCACATGCTGCGCCGGGCGCCCGTGCTGAAACAGGCTATCGCGCGAGATATGGTGAATCGCTTCGGCGCTGCTGTCCCAGTGGGTCCATTCCGCTTCTGGGCAGACCAGGGTGCACAGCGCCCGGTTGTTACCCAGCGCGAGTCCGATTTCGATCGGATAGCTGCGCGGACCGAAGCCGGAGGCCTCGATGTCGATGACGATCGGCGCCTCGCCGGCGAGGTTCGGCGGGGCGCTCAGCGCCGCTCCTCCATCAGGGCGAGCAGATAGCCATCCGGGTCGCGGAAGAAGCTCATCCACAACTCATGGTCCGGCATGCGGGCGATCAGCTGCGGGGCCCCTTCAAACTCGACGCCGAGGTCGCTCAGTTCGTCCATGGCCGGCTCGATCGCCGGCACCTTGAAGTAGAGGCACACCGTGTTGCCGGGGGAGCGCGGCGCCGGGCCGCCTTGCAGCATCAGCCGCACACCCGCGCAGTCGAAGAACACCAGATTGCCGGAGCGGAACAGGAAGGGCAGGCCGAGCGCGTCGCGGTAGAAGCGCTCGGAGGCGTCGGCATCGGCCACATGCAGGGCGATCTGTCCGAGGCTGGATAGGTGGGTGCTCATGCAACGTCTCCGTGGGCAGCGGTGGCGATCATTGTGGGGTGCCGGCACGGCGCCGTGCAATCGTTGCCGCACGCCGGCCTGCCCAGGTCATCACGCCGCCGAGCGGCAGGCAGACAAGCACTTGGCCGATCGGCTTCAGCAGGTACAGCAGCGCGGCCAGGGTGCCGCTCGGGTGAGCCAGCGCGACGCCGAGCGCGAGCGCTTCTAAACCCGCCATCAACGCGCCGCTCGCCATCGCGAAACGCTCGGCGCCGCGCCAGGCTGAAATCAGCACGATCAGCCAGGGCAGCGCGAGGAAGGCGAACAGCGTTACGGCCGTGATCGGGTCCGGCGTGCCGGCGACGCTCGGGCGCGTGTAGGGCAGCAGCGCGAACACGAGCGGCGTTGCGACCAGCCCGAGCGCGCCGAGCGCAAGCGCGCCACGTCGCATCAAATTGCCGCGCACATCAGCCGCACGCAGGCGATGACGCCGGCGAACCAGACCAGGCTACGCAGCGTCGCGAGGTTGGCGACGTAGCAGGCGAAGTAGGCAAAGCGCGCGACGATGAAGCACACCGCCCAGAAGTCGATCAGTGCCGCGGGCACCCCGGCGGCGTACGCCATCAGCACCGCCGCCGCGAAAATCGGAAATGCCTCGAAGCTGTTCTGCTGCGCCCAGTTCGCCCGCTGTGGCCAGCCGCTCAGGTGCGCCAATGTGTCGCGCGGGGCGCGATTGTCGTAGCGGGTGCCACTGCGTTGCCCGCCGAATTTCGCTGCGCCTGCCCACAGGAAGGGCTGGATGGCAGCGATCAGGATGCACAGGAAGCTGATCTTCATGGTCTTGTCTCCGTAATGTGGGCGGCAGTGTAATCGGCTTGGCGTGGTATCGGCGCCCTGCGGTCGGCCCCAAGCGTCGCGCCTGACCGCCGGGACATGCGAAAATCCCGGTTTGCCCGCAGGAACGCCCCAAATGGCCCAACTCATTCTCAAGCCCGGCAAGGAGCGCTCCGTCATGCGCCGCCACCCCTGGATCTTCGCCGGCTCGGTCGCGAGCGTGTCCGGCAGGGCGCGCGGCGGTGACACGGTCGATGTGGTCTCCGAGCGTGGCATCGTGCTTGGCCGCGCAGCCTACTCACCGGCGTCGCAGATCCGAGCGCGGATGTGGAGTTTCGACGCCGAAACACCGATCGACCATGCCTTCTTCAAGCGCACCGTCGCCGCCGCGGTGGCACGCCGCACGGCACACCCGATGCTCGCCGGGCAGGATGGCATGCGACTGATCCACGGCGAATCCGATGGCCTGCCGGGCGTGATCGCGGATCGCTATCGCGACACCATCGTGCTGCAACTCACCAGCGCCGGCGCCGACCGCTGGCGTGATGCCATCGTCGCCGGGCTGCTGCAGGCCACTGGTTGCGCCAACATCTACGAGCGCTCGGATTCCGAGGTGCGCACGCTGGAAGGGCTGGAGCCCACCGTCGGCGTACTTGCCGGCAGCGAGCCTGATCCGGATCTGGCGATCGAGGAACACGGCGTGCTGCTCGGTGTGGACGCCGTGAGCGGCCACAAGACCGGCTTCTACCTCGACCAGCGCGAAAACCGCCGCCTGACGCGCGACCTGGCACGCGACCGCAGCGTGCTCAACTGCTTCTGCTACACCGGCGGCTTCTCGCTGCAGGCGCTGGCGGGTGGTGCGCGCGAGGTGCTGTCGATTGACTCGTCGGCCCATGCGCTGGCGAGCGCCCAGCGCAATGTGGAGCGCAACCCGCAGCTGGACGCCACGCGCGCCACCTGGTGGGAGGCCGACGTCTTCGCTGCGCTGCGTGAATTGCGTGCGGAGGGCCGCCGTTTCGATCTGATCGTGCTCGATCCGCCCAAGTTCGCACCCAGTGCCGCACATGCACAGCGTGCCTCGCGCGCCTACAAGGACATCAATCTGCTCGGCTTCCGGCTGCTCAATCCGGGCGGCATCCTGATGAGCTATTCCTGCTCAGGCGGCATCGGGCAGGAACTGTTCCAGAACATCCTGTCCGGCGCGGCGTCGGATGCCGGGCGCGACGCACAGATCATCCATCGGCTCTGCGCGGCGCCAGACCATCCGATCGGCCTCGCTTTCCCTGAGGGCGAGTACCTCAAGGGCCTGGTTTGTCAGGTGGTTTGAGGGCCCGCAAACGCAGCCGCTTGACAAGCGCGCGATGACGCGATCCTGAGTTATGCACATCTCGCGCCCTGTGGGCGGAAAAAACGACGAGAAAGACCATTGACTTTTTGGTGTTGACGTAAAGGTTTGAAAAATAAGGCGTTTGTTATTTTTCAATGTTGCGATGCGGTATTGACGCCGACCCGAAATGGTGCGTGCCGCGGCAAAACATCCCCAGTCACCCACAAAGTTATCCACAATTGTTGAAAAGGCCCTTTGTTACGAAAGGGTTAAAACAAACTGTGACGGCTGTATCTCATGTTTGAGTGGCAACGCGCTGAATAAAAAGAGAAAAATACGGTAGTGGAAAACGGCTGTTTGAATTCTGTCGTTCGCGTCGCGCTGCCAGTGCCTCTGCCGCGCAGCTTTGACTACCTGGCGCCGGTGGATATCTCCGTGGCTGATATCGGCCGCCTTGTGCGCGTACCGTTCGCAAGCGGCGAAAAGATCGGTGTGATCCTTGCGCTGCCCGACCTCGCGGCGGTTGATCCGGCGCGCCTCAAACCGCTCGGGCCGGTCCTTCGCGAGGTGCCGGCGCTGCCGGCCGACTGGCTGGCGCTGGTGCAGTTCGCTGCGCGTTACTACCACCACCCGCTCGGTGAAGCGGTTGCGGTGGCGCTGCCGCCCGGTCTGCGCGGTGCCGAACTGATGGACGACCGCAGCGCAGATCCGTGGCTGATGCTCAACGAGGCCGGCCGTGCGGCGCTGGCCAGTCCGGGCCGTGCGTCGCGCGTGCGCGCGCTTGCCGAACACCTGATCGCGGGCGAACAGCCGCGCTCGGCGCTGGTCGAGGCCTTCGGTGCCGCCGCAGTGCGCGAAGCTCGCCAGCGCGGCTGGGTCGACGAGGCGCCTTCCTGCGCCAAGGCTGATCTCAGCGACGCACCCACACTCAATGACGAGCAGACTGCAGCCGTCGAGGCCGTATGGAGCGCGGCCGAGCGGTTTTCCCCGTTTCTGCTGCATGGCATCACCGGCAGCGGGAAGACCGAGGTCTACCTGCGCCTGATCGAACGGGCGCTCGCCGCCGGCAAGCAGGCCTTGCTGCTGGTGCCGGAGATCGGCCTCACGCCACAACTCGAAGCCCGCGTGGCGGCGCGCTTTCCGCGTGCGCGTCGCGTGGCCCTGCACAGCGGCGCGACCGATGGCGCGCGTTGCCGCGGCTTCATCGCCGCCCTCGATGGCAGCGCCGACATCGTGATCGGCACCCGGCTGTCAGTGTTCAGCCCTTTGCCGCGGCTCGGTCTGATCCTGATCGACGAAGAGCACGACGCCTCCTACAAACAGCAGGACGGCCTGCGCTACTCGGCGCGCGACCTGGCAGTGTGGCGGGCGCAGCAGGCTGGCGTGCCGATCGTGTTGGGATCGGCAACCCCCTCGCTGGAAACCTGGCAGGCGGCGCAGAGCGGGCGCTACCGCATGCTGCGGCTGGAGCGTCGCGCCGCAGCGGCCGCGCCGCCAACGGTGCGCCTGATCGACACGCGCCGTATCAAGCTGAAGGACGGCCTGTCGCCGCCGATGGAGGCCGCAATCTCTGCGCGGATCGAGCGCGGCGAGCAGAGCCTCATTTTCCTCAACCGGCGCGGTTATGCGCCGGTGCTGGCCTGCCCGGCCTGCAACTGGGTCAGCGACTGCGATCACTGTTCGGCGCACCGCGTGTTCCACCTCTCCGAACGCATCCTGCGCTGCCACCATTGCGGCACTGAAGCGCCGGTGCCGCGTGCCTGCCCGCAATGTGGCAATCAGGATCTGCACGGTTTCGGGCGCGGCACGCAGCGCGTCGAGGAATACCTTGCCGCGCGCTTCCCGCATGCACGCATCCTGCGGGCCGACCGCGACAGCATCAAGACGCCGGCGCACTGGGCGGCACTGCGCCATGCGATTGAAGCCGGCGAGGCCGACATCCTCGTCGGTACGCAGATGCTCGCGAAGGGGCACGACTTTCCGAAGCTGACGCTGGTCGGCGTGATCGGCGCGGACGCCTCGCTGTTCGCCGCGGACTATCGCGCGCCGGAGCGCCTCTTCCAGCAGTTGATGCAGGTCGGCGGGCGCGCGGGGCGTGCCGGGCTCGCCGGCGAAGTGCTGATCCAGACCGAGTTTCCGGAACACCCGCTGTTTGATGCCTTGCGTCGGCAGGATTTCGACGGCTTCGCCAACGCGCAGCTCGAAGAGCGCGCGCAGGCGCATTTCCCGCCTTGCGGCGCGCAGGCCGTGTTGCGCGCCGAGGCGCCCGAAGTCGCGCAGGCGATCGACTTCCTCAACATGGCGCGCGAAGCCGCCGAGCCCTATGCCGACGCAGTGAGGCTGTACGACGCGGTGCCGATGCGGCTGGTGCGGCGCGCACGGCTGGAGCGCGCACAACTCGTGATCGAAGCCGACACCCGCGGCGCGCTGCAGCAGTTGCTCGCGCACTGGGTGCCGCTGCTGCACGCAATGAAATCGCCGCGCGCGCTGCGCTGGCATGTCGATGTCGATCCGATCGATCTCTAAGCGCCGCTTCCTGATTTCGCTCGTCGCGTTCGCCGCGCTGTTCGGCAGCCTTGGCGCGCAGGCCCGTGGCGGCCGCTTCAACGGCGAGGTGCGCGCGGTGGACGACGGCGACACACTGCATGTGCGCGATCGCAGCGGCAACGTACGGCGGGTGCGCCTCGCCTACGTGGATGCGCCCGAGCACGACCAGCCCTGGGGCCGTGAGGCGGGTGAGAACCTCAAACGCCTCGCGCTCGGCGCATCGGTCACCGTTGAATGGCGTGAGCGCGATCAGTACGGCCGCTATGTCGGCGTTGCATGGGTCACTTCGCCCGACATGCCCTGCGCCGGCCGCGCCGACTGCCCGCACAACCTCGATCTCGGTCACGCGCAAATCGCCGCTGGCCTCGCCTGGTGGTATCGCGCCTACGCCAAGCGCCAGGATCCGCAGGCGCAGGGGCAGTACGACTTCTCGGAACAAGAAGCGCGTCGCCGCCGCATCGGCCTCTGGCGCGACGCCTCGCCGATTCCGCCCTGGGTCTGGCGCAGCGGTTGGCGGGGTTGAGCCCCCTCAGGCCAAGGCCGCGATCCAGTCCGTCGCCCGACGCAGCTTGCCGGCGAGGTCGGCCGCGAGGTTTTCCAGCAGCGTGATCTTCAGTTGAGGGTAGGTTTCGGCAAGGGCGTTGAAATCGTCGGTGCCGATCACATTGCAGACGACCTTGCTGTCCGCAAATACGGAGGCGCTACGCGTGGCTTTGCCGAGCAGTGTCATCTCGCCGAAGTTCATGCCGGGGCTGAGCGATGCGATACGCTGGTGACCGCCTTCGGGGCGTGGTACCAGCACGCTGACCGTGCCGCTGACAATGAAAAAGATCTTGCCGTCACTCACGTCGCCCGAGGCGAAGATCGGCGCTCCGGGCGCGAAGGCGCGCCGGGTGGCCAGCGCGTAAACGCGCCGCATCATGTCTTCCGGCACGCCCTTGAACAGCGGGTTGTCTTCCAGCCGTGCATCGTCGGCGAGCGGGTTGGCGAGATCACCCAGTAGCCGGTTCTCGCACCATTCGACTGCGAGATCGTTGTCCTCGAAACTCAGGTAGCCGTGGTCGCCAGCAGGCAGGGTCTTGCTCAACGGATCCATGATGGCGCGCCGCCCGCGCAGCCGCGAGAACACCACTGCAACGCCCTCGTCGCGCAGATGCTGCCGCGCTTCGTTGAGCAAGCGGGCTGCGCTCTCCGAGATGTCTTCGACGAGGTTCATGTCGAGGATCATGCTGTCGGATTCCGGCGCCAGTTCGCCCATGCGCCGGATCACGTACTCGATGCCGTCGAGTTCCAGATGGCCCTGCAGGCAGAGGTACTTGATGCGCTGGGCCTCCTGCCGCAGCACCTCGCGCATTGCAGGCGTTGGCGCACGGCGCGAGGGGGCGTCGGCGCCGGTGTAGATGCGGCCGACTGCGAGCGCCGGATGGCGTGTCTTGTTGAACACATGCAATCCGAAGTCGTGCGACAGTCGTTTGCAGACCTCGATGCCGCGCACGCTGTTGCCCTTCTCGTCGAGTGGCGGCGAGAAGACACCGATGCCGAAGCGGCCCGGTAGCACCGCGATGATGCCGCCACCGACACCGCTCTTGGCTGGCATGCCGACTTCGTAGAGCCAACTTCCGGCGTAGTCATACATGCCGCAGGTGGCCATCACGCTGAGCACACGCTCAACGTCCTCCGGCGGCAGCGCGCGCTGGCCGGTCGCAGGATGTATGCCGCCGTTGGCCAGTGTTGCGGCCATGAAGGCGAGATCGCGACAGTCGACCAGCACCGAACACTGGCGGAAGTAGTTTTCCAGTGCGGCCATCGGCTCGTCGGCGATGATGCCGAAGTTCTTCAACATCCAGGCGATCGCGCGGTTGCGGAAGCCGGTCTCGCTCTCCGATCGATAGACGGCGTCATCCAGCGCAACGTCGTGACCCATGAATACGCCCAGCGATTCGGCGATCCGCGCCCATTGCCGGGTGGCGTCCTGACCGGCCACCATGCTGGCTGAGGCAATCGCACCAGCATTGATCATCGGATTGAGCGGCGCACCGCTCTTGGGATGCAGGCTGATCGAATTGAACGCGTCACCGCTTGGTTCCACGCCAACTCGTTGCGACACGTAGGCGAGCCCGCGATCGGCCAGCGCCGTGGCGTAGACGAAGGGTTTCGAGATCGACTGGATCGTGAAGGGCTGCGCCGCATCGCCGACGCTGTAAGCCACGCCATCCACGGTGACAAGGCAAATGCCGAACCAGTCCGGGTTGGCCTTCGTCAGCTCCGGGATGTAGCTTGCCACCTCGCCGCCGCGTAAAGCCGCCAACTGGCGGTGCAGCGTTTCGAGATAGGACTGGATCGGCGACTTCATGGCACGGCCCCCCGACTGTGGTGATGCGGGGGGCGATGCAAGCGCAGTGCCAAGTGGCCGGCGGCGAGCGTCGGCCGGTCAGTCGCGCTGTGTCAGCCCAGGCAGGCCCTCACATCCGCCACCAGCGCATCGACTTGCTCCGGCTGCGTCGCCCAGGAGCACACGAAGCGTGCGCCGCCGGCGCCGATGAAGCTGTAGAAGGCCCAGCCCTTGTCCTTCAATGCATCAGCCGCTTGCTGCGGCATGCTGACGAATACCGCGTTGGCTTGCACCGGGAACAGCGGCGCCACACCGGGCAAGCGCGCGAGCGCGTTGCCGAGGCGGCGCGCCATCGCGTTGGCGTGGCTGGCGCGGGCGAGCCAGGCATCGTCCGCAAGCATGCCGACCCACGGTGCGGCCAGAAAGCGCATCTTCGAGGCCAGTTGGCCGGCCTGCTTGCAGCGGTAGGCGAAATCGCGCGCGAGTTCGTGATCGAAAAACACCACCGCCTCGCCGACCGGCATGCCCATCTTGGTGCCGCCAAACGACAGCACATCGACGCCGGCGCGCCAGGTCAGGTCGGCTGGACTCACGCCGAGGCTGGCTACGGCATTGGCAAAGCGGGCGCCGTCCATGTGCAGGGAGAGGTTCATCTCCTTGCAGGCGGCACCGATCGCGCGCACCTCGTCGAGCGAATACACGGTGCCGACTTCGGTCGATTGCGTGATGGTGACCGCGCGCGGCTTGGGGTAGTGGATGTCGGTGCGGGCGGCGACGAGTTTCTCGATGCCGCGGGCGTCGAGCTTGCCGTCGGCGCCGCCGGCGAGCAGCAGTTTGGTGCCATTCGAGAAGAACTCGGGCCCGCCGCATTCGTCGGTTTCAACGTGTGCGAGCTTGTGGCACACGATGCTGTGGTAGCTCTGGCACAGCGAGGCGAGCGCCAGCGAGTTGGCCGCGGTGCCGTTGAACACGAAGAAGACTTCGCAGTCGGTTTCAAAGGTCGCGCGGATCGCGTCGCAGGCGCGGCGCGTCCATTCGTCGTTGCCGTAAGAGGCGAGCGTGCCGCTGTTGGCGGCGAGCAGGGCCTCCATCGCCTCGGGGCAGATCCCCGATGTGTTGTCGCTGGCGAATTCGGTATGTTGCATGGCGGGGTGTCCGCGTTGGTTGACGGGTGAAAGCCAGTCTAGCATCGGCGGTCGAGCGCCTACTTACAGCCACGCGACCAAAAAAAACGCGACGTCGGAACGTCGCGCCGAACTCAAGGTACGAGACCTGAGGGAGGAAACACCGGTACTAGACTCGCGCACGCTTGAGCGCTGCGGGGGCCTCATGTTTCTTGGTGGCGGGGCGGCTGGCGAGTGACACGCCCAGCACGACCAGCACGGTGCCGGCCAATTGCGCGGCCGACAGGGGTTCATTCAGGAAGATCGCGCCGAGGCCGATCGTCAGGACCGGGCCGACACTGCCGAGCATCGCCGTACGCGTGGCGCCCAGTTCGCGGATCGCTGCGCTCAGCATGAAGACCGGCAGCACTGTCGAAAACACCGCCATCGCGAGCGCCAGCCAGATCACCGGCATTGGCTGGGCAAGGCTCTCAATGGGCTGCGTCACGCCGAAATGCAGGAAGGTGGTGGCCGTCGATACGCACATCGCGAGTGCCGTAAAGCGCCGGCTGCCCAGGCGCGACACCATTTCGCCGCAGCCGGTCAGGTAGAGCGCATAGCACACCGCCGAGGCGAACACGAGCGCGCCGCCCATCGCGACCGCGGCCGCATCGGCCGACAGCTGCAGGTCGTGCGCGAAGGCCAGCGCAATGCCGAGCCAGGTGAGCGCAAGCGCGCCGATGTCACGCAGCGAGAAGCTGCGGCTGAACACGAATACTGCGATCAGCATCGTGATCGTCGGGTAGGTGAACAGGATCAGGCGTTCGAGGCCGGCCGAGATGTAGCGCAGGCCCATGAAGTCCAGCAGCGACGCCCCGTAGTAGCCGAGCAGGCCAAGTGCCGTGAGCGCAACCCAGTCGCCGGCCGAGAGCGGCGCGGCATTGCGCGAACTGCGCAAGGCGATGAATCCGAATACCGGCGCGGCGAAAGCCATGCGCAGCGCAAGCAGCGCGAGCGGGCTAACACCGTACGGGAAGGCCAGCTTCACGAAGATCGCCTTGGCGGAGAAGCCAAGCGCGGCGAGGATCGCGAGCCAGAAGCCAGTGGTTTCGGAATTTCGGAACACGAAAGGGTCGGGGCAAATTGCGCCAAATTGACTGGATGTCAATTGGAGTCGATTCCGTGCCGTATGGACAATCGGTATTTTCCGAAGTAATCATTCGCTTTTGACGAACGCAAGCGACATGCGATACGACCTGACCGACCTTCAGCTGTTTGGCGCGATCGCCGCAACCGGCAACCTGACGCAGGGCGCAGAGCGGGTGCACCTGGCTCCGGCCAGCGCCTCGGCGCGCATACGGCGGCTCGAAGATGCGGCCGGCGCGCCGCTGTTTGAGCGACGGCCACGCGGTGTGGCGCTCACACCGGCTGGCGAGGCGATGCTGCGCCATGCGAGGCGCGTCCTGTCTGAAGTCGCCCTGCTTGATGCGGAACTCGGTACGTTTGCGCGCGGCGTGGCTGGCGTGGTGCGCCTGTTCGCCAACACCAATGCAATCGGCGGCAGCCTGCCGCAGGATCTGGCCGGTTTTCTGGCCGCACAACCGCAGGTCGACGTACTGCTGGAGGAGCATTCCAGCCCCGCGATCGTCAGTGCGGTGGTGTCCGGCGCCGCGGATGTTGGCATCGTTGCCGGCGAGGTGGGCGGGCCGGAACTGGCCTTCCTGCCCTACCGTGCAGATCGGCTGGTGCTGATCTGCAGTCCGCAGCATCCGTTCGCGAGCCGCGGGCGGTTGAACTACGCGGACACGCTCGCCGAAAACTACGTCAGCCTGTCGGCCGACAGCGCAATCCACGGCTTCTTGCTTGATCGTGCCCGTGAGGCAGGTCGGCGGCCACGCATCCGTGCCCAGGTGCGCGCCTTCGATGCGGTGTGCCGCATGGTCAGCGCGGGGGTGGGTGTGGCGGTGGTGCCGCATTCGGCGGCCGTAGCCGCCGCCGTACCTTTGGCGGTCGTCGAACTCAACGATGCCTGGGGCAGCCGCGAGATGAAGCTGTGCTTCCGTCGCGAGCAGACCCTGTCACCCTATCAGCGTGAGTTGATTACCCACCTGACGCTGATTTCGCAGTCTGGGCGGTCGGGCGTGTGAGCCCGTGCCCGCTCAGGCGGCGACACCACCGAACTGCGCGTCGCGCCAAGTGGACGGCGCGACGCCGCTCCAGCGGCGGAAGGCGCGCGTGAAGCTCGCGATTTCGGCAAAGCCGAGCAGGTAGGCGATCTCGTTGATCGAGTGCGTGCCGGTGCGCAGGTAGTCATAGGCCAGTTCCTGGCGCAGGCTTTCGAGCAGACTCGCGAAGGTGAAACCCTGGTCGGCCAGGCGCCGCTGCAAGGTGCGCTCGGACAACAGTAACTTCTGCGCGATCACGCCACGGCTCACACCGCCCGACGGAAGCAGCTCGATCAACGCGCGGCGTGCGCGCGCAAGGATGTCGTCCTTGGCGTGGCGGGCGAGGTATTCGGACGCGATGTTTTCGGCCGACAGCGCCAGCTCAGCGTTGCCGCTCGGGAGCGGGCGATCGAGTTCTTCGTCGTCAATCGCGATGGCGTATTCGCTGGCGCCGAATTCGGGCTCAACGCCGTACAGCGCGCGCATCCGGTCGGCGGCTGCATTGCGTGGATGGCGCAGGCGAACCGCAGCAGGCTTGAAGTCGGGCCCTGCGATCGCGCGACACAGCCGCACCAGTGAGGCCATGCGCGCGTCGTAGCTGCGCGGTAGCGTGAAGCCATCTTCGGTATTGAACACCAGCCAGGTGCGCCCGGCTTCCGCGCGGATCTCGACTTCGTCCACCGAGCTGACGATGCGGAAGTAGCGCACGAGGCGGCGCCCGGCTTCGCGCAGGCTCGCGCTCGCCAGCCACGCGAAGCCGACGGCATGCAGCGTCGTGGGGTTGAGCCGTTCGGCGACGTCGAGGCCGAAGCATGGATCCCCATCCACCGCACGCACAGCGGCTTCCCAGAATTGTGCTGCCGGCACGAGCGGGATACGTGTGTTGGGGTCGCGCAGCAGCGCCGGGTCGATACCTGCACTTGCGGCAATCCCGTCCGCATCAAGCCCGCGGTCGGCGAGGGCGGTATGTACCAGCAGCATCACGCTGCTCAGCCAGGTGTCCTGCATGGTCGGTCGCCTGAAGGAATAGTCCCCACATTCTAGGGGGAGATTCACTGCCCGGCGGTGCCGACTGCACGCGTTTACACAAATGACAAAGGGCGGTCCGAAGACCGCCCGATGCGTTTCAAGATGTGCTGCCCGGTGGCATCAGAACTTGTAGTTCACGCCCATCGTGAAGATCGTCTGATTGCTGTCGAAGCTTGCGTTGGTGGTTTCAAACTTCGGGCCGCCGGCGTAGTGCGCCACCTCGGCGCGGATGCCGACGTTCTGTGTTGCCTTGAACTCACCACCGAAGCCCACCTTGGCCGCGGTGCCCGACTTGCTCTCGTCGTAGCCGGCGCCGGTCAGGTCGCGATCCATGTAGGCCAGACCGACCTTGCCATAGACATCGAAGCGTTCCGTCACCGGATACTTGCCGACCAGGTCCACCGAGATCGCTTCGTTCTTGGATTCGAGGCCCGCGGCCTTGGTCTTGCCGAGATCCTGATAGCCCATCTCGACGGCGAAGTTGCGGGTGAAGTCGTAGCCGCCATACACCCCCCAGGTGCTCGGCGTGTCCTTGAGTTCGCCAGCGCCGCTCACGTCGGCCGTCGAGGCACCCACATTGCCGCCAACGTAGAAGCCTTGGTCTGCGGCCATGGCACCACCAGCAAAAGTAGCAGCCGCTGCAGCGATGATCAGTTGGGTCTTCATGTTTGTTCCTTTCGTCTCTCATAAATCCCGCGCGGTGGAGGACTCGTGATTCTCTGAAGCCGCGCTCCGTTCTGGTAAGACGCATCGTACGGAACGGTGCCGCAATCCCCTTTGTCGTACCGAGACAGGGGCTTGGCTCATGCGGCCAGGGGCGGAAAGCAGATGTAAGCGGATGTGTGCTGGAAATGTCATCGACCGCCCAATATTGCGCACGCCTTCAAACGCACGCACTCGGGTCTATCAGCGTGGTCGGTATGATCGCAAGGCGGCGATCATAAGGTCGCTGGCTGATCTCGCTAATGGACGGAAGAGATGAATCAATCTGAAAGAGCGCAATCACGAAGCAGCCAACTCGGCATTCTGTTAGTGGCGCTCACTCTGGCTGGTTGCGGCGGTGGCGGCAGCGGCAGCGTTGGGGGGGCGGAGATACGGCTACGCCCGAACCTCCAGTGGCGCAGTCGCCACCGGTTAGTGGCCCTGCCCCAACGCCGGATGCGCCCGCTACGACGACAGCGCGTTTGCCGGTCGTATCGTTGGTCGCTTCGTCACCTGTTTGCGGCGCTGCTGATGAGCGCAGTGTTGCGTTGGTTGTTGATCAGAAGTTTGGCATTCCACTTGCAAGCGAACTGACGCGTTTGGGGGCCGACATCTCCGCAGACCTTGGCACATGCGTTCGCACTTTGACCGTGCAGGACGGTGATTCGGCGCAGTCGATCCGTAGGTCCCTGCAGGCGCTGCGGAGTGGGCATGGGCTTCAAGGCGCAGTTCTGATTGGCGACATCCCGGCTGTTCTATTTGGCGACTATGCAGGGTTTCCCAACGTGTCGCCATTTCTGACCGATTCATACTATGAGGTACTGAACGATAGGTATTGGGTCGACGCAAACAACAATGGGGTGTTCGACCGAACCTTCGACCTAGATGGAGATGGGGTCGCGTCGTTGCTGTTGGATGTGGCGAGCGACGCGCGAAGCCGCGACATCTGGACTGGCCGACTTACTCCCCCCAAAGGGGGGGCTCAGGACGAACGCGTCGAACAGTTGCGCCGATACCTCGACCGCAATCACGCGTATCGGATCGGCACAAAGTCCTATGAGCCTCGTATGCTCTACATGAACTCGGCCCATCGAGACAGCTTCCCGACCGACAGCTCCTTCCGAGCTGAGGTGCAGCAGAAGGATGCCGAGGCGATGTACCGCGCGAGCCGTCTCTTTGTTGCGCCGCCATCAGAAGCGTTGAGTTCGATCTGGAACGACGAGATGGCAACTCAGCGCCAGATCTGGCGCCAAGCAATCCAGGCGCCAGTGACATACACGTATGTGAACACGCATGGAACTTCGCAGGCGCAGTCAGCGGTAGAAGCCAATTCATGGACTGACTTCACGTCAGCAGACCTGGTGCGCACGCCGTACAACGGTTTGCTATTGGACTTCGTTTCCTGCTCGAACGCCGATTTCTCAGATCAGAACTACTTTGCTGGGAACGCCTTGTTTCTTGGGCAATCCTTGGCGGTGCGAGCCTTTAGCTCAGTAGTGCTGGTCACGGGCCGGGGGGCTGCGCCAATGTCCGTGCGCTTACTAGGCAGCGGACTGACCCTTGGTGAGATCAAGAAGTTCTCGGCGGCGATTGACAGCTATGTGATCGTTGGCGACCCCACTCTAAGGCTTAAGCCGCGATCGGGTTTGTTCGGCGAGATCCCCGTGGTTGCGGAGCTGACCTTTCCGGCTCTTTCGGTGGATTTTGTCGCGACCGCTAATCCGAAGCAGTCGATCCGACTGCGCAACGCAGGCGATCGATCAATTTCGATTCACCGAAGTGAACAGGTTCTCGGGACATCCTGGCAAGAACGCGGAACCTTGAATCGTTCAATACCGATTCCTAGTGCAAATGTTGGTCGTATTGGAATCGAACCCTCGTTCGTTGAAGATGCCGGGATTGTGCCACCTGAGACGATTGCCCCAGGGGAGAGCGTTATGCTGAATGTCTACTTCGTGAAGGCATACGCGGGTTCGAAGCCAGGGGTCTATCGGTGGATGGGTGTATTCGATAGCGACGATCCATCCATGCCAGTCTTTGCAATCAAGGCGTTTCAGAAGTTGGAATGACGGCGCGGCTGAGCTAAACGTCAGGTTTGGTGAATGTGGGTTGGGGTGCTCACAACCCTCTACTAGGGGGCAGCCTCTTCGCCCCCTTTCTTTCGCACTCAGACCACGCCGGCGCCCTGAGCCTGTTGGTCGGCCCAGTAGGACGAACGCACCATCGGGCCGCAGGCGGCGTTCTTGAAGCCCATCTTCAGCGCTTCGGTTTCGAACATCTTGAAGGTGTCGGGATGCACGTAGCGAAGCACCGGCAGGTGGCCGCCGGAGGGCTGCAGGTACTGGCCGATGGTGAGCATTTCGACGTTATGGGCGCGCAGGTCGCGCATCACTTCGAGGATCTCCTCGTCGGTCTCGCCGAGGCCCACCATCAGGCCGGACTTGGTCGGCACGTCCGGATGGCGTGCCTTGAATTCTTTCAGCAGCTGCAGCGAGTACGCGTAGTCCGAACCCGGGCGGGCCGCCTTGTAGAGACGTGGCACGGTTTCGAGGTTGTGGTTCATGACGTCGGGTGGCGCCTGGTCGAAAATCTCCAGTGCGATGTCCATGCGGCCGCGGAAGTCCGGCACCAGCACTTCGATGGTGGTCTTCGGCGAAGCGGCACGCGTTTCGCGGATGCAGTCGACGAAGTGCTGGGCACCGCCGTCGCGCAGATCGTCGCGATCCACCGAGGTGATCACCACATAGCGCAGGCGCATCGCCGCGATCGTCTTGGCGAGGTTGGCCGGCTCGTTTTCGTCGAGCGGGTTCGGGCGCCCATGACCCACATCGCAGAAGGGGCAGCGGCGGGTGCAGATGTCACCCATGATCATGAAGGTCGCAGTGCCCTTGCCGAAGCATTCATGGATGTTCGGGCAGGAGGCTTCCTCGCACACGGTGTGCAGCTTGTGATCGCGCAGCGTGTCCTTGATTTCGTTGAAGCGCGCGGTTTCCTCGGCGCCGCCCAGCCGGATGCGGATCCATTCCGGCTTGCGCAGTTTTTCGGCCACCGGAACGATCTTGATCGGGATGCGCGCCGTCTTGTCCGCGCCGCGAAGCTTCTTGCCGACTTCAGCCATGATGTCCTTTCAGGCCGCTGCCCGGCGGGCAGCGTGGTGGTGGGCGAAGCGCGCGTCGAGCGCGTCCGCCAGTTTGCGATGCACGACGTCGAGTGGATCTGCGACGCCGAAATCCTTCAGTTGGGCCGATTCCAGGCCCGGATAGCCGCATGGATTGATCGCCGAAAACGGCGAAAGATCCATGTCGCAGTTGAGCGATAGCCCGTGGTAGCTGCAGCCGTTGGCGATCTTCAGGCCCAGCGCGGCAATCTTGGCGCCGCCGACATAGACGCCGGGCGCGCCGTCCTTGAGGTGGGCATCGATCCCGTAGCCGCGCAGCACGTCGAGGATCGCCTGTTCGATCAGGCTCACCAGTTCGCGCACCTTGATCTCGCGCCGCGCGAGGTCGATCAGCAGATACACGACCGCCTGGCCGGGGCCGTGATAGGTGATCTGGCCGCCGCGGTCGATCTTCACCAGCGGGATGCCGGTTTCGCGCAGCAGGTGTTCCGGCTTGCCGGCGAGGCCCAGTGTAAACACCGGCGGATGCTCGACCAGCCACAGCTCGTCCGGCGTATCGCCGGTGCGGGCGCGTGTGAACGCCTGCATCGCGTGCCAGGTCGGTTCGTACTCGACGCGGCCCAGCGGCTTGCGCAGCAGTGGAGGGGGCAGGGCGTTCATGCGGTGGCGCTTGCCCCGCAACAACGCAAGGGCTTGACGAAAAAAGGGATTTTATCGGCCGGGCGCCAACCGGGCAACGCTGCGGGCGATGGGGTTATTCCCCCATACCCGCGCGTTTATGGCCGCGTGCGCGCCACGCGGCCCAATGGCTGTTCAGAGCACCACCTTCACGAAGGGGTGGCTGGTCAGCGAACGATAGATGTTGTCGAGCTGTTCGCGCGAAGTGGCGCGCACGGTGCAGGTCAGGCTGATGTACTTGCCGCCGCTCGACGCGCGCATCTCGACGCCGGTGGCGTCGAAGTCCGGCGCGTTCTGCTGCACCACCTCGACGATGGTCTGGGCGAAATCGTCGCGCGTCTCACCCATCACCTTGATCGGGAAGTCGCAAGGAAACTCAAGCAGTTCGGCGTTCGACATCGTGCTTGCTCCGGCGCTCAGAGGTTCTTGATCCAGTAGCGGATAGCGTCCCACAGGCGGCCGAAGAAGCCAGCCTGATCCACCGCTTCCAGTGCCACGACCGGGTAGGTGCCCAGCGGCTTGCCGTCCAGCGTCACCGTCAGCGTGCCGAGTTGTGCGCCCTTGACGATCGGCGCCTTGAGCGGCTGGCGGCTTTCAAGCTGAACCTTCAGCTTGGCGGCGTCACCCTGCGGCACCGACAGCACCAGATCGTTGGTGAAGCCGGCCTTCACGCTATCCGCCTTGCCCTGCCAGACCGGCAAGGTCTGCACGGCGGCGTTGGCGGCGTAGAGCTTGGTCGTCTCCCACGAGAGGAAGCCATAGTTCAGCAGCTTCTGCGATTCCGCGGTGCGCACCGAATCCGAAGTCGTGCCGGTAACCACTGAGATCAGGCGACGCGACCCGCGCTTGGCGGTGGACACCAGGCAGTAGCCGGCGGCCTCGGTGTGGCCCGTCTTCATGCCATCGACGGTCGGGTCGATGAACAGCAGGCGGTTGCGATTGGGCTGCTTGATCTTGTTGTAGGTGAATTCCTTCTGCGAGTAGAAGGAAAAGTATTCGGGGAAGTCGCGGATGATCGCCGCGGCCAGCGTGGCCAGGTCGCGCGGGCTCATGTAGTGGCCGTCCATGGTGAGACCGGCGGCATTGCGGAACTGGGTGTTCTTCAGACCCAGACGCTGTGCTTCCTTGTTCATGCGCGACACGAAGGCCTCTTCCGAGCCGGAAATCAGCTCGGCGAGCGCGATGCAGGCATCGTTGCCAGACTGCACGATCATGCCCTGGATCAGCTCGCGCACCGTCACCGGCATGCCCGGCATGATGAACATGCGGGAGCCGTCGAGGCTGGACTTGCGGGCGTTCTCCGACACGGCGACCTGCTGGTCCATCGAGATCGTCTTGGCCTTCAGCGCGCTGAAGGTCACGTAGGCGGTCATCAGCTTGGTCAGCGAGGCGGGCTCGATCCGCTCATCGGCGCCCTGCGCCGTCAGCACCTGACCGGAGCCAACGTCGTAGAGCAGCCAGGCGCGGGCTGCGAGGGCGGGTGGCGTGGGCTCGTTGGCTTGCGCAAAAGGCGCGGCAAGGGCGAGCGAAAGCGAGATCAGGACGGCGAACAGTCGTGTCATGGGGATTCTGCGGAGGGGCTGCGGACGGAGGGCGCGATTATACCCGGCAAGGCCAATGCGGCCGGGCTGGCTACATGCTGAAACACTTGGCGGCTGGCGTTCCTTTCTGTCATTTCAGACGCGCCAGTTGCAGTTCGGCGAGTGCGGGATAGAGCGGCGCGCTGATCAGTCGCGACAGCCCGCTTGCGATCAAGGTGCAGGCCATCAGGCTCAGCACCAGCTCGTGGCCGTCGACCATCTCCATCACGATGATGAAGGCCGTCAGCGGGGCCTGTGTCACGGCAGCGAGAAAGGCCGCCATGCCGAGCGCAATCAAGGTGGGCGCGTTCGGATAGGCCATCAGCGTGGCGACACTGTTGCCCAGGCCTGCGCCGATCGACAGTGAGGGCGCAAACAGGCCCCCCGGCACGCCGGAGGCCGCGGTGAACCAGGTGGCGACAAAGCGCAGCAGTACCGCCAGATGCGTCGACTCACTCGCGCCGGCAATCATCGCCTTGGTTTGCGCATAGCCGCTGCCATAGCTCGCGCCCTGGCTGACAATGCCGATCAGCGCGACGAGCAGGCCGCAGCAGGCCGCAAAGCGGATCGGCGCATGGCCGCGCAGGCGAGAGACGCGGTCCGTGGTGCGTCCGCTCAGGATCGCGATCAGCGCGCGGGCGAACAGCCCGCCCGCCGCACCGCACAGCAACGCCACCAGCAGCGCCGGCGCCACCATACGGAAACTGAAGCGCTCAACACGGATCACGCCAAAGTAGGTGTTGTTGCCATACACCGACACAGCCATCAGGCCAGCCAGCACGATCGCGCCAATCAGCAGGCCGTTGCGCCGCTGTTCCGGCCGCCGCGAGAGTTCCTCGATGGCGAACATCACGCCGCCGAGTGGCGTGTTGAACGCCGCGGCAATACCCGCCGCACCGCCCGCCATCAGCAAGCCGTTCTCCGAGATCTGCGACTGCGCCGGTAGCCAGCGGCGTGCGTTGCGCATGATGCCGGCGGCGATCTGCACCGACGGGCCCTCGCGGCCGAGCGCCAGTCCGCCGAGCAAGCCGGCGGCCGTGAGGAAGAGCTTGGCGACGGAAAGTTTCATCGACACGAACAGTGGCCGCTGTGCCGCGGCCGATTCGTGTTCAAGCACCGCGATGATTTGCGGGATGCCCGAGCCGGCGGCCCCCGGCGCGAAGCGGCGCGTGAGCCACACGATGCCGGCGGTGAGCAGCGGGGTCCAGATCAAAGGTGCCCACCATGCAGCGCGTTCGAGGCGGAAGAAGGCCGCCAGCGCCACTTCAGCGAGCCAGGTAAAGCCGACGATCGCAAGCCCGCTTGCCGCCGCGAAGGACAGCACCACCAGCCGCGCCGCCCACAACCGCCAGTCGGAGAATTCCTGCTGCAGGGCGTTCGCGACTTGGGGCTGGGGGGGCATGGGTTTCGCTCGCGACGATTTGAATTTGTACAAATATAATCAGTTTCGACGCACGCGTTGCCCACCAGTGCGCGGACGCCACACCTGCACAGATCGCAGTGGTGCGCTGTGCTGAGGCCTATCTCTCCGGATCACGAAAAGACCATGACCCACACCGCCACGCCGGCTGATGTACTGAGGCGTTTTCGCATCGTTTTCAACGCCGTACGCACCCATTTCCAGCAGGTGGAGATGAAGACCGGGCTGGGCGGCGCGCAGGTCTGGGCGCTGAGCCTGGTGCGCGACCACCCGGGCATCGGGATTGGCGAGTTGGCGCGGCGCATGGACATTCACCAGTCCACCGCGAGCAATCTGGTGAAGACCCTGGTCAAGCGCGAGTTGATTGCGGTGGCACGCGGTGAGTCGGATCGGCGCAGCGTGGCGCTGAAGATCCTCGCCGCGGGTCAGCTTGCGCTTGGCAAGGTGCCGGGGCCGTTCGAAGGTGTCTTGCCGGATGCATTGGAGCGCTTGCCGCAGCCGACGCTGGACCGGCTCGACGAGGATCTGCGTGTGCTGATCAACGCACTGCAGGCCGACGAGGAGGCGGGCCGGATTCCCCTCGGCCGCAGTTGATCGTGCCGTTCAGGGCTCGCTGCGGCGCGGGCCGCTGCCGGCTTCTAGCCAGAAGCTTGCTTCGGCGGCCGCCGCGACCTCCGTCAGAAAGCGATCGAGCAAGGGGTTGCAATTGAGCACACCCGGCTGACCCGCGTGAAATTCCGGGTGCCATTGCACGCCCAGCACGAAGTTCGGTGCATCGAGCCGGATCGCTTCGATGATGCCGTCCTCTGGGCTGTGGGCTTCGATACGAAGGTCGCGGCCGAGGCGGTCTATCGCCTGATGGTGAATCGATACGACGTCGCAGCCTTCACGCGTGTCCAGCGTGCGCGTAAGCAGGCCGTCGGGAACCAGGCTGACCGGATGCCGATGGCGATCGTAGGCAGGCGATTCGTGGCGTTCGCCGGTGCCGCAGAGCGAGGGCAGATCCTGGTGCAGCGTGCCGCCGAAGGCCACATTGATCAGCTGCATGCCGCGGCAGATGCCCAGCACCGGCTTGCCGCGCTCGATGAACACCGTCAGCAGCTCCAGCTCGTAGGCGTCGCGCACCGGGTCGCCGGCCCAGGCATCGCAGCGCGGTGTCTGGCCGTACACGCCGGGGCTCACATCGGCGCCGCCTTGCAGCACGAGTCCGTCTAGATAGTCGGCGTAATCGGCCAGTGCGATGTCGCCACGCCGGATCGGGCCATCGCCGAGCACGGACGGCACCATCAGCACCATCACATGCTGCGCGCCGATCCAGTGCGCGATGCTTTGCTCCAGGATCTGCAAGGTGCGGCGGAAGACGCCCTGGCGTTGCGTGTCAGGATGGAAGATCCGCGCCGACAGGCCTATCCGTAGCGGGCGCCCGAATGGGCCGCGTCGGCGCGGGGCAGAGTCATCGTTCATGTGAGGAAGCGCGCCGTGGCGGCGTCGACGAGGGTGTGGCTTGGCAGTGGATCGTGCATCTGCCCGCGCAGCCAGTCGGCCAGGGTTTCGCCTTGTGCGAAGCGCTCCAGCTGCGCGAGGGCATCCGCGCACTCAAGCGCGCGGGCGTCGTCGACAAGTGCTGCAAGCGTTTCGAGGATGTCCTCGCGCAGGCTCTTGCGCGTCAGCGTGCGGGGATTGACGTACTCGCCATCGAAGCCGAAGCGGCAGGCCTCGAAGCGGTTGAAGGTGTAGCAGAGGTAGTCGCGCTCCTGCGGCGGATCGCGGCGGTCGGTCAGCAGCCGTAGGGCCAGCGCCTGAAGGTAGGCCGCCAGTGCGGCCGCGTGGTCGACATCCAGCGGCGTGTCGCAGACACGCAGCTCCACCGTGCCGTACTCGGGTTTGGGGCGGATGTCCCAGTAGAAGTCCTTCATGCTGGCTACGATGCCGGCGGCGCGCATTGGTTCATAAAACTCGTGCTCGAAACGTTCCCACTCGAGGACGGGCGGCGCGTGACCGGAGAGCGGGAACGCGAACACGCTGTTGAGTCGCGACGAGGAAAAGCCGGTATCCGCGCCCTGACAGTACGGCGAACTGGCAGCCAGGGCGATGAAATGCGGCACGTAGCGCGCGAGCGCATGGGTCAGGTACATCGCATCGTCGGCCGACTCAACGCCGACATGGATGTGCTGCCCGAACACGGTGAACTGCCGTGCAAGGTAGCCGTAGCGGTTGGCGAGCGCCTCATAACGCTCGCCGGGGTAGATGCGGCGCTCCTGCCAGAGCTGGAAGGGGTGCGTGCCGCCACCGGCTAGGCGCACGCCGAGGGTGTTTGCGGCGCTGACCAGCGTGTCGCGGATTTCGCACAGCTGGGCGTGCAGGCTGCCGACACTGCGATGAACGTCGGTGGAAACCTCGATCATCGACTGTGTCATCTCCGGTTTGGCTTCGCCCGGAAACGGCTGTGCCGCAAGCAGATCGAGCAACTGTATGGCGCGAGGTGACAGATCGCGGGTATCGCGCTCGATGATCTGTAATTCGAGTTCGACGCCCAGTGTGAGCGGGGCCGAGGGTGCAAAGGTGGCGAGGGTCATGATTGCCTCCGTGTCGGTGAAAAACGAACTCGCGCTGCACGCGCGAGGACAGGAGGCCTGAGGATCAGGCCGGCGGGGGGAGTGTTTCCAAGGTAGCCGGTTAGTTATATTTGGGCAAATATAAAAACAAAATCTAACCAAGTTGCTTATCGGTCAGTGGCTATGCAGAGCGCCCGAGACCGGGCTTAACGTGTGATGACGAAGGGCTTGAAGCGCAGGGCTGCGCTGATGCGGTCTGCAATGCCGCGGGCTTCGCTCTCGCTGGCGTAGGGGCCCGCATGCAGCCGGAAGCGGCCATCGAGCGCCAGAACCTGCAACTGGCCAGCGAGCGAGCTCATTTCGTGGCTGACGAACTTGCGGAAGCTCTCGGCGTTGGCGGCACTCGCGAAAGCACCGAGCTGAAGGAAGATGCCGCTGGTCTTCGGCGCGGCCGGGCTTGCGGTGTTAAGCGGCTTGAGCTCGGTGACTGCAGTTGCGCTGATCGGTGCGGCCGCAAGCACCGGAGCATCGACCCGGGTACTTGCGGGCGCCGCCGGCGCCGGCTTCGCGCTGGCCACTTCAACCGGCTCAGGCGGCACCGGCTTGAGCGGCACGCGCTTCGGTGCGGGCCCGCGCTGGCGGATCGGCGGGATGTTCTCGGCGATGACCTCGATGCCTTCCGGCACGATGGCTTCGATCTCGACGTCGGTGTGGCCGGTATCGAGATAGTCGAGCTTGTAGGCTGCGGCGTACGAGAGATCGATTGAGCGGCCGGTGTGGAAAGGGCCGCGGTCGTTGATTCGCACGATCACCGACTTGCCGTTGCGCAGGTTGGTGATGCGCGCATAGCTCGGGATCGGCAGCGTCGGGTGTGCGGCGGTCATGCCGTACATGTCGTACTTCTCGCCGCTTGAGGTCGGCTTACCGTGGAACTTGCGGCCGTACCAGGACGCGAGGCCTTGCTCACGATACGGTGCGACCTGTTGCGCCGGCACGTATTCCTTGCCGAACACGTTGTACGGATTATTGGCAAAGCGATGCAGCGGCTCGGCTTTGGGTTCTGCGTCCGGTACCGAATCGAGGTTGTCCGGAATGTCGTCGCCGGGGCCGTCGTCCTTGTAGTAGCCGCCGCCCTTCTTCTGCACCACCTTCGGCTTGCTGCCGGAGGCGCTGGGCGGCTGCGGCCGCGCTTCGGGTTGCGGGCTGACCGGGGCGGGCGACGTGGCGCACGCCGACAGCACCAGCGCGGCGGCCAACGCCGAGAGCGTGCCGACCGGCAGGCGGGTGGAACCGTTACGGAAAACGCGGCGGATCATTTCTGGAGCAGCGTCCGGTGGCGGGCAACACTCATCAGGATACCCAAGCCCAGGCAAAGCGTCACCAGCGCAGTGCCGCCGTAGCTCACCAGCGGCAGCGGCACGCCCACCACCGGCAGGATGCCGGTCACCATGCCCATGTTCACGAACGCGTAGGTGAAGAAGGACAGCGAGATCGCGCCAGCCAGCAGGCGCCCGAACACGGTGGCCCCGTTCGCTGCGATCAGCAGGCCGCGCAGGATCACCAGCAGGAAGGTGAACAGCAGGCCGATGTTGCCGATCAGGCCGAACTCTTCCGAGATCACCGCGAAGACGAAGTCGGTGTGGCGTTCCGGGATGAACTCGAGCTGGGTCTGCGTGCCATTGCGCCAGCCTTTTCCGAGCACGCCGCCGGAGCCGATCGCGATCTCGGACTGAATGGTATGGAAGCCCTTGCCCAGCGGGTCGGAGGTTGGGTCGAGCAGGGTGCAGATGCGGTGTTTCTGGTAGTCGCGCAGGCCAGGCCATTGCACATCCGGTGCGCAGATCTTGTCTTCTGTCGCGACGATTGCGCCCACGCCAACTGCGCCGGCCAGCATCACCGGCGCGATCAGCTTCCACGAAAGGCCGGCGAAGAAGATCACGAACAGCCCGGCGGACAGCACCAGGATTGCGGTGCCAAGGTCGGGCTGCTTGGCGATCAGGCCGACTGGAATCGCAAGCAGCACGGTCGCAACGATGAAGTCGCGCACCGCGAGCGAGCCCTCACGGATCTGGAAGTACCAGGCCAGCATCAGCGGCATCGCGATCTTCAGCAGCTCGGAGGGCTGAATCCGCATGATGCCCAGATCCAGCCAGCGCTGCGCACCCTTCGAGATCTGCCCGAACAGCGCCACCGCGACGAGCAGCAGCACGCCCACCACATAAAGCGGCAGCGCGAGAGTTTGCAGCCGCTGCGGCGAGATGTTGGCAACCACCCACATCACCGCGAGCGCCACGCCCGTGTTGATCAGTTGCGCCTGAATGCGATCGGGCGAGGCCGACAACTGCACCACGGTCGTGAAGCCGATCAGCATCATCAACAGCGAGAACAGGAATGGGTCGATCGGCGCCGCGATGCGGCGCCACAGGCGTTGCAGGATCATTCCGCCCCCGGTTGTTCTGGTGCCGCACCTTCCGGCACCTTGCCGAGCAGGTAGTAGTCGAGCACCTGGCGCGCGATCGGCGCGGCCGACTCGGCACCGAAGCCGCCGTTCTCGACCAGGATCGCGAGCGCGATCTTCGGTGCTTCCACCGGGGCAAAGGCGATGAACAGCGCGTGGTCGCGCAGGCGCTCGCCGAGTTTGTGCGATTCGTACTTGCCGCCCTTGAGCGAGAAGACCTGAGCGGTACCGGTCTTGCCAGCCGCGACGTAGGGGGCGCCAGCAAAGGCGCGCGCGCCGGTGCCGTACTTGATCACGCCCACCATGGCGTCATGGATTACCTTCACATGCTCCGGCTTGATCGGGATCGTCTTCATCGGCTCCGGCTCGATGACGCGCTTCTCGTTGGTGCGCGGATCCTGCACAAACTTGACCAGGTGCGGCTTGTACATCACGCCACCGGCCGCGAGCGTGGCGGTCGCGTGCGCCATCTGCAGCATCGTGTAGTTGTTGTAGCCCTGCCCGATGCCAACCGAGATGGTTTCGCCGGCGTACCACTTCTGCAGCTCCGGCTTCTTGAAGCGCTTCTTCTTCCACTCCGGCGAGGGCAGCACGCCAGTCGCTTCGCCGCCGATGTCGATGCCGGTGCGCGAACCGAGCCCGAACTGGCCCAGCGTGCGCGCGATGGAATCAATGCCCATGTCGTTGGCGAGCGCGTAGTAGTACGTATCGCAGGAGACGATGATCGACTTGGCCATGTCGACCGAGCCGTGGCCGCCCTTCTTGTCGTCGCGGAACTGGTGGCCGCCGAACCAGAAGTAGCCGGGGTCCGAAATCGCCTGCGACGGCGTGCGCTTGCCCGTCATCAGTGCGGCAGTCGCCATGAAGGGCTTGAAGGTCGAGCCGGGCGGATACGAGGCGTAGATCGCGCGGTGAATCAGCGGGTGGTCCGGCGAATTGTTCAGCGCATCCCAGTTCTGCGGGTCGATGCCGTCAACGAACAGATTGGGGTCGAAGGTGGGCTTGGACACCAGTGCCAGCACGCCACCGGTGCCCGGTTCGATCGCCACCAGTGCGCCGCGCCGGTTGCCGAAGGCCGCCTCGGCGATCTTCTGCAACTGGCTGTCCAGCGTCAGTACGAGTTTGCGGCCCGGCACCGGCGGGGTGCGCGCAAGCGAGCGCACTGCGCGGCCACCGGCATCCACTTCGATCTGCTCGAAGCCGGTGGTGCCGTGGAGTTCATCCTCGTAGCTCTGCTCAAGTCCGCTCTTGCCGATGTGCTCGGTGCCGCGATAGTTCGCCGCACGGTCGTCATCTTCCTCGATGCGCGTCTTTTCCTTGTCGTTGATGCGGCCGATGTAGCCCAGCACATGCGAGGCGAACTCCCCTTCCGGGTACTGGCGGAAGAGGCGCGCCTTGATATCGACGCCCGGGAAGCGGTACCGCTGTGCGACGAAGCGCGCGACTTCCTCATCGGTCAGGCGGTTGCGGATTGGCAGGCTCTCGAAGGTTTTGCTCTCTTCGAGCAGCTTCTTGAAGCGCTTGCGGTCCTTCGGCTGGATGTCGACGATGCCGGCCAGTGCGTCGATCGTGGCATCCAGATCCTTGATGCGACTTGGCGTGATCTCCAGCGTGTAGGCGGAGTAGTTGCGCGCCAGCACCAGCCCGTTGCGATCGACGATCAGGCCGCGGTTCGGCACGATCGGTACCAGCGAGATGCGGTTGTCCTCCGCTCGCGTGCTGTAGTAATCGTGCTTGATCACCTGCAGCCAGACGAAGCGCGCAACCAGCAGGCCGAAACAGAAAAAGACGAACACGCTCGCTGCCAGCACGCGGCCGCGGAAGCGCGAGATCTCCTGTTCGGGTGTCTTGAATTCCATCGATCTTCGACGCCGCTCAGAGAGGACGGTTCTGGTCGCGCTCGATCGGCTGCATCTGCGGCAGCAGCAGCACGAAGTGCGCGGGGAACCACAGCAACGCGGTGGTGAAGGTGGTGAAGAAGTACTCCCAACCCGGGAATTCCGCCCCGGCGATCAGGCGCACCACCAGCATGACGATCTGCGTCATCAGGAACAGCGGCACCATCTGCAGCGCCTGTGCCGCGGGCGGGAACCACAGCAGGCGGCGGCTCATCGTGCTCGCGATGAAGGCGAGCAGCACATAGGCCAGCGCATGCTGGCCGAGCGCCGAACCGTAGCCGATGTCGGTCAGCAGGCCGAGCCAGAAGCCGGCGCCCATGTTGACGCGTAGCGGTTCGCGCACGCACCAGAAGGCAAGTACCAGTGCGACAAAGTCCGGCACGCCCGGCAGTGCGCGGGTAGGAACCAGATTCAGGGTCAGGCCGAGGAACAGGGTGATCCACACCCAGCCCATGCGGACCGGCAGCAGGATTCGGCTGGAGCGGTGCGTCGGCTGCATGTCACTTCCTCTTCGGGCGGCCGCCCGGCGTGGTTGCGGCCGGGGCCGGATCGTTGGCGGTAGGGTCTTCGAGCGGTTTGACGTTGCGGCCGATCACTAGCACGGCACCGCTGCGTTCGATGCCGGCGACCGGCTGGCAGACGAAGCGTGCAAAGCCGCGTGCATCGTCGCGATTGACCTTCACGACTTTCGCGACCGGCAGGTCGGGTAGGTAGATTCCATCAAGCCCCGAGGTAACGACCACGTCGCCGGGTTCGACGTCCGCGTTGGCCGCGAGGTAACGCAGTTCGAGCATGCCGCCGCCGGCGCCGAACATCACGGCGCGCTGGCCGGTGCGTACGACCTTCACCGGAATCGCCTGGTCCTTGTCGGTCAGCAGCGTCACTTCCGCTTGCAGCGGGAACACGCGGGTCACCTGGCCGACCACGCCGGCGTTGTCGATCGTCGCGAGTCCGCGCTCGATGCCGTCGCGCTCGCCACGATCGATGATCACACGGCGTGCGAACGGATCGCGCGCGGTGTAGAGCACTTCGGCGGCGATGCTGCGGGCGCCGACACGCTCACGCATCGCGAGCAGCTCGCGCAGCTGATGGTTCTCGTTTTCCAGGCTCTGCTGGCGCAGCAGCCGTTTCGCATCATCCAGCGCGCGGGCGCGCAGGCTCTTGATCTCGCTCTGCAGGCTGCTGAGCGACGAGAAATAGTCGTAGGTCCGATTCGCCCACTCGGCCGGTGTTGAAGCAGCGATCTGCAGCGGATACGTCAGCACCGTGACGCCGTGGCGCACGGTTTCGAGATAGCGGAAACGCAAATCCGCGACCAGCAGACCGATCGACAGCACAAGGTAGAGCGTGAGCCGCGCAGAGGCTGGCAGGCCGCGCTTGAAAAATGGAGGAGGCTGGTGACCGACGACGGACATGGTGTCTGGGCGCTTCGGTTCGCGTGCGGAAAGCCTGCGGCGTGGGGTGAACGGGCAACGCGCGCTTCACGCGCGCGCTGCCAAGTGGCTTGCTTCGCGGCGAGCTTACTCGTTGGCGAAGATGTTGCCGAGCTTGTCCATTTTTTCGAGCGCCATGCCCGAGCCGCGGACGACGCAGGTCAGCGGATCATCGGCGACGATCACCGGCAGGCCGGTTTCTTCCATCAGCAGGCGATCGAGGTCGCGCAGCAGCGCGCCACCGCCGGTCAGCACCATGCCGCGTTCGGCGATGTCGGCACCCAGTTCCGGCGGGGTCTGCTCGAGCGCGTTCTTGACGGCCGAGACGATGGAGTTGAGCGGATCGGCCAGCGCTTCGAGGATCTCGTTGCTGGAAATCGTGAAGCCGCGCGGGATGCCTTCGGCCAGGTTGCGGCCCTTGACTTCCATCTCGCGCACTTCGGAGCCCGGGAAGGCCGAGCCGATTTCCTTCTTGATGTTCTCGGCGGTGGTTTCGCCGATCAACATGCCGTAGTTGCGGCGGATGTAGTTGACGATCGCTTCGTCGAACTTGTCGCCGCCGACGCGCACCGAGTTGGCGAACACCGTGCCGCCCAGCGCGATGACGCCCACCTCGGTGGTGCCGCCGCCGATGTCGACCACCATCGAGCCGGTCGCGTCCGCCACCGGCAGGCCGGCGCCGATTGCGGCGGCCATTGGTTCTTCGATCAGGAACACTTGCGAGGCGCCGGCGCCGAGCGCCGATTCGCGAATCGCGCGGCGCTCGACCTGGGTCGAGCCGCAGGGCACGCAGATGATGATGCGTGGGCTCGGCGCGAGCATCGAAGAAGGATGCACCTTCTTGATGAACTGCTTGAGCATCTGCTCGGTGACGGTGAAGTCGGCGATCACGCCATCCTTCATCGGGCGGATCGCGGTGATGTTGCCCGGCGTCTTGCCCAGCATCTGCTTGGCTTGCGCACCGACGGCCTGGATCGTTTTCTTGGCGTTGGGGCCGCCTTCGGTGCGGATCGCAACGACCGACGGTTCGTCGAGCACGATGCCGCGGCCGCGGACGTAGATCAGGGTGTTGGCAGTGCCGAGGTCGATCGCGAGATCGTTCGAAAAATAGGAACGCAGGAATCCGAACATGTCTGAGTAAATCCGTGTTTTGTCTGGGGGTGTGCCCGGGGCGGTGCGGGGTGCGCCCTTGTGGCGCATGGCCGGTTGCGGATGTCGCGAACCGGGGCGGCCGTTCCGCGAGCGAATGAGCCCACGCTTGGCAGCAAACCGCCGTTCGGCGGTGCCCAGCACCCGTCCGGCTAGGGCGGGTAAAGGGTCTATGATAACCTATTCAATTCCTTGTTTTGAATGAAATTCCGGCCATGTCGCTGACTCACGACGACGTTCACCGCATCGCGCGGCTTGCCCGGCTCGAGCTGGACGAACAGGAGGCCGCGGCCTCGCAGGAAAAGCTCAACGGGATTTTCGGCCTGATTGAACGCATGCAGGCTGTCGATACCACCGGTGTCGAACCGCTTTATCACCCCCAGGCCGTTGCGCAGCGCCTGCGCGAAGACCGCGTGTCGGAAACCGATCGTCGCCACGCCTATCAGGCGGTGGCGCCGCAGGCGGAAGACGGTCTCTACCTGGTTCCGAAGGTCATCGAGTAAGCGGGAGGCTGCCATGCAGCAACGCAGGCTGGGCAAGACCGGTTTTGATGTTTCCGAGATCGCGCTGGGTACCTGGCAGGTCGGTGGACGCTGGGGCGATGTATTTTCGGACGCCAACGCCGAGACGATCCTGAATCGCGCGATCGACGCCGGCATCAACTTCATCGACACCGCCGACGTGTATTCGGCCGGGATGTCGGAAGCCGCGGTCGGCCGTGTCGTGCGCGCGCGGCGCGAGCGCGTGTTCGTGGCCACCAAATGCGGCCGCCAGATTTCGCCGCATGTGAATGCCGGCTACACCGTCGAGCGCCTGCGCGGGTTTGTCGAGGCCAGCCTGAAGAACACCGGCCTCGACGCGCTGGACCTGATCCAGCTGCACTGCCCGCCGACCGAGGTGTTCTACCGGCCCGAAATCTTCGGCCTGTTCGACGACCTCAAGCGCGAGGGCAAGATCCTCAACCTCGGCGTCAGCGTCGAGAAGGTCGAGGAGGCGCTGAAGGCGATCGAGTACCCGAACGTGACCACGGTGCAGATCATCTTCAATATGTTCCGCCACCGCCCGGCCGGGCTGTTCTTCGAACAGGCGGCCAAGCGCGACATCGGCGTGATCGTGCGGGTGCCGCTGGCGAGCGGATTGCTGTCGGGCAAGTTCGGCCGCGAGACCACCTTCGGTGCGGAAGACCATCGTCACTTCAACCGCGATGGCGCTGCGTTCGACAAGGGCGAGACCTTCTCGGGCGTGCCGTACGAACTGGGCCTGCAGGCGGTCGAGGAACTCAAGCGGGTGTTCCCGGACCACACGCCGCTGGCGCTCTGGGCGCTGCGCTGGGTGCTGATGTTCCCGCAAGTGTCGACGGTGATTCCGGGCGCATCCCGCCCCGACCAGCTCGACGCCAACCTTGCAGTCGAAGGACTGCGTGCGCTCACCGACGCCGAAATGGCGGCGGTGCGCGATATCTACGAACGATTGATCAAGCCTTCGGTACACCACCTCTGGTGATCGCGGGCACTGCCACACGGATCCAACGTGCTTGAACTGAGCCTCAAACAGCTTGCTGCCGGCCTCTCGGCAAAACAGTTTTCCAGCGTCGAGCTGACGCAGACTTTCCTCGACCGCATCGCCGCGCTGAACCCGGCGCTCAACGCCTTCATCACGGTCGACCGTGATGGCGCGCTGGCGCAGGCGGCGGCCGCCGATGCCACACGCGCGGCCGGGGCGGTGGGCCCGCTCGCCGGCATCCCGATCGCGCACAAGGACATCTTCTGTACCGAGGGCGTGCTGACGACCTGCGGCTCGAAGATCCTGTCGAACTTCGTCAGCCCCTACGACGCCACCGTCGTGGCGCGCCTCAAGGCGGCCGGCACGGTGATGCTGGGCAAGACCAACTGCGACGAGTTCGCAATGGGTTCGACCAACGAGCACTCGGCCTACGGCGCGGTGAAGAACCCGTGGGATGTGTCGCGCGTACCGGGCGGCTCTTCGGGCGGCTCCGCGGCTGCGGTGGCGGCGCGCCTGGCGCCGGCGATCACCGGTACCGATACCGGCGGTTCGATCCGCCAGCCCGCCTCGCTGTGCGGCGTCACCGGCCTGAAGCCCACCTACGGCGCCGTGTCGCGCTGGGGCATGGTGGCCTATGCGTCGTCGCTCGATCAGGGCGGTCCGTTTGCGAAGAGCGCCGAGGACTGCGCGATCCTGCTCAACGCCTTCGCTGGCTTCGACGAGAAGGATTCGACCTCCGCCGAGCGCGAGACCGAGGACTACACCCGCCTGCTCGCGAAGGCGCCGGCCGATCCGGCCAAGCCGCTTGCCGGCGTGCGCCTTGGCGTGCCGAAGGAATACTTCGGCGAGGGCCTCGCCGCCGATGTGCGCGAAGCGATCGAAGCCGCGATCCGCGAGATGGAAAAGCTCGGCGCGGTGCGCGTCGAAGTGAGCCTGCCGAAGACCGAGCTGGCGATCCCGGCTTACTACGTGATCGCGCCGGCCGAGGCGAGCTCTAACCTCAGCCGTTTCGACGGCGTGCGCTACGGCCACCGCGCCGCGGAATACCGCGACCTGATGGACATGTATTGCAAGAGCCGCGCCGAAGGCTTCGGCCGCGAAGTGCAGCGCCGCATCATGGTCGGCACCTATGTGCTGTCGCACGGCTACTACGATGCCTACTACCTGCAGGCGCTCAAGCTGCGCCGCCTGATCGCGGAGGACTTCAAGGCCGCGCTGTCGCAGTGCGATGTGCTGCTTGGGCCGGCCAGCCCGACCACCGCGTGGCCGATCGGCCAGATGGCGGACGATCCGGTGCAGATGTACCTCGCCGATATCTACACCGTCGCGATCAACCTCGCCGGCCTGCCGGCGATGTCGATTCCCTGCGGCTTCGGTGCCGGTGGGCTGCCGGTTGGGCTGCAGATGATCGGCAACTACTTCGATGAAGCTCGGATGCTCGAAATCGCGCACCGCTTCCAGCTGGCGACGGACTTCCACACCAAGGCGCCCGCGCTGTGAAATTCGAGACCTGGCTCGCGTTCTTTGCAGCGTCGTGGCTGATCAGCCTGTCGCCGGGTGCCGGCGCGCTGTCGTGCATGACTGCGGGCCTGCGCTACGGCTTCCGCCGCGGGGCCTGGAACATCCTGGGCTTGCAGGCCGGCGTCGGGCTGCTGGTGTTGGTCGTTGCACTCGGCCTGGGCGCGATCCTCGCGGCCTCGAACGTGGCCTTCATGGCGATCAAGTGGTTCGGTGTCGCCTACCTGATCTGGCTTGGCGTGCAGCAGTGGCGGGCAGAGCCGAAGCCGCTGGTGGAGGATGCCGGTGAGGTGGTGCCGGCTGCGCGCGGCGCGCTGGTGTTGCGCGGTTTCCTGGTCAATGCGAGCAATCCGAAGGGCATCATCTTCATGCTTGCGGTGCTGCCGCAGTTCATCGACCCGCATGCGCCGCAGGCGCTGCAGTACCTGATCTGCGCCGGCACGCTGTTCTTCACCGACGCGGTCGTCATGAGCGGCTACACCTTGCTCGCGGCGCGTGTGCTGGCGGCGCTGCGCGACCCGAATCACATTCGCTGGACCAACCGTTTCTTCGGCAGTCTGTTCGTGTGTGTCGGGCTGCTGCTGGCGAACTTCAAACGCGCAGCATGAGCGCGCGGGTGTCGCTGGTGGCGCGTCGTGTGGCGGTGGCGCTGAGTCTCGCCTTGCTGGCATCTTGCGCGACGGAGAAGGTTGGCAAGAAAGGTGAGGACGAAGTGTTCGAACCGGCCAAGCCGCCGGTGATGGCCGAGAAGGCGCCGAGCGGCAAGGGTGCGGATCGCCCGCTGCCCGCGGTGCCGCTGAAGCCGACGCCACCCAGCCCCGCCGCGCCCGCTGTCGGGCGGCCCAAGAAGGCAATGGAAGCCAAGCCGCTCAATGTGACGTTCCGCTGCGCGGCGCACGACGAACGGCACCACACCGCGCAGGCCGACATCGAAGTCGCTGACGGCAATGTGCATTACCTGCGCACGCGGCTGGCGACGCCGCTGGGCGGTGTGTGCGAATTTGCGCTGCCCGATTTCACGCAGACGCAGCGCATGCCTTCGGTCGAGCTGAAGGCGCGCAGCGGCCGCTGTACCTTGCGGATGTGGGAGCAGGGCCCCAAGGTGACGCTGGCCTACAGCAACTGCGAGCAGTACTGCAAACCGTCATCGACGATGGATTACATCCTGCCGATCCTGTACGACCGGCGGGTCAACCGTTGTAACTGAACCTGATTTGAGACGCGGCGCTGCAAGTAGTGCAGCGCCGGGATTGGAAGACACGAAATGAGCAGAGCCGACTGGGACGTCGTGATCGGGCTGGAGACACATGTTCAGCTCTCGACGCAATCGAAGATCTTTTCCGGCAGTTCCACCGCCTTCGGCGCCGAGCCGAACCGCCAGGCCTCGGCGATCGACATCGCGCTGCCGGGCGTGCTGCCGGTCTTGAACCGCGGCGCGGTCGAGCGGGCGATCCGCTTCGGGCTAGCGATCGGTGCCAAGGTCGCGTCGACTTCGATCTTCGCGCGCAAGAACTACTTCTACCCCGACCTGCCGAAGGGCTACCAGATCAGCCAGTACGAGCTGCCGGTGGTCCAGGGCGGCACGATCACGGTGCAGGTCGGCGAGGGCGACAAGGCCTACGAGAAGGTCATCGAGCTGACCCGCGCGCACCTTGAGGAAGACGCCGGCAAGTCGCTGCACGAAGACTTCCACGGCATGTCGGGCATCGACCTGAACCGCGCCGGCACGCCCTTGCTGGAGATCGTCACCGAGCCGGTGATGCGCTCGTCGGACGAAGCCGTGGCCTACGCCCGCGCGCTGCATTCGCTGGTGCGCTGGATCGATATTTCGGACGGCAACATGCAGGAAGGCTCCTTCCGTTGCGACGCCAACGTGTCGGTACGCAAGAAGGGCACCGAGAAGCTAGGTACGCGCCGCGAGGTGAAGAACCTCAACAGCTTCCGCTTCCTCAAGGAGGCGATCGAAGCCGAGATCGCCTACCAGATCGAAACGCTGGAAGACGGTGGCACGATCCAGCAGGCCACCGTGCTGTTCGACCCGGATGCGGGCGAAACCCGCGCAATGCGCAGCAAGGAAGATGCGCAGGACTACCGCTACTTCCCCGACCCCGATCTGCTGCCGCTGGTGATCTCCGACGAATGGATCGCACGCGTGAAGGGTGAGTTGCCCGAGCTGCCGGCCGCCCTGCAGGAACGCTTCCGTGGCGAGTACCAGCTCTCCGCCTACGATGCGGCAACACTCACCGCTAGCCGCGAGATGGCGCAGTACTACGTCGACACCGTTGCCATCGTCGGCGCGGCATCGGCAAAGCCCGCGGCCAACTGGGTGATGGGTGAGCTGGCCGCGCGTCTGAACAAGGAAGGCCGCGACATCACTGATGCGCCGGTCAAGCCCGCGCAGCTGGCTGGCATGCTCGCACGCATTGCCGACAGCACGATCTCGAACTCGGCCGCCAAGAAGGTTTTTGATGCCTTGTGGAATGGCGACGCGACGAGTGCTGACGAGGCGATCGAGAAGCAGGGCCTCAAGCAGGTCACCGATTTGTCTGCGATCGAGCCGATCATCGACGAGGTGCTGGCGGCCAACCAGAAGTCGGTGGAGGAGTTCCGCGCCGGCAAGGAGAAGGCTTTCAACGCGCTGGTTGGTCAGGTGATGAAGGCGAGCAAGGGCAAGGCTTCGCCGGCGCAGGTCAATGAACTGCTGAAGAAGAAGCTGGGCGCCTGACGGCAGTCATTCGGCTCAAACAGACGGCCGGGCGCGACGCGAGTCGCGGCCCGGCCGTTTGCTTTTCGGCGCCCGTCCCGCTGCCGTCAATCTCACAGTCCGGGGCAGCACTCAGCGCGAGCGGCCTTGCAGCGGGCTCGCGGCGCCGTCGTCATCGCGCACTGAAAAAGGGCAATTCCGTCGAGGGAAGGGGTATCGGTTTCGCTCTTGAGCGGTGCCTATCATCCCGCTCCCCGTGGCACGGCTGCGGGGCATGCATCAACCGCGGCCGCGGGGGCGGCCGGGGGATCGACTTCCGGGAGGCGGAGTGGCGGGGACGAAGCAAGGGACATGGGTGGCATGGCTGATCACGATCGGCATGCTGTGGGCCGGGCCCACATCGGCAGCCGGTGACTGGGTTGTCGCGCAGGTGGCGAGCTTTACCGGCACCAGCGCGCAGATCGGCAATGACTTGCGCACCGGCGCGATGGTGGCGTTTAACGCGATCAACGCGCGCGGTGGCGTCGCAGGGCGCAAGCTGCGACTGGTCGTGCGGGACGATGAACAGCAGCCGGACAAGGCGCTCGCCGCGATCCGTGCGCTGGTCGAGCAGACAAAACCGATCGCGCTGTTCGGACTGAGCAGCAACGAGGCCAGCCTGGCCTTGCTGCAAGCGCGCCTGCCCGAGGCGCTCGGCCTGCCGCTGGTGGGGCCGCGTGCTGGGGTTGCACGCGTGCTGGAATCCGGGCCCGGTCAAGTGTTCGTGACCCGAGCCAGCTATCGCGACGAGATCAAGGCCCTGTTCCAGCACTGCGAGATGTCGGGCATGCGCGAACTGGTGCTGGTGCATCAGCGCGACGAGGTTGGCAGCGAGCTGCTCGCGCTGGCCAATGCGCTAGCGGCGCAACATGGCATTCGCCTGGTTGCCCGCGTCGCCTACGACTACAAGGCCAACGGTGCGGTGCGCGAGCTGCCGAACGTGCGCGACGCCATCGACGCTGCATTTCGCGTGCCGCATCAGGCGGTGCTGTTCGCGGTGACCGACCCCACGCTGGTGGCGGCGATGGTGGCGAGTTACCAGCGCGATCCGCGCCACGCGGTGATGATGACGCTCTCGTCGGCAGACGGGCGCTGGATTGCCGAGCGTGTGGGCAGCGATCGCGCCCGCGGCCTGCTCGTCACGCAGACCGTGCCAGCGGCGGGAAACGCCAGCGCAGCGCTGATGCGACGCTTCGTGAACGATCTGAAGCAGGGCGGCGTGAGCGAGGACGACGCGGCCGCGCTGACGGTGAATTCCGTGATGCTCGAAGGCTATGTATCGGCGCAGGTGCTGATCGAAGGGCTGCGGCGTGCCGGCAGCAATGCCGACGCGGCGCGCCTGGGCGCCGCGCTGCAGGGGCTGCGGGGCTTCGACATCGGCGGCTTTGACATCTCGTTTGGCGGTGCGTCGCGGCAAGGCTCGCGCTTCGTCGAAGTGGCCATCATCGGCAGGCAGGGCGAGCTGGTGCGCTGACGCGGCAGCCGTGCCGCTTGTTCCGCCGCGGCGCGGCCCCGTAGCATGCAGCTTCTTTTCTGGAGATGCCGCCATGCCGCGCTTCTTGCCTGTCATTGCTGGTTGCAACATCTGCAGCGCGGGCGGAATTCGATTGGTCGCCGTCGACCGCCGGGTGGCGCGCGCGGATACGGCGAGCGCGGTCGGGGGGCGGCCATGACGGCGCTGCGCATCTCGACTGTAGTGGCCGAGTTTGATCTCGACGCCGTGTATCGCTTTCTGTCGCAGGAGGCGTACTGGTCGAAGGGCCTGCCGCGGGCGGTTTTCGACCGAGCTGTGGCGAATTCGCTGTGCTTCGGCGGCTTCCTTGGTGAGGCGCAAATCGCGTTCGGTCGCATGATTACGGACAGGGCGACGTTCGCCTATCTGGCCGACGTGTTCGTGCTGCCGCCTCACCGTGGGCAGGGCTATTCGAAGCAGTTGATGGATGCCGTGGTCGCGCATCCGGATCTGCAGGGGCTGCGCCGCATGGTGCTTGTGACCGGCGACGCGCACGGCCTCTACGCACGCTACGGCTTCACCGCGCTGGCGGCGCCCGATCGCTACATGGAGCGCCACCAGCCCGGCATCTACACCTCAGGCTGATGCAGCACCGGCCGCTGCGCGCTGCCGCGCGAAGTCGACGAACCATGCGAGGCTTTCCGGGTTCGCCATGGTGTCCGGGTTGGCGACCTTTTCGAGCGGCTGGCCCATCATCAGCTTCTTGATCGGCAATTCCATCTTCTTGCCGGACATCGTGCGCGGGATGGCGGCGACCTGGAAGATGTCGTTCGGCACATGGCGCGCCGACAGCGCCTGCTTGATCCGCTCGCGGATCGCGGATTCGAGCGCGGGCGTCAGCGTTTCGCCTTCTCGCAGCACAACGAACAGCGGCATGTAGGATTCGCGGCCAAGGTATTCGAGGTCGACCACGAGGCTATCGATTACCTCCGGCAGATCTTCTACCGCGCGATACAGCTCGCTCGTGCCCATGCGGATGCCGTGGCGGTTGATCGTGGCATCCGATCGGCCATAGATCACCGCGCCGCCGCGCGGCGTGATGCGCACCCAGTCGCCATGGCGCCAGATGCCGGGGTACACATCGAAGTAGCTGTCGAGGTAGCGTCGGTTGCCCGCATCGTTCCAGAAGTAGAGCGGCATCGAGGGCATCGGCGCAGTGCAGACGAGCTCGCCGACTTCGTCATGCAAGGCCTTGCCCGCTTCGTCGAAGGCTTCGATGCGCGCGCCGAGGCAGCGGCACTGCATTTCGCCACGCACCACCGGCAGCGTCGGCACGCCGCCGACGAAGGCGCTGACGATATCGGTGCCGCCCGAGATCGGGCTGATCCAGATGTCGCTGCGCACCGCGTCGTACAGCCACTGGTAGTTCTCGGGCGACAGCGGTGAGCCGGTCGAGCCAAGCCCGCGCAGTTCGGAAAGATTGGCCACTTCGGCGGGGTGAATATCGGCTTTCTGGCAGGAAGCATAGAAGGCCGCGCCGGCGCCGAAATAGCTCACGCGGGTTTCGCCAGCGAAGCGCCACAACGCGGTCAGATCGGGGTAGCCGGGGCTGCCGTCGTAAATGCAGATCGTCGCCCCGACGAGCAGGCCGGCGATCTGCGCGTTCCACATCATCCAGCCGGTACTGCTGAACCAGTGGTAGCGATCGTTCGGGCCGAGATCCAGGTGCAGGCCGGCGAGCTTTACATGCTCCAGCACCACGCCGCCCTGCCCATGCACCATCGGTTTGGGTAGCCCGGTGGTGCCGGAGGAATACACCACCCACAACGGGTGGTCGACGGGTACTGGCGTGCTGACGAGCGGCGCATCGCCCTGCGTGACGCTGGCCCAGCTGACGCCGTTACGGAAGCTCGTCGCGTCGATCGCTGCATCGAGCTGCGGCAGCAGCACGAGATGCGCTACCGTGGGGAGCTCGACGAGCAGTTCGGCGACCAGCTCGCGTCGGTCGTGCGTCTTGCCGCCGTAGCGGTAGCCGTCGACGGCCAGCATCGCTTTCGGCGCGATCTGGCGGAAACGGTCCAGCACCGCGACGCGGCCCATGTCTGGCGAGCAGATCGACCACACAGCGCCGAGGCTCGCGACAGCGAGGAAGGCGCTGACCGTTTCCGGGATGTTGGGCATGTAGGCGACAACGCGGTCGCCCGGCCCGATGCCCATGGCGCGCAGCGACGCCGCGAGCGCGGCGACTTCGCGTTGCAGTTGCGCCCAGCTGACTTCGCGTGCCGCCCCCGCCTCGTTGCGGAACACGATCGCAGGGCGCTGATCATTGGCGTGGCGGAACACCTGATCGACGTAATTGAGGCGCACGCCCGGAAACCACTTGGCGCCCGGCATCGCGGCATCAGCCAGCGCGCGACCGCGTGGCCCATCGGCGCGGATGTCGAACCAGTCCCACACGGCGCACCAGAACGCATCGGGTTCGTCTACCGACCATTGCCACAGCTGCGCGTAGTCATCGAAGCGCAGGCCGCGCTCGCGGGCCAGCCAATCGCCGAACGCGGTGATGCGTGCGGCCTTGATCATTGCGTCGGAAGGGCGCCAGGCGATCAGATCTTCCATCCGTCGTCTCCGTTCATGAATGCAGATCGGCGAATCATGCGCGGACTGGCTCGGTGGCGTCAGGCGCTGCGGCGACTATCTGGCGCGATCCGCCGGCGCCGGAGCGCGCGGCGGATCGTGGGCGATCAGTTGTCGCCGTCGAGCAGGCGGCCGAGGCCACCCAGTACCGAGCCTTCCTCGCGCGACTGCCCGCCCGCCGCCGGCGCAGCCATCACGATGCGGTTGGCCATGCGCGATAGCGGCAGCGATTGCAGCCAGATCTTGCCGGGGCCGCGCAGCGTGGCGAAGAACAGGCCTTCACCACTGAACAGCGCGCTCTTGATGCGGCCGACGTACTGGATGTCGAAGTCCACGCTCGATTCATAGGCCACGACGCAGCCGGTGTCGACCCGCAGCGTTTCACCTGCGCGCAGTTCCTTCGCCACGAGCGTGCCGCCGGCGTGCACGAAGGCCATGCCATCGCCGTCGAGCTTTTGCATGATGAAGCCCTCGCCGCCGAACAGGCCTGCGCCGAGCTTGCGCTGGAAGGCGATGCCGATCGAGACGCCGCGCGCCGCGCAGAGGAAGGAATCCTTCTGGCAGATCAGCGTGCCGCCGATCTTCGCCAGATCCACCGGCACGATGTGGCCCGGGAAGGGGGCGGCGAAGGCGACGCGCTTCTTGCCGCTGCCTTCGTTGTGGAAGATCGTGGTGAACAGCGACTCGCCGGTCAGCAGGCGCTTGCCTGCTCCCATCAGCTTGCCGAAGAGGCCCTGCTGCGCGCTGGAGCCGTCGCCGAAGATGGTGTCCATCTCGATGCCGTCTTCCATGAACATCATCGCGCCGGCTTCGCCGATCGCCGCCTCGCCGGGATCGAGTTCGATCTCGACGAACTGCATCGCGTCGCCCTTGATCTCGTAGTCCACAACATCCATGGCCATGGTGGTCTCTCCTTTTGGATTCGTGCCGCTTCAGTGCAGCATCATCTGACGAATGTATTTCACCGGTGCGCTGCCGAAAGACAGGAAGCGCTCATGAAAGGCTTTCAGGTTGAAGGCTTCACCTTCGCGGCGGCGTAGATCCTCGCGCAGCGCGTAGATGCTGGCGAAACCGCTGTAGTAGCTGGTCAGCTGGACCTGGGTGAGCTGCACACGGCGCCATTTCTCCTGTGCTTCCGCTTCCTGCTGGAAGGCTTCATCGCGCAGCAGGCGCATCGCCTGCGCTTCGGTCATGCCCAGCGTATGCACGCTGTAGTCCAGGATCGTGTTGCACACCACCCGCAACGCCCACTTCGCGTAGATCAGCTCCATCTCCGGCTCGTGGTTGCCCCAGCCGGATTCGAGCATCATCCGCTCGGCGTACACCGCCCAGCCTTCGATCATTGCGCCGTTGCCGAGCAGGCTTTTCACCAGGCTGGGCGAGCGGTTGGCGTAGACCAGCTGCGCGTAGTGGCCAGGCACCGCTTCGTGAATGTTGAGGATCTGCAGCATCCAGTGGTTGTATTCGCGCAGGGTGCTTTCCTGCTCGGCGGCGGGCTCGTTGTCGAGCGGATCGACGTTGTACCAGGTGGTCGCCGCTGGGTCGAAAGGGCCGGGGGCATCGATCGAAGCGCCAGCCACGCCGCGTTTGTGCAGCGGTGTCTCGCGCACCTGCAGCGGTTTGTCCGGGTCCAGCGTCAGCAAGTCGTGATCGCGCACCCAGGCCTCAAGCTGCGGGATCTGCCGCTTCACTTCGTCAACGAAGTCTGCCGCCGCGACGTGACGTTCCGAGAGCTTGCCGATCAGCTGGCTGATGCGCTCCAGCCGCGTGGCAGGCAGCGGCGTATCGGCGAAATACTTGGGCCACAGTGTTGCGGCGAGCGCATCCATCTTCGCGTGCAGGCGCTCCTTCTCGGTCAGCGCGGCGCGGTAGAGCTGCGTCGGTGTCAGATCGGTCTGGATGTCGTAGGCGAACTTGCGCGCATACAGCGCTGGCCCGATGCGGAAGCTGCGTGCCTCGCCGCGCGTCAGGCGCGGCAGCATCGTTTCGAGATGGGCGATCCATTCACGCACCGCTTGCCGCGCGAGCGACGCGCGCGTGCGCAGCTCGGCAAGGCGCGCTTCGTCAAGCGTCGAGTCGTTGATCGCCGATTCGAGCGGCACGCCAAGCAGATCGAGCACGCCCTGGCTTTGCTGGATCGCGAGTCGCGTGTGTTCCAGCGTCGGGCGACGCACTGTGTGCCGGGCTGCCGTGTAGTAAGCCGGTACCTGTGCGAGGCGGGCCGAGATCGCGAGCAGGCGGGCGTCGCGCGGCGCGTAGTCGCGCGTCAGCAGGATCGAGAAGCCTTCGCCGATGTTCCATTCGCTCGGATCCCATTCCAGGTTGCGGAATTGGCTGCGGTACCACTGGATGCTGCGTAGCTGGTTCTCGATCAACGCGCGGTCGACGCGGTTCGATTCGGACAATTGCCCGACCGGGTGGCGCGCGAGTTGCCCGAGCCATTTCTGTGCGAACGCAAGGTCTGCCGCGGGGTCCGGAATGGCGAGGCGCTGCGCGTCGCGATACTGGCCGACCTGCAAGGCCCATTCCGGGTTTTGTGTCAGCAGGGCGTCGATGAAGCCCTGCTTGAAGGTGTCGAAGCTCGCATCGGCGCGCGAGACGGGATTGGTGGGTACAACCGGCGCCACATCGGCATTCGCCGGCGGCGCCGCAGCAAACAGGCTGGCGATCAGCGCGGCGGCGACCGAATGGCGCATCTCGGGCTTCTTCACGCTGCGGCCTCCACTTGCACCAGGCAGTCGTAGAAGGTCGGGCCGTTGCCCAGGTCGGTGAGCGCTTGCGAGGTCACCGCGTTGGCGTTTTCACCGTCGCCGGAGAGTTTCTGCCACCAGATCGACGGCGCGCTGACCACGCCGGCGCGGACACCGGGCTGTGCCGCGTCCACCCTCAACGTTGCGTGGAAGGCGCCGCGGTCGTTGAAGATGCGCACACGCTGGCCGTCGGCCAGGTTGCGCGCGGCGGCGTCTTGCGGATGCATGTCGAGCCAGGGCTTGCCCTCGGCCTTCAAGAAGCGCGGGATGTTGGCAAACGTGGTGTTGAGGAAGTTGCGCGCAGGTGGGCTGATGAAGGCGAGCGGGTAGTTTGCCGCCAGCGCCGGGTTGGAGGTTGGCCCCTCGTGCGGAGGCACGTAGGTCGGCAGCGGGTCGTGGCCCTGTGCCTCAAGCGAGGCGGAGTAGAACTCGCACTTGCCCGAAGGCGTCGGGAAGCCGCCCTTGGCAAAGGGGGCGAACGGCGTTGGCAGCGCCATGCGCTGGAAGCCGTCGCGCTTCATCGTTTCCCAGTCGAAGCCCTGGTTGCGCGGGTGATCCTTGCGGAAGGCCTGCGCCGCGATGGCCTCGTCGTCCTCAGTGAAGCAGGCCTCGGTGAAGCCCATGCGGCGCGCCAGTTCGCGGAACACCCAGGTGTTGGGCCGTGCCTCGCCGAGCGGATCGATTGCCGGCACGTTGGCCAGCGCGTTGAGATGGCCGTAGCTCTTGTGCACATCCCAGTGTTCGAGCTGGCTTGTCGCCGGCAGCAGGATGTCGGCGTAGTCCGCGGTGTCGGTCTGGAACAGCTCGTGCACCACCACGAACAGATCCTCGCGGCCGAAACCGGCGCGCACCTTGTTCGAATCCGGCGCCACCGCAACCGGATTCGAGTTATAGACCATGATCGCGCGCACTTTAGGGTCGTCGCGATACAGCAGCTCGTCGCCGATCGTGCTCATGTTGATCGTGCGCGGCGGGAAGCGCGGGTCTTCCGGGTAGAGGTCGGGGCGTTCTAGCGCCGCGCCGTCTACCGCATAGGTGCCGGAGGTCGACAACAGCACGCCGCCGGCGGCGTGGCGCCAGTGACCGGTCAGTGCGGGCAGGCAGGTGATCGCGCGCATCGCGCTGCCGCCGCCTGCGCAGCGATTGAGCCCGTAGTTGACGCGGATCGCAGCGGGCTTGGCGCTGCCGTATTCGCGCGCGAGCTGTTCGATGTCGGCGGCGGCGAGCCCGGTTTCGCGTGCGGCACGTTCGGGTGTCCACGCGCGCACACGCTCCGCCAGTTGTTCGAACCCAAGTGTGTAGTCGCGGATGTAGTCGTGGTCGAGCAGCTTGTCGCGCACCAGCACATGCATCATCGCCAGCGCTAGCGCGCCGTCGGTACCGGGGTAGGGCTGCAGGTGCCAGTGGCTCTTCTCGGCGGTTTGGGTGCGCAGCGGATCGATGCAGACGACGCGCGCGCCGCGCCGCTTGGCTTCCTGCACCCGGCTCCACAGATGCAGGTTCGAGACGACCGGGTTGGCGCCCCAGATGATGATGTAGGGCGCGTCCGCGAAGGCTTCCGGGTCGGTGCCGAGCGTCGCGCCGATGGTTGCCTTGTAACCCTGGAAGCCGGCTTCGGCGCAGATCGTGCGGGCGAGGAAGGAGGCGCCCAGGCGGTGGAAGAAGCGCCGATCCATCGAACTGCCCTGCACCAGGCCCATGGTGCCGGCGTAGCTGTATGGCGTGATTGCGCGCGGGTCGTCCGCGGCAATTGCCTTGAACTTGGCGGCGATGGTGTCGAGCGCCTCGTCCCAGCTGATCCGTTCGAACTTGCCTTCGCCCTTCTTGCCGACACGCTTCATCGGGTACTGCAGGCGTTGCTCGGAGTAGGTGCGTTCAAGGTAGAAGGCAACCTTGGTGCACAGCGCGCCGTTGGTGATCGGCAGATCGGGGGCGCCCTGGATCTTTGTTGCGCGACCGTCCTCAACGGTGACGAGCATGCCGCAGGTATCGGGGCAGTCGTGTGGGCAGGCGGCGCGCACGACGCGCTTGCCGGCAGTGGGGGTGATTTCGCTCATGGCGCTCGCTCCGGGGGGCCGGCGGGTAGCCGGAAAGCGAGATTCTATGTGTTCCGGCGGGCGGGAGTCACACCCGCGTGCGTCGTGCCCGCGCGTGGCGTGCTGCCGTGTTACGACGAGCGCGCCGCGCTAAGGGATGTCGCCCAGCGGGAGCAGCACCCGCAACCCGGGTGGAACGAGTTCGATCGGCAGATAGCCGACGGCCTTTGGATCGTGGAGCAGGAGCGGGATCAGCTCTGCGCTGCCGAGTTGCCGTGGCGGGCGCGCTTGACCGGAGAACACCAGCCGAGCACGCAGCCCGCGCATCATCGCGAGGTTCTTGCCGGCAAGGTGCTGGTAGAAGGCTTCGCGAGCCGGGTCGGTATCCGGCAGGTCGAAGGTCGTGTAGCCGCGGCGTTGGTCCAGCACGAACATGGCGTAGGCGTCATCGCGGCTGAGGCCGGTCAGCGCTGAATCGGCGCGCACCACGATCGCCACCTCGATTGCTTGTGCGCTGGCCGCCAGACAGCCGAGCGCGACCAGGGCGAGCGCTGCCGCTTGCCGGCAGAGGCCGTCGCGACGCCAAGGGTCAGAACTGATAGTCCAGCGCCAGCGTGAAGACATGGATCGCCGTGTTTCGGCCGTCGAAGCCCGGTTGGGCGTTGGCAAAGACGCCGCGCGACTTGGCGCCGTCCAGGGTATGGTTGTCGTACTGCGCCTTGAGCACAAAGCCGCGATCGAGATCCCATCGGATGCCGGCGCTCAGAATCGTGCTTTCCAGCGTTGTCAGCGATGCGTTGTACGCGCGGACGGCGGCCACGGCGGCGGGCGGTGCCGTCGGCACGGGCTCCGGCCCGTAGTTGTCGTCGAAAGTGATTTGCGCAGCCGCCAGAAACGGCGTGAAACGCCCGATTGCGTAACCGGCGCTCGCATACCAGTCGAACTGCTGCGCTACGAGCTTGGTTGGGCTTTTGCGGTAGATCGCTTCGGCACGCGCGGTCCATGGGGCGTCCTGGTACTCCAAGCCGAAATCGAACTGCCAGGTGCTGTTGTAGCCGGTGTTGTAGTTGAAAGCGAGCATTCCAGCCGGCGGGTAACTGGCCGACACCTGGGTCAGTACCGCGTTGAGCTGGCTGGATACCGGCGACACGTTCTTCACATCGGCATGAAAGGCGCCGATGTAACCGCGCCAAGGCCCCTGTGAAGCATCGAACGACAGGCTGACGAGATCGCGCACCGTCACCGCTGCGTCACCGATGCGGCTTTGCAGATTGACCTTGCTGGTGCCATAGGTGAGCCTGCTGCGTACGCGGGCGCCGCCGCAGTTGCTGGTGAGGTTGAGGTCCGCGCCGTCGAGCGAGGTTAGCGGCATCGGGAAGTACACCGAGAGCGGTGCCCGGACCTCCAGCCGGCTGTTCCCGACCCAGCGGGTTTCTGATTGCATGCCGGAAGGCATCGGGTAGCGTCCGAGCCGAAGCAGGATGTCGTCGCGCGGTGCCCACCCTGCATACAGCCAATCAACGCGGGGCTTGATGTCGTCGTAGGTGTCGTTCGCGGCGATCACCTGCGCAACCACGCGCCACGTCGGCAGAGGGGTATCCCAGGTCAGTTGCAGCGCGAAGTTGGAGTCGTTTGCGAAGTCCCAGTCGCGGGTGCGGCCGCTTCCGACGCTCTGGAACTGCGCCGCACGGAAGTCGGCCAAGCCATCGGTGTCGGCGCGTGTCGCCGCGAGGGTGGCGTATCCATCGATGCGCAGCTCACCCCAATCGCTGGCGCTCGCGCCGTGCGCAGCAAGGCCGGCAAGCGCGGCCGAGACGGCAAGGGTGATCCGTCCTCGTGGCGATCGATGCATGCCGGTCCTCCTGTTTGATGCGGGATCGTTCAGGGTGCCGAGGGGTCCGGCTGCAGAATCGCCACGCTGCGCGTGCCGGATGGCAGATCGGCGGCCGGCAGGTACGCAATCGCCTTGTGGTCTGCGGCCAGGCGGCCAAGCAGCGAGGGCATGTCGAGTTGCTGTGGCGGGCGGCCGGCGCCGGTGAATACCAGCTTCGAGCGAAGCGCACGCATCATGGTCAGGTTCTTCTGCGCCAGCCGCATGTAGAAAGCGCCGCGTGTCGGGTCGCTCTCGGGCAGGTCAATCGGGTGGAAGTCGCCACGCCTGTCGAGCACGAACATGGCGTAGACCTCGTCGCGCGTCATGAGGCGGATCGACGAATCGCTGCGCACCACGACCGCGATGGCGCCGACCCCGTTGGGATCGGCGGCCACGACATCCCCGCAGGTCGCCAGCAAACATGCCAGCAGAAGCCCGCGCAGCGAGTCAGAACTGATAGTCCAGCGCGAGCGAGAGCACATTGATCGGGTCGGTACGGCCGATGAATCCGGGTTGCGGGTTGACAAACATGCCGCGCGAGTTCGCCTCGTCCAGCTTGAGCCGGTCGTACTGCAGCTTGAGCGCTGCGCCACCCGGCAGGTCGTAGCGCACGCCGGCGCCAATGCGCCGTTGCGCCAGGCCGATCAGCGTGGCGTTGTAGAAGGCGGACAGCGCCGCGCCGCCGGGCGTGCCGGTTGGCAATTGCTTCGGCGACAGATCGCTGTTCTGCCATTGGCGCCCGGCCGTTACAAAGGGCGTGAAGGCGCCGATCGTGTAGCCGCCCACGGCGTACCAGCCCCGTACCGCGTAGATCAGCAAGGTGTCGGAGCTGCGCCGCACCGCCTCGGTCTTGAATGACCACGGCGCGCCGAGGTATTCGAAGCCAAGGCTGACCTGCGAAACCGGGAACCAATCAGTGGGGTAGGCCGCCGCCATTTCGCCCGCGACGGGTTGGCTGGGTGCCAATGCGGCGAGTGCGTTATGCAGCGACGCCAGCGGTGCCGAGTGCACCCTTGCCTGGGTGCGAAAGCCGCCGAGGTAGGCCCGCCAGACCTCGCCGCCCAGTTCGACGCTACCGGCCGTGACACGACGCAGATCGACTGAAGAAACGCCGGTCCGCGAGGCGGTGTCGAAGTCCGTCTGCCCGAAGCCAGCGCGCAGTTGCAGGTAGCGACCCTCGATGTCGTGGCGCCAGCGCAGCGATGCGCCGTCAAGCGACGTCATCGGCAGATGAAAATAGGTCTCGGGCTGCGGCGTGGTGGTCAGTCGTGCATGACCGAGCCAGCGCACCTCGGAATCCATCATCGCGGGGAACGGGGTTCGCCCGGCACGTACCTTCACCGCGTCCGATGGTTGCCAGCCGACGAAGAGCCAGTCCATGCGCGGCTTGAAGTCGTCGTGCGTGTCATTCGCGAGTACGCCCTGCGCGACGACGGTGACGCCGGATACCGGCGGCGACCACAAGGCTTGCAGGCCGAGGATCGAATCGTTCTGGAAGTCCCACTCGCGGGTCCGGTCCGAGCCTGCGCTCAGGTAGTTCGCGCTGCGGTAGTCGGCCGCACCGCCGCTGTCGGCCCGTGTGGCAACCAATGTTGCGAAGCCGTTCAAGCGCAGTTCGCCTGCCGTTTCGGACGACACCTCGACTGCCTGGGCCGTCACCGGGCACGCGATGCAGCAGGCAAAGAGGAGGGCGTAAGGCTGCATGGCCATGTCGATGCTTACGGCATGGTGCACGGCAAACTTGAGCGGTGATCGTCGCGACCCTCATGGTCGCGGACGAGGGGTCAGCGGGGCGTCGTGCTGCCGCTGGTCAATTCGATGAAGCGGGCGCGGTCGTCGTCGAAGCGCTGACGGATCAGATCCGCCTCGCGTGTCTTCTGTGCGATCACGCTGCGCAGCGCGGCCAGTTCGGAATCGGTGGCCGTGATGTCTTCGCGCAAGCCCGCCGGGGCGGGCTTGCCCTTCAATGCGGCGATGCGGGTGTCGAGTGACTTGCGCTCGGCGACGAGCTCACGCTCGCGACGACGCAGGTTGTTGATTTCCTGCGTGGCGCCCTGCATGGTCAGGTCCCGCCGCGCTTCGATTTCGCTTGCCGAGCTGTAGCTTTCGAGCAGTGCCTTGTCGCGCCGCTGGCGCTCGGCGACACGCGCTTCCGCGTCGCGCCGGGCTTTGTCTTCGAGCGCCTTGCGGGCGCGCTCTTCGGGCGTCAGCGGGGCTTCCACATCGCGCTTGGTCACGCCGCTGCGCGACATTTCCTTGTACGCACGGTTGTAGCAAGCCTGTGGCAATGGGTCGCCGCAGACCTTGTGGCCAGCACCGTCCTCGCAGCAGAACACGCGTTCGCCGGCGGCATTGACCGCCGACGCGGCGAATAGCGAGAGGAGCAGAAGCAGCCGATCAGGCCGCATCGCCGATGCCCCATTGGCGACGATAGGCCTGCACGGCATCGAGATGTGTTGTCAGCTGAGGGTTGCTACCCAGGTAGCCAATCAGGTCGACCAGGGTGGCGACGGCGACGACCGGAACGCCGAACTGGCTGCGCACTTCCTGTACCGCGGAGAGCGCGCCGGTGCCGCGCTCCATGCGATCCAGCGCGATCACCACGCCGGCGAGCTCAGCGCCCTGGGCACGAATGATCTCGACCGATTCGCGTACCGAAGTGCCGGCCGAAATCACATCGTCGAGCACCAGCACGCGGCCCTTGAGCGGTGCCCCGACCAGCGTGCCGCCTTCGCCATGATCCTTGGCTTCCTTGCGGTTGAAGCAGAACGGCACGTTGTGGCCACGCTCGGCGAGCCGGATCGCGGTGCCCGCCACCAGCGGGATGCCCTTGTAGGCGGGGCCGAACAGCGTATCGAACGCGATGCCCGAGCTGGCGACCGCATCGGCGTAGTAGCCGCAGAGCTGTCCGAACGATGCGCCGTCGTCAAACAGTGCAGAATTGAAGAAGTAGGGCGACAGACGGCCTGCCTTGGTCTTGAATTCACCGAAACGCAGAACGCCTTTTGCGACGGCGAGGGCAAGAAAATCGCGGCTAAAATCCACAGTGGTCCTAATTTCAGTTTTGGCGCTTTTGCCGCGCCTGTCAGTTCGTAAAATATTCCGACAAATGGCCCCGCCGATGTTACGCGTCATCACACTCAACCTCAACGGCATCCGTTCCGCTGCCAGCAAAGGATTTTACGAATGGCTCGCGGAACAGCACGCCGACCTCGTGTGTCTTCAGGAAATCAAGGCGCAGGAAGCCGATCTTGCTGAAAACCTGCGCTCGCCCGCGGGCTGGCATGCGCGGCTGCATTGCGCCGAGAAAAAGGGCTATAGCGGCGTGGGCGTGTTCTCGCGCGCGCAACCCGCCGGCTGGGTGGAAGGGCTGGGGCAAGCCGAGTTCGACGCGGAGGGTCGCTACCTTCAGATCGATCTGCAGACGGCGATTGGCCCCCTCTCGGTGATCTCGCTGTATTTGCCGTCTGGCTCGAGTTCCGAAGAGCGTCAGGCGGCGAAGTTCCGTTTCATGGATGTCTTCCTGCCGCACATGGCCGCCCTGCGTGCCAGCGGGCGCGAGGTGATCGTCTGCGGTGACTGGAACATCGCGCACCGCGAAGCGGACTTGAAGAACTGGAAGTCGAACCAGAAGAACTCCGGTTTCCTTCCGGAAGAGCGGGCCTGGCTGAGCCGCCTGTTCGACGAGCAGGGTTGGGTGGATGTGTACCGACGCCTTCACCCCGATACGACCGACGCCTGCTACACATGGTGGTCGAACCGTGGGCAAGCCTGGGCCAAGAACGTCGGTTGGCGCCTGGACTACCAGATCGCCACGCCGGGTATTGCCGCGCTGGCACGCAAGGCGAGCGTCTTCAAGGATCAACGCTTCAGCGATCATGCGCCGCTGACGGTCGACTACGAGCTTGCCTTGCAGGTGTGATGCGCCCGGCATTGCCGCGCATGACGCGCCGGGAGTAAGCTGGGGCAGGATTGCGGCGGGCGCCGCAATCGTTGTTACCGCTACCGGAGACAGCCATGAGCGAGATGACGCAAGCCACGCGTGACAAGATGATCGCGGATTTCAAGCTGGTGATCAGCGACGCCGAGCAGCTCCTCAAACTGACCGCTGACGACGCCTCGGGGAAATTCTCCGACGTACGTGGTCGCTTGGGCGAACGCCTTGCCGCAGCGCGGGCCCAGGTGGGCGAATTCGAGGCCGCAGCCGTCGCCAAGGCCAAGGAAGTCGCCAAAGCCACTGACAACTATGTGCACGAAAACCCCTGGCAGTCGATCGGGATCGCCGCTGGAGTCGGTTTCCTGGTGGGTTTGCTGGCGGGCCGTCGCTGATTGCATGGCTGAGGTGCGACGCACACAAGCGGGAGGCCGCAATGGCCGGTGACGAAGGTGGCGGAATCGCCGAGCGACTGGGCCGGCTCGGCGATGCGGCGCTCGGTACGGCGCAGACCCGGCTCGCGCTGCTTGCCGTCGAGGTTGAAGAGGAAGGGCTGCGGCTTGGAACTGCGCTCTTTCACCTGATCCTGGCTGCGCTGTTTACCGGCTTTGGCCTGCTTGCGCTGGCGGTCTTCGTGACCGTATGGCTGTGGGACAGCCATCGCCTGTTGGCGCTTGGGGTGGACTCACTGCTTTTTCTGGGCCTCGCCGCTTGGACTGCCATGCAGGCGCAACGGCAACTCGCAGGCGGCACCCGCCTGTTCAAGGACAGCATCGCCGAACTTGAGCGCGACCGCGATGCGCTGCGTGGGCGCCACGACTGATGGCGCCGACCGGCTTGGCCTCGCGGCTGGCCCTACGGCGCGCGGAACTGGTCGAGCGCTCCGGTCGCGAACGCGCGAGGCTGGTTGCTGATCTTGGTGCGCTAGCGCCGGCCTTTGGCGCCGCCGACAAGGTGGTTGCAGCGGCAAGCTGGGCGCGCCGCCATGGGGCTGTCATCGTCATCGTCGCAGCCGCGGTCTTGGCCGTGCGTCGCCCCTCCCGACTGTTGAAGTACGCCGGCCAGGCGTGGTCGCTGTGGCAGGTCTATCGCGGTTATCGCGATCGGCTCGATGGATTGATCGAGCGCATCGAGCGTCGTTGAACCGGCCTTTGCCTGGGTGGGGCCGGCCGGCTTGATCCAGCGCAGCCGTGCGCTTTGCAGGGGCTGGGGTTTGTCTGGTCCGGACGCTAGAATCGCGGATTCCTGACCCCCCGGAGCCCACGATGCTCGAGTCGTACTTCAAGTTGAGCGAACACCGCACCACGGTGCGCACTGAACTTCTCGCAGGCCTGTCTACCTTCCTGACGATGGCCTACATCATTTTCGTCAACCCCAGCATCCTATCGGCTGCCGGCATGCCGCACGACGCGGTGTTCGCGGCAACCTGCCTTGCGGCGGCGCTGGGGTCGATGATCATGGGCCTGTACGCGAACTACCCGATCGCGATGGCGCCGGGGATGGGCCTCAACGCGTACTTTGCCTTTGCCGTAGTGCAGGGCATGGGCTTCACCTGGCAGGCTGCGCTTGGCGCGGTCTTCATTTCCGGCTGCCTGTTCATTCTCGTCAGCCTGTTCAAGGTGCGCGAATGGATCGTCAACGCGATCCCGCATTCGCTGAAGCTGGCGATTTCGGCCGGTATCGGTCTCTTCCTCGCGATTATCGGCCTGAAGAACGCTGGGCTGATCCAGGGTAATCCTGCGACGCTCGTCACCTTGGGTGACCTGCATCAGCCGGGACCGCTGCTTGCGATCGGCGGTTTTCTGCTGATCGTCGCGCTGGAGGCGCGCCGCATCACCGGCGGCATCATTCTCGGCATCCTTGCGGTGACCGTCGCCTCGATCGCTCTCGGCTACTCCAAATTCTCCGGCGTGTTCTCCGCGCCGCCGTCGTTGGCACCGACCTTTGGCCAGCTCGATATCGGGGCTGCGCTCAATGCGGGTCTGGTTACGGTGGTGCTGACCTTCTTCCTGGTGGAGTTGTTCGATGCCTCCGGCACGCTGATTGGCGTGTGCCATCGCGCCGGCCTGCTCGACAAGGATGGTCGGCTGCCGCGCCTGAATCGCGCCCTGTTGGCCGACTCGACCGCGATCGCTGCTGGCGCGGTGATGGGCACTTCGTCGACGACCGCATACATCGAGAGCGCTGCCGGCACCGCCGCGGGCGGCCGTACCGGCCTGACCGCAGTCACGGTTGCACTGCTTTTCCTCGCGGCGCTGTTCCTCGCTCCGCTGGCGGGTGCCGTGCCGGCCTATGCAACTGCCCCTGCCTTGATTTATGTTGCGATCCTGATGACGCGCGGGCTTGCCGAGATCGATTGGGAAGACCTCACCGAGGCGGCGCCGGCGGTGGTGTGTGCTGTCACGATGCCCTTCACTTTCTCGATCGCGCACGGCATCGCATTTGGCTTCGTCGCTTACGCTGGCATCAAACTGCTGGCTGGGCGCGCAAAGGAAGTACCGATGGCAGTCTGGGTGATTGCCGTTGTATTCGTTGGCAAGTTCGCATTGCTCTAAGCAAGGCGAAATCGGGCGGCGGCGGACGCGTCGGCCCCCGGGTCAGGCAGACAGGGTGTGAGCACGGCAAGCGAAGTGCGGAGGGCGGGCGCGGCAATATTCCAGGGCATCCTGATGAGCTGCGCGCTGGCCTGCGTGCTCGCTTCCGGCGCTGCCCTGGCGGGGATCGCCGAGGATGTCCAGGCGCTTGCCGCGCGACGCGACGTGTCGACGCGCGAAATCCAGAATCAGCTCGATGCCATGCGTGGCGCACTGACCACCGCGCCTGCATCGGCCCGCCGCGAGGCCCAGCGCCTGCAGGCGGAAGTGCTGATCGAACGTGGCCAGTTCCGCGCGGCCAGTGAGCAGCTCGCACAGCTGATCGCGCACACCGAAGCGGTACACGACGACCAGATGCTCGTTCGCTCGCTGGTCCTCAAGGCTCGCTTGGCCTACTACCGCGGGCAACCTGAACAGCAATACGAAGCTGCGAGGCGCGCCATCGAAGTGGCGGAAGGGCTTGGTGGGCAGGGGCTGCGGGCGACAGCGCAGCAGTCCCTTGGCATGGCGTACATCAGTTTGGGGCGTAACGAGGACGCGATGCGCGTCCTGCTTAATGCATTTGATGGCGCCAATAGGTCGGGTGACGTTCGCTTGGCCGGGCTGACCCTGAAGTCGCTTGCGCTTGTGCAAACTTTTGTTCCAGACATTGCTCGCGCGCGCCAGTACATCGAAGAAGCCCGGCGGACCATAGAACCGTTGGGAGACCAATGGCTACTCGCGGAAATCGAGGTGCTGCGCGCGATCGTATCGGGGCCGGTCGAGGACAATACGTCGGATCTGTCCATTCTGGTCCGCGCGCATCGAATGACTGAGCGGATGGAGTTGGCGCTCCACGAGGAGATGTCCCTTGTCAACTTGTCAGACTGGTACCTGAACAAGAAGGAGTGGGATAGAGCTATAGAGATTTCGCGTCAGGCCGTCGAGGTTGCAGGGCTGTTCGATGAGCCCGAGCATAGTGGCGTTGCATACCTTCAGTATGCGCTTGCATTGGTTGGTAGTGGGCGGGTAGCCGACGGGATTCGCCAGCTAGAGCGATCAGTGTCTGTGCTGAGGCATTCTGGTGAAGACGCGTACCTGGCCAACGCGATTTATGAGCTCGCAAATGCCTACGAGCGTGTTGGCCGCATGAAAGATGCGACGGCGGCTTATCGGGATTACCGCGCGGTGCGCGATGTCAACGAAGGGCGCTCGCGGGCGCGGCTGGTCGCGGAGATGCAGGAGCGCTTTGATGCCGAGCGCAAGCAGACTGAAATCCTGCGCCTGCGTGAGGACAACGTGCGCACTACCGCCGCAGCGGAAACGCAGCGACAGCGCGCGATGTTCTGGAGCATCGTGGCGGGGCTGACGATCGCGGCCGGTGTTGCCATCGGCCTGATGTTCCGTCGCACACAGCTAGTCAACGCGCGCCTGGTTGAGGCAAACAGCCAGCTGGCCTTCCTTGCGGAGCGTGATTCGCTGACCGGACTGTTCAACCGTCGTGCGATGCGTGCCTGGATCGAGACACAGACGGTGTCGTCGGAGGTCTCCCCGATGGCTTTGCTGCTCTTCGATATTGACCACTTCAAGGCGATCAATGATCGACTTGGTCATGCGATAGGCGACGAGATCATCATTGAGTTCGGGCAACGCGTTCAGGCGCTGCTGCGCGACGGCGATCGGCTCGCACGTTGGGGCGGCGAGGAGTTTCTTGTCGTGTTGCGCGGCGTTTCGGCGCATCAGCTCCCGGCGCTGGCGCAGCGGATCCTGCGCAGTATTTCCGACACGCCCTTCGGTACCTCGATCGGCCCGGTGCCGGTCACGGCGTCGATGGGCTTCGTACCGTTCCCGCTTGATCCGGAAGCGGTCGATGAAGGCTGGGAAGGACACCTCGCGATTGCTGACCAGGCGCTCTATCGTGCCAAGGGCAGTGGCCGCAATGCGGGTTTCGGGGTGCTGGCCTTGGTTGCGCCGTGGAGCGAAGTTCGGCGCGGCCTTGCCGAGAGTTTTGATAGCGTGATCGCGAATGGCCTGGTGATATCCGACGCATGCCGCGGCGGTGCGAGCCTGGTCGACAAGGTTATCCCGTTCGGGGGCCGTAACTACTCGCCCAACTGAACACTGCGCTGGTCGGCCGTCTGCCAAGGGCGCAGGAACGGTCGCGGCGCTCGCCCTGCCTGCAGAGCACCCGAACTATTCCGTTTTGTTTTTTGTTTGCCGACGTTGCGTTTGCCGTCGCTGGAGTTTCCATGCTGCTTGACCCGAATTACCTGCGTGACCGTATCCGTACGGTGCCCGACTGGCCACAAGCCGGCGTCCAGTTTCGCGATATCACCCCGCTGCTGCAGGATCCGAAGACGCTGCGCGTCCTCGTGGAACAGTTTGTGTTCCGTTACATGGATCAGGACATCGACCTGATTGCCGGCATCGATGCGCGCGGCTTCATCATTGGCGCGATCCTCGCGCACGAACTGAACGTGGGCTTCGTGCCGATCCGCAAGAAGGGCAAGCTGCCCTACACAACGATTTCCGAAGAGTACGAACTCGAATATGGCAGCGCGACGGTCGAGATGCACAGCGACGCCTGCAAGCCGGGCGACCGCGTGCTGCTGATCGACGACCTGATCGCGACGGGCGGCACCATGATGGCGGGCAAGCGTCTGCTCGAGCGGCTCGGGGCCGTTGTCGTCGAAGGCTGTGCCATCGTCGATTTGCCTGAACTGGGCGGCTCAGCGCTATTGCGCGAAGGTGGGCTGAAGCTCTTCACACTGGTCGATTTCGCCGGCCACTGAAACTGAAACTGATTACGAAACTAGGAGAACACACATGCCTGTCGTCGACATGAAGGAAATCGAGCGCGCGATGGCCGAGGCAGACTGCCTCGTGCCGGATGAAGGCGTCGAAGCCGCGCTGGATCGCCTCGCCGAAGGCATCACCGCTCGCCTGCGCCACACCAATCCGCTGGTGTTCTGCGTCATGAACGGCGGTCTGATCCTCGCCGGCCGCCTGCTGCCGCGCCTGCCCTTCCCGCTGGAAGTGTCGTACCTGCACGCCTCGCGCTATGGCCACGCCTTGCAGGGCAACCTGCTCGACTGGCGGGTGCGCCCGACTCAGGATCTGCGTGGCCGCACGATCCTGGTGCTCGATGACATCCTCGACGAAGGCCATACGCTGTCGGCAATCCTTGAGTACCTCAAGGCCGAAGGCGCAGGGCAGGTTTTCTCTGCGGTGCTGGTGCACAAGTTGCACGACCGCAAGGCCTTCCCTGGCATGCGCGCCGACTTCACCGGGCTCGATGTTGCGGACCGCTTCCTGTTCGGTTGCGGCATGGACTACAAGGGCTACTGGCGCAATGCGCCGGGCATCTACGCCCTGAAGGGGTACTGAGTGCCTGCAAGCCGGGATCAGGTCGTCGAAGCGACGCAGCGCTGGCTGGAGCGAGCCGTCATCGGGCTCAACCTGTGCCCCTTCGCCAAGTCGGTGTGGGTCAAGAACCAGGTGCGCATCACCGTCACTGAGGCGCAGACCACCGATGCGTTGCTCGACGCGCTGATTGCCGAGTTGCAGCTGCTGGCCGACACGCCGGCAGAGGAGATCGACACCACCCTGCTGGTACATCCACAGGTGCTGACGGACTTCTACGACTTCAACGACTTCCTCGACGTCGCGGACATCGCGTTGGCCGAGCTCGGGCTGGATGGTGAACTGCAGATCGCGAGCTTCCACCCGGATTTCCAGTTCGCCGATGCGGCCCCGGACGATATCAGCAACGCCACGAATCGCTCGCCGTATCCGACCCTGCATCTGCTGCGCGAGGCGAGTATCGACCGCGCGGTCGAGGCCTTCCCGGACGCCGCCGACATCTACGAGCGCAACATGGAAAAGCTGCGCGAGCTGGGGCCCGAGGGCTGGGCGGCGCTCGGCGTCGGGCCGGACGCGCCGGAGAAGTGAGCCGAGGCGCCGTTCGACGGCGCCGCCTCAGGGCTTTATGAAGCCGAGGTCGTTGAGCGGGAAGTTCGCGAGCCCTGGCAACGCTGCCGCAATTTGCGCGGCGCTGAGCCCGAACCAGCGGGCCAGCGTCGCGGCGTATTGCTCCACCGACGACGCGGGAATCCAGCGACCCTGGCGCTCCCAGCTTTCCACGCCGACATCGTCAGTACCGCCGAGCACCAGGTCGGGGTAGCGGCCGTAAGTCTTGCCGCCTGCCACGGCGCCGCCGATCACCAGGTGGTGATTGCCCCAGGCGTGGTCGGTGCCACTGCTTGCATTGGGCAGGAAGGTGCGGCCGAAGTCCGACATCGTGAAGCTGGTGACGGCACTGGCCTGGCCGATCCGCACCGTGGCGTCGTAGAACGCCGCCAGCGCTGCGCCGAGCTCCGCGAGGAGCTTCGGATGCCGGGTCAGCTGGTCGGCATGGGTGTCGTAACCGCCCTGGGCGACCACGAATACCTGCCGCCCGCTGCCGTTCGTCGCACCGTAGCGGATCAGTTTGGCCACCTGATAGAGCTGCTTGGCGAGCGGGGTGTCGGTGGCGCCGCTGAGATTTCCAAAGGCGATATCGATTGCGTCCGTCGAACCGCTGGCGGGCGTTGTCTTGAGTACCGGGCCGAGGGTCGCGCTGGTGTCCAGCGCGCTCTTCTGGATGCTGCCGTAGGCCTGCATCAGACGGTTGCTGTAATTGGCGCGCGCCATCGTTTCGAGTGCTGCACGTCGGCTCGCGTTCGGCCCGCCGAACCAGCCGCTGGGCGAGAAGTCGTCGCCGGGGCCCGGCAGCGCCAGCGCCGCGCCGGTGTCGCTGCTGCCGAAGCGGCCCGCACTGCCGAGGGCGAGCACCGGCCGGACGCCCGCCTGTGCAGCAAGTCGCCCACCCCAGCCGGTGCGGGCCAGCACGCTGCGCCCGGCGCATTCCCACAGCGTTTGCTGGTCGGAGTGCGAGAACAGGTTGTCCGGCAGCGTCTTCGTTTTCAGATCGGCCTTGGTCAGTGGCACTGCGAGCGGGCCGACATTGAACACGGGCGCCAACGCACCCGCGGCCCACAGCGGGCCGAGCGGCGCAAGCGACGGGTGCAGCCCATAGTCGCTGCCGAGCGCGACAAGGGAGGACTGCGCCACCGCCAGCTTCGCGCGCACCGCGGCGTACTGCGCGTAACGCGTGGCGTCACGCGGGATGATCGTATTCAGGCCGTCATTGCCGCCGTAGAGGAATACGCACACCAGCGCCTTGTATCCGGGCGCCGATTGCGCCTGTGCCTGAAGGCTGCCAAGCAGGCCGATGCTGGCTGCGGCGGAGAGTCCGCCGGCGTGGGCGGCGGAGCGAAGAAAGTCGCGGCGCTTCATCGTTGCACCTGATAGTCGGGCGAGGCGAGCAGCAGGTAGAAGGCGGTGCGTACCCGCTCGCGGCGGTAGCTGTCCTTGTAGCTCTTGGCATCCCAGGCGGCGATGGCGTCGATCACCGCGGCTCGGGTGCTGGCGCTGCTGCGGTTGCCGGTCAGCACGCGATCAATGCGGTCGAAGAGCGCGGCGGGGTCGTCGGCCGCAGATTCGAATGACGTGACGTTGGTCCGCGTACCGGTGGCACCGGGGATCGAGCTGTCGGGCGAAATGCCGCCGCCGTTGCTCCAGTAGAACAGCCCGTCGCCCAGGTTGTAGCGCGTCATTGCCGTGGATGCATTGGCAACGCCGAACTCTGGCGCCAGGTCGGGCTTGCCCGGCAAGGGATAGTCGGCCGGGAAGTAGTTGAAGACCGAGGGCGCGGTGTAGACCATCTGACCCAGCAAGGCACCGATCCACCAGTAGAAGGGGGCGCCGTCGGTGGTGCCGTTCGCGGCACGCAACAGGTTGATCGTGAATTGCGTTGGTTCGCGCAGGCGTCCGTAGCCCGGGTCGTCGGCGCGGGGTGCGTCGCGCGCTTCCGGGTCGAGCAGGATCGCTGCCAGTGTGGCTTTCATGTCACCGCGCTTGCCGCTGCCGATGCCGTTCGAGCTGCCGCTGGCAATGGCGGTTGCAACACGCTCGACATAGGCCGGCGTCGGGTTGCTGGTGACGAGTCGCTGGATCAACTGTTTGCCGATGAAGGGCGCGAAGTTCGGGTGGTTGAACAAGGCGTCGAGTACGGCATCGGCGGCTTGGCGCGGTGTGCGCGTCGCCGGGATCGTTGCGCCGCCCGGCAGGCTGCGCAGCGTCTGGTCGTGTTGGGCTGGGTCGGCAAGCATTTCGCCGCGCAGGAAGGTGGCGTTGGTCCAGTCCCACTTGCCCCACGGGCTGACACCGCCCGCCGGGTAGGTCCAGCCGGTCAGCGCGTAGGCGACTTCGCGCACGCCGGTGTTGTCGTAGGTCGCGCGGCAGCTACCGCCGTCGAGCTCGCCGCCGGGTGTCAGCGCACAGGGCCCGATCGTGAACAGCTGCATCAGTTCGCGCGCGAAGTTTTCGTTCGGCGCGTCCTTCTCGTTGTTCACCATGTTCAGATAAGCGCCCATCACCGGGTGCAGCGCCATCTTGCCGAGCAGTTCGCGCAGGTTGCCGAAGGCGTTGTCGCGCAGCATTTGCTGATAGTCGCGCAGGCCGTAGGTGCCCTCCACCTCGTGGCCGGAAACGACCCAGATCTGCGAGAGCGCCCAGGCGGTACGCTGCCGCAGCTGATCGCGCCCGCTCAGCGCCTGGCGGTAGAACTCGCGCGACAGCGGTTCGGCCGAGTAATAGTCGCGCCAGCAGTTGCTGCCGAGCATGCGCTCGGTGCAGAAATCCTTGAGGCCCGCGGTATGAATCTCGGCCGAATAGTTCGCAAACGTGGAGGCCGGTGCGTCGAACTGGGTCAGCAGCCATTGTTTGGGGCCAAGTTGGGTGGCCTCCGTGATGGCGGCCTCCGAGGCGCCCCAGCCGCCCTGGTCAAGCAGGCGGACAGCCTCCTGGGCCGTCATCGGCGTTTCGCCGGTCGCGGGAGGTGGCGTGGGGACCGGGGCGGTCGTGTTGCTGCCGCCGCCTCCGCCGCCACAAGCGGCAAGCATCAGCGCAGCGCTGGCCGCGATCAGCGCGGTTAGGCCGCGCAGGCGTTGTCTCTGCATGGGTCTGCTCGGGTTGGGTGATTTTTTTCACGAGCATACCCGAGCCATTCAAAACCATGCGGATGGCATCGGCTGACGTCACCCTTTCGCGCACGCGTCGGCCGCTTACGCTGCGATGCCAAGCCAGACCAGCAGCGCCCAAACGATGGCGGTCGTCCACCCGATCAGCGTCAGCGCGGCGAGCGGGTAGTTGCGGACTTCGGCCCCGGCGGGCGCGGTTGCGCGGCCGGTGAGCATGCTGCGCGGCAGGTTCTGGCGCTCCAGCAGGCTCATCACCATCACCCCGCCGAGGTGCACCACGATCAGCGCGAGCAGGCCTTCGGCGAGCGCTTCGTGCAGCTCGGCAAGCGTTTCGATTTCGTCATAACGGTAGTTGAGCACGCCCGTGATTGCGGCGCCGAGGGCGAGCCCGAGCAGGCCGATGACGGCCCAGCCACCGATCACGGTATGGGTGGCGCGCGGTGCGGCGTGGCCGGCGAGGTGGTCGCGCAGCTCGGCGACGGCCGCTGCGGGGCTGCGTACGAAGGTGCGGAAACGTGCCGAGCGGCTCCCGACAAAGCCCCATAGCAGGCGGAACAGCACGACTGCGCCGGCGACGCTGCCGGCTACGATATGCACCCGCCGCCAAGCTTCCTGCTCCGCGGTGAGCCATGCGATTGCCACGCTGGCGGCCAGCGCCCAGTGGCCGATGCGGACCGGCAGATCCCAGATACGAACGTTCATTACGGGCCTCCTTGGATCAGTCTTCAAAGCGACGGCCAACGGCCGTCAGGGCGTGTTCGCTGAAGCGGCCCTTGTCTGCGCCTTCGTGGCAGGCCTGGCAGTTCGCCGCGCTTTTCACCTCGGGCGAGCGAAAAGCGCTGCTCGGGATCTCGTGGTGCTTGCGTCCGTACCAGCGGGTGTCGGTGATGCGTCCGCTGGCCGCGTCGAAGCGTTCGCCGTCCGGCGCGGCGTTACGTTCAAGGAAGGCCAGGATGGTCTTGGCGTCGGCCGGCGCGAGGCTGGCGTCGCTGCCAAAGTGCTTCTGCAGTCCGTTCATGACGTTCTGCCAGCCGTGCTTTGCGAGAAGCTGCGGAGGGTAGGCCACATGGCAGCTGCTGCATTCGCTCTTCCACACGGGCGGTGCGCCGCTCGGCAGCGTGACGGAGCCGGCTTGGGAGGGTGGTGCGATCAGACCGGCGAGCAGCGCACCGAGCAGGAGCTTGCTTTTCATGTCATGCCCCCGCGCGCAGGTAAGCAATCACGTCGGCCTTTTCGCCCGCGGTGCATTCGCGGCCGACGACCTCGCGGCAATTGCGGCGGAACCACTTCTCGCTTTTCGCGGCATCGGTAAAGCGCTGCGGATTGGCGCGCACCGCCATCGGCTCGATCAGCTTGCCGGTGATGGCGTGCTTGCCGGCGGCGCTCGGATCGTTGCTGTGGCATTGCGTGCAAGCCGGGAAATCGGCGTTGACGCCATGGCGCTTTGTGAACAAGGTGCGACCGCGTTCCGCGGATGCGGCGAAGCCGGCCCCCGCCTGTGCCGCGTAGGCGGCCTGCAGCGTTTGCGGCGTGTCGGCCGCTGTCGCTGCGGTGGCGCAAAGCAGCCCCGCGGCGAGCAGCGCGACAATGGCAACTGATTTCATGTTGAGTCTCCTCGATTGGGTGCGCCCATTGCAGCCGGTGCGCCTTAAGGGGGGCTTAAGCCGTATCGGCGACAGTGCCGCCAACGATCAATGGGAGGCGCCATGCGGGTGCTGCTGGTGGAGGATGACAAGCCGCTCGGGCAGGCGGTGTGCGACGGCCTGGCGGACCTGGATGTGCGCTGCGAGTGGGTCTGCGATGGCGTGGCCGCCGAGGCCGCGCTGGCGACCGATGCGCAGAGCCTGGACGCCGTGGTGCTCGATCTGGGCCTGCCCGGGCGCAGTGGGCTTGCGGTGTTGAGCAGCGCACGTGCGAACGGTCTGCGCCTGCCGGTGCTGATCCTGACCGCACGCGACAGCGCGGAGGACATCGTGGCGGGCCTCGACGCGGGCGCCGACGATTACCTCGTCAAGCCCGCCGATCTGCGCGAGATTGCCGCCCGCCTGCGCGCACTGGTGCGACGCGCGGCCGGCCATGCGCAGGCGCGCCTCGCCTGCCGCGATGTCGTGCTGGAACCCGCCTCGCGCCGTGCTTGGAAAGACGGTGCGGAGGTCGAACTCTCGGGGCGCGAGTTCGATATCGCCGAACTGCTGCTGCGCCACGCAGGGCAGGTGGTTACCCGCGAGCGCATCGAACAGGCGATGTACGGTTGGGACGGTGGCGCAGAGAGCAACGCGCTCGAAGTGCATATCCACCATCTGCGCCGCAAGCTCGGCGCAGACTTCATCCGCACCTTGCGAGGCATCGGCTACATGGTGGAGCGCGCATGAGCCCGCGCCTGTCGCTGACCGCACGCGTCGTCTTGATCGTGACGCTGGCGCTGGCCGCCGGCGGCGCCGGCATTGGCTGGCTGGTGTTTCGTGCCGCGACCGGCCAGGCCGCAGAGCTCTTCGACGGACAACTCGTGCAGACCGCCGAGATGCTGGTCGCGGTGGCGCACCAGGGCGATGGGGCGGCGCCGCGCAGTGGCGAGCAACACGACGCTGACGACCATGACGACGATACTGCCGATGCGCTGCATGGCGGTGCGCCACGCGAAATCCGCTTTGGGCGGCGCTTCCGCCAGGTCCTGGTGTATCAGGTCTGGAGTGCCGGGCCACAGCCACGTCAGCTGGCGCGCAGCCCCCATGCGCCGGATGAATGGCTGCCGGCGGGCACAGAGGGCTTTACCGATGCGCGGTGGGCCGGCGGTGCGTGGCGATTCTTCCGCTTCGAGCGAAGCGGCTGCATCGTGATCGTCGGGCAGAACGCCGAGGTGCGACAACGCCTGGTGCATGAGATCGGCGAGCACGGCTTTACACCGCTGGCGATCGGTTTCCTGGGCGTGATCCTGCTCGCCTGGGGCGCCATCGCGCTGGGCTTGCGTCCGCTCTCGCGCCTGGCGGGCGAATTGCAGCAGCGCGCACCCGACCAGCTCAGCCCGTTGGCCGAAGGGCCGCGGCCGCGCGAGCTGGCCACGTTGGTCGCTGCGCTGAACGGGCTCTTTGCGCGCGTCGCGCGGGCCTTCGAGAACGAACGCCGCTTTACCGCCGATGCGGCGCATGAGCTGCGTACCCCGCTGGCGGCCGTTGCAGCGCAGATTCAGTCGGTGGAAACCGCGCCGGATGAAGCGGTTCGCGCGTCGCGCTTGCGGCAGGCGCTTGCCGGGGTGCAGCGGATGGCCCGGCTGGTCGAGCAACTGTTGGCCGCCGCGCGGCTGGATGCGCTGGATTCGGTGCGGCGCGAGTCGGTCGATCTGGCTCAGCTTGCGCGCGAGCTTGCGGCCGAGCGGGCAGCGGCAGCGCTGACGCGCGACGTGGAGCTTGCGCTGGAGGCGCCGGACAAGCTCCCCGCGCAGGTGCAGCCGGAACTGATGCGAGCGCTGCTGCGCAACCTCATCGACAACGCCGTGCGCCATGCGCCGCCAGGCTCCGATGTCACGTTACGCCTTGGCCGCGAAGGTGCGCGCGTACGGCTCTCGGTCTCCGATGCTGGCACGGGTGTCGATGCGGCCTTGATGGCGCAGCTGGGTGAGCGATTTGTTCGTGGCGAGGCGATGGCCGGCACGACCGGCGCCGGGCTCGGTTTGTCGATCGTGCGTCGCATCGCCGCGCTGCATGGCGGCGAGCTTGTGTTCGCGCGCGCCGACGAGGGCGGTCTGAAGGTCGAAGTGCTGATCGACGCCTGAGCGGTGCTGAGTGCCGATCAGGCCGGCACCGGGCGCCCGCGTGCAATCGCGAGCGCCAACGTTTCGTCCGTGATCACGTCGAAACACTCGCGGAAGCTTTCCGGGATCTCCGCCGGTCGGCCGCTTCGCCCGTCCACGTAGACCCACAGCGTCTCCGCGCGGGCCAGTATCTGGTCGTCCGTGTCGCGCCGCAGCACGTACCGGCGTGGGGATGTCTGGCCGGAAAAACCCGCGATCCAGGTGATCAGCGTCAGTGCGTCGCCCGCGTAGGCCGGGCGCAGGTAATCGATGTGATGGCTGCGCACCACCCAGCTGCTCTGCGTCTCGATGTAGCGCTCAATGTCCCAGCCGCAAAAGGCGGAATGCGCGGTGGCAACGTCCTGCATCCAGCGCAGGTACTCGATGTTGTTCACATGGCCGTTGAGGTCGATTGCACTCTTGGGCACGGTGAAGCGGTGGGAGAAAACGCTGCGCATCGGGGACTCCTGCTGGCGAGAAATGCTGCACTGCAAAATCTAGCAGTGATTCGATTCGTTTGCCAGACGAAGTTTTGCAGTGCATCAATCCAGCCACACCCCTTGGTCGCGCAATTGTTTGCTGGCCGCCTCCGCCCAGCCCCGGTTCGCGGCCGGGCTGGCCGGGCTGGGGTGAAGCACTCGGCCGAATTTAACCGGCAACCCGGCCAATGCGGTGCGCGCGCGAGTTTCCGCCCAGGCGCCCACGCCGATCAGCCATTCCGGTTCGAGAATCTCGGCCATTGTTCGCAGATGCGCGTCGCAGGCAGCCAGAAGGGGGGCCTGTTCTGCGGCCGGGAGCTTGTCCGGCGTGGCGTTGCGGGCCTGCTCGAAGAAGGCGAGTGGGCAGTAGTTGGCGACGAAGTGTTCGGCAAAGAACGCCTCGGCGGTGCCGAAACGCTGCGCGAACAAGCCCCACAGGCGGCGGCCGCTGACCTCCGAACGGGTGCAGGCGAAGCCTTCGATCGGCCGCTTCGGTGTCTCCAACGCAGGCTTCACAACGCCGCCAGAGATACCCATCCAGTCACGCACTGCGGCGATCTCACCGAACGGCACGCCGGTCTGCACCATGCCGAAGGGCCCCGGGTTCATGCCGAGAAAGATCACGCGCTTGCGCCCCTTCGCAAATCGGCGCAGGTATTCGGCGTTGGCCTCGCGAGCGTAGTCCAGCGGGTTGTACACATGGCTGATCGGCGCGGCGAAATGCAGCGCATCGCAGGCGGCGGAAAGGGTGTCGGCAGCGGCAATCAGGCGGGGGGCGAGGTCAGTCATGGCGGCGGCGGTTTGCAAGCGAAGGCGGGAGTTTAAGGCCTGTGGCGGCGCCGGGGTTTGCACTGCGGGGTTTCGTGAACCAAAGTTAAAGCCGCGGTCGCGGCTCGGGGGAAGTCCGCTGGCCGGCATCGGGATAGCAGATCCTGCCCGCAAGCACAATGATCGTCGCCCCCGCATTGTGGATATTCCGGACTCAAGATGCGGCGCCGGATGCCGCTTACCGTTGAATTGATCCGACGAAGCCTCGGAAGGGAGTGCGCGAGTCATGAAAGCCCTGTTCAGTCCGGCAATCTCGCTGATGAACCGCCTCAGTTACCCGAAGAAATACCTCGTGATGGGAAGCATGACGTCCCTCGCGATCCTGATTCTGATGTTCCACCTCTTCACGTCACTGAGCGCTTCGATCCGCTACTCGCGCGACGAACTGGTGGGACTGGAGCGGCTGCAGGAGACGCAGAAGCTGATTCGCGCATTGCAGATCCATCGTGGTTCATCGACGGCGGTGCTGTCTGGCAACAAGGCGCTGGAAGAGACCCGCGCCGGACGCGAGAAGGAAATCGGCGAGTTGATCGGCAGTCTCGACAAGGCCTTCGACGAACGCACGCTTGGCAAGAGCCCGGCGTGGCAGTCGGTCAAGGACAAGTGGGGGCAGATACGGGGTGGTTGGGCGCAGATGGCGCCGCCCGACAACCTGGTCGCACACACGCAGTTGCTGGCTGACACGATTGTCTTTCAGGTGACGGTGGCCGACGACTACGGTTTGATGCTGGACCCGGAGGCCGACTCTTTCTATCTGATCGACGCTGTCGTCAACAAGTTGCCGGGCGTGCTTGAGAGCCTCGGCCAGAGCCGCGCACGCGGTACCGCCATCCTGACCAAGAAGGAAATCTCCGAACAGCAGAAGATCGAGATGGCGGCGCTGCTGGCCCAGATCGATTCGCAGATGCGGCTCTACAAGATCGGGCTTGAAAAGGCGGCGCGCGGTGACGCCCGTGACAAGCTCGCGGGCGCCGGCGACGAGTTGGGCGGCGCGGTGAAGGAGGTCGCCGACGTGATCCGGCAGGACATCATCAGTGCCGCGTTTGCGACCGACCCGAAAGCCTACTTCGATCTGACCACGCGCACGATCGACAAGGGCTACGACAAGATGTTCACGGTGATCCTGCCGACGATCTCGACCCTGATCGACGCGCGGATTGCACGTATGACCCGCACGATGGTGTTCGACTTTGCCAGCGTGTCGGTGCTGCTCGCGTTCGCGATGTGGCTGTGGCTCGGCGCCTACTTTGCGATCGTCGAGCAGATCACGAACTTCTCGAACGAGGCGCGCCGGATGGCGGCGGGCGACCTGACGGCGCGGGTGCCGGTCAGCACACGTGACGAGATGAGCCAACTGGTGCGCAGCTTCAACGACATGGCCGACGCCTTCTCGGGCCTCATCCGGAAGACTCGCGAGGGGGCCGATCGGGTGACGCAGGCTTCGCAGGAAATGGCGCGCTCCGCCTCTGAGATTTCCACCGCATCGCAGCAGGAGGCGGACGCCGCTTCCAGCATGGCCGCATCGGTCGAACAGATGACGGTCGGCATCACGCATATCAGCAGCAGCGCGGACGATGCCGGCAACGTTGCAACCGAGGCAGGGCGCCTGTCGGACGAAGGGGCGGCAGTGGTGACGCGTGTCGTCAGTGAAGTGCGTGGCGTGGCCGAGGCAGTCGCGCATGCAGCCGAGGTGGTGGAAGAGCTGGGCCGGCACTCCGACGAGATCAGCAAGATCGTCGGTGTGATCAAGGAAGTGGCGGACCAGACAAACCTGCTGGCGTTGAATGCCGCGATCGAAGCCGCTCGTGCCGGCGAGCAGGGCCGCGGCTTCGCGGTGGTGGCCGACGAAGTGCGCAAGCTGGCCGAACGCACCGCCAAGTCGACGCAGGAGATCACTACGATGATCGAGGCGATCCAGCGCGGCACGCGCAGTGCGGTGGAATCAATGAAGACCGGTGTCGAGCGTGTCGAGCAGGGTGTCGGGTTGACGGAAGAGGCCGGTGTGTCGATGCAGGCGATCCATCGTGGTGCCGGGCAGGTGACGCAAGCGGTAACGGATATCTCGATGGCGCTGCGCGAGCAGAGCAGTGCAGCCACTGAACTGGCGCAGCGGGTCGAGCAGATCGCACAGATGGCGGAAGAAACGAGTGCCTCGGTGGCGGACAATGCAGGCACCGCGCGCCACCTCGAAGCGCTCGCTGAAGAGCTGCAGGCGGAGATCCGCCACTTCAAGCTCTGAACGGCGCGAGGCGGGGCGCATGCCCCGCCCGGTCGGTCAGTCCAGCAGGTCGGTGTAGTCCTTGCGGCTGTACGCGGCGAGGCTGTTCCAAGGCTGCGTCGGCACAGCGCCCGGCTCAAGCTTCACTACGGTGCGCGACGCGCGGCTGCCATCGTCGCGGCCGGATTCCACGCGCAGCGCAAGCTTCAGCGAATCGGACCACAGCACCCGCATGTATTCGCCGTTGGCGCGCTGCTCGTACCAGCGGGCACCGGCGATGGTGCTCTCACGCTTGCTCGGTGCAAGGCGCGTGACCAGTGCTGGGTCGATCAGCGACCAGGCGCTTTCCCACTTGCCGTCGAAACCCACCGCGTCGTAGTCGCGCGGGCTCATGTCGACCCGGGTCTTCAGGTCGGGACGAATGAAGCTCAGGCTCACCTTGCCCTGTTTGTCGCGGCCGACCAGCTTGGCGGCGCCAGCCAGATCGGAGGGGTGCAGATGTGCTTCGCCGGCGTGAGCGTGCTCGCCGGCCTCGGCCGCTGGCGTACCGGCGGGCTTGATGCGTTCGGTCCACACATGGCTGTCGCTGCGCACCAGGCGCTCGGCAAAGCGAGTGGTCTTCTCGACGCCGTCGGCGGTGATCCAGCGCGATTCAACCTGGACTGTGGCAACCAGCGGTGCCGTGCCGGCGGCGGCGATCAGCGGCAGTGCGCCGAACAGCGCGCAGAGGATTGATTTGTTCATCAGCTTTCACCCAAAAACAAAGTTGCCGGCGAGGCCAAAGCCAACGCCGGCGGAATCACGCCACGGCCTCGCGCGCGCCGCGCCTGCGGTACGTTTCAGCAACAGGGAGAGGAGGTCTGTTGCTGCAACGCTGACAGGCGCGGCCGCGTGGTCGGCCGGACTACGCGATCAGAGCCCCAGCGCGCTGCGCACCAGGCCAAACACCTTGGTGTTGTCCATCGTGCCCTTGAAGCCCGCATTGCCGGCACCGGTGGACATCAGCATCACGTCGCCGCCGCCGTGGGTTTCGGAACCCATGCGCACGCCGGTTTCCTGCAGATAGTCGTCGTGCAGCGCCTGCGTCGCGTCGGCCGCGCCGGACACGATGCTGGTGCGCACATCCTTGCGCGTCGGGCCGTTGCCGAACACCAGCGTGGTGTAGGTGTTGCCGTCGGCATCCAGGTTCGGCGTGTTGTCCTTGTACGAACGCGAGATGTCGAGGATCGGGTTGCCACGCTTCGAATAGCCGTTGATCGTCATCGTGTGGTCGTGGTCAGCGGTCACGACGATCAGCGTGTTCTTCAGGCCCGGATCCTTCGCCTGCATGGCGTCGAGCGCGGCCTTGATCGCATCGTCGAAGGCTACCGCGTCTTCCAGCGCGCGCTTGGCGTTAGTGCCGTGCAGTGCGTGGTCGATACGACCGCCTTCCACCATCAGGAAGAAGCCCTTCTGGTTCTTGGCGAGCACGTCGATGGCCTTGGTCGTCATCGTCGCGAGGCTCGGCTGGTCGAGGTTCTTCTTCACGCGGTCCAGTTCGTAATCGACGTGGTCCATGTGGAAGAGGCCGACCAGCTTGCTGGTCTTGCCGGCGTCGATCGCGGCAAGCGCGGTGCCGGTGTCGGCGTAGGTGTAGCCGGCGGTCTTGAACTCGGTGACGAGGTCACGACCATCGATACGCTTGCCACCATTGGCCTTTGGCAGGAAATGGCGGCGGCCGCCACCCATCAGCACGTCGAGGCCATCCTTCAGCGCCGCGTTGTAGCCGACGCCGCCCGGCACCGCTTGCGCCGCGATGTCGTTCTCGGCGTCGCGGTGGCAGATGTGGGCGTACGTGGCGGCTGGCGTGGCGTGCGTCACGCGGGTCGTCGTCACGGCGCCAACAGCCTTGCCGGCGGCCTTGGACAGTTCCAGCAGTGTCGTGGCCGGCGTGCCGTTGCCGGTTGCGGGGCAGGTGCTGCTGCCGTCGGCGGCCGGTGCCTTGGCGACGGTGTCGCTGCTCATCGACAGCACTTCGTTGTTCATCTTCACGCCGGTCATGTAGGCCGACATCGACGGCGCCGAGTCGGTCGTCTGCGCGTCGTTGGAGAAGGTCTTGATGCGCGCGGTGCGGCGCAGGCTTTCCATGTTCAGCGCACCGGTTTCGCCGTACTTGTAGATGCGGGCTGCGGTGACGGTGGTCGGGCCCATGCCGTCGCCGAGGAAGAAGATCACGTTCTTCGCCTCGCCGGCCGCATGCACGGTGCCGGCTGCACACAGCAGCGCGGCGATCAGGGTTTTCTTGATCATGTTGAATCCTTGCGGTGATGCTGGGGCGGTCACAGGCCGGCCGCCGCTTTGACGAGGCCGAACACGGCGGTGTTTTCGACGAAGCCGCCGAAGCTCTCTGCGCTCTTGCCGGTCGCGCCGATGAACACATCGGTGCCGCCGTGGGTTTCAGAGCCCGCGCCCATGCGCACCGCCGCTTCCTGGTGGTAGGTGCTGGCGAACACGACGTCGTCGGTCAGGTCGGTGAAGGTCGAACGATTGCCCGCCGGGCGGTTCTCGCCGTTGCCGAAGCCGATGATCGTGAAGGGCTTGCCGTCGGCATCCTTGGCCACGCTGCCGTCGCTGTAGTTGCGCAGCAGGCCCAGCACGCCGGGGTTGCCGGCGCTGGTCTTGCCGGTGCGCTTGGCGTAGCCGTTGAGCACCAGGGTGTGGTCATGGTCGGCGGTGACGACGACCAGCGTGTTCTTCAGCGTCGGGTCGGTCTTCTTCATCTCGTCCAGCGCGGCCTTGATCGCGTTGTCGAAGGCGATCGTGTCCTGCAGCGCCTTCTTCGCGGTGGTCTCGTGCAGCGCATGGTCGATACGGCCGCCTTCCACCATCAGGAAGAAGCCCTTCTCGTTCTGCTTCAGGCGCTGGATCGCCTTGACCGTCATCTCCGCGAGGCTCGGTTCCTTGACCGGATCGCGGTCAAGGTCGTAGCTCATGTGGCTGGAGGTGAAGAGGCCGACGAACTTGCCGGCCTTGGTCGCGTCGATCGCGTCGAAGCCGGCGCGGTCGGTGGCGACGGTGTAGCCCGCGGTCTTCAGCTCGGCCGTCAGGTCACGCTTGTCGGCGCGCTTGCCGCCAGCGTCGGTGGTCAGGAAGAACTGCTTGCCGCCGCCCAGCACCACATCGATGCCGTCCGCCAGCTTGGTGTTGTAGCCCTTGCCAGCCGGCACCATCGCGGCGGCGATATCCGCTTCCGCGTCGCGGTGGCAAACATGCGCGTAGGTCGCAGCCGGCGTGGCATGCGTGACGCGGGTGGTGGTTACGACACCGGTGCCGCGGCCAGCCGCCTTGGCGAGCTCAAGCAGCGTGGTAACCGGCGTGCCGTTGGCGGTGCCGCAGTTGCTGGTGAAGTCCGCATTCGGGCTCTTCGCCACGGTGTCGGTCGACATCGAGATGACTTCGTTGTTCATCTTCACGCCGGTCATGTAGGCCGACATCGACGGCGCGGAGTCGGTGACCTGCGCATCGTTCGAGAAGGTCTTCACGAAGCCGGTTTCGGGCAGCGTGTCCATCGTCAGCTCGCCGTCTTCGCCCACCGAATAGATGCGCGCGGCGGTGGTCGTGGCGATGCCCATGCCGTCGCCGAGGAAGAAGATGACGTTGGTCGGCGTCGGTTTCGCGACCACCGGCGGTTCCGGTGGTGTGCTGTCCTTGCCACCGCAGGCCGCCAGGGTGGCGGCGGCAAGCAGCGACAGCGTGAGGGTGTGGAAGCGCATTGCGCAAAGCTCCAGAGATGAAACGGAACGCGGAGGGTAGGCTGCGCAGATGACAGTAAAACTGTCGCGCGGGTTACGACAAGATGACAGGCGCGACCGCGCCGAGGCCGGAACTAGCCGCGACAGCGCGCGGCGCGGGCCTGCAGCAGTCTGCGCTCGCGCTGGTTGCGTGCGAGGCTCGCGGCGTGTTCGAACGCGGCGGCGGCCTCGGCCAGGCGGCCGAGCCGTTCGAGCAGATCACCGCGCACCGCCGGCAGCAGGTGATAGGCCTGCAATGCCGGGTCGGCCTGCAGTGCGTCGACCAGCGGCAGTGCGTCGGCCGGGCCGTACGCCATCGAAAACGCCACCGCGCGGTTGAGTGCGACCACCGGCGACGGATTGCGCTGTGCCAGGGTGTCGTAGAGGCTGACGATGCGCGCCCAGTCCGTGTCCTCGACGCGTGCGGCGCGCGCATGGCAGGCAGCGATCGCCGCCTGCAGGGTGTAGGGCCCGGCGTTTGGCTGCAGCGCTTCGGCGTGGGCCAAAGCAAGCAGGCCGCGCCGGATCAGCAAGGCATCCCAGCGGCTGCGATCCTGATCCTGCAGCAGGATCGGTTCGCCGGAGGCTGATAGCCGTGCAGCAAAGCGCGAGGCCTGGATCTCCATCAGCGCGACGAGGCCGAAGACTTCAGGCTCGTCCGGCATCAGCCCTGCAAGCACGCGCCCCAGGCGCAGAGCCTCTTCGCTCAGCGCAGGGCGCATCCAGTCGCTGCCCGAGGTGGCGGCATAGCCCTCGTTGAAGATCAGGTAGATCACTTCCAGCACCGACGCGAGGCGGCCCGCCAGCGCCTCGCCGCGCGGCACTTCGAAGGGCACGCGGGCCGCCGCAAGGCTGCGTTTGGCGCGCACGATGCGCTGTGCAATCGTCGCTTCCGGCTTGAGGTAGGCGCGGGCGATTTCATCCGTGCTGAGGCCGCCCATCACGCGTAGCGTGAGCGCACAGCGCGCCTCGGGCGGCAACACCGGGTGGCACGCGGTGAAGATCAGGCGCAGCACATCGTCGCCCACGCCGCCGCGCAGCGCATCATCGAGCTTGGCCTCGCGCGCTGCGTCGGCTTCGTCGCTCGCGACGGCATGCTGAAAGTCCAGTTCGCGCGCCACGTCTTCGGCCTTTCCGGCGGCAATCTGCTCATGACGCAGGTGATCCAGCGCGCGGCGCTTTGCCGCTGTCGTCAGCCAGGCGCCGGGCTTGTCCGGGATGCCGGCCTGTGGCCAGTGCTCCAGCGCGGCGACGAGCGCATCCTGCGCGAATTCCTCGGCCAGGCCGACATCGCGCACGATGCGCGCCACCGCACCGATCACGCTGGCGGCTTCGATGTGCCAGATCGCCGCGATGGCGCGGTGCGCGTCGTGCTCGGCCATGGGCGGCTACACCCGCTCTGCGCGCACTGCGCCACTGCCGGCCGCCGCATCTTCGGAGATCCGCGCGGCCCGCTCGACGCTGAAGGCGCCGCGGTGTGAGGCCGCATGGGCCAGCAATGCGGCAATCAGCGCGGCGAGCGTGGCAATGACGAGCAGTACGGTGACAGGGCGCATGTGCTTGCCTACGGTGGGTGCGCGGCGCGAGCCGGGCTCAGTCCGCATTGCAGGGCGCACATTCGCGTACCTCCACGGTGGCCCAGTTCACCGCCGGGCAGCGGTGGGCGATGGCGATCGCCGCCTCGCGATCCGCGACGTCGAGCCAGAAGAAGCCGCCCACCATTTCCTTGGCTTCAGCGAAGGGGCCGTCGCGCACCTGAAGCTCGCCCTCGGCGGCGCTGATCCGCACCGCGTGGTCGTCGATGCGCAGCGATTGCGCGGCACGCAGCACGCCTTCGCGTTGCAGCGTATCGGCGTAGGCCATCATGCTGTCGTAGAGCTCACGCGCGCGCTCGGGCGAGTTGGCGGCGCGCGCACCGCGCTTCTCCACAATCATCAATAGGTAGCTCATCGTTCGTCGCCTCAGGCGGTGGCGTCCGGGCAGCCCTGGGGCATTGCGGCCGCGATCTGTTCGGGGGTCAGGTCGCGGATATGCGTTGCGACCGACCACTGGTGGCCGAACGGATCCACCAGCTTGCCATAGCGATCCCCCCAGAACATGTCGGCCACCGGAAGCGTGACTCGTGCGCCGGCTTCGATGGCACGCGCAAAGGTGGCATCGACGTCTTCGACGAACAGATGGATCGTCACTGGCGATACGGTGCCGGCTTGTGGCCCGACTGCGCCAAAATCCGGGAATTCGTCGTTGAGCATCAGCGCCGAGTCGCCGATCTTCAGCATGGCGTGCATCAGCTTGCCGTCCGGGCCCGGCAGGCGTCCGAGCGTCACGGCGCCAAACGCGCGTTCGTAGAAGGCGATCGCCTCGGACGCATTACGGCAAACCAGATGCGGCGTGAGGCTGTGCATGCCTGCGGGGATCTTTTGCACTGCAGTGTGAGGGGTGTTCATGGGGCTCTCCTTGCCTGGGGTTGGGTGGGAGCACGAGCGGCTCCTTCTGCACGACGCGCGAGCATCGCGTAATTCGACATCCTGCTGCTCAATTCTTGCTGCCGATGCCAAGCGCTTCGAAACGGGACAGCGCATCGGAGGGCGGAAAGGCTTCAAGGCCCATCAGCGGGCGTACTTCAATTTCCGCGGGGCGGCTCCCGCCTGCCGGGTTCGGGAAGCGGCGCGTCCATTCAAGCGCCTCTTCGCGGCTGCGGGCCTGAATCAAGGTATAGCCGGCAATCAGTGATTCGGCTGGCGCGAAGGGGCCGACGAGCAGTTCGCTGCCGGCTTCGCCGTAGCGCACGCGCCAGCCTTCGGCGCTTGGGTACAGGCCCGAGGCATCGAGCAACGCGCCGGCGCGTGCGAGGTCTTCGTGGAAGGCGGCCATTTGCGCGATCAGCGATTCGTCCGGCATTGCGCCGTTCTCGGAGTCGCGGGAGGCTTTGACGAGGATGAGGTATCGCATGGTGGGCTCCGGTTAGATCCCGGCACGGCGCGCCGGGTACATCCGTACGACGCGCGAGCGGTCACGAAATCGACACCCGCTGCCGACATCCTCACCCTGCAAGGGTGTCCTCGCCCATGGCAAACTCGGATGTCTCGATACCCGCTTCAAGGAATGCCCATGAACGACCTCAGCCAGTTCGCCATCACCCGCAAATGGCCCGCGCAGCATCCGGAACGCATCCAGCTCTATTCGCTGGCAACGCCCAATGGCGTGAAGGTCTCGATTGCGCTGGAAGAGACCGGCCTGCCGTACGAGGCGCACAAAGTGAGCTTCGAGACGAACGACCAGATGTCGCCGGAGTTCCTGTCGCTGAATCCGAACAACAAGATCCCGGCGATCCTCGACCCGGACGGCCCTGGCGGTAAGCCGCTGGCGCTGTTCGAGTCCGGAGCGATTTTGATCTACCTCGCGGCGAAGTCGGGCCAGCTGATGCCGGATGATCTGGCCGCACGCTACGAGACGCTGCAGTGGCTGATGTTCCAGATGGGTGGCATCGGCCCGATGTTCGGCCAGCTCGGCTTCTTCCACAAATTCGCCGGCAAAGATTACGAGGACAAACGCCCGCGCGACCGCTACGTCGCCGAATCGAAACGCCTGCTCAAGGTGCTCGACGAGCGCCTCGCCGGGCGCGACTGGGTAACGGGCGACCAATACACGATCGCCGATATCGCGATCCTGCCCTGGGTGCGCAACCTGATCGGCTTCTACGGTGCCGGCGAGCTGGTCGAGTTCGAACGCTTCCCCAACGTGCGCCGCGTGCTGGATGCCTTCCTGGCGCGTCCGGCGGTGGCGCGCGGGCTGACGATTCCCGCCTGATCGGCTGCAGCGTCAGTGCCGCCGCCACTGCGCCTCTGCGGTCGCGAGGCTCTGTGCGGCAATTTCGCGGCAGGCCGCGTCCAGCGTGTCGCGCAGCACCGGTGGGGTGTCGCCGAGCCAGGTGCGCAATGGGTGCAGCTCGCTCTGCCAGGCGAGCGGCAGTCGCTGCGCTAACGCGTCACCTGCGCGGACCCAGTCCCAGTGGCCGCGCAGGTGCAGGCGCACCGGTAGCTCATCCAAGTTGGTCGGCTGCGCCCCTTCGGGCACGAAAGCGATGCCTTCGAGTGCGAGTTGCAGCGCCGGTGCCGCCGGTGCGGCCGAGGCTTTCAATTGCGGATGGCCAGTGATGCCCTGGTCACGCCAGGGTGCCGCCTCGCCCTGAGACAGTGCGGCTTGTAGACAGGCGCGCAGGGATGCGGCGTCCAGCGCCGGCGTTTTGTGCAATGTGATCGCAGCGTGCGTCGGCACTTCGGCCGGCCCCTGGCTACGCCCTTGCGCACGCGCGAGCAATTCCTGGCCGCTCGCGACTACGCCGCCTGCAACCGCGCCGGTCGAGAACAAGGCCGCGCAGGACAGCAGCATCTCCGGCGTGCAGGCGCCGGTCTGGCACAACGCACACGGCAAGGCGACCAGACTTCCGCCGACCAGTGCCGCATCGCTCAGGCGCGAGAGGAATCCGCTTGAACCCGGCTCCACCGAAATCACCGGCAACGTATCTGCCACGCTGATGGCGACCGATTCGTCAATGCGCCCAAGCGGCACCTGATCGCCCAACCAGGCCGCAGCCGTTGTCAGCGCATCGCGCGCCGCCGGTGCGGCGCTGAAGCCCTCGAAGCGCAGCTTGCCGGCCTCCTCAGTGGCCAGCACCAGCATGGCCGGATACTGCGTCGCATCGCTGCGTGCCAGCCGCAATGCGGTGTAGGGCAGGCTCAGTTGCGGGCGTAGCACGTCGCCATGACGGGTCAGGAAGTAGAGATGCTTCTCGCCCAACCACAGCCAGCCGCTCTCGTCGACCAGGCTGCCCAACAAGCTGAGTGCGCCGGCATCACGCAAGCCCGGATGCCAGCTCACCGGCACGCGGAAACGCAGTTGGCGCTCGTCGATCTCGATGCGGCCCACGTCAACGCGCAGGGTGCCGACCGGGCTCAAACCGTGCCGCACCACGCCGCACACCTGTTGCCCGTCGCGCGCCAGCGCGTCGGCGGTGGTGAGCACGATCAGATAGGCGGCGTCATCGGGTGGCTCAATGAGATCCAACCGCGCCGCGAACACATCGGCCAGGGCTTGCGTGGCGCAGGCGCCGTCGGGTGCGGCGGCGGTGATGCGGCGGCGGATCTGGAATTGTGCGTCAAGCACCAGCAGCGTGGGTTCGAACGCGAGCATGCGAAAGTCCGGCCAGCGCTGCAGCATTGAGCCCGGCTCCGCACTGCGTTGGCTCGCGACCACGATCTCGGCCGGGCGTTTGAGTTCGGCGATACGAAACGCGGCGAAGAAGCTCTTGCCGCTATCGAAGGCATGGGCGGGGGATGCGGGGCTGATCGTCAGCGACTGTGTGCCGGCCTCTGCGAGCGTCGCGTAAGTCAGCTTGGCGAGTGAGGCGCAGCAGTCAGGGGCTGCCGCCAGCGCCGCAGTCAGTTCGGCAGGGACGCGGGCATGGGTCTCGAACAAGGTACCGCCGTCGCTGCCCGGCCGGATATCGACCGAAGCGCAACCCGCCAGGCCCACGATCACCATCGCCCACACACCGCGCCACACGGCTCTGCCCTCATTCCCCCAAAGCGAGGCTTCGCTTTCATTCTGGAAGCGCCAACCTAGGTGAACAAGCCGCGCCTAAAGCGGGTTTGCGCGCGGTCAGCCAGAGGGGCCGAGCGCTCCACTCGTTGAATGGGGCCTCTTGTGGACGTTCGGCGGGCGTTCGATCGACGGCAGTTCAGCGTGAGCGAACGCCACGACTCGCCATCGTGATTCCAAAACACACTCAGCGGAATTGCCGTAACGCTTAAGGCCGAATGTGCACCATGCCGCACAGGGGAATACGTCTTTGATGGATTGGCTTGGCGGCGGCGCTAAGCTTTTATGCCTGCAAAGGCAGCCGGTTCTGTTTCCGTGCTGCGTATTGTTGATCCCATTTATGGAGCCCTGAGTTGTCGGGCATCCACTCCGCTAACGGTTTCGCTACCCATGACTATTTGTCGTTTCCTTGCGGCAGGCTTTGCTGCCCTATTGGCTAGTCCCCCCACCTTTGCCGCACAGCCGCCCGCAAAGCCTTCTGTCGAGGCGTTCTTTGCAGTACCGGCGCTGTCCAGTGCGTCCATTTCTCCATCGGGGGACTACCTTGCACTCCGCGTCCGAAATGCAAATGGAAGGATTGCGCTTGCTGTCGCCGAGTCGGGGAACTTGAAGAAGACCACGACACTTGCGAACTTTCGCAATATGGACGTCATCAGCGTTGAGTGGATAAACAATGACCGATTGCTTTATCGCACCGCGGACAAGCAGGGGGATACGTTTGGCGTCAGCGTGTTTGCGGTGAATCGAGATGGCACTCGCGAGCGTCGTATTCAACTTGGACCGGCCCGGATACTCGGCACCAAGGGGGACGGCAGCTCCTACGTGATCATGAAGGAATACCTCATCAATCATCTTGATTGGAGCAGCGATAGTTCGAAGCTCTATGCGCTAGACACACTGGACGAACGCTCATACCCGATGACGACGGGAACTCAGCCGCCGCATATTCGTTCCTGGATTGTTGGCGTTGATGGCACCGTGAAGTACGTTATCTGCAGCTGGAAGGGGATAAGGACGATCTACCGTTGGGCTGATGAGCAGTGGAGCAAAGTCACCGAGTACGACATGTACAAGGGCGTTGGTGTTACGCCCATTACGGTGGATATGGATGGGAAGGTCTATGGAGTCGTGGAGCGAAGCGGCGGCACGACGGCGGTCCATCAACTCGATCCCGCCACGTTGCGCCCCGCCGCTGAGCCTTTTGTTGAGATTGAAGGTTTTGACTTCGACGGCCATCCCGTTTTTGATGCGAAGACGAGCAAGCTACTTGGCGTTCGCCACTTAAGCGATGCGTGGAGCACCACCTGGGTCGATCCGGGCATGGTCGAGATTCAGCGCAGGGTCGATGAGAAGCTTCCGCAAACCATCAATACCGTGCGATGCGGCGATTGCGCGGCCACGCCCGTGTATCTCGTCGAGTCGGTATCTGACCGCCAGCCGGAACAGTACCTTCTGTTTGATCCGAAAACAGACCGTCTGACCGCGTTGGGATCCGTTCTGCCGGATATCGAGCCCGAGCAGGTCGGAAGCCGGGAGTTCTCAAGGTTCAAGGCCTCGGACGGCCTGTCAATTCCGGTGTATGTGACGCGCCCTGCGGGCGGGGGGGCTGGCCCACACCCGGCCATCGTTCTGGTTCATGGTGGTCCTTGGGCCCGTGGCGCGACGTGGGAGTGGTCAACAGAGGCGCAGTTTTTCGCTTCGCGCGGCTATCTGGTCATCGAGCCCGAATTCAGAGGCAGCACCGGCTTCGGGTTCGCTCATTTCAAGGCTGGCTGGAAGCAGTGGGGAAAGGCGATGCAACGTGACGTCGCCGACGCTACGAACTGGGCGATCGCGCAAGGTCTTGCGGACCCCAAGCGGATTTGTATTGCCGGTGCGAGCTATGGGGGGTACGCAGTACTGATGGGGCTCGCTCAAAATCCGGAGCTATTCCGCTGCGGCGTGGAGTGGCTTGGAGTGACCGACATCACTTACATGTTCCGATACACACTGTCCGATGCGAGCGACGAGACGCGGGAGTATGGCCTGCCTGTTCTGGTCGGAGATCCTGATAGCGAAAAGGACACGCTGATCAGCATGTCGCCGGTCTCGGTAGCAGAGAAGATCCATCAGCCCTTATTGATGGCCTATGCTGGTGCTGATAGCCGAGTTCCCGTGGATCACGGGAATGCGCTACGTAGCGCTATACGAGGTGTGAACGACAAGGTCGAGTGGCTTTTCTACGCCGATGAGGGGCATGGCTGGTTCCACGAGCCGGTACGCATCGACTTCTGGTCGCGGGTGGAGAAGTTTCTGGATCAGAACCTACGTGGCACCCCAAGTGCTGGAGCCCATTGAGGGCCAATGCTTTGCCGAGTGCAGCGGCTCCGTAGCTCGTCGCTAGCCGGCGGTGAGTTGGGCGTAGAGCTGCGGTAGCCGTTGCGGCAGTTCCTGCGGGTCGCGGATCACGACGAAGCCGTGCGGGCCGAAGAGGTGGGGCAGGTAGTCGGCGCCTTCGCGGTCGATCGTGACGCAGAAGGGGCGCAGGCCGGCGCGGTGGGCTTCGCGCACTGCGGCGGCGGTGTCCTCGATCGCGAAGCGGCCTTCGTAGTGGTCGATGTCGTTCGGTTTGCCGTCGGTCAGCAAGAGCAGCAGCCGCATGGCGTTGGGGCGTTCGCCGAGCACCTTGGTGGCAAAGCGCAGCGCGGCGCCCATGCGGGTGTAGTAGCCGGGCTTGAGGGCCTGCACGCGGCCGCGCGCGGCGCCGTCGTATTCCTCGTCGAACTCCTTGATGGTGTGCACCCGCACATGGTTGCGCTTGAGTGACGAGAAACCGTAGAAGGCGAACGGGTCCCCAGTGGCGTCGAGGGCCTCGCCCATCAGCAGCAGGCTTTCGCGTACGACGTCCACGACCTTGTGGGTGTCGCTGACATGCGCATCGGTGGAGAGCGACAGATCGGCCATCACGAGGCAGGCGAGGTCGCGCGCGGCGCGCACCGGTGCTGCGTACACGCCGGGCTCCGGCTGTACGCAGCCGGCGGCGCGCTCGGCCTGCCAGCGCACCAGCGCGTCGAGGTCCAGTTCGGGACCGTCCTGCTGGCCGCGCAGCCAGCGCCGCTGTGGCGCCAGCGCGGAAAACTGGGCACGCAGCCGGCGTGCGGCACGGCGCAGCGTTTCGGGCAGTTCGGTGTTGCTGGCGTCGCGGGCGCGCATCGGTTGCACGCGCACGCGGTCGTCGACCAGCGCGCGGCGCTTCCAGTCCCATTCCGGAAAGGCAAGGCCGGGCCCGAGCGGCAAATCGTCCTGCGCCGCGGCGGGCAGATCGAGATCGAAGCGGACTTTGGCGGTGGAGGTTTCGCCGCCGCGCGCCACAGCAAGGGTGTCCATCTCGCGCGCCGCGCTGGCAGCATCCTCATCGCCTTCGTCGGTGGCGCGGTTGACCCGCACATACTCGGCCCACGACAGCAGGCTCTCGGCGCGGAAGGGCAGCACGAAGCCGTCGCGGCCGTCCGGCAGTTCTTCACGCCGCGCCTGCTTGCGTTCGCGCAGCGCGGCGTTTGCCTCGTTGCCGGGTTGCGCATCATCTTCGGCTTCGGTTTCGGCGTGCAGGGGCTGCGGGGGCGGCGTGTCCAGCGCGGGCATCAGCCATAAGGGCACCGCGTGCGGGTCGCGCGTCGCAGCCGGCAGCGCAATGACGCTGCCGGGCGTGAGGAGCGCGGCGCGGATCGCCTGTTCGGCGGCGGCTTCGTCCGGCGGCAGCCGGGCTGGATCTGGGCGCTGCGCCAGATGCGCATCGACCAGGCGGCGGTAGCGCGCCGCGAGGCCCGGGTAGCGCGCAAGGACTGCCGCCACGGCCTGCTGGTTGAGCTGCAACCAAGCGTCGCGCGCGGCATGGGTGCGGGTGTCGGCCTTGTCCCATTCGATTGGGCGCATCAGCACCAGCACTCGCGCGATGTCGCGGGCGCGAGCCCAGAGCGTGGCATCGGGCCGGGCTGAGGGTGCCGGTGCGTCCGCAGCGGCGGGCTGCGCCGGCAAGGGCTGGCGGCTGACTTCGCCGGCCAGTGCGATCAACCACAGGTAGAGCTCGCGATTACGGGCACGTTCCGGGAACAGCGCGATGCGTTCCGGCAGGCGCAGGGTTTCGCTGTCCAGCGCGGCGTGGGTGGTTTTGTCGCCGGTGGCGGCGATGTGGTCGATCAAGCGGCGACGTGCGCTGTGGCGGGTCTCGCCAGCGCTTGCCACACGCAGGCCCGGCTCGCCGCCGAATGCACGCAGCAGTGGGCCCGCAAGGTTGGCGACTTCGTCGAGTTGCACCGCGGCCTCGGGGTAGCTGCGGTTCGCGATTCGGGTGATGAAGCGGTGCCATGCGGCGCCTACGACTTCTTCCATCGCTCACTCCTGGTGTTTCTTGTGGGCAAAGCCGCCTTCGCGGTGCGCTGCGGCGTCGCCGCTGGTCCATTCAAGCAGGCTGCCGCGGGGGTTGTCGGTCTGGATTTCGCTGCAGGCCACCACGCACTGCGCACACTGTGTGCAGGCGAACATGCGGCGCTTGAGGTCGCGCGGATTGAGCCGCATCGGGCAGACATCGGCGCATGCGGCTTCACCGGCCCCCAGCGTTTGCGGGCAGGTGGCGCAGTCCGCCGCGCGTTCGCGCGCGAAGCCGACCACCATGGCGCGGCGGTTCGCGATCCACGCCACGCTTTGAAGCATGCCCACCGCACAGCCATAGCGGCAGAACAGGTGACGCGCGAAGAGGAATTCGCCCGTCAGCACCAGCGTGGCGACGCCGATGAACAGCGCCTGGTTACGGGTCAGCGATGCAGTGAAGAGGTTGTGATAGATCTCGAAGGGCGGCAGCAGATAAGTCAGCAGCACCACCGCCCAGATGAACGCGAAGCCGACTGCGAACGGCACGACGACGAACCACCAGCGCGCGTCGAGCCGCTCGGTGCTGCCGTTCGGGCGGATCAGCCAGCGCTCGCCGCCGTCTTGCAGCAGCGGGCCGGGGTGGGCGTCCCATACGCTGTGCTTGCCACTGGCGCGGCGCATCAAGCGATTCACCGTTTCGACCACCGAAAAATGCGGGCACAGCCAACCGCAGTAGAGCCGGCCCCAGCGCCATGCGACACCGAGCACCGCCACCGCGGTGGCAAGGATCGGCAGCAGCAGTTTGAGCAGCACCTGCGCTGCAGCCTGCGCGGCATCGATACGCCCCGCGGCGAAGTCATCCAGGCCGATATGCCACGGCATTCCGAGGAACCAGGCATGACCGGCAACAAGGTCGTACCGCAACAGGTTGAATACCGGCGCGAGAATGAACAGCACGAAGAAGCCGGCCTGGAACAGGGTGCGACGCGTCTGCAGGCGGTGGCGGCGCGGGGCGTCGACACTGGCAATCGGGATCACGCGGCGTGGCGCGGCGGCGGGAGCGCTCATGGGGTATCAGCCGATCAGCGGGTAGCGCCAGGCTTCGCGGTTGATCGCTTTGACCAGGCCGACAACGCCGAGCAGGATCAGCGACGAGTGCACCACCGTGAAGTAGAGGATCACGACCACCCACACACCCGGGCCACGAAAACCGCCGATCGCGCCGATCAGTAGCGTGGTAAAGATCAACGCGCCGCCGACCAGGCTGACGCGGAAGGCTTGCTCCAGATGGACTCGCGCGACCGGATGCGCGCTGGCGCGCCGCCGCCACCAGAGCCAGGCGAGCACCGCGAAGGCGAGGCCCGGGGCAAGCATCAGGTTGATCAGGTACAGCGCCTCGGCGGCAACGGCGAGCGGGCGGGGATCATCGGCGTCGCGCATCGGCACGTTGGGCTCAGGCACCGAACGTCGCGGCGACGACTTCCATCAAGGCTTCGGCGATTTCGCGGTCGTCCGTCAGGCTTTCGACGATTGCGGCACGGCAGGCCACCAGCGGCGCGACGCCAGAGCCGATCAGGCGTGCGGCGTAAACCAGCAGGCGTGTCGATACCGCCTCTTCGAGGTCGACGTCCTTGAGCGTACGCAGACTGCCGGCGATGGAGACCAGGCGGCGCGCGAGCATCGGATCGCAGGCGGTTTCGCCGGTCAGGATGCCGATCTCGCGCTCTGCGGTCGGGAAGTCGAAGGCGAGGCTGACGAAGCGCTGGCGCGTCGAGGGTTTCAGGCTCTTGAGAAAGTTCTGGTAGCCCGGGTTGTATGACACCACCAGCATGAAGCCGGGCGGCGCTTCGAGCTGCTCGCCGGTGCGCTCGATCGGCAGCACGCGGCGATCGTCGGCGAGCGGGTGCAGCACCACGGTGGTGTCCTTGCGCGCCTCGACCACTTCGTCGAGGTAGCAGATACCGCCTTCGCGCACCGCGCGGGTCAGCGGGCCGTCACACCACACCGTCTTGCCGTCGCCGATCAGGTGGCGACCGACGAGGTCGGCGGCCGACAGATCGTCGTGGCAGGCCACGGTATAGAGCGGCAGGCCCAACTTCGCGGCCATGTGCGCGACAAAGCGTGTCTTGCCGCAGCCGGTCGGCCCCTTGATCAGCACCGGCAAGCGGTTGCGCCAGGCTTGCTCGAAGAGCGCGACCTCGTCGCCGCTGGGGGCGTAGTAGGGAAGCGTGGCTTCCGTTTCGATGCGTGCGTTCATGGGGCGCAGCATCGGCCGCGCGCCCCGGTGCTTCCTTGATTCGCGGCAATTTGCGCGCGGCGGGCGCCGCGCGCGGGGTGACGATCAGACGGTATGCCGGCTCACACTGAACGCCGACGGCGACTCAGTGCCAGTGCTCCGAGTGCGCTGCCGACCAGGGCGAGGCTCATCGGTTCGGGCGTGGGCAGCGGCGGATCGGCCTTGATCACATCGTTGCCACACAGCATTGCCCACTGCACATCAAACGGCAGGCCCCAGTCGGCGCCGAACAGCGCACGCGGAATCGCGGCCTCGATCATGTAATGCGTGTCGGTGCTGTACTTGCCGTAGCCGGTGACTGCACCGCCGGTTGCGATTTGGCCGCTGCCGACCAGCGTGCCCGCCTTCACCGCGACCGGGTCACGCCCGCGTGCATAGCTGCTGTTCTGGTTGTCCCACAGGCCGAAGTACCAGCCGTTGGCGGCGTCGCCGACGCGGTACAGCGATCCGACCTGGATCGTCGGGCGATAGAGGCTGCCGTTCGCGTTCTTGATCACGGTGGTGGTGAAACCGTATTCGAACTTGCCGTCGCGGCCGAAATCGATCAGGAAGTCGCCCGGTGCGTAGGTGTTGTTGCCCATGCGCGTGGCGGGGTTCAGGCCGGTGATGAGGCCGAGGTAGAGGTAGGTGGCGTCGTAGTCGACGTACAGCGCCTCGGCGTCGTAGGCCTGCCCGCCGTAGCCCGGGTCGAGGTAGCCGCTGCTGTTGCGTGTCCAGTCTTCCACCGTATAGCCCTTGACGCTGGCGCCGGGGGTCATGGTCGCCTTGTTGATCGACCAGTCGGATTGAAGGTTGCCGTCGATGACATAAGCGGCGGCAGAGTGCGAGACGAGGGCACAGCAGAGCAGGGTGAGTGCGCGGAATGACATGGTGAATCCACTTTGTCGTGATGTGCTGCACCAGCAGCAATCGTGCCAGTTCAACAAAAACGTAGATTCGGCTGGGCGATCAGGCGACTTTGATAGTTCTGTCGACAGGAACAAATTCACGATTCGGCCGGTGCGCCGTGATGTTTGGCACACCACCCGGTCGTGCTGGCTGCCCAGAGGGCCCATTCGCTTGATCAAGCGCAGTTTCAAGCGGGCCAAAGCTGTAAGAAAATGCGACTTCGATAATTTTGGCGATTTTGGTTGGGCCGCAGCGGAAATCGTGCGCGCTTACCCAAATTGCGCACGCCGTTTGCCGAGCGCGCGCTGCGATTTTGCTTGGCTTGTTCTATGGTTTCCGCCTGAAGAGCTGTCGTGGCTCCTGCCGCGATCTCCGTGGCAAGTGCAGTCGGCGGCACAAGTAAAACAAACAGGAATCGACGCTTCAGATGACTGCCGATCGCGCATTCGACGCGCAAGCCTTCAACGAAAACCTGCCCGGTGGGCGCTGCGCCGGGCGGCTGGCGGTGCGCGCCGGCCAGCTTCACTTCGAGGGCGCCGGCGAAGCGGTGGATCTGCCTCTGGCGGGCTTGCAGCTCAGCCTCGGTGGTGCGAGCGATCGCCTGGTCTTCATCACCCATCCGGCGCTGCCGGCGTGGCAGCTCTATACCAGCGACCATGCATTGCTGGCGGAATCCGCGCTGGCCGAACACCCGGCCGTGCAGCGCCTGCGGCAGCATCGTCGCAAGCGCCGCTTGCTCGGCTGGGGCAGTCTTGCCACGGTGCTGGGCCTGATTGTCTTGCTGCCGTTGGCGCTCTACTTCTCGCTCGATGGTCTCAGTGCCGTGGTGGCGCGGCGCCTGCCGGCCGATTGGGAGCAATCGCTCGGCGAGACGGCGATCAAGCAGTTCCGCGTGCAGAAAACCTTCATGCCGGACAAGACGGCCGAGGCCTTGCTCAAACCGCTGGTGGCACCCCTGGTGGCGCAGGCCGGTGACCGCTATCGCTACCACTTCCACGTGATCAACGACCCCAGCCTCAACGCCTTCGCGCTGCCGGGCGGCGAGGTCGTGATTCACTCCGGGCTGATCCTGAAGGCGACTTCGCCCGACCAGCTGCAGGGCGTGCTCGCGCATGAGATCTCGCATGTGACCGAGCAGCACGGCCTGCGCTCGGTGATCAAGAGCGTCGGCGTCTATGCGGTGGCGCAGGCGCTGATCGGCGATGCCTCCGGCCTGATTGCCGCCGTCGCCGGTGCGGCGCCGATGCTGATCAACCAGAAGTATTCGCGCGACTTCGAACGCGAGGCAGACCGTGCCGGCTTCGACCTGCTGACGCGTGCGCAGATCAACCCGGGCGGCCTGATCGGATTCTTCCGCACGATTCGCGAAGAAGAGCGCAAACAGCTCAAGCAATTGGGCGACGCCGATGCGCAGGATGCTGCGCGCGGCGCGATGGCCTACCTCGGCACCCACCCCGACACCGATGAGCGCATCGCCAAGCTGCAGGCTCGGCTGGCGAAGCTGCCAGCCCAGACCTGGCGCGACGATCGCGCGGCCTTTGCGGCGCTGAAGGCGCAGGTTCAAGCGTTTGTGAATACCCCGGAATGAATGCCGGCGCCGAATGAGACGCCTGGCCAGTACAACCACGACGAAAGACGACGATGAAAGCGGAAATCCGCGGCAGTGATGCTTTTTCCTATGTCGACCTGACACTGGAGCCCGGCGACAGCGTGGTCGCCGAATCCGATGCGATGAGCAGCATGTCGGCCGACCTCGACTTGCAGGCACGCTTCAATGGCGGCTTTTTCGCCGGCCTGCTGCGCAAGTACCTCGCCGGCGAGACGCTGTTCGTCAACGTCTTCAAGAACAACACCAAGCGCCCGCGTTCGCTGACGCTGGTGCAGCCCACACCGGGCGGTATCCGTGCGCTGGAACTGCACAACGACACCTTCTACCTGCAGCCCGGCGCCTATCTGGCCAGCACCGAAGGGCTCAAGCTCAGCGTCGGTTTTGCCGGCTTCGTGTCGTGGATCGCCGGCGAAGGGCTGTTCCGCACTGTCGTGAAAGGCAGCGGCACGCTGTGGTACGGCGCTTACGGCGCGCTGCTCGATAGGGAGATCGACGGTGAGTACATCGTCGACAACAGCCACCTTGTTGCTTACGAACCGGGGATCAAGTTGCGCCTGCAACTGGCCGGCGGCATCTTCTCCAGCCTCTTCGGCGGCGAAGGGCTCGTCACGCGTGTCAGCGGCAAGGGCCGCGTGGTGATCCAGACGCGCAGCCTCTCCGGCCTGACCGGCTGGATCAACCCGAAACTGAGCTGAGCGAGGCGCGCATGCAAGTCGAATTCATTCATCGCCCGGGCAATACCGCAGCAACGCTGCTGCTGGCCGCAGGCGAGAGCTGCACGACCGAATCGGGCGCGATGATCGCGATGAGCGGCCAGCTCGATATCGAAACCACTACGCACAAACGCGGCAAAGGCGGGCTGCTGAAGGCGGCCAAGCGCTTGTTCGGTGGCGAGTCGTTCTTCCTCAACCACTTCACTGCGCGCAGCGGGCCCGGCGAAGTGGTATTGGGCACGGCACTGGCCGGCGACATGATGGACTACACGCTGGATGGCGATGCGCTGCTGGTGCAAGCCGGCTCGTTCGTCGCCTGCGAGCAGGGTGTCGACATCGATACGACCTGGCAGGGCTTCAAGAACCTGCTGTCGGGCGAAAGCCTGTTCTGGCTCAAGCTCTCCGGGCGCGGCAAGGTGGTGCTGAGTTCCTTTGGGGCGATCTATCCGATCGAGGTCGACGGCGAGCACATCGTCGATACCGGCCATATCGTCGCCTTCCAGGAGACGCTGGAGTTCTCGCTGACCAAGGCGGGCAAGAGCTGGCTGCATTCGATGCTGGGTGGCGAAGGCCTCGTCTGCAAGTTCAAGGGCCGTGGCACCGTGTGGTGCCAGTCGCATAACCCGGGCAGCTTCGGCATGTCGCTGCGCCCGACGCTCAAGCCGCGCAAGTAACAGGAAGGGGACACGAGATGTCATTCAAAGTGAGCGTGACCGGTTACGCCGTGGCGGATGTTGCGGGCGCCCAGGCGGCATTTGCCACGGCGTTCAAGATCACGCCGGAGAAGGCTGCCGAGGTGCTGGCGACGCTGCCGCGTGCGATCAAGGTGGACCTCGACGAGGCTACGGCCCAGCGTTACTGCGCCGCGTTGCTGAAGATGGGGCTGACGGCCGTAGCTGCGCCGATGCAGCCTGCCGCACTGGCGGTACTGTCGCCCGCACCCGCACCCGCACCCGCACCCGCACCCGCACCCGCACCCGCACCCGCTGCCGTTGCGCCCGCAGCGGTGATCGAACCGGAAGCGGAGCAACCCGGTTTCAAGTTTGCGATCGAGGGTGCGCCTGACTTTGCCTTCCTCACCGTGAAGCTGCCGGCCAACCACACGATCAAGGTGGAAGCTTCGGCGATGGCGACGATGGACACCCACATCCGCATGAAGACCAAGCTCGGTGGCGGCCTCGGGCGTTTCATCACCGGCGAATCGATTTTCATCAACGAGTTCAGCGCCGAGAAGGTGCCGGGTGAAATCGGCATCGCGCCGGGCGCGCCCGGCGACATCGGGCATGTCTACCTGAACGGTGACGTGATCTACCTGCAGAACGGCGCCTTCGTCGCGTGCGACCCGGATGTCACGATCGAGAGCAAGTGGCAGGGTTTCACGAAAGGCTTCTTCTCGGGCGAGAGCTTCTTCCTGATCCGCGCATCGGGCACTGGTGATCTGTGGTTCAACACCTACGGCGGCATGATCGCGAAGGATGTGGATGGCGAATACGTCGTCGACACCGGCAACATCGTGGCCTTCACCGAGGGGCTCAACTACAGCGTCGAGAAGTTCGGCGGCTACAAATCGCTGTTCTTCTCCGGCGAGGGCTTTGTCTGCCGCTTCCGCGGCAAGGGCCGGGTGTGGATCCAGACGCGCACTTCCGGTGCGCTGCTCACCTGGGCGCAGCAGTTCCGCAAGGCCAAGAGCGCCGACTGAGCGACCAAGGCGGGTGGGGGCGACCCCGCCCGCGTTTCTTGTGCTGCTTCAGGCCCGCTGCGCGGTCTGCCAGCGTGTCGTGAGCCAGGCGCCAATCGCGCGGATCTCGTCAAGGCAAACCGAGTGCGGCATCGGATAGGTGCGCCATTCCACTGCGTAGCCCTCAGCCTGCAAGGTGTCGCGCGCCGCTTCGCCAAGTCGCAACCCAACCACGTCGTCCTGCGTGCCGTGCGCCGCGAAGATCGGCGTCGACCGGTTCGCCTCGGTCAATGAGTCGAGCAGCAACTGGCGCGCAGGCAGGTAGGTGGACAGTGCAATCACGCCAGCCAGGGTCTCCGGGTGCGACAGCGCCGCGGTGTAGGCGATCGCGCCACCCTGCGAGAAACCGGCCAGCACGATGCGGTGCGTCGGCACGCCGCGCGCGTTCTCGCGGGCGATCAACGCGCGCACAGCCTCACACGACGCACGCACGCCAGCTTCGTCCACATCGCGCGTGCTGCCGTCGAGGTACTTGATGTCGTACCACGCGCGCATCAGGTAGCCGCCATTGCAGGTCACCGGAATCACCGGCGCGTGCGGAAACACAAACCGGATCTTTGCATTGCCCGGCAGGCCCAGTTCCGGCACCACCGGCTCGAAATCGCTGCCATCGGCACCCAGCCCATGCAGCCAGATCACACTGAAATCAGCCTCGGCGGCAGTTTCGACTTCAAGGGTAGGTAGAACGTCGGACATGGTTGGGGCTCGCGCGAGTTTGAGTTTGTGTTGGGTGCAGCTTAACGCGTTAGGTTCGGTCGTGCGGACTCACGGATAATCGTGCCTCCTGCCACTGGAGCCGACCGATGACGCAAAGTCTCGACACGATCGATACCGTGGAACAGTTGAACGCGCTGCTCGGGCCTGTCAGCGACATTTCGATACGCAAGGAGTTGCCGCGCATCGTGCCGGCCTACCGCGCGATGATTGAGGCGTCACCCTTCGCGATCCTGGCCACCAGCGGGCCGGGTGGACTGGATGCTTCTCCGCGGGGGGATGCACCGGGTTTCGTGGTGGTTGAAGACGAGCAGACTCTGCTCTTGCCCGAACGGCGCGGCAACAACCGCGCTGACAGCCTGCGAAACCTGATCGCAGATCCGCGCATGGCCTTGCTGTTCCTGATTCCAGGCGTGGGTGAGACCCTGCGGGTGAATGGTCACGCAAAGATCTCGGTCGCGCCGGACTTGCTGGCCCGCTTCGTGGTCCGAGAGCAGATGCCGAAGTGCGTGCTGGTGATTACCGTCGAGACGGCTTACTACCAGTGTTCGCGGGCGATTGTCCGTTCGCAGCTTTGGACCGCGCCGCCCGCCGCCGGGGTGCCAAGCGCCGGCCAGATCAATGCACAGATTACCGGCGGCGCGATCGATGCCACGGAGTTCGATCGCCTTCAGCCGGCTCGGATTCAGGCAACGCTCTACTGATCTCGGTCAGGCGGAGAGGCTCGCGCGCCACCCGACGGCAATCAACGCGATCACCAGCAGCAGCCAGCCGAGCACCGCCGCTTGCCAGCGCAGGCTGACATGGCGCAGCACCATGAATTCGCGCGCCACCAGCGTGCCCTTGATCAGCGTGACGAGCGCGAGCACGACCGCCACCGCGCCTTGTGCGCTGACGATCATCACATGACCGCTGCGGCAGACTTCGCGGTACTTGCCGTCCCATTCGCCAAGCGCATAGGTCACCAGCGTGGCGAGCAGCAGCAATGCGAAGGCGATGTCCTCGCGATGGATTGAAGGTGCTTTCATCGCAGCACGTACACGAGGGGGAAGAGGACGATCCACACCAGGTCCACCATGTGCCAGTAGGCGGCGCCGCTTTCCAGCCCGTTCATGTGTCCGCTGCGATAGGCGCCGCGTCGGGTTTGCAGAAGCAGCACGACGAGCACCGCCAGGCCCAGCAGCACATGCATGAAATGGAAGAAGGTGAGACCGATGTAGAACATGTGGAAGCGGTCGGACGAGAGCGAATAGCCCTGCCCGAACACGGTGGCGTATTCGTGCAGCTTCACCAGAACGAAACCGCTGCCACCGACCAACGCGGCAGCCAGCCAGCGCGAGGCGGCGGCAAGGCGCGCCGCGTTCGCGCTGCGCACCGCTCGCACGACGCACCAGCTTGCGCTGATCAGCAGCACGGTGTTGATCGCGCCGCCACGGCGATCCAGCCCGGCCTGCATCGCATCGAACAAGGCGCGGTCTGACGCACGCGCGAAGGCGTAGGCCACGAACAGCACCGCGAACACCAGCAACTCGGCGAGGATGAATATCCACACCGCGAGGTCTCCCGGCGGGTGTGTCTCGCGCGCCTTGCGGAAAAAGAAGCCCGGCGCGGGGGCCGGGCAAAGATCCACTACAGACATTCGATGTGGCGGGCGACGCCGGCGCCGCCCGCGCCTCCTCTATCGGGTTGCGCCAGCGAGCTTGCCGCTCGTGGCCGGTGCTTCACCCTTGACGAAGAAGCTCGCGATGTAGAGCACCAGCCCCAGCAGGAACACGAGGCCGGTGAACTCGCGCAGCCAGTAGAACAGCGCGATCTTTTCCTGCACCACCATGAAGGGCTGCGGGGTATCGGAGAAGCGTTGCAGATACACCTGCAGGATGCCGGCGGCGGTGAGGAACAGCGTGATGAACACCATGGCGATCGTCATCAGCCAGAAGCTCCACATCTCCAGCACTTGCGAGCGTTCGCTGTTGGCGGCGCGGCCGCGGATCACCGGCATCGCGTAGCTGATCATCGTCAGCACCACCATCACGTAGGCGCCGTAGAAGGCCATGTGGCCGTGCGCTGCGGTGATCTGCGTGCCGTGGGTGTAGTAATTCACCGGTGCCAGTGTGTGCAGGAAGCCCCACACCCCTGCGCCGAGGAAGGCCATCACGCTGGTGCCCAGCGCCCACAGCACCGCCGCCTTGTTCGGGTGCTCGCGGCGACGCTTGTTGACGATGTTGAAGGCGAACACGGTCATCGCGAAGAACGGAATCGGTTCGAGCGCCGAGAACACGCTGCCGATCCACTGCCAGTACTCCGGCGCACCGATCCAGTAGAAGTGGTGGCCAGTACCGAGGATGCCGGAGATCAGCGTCAGCGTGATGATCACGTAGAGCCACTTCTCGATCACCTCGCGGTCCACGCCGGTCACCTTGATCAGCACGAAGGCGAGGATTGCGCCGAGGATCAGCTCCCACACGCCTTCCACCCACAGGTGCACAACGAACCACCAGTAGTACTTGTCCTTGACCAGGTTGTCCGGGTTGTAGAACGAGAACAGGAACATGATCGCCAGGCCCCACAAGCCCAGCAGCAGGATGCTGGAAATGGCGGTCTTGCGACCTTTCAGGAAGGTCATCGTGAGGTTGAACAGGAAGCCCAGCGCGACCACGACGATGCCGATCTTGGTGATCGTTGGTTGCTCAAGGAACTCGCGCCCCATCGTGGGCAGCAAGTCGTTGCCGGTGATCTTTGCGAGTGTCGCGTACGGCACCATCAGATAGCCGAGCACGGTGAGCGCGGCCGCGACGAGGAAGATCCAGAACAGCGCCAAGGCGAGCTTCGGGCTGTGCAGTTCGGTCTCCGCTTCCTCGGGCACGAGGTAGTAGGCCGAGCCCATGAAGCCCATCAGCAACCACACGATCAGCGCATTGGTGTGCACCATGCGCGCCACGTTGAACGGAATCGCCGGGAACAGGAAGTCACCGACGACGTACTGCAGGCCCATGACCAGGCCGAACAAGATCTGCGCTACGAATAGGCCGATCGCCGCGATGAAGTAGGGCTTCGCAACCGCTTGAGATTTGTATTGCATGGTGCGCTCTCCTCAACCTTCGATGTTCGGCGGCCACTTCGCCGTGTTGATTTCGGAGCTGTACTTGAGGAATTCGACCATGTCGTCGAGGTCCTTGTCGGACAGGTGGAAGTTCGGCATCTGGCGCCGACCCGGTGCACCGGTCGGCTGGCCTTTGATCCAGGCCTTGATGAACTCGGGGCCACGGCGCTTGTAGACGTTGCCCAGCTCCGGCGCGAAGTAGGCGCCCTCGCCAAGCAGGCTGTGGCAGCCGATGCAGTTGTTGGTCTCCCAGAGTTTCTTGCCATGCGCGACGGCCGGCGTGATGTTTGCGCTGTTATCGCGCTTGGGCAATGTGCGGTTGGTGTCTACGGTCAGCGCGATGAACAGGAAGGCAAAGAACGCCGTTCCGCCGTAGAAAACATTCCGCGCCATCGAGGTCGATAGTCCTCCGCTCATGGTGCGTCTCCCCTTTGTGGATGCAGCTTGCAAGGTGGGCGCATTCTCGTGATCCGGGCCGGTCGGCGACATTGATTGCAATCAAGCGGCTACCCGCGTTGCCATGGCGGTTGCCGCGTTGATGCGAGTCAAGGCTGTCGATGGCGTCGCGCCGCGACACTGGACGGAACGAGTGAAAGGACTCTGTCATGGCGAGCGTGATCGAACATTTTGCGGCCGACCACCGCGCCTGCGATGAGGTCTTCGCGCGGGCCGAACAGGCGATTGCGCAGCGCATGCAGCTGCAGGCAGCCGACGCCTTCGCGCGCTTTCATCTGCTGCTCGATGCCCACTTCCGTGCCGAGGAAGAGGTGATCTTCCCCGCCTTCGAGGCGGCCACCGGCATGACGGCCGGCCCCAGCGCCGTGATGCGCGGCGAGCATGGCGAGATGCTCGGGCTGTGCGAGGATGTACGTCGCCTGATCATGGCGGGCGATTTCGACGAGGCAGGTAGCCTTGCCGACACGCTGTTCTCGATCATGCAAGCCCACAACATGAAGGAAGAGCAGATCCTCTACCCGATGTGCGATCAGGTGCTCAGCGCCCACCCGCAAGTCGTGGCCGATGCGATTGCCCGCCTTGGTATGCCGGAGGTTTCCTGATGAACGCACCACGCATTGTCGACGCACGTGGCCTAGAGCCCCCGCAGCCTTTGCACCTGATCCTCGAAGCGCTCGATACGCTGCCGCGTGGAGAAGAGGCGGTGTTGCTGCTCTATCGTGAACCGGTGCCCCTGTACGGCATCCTCAAGCAGAACGGCTTCACCCATCGCACCGAGTTCGCCGAGGACGGCACCGTGTCGATCCACATCCGCCACGCCTGACGCCCGCCGCCATGCTGGAAGTGCGCGACGCACCGCCGCTGTCGGTACCGCTGCGCTTCTTTCTCGGCGCGCCGTTGTTCGGCATCGCCGGCGCGCTGTTGTTGTTGATCTACCCCGATACCGCGCTGGCGAGCCGCTGGCATCCACACGCGGTGGCGGTGCTGCATTGCTTCACCGCCGGTTTGATGCTGCAGGCGATGCTCGGCGCGCTGTTCCAGGTGCTGCCGGTTGCCGCGGGCAGCCTGGTGCCGCGCCCACGGCTGCTTGCCGGTGTCGTGCATCCGGCCAGTGTGCTCGGTGCCGTGCTGCTGGTTGCGGGTTTCCTGCTGCCCGGCTACCACCTCACCGGTATCGGCGCCGCACTGCTGGCGCTGGCTTGCGGTGTTTTCGTCGTCGCGATCGCACCGGGTCTGCTGCACGCCACCGCACGCGATCCTGCGCGCCGGCTGATGCGGGTTGCCGTGGCCGGGCTTGCCGTAGCGGTTGCGCTCGGCTTCGGGTTGGCCCACCAGCTTGAGCACGGCGCGGGGGCGCGTTTTGTCACGCTGGTCAATCTGCACGCGCTGTGGGCCCTGGCTGGCTGGGCCCTGCCGCTGGTCGCCGGGGTTGCGGTGCTGGTAGTGCCGATGTTCTACATCACGCCGGCGTATCCGAAGACGCTGCTGTCGCTCGCCGCGGTCGCGCTGCCTGTATTGCTTGCGGCGATCAGCGCCGCGGCATGGCTCGGGGCGGAAGGCCTCGCGCGCGGGTTGGCGCTCGGCGTCAGCGTATTCGCGCTAGGCTTTGCTGGCATCACCTACCGCCTGTTCCTGCTGCGCCGCCGTACCCGCACCGATGCGGCGGGCAGCGGCTGGCGCGCTGCGATGGTGGCGCTGGCCGGCGGCGCGGCCTTGCTCGCGGTCGCCATGCTGGCGAGCGATCCGGATACCGCGCAACGGGCGGCGATGGCCTTGGGGGTGGTGCTGGCGATCGGCGTGTTCAGTGGCGTGATCGGCGCGATGCTGCAGAAGATCCTGCCCTTCCTGATCACGCTTCGGCTGGCGGCGCTGGGCCTGGGTGCCAGGCTGACAGGCGGGCCGGGCGAGCGTGCACTGCGCGCGCAGACCTGGCTGCAATCCGCAGCTGTGCTTCTTCTACTGATCGCCATCTGCCTGCCTCGCGTGGCGGTGTTCGCCGGTGCGGTGCTGCTGCTGGCGCAATGCAGCTTTGCGTGGAACGTGTGGCGTTTCGCGCTCGCCTACCGCCACACTCGCGCAACGCGACAGCCCAACGAACCACACGCTTGATCTGGCGCTGAGCGTGATTCGGCGATTCGCCCAGAATGGCCGGGTGCGATAAAAGCATTGCGGGTCTGTCGCGATGGGCCGATGCCTTCGTTTTGAACGCGCGCCAGATCAGCTGTCGAACCCCGCGGCACGGCCCATGTTGGAATCCCGATCCATGTTTGAATGGTGTGTCATGAAAAGCCGGCTGCTTGCCCTCCTGTGCGGTGTTGCGTTGCTCCTTGGCTGCCAGCGCACCAGCGAGCCGCCCGCGCCGGCCCGTGAGGTGGTGGCGTTCAAGCACTATTTTTCGTTTGGCGGCGCTTATGCCGGCACCGTGGATACGATCGCCAAACGCTTCGACGATGCGAATACCCGCTACCGGCTCCAGGTGCTACCCGTCGAGCATGAGACCTTCAAGCGCCAGATCCGCAGCGAGCTGGCCGAGCATCGCCCGGCAGACCTCTACAGTTACTGGGCCGGCGCCCGGGTGGCCTCGATCCTCGATCAACTGCAACCCATCGACGATGTGCTGCCGCAGGCCGAGATGAACAAGCTGTTCGGCCCGCCGATCGTGAAATCCGCCAGCGTGTATGACGGCCGGGTTTACTTCCTGCCAATCGCGCAGCATTACGTGGCATTCATCTACAACAAGAAGGTTTTTTCCGCGCTCGGCTTGCAGCCGCCCAAGACCTGGCCCGAGCTGGTCTCGCTCGCCAAGCGCCTGAAAGCAAATGGTGTGACACCGTTTGCGCTCGGTTCAAAGGCGCGGTGGCCGGCGCAATTCTGGTTCGACTACCTGCTGCTTCGCACCGCGCCACTGGAGTACCGGCAGCGCCTGATGGACGGGCGTGCGTCGTTCGACGACCCCGAGGTCCGGCGGGTGTTCGATCTTTGGCGGGAGCTCCTGCAGACGGGCTTGTTCAATGCGAAGCCGAATGAGCTCGAATTCGACTCGGGCGCGGGTCTCATGGTGCGCCGCGGCGAAGCTGCGATGACCTTGATGGGAACGTGGCTCACGGGCTTCTACGAGTCACCCGAGGTCAACTGGCACGAGGGCGAAGACTTCGGTTTCTTCCCCTTCCCGCAGATCGATCCATCGATCGCGCCGGTCGCGCTCGGGCCGATCGATGGCCTGGTGCTGCCGCGCGAGGCCAAGCACCCCAACGGCGCCAAGGCGGTGATGCGGCAGTTCGCGCTGGCGGGATCGCAAGTCGAGATCAGTCGCGCGATGGGTGCCCTGGCGCCCAATCTGCTCGTTCTCGATCGGCACTACTCGCCGTCCAAGCAGGTGCTCCGCGATGAGATCGCGCGCAACCATGCCTGGGCCTTCAACTACGACCTCGCCACACCGCCCGAGCGCGCCGAAATCGGCTTGAATCTGTTTGCCGCATTCGTCGACGCGCCCGAGCAGGCGACTGCGCTGCTCAAGCAAACCGCTGCGCAGATGGCAAAGCTGCCCCCTTCGGCGCCCAAAACCCCGCACTAACACCGGGCTCGCCCAGCCGCATGAGGCCACCTGCCGACGGGGCGTTCGCTTGCTATTCTGAAGTCAGGGATATGCGTCGAGTTGGTAGGGCGCCGCGTGCACTCGCGCGAGGCGCCGCAGGAGGTGGGGACTTCGTTGAACGGGGGTGCATCATGGTCCGCCTGAACGCATCAAACCCTTTGGCTCATGCGCGTGCGCTGATCGCGGATCTCGCCCTGCGTGAAACGTGCTGCGCGGGTCATGGCGAACGCGTGGTCGTAATCGCGGAGCGGATTGCCCGGCGCATGGGCTTGTCCGAGCACGATATCGAGGCGGTCCGCCTGGCCGCCGAACTGCACGACCTGGGCAAATGCGAGATCCCCGATGCGGTGCTGACCAGCCCGGCCTCGCTCGACCGCGAAGCCTGGGACATGATCAGTGCGCATCCCACGATCGGCGCGCGCATGCTCGCCGAAAGCGGTGATCCGGCGCTGACCGAGATTGCGCCCTATGTCCGCTCGCATCACGAATACATGTGCGGGAAGGGCTATCCGGATGGTCTGGTTGGCGAACGCATCCCGCTCATCTCGCGCATCATTGCCCTGGCGGATGCGTACGACGCGATGTCGGCGCCACGGCCGTACCGGTTCGCCAGCTCGCATCCGCGCATCATGGATGTGTTGAGTGGCGAGGTCGGTATCCGCTGGGATCCGCAGGTCTTCCTCGCCTTCCAGGCCGTGATGCAGGCCGATCCGGCGCTGGCGGTGAAAAGCCCGCCGCCGGCGATCGCCGCGTGGGGTCTGTCGCCCGCTGGCGACCCCGCTCAGCCTTCGTAGGCGTTGAGCTTCGCGATGTCGTGAATCGTGATGTGCTTGCCGTTCACCGAGATCAGCTTTGACTCGGAGAGCGCATGCAGGATGCGCGAGAAGGTCTCGGGCGTCAGGTTCAGGCGCGAGGCCAGCACCTGTTTGCTGGTTTCGAGGTCGATTTCGGCGGTGTTGCCGTCGGCTTCATCGGCATTGCGCAGCAGGTAGCCGATCAGCCGCTGGGTCGACGAACGCAGCGAATACGATTCAACGTCCTGCACCAGCGTGTGCAGCCGCATCGAAAGGCCGGCGAGCATGCGGCGCGCGAAGCTGCCGTTGCGCTCGATCAGCGAGAAGATCGGGTCGCCGGGGATATGCAGCAGCAGCGTGTCGGACAGCGCTTGTGCGAACACCGGGTACGGCCGGCCCATGAACATCACCGCTTCGCCGAAGCTCTGCTGCGGGCCAAGGATCTCGATCACCTTCTCGTGACCGGACTGCGCCGCGAAGCCCAGTTTCACCTGGCCGTAGACCACCACATAGAAGCCATCGGCGGCATCGCCCTGCTGGAACAGCAGCTTGCCCTTCTCCAGCCGCACCTCGACGGTATTTGCAGCCAGCGTGGCAATGGTTTCCGGTTCCACCTGGGCGAAAAGCGGCAGGCGGGAGAGCAGTCCGTTGATATCGGCCTTGCGACGGGTTTCCATGCGAATTGGGATCACGGTGCGGGAAAGGCAGAATACTAGCGCACCGCTCATACGAAAACAGGACGCTTTCTCGATGTCATTGCCCACACGCGACCGCCTCGGCGGCGTGCTCCTGATCCTGCTTGCCGCGGCGTGTTTCGGCCTGATGCCCTTGTTCAGCGCTTACGGCTGGCAAGACGGCCTGCGCCCGGCCGATCTGCTGACGCTGCGGTTCGCGCTGGCAGCGCTGATCTTGTGGGGCATTGTCGCCGTGCGCGGGCTCGGTGTGCCGCGCGGGCCGGCCTTGTGGGTGCTCGCAGGCATGGGGGCGCTGGGCTACGCGGGGCTCGCGCTGTGCTACTTCACGGCGTTGACCCTGGCGCCCGCAGTGGTGGTTGCGTTGCTGCTCTATCTTTACCCGGCCTTCGTCACACTATTGGCCTGGTTGCTGCATGGCGAGCGGCCCGACCGGCGCCGGCTGCTTGCGCTGGCCTGCGCGCTGTGTGGTTGTGCGCTGACGATCGGCTACGCGAGTGGTGCCAAACCGCTTGGCGTCGCGCTCGGCGTGGCCTCCGGCTTGATGTACGCGCTCTACACGCTGGCGGGGCGCCGTGTGCCGCACGGCGTGCCGGCGCTGGCCCAAGCGGCAGTTGTCAGCAGCGCGGCCTGTTTGGCGATGAGCGTGCTGACGCTGCCCGAAGGGCTGCGCTGGCCGCACAGCGCGGCAGGTTGGGCTGGCGTGTTCGCACTCGCGGTGGTGTCGACGGTGCTGGGCGTCAGCAGCTTTCTGGCTGGTCTGCGCCGCCTTGGCCCGACGCGCGCGGCGACACTGTCCACCTTCGAGCCGGTCGTTACTGCGCTGGCGGGTGTCACCTTCCTCGGCCAACCGCTCGGGCCCGGCATGCTGTTTGGCGGCGGGTTGATCCTGCTCGCGGGTGTGCTCGTCGTGCGCAGCGATTAGCGACGCGCTGCCTTTGCCGCTCAAGCATTGGCCGTCGCGGCCGAAAACACCGGTAGAGGGTTTGCCGGAGTAGCACCATGCGTACCGCCGTTTTCTGCCTGTCACTGCTGGGCCTTGCCGCGACACCGACTGCGCAGGCGGCGGATTGGCTGCACGTCGCACGCGAGAAGGGGCGTAGCGTCGATCTCGACCGCGCAAGCGTGCTCGACTCCGATGCGGGTACCAAGGTCGCCTGGGGCCGCATCGTGCTCGCCGACGAGGAGGTGGATGCGGCGGGTTACAAGACGATCAAGGCGCTCAACCGTTACGACTGTCGCAGCCAGACCTTCCTGACCGTCAAGCGGGTGTACCTCGATCGGGCGGGGCTGACGATCCGTGAAGAACCGGCAGGCACGCAGAAGCCGATCGCAATCCAGCCCGGCACGCTGGACGACCGCTTCTTCAAGGAAGTCTGCAAGCCTGCCTCGTTGCAGCAACTGGCCAAAGTGGCCGAGGCAGCCGAGGCGCGGGCCCGCAGCCAGGTTGCGCCGGCGCCGCGCATCACGCCGCCCACTGCGCCGGTTCAACATGCCGACCTGCAGATGGTGAAGGAAGAGGCGCATCCCGAACCGCCCGCGGAAAAGCCGATCACCGGCGGCAAGCCGCTGATCCAGTTGCCGCCCAAGCCGGCACCGAAAGCGGCTGAGCCGGCACACGCCGAGGCGGCTCCACCGCCACCGCCGACGACTGCGCCACGCTACTACCGCCCGCCGCCGCCGCGGCGCCCGGCGCCACCGCCGGCCAGCCGTGACGCGCCTCCCGTTCAGATGGCAGTGCCTGCAATCAATCCACATGCCCACTGGAGCTACGAAGGCGAAACCGGGCCGCAGAACTGGGGCCGCATGAAGCCGGAATTCGCCACCTGCGCGAGCGGCGCGCGGCAGTCGCCGATCGATGTTCGTGACGGCATCAAGGTGGATCTCGAGCCGATCAAGGTCGACTACAAGCCGAGCTACTTTCGCATCGTCGATAACGGCCACACGATTCAGGTGACCGTCGGGCCCGGGCTCAACATCACCGTGATGGGCAAGACCTACGAGCTGCAGCAGTTCCACTTCCACCGCCCGGCCGAGGAACGGATCGACGGACGCGCCTTCGACATGGTGGTGCATCTGGTGCACAAGGATCTCGACGGCAAGCTCGCCGTGATCGCGGTACTGCTCGACCGCGGCACGGCGCACCCGGTGATCCAGACGCTGTGGAACAACCTGCCGCTGGAGAAGAACGAGTCCTACCAGCCGCCGGTCGCGATCAATCCCGCCGACCTGCTGCCGGCTGACCGTGGCTACATCACCTACATGGGTTCATTGACGACACCGCCCTGCACCGAAGGCGTGCTGTGGATGGTGATGAAGCAACCGGTGCAGGTTTCACCGGAGCAGATTGCGATCTTCTCGCGCTTCTACCGCAACAACGCGCGGCCGATTCAGCAGGCGGGTGACCGCATCATCAAGGAATCGCGCTGACCGGCGTGCCGTCCAGAAAAAGCAAACGGGGCGCCAGGGCGCCCCGTTTGCTGTGGACTGACCGTTCAGGTGCGCGACTTGCGGCGCCGTGCCGCAGCGACCACGCCGAGGCCGGCCAGCAGCATCGCGTAAGTCTCCGGTTCCGGCACCGCGGCCGTCACGGTAACGTTGTCCAGCAGCATGCCAACGTTGTCGCCACCGGCGTTCTTGAAGCTCAGTGAATAGAGCCCAGTGCTCGTTGGCGTGAAGTCCAGCGCAAAGTGTGTCCAACCTGCGGTGCGCGGCAGGCTGTACGTGCCCGACGCTGCGCCGAAGCTGACTGCAACACTCTCGGCATCGTTTCGGACCTGGCTACCAGCGAGATCGAAGAAGGCCGAGTAGTGCTGGCCGGCGACCATGTTCAGTGACACCGACAGCGTGCCAGCCAAACCGGAGGTGCCGTCCAGATCGAGGAACTTGCCGCTGCCCGGCACATAGTCCCAGCCAGTGCCCGCGCCGATCACGTCCACGGTGCCGTCGGTTACGGTCCAGCCAGCGGGTACGGTATTGAGACCACCGCCGTTGGTGTCGAAGTTGTCCTGAAATAGTGTTGTGTCCGCGTGCGCAGGCAGCGCGAGCGCGATGAGTGCCAAACCGGCAACGAGTGATTTCATCGATGAGTCCATTGCAAAGGGGGAACAGGCTGGTCGCGCGAGCGTGTCGGCGACGCGACTCGCCATGGTATCCAAGCCATGTCGTTTGCTTAGGCGCGGAATGCCAACAACATGAATGCCGCTATGCAATATTTCCGCCCGAATGACAGAACGACCCCCTGTTGGGGGGCATTCAATTTGCGCTGCGATAGGTGAAGTGTTCGAACAGTCTGGCCAAGCGCGTCGGTAGCTGCGCAGGAACCCCTGCATGCTGTGCGAGCGATGTCGTTGCGCAACCGTCGGGGCGAAAAGCCTGGAGCGCGAAGCGCGTCGCGCCAAGCTGCGCTGCGAATGCGGCTGCGCGCTCGGCGGCCAGCTCCGACACGAGATCCGCATGGAAGGTCAGACGAAACTCCTTCGCGGTACGACTTTCCGCGACGAGGCGTGCGCTGCGTGCGGCACGCTGTCCGCTGCCGGGGACTGCGGTTACCCGCTCATACTCAGGCGGGTCGGTCTTCAGGTCGAAGCCCACCCAGTCGATCTGTGGAAGCAATGCTTCAAGCCGCTCGGGGTAGGCGCCGCCGGTGTGCAGCCCGACGGCGAGGCCCAGTTCGCGGACGCGCGCGATGGCTTCCGGTAGCGCACGATCTGCGGTCGGTTCGCCACCGGAGAACACCACGCCGTCGATGAAGCCGCGTCGGCGTGCGAGTTGGGCCTCCACCTCGTCCCATGCAATGGGCGCGGGGCCGACGCGGGTCTGCAGTTCCGGGTTGTGGCAGTAGCCGCAGCGCCACGGGCAGCCGCGCAGGAAGACCACGGCCGCGAGCTTGCCGGGCCAGTCGACGGTGGAGAACGGATTGAAGCCGCCCACCTGGATGCGTTGCTGCCAGGGCGGGCGGGGGAGATCGTCGTGCGGAGTCATCGGATTCGGATACGGCCGCTGCGCGGCCGGGGTGCGTCAGCTTCGGCGTGCGCGGTGGTTTGCTGGAGCCCACGCACCGGTCGGCATGTGGTTCAGACCTTGCCGCAGCACGCGGTTTCGCGGAAGTACTGGCGTTCGTAGAACTCGCCCTGTTTGCCGCGGTTGAAGGATGCGACCGGGCGGTGATAGCCCATCACGCGGGTCCAGATCTCGCAGGGCTGGCGCTCGCTGTCATCGAGTTCGGGGTGGCTGGCGAATCGTTCGGTACGGGTTTCGTGAATCATGTGCGGGCTCCTGTGTGGGGTTCAGTGCAAGGGCGCGGCAGCGCGCTTTTTCGCCAGCAGTTCGTCGTCGCACTTGGGGCAGAACTTGTGTTCGCCGGCGATGTAGCCGTGCTTCGGGCAGATCGAGAAGGTCGGCGAGATGGTGATGTAGGGCACCCGGAAGCGTTCGAGCGAGCGGCGCACCAACTGTTTGCAGGCCTCGGCGGAGTCGATGCGTTCGCCCAGATACAGGTGCAGCACGGTGCCGCCGGTGTACTTCGACTGCATCGCCTCCTGCCGCTCCAGCGCTTCGAAGGGGTCGCCGGTAAAGCCCACCGGCAGCTGCGTCGAGTTGGTGTAGTACGGGTGGTCCTCGGTGCCGGCCTGCAGGATCTCGGGCCAGCGCTTGCGGTCTTCCTTCGCGAAGCGGTAGGTCGTGCCTTCGGCCGGCGTGGCTTCGAGGTTGTAGAGGTGACCGGTTTCTTCCTGGATCTGGCTCATGCATGCGCGCAGGTGATCGAGCAGCTTCAGGGCGAGCGCTTCGCCGGCCGGGGTGGTGATGTCGTCGGCGTTGTCGGTGAAGTTGCGGATCATCTCGTTCACGCCGTTGATGCCGATGGTCGAGAAGTGGTTGCGCAGCGTGCCCAGGTAGCGGCGGGTGTAGGGGAAGAGCCCGTCGTCCATGTGACGCTGGATCACCTTGCGCTTGATTTCGAGGCTGGTGCGCGCGAGCTCGACGAGTTCGTCGACGCGTGCAAACAGCGCAGCCTCGTTGCCGCGGTGCAGGTAGCCCAGGCGTGCGCAGTTGATCGTCACCACGCCAAGCGAACCGGTCTGCTCGGCGGAGCCAAAGAGGCCGTTGCCGCGTTTCAAGAGTTCGCGCAGATCGAGCTGCAGCCGGCAGCACATCGAGCGCACCATGTTCGGCTTCAGTTCACTGTTCACGAAGTTCTGGAAGTAAGGCAGGCCGTACTTGGCCGTCATCTCGAACAGCGGCGAGCAGTTGGCGTGATCCCAGTCGAATTCCGGCGTGATGTTGTAGGTCGGGATCGGGAAGGTGAAGGCGCGGCCCTTGGCGTCGCCTTCCATCATCACTTCGATGAAGGCGCGGTTGATCAGGTCCATCTCCGCCTGCAGATCACCATAGGCGAAGGGCATTTCCTCGCCCGCGATGTAGGGGATCTGCTCCTTCAGGTCCTCCGGGCAGACCCAGTCGAAGGTCAGATTCGTGAAAGGCGTCTGCGTGCCCCAGCGCGAGGGCACGTTAAGGTTGTAGACCAGCTCCTGCATGCACTGGCGCACTTCGTCGTAGCCGAGGCGATCCTTGCGCACGAAGGCGGCGAGGTAGGTATCGAAGGAGCTGAAGGCCTGCGCACCGGCCCACTCGTTCTGCAGCGTGCCGAAGAAGTTAACGATCTGCCCCACCGCGCTGCCCAGATGCTTAGGCGGCCCGGATTCAACCTTGCCCGGCACGCCGTTAAGGCCTTCCTGCAGCAGCGTGCGTAGCGACCAGCCGGCGCAGTAGCCGGCCAGCATGTCCAGATCATGGATGTGCACATCGCCCTGCTTGTGCGCCTCGCCCACTTCCGGCGGATACACATGGTTGAGCCAGTAGTTGGCGATCACCTTGCCCGAGACATTGAGGATCAGCCCCCCCAGCGAATAGCCCTGGTTCGCGTTCGCGCGCACCCGCCAGTCGCTCTGCGAGAGGTACTCGTTGATCGAGCCGATCGCATCTACCACCGCGCGGCGGTCGGTGCGCAGCTTGGCGCGCTGCTCGCGATAGACGATGTAGGCGCGCGCCGTGGCGAACCAGTCCGCGGCGACGAGTACTTGTTCCACGATGTCCTGGATCGCCTCGATCGTCGGCGTTTCGCCGTGGAAACGGTGTGCGATCACCTTGCCCACCGTGGCCGTCAGCCGCGCCGCCTCACCCGCCTCGAACTCGCCAGACGCCGCGCCGGCGGCAACGATCGCCTTGCGGATTTTCGCGACGTCGAAGGGCAGGGTTCGTCCGTCGCGTTTGAGGACTTGCGCGGGCAGGGCGCCGAGCAGTGGCTGGGATGTGGCCGAAAGTGTGCTCATGGTGATGCACTACCTGTAGTGTTGAATTGTGTTCCGGCGCACTATATGTCGTATACAGAGTTCGGAAAACCCATCGTCGCCCGAAATGACAGGGGCACTTGATCGCGGTCAAGTGGCGCCTTTCTTCGGGTTGCGGCTCGCGGGTCGGCGGCTCCGTCGCAGCGTTGCAGAACGACGGGCGTCGGGCGAGCGCATCGCGGCCGGCGCGGGCGCCATGCTCTAATTCGCCCATGAGTACCGCATCCGCCCCCTCGATCTGGAAGACCCTGCTGACCCGCAAGATGCTGATCTGCATCGTGCTGGGTTTCAGTTCAGGCCTGCCGCTGTTCCTGCTCTTCAATCTCGTGCCGGCCTGGCTGAAAACGGAAGGGCTGTCGCTCAAGGCCATCGGCGCGTTTGCGCTGGTGCAGTTTCCCTACACCTGGAAATTCCTGTGGGCGCCGTTCGCCGACCGTTTCGGCGTGCCGGGCCTGGGCCGGCGACGGGGTTGGATGCTGTTGTCGCAGCTGGCGCTGATTGGTGCGGTAGTGGCACTGGGCTCGCTCAACCCGGTCGCGGACCTGAGCGCCGTCGTGATTCTCGCCGCGCTCGTCGCCTTCCTTTCGGCAACGCAAGACATTGCCATCGACGCTTACCGCCGCGAGTTGCTGGCCGAAACAGAGCTGGGCTTTGGCAACGCGGTCTTCGTCAATGCCTACAAGATTGCCGGCCTTGTGCCCGGCTCGCTGTCATTGTTTCTTGCCGACCATCTGCCCTGGTTCGAAGTCTTCGCGATCACCGCGGCCTTCATGATTCCTGGCGCATTGCTGTCGCTGGCAGTGAGCGAACCCGCGGCCGCCAGGTCGGCGCCGCGCACCTTGCGTGACGCGGTGGTGGAGCCCTTTCACGAGTTCATGCAGCGGCATGGCTGGCGCAGTGCGGCGCTGGTGCTCGGCTTCATCTTCTTCTACAAGCTCGGCGATTCACTTGCCACCGCGCTGGCGACGCCGTTTTACCTTGAGATGGGCTTTACCAAAACGGACATCGGCATCGTCGCGAAGAACGCCGGCCTGTGGTGCAGTGTGGCGGGTGGGCTGCTCGGCGGCGTGTGGATGATCCGCCTTGGCATCAACCGGGCGCTGTGGGTCTTTGGCGTGGCGCAGGCGGTGGCGATTCTGGGTTTCGCATGGCTCGCATGGTTGGGGCCAGGGCCCGGCGACATCGCGGCGATGCTGGCGCTGCCGGATTTCTCCTGGGCGATGCTATGGCAGCAGCCCGCCGGCCTGCATGTGTTGCAGCTCGGCCTGGTGATCGGCGTCGAGGCGTTCGGCGTCGGCCTTGGCACCACGGCCTTCGTCGCCTTCATCGCCCGCACGACCAATCCGGCCTACGCGGCGACGCAGTTCGCGCTGTTCACCAGCCTGATGGCCGTGCCGCGCACGGTGATCAACGCGTTTGCCGGCGTGCTGGTGGAGCAGTTGGGCTGGGTGGGCTTCTTTGCGCTGTGCTTTGCGCTGGCGTTGCCCGGCATGCTGCTGCTGGTGCAGGTGGCGCCCTGGCGAGAACCCGCGCCAGAGTCCAGCAACGGATAAAACAACGGCGGCCCGCGGGCCGCCGTTTCGCTGGGTGGGGCCGATCAACCCTGGCGTACGTGGAAGTGCTGCTCCGGCACCGGGTAGCCTGCGGCGCCGCAGGTGTCGCGGATCGCCTTGTTGGTGTCGAAGTACACCTGCCAGTAATGGTCGGTATGGCAGAACGGGCGCACGGCCAAGACCGGACCCATCGGCGTGAAATCCAGCACTTCGACGGTCGGGGCCGGCTCGGTCACCACATTTGGAATGTTCGCGAGCGCAGCCTTCAGGCGCGTGATCGCGTCGTTCACATCCACCGCGTGGTTGAGTTGGGCGGTGCGCTCGACGCGGCGATACGGGTTGGTCGAGTAGTTCTGGATCGTGTCGCCGAAGATCTTGTTGTTGCCCACGATGGTCAGCACGTTGTCTGGCGTGTTGATCGCGGAGGCGAAGAGGCCGACCTCCATCACGGTGCCTTCAACGCCGCCGACCTTCACGTAGTCGCCCACCTTGAACGGGCGCAGCACGACCAGGAAGGCACCCGCCGCGAAGTTGGCCAGCAAGCCGGCCCAGGCTGCGCCGATCGCAATACCCATGGCGGCGACGAGGGCGGCGAACGAGGTCGTTTCAACACCGAAGTAGCCAAGGATGGCCACCACCAGCACGATGTTCAGGGCCACGCTGACGATGTTGCCGATGTAGCGCAGCAAGGTGGGGTCGACATGCTGGCGGGTCATCGCGGCGGAGATCCCCCGCACCGCAAGGCCGATTAGCCAGCGACCGACGATCCAGACCGCGATCGCGCCAAGAATCTTGAGGCCAAAGGTCGTGAGCTGGGTGCTCACGGTATCGATGATGTTCTGAAAGTTCATCCTGCACTCCTGGGGTGGGTTGAGGCACGGCGGAAGTCGGGCGTACGGTGCGGGCCCGCACAGACAAGAATAGTCTGCGGCGGGCGAGCTTTGCAGGCTTGTCGTTCCCCGCTGGTGCGGCGGCCAGCTGGCTCGCTTCAGTTCCGGGGCTGGCGGACGTTAATTCAGCTCTGGGCTAAGGGGCGTAGCAGCCGCATTTGAGCCGATGATCGCGTTACGCCGTTTCATTGGGAGTCAGGTCGGGCATGGTCGGAGAGGTCTGCGAACCGGAGGGCAGTGAGCGCGAGATCGGCGGCCTTGCCTTGCTGCGCGCCAACGCCGCGCTGGCAAGCGCCTACCTCATCGCGGGGCTGCTCAGCCTGATGCTCGCCGTGCCACCGGGCTATGCCTCGCCGCTGTTTCCGCCGGCGGGCATTGCGCTGGGCGTGGTGCTGATCTTCGGATGCCGGCTGTTGCCTGGCGTCTTCTTCGGTGCACTGCTGGTCAATCTTGCCCACGGTTACGCGCTTTCCGCGGCGCTGCTGCCCGTCCCGGCCGGCGCGGTGGCACTGGCCGTGACCCTGCAGGCCTGGTGCGGCCGCGGGCTGGTGATGCGGCTGGTGGGCGGTTCGCTGCGGCTCGACGAGCCGCTCGACGTGATGCGCTTTCTGGGGGCGGTCATCCTGAGCTGCGCCGTCGCGGCGAGCCTGGCGTTGCCCGCGCTATACGGCCTTGGCCGGCTTCCCCTGGGCGAACTGCCTTTCTCGTGGTGGAACTGGTGGCTCGGCGATTCCCTTGGCGCGATCAGCTTTGCGCCGCTGACGCTGTTGGTTCTTGCCCGCCGTGGCGATAGCTGGCATGGCCGGCGTCTTGCCGTCGGCCTGCCGATTGCCGTGGCGCTGGTCGCGCTGGTGGTGCTTTTCCTGCAGTTCAGCGCGTGGGAGCGCAGCCGGGTTGATCGCGCACTCGAGCGCGACGCGGCCTTCATGCTGCGTGGTTTGCGCGACAGCTTGCAGTCACCCGTCGATGCATTGTTCAGCATGCGTCAGTTCATCGAGAACTCCGACGATGTGACGCGCGAGGAGTTCAGCCGTTTTGTCCGCCCATGGCTTGCGCGCGATGCCGCCGTGCTGGCGCTGGGTCGCGCCGAGATCGTTGCGGCGCGTGATCTGCCGGCCCTGGTTGCACGGCAGCGTGCGTCGGGGCTGGCGGACTTCCGGATCATCGTGCGCGATGCCGCCGGGGTGCGCCGCCCCGCTCCGCCGGGTGAGGCGCGGCAGCGGCTGGTCATCACGGCGGTCGAGCCGCTTGGCGGGAACCGCGATGCCTTGGGCCTGGACGTGTTCACCGTCGATGCTTCCCGCAAAGCGTCCACGCGCGCGCTGGAGAGCGATCGCGCGGCGGCGACGCAACCCTTCCGCCTTGCCCAGCAGCGGCGGGCGGATGAACGCGGCATTGTCGTGTACCTGCCCCACGGCCGCGCTGGCGGCGATGGCAAGGTTGGCGGTGAGCCGGGAGGCGTCATCTTCGTCGCCTTCTCGCTCGATGATCTGGTTCAGCACCTTGCCGCATCCACACCACCCGGCCTGCTGGTCTGCCTGTCCGACACCAGCGACCGGGCGCCATTGCGGATTGCCGGTGCGGCCGGTTGTGAAACGCTCGACGACGGTGCATTCGTATCGCGCGCGTCGTTCAATGTCGCCGATCGATCCTGGACGCTGCGGGTTGCCGCGCAGCATGCCTACCTTGCCGCGCAGAGCGGCGTTCTGCGCTGGTGGGCGCCGCTTTTCGGGCTGGTGGGCAGCGCGCTGCTTGTCGCGTTCGTGCTCACCTCGGCGGGGCGCACCCGGCGCGTCGAAGAGCTCGTGGAGCGTCGCACCGCCGAGCTGAGCGCCGCGCAGCGCCGCTACGTCGAGCTGGTCAATTCGCTCAACGGCGTGATCTGGGAAGCCGAGCGCGGGCCGCGCGGGATGCTCTTCATCAGCGAGCGGGTGGTGCCGCTGCTGGGCTACCCGGTGGCCGACTGGCTGGGGCCGGATTTCTGGCTGCAGCGCACCCACCCGGATGACCGCGAAGCGGTGAAAGCGCGCCTGTCCGAAGCGATGCAGAGCAACGAGTCCGCTTTCGAGCTGGAGTTCCGAGTCCAGGCACAGGACGGGCGTTACCTGTGGCTGCAGAACATCGTCACGCGCATGCCGGAACGCGAGGGCTACAGCCTGTTGCGCGGCGTTGCGCTCGACATCACAGCGCGGCACGCGGTATCGGAACAACTGGCGGTGAGCGAACGGCGCCTGAGGGCGATCACCTCGAGCGCGTCGGCCTATCTTTACGAAATTGATGCCGATGGTGTGATCCGTTTCGTGAACCGCACCTACGAGGGTGTCACCGAGGCGGAGGTGCTGGGAACCCGGCTGGCTTCATGGTTCCCGCCGGCCATGCAGGGGCGCATCACGGCCAGCCTTCAGCAAGTCTGGCGCAGCGCCACCAGCTATACGCTGGAGTACGCCTTGTCGGACCCCCAAGGGCGCTCGCACGACTACCTGACCGAGCTGACGCCGGTGTTCGAAAACGGGAGGGTGCTGGCGGTGGTGCTCTCGGCGGCCGACATCACTGGCGTGAAGCGGGTCGAGGCACAACTGCGTGCGTCGGAGCGACGTTTCAGCGAGATGCTGGCGAACGTGAAGCTTGCAGCGGTGCAACTCGATCTGCAGGGGCGGGTCACTTTCTGCAACGCCTTCCTGCTTGAGTTGCTGGGCTACCGCAGTGATGAGCTGGTCGGCCAGGACTGGTTTGAACATACGGTATCGGTGGCGCAGCGCGACACGGTGCGAAAGGTGTTCAGGGCGCTCCTGGCTGAAGGGCGCGGCGTCGACCAGTTCGAAAACGAGATCTGCTGCCGCGATGGCAGCGTACGCCACATCGCCTGGAACAACACCTTGCTGCGCGATGCCGATGGCGCGGTGATCGGTGTCGCCAGCATCGGGGAAGATGTGACCGCCCGCCACCAGGCGGAGGCAGAGCGCGAGCGCGCCTGGGCGCTGCTTCAGGCGGCGATCGCCCAATCGCCTGCAGGCATCGTGATCGTCGATGCGCCGAGCATGCGTCTGCGCATTGCCAACCCCGCTGCGATTCATCTTCGCGGCATGGCGCCGGGTGAGGACGAGCAGTCCGTCAGCGCGTTCATGCAAGGCTGGCAGGTGTTCAACTCCGATGGCAGCCCGTGCGCCATGGAGCACTGGCCGATCGCGCGCGCGGTGCAGGGTGAGGAGGTCACCGAGAACGCCGAGTTGATCGTGCGCGATGCCGAGGGGCGCGACCGCTGGATCACCGCCAACGCGGCACCGGTTCGCGCTGCGGACGGCAGCGTGATTGCCGGCATCGTGGTGTTCAACGACGTCACGCTGATCAAGGAGCAGCAACAGCGGCTTGCCCATCTGGCCCACTACGACGCGCTGACGCGGCTGCCGAATCGCGTGCTGCTTGCCGACCGCCTGCAGATGGCCTTGCAGCAGGCCGAGCGCTCGCAGGCGATGCTGGCGGTGGCCTATCTGGATCTGGATGGCTTCAAGGCGGTCAATGACCATCTGGGCCACGAGGCGGGTGACGTGCTGCTGGTGGATGTGGCGGGTCGCTTGCGCGGCGTGCTGCGTGGTGGCGATACCGTCGCGCGCATCGGCGGCGACGAATTCGTGCTGCTGCTGCGCGACCTGGACGACTTCGGCGAATGCGAACAGGCGCTGCGGCGCGTGCTCGCTGAAGTGGCGGCGCCATATCGCCTCGAAGGCTCGGTGGTGGAAATCTCGGCGAGCATCGGTGTCACGGTGTATCCGGCCGACGGCGCTGATCCCGACACCTTGCTGCGCCACGCGGACCAGGCCATGTATGTCGCGAAGCAGGGCGGGCGCAATCGCTATCACCTGTTCGATGCCGAACTCGACCGCCGCGCGCGCGAGGAGCGCGCACTCATCAGCCGGATCGGTGCGGCCATCGCTGCTGGCGAGCTGGTGCTGCACTTCCAGCCTCGCGTCGACCTTCGCGCTGGCAAGGTGGTTGGCGCCGAAGCGCTGGTGCGTTGGCAACATCCCGAGCGCGGACTGCTGCCGCCGTCCGCCTTCCTGCCCCAGATCGAGGACCACCCGCTGTCGATCACGCTGGGCGAGTGGGTGATCGGCGAGGCGCTGCGCTGCCTGCGTGCCTGGCAGGCAGAAGGCCTCCGCTTGCGTGTGAGCTTGAACATCGCGGCGCGCCATCTGCAGAGCGCCAACCTGGTCGGCTTCATCGAGCAAGCCTTGCTGGCGTACCCGGAGGTGTCGGCGCAGTCGCTGGAGCTGGAGATTCTCGAAACCGCGGCGATCGAAGATCTGCAGCACGTCGGCAGCGTTATCGAAGCCTGCCAGCGGCTCGGCATTGGTGCTGCGATCGACGACTTCGGCACCGGCTATTCCTCGCTCTCCTACTTCAAGCGCCTGCCGGCCGAGGTCATCAAGATCGACCAGAGTTTCATCCGCGACATGCTGCATGACCCCGAAGACCTTGCGATCGTGGAAGGGGTGATCGGCCTTTCCCGCGTGTTCCGCCGCACGGTGGTCGCCGAGGGGGTGGAGACCGAGCAGCACGGCCTGATCCTGCTCGCGCTGGGTTGCGACCAGGCACAGGGTTATGCGATCGCGCGCCCGATGCCGGCGCACGAGCTGGTCGCGTGGGCGCGCGACTATCGGCCCTTCCCGAGCTGGGGCGAGCAGGTGCCGCACCTCGCGCGCGAGGACTTTGCCCTGCTCGGTGCTGAAGTTGAGCACTACCAGTGGATGGATCGCATTCGCGCCGTGCTGGTACAGCCCGACGGCGCAGCCCACTTCCCGTATCTGGAAGTGACCGAGTGCCGACTCGGACGTTGGCTCGCGCACGAGGGCACAACGCAGCGCGCGGGCGTGGCCAGCATACGTGTGCTGCACGACCAGTTGCATGTTCAGGCCGACACCATCGCCGCCCATCTGAACGCTGGCGAGCGGGACTTTGCGCAGCGCGAGTTCAAGCTGATGCAGGCGACACGTGACCAACTCTTCGGGCGCGTGCGTGCGTTGATTGGCATCGTCTGAGGTAGGCGGCCACCGACTGATGGCTTGTGCCTCGGTGTCGCGCGGTGATCTCCCCGTTATGCGGTGTATTTCCGCGTGCCGAGGCAGTACAGGTCAGTGACTCGTACCTTCGTCCTTCTGCGTTTTGTTCCAGACGTTGTACTTGCCGACCGGCTTGTCGGCGGGCAGGCGTTTGACTTCCTTCAGCGTCTTCGCGTCGATGATCACCAGCGCGCCGCCGTCGGTTTCGCGCTCCCAGATGCTGACCACCGCGTGGCGGCCGCTGCGGTCGAACTCGACATGGGCGGCGGTCTTGCCGGGGGCGGGCGTGATCGTGCCGGCGGGTTTGAGCGTGGCCTTGTCGATCAAGAGCATCGTGTCCTTCTTAGGACTCATCATCGCGTCGGCCCAGGCGTAGGGCGTGCTGCTGTGGCTGCGCAGGAAGAAGCCGGGGCCGAGCGCGGGGATCTGCGCGATCTCGCGCCAGCTCTTCAGGTCAATCACCGAGATCACGCTCTCGCGCAGGTTTGGCGTGGCGAGCACGGTCGTGCCTTCATAGGCCCAGGTGATGCCCGAGCCGACATGCGGCATGCCGGCGACCGGCAGTTCGGCGACCTTGATGCGGGCGTCGAGATTGACGACTTGCGCGCGGCCACCGCTGCGCGCCGCGCCGATCGCGTTGCGGTAGGGCGGGTCGAAGAAGAAGTCTTCCATCGACTCTTCGAGCGGAACGCGCCGCACGTTCAGATAGCCGGGCTTGGCGATCGCCTCGCCCATCTTGAAGTCGTGCACATAGCCGTCGTGGATCGGCTCGGCCTTTGGGTCGTAGCTGATCTCCCACAGCTCGGGGATGTCGCGCAGCGCGGCGACGAAGCTCTTGCGCGGGCCGGCGTCGTAGATCGCGGCAACGCGCGAGGGCTGATCACCTTTGAGGTTGGCGACGGCGATGGTCTTGATCGGCTTGAGGTCGGCGTCCATCAGCACGATGGTGCGCGGCAGGGTGTTGGCTGCGGCGACGAAATGCCCGTCTGCGGACACGGCGACGTTGCGGGTGTTGAGGCCGACGCGGATCTCGGCGACGGTCTTGAGGTTGTAGAGGTCGTACTTCGAGACCCAGCCATCGCGCGAGGCGAAGAACACGTAGCGGCCATCCGGTGTGAACTTGGGCCCGCCGTGCAGCGCGAATTTCGACGGAAAGCGGTCCAGGCGCTCGAAGCGGTCTCCATCGAGGATGCTGACCGTCGAGTTGCCGGCCTCGACGACGACGAAGAGGTTCAGCGGATCGGCCTTGAACTGAGGCGTGTCGGGCAGGCTGCCCGGTGCGAAGTGCACGACGCGCGACGCGGCGGTGTCGGCCTCGGTCCAATGCGGCGCGGGCTCCACTGGCGTGTAGAGCCAGCCCGCCAGCGCCTCGATATCAGCGGGCGCGAGGCGGTCGGCGAAGCCCTGCATCTGCGTTGCGGCGCGGCCGTCACGGATGGTCTTGATCGCCTCCGGCTTCTTCAGCCGTTCGAGGCTCTCCGGCAGCAGCGCCGGGCCCATGATGCCGAGCCGGTCGGCGCCGTGGCAGCTGGCGCAGTGCTGCTGGAACAGCGCGGCGGGGTCGGCGGCCTGCGCGAGGGCGGCGGCGCTCAGCAGCGCGGCAGCGAGCAGGCGGCGCATCAGCGGGCCTCGACGAGCGGGATCACGCCACGCGCGGAGGGCATGGGCTCGACACCAATCTCCTCATCACTCAGGTAGCAGCCCGGGTCTTCGGCCCAGAAGTCGCCGGTCAGTTGCTGGGCGCGGGTGCGGGTGTTGCCGTTGCAGATCGCCAGATAGGCGCAGGCGCCGCAGCGGCCGGTGACCGGGCGCGGGTGCTGCTTGAGGCCGGCCATCAGCGGGTCGGACGTGTCGGCCCAGATCTCGCCGAAGGCGCGATCCTTCACGTTGCCGAGCGGGTGGTGCCACCACATCGTGTCCGGATGCACGACGCCAAGGTTGTCGATGTTCGCGACATTCACGCCCGACGCGTTGCCACCCCAGCGCACCAGTCGCTCGGCGACGATCGCATGGTGTTGCGGGAAGTGGCGATGCACCCACTGCAGCAGGAACACGCCGTCGGCATCGTTGTTGCCGGTGACGTATTCGCGGGCGCCGCCGGCCAAGGCGTCGGTCAAGGCCCGCGCAAACAAGGTCACCATCGCGCGCCGCGTCGTCGCGTGCTGCGCATCCGTCTTGCGGTTCTTGTTGCCGCGTCCGGCGTAGTTCAGGTGCGAGAAGTAGAACTTGTCGATCCCCTCGCGCTCGCACAGATCGAGCAGCGGTTCGAAATCGTGCGCGTTGCCCTCGGTCATCGTGTAGCGAGCGCCGACCTTCACGCCCCGCGCGTGAAGCAGGCGGATTGCGGCGAGCGAGGCGTCGAACGCGCCCTCCTTGCGGCGGAAGTGGTCGTGCGTCGCGCCGATGCCGTCGAGGCTGATGCCCACATAGTCGAAGCCCTGCGCCGCGACGCGCTCGGCAAGGGCTGCGTCGATCAGCGTGCCGTTGGTCGACAGCCCGACATAGAAGCCCTTCGCCTTCGCGCGGTCGGCGATCTGCCAGATGTCCGGCCGCAGCAGCGGCTCACCGCCGGAGAGGATCAGCACCCGCACGCCGGCGGCGTGAAGATCGTCCATCGTGCGGAACACCTCTTCGGTGCTCAGCTCGTTGGGGAAGTCGGTATCGGCCGAGATCGAGTAGCAGTGCCGGCAGGTGAGATTGCAGCGGCGGATCAGGTTCCAGATCACGACCGGGCCGCTGAGCTGTCCGGCGCGAGTACGCGGCGGGGCCTCGCCGCGTTCGAGCGCGGCGATCAATTGCATGTACTGGCTGATGCGAAACATACCGCCGGCTCCCCCTGTCGTTCGATTCAGGTTAGGCGGCGGCTCCCGGGCCAGCCTTGACTGCCATCAACGGCGCAAACGCGATGGGTGTGGGCCCTCAGCCGACCAGCACGATGTGAACTGCGCGCGGCCCGTGCGCACCGATCTGTATCGTCTGCTCGACATCGCCAGTGCGCGAGGGGCCGGCGATCAGGTTCAGTGCGCGGGGCATTGCGCCACGCTCGCGCAGGCGGGCCCACACCGCTTCCTGATTCGCGACGAGGTCGGCGATGCGCAGCGCGATCACATGGAATTCCGGCACATAGTTGTGCGTGATCGGCGATTCCGGGCCACTGCACATCACCAAGGTGCCGCTATCGGCAATGCCGGCGAATGCGAGCGATACGGCGGCAACGGTGTCCTTTGCGGCGGCATCGCTTCTGCGCGCGAGCGTTGCCGGCCATGCAAGCTCAGCAAGCGGCGACGCCATCCACAAGGTAGTGAGCGGCGTGCGCGATTCCAACCACGCTAGTGCGCGCATTGGCAGCTCATCCAGTGTTGCGATCCGCTCATGCGTGCAGGCGTGGAAGGCGGCGCGTTCGAGGAAGCGCGCCAGCGATGCTGGTTCGTTTGGCGCAGGGTGGTGCCGGACCGGCGCTGGCTGCTCGACGCGCGGTGCGCCCTGGAGCGATGCGCGAATGCTGGCGAATACGGCGTCCCGGCTCATGCCTCACCTCGTTGCTTGCGCCACTGTTCGAGGAAGGTCTCACCCGCCGGCGCTGGCAGATCGCGGCCTTGCGTCCAGGCCGTCGCGCCGGGCAGGGCGCGGATTCGGCCGGCACGGCCGGCGCGTGCCCGCAGCAGCCGGCTGCCGAAGCGCTCCAGCGCGTGGTAGAGGCCTGGCTGGCGCGCGACCCAGCCCCAGGCGGCCAGCAGCGTGCGTTGCCGCGCCGGCATCAGGCCCGCTTTCACCTGTTCGCTGCGCAGCGTGCGGATCAGCTCGGTGAGCGGAATCTTCACCGGGCACACGCTCTGGCAGCGGCCGTTGAGCGTGCAGGCGTTGGGCAGGTCGTAGTGCTCGGCCACGCCGTTGAACAGCGGTGTCAGGATTGCCCCCATCGGTCCCGGATAAACCCAGCCGTAGGCGTGGCCGCCGATGGCGCTGTATACCGGGCAATGGTTCATGCAAGCACCGCAGCGGATACAGCGCAGCATGTCGCGGAACTTGCCGCCCAGCATCTTCGAGCGGCCGTTGTCGACCAGTACGACGTGGTATTCCTGCGGCCCGTCCGGGTCGCCCGCGCGCCGCGGGCCGGTCGAGATCGTGGTGTAGCACTCGGTGTCCTGCCCGGTCGCGCTGCGCGCGAGAATGCGCAGGAACACCGAGAGATCGTCGAGCGTCGGCAGCACGCGCTCGATGCCGGAGGTGACGATATGCACCCGCGCGAGCGTCTGCGACAGGTCGCCATTGCCCTCGTTGGTGACGATGACGCTGCTGCCGGTTTCGGCGATCAGGAAGTTGCCGCCGGTGATGCCGACATCGGCCCGGAAGAACTTCTCGCGCAGCACATGGCGCGCTTCATTCACCAGCCCGGCGACGGATTCTTCGCGCGGCCGACCGGGGTGGTGTGCCTCGAAGAGGTCCGCCACCTGCTCGCGCGTCTTGTGGATTGCCGGCGCGATGATGTGGGAGGGCGGCTCCTGCGCGAGCTGGATGATGTACTCGCCCAGATCGGTCTCGACGACCTCGTAGCCCGCGGCTTCCAGTGCCGGGTTCAGCGCGATCTCCTCGCTGACCATCGACTTGCCCTTGCAGATCGTCTTCGCGTTGGCGTCGCGGCAGATGCCGAGGATGATCTCGCGCGCCTCGGCCGCATCACTGGCGAAATGCACCTTGCCGCCGGCGGCCTCTACCGCGGCGGCGTAGCGTTCCAGCCATACGTCGAGTTCGCCGAGCACCGCATTCTTGATCTGCGCCGCGCGCTCGCGCAGCGCCTCGAAGTCCGCCAGCTCGGCCACCGCGCTGGCACGCTTGGCGACGAACAGTGGCTTGAAGTTGCCGAGTGCCTTCTGCAGCGAGGCGTCCTTCAGTGCGAGCGCCGCGCGCGATTCGAAGCTACCGGCGGCGGGATTCATCGCGGCTCCTCGTCCCCGATCGCGGGGCCATCTGCGCGGCCGGCGAGCACCTCGGCGGTATGCAGCACGCGGATGCGCGATCCCTTGCGTTTGAGCCGCCCGGCGATGTTCAGCAAGCAGCCCAGATCGCCGCCCAGCAGGGTGTCCGCGCCGGTCGCTTCCAGCGAGCGGATCTTGTCGTCCACCATCTTTTCCGAAATCGCCGGGTACTTCACGCAGAAGCTGCCACCGAAACCGCAGCACACCTCCGCGTCGTCCATCTCCAGCAGCGACAGGCCCTTCACCTTGCCCAGCAGCGAACGGGGCTGTGATTTCACGCCCAGCTCCCGCAGGCCGCTGCAGGAATCGTGGTAGCTCGCGCGGCCCGGATAGGCACTATCGACATTCACCTTAAGCTCATCCGCAAGAAAGCTCAGCAGCTCGTGTGACTTGCCCGCCAGCGCCAGTGCGCGGGGCGCCCAGTCCGGGTCGGATGCGAACATCTCGGGGTATTTGCGCAGCGTGCCGATGCAGGAGCCCGAGGCGGCGACGACGTAGTCGAAGCCCTCGAACTGTTCGATTACCTGACGCGCCAGCGCGCGAGCAGTGTCGTCATCACCCGCCGACCAGGCCGGCTGGCCGCAGCAGGTCTGCTCCATCGGCACCGATACCTTGCAGCCCGCGCGTTCGAGCAATGCGACCGCCGAGAAGCCGATGTTCGGGCGGAAGACGTTCATCAGGCAGGTGGCGAACAAACCCACCCGCGGTGTGCCATGTTGCATCGTCCGGGTCTCCCGTCGTGAACTGGTGCCACGATAGGCGCGGGGGGAGAATGACTCAAGTGCAAGTCGCCCCACCTTGGGGGGGCGGTGGAGCGTTCTGCGCTAGAACACCGCTTCTAGAGCTTGACGCGTCAGGATGCGTGTTGTATCGACAGTGCCGTCGCCGTCAACGTCGAGCGCTACGGTGGCGGCGTCGTCGGCAAAGTTAATGTCGAGCGTCGCGGGTTTACCCTCAAGTGAGATTCGTATGGTGCCCGATACGATCTTTCTGTCTGCAGAATACCGAATTGGGTTTGTCGTTCGAGTCAGGACCAAACCGCTTAACGGTGTGTTGACTCCGCCGTCACCAAGTCGTGAGCGAGAAGAAAAGTCCACCTGTACGCCTGCATCAAGCTTGGTGACAGTTGCGTGGTAGCTATTGTCGAGGTAGCCGATGGGAAGTTGGCGCTCGCCATCGCTGTGCATGATGGAAGGCGTGCCTTGCATCGTGGTTTCAGAATGCCCTGCAACGCTACGCAGTTTGACACTCAGGGTGCCACCGAGACTGTTGCTTCGGCTCCCTTTGCTCGCCGTGAACGAAGAAAGACTGACGACGTAGTCAGCTGACGACACAACGTCGCCCTCCCAAGTCAGCGACGTGATGAAGATCTCAAAGTACCCGCTAGCCGTCTCGTCGCCGTCCTTGCATGTGTTCGCCGTCACTCGGAAGGGCTCATTCTGGTCCGCCAGACTGTTGCCGTTGGAGTCCAGAACGGAGATATCTATGTTCCCACCGTCAGGACACGGTGATTTGGAGATTGGTATGAGCAGCTCTGGCGGACGAGGCGGCGACATCGCTAATTCGGGGGGCGTTGCCTGAGACCGGGAGATGCGCGTGCTCGCGGGGATGACCGCCACTGCAGCGTTGAATTGTCGCAGGACGATTGATGAGGCGTTAGCGCCGGAGAAACCACCTAGCCACGCGTCGAAGGTGGCAATGCCGGCGCTCAACATGCCTGATGCTGCGATCATGTTCATGTTGTCGCTAGTGATCTCGGTCGGGGTATTGTCGGTGGGCAGTGGCGACGGTGGCGGCGGTTCGCCGGCACCGCCGCCACCGCAGGCGGCAAGCGTTAAGCTGAGAGCTGCAGTGGTGAGCAACACGGGAATCGTGGAACTCTGAAACATAGTGGCGGCTTCCTTGATATGGATACTGGGCAATGACTTCGGGATAGTCCCAGAAGATGCATCGTCCCCGTGTGACTAACGTCACCTGAGAGGCTTCGCGCCCGGCGGCAGCACGCGCCCTCCGCGGCGACGGCCGCCTGCTGGCGTGGCAATGCCGAAGCCGTGCCCGGTATGCGCATGGCAAATCGCGCACGCCAAAGCATCGGCCGCGTCCGACTGCGGCACGCCGCCGAGGGTGAGCAGGCGCACCACCATGTGCGACACCTGATCCTTCGTGGCACGGCCCTGGCCGACGACGGCCTTCTTGATCTGCATCGTGCCGTATTCCGCCACCGGCAGGCCGGCGGTCGTCATCGCTGCAATCGCGGCGCCGCGTGCTTGGCCCAGCAACAGCGTCGACCACGGATTCTTGTTGAGGAAGACTTCTTCGATCGCTGCCTGGTGCGGGGCGTACTTGGCGATCACTTCACGGATGCTGTCGAACACCACGCCAAGGCGCTGCGGCAGTGGCTCGCGCTCGTTGGTGCGGATACAGCCGCTGGCGACATAGCTGAGTTTTGACCCGTGCTTGTCGATCACGCCAAAGCCGGTGCTCTGCAAGCCCGGGTCGATGCCGAGGATACGGATCGCGTCGATCGACTCCATTCAGCGCCCCTTTGCGAGCCACACGCCGGTGACCGCCGCGGCCATGCCGGCGAGCGCGAGCCCGGTGAGCGTTTCGCCGAATATCGCCCATGCGAGCAGCGCGGTCGTTGGCGGCGTCAGATAGAACAGCCGCGCCACGTTAACCGCGCTGCCGCGGCGGATCAGCAGGTTCAGCAGCGTGATCGCACCGATTGAGAGCACCAGAACGAGCCAGCCGAGCGCGAAGACAAAGGCGCCATGCCACTGCACATGCATCGACTCGGTGGCGAGCGCGACCGGCAAGGTCACCAGCGCACTGGCGCCGAACTGCACGACGGCGCCAGTGCGCAGATCGAAGTGCGGGCAGAAGCGCTTCTGATACAGCGTACCGAGCGTAATGCCCAGCAGGGCTGCAAGCGCGGGCAGGATCATGCCGCCCAGCGTGGCCAGTTCAACACTGCCGGTCTTGTGTGCGACCACCATCGCTACGCCGGCGAAGCCAAGCGCGAGGCCGGCCCACTGCCGCCTGCTCACGTGCTCGCCGAGCAACAGGCCGGCAACAAGCGCCGTCAGCAGGGGCTGTATGCCGACCACCAGGGCCGTGATACCCGCCGGCAGGCCATGGTGGATCGCGGTGAATACACCCCCAAGGTAGAGCGCATGGACCAACAGCCCGCTTACGCCGATATGCGCGATCTGGCGCGCATCGCGTGGCCACGGCGCGCGGGTGGCGAAGGCAAGCAGCGACAGCAGCGCAATCACCAACAGGTAGCGCAGCAGCAGGAAGGTCAGGGGCTCGGCGTAGGGCAGGCCAAGCTTGGCGCCGATGAAGCCGCTGCTCCACAGCAGCACGAAGAGCAGCGGGGTCAGGCGTGCCATGCGGCGATCAGCTCGGCTGTCCGCGCTCGCGCGCCATGCGTCGGGCAACGCTGACGATCAGATGTGCCTGGCTCGCGTCGAGTTCGGGCATGCGATCGCGTAGCGTGCGGTAGGCAAGCATGTCTTGCGAACGGCCGGCCCATTGGTTCGAGGGGTCGAAGAACGGGGCGATCAGCGCGTAAGCGGCGTCGACCTTGGCGCGCAGTGCGCTGTCCGTACGCCGTTCAATCACCGGGGCATTGCTCATCCGGAAGCTCCGGGTTTGCCGGGCGCAGGGTGCGCCCGGCTGGGGGTGAATCACTCGTCGATTGCGGCCGAGGTGTAGACCTCTTGCACATCGTCCAGCGAGTCGAGTGCGTCGAGCAGCTTCTGCATGCGTTCGCCTTCGTCGCCTGCGAGCACCGTTTCATTCAGCGCCTTCATCGTGACTTCGCCGAACTCGGCCTTGAAGCCGGCTGCTTCCAGCGCTTCCTTCACGGCCGAGAATTCCCACGGACCGGTCACGACTTCGATCGAGCCGTCGTCGTTCGTCACAACGTCTTCCGCGCCCGCTTCAAGCGCGGCATCCATCAGCGCGTCTTCGCTGGTGCCCGGTGCGAACAGCAGGGTGCCGCAGTGCTTGAACTGGAACGCCACGCAGCCGTCGGTGCCCATGTTGCCGCCGTACTTCGAGAAGGCATGGCGCACGTCCGCTACGGTGCGAACCTTGTTGTCGGTGAGGCAATCGACCATCACCGCCGCGCCGCCGATGCCGTAGCCCTCGTAGCGGCATTCTTCATACGTGACGCCTTCAAGTTGGCCGGTGCCGCGCTTGATCGCGTTCTCGATGTTGTCCTTCGGCATCGACTCGGCCTTAGCCTTGTCGACGGCCAGCCGCAAACGCGGGTTGGCCGTAAGGTCGCCGCCGCCCATCTTGGCCGCGACCGTAATTTCCTTGATCAGTTTGGTGAACACCTTGCCCCGCTTGGCGTCCTGACGGCCCTTGCGGTGCTGGATGTTGGCCCATTTCGAGTGACCCGCCATGATCCAGATTTCCGGTTAATCGCAAAGCCGGTAATTCTACACCGCAGGCCAGGGTGGCGCGGCCGGTGCGGCTTGCGCTGCATCATGGCGGGCTAGCGGAGAGGCCCGCTGCTCGTGCTACGCTCGCGGCCAAATCCTCGCAGCCCTCCGGAGTCCGCCATGACCGAACCGCTCGTCATTGCCCGCGTCGACCAGCAGGACATCGCCCTGCTGCCCCAGCTTGCCAATCGCCACGGCCTGATCACTGGCGCCACGGGTACCGGCAAGACGGTGACCCTGCAGAAGCTCGCCGAATCTTTCTCGCGCATCGGTGTACCGGTGTTCATGGCCGATGTGAAGGGGGATCTCTCCGGCCTTGGCGCAGCCGGCACTGAAACGCCCAAGCTCAAGGCGCGCGCCGAGCAGTTGGGTATTGATTTGCCAGCCTTCGAGGCCTGCCCGACCGTGTTCTGGGATGTCTTCGGCGCCGCCGGGCATCCGGTGCGGGCAACGATTTCGGACATGGGCCCGCTGTTGCTTGCGCGCCTGCTGAACCTCAACGACACGCAAGCCGGCGTGCTGCAGCTGGTCTTCAAGATTGCCGACGACAACGGCCTGCTGTTGCTCGACATGAAAGACCTGCGCGCGATGGTTCAGCACGTCGGCGACAACGCGAAACAATTCACCACCGAGTACGGCAACGTCTCCGCGGCGTCGATCGGCGCGATCCAGCGCGGTCTGCTGTCGATCGAGCAGGAGGGGGCGGACAAGTTCTTTGGCGAGCCGATGCTCGACATCGCCGACCTGATGCAGACCGATCAGAAGGGCCACGGCGTCATCAACATCCTGGCGGCAGACAAGCTGTATGGCTCGCCGCGGCTGTATTCCACCTTCCTGCTGTGGATGCTGGCCGAGCTGTTCGAACATCTGCCGGAAGTGGGCGACCTCGACAAACCGAAGCTGGTGTTTTTCTTCGATGAGGCGCATCTGCTGTTCAACGAGGCGCCGCCTGCTCTGCTGGAGAAGATCGAACAGGTGGTGCGCCTGATTCGCTCCAAGGGCGTGGGCGTCTATTTCGTGACGCAGAACCCGCTCGACATTCCCGACACGGTGCTGGGCCAGCTTGGCAACCGCGTGCAGCATGCGCTGCGCGCCTTCACGCCGCGCGACCAGAAAGCGGTACAGACAGCGGCGCAGACGCTGCGCGCGAATCCGAAGTTCGACGCTGCAACTGCAATCACCGAATTGGGTGTTGGTGAGGCCCTGGTGTCATTCCTCGACGACAAGGGGCGTCCAGCGGTGGTCGAGCGCGCGTTCATCACCGCACCGGGTACGCGCATCGGCCCGCTGACCGCCGCCGAGCGCGATGCGGTGATCAAAGGGTCGCTGCTGTACGGCCACTACGAAGAAGTACTCGATCGTGAATCCGCCTATGAGCGTCTGCGTGGCGCCCCGGCTGGCGGCAATGGGGCGGGCAAGGCCGCGAATGGCACGCAGGCACCGGGCCAAGCGCCCGCCGAAGGGGGCGGACTCAGCAGCGTGCTGAGTGGGATTCTGTTCGGTACAACCGGCCCGCGTGGCGCGCAGCACGATGGTTTGGTGCAGACCGCAGCGAAGAGCGTCGTCCGCACGCTAGGCAGCCAGGTTGGCCGCGAAATCGTCCGTGGGGTGCTCGGGTCGATTTTGGGCGGCTCGTCTTCACGCCGCCGCTGACGACAAGCGCCAACGAAAAAGCCCAGTCCGTAGACTGGGCTTTTTCTTGTATCTGGTGGGGGCACAAGGACTTGAACCTTGGACCTACGGATTAAGAGTCCGCTGCTCTACCAACTGAGCTATACCCCCAAAGGGTCTTGCATTGTTCGGACTGGTGGGTCGGGCGAGACTCGAACTCGCGACCAACGGATTAAAAGTCCGCTGCTCTACCGACTGAGCTACCGACCCAGGCCAAACAGAGCAAATAATTATAGGTCCCGGACTTTCTCCTGTCAACACCGCCGACAGCGCCGGCGGAAATCAGCGTGACGGGCGGTAACGGGTCGGGTCCGAAATCCCTGCCGCTTCGAAACCGGCCCGGCGCAGCCGGCAGGCATCACACTCACCGCAGGCGCGGCCTTCGTCGTCGGCCTGATAGCACGATACGGTGATGCCGTAATCGACGCCGAGCGCCACGCCGCGCTGCACAATCTGAGCCTTCGAGAGTTCGATGAGCGGGGCGTGGATGTGCATGCGCGCGCCCTCAACGCCGACCTTGGTGGCGAGATTGGCCATCGCTTCGAAGGCGGCGATGAACTCCGGGCGACAGTCGGGGTAGCCGGAGTAATCGACAGCGTTCACGCCGACGTAAATGTCGTTGGCGCCGAGCACTTCGGCCCAGCCGAGCGCGAGCGACAACATCACGGTGTTGCGGGCCGGCACGTAGGTGACCGGTATGCCGGCTTCGATGCCGCCGGTGGGTACGGCGATAGCTGCATCGGTGAGCGCCGAGCCGCCGAATTGGCCGAGGTCGACCTGCGCGGTGCGGTGTTCTCGCGCGCCCAGTGCGGCGGCGACGCGTGTCGCGGCCTGCAGTTCGGCGGCGTGCCGTTGGCCGTATGAGACGGATAGCGCATACGGGACGAAGCCCTCCGCGCGAGCAATGGCGAGGCAGGTTGCCGAGTCGAGTCCGCCAGAAAGCAGGACGACGGCGCGTCGTTCGGTCATGGTCGTTCCTTGATGCATTGTGTGCGTCTTGAGCCGTAGGGCTCAGCGTCCGGGCTGGTTGCCCCAGATCACCTTGTGCAGCTGTACCTGCATGCGAACGGTGAGCTGATCGCGCAGTACCCATTCGGCCAGCTGTGCCGGCGACAAGGCACCCTGGACCGGCGACAGCAGCACCGTGCAGCGCTCGGTCAGCTTATGGCTGGCGACTTGCTCCCTCGCCCAGAGATAATCGGTTTCGTCGGCGAGGACGATTTTCACTTCATCGTCGGATCGCAGCAGCGGGATGTTGGCGAAGAGGTTTCGCGCGACTTCACCGGATCCGGGTGCCTTCAAATCCATGATGCGCGATACACGCGGATCGACCGCGCCAATATCGAGCGCGCCCGAGGTTTCCAGCGACACCGAGTAGCCCGCGTCGCACAGGGCGGTCAGCAACGGCAGGCAGGCTTTCTGGGCAAGCGGTTCGCCACCGGTGACGCATACCGTGCGGGTGCGGTGGCGCGCGGTCTCGGCGAGTATCGCGTCGATCGTGTACCACTCGCCGCCGGTAAAGGAGTAGGTCGTGTCGCACCACACGCAGCGCAGTGGGCAGCCGGTCAGGCGGATGAAGACGGTTGGCAAGCCGACGCGGGTGGATTCACCCTGCAGCGAAAAGAAGATTTCGGTCAGGCGCAATCGTGTTGCGCCGACCGACGATACGGGGTTGCTCATTTCTTGCCCAGGCGCTGCTTCGCGGTTTGTGCGGCAGGGCTGGACGGGTACTTCGATACGATCTTCTCGAGCGATGCGCGTGCGCCCTTCTTGTCACCGAGCTCCGTCTGGCAGTTCGACAGGCCAAGCAAGGCGTCCGGTGCGCGAGCGTCATCGGGCCAACTTTCGGCGGTCTTGCCGTAGTAGCGCGCGGCTTCGGCGACTTCACGTTGCTGGTAGAGCGCGGAAGCGGCCCAGAAGTTGGCGCTGGGCAGGAAGCTGCTCTTCGGGTAGGCCTTGGTGAAGGCAATGAAGGCTGCTGCTGCGTCTTTGTTCTTGCCCGCCTTGACCAGATTCAACGCGGCTTCGTAGTCGCGTGTTTCGTTGGCCGGGTCGGCGGCAGGGGTAGCCGGTGCCGACTGCGAGGCGTCAGGTGCGACCGCAGCGGTCTCGAACTTGCGCAGTCGCGTGTCGAGGTCGACATAGAAATCGCGCTGACGTTTCTGCGCCTGATCCAGATCGTTCGTCAGCACTTCCATCTGGCCTCGCAGCTTTGCGAGTTCCTGCTTCAGTGCTTCGATCTGGTTGGCCAGTTCAATCTGACCACGGGCCGAGGCTTCGAGCGTTCCCAGCCGGTTTTCATGATCGATCCGCACGCTTTCGATCTGCTTGCGCGCGACGTCGTCGTCAAAAAGCCCGGCGCGGGCCGGAAGGGCAACCGCGCCGAGCAGCATTGCGAGCGCAATGCCGCGCATTATCAGTACTCGCCCGAGTACAGCACGTCTGCGCGACGGTTTTGCTCCCACGAAGCTTCGTCATGGCCGGTAGCCTTCGGCTTCTCTTCGCCGAGCGACACTGCTTCCATCTGAGCATCCTTAGCGCCGAGCAGGCCCATCGCCTTCTTGACGGCTTCCGCACGCTTCTGGCCGAGCGCGAGGTTGTATTCACGCGAGCCACGCTCGTCGGCGTTACCCTGGATCAGGACCTTCAGCTGCGGGTTCGAAACCAGGAACTTGGCGTGCGCTTCGATCATCGGCTGATAGATCACGCGGATGTCGTACTTGTCGAAGTCGAAGTAGACGTTGCGGTGCGACAGGATGTTGTTCGGATCCTTGAGCGCAGCCAGCGGGTCAACCTTGACCGGCTCGGCCGGCTTGGTGACTTCGGCCGGCTTGGTCGGCTTGGTGTCGGCGACCGGCGCGGTGGTCTCGGTCGGGGCGGTGCTACAAGCGGCGAGAGCAGCTGCGAGCAGGGAGGGGAGAAGCAGGTTACGCATGATGTGAAGCTCCTGTGTTATTCAAAAATTTAGTGCCCATGCCACTCATTTTGGCAGCGGGCCCCACGCGGGTTCCCGGACATCGCCGGAGAAACCCGAGAGGCGCTGCTTGACGCGCCCGTCGGCGGACACCGCAGACAGAACGCCGCGCCCGCCGACCTCGGTGGCATAGAGGATCAGACGGCCATTTGGCGCGAAACTCGGCGACTCGTCCTTGTCCGAGTCGGTAATGATCTGAACCTGCTGCGATGCCAGATCCATCAATGCGATGCGGAAGCGGCCTTCGCTGCGCGTCAGGTAGGCGAGCGTCTTGCCGTCCGGCGATACATGCGGGCTGACGTTGTAGCTGCCGTCGAAAGTGACGCGAGCTGCTTCGCCGCCGCTCGCCGGAATCCGGTAAACCTGCGGCGAACCGCCCCGATCCGACGTGAAATAGAGGAATTGACCGTCCGGCGAGTAGTGCGGTTCCGTGTCAATGCCGTTCGATTGCGTCAGGCGCCGCAGCCCGCTGCCATCGGTGCGCAATTCGTAAATCTGCGACAAACCGTCCTTGGTCAGCACCACCGCCAGGCGGCTGCCGTCGGGGGCCCAGGCCGGCGCCGAGTTCGAGCCCTTGAAGTTCGAGAGCACCGTGCGTTGCCGCGTCGCCAGGGTATGGATGTAGATGACGGGCTTCTTGGTCTGGAAGGACACATAGGCCAGACGCGTACCATCAGGCGACCAGGCCGGAGAAATGATCGGGTCATCCGAGACCAGCGCGGCGTTGGCGTTCTGGCCGTCGGCATCGGCGATCTGCAGCTGATACTGGCGACCGTTCTTGACGACGTAGGCAATCCGCGTTGAAAAAACGCCCGGCTCGCCGAGCAGTTTTTCGTAGACCCAGTCCGCAATGCGGTGAGCCGCATAGCGGAACTGTTCGGTCAGGATCGTCAGTTCGAGCCCGCCCAGATCGCTTGCCTTGGTCGTGTCGAACAGGCGGAAGCGCACGGCCAGCCGGCCGTCGGCCATGCGCGTGACGCTCCCCGCCACAAAGGCGTCGGCGCCACGGTATTTCCAGTTTCCGAAATCGATCTTGGCGGTTTCGCCCACCGGCTGCGGGCCGGTTTCGACGATGCGGAAGAGCCCGCAGCGCTCAAGGTCGGCACGCACCACATCCGAGATCGAGCGCGGCAGCAGGCCTTCGCCATCGAACGCGGCGACTGCGATCGGAAACTGCCTTGCGCCGGCACCGGTAATCTCGATGCGCAGCTGCGCGTGTGCCGGAACTGCCGCAAGACCGGCGACAGCGGCGCCGGTGTGGAGGAAGTCACGTCGGGAGAGCATCTTGCGATTATAAGTCATTGCAGGCCTTCGGGATTCCTACTGCTGGAGCGGGCGTACGGCCAGCTCCAGACGGCGCTCGAACAGATCACTCTTGTCCGGCAGGGGCAGCGGGCTGGATTTCCGGATCGCCCGCTCGATTGAGGCGTCCAGTGTTGCGTTGCCGCTACTGGTCTTCAGGCGGACATCCATTACTTCGCCGGTCGGCAGTTGCTCAACAATGAATACGGCTTCCGGATTGCCGGAAAGACCGGGCGGCACGACGATGTTGCCGCGCACCTTGACGCGAATCTTGTTGACCCAGTCGTCGCGTGCGCGATCGGATTTGGCGCCGGACAGGCGTGCCATCTCTTCCTTCAATGCGCGATCCTGCTGAGCCTTGGCGGCTTCACGGGCGGCCTTTGCCTGCACCGCGCGGGATTCGGCTTCCGCTGCGGCGCGCAGATCCGGTTGCGCTTCGCGTTTGTCGGTCTTCGTTTTGGGTTCTGGTTTGGGTTCAGGCTTTGGCTTGGGCTCAGGCTTGGGTTCCGGCTTGGGCTCGGGTTTCTTCTCTGGCTTCTTTTCGGGCTTGGGCGTCGGCAGCGCGATATCCGGCTTGGCGACGGGTTTGGGTGCTTCGGCTTCCACCTTGGGCTCGGGCTTCGGGGGTGGCGTCGGCGCGGTTTCGCGCGGCGCTGGCGGCGGGGGAGGTGGCGGTTCCGCGGCAACGCTGGGCGTGTTGGCACGCACCAGTGCAACCTCGAAGGATTCCGGCGCCTTACGCTGCCAGTTCACGCCCCAGAAAAGGATGCCGACGAGCACCAGATGGACCAGCGCGGCCATGCCCGCCGAGAGCCATTTGCCGGGCTCCTCGGGCGTTCGCAGCGCGGGGTTGAACTCCATGCCGGTCGGTCCTCAGCGCTTGCCCTGCTGGACCAGCAGGCCAACCTTCTGCACCTGATTCTTCTGCAGAAGATCCATCAGGTTCATCACGGCTTCGTATTTCACGCGCTTGTCGGCAGCGATCAGCACCGGCTGTTCGGCGTTACGAGCCTGCGCGTCCTGCAGCAGACCGACTAGCTCGTTCTCGCTGACCTCCTTCGTCTGCGCGCCCTTGCGTGCGCGGTCGACAACCGAGAGCTGGAGGTTCTCGTCCAGATGCACTTCGATGGGCTGAGCGGGTGGCTGCGGCGCCTTGCCGACCGAGGGCAGGTTCACATTGCCGGTGGTCATCATCGGTGTGGCCACCATGAAGATGATCAGCAGCACCAGCATCACGTCGATGTAAGGCACGACGTTGATCTGGTTCATCATGCGGCGCGGACGACGGCTCATGGGGCCTCCTGCCGGGTCGCCCCACGGGCGGCGCGCGAGCCTTGGAGGGCCCGCGAACGAATGCTTGAGTGCGGGGCCATCACTTCAACTGGCGCTGCAGGATGTTCGAGAATTCTTCCTGGAAGCTCTCGAAGCGGGTGGCGAGGCGGTCGATGTCGTAGGCAAAACGGTTGTAGGCAACCACCGCCGGGATCGCAGCGAAGAGGCCGATTGCGGTGGCAACCAGCGCCTCAGCGATGCCGGGCGCGACCTGCGACAGGGTGGCCGAGCCGACGTCACCGAGACCTTTGAAGGCGTGCATGATGCCCCACACCGTACCGAAGAGGCCGACATACGGGCTCACCGAACCGGCGGAGGCGAGGAACGCAGTGTGGGCTTCGAGGTCGTCGAGCTCGCGCTGGTAGGTGGCGCGCATCGCGCGGCGGGCGCCGTCGATGATGTCCGAGGCATCGAGGTTGTTCTGGCCGCGCAGCTTGGCGAATTCGCGATAGCCGGCTTCGAAGATGCGGCCCAGCGGCCCGACCATTTCGCGCGAGGCCGATGCGCTGCGGTAGATCGCGCCGAGGTCGCCGCCACTCCAGAACTCGCGTTCAAACTCGGTGGTGCGCGCGCGCGCGGCGCGGATTGCGATGCCCTTGCGGAAAATCCAGTACCACGACATCAGTGACACAACGATCAGCAGCAGCAGCACCAACTGGACGACGATGCTGGCGTGCGCGATCAGCGAAAGGATGGAAAGGTCGTCGTTTCCGGTCATCGATGGGATTCCGAATGAGAGTCAAGGTTGGACGCCATCTGCGTCCGGATGTCAGGCGGCACCGAGGTGGGCTTGCGTTTGTTCCAGTCCACGCAGACAACGCTGACACGGGATTCAAACAAGCGTTCGCTGCCGCGCATGACGGTCTGGGCGAATACGATCTTCGAGCGGCCCATTTCGGCAACGTAGGTTTCTACCGTTAGCGCATCGTCGAGCACACCGCTCTTGAGGTACTCGGCTTCGACGTTGCGGACCACGAAAACCAGTCCGCGTTCCTCGCGCAGCATCTGCTGCTCAAAACCAAGTGCCCGCAGCCACTCGGTGCGGGCACGTTCGCAGAACTTGAGATAGTTCGCGTAATACACGACACCAGCGGCGTCGGTGTCCTCGTAATAGACGCGCACCGCGAAGCGATGCGACGGGGCGTGGTGTCGATGCATCGCACAATTTTACACGCCCGGCACCTACTCACTGGTAACCACACGTAACCAACAGTTTGTCCGTTCAGGCCGGCTCAAAGAAGAAGAGCTGCACCAGGCGCCCGTCCTGCAGGGTCGAGCCGAATACGTTCGACAGCGAATGGAAGAAATGGCCGCGGTACAGAACGAGGCGGTTGTTGCGCATCGGCAGTTCGACGATAGGTTCCCAGGCGTCGCGGCCGTCGGCGATCTCGTTGAATGGGCGGCTCGCCTGATTGGGCAGCCAGCGCTCCTGGAATGCCTTGAAGCTACGGAAGCCCGCGGCGCGGACTTCTTCGTCCGGCAAACGGCGTTCCCAGCCGGTATCGCGATGGCGCCAGAACATCGTGCCGCCTTGTTCCTGACCGGGCAGGTTGAGGTAGAGCACCGCAGCGAAGCGATCCCAGTTGTCGCCGTCTTCGTTGTCGACGTGGATGTCGGTTCGTGCGGTCGAGCCTGCGTAAGACACGCGGTAAGCGCCGGTGTCGGGAGATATCCACTTGACCCGCCGCCCCAGCGCGCTGGCGACCACGGCCATGATGTCCTGCGGATCAGTGCCCTTGGTCTGCAAGCCGGGGAAATTTTGGCCGGCGTAGACGATGGGCTGGAAGTCCTGCTCCAGCGCGTGTTCGCGGTAGCCGAGCGGGTGCTTGAGTACGTCCTCGACGATCGCGAGGCCGGTTGCCTCGGCGAAGGCTGCAAGCGCCTCCGGCTTGGCCATCGACGGATGGCGTGCAGCGTCCGGCTGCAGTTGGATGGTCCGTGGCGCGAGCGCCGGGTCCGGATCCGCGTAGCCGATGCGCCGCTGATCGAGAATCTTTGGATTGAGTGCTACCGCACGCCGATGTGCATCCACGGCGCTTTCGAGCTGGCCTTCAAAATAGCAAAGCTGCGACAGCGCGTCCCACACATCGGCGGCGTCCGGCTGTTGCTCGGCGACGGCGCGCAGATGCGTGATCGCAAGCGCTCGGTCGCCCTGCCGCTCAGCAAGCTGGGCGATGCGTCGCCGCGTATCGGTCTCCGTCGGGTCGATCTCGGCTGCGCGTACAAACGCTGCGAGGCCTTCGCGATCACGTCCGATTTCGCACAGCGCCTGCCCGAGGTTGAAGAAGGCCGATGCATCGTCCGGCAGTTGTTCTGCGGCGCGGCGCATCATCGCCAGCCCAGGCTCCCTCAAGCCCATCTGGAAAAGTGCCAGACCCTGGTACTTGCTCGCAGCATGCAGGTTGGGGGCGGCGCGAAGGGCGGCCTGGTAGGCCTGAACCGCCTCTGGCAGGCGGCCCCGCTGATGCAAGGCCATTCCTTGCGCGAGGAACAGATTCGGATCTGGCTGACGTGCTTTCATCGGCGCATTTTACCCACCGCGCCGGAAAGTCTCAGAGGCGACCCTCTGCCTTGACCGCCAGATAGCGGTTGACTGTTGTAATTGCGAGCGATTCGGGCGTGGTGTCGAGGCAGAGCACGCCGGCTTGGCGCAAGCGGCGAAAGCACGCCTCGCGGCGGCTGCGGTAATCGTGGGCGGCGCCGTGTAGCGCCGCGCTGTCGAGATCTCCGACCGGCATATCGACGATCGCGTCCAATGCACGTTCGCGCAGGCTGGCCACCAGCACCAGATGCCGGCTGCCCAGCAGGCGTGCCGCGGCGAGCAGGTTGTCGTCGTCCTCGTCGCGCAGGTTCGTGAGAATCACCACCAGCGCCCGCTTCTTGTCGCGCGCCAGCAACTGCTGCGCGGCTTTTTCAAAGTCCGAGGCTTCGAGCGTCGGTTCGAGGTCGTACACCGCGTCGAGGATGCGCGTCAGCGTGCTGCGTGACTTGTGCGGCGCCAGCATGCGGCTGTGGCCGCCCAAGGTGTGCAAGCCGACAGCGTCGCCGTGCCGCAGACCGACCTGGGCGAGCAGCAGTAGCGCGTCGAGTGCATGATCGAAATGCGACAGGCTGCCATCGCGCGCACCCATGCGGCGTCCGGCATCAAGCATCAGGATGATGCGCTGGTCGCGTTCGTCCTGGTACTCGCGAGAGATCAGCTTGCCCAGCCGCGAGGTGGCGCGCCAATCCACCTGGCGCGGGCTATCGCCTTCGCGGTACTCACGCAACTGCTCGAAATCGAGCCCCTGGCCGCGACGGCGACGCTTGAGCACGCCGCTGGCGGCGCTGCGAGCATCGGCCGCGAGCAAGGCATGGCGGCTATACACCGTGAAGTTGGGATAGACGCGCACGCGGTTGGCAACGTCGATGCGGTGCTGGCGTTGCCAGAGCCCGAGCGGCGAGCGCACGCGCAGCGCGACCGGGCCGAAATGGTGCTCGCCACGCGCTTTCGGATGCAACCGATAGGTAACGACAGCCGCGCGACTGGCCGAAAGTTGGATCGCCACCGGCATCCCATGCATATCACAGGCGGCCGGCGCATGGTCGCAGACGGAAGCTGATCGCGGCCGCTTGCCATGCCATCCGATCGTCAGCGTCACGGGCGAGCTCTCGCCCAGTGGCAGGGCGTGTTCAACCCGTCGTGCGGCGCTGGGTGCGTGTTCCCACCAGCTCAGCGCGGCGTCGACGGCCGCCAGCACGGCAAGGCCCGCGGCGACGATCAGCCACGCGGGCAGCAGCCAGGGCCAAAGCGTCGGCGCCAGTGCGGCGGCGGCCAGTGCGGCGGCGGCCAGTGCGGCGACACTCAGCAGCAGGGTGCGGGAGGGTAGCAGCATCAAGCGCTCAGGTGCGTGGCGCGTCGACCCGCGTGAGCAGGTCGTCCAGCAGTGCCGTCATTTCGACGCCTTCGATTTCGGCCTCGGCCGAGCGCAATACGCGGTGACGTAGCGCGGCGGGCGCGACGGCCTTGATGTCGTCGGGCAGCACATAGTCGTGGCCAGCGAGCAGCGCACGGCCGCGCGCAGCGCGCACCAGTGCAATCGCGCCGCGTGGGCCACTGCCGATCGCGATGCCGGGCCAGTCACGCGTTGCGCGGGTAAGCCGCACGGCATAGTCGAGCACCGCGTCGTCGACCGGCAGGTGGGCGACCAGTTGCTGCATCGCGAGCAACTGGTCGGTGCTGGCGACGGTGTTGACCGCATCGACTTCGAGCCGGTCCGCAACACGCCCGCCGGTCGCCCAGGCAACCAGCGCGCGTTCGTCGGCGTGCGCCGGGTAGTCGATCAGCACCTTCAGCAGGAAGCGGTCGAGCTGGGCTTCGGGCAGCGCGTAGGTGCCTTCCTGCTCGATCGGGTTTTGTGTCGCGAGCACCAGGAACGGCGGCGGCAGCGGCTCGGCCTTGCCATCGATCGTCACCTGGCCCTCCTGCATCACTTCGAGCAGCGCGGCTTGTGTCTTGGCCGGGGCGCGATTGATTTCATCGGCCAGCAGCAGGTTGGCAAAGACCGGCCCGCGTCGCGTCAGGAACTGGCCGCTGCGTGCGTCGTAGAGCGTATGGCCGGTTACGTCGGCCGGCATCAGATCGGGTGTGAACTGAATGCGCGAGAAGCTGCCTTCGAAGGCTTTCGCCAGCGCTTTCACCAGCAAAGTCTTGCCCAGACCGGGAACGCCTTCGAGCAGCACATGGCCGCCCGCGAACAGCGCACACAGCGTTTCATCCACCACCTGCCGCTGACCGATGAAGACGCGGCTGACTTCGTCGTGCAGCGCGCGGGCAAGGCGGTGGGCATCGCTGAGGGAAAGCGGAGATGTCATCGTGTCTTCCTTCGTGCAGAACCGGGGCGCGCAGCGCGCAGCCGAGTGTCGAGCTGCGCCAGCGTCGTTGCCTGGCGCAGATAGTGATGGGCGTCGCGCGGCGTCGTTTCCAGCGCTTCGGTGATGGCTTCCGGCGTGAGTGCCGCGCGCTTCGCCGCGTCGGTGATTTGTTCGGCGGCGTTGCCGGGCAGTTTGGCCAGCAGCCGTCGGACTTCGTCGCGCGGGCCGCGCAGGAGGGCCTCATATTGGCGCTGACGCAGCAGGAAGGCGGCGAGCGCACGCAAGTGAAGTTGCAGGCCGGGGCGTGAAGCAGGGGGAACCGCCTGCAAGGCGCCGAAGCGTATGCCGGCTCGCCACAACAGAAGCATGACCAGTGTGCCAAGTGACAGAATCAGCAGCGGCGCGCGCTGCCACAGCCATAGTGGCAGGGCTGGGTATTCCGGTTGCGTGGCGAAGATGACTTCGTCACGATCGCCCTCGAGCAGCACCGCTGCGGCGAAGCGCGCGTTGTCCTGCTGGCCGATGTTGGGGTTGAGCATCGGGCGGTCGTCACACAGCACGGTCAACGTGCCCTTGCCAACGCGGAAGCGGGCGACGGCGATCGCCTCCGCAGTGTCGTGCGCCTTGCCGGCAGGCGCCTTGGCGTGCGCGTTGCTCTCGTCGGCCTCGTCGTCTTCGTCGTCACCGTGCCGGGGTTTGTAGCCCTTCACGGTGGCCTGCCACATGACAGGGTGGCTCGTGGTGAATACGTCGCACTGGCGGATACCGACCAGCATCGGGCGCCCCTCAATGTCGAGGCGTGCGCCGGATTTGGCCACGTGCATGCCGAGCGCCTGAATGCCAAACGCTTTTGACAGGCGTTGGGGTTGCCACGAACCGGGCACCGCGATCACTGCGTGGCCGCCGGCATTTACCCAGGCGGCGATCTGCTCACTGGTTCGCCCCGCTGCGGCGTCCGGCAAAGCCTGGTTGAGCCAGAGCGTGGCGTGCTGCGGCAGGCGGGCCAGCTCGGTCGCGTCCTGAATGACGCGGGTGCGGTAGCCCAAAGCCGCAATCATGCGTCGCGCGGCGAGCGCGTCATCGCGCAGCGCCTCGCCGCTCGGGCGGGCCGGCACATCGACCTCGACCCATTCGAGGCGCGGCAGCAGCCAGGCGCTGGCGATCAGGATCAGGCCGATCACCAGCAAGATCGCCAGGCGACGGTCGCGGCTCACTGGCGGCCTCCGAAGGCCTCGCGCCAGCCGGCGCAGAGCGCGTCGCCTTCGCCTTCGGCCAGCTCGACATGGGCGTAGGCGACGGTTTGCCAGGTGCGCGTCAGCAGCGCGAAGTAGGCGCGCATGCCACTGCCCGCGCGGGTGACGCGCATCAGACAATCGCCTTCGGTATCGCCACGTGCGAAGGGGATGTGGGCCTGATGCGCCAGACGCGACAGGGCGCCGCGGTAGAGCAGGCCCAGCGCTTCGCGGTGTCGGCCGGCGGCGAGCAACTGGCGTGCGGCGTCGGCCACATCGTCGGGCAGCGATTCAGGGCGGATGTCCAGGCCCGCGACTTCTGTCGGAGGAGGCGGAGGGGTGCGACGGGCACGAACCACGCCGAGCTGTCGCAGCAGCAGACGCAGCAATATTGCGGCCACAACCGCGATGCCGATCCAGCCCGCAACGCGCAGGCCTTCGGCCATCCAGCGGCCCGCGCCGCGCCAGAACTCGAGCCATCGCTTGAACCAGCCCGGCGCGTCCTTGGCGGGCGCGTCCGGTTCTGTGCGCAGTTGGAGCTCCTGGCGCTTGCGGTGCTTGCCGAACTCGGGCGCTTTCAGGACATCGGCGATGACAGACGGGGCCTTTCTGATGGCGGCCTCACGTTGCGGCTCGGCCGCTTGGGCGTCTGGCAGCGGCAGCATCAGGGTGCCGCAAGCTACCGCCAGCGCCAGCATGGTGAGCCGCTTGGCACCTTCGCTCGCAAGGCGGCGGAACAGCAGCTCCACGTCCCAGGCCTCAAGGTCGGTGCGGCGCTTGAGGTAGAGCGCAAAACCCCCTGCGACATAGAACGGTTCGATCAGCGCGACCACGCAGGCGTAACTGAGGTTGAAGCCGAGCTCAAGCCAAAGCACCTGCTGCGGATCGATAACGTCGTTGCCAGTCATCGCGGGCCAGATGTGTTCGAGGATCGAAACCCGTTCGGGCAGCAGGTTCTCGATCAACGCGATGACGCCCAACAGCAGTACGTACTCGAAGTTGGTGCAGCAGAACATCAGGCCGAACCCGGCGCCGCCAACGCGGTTGGCGACAATGCGGCGGCGATCGCGCGCGATGCGGCCCTTGAGCCCTTCGAGCTGATCCACCGGCAGCCGCGTGCTGCGCAGCGGGTCGAGCCGTCGCCAGAGCAGCGCCGGCAACAGCGCACTGCGGCGGATCAGCCCCGGCAGTGCGCGCCAGGTTTGGCGCACGCCGGGCTGTTCGCCAAACACGGCGTGTGACAGGCCGTGCAGCAGCGCGCGATCGTAGAGCGGCTTCAGCCACCAGATCAGCATCCCGGCCAGGGTGGGCATTTCCAGCCCGTAACCAACCAGGGCGATGATCAGCAGCGCAGGCGGCAGAACGACCGCGAAGCTGCTTGCGAAGATGCTGCGCGCATGGGCTTGCACCAGCCGCATGCCGAGGTCCACCGCTTCAAGGCCGCTGCGTGGGCGCAGCACCAGCGCCAACTGCTCAGGGCGCATCGCGTCTCCCCGCAAGCAGCAGATAGCCCAGCACCAGCAACCAGTTGAAGCCGCCCACTGCAATCTTGATCTGCAGCGGCAGCGTGCGCGGTGACCAGAAGGCTTCCAGCGCGGCGGCGATGACAAGCATTGCGGCTGCACCCGCCACGACGCCGATCACGCTGCGCGCCGCCAAGCGCAGCGCGGCGCCGCGGGTACGCTCGCCGGGCGCCAGCAGCGCGAGCCCCAACCGCAGGCCGGCAGCGCCGCAGAGCACGATGGCGCTCAGTTCGAAACTGCTGTGTCCGGCCACGAAGGAATAGAAGCGCACCGCATGGCCGAGGTTGACCACATGGCCCTCGACAGTGCCCATGAACACACCGTTGTAGAGCAACATCAGCAGTGTGCCGAGGCCTGCGAACAACCCGCTCGCGAAGGTGCGGAAGCCGATCCCGATGTTGTTGTAGATGTAAAAGCCGAACATCGTCAGGTCGTCGCGTGCGCCACGCGCCGTGCCGAGCTCCGCTGCGTCGGGGCCGTACATCGTGTCGAACTGTGCGAGCTGCTCCGCCGGCAACACGATGTAGGCGAAATCGGGCGATAGCCGCACTGCAATCATCGTGGCGACATAGGGCAGCGCGAAGGCAAGCAGCGCAGCGAGCACGACGCGCCATTCACGCCGCACATCGCGCGCAAAGCCGCCAGCGAGGTACTGGCCGAAACGGCGCATGCCACCCCCCGGCGTGCCATACAGGCGATCGTGCCCTTCAAGGGCCAGCCGATGCAGCCGCTCAGTCAGCGCGGGACCGTAGTCGCGCGACTGGGCAAGCGCCAGGTGCTGGCAGATCTCGCGGTAGCGCGGTGCCATATCGTCATCGGCGAAGGGGGCGGGCTGCTTGGCGCGCTGACGCCGCGGCAGGCGCGCGAAGGTGAGCCACTGTTCGAAGGCGTCCCAGCGCGCACCGAAGCGCGCTTCGAACTGTTCCTGCCTCATTGCTCGCGCCCACTCAGGTAGTGTGCGAGGCCGTAAAGCCGTGACACCGCAAGCGCGCCGTGGGCGTCATCGGTCAGCATCGGCGCCTGCTCGGCGAGTTCCTCTGCGCGTTCCGGTGAGAGTCGCGGTGCGCGCTCCGCGAAGGCCAGTACCGCACGCTGTGCGGTGCGCGACATCGGCTGGTGTGGCCGCCAGCGGGGCGCATCGGGCGCGACCGGTAGGGCGACCGCGGCACGCCGGTAGGTCACCACGGTGTCGGCAACGATATCGCCGAGGCGGCGGAATTCCCGCGTGGCAAGCATCGAAACCAGACCAATTGCGTAGAAGAAGGGCAGGAAGTCGACCACGCGCAACAGGTTGCGCGTCATCGATGCAGCCCATCCGATCGGGCTGCCGTCCGCATTCAGCACGACCAGCCCGACTGCACGTTTGCCGGGCGTTGCGCCGCCGGCAAGCACTTCGAACAAAACCGGGTAGAACCATTCGATCAGGAAGGCACCAACCAAGATCAGACCGGTGCCCGCCTTGCCGAAGGCGCTGAGCGGGAAGGCCAGCGCCAGATAGATGCCGAATCGGATCGCGAGGTCGACAAACCATGCCAGCGCCCGGGCGACCGGCCCCGCGCAATGCAGCCGCAGGGCGATCAGCTCAGGTGTGGAGACTTCGCGAACCGTGTCGAGCATCAAGGGGTCAGGCGTTACCCGTCTCGATGAAGATGTCGCGGTAGGCGACATACACGGTCAGCATCAGGACCGGGAACAGCACCAACCAGCCCAGGCCGAGCGGAATCGTCGCAGCGATCGCGAGGACGATGTAGGACAGCATGCCGACCAGTCCGGCGAGGATGTTCTTGAAGCTACCCTTGATGCTTGCCTGCATGGCCTGGATGGCGCTCATCTTCTGTTCGAACACCAGATAGGGCGCGAAGATCACGCTGGTGGCGAGCAACATGATGACAACGAAGAAAAGCAGGCCCATGCCGATGCCGGTGCCGGCCATCGCGGCAATCGACGCACGGCCGCCGAAGAGGGCACCGAACAGTCCGGACGTGCCAACCACGATCGCGACGATAGCGCCGATCGCGAAGATCGCACCGATGTAGATCACCCCGATAAGCAGCAGCTGCCCAGTCTGCTCACGGAAACCATCGAAAATCTGGCCGACTTCGAAGCTGCCCTTGGTGCGCTGGCTTGTTGCACACGATGCGAAGCCTGCCGAGACGAGCGGGAAGGCAACGCCGACGACGATGTTCACCAGCGGGATCAGCGACGCCACCATCATGACGCCGAAGGTGATCAGGATCACCAGCCACCACATCATTGGCTGTTGCTTGAACAGCTGCCAGGCATCGACGAACCAGCCGAACCCGCGCCCGGCGGCGACGGTGCGGCCTTCGGGAATCAGAGTCTCGGCTGAATCGCTGGCGGGGGCTGCGTCACGAACTTCGGCCGACGGCGGTGCGTAGGGGTTTTGTTCAGACATGGTCGCGTCTCACGGTGGCGGGGAAAGCGGCATCTTAATGCAGGCGGAATGGCCGGTGCCGATGTTCCGCCTAGCGCGGCGTGATGCGCCACACGCCCGGGGTGCTCAGTCCTTCCAGAGTTCCGGTGTGGCGCTGTTGGGCGGTAGCAGGCCCAGGTGGCGATACACCGCAGCTGTGGCGACACGGCCGCGCGGGGTGCGCTGCAGGTAGCCCTGCTGGATCAGGTAGGGCTCGAGCACATCTTCGATCGTGTCGCGCGATTCGCCGATCGCGGCGGCGAGGTTGTCGACGCCGACCGGGCCGCCGGAGAACTTCTCGATCACCGCGTCGAGCAGCTTGCGGTCCATGATGTCGAGGCCGACCGGGTCGACGTCGAGCATGGTCAGCGCGGCATCCGCAACCGGGCGGGTGATTTCGCCGTTGGCCTTTACTTCGGCGAAGTCGCGCACGCGGCGCAGCAGGCGGTTGGCGATACGCGGCGTGCCGCGCGCGCGGCGGGCGATTTCGAGTGCGCCGTCGTCCTCGATGCCGACTTTCAGCAATTGCGCGGAGCGGCCAACAATCTGGCGCAGCTCTTCGGCGTTGTAGAACTCGAGCCGGGCGACGATGCCGAAGCGGTCGCGCAGCGGGTTGGTCAGCATGCCGGCGCGGGTGGTGGCGCCGACCAGCGTGAAGGGCGGCAGGTCGAGCTTGACCGAGCGGGCGGCCGGGCCCTCGCCGATCATGATGTCGATCTGGTAATCCTCCAGCGCGGGGTAGAGCACTTCCTCGACTACCGGCGAGAGGCGATGGATCTCGTCGATGAACAGCACGTCGTGCGGTTCAAGGTTGGTCAGCAGTGCAGCCAGATCGCCGGCGCGTTCCAGCACCGGGCCTGAGGTCTGGCGCAGGTTTACGCCCATTTCGGCGGCGATGATGTGGGCCAGCGTGGTCTTGCCCAGGCCTGGCGGGCCAAACAGCAGCACATGATCGAGCGCTTCCTTGCGGTTGCGCGCGGCGCCGATGAAGATTTCCAGCTGCTCGCGGATCTTCACCTGCCCGGTGTAGTCGGCCAGCCGCTTGGGGCGCAGTGCGCGCTCAAGCGCCTCCTCCTGCGAGGATGCGGGGGCGGCGGCGACAAGGCGCTCGCTGGGCGGAAGGGGGCTGAGCCGGTCGGTTTCGATCATGGTGGTGCGAGTTTAGCGCGACTTCCTGCCCGGGCCCGCGGGGCGGTTCACGATGTCCCTGCACGCCGCTACTGCCTAGGCAAGCCTGTTTGCGAAGTTTTACAAGTTGTCTCAAGTTCGTTGCGGGGGCGCCGATAAACCACTCGGGCATCTGGCGCGTCAGTGGTTTCGCGCGTCGGTCCGCGAGCAGCCTTGAATCCCTTCCCTGCAACGGAGACTGAAATGGGTCTGGCGGCAACTCTTTCCCGGCGTCCGGCACTCGTCGCCCTCGTTGTCCTCAATATCCCGATCAGTGCGTGGCTTGCTGCCACATGGTGGTGGGGCCTCGCCTGGTCCGTGCTTCTGGCGGTGGGTTTGCTCTGGGCGGGGCGCGAAGCCTCGCCGCCGAAATCCGCCGTTGCGGTCGAGCCCTCGGAGCGCAGCGGGATGGCACAGCGCGTGGACCACACCTTGCCGCATCTGGTTGCCGACGTCGTGCCGCTCTGGAACAAGCATGTCACGCAGGCGCAGGAGCAGATGCGCTCGGCGATCAATGCGCTGGCGCAGGGCTTCGCTTCGCTGAGCCAGCGGCTGGCGGCCAATGCCGGTGTTGGCAATGACGAAGCGCAGGCGCTGCAGACGATCCAGCACGCCGAGCACGGGCTGCGCGAGATGGTCGAGACGCTCAACCAGACACAGGCATTCCGCGCGCGCTTGATCGAGCAGATCGGCGGCGTCGCGGCATACACCGAGCAGTTGCAGCGCATGGCGGAGGATGTGGCCAACATCGCCAAGCAGACCAACCTGCTGGCACTCAATGCCGCCATCGAGGCGGCGCGCGCTGGCGAGAGCGGCCGTGGCTTTGCGGTGGTGGCCGATGAGGTGCGCAAGCTCTCCACCCAGTCGGGCGACACCGGCCAACGGATACGCGGCATCGTTGCGACCGTGGCGGATGCGATCCGGCAGACCCTCACGATGTCGGAGACCTTCGCCAAGGACGAGCAGGCGATCGTCGAACAATCGCGTGCGACGGCGGAACGCATCATCGGCGATTTCAACGGCACCGCACATGCGCTGCAGGATTCGGTGTCGGCACTGCAGGCGGAACGCCGCGAAGTGGAAGCGGACATCGAGGCGGTGCTGGTCAACCTCCAGTTCGAGGATCGGGTGCATCAGATTCTCGACCATATCCTGCAGGACATGTCGCACCTGGCCGAGGCCTCGCGCACGCTGACCGAGAACCCGGACCAGGCTGCCTTGCTCGACGTGAAGGCCTGGATGGATCGCCTGGCCAGCAGCTACACCACGCTCGAACAGCACGAAGTCCACCACGGCAAAGGCGCCACGAGCGCCAAGCCGATCGCGAGCGGCATCACCTTCTTCTAGCAACCAGGCACGACCATGAGCAAAACCATCCTGATCGTTGATGATTCCTTCAGTCTTCGCCGCACCTTGGCGATTGCCCTCAAGGGCGCCGGCTACGACGTGATCGAGGCAGGTGACGGCAAGGAGGCGCTGGGCTGCCTCGATGGCCGCAAGTTCAACCTGATCATCTCCGACGTGAACATGCCGAACATGGACGGCATCAGCTTCGTCAAGGCGGCGAAGCAGTTGCCGAACTACCGCTTCACGCCGGTGATCATGCTCACCACCGAAACCGACCAGAGCAAGATTGCCGAAGGCAAGGCGGCGGGGGTGCGTGCCTGGGTGGTCAAGCCCTTCCAGCCGCCCGCGCTGCTCGATGCGGTGGCCAAACTGATCGCACCCTGACGGAGGCAGTCATGCCGGTAAGCGAGAAAACGCGGGACGGCGGCCATGTGCTCTGCATCACCGGCGGCATGACGATCTTCGAGGCGGCGGAACTGCGCGAACGCCTCAGCGCCGCGCTGGCTGCGGCGCCACAGGGGCTCGCGGTGGACCTGTCCGGTGTCGAGGAAGTCGATACCGCGGGCACACAGCTGCTGATTGCGCTCAAGCGGCAGGCTGCCAAAGAGGGCAAAGCGCTCGAATACTGTTTGCACAGTGCCGCCGTGCTGGGCGTGATCGATCTGCTGAATCTGGCCGGCGTGCTGGGCGATCCAGTACTCGTTGCCAGCGCGGGGTGAATGATGGAAATGGACATGGCCCGCGAAGCGCTGGTGCAGGAAGCGCGCGAACTGCTGGTGGCGATGGAGAACGCGCTGCTGGAAATCGAGTCCGACGGCGCCAACCCGGAAGCGGTCAACGCGATCTTCCGTGCCGCCCACACGATCAAGGGCTCGGCCGGGCTGTTCGCCTTCAACAATATCGTCAGCTTCACCCACATCGTCGAGAGCCTGCTGGATCGCATCCGCAAACGCGACGTTGCGATCGACGATGCGATGCTTTCACTGCTGCTCAAGTGTGGCGACTACATCGGCGTTTTGGTCGATGCGATCGCCGAGCGCAAGGAGGACGACGAGCCCGACCCGGCGCGCCGTGCCGCCCTCGAGGCCGCGCTGCAGGCGCATCTTGAGCCCGTGCCGGAGCCTGCTGCGGCCGCAACGACGGCGGTCACCGCAACTGCCGATGCTGAACCTGAACCGGTGGCCGGCAGCGCGGGCGTCGCGAGTGACAGCTGGCACCTGTCGCTGCGTTTCTCACCCGATGTGCTGCGCCACGGTCTCGATCCGATCGCCTTCCTGCACTACCTGCGCACCTTGGGCCGCATCGTCTACATGGAGACCGTCTCAGACGAAATGCCGGCGGCGGATGCGATGGACCCGGAGGCCTGCTACCTCGGGTTCGAGATCGGGTTGCAGACCGACGCCGACCGGCAGGCGATCGAAGGCGTATTCGAATTCGTCCGCGATGACAGCCAGATCAAGATCCTGCCGCCCAACGGCAAGATCGAGGAATACGTCGACCTGATCAACTCGATGGCCGATCCGGGTCGGCTGGGCGAGATCCTTGTTCAAGGCGGCGCCTTGACGCCGGCGGAGCTTGAGCGGGTGCTCGAGCTGCAGCAGAAGCAGCACATCCGCAAGCCGATCGGTGGCCTGCTGGTCGAGCGCGAAATCGTGCCGGAGGCGGTCGTCACCGCCGCACTGACGCGCCAGAAGCAGAGTGAAGAACGCAAGGCGCAGGAGCAGAAGTTCATCAAGGTGGAGGTGTCGAAGCTCGATGCGCTGATCGATCTCGTCGGCGAACTGGTGATCGCCGGCGCCGGAACGCGGCTGATCGCTCGCCAGCGCAAGGACCCGGCCTTCGAAGAGGCATCGCAGTCGCTATCCACGCTGGTCGAGCAGATTCGCGACGCGTCGCTGACGCTGCGCATGGTGCCGATCGGGGAGGTCTTCCAGCGCTTCCCGCGCGTGGTGCGCGACATCTCGCGGGATCTCGGCAAGAGCATCGAACTGGTGATCACCGGGGCCGAGACCGAACTCGACAAATCCATGGTCGAGAAGCTCGCAGACCCGCTCATGCACATCGTGCGCAACGCGATGGACCACGGCATCGAAGCCACCGAGGCGCGTGCGACCGCCGGCAAGTCACTGAACGGCACGCTGCGCCTGAACGCGTACCACGATTCCGGCTGCATCGTCATCGAGGTGTCGGACGACGGCCGTGGCCTCAACCGCGACCGCATTCTCGCGAAGGCGATGGAGCGCGGCCTTGTGGCGGCGGACGCGGTGCTGAGCGACGGCGACATCTTCCGGCTGATCTTCGAGCCGGGGTTCTCCACCGCCGAGCAGATCACCAACCTCTCAGGCCGTGGCGTCGGTATGGATGTGGTGCGCAAGAACGTCGAGGCGCTGCGTGGCGAGGTCGACGTGTTGAGCGTCGCAGGTGAGGGCACTACCGTCCGAATCCGCCTGCCGCTGACGCTCGCGATCATCGATGGCTTCCAGGTCATGGTGGGCGAATCGATCTTCGTGCTGCCACTCGATCTGGTGGTCGAGTGCATCGATCTGACTGAGCACCATGCGCAGCACAGCATCGTGCAACTGCGCGGCGAGCCGCTGCCCTTCGTCCGGCTGCGCGAGCTGTTCGACATGCCTTTGGTGGAGGGCGTGCGCGAGAGCCTGGTCGTGGTGCAGTTCGGCAACAACCGGGCTGGCGTGGTGGTCGACCGCCTGCTTGGCGAGTTCCAGGCCGTGATCAAGCCGCTCGGCGAACTGTTCGTTCATTTCAAGACCGTCAGCGGTTCCACCATCCTCGGTGATGGCCGGGTCGCGCTGATCCTTGATGTGCCCCGTCTGATCGAGATGGCGTCGAGCCGTGATCACGAACTCGCCCGGCGCCCTCGAACCGTAGTCGGGCAACTGCCGTTGGCTGGCGAATGACCGTAACGACCAAGACCGATTCAAGAAACCTGCTCAAGTGCCCTCGAAAGTCAGGAGTATGAAAATGAAACTGGTCCACAAAATGCTCAGCCTGGTCCTGGCGGCGCTGTTCGGCATCGTCGTGCTGGTGGGCGTGAATTACCAGAAGGCGAACGACCTGTTCGAGGCCGCGAACTTCTCCACCGTGAATGTGGTGCCGAGCCTCATTGCGCTGAACACAATCAACAACGCTACCGGCGACAACGTCACGGCCGTGTGGCGCATGGCGCAAGCCAAGACGCCGGCCGAGATCGCAGAGATCGAGCAGCACACCGCCGCGAACTCGAAGAAGGCCAACGAGGCCTTTGCGCTCTATGAAAAAGACCTGGTTGCGGACGACAAGGACCGCGCCTTGCTGAAAGAAGAGATCGGCATTCGAGACTCGATACGCGCTGTGCGGACGAAGTACATCGATCTGCTCAAACAGGGCAAGCGTCCGGAGGCGATGGCTGTGCTTTCTGGCGAGCTCGCGCCGCTGTTCGACAAGTACGACAAAGCGCTCGATGCCCACATCCAGTACAACGTGGGGATTGCCAAGGACGCCGAGAAGACTGCTGTTGACGTCAAGTCCCGTTCAACGCTGGTCGCGCTTGCGACGGCTGGCGTCACGCTGTTTGTCGTTGCGCTGATCGGCTTTCTCGTGACGCGCTCGATCTTTCGGTCGCTGGGCGGCGAGCCCGACTATGCGTCGTCGGTGGTGCAACAGGTTGCCGAGGGCGATCTGACCGTCGCCATCCAGACAGCCAAAGGTGACGAGACCAGCTTGCTGGCGAGCATGAAGCGGATGGTCGAACGCCTGACCGGAACGATCTCCGAAATCAGTGAGAACGCAACGGCGCTTGCCTCAGTGTCAGAACAGATCTCGGCTTCTGCGCAGACACTTTCACAGAACGCTTCCGAGCAGGCTGCGAGCGTCGAGCAGACCAGTTCCGCGGTGGAGGAAATCACCTCCACCGTTGCGCAGAACACCGAGAACGCGCGGGTGACCGACACGATGGCCACTACCTCCGCGACCGAGGCGGGCGAGGGCGGCGCTGCCGTGAAGGAAACCGTCGCCGCGATGCGCCAGATCGCGAACAAGATCGGCATCATCGACGACATCGCTTATCAAACCAACCTGCTGGCGCTCAACGCGGCGATCGAGGCCGCCCGCGCTGGCGAGCACGGCAAGGGTTTCGCCGTCGTGGCCGCAGAAGTGCGCAAGCTCGCCGAGCGCAGCCAAGTGGCCGCGCAGGAGATCAGCGGGCTGGCTGGCAACAGCGTCGCGATGGCCGAGCGCGCCGGCGGGCTGCTCGACCAGATGGTGCCGGCCATCCGCAAGACGGCCGACCTTGTGCAGGAGATTTCGGCTGCTTCGCGCGAGCAGACGCACGGCTTGGGGCAGATCAGCTCGGCGATGAGCCAACTGGCCGAGACCACGCAGGCCAATGCCTCGGCGTCGGAAGAGCTGTCGTCGTCGTCGGAGGAGATGAGCGCTCAGGCGGTACAGCTGCAGGAGTTGGTTGGTTTCTTCAAGGTCGCCGACGCAACACATGGCCGCAGTCACGGTGCCATGCGCGCCGTACGCAAGAGCGTGGCGAAGCCCGCACCGGCCGGCACCCGCCGCTCGACGCTGGACCGGGGTGACGATCCGGTCGACGAATCGTCCTTCACCCGGTTCTGAGCGGAGGCGCTGCCATGAGCAATCTGCCTGCCACAACGGCGGCTAACCGCATCGCCCGTCAGCAGGATACGCCCAGCGGTCGTCAATTTCTGACCTTCACGCTGGGTGGCGAGATGTTTGCGATCCCGCTCGAGCACATCCGCGAGATCATCGAATTCGGCGGGCTGACCGAGATTCCGATGATGCCGGAGTTCCTGCGCGGGGTGATCAACCTGCGCGGCGCGGTGGTGCCGGTGATCGACCTCGCTGCTCGGTTTGGCCGGCCGCCCACCGCCATCGCGCGCCGCACCTGCATCGTGATTCTCGAAGTCATGCAGGAAGAGCAATTGATGCCGCTGGGCGTGATCGTCGATGCGGTCAGCGAGGTGCTGTCGGTCGAGCATAGCCAGATCGAACCGCGGCCCAGCTTCGGCGCGAAGATTCGCGCGGAGTTCATCGAAGGCATGATCAATCACCACGACAAGTTCGTCGTCGCGCTGGACATCCAGCATGTGCTGTCGGTGGACGAAATGGCGTCGCTGATCGGATTTGGTACAGCGGCGGCGCCCAGCTGAGGTCATCGATGGGTGTGATGCGGGAGCGACCCGCCGAGGCCAGCGACCAGGAGATGCGGCTGTTCCAGCAGCTCTTCTATCAGCACGTCGGTATTCACCTCGCGGAGTCGAAGAAGCCCTTGCTGTGCGGGCGGTTGGGCAACCGACTCGCCGAACTGGGCATCACCCGTTATCGCGACTATCACGACCTGATTGCGGCACCCGATGGGGTGGAGGAGCGCCAGCGCGCCATCGACCTGATCACCACCAACGAAACCTACTTCTTTCGCGAGCCGCACCACTTCGAGTTCATGCAGAAAGAGGTGGTGCCCAACGTGCCGCCCCACGGCTTCGATGTGTGGAGCGCAGCCTGCTCGACCGGCGAGGAGCCCTACACGATCGCGATGCTGCTGCAGGAACTGCGGCCGGGGGCGCCCTGGCGCGTCGTTGCATCGGATGTCAGCTCGCGGGTGCTGCGTTATGCGCGCCGCGGCTTGTACCCGATGTCGCGCGGCCAGAAGATTCCGCATACTTACCTGAAGCGCTACTGCCTCAAGGGCATCGGCGAGTATCAGGGGCACTTTCTCGTTGAACGCGCGCTGCGCGAACGAGTCGAATTCAAGCAGACCAATCTGACTGAAGTGCCCCGCCACAACGCGCGCTTCGACGTGATTTTTCTGCGCAACGTGCTGATCTATTTCGATCGCCCGACCAAACAGAAGGTACTGGCCAACGTCACCTCGCAGCTGCGGCCCGGCGGTTGGCTGTTCGTTGGCCATTCCGAATCCATGAACGGATTGCTTGAGGGGTTCGAATCCTGGGCGCCTTCGATTCACCGCAAGCCGCTGCCATGAGCCACCGCGTCTTCATCAATCCGGGTGGCGTCTACTTCGGCGAAGGCGACGAGCGCATCGAGACGCTGCTTGGGTCCTGCGTGGCGGTGACGATCTGGCATCCGGAGCGCCGCATTGGCGGCATGTGCCACTTCCTGCTGCCGCGCCGCCCGGTCGATGTGAGGCTGCGCCTTGCTGCGCCGGACGGGCGCTATGGCACCGATGCAATCCAGGCCTTGGTGGACCACGCGCGGCGACGCGGTACGCGGCTGGCGGACTACACGGTGAAGATTTTCGGCGGTGGCCGGGTGCTCGATATGGAGCCTCGCCATGGCAGTGTGGGGGACCAGAACGCGCGATTCGTGATGCAGCAGATCGAATCCCTGGGGCTGGTTGCATCGGCGGTGGATTTGACCGGCGATGGCTATCGTTACCTGCGCTTTGAATTGAGCAGCGGGGATGTCTGGGTCAAGCGCGGGCAGGGTGTGATGGGCGGGCGGCGCTCAGCGGCGCGGCCGGAAACCGGGAGATTGGGCTGATGCCTATCAACGTGATGATCGTCGATGACTCCGCGGTGGTGCGGCAGGTCATGGAAGACGTGCTCAAGCGCCACCACGACATCAAGGTGATCGCCACCGCGGCCGACCCGATCTTCGCGATGGCGAAGATGCAGCAGCAGTGGCCCGATGTGATCGTGCTCGACATCGAGATGCCGCGCATGGACGGCATCACCTTCCTGAAGAAGATCATGAGCACGCGGCCGACGCCGGTGGTGATCTGTTCGACGCTGACCGAGAAGGGCGCCGACATCACGATGGAGGCGCTCTCTGCCGGTGCACTGAGTGCGATCACCAAGCCGACGCTGGGCCTGAAGGACTTTCTGCAGGACAGCTCCGCCGATCTCGTTTCGGCGATTCGCGCTGCAGCGTGTGCACGCGTTGGCCGCCTGCGCACCGCACCGCTGCGGGCGGACCCACAACGCACGAAGGTGCCGGGTGCGCCGGCGCCAAAACTCACCGCCGATGCAGTGCTTGACGCGCCGGTCGCCAACAGCCACTTGCCGACGACCGAGAAGATCGTTGCCGTGGGTACCTCGACCGGGGGTACGCAGGCGCTGGAAGTGGTGCTCTCGGCGCTGCCGCGCAACAGCCCCGGCATCGTGGTGGTGCAGCACATGCCGGAGAAGTTCACGCAGAGCTTTGCCAAGCGACTCGATTCGCTCAGCGAGATCGATGTGAAGGAGGCGGAGCACAACGACCGCATCGTGCCCGGCCGCGCACTGATCGCACCCGGCGGCAAGCACATGGTCGTCAAGCGCAGCGGCGCGCAGTATTTCGTCGAGGTCATCGACGGCCCGCTGGTGAGTCGTCACCGCCCCTCGGTGGATGTGCTGTTCCGCTCGGTCGCCAAGGCGGCCGGGCGCAACGCCGTCGGCGTGATCATGACCGGCATGGGCGACGACGGCGCGCGCGGCATGAAGGAAATGTTCGACACCGGCGCCAAGACCTTCGCGCAAGACGAGGCCAGCTGCGTGGTGTTCGGCATGCCGAAGGAGGCGATCGAGCATGGCGGCGTGACCGAAGTGATCTCGCTGTCGCAGGTTGCGGGAGTGATCGAGCGCCATGGACGATAAACGTTATCCGCAGGTGGACTCCGTGCTCGTCGTCGACGACAGCGCGGTGCAGCGCCAGCACGCGGTGGCGCTTGCGAAGGGGCTGGGCATCGAGCTTGTGTACGAAGCCGGCAACGGCGTCGAGGCGCTCGAATTGCTTGCCCTGCTGACCGTGCCGCCGGCGCTGCTGGTAATCGATCTCGAAATGCCGGACATGGACGGCGTCGAGCTGATCCAGCAGTTGCGCGAGCGGGGCATCCAGATCCCGATCATGGTGGCATCCAGCCGTGATCTGACCTTGATCGACTCGGTCGAGGCGATGACTGCGGCACTCGGGCTCGAGATCGTTGCAGCGCTGCAGAAGCCGTTGGGCGCCGAGCAGCTGGCTGATGCGCTGGACCGCATCGGACGCGCGGGTAAGGCGATTGCCCAGGGTTCCGCGGCGATCTTCGTGCCGCTCGGCGAGTCGGAGCTGGCCGATGCGATCCGCGGTGGGCAGATCGTTCCGTACTATCAGCCCAAGGTCGATGTGCGCAGCGGGATGATCAAGGGCGTCGAAGCGCTTGCGCGTTGGCAACACCCGGAGCGCGGGATGATCGCGCCCGACACCTTCATCCCGCTGGCGGAACGCTCTGGCCTGATCCGCGAACTGACGATGAAGATGACCGAGCGCGCGCTGGCGCAGGCGGCGCAGTGGAACGCGCGCGAGCTGCGCCTGACCATGGCAATCAACCTGTCACCGCTGTCGCTCGACACTCCGGGCTTTCCGCAGGAAATGCGCTTGCTGCAGGAAGCCAGCGGCGTGCCCGCCGAGCAGATCGTCTGGGAGATCACCGAGAGTTCAGTGGTGGCCAATCTCGGCGCTGCACTGGGCACACTCGCGCGGCTGCGTTTGAAAGGTTTCGGGCTGTCGATCGACGACTACGGCACCGGCTTTTCATCGATGCAGCAGCTCGCCCGCATTCCCTTCACCGAACTGAAGATCGATCGCAGCTTCGTTCATGGCGCCAGCCGGAAGCAGCACTTGAAGGTGATCCTGCAGTCCGCGCTTGATATGTCGAACCGGCTTGGCCTGGTGTCGGTGGCCGAGGGCGTCGAGACGATGGAGGATTGGCGCCTGCTGCAAGAGTCCGGCTGCTCGGTCGCGCAGGGCTTCCTGATCGCCAGGCCGATGCCCGGCGACGAGCTCGCGGGCTGGCTCAAAGGCCACCTCACGCGCGTGCGCGAGCTGCGGCAGGAGAAACCCGCGCGGCCGGCTTAGGGCATGTGGCCGGCCCTGCGCTTCAGCCTGCCGGGGTGCTGCGCCGCGGCCAGGCCGTAAGCACTACGCCCGCGACCGCGCAGCCGAAAGCAACGAAGTGCGGCAGGCGCAGTGTTTCGCCGAGGAAGGCGACGCCGACCGCACTTGCCGCGAGTGGCAGCGCAATCGTGAACACACCGGCATGGTTGGCCGGCACGCCGCGCAGGCCGCTCATCCACAACCACACCGAGAACACGCTCGCACCAAGCGCGTAGAACACCAGCAGTACCCACATGCCGGGGGCGACGCCGGCGAAATCGAAGCCGATCGCCTGCCACAGCCCGAACGGCGTCATCAGCAGCAGGCCGACGAGGTTGATCAGCGCCGAGACGCGCAGCGGCGGCAGGTGGGCCGAGACGCGCTTGCCAATCACCACATAGGCGGCCTCGCAGGCCACGGCGCCGATCAGCAGCAGGTTGCCCACCAGTGAGCTTTGGCCTGCCTCGCCTTTCGACAGCCCCAGCGTCGCGATGCCGACGACCGCGAGCAGCACCGCGACGAGGTTCCGCGGCGCGAGGCGTTCGCCAAGGATCACCCGCGACTGCAGCGCGACCATCGCGGGCAGCGTCGCGAGGATCACGCCGGCCGCAGTGGCCGAAGTTTGCGATACGCCGTACAGCATGCAGATCGAGAACAGAAAGTTGCCGAAGAAGCTTTGCAGGAACAGCGCGCGCCAGGTCGCCCCACTGATGCGTTCGTCGCGGCGCGGCAGCGTTTGGCGCAGCATTGCGAGCCCGCCGATGCCAAAGCGCAACCACGCGAGCAGAAACACCGGCAGCGCAGCCACGAGCGGCTTCGACAGCGCGACGTAGCTGCCAACGACGGCCATCGAGGCGAACAACAGGGCGTAACTGCGGAGCGGACGGGCGGACATCAGGCGTGGGTCAATGGATTCGGCCCGCAGCGCGGGCGCGCGTGGCGTGCGGCCCGTTACGGGCCGTCGTCACGCAGTGGCGGGTAGGTCAGTGCAGCTTTTCCGGCGAGCCGCAGCACTTCTTGAATTTCTTGCCACTCCCGCAAGGGCAGATGTCGTTGCGGCCCGGCAGTTCCGGCGCGCGCATCGGCACCCGCGGCGCGGTGACCACGCGCAGATAGCGGCGCCAGAAGGCATAGAGGTACTGCAGACCGGCGACGAGCGGGCTGAGGATCTCGTCGCGCTCATCGTCGGAGAGCGGATGTCCGGCGGATTTCTCGCCCGAGTCCATCGCCGCGATCAGGTTCAGCAGCGTGACGCAGTCTTCGTCCTCTTCGAGCGCATCCCAGTGTGCGTCGTCCATCCACTCCAGGCCATCGCGGAAACCGCGCGCCCAGCCTTCGGCGAGCGGATGGCCGCTCTCTTCCGGGTCATCGAGCAGCGGGAAGTACATCGACTCCGAACCTTCTTCCGCGCTGACGCCGGACCAATCCTCGCGGAAGCCGGTGGCTACGGTGTTCCAGTGCCGCATCAGCAGCTCGATCGTCTGGCGCGCCTGCGCGTCGGATTCCCACTCGGGCTTCTCGGCGCCCAGCACTGCGGGCACCCATTCTGCGGGTGATACGACCTCGGGGCCGACCACCAGCGCACAGAACAGGCCGTCCATCTCTTCGAGCGACAGCGAGTCCGGGAACTGGCTCAGCAAATCATCCAGCGTGTCGAGTTCGTCGTCGTCGAGCGGGCGGTGGATTTCGATTTCTGCGTTCATGATGCGTCCTGCATGTAAGGCCTGCGACGCCCGTCGCGGCGTGGATCAGACTTTGGAGAGCAGCTTCAATGCTGCACGGATGCCATCGGAGACGCCGATGTCGGCCGGCAACTGTTTCATCGCCGCCTGCGCTTCCTTGTCGTTGTAGCCGAGCGCCAGCAGCGCGTTGGCGATGTCGCCCTGGGCGCCGGCGGCCGCAGTTGCCGCATGGGCGTGCGCGGCGGGCAGGGCCTTGGGCAGTTTGTCGCGCAGTTCGAGCAGCAAGCGCTCGGCGGTCTTTTTTCCGATGCCGGGCACCTTGGTCAGGCGGCCGGGCTCCTGGGAGGCCACCACCTGCGCAAGCTCGGTCACCGACAGCCCCGACAGCACCGCAAGTGCGGTTCGTGCGCCGATGCCGGAGATCTTAAGCAACTGGCGGAAGGCCACGCGTTCATCTTCCGACCCGAAGCCGTACAGGAAGTGCCCGTCCTCGCGCACGGCCATGTGCGTGTGCAGGGTAACCGGCTGTCCGGTGGCGGGCAGGTTGTAGAAGGTGCTCATCGGCACCTCCAGTTCATAGCCGACCCCACCCACATCCAGCAGGATCTGTGGCGGGTTCTTTTCGGCGAGGGTGCCGCGCAGGCGTCCGATCATGTTCGAGCACATCAAGTAAAGCGGAGATTGTACGGGTAGCGGCGCGAATCGCGGTGGCAGGGCCGGATTTGCTGGTCTAGGCTTGTTTTGCGGCCCAAAAGAAGAAGCTACGGGCCGGCAACCATCAACGCATCAAGGGAGGTTCGGAGATGAAACAGCTTTCGATGGCCGTGGTGACCGCAGTTGCACTGTCGCTCGGGCTCGCCGCATGCGGTGGCAGTCAGTACATCCTGAGCACCAAGGAAGGCCGCATGCTGGTATCTGACGGCAAGCCTCAACTCGATGAGAAGAGCGGCATGTACAAGCTGAAGGATGCCGACGGCAAGGCGACCATGATTCCGAAGGACGACATCGTCCAGATCATGGAACGCTGAGCGTCTTCTCTGCTCAGAAACAAACAGGCCGCCCGCGGGCGGCCTGTTTCATTCCAGCGGGCAGGCGAGAAATTCGGGCAGCGCCTCGGCACGGGCGGAATGGGCCGCCATGCGTGGGAAGGTTGCCGCGTCAAGCTTGCCGGGCAGCACGAAGTGGGTGAAACGCCATGCGACGGCGCACGCCACGTCGGTGGAGTCCATGTGGTCGCCGCCGAACCAGCCCTCGGCCGGCAAGGCCACTTCCAGCAGCTCGAACGCGCGCTGCAACTGCTGGCTGATGCGGGTGATCCAGTCGTCCCAGCGCTTGGTTTCAGGCCGCAGCGCGATCTCGTAGTACCACTGCACCGCCTTTTCCATTGCAACGAGCGCGACGCCCACACGGTACAGCGCTTGCTGCCGTGCCGGGCCCTCGGCGGGTGTCAGGCGGCGTGTCGCGTCGGCATGGGCCTCGACATGGTCGAGGATCAGCGTGCTGTCCATCAGGATGCCGCCGTCGTCGCAAATCAGCGTCGGCGCCTTGATCAAGGGGTTGATCGCCGAGAAGCGATCCATGTGCCGGAACACCGATACCGATTCGTGTTCGAGGGCAACGCCCATCAGCCTGGCCGAAATGGCCACGCGGCGCACATAGGGCGAGTCGAGCATGCCGATCAGCTTCATCGTGTGTCTTCCTTCGTTGTGCTGGTCGAGGCGGCCGGGCGGCGCGCGCAGTCCTCCGCGGTTTGCCGCAGCTTTTGCATCACCGCGCGTGCCTCGTCGGCCGATTTCACCGGAATCTTCGCGTCGTAGCCACTGCCGAGGTTGCCGCCGCCGTAAGTGATCTGCACCGCATCGGCGCGCGCTTCGACGTATTGCACGATCCCCAGGTTCACCCAGCGCTGGTTGCCGTTCTCCGGCGGCAGCGCAAACAGGCAAAACGCGGTGGATCCGACCGGGCCGTTCGACGTAGCGGGCGCGGCGGTGTTGGGCGTCTGCGGTTGGGCCAGCGCGGAATATGCGCCCAGCAGTAGCGGAAGACAAAGCAGTTTCACGCGAGCTCCTCGATGACGGCAAAGAGGGACGGCACGATGCGCGCCCCGGCGGCGATCACATCGGCATCTGGGGCCAGCAGGTCGGGCACCATGCGAACTTGCATACCAGCGGCCAACGCGGCGCGCGCACCGGCGTTGGAGTCTTCCAGTGCGAGACAGTTCGCCGGCGCAATTCCGAGCCGCGCTGCCGCGGCGAGAAAGATGTCCGGCGCGGGCTTGCCCTGCGGCACCTGGTCGCCGCCGATCACGGCATGCATCCGCGCTGCCAGGCCTACCCGTTCAAGCTTGAACTGCGCGCGCGCGTGGCTCGTCGAAGTGGCAACGGCGCGCGGCAGCGCCAGCCGATCCAGTAGATCGAGCAATTCGGTCACGCCCGGCTTGAGCGGGATCGCGCCCGCAGCAATCAAGGCCTCGTAGCGCCGCGCGAATTCGGCCGCATGGGCGTCGACATGACGCGAGTCGCCGAACAGGCCTTCGAGAAGCAGCGCGTTGTCGCGTGCGTTGCGCCCGATCATCGCGAGGGCTGTTTCCTCGCGCCAGGGCAGGCCCAGCGCCTCGCACGCTTCCCGCCCGCAGGCGTAGGACACGCGCTCGCTATCGAGCAGCAGGCCATCCATATCGAAAATGACGGCTTCAATTCTCATCGCCAGTGTCGTCCGATCAAAAGCAGGGCGCCCGCCATCAGCAGGCCGTGCAGGTGCGCCGCCAGCAGCGTGCTGCGAATCGCAGGGCGCAGCGCAGCGGGCTCGCTCGCATGGGCGACCAGTTCGCGTGATGCAGCTGTTGCCACCGGCAGCATCGCGAGCGAAATGCCGCAGAGTTGGGGCAGATTCTGACGACCGATCATCAGCACAACCCAGATCAGCGCGGCCATGAAGAGTCCGAAAAGCCCCCACTTCGCGGCCTCCGGACCGAGCCGGACCACCAGCGTACGCTTGCCGGCCTGCGCATCGGCGGCGCGGTCCGGGAACTGGTTGATGAACAGAATTGCCGCCGCCATCAACGCGAGGGGCAAACCGGTAACTACGGGCTGGAGGCTCAGCGCGCGGCGTTGCACGGCGTCGCATCCGACAATGATCAGCAGCCAGCACGCCACGATTGCCCACTCACCGAGGCCGCGCGCCTGCAGCTTCAAGGGCGGGGCGGAATAGGCCCAGGCGAGCGCCAACCCGAGGCCGCCGAGCGCCAGCAGGGGCAGGCCCGCGACGGATACGATCCAGGCGCCGATCGCGGCCGCAGCGGAGAGCAGCACAAGCGCAAGCCGGCGCGTTTGCTCGGGCGTCAGGCGGCCGTCCTGAATGAAGCGGCTGCCCCCGGTGTAGGGCGCTACGCGTTCGGTATTGGCAGCGTCGCAGCCGTTCAGGTGGTCGTGATAATCGTTCAGCACGTTTGCGCCGGCGTGCGCGAGCAATGCCACCGCAAGGCTCGCCAACGCGAGCCCGGCGTGGATCGGAATGCCCTGTGATACCGGCGTAGCCAGCCCGACCAGCACTGCAACCAGCGTGATGCTGAGGAAGGCCGGGCGGGTGGCGAGCAGCAGCGTGCCGATCACAGCAGGACGATGTCGAATTGTTCTGGTTGTCGAAAATACATTTATAAAAAACGGGGTCTTGGCGGTGTTTTTCGTGCTGCTTTCTGGTTCTGGCTACCCGTCCGGCTACCCGCGGGCGGCGCCCTAGGAAGACCTCGTTCGTAGTTGGTAAGCCAAGTTTATCCGATCCCGCTCCCAAGTCTTGTTCGTGGGTCATCGAATCCGTCGTACTCCTTTCAGGCAGTTTGGACGGTAGAGAGCGTAAATGGTCTCGAATGTCAAGGCATGAATTTCGGTGCGTTTCTCTGCATTGGCCCGGCGGTCCTGAACGCAGATCCTAGCGGCACGCCGGCAGTCATCAGAAAGCGCCAAGACGAGGATCGTCGTGAGCTGGATGCCTGCAAGTGACTGAGTCCCACAACTGAGGAGAAACACATGACTTTGGAATGTATTGACGCCGCTAACTTCGACACACTCCCTAACGCAGCTCATGTCGACGTGAACGTCGTGGCAGCTTTGTTTGGCTGCAAGGTGCCGACGATCTGGGCTCGGCTTAGAAGGCGCCAGCTGCCGAAGCCTCGAAAATTCGGCGCGCACACAAGGTGGAATGTGGGAGAGCTGCGCGCACTGCTGCGTGCTGAGGAAGTGCGAGGTGACAAATGAAGGTTTACGTTGATTTTCCTGTTTGGGCGTTGTCACCCGCGATTCTCGCCGCCGTAGAGGATGCGATCGCAAAAATGTCCGCGTCAGGCGCCATGGATGATCCTTCGATAGGAGATGCTCGCCGGCCTCTGACCAGCGAAGAGAGCTTGGCTTTCACTGCAGGGGTGTCGCTGATTTATTCGGACGATGACGGTGCGGCATGAGGCAAATCGTGGGCAAGTACAGTCGAAGTCCTTTCGTGGCTCAGCCTTGCCGCTTCGATAGAGCTCAAGTGCTGCCAGGGAAGCTGACCACGGAGCAAACGAAATCAATGTCTGGCGCGTTCGATGCTTGGAGGGCAAATGCTGAATAGCGAAAAATTGCTTTGGGCGCTGGGGCCTGACCTCAGTGCCGTTGTGCTGGAAGTCCACCGCGAGACGGGCGTCTCCATCGAAGCGATCCTTACCGCCCTGATCGCGGTGCTCGGCCTGGTCTGTCAAGGTCGTTTGCGCATGCGACTCCGCAAGGGCCTCATCTCGCCAGTCGCCCTGTGGTTCATCGTCAAACAAGATTCGGGGGAACTTAAGACCGCTGTAATTAAGAAGCTCTTGCAAGGCGTAACGAGATTCGAGGCCGAGCAGGCCGTTCGCTTCACACAACAACTTGAACGCCACAATGCGGAACTTCGGATCTGGACCGCAACCGAGAAAGGCCTCCTGAAGGCGATCCAGAAGAAAGCGGCCGCGCTGGAATCGACTGAAGAGGAAAGCGCCGCGCTGCTGGCACACCAAGCCAAAAAGCCTCAACGCCCAAAACGGTTCAAGCTGGTGCACGAGCGCGTCAGCGTTACTGCACTGCACAAGAACCTCGCCGAATGCTTTCCGACGACGAGTCTCTTGTCCGACGAAGCCGAACGCGTGTTTAGGGGGCAAGCGATGTCCGACATGGGCACCCTAAACAAAGCGTACGACGGTTCCGATCTGATTTCGGATCGTAGCTCTGATGGGGAAACCGTCGCTCGCGACCCGAGCCTGACGCTACTCCTGATGACCCAGATCGGCGTGTTTGACAGCTTTCTCGCAATGAAAGGCGAGCATGCGCGAAGCGTGGGACTTCTCGCGCGGTGCTACATAGTTACACCGCCATCCTCATCGGGCTATCGAATGATTACGCACTCGTCGACCGCGTCCGACGAAGTCATGGAGAAATTCTACGACCGATGCAAGGAGATTCTCGAAAGCCAGATCGGGGACGATCTGTCCGAACTCAAGGAGAAGGTGGAGCTCTACTTCTCGCCAGAAGCCCAAGCCGTCTGGGAAGCGACGCACGACAACATCCAATTGTGCATGCGTCCTGGAGGCTACTTCCAGAATGATAAGGATTTCGCCGCGAAGGAAGCCAATCGAATTGGTCGCCTCAGCGCTCTGCTGGCCTTCTTCGAGGGCTGTGAGGGCGAAATCTCACGTCATGTGCTTGATCGTGCGACTGCACTCGCCGAATGGTTCTCGGGTCAGTTCGTTTCGCATTTCGCAAAACCGCCGGCGATTCCACAGGAGCAAGTTGACTTTAACACCTTGCTGGTTTGGCTCGCTGATTACGTTCGGAAGACGGGCCTTTTCCTGATTAAGAAGAACGAGCTTCGGCAAGGAGGGCCGAATTCGTTGCGAAACATCGTTCGGCTCAACACAACGTTGCTAGCGCTTTGGCAGGCAGGCATCGCATGCGAGGGGAAAATCCCGAACGACAAAGCGTGGTACGTGATCTTGAACGGCAACTACTTCACGCCCGCACAGGTGCAGTTGTTGTGCAGCCAGCCAGCTTTTTAGGCAATACAGCCCTAAAACCCCTGCTATTTCCTGCCAATGGCAGGAAATAGCAGGCTTTCAACCGTGCCACGCGCAAATTCGGCGGTCAGCACCGCCCAAGTTACGAGCCTTATCGCGGGCAACCGCCGCGTTGCTCGCGGATCACCACAGCCCAAACCCCATCATGCATCGAAGCGAGGTTCTTGGTGCCGAGATGCCATTGCAATGCCCAGTCGCCTCACCCTGACATCCGACGGTTGAACCAGCATATACGGCCCCGCCAGCGCTGGATGGTCTCAAGCAAGCATCCGGAGCTACTGCCTCGACGCCTGCGTATACCGCGGGCCCAACACATTACGTCGCAAAGGAGGATCTTTTCGCTATCGGACCCCATATAAGTATGAGGTAGCGAAGTTCACAAGATCGTTCGAGTCGCGGAACCATCAAACTCCATCCTGCGCGTATTCACGGACAATTTATTCCATGACTATTTAGGCGCGTTAGTTATATTAGATTAATTATTGGTATTATTAGATTAAGGAATAGTTATCTCTACCATATTGAACCTTATCCACCCTACGCAATTCATCCATCCACTCATTCACATTCATGCACCACTTGCCATTATCAACTTCATGCTAAAGACCTACTTGGATTCATCATGACTACCGATACCGAACTTCAAGCAGACAAACACCAAAACGTACCATTAGCCAGCTCACAAGCAACACTGATCGACTACGAGTTACTTCGTCAGCCATTGTGGGATATTCATGAATTCGTTGATCACGTACTCTCTCACGACCATCCTGGCTTTGAATGCACCGTAAACAAACACGGTGAGCGTTGCATCAAGCCCATGGCATTAGGCAAAAGGTACTACCACCAGATCAACAGTCTGATTGCTCGAATTCCAATGCCCTGTCAGGCACCTGGGCTAGTCGGCCTCTTCATCGACTGCTGCGTTGAACTGCAGCTGTTCTTCAATCCGTTTGGGAAGCCTGGTGACTACCATCGACCAGGCATGAACGGTGCGGAGCTCTTCAATTCCTTGCTGGAACTGATTCGCAAGAGAGCTAAGAAGGACAAGCGCTGTCGTAAGCTGCTGCGTATCGCTGGCGATTACGATCTCCTTCAGATGAAGAGCATCATTCAGTACATCAACGCCCTCTTCCGCCTGTACTCGAAGCTGCTGGTGGTTCGCGTGGATCTAGGCTATCTCGCCGAGGAAGCAGACCGAATTACGTTTGAAAAGGCTAACGACGACATTACCCGCTTCGTGAATCGTCGGCATTGGTATCCGGAATTCAAGAATTGGGTAGGATTTGTTATTGGCAGGGAATATGGATCAGGATTAGACAACGGCGGGAAAGGTCGTGGTTACCATTTTCATTCCTACGTCTTCTTCGACGGTCAGAAGGAAAAGAACGATGATCGCCTAGCTAAAGCGCTCATTTCGTACTGGGATACACGGATCGTGAATCGCCGTAATACGCCTGACGATCAACGCATCCAGACATGGACCCACAACTGCCATCAACGTCACGACCAGTATGCCTATTCTGGAATCGGGAGGATTGCACACTCAGACGAGGCCAAACGCACTAACCTGCTGTATGCGTTGCTGTACCTGACAAAGAACAGCCAAGAACTGGGAGATGCAGCACCACCCAAGAGCAAGACCATTTCTATGGGTCAGATACTGGAAATTCCGTATGAACCTAGAGGACGCAAACGGCAGCTCATGGTTGGTCGAGACGTCGTAGCAGTACCGAGAATTCCAACAACGGAGGTGTCTCAGGGTCGTTACCCCAAAGCGGGAGCCTGACCGTAGTTCGGCCGATGCGGTCAATCGCGCGCGCAATCGATCCCGTCTGCTAACTGCGTATAGCGGTCGGAGTGTGTGCGCCTTCAAGAAGCAGTACTGACGACATTGCTTACTTAGAAGCAGCCTCCTGATGCGAGTATTCTCGAGCAGGAAAGATCAACACACTCGGGTCAAGTTTCGATGGAAATTACTGCGCCACCTGGGTCAATTCTGGATGGCCGTCAAGAGCTGACTATTTCCTTCGAGAGTTTTCCCCCGATGTACGCAATTACAATCTTGTGCGCAGCCTCATCCACTCGAAAATGGACTCTACCTGCAAACGCTCCCGTAAATCTTGTGTGCCACGAAAAGCACTCTTTCTTGCCGGTAACGTCGTCGTGGACCCAGCACAATTTTTGACGTTGCTCACCCTCATTGCTGTCCTTGGTCGAGAAGTCTGGCCAAGCGCAATCTGGCTTCCAATTGGCAACGTCTTGCGTCAAAGAATCAAGTGCGCCGAGCGCCTGACGATAGGCGGCGCCGCTGCCTTGAAGCTTCACAAGGTCGTTCTCCACACGGGGAAGAAAACGCAGCCCTGGGTATCTATCTAATCGCTCTTTCCAGACTTCCGATGCAGTCGGGTCCTCCGCAAGGCCTAGCCATTTTAGCCAGTCGACATGATCGGTAACATGCGCTACTTGGCTGGCGTTTCTGACACGGCATTGAGATTGCGTGAGTGTGCCGTCGTCTTCTAAAAGGACAAATTCGGAGTCAATCCACGACAGTGACCAGTCCGGGTGTGCGCTTACGCTAACTGTAGCGGTCTCAACAAGTGCGGCCCACGCAAGGGCGTTGGAGCGCACCCGATGGACTTGTGTGCGAAACTCGATGCTGTCGATCTCCTGCCGCAGGCACTCTTCCATGCCTGCAGCAAACGGCGAGCGATTGCTGAGTTGACGTATGAAATCCCATTCCTCTCGACGGGCGTTCCCTGTCAGTATCGATTGAAGAGTCCAATCATCTGCAATCTGATATTGCGCGATTGGGACGGCGGTGCTGAGCGCGAACCGCTTGTTGATATGACGCAATGCCTTGAGGGTAGCCAGCAGAGTTGTCGTTAACTGCTCCGCCATGTCACGGGAACAAATTCCCACGTGCCGAGATGCGTCATCTAAAAACAATACCGGCGTAGTCATGTTAGATATCGAGCAGTTGGTCCAAGGCACGGCTCCACTCGTCGAAGAATCCTTCTGGCCAATCGCTGAAGCGGCCGTTGGCGTGCAAAATCGGAGACGTGATCGAAGACTCACCGCTTTCAATATCACGTGAAAAGAAATGTACGGCTACGTCGTCGCTAGAAATGTCTCCCTGCTTAGCCGCGATTCGAATCCCGTTTAAAATGTGGTCACTATGGGTCTCAACGATAATCTGCACTCCGTCGGCTGCACATTGAGCCAAAAGCTGACCTAACGCGGACTGGCCTCTCGGATGGAGATGAGCCTCCGGATTTTCGAGTAGCAACAAAGCTCCGTTTTCTGCTGCCAAACATGCCACGATAATCGGAAGACAATAGGTTAAACCGAAGCCGACGTTCGAAGGTCTATGCTCCCTGCTTGAGGAGTCTACGGTCGTGCCTGTATATGAGAACCTCAGCGACGTTGCTTCCGCTAATTCGACGCCAGCAGCTCGCGGCCGAACGCCAGGACTTAAATGTTGGAGCCAACCGGAAGTCTGGTCCAGCAAGCTCTCGGTTGGTGCCACTTGATTCAACAACTCCGCTGAAAGTGATGAATGCTCGCGAGGAAATAACCGCCCAACCGGGATTCTCTTTGATTGATTCTGCGACAAAAAGTCGACCGTATATTCTCCCCTGCAACCCAACCAACCTGTCGCGCGCTGTGAAGTGCTTGCCTCTTCGTAGTGGCCCACAGGCGTAATTCGGTCGGCTTGAATCAGTTGGAAACCGACTTCGAATTGGGTGACCAAATCATCGATATCCCCGTGATAACTCAGGGGCAATATGTCGCGATCAGGAATCGTTGGAGATGAAAGTCTGATGTCTCCGTTCGGCGTGCGAACAACAAAACTGATCTCATCGCTTTCTGCGTTTTCAAATCTCACATCTTCGCTACGCCCCAGCCGCACCAAGGGTCCGCGCAGCAAAAGCTCCTGATTAAGAACACCAACGCGGAGGCTTTGCTTCAACAAAGCAATTGCCTGCAGCACTGTACTTTTTCCTGAGCCGTTCAGGCCCGTAAGCACCGTTAGGGGAGCAAGTCTAACCTTTAGGTCGCGCGCCGATTTGAAGTTCCTGAGCTCAAAACTATCAAGCATTAATAGCCTCCGCAACGATCCGATTCAGAACCGCTATACGTGCATTGGATGACTCTGGAGAGCCGGTGCCGTAAAGCAACGATTGCGTAAAGTCTTTGTTTTCTGCAAGGGCGCTCAGGAAAAGCTTCCCAAGGTACTTTTTGGATTTTTCTGCCTGAGAAAGCGCCTTTGCGTTTAGCGAGCCATACACAATCATTTCCGCTTCGAATAATCCACGATTGATCGGCTTTCTTTGCTGCGTGTTCGCACTTTTGCGGAATGCATGTTTCCCACGAACACGACCTGCAGCATCAATCGCATGGTAAAAAGCGTCACTGGCCTCTTCCCATTTTCGGGAATCCCATTTGCATAAAACATTTTCTACGGTAGTGTTTAGAAACTCGTCTAGCGTCTGGTTGCTTGGCCGAAAGTAGGGCGCGCCGATTTGCCAGATTGCAACAAAACGCAATACCAGCTCCATGTCTTGTTGGCGGCTCGTCCGAACCTTACCATCGGTTGCATCGACGAACTCTTTGCTCTCTGCTAGCTTCCGCAATTCATTGCGCCACTCGCCGGGAAAAATCGCATTCCTAATTTCTTGCGCGTTCAACGGCATACCGCCTTGGTTCAAACGTGCAAAAACATTGAACTTAACTGCAGACGGCGTGTTGGCGCGTATGATATTGGCAGTGATCTCCAGTTCAGAAATTCTTCGCTGGAATTTGCGATCCAAATCGGCGAAAGTACTGCCTTCCAGCTCCTTTAGGTACTGCAAGCCTTTTAGCTTTAGCTGCCCCAAGTTTGCGCCGGTAGTTGAATTTAGAAGCGTCGGGTTCTTAAAGTGGAAAACTGCGCAGAGCCGTTGTAGACCGTCGACCACTGCGTAGCCACCATCCAAGTCCTCACTAAAATAGAAGGACGGGAGTGGAATCCTAAGCAGAATAGATTCAATGAGCCTAGCTTTACGCTTAACGTCCCATACATTTGCTTGACGCTGAAAATCCGGCGTCAAATCCAATTCGTTGTTGTCTAAACGATCCTCTAGGGAGCTAATAGTCATTGGCTTAGCAATGATGTCGATCTTTGACGGATCGAACGGCACCTCGATTTCTGAGTCGCGGTCATCATCAGGCTCTAGGCCGTCGTCATCTATTTCGCGAGAGCTCTTGGCCGAGTTAGTTAATAACGCGGCATCGTCTTCCTCCTCGAGTTCATGTGATGGCAATGACGGGGAAAAGCCAGGCATAGTACGGTCTAAAAAAAACTCCATCAAATCCGGATAGACCGCCAATGTCTTGCTCTTCATGCCAGGCAGGATGCCATCTAAAGCGGCGAATAGGCTTCGGAGACTTTGGCCTGATTCAGAAGGGTCGATCCTCTGAACAACCTGACTGCTGTAGTTGTTAACGCCCAATACAGGCATGCCAGCAATGTCGGGATAACGACGGCTTTGCTTGGTTACAATATCCATTTTCGTTATGGATCGCGGGAGCACAACTCCCAAAGAAAGTCGCACAGTTTTGGCTGCGCTATATCCACCGACACCTGAGATTTTCTCTATGCGGCCAAGCGCGCGAACACCTTGGATCCAAGGAGTCTTTCCGCCCTTGTTGTTGTTGGTCCCAAGCCAAATGACGGCAACATCTCCTGGGGATACTCCCTTTGGCACCTGTTTGCAGCTAACCGCAATAGAGAACGGATCGGCAGAATAGGACTGAATCGAATCGATTTGCCGAATCTCTTTTTCGCTGTCCGCTCCCAAACGAATTAGGAAATATCCAATCATGATAATCGGCTCTCAGACAGCGGCGCGCTCTTTGCGCGGAGGGGACGTGACTTCGTTGTTGTTAGAGCCCTGTACGGGCGCAACAATAGTTCTTAACACGGCATCAAGCGGCGGAAACAATTTCCGCCCCTGCTTATCAACGCGCCGCAATATCCCTTGTATCGCATTGGGGCTGAGGAAATACCGTTGATGTACCTGCCTCTTCTCGATGACGTCCATTAGACGAGAAGCAATCGGCACGAGAGGGCTGGAGGAGACCGCCTCAGTCGCGTACCAGCCTTCGTAAGCTATTCCCCCCGATTGCCATTTCATTTCGGCGGAATCTACCGGCCATTTGCAGGCGTCGGCGCTCGGAGACAGAAAGCTCTTTGCGAGATGTTGCATCTGTCCGCTTACGGACGCTTTTCTTGTAGCCGTCTTCTTGTCCATGGTGTCCAAGATGGTTGAAATTCTGCCCGCGACCCACTGTACTACTGGAACGCAAACAGCATTGCCAATGGCATGATATCGATTTGTTTCTATGCCACGAATCGGAACTACGTAGTCTTTGTCGGGCTGGGTCCAGTTGTCGGGTAAGCCTTGCAGCCGTTCACATTCCAAAGGGGTGAGTCGACGAACTGCATTCGGATATGTCACATATGACCTAGCCCAGTCTAAACCGGTATGGCGCCCCGATGTAGCAGAAATGCAAAATGAAACTTGAGGAACAGATATTCCCGACTCAACGCATTTCGATTCCATCATGAAGCCGTGGCGCTCATTTTTTGGCTTTGCGGATATTTCATCTTCAAATAACACCTTAGCCGCATTTGCAGGAGAGGCGTACCACGCGCATATGAAAACTCTGGGACGCGACTGCGGAGCGCCAAAGTACCGAGCGTTGAGTACTCGCCAAGCGACTGCGTAGCCCAAGCCCGTAAGCGATCCAACCAAAGCATTGAAGTCAGCTCCACCATGCGAGTTCAACAAACCAGAGACGTTCTCCAGCAGTACGACTTTGGGCTTATGCGCCGAGAGGAGCTCAAGGAAAGTAAAGAAGAGGCCGGATTGACTTCCTTTCAGGCCACTACGTTTGCCGTGGGGAGTACGTGCCAAGGAAAGGTCTTGGCACGGGAAGCCGGCAGTCCATACATCGGCAGCTGGAATGATCGTGGCATCCAGCTCGCAAATATCGCTTGCATGCTCTGCGTCTGGCCAGTGCCGTTGCAGAACGCTCTTACAAAAATCATTTTTTTCGCAGTAAAACGCAGGCGTAAATCCTTGGTTTTGGAACGCAAGGTCAAAGCCTCCGATGCCCGCAAAAAAAGAATTAATACGCTTGGCTTTCCGGGCTTTTTTCTGCGGCGCGCTCGCTTTTGCCATTTTATTTCCCTAACCAACTCACAATTGCGACGAGGTGTCGTTCAACCCACTTACCAGCTCTAACTGTTCTTGCCTGTCACCGCCAAAGCGGCCCGGTCTTCCACTGCCACGTGGTTTTTTCCTGGCTGATCCAACTCTTTCGATCGCGACTTGAAAAGCCACCCCGCGCAAGTTCATCTCAGCAAGCAACGCAGCTATAACGGCGAGATGTCGTGGCACCTCGCCGTTACTTGCATAGTTCGATACTGAAGTAGGATTCATGCCGATTAATTTAGCAAAAGCTCGGACGCTTAAACCCGCCTTACCAAGCTCAGCCAGAAATTCGTCGTAGGTCATGCTTAGACTAGCCCTTACAAACTTCACAGGAGTTTATGATGAAAACACATAAAACTGTGTGTTTTTGTCGTTCGGGGCGCTTTCTGCGAAGTTTGGGACGCCCATCGGCTGGCGGAACGTAAGCGTCCGGCCAACCCATCTTGAGCCGTCATTCGATGGCGTGAAGGATGGTGTCCACTAACAAACCAGGTGGACACCATGCAAGAGAGTCAGAGTCGGTCCCGTCGTGTGCATAGCGCGGCGTTCAAGGCACAGGTCGTAGCCGAAAGTGAAGTGACGGGCGGTGGTGGCGTTACAGGCGGCGTCACCGGTGTGGTGTCACTCCCGCCTCCGCCCCCACAGGCGGAGAGCAGCATCAGCATGGACGCCGCAATCGGCGTCCGCAAGTAGAACCGTTTCATGGTGAAGCCTTTCGACAAAAAGAAAGGCGTCCGACTTGCCTGTCGACGCCAGAGAGTGGGAGGTTTGCGGTGCACAGCGAACGCATGAGGTACAGCGCCGGTGCTACTTCTTGAAGGTCACCGTCACCGTGCCGGCAAGCTTGTTCTTGCCGATTTCGTAGTCCGGATTGAGCGTGACCAGTTTGTGGGCCGCCATACCCAGGCCTGCCACCCAAGCCACCGGTGCAGTGGGCGAGAAGAACGCACCCGCCAGCGTCGCGGCGCGGTATTCGGTGAACACACGGCAACGCAGCCCGGCTTTTTCGATGCGACCTTCGATCTTGGAGGCGACCGCCGAGAGGTTGTTAACCGCCACGACCAAATAGGAGGTACGTGAACCAATCAGAAGGTCGATCTGCTCGATGGTGAGTTCGTCAGCGGTGAAGCGCGGAAGGTCAACAGACATGAAGGTCTCCCCTCAAACCTGCACCGATTGATCGGGGACACGACCCTGCGCCTTCATCCAGCGGCCGTAAGCCGCGACGCACACCGTCGCGAGTGCGCCAGCCACGAAAGTGATGGCGTACGCCGCCAAGGTTTCCAGGGGAGATGGTTGATTCATGAGCTTTGCTCCTAAGGTGGGAAAGTCGGTACAGCGCGGGCGTGCGCCCGCCCGATGACTAGTTCAAGGTTGTTGCCGCCTATTCTGTAGTTGTCCTAGATCCGGAAGTGCTCTCCCACACTCGCGGCATGGGACAAACAGCCGAGAAGAGCGCCTTCGCGGAACGACTGCGATTGGCTTTGGGGAGAAGCGCCAAGCGGATCAGCACGCCGGCCGAACTGGTGAGACAGTTCAACCTGCGTTACACCGGCAAGCCTGTCAGTCCGCAGGCGGTGCAGAAGTGGTTGGCGGGCGAGAACCGCCCGACGCAGGACAAGATCGAACTTCTGGCGAAGATGCTGGGGGTCTCTTCGATCTGGCTGCAGTTCGGCATCGAGCAAGGCCCCAACGGCACGCCGCAGCGAATCAAGGACATCGCGGTGAAGGACGCCACCGAGGAAGAACTTCGCCTGATCGGTCGTTACCGTCGGCTGTCGGCCTACCAGCAGGAGTTGGTGAGCGGACTGATCGAACAACTGGCACTGAGCGCCAACACCTCAAGCGAGGCCTGAACCCTCATTGCTGTCTGAGCCTGCCGCCGGCGGCAGCTTACTGGCGAGCTTCTCTGACAGACTGGGCTTGCTGGCACTCGCTGCACTCGTCCCTGTCGGTTGCCCTCCTCCCCCGTCTTCTCCCGGTGGGTAGAACTCTTCGATCACGTCGTTGCGCTCCTCCTCCGTATCCTCGAACGCACCGTTGGCAAAACCCACGCGAGCCGCCTGATCCAGCGCGGCTTGATCGAAGCCTGCAGCCTGACGCTCCCGTTCAACCCGCGTGGCGTCAGTCAGTGCTTCCTCGACCGAGAGTCCTGCCCGTACGGTGATGTCGACGTAGAAGATCGGCGTGCCCATGCTCTGGCGTGTCGATTTGCCACGCAGGCGCAGTTCCAGTGGCAGGCAGGAGAGCCGGTTGCTTGAGATCGCCTGGAAGTACTGCAGCCGTGCCATCAAGGTGCGGATCGAGTTGAAACCCGTGGTGCGGAACACGAAGCTGCCGAAAGGATCTTCGTCGCCGATCACGACGTTGAGCCGTCCATAGGGCTTACAGGCACCCTCGCCTAGCGGACACACATCTGGTGAGGGACAAGGCAGGACCGAGATGCCGTCGGGTGTGCGGCGCCGGCACTGCTCGCCATTGCCTACGCACAGTTGCCGTCCGGTCTTGCGATCGAAGAGCGTGTAGTCGGCACGAAAGTTCAGGTCCGGATCGTTGAACAGCAGCCGGATCGGGATGTTGCGGATCTTGCCGCCTTGGGCTTTGCGTAGCCCCTCGTCGAAGGGATGCGGGAGCCAGCCGTCTCGGCCCTGGATCTGGCTGGTGATGGTGAATTGGTCGTCCTTCTCGGGCAGACGTTTGCCCTGTTTCTCGATGACCTTGCCGATCGAGATGCGTCCCACGATCGGCGGGGTGATGCTCAAGCCTTTCAACATAAGAGACCTCGTTGCGGTAGAAAATGGAAAACGCCACGTGCCTTGAGGGGCGACGTGGCGTCATGGGGTGGGTTTCGGTGCCTGCTGCGGTGTTGCGAGGCGCGGGACTGAGTTGTTGCTGGGTGGCGTTCAGGCCACCAGAAAACGCCGACTGCCCGCCTTGGTGCTCGCGTAGGTTTGGGCGTATTCGGGGTGATCTGCGAGCAGGCGCGTCAGGTCAAAACTCGCGCTGTCCTTGGATCGCTTCCAGGTCACGCGTCCGGTCTCAAACAAGGCTGTACTCGCCTCTCCCATCGCTTGCTGGATGCGTTGCTTCAACTGCGATTCGAGCTTCTCGTGCTGCGCCACGGTTTCTCGGACTTGCTGCAGATCGGAGAAGACCGATGACAGGGTGCGGTCGTCCCGAAAATCCAGCACGGCACCGAAGTCCTGCGGGAAGAGACGACGCAAAGCCGTCTCAGCGGATTCGGAGCCGTCAGCCGGTGGTGGCGTGTCGGTCACAACGTACTGCCAGAACTGCGCTTCCAGTTTGATCAGCCGCTCGATGAGAGTGTCGTCACGTTGAATGCGGTGAATTTCCAGCGTCTGACCACCGATGAGGACGGCCACATCCGCCGCGTGTTTGCCGGTGACGGCGAGTTGGTGTTGCACCTGGAGCTGCACATATTCCGGCACGCCATCCCGCCAGAGCTTCGCGCCATTGATCCCTGCGGTTTTGCATTCGAGGATCTGAACCTCTGCACTGCCGGTGACTTCACGATCGATGTTGGCGAGCATCCAGGGTAAGGCGGGATCGGGATGCTGCAAGACGGCGTTGAGTTTGCGAACGCGCCGGCCGGTGCGCTTGGTGTAGTGCGCCGCCACGATGGGTTCGAGGATGTTGCCCCAGTAGGTGGGCGACTCCTCGTCGTGGGGATCGATCTTCGGCAACTGTTCATCACGGCCGGTTTTCTCCAGCCACAGTTCCAGTGCGCTCTTGTAGGGGTTGAGTCCGACCGCTGCTGCAGCATCAGACCCGCCGATACCGCGCTTGCGCACTTCAAGCCAGTCTTCGCGCGGCAGATCGACGGTGGGAACCAGACGCAGCGCAGGACGCTTGCGGGCGTGACTGAGTGAAGCATCTACATTGATGGGTTGAGCCATAGCGGCCTCCAAAGTAAAAGGCCCCCGGATGGCATCAGCCGATCACGGGGGCTTGGGATGGTGGAAAGAATGGGGCCAGCTCGGTGGCACGAACGACACCGGAACTACGCTGCCAGTTGCAGTGCGGTTTCCAGTGCCCGTTGCTTCACGGCTGCCCCTTGACCGAACCAGGCGGAATCGAGCCGATATTCGGTGCTGCGGGCACGGCGTTCGTGGTCGACGTACTCGGTGACCGCGTTAAGCAGACCCCAAGCCGTGCCTTTGGCGGCATCAAGCTCCGCGCCACGTCCAGCGCCGTCGTAGAGGGCCTGGACACGCTTTAACGCACGTTCGTTCGCCAAGCCTTGCGGCTCAGCGTTGCCCGGCTGGGTTTCGCAGAGCACGCGCAGGAAGTAAGCCATCGCTTCATGGGACTTGACCTTGCGCTCGGCGAGGATGCGCATGCGGTACATGAAGCTGTCCCAGTGACCCACGGCGATCCCGAGCTGCTGCTTGACCGATTGGGCGTCGAATCGGGTGCTGTGCGGAACCTTGATCGCTTGGGTCGCGCCATTGACGGCGATCGTGAGGGTGTTGTTGCAGACCACGCGGATGGTGGTCGGCGTGGCGGTCGTGGCGAGCGTGCCGTCGCAACTTGTGGCGAGCAGCAGATACCCATTCACCTGATCCTTGCCCTTCAACGCAACGGATTGTCCTGTGCGGGCCAACGCCCAGAACTTGCGACCGCCCTTCAAGACGCCGGCAGTTTCGAGTTCATAGCCCGAGACTTCGGTGAGATCACGGTAGAACTCCAGCACTTCCCGCGGTTGAACGACTTGGTAGCGCTGCGAGACCACCGACAGGGCTTCCTTCGTGTCCGAGCGGTACAGGACTTTCTGCTCTGGGAAGGAATGAATGGTGCCAAGACTGCCGATGCTGTCGGCCATGTAACGGACGGGGGATTCTTCAATCGTCCAGGCCATGCCGGCTTCGCGTTGCCAAATGTCGATGGGTTGCTGGGCGGGTAGCGCATTGCCGAGGCCATGCCAGGGAACGTCGCCGACGTAAGCCATTTGTTGTACGAGATGGGCCATGGTGGGCATCCTTTCAAAGTAATGGATCGAACAAACGAGCGCAGCCCTTCCGCCGTCGTTGGACGGCAGAACGGGAGCGGTTGAATGGAACTGGGATGAGGTAAGGCTTAAGTCGCTAGGACTGCGGCTGGATGCCGTCAATCAACAACGAACGCACAGATACACCTCTGCGCGGTCTGCGCGGAGGGAACTAGCAATGAATGGCCTCGCGTCCGATTAAGACAAGCATCGAACACTGAAGGCATGGCCGCACGCAACGCAGCGGTAGTTGTCGAGGATGCGCTCGTCGACGACTTCGCCGAGTTGGGCACCGGCAACACCACCGGTTGCACCCCCAACGCAGGCTGCAACCAACGCACCAACGAGACCGCCTGCCCACATGCCAGGTGGGCCAACGATGGCGCCGATCGCCATGCCTGTGCGAGCACCAGACAGCACGCTAGCGGCGCCGCCTATGGTGCCACCGGCAAGACCGACAGCACCGCCAACACGGCGTGCGCGATTGAGCGTGATGACTCGCTCCGAGAAACAGATTGGACACACTGTATGCATATTAACTCCCCTGAAGATGGGTTGATCAGCGAGGGGGAAATCGCCTTGAGGGCGACGCCTCCTTCCGCTTCAGCAGAGTTATATGTGGCCGAAAATATCTGGAATCACGATACACCGACGCACAGAGGGATTAGCTTCCGTCGTGCTCCAGAGCAAGATCGCCAGGAATCTTCAACCGTGTGACAAAGTCGAGCCGCTCATGCAGCACTCGAACTACTTGCACCCGCGATAGACCGAAGTACTTACACACCTCGCTTACAGTCGCACCCTTCTTCTTTTGCCACGCGACGACCTCCGCTGGATCTGGCCCTCCATTGAAATCCGGGAAAGGTCCATCTCCATACCCTTTGAATGACTCCGGCCAGTCCGGATATTCGGTCTGGTCACCAAATTTCACGCTCATGCCTCACCGCCTTCACCGATGCGTGCCAAGTAGGACTCGATGCGGTAGGTCCGCGGCACATACATCCGCACTTGCCCAGAAGACGGAAGTTCCGGAGACTTCCAGGTTTTGAGCGCGTAGTGAAACGGGATTCGAAGGGACTTGCACGCCTTGTCCACGGTGACCACCTGGACCGCCTTTATCAAGTGTGGATAGCCGGCAATCTGATCCTCTGTGCTGGCGCTGAACGAAACGGTATGCGTTGCCACGTACATGACGAAGCCCATGACGTCCAGCGCATGTATGGCCAACCGTAACTGCTCCCGATAGTGGTCGGCCATATCGAGACGACCGTCAAAGGCGCGGTACTCACGCAAATCCGCTGCAAGATCCTCCAGCAGTGCTGCGACGGCCGGTGAGCCGGTACGATTCACAAACGCGTCGAGCTGCGTTCTGAGGAAATGCTCTTCAAGGTCAATCGCGGCGTTAACGCGATGCGCTTCAAGCAAGACCATGTCGGTCTCACGAATATGTTGCTTGTCCAACCTGACACTCCTTTGCTGTGGTTGCGAGCCAATGGGTCGCGACACCGGAATGCTGGCGGGACCACGCACGCTACAGGTTCCGTGAAATGGAAAACTTGACCACCACAGATCCGATCGCTGCACTCCCCTCTTGGGGCGTTGAGTTGTTCGTTGAACAAGAACCTTTTTGGCCGCTGGAGATCGTCAGGCCGATGAGGTTGTTCAAGCCGTACCTCGGGCTAGAGCCAGGACAGCGCGGCATGCCGCGAGACGACTTCCTCTTTCGCCTCATCACTTCTTCCCGCAGTTTCAACGCCTACATCCGTGACGAGCTTCGCCAGCGTTCGCTCTACGGAGAATCGCTCTATCGCGACCTTGAAAACCACAAACGCGGCTTGCATGCCATGTCACGGCGCGTGAAACGTGCGATCGCCGATCTGCTCGACATCGAGCTATCTGCGCTCGACGAGCCGATCGTCGGCCGAGACGGTACCCCGCTACTTCCTTCGCGCTTATCCACCTTCAATGCATTCCCCGAATCGCTGTTCTTTCGCATGTTCCGTGGTCTGACGCGCAGAGGAATGCTGTTCCTTCCCAACGACTACGTTTGGGATTCCGGCTGCGACGTCTGGTGGACCCTGGCTGGCATTCCTCTGCCGCCAGCCGAATCTCGTTTCGTTGACCGGCTCTTGAGCGCAGCAGTCTTTGGATGTCTGGTCATCAACACGAGGCATCGATCGGACTGGTCGTACCGCCTTCGTCGGCTGTTCCACCCCAAGAAACACCCGTTCGGCAACTGGCTCGATTTCATAAAGGAACATCCAAAAGTTCGGGCCCAGACCTACGACGAAATGCTTGGAAAGCTGAGCAGCAAGCGGCTCAAGGCAAACAAACCGCTGCCTGACGAAGCGAGGATCAAAAAGTGGTCGTCGGGCAGCGACATATTGGACATCAACGCTGGCGCCAATCTCATTGGAGGCCTTTCCGGCGCCAAGGCGCTGCAACGTAGTCTCATCCTTGCGAGGTGCATGGCGCTGGTCATCGATTTCGTCTCCGCAGCTGCACTTACACCAGATCGACCAAAGCGGCCTGACCTTCAGCGCGTGCTGCTGGAGCGCGTCGAATACTTGAGCAACGTTTGTGATCGAGCTCGGCTGGCCTTTCGAGATTGCCCTGGCGCCTACCGCGATACCCTGCTTGAGCTCGCATTCATTGGACGAACGTCCCGACACGACTGAATGCGGTTCACTACTGGGCGCCTATGCCCGAGGCGAGCCATTGGTTGCCAGTGGTACGGCAAAGAAATAACAACTAGTAGGACAGCCCTGCGTAAGCATCTAGGGATGTAAGTACGGCGTTGGAAAGTCGATGCCTCTCGCGACGGAGCAGGAGGTTCTTGCTCGCGACTCTTTCAAGGCCGCGATATTGAGTCGCTATGCGACGTGGCGCATCGAGCTGAAGTATGTGTCCTTCATAATGACTTGTGCATACTTCTTTGTTGTCCGGAGCTTGTCGGTATCAGAAACGGATTCGAGCCTGTTGTGAAAGAGAAGCTCAGCCATCTTCTCATTAGTAATCCTGAGGCATGAGGCCTTGGCATATAGAGAGAGGTCGATATAGGCAAGAACCGAGTTGTCGTGCCATTTTTCCAACAAGTTGGCCGAGATCGGAGCGTTTGCGGCCAAGAACCCTGATTCCCGCCTTGTATGTTTCAGCCAAGCTTTGAAGTCACGCACCAGTTCTGTGTCTGGTTTGCCCAAAGAGACTGAGACAAAGAAATCTGGCGTGCCATTCAAAGGCTCGGTTTGCCATAGGGGGCGATTATCAAGATCGTAAAGGCCGCGATCTAGATCGATTCCGGTGTCAGCCGCTGCTGCCCTGATTGCCGCAGATGGGTTGTCCAGGTCTTCGTTTTGCCATACAACGCGTAACTCTTCCCAAGAAGAGAACGCATCGCTTGAGACTCTGTCGGAGCTGATCAACTCGTCGAGCACAGTGCGGTCGCGTACGCCTTGCCTCTCTCTCGAATCGGACGGCTCCATACGCTTTGCCTCGCTGTTCTGTGCGGCGGGGTCTATGAAGAACGACTCCACCTCTTTGATCACGTTGGCTATTGCTACCTTTGACCATTCCGTGTTTTTGTCGTCGTCTTTGTGTTTCTCTTCGTTCTCCATGGCGCGGTGCAGTCTGGCACTAGCAAGTCGCCTGCGATGAAGTGCGTGCCGCCATGCATCAAGGTCCCAAGTGGCGCAGTTATCGTAACGACAAGGCTCGAAGCCTCTGCGGCGACAGTATTCGATGGGGTCGATCTCATCGTCCCCCTTGAATGGCGGCATATTAGCTCTGAAATTTCGTGAGTTTTTCGGTCCACGTTGTCAGTGCTGCGAGGCGTTCTTGAAAGTAGGTGTGCTTGTCATAGATACCTTCTACGCCTGGCTGCTTGTGGTTCAGACACATCTCAGAGATGTCCCTTGGTACTCCAAGTTGTCGCAGGTGGCTCTTCATAGTGCTTCTCAGATCGTGAGGTGTGAAGCGCCTGATGGCCGGCGAATGTCGCTCAATCCAGTAGTCGATGGCCTCTCGGATTGAGTCCTTTGCGCGGTGCGTGTCGCCTCCGAACTGCGCACGCCTCGCGTTTGAGTGCGCCGGCAGAACGTATGCCGAATTCCCGGCAATGTCGATCAAGGTTTTGAACCACGCGATTACTGGTGGCGGTAAAGGAATGTCGATGGCAGCACCTGTTTTGCTGCTAGGGATATGCCAGCGGCCTTCATCAAGGAAGACGTTTTCGCTGAGCGCAGAGTTAAGTTCTGAGATCCGAACGCCGGTTGCGAGCAGAATGCGAATCGCCAGAAGGTTCTCTTCCTTCATCTGTGCGTTCATCAGAACGCGCAGTTCGTCGTCGGAGAGCATCAAGCGCACACGCTTCTCGGGGCGCTTGCCGATAATGGCGTCGAGTTGAATGCCCGCACACGGATTTGTCACGATCAGTCGCTTCCCTGCGGCATGTTTAAAGATACCGCGAAGCGCGCACCAAAGGGTGAAGAGTTCGACCCACCCAGCCTTGACTCGCTCGATCTGGGCGACGACATCCAGCGGTGTGACGGACTGGACTGACATGGCGCCCATGCCGTTCTCTATGCGTTTCAGGTTCCTGCCGTAGCTGGCCTGGGTGCTCTCTGCGAGATGTGTGAGGACCAGTTCGCGATAGTCGTGGATGAGTTCGCGAACTGTCCAGTCTCGGTGTGCTTTGGCGCGTCGAATCTCATCTGCGGGGTTGATGCCTTCGGCAAGAGCGAGGCGCCTCTTGGTAGCCATTAAGCGGGCCGCAGCAAGTGTGAGGTCCGGGTACCGACCCAAGGTGACCTCTTGTCTGCGTCCGCTGTGCCTGAATCTGAGAATCCAGGTTGCCGCCCCGCTGGCGGACAGCGTGAAAGTCAGTCCGCCGCCATCAGATTTCGCGACAGGTGCTCCAGCGCGCACCCACTGCCGCAGCTGTACGTCGGTTAGTTGGTTCGATTGGACCTTCGCCATGCATTCCTCGCCACCGTTCGGGCGCCCTCTGTTGGCTACCCATTTGGCTACCCGATATTAGGTGGTTGGCATTGTACGGGGATGCATGGGTATCAACATCGGAATCGGCAAGATATTGATAGCGCTACGATTTATCCAGTTCTTGTGGCTGGGGTTAACCACGAATTAATCTACAGCAGAACAATGTCGAACTGCTCGGGGTTGTAGCTGGTTTCCGCTTGCAGCGAGATCGGCTTGCCGATGAAGTCCGACAGCATCGCGAGTGCCTGCGACTCTTCGTCGAGGAACAGGTCGATCACCGAAGGGGCGGCCAGCACGCGGTATTCCTTGGCGTTGAACTGGCGTGCCTCGCGCACCAGTTCGCGCAGGATTTCGTAAGCCACGGTGCGCGACGTCTTGATCTCGCCGCGGCCGCTGCAGGTGGGGCAGGGCTCGCACAGGATGTGCGCGAGCGATTCGCGGGTGCGCTTGCGCGTCATCTCGACGAGGCCCAGCGAGGTGAAGCCACCGACCGACACCTTGGTGTGGTCGCGCGACAGCGCCTTGTTGAGCTCGGCCAGCACCGCCGCGCGATGCTCGTCGCTTTCCATGTCGATGAAATCGATCAGGATGATGCCGCCGAGGTTGCGCAGCCGCAGTTGGCGAGCGATCGCGAGCGTCGCCTCGAGGTTGGTCTTGAACACCGTGTCGTCGAAGGTGCGTGCGCCGACAAAACCGCCGGTGTTGACGTCAATCGTTGTGAGCGCCTCGGTCTGGTCGATGATCAGGTAGCCGCCGCTCTTCAGATCCACGCGGCGCGACAGCGCCTTCTGGATCTCGTCTTCGACGCCGTGCAGGTCGAACAGCGTGCGTTCGCCGGTGTAGTGGTCGAGCAACGACACCACTTGCGGCATGTACTCGCTGGCGAAGGCGTTGAGCTTCTGGAAGTTCTCGCGCGAGTCGATGACGATCTTCTCGGTCTCGGGCGTCACCAGGTCGCGCAGCACGCGCTGGGCGAGGTTGAGATCGTGGTACAGCGCCAGCGGCGGATGTGCGCCGACCGAGCGACTCTTGATCTCGCTCCAGATCTTGCGCAGGTACGCGATGTCGGCACCAAGCTCTTCGTTGCTCGCACGTTCGGCCATCGTGCGTACGATGAAGCCACCGGTCTCGTCGGCCGGTACCAGCTGGTGCAGGCGTTCGCGCAGCGCGAGGCGGCCTTCTTCGCTCTCGATCCGCTGCGAGATGCCGATGTGCTTTTCCTGCGGCAGATAGACGAGCAGACGCCCGGCGATGCTGATCTGCGTCGATAGCCGTGCGCCCTTGGTGCCGATCGGATCTTTCAGTACCTGGACGACGAGGTTCTGCCCTTCGTGCAGGATCTTTTCGATCGGCCGCTGCACTTCACCGGCGTGGCGATCGAACCAGATGTCCGCCACATGCAGGAAGGCGGTGCGTTCGAGGCCGATGTCGATGAAGGCCGATTGCATGCCGGGCAGCACCCGGACCACGCGACCCAGATAGACGTTGCCAACAAAGCCGCGCGAGTGTTCGCGCTCGATATGCAGTTCCTGCACGACGCCGTTCAGCAGCATCGCGACCCGGGTTTCCTGCGGCGTGAAATTGATCAGGAATGATTCGCTCATGGTGACGCTTCGAAGTGTGATGCGGGAGCATCCCCTTGCGGAGGTGCTCCCGCATCGCACACCGGCGGCGCCGCGGACCCGGGTTGCGCTTTCATTCTAACCGCCCGGCCTGCTGCCAGCCCGGTAAGATCTCGCGCTCTCGTTGGAGTGCGGCATGGCAGAACAGTTCGATGTGGCGGTAATTGGCGCCGGCGCGGCCGGCATGATGGCCGCGGCGGTTGCAGGGCAACGCGGCCGGAGGGTCGTGCTGATCGACCACGCCGAGCACCTGGCCGAAAAGATCCGCATCTCCGGCGGCGGGCGCTGCAATTTCACCAACCTGCAGGCCGGGCCTGCCAACTACCTGTCGGACAACCCGCATTTCTGCCGCTCGGCGCTGTCACGCTATACGCCGCGCGACTTCCTCGACCTCATCGAACGCCATGGCGTGCGCTGGCACGAGAAGCACAAGGGCCAGCTGTTCTGTGACGACAGCGCACAGCAAATCATCGACCTGCTGGTGGCGGAATGCGCCGCCGGTGGCGTGGCCTGGCGTCGGCCTTGCCGCGTCGGCGAGGTGGCGCGGGACGAGGCTGGCTTCAGTCTGGAGACCAGCCTGGGCCGCATCGAGGTGGCATCGCTGGTGGTGGCGACTGGCGGACTTTCGATACCGAAGATCGGGGCCACCGATTTCGGCTTCCGGCTGGCGAAGCAGTTCGATCTGCCCCTTGTGCCGCTGCGCGCCGCTCTGGTGCCGCTGACCTTCGCCGCAGCTGACTGGGCGCCTTTTGCCGAGCTCTCCGGGGTGTCGCTTGAGGTGGAGGTCTCCGGCGGCAGCGGCAAGCGGCGTGGGCATTTTCGCGAGGATCTGCTGTTCACCCATCGCGGTCTGTCTGGCCCCGCGATCCTGCAGATTTCGTCGTTCTGGAGCCCGGGTGAGGCGATCACGCTGAATCTCGCGCCCGACACCGATCTTGCCGAAGCGCTGCTGGCCGCCAAGCCAGGGAACAAGCAGCAGCTGCAGAACGCCCTGGCGCAGTGGCTGCCGCGCCGCCTTGCGGAACACTGGGCCGCCGCCAGTGGCTACGCCGGCCGGCCGCTGGCCGATATGCCGGATCGCACACTGCGCGAGCTGGCGCAGCGCCTGAACGCGTGGCAGCTGGTGCCGGCAGGCTCGGAGGGCTACCGCAAGGCGGAGGTGACGGCGGGCGGCGTCGACACCCGCGCGCTGGACCAGAAGACGATGATGGCCAAGGCGGTGCCCGGGCTTTTCTTCGTTGGCGAGGTGATGGACGTCACCGGCTGGCTCGGCGGCTACAACTTCCAGTGGGCCTGGGCGAGCGGCTACAGCGCCGGCATGGCGGCCTGATCAGCCCTCAAGCCGCTGCAGCGGGCAGCCGTTAACCCTCAGTGCCGGCGCATGCCCGGCGCACTCCGGAGGGGGCTGGTGAGCGCTGTCCTGAAAACCCGCGTGGTCCTCGCGGCCTTATGCCTCGCGAGCGGCGTCGCCGTACGGGCGGACGAGTCCCCGGACCGACCTTGGCGGCTGGCCGGCTTTGGCACGCTGGGCGGCACCTGGGCCAGCGCCGACGGCATCGAGTATCGCCGCGACGTGACGCAGGCACCAACCGGTGTGGCGGGCGGGGCTGGGGCGGCAAACGTCGATACGCGGATTGGCGTGCAGTTCAACTACCAGCTCGGCGCCGATTGGGAAGCGGTGGTACAGGCGCTGTCGCGCTACCGCTACGATGGCTCGTGGCGCCCCGAACTGAGCTGGGGCTTCCTCAGCTATTCGCCGGACGCGGCGCTGACCCTGCGGGGCGGGCGCCTTGGGCTCGATGTCTATCCGCTCGCCGACTCGACCAACATTGGCTATTCCTACCTGCCGGTTCGTCCCGCGCCGGACTACTACGGCGGCATTCCGATGCAGTCGCTTGACGGCCTTGATGTCAGCTACATCTGGCCGCTCGGGGCCGATGCGCTGAAATTCAAGGCTTATGCCGGGCTGGCGGTGGGCAAGGCGGTGGCGGACGCGCAGGGCGCGGTATTCGATCTGGCCGATTCGCCACTCGTAGGCGCCTACCTCGAATACCAGGGTGAGCCGTGGACCGCGCGGCTGGGCTACACCCAAATCCGCGTCGCACATGATTTTCCCTTCCCCGATATCCACGACGCGCTTCGCAACGGTGGCATTCCCGGCGGCCCCGAGCTGGCCGACCGCCTGTCGGTGGAGGGCAAGCACTTCGGCTACCTGTCCGCTTCGCTGGGCTACCAGCAAGGTGCGCTTCAGGCGCAATTGGCTGGCAGCTATTTTCGTTCCGATAGCGATGCGCTCCCGCCGTACTACGCGGGCTTCGCCCTCCTGGGCTATCGCGTCGGTGCGCTGACGCCATATCTGCTGTTATCGGGTGCGCGCTCGCCGGACAGCCACCCGGTATCGGGTCTACCACCGTGGCCAATGCTTGCGCCGCTGGAGAACGCCGTCGGCAAGATGTTTGAATCCAACCTCAACAACCTGCAGACGGTTGGGCTGGGCACACGCTGGGATCTGTCGAGCCACATCGCGCTGAAGCTGCAGGCCGAACGCATCCACGGCACGCACAGCATCGTGCTGTGGTTCAACGACGCGGCCCCCGGGGACGCTTTCAAAACCACGGTGCTGAGCGCCGTGCTCGATTTCGTGTTCTGACGCCATGGTCGCGATCCGCCTCGCCGCGCTGTGTCTCCTGAGCCTGCTGTGGCCGGCCGGGAGCGCATGGGCGCTGGACCTCGTGGTGGTGGTCAACCCAGGCTGCGCCGTCGCGCGCCTCACCCGCGACGACGTGATCAATCTCTACATGGGGCGGTTGCGCAAACTGCCGGATGGCACCGCTGCGCGCCCGATCGACCTGCTGACCAGTTCCGGGCAGGAGAAACAGCAGTTCTACCAACGGCTGCTGTCGCGCGATCTGAGCGAGGTGCGTGCCTACTGGGCGCGGCTCACCTTCTCCGGCCAGGCTTCGCCGCCGGTGCAGGCGGAGACGACCGAGGAAGTCCTGTCGCTGGTGCAGCGCAATCCGGGCGGTATCGGCTACGTCGAACGCTCGCGCTCGGATGCCCGTGTGCGCATCGTGTTCGAGCTGGGGGACAAGTGATGCTGCGTCTCATCCGTCGCAACCTCGGTCTGCGCACCACCGCGATCATCCTGTTGGTTGGCGGCGTAGTGGGCATCGCGTTTGCGCTGGCCGCGCTGCCCTTCGTCCGTGCGCAAGAGCGCGAGGCCATGCAGCGGCAGAGCATCGCGCTGATCGACGCAGTGGAAGGCACCGTCAGCACGGCGTGTTTCGTCGACGACCGCGTGCTGGCGAAACAGGCGCTTGAGGGCCTGGTCAAGAACCCCTATATCCGGCGGGCCGATGTACGGGTGGCGAACACGGCGATTGCCGAGGCCGGCGGCCCGCCATCCGGTGCCGACTACCTGAGCCGCCCGGTGCATTCGCCGTTTTCCGAGAGCGAATCGATCTGCGAGATCCGTGTGGAACCCAGCGAAGCGCTGATCCGCGACGTGTCCTACGAACGCGCCTGGCGGGTCGCCGCACTGATGGGCGGGCAGATGCTGGCGGTGGTGCTGGCGGCGCTGATGGCGGTCAGCGCCTTCGTGACCTGGCCGATCCGCCGGATCTCCGACAGCCTGCACCGCATCGAAGGCAAGGAAGGTGGGCAGATCCCCACGCCGCGTGGTCATGACGACGATGAGCTGGGGCGGCTGGTGCGCGACACCAACGCGCTGATCGCCGGGTTCTCGGGGCTGATCCGCACCGAGCGCAGTCTGCGCGAGCAGCGCGAGCTGGATGAACAGCGCATGCGCCTGATCTTCGAGAATGCCGAAACCGGGCTGTTCACGCTGACCGGCGATGGCCGCCTGCAATCGTGGAATCCCGCCTGTGTGCGGGTGCTGGGCGGGCCGCAATCACCACACGAAAGCCCCACGCTGGGCGAGTTGCTGCCTTCGCTGGCGGTGCCGCTCGACGCGCTGCGGGCGCGTTGCATCGAGCGCCAGCGCTCGGTCTCCGAAGACTTCGTGCTGACGGAAGAGAGCGGCCTGCAGCGCTGGATCCAGATCGTGCTGACACCGGCCGGCGGCGGCGCCCTGCAGGGGCTTGCGAACGACATTTCGGACCGCAAGCGCGCCGAGGAGGCCGCACAGGAACTGGCGATTACCGACAGCCTGACCGGCGCGATGAACCGCCTCGGCCTCAACCGTCGCCTCGCCAACATGCTCGCCGAACACACCCGCGACCCGGCGCGCGGCTTCGCGCTCGCCATGATCGACCTCGACTGGTTCAAACAGATCAACGACACGCACGGACACGACGCGGGTGACCATGTGTTGCGCGTTGTGGCGCAAAGGCTGGAGCGGGCGGTGCGCCGCACCGACACGGTAGCGCGGCCGGGCGGCGACGAATTCGTGCTGCTGCTCGACGGCGTGACCGAAGCGGACGCCGCGACCGCGATCCTGAACAAGGTACGCGAAGCGGTGCTGGCGCCGATCACGCTCGACAGCGGAGCCGACGTAGCGGTGGGGGCCAGCATCGGCGTGGCGATGACCTACGCGGCAACGAGTGCGCCGGATGAACTGATGCGGCGTGCCGATGCTGCGATGTACGGCGCCAAGAAGGAAGGCCGCAACGCAGTGCGGCTTTACGCGGAGTGATGCCGCAGCGGGTGCGTCAGGCCGGGTAGCCGAACTCGCGCAGCAGCTGCGCGGTTTCGTGCAGCGGCAGGCCGACGATGCCGGTGTAGGAGCCGCGGATCTCAGCGATGAATGCGCCCGCACGACCCTGTATGCCGTAGGCGCCCGCCTTGTCCATCGGCTCGCCACTGCTCACATAGCGCCGGATGTCCTCGTCGCTCAGCTCGCCGAAACGCACTTCGCTGACCGAGAGCCGGTGATCGATGCGTTGCCCGTCCGCCATCGCGATCGCGGTCAGCACACGATGGCTGCGGCCGGCGAGGCGACGCAGGATCGCCGCGGCATCGGCCTCGTCGGCCGGCTTGCCGATGATCTCGCCGTCGAGGTCGATCGTGGTATCGGCGGACAGCACCGGCCGTGGCACCAGATTGCGCCAGGCGAGCCGCGCCCAGCCGCCCTGCGCCTTGGCGCGGGCAACGCGGACCACGTAGGCGTCGGGGTGCTCGCCGGGTAGCACATCTTCGGCCACGTCGGCGTCTTCGCGCGGGGGGGCGCGGAACAGCAGCGTGTCGAACGCGACGCCGATCTGGTGCAGCAGCTCGCGGCGGCGCGGGCTGCGGGAGGCGAGGTAGATTCTGGGTGGCAACATGCGGGCGATTCTGCCGCTCACTCGCGGTGGTAAGGGTGGTTCTTCGTCACGCTCCAGGCGCGGTACAGCGCCTCGGCCAGCAGCACACGCACCATCGCGTGCGGCAGGGTCAGCGATGAAAGGCGGATCTTCTCGTGTGCCGCCTGTTTGAGTGTCGGGTCGAGCCCGTCCGGCCCGCCGATCACCAGCGCAACATCGTCACCCGCACCCAGCCAGCGCTCCAGCCGTTGCGCGAGTGACTTGGTGCTCAGGTCTTCGCCGCGCTCGTCGAGGATCACCAGCCGTGCGCGCGGCGGCAGTGCGGCGCGGATGCGCTCGGCTTCGGCGGCCATCATCTGCTCGGCGGTCTTGCCACCGCTGCGCGGTTCGGCCTTGACTTCGACCAGATCGAGCGTGCATTCACGCGGCATGCGCTTGGCGAAGTCGCCGAAGGCCTCATCGACCCAGCCCGGCATGCGGGTGCCGACGGCGACGATCGCGAGCCGCATCAGAGCGCTTCGCCGTGCGCCTCGGCCGCATGCGGGCGGCGGCGAACCGGCGTATGCGACCAGATCTCTTCCAGGTTGTAGTAGCTGCGTACGGCAGGCTGCATCACGTGCACGACGATGTCGCCGAGGTCGACCAGCACCCATTCGCCGGTCTGTTCGCCTTCGACGCTGATCACTTCGCCACCGGCTTCGCGGACCTTGTCCTGCACATGCCGGGCGAGCGCCTTGGTCTGGCGGTTGGAATCGCCACTCGCGATCACGATGCGGTCAAACAGCGAGGTGAGGCGGGTGGTATTGATGACGTCGATATCTTTGGCCTTGATGTCTTCAAGGGCGTCGACGACCACTTTTTCAAGCTTGGCGATATTCATCAGGACGGTTCTTCCTCCGGTTCGCAGGGCGCCTCGCGATAGAGGCGGTGCTGGGCAATATAGTCGACAACCCCATCCGGCAACAGGTAGCGCGGGCTCTCTAGGCGCGCGCAGGCGCTGCGGATGGCGGTGGCTGAAATGTCGAGCGGGGTGATCGGGAAACGCAGGATGCAGCCGGCTGGCGACGTCGCCAGCGCGCTTGCATCGGTGCTTCGTTCGTCGCACACGGCCGCCAGCTCGGGCGGCAGCGCGTGGGTGTCGAGCGAATGGCCGGGCCGGGTTGCGACGGCAATGTGGGCAAGCTCGAACAGGCTGCGCCAGCGATGCCAGGTCGGCAGGCCGGCGAAGGCGTCAGCCCCCAGCAGCAACACAAGCGGTTGCTGTGCGCCCAGTTCGCGGCGCAGGCGTTCCAGTGTCGGTACGGTGTAGCTCGGTGCGTTGCTGAGGACCTCCGCGGCATCGACTTCCAGCGTAGCGTTGCCGGCGGCGGCCAGCTGCGTCATCGCCAGGCGTTGTTCCGCTCGCGCGCCGGGCGCGCCGCGGTGGGCGGGGCGGCCAGCCGGAATCAGGCGTACTCGGGCGAGCCTCAGCTGCTGGCGGGCCTCTTCGGCAAGCCTCAGGTGGCCGAAGTGGATCGGGTCGAAGGTGCCGCCGAGGATGCCGAGCGGCGCGAGCTCAGGCGAGCGGACCATCCTGCAGGCCCGGGAAGACTTCCAGCGCGTTGACGTAGAACGCCCCGTACAGGCCGGGGATCAGCAGCATCGGCAACATCATCGCGATCGAAGCGCCGAGCGACGGCGAGGCCATCGCGAGCACCGCGCCGATCACGCCGGGGATTAGCCACAGCACCAGCGCAACGGCGAGCCCGAAAACGAAGAACGCCGCGAAGTTGCGCCAGAACGCGACGAAGCTGAAGAACGCGGCCTTGACCGGGGGCACCTTGCGCCAGGCGGTCAGCAGTGGCGCGAACCAGTTGGCCATCATCACCGGCATCGTCAGCCCCATCAGCATCAGTGCGGAGCGCATCAGGGCATCGGCATCGAGCGCCGGGTCGTCGAGCTTGCGGCGGCCCTGCATCACGTCGATCAGCATGCCGCCGTCCCATGCGGTGGTGATCGCCAGCGCAAGCAGGCTGCCGACGTAGTAGATCAGGCCGAGCACCACCAGCTCGCGCAGATTGCGCTGAAAGCCTGAGAACAGCGAAAACGGGAGCACCGGATCGCCTTGCTCGATCGTGCGGCAGACATTGAATACGCCGACCGACAAGGCCGGCAGCAGCAGCGCGAGGGGGGCCTGCGCGATCCACGGCGCAACCGATTCGGGCAGCACCGTGACCAGCAGTGGCACCAGCAGCATGCCGGCGAACATCAGCACCAGCCACATCAGCATCACGTTGGCCGCCAGTGCGAACGGATTGCGCCGGTACAGCGCGAAGCCGGCCTTGACCCAGGCCCAGCCATGCGAGGCGGGCAGCTTGTGCGCCTGCATCTCAGGCCTCCGCGCCGGTGCTGGCGAACACGTCGCGCCAGGAGGCGTAGATCGTCGTGGCGACGAGCGGAATCACGACGACGATGCCGAAACCGAAACTCAGCGTGATCGCCAGCGGCACGCCGAGCACCAGCACTGCGCCGACCAGTGCGCTTGCGCCGGTGTTGTGCAAGGCGGCGCGGAACGACAGGCGCATCGCATCGAAGGGCGAGGCGCGGTTGAGCATCACCAGCGCCGGGGCGAACCACAGCGCCAGCAGCATGCCCATCACGACGACGAAGGATACGAAGATGTCCGCGACCCAACTCAGCGCCAGCGTGATCCAGTCGAAGCCGGCCAGGCCGGTGATGTCGAGCAGCAGCGCAAGGACCAGGCTGGTGATGAAGGTCAGGATGCCGGCTGCGGTCAGCGCGATGCCCTGCAGCACCCCGATCATCGCCAGATTGGCCGCATGCTGGCGCAGGCCGTCCCACAGCTCGTTGATCTTCAGCGTGCCGGTTTCGCGCGAATGATGGGCCGCGGCGACCATGCCGCCTGCCAGCACCTGCAGCACCACCATCGCGAGCACGCGGCCGATCAGCGGCAGCCAAACGGCGATTGCGAGCACCAGGAAGGTCGCAGCGCCCATCACGGACCACACGGCCGGGTGCGCCATAAACAGGCGCCAGCCTTCGCGGAACCAGCTCAGCGCGCTGCTGGCCGGGACTTGGGCCGGGGTGGGGAGGTTATGAGCATGCATGGCGGGTGGGTCGTGCGATCGGGGCGGCGGGATGCGGATCCTACCAAATGCGCGGGGCTTTCCGGGTTGGCGGCCTGCGGCGGCCGCTCACGGCAGGCGCACCGCACCCGGTTGGGCGATGCGTGTGCGCAGGATCTCGCGGAATTCATCCGGGTTCTTCACCAGCACCATTTCGCCTTCGCGCGGGCGGTGGAAATCTTCCAGCCGCGAGAGCCAGAAGCGCAGCGCGGCACGCCGCAGCATCGCCGGCCAGGCTTCGCGTTCGGCACGGGTGAAGGGCCGGTCGGCATGGTAGGCGAGCAGGAAGGCGTTGGCGCGCGCCGGGTCCAGCGTGCCGTCTGTTCGACCGCACCAGTCGTTGAGGGTGACGGCCACGTCGAACAGCAGCGCGTCGGTACAGGCGAAATAGAAGTCGATCACGCCGCCGACATGCTCGCCATCCCACAACACGTTGTCGCGGAACAGATCTGCATGGATCGTGCCGACGGGCAGGTCGAGTTCATCGAGCCCGCGCTGCACGATCAGTTCGGCTTCCAGCAGGGCGCGGTCGCCCGGTGCGAGTTGCGGCAAGACCGCCGCCGCCGCACGCTCGCGCCAGGCCGGGCCGCGCGAGTTGTCCTGCCGGCGGCCGTAGGACATGCCGGCCAGATGCAGCCCGGCGAGCATCGCCCCGAGCCGCTCGCACTGCGCCACGCTGGGCGCCATCTCTGAGCGGCCGGCAAGGCGCGTCACCATCACGGCCGGGCGGCCGGCGAGGGTGCCGAGGTAATCGTTGTCGCGGTTGGCGATTGGCGCCGGCACCGGCAGGCCATGTCGGGCAAGGTGCGCCATCAGGTGCAGGTAGTACGGCAGTTCGGCGCGCGGCACGCTTTCGAACAGCGTCAGCACGTAGCGGCCGAGCGTGGTCGTGACGAAGAAGTTGCTGTTCTGCACACCGGCTTCGATGCCACGCAGCTCGGCCAAGCGGCCGACGGCATAGCCGGCGAGCCAGTCGCGCATCTGTTCCGGAGTGACGGGTGTGAAGACGGACATCGTTTCAACGCGGGCGGCAGCGAGCTGCCGACCTGCCAGTTACCAGGACTTGATCAGCCACATCGGGACCGACAGGCTGCGCTCGTTGTCGTCGGCGCGCGCGAATACGCCATCGCCCTTGTGGTCGACGAGGTAGTAGGGTTTGCCGACCTTGGGCGTCACCTTGATCATGTAGAGCCGGCCCTTGATGCGGTATTCCTCGATCTTGTCCTCGCCACGGGTCGATACGGTGACCTCCGGCGCTTCGTCGGTATCGACGACGCCAGCCGGCGGCGGTGGCGGTTCGGGAATCGGTTCGAGCTTGGGCGGCTTGTCCTGCGCGACCACCGGTGCTGCGGCGAGCATCGCGATCACGAACAGCTTGCGGAGTGTGTGGGACATGGTGCGCCTCTTACAGGTTGAGCATCAGCTCGTGTTCGCCGGGTAGCGGCTCGAATCCGCGATGCTCGTAGTGTTTGAAGATCGCCTCGACCACATCTTCGGGCGAGTCGATCACCTGGATCAGATCGAGGTCTTCCGGGTTAACCATCTTCTCGGCCACCAGGCGCTCGCGGAACCAATCCACCAGTCCTTTCCAGAACGGCGAGTGCACCAGGATCACCGGGATCGGCCGGCTCTTGCCGGTCTGGATCAGCGTCAGCGCCTCCATCAGCTCGTCCAGTGTGCCGAAGCCGCCGGGCATCACCACGTACGCGCTGGCGCACTTCACGAACATGTACTTGCGCGCGAAGAAGTGGTGGAAGGTCTGCGAGATGTCCTGGTACGGGTTGCCGTGCTGCTCCATCGGCAACTGGATGTTGAGACCGACCGAGGGGGATTTGCCAAAGTAGGCGCCCTTGTTGGCCGCCTCCATGATGCCGGGGCCGCCGCCGGAGATCACCGAGAAGCCGGAATCGGACAGCAGGCGCGCGATCTTCTCAGCTTTTTCGTAGTACGGATCGTCCGGCTTGGTGCGGGCGCTGCCGAAGATGCTGACAGCCGGGCGGATCGGTGCGAGACGCTCAGTCGCCTCGACGAACTCTGCCATAATTCCAAAGATCCGCCATGCCTCGCGCGCCATCTGGCTGTGCGTGCCGGGCGTTGCGGTGGTTACGGGCGGGAGTTTCTCTTTCGCGCTCATTCTTGTCTTTCGTCGCAGGATCGATGTGGTGCCGGTACCGGCACGACACCTGCCGCGCTCACCGGTTGAATACCCATGCCGACGCTTCTGCTGGTCGACGGATCCTCTTATCTGTACCGCGCATTCCATGCCATGCCGGACATGCGAAATGCTCGCGGAGAGCCTACTGGCGCGGTGTTCGGGGTGCTGAACATGCTACGCCGGCTGTTGGGTGACTACAAGGCAGACCGGCTTGCCTGTGTCTTTGATGCCAAGGGCAAGACCTTCCGCGAAGACCTCTACCCCGACTACAAGGCGCACCGCCCGCCGATGCCGGACGACCTGCGCCTGCAGATCGAGCCGATCCACGCCTGCGTGCAGGCGATGGGCTGGCCGATCGTGATGGTCGAAGGCATCGAGGCCGATGACGTGATCGGCACGCTGGCGCGGCGCGGCGAAGCGGCCGGCTACGATGTGGTGATCTCGACCGGCGACAAGGACATGGCGCAGCTTGTCACGCCGCGTGTGAAGCTGGTCAACACCATGAGCAACGAGGTGCTCGACGAAGCTGGCGTACTCGCCAAGTTCGGCGTGCCGCCGACACGCATCATCGACTACCTCGCACTGGTCGGCGACACGGTGGATAACGTGCCCGGCGTCGAGAAGTGTGGCCCCAAGACCGCGGTGAAGTGGCTGTCTGAATTCGACTCGCTCGATGGCGTGGTCGCTGCCGCGCAGCAAAAGGTTGCCAAGGGCAAGAAGGAGGACTGGGCGATCGGCGGCGTGGTCGGCGACAACTTGCGCAGGCACCTGGACTTCCTGCCGCTTGGCCGCAAGCTCGTCACGATCGAAACCGATTGCGAACTGCCGGTGACGCTCGATCAGCTGGCGTTTGGCATCAGCCAGAACGAGACGCTGGCCGAATGGTTCGAGCGCTTGCAGTTCCGCACCTGGTTGAAGGAGGCGCGCGCCGCGCTGGGCGGCGAAGCCCCAACGGCAGCAGACTCATCCCCAGCACAGGCAAATACCGAACCAGCAGCTGCGCCGGCGCAGGCGTCGCTGCTGGATGACGCGGGCGCGCATCGCGCGGGCTACGTCACCATTCTCGACTGGACGACCTTCGACGCCTGGTTGGCGAAGATCAGTGCCGCGCCGCTGACGGCTTTCGATACCGAGACCGACAGCCTCGACCCGATGCTCGCGCGCCTCGTCGGCATGAGCTTCAGCGTGAAGGAGGGCGAGGCGGCCTACCTGCCGCTGACGCACCACTATCCCGATGCGCCGGCCCAGCTGCCGCTCGACGAGGTGCTCGCGAAGCTGCGCGGCTGGTTCGAATCCGATGCGCACCGCAAGCTCGGCCAGAACCTGAAGTACGACATGCATGTGCTGGCCAACCACGGCATCCGCTTGCGGGGCGTCGAGCACGACACGCTGCTCGAATCCTTCGTGGTGGAGAGCGACAAGGGCCATGATCTCGACCAGCTCGCCAAGCGCCACGCGGGCATGCTCGATACGCTGAGTTACACCGATGTCTGCGGCAAGGGCGCCAACCAGATCGGCTTCCACGAAGTTGCGATCGCGCGGGCGACCGAATACGCCGCCGAAGACGCCGACGCCACGCTGCGGGTGCACAACGTGCTGTTGCCGCGCGTCAGCAGCGACGCGGCGCTGGCCAAGCTCTACCGCGAGGTCGAGATGCCGGCGATGGAAGTGCTGTGGGCGATGGAGCGCAACGGTGTGTTGATCGACCGCGACCTGCTGCTGCGTCAATCCGACACGCTCGGCCGCCGCATGCTGGAGCTGGAGGCCGAAGCCCACGCGCTCGCCAAGCAGCCCTTCAACCTCAACAGCCCCAAGCAGATCCAGGAGATCCTGTTCGAGCGCGAGAAGCTGCCGGTGTTGAAGAAGACCCCAGGCGGCCAGCCCTCGACCGACGAAGAAGTGCTGCAACAACTGGCACTCGACTATCCGCTGCCCAAACTGCTGCTCGAATACCGCAGCATGGCGAAGCTCAAGAGTACCTACACCGACAAACTGCCGCGCTCGGTGAACCCGAACACCGGCCGGGTGCATACCAGCTTCTCGCAGGCCGGTGCGGTCACCGGGCGCATCTCCAGCTCGGAACCCAACCTGCAGAACATTCCGGTGCGCACCGAAGAAGGTCGCCGTATCCGCGCCGCCTTCATCGCGGCGCCGGGCAACGTCATCGTGTCGGCCGACTACTCGCAGATCGAGCTGCGCATCATGGCGCACCTGTCTGACGATGCCGGCCTGCTCGAAGCCTTCGCACAGGGGCTGGATGTTCACCGCGCCACCGCCGCAGAGGTGTTCGGCCTCGTGCCGTCCGAAGTCACCAGCGAACAGCGTCGTTACGCCAAGGCGATCAACTTCGGCCTCATCTACGGCATGAGTGCGCATGGGCTGGCGAAGGCGCTCGATCTCGAACGCAGCGCCGCGCAGGCCTACATCGACCGCTACTTCGCCCGCTACCCCGGCGTTGCGCGTTACATGGAAGAAACCCGCCGCTTTGCGCGCGACCACGGCTATGTCGAGACGGTGTTTGGCCGCCGTCTAATGCTGCCCGAGATCCGCGCCGCGCAGGTCGGTCGTCGTCAGGGCGCGGAGCGCGCCGCAATCAATGCGCCGATGCAAGGCACGGCAGCCGACATCGTCAAGATCGCGATGCGTCGGGTGTATGACTGGCTGCAGGGCAGCACGCTGCAATCCAAACTCCTGCTGCAGGTGCACGACGAACTGGTGCTCGAAGTGCCGCAGGGCGAGCTCGATACCGTCAAGCCCAAGCTCGCGGAACTGATGAGCGGCGCCGCCGCGCTGAAGGTGCCGCTGGTCGTCGAAGTCGGTGCCGGCGCCAACTGGGATGAAGCGCACTAGCGCTTCGCGCGATAAGGAAAACTGGCGCGTCTCTACTGGGGGCGTTCAGCGCTTGATGCCGCCGATCCAGCAAGCGGCCAGTGGTCGCGCACCGAGCGCGTAGGCCAACGCCGCCGGCTCTCCGATTCGCCATAGCGCGAAATCTGCGCGCTGGCCAATCGCGAGCGTGCCACGGTCCGCGAGGCCCAGCGCACGCGCGGCTTCGCGCGTGATGCCGGCAAGCGCGTCCTGCGGGGTCAGGCGGAACAGCGTGCAGGCCATATTCGCCGCGAGCAACAGCGAGGTCAGCGGCGAGGTGCCGGGGTTGGCGTCGGTGGCGACGGCCATCGGCACGCCGGCGTCGCGCAGCGCGGCGATCGGCGGCAGCCTGGTTTCGCGCAGGCAGTAGAAGGCGCCGGGCAGCAGTACGGCGATGGTGCCGACCGCTTTCATCGCGGCGATGCCGTCGTCCGACAGCCATTCGAGATGATCCGCGGAGAGGCCGCGGTAGCGTGCGACCAGCGCGGCGCCGCCCTGATCCGAGAGCTGCTCAGCGTGCAGCTTCACCGGCAGGCCGAGCTTCGCGGCGGCGTCGAACACGCGGGCGGTCTGCTCGGGCGTGAAGGCGATGCGCTCGCAGAAGGCGTCGACCGCGTCGACCAGGCCTTCGCTGGCGAGCGCGGGCAGCATCGCGGTGCAGAGGTGGTCGATGTACGCATCGGCCTCGCCGGCGAACTCCGGCGGCAGCGCGTGGGCGCCGAGGAAGGTGGTGCGCACGGTGATGCCGCGCAACTCGCCGATGCGGCGCGCGACGCGCAGCATCTTGCGTTCGCTGGGCAGGTCCAGCCCGTAGCCGGATTTGATCTCCAGCGTGGTGACACCTTCGGCCAGCAGCGCATCGACGCGCGGCAGGCCGGCGGCGAGCAGCGCGTCTTCGTCGGCCGCACGTGTCGCACGCACCGTGGAGAGGATGCCGCCACCGGCGCGGGCGATGTCTTCGTAGCTCGCGCCGTTGAGCCGGGCCTCGAATTCGTTGGCGCGGTTGCCGGCGTAGACGAGGTGAGTGTGGCAATCGATCAGCCCCGGCGTCAGCCAGCCGCCGGCGCCGTCGTGGGGCGGCAGCGCGCTGAATTCGGCGGGCAGCTCAGCTTCCGGCCCGAGCCAGGCGATGGTGCCGTCGCGCCACGCAAGTGCGGCGTTGCGGACCGTGCCGTAGCCCTCACCGACGAAGCTCGCGAGATGGACGTTGCGCAGCAGTCCGTCCCGGACCGGCGCGTCGCTCACGGATGCGCCCCCGCGGCGATGCGGGCAACCAGCCGTGCGGCGACCCGCGCGGTGTGGGCGTCGATGTCCTGCGCGGGGTTCAGCTCCGCGATGTCGGCGAGGCGCAGCTTGCCGCTGGCGACCGCCGCGTCGATCAGGGGTTCGATGACTTCCATGGCGACGCCATGCGACGAGGGCGCCGAGACGCCGGGTGCGAGGCCGGGCGGCAGCACGTCGAGGCAGATCGTCAGGTACAGGTGGTCGACTTGCGCGAGGAAGGCGTGCAGCGCAGCGAGCGCGGCGTGGAGCTTCGCAGCGCCCAGCTCTTCATCCAGCATCCAGCGTACGCCCAGCTGCTTGGCGCGCTCGAACAGCGCGGCGGTGTTGGCGAAGCGCGAGATGCCGAAGACGGTGTAGTGGAAGGGCCAGGTTTGCGCCGCGCAGGTCTCGGCGATCTGCCGGAACGGGGTGCCGGAGCTGGCGCGATCCGCGGCGCGCAGGTCGAAGTGCGCGTCGAAGTTCAGAATGCCGATGCGCGGCGTTTCGCTGCTGCGCTTCTTCAGCGCGGTGGCCAGCCCCATGAAGCTGCCGAAGGCGATCTCGTGACCGCCGCCGAGCCCGATCGGCAGGTGGCCGCGCTCGATCAGTTTCGCGATTTCGCCTGCGTAGTGGGCCTGCGCCGCTTCGAGCGCGTCACCGTCGCAATGCACGTCGCCGGCGTCGTAGAGCACCGAGGCCTCGGCGAGTGCGACGTTGGCCAGCGCGCGACGCAGTGCGGTGGGGCCGGCGGCAGCATCCGGGCGGCCGAGGTTGCGGCGCACGCCGGCGTCGCAGGCGAAACCGAGCAGCGCGACGCCATGGCGCTGCGTGGCATCGCCCAGCGGCTGCACCGCCTCATGCCAGCGCTGGCTGAAGTGCGCTTCGTGCGAGTCTTCGCGGCCCTGCCAGATGGCCGTGTCGAAGCCGGTATGCCGTACGCCCTCGGTGCTCATGGTTCAGCCCTCGATGGATGGCAGGAGATCGTGTGCCGCGTGATCGAAGATGCCGGAGAGCACCATGCGCTGCGCGGCTTCCAGATCGGGTGCGAGGTAGCGGTCGTCCGAATGGAAGGGCACCTCGGCGCGCAGTTGCGCATGCACCTTTTCCAGCGGCACCGAGGTCTTCATCGCGCGATGGAAGTCGATGCCCTGCGCGGCGGCGAGCAACTCGATGCCGACGATGTGCGCGGTGTTCTTCGCCATGTCGGTCAGGCGCCGGCCGGCGAAGGTGGCCATCGAGACGTGGTCTTCCTGGTTCGCCGAGGTGGGCAGGCTGTCGACGCTGGCCGGGTGAGCAAGCGACTTGTTCTCCGATGCCAATGCCGCGGCGGTGACGTGCGCGATCATGAAGCCCGAGTGCAGGCCGGGGTTCGGGATCAGGAAGGCCGGCAGGCCGGAGAGCGAGGCGTCGATCAGCAGCGCGATGCGGCGTTCGGACAGCGCGCCGATCTCGGCGATCGCGAGCGCAAGCGTGTCTGCCGCAAAGGCCACCGGCTCCGCATGGAAGTTGCCGCCCGAGAGCACCGACCAGTGGCCTTCGTGCTCGAAGAGCAGCGGGTTGTCGGAGACCGCATTGGCTTCGATCGTCAGCGTGGTGACCGCGCCGCGCAGCAGGTCCAGACATGCGCCCATCACCTGCGGCTGGCAGCGCAGCGAGTAGGGGTCCTGCACGCGGTCGTCGTTGGTCAGATGCGACTGACGGATCTCGGAACCGGCGAGCAGTTCGCGGTAGCGCGCGGCGACGGCGATCTGCCCCGGCTGGCCGCGCACTTCGTGGATGCGGGCGTCGAAGGGCGCGTCGGAGCCGCGCGCGGCGTCCACCGACATCGCGCCGGCTGCAATCGCTGCGGCGAACACACGCTCGGCGAGGAACAGGCCTTGCAGGGTCAGCGCGGTCGAGGCCTGCGTGCCGTTGATCAGCGCCAGACCTTCCTTCGCCGCGAGCTGGATCGGCGTGATGCCGGCTTCGCCCAGCGCGTCGGCCGCGTTGCGTTCGACGCCGTCCACCCGCACGCGGCCTTCGCCCATCAGCGCCAGCGTCATGTGCGACAGCGGCGCGAGGTCACCCGAAGCGCCGACCGAACCCTTGCTCGGGATGCAGGGCAGGATGCCGGCGTTGTAGGCCTCGAGCATCGTTTCCAGCACCAGCGGGCGGATGCCCGAGAAGCCGCGCGCGAGGCTCGCGATCTTCATCGCGAGGATCAGGCGTACGACGTCGTCGTCCATCAGCGGGCCGACGCCCACCGAATGCGAGCGGATCAGGTTGGTCTGCAGCGCTTCGAGCTGGTCTTCCGCGATGTGCGTGTTGGCGAGCTTGCCGAAGCCGGTATTGATGCCGTAGGCGGGCTTGCCGGCTTCCACGATGGTGCGGACCGCGGCGGCCGAGGCGTGCACCGGGCCCCAGGCGGCGGGGTCCAGCGCGAGGCGGGCGCTGCCGTCCCACACCGCGCGCAGTTGCGGCATCGTGATCTGGCCGGGGACGAGGGTGATGGTCTTGGTCATGTCGAAATCCAGTGTGGGATGCAGGTCAGCCCAGCATCGGCAGGTTCAGGCCGCGCTCGCGGGCGCAGTCGCGGGCGATGTCGTAGCCGGCGTCGGCATGGCGCATCACGCCGGTGCCCGGGTCGTTCCAGAGCACGCGTTCGAGGCGGCGCGCGGCGGCCTCGGTACCGTCGGCGACGATCACCACGCCCGAGTGCTGCGAGTAGCCCATGCCGACGCCGCCGCCGTGGTGCAGCGACACCCAGGTCGCGCCGCCGGCGGTGTTGAGCAGCGCGTTGAGCAGCGGCCAGTCGGAGACGGCGTCGCTGCCGTCGCGCATCGCTTCGGTCTCGCGGTTCGGGCTGGCGACCGAGCCGGTGTCGAGGTGGTCGCGGCCGATCACGATCGGCGCCTTCAGCTCACCGCGGGCGACCATCTCGTTGAAGGCGAGCCCGGCGATGTGCCGTTCGCCCAGACCCAGCCAGCAGATGCGCGCAGGCAGGCCCTGGAAGGCGATGCGCTCGCCGGCCATATCCAGCCAGCGATGCACATGGTGATTGTCCGGGAACAGCTCTTTGATCTTGGCGTCGGTCTTGCGGATGTCTTCCGGGTCGCCCGACAGCGCCACCCAGCGGAACGGCCCCTTGCCTTCGCAGAACAGCGGGCGGATGTAGGCCGGCACGAAGCCGGGGAAGTCGAAGGCGTTCGTGACGCCCTCGTCCTTGGCGACCTGGCGGATGTTGTTGCCGTAGTCGACGACCGGCACGCCCATCGCCTGGAAGTCCAGCATCGCCTGCACATGCACCGCGCAGCTCTTCGCGGCGGCGCGGCGCAGGGCCTCGTGCATGCCGGGGTCGCGCTGTGCGGCGAGCCACTGTTCGAGGCTCCAGCCGATCGGCAGGTAGCCGTTGATCAGGTCGTGCGCCGAGGTCTGGTCGGTGACGAGATCCGGCCGAATTTGTCCACTGCGCCCGCGCCGCACCAGCTCCGGCAGCACCTCGGCGGCGTTGCCCAGCAGGCCGATCGACACCGCCTCGCAGCGTGAGGTGTGCTGCGCGATGAGTTCGAGCGCGTGGTCGAGATCGCGCGCCTGCACATCGAGGTAGCGGGTGCGCAGGCGGAAGTCGATGCGCGACTGCTGGCACTCGATCATCAGCGAGGTTGCGCCGGCGAAGCTCGCTGCCAGCGGCTGCGCGCCGCCCATGCCGCCCAGCCCGGCGGAGAGGATCCAGCGGCCGCGCCAGGGGTTGGCGTTGCCATCCGTTCCGTAGTGCTGGCGCCCGGCCTCGGCGAAGGTCTCGTAGGTGCCCTGCACGATGCCTTGCGTGCCGATGTAGATCCAGCTGCCGGCCGTCATCTGGCCGTACATCATCAGGCCCTTGCGGTCGAGCTCGTGGAAGTGCTCCCAGGTTGCCCACTTGGGCACCAGGTTGGAGTTGGCCAGCAGCACGCGCGGCGCATCGGCGTGGGTGCGGAACACGCCCACCGGCTTGCCCGACTGCACCAGCAGCGTCTCGTCGTCGGCGAGCGTTTGCAGCGATTTGAGGATCGTGTCGAAACAGGTCCAGTCGCGCGCGGCACGGCCGATGCCGCCATACACCACCAGCGCCTCCGGGTTCTCGGCGACCTCCGGGTCGAGGTTGTTCTGGATCATCCGGAACGCCGCCTCGGTGAGCCAGCTGCGGCAGCTGCGTTCGGTGCCGCGCGGCGCGCGCACGACGCGGCCGGGGGCCAGACGGGGATCCTGTTCGGGGTGGGCGATGGGCATGAGGTACTCCGCGACTGCAAAAGTTGTCTATACATTTGTAGCGCAGGAAGGTGCTTTGCGCAAGAGTTGTCTATACAATTAAAGCGCGCCACCGACGAACCGATCCGGGCCCGGACGGCGGCGCTCCCTCCGGAATCCGATCGATGACGACACCGCGTACCCCGCCCCGCTACCAGCAGATCAAGGACGAGCTGCTTGCCCGCATCCGCGCCGGCGAATGGCAGGTGGGCGAGGCGATCCCGCCCGAGGAAGGGCTGGCGCGCGACTTCGGCGTGGCACGGATGACGGTGAACCGCGCGTTGCGCGAGCTGACCGATGCCGGCGTGCTGACCCGTACCCGCGGCGCCGGCACCTTCGTTGCGCCACCACGGGTCGATGCGCCGCTGCTGGAGATCCGCAACATTGCTGAGGACATTGCCGCGCGCGGCCACACGCATACCGCAGCGCTGGTGAGCCTCGCGCGCGGCCAGGCCGACGGCGCCTTGGCCGATGCATTTGCTTTACCAGTCGGCGCGCCGTTGTTTCACTCGGTGCTGGTGCATCGCGAAGACGGCCGCCCGATCCAGGTGGAGGATCGCTGGGTCAATGCGGCGCTGGCGCCGGACTACCTGCGCCTGGATTTCTCCGCTGAAACGCCGAATGCCTATCTCTCGCGCGTTGCGCCGCTTGCCAGTGCGCGCCTCACGGTTGAAGCGCGGCCGGCGCCGCGCGATATCGCGACGATGCTGGGTATCGATACGCGCGCTGCCTGCCTGGTCTTGCACCGCGTGACCCGCGGGGCGGATGGCGTTGCTTCGGTTGCGACGCTCTGGCACCCGGGCGAGCACTATCGGTTGCATGCAGTGATTGATGTGGAGCAGGGGGAGCGGCGGCGCTGAATCAACAGCAGGCGCGCACGCCGCGCGGGGTAGAGGTCGGCGAACCCGTTCAGGCGGGACGGCCAGTCCGCGCGGCTCAGTGACGCGTCCACAAGGGTGATCTAGCGGACTGGGCCAGCGTCGGCGCCTGACCCGTGGGCGTGCGTATCAAGCATCTGGATAGGCGATGCTAGACTCGCCCCCTGCGAACCGGGCTCGCGCGATTCCGCCTCATTTCACCGCCTGTGTGCCCGCCCTCCGCAATGCAGGACTTCTTCCCCGCCGCGTTCCTCAACTCGATCCCGCTTGCGCTGCGCGAGCTTCCCCAGCAAGTCCGCGCCCAAACCGGCATCGCGCTACGTGTGCAGGAGATCGACGAAGCGTTCGCGCAACGCCACCCCTCATTCGCCAACGCCGCAGCGGTGCTCGACATTGATCACGTGCAGCAAGCGATCACGATCCGCGTTGCGCACGCGGCGCTGAGCCCGCGCGTCATCGCGCACGAACTGATTCACCTGAAGCGAAACGTTCTTGAATCGGTGCCGAAGTTCTTCCCGGTGGCCTCGGCAAGTGCCGCCGAGATCCAGTCGATCTACTTGCTCGAGAACGCGCTCGAACATTTGTTCGTCGTGCCGGAGGAGATCGCCGCCTACCCGGAAGCGGAGGCCCTTTGGGCGCGCGACTACGCGGCCTGGGTCGAAAGTTCAAAGCACAACGGATTTGCGCTGTGCCTGCATTGGTTCTTCCTGCGACTCGTGCTGCCGGATCAAAAGGCCGTTGCCGAGGCCTGCGCAGCCCACCTCAATGCAATGCAGGATCCGTACCTGATCCGCGTCGCCGAATACCTCAGGCGTACCCTTCAGGATCAGCGGCCCGACAAACTCGCGATGCAGCAGACGCTGCTCAAGGCGATCGACCCCGCGCTCCGGACTCACATCGCAATCGGGCGCTTTGCCGTCCGCGATGGCAGGCTCATCACCGAACGATTGATCGAAGGCGCGTGGGACCCGGCGTAGCGGGCGCGAAACGTTCGATCCGGTCACTCGGTGTCGGTGCATCACAAAGGCGGCTGCCGCGCGATCCCGCGACGATGTTGGGCATCGCTACGCGCGCGGCGTGCCTGGTCGTGCATTGCATGACCCACCTGGCGGTCGACGCCGCTCCGGTGGCCACGCTCTGGCAGCCGGGTGAGCACGACAGGCGGCATGCGTGCACGCCACGAGCGTCGGTCAGATAACGCGTTGTGACGAACGCTGTAGCGACCAAGCGATTTCAATGGGTGCAATAATCGTGGGCGATTGCGCGGCTTGCCTCAATCGCCGGATCACTATCGGAGCGCCAAACGTGAGTGCCTGGAGCTGTCCCCACGACGTCGACAACATCTGCCAACGTGTGCAGGGTGCCGTCTGCGACCCTGGCATGCGGGGGTGCGTGCTGGAAGGGCGGGTGCGCTTTGCGCGTGAGCAGATGAATCTGCCGCGCAAGCCGGTTCGCGCCGATGCGTCATCCCAATCCGACGAGGCAGCGACACACCCGCCGAGGCGCCGCCTGCCTTTCTGACTTCTTGCCAGTGTTGCGGCGACTTCTCGTCGCCACCCGGGCGCATCGAGCGGTTCAGGCGCGAGCCGGTGCTTGTATTCGGCCTGAAAGGCCAGCCAGTCGCCAACGACTGCCGATGGCCAGCGCGTATCGCAACCACGGCAGCGATCGGTGCCCGGCCGGCCTTCGGGCCTGGCGGGCGCGTCTAGAGGTCGAGCCGATCGATCTGCCATTGGATGCCGTCAAAGTCCGGCATCTCGCGACCGTCGTCCACGCCAATCTCGCGTTGGATCTGCTGTTCGAGTTTCTCCCGCATCGTTTCGAGCACGCCAGCGTGTTTTGCGCGGTCGAGTGCCAGGTTGTGCATCTCGTGAGGGTCGGTGTGCAGGTCAAACAGCTCGACATCGTTGCGAGCGAACAGCTCGTCGAGATTCGCCGGGCGATGCCGCTCCACCGGCGCGAAATATCGGGTGAGCTTGTAGCGGCCATCAAATGCCGCACGCAGGCTGCCCCGCTTGCGCAGGTTGGGCCGGTAGCCGGCGGCGGCCATGGCGCCCTTCGGGTCTTGGCCCGCTGCGCGGGCCTCGGACACGATGCGTGTGACCTCGCTGTCGTTGGTGGCGATGCCGCTGTAGGTGAAGAGCACCGCATCGCGCACCGCATGCACCGCAGCGCTTGCTGGCTTGGCAAGCGCCGGCGAGAAGTCGCGGCCCGGTAGCTGCCGCCCAGCGAGCTCACTTGCGTGGGTGGCATCGATACCGGCCAGCGAGAGCAGCGTTGGCACGATGTCGATGTGGCCGGTCAGCGCCTTGCAGGTCTGTCCGCCGCGCACGTCGGGGTGCGCCACATACATCGGCAGGTGAATCGCCTCCTGATAGGCGAAGGGACCTTTGCCACGCAGTCCATGGGCGCCGCCCATTTCGCCGTGATCCGAGGTGAAGACGATGATGGTGTCGTCGCTGAGCCCTAGCGCATCGAGTTCGTCGAGCATGCGCTTGAGTTGCGCGTCGACCGAGCGGATCGAGTTCAGGTAGAAATCCGAGAAGCGCTGCCAGCGTTCGGCCTCGGGCGGAATCGTGCCCAGGGTGTAGCCCCAGGCGCGGTGGAACTCGCGGTGCGCGCCGGGGCGGCCGGGGGCGTCGAGCGGCTGATGCAGCGATGCGGGCAGCGGCGCGTTCCAGCGCGTGCGATAGGCGGGGTGCTCCGGGGCGCGCGCTGCATGCATCAGCAGATGCCCGGTGTCCTGCACCTGCTCGCCCGGGGCGTCGGTGTTGAAGTACATGATGTCGTGCGGATTCACCAGGCTCACGAACAGCGCCCACGGCTTGCCCTCTTGCTGCAGCGCCTGACCTTTCTCGCGCATCCAAGATACCGCGCTGCCGGCGATCATGTGGTCATGGTGGTAGCCGCCCAGTGTGTGTACCAGCACATCGCCCGGCCACACGAAATCCGAGAAGCCGTAGGCGTCCATCTCCTTGGTGAACAGCCGGTCGGGCGATTCGGTGTCGAACGCAGCATTCAGATGCCACTTTCCCTTGTAGGCGGTGTAATAGCCCGCCTTGCGCAGCATGTGGCCGACCGTCGGCAGCTTGGTCGAGAGCGCTGCGACGTAGGGCATGTCCGCGTTCTCGAACATCCGGTTGTCGGCGGTCTGCAGGCCTGTCATCAGCACCGCGCGCGAGCTGGTGCACATCACCGCGGGGCAGTAGTGCTGGTCGAAGCGCACCCCGCGCTTGGCGAGCTGCTCGTGGCCGGGCAGCGTGTAGCCCTTGGGCCATTGCGTGATGTGGCGCTCCTGGTCGGTAAACACGAACAGGATGTTCGGTGCCTTGCCTGCGCGGCGTTGCGGCTTAGGCGTGTGGCCGGGCTGGGCTGCTGCCGCGGCTGGCTCCGCTCCGCCGAGAAGCGGTGTCGTTACGGCGGCTGCGCCGGCAAGCGAGAGAAACTCGCGGCGTGTGAGGCCCGCGTGCGGGCTGGGCGGAACGCGATCGTGCGACATACCGGTCTCCTCATGGGGTGCGCAGCAGGGCGGCGCGTAGTGGGAGCAATGCCGGCGGTTCGATCGCCGCCGGTCATCAAGCGCAGCGAGTCTGCCGCATCGATCAAAGTGACACAAGTGTCACTTGTGGCGAGGGCGACGTGACCGGGACGATGTGGCGTCGGCGTTCTTTCGGACGTGGGCGAGCAGCGACGAGGCGGGAATCTCGATCGGGGCGAGTTCGCGCGTCGCAAAACGTTGCGCCGCTGCGCGTGGCACGCCGAGCGCCTGAAGAACGGCCTGAGCGAACTGTTCCGGGTAGTCCCTGGGGGTGTCGTCGGCTTGCACCGACGCAAATGCTGCGACCACCGGACCGAGCACGAGATCGAGGATGAGCGTAGCGGGCAGCGGGGTAAAACGGCCGGCGGCGATGCCGGCGTCGATGTCGCGCATGATGTTCTGCGTGGCCTGGCCGCCCTGGCGGATTGCGGCGACGCCGCCACGAATCACGAACCCGGCGAACAGCGGGTAAGTTCGCGCCAGTTGCAGCGCATAGCGCAGACCGGCCGCAAGCCGCGCAGCCGGGTCGCGGTGGCGCAGCACCAGCGGGTCGATCACGCGGACGATCTCGTTGCTGACCGCCTCGGCGACGCCCGCCCACAGGGCTTCATGGGTGCGGAAGTAGTTGTAGAAGGTGCCGCGCGCTACGCCTGCCGCGGTGATTACCTCATCGATCACGCCGGGTTCCAGGCCACGCTGCGCGATGACGGCCAGCGCGCAGGCAATCAGCTTTGCGCGCGTTCGCTCGCGCCGCTCTGCTGCGACGCGTGGCCGGTGGTCTTCGGTCGGGGCGGGTTGGGTCGGGCTGGGCGAAACCATGCCGCCGAGTTTAGCGCGGTGCGCTCAGGTATTTGCCGGCGCGGCCGGGCGTGAGGCCGTCAGCGCAGACAGCGCGACCCGTTGCCGCCCTTCGGTATCAAAGTTGTCCGGCGCGAGCCATTGCTCGAACAGTGCTTTCAGCGCCGGCCACTCACTGTCGATGACCGAAAACCAGGTGGTGTCGCGGTTGCGACCTCGGTCGATTCGCGCCTGGCGGAAGCAGCCTTCATAGGAGAAGCCCAGTCGCAGCGCCGCGCGGCGCGACGGGGCGTTGAGCGAATTGCACTTCCATTCGTAGCGTCGGTAACCGAGCGCGAAGGCCTGCTGCATCATCAGGAACATCGCTTCGGTCGCGGCGGGTTTGCCTTGCAGCAGTGGCGAGAAGTGCAGGTGACCCACCTCGATAGAACCCGCCGCCGGGTCGATGCGCAGGTAGCTGCATACCCCGACCGCGCGCCTGGTTGCGGCATCCACGATCGCGTAGAAGCACGGGTCCTGCCCCGCCGCCATGTCGGCCAGCCAGGCGCGATACTCATCGATGGATGTGAAGGGGCCGTAGGGCAGGTAGGTCCAGCTGCGGCCATCGGTGTCCAGCGCGTCAGCCGCGAACAGGTCGTCGGCGTGGCGTGCGGGGTCAAGCGGTTCGACGCGGCAGAAACGCCCTGACAGTACAACGCCACCTGGGCGGAGAGGTGGCGACCAGTTCGGTACTTCGGCGCCAAGCGGCTGGCCGAAAGTGTTTGTCGTGGTGGGCATTGGGCGTGTTGGCTATCGTGGGACTCCGCACTCTACGCCGCCGTGGTGCCGTACGGCGATTGAATCGTGCGCGTCAGATCAGCCCGAGTTCGCGCAGCAGACGGGTGTTCTCGCGCGCGAAGGCCGTATCGGGCAGGCCCAGTTCATAGATGGTGCCGCTCTTGGTTTTTACGCGGCGCGTTTCCGCATCGATGTCGATAACCGAGCTGGTCTTGCCCGCTGCGGTATGTACGAAGGCTCCGATGATGCCGGTGGCGTTGGACTGCCCGGGTGCATGTTCCAGCCACCAGCCGTTAAGACGTTGCTTCGGTGGCGTGCTGCGGAGCGACTTGAGGGGCAGCGTAGCGCCCCAGGGGGAGTTCGAGCGCGAGTTCATGGGCGTGGATGCGAAGCTGGGTAGCGTACTGGCCGTTCGTTGGAACGTGACCGATCGCCTGCAGGGCAGGCACACGCTAGGGTAGTGCGCAGCGCGCGGCTGGGCGTGCGCAGTTTTCCACGCCGCCGAGGCGGCGAGTGTCAAACTTCGTCACGCAGCGGGGCGGGGAATGCGTCGCGGAAGGTGAATGCGAACTCGGTGGGGCCGTGCGCGCGAAGGTGGGCGAGGCGCGCCGCGGCTTCCTGCAGGCTGGGCTGATGTCCGGTGGGCACCCACCACAACACGGCGTAGGCATCGGCCACGCGCGCGAACCATTCGCGGCGTCGGCGCAGGATGTCGGCATGCGCGGAGCGGAAGGCGAACGCATGCAGCGCGGCGAGGTCTTGCCACACGGACATGTTGACGATCACGTCGTCCGCGAACGGCCGGATCGCCGTGGCATCCCCGGTTTCGTCCTGCAGGCGCCAGACGAAGCCGGGCGATTGCTCGGCCAGCTGATTGATCCGGTCAAGGTTGGCGACGAAATCCGCCAGGCGCGGTGAATCGAGTGGCTCAAGCAACTGAGCGATGTTGAGCTGTGCGAGCTGGGATGTCGGCATGGCGCTTCCTGAATGGTCGGATGTCTGCAGGTGCAGCGCGCTGCTCAGCTCGGAGGATAGGGTGAGAACTGGTCCGCAACGACCCACCAGCGACCTGCCTCCCGCACCAGGAAGAACAGATCCCGACCGCCCGTGTTGATGGTCTGCCCGTTCATGTCGAAAGACATGTCGTAGTAGTAGCTCACTACCGCCGCTTCGCCGAAGACCTCGACCACCGGTTCCGTAACGTCGAAGCGGTGAATGTGCGTCGCTTCACGAAAGCCTTTCCAGCCGGCGATGCAGCGTTCGGCGCCGAGGCGTCGCTCGCGATCGACCGGCGTGATGGCGACCATGCGGGGGTGAAAGTATTCCGAGAATGCGTCCGGATCACCGAAAGTCCACGCGGCGTTGAGTGCGACGACGGTCTCCCACACTTGCTGCTGGGCGGGTTCGGGAAACGTGTGCTTCATGAGGCCTCCGCGCGAGACGAGGAAAACGAGCCAGCCAAACCGGTGATGCCTGCCTGATGTGGTGGCCTCTGGATATTCTACAAGGGGGGCGCGCCCGTACATTCGCGCAGTGCGTGTCGTATTCTGTGCGCCCCAGAAACCGAGACGCCCGATATGCAGATTTGGGTTGATGCCGACGCCTGCCCGCGCGTGATACGCGAGATCCTGTTCAGAGCGGCGACACGCACCGCGATTCCGGTGACCTTGATCGCGAACCAGATGATCGCGGTACCGCCGTCGCCGTATATCCGCTCGGTCCAAGTGCCCAAGGGCTTCGACGTGGCGGATGACGAGATCGCGTTGCGCGTGTCGCCCGGCGATCTCGTGATCACCGCAGACATCCCGCTTGCCTCGCAGGTGATCGAGCGGGGCGGCCTGGTGCTGGATCCGCGCGGCGAACGATTGACGAAGGAGAACATCCGCGAGCGCCTGTCGATGCGCGACTTCATGCAAGGCTTGCGCGATTCGGGCGTGGAAACCGGTGGGCCTTCAGGCTTCTCGGCGGCGGATTCGCGGGCGTTCGGTGCGGCGCTGGATCGTTTGCTCGCGCAGCGGCCACGTCAGACTTGAACGCTGGCTAACGTATCGACCTGTTGGAGCAGGGACGCAATCGGTGCGTCCGACCACAGTTGCACTTCGATGTACTTCTCGAAGGGTTTCAGGTGGTAGTCAGCGTGGCCTGCATCCGGCTCGTCGGCCGGCAATCCGTATTGCGCCACGACTTCCGCCAGCGCTTCGAGCCGGAACACCTGGCCGTGGTAGGGGCGTGCCACGTGTGGCAGCCCGAATTGCGGCCCGAAGCCCATCGCGGTGAAGCTGTCCGGATAGGTGAAGCTGAGTTGATCGGCCGGCAACGTGTTGAGCGCGAGCGTGATGGCGCGGGTATCTGCCGCGAGTCTGCGAAACCACTCGCTGGATCCGAGCACGAAGTAGTGCGGTGACTGCCGTTCGGGGCGCCCGCCGGCGGCGACAAACAACTCGCGCATCCGCGCCTCGGTGAGCCGACGTAGCTGCATGTACCGCCGTCCGAAGAAGCGCTGGTAGCCCGCATCGGCGCTGCGTCGCGCGTTGAGTTCATCCAATACCTGCTGCAGCGCATCGTCCGCCAGGTCCGACAGGTTCAGGAAGGGGCGGCGATCCGCGAGGTGGTAGTGCGTGATGTGTGTTGGTGTCATGTGGCGGTGGCTCTTTTCGGCGGCCGTTCAGTCAGCTGACGTAGCCGGTGCGTAGCGCGTACGCCCATTCGGGCCGGCCATTGGCTTCGGCGAGCCGCGCCATCGGTTCAAAGTCGTAGGGCACGGCGTGCAGCGACAGATGCCATGCGCCGTCCCGTAGTGTGGCAATGGCATAGCGGGCATCGGGCGAGCCGGTCTCGATCTTGTGGGGGTGTGGGTATTCGCCGCGAAACGCCTGCAACCCGACGCTGCCAGGGTTGAGCAGCCACTGCCGGCCGATCCGGAGAATGCGCGGCATGTGCGAATGCCCGCAGGCGACCAGGGGTGAGCGCTGCGCGCCAAGTCGTGCGTGGATCTCTTCGGCGGTGGCGATGCGCGCGCCAGCGGGCGTGAGCGTCTCGAAGAAGTATTCCAGGTTGCTCGCTGGTGTGCCGTGGCAGACGAACACCTCTGGCTGCAGTTGCAGGCTGCCGGGCTGGCTGCGCATCCACGCGAACTCGGTGTCGCCGAGTCGGGCGTATGCGTGGGCGTCGGACGCGCCTTGGTGCGCCGGCGCCTCGGTCAGCAATTGGCGCTCGTGGTTGCCGGCGAGCGTGGGCCAGCCGGCGGCGATCAGATAGTGCGCGGTTTCGCGCGGCAGCAAGGGGCCGGACAGGCTGTCCCCAAGATTCACGGTCATGTCTGCGCCGCGCCGATGGATGTCGGCGACGACCGCTTCCAACGCGGGCAGGTTGCCGTGGATGTCTGACACAAACGCGATACGCATGGCGCCCCTGATCTGCCGTTCACCCGGCAATGCGGTGGGTAAGTTCGCAAGGGTAGCGGGGGTGGGCCGCAGGTGAAAGTGGCGGGCGCGGGTCTGCGCCGTGTCAAAAGTCCGCGATTCGTTCGTCATCGCTGCCGACAGCGCCGTCGCCCTGAGACTAGACTACGGGCCAGACAGGCTACGCGGTGCCTCGATGTGCTGCGGGTCCTGTGCGTGGTAGCTCGTCCGCCGCGCCCGCGTCGCCAGTCGGCGTGGCCTCAAACGCCTGCGCAAATGAACCTCGCCTCCGGATCAAAGCACCGAAGGCGACTCGGATTACGTCCGGATCTCGCCCCGCCGCGGTGCCTCACACGCGCCGCGTGAACGGCCGGCCCGGCACCGCCATTTGCGAACAGGAGAAACCATGCGTTTGAGAGTGTTGCGTTCGGCCAGCCTGCTGGCGCTGTTGTTGCTCGCTGCATGTGGTGGCGGCGGAGATGGCACCGGAACCGTTACCCCGCCGATTGCGGGCGATACGATCACCGTGACGCAGGAGAAGCTGGCCACCCCGGTCGACGGCGCATCGAACTACCTGCTCTATCTGCCCAAGGGCTATGGCGATGACGCCTCGGCGAAATGGCCGCTGATCATCTATCTGCACGGCTCGCAGCCGTTTTCTGGCCTCGTGCTCAGCAGCCTGAGTCAGCAGGGCATCATGGGTTACATGAAGGACAACCACAAAGGTTTGCCCGCGATCGTCGTGCAACCCCAGCAGGATGTGAACACCCACGGGCACAAGGTGGATTGGCACGATCCGGCCTTCATCGACAGGGTGATCCGCGACGTGGAGCAGCGCTTCGCGGTGGACAAGACCCGCGTCAGTATCACCGGCGGCAGTCTGGGCGGTTTCGGTTCATGGAGCATGGTGCTCGCTTACCCCAAGCGCTTTGCGGCAGTGATGCCCGTGGTGGGGGGGCTGTCGAACGATACGGACTCCTACGATCGTCACTTGCCGATCACGACCGAAGCGGACTGGGGCGGCAGCTTTGCACGCATCGTTGCAACGCCAATGCGCGTTTATGCAGGTGTTCCTGACGCGAACGTGCCGATCGCCTGGGCGCGCAATCCGGTCGCGATCCTGCGCGCAGCGGGCGGCACGCCCGACTATCACGAGACCAACAAGGGGCACGGCGAAACGCAGTGGGAAGCGCTGCAAGCGGAGCCGATTGGCTGGATGATCGCGCAATCGCGCCCGGACGCCAGCGAGGAGACGACGCCGATCAATGCGGCGGACTACGTGGGCACCTATCGTGCTGCGAACAACCTGACGGTGACGATGAGCATGGCCGGTGACCGACTGATGCTTGGCTTTTCCGACGGTCGTCTGCCAATGAGCTTTCTGCCGATCGGCGATGACCGCTTCATGGCGGAGTGGATGATGCGCGCGAAGCGGGACAGCGCCGGCACGGTGAAGTGTTTTGTCACGCCGATGCTGATGTTGGCGGATCTGGTGCGCGACGGCGCGACCGAAAGCTGTAACTGATCGAAGTGAGGGCTAGTGCTGATGTACGGTAAGACCATTCAAGCGCGCCGCTGGGCGGCGTTAACCGGCGCGTGCTGCGTATTGCTTGCAGGCTGCGGTGGGGGCGGGGCAAGCGCTGCTGCGCCGACGCCGCCGCCAGCGGAAGCGAGCTACTTCCCGTCGGCGACGCCTCAGCTTCGTCTGAGCCAGGGCGGCCATCAGGTGATGCTGACGCTGGTGCGGGACGACATGCTGCATGTTGCCTACAGCGCACAGATTGAGCCGGGCACGCCCTTCATGTCTCCGATGGTGGTGCCGCGCAATTTCAGCGGGCCGGCCAGCTATACCTGGGACCCGGACGCCAAGCGCCTGGTGACCGACGCCCTGTTGGTTGAACTCGATCAGGGCTGCTGGCGGATCTCCGCCCGCCAGCCAGAGGCGCGCGTGCTGACGCGCCTTTGCGTGCAGGACTGGCAGGCGGATCGGCTTCGCTTGGCGCTCTCTGGCGAGGGGGCGACGGAAGTGCTGGGCCTCGGCGAGCGGCTTGTCAGCGGCAGCAAGTCGCCATCGTGGCTGGGCGCGCAACGGGTGCCGGCGAGCAAGTACGGCAACGCGATGACCTATTCCGACATCTCGGCCTCGGGCGATATGCAGGTGCCGGTGGCCTATGTGCTGGGCGAGGGGCAACGGAACTGGGGCTTGTTCGTCGACTCGGCCTACCCGCTGAGCTTTGATTTCCGCGCAGCGACCTGGACCGTCGATAGTCCGTCGCCATCACTCGGGCTCTTTCTGTTTACGGGCGCTGATCTGCCCGATTTGCGACGCGACTACTTGTCCCTTACCGGCACACCGCCGGTGCCGCCATTGAAGGCCTTCGGCCTCTGGATATCGGAGTACGGCTACGACAACTGGGCGGAGCTGGACGACAAGCTCGCAACGCTGCACGGCAAGGGTTTTCCGGTCGATGGCGCCGTGCTGGACCTACAGTGGTTTGGCGGTATCAACAGTGGCTCGCAAAGCACCTCAATGGGCAAGCTCAGCTGGGCGACAGGCAAGTTCCCGGATCCCGCTGCGAAACTTGCCGCCTATGCGGCGAATGGCGTCGGCACGATGTTGATCGAGGAGAGCTATATCGGCGGGGCGCTGCCCGAATTCCGGGCGCTGGCGGATCAACGCTATCTCGCGATGGATTGCGCGCCCCCCTGCAAGGACGCCACGGTCTATTCCAGCAATCCATGGTGGGGCATCGGCGGCATGATCGACTGGTCCAATCCGGGGGCCGGCAGTTGGTGGCACGACGCCAAGCGTGTCGCGCTGATCAACGATGGCGTGCTGGGCCACTGGACCGATCTGGGCGAGCCGGAGATGTTCAGCCCATCGTCGCAGTACTTCGGCATCGACTGGTATGGCGCGCACCCGACACGCCATGCCGATGTGCATAACCTGCTCAATTTCTTCTGGAGCCGCAGCATTGCGAGCGACACGGCACGCACCCATCCGCAGCGCCGGCCGTGGATTCTCAGCCGCTCCGGAGCGGCCGGCAGCCAACGTTTCGGTGTGGCGACCTGGTCGGGCGATGTGCAGTCTTCGTTCGCTGCACTTGGCGCACAGATGACGGCGCAGGCCAACATGAGCCTCTCGGGCTTCGACTACTACGGCTCCGACGTTGGCGGTTTCGATCGCGCCGGCATGAGCGGCGCGCCGCTCTCGAAGCTCTACACGCGCTGGTTCGCCACCAGTGCGCTGCTCGACGTGCCGCTGCGGCCGCATGTGCAGAACCTCTGCAACTGCACCGAGACCGCGCCGGACCGCATCGGCGACGCTGCCAGCAACCTCGCGGCGTTGAAGCTGCGTTACCGGCTGGTGCCCTACCTCTACAGCCTGGCGCACGCGGCCCACGATCAGGGTGATGCAATGTTCCCGCCGCTCGCGTACTACTTCCAGCAGGACAAGCAGGCGCGCAGCGTTGTCACCACCAAGATGATCGGGCCCTGGGTGCTGTTCGGCACGCCCAGCGGCACCGACGCAACGATGGGGGTGTACCTGCCCGCGGGCGCTTGGACCGACTTCTATGCACCCGCGCGGCGTGTTGCGTCGCAAGGGGCTTTCAGCCAGGAGAGTCTGCTCGTCGCCGATCAGTTGCGTGCGCCGATCTTCCTGCGCGAAGGGGCGATCGTGCCGATGCTGCGCGATGCGCCGGGCCATCTGGGCGATCCGCGTGATCGTGCGATGCACTGGTTCGACGACATGCTGGTGCGCATCGTGCCGGCGGCGACTGAGAGTCACTTCACGCTGGTTGAGGACGATGGTGTTACCCGCGGCTACGAGGCGGGCCAGTCTGCGCGCACCACCATGACGACGCAGCGCAATGCGGCCGGCGAAGTGCGCTTCACGCTGCGCCCCGATAACCGGAGCGGTGCCACGGCCAAGCGCAAGCTGGCGCTGGAGTTCCTGCTCGGTGGCAACAGCGTGCGCGAAGTGCGCGTTGGCGGGGCGGAGGTGCCGCAGATGGATGCCGCGGGCGCGTCGGTGGGCTGGTTTGTCAGCGAGGGCGGTATCACACTGCGCCTGGGCGAGCGCAGCGTCGACGAGGCAATCGACGTGGCGCTACTGCCCTGATGGCGTCACAGCGCTGACGGAGGGCGCACCGAAGTGACCCTGCCCGGCGCAGGTTTTGATACCGGCGCCGGGCGCACTTGCCGGCAGTGCGTGCGGCGCGGAATCTTCCGCCGTCGGCCGCAAATCTGGCTCGCGCCGCGGGCGCCGCTAGCTGACAATGCCCACGGGCCGGAAACGCCCGAATCAATCAGACTTCAGAGGAAACATGGCCAGCGAATTTCATAAGCCTTCTGCCGCATTCGTCGGCGCATCGTGGATCGCGTTGTTCCTTGGCGTCGGCGCCTATTGCGCTGGCCTGTGGAATGCGCAGATGCAGCTCAACGAGAAGGGCTATTACTTCACGCTCATTCTCTACGGCCTGTTTGCCGCCGTGTCGCTGCAGAAGAGCGTGCGCGACAAGCTCGAAGGCATCCCGGTTACCGGCATCTACTTCGGCCTGGCGTGGGTCTCGGTGGCGGTCTCGATCCTGCTGCTCTGCGTGGGCCTGTGGAATGCCACGCTGGCGCCGAGCGAGAAGGGCTTCTACGCGATGGCCTTTGCGCTGAGCCTGTTTGCGGCGGTGGCGGTGCAGAAGAACACCCGCGACAGCCGCCACGACTATACGCAGAAGGAAGAAAACCTCTGAGCGCCGCGCGGCTACATCTGCCGGAACAGGTGGGCGTAGCTGCGCGATACCGTCAGGGTCTCCGGCCGGCCGGCGAGCTTGAGTAGTACCCGGCCATTGCCGTCTGGCCGCGCGCTTTGTACATGGCGCAGGTTCACGATGAGTCCGCGGTGGATCTGCTGGAAGTCGGCCGGATCGAGTTGATCCAGCAGTTCCTTGAGCGGCGTGCGGATCAGCGATTCGCCTTCCTGCGTGAACACCGCGACGTACTTGTCGGTGGCAGCGAAGTAGATCACGTCTTTCACGGCGAGCATTTTCACCGTGTCGCCCACTGCGGCGCGCACCCAGTTGAGCCGGGCCGCGGGGGCCGGGCTTACGCCGCGTTGCAGCGCCGCGATCAGGCTTGCGAGATCGGGTGCTGTGGTCGGTTGTTCAAGGCGCTTGCGCAGTTTGGTAATGCAGTGCTCCAGCCGTTGCGTGGTGAAGGGCTTCAGCAGGTAGTCCACCGCTTCGCGCTCGAAGGCCTCTACCGCGAAACTGTCGTACGCGGTAACGAATACCAGCAAAGGCGCAACGCCTTCGTTCAGCAGGGTCTCCGCGACCGACATGCCCGATTGACCCGGCATGCGGATATCGAGAAACGCGATGTCCGGGCGCTGTGCGCGGCAGGCCGCCAGCGCTGCGTCACCATCGTCCGCTTCGGCGACGATCTGCAGTGCGGGCCATAGTTGCCGCAAGGCATCGACAAGGTCGGCGCGTAGCAAGGGTTCGTCGTCGGCGACGACAGCGCGAATGGTCGAGTTCATGCGTGTACTCCAGCACGATCGGCGGGGATCTCAATGCTTGCGCACACGCCGCCTCCCGGCGCGCTCTCAACCGACAGGCGCGCATCGTCGCCAAAACACGAAGCCAGCCGCGCCTGCACATTTTCCAGACCGAGTCCGGTGCCTTGCGTGTTCGAAGCGCCGAGCCCGACGCCGTTGTCGGTCACTGCGAGCCGCACGCGCCCGTCGCGCAACTCGGCCAGCAACGCAATGTGGGCAGGCCCGGCCTTCTGTTCGATACCGTGGGCGATGGCGTTTTCCACCAGCGGCTGCAGCAACAGTGGTGGCAATTGCAGTTCGCGCAAGGCGGGCGCCACGCGCGTCTCGACGGTGAGCCGGCCGCCCATACGGATACGTTGGATGTCGAGGTAGGCGCTCAGCAATTCGAACTCCGCCGCGAGCGTGGTGTGCGGCGTGCGCGATGCCTGCAGCGTGGCGCGCAGCCACTCGATCAGGCGATCGAGCAGGGTGCGAGCGAGCTCGGGGTCGCGCCCGATCAGGCTGCGCAGGTTGGCCAGGGTGTTGAACAGGAAGTGCGGTTCGATCTGCGCCTGCAGCGCGGCCAATTGTGCGCTGGCGGCGGCACGCTCGGCTTCGGTGCGCGCGGCATCGGCCTGCGCCGCGCGGGCGGCGAGTTCGGCGGATCGGCGCTCGGCCACCTCTCGCCACCAGAAGAAGGCGAAGCAGAGCGCAAATGCGACGGCCGAGAAACCAAAGGTGAGCCGCCACGCATAGGGCGACTGGGTCAGCGCGGCGGTGGCCGGATGCCCGCGCAGCGCGGTGGCGAGCATCATGCCGCCGACCACCCCGAGTGCGCCGCCCGCGATGCCCCAGGCGAACTTGAGTGCGGGGTAGCGGATGTAGCGGATCGGGATCGATGACAGGTAGCACAGCCCGCCAATGCACTGGCTATAGACCAGTGCTTCGCCAAATCCGCTGCCGGATACGGTGGTCCACAGCGCCGCGAACACCGTGTTGAAGACAAGCAACAACGGCAGTTCCTGCAGATAGTGGCGCGGCGGTACCGGGGTGCGAGTGCAAGGTTTCATGCCGAGATGATGCCCTGCGGCCGCGCGGATCGGCCAGTGCGCAAGGATGAATCGACGCCAGCGCGGCGCAAAACGCGTGAGGCGGGCGCGAACGGCGGCCCTCGTTGGGCGCAGGCGTTCGCGTCAGGCCGGTGGGCCGCGGTCCGCCGCGCGTACCCCAACGATGCCCATCATGGCGCGCACCACCATGTAGGCGCTCCAGCTCGCGAAGCGCCGATACCATGGCGCCCGCTGGTGTTCGGCCAGTAGCAGTTCGATCGCGCCGTCCTGCATTGCTTGGTCGAGGCTTGCGCGTAGTTCGCCGGCGAAGCCGACGTCACGGACCACTACATTCGCCTCGCGCGCGAGCATCAGGCTGAAGGGGTCGATGTTGGATGAACCCACCGTCGCCCAGTGCCCGTCGCATACCGCCACCTTTGCGTGAAGGAAGCTCTTGCGGTATTCGAAGATGCGCACGCCGCCGGCCAGCAGGTGCGGATAGAGGGCCCGCGTGGCGTAGTGCAACAACACGTACTCCACGCGACCTTGCAACAGCAGCACCACGTTGCAACCGCGCCGCGCAGCTTCGATCAGGGCCTGGCGGAAGCGCCGGCCGGGCAAGAAGTAGGCGTTCGCAATCACGATCTCGCGCCGCGCCTGAGCGATCGCATCGAGGTAGGCGTTCTCGATGTCGCGCCGGTTGCGCAGGTTGTTGCGCACTACGAAGGCGGCGCGTACCGCGCCAACCGGCAAGGGGGAGGCCGCCAGTTCGCTTTGCCAGGCTGGGCGCTCGCGCAAACCGGCCCAACTCACCAGCCACCACACTCGGTGCACCGAGGTGTGGATCGGGCCCAGCAGCGGGCCTTCCACCTTCACCGCATAGTCGAAGCGCGGTGGTGTCTGGCCGGGCGTATCCATGTCGTCGATGATGTTGATGCCGCCAACGAAGGCAACCCGTGCGTCGATGACTGCCAGCTTGCGGTGCAACCGCCGCAGGCGGTGGCGGCGAAAGCGCAGGGCGCGTAGTTCCTGCCGGTAGATCAGCACTTCGACGCCGGCCTCTCGGAGCCGTGGCGCAGTGTGATCGACAAAATCGCGGCCTCCGAAGCCATCCACCAGCACCCGTACCGCGCAGCCGCGCGCTGCCGCCCGGCTGAGCGCCGCGGTGACCGCCTCACCCGTCGCATCGCTGGCGTAAATGTAGGTCTCCAGGTGCACCTCGATGCGCGCGGCGTCGATTGCAGCGATCAGCGCGGGGAAGTACTCCGCACCGCATTCGAGCAGCGTCAGGGCGTTACCGGGGAGCAGCGGCGCAGGCATGTCAGCCGGTGTAGACCAGCTCCGCGGTGAGCGGCGCATGGTCCGATACGTTCGCCCAGCCATGGCCGCGCAACACTTCGGCCTGGGTCGGGCGCAGGTGGCGTACGTAGATCCGATCGAGCGTGAGCAAAGGTAGCTTGCTCGGGAAGCTGCGCGCCGGCCGCCCCGTGAGTTCGGTAAACACCTCCTGCATACCGAGCTGGCGCGCGAGCCACTCGTTCGCCTTGCTGTGCCAATCGTTGAAGTCACCGGCAATGATCACCGGCGCATCCGGCGGAATCTCCTCATGCACCCGCTCGATCAGGCTAGAGAGCTGGCGCCGACGTTGCGCATCGGTCAGCGACACATGCACACAGATCGCGTGCAGCGGCACACCGTTGTCCATGCCCAGCACACAATGCAGCAGGCCGCGTCGCTCGAAGCGGGTCAGCGACACATCCTGGTTATCCGCGGTCAAGATCGGTAGCTTCGAAATCAGCGCATTGCCGTGATGCCCCTGCCGATACACCGCGTTTCCGCCATACGCCGTTTGCTGCCAGTTGCCCTGCGCGAGGAACTCGTGCTGCGGCATCGCGGGCCAGTCGTCGTGCTGCGCCTGATGCCCCAGATGCAGCCCCTGCACCTCCTGCAAGAACACCACATCCGAATTCAACCCCCGCAGCCGCTCGCGCAGGTCATGAATCACCATGCGGCGGTTGAACTGCGAGAAACCCTTGTGGATGTTGTACGAGCAGATCCGGAGGCGCGTCATTGCGGCGAGCGATAAAGGGAGTCGCCTCAGTGTGCCGCAAAGTCGCGATGGCGCACAGAGTGTGGGGGCATGGTTCGGCCGACGATCGCCGCGAGCGAAGCGCGGGCGGCCGCAGCAATGACTTTGCGGGCGTTCCAGTCTTGATTGCCGTGAATGTGGCGGCTACATCGGCTCCGGCTCTCGCCCGGTTGTTGCGGTGTGCCGCACCAGCGAGGTTTGTGGGCCGCGGAACTTGCGAGCGCTCCGGGGTAATCCAGTGGACGGGCGCTCTCACCAGTCCTGCGAGGCCAGAGTGAGGGCTATTGGGCCTTACGCGTCCGCAGTGAGCTCAGCGTCAACTCAAATCGCTTCATGCTCTGCTCGAACGCGGGGGGATTGACCTTGAGATCGTCGGGAGCGGTCTCGCGGTCGAAGCTGCGCATGTTGAGCGACACGAAGGGCAGCACCCGCGAGTGGTCCCAGCCCCGCGCACCGACGTAGAGGCTGTAGCCGGGCGTACCCTCAAGGGTGTAGATGCCGCCCAGCACCGCCGGCCGCGCCCCGACGTTCGTGCCCTTGGGGCCAATGGCCTGGATCTTGCGGCCATAGCCGTTGCCGAGCAGCCCTGCGACCGTTGAACGCGCGGTTGCTTCGAGCAAGGGCTCGGTTGGGTTGAAGTTGCGCTCGCCCTCCACCGCGGTGGCAAGGGTGTAGATCACCCCCGGGCTGTCGGTAAAGCGGTACGACACCTCAGCCTGAAAATGCCCCTGACCATCGTCGCGGATGAAGCCGTGCGGAATGCACAGCCCCGGCTTGTTGGGCACTTGGTAGAGCGGTCGGTATTCGAAGCGCGACAGCAGATCCTTGAAAGCCACCACGCGCTGATCAAACGGCGCTTCGCCCTCTCCTCCCGTGGACATGAACTGGAAGGCATAGCCCCCGCGCAGGACGAAGGCGTAGAGCGTGGGGCCGGCAATGTAGCCGGTGCTGTTGGGCAGACCCCAGTCGGTGGGGTGCCAGTCGTGGTCGAATTCCCGCTTGCTGGCAGCCAATGCCTCCGCATTATTCAGCGCGTCTTGCATCGCCTTCTTGTAGTCAGCCGTTCTCACTGCATCTGCCTTGGTCTCGGGTGCTTCTAACTGCTCTGTGAAGTCTTTGGCGGAAAGCCTTTCTATCCGAATATTCTCGTCAATGCGATGTAACGCAATGTGCTTGTCGTCATCCACTGATTCCTGCATTTCCAAGATCGTCTTGCGAGATGCTTCTGCTGCCACCACCACATTGACGTTCGCCACCCGGATGACGTCTTCCCCGCGCAGGATGCGAGAGAAGCCCAAGATTTCTTCGTTGGTGCGCACGCGCTTAGGCAGGCCCCATTCGAATTTGGGCTGTGCAGGCACTTCGAACACCAAGCGCCCTAAGCATTCCGAGCGCACGCCCGGTGCTACGCTGTAGCCTGGGTGATAGGCCGCCGCAAGGTCTTGTTCGGTGGGGGCCGGGGCGGGCCGCGGCGACTGCGCACCGCTAGGCTGGCAGGCGCAGAGCATGAGGGTCAGTGCGGCCTGCGCCGTGCGGCCTCGAAGGAGGAAGGTCATGCGGCGGTTTCCTTCGGCGAAGTGCTTTCGCGCAGTGCAATTGCGGCGTCAGGGCGCGCGGCTTCGTTGCGCGCGTTGGTTGCAATGTGGGTGTTGGAGAACAGATTATCCTCGCCGCGCGTCCACTCGGTCGGCAAGGCAACAATGAATCCCTGCACGCCTCGCGGGGCTGCCGCGGGGGCCTTGCTGCTGGCTGTATCCGACGCCGGCGCCCAGGAGTGGTTCACGTCTTTGTAGTCTGCTTCTCGCCAGAACAGAGGACCGAATGGCATTCGAAAGAGCTGGCGCCCTCTCTGGTGGAGCATCCCGGGCGTCTGATCGGAGTTATGACCCCGATGTCAGGCGATTCAAAATGGCGATCTTCTGTGCTGGCGCTCCTTCGGTAAGCGTGCGCCAAAGTGCCAAATACTCTGCCTTGGTTGCAGGATTCTCGCGGCTGAAGCCATGTTTGTTAAGAAGCGTCCGCGCGGCGGAGCCTACTGCTGTTTCATCTGTCTCTGAGAGTACGGCACCCTCGAGCATCATTTCGATGTGCCGCGACTCGGCCATTTGAGCTGCATATGCGAAGTACGCAGGCAAGCTTGAGTTCGGCACGGATCGTCTGGATTCAACGAACTTCTTCTCATAGTCCTCTTGGCCGGTGAGCTTCCAAAGCCAGTAATAGAGAGCGTATGCAGCGCGGAATTCACTTCTTGGTTGGTCGTGCTCAATCAATAACAACACTTCGAGAGCTGCTGCTGGCGAAAGACGAGCCAATGGTTCGTAAGCGCCTACGAATTGGGGCGCTTCGGATTTCAGTAACGAGATGGCTTGCTCGCGTTCAACTGCGGTCAAGCCGTCGAGATTCGACAGCGTATAACCATCCAGCTTCTCGTGGCCGGTTGCGCTGTACTCTTTTAAGAATCGATCAAATGCAATAGACATGGCAGGTTTATTTACCAACTACATGGAAGATGATGTCGTCAACGACGCCTTTGTCTTGCAGTGTAGAGAGAACCGGACCTTCTGTACCTTTCCAAATTCCGCCGCCGCCCTGTGCGGCCTTTTCTGCGGATTGAACGACGTTAACGGTTCCGGATGTGCCTTCCGCGTACTTCCTAGATAGGCCGCTCCAGAAGTCGTGGCCGTTTGGTGGTGGGCTTCCTTCCCACCCCGGAAATGCAGTGCCTAGCTCATCCCAACCGTCAACCACTTTACCGCCAGTAGTGCTTTCGAGCGTGACGCCACCGATTTCCTCAGCGAATGATTTTGCGGCTGGTAAGTCTCCAGACCAGAAAACGGCCTTGTCCTTTGCGGAAGAAACGTCAAGTCTGTCAATAAGCGCCTGTGGTTTGTCCTTTGCCGCGATCGCCGGATTATCTAGCACGCGCTCCTTAAGGTACTGCCGCGCCTCTTCGATTTTGCCGGCTCGTGAGAGCGCGCTAACGTGTTCGCGCTCCGCCTGCACTAGGGGGTCAATGGTTTCTTGTCTCTTCGTATTTTTTCCCTCTTCGGCAGTCTTGACGCTGTCCGGTTTGTCCTTCAGAGGAGGCTTGTCGTTCGGTGGGACGGGCGTTTTCTTCGGTGTCTTGCCGGATCCAGATGGTGATACTGGCTTAGGGGGATTGCTTGCTGGAGCGGCCGGCTTTGGGGCTGCGGGAGTTTGCTCCAATTTTCGAACGCTCTGCCCGATGGCATCAGCCACCTCTTGTTTTGGGGGCAGCGCGGCGGCCGTACGTTCAACCTTTACGCCCGACGAGGCGGTATGGATTTCTCTTGGAGCTGTTTGCGCCAGCACTTTAGCTAGCCGGGCATCGAGCTCAACCAGCGCCTTCGGAATTTGCTTGAGAGCATCTTGCTGAACGGCGTAGAACTTCCTCTCCCAATCTGCGAGTTTCGCAATCGCCTGTTTTACCGACTCGAAGTAGCGAAGGCTCTCCAGGTGTAGCCGAAGGGATCTGACCAGTTCGATCAACTTTCCGGTGATTTTGCCGAGTGCGTCGAGCAAGGGTTTTTCGTACTTTGCGAACTTCACCGCACGCAGGAATTTGAGAATGTCACCTTTGATGAACTTCTGAAGGAACCGCACGAGATCGACAAGCTTTTGTGCCTGCTTGACTAGCATGAGCATGACGGCGCGAAGCGCTGCGCCAAGCTCGGAGCCCGCAATGCCTCCGACAACAGCGCCTACTCCGGCTGCCACCGCCCCGCCTGCGGCCATTGCTAGGGGGAGGGCAATCGTGATGAGGCAAGCGCAAAGCAACACCCACTCCATCAGTTCTTCACGCTTCTCCGGGTGTTGGGCCAAGCGTAGCGTTACGGCAATTGCGTCCCGTGCACTGGTGACAATCACCACGCCAGGAACGAAGCTGACCAGCATGTCCGCGACCACCGCCGAAAGCGGGCGGTTGTCGGCGAATTCGCCGATCAGTACGGACTTCAGCCAATCCATCCCGCCGACGACACTTTGCCAGGCGTCGTCGACGATTTCTGCCGCCTTCTGAGCGCTGTCGCTCATGCTTTCTCTCCGGAATTTGGCGCTGAAGCGGCTGTCCATCTCAGCAGTTCGTGGAGATCGTCATCAACAGCCGAGCTAACGAGCGACTTTGCATCGCGGGTTTCGCGCAGGTATTCGATCTTGGCAGTCGTGCCAACCGGAACTCCATCGATTCGGGCAAAGCCCTGTTCGTCGAGTACACCGGTCCTTACTTCGCCGTTACTAAGGAGTGCCTTGAATTTGCGTCCAACGATGCCTTCGCCCCATTCGGTGATATGGCGGAATTCGAGGGTGCTTGCCGGCATATCAATCGCGGGCATGTGAGGTAGGTCTGCTACGACGTGTCCGCCGGCCGCAAAGCTCTTCTGACTCGCATGCACCGTGAGCGTGCCCGGACACTGCACCGTGATGTTGCCGCCTTCGATGGTGATGGCTGCGCCGCCTGCCGTGGCGAGGTGAATCTTCTTGGCGGCGGCGAAGTCGGCTGAGGCGTTGGCGGAGAGGATCTTCAGGTCGTCCTTGGCTGCGATCTGCAGGATGTCGCTGTGGGCTTCGAGGCGCAGCGGGCCGGCGCCTGCGATCATCGACAGTCCCATGCCGCCGTCTCCAGCCTTCTCGGCACCAGCGAGGATGCCGAGCGTCTGGCCGGTGTGCAGCCGCGTGTTGCCTTGCGTGACCCATTCCTGATTCGCACCGGTGGCGAAGAGCGCCGTTTCGTTGGCGGCGAGCGTGATGCTGTCGGCGGCGGTGAGGGCGATGCCAGCTTTGGCGGAGACGGCGAGCAGTGCTGCCGCGCTGTGCGGCACGCCTTGTTTCTTGATCGGCAGCGCGGCATCCATGTAGGCGGCACCGAGGTCTTCGGCTGCTACGCAACCGGAGAGCGCTTCGGTGAGTGCGGCTGCGAGGGGTTTTTGCGGTGTCAGCGCGCAGGCGTTGGCTTTGGTGCCGCCCACATGGCTCGCGTAGGGCACGGTCTGGTGCGTCTTCGCAGCACCATTCATCGCTTCGGCGAGCTTTTGTGCCTGACGCGCGAGCGCAACCCCGGCGGCGTTGTCGCCCGCGACATCCCCGCTGCGCTGCGCGTAGCTGGAGAGCAGGACGCCGCGCCCGCCGTTGATTGCGCCGAACGCGTCGGTGCGCAGCTCGAAACCCTTGCCGCGGAAGCTGCCGCGGTAGTTGTCGCTGGTGTGGATCAGGTGACCCAGTGCGAGGCTCGTTGCCTGCTGCGTAGTGCTGACTTGGGTGCGCAGTTGGTTGTCGGAGTCGTCGAACACCAGCTCGCTCCAGCCGCCACCCCCCCAGGCACGACTGCGGATGCCGGAGAACGCACCCGCGTTGCGGTGGTTCGCGTCCCCCGCCCCTGCGGCATGCCACAGCGGCGCATGACCGCCGGTGAGGTTGCCTTGTGCGCTCGCGGCGCGATCGTTGGCCAACGTGAAGACATCGGGATCGGGCGCACTGGCACGGCCGCCGGGGGAGGGTGCGACCCCATTCTCGCCGCGGCCGTTGAAGGCTGCACCGACGCACACTGGCCGATCGATGTCGCCGTTCATGAAGCTGATCAGAACTTCCTGACCGATGCGCGGGATAAAGCGGGTGCCGGCATTCGATCCGGCATGGCGGGTCACCACGCGTACCCAGCAGGATGCGGGGTCATCCGGCTGCTGCCACAGAAAGCGCACCCGGATGCGGCCCAGCGAATCGGTATGTACTTCCTGTGTACCGGAGGCGACCTCTTCGCCATTGGCGCCGACGACCACGGCGTGCTGGAGGCCGGATGCGGTGGGGCGCGGGTTCAGGCGGGCACCGGTGTCGTCCGTGAGTTGGGGGCGCCACGGGATCAGCGCACGCTGTGCGCTGAAGTGACAAGCGAAACCGTGTTCTTCGCTCGCGGCGAGCAGGGCGGGCGAGAGCGCGATGGCGGCATCGTTGGTGTTGCGCAAGCGGCCGGCCGCTTCCGACAGCCCCACCGGCAGGTTGTTCTTGCCGGCGGCCTCAACCGAGCAGACGAGGAAGCGGCGCTCCTGGCTGCCACCCGCTGCCGAAGGCAACAAGGTCGCAAGATCGTCGATGAGGCTGGTCTTCAGGTCGAACCACGTACCTGGGCGCAGCGTGCGCACCGTTGCGTGGCCCAGCCAAGTTTCCTGGCGCGCCTCGATGGCCTCTCGAGCGAGTCGGGCATAGCGTTCAGCCAGGCTGGAGTTGGCGAACGCATAGGCGCCGGCGAAGTCGTAGTCCTCCAGCGCGGGGGCGTTTGGCCCGCCGACGGGGCGCGCGGCTGGCAGCGATGCGCTGATGCTGGTGTCCGCCTTGTAATCGGTCGACAGCAGTGTGGTGACTGACGCGGTGAAGCGCCGCTGTGCGCCGAAGGCGAGGATGCTGTCCTGCTCTTCGGGGGCGGCTGCGCGATGAAAGCGCAGGCCCGCGCCACCCGCGGCCGATGCTGCGCAGCGATCCTGCGGCAGCGCCGCGGCGTCAGCGAAGATCAGCCACTCATGCAAGGCCTGTTGCGATACGGAGTCGGCCGGTGCGCCATCTTCGGCTAGCTCGCGAAAACAGAAGCCAAGCCCTTCCTCGGCAAGCAGGCGGGAGAGAAAGGCATAGTCGGTTTCCCGGTACTGCACGCACAGCGAACGTGGCGGCAACTCGGCCAGGAATGCGGTGACTTCGTCAGCCAGGCGCCATTGCGCCAGGTTGGCGTACGGCGCCAGGACGCTTTCGATAATTGCGGTGAGCGGCTGCTCAAGGAAAACGCGGCTGTTGGCGGTGTCGTTGGCAAACCATAGCCATGGCACTAGTGTGAGGCGATAGCGCGCAAGGCCACCATCCGCTGCCAGCAGCACAGCGTTGCTGACATAGCCGCTCCGCTGGATGCGGCTGCCATCGGCCAGCGTGATGCGCAGCGCTGCCTGTTTGCCATAGATCGCGCCGGTGTCGACGCTGGCATCGGTGCTCAGCAGGTCGATCTGCCAGGTCGGGAGGTCTGATAGCGCTTCGTGTGCGCGGAAACGCTCCACCAGCCAGGGCGTTTCGTCACCTTCGAGGCTAAAACCGAACAGGCGTGACTCGGAGGAGAACAGCGAGGCGGGGAGCATTGCGGACAGCAGGGACGCGACCGACATGGCGTTGCGGACTCAAACGGGGATGCCGGATGATGACATTGGCAAATCTACATGTCATGGCGGCGTGAGCGGCGGCGTGATCTTCTTGGCAGGCGCGTGTGGCGCTGCATCGGGTGCGGCGCTGGCGAAACGAGGTCGATCCCGCGGGGGCGATGAGGGCGGCTGGTCCGGAATGAAAAAGGCCCCGCATGACGGGGCCTTTTTGGTACAAGCGCGAGCGCCGATCAGTTAACGCGGTAGATCAGGCGCAGCCAGCCGATCGTGCCCTCGGGGCGGTTGCGTGCGCCGAATTCTTGCAGCACCTTGAACTCAAGGCCGAGCGAAGAATCTTCGGTCTGCCAGCCCACCTGCGGGCCCAGTGCGAACACGCGCGCCTTGTTGCCGTTGTCGGCCACTGCGCCGGCAATGTCCGACTTGTCCTTGGTGGTCTGCACGATCATGTAGCCCGCTGCGCCGATGCGCAGGCCATCGCGGATCTGGTACATCGCGGCGCCGTCCGAGTGCAGGTACTGGCCGGAGGTGTACTTGGTGTCGTCGTTCTTGGTGTTGAACGAGTAGGTGGTGCGCGCACCGAACTCCCAGCCGTTCTCGGTCACGTAAGCCAGCGTCAGTGCGGGGCGGAAAGTCCAGAAGTTGCCGGCGCCCGGGTTCACGGCGCGATCCTTGTCGTAGCTGCCCGTCGGCGCGACAAAGGCCGGTGCGAAAAGGATGCGGTAGGTGTCGGTTTGCCAATCGACGAAGGGAGCGATCTCCGTGTCGCCAATGCCGGACTCTTCGCCGGTGTTGGCGGCGGCGAGCTTCGCGATCTGCGCATCAACCAAGGCACCGATCGGGGCAGGCAGCGGCGTCGTGCGGTTGAGGTTGGTGGTCAGCGATGTCTTGATCAGCGGCACCGTGGCAGATACGCCAACGCGGCCGTCCCACAGCTGGTAGTCCGAGATCCAGCTTGCACGCAGCGCGAGCACGTCTGCACGAACCTGGCTGTCCTGTTCCGCGCTTACTTTGCCGATGCCCGGAATACTTGCGCTCTGGACCGGTGTGTTGCCTTCGTCGTCCTTGAACTCGCCGGCGTAGTAGTGCTGATAGTTCGCCTGCACATAGAAACCGGGCATCGCCGGCGAAGTCAGATCCTGCCCGGGCATGCCCAGCAGGGCGCGCAGCTGGCCGCGTTCGGTTGCGATCGCCGGGGCGCTCGCGGTGATCGTCAGCAACATTGCCGCGATCAGATGGTGACTGGAACGTGGTTTCATCATTTTCCTTTTGCCTAGTATTTTTTGGCGGCGTCTTCTGCGAGAATCCGCCCTCTCGCGCGTCCGGGTTGGCTCTTTTCCATACCCATTCGTATGGATTCAATCCCAACAACGGCGCGGATTGTTACACAAGACAGCACACAAAATTAGACGGGGGTGCCCATGCGGTTGCGTATTGAAGGAAAAATGTTGTGTCGGGGCATCGCTCTGGCGTTTTTGATGTTTGTCGGCCAGGCCTTCGCGGCGGTGGATGTGGACGGCGTCAGCTTTGAAGATGGCGATACCGTGGCCGGCCAGAAGCTGGTGCTCAACGGCGCTTCGTCGTCGCAGATTCTCTCTTCCAAGGCGACGGTGGTGGGCCTGTACATGGCGCAGAAGGCGAACACGCCGGAAGCGGCTTTTGCGGTGAAGGGCGCGAAGCGGATTCGCCTGGTCGCGCTGAAGGAAATCTCGGCGAAGGATCTCGCGACGGTGCTGCTGGACCGGATCAAGCAGAACGCGACGCGCGACGAGGTCGAGAACAACATCCTGCAACTGGCGGCGATGGGGGCAGCCTTCAACAGCCGCCCGAAGCTTGTGAAGGGTGACGTGGTGACGCTGGACTGGAATCCGGGCCCCAAGACCACCGAGATCCGCATCAATGGGGATCTGGCAACGCAGCCGATCCAGGGCGATGCGTTCTATCCGGTGGTGATGAAGGTCTGGATCGGTCCGAAGGTGCGCACCAATCTGCGCAACAACCTGCTCGGCGTGCCGAACTGATCGACGCCACGTTGCAATGAAAACGCCCCGCCGCTTGCGCGCCGGGGCGTTTTGTTTGGTGTCGCGGCTTCTCAGGACACCGCAAGCATGCGATCGAGCGCCAGCTTGGCGAGCTTGGCTTCGTGGTCTGGCACGCTGATGCGGTTGACGATGTTGCCGTCAGCCAGGTTTTCAAGGGTCCAGGCCAGGTGCTGCGGGTCGATGCGCTGCATCGTCGAACACATGCAGACCGTCGGCGACATGAATTCGACGATCTTGCCGTCGGCCTTCACTTCCTCGGCCAGGCGGCTGACGAGGTTCAGTTCGGTGCCCACCAGCCAGCGGGTGCCGGACGGTGCAGCCTTGATGGTCTTGATGATGTACTCGGTCGAGCCGACGTGCTCCGATTGGCGGCAGACTTCGAACGGGCTCTCCGGGTGCGAGATCACGATGCCGTCCGGGTACTTGTTGCGCCAGCGCAGGATGTGCGCCGGCTGGAACATCTGGTGCACCGAGCAGTGGCCCTTCCACAGCAGCATCTTCGCGTTGCGGATCTGCTCCGGTGTCAGGCCGCCGTATTCCTGATCCGGATCCCACACGACCATCTCTTCGAGCGGAATGCCCATCGTGTGGGCCGTCCAGCGGCCAAGGTGCTGATCCGGGAAGAAGAGGATCTTCGGGCGCTGCGCAAAGCTCCAGTCGAGAATCGTGCGTGCGTTCGACGAAGTGCAGACGATGCCGCCATGATCCCCGCAGAATGCCTTCAGGTCAGCCGCCGAGTTGATGTAGGTGACCGGCGTGATCTGCGCATCGGGCGATTCGCCCAGCACTTCGGTCAGCTCGCGCCAGCAGCGCTCCACTTTCGCCAGGTTGGCCATGTCGGCCATCGAACAGCCTGCGGCGAGGTCGGGGAGGATCGAGATCTGATGCGGGTTGGAGAGGATGTCCGCGACTTCGGCCATGAAGTGCACACCGCAGAACACGATGTAGTCCGCGTCAGACTGGCCGGCCAGGTGCGATAGGCGTAGCGAATCGCCGGTCAGGTCGGCGTGCTGATACACGTCGGCGCGCTGGTAGTGGTGCACCAGCAGCACGGCCTTCTTGCCGAGGCGCGCGCGCGCGGCGCGAATGCGCTCCTGGGCCTCTTCGTCGCGCAGGGTGTTGAAGCGGTCAAAGCTGATGGGGGCAACTTGCATGGTTGAGCTCAAGAAAGTGGCGCCGGAGCGGCGCGCAATACTGCAGACCTGAAATGTGGCGCGGCGTTCCCGCCTCAGCCTTGGATCCATGGCAAGCCGGCGTGACGCCAGCCGCCGATGTGGCCACGCTGACCGTTCGCATCGCGGTCGCCTTCGAAGCCTTCCAGAATGTTGTAGCAGGCGGTATAGCCCTGCTGTTGGGCGAGGATCGCCGCGTTGTGCGATCGCGCGCCACTGCGGCACAGGAACAGAACAAGGGCCTCGCGATCGACCTGGTGCATGAGCTGTGCCAGGAAGTGCGGATTGCGCTCGCCGCCTGGCCAGCTGTTCCACTCGATTTCCACCGCATTGGGCACTCGACCGACCCATTCCCATTCCGCACGGGTACGCACATCCACCAGCACTGCGCCGGGCGCGTTTTGCCAGACGGTGAAGGCTTCGGCGGGCGTAAGCGCGCCGGAATAGCTGAGGCCAAGCTTTTCACCGCGGTCGCGGGCGAGGCCGAGCAGGTCGCTAAGGTGTCCCATTCAGGAAGTGCCGGAGTAGAGGTGGGGCGAAAAAAACGCCGGGCGGCGAGTATGCGCGCGCGGGCGCGCACCCGCAAGGTTTCCGCGTGCGACGCAGGCCCGCGCCAACTTGGCGCAAATGCACCAAAGCGGTGCTGTCGATGGTGCGACTGCACTGATTTGGGGCGTCCGTGCGCCCGCGAGGCGAGCCTTGCTCTGTGGCACAATACCGCGCCTTTCAAATCGAGATTTGTCCGGTTCGGGCTCGCGGCGCAGCCTGTGTCGCAAGGGTCGGTCGGGCCGCTCTTTGGCACGCTACGTGCTTTTTGAATCCGGATCGCGGTATTTGGCACCGCAGAATGTCAGTTGGCTTCCATACCTTAGGAGTGAATATGTCCCCGCAAGACGTCTTGAAGATGGTCAAGGAGAACGAAGTCAAGTTCGTCGACTTCCGTTTCACCGACACCAAGGGCAAAGAGCAACACGTCGGCGTGCCGGTTTCGGCCTTCGACGAGGAGAAGTTCGAGCACGGCCACGCTTTCGATGGCTCCTCGATCGCCGGCTGGAAGGGTATCCAGGCCTCTGACATGCTGCTGATGCCGGATCCGGCGTCTGCCTTCATCGACCCCTTCATGGACGAGACCACGCTGGTCCTGTCTTGCGATGTGCTCGATCCGACCGACATGAAGCCGTACGATCGTTGCCCGCGCGGCATCGCCAAGCGCGCTGAAGCCTTCCTGAAGGCTTCGGGTCTGGGCGACACCGCCTTCTTCGGTCCGGAACCCGAGTTCTTCATCTTCGACAGCGTCGAGTGGAATGTCGACATGTCGGGCTGCTCGGTCAAGATCAACTCGGAAGAAGGTGCCTGGGCTTCGGGCGAGAAGTTCGAAGGCGGCAACACCGGCCACCGTCCGGGCGTCAAGGGTGGTTACTTCCCGGTTCCGCCGGTCGACAGCCACAACGACATCCGTGCCGCGATGGTGCTGGCGCTGGAGCAGATCGGCATCCCGGTCGAAGTGCATCACCACGAAGTGGCGACCGCCGGCCAGAACGAAATCGGCACCAAGTTCAGCACGCTGACCAAGCGCGCTGACTGGACGCAGATGCTCAAGTACGTGGTGCACAACGTTGCCCACCAGTACGGCAAGACCGCGACCTTCATGCCGAAGCCGATCGTTGGCGACAACGGTTCGGGCATGCACGTTCACCAGTCGATCTGGAAGGACGGCAAGAACCTGTTCGCGGGCAACGGCTACGCCGGCATGTCCGAGTTCGCGCTGTACTACATCGGCGGCATCATCAAGCACGCCCGTGCGCTGAACGCGATCACCAACCCGCTGACCAACTCGTACAAGCGCCTCGTGCCGCACTACGAAGCACCGGTCAAGCTGGCTTACTCGGCGAAGAACCGTTCGGCTTCGATCCGTATCCCGTTCGTCAACAGCGACAAGGCGCGTCGTATCGAGACCCGCTTCCCGGATCCGGGCGCGAACCCGTACCTGTGCTTCGCCGCGCTGATGATGGCCGGTCTGGATGGCGTGCAGAACAAGATCCACCCGGGCGATGCAGCCGACAAGAACCTGTACGATCTGCCGCCGGAAGAAGACGCGCTGATCCCGACCGTCTGCTCCTCGCTGGATCAGGCCCTGGAAGCGCTGGACAAGGATCGCGAGTTCCTGACCCGCGGTGGCGTGTTCTCGAACGACTTCATCGATGCTTACATCGCGCTGAAGATGGAAGACGTGACGAAGATCCGCATGACCACGCACCCGGTCGAATTCGACATGTACTACAGCCTCTGATCGATTCGTCGATCCGAAGCACAGAGAGGACGGGCTTGCCCGTCCTTTTTTTTGTCCGGCGCCAGCGTGAAAGTGCATCGAATCGTGTCGGCGCTTGGCAGCCGGCGCGTCGGCGCCTACACTCGACGACCCGTCCACCCGCGTGACGTCTGCATGTCCACGATTCGCTGTCTGGCCGCTGTTGCGGCGCTTCTCTCTTCGCTGCCGGCCCATGCCGACATCTTCAAGTGTGTCGATCCGGTGTCGGGCAAGATCACCTACACGAACACCAAGATTGGCGAGAAGGGCTGCACGCTGTTGTCGCGCGATCAGAACGTGTCGTCCGTGCCCGGTCCGTCGGCCAAAAAGCCTGCCGCATCGGCATCGCCGGCGGAGTTCCCGAAGGTTGATGCGTCAACGCAGCGCAGTCGCGATGGCGACCGACGCAAGATCCTCGAAACGGAACTGGCTACGGAAGAGCGGGCGCTCGAGTCCGCGAAGAAGGAACTTGCCGAGCAGGAAGGCGCGCGCAGCGGCGCCGAGAAGAACTTCGCCAAGGTTCAGGAGCGTCTGAAGCCATTCCAGGATCAGGTCGAGTTGCATGAACGCAATATCGAAGCGATCCGGGCGGAAATCGCCAAGCTGCGTTGATGTAGTCGGTCGCGCGCTCATTGCTTGCGCCGCGTGGTGCTTGGGCGTGACGCGACAATGTTGTTTCGCAGGCGCGCTTCGCTGCAAGCCTTCGCTTCGGCAACGAAGAAATCCGGTTGGCGCGCTTCTTGCTCGCATTGCTCCGCATGACTCGCGCAACCCTGTCTTCTGACCCCACGCCGCCGGCGCATACCGACGCCCGGATCGCTGGGCTCGATCTGCTCGCATCGGCTGTTGTGCTGGTCGATGATGGGCGTGTCGTTCGTTACATCAACCCTGCGGCGGAAAACCTGTTTGAGGTCAGCGCACGCCAGTCGGTCGGCCGCCCGCTCACCGCGCTGCTGGGCGAGCCCCCGGGGCTCGACGCTGCACTCGACAACGCGCTGGCCAACAACTGGAGCTACACCGGGCAGAACCTCGTGCTGGCGCGCGCCGGGCGCGACACCCTGCATGTGGATTGCACCGCGACGCCGGTCGACGTTTTCGGCGCGCGTCTGCTGATGGAATTCCGCCCGATCGATGCGCAACTGAAAGTCGCGCGCGAAGAGCGTTTGATCGAGCAGCAACAGGCAAACCGCGAACTCATTCGCAACCTCGCGCACGAGATCAAGAATCCGCTTGGCGGCATTCGCGGCTCGGCGCAATTGCTGGCACGCGAACTCAACGACGCGCAGCTCAAGGAATACACGGAAGTCATCATCGCCGAGGCGGATCGCCTGCAGGATCTGATGCAGCGCTTGCTCAACGCACATCGTGCGATGCAGCCTGGCCCGGTGAACATTCACGACGTACTTGAGCGCGTGCTGCGCCTTGTGCGTGCGGAGTTTCCGGGCGTCGTCGTGCGGCGCGACTATGACACCAGCCTGCCGGAGCTGACCGGCGATCGCGAACAGTTGATTCAGGTGGTCCTGAACATTGCGCGCAATGCGGCGCAGGCGATGCAGGGTGAGGGCGAAGTGGTGCTGCGCACCCGTGCGCTGCGCCAGGTCACGCTCGCGAAGAAGCGCCACAAGCTCGCGCTGGAACTGCGGGTGATCGATAGCGGCCCCGGCATTCCCGAATCGATCCGCGACCGGATCTTCTACCCCCTGGTGTCAGGCCGCGACAGCGGCAGCGGCCTCGGCCTTTCGATCGCGCAGAGCTTCGTTGAGCAGCACCAGGGCATGATCGACGTCGAGAGCCAGCCTGGCCGGACCTGTTTCACCATCGTGCTGCCGATTCGCAGCGAAGAGTGAGTGCTAAGGCGTGCGGGTCCGAGGCGGGTCCGCAGTCCTTACCCCTTACAGAAGTGCACACCATGAATCCGATCTGGATTGTTGACGACGACCGCTCCATCCGCTGGGTCCTCGAAAAGGCACTCACCCGCGAGAACATTCCCCATCGCAGCTTTGGCTCGGCCAGCGAAGCGCTCACCGAGCTTGACGCCGGCGCCGCGCCGCCGCAGGTGATGATGAGCGACATCCGCATGCCGGGGGAGTCGGGCCTCGTGTTGCTGGAGAAGGTCAAGGCGCGTTATCCGAGCCTGCCGGTGATCATCATGACCGCCTACTCGGACCTCGATAGCGCAGTGTCCGCCTTCCAGGGCGGCGCCTTCGAATACCTGCCGAAGCCCTTCGACGTCGATCAGGCTGTCGAGCTGGTGCGCCGTGCGATCGAAGAGAGCCGTCACCGCGGTCCGGCCGCCGAGGAAAGTACGACCGTGCCGGAAATCCTTGGCCAGGCGCCCGCGATGCAAGAGGTCTTCCGTGCCATCGGCCGCCTCTCGCAGTCGCATGCCACGGTGATGATCAACGGTGAGTCGGGGTCCGGTAAGGAGCTCGTTGCCCGCGCATTGCATCGTCATAGCCCGCGCAAGGATCAACCCTTCATCGCCATCAACACGGCAGCGATCCCGAAGGATCTGCTCGAATCCGAACTGTTCGGCCACGAGCGGGGTGCCTTTACCGGCGCCACTGCGCAACGTCGTGGTCGCTTCGAGCAAGCCGAAGGCGGCACGCTGTTCCTCGACGAAATTGGCGACATGCCGCCGGAGTTGCAGACACGGCTGCTGCGTGTGCTCTCTGACAACCATTTCTATCGGGTCGGCGGTCACCAGCCGATTCGCGCCAACGTCCGCGTGATTGCGGCGACTCACCAGAACCTTGAGCAGCGGGTTCGCGACGGCTTGTTCCGCGAGGACTTGTTCCACCGCCTCAACGTGATCCGCCTGCGCCTGCCGCCGCTGCGCGAACGCAAGGAAGACGTGCCCCTGCTGGCGCGCCACTTCCTGTCGCGCTCGGCGCATGAACTGGGGGTTGAGACCAAGCGGCTTTCGGAGCAGGCGCTCAAGTATCTGCAGACGCTGGAATTCGCCGGCAACGTGCGCCAGCTGGAGAACCTGTGCCACTGGCTCACGGTGATGGCCCCGGGCCAGACGGTGGACGTGGGCGACCTGCCGAGCGAGGTGCGCGAGCAACCCGCGCGTGTGGCCTCGGAGTCCTGGCTCGACGCTTTGTCGGTGGAGGCTGACCGCTTGCTTGCGACCAAGCCAGGCGAGGTGTTCGACATGCTTACGCGCGAGTTCGAACGCAACCTGATCCGCCGCGCGCTCAACGCCACCGGCGGGCGCCGCGTCGAGGCTGCCCAGTTGTTGGGCATCGGTCGCAACACGATCACACGCAAGATCCAGGAACTCGGCATGGACGCCGAGTAACAACACCGGCACCTCGCGCCGCGCAAGCCGTGGCGCGAAGTGCTGCAGTGTTGACGCAACACCGCCCCGCGCGGGCTGCTCTGGAACGGTGCAGCCGTTACACTGCGCGTTTTCCAAGCTGGATCACGCGCAGTGTCAGATCGCACCGATCAGGAGCTGGCCCGCCTCAAGGCGCAGCTCGGCCCCGTCGCCGCCCGTTTCGACGCCGATCTGCTCGAAACCTGCCCCTCCACAAGCAGCCTGCTTCTCGACCGCGCGGCAGCCGGTGCGCCCTCGGGCGCCGTGCTGTGGGCGCTCGAGCAGACCGCTGGTCGCGGTCGTCGTGGCCGCGCATGGGTAGCGCGACCCGAGGCCAGCCTCACTTTCTCCCTGCTGTGGCGATTTCAGCCTGGCACGCGCCTCTCCGGGCTCAGCCTTGCCGCCGGCCTGGCCGTTGCACAGGCCCTCGAAGGCCTTGGCGCGCGTGGTATTGCACTGAAGTGGCCGAACGATATCTGGCTCGACGGACGCAAGTTGGGGGGCATCCTGATTGAGCTGCACCAAAGCGGTGCGCGTACGGCGGCGGTGATCGGAATCGGCCTCAATCTGGCGCCACCGGCGCCCGGCGATGTGCTGGATCAGCCGGTCGCCGGGCTTTCCGAGTCGAGCGCCGTGTCGACCGATCCGGTGGTTGCGCTGGCTGCCGTGCTGGCGTCGCTGGCCACCACGCTCGACCTGTTCGAGCGCCAGGGGTTCGCGGTCCTGCGCGATGCCTGGCAGGCGCGCCATGCGTTGCAGGATCAGCCGGTGCGCTTGGTCGACGACAGCGGCGAGGCGGAAGGCCTGTGCCGCGGCGTTGATGCAGAGGGCGCCTTGATGCTGGAGCGCGATGGCCTGCTGGTGCGCGTGCTGGGCGGCGATGTGTCGCTGCGGAGGCGCGGCTGATGTACCTGCTGATCGATGCTGGCAATACCCGCGTCAAATGGGGTTTTCACGATGGCAGCCGTTGGCTGTGCCGTGAGGATGTTGCCCATGACGCACTGGCGACCTGCGATTTCATGCGTTTCGGTGTGCCCGAGCGGGTGCTGATCGCGCATGTGGCCTCCGATGCGATCCGTTCGCTGATCCTGGAACAGCTGGGCGATACCGCTGGGCGCGCCGAATGGCTGGCTGCGAGTCTGTCGCGCTGCGGTGTGACCAACCGTTATGCGGAGCCGACGCGGCTCGGGCCGGATCGCTGGGCAGCCGCAATCGGTGCCTGGCATCGGGTGCGCGGCGCGTGCGTGGTGGTGAGCGCCGGTACCGCGACGACGGTGGATGCGATCGACGCTGGCGGCAACTTCCTCGGTGGGCTGATCCTGCCGGGACATGGCTTGATGCTGCGCGCGCTGGCCGGTGGCACGGCGGCGCTGCCGCTCGCCGAGGGCGATTGCGTGGCGTTTCCGAAGAACACCCACGACGCGATCGAAACCGGTATCCGCTATGCGCAGTCGGGCGCGGTGGAGCGTTTTCGCCAGGAGATGCCGGCCCACACGCCGGTGGTGTTGTCCGGCGGATCTGCTGCAGCGCTGGCGCCGCTGATCGCGCCGCCGCGTATCGACTTCCCGAATCTGGTGCTCGAAGGCTTGCTCTGCGTGGCGCGCGACACGGCCTGAACGGCCGGGATCTGGTTCGCAAGCCCGCGGCGCAGTAGCATCCCCGCTCTACCCTCAGGAGATCCCTGCCATGGCTCTGATGGATTTCATCAAGAAACAGTTCATCGACGTCATCCACTGGACGGAAGACGACGACAGCGTACTGGTGTCGCGCTATCCGATGCAGGACATGGAGATCCAGTACGGCGCCCAGCTCACGGTGCGCGAGTCGCAAGCCGCGTTGTTCGTGAACGAAGGCCGCGTCGCGGATCTCTTCGCGCCGGGCCTCTACACGCTCAAGACGCAGACGCTGCCGATCCTGACGAACCTGCAGAACTGGGACAAGCTGTTCCAGTCGCCGTTCAAGAGCGACGTCTACTTCTTCAGTACGCGGCTCAAGCTCGATCGCAAGTGGGGCACGCCGCAGCCGGTGACCATCCGCGACAAGGACTTCGGCATCGTTCGCCTGCGTGCCTTTGGCCTTTATGGCTATCGCATCGTCGATCCGAAGCTGTTCCACACCGAAGTCAGCGGCACCCGCGAGCACTACACGGTGGACGACCTCGACGGCCAACTGCGCGGCACGATGGTGTCGTGCATGAGCGAGCTCTTCGGCGAGTCCGGCGTGGCCTTCCTCGACATGGCGGCCAACCTGTCGGAGTTCGGCGCGCAACTCAAGGCGCGCATGGAGCCGGCCTTCGCGAAGTTCGGCCTGGCGCTCGACAACTTCGTGGTCGAGAGCGTGTCGCTGCCGGAAGAGCTGCAGAAGGTGCTCGACCAGCGCATCGGCATGAACATGGTGGGTGACCTCAACAAGTTCACCCAGTACCAGACCGCCAACGCGATCCCGATTGCCGCGGGCAATGAAGGCGGTATCGCTGGCGCGGGTGCGGGCCTTGGTGCCGGCATTGCGATGGGGCAGGCAATGGCGGGCGCCTTCACGCAAGCTACGCAGGGTGCGGCGCCGGCCGCTGCACCCGCGGCGGCACCGGCTCAGTCGGCGGAGGATGTCGTGGCCTTGCTGGAAAAGCTCCATGGCCTGATGGAGAAGGGCATCCTTACCGCCGAAGAGTTTGCGGCGAAGAAGGCCGAACTGCTCGGCAAGCTCTCCTGAGCGCCGTGTGACGTGGATGCTTGCCGTGCATGCACGCGCTGCCGGCAAGCTCGCTGACCTGCACGCATGCCCGTCAACGTAATTTGCCCCTCCTGCGGCGCCGCTGTGCGCTTCCAGTCCGCCGCCTCGGCGCTGGCGGTGTGCGCGTACTGCCGTGCGACGCTCGCACGCGATGGCGACACGCTGAAGAATCTTGGCCGCATGGCCGAGCTGTTGCCGGACGACAGCCCGGTCCAGATCGGCACGCAGGGGCGTTGGGGCGGTACCGGCTTCGGCGTGGTGGGCCGGCTGCAGTTGCGCTACGACGCCGGCTTCTGGAACGAATGGCACATCCTGTTCGACGACGGCAGGTTCGGCTGGATGTCGGAATCAGGCGGGCAGTGGACGGTCACACTGCCGCATCCTTCGCGACCGGAATTCCCGCCGTTTGAGGCGATCCGCCCTGGCGCGCGGGTGCAGATCGCCGGCAAGGTGTTCGAGGTCAGCAACAAGGAGGAGGCTGTCTGCCTTTCCGGCGAGGGCGAGCTGCCCTTCGTTGTCGGGGCCGGCTACATCGCGCCGGTGATCGATCTGCGCGGGCCGGATGATGCGTTTGCGACGATCGACTATTCGTCCGACCCGGCCACCGTGTATGTCGGCGCCTCGGTGGACCGCGCTGCGCTCAAGCTCGCGAATACGCGCGACCGCGCCAGCGAGGCGCTGGTGGCGACGCCGGCACGGAAGGCTGAAGCGATTGCCTGCCCGTCCTGCGGTGCGCCGTGGTCGCTGCATGATCAGAGCGTGCTGGCGGTGGCGTGCACCAGTTGCGGTGCCTTGTCGGATGTGGATGGCAAGGTCGCCAAGGTGCGCGACGCTGCGCGTTCCAGCTCGCGCGTGGTGCCGCCGCTCGCGCTGGGCAGCAAGGGCAAGCTCGACGGCGTCGAGTGGGAAGCCATCGGCTTCATGCGCAAAGGCGTGCCGCATGAGGTCGGCACCTGGGACGAGTACCTGCTGTACGACGGCAAGGGTGGATTCGCCTGGCTTGTCTCTGAGCGTGGTCACTGGAACTTCGTGCGCCAGATCGACAAGCTGCCGGTGCAAAACGTGGGCGGCGATCGACCGGAATACACGCTTGGTGGCTCGCGCTACCGCCACTTTGCCGATTACCGCGCCGAGGTGATTTCGGTGTTGGGCGAGTTCACCTGGCGGGTGCGACTGGGTGACAAGGTGCAGGTGCGCGACTTCATTGCACCGCCCAACGTACTGTCCTGCGAGCAGACCGACAACGAATGGACCTGGTCCGCGGGCCGCTACCTGTCGCCAGACGAAGTCACCGCGGCGTTTGCGCTCAAGCGCCCCTTGATGCGCGCCTCGGGTGTGAATGCCTGTCAGCCCAACCCGCATGCTGTGACGCGCTGGCCGGTGCTGGGCTTGTTCCTGGTGTTCGCGCTGGTGGCGTGGATTGTGCACGGCGTGTTCACGGGCGGGTCGTCGGCGGTGTTTCATCAGACGAGACTCGAACTGCAGCCGGGCCAGGAAACCTCGCTGACCTCAGAGCCCTTCCGGATTCCGTCGGACCAGCGGCGTGTCGAGGTGGATCACTTCGCGCCGGTGTCGAACACCTGGGCGGGGGTAGAGGTCGAGTTGGTGAATCGTGGCTCGGGCGAGCACTTCGCTGCGGCCAACGAGATCTCGTACTACTCTGGCTACGATTCGGACGGCTCGTGGTCAGAGGGCGGGCAGAGCGGTAGCGCGGTGTTCTATCAAGTGCCGGCGGGTGAGTACCACCTCGTGGTGCGCGGCGAGTTGCCGGCCGATGCGTCGCAGTTGTTGACCGATCAGGTCACGCTGCGGGTGGCGCCGCCGCCGTTCTCCAACCTCGCCAGTTGCTGGTTGCTGCTGCTGTGTTTTCCCTTGTTTGCCTTCGTGCGTAGCTACAGCTTCGAGGTGGCGCGCTGGAGCGAGAGTGACCATCCGATGACCAGCAGTTCGGAGGACGACGACTGATGATCAAGCTCTTCTCGGTCACCGCACTGCTCGCGATTTCGCTGCTCGGCTGGATGGATTCGCGCGGCTATGGCCTGTTCGACGAGCGCGGTACCTCTTCGAGCGCCCGCTCCAGCGGCGGGCGCCTCTATCACAAGTAAGCAGGAGCCCCAATCATGGAACTGTTCTTCAACGCGCGGCCGCTGCTCGGCTCCATCGTCTATTCGATCCTCGGCGTGGTGGTGTTCTGGGTGTCCTTCATCATCGTCGACAAGATCACGCCCTACGACCTGTGGCGCGAGATCGTGAAGGAGCGCAACCTGCCGCTTGCGATCATCGTCGCCGCGATGTGCCTTGGCATTGCGATCATCGTGGCCGCGGCGATTCACGGTTAGTCGCGAGCACCGCCTCGCTTCCGCCGCCTCGCGCGGCGGAAGTGCCACACCACGTCATAGACCCCCTTGGCGGGCGCCAGCTTGATTGGCTGCGTCGCGCATTCAGATGAGCTCACTTCGCACACAGCGTCACGCGCTGCTCGTTTCCGTCTTCATTGTCGCGTCCTGCGGATTGGCCTACGAGTTGGTCGCCGGGGCGCTGTCCTCCTACCTGCTGGGCGATTCGGTGACGCAGTTCTCCACCGTGATCGGCACCTATCTGTTCGCGATGGGCGTGGGTTCCTGGCTGTCGAAGTACGTCGAGCGCAATCTGGTGCTGCGCTTCATCCAGCTCGAACTGCTGGTGGGGCTCGTCGGTGGTTTCACGCCCGCAGCCTTGTTCGGCATCTTCGCGCTGGAGGCAGCACCCTTTCGCGTGATGCTCTACTGCGCGGTGCTGGCGGTCGGCGTTCTGGTGGGGCTGGAGATTCCGCTGGTGATGCGCATCCTGCGGCGCGAGCTGTCCTTACGCGATCTGGTGTCTCAGGTGCTGACGGTGGACTACCTGGGCGCGCTCGCGGTGTCGATCGCGTTTCCGCTGTTGCTCGCACCGCACCTCGGGCTGGTACGCACTGGACTCCTGTTCGGTCTACTCAACGCGGCGGTCGCGCTGTGGGCCGTAGCGGTCTTCCGCGCGCAGTTGCCGCAGGCTCGGCTGGTCGTGGTGCAGTGCGCGGTGACGCTGGCGGTGATCGCGGCTGGCTTCGGCTTCGCCGGGCGCTTTACCGGCTGGGCCGAACAGCAGATGTACCAGGATCCGATCCTCTACACCCGCACCACGCCGTACCAGCGCATCGTGCTGACGCGCTGGAAGGACGATCTGCGCCTGTTTCTGAACAACAACCTGCAGTTCTCGTCGGCGGACGAGTACCGCTACCACGAGGCACTGGTGCATCCGGGCCTCGCGAGCTTGCCGTGGGCGCGCCGCGTGCTGGTGCTGGGCGGCGGCGACGGCCTTGCCGTGCGTGAGATCCTCAAGTACCCGCAGATCGAACATGTCACGCTGGTGGATCTCGACCCGGGCATGACTTCGCTGTTCCGCGATGCCCCGGCGCTTCGGGCGCTCAACGGTAACGCCTTCCATTCGCCCAAGGTGCAGGTCATCAACACCGACGCCGGGCGCTGGCTGGAGGATTCACGCGAGCGTTTCGATTTCGTCGTGGTGGATTTTCCCGACCCGTCCAACTTCGCCGTCGGCAAGCTCTACACCACAGCGTTCTACCGGCTGCTCGCGCGCCACGTGGTGCCCGAGGGGCGCGCGGTGATCCAGGCGACCAGCCCGTTCTACGCACGCAAGGCCTACTGGACGGTGGTCGCGACGCTGGAGGAGGCGGGCTTTCAGACCGCGCCCTACCATGCACTGGTGCCTTCCTTCGGTGAGTGGGGCTACATCCTCGCCGGCCGTGTGCCTTACGAGCCGCCCGCCACGCTGCCGGTGCCAACGCGTTTTCTCGACGGGGGCACGCTGGCCGCGATGTTCAACTTCTCGCGCGATATGGATCGCGTTGCGGCGGAACCGAATCACCTGAACAGCCAGAACCTCGTGCGGACGTTCGAAGACGAGTGGCGGCACGCGATCCGCTGACGAAGGTCTGAATAAGTGGCTGCGACGGCGCATCGCGGCGTTGTGGCGTGCTCGCTCCCGCGCCTATCCATTTGATATGTCTTGGTCGCTGCGCCTTGCGCTGCATCCGTCTCGCTAACCTCTTCCGACCTTCCCCAAGCGCAGGCCGGTGTCAGTGCCGGCGTTCGCCCGAGTCGCTGCCCCGTATCCACGGATCGTTCGGCAGGAAGGGGTTGCGCGGCGGTAGCGCCGCGGTGCAGCGGTCATGCAGTTTCAGCAGCGCGCGCAGTGCCGGCTCCGGGAAACCCTGGCGGCCGCAGCGGGTATCGGTGATCAGGCTGTCGAGGTAGTCCAGCGCGGTGAACGGTTCGCGCCAGATCAGCGCGAGCTGGTTCGCGACATGTGGAAACGTGTCGGCGAGCAGATTGGCGTTCGGGTCACGCGACTCGGCGAGCCAGCGTTCGGCGAGCGCACTCAAGTGGATCCGCGGGTCGCTGCTGTGGTCGTAGCCCGCCTTGCGAACGCCGGGCACGGCGTGCCGCAGATCGGCGTCGAGCGACGCACGGGCGTCGTCGTGCGTCACGTTTTCAAACGGCATGATGTGCATCGCCCCCTCCACCTTGTGTGACTGGTGGACAAAGTATGGACAACGCAGGCCTACCTTGCCGGGCGATTGATGCGTCGTCGCTTCGTCGGCGCGCTGCGTTCGCGTGGCGCTGCCGCCCGCCGCGATGGGCTGGTGCGATGGTTTTGAGGGTGTATATTCATACACCTTTTGCCTTCGGGTCATCCCATGTCAGCCCTTGCCCAAGCCCCTGCCACGTTTGCCGCGCGCCTCAACCCCGAGCAGAAGGCGGCCGTCGAGTACGCCGACGCCGCGCCGCTGCTGGTAATCGCCGGCGCCGGCTCGGGCAAGACCAACACGCTGGCCCACCGCGTGGCGCACCTGGTGCTGGGTGGGGCAGACCCGGCCAGCATCCTGCTGCTCACCTTCTCGCGGCGGGCGGCAGTGGAGATGACGCGCCGCGTCGAGCGCATTCTCGGTAGCGCCAGCGATGACCCGGCGCTGGCGCGCGCGGCCTTGAGCTGGGCAGGCACGTTTCACGGCATTGGCGCGCGCCTGTTGCGCGAATACGCGGAAAGGATCGGCCTCGGGCCCGCCTTCACGATTCATGATCGCGAAGACTCCGGCGATCTGATGAATCTGGTGCGGCACGAGCAGGGCCTGTCGGCGAAGGAAAAGCGCTTCCCGACCAAGCAGACCTGCCTCGCGATCTACTCCCGCGTGGTGAATACCGGGGCTCCGCTGGCCGATGTGCTGCGCGATGCCTTCCCCTGGTGTGCGATGTGGGAAGACGATCTGAAGAAGCTGTTTGGCGCTTACGTCGCTGCCAAGCAGCGGCAGGACGTGCTCGACTACGACGATCTGCTGCTCTACTGGGCGCACATGGCGGCGGAGCCAACGCTCGCTGCCGAGCTTGGCCAGCGCTTCGCGCATGTGCTGGTGGATGAGTATCAGGACACCAACCGGCTGCAGGCCTCGATCCTGCGCGCGCTCAAACCGGATGGTCGTGGCCTTACGGTGGTCGGGGACGATGCGCAGTCCATCTACGCCTTCCGTGGCGCAACGGTGCGCAACATCCTCGACTTCCCCGGCGAGTTTGCGCAGCCAGCGACGGTGGTGACGCTGGAGCGTAACTACCGCTCGACACAGCCGATCCTTGCTGCGTCGAACGCGGTGATCGGGCTCGCCGCCGAGCGCTTCACGAAGAACCTGTGGAGCGAGCGCAGCGCAAGCCAGCGTCCGCAGCTGGTCACCGTGCGCGACGAGGCGGACCAGGCGCGCTACGTGGCCGCCCAGGTGCTGGCGCGTCGCGAAGAAGGCGTGGCGTTGAAGAAGCAGGCGGTGCTGTTCCGCGCCGCGCATCACAGTGCGCCGCTCGAGATCGAACTCACGCGCCGCAACATCCCGTTCGTGAAGTTCGGCGGCCTCAAGTTCCTCGAAGCGGCGCATGTGAAGGACATGCTGGCGGTGCTGCGCTGGGCCGAGAACCCGCGCGACCGCGTCGCGGGCTTTCGCGCCGTACAACTGATGCCGGGCATCGGCCCGAAGAGCGCGGCACGCATCGTCGATCTGGTTGAGGCGGCGAACGACCCGGTGGCGGCGCTGGCGGATTTCGCGCCACCCTCGTCGGCGGGCGAGGCCTGGGCGGCACTCCCCGCGCTGCTGGGCGACCTGCGCTTGCGCGCCGCCTGGCCGGCCGATCTCGAACGTGTGCGCCGCTGGTATGCGCCGCACCTGGAGCGCAAGTACGAGGACGCTGCGATCCGCGAGGCCGATCTGCTGCAGATGGAGCGCATCGCCGCGAGCTACCCGAATCGCGAACGCTTCCTGACCGAACTGACGCTCGATCCGCCGGACGCGACCAGCGACGAATCCGGCGTACCGCTGCTTGACGAGGATTACCTGATCCTGTCGACGATCCATTCGGCGAAGGGGCAGGAGTGGGAGTCGGTCTACCTGCTCAACACAGTGGACGGCTGCATTCCGTCAGACCTAGCGACCGGCAGCAGCGCAGAGATCGAAGAGGAACGCCGCCTGCTCTACGTGGCGATGACGCGCGCGAAGGACGCGCTGCATCTGCTCACGCCACAGCGCTTCTACGTGACGCAGCAGAGCGGCGGCGGCGACCGTCATGTGTATGCCCAGCGCACCCGCTTCATCCCGACTTCGGTGCTGGAGCACTTCGAGCAGGCCGTGTGGCCAGTGGCCGGAAGCAATGCGGCGGGGGCTGTTACGCCGCCGCCGCAAGCGGTGGTCGATATCGCCGCGAAGCTGCGCGGCATGTGGGGTTAGGGTTTAGCGGCTGATCCGCAGCGAGGGTTCGGCGTCGCCAGCCGAGACGCTGCTGGCCACCAGCGGGTCGCCACCCAACTGTGGCAAGCCCAGCGCATGGGCAACGAACACGGCTTCGAGCGCCACGATGACGAGTGGCAGTGCGAGGCCGGAGACATTCGTGAGCTGTGCGCGCAGCGCGAGCCGCATCCGCTCGCCGCGGCCGAGGCGGTGTTCGCCCGGCATGTCCAGCAGCGCGAGGCGCTGATCGTTGCGCGACGGGGTTTCCAGGTTGCGCAGAGTGTCGGCATGGCGCAGCCGGAATTCATCGAGGATATGCGACGAAATCGCGCCGGGGCCGACGTCTTCGCACACCTTCTCGAATTCGCGCGCCAGCTCGCGCAGGCGATCGCCACACTCGAGCAGCACGCGGGCGCGCAGCGCATGGTTGGCCGAAGCGACCAGCACCACGCAAACCAGCACCGAAACGCCGAGGAAGATCTGCAACAGATTCAGCACGTTGGGCGCCAGTGCAAGCCGCACGCCGGCGTTCTGCAGCAGCGGGATCAGGATCAGGCCGAGCGACAGCGCGATCAGCGTTGCCAGCCACGCGCGCCCCTGGCGCTGCAGGCGCAGCCCGGCGTGCGAGCGGCTGCGGGCGGAAGTGCGGATGGCGAGCAACTGGCGCTGCGCAGAATTCGCGCTCAGTTCGTCGGCGCCGGAAACCCAGTCTGAAAAACTCGTTTGCATGCTTGCGTCAAAGCCTCTGCCAGTAAGCACGGCGCGCGGGCGCTGTGCGGGTTCTAGGGAGCGACGGGCATTGCCGGTCGTGGGCCGGTGGGCCGCACGGCAATGCTGCGCGCATTGAACCCCAAATCGTGGGCGGCCGATAGGGCCGCGCGTCACGAAAGACTCAGCGCAGTGCCTCCGGGGGGGCGGCGCTGGTCTCCGGCGTCACGCGCGGGAATTCGAGCGTGAAGGTGGTGCCGCTGCCGGGCGTGCTGGCGACGTCGATGGTGCCCGCCAGCACCTCCTGCACGATATTGCGCACGATGTAGAGACCCAGGCCGCTGCCGCCCGTGCCGAGGCGGGTGGTGAAGAAGGGCTCGAAGATGCGGTCCATCACGGCGGCGCTCATGCCCACGCCGTTGTCGCTCACGCTCAGCTGCAGGCCGTCGTCAGCAAGCGGCGACACGATCAGATGAATTTCGCCGCGTTCGCGGCCTTCGAAGGCGTGGGTCAGCGCGTTGAGCACCAGGTTGTCGACCACCTGTGCGATCGCGCCCGGGAAACTGTCCATCACGAGGCCTTCGGGCACACGCGCATCGAGCGTTACGCCGCGGCGCGCGAGCGTCGGGCTGAGCAGGCCGACGATGTCGCCGAGCTTGTTGTTCAGATCGAATACCAGGCGACGGTCGCTCGATTGATCGACAGCCACCTCCTTGAACTTGCGGATCGTGCCGGCCGCGCGATCGAGGCCGCGCCGCAGCAGATGCACCGCCTCGCGCACGTAGGCCGTGAAGTCGCTCAGGTCGACGCGGCGGATCTTCCCCTCGGCCACTGCTGCGTCGAATCGCTCGATTTCCTCGTTCAATGCACTCGCGGCCGTCACGCAGTTGCCGATCGGCGTATTGAGTTCATGCGCCACACCGGCGACCAGGCTGCCGAGCGAGGCTAGGCGCTCGGCCCGCAGCAGGTCTTTCTGTGCGTGGCGCAGGCGTTCCTCCGCCTGCCGTTGGCGCGTAATGTTCCGGCCCACGCCGCGATAGCCAAGGAAGCGCCCGCGGGCGTCGTACTGCGGCGCGCCGGACAGTACCAGGTAGCGCAGCTGCAAATCGTCCGCGGTGAGCCGCAGTACTTCCTCGGAGAACACCTCGCGGCGCTGCATGGCCGCTTCGATCGCGTGGGCGTGCGTGGCTTCGTCGGCATGCAGGGGGAGCGCGGACACCACGCGGCCGAGCCAGCGCGTCGTATCGATGCCGGACGCTGCGAGATCCTTGCCAACGATTTCGCTGAAACGCAGTTCTGCATCCATCTGCCAGTAGCAGTCGGACGACAACTCGGTCAGCTCGCGGAAGCGTGCTTCCTTGTCCCGCAGCGCACGGATCAGCGGTTGAACGATGCGGCGGAGCGCCCAGCCCGCGACGAGGACAATGCCCAGCACGACGGGCAGGATCCGGTGCCACTGGTGGCGCACCGGTTCATAGAACTCGTCGGCATCCATCGTGATCAGCATCGCGAGGCCGTTGCCGGCGATGCCCATACCCATGCCCACCGGCCCGATCGGGCCATACACCAGCGTGACCGGCCGACCTTGCTCGTCCTGGCTGAAAAGCGGATCCCATGTGGGGCTGGTGTGGCCTGCCAGCGCATCCTCTACCGATGCCGTCATCTTCGCGCCGGGTGGCGGCGTGCGCAGGGATTCGCCGCTGCCCGAGAGGAAGCAGCGGATGCGCTGCGCGTTCTCGCCGCACAGGGCCATCACGCCGGTGCGGCCGAGATCGTAGGTGTCGCTGACGAGTTGTTCCCAGGCGGGCACCGACTGCTCGATCAGCAACTCGCCGACGACGCCTTCTCCAAGCAACTCAAGCTGCAGGCGCATCAGGGCGAACGGCACGCCCTGTTCCCACTTCACTTCAAGCTGAACCTTGCCGCGCGTGTCGCTCCAGATGGCATCCGCCGATGACAGCGTGCCCCGTTCGGCGAGTACTTCGCCGCGCTTACCGCGCGCGCTGAACGCCCGCACCACCCGGAATGGCAACTGCTCCTGAATGCGCTGGAACAGCTGACGCCGGATCTTCTCGTCCGTACTGCGTTGTGCCTGTAAGGCGAGGTGGCCGATCTCCTGATCCTTCAGCAGCGCGTTGGCGTCGTAGAACTGCCTTTCGGTGGCGAAGAAGAAGACCTGCTCGCGGTTCCGCGCCGTCATGCGTTGCTGCTGGTAGAGCGAGCGCTCGATCTGGGTCTCCAGCGCCACGAGCGTGACCAGTGTGGTCACGAACGCCACCGCGATGAGAAAACCAACGCCGATGCGCGCCACGCGAACGTCCTCGCTGCGCGCGGCGGGGCGATGCGCACGGCAGTGGGCGAACAGCCGCAAGCCGAGCAGCAGCAACCCAATTGATACGGCCGGCGGCGGCGAAGCAAGGGCCACCAGGCCGTAGATCAGGGGCAGCGACAGCGATGTCCAGATCAGCGCGGCGAGCGCCGTCGCGCAGATCGCCCAAGCCAACGCCTCGGCCATGCCGCGTGTGATGCGGTCGGCGCGCAGGCTCAGCCCGATATAGCCGGCCGCCCAGATCAGGATCAGGGCGCCGAAGGCCGCCGGCGTATCGGCCGGCCACAGCGCGGCAACGCCGCCCGCTTCGGGCGCGCGAACCGCGCCCAACAGCGGCAGGCCGACCAGCACGGCGATCAGCCCGATCAGGGCGAGCACCGGTTGCCGCCGCTCGCCGCCGCCTCGCAGCGTAAGGGTGATAAGCAGCGCAATGCCGCCCGCAACGGGATGCAGCCACTGTTCGCTGGCAGGTGGTCGAGCTACGGCGCCGCTGGTGCTCAAGAGCGCCGCCGCGCCGTAAGCGACCAGCAGCAGCGCGGTCGGCACACGGGATTTCTTCATTGTCCGTTCTAGTTCTGTCGTCGCTGCGGGGCGAAGCCTCGTGTGGGCGGGGGGCGGCGAAGTGCCGCCCCCGGCGGTTCCGACGTTCGATGCCTATGTGACGGCCGGCGGGGCGCCGACTTGAGCGCTACACACGAATTTCACAATTTCTCGGCCTTGCTGCGTTTGCCCGAACGCGCGCACCAAACGAGCGGGGCTTTTCAGGCCGATGCTTGCGTTGCAACGCTCGCCGAGCACCTTGGGCATCCATTGCTTAAGAACCGATCGCTGCACGGCTTGGCGGGGCGCGCGGAGGTTGCCTGCGTCTGCGACGCCGGCGATCGATCGATATGGCTCCGATCGTCGGTTCCGGCAGTGCGTTGGTATGCCAAGTCGCCATTTGCCCCAGACCTTTGACGCGTTTGTCACCACCAAGCTCTGGCGAGGCAGCAGCCACGTCGGCCTGCACATTGTGCACAACGTCGTGAGCTCGGTGTTGGGGGGCGACATCGTCGCCAAATCGGTCGAGGGGGGCGGTCCCACCTTCCGCGTCGGCTTGCCCCTCACCGCCACCAGCCTGCTCGCGCCGCCGTCTTAAGGACTCTGCTGCGCTGGCCGGACAGGCTATTGGCCGCCAAGGTAAAGCGGCGTGCGCGGAGCGCTGCGAAGATCGCGTCATTCTGTTTGGTTCAGGAGCCTGCATGAGCACCAACTCAACGCTGACCGCCAGCGCAATCCATCAAACCGTTCTCAATGAATTTCGCAGCCGCGGCCGGATGCTGCGTGATCGCTATTCAGGCGCGCCCTTGACGTCAGAGGACGTAACCCGCGCCATCGCAGAGGTCGAGCATCAAATCCACGAAGCGGGTGTTAACTGCCGACGCCGCCTTGCTCGCCGGCTACGTGCGCTCGAGGGGCGGTCGCTTGCTGTCGGCGAGCAGGTCGAGCTGGTTGAGGCGCTCAAGTTCGCGGCCGCACGTGCCCGCAGTAACGCTAACTACGAGTTGTCCATGGCGGCCGGGCTAAGCCGCCCGAACACGGTGCGGACGGCGGCGCGCAGCAGGCTGTCGCCAGCAAGGGCGGCATAGCCGCGTCATCTGGCAGCGTTTGGCGTGCGTCTCGGCGCGCGCGTTGCCGCCGGTTTTTTGAAGGTCGCGACTTGAAAAGGGGGGAGGTCGCACCTATTATTAGCACTCGTCAGGGGTGAGTGCTAACAGCATGGCGCGCAAACGCACCCCGCCGCTACCGTTTTTTCGGGGCCGGTTCGCCGGCCCGATTCATTGAACGTACTACGTACGAGGAGTGACCTGATGAAGATCCGTCCTTTGCACGACCGTGTGATCGTCAAGCGCATCGAAGCCGAGCGCACCACCGCATCCGGCATCGTGATCCCTGATTCCGCAGGCGAGAAGCCGGACCAGGGCGAAGTCGTCGCAGTTGGCCCGGGCAAGTTCCTGGACAACGGTGAAGTGCGCAAGGTTGATCTGAAGGTTGGCGACCGCGTGCTGTTCGGCAAGTACGCCGGCCAGACCGTCAAGGTCGATGGCCAGGAAGTCCTGGTCATGCGTGAAGAAGACATCCTGGGCGTGGTCGAGGCCTGAGCCTCCCGTTCCCCGGTCTGAAATTCCAGAGTATTCAGGAGCTACACAATGCCCGCTAAGCAAGTTCTGTTCGGCGACGACGCACGCGTCAAGATCGTCAATGGCGTCAACATCCTGGCCAACGCGGTCAAGGTCACCCTCGGCCCGAAGGGTCGCAACGTGGTGCTGGAGCGCTCGTTCGGCGCCCCGACCGTGACCAAGGACGGCGTCTCCGTCGCCAAGGAAATCGAGCTGAAGGACAAGTTCGAGAACATGGGCGCACAGATGGTCAAGGAAGTTGCTTCCAAGACCTCGGACAACGCCGGTGACGGCACCACCACCGCGACCGTGCTGGCCCAGGCCATCGTTCGCGAAGGCATGAAGCTGGTCGTGTCGGGCCACAACCCGATGGACCTGAAGCGCGGTATCGACAAGGCTGTCACCGCCCTGGTCGCCGAAGTGAAGAAGGCCGCCAAGCCGACCACCACCTCGAAGGAAATCGCCCAGGTCGGTTCGATCTCGGCCAACTCCGACAGCTCGATCGGCGACATCATCGCCAGCGCGATGGACAAGGTCGGCAAGGCCGGCGTGATCACCGTCGAAGACGGCAAGTCGCTCGACAACGAGCTGGATGTCGTTGAAGGCATGCAGTTCGACCGCGGCTACCTGTCGCCGTACTTCATCAACAACCAGGAGCGTCAGATCGCCGCTCTGGACAACCCCTTCGTGCTGCTGTTCGACAAGAAGATCTCGAACATCCGCGACCTGCTGCCGGTGCTGGAGCAAGTGGCGAAGGCCGGCCGTCCGCTGCTGATCATCGCTGAAGACGTCGAAGGCGAAGCCCTGGCGACCCTGGTGGTGAACAACATCCGCGGCATCCTGAAGACCGTTGCCGTCAAGGCCCCGGGCTTCGGCGACCGTCGCAAGGCCATGCTCGAAGACATCGCCATCCTGACCGGCGGCACCGTGATCGCCGAGGAAGTTGGCCTGACGCTCGAGAAGGCTACCCTGGCTGACCTGGGCCAAGCCAAGCGCATCGAAGTCGAGAAGGAAAACACCACCATCATCGACGGCAACGGCAAGGCTGAAGCGATCCAGGCTCGTGTGGCCCAGATCGACGCCCTGATCGAAACCGCGACCAGCGACTACGACAAGGAAAAGCTGCAAGAGCGCAAGGCCAAGCTGGCCGGCGGTGTTGCGGTGATCAAGGTCGGTGCTGCGACCGAAGTCGAAATGAAGGAAAAGAAGGCCCGTGTCGAAGACGCGCTGCACGCTACCCGTGCCGCCGTTGAAGAAGGCGTGGTTGCCGGTGGTGGCGTTGCCCTGCTGCGCGCCCGCGCTGCGGTTGGCGCCATCAAGGGCGACAACGCCGACCAGGACGCCGGCATCAAGATCGTGCTGCGCGCGATCGAAGAGCCGCTGCGCCAGATCGTTGCGAACGCCGGCGACGAGCCGTCGGTCGTGATCGCCAAGGTGCTGGAAGGTTCGGGCAACTACGGCTACAACGCTTCGAACGGCACCTATGGTGACCTGGTCGAGCTGGGCGTGCTGGATCCGGCCAAGGTGACCCGCACCGCGCTGCAGAACGCCGCTTCGGTCGCTTCGCTGATCCTGACCACCGACGCGATGGTTGCCGAACTGCCGGAAGACAAGCCGGCCGGCGGCATGCCTGGCGGCATGGGCGGCATGGGCGGCATGGACATGGGCATGTAATTGTCCCGGTTCATCCGAACGGCTGAATGAAGAAACCCCGCTCCGGCGGGGTTTCTTTTTTGGGGGCGCCGTTTGCGGCGGGCTCAGGCGGGCGGTGCGAGCAGGCGATCGAGTTCGGCTTGCATGGCAGCCGCCACCACTTCACCTTTGGACTTGCGCGCTGCGGCGAGGAATTGGTCGCGGATCGCAGCGTAGTCGGCGAGCGTTTCGGCCTTCTCGACCTGCAGTTGCAGCATGAAACCGCGCAGCCCCAGCGTTTCGCGGATATGCAGGTTGAAATAGGCGTACAGCGCGCGGCGCTGCTCCTGCTCGTCGGCGGGCGCCGCCTGCGCCACATCTTCACCGGCTGCGGCGGGGATTTCGGTGTCTGGCGCGTCGGGCGACGCTTCGATTGCAACAGGCGGGGCGTTGGCCTCGGCCCCGGTACCCGCGATCAGCCCGTGGCCGATCAGTTCGCGGAAGCTGTCCTCGGTGACCCCGATTGTCTGCAGTGTATCGAGCAGTTCGCCTGCACGGTGCTTGCCGTCGATCAGCACGAGCAGGGAGCGCACGCGCGGATGCAGGCGGATCTGACGCGCGGTGATCTCCTGCGCGCCGGCCTCAGTCTTGAAGAAGACGGTATCTCTCATGTTGTCTCTCTCGCTGGCGCACATCGTTGTATGCGCCTCTTTCTTTTCTTACTGTGCTTGCTTCTGCGGCCCGGCGCAATGCCGCGCCGCGACGGCGTCGAAACGGCTTAACGCGGCGTTGTTGCGGGAATACGACAAATGCAATCCGCTGGCGTATGGCCGCAATGATCGATGAAGGGTATGCGTTTTGCAAATTCCGGGGTTGCTGAACCATGCGCGACAAGGCTTTGGTGCTGATGAGAACGGCTCGCACAAACAGCCGCAGGGAGCCCGCCGCGATTTGCCTCTTGATTTGCGGGCACGCAACAGTAATATCGAAAACGGCTGCCCTCACGTGGCCAAACATTCCTGAGGCCCCGTGCGTTTCGTGCGGGGCTTTTTTTCGCCCTTCCGGCGCCCCGCAGGTGCTGTGACGCCTCAAGGGGGGTGGGTGCTAAACTGCCGTTCGCAGCGCGCTGGCGTCCTGCCAGTGCGGCTCCCGGGGCATCCCATGAGAATCCTGCTCGCTGAAGACGACGAGATCATTGCCGATGCGCTGATTCGCGCGCTCAAACGCGGCGGCTTCGCGGTCGATCATGTGCCAACCGGCAGCGAGGCCGATGCCGCGCTCGCCAGCCAGTCATACGACCTGGTGGTGCTTGACCTGGGCCTGCCAAAACTTCCGGGCATCGAAGTGCTCAAGCGCCTGCGTGGGCGCAAATCGACCACGCCGGTTCTGATTCTCACCGCACAGGATGCGATCGAAGAGCGTGTGCGCGGGCTCGATGCCGGTGCTGACGACTACATGACCAAGCCCTTCGCGCTGCCCGAACTCGAAGCGCGCGCCCGCGCGCTGACGCGGCGGGGCACCGGGCAGGGGCGCTGCATCACGCTCGGGGCGCTGTCCTACGACCAGGCGGACCGCGTCGTTATGGTGGGTGGCCAGGTTGTGGAGCTCTCCGCGCGCGAGATCGGCGTGCTGGAAACGCTGTTGCTGCGCGCCGGGCGCCTGGTGAGCAAGGAGCAGCTGGTCGACCATCTGTGCGGATGGGGCGAGGAGGTCTCGCACAACGCGATCGAGGTCTACGTCCATCGCCTGCGCAAGAAGCTGGAGCCGTCGGGCCTGAAGATCGCCACGGTGCGCGGGCTCGGTTACTGCCTTGAAAAGCCGGATGCGGCTACCTAGATGGCCCGGCTCCGCGTCGTCCAAGGGCGGCGCGGGAGGGCGACGCCCGCCGTATTCCCTGTTCGGCGAGATCCTCGACTGGATGCTCGCGCCGCTGCTGTTCCTGTGGCCCATCTCGATCATCGCTACCCACCATGTCGCGCAGGGCATTGCCGACAAACCATACGATCGGGCCTTGGAAGCGAACGTCGCCGCCATTGCAAGGCTGATGCAGGTCGACGCGATGGGGCGGGTGACGGTGAACTTCCCGGCGCCGGCGCGCGCACTGCTGCGTGCCGACGAAGAAGATGCGATCTACTACCAGGTGATCGGCCCGCGCGGCGAACTGGTCGTGGGGGATGTCGAACTACCGCCGCCACCACCTGAGCCGGCGGAGGACGACGAACACCCCGCGCGCGCCCTTCATTTCGCCGACCTCGAAATTGCGGGCGAGGATGTGCGCATCGCGCGCCGCCGCTTTTTGCTGCCGGACGGTAAGGGCGAGGCGATTGTGCAGGTCGCTGAAACGCGCAACAAGCGCGAGGCGCTCGCCTCACGCATCGTCACCGGCGTGCTGTTGCCGCAGTTTCTTGTGATTCCGGCGACGGTGGTGCTGGTGTGGCTGGGCCTCACGCGCGGGATTGCGCCGCTCAACCGGCTGCAGGCGCTGATTCGCCGGCGCCGCCCGGCCGATCTTTCGCCGATCGAGCCTGCAAGCGTGCCGGAGGAAGTGCGGCCCTTGATCATCGCGTTCAACGACATGATGCAGCGCCTCGACGAGAACCTGCAGGCTCAGCAACGCTTTGTGGCCGACGCGGCACATCAGATGCGCACGCCGCTTGCCGGGCTGAAGATGCAGACCGAACTGGCCTTGTCCGAACACGATCCCGAGGCGCTGCGCGACTCCCTGCAACGCATTCACACCGGCGCTGAGCGTGCCGCGCACTTGATCAACCAGCTGCTCGCGCTGGCCCGCGCCGAGGCGAGTTCACACGGCCGCAGCGGCCTCGAGCGGATCGACCTGGAGCAGCTGGTGCGCGAAGTGGCAACCGAGTTCGTGCCGCGCGCCCTGCACAAGGGCGTCGATCTGGGCGTCGAGACGACCGGCTGGCCGCTTGCGGTGGACGGTATGCCGGTGTTGCTGCGCGAGATGCTGAAGAACCTGATCGACAACGCGATCAAATACACGCCGCGGGGCGGCCATGTCACGGTGTTCTCGGCCTACGATGCAGCGCGCCCGCGTGTTGCGCTGCTCGGGGTGCAGGACGACGGTGTTGGCATCCCCGAGGAGGATCGCGAACGCGTCTTCGAGCGCTTCTACCGCGTGTTGGGCAGCGGCGTGGAAGGCAGCGGGTTAGGGCTGCCGATCGTGCGCGAGATTGCCGATCTGCACGCCGCGACGATTCGCCTCGAACACGGCCCGGGCGGCGTCGGCACCCGATTCCTGATCGAATTTCCACGCGCCGGCGAACCTGTCGGGCCGCGTCCGCAAGCCATGGGCGAATGACCGCCGTTCTGCGTAAACCCGCACCAGCGCTCGTTTTTTGGTGCATTGCAGCGTAAGTCGCCCGTAAGTCAGCCCTCCTAGCCTGCATCCGTCGTACATCCGTCTAGAAAGACGGGGCGACTGCAGCACCAACCCAATTGGAGGAGACATGGCACAAGTTGGCAGCATGGCTATCGAGCCGCAGGCTCGTGGCATCACTGCCGAGGAACGCAAGGTGATCTTTGCGTCATCCCTCGGCACGGTGTTCGAGTGGTACGACTTCTATCTCTACGGTTCGCTGGCGGCCATCATCGCCAAGCACTTCTTTGCCGGCGTGAACGAGACCACCTCGTTCATCTTCGCCTTGCTGGCGTTTGCTGCCGGTTTTGCGGTGCGCCCCTTCGGCGCGATCGTGTTCGGCCGCCTCGGCGACATGATCGGCCGCAAGTACACCTTCCTGGTGACGATCCTGATCATGGGTATCTCGACGGCCATCGTTGGTATGTTGCCCACCTATGCGCAAATCGGTGTTGCGGCGCCGGTGATCCTGATCTCGCTGCGTCTGCTGCAAGGCCTCGCACTCGGCGGCGAGTACGGCGGCGCGGCCACCTACGTCGCGGAGCATGCGCCGAAAGGCAAACGCGGCCTGTTCACCTCGTTCATCCAGACCACGGCTACGCTGGGCCTGTTCCTGTCGCTGCTGGTGATCCTTACCTGCCGCACGCTGCTGGGCAAGGATGAGTTCGAGGATTGGGGCTGGCGGATTCCGTTCCTGATCTCGGTGCTGCTGCTGATCGTGTCGGTCTACATCCGTCTGCAGCTCAACGAGTCACCGGTGTTCAAGAAGATGAAGGAGGAGGGCAAGGCCTCCAAGGCGCCGCTGACCGAGTCCTTCGCGCGCTGGGAAAACCTCAAGGTGGTGATCTTCTCGCTGCTTGGTGGCACCGCAGGTCAGGCAGTGGTCTGGTACACCGGCCAGTTCTACGCGCTGTTCTTCCTGTTGCAGACGCTCAAGATCGACCCGATGACCGCCAACCTGCTGATCGCCGGCTCGCTCGCGATCGGCACGCCGTTCTTCATCGTGTTTGGCGGTCTGTCGGACAAGATCGGTCGCAAGCCGATCATCATGATCGGCTGTGTGCTGGCGGCGCTGACCTACTTCCCGATCTTCAAGGCGCTGACCCAGTACGGCAACCCGGACATCTTCGCCGCACAGGCGGCCAGCCCGGTGGTCGTGGTGGCGGACGACAAGGCCTGCTCATTCCAGTTCGACCCGGTCGGCAAAGCCAAGTTCACCAGCTCCTGCGATATCGCCAAGGGCGCGCTGGCGAAGAAGTACATCCCGTACTCGAACGAGGCGGCTGCCCCGGGCGCAGTGGCGCAGATCAAGATCGGCTCGACCGTGATCTCCGCCTACGAGGGCACCGGTTTGCCGAAGGACGAAGCCAAGGCCAAGAAGGACGCGTTCGACAAGGAACTCGGCGCAGCCCTGAAGGCAGCCGGCTACCCGGACAAGGCCGACCCGGCCAAGACCAACATCCCGATGGTGCTGCTGCTGCTCACGATCCTCGTGATCTACGTGACCATGGTGTACGGCCCGATTGCCGCCTGGCTCGTCGAGCTGTTCCCGGCGCGCATCCGCTATACCTCGATGTCGCTGCCATATCACATCGGCAACGGCTGGTTCGGCGGCTTCCTGCCGACGGTGGCGTTCGCGATGGTGGCGGCCACGGGCGATATCTACTACGGCCTCTGGTACCCGATCGTGATCGCGGTGATGACCGCTGTGATCGGCACACTGTTCATGCCTGAAACCAAGGACCGCGATATTCACCACGCGTGATGCAACGGGGCGGGCGAGCCCGCCCTGATTCAACGCCCGGCTCGTGCCGGGCGGTTTTTTTGGAGAGTACGCACGATGAAGCGGATGCTTCGTATCCCAATGAATCTACGCACCGCTGCCGCGATGGCGCTATGCTCGCCGATGATGGCGCTGGCATCCGGCGGCGACTCCGGCACCGGCGCTGTGGGTGAGATGGAGATCTCCGGTGGCCAGTTGATGCTTGTGCTCGGCGGCGTGGTCCTCGTCGGACTTGCGCTGTGGCTGGTGATCAAACTGATGAACAAGTGATCCTGGGCTGCGCTGCCCTGGGGGCGTCGTGAAACTCGCGCTGCTTGCCGATATCCATAGCAACATCGAGGCGCTCGACGCCTGTCTTGAGCATGCGCGGCAGGAGGGGGCGGACGCTTTTGCGGTGCTCGGCGATCTGGTTGGCTATGGTGCCGATCCCGGCCCGGTGATTGACCGCATCCTCGCGCTAGGGACATCCCTTCATGTTGCCGTGCTCGGCAACCACGATGCCGCAGCCGTCGGTCGCAGCCAGGAGCCGATGAACGACGAGGCGCAGGCCGCGATCGAATGGACCATTCCGCAGCTCAACGACGAACAGCGAGCCTTCCTCGCGCAGTTGCCGCTGGTGGTGAGGGACGACGACGTCACCTGGGTGCACGCCAGCGCGGAATACCCCGAGCTGTTTCCTTACGTTGCAAGCGCGGCCGATGCGCGCGCCAGTCTGCTGGCGGCGGGTACGCGCTATGTCTTCTGTGGCCATGTGCATGATCCGACCTTGTACTACGTCGGCTCCGACGGGCGGCTGACGCCATTCATGCCGACACCGGGCTTCGGCATTCCGGTCGGGCGGCATCGCAGCTGGCTCGGTATTGTTGGGTCCTGCGGCCAGCCGCGCGACGGCCGCACCGGCGCCTGGTACGCGATGTTCGATCGCAGTCGCGCTCGCCTGAGTTATCACCGCGTGCCCTACGACACAGCAAGTGCCGCGGCCAAGATACGCCGGGCCGGGCTCGCCGAACGTTTTGCGCTGCAGATCGAGGGGCTCGCCTGATGCTTGCGACCGAGCTGTCGCCGGGCGACGAGATCGACGGCTACCGCATTGAGTCTCGCCTGCATGCGGGCGGCATGGCTGTGATCTACCGCGTGTCGCGTCACGACTTGCCTGGCCCCGCCGTGATGAAAGTGCCGCGCCTGGGGCAAGGCGAGCCTGGTGCCACCGTAGTCAGCTTCGAAGTCGAACAGATGGTGCTCGAAGCGCTCGACGGCGGCCCGGTGCCAAAGCTCTACGCGGTGGGCGATCTGGAGCGCAGTCCGTACTTGGTGATGGAGCATGTTGAAGGGCTGACCTTGTCTGATCTGCTCGATCAAGGCCCGCTCGCCGAGACCGAGGTGCGCCGCATCGGCGCGGCGGTTGCCAACGCGGTGCAGCAACTGCATGAGCAAGAGGTCATCCATCTCGACCTGAAGCCCTCCAACATCATCCTGCGCCCCGACGGCCGTGCGGTACTGATCGACCTGGGGCTTGCGCGTCATGCCCACCTGCCGGATCTGCTCGCGGAAGCGTTTCGTCGCCCGCTCGGCTCGGCGCCATACATCGCACCCGAACAGGTGCTGGGTATCCGCACCGAGGCGCGCAGCGACGTGTTCGCGCTGGGGGTGATGCTCTACGAATTCGCCACCGGCAGCTATCCGTTTGGCGCACCCAGTTCGCCCGGTGGCATGCGAAAGCGCTTGCGCGAGAGCCCGGTGCCGCCGCGCGCTCGGGTGCCCGCCTTGTCCGAAGCGCTGCAGGAAACGATCTACCGATGCCTCGAGGTGAACGTCGAGCGCAGGCTTGCGAGCGCAAAGCAGCTGGCCTTCGAGTTGCAGCATCCGGACCAGGTCGCGGTCACCGAGCGTGGCCGCTGGACGCGACGGCAGGGTGCGCTGCAGCGGTTGCGCAACTGGATCGTCGGCCTTGGCTACGAGCCTGACGTGACGGTCGCGCCGGCGGCTCGCGCCAGCGATGCGCCGATCATCATGGTGGCCGTGGCCACTGCCTACACCAACGAAAAGCATCAACAGGCAATTCGCAACGCGGTGCGCCGCTTCGCGCTGGCGATGCCTGACGCGCGCGTGGCATGCGTGACGGTGAGCAAGCCACAGCCGGTGATGGGCACCTCCGACGAGGCCACCAGCGGGCCGCGCCAGCATCTTCAACAGCTGATCCAGCTGCGCCATTGGGCGGAGCCGATCGCCTTGCCGGCGAGCCGCATCACTTTCCATGTGCTGGAAGCGGCCGACCCCGCAGACGGCCTGCTCGAATACGCGCGCGGCAACAGCGTCGACCACATCCTGATCGGCGCGCCGCCGCCCAATCTGGTCGGCCGCAACATCCTGCCGCCGGTGGCAGACAAGGTCATCAGCGACGCCCCCTGCAGCGTCACCATCGTGCGCCCGCGCTAACGCGGCGGCAGCAACGCCGTAAGCGAACCGTCAGCGCTCCGTCAGCGCCGAGTCAGGCTCGGCGCCTAACCTCCGCCATCACGCTGTGACAAGCGCGAATAAAAGGAGGAGGGGCAATGAGCAGCAAGGCGATCAACTGGGCGGCGATCGACGCCGACCCGCGGTTCCAGCGACTGCACGCCAAAAAGACGTCATTCCTGATGGGGTTGATGATCTTCTCGGTCGTGTACTACTTCCTGCTGCCGATCGGTGCAGCGTATTTCCAGGATGTCTACAAGATCAAGGTCTTCGGGCCGGTGAACGTCGGCTTGCTGTTCGCGCTGTCGGAATTCATCGTCGCCTGGACCATCGCCTTCTACTACTCGAAGAAGGCCAACACCGAGTTCGACGCGATGGCGGAAGAGCTCGTGCGTGAAGCAGAACGGATCGGGGGCTGAACCATGGAATTGCGCAGCAAACTTCTACCGGGTGCGCTCGGTCTCGCCGCAGTCCTGGCCGCCGGCCCTGCGCTCGCGCAGGGTGCTGTCGCGCCTGAATGGCGCTGGCTGACCTTCCTCGTTTTCGCGGCGATCATCGCGCTGACGATGTTCGTGACCTACGTAGCGTCGAAGCGGGTGCACTCCGCGTCGGACTTCTACACCGCGGGTGGCGGCGTCTCGGGCCTGCAGAACGGCTGGGCGATCGCCGGTGACTATCTGTCCGCCGCATCCTTCCTTGGCATCGCGGGTCTCATCAGCCTTTATGGCTACGATGGTTTCATGTACTCGGTCGGCTGGCTGGTGGCCTACATCACCGTATTGCTGGTGATCGCAGAGCCGTGCCGCAACATCGGCAAGTACACGCTCGCTGACATCCTCGCCTACCGCAACGATCCGAAGAAGACGCGCGTGGTTGGCGCGATCTCGGTCATCACCGTATCGACCTTCTACCTCACCGCGCAGATGGTCGGCGGCGGTGTGCTGGTGAAGACGCTGATCGGTATCGACTACGAAGTGTCGGTGATCACCGTTGGCGTACTGATGCTGGCCTATGTGCTGTTTGGCGGCATGGTCGCAACCACCTACGTGCAGATCATCAAGGCGGTGCTGCTGGTATGTGCATCGCTGGTGCTGGTGGCCTTCGTGTGGGCGCCGTACGGCTTCAGCCTGCCGGGCTTCCTCGATGCCGTCGTAGCGGATCCGAAGGTGCAGGCGCAGGTTGCCGCGCTGCTCGGCGATCCGGCGAAGAACATGTCGCCGGCTGAACTGGGCCAACGCTTCCTCGAGCCGGGCCTCTATTTCAAGGCGCCAATCGATCAGATCTCGCTCGGCATCGCGCTGGTCTTCGGTACCGCCGGCCTGCCGCACATCCTGATGCGCTTCTTCACCGTACCGACGGCGAAAGAGGCACGCAAGTCGGTGATCTGGGCGATGGCGATCATCGGCGGCTTCTATGTGCTGACGATCTTCCTCGGCATGGGCTCCGCGATCAAGGTTGGCCCGGAAGGCATCAAGGCGGTCGATGCCGGCGGCAACATGGCGGCACCGCTGCTCGCGCAGTTCGTCGGTGGTGGCGGCAACAGTTTCCTCGGCAACTTCATGCTGGCCTTTGTGGCTGCGGTCGCGTTCGCCACCATCGTGGCGGTGGTTGCCGGCCTGGTGCTCGCGGCGGCCTCTGCGGTGGCGCATGACTTGTACGTCGGCGTCGTCAAGGGTGGTCACGCCAGCCAGGCAGAGCAAGTGCGCGCAGCGCGCATCGCTACCGTGTTCGTCGGCGCACTGGCCATCGTGATCGGTATCGCCGCCAAGGGCCAGAACGTTGCCCACCTGGTTGCGCTCGCCTTCGCCGTGGCCGCCTCGGCCAACTTCCCGTGCGTGCTGCTGACGCTGTACTGGAAGCGCTGCAACACCGGCGGAATTGTGGCGGGCATGATCATCGGCACGATCACCGCGATCGGCCTCGTGATGGTCTCGCCGAACATGACCTACCCGAAGGCCGTGCGCGCCGCTGCGCAAAAGGTGCTCGACGGTGAGGCCGAGAAGCGTGCGGCGATCGCCAAGCTTGTCGCCGCCGCTGACGAGGCTTCCACCGCCAAGGCTACGAAGCAGACGGCTGCGCTCGACAAGGCGGTGAAGAAGGCCAACGACGACCTCAAGAAAGTCGAAGGTCAGGAGACCTCGATCGTCGGTCTCGAAAAGCCGCTGTTCGAGTTGAAGAACCCGGGCCTGATCTCGATTCCGCTCGGCTTCCTCGCTGTGATTCTTGGCTCGCTGCTCTACCGCGACAAGCGCGCCGAGGACATGTGGGACGAACTCTACGTGCGCCAGAACACCGGCATCCTTGCCGCGAAGGCAGTTGCGCACTAGAACACAGTTAGTGTCACTCCATCTCTCGCCCCTCTGCGGAGGGGCGTTTTTTTGGTCACGAGCCGGCGGGCCGCCCCAAAATCACGAAGTGTTTGACTTTCCGAATATCTCAGCTAAAATGCTTAGCTCTTCGGCCAGATAGCTCAGTTGGTAGAGCAGCGGATTGAAAATCCGCGTGTCGGTGGTTCGATTCCGCCTCTGGCCACCAGATTCAGACGCCCAACCCTTACCGGTTGGGCGTTTTCATTTCTGGGTCTGAAACGCCTTCATCTCACACTTCCGGCAACCCATCGCGTCTGTGCGCTGGCGAGTTCCTCGCGGCTGAGCACGAATTCCGTGCTGTCGGTCAGGCGATCGACGACCAGGTCGATGAAGCGGCGCACGCGCGCGGGTTGGGCGGTGCGGCTGCCGTAGTAAAGGAACAGGCTGTAGGCGTCGGCCACGTTGTCCACCAGCAGGGGCACCAGGCGTCCGGCGCGGATATGCGGCGCGGCGGTGGGCGCGGCGAGCTGGCCGATGACTTCTCCGGCGAGCACGGTGCGCAATTCGAGGATCTCGTCGTTGGTGCAGAAGGAGGGCGGCACCGGACATTCCTGGACTGCGTCGCCGAGCTTTATGTGCCAGGGCACCAGACGACCGTTGCCCGGATGGCGGAACACACTGCAGCGGTGACCGTTGAGCGCCGGATGGCTTTCCGGCAGACCATGCTTGCGCAGGTAGGTCGGCGCGGCGCAGATGATCAGCTGCAGCGGGAACAGGCGGCGCGCGATCAGCCCTTCCTGCGGCGAAGATCCGATGCGGAAGCCGACATCGACGCGGTCTTCCACCCAGTTGCCGATGCGGTCGTCGAGCTGCACGTCGGGCTGCACTTCCGGGTAGAGCCGGCAATATTCTTCCAGCACCGGGCTGATCACCGGCTGCAGCACCGAGCGCGGGCCGACGATGCGCAGCGGCCCGGCGATCTCCTCGCGGGTCTGGCGTGCGCCGTACAAGGCTTGCTGCAGGCCGATCAGCGAGGGGCGCGCAGCTTCGAGGAAACGCTGGCCTTCCTCGGTCAGCGACATGCTGCGCGTGGTGCGATGGAACAGCCGCACGCCCAGGTAGGCCTCCAGCTGCCCCAGCGCCTTGCTCGCCGCTTGCGGCGAGATCTGCTGCGCCTCGGCTGCGCGGCTCAGGCTACCCAGCTCGGCCGTGCGCACGAAAGTCGTAATCGAGCGCAGTTCGTTGATGGACATATGTGACCCCCGCTCAATGCATTTACATCTATAGGTTGTAAATCATTCAACGCTCTTGCGTCTAGTTTGATGTTTATCGGCTGACTAAAGTTCGTCCCATCGGCATGCAACCCGCGTGCGCCCCCTCAAGGAGATCTCGATGGACAACTTCAGCTTCTACAACCCGACGCGCATTGAATTCGGCAAGGGCAAGGAACAGCTCGCCGGGCAGATCCTGGCCGAGCACGGCATCAAGAAGGTGCTGCTGACCTACGGCAGCGAGCGGATCAAGCGCGACGGCCTGTTCGCAACGATCAGCAAGAGTCTGGACAAGCACGGCATCGCTTTCGTCGAGTGCGGCGGCATCGTCAGCAACCCCTTGCTGTCGAAGGTGCGTGAAGCGATCACCGTGGCGCGCGAGCACAAGGTCGAGGCCGTTCTCGCGGTCGGCGGCGGCTCAGTGCTCGATAGTTCCAAGGCGATCGCGGCCGGCACGCTGTACCAGGGTGACGTGTGGGACCTGTTCCTGCGCAAGGCGCCGGTGGAAGCGGCGCTGCCGGTGTTCGCAGTGCTCACGTTGGCTGCGACGGGCAGCGAGATGAACGCGGGCGCCGTCGTCACCAATGAGGTGACGAAGGAAAAGTTCGCGATCCAGTCGCCGCACACCTTCCCGAAGGTGTCGATCGTTAACCCGGCGTTGATGCAGACCGTGTCGCGCGACTACCTCGTGTATTCCGCCGCCGACATCATCGCGCACTCGATCGAGGGCTATTTCACCGCCACGGTGCAGCCGAAGATCCAGTCGCGCCTGGTCGAATCGGTGATCAACACCGTGATCGAAACGACCGATGCGCTGCTCGCCGATCCGCTGGACTACAACGCCCGCGCCGAATTCGCCTGGGCCGCCACGCTGGCTCTGAACGGTGTCACCTATGCCGGCACCGCGGGCTTCGGCTACCCGAACCACATGATCGAGCACTCGCTGTCGGCGCTGTTCAACGTGCCGCACGGAGCCGGTCTGTCGGTCGTGATGCCGGCCTGGATGAAGTGGTACCACGGCCGCAACCCGTCGCAGTTCGAGCGTTTCGCCAAGCAGGTGTTTGGCCTCGCCACGGCGGAGCAGGGCATCGCCGCGCTGGAGCAGTGGTTCGACAAGATCGGCACGCCGACGCGCCTGTCGCAGTTGGGCATCACTGCAGCCGACCTGCCCGCGATTCTCGACAACCTGCAGGGCAATGCGCAGTGGTTCGGCCTGGCAGAGATCTACACGCAGGACGTGCTGGCCGAGATTCTCAAGGCTGCACTGTAAGGAACGGGCGTGACGCGGATTCTGGTTCTCGGCGCAAACGGCCAGCTCGCGCGCAACACGGTCCCGGTGCTGCTCCGGCACGAGCAGGTGGCGCTCACGCTCTACCTGCGCCGTGCCGCGCGGCTTGCCAACCCGGACCCGGCGCGGGTCCGCATCGTCGAAGGCGATGTGCTGGACCGCGCCGCGCTCGAAGCGGCAATGCAGGGGCAGGACGTGGTGTATGCCAACCTTGCTGGCGACATGGCCGCTCAGGCGCGCAACATCATCGCCGCGATGCAGGCCGTGGGTCTGAAACGGCTGATCTTCGTGAGTTCGATGGGCATTTACGGCGAAGTGCCGGGCGAGCGCTACCGCGGCGTGCTGGACCCCTACCGCGATTCCGCGGCGCTGATCGAAGCCTCGGATCTGGACTACACGATCCTGCGCCCGGGCTGGTTCACCCGCGACACGCGCGTCAGCTACCAGATCACGCAGAAGGCTGAGCCCTTCCGCGGCCACGACGTTTCGCTCGCGAGTCTTTCGGATCTGATCGTGAAGCTCGCGCTGACGCCGGGCCTGGAAGTGCGTCGTAGCCTTGGTGTGAGCGCGGCATGACGCACACGGCACACCCCATCCGTCGCGGCGCGGTGCTCGCCATCATCATGGCGAGCTACCTGATGATCGTGATCGACATCTCGATCGTGCTGACCGGTCTGCCGAAGATTCAGGCGGCGCTGGGTTTCACGCCGGCCGGCCTGTCCTGGATCCAGAATGCCTACACGCTCGCCTTCGGGGGCTTTCTGCTGCTTGGCGCACGCGCTGGCGATATCCTCGGACGGCGGCGCATGTTCATCGCGGGGCTCGCGATCTTCACGCTCGCCTCGCTGGCAATCGGCGCCGCGCAATCGCCGGCCTGGATGATCGCCTTCCGCGCGGTGCAAGGCTTCGGTGCCGCGGTGCTGGCGCCCTCCACACTGGCGCTGATCGCCACGCATTTCGAGGAAGGTCATGAGCGCTCCCGCGCACTGGCCTGGTACGCCGCCGCGGCCGGCATCGGCGCGACGCTGGGCTTGGTGCTAGGCGGCGTGCTGGCCGACCTGGTCTCCTGGCGCGCGGGCTTCTTCATCAACCTGCCGATCGGCGCCGCACTCATCGCCGGCAGCCTGCGTCACATCCGCGAGACGCCGCGCCACGCGGGGCGCTTCGATCTTGCCGGCGCGCTGAGCTCCACCCTGGGCATGGGTGCGCTGGTGTTCGGCATCGTCGAGGCGGCTGAGGCGGGCTGGGCTTCGATGCTGACGCAAACCAGCATCGCAGCGGGTCTTGCGTTGCTGGCGAGCTTTCTCTGGATCGAGACGCGGGCGCAGCAGCCGCTGCTGCCGCTGAGCCTGCTCACCAACCGGCGGCGCAACGGCGCCTATGCCGCGCGGCTGCTGTTCCTCGCCGGCATGTCGGGCTTCTGGTTCTTTACCGCGCAGTATCTGCAGGGCTCGCTGCACTTCAGCCCGATGCAGGCGGGGCTGGCCTTCATGCCAGTGACCTTGCCGCAGTTCCTGTCCTCGGTCTCCGTGCCGGTGCTGTCGCGCCGCTTCGGTGCGCGGCGCTTGCTGCTCGCGGGCCTGTCGCTGTGCGTGCTCGGCCTGCTGTGGCTGGGCCTTACTGCGCAGCGGATGTCCTATCTCGGCGGCGTGGTCGGGCCGATGCTGCTGATCGGGCTGGGGCAGGGCGGCGTGCTCGCACCGCTGACGATGGCCGGCGTCGCCGGTGTCGATAGTCGCCATGCGGGCGCTGCGTCCGGCCTGCTGAACGTGGCCCACCAGCTTGGTGCCTCGCTGGGGCTGGCTCTGCTGGTGGTCGTGTATGCGGGCGCGAACGTCGGCGGGGGGGCGCCGGTCCATGACGCAGCCGGCATGGCGCAGCGCACCGGGCTCGCGCTGCTGGCGGCGGCAGGCTTCCTGCTGACTGCCCTGCTGGTATCGGCCCGCTACGTCTGTTTCGACCCGGCGCGGCCCTCGGCGCCGGCGACTTCCACGACACCCGCCTCCCGGTCCGCCTGACGCGGCTGAGTGGCGCAGTACGCAACGCGTGATCCACGAAAGGAAAACACCATGGAACACACCAACATGCCCCCCGCCGTCACCGTAGCTCGCGCTGGCTCGCAGGCGTCCTACGCCGGGCCGGCCGACTGGTTCACTGGCCGCGTGCGCGTCGACCCGCTGTTCGCGGCGCTCGCACCGGCCGCCGCTTCGGGCGGGCTGGTGACCTTCGAGCCCGGCGCGCGAACCGACTGGCACACCCATCCGCTCGGGCAGATCCTGATCGTCACCGCCGGCTGCGGCCGCGTGCAGCAGGCAGGCGGCCCGGTGCAGGAGATCCGCCCTGGCGACGTGGTGAGCATCCCGGCCGGCGTGAAGCACTGGCATGGCGCAGCGCCCACCACCGGCATGAGCCACATCGCGATCCAGGAGCAGCAGGCGGGTAGCGTCGTCAGCTGGATGGAGAAGGTCAGCGACGCTGAATACGCCGGCTGAGCACGCTGGGTCGCAGCGGTGGTGCAATGAAAAACGCCGGGCGGGGCCCGGCGTAACGCGGTCTGGCTACAATCGGTTCAGCTCAGTGCAGCGTGGAGAGGTAAGCGATCAGGTCGGCGCGCTCGGCCGCATTCGGCAGGCCGTCGAACTTCATCTTGCCGCCGGGCACCGCCTTGCGCGGGTCGGTGACGTAGGCGTCGATCTTGTCGGGCGTCCAGCTGATGCCGGATTGTTTCATCGCGTCGGAGTAGGCGACGTCGGGCACGGTGCCGGCCTTGCGGCCGACCACGCCGAACAGCGACGGCCCCTTCTTGTTTTTGCCTTCCTTCACGCTGTGACACTCGGCGCAGTTTTCCGCGAACACGTCGGCGCCATGCTTGGCGTCCGCCGCGAGTGCATGGCCGCCACTCACCGCAAGCAGCAGCGCGGCGAGGATTGAACGGGTGGTCTTCATCTTTGGCTCCATGGCTCAGAACGAGGTCCAGGCAAACAGGTAGAGCGTGTTGTTGTCACGCGCGTTGCGGCCGTATCCGTCGTAGTTGTTGCTCTCTCCATTGAAGCGGGTGTACCAGGTGTACTGGGCGCCCAGGCGCAGGTTCGCCCACGGCGACCCCCAGGACGATTCCTTGCCCCACGGCGTCCAGTCCGCCTGCAGCATGTAGCCGGTGGTGTTGGGCGAGCCGGTCGCGCTACCCATGTCCGGCGCCGGGGCGTACAGCAGCGCATCGCTGCTGCCCTTGGTGCGGAAGGTGCTGGCGGTGAGCCCCCAGGTCTGGTCGTAGTAGTAGGACGCGTTGAGCTGCATTTCCTTCAGCGTGCCGCTCTGGTTCTCTGCTTCGCCGTTGGCGTACGCCACATCACGCTTCTGCTTCTCGTGAATGTAGCTCGCGTACACGGTGCCGATGTGCTCGCGGGTGCCGAGGAACTGGTAGGACGCATCGACGCCGATGTCGTTGTAGCGGTTGGCCGGGCCTTGCACACGATCAGGCTGCACGCCCGCGTTGAGACCGAACAGGCCGACGTGGTAGGCCTGCTTCTTCAGGTCGCCGAAATAGGCGAGGCGCCAGTAAGCGTTGGGCGTGAGACGGCCGACTTCATCCTGCAGCCCGAGTTTGTCGAGCGTCGATGCCGACAGCGCCTTGTAGGTGCCAAGCTCGGCGTAGTAGTGGTTGTCGTACATGCCGTAGGCGGAGACCCCCAGCACATGTTGGCCGAGGCCACCGGCAATCAGCGGCGACGCTGGCGCCGGCGCGAGCTCCGTCGCCATGTACGGGAAGCGCCAGGCGGGCGCGGTGTTGAACGGATCGGACAGGGTCGGGTTGTTGTTCAACGAAAGCCCGGCGATCAGATCCTTGCCGCCGACACTGAAGGTATCCGCCGCGCGCAGCTCGGCGTTGTCGATCGCGGTCTTGCGTTCGGCGCCGGCATAGGTCGTCTGCACGAACGCGCCGAGCTTGTCGGCGAGCCGGCCGGCGAGGAAAACGGAGACCTCCTGTGCAACGGCGTTGCTGTTGGTCTTCGTGTGCTCGGTGGGCGGATCGGTCAGATCCTTGGCCGTGCGGTCAAAGCCCCCGACCAGCATCGCGGAGAGCGGAATCTTGCTGCCCTGTCCGTCGCTGTCGGTATAGCCGCTCAGCTTGAAGCGGATGCCGGCCGGCGTGAGTTGCGGGCCGTAGGCGCCGACGTGGCAGGCGGCGCATTCCATGCCGGTCTGGCGCGCAAAGCTGGGCAGGGCCAGGGCGGGTTGGGCGACGGCTGCGGCAATGGTGCCGGCGGCCAGCCATCGCAACAGACGCCCGCGGCGGGCGAGCGCACGGGCGAGCGAAGTGAATACTTGCATCGAGATCCCCTTGTGGGTTTGCAGAAAACAGGTGATTGGGCTGCGCTCAGCGGCGCCGCGGCAGCATCGCGACGAGTACGGCGTCGCGGCGGAAGAAGTGGTGCCAAAGGGCTGCGCCCGCGTGTGCGAGCACCATGATCAGCAGCGCCCAGGCGGCGCGCAGGTGCCAGTCGGCGAGGCTGTCTGCGAGGTCAAGATCGGCCGCAACGATGCGCGGCAATTCGATCAGCCCGAGCAGGCGCACCGCCTTGCCGTTCGCATTGGTGAGCGCCCAGCCCAGCAGTGGCAGGCCCGCCATCAGCCCGTACAGCGCCAGATGCGTCAGCGCCGCGCCGATACGCGGCAGTGGGCCCAGATCCTGCGCGGCGCTGGCGTGGCCGCTGACGCGGCGCGCGACGAGGCGGCCCGCCATCAGCATCAACACCACAACGCCGAAGCTGCGGTGGGTTTCGATCAGGATCAGACGCAGGGTCTTGTCGTCGATCAGCTCGCGTAGCAGCACCGCTGCGGCGGCGGCAACGATTGCGATGACGGTTGCCCAGTGGAAGAACTTGATCGACGCGGCGTGCCCGGCGGTTGCGGGGCCAGCGTCGTCGAGCGTGAAGGTTTGGGCTTGCATGCCGGGGCTCCAGAGTGAGACACCCCGGACCCTAGCGGTTGCAAGCTTTCGGAAACCTGTCGGCGTTAGCCGCCGATTGCAAGCACCTGTTGCGGAAAGCGGATGCGGAAGCACACGCCTTGGCCGCCCGCCGGCGTCAGCACCTGAACCTCGGCACCGTGCCGCAGTGCGACCTCCTTGACGATCGCGAGCCCAAGGCCGGAGCCCTGCTCCTGGTCGGTCGCGAGCCTGAAGAAGCGTTCAAAGATCCGCTCTCGCAGCGATTCGGGGATGCCCGGTCCGTCGTCTTCCACTTCCAGCCAGGCGCTGCCGTCGGCGGCGCTGCCGCAGCGTGCCGTGACATGCGCGCCAGGCGGGCAGTACTGCAAGGCGTTGTCGATCAGGTTGGCGAGCAGTTCCTTCAGCAGCCATTGCGAGCCCCGCACTGCGGCGGGGGCGGGGGCGAAGCCGAGGTCGATCTGGTGTGCGAGCGCGCGGTCGACAAAGTCGGTCGCCGCCTCTTCCAGCAATTGATCGAGCGCCACGATCTGGTGGCGCGCCGGGTCGGTGGCTTCAGGGGCCGATCGCGCAAGCGCGAGCAGCTGGTGGGTCAGGTGGGCCAGCTTCGAGGTGGCCGCGAGCAAGCGAGCAATGCGGGGGCGGGCCTCTGCGGGCAGTGAATCGGCGGCCAGCTCCAGTTGCGTTTGCAGACCGGTGATGGGCGTTCGCAATTGATGTGCGGCATTCGAGATGAACGCGCGCTGGGCGATGCCAGCCTCGCTCAGCGAGTGCATCAGGCGATTGATCGCAGCGAGCAGCGGGCGGATTTCGCGCGGCGCGTCGTCGTCCGGAATCGGATCAAGCTTGTCCGGCGAGCGTCTGGCGACCTGCTCAGACACGGCGTCGAGCGGGCGCAGCGCATAGCGCACACCGAAGAACAGGATCGCTAGCGCCGCGAGCGTCTGCGCCAGGTTGGCGAGGATCGTCGTGACGACGATCTGGCGTGCGGCGCGCTCGCGCTTGAGCAGCGTCTCGGCAACCACCACGGTTGCGACCGTGCGGCCGGTGCGATGCCGCAGCGCGGCTACGCGCACCTTGTCGTGCCCGATGCGCAGTGTGCGGAACGCGGGTGTGGGGGATTCCACATCGGCGACAAACGGCAGCAACTCCTTGTCTCCGGCGCGGATGCGGCCTTGCGGATCGGCCACCAGCAGGAAGACCTTGTCTACGCTGTCCGCTCGCAGCACCGCTTCCGCCTGCTTCGGCAGGTCGACGTCGACATCGCCGTCTTCATCGTCCAGCCGCGAGGCGAGCGCCACCGCGGTGCTGGCGAGCGAGTGGTCGTAGGCTTCGTTGGCAACGCGCGACGCTTGTCGGTAGTCAGCGACAGTGCCGATCACCATCAGTACCAGCAGCGGCAGTGCCAGCACCGCCAAGAGGCGCCCGCGCAGGGCAAGTGGTGCGCGACGCTCATGCATCACTGCGCTCCGTTTCAAGCCGGTAGCCTATGCCGCGCACAGTGCGGATCACGACGCCGCTATCCGCCAGCTTGCTGCGCAAGCGTGAGACGTAGATCTCCACCGCGTTGTCGGTGATCTCGCGGTCCCAGCGGCTGAGGCTGTCGGCGAGTTTCTGCTTTGCGACTACGCGCGGTGCGGCCAGCATCATCTGCTCCAGCACATTCCACTCACGCCCGGTCAGATCCAGCGTGCGGCCCGCGCAGGCGGCGGTGCGCTGACCGAGGTCCAGCTGCAACGCGCCGAATGCCAGTTCGGAGCTGGACGATGCGCGGCTGCGGCGGATCAGCGCGCGGACCCGCGCCACCAGCTCCGGCAGCATGAAGGGCTTGGTCAGGTAGTCGTCGCCGCCGCCTTCGAGGCCCTCCACACGGTCTTCGAGCCGGTCGCGTGCGGTCAGGATAAGCACCGGCAGCGCATGGCCACGCCGCCGCATCTCACGGATCAGCGCCATGCCGTCGACGCCCGGCAGGCCCAGATCGACGATTGCCAGATCGTAGGCAACCGCGGCCAGCGCGGGTATCGCGTGTTCGGCCGAGGCCAGGCGGTCAAGCTCGAATCCGTGACGTTGCAGGCCTTCGGAAATCCCCGCGGCGACCATCTCGTCGTCTTCGATCAACAGAATGCGCATGGTTCTCCCGAGCCCCTGCCTTGATGCCTGCCGGCGCAGATAGTGCCGCGTAAGCCGAATGCCGACGATGCGGTGCCGGATGGTAAACTGTAACGTTACGTGATCCTGGTCCATGGCCCCGGGCGGTTGCTTGAATTGGCTCAAGCAAATCGGCTGGGCGAGCTTCTCCCCCGCCGGGCCCCAGTGATGTAATTGACACGGTTCCAGACCCAGCCCGATTCGATGCAACTGTTTGCGCTAGGCCTCAATCACCATTCCGCGCCGGTCACCCTGCGTGAACAGGTGGCTTTTCAGCCCGACGGGCTGTCGGAGGCTTTGTCACGCCTGGTACGCGAACGTCCGGTGCGCGAGGCGGCGATCTTGTCGACCTGCAACCGCACCGAGTTGTACTGTGCGACCGAAACGCCCGAAGCCGTGGCCGACTGGTTGGCGGATTTCCACCGCGTTGCGTTGTCGCAGATTTCGCCGCATCTCTTCACGCTGCAGCACGACGCCGCCGTGCGGCACATGTTCCGCGTTGCGTCCGGCCTCGATTCGATGGTGCTGGGCGAGCCGCAGATCCTCGGCCAGATGAAGCAGGCAGCGCGGCTGGCCGAAGAGGCCGGCACGCTTGGCACGCTGCTGCACAAGCTCTTCCAGCGCACTTTCTCGGTCGCGAAGGAAGTCCGCTCGACCACCGCGATCGGCGCCAACATCGTGTCGATGGCCGCCGCCGCGGTGCGTTTGTCAGAGCGGATCTTCTCGACGATTGAAGAGCAGCGCGTGCTGTTCGTCGGCGCGGGCGAGATGGTTGAGCTTTGCGCTGCGCACTTCGCCGGTTGCCGCCCGCGCCAGCTGACCATTGCCAACCGCACGCCGGCCCGTGCCGAGGCGCTTGCCGCGCGTTTCGCGGGCGACGCCCTTACGCTCGACGCCTTGCCGGACGTCCTCGGCCGTTACGACGTGGTCGTGAGCTGCACCGCGAGCCCCTTGCCGATCATCGGATTGGGCATGGTCGAACGTGCGCTCAAGCAACGCCGCCATCGCCCAATGGTGATGGTCGACCTGGCTGTGCCGCGCGATATCGAAGCCGAAATCGCAAAGCTCGACGATGTGTTCCTCTACACCGTCGATGATCTTGCGCAGGTCGTCGAAGCGGGCGTCGAGTCGCGCCAGCAGGCCGTGGTGCAGGCTGAGGCGATCATCACCGATCAGGTATCCCACTTCCTGCACTGGGTCGAGGCGCGCGATGCGGTGCCGGCGATCCGCGCACTGCGCAGCCGCGCCGACGCAGTTCGGCAGGCCGAACTCGAGCGCGCGATGGCGCGCCTGGCGCGCGGCGAAGATCCGCAGGCCGTGCTCGAAGCGCTGTCGCAGGGCATCACCAACAAGCTGATGCATGGCCCGACGCAATTCCTCAACCGCGCGGACGGCGAGCAGGTCGGCGAAGCTGCCGAGTTCGTGCGTCGCCTGTTCAATCTCGATCGTTCCTAGCGCTGAGCGGGGCACGCGCCGCCGCTTTGCCGAGACACCATGAAACCCAGTATCCGGGAAAAACTCGAACAGCTCGTGCACCGTCTGGAAGAACTCGACCAGATGCTGGGCAGCGAGGATGTCACCAGCGACCTCGATCGCTATCGTCGCCTGAACCGCGAGCATGCTGAACTTTCGCCGGTGGTGGCGCTGTGGCGCGACTACCTGCGTGCCGAAGGCGACCTGCGGGCCGCGCAGGATCTGCTGGGCGATCCCGACATGAAGGCCTTTGCGCAGGAAGAGATCGATGCGGCGCGCGGCGCGATCGCGCGCCTGGATGCCGACCTGCAACTCGCGTTGCTGCCGAAGGACCCGAACGACGCCCGCAACCTGTTCCTCGAAGTGCGCGCGGGTACCGGCGGCGAAGAGGCTGCGCTGTTTGCCGGCGTGCTGTTGCGGATGTACACCCGCTATGCGGAACGCCAGGGCTGGCGCGTCGAACTCGTGTCGGTGAATGAATCGGATCTCGGAGGCTACAAGGAGGCGATCGCGCGCATCGTCGGCGACGGCGCCTACTCGAAGTTGAAGTTCGAGTCCGGCGGGCATCGTGTGCAGCGCGTGCCGGTCACTGAAACGCAGGGCCGCATCCACACCTCCGCGTGCACCGTCGCGATCCTGCCGGAAGTCGACGAAGTTGCTGACGTCGAGATCAATCCGGCCGATCTGCGTATCGACACCTTCCGCGCCAGCGGCGCCGGCGGCCAGCACATCAACAAAACCGATTCCGCGGTGCGCATCACCCATTTGCCGACCGGCATCGTCGTCGAGTGTCAGGACGACCGCTCACAGCATCGCAACAAGGCTCAGGCGATGTCGGTGCTGGCGGCGCGGATCAAGGACGCGCAAGTCCGCGAGCAGGCGAGCAAGCAGGCTGCGCATCGCAAGAGCCTGATCGGCAGCGGCGACCGCTCAGAACGCATCCGCACCTACAACTACCCGCAGGGCCGCGTGACCGACCACCGCATCAACCTCACGCTGCACAAGCTGGACATGGTGGTGGAAGGCGATCTGGACGAACTGATCGACGCCCTCACGCGCGAACACCAGGCCGAACAATTGGCCGCGCTGACCGAGGTTGTGTGAGCGCGCAGGGCTGGCCAGCGCGAGCGAGCGATAACCGTCCCGCGGTGCGCTGCGCATACGATTGGCGAGGCGCCCACCAATGAGCCTTCCCGTAACGCTGGGCGACGCGCTGGCCTTGGCGCACGGGCGAGTGCCGGCTTCCGAAGCGCGGTTGCTGTTGCGCGAAGCGAGCGGGGAGCGCGCAGCCACGATCGTCGGCTTTCCGGAGCGTCCGCTGAGCGACGTTGCGGCGCAGTGTTTTGTCGACTGGATTGCTCGGCGTGAAGCCGGGGAGCCGGTTGCCTATCTGCTGGGCGAACGCGAGTTCTATGGCCGCGTCTTTCGTGTGTCACCGGCGGTGCTGATCCCGCGCCCTGACACCGAGCTACTTGTCGAACAAGCGCTGCTACACCTGCCGGACGGTGCCCCCCGCGTGCTCGATCTCGGCACCGGCAGCGGCGCAATTGCGATCACGATTGCGCTGGAAGCGCCGCATGCCCAGGTGTCGGCAGTCGATGTCTCCGCTGCCGCGCTGTCGGTTGCGCGCGAGAACGCGGAACGGCTGGGCGCTCAGGTACGCTGGTTTGAAGGGCCCTGGTGCACGCCGGTGCAAGGCGAGGTTTTCGATCTGATCGCGTCCAACCCGCCTTACGTGGCCGCCGAAGACCCGCATCTCGCGCAGGGCGACGTGCGCTTCGAGCCGCCCGGCGCGCTGGCCTCGGGCCCGGACGGACTCAGCGATATCCGCATCATCACGACCGAAGCCTGGGCTTGCCTGAAGCCGGGCGCCTGGTTGCTGTTCGAGCATGGCTACGATCAAGGCGATGCCGTGCGCGCATTGATGCTGGCGGCGGGCTATACCGATTGCGTGACGCTGAAGGATCTGGGCGACAACGACCGCGTGACGCTGGGACGACGGCCGGTTTGAACGGCTTGATTTGACCCGGTGCGCGGTTTTTTCTAGACTACATACCTGATTGAATCAGTCAGGTATTCTGACTTAGCCGAAGGAATTTACATGAGCGTGCAAGACATCATCCACCAGACGGTCACCGAGAACCCGGTGGTGCTCTTCATGAAGGGCACGCCGCAGTTCCCGCAGTGTGGTTTCTCCGCGACCGCTGCGCAGATCCTCAAGCTGCTCGGCGTTACGCAGTATGCGTCGGTGAACGTCCTGACCGACGACGACATTCGCCAAGGCATCAAGGAATACGCAAACTGGCCGACGATTCCGCAGCTCTACATCAAGGGAGAATTCGTCGGTGGCTGCGACATCATGAAAGAGATGTATCAGTCCGGCGAGCTTCAGCAGATGCTGCAGGAAGCGGGAATCGTCAGCGCCTGATTGGCGCTGCTGAACGAAAACGGCGACCTTCGGGTCGCCGTTTTCGTTTGCGGCCTACAGTTGTCGATCGGGTTTGATGGCGTCGGGCGCTGGCGCCTCGTCATCGTCACTGTGGCCGCTCCAGTTGCGCCACGCCTTGCGCGCCAGATGCGCCGTCAGCAGATGCGGTGGCATCCGCAGCCAGTGCCCGCGCAGGTATAGAAGCTGACGTGCGAGTGGTGTCCATGCGTCGCCAGCGGTTGGGTCGTTTGGCCGCAGCCCCCGCAGGTAGAGCTGTTCGAGCAGGCGCTCGCGCGTATCGCTGGGCCAACGGCCACCGAAGGCGAGTGTCGTCGGCGGGATTGGCGTGGCAAGCATCACCGAGCACATGTGCAAGGCATAGCGCAGCGGGCGTTGCAGGTTCAGCGCGATAGCGCGCGTTTCCAGCGATTGCCAGAAAGCGCCCTGACTTGCGAAGTGTCGCAGCAGGCCGTCCAGATCCACGAGATCGCGCATGCCGTTGTCCAGTTCGCCTTCATGGAACAGGTGGCAGGCGCTGTGCAACACCATGTCGGCCGGTGCCAGCACCCAGACGCCTGGCGTGGCGGCGGCCGGCACGGCCTGATCCAGCAGCAGCGCGGGGTCAGGTGGATGGCGTGCGGTGAGCGGCAGGATGTTGTGATGCACATCCAGCGAACTGCCGCGGTTGACGTGGCGAAGCGGCGGCAGCTCGTGCATCCACTGGCGGTAGTAGCGCTGGTCATAGGCGTTCAGATGCGAACTGATCCAGCCGTGGCGCAGCAGCGTCGACTCGGTGTCCGGCAATGCAGCTTTAGGCACCAGCAGGTCGATGTCACCGAAAACCCGACCGCGTGACGCCGGCAGGTTGGCCGCGAGATAAGCCGCGCCCTTCAGCAAAACCAGGCGGATGCCGCATTCGTCCAACGCGCGGCGTACCCGATCTATCTCGGCCAAGGAAGCAATGCGTTGCCGAGCGCCGACCGCACGCGCGGCGATGAGGTGTTGGCGCGGGCCGGGCGGTACCGCGTCGAGCAACTCGTGGGCTTCGAGATCGGCGGCGATGCGAGCGCTCAGGTTCGCGTTGCGCGCCTGGCGGATCACGTCATCCCACTCGCGTAGCGAAAGTCGCGCGGCGCATTCGGGCGCCCGCAGCAGTGGCAGCAGGGCGTCGCGAATCATGGCCGGGCCTCGTCAGCGAGGCGGTCGAAGGCGGCAATTGCTTCGTCCAGCCGGCTGTAGCGCAGCGCGATGCAGTCGCTTCGATCCACCGTGTCGACCAAGGTGCGGAAGCCAGTCTCGCCGAGCATGCTGTAGTTGAAGGCGTTCTCCGCCAGCTGGATGAAGCCTTCCGCTCGCGGCAAGGGTTTCATCGTCAGCGCTGCACCCGCCTCCCACTGCGGGAAGATGATCCAGCGGGGTAGCGCACGTTCATGCATTCGGGCAACGCTGTCGCGCGGTGGCCGCAAGTGCGCGACGCGGCCTTTGTGGGTGTCGGGGCATTCGGGGCCGAAACTTGCCGACGGCTCGAACTGCTGAATGATGTCGATCGAACTGTTCTTCAAATTCACCGGGCGGGCCAGCGCGACGACGCGCCCATCAACCGGGTCGAGCAAGGTCAGTTCGTCCGAGCACAAACGCCAGCCGCGTTGGATCAGCGCAGCGGTCAGCGTGCTTTTGCCAGAGCCCGGGGGGGCTGGAAGGATGGCGGCCAAGCCGTTGCGTTCCACGACCGCAGCGTGGATCACCAGAAACTGGTGGCAATAGGTTGCGATGCACCAGTTGATGCCCCACTCGAGCATCGCAAAGCTCTGCGCGTGTGGCAGCGGTTTGAACGGTGTGCGGCCGTCAAGGTGAAACTGAACCTGCGGCCGTATCCAGGCGCGGAGTCCGGAGACGCGACCCACCTGCACATGGAAATCTGCAAAGTCGTTTGGCGCCAGCGCGTGATCAGCGTAAAGCGTCTGCACGGCTTTGCACACGACCGGCTCGCGGCTGCGGATGTGCAGTGTCAGGGGGCCGCTGGTGAGCCAGAGACCGTCGCCGGACAGGCGCGCCGACAGATCTGCTTCGTTCAGGTCTGTAACGCGGAGCGTAGCGATCAAATCAGTTCGATGCGGCGGAGTTGGTCAAGTGCCTGAGACACGTTGTCGGTGAGTTCAGGCGAGCACGGCAGCGATAGCAAACCGGCGATGGCGTCCGCTGCCTGCGCCGCATCGTAGCGCGCGGCGGCTGGCAAGGCGAGCACTTCCGCGGCGAGCGGCGACAGCGCGTGCGTCGCGCCGGTCTGGCGATCGTAGAAAACGGAACCGTCGGGCCAGTGGTGACTGACCCAACGTGGACTGGCGTCCTGCATGCGGGGCCCGCGCTTACGGCGAGATGTAGTTGTTCTTGAGGTAATTGACGATGTCGGTGCCGGTCCACGGCGTCGCGCCAGCATAGGGCACGTACTTGCCGTTGAGCGCCCATTCGCGCCAGATTGCGATCACGCCTTCGGCGGTGAGTGCCTTCGGATCGATCAGGCCCTTGAGGATGTTCAGGTAGGCGCCGATGCAGTGGAACGCGACCTTGTACGGATCTTCATAGCCCAGCAGATTGAGCACCTGAAGCATCGTCATCATCGAGCCGTCTGGATTGAACAGGCGGCTGCCGGCAATCGTGCCGACAACGAAGATCGAGTGGAAGGGCGTCGATTGCGGAATCGGCCAGTTGCCGGCGCTGCAGTTCTTCCAGTAACCGGGCGAGCGCCCGTTACAGGTTCCGACTTTGGTGCCGCGGTGACTCAGCGCGCCCGAGAGCGTTTGCGAGGGCGAAATGCACTCACCCGGGTTCAGGCCGCCAAGGACGGGCCGGCTGGTCAGCGTCAGGATGATCGGGCCGGTGGCCATGCCGCCGCGTACCAGCAACCGGCGCCGTGCTTCAGATACGCCCGATTCTGCACGGTCGGGTGACTGGGCGGGATGGTCAGCGCTAGGCATGTTTTCGTGGTTCGACATGGTCTCGATCCTGGAGGTCATGTTGCATTCTGTCAGGCACTCACTGCCAATTCGTGCAAATTGGTCACGGCCTGACAGCAGGATGCAATGGGTTGCAGCTAACCATGCAAGAAACGTGCTTGGCGGCGATTCAATAAAAAACCAATAAAAAACAGTGCGTTGCGTTGCTGGTGTGGTGCGGGCCGTGAGCGGGAGCGGCAGGATGTCAAATGCGCCGACGATTCCTTACTCAGCGTCGCAGGTATTCCGACAGTTCGCGCGCCATGCGCTCAGCCTGGCGCAAGTAGCTCGCGCCGAACAGGTTGAGGTGGTTGAGCATGTGATAGAGGTTGTAGAGCGTGCGTCGTTGCGGGTAGCCCTCGGCGAGCGGCGCGGCTTGCATGTAGGAGAGGTAGAAGCGCTCGGGCAGGCCGCCGAAGAGTTCGCTCATTGCAAAATCGGCTTCTCGATCGCCGAAGTAGGTCGCAGGGTCGAAAACGACCGGCTCTCCCTCTGCGGTTACCGCGATGTTGCCGGCCCAGAGGTCGCCATGCAGCAGTGCCGGTTCGGGGCGGCGCTCCAGAAAGAATGCGCCGATCTTGTCGATGATGCGTTCGCCGTGGTTCTGAAGGTCGCCACGGTAACCGCGTCGCGCGGCTTCGGCGAACTGCGGCGCAAGGCGCTGGTGTGCAAAAAATGCGGGCCAGTCGGCGCGTGGTGAATTGTCTTGCGGCGATTGGCCGATGAAGTTGTTGCGCCGCCAGCCGTAATGTTCGCCGACGGTGCTGTGTAGCTGCGCCAGTGCCGCTGCGCAGCGAGGGGCGTCGGCTGCTTGCATTGGGCGCAGCGGCAGGTGTTCGAGAATCAGGAATGCATGCGCTTCGCTCGCGCCACTGGCCACTATCGCCGGCGTGCGGATCGCGCCCGTCGCGGCGATGGCGGAGAGCGCATCGACCTCAGCATCAAACAGCGCAAGGTTCGTCGCTGCGCCGGTCTTCACGAAGACGCGCCGCGCCGCGCTCCCGACGATCCAATTCCGATGTGTGCCGCCGGAGGCGGGTTCGGCGCTCGTGACGCGGAACGCCGTGCCGAGCGCGCCGCGTGCAGCCTCTTCGACAGCCGCGGCGAGCGAGGCCTCCATGCGGGTCAGCCCAGGCGGTTACGCGCGCGGGCGATCGCGGCGCGAACCTGCTCGGGGGCGGTGCCGCCGATGTGGTTGCGGCCGGCCAGCGCACCTTCGACTGTCAGCACTTGGTAGACGTCCTCTGCAACCAGGTTCGAGAAGCTGCGCAGCACGTCGAGCGGCAGATCGGGCAGATCGCAGCCGCGGGTTTCGGCTTCGCGCACCGCACGGGCGACGGCTTCGTGCGCGTCGCGGAAGGGCAGGCCGCGCTTGACAAGGTAGTCGGCCAGTTCCGTGGCGGTGGCAAAGCCTTGCTTGAGTGCGTCGCGCATCGCGTCGGCCTTCACCCGGATGCCTGAGACCATGTCGGTGAAGATGCGCAGGCTGTCGATCAGCGTGTCGGCGGTGTCGAACAGCGGCTCCTTGTCTTCCTGGTTGTCCTTGTTGTAGGCCAGCGGTTGGCCCTTCATCAGGGTCAGCAGGCCGACGAGGTGGCCATTTACGCGGCCGGTCTTGCCGCGCACGAGTTCGGGGACGTCCGGGTTCTTCTTCTGCGGCATGATCGAGCTGCCGGTGCAGAAGCGGTCGGCCAGATCGATGAAGCCCACGCGCGGGCTCATCCACAGGATCAATTCTTCCGACAGGCGCGACAGGTGGGTCATCACCAGTGCGGCGGCGGCGGTGAATTCGATTGCGAAATCGCGGTCGGACACGGCGTCGAGCGAGTTCTCGCAGACGGCCTCGAAGCCCAGCTCGCGTGCGACGAATTCGCGGTCGATCGGGTAGCTGGTGCCGGCCAGCGCCGAGGCGCCCAACGGCAGACGGTTGACGCGGCGGCGGGCGTCGACCAGGCGTTCGGCGTCGCGGCGCGCCATTTCGACGTAGGCCATCAGGTGGTGGCCGAAGGTCACTGGCTGCGCCACTTGCAGGTGCGTAAAGCCGGGCATCGGTGTTGCGGCGTGCTGTTCGGCCAGATCACACAGCGCGCGCTGGAAGTTGCCGAGCAGTTCGATGGCCTGGTCGACCGCGTCGCGCAGCCACAGGCGGATGTCGGTGGCCACCTGGTCGTTGCGCGAACGGCCGGTGTGCAGTCGCTTGCCGGCGTCACCGACCAGCGTGGTCAGGCGGCGCTCGATGTTCAGGTGAACGTCTTCGAGATCAAGGCTCCATTCGAACTTGCCGGCGGCGATCTCGTCGAGGATCTGCGCCATGCCACGCTCGATGTCGGCGAGGTCCTGCGCGCCGATGATGTTTTGCTTGGCGAGCATCTTCGCGTGCGCGAGCGAACCACGGATGTCCTGCTCGGCCATGCGGCAGTCGAAGAACACCGATGCGGTGAATCGCTTGACGAGATCCGACACCGGTTCGTTGAATCGGCCAGACCAGGCCTTGGCATCGCCGGTTTCGGCGTGCGAGGGTTGTGAACGCTCTGTCATAATCGCGGGAATCCATGAGCACCCGTGCGGCGCTGGGAAGTGGCGCGGCTCAGGCGGGGAAAAGTGCGGCGGCGCGCCGCGGGACACGATGGCAAGTATACGGCAAAAGCCCAAGCAGTCCGGCCCGGCGACACGCGGTAACGCAGTGGCGCCGCCTGATTTTCGCAACCTCGGTGTGATGTTGCGCGGCCTGCTGGGCGTCAACCTGATGGGGCTGGTGACGGTGGCGTTGCGCGGCGTGCCCGGCGATGCGCTGATGCGCGAGGCGTTGGCGATGGCGGGCCTGCTGGAATTGCCGCTGATGCTGGGGCTCTTGCTGGCCTACATGCTGGCGCCAGTGATTGCGTCGCAGACCTATCGCAAGGCGACTATGTTGCTCGTCGCGGTCGGCGTTGTATCGGTGCTGGCGACCTTTCCGCTGCTTTCGTCGCTCGCCGAACGTGCCGATCTGTGGCGCTGGAGCCTCTGGGCGGCCGGCAGTGGCGCGCTGTTGATGGCGTACTTCCACTGGCGCGCGGCGCTGGCGACACCTGCGCTGTCCGAGGCGCGCGTGCTGGCGTTGAACGCGCGCATCCGGCCGCACTTCTTTTTCAACAGCCTCAACGGGGTGCTGGGTGTGATGCGGTCCGATCCGCGCCGTGCTGAGCAAGCGCTGGAGTCGCTGGCGGATTTGTTCCGCAGCCTGATGCGCGAGAACCGTGATCTCGTGACGGTGGGCGATGAGATCGAACTGGCGAATCGCTACCTCGACCTCGAACGGCTGCGGCTGGGGGATCGCCTCAAAGTGGTGTGGGATCTGCGGCATTGCCCACTTGATGCCAAGGTGCCGCCGCTGATGCTGCAGCCGCTGATCGAGAACGCGGTGTATCACGGCATTGAGCCGTCCCCGACGCCCGGCGAGATCCAAGTGCGCATCGCGCAACGCGGGCGGGAACTCGTGATCGAGGTAGATAACCCTGTTCAGGCGGAGACTCGTCAACAACAAGGTAATCGCATGGCTCAGGCCAACATCCGGGAGCGATTGATGCTGTTTTTCGATATCGAGGCGCAGATGGACAGTGGCGTGAAGGATGGCCGTTACCGCGTCCGCATCTGTCTGCCTTTGCGCAGGGAGGGGCGGGCATGAGCGGGCAGGAAGTGCTGGCGGTGCTGAACGTGCTGATCGTGGATGACGAGGCGCCTGCACGCGAGCGCCTGCGGGATTTGCTGGGTGACGTCGCCGCGACGCAGCCCACCCGTATTGTCGGCATGGCCGCCAACGGGCACGAGGCACTGAGATTCCTCACGGCGCAACAGGTTGACCTGCTGCTGGTGGATATCCGCATGCCGGGGATGGACGGCATCGAACTCGCGCAGCACGTGGCAAGGCTCGCGTCGCCGCCGCGCATCGTGTTCGTCACCGCCTACGACCAATACGCGGTCAGCGCCTTCGATCTGAATGCGATCGACTACCTGCTCAAACCGGTGAGGGCGCAGCGGCTTGAGGCGGCGCTGGCGAAAGTGCGTGCAAGCCTGCCGGTGGCGCGTGAGGCACTTGATCGCATCGCCGAACCGCGACGGCATTTCTCGGTGAGCGAGCGCGGCCGGATTGCGCTCATTCCTGTAACCGATGTGCTGTTCCTCAAGGCCGAACTCAAATACGTCACCGCGCGCACCGTCGAGCGCGAGTACCTGCTCGACGAATCGCTGGTGCAGCTGGAACAGGAATTCCCGGAGCGCTTCGTGCGCATCCACCGCAACTGCTTGATCGCGCGGGCGGCTGTCGCTGGATTCGAGCGCGACGAAGCCGCCGAGCACTGGCTGGTGAAGATCAACGGCCTCGACGAAAAGCTCGCAGTCAGCCGCCGCCAGTGGCCAACCGTGCGTGCCGCCTTGCTGGGTGGCGCAGGCGATGAGCGCCCATGACTTCAAGCCCCCCACTTTGCGGCCGTTGATAGCCCCGTGAACGCACAAGCCCCCACCCCCCGACAGCGTCCGCTCACGCTGGGCATTCTCGCGGCTGATATTGATACCGCTGTTGCGCTGCGTCTGGTTGCCGGCATCATCGACGAGGCGCGCCTGCGCGGCGCGCGCACGGTCTTCCTGCCGGGGCATCCGCCGGCGGCGTCGGCCGAATTCGACCGGCAGTTCAATCTGGTATTCCGCTTGCCTGACGCCACGGCCTTCGACGGCCTGCTGGTGATCGGCACCACCTTGCAGTACCACTTGAACGCAACGCAGCTCGACAACTTCCTCGCCACTCTGCCCAAGGTGCCGACGCTTTGCCTGGGGTTTGCGTCGCAGGTCGTGCCCAGCGTCGTCAACGACAACCACGGTGGATTCCGTGCGCTGATGTCGCACCTGATCGAGGAGCATGGCTGCCGCCGCATTGCGATGATTGCCGGCCCGGCAGGGCAAGCGGAGGCCGAGGCACGACTGGCTGCTTGGCGTGACGCTTGCACGGATGCGGGGATCGAGGTCGATCCCGATCTGTTGTTGCAGGGCAACTTCACGCAGGCGAGCGGGCGCGCAGCGATGAGTGCACTGCTGGAGCGCGGCGCTACGGTTGATGCGGTGGTCGCCGCGAATGACGACATGGCCTTGGGGGCGATGGCCTGCGCGGTGGATCATGGCCTGCATGTGCCGCAGCAGCTTCGTTTCGGCGGTTTCGACGACATCCTCGCCGCGGGCCGCCTTGGCGTGGGGCTGACGACCATCAACCAGTCGCACTATGCGCTGGCGCGCGCATCCGTCGCGCAACTGATCGAGCGGATCGGCGGCGCGGAGGTCACGCCGCTGACGCGTGTGCCGACACGGCTGGTGCGCCGGCAATCCTGTGGCTGCGGTGGCTTCTACGCCCGACCGGAGACCTTCGCTGCGCAACTGGATGTGCGGCTTGCCGGCATGCTGGAAGAACTGGCGGTGGCGCCTGAGCACGAGGCCAACTATCGGGCAGCGAGCCTTCTGGTCGAGCAGGGCCTCGCGAGAGCCTTGGCGGAACAGGACTTTCAGCCGCTGCTGGCGGCGGTGCAGACCGTTGCGCGCGACGTGCTTGCGGCGGAGGGCCATGTCTACGGGCTGCAGGCGTTGCTGGTCGCGGCGCAGCGCTGGCTGATCGAGCCGCGCGGCCTGGCGCCGGAGGCCTGGGCCGCGGTTGCCCGCTGGCTGCAACAGGCGCAGATTGCGCTGGCGGGGCTGCAGGACGTCGCACAACAAGCGCGCCATCGGTTGCACAGCGAACGCGCGCTGGCTTTTCGCGACCTGCTCAAAACACGTATCGCCACCTTCGACTTGCAGAAGCTCCTGGAACACCTCTCGGAGGCGCTGGCGGATCTCAGTCTCGATACCTGCTGCATTGCGCTCTACAGCGGTGAGGCGCGCATTTCCAGCCTCGACGATTTCGACCTGCCGGGTGAGGCGCGCCTGCTTTACGCCTTCATCGGCGGGCGTGAGCGCCCGTCGCTGAACGGCGAACGCTTCCGTACGCACGACGTGCTGCCGGCCGATGCCTGGGCCTTGGCGGCGGATAGCACTTCGCTGATCGTCTACCCGGTCTTCCACGGCGCCGAGCACTTCGGCTTCATCGTGTTCAGCGTCGACCCGGTTGCGGGTGGGCCGTGGGAAACGATTCGTGACGAGGTGTCGTCGGCCTTGAAGGCGTCGTTGCTGGTATCGGAGCTCGCCGCCGCGCGCGATGCGCTACGCAGCGACCTCGCACAGGCGCGGCAGGGCCAGCGTGAGCTGGCTGACATCGCGCATCGCGACGAATTGACAGGGCTCCTGAACCGACGCGGCTTCCTCGCCGAGGCGCGCCTGCGTGCGGACATGCTGAGTGCGGATGGCCTTGCGACCGCAGTGATCTTCGCCGACCTCGATGGGCTCAAGCCGATCAATGACCGCCATGGCCACGCAGCCGGTGACGTTGCGATCCGCCAAGCCGGCGAAGTGCTGCGTCGCGGTTTCCGCTCGGCCGACCTGATCGGCCGCATTGGTGGCGACGAGTTCGTCGTGCTGACTGCGAACGCCGACCCGGACGCACTCAGCGCGATGCGCGAACGGATCTACCGTTTGTTCGAGCGGGCCAGCCAGGACTTGCCCTTCCCACTGGCTTGCAGCCTTGGCTATGTAGTGTCGCCGCCGGGCGTGCCGGTTTCGCTGGAGGATCTGCTCGCGCGCGCCGACAGCGTGTTGTACGAAGAAAAACGGCGCCGCAAGGGCGCCGCTTGGCATACCGGGGTCTAGCGGGGGCTGCGCCCCCGGCCCAACTTAACCCGAGTTGCGCAGGCCCGCCGCGATACCGTTGATCGACAGATGGATGCCGCGCTTGATGCGTTCCTCCTCGTTGCCGTCGCGATAGCGGTGCAGCAGCTCGACCTGCACATGGTTGAGCGGATCGAGGTACGGGAAGCGATTGCGGATCGAACGCTTGAGCAAGGGGTTGCCATCGAGCAGTTCTTGCTGGCCGGTGATGGCAAGCAGGGCGTCGATGGTGGCCTGATGTTCGGCGCGGATGCGCGGGAAGATCGCTTCGCGCAGCGCTTCGTCGCGCACCAGCGCAGCGTAGCGAGAGGCGATGGCGATGTCGCTCTTGGCCAGCACCATATCCATGTTCGACAGCATGGTGGCGAAGAACGACCATTCCTTGTGCATCGACTGCAGCACCTGCATGCCGTCCGGCCGCTCGGCGAGGAAGGCGCGCACCGCTGCGCCGAAGCCGAACCAGCCCGGCAACATCAAGCGGCACTGCGCCCACGAGAACACCCACGGAATTGCCCGGAGGTCTTCGATTGCGGTGGTCTTCTTGCGTGACGCCGGGCGCGAGCCGATATTCAGGTTCGCGATCTCGGAGATCACCGTCGATTCCCAGAAGTACTTCTCGAAGCCCTCGGTTTCATAGACCAGCCCGCGGTACGCCTTGAACGCGTGCTCCGACAGGCGATCCATCACTTCCAGGTATTCGGCGCGCGGCGCAGCTTCCGGATGCGCCAGCAGCGTCGCCTCGAAGGTGGCGGCGGCGAGCACTTCCAGGTTGCGCTGACCGACTTCCGGGTTGGCGTACTTCGACGAGATCACCTCGCCCTGTTCGGTGAGGCGGATCTTGCCTTGCACCGCGCCGCCCGGCTGCGCCAGGATCGCCTGGTAGCTGGGGCCGCCGCCGCGGCCAACCGAGCCGCCGCGGCCGTGGAACAGACGCATCTTCACGCCGTGGCGCTTGAACACCTCGATCAGCTGGATCTCGGCCTTGTAGAGTTCCCAGCCGGAGGTCATGAAACCGCCGTCCTTGTTGGAGTCCGAGTAACCGAGCATCACTTCATGCATGTCGCCGCGGCTGGCGACGAGTTCGCGGTAGCCGGGAATCGCGAACAGACGGTCCATCGTTGCGCTGGCGGCTTGCAGGTCGCCGATCGTCTCGAACAGCGGCACGATGTTGACGTCGATCGCGCGCTCATGCGGCCGCAGAAGACCGACTTCCTTCAGCAGCAGCGCGAGTTCGAGCATGTCCGACACGCCATCCGTCTTCGAGATGATGACGTTGTGGATGCAATCGCGTCCGTACAGGCGATGGGCTTCGGCTGCCGCACGGAAGATCTCCAGCTCGCCGACGGTTTCGTCGGAGTACTGCACGAAGGGCGACGCAAGCGGACGCGGCGTCGCGAGCTCTTCGAGCAGCGCGGCGATTCGGCCTTCCTCGTCGAGGGCGCGGTAGTCGAAACCGGGGCGCACCGCGGCGAGCAACTCGGCGACGGTGCGCTCATGCACGTCCGAGTTCTGACGCAGATCGATTGCGGCAAGGTGGAAGCCGAAAACCTTCACTGCGCGGCGAATGCGGCGCAGGCGACCTTGCGCGAGCGTGCCGGAACCGTTCGCGAGCAGCGAACGATGCACCGTCTCGAGGTCTGCCGCGAGTTCGTCGGCGCTGGCGTACGGTTCGGCTTGCCCGACCGGCGGGCGGCCGACGCGGTGGCCGAGCAGGTTTTCTGCGGTGGCCGACATGCGGGCGTAGATGCCTGCGAGCGCGCGGCGATAAGGTTCATCGCTGCGGTGCGGCGACTTGTCCGGCGAGAGGTTGGCCAGTTCGATCAGCTGGTCGGATGCGCTGACCAGCAACTGGGCCAGCGAGAGCTCGCTACCGAGGATGTGCAGTTCATGCAGGTAGAACTCGAGCGCGACCGTGGATTGCATGCGCATCGCTTCGCGCAGCACATCCGCGGTAACGAACGGGTTGCCGTCGCGGTCGCCGCCGATCCAGCTGCCCATGCGAAGGAACGCCGGCAGCTCCATGTTCTTCCAGGTCTCGCCATGCTTGGCGAGCAGGTTTTCGAGCGCGACGTAGAGCTTCGGCAACTCACGCAGGAAGGTGTAGCTGTAGTACGAGAGGCCGTTGTCGACTTCGTCGAGCACCGACAGCTTGGTCGGCCGCAGCATGCGGGTCTGCCACATCGTCAGCACAGCGCGGCGCAGGGCGGCGTCGTTCTCCTCGATCTCCTCGGGCGTCATCTGGATGCGATCGCGCGCATCGAGGAACTGGGCGATCTTGAGCTGGCAGTTGAGGATCGACTTGCGCGACACCTCCGTTGGGTGCGCGGTCAGCACCGGCCCGACGAAAGCTTCTTCGAAGAAGTCAGCGATCTGCTCATTCGTCACGCCCGCTTCGAAGGCCGCTTCGATGGCGCGCGCCATCGTGCCTTCCCGCGGGGCGGAGCCGGCGATCGCATGCATGCGCGAACGGCGGATGTGGTGCTGGTCTTCGGCAATGTTCGACAGATGCGAGAAGTAGCTGAAGGCGCGCACGACATGGATCGTCTGGTCGCGCGACAGCGAATCGAGCATCGCTTCGAGTTCGCGGCGAGCGGCGATATCGTCATCACGACGGAAGCGAATCGAGGTCTGGCGGACCCGCTCGATCAAATCGAATGCCGCCTCGCCCTCCTGGGCGCGGACGGTGTCACCGAGAATCCTGCCAAGAAGACGGATATCTTCTTTGAGGGGGAGGTCCTTCGCTGCTTCCTGCTTAGCCTGATCGCTCATTGTCGGTTTTGCTGTGGGATTGGGGGTGATCCCCGGGCGGCCTTTGTACGGTTCGGGGGCAAGGGCCGTGCGTAAACGTCGCAATTTTGACATTGCACCGCAATATTTTGAAGCTTATCAGGCCTTTGTATGCGTTTGCCGATCAAAAATTGTGCGGTGGTACCATCGCAATCCTTATCGAATCCGGCCGCAAGGCCCTTGTCATCGTGACCAGCCCCGCACCCGAACGCATCGTTATCGCCACCCGTGAAAGCCGTCTCGCCCTGTGGCAGGCCGAGCATGTCAAAGCCCTGCTCGAAGGCCTCTATCCGCAAACCCGGGTGGAACTGCTTGGCATGACGACGCGCGGCGACCAGATTCTGGACCGTGCGCTGTCGAAGGTGGGCGGCAAGGGCCTCTTCGTGAAAGAGCTGGAAACGGCGCTGCTTGATGGCCGTGCCGACATCGCGGTGCATTCGATGAAGGATGTGCCGGCCGAATTGACGGACCCGTTCTGTATCGCCGCGATCCTCGAGCGCGAGATTCCGCTCGATGCCTTCGTGTCGAACAAGTACGCCTCACTCGATGAGCTGCCGCCCGGCGCGGTGGTTGGCACCTCCAGCCTGCGGCGCGAGGCGCAGATCCATGCGCAGTATCCTTACCTTGGCGTGACGCCCCTGCGTGGCAACCTTGATACCCGCCTGCGCAAGCTCGATGAGGGGCAGTACGACGCGATCGTGCTGGCCGCGGCCGGGCTCAAGCGCCTTGGCCTTGGCGAGCGCATCCGCGGCACGCTGCCGGCGGAAGTGTCGCTGCCCGCAGCGGGGCAGGGAGCGCTAGCGATCGAGGCGATCGCCGCGCGCGCCGATGTGCGTGCCTGGCTCGCGCCGCTGGTCGATCGCTCGGCCACCGCCTGCGTGCTGGCGGAGCGCGCGGTGACGAAGGCGCTCGGCGGCGGCTGCGAGGTGCCGATTGGCGCCTACGCGCAGATCGCCGACGGTGAGTTGTTCCTGCGCGGCTTCGTCGCCTTGCCGGACGGCAGCCGTTTCGTGCGCGCCGAGCTGCGTGGTGCGCCGGGCGATGCCGAAGCGATTGGCCTGCGGGTGGCCGAAGCGCTGCGCGCACAGGGCGCTGCCGAGATTCTGTCGCAATTGTCTACGCACTGAGCCGGCAAGCTGGGATGCCCGCTGCGCTGGCAGGCCGCACGATTCTTGTGACGCGCCCGGCGGCGCAGGCGGACGCTCTTTGCGCCGCGATCGAGGCTCAAGGCGGGCGGGCCTGGCGCCTGCCGCTGCTGGATATCGCGCCGATCGAAGAAGCGGCCGAGTTTGCCGACTTGGCGCGCTCGCTCGACGATTACGATTTCGCCTTCTTCGTCAGCGCCAACGCCGTCAACCACGGTCTCGCGGGCGTGCGGGCGCATCGCGCCTGGCCGCCGGGGCCTCGGGCGGTAACCGTCGGGCCTGGCAGCGCGGCCGCGTTGCGCGAAGCCGGGTTTGAGCAGGTGTTGGTGCCAAGCGCGCGTTTCGACAGTGAAGGCGTGCTGGCACTCGACGAATTTGCCCCCGCTGCGATTGCGGGCAAGCGGGTGTTGATCCTGCGTGGCGACGGGGGGCGCGAGTTGCTTGGTGATGCCCTGACGGCGCGTGGCGCGCAGGTGCGCTGCTTCACCTGTTACCGCCGCCTGGCGCCCGAAGTGGATGTCCCCGCGCTGGCGGAGGCGAGTATGCAAGGCCGGCTGGACGCGATCACGCTCACCAGCAGTGAAGCGGTTCGCCACCTCGCGGCGCAGCTGGAGTCCGCTGGCGAATCCGTGCTGCGCGTGCCGGTTTTCGCGCCGCATGTGCGGGTGGCGGATGCAGCTCGCGCAGCCGGATTTACCCATGTTGTGCTGACCGATGCGGCCGATGCTGGCCTGCTGGCGGGGCTTTGCGCCCATTTCGCCGCAGGCTGAGCGCGCGGCATCGGGTTATCATGAAACCCATGGATACCAGTAGCGAAACCTCCACTCCCGTCACGCCAGCTGCCGCACCCGCCGCGCCTCAGGGGCGCCGCGGCTGGCGCAGCCTCGGCCATCCGCTGGTGATCGCTGGCGCTGTGGTGCTGGCCTTGCTTGCCTGGCAATGGATCGAAACCCGCGCGCAGCTCGAAGTGCTCAAGCAGCAGGTTGCGCAGCGGCTTGGCGAATCCGATGCTGCGACCCGCGAAGTCAAAGGGCGCGCGAAGGAAATCCAGGACTCGATCCAGGCGATGGGCAACCGCCTCGCGGTGCAGGAAGCCCGCATGGCCGAGGCGCAGGGCCAACAGGCTGCACTGGAAGCGCTGTATCAGGATCTGTCGCGCTCGCGCGATGAATGGGTGCTGGCCGAAGTCGAGCAGGCGCTGAACATTGCGCAGCAGCAGTTGCAGCTGGCCGGCAATGTGCAGGCGGCGCTCATCGCGCTGCAGAGCGCAGAGGCTCGCCTTGCCGGCTTCGAGCGGCCGCAGCTGCTGCCGCTGCGGAAGTCGATCGCACGCGATATCGAGCGCCTGAAGGCCCTGCCGCTGGCCGATATTTCGGCCATGGGGCTCGCGCTGGAAAACCTGATCGATCGCGTCGACACCCTGCCGCTGGCCTTCGAACATTCACCGCCGAAGCAAGAGAAGGTGGTCAAGCCGCAACCGAAGAAGGGTGCGAAGCCGGTCGAACAGTCCGCGCCGGCCGTCGTCGAGCCGCCGGCCTGGTATGCGCGCTTGCTCGGTGACTTCTGGACGGAGCTGCGCGGCCTGATCCGCATCGAGCGGCTCGACCGGCCCGACCCGGCGCTGCTGTCGCCCGCACAAACCGTGTTCCTGCGCGAGAACCTGCGCCTGCGGTTGCTCTCTGCACGCCTCGCACTGCTTCAGCGCGACGGTCGCGTCTTCCGCGAAGACACCAAGCAGGCCGCTGCGTGGATGGAGCGCTACTTCGATGTCGAGGACCGTGAGGTCGCGATGCGTCTGGCTGATCTGCGCAAGGCGCAGGGCGCGCGCCTGTCGGTCGAGTTGCCCAACCTGAACGAAACGCTTGGCTCGCTGCACAGCGCACGCGTTGCCGGCGCGCGCTGAGGCCCCCGAGCATGATGCGCGCCCTGTTCTGGCTTCTGAGTATCTTCGCGCTGGCCGCCGGCCTCGCGATCGTCGCCCGCTATAACGATGCCTACGCGTTGTTCGTGTGGCCGCCTTGGCGGCTGCATATCTCGCTGAACCTGCTCGCGATCCTCTCGGTCGGCCTGTTCGCTTTGCTCTACATGGCCACGCGGCTGGTGGCGCGGGCGCTCGCGCTGCCGGGGGCGGTCGCGGCGTTTCGTGCGCAACAGCGCAAGCAGCGTTCGATTCAAGCTTTGCGCGACGCGCAGCGCTTCCTGGTGGAAGGCCGCTACGGCCGCGCACATGCGCAAGCCGATGCTGCCTACCGCGCCAACGAATCCCCCGGCCTTGCGGCGCTGATCGCCGCGCGAGCCAGCCACGCAATGCGTGAGCATGTGCGCTGTGAGGAATGGCTGCGCCGTGCGGCCGAGCACGACCGCGAAGTGCGCGTGGCGCGTTTGATGACCGAGGCTGAGTTCGCGGTGGCGGATCGCCGCTTCGACGTGGCTGCCGAGCGACTCGACGCGCTGCGGCAAGGCGGTCACCGGCATATCGCGGCGCTGCGACTCTCGGTGCAGACGGCTGCGGCGCGTGGCATGTGGGGCGATGTGCTGCGTCTGGCGCGACAGCTCGCGAGCCACCGCGCCTTCACCGCTGAACAGGCCGCGCCGCTGGTTCGCCGCGCGCATCTTGAGAGCCTGCGCGAACTCGAGGGCAACCCCGAGGGCATGGTGCGCTACTGGCGCCAGATTCCTAAACCCGAGCGCAACGACCGCGGTTTGGTGCGCGATGCGGCTTTGCTGCTGAACGCTTCCGGCCAGGGCGAACTTGCGGCGGAGGCAATTGGTGACGCGCTGGACGACAACTGGGATTCGGCGCTGGCCGAACTCTACGGCCGCATCGAAGGTGGCACGCTGATCGAGCGGATCGGGCAGGCCGAGCGTTGGCTGCGTGCTCAGCCGCGTGATGAGCGACTGTTGTTGACGCTGGGCCGCCTGTGCCTGCAGCAGCAGCTGTGGGGTAAGGCACAGAGCTACCTGGAGGCTTCCCTTTCCGTAGCGCCTTCGCGCGCCGCACACCTCGAACTGGCGCGGCTTGCCGAACAGCTCGACCGGAACGAGCTGGCGCTCAAACACTTCCGCAGCGCGGCCGAACTCACCGGCTGATGCATCCTGCGTTGCGGCGCCGAGCGTCAGGCGCCGCAACGTACTTCACTCAGTCCTGCAGCAGTGCCGCAAGCATCGTGAGCATCTGCGTCACTTCGTCCGCGCTCACGTTGAGTGCCGGCATCAGGCGCAAGCAGTGGGGCCTCGGCGCGTTCAGAAGCAGCCCGGCCTCACGAGCCCGTTGCACCAGGGCCGTTGCGTCATGGCGTGGGCCGAGTTCCAGCGCCAGCAAGAGACCCGCACCCCGCACGCCAGCCAGGTCGAAACGGGTGACGAGCTCGTTCAGGCCGACGATCAGCTGCGCCGAGCGTTCGCGTACGCCGGCGAGAAACGCGGGCGTGTCCACGATGTCCAGCACCGCATTACCGACCGCCGCCATCAACGGGTTGCCGCAGTAGGTGCCACCCTGGTCGCCGTGGCTGAAGCAACTGGCCGACTTGCGCGCCAGCAGTGCCGCCAGCGGCACCCCGCCGCCGATCCCCTTGGCCAGCGTCAGAATGTCCGGCGTGATCTCGGCCGCCTGATAGCGGAACAGCGTGCCGGTGCGGCCGATGCCGGTCTGCACTTCGTCAAGGATCAGCAACAGGCCGCGTGCATCGCAGAGCGCCCGCAGTGCGCGCAGGAAATCCAGCGTAGCGGGTTGCACGCCGGCTTCGCCCTGGATGGGTTCGAGCATCACGGCCACGGTCTGCGGCCCGATCAATGCCTCGACCGAGGCGAGGTCGTTCAGCGTGGCTTTCGGGAAGCCCGGTACCTGCGGTGCGAAGATCGTGTCCCAGCCCGGTTTGCCGGAGGCCGACATGGCTGCAATCGTGCGGCCGTGGAAGCCATCCGTGAAGGTGATGATTTCGTGCGCGCCGTTTCGATGCAGGCGCCCCCACTTGCGCGCCAGCTTGATCGCGCCTTCGTTGGCCTCGGCGCCGGTGTTGCAGAGGAACACCTCGTCCAGCCCGGAACACGCAGCGAGCCGGTTGGCAAAGCGTATTGATGCATCGTTGAAGAACGCCGGGCTCGGATTGACCAGACGCGTTGCCTGTTCAGCCAACGCCTGCGCGATCGCGGGATGGGCGTGGCCAAGGCAATTGACGGCCCAGCCCTGCACGAAGTCTAGATAGCGTCGCCCCTCCGCGTCCTCCAGCCAGGAACCGCTGCCGCGCACCATGACGGCGGTGGGGCGGGCGGCGATGTCCATCAGCGCGTGTTCGGGATGAGGCGAGTTCATGGGTGTTTCCTTTCGGTGGGCGGAGAAAACAAAAAGGCCGCGGGATGTCCGCGGCCTGGTCGGGGATCCAGCTTGCTTCTCGCTGGACTATGACGCTTCGGCAATCCTGCGCGCGAACGAAGACGTGCCGCAGCGAGTGCGGCCGGCGGGGGTTCGGCGTCGAAGGGATAGGGCCAAGAGAAGCATGTCGCCATAGTGCAGTGCAAAACAAGTTGCGTCAAGCCACTTGTTTGCGGTGTGAGGTGCGCCTTCTCCGTAGTTTTGCGTAGGGGAATGCCTGCGCGGTTTTCGCTGTCCTTATGCCAAGGAAATCACGAAAATCATGCCTTTTGCATGAAGGGGATGAGCGTGTGCAGACTTCGCTTCTGGTCCGTCGGCTTGCTGATGGCGCTTGCGTTCGGCAGTGTCCAGGCTGCGGACGACGCGGCCAAGCCGATCAAGATCGGCGTGATCGGGCCTTACTCGGGCGGTTCGGCCCCGATGGGCATCTCGATGCTCCACGCCGTGCGCATGGCGGTTGCCGAGATCAACTGGAAGGGGGGCCTGCTTGGGCGGCAGATTCAGCTGGTCGAGCGTGACGACGAGGCGAATCCCGAGAAGGGCGAGGCGGCTGCCCGCGAGTTGGTCGAGCGGGAGAAGGTCGAAGCGATGCTGGGCATCGCCAACACCGGCGTGGGCCTGGTGGCGTTGAAGCACTTCCAGCAGGCGAAGATCCCGGTGATCGTGAACATGGCTGCCGGTGCGCCGATCACGCAGCAGTTTGCGCCGCCTCAGGTGCCGGATAGCTACGTCTTCAGGCTTGCCGCGAGCGATTCGATCCAGACCACGCGACTCATCGCCGAGGTCGTCGAACGCTACAAGTTCTCCAAGTTCGCGTTGCTGGGTGACAACACGCCATACGGCCGGCAGGGGGTTGAGAACCTCAAGCGCGCGATGGAAGCCCGCGGCTTGAAACCTGTGTTTGAAGGCGGTTTCGACCTTGGTCAGACCGACATGCAGAAGCTGATCGCGCAATCCCGCGCGGCCGGGGCGCAGGCGCTGCTGGTGTGGGGCATCGGGCCGGAACTGGCGGCGATTGCAAAAGCGCGCGCGAAGGAGGGCTGGAAGGTGCCGCTGCTGGGCAGCTGGACGCTCTCGCTCGACAACTTTATCCAGAACGCGGGCAAGGCGGGTGACGGTGCGCGGATGACGCAGACCTTCATTGCCGAACCGATCACCTCACGCCGCCAGGAATTCCTCATCGCGTACCGCAAGCAATCGGGGCTGGAGCGCATTCCGTCTGCGGTGTCTGCGGCGCAGGGCTACGACTCGATGCTGCTGCTCGCGGCGGCGATCAAGCAGGCCAATTCCACGCAGGGCACCGCCGTGCGCAACGCGCTGGAGAATCTGCAGGCACAGGTATTCGGTGTGGTGACGACCTACCAGAAACCGTATTCACATAGCGACCATGAGGCGATCACGACCGACATGGTCGTGACCGGCGAAATTCGCGATGGCCACATCACCTACGCGCACAAGGACGAAATGACTGCAGTGATCGTCGGCCGTAAGACGACCGATCGCTAGTCGGCATTGATCGCAACGGCGGCGCGATGTCGCCCGTTGCGGCTCAAAGCGCAGCGAGCCAGTCGCGTCCGGTGAGGAACTCGTCGTACAGCCGCGCTTCAGGCGACCCCGCCTCCGGATGCCAGTCGTAACGCCACTTCACGATCGGCGGCATCGACATCAGGATCGACTCGGTACGCCCACCGGACTGCAGGCCGAACAGCGTGCCGCGGTCGAAGACCAGGTTGAATTCAACATAGCGGCCGCGGCGGTAGGCCTGGAAGTCGCGTTCGCGTTCGCCAAACGGCAAACCATGACGGCGTTCGACGATCGGCGTGTAGGCGCCGAGGAATGCGTCGCCGACCGAACGCGTCAGCGCGAATGCACTGTCGAAATCGATCTCGCCGTTGGCGCCAAGGTCGTCGAAGAAAACACCGCCGATGCCGCGCGGCTCGTTGCGATGCTTCAGGAAGAAGTAGCGGTCGCACCATTCCTTGAAGCGTGGATGGTAGTCGGCGCCGAAAGGTGCAAGCGCGTCGCGGCAGCAGCGGTGGAAGTGCTGTGCGTCTTCTTCGAAACCGTAGTAGGGCGTCAGGTCCATGCCGCCGCCAAACCACCAGATCGGATCGCGGCCCTCGGGCGTGGCGATAAAGCAGCGCACGTTCATGTGTACCGTGGGCACGTACGGATTGCGCGGATGCAGCACCAGCGACACGCCCATCGCCTCGAAGGGCGCGCCGGCGAGTTCGGGCCGATGCGCGGTGGCCGAGGCCGGCATGCCGCCGCCCATCACATGCGAGAAATTGCAGCCGCCGCGCTCGAAAAGATTGCCTTCCTCGACCAGACGCGTCAGGCCGCCTCCGCCGGCGGGGCGTTCCCAACTGTCGGTACGGAAGGCGGTGCCATCGAGCGCTTCGAGTGCAGCAACGATGCGCGCCTGCAGGTCGACGAAATAGGCCTTGGTCTGGATCGGGTCAGCGTTCATCAGAGCACTCAAGAGGTAGAACCGGATTTACATGAGACAAGGGCCGGTTGCCCGGCCCTTTCAATGCAGCAGCATACCCGAGCGCTGTCAGCCCTTGCGCGCCACCGCGCGATGCCCGATGTCGCGGCGGAACTGCATGCCGTCGAAGCTGATCTGGCTGATCGCTTCGTAGGCGCGGTTCTGGGCTTCACGCACCGAGTCGCCCAGCGCTGTGACACACAGCACACGACCACCGGCAGTGACGACCTGGCCATCCTTGTCGGCCGTGCCGGCATGGAAGACGTGGACGTCGTCCGTCTTGTAGTCGAGCCCGCTGATCACATCGCCCTTCTTCGGGTCGTCCGGATAGCCCCCTGCGGCGACCACCACGCCCAATGCGACGCGGCGATCCCACTCGGTTTCGGCTTCGTTGAGCTTTCCGGCAAGCGCAGCTTCCACCAGGTCGACCAGATCGGTCTTCAGGCGTGCCATGATCGGCTGCGTCTCCGGGTCGCCCATGCGGCAGTTGAATTCGACCACGCGGGGCTTGCCCTCGCCGTCGATCATCAGGCCAGCGTAGAGGAAGCCGGTGTAGGGCAGGCCGTCGGCGGCCATGCCGGCGAGCGTCGGGTTGATGACCTCGCGCATCACGCGGGCATGCACCTCGGGCGTGACGACCGGGGCGGGCGAGTAGGCGCCCATGCCGCCGGTGTTGGGGCCTTCGTCGCCGTCCTTCAGGCGCTTGTGGTCCTGCGAGGTGGCCAGTGCCAGCGCATGCTTGCCGTCGGCCATGACGATGAAGCTGGCTTCTTCGCCCTGCATGAACTCTTCGATGACGACGCGCGCACCGGCATCGCCCATCTTGTTGCCGACCAGCATCATGTCGATCGCGGCGTGGGCCTCGTCGAGGCTCATCGCGACAACGACGCCCTTGCCCGCCGCGAGGCCGTCGGCCTTGATCACGATCGGCGCGCCTTCGGCGTCGATGTAGGCATGGGCCTGCGCGGCGTCCGAGAAGGTGCGGTACTTCGCGGTCGGGATCTTGTGGCGGACGAGGAACTGCTTGGCGAAATCCTTCGAGGCTTCGAGCTGCGCGGCGGCCTTGGTCGGGCCGAAGATCGGCAGCCCGGCGGCGCGGAAGGCGTCCACCACACCCGCGGCGAGCGGTGCCTCGGGGCCGACCACCGTGAGGCCGATCTGCTCTTTCTGCACGAACGCAATCAGTTCGTCGATCGCCGTGATCGCGACGTTTTCGAGGCCGGGCTCGCGTGCGGTGCCGGCGTTACCCGGCGCGACATAGACCTTCTGCAGCCGCGTCGATTGCGCGAGCTTCCATGCGAGCGCGTGCTCGCGACCACCGGAACCGATGACGAGCAATTTCATGGCTGACTGGGCCTTTCCGCTTGATTGAGCTTGAACCAGATGAAGAAGACATTGCCGTTCCCTTTGCCGCCAGGCACAAAGGCCGTTTCGAGCGCGACCTTCTTGAAACCGAGCGTGAAGGTCGGCAGCGCAGCGGGGAAGGGGGTGTAGTTGCCGTAGTCCTCACGCCCCATGATGAAGGCGGTGACACCCAGCCCATAGTAGGCACCTTCGAGGCGCGGCATATCCCACAACCAGGAGTAGTGGTAGCCCGCCATCCACGACGGCTTGTCGTTGGAATCGCGGAAGCCCATGGCGTACAGCCCATGCCAGTTGCCGTTCTCGGTGTACTTGCCGCGGCCGAAGCCGAAGGCCGGCATCGGGCTTTCGTTGTAGCGGTTGCGCTGCTCGGCCGTGTAGGCCATCGGCAGGTGGTAGATCTTGGTCGGCAGGAAGATGTTCCAGTCGCCGGTGGTCGCGAGATCGGTCGTCTCGTCGACCGCGGTGTTCCACCAACGCTGGTAGAACGGTGCCTCGGCGGCGGGTTCTTCGGCGCGCACGGCCGTACTCACGGCCAGCGCGCAGAGCAGGCCCGCGAGGGCCCGTGAAACGAGTTGCAGCATGACGAACCTGATCAGTGACGGAAGTGGCGGATGCCCGTCAGCACCATCGCGATGTTCTGCTCGTCGGCAGCGGCGATCACTTCTGCATCGCGCACCGAGCCGCCGGGCTGGATCACCGCGGTTGCGCCGGCCTGCGCCAGCACGTCGAGGCCGTCGCGGAACGGGAAGAAGGCGTCGGACGCGACCGCGCAACCCGGGATCGCGAGGCCCGCGTTCTCGGCCTTGATCTTGGCGATACGGGCCGAGTCGACACGGCTCATCTGGCCGGCGCCGACGCCGACCGTCATGCCGTCGCGGCAGTAGACGATGGCGTTGGACTTCACATACTTCGCGACGCGCCACGCGAAAAGCAGGTCCGCCATTTCCTTGTCGGTCGGCGCACGCTTGGTCACCACCTTCAGGTCGGCCGCGGTGATGCGCGCATCGTCGTAGGTCTGCACCAGCAGGCCGCCACCGACACGCTTGAAGTCGAGTTGCGAGACCGGGCCCAGCGCGCAGGTCAGCACGCGCACGTTCTGTTTTGCGGCCAGCACGGCCAGCGCGCCGGCGGTGTAGGACGGCGCGATCAGCACTTCCATGAACTGGCCTGCGACCGCCTTGGCGGTGGCCTCATCCACTTCGACGTTGAAGGCGATGATGCCGCCGAAGGCCGAGGTCGGGTCGGTCTGGAAGGCCTTGCGGTAGGCCTCTTCGGCGCTCACGCCGAGCGCCACGCCACACGGGTTGGCGTGCTTGATGATGACGCAAGCCGTGGTTTCAAACGCCTTGACGCACTCCCATGCAGCATCGGAATCCGCGATGTTGTTGTACGAGAGCTCCTTGCCTTGCAGCTGCGTGTAGCCGGCGATGCCGCCCACCGCGCCGTTCGGGTCGCGGTAGAAGGCGGCGCTTTGGTGCGGGTTCTCGCCGTAGCGCATCTCCTGCACCTTGTCGAAGGCGAACTGGATGCGGCTCGGGTATTCGGCGCGCACCGGGGCTTCGGCCGGCACCAGCTTGTCGGCATCGACCGCGGTCAGCCAGTTGGCGATCGCGCTGTCGTAGCGGGCGGTGTGGGTGTAGGCCTTGCGGGCCAGTTCGAAGCGCGTCTTGTACGACAGCGTGCCGGCGTTGGATTTCAGCTCGGCGACGATTGCGGCGTAGTCATCCGGGTCGGTCACGATGCCGACGCCGCCGGCTTCGGTGCCGTGGTTCTTCGCCGCTGCGCGGACCATGGTCGGGCCACCGATGTCGATGTTCTCGATCGCGTCTTCCAGCGTGCAGCCTTCCTTGGCTACCGTCGCCTGGAACGGATACAGATTCACGACCACCAGGTCGATGCGCGGGATCTGGTGCGCGGCGAGCGTTTCGAGGTGCTCGGGCAGGTCGCGGCGCGCGAGGATGCCGCCATGCACTTTCGGATGCAGCGTCTTGACGCGGCCGTCGAGCATTTCCGGGAATCCGGTGTAGTCACCCACGTCGGTGACCGGCAGGCCTGCATCGCGCAGCGCCTTGGAGGTGCCGCCGGTGGAAAGCAGGCTCACGCCGAGGGCGTGAAGTTCGCGGGCAAATTCGACGATGCCGCGCTTGTCGGAAACGCTGAGAAGGGCTTGGGTGACGTTCATGGCGGGTATGGGACTCAGAGAAGGTCGTGGTCGGTCAGTTTGCGTCGCAAGGTGTTGCGGTTGATGCCCAGCATCTCGGCGGCCACCGTCTGGTTACCGCCCGCGTGTTTCAGCACGATTTCGAGCATCGGACGCTCGACGTTGCGCAACACCATGTCGTACACCCCGGTCGGTTTCTCACCGTCCAGGTCCTTGAAGTAGCGTTCCAGCGCGCGGCGGACGCAATCGGCGATGTCTTCGGAGCGGCTCATGCCGCGAGCTCCTGCAAAGGTTGTGAATCTGCGTGGTCGGCGACTTCGACGTCGCACAGCCGGTCGCCGTGCTCGCCAAGTCGGCCGAAGAAGTCGTCGACGACCGCGAGCTGGCTCGCGACGTCCGGCTGCTGGTTCATCAGCTGCCTGAATGCGTGGGCACCGAAGATGCCCTTGGTGTACCAGCCGATGTGCTTGCGTGCGATGCGCACGCCGGCATCCTCGCCGTAGAAGTCATACAGGTCAGCGAGGTGCGCGCGGCACACGCGATGGATTTCGCCGACTTCGGGCGACGGCAATTCGGTGCCGGTCGCGATGAAGTGTTCGATTTCGCGGAAGATCCACGGCCGGCCCTGTGCGGCGCGGCCGATCATGACGCCGTCGGCGCCAGTGTGGGCGAGCACATGGCGGGCCTTGCGCGGCGAATCGATGTCGCCGTTTGCGATTACCGGGATGCCGACAAGCTGTTTCACCGCCGCGATCGTGTCGTATTCCGCCTCGCCCATGTACAGGTCGGCGCGTGTGCGACCGTGGATCGCGATTGCGCGAATGCCTGACGCTTCGGCGATCCGCGCAATGCGCGGCGCGTTGCGGTTCGCGCGATCCCAGCCGGTGCGGAATTTGAGCGTTACCGGGACGTCGGGGACGGCCTTGACCACCGCTTCGAGGATGCGGCCCACCAGTGCTTCGTCGCGCATCAGGGCCGAGCCGGCGGCGAGATTGCACACCTTCTTCGCCGGGCAACCCATGTTGATGTCGATGATCTGCGCGCCATTGTCGGCATTGAAGCGGGCGGCTTGCGCCATCATTGCCGGGTCGGCACCGGCGATCTGCACCGAGATCGGCTCGACCTCGCCTGCGTGGTCGGTGCGGCGGCGCGTCTTGTTGGTGGCGTACAGCAGCGCATTCGACGTCACCATTTCCGAGACGGCCAGACCCGCGCCCATCCGCTTGCATAGCTGGCGGAAAGGGCGATCGGTCACGCCCGCCATGGGCGCGACAAACAGATTGTTGCGAAGCTGGAAGCCGGCGAACTGCATCGCTCAGGAATCGGGGGGTGCGAAAGCGCGGAAAAAGCGCGTGATTCTACCCGAGTCGACGAGGTCCACGAAGCGCGTTGCGGAGACCCACGACTGGCGCGGGTCTCCGGGCAGCCTACTCAGATGAAGTTGAGGTAACGCGTCGAGAAGCGGCCGATGTTGGGCAGGATGGTGCCAAGGTCGCTGTCCGATACGCCGAACCAGCGGCCAAGTGTGGCGGCGTACTGGTCGACCGAGGTCGTCGGCAGCAGTCGGCCGGAGCCGACGTCTTCCGCGGTGCCCAGTTTCACGACCGGGAAGCTGCCGTAGACATCCTGCCCCTTCACCGCACCGCCGACGATGAAATGATGCGAGCCCCAGCCGTGATCCGACCCGTCGCCGTTACTGGTCAGCGTGCGGCCGAAGTCCGAGCCGGTGAACAGCGTCACGTTGTTCGCGATCCCGAGTTGCACGGTGGCGTTATAGAAGTAATCCACCGCACCGGCAATTGCGGTGTGTAGCGTGGGTTGCTGCGTCAGCTGGTTGTCGTGCGTGTCAAAGCCGCCGATGCTGACGAAGAACACCTGGCGCTTCACGCCCAGCGCGGCCGAAACGCCGGCGAGTCGTGCGACCACCTGCAGTTGGCGCGCAAGATTGTTGTTGGCTTGTGCAGTCGGCAGGGCAACGCGCGCATCGGTGGTCGGCAAGGTCGCGAGAGCCGCAGCGACTGCCGCTTGTGCATCGATCGAACGTTGCACGATGCGACCATGCTCGCGCTCGAACAACTGCGATGAATTGCCGGTGCTGACGGCACGCAGTGCGGCGGCGCCCTGTGGTGAGCCGAACAGGCTGGTGGCATTGATGTTGTTGATGCCGACCGCGCCGCTTGAGCTGATTTGATACTGGAACGTGTTCTTGCCGGACAGGAAGACCGTGTTGCCCGCCGCCGAGACGGCAGTGAAGACCGCATTGCTGTTCATCGAACCCAGCAGATCGCCGAAGCGCCCGCCCCAGCCGAGCTTTGCACCTTCGGGCGTGAAGGCTTGCCAGGTGGCGGTCTGGTCGTTGTGCGAAAAAAGCTTCGGCGGCACCGGCACCTTGCCGCTCTTGTATTCGGCCGCATCCTTGATCGGCGCGACGAGCGGGCCGACGTTGGCGAGAATCGCCGCCTTGCCGCCATCGAACAGCGTCTTGATCGGTGCAAATTCCTTCGGCAGGGCAAGCTGGCGTCCGCCAAGGTCGCTCAGCGTGGTCAGCGGCAGCAGGTCCGCTTGCGCTCGCGCGATGGTGTCGCGGGCGGCGTAGTAGTCGTTGTACGAGGTCGCGTCGTACGGAATCACCGTATTCGTCTGGTCGTTGCCGCCGTAGAAGAACAGGCAGACAAGGGCCTTGTAGTCAGGGTCGGTCGCTGCAGCCGCGGCGCCGATGCCGGCAAGGTTCAGCGCGAACGGTGCGGCGCCGCCGAGGGCCGACAGGGCTGCGGCGCGCTTGAGGAATTCCCGGCGGGAGGCGTTATTGATGCTCATGTTCGTCTCCGCTTACTTCTGGATCAGGTAGTCGTTGGATGCCAGCACGAGGTACACCGCGAGGCGCACCCGGTTCTTGCGGGCGGTATCGGCCTTGGTGGCATCGGTCGGAATGGCGATGGCGTTGACCGCATCACGGATGGTCTGTTTGGTCGTCGCGCTCATGGTGTTGTGCGTCAGCAGCAGATCCAGTCGGTTCAACAACTCGTCAGGCTTTTCGGCGAGCGCCAGTTCGGCGGTGAAGTCCGGCTGCACGTCACGTACGTTGTTGGTGGCGCTGCCGACGCCACTCGCCACGGCACCCTGCATGAAGTTCAGGTAACCGGCGATCGAGGTTTCGTTCGTGATCTGGAATTCGGGCGCCACCAGCGCGCGGTCGGCGAGGGCGGTGCCAGGGGGGACATAGCCCGGCCGGTAGAAGTTGAAGACCGAGGGCGAGCGCAGCGGGCTCTGGCCCAGGGCGCTGCTGTTCGAGTCGGTATTGCCGATCAGGTAGCGGCCGGAGGCCGATGTCGCGTTGAAGGCGCGCAGGAAGTGGCCGAGGCGCACGATTGGTTCGCGCACCTTGCCGAAATCATCACGCACTGCGTAGCTGGCGTCGCGCGCTTCCGGGTCCAGCAGCACCGCGCGGATCACCGCCTTCATGTCACCGCGCACGCCTTGGCCGTTGTTCGCGAACGCTGCCGACACGCGCGAGACATAGGCCGGGCTCGGGTTGCTGGTGACCAGACGCTGAATCAGCTGCTTGCCGATGAACGGACCGACGTTGGCGTGGTTGTACAGGCGGTCGAGCGCCGGCTTCAGGCTGCCGGCCGGGTCGGCCTTGGATTGCGCGGCGACCGTGACACCGAGGAATTTCTTCTCCGACAGCGAGTGAAACTGCGTGTAGCCCTGCATCGACTTCACTTCTCGGTCCGGGTCGGCGTCGGCGCCCCAACCCCAGAAGCGCTCGTCGCCAGTGTCCGGGCCGGCCCAGCTCCAGCCGGTGAAGACTTTGGCGAGGCCCGTCACGTCGTCGTTGGTGTAGGTCTCGATCGGCTTGCCGTCGCTACCGAGCTTCTGTGTGCCGTCGGCGTTGAGTTCGTAGAGCCCGATCGAGAACAGCTGCATCACCTCGCGCGCAAAGTTCTCGTCCGGCACGCGACCTTTGGCGGGGTTTTCCTTCTGGTTGCGCAGGTGAGAGAGGTAGATGCCCATCATCGGGTGCATCGCCACGTCCTCGATCAGCTGGCGATAGTTGCCGAAGGCGTTGCGACCCAGCATGTCGTAGTAGGACGCCATGCCGCGGATGTTCTGCGACAGGTTGCCGTCGAAGGACACCACGAAGATCTCGGACAGCGCGAGGGCGACGCGTTGGCGCAGCTGGTCGTCGCCGGTGACGGCCTGCTTCCAGAAGCTCTCGAAGAAGTGCGATTGATCCAGCGACTTGCCCGCAGCCAGCCCGGCCTGCAACTGATCGACGGTTGTCTTGTGGAGGGTTTGTGGCTTGGCGAATTCGGCGTCGAGCCAGGCGCTGAAGTTGCTGGTGCTCAGCGCATTGATCGATGCCTGGGTCGGGCCGAAGCTGGCCTGCTCCAGAAAGCGGGCGGCTTCGCCTGGCGTTGGCGATGCGACCGGCGTGGGTGTTGTGCCGCCACTTGTGCCGCCGCCCGATCCTCCGTTGCCGCCTCCGCCTCCGCCACATGCGGCCAGCGTAGCCAGTGCCAGTGCGGCAGCGAGATTACGAAATTCCATGAAAGTCCACCCCTGTAAATCAACAAATCCGAGAATATCCTACGAGGATATGCGATCTGAATGGAGTGTGACAAATTATGTATTTCCTGTCGGAAGCCTTCTGACGTGAATTCAGGGCCAGGCGCGGGCGCCGAAGAGCATGCGTTTGGCGACGAAGTGCCGAAGCGGCGACACAAGATCCAGTGCCAGCAGGCCCGCGCCGCGGGCATGGGTGAGCAACGGATCGTCGTTGGAGAACACGCGCACCAGCGAATCGGTGAAGCCGATCGTGCTGCGGCGGTCGAGCAGACGGCGCTGCGCATAGCGGGCGAGCAGCGTTGGCTCGCCGGGGTCGGCCGCCCCCGTCAGGGTGTCCGCGAGCGCCCATACGTCGCGCAGCGCGAGGTTGAAACCCTGTCCGGCGACCGGATGCAGCGTCTGCGCTGCGTTGCCGAGCCAGACCGTGCGTCGCCCCACTGCGTCACCGCGGACGCGCAGGCCGAGCGGGAAGCGCGCCCGCTCCAGTGTTTCCACGAACTGAACACGCCCACCGAAGGCGGTTTGAAGCGCCGCACGGAAGCCGGCTTCGTCCAGTGCCATCTGAGCGTCGGCCTGCGCGGCCGGCATGGTCCACACGACCGAGTAATCGTCGGCCAGCGGAAGCAGCGCCAGCGGGCCGTCGGGGGTGAAGCGTTCGTAGGCGATGCCGCGGTGCGGTGCGGCAAGGCGGGCGCGGCAAATGATGGCGTGCTGACCGTAGTCGCGGGTTCGAACATTGCCGCCCGCTTCGCCTGCGATGGCGCCTTCGCAGCATGCAACCAGCCGTGCGCTGAAGGTTTGGCCGTTCGTGGCGCTGGCTTCAATGCCTTCCTCAGTGGGGCTCAAGCTTGCGATCGCGGTGTCGTGCAGCAACGCGATGCCGGCGGCCGCAACGGCCGCGGCGAGCCGGCGATACAGCAGCGCGGCCGGCGTGACATAGCCCAAGGCCGGAACGCCGTATTCCTCAGCCCGCATTTGCGTGCGGCCGAGCGCGCCGCGCTGAGAAACATGGATCGTGGTGATCGGGGTCGGCCCTTGCTCCGGCCACGCGCCAAGGCGCTCGAGCGTCTGCCTGCTGCCATGCGAGAGCGCCAGCACGCGGGCATCGCGCTCACCAGCGCCGGCCGGGCGCGCATCGGCGAGCCGCACCGCGAGCCCGCGCCGGTGCAGTGCGAGTGCGAGCGCCAAACCAACCGGCCCTGCACCGACGATCAGGATGCCGCGCTCGGGCGTGTTGGCGTGCTCGGTATTGGGCATGATGCGGTGTCCGGTGGTGTCAGCGATCGCGCATCAGCGCTTCGATGTCGGCGACAGTCTTCGGCGCGTGGTGGCTCAGCACCTCCGGTTCGCCGTCGGTAACCAGGACGTCGTCCTCGATTCGGATGCCGATATGCCAGTAAGCCTCTGGAATGTCTTCGGCAGGGCGGATGTAGAGGCCGGGCTCAACCGTCAGCACCTGGTTTGGCGCAAGGGGCCGCCAACCGCCGTCGATCTTGTAACGGCCAACGTCATGCACATCGAGCCCCAGCCAGTGGCCGGTGCTGTGCATGTAGAAGCGGTCGTAGGCCTTCTTTTCGATGAGGCCATCGACGTCGCCATCGAGCAGGCCCAGGTCAACAAGGCCTTGCGTCAGCACGCGCACCGCCGCGTCGTGGTACGCGTTATAGGCTTGGCCGGCGCGCGCCTTGTCGATTGCGGCGAGTTGCGCGGCCAGCACCAGCTCATACAGCGCGCGCTGCGGGCCACTGAAACGGCCGGAGACCGGGAAGGTGCGCGTGATGTCGGCGGCGTAGCCATCCACCTCGCAGCCTGCGTCGATCAACAGCAGCTCGCCGTCGGCAAGTTGTTTGCGGTTATCGACGTAGTGCAGCGTGCATGCGTTGCTGCCGCCTGCGACGATCGGGGTGTAAGCGGCCGAGCGGGCGCCCTGGCTGATGAATTCGTGCATCAGCTCGGCTTCCACCTGGTATTCGAAATGACCCGGGCGGGCGAAGCGCATGGCGCGCGCGTGTGCGGCACCGCTGATGGCAGCAGCCCGGCGCATCGCTGCGAGCTCGTCTGCATCCTTGTGCAGGCGCATTTCGTCGACCAGCACGCGCAGATCACGCACGCTGGCAGGCGGTGTAACGCCGCTGCGGGCACGGCTGCGTACCGCATCGAGCGCGCGCACGATACGGCCATCGTCCGCGCTGTCGGCCCCGATCATGTGGAACACGGCAGCGCGGTTGGCGAGGTAGTCAGGCAGGCGGGTGTCGAGCTCGGCGACTGGCCATGCGGCGCTGAGGCCAAAGCGCTCGCATGCCGCCTCGGGGCCATGGCGAAAACCATCCCAGATCTCGCGCTCCGGGTTCTTCTCGCGGCAGAACAGGATGCTCTCGATGTTCTTGTCATCCGCGATCAGCACCAGCGCCGCTTCGGGCTCACTGAAACCCGTCAGGTAGTAGAAGTTGCTGCCAAAACGGTATGCGTATTCGGAGTCGCCGTTGCGCATCGCTTCGCGCGCGGTGGGAATGTAGGCGACGCCACCACCCGCTTCGCGCATCAGTTGGGCGAGGCGTGCGCGGCGCGCGGCAAAGGGTGCGGGTTCAAAGCTCATCGGGTGTCCTGTCGGCGACGCAGTCAGCACTGCCGGGTGTGACCGTCAGGCGACGGTCGAGTTCGGCGAGCTGCGCCGGCGTGCCGATATTGTCCCAGCCGCCGGTATGTAGCTCTCCGCTGGCACGGCCCTGCGCGATCAGCGCATTCCAGATCGGCCGCATCGCGAGTTTGCTGCCCGGCACGATGTGGTCAAAAAGAGCCGGCCGGTGCAGGCTGAAGCCGGCGTAGTTGTATTTGGGTGAGCCTTCCAATGCGAGGCGCCCGTCGGTGCCGAGCGAGAAATCGCCGCCCGGATGAAAGGGCGGATTGGGCACCATGACCAGATGCGCATCCGGCACTGCCGGATCGGCCACCATGGCCTTGATGCGCGGCACCAGGCGCCCGTAGTCGTAATCACTGAAGATGTCGGCAGACACCGAAAGGAAAGGCTCGTCGCCGATTAATGCGCGCGCGAAGGCGATGCCGCCAGCGGTCTCGAGTGCCGACTCTTCGCGCGACCAGGCGATGGTAACCCCCCAGGCACGGCCATCGCCGAGGTAAGCCTCGATCTGCGCGCCGAGCCAGGCGTGGTTGATCACCAGCTCGTCAAATCCGGCGGACGCCAGTTTTTCGATGTGCCACACAATCAGCGGCTTGCCGCCAACTGCCAGTAGTGGCTTGGGCGTGCGATCGGTGAGCGGACGCATCCGCTCGCCGCGCCCTGCAGCGAGGATCATTGCTTTCATTTATACGGCCCCGCGTGGCGTGTTGTGACGATGGCGCGCGCAGAGGAGCGTCAAAACGTCAGCCCTTCGACCTTCTCGACCGGGTCCAGCTTGTCGAGCAGTCGTGCGAGCGGCTTGAGCTCGCGGTAGCGCTCGGCTGTCTTGCGCAGGTAGCGCATCACCAGCGGCATGCTTTGCAGATAGGCGTCTTTGCCGTCGCGATAGCAAAGCCGCGCGAAGATCCCTAGCACCTTGATGTGTCGCTGCGCGCCCATCCACTCGTAGTCGCGATGGAATTCGGCGAAGTCTTCGCGCACCGGCAAGCCCAGCGTGCGCGCGACTTCCCAGTAACGCACCAGCCAGTCGATCGTCAGCTCCTCGTCCCACTCGATGTAGGCGTCCTTGAACAGTGACACCAGGTCGTAGGTAATCGGGCCGTACACCGCATCCTGGAAGTCCAGCACGCCGGGGTTGCCTGCGGGCAGGTGCATCAGGTTGCGCGAGTGGTAATCGCGGTGAACAAAGACTTTTGGCTCGGCGAGGTTCACCTCGAGGATGCGGTCGAACACCTCGTAGAGCTCGGCTGTTTCGGCGTCGCTCAGCGTAACGCCCTTGTGTCGCGCGATGTACCAGACCGGGAACAGCTCAAGCTCGCGCATCAGCAGTTCGCGCGAATACTCTGGCAACACCCCCGGCTGGCTGGTGCGCTGGATGCTGGCAAGCGCCCCCAGCGCGTCCGCGTAGAGATGGGCGGCGTTGTCGGCGTTGAGCGCCTGCAAATAGGTGGTGCTGCCTAGATCGGTGAGCAGCAGGAACCCGTCTTCGTGGTTTTCTGCCAGCACGTCCGGCACGTGGGCGCCGCTCGCGCCAAAAAGCCGCGCAACCTTCACGAAGGGCTTGCAGTCCTCGTGCGAGGGCGGGGCGTCCATCACGATCAGCGATGGGCCGCCGTCGTCGAAGCTGGCACGGAAGTAGCGGCGGAAGCTGGCGTCGGCCGAGGCAGGGCTCAGCGAGAACGCGCGGCCGGGGTGTTGCTGCGCGACCCAGTTGCGCAGGAGTTCGAGTCGATCCAAGCCGGGGCTCCAGTCACGGCCGTGCGTCCCGCAGGGGCGCGGCCAAGTGCTTGATGTAAAATCGCGCATTTTAGCAAACGGGCTTCGCGCCCGGCCGCCACGCGTGACCCAATTGAGCCGACCGAACTTGCGCCTTGCCTTGCCGCTGCTTGCCTGCGGCCTTGTGGCCGCCCCGCTGCGCGCGGCTGAGCCGGCCGGCTATTCGATCAGCGCCTTCCGGGCCGCGCTCGGGCAAGCTGCGGTTGCAGTGACGGTGCGCCAACCCAAACCGCCAGCCGCACCGAAGGAACACACGGCAACTGTCGTGACCGCGGACAAGATCGAAGGTCAGCAGGATGTGCGCGTGGATGCGAGCGGCCGCGTGGTGGTCGAGCGTGATTCGACAAGGCTAGACGCCGATCGCGTGCAGTACGATCTGCTCAGCGATGAAGCGGTGGCGACTGGCGACGTGGTGCTCAAGCGTGGCGCCGATACGATTCGCGGCCCCCGCCTGCGTTACCGCGTGGAAGAGCAGGTGGGCGAGTTTGATACACCCACTTACGAAATTGTTCGCAAGCGTCCGGCGCGAGTCAGCAAGCAGGCGATCAGCGCGGGCGTGACGCGCCCGGCCGACGTGACGGTACATGGACACGGCCAGGCGGAGTCGATCGCGCTCGAAGGCGAAAATCGCTATCACCTGAAAAACGCCACCTTCACGACCTGCGAGGCAAACGACCCGGCCTGGTATGTGAAGGCGAAGGAGCTGGATCTCGATTTCGACCGGAACGTCGGTGACGCGACGCATGGCACCTTCCATTTCGGCGGGATTCCGGTCATGTACGCGCCTGCTGCGCCCTTCCCGCTGAGCGGCGAGCGGCGCTCAGGTCTGCTCGCACCGACAATCGGTATTTCGAACGTGACGGGTCTTGACGTCACATTGCCGTACTACCTGAACCTGGCGCCTAACTACGACGACACCGTGGTGCCGCGGTATATCGCGCGGCGCGGCGTCCAGCTCAACAACGAATTCCGCTATCTGAACCCCGGCTATGTCGGCAGCCTGCGCACCGAGTACCTTGCACGGGACGAGGTTTATGGAGAGTCGCGCAGCGCGGTCAGCTTCATCCACGACCAGCAGTTTGGCCGCGGCTTCACCGGCCGCATCAACTACAACGCGGTCAGCGACAAGGACTACTTCACCGACCTGAGCTCGCGTGTCACGCAGACCTCCACCGACAACCTGATGCGTGAGGCCTCGCTGAGCTACAACGCCGGCAGCTGGTTCTCCGGCTCGGTGCTGACGCAGCGGATCCAGTCATTGACGGGGTCGCCGCAGTACAACCGCCTGCCGGTCATGACCGGCTTGGCCTACCTGCCCGAGGTCGGTGGCTTCTCGTTGAAGATGCCGATGGAAGCGGCGAATTTCCACCGCGCGGACTCGGACCAGGGCTGGCGGACCTACGTGTATCCGCAAATCGCCTACAACTTTGTGCGACCAGGTGGCTACATCACGCCCAAGATCGGCGTGCACGCGACCCGCTATGCACTGGAAGACCGCGTGTCCAGCGGCCCGCTCGACGAGTCGCGGGTATTGCCGATCGGCAGTGTGGACGCTGGGCTGTTCTTTGAGCGCGACAGCCACATCGGTCATCGTGATGTCGTGCAGACACTCGAGCCCCGCCTGTACTACTTGAAGGTGCCGTACAGGAATCAGAACTCCCTGCCGGTCTTCGACTCGGCGCCGATGGACTTCGGTTTTGCGCAGATCTTCTCGGAGAACCTCTACGCGGGCCAGGACCGCTATGCCAACGCGAGTCAGGTAACCGGCAGCGTGACCTCCCGCTTGCTCAACGCCGAGAACGGCGAGGAGCTCCTGCGCACCGCATTCGGCGTTCGGATGTACTTCGAGGACCAGAAGGTCACCCTACCCGGGGAGACGGCGCGCACCGAGCAGCTGGCCGACTTGCTGGGGGCTTTCTCCGGGCGCGTTCTGCCGAATACCACGCTGGACCTGTTTGCCCAGTACAACCCGCGCGATACGCGGATGGAGCGCGGCACGGTGGGCCTGCGTTACCAGCCAGGCTTTGCGAAGGTGGCTTCGGCGTCCTATCGCTACCAGCGCTTGTCCTACACCGACGTGGATCTCGCGTTGCAGTGGCCGGTGGTCAACAACTTCTATGTCGTGGGTCGCGTGAACGGCGATATCCGCACCGACAAGCTTACTCAGGCGATTGCCGGGCTTGAGTACAACGGCGGCTGCTGGGTGTTTCGTCTCGCGGCGGAATCGCTGCTCAACACTTCCGGCGCTTATACGAACGCGTACTACTTCCAGTTCGAGTTCGGCGGCGCCATCAGTATCGGTAACAGCCCCGTCTCGCTGCTCGAACGCAGCGTGGTGGGCTATGGTCGAATCAGCCAGCCGGTTTCCGATCCGGTCTTTGGCTCGCAATGACACAAGTTCCGGCCGCTCACACGGCCAAGAGGAAGCAACGCATGAAACGTCAGATCCGCACCCTGCTCGCATCGATTGCCCTCCTGGCAGGGAGCGCCTGGGCTGCGCCGCAGCCCATCGATGCGATCGTCGCGGTGGTCAACGACGAAGTGATTACCGCGCGCGAGCTTGACCTGCGCGTCGACCAGGCTTCGCAGCAACTGAAGAAGCAGGGCACCCAGCTGCCGCCACGTGAGGTCTTCTCGCGCCAGATGCTTGAACGCATGGTTTACGAGCGGGTGCAACTGCAATACGCCCGCGAGACATCCGTTCGGGTGGACGATGCGGGTCTTGAGCGCGCATTGCAGCGCGTCGCCGAGAACAACAAGATGACCAGTGCCCAGTTCCGCGCCGCACTTGAAAAGGACGGCATGTCATGGAGCCTGTTCCGTGAGGACGTGCGCAACGAAATGACGCTTGGCCGACTGCGCGAGCGCGAAGTCGAAAGCCGCGTGATCGTGACGGACGCCGAGGTGGATGCCTTCCTCGCTGCGCAGGCTGCCACCAACAACCAGGAAATCATGGTCGCGCACATCCTGCTGCGCGCGCCCGAGGCCGCGACGCCGCAGCAGTGGAGCAAGCTGCAGCAAAGGGCCGAGACCCTGCTCGCGCGCGCGCAGTCGGGTGAGGACTTCGCCAAGCTTGCTGCCGGCAACTCCGATGCGCCGGACGCCCTGCAAGGCGGCAACCTTGGCTGGCGACGTGCCGACCGGTTGCCGACGCTCTACGCGGACGCTGTGCGCTTGCTCAAGCCGGGTGCGTTGAGCCAGGTGCTGCGTAGCCCGGCGGGCTTGCACATCGTCAAGCTGATCGATAGCCGTGGCGGTGCGGACAGCGCGCCGGTGTCGGTGCAGCGCACGCGTGTGCGGCATATTCTGATCAAGACCTCCGAAACGGTCAGCGATGCCGAGGCGCGCCAGCGCCTGGAGCAACTGCGAGACCGCATTCAGCGGGGCGCAGACTTTGGCGACATGGCCAAGCGTCATTCCAACGACGGCAGCGCGCCGAAGGGCGGTGACCTGGGTTGGATCAATCCGGGCGATACGGTGCCGGACTTCGAACGCGCGATGGATGCGCTGCCGATCAATGAAGTCAGCCAGCCGGTGCAGTCGCCGTTTGGCTGGCACTTGATTCAGGTGCTGGAGCGCAAGACGGAAGACGTGTCGGCCGAACGCCGCCGCAACCAGGCGCGTGGCGCCCTACGTGAGCGCAAGTCGGACGAGGCGTTCGACGATTTCGTGCGGCAGCTGCGCGATCGTGCCTTCGTTGAGCTGCGTCCGCCCTACGCTACGACTCAGCCATGAGCGCTCTGCTACCGCTACTGGCGGTCACCTGTGGCGAGCCCGCGGGGGTCGGCCCGGAGCTCGTTGCAACGCTCGCGAAGCACAGCGTCGCGGCACATCTGGTGGCGATCGGTGATCGTGAGCTGATCGCTTCGCGCGCAAACGCGCTCGGCATCCCAGCCGTGCTGCGAGACTGGGCGCCGGGCTTGCCGCGAGAGGCCGGTTGTCTTGATGTGTTGCATGTGCCGCTCGCCGAGCCTTCGCTGCCGGGTGTCCTGAATGCGGCCAATGCGTCGCATGTGCTCGCGATCCTCGACGCCGCGATCGACGGCTGCGTCGGTGGTCGTTTCGATGGCATGGTTACCGCGCCCCTGCATAAGGGCGTGATCAATGATGCGGGTGTCGCTTTCACCGGTCATACCGAATACCTCGCCGATCGCACGCACACAGACCGCGTCGTGATGATGCTGGCGGGCGGTGGCATGCGCGTTGCGCTGGCGACCACGCACCTTACACTGAAGGATGTGCCCGCAGCGCTTACGGCCGAGTCTTTGCGCCAGACCTTGCAGATCCTGCATGCCGATCTGTGTAGGCGATTCGGCCTTGCCAACCCCCGTATTCTGGTGGCCGGCCTCAACCCACACGCCGGCGAGTCCGGGCACATGGGCAGGGAAGAAATCGAAGTCATCAGCCCGGTGCTGGACGCGCTGCGCGCCGAAGGGATGGAGCTGATTGGCCCCTTGCCCGCTGATACGCTATTCACGCCGCACCAACTCGAGCGCGGTGACGCAGTGCTCGCGATGTACCACGACCAGGGCCTTCCAGTGCTCAAATACGCCAGCTTTGGCGGCGGCGTTAACATCACGCTTGGCCTGCCGATCATCCGCACTTCGGTTGATCACGGCACGGCGCTTGATCTGGCGGGCACCGGTCGTGCCGACCCGGGCAGCCTGCATGCAGCAATTGGTTGTGCGATTGAAATGGTCAGCGCACAGCGCCGGGGGCACGCATGAAACGGCGCGAATTCCTTGTTGCGACCAGCGCAAGCGCCTTGCTGGTGGCCTGCCAGACGACGCAGCCGAAGCCGCAGCCAGAGCCCGTCAAGCCGCAACCGCCTGTCGTGCCGCCAGTGGCGCGTGCAAAGCCGAAGATCGGTCTGGCGCTCGGGGGCGGCGCTGCGCGTGGGTTTGCGCATATCGGTGTCATCAAGGCGCTCGAAACCAACGGCATTTCGCCTGATATTGTCGTCGGCACGAGCGCCGGCAGCGTCGTCGGGGCGCTCTACGCCGCTGGGTTCGGCGCCTTCGATCTACAGAAACTTGCGTTCCAGATGGAAGAGAGCGCGTTCAAGGACTGGGCGCTGTTCGATCGCGGCCTGCTGAAGGGTGAAGCGCTCGAAGCCTTCATCAACAAACAGGTTTCGAACAAACCGATCGAAGGGCTCAAGCGTCGCTTCGCAGCGGTCGCGACCGACCTGCAGAACGGTGAGCCTGCTGCCTTTTCGGCGGGTAACGTGGGGCAGGCCGTGCGCGCCTCGTCCTCCGTGCCGGGGGTGTTCTCGCCGGTAGTGATTCGCGGGCGGGAATACGTTGATGGCGGTCTCGTCAGTCCGGTGCCGGCGCGTACCGCGCGCAGCATGGGCGCGGACATCGTCATCGCAGTAGATATCTCGCAGCGCCCCTCGGGCAAGAAGGGGGCCGGGAGCGTCGACGTGCTGCTCGATACGATTGCGATCATGGGCAACCGGATTGCGGACTACGAACTGCGCGATGCCGACGTGGTCGTGAACCCGAACATCAAGGGGCTGCCGGCGGCGAATTTCCAGCAACGCCACGAAGCGATCCTCGAAGGCGAGCGCGCCGGCTTCGGCGCGATCACGCGGATCCGCGAACGCCTGGCCGCATGGGACGCCAAGCGATGAGCCGTCCGATTGATGGTCACCTCGCGCGCAAGCGCTTCGGCCAGAACTTTCTGGTCGACCAGAACATCATCCGCAAGATCATCGCCGCGATTGCGGTGAAGCCGGGCGAGCCGATTGTCGAGATCGGCCCCGGGCTTGGCGCGCTCACCGCGCCGCTGATCAATGCGGCGGGTCACCTGCATGTGGTCGAAATCGACCGCGACCTGATCGCCCGACTGAAAGAGAAATACAGCGCCGAGCAGATCACGATCCACGAGGGCGATGCGCTGAAGTTCGATTTCGGCACCCTCACGCAGAATGCTGCAGGCGCCTTGAAGGTGGTCGGCAACCTTCCCTATAACATCTCGACGCCGCTGCTGTTCCATCTTGCCGACTATGCGGCAGGCGTGAAGGAAATGACCTTCATGCTGCAGCGCGAAGTGGTGGACCGCATGGTTGCCGATCCCGATGAAGAAGCCTACGGCCGTCTCGGCGTGATGCTGCAGTACCGCTTCCACATGGCCAAGCTGTTCGACGTGCCGCCTGGCGCGTTCCATCCGGCGCCGAAGGTCACCTCCGCGATCGTTCGCCTGATCCCGAAAGCGGCGTCGGAACTCGATTGCCGCGATGAGGCCTTGCTCGCCAAAATCGTCACCGCAGCCTTCGGTCAACGTCGCAAGACCCTGCGCAACACCCTCAAGGGCATTCTCGACGACGCCGGTTTCACCACGCTGGGCATCAATCCCGGTGCGCGCGGTGAGACGCTCTCGCTCGCCGACTTCGTCCGCATCGCGAACTTCTGTGCCGTGCCAGCCTGACTGAGCACCGCTCGGGCCAAACAAAAGGGGCACGGCGATCGCCGTGCCCCTTTGTATTTGGTGGGCCTCCTCGGAGTCGAACCGAGCACCAACGGATTATGAGTCCGCTGCTCTAACCAGGCATGAGCTAGAGGCCCTGATGCCTCTTCGCACCGTCAGATTGGGTCTCTCGCGTGGGCGGTTTGCTCGTCGTACTGAGAAGTACTGTTTCGCTCACCACTTCGCTGCGAGCCCACCTGCTCGGCGCGAACAGGCATGTGCGAATCGGCCCGCGCCGGCTGCGCGGGCGTCCGGTGTTGCGATCAGCCCTCGCCGTCGAGGAAGCTGCGCAGCTTGTCCGACCGCGACGGGTGGCGCAGCTTGCGCAGTGCCTTGGCTTCGATCTGGCGGATACGTTCGCGGGTCACGTCGAACTGCTTGCCGACTTCTTCCAGCGTGTGGTCCGTGTTCATCTCGATACCGAAACGCATGCGCAGCACCTTCGCTTCGCGCGGCGTCAGGCTGTCGAGCACTTCCTTCGTGGCATCGCGCAGGCCGGAGTACTCGGCCGCATCGGCCGGTGCAACGGTGGCGTTGTCTTCGATGAAGTCGCCCAGATGCGAGTCGTCGTCGTCACCAATCGGCGTCTCCATGGAAATCGGCTCTTTGGAGATCTTCTGGATCTTGCGGATCTTCTCCTCGGGCATTTCCATCTTCACGGCCAAGGTTGCCGGATCCGGCTCAAGACCGGTTTCCTGCAGGATCTGACGCGAGATGCGGTTCATCTTGTTGATCGTTTCGATCATGTGAACCGGGATACGGATCGTGCGCGCCTGGTCGGCGATCGAACGCGTGATCGCCTGGCGGATCCACCAGGTTGCGTAGGTCGAGAACTTGTAGCCGCGGCGGTATTCGAACTTGTCCACCGCCTTCATCAGGCCGATGTTGCCTTCCTGGATCAGGTCGAGGAACTGCAGGCCGCGGTTCGTGTACTTCTTCGCGATCGAGATCACCAGACGCAGGTTGGCCTCGGTCATCTCGCGCTTGGCGCGGCGCATCTTCGCTTCGCCAGTGGACATCTGCTTGTTGATGTCTTTGAGTTCCTTCAGCGGAATGCCGATGCGTTCCTGCAGGTCGATCAGCTTCTGCTGCTCTTCCAGAATGGCCGGTTGCATGCGCATCAGTGCGGCCGAGTAACTCGCGTTCGCGCTGATTTCGCCCTTCAACCAGTCACGGTTGGTTTCGTTGCCCGGGAAGACTTTGATGAAGTGCTGGCGCGACATGCCGGCGCGTTCGACGCACAGGTCAAGGATCTTGCGCTCGTGCTTGCGGACGTTCTCGACCATGTGACGCACGGTGTCGCAGAGCTTCTCGATGGACTTCGCGGTAAAGCGGATGTTCATCAGCTCGGCTGAGATCTGGCCGTGGATCTTCAGGTAGGTCTTGTCGTCCGAGCCCTTCTTGCCCAGCGCAGCGATCATCTTGGCGTAAAGGCCACGGATCACGTCGAAGCGTTGCAGGGCGTCGGTCTTCAGTTGCAGCAGCGACGCGCTGATCTTGCCCGCGCCGTCACCATCTTCGTCGTCCGCGTCTTCGTCTTCCTCTTCGTCGAGCTCGACGTCGTCGGCCGGCGCCGCTTCTTCCGGCGCATTGGGGTCGATCAGGCCGTCGACGAGTTCGTCGATGCGCATCTCGTCCTTGCCAACCTTCTCGGCCATGTCCAGGATGTCGGAGACGGTCGTCGGGCAGGCGGAGATCGCCAGCACCATGTGCTTGAGGCCATCTTCGATGCGCTTGGCGATCTCGATTTCGCCTTCGCGGGTCAGCAGCTCGACGGTGCCCATTTCGCGCATGTACATGCGGACCGGATCGGTCGTGCGGCCGAATTCGGAGTCGGCGGCAGACAGCGCTTGTTCGGCTTCTTCCTGTGCGGCTTCGTCGTCAACGACTTGCGGCACATTGTCGGAAATCAGCAGCTCTTCAGCAGCGGGGGCTTCGTCATAGACCTGGATGCCCATGTCGCCGAAGGTCGAGATGATCGATTCGATCTGCTCGGCATCGACCATGTCGTCCGGCAGGTGGTCGTTGATCTCGGCGTAGGTCAGGTATCCGCGCTCCTTGCCCAGCGCGATCAGCGACTTCAGGCGGGTGCGGCGCGCTTCGGCGTCGGCAGGCTGCAGCGCAGCGGCTTGGGCGAGCGCGAGATCCTTCTCCTTGGCCTTGGCCTTGGCTGACTTTGGCTTGGACGAGTCCTTGCGGGGGTCTTTGGATTTATCCGTGGCGGCCATGAAATCCTCGGGAAAAGGTCGCGAAAACCGATAATTATAACGTAGTCTCAGACCGTCTGGCCAGACTTAAGTTTCTGTTTTTTCGCAAGAAGCGAGCCCAGACGGGCCGCCGAGCTGTTGTCGGCGCGTCCGCTGGTGACTTGGATCTGCAGATTTTTCAATTCCGTCTCCACGGCCTGGAGCTCGAGTCGATCAAGCAGGCCGCGCAGCGTTTCTTCGAGCTTGGTCTCGTCGATGTAGCCTTCTTCGATCGACTGCATTGCGCGCGTAATCGCCGCCTCGTGCGTGCTGTCGCGGAAGTGCTCGATCCAGGCGCCGAGCGGCGCGTCCAGCAGCGTTCCGTCTTCGCCAGCGTCAATGATCGCCATCACTGCGGCGCGTTCGGCAGTCTCCGGAAGGTGGCCAACCAGGGCGACCGGGACCTTGTCACCGAGGCGGGGACGCGCCAGCAAAACGCGCAGCAACTGCTGCTCGAGCGGGACAACGCCGACACGCGGCTCGGGCGGCGGCAGGCCTTTCTTGCCGAAGCGCCCTTTTTGCCAGTCGCCTTTCTGGAAGGGCTCGAATGCGGGGCGCGGCGGGCGCGGTGGGGGCGCGAGCCCCAGCGCGGACGAGGTCTCCTCCGGACTTAGTTGCGCCACGGCAGCGAGGTCTCGAACGATCTGAAGCCGCAAGACTTGCGCGGCAATCTTCGGGACGAATTCTTTCGCGTTGTGTACGAGGTGCGCGCGACCTTCGGCGGTTTGCAGGTCGCAGCCCTCGGCCAGCGTGTCGAGCAGGAATCGGCCGAGTGGCGTGGCGTCGCGGGCGGCGAGCTGGAAAGCCTCGGCGCCGCGTTCGCGGACGAACGAGTCCGGATCGTGCTCCGCTGGCAGGAAGAGGAAGCAGACGGTCTTGTCGTCGGCGAGGTGCGGCAGGCTGGCTTCAAGGCCTCGTCGTGCAGCTTTGCGGCCGGCTTTGTCGCCGTCGAAACAGAACACCAATCGGTCGGCCTGGCGCAGCAGTTTCTGGACGTGCGTCGGCGTGGTGGCGGTGCCGAGCGTCGCGACGGCGTTGTTGACGCCGTACTGCGCAAGCGCGACGACGTCCATGTAGCCCTCGACCACAATCACGGTGCCGGTCTCGCGAATGCCGACGCGTGCCTGCGGCAGGCCGTAGAGCTCGCGCCCCTTCTCGAACAGCGGCGTTTCCGGCGAGTTCAGGTATTTCGGTTCGCCTGCATCCAGGATGCGCCCGCCGAAGGCGATGACATTGCCGCGCGCGTCCTGGATCGGAAACATGATGCGATCGCGGAAGCGGTCGTAACGGCGGCCGGCCTCATTGTCGATGACCAGACCGGCCTCCGCCAATCCGCCGTCGTCGTACTTGGGGAAGGCCTTGTCGAGGCTTTGCCAGCCATCCGGCGCATAGCCGATGCCAAAGCGCGCGGCGATCTCGCCGGTCAAGCCGCGGCGTTTCAGGTAATCGACGGCGCGCGGGCTGCTTTTGAGTTGCTCGCGATAGAAACGCGCAGCGGTCGACATCACGTCGATCAGCGAGCGCTGCTGTTCGCGCCCGGGGCCGGAAAACGCCGGTCCCTCCTCGGGCACTTCAAGCCCCAGCTGCTGGGCGAGTTCCTTGACGGCGTCGACGAACCCAAGCCCTGAGTGCTCCATCAGGAAGCCGATCGCCGTGCCGTGCGCGCCGCAGCCGAAGCAGTGGTAGAACTGCTTGCTTGGGCTGACCGTGAAGCTGGGGGATTTTTCGTTGTGGAACGGGCAGCAGGCGGAATAGTTTGCGCCCGCCTTCTTCAACGGCACATAGCGCTGAATCAGGTCGACGATGTCAATCCGCGCGATGAGATCCTGAATGAAGGCCTGAGGAATCATGAACGTGCCGGGGCGGGCCGGCGACAGCCGCCAGCCCTAGGTCAGTATAGGCAAGCGAATTGAATCCGCTTGCCCGGTGTGTCAGGCCGAGAGCTTGGCCTTGACGCGTGCGGAGACGAGGCTCATGTCGGCGCGTCCGGCCAACTTGGTCTTCAGCGGGCCCATCAGCTTGCCGATGCCTGCGGGTCCGGTGGCACCTGTTTCGGCGATCGCGGCGTCGATCGCTGCATCGATTTCGTCGGCGCTCATCTGTGCGGGCATGTAGGCCGAGAGCACTTCGATCTCGAAACGTTCGGCGCTTGCGAGGTCTTCGCGCTTGGCTTGCTCGTACTGGGCAACCGAATCGCGGCGCTGCTTGACCTGCTTTTCGATGACCGCCAGCACTGCGGCGTCATCCAGCTCGATCCGTTCGTCAACTTCGCGCTGCTTGATTGCGGCAAGCAACAGGCGCAGGGCGCCGAGGCGAGCGGTTTCCTTCGCGCGCATGGCGGACTTCATGTCTTCATTGATCTGAAGCTTCAGCGACATCGATGACTCCCAAACGAAGCGCGCCGGGTTCGATAGGTGGAACCGGAAGGCGCAAAAGCGCCGCGGAACGCTACCTTGACGGTGCGTTCCGCGGCGCATGTCTTGCGGCTGTTGGCAGCCTAGCTGCCGGAACCCTGCCTGCGCGCAGTTCGCCCCAAGGCGCCCGCGACGCGGTGGATTCTTAGTACAGCTTCGGCGGCAGCTGCTGGCTGCGCAGGCGCTTGTGCAGGCGCTTCACTGCAGCGGCCTTCTTGCGCTTGCGTTCGGCGGTCGGCTTTTCGTAGAACTCGCGCGAACGCAGCTCGGTGATGACACCGGCCTTCTCGATGGTGCGCTTGAAGCGACGGATCGCGACTTCAAACGGCTCGTTTTCCTTGAGGCGGATACCCGGCATTCTCAAAACCTCGAATTGATCAGTAGTCTGGACGGGTTCGACAATAAATCGAGCGCGCCCGTTGAGCGAAGCTCGCTAGTTTAACCAAACTCGTCAGGATTTCCAAGTCCACTGTCAAGCCCCGCCAATCGGGGTGTTCGCGCTACACTCGCGACCCCATGCAGATCCTTGGTATTGAATCCTCTTGCGACGAGACCGGCGTTGGCGTCTACGACACCGAACGCGGTCTGCTGGCGCATCGCGTTCATTCGCAAATCGCGATGCACGCGGAGTACGGTGGCGTGGTGCCCGAGCTGGCGTCGCGCGACCATGTGCGGCGCATCGTCCCCTTGGTGCGCGAGACGCTGGCCGCCGCGGGCTGCAGCGCAGGAGCGCTTGACGGCGTCGGCTATACCGCTGGCCCGGGGCTGGCCGGTGCCTTGCTCGTTGGTGCGGCCTTCGCAGAGGCGTTCGCGTTCGGGCTAGGTATTCCCGCGCTGCCGATTCATCACCTGGAGGGGCATCTGCTATCTCCGTTGCTGTCGAGCGATCCCCCGACCTTCCCGTTTGTCGCGCTGCTCGTCTCGGGCGGGCATACCCAGTTGATGAAGGTCACCGGCGTTGGTGCTTACGAGCTGCTTGGCGAGACAGTGGATGACGCGGCCGGCGAAGCCTTCGACAAAACGGCGAAGCTGATCGGCCTTGATTATCCCGGCGGGCCGGCGCTTGCCCGCCTGGCGAGCGAGGGCGTGGCTGGGCGCTTCAAGTTGCCGCGCCCGATGCTGCATTCGGGCGATCTGCAGTTCAGCTTCAGCGGTTTGAAGACGGCGGTGCTGACGGCGACCAAGGCGCCGAGCTGGTCGCACGATCAACGTGCAGACCTCGCGGCCGAGTTCCAGGAGGCGGTGACGGAGGTGCTTGTCGCTAAGGCGCTCGCTGCACTGAAGGAAACCGGCTTGCGGACGCTGGTGGTGGCGGGTGGTGTCGGCGCCAACCGTCGTCTGCGCGAGCGCCTCGATGAAACGGCAGCCCGCCGCCGCCTTCGCGTGCATTATCCCGAGCTCGCGTTCTGTTCCGACAATGGCGCGATGATCGCGCTCGCGGCGGGCCTGCGCTTCGCCGGTGGCGCGACCGGCCAAACGGATGGGCGCTTTGCGGTGCGCCCGCGCTGGCCCTTGGGCGAATTGCAGCCGCCGCGTTAGACGTTTTCCTTTTTCTTTGCGCCAATCCGGCTTTCCTTGCCGGCAATCAGGCGCGAAATGTTGTCCTTGTGGCGCCAGATCAGGACGGCGGACATTGCGATTGTCGCCGCCGTCCAGCTGACGCTGCTCACCAGAAGATGGGTGAACACCGGTGCGGCCAGTGCTGCCGCCAGTGCGGCGGCGGAGGAGTAACGGGTCGTGAGCGCGACCAGGAGCCAGGTCGCAAGCGTCAATCCGCCTGCGAGGGGGCTCATGGCGAGCAGTACGCCCGCCGCTGTGGCGACGCCCTTGCCGCCCTGGAAGCGCAGGAACACCGAGAAGACATGCCCCAAAAAGGCGAAAATCCCGGCCACAGCGGCATCGTTCTCAGTCAGACCGAGCGGCTCAGCCAGCGCGCGCGCCAAAAGCACTGCCGCCGTGCCCTTGAGTGCATCGCCGATCAGCGTCAGGATGGCGGCCTTCTTGCTGCCACTGCGCAGCACATTGGTTGCCCCCGGATTGCCCGATCCGTACTTGCGCGGGTCTTCGAGGCCCATGGCCCGGCTGACGATGACAGCGAACGGCGTTGAACCGATGAAATAGGCGGCGAGTGCGACGATGACGGTCTGCATTGGATAATGGCGAAATTCGCTTCAGGAAATCGGAATGGACTTTATCTTTGTCGAGGGGCTTCAGGTCGAGGCTTCGGTCGGAATCTACGAGCGCGAAAAGCGCGCAACGCAGCCGTTGGAGATCAATCTGACCTTCGGCGTCCCCGATGCCGCAGCGGCGCGTGATGATATCGCCGATACGATTGATTATGACGTGGTTGTGGACCGGATCCGTGCGGTGTTGGCGGACCGCCACTTCAATTTGCTCGAAACGTTGGGCGAATTCATCGTCGATCTGCTGTTCAGCGAGTTCGGTGTGCCCTGGGTCCGGGTCTCGATCGCCAAGATGGGCGTGATGCGAGGTGTGCGGCGGGTAGGGGTGTTTATCGAACGAGGAAGGGATGAGCCGGCGCCACCGCGGCCACATTTCCAGTTCTGAGCCACGCGGTGGTGGCAGCACGAATTTGAGATGGAAATGAAACGGGCCCTTTCGGGCCCGTTTTTACATTCAGCGAATTTCCAGCTCGTTGAGCGCTTTGCCCGCGGCCAGCCATTCGGCGACCCAGCCCGGCTTGCGGCCGTGGCCAGTCCAGGTCTGCTCGGGTTTGGCCGGATTGCGATACTTGGCGGCACCAACCGTCTTGCGGCCAGCGGCCTTACGGCCCGGCTTGGCGGCTGCGCGCGGTTTGCGCGTCTTGGCGGCAGCGGGTTTCTTCTCGTCGCCCATCAAATCTTCCAGCGACATGCCGGCTTCGGTGACGATCTTATGTACTTTTTTCAGAACGTCGCGCTTCGCGGTATTGGCGCGGCGTTCGATTTCGCCCTCTACGCGCTTGAGCAGGCGTTTGAGTTCGGTGAGATTGAGCTTGGCAATGTCCATTGTTCCCCTCTGAGCTTTTCGCGTTGGTGGCCCGGGGTATCACTGCAGCCGGGTTATTTCATAAATACTGCAATTCCAGAATGAATGCAATCTCGAACTGTAATTCTGTTTCCGGAAATGGCGCCCAAATTGCCGGAGCTGGCGGTCAACCGCGCGGGTGATGCTCCGCATGCAAGCGCTTCAGGCGTTCGCGGGCAACGTGCGTATAGACCTGGGTGGTGGAAATGTCTGCATGGCCAAGCAGCATTTGCACGACGCGGAGATCCGCGCCGTGATTGAGCAGGTGCGTCGCGAAGGCGTGCCGGAGCACATGCGGCGAAATTCGCTCGGCTGCAATTCCGCACGCCATTGCGTAGGCTTTGACGATGTCCCAGAAGCGTTGGCGGCTCATCGGCGCCGCGCGCTGGGTAACGAATAGCGCTTGCGATGTGCGGCCCGATAGCAGCTGGGGCCGCGCTTCTCGGGCGTAGCGCTGGATCCATTCAAGCGCTATTTCGCCGACCGGCACGATCCGTTCTTTCGCGCCTTTGCCGAATATGCGCACGAGCCCGGCGCTGAGATCGATTTCAGTCATTTTCAGTTCGATCAATTCACTGACACGCAGGCCTGTGGCGTAGAGCGTTTCGAGCATTGCGCGATCCCTCAGCCCGAGTGGTGTATCGACGTCCGGCGCGTTCAGCAGATCTTCGACCTGCCGTTCCGACAGGGTCTTCGGGACACGCGGCGTTCGGGCGGGGGAGGCCAGATCGAGCGTGGGGTCGACCTGAATTCGGCCCTCCGCGAGCAGAAGTCGAAAATAGCGCCTGACCGTAGCAAGCACGCGGCGCTGCGTTGCGGCACGTGCGCGTGGTGCAAAGGCGTGCAAATAGGCCTGCAAATCGGACGCGCTTGCGTGGCCCAACCGGACGTTACGTTCGGCGAGCCATTTGGCACAGGCCATGAGATCACTTCGGTACGCCGCCAAGGTGTTCTTTGCGAGGCCGTCCTGGAGCCACAGCGTTTCACAAAAGGTGTCGATGTCGGACTCAATTTCGACTGCGCTGATTCCGGCTTGGCTCATGCAAGGACTCCTTCGTGCCAAAGCAGCCAGCGCTTTGTTTCGATCAGCCAGCCTTCGGTGTGATTCGCGAAACCGCCAATGCCCTTGCTGCCCAGCACGCGATGGCAAGGCACTACAAGCGGAAACGGGTTGGCGCCGCAGGCCTGACCTACCGCACGCGCGGCGCTGCCCAGTGTGCGGGCCATTTCACCGTATTGGCGTGTTTGGCCGGCCGGGATTGCCGAGATCGCGCTCCATACCCGCCGCTGGAACAGGGTGCCGCGTTGCGCAAGCGGCAGCGCCGGAAAGGGCGTGCCGTCTTGCAGATAAGCATCGAGTGCCGTGGAAATCGCTTCGCAGAGCGTGCCGCTTGCCGGAATGGTCGGGGTATTGGGTGCAAGGAAGACGAGCGTGAGTACTTGCTGACGAGCGACTGCAACGCCGAGGCGGCAGGTGGGCATTGCCAGTATGGCTGCGAAGTCGTCGGCAGATGTCATGGCCTTGTCCGTAGGCGGAGGGGCGAGGATCGCATTTTGCGTGGGACTGGCGGGTGACTGGGCAAGAAAAAGCCGGCGATGCTTGCGCACCACCGGCCCATGCTCTCTACCCCAAGAGCGATGAAACTGATATTTGCGAGGAATATATCAGCAGCTTTGGGGGTTTGGTAGTGAAATGTGAAAAACGCCCAGATCGACGCTTGGGCGCCTTACTTCTTGCCGAGTAGGGCGTCCTTCAGATCAGATTGCACCGGCTTGTCGCCGAACCAGATCTTGAGCAGCGCGGCATAGAAGTCTTCGCCCTGAATCTCCTTGCCCTTCGCTGTGCCGTTCATCAGCACACGGGTGGCGCTGCCGGTCCACTCGATACGGATGTCGCTCTTCTCAGGCACCTTGCCCATCGCCAGCAGGTTGGCGCGGAATTCTTCCAGTCGCGCTTTGATCTTCGCCATGTCGGCCTCGGTGCTGTTCTCCTGCACACCATTCTCAAGCGCTTCGGAGAGTTGTTCGGCCGAAAGGTCGCGCAGAGTGACGATCTGGATCCGTTTCGGACCCTTCGCGCCGATTACGCCGCCGGCCGAATCAGCCTTGGCGGGAAGGTAGAGTCCGATCGCGTAAACCTTGAAGAAGGCCTTCTTGCGCAGCCCCGCGCCGTTGAGGACGAGTTCCGCAGTGCCGGCGCTGGCCTTGTCTTCGAACTTCACGCCCGCGACGTCGATTGCCGCGAAGGCGGGGGTGATCAGGGCGGCCGACAGCAGCAGGGCTGCCAGGGTGCGATTGCGCATGGTTGTCTCCTCGTATTGGTTTGTTTTGTCGTCGGTCGATTGACCGCGGGTCCTTCATCCGTACTGTAGCGTACGGCAAGCGCCACAAAAAACAAACCCTCCGCACGGGAGGGTTTGTTTCATTTCGTGGGGGGGTCAGCTTCGGATTTCCCCGTCACCGAAAACCACCCATTTCTGACTTGTCAGGCCATCAAGGCCGACTGGCCCGCGCGCGTGGATCTTGTCGGTAGAGATGCCGATTTCGGCGCCGAGGCCGTATTCAAAGCCATCGGCAAAGCGCGTCGAGGCGTTGATCATCACCGAGCTGGAATCCACCTCGCGGAGGAAGCGCATTGCGCGGGTGTAGTGCTCCGTCACGATTGCCTCAGTGTGCTGCGACGAGTAGTCGTTGATGTGGGCGATTGCCTCATCCACGCCGGCCACGATGCGGATCGCAATAATTGGCGCGAGGAACTCCGTCCGGTAGTCCTCTTCACTTGCAGCCTTGATACCGCCGAAACCGGCTGCTTCAAGGATTGCCTTCGATTCCGCGCAGCAGCGCATTTCGACGCCTTTGTCCGCATAGATCCGGCCGATGCGCGGCAGGAACTCTGCTGCGACGGCTTTCGCGACCAGCAGTGACTCCGCCGTGTTGCAGGTGCCATAGCGATGCGTCTTTGCGTTGTCTGCAATGCGCACGGCCTTGTCGAGATCTGCGTCCAGATCGACATACACATGGCAGTTGCCGTCGAGGTGCTTGATCACCGGCACGCGTGCGTCGCGCGAAATGCGTTCGATCAAGCCCTTGCCGCCGCGCGGCACGATCACGTCGACGAATTCCGGCATCGTGATCAGCTCGCCCACTGCTGTGCGATCGGTTGTCTCGATCACTTGCACTGCCGTTTGCGGCAGGCCCGCGTGAGACAAGCCATCACGCACGCAGGCCGCAATCGCCTGGTTGCAATGTAGGGCTTCCTTGCCGCCGCGCAGGATCGCGGCATTGCCGCTCTTCAGGCACAGGCCGGCGGCGTCTGCGGTTACGTTCGGACGCGCTTCGTAGATGATGCCGATCACGCCGAGCGGCACGCGCATCTTGCCGACCTGAATGCCGGTCGGGCGGCGCTTCACATCGGTGATTTCGCCAACCGGATCGGCGAGCGCGGCGATCTGCTCGAGGCCGGCGGCCATCGATTCGATCGTCTTCGCGCTCAGCGTCAGGCGGTCGATCATCGCCGGCTCAAGGCCGTCCAGCCGGGCCTGTTCCAGATCGCGGGCGTTCGCCGCCAGCAGCGCGTCGCCGCGCTCGCGGATCAGGCGAGCGATTTCGTTCAGGGCGGCGTTCTTGCTGGCGGTTGATGCGGCAGCCATGGCGCGCGAAGCAGCGCGCGCTTGGCGGCCCACCGTCTGCATATAGGTCTTGATGTCCACGAGAAAACTCTGCTGCAAGGGCAAAGCCGCATTCTAGCCGCTGGGCCGGCGTACCCGACGCAATCGCGGCAATTGCAACAATCGTGCGCATTGGGGCGAAAGTGAAGAATGCAACACTCTGATACACGATCGCTTGACGCGTGCATATCGTCCCCCAGAGAATGCACAGCACTTTTTGTTCAATCCCGTTCCCCAAGGAGCGACCCATGCGCAAGTTCAACGACATCGCCAAACAAACCGGCCCCAACGCCGGCGGCGTGCGCATGCTCGCCTCCCATTCAAGCGTTGTGGGTAATGCCATGGCTGCTGCCGCTCGACGCGGCAACCCGTGCATTCACCCGGCTCTGATTAGCTAGCGGCGGGCTCCGTTCCCGCCACCCAATGTGGGCGGGAACGAAAGCAGGCTGTAGCCAAAAACTCCTTTCTTTCCCGCACTTTTGAAGTGCGCGTGACGCTATCCGCGTCGCGCGAATCTCGACGGCGTTCCGCGATCCGGTCGCCAGGAGACGAATTATGTATGCGTACTGGATGCGCGCCCTCGCACCCGAGGGCAGCCTCTGGCGGCATCGCGACTACATGCGGCTGTTTCTGGCCAGCACGCTCGCGACGCTCGGGGCCACCGTTTCTCAAATGGCGCTGCCACTGACGGCCGTGCAACTGCTCGATGCCAGTGCAACGCAGATGGGCATCCTCGCCGCGTGCGAACTGCTGCCCTTTGCGCTATTCAGCCTGCCGGCCGGCGTGTGGGTGGATCGTTCGCGCAAGAAGCGCTTGTCCGCCACCTTTGATTTCCTCGGTGCTGCGGCGCTGGCACTGGTGCCGATTGCGCACCTCGCCGGTGTGTTGTCCCTGCCCGTGCTGTACATCGCCGGCTTCATGGTGGGTTGCAGCTTTGCGATTGGCGGAACCGCGATGCAGGTGTTCATTACCCAGCTGGTTGGGCGTGAGCGCTTGGTCGAGGCGAACAGCAAGCTGTCGGCGGCGGGGTCGATCGCCGGCATCGTTGGCCCCGCACTGGCGGCGATCGTGGTGGATGCGGTTGGCGCGCCATTGGCCATTACGCTGGACGCCTGCGGTTTTGCATTGTCCGGGTTGCTGGTGCTGTCGATTCGCCGCGACGATCCACCCGTGGTGGCCGAGCGGCGCCCGATGTGGCCAGAGGTTGTCGACGGCCTGCGCATGGTGTGGCGCCATCCGCTTCTGCGCTCGCTCGCGGTGGCGGCGGCGATCTGGATCATGTTGTTTGACAGCTTCCGCGCGCTGTATGTGCTGTTCGCGACACGTGAGCTGCTGCTGGGTGCGAAGGATCTTGCGCTGATCAACACCCTGGGCGCGCTTGGGGCGTTGCTTGGTGCCGCCGCCGCGCACCGGCTTGAACGCACGCGCGGCGCGCGGCCGACACTGCTGCTGGGCTATCTGCTGTGCGGTGTCGGCTATGGCGCCTATGCCGCGATGCAGCCGGGCTGGCAGCTCACCGCACTGGGGGCGGGGCTGGCGATGCTGGTGATCGACTTCGGCGCGACGATGTATTCGATCACCTACATCAGTCTGCGGCAGCAGGTTACGCCCGACGCGATGTTGGGCCGCATGACCGCGACGATGCGTTTCCTCAGCGTGTCCGCGGCGCCGATTGGTTCCGCGACGGCTGGGCGGATGGGCGACCTTGCCGGCTTGCACGCCACGTTGTTTGGTGTGGCGCTATTGGGCTGCCTTCTTGCTCTTGGCGCAGCGCGCTGGATGCCCGCGACGCGCAGAAGCACACCGATGGTTTATGAATTGTCCGAACAGGGAGTGATGAAATGAACAAACAGAAAGTCATTCATGTCCGGGCTGCAGAGCCCGACGACTGGCGAGCGGTGCACGCGATCATGACCGCCCCGGTCGCCGCGGCCTGCGCTTTCGGTACCCCTTACCAGGGGCCAGAGCGCTATCGCCGGCAACTGGCGGAGCCCGGGCAGGATCATTGGTTGCTGGCTTGCGCTGGCAACGAGGCGGTCGGCGCCGTGATCCTGATGCCGCAAGTTCCGGCGAGGCGCGCCCACTGCGCACGCCTGGCGATCGTGGTGCGCGACGATTGGCAGCGTCGTGGCGTTGGTGCGCAGCTGATGAAGTCTGCTCTCGATCTGGCCGACAACTGGCTCGGTATTGGCCGGATCGAACTGGAGGTGTTCATCGATAACATTGCTGCGATCTCGCTCTACCGGCGTTTTGGCTTTGATACCGAAGGCTGTTCGCGTGGCTTTGCCCTGCGCAACGGTGTGCTGGTCGATGCCTACCGCATGGCGCGCCTGCGCGGCATCGCGCCGTGGGTGTCGCCGGCCGCCGGTGCGACAATTGCGGCATGAGCGCTTGGCGTTGGGACATCTTCTGCACCGTTATCGATAACTACGGCGACATCGGCGTCTGCTGGCGGCTTGCGCGGCAACTCGCGAGCGAGCACGACGCCGATGTGCGGCTGTGGGTGGATGACCTCGCGAGCCATAGCCGCTTGCTCGGGGATGGCGACGTGTCTGCGAGTGGTGTGGCGGTTCATCACTGGCGTCAGGAGGCTGCGCCCGACGCCTCGGCCGACGTGGTGGTGGCCGGTTTTGGCTGCCGCCTGCCGGAGAGCTACGTTGCGGCGATGGCGGCGCGGCCGCGCGCGCCGGTCTGGATCAACCTCGAGTACCTCTCCGCCGAGGCTTGGGTGGAGGGTTGCCATTTGCTGCCCTCGCCGCACCCGCGCCTACCGCTGACCGAACATTTCTACTACCCGGGGTTCACACAGCAGACCGGCGGTTTGCTGCGTGAGGCGCGGCTGATCGAAGCGCGCGACGCCTTTCGACGCGATAGCGCAGCGCAGGCGGCACTCTGGCAGTGCCTTGGCGTGGATGCGCCGTCGCCCGATTCGCTGCGGATTTCCTTGTTCGCCTACGAGAACCCCGCCTTGCCGGATCTGCTTCAAGCGTGGGCGGAGGGCGGCAATGAGATCTGGTGTGGCGTACCCGAAGGGCGCGTGTGGAAATCGGTGGAGGCCTGGCTTGGTGCGCCGCTGTCGCTCGGGCGTTCGGAAAGCCGCGGGCGGCTGGTGCTTGCGCCACTGAGGTTTGTCGATCAGGCGCGCTACGACCAGTTGCTGTGGTCCTGCGACGTAAACTTCGTTCGCGGCGAGGATTCCTTCGTGCGGGCCCAGTGGGCAGGGCGTCCGCTGGTCTGGCACATCTACCCGCAAGACGAGGCGGCGCACCTGGTCAAACTGGAGGCCTTCCTCGCGCGCCAGGTCGCCGGCTTGGCCGAGCGCGATGCTGAAGTGCTGCGGCGGATGCAGCACGCCTGGAACACAGGCGGTGCGATCGTGTCTGCCTGGGCTGATTTCATGGAGGCGCTGCCGCGATTGCGCGAACACGCGGAAGCCTGGTGCAGAGATTTGTCTGCGCAGCGCGATCTGGCGGCGGGGCTGGCGCAGTTCGCAAAAATCAAGTTAAAATAATAAGTTATCCATGTTTGTGGCGCCGGTTGGCGCCTTTTCCGTTATATCAGGTGCCCCGATGAAAACCGCCCAAGAACTCCGTGCCGGCAATGTCGTGATGGTCGGCTCCGAGCCGCTCGTCGTCCAGAAAGCCGAGTACAGCAAGTCCGGCCGCAACGCCTCCGTTGTGAAGATGAAGTTCAAGAACCTGCTGACCGGCTCGGGTTCCGAAACCGTTTACCGCGCTGACGACAAGTTCGAAGTCGTGACGCTGGATCGCAAGGAAGTGACCTACTCCTACTTCGCCGATCCGATGTATGTGTTCATGGACGCCGAGTACAACCAGTACGAAGTCGAAGCCGAGAACATGACCGAGGCGCTGAAGTATCTGGTTGATGGCATGGCGCTGGAAGTGGTGTTCTACGAAGGCAAGGCGATCTCGGTCGAACTGCCGAACAGCGTCGTTCGTGAAGTGATCTACACCGAGCCGGCCGTCAAGGGCGACACCTCGGGCAAGGTCATGAAGCCGGCCAAGATCTCGACCGGTTTCGAACTGCCGGTGCCGGCCTTCGTTGAAATCGGTGACAAGATCGAAATCGACACCCGCACCGACGAGTACAAGAACCGCGTCAAGTAATCTGCCGGTTGTTGTCACAGCAAAAAGGGCCCCGCGGGGCCCTTTTGTTTTTTGGTCGGCTGATTCATTCCCAGCCGCTCGGCGCCGCAGCCTGCTCGCAGGCCACCTGCACCCGTTCGCCGGTCTCCAGCCACACCCCGGTGAGGCAGCCGCCCCACACGCAGCCGGTGTCCAGCGCCAGCACGCCATCCGCATTGTAGTAGCCGAGCGCCGACCAGTGGCCGCACACCACGGTGTGGCTGGCGCTTCGGCGCCCTGGCACCGCGAACCACGGCAGGATTCCGGCGGGCGCTGCGTCGATCGGGCCCTTGTACTTGAGCGCCATCTCGCCGGTGGCGCTGCAAAGGCGCATGCGGCACATCGCGTTGACGATGACGCGCAGGCGATCCCAGCCTTCGAGGGCGTCATTCCATGCAAGCGGTTGGCTGCCCCACAGGTTCTGCAGGAACACCTGCCAGTGGGGCCCCTGCAGCGCACCTTCAACCTCATGGGCGAGCAATCGCGCTTGCGCCACGCTCCAACCGGGCAGCAGGCCGGCGTGCACCATCGCGAAGGTCTCGTCGACATGCATCAGCGGCTGGAAACGCAGCCAATCGATCAGCGCCGCGCGGTCGGGGGCATCGAGGATGTCGTCGAGCGTGTCGTCGGCACCGCGCCGCATCGCTCCGCTGGCGACGGCCAGCAGATAGAAGTCGTGGTTGCCGAGCACCGTGACAGCACTCTTGCCGAGCGCACGAATGCGACGCAGCACCGCGGCGTTGTCCTTGCCGCGGTTTACAAGGTCCCCGGTCAGCCACAGTTCATCGCGACCGGGCTGGAAGCCGGCGGCGTCAAGAAGCCGGTCGAGCGGTTCGAGTTGTCCTTGCAGGTCGCCGACGGCGAATCTCATGCGTGGCGCTCCTGTTTGTCGGGCCGGATCAAGGCTTGCGCGAATCGCGCGCGGTGGCGCGAATCTCGATCACCTTGGCGTACTTGATGAAGCTGTTGAAGCAGCCGATGCCGATATGTACCAGGCCGGCGCCGCCATCGAGAAAGCCGCGCCGCACGATGTAGAACTTGATGAAGCGGAAGATCGGGCTCAGCCAGAGTTTTGTCGCACTCGGCTCGAAACCTTCGGTCACGAGCGCCTCGGCGGCCAGTGTGGTGTAGCGGTTCTGCTTCGCGAGGTAGGACTCCAGCCCTTCTTCGGAATGGTGTAGCAGGTCGCCCTTGAGGCGCCCGACATCACCCAGCGCGGTGACCTTCTCATGCACCAGGTCGTCGGACCAGCGCGCATGGCGGCGGTCGAACAGCCGTAGGGACAGGTCCGGATAGCCTTCGCCGTGGCGCAGGTAGCGCCCGAGGAAACGGTTGCAGCGCGGGAACTCGAAGGCGCGATGTGTCGGTGCGGCGAGCTCTCGCTGGATCTCGGCCTGCAGCGCGGGCGTCACCACCTCGTCGCCGTCGATGCACAGCACCCACTCGTTTTTCGCCTGATCCACGGCGAACTGCTTCTGCGGGCCGAAGCCGAGCCAATCCTGATGGATCACGCGGGCGCCGGCCCGCTCCGCGATGGCACAGGTGTCGTCGCTGCTGCCGGAATCCACCACCACGATCTCGTCACAGAAGGCGAGGGAGGTCAGCGTCTCGGCGAGGGTTGGCGCGCAATCGCGCGTGATCAGGACGGCGGAAAGGGCTTGGCGTTCGCTCATGCGCGCAATTATAGGCGTCGTGGCGTCGACGCGATTTGCCGATAACGGCCGCCGCCGGAATAATCCGGGCCATGCGAGAGATCCTGATCGTCAAAACCTCCTCGATGGGGGACGTCATCCAGTACCTGCCGGCGGTGACCGACATGCACGCAAGGGTGCCGGACCTGGCGATCGACTGGGTGGTCGAGGCGCCGTTCGCGCCGCTGGTACGTTTGCACCCGGGCGTGCGGCGCGTGATCCCGGTCGCCCTGCGTAGCTGGCGCAAGCGCTTGCTGGCGCCCGCGACCTGGTCGGCGTTCGGCGAGTTCCGCCGCTCGCTGCGCGAAGTGCGCTACGAACGTGTGATTGATGCGCAGGGCCTGCTCAAGAGTGCAGTACTCGCTTGCATGAGCGGCGCACCGGTGGCGGGCTACATGCCTGACAGCGCGCGCGAGCCAATTGCTACCCGGTTGTATGCCGAGAAGTATCGCGTGTCGTGGCAAATGCATGCGGTGGAACGCAATCGACGCCTCACCGCCGCGATCTTCGACTACCGCCTCGACCTGCCCTTGGACTATGGCATCGCGGCGCCTGCGCCGCGCGACGATGCGTGGCGGCCCGCAGAACCCTACGTGGTGCTGCTGACCGCGACCAGCCGCGACGAGAAGCTGTGGCCGGAGCCGAACTGGATCGAACTCGGGCGTGCGCTGGGGCGACGCGGTCTGAGTTGTGTGCTGCCCGCCGGTAGCGATGTCGAGCGTGCCCGCGCACAGCGCATCGCCGCCGAACTGCCGCACGCCTTGGTGGCGCCGCCGATGCCGCTCGATGCGCTGGCAACGCTCATCGAGCGCGCGCAATGCGTGGTTGGGGTGGATACCGGCCTGTCGCACCTTGCTGCGGCACTCAAAGTGCCGGTCGTGGCGCTGTATTTGGCGACAGAGCCGGGCGCCAATGGCGTCGCCGGTGGGCGCAACGCGGTGAACCTTGGCGGCAAGGGGCAGAAGCCTTCCGTGGCTCAGGTGCTGCAAACCCTCGCACCGTGGGTCGCATGATCGGCCGCCTGCTGTACTCAACGGCGTGGTACATCGCCGCGCCGCTGATCTTCCTGCGCCTCGTCTGGCGTGCGCGCCGTCAGCCGGAATACCTGCACAACCTGGGCGAACGCCTCGGCTTTCATCGGCAACCCGTCGCGGCGTCCCTGATGTGGGTGCATGCGGTGTCGGTCGGCGAGACGCGTGCCGCGCAGCCGCTGGTGCGTGGTCTGCTCGCGAAATACCCGCAGCACACGCTGCTGCTGACACAGATGACGCCGACCGGGCGCGCCACGGCGCTGGAGCTCTTCGGCGCGGATCCGCGCGTCAGGGTGGCCTATCTGCCCTACGACACCCCGGGGTGCGTCCGGCGTTTCATGCAGCACTTCCGGCCGGCCTTCGGGGTCGTGATGGAGACTGAGGTGTGGCCGAACCTGTTGCGTGGTGCGCGGCGTGCTGGCGTACCGGTGCTGTTGGCGAATGCGCGACTCTCCGAGCGCTCGGCGCGCGGCTATGCGCGGCTCGGCGGTTTCGCGCGCAGCGTGTTTGCCGACCTTGCAGCCTGTGGCGCGCAGACGGAAGCGGACGCCGCGCGTCTACGCGCAATGGGCGCCGATCCAGTCCAGGTTACCGGCAATCTGAAGTTCGAGATTGCCGCGCCAGCCGAGCAGCTTGCGCTCGGGGCTGCATTCCGGCTGCGCTTTGGCGCGCGCCCGGTGCTGGTGGCCAGCAACACGCGGCAGGGTGAAGAGGGGCCGCTGCTCGATGCGTTCTTGCGCCATGGGCCAGCAGATCTGCTGCTGGTACTGGTGCCGCGACACCCGCAGCGATTCGACGAGGTGGCCCGTCTGATCGCGCAACGCGGCCTGGCCCATGAGCGCCGAAGTGCAGCGGATGCGCCGATCGCGGCTTCAACGCGGGTGTGGTTGGGCGACAGCATGGGCGAAATGTTCGCTTACTACGCCTGCGCGGATGTCGCGATCGTGGGAGGCAGCTGGGCGCCGCTGGGCGGTCACAACCTGATCGAGGCCTGTGCGGTGGGGGTGCCCGCAATCGTGGGGCCACACACCTTCAACTTTGCCCAAGCGACGGCGGACGCGATCGCGGCCGGTGCGGCGTTGCGCTGCGCCGACGCGGATGAGGCAGTTCGCACTGCGCTGGGGCTGCTGGCCGATGCTGCGCGACGTAGCGCGATTGGCGCGGCTGGGCGTGCCTTCAGTGCGCATCATCGTGGGGCGCTCGCGGCGACGCTGGCGCTCGTCGACACGCTCGCGCCGAAATGAAACAGGCCCCTCACGAGGGGCCTGTTGGCGTGCAGCGATTGGCGCTTACTTCTTCTTGGCGGGCTTCGCCGGCGCCTCGGTTTTCTTCGCGGCGGGAGCGGGCTCGGCCTTGGCCGGTTCAACCAGCGGTTGCGGGTTGGTCGCCGGCACCACGATCGGACGACCCGCGGCCGCCGGGTCGAGCAGGGCGTTGATGGTCTTGAGATCGTCCTCACTCAGTGTGCCGGCCGCGCTCTTCAGTCGCAGTTGCGCGATCGCGGTGTCGTAGCGGGCGCGTGCGAGCTGCCGGAAGGTGTCGTAATACTGCGTTTCGGCGTTCAGCACGTCGATGTTGATACGCACGCCCACCTGATAACCCAGCTTGTTCGACTCGACCGCGCTCTTCGACGAGATCAGCGCCGCTTCGTAGCCAGCCACCTGCGCGATGCCACTGCTGACACCCAGGAAAGCCTGCTGCGCACCCAGTGTTGCCGAGCGACGTGCGTACTCGAGATCCGAGCGGGCCTTCTCACGCAGCGCAACCGCCTCACGCACCTTCGACTGCGTGTAACCGCCGGCGAAGATCGGAACGTTGATTTGCACACCGATCGAGCCCGAGGTGGTTTTCGCCTCGGTGGCGAGGATGTCGCCCAGCGATCCGCTGTGGTTGTAGCCGTACTTGGCGACAACGTCAGCGGTCGGCAGGTGGCCTGAACGTGCGCTCGAGACTTCGCGGTCGGCGATCTCGGCGGCCAGCTGTGCTTGCTGGGCAGAGAGGTTGCCTTCGGCCGCTGTAGTCGCCCATTGCGACATGTCGTTCGGCTGCGGTTGTTCGAAGCGCACGCCTTCGCGCAAGGGGGCGAGGGCGCCCTGATCCTTGCCGGTGACCTGCTGCAGGGCCTGCCGCTTGACGATCAGGTCGGCCTGCGCTGCCGCTTCACGGGCGACCGTGAGGTCGTAACGCGATTGCGCTTCATGCACGTCGGTCACGGTCGTGGTGCCCACCTCAAAGCTCTTCTTCGCGAGTTCGAGCTGCTGCAGGTTGGCGGACTTCTGCGCCTGAATGCTGGCAAGCGTTTCGGCCGCGTTCAGCTGGTCGAAGTACGCGGTTGCAACGCGCAGGATCAGGTCTTGGCGTGCGCTCTGCGCCTGCAACTCGGCCACCGTCGCGGCGAGTTCGCCTTCGCGGTACTGGTACCAGTTCTGCAGACGGAAGATGGGTTGCGTGAGCTGGACGCCCCAGTTGTTGCTGTTATAACGCCCGGAGATCTCAGGCAGCGGCAGATCACGTGAGGTGTCGTTGTATTGCGTGCCGGCCGAGGCCCCGATCTGCGGCAGCAGCGCGGACAATCCCTGCGCCTTGCGCTCACGGCCAGCCTCCGATGCCGCGCGCGCCGAGGCGAACTGCGCGTCGTTATCCAAGGCATCACGGTAGGCCTGCATCAGGTCTGCCGAGTGGGCGCTGCCTGCGAACAGGCCTGCGATCGCGATGCTGAGCATTCGCTTCATGAATCCATCACTCCGTCAGTATCTCGGCATTGTCGGGTCGACCTGTTCGGCCCAGCCGGCGACCCCGCCGGCCAGGTTGAACACCTGGGTCAAACCGTGCCGTTCAAGAAAATAGGCCACCTGCATGCTGCGGGCGCCGTGATGACAGATCACCACGACGGGCGCATCGGGCTCCAGCTCTTCCGCCCGCATCGGCACGCTGGCCATCGGCATCAGCTGTGCGTCGGCGATATGGCAGATGTCGTACTCCCACGCTTCCCGCACATCGAGCAGATGTGGTTTGGCGCGCGATTCATCGGCCAGCCATTCAGCCAGCGCGCGGGGCGACAGCTGCTGCATCAGAAGTTGAACGCGCTCTTGGCGGGCACGCGCAGCGCCGGCACCAGGGTGTCGAACACGTTCTCGGTGCTGTACTGGCCTTCGCCGGTGCAGGTGATCAGTTGCCCGACCATCACCGGCGCGCTGCCGACGAAGGCGAACAGACGGCCACCGGGCTTGAGCTGTTCAAGCATTGCTTTCGGCACTTCGGTCACGCCTGCGGATACGACGATGACGTCGTAGGGGCCGCGCTCAGGCCAGCCAGCGGCGCCGTCGCCTTCTTCAACGATCACGTTCTCGATGCCCGCCGCGGCGAGGTTTGCTGCGGCAAGGCTGGCGAGTGCCGGGTCGATCTCGATCGAGCGGACCCAGTCGGCGCGCGCAGCGAGCAGTGCGGCCATGTAGCCGGACCCAGCGCCGATTTCCAGCACCTTGTCCGTCTTCTTCGGTGCGACGGCCTGCAGCACCTTGGCTTCAAGCTTGGGTTCGAGCATCGCGGCGCCACCGGGCAGCGGCACGGCGATATCAGCGAAGGCCAGGTTACGAAAGGCTTCGGGGACGAAGCGCTCGCGCTGGACAGTCATCAGGGTGTCGAGCACCTCGGGGTCCAGAACCTCCCATGGCCGGATCTGTTGCTCGACCATGTTGAAGCGCGCTTGTTCGAAATCCATTTCTTGCTCCTCGACAATGCCTTGAAATCAATGCGTTAAGCCAATGCTCTAAGCCTGCAATTCTAGCCCAGGCTGCGGCCCTGAGGCCGCCCTGTGTAACGTTTGGTAGCTGTCGGTGACCTTTGATACACAGCGCCCTTAGCTTTTTGCCGCCGGCGCCGCGATCCGGTACCACGCGGCGTACAGCGCGGGCAGGAAGAGCAGCGTCAGAACGGTTGCCACCGCCAGGCCGCCCATGATCGCCACCGCCATCGGCCCGAAGAAGGCGCTGCGCGTGAGCGGGATCATCGCCAGGATCGCCGCTGCCGCCGTCAGCATGATCGGGCGGAAGCGCCGTACGGTGGATTCGATGATCGCTTCCCACGGCGTGCGACCGGCTTGCAGGTCTTGCCGGATCTGGTCCACAAGGATCACCGAGTTGCGCATGATCATGCCCGACAGGGCAATGGTGCCCAGCATCGCGACGAAGCCGAAAGGTTTGTTGAAGGCGAGCAGGGATACCGTGACCCCGATCATGCCGAGCGGTGCGGTCAGCACCACCATCGCGACGCGAGAGAAGCTCTGCAGCTGGATCATCAGCACCGTCAGCACGACGAGGATGAACAGCGGCATGCCGGCGGCGACTGACTTGCCGCCCTTGGCGCTTTCCTCCACCGAGCCGCCGACGTCGATGTGATAGCCGAGCGGCAGTTTCGCGCGCAGCTTGGCGATCTCGGGTTCGAGCTGGGCAGTCACGGTGGCCGGCTGCACGGTGCCATAAAGGTTTCCGCGCACGGACACGGTCGGTACCCGATCGCGTCGCCACACAATGCCGGGCTCGAAGCTGTATTCCAGCGTGGCCACCTGCGTCAGCGGCACGCCGCGCCCGCTGCCGGTCGGCAGCATCAGTTCCGACAGCAGCGAGAGATGTTCGCGCTCGACCGGTGCGCCGCGCACCGTGATCTGGATTGTCTCGGTGCCTTCGCGCAGCTCGCTGATGTTCTGCCCGTTCACCGAAGTGTTGAGGAAGTTCGCCACGTCCTGCACCGACAACCCGAGCAGCCGCGCCTTCTCGGGGTCGACGTGCACCTTTACGACCTTGGAGGCTTCGTCCCAGTCCTTCTGCACGTTGGCAAGCTGCGGGTTCTTGCGCATCACCTGCGCGACCTCGTCGGCCAGCTTGTGCGCCACGGCGTGGTCCGGCCCGCTCACGCGGAACTGCACCGGAAACCCGACTGGCGGGCCGTTCTCGAGCCGGTTGATCGACGCGCGCAGTTCGCCGTAATCGTGCTCGAACAGCGTAATCATCTTGCTGCGCAGGGCCTCGCGCTCGGCAGCGCCCTTCGTCAGCACGACGAACTGCGCGAAGTTGGCTTGCGGCAGTTGCTGGTCAAGCGGCAGGTAGAAGCGTGGGCTGCCGGTGCCGACGTAGGCAACGTAGTTCTCGATGCCCGGTTCCTTCGCCAGTACTGCTTCGAGCCGCTTCACTGCATTCTCCGCCGCGTGGTACGAGGCACCCTGCGCGAGGCGCAGGTCGATCAGCAGTTCGGGCCGCGTCGAGTCGGGGAAGAACTGCTGCGGTACGAACTTGAAGCCCCAGATTGCGATCACGAAGGTGCCCAGCGTCGCGCCGATGGTGATCCAGCGGAAGCGCACGCACCATTCCACTGCGCGGCGGAAAGTGCGGTAGAAGCCGGAGTGGTAGATCGCGTCTTCGCCGTGGATGCCCTGATGCGCCGCTGCGCGCGCCTGCAAGCGCGCAGCCAGACCCGGCGCATAGCGCGCGAGCCAACGGTTGAAGCGACTCGGCTTGCCGTTCGCGGCGGCGAAGTCGGGCAGCAGGTGGTAGCCGATGTAGGGCACGAACAGCACCGCCGCCACCCACGACACCATCAATGCAATGACGGTGACCTGAAAGATCGAGCGGGTGTATTCACCGGTGCTGGACTGCGCGGTGGCGATCGGCAGGAAACCCGCTGCGGTGACCAAGGTGCCGGAGAGCATCGGCATCGCGGTGGAGGTGTAGGCGAAGCTCGCCGCCTTGGCGCGGTCCCAGCCTTGTTCCATCTTCGTGGCCATCATCTCGACCGCGATGATCGCGTCGTCGACCAGCAGGCCGAGCGCGAGGATCAGTGCGCCGAGCGAGATCTTGTGCAGGCCGATCTCAAGCTGATGCATGAAGACGAAGGTGATCGCGAGCACGACCGGAATCGAGATCGCGACCACGATGCCGGTGCGCAGGCCAAGCGAGATCAGGCTCACCGCCAGCACGATCACGACCGCCTCGGTCAGTGAGCGCACGAATTCCTGCACCCCGTGCTGCACGGCATGCGGCTGGTCCGCCACGCGTTCGAGTCGCACCCCAATCGGCAGCTGGGAGTCGATACGCTTGATCGCCTCGTCAAGGTGATGACCCAGCGCGATGATGTCGCCGCCGCTGCGCATCGCGACACCGATGCCGAAGGCTTCGTGGCCCATGAAGCGCATCTTGTTGCTGGGCGGATCGATGTAGCCGCGTTTGACCTCGGCCACGTCGCCCAGGCGGAAGCTGCGTCCGCCCGCACGTATCGGCAGCTCGCGGATCGTATCGAGGTTCTCGAACTGGCCGGTGGGGCGCAGGAAGATGCGCTCGTCCACCAGTTCGTAATAGCCCGCCGCGGCCTTCGCGTTCTGGCCGACGATGGCGTCGACAACGGTACGAACATCGAGGCCCAGCGTCGCGAGCTTCAGGTTCGAGAATTCGATGTAGACGCGCTGCTCCTGCTCGCCGAAGAACTCGACCTTCGCGACGTCCGGCACCTTGAGCAGTTCGCCGCGGATCGTATCGCCATAGCGCTTCAGGTCGGCGTAGCTCATGCCTTCCCCGACCAGCGCGAAGATGTTGCCGAAGGTGTCGCCGAACTCGTCGTTGAAGTACGGGCCCTGCACGCCAGCGGGCAAGGTGTAGCGGATGTCGCCGACGCGCTTGCGCACCTGGTAAAACATCTCCGACATCTTGGTCGAAGGCATTGAGTCCTTGAAGATCAGGAAGATCAGCGACTCACCCGGCTTGGAGTAGCTGCGGATGAAGTCGGTCGCGCCGAGTTCCTGGATCTTCTTCTCCAGCTTGTCGGTGACCTGCTGCTCGACTTCGGTCGCGCTGGCACCGGGCCAGTTCGTGCGCACCACCATCACCTTGAAGGTGAAGGGCGGGTCTTCCGACTGCCCGAGCTTGGTATAGGCGATCACGCCGACGAGCGTCAGCACCACCATCAGATAGAGCACCAGCGCTTGATGGCGCAGGCCCCAGTCAGAGAGGTTGAAGCGCTTCATCGCTGGCTATCCAGGGCAACGGGCGTGTTGTCGGGCACCGGCTTGACCTTGTCGCCGGCCGCCAGGCGATGGGCGCCGACAACCACGACGCGGTCGCCATTCGCGAGGCCGCTCTCGATCAGGGCGCCGTCTTCCCGCCAGGCGCCGACCTTCACGCTGCGCGGTTGCAGGGTGCCGTCGGCACTCACCACCCAGACGCTGGGGGCGCCGGACTTCTGGATCAGCGCGCCGTGGGGCAGCACGATGCTCGACTTCTGCTGTGTCGGGAACGCCACCGCGGCGGTGGCGCCAAGCGCGAGCTTGTCGTCCGCACGCGGCACCGAGATGCGAACCGCGTAGGTTCGGGTTGTCGTGTCGGCGGCGGCAGCCACTTCCCGCACGGCGCCCTCGAACACCTGATCCTGGGCCGCCCAAGGGCGTACGCCAACCGGCGTGCCGGTCTTGATGCCGGCGATGCGTTGTTCCGGTACGTAGATCAACACTTCACGCTCGTTCGATGCGGCGATGCGCAGCACCGTTTGCCCGGCGGCGACGACCTGGCCGGCTTCGACCGGCGTTGCCGTGATCGCACCGTCACGATCCGCCACGAGGCGCGAATAGCCCGATTGGTTGCTGGCCACGTCCGCTTGGGCGCGGGCCTGTTGCAGGCGTGCTTGCGCCGCGAGCAGGGCGGCTCGCTTCTGGTCGAGTACCGAGCCACTGATGAAGTGCTGATCGCTGAGCGCCTTGCTGCGATCGAACTCCGCCTTCGCCAGCGCCAGGTCTGCGGAGGCGGCGACGACCTGCGCCTTGGCGGCCTCGGCGTTCAATTCCACATCCTGCGGGTCGATGCGGGCGAGCAAGTCGCCCTTCTTCACGCGGCTACCGAGGGTGACATTGCGTTCGAGCACCTTGCCCCCAACGCGGAATGCGAGGTCGATCTCATGGCGTGCGCGCACTTCGCCGGCATAGACAGCCAGCTGCGCCGTATCACCGAGGCCCACCGTGCGCACAACCGCGGCGCGCGGGGCAGGCTGCGGAGGCGCCTCGTGGGAGCAGGCGGCCAGCGTCAGTCCGAGGACGCCCGTGAGCGCCCCAACAAAACTCTCTCTCATTCGGGGGTTCCTTTCTCGGTGGCGCGAAGGCCGCGCAAGAAGATCTGCAGGAAGTTTTCTAGGAATTCTCGCGGGTCCTGCTGGCAAGCCTCGCAGAACGCAAGTGAATGTCGCCAAACTGCGATGTGCATGGCCGGCACAAAGAACAGGGATACCGTCTGCTCCAAATTGACCGGGCGGAAGAGGCCGCGTTCGATGCCGCGGGTGATCGCTGCCTCCACCATCCGCCGGCCGCGCTCGATCACGTTCTGGTGGTAAAAGCGCGCGACATCGGGAAAGTTCATCGCCTCGGCGATCATCAGTTTCGGGATACCGCCGAGCGGTGTGGCGCCGACGTTGTCCCACCACGCAAACAGGATCGCGCGCAGCATGCCTTCCGGATCGTCCAGCATGCCGGAGAGCTGCGCCTCGGCCGATTCGATCAAGGGCAGGATGCCGTCGCGGATGACTGCGGTGAACAGCGCTTCCTTGCTGTCGAAGTAGAGGTACAGCGTGCCCTTGGATACGCCTGCGCGCGCAGCGATCTCATCCAGACGCGTGGCGGCGAAGCCCTTTTCAACAAAGAGCTCCAGCGCCGCAGCGGATAGCTCGCTCGGTCGGGCTTGCTTGCGCCGCTGTCGCAGCGGCTCGGATGTCTTGGGAACAGCGCTCATGGACTCGGATAAAGGCCGCGCTTCATGCGTGGCAAAAATGACTAACCAGTCAGTAATTAAGCATGCCTCGCAGGAAGAGTCAAACCCAATCTGCGTGGTACGTCCTACTAAAGGTGCAAACGCGCCAATAAAGGTGCAAACGGCGAAAACCCTGCGGGCAAAATAGTTGCAAAGAGCGCCCCAGTACTGGTGCGGTTCGCGGCGATTCTTGGGGTTTCGATGGGAATGGCAAATGCATTAATGAATGCGAGTGGAGTTACGGATATCCAGCCGAATTAAAGGTGCAAACGAGCCAGTCGGCGTCTGGCTCGTTGGGCGAACGACGAGACTCGCGGAACGGATGCGCCCAGCGAACCGCAGTGGGCGCAATCTGCGTGGGGGCGATTGCGGCTAAAGGCTGTAAGCGGTCAGACGAAGATCGCAGGTTAAGGGCAGGGCTCGACCCGAAGCGGAACTTAAGCCGCATCCGAAGCGGCCGCCGACTCCTCAGGCCTCTTGGGCAGTTCCCGCAGTTCGCGGAAGCGCTGCGAGGTACTGGGTGGCCCTTTGCTCCGAAAAGTGGTCGATGACGACCTGTGCGACCACCAGTAGAAGCAATCCAGTCACGACGCCGTGCACCCAGCCTCGGCTTGTAAGCAGCAGGCCCAACACACTCTGAATCGCCCGGGGCGCAGACTCGTCGCTCCCTTGTCGCCACAGTCGACAGGGCTTGGGATGCCTGCGGCGTGAATGCCGAAGAGGTCATCGAAAAAGTGGGGGCGCGAGCGCCTTGGGCCAAGGCACTGGTCGCGCTGATCCACACCCTCGGCTTACGACGCGCCGAAGCGGTTTGCTTCAGGCCGCGGATTGCGCTGATCGAGCGGCGCGGCATGCAAATGGTGTGGATCCGTGAGCGCGGCTGGGGCAGCAAGGGGGGGGCGCGAGCGTTTCATACCGATCTCGTCGCAGCGACAGATTGATGCGATCGCCTATGCGTCGCGCTTCTGCCGCAAGGATGACGACGCGGTGATGCGCAGCATGGGTTTGTCGAAGAAGGCGGCGATCGACAAATTCCGGCGTGTCTGCGCGAGCTGCGGTATCACGAGGAAAGGTTTGGGTGTGACGTTGCACGGCCTGCGTCACCAGTACTACCACGACCGCATCTTGTCGATAGAAGGCGGCATGGAGTCGCCGGTGAAAGTCATGGGCCATCTTCTCGCCATTGGCGACGTTCTGGAGTCGCGGCAATACGAGCAGGAGGGCGAGCTGCGGCAGGCGTTGGAGGCCATGCGCGCCACCCGCTGGGCGGTTTTTGATGTCGAAGACCTCGACGAGATTGAGCGCCTCGACAAAGCACGAGTGCAGGTCAGCAGTGAGCTTGGCCACAAAAGGAAATCGATCACCGGCGCGTATGCCGGCTCGTACGCGACCCTGCTGCATCTGCTCAGGAAGTATGCCTTGGTGCTTAAGGCGTCGCCGGTGGCGAGCATTGATGAGCTCGCAAGTCTGATCGACAAGCCGGTTCGAGCGGTCATGCCCGTCGACACTTCCGGCGAAGAGGGCGACTGGGATTTCTGATCGCCGCGCATCGGGCGCGGAGCGAGAGTGGCCCTCGGATTTCCGAGCCCTCGTGCGCAAAGCGCGAACTCATCGCCAATTTGCGTGCGTCTGACGAGCAGATCGGCGAAAGCGTCTTCACCTAAGTTGTCATGGTGCGCTAAAGAGGCAAGTGCTCTGCATGGGGCTGTGCTGGCTTGGCGGAGATGAGGCCCGCCCCACAGCGCTGCGACCATGAAATGCACGCAGCCGCATGACCTTGCCGGCCCTTAGATCGCGAGGCACCAGCGGCAGAATTCCAAGTATCGGGCCACGCACGGCGGGTGACGTTTTACTTGCTGATCATGGAGGCCGCGTGACACGGATTTATGTCAGAGACAGCGCCGAAATGGCTGTGACTGAAAGGCAATTCCGAGCTCACGCACCGTTACGCTTGGGCAGCGACTATTTGATGTATTAGAAGGAGGGGCTTTGGGAGACAATAAAATGCATGGCGCGATGCAGCCGTGGCGAGATTCAGAGGTGTCTGACTGCATGGATCTGCGTGACGCCGCCGCGCTTCTGAAAGTTTCGCCTGAGACGTTGCGGCGCAAAGCCAAATTGGGTGTCGTGCCCGCCTGGAAGATTGGCGGTTGGCGATTTTCGCGCGCCGAGCTGATGCGCCATCTACAGGGCGCGAGGCCGTCCACGAACGCACGCAGAGAGCTGGTGGGCTCGGATGCTCCTGACCAAGACCGCGGGTCGCTTTCGTACGCCGAAGTCGAGCGCCGATTTTCTGATGTAGCGAAGCGCGTAATGCGCCGTCGGGCCGAGCTCTCTCGCGGCGCTTCCGGGCGTGCGTTATGAGCGTCTTCCTGCGAGGTTCTGTTTACTGGTGCCGATTCACGACCCCTGCGGGGGAGCGCATACGGCGGAGCTGTCAGACGAGCGATCGCAAGGCCGCGGAACAGTATGAGACTGCGCTCAAGCTCACATGCTGGAAGGCCGATGTGCTCGGCGAGCGGCCGGATCGTCTGTGGGGCGATCTGGCTGCTCGCTGGCTGGACGAGAAGATGGATAACCGTTCGATCCAGAGCGACCTGGTGCGGCTTTCAATACTGCTGCCGTACGCCGGGAACTTGCGAGCATCGGAAATCACTCGCGAAAAGATGCAGGGCGTGATGACGCAGCTTGCAGCCGATCGGCTTGCCGCACAGGCCCGCCAGCCGGGCAGGACGTTGCCACCCAAGCCGCTCAAGCCCGCCACCCTGAATCACTACCTCGATGTCGTGCGCCGCGTGTTGAACACGGCCAAGACGGAGTGGGGTTGGGTCGATCACGTGCCAAGCTTCAAGTTCTACAAGGTGAGCAACAAAAGGCGCCGGGTCGAGTCACCGGCAAATGTGTGCCGGATTGCGCGTTGTGCGCCGGATCACCTCGCGGACATCATTGTGTTTGCGGTGATGACCGGTATCCGGCTCGGTGCGATCCTGCAATTGCGGTGGCGCTGGGTGGATTGGGAGCGCCGAGCTGTGCAGCTGCCGGCGTCAGTGATGAAGTCCGAGATTGATCTGGCGATCCCGCTGAACCGGACGGCATGGGCAGCGATGAACCGGCAGGTCGGCAAACACGAGGACTTCGTCTTCACGTATCGTGGCCGGCGAATCGGCGAGATCAATGAGTCATCGTTCTACCGCGCTTGTGAGAAGGCGGGTGTAACCGACTTCAAGATGCACGACCTTCGCCGCTCGTTTGCGACCTGGCTAGGTTCGCTGGGCGCACACGATCGCCATATCAAGGCACTTGGAGCATGGCAGCAGGAGGATCGGACGAACGCGATGTTCCGCTATGTGTGGGCGGAGCTGGAGCCGCTGAGGAAGGTCGCGGAAATGCTGGATGCGCTCTGGGACGAGGCAGAAAAAGCAAACGGCCCAGAGGGCCGTCGCTAGAAGACAATGCTTTGGTTGGCACAAAATCGGCACAAGGCGGCGGATTTTGCTGGCACAGTAAGCACTGATCGCTTGAATTCGTTGGTGGTGATGGGCGGAGTCGAACCGCCGACCTATGGGTTATGAATCCATCGCTCTAACCATCTGAGCTACATCACCGCGCAGCCCGCAAATATAGCGCGGTCGAAAAGCTGGGTCAAGCGTTGCTTGGGCTATAATCCGCGCAAGTCCTTGTTTTGATTCGCCGCCCCCTTGTGGGCCTAAGGAAATCCGATGCTGCGAACGATGATGGCTTTGATGGTGGGGCTGTTTGTCTGGGGTTCGGCTTGGGCCGGCGCGCCGCGGCAGTTCCCGGTCGACAGCCAGGTCACGACGCTCAAGGCCTTCGATGGCAGCACGATGACCTTCGGGACGCGCGTGCTGCTGCTGTTCGAGCGCAACCAGAGTTTCTCGGTGGCGCCGGGCTTGCAGGTCCGCGATCAAAGTAACTTGCTCGTACTGCCGGCCAACCTTGTTGGCGACATGCGTCTGCGTGTCCGGGTGCAGTTCGACAGCCAAGGCGCGGTATGGCGGGTGTGGATCCTCTCCGCCGAAGAAATTGACCAGAGTTGATCGCGTGTCACGTTCCGGGCCGGACGGCCCGACGGTGGCGCGCAGGGTGTTGCAATGACCAAGAAGCTTTATATCCGTACGTTTGGCTGCCAGATGAACGAGTACGACTCGGACAAGATGGCCGACGTGCTGGGCGCCAACGAAACGCTGGTGAAAACCGATAACCCGGAAGAGGCGGACGTGATCCTCTTCAACACCTGCTCGGTGCGCGAGAAAGCGCAAGAGAAGGTGTTCCACGACCTCGGCCGGGTCAAGCATCTGAAGCAGTTGAATCCGAATCTGATCATCGGTGTTGGTGGCTGCGTGGCGAGCCAGGAAGGCGCTGCCATCGTCGAGCGCGCACCGTATGTGGATGTGGTGTTCGGGCCGCAGACCTTGCATCGCCTGCCCAACCTGATCGCGCAGCGCAAGGAAAGCGGTCGCGCCCAGGTGGACATCAGCTTCCCCGAGATCGAGAAGTTCGATTCGATGCCGCCGGCGCGCGTTGAGGGTGCGAGCGCCTTCGTGTCGATCATGGAAGGCTGCTCGAAGTACTGCACCTTCTGCGTCGTGCCCTACACGCGGGGCGAGGAAGTGTCGCGCCCGCTCGACGATATCCTCACCGAGATCGCCGGCCTCACCGCGCAAGGCGTGAAGGAGGTGACGCTGCTCGGTCAGAACGTGAACGCCTGGCGCGCGCCGCTGACCAAGGGCAGCGACGAGATGGGCGACTTCGCCTTCCTGCTCGAATGCGTGCACGATCTGCCGGGCATCGAGCGCATCCGCTACACGACTTCGCATCCCCGCGAGATGACGCCGCGGGTGTTCGAGGCCTACGCCAAACTGCCGAAGCTCGTGTCGCAACTGCACCTGCCGGTTCAGAGCGGCTCCGACCGTGTGCTCGCCGCAATGAAGCGTGGCTACTCGGTGCTCGAGTTCAAGTCGATCGTGCGCAAGCTGCGCGCGGCGCGGCCGGATTTGTCGCTGACCTCGGACTTCATCGTCGGCTTCCCCGGTGAAACCGAAGCCGATTTCGAGGCGACGATGAAGCTGATCGACGATATCGGTTTCGACGGCAGCTTCAGCTTCGTCTACAGCCCGCGCCCCGGTACGCCGGCGGCCGACATGGCGGACGACACGCCGCAGGAGCTCAAGCTCGCGCGGCTGGCACGGCTGCAGAAGCGCATCGACGAGCAGTACGCCGAGCACTCGCAGCGCATGGTCGGCACGGTGCAGCGCATCCTCGTCGAAGGGGCGTCGCGCAAGAATGCCGAAGAGCTCGCCGGCCGCACCGATAACAACCGGATCGTGAATTTCGCCGGCAACCCGCGCCAGATTGGCCACTTCATCAATGTGAAGATCGTCTCCGCGCTGCCGCACTCGCTGCGTGGCGAAGTGGTGATCGCCAGCTGATGAAACCGATCGAGATCTCGCTCAACCCGCTCGACAACGATCGCCTTGCGAAGCTGTGCGGGCCGCTCGACGAGAACATCCGCCAGATCGAAGCCGCATACGACGTAGCCATTGCCCGTCGCGGCGAACGCTTTGCCTTGCGCGGTGACGTCGCCCAGGCGCGGCTTGCTGCGCGTGCGATCAACTTCCTGTACGAGCGGGCCGATGAGGAGCTGACCATCGAGGACATCCAGCTCGGCATGGTCGAACTCAACAACACCTCGCAGGCGATGCAGCCCGCGACGGGTTTGCTAACCCGGAAGGGCGACCTGCACGGCCGCACGCCGCGGCAGACCGAGTACATCCGCAACATCCAGGAACACGACATCACCTTTGGCATCGGCCCGGCCGGTACCGGCAAGACCTATCTTGCCGTCGCTTGCGCAGTCGATGCCTTCGAGCGCCAGCAGGTCGAGCGCATCGTGCTGACGCGGCCCGCTGTGGAGGCGGGCGAGCGTCTCGGCTTCTTGCCCGGCGATCTGGCGCAGAAGGTCGACCCTTACCTGCGGCCCCTGTACGACGCGCTCTACGACCTGATGGGCTTCGATCGCGTGGCGAAGCTCTTCGAGCGCCAGTGCATCGAGATCGCGCCGCTCGCCTTTATGCGCGGGCGTACGCTGAACCACGCGTTCATCATCCTCGATGAGGCACAGAACACCACGCCGGAGCAGATCAAGATGTTCCTGACCCGCATGGGCATCGGCTCCAAGGCGGTGATCACCGGCGACATCACACAGATCGACCTGCCGCGCGGCCACAAGAGTGGCCTCTCGGAGGCGACCCGGATCCTTACGGGGGTGCGCGGCATTGGCACGACCCGTTTCCAGAAAGAAGACGTGGTGCGCCATCCGTTGGTGGCGCGCATCGTCGCAGCCTACGAAAAAGACGCCGCGGAGCAAAACCATGAAGACCATCACCGTCCTGAACGCCAAGGGTAAGCGCCGCGAGATCGAGGTTGCCTCGATCGAGATCCCGCTCACCGACGGCCGTTACCTGCGCCTCGCCTTCCCGCCCGGTGATATGGGTGACCTCGCGATCGAAGCGCATGCGGAAACGGGGCTGCCTGTCATGCTGGTGCAACCGGGCGCGGCTAACCTCGCGACCCTGCATGTGCTGGCGGTGGCTGAACAGGAAGGCGAGGCCGACGCGGCCGAACACGACCTGGAACTCACCGTGCAGAAGGAACTCGGCAAGGACGAGAAGAAGGGCCTGCCGTCCAAGGCTGCGGTTCGCGAGTGGATATCCGCCGCGCTGGGCACCGACGCCGAGATCACCGTGCGCTTCGTCGGCGAGGCCGAGAGCAAGGCGCTGAACCTTGAGTTCCGCGGAAAGGACTACGCGACCAACGTGCTGTCCTTCCCCTACACCGAAGAGCCGCTGATCGTTGGCGACCTCGTCGTGTGCTGGCCGGTCGTGCAGCGCGAAGCGAAGGAGCAGGGCAAAACCCTCGAAGCGCACGCCGCACACATGATCGTGCACGGGGCGCTGCATCTGCAGGGCTGGGATCACGAAAATGACGACGATGCCGAGGAAATGGAGTCGGTCGAGCGCGAAATCCTTGCGGCGCTGGGCTATCCTGATCCCTATGCGGCCTGATCGGCCTTGAAAAACCCGCTGCGGGGGTGTCTTGCCCCCGCGGCACACTATGCGGGGAGCGGTCAGCGGCAAGCTGCCGGGCAGTACCGACAGTTTGCCCCTAACCACTCACCCTTCCTTTTATGGAACCTTCCAGTAGTCGGCCGACTCTGCTCGAACGACTCTCCGCGCTGATGACGCGCGAACCCGAAGACCGCGGCGAACTGCTCGACCTGCTTCACGCGGCCTACGAACGCAATATCTTCGATGCCGACGTCCTTACGATCCTCGAGGGCGCCCTCGGTGTCGCAGACATCCAGGTGCAGGACGTCATGATCCCGCGCACGCAGATGGATGTCGTGCATGTCGATGACCCGCTCGACAAGGTCGCCGCGTTTGCGATCGAGGCGGGCCACTCCCGCTTCCCGGTGATTGGCGAGAACCGTGATGATGTGATCGGCGTGCTGCTCGCCAAGGATCTGCTGCGCTACTTTGCGGGCCAGCCGGTTGGGTTGCGCGAGCTGGTGCGGCCGGCCGTCTTCATTCCTGAGTCCAAGCGTCTCAATGTGCTGCTGCGCGAATTCCGCGTCAGCCGCAACCACATGGCGATTGTCGTGGACGAGTACGGCGGCGTCGCCGGGCTGATCACGATCGAGGACGTGCTTGAGCAGATCGTTGGCGACATCGAGGACGAATACGATTTCGACGAAGATGCCGGCAACATCATCGCCGACCAGGTCGGCCGTTACCGCGTGAAGGCGACAACCGAGGTCGAGGCCTTCAACGAGGCCTTCGCCACCGATTGGCCGCACGAGGACTACAAGACCATCGGCGGCCTCGTGATCCATTTGCTCGGGCGCCTGCCAACGCGCAACGAAGTGGTCGAGCACGAAGGCTTCCGCTTCCAGGTGTTGCGCGCCGACAGCCGGCGCGTCTACACGCTGCTGGTGGAACGCGTACCCGACACGCATGCGGTGGGCGGCTGAGCTTCTCGCCGCACGCCGCTTTCTGAACCAAGCCGGGCGCCAAGTGATGGCGCCCGGCGCGCATCCAGCGAATCCATGAACCGTTTCCTACCGCTGCTGCTTGCTCTGGCGGGCGCTCTTTCGGTACTCGCCTACGCGCCCTTCAACCTTTTCCCACTGATGCTGCCCGCGCTGGGCGCGCTGGTTTGGGTGTGGCGAACGGCGCCGCCGCGCCGTGCGGCCTGGCTTGGCTGGTGCTGGGGTTGGGGCGCGTTCTTCGCCGGTATCGGCTGGTTGATGGTGGCGCTGCACCGCTTCGGTGGGATGCCCTTGCCGCTTGCGATGCTCGCGATCGGGCTGCTCGCGGCGTTCATGGCCTCCTTTCCCGCGCTTGCCGGTTACCTGTTCGCCCGTTTGCGCAGCGGCCACTGGGCTGTTGATGCCGCACTCGTCGCGGCGGCCTGGGCGCTGCTGGAATGGACGCGCAGCTGGCTGTTCACCGGCTTCCCGTGGCTTGCAATCGGCTATTCGCAGACGCCGCCGAGCCCGCTTGCCGGCTATGCGCCAGTGCTTGGCGTGTATGGCCTTGGCTTCGTGCTGATGGCGTTCACTGCTGCGCTGGTGTTTGGCTGGCGCGCTGGCGCACGCGTTGCTGCCTCTGCGAGCGCTGCCGCGATCGCGCTGGCCGGTTTCGGCCTCGCGCAGGTGGTCTGGACCGAGGCCTTCGGTGCGCCGGTGAAGGTGGCGCTGGTGCAGACCAACATACCGCAAGACATGAAGTGGGACCGCGAGCGCTTCGAAACCGTGCTGCGCGCCAACCTCGACGTGCTGCGCGAGGCGCGTGGGCAGATCGTGGTGATGCCGGAAACGACGCTGCCGATGCTGCTCGAACATGTGCCGCCGGAGTACCTCGCGGCCGTCGCAGACAGCCTGCGCGCGCAGGGCGCGGCGGGTGTGCTGGGCGTGTTCACGCGCGACGCCGAGGGGCATATCTTCAACAGTGCCGTCACCATGGGCGAAGCCGCGCCACAAAGCTACAGCAAGCGGCATCTGGTGCCCTTTGGCGAATATTCGCCGCCGCTGTTCGGCTGGTTCTACAAGCTCGCGAACATCCCGATGTCGGACCAGAGTCGTGGCCGAACCGGCGCGCCGCTTGATCTGGCGGGCCAGAAGGTCGCCGTGAACATCTGCTATGAAGACGTGTTCGGCGAGGAGCTGATTGCCTCGCTGCCCGACGCAAGCCTGATGCTCAACATGAGCAACCTGGCGTGGTACGGTGAATCGCACGCCCAGCCGCAGCATCTGCAGATCGCCCGCATGCGCGCGTTGGAGACCGGCCGCCCGATGCTGCGCGCCACCAACACCGGCATGACCGCGGTGATTGCGCCGAACGGCCACGTCGATGCCGTGTTGCCGGCCTTCACGCGCGGCGTGCTGCACGCCGAAGTGCGCGGCTACCGCGGCATGACGCCGTATGCGCGCGTTGGCAACTGGGCAATTGTCAGCGTTGCGCTGATCCTGCTGGGCTTGGCTGCAGTCCAACGGCGCCGCACCTGAGGCGCCGCATCGCGGGATAATGGCGCCGGATTTCTGATGGAGCGCGCCATGCCCAGCGACACCGTACTGCCGATCCAGCATGCCTGCGAGGGCGCCTGGCAGGCCCGCGAATTGCCCCCCGCGTTCGCCAGCGAGTTCGGCCACCATTTCCTGCTTGCGCTGCCCGAAGGCTACGGCGCCGACCCGCAGCGGGCGTGGCCGCTGGTGGTGTTTCTGCATGGCCGGGGTGAATGGGGTGACGACCTCGCGCGGGTGCGCAGTCAGGGCGTCGGTGCGCTGATCGATGGTGGCGTGAAGCTGCCAGCAATCGTGGTGGCACCGCAGACGCCGGAGAACCAGATGTGGCACCCGGACTATGTCGATGCCGTGATGCGCTGCGTGCAGGCGAGTTGCAGGGTCGATGCCACGCGTGTCTACCTCACTGGGCTCTCGATGGGGGCGATGGGCAGCCTCGCGATGGCGGCGGCTTTTCCGGGCCGCTTCGCCGCGATTGCGCCGATTGCGGGCGGCTTTCCGAACGACGGCATGAGCCGTTTCTACAAGCTGCCGCTCGGCGCTCTGGATGCCTGGCAGGCGGCCCTGGCCTCATTGCGTGGTGTGCCGGTGTGGGTGGCGCATGGCGACGCCGATGACATCGTGCCGATCGAGTTCGGTCATCGCGTCGAATCGGTGATGCAGGCGGTCGGGGCTGATGTGCGCTGCGTCTGGATGCCAGGTGTCGGGCACGATAGCTGGACTGCGACTTACCGCGACACGCCGCAGTTCTGGTCCTGGTTGTTCGCGCAGCAGTGCACTGCCGTTGCCACGACACCGCCCGGCGAAGCGAGCGCTTGGGCGGGGCGCTACGTCGGTGGGCGCGGCAGTGGCGCCGAGTTGTCGGCCGAAGGCGATCGCCTGCGGGTGCGCTGGCAGCCTTCAGGGGTGACGGACCTGCTGCTGCCTGCGCAGGCCGGCTGCTTCGTCGGCACGATGCTGGTTCGCTTGAGCCGCGTGCGCGGCAAACGGCGCCTGGAGCTTCCGGGGATGGGTGTGTTGCGCGAAGCCGGCGCTTGAGCCGTATCAGCCCTGAGTATTTCGCGGCGGGCGTATGCTCGTCAGGATTTTCCATCGTGCAGCGTGGCGCTTGAGGGGGGCTTCACCATGTTCGAATCGGCAGAACTCGGTCACAGCATTGACAACAAGACCTTCCGCAAGGAGGTCGAAGCGCTGCGGGTGGAGCTGCTCAACGTGCAGTTCGAACTGCGCGAAGCGGGCAAATTCCCGGTGATGCTGCTGATCTCCGGCGTCGATGGCGGTGGCAAGAGCGAGACGATCAACCAGCTCTACGAGTGGCTGGATCCGCGCTTCCTCTCGACCCTCGCGTTCAGCGAGCCCACCGATGAAGAGCGCGATCGCCCCCACATGTGGCGCTACTGGCGCTCCCTGCCGCCCAAGGGGCGCATCGGCGTCTTCGCCGGCTCGTGGTATTCCAGCCCGATCGCCGATCGCATTGACGGCAAGCTGACGGCCGATGAGACGGATCACGAGATGGCGCGCATCAACCGCTTCGAGGGCATGCTCGCCAACGAAGGCGCGTTGGTGCTGAAGTTCTGGTTCCATCTCTCGAAGAAGGCGCAGCGTGCGCGCTTCGAAAAACTCGAGTCCGACCCGCGCACCGCCTGGCGGGTGACGAAGGAGAGCTGGTCGCGGCTCAAGACGCACGATGAGCTGATCGACGTCGCCGGCCATGTGCTGCGTATCACCAACACGCCCTGGGCGCCGTGGATCGTGGTGGATGGCTCCGACGACAACTACCGCAATCTGCGCGTCGGCAAGGCGCTGCTGGAGGCGCTGAAGTACCGCCTGGCCAACGATACGCCGCAGCACTACCCGGTGGCGCCGCCGATTCCGCCGCGCATCGACGGTCGTGATGTGCTGACTGCACTGGATTTGAGCAAGCAGATCGAGAAGGACACCTACGAACGCCAGCTCGCGAAGTGGCAGGGGCGTTTGTCGGAGCTGGTGCGCCACCCGAAGTTTCGCAACCGCGCGCTGGTGCTTGCGTTCGAAGGGTCGGACGCCGCTGGCAAAGGCGGCGCGATCCGGCGCGTGACGGCGGCGATCGACGCGCGCCAGTTCCAGATCGTGCCGGTCGCTGCGCCAACCGATGAAGAGCGTGCGCAGCCCTACCTGTGGCGCTTCTGGCGCCATGTGCCGCGCAAGGGTCGGATCACGATCTTCGATCGCACCTGGTACGGCCGGGTGTTGGTCGAGCGGGTGGAAGGCTTCTGTGCCGAGGCCGACTGGCTGCGTGCCTATGCGGAAATCAACGACTTCGAGCACGCGCTCGACGTGGCTGGCGTGATCGTCGTGAAGTTCTGGCTGCAAATCGACGCCGACGAGCAGCTACGCCGCTTCAACGAACGCGAGGCGACCGACTTCAAGCGTTTCAAGATCACCGAAGAAGACTGGCGCAACCGCGACAAGTGGGATGCCTACCGCGAAGCGGTGTGCGACATGGTGGACCGCACCAGCACCGGCCAGGCGCCCTGGACGCTGGTTGAGGCCAACGACAAGAAGCACGCGCGCATCAAGGTGCTGAAGACGGTGTGCCAGCGCCTGGAGAAAGAACTCGGCCTCTGATCGCCGCGATACCAATAGCCAACGGCGCACGGCAACGACGTGCGCCGTTTTCATTTTGCCGGGTGTCAGCCCTTGAAGCGGGCGGCGTGGGCTTGCAGCGCGGTGAGCTGCGCCACGATCAGGTCCTGGATGCGTTTGTCGACGAGATTGCCGTCCGCGTCAAAGCTGTCGGAGAAGGCATTGGCGAACACTTCCGGCTTGTTGAGCGGATGCAGATCGAGGAACACGCAGCTCTGCCGCAAATGGTATTGGGCGCGCGAGGTGCCCATGCCACCGCCGGCGCCCATGATCGCGCAGGCCTTGCCCGCAAGCAGCCGGTTGTCCGGTTCGCGCGACGCCCAGTCGAGTGCGTTCTTCAGGGCCGGCGCCATCGAATAGTTGTACTCGGGGCATACCAGCAGCAGGGCGTCGGCCGCAGCCATCTGCGCGAAAAGTGCTTCCACCGCGGCCGGGCGCTCCGTGATGTCGGCGTTGTAGAACGGCATTGCGGAGAGGTCGGCGACCTCGACCGTCATGTCCGCCGGTGCATTCGCGACCGCGTAGCGAAGCAGGCCCTTGTTGCGCGATTGGCGGCGCAGGCTGCCGCAGATGCCGAGTACGTTCATGGGAGGTCTCCGTGCGTGGGATATCGCGGGGTGGACTTGGTGCCGCCTGCAACGCGCAGGCGCAGCATCAATGACCAGCATAGACCCGCCGGGTTCCGGCGACTCCCCTGTGCGAGACGATTTCAGATTGCCGCGTGATCCGCGATGCGGTGGCGTGCGACGCTACGCAGCGTGAGCGCCAGCCCCAACGCGACCAGCGTGAGACCCACGACCAGGCCGATCCAGAAACCATACACGCCGGTGACCGGGTAGGCGTCGAGGCCGTGGTAGCCGAGTCGCGCACCGAGCGGGATCGCGATCAGCCAGAACGCACCGATCATCAGCCACATCGGCATCATCGTGACCTTGTAGCCCCGCAGCGCGCCGACCGCGCAGACCTGTGTGGCATCCGAAAACTGCCACACTGCGGCGAACAGCAGCAGCGTGGAGGCGATTGCCTGCACGGCAGCGTCCGGTGTGTAGAGCGCGACGATCGCTTCGCGCCCGAGCAACACCACGGGCACCATCGCAGCCGCGATCAGCAGCCCGATCAGCACGCCGCTCCACGCGATGAAACGCGCGCCGCGCGGATCGCCGCCGCCGAGCGCCTGGCCGACGCGGATCGAGATGGCGGTGGAAAGCCCCAGCGGCAACATGAACACCAGTGACGCGAAGTTCAGCGCGACCTGGTGCGCGGCGATCTGCACCGCACCGAAGCGGCCAATCAAAAGTGCCACGCCAGCGAACGCGGACACTTCGGCCAGCATTGCCGCGCCCATCGGCAGCCCGAGCTTGAGCAGATTCTTCTGCCGCGGCCAGTGCGGCCAGCTCCAGCCGTGCCACAGGAAGACCTCGCGGTAGATGCGTGCCTGCGCGGTGTACAGCGCCATCATCGCCAGACCGGCCCACATGCCGATGCCGGTCGCCCAGCCGCAGCCGACCCCGCCCAGTGCAGGCAGACCAAGGTGACCGTAGATCAGTACCCAGTTGAGGAAGAAGTTGACGGCGAGTCCGAGCGCGCCGAACACCATCAGCGGGCGTGTGTGGTTGATGCTGGCGGAGTAGAAGCCCAGCGTGCGCGTCAGCAGTGCAGCGGGCAGGCCCAGTACGATGCCCCACAGGAACTGTGTGACCTTGGCCGCCAGCCCCGCCTCGATCTGCGCGGCTGCCAGCACAGCGGGCACTGCCGGCATCAGCAGGAAGGGAATGACCCCCGAAATGCCGGCAAGCCACAGCCCTTCGCGGGTGTCGGCGATGATGCCGGTCTTGTCTCCCGCACCGTGATGATGTGCCACAACCGGGCTCAGCGCTTGCGAGATGCCGAGCAGGGACAGGAACACCGGCGCCCACAGCGCCACGCCCAGCCCCACCACCGCCTGGTCTTCGGCCCCGGCGTGGCCAGCCATCACGGTGTCCATCAAACCCATCAGGATGTACACCATCTGCGCGGCCACCAGCGGGCCAGTAAGGCGCAGCAGTTGGCGGGATTCGGACAGGAAGCGGGGCAGGCGATGCGTGAGGAACCGAGGCTGGCAAAGGCGGCAGTGTAGCCGCCCGCTGTATCCGGCTTGTATCGCCGGCGCGCAGCGAACGGGCGGAAACCGCGCTACGCTGTTGCGAATCGCAATCGAAGCATGGAGATCGCACCCGTATGCGCAGTTACCCCGCCAACAGCCCGCAGGCCGCAGCGCGCCTGATCAGCCTCGCCATCCTCGCCGACGGCAAGCTGCACGAGAGCGAGATCGCGCTGATCGACCAGCACATGATCCACGACGCGGTGGGCTTGTCGCGCGACGAATTCGTCCAGGTGCTGCTCGATTGCTGCCGCGACCTGGTCGACGAGGCCGAGCAGTCGCGCGTGCATCTGCTCGAAGACGCGCGCATCGACCGGCTCGCCGCCGATATCACACGCCCGGCGCTGCGCCGAACCGTGTGTTCCGCGATTCTCGTGATGGCCAAGTCGGACGGGCGGGTCACCGTTGGCGAGCAGCGCTTGCTGCGGCAACTGATGCAGCGCTGGGGCCTGTCGATCGACGCGCTGTCGGAGTAGTTCCGGGGGTTTGCCAATAATCAGGGCGCCGGAACCCGCGAACCCTGTAAAATCGCGCTTTTGCCCCGATCCGGCGGTTCGGCCGCCCTGGACCCATGAGCGTGAAACCCACCTTTCAGGAAGTGATCCTGCGTCTCCAGAAGTTCTGGAGCGAACACGGCTGTGCCTTGCTGCAACCCTACGACATGGAGGTCGGCGCCGGCACCAGCCACACCGCCACCTTCCTGCGGGCGATCGGCCCCGAGCCGTGGAACGCCGCATATGTGCAGCCTTCGCGCCGCCCCAAGGACGGCCGCTACGGCGAGAACCCCAACCGCCTGCAGCATTACTACCAGTACCAGGTGGTGTTGAAGCCGTCGCCGCTCGCGATCCAGGAGCTCTACATCGAGTCGCTGCGCGCACTGGGCATCAACACCAACGAACACGACATCCGCTTCGTCGAGGACGACTGGGAAAACCCGACGCTGGGTGCCTGGGGCCTCGGCTGGGAAGTCTGGCTCGATGGCATGGAAGTCACGCAGTTCACCTACTTCCAGCAGGTCGGCGGCCTCGAATGCAAGCCGGTGCTGGGCGAGATCACCTACGGTCTCGAGCGCCTGACGATGTACCTGCAGGACTGCGAGAACGTCTACGACCTGGTGTGGACGCCGGGCGTGACCTACGGCGACGTGTATCACCAGAACGAGGTCGAGCAGTCGACCTACAACTTCGAGCACTCGAACGTCGACTTCCTCTTCAGCCAGTTCGCCAACTACGAGTCCGAAGCCAAGCGCCTGATCGACGCCGGCCTCGCGCTGCCGGGCTACGAGATGGCCTTGAAGAGCGCGCACACCTTCAACATGCTCGATGCGCGTGGCGCGATTTCGGTCACCGAGCGTGCCGCCTACATCGGCCGCATCCGTGCCAACTCGCGCCTGGTTGCGCAGGCCTACCTCGCCTCGCGCGATCGCCTCGGCTTCCCGATGGCCAAGCTCGACGACCCGAAGCTGCGTGCGCTGCTGGGCGAAGACGAATGCCAGCGCATTGAAGCCGTTCGCGCCGAGCTCGCTGCCCGCCGCGCGTAAGCGACATCCGAACATCGAATTCTGGAGGGGCGCGCTCGCCGTGCCCGGATCAACATGCAAGACACTCTGCTCGTAGAACTGCTGACCGAGGAACTGCCGCCTAAGGCGCTTGCGCGGCTCGGCGAGGCTTTCGCTGACGGCATCTTCAAGGGCCTGGTGGCCCACAAGCTGGTGGGCGCTGCGCCCGAATTCCACACCTTTGCGTCGCCGCGGCGCCTGGCCGTCACCGTGAGCGGTGTTGCCGCGCAGGCAGCCGATGCGCAGGTGCGCGAGAAGATCATGCCGGTCAGCGTCGCGCTGACGGCCGACGGCACGCCGTCGCCCGCGCTGCTGAAGAAGCTCGAAGCAAAGGGCATCTCCCCCGATGCAGTGGCGAGCTTCGAGCGCGCGATGGACGGCAAGAGCGAAACCTTCTTCCACACGATGACCGTGCCGGGCGCGGCGCTGGATGCGGTACTCGCCGGCATCGTTGCTGAATCCGTGAAGAAGCTGCCGATTCCCAAGGTGATGCGCTGGGGCGATTCGACGCACCAGTTCGTGCGCCCGGTGCATGGCTTGATCCAACTGCACGGTAGCCGTGTGGTGCCGGGTGAAGTGCTGGGACTGGCGGCCGGCAACACCACGCGCGGCCATCGCTTTCTGGGCGAGGGCGCGGTCACTGTGGAGTCCGCCGAAGCCTATGCCCGCACGCTGTTCGAGAAGGGTTCCGTGGTCGCATCGTTCGAGGCCCGCCGCAGCCTGATCGCGCATGAGCTGGCGAAAGCCGCCGCGCAGGTCGGCGCGCATCCGGTGGAAGACGCCGCGCTGCTTGATGAAGTCACCGCGCTGGTCGAGCATCCGACGGTCTACGTCGGCGAGTTCGAAGCGGAGTTCCTCGCGGTGCCGCAGGAATGCCTGATCCTGACGATGAAGCAGAACCAGAAGTACTTCCCGCTTCTGGATGCCGCCGGCAAGCTGATCAACAAGTTCCTGATCGTCGCCAACATCAAGGCCGATATCGCCGACAACATCACTGGCGGCAACGCCCGCGTGGTGCGCGCGCGCCTGTCGGACGCGAAGTTCTTCTTCGACACCGACCGCAAGGCGAAGCTCGATTCGCGCCTGCCGCGCCTGGCGAACGTCGTTTATCACAACAAGCTCGGCTCGGTGCTGGACCGCATTGGCCGCCTCGAAGCGTTGGCCGGCAAGATCGCTGCACGCCTGCATGCGGACGTGGCCGCCGCGCAGCGCGCCGCACGCCTGGCGAAGGCCGACCTCGTCACCGAGATGGTCGGCGAGTTCCCCGAGCTGCAGGGCATCATGGGCGAGTACTACGCCCGCCACGACGGCGAGGGCGAAGTCGTCGCCAAGGCGATCGAGCAGCATTACCACCCGCGCTTTGCCGGTGACAGCCTGCCGCAGGGCAACGTGGCCTGCGCGGTTGCGCTGGCCGACAAGCTCGACGCGCTGGTGGGCTTCTACGCGATCGGCGAGAAGCCGACCGGCGACAAGGACCCCTTCGGCCTGCGTCGTGCAGCACTGGGCGCCTTGCGCATCCTGATCGAAACGGAACTGCCGCTCGAGCTTGACGCGCTGCTGGCGGATGCGGCGGCGGGTTTTGCGGCCGAGCACAACGCGGCTGAGGCGATCCCGGCACTGGTCGAGTTCATCGGCGACCGCCTGCGCAACCTGTTGCGCGAACAGGGCACGCCGGTCGAGCAGGTCGATGCCGTGCTGGCCGCGTTGCCGAGCCGTGTTGCCGACGTGCCGGCCAAACTCGCCGCAGTGGCCGAGTTCGTTGCGTTGCCGGAAGCGGCGGCGCTGGCGGCGGCCAACAAGCGGATCGTGAACATCCTGAAGAAGGCTGAGGGTGCGATTGGCGAAATCGACGTTGCGCTGCTCGTCGAGCCGGCGGAAAAGGCGCTCGCGCATGCGGTGATCGAAGCTGCACCGCTGCAACGTTCGCTGCTCGAAAACGCCGACTACACCGGATCGCTCAAGGCGCTGGCCGGCCTGCGCGGTGCGGTCGACACCTTTTTCGAAGAAGTCATGGTGAACCACGACGAGCCGCTGATCCGTGCCAACCGTCTGGCGCTGCTGAAGCAACTCGCGGGCATGATGAACGCGGTGGCGGATATCTCGCGCCTGTCGGTCTGAACGCGAAGGGTGTTTCTGCAAAAAGAAGGGCGGCCAAGTGGCCGCCCTTTTTCTTTGCCGCCATGCGGGCAAGATCAGTACGTCATGCTCCAGGCCAGTGGCTGGCCATTGGCATCGCGCAACTTGTTCATTTCCTTCACCGCGCGCGCTTGCGTGAGATCGGGCATCGACACCCAGCGGTTCTCGGCGGTGATCGCGTCGCCGCGCATGAAGCCATAGCTGAACAGCGCAAGCGCTTGCGCCGCGCGCGCCGGATCGGTGACCTTCTTGCGCATGACGATGAAGGTGCCGCTGGTGATCGGCCATGCGTCCTTGTCGGCCTGGTCGGTCAGCATTTCCTCGAACTTGCCGGCCGTGGTCCAGGCGCTCGCTTTCAGCGCGGCGCGGAAGCTGGCCGGGCCCGGCTGCGGATAGTCGCCTTTGGCGTTGGCGACGCGGGAGTAGTTGAGCGAGGCCTTTTCGACCTGGCCGAACTCGGCGTATGCAATCGCGCCCGGCGTTTTGGCGAGCGCTTCCAGCTGCGCGGCCGTGCCTTTCGCGAGGACCGTGCCGGCGGGCCAATTGAGCTTGAAGTCGGTGCCGAGCGATTTGGCCCAGTCGGTGCTGACCTTGGCCAGGTAGTGACTCAGCACATAGGTTGTGCCGGAACCGTCTTCACGGCCGATCACGGTGATCGCCTGGTCTGGCAGGCGAACGCCCTTGTTGAGCGCGGCGATCGGCGCCGCGTTCCAGCGCGTGATCTTGCCGGACAGCACGTCGGCCAGCACGCTGCCGCTCAGGCGCAATTCGCCGCGCGGCACGCCGGCAAGGTTGATCGCCGGCACGACACCCGCGATCGCAGTGGGAAAGTTCACAAGCCCGTCGCGTTCGAGTTGCTCGGGCGGCAGCGGCACATCCGAAGCGCCGAAATCGACCTTCCCGTCACGGATTGCCTTGAGACCGGCCGAGGAGCCAACCGCGGCGTACTTCAGTTGGACACCGCTCTTGCGGCCCCATTCGGCCGCCCATGCCGTGTAGAGCGGGGCGGCCGCACTGGAGCCGGCGCCGGAGATTTCTGCGGCCTGGCTGTGCGGCGCGAACGCGAGCAAGCCCAGCAGCAGGAGTGAAAAACGTCGCATCGTGCGCAAATCCGTTTGCATAAAGGGGTGGCGACTGTAATGGATTTGGTGCTTGACCATCAAACCGGGATTGCACTGATGTGGCGCCAGCGTCGGTCCGCGAGACCGGCCGGGCTGATAGCATTACGGATTGCCTGAACCGCAAGCCTCAGCATGAAACTGATCATTCTTGACCGCGACGGCGTGATCAACGTCGATTCCGCGCAATTCATCAAGTCGCCCGATGAGTGGCGGCCGATTCCCGGCAGCCTGGAGGCGATCGCCCGCTTCAACGAAGCGGGCTACCGGGTGGTCGTCGCTTCCAACCAGAGCGGCGTGGGGCGCGGCCTCTTCGACATGGATACGCTGAACGCGATTCACGAGAAGATGACCAAGCTGCTCGCGCAGGCCGGCGGGCGCATCGATGCAATCTTCTTCTGCCCGCATCCCGCCGATTCGACTTGCGACTGCCGCAAGCCGCGCGCCGGCATGCTTCGCGAGATCGCCGCCCGTTTCAACGCAGACCTGCGCGGCGTGCCCACGGTGGGTGACAGCCTGCGCGACCTGCTGGCCGGGCAGGAGGTCGGTTGTGAGCTCTTCCTCGTGCTGACCGGCAAGGGAGAGCGCACCGTGAAGGATCCGAACGTGCCGGCCGGCACGCGGGTGTTTGCCGACCTCGCGGCGGTGGCGGACGCGCTGATCGAATGAGCCGGCGGCCTGACCGCGCAGCGTTCTTGCCGATCGGGCCCTTGCTGCGCTCGGCGGTGTTCCTGCTGCTGCAACTGGTGGTGACGGTGCCCTACGCATTGCTTGCGATGCTGACCTTTCCGTTTCCGCCGCAGCGCCGCTACCACATCATCATGGGTTGGTGCCGCATCAACGTGCGGATGATCCACGCAATTCTCGGCATCCGCTGGCGCATCGAAGGCTGGGAGAACCTGCCGTCGCGGCCCGCGGTGGTGCTGGCCAAGCACCAGTCCGCGCTTGAGACGATCCTGTTCCCGGTGCTGTTCCCGCCGCAGAGTTTTGTGCTGAAGCGCGAACTGCACTGGCTACCGTTCTTCGGCTGGGGGCTCGCGATGCTGCCGATGATTGCGATCGACCGTTCACGGGGCGCCGATGCGATGACGCAGGTGAAGCTCGAAGGGGCAAAGCGGCTGTCCGAGGGTTGGTGGGTGTCGGTCTACCCGGAAGGTACGCGGATGCCGGTGGGCGGGCGCCGTCGCTACAAGCTCGGTGGTGCCACGCTGGCGACATACGCTGGCGCGCCGGTGGTGCCGGTGGCGCTGAACACCGGGGAGTTGTGGCCGCGCCGCGCCTTCATCAAATATCCAGGCGAAGCGCTGATCATCGTCGGCCCGACGATCGAGACCGCCGGCCGCAAGCCGGAGGAGGTTAACGCGGAAGTCGAGGCGTGGATTGAGAACACCATGCGCGCGCGCTTTCCGCATCACTACATGCGCGCGGCGCAGACGGTGAACATTTGAAGCGCGAAGGCCCACGGTCGCTCCGATGTTGATGAAGGTGGTTTCCCGCTTGCTCAAGGCCACGCCGCCGCCCCCGCAGCAGCGCGAGATCGTGTTCGGCCAGCGCACCGTGCCGTACACCCTCAAGCGCAGCGCACGCAAGACGCTGGGCATGAAGATTGATGCCGCGGGCGTGACGGTGACGATCCCGTTACGGGCGACGATTACCGAGACCGAGGCCTTCATCCGCAAGAACGCGGCCTGGCTGATCGAAAAGCTGGATGCTCGCGCAGCGCGGCCGGCGCCGGCACGCTTCGATCTGGCAGACGGCGCGGTGCTGCCGGTGCTGGGCCAGCCCTGCACGATCCGGCTGCAACCGGGGGCCGGGCGCGCGCGCTGGATCGAGGGCCACTTCGAGCGCGAGCTGCACCTGCCGCTGCGCCCGGGGCAGAACCCGCAACTGCTGTTGCGGCGTGTGCTGCAGCGCCATGCGCTGGACTATTTCGGCGGTCGCCTGGATGAGTACATGCACCGGCTCGCGATGACGCATCCGGGCGTGCCGCGCCCGGCGCTATCGCTGACGGGCGCAAAGACCCGCTGGGGGAGCTGCAGCCGGCACAGCGGGATCCGCCTCAACTGGCGCCTGATCCATTTCGAGCATGCGCTGATCGACTATGTGGTGGCGCACGAGGTTGCGCACCTGATCGAGATGAACCACTCGCCGCGCTTCTGGTCAGTCGTCGAGTTGCTGTGCCCCACGTGGCGCGACGCGCGTGCCGAACTGAAGGCGCGTGGTCATGCGCTGCCTGAAATCTGACATCCGAAACCCGAGCCGATTGCGCATGGATTGATCCAGCGTGATCGGCGCTCTACTGAACCAGACACCCGAGGAAACTCCGATGCGAATCCTTCACACCATGCTGCGGGTCGGCGATCTCGACCGCTCGATCAAGTTCTACACCGAAGTGCTGGGCATGCGCCTGCTGCGCCGGAACGACTATCCCGACGGCAAGTTCACCCTTGCCTTCATCGGCTATCAGGATGAGAGCGAGGGCGCGGTGATCGAGCTCACGCACAACTGGGGCGTGGAGTCCTACGAACTGGGCACCGGCTACGGTCACATCGCGCTGGAGGTGGAAGACGCCTACGCGGCGTGCGCCGAGATCAAGGCCCGTGGCGGCGTTGTGACGCGCGAGGCGGGCCCGATGAAGCACGGTACGACGGTGATCGCCTTCGTGCAGGACCCGGACGGCTACAAGGTCGAGCTGATCCAGCGGAAGTCCTGAGCGGGGCGCCGGTCTACCGGCGAGCCTAGTCCTGGAAGCGCGCCCGGATTTCCAGCACCTCGTCCCAGCAGCCGAGGAAGACGTCGACGCAGCGGGGGTCGAAGTGGGTGCCACGCCCCTGTTCAAGGAAGCCGCGCGCGTCTTCCAGCGTCCAGGCGCGCTTGTATGGGCGTGTCGAAGTCAGCGCGTCGAATACATCCGCCACTGCGACGATCCGGCCGATCAGCGGAATGGTCTCGCCTGCGAGCCCCTGCGGGTAACCGCTGCCGTCGAACTTCTCGTGGTGGGTCAGGGCGATCTCGGCGGCCATGTGCAGCACCGGTGAGGCGGAGTCCTTCAGAATCTCGTGCCCGATCGCGGCGTGCCGCTTCATGATCTCGAACTCGTCCGGTGTCAGCCGGCCGGGTTTGAGCAGGATCGCGTCGGGCGTGCCCAGTTTGCCGACGTCATGCATCGGCGCGGCGGCGAGCAGCATCTCGCAGACCGCGGAATCGAGCTGCAACTCGCGCCCGATCATGGCCGAGAAATACGCCATGCGCTGGATGTGCGAACCGGTCTCGGGGTCGCGGAACTCGGCGGCTTTCGCAAGCCGCGTTACGGTCTCGCGCTCGCGTTCGTGGATGTCTGCGGTGGCGCGCCTGACCGCCTCCGCCAGCTCTTCGGCTCGATTCGCGAGCATCAGGGAATGCTGCCTCAGGCGCAGCATGTTCCGTGCGCGCGGGATGAACTCGTTCTTGTCGACGGGCTTGGTGAGGAAGTCGGTGGCGCCGCTTTCGAGCGCATCGAAGCGCACTGTTTTCTCATGCGCGGCGGTAACCATGAGGATAGGCACATCCTCGTTGGAATGCGCCTCACGGAAGCGGCGGATCAGCTCGATGCCGTCGAGCTCCGGCATCATGTAGTCGACGATCAGCAGATCGGGCTGCTCCAGCATGCAGTGCGTCAGCCCCTGCTGCGGGTCGGAAAAAGTCAGCGTCTCGCAATTCTCGACGCGGGCCACGAGCGCCTGCATCAAGGCCAGGTTGACCGGCGTGTCATCGATGATCACAACCTTCATTGCGCGATTCCGGAAGTCCTTGGAAGGAACGCTGGTGCTACTCATCATGCAATTCCCGGGTCGTCGTCGTCGGCGCGCTGCGGGGCGCGGCGCGGCAAGGTCAGGATGAAACGGGTGCCTTCGCCGGTGGTGCTCTCGACGCGGATCGCGCCGCCCAGCACGCCGGTGACGATGGTGTAGACGATGTTGAGGCCAAGCCCGGTGCCGCCTCGGCCGAGTTTGGTGGTGAAGAAGGGGTCGAAGATACGCGGCAGGTTTTCGGCCGGAATGCCTTGGCCATCGTCCTCGAAAACCAGCTTCACATGCTGCTCGCCTTCCACTTCGGCGCTGATCTTGATGCGGCCGCCGGTGTGGGTTTCAAAACCGTGCGTGATGGCGTTGGTGGTCAGGTTGGTGATGACCTGGCCCAGCGCGCCCGGGTAGCTGTCGAATTCAAGACCGGCCGGAATCTCGTTGGCGAAGGTGCAGCCTGCCTTGCGGAAGGTTGGTGCCAGCGTGACCTCGATCTCGCGGGCGATTTCGCGCAGGTCGAAGACCCGCCGACGCGCACCGATCTGGTCTACCGCGATCTGCTTGAAGCTTGAAACCAGATCCGCCGCGCGCTGCAGGTTGCGCAGCAGCGTGTCGTTGCCGTCGGCGAGGTCGGCGAGGAACTCGCTCAGCGTGCTGCGCCGCAGCCCGCTCTCCAGCGCGGAATTGAGTTCGTGCCGGTGGTCTTCCAGCGTGGTCGCGACCATCAGGCAATTGCCGATCGGGGTGTTCAGCTCGTGCGCGATGCCCGCCACCAATCGGCCTAGCGCGGCCAGCTTTTCGTTCTGCACGAGGTGCGTCTGCGCGGTCTGCAGACGGTTGAGCAGTTCGCCCAGCTCGCGGTTGGCAGATTCCAGATCGTGCGTGCGGCGTGCGACCTTGTCTTCCAGCGTACGGTTGATCTCTTCGACTTCCGCCTTGGCGTTGATGATCGGCGTCACGTCGATTGCGCTCCAGATGAAGCAGGCGCGGCCGTGCAGCGTAACGCGGCGTCCCGCGATGTCGTAGCAGGCGCGCGTGCCGTCGGCCGATACCGTCCAGGCGCTGATCTTCTCCTGCTCGTCGATCGCGTTGAGCATCCCGTCGAAACGGTCCGCATCGTCGCCGCTCGCCCACAGCCCAAGGCGCGCCAAGGGCCGGCCGATGCAGTCGCTGAGTGAGCGACCGAAGTCGCGTTCAAACTGGGTGTTGACGTCCAGGATCTCGGCGGTGTGCTCAAGATCGACAATGCACAGGGCGACCGGCGCGTGGTGGAACAGTGCTGCAAAGCGCTGCTCGCTCTCGCGCAGCGCCTCTTCGGCGGCACGTTCCTGCGTGATGTCGCGCAGGTTCCAGACCAGCAACTCCTCGCCGCCGGCACGGAACTGGCGGGCCGATGCCTCCATCAGCAGGCCGACGCCATCGTAGGTGCGCATCCAGACCTCGCGTCCTTCGAGCAGGCCCTTCTCATCGATTTCCGCAATGCAGCTGGCGCGCATCTCCGGGTCGATCCAGAGCGGGATGTCGCTGGCACGCTGGCCCAGCACCTCGCCCTTGGCATAGCCGAAGGTGCGCTCCCAGGCCGGGTTCACCATCCGGAACAAGCCATCTTCCTTGCGCGCGACCGACATCGGCGTTGCCGTCAGCGCGAACACGGTAGACAGGCGTTCCTCGGACTCGCGCCGCGCTGTTTCGGAGCGCTGTCGCTCCTCGAGTTCGCGGCCCAGCGCCACGTTCTTGGCTTCCAGGTCGGCGAAGAGGCCCAGCAATTCACGCCGCGTGACTTCGAGGCGGCTTGCGAGGTGGCCGATCTCATCGTCGCCGCGCGACGGGATCTCCTGCGACAGCTCGCCGCGCGCGAGCGCGTCCGCGGCGTTGCCGAGAGAGGCCAGCGGGGCGACCAGGCGCCGCCGCAACAGCCAGAAGATCATGACCGCGGCAAAGCCCAGCTGCAGCAACGCGGTGCCGGCGAAAGCCCCCATCTGGCGCAATTGCTGTGCCCGCACGGTGTCGCCGGTGACGCCTACGTTCACCGTGCCGAGTTCGCGTTCCTTGTAGATGACCTTGCGCCCGGTCTGGCGGATCTGCGCGTTGGGAGCGCCGCGTTTGATTTCAAGCAGTGGGCCGGCGGTACGGTCAACGATCGTGACCAGCACGACGTCCGGGTCGCTCAACACCGCTTCGACGAGGGGCCGCACGGCGTCCGGGCTCAGGTTCCAGAGCGGCTCGCGGGCACCGAAGGCGAGGATGTTGGCGTACTGGTCGAGCTGCAGCGCGATGCGCCGTTCCACCTCGGCCTGATAACTTTTGTAGAGCACAGGCAGCGCAAAAAGCGCTGGTAGCGCCAGGCCGATGGCGACGAACAGCAGGATCGATGTGCGTAGCGATCGGGTTCTGATGAGCATGGGCTGCGACGCGCCTTTGCGTTTCCAGCATGTTATTACGGCGGGGCGCCGGAGAACTTCAGTGTTTGTTCAATGCCAATGAAGGTGCAGTCATGTTGCAGTGCAAGGTGGCTTCCGCCTAGAGCTGGGTCTGCGTGACCGCCTTGCGGAAACGGGCCAGCGCGATCGCAAAGAAGACCCCGCCGATAGCGAGGATCGCGAGAAAGTCCGGCCACACCACATCGAAACCCGCGCCGCGGTAGAGGATCGCCTGTGCGAAGCGCACGAACCAGGTGGTCGGCGCGCCGAGCATGATGGCCTGCACCAGCCGCGGCATGCTCTCTCGCGGTGTCACGCCGCCCGACAGCAGCTGCAGCGGAATCACGATCAGGATGATCAGCAGCCCCAGCTGCGGCATTGAGCGCGCAACGGTGCCAAGCCAGATGCCGATGGAAGCCGCGGCGAACAGGAAGCACGCGGCGCCAACGAGGAACAGCAGCACCGAGCCCGCCACCGGCACCCGCATCACCGCCTGCACGATCACCATCAGGCCGAAGCTTGCGGCGACCAGCACCACCAGCGCATTGGCCCAAACCTTGGCGAGCATGATTTCCAGCGGCGTCAGCGGCATCACCAGCAGGTGTTCCAGCGTGCCGTGCTCGCGCTCGCGGATGAAGGCCGCGCCGACCAGGATGATCGACAGCAGCGTGATGTTGTTGATCACCTCCATCACGCCGCCGAACCAGAAGCCGGTGAGGTTGGGGTTGAAGCGCACGCGGGTGGCGAGCTGGATCGGCGAAGTCGCAGTGCTGCGTGTGCCGGTAAGGTATTCGTTGAGTTCGCCAGCGATGATGTGCTGGATGTAGCTCGCGCCGATGAAGCTCTGGCCCATGTTGGTGGCGTCGATCGCCAGTTGAAGTTCCGGACGCTTGCCGGCGGAGAGGTCACGCTGGAAGTTCGCCGGGATCACCAGCGCAAACGAGAAGCGGCCGGTATCTAGGCCAGCGTCCGCCTCGCTCAGGGTCGCGGCCTGCGGCGGGCGGAAGTAGGGGGCGTAGAAGGCGCCTGCAATGCGTTGCGAAAGCGGCGAGTGATCCATGTCGACGATGGCGACCGGCGCGTTGTGAAGTTCGCGCGACATACCGCTCGCCGCGGTGTACACGCCGCCCGAGAAAGCCCAGACGATCAGGATCAGCAGCACCCGGTCGGCGAACAGACAGCGCAGCTCTTTCAGACCGAGGCGGAAGATGTTGGCGAGCGTTCTCATGTTCAGCGCTCCTGTTTGGCCAGTAGTGCCCAGCACAGCAGCGTCAGCGCCGGGATGAAGGCGGCGAGCGCCGTGTACTGCCAGACCAGTTCGGAGAAACCGAGCGCTTTCGTGAAGATGCCGCGGCTGATCACGAGGAAGTAGGTCGCCGGGTAGAAGCGGCCGATCCACGGGCCGATACCGTCGAGCGAGCTGACCGGCTCGGTGAGGCCGGAGAACTGCACCGTCGGCAGCATCGTCAGGATGCCGGTCGCAGCCAGCGCCGCGATCTGCGTGCGGGTGAAGGTGGACATCAACAGCCCGATACCGGTTGTGGCGGTAACGTAGAGCAGGGCGCCGACCGTCAGCGCGAGCATGCTGCCTTTGATCGGAACGCCGAACACCGTGACCGCCTGCAGTGTCAGCCCGAAGAAACTGACCATCGCGACCGCGATGTAGGGCAGCTGCTTGCCGAGCAGGAATTCGAGCCGCGTCACCGGTGTGACATAGAGGTTGGTGATGCTGCCCAGCTCCTTCTCGCGCACCACCGCGAGCGCCATCAGGATCGCCGGCACGAACACCAGCAGCAGCGGAATCACTGCCGGCACCATCGCGTAGATGCTCTTGAAGTCCTGGTTGTAGCGGTAGCGCACTTCCAGGTCCGCGGGCATCGCGCTCGGAGTGATGCCGGTCTTGCGTGCAACGAGGTCGGCCAGATACGTGAGATGCGCACCCTCGGCATAGCCGCGCACCGTTTCGCCACGGAAGGGCATTGCGCCATCCACATAGATGGCCAGCGTCGGCGCGCGGCCGGCGCGCAGGTCGGCGCCGTAGCGCGGCGGTATCTCGATCGCCAGCGCGAGTTGGCCGCTTGCCACGCGCTGATCCAGCGCGGCGGGGTCAGCGATCGGCGGCTGCACGATGAAGTAGCGGCTGCCCGCGAAGTTCTCGATGTAGGCGCGGCTCTCCGGGCTCTGGTCGCGGTCGAGCACCGCGAAGCGCAGGTCTTGCACATCCATCGAGATGCCGTAGCCGAGGATGAACATCAGCAGCACCGAACCGAGCAGCGCAAAGGTCAGGCGGATCGGGTCGCGGCGCAGCTCCAGCGTTTCACGGTAGGCATAGCCGAGCAGGCGGCGCAGCGAAAAGCGTGGCGGTGGGCTGTGAGACTTGCCCGCTGCCGTGGGCGTTGGCTGCGTTTCGGCGAGCGGGCTTTCGGGTGAGGGGGCGCCGGCTGCGGCTTCGAGGTAAGCGATGAAGGCTTCCTCCAGCGTGGCCGCGCCGCGGCCTTCGCGCAGCGCTGTCGGCGTGTCGCTCGCGAGTACGCGGCCGGCGTGCATCAGCGAGATGCGGTCGCAGCGCTCGGCCTCGTTCATGAAGTGGGTTGAGATGAAGATCGTGACGCCCTGTTCGCGCGAGAGTTCGACCAGCAGCCGCCAGAAATCGTCACGCGCGATCGGGTCCACGCCCGAAGTCGGTTCGTCGAGGATCAGCAGCTGCGGCTCATGCACCACCGCCACGGCGAGCGAGAGGCGTTGGCGGATGCCCAGCGGCAACGCGTCGGCAGCCGCGTCCAGATGTGGCGCGAGGCCGAAGCGCTCGACCAGGGCGTCGATGCGCGGGCCGATGTGATCCGGCGCCAGATGGAAGAGCTGCGCGTGCAGCCACAGGTTCTGCCGCACCGTCAGCTCGCCGTACAGCGAGAAGGCCTGCGACATGTAGCCGACCTGCTTGCGGGTCTCAAGTGATGTGGCATCGACCGGCTTGCCGAACAGCCGCGCGCTGCCTGCAGTGGGCGGCAGCAGGCCGGTGAGCATCTTCATCGTGGTTGTCTTGCCGCAGCCGTTGGAGCCGAGGAAGCCGAAGATCTCGCCGCGCCCGATGCGGAAGCTCACGTTGTCGACCGCGGTAAAGTCGCCGAAGCGCTGCGTCAGGCCCTCGGCCTCGATTGCGATCTCGGCTTCGTGTGCGTCGCGCGGCGGAATCGTCAGCGCCTGGTGGGCCTTGCGGCGCGCTTCGGGCAGCAAGGCGATGAAAACCTCTTCGAGTGTTTCCTGACCGGTCTGCGCGCGCAGTTCGGCCGGCGTGCCGTGGCCGATCACCTGCCCGGCATCCATCGCCACCAGCGTATCGAAGCGGGCAGCTTCTTCCATGTAGGCGGTGGCGACCAGCACGCTCATGTTGCCGTGCCGGGCTCGGATGCGATCGATCAGCTCCCAGAACTGGCGGCGCGAGAGCGGATCGACCCCGGTGGTCGGCTCGTCGAGGATCAACAGATCCGGGTCGTGAATCAATGCGCAGCACAGTCCGAGCTTCTGCTTCATGCCGCCGGAGAGCTTGGCGGCAGGGCGGTCGCGGAAGGGTGCGAGGCCAGTGGCGGTGAGCAGATCCGCGATGCGCGCATGGCGCTCGGCGCGCCCCTGGCCAAACAGCCGGGCGAAGAAATCCACGTTCTCGAACACCGATAGCGTGGGGTAGAGGTTGCGCCCCAGGCCTTGCGGCATGTACGCGATGCGCGGCTGCACGGTGGCACGAGCACGCGCGTTTCGCATCTCGGCGCCGAGCACTTCGACGCTGCCTTGCTGCAACTTGCGCGCGCCGGCGATCAGTGCGAGCACGCTGGACTTGCCGACGCCGTCCGGCCCGATGAAGCCGACCATGCAGCCCGCGGGCAGGTCGAGCGTGATGGCTTCGATCGCCGCGGTGTGCCCGTAGAGGTGGGTGACGCCCGCAAGGCGGGCGACGCTGATTTGCGTGCCCATGCTGACGCCTCCTCAGTGTGCCGGCAGGCTGGCCGGCCAAGCGGCCTGCGGATCAGTACGAATCCAGGCGATACCGGGCACGCCGGGTTTCACCTCGGCGCGATGCTGTGCGAGCCAGGCGGGCTCGATGCGAACCTTGACGCGGAACATGAGCTTTTCGCGTTCGGTGCGCGTTTCGACTTCGCGTGGCGTGAATTGGGCGCGCGGCGCGACGTAGGTGACGGCGGCGGGGATCAGCTCGGTAGTGGCGTCCAGCCTGATACGTGCCTGCGCGCCCAGCCTTACCAGCCCGGCGCGTTGTTCCGGCAGATAGATCGACATCGACACATCGTCGAGGTCGAGCAGGGTCAGCGTCTTGCCACCAGCGGCGAGTACTTCACCCGGTTCGGCCAGGCGATAGAGCACGCGCCCACTGATCGGCGCCTTCAGGGCGCTGTCTGAAATCGTGCTGCGCAAGCGGTCTGCGCGCGCTTCGGCGGCGAGTGCAGCCGCTTCGGCGGCACTGACGCGCACCTGCGCGGCGGTGAGCGCGGCATCGGTGGTTTCAAGCGTGCTGCGGTCGCGATCGCGCTGCGCCACGCTGAGGAAGTTGCGTGCGATCAGTTGCTCGGTGCGTTGGAGGTTGGCTTGCGCCAGCTGGCGGTTACTCGCTGCGAGTGCCACGCCGGCACGCGCTTCGGCAATCGCTTGCCGGGCCTGTGCAACACCGGCCTCGGCTTCGCGCAACTGCGCGTTGAGTTCATCGACGTCCATCTGCGCGACGATGCTGCCGCGGGAGACGGAATCACCCTCGCGCGGGGTGAGCGTAAGCAGCCGACCGGCAATGCGGGTGGCGACATCCACCTCGGTGGCTTCGATGCGGCCGTTGCCCGAGGCGAAGCCGGCAGGTTCCGGCGGCGGTTGAACATGCTGCCAGCCAAACCAGGCGGCGGCGCCGATCAGGGTGAGCGTTGCAAAGATGAGGCTGCGACGGACGAGCGGACTGGCCATGATGGATCCCCTTTCGGGTGAACCTGCACCCGTTGCGGGTGCTGTTGCGGCACGGGACGCGTGCGCGCGATGCTGCTGTGGCCATTGAAGCGCTGTGGGCGGGGGACGTTATTGGCTCAGGTCAAAAAAGACTGTTGCGGCAGTGGTGTGGTAGGTAAGTGACGCCGTCGCCATCGGCGGCGTCACAAGCGGCCCTTACTTGACGATGCCAAGCAGTTCCACTTCAAACTGAAGCGTGGCGTTCGGCGGAATCACGCCGCCCGCGCCGCGCTGGCCGTAAGCGATCGACGGCGGGCATACGAGCTTGGCCTTGCCGCCCACCTTGATTCTCTGCACGCCCTCGGTCCAGCAGGGGATCACGCGGGTCAGCGGGAATTCGGCCGGTTCGTTGCGGGCGTAGGAGCTGTCGAATTCCTTGCCGTCCGGCAGGGTACCCCGGTAGTGCACACGAACCTTGTCGGTGACCTTGGGCTGGGCGCCGGTGCCATCCTTCAGCGATACGAAGACAAGGCCGGACGGGGTGGTCACGGCACCGGGTTCTTTGGCAGTGCGGGCGGCCAGTTCGGCGCCGGCATCCTGGGCAAAGGCGGGGCTGATCGCAAGGGCGGCAAGCAGGGTGATGATGGACTTCACGGTATCCTCCGAGGGTTGAGCGCCGAAGCATACGACAAGCGCATCCCGCCTGCCGCCTTGAGGAGCCTGTGCATGGCGATAGACCTGTTCTCCGCCGATCCCGCCCACTACGCCGCAGTGCGCCCGGGTTACCCCTCCGCACTGTTCGACTGGATCGCCGCAACCGCACCCGCGCGCGGCCGAGTGTGGGATTGCGGTTGCGGCAATGGCCAGGCCGCCGTCGCGCTGGCACATCACTTCGAGCGGGTCGATGCGACGGATTTGTCTGCTGCGCAGATTGCGCATGCCAAGCCGCATCCGGGCGTGCACTACCGCACCATGGCGGCCGAGGCGACGGATTTCCCAGACGAGGCCTTCGATGCGGTCTGCGTCGCGCAGGCGCTGCATTGGTTCGACATGGTCCGCTTCACGCCGGAACTCGATCGCGTGCTCAAATCCGGCGGGCTGTTTGCAGCCTGGGGTTATGGCGGTTTTTCGCTGAACCCGGTTTTCGACGCCGTGTTGCGCCGCACGGTGCTCGACCCGATTGCGGCCTTCTGGGCGCCGCAGAACCAGTTGTTGTGGGGCGGCTATCGGGCGGTGCCTTTGCCATATCCGGATCTCGATGTGCCATGCATCTACATGCCGGTGCAGGCGGACCTGGCGGGCGTGATCGCCTACCTCAAGTCCTGGTCGGCGGTTCGGCTCTATACCGATGCGCATGGCGACGGCCTGCTGCGCGAGGCGGCCGAAGCGCTGCAGCCGGTGTGGGGGCGCCCGCCGAGCGCCGTGCAGACCCTCGATTTCAGCTTCCACCTGCGGGCAGTCCGAAAGCCGCTCTGAATCCCCTCGACTGTCGTATCGCCGTGCGCGCGATTCGTACTCGCGGCCGCGCTTCGGTAGACTCCCGCTTTTGCGTCCGATTTTTCCCCAAGGCGGCATCGATGAGTCAGCGTGTCCTGACCGGTATCACCACCACCGGCATCCCCCATCTCGGCAATTACGTCGGTGCGATTCGCCCGGCGATTCTCGCGAGCCAGCAGCCCGAAACCGAGAGTTTCTTCTTCCTTGCCGACTATCACGCGCTGATCAAGTGCGACGACCCGGACCGCATCGAGCGTTCGCGTCTCGCGATCGCCGCGACCTGGCTGGCGGCCGGCCTCGACACCTCGCGCGTGGTGTTCTACCGCCAGAGCGACATCCCCGAGATCCCCGAGCTGACCTGGCTGCTGACCTGCGTCACCGCAAAAGGCCTGATGAACCGTGCGCACGCCTACAAGGCCTCGGTGGACCAGAACGAACTGGCCGGCAACGAGCCCGACGACGGCGTGACGATGGGACTCTTCAGCTACCCGATCCTGATGGCGGCGGACATCCTGATCTTCAACGCCAACAAGGTGCCGGTGGGGCGCGATCAGGTGCAGCACATCGAGATGGCGCGCGACGTGGCGCAACGCTTCAACCACCTGTTCGGCAAGGGGCGCCAGTTCTTCGTGCTGCCGGAAGCCGCGGTGGATGAGGCGGTGGCGACGCTGCCCGGCCTCGATGGTCGCAAGATGTCGAAGAGCTACGACAACACCGTGCCGCTGTTCGAAGGCGGCGCCAAAGGGCTGCGCGAAGCCATTGCGCGCATCGTGACCGATTCCCGCCTGCCGGGTGAGCCGAAAGACCCGGACAGCACCAGCCTCACCGCGCTGTTCGACGCTTTCGCCACGCCGGCCGAACGCGAAGCCTTCCGCGCCGATCTGCGCGCCGGCCTCGGTTGGGGTGAGGCCAAGCAGCGCCTGGTCGAACAGCTCGAACGTGAGATCGCGCCGATGCGTGCGCGCTACGAGGAGCTGATCGCACACCCGGCCAAGATCGAAGAGGCGCTGCAGGAAGGTGCGCGCAAGGCGCGCGCGCTGGCCACGCCGCTGCTCGCCGAGCTGCGTCAGGCGGTCGGCCTGCGCCCGATGGTCGCGGCACCGACCGCGAAAGCGGCCGAAGCGGTGAAGGCTGCCGCGAAGCCGGTGTTCAAGCAGTACCGCGAGGCCGACGGCCGCTTCTACTTCAAGCTGACCGATCCGCAAGGCCGCCTGCTGCTGCAGAGTGAAGGCTTTGATGGCGGGCGTGATGCCGGCCAGTGGGTCGGTCGCCTCAAGAGCGAAGGTGCCGCGGCATTGGCCGGTGCGCCGGTTCACGCAGCCGATGGCGTCAGTGCCGACGAGATTGCCGCCGCGCTGGCGAGTTTCGCCGAGGAATGAGTGTGGCCGCGCCTCGGCTCGTGATCTTCGATTGCGATGGCGTGCTGGTGGACAGCGAGCCGATGGCGAACCGCAAGTTCGTCGAGCAAGCCGCCCGCTTCGGCCTGCCGCTCGACGAAGTCGCCACGCTGCATGAGTTCAACGGCGCGGCGATGCGGACGCGGGCCGAGGTGCTGGCGGCCCGCCATGGCTGGGTGCCGCCGGCCGACTTCGTCGCGCGTGTCGATGCCGCGGTGGACGCCGCGGTGACCGAGGCCGAAGCGATCCCGGGCGTGGCGGCAGTGCTCGAGCGTCTTGAGGCTTCGCGGGTGCCCGTCTGTCTCGCCTCGAACAGCCGCCATCAAGAGATCGACCTGCGCCTGCGGCATCTTGGATTCGAGCGTTTCTTCCCACGCCGTTTCAGTGGCGCGGACGATGTCGCCGCCCCGAAGCCGGCGCCCGACCTCTACTTGCATGCGGCGCGCGAGATGGGCGTCTCGCCGGCGGATTGCCTCGTGGTCGAGGATAGCGAGAACGGCATCCGTGCCGCCGTCGCCGCTGGCTCCCGGGTACTTGGCCTGGCGCGCTTTACCCCCGCCGAGCGGATCAGCGCGCTCGGCGCGATTCCGTTCGCCGACATGGCCGCGCTGCCTGCGCTGCTGGTTTCGCAAGGCATAGCGCTCGCCGGATGCTGAGTGCCGCACTGCTGATGCTGGCCGTGCTGTCGGCCTGGGGGCCGCGCGTCGCCGGGCGGCCGGTCTGGCCGGCGGTGTTCGCGTTGGCACTGGTCGCGGCCGTGGCCGAGGGGGTGCTGGCAAGTTGGGCCCTGGCCGCCGTGCTGGCGCTGGCGGCTGCCGGCGTGCTGTATACGCAACTCGCGCACAGGGGCCTGGCCCGTGCGCTTGGGGTCGTTGTGGCCTTGCTGGCCTTGGCGCTCGCGTTGCATGTCGTGCCGGGCGCGGCGAACCCCGTGCTGGCCGGGTTGCAACGCTTGAGTCCCCAGTCGTTGCCGTTCCGGCCGTGGCTGAGTGTGGACAAGGGCTTTGCCGGCCTGGTGCTGTTGTTGTGCTTCGTGCCGCTCGCCCGCTCTGCCGCCGACTGGCGTCAGGTCGGTGCGACCTTGCTGCGCGTGGGCGTGCCGCTGGTGGTTCTGATCGTTGCCGCAAGCCTCGCAGCGGGTTACGTGGCACCGGATCCGAAGTGGCCCGCGTTTGCCTTGCCCTTCCTGGCCGGGAATCTGCTGTTCACCTGCGTCGCCGAGGAGGCGTTCTTCCGCGGCCTGATCCAGCGCGGGCTGGCGACGACGATCGGCGCCGCACCGGCGCTGGCGATCGCAAGCCTGTTGTTCGGCCTCGCACATCTGGGCGGTGGACCGCTTTATGCGGCAATTGCAGCCTTTGCCGGCCTTGGCTACGGCTGGGCGTACCAGCGCAGTGCCCGCATCGAGGCCGCGATCCTGTGTCACTTTGCCCTGAACGCGGTGCATTTCCTCGGTTTCAGCTACCCGGCGCTGTCTCCGCATTGAGCGCGCCTGCCGCCGTACGCCTGGCGAGTTTCTGGCGGTAGGGGTAGAGCGGTCGATAACGCGCCTAAGTCTCCGGACACGAACACCCATCCCCCGGTTGTCGCTCCGGCCATGGCTGTCCGGCTCCTCGCGAGCTGCCGACTGGAGCGACAACACCATCAGCAATTGCCGGGGCAAGCGGCTTGCCGAACCGGGTTTCGACCAGGAGGTGGGGCAGCCGATCATCGCCTTCACCCATGTCGGTGGCCGCAAGTAAGTTAGCAGCTTCCTCAACGTCGACACCCTGAAGTTCGACAGCAGTGACCCGGCCAAGGACTCAAACCATGGCGCGCAGGAGCGCCTCGTGTGCAGTCATCAACTGTCGTTGTCGAAGGTCTCGGGAGTGAAGCTTGCAGCAGGGCTGATGAGCGACATCGCGAGACCCTGCTGGATGCCGTCCGGATGGCCGACGTCGGCAAACTCGCGGGCAAGAACGGCACGGTGTTTGCCAGAGTTGGTCATGAGTACTGGCAGAACAAGTTCGGCGCCAATCACGCGACGGCGCCGGGCGCCAACACTTCGACCGGGATGCGGAAGGCCGAGTAGCTTTGCTGACCGCAGGATCCGCCGGAGGGCGGTGCCCTTGCACCCCCTTGCAGGACGGACGCGCGAGGAAGCGTGCTGAAGGTGATCTCGCTAGGGGTGCGTGCGCAAGCCAAGCGCTTCGATCGTCGCCGGTGCGGGCTTGTGCGAACCGCCGTCCGGTTGGTGCACTGTGGTGCGGTTGCGCCCCGCACGTTTCGATTCGTAGAGCGCCTGGTCGGCCTCGCTCAGCAGGGTGTCGATGCCCCGGTCGCTGTAGTGGTGGTAGACCGACAGGCCCGCCGAAACGGTACAACGCAGAGCACCTTTGCCGGTCGCGATGTCTGTCTGCGCGATCACTTCGCGTATCTTCTCTGCAACGGTCAGCGCGCCGGCCTGGTCGGTGTCTGGCAGCGCGACGACGAACTCTTCGCCCCCCATGCGGCCCGCGACATCGCTGCTTCTGAGGTGGGCGCGGACCAGCTGTGCAACCGTGCGGATGGTGCTGTCGCCGATTTCGTGACCATGGGTGTCATTGATCGACTTGAAGTGGTCGATATCGAGGAACAGGATTGCCATCGGGCGCTTGGCCCGGCGTGCCAGCGTCAGGTACTGCTCGCAGCAGACCAGGAAGGGGGCCCGGTTGTACAGTGAGGTCAGGCCGTCGTAGGTCGCGAGCTGGCGCATTTCCTGTTCCAGGGTGTGGATCCTGAACAGGAATCCGACCATCACCCATGAGATCGTGGGCGCCAGCAGCAGGGGGGTCGCAAGCGTGGCGACCCAGCCAACCATTGGGAGCTCGGCGCCGATGCTTCGGAAGATCAGTACGGTGATGGCAACCGATCCGATGACCGAAGCTGCGGTGACGGCGAGCGTCGTTCCGCGCCTCCCCATCCTGATGACCACGGGCAGCATTCAAGGACCTCCTGCGCGCGTCTATGCTGGCCACCGGTTGCATCCGGCGGGCCGGTATGCCTTCAATCTAGCATCGATGCCGGCTTGCCGGCGGCGCCGCAACTCGCGAGCCGTGCTTCTTTACCATCGGGCGCCCACGGCGTTAGGCTCAAGGCTCCGGCCAGATGCCTTCCGAGAGATGTTGCTAACCGTCAAGCGGTTTGGGTGTTTCCTGCCCCTTTCCTTGTCCCTGATCGGCACGGTATCCCCGGCCGACGCGGCATGTGCGCGGCCTTATGTCGTTCTCGGCTCGCCTGGTGGCGCCAACCTCTATGCCGAACCGGGTGGTGTCGGCGGTTTCCTGCCCGAGCTGGTTGCGCTGGTCGGTCGGCGCAGTGGCTGCAGTCTTCGGGTGGAGCTGCTCCCCCCCGAGCGATTGATCGCGCTTGCCGAAGTCGCGGAGGCGGACATCCTTGGCAATGTCAGCCGCGGGCGCACGATCCCGACCGATCGCGATTTCGTCGCGGTGGCGCAGTTGCCAGTCGAGTTCGTCGTCGATCGCCGCCGCGGCATACAGTCGCCGCAAGCAGTGCTCGGGGCCTCCGGCGCCCTGGTTGGCAGGATGCGCCGCGGGGCTGAGCCGACAGAGGTCCGTGCGTTCTTCGATGCGCTGGCTCCGGAGAACATCGATCAGTCGGAGGATATGGACACCCTGGCGCGCAAGCTTGCCGCCGGGCGCATCGTGGGCTTCTTCGGTACGCCGCTGTACTACCGCCACTCCACCGAGTCGGCGGGCTTGGGGGACAACGCGCGTGGCTTGCCTTTCAAGGCACAGCCTTATCGCATCGGCTGGTCGATGCTTCATGCGCGGGTGGCGCCGGCGGATCGGGCCGTGATTCGGAAGACGCTGGAGGCCCTGGTGCGCAGTGGGGAGGTCGACGCCTTGCTGGCGCGGCACGCTGGCAAGGCGCAACCTGCGCCCTGACGTGTTGGAGGCGCGACGGCCGCCCGTTCAGTGCGGTTTCTGCGCTTCGCCGACGCTGCTTCTGCGCGGCTCCGGCGCCCACCACCAGTTGGCGGGGATCTGGTTGCCCAGGTCCGGGAAGTCCGGGTTCGCGAGTTCGATGATCTGCCGCTGATCAAGCCGTGCTTGCGCGAGCACCGGCGCAAAGTACTGCTGGAATACGCGCTCGTAGCTGCCGTCGCGGCGCGCCTGATCGAGCCCGCGGCCGATGCGCTCGGCCAGGTCGCGTCGGGCCGGATTGACGACGAAGAACCAGTCGGCGCGGTAGTGCAAGGCCAGCCTCGGCTCGATCAGCAGCGTGTTGTCGCCGCGCGCATGCAGGGCCTCGTGCTCCGCGAAGATTTCGCCTACGCCGCGCGAGAGGTAGTCCATGCGGCCAGCCTTGAGCATCTTGAACATGCCTTGGTAGTCCGCGCCGTCGACCACCCTGAGCTGATTGGCCAGCATCACCGGGTAATCGGCAAAAGTCCGGACGAAGCCCATCCGCAACGGGCGCAGGTCGTCGAGCGACTGCACATGAGCGAGTTCTCGCGCGCCCTCGGCGTTTGCCAGTAGCAGGCGCCAGCCGAGCAGGCCGCGTTGCAGCGGCACCGGGATGAAGATCACCGGCTGGCGCACCAGATCGCGGCTGCCGATGGCGACCGCGACGTCCAGGTGGCCGCTGCTCAGGTCCGCAATCCGGCGTGCCTGCATCTGCGCCGGCAGCCGCACGATGCGGTCGGGCGCGTCGCTCGCCGGGGCTTTCTGCAGCGCCAGGGTGAGGATCTCGAGCACGAAGTCCCAGCGCTTGTCTTCCGGCGTATCGCCGCCCGGGAAACGGATATCTCCGGCGATGGCCGGCAGTGCGAACAGCGCGACTAAGAGCAGTAACACGCGATGCAGCATGTGGCGGTGCTCCCGTGTGGCGGGCGAGGTGACAGCGATTATGACCGGACTGGCGCGTCGCGGTGCGAGGAGGGCGCGTCGGCATGTCCGCGTGCACCGGCGCCCGGAGCCCAAAAAAGAAGGGCAACCTGTCAGGGTTGCCCTTCTTCCTGTTGCGGCCAGACTTCTTTCTTTACAGCACCATGCCTGCGCCGACCGTGTTGTTGGTCGACTCGTCGACGACGATGAAGGCGCCGGTTTCGCGGTTAGTGGTGTAGGGGTCAGCGAAGATCGGCTGCGCGAGCTTGAAGCCGACCTCGGCGATGTCGTTCACCGCCAGTTGCGTCGCATCGACATGCTCTTGCGAGTTGATGTCGACCTTGTAGGCGATGCCCGAAAGCTTGGCCTTGACGGTGCGCGAGGTGTGGCGGATCAGGTAGGTGCGGGCCGGCGACAGCGGCGTCTCCGACAGCCAGCACAGCATCGCGCGCAGCTCCTTCTTCGCTTCCGGCGCGTTGCCGGACTTGACGATCATGTCGCCGCGCGAGATGTCGACCTCGTCTTCCAGCAGCAGCGTGACCGACTGTTCGGTGTGGCCGACGTCGATCGGCTCCCCGCCGATGTGCACCGCCTTGACGCGCGATTCGATGCCCGAGGGCAGCACCGTGACGGCGTCGCCCGCTTGTACCGTGCCCGATTCGACACGACCGGCGAAGCCGCGGTAGTCGTGCAGTTCGGGGTCGTCCGAGGCTTGCGGGCGGATCACGTACTGCACCGGGAAGCGGAAGGATTCGCTGCGTTCGTGCGTGCCAGCGGGCGGCGCCGTTTCGAGGATATCCAGCAGGGTCGGGCCTTCGTACCAGGGCATCGCATCGCCGCGCTCGACGATGTTGTCGCCAGCCAGCGCGGACACCGGGATGAAGCGCACGTCGAAGCCCTTGGCGGTGAGGCCCATCTTGTCGGCGAAGGCACGGTACTCGGCGCAGATGCGGTCGTACGTGGCCTGGTTGTAGTCGACCAGATCCATCTTGTTCACCGCCACCACCAGATGCGGAATGCCCACCAGATGCGTGATGTAGCTGTGCCGGCGGGTCTGCGCGAGCACACCCTTGCGCGCGTCGATCATGATGATCGCGAGGTTCGCGGTGGATGCCGCGGTGACCATGTTGCGGGTGTACTGCTCGTGGCCCGGCGCGTCGGCGATGATGTACTTGCGCGTGCCGGTGGCGAAGTAGCGGTAGGCCACGTCGATCGTGATCCCCTGTTCGCGCTCGGCCTGCAGGCCATCGGTCAGCAGCGAGAGGTCGACCGCCTCGAGCCCGCGCTTCTTCGAGGTCTTCTCGATCGCGGTCAGCGCATCGGCGAGGATCGCCTTGGTGTCGTACAGCAGGCGGCCGATCAGCGTGCTCTTGCCGTCGTCGACGCTGCCGCAGGTCATGAAGCGCAGCAGGCCGTTTTCTTGGGTCGGAAGGTGTTCCATCGCGGACATCTCTAGGTTCTTTCGTTAAGTCCTACAAAAGGACGCGCAGAGATCGTAGCGAGCGGGGTCAGGCCGGGGTCGAGAAGCGCAGCCGTACATGCGGTACGGCGAGCATCACAGGCCCCGGGATGAGGCCGCGCAGCAGATCTATGCGTGTTCTTTCAGAAGTAGCCTTCTTTTTTTCGTTGCTCCATCGACGCTTCCGAGGTCTGGTCGTCCAGTCGCGTCGCGCCGCGCTCGGTGATCGTGGTGGTGGCGGTCTCGACGACGATCTGCTCGACCGTTCTCGCCGTCGACTCGACCGGCGCGGTGCAGGTGATATCGCCAACGGTGCGGAAGCGCACCATCACCTCTTCCACCACATCACCCGGCTTGGCCGGCGTCAGCTCGGTTACCGGCTGCAGCAGGGTGCCCTTGCGCACCACCGGGCGGGTGTGCGCGAAGTAGATCGACGGCAGCTCAAGCTTCTCGCGCTCGATGTACTGCCACACGTCCATCTCGGTCCAGTTGCTGATCGGGAAGGCGCGGATGTTCTCACCCTTGAAGGCGCGGGCGTTGTAGAGGTTCCACAGTTCCGGGCGCTGGTTCTTCGGATCCCACTGGCCGAACTCGTCGCGGAAGCTCATCACGCGTTCCTTCGCGCGGGCCTTCTCCTCGTCGCGACGTGCGCCACCGATGCAGGCGTCGAATTCGAACTCGGCGATTGCTTCGAGCAAGGTCACCGACTGGTGCTTGTTGCGCGATTCATCGGCCGACTTGAGCACCACCGAGCCGCGCTTCATCGAGTCTTCCACCGAGCGCACGATCAGGCGTTCGCCGAGTTCGGCCGCACGCTTGTCGCGGAAGTCGGTGACTTCCTTGTAGTTGTGGCCGGTGTCGATGTGCATCAGCGGGAAGGGGAAGCGGCCGGGGCGGAAAGCCTTCTCGGCGATGCGCAGCAGGCAGATCGAATCCTTGCCGCCCGAGAACAGCAGCACCGGGCGTTCGCACTGGCCTGCGACCTCGCGCATGATGTGGATGGCTTCGGCTTCGAGCCAGTCGAGGTGCGACAGCGTTTGTTTGGTCAGCGTACTCATTCGTTTGCTTTCAGCGTGAGCGACGCGCGCTCAGGATTTCTTCACGTGCAGGCCGCACTCTTTGGACTCGGGATTCTCCCACCACCAGCGCCCGGCGCGCACATCCTCGCCGACCGCGATCGAGCGGGTGCAGGGCGCACAGCCGATGCTCGGGTAGAACTGGTCGTGCAGCGCGTTGTAGGGCAGCTCATGGATGCGGATGTAGGCCCAGACTTCCTGCTCGCTCCAGTCGAACAGCGGGTTGAACTTCTCCAGCCCGTTGCCTGCATCGAATTCGCGCGGTGCGAGCTCGATGCGGGTGGTGCTCTGCGCGGCGCGCAGGCCGGTGATCCATGCCTTCTTGCCGGCCAGCGCACGACGCAGCGGTTCGACCTTGCGGATGCCGCAGCACGCCTTGCGTAGCTCGACTGAGTCGTAGAAGGCGTTGATGCCTTCGGTGCGCACGTATTGCTCGACGGCCGTCGCGTCCGGGAAGAAGACTTTCAGCTTCGTGCTGTAGCGCTTCTCCACCTCGCCCATCAGGGTGTAGGTCTCCGCCGGCAGGCGGCCGGTGTCGAGTGAGAAGATCTCGATCGGCAGGCGCTCGGCGAGGATCAGGTCCGTCAGCACCATGTCCTCGGCGCCGAAGCTGTTGGCGAAGGTGACTTCACCGGCGGCACCGAATTCCTCGATCGCCGCATGCAGCAGTTCCAGCGTACGGGCGCGCTTCACCGCGACCGTGGTGCGCAGCTCATCGGTCAGCGCCGGCGAGGTCGCCGGGTTCTTTGCGCGCGGCTTAAGGAAGGAAACGCTCTCGCTCATCACTGGACTCCGTTCAGGCGCGAGCGTGGCGGCGCCACAGCGGTTGCGGCTCGGCCACCGAAGCCTGGTAAGGCTCGGAGAAATCGCGCAGCGAGGCCAGCGCATCCTCGGCCGAGCGATCGGCGCGGATCAAGTAGGCGTCGAAGCCGCAGCGCTGCATGAAGTAGAGCTTGTCGCGCAGCACATCGCCGATTGCACGCAACTCGTTCTTGTAGCCGTAGCGGGTACGCAGCAGCACGGCGGCGGAGAAGCCGCGACCATCGACGAACTTCGGGAAGTCGTAAGCGATCAGCGGCAGGGTGTTGATGTCGCCCACGGCGGCTACGAGGTCTTCGACCAACTCGAAGCTCTCCAGCCACACGCCGATTTCGCCGGCGGCGATGCGCGCAGCCAGGTCGTCCTTGCGGGCGCGGAATACCGCCAGCGGCACGATCGCGCGGCCGGCCGGAATCTGCACTTGCGCGATCAACTCGGGCGAGGCGGCCTCGGTGCCGGTGACCTTGAATTGCACCACCTTGCCGGCCTGCTTCTGCACTGCTTCTTCAACCGCCGGGTAGCGCACCAGCGTCCAGTTGTCCTCGACGATGGCGCCGTGCTTGATCAGGTTAGACATTCGCAAGCTCCTTCTTCGGGGCAGCAGCCGGCGTGCCGTACACGCGGGCCTTGAAGGGGTCGAGGCCGATACGGCGCACGACGTCGATGAACAGCTCTTCGCCTTCGCGCTGTTCGACGAAGACGCTGATGATCTTGCTGATCACGTCCGGCACATCGGCCGCTGCAAACGCGCGACCGATCACGCTGCCGATCGTCGCTTCATTGCCCTGCTGGCCGCCGAGCGAGATCTGGTACCACTCCGAGCCATCCTTATCGACACCGAGGATGCCGATGTGGCCGACATGGTGATGACCGCAGCTGTTCATGCAGCCGGAGATGTTCAGTTCGATGTCGCCCAGGTCGAACAGGAAGTCGAGGTTGTCGAAGCGTTCCTGGATTGCCTGTGCAATCGGGATGCTCTTGGCGTTGGCGAGCGAGCAGAAGTCACCGCCGGGGCAGCACACGATGTCGGTCAGCAAGCCGATGTTCGGCGTGGCCAGGCCCGCGGCGCGCGCCGTCTGCCATACGTCGAACAGATCGCTGAGTTTCACGTCGGCGAGGATCAGGTTCTGCTCGTGTGATACGCGCAGCTCACCGAAGCTGTAGCGATCAGCCAGGTTGGCGACGATTTCCATCTGCTCGGCGGTGGCATCGCCCGGCGCGATGCCGGTCTTCTTCAGCGACAGCGTGACCGCGCGGTAGCCCGAAACCTTGTGCGGATGCGTGCAGCGCTTGAGCCATGCCGCGAAGGCGGGATTGGTTGCCGCCTTGCCGTTGAAATCAGGGTCGCAGTCGGCAAGCTTTTCATAGGCCGGCGGCGTGAAGTGCGCGCTGACGCGGTCGAGTTCGGCCTGGGTGACGGTACTCGGGCCGTCTTTCCAGAACGCCCACTCTTCCTCGACCTGACGCTTGAATTCCTCGATGCCGAGCGCCTTCACGAGGATCTTGATGCGCGCCTTGTAGAGGTTGTCGCGGCGGCCGTAGCGGTTGTAGACCCGCAGGATCGCTTCGCAGTAGGTGATCACGTGCTTCCACGGCAGTGCTTCGTGGATCACCTGGCCGATGATCGGTGTGCGGCCCAGACCACCGCCGACCCAGACCTTCACGACAAGCTCACCCGCATCGCTACGCAGGAATTCGAGGCCGATGTCGTGCACCCGCACCACGGCGCGGTCGCTCTGGGCGCCGTTCACCGCGATCTTGAACTTGCGCGGCAGTGCGGCGAATTCAGGGTGGAAGGTGCTCCACTGACGCAGGATCTCGGCCAGCGCGCGCGGGTCGACCACTTCGTCCGGCGCCACGCCGGCGAACTGGTCCGTCGTGATGTTTCGGATGCAGTTGCCCGAGGTCTGGATCGCATGCATCTCGACGCTTGCCAGCTCAGCCAGGATGTCCGGCGTGTCTTCGAGCTTGGGCCAGTTGAACTGGCAATTCTGGCGCGTGGAGAAGTGCGCGTAGCCGCGGTCGTACTTGCGCGCGATCTCGGCGAGCTTGCGCAGCTGTCGGCTGGCGAGCAGGCCGTAGGGGATCGCGACGCGAAGCATCGGCGCATGGCGCTGGATGTAGAGGCCGTTCTGCAGGCGCAGCGGGCGGAACTCGTCTTCCGACAGTTCCCCGGCGAGGTAGCGGCGCGTCTGATCGCGGTACTGGGCAACGCGCTCGTCAACGATGCGCTGGTCGTAGTCGTCGTAGCGGTACATCGTGAATCTCTCTGTTGAAATTGGGGGTAATCAGTGCGCGATCAGCTTCGTGCCAACAAGCACGAGCATCACTGCGAGCGCCGGGCGCAGGAATTTCTCCGGCACCTTTGCGGAAATATGGCTGCCGATCCAGATGCCGGGCAGCGAGCCGATCAGCAGGCTGCCGAGCAATGACCAGTTGACGCTGCCAAGCCACCAGTGACCGAGGCCAGCGACCAGCGTGAGCGGCACCGCGTGCGCGATGTCAGAGCCGACAATCCGCACGGCAGGCAGGCGAGGGTACAGGAAGAACAACACCGTCACGCCCAGCGCGCCGGCACCGACTGACGAAATCGACACCAGCACGCCCAGAGTGGCGCCGGTGATCACGGTCAGGTTGCGCGTCACGCGCGGATCGCGTTCGGCGCCGTGATGCGAGAGCGAGAACTTCTGGATGCGCTGGCGGAAGATCAATGCGATGGCGGTCAGCAGCAGCGCGATGCCGAGCGAGATCGAGATGATCTTCGACGCGCCGCCGATGCCGCCCGGGAAGAAGGTGCCGATCACCACGAGCGTGAGGGCGGCAGCTGGCAGGCTGCCTGCGGCCAGTGCCCCGGTGATCTTCCAGTCGACGGTGCCCTTGAGGTTGTGCGCCACGGTGCCGCCGGCCTTGGTGATGGCGGCGTAGAGCAGATCCGTGCCGACCGCGACCGCCGGGTGGATGCCGAACAGCAGCACCAGCAGGGGCGTCATCAGCGAGCCGCCGCCTACGCCGGTCAATCCGACGATGGCGCCAACAGCGAATCCGGCGATGGTGTAGGCGAAGTCCATGGGCTCAATGTGGGTGAATGTGAGGCGCGATCTTAGCGGAGCGCTAAATTACCTTTGCTGACTGCGTGTTAGACTCTAAGAACAATTCGTTATATAGGTTCGATAGCCATGAACCTGCAGCAACTGCGCTACATCGTCGAAGTGGTGCGCGCCGGCCTTAACGTCTCGGAGGCGGCGGACGCCCTCTACACCTCCCAGCCGGGGGTCTCGAAGCAGATCCGGCAGCTTGAAGAGGAGCTCGGCATCGAGATCTTCGTGCGGCACGGCAAGCGGCTCACCGGGGTCACCGAGCCGGGCCGCCAGGTACTGGCGATCGCCGAGCGGATGCTGGGTGAGGTCGATAGCCTGAAGAAGGTGGGCGCCGAGTTCAGCAACGAGTCCGAAGGCCAGCTCAACATCGCCACCACGCACACCCAGGCGCGCTATGCGCTGCCGCGGGTGATCCAGGCCTTCGTGCAGAAGTTTCCCGGCGTGCGGCTTACGTTGCACCAGGGCAGCCCGCGGCAGATCTGCGAATGGGTGCTCGATGGCGAGGCCGATCTCGCGATTGCCACCGAAGCGGTTGGCGAAACCGAGGGGCTCGTCTCGCTGCCCAGCTACCAATGGAACCGCTGCGTGATCGCCACGCCGCGCCATCCGATTCTCAAGACGACGCCGCTTACGCTGGAAGAGATCGTGAAGTACCCGATCGTCACCTACGACACCACCTTCGCAGGCCGCAGTGAAGTCAACCGCGCCTTCCTCGGGCGAGGGCTGAAGCCCAATGTGGTGCTCGCGGCGATGGATGCGGACGTGATCAAGACCTATGTCGCGATGGATCTTGGCATCGGCCTGATTGCCTCCATCGCGTACGACCCGATCGTCGATCGACGCATCGGGGCGGTCGATGCGTCGCATTTGTTCTCATCGGCCGTGACGCGCATCGGCATCCGCAAGAACGCCTACCTGCGCGGCTATGTGTATGGCTTCATCGAATTGATGTCGACACACCTGACGCGGCGAGTTGTGGATGCGGCGCTGCTCGGCGGTGGCAGCGACGCGGGGCTTTAACCCGTAGTCCTGTCATGCGTGTGTGCGAACCTGAAGTGATGTTGCGGAGTTTTGTATGACCTCACTCACCACCTTTGCGGCGCTGATTGCGGCGGCCGTCATCCTGGTGCCGCTGTTCAAACGTGCCAAGTTGGGCACCGTGCTCGGCTACCTCGCCGCTGGCGTGTTGGTGGGCCCCTTCGGTTTCAATCGCGTGGGCGACCCCGAGAGCCTTCTGCATACCGCGGAGCTCGGCATCGTGCTGCTGCTGTTCGTCATCGGCCTCGAACTGCAGCCCTCGCGCCTGTGGGCGTTGCGGCGTCAGGTGTTCGGCCTCGGCGCCTTGCAGATGGTGGGTTGCGGTGCCGTGATCGGGGCCGCGCTTGCCATTGGCCTCGGGCTCTCGGTGAAGGCGGGCATCCTGCTTGGCTGGACCCTTGCGCTGTCGTCAACAGCCCTGGTGCTGCCGACCTTGGCCGAGCGCAAGGAGCTGACGACGCAGTACGGTCGCGAATCCTTCGCGATCCTGCTGTTCCAGGATCTCTCGGTGATTCCCTTGCTGGCCCTGATTCCATTGCTGGATGTAGGGCTTCCCAAGGCGGGCCGTAATCCGCTGATGGGCCTGGTGGTCTTGCTCGGGATCGTGCTGGTCGGGCGCCGCGTGCTGCACTGGATGTTCGTTTACGTCGCGCGTTTCGGGAGCCGTGAGTTGTTCACCGCGGCAGCGCTGCTGTGCGCACTCGGGCTCGCGTCGCTGATGGAAGCCGTGGGCTTGTCGATGTCGCTGGGCGCGTTTGTCGCCGGCGTGCTGTTGGCCGACTCCGAGTTCCGCCATGAACTGGAGGCCACCATCGACCCCTTCAAGGGCTTGCTGCTGGGTCTGTTCTTCATGGCCGTTGGCATGAACGCCAACCTCGACCTGCTCGGCTCGATGCCGGTGCGCATCTTGAGCCTTGCGATCGGCCTGCTGGCAACGAAGGCTGCGGTGTTGTGGCTCTTGCGGCGTCTGGCACCAGATGGTGCCGGCAGTGCCCGGCCGCTGGCGTTCGCGTTGGCGCAGGGGGGTGAGTTCGCCTTTGTGGTGTTCAGCATGGTGGAGCAAGGGCGCCTTGTGCCGGGGCGTATCGCGGACCAGCTCACCCTCGCGGTCGCGTTGTCGATGGCCTTGGCGCCGCTGCTGTTCCTTGCCAACGACTGGCTCGGGCGGCGCGAGGCCAAGCGCCCGGTGCGCGCGTTCGACACGCTGCCGACAGATCCCCCCACCGTGGTGATCGCAGGCTTTGGTCGCGTCGGACAAGTCGTCGGCCGGGTGCTGATGAAGCAAGGTGTCCGCTTCACGGCGGTTGACAACGACCCGGAGCAGATCGAGACCGTGCGCCGTTTCGGCATGCAGGTTTACTACGGCGATGCGGCTCATCTGGCACTGCTTGAGTCCGCGCATGTGGGTTCGGCCAAGGTGTTCGTGTTGGCGATCGACGATGTCGAGCGTTCGCTGCAGGTGGCCGAACTGGTGCGGCGCCACTATCCGAAGCTCACGATCATCGCGCGGGCGCGCAATCGCTTCCACGCCTATCGGCTGATCGACCTTGGCGTCACGCTGCAGGTGCGCGAGACCCTGCTTTCCAGCATCGAGATCGGCCGTGGCGTGCTCGGCAGCCTGGGCGTGAGCGAGGCAGAGATTGCGCAGACCGTTGCGCGTTTCGTCGAGGCGGATAACCGGTTGCTTGCGCGTCAGCAGGCGGTCTATCACGACGAACAACAGTTGATCCAGACATCGAAGGAGGCACGCGCCGAGCTGGCCTCCATTCTCGATCTGGAGCGCAAGCAGGCCGTGCCGGCGAAGGCGGAGTAGGCCGCCGGTGGCGGCCTCGGGTCAGGCGCGCTGTAGCGTGCCTTGCAGTCGCTCGGCAGGGATGCCGCAGCCCAGCGCCAGCATCAGCGTCACCCGTGCCTGCCAGGGCGTGAGGCGTCCGCAGGCCAGGGTGCCGTGCGCGGCATCGTCGAAGTTGGCCTGCGGCATCACACCACCGCTTGCAACGCGGCTGGCGCGCACTACCGGAATGCTGCGTGCGACGGCGGCGGCAATGGCTGGGTGCCAATCGTCCGGCACGCTGCCGTGCCCCGCGAGCGCGAGCACGATGCCGGCGGCACCGTTTGCCACACTCGCGTCGATCAGGTCTGCCGGCGCGCCTGCGTAGGCGGCCAGCACATCGACACGCGGCAGCGCGCTCGGCAGCGTGCCGGCGAAGCATGGCGCGCCACCATCAGCGGCCTGGTCGAGACGGATGTGTGTGCCGATGGCCACCCCGACCGGGCCGGCATCGACGCCGCCTAGCGCATCCGGCGCATGGGTGTGCCGTTTGCTGCAGTCCCGCGCACGCCAGATCCGGTCGCTGGCGACAACCAGTGGGCCGAGGCCGGCAGCGCTTTGCGTCGCGGCACAGGCGAGCGCCTGCAACAGGTTCATCGGGCCGTCCGCCGAGCGCGCGGTGGCTGGGCGCATCGCGGCCGTCAGCACCACGGGTTTGCTGCGCGGCAGCGTCAGGTGCAGGAAGAAGGCGCTTTCCTCCAGCGTGTCGGTGCCGTGCGTGATCACGACGCCATCGACCTCTGGTGATGCGAGCCGTTCGCGCAGCAGCGCGGCGAGCGCCAGCCAGTGCGTTGGCGTCATGTCCTTGCTGTCCAGCGCAAACGGCTGCTCGGCCGTGATGTGCCCGAGTGTTGAAGCTTCCGGCAGCGCGTGAAGCAGTGTCTCGGCGCTGAGCGCGCCCGCGCGGTAGCGCGAGGTATCGGTGGTGTCAGCCGCGCTTCCGGCGATCGTGCCGCCGGTGGCGATGAGAAGTAGCTTTGGCATGAGCTGCGTTCGGGCCTGAAGAAGGCGCCAAGGATAACGCGGTCGCCGCGCTGGAAACGAAAAGGCCCGCGTGTGCGGGCCTTCTTGCGTGAGCGACCGGCGCGATCAGTGCTGCAGGATCTTCGACAGGAAGTGCTGCGCGCGTTCCGAGTGCGGCTTGCCGAAGAAGTCGTCCTTCGCGGCGTCCTCGACGATCTGGCCGGCGTCCATGAAGATCACGCGGTGCGCGACTTTGCGTGCGAAGCCCATCTCGTGCGTGACGACCATCATCGTCATACCTTCCTTGGCCAGCTCGACCATCACGTCGAGCACTTCGTTGATCATCTCTGGGTCGAGCGCCGACGTGGGTTCGTCGAAAAGCATGCAGATCGGGTCCATCGCCAGTGCGCGGGCAATCGCCACACGCTGCTGCTGCCCGCCCGACATCTCGCCCGGGAACTTGCTCGCGTGCGCCTTCAGACCGACGCGGTCGAGCAGCTTGAGGCCCTTGTCGCGCGCTTCGTCGATGTTGCGGCCGAGCACCTTGGTCTGCGCGATCGTCAGGTTCTCGATGATGCTCATGTGCGGGAACAGCTCGAAGTGCTGGAACACCATGCCAACGCGTGCGCGCAGCTTGGGCAGATCCGTCTTCGCGTCGCCGACGGAGATGTCGTTGACGATGATGTCGCCCTTCTGGAAGGGCTCAAGGCCGTTGACGCACTTGATCAGCGTGGACTTTCCCGAGCCTGAGGGCCCGCAGACCACGACGACCTCGCCCTTCTTGACCTGCGTACTGCAATCGGTCAGCACCTGGAACTGGCCGTACCACTTGGAGATGTTGCGGATATCGATCATCGACATGGGAGCAGTCCGTTAGCGAATGATGGCAATGCGCTTCTGCAGGTGCTTCACAAGCATCGACAGGCTGAAGCAGATCGCGAAGTAGATCAGGGCGACAAACAGGTACATCTCGATCGGCCGGTTGTAGTTCTTGCCGGTGACCTCGGCGGCCTTGAGCAGATCGCTGGCGCCGATGGCGTACACGAGTGAGGTGTCCTGGAACAGGATGATGGTTTGCGTCAGCAGCACCGGCAGCATGTTGCGGAAGGCCTGCGGCAGCACGACGATCTTCATCGCCTGCCAGTAGGTCATGCCGAGTGCAAAGCCGGCGTTCACCTGCCCGCGCGGCACGCTCTGAATGCCGGCACGCATGATCTCGGAGTAGTACGCGGCCTCGAACGCAGTGAAGGTGATCAGTGCGGAGTTCTCTGCCCCCATCGGTGCGCCGGTGAACAGCGGGATCAGGAAGAAGAACCACAGGATCACCATCAGCAGCGGGATCGAGCGCATGGTGTTCACATAGGTCGTCGCTGCGGCTGCCAGCACCGGGCCGCCAGAGAGGCGGGCAAGGGCCAGCAACGTGCCGAGCACGATGCCGCCGCTCATTGCGACGACGGTGAGTTTCAGGCTGAACAGCAGCCCCTTCCAGATGAAGGGCAGGCCCGGGCCGATGATGGAAAAGTCGAGATGATCGAGCATCGTCGTCCCCTTACTTGGCGCCGGCGATGTAGCCGGGCACGCGGGTTCGTTTCTCGATGAAGGTCATCACTCGATTCGCGGCAAACGCACAGACGGTGTAGAGGATGGTCGCGGCGAGCAGGCTCTCAAAAACCTGGCCGGATTCTTCGATCATCTGGCGTGAAATGAAGGTCAGCTCCATGAGCCCGATCGCAAACGCCACTGCGGAGTTCTTGATGATGTTCATGAACTCGGAAGTCAGCGGCGGAATCACGATGCGGAAGGCCATCGGTAGCAACACATGGCGGTAGGTCTGTGCGAGCGTGAAACCCATCGCCAGCCCGGCCATCTTCTGCCCGCGCGGCAGGCTCTGGATGCCGGCGCGCACCTGTTCGGCGACGCGTGCCGACGTAAACAGGCCAAGACAGATCGTTGCGGTGAAGAACTCCTTCGCCGGCATGTCCTGCTTCACCCAGCGCGACAGCTCGGCGGGAAGGAATTCGGGCACGACGAAGAACCACAGAAAGAGTTGCACCAGCAGTGGCACATTGCGGAAGCCTTCGACCCAGACATTGCCGATTGCCACCAACCAGCGGTTTGGCGTGGTGCGCAGCGTGCCGATCAATGCGCCAAGGACCAGCGCGATGATCCAGGCGGACATCGATACCGCCATCGTCCAGCCGAGCGCCGAGATGATCCAGTCGAGATAGGTCTCGTCGCCGGAGCTGACCTGCTCGAGATAGACGCCCCAGTTCCAGTGGTAATTCATTGTGGTGGGCTACCTGTTTTGCTGAAGCAGCCCAGCGGGCTGCGGAGGTCATGCGCGGCGCCCCGCGCGGGGGCGCCGCAGAGCCGCGGGGCGGCTTACTTCTTGTTGTACTGCTCGGCCGGTGCGTCGTTCGGTGTCTTCAGCGCGGCCTTGAGGGCTTCGCTCATCGGCAGGTTCAGGTTCGCGTTCTTCGGCGGAATCGGCTGCGTGAACCACTTGGTGTAGAGCTTCTCGACTTCGCCGCTCTTGATCAGGTCACGCACGGCGGAGTGCACCAGCCCTTTGAACTGCGGATCGTCCTTGCGGAACATGATCGCGATCGGCTCGACCGACAGCGGTTCGCCCACCACGGCGTAGTCGTTCGGCGCCGGCGACGTGGCGATCAGCCCGGCCAGCAGGTTGTCGTCCATCACGAACGCGACAGCGCGATCGGACGCCAGCATCAGGAAGCTGTCGGCGTGGTCCTTGCCGTACACCTCCTTGAAATTCACGCTCTTGCCCTTCTCATGCGCGCGCATCAGCTGGACCGACGTCGTGCCGGTCGTGGTTGCCACCGGCTTGCCGTCGAGTTGCGCCAGGCTGTTGATGCCGGAAGACTTCTTCACCGCCATGCGCACCGTGGTGACGTACGTCGTCGGCGCAAACGCCACCTGATTCTGGCGCGCGGCGTTGTTGGTCGTGGAGCCGCACTCGAGATCGACGGTGCCGTTGGTGACCAGCGGAATGCGGTTCTGCGACGTGACCGGCTGCGTGTTCACCTTGAGGTTCGGCAGCGCAAGCTTCACCTTGATCGCATCGACTATGCGGTTGCAGATGTCGATGTGGTAGCCGACAGGTTTCTGGCTCGCATCGAGGTAGGAGAGTGGAATCGACGATTCGCGGATGCCGAGCGTCACCGCGCCGCTGTCCTTGATCTTCTTCAGCGTGCCTTCGAGCGTTTGGGCTTCGACGCCGCTTGCAAGCAGCGAACCCAGCAGCGTGGTCATGACGAGAGCCGAGCGGGAAATCATGCGATGAGCCTCCTAGCGTGTTTGAGATACCGGGCGCCGCGCCCAGAAACGTGGGGCGCGCGCGAATAGTTGGGCTGAGCGAAAACTGTACCACCTGACCGGCGCCGCACATCCGTAGAAACACGCATGAAGCCACGGGTTGACCAGGCGCAAACCGATTGAACCGGGGTGTTGCGGCTGGCGCACTCGTTCAACGGGTTTGCGATGTTTTTGCCTTTGCGTCGTGCAGGGCAAGAAATGTCACGCGCTCGCCGGGGGCATATCCCTATACTCGGCGTGCCCCATTTGCGTGCCTGCCATCGTGCCCCGAACCGGTTTCCGTCTGCGCCAGCTGCTGCTGGCGTCCGCCCTGTCTGCAATGCTGTCCGCGCCGGCACACGCCGTCGATGCCGGCAAGGCCTCCCGCTTCTACGAAGACGCGCTGGCTCGTTATCAGCGGCGCGACTACACCGGTGCGGTCATTCAGCTCAAGAATGCGCTTCAGCAGGATCGCAAGATGCTGGCCGCGCAGGTACTGCTCGGCAAGTCGCTGCTCGCGGTGGGCGATTCGGTCGGCGCAGAGACCGCGTTCAACACCGCAATCGAACTCGGCGTCGATCGCGCGGAGGTTGAGCTGCCGCTCGCTCAGGCGCTTTACGCGCAGGGGCGCTTCACCGATTTGTTGGCGCGCCCGCTGCCGACCAGCCTCCCGAATTCGGTGCGGCAGGAGCTGCTGATCGTGCGTGGCAGCGCCGCGGGCGAAATCAACGATGCCCGCGCCGCACGCAAGGCGTTTGACGAGGCGCGTGCAATCGACCCCAAGGCGCCGACGCTGGTCATGGCCGAGGCTTCGCTTGCCTTGCGGCAAGGCAACGTTGCCCGCGCGCTAGAGCTTTCGCAACAGGCCATCACACTTGCGCCGGATCGCCCGGAGGCATGGGCGACGCGTGGCGCCGCGCTTGCCGGTCAGCAGCAAGTGCAGGCGGCGATCGACGCATTCGGGCGCGCGCTGTCCCTGGACCCGCGCCAGACCGACGCGCGACTTGCTCGCATCGACCTGTTGCTGGACATGAATCGCGACGCCGAGGCGCTGCGCGATCTCGACGCACTGCGCGAGTTCGCGCCGGGCGATCCGCGCGCCGCCTACCGACGTGGTGTGATTGCCGCACGCAAGGGCGATACCGCTGGCGTTGCGCGCGAAATGGCGGAGGTTGTCAAGGCGGTCGACACCATGCCGCAGGAGATTCGCAGCCGCCGTGCCAACGTGTTGCTGCTCGGCGGCATGGCGCATTACAGTCTTCACGACGGCGAGAAGGCGCGCGTCTACTTCGAAGCGTTCCTGCGCCTGCAGCCGTATCACCCCGGCGCAACCCGCATGCTCGCGTCGGCTTACCTCAACGACAACGATCCGGTGCGTGCTGCGAACCTGCTGGAAGACTACCTGCGCCGCGCGCCCGGTGATGCACAGGCAATGACGCTGCTCGGTTCGGCCTATCTGGTGCAGAAACGCTACAGCAAGGCCGCCGCGTTGCTTGAGCGCGCGGTCATGCAAGGCTCGGCCGACCCGACGATGCGCGCCACCTTCGGCGCATCCCTTGCGGGGCAGGGCTTGGACGTTTCCGGCGCGCAGCATCTGCGCGCCGCCTTCGATGCGAACCCGGGTGACCAGGCGGTCGGCGCATCGCTCGGTGTGCTCCTGTTGCAGCGCGGCGATGTGAAGCAGGCTCTGGAAGTGCTGGAACGCGTCTACACCGCTAATCCGCGCAGTCCGGTTGCTTTGAACCTTCTCGGTCTTGCCCGCGGCCGTGCTGGCGACCGTGCTGGCGCGCGGAAGGCCTACGAGGCGGCGGTTGCTGTCGACGCCCGCTTCACGCCGGCGCAGCTCAACCTTGCTCGCCTCGATGTGGTGGAGGGGCGTAGTGACGCCGCGCGCAAGCGTTTGCAGGATCTGCTGCGGAGTCAGCCGGACAACCCGGACGCGCTGATCGACTTGGCGGCGCTTGATCGTGCCGCGGGCAACGCGGAGGCGGCACGCAAGGGGCTGGAGAAGGCGACGGCGGTCGCCCCACGTCATCCGCGCGCCCCGCTGATTCTGATCGATGAGGCGCTTGCCGCTGGCGATAACGCTGGTGCGGCCAAGATCGCGCGAGCCGCGGTCGCGGCGATGCCCAACGACCTCTCCATCGTCCTGGCGCTGGCGCGGGCACAGTTGGCCAGCGGTGATCTTCAGCGGGCGCGCGAAACGCTGATTGACGCGCGCAAACGCCTTGAGGCGGATCCGGATGCGCTGGTACAGATTGCGCGCATGCAGATCGCGGCGGGCCATCTGCAGGGCGCCACCTATACGGTTGAAAAGGCGCTGGCGCTGCAGCCCGACGCTTTCGCGGCGCTCGAACTGCAGGCTGAACTTGCGTTGCGTTCCAACGATATCGGGAACGCGGAGCGGCTTGCGAAGAGTCTGGCCGAAAAGTACCCAACCCGAGCCGCGGGTTACCAACTCCAGGGCGACATCGCCCTGACCAAGGGGCAGACGGCGAACGGACTGGTACTTCACAAGAGCGGGCTCGACAAGGAGCCGAGCGCCGACAACGCGCTTCGCGCCTTCCGCGCATGTCTGGCTGCAAATCAGCCTGCTCGCGGGGTCGCCCTATTGCAGGATTATCAGCGGGTCAGCAAGCAAAGTGATCCGCGGATTCTGATGGCCCTGGCGGAAGGGCAGATCCGCGCCGGGGATCTCAAAGCTGCACGAGCTACGCTGGAGCAACTGCAACAGCGGGGGCCGCAACCTTCGGGCGTGCTGAATAACTACGCACTGGTGCTGCTGCAGCTCGGCGATGCTGGCGCGCTGCCGGCGGCTGAGCGCGCTTGGCGCAGTGCGCCAAACGATCCGCAGGTGGTAGACACCTACGGCTGGATACTCGCGCGCAACGGACAGCTCGATCGCGCGCTTGGCTACTTGCGTGACGCGCGGCTGCGCAATCCGCGCGACGCAGAGGTTCGGTTCCACCTCGCTTGGGTGCTGGCGAAGCAGGGGCGAACGAAAGAGGCGCGCGAGGAGCTGTCGCCGGTCGTTGCTGATCTGGCGCGTGACGGAATGCCAGCGGAGGCGCGCAAGCTGGCTTCTGAGCTCGGTTTGTGATGTCGGCAGTTTTTACGCATTGGCGGGTTGGCGCTTAAGTTGTGCGCGCAAACCCATGAAATACATGGCTTGGACGAACTGGCCCGAGGTTTGCTTTAACTCGGTTGTAGCGCCGGTAACCCGGAATAGAAAGCGACAGGGCTTGACATGACGCACATGAAAAAAATCGTGTTGTTTGCAGTGTTGTTGGGGGCAAGCCTCCCGGCGGCGGCTGCGTACAGCTGGGCGTTCGACTCGGGCGCGGGCAAATGCACCGTGCCGAATACGACGACCTCCTCGTGCACCGTCACCAGCACGGGGCCAACCGTGACCGCGACGATGTACTCGAACACCAATGGCTCGGGCGCGAATGCGGATCTCTACACGCTTGAGACCGGCTACATGGGTGTTTACACCGGTGGCATCGGCGAACACAACAAGGATGGCTGTTCGAGCGGCTCCACTTGTGACGCTGGCGACCTATATTCAGCCGCACCTGAGCATGCGATCGACAACAATCAGCGTTACGACTCCGTGCTTCTGAGTTTTGCCAGCACAGTAAAGCTGAACAGTCTCTCGATTGGTTGGAAAGGCACCGATTCGGACATGACGGTCCTTGCATATACCGGGACGGGTGCGTGTGCAACGACGAGCACATGCTCGTCCTCGCTCGCTGGCAAGAAGTACTCTGATCTCGCCAACTATGGCTGGTCGCTGATCGGGCATTACGGTGACGTTGCTGTCGGAGCTGCCACGGGCATCAATGCCGGCAACGTGAATTCCAAGTTCTGGCTGATCGGCGCGTTCAACCCGCTGGTCAATGGCAGCACCTTGGGCTGGGGGCGTGATGACGCCGTGAAGCTCAAGTCAGTCGTCGCCGACGTTCCGACCAGTGTGCCGGAGCCCGCTTCGCTGGCGTTGGTCGGGCTCGGTCTGGCCGCCATCAGCCGCCTGCGCCGCCGTTGAGGATTTTGTATTACGAACTGCTCTGACGTTTCTCTCGAAACGTGTGACGCCGCGAAAGCGGCGTTTTTTTTGCGTTTGGCACTTCAGCACGTGCGGCGTCGATCAGCGGATTCCCTGAGCTTCTGCATTAAGATCCTTGCGACAAGGCTGGGCGGAGGGTGGGGCTGATGCGTGTGCTGATGGTGGCAAATCCAAAGGGCGGTGTCGGCAAGAGCACGCTGTCGACTAACTTGGCCGGGCATTTGGCGTGGCGGGGCGCGCCGGACGGATCGGTGCGGGTGATGCTGGGAGATGTGGATCGGCAGCAGTCAGCCAAGGCTTGGCTTTCGCTGCGTCCGGCGGGCGTTCCGAGGATATCGAGTTGGGCGCTTGAGGCAGGTCAGCCTGCCAGACCGCCCAAGGGGACGACGCATGCGGTGATTGATACGCCGGCCGGCTTGCATGGGGAAAAGCTCAAAGGGCTGTTGAAGCTTGCGGACGCCGTGATCGTTCCGCTGCAGCCGTCGCTTTTCGACATCCTGGCGACTCGCAGTTTTCTTGAGGGTTTGGCAGAGCTCAAAGCGGCAAAGGGGGTGCAGATCGCGATTGTCGCGATGCGCGTGGATCCCCGGACGCGGTCGGCGGAGCAGCTGGAGCGGTTTACCGATAGCCTGGGCCTGCCGGTGCTTGCCCATTTGCGTGACACGCAGAACTATATCCAGCTCGCGGCGCACGGACTTACGTTGTACGACGTGCCCGAAAGCCGCGTTGCAAAGGATCGGCAGCAGTGGGTGCCGATCGAGCGCTGGCTGCGTTTGCTGGAGTCTTAGGCGGCCTGCTCTGCCGCCTCGCGTTGCTGCAACGCCCACATTGAAGCATAGGCGCCGTCTCGGCTGAGCAGCGCAGCGTGTTGGCCGCGTTCCACGACGCGGCCGCCGTCCAGCACGAGGATCTCGTCCGCATTCATCACCGTCGAAAGGCGGTGCGCAATCACGATGGCGGTTCTACCTCGAGCCGCAGCCTCCAGTTGAGCCTGGATCGCCTGCTCGGTTTTCGAGTCGAGCGCCGACGTCGCCTCATCGAAGATGAGGATGGGCGGGTTCTTAAGTAGTGCTCGCGCGATCGCGACACGCTGTTTTTCGCCCCCGGAGAGCTTCAGGCCGCGTTCGCCGACGCGGGTTTCGTAGCCGTCGGGCAGGCGTGCGACGAAATCGTGTAGCTGCGCGGCGCGGGCGGCGGCCTCGATTTCGGACTGCGATGCGCCGGGCCGGCCGTACTCGATGTTGTACCGGATCGTGTCGTTGAACAGCACGGTGTCTTGCGGGACGATGCCGATCGCTCTGCGCAGGCTGTGCTGGCGAATATTCCGGATGTCCTGCCCGCCGATTTCAAGGCGACCTCCGCTGACGTCGTAGAAGCGGAACAGCAGCCGCGCGAGCGTTGACTTGCCGGATCCGGAATGGCCGACGACCGCGACGGTTCTGCCTGCTGGCACATCGATATCCACGCCGAACAGGATCTGGCGTTTGGCCTCGTAGTGAAAGTCCACGCTTGCAAAACGCACGCCAAGCGGGCCTTCCGGCAGGTCGCGCGCGTCCGGCTTGTCTTCAACTTCCCGATTGGTTTTGAGAAGCCCGAACATGCGCTCGATGTCGGTAAGCGCTTGGCGGATCTCGCGGTACATCACGCCGAGGAAGTTGAGCGGGATGTAGAGCTGAATCAGGAAGGCATTGACCAGCACGATATCGCCGATCGTCATCGTGCCAGCGATGACGCCCGCGACAGCGCGCCACATCATCGCCGTCACGCCAAAGGCAATGATCAGCGCTTGACCGAGGTTGAGCGCTGAGAGCGAATACTGGTTTCGGATCTGTGCGGCGATCCAGGTCCGCAACTGGGTGTCGTAGCGCTGCGCTTCAAAGTCCTCGTTATTGAAGTACTTCACCGTTTCGTAGTTCAGCAGGCTGTCGATCGCCCGCGCATTGGCGGCGGAGTCGAGTTCGTTGGCCTGCCTGCGCAGGGCGGTGCGCCAGTTGGTGACGGTAATCGTGAAGGTGATGTACAGGGCCAGGGTTGCCAGCGTGATCAGCGCGAAGCTGGGTTCGTAGCGCTTGAGAAGGATGCCGATGACCAGCGTGATCTCGACCAGCGTCGGCAGGATCGAATAGAGCGTGTAGCTGATCAGTGAGCCGATCGAGCGTGTACCGCGTTCGATATCACGCGTCAGGCCGCCGGTCTGTCGTTCCAGATGAAAGCGCAGCGACAGCGAGTGGAGGTGGCGAAAGACCTCCAGCGAAATATGCCGCACCGCTTCCTGCGTTACCCGCGCAAAGACGATCTCACGCAGCTCGGTGAACAGCGAGGTCGAGAAGCGCAATATGCCGTAGGCCAGAAGTAGCGCGGCGGGCACTACGACGAACGCCTGCTCTCGTGTGATCGTCAGCCCATCAATCAACTGCTTGAAGATCAGCGGAACGCCAACGTTCGCGAACTTTGCCGAGAGCAGGCAAAGCATGGCAAAGCCGACCCGGCGGCGGTAGCGCCACAGGTACGGCAGCAGGGATTTGAGGGTGTCCCAGTCGTGGCGTTCGCCGCTGGCTGGGCTTGGAGGGGGAAGGCTGGATCCGCGTCGCATGGCGACATTCTAGCGGTTCGGTGCCGCGGCTCTGCCTTCGCGCAAGGATTCTTGCGGATACCCGCAACGCCAGTGCGGACAATGCTGCGGCGCACATACGGATGCGTACGGAAACTTCTTGACACGCTGTCGATCTGACGTATGATTAAAACGAACGTTTGAACTGCGGGTGGGGGATCCGTGGCAACTCTGACTGGTGAATCGCGTAGTGGGGGGGATACCCGCGAGCGCATCCTGGATGTGGCCGAAGTGCTCTTCACAGAGCATGGCTTCGAAGGCACATCCATGCGCCTCATCACCGGTCAGGCTGGGGTGAATCTGGCGGCGGTGAACTACCACTTCGGTACGAAGGAGGCGCTCTTTCAGGCCGTCTTCCACCGCCGCCTGTTCCAGCTCAATCGGATGCGTCTTGAGGTGCTCGACAGCATGGAGCTGGAGGCCCAGGGCGCGCCGCTCAAACCCAGCCAGGTGCTCGAGGGCTTCTTCGGGCCTGTGCTGGCGATGGCGACCGATACGCGCCATGGTGGCCACACCTTCATGCGCCTGCTTGGCCGGACCTACACCGAGCCGGCTCAGTTCATCCGCAAATTCATGGCCGAGGAGTTCAGCGATGTGATCAGTCGCTATTCCGACGCGCTGCGCCGGGCGCTGCCCGGTGTGCCGCTGGCCGAGATCATGTGGCGGCTGCATTTCATGATGGGGGCGGTGTCGTACGCGATTTCCGGTATCGACGCCCTGCAACTTGTCAGCGGCCGTTTCGATGACGACCCGGCGCTCATGGCGCCGCGGTTGATGTCCTTTCTTCTAGGGGGATTGCGGGCTCCCCTTCCGGAATTGATCAGCCCGCACGCGCAGTTTCCGACGGGGGATGTCGGGGGCGGGGTCTTGACCCCGGATTTCGGTGCTGCGCGCGCCTAACGCTTAAGGAGACGGCGATGTTTTGGCTTCTGGTTTGCTTGCTTCCTCTCATGGCAATCGCGCTCGCCTTTGGGCGGGCGCCCCTTTTTGCCTGGCTTGTTGCCGGTGTGGCATGGCTGGCAGGGATGTCACAAGTGGCAGCGTGGTCGGTGCCGGCTACGGCCGCGAGCATCGGTATCTATGTTGTATTGCTCGGCATCTTCGTGTTGCCGCCCTTGCGCCGTGCGCTGATCACCAGCCCGGTCTTCGGCCTCTACCGGAAGATCCTTCCGGCGATGTCCGACACTGAAAAGACAGCACTCGAGGCGGGTACTGTTTGGTGGGATGGCGAACTCTTCGCCGGCCGCCCGAACTGGAAGCGGTTGCTCGAGATTCCGGCGGCCAAGCTCAGCGCAGAAGAAAAGGCCTTCGTCGAGAACGAGACCGAAGAGCTCTGCCGCATGGTCAGCGATTGGGATACGACCAATCTCTACAACGACCTTCCGCCCCATGTCTGGCAGTACATCAAGGACAAGGGCTTCCTTGGCATGATCATCCCGAAGGAGTACGGCGGCAAAGGCTTCTCGGCGATCGCCCACTCCGAGGTGGTGACCAAGCTTGCGACGCGTTCGTCGGCCTCTGCGGTGTCGGTGATGGTGCCGAACTCGCTCGGCCCGGCCGAACTGCTGCTGCACTACGGCACGAAGGAGCAGAAGGATTACTACCTGCCGCGCCTGGCCAAGGGTATCGAGATTCCGGCCTTCGCGCTGACCAGCCCGGTCGCCGGTTCCGACGCGGCTTCGATTCCGGATCGCGGCATCATCTGCAGGGGCATGTACCAGGGCAAGGAAGTCCTCGGTATGCGGGTGACCTGGGACAAGCGTTACATCACGCTGGGCCCGATCTGCACGGTGCTGGGCCTGGCCTTCCGCCTGTACGACCCGGACAAGCTGCTCGGCGATGTGGAGGACCTCGGCATCACCTGCGCGCTGGTGCCGAACACCCACCCGGGCGTGAACATCGGGCGTCGTCACCAGCCGCTCAATGCCATGTTCCACAACGGCCCGAACTGGGGTAACGACGTCTTCATGCCGCTCGAGTTCATCATCGGCGGCCCGAAGATGGCCGGCCAGGGCTGGCGCATGCTGATGGAGTGCCTTGCCGCAGGTCGTTCGATCTCGCTGCCGGGCTCCAACACCGGCATGATGAAGCTCACTGCACGCGCAGTCGGTGCTTACTCCCGCGTTCGCGCCCAGTTCAAGACCTCGATCGGCAAGTTCGAGGGCATCGAAGAGCCGCTCGCCCGTATCGGCGGCAACCTCTACATGTGCGATGCCGCGCGTACCTTCACTGCCGGCGCGATCGATCTGGGCGAGAAGCCCTCGGTGGTGTCCGCGATCGTGAAGTACCACGTCACTGAGCGCGCCCGTACCGTTGTGAACGACGGTATGGACATACTGGGCGGCAAGGGCATCTGCATGGGGCCGCAGAACTTCCTGGCGCGCGCCTATCAGCAGATCCCGATCGGCATCACCGTGGAAGGTGCGAACATCCTGACGCGCAGCCTGATCATCTTCGGGCAGGGTGCAATCCGTTGCCATCCGTTCGTGCTGAAGGAAATGCAGGCGGCGCAGGATACGGATGTCGCGCGCGGTTTGAAGACGTTTGACGGTGCGTTGTTCAGCCACATCGGCTTTACCGTCAGCAACGCGGCGCGTGCCTTGGTTTACGGCCTGACGGGTTCGCACTGGGTCCGCACGCCGGATGTGGCGCCCGAAACCAAGCGCTACTACCAGCAACTGACCCGCTTCTCGGCCGCCTTCGCCTTCCTCGCCGATGTGTCGATGCTGACGATGGGTGGCGATCTCAAGCGCAAGGAAAAGCTCTCCGCACGCCTCGGCGACATCCTGTCGCAGATGTACCTGTGCTCGGCCACGCTCAAGCGCTATGAGCAGGAAGGTCGCCAGCAGGCTGATGCACCGCTGATGCACTGGGCGATCTGGGATGCCATGTTCAAGGCGCAGAACGCGTTCGAGGGCGTGATCTCCAACTTCCCGAACCGCTTCCTGTCGATGGTGCTGCGTCGTCTGATCTTCCCGCTGGGCCGTCCGTATGTGGTGCCGTCGGACAAGCTGGGCCACAAGGTCGCCTCGCTGCTGATAGCGCCGAGCGAAACGCGCGATCGTCTGGTCGCCGGTTCGTTTGTCGATCGCGGCAACGAAGAAGATCCGGTTGGCGTGCTCGAGCTGGCGCTCGAGGCCACGGTCAAGGCCGACGCGGTCGAAGCCAAGCTGCGTGCCGCACAGAAGGCCGGCAAGCTGAACGCGCGTCAGCCGGCCGAGCTGCTTGCCCAAGCTCAGGCGACGGGTGTGATCAGTCGCGACGAGGCGGAGCTGCTGGCGCGTCGTGATGTGCTGCGCGCCAAGGTGATCCGTGTGGATGACTTCCCGAACGACCTCGGCATTGGCGACGCCAAGTCGCACATCCGCCCGGCGGACAAGCCGGTCGCACAGGCGTCGCTCGCGGCAGCCTGATCGAAGTAAATCCAACCGAACAGGCGGGGCCGGAATGGCCCCGCCATCGCGCCGCACTGGTGCGGTGACCGTAGCAGGGGAATTCATGAAGCAAGCGATCTACATCATCGACGGTGCTCGCACGCCCTTCCTGAAGGCGCGCAACGCACCCGGTCCGTTCGCCGCGGCTGATCTGGCAACTGCGGCGGGCGCTGCGCTGCTTGCGCGTCAACCGTTTCGTCCGGACCAGCTCGACGAGGTGATCCTGGGCTGTGCATCGCCCTCGCCGGACGAAGTGAACATCGGGCGCGTTGTGGCGCTGCGCATGGGTTGCGGCCTCAACGTGCCGGGCTGGACGGTGATGCGCAACTGCGCATCCGGCATGCAGGCGATCGACTCGGCGATCAACAACATCCTTGCTGGCCGCTCGGCGCTCGTGCTGGCCGGTGGCGTTGATGCGCTCTCACGCGCGCCGCTGTTGTTCTCTGACGCGATGGTGCGCTGGCTGTCGGGCTGGTACCAGACCAAGACGGTGGGGCAGAAGTTTGCCGCGTTGCGCCAGTTCAAGCTCGGCTACCTCGCGCCGGTGATCGGCATCATGAAGGGGCTGACCGACCCGATCGTCGGCCAGCTGATGGGGCAGACAGCCGAGAACATCGCGTTCAAGTTCGGCATCAACCGCCGCCGCATGGACGAGTTCTCGGCACGCAGCCACCAGCGTGTATCGGCGGCCCAGAAGGCGGGCCACTTCGCGCAGGAGATCATTCCGCTGATCGACGAGAAGGGCAACGTCTATGCCGAGGACGACGGCGTACGGCACGACTCGACGGCAGACGGCCTGGCCAAGCTCAAGCCCTTCTTCGACAAGAAGTATGGCTATGTGACGGCGGGCAACAGCTCGCAGATCACCGATGGCGCCGCATGGCTGATTCTGGCTTCGGAAGAGGCGGTGCAGAAGTACGGCCTCAAGCCGATCGGCAAGATCGTCGACACCCAATGGGCTGGTCTGGCGCCGGACCAGATGGGGCTCGGGCCGGTGCATGCCTCCACGCCGATCCTGCAGCGCCAGGGCCTTGGCCTGAACGATCTGGATACCTGGGAAATCAACGAGGCGTTTGCAGCCCAGGTGCTCGCGTGCATCGAGGCGTGGAAGGACCCGGCTTACTGCAAGGAGCATCTGGGGCTCGATGCGCCGCTGGGCGAACTGGACCAGAACAAGCTGAACGTGGATGGCGGTGCCGTGGCGCTGGGCCATCCGGTTGGGGCAAGCGGCGCGCGCATCGTGCTGCACGCGTTGCATCACCTGCGCCGCACCGGCGGAAAACGTGCCATGGCAACCATCTGCATTGGTGGCGGCCAAGGGGGTGCGATGCTGGTCGAGACTGTGTAATCTTCAACTCTCCATACGATACAGTACGGTCCACAAGACCTATAACAGGGGGAGACGGAGAGCATGAAGATTGGACTCGTGGTCGATTCGACCTGCGACTTGCCGCGCACATTCTTTGAGAACGAGGGCATCGAACTGATGCCGATCACTTTGCGGATCGGCGATCAGACCTTCGAGGACCGGCGCGACGAAACCCAGACCATCGAGTTTCACTCGGCGAACAAGGACCAGAAAACCGAAACCTTCGCCGAGTCGATCCCGTATTCCAGCGAACAGATCGAAAGCCTGTTCCTCGACAAGCTGGTGCGCGAGTACGACCACGTGTTCTGCCTGACGGTGACGCAGTCGCGCAGCTACATCTACGAAAACGCGATGCGTGCCTCGTTCGGCATCATCAGCAAGTACAAGCAAGTGCGCAAAGACGCCGGCATTCCCGGACGCTTCGCGCTGGCGGTGATCAACAGCCGCAACATCTTCACCGGTACGGCGGTACTCGCGGCCGAGGTGATCCGCATGATCAAGACCGACGCTTCGCCGTCGGCGATCGACTCGCGGATTCGCGAACTGGTGCCGAACACCTACTGCTACATGGTGCCGCCGGATCTCTTCCACATCTACAAGCGCGCGTCGAAGCGCGGTGACAAGAGCATCAACTGGGCGAGTTTCATGCTCGGCTCGATGCTGGACATCAAGCCGATCCTGCGCGGGCACCTCGACGAAACCGGGCCGGTGGCCAAGCTGCGTCACTTCGACACGGCGGTGGAAACCATGTTTGCGAACGCCACCCGTGCAGTGAAGGCCGGTTTGCTCGCGCCCACGCTGTGCATTGGCTACGGCGGCAACCCGGACGCGGTGCAGCACATGCCGGGATTTCCGCGCCTCAAGGAGGCGGCGGACAAGGCGGGGGTCGATATCCATGTCGCGCCGATGAGCATTTCGGGCGGCGTTCATACCGGCCCCGGTTGCGTGACGGTGGCATTCGTGTCGGACAAGCACCAGTTCGAAGAGAAGATATGACCTGTGCCGTCGGCGCCCGCGCCGGGGGGCGCGCCGCCGACGGACTTTTTATTCAGCGGGCGCCCGGCAGGGGCTCCCGGTTTAGTGAGCAGAGGACATCATGCAGGGCTTCAAGCACTGGACACTTCAACGCGACGCTGACGGCCTGGCCTGGGCCTCGCTGGATGCGGCCGATGGCTCGGCGAACACCCTTGGCCGTGAGGTGATGGAAGAGCTGGGGGGCGTGCTGGACTTGCTCGACCGCGAGCCGCCGAAGGGGCTTGTGATCCGTTCGGGCAAGGCGGCCGGTTTCATTGCCGGCGCGAACATCGAGGAATTCACGAAGATCGCCACCGTTGATGACGCCAAGGTGCTCGTTAAGCGTGGCTGGGATCTGTTCAACCGCCTTGCAGCGGTGAAGTACCCGACGCTGGCCCTGGTGCGCGGCCACTGCATGGGCGGTGGTTTGGAACTGGCGCTGGCCTGCCGCTACCGCGTGGCGGTGGATGAACCCGGCACGAAGATGGCGTTACCGGAGGTCATGCTCGGCATCGTCCCGGGCTGGGGCGGCATGCTCCGCCTGCCCGAAGTCGTCGGCCCGGCTGCCGCGATGGACATGATGCTGACCGGCAAGAACATCGATGCCAAGCGCGCCAAGCGCATGGGTTTGGCGGATGAGTGCGTGCCGCCGCGCGTCATGGAAAACACCGCACGCATGGTGGTGTTGTCCGGTCGCCCGCGCCGCCCGCTGCCCTTTATGCAGAAGCTGATGCTCGGGCCGCTGAAGGGCGTCGTCGCCAATGGCGCGAAGAAGCAGGTGGCGCGACGTGCGCGCCCGGAACACTACCCGGCGCCGTACGCAATCATTGATATCTGGTCGAAGTTTGGCGGCAACGCGCTCGCGGTGCCGTCGAACCACTCGGCGTCACTGGAGTCGGTGTTCGGGTCGGCGACGGCGAAGAACCTGATTCGGGTCTTCTTCCTGCAGGATCGCCTGAAGGCCTTCGGCAAGGATTCCGACTTCGCGCCCAAGCATGTGCACGTGATCGGCGCCGGTGTGATGGGCGGCGACATCGCAGCCGTGTGCGCAGCCAAAGGCATGACGGTGACGCTGCAGGACCAGACGGTCGAACGCATCGCCCCGGCGATCAAGCGCGCCGCGGAGTTCTACGCCAAGCGTTATCGCGGCGACAAGAAACAGGTGCGTTTTGCGCTTGATCGCCTGATCGCCGATCCGCAGGGCGCCGGTGTGGCGCAGGCGGACGTGATCATCGAGGCGATCTTCGAGAACCTCGAGGTGAAGCAGAAGGTGTTTGCGGATGTCGAGGCGCGCGCCAAGCCGGATGCCGTGATTGCAACCAATACGTCGTCGCTGAAGCTCGAAGACATCGCGGCGACCTTCAAGAACCCCGCGCGTCTGGTCGGCATTCACTTCTTCAACCCGGTGCCGAAGATGCCTTTGGTGGAAGTCGTCACCGCCGCGAATTCGGATGCCGAAGCGGCGAAGAAGGCGGCCGCCTTCGTGCGCAAGATCGACAAATTGCCGCTGCCGGTGAAGAGCGCACCGGGCTTCCTCGTCAATGCGGTGCTCGGGCCGTATCTGCTGGAGGCGATGCGCTGCGTGGACGAGGGTGTTGCGCCCGAGGCGGTGGATGCTGCCGCACTGGCGTTTGGCATGCCGATGGGGCCGATCGAGCTGGCCGATACGGTCGGGCTGGATATCGCGATGGCCGCCGGCAAAGGCCTCACGGGGGCCGCGGAGCCGCCGAAAAAACTCGCCGCCTTGATGGCTGCAGGAAATCTTGGGAAAAAATCCGGCAAGGGTTTCTACACTTGGGTGAACGGCAAGCCGCAGAAAACGCAGGCGAGTGCACCGGGCGGCTTGGCCGACCGGCTTGTCAAGCCGCTGTTGGATGCGACACAACGTTGTGTGAGCCAAGGTGTGGTGGGTGACGCCGACCTTGCTGATGCGGGCGTAATCTTCGGTACTGGCTTCGCGCCGTTCCGCGGGGGGCCGATGAATTATCTGAAGAACAAAACAGCTTGAGGCGTTTGATGGGTGAAGATTTCGTACCGCATACCTCGGATCTGCAGCCGGCGCTGCGGATCATCCCGATGCCGAAAGACGTCAACTGGAACGGCGACGTTTTCGGTGGCTGGCTGATGTCGCATGTCGACTTGGCCGGCTCGGTGCCTGCGGTCAAGCGTGCGCGCGGGCGAGTGGCGACGGTCGCGGTGAATTCCTTCATCTTCAAGCAGCCGGTCAGCGTCGGGGATCTCCTGAGCTTCTACGCCGATGTCGTGAAGGTGGGCCACACGTCGATCACGGTGGATGTCCACGTCTTTGCGGAACGGAATCCGAAACACCCGGAAGTGGTCAAGGTGACCGAAGCACAATTGACCTACGTTGCAATTGATAGTCAGGGCAACAAGCGAGATCTGCCGCCCGAGCCCTGAGTGTTTTTGTACATCGGCCGCAAGCTGGTGAGTTGATAACAAAGAGGAGAGGAAACAATGAAAAGAAAACAGATCGCGCAGCTGATCGCTGTGTTGGTCGGAGCCGCTGGCGCCGGGGCTGCCCAAGCGTCCGCGTTCCAGCTGCTGGAGCAGAACGGTGCGGGGATCGGCAATGCATTCGCCGGTTCTGGCGCAGTGGCCGAGGATGCGAGCACCGCATACTTCAACCCTGCTGCCATGACGATGATGGCCCAGCCCAGCCAGCTCACGTTTGGCGTTGATCTGGTCAAGCCGACGGCCAAGTTCAAGGACAACGGTTCCACGCCGCCGCGCTTCATTTCGGCAAGCAACGTTGGTGGCAACGGCGGTGACGCGGGCAGCGTACAGCCGGTACCCTCGACGCACATCACCGCTGCGCTGAACGACAAGATGTCGCTTGGTCTGAGCATCGGCGCGCCGTTTGGTCTGGTCACCGAGTATGAGTCGAACTGGATGGGCCGCTTCCACGCGGTGAAGTCCGACCTGAAGACGATCAACATCAACCCGTCGTTCGCGTACCGCTTCAACAAGATGGTCTCCGTCGGTGTTGGCGCGAGCTACCAGCACTTCGAAGCCGAGCTGACCCAGGCGGTGAACTTTGGCGCGCTCGGTTACAGCGGTGTCTGTGCCTCGTCGGGCCTGGCAACCTGTAATGCGCTGGCCGCCGGCGGCGCCTTCACGAACAAGGAAGGCACCAGCCAGGTCAAGGGCGAGTCCGACGATTGGGGCTGGAACGTGGGTATCGCGCTGCAGCCCTCGGACAGCACCCGCGTCGGCTTGAGCTACCGCTCGGCGATCAAGCATCGCTTGACGGGCGACGTGACGTTCTCGCGCCCGAGCTTCGCGGTGCCTGGCCTGGATCCGGCGATTGCCGCCCAGACGCCGAATGGCCCGGTTCAGGTTGATGTGAAGCTGCCGGATACCTGGATCATGTCGGCCTTCCAGCAGATCAACGAACAGTGGTCCTTGCAGGGTGATATTTCCTGGACGGGCTGGTCCTCGCTCAAGACGCTGGACATCTATCGCACCAGCAATACCTCGGTGCCGCTGTCTAGCACCTACGAGAACTGGAAAGACACCTGGCGCGTGGCTATCGGTGGCGCGTACCAGATGAACAGCGCGCTGAAGCTGCGTGCCGGTCTCGCCTACGACCAGTCGCCGGTGGAAGACGACTATCGCACGCCGCGTCTGCCGGATAACGATCGCACCTGGCTGTCGCTGGGCTTGAACTATCGCCTGACGCCGACCATCTCGCTGGATGCGGGCTACACCCACATCTTCATCAAGGCGACGACGATCAATGACAGTGGCTATCACGCCGACTACAACCCGGGCGGCATCAATACCAGCAACCCGATTTCGCGTGGCACCTTGAAGGGTGACTACGACGGCGGCGTCGATATCCTCGGCATGCAGGTCAACTGGGCGTTCTGAGCGCGCAGCATGTGATGTAAGTTGTAATGCGGGGCTGCGGTCGCAGCCCCGCAAGACCTTCCGGCACCCGCGGTGCCGGGAATGCGATGAGGTGGGGGCCACGTCGCATGGGGAAACAGGATCTTCGGGCTGTCCGGTGCCATGCTGAACGTCTTCGTACCGGGGCCAATCAACGGGCGGTTAGTGCTGCTGCCACGTCAATCCTTGTCACGAAAATGCGCTTGCGCCATACGCATCCGTATGGTGGAATGGCTGTCATGACAGGGTCGGTCGGGGAGGTCGGCATGCTGTCCAACTGCAAGGAGTCTTAGCGTGAGTAACTTCATCATCCGCAAGGTTGCGGTGCTCGGCGCGGGGGTCATGGGGGCGCAGATCGCGGCGCACTGTGCAAACGCCGAAGTACCCGTCGTCCTGTTCGATCTTCCGGCCAAGGAAGGCGACCCCAACGGCATCGTCAAGCGTGCGCTCGACGGGCTCAAGAAGCTCGAACCCAGCCCGCTCGCCACGGCCGACCGCGTGCAGTACATCGAGGCTGCGAACTACGAGCAGCACATCGCCAAGCTCGCCGAGTGCGACCTCATCATTGAAGCCATCGCCGAGCGCATGGAGTGGAAGCTGGACCTGTACGCCAAGGTCGCACCGCACATCCGCCCCGACGCGATCTTCGCCACCAACACCTCGGGCCTGTCGATCAACAAGCTCGCCGAGGGCTGCCCGGATTCGCTGCGCCCGCGCTTCTGCGGCGTGCACTTCTTCAACCCGCCGCGCTACATGTCGCTGGTGGAGTTGATCCCCTGCAAGGGCACCGATGCCCCTCTGCTCGACAACCTCGAAGCGTTCCTCACGACCACCCTGGGCAAGAGCGTCGTTCGCGCGATCGATACGCCGAACTTCGTCGCCAACCGCGTGGGCGTGTTCTCGATCCTCGCCGTCATGCACCACACCCAGCGCATGGGGCTCGGTTTTGACGAGGTCGATGCGCTGACCGGCCCGCTGATCGGCCGCCCGAAGTCCGCCACCTACCGCACGGCCGATGTCGTGGGTCTGGACACCATGGCGCACGTCATCAAGACGATGACCGACAACCTGCCGAACGACCCCTGGGCGCAGTACTACGCCGCGCCGCAGTGGCTGCAGGCGCTGATCGCCAAGGGCGCGCTGGGTCAGAAGACCAAGGCGGGCATCTTCCGCAAGCAGGGCAAGCAGATCCAGGTTCTGGATCTGGCCGCGCAGGATTATCGTGACTCGACCGGCAAGCCGGCCGACGAAGTGGTCGCGATCCTGAAGAACCGGAACCCGGCCGAGAAGTTCGCGCAGCTGCGCGCATCAAACCACCCGCAGGCGCAGTTCCTGTGGGCGATCTTCCGCGACATCTTCCACTACGTCGCGGTGCATCTGGAATCCATCGCCAACAACGCGCGCGACATCGACTTCGCGATGCGCTGGGGCTTCGGCTGGCAGCAAGGCCCGTTCGAGACCTGGCAGGCCGCGGGCTGGAAGGCGATCGCCGACGCCATCGCTGCCGACATCGCCGAAGGCAAGGCCATGGCCAGCGCGCCGCTGCCGGCCTGGGTGTTCGAGCGTGAAGGTGTCCATGAAGCCGCCGGTTCCTACTCCTCGTCCGCCCAGGCCATCCAGGGCCGCTCGGCGCTGCCGGTGTATAGCCGCCAGCTCTTCCCCGAGCGCGTCTTCGGTGAAGCCGAAGAGCGCGGCACGACGATCTGGGAATCCGAAGGCGTGCGCATGTGGACCACGGGTGACGAGGACGGCAAGCGCGTCCCCATCCTCTCGTTCAAGTCCAAGATGTGCGCGGTTGGCGCTGACGTGCTCGACGGCGTGCAGGAAGCGATCAAGCGCGCTGAGCGCGACTACGACGGCCTTGTGATCTGGCAGCCGAAGCCCCCGTTCTCGGTCGGCGCGAACCTGCAGCAGATCAAGCCGGTGCTCGAAGCGGGCGACTTCGCCACGCTCGAAAAGGTGGTGGCCAACTTCCAGGCCACCTCGATGGCGATCAAGTACGCCAAGGTGCCTGTCATTACCGCGGTGGCCGGCATGGCACTTGGTGGTGGCTGCGAGTTCGTGATGCACTCGCCGCGCGCCGTGGTGGCGCTGGAGAGCTACATCGGCCTCGTCGAAGCCGGCGTCGGCCTGATCCCGGCTGGTGGCGGCTGCAAGGAATTCGCGATCCGTGCCGCGCAGGCCGCTTCGCGTACCGCGACCAACGATGCGATGAACTTCCTGCAGTCGGTGTTCACCACCATCGCGATGGCCAACGTCAGCAAGAGCGCGAAGAACGCGAAGGAGCTGGGCCTGCTGAAGCAGGACGATGTCGTCGTCTTCAACGTGAACGAGATCCTGCATGTGGCGCGCAAGAACGCGCTGGCGATGCACGAATCGGCATGGCGCCCGGCGCTGTCGCCGGCCGGCATCCCGGTCGCTGGCCGCAACGGCATCGCCACGCTCGAGATGATGCTGGTCAACATGGTTGAGGGCGGCATGATCAGCGCCCACGACTACAAGGTCGCCCGCTCGGCCGCCGTCGCCCTGTGCGGCGGCGAGATCGAGTCCGGCTCGCTGGTTTCCGAAAAGTGGCTGCTCGACATCGAGCGCGCCCAGTTCGTCGACCTGCTCAAGACCGAGAAGACCCAGCAGCGCATCGCGCACATGCTCGAAACCGGCAAGCCGCTGCGCAACTGAGCGCGCGAAGGAGATTTGAAATGACCCGTCAGATTCAGGACGTTTACATCGTGGCCGCCACGCGCACGCCGGTGGCCAAGCGCCGCGGCGCTTTCAAGAACGTGCGCCCCGACGACATGCTGGCCCATGTACTGTCCGCCGTCGTGAAGCAGGTCCCTGCCTTCGATCTCAACGAGATCGGCGACGTGGTGGTCGGCTGCGCGATGCCGGAGGCCGAGCAGGGTATGAACGTGGCCCGTATCGGCACGCTGCTCGCAGGCTTCCCGAACACCGTGCCCGCCATCACCATCAACCGCTTCTGCTCGTCCGGCGTCAATGCCGTGGCGGATGCGGCGATGAAGATCATGATCGGCGAATGCGACATCGCCATCGGTGCCGGCACCGAGTCGATGACCATCATGCCGACCATGATGGGCAACAAGGTGTCGATCAACCCGGTGGCTTTCGCCAGCACCGATGAGAACCGCGCCATCGCCTTCGGCATGGGCCTTACCGCCGAGAAGGTTGCGCAGAAGTACGGCGTGTCGCGTGAAGATCAGGATGCCTTCGCGATGGCCTCGCACCAGAAGGCCTGTGCCGCGATCGCGGCCGGCAAGTTCAAGGACGAGATCACGCCTTACCTCGTGCGCGAACAACTGCCGGACTTCAAGAGCGGTGCGATAAAGGTCGTCGAGCGCCTGTTCGAGAACGACGAAGGTCCACGCCCGGATTCCTCGATCGAGGGCCTCGCCAAGCTCAAGACCGTGTTTGCCGCGCGTGGCTCGGTCACCGCGGGCAACAGCTCGCAGATGTCGGATGGCGCCGGCGCGGTTCTGTTGATGTCCGAAGCCGCCGTGAAGCGCACCGGTGCCAAGCCGATCGCGCGCTTCCGTGGCTTCTCGGTCGCCGGCGTACCGCCGGAGATCATGGGCATCGGCCCGATCGCCGCGATCCCGAAGGTGCTCAAGCGCGCCGGTGTGGCGCAGGGCGACGTCGACTGGTGGGAGCTCAACGAAGCCTTCGCCGCGCAGGCCTTGGCGGTGATCCGCGATCTGGGCATCGACCCGACCAAGGTGAATCCGCTTGGCGGCGCCATCGCGCTGGGCCACCCGCTCGGCGCCACCGGCGCGATCCGCGTCGCGACGCTGATGTCGGCGATGAAGCGCGGCGACGCCAAGCTCGGTATGGTGACGATGTGTATCGGCACAGGCATGGGTGCGGCGGGGCTGTTCGAAGCCGTATAGTCGCTACGGGGGGCGCAAGCCGGCGGATCGTTGTCGGCCTGCTCAATAAGAAACGGCCCGCTTTGGCGGGCCGTTTTCTTTCAAGCGCTACGGATCAGTATGACGTCACCACGTTGCCGCCTTCACCCACAGCGATGTAGCCGCCGCTGTACCACATCACACTGTTCTCATTCGCTCCGGTGCTGGTGGCGACCCATGCTCTGGCATCGCTACTCACCCAAGCCTGACCACCTGTGCCGACCGCCATGAAACGCGAACCGCGCGCCACGGCCTTCATGTCGCCCATGCCAGGAACGGGAATCTCCTCCCACGGTTTCGTGCTCGGATCGGTATTTCGATAGACCTTGCCACCGCTGCCAACAGCGAGATAGATCGCCTCGTTGTAGTAGCCGTACGTGACGGATGTCAGGTTCGCTGGGGTGCTGGAGCTGATGGCGTGTTTGCGCCAGCTGATACCGTCGGAGCTGGTGATGATCCATCCATTGTCGCCAACCGCGTAATACGTGCCGTTGAGCACGCTGATGGACTTGAGGTTGATGGTTGCGTCCGCCGCTGCCGACGACGACGCGGTGTATCGGTCGGTGGCGTTGTTGGCGGTGTTGGCGGCGGTGTCGACTGTCAACCGATACGCCGTCCACGTTACACCATCTGCGCTGATCGAAATCGCGCCGCTGTCGCCCACGGCGACGAAACCGACACTGCCGAGGGCGACACCGTGAAGGGCAGATGTCGTGTTTGAGGTGCGAGTCACCCACTGATCGAGGTAGTTCGTGGACGAGCCATCGCTCGTCCAGATGACGGCCTTCCCGTCACCGTCGAGGTCGCCAACGAGTACTGTCCGTGGTGTCGTACTGTTGTAAGCGGCAGCGTAAAGCGAAACCGACGGAAGTACAGTGCTGGCCTTTGTCCACTTGAGCACTGGCGAGCCGGTATCCCATGCCACGGAGCCCACTTGCACGGCGCCGCTGTCGCCAACAGCAAGGAAGCGACCGTAGGCCAAGGAAACGTGGTTCAAATCGCCGGCACCCGCGGCAACATTGGTCGTCCAGACCGAACCTGATTGGCGCGGAATGACGTTCCCGACGGTCGGCGTCTCGCCGCCGGCAGGGCCGTTGCCATGCGTTGCGTTCATGAAGAACGAGTAGGGTTTGTCGTTAGTCAGGCCGCTCAGAATGTATGGCGAGGTGACCGGCGCGATGATCGCCGCTTCGGGGTACTTGCGGTAGTCGTCGCGCGTGGCGTTCTCTGCCTGTGCTTTGAACAACCAGTAACGCAGATCGGACGTGGTGCTCTGATCGTCCCAAGTGATCGTGACCTGACCATCGCCGGGGATGACCTTGAGGTTGGTCGGCGCATCCGGTTTGTTGTCGTTGCTGCTGCCGCCGCAACCGGCGAGGAGGGCGAGCGAAGTCAGCGTGGCGAGCGCGACGGCGCGCGAGCGGGTGGTGAACACGAGAAGGATTCCTCCAGCAGATTCGGGGCGGCGCGTCGAGCGGGGCTCGCGCAAGTCTTGGTGGTGCGAAGGGGGGCGCACTCGGCGCACATCCCTCGCAGCGGTTGGCCGCCGTGGCAAGAAAACGCATCGAGTCTAGCCGATGGCCCCGAGGCGCACAAACGACGAACGGTGAGCAAATCTTCCCGCGCGGATTAGGCTGTGATCCCTAAGCGTTCCTTTGGCGCTTCCGTTTTGTCGCCCCATACCGTACCGTACTGATACGAGCGGCCGGACTTGATCCACTACAGAGCCGCCGAGGAGACAAGCATGAATCTCACCGATCTGCCGCAAACCGGCTTGGCTGCTGCGTTTGCAGCGCAACGCAGCGCGTTTGCGCGCGAGCCGATGCCGGATGCCGCAGCGCGCCGCGCGAATCTGGACCGCCTCGCGCTGCTTCTGAAGAACAATCAGCAGGCCATCTGCGAGGCGATCTGCGCTGATTTCGGCCACCGCTCCCACACCGAGACCCGCCTGATCGAGATCTTCCCGAGCCTCGAAGCGATCCGCTACGCGCGGGCCAAGCTGGCGGGCTGGATGAAGCCCTCGCGGCGGCACACCGGGCTGTGGTTCCTGCCGGGCCGTTCCGAGGTGCGCTATCAGCCGCTCGGCGTGGTGGGCGTGATCGTGCCGTGGAACTATCCGCTCTACCTTGCGATTGGCCCGCTCGTTGGCGCTTTGGCGGCGGGCAATCGCGTGCTGATCAAGATGAGCGAATTCGGGCCGAACTTCGGTGCGCTGTTCGCACGCCTGATCGGCGAGGCCTTTCCGCCGAATCTGGTCAGCGTGGTGCTGGGCGGCGCCGATGTCGCGGCCGAGTTTTCGTCCTTGCCGTTTGATCACTTGCTGTTTACCGGCTCAACACCGGTCGGCCGCATCGTGATGGCTGCCGCAGCGAAGAACCTCACGCCGGTCACGCTGGAGCTTGGTGGCAAGTCGCCGGCCATTGTGGCGCCGGGGTTTGACATCAAGACCGCAGCCCAACGCATCGGCTTTGGCAAGATCATGAACGGCGGCCAGACCTGCATCGCACCGGACTATGTGCTGCTGCCACGCGGGCAGGAAGAAGCATTTGTCGCAGCCATGCGGGCGTTCGCGCAAAAGCTCTACGGCGATGCCGCGTCGCCAGACTACGCGAGCGTTGCGCATGAGCGTCATTACACCCGCTTGCTGGCGCTGCTCGACGAGGCGCGCAGCATGGGGGCGCGGATCGAAGCGCTGCTGCCCGACGGTGCGATCAGCGGCCGCAAGATGGCGCCGGTGGTGTTGCTCGACGGCACGCCCGACATGCGGGTGATGCAGGAAGAGATCTTCGGGCCGATCCTGCCGGTGATCCCTTATGACTCGCTGGATGACGCGATCGCCTACGTCAACGAGCGTGATCGCCCGCTGGCGCTGTATGTGTTCGACGACCAGCGCGGTCGCGTCGAGTCCTTGCTCGATCGCACGGCCTCCGGTGGCGTCACGGTGAACGACTGCATCCTCCATATCGCACAGGACGACATCCCCTTCGGCGGTGTCGGCCCGTCCGGCATGGGGCGCTATCACGGGCCGGAGGGCTTCAAGACCTTCTCGCAGCAGCGCGCGGTGTTCCGGCAGGCTGCGCTCAACGGTTCGGCGATCCTGCACCCCCCCTTCGGCAAACCGCTGGCGGAAAAACTGATCAAGCTGATGTTGCGCTGAGTCAGTTGCGGCACCGCGCTTGTGGAATTCCGTCGGGGCCGCTGGCGTCCAATCACAAGAGTGATCGTGCTTGGACCGGTAGAAACGCAAGGATGGGACTAGGCCTTCGCACCATGAGCATCAACGCATCACGACGTCGTTTCCTGTTTCTAGGGCTCAGCGCCGGCATCGCCACCGCGCTGGGTGTTGCGGGCGCGTGGCCCGATAGTGCCGCGCTGGAAGACGATGCTTACCGCTACGGTTTTCTGACTGCGCAAGACCGCGCGATCCTCGCGGCGCTGGCGCCTGCGATGCTGGCCGGTGCTTGGCCAGTGGATGCCGGGAAGGCGACGGCCGAAACACTGACGCTGCTGCGGGGTATCGATACCGCCCTGATGGGCATGCCGCCGCGGGTGCGCGACGACATGCGCAAGCTGTTCGGCTTGCTTGGTCGCCAGGCGGGCCGCGTGCTTGCGGCCGGCTCAATGGCGGGCTGGGCGCAGGTCGATCCGCAACGTGCCGCCGGCATCATCACGCGCTGGCGTGATCATTCGCTCGCACTGATGCAGCAGGCCTACGGCGGGCTGCACGACCTCACGTTCGGCGTCTGGTACGGCAACCCCGAACACTTCGCGGACTGCGGCTACAGCGGCCCGCCCTCACTGAAGCTGAATCCATGAGCACGCCCCAGCACAACGCGCAGCACAACCAGTTGCCCGATCCGATCGGCGATGCTTTTGCTGGCAAGTGGCGCGACCGGCATATCGACGGCGCAGCGCTCGACAAGGACCTCACGCTGGAGGCCGATGTCGTCATCGTCGGCACCGGCGCGGGTGGCGGCACCACGGCAGAACGGCTCGCGCAAGCCGGGCTGTCGGTGATCCTGCTGGAAGAGGGCGGACTCAAGACCTCGCGTGACTTCCAGCTCGAAGAGCGCTTGTCATATCCGGCGCTGTATCAGGAGTCGGCCGGCCGCAAAACGATGGATCACGGTGTCGGCATCCTGCAGGGGCGCACGGTCGGGGGTTCGACCGTCGTCAACTGGACGACCAGCATCCGTACGCCGGACAACACCCTCAAGCATTGGCGCGAGCAGCATGGACTCGCGGCGTTCACGCCGGAGGCCCTGGCGCCGTGGTTTGAGCGCCGCGAGGAACGTTTGTCGATCGCCAGCTGGCCGACGCAACCGAACCGCCACAACGCCTTGCTGCGGGACGGCGCCTACAAGCTCGCGATCGAACCGGTGACGATCCACCGCAACGTCAAGGGCTGCTGGAACCTGGGCTATTGCGGCATGGGTTGCCCGACCAACGCCAAGCAGTCGATGCTGGTCACGACGATCCCTGCGGCGATGGAGCACGGTGCGCGCTTGCTTTCGCATATGCGGGCTGAGCGACTGGAGCACGCCAATGGCCGTGTCACGGCGCTGCTGGCACATCCAATCAGCACGCAAGGGCAGGTCCGGCGCGAGTACACCGTGCGGCTGCAGGCCAAACATTTCGTGCTGGCCGGTGGCGCAATCGGTACGCCAGCGCTGCTGCTGCGTTCCAACGCGCCGGATCCGCATCGCCACACGGGCGCGCGCACGTTCCTGCATCCGGTGGTGCTGTCGGCCGCGCTGATGCCCGAGCCGGTCGATGCCTTCACCGGCGCGCCGCAGTCGATCTACATCGATGAGTACCTGTGGCCGAAGGATGGCAGCATGGGCTTCAAGCTCGAAGTGCCGCCGATCCACCCGCTGATCGCGTCGGTCGTGATGTCGGACTTTGGTGCCGCGCACCGCCACTACATGCGCCAGATGAATCACTGGTATGTGGCGATCGCGCTGCTGCGCGACGGCTTCCACGAGCAGAGCCAGGGTGGCCGTGTGGTGCTTGATGGCCATGGCGACCCGCAGCTCGACTACCCGCTCACCGACTACATCTGGGCGGGCGCGCGCAAGGCCTTCCATGCAATGGCTGACTTGCAGTACGCCGTTGGTGCGAAAACCGTACTGCCGATTCACCTCGATGCGACTGCGACAACGCGCGCATCCGACGCTCACGCGCAGATCGATGCGCTGAAGCTCGCCACTCGGCGCACCAAGGTTGTCAGTGCGCATGTGATGGGCGGTGCGGCGATGGCGCCGGACGAGAAGGGCGGCGTGGTGCGGCCAGACGGCGTGCATCACCAGCTTGAGAATCTGTCGGTGCACGACGGTTCCATTCTGCCGACCTCGCTTGGCGCGAATCCGCAGCTGACGATCTACGGCATCACCGCAATGCTGAGCGAGCAGCTCGCGCAGCGTCTCGGCAAGGCCTAATCAGGCGGCCGCGCACGTTGGCTGGATGCCGCGTTCGGCAAACACCTCGCGTGCTGCGAAGAGCCCGTTGAGCGCGGCCGGGAAGCCGGCATACACCGCCATCTGCATCAGCACTTCGACGATCTCGTCTGCAGTCAGGCCAACGTTGAGTGAGGCGTGCAGGTGCACCTTCAGCTGCGGGGTGGCGTTGCCCAGCGCGGTAAGCGCGGCGATGGTCGCGATCTCGCGCTCGCGCAGCCCGAGTTGTTCGCGCCGGTAGATGTCGCCGAAGGGAAATTCGATCAGGTAGCGTGCGAAGTCGGGTGCGATGTCGCGCAGGCTGTCGACCACGCGCTCGCCGGCCTCGCCGTCAATCTGTTGAAGGGTCTTCCAGCCTTGCGTGTAACGTTCGCTGTTCATCGTCTGCTCCGGGTGAAGTGGATGGCGGAGAGACCGATTGGGCAATGGCGTCGCGGTACCACGCGAGCTTGTTGTCGAGCGCAGCGAGATTGTCTTGCAGGCTTGCAAGGCGTGCGGCCACTGCGTCGCGGTGCTCACTGAGCAAGTCCAGGCGTTCGACGAGCGTGGCATTCCCGGCGGCGCGCAGCTGTGCATAGCGGCGCATATCGCGGATCGGCACGCCCATCGCGCGAAGGCGCATCAGGAAGGCCAGCCAGGCAACGTCGCGCTGCGCATATTGCCGGCGCCCGCCGGCATCGCGGTGCACCGGTGCCAGCAGACCGGCGCGCTCGTAGTAACGCAGCGTGTGTGCGCTGACACCGAAGTGCTGCGCCATCTGCGCGATCGACAGGAAGCCGTCCATCGGTTTCTCCATGGCCACGAGCATCGAACTTCGAGCGCGCTCTAAGTCAAGCGCTATTGGCCACGCAGGCGCAATGCGATGAGCCCGACCCATTCGTGCAAGGCGTAAAAGCCGCCATAGGCGCTGCTTGCACTCGGCAGCGCGGGCAAGGCTTGCGCCTCGCCGCCGTGCGAGCCGAGGTATGCAGTGGGGGCTGGATACACGGTGAAGCCGGCACGCTCGAATTCGCCGACCGAACGTGGCATGTGCGCCGCGTGCGTGACCAACGCGACTCGGGTGTAGCCCTTCGGCTGCAGTAGTTTTGCGCTGAAGACGGCATTCTCGTGCGTGTCGAGCGATGCACCTTCGACCCAACGCGCCGCGATGCCGAAATCCTCTTTCAGGGTGCGGCGCATCAGCTCCGCCTCAGAGGTGCCGCTGGTTGGAGATCCCCCGCTGACCAACACCGGAAGGCCGGTCTGGCGTGCCAGGCGCGCGCCGTAGCGCACCCGTTCCAGCGTGATGCGATTGACGGTTTCGCCACCCAACTCGGGTGCGTTGCTGCGCCGGCCGCCCGCGAGGATCACGATCGCCTGCGCCTGCTTGAGCTGCGCTGCCGCGATGGGCGGGTCGCGCTCAAGGCCGCGCAGCAACCACGCGACGCTGTCGGGCCAGCACACGAGCAGGCCGACGCCGAGCCCTGCCCACGCGATCCAGCGGCCGGCGCGCGGCCGCCAGATCTGGCACAGCAGGCCGCCCGCGATGATCACCAGCGGAAGCATCGGCGGCAGCAGGAAAATGCCGATCAGCTTCTTGGCGATGAACAGGATGGAGAGTTGTTCCATGGTCGTCGTTGTGGCGAGCGGGGCGGGGCCAGTATTATCGCAGGCGGTGATCGCCGCCACGGCGTAGGATTCACCCCGTTGCCGTGCAGCGGTTCATTGGAGAGCGATCTTGGGTGTGCGTGAAGTCATTCTGGGCGTAGTGGTGCTGTTGTGCCTCTATCTCGCCTATGTCGTCATGCGCCTGTTCCGCGTATCGCGCCCGCAACGACCGGCAGCGCCGATCGAGCCGGAATACGAAACGATCCTCGATACCGTCGAGGATATTGCGCCGACGCCACCGACGACGCCAATCGCACCGGAATCGCTGACCCAGGCTGATCCGGCGCATTCACGCACCGAACGTGAGGCCTTCGACGCACTGGTCGAGCTCGCGCGCCTGCGTTTCCAGATTGAAGCTCTTGAAGCCTCTAACACCGAGCTGCGCGAAGAAGTCGCGAGCCTGCGCGAGACGCTGAGCGCCGAGATTGCGGCCCTGCGTAATGCGCGCAGCGTGTCGCCGCAGTATGGCGAGGCGGTTGTGCTGGCACAGCGCGGCCTCGAAACCGATGCGATCGCCGAACGCTGCGGTATTTCGATTTCGGAAGCCGAACTTGTTGCCGCGCTGGCGCGCGGCGCTCGAACACAGGAGTAGACGCATGGCCCCAGCCCGCCCCGCCGCCCCACCGGAGAACGACGAGCGACGCCAGTTGCTGATGCGCGGCGGGGTTGCTGCTGCCGTGGTCGGGGCGCTGCTGGTTGGCCTCCTGGTTTGGGAACGGACCGCTCAGGAGCCTGCGCCTACCGTTGAGCCGAAGGCGGCCGTGGTGCCGACGCCGGCGCAGATCCGCGCGGCCAGTGGTGACGCTGCGCCGGTTGCGCAATCAGCGGTCATGGTCGAAGCCTCGGCGCCAGTGCCGGCAGCGGTGGTTGAAACGCCCACGCAGAGCGAACCCGCGTCGGCCGATGTTGCAGAAGAAACCCGTGGCGTTGCAGCCCCCGAGCCCGCGCCGGAGCCGGTGCTGCCACACCCCTCGCGCAAGCCGGCAAGCGCTGCGGCGGAAAGCTCGGGTGGCCGTGTGCACCTGCAGGCAGAAGCGACCACCCCGGCGCCGACGCCGCGCCTGGTCGTGCAGACCGAACCTGCCCCCGCCGGCGTGAAACCACCGCCCGGCCGCGCATTTGCACTGCAGGCTGGCGTATTCTCCACTCCGAAGAACGCCGAAGACCTGCGTGCCCGGCTCGAACTGGCGGGCATTCCCGCGCAGCTGGAAACGCGCGTCGTCGTGGGCCCGTTCCGTACCCGCCAGGACGCCGAGCAGGCGCAGAGCAAACTCAAGGCGCTTGGGCTCACGCGCGGGCAACTGGTAACGGTGAAGCAGCCATAACGAATGACACAAGACGGCCGGAATTGGCCGGACAAGGAGAGGGGAAGCATGCAGATCGACAGCCCGAAGTTCGGCCGCATTGAAGTGGCCGACGACAAATTGATCACTTTCCCGGCGGGCCTCCCGGGCTTCGAGGAATGCCGCCGGTTTGCGCTGCTGCACCCCGATGCGGCCCAGCCCCGCGTGTTCTACCTGCAGTCGGTGGAGCAGCCGGATGTGGCCTTTTCGATCGCATCGCCGGATCAATTCGGGCTGCATTATGAATTCAGCCTCAGCGATGCCGAGCTGGCCGCGATTGGCCTGCAGCGCGCCGAAGACGCAGCGGTAATGGTGATCCTGCGCCGCGACGATCCGGACAACGCTGCAAGCCCGCTGCGTGCGATCCTGACTGCGCCGCTGGTGATCAACCTCGGTTCGCAGATGGGGCTGCAGAAGACGATCGCCAACATTGGTTGCGACATCACGCTGCGTTCGGCGGACTGAGTCGCTCAACCCAATCCAGGAGTTTGCTGTGAGCAAGGAAATCATCTCGACCACCAAGGCGCCTGCGGCGATCGGCACCTACTCGCAGGCGGTGAAGGCCGGCAACACGGTTTATCTCTCCGGCCAGATCCCGCTCGATCCGGTGACGATGACGCTGGTGGAAGGCGGCTTCGAGGCGCAGACGGTGCAGATGTTCGAAAACCTCAAGGCGGTTGCCGAGGCGGCAGGCGGTTCGCTCGCCGATGCAGTCAAGCTGACGATCTACCTGACGGACCTGTCGAACTTCGCGACCGTCAATGCCGTGATGTCGCGCTACTTCACCGAGCCCTATCCCGCCCGCGCCGCGGTGGGGGTGAAGGAATTGCCGCGCGGATCGCTGGTTGAAGCCGACGCGATTCTCGTGCTCGGCGCTTGAGGCTGGACGCAACGAACCGGGCCCGCGTTGCGCGGGCCTTCTTGTTTTGAGGGGGCCGCCATGCGCTTCGAAGACGACACTGGCAGTGACAACATCGAAGACCGCCGTGGCGGCGGGGGCGGCGGATTGCCGATCGGCGGTCGCTCGATCGGCGTTGGCACGATCGTGCTCGCGATTGCCGCGTGGTACTTCGGTATCGACCCTTCGGTCGTGCTGAACCTCGCCTCCAATACCCCGGCGCCGCAGCAGCAGCGACATGCCGGGCCGGTGCAGGAATCTGCCAGCGAAGCGCAGGCCCGCAAGTTGGTCAGCGTGGTGCTGCACGACACCGAGAAAACCTGGAGCCGTATCTTTCAGGCCGGCGGCGCCGAATATCCGAAACCCAAGCTGGTGCTGTTCCGCGGCCAAACGCCCACCGCGTGCGGCACCGGCGAAGCCGCGATGGGGCCGTTCTACTGCCCCGGCGATTCGAAGGTCTACATTGACTTGGCTTTCTACGACGAGCTATCGCGGCGTTTCAAGGCGCCGGGCGACTTCGCGCAGGCCTATGTGATCGCGCATGAGGTTGGCCACCATGTGCAGCATGTGCTGGGCATATCGGACAAGATGCGGCAAGCCCAGCAGGGGCGCAGTGCAGCGCAGAAGAACGCGCTATCGGTGCGGCTGGAGCTTCAGGCTGATTGCTTTGCTGGTCTGTGGGCGAAACAAGCGGTTGCATCGGGCAACCTCACGCTCGAACCCGGCGACGTTGAGGAAGCGCTCACCGCCGCCACCGCAATCGGCGACGACACGCTGCAGAAGCAAGCGCGCGGCGTGGTGGTGCCGGAAAGCTTCACGCACGGCTCGTCCGAACAGCGCGTACGCTGGTTCTCGCGCGGACTGGAGCAGGGCGAAATCGCGGCTTGCGATACCTTCAAGGTACGGGAGCTCTAGCCGGCTGCAGCCGTTGTCCGCTAGTCCGCGCGGATGTTTCAGACCGCGACACGCGGACGCAGCCAAGCAGCAAACTGTCCCTTCTTTGCCAGCGCCGGCTTTTCCACGAAGTGCCACGACGCTATGGCTACCAGACCGGTCAGCGGGAGCGAAATGGCGAACATGTGATAGCCATCCAGCTGCGGCCAAAACTGGAAGAGCACTTGCTGCAGCGGGTAACCGTAAATGTAGAGCCCGTAAGACAAGTCAACCGGCCACCGACCGCCAACTGCCGTCGGCAGGCGTATGCGTGCGCACGCCAGCACAGCGGAGGCCAGAGCAATGGGAATGGCGATCGCCTGAATCGCTTTGGGTAGGGGAGCGGCGACTAGTGACGCCAAAAGGCAGGCTGCGACGATCGCTGGCCCCCGCGCGCTGTCTGACAGCGATCCGATAATCGCGCCAGCAATGAAATAGCGTGAGACGCGAGCCAGCGAAAGTGCATGCTCGCTCTGCTCGAGCTGGATGAAGCGCCACGACGCAATTGCGAACGCCACACAAAGCAACGGAATGAATGCACGCGAAAGCAGCTTGCTTCTGCATAGCAGGCCGATCCCAAGCACCAAACCATACATGGTCGCTTCCTTGGGTAGCGTCCATAACGATCCGTTGACGATAGCCGGGTGCGGGTTTGTGAGGAACAGTTGGGGAAGTTCCTCCTCCATCCATAAGAGGGATGCGTTGCCCAGTACGAACCAGCGCAGATGCCAATCGAACAGGTATTCGGTAAGGGAGGCGTGGCTTAGCGCAGGGCCGATCACGAAGGCGCAGAGGCCGACCGAGGCGAGCAGCGCCGGCATGATGCGCAGCATTCGGGCTTCGGCAAATGCGAGCGCGTTGCTGCGTCGTATCCAGCTCTCGGTAATCAGGAAGCCACTGATGGCGAAGAAGATGTTAACGCCGAGAGCGCCGTCGAACGGTGTGCCGGCCAGAGGGTCATTGTGGCCGGCTGAGAGCGAAAACGCATGGAACCAAAGCACCAGCGTTGCCGCGACATGCCGAAGTAGATCGAAATTGTTGTCGACTTCTTTGCCACGAGCCACCAGCCTTGCTCCTTCGCCGCAGTCATGGCGGCCAGGTGATCACAGGCCGCAATCGCTGAATCAAAGCGGTTGAGTTTGCCCGCTATATCGGGTGATGCCAGGCACTATTTCGCGCAACGGCGCGATTGGTTCTGGGGCAAATATCGCATTGGGTCGGTCTAGAATCGCGCGATGCCCAAGGTTCAAGCTCTTTCGTCGACGTCCGACGGTTTTGGTGCCCTGCCCAAACCGCTTGCGAGCCGGCTGAACAAACTAGGCCTCTTTCGCGAGGCCGACCTGGTACTGCACCTGCCGCTTCGCTATGAAGACGAGACACAGGTGTCGCCGATCGCCGGTGCGCCGCTGGGCGTCAGCGTGCAGGTGGAAGGTGTGGTGCTGAGCTGCGAAATCAGCTTCCGCCCGCGCCGCCAGTTGGTCGCGCGGATCGCCGATGAAACCGGCGAACTGACGCTGCGCTTCCTGAACTTCTACCCCAGCCAGCAGAAGCAGTTGGCCGAGGGAACGCGCGTGCGGGTGTTTGGTGAAATCCGCGGCGGCTTCTTCGGCGATGAGATGGTGCATCCCCGGGTGAAGACGGTACGGGAGGGCGAAGCGCTGCCCGCGGCGCTGACCCCCGTTTATCCGACAACTGCAGGCCTTGCACAGAGCGCGCTGCGCAAGCTGATCGATCGCGCGATGAAGCAGGTGTCGCTCGCCGATCTGCTGCCCGAGGGGTTACGCAAATCCCTGCGCTTGCCGGAGTTCGAGCGTTCGGTGCGCGCGTTGCATCATCCGCAGCCCGGCATGTCGATCGCCGCGCTGGAAGACCGCACGCACCCGGCTTGGCGCCGCATCAAGTTCGAGGAGCTGCTTGCGCAACAGCTCTCGTTACGTAAAGCGTATGCCGCACGGCGTGCGCGCCGTGCGCCGGTGTTGCAAGGCAGTGGGGCACTCAGCGGCCCTTTGGTCGCGAGCCTGCCGTTTGCACTGACCGGCGCTCAGCAACGCGCGGTGGACGAGATTGCGCGCGATCTGGCGACGCCACATCCGATGCAGCGCCTGCTGCAAGGCGACGTTGGCTCCGGCAAGACCATCGTCGCCGCGCTCGCCATGCTGCAGGCGGCCGAGGCGGGTTGGCAAGCAGCACTGATGGCGCCGACCGAGATCCTCGCTGAACAGCACTTCCGCAAGCTCGCTGCGTGGCTGACGCCGCTCGGCATCAAGGTGGCGTGGCTCGCCGGCAGCCAGAAGAAGAAGGCACGCGAGGCGGCTTTGGCGATGCTGGCATCGGGCGAAGCCCTGTTGGCTGTCGGCACCCATGCGCTGATCGAAGACCCGGTCGCGTTTCCGAAGCTCGGGCTGGCGGTGGTCGATGAGCAACACCGCTTCGGTGTGCGCCAGCGGCTCGCGCTGCGTGAGAAGTACGAGGGCTCCGACGCGCCCTTGCCGCACATGCTGATGATGAGCGCGACGCCGATCCCGCGCACGCTAGCGATGAGCTTCTACGCGGATCTCGATGTATCGGTTCTCGACGAGTTGCCTCCCGGTCGCACGCCGATCGTCACCAAGCTGGTGGCCGATGCGCGGCGCGACGACGTTGTTGCACGCGTCCGCGACGCCTGCCGCGAGGGGCGGCAGGCCTACTGGGTGTGCCCGTTGATCGAGGAAACCGAGGGTGCTGCAGACGGTGGGGCTGTACGGGGTGGCAAGGGGCGCGACCGCGAGGCGCTTCAGTTGCAGACGGCGGTGGAAACCTGTGAACGCCTGACCGCTGAGCTACCGGAGTTGCGAGTCGGTCTGGTGCATGGGCGCCTGAAGGCGGACGAGAAAGCCGCCGTGATGGACGGCTTCATCCGCAATGAGGTTCAGGTGCTGGTGGCAACCACGGTGATCGAGGTCGGCGTAGACGTGCCGAACGCAAGCCTGATGGTGATCGAGCACGCCGAACGGTTCGGCCTTGCTCAATTGCACCAGTTGCGTGGCCGGGTCGGGCGCGGCGCGGCAGCCTCTGCTTGTATCCTGATCTACAGCCAGCCGTTGTCACAGACGGGCCGAGCGCGGCTGAAGGTCATTTACGAGAATACGGATGGATTTGTCATCGCGCAGGAGGACCTGCGGCTGCGCGGCCCCGGCGAATTCATCGGGGCGCGGCAAAGCGGCAGCGCACTGCTGCGTTATGCGGATCTGGAAATGGATGTCGATCTGGTTGAGGCGGCCCGTTCCGCCGCGGAAGAACTGCTTGCACGCCAGCCGGCCGCAGCGGCGGCGATACTCGATCGCTGGCATGGCGGTCGCAGCGAGTACCTGAAGGCCTGAGCGCAATGACACCAAACAAGGACAGCGCATGCATCCAAACGCACAGTTGATCCATGACTTCTACGGCGCCTTGGCGCGTAAGGATGGCGCCGCGATGGCGGCCTGCTATGCGCCGGATGGCCAGTTCAGCGATCCGGCTTTCGGTGTGCTGAATGCCAGCGAGGTCGGCGCGATGTGGCGAATGCTCACCGCGCGCGCCGCGGATCTGGAGGTCGTACTGAGCCAGGTGCGCGCCGACGATGCGAGTGGTGCCGCCCACTGGGATGCGAGCTACACCTTCAGCAAGACCGGGAGGAAGGTCGTCAACCGGATCGACGCGAGCTTCCGCTTCCGTGACGGCAAGATCGTCCGCCACGAGGACCAGTTCAACCTGTGGCGTTGGGCTGCGATGGCGCTTGGCCCGGCGGGCGCCTTGATGGGCTGGTCGCCGCCGATGCAGCGAGCGATCCGACGGCAAAGCCGGCAGGCGCTTGACGCCTGGATGCAGCGCGAGGCCGGCGTGCGCTGAAGAAGGTTTGCGCGGCACGGAATCCCCCAGACACGGTGCGGCGCAGCATTTGGTACGATTGGCGAACTAAAAAAGAACAAGAGGTTGTTGATGTCGCAAGAAGAGCTTGTCACGCTGCAGGCCAATGGATGGACGGCGCAGGTCTCACCCGAGTGGGGCGGCCGTCTGTTTTCGTGCCGCGCCGAGTTCGATGGTGCCCTGCGTGATGTGCTGGTGCCCGTTCCGCTGGACCTGCCGCGCGAGCAAGCGATCCGCAATGCCGGTTGCTACCCGCTGGTGCCCTTTTCGAACCGCATCGCCCAGGGGCACTTTCGTCACAACGGGAACGAAGTGCGGATGGCGCCACATCCGCTTGGCGCACCGCATGCGATCCACGGTATCGGCTGGGTGCGCCCATGGGACGTCGACGCCGAAAGTGAACGCGCCGTAACGCTGCGACTCGATGTGGCGGCGGGCGAGTGGCCTTGGGCTTTTTCCGCCGAGCAGACGATCACGCTGGACCCGGGCGGCCTCACCGTCTCAATGCTGGTCACCAACCGAAGCAATGCGCCGATGCCCTGCGGCATGGGCTTCCACCCGTACTTCCCGCGCCCGGCGGGCACCCGGCTGCGAGCCCGTGTGCGAAACCACTGGCTCGTCAACGGCGACCGTATTCCGCATGGCTTTGAACGCGCGCTGGGCCGCTTCCCGCTCGACGGAACAAAGGTTCTCAGTACCGGGCTGGATGACGGATTTTCGGGTTGGAACCGTCGTGCGCGGCTGGACTACGCCGACTATTCGATTTCGCTGACGGCGACACCGGGGTTGGACCACTTGGTTGTGTATTCGCCTGAATCGGCGCCACTGGTGTGTGTCGAGCCGGTCAGCCATGTCACGAATGCCGTCAATCTGCCGTCCGCCGCGCGCCATAGTGCTGGCTGGCGCGAGATCGCCCCGGGTGGTTCATGGCTGGAGTCGATGCACCTGTCCGTCCTGCCGCCAAGGCGCTGAGCCAAACGGGCGCAATCGGCGCCTGATCGGGCTGTGGTATAAGCGGCGAAGACCCTGTCGCCGCCGAATCCCCCATGAAACGCCTGATTCCGACCCTGTGCACCGCGCTTGCGGTGATCTGCGCCCCCACTGCGCAGTCCGCGCCCAAATCTGCACCAAAAGCCCTGCCGAAGGCGGAGGCCACCAGCAAGGTGGCGGCGGCGCCCGCCAAACGCCCACGAGTCGGGCTCGTGCTCGGCGGCGGCGGCGCGCGTGGCCTGGCGCACGTCGGTGTGCTGGAGCAGCTGGAGCGTCTGCATGTGCCGATCGACTGCATCGCGGGCACCAGCGCCGGCGCACTGATCGGCGGCATCTATGCGTCAGGCATGCCCTTGCCGGAGATACGGCGGCGCCTTGAGGACGCCGACTGGGACAAGCTGATCGCGGGCTCACCAGACCGCCGCAATCTGCCCTACCTGCGCAAGAAGGATGACTACCAGAACCTCGCCGCGATGACCTTCGGCGTCGACGAAGACGGCTTGAAAGTGCCGCGCAGCGTCGTCGGGTCTCAATTGATAGACCGGTTCCTGCGCGAGATGACGCGCGACATCTATCGCGAATCGTTCAACGATCTCCCGATTCCCTTCGAGGCGGTGGCTACCGATCTGGAGCGCGGCGACATGCGCGTGTTCAAGGGCGGCGATCTTGCGATCGCGCTGCGCGCGAGCATGGCTGTGCCGGGTGTGTTCGACGTGGTGAGTGACAACGGACGCCTGCTGGTCGATGGCATGTTCGTACGCAACCTGCCGATCGAGAACCTGAAGGAAAAGACGCCGGGCTCGTGTGCCGCGGATGTCGTGATCGTGGTCGACGTGGGCACGCCGATGCTCAAACCTGACGAGATCCGCACCTTCGTCGACGTCGCCGCCCAGGCGATGAATATCGCGACCGGGCGCAACGTACTCGAACAGCGCAAGCTGCTCGCGCCCGGCGATGTGCTGATTGAACCGGACCTAGAGGGCTATTCGCCCGCGAGCTTCACCTCGGTGAAGGACATCATCGAGCGCGGCAGCGCCGCGACGTTGCCGCTTGAGGCGCAGCTGGCGACGCTCGCCGTTGACGACTCGGCCTACCGTGCCTGGCTGGCCGGGATCGCCACGCGGGCAAGCGAATCGCAGAAGCCGTACGACCGGTTGGAGGTAGCGCAGACGCGCTTTGTGCCGCCGGACCGAGTGGAAGGGGTCATCACCGGCAAGACGCCCCCGGCTACGCAGGAGCAATTGCTTGAGCGCTTCGATTCGCTGTACGACACCGGCGACTTCGACTCGATCAACTATCGCCTGCACGACGCGGGCGGACAGCAAGTGGCGACCGTTACACCGCTGGAACGCAGCGTTGGCCCGAACTACTTGCGCATGGGCATCGACTTCAAGCTCGACACCTATCGCACCGCGACGATCAGTTTTCTCGGCAATTACCAGATGACGTGGCTGAACCGGTGGGGTGCGCAGTGGCGCAACGACCTCCGCCTTGGCGCCGACTCCTCGCTGAGATCCGAGATCTATCAGCCAATCGGCCACTCACCGACTTTCGTGGTGGGCGGCGTGTGGTGGGGCAGTTCCTCGCTGCCGCTGTTCGACGCTGAAGGCAACCGTCTGTTCGAGATCGGCGTCAATCGCCGCGGCGCTGAAGTCGGGGGCGGTTACGGCTTGGGGCGTTACGGCGAATTCCGGCTGACCGCCTTTTCCGAGCATGTGGAGGGCGAAGTGCTGACCGGCGGCATCGGCGTCAGCACCAACGCGGCGACGCGCTTGTATGGCGGCCGCGCCCAGCTTGTCATCGACCAACTGGACAACCCAAAGTGGCCGCGCCATGGCTACTTCCTTCGTGCGGACTACGCGGCGGGCCACATCAAGGACCAGGATGATCTTGCGCAACTGGTGGAAGTCGATGGCGATCTGGCCGGCACCTTTGGCACCTTCACCGTGCGGTCGACCGCACGCGTGCGCGGGTCGCTCGACCAAAGGCTATCCACTGTCCCGATTCCTTACCAGCTCGGTGGTTTCCTGCAGGTGTCGGGCATGCAGACGAACGAGCTGACCGGCGCGCGCACGGCGCTCGGGCGCGTCATGGCGTACAAGCAGATCAGCTCGCTGCTGCCCCAGTTGGGGTCTGGCATCTATGTCGGGGGCTCGCTTGAAGCAGGCAAGGTGTGGAACCAGATCTTCACCGGCACCAACACCAAGATCATCCCGGCCGGATCGGCCTACCTTGGGGTGGACACGTTGTTGGGGCCGCTCTATCTGGGCGCAGGCTGGGCCGACTACAACGGTGGCAAGTGGGCCGGTTACCTGTACCTCGGCTACACCAACTGAGCACAGGCGCCACAACGAAAAAGGCCGCGATCACGTCGCGGCCTTTTCTTTGCTCGTGGCAGATCAGTTGCGGGTGTCGAGCTTGAAGGGGTTGAAGTCGGTGTGCCGGTCGTACCAGTCTTCGTTCTCGTGTTGCTTGAGTTTGTTGACGATGAGGTAGGTCAGCGGCGTGAACACCACTTCGACAGCGGTCTTGGTAATGAATTGCGACAGCATCAACGTGGGAACCAGTTCGTTCGGCATGATGCCGCTGTTCCAGAACGCCAGCGGATAGAAGAGCGAGGAGTCGACTGCCTCACCGAAGATCGTTGAGCCGATCGTGCGGCTCCACAGGTGTTTGCCCTGCGTGAGGATCTTCATCTTGGCCAGAACAAACGAGTTCACGAATTCGCCGCAGGAAAAAGCGATCAGCGAGGCCATCGAGATCCGCCAGGTCGAGCCAAACGCCGTTTCGTACACCGCCTGGTTGGGCCAGTTCGGCGCAGGTGGCAGCGCCACGATCACATAGGCCATGATCGACGCGAACGCGAGGCCGGCAAAGCCCGCCCAGATTACGCGCCGTGAGTAGGCGTAGCCATACACCTCGGTCAGGATGTCGCCAAAGATGTAGCTGATCGGGAAGAACAGTACGCCGGCGCCGAAGGTCAGCGTGCCCACCAGTGGCAGGTTCAGTTGCGCGGCCTTGGCGGGGCCGATCAGGTTTGAGCAGATCAGTACGGTGACGAAGGCGACCATCACCAGGTCGTAGTACTTGTACTGCCGGATAGGACGGTTCATTGGGGGGCTCTCTGTCTAATGGATGGGGTTGAAGCCGATCTAGGTCTTGTGTCGCAATTCTGGCACGCGCGGATCAAGCCCGGAACCCATGCACTTCAGGGCAGGACAAACACCTCGATCGTAATTCTGCGGCGCGGGTCTGCGTCGTCAGTCAGTGAGCCGATGCGCGCTTCGATGCCGGTGCCGGCATCCATTGCGGCGCATACCGCGTCGTTTTCGGCGCGCGGCAGATAGCCGAGTTTCTGCCCTTGCCAGCTCACCGCGATCGCGCGGCGGTCGTGCGGGTTGTCGGGCTCGCGTTGCAGCGAGAGTGGTGCCCCAACGCGCAACTGCGTCCACACTCTCGGCGCTTCATAATGTGTGAACCCTGCGAGCGGTGCTCGCTGCACCAGCACTCGCAGGCGCGGTGCGGCGAAGGCGGGGGCCAGTGCCACGAACAGCGTGGCGGCGATCAGTACGCGTCGAACGCGCCGCGGATCCATTCGATGTGTGAAAGGTGAAGCCGATCGAGCAATACAACATCGAAACGGCACGGGCGCCCGGCCCAGGCCTTGCCGCCATTGGCGAGGAACCACTCCGCGGCGCGCACCAGCTTGGCCTGCTTGGCTGGCGTGATGCTGGCCGCGGCGCCGCCGAAACGCGGATCGGTGCGCATGCGGACTTCGACGAAGACCAGCATCTCGCCGTCGGTCGCTACCAGATCGATCTCGCCCAGCTTGCAGCGCACATTGCGTGCGATCACCTTGAGACCTTGTCGAGACAGCCAGGTTTCGGCCAGTCGTTCGGCCAGTGTGCCATCACGTAGATGCGGCGGAACTTGCGGTGCCTCGGGCCCGGCCGCAGAATGCCCGCCGCCCAGCACCTTTGAGAAGCCTTCATGGATTCGTCGGATCAGTCGCACGCTCTACCTCCTGCCAACCGCGTTTTGCTTGCGAAGCCGGCGCTCTACATCGTCGCGACCCCGCTCGGAAATCTATATGACATAACGATGCGTGCGCTGGCTGTGCTTGGCAAGGTGGACGCCATCGCGGCAGAGGACACTCGTCACACCCGCCGCTTACTCGATCACTTCGGTATTCGCACGCGCCTGCTCGCGGTGCATCAACACAACGAGCAGGCGGCGGCCGATGGGCTCGTCGGCCTGCTTGAGCAGGGGCAGCACATCGCGCTGGTGACGGACGCGGGCACCCCGGCCGTTTCCGACCCCGGCGCGCGCGTCGTGGCGCGGGTTCAGGCAGCCGGTTTCCCGGTTGTGCCGGTTCCGGGGCCAAGTGCAGTCACCACCGCGCTGTCGGCGTCCGGCTTGGTCGAAGGGCGCTTCCTGTTCGTCGGTTTCCTGCCACCCAAGGCGACAGCACGCCGCGCGGAGCTCGAAGCCCTCGCCAGCACGCCAGCCGCGCTGGTGTTTTACGAAGCGCCGCATCGGGTCGTGGAGTGCGTCGCCGACCTCGCCGCCGTGTTTGGCGGGCAACGCGAGTTGGTGGTGGCGCGCGAGCTGACCAAGCTGCATGAGCAGATCGCGCGCATGCCCCTGGCGGAGGCCGCTGACTGGTTTGCGGCGGATTCCGACCGCAGTCGGGGCGAGTTCGTGCTGATCGTGGCGCCGCCGATTGTGGCCGAGGGACTGTCGCCCGAGACCGAACGGACGCTGCGCCTGCTGCTCGACGAACTGCCGTTGAAGACGGCCGCAAAGCTTGCAGCCCAGCTGACCGGCGCCAACAAGAACGCGCTTTACGAGCGCGCGCTCGCGCTCAAGGACGCCGGCTGACGCCGGAGCGGCAAGCCCGGCTGGTAAACTGACGCATTCACCGTTTTCCGGATTCAAGCATGCAAACGATCACCATCACCCGACCCGACGACTGGCACCTGCACCTGCGCGATGACGCTGCGCTGGCGGCCGTGCTGCCCGATACGGCACGCCGTTTCGGTCGTGCGATCGTGATGCCGAACTTGCGTCCGCCGGTTACGACGGTCGCGCTGGCTGCGGAATACCGTGCGCGTATCCTCGGTGCGCTGCCGGCCGGCCTCAAGTTCGAGCCGCTGATGACGTTGTACCTCACAGACAACACGTCGCCAGACGAGATCGACCGCGCGAAGGCAAGCGGCTTCGTGCATGCCGTCAAGCTGTATCCGGCTGGCGCCACGACCAACTCGGACGCGGGGGTGACCGCGATCGACAAGGTCTATCCGGTGCTCGAGCGCATGGAGCGTGTTGGACTGCCGCTGCTGGTACACGGGGAGGTGACCCATGCTGACGTGGATGTCTTCGATCGCGAGCGCGTGTTTATTGATCGCGTATTTGCGCCGGTCACGGCGCGTTTCCCGGGTCTTCGCACGGTCTTCGAGCACATTACGACGGCGGATGCCGCGCGATTTGTGAGCGAAGCCGGCGACAACATCGCCGCCACGATTACCGCGCACCACCTGCTGATGAACCGCAATGCCATCTTCGCGGGTGGCATTCGGCCGCATCACTATTGCCTTCCGGTGCTCAAACGCGAGACGCATCGCCAGGCACTCGTTGCGGCGGCAATCTCTGGCTCACGCAAGTTCTTCCTCGGCACTGACTCGGCGCCGCATGCCAAGTCGGCCAAGGAGGCGGCCTGCGGCTGCGCCGGGTGCTACACCGCCAACGCGGGCATCGAGTTGTACGCCGAAGCCTTCGACCAGGCCGGGGCGCTCGACAAGCTGGAAGCCTTCGCCAGCTTCAACGGGCCGGACTGGTACGGTCTGCCCCGCAATACCGATACGGTGACGCTGGCCAAGGAGGCGTGGACGGTGCCTGCGCAACTGGACTACCTCAACGGTGATCCGCTGGTGCCCTTGCGCGCCGGCGAGACGATTGCCTGGAAACTTCTCTGAGCCGAGCCATGCGCTTTAACCCACTGCTGCTGATTGCCGCTGCGACGACCCTGCCGCTCTTGCTCACGGGTTGCGAGAACAACGCGGCGGCGTATGAGGTGGACGGCCGCAATCACGCGATAACGCTGGTGCGCGAGCGCAACTACATCTGGAGCGACGAGGTGAAGCAGGCGCTCGTCGCGGCCCGGTTCCCGGCGTGCCAGCGCCGTTGGGAGATCGTGCCCGGCAATACCGAGGGGCCGAAGATGTCGCTGTACGGGATTCGCGATGGCTTGTTCGTGGCGGTGCAGGGCAAGCACTGGTACGCGATCGGCACTGAAAAATGTGAGGTCGCGAAGATGGAGCCCAGTGGCGATGCGCCACCGGGCCAGCTGCTCGGCGCCTTCGTGCGCAAAGATGGCGTGTTGAGTTTCGTGCCGGATCCTGCCGCCCGTGCCGCAAGCGGCACGCCGGCCGACGGGCAGTCGGCTCCGCAGTGAGTGGCCTCGGGCCGGCCGCGTTTGCCGGGCGGCCACTGTTCGAACCCTACACCGACGCGTTGCTCGCCAGTGGCTCCCGCTTGCCGTCGCGCGACGCGCTCGATGATCTGCTGGGTCGGCCCGGCCCCCGCCCATGCTTGCAGGACGGTACGCGAATCCACCTTGTCGGCGAAACGCCTGCTCTCGGCTACGAGGCGGGCATCGCCGTGAGCGGTGGTGTGCCGACTCGCGAGTACGATTGGCATGACTACTTCAATGCGTTGGTGTGGCGCCGCTTTCCGCAGGCAAAGGCGGCGCTGAATGCGGCGCACATCGCGGCACTGCAGCAGCGTGGACCTCACGCGCCGCGTGGGCGGCGACGCGATGCGCTGACGCAATTTGATGAATGCGGGGTGGTCGTCTCGTCCTCTGATCCGACCTTGCTGGCGGCGCTGCGCGGCCATGAATGGCGCGAGCTCTTCTTCGATGCCCGCAACGCCTGGGGGCGTGCGATCGAGGTCACGGTGTTCGGGCATGCGACGCTCGACCAAATGCGATCGCCGTTTGTCGGCCTGTGCGGAAAGGCGTTGCTGCAGCGCGTGCCGCATGACTGGTTCGAGCGTCCAGTAGCGCAGCGCTGCCAAGCGCTCGATCAGTGGCTGTCGGCGCAGATTGCCGACGAGGGCGGCATTGGTGGCGGCGTGCGTTTGCAGGCGATACCGCTGCTGGGCATTCCTGGCGTGGCCGCCGAGAATGCGCACGCCGATTACTACGCGGATACGCGCCAGTTCCGGCCGCTGCGCGCGGCCGTGGCGCCTGCCTGACGGGCCGTCAGATGAAGGACTGAGCCTCGGCAAGCATCGCCGGGCCGTCGTCGAGGATCGTGCTCAGCTGTTCAGTGTCGAGCGCGAGTTTCTCCAGCCATTCTGCGGGCACCGCCTCGGCGATTGCGTCGCCGGACATGCCCTCCATCAGACCTTGCGCGCAGGCGCTCGATACCGCAACGACAATGGCGAACGGGCTTGCTTGCTTGGAAACCGGGTAGGCATAGGCGCCCAGTGCATTCTGGATCGCGACCGGGAACTGCCACAGGCGTGCGAGTTCCGCTCCCGCGGCGCAGTGGTCCGCACCGAAGCGTTCGCGTTCCGCCTCGCAGCGCTCGGCCGGGCTTGAGTCGGCCATTTCCGCGGCAAGCGCCTGCGCCTCTGCCGGGTGGGCGAGGTGCAGCAGCAGGTCGCCAATGCGGTGCATCAGCGCTGCGGTGTACGAAAACTCGACGTCGATTCGCGCGCGGCGCGCGATCGCGCGGGCGAGCGCCGCGCTCAGCAGCGCATGGCGCCAGAACGGCTGCAGCTTGACGCCCGGCACCGCCTTGAAGGTGTTGGTCATGCCGGAGGCAATCACCAGCGTGCGCAACGCGTTGAGGCCGATGCGGGTCACCGCGTCTTCAATCGCGCCGATTTTTCGGGTGGCGCCGTAGTAGGCCGAATTGGCCATGCGCAACACGCGGGCGGAGAGGGTTGGATCGTGTTTGACGGAGTCAGCCAGATCGCTCAGATCCGCGCTGTCGTCCTCCATCGTACGCACCAGATCCTGCATGACCTTGGGCATGGCGGGCAGGTCAGGAATGCGTTCAAAGAGTTGTGCGATGGCGCTCACGGTCGGACTCCGGCGGACTGTATTCCATGAATATCGGCGTCCCCCGGCCGGACTTGAATGCGGACGCGCCGACCGGCGTGATGGCCAGTCGGCGCTTGCGGCGTTGTTGGATCTGGCTCAGGTCTTCTTCATCGGGCAGGTATTGATGCCCAGTAGCCCGTAGGCCGGGCAAACTCCGAACAGGCCGGTTGCAAGTGGAACAATGCCGATCCAGCCCCAGGCGCCAACGATGCCGGCGGCCGCCAGCCCTACCAGTACGGCACCGCCGCCGATGCGAACCACTTTGTCGATCCCGCCCACATTTGCCTTCATGTCGTGCTCCTTTGCCGGTTTATGTGGGGCCATTTGAGCGCAGCGAGGGGGGCGATGTATGTAACCGCGGTTACATAGCCTCCGGCGCGGCAAGGCGGCGCAGGCCAGCCGGGTCGACAACCTCGATCTGCTCGCGCCCGAGGCGCACCAGGCCTTGGTCGGCGAATCCCTTGAGCAGACGGCTCACCATCTCACGCACGCTGCCCAATTCGTCCGCCAGCTGCTGATGCGTGACGTGAAGCAGGCGGCCACGGCCCAACAGATGGCTGGCGAGGCGGGCATCCAGGCGGCGGAATGCCACCTCCTCGACCAGTTGCATCAGATCGGCCATGCGTTCGGAGATCAGCCGGAAAATGAAGTCGCGGAAGGCGGGCTCCGCCATCAGTGCCTCGAATTCATTCGGCGGCAAAAGCAGTAGGGTGCTGTCGCGTTCGGCAATGCCGCTGGCGTTGTAGTCCGCATGCCCGAGCAGGCAGCTGGTTGAAACGATGCAGGTCTCACCCGGCAGTACGCGATAGAGCGGAAGCTCGCGCCCCTGTGCCGAGCGTTTGATCACGCGGATGGCGCCCTCCAGCACGAAGGGAAACCCGCCGCAGCGTTGATGCTCGTCGAACACCTGGGCGCCGGCCGGCACCTGGATCTGCTGGCTGTTTGTCAGTACGCGTTCCCGCGCCGCCGGCGAAAGCGCTGCGAGTGCGGTGTAACCGTCGAGCGGGTCGTTCATGAGCCGAAGACGGCGATTACCGGCGCATGATCGCTCGGCCGCTCAAGCACGCGGGTGCTCTTGTCGACAGAGCATTGCTCCAGCGTCGCTGCCAGCGGCGCGCTGACGAGGATATGGTCGATGCGCAAGCCAAAGTTACGGCGGAAGGCGTTCATCCGGTAGTCCCACCACGAAAAGCTCTTCTCCGGCTGGTCGAAGTTTCGGAATGCATCGACGAGACCGAGCCCGGTAAGCGCTGCAAATGCCTCGCGCTCTGGAGCCGAAACATGGATTTCTTCCTTCCAGTCGGGGTGTGCGTCGCGATTTTCCGGGGCGATGTTGAAATCGCCGGTCAGCACCAGTTTCGGATGCGCCGCGATTTCGCCGCGCAGCCATTCGGTCAGCGCGGTGAGCCATTCGAGCTTATAGGCGAACTTCTCCGAGCCCACGGCCTGGCCGTTCGGGAAGTAGGCGCCCACGACGCGAACATCCCCGATGGTCGCTGCGATCACCCGCGCTTGCGGATCCGCGAAGCCCGGGATGTTGCGTTGCACGGCATCGATGGGCGCACGCGACAGGATCGCGACGCCGTTGTAGGTCTTCTGCCCGTGGGTTTCCAGCCGGTAACCCGCGGCTTCGATGTCGGCGCGCGGCACCGAAGCATCCTCGCATTTGAGCTCCTGCAGGCACACGATATCGGGTTGCTCGCGCGCGAGCCAGTCCAGCAGATGCGGCAGGCGGACCTTGAGCGAATTGACGTTCCAGGTGGCAAGCTTCAAGGCAGACCCCAAAAGAAAAAGACCCGTCGATTCTACCGGCGGGTCTTCATTTGCAGAGCAGATAGCTCAACGTGTTTTGGCGGGGTAGCCCGCGCCGCTCAATTCTGATGACCATTCCGTCTCAAGAAAACCATGGATTGCTTTCCCGCCGACTAGCAGGGCCGGCACACCGATCTCCTCCGGTTTGCTCTTGCCGAGCAGCTTTGCTGCGGACGCAGCCTCTTCGGAGTTTGTAAGTTTGACTTCCGAGTAGGGAATTCCTCTGCCTTGCAAGTATTTACGCGCAGGATCACACCCATCGCACCGATCTGCTGTTGTGTAGAGGGTCACGGGATAACGCGACGCAGCCTGGCGCGTTGCGTAAGGAAGCTTGTCCATTTGGATCGCGCTGCCCTTGAGCATGCGCTCCTCCACCCGCTTCGCGTCGGGCGGTGGTGGCATGTCCGAGTAGTGCACCCGGCCGGCCGAATCGACCCAGCGGATGATGCTCTCGGCGTGGGAGGCGGGCGCCGCGCCAAGGAGCCCAATCGCAAATATGGCGGAGTAAGCGATTTTGGTGTTCATGCCGTAATCATACCGTGATGGCGCAGCAATGCATCAGGCTTCGGTGGGCGACCGCGGAAAGCAGTGAAGGATTCCAGCGCCGGCCGCGAGCCGCCGACGCCGAGTACCTCCTGCATGAAGCGCTCGCCGGTTGCGCGGTCGAGCACGCTACCCGTCTTCTCGGCCGCTTCTTCGAAGGCAGAGTAGGCGTCGGCCGACAGCACCTCCGCCCAGTGGTAGCTGAAGTAGCCCGCCGAGTAGCCGCCGGCAAAAATGTGGCTGAACGCATTCGGGAAGCGCTGCCAGGCGGGCGGATGAATCACCGCAACTTCGTCACGCACCTGGCGCAACAGCGCCATCACGTCGTCCGCAGCGGGGTTGAATTCGCTGTGCAGGCGCATGTCGAACAGCGCGAACTCCACTTGCCGCAGCATGCCGAGGCCTGCGTGGAAGTTCTTTGCCGCGAGCACGCGATCGAACAACTCGCGCGGTAGCGGGGCGCCGGTTTCGGCATGCGCGGTCATATTGCGCAGCACTTCCCATTCCCAGCAGAAGTTCTCCATGAACTGGCTCGGCAGCTCCACCGCATCCCATTCGACGCCGTTGATGCCGGAAACGCCAGGCTCTGCCACCCGCGTCAGCAGGTGGTGCAGGCCATGGCCGGCTTCATGGAACAGCGTGATGACCTGGTCAAAGCTGTACAGCGCTGGGCGGCCATCGGCTGGGGGCGACGCGTTGCAGACGAGGTAGGCGATTGGCGTTTCGCGGCCGGCAGCGGTCTCGCGCAGCGAACGCGCTTCGTCCATCCACGCACCGCCGCGCTTGGTGTCGCGCGCATACGGGTCGAGGTAGAAGTGGCCGATGTCCTTGCCGTCGCGGGTTAGCGTGAAGTAGCGGACGTCCGGGTGCCACACGGGCGCCGTATCCGGCCGAATCGTCACGTCGTAAAGGCGTCCCACAACCCCAAACAGGCCGTCGAGTACCTTGTGCTCGGGGAAGTACTGCCGCAGCGCTTCTTCCGAGAAGTCGTAACGCGCTTGCCGCAGTTTCTCGGCGGCGTAACCCATATCCCAGGGCTGAAGGTCGGCGATACCCAGCGTTCCGGCGGCGAATTCGCGCAGCTCTGCCAAGTCGCGCTCTGCGGATGGCCGCGCACGGCGCGCAAGGTCAAGCAGGAATTCGATCACCTCGCCGGGCGAACCCGCCATCTTCGGCACCAGCGATACGCTGGCGTGGTTCGGGTAACCGAGCAGGCGCGCGGCCTCCTCGCGCAGCGTCAGGATGCGGGCGATCAGCGGGCCGTTGTCCCACTCGGGGTGGCCGATCTCGGCCGAGAACTCGGATGCGCGTGTGGCGTTCGCACGCCACACCCGTTCGCGCAGCCCGCGGTCGTCGGCCTGGCGCAGCACGGCCATCACGCAAGGGCCTTGCAGCGTGAGCCGATAGCCGGCAACGCCAGCCTTCTCCGCTACAGCCTTGGCATTCGCGATGGTGTCGGCCGGCAGGCCGGCAAGTGCCTCCGGGTTTGCGAAGTCTTCATGCCATGCGTTGGTGGCGTCCAGCAGGTTCTCGGAGAATTTGGCGGACAGGCCAGCCAGCTCTTCCTGGATCGCCTGAAAGCGCGGCTTATCGGCCTCCGGCAACTCTGCGCCAGAAAGGCGGAAGTCGCGCACAGCATCCTCGATCACCTTGCGGCGTGCGCGCGGCCATGCGGCAAAGTCCGGGCGTGCTGCGAGGGCTTTGTAGCCGGCGAACAGCGCCGCGCTTTGACCGAGCTCGGCAAAGAAACGGGTTACCTCCGGCAGCATCGCGTTGTAGGCTTCGCGCCACGGCGGCAGATCGAGCACCGAATGCAAATGGCGTACGACTCCCCAGGCGCGACCGAGGCGGTCGGTCATGTCCGACAGCGGCTGAACAAAGTTCTCCCAGGTCGGTTCCCCAGGCTGGCTGGTCAGCGTCTCGACCAAGGCGCGGCCTTCATCGAGCAAGCTGGAAATTGCCGGCGAGACGTGTTCCGGGGTGACAATGTCGAAGCGCGGCGCGCCGGAGAAGTCGAGCAGGGGATTGTTCATGTCGATGACCCAAAAGTTGTGCCGCTATTGTGCCGAAAACACTGCCAGGGCGGGGCGGGCTTGAGAGCTGGCCCGGCGCGCCCGACCACCCCTTCACGGGGGGATCACTCTTCCGGAGGTAGGACCTGATGGACAACGCCCAGTCGCAGCGCGAGGCGCTTGGCGCCGAGATCGAGCGCGAACTCGCCGACGGCAGCCTGAGTTTCCCGACTTTTCTGGAGGTGTCGCAAAAAATCCAGAAGACGCTTGAACGGGAAGACGCCGGACTCGACGCGTTGGTTCCCCTGATCCAGCTTGAGCCGGTACTGGCGGCGCGTGTCGTCGGTTTGGCGAACTCGGTTCTGTACGCATCAAGCGGCAACCCGGTGAAGGATGTGAAATCCGCGGTCATGCGCATTGGCCATGCTGCAGTGCGCAGCCTCGCGCTGGCGGTGGCAACCGCGCAACTGGCGCATGGCGAGCGCCTTGGTCCGGCACGGCGCTATGCCACGCTGCTATGGGATCACAGCCTTGATGTTGCGGGTTGGGCCTACGCGATCAGCGCAACCTTCCGTACCGTGCGGCCCGACGACGCGCTGCTGGCCGGCATGCTGCACGACATCGGCCAGTTCTACCTGCTGGGCAAGGCCGCTGACTACCCCGCGCTGCTCGATTCCGAGAGCGAGTTGTCCGACATGCTGCTGTGCTGGCACAAACCCATCGGTGAAGCGGTGCTCAAGGCGCTGGGCATGGCACCCGAACTGGCGGATGCGGTGAACGACCGCGAGCTGTACGGTTCCATGTGGCCGCCGGCAAGCTTGCCAGACGTGCTGATGGTGGCTTGCCTGCTGGCGGATACACCAAATCCGCTGACGCTGATGAGCGAGGACGCGCGTACCAGCCTGCGCAAGATCGTCGCGCACGGCATTCCTGAAGACGTGCTTGAGCAACTGCATCTGGATGCGGCGGACGAACGGCGCAAAGCGCTTGCCGCCTTGGCGGGTTGAGTTGGCTCGGCGCTGAACAACAAAACGCCCGCATCACGCGGGCGTTTTCATTGGGTCTGGCGGCGACTCAGCCGAGCGATTTGCCCGTCAGGCGTTCGTAGGCTTCAACGTACTTGGCCCCGGTGCGCTCGGCCACTTCGGCCGGCAGTTTCGGCCCTGGCGCTTGCTTGTTCCAGTCCAGCGTCTCCAGATAGTCGCGCACATATTGCTTGTCGTAGGAGGGCGGCGAGATCCCTTCACGATAGCTGTCGGCCGGCCAGAAACGCGACGAATCCGGCGTCAGCGCTTCGTCGATGATGTGCAGCGTGCCGGCGGCATCGAGACCGAATTCGAACTTCGTGTCGGCGATGATGATGCCGCGGCTGGCGGCATAGTCGCGTGCTTCGGAATACAGGCGGATCGCGGTGTCGCGCACCTGTGCGGCGAGGGCCGGGCCCACCAGCGCTTCGCACTTGGCGAAGTCGATGTTCTCGTCGTGCGTGCCGAGTTCGGCCTTGGTCGACGGCGTGAAGATCGGCTGCGGCAGCTTGGCGGCCTGTTGCAGGCCGGCTGGCAGCGCGATGCCGCACACGGCGCCGGTTGCAAGGTAGTCCTTCCAGCCGCCGCCGATGATGTAGCCGCGCACCACCGCTTCGATCGGCAAGGGCTTCAGGCGTTTGACGACCAGCGCACGACCGCGAACCTGATCGCGTTCATCTTCAGCCACCACGCTTTCTGGATCGATGCCGGTGAGCTGGTTCGGCACGACATGCGCGAGCTTGTCGAACCAGAAGTTCGCCAGCGCAGTCAGCACCTCGCCCTTGCGCGGGATCGGGTCGGGCAGCACGACGTCGAAGGCCGACAGGCGGTCGGTGGTGACGATCAGCAGCTTGTCGTCGCTGACGGCGTAGATGTCGCGCACCTTGCCGCGTCCGAGGAGCGGCAGGCTCTTGATCGAGGACTCGAAGAGCGGCTGGGTCATGGCAGGAATCCGGGCAAAGCGCGGATTATACCGGTCGCGGCCGCCGTCTCAGATGCCCAGGAAGCGCATCGGATCCAGCTTCCACTTCACCGGGTCTTCGTGCCCGACGATACGGTCGCCACCGCCACTGCCCAGCGGGCGCGAAAGGTCGAGCAAGTAGGGTTCGACATAGCCGTTCGACTTGGCAGAGAAGAACACCTTGATCACCGGCGTCAGCAGGCTGCTCTCGTTCTGTTCAGTGACCACGCCGAGCTTGCCTGATTCGAGCTTGACCAGGGTGCCGACCGGGTAAATGCCAACAATCCGCATGAAGGCCTGCACCAACGTCGGCTCGAAGTGGAACTTGCTCCATTCGTAGAGCTTACGCAGCGCGTCGGTGGCGGGCATGCCCTTGTGGTAGCAGCGGTCGGCGGTAATTGCGTCGTAGACGTCCACGATCGCGGCCATCTTGGCGAGCGTCGAGATCTTGTCGCCCGGCAGTTTGTCGGGGTAGCCGCTGCCATCGACACGCTCGTGGTGGTGCAGTGTGATGTCGAGCGGGATCTCGCCGATATCCGGCGTTTTCAACAGCACATCCCAGCCGTCCTTCGGATGGCGCTTGATCAGCTCGAACTCTTCGTCAGTCAGCCGGCCGGGTTTGTTCAGCACCTCGTCTGGCACGAAGGCCTTGCCGGTGTCGTGCAGCAGGCCGCCGAGGCCGGCCTGGTGAGTCAGTTCGGCATCCATGCCGACGCCGCGGCAAAACGCGATCAGCAGCGTTCCAACGCTGACCGAATGCAGGAAGGTGTAGTCGTCCTTGTTCTTGATCCGCAGCAGCGTCAGCAGCGCGCCGCCGTTTCGCAGCACCGACTCGGTGATGTCCTGCACCAAGGGCTCAACGGCCTCCATCTCTACGGCCTTGCCCAGGCGCACGTCCTGCATCACGTTGCGCACCATCGCCTCGGCCTGGCTCTTGATCTGCTTGGCGCGTGCCATCTCGCTGGCTACGTCGACCTTCAGCGGCGCGGCGGGCTTTTGCGCCGCCAGTTCGATCATCTCGCGTTCGATCGTTGCTCGGACCTCTTCTGCGGTCGGCGCGTTCTCGACATCCAGCCCGCGCGAAGTGTCGATGTACACGTCGTGTATCCCGGCGGCCATGACCTTCTCGATCTGCCCCTCATCGGACAGCAGGAAGCGGTTGCGCAGGAAGGGGTGCTCCATCCATCCGCAGTCCAGGTCATGCAGGAACATGCCAACGCGCAATTGTTCGGCGGAGATCTTCTTGATCGATGACACGGCAGGTGTTTCCGGGCGGTGTTGGTGACAACGCTTTAACGGCTGCGTCGGAAGGATCTGAACCGCCGCGGACGGCGGTGCGGTGCGGCCACATGCAATAATTGGTCAGTTGGCGGCCCGCTTCGCTGCAGGGTCGCTCCAGCCGAGACCGAGTCCTGTTCCTGGTTCCGTTCGGTCTGATTCAGCGCTCAAGTTACGCTTGGGTCTTCCTGTTGATCTGTAACCCCCGATTCTCCGACGAATGTCTTCTATTCCCCGCTTGCCGGCCGAGAGCGTGCCGGCTTGGCGTCATGTCCTGAGCGCCGATCTTGCTGCCCATGCGCAGCACCCGGCCGCCAGTTTCGTGCAGCTCGCAACCCTCGATGCGGACGGTTTCCCTGCCAATCGCACGCTCACTTTTCGCTGCTTCGGGCGCGAGGGGGAGCTTGTGTTCACAACCGACCTGCGCAGCCAGAAATGCGAGCAGATCGCCCATCAGGGGAAGGCCGAGGCCTGTTGGTACTTTGCCGATGCCCGGGTGCAGTGGCGCTTGCGCGGGCGCGCGGTGGTGGCCGGCCCTCGAGCCCGAAAGCATCACGCATTGCGCGAGCGTGTTTGGGCGCGGCTGTCCGAGTCGTCTCGGCAGCGCTTCGTGTGGCCGGCGCCCGGGCAGATACTTGCCGCGGCATCCAAGGCTGGCGCAATCCCACCGACCGTGCCGCCCGCCAGTTTTGGCCTGCTGATTTTGTCGCCGCAGCGTGCCGAACGCCTTGACCTGCGCGCTGAGCCGAATCGTCATTTGCGCTGGTTGGCCAGTCGCGGCGACTGGGCGATGATCGAGCTCAACCCGTGACGGGGTACAATCCGTCTCGGAAGTCCGCCAGGCAGTCGCGGTATCGCAAGGTATCGAGGAAAGTCCGGGCCCCGCAGGGCAGAATGCCGGCTAACGGCCGGGCGCTATAAGCCGAAAGGCCCAAGGCGACGGAAAGTGCAACAGAGAGCAGACCGCCGATGGCCCCGCAAGGGGATCAGGTAAGGGTGAAACGGTGGGGTAAGAGCCCACCGCGTCCGTGGTGACACGTACGGCACGGTAAACCCCATTCGGGGCAAGGCCAAATAGGGGAGCGTTGAGGCGGCCCGCTGAGCTCCCGGGTAGGCTGCTAGAGCTTCGCAGCAATGCGTCGACCAGAGGAATGACTGCCCCGTCTCCGCAAGGGGGCGCGACAGAACCCGGCTTATCGGCGGACTTCCACTTCCCGCCTTTTCTCTCCCGCCATGTTCGACCCGGATACGCATCTTGGGTATCGGGCCAATCGCGCGTCGCGCCTGCGATGCGGCGGATGACGACCTTCCGCTAGGCCACAAATTTCAAGCGCTTTCTGCGCTTGTCTCTCTATCCCATTGGATTGATTGAATATTTCTCTTTGTGAAATCTGGCGGAGAGCGATAAGTCATTGTGTTGCTTGAGAAAAACGTCGCGGGGCTCGCTTGACCGGGGTGTTTCTTTTACCTAAAGTGGTGCGAAGTGGAGAAAAATGGGAAAAAGTGGACGTAAGTCAGTCGCGCGTGTCGCGAAGTGGCTCAACCACCTCCCGATGAGCTGAAAGGGTTTCGATGTTTCAGGGCGCTGCCGCGCTGAGTCTCGATGCGAAGGGTCGCCTGGCGATCCCGTCGCGGCATCGTGACGCCCTGACAGTCATGTCGAGTGGTCAGCTCGTGATCACTGCACACCCGCATCGCTGCCTGCTCGTCTATCCGGTGCCCGCCTGGGAACCGATTCGCGACAAGGTGCTCGCTGCGCCCAGCCTTGAGGCGCGTTCCGCATTGCTCAAACGTTTGCTGGTTGGCTTCGCGCGCGACGAAGAAATGGACGCCGCCGGCCGCGTACTAATCGCCCCGGAGCTGCGCCAGTTCGCCCAGCTCGACAAGCAGGTCTGGCTGGTCGGCCAGGGCAATCACTTTGAGCTGTGGTCCGATGCTGGCTGGCAGAAGCAGCAGGAAGAAATGCTGGCGCTGGGCGCCGATTTGCTCCCGCCTGGCCTGGAGACCTTGTCGCTGTGAGCGCCGAACTGGCGCACGTGACAGTCCTGCTGGACGAGGCGGTCGACGCACTCGCAGTCCGGCCAGACGGCATTTATGTAGACGGCACCTTCGGTCGCGGCGGTCACAGCGGCGCGATTCTGAAGCGTTTGGGGCCGGCCGGTCGCCTGATCGCCTTCGATCGCGATCCGGTTGCCATCGCGGCCGGCAAGGCGCTAGGTGATGCGCGGCTGACGCTGGTGCATGAACCGTTTTCCGCGTTCTCCAGCGCTTTGGACGAACTGGGTATCGCGAAAGTGGATGGCGTGCTGCTGGACCTTGGGGTGTCTTCCCCGCAGCTCGACGACGCCGCGCGTGGCATGAGTTTCCGATTCGATGCGCCGCTCGACATGCGCATGGATACGACCCGCGGCGAAACCGCCGCGGAATGGCTTGCGCGGGCATCCGTGCAGGAAATCACCGAAGTAGTGAGGGGGTACGGTGAAGAACGGTTTGCTTACCAGATTGCAAAGGCGCTTGTTGCTGCTCGGGCAGGGCAACCTGTTACAACCACACGGCAACTTGCCGCGCTCGTGGAAAAGGTCGTGCGCACGCGCGAGCCGGGGCAGCACCCTGCGACGCGCACCTTCCAGGCTCTACGGATTCACGTCAATCGCGAGCTTGAGGAGCTGTCGCTGATCCTGCCGCAGTGCGTGGATCGGCTTGCGACAGGCGGGCGGATTGCCGTGATTGCCTTTCATTCCCTCGAAGACCGCATCGCAAAGCAGTTTCTGCGCGATGCGTCGCATTCGGTTGAGCCGCCGCGTGGCGTGCCGGTGCGTGCGGCAGATCTGCCGCCGCCGCCGATGCGCCTGATCGGCAAACCGGTGCGGCCGAGCGCTGCCGAGGTGGCGGCCAACCCGCGCGCGCGCAGCGCAATCATGCGTATCGCGGAGCGGATCTGATCCATGGTTCGCCTCAACGTCATCCTGATCGTGCTGGTGCTGGCAAGCGCACTTGCGCTGGTCTCGGCGCAGCACCAGTCGCGCAAGCTGTTTATCGAGCTTGAACGCCTGCAGACCCGTGAGCGGGCGCTGGAGGTGGAGTGGGGGCAGTTGCAGCTTGAGCAGAGCACCTGGGCCGCGCACTCGCGCGTGGAGAAGGTGGCTCGCGAGCGGCTTCACCTTGTTACCCCGGATCCGCGCCACGTGCTGGTGCTTGATGGCGACGCTGGAGCTGCACGGTGAAGAAGAATTTCACCTTCAACCACAACCCGCTACTCTCCGAGAAGCTGCCGGTCTGGCGCGCGCGTTTCGTGCTGGTGATGCTGCTCTCGGCATCCGTGGCGCTGGTGTGCCGCGCGGTGTGGCTGCAAGGCGTGAAGACGGACTTCCTGCAGGCCAAGGGCGAGTCGCGCTATGCCCGCGTGATCGAGCTGCCGGCCGATCGCGGCAAGATCGTCGATCGCCACGGCGACGTGCTGGCGGTGAGCACGCCGGTTCGTTCGGTGTGGGCGATTCCGGACGACGTCACGCTGACGCCGGCGCAGTCGCGTGAGCTGGCGCGGATGCTTGGCATGGATGCGAGCGAACTCAACCGCAAGCTCGCGTCGGAGAAGGAGTTCGTTTACCTGAAGCGTCAGGTGCCGCCGGAACTGGCTGATCGCATCGCGGCGTTGAACCTGCCCGGCATTCACGAACAGAACGAATTCCGCCGCTTCTACCCGACCGGCGAGGTCGCAGCCCATGTGGTGGGCTTCACCGATGTCGACGACAAGGGGCAGGAGGGCATCGAGCTGGCGTTCCAGAAGGATCTGGTTGGCCAGGCGGGCAGCCGTCGCGTGATCAAGGACCGCCGCGGCCACATCGTCGAGGACGTGGAGTCGATCAAGAAGCCGCGCGAAGGCGCCGACGTCGTCCTGGCACTGGACTCGAAGATACAGTACCTCGCCTACAGTGCGCTCAAGCAGGCGGTTACGGTCAATAAGGCCAAGGCCGGCAGCGCGGTTGTGATTGATGTGAAGACCGGCGAGATCCTCGCGCTGGTGAATAACCCCACTTACAACCCGAACAACCGTGTGCGCCTCTCCGGCGCACAGCTGCGCAACCGCGCGCTGACCGATACGTTCGAGCCGGGTTCGACGATGAAGCCCTTCACCGCAGCGCTGGCGCTGGACAAGGGCAAGTTCCGCTTCGATACCATCATCAACTGCGCGCCGGGCCGCATGACGATCGGTTCAGCGACGATTTCCGACGCCCACCCGCACGGCGCGCTGACGGTCGCCCAGGTGATCCAGAAGTCCTCGAACATCGGCTCGGCGAAGATGGCGCTGTCGATGCCGCCCGAAGAAATGTGGCAGATGTTCGATTCGCTTGGCTTCGGCTCGCAGCTCAAGCTGGGCTTCCCGGGCGAGGCGCCCGGCCGTCTGCGCCCTGCACGGATCTGGCGTCCGATCGAGCAGGCCACGATGTCCTACGGCCACGGCATCTCGGTGAACCTGATGCAGATCGCCCAGGCCTATCTGGTGTTCGCGCGCCAGGGTGATCTGATTCCGCTCTCGCTTACCCGTGTCGATACGCCGCCGCTGCACGGCAAGCCGGTCTTCTCCGAGCAAACGGCGCGTGAAGTGCGCGCGATGCTGGAAAGCGTGACGCAGCCCGGCGGTACCGCCACGCTCGCGCAGGTGCCGGGCTATCGCGTTGGTGGAAAGACCGGCACCGCGATGAAGATCGAGGGCGGTGTATACGCCAACAAGTATGTGTCCTCCTTCGTGGGGCTCGGTCCGATCTCGAATCCGCGACTGGTCGTCGCGGTCATGATCGACGAGCCAACCGGCGGCAAACACTACGGCGGTGAGGTTGCTGCGCCGGTGTTCTCCGAGGTGATGGCGGGCTCGTTGCGTGCGCTTGGCGTGCCGCCCGACGCACCGCTGCGCCCGATGCAGGTCGCACAAACCCAGCGCACCGATGCCGACGTGAAGGAGGGCATGTGAGCCAGCGCGAAGCCCGTCTGATCCTGGATGCGCTGGCTTCCAGCGGTGTTGTGCCGACACGCCTCTGTGCCGATTCGCGCGCGATCGAGCCGGGCGACGTCTTCCTGGCGTATCCCGGTGCGCGCAGCGATGGCCGCCGTTACATCGCCGAAGCCGTGCGCCGTGGCGCCGCTGCGGTGTTGTGGGAGCGTGCCGGCTATCACTGGGATGGCGCGGTTGTCGTGCCGCATCTGGGCTGGGAAGGCCTTGCGCATGTCGCGGGCGACCTCGCGAATCTCGTCTACGGCGAGCCGTCGCGCCAGTTGCGCCTGATCGGCATCACCGGCACCAACGGCAAGACCTCGTCATCGCAATGGCTGGCGCGCTGTTTCACCGCGCTGCATGAACGTTGCGGCGTGGTTGGCACGCTTGGCATCGGCTACCCCGACGCGCTCGAAGAAGGTCTCAACACCACGCCGGACTCGCTGGTGCTGCATGCGGCACTGGCGAACTTTGTTGCGGACGGCGCTCGCGCAGCGGCGATGGAGGTCTCCTCGATCGGGCTCGATCAGGACCGTGTTGCCGGCGCGCACTTCGATACCGCCGTATTCACGAACCTGACGCGCGATCACCTCGACTATCACGGCTCGATGGAGGCCTACGCAGCCGCCAAGGCGAAGCTGTTTCACTGGCCTGCGCTGCGCGCAGCGGTGATCAACGTTGACGACGAATTCGGTCTCGAGCTGGCGGCCGACTGCGGTGGGCGCTTGCCGCTTACGATTGGCTACACCGCCGGCGACTGCCCGGAGCATCTGCCTGCCGGGGTGCGTCCGCTGGTCGCGGCGGACATCCACGGTACCGCCACTGGCCAGCGTTTCACGCTGATGTGGAGTGGCATGCGCGAAGAGGTCGAGGTTGGCATCGTCGGCCGCTTCAATGTCAGCAACCTGCTCGCAGTCGCGGGTAGTTTGCTCGCCGCCGGCCATGCGCTGGACGATGTGGCCGGCGTGCTGCAGGCGCTTCACGCGCCGCCTGGCCGGATGCAGGCGATTGGCGGTGTGATGCAGCCGTTGGTAGTGGTCGATTACGCCCATACGCCGGATGCTCTTGAGCAGGCGCTGAAGGCGCTGCGCCCGGCTGCGCAGGCGCGTGGTGGGCAGCTCGTTTGCGTGTTCGGTTGCGGCGGCGATCGCGACCCCGGCAAGCGGCCGATGATGGGCGCAGTTGCGACACGGCTTGCAGACCGTGTGGTGCTGACGAGCGACAACCCGCGTAGCGAAGATCCGCTCGCGATTCTCGATCAGGTTCGCGCCGGGGCAGGTGCGACCGCCGTCGTGGTTGCTGATCGCGATCGCGCAATCGCCGAGGCAATCGTCCAGGCGGCGCCCGACGATGTGATCCTGCTTGCCGGCAAGGGGCACGAACCCTATCAGGAAGTGGCGGGCGAGCGGCATCCGTTCTCCGACCTTGAACATGCACAACTTGCGTTGAAGCAGTGGAAGGATCCGCAAGGAGCGTCAGCATGATGAAACTGAGTGAAGCCGCGACTGCGTTGGGCGCTGAACTGCGTGGCGTCGATGCCGAGCTGACATCGGTCGGCAGTGACACCCGGGCGCTCGCGGCGGGCCAGCTCTTTGTAGCGCTGCGCGGTGACAACTTCGATGGCCACGACTTTCTCGCGCAGGCTGCCGAGGGTGGCGCCGCCGCTGCGCTGATCGATCAGCGCCATGCCGACGCAGCGACGGAATGGCCATTGCCGTGCGTGGTAGTCGCTGATACGCGTCTGGCGCTCGGCACGCTTGCCGCTTGGTGGCGCGGGCGCTTCAACCTGCCGCTGATTGGTGTAACCGGCAGCAACGGCAAGACCACGGTTAAGGAAATGTGCGCGGCGATTCTGCGTGCGCAAGCCCGGCTCGACGGGGCTGATGACTCGGCGGTGCTGGCAACGGTTGGCAATCTGAATAACGACATCGGCATGCCGATGATGCTGTTGCGCCTGCGGCCAACGCACCGTTTCGCCGTGATCGAAATGGGCATGAACCACCCGGGCGAGATCGACTACCTGACGCGCATCGCGCAGCCCACCGTTGCACTGGTGAACAACGCGCAGCGTGCGCATCTGGCTGGCATGGGCGGGCTCGATGCAGTGGCGATCGAGAAGGGTGCGATCTACAACGGCCTCGGTGATACCGGCATTGCAGTAGTGAATGCGGACGATCCGCACGCTGATCGCTGGATCGCGGCCAATGCGGGCCGGCCTTGCAGTCGCTTCGCGATGAACGCGGACGCGGAAGTGCGTGCTTCGGCTGATTTGGGTGCGCTGGACGCCCGCGTCGTACTCGATACGCCGCAAGGCGCGGTGCGATTCACGCTGCAGGTGCCGGGCGTACACAACGTGCGCAATGCGGCTGCTGCTGCCGCGGCTGCGCTCGCTGCAGGGGCGTCGCTGCAGGCGGTGAACGATGGCCTTGGCGGCTATACCGGTACCAAGGGGCGTCTGCAGTTGCGTCGAGCCGCCGGTTCCGGTGCCACGCTGCTGGACGACACCTATAACGCCAACCCCGATTCGGTACGTGCAGGGCTTGATGTGCTTGCGATGACCGCAGGACGCAAGGTCTTCGTGTTCGGCGACATGGGCGAGATCGGTGACCGCGCGGCGCAGTATCACGACGAGATCGGCGGCTACGCGAAAAGCCAGGGTGTCGATGTGATGTTCGCGCTTGGCGAGCACTCGGCGGTGGCGGCCAGGAATTTCGGCGAGGGCGGTCGTCACTTCGGCGACATCGAAACGCTTATCGCTGCGCTGCGTGAAACGCTGACACCCGACACGGTCGTGCTGGTGAAGGGTTCTCGCTTCATGAAGATGGAACGTGTGGTCGACGCGCTGGCGTCGGCCGATTGATCGGCAGGACTCAAGGCAATGCTTCTCGAACTCGCTCTCTGGCTCGGTCAGGACATCCGCACCTTCAACGTGTTCGGCTACATCACGCTGCGCACGATGTTGGCGGCGCTGACCGCGCTGGTGATCTCCTTCATCTTCGGCCCGGGCGTGATCCGCTGGCTTGCCGCGAAGAAGATCGGCCAGGCAGTGCGGGACGATGGCCCGAAATCGCACCTGACGAAGGCGGGTACGCCGACGATGGGCGGCGCGCTGATTCTCATCGCGATCGCGATCACCACGCTACTGTGGGGCGACCTGAAGAATCGTTACATCTGGGTTGTCCTGTTGGTGACGCTGGGCTTCGGCGCAGTGGGCTGGGTCGATGACTGGCGCAAGGTCGTGTATCGCGATCCGAAGGGTCTGGCATCGCGCTGGAAGTACTTGTGGACCTCGCTGATCGCCGGTGGCGCAGCGGTGTACCTCGGCATGACAGCAACGGTGCCCGCGCAGACTGAACTGATCGTTCCCTTCTTCAAGAGCGCGGTCTATCCGCTTGGCGCCGTCGGTTTCATGGTGCTCGGCTATTTCGTGATCAACGGCACCAGCCACTCGGTGAACCTGACGGACGGCCTCGACGGCCTCGCGATCATGCCGACGGTGATGGTGTCCGCGGCGCTGGCGGTGTTTGCATACGTCGCCGGTCACATCGGTTTCTCGAAATACCTTGGGGTGCCCTACGTTGCGGGTGCTGGCGAGCTGGCCGTGTTCTGTGGCGCGCTGTGTGGCGCGGGACTTGGCTTCCTCTGGTTCAACGCCTATCCGGCCGACGTGTTCATGGGTGACGTGGGTGCGCTCGCGCTTGGCGCGGCGATGGGTACCGTCGCCGTGATCGTGCGCCAGGAAATCGTGCTCTTCATCATGGGCGGTCTGTTCGTTGCGGAAGCGATGTCGGTGATGGTGCAGGTGGCCTACTTCAAGTACTCCGGGGGCAAGCGGATCTTCCGCATGGCGCCGCTGCACCACCATTACGAACTCGGTGGCTGGAAGGAAACGCAGGTGGTCGTCCGTTTCTGGATCATCACGCTGATGCTCGTCCTGTTCGGTCTCTCCACGCTGAAGCTGCGCTGAGCATGGGTGACGCAGTGATCCTCCGCGACAAACCAGTGCTGGTGCTCGGGCTGGGTGAGTCCGGCCTCGCCATGGCGCGCCATCTGGTCAGGCAGGGCGCGCGCGTGCGCGTTGCCGACTCGCGTGCGACACCGCCGGGGCGCGAGGCGCTTGCCGCGTTCCCGCAAGTGGACCTGCGCTGCGGTACCTTCAGCGCCGACTTGCTCGATGGCATCGAGATGCTCGCGATCAGCCCCGGTTTGGATCCGCGCCAGGACCTGGTCGCTACCGCCCGGGAGCGCGGCATCCGCATTACCGGCGAGATCGAACTGTTTGCCGACGCGCTCGCAGCGAGCGGTCAAAACGTGCCGGTCGTTGCGATCACCGGTACCAATGGAAAGACCACCACGACGGCACTCACCGGTGCGTTGTGCCGCGCCGCAGGTTTGGACGTCGCAGTCGCCGGCAATATCAGCCCCGCGGCGCTGGACGAGTGGATGCGCCGTGAGGACGCTGGCACACCGGCTCAAGCCTGGGTTCTCGAACTGTCGAGCTTTCAGCTCGAAACCTGCGACAGCTTTGCGCCGGATGCAGCCACGGTGTTGAACATCAGCGACGATCACCTCGATCGCTACGATGGTCTGGACGCGTATGCCGCAGCGAAGGCCGCGATCTACGATCGCTGCCGGGTGCAAGTGTTCAACCGCGACGATGCGCGCGTGGCGGCGATGCGCCGCGCTGGCCAAGCGTTCAGTTTCGGGCTCGGCACACCGGCCGATGAGGCTGAGTTCGGATTGATGGAGCAGGCGGGCGCAGCGTGGCTCGCCAAGGGCACACAGCCCTTGATGCCGCGTGCTGAATTGCCGCTGGCTGGGGCTCACAACGTCGCGAACGCGCTCGCGGCGCTGGCGCTCGGGCACGCGATCGGATTGCCGATGCCGGCGATGCTCGACGCTTTGCGCAACTTCCGTGGCTTGCCGCATCGTGTCGAACCGGTCGCCAAGCGTGCCGATGGCGTTGTGTTCTACGACGACTCCAAGGGGACGAACGTTGGTGCAACGCTGGCGGCGCTCGAAGGCCTTGGCCAGCGTGTTGCCCTGATCGCCGGCGGTGATGGCAAGGGCCAGGATTTCACGCCGCTGCGCGACGCCTTTGCGCACCACGCCCGTGTCGTCGTGTTGATCGGTCGGGACGCCAAGCAGATTGAGGTCGCCGCAGAAGGCTGTGGCGTGCCGATGGTTCACGCCGCCGATTTGCCGGCTGCGGTAGTGCAGGCCAATGCGCACGCCCAGGCGGGTGACGCCGTGATGCTGTCGCCAGCCTGTGCCAGCCTGGACATGTTCCGCAACTATGCGCACCGCGCCGAAGTCTTTTGCGAAGCGGTCTGGCAACTGCCGGGGGTGGTGAGGCTATGAGCGTATTCGCCCGCCTTGCCGGCATGTTTGCGCGCCCCGAGCCGGGCTTGCCGATGGGCTCGCACGCGGCGCATCGCGCGGTTGGGCGCTTGACCGGCACGCCGCAGACGCCGCGCGAACTCGATCCGCTTCTGATCTGGTCGGCTGCTGCGCTGCTGCTGTTCGGCGTGGTGATGGTGTTCTCGTCGTCGATCGCAACCGCCGAAGGTAACCGCTTTACGCACTACCAGCCGACCTTCTTCCTGGTCCGCCATGTCGTGTTCCTGCTGATCGGGCTCACGGCGGGTGCGATGGTCTTCCAGGTGCCGATCGGGACGCTGCAAAAACTCGCGCCGGCCCTGTTTGCTGTTGGCGTTGTGCTCTTGCTGCTGGTACTGATTCCGCACGTCGGGCGCGATGTGAATGGCGCACGGCGCTGGATCGGATTCGGCTTCGCGAACCTGCAACCGTCCGAGCTGATGAAACTAGGCGTTGCGCTGTACGCCGCCGACTACACGGTGCGCAAGCTTGGCGACATGAAGAGCTTCCGGCGCGGCTTCATGCCGCTCGCAGCGGTAGTGTTGTTCGTCGGCTTCCTGCTGCTGCGCGAACCGGACTTCGGCGCCTTTGTCGTGATCACCGCGATAGCATTCGGCATCCTCTTCCTCGGTGGCATCAACGTTCGCATCTTCGGCATGCTGATCGCGGTTGCGATCGTCGGCTTCGTGCTGTTGATCTGGCTGTCGCCTTATCGCCGCGAACGCATTCTCGGTTTCATGGACCCCTGGCAGGACGCCTTCGGCAAAGGCTATCAGCTCTCGCACGCGTTGATCGCGTTCGGCCGTGGTGAGTGGTTCGGTGTCGGTTTGGGCGCGAGCGTCGAAAAGCTCTTCTATCTGCCCGAAGCGCACACCGACTTCCTGCTCGCCGTGATCGCGGAGGAACTTGGGTTCGTCGGCGTGCTGGCGGTTATCACGCTGTTCGCGATTCTTGTGCAGCGTGCGTTCGCGATCGGCCGGCAGGCGCATCTGATCGAGCGCCACTTTGCGGGCCTCGTGGCGCAGGGCATCGGCATCTGGCTTGGCGTGCAGTCCTTCATCAACATGGGCGTGAACATGGGCCTGCTGCCGACCAAGGGCCTCACGCTGCCGATGATGAGCTTTGGCGGCTCCGGCATTCTTGCCAACTGCGTTGCCTTGGCGGTGCTGCTGCGCATCGATTGGGAAACACGCCAGCTGACCCGCGGAGGCCGCGCGTGAGCGCGCCGTCTCGTACCCTCATGGTGATGGCGGCCGGCACCGGCGGCCACATTTTCCCTGGCCTCGCGATCGCTCAGGCGATGCAGGCACGCGGATGGTCGGTGCGTTGGTTGGGCACCGCACATGGCATGGAAGGTGAGATCGTTCCGCGCCACGGCCTCGCGCTGGACACCATCGAATTTGCAGGCCTGCGTGGCAAGGGGGTCGGCCACGCGGTGCGCGGCGTGTTCGCCTTCTTCTCCAGCTTGGTTCGCAGCATCGGCTTGATCCGTGCTGCGCGCGCCGACGTCGTGTTGGGCATGGGGGGCTATGTGACGGTGCCGGGCGGCATCGCGGCGCGCATCACTGGCCGTCCGCTTGCGCTGGTGAACGCTGATGCCGCGCCCCTCCTGTCGAACAAGCTGCTCGGGCCCTTCGCCCAGCGCGTGCTGTTCGGCTTTGCTGGCGACTTCGGTTCGCTGGCGGGGAAGGCTGTGGTTACTGGCAATCCGGTGCGTCGCGAGATCTGCGCGCTGCCGGACCCCGCCGTTCGCTATTCCGGCCGCAGTGGTCCGCTCAAGGTGCTGGTGGTTGGTGGCAGCCTAGGCGCGCGCGCGCTGAACGAGGCGGTGCCCGCTGCGCTTGCGCTGATTCCGGCGAATGAGCGGCCGCAGGTGACGCATCAATCGGGCAAGGCCAACATCGATTCGCTGCGCGAGCTTTACGCAAAGGCCGGCGTCGAGGCTGAGCTCGTGGCCTTCATCGACGACATGCCGCGCCGCCTGGCCGACACCGACCTGGTGATCTGCCGCGCCGGCGCGGTCACTGCCGCCGAACTCACGGCTGCGGGCGTTGCCAGCATTCTCGTCCCGCTGGTCGTGTCGACGACTTCGCATCAGCGCGATAACGCCGAGTTGCTCGCAAAGGCCGGCGCCGCGCTGCACCTGCCGCAGGCTGAACTGTCAGCGGCGAAACTTGCATCCATGCTGCAACAGATCGACCGCGCACGTTGCCTCGCGATGGCCAACGCGGCGCGCAGCATCGGCAAACCCGATGCAACCGAACGCATCGCAGACATCATCGAGTCGCTCGCCAGCGGGGGTAAGGCATGAAGGCCCCCGGTCTGACGCGCGCGGCCCGGTACACTAGAGGGTTTTTCCCTCCCGGGTGTGAGTCATGAAACACAAGATCAAACGCATCCACTTCGTCGGCATCGGCGGCGCCGGCATGAGCGCGATCGCCGAGGTGCTGGCGAACCAGGGCTACGCCGTGAGCGGTTCCGACCTGGCTGACAATGCGACCACCCGTCGCCTTGCCGGCCTCGGGATCAAAGTGGTGCAGGGGCATGCGGCCGAGCATGTGGCCGATGCAGACGCAATCGTCACCTCCACCGCCGTGCAGCGCGACAACCCGGAAGTACAGGCCGCGCGTGCGCGCCAGATTCCTGTGGTGCCGCGGGCCCAGATGCTGGCCGAGCTGATGCGCCTGAAGCAGGGCATCGCGATTGCCGGCACGCACGGCAAGACCACCACGACAAGCCTGGTCGCGAGCGTGCTCAACGCGGGCGGATTCGACCCCACCTTCGTGATCGGTGGCCGGCTCAACGCCGTCGGCGCGAATTCGCGCGTTGGTACCGGCGAATTCCTGGTTGCCGAAGCGGATGAGTCGGACGCGTCGTTCCTGATGCTGAGCCCGGTGATTTCGGTCGTCACGAACATCGACGCCGATCACATGGAAACCTACGGCCACGATTTCGCGCGCCTCAAGCACGCATTCGTGGACTTCCTCAACCGCCTCGCTTTCTACGGTGTCGCGGTGCTCTGTGTCGACGACCCGAACGTGCGCGAGATCATGCCCTTCGTGTCGAAGCAGATCATCCGTTACGGCCTGAGTCCGGATGCGCAGGTGCGCGCTGAAAACGTGCGTGCCGTGGATGGGCAGATGCACTTCGATGTGGTGCGCCAGAACGGCAGCACCGTGCGCTACCCGGTTACGCTGAATCTGCCGGGTATGCACAACGTGCTCAATGCACTTGCGACGATCGCGGTGGCGACTGAAGTGGGTGTGCCGGATGAGGCGATCGCTCGCGGACTGGCGGAGTTCCAGGGTGTCGGCCGCCGCTTCCAGCGCTATGGCGAAGTGGCGTTGCCCGCAGGCGGCAGTTTCACGCTGATCGACGACTACGGCCACCATCCGGTCGAGATGGCCGCCACGCTTGCCGCAGCGCGTGGCGCGTTCCCCGGGCGTCGCCTCGTGCTGGCCTTTCAGCCGCACCGCTACACCCGCACGCGCGACTGCTTCGAAGATTTTGTCCGCGTGCTTGGCACGGTTGACGCTTTGCTGCTGGGCGAAGTTTACGCAGCGGGCGAGGCCCCGCTGGTGGCGGCTGACGGTCGTTCGCTGGCGCGCGCGATTCGTGTGGCTGGCAAGGTGGAACCGCTGTTCGTCGAGGATATTGCAGAGATGCCGGCGCGCATTCTGGAGTCCGCGCGCGATGGCGATGTTGTGATCACGATGGGGGCGGGCTCGATCGGCGCTGTCCCTGGCAAGCTGGCGCAGGTGTAGCAAATGACGGACGTGAAAGAACTGGGCAAGGTTGCAGTGCTGATGGGCGGCTCGTCGGCCGAGCGCGATGTGTCGCTGATGTCGGGCGGCGCGGTGCTCGAAGCGCTGCTTGCGCGAGGCGTGGACGCGCACCGCTTTGATCCATCGGAGCGCGATGTGATGGCGCTGCGCGACGAGGGTTTCGATCGCGCCTTCGTGATCCTGCACGGCCGCGGTGGAGAGGACGGTACCCTGCAGGGCGTGTTGGAAACGTTGCGGATTCCCTACACCGGCAGTGGCGTGATGGCTTCCGCGATCTCGATGGACAAGTGGCGCACCAAGCTGGTGTGGCTGGCAGCAGGCCTGCCGACGCCGCGCTTCCGCCTGCTCGATGCGGAAACCGACTGGGACGATGTGGCACGTGACCTCGGCCTGCCGATCTTCGTCAAGCCGGTGCATGAAGGCTCCAGCATGGGTGCGACGAAGGTCACCGAGGTGGCGCAGTTGAAGGAAGCCTGGGCGCTCGCAGCGCGCTTCGATTCACTCGTCATTGCCGAAGAGTTCATCGAAGGTCAGGAACTGACGGCGCCCTTCCTGGGTGACAAACCCTTGCCCCTGGTACGTATCGCCGCGCCCGATGGCAAGTACGACTACCAGAACAAGTACTTCACCGATGTCGTGCAGTACCACTGCCCGTGCGGCTTGCCCGCCGAGCGCGAGGCCGAACTGCAGGCGATCGTGATGCGCGCGTCCGCCGTGCTGGGTTGCCGGGGCTGGGGACGTGCAGACCTGATGCTCACCGCCGACGGCCGTGCCTATCTGCTCGAAATGAACACCGCCCCGGGCATGACCTCGCACTCGCTGGTGCCGATGGCCGCGCGCGCTGCGGGTATCGCATTCGAAGATTTGTGCGTCGAAATCCTCAAGGGGGCTGCACTTGGCTGAGCACCAACCCGCCTTTGGCCGCAACGCCTCGACGGCGCGCCCCGCGCGCGCCACTGTTGAGCCGCGCGGACTCTGGCATCGACCGGAGTGGATGAACGGCATCGCGGACGCGCTGCTGCTCTTCGCCTCGGTCGCGCTCGGCTATGCCGCGATGCGCGCCGCGCTCGCCATGCCTCTCTTCGGTTTCCGTGAAGTCGTGGTGGTTTCACCGCTGTCGCAGGTGACCTCTGCGCAGCTTGAGTTCGCGGCTCGTTCCGGCCTGAAAGGCAATTTCTTCAGTGTCAGTCTCGACGACGCGCGTGCCGCGTTCGAAAAGCTGCCATGGGTGCGTCGCGCAGAAGTGCGGCGCGTGTGGCCGGCAACACTTGAGGTGAAGCTCGAGGAACATGTTGCCGCGGCCTACTGGCGCGCCGGTGACAACGGCGATACGCGCCTGGTGAATCAGCAAGGCGAGGTCTTCATCGCAGCGACGAATGCGCACCTGCCGGTCTTCTCCGGACCCGAGGGGAGCGCGTCGCAGGTGCTTGAGCGCTATCGCGACTTCGCGTCTCAGCTTGCATCGATCAGCGCCGTGCCGGCCGCCCTGAACTACTCGCAGCGGCAGGCCTGGCAGATCCGCCTCGAAGACGGGCTCGTGATCGAGCTTGGACGTGATCAGCCTAACACCCCGCTTGGCGAACGCCTGGCGCGGTTCGTATCAGTTTGGCCGCAGGCGCGCACTCGCCTGCAGGCGCCCGCGACGGTGGCGGACTTGCGCTACCCGACCGGATTTGCGGTGCAGGTCGCCGTGGCCCCCAGCAACAAGGCAAAACAATGAGCAAGGAATACAAGGATCTGATTGTCGGCCTCGACATCGGCACCTCGAAGATCACCGCGCTGGTCGCCGAGATGAAGCCGGACGGCCGCTTCGAAGTGGTCGGCGCCGCGTCGCAGCCATCCAGCGGCCTGCGCAAGGGCGTCGTGGTCAACATCGAAGCCACCGTCGAGGCGATCTCAAAGGTCGTGCAGGAGGTCGAGATGATGGCCAACTGCAAGATCCGCGATGTCTACACCGGCATTGCAGGCAGCCACATCCGCAGCTTCAACTCGAACGGCATGACACCGATCAAGGATCGCGAGGTCACGCCGCTCGACGTTGAGCGTGTGATTGAAACGGCCAAGGCGATGCCGCTCCCGGCGGACCAGCAGATCCTGCACATCCTGACGCAGGAATTCATCATCGACGGGCAGGACGGCGTGCGCGAACCGATCGGCATGAGCGGCGTGCGCCTCGAAGTGAAGGTGCACATCGTCACCGGCGCGGTGTCCGCGGCGCAAAACCTCGTCAAGTGCGTGCGCCGCTGCGGCCTCGAGGTCAACGACCTTGTGTTGCAGCCGCTCGCATCGAGCTTCGCGACCCTGACCGAGGACGAGAAAGAGCTCGGCGTGTGTCTCGTCGACATCGGCGGCGGTACGACTGACATCGCCGTCTTCACGCAAGGCGCGATCCGCCACACGGCGGTGATCCCAGTTGCAGGCGATCAGGTTACCAATGACATTGCCATGGCGCTGCGTACGCCGACGGCCGAGGCCGAGGAGATCAAGATCCGCTACGGCGTTGCGATGCCGGCCTTGGTTGATCCGGAAGCGATGATTGATGTGCCGAGCGTTGGCGAGCGCGCTGCGCGCAAGCTCTCGCGTCAGGCCTTGGCCGATGTGATCGAGCCGCGCGTCTCCGAGTTGTTCGAGCTGGTGCAGGCCGAACTGCGTCGCAGTGGCTACGAGGAACTGCTGTCCTCCGGCCTCGTGCTGACGGGCGGCTCGGCGGTGCTGGCCGGCGTTGTGGAACTGGGCGAGGAGATCTTCCATACCCCGGTGCGCATCGGCATTCCGCATTACCAGGGCAGTCTCGCCGACATGGTTTGCCACCCGCAGTATGCGACCGCAATGGGCCTGCTTTTCGAGGCGGCAGCGCAACGGCGCAGGGGGCTGCACGCGCACGAAACACGTAGTGTGAAGCAGTCATTTCAACGAGTTATGGCGTGGTTTGCGCGCAATTTCTAAGCACGCGAGCCAAAGTATTTCACGGCGCAGCAATTGCATGTGGCATGGCGCCGATATTTAGTTGTAAACTTTCATTGGCGTACTATATTTAGGTGGTTGTTAAATTCCCCGACAGCGGGGTAAACCACCTGCGCCAGGGCTGAATCAGGAGGCTAGGCAGATGTTCGAGATCAGGGAAAAAGAAGCCGTCGGAACCGTCATCAAAGTGATCGGGATTGGCGGTGCGGGTGGTAACGCCATCGACCACATGATCCGCGAAGGGGTCAAAGGGGTTGAGTTCGTGTGTGCCAATACCGACGCCCAGGCTCTCAAGCGCAGCAGCGCTGCCACCAAGATTCAGCTCGGCGATTCCGGCCTCGGCGCGGGCGCGAAGCCCGAAGCTGGCCGTACAGCGGCGCTGGATGCGCGCGACCGGATCGCTGACGCGCTGACCGGCGCGCACATGGCCTTCATTACCGCCGGCATGGGCGGTGGCACCGGTACTGGGGCCGCGCCCGTTGTCGCAGAAGTCGCTCGCGAGATGGGCGTGCTGACGGTCGCCGTGGTGACCAAGCCGTTCGACTTCGAGAACCGCAATCGTGTCGCGGACAGCGGCATCGAAGAACTCGCCAAGCACGTCGACTCCCTGATCGTGGTGCTGAATGACAAGCTGATGGAAGTGCATGGCGACGACGCCAGCGTTGAAGAGTGCTTCCGTTCCGCCGACAACGTGCTGCGCAACGCGGTCGGCGGCATCGCTGAAATCATCAACATTCCGGGCCTGGTCAACGTCGACTTCCAGGACGTCCGCACCGTGATGGCCGAAATGGGCCGCGCGATGATGGGTTCGGCTGAAGCTGCCGGCATCGATCGCGCCCGCATCGCGGCTGAACAGGCTGCTTGCTGCCCGCTGCTTGAAGGTGTTGAACTCTCGGGCGCGCGTGGCGTGCTGATCAACATCTCGGCGAGCCGTTCGCTGAAGATGAGCGAAGTCCGTGAAGCGGTGAATACCGTGCGCGCCTTTGCGCATGCCGACGCATTCGTGATCTACGGCACCGTGTTCGACGAAGCGATGGAAGATCGCATTCGCGTGACCGTTGTCGCAACGGGTCTTGGCGTTGCGAAGGCTGCCGCGCAGAAGCCGCCGATGCACGTGATTCGCACCGGCACCGACAACGTCGGGATCGAAGTGAACTATGCCGATCTGGAACAGCCGGCGGTCATCCGTCGCCAGCACCGCCGTTCGACCGTTGAGGCGATGAGCGCCAATGGCTTCGGTACGCTGGACATTCCGGCCTTTCTGCGCAAGCAAGCGGATTGATCGGCAGATGATGAATCGGACGCCCCGCCTCGGCGGGGCGTTTTCGTTTCTGGATATCGGTGGCCTATGCTGACGATAGCGGGTGTCAATCGTCGCCTGCGGCCCGCGTGATAAAATCGTTTCCGATCAATCTCTTGCCGGAGCCCGTCTATGCTCGGACAACGCACGCTGAAGACCATCGTCACCGCCACCGGTGTCGGGCTGCACAGCGGCATCAAGGTAACGCTCAGCCTGCGCCCGGCAGCACCGGATACCGGCATCGTCTTTCGCCGGGTCGATCTCGATCCGCCGGTCGATTTGCCTGCTTCGCCCTACTCGGTCGTCGATACGCGCCTGTGTTCCGGCTTGCAGCAGGGCGAGGCCAAGATCGGTACTGTCGAACACTTGATGTCCGCGTTGGCTGGCTTGGGTGTCGATAATGCCTATGTCGATGTAGATGGCCCGGAAATTCCGATCCTGGATGGGTCGGCTGCGCCGTTTGTATTCCTGATCCAGTCCGCCGGCATCGAAGAGCAGGGTGCTCCGAAGCGGTTCCTTCGCGTACTGAAACCGGTTGAGGTGAGGGAGGGGGATAAATGGGTTCGCCTCGATCCGCATGAAGGCTTTCGCCTTGCGTTCTCGATCCAGTTCAATCACCCCGCAATCGATCGAACCGGCACCGAGGTCTCGGTCGATTTTGCGGAGCATTCATACGTGCGGGAGATTTCGCGTGCCCGCACCTTCGGCTTCATGCACGAGGTGGAGTACATGCGCGACGCGGGCCTCGCTCGTGGCGGCAGCCTCGACAACGCGATCGTGATGGACGAGTACCGCGTCCTGAATGCCGATGGATTGCGTTACGGCGACGAGTTCGTCAAGCACAAGGTGCTGGACGCCATCGGCGATCTCTACCTCGCGGGCCATCCCTTGTTGGCGGCCTACTCGGCACACAAGTCCGGCCATGCGCTCAACAACCAGGTTCTGCGCGCGTTGCTCGAAGACAAGACTGCCTGGGATATCGTGAGTTTCGACCGCGATGAAGATGTACCGGCTTCGCTTTCGCGCGCCTTTGAACTCCACGCCGCGGCCTGAGGCGTGCTGATCTTACGGCTGCTCGTCGTTCTGGTTGCGATCGGTGGCGTTGCGAGCTACTTCGCCTACCTGTTCACCGGCCGCGCAGGCTATTTGCGCTTGGCGAAGAACCTGGCCCGCTTCACTCTCGTAGCGGTGCTCGTATTTCTTGGCTTGCTCCTGCTTGAGCGTGTGCTGATGCCGGTGTTCTGATTACGAGCGGCGCCGCGCGGCGCGCTCGATCAGCCGTGCCAGTGGCGCGGCGAGCGGAGACCGCTCGCTCAACTGTTCTTTCAGGTGCTCCAGTCCGGCGAGCACGTCCGCATCAATCTCGCGTACCGGCTGCGGCCGTCGCGCGTCGGTACTCTTCTGCAGTCGAACGCGCACGCGGATCTCCTCGATCTGAGCGCCTTGCGCCGCGAGGCCCTCGCGAAGTCGCGGCAACAGCATCTTGAGGCGCGCAGCCACCGTTGCGTTCTGCACATGCAGAGCAAGGACGCCGTTCTGCAGGTTCGCGACGGCCACTGCACCCTGCAGGTAGTCAGGCAGTTGCAGGTCAAGCTGGCGCTGCAGGCGTACGAGTTGGCGGGCGTGTTCCTGCAGTCGCGCGAGCGGCGAATCGCCGCCGACCAGGGTGCCAATCAGGCGCGCGCGGGGTGGTCGGCTCATGCGTTTGACCCCCGCGTCCGGGGGCATTGCGCCCCGCGTGTTAGAATCGCCGCTTTTACGCCTGACCCCCGAGTCAACATGATTGCAGGCCTCCTCAAGAAGATCTTCGGCAGCCGGAATGAGCGGCTGGTTCGCCAATACATGTCCACCGTGCGCGCCATCAATGCGCTGGAGCCGGGCATCGCGGCATTGACCGACGAACAGCTGCGTGCGAAGACGGACGAGTTCAAGCAACGCCACGCAAACGGCGAATCGCTCGACAAGCTTTTGCCGGAGGCTTTCGCGGTGGTGCGCGAAGCTGGCAAGCGGGTGCACGGCATGCGGCATTTCGATGTGCAGCTCATCGGCGGCATGGTACTGCACTACGGCAAGATCGCCGAAATGCGGACGGGTGAAGGCAAGACGCTGATGGCGACCCTGCCGGCCTACCTGAACGCGCTGTCGGGCAAAGGCGTGCACGTCATCACGGTCAACGACTACCTTGCCAGCCGCGATGCGGACTGGATGGGGCGTGTCTACGGCTTCCTCGGGCTGACCTGCGGCTGCAACCTGTCGCAAATGACGCACGAGGCCAAGCAGGCCGCGTATAGCTGCGACATTACTTACGGCACGAACAACGAGTTCGGCTTCGACTATCTGCGCGACAACATGGTCTATTCGACCGGCGAGCGGGTACAGCGTGGCCTGAACTTCGCGGTGGTCGACGAAGTTGACTCGATCCTGATCGACGAAGCCCGTACGCCGCTGATCATCTCCGGTCAGGCCGACGATCACACCGACCTGTATGTGAAGATGAACGCCGTCGCGCCGCTGCTGAAGAAGCAGGAGGGCGAGGACGAGAACGTTACGGTGCCGGGCGACTACACCGTCGACCTGAAGGCACATCAAGTCCTGCTCACCGAGCAGGGGCATGAGACCGCCGAAGGGCTGCTGGCAAAGGCGGGCCTGCTGGCCGAAGGCTCAAGCCTTTACGACCCGGCAAACATCCTGCTGATCCACCACCTGTACGCAGCGTTGCGCGCGCATTCGCTGTATCACCGCGACCAACACTACGTCGTGCAGAACGGTGAAGTGGTGATCGTCGATGAGTTCACCGGCCGCCTGATGGCAGGGCGCCGTTGGTCCGATGGTCTGCACCAGGCGGTCGAGGCCAAGGAAGGCGTCCAGATCAACGCTGAGAACCAGACCCTCGCGTCGATCACTTTCCAGAACTACTTCCGCATGTACGCCAAGCTTTCCGGCATGACCGGTACGGCGGACACCGAGGCCTACGAATTCCATCAGATCTACGGCCTTGAAACAGTTGTGATCCCGACCAATCGCCCGATGATCCGTATCGACGCGAACGATCTGGTGTATCGCACCGCCAAGGAAAAGTACGACGCGATCATCCGCGATATCAAGGATTGCCACGAGCGCGGTCAGCCAGTGCTGGTCGGCACGACCTCGATCGAGAACTCCGAGCTGCTGTCGCACCTGCTCGATGCGCAGAAGCTGCCGCATCAGGTGCTCAACGCCAAGCAGCACGCCAAAGAGGCCGAGATCATCGTGCAGGCGGGCCGCCCGGGCGTGATAACGATCGCGACCAACATGGCAGGCCGCGGTACCGACATCGTCCTTGGCGGTAACGTCGAGAAGCAGATCGCCCTGCTGCGCGAAGACGCATCGGTGCCGGAAGAGGAAAAAGCGGCAAAGATTGACGCGCTGCGCGCCGAGTGGAAGGTGCTGCACGAGAAGGTGATCGCGGCCGGCGGCCTGAAGATCATCGGCACCGAGCGTCACGAGTCGCGGCGTATCGACAATCAGTTGCGTGGCCGTTCCGGCCGCCAGGGTGACCCGGGTGCATCCCGCTTCTACCTGTCGCTGGAAGATCCGCTGATGAAGATCTTCGCCGGCGATCGCCTCAACGCGATCATGGTGCGGTTGAAGATGCCGGAAGGCGAGGCGATCGAGGCGGGCATCGTTACGCGTTCGCTCGAGTCCGCCCAGCGCAAGGTTGAACAGCGCAACTTCGATATCCGCAAGCAATTGCTGGAGTACGACGACGTAGCGAACGATCAGCGCAAGGTCATCTACCTGCAGCGCAACGAACTGCTTGAAGCAAACGAAATCGGCGAGACCATCACGGCGATGCGCCAGGGCGTGCTGCACGACCTGTTCCGCACTTACGTGCCGGCCGAGAGCGTCGAGGAGCAGTGGGATCTGCCGGGCTTCGAGCGTGCCTTGGAAGGTGAATTCCAGCTCAAGCTGCCGGTTGCACAGTGGAGCAAGGACGACCAGAGCCTGTCGGACGACGACTTGCTGCGCAAGATCATTGAAGCGGCCGATGCGGCCTACGCCGAGAAGATCGCGCCGGTCAATCCGGAAGCGTGGCGCGGCTTTGAGCGCAACGTGATGCTCAACAGCCTCGATACTCACTGGCGCGAGCATCTGGCTTCGCTCGACCACCTGCGGCAGGGCATCCATCTGCGCGGTTACGCGCAGAAGAATCCGAAGCAGGAGTACAAGCGCGAATCCTTCGAGTTGTTCGAAAGCCTGCTCTCCACCGTTCGAATCGAAGTGACGCGCCTGCTGATGACGGTGCAGATCCGCTCCGAGGAACAACTGGAAGAGGCCGAGCCGCAACCGGCGCCGGTCGACAATGTCCAGTACCACCACGCGGACTACGACGAAGCGCTGGCGGCTGCGGACGCCAGCAGCGAGGCGCGGCCGATGCCGGCTCAAGGTGGCGTCAAGGTGGGCCGCAACGATGCGTGCCCGTGCGGGTCGGGCAAGAAGTTCAAGCACTGCCACGGCAAGCTCAGCTGATCGGCTGTCTTCCGTCCCCAGAAAACGCCGGCCGAGTGCCGGCGTTTTGCTTTCATGCGCTACAGCTTGCTGGTTTCGCTGCCGTTAAGGGTTTGTGACATGTAGGAGCCAGCCATCGTGACCACGCTGCAGGACGCTCGCCGCCTTGGGGCCCAGGGCTTTGTCGCGCGCATACGCGAACGCGACATGCCGGCGTTCGGGCGCACCGTGGACTCGATCCGCGAAGTCGCGGACGACGAGAAGGCGTCGGCCTCGGCGCTGGCTTCGATCATCCTGCAGGACGCCGCGCTGACGACCAAGGTGCTCAAGCTCGCCAACAGCGCGTACTTCAATCCCTCGCGCGCCCACATCAGCACGGTCAGCCGCGCCCTTGTGGTACTTGGTTTTGACGCGGTCGCCAACATGGCGCTGTCGCTCGTGCTGATCGACGCCTTGCTGCGCGGCGGCGTGCGGGAGCGCGTCGTGACCGAGATGGCGCGCGCCTTTCATGCTGCGGTTCAAGCCCGCACCCTGGCCGCGCTGAAGGCAGACCCGAACCCGGAAGAAGTCTTCATTTCCGCCTTGCTCGCCCGTGTAGGCGAGATGGCCTTCTGGTGCTTCGGCGATGAGGCGGCCCAGTCGCTCGACAGCACGCTGTCAACCGGCGTGCCCGCCGAAGTGGCCGAGCAGAACGTGCTGGGCTATCGACTGCGCCAGATTACCTTGGGCTTGGTGAAGGACTGGCGTTTGGGCGGCTTGCTGACCAGTGTCATCGAACAAGGCGAGCGGGGCGGGGACCGCGAGAAATCGGTTGCGCTGGCACACTCGCTCGCGCGGCAGGCCGAGGGAGGCTGGGAGGCGCCCGCCACAAGACAGGTGCTCGACCAGATCTCGAAGCATCTCGACCGGCCCCTGGACGAAATCCTGCCGCTGATCACCGATAACGCCGTTGCCGCTGCGCAGGCTGCGGTGAACTACGGGGCGCATGAGGCGGCGCGACTGATTCCTCTGCCGCGCAGCGGCGGCGCCGTGACGGTGCAGGAAGATGAGGATTCGAGCGGTCCGAACCCCTTGTTGCAACTCAAGATCCTGCGCGACCTTTCGATGCTGATCGCGGGCAAACCGAATTTGAACGACGTGCTGACGCTGGCGCTGGAGGGGATCTTCCGCGGTATCGGCATGGATCGCGCCCTGTTTGCGATGCTGACACCGGATCGCCAGCACCTGGTTGGCAAGGCCGGCTTGGGGCCCGGCGCTGATGCGCTGGTGCGGGCATTTCAGTTTGCGCTCGATGGCAGCCCCGGCGAGCTGGTCAATACCGTGGTGGCGCGCCAGCAGAGTTTCGTCGTTGCCAATGCCTTCGAGGCGCCGGTGCGCCTCGAGCGTCTGACTCGTGCCGGGGGCGTGCCACCGTTCGTTATCGCCCCAATCGTGGTGCATGGTCGGACGATCGGCGCGTTCTACGCAGATCGCATCAAGGCGGATGCGGTGCTGTCCGAAGAGGATGCGACTGGGGTGCTGCATTTCGTGCAGCAGGCGTCGATGGGCTTCGAACACGTAGCGGCTCGGGGGGCACGTGCCTGATCCGTTAAACTTGCAGGCTGATCGGCCGCCCTGTCGCGGCCTTAACTGCCTGGAGCCGCCATGCCTGTTTGCCTGAATCCGCCCATCGCCTCTGAACTGCTGCCGGTCGCCGGCGTCCGACTGGGCGTCGCGCAGGCAGGTATCCGCAAGGCAGATCGTCGCGACCTGACCCTGATCGAATTGGCGGAAGGCAGCCGCGCTGCCGGCGTGTTCACGCAGAACCGTTTCTGCGCGGCACCGGTTCAGGTCTGCCAGGCTCACCTGGAGGCGGGCTCGGCGATTCGCGCCTTGGTCATCAACACGGGTATCGCGAATGCGGGTACCGGCGCGCTGGGTTTGCAGAACGCGCGCGCAACCTGTGAGGCGGTCGCCTCGCGCCTGGGTATTGCGGCGACGTCGGTACTGCCGTTCTCGACTGGCGTGATCCTTGAGCATCTGCCGATGGATCGCCTGGTGGCCGGGCTGCCGGCTGCGCAGTCTGACTTGCGTGCCGATGGCTGGCATGACGCTGCGCACGGTATCATGACGACCGATACGATCGCGAAGGCCACGTCCCGGCGCATCGAGTTGGGCGGCAAGACGGTGACGATTACCGGCATCAGCAAGGGCGCCGGCATGATCAAGCCAAACATGGCGACTATGCTCGGCTTCATGGCGACCGATGCGGCTGTCTCGCAAGCGTTGTTGCAGCAGTTGGTGCGTGAGGCGGCGGATCTGTCCTTTAACAGCATCACCGTCGATGGCGACACCTCCACCAACGATTCCTTCATCCTGATCGCTACCGGGGCGGCCGGCGCCGCAGAAATCACTGACGCGGCCTCCGCCGACTATGCCGCGCTGCGTTCTGCCGTGATCGAGGTGGCGGTGTGGCTGGCTCAGGCGATCGTGCGCGATGGCGAGGGCGCCACCAAGTTCATGACCATCGCGGTTGCGGGCGGCGCGAACCGGGAGGAATGCCGCAAGGTCGCCTACGCCGTTGCGCATTCACCGTTGGTCAAAACCGCCTTTTTTGCCTCCGACCCGAATCTCGGCCGCATCCTGGCGGCAATCGGCTACGCCGGCGTTGCGGACCTCGATGTCGATCGACTGCGCGTCTGGCTGGGCGATGCTGCCGGCGAGGTCCTCGTTGCTGAGCTGGGCGGCCGCGCGGCGGCCTATCGCGAGGCCGACGGTGCACGTATCATGAAATCGCAAGAGATCACCGTGCGTATCGATCTCGCCCGCGGCCCCGCGGCGGCTACGGTCTGGACCTGCGACTTCTCTTACGACTACGTGAAGATCAACGCTGACTACCGCTCCTGATGTCACGACGCCCAATGCCACTCAGATTTCTTGCCTGGCTAGCGCTGGTGCTGGCGGTATTGGGCGCGTCCGTTCCCGCGTGGGCGGTGGCGCCGCAAGGGTTTGCGCGGATTCACTTCCACCGCGCGGATGGCCTCTACAACGGTTGGGGGCTTCATGTCTGGGGTGAGGGGCACAACCTTGGCGAGGACACCCGCTGGACCGAGCCGCTGAAGCCGGCCGGCACCACTGACTTCGGCGTGTATTTTGATGTGCCGATTGCAGAAGAGGCGACGCAGCTGAACTTCATCATCCACCGAGGCGCCGAGAAGAGCGTGTCGACGGATCAGCTGCTGCCGCTTGAGGAATTCAACCGCGAGGTCTGGGTCATCGCCGGCGACCCCAAGCTATACGCCGCCGAGCCGGGCGCGATGCCGATCAAGTCCGGTATCGCGGTGGCGCGGCAGGCCGTCGATCGCCAGCCGATGGCGGTCTGGATCGCGCTTGCGGTATTGATCTCGGTGCTGGTGGTCGGCGTCGTCGCGAGCCGGCGCAGCAATCGCTTGCGCGAGGACATCAGCCGGCAGACTGCCCTGCTCGCCGAGGCGCGCGCTGAACTCGTGCGCCAGACCGCCGCGCAAAGCGAGGCGCATGCGCAAAGCCGCTCGCTGGCCGGCATCGATGAGCTCACCGGCCTTCTTACGCGGACGGGCTTCCGTCAGGCGCTCAACGCCATTCAAGCCAAGGCGCGGCGCAACCGGGCTGGCTTCGCGTTGTTTTTCATCGATCTGGACAACTTCAAGCCGGTCAACGATCAGCATGGCCACGCTGCGGGTGACCAGGTGCTGCGCACGGTGGCAAGCCGTCTCGTTGCCGCGGTGCGCGAGAGCGATACCGTTGCGCGCCTGGGCGGCGACGAATTCGTGGTCATCGCCGACGAGCTGGCCGATCCGCTCGCGGCGGCACGCTTGGCCTACAAGCTGGTGGCCTGTGCCACCGAGGTCATCGAATACGGCGATCATCTGTTGCGCGTAGCGGCCAGCATCGGCGTTGCCGTGTATCCGCATGACGGCGAGGACGACGCCCTGGTTGCGATTGCCGATGTGGCCATGTACCGCGCGAAGAATGCGGGTAAGAACTGCTTCCGCTTCGCCGCACCTGAGTTCGATGAGTTGGTGGCGCAGCAGGACGCGGCGGAGGCGAGCTGGCGTGCTGCCATGGCCGAGGGTGCGCTTGGGGCCCACTGGGACGTGCTCGTCGGTGCGGACGGCCAGATCTGGACCCGACGCCTGCACGCCGCGGCGTGGTCGCGAGACCAGGCGCGTGATGTTCTGCTGCCGGACCTTGTGGCGCCGGATGCTGGTTTGGCGCTGGATGCGGATCTTCAGTTGCTTGAGCGCCTCGCGGTGGCTGCGGAGGGCGCCGCAGGCGGTGTGTGGGCGATGGCGCCTGCGCGGTCCAGTCTCAGCGACCCTCGCTTCGTAACGGCCTGTCGTGGCGTCGTGGCGCGCATTGGCGCGGTGGGCGCAACGCTGGTCCTCGAGTTCGACGCAGGCATGGTGCGTCCTGAAGCGCTGTCGGATCTGATTGCGCGCGGTTTGCGCTGCGCTCTGCGGGTGTCGGACCCGGTGCGTTTGAGAATTGAAACCTTGCTTGGCAGTGCCTTGCACTACGTCAGCGTCTCCGCCGCAGGAGACGACCTGCACCGCCGCGCCGTGGCGGCCGTTGCGGCGGCGGCGGAGTCGGCCGGCGTGCCTGTGGTCGTTCGTCTGATCGGCGACGAGACGGCGCCCGAGTCGCTGCACGCGATAGCCACGTTGCGCCTCGCCTGAGGCCATGCGGCGCGGTTAGGGCCGCGGCCGCGTTCAGTGAAGCATGCCGGGCGCGGCGAGCACGAATTCCGGAATCTCGGCTTCGAACTGTGTGCCGTCTTCCGCCACCATCTGATAGGCGCCTCGCATCGTGCCGACCGCGGTCGCAATGGCGCAGCCGCTGGTGTACTCGAAGGCTTCGCCCGGAGCGAGCCGGGGCTGTTCGCCGATTACGCCGATGCCTCTTACTTCCTGCACATGCCCTGCGGCATCGGTGATCACCCAGTGACGGCTGACCAACTGTGCCGGCGTATCGCCTGTGTTCTCGATCGTCACCTTGTAGGCAAAGACGAAACGGCCCGCCTCCGCGTCTGACTGCTCTTCGATGTATTGCGCTTGCGCGGACACGGTAATCGCTGGCGACTTTGCTTCAGGCATGGCGGGTTGGCCGGGTTTGAGTCAGACCCTCATTCAAACGGGCATTCGCGCGGCGCGCCATGTTCGAATTCACGGTCCGTTTCCGGAATCCGTCCGCATCTGGGAAAATCGTGGTTTTGGGGTGGGGGAACACCGTGAGTTATCGCATCGCGCCGAGCATCCTGTCGGCAAACTTCGCCAAGCTCGGCGAAGAGGTTTTGAACGTTCTGGCGTCCGGCGCTGACTGGATCCACTTTGACGTGATGGACAACCATTACGTGCCGAATCTGACGATCGGCCCGCTCGTTTGCGAGGCGCTGCGCCCGCTGACGAACGCGACGATCGATGTGCACCTGATGGTGGAGCCGGTCGACGCGTTGGTGCCGATGTTCGCCAAGGCGGGCGCCAATGTCATCACCTTCCATCCGGAAGCAACCCGTCATGTGGATCGCACGCTGGCGCTGATCCGCGACCACGGTTGCCAGGCCGGCCTGGTGTTCAATCCGGCAACACCCTTGTCCTGGCTCGATCATGTGATGGACAAGATCGACCTGATCATGCTGATGTCGGTGAACCCCGGGTTCGGCGGCCAGAAGTTCATTCCGCAGACCTTGGTGAAGCTCGCGGAAGCGCGCAAACGCCTCGATGCATGGGAGCTGCAAACCGGCAAGAAGGTGCTGCTGGAGATTGACGGTGGCGTGAAGGTCGACAACATTGCCGAGATCGCCCGCGCGGGCGCCGACACCTTCGTGGCCGGTTCGGCCGTGTTCGGGGCCGGCAAGGCGAGTGACCCCAATCGCTACGACAGCGTGATCGCCGCGCTGCGCGAGCAGTTGGCCCAGGTCTGAACGATGACGACGCCCCGCTTCGATGTGGATGTGGTGCTGTTCGACCTGGACGGCACGCTGCTCGACACGATCCCCGATCTCCACGAGGCCGCACGGCGGATGCTTGAGGAGCTGGGCGAGCCGACTCGCTCGCTGGACGAGGTCACGCGGTTTGTCGGGCGGGGTATTCCGAACCTTGTGGAGCGCTGCCTGACTGACGGGCGTGCCGCGTGTGACGGGGCATCGCTGGAAGCCGCGGTCGCGGTATTCCGCCGTCATTACGCTGCAGTAAATGGGCGCTCCACACGAATTTACGAAGGCGTGGCGGACACGCTCGGTGCCTTGCAGGCACAGGGCATCCGCATGGCGTGCATCACCAACAAGGCCGGCGCCTTTACGCTGCCCTTGCTCGATCACATGGGCCTGGCGCACTTCTTCGGCTGTGTTGTCAGTGGAGACACCTTGCCGGTGAAGAAGCCCGATCCCGCGCCGTTGCTGCATGCGTGCGAAGCGCTGGGCGTGTCGCCGACGCGTGCGCTGATGGTCGGCGATTCGGCGAACGACGCGCTGGCCGCTCAGTCGGCAGGGATACCTGTGCTCTTGATGACCTATGGCTACAGCGAGGGGCGTGCCGTGGACACCATCGAATGCGACGGGTTAGTATCGGCCTTCCCCGGATTGCTGCGCCTGATCGGGCGCGCTTCGGCCTGAACCTCGACCCTCATGACCTGCGAGAACCTGAACATCGGAAAGGAGCACCTCCCGTCTCGCGCCGCCGCACGATGGCAGCGCACCGGGTGCTCGTGGCGGGCTCTTTAAGCCCCCACACCGCAGTTCTGGCGCGGTTCGCCCGCGCCCTGATGTTCAGGACAATCCGCCCGCGACCAGCTTGAAGTGCGCCTCACCGATTGGGCGCCCGGCGCGGGACAAGAACGTGGAGTCATGATGACCGAATCCGAATTTCTCGCGTTGGCCCAACAGGGTTACAACCGCATCCCCCTGACGCTCGAGACCTTTGCCGATCTCGATACGCCGCTGTCGATCTACCTGAAGCTCGCCAACGAGTCCTGGACCTACCTGCTCGAATCCGTGCAGGGCGGTGAGCGCTTTGGCCGCTACTCCATCATCGGCTTGCGCGCCAACACCCGCATCGAGGTGTACGGCCGCTCGGCCCTGCTGCTGACCAATGATCGCCTCGTCGAGCGTCGCGACTACGGTGATCCGCTCAACTACATTGGCGAATTCATGCAGCGGATCAAGGTGCCGCCGCGTGATGGCCTGCCGCGGTACTGCGGCGGGCTGGTCGGCGCTTTCGGCTACGACACCGTGCGCTACATCGAGCCCAAGCTGGCCAAGCATGAGCCGAAGGACCCGCTCGGCGTGCCGGACATCGTTTTGCTGCTGTCCGAAGAGATCGCGATTGTCGACAACCTTTCCGGCAAGCTGACGCTGGTGGTGTATGCCGAGCCGGAAGTGCCCGGCGCTTATAAGCGCGCGCAGCGTCGCCTGAAGGAGCTGCTTGCGAAGCTGCGTGAGCCGGTCGCGATTCCGCAGGATGTGTCGGTCGAGCCGGCCGAAGCGGTCAGCAGCTTCGGCGAAGAGGCTTTCAAGGCGGCGGTCGGGCGCGCCAAGCAGTACATCGTCGATGGCGACATCATGCAGGTGGTGCTGTCGCAGCGCATGAGCAAGCCCTTCGCGGCCAGTCCGATGGCGCTCTATCGCAGTCTTCGCGCGCTGAACCCCAGCCCGTACATGTTCTACTTCAACTTCGAGGACTTCCATGTCGTCGGCGCTTCGCCGGAGATCTTGGTCAAGCTCGAAGACGGCACCGTCACCGTGCGGCCGATCGCCGGCACGCGCAAACGCGGCGCGACACATGAAGAGGATCTGGCGCTGGAGAAGGATCTGCTCGCCGACGAGAAGGAGCGCGCGGAGCATCTTCAACTGCTCGATCTCGGTCGCAATGATGTCGGCCGCGTTGCTGCTACCGGTACCGTCAAGGTCACCGAGCAGTTCATCGTCGAGCGTTACTCACATGTGATGCACATCGTCTCGAACGTCGAGGGCGAGCTCAAGGAACTCGAAGACAAGCGCGCTGCGCCACTTGCCGTGCTGCGCGCCGCGTTTCCAGCGGGCACCGTGTCCGGCGCGCCGAAGGTCCGTGCGATGGAAATCATCGACGAGCTGGAGCCCGTCAAGCGCGGCATCTACGCGGGTGCCGTTGGTTATCTGGGCTTCGATGGCGAGCTGGACGTCGCAATCGCGATCCGCACCGCAGTACTCAAGGACGGCCAGCTGCATGTACAGGCGGGGGCCGGCATCGTTGCCGACTCCAATCCCGAATCGGAATGGCAGGAAACGCAGAACAAGGCCCGTGCGGTCTTGCGCGCTGCCGAGATGGCCGAACGCGGCCTCGACACCCGATTCGAATAAGGAGCCCTGCCATGCTGCTGATGATCGACAACTACGATAGCTTTACCTACAACCTCGTGCAGTACTTCGGCGAACTCGGTGCCGATGTGCGGGTGTTTCGCAATGACCAGATCACCGTCGAGCAGATCGAGCTGATGCAGCCCGAGAAGCTCGTCGTCTCCCCCGGCCCGTGTTCGCCGGCCGAGGCGGGCATTTCGGTGCCGGCGATCAAGCACTTCGCCGGCAAGCTGCCGATCCTCGGCGTGTGCCTTGGGCATCAGTCGATCGGCGCGGCCTTCGGCGGCAAGATCGTGCATGCCAAGCGCCTGATGCACGGCAAGACTTCGCCTATCTCGCATGCCGACAAGGGTGTGTTCCGCGGGTTGCCCAATCCCTTCACGGCAACGCGCTACCACTCGCTGGCGATCGAACGTGAAACGTGCCCCGATTGCCTGGAAGTGACGGCGTGGACCGAGGACGGCGAGATCATGGGCGTGCGGCATCGCACGCTGCCGATCGAAGGCGTGCAGTTCCACCCGGAGTCGATCCTGACCGAAGGTGGCCACCAGTTGCTGAAGAACTTTCTCGACATGTGAAAGCACATGAATGAAGCGGCCGAGCGCCGCTTCATTCACATGTGCGGAGGATGAGCATGACCCCCCAAGAAGCCCTTCAACGCGTCATCGAACACCGCGAGATCTTCCATGAGGAGATGGTCGATCTGATGCGGCAGATCATGTCCGGCCAGGTGTCGCCGGTGATGATCGCGGCCATCATTTCCGGACTGCGGGTGAAGAAGGAAACCGTTGGTGAAATCGCCGGCGCTGCCACGGTGATGCGCGAATTCGCAACCAAGGTGCCGCTGAAATCCGATGTGCAGACCCTGGTCGATACCTGCGGCACCGGTGGTGATGGCGCGCACACCTTCAATATTTCAACCGGTGCGATGTTCGTTGCCGCCGCCGCTGGGGCGCGTGTGGCCAAGCATGGCGGTCGTTCGGTGTCGTCGCAGTCCGGCTCGGCCGACGTGCTCGAGTCGCTCGGTGTGAATCTATCGCTGAGCCCGGAACAGGTGGGCGCCTGCATCGACGACATCGGTGTTGGCTTCATGTTCGCGCCCAGCCACCATGCGGCCATGAAACACGCAGGCCCGGTACGGCGCGAGTTGGGCGTGCGGACGATCTTCAACATCCTCGGCCCGTTGACCAACCCGGCCAATGCGGCGAATCAGTTGATGGGCGTGTTCCACCCCGATCTGGTCGGCATCCAGGTACGGGTGCTGCAGCGCCTGGGCGCACGCAATGTGATGATCGTCCATGGCTTGGATGGTCTCGACGAGCTGTCGATCTCCGCGCCGACGATGGTGGGCGAGTTGCGCGACGGTGTGGTGCGCGAGTACCGCTTGTCGCCGGAAGATGTCGGCCTGCCGCTGCACGCAGCCTCGGCCTTGCGTGCTGCGACCGTTGAGGATTCACGTGAGATGTTGCTGGGCGCATTGACCGGCAAATTGCCTGCGGCGCGCGATATCGTTGCCTTCAACGCCGGTGCCAGCCTGTACGTGGCGGGCATTGCCGACTCGCTGGCCGATGGCGTCGAGCGCGCCATCGCGACGATCGCGAGCGGCGCAGCGCGGGCCAAGGTCGATCAGCTGGTCGAGTACACCAAGAAATTTGCCGCCTGAGCGACGGAAGAGCCGATGTCAGACATTCTTCAGAAGATCATCGCAACCAAGCGCGAGGAAGTTACAGCGGGCACCGCAGCAGTGTCGCGCGAGGCGATGCGTGCGGCGGCCGATCAAGGTGGGCCGCTGCGTGATTTTGTCGGGGCCCTGCGTGCAAAGATTGCGGCGGGGCAGTCCGGTGTGATCGCCGAAATCAAGAAGGCAAGCCCGTCCAAAGGCGTGATCCGCGCCGATTTTCGCCCGGCCGAGATCGCAATGTCCTACGAGCAGGGTGGGGCGGCCTGCCTGTCGGTGCTCACTGACCGTGACTACTTTCAGGGCTCGCCGGACTACCTCAAGGCTGCACGCGCAGCCTGCTCAATGCCGGTGCTGCGCAAGGACTTCATTGTCGACAGCTACCAGGTACATGAAGCGCGCGCCATGGGGGCCGACTGCATTCTGCTGATCGTGGCGGCCTTCCTGCCGCCCGAGGGCGCGGTGGGCCACGCTCCGGCGACTGCACTGGCGCAGTTGTCCGCGCTTGAGGCAGAAGCCAACGCCTTGGGTATGGCGGTGCTGGTCGAGGTGCATGACGCGGACGAACTCGATATCGCGCTGCAATTGAAGACGCCGCTGGTCGGCATCAACAACCGAAACCTGCGCAGCTTCGCAGTGAGCCTCGACGCCACTTTGTCACAGCTGCACCGCATTCCTACCGACCGAATCGTCGTCACCGAAAGCGGCATTCTGTCGCCCGCTGATGTCGCGACGATGCGCGCGCGGCAGGTCAATGTGTTCCTCGTCGGCGAGGCGTTCATGCGCGCGGCGGATCCTGGCGCCGAGCTGGCGCGACTGTTCGCCTGAGTCGGCGTCGGCCGCAGCATGCAGGCTGACGAAGCCACTCCCGAGACCCCGGCGCCAGCCTCGGAGCCGCGACCCGGCATCGTGGGGCGTGCGGCGCGGCGTCCGCTGGCGATTCTGCTGGGGGCGGCGGCGGCGGTACTGCCTTGGGTGGCCATCAGCTGGTCGATCGGTACCGAAGGCGGGTTGCGCTTTCTCGCGCATGCGCTGGACGTCGCGACCCGCGGCCAGATCCGCATCGAGCAACCGAGTGGTCGGCTGGCTGATTCCCTGCGTGCGGAGCGCTTCGTGTTCGCCATGGCGGGCGTCGATGTCGATGCCCGCAAGCTCGCCATCGACTGGTCGCCCTCGGAACTGCTGAGCGGTTGGGTGCATGCAAAGCGGGTGCGGGTGCAGAGCCTTTCGGTCACCTACACGCTGTCACATGAGCCCAGCGGCCCGCTCAACGCCATCGCGTTGCCGATAGGGCTGCGCCTGGATGATGTGGCACTCGGTCATTTCACGTTGTTCCAGCGCGATGGCGCGAAGCTCGACCGCATGTTCGAGTTGCGCGAGGCGTCTGCCGCCGCGGACATGGGGCACGAGCTTTGGCGGTTTTCGCACGTCTCCGGCACCACCGACTGGGGCCCGGCACGACTCGATGGCGCGCTCGCGACGATGGCGCCGTTTGCCATCGACGCCGTGGGCAACATTTCGGCGCACTACGGTGCGCATCCGATCGAGGCCAAACTCGCGGCGCATGGGTCGCTGACCGACATGACGCTGGGCTTGCAAGCGAGCAGCGACGCAATGAAGGCCGATGGGGAACTCGGCTTGCGGCTGTTCGAGCCGATGTTGCTGCGGACCATTGCGCTGGAGGGCGGCCCGATCGATCCGAGCCGTTTTCATCCGGATGCGCCGGAGGCCGCGTTGCAGGTGCGTGTGCGGCTGCAGCCGGCGCTTGACCCGCACGGGGTGCCAGAGGCTGCACGGCTTGCCGAGTCGCGCATCGAGGGGCCTTTTGAGATCACCAACGCCGCACCGGGGCGCATCGACCAAGGGCGTCTGCCGATCGAACGGGCCTCCGGCCGCCTGACCTTTGATGCGAGCGAGTTGATCGTCAAGGAATTGGCGCTTGCGCTGCCGGGGGCTGGGCGTATCGCCGGCGCCCTGGCCTGGCGTCCGTCGCCAGAAGGGGCGCCGGATGCGATTGGCCGCACCGACGCGAGGATCTCGCTCGCTGGCATCGATCCGGCAAAGCTGCACAAGGCGCTGCCGACGGCGCGCCTGGGTGGCGAGTTGGTCGCGCGTGGGGAGCCGGCGCGTCAACGCCTCGAAGGCAAGCTGAGCGATGGCCGCCTGGTTGCGGATCTCGCCGGGGATTTGCGCGGGGAGCGCATCGAAGTGGAGCGACTGCGCCTGACCATGGGCACCATGCTCGCGAGCGCGACGGGCTGGATCGATCTCGGCGCCGCAAAGAATTTCAAGGTCAACGGCGAAGCCCGCGACCTTGATCCGGCTGCGCTTTGGAACCAGGCGCCGCGTGGCCAGTTGAACGGTGCGCTGGCGGCGAGCGGCCGCTTGTCACCGCGTCTGGCGCTCGACGGCCAGTTGCAGCTGACGGATAGCCGGCTCGCTGGCATGCCGCTGTCGGGGGGCGGTTCGCTGTCGCTCGATGGCTCGCGAATTCATCACGCCGATGTGAACCTCGCCGCGCTCGGCAATCGGCTGGCAGTCCAGGGCGCTTTCGGCGCGGCTGGCGATCGGCTCACGCTGCGGATCGATGCGCCGCAACTCGAACATCTGGGGCAAGGCTTCTCGGGCCGCCTGTCCGCTCGCGGCACGCTGGGCGGTACGCTGGATCAGCCCGCCGGGCAGATCGACCTCGTTGCGTCGCAGCTCGCGGTGCCCGATGTCGTCCGTGTGGATGCGGTGAATCTGCGTGGCCGACTGAGTGAGGGGCGAGAAGGCGCGATCGACATACGGTTTACGCTGGGCGGCCTGCGCTCGGCGGCGGGCGCGGAACAGATCGTTCATCGCGGCGCCCTTACCGTGCTTGGCAAGCGCTCGGATCATCGCGTGACCCTGGAGGCGGACTTCCCGCGCTCCCATGCATTGCAGCTCGCCGCGCATGGCGGCCTGTCGGATCGCCTTGACTGGAACGGCATGCTTGACCGCTTCGACCTTGAGTGGAACGGCGAGGCGTCGCTGGCCGAGCCGGCTACGCTGGAAGTCGGGCCAGACCACTTCCGACTTGGCAAGACGCGCTTGCTCGGCGATCGCGCATCGTTCCGGCTCGACGAAACCCGCTGGAACCCGGACGAGATTGTTGCCAAGGGTTCGATGACGGGCTTGCGCCTGGGGCTTGCGCTCAATGAATCGCAGCAGGTGGTCGCACGCGGCAACACGCTGCAGATGGGTGCCGAATGGGACTTGCATCTGCAGAAGGCGGTCAACGGGCAGATCCGTGTGTTCCGCGAAGCGGGTGACCTGGTGCTTGAGGGGGACGCGCCGGTTGCGCTGGGCCTCACCGAATTCGAAGCCATCATCGCAGCCAACGACGACCGGCTTGCCCTTGCTGCAAGTGCTGCCGGTACGCGCATCGGCGTGATTTCGGCCTCCGCCACCGCGCAGTCGCGCCGCGAAGGCAAGGGCTGGCGAATCGCACGCAGCCTGCCGCTGTTGGGCCGCGCGCGCCTTGAGGTGCCGTCGGTTGATTGGATTGGACCCCTGCTCGATCCGAACCTGCGCACCGAGGGCGGATTGACCGGCGACTTTTCCCTGAGCGGCACGCCGGACAACCCGGTTGCTACTGGTGCCATCAGCGGCGAACGCTTGGGGCTGATGCTGGTGGAGCAAGGGCTGCGGCTCGGCGGTGGGGTGCTGAAGGCGCGCTTCGATGCCGATCGGCTTTATCTCGATGATCTGTCCTTCACGTCACCGAGTCGCGTGCGGCCCAACGAAAAGCGCATCGACTACGCGGGCCTGACCGTCCAGCCCGGTAGCGCGACGGCTACCGGCACGGTGGAGCTCGCAACCGGCGAGGGCAGTTTCCGTATCAACGCCGATCGCCTGCCTATCCTGCAGCGGCGTGACCTGTGGCTGATGTTGTCAGGCGAGGGACAGATCAAGACGGGCTGGGATTCGATGGCGGTGACGGGCAGCGTGACGGTGCCGGCCGGCTTCATTGGGCCGACGCGTACCGGCGCGCCAACGCTTGACGACGACGTTGTGGTGCGCGGGCGTACCAAACCGCAGGAGAAGCCGTTCCGTATCACCGCCGATGTCGAAGCCGATCTGGGCAATGCGCTCTACCTGCACGCCTTTGGTGTCGATACCCGACTTGCCGGCGCGATCCGTTTGCGCGCACGCCCAGGCGAGGCGCTGCGTGCCAGTGGGCGTATCGAAACCCGTGATGGGCAGTACGACGCCTATGGCCAGCGCTTGTCGATCGACGAGGGTCTGATTACCTTTCAGGGACCGCTGGACAATCCGACCTTGTCGATCGAAGCGGTCCGTAAAGGTCTGGCGGTGGAGGCCGGCGTGCAGATCAGCGGCTCGGCGCAGCGGCCCAAGGTCCGGCTGATTTCGGAGCCGAACGTGCCGGACGCCGAGAAGCTCTCGTGGATCGTGCTCGGTCGGGCACCGGGCGGCAACTCCGATGGCGATGCGGCCTTGCTGATGGCGGCGGCCGGTGCTGTGCTGGGCGACCAGACAGGCGGGCTGACGAACCAGATCGCGAATACGTTCGGTATCGATCAGATCATGATCGCGCAGTCGGAAAACCGAGGCCTCGGCCATGGCGCGACGAGCCAGGTTGCCGGCTCGGCGACCGGTTTTTCAAGCAGCAGCGCGAGCGCAGGTGGCGATACGGTCGCCGGCCAGGTGGTGATGCTCGGCAAACGGCTGACGCGGGATATCAACCTGACCTACGAGCAAAGCCTCAGCGGTAGTGAGAGTCTGGTGAAGCTGAGCTATGCGCTGACGCGCCGCGTATCGATGGTGGCGCGCGCGGGTAGCGACAACGCGATCGATCTGCACTACAACATCAGTTTCCGTTGAGCCACTTCGCGGACTTCTGCCCGTTGGCGTGCGCCCTGACGAGAATCTCCGCGGTCTGGCGCGATCTGCAGACACCCAAGGTCAGCGCGCCGGCGCGCGCAACCCACTCTCCATAGCGGCCATCGAGGGTTCCCGCGACGCGACCATCAGGTGTGCGAACGATCCAGATCCCGTCCGCTTGTTTTTCTACCTTCATGATTTTCGCGATCGGCAGATCGGCCGAAAAATTGAGCGCTGAACTGTGAAACAGTGTTGCATTGCTGCGGTCGAAACGGAGTGCGATTGGCTGGTCGCAAGTTTACACGGAGGTGAGCGATGGATGTACGGGCAGGTGTGCAGTCGGCAGTGCTGGGCGGGGGATGCTTCTGGTGCCTAGAGGCTGTCTTCGAGCAGATGAAGGGTGTGCTGGCGGTGACGTCAGGCTATTGCGGTGGGCATCTTCCCGATCCGTCGTACGAGGCTGTATGTCGTGGCGACAGCGGGCATGTTGAAGTGGTGAAAGTCGATTTCGACGCGGGTGTCGTCAGCTATCGCGATCTGCTGGAAGTGTTCTTCGCAATCCACGACCCGACGACCCCAAATCGGCAGGGCAACGACGTCGGGCCGCAGTACCGCAGCGCGATCTTCTATACCGACGAGGCGCAGGGTGCCGAGGCGCGATCCTTGATCGAAGCGCTGATGCGTGATCGTGTTTTTGCTGACCCGATCGTTACCGAGATCGCACCCTTGCCACGGTTCTACCCCGCGGAACGCTATCACCAAGGGTATTTTCGGGGTCATGAAGCGCAACCGTATTGCTCACTCGTGGTCGCGCCGAAGCTCGCAAAATTCCGCAAGAAGTTCAGCAACTTGTTGAAGTGACGGGTTTTTCTTGATTGTTGTGGGCGAAAGGCCGTTCGTGGCATAAAATTACGCTTTCGTTACATTTGGCCGAGAGCCCCCATGTTTGCTCGTCTGATGCCCCGAGAGGGGCGTTTTTTTGAATCCTTCGATGCTGTTGCCGTCAAGGCAGTTGAAGCCTCCCGTGAACTTGCTGCGCTGATGACGGACATCAACCAGCTGCCCAGCCGTCTTCGCCGCATTGAGGCGGTGGAGAAGGAAGCGGATACGCTGACCCATGGCACGCTGGAATTGCTGCACAAGACCTTCATCACGCCGATCGACCGCGAAGACATCCACGCTCTGGCGCTGCGGCTCGACGACATCCTCGACGTGTGTGAAGCGGCCGCACTGACGGTGTACGAGTACGACATCCAGAAGCTCACGCCGGAGGCCAAGGAGCTGGCCGACTTGTGCGTGCAGGCCACCGAGAAGGTGCGCGAGGCAGTGGCCCTGATCTCCAACATGGAGAACGCCAAGCGCATTCTGGAGCTTTGCAAGGAAATCGGCAGCATCGAGGACGAGACCGACGTCGTCATGCGTGGCGCGATGGCCCGCCTTTTCCGCGAAGAGCCGGAGGTCCGTCAGGTGATGAAGATGCGTACGGTGTACGAGCGCCTCGAAGACATGGCGGATCGTTGCTACATCGTTGCCACCATTCTCGAAGGCATCGTGTTCGAGAACGCGTAAGCGTTCCCGAACATGATTGCTGGACTCACCGGGGTTTCCTGATGACCTTCGAGGTTTTGCTCGTTTTGCTGGCACTCGCGTTGCTGTTCGATTTCATGAACGGCTTTCACGATGCAGCAAACTCCATTGCCACGGTCGTGTCGACCGGCGTGCTCCGCCCGCAGTGGGCTGTGCTGTTCGCCGCGTTCTTCAATTTCGTGGCGTATTTTCTGTTTCCGTTGAAGGTGGCTGCCACCATTGGCAAGGGCACGATCGATCCCTCGATCGTCGATCACTACGTGATCTTTGGCGCACTGATGGGCGCCATTGTTTGGAACCTGATCACTTGGTGGTACGGCATCCCTTCCAGCTCGTCCCATGCGCTGATTGGTGGCTTGGTTGGGGCGGCGGTTGCAAAGTCGGGCACCGACTCGTTGATCGCCTCGGGTGTGCTGAAGACAGTTGCCTTCATCGTCGTGTCGCCGATGCTCGGCATGCTGCTAGGTTCCCTGCTGATGTTGGCCGTCTCCTGGATCTTCTTCCGAACCGCGCCACGGCGGGTCGATAAGTGGTTCAGGCGATTGCAACTGATGTCGGCCGCGCTCTACAGCCTGGGTCACGGGGGCAACGATGCGCAGAAAACGGCCGGCATCATCTGGATGATGCTGGTGGCGGCAACGGTTTCGCACCCGGAAATGGTGCCGCACTGGATGCAGGCAACGCCGGACCATCTGCCGCACTGGGTGGTGATCGCGTGTTACGTGATGATTGGCCTCGGCACCATGTTCGGTGGCTGGCGAATCGTGAAGACCATGGGCCAGAAGCTCACCAAGCTGAAGCCGGTCGGCGGCTTCTGTGCTGAAACGGGTGGCGCGATGACGTTGTTCCTCGCCACCTCGCTTGGCATTCCGGTGTCGACGACGCACACGATTACCGGTGCGATCGTCGGCGTGGGCTCATGTAACAACGTCAAAGCGGTGCGCTGGGGCGTGGCGGGCAACATCGTCTGGGCTTGGATCCTGACGATTCCGTGTTCCGCGTTTGTTGCTGCGCTGTCCTGGGAGATCGGTCGCCGAATCTTCTGAAGTCGGATCAGCGTCGGGTAGTTTCGCAAGGGCGGCCTTCGGGCCGCCCTTGCTGCATTTTGTGGCGCCAACATGCGATGATCGTAGACCACGATCAGCACGGGTGTTGGTCGTGCGTTCGGCGGGCCACGACCGGCCCGCCTGGTATTTGGAGATCGAAATGAAGAAGTCACCCCTCGCGCCACGCAACCCACTGGTTGCTGCGGCGCTGCTCCGCAAGGCCGGAGCGCATCAGAAGACCGGTAAGGCGCTGCGCCGTGCCGAGCGCATTGCCCTGCTGGCGGCCTTTGGACGTCGTGGCGATCGGGACGACGGCAGTTTTTCCGGCAAAGCCCATGCGCATCGCGTGGGCTTCGCCGGAGCGAACTGACCGTTTGCCTCGCTGACTAAACCGCCACAAGCCGGATAAAACGATGAACAGCCCCAGCACCCAACGCGAAACCGAGATCCGCGCGCGCATCGACCAGCTGCGCGCCGCCCTGCGCCGCCACGGCGTGGATGCCTGCCTGGTGCCGTCTGCCGACCCGCATCTGTCGGAATACCTTCCTGAGCACTGGCAAGCCCGGCAGTGGCTGTCCGGCTTCACGGGTTCGATGGGTACGCTGGTCGTTACAACCGATTTCGCGGGCGTGTGGGCCGACAGCCGTTACTGGGTGCAGGCCGAGGCCGAACTCGCTGGCACCGGCATCACGCTGATGCGCATCCCGACGGGTAACAACACCCAGCATGTCGACTGGCTTGCGGCTAACCTGCCGGAAGGCGGCTCGCTGGCGGTCGATGGCAGCTCGCTCGGGCTGGCCGCGGCGCAACAACTGCGCGCGGCATTCGGCGGGCGCGCAATCACGCTGCGCGCCGATCTGGATCTCGTCGCCGAGGTGTGGTCCGACCGCCCGGCACTGCCAGCGGCGCCGGTGTATGAGCATTTGCCTCCGCATGCCGCGACTTCGCGTGCGGACAAGCTCGCCGGTGTGCGCGCTGCGATGGCGGCACATGGGGCAGGCTGGCATTTCCTCTCGACGCTCGACGACATCGCCTGGCTCTTCAATCTGCGCGGTTCGGATGTCAGCTATAACCCGGTGTTCATCGCTCACGCATTGATCGGTGCCGACACGGCGACGCTGTTTGTGGGTGGAGGGAAAGTGCCGGCCGCCCTGGCTGAGCGGCTGGCAACGGACGGTGTCGTGCTGGCGCCCTACGACGCGGCGCCTGCGGCCCTTGCGGCATTGCCGGCCGACGCGACGCTGCTGCTCGACCCGCGCCGCGTGACGCTGGGGCTGCGCGAAAAGGTGGCGGAAGGCGCGCGTGTTGTCGAGGCAATCAACCCGAGCACCTTGGCCAAGTCGCGCAAGACCGCCGCCGAAGCGGCGCATGTGCGCGAGGCGATGGCACAGGATGGGGCCGCGCTGGCCGAGTTCTTCGCATGGTTCGAATCGGCGATCGGCCGCGAGACGATCACCGAGCTGACGGTCGACGAGAAACTCACCGCCGCGCGTGCGCGTCGCCCCGGCTTCGTCAGCGCGAGTTTCGGCACCATCGCGGCCTGGAATGCCAATGGCGCGATGCCGCACTACCACGCGACCGATGCCTCGCATGCCACGATCGCGGGCGATGGTTTGCTGCTGATCGATTCGGGTGGTCAGTACCTCGGCGGCACCACCGACATCACCCGCGTCGTTGCGGTGGGTACCCCTTCCGCGGCCCAGAAGCGCGATTTCACGCTGGTCCTCAAGGGCATGATCAGCCTGTCGCGTGCGAAGTTTCCGCGCGGCACCCTGTCGCCGGCACTCGACGCGCTGGCGCGTGCGCCGATCTGGGCCGAGGGCATCGAGTACGGCCACGGCACCGGCCATGGTGTCGGCTACTTTATGAATGTGCACGAAGGGCCGCAGTCGATCTCGAAGGCGATTCCGAATGCCGACATGGCGATGGAGCCGGGCATGATCACCTCCAACGAACCGGGCATCTATCGCCCCGGCCAATGGGGCGTGCGGATCGAAAATCTGCTGCTCAACGTTGAGGCCGGCAGCACCGAGTTCGGCGACTTCCTTGCCTTTGAAACGCTGACCCTGTGCCCGATCGATACCCGTTGCATCGACCGCGGCCTGCTGCGCGACGACGAGGTCTCCTGGCTCAACGCCTATCACGCTACGGTGCGTGAGCGTGTTGCGCCCCTGGTGACCGGAGCAGCGCTCGCCTGGCTTGAGGCGAACACGCAGGCGATCTGATCGCGCATGGGCAGGCGCGTGAGACTGGCAGGCATTGCGGCGGTTTCGGCCGCCGTCGCGCTGCTGTTCGGGCTATCCGCGTGTTCCGTCTCGCCCGTGTACTACCTGCAGGCGGCCGGCGGGCAGATCGCGCTGCTGAGTCACAGCCGCCCGATCGAAGAGGTGGTGGCGGAGGGAGATACCCCGGAGTCACTGCGCGCAAACCTCGAACGCGCACGCCAGATCCGCCGCTTTGCGTCCGACACACTCGGCTTGCCGGACAACGACAGCTACGCGCGCTACACCGCGCTGGACCGCCCGTACGTGTCGTGGAACGTGTTCGCCGCCGATCCGCTGTCGGTGCGTCTGAAGGAGTGGTGCGTACCGGTGGCTGGTTGCATCGGCTACCTCGGTTACTTCGACAAGGCAGATGCCGACGCACGCGCAGCCGAGTTGCGTGCGCAGGGCTACGACGTGTATGTCGGCGGCGTGCCCGCCTATTCCACGCTGGGCTGGTTCTCTGACCCGCTGCTGTCCACCTTCATCGCATGGCCCGAGACGGAGTTCGCCCGCCTGCTGTTTCACGAGCTGACGCATCAGGTCGCCTACGTCAAAGACGACACCGAGTTCAACGAATCCTTCGCTACGGCGGTGGAGGAGGCCGGCGTCGAGCGCTGGATGGCGCAGCCGGGGAAGGCCACATTGCGTGACGGCTTTGAACGGGCCCAGCGCATGCGCGAGGACTTTCGCGCGCTGGTGCTCGACTACCGCCGCCAACTCGAAGCGCTCTATGCGAGCGATCTGCCCGCCGCGGACAAGCTGGCGCGCAAGGCTGCGCTGATCGCCGCCATGGGCGAGCGCTACCAGCAGATCAAAACCGAGCGTTGGGGCGGCTACGCCGGTTACGACCGCTGGTTCGCGCAGCCGATCAACAACGCCTTGCTCGCGTCGGTTGGTGTCTACACCGGCAAGGTGCCAGCGTTCCGCCAGATGCTGGCCGCCTGTGGCGACGCCTTGCCGCGTTTCTACAAGGGCGTGAAGCAGATTGCATCGCAGCCGCGCGATGCACGCGAGCGCGCACTCACTGCCGGGGTCTGCCCGAACTGACGCCGGCAGCGCCCTCGGGCACAATCGCGCCTCGCTTTTCTTCGCCGGACGCCGCTTTGATGAACTCCCCGCTTGACACCCTTGATGCCACGGTTGCCCGCGACGCCCAGGAACAGGCTGCCCGCCTAGTCCAGGATGCCTTCGTGCAGATCTTTCGCCACACGCTTGAATCCGAACAGCAGGAGCGCGTCGGCGCGGTGGTGACGATCTGCGGCCAACTCGCCGAGTGGGCAGGCATGGCCGACGCCGAGGGCGCCGCGGCGCGCAAGGCGCTGCTACTGGCCGGCCTCGATCAGTGGGGGCTGGCGTGGAGCCAGGCTTTCGGCCCCGTGTGCATGCTTGGCATCACCGCCTTGGTCGGTGCCTTGCGCGACACGATGGATGTGGCCCAGGAAGGGCGCTGCCAAGCGTGGTTCGCGCGCCTCAACGATGAAGAGGGCTGCGGCTTTGCCTTCAAGGTCGAACTGCGGCGCGGCATCCACCTCGCGCTGTGGCACGCAATGATTGCTTCGGGCGAGCGCGAAGAAGCCTTCGCCGTCCTGCGTACGCTGGGTGGCCTGATGATGGCCCTCACGCGGCAGATGCCGGCCGACGGCTGGCGTCTGGTGTCCGACGCGCTCGCGCACATCCAGCTGCGATGCCTGTCGCACAACTTGGCGACCGAGGGCATCGCGCAGGAGACCACGCAGGCCTTGTTTGCGGCACTCTCGCAGGAACTGCCAAAGGATCTGCGCGACCGCATCATGGCGCACGCCACTCAGGCCGTGATTGCCTGGCAGCGCGCAGCCCGCAATCCGCAATAAGGCTGTACCGATAGCCTGCCGCCCGGCGGGCACCTACGGAAAACCTGCGCGCTGCCGTAATTGCCAGAAGCGGCAAGCATCGGACACAGCGCATGCGGGAAACCTGGCATCGACTATTCGGGGGGGATTCGACCGGGCCGGCGTTCGGCTTGGGTGACGAGCTCGTGCCGGTGCTACGCGATCTGCTGGTGGTCGTTGGCTTGCTGGTCTTTACCTTCGCGGCCTTCATGCTGCTGACTGGCTGGCATTCGAGCCCGGTCGCGATGTATTCCCTGCTCGGCGCGCTGCTGTTCTGGCCACTGTTCTTCGTGCTGATCCGGCGTCGCGTGGTGCGGCCGGTGGTCGTGATCCTGATGCTGCTGTGCTGCGCGATTGCGGTGTCGATCGCGCTGCGGCTGGGCACGATCCGGACCCTGCAGATGTCTGGCGTGTTCGTGGCGGTGGTGGTGGGCACCCTGGTACTCGGGCGCCGCGCCGGGGGCATCGCGCTGCTGCTGGTGCTCGCATTGGTCTGGAGTGGTGGCCTTCTGCAGCTCGCGCACGGCAGCGCGAGCGATTCACGGGCGCTGGTGTTCAACCAGGCGGCCACCTTCAGTTTCTTCGCGATCATGCTCTACGCAATCCTCGTGATCGTGCGGCAGCACTACATCGAGGCGCTGAGCGAACGCGACCGCAGTGCGGCGGACCGGCTGCTCGCGAGCGAGGCGCTGGCCGAGTCGGAAGACAAATTCGCGACGCTGTTCCGCGAAGGGCCGCTTGCGGCGCTGATCCTGTCGCCCGACAACGGCCGGGTGCGTGAGGCGAACCAGGCGTTCCTGCGCCTGGCCGGCATGTCGGCCGCCGAGGTTCAGGACATGCCCTTCGATGGGCTAGGGCTGATGCTCCCCGGCGAATCCTTGCTGGCAGAGTGGTCCGCGCTGGCGGCCGGCGCGCTGCCGATTGAGGGCCGCGCGATCACGCTCGCGGCACGCGATCAGCGGCGGGTGGTCTGTGAGCTGAGCGCGCGGGCGGTGAGCGTGCGCGGCCGGCCATTCGTGATCGCACAGTTTGTCGATGTGACGGCACGGCACGAGGCGGAGCAGCGGGTGCGCGAGAGTGAAGGGCGCATCGCCGCCGCCTTCGAGGTGTCGCCCGATGCTTGGACGCTCAACGATCTGGCGAGCGGGCGTTATCTCGCGGTCAACCGCATCTGGGAGATCTGGTCCGGCTATGCGCGTTCCGAGGCGATCGGCCGTACCGCGCTTGAATTGGGCATCGTGCGCAGCCAGCAGGACATGGCGCAGATACGCGATGCGCTGCAGGCCGGCGGCGGCGCAATCAACCAGCTCGATATCGTGCTGCAGCGACGTAACGGTGAGACGCGGCGCTGCGCCATGTCGGCGCGGATCTTCGCGGTTGGCGATACCCGTTACGTCATCACCAGCTCGCGCGACACGACGGATGAGTGGGCGACACGCGAAGCGCTCGCCGAGCTCAACCACGGGCTGGAGGAAAAGGTTGCCGAGCGCACGGCCGAGCTGGAGCAGGTGAACCGCGAGCTGATCCGTACCGTCGCCGAGTTGGGTAGCGCGCAGGACGAGCTGGTGCGGCAGGAGAAGCTCGCCTCGCTGGGGGCAATGGTGGCCGGGGTGGCGCACGAGCTGAATACGCCGATCGGCAACAGCGTGACGCTGGCGACCACGGTGTCGCATGAGGCGGGGCTGATTCTGCGCGCCGCGCAGGGCGGCGGCTTGCGCCGCAGTGAGCTGCTCAACGCGCTGCACACCTGCGACGAAGCTGCGAAGTTGCTGACGCGCAACCTCGCCTCGGCACATGAACTGATCTCCAGTTTCAAGCAAGTGGCGGTGGACCAGACCAGTGAAGCGCGGCGCGTTTTCGGCTTCGCGCACTCGCTCGAAGAAATCGTCGCAACCCTGCGGCCCTCGCTTCGGGCCACGGCCATCGCGCTGGAGCTCGAACTCGACGGCGATCTGAGGCTCGATTCCTTTCCGGGGGCGCTGGCCCGGGTGGTGACGAATCTCGTGGACAACGCGCGCATCCATGCATTCTCGCCGGGGGCTGGCGGGCATATCACGGTGAGCGGCCGCGTCATCAACGATGATGCGGTGGAGCTGGTCGTTGCTGACAATGGATGCGGTATCCCGCCGGAGAACCAGCGCAAGGTCTTCGATCCGTTCTTCACCACGCGCCTGGGCCAGGGCGGCAGCGGGCTTGGCCTGCATATCGTGTTCACGCTGGTGACGCGGGTGCTGGGTGGGCGGATCGCACTTGAGAGCGCGGGGGCTGAGGGTACCCGGGTCCGCATCAGCCTGCCACGGGTTGCGCCGGCAGGCGGTGAGTCGGTGGAACAGCCGTTTCATGGGGTCGTGCAATGATCGAGAGGCAGCTTTGATGAAGAAGACCGTGCTGATGCTTGCGGCGCTGGTTTCATGCGCCACCGTTCATGCGGGCGATAGCCCGCGGAAACTCGACGTGGTGGGGGTCTCGGTTTCATCGCTGGCGAATCCGTACTTCAGCGCGCTGGCGCGGGGGGCGCAGGCGCGGGCGGAAGAGATCAACCCGCGTGTGCGCGTCATCGTTACCTCCGCCGAGTACGACGTGCCGGCGCAGGTCCGCGAGATCGAGCGCTTCGTCAGCGAGCGCGCAGATCTGATTCTGATCGCAGCATCCCACTCCACGGCGCTGGCGTCCGCGTTGCGTCGCGCGCGCGACGCGGGGATTCCCGTCGTTGCGGTCGACGTGGATACCGAGGGCGCGGAAGTGATGATCCAGTCCGACAATCGGAGCGCGGGTGAGTCCGTCTGCCGCTACCTGGCCGGACGCCTCAACGGCAAAGGCAATTTCATCATCCAGAATGGGCCGCAGGTCTCATCGGTCACCGATCGGGTCGCCGGCTGCAGGGCGGCCTTGAAGGATTTCCCCAACATCCGCTTGCTGACGGATACCGGCGATGGTTTGGCCTCGCCCTGGGGCGGCAGCCACCTGATGGAAGAGCATGTGCAGCGCTTCCCGCAGATCGACGCGATCTTCGCGATCAACGATCGTCAGGCCCTCGGCGCGGAAACGGTCGCAGTCCGGCGCGGGATGCGCAAGCTGCTGATTGGCGGCGTCGATGGCTCGCCCGAGGTGGAAGATGCGCTCAAGCGCCCGGGCCTGATCGTCGTCAGCGCAGCGCAATCGCCCGAAGAGATCGGGCGCCGCGGTGTGGATAGCGGCCTTGCGCTGCGCGACGGGCGTGGCGCCGAGCGCGGGCGGATTCTGCTGCAGACAAACTTGGTAACGCGCGACAACGTCGCGAAGTATCAAGGCTGGAACGCGCGTTGATTGCGGCGCGGGCTCGCTCGCCCGGCGTCAGATAAAGCGGGCCAGGAAGGCGCCTTCGCAGCCGGCAGGCAGCTTCACGCGAACGTGGTGGCCACTGCCCGGCGCAACCGTGGTCGGCGTGCCGTCGGCCTTGAACATGGCTTCGATCGCGACTTCGCGGTTGCCGGCAGGGTGAATCACTTCGACGCGGTCGCCGACCGAGAACTTGTTCTTCACGACAACTTCTGCCAACCCGTCGACGCCGTAACCGGTGAGATCGCCCACGTACTGGCTGCGGTCCGATTCGGAATGCCCGCGCAGGTAGTTCTGGTACTCCTGCGTGTGGTGGCGCTCGTAGAAGCCGTCGGTGTAGCCACGGCTGGCGAGGCCATCCAGCTCCGACAGCAGGCGCATGTCCAGCGGGCGGCCGGCAATCGCGTCCTCAATCGCCTGGCTGTAGGCCTGGCACGTGCGGGCGACGTAGTAGGGCGACTTGGTGCGGCCCTCGATCTTCAGCGAATGCACACCGATCTCGACCAGCTTGGCCACGTGCTCGATGGCGCGCAGATCCTTCGAGTTCATCACATAGGTGCCGTGCTCGTCTTCCTCGATCGGCATCAACTGGCCGGGGCGGGTCTCTTCCTCGATCAGGTAGACCTTCGAGGCCGGGTTCTCCGCGCTGGGTGCTGGCGTGTTGCAGCAGGCGTTGCCGCTGGTGGCGTCACCGGTGGCGTCGATCTCGGCCGGCTTCACGTCGTACTTCCAGCGGCATGAGTTCGTGCAGGTGCCCTGGTTGGGGTCGCGGTGGTTGAAGTAGCCCGAGAGCAGGCAGCGTCCGGAGTAAGCGATGCAGAGCGCGCCATGAACGAAGACCTCGATCTCCATTTCCGGGCAGGCTTCGCGGATCTCGCGGATCTCATCGAGCGACAGCTCGCGCGACAGGATGATCCGGCGCACGCCCATCTTTCCCCAGAAGCGCACGGTGGCGTAATTGACCGTGTTGGCCTGCACCGACAGATGCACCGGCATCTCCGGCCAGGCCTCGCGCACCATGTCGATCAGGCCTGGGTCGGCCATGATCAGTGCGTCGGGCTTCAGGGCCACCACCGGCGCCATGTCGGCGAGGTAGGTGCGCACCTTGGCGTTGTGCGGGAAGACATTGCTCACCAGGTAGAACTGCTTGCCGAGCGCATGCGCGCGGTCGATACCCAGCTGCAGGTTCTCCAGGCTGCCGAACTCGTTGTTGCGCGCGCGCAGGCTGTAGCGCGGCTGGCCGGCATACACCGCGTCGGCGCCAAAGGCGAAGGCGGTGTCGAGCATGGCCAGCGAACCGGCAGGGGCGAGGAGTTCTGGGCGTTGCATGGGGACCACCTGGGTGCAGCGTGTTGCGAAGGGCGCAGATGGTACCGCAGTGCGCGCACGCGGACGGGCGCTGTGCGATGTACAGGCCGCGAGGTGCCGATCAGGCAGCGAAGCGGCCTCGGCGACCCTATGATGGTTAAAGTGTAAAAACTGCGAACAATCCCTGTCTCGTCAACAAAATAGTTAAGGCGGCCGACTATCATGCACCGCACAATTTCCCCCCGGCCTACCGGAGGGGCTGCTGACCACAAGCGGAGCTCCCCCATGCGTACGTATTTCGTTGCGCCGACGCGACCCAATGTCGGCCTTACCTCGGTTTCACTGGGCCTCGTGCGGGCCTTGCAGCGTCGCGGCCTGAAGGTTGCGTTCGTCAAACCCGTCACCAAACGCACGCCGGATACCGAGCCGTCGGTGTTGTTCGCCCGCAGCATTTGCCACGTCGAGCGTACGCCGGACCCGCTGCCGATGAGCCTGGTCACCCAGCGCATCACCAGCGGCAAGACTGACGATCTGCTCGAAGACATCGTCAGCCTGTCGATGTCCGCCACCGAAGGCGCCGACGTACTGGTCGTCGAAGGCATCCATGCCGACCCCAGCCGTGCCTTCATCCCGCGCCTGTCGGGCGACATCGCGCGCAGCTTGCAGGCGGACGTGGTGCTGGTGGCGAGCGCTGCCGACGCCGAAGGCATCGCAGAAACCAACTATCTGATCGCACAGGTGCGCAACGCAGGACGCCGTGTGGTCGGGGTGATCTTCAACCGCGCGGTGGAGGGCTTCGATGAAGCGGCTGCCGCAGCGCAACTCGGCGGCGTGCCGGTGTGGGGCGTGATCAAGACCGATCCGGCGCTGTCGGCGCCGCGCACGATCGATGTGGCGCGCCACCTCGGCGCCGAGATCATGATCGAGGGCGATATCGGTTCGCGCCGTGTCCTCGAGACTGTGGTGGCCGCGCGTTCGGTGTCGGAAGTGATCCCGCGCCTCAAGCCGGGCGCCCTGGTTGTCAGCGCGGGTGACCGCGACGACGTGATGCTGGCGACTGCGCTGGCGGCCAGCAACGGCATCCAGCTCGCCGGTCTGCTGCTGACCCACCATAGCTTCATCAGCCCGCGGATCGAGAAATTCGGCACGCTGGCCTTCCACGGTGGCCTGCCGGTGCTGCGTACCGATGGCGACAGCTATGAGACTGCAGCACGTATCAGCCGGCTGCCCAACGCGGTGCCGCAGGACGATTCGGACCGCATGAACACCGTGATCGAAAGCGTTGCCGAGCAGATCGACGGCGAGGCGATCTGCGCCGGGCTGGAGCTTGCCGTGTCCACCCGCATGTCGCCGCCGGCCTTCCGCTATCAGCTGATCCAGAAGGCGCGTGCCGCGAACAAGCGCATCGTGCTGCCGGAGGGCGACGAGCCGCGTACCGTGCGGGCCGCCGTGATCTGCACCGAGAAGGGCATTGCGCGCTGCGTGTTGCTGGGCAAGCGGGCATCGATCCAGGCTGTCGCGGATGCGCAGGGCCTCGTCCTGCCGCCTGAGCTTGAAATCCTGGAGCCGGATGCGATCGCCGAACGTTACGTCGCGCCGATGGTCGAGTTGCGCAAGAGCAAGGGACTGACGCCGGGCCAGGCGCGCGCCGGGCTGGAAGACACCGTTGTGCTCGGCACGATGATGCTGGCCATCGACGAAGTCGATGGCCTCGTCAGCGGCGCGGTGCATACCACCGCCAACACCGTGCGCCCCGCGCTGCAGCTGATCAAGACCGCGCCGGGTTCGTCGATCGTGTCGTCCTGCTTCTTCATGCTGATGCCGGAGCAGGTGCTGGTCTACGCGGACTGCGCGATCAACCCGGACCCGACCGCAGAAGAACTGGCCGATATCGCCAAGCAAAGTGCTGACAGCGCTGCTGCCTTCGGCATCGACCCGAAGGTGGCGATGATCAGCTACAGCACCGGCGCCTCGGGCAGCGGTGACGACGTCGAGAAGGTGCGCAAGGCCACCGAACTCGCCAAGACGCGTTTCCCGGAACTGGTTCTGGACGGCCCGATGCAGTACGACGCGGCCACCGTGAAGGACGTTGCGGCCCAGAAGGCACCGGGCAGCCCTGTTGCCGGCCAAGCCACGGTCTTCGTGTTCCCCGACCTGAACACCGGCAACACCACCTACAAGGCGGTGCAGCGCTCGGCCAACGTGGTCTCGGTGGGCCCGATGCTGCAAGGCCTGCGCAAGCCGGTGAATGACCTCTCGCGTGGCGCCCTGGTGGACGACATCGTGTTCACGATCGCGCTGACGGCGATCCAGGCGGACGCCAAACCCGCAGCCTGATCCCGTCCGGTTCTCCGCGCAACGGCACACCTTTGGTGTGCCGTTTTCATTTGTGGCGGCGGGCGGCGGCTGATCTACGATGCAGAAAGCGGGTCTTGCCCGCCCCAACCCCGGAGATCATCGATGCCTACAAGAAACATCGCCCTGCTAGCCACTGCCACCCTGCTTGCCGCTTGCGCCAGCACGCCACCTGCACCCCTTCGCGCCGTCGCGCAGATCCGCCCGACCGCGTCGGCAGAAGCCGCCGGCCTGAGCCCGACCGGCGCGGTGTCCTTTGTCGAACTGCCGAATGGCAAAGTACATGTCGACGCGCGGGTGTCAGGTCTCAAGCCCAATGCCGAACATGGTTTCCATGTGCACGACGTCGCGGATTGCTCGGGTGACGGCACCAAGACGGCCGGCCACCTGAACCCGGATCAACATCCGCACGGGCATCCGGGCACCCCGGCGCGCCACGCCGGTGCGATGTTCAACCTGAAGACCGACGCGAGTGGCGTCGGAGTGCTGTCGCAGGATGTCGATACGATCACCCTGACGCCGGGCAAGTACGGCATTGTCGGCAAGCCGCTGATCATTCACCGCGATGCCGACGATTACACCTCGCAGCCGCTTGGCAATGCGGGGCCGCGTGTGGGCTGCGGCATCATCACGGCAGGCTGAAGCACTTCGGAGCGGGGCGCAGCGCTGGCGGCGGCCCCCGCCAAACTGTGGCCCTTCGATGAGGGCGCGGGCCCTGGCTACCCGGGCGCTGCGACGCTTTTGCGAGCGTCGTCGTAACGGTAATCCTGCCGAAAGGCGTGATTAATTGCGCGCCGCAACAAGAATCAACAAATACGACAGCTCTATTGGAAATATCATTCGGGTGTCGATGGCCTGCATATGAGGGCGCATAACTGCCTCGCGCAGCCGCCGTCATTCGACCCGAACATTTCCCCTGGGAGCACACATGACGAAATCCCCCCTGCGTCTCGCGCTAGCTGGTCTGGCCGCTTGCGCATCGATCGGCTCCGCAAGTGCGGCGACCAACCTGATCACCAACGGCAGCTTTGAGAGTGTCAGCCAGCAGGCCGGTACATGGACGATCTACAACAAGCTCTCGGGTTGGCAGGTCGATACCAACGGGGTCGAGGTGCGCAACAACGTCTATGGCAAGGCCTACGATGGCGCCAACTTCGTTGAGCTGGATACGAAGAAGAACTCATCGATCTCGCAATCCTTCGCCACTGTCGTTGGCCAGCAATACAGCGTCTCGTTCTACTACTCGCCACGCATGCAGGTGCCGCTGAACTCGAACGACATCATCGTGTCGCTCAACGGCGTGACGAAGCTGACGGCGACTGGCAGCGGCCAGCACCAGACCGGGAACGTCTGGAAGGAATATGGCTTTGACTTCGTCGCCACCGGCACGTCGTCCACGCTGACGTTCGCCGCTGGCGGCGTCAGCAACAGCTACGGTGGTTCGCTCGACAAGGTCAGCGTGAGCGCGGTGCCCGAGCCCGCCTCGTGGGCGACCATGCTGGTCGGCTTGGTCGGCCTCGGCGCGATCACCCGCCGCCGCCTGCGCTGAAGCCCTTAGGCGCACACCAACGGAAGCGCTCCTGCGGGGGCGCTTTTCTTTTGTGGGGCGCCCCGCGCGAGGTGCGACGTGCGCTGAGGTTCAGCGCCATCACCGTCACCGTGCGTGACGGATTGCGCGGTGCAGCGAGAATCGACAAATACGGATTGTTCGAAGGAAATATCATTTCCTTGCCTTTGATCTGTAAAAGACGGCGTGAGGCTGCCGCAGCAGATTTCTGGCAATCCGACCCCAACCAAAACCCCTGGGACCACTCATGACGCTAACCCCCAAGCAAGTTGTCCGCGCCGCGCTCGTCGGTGTGGCGACCTTTGCACTGATCGGTTCGGCCGCTGCTGCGCCGATCAACCTGATCGAAAACGGCAGTTTCGAAGATGTCAAACAAGCCAACGGGACTTGGAGCATCTACACGAAGAACTTCGCCGGCTGGCAGGTCAACCGGACCTACGGCGTTGAGCTGCGCAACAACGTTGCCGGCACTGCGTTCGACGGCGTGAACTTCGTTGAACTGGATACCACCGCGAATTCCTGGATTTCGCAAACCTTCGATACCACCGTTGGCCAAACCTACAAGGTGTCGTTCTACTTCTCGCCGCGTACTGGTGTGGCAGCAGATTCGAATGACATCACCGCGCTGATCAACGGTGCTTCGGCACTGACCGCGTCGGGTAGCGGCGTTGGCGCCTCCGGTAACGTGTGGAAGCAATACAGCTTCAATTTCGTCGCAGCCGGCGACCTGTCCACGCTGGGTTTCAAGGCGGGCGGGATCAGCAACAGCTACGGTGGTTCGCTCGACAATGTCAGCGTGACCGCCGTGCCGGAACCTGCCTCGTGGGCAACCATGCTGGTCGGTCTCGTCGGCCTGGGCGCGATCACGCGCCGCCGCCTGAGCTGAATCGAATCAGCTGCACGCAAAGGGCGCTCCGCGAGGGGCGCCCTATTTCTTTGTGCGCTGGATTTGTGCAGGCGCTGCGCCGGCAGACACGAACCGGATACGTGAGGCCCTTAGAATGATGCCCTTGGCCGCCGCGCTCACACGGCGCGACTGGCCCCTTCCTGCCCCCGGACACCCCGATGAGTCTCGCAGCCCTCGTAGCCGCCTTCGTGCGCCGCCACTGGCGCGCCTATTCCGCTTCTGCCGTGATGCTGGCCGGCATCGCGATCCTGACCGTGTGGGTGCCTCGCCGCGTCGCGGCGATCATCGACCGGCTGGTGCATGGTCAGGTCACGCCGAGCGCGCTGCTGGGCGAGTTCGCGATCCTCGTCGCGATGGGGCTGACGATTTACGTGCTGCGGGTGGGTTGGCGGCTGGCGCTGTTCTCCGCCGCCTACCAGCTCGGTGTCGAGCTGCGCACCAAGCTCTACCGGCAGTTCACGCTGCAGGGCGCGCGTTTCTTCCAGGGCAGCCGCACCGGCGACCTGATGGCGCGGGCGACCAACGACATCGACGCGGTGGAACTCACCGTTGGTGAAGCGCTGCTCGCGGGCTTCGACGGCACGATGACGCTGATCCTGGTGGTCGCGATGATGACGCTGGGCATCGACTGGCGATTGGGCCTTGCTGCCTTGTTGCCGTTCCCCTTCATGGCCTTCGCGTTCTGGCGCATCTCGCGCCATGTGCACCATGCATGGCGCGATTCGCTCGCCCGCTTCGGCAAGCTCAACGACCATGTGCAGGAAACGCTGGCCGGGGTGCGCACGGTGCGCGCGCTGGGTCTGGAGGCGCGCAGCAGCGCGCATTTCGCCGAACTCACAGCGGCTGCTGCAAAGGCCGGCGACACCGCGCAGCGCTGGGAGGCGGCCTACGAACCGGCGGTCGGCCTCGCCTTGTCAGCCGCCAGCGCGCTGACGCTGTCGCTGGGCGGCTGGCTGGTGTGGCAGGGCGAGCTGACGATCGGCCTGCTGACCGGTTTTTCGATGTATCTCGGGCAACTGATCTGGCCGATGTTCGCGGCGGGCCATGTGCTGTCGCTGATCGAGCGGGGCCGTGCCGCCTGGGAGCGCCTGCAGCCGGTGCTCGAAGCCGCGCCGGAGATGCCGGACCACGGCACGCTGGCAGCGCCCGCCGGTGATGCGGCGCTGGAATTGACCGAGGTGACCTACCGCTTCCCGGGGCAGACGGCTCCGGCGCTCGACGCCGTCAATCTGCGGCTTGAAGCCGGCCATACCCTCGGTCTCGTAGGCGCCACCGGCGCCGGCAAATCAACGCTGATCCGCTTGCTGCTGCGTCAGGACGTGGCCGAATCGGGTGAGTTGCGCTGGGGCGGCCGGCCGCTCGCCGACTATTCGCTCGATGCGCTGCGTGCCGCGATGGCCTGGGTGCCGCAGGAGGCCTTCCTGTTCTCGGCGTCGATTGCCGACAACATCGCACTCGCCAAACCGGATGCGAGTCGCACCGAGATCGAGCAGGCCGCGCGGCTGGCGGCGATCCACGACGATATCCTGCGCCTGCCCAAGGGCTACGAAACACCGGTCGGCGAGCGTGGCGTGTCGCTCTCCGGCGGGCAGCGCCAGCGGGTGGCGATTGCGCGCGCGCTGCTGTCGGACGCGCCGATCCTGCTGCTCGATGACGCGCTCTCGGCGGTCGACACCGAAACCGAGACGCGCATCCTGAGCCACCTGCGCGACGCGCGCCGCGGCCGCACGGTGATCATCGTCAGCCACCGGCTCTCGGCGGTGATGGATGCCGAACACACGCTGGTGCTGCGCCATGGGCGCGTCATCGAAGCCGGTACACATGCCGAACTGCTCGAACGCAACGGCTGGTACGCCAGTCAGTGGCGCTACCAGCAACTGGAGGCGAGCCTCGATGCAGCCTGAACACAACAACACTAGGGGCGACCTCGCCCGCGCTGCGGCGTTGCTGGCACAGGCTGCGCGACCCGAATCGCGGCGGCTGCTGATCGCACTGCTCGGGCTGGCCTGCGCGGCCGGGCTCGAAGTGCTGGGGCCGATGCTGGGCAAGGCCTTCATCGACGGCTACCTGATCCCGCGCCGCGCCGATATCGGCGGCATCGCGCTGCTGATCGGCGGCAGTCTGCTTGCCGTGTGGTGCGCCAACGGCCTGCGCTACCTGCAGCTATTGAGCTTGTCCGGCGTCGCCGCCCGTTCGGTGCAGCGCTTGCGCGAGCGGGTGTACGGCCATGTGCTGCGCTTGCCGGTCGCCTACTTCGACCGTGCGATCACCGGCCAGCTCGTCAGCCGGGTGACGAACGACACCGAAGCGGTGAAGGCACTGTACGTGCAGGTGCTATTCGTGATGCTCGACAGCGTGATCGTGCTGTGCGGATCGCTCGCCGCGATGGCCTGGCTGGATCTGCGCCTGATGGGCGTGGTGACGTTGCTGATACCGGCCGTGATCGGGATCGTCTGGTTCTACAAGCGGCTTTCCGCGCCGGCCGTGGCCCGTGCGCGTGAGCTGCGCAGCGAGATCAACGCGCAGATTGCCGAGTCGATTGCCGGCATGCCGGTGCTGCAGGCGACCGGTGCCGCCGGGCGCTTTTCCGCGCGCTTCGAGCAGGCCAACCGCGCGCACTACGAAGCCCGCCGCGCCGAGTTGCGCGCCAACGCTTGGCTACTGCGCCCCGCGCTCGATCTGCTCAATGTGCTCTTGCTGGTCGGTGTACTGGCGAGCTTCGCCGGTCGCGGCAGCGTGGCCGAGGTGGGCGTGCTGTACGCCTTCGTCGGTCTGATGGCGCGCGTGATTGAGCCGTTGATCCAGATTACGCTGCAGTTCTCGCAACTGCAGCAATCGCTGATCGCTGCGTCGCGCGTCGGTACCTTGCTCGCTGAACCGCTGGCCGCGCCGGCGGGCGAAAGCGGCCACATCGGCGACGGCGAAGTCGCGCTGCGTGAGCTCGCGTTCGGCTACGACCCGGCCCATCCGGTGATCCATGATCTGTCGCTGACGATCGCCGCCGGCAGCTTCCACGGCATCGTCGGCCACACCGGCAGCGGCAAGAGCACGTTGCTTGCGCTGCTGCTGCGCTTCTACGCACCACAGAGCGGAGCGATCGAGATCGACGGCACGCCGATCAGCGAACTGGGGGACGCCACCTTCCGCAGCGCCGTCGGCTTGGTACCGCAAGAGCCCTTCCTGCTCGCCGCCCATGCACGCGAGAACATCGACATGGGGCGCGGGCTCAGCGATGCCGAGATCGAATCCGCCGCCCGCGCTGCCCGTGCGCACGACTTCATCCTCGCGCTGCCCGAGGGCTACGCCACGCCGCTGGGCGAGGGGGGCGCGCGCCTGTCGGTGGGGCAGAAACAGCTGATCGCGATCGCGCGCGCGCTGGCAGGGCAACCGAAGATCCTGCTGCTCGACGAAGCCACGTCGCACATCGACAGCGAAACCGAACAGGTGGTGCAAGCCGCGCTGGCGGAACTTCGCGGCCGGGTGACGATCATTGCCATCGCGCACCGGCTGTCGACGATCCGCGATGCCGACGCGATCACCGTACTCAACCACGGCCACATCGCCGAGCGCGGCCACCATGACGATCTGATGGCGATCGAGGGCGGCATCTATCGCCGCCTCTACGAGTTGCAGCAGATCGAAGACTAGTCGAAGGAGTACCGATGGAATACCGCGAACTCGGCCGGACCGGCCTGAAGGTGAGTGCCATCTGCCTTGGCACCATGACTTGGGGCGAGCAGAACAGCGAATCCGAGGCGCATGCGCAGATGGACTGCGCCCTCGATGCCGGCGTGAACTTCATCGACACCGCGGAGATGTACCCGGTGCCGCCGCGCGCCGAAACGCAGGGCCTGACCGAGACCTACATCGGCACCTGGCTGGCGAAGAGCGGCCGGCGCAAGGATGTGGTGCTCGCGACCAAGGCCGCTGGCCCGGTGCGCAAACCGCACAACCCGCGCCATATCCGCGGCGGCACCACCTTCTTCGATCGCGCCAACCTCGAAGCGGCGCTGCACGACAGCCTACGCCGGCTGCAGACGGACTACGTCGACCTCTACCAGCTGCATTGGCCCGACCGCAGCGTGAATTGCTTCGGGCAGTTGGGCTACCAGCACATCGCCGACGAAGTCACGACGCCGATCGTCGAGACGCTTGGCGTACTGGCGGACTTCGTCAAGGCCGGCAAGGTTCGCCATGTCGGCGTGTCGAACGAGACCCCCTGGGGCCTGATGCGATTCCTCACGCTGGCTGATGTCGCCGGGCTGCCGCGCGTGGCAAGCATCCAGAACCCTTACAGCCTGGTGAATCGCACCTTCGAGATCGGTCTGTCCGAAATCGCCATCCGCGAGCAGGCGGGGCTTCTGGCTTACTCGCCGCTCGCCTTCGGCGTGCTGAGCGGCAAGTACCTCGACGGCGCCAAGCCGGCGGGCGCGCGGCTCACGTTGTTTGAACGCTTCCAGCGCTACACCAACCCAAACACCGCGCGTGCCGCCGCGGCTTATGTGGCGCTCGCGCGGGAGCATGGCCTTGATCCGGCCCAGATGGCGCTGGCCTTCGTCACCTCACGCGACTTCGTGACCAGCAATATCATCGGCGCGACGACGCTGGCGCAGCTGCGCAGCAACCTTGAAAGTGCAGCACTGAGCTTGTCGCCAGAAGTGCTGGCAGGCATCGAGGCGATCCACCAGCAGATTCCCAACCCGGCGCCCTGAGCGGGGCGCCCGCGGCGCGGTTGACCGGGCAGCGTGACAAGCTTCCCGGGCGGCTTGGCGTGTTCAGTGAAAATGCCAAGTGCGTATGCAAAACTGCTAACTTTGCGCACCCCGCAGGTTGGCTGGAATCCGCATGCTCTCGTTCGACTCGCTCACCGCAGCCTTGCCCGGGCTGGACGCCTTCTACCGCGCCCTGTCGCAGCACGCCCGTCTGCTCGAACTCAAGACCCCGCTTGCTGCCGACACGCTGCTGCCGGAGCGTTTCGCCGGTCGCGAAGCGCTGTCGGAGACGTTCTGTTTCGATCTGGACTGCCTGTCCCCCTCCGCGCACCTTGATCTGAAGCCGCTGATCGGCGAGTGCGTCACGCTGAGTTTGCGGCAAGCGGATGGCAGCCTGCGCCGCTGGCATGCTCATGTCACCCACGCAGCGCAGTTGGGCGCAGACGGCGGGCTGGCGCGCTACCGCCTGGTGCTCGAACCCTGGCTCGCATTCCTGCGTCACCGCCGCACCAGCCGCGTCTTTCAGGATCAAAGCGCGCTGGACGTCGTGCAGGCTGTATTGGGCGATTACCCGATCGCCCGCTTCGATGTGCGGGTCGCAAACGCCGGCACCATCGCCCCGCGCCCGCTGATAACCCAGTACCGCGAAACCGATTTCGATTTTGTCCAGCGGCTGCTCGCGGAAGAAGGGCTGTCGTACTGGTTTGAACATGCGGAGAGCGGCGACGAACACCGCCTGGTCATCGCCGACGCTGCGGCGAATTGGCCCGCCTGCCCGCAGGCGAGTGTGCGCTTCACCCGGCTATCCGCTACCGACAGCGCCGACGCGATCCACAGCTTTGGCGCCTGGCGCGAGGTGCGCAGCACACAGGTCACCCTTTCCGCATGGGACGACACTGCGCTGGTCGCCACTGCCGCGCAACAAACCAGCGCCTGGCCGGCTGGCGAGTTGCCGGCCCTCGAACAGTATTTCGGCGAGGGCGAGCGCCGCTACGCCGATTCTGCGGCTGCCGAACGCATGGCCGGCTTGCGCATGCAGGCGCAGGAACGCGCGGTGAAGACCTGGGCAGGGGAAACGTCCGTGCGGGTGTTTGCGCCGGCACAACGCTTCACGCTGGTCGACCACGACGCCTTTGGCGGCCTGTCGGGACGCGATCCGAAACTCACGGTGCTGTGGGTGGAACACGAAGCGGCCAACAACCTCGATTCCGACGTACGCGAATTGCTGACAGCGGTGGGCGTTGAACGTGGCACCTACCGTAACCGCTTCGCCGCGCTGCCTGCTGCCGTACCGATCGTGCCGGACATGCCCGCGCGGCCGCGTGCACCCGGCAGCCACAGCGCCCGCGTCGTTGGTGTCGAGGGCGAAACCGTCAGCACCACACGCGACCACCGCATCAAGATCCAGTTTCCGTGGCAGCGCGGGGCCGCGCCGACGCCGGGCGGCCTCTCGCACGACACCGAACGCGCGCCCGGCAACGAATCCTCGGGCATTTGGGTGCGCATTGCCGAATGGGCCGCTGGCCCCAACTGGGGTAGCCAGTTCACCCCGCCGATCGGCAGCGAAGTCCTGGTCGGTTTCATCGATGAAGATCCCGATCGCCCGCAAGTCATCGGCAGCACCTTCAACGGCAGCCACACCCCGCCGTTCGATGGCGGCGTGGATGCTGCCAGTGGCCAGCCGGGCGTGGTCAGCGGCATCCATCAGCCCACGCTGGACGATGCCGGCCACGCGCAATGGCTGATCGACGACACCCCCGGCCAGCAACGCGCACGGCTCGCGACGAACCTCGCCGCCGCGCGGCTGGAACTCGGCTGGATCACCGCGCAGCGGGGGGCCAGTGGCGCCCGCGGCAACTGGCGTGGCGAAGGCTTCGAACTCGCCACCGACGCGTGGACCACCGTGCGTGCTGGCGAGGGGCTGCTCTTCACCACGCAGGCGCGGCCGCAGGGCACATCGACCCAACTCGACGCCGCTGAGGCCCTCGCGCGCGTGAAGGGCGCCAAACAGCTCAACGAGACCCTCGCGCAACACGCCAGCACCCACACCGCCGGCACCCTGCAGGCCGCGCAAGACAAACAGCCGCTACCCGAACTGATCAAGACGCTCGAAGCGCGTCATGGCGGCCCGCAGGGCGGGCAGAGCGAAAAGATCCACGCTCCCGGTAGTCGCTCCGAGACCGAATCCGCGCACAAGCTCGGGCAGCCGATCATCGCCTTCGACAGCGCCGCGAGCCTCATCGCGACCACGCCAGCCAGCCTCACCTGGATGAGCGGCGAGAGCGCCAGTCTCACTGCCCACGGCGACAGCCACCTCGCCGCAGGCCAAAGTGCAAGCCTCACCGCCGCGCGCGAAGTCAGCCTCTTCACCGCCACAGAGGACCTGGCCGCCGTCGCCGCAGCCGGCCCCCTATCGCTGCGTGCCCACACCGACGCCCTCGAACTCGCCGCCGATAAATCCGTAACCGTCACCAGCAGCGGCGAAGGTGTCGACATCCTCGCCAAAGACAAGATCGTCCTCAGCGCCGGCCAAAGCCAGATCGAACTCAACGGCGCCAACATCACCTTCAAATGCCCCGGCAAATTCGAGGTGAAGGGCGCGAGCCATGCGTTTGAGGGGGGCGGGAGTGCGGCGGCGAAGCTGCCAGCCCTTCCCGCCGATCTGATGCACTTGCACGACGGACAGTTCGTGGTCACTGACCGGCAAAACGGGCGCCCGCTGGTCAATACACCGTATCGGATTAGCTCGCCCTGTGGCGTCTGGCGTGGGCGTACCGACGAAGCCGGGCTGACAGAACGCGTCAGCACCGGCAGCGCGCCACAGACAATGAAGATTGAAATCCTCAACGAGGACGAAATGTTTACTTTCGCCGATGGCACTTCGGAGGGTTGCTGAGCATGGCGCAACAATCTGATGTGCTCGCCAAGGCTGCAGCGACCACGGCTACGGGCTCTCCTGCTCCTGTTCAGGTCAAAGCAAAACCTTCCGTTGTCATCAAGTATCGGCTGTTCGCAGCCGAGCAGACGAAGAAGCTCGATCCGACTCTCAGCGGTGCGGGTCCGTCGAAAACCCTCGCTGGGCTCGCGCTCATTCTCGGCACAGTCGAGGGGGGTGTTTTCAAACCGTTCGAAGATCGGATCCGGGCTGCGCCGATTCCGCTGAGTCAAGTCGGCGAAATGCACAATGGCACCTTCCGGCCGCTGAGTGCTGAGGAGCAGTCCGCAAGGGCCGCTGCTAACGCCCAGCGCAAGAACAACAAGCTCAGTGCTGAAGAGAGGAAGACTGCCGAAGCGGAATGCACCGCCAAGTACGGAAAGGTGGCCGACGGCGTGATGATGCATGTCCTCCCGCTCCCAAAGCGGATCGAACCCGGCACAACGATCGGGATCTGCATCAATGTGGATGCGAAGAGCAAATTTCGCCGCTACCCACTCTGGCAGGTTACGGCAGGCGATCACGACATCGTGATTGATGTGTTCGAGACGTATGGAAAGCGTGGCTTGAACGACAAAGCCACGAAGAAGGACACCCGCGATGAGGGTACCAAGGAGGCCGCGCATCCGGTCGACTACTACGCAGCCGAACTCAACGGCGACGTCTGGCTGCGCAGCACCCACCCTTTTTCTGCGGCCGACGTCGACGCCCTGCCTGCCGAGGTCGCAGGCGCGGCCATGAAGACCGCGTTGAAGAAGATCTACAGCGCCGATTTCACGATGGTCGGCGCCGACTTTGCAATCGATGTACCGCGCGGGCAGGATAAGGCCGATACCGCCACGGCGCGTTTGTACTGGATCGCTGCAGAGAACAACAATTGCGTCAGCAACGTCAAGGCGATCGATATCAAGCGCGATGTCCCGTCGCGCATTCATCCGGCCGCCTATGCGGCGGTTGCCAATGCCGCGTTTGACGTAAAACTTACCGAGGTGCGGTTTTCGAGCAGTTGGCGCCCGATGCTTGGCAGCATGGGGCACCGAAGCGGGCGCGGTCTGGACATGGTTTTGCTGAAGGATTCCGACACCGCCACCCGGCTCAATCGCGAGGGGCTCACTTCCGGCAGTACGACGGACAAGAACCACGACGGCATCGTGGATGACGCCAGAGGCCACCACAACATTCCGGTGGAGGAGCAGGAGGCGTTTAACGCGTGGAAGAGATCTGATGCTGATCGAATATCCGCTAGCGCGGCATGGAAGCGTGCCAGTGGAGCATTGGATGCAGCAAACAAGGCGCTCGCGGCGGCAAAGAAAAGCGGCAACGCCGACGCGATCGAGAAGGCTGAGCATGCGCAGACGGAGGCGCAGAAGTCGGCGGATGCAGCAAGACAAACTGCGGAGGATGCGGCAAAGGACGTTCCAAAGAAGAAAACCAGCTGGGAGAAGCAAGTCGAAAAACACCAGCCGAGCATGGTCGGTCAATTCCGTCGGGCCTTGATGAAAGCCGATGCCGTCACGCAGATCATCGACCCCTGGTACATCGACTTGAATACGCACGACAAGGTGGATGGCGTCGTGAACGAACAGAAGAAAGATGGGCTACAGGACATTCACAAAAACCACCTGCATCTGACCATCTACGATTCGGAGTTGAAGGGATGACGCGAAAGACGCTGCTCTTATGGTGTGGGATGGCGCTTGTTTGCACACCAGCATGGGGAGAGGTTGGAAAACTTACGAAACAATGGATCGAGCGTCCCTGGGAATATCGCTATCTGCTCTATGTGCGGGATCCATACGGCTGGATGCACGCAAGAGAATCCCATGCGAAAGACGTCAACAACGATCCAGTCAATGCTTACGAATACAGTATCGACTTGCCCGTGTATTTCGATCCGCAATGGACGCTCACGCCTAAAGTGCCGGAAGACGAAGCGCCCCAGTCCTGGCCTGCGCTCAATGTCGTGCGCCTGGATGTGGCCAAGGATCGGAAAGTGGCACAGCGCGCGCTGAACGGCGACGTGTTGCGCGCGCGCCTGAACGGCCATGAAGACATTGTGCTCACCCCGTCCGATACCGACCCAGCGTACGTGATCACCTTCGGCGAATTTTTCATGGGTGCACCCGAAGCGGCTGATCCGCGTTATTCCCCCTCGATCTGCTCCACGCTTCATGGCGATACGGTGCCGCCAGATCAAGGGGGGCGATATGGTTTGCCCAGCAAGAACGACACTTGGTCAGGGGAGGGCTTCTTCGGCTGCCGCGAATGGGCGGCCCAACTCTATGACCGCGATCGCCCCTATATCGATGTGACCTCTTACGAGATGGTGGAGGACTACGACAAGAAGCCCAACAAGAAAGGCAAGTACCCGCTCAAGCCGGCGACCTTTATCAAACCGTTTATCGGCTTTTCGCGTTTTTCGGATCCGCAGAAACCCGTAATCGGTCGCTATGGCGAACAGTGGTATTGCATTACGGACTGCCCCAACGGTACGGCACCGGGCGAAATCGCCGACATCCACGCCTGGGCGGCGCGCTTCGGCTGGAAGCCGCCGCAGCGCCCAAAAAATCCGCGTCAGTTCATCAATAAGCGTGTCAATCCGGGAGAGCTAATCGACTGACACACGCAGTAGGTACGCTCGCCGATTGTTTCGTTCTCGCCATACCGATTTTGAGAACGTCTCCCGGCTGATTGGCTGTCACGACGACCGCGTCCGCGAAACGCGCGAACCCCTTTGGCGCAATGCGCGTCTCACCGCGCGTGGGCACGTGCGACCGCCAGCGTTCGATTCTGCTCGCCACCTTGAGCGACCCCGATGTGGGGGGTAACGGCGATGCGGGCACATCTGGACGGCGTTGGCCGTCATGCGCGCGATGCGCATGTCGCTTCGATCGAAGCCTGAGACGCAGATGTGGCCATTGCATTCAGGCGGTTGAGGCCGCCTGAATGCCGCGATGTCGAGGCGCTGCGGCTGGGCTCAGTGCGCCGCCGGTATCGCCGCCACCACCGCCGTCAGCAGCTTCCAGCACTTCGCCACCGACTCGATGTTGACCCGTTCGCCCGGTGCGTGGGCGCCGCGGATATCGGGGCCGAAGGAGATGATGTCGAGGTTGGGGTATTTGGACTTGAGGATGCCGCACTCCAGACCGGCGTGAATCACTTTGACGGCCGCGGGGCCGGTGGTGAATTCGTGCTGGTAGACCTTCTGGAATAGTTTGAGCAGGTCGGAATCGGGGTTGGGTGCCCAGCCCGGATAGCCGCCTTCGGTCTGCACCGCGGCGCCGGCGAGTACGAAGAGGCTCTCGATTTCGGCGGCGAGGGCCTGCACGCCGGAATCCAGCAGCGAACGCACCATCAGGTTTGCAAAGCCCCGGCCGTCCGCGATCTTCACGACACCGAGATTGTTCGAGGTTTCGACGACGCCGGCGACGTGCTGGCTCATGCGGCGTACGCCATGCGGCGCGGCGTGCAGTGCGGCGAGGATGCGTTGCTGGTCGGTGGCGTCGATGGCTTGTTGGGCGAGGCCGTTTTCGGGGCCGAAGCGGACACTGACGCCGTCATCGACGCCGGCGAGTTCGCCGCGTACCAGCAGATCGAAGTCTTCCACGCGGCTGGCAACGCGCTCGGCCTGGGCGATCGGCAAGGCGATCCGCGCACGGGCCTCGCGCGCGAGGGCATTGCGGGCGCTGCCGCCGTCGAGTTCGACCAGCCGGACGTCCTTACCGAAGCGGCCTTCCAGCCCGCGCAGCAAGCGCACCAACAACTTGATCGCGTTGCCGCGCTCGAGATGGATATCGACGCCGGAATGCCCGCCACGCAGGCCGCCGACTTCGATTTCATAGCAGGCGAAGCCTTCGGGTAGCGCTTCGAAGGCGTAGGTGAAGCTCACGTTGACGTCGATGCCGCCGGCACAGCCCAGGTAGAACTCGCCCCATTCCTCGGTGTCAATGTTGATCATCAGACTGCCTTGCAGCAGACCGGGCTCCAGGCCCAGTGCACCGCCCATGCCGGCCTCTTCGTCCACGGTGAGCAGGACTTCGAGCGGCGGGTGAGGCACGTCGCTGGATTCGAGCAGGGCAAGTGCGAGTGCTACGCCGATGCCGTTGTCGGCGCCCAGCGTGGTGTTCGGCGCGACCAGCCAGCCGTCCTGCAGTTCGGCACGGATCGGGTCGCGGTGGAAGTCGTGTTCGGTGGCGTGGTTCTTCTGGCACACCATGTCGAGGTGCCCTTGCAGCACGACACCGGGCCGGTCTTCCATGCCGTGTGTTGCCGGCTTGCGGATGATCAGGTTGCCGGCAGCGTCCACGTGTGTCGCCAACGCGCGTGTCTCTGCCCAGCTGCGGATCGCATCGCGCAAGGGCCCTTCGTGTTTGGAGGGGCGCGGCGTGTTGAGCAGGGTCGAGAAGTGGCGCCAGACGGCGGCGGGTTCGAGTTGGTCGAGTGCGGGCATCGCGGGTCCTGGATTCGGTCTGTGTGCCAGCGCGAACCACTCGGCGGGTAGCCGGGGAACGCGCAGCGGTGGTGCCGGCGCGCGCTGTGCGCGGCGCTTCGGCGGCCGGCCCGGTCGGGCAAGCGCTGCATGGTAGCCCGGCGGCGCACGGTCGGCGACAGTCGGTGCGACGGCTGACCGGTAGAATTGCGACATTCGGCTTTGGCGAGGGAGTAGGGGATGTCTTTCGTGACTGCGCAGGGGCAGGGGGTGTTCGCGATCGATTCGGGCTATGTGCGGCCGATGCTCGATGCGATTCACCTGGTCGTGTCCGATGACGGGCGTGCCGCGCTCGTCGACACCGGCACCGTCCATGCCGTGCCGCGCGTGCTCGATGCGCTGGCGGTGCAAGGCCTGGCGCCGGAGTCGGTCGACTGGATCTGCCTCACGCATGTGCATCTGGACCATGCGGGCGGCGCTGGTGCGCTGGCGCGTGTGCTGCCCAAGGCCAAGGTGGCGGTGCATGCGCGAGGCTCGCGCCACATGGCGGACCCTTCCAAGCTCTGGGCAGGTACCGTTGCGGTCTATGGCCAGCCCAACGCCGAGGTCTTGTATGGCGAACTGGTCGCGGTGCCCGAGGCGCGCATCGTCGAGGTGGGCGAGGGCGACTCGGTGCGTTTTGGTTCGCGGGTGTTCCATGTGCTCGACACGCCGGGCCATGCGAAACACCACGTCTGCTACCACGACCCCGCGAGCCAGGGCATCTTCACCGGTGACACCTTCGGCCTGACCTATCGCGAGATGGATGGTGCCGACGGTCGCGCCAATATCTTCGCCACCACCACGCCAGTGCATTTCGACCCGGCCGCGCTGCACGACTCGATCGATCGCCTGCTCGCCCTGCAGCCCGCCTGCATCTACCCCACGCATTACAGCCGCAGCGCCGATGTGCCGCGGCTCGGTGCGACGCTGCATCGGTTGATCGATGCCCATGTGCAGGCCTGCGACGGCATCGACCCAACCGCTGCCGATGCCCATGCAGTGCTGGTGAAGCGGCTTGAAGCGATCGCGCTGGCCGAGGCTGCCTCGGCCGCATGGGGCGTGCAGGGTGAAGCGGCGCTGCAGTTGCTCGAAGGCGACCTCGATCTCAATGCGCAGGGGCTGCTCGTATGGCTGCAGACGCGAGCGCAATGAAGACCGACGCCCCGTTGCCGCAGACCGAAGCGCCGGATCTGGACCGCCGCTTCGGCGGTGTCGCGCGCCTGTATGGCGACGAGGGCCGTGCGCGCCTCGCCGCGGCCCATGTGTGCGTGATCGGCGTCGGCGGTGTGGGCACCTGGGCGGTGGAGGCGCTGGCGCGCAGCGCGGTCGGCGCGATCACGCTGATCGACCTGGATGTGATCGCCGAATCCAACACCAACCGCCAACTGCACGCGCTGGACCCGGATTGGGGGCTTGCGAAGGTCGAGGCGATGGCGCGCCGCATCCGCGCGATCAACCCGGCCTGTCGCGTGACGACCGTGGATGATTTCGTCACCACCGACAACCTCGCGCAGCTCGTGACCGGCTTCGACCATGTGATTGACGCGATCGACAGCGTGCGCGTGAAAACCGCGCTGGCCGCCCATTGCGTGGCGCAGCGGCTACCGCTGGTGATCTGCGGCGCCGCGGGCGGCCAGATCGATCCGACCCGCGTGGCGGTGGATGACCTCTCGCGCACCGTGCAGGACCCGTTGCTCGCCAAGGTGCGCGGCAACCTGCGCAAGCAGCACGGTTTTACGCGCGACCCGAAGAAGAAGTTCGGCATCCGCGCGGTGTATTCAACCGAACCGCTGCGTTACCCTGAAGCCGCATGCGCGCCCGATGCGGCCGGGCCGCAGGGGCTGAACTGCGCCGGCTTTGGCTCCAGCGTGTGCGTGACCGCGAGTTTCGGCTTCTTCGCCGCGGCGGAAGTGCTCAATGCGCTCACTGCGGCCAAACCATGAACCCCTCACCCGGAGCAAAGCCATGAGCACCGCCATCCTGCTGTTCGCCCACGGTGCCCGCGATCCCGAATGGGCTCGGCCGCTTGAAAAGCTGGCGACTGCGGTGCGCGCGCTGCGCCCGCATGTGACGGTGCAGCCCTGTTTCCTGGAATTCATGTCGCCGGACCTCGCCACCGCGATCGACAGCGCCGTGGCGGCAGGGGCCTTGCGGATCGAGGTGGTGCCAGTGTTCCTGGCTGCCGGCGGTCATGTGAAGCGCGATCTGCCGGCCATGCTGGACGCGGCCCGCGCGCGGCACCCGGGGGTGACGATCGTGCTCTCCGGCGTGCTGGGCGAGGCCGAGTCCGTGATCGCCGCGATGGCCGCCCACGTTGTCGGGCTCGCCGGCTAGCCAAGCCTGCTCAAGCACTGCCGGCCCCTGCCGTAGACCCGCAAGGGAGGAGGCGCGTCGCACCGCTAGGCGGCGCCCTGGCATCGCGGCCGCGTGAACACACATCAGAGCAACGAAGGCGGTGGTTTGATCGAAGCGGGCGCGCGGCGTTCGCTGCTGCCGGCCGTGCTGATTGCCATGGCCGCATTGCTCGCTGGGCTCGCTGTGACGGCCTGGCTGTGGCGTGAGCGGGTTGAGGGCGAACGGGAGGCCTTCGAACGGAATTTCCATGCGACAGCGCAGGAGGTGATCTCCCGCATGGACACCGACGTCGGCAGCGCGCTGACGATTGCGCGCGCGATGGCGGCGTCGATTCGACTCCTGCCCGCCTTGAGCGCCGATGATTGGCGCAGCCTCCAGAAGGATGTGCAGGTCGATCGCATCGAACCGCCGATCGCTGCGCTGATGCTGGTCGATCTGGCCAGCCCTGAAGCGGCCGACATGCGCCTGCGCTTCGATTACCTGACCAACCCTTCGTCAGGCGCGTTTTCGGCGTCCGACCCGTGGTTGTTGCGACTCGCGCAGGGCGCCAGCGCACGTGCCCTGCTGGCCAATGATGCAGCGGTTGCGACAGGCGGTGACACACGCCCCGGGGGCGCCTCGCTGGCGGTGCTGGCGGTGCCGGTGACGCGCGGATCGGTGTTGCTGATGTTCATCGATGCGCAGCGCTGGCTCAATGCGCGCGGCGCGATCCTCACGCAGGATGCTGCCGTTCGGGCGGTTGAGATTGTCGGTGCCGGGCATGACCGGCTGATCGCCGAGACATCGCACTACCCGCGCGAGGCCGACACCACCGAGGTCGGGGTCTTCACGCTGGGTGAGCAGCGCTGGGCCTTTGAGGTGGCCGCACTGTCGGAGCCGCCGGGCTACCTGGCGCGTCTGGGTCTGTTGGTGCCTGGCCTGGTTGCAAGCCTTGCGCTCGCCGCGGTGCTGTTCTCGCTCGCCGCGCGAAAGGGGCTCGCGGATCGCGTGGTGGCGCGGGTGCGGCGCGATCTCGCCGACACCGAACGCCGTTTTGAGCGGGCCGTGGCCGCAAGCGAAGACGGCATCTGGGAGTACCAGCGGGCCTCCGGGCGCTGGCTGTTGTCGCCGCAAGCGTGCGCAATGCTTGGGCTCGCACCGCGGCGCGAGGGCTTCGGCCTGGCCGCGCTGATCGCGAGGGTGCTGCGGGAGGATCGTGCTGCGCTGGTTCGCGCCTTGCGCGAGGCGGCCACCGCGCGGGGTGCGCTGGATGTTGAATGCCGTGTACAGGCGCAGGACGCCGGCATCCGCTGGATCCGCGTGCGCGGTCAGGCCAGCGCACCGGAGCGTGGCAACGAAGGTTCCGTGATTGGCGCGCTGTCGGACGTAAGCCTGCACCGCCGTCTTGCCGAGCGCCTATCGGATCAACAGGCCTTCCTGTCGCGGGTGCTCGATGTGGTGCCGGTGCCGATTGCCGTCAAGGCGCGCGACGGCGAGATCCAGCTGGTTAACAAGGCGTTCGAGCGGGCGTTGGGGCTTGCCCGCAGCCTGACCATCGGCCGTACCACGACGGAGGTTGCAACGCCTCAGATCGCATCGCAGATGGCGGCGCTGGAGGCCATGCTGCGCCGGCCGGGCGACTCGGTCGAAGCGCGCATGTGGCTGGATCTGCCGGCCGGGCATCGGCATCTGCGCGTGGCGCGCACGCTGTGCGAGGGCGCCGACGGCCGTGACATGGTGGTGGCCAGCTATGTGGACATCACCGACGAAACCCACGCCGAGGCGCGTGAGGTCGCCTTCCGCAATTACCTGCAGGGCCTCATCAACGCGATGCCGCATGCCTTCTTCGTCAAGGATGCGAACTCGCGCTTCATCATGGTCAACCCGGCCTTCTGTCGCATGTACGAGCAGGACGGGGCCGAGGTGATTGGCAAGACCCCGTTCGAGGTCTACAGCGATCCGGCGCTGGCGGCGTCACAGTTCGAGGACGATCAACTGGTACTCGCCGGCGGCGAGATCCGTGGTCGCGAACTACGCTTCCATACCCCTGCCGGCACGTTGCGCGTGACCCGGGTACACAAGGCGCGCTGCCTCGACCCGGAAGGCAACCCGTTGATCACGGGTGTGGTGACCGACGTCAGCGACCTGGTGGCTGCGCAGGAAGGCCAACGCGAGGTGATCGAGCGGCTCGATGCCCTCTACCGCAATGCGCCGTTCGGACTGGCCCTTGTCGACGAGACGGGCCGCTTCCTGCAGGCCAACCCGGCCTTCTGCGACATGCTTGAAACCAGCGAAGCCGTGTTGCGCGAACGTACGCTCGATAGCCTGAGCCCGCCGGAACTGCGGCGCGATCACCGAGGGCGGCTGGCGGCCTTGCTCGCGTGCGGCCGACTGGCGCCCTTCGAGACACGTTTCCGCGGTGAGTCGCGCGAGCTTGCGGTGCGCGTCGCCGGCGCGGGCCTTGGGCATACCCGGCGCGGATTCCAGCTTGCCTGGACGATTGTCGAGGACATCAGCGAGCGCGTGGCCGCAGCGGCGGCACTGACTGCGTCCGAGCACCGCTGGCAGTTTGCGCTTGAGGGGGCGGGCGATGGCGTGTGGGACTGGGACCTCACGCGCAATCGTGTCTATTTCTCCCCCCGCTGGAAGGCGATGCTGGGCTACGCGGAACAGGAGATCGGCGACGAACTGCTCGAATGGGAGTCCCGCGTTCACCCGGATGATCTGCCGGTCGCTCTGGCGCAGATCCAGCAACACCTGCGCGGTGAGACGCGGGTGTACTCATCCGAGCATCGGATGCGCTGCCGCGATGGCAGCTGGAAGTGGATTCTCGATCGTGGACAGATCATCGAGCGGGATGGCGAAGGGCGCGCCCAGCGTTTGATCGGCACACATACCGACATCACCGCGCGCAAGGCGGCTGAGGATGCGCTGCGACGCAGCACCGCCATGCTCAGCGCGATCAGCGCCGCGCAAGAGTCCTTCATTCGCGCGCCCGACGCGGGGCGCGCGTTCGACGGATTGCTCGCCGACGTATTGCATTTTGCCGACAGCGAAATGGGATTCATCGGCGAGGTGGTGCAGCGTGAGGCGGGCAGCGTGCTGCGAATTCACGCTGTCGCGCATGGCGAAAAGAACCTTGATGCGCAAGCCTTCTATCGCGCTCATGCAAACGACCTGCTGGAGTTCCACAACCCCGATACCCTGATCGGGGCCGTGCTGCGCAGTGGCGACACGGTGATTGCGAATGACCCGCCGCGCGATCCGCGCGCGGGCGGGTTGCCGCCCGGGCACCCGGCACTGACGAGCTTTCTCGGGCTGCCCGTGCGATACGGCAAACATGTAGTCGGCGTGGTCGGTGTTGCCAACCGGCCCGGCGGCTATCGTCCCGAGGACTGCGCTGCGCTCGAACCGCTGCTGCGTACCTTCGGCGAGATCATCAATGCGCGTACCACCGAACTCGCCCGTCGTGCGGCGGAGGCGGAGCTGGCCCAGCACCGCGATCGCCTTGCCGAGCTGGTGCGCGAGCAGACTGCAGACCTCGTCGCCGCCAAGGAGAGCGCTGAAGCGGCCAACGAGGCCAAGAGCGCCTTCCTGGCCAACATGAGCCACGAACTTCGCACGCCGCTGCATGCGATCCTGTCCTTCGCGCGGCTGGGCGACTCCAAGGTCGGGCGTGCGGCGGAAGATCGGCTGCGGGAATACTTCCAACGCATCGCAACCAGCGGTGAGCGCCTGCTCAACCTGCTCAACGACCTGCTCGATCTGGCCAAGCTGGAGTCCGGCCACATGCGTATCGAGATCTCGGCCGTGCAGCTTGAGGCGCTGGTTCGCGACACGATCGCCGAGTACGAAGCCTGGTTTGCCGCCAAGCACCTGCAGGTGGACGTCCGCCTTGCATCGGGCGCACTGGTCGCCTGGGCGGACCCGGTGCGCTTCGGCCAGGTGCTGCGCAACCTGCTTTCCAACACGGTGAAGTTCTCGCCCGACGGCGGCTCGGTCCGGCTGGCGCTTGAGCCGGCGATGCTGCATGGCCCGGGCGGTGTCGAAATTGATGCGGTCGAACTGAGCGTGCGCGACGACGGCATCGGTATTCCGGAATCCGAACTCGAAACCGTGTTCGACAAGTTCGTCCAGAGCAGCAAGACGCACACCGGCGCAGGTGGCACTGGTCTGGGTCTCGCAATTTCCAGAGAGATTGTCGCCGCCCATGGCGGCGTGATTTTCGCTCGCAACAATCCTGATGGCGGCGCGACCTTCGTCGTGCGCCTGCCCGCCGTCAGGGATCTGCCGAAGGAGTAAGCATGTCCCGCTCGCGCATCCTGGTCGTCGACGATGAGCCCTTCAACCTGGAGATCATCTGCGACTACCTTGAAGACTGCGACTACGACCTGGTGACGGCGCAGGACGGTGCCAGTGCCCTGGCGCATCTCGAGGACCCGGCGCAGCGCTTCGACGTGCTGGTGCTGGACCGCATGATGCCGGGCATCAGCGGCATGGAGGTCCTGCGGCGCGTGAAGCAGCACGAGCGCCTCAAGGCGATCCCGGTGATCATGCAAACCGCCGCAGCGACGCCCGATCAGGTGCGCGAAGGCCTGGCCGCCGGCGCCCACTACTACCTGACCAAGCCTTTCGAATGCGATTCGTTGCGCGCGGTGATCCGCACCGCACTGGATGACCAGCGGCGGCGCGCCGAACTTGCGGATCGCATCCACGAGCATGTGGTCGCGATGCAGATGATCGACCGGGCGGAGTTCTCGGTACGCACATTGGAGGAAGCGGCCGCGGTGGCGACCACGGCGGCCCTGGTCTGCTCACGCCCCGAGGCGGTGGCGATGGGCCTTGCCGAGCTGCTGGTCAACGGGGTTGAGCATGGCAACCTCGGAATCGACTTCGAGGCCAAGGGCGCACTGAAGGAATCCGGCACCTGGGCGGACGAGGTGCGAAAACGTCTCAGCGCGCCGCAGAACCTCGCCAAGCGGGTGCGGCTCACGGTGCAGCGCGAAGGCGCGCGCTGGCACTTTCATGTGCGCGACGACGGGCCGGGTTTCGACTGGCAGCGTTTCATCGAACTGGATCCGTCACGGGCGTTTGCGCCGAACGGCCGCGGCATCGTGCTGGCGCGGCAGATCGCGTTTGACGAGGTGCGCTACGACGGCTGCGGCAACGAAGTGCATGCCTGGTGCAGCGACGGCATGGAGGTGGGCGAATGAGTGCCAGCAACGAAATCCCCGCGGGGGCATGTCGCGTTCTGGTTGCCGATGACACCGCTGCCAACCGTACCCTGGTCCGCGCCTACCTGAGCCGGCTCGGCTTTGAAGTGCTGCTTGCCGAGAACGGCGAGCAAGCGCTGGAGACCTTTGCGCGCGAGCGCCCGGACATCATCCTGATGGACGTCATGATGCCGATCATGGATGGCCTGGAAGCCACGCGGCGGCTGCGCGCGGGCGACGGCGCCTCGGTGCCGATCGTGATGCTCTCGGCACTCGGCTCCGAAGGTGATGTGGTCGGCGGCCTGGACGCCGGTGCGGACGATTACCTCGTCAAGCCGCTGTCCTATCAGATCTTTGCCGCGAAGATGCGCACGGTGTACCGGGCGCTCAGCCTTCAGCGCCAGCGCGATGCCGCGGCCGAAGAGGTGCGCGCGATTTCGCTTGCGATGAGCGATGGTCTGGTGGTGTTCGATGCAGGCGGGCGGATGCGGACCGTCAACCCCGCGCTCTGTGCCATGCTCGGTCAGAGCGAAGCGACGATGATCGGCGCGCCGGTCTTCGGGCTCTTCGTGCCGCCAGGCGACCGCGAGTTACTTCGCGCGATCGAACAATGCCAGTCGGGCGAGCAGCAACCGGCTCGCGAAGTCGCCGCGCTGGGGGTCGATGGCCAGGTGGTGCCGCTTGAACTGGCACTTTCCACGATGAGCGCCGCGCACGGAACGATGTATCTTGCGGTGCTGCGCAACATCTCCGAGCGCAAGCGGGCCGAGCGCGAGCTTGCGGCGTACACGCTCGAACTCAAGCACTACCACGATGAGGCTGAGCGCGAGAACGAACTCGCGCTCGAAATCCTGGAGCGGCAGATCCGTCGCGGTGGCCTGCAGGAAGCCGGCATCGCGTACCGTGTGTTACCCGCGCAGCGCTTTTCGGGCGACATCGTGCTTGCCCAGCGGGCACCGGACGGGCGTCTGTTCGCCTTGCTCGCTGACGCCACCGGCCATGGTCTCGGCGCCGCCGTCAGTGTGTTGCCGGCCGTGGCGGAGTTCTACCGCGCGGTCGCCACGTCGCCAGCGCCGGGCGAACTGGTGGCATCGCTCAACAACGTACTACAGGAATCGCTGCCGATCGGCCGCTTCGTCGCGGCTGCGCTGGTTTGCGTCGATAGTGCTGCCGGGCGTGTTCATGTGTGGGTGGGCGGCACGCCCGATGTGCTGCGGCTGGGGCCGACAGGCGAGGTACTTGAGCGCTACGCCTCGAGCGCGCTGCCCTTGGGGATCGACACGCTGACGCCGGAAGCCGCCGCCTGCGCAAGTAGCCCGGTTACACCCGGCGAACAGGTGCTGATCTTCTCCGACGGTTTGCTCGAAGCCGTCGGCGACGGCGGGGCTCAGTTCGGTTATGCCGGCGTCGAGGCCGCGCTGCGCGACGGCGTGGCCGACGACCGTCTGGCTCAGCTGGAGCGCGAGGTGGCGCGGCACTGCGGAAACGCGGCGCCACACGACGATGTGTCCCTGCTGTTGATCAACGCCTGAGCCGCGTCCGCACTTCCTGCGGGCCGCGCCGCGCGGCCCGCGGCGCTTTTCACTATCATCGCGGCATGGCTCCCCCCAAGCTCCCATGTCGGGTCTGATCGAACCCTTGTCGCGCCGGCTCGACCGCTGGACCTCGACGCGCGTCGAGGCCCTCGTCGGCCTTGGCGGCCTTGCCGTCGTGGTGGTCGCATTGTTCGCCGCAATGGCACCGTTTCAGGAAGCGCGCGAGGCGCGCGAACGCGAAGCGCTGGCTTTGACCGGCCGCGCAGCGACCGATGTGCAGCGCGATCTGCTGCGTATGCTCGACGTCACCGACTTCGTGCTCGACCGCGCTGCGCGGCGTGTTTCGAACGGGGTGCGCGGGCCCAAGGCAGTGCAGGACGATCTGGCGAGCGACCTGAAGGATCTGCTCGGTGGGCTGGTCGTGTTCGACCAGCGCTTCCGCTTGATGGATGCAGCCCGCGGCGGCCCGCGCGACGCCAGCCTGCTTGCCGAGATCGCCGGCAAGGCCGCGCCGGATGTGCTCGACCTGCTGCCCGCTACCGACGACCGCCTGTATGCGGTGCGCGTGTGGAGTGGCGATGCGATGGTCGACGAGACGGCGCCAGCGGGTGTCGTTGCGGAGATTTCGAAGACTGCGCTGCGCGAGATCCTCAGTGTCCACACCTTGCGTGGCGGTGGCGAAGCCTTTCTCTTGCGGCGCGGTGGTGAAGTGCTCGCACACAGCGGCGCCAGCGGGCCGGATCTGCCCGTGCGTTTGTCGGAGAGTGTGCGCAAGGCGATCGAACTGGGCCGGGAAACCGAGTTCTCAAGCGCCGACGACCGGCACCTGTTCGCGCTGCGGCGGCTCGCCGAATATCCGCTGCTCGTGGTGGTGGCCTTGGATGGTGCGGGCGTGCGGGCCGCGGTGGGTACGCCCGGCCGCATCCAGGGCTGGGGCTTCCTGTTGCTGGCGGGCTTCGCCTTCGGCACCACGCTGATGCTGATGGGCGCCACGCGTTCGATGCGACGCGCGCGTCTGCGCGGCGAGCAGGAGTCTGCGCTGTTCGAGGCTTCACCCGACCCGATGCTGCTGGTGCGTCGCGACACGAGCGGCGACTTCCTGTGCGAGCGGATCAACCCGGTCGCACGCCGGCTGTTCCGCGCACAAGGTCGTACCGGCGATGTGCCGATCGGCGAGCTGTCGGCCGGGGAGACGCTGCGGCGTGCGTTGGAACACATTGCGAGCCAGACGCGGCACAGCATCGGCGCCTTTGACCTGAGCGTGCCGCTGGACCGCGACAGCGCGCAGGTCGAGATCTCGGTGGTGGCGCTGCCCGCGTCGGAAGATCGCTTGCCGCGCTTCGCGATCATCGGCCGCGAACTGACCGCGCAGCGGCAGGCGGAGCGCGCGCTGCGCGAGCGGTCGCTGCAGCTTGAAGCGATCATCGATTCCGCGATGGACGCGGTGCTGATTACTGACGCCTCGCGCCGCATCGTCATGTACAACAAGGCGGCCGAGAACATGTTCGGCTACCGCGCCGAGGAGACGATCGGCGAAGACGTGCTGATGCTGCTGCCGGAGCGCTATCGCAGCCTGCCTGCCGAGAAGATCCTGCTGCAGGCGCGGCGGCGCGCCAGCTGGCGGTTGCGCGGCGGCGCGCGGCCCTTGCTCGGGCGGCGTCGCAATGGCGAGGAGTTCCCGCTCGAACTCGCGCTGTCGCGCGTCGAACTGGGTGACGCCACGCTGTTCACGCTGATCCTTCGCGACATCACCGAACAGGTCGGCGCCGAGCTTGAGATCAGCGTGCTCAACGATTCGCTGGAGCAGCGCGTGATCGAACGTACCGCCGAGTTGCAGCGCGCCTACAAGGAAATGGAAGCCTTCTCGTATTCGGTGTCACACGACTTGCGCGCGCCCCTGCGTGCGATTCACGGCTACACCTTTCTGCTGATCGACAGCGAGGGCGAGCGGCTGACGCAGGAGGGCCGCGGCCTGCTCGATCGCGTGATGAAGGCTTCGGTGCGGATGGGGGAGTTGATCGACGACTTCCTCGATTTCTCACGTGTGGGCCGTGCCGAGCTGACGCGGCAGAAGGTGGACATGGGGCGCCTGGTCGCCGAGGTGGTGTCCGATCTGCGCGTGCCGTACCCGGACACCCGCATCTCGGTCGGCCTCTTGCCCGCCGCCTACGGTGACCCGCGGCTGCTGCGGCAGGTATGGGTGAACCTGATCGGCAATGCGTTGAAATTTTCGTCGCACACCAATGAGCCCCGGGTGGATATCGGCGTCACGCAGGTGCGCGGGCAGGTGTACTACTACGTGTCCGACAACGGCATCGGCTTCGACATGAATTACGCCGACAAGCTGTTCGGCGTGTTCCAGCGACTGCATGCGTCGCGCGAATTCGAGGGCACCGGTATCGGGCTGGCGATCGTCAAGCGGATTGTCGAGCGGCACATGGGCGAGGTGGCTGCCGAAGGGGCGCCGGGGCAGGGCGCGACGATCTCGTTCACGATTCCCTGACCAGACAGGCTGGCACGCCGATTGCATTGTTTTGCGGCCAAACCCCCTGAGCCCAATCAATGCTGAGAGTCCTGATCGTCGACGAGTCCAAGGAGCGCGCACTGGATCTATGCCAGGGTGTCGCTGCTGCCGGCCACCTTGTGGCGGCAGTGCTGGCCGACGCGGCCGAGCTGGCAAAGCGGGTGCAGGAGATTCAGCCGGATGCGGTATTGATCAGCACCGAATCGCCCAGCCGCGACACTCTCGAACACCTTGCCACGCTCGATCGCGATTACCCGCGACCGGTGATCGTGTTCTCGGGTGACGACGACGAATCCATCATCCGCCGCGCGATGCGCGCGGGTGTTGCGGCCTATGTGGTGGATGGATTGGTGCCGGAGCGCGTCGAGTCGCTGATGAAAGTGGCGGTGGCGCGCTTCGAGGAATTCCAGGCCCTGCGCCGCGAGCGCGACGACGCCGAGCGCAAGCTATCGGACCGTATCGCGGTTGACCGGGCGAAGGGCATCCTGATGCAGGCGCGTGGTTTGTCAGAGGACGACGCCTACCATGCGCTGCGCAAGCTCGCGATGGAGCGCGGGCGGCGCATCGGCGAAGTGGCGCAGGACGTGATCGAGTCCGCCAAGCTGCTGATCGGCTAGAGGGCCTGCGTCCGGGCGCTTCCTGCACCGAGAACCGACACCCGGCAAAGGCCGGGTGTTTTCGTTTCTGGGGTGCCCCAGTGTGGTGCGCTCGGGTGTCCGTGACGTGCATGTTCGCACTGGCGCAGTGCAGCATTGATCCGGTGCGCCTTCATCGCGGTTTGCACCGCACAAGTGCCGAAAACCGAAGTCTCGCGATCGCGGCGCATACGAATTCCCGGGCTTTTCCTTTTGAACCATGGAAAACCTTTTAAAAACAATTGCATGCAATCGCTGGCACGTCGGTTGCAAAGGGCTGAGCAAGGCAGGCGCCAATGGCGGCGACTGCAGCGGTCCGAGGCCTGCCAATGACGGCAGCCCGGGCGGCAACGGACAAGGGCGTCCTCCGAGCGTGTTGTGCACGCACGGTGGGCGCCTTTTTGTTTTGCGGAAATCCTGACCCTTGCTGCGGAGAGACAACCATGATCGATCGCCCCTCGGACAATGAACTGAGCCGTCGCGGCTTCCTGCGCCAAACGCTCGCCCTCGGTGGTGCTGCGGCCGCCTCCAGCGTGATGCCGTTCTCTGGCGCCTGGGCCGCGGGCTCGGATGCCCCGGAGAAAAAGGAAGTCCGCATCGGCTTCATTCCGCTGACCGACTGCGCATCGGTCGTGATGGCTGCGGTGCAGAAGTTCGACGAGAAGTACGGCATCAAGATCATCGCCACGAAGGAAGCTTCCTGGGCCTCGATCCGAGACAAGCTCGTGAATGGCGAACTCGACGCCGCGCATGTGTTGTACGGCCTGGTCTACGGCGTGCACATGGGCATCGGTGGCCCGAAGAAGGATATGGCGGTGCTCGCCACGCTGAACAACAACGGTCAGGCGATCACGCTGGGCAACAAGTTCCGCGACATGGGCGTGACCGACGGCGCGGCGCTGCAGAAGGCGGTTGCCGCGAAGCCGGGCGAATACACCTTCGCGCAGACCTTCCCGACCGGTACACACGCGATGTGGCTGTACTACTGGCTGGCCGCAAACGGCATCGACCCGATGAAGGATGTGAAGGTCATCACCGTGCCGCCGCCGCAGATGGTGGCCAACATGCGTGTCGGCAACATGGACGGTTTCTGTGTCGGTGAGCCGTGGAACAACCGCGCGATCATGGACAAGATTGGCTTCACCGCGGTCACCACGCAGGACATCTGGACCGACCACCCCGAGAAGGTGTTGGGCACCACCGCGGAGTTCGCGCAAAAGAACCCGAACACCGCGCGCGCAATGACCGCCGCGATCCTCGAAGCCGGCCGCTGGATCGATGCCTCGCTCGCCAATCGCCGCAAGACGGCCGAGACGATCGCACAGAAGTCCTACGTCAACACCGACATGGACGTGATCCTCGAACGCATGCTGGGCCGCTACCAGAACGGGCTGGGCAAGAGCTGGGACGACAAGAACCACATGAAGTTCTTCAATGACGGCGCGGTGAATTTCCCCTACCTGTCCGATGGCATGTGGTTCCTCACGCAGCACAAGCGCTGGGGTTTGCTCAAGGGCGAGGTGGACTACGCCGCTGTGGCCAAGTCGATCAACCGCATCGATATCTACAAGCAGGCGGCCGCCGCCGCAGGGGTGTCGCTGCCCAAGTCGGATATGCGCAGCAGCAAACTGATCGACGGCGTGGTGTGGGACGGCAAGGACGCGAAGAAGTACGCCGGCAGCTTCAAGATCAAAGTTGCCTGACCTCGCCATCGACGCGGGCCGCGGTTTTCTGCGGCCCTGGGACCCCCTTACTGGCGCGGCCGCTGTGAGCCGCGCAGAGGAGCACAACATGAGCGCTGTTTCGATGACTGCCTCCAACCTCGCGGCCGAGCCGCTGGCCGTCGAGCCCCGCACGCACGCCCAAGCCGCCGCGACTTCCGAAACCTCCGCCGCGCCACAGGCGACAGTGAAGCCAGCGCCAGCGCCGCGTTACCGCGCACCGCTGGGGCCGCGGGTGAACGCCGTGCTCAAGAAAGTGTTGCCGCCTTTGTTCGGCATCGGCCTGCTGCTGGGCGTATGGGCGATCGTGGCGATGAAGACGCAAGGTTTTCCTGGCCCGCTGCAGACCTGGGCCGCGGCGGTCGAGATATTCGCTGACCCGTTTTATCGCAACGGCCCGAACGACCAGGGCATCGGCTGGAACATCCTGTCGTCGCTGCAGCGGGTTGGCATCGGCTTCGGCATCGCCGCGCTGGTCGGTATCCCGATGGGCTTCCTGATCGGCCGCTTCAACTTCCTCAACAGCATGCTCGATCCGCTGATCTCGCTGCTGCGCCCGGTCAGCCCGCTGGCGTGGCTGCCGATCGGCCTGCTGGTGTTCAAGAAGGCCGACCCGGCGGCGACCTGGACGATCTTCATCTGCTCGATCTGGCCGATGATCCTGAACACCGCGCAGGGGGTGCAGCGCGTACCGCAGGACTACATGAACGTCGCACGGGTGCTGAACCTGTCGGAGGTCAAGATCATCACCAAGATCCTGTTCCCGGCCGTGCTGCCCTACATGCTTACCGGCATCCGGCTTTCGATCGGCACGGCCTGGCTTGTCATCGTTGCAGCCGAGATGCTGACCGGCGGTGTCGGCATCGGCTTCTGGGTATGGGACGAGTGGAACAACCTGAAGGTCGAGCACATCGTGATCGCGATCTTCGTGATCGGCATCGTCGGCCTGATGCTGGAACAGGCGCTGCTGCTGATCGCCAAGCGCTTCTCCTACGGCAACAACTGATTCGCACCGGAGCCCCGTCATGAGCAAACCCATGGTGAAAGTCGAAAACGTCGGCATGGCCTTCGACACCAAGAGCGGGCGCTTCACCGCGCTGCGCGATATCGATCTGGCGATCGGCGAAGGTGAGTTCGTTTCGCTGATCGGCCACTCGGGCTGTGGCAAGAGCACGCTGCTCAACCTGATCGCCGGCCTTACGCTGCCGACCTCGGGCAACGTGATCTGCGCCGGGCGCGAAGTGGCCGGCCCGGGGCCGGAGCGCGCGGTGGTGTTTCAGAACCATTCGCTGCTGCCCTGGCTGACCTGCTTCGAGAACGTCTATCTGGCGGTCGAGCGCGTCTTTGGCACCCGCGAGCGCAAGGTGAAGCTCAAGCTGCGTGCCGAGGCCGCGCTGGAGATGGTGCACATGGAACATGCGATGCATAAGTACCCGCACGAAATCTCCGGCGGCATGAAGCAACGCGTGGGCATCGCACGCGCCTTCGCAATGGAGCCCAAGGTGCTGCTGATGGACGAGCCCTTCGGCGCGCTCGACGCCCTGACACGCGCAAGCCTGCAGGACGAGCTGATCGGGGTGATGGCGAAGACCGGCGCCACGGTGGTGATGGTGACGCACGATGTCGACGAGGCGGTGCTGCTGTCGGATCGCGTGGTGATGATGACCAACGGCCCGGCCGCGACGATCGGCGAGATCCTCGACGTGAACATCCCCAAACCGCGCAACCGGCTCGAACTCGCGCACGATCCGCAGTACGTCAGCTGCCGCGCCGCGATTCTGGAGTTCCTCTACCAGAAGCAGATGAAGAAGGCCGCCTGATCGGCCGGTCTTCCCGAGAGCAACGGCCCGCCCCGCGCGGGCCGTTTTCGTTGCAAGGGATCAGCCCCCGCACGGCGCGGGCGCTTCGGGTAACCTAGCGGCACAACAAATGCCGCAGGCCACCAGCTGGCGGCAATAGTCCAGGGAGCAGACCCGCAATGAACAACGGACACGGGGATCGCGAACGCCGCACCGCGGTGCGCATCCCGCTCGGCACCGAAGCCTTCATCCAGCCGGCCGCCTCGCAACATCCGCCGCGCAAGGCGCGTTGCGTGGATCTGAGCGTCGACGGCATGACGCTGCATACGGTGTATGTGCCGCGACCCGACGAAATCTTCGAAGTGATCGTGCGCCCGCACGACGGCCCGCTCGCCGGTCCGCCGATGCATGTGCGCGCACAGGTGAAGCGTTGCCACCCGGTGAACGGCTCCGCGATCTACGAAGTCGGCGTGAAGATCGTCGAAGTGCTGAAGTAGCGCCGGCCCAGCGGCCGCGCTGTCCGCCTACGGGAAGGTGAACAGCACCCGCGCGCCCGCTGGCACGTTGGCCAGATTCACGTAACCCAGCGTGCCCGGTTGCTCCAATACGCGCCGGCTCACATCGGCTGGCGAGAGTTCGGGCGGCGGCCGGCCCTGCGCCGAGAAAACGACCCGCGCCCAGTAGGCACGCACGCGCGTGCCGCTCATGCCGGCCACGCCGCTGTAGAACAGATCGCGCGCCTGCTTGTCGGCGTTGTCGACGGGCTGCAAAGCAACCTCGCCTGCCTGTACTTGCTTGCGCCCGAGGAACAGCTCGCGCAGATCCGCAGCGCTGAGCTGATTGATCGCGACCGAGGCGCTGATGATCACCGCGACCCGGTCTTCACCCGCAGCCGCAAGCGCCGCCGGCTGCAGCATGGCCGACAGCCACATCGCCGAGAGCAGGGTGCCAAGTGCCGCGCGCATCAGAAGACAAAGTCCAGGTTGAGGGTGAGCAGGCGCTCGGACTTGGGCGCCTCACGTGAATAGCCGGGGCCGATGTTGCCCTGGAGGCCGGTTCCGCCTGAATCCGGTTTCACCCACTCCACTGCGCTTTTGAGCATCAGGCGCTCGCGCAGTTCGAGATTCATGCCCAGCGTGAGCGAGCGTTGATCGCTGTGCTGGTTGCGGTAGAGCACACGCAGCAGCGATTCGGCCGCTGGGTTGGCGGAATGGATCTTCTGGCCGTGCGTCCAGCGTTCGGCAACCATCAGGTAGGGCAGTGCGGGGCCGAAGCGATGGCCGGCTTGCAGATAGGCGCCGCTGCGATCGATCAGGATGCTTTCGTTCCAGGCCCGAGCCCATTCGGCCTGCACGACCCAGGTGTCGCTGTCGTAGGCCAGCCCCAGCGCGAGCGCGCTGTTCGGCTTGTCTTCCACAATCGCCGCCTCGCCAGCGGCCGGATCGAGCTTCGCCAGCAATTGCAGCGCCTGCCCGACCACGCCGCTGGGCGCGAAGCTGACACGGTCATGCGTGAAGGAGGCGGATGCCAGCCAGCCGCCAGACTCCCATTGGGCGCGCAGGAAGCCGCCGCGATAGACGATTTCGTCGGCCTTGCCTGCCGTTGACGCCACGGCGCCGCTGCTCACTTCGCCGCCGCCCGCCCGCAGCTGTAGGCGCCCGCCGTTGAGCGGCATCTGCCAGCTCAAGTCAGCGCCATCGAGTCGCGTGGTCGGCTGCACGCCATACACTTCGCGCGGCGGGCGCGGCCACGGGTTGGCGAAGCGCACGTAGCGGTAGTCGGTGGCGAGGAAGGTGGAGGACTGAAAGCGCCCGATGCGCAGTGCGAGCTGATCGGTGGCCTCCCAGCGCAGGCTCCCGACGCTCAGGCGCGGCGTCCAGGTGCCTTCCGGCAGGTATTCGGACAGCACTTGCAGCGTCGCGCCGAGACTGCCGGTGATCCGCGCATCGAGCTGTAGCCCCAGGTTTGAATCGAGACTTCCGCTGGACTGGCCGGTGCGGCCCGGGCCGTCCGGCTGTTGCGTGCCGACGTAGTCGGCGTCGGTTGAGCTGTACCACGAGTAACCGGCGGTGCCGAAGCCTGACAAGCGCAGGCGATCCTGCAGCCAGTCGCTGGTGGGCGCAGCGTCGTCTGCCGCACGCGCAGAGACGCCGGCCAACATTGCCACGATGCAAAAGAGGCGGATCAGCGCTGCTGAGACCATCAAGCCATGTCGCTTTGGTGCTGCGGATTGTTCGTCCGATAACGGCAGCGCGGAGCGCCGGGTTGAGCGCGGAACGTCACGCCGGCCCCAGGATTCTTGCCTCCCACGCGGCCAGCGTGTCGGCTGCCGGATTGTGGTGGTTTGTCAGCAGGCAGGGCAGCTCCGCAAGTGCCGGGGGGAGCGGCTGTGTGGTGTCGGAGAAATTCAGCGCGACGACGCAGCGCCCCATTTCACTCGTGCGCTCATAGAGCCAAAGCGCGGGGTGCTCGGCGTCGAGCAGGCGGTAGCGGCCGCTACGCAGCGCCGGTGTGCCTTGGCGCAGCGCGATCAGCCTGCGGGTGTAGTGCAGCACCGAATCCGGGTCGGCCTCGGCGGCGGCGACGTTGTGCCCGGTGTAGTCCGGGTTCGGCGCGATCCAGGGCGCTGCGGCACTGAAGCCGGCGTTCGGCGCTGCCGACCACTGCATCGGCGTGCGCGCGTTATCGCGGCTTTTCTTGCGGATCATCGCCAGGGCGCTTGCCGCATCAAGCCCGCGTGTGTCGGTCAGCCAGCGCCAGGCGTTGAGCGTTTCGATGTCGCGGTAGTCGGCGATCGAATCGAAGGCGACATTGGCCATGCCGATTTCGTCGCCCTGGTAGATGAACGGCGTTCCCCTCAGCGTCAGCAGCAGGGTCATCAGCAGCGTGGCGGATTCGCGCCGGTAGCGGCCGTCGTCGCCATAGCGCGATACCGCGCGCGGCTGGTCGTGGTTACCCAGGTACAGGCTGTTCCAGCCGTGCGGGTCCATCCCGTCCTGCCAGCGCGAAAGTGTGGCGCGCAGCGCGGGCATCCTCATCGGGGTGCTGTCCCACTTGCTGGCGCCGGGGGCGTGGTCGAGATCGACATGCTCGAAGTGGAACTGCATGTCGAGCAGCGGGGCGCGTTCGTCGGTGATCTCGCGTGCGAGTTCGAGTGGCATACCGGGCGTTTCACCGATGGTGACGAGGTCCGTGCCGGCGAAGACTTCACGTCGCATCTCGGCGAGGTAGTCGCGCATCCGTGGGCCGTTGAGGGCGCGATCCATGCCGCCCTCGTTACCGCCCGCCCCAAGGCCATCGGGCTTTGAGATCAGGTTGATCACGTCCATGCGGAAGCCGTCGATGCCCAGCGCCACCCAGCGCCGCATCATCGCGAACAGTTCGGTGCGGAAAGCGGTGCTCTCCCAGTTGAGATCCGGCTGTTTCTTCGAGAACAGGTGCAGGTAGTACTCGCCGGTGGCTGCGTCGTATTCCCAGGCCGGGCCGCCGAAGACCGATTGCCAGTCGTTGGGCGGGCCGCCGTCCGCTGCCGGCGGGCGCCAGATGTACCAGTCGCGCTTGCCGGAATCCTTGGTCGTGCGAGATTCGACGAACCATGCGTGTTCGTCCGAACTGTGGTTGGCGACCAGATCCATCACCAGCCGGATGCCGCGCGCGTGCAGCCCGTCGCGCAGCGCGATCCAGTCCTCCCGCGTGCCGAAATCCGGCTGGATCGCCTCGTAGTCCGAGATGTCGTAGCCGTTGTCGTCGTTCGGCGAGGCGTACACCGGGCACAGCCACACCATGCCGATACCGAGGCTGGCGAGGTAATCGAGCTTGGAAGTGATGCCGCGCAGGTCGCCCACGCCGTCGCCGTTGCTGTCGCAAAAACTGCGCGGGTAGATCTGGTAGGCGACGCAGCGCTTCCACCAGGGCTGGTCCATGGGTCAGCCCTGCTGGCGTTTCATCAGAGCCACGAGCTGGTCAAGCGCCTTGCCCCAGCCTTCCTCAAAGCCCATCGCTGCGTGGGCCTGGCAGTCGGCCTCGGTGGCGTGGCGGGCGAGGGCGTGGTAACGGGTGCCGTTAGCCTCAGGCGTGAGCGTGATTTCGGCCGTGATGATCGGGCCTCCGGCCGAGGTGTTGGCCGGGCGGAATTCGGGCCCGAGCGCGTTGGTCCACACCAGTCGGCGGCAGGGTTCCACTGCAAGGTAGCAGCCCTCGTGCGGGAAGCTCTGGCCCTCGGGCGAGCGCATCACGGTGTAGAAGCGCCCACCGGGCCGCAGATCGATCTCGCTGGCGATGGTCTCCCACGGGGCGGGGGTGAACCATTGGGTGATCAGCGCCGGGGTGGTCCAGGCCCGCCAGATTGCCTCGGGGGGCAGGTCGACGATGCGTTCGAACACCAGATCGAGATTGCGCGTGTCAGGGGTATTGTTGGGCATTGGGGGCTCCTCGATCCGGGTTGGGGTATGCGTAACTGTCAGCGCCGCCCGGGGCTCAGTCAAGGCGTTTGCGCGCCTTGTCGGGCGACAGGCCGCGGCTTGAGCCATACTGGATCACCACCCCCGACCGCTGCCCGATCGTACCGTGACCCGCATTCATCGGATCCTGCTGCTCGCGCTTGCTTTCCTGCTGCCGTTGGCGAGGCCGGCGCTCGCCGGGGCGAACCCCGAATCACGCTGCGCGAGGCCACTGCATCTGGCGTACTCGATGCTGCCGCCCTTGTACTACCAAGACGCCAATGGCGACGGCCGCGGCATCGAGGTGGATCTGGCGCAGGAGCTGGCGCGCCGCACTGGCTGTGTGCTGCAGCCGACTTATGAATCGCGGATTCGCCTGTGGGCGGCCTTCGATGCATCACAAGTCGATATTTCGATGTCCGGCGTTGCAACCACCGAACGCGAGCGATTCGCGGTGTTCCTGCCCTACCTGCATTTCCGCAACGTGCTGCTGATGCGAAATGAGGCCCATGCGACGCCTCCCGCCAGCGCGAATCCAATGAATGATCCCGAGACCTCGCTCGCCCTGACGCGGGGTTTTCACTACGGCCCATCGTGGGAGCCGTGGATCAGTCAGGTGCAGTCGCGCGGGCTCGTGAACCTCGTGGCGGAGGAAGGTGACGCAGTTCGCCTGGTCGCGATCGGCCGTGCGGATGCGACGATCGTGCGCGAGATCGCCTGGCCCTACTACGCGGGCCAGTACAGCGACCGGCCCTTGCGCAAGGTCGACGTGGGTGCGAGCGCTGGCGCGATGTCGGTGGTGTTGTCGCGCAAGACGCTCGACCCGGCTGTCCACAAGGCCTTTGCCAAGGCCCTGTCCGACATGCGGGCGGATGGCAGCCTGCGGCGCATTTTGCAGAAGCATTTGCCGGCGGATCTGACGGACAGGGTGATTGAGAGCGGGCGTTGAGTTTGTTGAAGGCCGACGGTTTGCCCGTTTTCGCCTTGCGATTCGCCGTGTCGCGTTGCGATTGTGTGTCCGCTGAAGCCGGGTCCCGCCCCGGCGGGCGGGTTCCTTTCTTGTGCCGACAAGAAAGGAACCAAAGAAGCGGCCCCCGCTTCAACGCCACGCCTGCGGCAGGGTGCCCTGCGCTGCTCGAATCATCGGGTGGCTGCGCAACTCGCCCTCGCTACGCTCGGAGCTCAAACAGTGCTCGCCACCGCCGCGCTACACGCGTCGGAACCCGATGCTTCTGCGCTGCTCGGCGTTTCAGAGGGGGAAGGAAAAGCGTCGGCGTTTCTCCGCTGCCGGAATCCGAGAAAAGCGGCTGGGCGTTCGGATACGCCTGCCCGGGATTCTGCTGCGCTCCATCCAAGCTAAGAAAGACCGCCGAGTGTCGCTCAGCGGATGGTTTTGATTTTCGGGTCCCGTCGAGAGCGCCGAGTAGCGGAGCGCGATCGGGAAGAAGGCCGAGGACTGTCTGAGCTCCGAGCGCAGCGAGGGCGAGTTCCGCAGGCCCCCGGTCGGGCGAGCAACGCAGGGGAGTCAGGCGCTACGCGCCTGACCGCGAACGCCGGGTCGTCTTTTCTTGGTTACTTCTTTTGACGAAGCAAAAGAAGTAACACGCCCGCTGGGGGCGGGACTCCAGCCAACGCGCCGTCGGTAGGTGTCTATCTCACCTCCTAGACGTTGGGCCTCGCCGGGCTCCGCCCTGCCTACGAGAGCATCCCCGTTCACTTGCCGCGGAGTTCATATTTTGTCGTCGCCACTTCAAAAGGGTTCTGTGACTTCCAACTATCGCAGGTTGGGCTGTAATTCCAGACTTTGTAGCTTCCACTGGCGAACGAACTGCCGGTTTGATAGTCGACGTGCGATGCGAGTATCGCGCGTGTTCGGAGGTCAACAATCTGAGTCTCCAGCCTTTGGATTACGATTGGCCGACCTACATGCTGGATTCGGTGTCGGCGCATGACCGCCTTGTTTGGATACCATCCCTCCCACCCATCTTGGGTTGTGAAGTATTCGAATTCCTGCGGCTTGTTTAGCGGATCAATTCTTAACTCGGCGATCTCGTCCGAGTGCTGATTAATCCACTGCTCGGGGTCCGTGCCTATGATTGTTCCGGCATCTTTCGCGCAGTAGTAGCGGTGCGCGACGATCGTCGGAATGAAGTCCCAGAAAACCGGCAAGTAAAGGCTTAGAAACGCGAGCGTCGCACACGCGATGGCGACGCTGCGGTTCAGTTTCCGCCCCTGCCGCCAAGCCCACCCGACAAGGCAGGCCATGGCGACTACATAGATTGCCCCAAGGACGAGGTAGGCCAAGCCAATCATGTAAAGATCCTTCGCTAGGTGGGGTCGTTGCCGCGATACGTTCGTATCCGCGGCGTTCGAGCTAAGCGCGTGCTATCGACGCATCGGAACTCGTGAATTGCCGCAATCTGAATGCGGCAATTCACGGTCGGCGAACACCGAAACGCTTCTGGTGGATATTGTCGCCATTTCCCTCGCTACCTATGTGAGGGCATGTCACGCTGCACGGCAAATTCACTGGTGGTCGCCGCGCGCGGAGAACCTAATCGCCCACGAGCGGCACAAACAGCCCACTCCATCCCCGCGTAGCGATCCGCAAGTGCTTACTCCCGCGGCGCAGCGTGATCGCGCAGCCGTCGGCCAGCGCCAAGCGGGTGAGCCAGTTGGCGGCGGGGCCGAGGCGGAGTTGGTCTTTGCTCAGGCGGGCTTCGAGGTCTGCGCCGCGGCGGCAGATCACGCCGGCGCCTTCGGCCCACAAGTTCTCTCCGCTTTTCACCAACGTCAGCATCAGCGCACCGTTGCGCTCGGTGATCGATACGACCATCGGGTGACCATCGTCCATCGTGGTTTCTTCCCAGCGCAGCGGGAAGGTTGGCTCGCCGGCGAGTTGGCGCAGCGCGTGCAGGCTCGCGGCACATTGCGCGGAATCGTCGCTCTGCGCGTCGGGGGCGAGCAGCAACGCGATCGCGGCAGTCAGGAATCGGAGCGGGCGCCTCATTCCATCGAGTGTGCCGGGCTGATGTGTCCGGGCTGCGACAGCACGGTCTTTTGATAGGGGCTGCCTATTTAACTGATCGAAACGATCAATTGGATTGATGCTGGCCAAATCCCTAATCTGCATCCCGTCGCACAACACTTTGTCCTTACCCCGAACAGCACAGGAGAAACACCATGAGCGCTTCCCTTATCAACACCGAAATCAAGCCCTTCAAGGCCACCGCCTTCCACAACGGCAAGTTCGTCGAGGTGTCGGATGCCGATACCAAGGGCAAGTGGTCGGTCTTCTTCTTCTACCCGGCCGACTTCACCTTCGTGTGCCCGACCGAACTGGGCGACCTCGCCGACAACTACGCCGAGTTCCAGAAGCTGGGTGTGGAGATCTACGGCGTGTCGACCGACACGCACTTCACGCACAAGGCCTGGCACGACACGTCGGAGACCATCGGCAAGATCAAGTACCCGCTGATCGGTGACCCGACCCACCTGCTGTCGCGCAACTTCGGCGTGCTGATCGAAGAAGCGGGCCTCGCCGAGCGTGGCACCTTCGTGGTCGACCCGGCCGGCAAGATCCAGATCATCGAAGTGAACGCCGGTGGTATCGGCCGCAACGCCGAAGAGCTGCTGCGCAAGGTCAAGGCCGCGCAGTACGTCGCCAGCCACCCGGGTGAAGTGTGCCCGGCGAAGTGGAAGGAAGGCGAAGCCACGCTCGCACCGTCGCTCGACCTCGTCGGCAAAATCTAAAGCCACGATTGCGCCTGCTGCGTGGGCCAATCTCGGGGCTGTGATGCTCGCCGTACCGCTCGTACGGCTGCGCTTCTCGCCCTGACCTTGGCCCGCTCGCGACGGCGCACTCGCGACTTTGGTCGCGCAGCCAGAGCCGCCTCGGCGGCTCGCAGTGCAAAGCGGGTTGGAATGCGCGCTTTGCACTGCGATCCACAGAACCCCCCGGCCCTTGCCCGACGCAAGGGCTCGCAAAAAGGAGTGCCTCCATGCTTGAAGCGAACATCAAGGCCCAGTTGAAGGCTTATCTCGAACGACTCGTGCAGCCGATAGAGCTGGTCGCCTCGCTCGACGACGGTGCCAAGTCGCGCGAGCTGCACGGCCTGCTCGAAGAAGTCGCCACCCTGTCGGACAAAGTCACCCTGCGGGTGGATGGCAGCAACGCGCGCCGCCCCTCGTTTGGCGTCAGCCTCAAGGGCGAAACGCCGCGCGTGCATTTCGCTGGAATCCCGATGGGCCACGAGTTCACTTCGCTGGTGCTCGCATTGCTGCAAGTGAGCGGCTATGCGCCGAAGCTGGAAGAGGGCGTGATCTCGCAGATCAAGGCGATCGAAGGCAAGTTCAGCTTCGAGACCTTCATCTCGCTGTCGTGCCACAACTGCCCGGACGTGGTGCAGGCGCTCAACACGATGGCGGTGCTGAACCCCAACTTTGAAGCGGTGATGATCGATGGCGCGCTGTTCCAGGCCGAGGTCGATGCGCGCCAGATCATGGGCGTGCCCTCGATCTACCTCAACGGCGAGCTTTTCGGCCAGGGCCGCATGGGCGTCGAGGAGATCCTCGCCAAGGTCGATACCGGCGCCGCGGTGCGCGAAGCCGAGAAGCTCAACCAGAAGGGTGTGTTCGATGTGCTGGTGGTGGGCGGTGGCCCGGCCGGCGCATCGGCGGCGATCTACGCTGCCCGCAAGGGCATCCGCACCGGCGTGGTGGCAGAGCGTTTCGGCGGCCAGGTGATGGACACGATGGCGATCGAGAACTTCATCTCGGTCAAAGCCACCGACGGCCCCAAGCTCGCCGCTGGGCTGGAGCAGCATGTGCGCGACTACGACGTCGATGTGATGAACCTGCAGCGTGCCGTCGGGCTGGAGCCGGCCGCCACGCCGGGCGGCCTGCACACGGTGAAGCTCGCCTCCGGCGCCACCTTGCAGAGCCGCAGCGTGATCCTCTCGACTGGTGCGCGCTGGCGTGAGATGGGTGTGCCGGGCGAGCAGCAGTACAAGACCAAGGGCGTGGCCTTCTGCCCGCACTGCGACGGCCCGCTCTTCAAGGGCAAGCGCGTGGCGGTGATCGGCGGCGGCAACTCCGGCGTCGAGGCGGCGATTGACCTCGCAGGCATCGTCGCCCATGTCACCCTGCTCGAATTCGCCGACACCCTGCGTGCCGACGCGGTGCTGCAGAAGAAGCTGCACAGCCTGCCGAACGTGAAGGTCATCACCTCGGCGCAGACCACCGAAGTGACCGGCGACGGCAGCAAGGTCGACGGCCTCTCGTACAAGGACCGCGTCAGCGGCGCAGCGCACCACATCGAACTCGAAGGCATCTTCGTGCAGATCGGCCTGCTGCCGAACACCGACTTCCTCAAGGACGTCGTCAAGCTCTCGCCGCGCGGCGAGATCGAAGTCGACGCCCGCGGCGAGACCTCGGTGCCAGGCGTGTTCGCAGCCGGCGATGCGACGACGGTGCCGTACAAGCAGATCATCATCGCGATGGGTGAGGGGGCCAAGGCAAGTCTGGGGGCTTTCGACCACCTGATCAGGACTTCGGCGCCGGCGTGATTGGCGGCGGAGGTTGAATGGAACAGCCCGCCCGGTGTGAGCCGCGGCGGGCTGTTTGTATTTCTGCGCCACTTCGACGCCCAAGGCTCTGTTGATTCCGGCTCGCGACTGGACATCTTTCATCGCAACGGTGTGTCCGTTCAAGCCGAGACCCGCCCCGGCGGGCGGGTTCCTTTCTTGTGCCGACAAGAAAGGAACCAAAGAAGCGGCCACCGCTTCAACGCCCCGCCCGCGGCAGGGTGCACTGCGCTGCTCGAAGCATCGGGTGTCTGCGCAACTAGGCCCTGCGTGCCTCAGACAGTCCTCGCCACCGCCGCTTCGCGTCGGAACCCGAAGCTTCTGCGCTGCTCGGCGTTTCAGAGGGGGGTGGAAATGCGTCGACGAGCAACCGCAGCGGGACTACGAATACGTGACGCGCGGTAGAGGCTCGACGTTTTTGACTTTGGGTCCCGTCGAGAGCGCCGAACGGAGGTGTCGGCCGGCGGGGTAGTCCAGACTCGCTGTTTGAGGCGCGCAGCGCCGAGTTCGCGAGGCCGGCCGACGGGCGATACCGCAGCGAGGGGAGCCCGCAGGGCCGTGAACGCCGGGTCGTCTTTTCTTGGTTACTTCTTTTGACGAAGCAAAAGAAGTAACACGCCCGCCGGGGCGGGACCCGGCTTCAGCGGGAACGCAGCTCCGATTCATCTCGGTCGATCGACGAATGCCGTCCGCGAAATGTGTGGTGGGTTGTGCAACGCACCTCGATCCCCTCTCCCTTGATCTGCATGAAAGCACGCGATGCTGCATTGCAGCACCCTTGCGGTCCGCCGCGAAGCGGCACCCAATAAAACCAAGGAGCAGTTTGATGAAGGACCATGCAGCGCACGACCACACCGCCAATCCCGCCCCGCTCGGGCTGTTGGGATTCGGCATGACGACGGTCTTGCTCAACCTCCACAACGCGGGCGTGTTTGAGCTCGGATCGATGATCCTCGCGATGGGCATCTTCTACGGTGGTATCTGCCAGGTGTGCGCCGGGCTGATGGAGTGGAAGAAGGGCAACACCTTCGGCACCGTGGCCTTCACATCCTACGGCTTCTTCTGGCTGTCGCTGGTGGCGCTGGTCGTGCTGCCGAAGACCGGGCTTGCGACGGCGACCTCGTCGGGCGGCATGGCGGCCTATCTGGCCATGTGGGGCGTGCTTACCCTGGTGCTGTTCATCGGCACGCTGCGCCTCAACCGTGTGACGCAACTGGTGTTCGCCTCGCTCACGGTGCTGTTTGCGCTGCTCGCGGTGGCGGACGCTACCGGCAACGAAACCCTGAAGCTGGTGGCGGGTTGGGAAGGCATCTTGTGCGGGGCATCGGCGATCTATGCGGCCGCTGCGCAAGTGCTCAACGAAGTGTATGGCCGCACGGTGCTGCCGTTGGGCGACCGAGCCCAGCACAAGGTTGTGCCGCTGCACTGCAAGGCCGCCTGACAGCAGGCACGATGCAGGTGCCGGACGCTGCACGGCCGCGGCGCCCGGCTTGAGGTGTCGTCGGCGGACCAGCGCACGGTCGGCGCTAAAATGGCGGCCCGCCGCTACGTAGCCATCCATGTCCAAAATCGAAACCCTCACCCGCAAGCAGGCCGTCCGCGATTACGAAGGCTATGCCTGCATCGGTCTGTCGAATCCGAAGAACCCGTCCAACGTGGGTGAGGTGATGCGCGCGGCCGGTTGCTACGGCGTGCACTCGGTCTTCTACACCGGCAAGCGCTACGAGCATGCGCGCGAGTTCCGTACCGACACCAAGCAGGTCCATCTGCAGATCCCGCTGATCGGCGTGGAGGATCTGCAGGGCATCATTCCGCTCGGTTGTGTGCCGGTCGCGATCGAGATTCACGCCAACGCGCAGCCGCTGACGCAGTACAAGCACCCGGAGCGGGCCTTCTACATCTTCGGGCCGGAGGACGGCAGCCTGAAGGACAACGTCACCTCATGGTGCCGCGACATCGTCTATGTGCCGACCAACGGTTGCATGAACCTCGCCGCGACGGTGAACGTGGTGCTCTACGACCGCATGCTGAAGCGCTCCCTGGCGGATTGAGCACGGCACTGCTTGCGTGCTGGTTGTCGGCCGGCGTGGCGTGAGCTAGCGTGAGATGACTGCGCCAGTGGGGGTTCGCTATGTTCGGCAGACTGATCTTCCGGCAACTCTTCGACGCCGCGTCGTCGACCTACACCTATCTGTTGGCGGATCCGCAGACGCGTGAAGCGGTCTTGATCGACACCGTCTTCGAGCAGCATCTGCGCGACCTCGCCTTGGTCGAGGAACTCGGCCTCAAGCTCGTTGCGGTACTCGATACGCACTGCCATGCCGACCATGTTACGGGCGCGTGGCTGATGCAGGCGGCGACCGGTTGCCGCATCGGGGTGTCGAAGCGTTACGGCGATGCGATGCAGGGGGCGGACCTGCTGCTCGACCACGGCGACCGCGTGGCCTTCGGGCAGCGCCACCTCGATGTTCGCGCCACACCGGGGCACACCGACGGTTGCCTGTGTTTCGTCAGCGACGACCAAGGCATGGCGTTCACCGGCGACAGTCTGCTGATTCGTGGCGCCGGGCGTTGCGACTTCCAGCAGGGCAGTGCGCACACCCTGTTCCGCTCGATCACCGAGCAGATCTTCAGCCTGCCCGACGAATGCCTGATCTACCCTGCGCATGATTACAACGGCCGAACCATGTCCTCGGTGGCCGAGGAGCGGCGCCACAATCCGCGCATTGGCGGGCAGGCGGACGAGCGCGACTTTGTCGGTTTCATGGAAAACCTCAACCTGCCGCATCCGAAACAGCTTGCTGTAGCCGTGCCGGCCAACCTGCGATCGGGTCGGCCCGAAGATGGGCGGGTACCACGTCCGGCGGACTGGGGCCCGGTGCGCCAGAGCTATGCGGGCTTGCTCGAGATCGAGCCCGAATGGGTGGCCGAGCATCTGGACGAGGTGCAGGTGCTCGATGTGCGGCTGCGCGACGAAATGGACGAGCGGCTGGGGTGCATCGCCGGTGCGCGGCTGATCCCCCTGAACGAATTGCGCGACCGTCTGGCCGCGGTGGCGACCGATCGCCCGGTGATCGCGGTGTGCCATGCGGGCATGCGCTCCGGCCAGGCCAGCGTGATCCTGCGTCAGGCGGGCCTCACCCGCGTCGCGAACATGCGCGGCGGCATGCTGCAGTGGCATCAGCTGGGCTTGCCGGTGGAACGCGGCGCGCTGCGAGCGAGCCAGCCAACATCTTGATGCAATTCCCGGTGTCCTGACACCTTCCGCGCAGGGTGATGGCGGCAGACTTGGCGCTGCCGATTCACCCGATCCATGCCGAGAGGACACCATGAAGAACTGGCTGAAGCAGAACCGCGGTTTCGTGATCTTCCTTGTTTGCCTGGGCCTGTTCCGAACCGCGATGGCGGACTGGAACCCGGTGCCGACCGGCTCGATGCGCCCGACCATTCTGGAAGGCGATGTCGTGCTGGTGAACCGGCTTGCCTACGATGTGAAACTGCCGCTGACCAATATCACCTTGGGCCGCCTTGGCGACCCGCAGCGCGGCGACATCGTCACCTTCAACTCGCCGAAGGACGGCTCGCGCCTCATCAAGCGGCTGGTGGCCTTACCCGGCGACGTCGTCGCGATGCGCGACGATGTGCTCTACATCAACGGCCAGGCCGCCCGTTACAGCGATCTGACGCCGGCTGCCGAGCAACTCGGCACGGGCATCACGGTGCCGGCCTTGCGCGCCACTGAAACCGTCGCCGGCCAGCAGCGCACCGTGCAATTTCTCGATCGTGTCGGCGCGAAGCGCAGTTTCGGGCCACTCGTCGTGCCGCCCGAGCACTACTTCATGCTCGGCGATAACCGCGACAACAGTGAGGATTCCCGCTACATCGGCGTCGTGCCGCGCGATCGCATCATCGGCCGCGCCAACCACATCCTGGTGTCGGCCGATATCACCGACCATTGGCAGCCGCGGCCGGGGCGATTCGCCAGCGCGCTCAACTAAGCCGTGCCCGCTGTAGGCACGGAACCATCTGCATGGTCGATGCGTCTATCTGATCGTTAGCCGGGCAAACCAGCCGCCAGCGACGCTGGCTGGTATGCCCACTTCGCCGCCGCGTTCTGCGGCGCGGAGCCAGGCTGGGGGCAGGCCCACAAGGTAGGCCCCGTGGTTTCCCCATCAGGAGTGCATCACCATGATTGCCCCAGAGCCAACTGTCACCCACCGTACCCCCGTCGGTCTGCAGGATCGCATCGCCTACGGCATCTGCAAATTCCTGCGATTCTTCGCCGACCTCTTCTTCGCCAACCGCTATGGCCATCGCGCGGTCGTGCTGGAAACCGTGGCCGCAGTTCCGGGCATGGTGGGCGGCACCTTGCAGCACCTGCGCGCGCTGCGACATATGTCTGACGACCACGGCTGGATCCGCACGCTGCTCGACGAGGCCGAGAACGAGCGGATGCACCTGATGACCTTCATCCAGATCGCGAAGCCCTCCGGCTTCGAGCGTTTCCTGATCCTGCTGGCGCAGGGCGCCTTCTACAACTTCTTCTTCGTGCTCTATCTCGTTTCGCCGAAGACCGCGCATCGCATGGTCGGCTACTTCGAGGAAGAGGCGGTCTATAGCTACACCGAGTATCTGGCGGGCGTGGATAGCGGCCGCTACGAGAATGTCGCTGCGCCGCAGATCGCGATCGACTACTGGAAGTTGCCGGCCAACGCGCGCCTTCGCGACGTGATCCTGGCGGTGCGTCAGGATGAAGCGGGCCACCGCGATGTGAACCACGACTTCGCCGACGCACTGCGCACGCCGCAAACGCAAGTCGTAGGCTGAGCCCCCGCGTTCCGGTCACACAAAGCAGAACGGCCGGCGTGGAACCTGGGTTCCATGCCGGCCGTCTTTCTTTTGTCGCCCTCGCGGGTAGGCGCGGGCTGCTGGTGCTTTACAGCTGCGACCTGAAGTAGCGGAATGAATGGACGAAGGCGTCGCGCACCTTCTCCATTTCAGTGACGATGTTGTCCCAGGATTCTTCGCCTGCCGTCTTCAGCTCATCCAGCTTGGCGACGGCCAGCTTGGACTGTTGGCGCATCTTGACCAGCTCTTCCTTGTATTTGTCGCGCGCGTCTTCGCGGGCGGCCTGTGCCTTCGCTTCCAACTGATTCATGTTGGCATTCATTTCGTCGAGCTGGTGCTTCACTGTTTCGATGTATTCGTCGCGTTTGGACATGACACGTTTTCCTTGCCGAGTGGAAAGGCCTTGCGGCCGGGGCGCCGGTGTCGCGCAGGGCATCCGCCGCCAGATTGTTCTGACGCAGGCATCGTAGGCCGAGGAGGCGGCACGGGTCTGTTCGCTGGCGTACGCAGACGGCTACCGCGCGGTCGTGCAAGCGCCGAGCGCAGCCTGTGGGTCAACGCCCGAACAGCAGCGCAAGCAGCACGACGTTGGCGAGCAGCGATGCGGCCGCCAGCAGTTTGAGCGCGAGTTGCGGATCGCGTTGTGCGAGCGGGCGGCGACGTGGCACCTGCAGCGGGCGGTGAGCGCCGCGTTCGAGCGCGAGCAGGCATTCCTCGGCGGTTTCGAAGCGCTGCGCCGGGTCGCGCGCGCAGGCCTTGAGCAGGATCGATTCGAGCCACTCCGGGGTGTCCGGCCGGTAGCGCGTGGCGGGGACCGGGTCGCCGAATCGGGGGCGCTGGAAGGGTTCGACTTCCCCGTAGGGGTACTTGCGCGTCAACAATTCGTACAAGGTCACGCCGGCGGCGTAGAGGTCGGTGGCCTCGCTCGCTCGGCCGTCGCCGAACAGCTCCGGCGCCATGTAGGAGGGCGTGCCGGGATTGTTGATCTCGTTGAACAGTTCGTCGTGCCCATCGGATGCTGCAACGCCCAGGTCCAGCAGCCGCAGGCGGCCGTCGTGACCCAGGTGCAGGTTGGCGGGCTTCACATCGCGATGGATGACCGCCAGCCGGTGCAGCGCGCCGAGCGCCTTCATCAAGCGCTGGCCGAGATCGGCGACTTCCACCGCCGTGAAGCGGTGCCCGCGCGCCAGCCGTTGCGCGAGCGTTTCGCCCTCGTGCCAGCTCATCAGGTAGTACAGGTGGCTGCGTTGCGGCCACTCGAGCACCTGCGGGAAGGCGGCGTCGGTCACGCGCCGTGCGAGCCATTCCTCATGCGCCAGCGCGGCGGTGTCCTGTGCGTCGGCATCCGGCCTCAGTGTCTTGAGCACCGCGAGCGTGCCGTCGGCGGCGCGCACGCGGTAGAGCATCGTGATGCGCGATTCGTGCAGCACGTCTTCCACCGTCAGGCCGTCGATCTGCTGACCCGGTTTCATCACCGGGGGTAGCGGCAAGGCGCGGATACGCGACAGCGCATCGCGCAGTGTGTCGCGCGGCAGCACATCCAATTGCAGTACCAACGCACTGCAATTGTCCTGGCTGCCACTGTCGACCGCACTGTCAGCGAGCGCGAAGGCGGCCTCCTGCGGGTCGTCGTATTTCTCCAGAATTGCCAGCAGGCGGGCCTCGTTGAGCGTGCCCCACACGCCGTCGCAACAGATCAGGAAGCGGTCGCCCACTGCGAGTTCGCCTTCGGCGTAGTCCACCGCCAGGTGCCGATCGAGCCCCACCGCGCGCGACAGCACGGTGGAGAGCTCCGGGTGTTCCCACACATGGTCGACCGTCAGCCGCTTCAGCGCGCCGTCGCGCAGCAGGTACAGCCGCGTGTCGCCCACATGTGCGCTGATCCAGCGGCGGCCGCGCAGGACCACCGCAGTGAGTGTGGTGGCCATGCCGGCGGCCTCGCCACGCTTGGCGGACTGCGATACCAGCCAGCGGTTGGCGGCGCCGATCACCTTGTCGAGCGCCTTGGGTACCGCCCAGGTATCGGGTGTCGCGTAGTAGTCGCAGAGCAGGCTGCGCACGGTGAATTCCGCGGCTTCCCGCCCGTCCGCATGGCCGCCGACGCCGTCCGCCAGTGCGGCGAGCAGGCCCTTGTTATCGAGCTCGGCGCCTTCCGGCGTGACCGCGCCGACAAAGTCCTCGTTGCGGGCACGCGGGCCGGTGAGCGAAGCATGACCCAGGCGGACAGACAGGCTCACGGCTGCTCCACAGATGAAAAATGGGGTGCCACGATCGTAGCACCCCGAAAAACCGGCCCTGTTAGGGCCGGGGCAGTTTTGGGCATGACCCCTGCGCTCAGATCCGCGCTGCGGTGAGGTGCGCCGCACCCCAGGTGGTACGCCAGCGGGTCTTCACGCCGGTGAGGCCGGCCAGGGCGAGCAGCGCGAGGCCGGCGAAGATCAGGAAACCCATCTGATAGGAGCCAGTGATCTGCTTGGCGTAGCCGAGGCTGGAGGCAAGGTAGAAGCCGCCGACACCGCCGGCCATGCCGACGAGGCCGGTCATCACGCCGATCTCCTTGCGGAAGCGCTGCGGCACCAGCTGGAACACTGCGCCGTTGCCCATGCCCAGCGCCAGCATTGCACCGACGAACACCGCTGCAGCACTCCAGACCGTCGGCATGCCGAAGCTGACGATGGTGAGGAACAGCGCCGCGAGCGCGTACATCACCGTGAGGCTCTTGATGCCGCCGATGCGGTCCGCCACGTTGCCGCCGATCGGCCGAACCAGCGAGCCCGCGAATACGCAGCCCGCAGTGAAGAAGCCCGCCATCTTCGGATCCAGCCCGTACTGTGCGTTGAAGTAGATCGTCAGCGACGAGGCAAGGCCGGAGAATCCGCCGAAAGTGACCGAATAGAAGAACATGAACCACCAGGCGTCACGGTCCTTCAGCACGGCGAGGTAGTCCGTCAGCGGTTTCGGCGGCGGGCAGTTCGGCGCGTCCTTCGCCACCGCGAGGTAGAACAGGAACACGATTGACAGCGGGATCAGCACCAGCCCGAACACGTTGGTCCAACCGTAGGCCATCGCGAGGCTGGGCGCGAACAGCGCGGCCAGCACGGTGCCGGAGTTGCCGGCGCCCGCGATGCCCAACGCGGTGCCCTGGTGCTCCGGCGGATACCAGCGCGAGGCCAGCGGCAGCGCTACGGCGAAGGAGGCACCGGCGACACCGAGGAAGCCGGCGAGGATCAGCACTTCGTGGTAGCTCGTGATGCCGTGCTGCCATGCGAAGAACAGTGCGCCCATCACGACAACCTGACCGATCGCGCCGGCCATCTTGGGCTTGAGTTGGTCCACCAGCACGCCCATCACGATGCGCAGGAAGGCGCCGGTCAGGAGCGGTGTGGCGACCATCAGACCTTTCTGCGCAGGCGTGAGCGCGAGGTCCTTGGCGATCTGCACACCGAGCGGGCCGAGCAGCACCCACACCATGAAGGCGAGGTCGAAGTACAGGAAGGCGGCGAGCAGCGTGGGCGTGTGGCCGGCCTTGAGGAATGCGGTCTTGTTCATCGTTTCAGCCCAGTTGGGTATAGAGCGCGGTGAGTTTGTCCATCGCGTCCAGAATGTTTTCGGAGGTGGTCGCGACGTTCTGGTCGTGCTCGCGTGAGTTGCCGGCTTGCGAAATCGCCTCGTCGAAGAACTGCCACTGCGTGTCCGCAAGCGCGAGCCAGTTGCGCACCTCGGCGCTGTTCTGCGGTGCGGCCTTCAATTGCGTAAAAGCGGCGATGAAATCGGCACGCGACTTCTTCAGGGCGGCGGTGGTCTCGGGCGCATTGAGGCCGGCGCGTTCGAAGAAGTAGAACTTCGCCATGCGCTGCGAGAGCATCCGCTGCCGGCCGGAGAGGTTCACCAACGTGCCGATCGGCGTCGCCTGCAGCTTTTCAAGCTGCTGCGTGCCCTCATGCGCGGTGGCGAGCACCTGCTCGTTGAGCTTGGCGACGGTGGCGAGGCCTGCGGCGTTCGGTACGGCGGTGACGGCCGCGCGGTAGCTGCCCCAAAGCGCGGCGAGCTTTTCGTAGGTGGCGGCCGCCTCGGCACGATCCTTGGCCGCGGTGAAGCGGCGCAGGTTCGCGAGTTGCTCATCGAAGCGGGTGGCCGACGCTGCGAGCAACTGCTGCGCTTGATCCACCTTCACGCCGAGCAGTTGCTGTGCGTAGCACTTGGCCATGCGCTGCGACAGCATGCGCTGGCGCCCAGCCTGGTTGATGGCTTCGAGCATCGAGAGGCCGCTGTCCTTCGGGGGGGCGGCCATCGCGTTCGACAGGAGGGCGGCCGGCGCGAGGCTGGCCGCGGCGATGATCAAGTGGCGACGCGTGCGATCCATGTGCCGTGTCTCCGCTTTCGATCAGGCGTTGAGCCAGACCACGCCGTCTTCGAGTTTGGCGGCGAAGGGGCGGGTGCAGCCCACATCGGGCGCTACCGCTTCACCACTGTCGAGCCCGATCTTCCAGCTGTGCAGCGGGCAGGTGACCGTCTTGCCATGCACGATGCCCTGCGACAGCGGGCCGCCCTTGTGCGGGCACTTGTCGTGCAGCGCGAAGACTTCGTCGTCCGAGGTGCGGAAGATCGCGATGTCGCCGTGCTTCGTGCCGCGCACCACGCGCGAGCCGAGCACCGGGATTTCGTCGAGCGTGCACACACGCTTCCAGTCGATTGCTGTGTCCATGACGGCTGTACTCATGAATGAAGATCCTCTCTGGCGCCGCGGCCCGTGGGGCGCGCGGCGCGGTGCATTCGGGTGGGGACGGGCGCAGGCCTAGTCGGCTGCGTCGTCGCCTTCAAACCAGTCTTCCCATTCGCTCATGGCGGCTCTCCTTACGCGACGACGGCAATCGGGATGTAGGGGCGCTTGAGCGCACCCTCGGTACGTTCCTGCCACGGGTCCTTGTAACCCTGCAGGGCAAACAGCAGGCGCTCATGCAGCGCGCGGCGGTTGGCGGCGTCTTCGACGACCTTGCTCTTGACGTAATCCAGCCCCACGCGCTGCACGTAGTGCACCGTGCGCTCGAGGTAGTAGCCCTCTTCGCGGTAGAGCTGCAGGAAGGCGCCGGAGTACTCCATCACCTCCTCGTCGGTCTTCACCTTGGCGAAGAACTCGGCCACCTCGGTCTTGATGCCGCCGTTGCCGGCGACGTAGAGCTCGTAGCCGGAATCCACACCGATCACGCCGACGTCCTTGATGCCTGCTTCGGCGCAGTTGCGCGGGCAGCCGGAGACGGCGAGCTTCACCTTGTGCGGGCTCCACATGCCGAACAGCATCTTCTCCAGCTTGACGCCCATGCTCATCGAGAGCTGCGTGCCGAAGCGGCAGTGCTCGGCGCCGACACAGGTTTTCACGGTGCGGATCGACTTGCCGTAGGCGTGGCCGGAGACCATGCCGGCCTTGGCGAAGTCCGCCCACATCAGCGGCAGGTCTTCCTTCTTCACGCCGAGCAGGTCGATACGCTGGCCGCCGGTGACCTTCACCGTGGGCACCTTGTACTTGTCGGCGGCGTCCGCGATCGCGCGCAGTTCGTCCGGCGTGGTGATGCCACCCAGCATCCGTGGCACGACCGAGTAGGTGCCGTCCTTCTGGATGTTGGCGTGAGCGCGTTCGTTGATGAAGCGGCTCTGCGGGTCGTCCTGGGCCTCATGCGGCCAGGTCGAGATCAGGTAGTAGTTCAGCGCCGGGCGGCAGCTTGCGCAGCCGTTCGGTGTCTTCCACTCCATGAAGTGCATCGCCTGCGGAATCGTCAGCAGCTTGTTGTCGCGGATCGCCTTGCGCACTTCGCCGTGAGACAGATCGGTACAGCCGCATACCGCCTTGTTGTTCGAGTCGGCCGGCGTGTAGGCGCCACCGACGGTGGAGGCCAGGATCTGCTCGACCAGGCCGGTGCAGGAGCCGCAGGAGCTCGATGCCTTGGTGTGCTTGCGCACTTCGTCCAGCGTGAAGAGGCCCTGCGTCTTGATCGCCTTGACGATGGTGCCCTTGCACACGCCGTTGCAGCCGCACACCTCCGCCGTGTCCGGCAGGCTCGCGGCGCTGTTGGCGCCCTTGTGGCCCACGTCACCCAGGTGCGATTTGCCGAACAGCAGGTGGTCGCGGATGTCATGCACATCCTGCGCATCCTTCATCAGCTGGAAGTACCAGGCGCCGTCGGCGGTATCGCCGTACATCACCGCGCCGACAATCCTGTTCTCCTTGATCACCACCTTCTTGTAGATGCCCATGCCGGGGTCGTGCAGCACGATGTCCTCGGTGCCTTCGCCGCCCATGAAGTCGCCGGCCGAGAACAGGTCGATGCCGGTGACCTTCAGCTTGGTGGAGGTCACTGAGCCCTGATAGCGGCCGATGCCGAACATCGCGAGGTGGTTCGCGCAGACCTTGGCCTGCTCGAACAGCGGTGCGACGAGGCCGTAGGCGGTACCGCGGTGGTTCGCGCATTCGCCCACCGCATAGATGCGTGGGTCGTAGGTCTGCAGCGTGTCGTTGACGACGATGCCGCGGTTGCAGTGCAGGCCCGCCTTCTCGGCCAGCGCGGTATTCGGGCGGATGCCGGCGGCCATCACGACCAGATCGGCCGGGATCGTCTCGCCATCCTTGAACTTCACCGCCGCGACACGGCCCGACTCCCCGGCGATCAGCTCGGCCGTGCTGGCGGCAAGGCGGAACTGCATGTTCTTCGCCTCCAGCGCTTTCTGCAGCATGCGCGCCGAGGTCGGGTCCATCTGGCGTTCCATGATCCATTCGCCGATGTGCACCACGGTCACGTCCATGCCGCGTAGCGCGAGGCCGTTGGCCGCCTCCAGGCCGAGCAGGCCGGCGCCGATCACCACCGCGTGCTTGTGTTTCGCCGCGGCGTCGATCATCTCGTCGGTGTCCTTGATGTCGCGATACGCGATCACGCCCGGCAGATCCTTGCCCGGCACCGGCAGGATGAAGGGCGTCGAGCCGGTTGCGAGCAGCAGGCGGTCGTACTCGGCTTCGGTGCCGTCGTCCGCGATCACCTTGCGGTTGATGCGATCGATGGTGGCGACGGTCTTGCCGGCATGCAGGCTGATGCCGTTGTCGCGGTACCAGTCCCAGTCGTTGAGGATGATGTCCTGCACGGTCATCTCGCCGGCGAGCACCGGCGAGAGCAGGATGCGGTTGTAGTTCGGGTGCGGCTCGGCCCCGAACACGGTGATGTCGTACATGTCCGGTGCGAGCTTGATCAGCTCTTCGAGCGTGCGGCAGCCGGCCATGCCGTTGCCCACCATCACCAGTTTGAGTTTGCGCATGTTGCATCCCTCGACGAAACGCGCACGGCCAGCGGCCATGCAGAAAAGTGTTTGCGTTCGTGGGGATCTACGCTGATCCGTGCGGCGGCCGTCGTTGGCCGCGCTTGCCACCCGGAAGGCCATCGTGGCCCTGCGGTGGATCATCGCGAAACTGCAGCGGCGGCCTTCGGTGGCGCCCGGCATGCAGCGGATGATCCGGTCGGTACTTCCCTAGCAATGCGCGTGCCTGACGCACGGCGCCCGCCGGATCGGGCTTTCCGTCCAGCCAACGGAATGTCGGCGGGCCGCCACGGCGCACTTGCGGTGCGCTGTGGTCGATTGTGGTGCAGCGCGGTTGCGGCGATCAGCGCGGGGGATCTGCGACAAATCCGGGAAAGGCCTGCGGCGTCGTTGGCGTGACATACGCGCGCCGAATCACGCCGGCGGCAAGCAGGTTGGCGTAGCTGTCGTAGCGGATCTGCACGATCTCGTCGGGTGTGCTGCGCGCGCGTACGAACTCGGTGTAGCTGCTCGGTGCGTATTCACGCTCACCGTGTCCGGTGCCGAGGCGTTCGGCCTTTTGCGCGCCCATGTCGCTCGCCGCTGGGGCGGCGGATTCGGCACTGCGGGCGGCTGCGGAGGGCATCGCCAGCGGCGGTGGCGCGACGCGCTCGCGGAACACGGCCGCACCGATTACGCCCACGTTGTCCGGGCGGCCGGTGCGGGCTGCGTACGATTCCGGCATGGCCGAGAAATAGAACGCCGCCGTCTCGGCCATGTTCTTTCGCCAGCCGGCAATTTCCGCGCTTGCCCAGGGTTCCAGCACATAGCCGGTCTGGGTGACTGCGGCGGTCTCGCCGCTGACGGCGTTGAGGCCATCGACCGACAGTACGACCAGCACCCGGTTGCCGCTTTGATTGGTCAAGCGTAGCGCATAGCGCTGGCCGGGCGTGCCGGCAACGTAGCGCACGCCGCGGTGAGTGTGGGTCTGGATCGGTGTGGCCCGCTCGCGGTCGATGACTTCAAGTTCGACCAGCGAAGCAGTGGCGCTGTGGCACCCGAGAAGGGCCCACAGCAACAGGGTGGCGGTGAGGCGTGGGATGGTCATGATGCAGCTCCGGTGGGTGGTGACACCCACTTGAACGGGGCTGCATCGGAATTCGGGTTAGCGCGTGTGCTGCGCTCGCGTCAGTTTGCGAAGCGGCTGCGTTCGCGGCGCTGCAGCAGCACCGTCAGCGCCATCACGAAGATGGCGGCAAACCACAGGCCTGCCCAGTTCGCGATCGACAAACCGAGGAAGGTCCAGTCCACCTTGGCGCAGTCGCCGCTGCCCTGGAAGATCATCGGCAGTGCCTGCCCGAGCGGGAAACTGTTCATCATGAACTCGAGATCCGGCCCGCACTCCACATACTTGGGCGGAAACCATTGCAGCCAACTCTGCCGCGCGGCAATGCCGAAGCCGGTCGCAGCGGCGAGCCCGATCAAGCCGGCATACAGCTGCCCGCCACGGCCACGTGGGTTATGCAGCGCGGCGATGAGCGCGAACAGCCCGACCACGACAAAGGCGTAGCGCTGCATGATGCACATCGGGCACGGCGCCACGTGTTTGAGCGTTTGCAGCACCAGACCGGTGCCGAGCAGGCCGAAGCAGAGGAGCGCGATAGCGGAAAAGCGCTGGCGTTGCGAGAAGCGGGTGATCATGGCGGGGGTGGTTTGTACGGTTTGGCCGAAGCAAACCGTGGATTGTACGACGCCTTGCGCAACGGCGCGGATTTGTCATATTCGGCAAATCCGCGCCGTTGTGGGGGCGTGTCGGGCCTGGCGACGGGGTCGCCGAGTGACCGGCTCAGGTCAGGCCGATGCCTACTGCGACCATGGCGCGCGCGTGCATCAGGTCGCGTGCATGGCCGGTGGCATACAGGCAGGCCGCCAACTGGTTCGATAGCGGCGTCGGCGTTGCGCGCCGGCCTTCCATGATCTCCCGGATCAACTGCGCAACCGCGTCCGGATCGTTCGGGTCGCAGCGCAGCGGCAGCGGTGCCCAGCCTGTCGGCTCCTCGTCGTAAAGCACGTTGGCTTCACCGTGCCGCAGCCAGGCGATGCGGGGGCGGCGCTCGGCGCTGGCGCAGGACTCTCCGTCCGGCGCGTGCATCAGCATCGCCTCGGCGCCCATATCGAGCAGCAGGTCGTGTAGCGACGAGATCGCTTCGGGCTGGCTGGCGCAGATCAGGCGCAGGCTGTGGTCCGGCATCGGATCGATCAGCTTGGCGACCAGGTGGCCGACGTGGCGGGCGCCCAGCTCGTCCCGCAGCAACAGCAGCGCGTCGAGTTCCGGCGCGAGCAGGCGGGTCGGCACGACCGCGAGGTTGTGCAGCGCAAGCGATTCGGCCGCTTCGGCGAGCGTGGTGGCATGCGGCCGCCCGAGCCTTCGCAGCACATCGAAGCTGGGCGGCAGGCGCCCCTCGCCGAGCGAGCCATGAACCAGCACCGGCACGCCGGTTTGCGCGAGTCGCAAGGCGAGCGCGGGCATCAGGTTGGGCTGGCTGTGGCGGCTGGCGTAGGTCGGGATGATCGCGACGCGGCGCGAGCCATGCGGCGCCTGCATCGAAATCGTGTGTTCGCCGAGTGCCTCGGCGAAACCGAGCAGTTCGTCGATCGTTTCGCCCTTCCAGCGCAGCGCCATCAAGAGGGCGCCGAGCCGCACCGGCGACACGGTGCCGGACAGCATGCGTTTGAACAGGGCGTAGGCTTCGTCGCGTGCGAGGTCTTCGCACAGCGTTGGACCGCGCCCGATTTTCGTGAGCGCGTTGGCAACATCCATCACGCGAACCTCCAGGGGTAGAGAGTGCTTGGCGAGTGTTCTCGTTGTTGTCGATGCGGATTGCCGGGATCGCCGGCAGCCGCACCGGGGAACGGCGTCGTCCGGGGTAACCGTGCGACGCCGCGGCATGTCATTCGGGCTGCCCCATCGAGGCCAGCCGCTTGAGTTCGGGTACGCACGAGCCGCAGTTGGTGCCGCAGCGTGTGCGCGTCTGCAAGGCTTCGAGCGATTCGCCGGCCTTGAAGGCCGCAACGATGTCGCGCTCGGCTACGTCGAAACAGTTGCACACCACCTTGCCGCGCTGCTGCTGCCCGGCGGGCGGTTGCGTCAGCGGCGCCAGCAGCCACTTGCGCGCTTCGCCGGCCGGCGTGCCCTGGGCCATCATGTCCTGCAGCCAGCCGGCGGCTTTCGCTTCGCCGACCAGGCGCACGGCACTGAGCGTATCGCCATCGATGCGCGCGCGTTTGGTGATGTCGCGGCGCGTGTCGCGGTAGATCAGCGCGAGCGGATCGTCCAGCGTGGTGGCGGCATCCAGTGCAGCCATCGCCGCGTCTCGGGTCTCCGGCACACGGGCTTTCAGCACTACCACCGGCGCGTCGCGGCCCGCGAGTGTGAGGCTCGCGTAGCTGGCTTCCGGCATCTCGCGCTGCAGGGCGTCGCGCATGCGCGCCATCACCGCCATCGCACCATGCTCGGCATCGGCGTCCGCCTCGACACGACGCAGCGCCACGACCTCTCGCCCTTCGGCATATTTCTCGACCTGCACCGCCGCGTGCTTGAGCTCCGGCTGCTTCGAGTACGGGTCGAAGGCTGACACGGTGAGCACGTTCACGCCGTAGCCGCCCATCGTGTTTGCGCCCCAATGCATCGGCAGGAAGGCTTGGCCCGGCCGCACCGAATCGCTCGCGGCGACCTTCACGATCACCGCGCCGCGCCGGCTGGACACGCGAACCAGATCACCCTCGGCGAGCCCGCGGCGTTCCAGATCGGCCTGGTTCAGATGCAGCAGCGGTTCTGCCTCATGGGCGAACAGGCGCGCCAGCGTGCCGGTGCGGCTCATGCCGTGCCACTGATCGCGTAGCCGGCCGGTGGTCAGCGCGATCGGGTATTTGGCCGACACCGGTTCGGCGACGGGCAGGTGCTCGGCGGCGACAAACTTCGCGCGGCCGGATTCGGTGGGGAACACGCCGTCTTCATAGAGCCGTGTCTTGCCGCTGCCGGCGCCGCTCGGGAAGGGCCATTGTTGCGGACCCTCGGTTTCAAGCGTCGCGTACGACAGGCCGGTGATGTCCAGATCGCGGCCGCGTGTGGTCTCGCGATGTTCGTTCCAGATCGCCTCTTCGTCCGCATAGGGAAACAGGGCGTCGGTGAGCGGGTTGCCGAGTGCATGGCCGAGGCGGCGCGCGAAGTCGACAGCGATTGCCCAGTCATGGCGGGCTTCGCCCGGCGCCGCGACGGCAGGGCGTACGCGCGAGATGCGCCGCTCGGAGTTGGTTACGGTGCCGGTCTTCTCGCCCCAGGTGGTGGCGGGCAGCAGCAGGTCGGCGTAGGCGGCGGTTTCGGTCGTCGCATAGGCTTCCTGCACCACGACGAACTCGGCCTTGTCCAGCGCGCGGGCAATCTGCGCCGCGTCCGGCATCGACTGCGCGGGGTTCGTGCAGGCGATCCAGGCGGCCTTGATTTCACCCGATTCCAGCGCGCGAAACAGTTCGACGGCGCTCTTGCCGGGTGCGGCGGGCACGTCCGGCACGCCCCACAGGGCGGCGACTTCTGCGCGGTGCTGCGGGTTGGCCAGATCACGGTGTGCGGAGAGCAGGTTGGCAAGGCCGCCCACCTCCCGCCCGCCCATTGCGTTGGGCTGGCCAGTCAATGAAAAGGGGCCAGCGCCAGGCCGGCCCAAGTGCCCAGAGGCGAGGTGGAGGTTGATCAGCGCGGCATTGTTGTGGGTGCCGTGCGACGACTGGTTGAGGCCCTGGCAGTACATCGACAGGGTGGCTTTCGAGGTGGCGAACCATTGCGCGGCGCGCTCGATGTCCGCCGCCGGTACGCCGCAGATGCCCGCCGCCATTTGCGGCGTGTAGGCGCGCACGACCTTGCGCAGCGCATCGAAGCCCTCGGTGTGCGCGGCGATGTAGGCCTCGTCCACCCAACCTTCCCACAGCATCACATGCAGCATCGCGTTGTAGAGCGCGATGTCGGTGCCGGGCAGGATCGCCAGGTGCAGGTCGGCCGCCTCGGCGGTGTCGGTGCGGCGCGGATCGACCACGATCAGCTTCATCGCCGGGTTGGCCTTGCGCGCGTCTTCGATGCGGCGGAACACGATCGGATGCGCGAATGCGGTGTTGCTGCCACTGATGAAGAGGCAGTCGGTGTGGTCGATGTCTTCGTAGCTGGCCGGCGGCGCGTCGGCGCCGAGCGTCTGCTTGTAGCCTGCCACCGCGCTGCTCATGCACAGGCGCGAGTTGGTATCGACGTTGTTGGTGCCGATCAGGCCCTTGGCCAGCTTGTTGAAGACGTAGTAGTCCTCGGTCAGCAGCTGGCCCGAAATGTAGAAGGCCACGGCGTCGGGGCCGTGCTCGCGGACGATTGCGGCAAAGCGTTCGGCCGCATGGTCCAGTGCGCCATCCCAACTGATGCGGCTGCGCGCTTCGTTGCGCGTGGCGCGCAGTTCCGGGTACAGGGCACGCGCAACGCGGGTGTTCGGCGCCGCCGTCAGGTGAAGGGTCGAGCCCTTCGTGCACAGGCGGCCGAAATTCGCTGGATGTTGGGGGTCGCCACGCACGCCGGTAATGACGCCTTCATCGTGTTCGATGATCACGCCGCAGCCGACGCCGCAATAGCAGCAGGTGGATTTTGTTTCAGCCATTTTTTCCTCGTCTCCGGGGACGGGTTAGCAATGCCTGTGCCATGACGGTGCGCGCCTTGCAGGCGGCGACTTCGACAGCCAGACTGAACGAAGCACGCCGGCTGCAGGCACCAGATTGATGCGGCGGGGCGCCGCCTTGGGGCGGATTCGGCATTGCTGCTTGAGCTGTTTCGTGATGCACCGCAATAGGGCGAAAGCGGGGGCTCAAGCCTTGCTTGGCGCTGCCGTAGTCCTGATGTCGTTCCGACCGGAGGAAAGCCATGCCAAGACGTAGGCTGTCGATACAGATGCTGCTGCTGATGCTGGCAGCGGCCGGCATCCTCGCGGTGTTGCTCAATGCCTTGCTCGCGCAAACGGGGGTGCGGCAAGTTGCCGGCGGCATCGACGCGATCCTGCGCACCCAGCAACAGGTATTGCGACAGACCGACGTCGACATGATGCACGACGCGATTCGCGGTGATGTGCTGCGCGCGCTGCTGGCGTCGAGCGGAGGTGGTGACGACAAGGCCGCGGTGCAGAAGGACTTCGCTGAGCACGCCAAGCGACTGCGCGAGAACTTCGATCGGAATCGACAGAGTCTGCCCGTCGACGCGCGTGCGGCCGCGGATGCGGCGGCGCCGGTGGTCGATCGCTATCTGAAGGCTGCGGAGGCACTGCTCGCCAACCCCTCGCCGCAGTCGGCGGAACTCGCCGGTTTTACCCAGGACTTTGAAGCGCTCGAGGGCAGCCTTGAGAAGCTCACCGACCTGATTGCGGCTGCCGCGGAGCAGGAGCGCGTCGCGGCAGCCGCCGCCGTGCAGGCCAGCGTGTGGCGTAGCGCCGCGGTAGGTGTGCTGGCGGCCATCGTGCTGATCGCCACCGCATTGTTCGTCTATCGGCGCATAGGCCCGCCCTTGCGCCGCGTGGCCCGCGAGGCCGCTGCGATTGCAGCATCCGGCGATCTTTCGAGGCGTATCGACGGCGCCGTGGGGGACGAAATCGGCGATGCGATCGCGGCCTTCGATCGCCTGCTCGCGGTGCAGCAGGGCGTGGTGCGCGATGCCCTGCTCGCGACGCAGGAGACCGCGTCGGCGGTGGAGGCGTTGCAGGCGGTGGGGGCTTCGGTACGAGAGGAGGCTGGCTCGCAACAGCTCATGGCCGAACGCGCGAGCAGCGACTTCGCCGCGGTACGCGACAACATCGCCACCGTCGCCTTGAGTGCAGGGCAGGCGCTGGACCGCGCACGTGTGTCGGGTGAATGCGCGCGCGATGGTGCGCAGCAGGTGCGCGAGGTGGCGGGCGACATCCGGGCGATTGCTGAGTCGGTACATGAAACAGCTCGTGTGGTGTCCTCACTCTCTGACGAGGCGGTGCAGATCGCCACCGTTGTGGGCGAGATCAAGGCGATCGCGGATCAGACCAACCTTCTCGCGCTCAACGCCGCGATCGAAGCGGCGCGCGCTGGCGAGCAGGGGCGTGGTTTTGCGGTGGTGGCCGACGAGGTGCGCAAGTTGGCCGAGCGCACTGCGCATTCGACCGAATTGATCGTAGGCACGGTGGGCCGTATCCGAAACACCATCGACACCGCGGTCGGCGCGATCGACCAGAGCGTGTCGGGCGTGCAGGCGAGTGTGGCGCGAGCCGAACAGGCGGGTGCCGCGGTGGATGAGATCCCGCGCGCAGCCGGTGAGGTGGAATGCGGCATGACGGGGATCCAGCAAGCGCTCGCCGAGCAGCAGGCCGCGACGCAGCGGCTCGATGCGCTGATCGGCGATATCGCTGCTGCGGCGGGGCGCAACGCAGCCAGCGCCGCACGTGCGGCTGCGCTGGCAGAGGATGCGGGTGGCGCAATGAGCCGGCTGGCCGGGTCGGTCGGGCGTTTCACCGTATAGGCGAATCGCCGCGATTTAGCGGCGGGGTCTGTTGCAAGCTGTTTTCCCCTGCAAGGGGCGCGCGCCACGCGCGTCCAGCGGTCTCCGGCGCGTGCTGCTTCAGGCCCGTGCCAGTTGGGCCAGCGCGCTGACCTGATCGAGGATCGGTTGTGGCACCGCTTGCGCGCCGTCGAGCATTGCGCGGATCTGCGCCGCATTGTCGGCCACCGCGCAGCCTTCGCCGGGCTCGCGCGTCGGATCGCCATCTTCTTGCTCGAACAGCACGCGCGCCGCACCATCGACATAACCCAGCAGGCGGGGCCGACGCCGCGGGTGCGCGTAGGCCTCACCCTCGGTCGCCCGCATCAGCAGCGCGCAGGCGTGTTCCCGGTCGAGCTGCTCGGCCATGCGCTCAAGGTATTCCGGATGGGTCACCGCGATCACGCGCACGCTGTGGCCGCGGCAGGGGTCCAGCAGCTTGGCAAGCGTGTGCCCGCTGTTGCGCAGGCCGACGCGGCGCCGCAGGGCGAGCAGCGCATCCAACCCGGGGCACAGTGTCGCGACCGGCAGGCACGCGAGGCGACGATCAGCCAGTTGGCGCGCCGCGTCGTCGGTGTCCGCCGCCGGGGTGATACCGAGGGCGCCCAACAGCTCGAAGGGGCTCACGCGGCTCTCGAAGTCGTGCCGCCCCTGGATCAGCACCGGCACGCCGTCGCGCGCGAGCAACAGCGCCACCAGCGGCATCAGGTTGGCCTGCTTGCGCCCGCCGTTGTAGGTCGGCAGCACCACGCAGCGCGGCCCGGCAGGCACCGCGACCTGTGCGGTGCGCGCGTCCATCGCGCGTTTGAAGCCAGCAAGCTCGTCGGCATCTTCGCCTTTGATCCGCATCGAAAGCAGGATCGCGCCAAGCTCGAGGTCGGGCACGCGCTGGTCTAGGATGTCGCCGAACAGGCTTTCGGCCTGCGCTTCGGTCATTGGCCGTGCGCCCTTGGCGCCTCGTCCGATTTCCTTGATGATCGGGGCGTATTGCATGGAGCGTATCTTTCGTTCCGTGGCTTGGATTTTCTCGCCGGCGGCGCACGCAAGCGCCATGCCGGTGGCGGCATTCTACGGAGGAATCATGAGAGTCGGATTTGTCGGTTTGGGGATCATGGGGCGGCCGATGGCGCTCAACCTGCTCAAGGGCGGGCATGAGGTGGCGGTATGGACCCGCCGCGCAGAGTCGATGCAGCCGCTCCTGATCGCCGGCGCCAAACCCGCCGAATCGCCCGCCGCGCTGGCGCGCGACTGCGACGTGGTGATCAGCATGGTGGCCGACGCGCCGGATGTTGAAGAGGTGGCGTTGGGCGCGCGTGGTGTCGCCGAAGGGGCGGAGGCCGCCAACCGGGTCGATCTGGTGTTCATCGACATGAGCACCATCGCGCCCTCTGCCGCGCGGTCGATCGCTGCCCGAATGGCCGAACGCGGCGTGACGATGCTTGACGCACCGGTGTCGGGCGGCGAGGTCGGTGCGATCGCCGGCAGCCTGACGATCATGGTCGGCGGCCATCAGGCCGCGTTCGAGCGGGCGCGGCCAGTGCTGGAAGGCATGGGCAAGACGGTTACCTGGATTGGCGAGAGCGGTGCCGGACAGGTGGCCAAGGCGTGCAACCAGATCCTTACCGGCGCGGGCGTGGCAATCGTGGCCGAGGCGCTGCATTTTGCGCGCGCCTCCGGCGTTGATCCGGCTCGGGTCCGCGAAGCGATGCTGGGCGGCTTTGCCTACAGCCGCATCCTGGAGAACCACGGCCAGCGCATGCTCGACCGCAACTTCAAGCCTGGCTTCAAGGCCTGGATGCATCAGAAAGACCTGCGCATCGTGCTCGACGAAGCGCACAAGATGGGTGTCTCGCTGCCCAACAGCGCGGCCACTGCGCAGATGCTCAACGGCGCGGTGGGCTGTGGCATGGGCGAGGACGATTCGATCTCGCTGTTGCGTCTGCTCGAAAAACTCTCGGGGCGGGAGTGATCATGCGTGCGATCGCCCGCCCGCTGGTCCTCGGCTGGCTGTTGCTCGCGGCCGGCTGCGCGATCATGGCGCTTGGCCTGCAGAAGCCTGAGGTCAGCGTCGAGGATGTATCGCTGCTGCCCGGCGGCGGCATGCTGCAGCAGCGCATGCATCTGACGCTGCGCGTCAGCAATCCGAACGAAAAGGACATCACCGTTGATGGAATGACCTTCGGTTTCGAGATCAATGGACAGAAGGTCGCCACCGGCATGACTGGCCAGTCCGTGGTGCTGCCACGCCTCGGTGAGACGACTGTCGGCGTGGACGTGTCGGCCTCGCTGATCGAATTGCTGGCCAAGCTACCCAAGGTGTTCGAGGGGGGCAAGGCTTTTGGCTACCGGGTGCACGGCGAAGTGCTGACGCGCGACTACGGTCGCCTGCCGTTCGACCGCAAGGGGGAACTGTCGCTCGACAAACTCGCCGAGAAGGCTGGCACCACCGCGCCGGCTGGCCAGCGCGGGCAGTTCTGAACCTTGACGCGCCGGCACGTGGCGTCGGCATGTTTGGCTGACTGGAGGCCGCCTTGCTGGCGATCTTTTTCGGTTTGCTGAAGGGCGCCGTGGCGGTCATGTTGCTGGCCATCGGCGCAGCCTCGTCCGTGCGGCAAGTCGCTTACCTGTGGCAGAGGCCGGCACTGCTGTCGCGGGCATTGCTCGCGATGTATGTGCTGGTGCCGGCTGCGGCGGTGCTGATCGACGAGTTCGTGCCGCTCGGCAACGTCGCGCGCGCAGCGCTGCTGGTGCTCGCGGTGTCGGCCGGTGCGCCGATGCTGCCGCGCAAGCTCGGCGCCATCGGGCGCTCGCCTTACGTCTTCAGCCTCGTCGTGACCTCGTCGTTCCTGGCCGTCGCATTCGTGCCCGTTTGGGTGATGGTGCTCGGCCCGCATTTCGAGCTCGATCGGCAGGTCGAGCCGCTTCAGATCGCGATGTCGGTCGCGCAGACCATTCTTTTGCCCTTGCTCGCGGGCATGGCGCTGCGCGCGATGTGGCCGGCGATCTGCGAGCGCTGGGCGGATCGCCTGATTGCTGCGCTGGGGTCCTTGCTGATGCTGATGGGCCTGGCGATGCTGCTGATGTTTGGCCACATGCTTCTGGATGTGCCGCCGCGGTCCTTCGTCGCCATGACCGGCTTGCTGCTGATCGCACTCGTGATCGGCCATCTGTTGGGTGGCCCGGATCCGCACGAGCGCACCGCCTTGGCCATCACCTGCTCAACGCGGCATGTCGGCCTCGCGGTACTGGTTGCAGCCTCAATGCCCGGCCCCTACGCGGTGCTGCTGATCACTGCCTACTTGCTGTGTTCGCTGATCGTGACCGTGCCCTACCTGATGTGGCGTCGGCGAAGCGCCGCGTCGGGCTGACGCGATGGCGGCCGGGCGGTGAGCGGTGTGGGCTCTGTCGCCCGGCAGCGTTTGCAGGCGGCACCCCCGGGCTTGCCTGCCCCAAGTTGCCGCCATGTGTGATGCGTCAGTTCTGCGGCCCGTATCCGCAAGTGGCCGCGTGTTCGGCGTCGGTGTAGATCGGCGCGCCCCAGAACGTCCCGATCCAGTACATGCAGCTCATGCGCCCGTCCGCATTTCGAACCACGCGGTAGAACATTGAATTGCTGACATACCGGTCGTCACCGATCGGGTAGTAGGCCGTCGTGGTTGCGAAGGTCTCGTTTTCGACAACCAGTCGCCCTTGCGTGTCGACGCTCAGGTGCAGCACTTGCGGGCTCCCCGACGTGCTTGCGAACTCGTAGCGTCCTACGAGTCGGTCTGCATGGTGAATGTGATTAGTCTCGTCGTCGAGACGTTCACCGCGTTGCTTGATCAGCGCGCCGAGACTCTCCGCGTTGAAAGCGTAGTTCGTGCTGCCGAGATGATCGACGCCTGGCATTCGGTCATACGTCACCGTTACCTCTGCGTTGCGCAGCGCCTTGACGGCGTTGTCGGCGACCGCGACCGGCACGTTCATGTCGGCGTCACCATGCACGACATGGAACGGCGTGTTCTGCAGGTGGCGTAGCCCGTTTCCGTATTCAGTTATTGCTTGTGGGCCGAAGAACAGGTCGTCCGTGAAGCCTCCGCCGGCGGCGAGGACGGCCGAGAAGCGGTGAGGAAATGCCAGCGCCACAGGGTAGGCGCCGAGGCCGCCCAAGCTGAAGCCGGCAAGGCTTACGCGCGATCGATCGACCGCGTACTTTGCCTGCGCATCGCGTATGACGGCGTCCACGAAGGCTTCATCATGGAAATAAGAGGCCTCAAGTGGCGACACGACGATCGCCGGAAAGTCCTGGCCGCCATGTTCGATGTAGTAGTTGATGCCGTCACCACGGAGCTGCTCCATGGTTTTCGGCGAGCCGTCTGGCGAAGAACCGTGCAGGTAAACGACCATTGGCCACAGGCGTCCGCGCATGTCGCTCATGCCCGGGCCTGAAGTCCGGAAGCCCTTCGGCAGGTATACAAGGTATTGCGATGCGCCGCCGACCGGCAACGCCAAGGATTGAACGACGAACTCACCCGGCGATTCGACCGTCGCGATTCGCTCTGCGGTGCGAACCTCTGCGGCCGTGGTCGGCTGGTTGCTTGTTGGCGCTGACTCCCCATTGCCGCCGCATCCGCTCAGCGTCGCTAACGATACGATAAGACCTAGCGAAGCAAGGATTGCCGGAAAGCTCTTCTTACAGGCACTCATTCCACTCCTCCTATTATTGGCTGGTAACCGACGATGCGACGGGGGGTAATTCGCATGCCAGTCGTCGCCGGCCATGAATGGTATGAGCGCCTAAATGATGATTGCATTAAATGAGCGTATCGCCGTGACTCATTGCACGACGGTGAGAGCGCGCGCAACTCGGGCCGAGAGGCGCGTCAGCGCACCCCGTAGCCCTTGAACTTTTCGCGGACGCGGGCGATCTCGTCTTCCGGTAGCAGCACCGGGTCGCCGAGCTGGCAGGCTCGCCAGTACTGTTCGGCAAGGCTTTCGAGTTCGACCGCCAAGGCCTGGGCGTGGCGCAGGTCGCGGCCGGCGACCACCATGCCGTGGTTGCCCAGCAGGCAGCCATTGCGATCAGCCATCGCAATCAGCGTAGCCTCGGACAGCGCAGCCGTGCCGTAGGTGGCATATGCAGCGCAGCGCACGTCGTGGCCGCCGAAACGGGCGACCATGTAGTGAAAGGGCGGAATCGTGCGGTGCAGGCAGGCCAGTGCGGTACAGAAAGGCGAGTGGGTGTGGATCACTGCGCCGAAGTCGGGGCGCGACAGATAGAGGTCGCGATGCAGTTGCCATTCGGACGACGGCGCGCGCGGGCCGGTGTAGCTGCCGTCAGCGGCGACGGTGACGAAGTCGATGCGCGTCAGTTCTTCCCATGGCAGGCCCGATGGCGTGATCAGCATGCCATCGCCGTGGCGCACGCTGAGGTTGCCTGCGGCGCCGGGGTTGAGCCCAAGGGCTGCGATGTGGCGTGCGCTGGCGAGCAGGGCGTCGCGTTGGGCTTCGATGCTGTTCATGCAAGCGCCTCCGTAATGCGGGCTGCATCGAAGCGGCCGCGTTCGGTGAGAATGCCGGCGATCAGCGCGGCAGGCGTGACGTCGAAGGCCGGGTTGGCGCAAGGGCCATTGAACATGCGAACCTGCGCCGCCTCGCCGGCGCCATCGATGCCATGCAGCACGCAGATTTCGTCGTCGCTGCGGGATTCGATCGGGATCGCGTCGCCATCCGGGCTGGCTGCGTCGATCGTGCTGGTGGGCGCCGCGATGTAGAAGGGCACGCCGTGTTCGCGGGCGGCAAGCGCTTTCAGGTAGGTACCGACCTTGTTGGCGGTATCGCCATTGGCGGCAATGCGGTCGGCGCCTGTGATCACGACATCGACCAGGCCTTGGCGCATCAGCAGCCCGGCCGCGTTGTCGGCGATCAGGGTGTGCGGCACACCGCCTTCAGACAGCTCCCACGCGGTGAGCAGGCCCTGGTTGCGGGGCCGTGTTTCGCTGACCCAGACTTCGATCGACAGACCTGCTTGATGCGCGAGATAGATTGGCGCGAGGGCCGTGCCCCAGCCGCAGGTGGCAAGCGCTCCGGCGTTGCAGTGGGTCATGACCCGCAGCGGGCGATCGAGCCCTTCGGCGTGGCGGGCGAGCAGCGAGCGGCCATATTCGCCCAGCGCGCGGTTGGCGGCGATGTCTTCGGCGTGAACCGCGAGCGCTTCGCGCCAGGCTGCTGCGCTTCGTAGGTCCGGAGTCAGCGGACGAAGCTTGGTTGCCATGCGGGCGAGCGCCCAGTGCAAGTTGACGGCTGTTGGGCGGGTGCGGCCGAGGCGCGTCAGCGCAGCTTCGAGCGCGTCGTTGCTGGTGTCGTGCCGCATCGCGATGGCGACGCCGAACGCGGCCGTGGCGCCAATCAGCGGCGCGCCGCGGACCACCATGGTCTCGATGGCTAGCGCGCAGGCTTCCAGATTGGCAAGCGTGCGGGTGGTTCGGGCGAAGGGCAGACGGGTCTGGTCGATGACGGCAATCGCGCCGTCGAGCGGTATCAGGGGAGCGAGTTCCATGCGCCGATGATGGCCGCTCGCGCCAAGCGGGGCAAGCCGTCAGGTCAAACCGCCAGCGGTTCAGCCGCGTGCGCGGCGCTCTGCGAGCCAGTCGTGCAGCGCCTCGGGCTCCATCGGGCGGGCGTACAGGTAGCCTTGTGCATCCGGGCAGCCCAGCCCCAGCAGTACCTTGGCCTGGTCGGCCTCTTCAACGCCCTCGGCGATCACCCCCAGGCCGAGCTTCCGGCTGAGCTGGATCACCATTTCCGCGACCTGGCGGCACCGCTGGTTCGTGCACAAGTCCTTCACGAAGGAGCGGTCGATCTTCAGTCGATCGACGCGCAGTCGTTGCAGGTAGGAAAGCGAAGAGAAGCCCGTACCGAAATCGTCGATGGCGACCTTGACGCCAAGCTGTGCCAGCTCGTTGAGCTTGCCGGCGACAAAATCTGCGTCCTCCATGGCCATCGACTCGGTGATCTCAAGCTCGATCTGGTGGGCGACCGCGCCGGTATCGGCCAGTGCCGATCTGACCTGATTGATGAAGTCCTGATGGCGGAACTGCGCCAGCGATACGTTGACCGCCATCTGCACGTTCGGGAAGCCGGCAGCGGCGATCTTGACCTGTTCGTAGCACGCCAGGCGCATGACCCAGTTGCCGATATTGACGATCAGGCCCGAGTGTTCGGCGAGCGGAATGAAGCGATCGGGCGGGATGAAGCGGCCATCGTCACCCCGCCAGCGGATCAGCGCTTCGACGCCGACCGGCTCGCCGCTCTCGATACGAACCTGCGGCTGGTACATCAGGAACAGGCGTTCGTTGTCGAATGCACTGCGCAGGCCGTGGAGCAGCTTGACCCGCTCCTCGATCTCGACGTTCATGTCGCGCGTGAAGAAGCTGTGTTCCCCACGGTGCCGGCTCTTTGCCCGCTTGAGAGCGAGGTTGGTGTTCTTCAAGGCGTCCGCGCTGCTGCCGTCTGCCTCGCGCAGCAGCAAATAACCTTGCGTTGCGGAGATCACGATCTCCTGCTCATCGACGATAAACGGGTCGGCGAAGACAGCGGAGAGTGCTGCCGGCGTGACCACCGACACTTCGCCGAGGATGCCGAAGGTATCGCCGGCGATCCGCGCGACGATGGCGCCGGGCATCCGGTCGCGCAGACGAAGGGCGACGGCCAGCAGCAGCTTGTCACCGAACTTGTGCCCGAGTGCGTCGTTGGTCTCGGCAAACTCGTCGATGTCGACCAGCGCGACGGTCGATTCGTTCTTGCGGTTGCCCTGCAGGCGCTCGTCAATGCACTGAAGGAAGCGCACCCGGTTGGGCAGGCTGGTAAGGGCGTCGACGTAGGCGATGTTCTGCAGGCGGCTGAACAGGGCGGTGTTTTCGAAACCGGCGGCAATGTTGGTGCAGAACACCTCAAGCAGGTGGCGGTCGATTTCCTCGATCGCGTGCGTGCTTTCCAGATAGACGGCGATTCGGCGACCCGAGCCGTTGAGCAACAGCGTTGTGGAGCCCTGGTCGTATTGGTTCTTGCCCGATGCGAGGGCGCGGTTGAGGTGCTCCCGCACCACACGATCCGGGATGTCGCGGATCGATTGGTTGATCAGCCCGCTGAACTTGCCTCCGGCCGCAACGACCTGAACACCGTCGTCGCCGCTGCCGTTTTCCTGCGCACAGATCAGCCCCTCGGGCGGTAGCCGCAGCAGGGCCGCAAGTTGCGTGATGACACCGGCGGCGAAGCCCTGGATGCCACGCAGCTCCATCAGCTCGCCACTGGCTCGCACGATCATGTCCAGCCCGCGGCGGTTCGCGTTGATCGCGCGGATCTGGTCGTAGGACCGGATCGCAACCGTCAGCGTGGTGTAGAGCCGCGTGTGGGTGAGTTCGGACTTGGTCTTGTAGTCGTTGATGTCGTAATCGCGGATCGCCTGGATTTCCGGCGCATAGCCGGGCTGCCCGGTGCGCAGCACGATGCGCGTTTCCTGCAGGCCCAGTTCTTCGCGGATGATGTGCACGAGGTTCAGGCCGGCGTTCTCGCTTTCCATCACCACATCAAGCAGGATCACCGAAATGTCCTGCTCGCGCCGCAGGAACTGCACCGTTTCGGCGGCGCTGTAGGTGTGCAGGAACTCCAGCGGGCGCCCGAGGATCGGTGTGCCCTTGAGTGCGAGCTCCGTCGATGCGTGAACATCCTGGTCATCGTCGACGATCAGAACGCGCCATACCGCCGCCGCGCCATGTTCGACATCGTCATCGCCTTCCGGCGCAAAGACCAGCTCGTCATCCGCCGCCAAAAGATCGGTCACCGCTATCTCCCCGGTGTGGTAGGGCTCTTTGCCGATTCAGAGCCTCTCTTCTCACGTCTACGGACGCGTAGCCCGCGACTTGAGGCTCCTGCGCAAGCTTACGCCGGAATAGACTTGCGGCTCTAGCGTGCGAGGAGAGTTGGTTTGGATACTCCAGTTCCGATCGATAGCCGGTTGCCCGATGTGGGCACCACCATCTTTACCGTGATGTCGCGGCTCGCTCAGGCTTGCGGCGCGATCAACCTGTCGCAAGGCTTTCCGGACTTCTCGCCCGATCCCGCGCTCGCCGCCGCGGTGTCAGAGGCCATTGCTGCCGGCCATAACCAGTACCCGCCGATGGCCGGCTTGCCGGCGCTGCGCGAAGCGATCGCGCACAAGCTGGAGGGCGAATACGGCGCGCGGTATGAGCCCGAGTCCGAGATCACGGTGACGGCGGGCGCGACACAGGCCCTGTTCACAGCCATTGCCGCGCTGGTGCAGCCGGGCGACGAGGTCATCGTGTTCGAGCCGGCGTATGACGCGTACGGCCCGGCAGTGCGGTTGCAGGGCGCGCAATTGCGGGGGATCCCGCTGCGTGCACCGGACTGGCGTCCGGACTGGGATGCCTTCAAGGCAGCACTGAGCCCGCGCACGCGGCTGGTGATCGTGAATACACCGCACAACCCGACGGGCTCGATCTGGCCGCGGGAAGACATGCTGCAGCTCGCTGCGCTACTCGATGGGTCGCGCGTCTGTGTGCTGTCCGACGAGGTCTATGAGCACATGGTCTTCGACGGCGCCGAACACCAGAGTGTTGCCCGCCATCCAGCGCTCGCGTGCCGGGCGATCGGCGTGTCGAGCTTTGGCAAGACCTATCACGTCACCGGTTGGAAAGTCGGCTACGTCTTTGGCCCGGCAGCGCTGATGGCCGAATTCCGCAAGGTGCACCAGTTCAACGTCTTCACCGTGAACAGTCCGGCTCAAGCCGCCTTTGCGACGGTTGCGGGGCGGCCAGAGACCTGGCGGGGGCTGGCCGCGTTTTACCAGACGAAGCGCGATCGCCTGCGCGCACAGTTGGCCACAAGCAGGCTGCGCCTGCTGCCGTGCGCTGGCACCTACTTTCAGCTGGTCGACTACCGTGCGATCTCCGATCTGCCGGACGTTGCGTTCGCCGAATGGCTCACGCGCGAAGCCGGCGTAGCGGCCATTCCGGTTTCGGTGTTTTCGCGCGAGCCCCGCGACGAACGCATCGTGCGGCTTTGCTTCGCCAAGCAGGACGCGACACTGGATGCTGCGGCCGCGCGCCTTGCAGCCCTCTGAGCGCCCATGCACCGGGTGGTAAACTCGGCGGCTTCTGCATCGCGATGGGGCGCCTGACGTGGGCAAAATACTCCTCTTCCTGCTGGGCATCCTTGCTATCTGGTTGCTGCGCCGCAAATTCGATGGTGGCGCATCGCGTCCCCGCCGCGGCAATCCGGCCCCACAGCCACCGGCCGAACCCGAACGCATCACGGCTTGCGCACAGTGCGGCCTGCATGTGCCGGAAAGCGAGGGTGTGATGGAGGGCGGCCACTTCTACTGCAGCGACGCGCACCGCCAACTCGGCCCGCGCGCCTGATGGGGGCCGGCATGCCACATGCCTGGCAGCCCGCTGAATCGCGCTGGGAATCGCTGCGCTACTACAGCCTCTACCGCCTGATCGTTGCGTGCGGCTTGATCTTCATTGGTCGCCTTTTCTTGCTGGAAAGCAGTAGCGGCGAGTGGACTTGGGTTGTTGCGGGTTACCTATTGGCGGCGGTGATCCTGCTCTACTTCCTGCGCGCAACGCGGGCACCCTTCGAGTGGGTGGTGAACACCCACATCACGATCGATATCGTGGCGCTCAGTGCGCTGATGTACCTAGGCGGAGGTCACAAGGGTGGCCTGCCCTACATGATGATGGTGGTGGTTGCTGCCGGCGGACTGCTCGGCGAAGGGCGCCTGGTCTTCTTCTATGCGTCCTTGGCCTCTGTGGCGGTGCTCGCGGTGCAAGGCCTGCGTTCGCTGACTCTCGACAGCGAGGCGGTTGCCGACATCACCGCGGTGGGTTTTGTCTGCATTGGCTTTTTTGCAGTTGCGACCGTGGCGCGCCTGCTGGCGACCCGCGCGCTGGCCAACGAAGCGCTTGCCCATCAGCGCGGTGCTGCGCTGCGTCGTCAGGAGCGCGTGAACGAGCAGATCATTGCCGATCTGCACGATGGTGTGCTCGTGCTCGGCGCCGATGGCGTGGTGATGCAGGCCAATCGCAAGGCGGCCGAGTTGTTGGGGGATTTGCCCCATATTGGCCTACCGATTGACGTACTGTCCCCCGAGCTTGCGGCTGCGGTGGTGAGTGGCGACGCGGAGGTTCGCGTTGGCGAGGCCGGCAGCCAGGTGCGCGTGCGCACCCTGCGATTGGGCGAGCAAGGCGATACGATTGTCTATCTTGAAGATCTTGAGCGCATCGAGCGCGAGGCACAGCAAATCAAGCTTGCGGCACTCGGGCGCCTGACCGGCGGGATCGCGCACGAGATCCGCAACCCCTTGGCGGCGATCAGCCACGCCAGCGAACTCCTTGGCGAAGAGAAGCGCGCCGAGATGCAGCAGCGCCTGACGCGCATCATCCACGACAACACGCGGCGCATCGATCGCATGGTGCGCGACGTGCTGGAACTTGGGCGCCGCGATCGCGCGACCCCGGAGACCATTCCACTGCTTGCCTTCGCCCGCACCTTCTTGGATGAACAGGTCAGCTACGAGGGGCTCGATCCGGCGCTTGTCGAATTGGAGGGCGATGCGGCGTTGCGCGTGCGCTTCGACCGTATTCACCTGCAGCAGATTCTTTGGAACCTGCTTGGCAACGCTCGCCGTTTTGCGAGCGGCGCGCCGGGCAGCGTGAGAATCCAGGTGCTCGCGGGCGGTGAAGACCAGGTCATGCTCGAAGTCGTGGACGATGGTCCCGGCGTGCCGCCGGAGTCGCGCTCACGGGTGTTTGAACCCTTCTTTACGTCCGATCCACGCGGTACCGGGCTTGGGCTCTATATTGCGCGAGAGTTGGCGCAGGCCAATGCGGCCGAACTTGAGCTCTGCGAATCTCGCGGTGGCGCGCATTTCCGATTGATGGCCAAGGGGGTTGCATGAGCAGTGCAAGTGAGCGACGCAGCCACATCGATGCAGCGGTACTGATTGTCGATGACGAGGCGGATATCCGTGAATTGCTGGAGCTGACGCTTCTGCGCATGGGGCTTGGTGCCGACGCGGCTGGAACGCTGGCCGACGCGCGCGCATTGCTGGCGGAGCACCGCTACAAGCTGTGCTTGACCGACATGCGCCTGCCGGACGGCGATGGCCTCACACTGGTGCGAGAAATTGCGCAGCACCATCCAGAACTGCCAGTGGCGGTGATCACGGCCTACGGCAGCATGGAGAACGCAGTCACCGCGTTGAAGGAGGGGGCCTTCGACTACCTCTCCAAACCCGTTTCGCTTGAACAACTGCGAGCCCTGGTCAAATCGGTCTTCGATCTGCCGAAGCGCGCGAGTGAATCACGCCCGGTCGGCGCCAGTTCGTTGACCGGCGAGTCGCCCACCATGCTGCAAGTGCGCAGCATGATCGAACGTTTGGCGCGCAGTCAGGCGCCGGTCTATATCAGCGGTGAGTCGGGCAGCGGCAAGGAGCGCGCGGCGCGCCTGATTCACGAATACGGCCCGCGTGCCGCGAAGCCCTTCGTTGCGGTCAACTGCGGAGCGATTCCCGAAAATCTCATGGAGAGCGAGTTCTTCGGCTATCGCAAGGGAGCTTTTACCGGCGCGGATGCTGACCGCGATGGCTTCTTCCAGGCAGCCAACGGGGGCACCTTGTTCCTCGATGAAGTGGGTGACCTGCCGTTGCCCATGCAGGTAAAGCTTCTGCGTGCTATCCAGGAAAAGCGTGTGCGCCGTGTCGGCGACACGGCCGAGCAGCCGGTGGATCTGCGCATCATCAGCGCGACGCACCGCAATCTGAAGGAGCTCGTGGATCAAGGGCGGTTCCGGCAGGATCTGTTCTACCGCCTCAACGTCATTGAACTGCGCATGCCAGCGCTGCGCGAGCGGCGTGAGGACATCCCGGCCCTGGTCGATGCCTTGCTTGGGCGATTGGCCCAGGAGGCGGGCTTGCCTGTGCCGCGTGTTGACGCCGCTGCGAACGCCGCCTTGTTGGCCTATGCATTCCCGGGCAACGTGCGCGAACTGGAGAACATTCTTGAACGCGCGTTGGCCTTGCATGGCGGCCAATGCATTACGGTCGAGGATCTTCACCTCGAACCGCGCGAGGAGGAGGCCGGTCCGCACGGCATTCCGGGTGGCGGCGTTGCCCTGGAGCGGGAATCCCTGCAGGACTATCTCGACCGCGTCGAGCGCCAGGCCATCAACGAAGCCATCGCCAAGACCGATGGCAACCGCACGGCCGCGGCGCGGCTTCTGGGCGTGACCTTCCGTTCGCTGCGCTACCGCATGGAGCGGCTGGGGATGAAGGAGTAATCGGCGGTGTTCCTGAAGCTGCGCGGTGAGCCGATCGCGAGTTCACCGACCCCCGCCAAGCCGACGCTGAAGGGCATCGATGCGGAGGGTTTTCTTCCCGATGCGCGCTTCGTCGCGTCGCCCAATTTTGACGCCCGCCCGGCGGGCTGCACCATCGATCTGATCGTCATCCATGCGATCAGCCTGCCCCCGGAGTGCTTCGGTGGTCCGGGCGTAGAGCAGTTGTTCACCAACTGCCTCGACCCACTCGCCCATCCGTACTATGCGGGCATTCACCATCTCCGCGTGTCATCACATTTCCTGATTCGGCGAGACGGCTGCATCGAGCAGTTCGTGCCGACCATCCAGCGCGCATGGCACGCAGGTGTATCGAGCTGGGGTGGCCGCGAACGCTGTAATGATTTTTCGATCGGTATCGAGCTTGAAGGCAGCGACACGCAGCCCTTCGACGCAGCGCAGTACCCCGCCTTGGCAGAGCTGATCCGTGCCATCGTACGGCGCCATCCGATCAGCGACATCGCCGGGCATTGCGACATTGCCCCTGGGCGCAAGACAGACCCCGGTCCCTTCTTCGACTGGCCGTTGCTCGCCACGCTTCTGCGCTGATTACCCATTTTGTTCGCCGTTTTATCGCGCCGCGCGAGGGCTTTACACGCCTCATGGCTGCAGCGTTTGAGGCCCGCACGGTGCTTGTTCTTGTCGCATCGCGACAATTTTGTTTCTTGCATGAAATGGGGTGAGGTAACTAGAATTAGTCGGGTATATGGATCGTCATACTAGATCTAGTAGGTCAATAACCGAGTGCGCTGCCGGAGCAGTTTTCCAGGCAACCCCGACAACAGGAGAGATCGATGCAGGTCATCGCCAACGAAGCGGTCGCCAACCCGGCGCTATCCGCGCTGCCGCATGATGCCGCCAGCGAGGCGGAACGCTATGCCGATTACAAGATCATTCGCCGTAACGGAGCGGTGGTCGGATTCGAGCCGTCCAAGATTGCGGTTGCGGTCACCAAGGCCTTCCTCGCCGTCGAGGGTTCTCATGGCGCCGTCTCGGCGCGTGTGCGCGAGGTGGTCGGCAGCCTTACCGAACAGGTCGTGCGCGCACTGGTGCGTCGCCAGCCGCACGGCGGCACGTTCCACATCGAAGACATCCAGGATCAGGTCGAACTTGCGCTGATGCGTTCGGGCGAGCACGACGTCGCGCGCGCCTATGTGCTGTACCGCGAAAAGCGCGCTGCCGAGCGTGCGCAGAAGGCGAAGGCAACGCCGCCGGCCGCGGCGTTGCATGTCACGCACCGCGGCGAACGCAGGCCGCTGGACCGCGCCGAGCTCGCCGATCTGGTTGCGGCCGCCTGCGCTGGCCTTGGCGAGCAGGTGCAGCCCGAGGCGATCCTCGAAGGCGCACTGCGCAACCTTTACGACGGCGTGCCTTTGGACGAAGTGCGCAAGGCGCTGATCCTAGCCGCCCGCACGCTGATCGAGAAGGAACCGGCCTACGACTACGTCACCGCACGGCTGCAACTGCATGTGATTCGCGACGAGGTGCTGGGCGAGGAAGTTGCCCACGCCGCAATGGCCACGCGCTACGCGGAGTATTTCCCGCGCTACGTGAAGCTGGGTATCGAGGCTGAACTGCTCGACCCGAAGCTCGCGCAGTTCGACCTCGCGCGCCTGGGCGCGGCGATCGTCGCCGACCGTGACCTGAAGTTCGGCTACCTCGGCCTGCAGACGCTCTACGACCGCTACTTCCTGCACATCGAGGAGCGTCGTATCGAGCTGCCGCAGGTCTTCTTCATGCGCGTCGCGATGGGCTTGGCGCTGGGCGAGATTGACCGCGAGGCGCGTGCGATCGAGTTCTACAACGTGCTCTCGCAGTTCGACTTCATGAGCTCGACGCCGACGCTGTTCAACGCCGGCACACTGCATTCCCAGCTCTCGTCCTGCTACCTGACCACCGTGGATGACAGCCTCGACGACATCTACCAGGCAATCAAGGAAAACGCGCTGCTGCAGAAGTTCGCCGGCGGCCTCGGCAACGACTGGACGCCGGTGCGCGCACTCGGCGCGCGCATCAAGGGCACCAACGGCAAGAGCCAGGGCGTGATCCCCTTCCTCAAGGTCGTGAACGACACCGCGGTCGCGGTGAACCAGGGTGGCAAACGCAAGGGCGCTGTCTGCGCGTATCTCGAAACCTGGCACCTCGATATCGAGGAGTTCCTCGAGCTGCGCAAGAACACCGGCGACGACCGCCGTCGCACGCACGACATGAACACCGCGAACTGGATTCCGGATCTGTTCATGAAGCGGGTCATGGAAGGTGCCGAGTGGACGCTGTTCTCGCCCTCTGATGTGCCCGGTCTGCACGACAAGTTCGGCCGTGCCTTTGAAGAAGCCTACGTCGAGTACGAGCGCCGTGCGGACCGCGGCGACATCAAGCTGTTCCGCCGCATGCCGGCGCTGCAGCTGTGGCGCAAGATGCTGACGATGCTGTTTGAGACCGGGCATCCGTGGATCACCTTCAAGGACCCGTGCAACATCCGCTCGCCGCAGCAGCATGTCGGCGTGGTGCATTCGAGCAACCTCTGCACCGAGATCACGCTGAACACCTCCGACACCGAGATCGCAGTGTGCAACCTCGGCTCGGTGAACCTGCTCGCGCACCTGGGCAAGGATGGCGAGCTCGATCACGACAAGCTGCGCCGCACCATCCGCACCGCGATGCGGATGCTCGACAACGTGGTCGACATCAACTACTACGCGGTTGGCAAGGCGCGTAACTCGAACCTCAAGCACCGCCCGGTCGGCCTCGGTATCATGGGCTTCCAGGACTGCCTGCACGCCAAGCGCATCCCCTACGCCTCGGAGGATGCGATCGCCTTCGCCGATCGTTCGATGGAAGCGGTGTGCTACTACGCCTACTGGGCCTCGACCGATCTGGCCGAGGAGCGGGGCCGTTATTCGAGCTTCCGTGGCTCGCTGTGGGACCGCGGCATACTGCCGCTCGACAGCCTCAAGCTGCTGGCCGACGAGCGTGGCGGCTACTTGGAAGTCGATACCTCCAGCACGCTGGACTGGGACGCGCTGCGGCGCCGCATCGGCGAGGTCGGCATGCGCAACTCCAACTGCGTGGCGATCGCGCCGACTGCGACCATCTCCAACATCATCGGCGTCGACGCCTGCATCGAGCCGACGTACCAGAACCTCTACGTGAAGTCGAACCTCTCGGGGGAGTTCACGATCGCCAACGAGTCGCTGGTTCGCGATCTGAAGAAGCTCGGCTTGTGGGACGAGGTGATGGTCGCCGACCTCAAGTACTTCGACGGTTCGCTCGCGAAGATCGACCGCATTCCGGACGAGCTGCGCCGGCTCTACGCCACCGCGTTCGAGATCGAACCGAAGTGGATCGTCGAATGCGCCGCGCGGCGCGCGAAATGGATCGATCAGGCTCAGTCGCTGAACATCTACATGGCCGGCGCCTCGGGCCGCAAGCTCGATGAAACCTACAAGCTCGCGTGGCTGCGAGGCCTGAAGACCACCTACTACCTGCGCGCGCTCGGCGCGACGTCGGCCGAGAAGTCGACCGGCCGTGGCGGCGAGTTGAACGCGGTGCCCGTCAGTGGTGGCGTGAGTGCGGCGGCTGCGGAAGCGGTGTCCGAACCCGCGAAGTTCTGCAGCATCGACAACCCTGATTGCGAAGCCTGTCAGTAACGACGCATTGCGGTGATTGAGGCACGCCGCGCGACCGACATGTCGCGCGGCGCATCACCGGATCGTTGCGCATTGCCGTGCATCTGCATCGAGGTTTTGTCGCGAGTGAACTGTCGTCGCGCTGTCGAAAAAATCGTGCGATTGCTGCGCAGTGTGTTTGCTCTTTGCAACAACGATTCTTGGAGAGGCGCACGCAGCAAGGCTTTCAGGGCGTCGTCCGGAGAGCAAGCATTCATGCGGGTTTCCGCGGAGCGATCTCTTTCGGGTGACGCACAACTTCGCGGAAAGCCGCGCCAGCCGGGCTTCTCCGCGAATCATCTGCTTGCAGAATTTTGTTGATCGAATCGGAAAATTGAACTAAAGGATATTGGCATGCTGAATTTTGACGACGACCTCATTTCTGCAAATCGCACCCAGCCCCGCGTGGCTGAGGCAGGGGTATCGTCTTCGGTGGCAACGCATGACGAAGCGCGTCGTATCAACGTCGCAGACAAGCGCGTCATCAACGGTGCGACCGACGTCAATCAACTCGTTCCGTTCAAGTACAAGTGGGCGTGGGAGAAGTACCTCGCGACCTGCGCGAATCACTGGATGCCGCAAGAGGTGAACATGGCGCGCGACATCGCGCTATGGAAGGACCCGAACGGCCTCACCGAGGACGAGCGGCGTATCGTCAAGCGCAACCTCGGGTTCTTTGTCACTGCCGATTCGCTTGCCGCCAACAACATCGTGCTGGGCACCTATCGCCACATCACCGCACCGGAGTGCCGCCAGTTTCTGCTGCGCCAGGCCTTCGAAGAGGCGATCCACACGCATGCTTACCAATACATCGTCGAGTCGCTCGGACTCGACGAGGGCGAGATCTTCAACGCCTATCACGAGATCCCGACGATCCGTGCGAAGGACGAGTTCCTGATCCCGTTCATCGAGACACTCACCGATCCGAATTTCAAGACCGGCACGCCTGAAGCAGATCAGCAGTTGTTGCGTTCGCTGATCGTCTTCGCCTGCATCATGGAAGGGCTCTTCTTCTACGTTGGCTTTGCGCAGATTCTTGCGCTGGGCCGCCAGAACAAGATGACCGGCGCTGCCGAGCAGTACCAGTACATTCTTCGTGACGAGTCGATGCACTGCAATTTCGGCATCGACCTCATCAACACCATCAAACTCGAGAATCCACACTTGTGGACGCCGGCGTTCCGCGACGAGATCCGCACGCTCATGCAGCGTGGCGTCGAGCTCGAATACCGCTATGCCGAAGACACCATGCCGCGCGGCGTGCTGGGTCTGAACGCGTCAATGTTCAAGGAGTACCTGCGATTCATCGCTAATCGCCGTTGCCAGCAGATTGGCCTCGATGCGATCTATCCGGGCGCGGAAAATCCGTTCCCCTGGATGAGCGAAATGATCGACTTGAAGAAGGAGCGCAACTTCTTCGAGACGCGGGTGATCGAGTACCAGACGGGAGGGGCGCTGAGTTGGGATTAAGTCGCCAGGTGTCCTCCTCCGTTCCGGATTGGCTGTACGGTTTTTTCCAAACGCCGCACTTCAGTGCGGCAGCGGCGCGCCACACACGCGTGGTGACGTGCGCAATGACTGACCCACGACGCTACGATGGAGGGTGACATGGCAACAGCAAAAAGCAGTGACAAGACCAAGAAGGCGGCGGCCCCGAAGGCCGCCGCAAAGCCGGCGGCGAAAAAAGCTGCCGCCAAAACCGCAGCCAAGCCGGCGGTGAAGAAGGCAGCGGCCCCCAAGGCCGCCGCCAAGCCCGCCGCAAAGAAAGTTGCTACCAAAGCCGCGGCAAAACCGGCTGTGAAAGCTGCGGCCAAGCCCGCTGCAAAGGCTGCTGCTAAGCCCGCCGCCAAGAAGGCGACTGCTTCCAAGCCTGCGGCAAAGCCTGCGGCAAAGCCTGCGGCAAAGAAAGCTGTTGCGGCGAAGCCGGCTGCCAAGAAGGCCGCTGTCGCCAAGCCGGCAGCGAAGAAGACTGCGGTCGCTAAGCCCGCAGCCAAGAAGACCGCAGCGGCAAAGCCCGCCGCGAAGGTGACCGAGCGCAAGACCACGATCAAGCGTCCGGTCGCGACCAAGGCCGCGCCTAAGGCTGCAGCCAAGCCCGCCGCTAAGAAGGCGACTGTCGCCAAGGCTGCCGCTAAACCGGCTGCGAAGAAGGTTGCTGCGAAGCCGGCCCCGAAGGCCGCGCCGAAGGCGGCTGCGAAGGCCACCAAGCCCGCAGCCAAGCCCGCAGCGAAGAAGGCTGCGCCCAAGGCCGCCCCCAAGGCTGCGGCGAAACCGGCAGCGAAGCCCGCGGCCAAGAAGGTTGCAGCCAAGCCGGCAGCCAAGCCTGCCAAGAAGGCTGCAGGCGCCGCCGCGACCGTGAAGAAGGCTGTAGCGAAGGCCGAGAAAGCGGTCAAGAAAACCGCCGCCAAGAAAGTGACCGCCGCAAAAAAAGTGGTCGCGAAGGCTGAGAAGGCCGTCGAGAAAGTCGCCAAGAAGGCGGCCAGCAAGGCAACAGAAGTGAAGAAGGCTGTCACCAAGGTCGTCGCCAAGGCAGAAAAGGCCGTAGCGAAGGCGGTTGAAGGTGCTGCCAAGCCGGCAGCCAAGAAAGCGGCAGCGAAGCCCGCAGCGAAGAAGGCTGCAGCGGCCAAGCCCGCCGCGCCGAAGGCTGAGGCTGCAAAGCCTGAGGCTGCCAAGCCGGCCGCAGAGAAGAAGCCCGCTGAGAAAAAACCGGCGGTGAAAAAGCCGGCAGCGAAGAAAGCCGCCAAGCCGGCGGCGCCTGCGCCTGCCGCTGAGGCTGCGAAGCCGGCCGAACCGGCGAAAACCGCCGAGGCCCCGTCGGCCGACGCAGCCAAGCCTGCCGAGGCGCAGCCCGCAGCCGAAGCCAAGCCCTCCACGGCAGCAACGCCGGGGCTGAAGTCTTCGTTGAATCCGACAGCTGCCTGGCCGTTCCCGACGGGTTCGCGTCCGTCCTGACACAGGCTGTTTGTGTTGCAAAAAGGCACGTGCTTGCACGTGCCTTTTTTATTGGTTCTTACCGTGACGTGTGTCCAGGACACGCGCTTGCCAATGGTTTACGATTACTCGGATGTCATTGTCCTTGCTGGGCGCGGATCGGCGCAGGATTGACAAAATCGAATTGAATCAATAGACTGCGCTTCGTCTGGTTGCGATCGATATATCGCAGTAGTTCTTTCAGCGAAGCGAACAGACCGCCAGCTTCTGTTTCGTTCCAAGCAGTTCTTCGCGTTTTTTAGTCGGTGAGTCGTCTGGTTGCGGCGGTTCACCTCGATCGACCCTTGACCACTTTGCGCGGTGTCGCCCGCGCGCTGACAACACGGAATCACCGGAATCACACCGAGCCAGACGAGCTTGGGTGCCGGCGTGTCTGCGTGTCCGTCAGACCGAACGGGCGAGTTTGCCGACAGAGCCTCAGAGGAGGAATGATGATCTACGCAACTCGCGTCGCGGCAGCAGCCCGGCACGTCGGTACATTTGTTCTGCACTTCGCCCATGGCAGCCTGCTCGTAGCGGGCTTGGTGGTGACAGTCGTGTTTGGCATGCGCGTATTCGATCAGGGTTTGAGTGGTTTGCCGCTCAACAACCTGTTCGGCCATGCCGAGGCGAGCGTCGCTGCGGAAGATTCGCTGTCGCCAGCTGATCTTGTTGCAGTGGAGCAGGACCCGGTTGTCGTCGATCCTGAGCATCCGGATCGTCTGTCGCCTGAAATGGAACGCGTGACCGAGTATCTCGCCCGTCGTTACAAAGTGGCACGTGCGGCCGTTGAGCCGCTGATCGTGTCGGCACAGAAGGTTGGGCAGTCTGTCGGGCTTGACCCGCTGCTGATCGTCGCGGTGATGGGTATTGAGTCGAGCTTCAACCCGTTTGCCGAGAGTCCGTTCGGCGCGCAGGGGCTGATGCAGATCGTGCCGCGTTTCCATCAGGACAAGTTCGATGAGAAGGCGGGCGACGCTCCACTGCTTGATCCGACCGAGAACATTCGCGTCGGCGCCCAAGTGCTCAAGGAGTACATCCGCCGCAACGGTTCGCTGACCGCGGGTCTGCAACAGTACGGTGGTGCGGCCGATGATCCGGCCGAGGGCTACGCCAACAAGGTGATCGCCGAAAAGCAACGCCTGCAACTGGCGATGCGGCAGGGCGCCAAGCTCGCGCTAGCGAAGTAATGCCTGCTCGGTAAGACCCCACACAGAACGCCGGCCTTGTGCCGGCGTTCTGCTTTATGGCCTCCTGATCACGGTCGGCAGTGTTCTCCGCTCAGGCCAGAACCTGGCGCATGCGTGCGAGCGCCTCCTCGATGCGTGCTTCATCCGTGGTGTAGGCGAAGCGCAGCCAGCGTTCAGGCGATTGCTGGCCGAAATCGATGCCAGGGGTAGCGGCAACGCCCGCCGTTTCGAGCAGGTGGTGCGCGAACGCCGCGCTGTCTTGCGCGTGTGCGCTCACGTCGGCATACACATAGAACGCGCCGGCGGGATCTGCGGGCACGACAAAACCGAGCTCCCGAAGACCCGAGCAGAGCACATCGCGTCGGCTGGCGAACGCCATCCGCCGATGCTCAAGGATCTCGATCGTCTCCGGGGAGAACGCGGCGAGCGCGGCGTGCTGCGCCGGCGTGGATGGGCTGATGAAAAAGTGCTGCGCGAGCTTCTCAAGATCGCGCACATACGCCTCGGGCGCGACGAGCCAGCCGAGCCGCCAGCCGGTCATGCCGAAGTACTTCGAGAAGCTGTTGATGACGAAGCAGGGGTGACGGCTTGCGAGCGCAGTCGTCGGCGCAATGCCGTAGCTCAAACCTTGGTAGATCTCATCGACGATCAGCGCACCCTGGCGTTCCGCAACAAAGCCGGCAAGCTGTTCGAGCGCTGCGGGCGATATCAGCGTCCCTGTGGGGTTGGATGGGCTCGCGACCATCAGGCCTCGCGTCGTGGGGCCCCAGGCTTGATTGACCTGCGCCAGCGTTGGCTGGAACGCGTCGCGTGCGAGCACCGGCAGCGCCTGTGCGACACCTTCGTAGGCGCGCACGAAATGGCGGTTACAGGGGTAGCCGGGATCTGGCACCAGCCAGCTGTCGCCCGGTTGGGTCAGTGCGGCGAGGGCGAGCAGCAGCGCGCCGGATGCCCCTGCGGTGACGATGATGCGCGACGCGGGGACGGTGACGCCGAATCGCGTGGCGTAGTAAGTGGAAATCGCGTCGCGCAACGCTGGCAGGCCGAGCGCGGGCGTGTAGCGAACCTGTCCTTGCGTAAGGAAGCGTTGCGCTGCCTCGATTACGGGCGCCGGCGTGGGGAAGTCCGGCTCTCCGACCTCCATGTGGATGATGTCGCGGCCCCTGGCTTCAAGCGTTTGCGTGCGCGCAAGAAGCTCCATGACATGGAAGGGCTCGATTTCGCGCGCGCGTGCCGCAAGCGGGCCGGCGCACAGGGGCTGAGTGTATTCGGACATGGCCGTACTTTACGCCGCCCGCCCGGACAATGAAAAAGCGCCGCCCTAGGGCGGCGCTCGTATCGACAAGTCCAATTCAACTTCCGATGGCTTCCTCGAACAATTCGCGCTGCAGCGCCAGTGTGCGCGGCAGGCGTGCGCCGAGCTTGTCGAACCATTCCTTGTGCAGGCCGAGCTCGCTGCGCCAGGCGCGCGCATCGATTGCTGTGAGCGCCTCGAACTCTTCGCGTTTGATGCCCAGGCCGGACCACTGGATGTCTTCGTACTTCGGCATCCAGCCGAGCGCTGTTTCGCGTGCGCCCACCGCGCCTTTTGAGCGATCGACGATCCACTTGAGGACCCGCATGTTGTCGCCGAAGCCTGGCCACATGAAGTCGCCGTTTTCGTTCATGCGGAACCAGTTGACGCAGAAGATGTGCGGCGTGTGTTCGACCGTGTGGCCGATCTTCAACCAATGGTTGAAGTAGTCGCCCATGTGGTAGCCGCAGAACGGCAGCATCGCGAAGGGGTCGCGCCGCACCACGCCTTGCTGGCCAAACGCGGCTGCGGTGGTCTCGGAGCCCAGCGTCGCAGCCATGTAGACACCGAAGTTCCAGTTGAAGGCCTGGTACACCAGCGGCACCGTTGTTGCGCGGCGGCCGCCAAACACGAAGGCCGAGATCGGCACGCCTTTGGGGTTCTCCCAGTCCGCATCAATTGAGGGGCATTGTCCGGCGGGCGCGGTGAAGCGCGAGTTCGGATGCGCTGCCTTGCGACCGCAATCGGGCGTCCAGTCCTGACCCGTCCAGTCGATCAGGTGCTGCGGCACTTCCTTGCTCATGCCTTCCCACCACACGTCGCCATCGTCGGTGAGTGCCACGTTCGTGAAGATCACGTTCGCGTGCAGGGTTGCCATTGCGTTGCGATTGGTCTTCTCGTTGGTGCCGGGAGCGACGCCGAAGTAGCCGGCCTCCGGGTTGATCGCGTAGAGCCGGCCGTCCGGGCCGGGCTTGATCCATGCGATGTCGTCGCCGACCGTGGTCACCTTCCAGCCGTCGAAACCTTCTGGCGGGATCAGCATTGCGAAGTTGGTCTTGCCGCAGGCGGACGGGAAGGCCGCCGCCACGTAGGTCTTCTCGCCTTGCGGGTTCTCGACGCCAAGAATCAGCATGTGCTCGGCCAGCCAGCCTTCGTCACGCGCCATCGTTGATGCGATACGCAGTGCGAAGCACTTCTTGCCGAGCAGCGCATTGCCGCCGTAGCCGGAACCGTACGACCAGATCTCGCGCGTTTCCGGGAAGTGGCAGATGTACTTCGTGGTCGGGTTGCACGGCCAGCGAGAATCCTTCTGGCCGGGTTCGAGCGGTGCGCCGATTGAATGCAGGCACGGCACAAAATCGCCGTTGTCGCCGAGTACGTCGTAAACCGCGCGCCCCATGCGGGTCATGATCCGCATGTTCACCACCACGTAGGGGGAGTCGGAGATCTCGACGCCAATCTGCGCAATCGGGCTGCCGAGCGGCCCCATCGAGAAAGGAATCACGTACAGCGTGCGGCCACGCATGCAACCGCTGAAGAGGCCCTTGAGCGTCGCCTTCATCTTCTCCGGCGATTCCCAGTTGTTGGTCGGGCCTGCGTCGTGCGGGTCGGAGCTGCAGATGTAGGTGCGGTCTTCAACCCGTGCCACGTCGGACGGGTCGGACCACGCGAGGAAGGAATTCGGCCGCTTGGCGGGATTCAGCCGGATCATCTGGCCCGCTTCGACCATCTCGTCGCACAGGCGGGCGGACTCCTCTTCGGAGCCATCGCACCACATGATCCGATCGGGTTGGGTGAGGGCGGCAACTTCGGCCACCCATTGTTTGAGGCGGGCATGGCGGACGAAGGCAGGCGCTGAACTGAGCGCCGCTTCGGGAAGGCGTGTAGTCATGAGTCTCTCCTGGTTACCACGTGTTCGATGACACGCTCGGCCCCCTCGGAGGGGATCCGACCGTGGCCCGGCGTCGGTGGGAGGAGAGAAACGACGCTGGAGCACCCGCACGAAAACTATTGTTTTTCGGGTGTGCGGGTTGGAAGTTCTGCTTGAACAGTTGTTTGAAGTCTACGCCGCGGGTCTGATCAGCACAACTACGTACTTCACCCAGTGTCGCTGGCAACTAGAATCCTGCCGCGAACTCGAACAACCCGGATTTTGTCGCCTGCGCGACGGAATCCTGCCCAGGGAGAACCCGATGGACGACCGCCTGAAAGCCGCTGCACTCGAATATCACCGCGCCGGACGCCCCGGCAAGATTGCAGTGACGCCGACCAAGGCGCTGACCAACCAGCAGGATTTGTCGCTTGCCTATTCGCCCGGTGTTGCGGCCGCCTGTGATGCGATCGTCGCCGATCCGGCGGAGGCGAGCACGCTGACGGCGCGTGGCAACCTGATCGGTGTGGTGACCAATGGCACCGCGGTGCTCGGGCTCGGCAACATCGGGCCACTCGCCGCAAAGCCGGTGATGGAAGGCAAGGCGGTCCTGTTCAAGAAGTTCGCCGGCATCGATGTATTCGATCTCGAGTTTTCACAGCCGGATCCGGACAAGCTGATCGAGACCATCGCATCGCTGGAGCCGACTTTCGGCGGTATCAATCTCGAAGACATCAAGGCGCCCGAGTGCTTCTACATCGAGCGCGAACTGCGCAAGCGAATGAACATTCCGGTCTTCCACGATGACCAGCACGGCACTGCAATCGTCGTGGGTGCCGCGCTGCTCAACGGGCTGCACCTGCTTGGCAAGGATTTGTCGAAGATCAAGCTGGTGACCTCGGGTGCGGGCGCTGCCGCCCTCGCATGCCTTGATCTGCTGGTGATGTTGGGGATCCCGGTGGAGCACATCTGGGTGACCGACATCGAAGGGGTGGTCTACGAGGGACGCCCGGTTCTGATGGACCCGGTGAAGGACCGCTTTGCGAAGAAGACGGATGCCCGGACCCTCGCCGAGGTGATCGAAGGCGCTGACGTATTTCTGGGCCTGTCGGCGGGCGGTGTGCTCAAGCCGGAGATGGTGGCGAAGATGGCGCCCAACCCGGTGATCCTGGCGTTGGCAAATCCGACGCCCGAGATATTGCCGGAGCAAGTCAAGTCGGTGCGCGACGACGCAATCATCGCGACCGGCCGTTCGGACTATCCGAACCAGGTGAACAACGTTCTCTGCTTCCCGTTCATCTTCCGCGGCGCACTCGATGTCGGCGCGACAACGATCACCGACGAGATGAAGCTCGCCGCGGTGCGGGCGATTGCCGAACTGACGCGCGCCGAGCAGAGCGATATCGTCGCCGCTGCCTACGGTGAGAAGGTGGCGGGTTTCGGCCCCGAATACATCATCCCGAAGCCTTTCGATCCGCGGCTGATCGTGAAGATTGCGCCCGCAGTGGCTCAGGCGGCGATGGACTCGGGTGTCGCGACCCGGCCGATCACCGATTGGGAGGCCTACCGGCAGAGCCTGAACAATTTCGTGTGGCAGTCCGGCCTGATCATGAAGCCGGTATTCGCCGCCGCGAAACTCGCGCCGAAACGCATTATCTTTGCCGAAGGCGAGTCGGAACGTGTGCTGCGTGCCGTGCAGACCGTGGTGGATGAAGGGCTTGCGCGGCCGATCCTCATCGGGCGCCCCGAGGTCATTGCGCGTTACATCGAGCGTTTCGGGCTGCGCCTGCGGCCGGAACTCGACTTCGAGATGGTCAATCAGGACGATGACCCGCGCTATCGCGAGTTGTGGACGCATTACCACGCGCTGATGGAGCGGCGTGGCGTCTCGGTTGAGTATGCGAAGCGCGAAGTGCGCCGCCGCGCGACATTGATTGGCGCCCTGATGCTCAAGTTTGGCTATGCGGACGGTCTGATCTGCGGCACCTCGGGGCTGCACCAGGTGCACCTGAAATTCGTCGAGACGGTGCTGGGCCGCGCCGAAGGTGTCGGCAGCTGCTATGCGATGAACCTCCTCGCGCTGCCGGGGCGAACGGTTTTCCTGTGCGACACCTACATCAACTACGACCCGAGCGTCGAACAGCTCGTCGAGATGACCTGTCTCGCGGCGGAAGAAGTGCGGCGCTTCGGTATCCAGCCGCGCGTCGCGTTGTTGTCGCATTCGAGTTTCGGCACGGACGACACGCCGACGGCCGAGAAGATGCGCCGTGCGCTGGCGCTGCTGCACGAGCGCCATCCCGGTCTCGCGGTGGAGGGGGAGATGCATGGCGATGCGGCGCTGGATGCGGGTATCCGCTTGCAGGTGTTTCCCAACGCGAGGATGCGCGAGGATGCCAACCTGCTGATCTTCCCGACCCTGGATGCCGCGAACATCGCCTTCAACCTGCTGAAGACAGCCGCGGGCGATGGCATGACCGTGGGCCCGATCCTGTTGGGCTCGGCGAAACCGGTGCACATCCTTACGCCAACGGCGACGGTGCGCCGCATCGTCAACATGACGGCACTGACTGTAGTGGAGGCGGGCCAGCACCGTAGCCGCTAACTTTGCCGCACTAGCGGGCACGACGGCGCTAAAGCTCGCGCCACCCAATGCCGCAAATCCTCTCAGAGGCCATGGGGCCAGGGAGGTGGCATGGAAGACCGGGCGGCTCTGGTTCTGACGGGAGGTGGCGCGCGCGCGGCTTACCAGGTCGGCGTGCTGTGGGCGATTCGCGAACTGACCGGGCGCAGCAAGGCCAATCCGTTTCCGATTCTCTGCGGCACTTCCGCCGGTGCTATCAACGCGGCGGCGCTGGCTTCATATGCCGACAACTTCGACGCCAGCGTACGCCGGCTTGCGTGGATCTGGCGCAACTTCCATGCGCACCATGTGTATCGCGCCGACGCGCTGGCGGTAACCAAGTCTGCCCTGGCATGGGGCGGCACCTTGCTGTGGGGCTGGTTGTTGCGGCGTGGCCCCAAGTCCATGCTGGACAACCAACCGCTGCGCGAACTGCTCTCGTCACGGCTTGATTTCGCCGGCATTGGCCGGGCAATCGACAGCGGCGCCTTGTATGCGCTCAGCGTGACCTGCTCGGGCTATGCGACGGGCGAGAGCCTGACGTTCTACGAGGCGGCCCGCGAAGTGTCGCCCTGGCGGCGCGCTGCGCGTGTCGGCGTGCCGGCTCGGTTGGGTGTCGAACACCTGATGGCTTCCAGCGCGATTCCGTTCGTGTTCCCGGCGATCAAGATCAACCGCGAGTTCTTTGGCGATGGTTCGATGCGCCAGCTCGCGCCGGTGTCACCCGCGGTGCATCTCGGCGCGACTCGCATTCTTGTCGTGGGTGCGGGGCGCGCGAAGGACGAAACCCGCCGCGCGCGCGGTGACCGCTATCCAACGCCGGCGCAGATCGCGGGCCATGCCTTGTCGTCGATCTTCCTCGACGGACTCGCGGTGGATCTCGAACGACTCGATCGCATCAACGCTACGGTCGGCAAGATCCCGCCGGGTTTGCGGGAGGAACTTGGGATTCCGCTCAAACCGATCGAAACGCTCGTGATCTCTCCTTCGGAGCGGCTCGACTATCTGGCCGCCCGGCATTTCCGTGCCCTGCCGCGCCCAATGAGGATCATGCTGCGCGGGGTGGGGGCTGGCGGCCGGTCCGGTTCGACGGTGTTGTCCTATCTGCTGTTCGAGCGGTCCTACACGCGCGCACTGATTGACCTCGGCTATCGCGATGCGATGATGCGGCGGGCCGACCTGATCCGCTTCCTGCGCCTGGATCCATCGGCGGTGAAGCTGGAGACGCGCCAGCGCGCGAGTGGTTTTGGCGCCATGACGCCCGAACAGAATCTTGAGATTCAGTCTGAAATGAGTGAGCTATCGTCTTAATCTGCTGGAGAAATTGTTAGAATCCGGCTATCTAGAAGTGAGTCCGGCCAGCCTGCCGCCGGATGGGGAGAAGTAATGAAGAAGATCAAGCTGATTACCGCGCTGTTATTGGCGGCAGCAATCGCGGCGATGCCCGCGCAGGCGAAAGAATCCCAGTCGAAGACGCACGCCAAGAAATCGGCGACCAAGGCGTCGTCGAGCCATCGCAGCCATACCGTCAAAGCCTCGGTCAGCAGCAAGAAGGGGAAACGCGTCAGTCCGGCGAAAGCGTTGTATCGCGACATGAAATCGGCGCGGACGGCGCCGGTGCGTGCGGTGTCGGTCAGCGTGGATCGCGAAGGCAATCCGTTGCTGCAATCCAACGCGTTCATGGTGCAGGACCTCGGCACCGGCAAAGTCCTGCTCGAACGCAACGCCGAGTCCGTTGTGCCGATCGCTTCAATCACGAAGCTGATGACGGCGATGGTCGTGCTGGATGCAAAGTTGTCGTTGTCGGAAACCCTCACCGTGACGGACGAGGACACCGACAAGCTGAAGAACACCACGTCGCGCCTGGTGGTCGGAACCGAACTCACCCGCGAGGAGATGATCCACCTCGCGCTGATGTCGTCGGAGAACCGTGCTGCCGCCTCGCTCGGCCGCAACTATCCGGGCGGTATCAATGCCTTCGTGTTCGCGATGAATCGCAAGGCGCAGGCGCTGGGGCTCTCGGAAACCGTCTTCCACGATTCCACCGGCCTCAACCCGCAGAACGTGTCGTCGGCGCGCGACCTGGCGAAGATGGTGACGGCCGCATCGCACTATCCGCTGATTCGCCAGTTCTCGACGGACGACGAAGAGACCCTGCCGATCCGTGGGCGCGAGCAGACTTTCCGCAACACCAATGCGCTGGTGCGCAGTCCGGATTGGCAGATTGGTGTTTCGAAGACCGGTTTCATCAACGAGGCGGGCCGTTGCCTGGTGATGCAGGCTTGGCTGGCGGAGAAGCCGATGGTGATCGTGCTGCTCGACTCGGTTGGCAAGTTCACCCGTGTCGCCGATGCCCAGCGGATCAAGCGCTGGGTCGAAAGTGCCATCGCGCATCAGGGCGTTGCGCGTATTCCCGCCGGTTGATCGACACCTTCGCAAAAGAAAAAGCGCGCCGAGGCGCGCTTTTTTGTTGTGCAGCCTGACGATGCTCAGCGACGTTGTTCGCGTGTTGCACGGGCGGCCGGCGCGCTGTCGATCTTCAGATAACCGAGCGTAGCCGAGATTTCTTCCGCGGTATCGCGGACCAGCGGTGCCCAGTCGGGGTTGAAGCGGTCGGCAGGGGTCGAGAGCGACAAGCCCGCGATCAGCTCACCCGAATCGTCGCGAATGCCCGCGGCGATACAGCGGACGCCGTTCTCCACTTCGTCCATGTCATACGCGACGCCATGACGGCGCACGCGCTCAAGTTCCTTTTCAAGCGCCGGCAGTGTCGTGATCGATGCCGGCGTAGAAGGCGGCAAACCGGTGCGGCGTGCGTATTCGGCAACACGGCTGGCGCTCTCTTCCGCGAGAAAGAGCTTGCCGGTGGCGGTGGTGTGCAGGGGCGCGCGCGCGCCAACGATATGCACCACGCGCACGGCGGAGCGGCCGCTTGAGGTGCGCTCCACGTAGACGATGTCGTCACCGTCGCGCATGCCGAGGTTCACGCTCTCGCCCGTGGCGAGATGGAGTCGTTGCATTGCATCGACCGCCGTTTCTCGAACCGAGATGCGCGATTTGACCACGTTGCCCAGTTGCAGCAGGCGGATGCCGAGCCGGTAGACCCCGGCGTCCACCCGCTCCACGAAACCGCGCGCCGTCATCGCGGCGAGGATGCGATGTGCGGTGGACGGGTGCAGCCCGGTCTCGGCCGCGAGTTGCTTCAGCGCGATCGGGTCGGGGTGTTTCGCCAGCGTATCGAGCAGATTCATCATCCGTTCGATGACCTGGATCGAGGACGCTTTAGGTTCTTCGGCAGCCACGGTGCATTGGATCTTTGTTCTGGAATACGGTTGATCATATCGCAATGCGGGATGTTTCGCCCTGTGAAATCGCGTTGGAGTAAAGTTCGAACTGATCTGCTCGGCGCGTCGAACGCCCGGCGCATGCGCCGCGACGCGCTGTTGCCACCAAGGACGTTCGCCATGCCGCTACCTATCGTTGTCTCCCTCGAGTCCGCCTCGTTGCCGGTCGTGATCCCGCGACCCAACACACCGCACGAGTGGCGCGACCACGCGCGTACCGCTGCGACCGAGGTCGTCGAACGCCTCGCCGGTGCTCAGGTGGCGCTGATCAACAAGACCGTGCTCAGTGCTGCGGTACTGGCCCAGCTGCCGGATCTGCGGATGATTTCCGTTTCCGCCACCGGCACCGATAACGTCGATCTGGCGGCCTGCCGCGCGCAGGGCATTGTCGTCAGCAATGTGCGCGACTACGCCGCCGATACGGTGCCCGAGCATGCCTTGCTGCTGATGATGGCGCTGCGGCGCAATCTGCTCGCGTACGTCGAGGATGTACGCAGCGGCCGCTGGTCGCGTGGCACAAGCTTCGGGCTGTTCGACCGCCCGGTGGCCGACCTGAACGGCGCGGCACTAGCGATTCTTGGCCACGGCTCCCTTGGTGAGGGGCTGGCACGGCGCGCTGCGGCGCTTGGCATGCGGGTTCTGCAGGTGGAGCGCAAAGGGGCTGTCGATGTGCGGCCCGGTTACACCGCTTTCAACGAAGCGCTGGCGATCGCGGATGTCGTGTCGCTGCACTGCCCGTTGAACGAGCAGACCCGCAAGCTGTTCGGCGCCGCAGAGTTCGCGCGCATGAAGCCATCGGCGGTGCTGATCAACACCGCCCGCGGCGGGCTGGTCGATGAGCTGGCCTTGGCCACCGCGCTGCGAGAGGGCCGGATTGCCGGCGCGGCTACCGACGTGCTGTCGCAGGAGCCGCCTCCCGCGGATCACCCCTTGCTCGCGCCCGATATCCCGAATCTGATCGTCACGCCGCATATGGCCTGGGCTTCGGCCGACGCAATGCAGCGCCTCGCAAACACCGCCGTGGCCCATGTGGATGCTTTCCTGCGCGGCGAGCCGGTGAGCCGGGTTGCGTGATGACCCGCCTGTGGCACGCCATTTCGCCGGACGAATGCGTTGCTGCACTGGGCGCCGACACCGCTAATGGCTTGTCGTCCGACGAGGTGGTGCGCCGCCTTGCCGCGGACGGCCCGAACCAGTTGCGCGGGAAACCGCCCAAGCGTTTCATCGAGCGTTTCCTGTCGCAACTGCGCGAGCCGCTGATCTACATCCTGCTCGGCTCCGGCGTGCTGGCCCTCCTGCTGCACGAGTGGGTGGACGCGAGCGTGATCTTCCTCGTGGTGCTGATCAATGCCGTGGTCGGTGCGGTGCAGGAGGCGCGCGCGCATTCCGCGATTGCAGCGCTGGCACGCCAGGTGTCGGCGCTCGCCGGCGTGCTGCGCGGGGGCGAGCGGCTGCGCATTGAATCGTCCGGGCTGGTAGCAGGTGACATCGTGCTGCTGGAGGCGGGCGATCGCGTACCGGCCGATCTGCGGTTGCTGAAAGTGCGCGATCTGGTCGTGGATGAGGCAATGCTGACCGGCGAATCGCTGCCGGTCGCGAAGGCTGCGATCGCGGTGGCCGAAGATGCCGCGCTGGTCGAGCGTCATTGCATGGCCTACGCCGGCACGCTGGTGCTTCAGGGCACCGCGACCGGCCTGGTGGTCGCCACCGCCGGCCGCACCGAACTTGGCCGCATCGCGGCTTTGATCGATGCCGCGCCGCTGATCGCAACACCGCTCACGCGCCGCTTGGCCGTGTTCTCCAACGTCATGCTGTGGATCATCCTCGCGCTCGCAGCGCTGACGTTCGCCGTAGGCCTGCTGCGTGGCGAATCGGTGCAGGACATGCTGATGGCCGCCGTGGCGCTCGCCGTCGGTGCGATTCCGGAGGGCTTGCCCGCCGCGCTGACGATCACGCTCGCGATCGGGGTGGGCCGCATGGCTCGGCGTGCGGCGGTGATTCGTCGCCTGCCGGCGGTGGAAACGCTCGGCAGCGTCACGGTGATCTGTTCGGACAAGACGGGCACGCTGACGCAGAACCGCATGACGGTCACCGAGTTGCTGGTCGGCGGCTTTGGCTACACCCTGCATGGGGCAGGCGGAGCGGAGGAGGGGGAGATTCGCCCATCCGGCGCGGCGCCCACCGAGAACCGCGCGCTGCATCCGCTGCTACTCGCCGGCGTGCTGTGCAACGACGCGCAGATGCGGCGCGAAGACGGCCAGTTGGTATTCAGCGGCGACCCGACCGAGTGGGCCTTGCTGCTCGCTGCGCTGCGCGGTGGGCTCGACGTCGATGCCCTGCGCGCGCGACACGAAAGGCTCGATGAACTGCCCTTCGATGCGCGCTATCAGTACATGGCGACCCTCAACACCGGCCCGGAAGGGGTACGGCTGTGGGTCAAGGGCGCACTGGAGCGTGTCCTGGCGCACTGCCGCCTCGCCCTGGACGCGCACGGCGTGCCGGTGCCGCTGGACAGCGTAGCGATTCATGCGGCGGCCGATGAGATGGCCTCGCGTGGCATGCGTGTGCTGGCCTTCGCCTACCGCCCGGGCGGTGCGGCGCCGCTGATGCGCAACTCACTTGGCGATGATTGGGTGTTCCTTGGGTTGCAGGGCATGGTGGACCCCCCACGTGGCGAAGCCGAACAGGCGGTGGCGCGTTGCAAGGCGGCTGGCATCCGCGTCGTGATGATCACGGGCGACCATGCCGCGACCGCCGCCGGCATCGCAGGCGCAATCGGTATCGGCGCAAAGACGCCGCGGGTGATGACCGGGAGAGAGCTGGCGGCGCTGGATGCAGATGCCTTGCGCGCCGTCGCGGGTGAGGTGTCGGTATTCGCCCGTGTCGAACCGGAACAGAAGCTGCGGCTGGTTGAGGCCTTGCAGGCGCGCGGCGATGTAGTCGCGATGACCGGCGACGGGGTGAACGATGCGCCGGCCCTGCGGCAGGCCGACATTGGCGTTGCAATGGGGCGCGGTGGTACGGACGTTGCAAAAGAGTCGTCCGACATGGTGCTGACCGACGACAACTTCGCATCGATCGAGGCTGCGGTGGAAGAAGGTCGTGGGGTCTACGACAATCTGCTCAAATTCATTGTTTGGACCTTGCCGACCAATTTTGCCGAGGGTGTGATCATCCTCGTGGCGGTACTGGCGGGCGTTACGCTGCCGATCACGCCGCTGCAGATCCTCTGGATCAACATGAGTACGGTGCTGCTGCTCGGCCTCGCGCTCGCCTTCGAGCCGATCGAGAGCGATGTCATGGCCCGCCCGCCGCGCCCACCTGGCGAGCCCATCCTGACGCGGGCGATGACCGGGCGCATCACGCTCGCGGGGACCCTGCTGGTCATCGGCGCCTTCTGGCTCTTCGAGCGCGAGCTGGCGGCGGGGCGCAGCGTCGAGTATGCGCGCACCGCCGCAGTGAACGTCTTTGTGTTCGGCGAGATGGCCTATCTGCTCAACTGCCGCTCGCTGCATCGCGCGTGGTGGCGCGTCGGCGTGTTCTCGAATCCGTGGATCTGGGCTGGCATTGCGGCGATGGCGGCGCTGCAGTTCGCCTTCACCCACAGCGCGCCAATGCAGTCGGCGTTCGGCAGCGTTGCGATCGATGCCGCGAGCTGGGCTGAAGTCGTGCTGACGGCGCTCGTGATGAGCGCCATCGTAGGAATTGAAAAGGCGATCGGCCGTTACGTCGCCAAACGAAGAACAACATCAAAAGGGAGTTAGTCGTGAATCACCACACCCCAGGCATACGCCTGTTGAAGCTGGCCGCGCCGCTGGCGCTGCTGGCGATGCCTGCTATCGCGCGGGCATCGGATGGCATCCTGCTCGGCCCGATACCGATGGACTTTGTGCTCTTCGCACTCACCTTGCTGGGCGTGGCGCTGTTCCACGACCACACGCTCAAGGTCGCGGTTTCCGGTCTGTTCGCCATCGTTGCGTACAAGCTGGCCTTCACCGGCTTCAAGTTCGGCGACGGCATGCCGGGCCTCGGCATGCACTTTGCCCACGAGTGGGTGACGCTCGCCAACCTGTTTCTGTTGCTGATGGGGTTTGCGCTGCTGGCGCGCCACTTCGAGAAGACGCGGGTGCCGGTGGTCTTGCCGGCGATCCTGCCTGACGACTGGAAGGGCGGCTTCGTGATGCTGGTGATGGTCTTCGTGATCTCCAGCTTTCTCGACAACATCGCCGCGGCCTTGATCGGCGGCGCGATGGCGCACCAACTGTTTCGTGGCCGGGTGCACGTGGGCTACCTGGCGGCCATCGTCGCGGCGTCCAACGCGGGTGGCTCCGGCTCGGTGGTTGGCGACACGACCACCACGATGATGTGGATCGACGGCGTGGCGCCGCTCGACGTATTCCACGCCTATGCGGCAGCCGGCGTTGCGCTGGTGGTGTGCGGCATTCCGGCGGCCATCCAGCAGCAGCGCTACTCGCCGATCATCAAGAATGCGCATGAGCACACCCGGGTCGACTGGCCGCGTACCGTGATTGTCGTGGCCATTCTGGCTGCGGCGATCGTCGCTAACATCGTGGCCAACGTCAGCTTCCCCGGGCTCGCCGACCAGCTGCCGGTGATCGGCATCGCGGTGTGGCTCGTGCTCTTGCTGACGGCCGGCCTGCGGCGACCGGATTGGGAAATCATGCCCGAGACACTCAAGGGCACGATCTTCCTGCTCTCGCTCGTCAGCTGCGCGTCGCTGATGCCGGTCGAGAAGCTGCCGCTCGCATCCTGGCAAACGGCGTTCGGCCTCGGTTTCGTGTCAGCGGTGTTCGACAACATTCCGCTCACCGCGCTGGCCTTGCGTCAGGGCGGCTACGACTGGGGCGTGCTCGCGTACGCGGTCGGCTTTGGCGGTTCGATGCTGTGGTTCGGCTCGTCGGCCGGCGTGGCCTTGTCGAGCCAGTTCCCGCAGGCGCGCTCGGTTGCGCACTGGCTGCGCCACGGCTGGCATGTGGCGCTGGCTTACGTTGTCGGCTTCGCGGTAATGATGATGGTCGTGGGCTGGCAGCCGCATCCGCCGCACAAGGCGGGGAGCACACCCGCGGCTGCGGTCGCAACGCACTGACCCTCAGCGCATGAGCGGGTTGGCGGCGAGGGCCGTCAGCCCGTCGTGAAGCTCACGTTTGCCCGGGTCATCGGGGCGCCATCGTGTGCATTGACGATCTGGTTCGGCGCGTTGGCGCCGTGCAGCGAAGCGTCGGCCCGCGCCGAGAGCTGCAGGAAGGACAACTCGTTGGGCAGCCGCTCAGCGGCGCTCAACGTGAGCGTGTAAGACACACCGCATTCGGTGCCGGAAACCGTCTCGGCGCGAATCCGCAGGCGTTCCGCCACTTGGTGGGCGCCGTCGAGCGCCGTATCCGGCAGTACGGCACAGAATTCCGCACTGCCGAAACGCCCAAAGAGATCCTGGCGTTGCAGGGTGCCGGCCACCAGTTCTGCCAGATGCAGCACGGTGCGCTCGTCGTCCTGTGGGCTGCGGGTGGGTTGTCCGCCAGCGGGGTCATCCACCTTCATCATCAGCACGCTCAGCGGGCGCTCGCGGCGCTGCGCGCGCGCCAGTTCGCGCTGCCCAAGCTGTAGCAGCGTGTGGCGGTTGTAACTGCCGGTCTGTGGATCGAGTGTCGCGAGGCGATGGCTTTGCTCGCCCTCCCGTTCGAGGTGAACCAGCACCATCGCGAAGCTGCTCGCGAGCAGGCAGGCAATCAGGAACAAGCCGTGGCTCACGTCCAACGTGATCGACGGGTCGCCTGCCAGCATCGGGCGCAATACCGCGACGATGCGCATCGCGAATGCGATGGCGCCGAGCAGCAGGCTGGCCGCCAGCACCGCACGGGTGCGCCGCGACGCGCCGGGAACCGGTTGCAGCGCGACGACGGCGCCGGCCAGGAACAGCGCCACGCCGACGATTGCGCTGAGCAGTCGACGCGAGTCCGCGTCGTCCGGTTGCAGCACCTGCGCGGCGGTGAGCGCGACGATCGGCAAACCCAGCAACACGATTGGCGCGCGTCGCCCGCTGAGCGAAAGCAGGGCGGCAAGCAGCGTCGCGATGCCACCGTAGCTCAGCAGGTTGGTCAGCGCGATGCCCAGCAGCGTCGGCAGGACTGGCTGCAGCGTGAAAGCCGTCAGGCCGAGCCCCAAGGCAACGCAGCCGATCAGCCACTGCCGCAGCGCTTCGTCGCGGCGCAGGCTGTCGCGCAAGAAGAGCAGCGCGATGACGATGCCGGCAACCGTGGTGATGTTCGCGATGAGAAGGGTTAGGGCGTGGAGCTTCATGCTGCCACCTCTGCGCGTGCAACGCGGTTGCGGCCGGCCTGCTTGGCCTGTGCAAGAGCCGTTTGCGCACGCGCCAGCAACGGCGCCGGGTCGCGTTCGCCCGGCATCGCTTCGGCAACGCCGATGCTGACGGTGAAATGCACCAGGTCCGGCCCCACCGGCTGCGCGCCGCACTGCACGCGCATGCGCTCGGCCAGTACGGCCGCGCCTTCTAGCGATGTATCCGGCAGCAGCACCGCGAATTCGTCGGCGCTGATACGTGCGCAGAGATCCTGGCCGCGCAGCGTCGTGGTGATGTCATGCGCGAGCTGGCACAACACCCGGTCACCGGCCAGTGGGCCAAAGCGTGCATTGATCTGGCGGAAGTGATCGGGGTCCACCACCAGCACCGAGACAGGCTGGCCGCCGCGCTCCGCGCGCAGCAATTCGCGCGCAGCCTGCTGCGTGAAACTGCGTCGGTTGAAAAGTTCGGTCAGCGCATCCCGCGCAACCAGCCGTTCGGCATTGGCGCGGCTCCGCTCACGGTGCATCAGCGCGATGCCGAGGTTGCCGACGATCAGATTCACATGGTTGAGCAGGAAGCTCATCGCGTTGATCGGTTCGCCCACGCTCAGGTCGGGCAGCCGCTCCGGCGCCACCAACAGCTCGGCCAGACGCAGCAGCGTCGATACGCTGCCGAGCACAAAGCTGCCGAGCACCATCCAGCGGTAGCGGGCCGATCCGGTGTCGCCGGTGCGCATCAGCGGCCATGCGCAAAGGGCCAGCTGAAACGCCAGCACGGCGTTCGAGGCCAGGGCACGCGTGATGAAATCGTCGGCGTAGATGGCGTGCTGGATGCCCAGCAAGACCGGCGGCAGCACCAGCAGGAGCCTTGGCAGGGGCCGCTCGGCAAACGCGGCCATCGACGCGGCGAACAGGGAAAGACTCGCCGAGAGCAGCACCATGTTGGCGACGATCGTCGCCATGCCGGGCGGTGTCAGCGCCATTGCAATGAACAGCAACATGGCCGCCGATTGCGTCAGCAGTGCAACGACCCAACTCGCTTGTCCGTGCTGCATGCGGCCGACACGCGTCGCGAAGACGGTCGCCGCGATCACCAGGCAATCGAGTGACAGCACGGCAAGCAGGGTTGGAACGTCGATCATGCGTTAGCGCGTTTCGTTGGCATGGTGCTGATGGGCTCAGATCTGTCCGTGGCGGCGCAGTTCGTCCTTTACGTACGCATAGTAAACCGGCGCGGCCACCAGCCCGGCAAGACCGAAGGCGGACTCGAACGCCAGCATTGCAATCAGCAACTCCCAGGCGCGGGCGTTGATGTGGCCGCCGACGATCCGCGCATTGAGGAAGTACTCCAGCTTGTGGATCAAGATCAGGTAGAGCAGCGCCGCTGCACCGACCTTGACCGAAATCGACAGGCCGATGAAAGTGATCAGTGAGTTGGAAATCAGGTTGCCGATCACAGGCAGCAAGCCGGCGAGGAAGGTGATTGCCAACATCGTCTTGAGCAGGGGCAGGTGAATGCCGCAGAGCGGCAGCACGACCATCAGGAAGATACCGGTGAAGGTGGTGTTGATCGCCGAGATCCACACCTGGGCGAACACCACGCGGCGGAATGCGGTCGCGAGGTGGGTGGCGCATTCACGCAGTGCGCGGGACAGTGGGCCGCCCGGCTGGTTGGGCTGCACCTCATGCAACGCCAGCATCGCGCCGATCACCATGCCCACCAGGGCTTTGACGAAGCCGCGGCCGAACGCCGTGCCGGCGCTTTGCAGTTGCGTGGCGTGGGCGGCGAGCCACTTGCCGGTGGCGTGCTCCAGCGCATCCGGGTCGGCCGGCAGGTAGGCGAGCAGCCACGGCGGGAACACGCCGCGCACATCTTCGAGCAAGGTGGCGAGCTTGCGGAACAAGCCGGCAGCACTGCCAACCTCCTGCCCCAGTACTCTCGCCAAAGCAAAGCCGCTGCCGACCAGCGCCGCGACGACGACGACCGAAAGCAGGGTGACGGCGACCAGCTTGGCCTTCTGGTTCGGAATCGCGCGCGCAAGCACCGGTGTGAGCAGCGCGACAAGTTCAAAGACGAGCAGGCCAGCGAAAAGCGCGGGCAAGAGGTGCAGCAGCAGCACTGCAAGCAGGGCACCGCCGGTCAGTAGCCAGGCGGCGATTTGGACGCCTCGGGCGCCACGGGGGGATTCGGACATCAAGGGCCAGGCAAGGATACGGTGCGGCGACTATCTCGCGTAAGCGTTGCCGCCGCAAGTCGCCGCCACGCGCCGGCTCAGCCACCCAGCCGCGCCGAGAGCCTTTCGAGCAGCCGCAGGTGCTCGAATTCTTCAAGGATCATGCCTTCGGCCAGCTCACGCACGACCGGGTCGGGCGAGGTCAGGCTGACGTTCTGATAGAAGCTCACGGCACGCCGTTCGGCCCCCATTGCGATCTGCAGCGCGCCAAGCGGGTTCAGTACGGCGCCGTTGGCTGCGTTGGCGTCGACAAAGGCGGTACGTGGTTCCCGCGATGCGGATGAGGGCATCTGGCAGCCATCGGCGCATCGCTCCAGCTCGCTCGCATGCCCTTCCTCCTGGCGCGCGATTTCACGGAACAACTCGGCTGTCTCGGCATTGCCGAGCGCCTCCATACGTTGGGCGAACTCGGTGTAGCAGGCGATCGCATCATGTTCGATGGCGATGGCGCTGGCATAGAACTCCGGCACCGAGCGAATCGGACGCAAGCTCATGAACGTTCTCCTCCGGCGCAATCTGGCGTGCGCTCATGGCTCAATCTAGACCGCTGTCTGCACCGCGGGAAGCGATTTGGATCAAATGCGGCGGCAGCAATCGGCCGACCTAGGGAATACCCTTGGTCGCGGGGCATGCCGTGCGGTAAGGCGGCCCCTGTCCGCGCGATCGCCAAGCGTGAGATAATCCGCGCGTAGCACGCCGGGCCGCCTTCTTGGGCAGTGTCCGGCGTTTCCCTTTTCTGCAGGAGATTTCCCATGAGCGAACCGATCACCACCGACAGCGGCCTGGTCTTTGAAGACAGCGTGACCGGCACCGGCGCCGAGGCCCAGAAGGGTCGTACCGTCGTCGTGCATTACACAGGCTGGCTGACCGATGGCACCAAGTTCGATTCGAGCAAGGATCGCGATGATCCGTTCAGCTTCGACCTCGGGCGTGGCCAGGTGATCCGTGGCTGGGACGAAGGCGTTGCCGGCATGAAGGTTGGCGGCACCCGCAAGCTGACGATTCCGGCCGAGCTCGGCTATGGCGCCCGTGGTGCGGGCGGCGTGATTCCGCCGAACGCGACGCTGGTGTTCGAGGTTGAGCTGCTCGACGTGCTGTCGAACGAGGTCGTGATCGAAGACAGCGTCGTTGGCGAAGGCGCCGAAGCGGTGGCCGGCCGCCAGGTGGTCGTGCATTACACCGGCTGGCTGACCAACGGCACCAAGTTCGATTCGAGCAAGGACCGCAACGACCCCTTCAAATTCCCGCTTGGCGCCGGCCGCGTGATCCGCGGTTGGGACGACGGCGTGGTCGGCATGAAGGTCGGTGGCACCCGCAAGCTGACGATCCCGCCGCAGCTTGGCTACGGTGCACGGGGCGCGGGCGGTGTGATTCCGCCCAATGCAACCCTGGTGTTCGAAGTTGAACTGCTGGATGTGCTGTGAACAAGCCCGGCAAACCGAAGGCTGAGCGCCCGTCGCTGACCGGTACGCGTACCGGCCCGCGTGCCAGGGCCGCCATGGAGCGCGCAATCGCTGCGCGCCGTGATGCCCCGCCGCGCGACGAGACGCGTCGCAATCCGCGCGAAGACGAAGGTCGCCGCGAAGGCGGCTGGAACGATCGCCCGCGCAATCCGCAGGGCGCCCCCCGCGGCGATGAGCGCGACCGCCCGCAGCGTTGGGGCGACGCCCCGCGCGGCGGCCGTGACGAGCGTGATGCGCCGCGGCGCAGCTACCGCGACGACGATGTTCGGCGCCGTACCGGCGACGATTTCTCCCGCGGCAAGCCGGCGCCGCGCCGCGACGATGAGCGCCCGCGTTTTGAGCGCGACGATCGTGCGCCGCGTGGTGATAACCGCGCTGAAGGCCCGCGTGGTCCGCGCGATGGCGAACGCCCGCGCTACCAGGGCGACCGCCCCCGCTACGAGGGGGACCGTTCGCGTGCACCGTCGGATCGTCCGCGTTACGAAGGTGACCGTCCTCGCGAGGGCGGCGATCGGCCGCGTTACCAAGGTGATCGACCGCGCAACGACGGCCGCTTTGAAGGCAATTCCCAGGGCGACCGCGGTGGCCGTGATGAGAGCCGTCCGCGCGATCAGCGCCAGTGGGGTGATCGCCCGCCGCGCGGCGAAGGTGGCTTCCCGCGCGATGAGCGTCCGCGCCGCGAAGGCAGCTATCCGCGCGACGAGCGTCCGCGTGGCCAAGGTGGTTTCAACCGTGAGCAGGCCCCGCGCCGCGAGGGTTCGTTCAACCGTGATGAACGCCCCCGCGGCCCCGGTGGCTTCAACCGGGACGACGCACCGCGCCGTGACGGTGCTTACAACCGCGACGAGCGGCCGCGCAGCGGCGGCTTCGAGCGCGATGAACGGCCGCGCCGCGAAGGTGGTGGATTCAATCGCGACGAGCGTCCGCGCGAGGGGGGCTACAACCGCGACGGACAGGCCCGCCGCGAAGGCGGCTATTCGCGTGACGGCGGCGGTGCTTACGCCCGTGATGAGCGCCCGCGCCGCAGCGAAGGCCCGGCCGGCGACAGCCGTGGTCCGGCGCGCGACGATCGCGGTGGACCTACCGATCGTCCGGCACGCCCGAGCTGGGGCGATAGGCCGCCGCGGCCGAGCGGCGAACGTGGTCGTTACCCGCAGCCGCCGCGCGACCCCGGCTTTGCGCCGCGTACCCGGCGCCACGAAGTCGAGGAAGACGACGAGGATGAAGAGGACGATCTGCCGCAGGGCGTGCGTGTCTCCAAGCTGATGGCCGCTCGCGGCATCTGCTCGCGCCGCGAGGCGGACGAGTACATCGAGCGCGGCTGGGTCTTCGTCAACGGTGAGCGCGTCAAGGAACTGGGGCGGCGCACCGAGCCCGACGCAAAGATCACGCTCGCACCCGAGGCGGCCAAGCTGCAGGGCACGCGCATGACGATCCTGCTGCACAAGCCGATCGGATTCGTTTCCGGCCAGCCGGAAGATGACTACCCGCCGGCTGCATCGCTGATTACGCAGTCCAGCCAGTACCGGCCGGATGGCGGCCCGGAGCTCAAGCCGGCGCACTTCCATGGTCTCGCCCCGGCGGGCCGGCTCGATATCGATTCGACCGGGCTGCTGGTGCTGACGCAGGATGGCCGTGTCGCGCGCCAGCTGATCGGTGAGGATTCGACGGTCGAGAAGGAATATCTCGTTCGCGTCGAAGGCGAGCTGAGCGCCGAGGGGCTGGCACTGCTCAATCACGGACTGGAGCTGGATGGCAAAGAACTGCGCCCGGCCAAGGTCGAGTGGTTGAACGAAGACCAGTTGCGCTTCGTGCTGCGTGAGGGCCGCAAGCGTCAGATCCGCCGCATGTGCGAATTGGTCGGCCTAAAGGTGACTGGCCTCAAGCGCATCCGTATCGGCCGTGTGGTCCTTGGCGATCTGCCGCAAGGGCAATGGCGATTCCTGCGTGAGGATGAATCCTTCGAGTAATCGAAGCATTTGATGGATCGCACCGCGGCCCGGCGGCAATTGCCCCGGGCCGCGTCTTTTGGTGCGTACGCCACGCGATCGGCGGCGCATTGCAAATTGCAACAATCAGTCATGGATGTTTCCGTCATAGAGATGGGAAAATCTTCCATGTTTCGTTTGAATTGGCAGGAGTCTCGGATGTACAGCAAGGTCATGGTCAAGCTGGCGTTTGCGCTGGCGTGTGTGGGCGTGGCCCAGGCGAACGATGGGCAAACCGCGATTGGTGGTGGGCTTGGCGCCGCCGCGGGGACCGCGATTGGCCATACGGTTGGCGGGAAGTCCGGCGAGCTGATTGGTGGCGCGCTCGGTGGCGCGCTGGGCGCTGGCGTGATGTCGGACAAGCGCGGCAAGAATGGCGCGATGATTGGCGGCGCGATCGGCGGCGCCTCGGGCGCAGCGGTCGGGCGCGCCAGCGGCGGCAAGACGGGCGCCATCGTGGGGGCTGGCGTGGGCGGTGCTGCCGGGTCGGTGCTGGGCAAGAACATCAGTGAGCCGAGCCACAGCCGCTACGATTCGCGGCGTGTGCGCTACGACGACTACGATCATCGCCCGCCGGGTCACTACAAGCACAAACACCACCACGGTCATGGCCACGGCCACGACCACGACTGGGACGATTGAGTCGGTTTCAGCTGCAACAAAAGAGGCCCGCGATATGCGGGCCTTTTTCATCGTGGGCGCGCCTTCAGCGCAGCGCGCGCGCGCCAGATCCATCCGCCCGGGGCGCTGCGCCCGTGCAGCACATAGTCGAACGCGTTGGCGTTCTGAAGTGACAGCTGCAGGCGCGTGAGCGCAGTGCGGGGCCCGGCGATCAACAGCGCGTCGCCCGCCTCCAGGCGCGTGTGTGCCGGTGGCAGCAGGATCAATGCCTGACCGCGGCGCAGCATCAGTGGCACAAGCGGCAGGCGGGTGTCGCGGTCGGTGTTGTCGCGCATCGCGTCGGCCAGCACGAGCGGTGCGTCGGCCATCAGATGCAGATAGGCGGCGCGCGCCTCGGTGATGTTCAAGGTGATACCGCGGATGTCCGGCACTTGCCCGGGGCACACAGATTCAAGCTGCGCGATCACTTCTGCCGCCCAGTGGTTTTCCTGCAGGCGCACTCGGCCGAGGAATTCCGACAGCAGCGGTGTCGTGAGCGTGGCAATGCATTCCTGGGCGATCAGGCGGCTGGGCACCAGTGCGAAGTCGCCGACGAAGGCGTCGAACAGGGCACTGTTGGACGCATGGTTCTGTCGCATCACGACGAAGATCGACGGGTTGAGTTCGCGCGCCGTGACGGCGATGGAGAGGTTGTTCACGTCGTTGTCGGTGCCGGCGACGATACCCACCGCCGTGCGCACGCCGGCCGCCACCAGCGGTTCGGCCTCGGTACCGACCCCGGTGATGCAACGCCGATCCGGCAGCGTCAGCGGCTCTGGCGTGATCAGGGTGACTGGCTGTGCCTCGCTGTCGAGCGCCGCCACGATGGCGTGCCCAAAGCGGCCATAGCCGCACACGATCCAGTCACCGCGCGGTGGGCGGTGCGGCTCTGGCGCAGGTTCGTCCGGAATGCCGGTGAGCAGTTGTTCAAGGCGGAACACATCGGGCGCGCGCACCGCCAGCGCAAGCTGATCGGCGAAGCGGCGGAACGGATTGATGATGTGGTCGGTGCCGAACGAGGCCATGTTCGCGTTGACGGAATCGGAGCGCGCGCGAGCGAGCACCGGCACATCGGGCCTTAGCAGGCGTACGGCGATGGCGACGGCGAGGTTGGCCTCCTCGTTGCTGGTCACCGCTAGCACGCCGCGACACTTTGGATGCAGCAGGCCGGCCAGCTTGAGTAGTTCAGGCTCCCGCGCGTCACCCGCGAGTGCGGGGGCGTCGGCACGCCATTCAAGCAAGTCGAGCTCCTGCACACGATGCTCCGAGAGCTCCAGTACCACGAAGCGGGTGCCGATGCGGTCCAGGGCGCTGCCGATCAAGGTGCCAGTCTCACCGCAACCGCAGATCAGGTAGAACGGCTCGCCGAGGCGCCGCACCGAGCGGGCGAAGCGGATCTTCGCGAATGCGGCCTGGAAGCCCTTGTCCTGCAGCAGCCCGAGCAGGGTGACGATCGAGTAGGTCCAGCCGACCACCGTGAGGTAGATGCACAGCACGGTCCACATCCGCTGCGCGTCGGAAAACGCGTTGGGGATTTCGCCAAAGCCGATGGTGGTGGCGGTGTAGCTGACGAAGTAGAAGGCGTGGAAAAAGCTCATCGGCGGCGCTGGCCGGCCGTTTGCGTCCGCGCCGGGGATCAGCGCGAGACCGAGCATCGAGATCGCGTAGATCGCGATCAGCACGATCAGCGGCGCACGCATGCGCCGCAGCATCAGGAAGATGACGCTGTCCATCGCGGGTCGCCGCTCAGCGACGCATCATCACCGTTTCGGCAATCAGGATTACGACCGACACCACATTGGCGAGCATCGCGCCGGCTGCCAGCGATACGACGCTGGCGGTAACGCCGGGCGTCATGCCGACGCCGGAGACGTGCACCGAGTAGGCCCAGTAGATGGCTGCCGCGATCAGCTGCAGATCGGCGACGAGGCTTGTTGCGAGATGGATGGCGCCGATCTGTGTGCGGTCACCGAATTTCAGAACCGTCGCAATCAGATTCACGACGATCGCCACGAAGAGCTCGAACACATCGTGGTGTACCGGATTATCGATGTCACCGATGAAGAAGCCGAAGTTCATCGTCGCAGCCAGCACGATGAAGAAACCGAAGACCACTTTCTCGAGGTTCACAGTCCGCTCCCGCAGTGTCGATCGCGCGGATTATGCGGCTGCCGCCTGCGGTGGTCACGCGCAGTGCGCGGTCACCCGGTTACGGCCGGCGTCCTTCGCTTCGTAGAGCGCTTCGTCGGCGCGTCGGAGCATCGTGCTGACCGTGTCGCCCGCGACCGCCGTGGTAAGGCCGAAGCTCGCGGTGATCGGGCGATCGGCGAACCAGCGGGTGGCATCGATCGCCATGATCTGCTCGCGCAACCGTTCGGCGACGATGATGGCGTCGCTGAGCGCCGTGTCGGGCAGCAGGATCAGGAATTCTTCCCCACCGATACGGCCGACGCAGGCGGGCGCGCGCACGGTCGCGTTGAGGGCTTGTGCGACGACCTTGAGGATCTCGTCGCCGATCAGGTGGCCATACTGGTCGTTGATCGGCTTGAAGTGATCGAGGTCGGCGATCAGCACCGCGCAGGGCTGCGGCTCGGCGGCGCGTAGCAGCGTGCCGAGGCGGTTCAGGATGTCGCGTCGATTGGGCAGGCCGGTCAGCTCGTCGGTGTGCGCGAGCGCTTCCATGTGGCGGCTGGTGCGGCGATGGCGTAGCAGCAAGGTGGCGAGGATCAGCGTCAGCACGGTGGCCAGCGCGATCACCGCGGCCTGCAGGCGGCCAACCGTGCGCTCCTGCGCCAGGGCACGTTCGGCGACCGCCTTTTCGCGCGTCAGCAGCGCGTTTTCCTGATCCTTGGAGGCGGTGTCGAACTCCACCTTCAGGGTGGCGAAACGTTGGTCGAGCTGACGCAGCAGCAGCGTGTCGGACGTGTTCTTGAATTCCACCAGGCGCTCGTAAGCGGCGCGCCAATCGCTCGATTCCGCGTAGCTGGCGGCCAGCGCACGGTAGGTGTCGCGCAACTCGGCGAGCGAGTCGCCGCTTGCGAAGGTTTCGGCGGCGACGAGCAGCACCGCGATGCTCTCGGGGTAGCGTTTCTGCAGGCGCAAGGTGATGCCGCGCTGTAACTGGATCTGCGCACGCAGCCGCGCATCGGGAGCGGCCTTGGCGTCGGCTTCGGCCTTGTTCAATTCGGCGTCGGCACAGCGCGCGTCACCCAGCGCATTGCACACGCTTGCAAGCCCGCGGTGCGCGTAGGCGGCACCCCGCGGGTAGCCCAGCTCATTGTGGATGGCGAGGGACTGTTCGAAAGCCTGCCGTGCTTCGCTCCATTCGCCCAGATTCTCGTGCGCGCGACCGAGGTTGTGCAGCGTCACCGCCTGTTCGCGGCGTGCGCCTTCGGCGATGTGCCCCTTGAGCGACTGCAGGTAGTAGTGCTTGGCTTGTGCGTAGTCGCCCATCCGGTTGTACAGGATCGCGATGCCATTGACCGCGGTGCGGGCGCGCGAACGCAGGTGGAGCTTTTCGTAGAGGGCAAGCGCCCGGCGCTGGTCGACCAGGCCTTCGGCGTACTGGCCGAGCAGGGCGCGGATGTAGCCGCGCTGGTACAGCGCGTCGGCGAGCATTTCGGCGTCCTGCGCGCCCTCGGCGAATTGAGCGGCTTCGTCGTATTTCGCCAGCGCCTCGTGGGTCTTGTTTGCCAGCTCAAGCAACTGGCCCTCGCAGGCCAGCACGCCGGCGCGCAGGCCGCGCCGCCGCACCTTCGGCAGCAAGGCGTTCGCGGCGTCGATTTCGGACTGGGCGGCCTGCGGACTGCGCTCACCCTGGTAATCACAGAGCACCAGCCGAGCGGCGACTTCCAGGTCGGCGTCCGGCGCCCGTTTGAGGGCTTCCAGCGCGGCGTCGGCATAGCGTCGGCTGGCTTCCGGGTCCAGACGCACATTGGCGCGCGCCTGCTCGACCAGCGTAGCAGGCGTGCCCTCGGGCGCGTCTGCGGCAGGGCTGGGCGGGGCGAGGGCAACGAGCAGCGCCGCAAGCGTAAGGGAGCGAAAGGTTTGCGGCATGCGTGGGCGACTAGGACGAAAGCTGGATTCTGGCTGAGCCGCCCCGCCTCGGCAATGCGGTGCGGCGCAAGGTCATTGCGTGCGCTGCGTGTCGTTCAGGTGTTCGGCCTTCCATTGCATCGCGGTACGGATGCGGGTGCGGCCACTCGGGTGGTCGTAGAAGATGAATTCCTCCCATGCCGCCGGCTCCATCTTGCGATATTCGGCAAGCTGCACCGCGACTTGTGCGAAGCCGTCAGGCTCGCGCGCGGCATTCAGGCCATACAGGTCGGCTTCGAACTCGGCGGTGCGGATGATTGTGTTGTTGATCGGCGTGCCGACGAATCCCAGTACCGAGAACACCGCAAACAGCAGCGGCAGTGCCGCGACGTCGCCGATGCCGCGCAGCCCCCACGCGGTACCGAAGCGGGCGATCAAGCGATCCATCATCCAGCGGGCCAGCGCAAAGCCGATTACCGTCAGTACCGTGAAGGCGAGCAGGTGTTTGTAGATGTGGTTCAGCGCGTAGTGCCCGATCTCATGCCCCATCACCGCGCGGATCTCGGCCGGGCTGGTGCGCTTGAGCAGGTTGTCGTTGAGCGAAATTCGCTCGGTACCGAGAAAGCCGCTGACATTGGCGCTGATGCGCTTGGTCTGGCGCGACGCATCGAACTCGTACACCTCGGTGGCCGGCACTTGGTTGGCGCGTGCCAGCGAGAGGATGTCGTCGCGGATCGGGCCGGCTGCCAGCGGCTTGTAATCGTTGAACAGGGGCGCGATGAAGACCGGCCCGATCACGATGCCGATCATCAGGAACACCGTCGCAATGCCAGAACCCCACAGCCACCAGGTTTTCGGCGCACGTCGGATTGCGGCCCAGATTGCGGCCACCGCCGGCGCCAGGAAGAGGATCGACACCAGCAGCCCTTTGAGCTGGTCGAATGCCCAATCGAGTGCGCCCTGGTTCGACATGCCGTAGGCGTGTTCGCGCCAGTAGCCTTCGTACCAGTTCAGCGGCAGCGTCAGCAGCGCGGCGAGGACGAGATACTGCACGGCATACGCCATGTTTTGCAGCGCCGTGCGGCGCGTCAGGCGCTCGGATAGGTTGCGCAGTCTGGCCGATAGCCCGCCGCGCAAGAACAGCCATGCAAGCACCAGCCCGTACATCAGGTCTGCGAGTTGCAGCCAGTAGCCGCCCTCGTAGTAAGCGTTGGAGCGTGCCCGGGCTTCAGGTGGAATCGTGTCGAGCCAGGCACGCGTGGCTTGTTCTGCATCGAAGCCGCTGCCCGCCGCGTGGGCGCATATCGGTGCAGCAAGCAGGGCGAGTAGCGGCGCGAAGGCCAGGATACGACGCAGGTTCATGGCAGGGCGTTCCGGTGAGGGCGGGCCGCCGCATTATCCGGAACGCATTGCCGCTTGTCGGCGTGCTTTGTATCGAAGCTTGTCGGTGCAAAGGCTCGTGCGTTCAGCCAAATACCGCCACGATCTGGTAGCCCACCGCGGCGAGTTCGCCCTGTGGTGTCCACAGCGCGGCGCGCTCATGGGAGTAGCCGGCGCTGAAGGCAAACATTTCGGTGTCGTGGCGCCACCAGGCGTCGGGTGAGGGGGCTGGCATGCAGGGCAGCAGTTCAAGTGCCCAGGTCACCGAACTGCCCGGGGTTGGGCGATCGAAATGACCGAAGGCGACCGGTGGTGCAGCGTCGCCGAGCAGCACGCAGAGCAGTTCATGGTCGATCGCTTCGTCGCGCAGCCGCATGTACACCTGCATGTCGCGCGCCGTGCCGCCGCTGAATGGGTGGTCGCCCGCGGCCCAGCGGAATTCCACATGCTGGGTGAAGGCGGGCGAGATGCCCGGCAGGTAGGGCGTGGCGCGCAGCGTGTCGACGGCAGGGGCCGCCGCTTGCGCCGGCGCGAAAGCCGGGATCACCGACTCGCGCGCCAGGCCGAAGCTGCCAAGCAGCAGACATGCGGTCTCCTCGCCCACCTTCACTGCGGCTTCCACTTGCCGCATTGCACGCCCCTCACGCACCACCCGGACCTCTACGCGCAGCTTGCCGGCCGGCACAGGCCCGATGAAGCTGGTCTGCAGGCCGCGTAGCGGCCGATCGGCTCCGGCCACATCGCGCATTGCCTGCACCGCCAGCGCGGCGCTGACACCACCAAAGGCGGTGCGGCCCTGCAACCAGTCTTCCGGCAGGTCGTAGAACACCGTGTTACCGAGGTGTCGGCGGCTTTCCAGCAAGGCAGAGAAGGGCGTCAGGAGCATGTGTGCGGCCTTGTCCTCAGGCGAGTTTGACGAGCATTTTGCCGGTGTTCTCACCACGGAAGAGACCAATGAAGGCCTCCGGCGCGGCCTCCAGCCCTTCGCGCACCGTCTCGCGCGTCTGGATCTTGCCGGCCGCCAGCCAGGTGGCCATCTCGCCGACAAACTGCGGGTAGTGATCCCAGTGGTCCGAAACGATGAAACCTTCCAGCCGCAGCCGTTTCATGATCACTTGCGCGAGGTTGGAGGGGCCTTTCGGCGCTTCGGTTGCGTTGTACTGCTCGATCATGCCGCACACCGCAACGCGGCCGTTGGGCTTGAGCGCATTGAGTGCAGCTTCAAGATGCGCGCCGCCAACGTTCTCGAAGTACACATCGATGCCTTCCGGCGCAGCGGCCTTGAGCGCGGCCGTGAGATCACCCGCGGTGCGGTAGTTGATCACCGCGTCGGCCCCCAGTTCGCGCACCCAGTTGGCTTTCTCGTCGCTGCCGACGCTGGCAACGACGCGGCAACCGTGGAGTTTTGCGATCTGTACCGCGATAGCGCCTACAGCACCCGATGCGGCCGATACGAACACTGTCTCGCCGGCCTGGATGTGGGCGATGCGGGTGAGGCCAGTCCAGGCGGTCATGCCGGTCATGCCGATGACGCCGAGCCACGCCTGCGGCGGCGCCAGGCGCGTGTCGACGCGATGCACTTGCGTATCGGCGGCAACGAAGTGCTCGCGCCAACCGAACGAGCTCAGCACGATGTCGCCCACCTTGAATTTCGGGCTGCTCGATTCCACCACCTCGCCGACGGCGCCGCCCTCCAGCGCCTTGCCGACCTGGAAGGGCGGCACGTAGCTCTCGCGATCGACCATGCGACCACGCATGTAGGGGTCGACCGACATCCAGAGATTCTTCACTAGCACCTCGCCAGCCTTCAGCGGCGGCACCGGCGTGGTGGCGATTTCGAAATTGGCGGCGGTGGGCATGCCGGCCGGGCGGGAGGCAAGGCGGACTTCGCGGGTCGATTCAAGGAACATGGGTCGTCTCCAAACCCTCGCGGTCGGCCGCGGGGTCGTCAGGGCATCAGTGATCAGGACTCGGCTACCGGCGCGGGGTATTCCTGTTGGCGCAGGCATGAGCGGCATGGCGTTGGGCGCTGCGATCAGGCAGCACTCGACGCCGGAACAGCCACTCTATCGGGCGGACCGCCATCAATCCAATGCATGGCTAGAATGAAGTAAATGACTGTGGGTAATGGTCTTGTATGGCGGATCTGAGCCGAATCGATCTCAACTTGCTCGTTTCACTGCAAACGCTGTTGCAGGAAGCGCATGTGACCCGCGCGGCCGAGCGCCTGGGGGTTACGCAGCCGGCGATGAGTCGCACGCTGGGCCGTCTGCGCGTGCTGTTCGACGACCCGCTCTTTGTGCGCACGCCGGCCGGGTTGCGCCCAACCCCGCGGGCGGAAGCGCTGCGCGAGCGCCTTGATGCGACGCTGGCCGATGTTGCGGGGCTGATCGCGCCGCCGCGGTTCGACCCTGCCAGTAGCCGCGGCGTCTGGCGTATCAGTACGACGGATTACGGCGCCAATTCGATGCTGCCGCGGGTGCTGGCGCGATTGCACCGGGAAGCGCCGTATCTGGACATCGCGGTGGACGTATGGCGCGACGATCAGGGGTTTCGCGAGCTCGAGGCCGGGTCGGTGCAACTGGCGCTGAGTTCCGTGGCGCAAGCCCCCGCGGGCATCCACGGACGCGGGTTGGGTGACGACCATTTCGTGACGCTGCTGCGTACGGGCCACCCGGCCTTGGCGCAGCCGCTTGATCTGGAAGCCTTCCTGCGCATTCCGCAGATCCTGATCCACATGGGGGGCGTTGATCCGCGCGGCGTGGTTGATCTGGCGCTGGAGCGAATCGGGCGAGAGCGCCGGGTTGCGGTGCGGGTCGCGAACTTCATGGCCGCGCTGGCGATGGCAGCGCGCACCGACATGCTGGTGAACGTGCCGCGTACCCTCGCGCGCCTTTACGCCGGGCCGGTCGGGCTGGTCGAGCGCGAGATCCCGCTCGCGTTGCCGCAGGTACGCTACGCCTTGCTGTGGCACGAGCGTTTGCACCACGATGCAGCCCATAGCTGGCTGCGCACCTTGTTCTATGAGGAAATCACGGCTGCTTTGGTCGCCAGCGCATGAGTTGTCGTCAAAACCCCATGGTGACGCTGCGCAAAACCCCGCGATGCTGGGACAATGCCGGTCTGCCCGCGACCTGAAGCATCCACCATGAGTCAACCCGCCCGTTCGGCGCTCTCGCTGCGCCAAGTCCTGATCGTGCCCTACGTGGCGCTGGTGCTGTTGCTGGCGATCGTGATCGGTGCGCTGTCGTACGTGGCCGGCAGCCGGGCCGTGGCCACCGTGTCCGATCACCTGCTGATCGAAACGGTCGGCCGCATCGGGCAGGCGGTGGATCGTCATGTGGTGGGATCGGGCGCGGTGCTCGAAGCGGTGTTCCCGAACGGAATGCCGGCGCCCGCGTCGATCGGCAGCGATCTGGCCAACCTGCGCACCCGACTGTGGATCGCAACGTCGCTGCACATTGATCCGAACAACTACGCCTACTACGGCAACCGTGCCGGTCAGTTCATCGGCCTCTGGCGCAATTCGCTGGACGATGGCGAACTGCGGCTCAAGCTCAAGGGCGACGAGCCGCGCACCTTCTTCAACTTCCAGGGCATCAACGGTGAGTTGCACGAAGCCTCACGCGAGACCAAGGTCTACGACCCGCGCGTTCGCCCCTGGTACAAGGCCGGCGAGAGCGCGAAGCTGCATACCTGGACCGCGGTGTACATCGATTACCGCCACGGCGGCCTCGTCGCCACCCGTGCGAGGCGTGTACTCAACGCGGCGGGCGAGTTCGAGGGCGTCGTCGCGACGGATATTTCGCTGAAGGGGCTCAACGATTTCGTATCGACGCTGGCGCTCTCGAAGAACGGTATCGCCTTCATCGTCGAGCCGAACGGCGATCTGATCGCCTCGTCGGCGAGCGCCAACATCGCCCGCCAGCCGGACGGCAGCAACAAGCGCCTTGCCGCGGCGGACAGCGGCCATCCACTCTTGGCGGCAACCTACTCCGAGGTGCGCGATACGCTCGCATCGCTCAAGCAGGCGCAACTGCCGCAGACGCGTACTTTCACCGGCCCCGGTGGGCAGACGATCCACGCGGCCTTCGATCGTGTGAAGGACGACGCCGGCCTCGAATGGATCACCGTGGTGGCGGTTCCCGCCAGCGACTTCATGCAGGGGGTCACCGCAAACGTGGTGCGCACCGGCTTGGTGGGCGGCATTGCGGCGCTCCTGGCGGTAGTGCTGGGCCTGCGCATTCTCGGTTGGGTGACCGGTGATCTGCGTCGGCTGTCGAAGTCGGCGCGCGCGATCGGTGACGGCGATCTCGAATCGCCGGTCGACGTGCATCGAAACGATGAGATCGGGCAGCTCGCACGCACGTTCGAAACCATGCAGGAACGGCTGCGTACCGACCGTCTGACGGGCCTCGCCAACCGTGAAGCCTTCATGCGGCGGCTGGATGGCCGCGTCGGCCGGCACCGCCGTGCCGCGGACATCGGCCCGTTTGCGGTGCTGTTCGTCGATCTGAACCACTTCAAGCAGGTGAATGACCGCCTCGGCCACGACGCGGGCGACAAGGTGCTCACCGAAATCGCCGAGCGCCTGCGCGAGGCGGTGCGCGCGAGCGACTTTGTGGCGCGCTATGCCGGCGATGAGTTCGTCGTGCTGCTCGACCGCGTCGAGAGCCGGGAACAAGCCGAACGGGTGCGCGCGCATATCGAGCATGTGCTGGCCCAGCCGCTGCGCAGCGTGGACCCCACACCGCTTGGCGAGCAGGCGTTGGGTGGTGCGGTCGGCATGGCGATCTTCCCGGACGACGGCGACGAGGCCGAGTCGCTGATGCGTTTTGCCGACCACGAGATGTACACCCGCAAGTTCGGCGCGCGCGGCGAGACCCCATGGGCCGACTACCACGCAACGCCGCGCTGAGCGTGTCGCCACCGATGCAGCGCCGTACTGGAAATTCGGGGCTGGCGCCCCGATCATTGTCAGATGGATAACGCCGATATCGCACGCGCCTTGCAGCAGGATGGCGCGCTGCTGGTCTTCATCAATGTGCTGCTGCAACAGCTGGGCCTGCCGGTGCCGGCGGTGCCGACGCTGATCGCCGCGGGCAGCCTGGCTTTCGGCGCGCCGGCGCTGGCCTGGATGCTCGTGGCCGCGGTGCTCGCGTCGGTGCTGGCCGATGCGGTCTGGTACTTCGCCGGCCGCGCGTTTGGCTACCGCGTGCTCAATGGCCTGTGCCGCCTGTCGATCAATCCGGCCTCCTGCGTCAGCCAGACGGAAAGCCGCTTCCTGCGTTGGGGGCTTTGGTCGCTCGTGATCGCCAAGTTCGTGCCCGGGTTCTCGACCGTCGCGCCGCCGATTGCCGGCGCATTGCGCATGCCGCTCCCCGCCTTCCTGTCCGCTGCAGCGATCGGAGCTGCCTTGTGGGCTGGGCTCGCTCTGGCGGCTGGCTCGCTGCTGCGCGACGAGATCGCGCTGCTGATTGAGCTTGCCTTGCGCTACGGCGTGAATGCGCTTTTGATCCTGCTCGCTGTGGTGGCTTTGTGGTTTGCGTGGAAGTTCTGGCTGCGGCAGCGTTTCGAGCAGATGGCGCGCATGCCGCACATATCGCCGAAAGCGCTGGGCGAAGCCCTTGCCGCCGGGCAGCCCGTGCGCCTGATCGACCTGCGCGGCGCCACGCTGCGTGCCGAAGGGGGCGAGCTCGACGGTTTCACCGTGGCTGACTACGAGGCGCTTGACCGTGCGGTGCAGGGCTGGCCACTCGATGCGCTGGTCGTCACGCTGTGTGCCTGTCCGGAAGACGCCGGTGCCGTCTATGCCGCCAAGGAAATTCAGGCGCTCGGCTATCGCAATGTTCGCCCACTCAGCGGGGGCTACGAGGCGTGGCGCGCGTATCTGGCCGCGCAAGGTGGCCGGCGTTTCCGAGGCGACCCGGTCGCCGGCTAGACTGGCGGCCCTTTCTGATTCTCACTGAGCGCGATGAAGCCACTACCTCCGCCCATCACGGCGCCTGAGCAGCTCGATGCCGCGCTCCGCACGCAAGGCTTTGTTGCGCTGGATGCGGCCGGTTTGACCGCTTTGAGTGGCGCGACTGCGGCCGGTCTTGCCGCGCTTCAGCCCGGCTGGAACAACCTGCCGCCCGATACCTTCCTGCGCGACGGCGGCCGTTATCGCTTTCGCCGCCACGCCTGCTTCGTGCTCGACATTGCAAGCGGCGAGCTGACGCAAACCCCGCACCGCGCGCACTGGCAGCCGGTGGCCTACAACGCGTTGCACGGCGGTTTGGAGCGCTGGTTCGAACCCGTCGAGACCGCGACGCTCGCATCGCCGGATTGGCAGGCCTTGCTGTGCGGTCTGGGGCAGTGGCTGGGGCGCTTTGCGGGCGTGCCGCAATGGTTCATCGAGGCGCACCAGTTCCGCATCGACACCACCGACGGCATCGGCCGCCCGACGCCCGAGGGCGCGCACCGCGACGGCGTCGATTACGTGGCAGTACTGCTGGTCGGGCGTGAGGGCATCAAGGGCGGCGAAACGCGCGTGTTCGAGGCCGATGGCCCGCAGGGCATGCGCTTCACGATGACCGAGCCGTGGACGACCCTGCTGCTGGATGACGCACGGGTGATCCACGAATCGACGCCGATTCAACCGCTGGCCCAAGGCGGCCACCGCGATACGCTGGTGCTCACCTTCCGCCGCGGTGGCTTCCAGGGGCCGGGCAACGCGTGAGCGTTGGCCCGGCGCGCGGGCCGGCTTACTTCTCGACGAAGGCGCGCTCGATCACGTAGTCGCCCGGCGTGCCGATATTCGGCGAGACCTTGAAACCGCGTGCGTCGAGCATGTCCGATAGCTCCTTGAGCATTGCCGGGCTGCCGCACAGCATCGCGCGGTCGTGCGCCGGATCGATCTGCGGCAGGCCGAGGTCGGCGCACAGCTTGCCGGATTCGATCAGCGTCGTCAGGCGGCCCTGGTTGCGGAAGGGCTCACGCGTCACCGTGGGGTAGTACAGCAACTGGTCGCGAATGTAGTCGCCAAGGAACTCGTGTTCCGGCAACTCGCGCTGGATCTGTTCGGCATAGGCAAGTTCGCTGACGCTGCGCACGCCGTGCGTAACCACCACCTTGTCGAAGCGCTCGTAGGTTTCCGGGTCCTTGATGATGCTGAGGAAGGGCGCGAGTCCGGTACCGGTGCTGAGCAGGAAGAGGTTACGGCCGGGTAGCAGGTCGTCGATGATCAGCGTGCCGGTCGGCTTGCGGCTGACGAGGATCTCGTCGCCCGGCTTCAGGTGTTGCAGCCGCGAGGTGAGCGGGCCGTTCGGCACCTTGATGCTGAAGAACTCCAGGTGCTCTTCGTGGTTGGCGCTGGCGATGCTGTAGGCGCGCAGCAGCGGGCGGTTTTCGTCCTGCAGGCCGATCATCACGAACTGGCCGTTGGCAAAGCGCAGGCCGGGGTCGCGCGTGGTCTTGAAGCTGAACAGCGTGTCGTTCCAGTGGTGGACGTCGATCACGGTTTCGGTGGCGAGCTTGCTCATGCGGTGGCTTCCGTGTGCAGATGGCGCACCAGTTCCGGTACGGCATCGAAGAGGTCGGCAACCAGCGAGTAGTCCGCCAGTTGCATGATCGGGGCTTCGGGGTCCTGGTTGATCGCAACGATCACCCGGCTATCCTTGATGCCCGCGGTGTGCTGCAGCGCGCCCGAAAGGCCCACTGCAATGTAGAGATCCGGCGCGACGACGGTGCCGGTCTGGCCGACTTGCCATTCGTTCGGCGCGTAGCCGGAATCGACGGCGGCCCGCGTCGCGCCGATCGCAGCGCCGAGGCGGTCGGCGAGTGGTGCGAGGCAGGCGTGGAAGCGCTCGGCGCTGCCCAGCGAACGCCCGCCGGAGACCACGACGCGCGCGCTGCCCAGTTCAGGCCGCTCACCGCCGGCCGTCTTCTGCCCGGTGACGCGACTGCGGCCGTCGGCGGCCGGTGCGGTGATCGCAACACATTCAGCCTGCCCGCCCTGCGCGGCGGCCTCGAAGCGCGAGGCCCGCACCGTCAGGATCTGCAGGCCGGGGCGGTTATCGACCGTGGCGAGCAGGTTGCCGGCGTAGATCGGGCGCTGATAGCTGTTCGGGCCGAGCAGGGCGACCGCTTCGCTGATCATGCCGACGTCGTGCAACGCAGCGACGCGCGGCAACGCATTGCGGGCAAGGCTGCCGTGCGCGGCGAGGATCACCGTGTAGTCGCCGGCGAGGCTATTCAGCAGGCGAGCGACATCTTCTGCCTGCGGCTGCGCGAACCGCGGCGCATCGGCATGCAGCACGCGGCGCACGCCGGCGATCTGCGCGTGGGCGGCGGCCTCTGTGCTGCCAAGCACCAGCAGGTCGACCGGCAGGCCCCAGTGCTGCGCGGCGCGAACAGCCTGGCGTGTGGCGAGGGCGACGCCGGTGGCGGCGATATCGGCGAGGACGAGGACGCTCATGCGATCACCTGTGCATCGTTGCGGAGTTTCTCAATCAGTTCGGCGACCGAACCGACGCGCTGGCCAGCCGGGCGCGGCGGCGGGGTTTCGACGCGCGCACGCTGCACGCGCGGCGTGAGGTCGATGCCCAGCGCAGCGCAGTCGAGCGTCTCGATCGTCTGGCGCTTGGCCTTCATCAGGTCCGGCAGCTTCACGAAGCGCGGTGCGTTGAGGCGCAGGTCTGCCGACACCACGGCGGGCAGTCGGATTTCGAGCGATTCGCTGCCGCCGTCCACCTCGCGCGTGACGTGCAGCGTGTCGCCATCGACGGCGAGTTCGGACACAGCAACCGCCTGCGGCCAATCGAGCAGCGCGGCGAGCATCTGCGCGGTTTGCCCGGCATCCTCGTCGATCGCCTGCTTGCCCAGCATCACCAGCGAGGCCTCTTCGCGCTGCGCGACATGGCGCAGCAGTTTGGCGACCGCGAGCTGATCGAGCGCAGCCGGCGCCTGGCCCCAGATCGCGCGGTTCGCGCCGAGCGCGATCGCCTGGCGCAGCGATTCCTGCACGGTTGCGTCACCGAAGGACACGACGACGACTTCCGACGCAATGCCGCGCTCGCGCAGCCGCACCGCTTCTTCAAGCGCGTTTTCGTCGAACGGGTTGATGACCATCCGAACGCCGGTGGTGTCGATATCGCTGCCGTCGCTGCGCGGGCGCACTTGGACGTTGTGATCCACCACCCGCTTGATTGAAACGATGATTCGCATGAATGACCCTTCTGTTTGGCGGGGCATTCTAGGCAAGAGCTGGTAATCTACGAAGCGGATTGTGATGACGACGCTTATCTAAGAAATAGATATGAGATTCACGCTGAGGCAACTCGAGATCTTCGTGGCGGTCGCGCAGACCGGTTCCGCCAGTCGCGCCGCGGAGCGGCTGGCGCTCTCGCAGTCGGCGACCAGCACGGCACTTGCCGAGCTCGAACGCGCCTACTCGCAGGTGCTGTTCGATCGCGTTGGCAAGAGCTTGCGATTGAACGACACCGGCCAGTGGCTTCTGCCTCGCGCGACGCAGATCCTCGACCGCGCGCATGAGCTCGAAGAGTCGCTCAGCGCGCACACCGCGGTCGGGCCGCTGCGCTTGGGGGCGAGCCTGACAATCGGCAATTACCTTGCCACGTTGTTCGTGGCGGACTTCCTGCAGCGGCATCCGGAGTCGCGGGTGCAGTTGGCGGTGCATAACTCCACCGCCATTGTGTCCTCGGTGGCACGCTTCGAACTGGATCTGGGGCTGGTCGAAGGCGATCTGCAGCATCCGGATGTGATTGCCGAGCCGTGGTTGCGGGATGAGCTGGTGGTCTTCGCGGCACCCAGTCACCCGCTGGCCGGTAAGGGCAGCCTGACCCGCGACCAGGTGCTGGCGCAGGACTGGATTCTGCGCGAGCCTGGGTCGGGCACCCGTGGCACCGTGGAGCACGCGTTTGGGGAGGACCGCCAGCGCCTGAAGGTGCGCCTGGAGTTGGAGCACACCGAGGCGATCAAACGCGCGGTGGAGGCGGGCCTTGGGCTCGGCTGTATTTCCCGGCTCGCGCTGCGCGACGCCTTCCGCCGTGGCAGTCTGGTCCCGCTGCAGGTGCGTAACCTCGATCTCGGTCGCGCCTTCTATCTGGTGCGGCATCGCCACAAGTACATCAGCGGCGGGCTCGCGAGCCTGATCGACCACATCCGCGCTTCGACCGCCGGCGCAACCTCCACCGACGACATTCATCTTTCCCCTGTGCCCTGACGCTGACCGGGCGACCGGCTTTTCAGCCCGGCGTGGCGCTCTGTTCGGCTGCCGCGAAAAATTCCGGATCATCCTTGTACCAATCGGGGCCGAAGAATTCGATTGGATGAGGCGTCCGCTCCGACCCGTTGCCGCAACCCAACGAGTCCGTCGGGCAGTAGTGGTCGCAACCCCAACAGATGCGCTCGGGGTGTTTCGGATGAAGCGGGAAGCGTTTGGCCATCGGGAATACCTGAGAAGGGTTGGCGAATAGCCAAATCCAATCGCCGGACTGGCCGGCCGCGCTAATGGCCGCTCAATTGCAATCGTTTTTGCGACCGTTGCTCGCCGCATGGAAATGCCCTCATGCAATGGTTGTCTGGGCAATAACGGCCCGCCTCTCTATTCCCACTTCTTTGCTGTGGGTATTTGCGGTGCGACCGAATAACCATTTACCTAAGGCGGTTAATCGCGACAATTCAAATCGCTCTGCTTTGGCCTGAAAGCCGCGTAAGAGCTCGATTGGCGCGGTGTTATGGCGGCAATGATCAATCGCCGGCGTGGCGGGGCGCCTTTGCAGGGGTCAAGAAATTTGCAATGCGTAACAACGCGCGCAGGCCTGGCCCGTATTCGCCGATCCGAATCGGCCTAACATGAGTGCCGATAAAGGCAAATAAAACCGAGGGGGAAATGCAGCACGGACATGTCGTTCGTCTGCCCGTGCAAATGAGAATGAGGGCGCGCAGTTAATGCCGCAACAGCATCATGGTTAATTCAGAAGGCGCTGCGACGATTTGCCTGAAGGGGAATTTCGTTTTTCAGATGCATCGCGAGTTTTCGGCGGCGCTGGGCAATGCGCTGCTGCCCGAGGTGCCGGAGATTGTCATTAATCTCGCCGACGTCAGCTACATCGATAGCGCGGCGCTTGGGATGTTGTTGGTCGCGCGCTCACGCGCACTTGAGCGCGGAAAACGCGTCGCGATATCCGGCGCTGTCGGCCATGTGCTCCAGGTACTCCACATTGCCAACTTCGAGAAGCTATTCGAGATCCGTTGAAGCCCGGATGGCGCAGCGTGAGAACGGGCAATGATGCCCGCGCTGGTGCGTTGGGCTTCGGGCAGTCAGTCCGGCATCGAGCGCTTGCTGACGTAGTCCGGCTCCGGCGGTATCACCTCGCGCCGGCCGCTGTTGCCGAAGATGTCGCTGAACTCAAATGCAGTGAAGCACAGGTGCAACACACCGATCACGACGGCGCACAGGATCAGGCCCGGGAGCATGCCGCCAACGTTCAGCGCAAGCATCAGCAGCGCGCTCGCAACGGCCAAGGAATAGGCGATGGCGACGCGGGTGAGTTGTTTGCGGTTCATGGGGGTCCGAGTCTTTGAAGTGGCAGCGCGACTGCGCCGTTTTGCGTACGCTTGCGGCGCGTGTGGTTTGGCCGAACGCGAAGTGCATGGCCGCGTGTTGGCGTTTGCTGATTGTATGACGACCTCGGTGGAGTCACGTTTGCCACGAGTTCGATGTCGGCCGCCCAGGCCCGCAGCGGCACCGGAGCAGGCCGCGCCTTTAGCCCGCCTCATCGTCGGATGTCGATGCGGCCGACGCGGGGACGCGTTTCGCCAGGATAGCCAGATCGGTGGTCGCGAAGCTCGCATTGCTTGGACTCGGCATCTGTTCGCAGAACTCGACCGAGAAACCGTGGCTTTCGACAAGCTCAACAATGGCGTCCGGTGATCGATAGAACATGAAGACCCGGTCGCCGCTGCTTGATTGCTCGTAGCGCGCAGCGCCTTCCGGGCCGGTCACGCTGGTTAGAAGCAGAAATGCATCGTCAGCCAACACGCGGCGCAGCGCGGCAAAGAATCGGCGCGCGTCCGCATCGGGCAGGTAGCTCAGGCCAAACGCGAACGCTGCGCCGTGGAATCCGCAACCGACGCCTGTGATTTCGCGACAGTCAGCGACGTGGAATGCGACGTCAGGCACACGCCGTCTGGCTTCGTCGATCATCCTGGGCGCCATGTCGATACCGACCAGCGACAGATCCGGGCGCACGCGCTTCAGATGGGCGGCGACGTTGCCCGGGCCGCACGCGATATCGATGACCGAGCCGCCCGTGGGCATGCGATCCGCCAGCATCGCGTAGTAGCGGTCGTACTGCGTCAGCGCGAAGTACTTGGCCGCGTAGCGGTCCGCCAGCTTGTTGAAGGTTTCAACCGACTCCCGGCACACATCCGACGCTGGCATCGCCCATCCGATCGCGAACATGCGGACACCGCTGCCCGCTCAGCACTCATGGTAGCGGGCGGATTGGCGCGCACCAATCCGCCACCGCACGGGGAGGCAGTGCCGCGTTCGTCGCGCTACTTGCCGACAAAGACCGGCTTGCGCTTTTCGCGGAAGGCGTCCAGGCCCTCCTGGTAGTCGTGGCTGTCGTAGACGGTACGCCGCAGGGCCTGCACCCGTTCGAAGAGTTCGGGCGAGATCGAGTGGGCGCCGGCGAGCAGGCGGATTTCTTCCTTCATGGCGGCGATCGACAGCGGTGAATTCGCTGCGATAGCGCGGGCCATGTCGGCGACACGGGCGTCGATTTCGGCGGCGTCGCAGATCGCGTTGATCATGCCGAGGTTGAAGGCCTGGCGCGCCGGGATCGGCCGTGCGGTGAACAGCATCTCGCGTAGTACCGGGTGCGGCACCATGTTCATCAGCGTCAGCACGCCGCCAAGGTTGTAGGGCACGCCAAGCTTGGCCGGGGTAATCGCGAAACTCGCTTCGGTCGTGGCGACCAGGATGTCGCAGGCGAGCGCGACTTCGCAGCCGCCACCCCAAACCGAGCCTTCGATGTGGGCGATCACCGGCGCGGGCGATTCCTGTATCGCGCGGATCACCACGCGCAGCGGATCGCCCCAGCCGAGCGGGTCACGCCCGCGGTCCGGCAATTCGCTGACGTCGTGCCCGGCTGACCAGACGCGGCAGCCCGCAGGCGCGCGCAAGATGATCACGCGGGCGCCGCTGGCATTGAAGTGCTCGATCGCGCCGAGCATTTCGTCGATCAGTTCCATGCTCAGCGCATTGCGCTTTTCGACATGGTTCATCACCAGCGTGCCGATCGAATCGGCGAATTCGGTTTCGATGAGAGGCATGCGGGGCTCCGATGGCGTGCGCGTCGTGGCGACGAATGCCCCCTAGGATCGGCGTGCTGCCATGCAGGGGTACTGACCCAACGCAAGCCCCTGGTGCGCCTCGACGTTGGCCGCGTACTTGGCCGCGGCGTTGGCTTGTCGCACCATTCGCCCGATGAACCTGTGCATTGATCGAATCCACGCTTGGCGCACCTGGCTTGCGGCACCGCTTGTCGCGGGGGCGCTTGTTGCCTGCACGCCCGCGTTCAAGGCGGGCCCGCTGGCTGACGAGGTCCGCCCGTCGCCCAATTACGGCGCGCGGCGGGTCAGCCTCGTCGTGATCCACCACACCTCCAATGGCAGCGCGCTACCGGCGCTGCGAACGCTGACGAACCCCTTGTCCGAGGTGAGTGCGCACTACCTCATCACGCGTGAGGGCCGCATCGTGCAACTGGTGGAGGAGGGCGAGCGTGCGTGGCATGCCGGTCGCTCACGCTGGGGGTCGATCAACGACGTGAACTCGGCATCGATCGGCATCGAACTCGACAACGATGGCGTCGAGCCCTACGGCGAGGCACTGATGGCGGCGCTGTATCGCTTGCTGGCGGATCTGCGCGCACGTCACCAACTCACTGCACTGGCCTTTGTTGGCCATGCGGACGTCGCCCCCGGTCGCAAGGTCGACCCCTCCGCGCTGTTCCCTTGGAGTGACATGGCTCAGCGCGGATTCGGCCTGTGGTGCGATGCGCCGTATCCCGAGCCGGCTGCCGGTTTCGATGTGGCGTTGGGCTTGCAGGCGATCGGTTACGACCTCGGCGCGCCCGACGCGGCCGCGTGGTCCTTCGGGCTGCATTACGGTGGCCGGCTAGGGGGGCTGGCCGAACTCGATCCGGCCCATGTTGCTTGCGTCGCCGCCGCAGCGCGGGCAGCGGGCGCGCCTTAGTCGCTGGCCACCTGAAGCGAGTCGCCGGTAGCGTAGAACTGCCCGCCCGCCACGTAGTGCAACGTGCGCAGGTTCGGATCGGTGGCCTCGTCGAACAGCCAGTGGCCGTCGCGGAATACGCGCGCATCCGCCGAGGCGGCGACGACTTCGCCGAGGAAGAGGTCATAAGCCTGCTCATTGTGCGGTTCGCGAATCACGCGGCATTCAAGCCAGCCCACGCAACCGGCCACGCGAGGTGCTGCAACCACGGCGGATGGCAGCGTGGCCAAACCGAGTGCGTCGAACTTGTCGCCATCGCGCCCGCTGTGGCCGCCCGCGGCAATCACCTGTGCAGCGATGCCGCGCGCAGGGATATTCAGCACGAACTCGCCAGAGGCTTCGACGAGGCCTCGGGTGAAGGTCTGCTTGTCGATCACGACGGCCACCTTGGGCGGCGAGAAGTCCAGCGGCATCGCCCAGGCCGCCGCCATCACGTTGCGCTGATCGCCGTGCGCGCTGCTGACGAGCGTGACCGGGCCGTGGTTGAGCATTCGGTAGGCTTTGGCGAGATCGACAGGGATGATCATGGTGGCTGCTTACGCGGCTAAATCGCCATTGTCGCGGATCACGGGCGGCGACTGATACACCGCCGACATTCTTGGCGCGATGCGGGCGCCTAGACTGTGGGCGACCTTCTTTGCGGTGTAACCGATGCCGGCCTCTCACCTGTTGCTCGCCCTTGCCGTGGTGTTCGTGTGGGGCACCAATTTCGTCGTGATCAAGCTCGGGCTGCACGAGTTGCCGCCCTTTCTGTTTGCTGCGATGCGGTTTCTGCTCTCTGCGGTGCCGCTGGTGTTCCTGCTCAAGCGCCCCGCGGTGCCGTGGAGCAAGCTGGCAGCCTTTGGCGTACTGCTAGGTGTGGGGCAGTTCGGTCTGCTGTTCCTCGCGATGCAGCACGACATTTCGCCGGGCTTGGCGTCACTGGTAATCCAGTCGCAGGTCTTCTTCACGATCGGCCTTGCGCGTTGGCAACGCGGCGAGCGCTTGCGGCGCGAGCAGGGCGTTGCGCTCGCCCTCGCGCTGGCCGGCATCGCGGTGATCGCGGTGCATGTCACCGGCGTGCCGGGGGCGGCGGTAACCGCCACCGGGCTGGCGCTGGTATTGGGTGCGGCGCTCGGCTGGGCGGGTGCCAACACCGTCGCGCGCAGCGTTGGCCGCGTCGATGTGCTCGCGTTCATGGCGTGGTCCAGCCTGTTCGCGGTGCCGCCGCTGTTTGCGCTGAGCGCTGCGGTCGAGGGGCCGGCGTTGATGTCGCAAGCCTTGACCGAGGCCTCCTGGGTGGCGTGGGCTGCGGTGCTGTGGCAGGCGGTCGGCAATACGCTGTTTGGCTACGGCGTGTGGAACTGGCTGCTGGCGCGCCATCCGGCCGCGGTGGTCACGCCCAGTGCCCTGTTGGTTCCCGTGTTCGGCATGGGGGCGGCGAGCTTGCTCGCCGGCGAAACGTTGCCGGCCTGGAAACTCCTGGCGGCTGCGTTGGTGATGACCGGACTGGCGATCAACCTGTTCGGCGATCGTCTGCTGCAGCTGCTTCGAGGTCGTCCGGGCTGAGGCGGCCACCGGGCGGCGTGAGCGTCAGTGCCATGCGCGACAGCGCCCGATACACGTCGCCCAGCGGAGCGTCGACCGCCGCAGTGGCGGCCCATTCCGCCAGCACGGTATCGCGGTCGTCGCGCGCAACCGGGCCGGTCAAGGCGGCACGCGGCCCGACGCGATCGAGGTTCGCAAAGGTGCCTTCGATCAACGGACGTAAAGCAGGCCACGCCGCGTCGCGCGGCACGCCGGCCGCTTCCATGCTGCGCAGCGCCGCCTCCATCAGCGCGACAAGGTGGTTACAGGCGAGTACGGCGCCGGCGTGATAGAGCAACTTTCCGGCGGGGTCGATCGCAAAGCGCCGTGCGCCGATGGCGTCGAACATCGGGCCGAGCACGGCCAGCGCGGCTTCGTCGCCCTCGCAGCCGCAGGCGGTGCCCGCGAAGTCTGCAACGGCTTGGTCCGGGCTGGCGAAGCTTCGCAACGGGTGCAGGCTTGCGATGGCGCAGCCGGCTTCACGCAGTGGCGTGAGTGCGCTGCTGGGCAAGGCGCCGCTGCAGTGAAACACGATGCTGCCTGGCGGCATCTGGCAAGCGAGCGCTGCCGCGACCTGCGCGATGGCGTCGTCCGGCGTAGCGATCAGCGTGATCGCGGCGGGGCGCAGCGATTTGAAAGCGACGGGCTCGCCAGCGCCGACGAACGCTTGCGTCGCACGGGCGGGTTCTTCGGCACAGTCAATCAGTTGGGCAACACGCACCAGCCCATGTGTGTGCAGCAGCCGAGTGATGCTGCGGCCCAGGCGCCCGCAACCGACGAGGTTGAAGTCCGGCGGGGTGTCTGGCATCAGAAGGGCGCCTCGCTGCGCAAGTTGAGCCGCTCCCCGCTTGTCGGGTGCGGCAGGCTGAGCGCGGCGGCGTGCAGCAACAGGCGCGGCGCCGCGTCGCGATCGGCGGGCAGGGCGTAAAGCGGATCGCCGAGGATTGCGTGACCGATTTCGGCCAGATGAACCCGCAACTGGTGAGATCGTCCGGTCACCGGTTCGAGCTCCAGTCGCGAGCGGCCGCCTTCGCGCGCAAGCACCCGCCAGCGGGTCAGTGAGGGCTTGCCAAGCGCGTGGTCCACTTTCTGGCGCGGCCGATTTGGCCAGTCGCAGATCAAGGGCAGGTCGACCGAACCGGCTTCCGCGTCGGGGTCACCGGCCACGACGGCGATGTAGCGCTTTTCCACCGCGCGCCCCTGGAAAGCTAGGCTTAGCGTGCGGTGGTGTGCGGCGCCGCGCGCCATCACGATCAGGCCTGAAGTGGCGAGATCCAGCCGATGCACGATGAGGGCTTCCGGATACGCTGCCTGCACGCGGCTCGCCAGGCTGTCCTGCATCGCGTCGCCGCGTCCCGGCACCGAGAGCAGGCCCGCAGGCTTGTTCAGCACGATCATCGTGTCGTCGGCGAAGACGATGTCGAGGCCGCAGTGCGGCGGTGGGTGATACGGAATCTGATGCGACACAAGAGCGGTGGCGTGCGGGCGAGACCCGGACTCTACCGCAGTTGCGGCGGCGCGGCCGGCGCCGCCGTCTTGGCCTTACTTGCCCAGGTTGTAGATGCCGCTACCAATGAAGGCGTCCATACCGGGGATGCGTTTCACGTACGCGCTCTTCTTCTCAAGCGCCTTGGTCTGCGGGTGCGGCCAGTCGTAGTCGATCCAGCCTTCGCCCTTGCTGCGGGTCATTTCGACCATGTCGCGGATCAGCATCTTGCCGTCAGCGGTCTTCAGGTCAATCAGGTTGGTGTTGCGAAGCTTCGGGTTCGCGCCGTGGGCGATGTTCTTGCCGGTGAAGTCGTACGCGAAGAGGTAGAGGTCGCGATCGTGCCAAGGCTTGCTGCCAGGCGTGCTGAAGTCGGTGAAGGCGGCGTCCGGTCCGGCACTTTTGATGTGGGCCAGCGCCTTGTCGACGAGGGCTTTTGCCTCCTCGCGACTGGCCTTCTCCTCTGCAATCGCTGCGGTATTGGCCGTGAGGGCGACCAGGCCTGCGATCAGGATGTTGCGAAAGATCTTCATTTCCCCTCCTTTGTGGAACGTTGTGCGGAGCCCGCTGGGCTCTGCCGCGTTAACGGCCGTTCCGGGGAAATGCGTAGCGTATCGTTGTGTCAGAACCCCAGTTTGCGCAGCACATGGCGACCGCGCGCCGCGAAGGCGGTGTCGGGCATGCCCAGCTCGTAGATGCTGCCCGATTCCGTCTCGATGCGTTTGCTCAGCGGATCGTAGGCGACGATGGGGGTCGTGCTGCCGCGGTGGCTTCGCAGCACCGCACCGATCACGCCAGCGGCGTCGGTCATTTGCACATTGCGTTCTTCGGTGGTCAGCCACCAGCCGCTGATCCGGCCGCGTACGCGGTGTTGCGACAGATGAGTGGCGCCAGGGGGCAACACCTGCGGTGCGCCGTCGGCAGCGTGGGGGGTGGGTTGAACGACTTCTTCCATCTGAGCCAGCAGATGGTCGATGCCCTCGATGAAGTTTGTCTCCACCTGGGCCTGCATTGCCTCGGTCATGGTTATGCCTTTGGAATAGTTTTAAGGGCGCAGTCAGAATACCCGTTCGGCATGCCTTGGCAAGGCCTAGGGAAAACCCTAGAACCGGTACTGTCGCACGGTGCGCTGCGAAATATGGGCACCCGCCCCATTTCGGTGCGGAACGGAGGCGTTCCGGCGTCGGCGCTTAGCTGCCTGAAGCGGGGTTCGCGCCAGACGGGGCCGGGCGCTCAAAGCGTGCGCCAAGCAGCCAGTGAGAGCCTGTGTAATCCACGGTTGCACCGCCAGTGTTCTGCCACCAGCGTTCGCGGTCGAACATCTCACGTGGCACGTATTCCGGATGCAGGCTCGCGAGCGGGTAGGACCAATGCCGCGTGCGCCGCTTGCGGGTGGCTTCGAGCAGCCAGGTCTGCTCGTTTTCTCGAACCACCACCCAGGCGTGGCCGCCGCCATTCATCGTGCCGAGCACGACGCGGGCGTCCTTGCCGAGCCCGATCAGCCAGTCAGCGAGGGCGATCGCGTGGTCTTCGCAGTCGCCGCGAGGATTGCCCATCGACTCGCGCGAGGTCTGCCACATCTCGCGCACGCCGTACTGTTGCGGATCCTCGACATAGGTCTTGCGATGCGCAATCACGTACAGCGGCACCCAAGGCTCCGCTTTCGGCATCGGCACGAAGCCCTCGAGGAAGTGATTGACGAAGTGATGGTGCCGATCGGTCCCTGGTGCAACGGTGGTGACAGGGGCGCCGCCCACACTGAAGTGGTAGGGCAGCCAGCGATCCGGCCCCTGATGGCGCGCAACGGTGCGGTCGAGTTGTTGCTCATGCACCTGTTTGCCGTTGCTCAGCCGCACCACCGAATCGGTGCCGGCAGACGCCTTACCTTGCTGAGTTGCCGCGTGCCAGTCGATTCGCCAATCGGGTTCGATGACCAGCGGCACATCGCTGCGGCCGTAGGCGCCAATCGCAACCAACGCACAGGCGAGGCCGCTTAGCAGCAGGAGCGGGCGGTGGGCGCCCGGCTTGCCGGTGGTCATCCGCGCAACCCGAAGGAGAGCAGCACCGCAATGAACAGCAGCATCGTCGAGGCGAAGATCGCGACCGCGATGTTGCCCTTCTTGAGTTCTTCCTCGAAGTCGAGCGACTTGAGCAGCACGCTGTCGACGAAGCGCAGACCAACGACCCCTGCGATCAGACCCAGCACGGCGTGCAGCAGGTTCATGCCCAGATTGAAGGCGGTGGCGGTGATGAAATCAGGAGTCATGAGGTTCTCTGGTGGGCGAGGAAAACGCGGCGAGTCTAGCCGCCGCCCATCCCAGGGCGCGTGCGGTCTGCCACGCTGGGGGCTCGGAGCACGTTAAAGCGGCCGTTGGAGGTGCCGTTAAGCCGGAATGCTGTAACGGCAGTCCGGCCGCTACAGGCTTGCTTCTGCAGCGACGACTGCGATGGGCGGGACGCTGGGGACACGGGAGGGATATGTCGGGTGCGCGCGATTTGCTGCTAAGCAGGGGCCCGTGTTGTCGAGCGAATCGGCAGACATGGACTCGCGCCAATGGCTGAATGGATGACAGTCCGCTCGCTCGGCCTGACGGCCCTGTTCGGCGGCCTCGCGCTATCCGCTGATGTGTGCGCCGACGATGTCCTGACGCTGTATTTCAACGAACGGCCGCCCTTCAATTCGACCGACCCGTCTGGCAAGGTGAGTGGCCTGACCGCGACACCGGCTGTCGCGGCCCTGCGCCGCGCCGGTATTCCATTCCGCTGGGAAGCAACGCCGTTGGCGCGGCAGTTCGCGCTGATCGAGCGTGGCGACACCTATGCATGCGCGGTGGGTCTCTACCGCAACCCCCAACGTGAGTTGGTGGGAAAACTCTCCGCGCCGCTCTATCGCGATCGCGGCATGGTTGCAATCGCACGAGCCGGCCTCGGGCTGCAGGATGGCGCCAGCTTTGCCGAACTGCTGCGCAACCGGCGCTTGCGCATGCTCTACAAGACCGGGTTGACCTACGGTTCGAGCGTGTCGCGCTTGATCCAGCAAACACCCCCTGTGGTGGAGATGGTGTCGGTCGAAACCCCGGTGATGGTGCAGATGATCAGGGCCGAGCGTGCCGATTGGATGTTGGCGGCCGAGGAGGAGGCCGACTACCTGATCGCGCAGGCTGGTGTGCCGCCTGCATCGGTGACGGTTGTGCATTTCCGGGACCTGCCCGGCGGCGAAACGCGCCATTTGTTTTGCACCCGTGCCGTGCCTGACGCATTGCTGGAAAGGATCAACGCCGCGCTGGCTGACGCCGCGCGCACAACGACCGGCGAACGCCCCTGAGCCCGCCGCAAGGGAAACCACTGCCTTGACCGTCTTCCGTACGGCTGCGTACAGTGCCGGCCAATGCGACGGCCATCTGCCCGTCGCCCGCGTTCCATATCGCCTGGCGTGCGCATCACGCCGCCCTTGAAAGGACTACGCCATGCCGACTGCGCTGCCGCGCCGTGTCGCGATCGTGGGTGCAAACCGCATCCCGTTCGCCCGCTCGAATACTGCCTACGCCCAGCTCACCAACAAGACCATGCTGACGGACACGCTGCGCGGCCTGGTCGAGAAGCTCCATCTGCAGGGCGAACTGCTCGGCGAAGTTGTCGGTGGTGCGGTGATGAAGCATTCCCGTGACTGGAACATGGTGCGGGAATGCGTGCTGTCCTCCGGATTGAGTCCGAATACCCCGGCCTTCGACGTGCAACAGGCCTGTGGCACCGGGCTGGAGGCGGCGATCCTCGTCGCGAACAAGATTGCGCTCGGACAGATCGACGCCGGTATCGCCTGCGGTGTGGATACCACGTCGGACGCGCCGGTGGCGGTCAACCGTGGCCTGCAACGTGCGCTGATGGATCTCAACGCGGCGAAAACCACCAGCGCCAAGCTCAAGCACCTGATGCGTGCGATCAACCCGAAGCATCTCGTGCCAGAACTGCCAGCCAACGCCGAGCCGCGCACCGGCAAGTCGATGGGGCAACACGCCGAAATCACTGCAAAGCGCTACGGCATTAGCCGCGAAGCGCAGGATGCGCTGGCGCTGGCCAGTCACCAGAACCTTGCGCGTGCCTACGACGAGGGTTTCTTCGACGACCTGGTGATGCCGTACCACGGCCTCAAGCGCGACAACAACCTGCGGCCCGACTCCTCACTCGAAAAGCTCGCCAAACTGGCGCCGGCCTTCGATCGCAACGGCGGCACGATCACCGCGGCGAACGCGTCCCCGCTGACCGACGGCGCCTCGGCCGTGCTGCTGGCGAGCGAGGAATGGGCGCAGAAGAAAGGCCTGCCCATCCTTGCCTACCTCGTCACCGGTGAGGTCGCGGCCGTCGATTTCATTGATGAGCGCGAAGGCCTGCTGATGGCGCCGGCCTATGCCATTCCGCGCATGCTTGCGCGCCTTGGCCTGACGCTGCAGGACTTCGATTTCTACGAGATTCACGAAGCCTTCGCCGCGGTGGTGCTGTGCACCCTGGCCGCGTGGGAGAGCGACGAGTTCTGCCGCACGAAGCTGGGCTTGCCCGGCGCGCTTGGCAGCATCGACCGCTGCCGCCTCAATGTGAAGGGCAGCTCGATCGCGGCCGGCCATCCGTTCGCCGCGACCGGCGGCCGTGTTGTCGCCACGCTCGCGAAACTGCTCGCCGAGAAGGGTTCGGGGCGCGGCTTGATCTCGATCTGCGCGGCGGGCGGGCAGGGCGTCACCGCCATCCTGGAGCGCTGATATCCATGGCTGACCTGCTGCTGCGCCTCGCCAACGATCGCCGCACCGCTGGCCTGATCCGCAGGCTGGGTTTGCCGACCCCGGTGCGTCTGGCACGCGCGCCCGGAGGCTATGACGCCCAGCCTTTGGCCGGGCGCGTAGTGGTGTGCGGTGCGGCGCCCGGCGGCATCGCGCAGGCGGCGCTCCGGCAGGCAGCCGAAAGCGCTGGGGCAAGCTGCACGCTCGAACTCGCGGAGGGTCAAAGCGCGGATACCTTGCTGTTCGACGCTACGGGCTGCCATACCCCAGCGGACTTGGCGGCATTGCACGCGTTCTTCGCGCCCAAGCTGCGGCGGCTTGCGCGCAACGCGCGCGTACTGGTGGTCTCGCGTGATCCGGCGGCGCTGGATGATCCGGTGGCCGCAGCGGCTGCGCGCGGCATTGAAGGTTTCGTTCGCGCGCTCGGCAAGGAGATCGGGCGCCGCGGTGCGACGGCCAACCTCGCGCGGCTGGCGCCTGGCGTGGAGACACAACTCGCCGGACTGGTGCGCTTCTGCGGTGGGCCGCGCTGTACTTACGTGTCCGGGCAGGTGTTCCGGCTGGCGCCCGCAGCTGTGACCGAAGCGGGCGCGTGCCAGCTTGCCGGCAAGGTCGCGCTGGTCACGGGTGCAGCGCGCGGGATTGGTGCGGCGACCGCTCAGCGCTTGGCGGAGGAGGGCGCGCGCGTGGTCTGCATCGATGTCGCTGCGGCACGCGATGCCTTGTACGAAACCGCAACCCGGGTCGGCGGACTACCGCTGGTGCTCGATATTGCCACGCCGGATGCGCCCGCCACGCTGGCGGCCTTCCTGCGCGACAAGACGGGCGGCGTTGACGTGGTCGTTCATAACGCCGGCATCACCCGCGACAAGACGCTTGCCAACATGAAGCCCGAGCTTTGGGATGGCGTGATGGCGGTGAATTTCGCCGCGATAGCGGCCATCGATGCGGCCTTGCTGGCGGGCGAGGTCTTGCACGATGCCGGCCGCATCGTGTGCCTGTCGTCGGTCAGCGGCGTGGCGGGCAACTTCGGACAGACCAATTACGCAACCAGCAAGGCGGCGCTGATCGGCTATGTCGCAGCGCAGGCGCCGCGGCTTGCTCCACGTGGCATCACGATCAACGCAGTGGCGCCGGGCTTCATCGAAACGCCGATGACCGCGAAGATTCCGCTGATGACACGCGAAGCCGGGCGACGCCTCAATGCGTTGTCGCAGGGCGGTTTGCCGCGCGACGTGGCGGAGTTGATCACCTTCCTCGCCTTGCCCGCCAGCGGTGGTTTGAGCGGCAACACGATTCGCGTTTGTGGGCTCGCGCTGATAGGAAAATGATCCTGTGAACCGACGTTTTGGTCTCCGTATCGGGATTCGGGCCAATTTGATCGGAGTCGAACATTTAGCGGTTCGTCGGCGGAAATGATAGTGGAATTGTCCGAATTGGTCCTACACTAGCGAACTTTGGACCTTCGGCACCCGCTGCGGATCGGTGATGAAGCGACGTATTCGCAACCTTGCACGCAAAACGATGAGGCTCGCCGCCGGCTTGTTGCCGCGCAGCTCACGCAATGCTTTGTTGCGCAACGCTGTGCGATGCGAAGAGACGCCGCCGGACAATCTGGTCTTCAAGCTCGCTGAGACGCGGGAGGAGCTGGAGGCCTGCTTCAAGCTGCTGCACGAGGCCTATGTCGGCGCCGGCTTCATGCAGCCGGACGAATCGGGCATGCGTGTCACGCTCTACCACGCGCTGCCCACGACGACCACACTGCTCGCGAAGTACGACGATCAAGTCGTTGGCACGATTTCGCTGATCCGCGAAAGCGCGCTTGGCTTCCCGCTTCAGCGGATTTTCGATATCGATGCGATCCGTGCCGAAGGCGGCAATATCGCCGAAGTTTCGGCGCTGGCCGTGCATAAGCGCTTCCGCATGCGAGGCGGTCTGGTGCTGTTCCCGCTGATGAAGTTCATGCGCGAATACGCGGTGAAGTACTTCGATACGCGCCACCTGGTGATTGCGGTGAACCCGCGCCATATTCCGATGTACGAGGGCTTGCTGTGCTTCCGGCGCCTGCGGCAGAACCCGGTGAGCCACTACGACTTCGTCAACGGCGCACCTGCCGTGGGCGCGCATCTCGATCTGAAGAAGATGCCGGAGCTCTACCGGCGTGCCTACGCGCACCAGCCACCGTCGAAGAACCTGCATCGCTACTTCCTAGAGCTCAAGCTCAAGCACTTCCAGTTTCCGGACAAGCGTTTCTTCACCACCAACGACCCGGTGATGACGCCGGAGCTGATCAACTACTTCTTCAATCAACGTACCGACGCTTTCCGCCGCGCCAGCCAGCGCGAAAAGGTGCTGCTGCACGGCATCTACGACTTGCCCGCGTACAAGGCCTACCTGCCGCCGCTGCCGGACGATTCATTCCGCACCGAGCTCAAACGGCGTCAGCACCAGCGCTTCTCGGTAATGTGCCCGGCCGGTTTCCATGTTCGCCAGCCCGACGGGCAGCGCTCGCGCGTGTATCCGATGCGGGTCATCGAATGCTCGCGCACCGGCTTCCGTGCGCAGTGCGAGGAATCGATCCCGCTCGATGCCGAGGGGGTGGCTTTCGTCGAACTCGGCGAGGCCGATCGTTGCATGTTGCGCGCGCGGGTGTTGCGGCATGGCCGCAGCAGCGATGCGATTGCGATGTTCAAGCTTGTCGAGCCGGATCCGGTCTGGCTCAAGTTCGTGCGCGCCCTGCGCATGGCGCGCACGCATGACGAACTGGGCGACGCGACCCAGTTCCTCAGCGAGTCGCGGCCCCTGTCTACGCCGACTTAGCAGCGGCGGCGGGCACGAAGAAGCGCTCGCCAAGCTCTTCCAGCCCCAGCGTCTGCAGAATCTCCTGCAGGCGTTCGCTTGGGCGATTGCGCGGCAGATTCTTGTCGCTGGCGATGATCAGCTCGTTCTTCATCGAGTGTTCCCAGCCTACCAGTTCGGTCACGTTTACCTGGTAGCCATGCGCTTCCAGTTGCAGGCAACGCAACACATTGGTGACCTGGCTGCCAAATTCGCGCGTGTGGATCGGGTGGCGCCACAGTTCGGTCAGCGGTGACTTGAGCGCTCGCCCCTTGTTTTTGCGCAGCACCGCGGCCACCTCGGCCTGGCAGCAGGGCACCAGCACGATATGGCGCGCACGCTTGGCGAGGGCAAAGCGGATCGCGTCATCAGTGGCGGTGTTGCAGGCGTGCAGCGCGGTGACGACGTCGATGCGCGCCGGCAGCGCGGTCGAAGTGATCGAATCTGCTACGGACAGGTTGAGGAAATGCATGCCGCCAAAGCCCAACTGCGCCGCCAGCTCGCGCGAACGCGTCACCAGTTCGTCGCGCGTTTCGATGCCCCAGACGGTGCCTTGCGGTGCGGCTTCCTTGAAGAACAGGTCGTACAGGATGAAGCCGAGATAGGACTTGCCCGCCCCGTGGTCCACCAGGTTCACGTCCGCATGGCTGCCGAGTACATCCTGCAGCAGCGGTTCGATGAAGTGATACAGGTGGTAGACCTGCTTGAGCTTGCGCCGGCTGTCCTGGTTCATCTTGCCGTCGCGAGTCAGGATATGGAGTTCCTTCAGCAGTTCGACGGATTGGCCGGGGCGGACTTCGTAGGTCTTGTTCATGGCTGTGCGGCGGTCGGGCAAGGGCGGATCAGGACCGCGATTATGCGGCACGCCGGCAGCTACGCCGGCGGCGCAGGTGGTGTTGTATTCGTCACGATGCGACACCAGGTCGGGGGCTGCACTTGTTGCCGCCGCCCGTTACGCTGGCGCTTGCCATGCGCGGCGCTGCGCGCGCGCTGGCCGACGCGGCCACGACTGGCCGTATCCTGGGAGGAAGGCGATGAAGAAGCTCGTGCTTGGCCTGGCATGTGCGCTGGCTGTTGCGCCCGCATTTGCCAAGATGGACTGTGAAACCCTGAAAGGGCAGATCACGGAAAAGATCGAGGGCAAGGGGGTGAAGGACTACAGCCTCGAGATCGTCGCGAAGGGCGAAGGCAAGGACGGCAAGATCGTCGGCTCCTGCGACGGTGGCACGAAGGAGATCGTCTACCGGCGTACCAAGGGCGAAGCCAAGGCGGAAGCGAAGCCGGAAGGCAAGTAGGCCGCTCGCTCAGGCCCGGCACGCAAAGGCGAACCGGGCCCAAGGTTGACGCTGCACTCAGCGAAGCGTTGGCCACACCTTTCGATAGGCAGCGAGCAGCCGCTGATGCGTGGCGCTGGCTTCGAAGTTGGGTCCCAGCACATCAAGGCCGAAGAAGCGCAGCTTCCCGCTCGCAAGCGCTTCGGCAGTGGCCAGCGCTTCTCTGCCGTAGAGCGCATCGAGCGCCGGCCCGTAGCGGTCACCCGGAGGCAGACGCAGCACGGCCTCCAGCGCCCGGTAAACGCGCGCTCGAGCCGCGTCCAGGTGGCCGAACTGGCTGACCCATGCGCAGCCCTCCGCAGCGGCGTCGGTGTCGCCAACTGCCAGTGCGAGCAGCGCCTTCAGCTCCCCGACCCGAAGCGTGCGCCAGGGCGAATCGACGTCGGGCGCGAGCCCGATCAACGCGGCAACCGGGCGTTCGTCGGCGAGATCAAGGCTTTCGAGCGCGTCGCGCAAGGCTTCGCACTCGGCCTCGTCGAGCTCCGGCAAGCGTTGCAGCGCCGGGCGCAGCAGGTTGCCGACGCTGTTGTTCTCCCATTCCAGATCTTCGACCGGGTAAATCTCTGACATGCCCGGCACGACGATGCGGCAGGCGTACGCGCCCAGGTGATCGAAGTCCGCGATGAGGATGTCGTGCCCGGCGGCGTGGATCGTGTCGCACAGATGGCGGAATTCGTCTGCTGTGCTGCCGGCAAAATCCCAGTCCGCAAAGTCGAAGTCCGGCGTGCCTGCGAGCAGCCGCCAACCGACGACGCCGGATGAATCAACGAAATGCGTTTCGATGTTCGACGGATCGGCGACCTCGTCGGCGTCGAAGGCCGGCGGCGGAAAGCCCGTGAGTGCGTCGAGCGCGCGCCCTTGCAGCAGTTCGGTGAGCGCACGTTCCAGCGCAACCTCGAAGCGCGGGTGTGCGCCGAAGCTGGCGTAGCAGCCGTGGTCTGCCGGGTTCAACAACGTCACCGCCATCACCGGGAATTCACCGCCGAGCGAAGCATCCTGAACGCGGATGCCGAAGCCGGCGTCGCGCAGTGCAGCCACGCCGGCGGCGATGCGCGGATGGCGCTCCAGCACCTCGGCCGGCACTTCGGGCAGGCAGAGATCTTCGCGCAGCACGCGGAACTTCACATGGCGCTCAAGGATCTCCGACAGCGCCTGGGTCCGCGCCTCTTCGGCGGAATTGCCGGCCGCGAGCCCGTTGCTGACGTAGAGATTGCCGATCAGGTTCACCGGCATCCACAGCGTCTCGCCATCGCGTTGGCGTACATGCGGTAGCGCGCAGATGCCGCGAGCGGCGTTGCCACTGTTGTGCTCGACAAGGTGCGAGGCGGGCACGCTGGCGTCCGGGTTGTAGAAATCCTGCAACGCGGCGTCCAGCAAACCGCTTGGCCAGCTTTCGTCCTCACCGAGCGGGAACCAGCGCTCATGCGGCGTGTGGGCGAACTCGTGCTGTGCGATCGTCTCGCCAAGGTGGTAGTGCGACCAGAAGTGATTGCAGCTTGCGCGCTCGACAAATTCGCCAAGCGCGCTGGCGCGGGCTGCCAGCTGCGAACCGCCCTTGCCGTTGGTGTAGAGCAGCGGGCAATCGGCGTCGCGCAGATGCACCGACCAGCAGTCGGCGACCGGGTTGAGCCAGGCGTGCTCTTCGAGCCGGAAGCCGCGCTCGGCGAGCAGGCCTTGCAGGCGCGCGATGCTCGCTTCGAGTGAGGCGTCCTTGCCCGGGATGAAATGTTCGGGGGCGGTCATGGGGGATTTCCGGGGGGAAGGAAAGGCCGCGATTCTGCGGCGTGGGGCGGCCGGCGTCCCTGACCGGGGACAAGCGTGCGGCACTTGCGAGCCTGAGGCGCTGATCACGTATCCTCGCGCACTTCGTCTTCATAGGTCGAACACCGTGACCACACTTGCCAACCCCTTTACGCTTGCCCTTGCTGCGCCGCCACTTGCTCGGTCCATCGCCGAAGGCATGCGGCATGTGGCCGACTATGTTGCCCAGGCGGCCACAGCGGGTGCAGCGCTGGTCTGCTTCCCCGAGGCCTATGTGCCGGGGATGCGCGGGCTGGATTTCGACGTCGAAGCGCATGACGCGGCTGGTCTCGCGGCGGCGCTGGAGCAGACCCGTGCGCTGGCCCGGCAGCACCGCATCGCGGTCGTGCTGCCGATGGAGTGGCCGAGCAAGGCAGGCGGGCTGCACATTCTGGCGTGGGTGATCGGGCCAGACGGCGAGGTCGTGGGGGCGCAGACGAAGAACCAGCTTGATCCGGATGAGGATGCCACCTACACGCCGGGAGATACGCGCCAAGTGTTCGAACTGGGTGGGCTGCGTTTCGGGATCGTCATCTGCCACGAAGGCTGGCGCTACCCGGAAACAGTGCGCTGGGCGGCGGCGCGCGGTGCGCAGCTGGTGCTGCACCCCCACTTCGGTGGCAGTGATTTCGCGGGCGAGGTGCTGCGCGAGTGGGGTGCCCCAGACGGGCCGATCTACGAAAAGGCCATGCAATGCCGCGCGGCTGAAAACAGCATCTGGTTTGCCAGCGTGAACGTCGGCCTGCGCTATTCGGTGTCCGGCAGCGCGGTGATTTCGCCAGAGGGCCGCTGCGTCGCCCACTTGGGGCATGAGGGGCCAGGATTGTTGGTGACCACGATCGACCTGGCCGCTGCAAGTGGCCGCCTCGCACGCCGCTATGCGCCGCAGCGCTATCGTGAAGCGGGAGGTGCCGCATGAGCGTGGTCAGCACCGAGAATGCCGAACACTACGTCTGGGGCGAGGGCTGCGACGGCTGGCATCTGCTCAAGGACCCAGCACTCAGCGTGATCCAGGAGCGCGTGCCGCCAGGCAAGTCGGAGCAGACGCATCGCCATGCGCTGGCGCGTCAGTTCTTCTACATCCTTGAGGGCCGCGCGGAGATGTGGCGCGCAGGTGAGGTGCTTGTTCTTGCGGCGGGGCAGGGGATCGAGATTCCGCCGGGCGTCCCGCATCAGTTTCGCAATCCCTTCGATCGCGAGGTCGTGTTCCTCGTCGTTTCGAGCCCGACCACGCGGGGCGATCGCGAGAACCTCTAGCGCATGCTCAGGCCGTAGCGCGCGGCCAGGCGTCCGATCTCGCCGCTGCTCACGAGGGCTTTCAGCGCAGCGTTGACCTGCGTGAGCGACCAGGGCGATTTGGGTGACACGAGACACTGCGTATCCACGGTCGTAAAGGCTTGTTTGCCGACCTCGAAACGTTCCCGCTGCGCAGGGAACTGGCGGAACTGGCCTTCGATTTCCGCCTCCGACGTGATCAGCACGTCCGCGCGATCGGTGAGGAGCAGGCGGAACAGGTTGTCGACGCGGGTCTCCTCAACCGGCTGCGCCGCCTTGGCATCGAACAGACCCTGAATGGCCGGATAGTGGTAGCCGAGCATGATCGCTACTCGCAGGCCTTTGAAGTCCTGCGGCGCTTGGCTTGGCAAGCGTTTGCCACGCAGCGCCACAACCCGTTCGATCTGCGGCAGCACCGGGATACTCCAGAGGCCGTCGCGTGCTTCGTCCGACCAGATCGGGCTCAGATAGCACGCAATGTCGGCGTCACCCGCCAGCACAGCCGCCTCGGTGCGCCGTCGCGACCACAGACTGTGCTGTGCGCTGGTCCCCAGCTTTTCGGCGATTCGATCACCGAGTGTCTTGAGCAGGCCTCCGCTGACCTTGCCCTGCGCGTCCACCTCAACCAGCGGGTAGCGCAGCGATTCGAGCTGCGCGACTCGAAGCGGCGGTGCGGCGTGGGCCGGTGGTATCGCCAGCATGCAGCCCAGCGCGACGAGGGCGATATGGAACGTGTATGAGCGGGTGTGGCGCATACCTTAGTTTAGACTGCGCTGGCTTCGTGGAGAACGGCTTAAAGATTGGGAGCAGGCATGGCGGCGATTTCGAATCCTTGGCTCTTCGTGCTGGCGGTGATGGTGCTCAACGTCACGCCGGGGCCCGACACGATGCTGATCGTGGGGCAGAGCGTCTCACGCGGGCATCGCGCAGGACTGCTGGCTGCGATGGGCATCTCGCTGGGTTGCGCGACGCATGTGCTGTTTGCGGTGCTCGGTCTGTCGGCGCTATTGCTGGCGTCTGAAACGGCGTTCAACACGCTCAAGGTGGCGGGCGCGATCTATCTCGTCTGGCTCGGTATCACGATGCTGCGCGACAAAGGCGAAGCCCCTGCGCAACGCGTGGAGGCGCCGCGCGTCTCTCGTCGCGGACTGCTGCTACGCGCTTACTTGACCAACCTGCTGAATCCCAAGGTGGTGTTGTTCATGGTGTCCTTCTTTCCGCAGTTCATCCGCCCCGGGGTGCCGGGCACCACCACGGCGCTGCTGATCCTTGGCGCGATCTTCGTCGGGCTCTCTACCGTCTACAACAGTGGCATGGCGTGGGCGTCTGGCCGGCTCGCTGCGCGGATCAGCGGCTCTGGCATGTGGCGCGTATGGGTGAACCGAGTCACCGGGGTGGCATTTCTTGGCGTGGGCTTGCGTCTGCTGTCGGTCAGTCGGCCGACCACCTGAAAGAAAAACGACGCCCGTTTGGGCGTCGTCGTGATGGCTCAGTTCAGGTGCTGCGCCAGATAGTCATGCAGCTGTTCCAGCGTCAAACCCCACTGATCGAGCATGTAGTGCAGCACTGCCTGCTCCGCCGGCGCGATCTGTTCGTCTGCGCCGCTTGCGTGGATCGCCAGCGCACACGCTTTCAGACGCAGCGCGGGGTCGGTGACCGGTGCGAGCACCTGGTCGAGAATCGCCGGGTCATTCACCCGTGCTTCGTGCGGTTTCGGGCTGGCCAGCGCCACGTCGACCAGATGGTCGGCCAGCACCGTGCGTAGCCCGTGGGCGTCGAGGCCCACGCTGGCGAGATGCTCCGGGTCGGAGAGTGCTGCCAGTTCGGCCTCGGCGAGGCTGCCGTCCGCGACCATCATCATTGCGACGATGCGGCCGACGGCCTGCGGGCTGTTTTCCGGATAGGTACGGATCGGGGTCATGCGGATCTCCTTAGCGGCTGGCGCGCAGCGCGGCAATGCGTTCATCAAGCGGCGGGTGCGACATGAAGAGTTTCATGAACGCCGGCCCACCCGAGATGCCGAGCGCCTTCACACCGTCCGGCAGGGCGCCGCCTTCGGCGTTGAGCTTCAGGCGTTCAAGCGCGTTGATCATCGGTGTGGCGCCAACCAGCTTTGCGGCACCTGCATCTGCGCGGAATTCACGCTGACGCGAGAACCACATGACGATGATCGAAGCCAGCACGCCCAGCACCAGCTCGGCGACGATGGTGGTGACAAAAAACGCCGGGCCGTGCCCTTCCTCGTTCTTGAACACCAGCTTGTCGACCACGTTGCCGACAATGCGCGCGATGAACATGACGAAGGTGTTCACGACGCCCTGGATCAGCGTCAGCGTCACCATGTCACCGTTTGCTACGTGGCTGACTTCGTGCGCCAACACCGCTTCCACTTCGTCGGGCCGCATGTTGTGCAGAAGCCCGGTTGACACGGCCACCAGGGCGTTGTTGCGGCTCGGTCCGGTGGCGAACGCGTTGAGCTCCGGCGAGTCATACACCGCCACTTCCGGCATCTTGATGCCAGCGGCCTGCGCCTGACGCGCCACCGTGTCGAGCAGCCAGGCCTCGACCTGATTGCGCGGTTGCGTGATGACCTGGGCGCCGGTCGAGAACTTGGCCATCCACTTCGAAATGGCGAGCGACACAAAGGCGCCACCGAAGCCGAAGATCGCGCAGAACACGAGCAGGCTCTGCAGGTTCAGGCTGCCGTTGGCTTCGAGGTAGCGATCCAGCCCCAACAGACGGGCGGTGATCGACAGCAGGATGACGATCGCGACGTTGGTCGCGACAAGCAGCAGAACGCGTTTCACAGGTTTTCCTTTCAATGCGCGTTGATCGATCCGGCGCACGGCCCGTGAAACGAAAAGGGCCTTGCGCCGTTGCCGGACAAGGCCCCTCTCCGTTGGATGGACGAGCGACCGCGCCGGACATGCCGGTAACGGTCTCGCTCGCGGCCCCTCGCGGGCCCGCCTGTGCGCCGGATCGCGTCAGCGATCGTGGTGACGACGCAGCAGAAGTGAGCTACTCCCCATCAACCGCACCGGCTCTCCTGAACCGGTACGCTGGTGTAGATGGCGACGGCAGCGGAAAGTTCAACCCCTCCGGTAAACTTTCGCGATGTTTCCGAATCGCCGCATCGCCCACCTCGACATGGACGCGTTCTTCGCGTCGGTCGAACTGCTGCGCCAGCCCGAACTGCGCGGGCTACCGGTGGCAATTGGCGGCATCGGCGACTCGCGCACGCCGGAAGGGCGTGCGCAGTTGCTGGCGAGCCGCGGCGTGCTCACCACCGCGACCTATGAGGCGCGGGCCTTTGGCTGCCGTTCAGGGCAACCGATCCGCACCGCGCTGCGCCTATGCCCTGATCTGATCGTGCTGCCGGTGAATTTCGGCGCGTATCGGCATTACTCGCGCCTGTTCAAGGCGGCCGTGGCCGAAGTTGCCGACTGCATTGAAGATCGCGGCATCGATGAAATCTATATCGACCTGACCGATGTGCCGGGCGATACCGAAACGCTTGCGCGGGCAATCAAGGCGCGGGTTACGGCGGCGACCGGCCTGACCTGTTCGATCGGGATCGCGCCGAACAAGTTGATCGCAAAGATCGCCTCTGATCTGGACAAGCCGAACGGGCTGACAATCATCGATGAATCGGCGATAGCAGCGCGGATCTGGCCGCTTGCAGTCAGCAAGATCAACGGCGTCGGCCCGAAGGCAAATTCAAAGCTCGAACAGTTGGGCATCCGCACGATCGGTGAACTGGCGGCCGCATCACCCCACATGCTGGTGCGGCACTTCGGCCAGAGCTACGGGCGCTGGCTGGCCGATGCCGGGGCGGGGCGCGACGAGCGGCCCGTTGAAACACATCAGGAGCCCAAATCGCGCTCAAGGGAGATCACCTTTCCCCACGACACCCGAGATCCGCTCACGCTGCTATCGGTGATCGTGAAGCTCTCTCGGCAGGTGGCTGCCGACCTGGCCGCCAAGGGCTACGTCGGCCGAAGCATCGGTGTGAAAGTGAAGTTCGATAACTTCGAGCAGGTAACGCGGGACCGCAAACTGACCTACGCCACCGCCGATTTCATGACGATCCGCGATGTGGCGGTCGATTGCCTGCGCCGCGTGCCGATCGAGCGAAAGCTCCGCCTGCTTGGCGTGAAGGTGGCTGAGCTGGAACCGCAACTCAAGGCGGAAGCGGAGCCGCTGGGCCAGACCCGCTCCCTGTTCGACTGAGGCGCTTGCCGCGCGTCGAATGTGCGCTGCTCAACGACTCGGGCAGGCCGGGTCGCTACCCCACAAGCCCTTGCAGATGCGCTTACGGCATAGCGTGCCTTCAAGCCCACCAAGCCGGTCACAACGCGCGACCAGTTCCGCGGTGCTGCCCTGCTGTGCACTGGGCCCCACCACGTCGCGGTTGGCCGTCTGCGCAGCGGTATGGTCAATGTGCGAGACCAGTGCAGCGAGCAGGGCGGTGTCCGCTTCGCCTTTTGGTTTGGTGCTGCGCGGTTTGGGCTTCTCGTTCAACGGCTTGTGCTGCGTCGCCTTGGGCGTCGCGCTTGAAGCGTGACGGGGCGTGACCTGCGTGGGTGCCTCGGCGGTGCGCGCCGCTGCGATTGGGGACGCAGTTGTCGCCCCTGTCTCGTCAGCGGTCTTGGCTGCGAGCGCTGGCTGCATGGCCTCGGCGGGATCCAGGGTGTCCACCATCGTTGCGCCAGGCGCGGGGTTAGCTACGACCGCAGCTGTCGCTTGGGATTGGGTCGGCTCTTCTGGCGCCACGCTTGCAACCGCCGGAGCCGCCGCATGTGCCGCAGCAGGCTTTGCTGGCGCGCGTTGCGCCACCGGCGGGGTCGGCGCTGCTTGCTCCGAGTTGCCGCCATTGACTACCGCCCACAGGGTGGCGCCGGCCAGCAACGCAAATGCCGAGGCGACTGCCGCAACGCCCGCGGTGGCCCAGCGCACCGAGGGCTGTGCCGGTTTCGGCGTCGCGAACGGAGCGAGCACGGCGATCTCCCGGTGCGGCGTGCGCGCATTGCCGGCAGGCTGTTCGAACAGCGATGGTCGACGGGCTGCTCCGGTCTGAACCGGGCTCGATTCCGGGGATGTCATGGGCATGAATATTAGCTGCGAGCAAATCGGATTATGCGAGAAGAATTACCTCATATGCCAAATGTATCGACTCGTATAATCCGATCGTCATTTTTTAAAGCCCTGGCGACGTTTGTGGAACTGCTCTTAGGTCTGTCCGCCCTCATGATTGTTGCCGTGCTCGGCGGGAGCCTGATGTGCTTTCCGGCGCTTCGCGATGCGGCGATACGCGGCATGCAACGGCAGGTGCAGTTGGCCTGCGGCGCGCAGCGTCGGATCGGCGCCAGCGGACGTGACGCCCTTGTCGTGATGGGTGCGAACGGCACCAGCATTGCCGCGCGTGGATGGAGCTGGGCCCGATCCAATCGCCGGGCGATCGGATTGAGCGCGGTGGCGGTGATCCTTCCTGTGGTGGGCGCAGTGCTGCTGTCGATGACCCGTCCGATGGCGGGCTTTGAGGATAAGGCCGAGGTTCGGGATCCGGTGCTCGCGGCCTTGCTTGACGGTGAGCATCTGGTGCCACCTCCGGCGCTACCGCCCGAGGTGTTCGTGACAGCCGAACTGCAGGCAGAGCGACCCGAGATTGCCTCCGCCAGCCGCGACTGGACCTTGATGGATGGTGAGTTCCGTCAGCGCATCCTGGTGTTGTTCCAGCAAATGAGCGAGCGCGGCTATGAACTGGCGCTGCTGGAGGGGTATCGCAGTCCAGAGCGCCAGGCGCAGCTTGCAGCCATGGGGCCGCATGTGACGCGTGCGGGCGCCTTTCAGAGCTATCACCAGTTTGGTCTTGCAGCGGACCTGGCGTTCTTTCGCGGCGGCAAGATCGTCATCAGCGAACGTGACCCATGGGCGATGGAGGGCTATCGCCTGCTCGGAGAACGGGCGGAGGCGCTGGGGCTGACTTGGGGCGGCCGGTGGAAGCTGATGGATTTCGGACACGTCGAACTGCGCCGGGCAGGTGTGCTCGGCCGCAAATGAACAGGAGCGGTACGTGGGGCGTCCATTTATTGTGATTGGGGACAAGACCAGCCACGGCGGCGTCGTGGTCGAGGGGAGCCCTCAGAGTGTAACGGGCGACAAGGCGATCGCGCGCGTTGGCGACAAGGTGACCTGCCCGAAGAAGGGCCATGGTGGCACCACGGTGATCGTCAGCGGCGACCCGACGTGCATGATCGATGGACGCCCGGCTGCGCGGCACGGGGACAAGACCGCGTGCGGCGCGGTGTTGATCGCGGGGCAGGCAAACACTTCGGACTGACCTGAATCGCATGTCTGGTCGCATCCGTTTCGTGCTTTTGTTGATCGCGCTGCTGGCCCTGTGCTGGGGCGGTGCGGTGCTGTGGTGGCAAAGCAGCCCCCAGGTCGTTACGCCGTCAGACTTGCTGGTCGGCCTGGTGTTGGTGCCCGTTGGCGTTTGTTTGGTGGCTGGTCTTGGGTGGATGGTGCTGCGTCGAATCGGCTCGCCGACAGAGGCGCCGGTCCCGGTATCGACCGGTCAACCCGAGCAGCCTGCGCAAGCGACGGTCGGCGTGACCGAGATGTTGGTACTGGCGGCGGGTGTGAGTACCGCTGGGGGCGAGTCGGCCAGTGCCGTGATCGAGGCAATCGCCGCTGGCGACTTGGCGCCTGCGCCGGAGCCCGACTATCTCGACTTTGACGGCATGCCGGTTCGCATGGCGCGAGCGGCTGAGCTGAGCGTTGAGGATGTGAATGACTGGCTCGCGCACGTAGGCGCCGATGACATCGTGCCGCCGGCCGGATTTGTGCGCGCGCTGGCGCTCCTGACGGGGGCTGCGTCGCCGGTTCTCCAGCAGCTCGTTGCAACAATGCCGGAGCCGGCATCGCGCCACGCTGCCCCGCGCGCGTTGCCGATTGTGGTGAGGGCGATCGTGCCTCGAGCATGGAACGAATCCATGCAATCGCTGGCGACGCGCTGGATCGAACATTTGATTGCGCAGGTTTGGTCTGAGGCCTTGCCGGCGGTGTATCTCGTTGCGGCCGAAGACAGCACCGCGACGCTGGCTGAAGTCAGGGCCTGGCAGGCGGATAAGGCGCAGATTCGGAATCTGCTCTTGCTCGCGTTCGACAGTCACATCGATGAGGCCGTGATCGAGCGCGCGGCGGGTGAAGGCAGGCTTTTCGCGCACGACAAACCCGAGGGTTTGGTGCCCGGCGAAGCGGCCGCTGCCCTGCTGCTCGGTCGTCCAGAGACAGCACATGGATGGCCGACGCTGGCTCGCCTATCGATCCCGCTTAACGCTCGCCGCGATGCCCCGCCGCGCATGACCGGCCGGAGCGACACGACCTTGCTCGAGTCGCTGTTGCACGCTGCGCTCGAAGCCGGAAAGACGTCGGCCGATGCAGTCGCTGCCGTGGTCAGCGAGGGCGATGTCCGTCCGACTCGTGCGGTCGAGATCGCTGCTGCGATGAACAACGTGCTGCCGCATCTCGATCCGGTTGCGGAGCGCGTGGGGCTTGGTGCGGCGCTGGGGGACCTGGGCGTTGCGGGTACCACGCTCGCGCTAGCACTTGCCGCCACGCAAACCGAACAGACCCAAAAACCGACCCTGCTCGCCGCCTTGGCCGATCCGCTGGAGCGGGGCGCGCTGCTGCTGCAAGCCTACGAACCTGAGCCAGCCACCTCCTGAAGCTGGCCACACTACGACGACCCAAACCATGCGTGGATTCTGGAATTTCCTTACAGACAGCCGAACCTTGACGGTCTTGGCGCTGTTGCTTGCGAGCGCTTTCTTGCTGCTTTCTGCTCACACGCTGAAGTTGGCGTTGTGGTGGGCGATTGCCGCGATCGTGCTGATTCTGCTGATTGTGCTCGGTGCATGGGGCTTGCGTCGCCGACGGGCTGCGCGCGAGGCGGCTGCGTTGACTCAGATGCTGACCCAGGAGTCGGAGCGTGCGGTCAGCCGCGCGACGCCGTCCAAACGTGGCGAGGTCGACGTGCTGCGTCGGCGGATGGGTGAGGCAATCGCAACGATCAAGGGGTCGAAGCTCGGCGAGCTGTCGGGGCGCGCTGCACTCTACGAACTGCCGTGGTACATGGTGATCGGCAACCCGGCTGCGGGCAAGAGTTCGGCGGTCGTGAATTCAGGCCTGCAGTTTCCGTTTGCCGATCAGGGCGGCAGCATTGTTCAGGGCATCGGCGGCACACGAAACTGCGATTGGTTCTTTACCACCGAAGGCATCCTGCTCGATACCGCTGGGCGCTACGCAGTGGAGGACGAGGACCGCGGTGAATGGCTTGGCTTCCTGCACCTGCTCAAACGCCATCGCCCCAAGGCGCCGATCAATGGCATCGTCGTCGCGGCCAGCGTGCAGGAGCTGACCCAGAATCGCCCTGAATACGGCATCAAGCTCGCCAAGCAAATCCGCGCGCGCGTTCAGGAGCTGACCGCCGAACTCGAAGTGTTTGCGCCGGTGTACATCGTGTTCACGAAAGTGGATCTGATCGCCGGTTTCGCCGAGTTCTTTGACGACTGTGACGCTGCCGAACGTGCCCGCGTGTGGGGGGCAACGCTCGCGTATGACGCAGACGGGTCGGCTGATCCGGTCGCGCGCTTCGACGAGCACTTCGATCGGCTGTATGAGGGGCTGCGCGAGCAATCGGTCGCGCGCATGGCGCTCTACCGCGGTGAAAAACTCGGCGCAGGGGTGCTGACCTTTCCGCTTGAGTTCTCGGCGGTGCGCCCGGCTTTGCGCGCATTTGTCGCAACGCTGTTCGAAGACAACCCGTTCCAGTTCAAACCGATATTCCGCGGCTTCTACTTCACAAGCGCGCTGCAGGAAGGGCGTGCAGCCGGTACATCAAGCGAGCGTATTGCCGACCGTTTCGGCCTCAAGCTGGCGCCCGCGGTCGATATGCCGGTGTCGTCGCAGGGCGGGTTCTTTCTACGGGATCTGTTCTCGAAAGTCATCTTTGCCGATCGTGCGCTGGTGCGGCAATACGCGAGCCGAACGCGCACCCGTATGCGGGCGGTGGCCTTCGCGGCGTCGGTGGTGGGCTTCGGGCTCGTGCTTGGTGCGCTGGCCTGGTCCTATGTGTCGAATCAGCGCCTCGTGTCGCATGTGCAGGCCGATCTGGCGAAAGCCGTGCGCCTGCAGGAAGGCCGGCAGGATCTTGCCTCCCGTATCGAAGCGCTCGAACTGATGCAGGACCGCATCGAACAGCTGGAACGCTATCGTGAGGACAGGCCCGCGGGCCTTGGTTTCGGCCTTTACCAAGGTGACACGTTGGAGGCGAAGTTGCGCGCCGAGTACTTTCACGGCGCGCGGCAGATCTTGCTGAAACCGGTCGCGGAATCGCTCGAAGGCTATCTGGCCGAGGTGAATCGCCGCAGCGGCGAGCTCGCGCCCGCACAGACCGGGGCGGCCGAGAAGGTTGCCGCGCGGCAGGACGGTGCTGCCCAACCGTATCGCGATGCGTCCCCGACGGATGTCCAGGACGCTTACAACGCACTCAAGACCTACCTGATGCTGGGCAGCCACGAGCATGTCGAGCCTGGGCACCTGAACGACCAGCTTGCGCGCTTCTGGCGTAACTGGCTTGAGAACAACCGCGGCGAGATGCCCCGCGAGCGGATGATCCGTTCGGCGGAACGCATGTTGGCCTTTGTGGTTGCGCAGAGCGCTCAGCCGGACTTCCCTCTGGTGGAAACCCGCCTCGCGCTGGTCGATCAAACGCGCGATGTGCTGCGCAAAGTGGTGAAGGGGCAACCGGCACGTGAGCGGGTGTATGCCCAGATCAAGGCGCGTGCCGCTACGCGCTTCCCGTCGATGACGGTGGCACGGATCGTTGGCGATGATGCGCGAGACCTCGTGGCCGGCAGTCACGCGATTCCCGGCACTTTTACGCGCGAGGCGTGGGAAGGCTACGTCGAGGCGGCGATCAAGGAGGCTGCGAGTAAGGAGTTGCAAAGCACCGATTGGGTACTGAAGACCGCTGCGCGTGACGACCTGTCGCTTGAGGGCAGCCCGGAGCAGATCCAGAAGGCGCTGACGCTGATGTACAAAACCGACTACGCGGCGGAATGGAAGAAATTCCTCCAGGGCGTGACGGTTGCCGATTTCGCCAGCTTTGACGATGCGGTCAAACAGCTCAATCGTCTGGGTGATCCGGTCAATTCGCCGATCGGCAAGGTTCTGGATACGGTCTACCGGCAGACCTCGTGGGATAACCCCTCGCTGCTCAACGATGGTTTGGCGAAGGCGCAGAGCGGATTCGTCGAATGGTTCAAGCAGACGATCCTGCGGCAGTCGCCTGCGCAGGTCACCGTGAATGTATCCGCCGGCAAGACCGAGATCCCGATGGGGCCGGTCGGGCGCGAGTTTGCGGCGATCGCGAATCTTGTTGTCGAGCGGCCCGAGGCGCGCGACGGCTCGCTGCTCAAGGGCTACCTGCAATCGCTCGCCAAAGTCCGCTCGCGCTTCAACCAGATGAAGACTGCCGGCGACGCCGGACCCGCCGCGCGACAGTTGATGATGCAAACGCTGGAAGGCTCCGGATCCGAGCTGTCGGATGCGCTGCGTCAGGTCGATGAGCAGGTGCTGGCTTCGATTCCGGATTCCGCTCGCGGCACCATCCGGCCGCTGCTGGTACGCCCGCTGATGATGGCGTTTGCAGTGATCGTCAAACCGGCAGAAACCGAACTCAACCGCACATGGGCGGCGCAGGTCTACGACCCCTTCATGCGTAGCCTCGCCGAGAAATATCCCTTCACACAGAACGCGCGCGTCGAGGCTGGTGCAGGCGAAATTGCGCAGGTGTTCGGTCCGGAAGGCGCTGTCTCCAAGTTTGTGCAGACCTCGATGGGGCCGCTCGTCGTGCGTCGTGGTGACACATTGGCCGCACGAACCTGGGCGGACATGGGGGTCAAGCTCGCGCCCGAGTTCGCCGACAACTTCGCGCGCTTCGTGGCGCCGGTTGCCGGTGCTGCAGCAGGCGCAGGTGGCGATCCCGCGGGCGGCAGCACGCCGCAGACGGTGTTCCAGATTCAGCCGCAACCGGTTTCCGGTGTAACCGAGTACACGATTGAAATCGATGGGCAGGTGCTGCGTTACCGCATGGGTGTGCAGGACTGGGCCAACTTCGTGTGGCCGTCGGGCAAGGGGGCGCCAGGCGCGCGCATCACCGCGGTGGCTTACGACGGGCGCACGGTCGAGGTCGCCAGTCAGCCCGGAGCGGCTGGCCTCGAGCGACTGATCAATACCGCGCAGAAGAAGCGGCGCAGCGACGGCACCTTCGAGATGACCTGGAGCAACAACGGCGTGGCGGTGACGGTGAATCTGCGCATTGTCAGCAGCGCGCAGGCCGATACCTCGGCCAACGCCAGCGCACCGCAGAAGTCTGGTCTGCTTGGTATCAAGCTGCCGGCGGCGGTTGCCGGCGGCGGGGCGTGAGGGGCCGATCACGATGCGAATGACTGATCTTGCCGGACGCGTCTGCTATTTCGGGAAGCTGCCAGGACGGGCGGATTTCGTACGGAGTGGCAATGGCGCCGCAATTCTTGATCCGCTTGATGCCTGGGTTGCGCATGGGCTTGAACTGGCGGCGAGCGACCCTGGTTGGAAGTCCGCCTATGACCGCTGTGCGCCGGTTGATTTTGTCTTCCTGGGGGCGCGCAGTCCTGTGGCCCTGGTGGGGCGCCTTGTGCCCAGCCAGGATGCGTCCCAACGCCGCTTCCCCTTCATCGCCGCCGTGGCGCTGCCGACGGAGTCGCCGATCGGTCTGATGGCCGAGTTTCCCGCGTGTTTCGACACGGTGTGGCGGCTGCTCGCGACCGCCATGGACGCAGCGGTGACATCGGAGGACCCTCGCGCCGCGCTGGACGAACTGGCTGCGATCGAGTTTTCGCCGCCGATGCTCGGTCGTGCCGAGACGCTGATGCCGGAGTACGACCGTCTGACCCTTGCGGATGTGGAGCGGCGTCTGCGCGAAGCGGGGCATCCGTTGGTACTCCGCCGCAGTGTGCTTGCGCTTGGGCTCTTGCTCGAACCCTTGCTCACTCAAGCCAGCGCCCGGATGCAGCGCGGCCTGGTGCTGCCGTTGCCGGCGCAGGGGGATGCGCGTAATGCGTTGGCGACATGGTGGGCTGGCGCTGTGGCGCCCTTCCTCGCCCGCTCCGACTTCGAAGTCGGGGCCTTCAATGTGCATCGCGCTGGTCGGCCGGAATTGATGCTGAGCTTCGCCGGTGCGGATGCGCGGGTGCTCGAAGCCTTGCTGTCAGCGACCGCCGCGCAGGACTACCTGATCGACGTCTGCGATGCAGAGTGGGTCGAAGACTATCTGGATAACGACTATGCAATTCGCAAACTGGCGAGTTACCTCGACATCCCGCGGCTCTCATTGCGGCAGGCCGCGGATACCTTCAGTGAGGCCTTCCTTGGACGCTAACTTGCTCCGATTCGCTGCGGCGATCGTGCTGGGCATGGCGTCGTGGGGTGCCGTTGCCGCGACGACCCAGGACGCGCCGATCGTGGCGACCGGCGCTGTGCCTGACGATGCGTCGAAAGCGGCGATTCTCGCGCGGCTGCGTGAGGTTTTCGGCGCGGCGCGGGTGGTTGATCAGATCACCGTTGGCGGCGTGGTCGCGCCGCCGCGCTGGGCCGAACAGGTGCAGCGCTCAATCGGGCCGCAGCTCAAGACGGTGAGCGCCGGCAGTCTGAGTGTCGATGGGACGCAGGTCGCCCTCAACGGCACCGTGTCGAGCGATGCGCAGCGAAAGACAGTGGCGAGCGATGTCGCGAGCAGCTTCAACAACCAGTTCGTGGTGAAGAACGGCCTCGCCGTGGCTGCCAGCGAACAGCAGTTGCTCGACGACACGCTCGGCAACCGGATCGTGGAGTTTGAAAGCGGCAAGGCCACATTGACCCAGGCAGGGCAGGCGATCCTCGACGAGATGGCCAAGGCGCTGCTGAGCGTGCGCGGCCGTCGGGTGGAGATTATTGGTCACACCGACAGCGACGGTTCGCGTACCAGCAACCTGGCCTTGTCGCAGGCGCGCGCGAATGAAGTACAGCGTTATCTGGTGGCCAAAGGCGCCGAGCAGGCCATGCTGAGTACCACCGGCATGGGGCCCGACCGGCCGGTCGCGTCAAACGCCACGCCGGACGGGCGTGCGCGCAACCGGCGCATCGAGTTTCGCGTTCTGGCGCAGTGACGCGCGGCTACTTGGGTTTGACCGGCTTCGGGAAGGGCGCGATCGGGTAGTTCAGTGGGTCGTCCGGTGTCGTGCTGGGCTTGGGCTTCGGTTTCACCGGCGGGTGCGGTTTGTGAGGCGGGTGCGTCGGCACGATCCAGACGGGGCCTTCAATCGCGCTGTTCGCCGGCGGCGTGCCGTCGAGCATGCCGTCCACCGCGTATTCGCAATCAACACCCCGCTCGCGTTCGCAGCGTTCGATCATTCTTTGCCGCTTGGCTTCGCGCTCTGCTGCAGCCTCATGGCTGGTGGTGTTGCTCGCCGGGCGCTCGGCCGTTGGCGCGGCGCGCGCGGGGCTGGCTGAGGCCGGAGCCGGGGCGGCCGCTTCGGGCGTGGGCGTCGAGGGGATGACCGACACGCCCGCGTCCCCCACCTTGCTTGCTTTCACCCCCGGTGGTGGGCTGTCACCGTAATGGGTTTGGCCGGCGCTGTCGGTCCACTTCCATACCTCGGCTTGCGCCACGGTCGGCGCAAGTAGTGCAAGCAGAAGCAGGGTGGCGGCAGCGCGCATGGTCTTCGCTCAAAGCGAGCCGTAGGAATGCAGGCCCGACAAGAACATGTTAACGCCGAGGAAGGCGAAACTGGTGACCAGCAGGCCGATGATGGCCCACCAGGCCAGCACGGCACCGCGCAGTCCCTTGGTCAGTCGCATGTGCAGCCAGGCCGCGTAGTTGAGCCAGACGATGAGGGCCCAGGTTTCCTTCGGGTCCCACTGCCAGTATGTGCCCCACGCCTCAGCGGCCCACAGCGCCCCGAGTATCGTGGCCACGGTGAAGAACGCGAAGCCGATGCCAATCGCCCGATACATCAGATCGTCGAGCACCGCGACGCTGGGCAGGCGGCTCGCCAGCAGGCCGCGCGATGCACACAGATAGGCCACACCAACCATCGATGCGAGCGCGAAGGCGCCGTAGCCGACGAAGTTGGCCGGCACATGGATCTTCATCCAGTAGGACTGCAGGGCCGGGATCAGCGGCTGGATCTCATGCGCGTCGCGGCTGAAGCTGTACCAGAGCAGAAATCCGACGGCCGCGGCCACCACCGGCATCACGAAGGCGCCGAGCTTGTTTGTTGCGTAGTGCCGTGCGTAGTACAGATACAGCAGCGTGGTCAGGATGATGAACAGCACGAAGACTTCGTAGAGGTTCGATACCGGGATGTGGCCGACATCGGCACCGATCAGGTAGCTCTCGTACCAACGCACCATGAGGCCGGTGAGCCCCGCTCCGGCGGCGACCCAACTGAGCGCGGTGCCAACGCGTTCGGCAAATGGGGCGCGGGCCAGCAACCCGAGCCAGAACGCACCGGTCGAAAAGAACACCAGCGCGCTCATCCAGGCGATGGCGGTTTGGCTGCTGAAAAAGTACTTCAGCCAGAAGACCTGCTCGGCGCGTGCGAGGTCGTGCTGGTAGAGCTCAATGCCGAGCAGGGCGGCGCAGGCGGTGGCGGCCAGCAGGTTGCGCAGGCCGTGCCAGTGCCACCCGAGCACTGCGAGTGCAGGCACCGTCAGCAACAGAATGGCCTTTTCGTAGACGTCCATGTAGCTGCCGTACTGCCGCAGTGCGAAGGCTGCACCCAGGGCAAGGGCCAATGCTGCAAGCCAGTCGCCGCGGGTGATGCGGCGAAAGCCGGGCTGCGGTGAAACGGAATGGGCGAGGTCGGTCATGATGCAAGGTCTCCGGCAGCCGGTTTGCTGCCCAGCAAGGCGTCGCGATGACGCAGGAATTCCTGCTCGACGTCCAGCGACACGCGGTTCGCGCTCATCGCGAGCAGCGCTGAGCCGTCGCGCCGCAGCAGCAGGAACAGCCTGCGTTCCCGAACGTAAAGCATGGCGAACACGCCCAGCGTGAGCAAGAGCGAGCCCAGGAAGACCCATTTCTTGCCGGGTGAGCGGGTGGCCTGAAGCACGGTCGCCTGGACCTGCTCATAGCTGTCGAGCTGCAGGATCAGGGGCGCGTTGTAGTGGAAGGCGTCACCCACCGCCTTGAGCACGTCGCGGGCGTACTGCGCACGCGCGGGGCTTGCTTCGAGCGCAGGCTGACCGGCGTCTTCGCGCGCCATCAAGACCGCTTCCCACACAATGCCTTCGAGCACCTGAAGGAAGATGCCTGCGGCGCGTTCCTGCTCAGCTTTCGGAATGGTCTTGTCGATGAATGCGCCGAGCGATTCAAAGCCCTTGTCGGAAAACAGCTGCAGTGTGCGCAGCGAAGTCTCCTCAAGCCGCAGCGTGGCGTTTTCCGCACCGCCCGAGGCGCGCTTGGCGAAGCGCTTTGCCAGCGTTGCCTGGGTCGTCTTGTCGAGCAAGCGTTGGCGTACCGCATACCAGGTGTCGACGCGACCGTCTTCGTCGAGCGGAATGCGCAGGTAACGGAAGCCCTCGGCCGCATCTTCGCGTATCCCGGCGAGCAGGAACCAACGGCCGTCCTGCTCCACCGGCAGCATGTAGTTCATGAATTCGATCGCCTGCCCGGCGCTGTCGCGCAGCTTGTAGGTGAAGCTTGGGCCGATGTTGCGTTGGTTCTTGTGCGCCGGGTCGCGCGCACCGCTGCCGAGGCGATCCTGCAGGCCGGCGAGGCCGCCGCGTGCAGCAGGCGCTTCGCCCATCGTTTCCACGTTGATGGCGCGGAAGCCGGTGAATTCGACGCTGTAGGCATAGCCCGGGCCCTTGAGGTCGCCGCGCTCACCCACGATGCCGGTGATTTCGCTCGGTGCGTCTCTGCCCGTCGCGAGGTTGCGAACGCGAAGCTTCAGGCGGCTACCGCCGTCGTCGAAACTGGCTTGGTAGAGCGTGACGCCGTGCGTCTCGAAGGGTTTGTTTACGTCGATCGTGCGCACCTCGGATTTGCCGCTGCGCTTGTCGGTCACGATGATGTCGCTGGCGAAACGCTTTGGCTGCCCGGTCTCATAGTGTTCGATGTGAAATTTCTGCAGCGACACGTCAAAGGGCAGTTCCTGCAGCAGCACGCCGTCGCCTTCGCGCAGTACTGCCACGCCGGAAGACTTGCCTTCCGGGATGAAGATGTTGCCGCGGTAGCTCCAGTTGTCTTCGGCGAGCCGGCTTTGCGCAGGAATATCCGCGATCAGTTGATCGGCCTGCGTTGCCTGCTTGCCTCCCAGCCACATCTGCATGCGCAGCGGCAGGTTGCCGTCCAGCAGACCGCCGACGCAGATCACGACCAAAGCGCCATGTGCGAAGAAGTAGCCGACACGGCTCCAGCTGCCGCGCTTGGCAGCGATGAGCACGCCGTCGTCGCGTTCTAGCGTGCGCGCCCGAAATCCGCTGCGCGCGAGATAGGCCTCAGCCGCTGCGCGTGTTGGCGCGCGGTCTGCACTGGCTTCAGCATGGAGCTTGAACAGCCGCAGCGAGGTCTCGCGCGCGTGCTCCTTGAATGCGCGCATTTCGCGCAGCATCGGCTTGCTCTGGCGAAGGATGCAAGCGCTGGTCGATAGCACCAGGAAGCACAGGATCGCGAGGAACCAACCCACGTTGTATACGGCATACAGCCCGAGCTTCTCGAAGATCGGAAACCAGAAAGGGCCGAACTGGTTCAGGTAGGCGTTGTACGGCTCGTTCTGCTTGAGCACCGTGCCGATCACCGATGCGATCGCGAGGATCGTCAGCAGGCTGATCGCAAAGCGCATCGAGCTGAACAACTCGTACAGCGCGCGAGCGTTGGAGGTTTTTTTCATCGCGTGCAGTCTGCGGCGCGTCGCGCGCCACTCACCTTGAGCATGGGCAAGCGGGAAGGTTCCCGGCCGCCCGTGGGTTGGCCGAGACTGTTCGTCGGGCCGGGTGGATTCTTCCGGAAGCCAGAATAGAAAAAGGGGCGGATTGCTCCACCCCTTTCTTTAACACCCTGTGCAGCTGTATCAGCGCAGGCCGGCGATGTAGTCCGAAACCGCCTTGATTTCAGCGTCGGTCAGCTTCAGAGCAATCGTGCGCATCATCTTGTTCGGATCGTTGGCACGTTCGCCTGCGCGGAAGGCCTTCAACTGGGCTTCCGTGTATTCAACATGCTGACCGTGCAGCGCCGGGTATTGCGCGGGCAGGCCAGCGCCCGCCGGGCCGTGGCAACCGGCACAGGCCGGCACGCCCTTGGCTGCGATACCACCGCGCCAGATCTTCTGGCCGGCTTCGACGCTCTTGCGATCCTTGGCTTCGCCGAGGGTCAGTTTCTGGCCCGCGAAATACATCGCCAGGGCCTTCATGTCGGCATCTTCCAGCGGTGCGGCCATGCCCCCCATGACCGGATTCGCGCGTTCGGCGGGTTTGCCGTCCCACGACTTGAAGTTGCGCAACTGCTTGTACAGGTACTCCCAGTGCTGCCCGGCAAGCTTCGGGTTCTGCGGGATCGTGCTGTTGCCATCGGCGCCGTGACAGGCTACGCAAACGGTTTCCACGGTCTGCTTCGCCTTGGCGAGGTCCGGTTTGGCGGCCGCGTCAGCGGCAAATGCTTGCGTTGCGGCAAGCAGGCTCAGAATCAGTGCGTGCCCGAGAATCGGCTTCAACATGGTCCCCTCAAACCCGTGTCGGTCTTCAAACCTGATATTCTAATACAGCCCCACGCTGCACCGCCATGTACCGCCTGCCGCACAATCTCGTGCCCGTCGGCGGCTTGGCCATTTCCGGCCCGATCCATGTCAATTTTCCGCCACGCCCGTTTCGAGACGTCCTTCGCCAAGCCCAACGCTTTGCCGGATTCGTCCGAGCCCGAAATCGCCTTTGTCGGGCGCTCCAACGCCGGAAAGTCCAGCGCGATCAACACCCTGGTCGGGCACAACCGCCTCGCCTTCGTCTCGAAAACGCCGGGCCGCACGCAGCTGATCAACTTCTTCCGCCTGCCGTCCGGCGTGGCCTTGGTCGACTTGCCCGGCTTCGGTTACGCGCAGGTGCCGGAGCCGATCCGCCGCCAGTGGCAGGATCTGCTGGAGAAGTACCTGACGCGGCGGCCCAATGTGATCGGCCTTATCCACATCATGGATTCGCGCCATCCGCTGACGCACCTCGATCGCCAGCTGCTGGACTGGTTCACCCCGTCGGGGCGGCCGGTGCATATCCTGCTGACGAAGTCCGACAAGCTCACCCGCGGGCCGGCCGCGCAGACCCTGATGGATGTGCGGCGCGAGCTGGCGCAGTGGGGGCCGGCAGTCACCGCGCAGCTCTTTTCCAGCCTGAAGAAGACCGGCATGGAAGAGACCGAGCGCGTCGTGACCAACTGGCTTGAATCGCTGATTCCCGACCCGGACCAAGAAAAACCCCCGGCGGAAGGGGATTCAGACCGGGGGTAGAACGCCTGGCAACAGGCACCCGCTCAGGGAGGTGAAGCGGGAGACGGTTGGGCACCATCCACTGTCTGTGATAGTCCATCCCTGCGAATAGTTCCTGAGAAAATTGCTCAACCATTCTTGGCCTGAACGATCATGACCGCTGCGCAATCCCAGTTTCCGAACATCCGCATGCGCCGTATGCGCCGCGATGACTTTTCCCGCCGGCTGATGCGCGAGCATCGCTTGTCCGCCGATGACCTGATCTATCCGGTCTTTGTGCTTGAAGGATCCGGGGCGACCGAACCGGTCGCGTCAATGCCCGGCGTGTCGCGCGTGTCGCTGGACAATCTGCTGCGCGTTGCGGAAGAGGCGGTCGCGCTGGGCGTGCCGGCGCTCGCGCTGTTCCCGGTTGTGGGTGCCGAGAAGAAGAGCGCCGACGCTGCCGAGGCCTGGAACCCGGATGGCCTTGTGCCACGCGTGGTGCAGGCGCTCAAGGCGCGCTTCCCGGAATTGGGGGTGATTACCGACGTAGCGCTTGACCCCTACACCAGCCACGGTCAGGACGGCCTGATCGACCCGGCTGACCCGCGCGGCTACGTGATGAACGACGAGACGCTGGCCGCACTGGAGAAGCAGGCGCTCTGCCATGCTCAGGCTGGTGCCGACGTGGTGGCGCCGTCCGACATGATGGATGGCCGGATTGGCCGCATTCGCGCCGCGCTGGAGGCGCAGGGCCACATTCACACGCGGATTCTGGCCTACTCGGCCAAGTACGCATCGAGCTTCTACGGGCCGTTCCGCGATGCGGTGGGCTCGGCCGGCAACCTCGGCAAGGGCAACAAGTACACGTATCAGATGGACCCGGCCAACACCGACGAGGCGATTCGCGAAGTGGCGCTGGACATCGCCGAGGGCGCGGACATGTTCATGGTGAAGCCCGGCATGCCTTACCTCGACATCGTGCGCCGCGTGAAGACCGAACTGCAGGTGCCCACCTATGCGTACCAGGTCAGTGGCGAATACGCGATGCTGAAGGCCGCGGCCCAGAACGGCTGGCTCAACGAGCGCGCCTGCGTGCTCGAAGCGTTGCTCGCCTTCAAGCGGGCGGGGGCGGACGGCATCCTGACCTACTTCGCGCTCGACGCGGCGCGCTGGCTGAAGGAAGACGCGGCCGCTTAAGGCGGCGCCGAAAATAAACGCCGATGCTTCACGTAAGGCCGATGACACCGGGCGATCTCGACCCGGTGTTTGACTTGCAATGCCGGGCGCACACCCCGGACTACCACGAATCCCGCGCCGCGCTGGCGAGCCGTTTCGAGCGCGGTCGCAAGACCTGTTTTGTCGCCGAACTGGGTCACCATGCAGTGGCCTACCTGTTGGCGCACCCGTGGTCCGGCGCGCCGCCCGTGCTGCACCACCCCTTGGGCAAGCAGGCGCAGGCGGACCACCTTTTCCTGCATGACCTTGCCGTGTTGCCGGAAGCCCGCGGTGCCGGTGCTGCGGCGGCGCTGATTGCGGCGCTGGAAAAGCAGGGGCGGCGCGATGGCTTTCGAGAGATCCGGCTGGTTGCCCTGGTCAATGCGGTGAGCTTCTGGCAACGACTGGGCTGGAAGCCGCTCACCAGCATCGTGCTCGACCGCAGCTATGGCGTGGGCGCGCGCGTGAAGGCGCGCGCCATTTCCGCCTGATCAGGCGTTCTTCTTGTCGCCGACCGGCGTTCCCGATGAGCGCAGGTTGCTGATCTTCAGCAGTAGGTCGAACCAGAAGGGCGCGCCGAAGCTCACGCTCAGAGCGGTGAGCAGAAAGCCCAGCAGTTTCAGCGCCCGCTCAAGCCAGCTGGTCTGGTGGAATTGCTTGAGGCACAGCCGGAAGGAATCCTCCACGCCGCGATCCGGCTCCGCAAGGCATGTGTAGCCCACCGGCAGACCGCGTTCACGGCCCGCATCGAGCAGCGCGTTGAGCTCGATCTCGCGTTCGCTCGCCACGCGTTGGGCCTGTGAGCTGGCCAGCATCCGCAATGCCGGATCATGGGCCAGCCCGCGCGCGACCTGCAGGGTATCCACGTTGAGGCCGATGGCCACAATCAGGCCGACGACGAACAGCAGCCGTTGCACATTGCGCTTGTACCAGCCGCCGGCTCGGTCCATCTGGCTGTCGAACCAGTCACCGAGTGCCTTGCGCAGTTCATCAAGCGATTTACCGTTGCGAATCGCGAGGCGAGACAGCGGATCGCCCACCGCGATGCCGCATTCGCCGATAAAAGCGGCCGAGCGGGCGAACTCCGCCACGACCGGGTCCATGTTTTCCGGCATCGGCCTCTCGGCAAACCCGCTGATGCCCATGGCAGCGGCGCGCGCCGGAATCAGATCCAGCATCGCCGCAACGAATCGTTCCGTCGCCAGGTAGGACGGCGCGCTGCGGCTGCGATGGCGCACTGTATGGGACACGGCCGGATGCTGCAGCAAGCGGCGATAGAGCGTTTCCTCGCCGAGCAGGTGGAACAGGCTGTCGCGCAGGAATCGCCCGCGCAGTCCGCTGCGCGCCGCGAGCATTTCGACGACGGAGGAGCAGAACACCGACAGCGCCGCGAACAGGATCGCCAGCCCCAGCACTACATCGAGCATCGTGAGCATCATGCGCGCACCTCCGGCCCGGCAAAGCTGCGGTCCGCATCACTCGCCGAATGCAATTGTTCGCGTCCGGCGTGGGCCAGATTCAGCGGCCGGTAGTCCGGATCGTTGCTCCATTTGTCCCACGCGGTGCTGTGGACCGTTTCGTTGAGCCCCTCGACGCAGATGCGGCGCAGGTGGCGCCTTGAGAACAATCGGTAGAGGCCGCCGATGAAGTCACGCCACGCATCAATCGTTGGCGCGAGGTATTCGCTGCCGTCCAGCCGCAGCCGGCGTGGCGCGAAGTGGCCACCGCCCGGTTCCTCGATGTGCTGGCGGAAGCGCACCACCGGCGCGGCCTGCGCGGCCATCCACAGCAGGCTGATCTCGCACAGTGCGTCGTCGGGGTATCCGCCGCCGACCTGGGCATGGCAGCCGGGGAACCACACCTGCAGCACATCGGCGCCTTCGCGGGCGCCCGTCCAAAGCACCGGCGCGTAGTCGGCGCGATGTTCGTCGATCGCCAAGGCCTGGCGTGCCACCCGCACATGGTCGGGCAGTTGGGTATTGCCAAACCTGAGCCGGGTGCGGCCGATCGGCGGCCAGCTCAGGTTCAGTGTCGGCACGCCCAGCGCGCCGACGGTATCCCACACGCCGAGGAAGTCGACGGGCACCGTTTCGCAGCGCCAGTTGCCTGGCAGCACCGGCGCGCTGCGTGTTTCGCGCGCAAGCGATACGGCATCGAGTGCAGCGTCAAAGGCCGCGGCGTCGCCGCCGCGCAGCAGCCCGGGCGTGCCCAGCATCGACGCCAGCACGCGAGCCGTGTAGGCGCCGCGCGAGAAGCCCACGATCGCGATTCGGTCTCCGTCCCGGAAGCGGGTCGACAGCCAGCGGTAGGCCTGCATCACGTTGCCCAGCAGGCCGCTGCCAAATGCGCCGCCGAAGATGCGCTCACGCAGGCGACGGCGCCGCGGGCCGGTTTCGGGAATGCCGACGCCTTCGTCGTAGTAGGTCAGCTGCTGTTCGTCGCGCATCAGCTGTTCGAAGAAACGCACGACGTTGGTGCGCGAGCCGACGTCGTTCCAGGTGCCGTCGAGGCAGACGACGAGCGTGCGGGCTTCGGATTCGGGCATGACGGTCGGATCTATTGGGGCGCCAAGTCTCTTGATGGCACGACCGGTCTGGATTTGCAAGCGCTACGCGGGCCGCGGCGCTGCTTATCGCACGAGGTGTGCAGCGCGACGCAGATCGAGGATGTTACGCAGCTTCACGTCGACACAGGCCGGATGCACGCTGCCGCGGTTGATCCACACCGTGCCCATGCCCAGCGCTTTGGCGGCGCGCAGGTTGGGCAAGGTGTCTTCCACCAGCACACAGCGGTGTGCGGGCAGGCGCAGCGTGTGCAGCACCCGGCGAAAAGCGCGGGTCTGCGGCTTGGGCTGGAGGCCGAGCTGCTCGATACCGAACACCGCCTCAAAGCTGCGCTCAAGCCCGATGCCGCGTAGTACCGCTTGGGCGTAGGCCGCCGGCGCGTTGGAGAACAACACTTTGCGGCCCGGCAGCTGCCGCAGCCGACCAGCAAGTGCGCGATTGAAGACGAGCATGCGGCCAAGCTGCGGGAACTGATGTGTCTCGCGGAGGAAGTGCGCCGGATCGGTGCCGTGGTTGCGCATCAGGCCAAGCAGGGTGGCGCCGTAGCGATGCCAGTAGTCCATCCGCAGCGCGTCGGCGGCCGCTTCGTCGAGCTGCAGATGACGCATCAGGTAATCGGTCATGGACCGATTGATGTGCGGAAAGATGTGCGGGCTCGCGTCATGCAGCGTGTTGTCGAGATCGAACAGCCACACACGGCTGGCGGGTGCGTGACGGGTGGCGGCCATCAGCTACCGCTCTCCGGGCGTGGCTTGAACTGGATCACCGAGCGGCCGTCCTCGGTCGTGCGGGGGGCGGCCTTCCAGGCGTGGCCGTAGATCACCTCGAAGCTCGCCGGTAGTCGGCCGTTCTGGCGCAGCTGATCGTACGCCGCGCGTGCGCGCGCCCAGCCCCCTTTGCCGGCGAGGCCACGCGGCCGCGCGGTCGAAACATTCGTGGCGCCAGCCCGGCGCAGGTCGGCGAGCAGGCCATCGAGGTCGGCGTAGGTCAGGGTGATGGTTTCCATGTCCATCACCGGTTCGGAGAAGCCTGCCTTGACCAGGCAGTCGCCCAGGTCGTGCATGTCGATGAAGCGGTGCACGCGCTCGCCGGCACCGGCCGGCATCACGGCGCGAAGCTCTTTCAGGGTGTCAGGCCCCAGCGTCGAGAACATCAGCATGCCGCCTACCTCAAGCACGCGATGCATCTCGCGGATCGCGGGCATCGGGTCGGCCAGCCAGTTCAGCATCAGGTTGGACCACACCATCTGAACGCAGGCACGCGCCAGCGGCAGGGCTTCAACATCGCCGCAGATCAGGCGCGGGTCGGTGTCGCGCGCGCCGCCGAGCAGGCGCTGGAAGAAGCTGCGCTCGCCGCGCGCCATGCGCACCAGCGGCAGCGCGTAGTCGACGCCGATACGTTCGGCCTGCGGGTAGCGCTCGCCCAGCAGCGCGAAGTCCGGCCCGATGCCGCAGCCCGCATCGAGCAGGCGCCGCGGCTCGTGGCGGATGTAGGTGAGCCTTTCGGCCATGCGTTGTGCGACTTCGCGTGCAAGGAAGCCGGCTTCGTCGGCATGCGGCGCGCTGCGGGCGAAATGGCGGCGGGCGGCCAGGCGGTCGAGCGAAAAATCCTGCGGGATCGTCATGGGGCGGGATTCTACCTGTGCCGCGGCAGCAGCATCGGGCATGATCGGCGCTATGAAATTCCGTCGCCTGCCGCCGCTTGCCGTGCTGCACACCTTCGAGGTGGCATCGAGCCTGTTGTCCTTCAAGGAGGCAGCGGAGGTGTTGCACCTGACGCCGTCGGCGATCAGTCATCAGATGCGTGCGCTGGAAGGCTTTGTGGGCCAGCCCTTGTTCCACCGCTACAACCGCCGACTGGCGCTGACCGAGGCGGGCGAGCGCTATCTCGCCGAGGTGCGGCGCGCGCTCGAATCGCTGCGGGATGCGACGGATGAACTGCGCCGCGGCGCCGGCATCGAACGCCTGACGATGTCGGTCGGCACCTTCATCGGCACCGAGTTCGTGCTGCCGCGGCTGGCCGATTTCCAGCGTGCACACCCCGAGATCGAATTGCGCGTCGTCGCCGAACAGGCAGAGCGCGATCTGCTGCGCGGCGAGGCGGACATCGCGGTGCGGCTCGCCTACAAGGCGCCGCGTGGCGTGCATGTGACGCCGCTGGCCGGCGTGGCGGTGTTGCCGGTGGTCAGCCCAGCGTTCGACGGCGCGGTGCTGGGCGGCGACACCGCGCTGCTGCAGATCGCACAGATGCCGTCGGCGTGGTCTGCCTGGTTCGACTGGGCCGGCATCACCCACGCGTCGCCCCGGCGGGGTCCGAGCTTCGACAGCTATGGTTCGTTGTTGGCCGCCTGCGAGCGCGGGCTTGGCGTGGGGCTCGGGGTACTGCCGGTGGTGGCCGGCTGGCTGGCAAGCGGCCGGCTCAAGGCTTTGCACGCCGAGCCGATGCCGACGCCGTTTTCCTACCTCATGCTGTGTCGCCCCGCGGACGCCCGTCGGCCGGCAATGCAGGCTGTGGCCGATTGGCTGCAGACCTTGTTTGCCGCCTGAGTGCGCGTCGCCGGAACGCAGCCGGAACCGCCCATGAGACCAGTATCGACCACCCTACTTGCGCCGCGTGATCTGCTGCGGCGGATGTTCGATGCGGCGATTGCTGCCGCGCAGCCAGCGCATTGTGTACCGCCACATCTGCCGGATCGTCCCCGTGGGCGCCTGATTGTGGTTGGCGCCGGCAAGGCTTCAGCCGCGATGGCGCGGGCCGTGGAAGACCATTGGGACGGTCCACTGGAAGGTCTGGTCGTCACGCGGTTCGGGTATGCCGTACCGTGCGAACGGATCGAGGTTGTCGAGGCCGCCCATCCGGTGCCCGACGAAGCCGGCCTCGCGGCGGCCGCGCGTATCGTAGCGCGGGTCAGCGGACTCACCGCGGACGACACCGTGCTGTGTCTGATCTCGGGCGGCGGCTCGGCCCTGATGCCACTGCCGATCGCGGGCATCACGCTGGCGGACAAACAGGCGATTGCCCGCGCGCTGCTCAAGTGCGGCGCCAGCATCCGCGAGATCAACTGCGTACGACGCCATCTCTCCGCCATCAAAGGCGGGCGGCTTGCTGCGGCCTGCTATCCGGCGCGGGTCGTGAGCCTCCTGATTTCCGACGTACCGGGGGAGGATCCTTGCGACATCGCCTCCGGGCCGACCGTGGCCGATCCGAGCACCTGCGACGAGGCGCTCGCGATTCTGCGGCGCTACGAGATTGCGCTGCCGGACGCGGTGCGCGCGGTGCTTGCGTCCGGTCGTGGCGAGTCCATCAAACCAGGGGACTCACGTCTCGAGAATGTGTCGACCACGCTGGTCGCCACGCCTCAAGGGGCACTCGAAGCCGCCGCTGCGGTGGCGAGGGGCGCCGGCATCACGCCCTACATTCTGGGTGACAGCATCGAAGGTGAAGCGAGGGACGTGGCCAAGGTGATGGCGGGGATCGCGCGACAGGTCGCTCTGCGTGGCCAGCCCTTCGCCGCGCCGTGCGTGCTGCTGTCCGGTGGCGAGACCACCGTCACTGTGCGCGGCGCCGGTTGCGGCGGGCGCAATGTGGAATTCCTGCTGTCGCTTGGGTTGGCACTTGAAGGCCTGCCGGGCGTGCACGCGCTGGCGGGCGACACCGATGGCGTCGACGGCATGGTGGATGTTGCCGGCGCCTATCTTGCGCCAGACACGCTGCCGCGTGCGTGGGCCTTGGGTTTGCGTCCGCAGGCCAGTCTTGACGACAACGATGCCCACCGTTTCTTCGGCGCCCTGAGTGACGCGATCGTCACGGGGCCAACGCTGACCAATGTGAATGACTTTCGCGCGATCCTGATCCTTTGATGGGGTGTTCGCATGAATTGAACTCATGCGAAGCCACGCTCGAACTCGTTTGTCGTCGGCTCAGGGGCCCTCCACACTGCAGGCATCCCCCACGAGAGAGCCACGGCCATGCAGATCGAAGAACGCCGAATCGAAGCGCCCGACGGCCACCCGCTTGCGGTGACCCTGTTCCACCCCGACACGCCTGTCGGCCTGTCGGTGCTGATCGGAAGCGCGACCGGCGCGCCGCGCCGCTACTACGCCAACTTCGCCCGACACCTGGCGGCGCGCGGCTGCACCGTGGTGAGCTTCGACTATCGGGGCATCGGCGACTCGATCGATCCGATGCTGCCGGGCAGTGCGCTGCGCTTCCGCGACTGGGGGCTGCAGGATATGCCCACAGTGTTGAGCATGCTCGACGACATCGCGCCCGCCCATCCGATCGTCGCGGTCGGGCATTCCGCTGGCGGGCAGATGCTGGGCCTGCTGCCCAACAGCCACCGCCTCGCCGCGGCGGTCACGGTGGGCTCGCAACTCGGTTACTGGGGCTATTGGCCCACGCGCAGTTGGCGCTGGCGGATGCGTGCCATCACCGCGCTGAGCATGCCGCTGACGGTGCGCAGCTTTGGGCGGCTACCCGGGGTGTTCATGGGTGGCGTGTCCTTGCCGGCTGGTATCGCGTTGGAGTGGGCGCGCTGGTGCGGCCATCCCGACTACTACCTGGACGAGCGCGGCGCGCCGCACCCGACCACGTTCGCGCAAATGCGCGGACCGGTTCGGCTGTATGCGATATCCGACGACCACTTCTATGCGCCGCTTAGCGCGGTGACCGCCTTGCAGCGACGTTTCACTGCCGGCACGGCGGAGTTGGTGGTTCGCCATCCGAGCGACTGGGCACGAGGTGACGTGGGGCATTTCGGCTTCTTTCGAGCATCAATGCCACGCAGCGCATGGGATGAAGTGATTGAGTGGCTCGCTGCCGCTGCGCATGTTCGCCTGCTTGCGGAAGCTGATTGGGCGGTGCCACAACGGGGTGCGTCGGATCGTGTGTGGCGGCATCCCCAGGCCCAGCCAGCCTAGCTATGGGCGCGAGAAAGGGTGCTCGGGTGGGGCGATAAGCTTGCGGGAATGCCGCTCGTCGGCGATGGGGGTGCTGGACGCCGCACGCGGATCGCGGCACGCTGCGGGCTCAAGCGGACGCCTCGTGGCGCCGATAACTCGACCTCCAGCGCTGCGCGCGAGCCCTCCGCCCACATCTGATGATTCTTCCCCCGGTTGTCTTCCGAACCCTGTTGCGCCTGGGTACGTCGCTTGTCGCCGCGATGCTGTCGGCGCACGTGTTGGCCGGCATCGCGGATGACATCAACGAAATAGAGCGCGCGCACGGTGCGGATTCCGATGTTGTGATCAGCAAGATTGCGGGCATGGAAAGCGCTGCCCGCAAATCCGGCGGTGCGGACTTGCGCGTCTTCCTCGCGGCTTGGGGCTATGCCCATGCAATGACCGGTGGCAGGGCGGTGGCCGAAGCCGCGGCGAGCGAACTGGAAGACCTTGGCGTACGCACGAAGGACAACGAAACCCTCGCGGCAGCCTACGCGCTGCGTGCAAACATCCTCGAACTGCAGGGCCGCTCACGGATAGCGCGCGACTGGGTGCTCAAAGCGATGCCGCTGGCCCTGCGCTCGCCCGATCTATCCCTGCGCTACTGGGTAGCGACCACCGCCGGCTTCAGCGCCTACGAATCGGGTGCGCTTGAGGAAGCGCTGGCGATGTTCCAGTCCGCCTTGAGTGCCGCCGAGGAAACCAAGGACGACCGACGCCAGGCGCAGACACACATCAACATGGTGTCGCTGCTGCTCACGCTCAAGGATGCGGCCGGCGCGCTGCAACACGCCGAGGCGGCCTACCGGTTCGCCGAGACTGGCAATCAGCGCGCGCTGGCGGCCCAGGCCAAGGCGCTTGAAGCGGTGGCGGCGGAAGCGATGGGCGATGCCGAACGCCAGCGCAAGGCCACCGAGGCCTCGATCGCGCTGTCGAAGGATGTGGGCGGGCCGGCGGCGCAGCTTGGCGTGTTGCTGAACCTTTCGGACCTGAACCTGCGGGCGCACAACTTTGCCGCTGCGCGCACCCAAGGCGAACAGGCGCTGGCCCTGGCACGCAGCCTCAAGGACGAACCGGGCGAAGCAACGGCCGAACTCAACCTCGGATTCGCGCTGATCGGCCTCGGCAAGATCGCAGATGGCCGACGCATTGCAGACCACGGCGTGGCCTACTACCGCAAGATCGATTCGAAGAGCGATGTGCTCTCCACGCTGAACCAGTACGGCGAGCTACTTGAGCGGGCAGGCGACGCCAAGCATGCACTGCAGGTGGTGCGCGAAGCGCAGGCGATCGAGGACGAGATGCTGCGTGGCGACCGCCAGCGCACCGTGGTCGAGATGCAGCAGCGCTACGAGGCGGAGAAGCGCAGCAAGGAAATCGAGCTCCTCAATCGGGACAACGCCTTGAAAACCGCAGAACTCGGGCGCCAGCAGATGGCGCGCCGTTCGTCGTGGCTGCTTGCCGTGGTGCTGGCCCTGGCTTCGATCATCGCGATCCTGCTGTATGGCCGGGTGCGGCGTGCCAACCAGCAACTGGCGGCGAAGAACGCCGATCTGGAGTTCATGAGCAAGCATGATCCGCTGACCGGCTTGTTCAATCGACGCCACTTCACCAGCCTGCTCGAAGCGCTGCCGCCCGAACTACCGCATCGACGCGAGGAGGATTCGGCCGACCTCGTGCGTGCGGTGTTCCTGCTCGATATTGATCACTTCAAGCAGATCAACGACAACTTTGGCCACCGCGATGGCGATGCGGTGCTGGTTGAAGTGGCGCGGCGCTTGCGAGAGGCCTTGCGCGATAGCGAGACAGTAGTGCGCTGGGGCGGCGAGGAGTTTCTCGTGCTGGCGCCAGCGATTCGCCGCGCGCATCTCGACGAGTTGGCCACACGGCTCTTGCGCACCGTCGGCGCTTCTCCGATCGCGACCTACGGCGAAACGCTGCGGGTCACCACCAGCATTGGCTATTCGCCGCTGGAGCTGCCGGGCGACCCGAGTGTGCCGGATTGGGAGCGCGCGCTGCACCGCGCAGACCTCGCGCTGTTCCTGGCCAAACGGCGCGGCCGCAATCAGGCGATCGGCGTGTGCGCCTTCAGCGATGCCGAGGCGATCGAGCAGAATGACGAAGCGGCGCTACCGCCGTCGATTCCGGGGCCGCTCGCGGCCTGACGGCACCATCGCCGATGCTGCGCGACGCCTGGCAAGCCTTTGAAGCGTGGATCGCTGCGCGCGCCTGGGCGCAACTGATCCTGCGCTTGGTGCTGGCTGGTCTGATCGCGTGGCCGATGGTGCGATGGCAGGGTTTGGTCGGTCTGGTGCTCGCCCTGGTGCCGATGGCTGTGTTGATCGCCGTGCCCTTGACGCACAGCGGCTTCGATCTGCTGCGCTGGCTGCGCAAGCGCCACCTCAAGCGCTGGAACGGGCGCTGGTATGCCTTCCGCGACTTCCAGATCCGCCTCTTCGAACTGCATGATCACACTTGGCTGTGCGCCGACGACGTGCTGCGCGCACTCGGCGAGCCGGTCGACCGGGTGGTGCATGAGCGCTTTCAAAACCAGTTCGGCGCGCTCGGCTACCGCGAGCCACCGGGCGAAACCTTGATCTGCTTTTCGGAGGCCGCGCTGCGCCGCTTTCTGTCACTGCGCAACGATGCACGCTCGCGTGAATTCGCCCGCTGGCTGGAGCGTGACGTACTGTTCGCCCATGAAAAACGGCGCCGTGAAGCGCCGTTCTCCTGAGCGTTTGCGCGCAACTACACCGACTTCATGCCGAGGCGTTCGAGCAGCGTGCGATCGCCCTCGACGTCCGGGTTGCCGGTAGTGAGCAGCTTGTCGCCGTAGAAGATCGAGTTGGCGCCGGCCATGAAAGCCAGTGCTTGGCCCTCGTCGGTCATCTCGCGACGGCCGGCCGACAGGCGCACATAGCTCTTCGGCATCGTGATGCGCGCGGCGGCGATCGTGCGTATGAACTCGAAGGGGTCGATCTTGGGCTGGTCGGCAAGCGGCGTGCCTTCCACTGCAACGAGGCTGTTGATCGGCACCGATTCGGGCGGCGGCTCCATGTTTGCGAGCTGCGCGATCATCGCGGCGCGGCCACGGCGCGATTCGCCCATGCCGACAATGCCGCCCGAGCAGACGTTGATGCCGGCATCGCGTACCTTGTCGATGGTGTCGAAGCGATCGGCCTGCGAGTGCGTGCCGATGACCTTGCCGTAGAACTCCGGCGCGGTGTCGATGTTGTGGTTGTAGTAGTCGAGGCCGGCTTGCTTGAGTTTCTCGGCCTGACCTTCACGCAGCATGCCCAGCGTGACGCAGGTCTCCAGGCCAAGCGCCTTGACCTGCTTGACCATTTCGATCACCGGCTCGAGGTCGCGATCCTTCGGGCCGCGCCATGCGGCGCCCATGCAGAAGCGGCTGGCACCATTGGCCTTCGCCAGCTTGGCTTTCTCCACCACTTCGGCGACCTTCATCAGCTCTTCGCTCACCACGCCGGTGTGGTAGCGCTTGGCTTGCGAGCAGTAGCCGCAGTCCTCCGAGCAGCCGCCGGTCTTGATTGACAGCAGCGTCGAGCGCTGCACGGCGTTCGGGTCGAAATGCTCGCGATGGACCTGGGCCGCACGGAAGACGAGTTCCATGAAGGGCAGGTCGAACAGGGCCTGGACCTCGGCAGTGCTCCAGCGTTGGGCCGCCTTGGGCGCCGGCGCCGTGGTGACTGATTCGGTGACAGTTGCGGACAAGCTCATAGGGATGCTTCCTGCTGCGGTGTGACAATCACCGAATGGTCGGTGAAAGGCGAGAGTTGTGTCAAACCGGATTGTCGCGCTGCAGCAAGCCTGGCGTCGTATCGCGGGTCGCCTGATGCCCCAGGCGTGCTTTGTTTGCGCGGCCCCGGCGGCGGATCAGGTGCTATGCGAAGCATGTCGTGCCGCGTTGCCGGCGGTCGCTAGCGCCTGCTGCCCGCATTGCGCGCTCGACAGTCCCGGCGGTGCGGTCTGCGGGCGTTGCTTGAGCCAGCCTCCGCGCTTTGACGCAACGCGGGCGGTGTTTCGCTACGCGTTTCCGGTCAGCGAGCTGGTGCAGGCCTACAAGTTCCAGGCGCGTTTTGGCGTCGGGCGCTATTTCGCCGAGCAGCTGGTGGCGGCTGCACACGGGTTGCAGATCGATGCGGTGCTGCCGGCGCCACTGCACCCGCATCGCCTGGCGACACGGGGCTTCAATCAGTCCGTGCTGCTCGCGGAGCCGGTTGCCAAGGCGCTCGGTGTGCCGCATCTGCGCGATGCCGTTCGCAAGGTCCGGCGTGTCGCGCCGCAGGCGGGGCTCACGCTGGACGAGCGGCGGCGCAACCTGCGCGGTGCATTTGCCGTGCAGCGCCGGTTTGACGGCATGCGCGTGCTGGTGATCGACGATGTGATGACGAGCGGAACGACCCTCGATGAACTGGCCGGCGCACTCAAGGAGGCTGGCGCCGCGCGGGTCGAGGGCCTGGTGGTCGCCCGAACCCCGGCGGGCCCGGCTTAGCCGATGCTGAGCATCGCGCGATCGGCCTCGGGCGTGATGATGCCCCGATGCAGCATGCTCTGGAACACGCCCGGCGGTACCGGCGGGCACCAGTAGTAACCCTGCGCTTCCGAGCAGCCCTCGCGGCGCAGGAATTCAACCTGCGCGATCGTTTCGGCCCCTTCGGCAATCACGTCGAGCTTGAGCGCTTCGCCCAGCTGGATGATCGCGCGCACGATCGCCGCATCGTCCGAGTCAATCGGCACGTCGCGCACGAAGCTCTGGTCGATCTTCAAGCGATCCACCGCAAAGCGCTTGAGGTAGGAGAGACTTGAATAACCGGTGCCGAAGTCGTCGATCGACAAGCGAACGCCGAGCCCCTTCAGTTGCTGGATCGTCGAGAGCACCTCGCCAGCGTTTTCCATCAGCAGCGATTCGGTGAGTTCGAGTTCGACGCGGTCCGGCTCGTGACCGGTCTCTTCAAGTACCTCGCGCACCATCGCGACGACGTTGTCGCGGCGGAACTGCAGGGCCGACATGTTCACCGCCATCATGATTGGCGGCAGGCCCTGTTTCTCCCAAGCGCGCGCCTGCCGGCAGGCTTCGCGCAGCACCCAGCGGCCGATCGGTACGATCAGACCTGATTCTTCGGCGATCGGGATGAAGCGGGCGGGCGAGATGAAGCCGCGCTGCGGGTGCTGCCAGCGCAGCAGCGCCTCGGCGCCGACCACCATGCCGTCCTTCAGCGACACCTGCGGCTGGTAGTACAGCGTGAGTTCGTTGCGTTCCACCGCCTGGCGCAGCGCGTTTTCGAGCTGCAGCCGTTCCAGCGCGTTGGCGTTCATCGCCTCGGTAAAGAAGCGGAAGGTGTTCCGCCCGCTTTCCTTGGCGTGATACATCGCCGTATCGGCGTTCTTCATCAGGCTTTCAGGGTCGCGGCCGTCGTTCGGATACACCGCGATGCCGATCGAGAACGAGGTGCCGATCCGGTGGGTATCCACATCGAAGGGCTCGGCCAGCGAGCCCAGGATCTTTTCTGCCACGCGCGCAGGTGCGCGGGTGTTGGGCATGTCGTTGAGCACGATGATGAACTCGTCACCGCCCTGGCGGCAGATCGTGTCCGAGTCCCGCACGCAGGTACGCACCCGTTCGGCGACCTGCTGCAGCAGGCGATCGCCGGCGTGGTGGCCGAGCGAGTCGTTGATCATCTTGAAACGATCGAGATCGAGGAACAGCAGGCCGACCATCGTGCGCTCGCGGTGCGCACGGGCCAGCGACTGGGACAGTCGATCCTGCATCAGCGCGCGGTTGGGCAGGCCGGTCAGCGGATCGTGGTGGGCCAGGTAGGCGATGCGGGCCTCGTTCGCCTTGCGCTCGGTAATGTCCGAGAACACCGCGACGTAGTTCGATATCAGACCATCGTGGTCGCGCACCGAGCTGATCGACAGCCAGGCCGGGAACGCTTTGCCGTTCTTGCGGGTGTTCCAGACCTCGCCTTGCCAGAAGCCGTCGCGTTCGATGCTGCGCCAGACGCCCTCGAAGAAGCCGGTTTCATGGCGGCTACCGGTCACATCCGGCAGGCTGTGCCCGATCACGTCGCGCACTTCAAACCCGGTGACGGTGCTGAAAGCGGGGTTCACCCGCACGATGTTGCGGTCCGCCCCGGCGACGACGATGGCTTCGACGCTGTTCTCGAACACCGATGCGGCGAGGCGCAATTCTGCTTCGCCCTGCAGGCGTTGCGTCATGTCCGTGACGGTTGTGACCACCGCATACGGGCGGGGGTCGTCCTCGCGATGCAGCGGCGTGGATTTGGTCCAGAGGGTCCGGATCTCGCCGTCTTGGTTGCGGAAGGCGATCATGTCCGCCACCGGTTCGTCACCGGCGAGAGCAAGCATGGGCGGCAGGGTTTCCGCGGCGCGCTGGGAACCGTCCGCGAATACGAATTCGATCTGGCCCGAGTCCAGCCGGAAGCGGTAGAACTCCGCCAGCGTCATGCCGTAGATCTTTGCGACCGCCTCGTTGCACACCTCGACGTCACCGGCTGCGTTGCGCATCACGATGCCTTCGTCGAGCGAGCTGATGATGGTGCGCATGCGCGCTTCGCTCTCACGCAGCACCGCTTCGGTCTGCTTGCGGCCGCTGATGTCCTCGATCACGACCATGTACTGGCTCGGATCGCGCGACAAGGCGCGGACCACGCTGACCGTCATGGCGACCCACACCAGGCTGCCATCGCGCCGGCGGATGCGCATTTCGAGCGTGATCACCTCGCGGTCGGATCCGGCGAGGGGCATCAACTGGGCGTCAAAGCGCTGGGCGTCGTCCGCGTGAACCAACTCGCGGAAGCCCATCTGCAGCAGATCCGCTTCGGAATAGCCGGAGATCTCGGTGAATCGGCGGTTGACGCGCGAGTAGCGCCCGGCCAGCGAACACATCGCGATACCTACCGCGGCCTGTTCGAAGGTGGAGCGGAAGCGGGCTTCGCTGTCTTCGAGTGCGGCCTCGGTGGCCTTGTGCACCGACAGGTTGATCAGCAGGCTGCTGATGCGATCGATGCTGCCATCGGGCTTGCGGTGCACTGTCCGCATGTCGCGCACGAAGACGGTCTGGCCGTCGGCATGCAGCATCCGGTACTCAAGTTCATGGTCGTAGCCGAGTTCGGTCTGCGCGCGGAAGAACTCGATGACGAAGCTGCGATCTTCCGGATGAATGTTCTCGCGCCAGAAACCCGGTTGCGTCCAGGCGTTCAGCGGAAATCCCAGCAGCAGCTCAGCCTGGGGCGAGACATAGCTGCACAGGTTGTTGGTGGGGTCGAACTCCCACGCCACGGCATTGGTGCCTTCGATCGTCTTGCGAAAGCGTTCGGCTTCGGTACGCGCCTCATCGCGCAGCTGTTTCAGCGTCTCGGTGCGGCGGCGCGCCTCGATGGCGACCACGATTGCCAGCGCAGCCATGAGGATCGCGATGACCGAGATCCAGATCCACATGCCGGCGCCGCCGCCAGCGTCGCTGGCAAAGGCCGGTGCGGTGGCGGTGAGGGAAGCAAGTGCGAGCGGGATGTGGCGTACTGCGTGCATGCGGCGAACGAGCCAAGCTCCCGTTTATGGGCGGACACTCCGGTTTACGGTCAGGGGGCGCAGAACTTGAAGGCGTCGTTCGCTGCGCCAGGCTTTGCGCCAAAAGCAAAGGGCCCCGCCAAGGCGGGGCCCTTTTGTCGACCTTTCGGACGAACCGGTTTTGCTTACAGTTCCTTGGCGTGGCTGGCCAGGTACTCGGCGACACCGGCGGTCGAGGCCTTCATGCCGGCCTTGCCCTTGTTCCAGCCTGCCGGGCAGACCTCGCCGTGCTCTTCCGTGAATTGCAGCGCATCGACCATGCGGATCATTTCGTCGACGTTGCGGCCCAGCGGCAGGTCATTGACGACCTGGTGACGCACGACGCCGGCCTTGTCGATCAGGAAGGAGCCGCGGAACGCGACACCACCGGCGGCTTCCACGTCGTAGGCACGGCAGATGTCGTGCTTGATGTCGGCAACCAGGGTGTAGCCGACTTGGCCGATACCGCCGTTGTTGACCGGGGTGTTCTTCCACGCGAGGTGGGTGAATTGCGAGTCGATCGAGACGCCGATCACTTCAACGCCGCGCTGCTTGAACTCTTCCAGGCGATGGTCGAAGGCGATCAGCTCGGACGGGCAGACGAAGGTGAAATCCAGCGGGTAGAAGAAGATCACGCCGTACTTGCCCTTGAGGGCGTCCGACAGCTTGTAGTTTTCAACGATCTCGTTGTTGCCGAGAACGGCGGTTGCGACGAAATCCGGGGCTTGCTTGCCGACGAGAACAGCCATTTGATTCTCCTTGTTGAATGTCCGGGAAGCCGGGAGTCTTGCCGCGCGGAGCCCCGTGATGTGTCCGGTGCGAGCACCGGGCCGGGGTCTGCACTGCTTGCGGGCAGGACGCACTGGCTTCCAAGTGGGTTGGGCGCGGGAGTATTCCCGACACCTTGAAGGGCGTCAAACCTTGCTGTAGCAAACTCTCATTCTAGACCGTCGGGCGCTCGGAAAAACCCCATGTCACCGAATCGTCATCTTCGGCCGGATTGCGCAACACCTCGGTGACCCGCGCGGCCGGCGGGCCGCGTCGAGCCCAGGTCACGAGCGCCTCGATGGCTTCTGGCCGGCCGCGCACGAAGGCCTCCACGCTGCCATCGCGGCGATTGCGCACCCAGCCGGCGATCTCGAGTCGTTCGGCCACCTGCACCATCGACCAGCGGTAGCCAACGCCCTGGACGACGCCGGTGATCAGCAGGTGTTCGGTGCGCAGTGTCTTCATGCCAGTTTCCTCAGAAGTCGTGCCTCTTCCACGCCCGCTTGCAGCGTGTCACAGAAGTGGTTGTTGCCAAGACGGTCAGCGAAGCCGGAGCGCTGGATGATCGACAGCGGCTGCTTGTTGAGGCCGCACAGCACAAGGTCCGCCTTTGCCTTGCGCAGGTCGCGCAGCAGGTTGTCGAGCATTTCCAGTGCGGTGGTGTCGAGGTTGATCACCTTGTACATGTCCAGCACCACGATTGTGCCTTCGAGTTGCTTTACGTCGAGTTCATCTTCGATCTTGCCGACCGAGCCGAAGAACATCGAGCCGAACAGGTGGAAGGCCGCGATGCCTTCGTTGCTCGCGCCGTCAGGCCCCTGTGCCGGCAGGGCGAGGCGTTCTACACCCGACAGCGTCTGAACCCGGTAGATGAAGAACAGGCTCGCCAGCACCATGCCGATTTCGACCGCCAGCGTGAGGTCGAAGATCACCGTGATCAGGAAAGTCGCCAGCAGCACGACGCGGTAGTTCAGGGAATAGCGCCGCAGTTCGCGGAACTCATGCCACTCGCCCATGTTGATCGATACCAGCACGACGATCGCCGACAGGGTTGCCAGCGGCACATAGGCGGCCGCCGGCGCGGCGATCAGCACCACCAGCAGCAGGGTGATCGAGTGGGCGATGCCGGCAACCGGCGTGCGGCCGCCACTGCGCACGTTGGTTGCGGTGCGGGCGATGGCGCCAGTGGCGGCAAAGCCGCCGAACAGTGGCGCCGCCAGATTCGCGAGCCCCTGTGCCATCAACTCCTGGTTGGGGTCGTGGCGGTCCTCGATCGCGGCATCCGCCACCCGTGCCGACAACAGCGATTCGATTGCGCCGAGCAGCGCAATGGTGATGGCCGGCGAAATCAGGCGGCCAAGATCGGAGAGCGTCAGTTCGGGCAGGCTGATCGGCGGGATCGCCTGGGGGATGCCGCCGAAGCGACTGCCAATGGTTTCCACCGGCAGCTTCAGCACGGCGTTGGCCGCCGTTGCGATGACCAGCACCGCGAGCGGGCCGGGCACCCGCGCCATCCATGCCACACGCTTTGCCATGCGGTTCCAGCCCAGCAATACGCCAAGCGATGTGAAGGCGAGGAGCACCGTGGGCACATCGGCATGTGGGACCGCATAGAACAGCGTGCGGACCTTGGCGAAGAACTCGGCCGGCAGGTTTTCGATCGGCAGGCCGAGGAAATCCTTGATCTGTGCGAGGAAGATCACCACTGCGATGCCGTTGGTGAAGCCGATCACCACGGTGCGCGGGATGAAGCGGATCAGGCTGCCGAGCCGCGCGAGCGCGAGGCCAACGAGGATCGCACCGGCCAGCATCGTCGCGATCAGCAGATTCTGCACGCCGTAGTGCGCGACGATGCCGTAGATGATCGGGATGAAGGCGCCGGTCGGGCCGCCGATCTGTACTCGTGACCCGCCAAGGGCTGCAATCAGCAGGCCGGCGACGATGGCGGTCCAGATGCCTGCGGTGGGCGACATGCCGCTGGCAATCGCAAAAGCCATCGCAAGCGGTAGCGCGAGCACGCCGACGGTCAGGCCGGCCGAGAGGTCTTGTGTGAGTTGTTGCCGGCTATAGCCGGGCAGGGTGACGAACAGTTTCGGTTTGAAGTTGATCACGGTGAAGCGCTCCAATGCATTGACGGTAGGTGGGGTCATGCATGGCGCAGGCGCCGGGGCCGACCCGGTGCTGCGTGATCCAGCGTTTGGTACGGGTCAACGGCATCGCGTCACACCAGCTTCAGCCACAGTGCAACGATCAGCGGAATCAGCATTGCCGCGACCAGCCCGTGGATGCCGAGCGCGAGGCCCGCGAAGGCGCCGGCCTCCGGGTGTTCCTGAAAGGCCCGCGCGGTGCCGATACCGTGCGCAGCGGTGCCCAGCGCAAAGCCCCGCACCGCGGGGCGATGTACGCCGAAGTTGTCGAGCAGGCTGGGGCCGGCCACGGCGCCGACCACGCCGGTGAGAATGCAGAACACTGCAGTCAGCGATGGCGGCCCGCCGATCTGTTCGGTGATACCCATCGCGATAGGCGTGGTGACGGACTTCGGAATCAGGGCCAGCAGCGTTTCGTGGCTGGCGCCCAACGCCCACGCGGTGAGCACCGCACTGGCGGCACCGGCCGCGCCGCCGCCGATCAGGCCCACCGCAAGCGCGAGGCGGATGCGCCGCATGCGCGACCACATCGCGGCCATCGGCACCGCGAACGCCACCGTAGCGGGGCCGAGCAGGAAGTGCACGAACTGTGCACCTTCGAAGTAGCGCTGATAGTCCTCGCCAACGAGCGAGATGCCGGTCGCCAGCAGCACGATCGTGATCGCGACCGGGTTGGCCAGCGGATGGTTGTTGAGGCGGCGCGCCAGCGCCAGCGCCAGCAGGTAGGCGCCCAGCGTCGCGCTCAGCGCGAACAGTGGCGAGGCCGATAGATAGACCCACAGCCGGAAGATGTCGTCGCGGATCGGCAGCACCGTCACGATTCGTCCTCCTGCGGCGACTCCGGCTCGGGCGCCAGCCGGTGCGCGACCCAGGCCGTGACGACCAGGCCGACCGAGGTGCTGACCAGCAGCGCGACGACAATCGGCAGCCATTCGGCCCGCAGCCGCGGCAGGAACATCACGACACCCACGCCGGCTGGCACGAACAGCAGCGCGAGATGGCCATGCAGCATTTCTGCCGTCGGCCGCAGCCGTTCGATCCAGTGCGGCCGGGCGCGCAGCACCGCGAAAAGCCCCAGCAGGCCGAGCACCGGGCCGGGGATCGGCAGATGCAGCAGGCGCGCAAGCCCCTCGCCCACCAGTTGAAATACGAGCAGGGCGAGCAGGCCTTCCAGCATCAGCGTGTCATCAAGGTTGGGTTGTCGATCCGTCCTGCGGCATTTGCTTCAGGACTTCGGCGAGCATCTTCACTGCAGCGACCAGGATCGTTGCAAGGCCGCCGAAGGTGAAAACCAGCGCCTGCAGCGTCGAGCCCGGAACGTTGTTGAAGAAGAAGCCAGGACCATGCACCAGGTAGCCGGCGCCCAGAGCGAGCGCCAGCACGCCCGCCACGTCCACCAGGGCCCACATCATGATGGTGGGCGTCGGGCGGACGCGGCGTTTGGGGCGGTTGAGCATCGCTGCGTGGCCTCAGCGGACCCGCATGCCGGGCGTTGCGCCCGAATCCGGCGACAGAATGAACAGGCCCGGCGTGTTGCCGGTGTCATCCGATGCGGCGAGCACCATGCCTTCACTCATGCCGAACTTCATTTTGCGCGGCGCGAGGTTGGCTACCATCACCGTGAGGCGGCCGACCAGCGTGGCCGGGTCGTAGGCCGACTTGATTCCGGCGAAGACCTGGCGCGGCTTCGCTTCGCCGATATCCAACTGCAGCTTCAGCAGCTTGGCAGCGCCTTCGACATGCTCGGCCGAGACGATCTTCGCGATGCGCAGATCGACCTTGCCGAAGTCATCGATGCTGATGAAGGGCTCGAACTCGTCAGCCTTCTTCGCTTCTTCCACCGCTTCGTGCGTCTGGTGCTGGCTGTGGCGCTGGGGCTGCTCCGGCGCCGTCGGCGGGATGTTTTCGGGCGGCGGGAACAAGGCCTCAAGTTGCTTGGGATCGACGCGGGTCATCAGATGCTCGTAGGGGTTGATCGTTGCCAGCAGGCTGCTGTCGTCCCAACGCGAGAAATCGCAGTTGAACAGACGGCCCACCTTGCCCGCCACGGCAGGCATCACCGGCGCCAGCATGCGGGTGAGGCGCGCGAAGGCGTTCAGCGCCACCGAGCAGACGCGGTGCAGGTCCGCTTCGCGGCCTTCCTGCTTCGCCAGTTCCCACGGGGCATTGGCATTGACGTATTCGTTGGTGCGATCGGCCAGCGCCATGATTTCGCGGATCGCCTTCGAGTACTCACGGCCTTCCAGGAAGTCGCCGACCGGGCCGGCTGCCGCGGCGATGGCCGACAGCAGCGCGGCACCCTCGGTGCCGAACTCGGTCGAGACCTTGCCGCCGAAGCGTTTGGTGACGAAACCGGCGCAGCGGCTGGCGATGTTCACGTACTTGCCGATCAGGTCGGAATTGACGCGGGCGAGGAAATCCTCGGAGGTGAAATCCACATCCTCGACGTTGGCGTTGAGCTTGGCGGCGATGTAGTAGCGCATCCACTCGGCGTTCATGCCGAGTTCCAGGTAGCGCAGCGGCGAGATGCCGGTGCCGCGCGACTTGCTCATCTTCTCGCCCGACACGGTCATGAAGCCATGCACGAAGACGTTGTTCGGCACCTTGTAAGGCGTGCCGGCGAAATGCAGCATCGCGGGCCAGAAGAGGCAGTGGAAGTAGACGATGTCCTTGCCGATGAAGTGGATCTGTTCGGTCTGCTTATCGGCGAGGAAGGCGGCCATGTCACCGCCGAGCTTGTGGAAATGGTTCTTCAGGCTCGCGAGGTAACCGATCGGCGCATCCAGCCAGACATAGAAATACTTGCCCGGCGCATCGGGGATCGGAATGCCGAAATACGGTTCGTCGCGCGAGATGTCCCAGTCCGCGAGCCCGTCACCGGACTCCAGCCACTCCTTCGCCTTGTTGGCGATCTGCGGCTGCAGCCGGCCGTCCTGGGTCCAGCCGCGCAGGAACTCGACGCAGCGCGGGTCCGACAGGCGGAAAAAGAAGTGTTCCGACTGCTTGATCACCGGCGTGGCGCCCGAGAGCGCCGAGTACGGGTTCTTCAGCTCGGTCGGTGCGTACACCGCACCGCAGCTCTCGCAGTTGTCGCCGTACTGATCCTTCGCGCCACAGCGCGGGCACTCGCCCTTGATGTAGCGGTCGGGCAGGAACATCGACTTGACCGGGTCGAAGAACTGCTCGATCACCTTGCGGTCGATGAAGCCCGCTTCGCGCAGTCGCACGTAGATGTCCTGCGACAGTTCGACGTTCTCCGGCGAATCGGTCGAGTGCCAGTTGTCGAAGCGGATATGGAAGCCATCGAGGTACTGCGGGCGGCCAGCCGCAATGCCGGCGACCAACGCCTGCGGCGTGATGCCCTCGGCCTCGGCCTTGAGCATGATCGGCGCGCCGTGCGCATCGTCCGCGCAGACGAAGTGCACTTCGTGACCGCGCATTCGCTGATACCGCACCCAGATGTCGGCCTGGGTGTATTCCATGATGTGGCCGATATGGAAGGCGGCGTTCGCGTAGGGCAGGGCGGTCGTGACGAAGAGCTTGCGATGTGGCGCGGTCATGTGCGTTCCGGGACAGCGGGGAAAACGTGAATTCTAGCAAGCGGCGCGCGCTTCGGCCGCGCCAGTACTGGAATTCGTGGGTTTCATGCGCGAGGTCAGCGCCCTCGTCGGCGCTTGTCTGTGCTGCGCGGCGGCCGCAGCGACGCGGTTATTGGAGATCGAGTGCGCGGAGTCACCCGTTTAGCCGTGATAAACTTGAGCAAATCAGTCGGGTTTGCGCCCGGGTTTGTTCCGTTTCCAGCGAGTGCATCGATGAGTCTCAGCCAGCAACAGCTTCTCGAACACGTCGGCAGCCTGACCGACCCTAACACCGGCAAACCCTACGCCGCAGCCAAGGCCGTGAAGGCCGCATCGATCGATGGCGGCCGCGCCAAGGTAACGATCGAGCTTGGTTACCCGGCCAGCAGCCAGTTCGCTGCGATCCGTGCGCAAATCGAGACCGCAGTGAAGGCGCTGCCGGGCGTCGAGTCGGTTGCAGTGGAAGTCAGCAGCCGCATCGTGCCGCACACGGTTCAGGGCAACGTGAAGCTGTTGCCGGGCGTGAAGAACATCATCGCGGTGTCGTCCGGCAAGGGCGGCGTCGGCAAGAGCACGACGGCGGTGAACCTCGCGTTGGCGTTGGCCAGCGAAGGCGCGCGGGTCGGCATTCTGGATGCCGATATCTACGGCCCGAGCCAGCCTCAGATGCTGGGTCTGAACGATGCGCGGCCCGAGAGTGAAGACGGCAAGACCATGATTCCGCTGCAGGCTCACGGGCTGCAGGCGAATTCGATCGGTTTCCTGGTCGATGTCGAGCAGCCGATGGTGTGGCGTGGGCCGATGGCTACGCAAGCGCTGCGCCAGTTGCTGATGGATACCAATTGGGACGATCTCGACTACCTGGTGATCGACATGCCACCGGGCACCGGCGACATCCAGCTCACCCTGGCGCAGATCGTGCCGGTGACCGGCGCGGTGATCGTTACCACCCCGCAGGACATTGCGCTGCTCGATGCCCGCAAGGGCCTGAAGATGTTCGAGAAGGTCGGCATCCCGATCCTTGGCATCGTCGAGAACATGAGCATCCACATCTGCTCGAACTGCGGGCACCAGGAACACATCTTTGGCGCCGGTGGTGGCGAGAAGATGTGTGCCGATTACGGCGTGCCCTTCCTTGGTGGCCTGCCGCTGGATATCCGCATCCGCGAGCAGACGGATTCGGGCTCGCCGACCGTGGTGGCCGACCCGACCGGGCCGCTGGCCGACGCCTACCGCGGCATCGCACGCAAGGTGGCGATCTCGATTGCGGAGCGTCAGCGCGACATGCGCTTCAAATTTCCGAATATCGTGGTGCAGAACACCTAAGAAAAAACGCCGGCACTGCCGGCGTTTTGTTTTGGTGCGAGGTGGTCAGCGTACCGAGACCCACCAGACCAGCAGCGCGACCACTGCGGCGCCGCCCAGTAGGGTGGCGATCAGCCGGACGCGGGCACCACCGTCGCCGACCGGCGTCGAAGGCACCGGCGTATCGCTGTCCGGCCCCATCACCATGATGGTCGTCGCCGCATGCTGGTTCGGCATGACGGTGGGCGGGTCCGGCAGCCGGTTGACGCGCGGCGGCGGAGCGATCGGCGTAACCGTCGCCGGGCCGGGAACGTGACGCGGCACATCCTGCAGGCGTGCGGCAGCGCGCTGAGGCGTCGGCCGATACTCGTCCGGCAGCACGGGTGGTGGTTCGTCGTCGGTCGCGTCGTCGTGTGGTTCCGACGTGAGCGACTGGATCGATTCCAGGTACGTGGCGACCATGCTGTGTTCGGCCGCCGCATCGGTCGGCATGTCGGCGAGGGCCTCGGCGATTTCGGGTTGCGCAGGCGCTGCACGCCGCGCCGACGGCGGCACGATCATCGTCGGCATCACCGAATGGTCTGCGGTATCGACATGGCGCGCGTCGAAGCTCTGCTGCACCCCTTCGGTTCGTTCGAAGGTCGGGTGCGGTTCAGCGACCAAGGCCGGCGAGGCGAGGTGGGTACGCTCCGGATCGAAAGGCTCGGCCATGCCGGCGCTGCGTTCGGGTTCCGGCGTGTTCATGTACGACGGCGTCAGCGTATCCGGCAAGCTGACCGGGGCCAGCACATCGGTGGGTTGCGTTGCCGCTGCGACGGGTGCGCTGGGGGCGCTCGCCGGTGCGGCGGCAGGCGCGACGACAGGCGCAGCGGTCACCACCGGTTCTGCCGCTGCGGCGACTGGGGCTTGCGCGGCCGGTGCGGGTGCGGGGGCCACGGTGGCATCGGGCATCGGCTCTGCGTAGGCCTTCATGCCGATGCGCGCGAGCACGGCGACGTAGCGCTGGGCGCTGACCGGGTCGAGCCCCTTCTTCAACACCGCAAGGCGCCCGGAGAACATCAGGCCGGCTTGTTCGATCGTGGCGCCAAGCCGCTCGGCGGCGGTCTGCATGACCTGTTCGCGGACATGTCCATCGAGCACTTCACCCCGGAATGTGATCCGGTAGCGCGTTTCCATCGGGATACCTGGCCTTTCGGTGTAGTCGTATTGGACCGGCGGGGGCCGGAAAACCTTGAATGATAGACGGGTAGCGATGCCCTGACAGCCTCAGCCTTCCCGCCGAATCAGAATTTTGCGTTGGGGCGGCGAATCGTGATGTGCCATCCGTCACTGCCGCGCAGACCGGCGTCCCATATTTCACCCCAACCGACCACTTGGCCCGCTTGGCGGAACACCGGCAAGGCTGTGCGCCACCATGGCGGCACGCCCGCGTCGCGGCCCAGGGTTTTCAGGTCGCGCGCCGGGCGCGCTGCGTGCGGCCGCAGACGTTCGCCGCCACGGCGCGCCGAGAGCGTCAGGTCGCCGGGTGTCAGCTGTAGGCCCGCCGTGCTCGTTTGCTCGAAGTGCAACTCGACGCAACCCCAATGCAGCAGCGCCTCACCCTGCCAGACGCAATCCGGGCCGGCATGGGGTACGGGCGCGCGCTCGAACCAGACGTCATCGTCTTCGACACACAATGCCCAGGCGCCAAAACCGGCACGCCAGGGGCTCGTTGCGCAGCGCAACTGGCGCAGCGCTTCGGTGAGTTGATCGGTGTCGGGGGCTGCGTAACCCTGTGCGGCAAGCCGCGCGCGCAGCAGGTTGCGCAGGCGCGCATCGCTCAGGGAGAGCAGAGCCGCGCGCGATGCGCCGCGAGTGCTTGCAACATGCGCGTGGTCGATGGCGGCGAGTTCGTCGAGCAGGCCGGCAGCTTCATCGAAATGCCCCGCCGCCCGCGCGAGTGCCGCCTCGGCTCCGGGAAAGCGGGTGCTCAGCGGGGCGAGGAGTGCATGGCGGATGAAATTGCGGCTGAAGTGCGTGTCGGCGTTGCTCGGGTCTTCAATCCAGCAGAGTTGCTCCGCTTGCGCCCAGGCGAGCAGTTCGGAACGCGGGGTGTCGAGCAGCGGACGCAGAAGGCCGGGCGGGCCGCCGCGCTGATCCGCTTCGCGCATCGCGGCGGCGCCGTGTACGCCTGAGCCGCGGCTCAGGCGGTGCAGCAGGGTCTCGGCTTGGTCGCCGCGATGGTGTGCTAGCACCAGCCAGTCGCCGCCGAGTTCGCGCAGCGCGGCGTGGCGGGCTGCGCGGGCTGCGGCCTCGATGCCGATGCCCTGTGTGGTATCGACCTTGACTCGCAGGGTCGTCAGCGGCACGCCCAGCCTGTCGCAAACGTCGCCGCAGTGCGCGGCCCATGCGTCGGCGCTGGCTTGCAGGCCGTGATGCACATGGGCGGCGCGCAGCGTGAGCCCGAGCGTGGGCGCCCAGCGTGCGAGCAGATGCAGCAGTACGGTGGAATCAAGCCCGCCACTGAATGCGGCGGTGAGGGTTTGGCCGGGCTGTGTAAGCCGGGCCAGGCGCAAGCGAAAGTGTTCGACAAGCGGCACGGCGCCCGGAGTGCCGGGCGCCTTTGGCCGCTCTGGATCAGGCAACCGCCTGCTCCTTGAAGCGGCCGTAGCTCATGATCTTCTGGTAACGCTGTTCCAGCAGTTCATTGGTCGGCAGGTCAGCGACTTGGCGCAGTGCATCGGCCAGCGCGCGCTTGAGGCTCTGCGCCATGGCGCGGTGGTCGCGGTGGGCGCCGCCGACCGGCTCGTTGACGACCTTGTCGATCAGGCCGAGCGACTTGAGGCGCGACGCGGTGATACCCATGGTCTCGGCGGCGTCGGGCGCCTTGTCGGCGCTCTTCCAAAGAATCGACGCACAACCCTCGGGCGAGATCACCGAGTAGGTCGAGTACTGCAGCATCAACAACTGGTCGCCCACTGCGATGGCCAGCGCACCGCCCGAGCCACCTTCACCGATGATGGTGGCAATCAGCGGCACCTTCAGCTCGGCCATCACATAGAGGTTTCGGCCGATCGCCTCGGACTGGCCGCGCTCTTCCGCGTCGATGCCAGGGTAAGCGCCGGGGGTGTCGACGAAGGTGAAGATCGGCAGGCCGAACTTTTCGGCGAGCCGCATCAGGCGCTCCGCCTTGCGGTAGCCCTCGGGGCGCGGCATGCCGAAGTTGCGCAGGATCTTTTCCTTGGTGTCGCGCCCCTTCTGGTGGCCGATCACCATGCACGGCGTGCCATTGAAGCGTGCCATGCCGCCGACGATTGCCTTGTCATCGGCAAAGTTGCGATCGCCGTGCAATTCCTTGAAGTCGGTGAACAGGTGCTGCACGTAATCCAGCGTGTAGGGGCGCTGGGGGTGGCGCGCGACCATCGCGATCTGCCAGGGCGTGAGCTTGGCGTAGATGTCCTTGGTCAGCGCTTGGCGCTTGACTTCAAGGCGGGCGATTTCCTCGGAGATGTCCACCGCGGAGTCGTCCTGTACGAAGCGCAACTCTTCGATCTTGGTTTCAAGCTCCGCGATCGGTTGCTCGAAGTCGAGGGCAGTGATTTTCATGCCATACCGCTTTTTGAAAGGTGGGCGATTGTACCCGATGGGCTCGCAGGGATATTCCGTTGCTGCTGAAGCAGTTGATTTGGTGCCGCTTTCAGGAGGCGGCCACCTGGTAGCTGCGGATTTCGTGGTCGGCGCCGCGTTCGATCAGCTCGCCGGGCAGCAGCTTGAGGGCCTTGTTCTGCCCCAGCAGGAAGAGTGGCGCGCCCGGCCGTACGCCGGGCAGGGGCACCGCAAGGCGGATCGTGGCGTCGCGGTGCAGGGGGTCGAGCAACAGCACCCGCACGTTTTGCGCGCCATCGTCGGCATGTGCAGCCATCGGATGCCAGGAAATGACTTCGACGCCGACGTGCAGCGTGTTGTCCGACAAATGCTGCATCCGCCGGACGATACCGGCGAGCCAGCGCGTGCCGTCGTGCGAGTGCAGGCCGAGCAGCGCGCCGACGCGCAGGCGGCTGCGTTCGTCGACCGGCAAGGTCAGGCCGATGCCGTGCAGGCTGGCGTCGCGCTGTTCCCACAGGCTCATCTGAGCGCTGGCCTTGCCCGACAGAAGTTCAGCGAGCGGTTCGAGGCCCTCGATCACATGCAGCTGGCCCGGCAGGGCGTGGCGCCGATGGCGCCGCACAGGCGGCTCTTCCGACCAGTGGCGGGCAAAGTGGCGCAGCAAGGGGCCGAGGTGCGGCGCGTCATCCGGTTCGACGCCGAGGGCCGGCGGCAGCGTACCGCCGCGCACCATCAGCTCCATTTCGAACAGCGCGTCGAGTGTTGAGCCGCCGCTGAAGTAGCGCACAGTCGGGCTTGCTTGCGGCTGCCGAGCCATCCGCACCGGGCTTTGTGCCAGCGCCGGGTCCACCCAGAAGACGCTGTCGCGCTCGGGTGTTTCGGTCAGGCGAAGCGTGCCCAGCACGTAGTGGATTACGTGGCCGGCGAGCAGGATCTGGCGCTCGTCCAGTTCGTCCATCGCGGCGGTGGCAAAGGCAACCGTGCGCAGGTACTCGCGTGCCGTGGTTGTTTCGGTTTGCCGGTTGCTGCGCAGCCGCACCGGTTGTTCAAGCAGATTGTGCTGGGCCGCGGCCAGATAGGCCTGGCCGCAGCGCCGCCAGTGGTTCGGATCATAGGGGCCATAACGAAGCGCATCCCAGCGCTGGGCGGCGCTGGCTGCCCGCAGCAAGCGCACTGCGACGTCGGCGGTGAGTTGCACATAGGGCTTGCGGCCATTGCCGAGCAGGCGCAGCAGGTCTTCGTAGCGCTCGCACAGCAGGTGCAGGAAGGCGCGTGTTGCCTGCCAGCGGGCGGTCGAGCTTGGCGACCATTTCAGGCGGCTTTCGACATAGCGGTCGGCCAGCGCGCGGGCGTGCGGCTGCATTGCCTCGTCGAAGCTCACGAGCAGGCGCAGCAAGGCGGTCGGGTCGCTGCCTTCTTCCGGTGCGCCAACCGTCTCAAGCCAGCCGGTCGCCTCGCGCAACGCGTCGTCCGGCGTGTGCGCGCCGATTTCCGTGACCGCGCGCTGCAGTTCGCGCAAATCGGCCAAGGGGTGATCCGGGCGGGAAGGGAATAGCTTGAGCATGCCGATTCTCTGTGAATTCCGTCACGATTCTACGCTGTGGTGGCGGCGCGTCTCTACCTTCTTAATCAGCCGTGCAAGCGCGCCGCCACCGGTACAATGACGGCTTTTTCCGGCCGGGCTTTACCCATGCGGCAGTATCACGAACTCATGCGCCATGTGCTCGAACGCGGTCATCGCAAGTCCGACCGCACTGGCACTGGCACCCTCTCGGTCTTCGGCTGGCAGATGCGTTTCGATCTGGCCGAGGGCTTTCCGCTCGTTACAACGAAGAAGTTGCACCTTCGCTCGATCATCCACGAACTGCTGTGGTTCCTGCAGGGCGATACGAACATCCGCTACCTGAAGGAAAACGGCGTTTCGATCTGGGATGAGTGGGCCGACGAAAACGGCGAACTCGGCCCGGTGTATGGCAAACAGTGGCGACGCTGGGAGACGGCGGACGGCCGTACGGTCGACCAGATCACCCTGCTTGTCGAAGGGCTTAAGAAGAACCCGGATTCGCGCCGCCACCTTGTGTGTGCATGGAACCCGGGCGAAGTGGACAAGATGGCGCTGCCGCCCTGTCACGCGCTGTTCCAGTTCTACGTCGCAGACGGCAAGCTCTCCTGCCAGCTATACCAGCGCAGCGCGGATATCTTCCTCGGCGTGCCGTTCAACATCGCAAGCTATGCGTTGCTGACGCTGATGATTGCGCAGGTCTGCGGCTACCAGCCGGGTGACTTCGTGCACACGCTGGGCGACGCGCATCTGTACTCAAACCATCTGGATCAGACCCGCCTGCAGCTCTCGCGTGAGCTGCGTCCGCTGCCGACGATGCGCCTGAACCCCGAGGTGAAGGATTTGTTCGCCTTCCGCTTCGAGGATTTCACGCTTGAAGGCTACGACCCGCATCCTCACATCTCTGCGCCGGTGGCCGTGTAATGACGAAACTTGCCCTGATCGCCGCAGTCGCGCGCAACGGCACGATCGGCCGTGACAACGCGCTGCCATGGCGCCTGCGGGATGATCTCAAGCGTTTCAAGTCGCTCACGCTCGGGCACCCGATCGTGATGGGCCGCAAGACCTGGGACTCGCTTGGGCGCCCCTTGCCGGGCCGGCGCAACATCGTGGTCACGCGCCAGCGCGATTTGCAGCTCGAGGGTGCCGAGGTCGTGCATTCGCTCGACGAAGCGCTGGCGCTTTGCGGCGCTGTCGAGCGCGCCTTCGTGATTGGTGGTGCGCAGCTGTACGCCGAGGCGCTGCCGCGCGCCGACGAGCTGTGGCTGACCGAGGTGCAGGCGGAGGTCGACGGTGACGCCCACTTCCCGGATTGGCGGGATGCGGGCTTTACGGTGGTTCGCCGCGAGGGGCACCCGGCCGACGAGGCCCACGACCACCCCTTTGATTTTGTTGATTACGTTCGTTCCTGAAAACTGCAACGCAGAAGACCATGTCCGGAGATCATTTCCACGTCCACGGGCCGCATGACCATGCGGTCGAACACGCTGGCCACGGCGGCGACAATTTCTCGTCGCAAATCGCCGTGATGACCGCCATCCTGGCGACCGTCGGCGCGCTATTCAGCTACGAAGGCGGCGCCACGCAGAACGACGCAATGCTGCACAAGAACCAGGCTGCGATCCTCAAGACCGAAGCCGCCAACCAGTGGGCTTACTACCAGTCCAAGGGCAACAAGCAGAACCTTGCCGAGCTGGGCAGTGCGCTGAGCGTCGAGGACAAGCGGCCCAAGTTCGAGGCAGACGCCGCGCGCTACAAGGCCGAGAAGGAAGAGATCAAGAAGAAGGCCGACGAACTGGAGGCTCGCGTCAAGGAAGAAGACGAACTGAGCGAGCAGGCGATGCATGTGCATCATCGCTGGGCGCAGGCCATGACTGCGATCCAGATCGCGATTTCCCTTGCTGCGATTACCTTGCTGACGCGCAAGAAGTGGCTGCAGTACGGCGCCTGGGGCACGGCCGCATTCGGCTCTGCGCTGGCGGCGCTGGCGCTTGCCCACATCTGAGCGGCACGCGCAGCAAAGAAGAAAGGGCCCCGCGGGGCCCTTTCTTTTGTGGGGTGGTCCTAACGACGATGCAGAACGAGTGGTTCCAGCAGGTCGGATGCGCCGCCCCAGAATATCTCTATGCCGATGCACAGCAGCACGAAGGCGGTGAGGCGCAGCATCACGGTGGTGCCGGTCTTGCCGAGCAGGCCGACGATGCGGTCGGCGAAGCCGTAGCAGAGGTAAATGATGATCGCGACGATCAACACTGCGAGCAGCGCGCCGAGCGGTGCGGCGATCGGGCGTTTGCCGCCCTGGTAGACACTTGCGCCCAGCGTCAGCGCAACCGCGATCGAGCCGGGCCCGACGGTGAGCGGGAAGGTGTGCGGATAGAAAGCGCGGCTTTCCGCGACCGGGCGGCTCCATTCGATGTGCGAGCCCGCGTCGTCGTGGTGGGCGTCGTCCGTCTGCAGCATCTTCCAGCCGATCGATGCGACCAGCATGCCGCCCGCCACCTTCACCGTGGCGGCTGAGATGCCGAAGTACTCCAGCACATACGAGCCGATGAACATTGCCGCGAGCAGCAGCAGCGAGGCGTTCCATGCCACTTGCCGCGCGAGGTAGCGGCGAGTGTCGGCCGACGCGCCACGGGTCAGCAGCAGGAAGATCGGTGCGCCACCCGGCGGGTTGATGATCGGCAGCAACGCGGCGAGGATCAGCGCGGTGTTCTTGACTGCGTACTGAAAGATTTCGAGCATCGGGCCGGCACCTGCGGGGCAAAGCGCGATTGTGCCGCAAGCCGCCTTACTGCGGCGCCCAGCGGCGGCGGAACAACCATGCGGCCGCCGCGCCCCAGCCGACGGTCTGTGCGGCCAGCGCGAGCAGTTCCGTCGTGACCGCGGAAAACGGCGCGCCCAGCTGGTTCACCGCGAGCGATGCCTGAATGCCTGGCGTGCTGGGCAGCAGCCAGCGCAGCGTGGCGATCGGCTCCGGCAACGATTCGGCTGGCCACGGAAAGCCGGAGACGAACAGCATCGGGATCGACGAGAACAGCAGCAGTTGCATGCCGCGCTCACGCACGCCGAAAAACTGCCCGAGGCACAGCCCAAAGGCACTGCTTGCCAGGGCGAAGAGCGCAGCCAGCGCAAGCATTTCGACCAGACGGGGCGCCTGCGGGTAGCCCTGAAAATGAAACACGAAACCGAAGAAATACAGCGCGTTGAGCAGGCCGATCGCCGCGAATGCCGCCCACAGCCCGAAGAAGCCTGACCAGGGGCGAGCCTGCAAGCGGGTGGGCAGCGGCGCGAGGCCCGCGCGTCGTTGCTCAGCCCACAAACCCAGCAGCAAAGACATGCCGATCACGAGCGTCTGTTGCACGATCAGTGGCGCCACGCCGGGCACGACGTAGCTGCCATAGCCTTCGTTGACGTTGAACGCCGGCCGCGCGATGTAATTCACCGGCAGTGCGGCGTCCAGCGCCTGCTGCATGGACGCGCCATGGCTGGCGAAGCGCCGCACATCAATGCCGGCTGACAGCGTGCCGGCGGCTGCCGCAAAGCCACTCAGCACCGTTTTGTTGATCAGCGCGTAGGCGGCGTTGCCGGCGATCTGCACCTCCACCCGTTTTCCGCGCTGCAGGTCGGCCTTGAAGCCGGCGGGAATCAGCGCAAGGCCCATCACCTCGCCGCTCGCGAGTGCTGCCTGTGCCGCCGGTAGATCGCGGCCGACCTGCCGCACGGCGAGTTGCGGACTGGCCATGGCGAACCGGATCAGCTGTCGGGAGAGCGGTGAATCGTCCTGATCCACGACTGCCACGGGCACGCGTTCGACGGTCTCGCGCTCGTACGGCAGCGGGTAGAAGAAGGAATACGCTACGCAGGCACCGAGCAAGAGCAGCACCGCGCCTGCGTCGGCGAGCACCGCTCGCCAGGTTGCCAACATCGCGCGCACGAAGCTCATCGGGCGCCCCAGCGCTCAGGCTGCGATGCGACACGCCGCAGCGCGAGCACGCTGCCAAGCGCGCCAATCGCGAGCATCAGCAGCAGCGCTGAAACGGGCTTCGCCGATGCGGCGATCGGCACATCCATCAGCCAGTGCTGGTTTTGCAGTTGAATCCACCAGGTCAGCGGCAGGATCGCCGCCCAGGCTTTTGCGGCCGCCGGCATCGCCATCAGCGGAAACGCCTGGCCGACGTAGGCGAAGGCTGGCGCGGTGTAGAAGCCCACCACGCTGAGTGCGCTGCGCAGGTTGGCGGTGGCGGCGGCGACCAACGCACCCAGCAGCAGGTAAGCCGCCACCATCACCAGCATGCAGCTCAGTAGCAGTGCGCGCGAGGCGGCGGCGACCTCGGCCCTCAGCAGCCCCCAGGCGAGCAGAAAGATCACGCCCCAGGCGCTGAATGCGATGAAGGCGGGAAGCAGCTTGCCCAGCAGCGCCGAGGCGTGGTGAGCGTCGGCCGCAGGGAGCCACTCAGGCACGCTGCGGTCGCGGATCTCGCGGCCCACGGCGCTGGCACCCACGACCATGATCAGGATCTGCAGGATCGCCGGCACCAGTGCGCCGCCGAGAAAGGTCTGGTAGTCGATCGACTCGTTGTAGAGGCTCGTCAGGCGCAGATTGATCGCTTGCACGCTGTCGCGCACCGCGATCGCGGATTCGCCGCGCTTCTCGCGCGCGACCATGCGGATGCCGGCGGCGAAGGTCATCGTTGCAGCCTGTACATCCTTGGCGAGGATGCCGGCTGCCGTCGCGAACTGTGCGTCGTAGAAGCACAGCACATCGCCTTGCTCGCCGCGCTTGATCTGGCGCTCGAAGCCTTGCGGGATCTCGATCACGCCGTAAAGCGAGCGGCTGCGCATGGCCTGCATCGCGGCCGTGTGATCAGCCGGGTTGGCGGCGATACGAACACCGGGCGCCGCGTCGATCAGGCGCGCGAGCTGGCGCGAAAGAGGTGTGTGATCGGCATCGATCAGACCGACCGGCAGTTCGCGGATCTGCCCGGCAGAGAAGATCGCGGCGATCATCAGACAGGTCAGCAAGGGCAGCCATAGCAGCAGCGCTTGGTCCCAGCGGTCGTGTGCCAGGTGCGAGAGCTCGCGCCGCAGGCTGCGGCGGAAGGCCGACGTGGCCATGCCTCAGGGGCGCACGATCACGCTCATGCCGGGCCGCAGATCCGGCGGCGGCGCGAGCGGCTTTGCGCGGACCTCGAAGGTGCGCAGGTCTACCCCTTGCGTACCCCGCACATTCTTCCAGGTCGCGAAATCGGGCAGCGGTGCCAGCCAGATGACTTTCATTCGCAGGGCCTTGCCGAGCGCGGGCAGTTCTGCGTCGAATTCCGCTCCTTGCTTGAAGCGAGCGAGTTGGTCTTCGCGCACGTTGAGCACCGCCCAGCTGTCACCCCGGTCCACCAGCGACACCACCGCGTAACCCTGCGGCGCGATCTCGCCTGCGCGGATCTGCACCTTCGCGACTTCGCCCGCCGCCGGCGCGAGGATGCGCGTTTCACGCCGATAGGCTTGCACCTCCGACATCGCACCGGCCGCCTGCCGCACTTGTGCCGCCGCCGCCGCCTTGTCCTCGCTGCGCGCGCCGTTGCGGGCCATGTCGTACTGCGCGCGGGCGGCGTCGGCCTGCGCACGGGCCGCATGCGCCTGGGTTTGCGCCTCGTCGTGCTTCTGCTGCGCGATCAGGCCCTCGCGGTAGAGCGAGGCCACGCGCCGCGCGGTGGTTTCGGCGAGCTCGGCACCCGCAACGGCGCGCTGCCAGTTGAGCTCCGCCATGCGGATCTCTTCGCTGCGCGCGCCGCTCTGCGCCTTGGTGCTGACCGACTCTGCGGCGTCGTGTGCCGCGGTGGCCTGCGCGAGCTTCGCGTCGAGTTCCGGGCTTTCCAGTTCGAAGAGTGCCTGCCCCGCGCTAACGCGTTGCCCTTCCTCGACCAGCACGCGGGCAACCCGGCCCGGCACCTTGCTGGCGACGTCGACGGTGCGCGATTCGATCTGCCCCTGGATTGGCAAGGGGGCCGGGTGCGTGGCGGCCCAAACGCCCCAGGCGACAAGCCCTAGCGCGGCGATGCCGGCGATTGCGGCGACAAGTGGTTTGCTGTTCATGGTTGGCGACCCGCGGCAGGGTTGGGGCGTTCGATCCGGATGTCGGCGTGTGCGGCGTATTCGGTAAAACGCTCGCTTTGGCCGCTGGCTTCCAGCAGCTCGGCGAGTGCGACGACATAGTCGCGGGCGGCCTGAGCGCGGTCGATCTCGGCGCGTGACAGTGACAGCCGTGCGTCGACCAGATCGAGCGAGGTGCTGAGCCCCTCACCGAAGCCGCGCTCGCGCAGTTGCACGTTCTCCTTCGCCAGCGCGATGCTCGATTCGAGCAGCAAGTAGCGCTGGCGGGCCTGTTCGAGTTCGCGCCAGCGTTTCTCGATCAGCGTAGCGATGTCGTCGCGCGCCTGTTCTGTGTATGCAACGACGCCCGCACTCTGGCGCTGGCTCGCCGCAATCATGCTGCTGCGATCAAGGCGGTCGAACAGCGTGAAGCGCACGCCGACGCCGACGATCCAGTCCGGTTCCACCGGTGTCAGCACTTCTTTGTTGAGCTGGTAAGTGCCGAAGGCGAAGACCTCAGGCAGCAACGCCGAGCGGGCGATGGTTTCGAGCTGCGCAGTCTGCTGGCGCTTGGCGTCAAGTAGCGCGAGGCCCGGATGCGCGGCGAGCCCGTGCTGGGTCCAGGTCTCGATCGGCTCGACCGGCGCGCTGCGCACGAAGAGCGGCGAGGACGGCACCACATCCTGTGTGGCGGCGAGCATCCGGTTCAGTGCAATCTGCGCGAGTGCGCGATCGTCCTGCGCCTTGAACAAGTTGCGCTTCGCTTCGTCGTAGGCGACTTGTGCGTGCAGGCGGTCGGCCCGCGCGATCAGGCCGGTCTTCTCGAAGCGTTCGGCCTGGTGCAGGTGCTGGGTCAATGCGTCGAGCACGGCGCTGCGGACTGCGACCGCATGCTCGGCGAGTTGCAAGCCGTAGTAGTACTTCACCAGCTGAGTGGTGAGCGCTTCCTCGGTATGGCGCACCTCGGCGCCGGCCTCGGCCGTTCGCGCGGCAGCGAGATCCTGCGTGGCGCTGATCTTGCCGCCGGTAAATAGCGGCCAGTTGAAACCGAGGATCGGCCGTACGCCTTCGTTCTTGTACTTGTAATCGAGCGTGGCGGGCAGCGCCGGCAGCTTCACGCCGGTGGCGCCGCCGATCGCACCGACTGCCTGATTGAGCGCGCCGGTAATCGGTGCCACATCGACTTCGTAGTCGCGCTCCAGTTTCGAATACGCCACCGTTGCATTCACCTGCGGTAGCGATAGCGAGCGGGTGGCTTCGGCTTCGAGTTCGCGGGCCTCGCGGTTCAGCCGCGCTGCACGCAGCGTGCCGGACTTGTCGGCGAGGCGCAGCTGGGCCGCGTCGAAGCTCATCGGTTCGGCGTGCACGCTTGCCATACCGATGCTCAGGATGAGGCCGGCGAGCGGGCGCCAGGCGCCTGTGCGGAGAAAAGGCGGGCCTGCAGTGCGGGCGGGTTTGAACACGTTGGCTTCTCGGTTCAGCGGAACCGCATGTTAGCCCTCGCATCACTGCTCAGGCAATTGCGGAAGTAGGCGGCGGCCATGGGTTCGACGGCCGCCGGTTTCAGCCTTGTGCCGCAGCTGAAACCGGCGCGGCCAAACTACGCAGTCTTGGTCGTGGCGTTTGCCGGGTGGTGCTGGCGGTGTGGCAGGACGCGCTTGATCAGGTTGATGCCATCGTCGACAAACGTGAATACCACCGGGATCACCAGCAGGCTCAGGAAGGTCGAGGTGATCAAACCGCCGATCACGACGATCGCCATGGGCGCGCGGAAGCTCGGGTCTACGCCAAGGCCGATGGCGATCGGCAGCATGCCGGCACCCATCGCGATGGTGGTCATCACGATCGGGCGTGCGCGTTTGCGGCAGGCGTCAAGCAATGCGTCCCAGCGCGACAGGTGATGCTCGCGGCGGGCCATGATCGCGTATTCGACGAGCAGGATGGAGTTCTTCGTGGCCACACCCATCAGCATGATCAGGCCGATCATCGAAGGCATCGACAAGGCCGTGTGCGTGATGAAGAGCGCCAGGAATGCGCCCGGCACCGATAGCACCAGCGCCGCAAGGATCGTCACCGGTTGCACGAAGTCGTGGAAGAGCAGCACCAGCACGATGTAGATGCACAGCACGCCGGTCAGCATCGCCAGCCCGAAGCTGGAGAACAGCTCCGCCATTGCTTCCGCGTCGCCAACCGTGGTCTGCGTAACGCCGGGTGGCAGATTGGCGAGGCTCGGCAGCTTCAGCGCCTGGGCGGAAACCTCGCCGAGTGGCTGACCGTTGAGTTCGATCTCGAAGTTGATGTTGCGGGCGCGGTCATATCGGTCGATCTGCGCCGGGCCGCTATCGACCGTCAGCGTTGCGATGTTGCCGAGCATCACCGGCCCCTTGGTGCCGGGCACCGAGAGCCGTGCGATCAGATCGAGGTTCTCGCGTGCGTCAGCCTTCAGGCGCACGACAACCGGTACCTGCCGTTGCGACAGATTGAGCTTGGCGAGCCCCTGGTCGTAATCACCAGAGGTGGCGATGCGCAGCGTATCGGCGATCGCGGCGGACGTCACACCGCGCTCCGCGGCCTTGGTGAAGTCGGGCCGCACGATCACTTCCGGGCGCACAAGGCTGGACGTCGAGGTCACCGCGCCGATGCCGGGAATCGTGCGCAGTTCGCGCTCCACCTTGGCCGCATGGGCCGCCAGTAGGCGACCGTCTTCCCCCGCCAGCACCAGCACGTACTTCTCGTTGGCCCCTGCGAGGCCGACTTTGATGCGCGCGCCGGGGATCACTTCGAGCGCACGCCGCAGCTCGCCCTCGATCGACTGTTTGCTGATACCCGGCCGCTGCTTGCGTGGCGTCATGTTGATTGTCAGGGTCGCTTTGCGAACCTCGGCAGCGCCCGCAGATGCGAAGGGGTCGCCACCGGCCAGGCCGCCGCCGACTGCGGTGTAGACGAGCTTCACATGCGGGTTCTTCTCGACGATCAGGCGTGCCTGCTCGGCCAGCGCAAAGGTCTGCCGGAAGGTGCTGCCGGGCGGCAGTTCAAGCGTCACCTGTGTTTGCGACAAATCGTCCGGCGGCATGAAGCCTGTGGGCAGGAAAGGCACCATCGCAAAGGAGCCAAAGAAGAACACCGCCGTGGCGGCCATCGTGAGCCATCGGTGCTTCAGGCAGGAGGTGACCCAGTTCGTGTAGGTCGCCAGCCAGCCCGGCTCGCGGTGATCGTCACGCGGCGGCTTGAGCAGATAGGCCGCCATCATCGGTGTCAGCATGCGCGCCACAACCAGCGACGCGAACACCGCAATTGCGGCTGTCCAGCCAAACTGGACGAAGAACTTGCCCGGCACCCCGCCCATGAAGGCGGTGGGCAGGAAAACCGCGATCAGCGTGAAGGTGGTGGCGATCACGGCGAGCCCGATTTCGTCCGCGGCTTCCATCGCCGCCTGGTAAGGCGTCTTGCCCATGCGCAGGTGGCGGGTGATGTTTTCGATCTCGACGATCGCGTCGTCTACCAGAATCCCGACCACGATCGACATCGAAAGCAGCGTCACCACGTTGATCGAGAAGCCGAGCAGGTGCATCCCCGCGAACGCCGGGATGATCGAGAGCGGCAGCGCGGTGGCCGATACGAAGGTGGCGCGCCAGTCGCGCAGGAACAGCCACACAACCAGCACCGCGAGGATTGCGCCTTCGAACAACAGGTTCATCGAGCCACTGTAGTTCTCCGCAACCGGGTCGACGAAATTGAAGGCCTCGGTGACGACCACATCCGGATGCTTGGCTTTCAGCGTCTTGAGCACCTCCGTGACGCCCTCGGCAACTTCCACCTCACCGGCACCGCGGCTGCGGGTGATCTCGAAACCGACTACCGGTTTGCCGTTGAGCAGCGCGGCGGACCGCACTTCGGCCACGGTGTCGCGTACCGTGGCGACTTCGTCGAGGCGGATGCGGCGGCCATCGGACAGCGGAATCTCCATCGCCGCGAGTTCTTCGGCCGACGCGACCGTGGCGATCGTACGCACCGACTGCTCCGAGCCCCCGAGGTCGGCCCGCCCGCCCGAGGCTTCCTGCTGCACCTGGCGCAGCTGGCGCGAGATGTCGGCGGCGGTTGCCTTCAGGGCAAACAGCCGATCCGGATCCACCTCGATCCGCACCTCGCGCGTCACACCGCCGACACGGGCGACGGCGCCAACGCCGCGCACGCTCAGCATCGCCTTGGTGATGTCGTGATCGACGAACCATGACAGCGCTTCGTTATCCATCCGGCTCGACGCGATCGTGTAGGTCAGGATCGGCATGCCGGCGAGGTCCACCTTGGCGATGACCGGGTCGCGCAAATCGCCCGGCAGGTCGGAACGCACGCGTGAAACCGCATCGCGCACATCATCGACGGCGTCCTGCGTGGCCTTCTCGAGGCGGAACTCCACGGTGATCGTGGCGGTGCCGTCCTGGATCTTGGTGTAGATGTGCTTGACGCCTTGCAGCGTCGCCATTGCGTTCTCGAGCTTGCGTGCGACCTCGGTTTCCAGCTGTCCTGGCGATGCGCCGGGCAGGCTGGCGGTAACCACGACCATCGGCAGATCGATGTCCGGGAAGTTCTGGATCTTCATCGCGCGGAATCCGACGATACCCGCGGCGGTCAGCAGCACGAAGAAGAGCAGGGCCGGAATCGGGTTGCGAATCGACCAGGACGAAACGTTCATGGTGGCCATCTTCGCGCTCAGTTCTGGGCGGGCGCGACGCGGACCGTGTCGCCGTCGGCAAGGAAGGCGGCGCCGGCTGCAACCACGGCGGTGGTCGGTTGGAGCCCGGCCAGGATCTCGACGCGGTCGCCGTTGCGGCGGCCGGTTTCCACTTTCTGTTCGCGCACCCGTGTGCCGTCCAGCGCCAGCACGTAGCTGAATCCGTCGCGCAACACGACGGCGCTCTGCGGCAGCGTGAGCGCTGCCCGTTTGCCCAGTACGAACTGCCCGCGCGCGAACATGCCCGCCCGCGCGGGGCCGGGTTCGGTGAGGTCGACATAGGCGAGACCGATCCGCGTTTGCGGGTCCACCGTCGGCGCCAGCATGCGTAGGCGCCCTTCGGCGGCGCCGCCGCCGGCGAGTGTCAGGTGCACGAGCGTGCCGGGCGGCACCGAGGCCATCTCAGCTTCGGCCAGCTCGCCGCGCCATTCGAGGCGGCCGCCGCGAATCAGGTGGAACAGTTCGCCCTGAGCGATCGAGCCGGCGGTGGCGTTGCGCGCGGAAATGATGCCGTCGTCAGGTGCCACGACGCGGGTCTGCGCGAGGCGTACATCCTCAGCCCGCAGGCGTGCGCGCTGCGCCTCGACACGCGCCTGCGCGGTATCGACCGCGGTTTCGGCCTGTACCAACTGCTGGGCGCTGGCCATGCCCGCCGCGCGCAGCTGGCGCGTGCGTTCAAGGTTGGCGCGGGCTTCGTTCAGGGTGGCTTCCGCTTCGATCACGCCGGCCCGGGTTTGCGCATGGTCGGCCGCGACCGTTTCATTCGCGAGCTTGGCGAGCAGTTGGCCTTTCTTAACCTGATCGCCAACGTTGACGAGAATCTCGGTAATGCGCAGTCCGGCGATCTCTGCACCGACGGCGGCTTCTTGCCATGCCGCGATGCTGCCGTTCGCGCTCAGCGTCTGGGGCCACTCGGCCTGTTGCGGCTTGACGGTCTGTACCGTCAGCGCGGCCTTGTTTTGCGCCCCGGTCGCGGCGTTGGCCGGTGCTGTGTTGGGGGCCTTGTTACCCTTGACGGCCAGCGAGATTGCGATGGCGACGACGAGCACCACCAGGCCAATCAGGAGGGTGCGTTTTCGGACTTGCATGGGAACCTCGGGGGATTCGGATAGGCCGGCCGTCCGGCCGGTGGCAATCAGGCGTTAATCGGCGCTTGTGTTGCTTGCAGCGTGCATTATCGGGGTATCGTCGCCCGCATGCTGGTCCGGCAGGTATCGCCGTGCAGGCGCCTGCAGCGATGCGCGCCTGCACGTGGCTGCGAGCCGGGTCAGCGGGCGGCAGCCTCCGCGACGAAGATCTCGACGCGCCGGTTGCGGGCGCGCCCTTCGGCGGTGTCGTTGCTGGCGATCGGGTTGCGCTCGCCGCGTCCGTCGATGCTGATGCGGTTGCTGGCGACGCCGCGGTCGGCGAGGTAATCGCGCGTGCTGGCGGCGCGGTTCAGCGAGAGCGGGTCGTTCACCGCGTCGGAGCCGGTGTTGTCGGTGTGGCCGATGATGCGGATGTGCGTAGCCCGGTTCTCGTTCAACGTGGTCGCAAAGCGGTCCAGCACCGGGCGCATGTTCGGTTTGATGTCGGCGCGGCCGGTGTCGAAGGAAAAGTCGCCCGGCACTTCCAGTTTGAGCTGGTTGTCGCTGGTTTGCGATACCGATACGCCAGTGCCGGCGGTGGCCTTCTCCATTTCGCGCTTCTGTTTCTCCATGTGCGACGACCAGATGTAGCCGCCGGCCGCACCGACCGCTGCGCCGATGGCGGCATCGCGGCCGACCTTGTCGCTGCCGGTGACCGCGCCGATCAGTGCGCCTGCGGCTGCGCCGCCGAGCGCGCCCAGGCCGGCGCCCTTGGCCTTTTCCTGTGAGCTCTCGTCCATCGTTGCGCAGGCGCCAAGCGCAATGCTCGCGGCAGCGAGCAGACAGGTCAGTCGGGTAGGTTGCATGCGGGTACTCCAGTCAGCCGAGTCAAGCCGCGAATTTTGCGCCCGCTGCGGCGGAATCGCACCCGCAGAAATGCGAAAAGCCGCTTTCGCGGCTCTTCGATGATGGCACGGTGGGGCTGCTCAACCCTGGCGTACGCAGTCCACGTAATACTTCTTCTTGCCGTCCACCACTTCGCTGACGAGGCCATGCACGTCGGTCTCGAAGCCGGGGAAGCGTTCGTTGAACTCGCGCACGAACTTCAGGTAGTTGCAGATTGTCGCGTTGAAGCGCTCGCCCGGAATCAGCAGCGGGATGCCCGGCGGGTAGGGTGTCACCAGCATCGCGGTGATGCGGCCTTCGAGTTCATCGATCGACACGCGCTCGATCTCGCGGTGGGCCATCTTCGACCAGGCATCGGTCGGGCGCATCGCCGGCTCCATGTCCGAGAGGTACATCTCGGTCGTCAGGCGTGCGACGTCCTTCGCGGCGTAGAAATCGTGGATCTGCTGGCACAGATCCTTCAGGCCGATCTTCTCGTAGCGCGGCTGCTTGGCGATGAATTCCGGCATCACGCGCCAGAGCGGCTGGTTGCTGTCGTAGGCGTCCTTGAACTGCTGCAGCTCGGTCACCATGGTGTTCCAGCGGCCCTTGGTGATGCCGATGGTGAACATGATGAAGAACGAGTAGAGACCGGTCTTCTCGACGATGATGCCGTGCTCGGAAAGGTAGCGCGTGAGGATGCTCGCGGGGATGCCCCAGTCCGAAAAATGGCCCTCAACATCCAGCCCCGGCGTGATGATCGTCGCCTTGATCGGGTCCAGCATGTTGAAGCCTTCGGCCAGCTTGCCGAAGCCGTGCCAGTGGTCTTCGGCACGCAGCATCCAGTCCTCGCGCAGGGCCATGCCGTCGTCGGCGAGGTAGTCCGGGCCCCAGACCTTGAACCACCAATCCGCGCCCCATTCTTCGTCGACCTTGCGCATGGCGCGGCGGAAGTCGAGCGCTTCGGCGATCGATTCTTCGACCAGCGCGGTGCCGCCCGGCGGCTCCATCATCGCGGCCGCCACGTCGCACGAGGCGATGATCGCGTACTGCGGCGAGGTGGAGGTATGCATCAGGTAGGCCTCGTTGAAGCTCGCCAGATCGAGCTGACGGTTCTCCGAGTTCTGCACCAGGATCTGCGAAGCCTGCGACAGGCCGGCGAGCAGTTTGTGCGTGCTTTGCGTCGAGAACATCATCGACTCCTTGCAGCGCGGGCGATCGGCGCCGATCGCGTGGTAGTCGCCGTAGAAGTCGTGGAAGGCAGCGTGCGGCAGCCAGGCTTCGTCGAAGTGCAGGGTGTCGATCTTGCCGTCGAGCTCCTGCTTGATCTCCTCGACGTTGTAGAGCACGCCATCGTAGGTGCTCTGCGTGATCGTCAGCACCCGCGGCTTGGCGTTCTTGTCGGTGATGAACGGGTTCTTCGCGATCTTCTTCTGGATGTTCTCCCAGCTGAATTCGCTTTTCGGGATCGGGCCGATGATGCCGAAGTGGTTGCGCGTCGGCATCAGGAAGACCGGAATCGCGCCGGTCATGATGATCGAGTGCAGGATCGACTTGTGGCAGTTGCGGTCCACCACCACGATGTCGCCCGGCGCGACGGTCGAGTTCCACACGATCTTGTTCGAGGTGGACGTGCCGTTGGTGACGAAGAACAGGTGGTCGGAATTGAAGATGCGCGCGGCGTTACGTTCCGACGCCGCGACCGGGCCGGTGTGGTCGAGCAGCTGGCCCAGTTCATCCACCGCATTGCAGACGTCAGCGCGCAGCATGTTCTCGCCGAAGAACTGGTGGAACATCCGGCCGACCGGGCTCTTCAGGAAGGCAACACCGCCCGAGTGCCCCGGGCAGTGCCAGGAATACGAACCGTCCGCCGCGTAGTGCACCAGCGCACGGAAGAAGGGCGGCGGCAGGCTGTCGAGGTAGGCGCGGGCCTCGCGCACGACGTAGCGTGCGATGAATTCCGGCGTGTCCTCGAACATGTGGATGAAGCCGTGCAGCTCGCGCAGCACATCATTCGGGATATGGCGGCTGGTGCGCGTCTCTCCGTGCAGGAAGATCGGGATATCCGGGTTGCGGAAGCGGATTTCCTGTACGAAGGCACGCAGTTCGCCGATCGTCTCTTCAGCCTCGTCCGACGTCAGCTCCTCGTCATCCACCGACAGGATGAAGCCCGACCCGCGGCTCTGCTGCTGCGCGAAGGAGGTCAGGTCGCCGTAACTGGTGACGCCCAGCACTTCCATGCCTTCTTTCTCGATCGCCTCCGCCAATGCACGGATACCGAGGCCCGAGGCGTTTTCCGAACGGAAGTCCTCGTCGATGATGATGATCGGGAAATCGAAACGCATGGCGGATTCTCCGCGAAGCCAAAAGAGAAAAACGGGGCCGGTGCGGTGGCACCCCCCGTCGGAAAGGCGCGAATGATAACAGCGTCAGGCTGCAGGGGAAGTGGCTTGGCACAGCTTGTGTCGCAGATGCGGAAAACTGTGTCGTGGCCTTGTGAAAAAGGCTTTTCGATCAAGCGCTTGCGGTGTTCGCCAGCAGGGCGCCATCCGCGCGGCCTCTGATCCAAAACAAACGGCCCTGCAAATCTGCAGGGCCGTCTGGGTGCGCAAGCGCGGGTTCAGATCTTCGGCAGCGTCACACCGGTCTGGCCCAGGTACTTGCCGCCGCGATCCTTGTACGAGGTTTCGCAGATCTCGTCGGACTCGAAGAACAGCATCTGCGCCACGCCCTCGTTGGCGTAAATCTTCGCCGGCAGCGGCGTGGTGTTCGAGAACTCCAGCGTCACATGGCCTTCCCACTCGGGCTCGAGCGGGGTCACGTTCACGATGATGCCGCAGCGCGCGTAGGTACTCTTGCCCAGGCACACCGTCAGCACCGAGCGCGGAATGCGGAAGTACTCCACCGTGCGGGCCAGGGCGAACGAGTTCGGCGGGATGATGCAGTAGTCGCCGGTGAAGTCCACGAAGGTCTTGTCGTCGAAGGCCTTGGGGTCAACGATCGTCGAGTTGATGTTCGTGAACACCTTGAATTCGTTGGCCACGCGCACGTCGTAGCCGTAGCTCGAGGTGCCGTACGAGACAATCTTGTTGCCATTGACCGAACGCACCAGTTCGGGCGCAAACGGCTCGATCATGCCGTGCTGTTCCGCCATGCGGCGGATCCACTTATCGGATTTGATGCTCACGGTTCGAGCTTCCAGCGAAAATTTAAACCGCCCATTCTACCTGTCCGCCTCGATTTCGTAATGCGGAGGCCGGCAAAGCGCCGGCTTTCCGCACTGGTAGGCGCCTACAGGCTGGTCTTTTCGGCCGCGGCCTTGTCTTCAGGTGCGGCGTCTTTGGGGGCTGCTTCGTCTTCGATCTTGTAGCTCGGGTCGCCCGCCCAGCGGGAAAGGTCTTTAGCGAGCGCCACTGCGCAGCGATCCAAGATCGAGCAGGTGCCCTTGAAGCCGCCCCACATGCCACCGGTGGACCAGCGATTGGCGCGCGTCTTGCGCACGACCTTGCCGTTCTCAAGCAACTCGACGTGTACGGTGATCGCCTTCGGGCCGCTCCAGCCGCCGCCGCCAACCCCCAACACATGCGAGACCTGCATGCGCATCACTTGCGCACCGTTGGCCTCGGTTTCCGAACTGATCGGGCTGCCGCCGCCGTATTTCTTGTTCAGCGCCGAGCTCATCGCACGGGCGACCTGTTCTTCCGGGCGGCACTCGTCCTTCACCTTCTGGACGATGCTTGAATCCTGCGTATAGGTCACGGGTGCCAGCAGCACGACGCGGTCAGCGGCGAATGCAGGAGTTGCCAGGGCAACTGCGAATACGGTGGAGAGGATGCGTTTCATTGAGGGAGCCTGATCGAATCTGACTGTGTTGGGAGAGCCCGCGCCAATGCGATGTCGGCCCGGGCGGAAAGCGCCGAACGCTAGCACGACACGGCCATTGCGACCGTGAGATCTGTCGTGTGTGCGCCGCGCCCGCCTTCTCGACTCCGGGGCGTCCGTTACTTCCTTCCGCCTGCAGCGCTTTGGGGCTGCGCCGTGGCACTGCACTCGATCGCCATTTCTTGGCAGATTCGCAGCACGGCCTTGACGGCGGTCGAACTGCCAGACTCCTGTGACGGCGTAGTGTTTGAGACGATCAGCAGTTGGCTCAGGCGTTCCTCAATCGGGGTGACCTGTATTCCGGCGACGCGCTTCCCGTCGGATATCTCGAGCGTCAGCGTACTGTCGGTCTGCCGCGTGAGATGAAACTCCTTGCTTGCTTTGGCCAGCTCGACCGCTTTCCGATAAACGTTCTCTGCGCGTGCGTTAAGCATCACTGTCGCCGAGTCGTACCCGGTACCTTGTCCGTTTTCGGCCTCGCCCGCCATTTGGCGAACCACGCCGACGGCCTTCCTTGCGACAAACACCCATTGGGCCTGAGCGACGCCAGCGGAGGACAAGAGCACGACCAACGCCGTGGCGACGAAACGAGAGATCCCCTGCATTGCCCACCTCACTCGTGTTTTCCTGCTGTGATTCACTGACTGAGCTTCACCGATGACCAACCGTGTAAAGCCGGTCGAACCCAGCCGACACGATACCGGAAGCGGCTCTGTTCAAGCGCAACGCAGCGCTCACCGGCCCAGTTCGATCCACCTTGTCCGGAACGCGCCATCGCGCCAAACTGTCGCCCCGCCCGCATGGGTTTTGTCGCCCGGATGTGCCGAATGCTTACTCCGCGTCGTGCAGCATGCTTGTCCTTGCTACTTGCGTTGAGCGTGCTGACGGCCTGCGGCCGCAAGGCGGAAATTGCGCCAATGCAGGGCGAATCGCCGGCAGCGGCGCCTGCCGCGTTGAGCAAACAGGCGGGCGGTATCGAATCGGCGGCCGCTGAGCCGGCGCAGCAGCGCTACCTCGTGTTGACCCACCGGTACACGATCGAGGCGGCGCCCCAGCGCATGCGGGCGGTGATCGACGCGCACCTTGCGCGATGCCGAGCGCTTGACTGCATTGTTCAGAACGAGAGCTTCACCTCGCCGGCCAATGATTCACTGCCCAACGGCCACTTGGCGGTGCGCGTCGCGCGCAAGCAGGCGGCGGCCTTCGCGGCGGGCTTGGCTGGGCCGGATGCGCGGGTTCTGCGCCAGATGACCGATACCGAAGATCGTACGCTGCAGGTGGTGGACGTCGAGGCCCGCATCGCAAACCTGCAGCAACTGCGCGAACGCTTACGGGCGCTGATGGGCGATGCGCGCAGCGGCGTGAAGGACCTGGTTGAGATCGAGCGCCAGCTTGCCGAGACCCAGGGCGAACTCGACAGCCTCGCCGCGCAACGCAAGGTGCTGGCGATGGAGACCGATCGCGAGCTGTTTGAGATTGACTACGTCGCGCAGCGCAGCGCGGTGGAGCGCGGCATGCTTGATCCGGTGCGCGATGCGCTCCTTGGTGTCGGGCACACCGTGGCCGGGAGCCTCTCGGCCTTGATCACCTTCGTTGCCGGTGCAGCCGTTTGGTTGCTGCCCGCCTGGCTGCTGTGGCGCTTCCTGCGTGCTCGTCGCCGGCGCGATGAAGACTGAACCGGATTCCCTCAGAAGGACGCTTCATGATTGAACTGCACTACTACCCGAGCAACGCGAGCCTGGCGCCGCACATGCTGCTGGAAGAGATGGGCTTGCCATATGCGTTGCGCCTGGTTGATCGCGAGCACGGTGCCCACAAGTCGCCCGAGTATCTGAAGCTCAACCCGAACGGTTTGATTCCCGTGCTGGTGGATGGCGATCTGGTGCTGTACGAGACCGCCGCGATCTGCCTGCATCTCGTCGACACCCACCCAGGTGCGGGCCTTGCGCCGGCGCTGGGTACCGCGCAGCGCGCGCACTTCTACAAGTGGATGAGCTGGCTGACCAACACCCTGCAGGCCACGCTGATGATCTACTACTACCCGGAGCGCTGGGCCGACGCGCCGGACGCGGTGGCGCAGGTCCAGGCGCACGCCGAAGCGCGGATCGGCGAACAACTGAATCTGCTCGATGCCGAATTTGCGCGCCACGGCGGCGACTGGTTGCTGGGCGATCGCATTTCGGCGGCGGATTTCTTCGCGTTGATGCTGTGCCGCTGGACTCGCGGCTTTGCGCGGCCCGCACGCAGCCTGCCGCACCTAGGCCCTTTCATCGCAAGCATGCTGGCGCGGCCCGCGGTTGTCCGCACCTTCGAACAAGAGGCCTTGCCGCAACCATGGGCCTGAACATGTCCGGCAACCGCGGCGTCGCGGCGCTCTACCTCGGTGTGCTTGTGGCCTTTGTGGCGTCGGCGATCCGCCCGCACGACTACCCGACCTGGCTGCTCGAAACCCTTCCGGCCATGATTGCCTTGCCGCTGCTCTGGGCCACGCGCGAGCGCTTTCCGCTGACGGCCCTGCTCTATGTGCTGATCGCGCTGCATGCGCTGGTGTTGATCGTGGGCGGCACCTGGACCTATGCCGAGGTGCCGGCGGGCTTCTGGGTGAAGGACTGGTTCGGGCTGTCGCGCAATCCCTACGACAAGCTGGGCCATTTCATGCAGGGTCTGGTGCCAGCGTTGCTGGCGCGCGAGATCCTGCTGCGCAAAGGCTACGTCACGCACCGCGGGATGGCGGCCTTCCTGTCGCTGTGCGTGGCCGAGGCGATCAGCGCCTGGTATGAACTGATCGAATGGTGGACAGCCCTGGCCTTGGGGCAGGGCGCTGACGCGTTTCTCGGCACCCAGGGCGACCCGTGGGATACGCAATCGGACATGTTCATGGCCGGCATCGGCGCCGCGGTGGGCTTGCTGATTCTGCGCCGCCTGCACGACGCGCAGATCGCGCGTCTCGCTTAGCGGGCAGACTGCCGTCAACGGTCGTTGAGTGCGGCGATCAGGCGTTCGAGCGCTGCGTCGTGGTCCGCGGCCTGGCGGGCCTCGAAGTCTTGTCGCTCGCGGTCGTGGCCGGCAAGGCTTTCCACGGCGCGCTCGATGTCCAGCATCACGACCGGCGCACCGCAGTACGGACAATTGCAGTCGTTCAGCGCGTGCAACGGTGCACCGCACTGCCGGCATGAGAGCGCCATCAGGCGGTTGCGCTGCGCGAGGTCGGCCTCCGTTACATCGCGCAGCAGGCCTTTCTCGGCGAGGAACTGCGCATGCGTCACCGCGTGTCCGTCTGCCTTGCGGCACCGGTAGTGGATCATGCGGCCGTAGCGGCTCATGTTGTGGATGCGATCCAGCGGGCCGGTGCAGCGCGGGCACTGCAGGCGCTCGCCAAGTGGCCGCTCGGCCGACAGCTCGGCCGCGGCGATCAGGCGGAAGAGTTCCAGCAAGCCGTCGCGTGCGAGGTTGGCGGTTTCCATCTGGTCAAACCAAAGCAGGCGGCAGGCTGCGCAATGGTCGATCTCGACGACGGCGCCGTAATGTGCGGCAAGCGAGATGCGCGCCATTGCGCTCGCGCAGTTGGGGCAGGGTGCAACCAGGTTCATGTCGGTTTGCGCAGCGGGCTCAGCAGTTGCGATAGTTCGACCGCCGAGCGTACGCCCATCTTGTCAAAGATCCGCGCACGATGGACTTCCACGGTGCGCATCGAAATATCCAGCGTATCGGCGATCTGCTTGTTGAGCTTGCCTTCGAGAATGCGGTTCATCACTTCCTGCTCGCGCGGCGTGAGCGCGGCCAGTCGTGCTTCGATGTTGGCACGTGAACCTTGGTCGGCGCGGTTGCGGGCATCAAAGGCAAGCGCTTCCTGGACGAGGTCCACCAGCTCGTTGTCGTTGCATGGTTTTTCCATGAAATGCCAGGCGCCGCGACGCAGCAACTGCACCGCCATCGGCACATCGGCGTGCCCGGTGAGAAAGAGCACCGGCAGCGTCACGCCGCGTTCGAGCATCTGCTCGAAGCATTCCGGCCCGCTCATGCCGCCCAGCCGAACGTCGAGCACGACGCAGCCGCGCATCGAAGCGTCCAGCGACGCGAGGAAGTCTTCGCCACTCGACCAGGTGCGGCATGCCAGGCGGCGGCTCTTGAGCAGCCAGGCTAGCGCGTCGCGAATTGCTTCGTCGTCATCAACGATGTGAACCAAGGGTTCCATGTCAGTCTCCGGCGGCCCGAGAACAGGCAAGCAGGTTGGGTGTGGTGCGGCGGCGCATCCTAGACCTTGATCGGCAGGGTCAGGTGAAACAGGGTGCCGCCTTCCGGGTTGGCTTCAAACCACAGCCGCCCGTGGTGCAGTTCGGCGATCGAGCGGCAGATGTTAAGCCCCATCCCCATGCCTTCCGCCTTCGTGGTGAACAGGGCTTCGAAGAGGCGTTCGCCGACTTCGGGCGCGATGCCGCTGCCGTGGTCCGCAACGGATACGCGCACCCAGCCTTCAACCAGCGCCGTACGCACGGTCAGCACCCGGCGGCCCGGCGGGGTGTCGCGCATCGCATCGAAGCCGTTGCGGATCAGGTTAACCAGAACCTGTTCGAGCATCACCGTATCGGCATGCACCGGCGGCAAGTCGGGCGACAACTCCGCGATCAGGCGCACGGCGCGGCGGCGCGCTTCCGATTGCACCAGCTCGAAGGCCTCCTTTACGGCGGCGTTGATCACGGCTGGGCGGAAGTTCGACTCGCGCTTGCGCACGAAGTCGTGCACCCGCCGGATGATCTGACCTGCGCGCGTGGCTTGCTGTGCGAGCTTTTCGATCGCCGCCTCGATCTCGCTCTGCGGCAGGCTGCCGGTGCGCAGTGCGTTGAGCGCGCCGGTGGCGTAGCTGGTGATCGCGGCCAGCGGCTGGTTCAGCTCGTGCGCCAGCGAAGAGGCCATTTCGCCCATCGTGACGAGGCGTGCATTCGATTGCAGCTTCTCCTGCTGCTGGCGGGTCAGCTCTTCGGCGCGACGCCGCTCGGTGATGTCGAGCACGGAGCCCATCCAGCCGGTGTGCTTGCCGTCGGCATCGATCAGCGGCGCTTCGTAGATCAGCACATCGAACTTCTCACCGTTCTTGCGCCGGAAGCGCAGTTCCACGCCTTGCGAGGGGGCGTCGCCCGCGAGAATGCTGTCATGCACCGCGCGGGTGCGGTCGAATTCATCGGGTAGCCAATACGGCATCGGCGGGGCCATGCCGACCAGTTCTTCCGCGCTCCAGCCAAACATGCGGCAGAACGCCGGGTTCACGTAGGTGATGCGGCCACTGAGGTCGCGCGCGCGCAGACCGGTCAGCAGCGAATCTTCCATCGCCTGTCGCACCGCCATTTCGCGCCGCAGCGCCTGCTCGGCAAGCTGCCGCCGTCGCATGTGCCGGCGCAACATCCAGAGGCTCCATACGGTCGCCGCGGCGAAAACGATCACCGCGCCGGCGAAGGCCAGCGGCACCAGGCGGGTGCCGCTTCGGTAGCCCTCAACCTTCAGTGCGAGCCCGTGCCCGGGCGGATCGAAGGGGACTTCGTAACTCAGCTCCCCGGCGAGCGGGGCGACTTGCGATTTGGCTGCGACGACGGCGCCGCGCTGATCCAGGATTGAAAGCCGGTAGCGTTCAGAGAACCACCACGGCACCTGCGTCGAGAGCATCTGCTGGAAGCTGTAGACCGCGACAACGTAGCCGACGAGGCTATGGCCATCGTGCCACGGGGTGGCGACGGCAAAACTCGGTTCGCTCGGTGGGCCGGGCAGGTAGGCGTAGCCGGCGCGGCCGAAGGCGCGCGACATGTCGGCCGCCTCCTGCACCAGCTCAGGGTCTTCGGGCCGCAATTCGGGTGGCCAGGCACCGCGTGCCGACAGCCGCGCATCCACCCACAGCACGCGCACCACGCCGCTGTCGCCACCGGTGAGCTGCCGCAGCCGCGCGATGGTCTGCTCGCCGGGCGTCTGCGATGCGAACAAGTCCGGCGCCAGTTGGCGCAGCACGCCTTCGTTACGCTCGAGCTGGAAGCGCAGGTTCTGCTCGATCCACAGCACGTCGGAGACGAGCGTGGCGCGCTGCTCGTCACGATCCTGCCGCAGCGTGAGCGCGACGAAGCCGGCGATGCCCGCCACCAGGGCGATCAAGGCCAGCGCGGGCAGGCGCCAATACCAATCGCTGGTGTGGTGGGAGGGGGCGGTCGGCATGCTCACACCGATACTCTAGCTGCGATGCCGCGAGCTGGGCGAAGCGTGCCGCGGCATCGCCTCAAGCCTCGCGTGCCGGCGGCTCGGCGAGCCGCCCCTGGTAGAGCGCGGCCACCATGTCGCTCTGCGTGACGATGCCGACGAGCCGGCGTTCGTCATCAACCACCGGGATGTGGCTGTGCCCGCCGCCCGAGAGCAAAGGCACAAGCGTGACGAGGTGCATCTCCGGATGTGCCGTTTGTACCGGGCTGCTCATCAGTTGGCCGACGACCTCTGGCTTGTCCGATGTCATGCTCGCGGTGCGGCGGATCAGCGCCTTGAGGCGTTTGTCGAAGCTCGGGTACACATCGAGATCGAGCTGCTTCATGAAATCCACTTGCGTGACGATGCCCGTGACGCGACGCGCCCGATCAACCACGGGCAGCGCCTTGATCCGATGCCGCCGCATCAAGGACCAGGCGTCCTGCAGTTCGGTGCCGAACTCGGCCGAGATCACGTTGCGCGTCATGATGTCGCCAATCGTGATTTCCCCCATGCGGCGCCGGTAAGCGTGCGCCTCGGCCTGCTGGAACATCGATTGCAGGTCGTCGCGGTCAATATCCAGCACCTGGTTGTACTCGCGCAGCACTGCGTCGAGATCCGCTGCGACGAAGCCCAGTCGCTCCGGTGGCGCGTCCGCGCCCTTCGTTGGCGGATGCCGATGCGGATACGGCCGGCCGGAGAGGTTGTTGAACGCGAGTGCCACGGCCAGCAGCGCGGCTGAGTTGAGCAGAACCGGGGCGAGCGCGAAGCCGAATCCCAGTGCATGGACTGCCGGGCCGCCCAGGACGGCGGTCAGCGCGACGGCGCCGCTGGGTGGATGCAGGCAACGCAGGGCGAACATTGCCCCGATCGCGATGGACACCGCGAAGGCGCCGGACATCAGCGGATCGTGAAAGACCTTCCAGCTTGAAACGCCGATCAGCGCGGCGACCAGATTGCCGCCAATGATCGACCAGGGTTGGGCAAGCGGGCTCGACGGCACGCCGAACAGCAGCACGGCGGACGCACCCATTGGCGCAATCAGCAGCGGCAGTTGGCTGGCCTTCCCCAGTACCGCGTGGGTAATCAGCCCGGTCAGCAGAATGCCCAGCAAGGCACCGGCGCAGGCGCGCAGCCGCTCGGTCGAGTTGGCGGTGACCGGTGCCGGGATCATGGCCCTGAGCGCTTGCAGGAATCGGTGGTTGCGGAATCGCATCGGTCTGGGCGTTGGGGGCGTTGGGGGCGCGGGAGGCGCATGGTAGCGCAGCGGCTGGCGGCGGTCCGTGAGTGCTTGGTTGTGGAACTCCACAATGGCCCGATGTGCCGCGTCGCCCTAAAACTCCATCATCCGCAGCTCGATCTGCGGTGCAGCGCCGACTAATCGTAATCGCCCGAGGAGACACCACCATGCAACGTCGAACACTTGCTGCATCCCTGCTGGTCGCGCTTGCAGCCTGGTCGCTGCCCGCGGCCGCGCAGCAGCAGATCGTGATCAAGTTCAGCCATGTCGTGGCACGCAACACGCCCAAGGGCGAGGCCGCCGAACGTTTTGCCCAGCTTGCCGCGGCCAAGACCGGTGGGCGGGTCAAGGTCGAGGTCTATCCCAACAGCCAGCTCTACAAGGACAAGGAAGAGATGGAGGCGTTGCAACTGGGTGCCGTCCAGATGCTCGCGCCGTCGCTGGCCAAGTTTGGGCCGCTGGGCGTCAAGGAATTCGAAGTCTTCGACCTGCCCTACCTCTTCGATAGCTACGACCAGCTCCATCGCGTAACCAACGGCCCGATCGGCAAGGATCTGCTCAAGCGCCTGGAGCCCAAGGGCATCGTCGGTCTGGCTTACTGGGACAACGGCTTCAAGGACTTTTCGGCGAACAAGCCGCTGAAGACACCGGCGGACTTCAAGGGTCTCAAGATGCGCATCCAGTCGTCCAAGGTGCTCGACTCGGAGATGCGGGCGCTCGGCGCCAATCCGCAGGTCATCGCGTTCTCCGAGGTCTATCAGGCGCTGCAGACCGGCGTCGTGGACGGCACCGAGAACCCGCCTTCCAACTTCTACACCCAGAAGATGCATGAGGTGCAGAAGTTCGTGACCCAAAGCGGCCACGGCTACCTCGGCTACGCGGTGATCGTGAACAAGAAGTTCTGGGAAGGTTTGCCGGCCGACATCCGCGCCCAGCTGGAGGACGCGATGGTGCAAGCCACGCGCTATGCCGACGCGGTGGCGCAGAAAGAGAACAACGATGCCATGGAGGCCGTGAAGAAATCCGGCAAGACGCAAGTCGTTGCGCTGTCGCCCGCAGAGAAGGCCGAACTGAAGAGGGTGCTGCTCGCGGTGCATAAGGAGCAGGAGTCGCGTGTCGGCGCCGAGCTGATCAAGGCGATCTACAAGGAGACCGGGTTCAACCCGGCCAAGCCCTAAACCCGTTTCGGGGTGGCGCGTGGCGGTTCGGGGGGACTGCCGCGCGCCCGCTGCCCGCCCGGCCGTATCTGGCCAATTCTTATCCGGAGACATCCAATGAAGATCCTCGATCACATCGAGGAATGGTTGATCGCGACCCTGATGGGCGCGGCCACGGTGATCATCTTTGTCGCCGTGCTGCATCGCTACCTGTCCGGCTTCGCCATTCCCGGCCTGCAGGACTGGCTGCTGTCGATCAACCTTTCCTGGGCACAGGAGCTGTGCATCATCATGTTCGTCTGGATGGCCAAGTTCGGCGCCGCCTATGGTGTGCGCACCGGCATCCATGTTGGCGTGGATGTGCTGATCAACCGACTCGATGATCGGAAGCGCGCGAAGTTCGTGCTCTTCGGTCTGTGCGCCGGTGCGTTCTTCACCGGCGTTGTTGCCACGCTGGGGGCGCGCTTCGTGTGGGAGAACGGTTTCCATCACGCGTTGTTCACCAAGCTGGGCATTCCCGGTGACACCTTTGAAGGGCCGACCACGCCAGACCTCGAGTGGCCGACCTGGATCGTCTACTCGGCGATCCCGCTTGGCTCTGGTCTGATGTGTTTCCGCTTTCTGCAGGTAGCGTGGGCCTTCGTGAAGACCGGCGAGTTGCCGCACCACGATCACGGTCACGTCGATGGGTTGGAGGACGAGCCCGACGAGAAGCTGCCGTCGGTGGGCGAAGCTTTTGCGGAAGGGGAGGACATCGCCCATGGCTACGGCGGCTCGCGCCGTTTCAAGGCGGCCCACCAACGCGACGACGAGGAGGGCAAGCAATGAGCGCGCTCATCATCTTCGGCCTGCTTCTTGCCTTGATGCTCACCGGCATGCCGATCTCGATCTCGCTCGGCCTGACGGTGCTGACCTTTCTCTTCACGATGACCACGGTGCCGATCGAATCGGTTGCACTGAAGCTCTTCACCGGCATCGAGAAGTTCGAAATCATGGCGATTCCGTTCTTCATCCTGGCCGGCAACTTCCTCACGCACGGTGGCGTCGCGCGGCGGATGATCAATTTCGCCACTTCGATGGTCGGCCACTGGCACGGCGGCCTTGGGCTTGCGGGCGTGATGGCCTGCGCGCTGTTCGCCGCGGTGTCCGGTTCGTCGCCGGCGACGGTCGTGGCGATCGGGTCGATCCTGCTGCCGGCCATGGTCAAGGCAGGCTTTCCGAAGCGCTTTGGCGCCGGTGTGATCACCACCTCGGGCGCGCTGGGCATCCTGATCCCGCCGTCCATCGTGATGGTGATGTACTCGGTCGCGACCAACACCTCGGTCGGCGCGCTGTTCATGGCGGGCGTGGTGCCGGGCCTGATGCTGGCGGGTTTCCTCGGCTTTACCACCTGGTACCGTGCGCGCAAGTTCGGCTACCCGCGGCAGGCCAAGGCAAGCTGGCCCGAGCGGTTCAAGGCGTTTCGCGAGTCGATGTGGGGGCTTTTCCTGATCATCGTCGTGATGGGCGGCATCTACACCGGCATCTTTACGCCGACCGAGGCGGCCGCGATGAGCGCGGTGTATGCCTTCATCGTCGCGGTCTTTGTTTACAAGGACATGCCGCTTGCCGGCGTGCGCAAGGTGCTGCTCGACTCGGCGAACATGAGCGCGATGCTGCTCTACATCATCACGAACGCGGTGCTGTTCTCCTTCATCATGACCAACGAGAACATTCCGCAGCAGCTCGCCGATTGGCTGTTGGCTCAAGGCCTTGGCCCGATTGCCTTCCTGCTCGCGGTGAATGTGCTGCTGCTGGTGGCCGGGAACGTGATGGAACCGTCATCGATCGTGCTGATCATGGCGCCGATCCTGTTTCCGGTGGCGGCCAAGCTGGGCATCCATCCGGTGCACTTCGGCATCCTGATCACCGTGAACATGGAGGTCGGCATGTGCCATCCACCGGTGGGGCTCAACATGTATGTGGCCTCGGGCATTACGAAGATGGGCATTACCGAGCTGACGGTGGCGGTTTGGCCCTGGCTGCTGACGATGCTGGCTTTCCTTGGTCTGGTGACCTATGTGCCGACGCTGTCGCTGTGGTTTCCGCGCATGCTGGGCATGCTCCAGTAGCCTGCTGCGGTTGAAGCAAAAACGGGCGCCAGTGGCGCCCGTTTTCTTTGCCGCTGCGGTGCGGGTTATTGCGCGAGCGGGATCGTCGCCGCCTGATCAAAGCGCAGCAATGCGTCGATCTTCGCTTCGATCTGCATGAAACGTGCTGCCTTGGCGGCCGGAATCACCTTCGACATCTTGTCGAAGTAGGTCACGCGGAGCTTGATCAGGTCGCGCTCGGCGCCGTTGATTTCGCCGATCAGACGCTTGGCGTTGGCGTTGGTGAGCTTCGCATCCACAGCGATGAAGTCGATCATCGCGAGCGTCAGCCGTTGGCGGATCGTCGTGCCTGCCTTCTCGTACTGGTCATAGAGCGGCCAGAATTTGTCTGCCTCAGCCGCCGTCAGCAGCATGTTGTCAGCGACCAGCTTCTTCTTGTCTGTGCGGATCTGATCGCGCAGCGCCTGGACTGCTGCCGGATCCGGCGCGGCCGGCGTGGCGGCCTCGGCAATCGGGGCGAGCAGGGCGGTGGAACAGATGAGGGCGGCTAGAAGGTGCTTCATCATGCGTCCTTTAGGCTGGGAAAACCGCGAGTTTAGGCGTTTGAGGTGCCGCCAGACTATCGAGCGTGCGCCAGAAAATGTGCCCAATTGACAGCCTCTGGCGCCGTTTCGTTTTGGCACAAGAAGGCTGAGGTCCAGCAAATTTTCCCTGATATAATCAAAAGTTAGCTTTTTTGCACCCAACAATCGTGGAGTTTGAACATGGCTATCGAACGCACCCTATCGATCATCAAACCGGACGCCGTCGCGAAGAACGTGATCGGCAAAATCTATCAGCGTTTTGAAGACGCGGGTCTGAAGATCGTTGCCGCCAAGCTGGTGCACCTGTCCGAGCAGGAAGCCGGTCAGTTCTACGCAGTGCACAAAGAGCGTCCCTTCTTCAAGGATCTGGTCAAGTTCATGACCTCCGGCCCGGTGATGATCCAGGCGCTGGAAGGCGAGAACGCGATCGCGAAGAACCGCGAGCTGATGGGTGCCACCGACCCGAAGAAGGCTGCGCCGGGCACGATCCGCGCCGACTTCGCCGAGTCGATCGACGCCAACGCCGTGCACGGTTCGGATGCCCCGGAAACCGCCGCCGTTGAAGTGGCGTTCTTCTTCCCGGGCATGAACGTCTACTCCCGCTAAGCGAGGCGTAGCGATCCAACGGATTCGCCGGCGGGAATTTGAACCCCCGCTGGCGGTCTGAACGGTCTCTGCCCCCGGAGACAAACATGACGACAGCACAAGAAAACCGCGTCAACCTGCTCGATTTCGATGCGCAGGCGATGACAGACTGGTTCGCCGCGCAGGGCGAGAAGCCGTTTCGCGCGCGCCAGGTGCTGCGCTGGATTCACCGCTTCGGGGAGACCGATTTCGAGGCGATGACCGATGTCGCCAAGAGCCTGCGCGCCAAGCTGCAGGAATCGGCCTGCATCGTGCCGCCCAATCCGATCCGCGACAGCATCTCCACCGATGGCACGCGCAAGTGGTTGTTCGATGTGGGCAACGCCAACGCGGTCGAGAGCGTGTTCATTCCGGAAACGACGCGGGGCACGCTGTGCATTTCCTCGCAGGCCGGCTGCGCGCTGGACTGCTCCTTCTGTTCGACCGGCAAGCAGGGCTTCAACCGCAACCTGACGGCCGCCGAGATCATCGGTCAGCTGTGGATGGCGAACCGCCTGCTGGGTGCGGACCCGGACGGCGAACGCATCATCAGCAACGTCGTGATGATGGGTATGGGCGAGCCGCTGGCGAACTTCGACAACGTGGTGTCGGCGCTGAACCTGATGCTCGACGATCACGCCTACGGCCTTTCGCGCCGTCGCGTGACGGTGTCGACTTCGGGCATCGTGCCGGCGATGGATCGCCTCCGCGACGCCTGCCCGGTGGCGCTTGCCGTGTCGCTGCACGCGCCCAACGACGCGCTGCGCGACGTGCTCGTGCCGATCAACAAGAAGTACCCCCTGGTGGAACTGATGGCGGCTTGCCGGCGCTATCTCGAGCGCGCGCCGCGTGACTTCATCACCTTCGAATACGTCATGCTCGACGGGGTCAATGACCAGGACGAGCATGCCCGGCAGCTCATCGCACTCACGCGCGATGTGCCGTGCAAATTCAATCTGATTCCGTTCAATCCGTTCCCGAATTCGGGCTACGAACGCTCACCGGCACCCCGGATCAAGCGTTTTGCCCAGATTCTGATCGATGCCGGAATCGTGACGACCACCCGCAAGACCCGCGGCGACGACGTCGATGCCGCCTGCGGTCAGCTCGCCGGGCAGGTTATCGATAAAACGCGCCGCACTACGCGGCGCACCATTTCGCTTACGGAGGTCAGATCTTGATCGTGGCTCGTTCGCTCATGCTTGTGCTCGCGACTGCGGCGGCAGTATCCGCCTGCAGTACCCCTTCGTCGCAAGGCGGAGCCGGCGTTGCTGACCGACCCTCGACCGATCAGCCGGTCACCACCGAGGCGCGAAAACGCTCGCGGGCCCACGTCGAGTTGGGCAATGAGTATGTCAAGGCCGGCCGCCTTGGCGTTGCGATGGAGGAGGCGCGGATTGCGGTCCAGGAGGACCCGAGCTACGCCGCTGCGCATCATCTGCAGGCGCTGGTGCATATGTACCTGGATGAGCAGAAAGCCGCGCAGTCGGAGTTTGAGCGCGCCCTGTCGCTGGCGCCCGGTGATCCCGAAATCAACAACAGCTTCGGCTGGTTCCTGTGCAACGGTGGACAGGAGCAGCGCGGTCTTGAGTTGCTCGCGAAGGCAGCCCAGAACCCGTACTACGAAACCCCGACCCGCCCGTACACCAATTCGGGCCTGTGTTACCTGAAGCTCAAGAACGAGGATGCGGCCCGCGGGCAGTTCGCTCGCGCCTTGGCGCTCGACCCGAATAACGCAACCGCGCTCTTCAACCTTGCGAACATCGCATACCGCAAAGGCGAGATGCAGAAGGCGCGCGACCTTGTGGCCGACCTGAACCGTGTAGGCGAACCAACCGCGGCCTCAGTCTGGCTGGGTTTGCGTGTTGAGCGGAAGCTGGGCAACCGGGAGGCCGAAGCCGCTTACACCGCGCAGCTGCGCCGCCGCTTCACCAGTTCGCAGGAATATCAGGACTATTTGCAGGAGCGCTTTGATTGAGCGCTACGTCAATGGAATCACACAGCTACGCGAATGCCCCCGGCGTTGCTGCGTCGGGCGTTGCCCTGAAGCAGGCACGTGAGGCTCGCAATCTTGGTATCGCCGAAGTCGCTTCCACGCTGAAGCTGACCCCTCGCCAGATCGAAGCGATCGAGAGCGAGGCTTTCGATCAGTTGCCGGGCAGTGCCTTTGCACGCGGCTTTGTCCGCAACTACGCGCGTTATCTCGGTCTGGATCCTGCACCGCTGCTTGAACGCATGGAGCAGCCCGCACGTGGCGAGGATCTGAAGCTCGCGCCTGAATCGAATGCCGAAGGCTCCGTGCCGCGCCGCCCGTCGGGCTATCGGTCGGCGTCCCCGTTGCCAGCCGTCATGGTGGTAGGCGCGATTGTCGCGCTGGGGCTGGTGTGGTCGAGCTTCAATTGGTTTGGCCGTGGTGCCACTCCGGGTGTTGAGCGTGGGGTGAGTCAGTCTGCGGCCGTTGCGGCGTCCGAGCCGATCTTCCCGCCGCACACCGAAGAGACGGCCGTTGTGACCGCGCAGGTCGAGCCTGCCGCGAGCGCGTCCGAGCCGGTTGTTGCTCAATCGCTGCCGGCTACCGCCTCGGCGGCGCAATCGTCACCCGTTGCCGCAGTCAAACCTGCCGCTCCGCAATCGGCGCCTACGCCACTCGCGCAGCAGTCGGCGCCGGTTGGTGCAGCGCAGGGCGGTTTGAATTTTTCGTTCGCGCAGGACGCATGGGTCGAGGTGCGTGATGCCTCCGGCAGCGTGGTGTTCTCGCGCCTTAGCAAAGCCGGTTCGACACAGACGGTGCAGGGCACGGCACCGTTTGCGCTGGTGATTGGCAACGCGCCGAACGTCAAAGTCGAATACAACGGCCGCCCGGTCGATCTCGCGCCCTACACCAAGGTGAGTGTGGCGCGCCTTTCCGTGAAGTGATGCTGATGCCTGTTCTCGATCCATTCGGCGGAAAGCCGGCCGCTCGCCACCGTACCCGTGAAGTTCGCATCGGGCGTGTCCGCGTTGGGTCGGATGCGCCGATCGTCGTGCAGTCGATGACCAACACCGACACGGCAGACCACATCGCGACGGCAATCCAGATCGCGCAACTCGCGCGGGCTGGCTCCGAGATCGTGCGCATCACGGTGAATAACGAAGAGTCGGCGGCGGCAGTGCCGAAGATTCGCGAGCAGCTGCTGAAGATGAACGTGGATGTGCCGCTGGTCGGTGACTTCCACTACAACGGCCATCGCCTGCTGACGGCCTACCCCGAGTGCGCGGAGGTGCTGGACAAGTACCGCATCAATCCGGGCAACGTCGGCTCCGGCCAGAAGCGCGATCCGCAGTTTGCGGCGATCATCGAGCTGGCCTGCAAGTATGACAAGCCGGTCCGCATCGGCGTGAACTGGGGCAGTCTCGACCAGTCGGTGCTCGCGCGCATCATGGACGAGAACGCCAGCCGTGCCGAACCGATGGATGCGCAGGCGGTGATGCGCGAGGCGCTCGTCACCTCGGCGCTGGAGTCCGCAGCCAAGGCTGAAGAGTTTGGCATGGCCGGCAACCGAATCATCCTGTCCGCCAAGGTGTCGAGCGTGCAGGATTTGATCGCCGTCTACCGCATGCTGGCTGCGCGCTGCGACTATCCGCTGCACCTTGGTCTGACCGAAGCCGGCATGGGCAGCAAGGGCATCGTGGCCTCCACCGCGGCGCTGGGTGTGCTGCTACAGGAAGGTATCGGCGACACGATTCGTGTCTCGCTGACGCCGGAACCGGGCGGCGCCCGGACGCAGGAAGTGATCGTTGCGCAAGAAATCCTGCAGAGCATGGGCTTGCGTGCCTTCACCCCGATGGTGACGGCGTGCCCCGGCTGCGGGCGCACGACCAGCACCTTCTTCCAGGAACTCGCGCAGTCGGTGCAGGGCTACGTGCGCGACAAGATGCCGGAATGGAAGACCCAGTACGACGGCGTCGAGAACCTCACGCTTGCAGTGATGGGGTGTGTCGTCAATGGGCCCGGTGAGAGCAAGCACGCGAACATCGGGATCTCGCTGCCCGGTACCGGTGAAACCCCGGCGGCGCCGGTCTTCGAGGATGGGGAAAAGACCGTGACCCTGCGCGGTGACAACATCGCCCAGGAGTTCATCGGGCTGATCGACGCCTACGTAGCGCGCAAATACACAAGAAAGACCGTCTGAGCGTTCCGACGCCGACGAGACATTGAACAGGTAGCTGATGGCACAGAAACTGATTCAGGGCGTGCGTGGCATGCACGACATCCTGCCCGACGACGCCGAACGCTGGGAGCTGTTCGAGGAGATCGTGCGCGGCTGGCTGCGTAGCTATGGCTATCGCCCGATCCGCACGCCGATTCTTGAATTCACACCGCTCTTCGTGCGTGGCGTCGGTGAGCACACCGACATCGTTGAGAAGGAGATGTACGCCTTCGAAGATCGCCTGAACGGCGATCCGCTGGTACTGCGTCCCGAGGGCACAGCACCGTGCGTGCGTGCCGTGCTTGAGCACAACCTGATCAATTCGTCAGGTCCGCAGCGGCTCTATTACAACGGCCCGATGTTCCGCCACGAGCGGCCGCAGAAGGGGCGCCAGCGCCAGTTCCACCAGTTTGGTGTGGAAGCCTTCGGCTACACAGGTCCGGACATCGACGCTGAGCATATCGTGATGCTCGCGCGTCTGTGGCGCGATCTGGGTCTTGAAGAGGACATCACGCTCGAGCTCAACACGCTTGGCTCCAGCGACGAGCGTGCAGCGCATCGCCAGGCCCTGATCGCCTATTTCGAGGCGCATCGCGATCAACTGGACGAAGACGCTCAGCGTCGTCTGCACTCGAATCCGCTGCGCATCCTGGACACCAAGAATCCGGCGATGCAGGCGCTCGTCGAAGCCGCGCCGAAGCTCGCCGAATTCCTTGGCGTCGAATCGCTGGCGCACTTCGAAGGCGTTCAGACGCTGCTGCGTGAGGCCGCGATTCCTTTTCGCATCAATCCGCGTCTGGTCCGCGGGCTGGACTACTACAACCGCACCGTGTTCGAATGGGTGACCGATAAACTCGGTGCCCAGGCAACCGTGTGTGGCGGCGGTCGTTACGATGGCCTCGTCGAACAGCTGGGCGGAAAGCCGACCCCGGCCTGTGGTTTCGGCATGGGGATCGAGCGTCTGATGATGCTGTGGGAGGTCTCGCAGGGCGATGCCGCGCGCTCGGTTCCCGATGTATATCTGGTACACCAAGGCGATGCCGCCTCGCGCTTCGCATTCCGTCTGGCGGAACAGCTTCGCGAGGATGGCTTTGCGGTCGTGTTGCATTGTGGCGGCGGCAACTTCAAGAACCAGATGAAGAAGGCCGATGCGTCCGGCGCGGCAGTTGCGGTCATCGTTGGTGACGACGAGGCGGCAGCCGAAGAGGCCAGTTTCAAGCTTTTGCGGGAAGGCGGCGAGCAACGCCGGCTGCCTGCTGCACAACTCGGCGAGACCCTCGCCGCTCTGCTCTACAACGTGGAAGAAGAAGATGGCAGCGTTTGACCTCGAAGAACAGGAACAGATTGCAACGCTCAAGGCCTGGTGGGAGAAGTGGGGCAATTTGCTGACGATCGGCGCAGTGGTCTTGGCCGTGGCCGTTGTTGGCTGGCGTGGCTGGGAGTATTACCGCAACAAGCAATCGGGCGAAGCAAGCGTGATCTACGCAAGCCTGATGCAGGCCGTTGAGGCCAAGGATGCACAGAAGATCCGCGAAGCGTCGGGCATCATCGCCGAACGTTTTGGCTCGACCGCCTATGCCGATCTGTCTGCGCTGCTCGCTGCGGAAGCACAGGCGGCTGCCGGCGATCGTGCAAGCGCCAAGACCAAGCTGGAATGGGCTGCCGAGAAGGGCAATGACCCTCTGACCCGCGATCTCGCGCGTCTGCGCCTGGCTGCCGTGCTGCTGGACGAGAAGGCCTACGACGCGGCGCTCAAGCAACTGGCGGTAAAGCCGAACAAGGCATTTGCGGTGCGTTATGCGGACTTGCGTGGCGATGTGCTGGTTGCACAAGGCAAGCCGGCTGACGCCCTGACGGCCTACAAGGAGGCGCTCGACGGGCTTGGTTCCGAACAGGGTTCGCAGGCATTCAAGTCGGTTCTTGAGCTGAAGGTCGACGCGCTCGGAGGCGGCAAGTGAAATTGCGCGCGCCGATTGCGCTCACGCTCGCTCTGGCGCTGCTGAGCGGTTGCTCCACGGTCAGCTCATGGTTCAGCAAGACAATCGTCGAGCCGATGGCGGAGCTCAAGCCATTCACGGCATCGGCGCGCTTGGAGCTGGTGTGGCGCTTCAGTGTCGGCGCTGCCGGCAAGGCCCTGATTCAGCCGGCCTCGAATGGCGATGCCGTCTTTGTCGCGAACGAGGGTGGCGACGTCTATCGTATTGAGAACGGGCGGCAGGTCTGGCGTGCCCGGACCAAGGAAGACATCGTTGCTGGCGTAGGTGCGTCGAGCGGGCTGGTTGTGGTGGGCACGCATCGCGGCATGGTTGCAGCGTTTGATGCCGCCACGGGAGCTGAGCGATGGACCGTCGACGTCGGTGGCGATCTTGCTGCCACGCCGCAGGTCGAGAACGACATGGTGGTGGTGCGCGTTGGCGACTCGCGCCTTGTGGCGCTGGACGTGGGGAACGGCCGCCGTCGCTGGACCTACACGCGCAGCACGCCGCCCTTGTCGCTGCGGGCGTTCTCCGAAATGCGCCGCGTTGAGAACTACCTCTTCGCGGGCTTCTCGGGCGGCCGCGTTGCAGCGATCACGACCAATAACGGTCAGCTGGCATGGGAAGGTGCGGTCGCGCAGCCGCGTGGCACGACCGAGCTTGAACGTCTTTCGGACGTTGTGGGTTCGCCGCTGCTCGGCGGCGGTGCATTGTGTGCTGGTGCCTTCCAGGGGCGCGTTACCTGTTTTGACGTGACCAAGGGTGTTGCCGTCTGGGGGCGTGACATTTCGACGCCAGTCGGCATCGCCATGGACGCCAGCAATGTGTTTGCGACGGACGAACGTGGCTCGGTGCACGCACTTGATCGCGGTACCGGCGCCACTGCCTGGAAGCAGGATGACCTGAAGTTGCGCAAGGTCGGTCGTCCGCTTGAATTTGATCGATACGTCGCCGTAGGTGATGTCGAGGGTTGGGTGCATCTGCTCAACAAGGCTGACGGCCACTTCGCCGCCCGTCTGCGTGCGGACAACTCGCCGCTGGATGCGCCGCTGCTCGAACACGACGGCGGCATTGTTGCACTCTCACGTGACGGCATCCTGTCGTACATGAAAGTGCGTTGAGGTAAATGCAGTGAAACCCACCCTGGTCCTCGTCGGGCGTCCGAATGTTGGCAAGTCGACGCTATTCAACCGTTTGACCCGATCGCGTGACGCGCTCGTGGCAGACATGCCCGGCCTGACGCGTGACCGTCACTACGGCATCGGCCGCCTCGGCGACCGGCCGTATTTCGTGGTCGATACCGGCGGCCTTGAGCCGGCCGCGAAGGACGGCATCCTTGCCGAGATGGCGCGCCAGGCCGATCAGGCGATCGCCGAGGCCGATGCGCTGCTGTTCCTGGTGGACGGCCGCGCGGGCTTGACGCCCCAAGACAAGCAAATCGCCGTCGAACTGCGCCGTACCGGGCGTCCGGTTCATCTGGTCGTCAACAAGGGCGAGGGCATGAACCGCGCCGTCGTGGCTGCGGACTTCCATGAACTTGGGTTTGGCGATCCGATCGTGATTTCCGCCTCGCACGGTGATGGTGTGCGCGGCCTGATCGATGCCGCGCTGGCACCGTTTCCGGTCGATCCGGAGGGTGAGGACGACGGCTCGGGTGGCCCCAAGGTCGCAATCATTGGCCGTCCGAACGTCGGTAAATCGACGCTGATCAATGCGCTGCTGGGTGAAGAGCGCGTTATCGCCTTCGACATGCCGGGCACGACGCGTGATGCGATCTCCATCCCCTTCGAGCGCAATGGCAAGAACTACACGCTGATCGACACCGCTGGTCTGCGCCGCAAGGGCAAGGTGTTCGAAGCGATCGAGAAGTTCTCGGTAATCAAGACCCTGCAGGCGATCGAGCAATCGAACGTCGCGGTACTGGTGCTCGACGCCAGCCAGGACATCTCGGAGCAGGACGCGCACATCGCCGGCTTCGCGCTGGAGTCCGGTCGCGCGATGGTGGTGGCGGTCAACAAGTGGGATGCGGTGGATAGCTATCGCCGCGAACAGCTCAAGAACGATCTGGCGCGCAAGCTCAACTTCCTGTCCTGGGCAAAGTTCCACTACATTTCGGCGCTGGAAGGTGACGGCATTGGTGCGCTGATGCGTTCCGTCGATGGCGCCTACGCTGCGGCGATGATCAAGCTCGCGACGCCGAAGCTGACCCGCACGCTGCAAGCGGCGATTACGAAGCAGGCGCCGCCGCGCCACGGAATCTTCCGCCCGAAGATGCGCTATGCGCACCAGGGGGGCTCCAACCCGCCGGTGGTCGTGGTGCATGGCAACGCGCTGGAGCACATCCCTGATTCTTACAAGCGCTTCCTTGAGCGCAACTTCATGGAAGTCTTCAAGCTACAGGGCACGCCGTTGCGGATACAATTCAAGACGGCCCGCAATCCGTTCTCCGACACGGAATAGGGCCTGGCGGGGACACGGCTGACCCCGCATTCGATCTACCCCGGGACATGCGCCCATCGAATGATTATTACAAGCACACAAGAGGACACCCGAAATGAGCAACAAAGGGCAACTGCTACAAGACCCGTTTCTGAATACGCTGCGCCGGGAACATGTTCCGGTCTCGATCTACCTGGTTAACGGCATCAAGCTGCAGGGTCAGATCGAGTCCTTCGATCAGTACGTCGTGCTGCTGAAGAACACCGTCACCCAGATGGTCTACAAGCACGCCATCTCCACCGTTGTCCCGGCGCGTCCGGTCTCGATCCAGCAGGATCACGGAGACAAGCAGGATTGAACGCACGCTGTCTGAAAGCGGCCGCGCAAGCGGCCGTTCGCTGAATGTTTGAACGGCCCGCGAGCGGTAACAGGGCCGTCATCGTTCAACTCGATCTCGGCGAACCCGGCCAGGTTGAGCGACTGAACGAAATCTCTCTCCTCGCCAAGAGCGCCGGCGCTGAAGTGCTGGCCGTCGTGCGCGGCAAGCGGCGCGCACCCGATGCAGCCTTGTTCGCAGGGCGCGGCAAGGTGGAAGAAATTGGTGCTGCATGCCAGGAACACCAGGCCGATCTGGTGCTCTTCAATCACCAGCTATCCCCGGTTCAGCAACGAAATCTCGAACGCGAGCTGCAGTGCCGCGTTGTCGATCGCAATGCGCTGATCCTCGATATTTTCGCGTTGCGTGCCAAGAGTCACGAAGGCAAGTTGCAGGTCGAGCTGGCGCAGCTTGAACATCTGGCAACGCGCTTGGTGCGGGGCTGGACCCACCTTGAGCGGCAGAAGGGTGGCATTGGCTTGCGTGGCCCGGGCGAAAAGCAGCTCGAAACCGACCGCCGTTTGCTCGGCGTGCGGGTAAAGGCACTGAAGGAGCGCCTCGCCCAGGTTGAACGCCAGCGCAAGACACGTCGACGTGCAAGGGAACGTCGCGACATTCCGACGGTCTCTCTAGTCGGTTATACGAACGCAGGCAAATCGACGCTGTTCAATGCGCTGACTAAGGCGGGTGCCTATGCGGCAGACCAGCTGTTCGCGACCCTCGACACGACCTCCCGCAGGGTGTTTCTTGGTCGTGGCACCGTGGTGTTGTCGGACACCGTAGGTTTCATCCGCGACTTGCCGCACTCTCTGGTGGCAGCGTTTCACGCGACCTTGGAAGAGACTGCAAGTGCTGATCTCTTGCTGCATGTGGTGGACAGCGCCAGCGACGACCGTGAAGCTCAGATCGAGGTGGTCAACAAGGTGTTGCAGGAAATCGGCGCAGGTGATGTGCCGCAGATTCTCGTGCTGAACAAGATCGATGCGACCCTAGCGGCGCCCAAGGTTGAGCGGGACGCCTGTGGTAACATCGCCCGCGTTTTTGTCAGCGCTCAGACTGGCGCCGGCCTTGATGGCCTGCGCGAAGCGCTCGCCGAGCTGTTGCTCGGCGAGGACGTGCCCGCAGAGCCGGGCTGATCTCCAAGGACCATCCCTATGGTCATCACCGGAATTCTCATGTCTCTCAACGACCCGCGCTGGGGCAACAACAATCAGGGTGGCGGCGACCGCGGCGGCAATCAAGGGCCGCCCGATCTGGAAGAGGTATGGCGCGATGTCAATCGCCGCCTGTCCGGCTTCTTTGGTCGCAAGGGTGGCGGCAGCGGCGACTCGGGCGGTAATTCGCCAAGCCCCGGCCAGATCGGTGGCGGCATCGGCCTGATCGTCGGCGTCGTCGCCGCGCTATGGCTTGCGAGCGGTTTCTACATTGTTGATGCGAGCCAGCGCGGCATCGTGCTGCGCTTCGGCAAGTTCATCCAGAGCACCGAACCGGGTTTGCGCTGGCGTTTGCCCTACCCGATCGAGACGCACGAACTGGTCAACCTGACTGGTGTGCGTACCGTCGAAATCGGCTATCGCGGCAGCGAGCGCAACAAGGTGTTGAATGAATCGCTGATGCTCACGGACGACGAAAACATCGTGAACATTCAGTTCGCGGTGCAGTACGTGTTGAAGGATCCGAAGGAATACCTGTTCAACAACCGTGAGCCGGACGCAAACGTCGTTCAGGCGGCGGAGTCCGCGATCCGCGAGATCGTCGGCAAGAGCAAGATGGACTTCGTGCTTTACGAGGGCCGTGAGCAGATTGCGACGAACGCCGCGACGCTGATGCAGGAAATCCTGGACCGCTATCAGGCGGGGATCATGATCTCCAAGGTGACAATGCAGAATGCGCAGCCGCCCGAGCAGGTGCAGGCGGCATTCGATGACGCGGTGAAGGCAGGGCAGGATCGCGAGCGTCAGAAGAACGAAGGTCAGGCCTATTTCAACGACGTCGTGCCGAAGGCCAAGGGCACGGCATCGCGCCTGTTCGAAGAGGCGGCGGGCTACCAGGCTCGCGTGATTGCGAACGCCGAAGGCGATGCCTCGCGCTTCAAGAGCATCGTCACCGAGTATGCGAAGGCGCCGGAGGTGACGCGCCAGCGCATGTACCTCGACACCATGCAGCAGATCTTTGCCAACACCACCAAGGTGATGGTCGATGCCAAGGGCAATGGCAATCTGCTCTATCTGCCGCTCGACAAACTGATGCAGGCGACCGCTCAGGGCCCAAGCGCGCCGGTGGCAGCGCCGGACGTCGCTGCGACCCCGAGTCGTCCGGCGAGCACGGCTGGCTCGGATCCGGTCGCGCCGCCGAAGGCCGATGTGCCGGTGCCTGCCGATTATCGTAGTCGCGAAGCCATGCGTTCGCGCGAAAGGGGAGAGCGCTGATGCGCGAACGTTTGCCTTTGCTCGCGGGGCTTGCTCTCGCGATCATCGCGGTGCTGTCGCTCGCCGTCTTTACGGTGGATCAGCGCCAGTACGCGATCGTTTTCCAGCTCGGCGAGATCCGTCGTGTCGCCAACGAGCCGGGTTTGTTCTTCAAGGTGCCGCTGGTGCAGAACGTGCGCTACTTCGACAAGCGCATCCTGACCTTCGAAACCAGCGATCCCGAGCGTTTCATCACCAGCGAAAAGAAGAACGTGCTGGTTGATCTGTTCGTGAAGTGGCGCATCGTCGATCCAAAGGCCTACTACACGGCTGTTGGCGGCGACGAAGCGCGCGCCCGTACCCGACTGGAGCAGACCGTGAACGCTGGTCTGCGCGAAGAGTTCGGCAAGCGCACCGTGCATGAAGTCGTCTCCGGCGAACGCGAGCGCATCATGAACGAGATGCGCAGCAAGGCCGACCTCGATGCGCGCAAGATCGGCGTGCAGGTGGTGGATGTTCGCCTCAAGCGCGTCGAGTTGCCGACCGAAGTCAGCGCCGCTGTCTTCAGCCGGATGGAGGCAGAGCGCAAGCGCGTTGCAAACGAGCTGCGCTCGCAGGGCTCAGCCGAGGCTGAGAAGATTCGCGCCGATGCTGATCGCCAGCGCGAAGTGATCATCGCCGAGGCCTACCGCGACGCGCAGAAGGTCAAGGGCGAGGGTGACGCGAAGGCGGCCGCCATCTACGCGGAAGCCTTCAATCGGAACCCCGAGTTCTACAGCTTCTACCGCAGTCTGGAAGCGTACCGCCAGAGCTTCAAGAACCGCAGCGACGTGCTGGTCGTCGATCCGGGCTCGGAGTTCTTCAAGTACTACCGCGGAGCCGGCAGCAACAAGGGCGGCGCCGGCAAGTAGGCCATGTTTGATACCCTGTTCATGGCCTTCGCACTGATGCTGGTGCTCGAAGGCCTGCTGCCCTTTCTGGCGCCCGGTGTGTGGCGCAAAGTCTTTTTGCAGGTTGCCAGCCTCGCAGACGGCCAAATCCGATTCATCGGGCTGACCTCAATGCTGGTCGGCCTGATTCTCCTGATCCTTTCGCACTGATACTCATGTCGTCGCCGCGCTGGGCTTTGCCCGACCATATTGAAGACGCATTGCCACTTGAGGCCGCTCGCCTTGAGGCGATGCGCCGCCGCCTGCTCGACGAGTTCCGGCTCCACGGCTACCAGTTGGTGATGCCGCCGCTGATCGAGTACGTCGAATCGCTGCTTTCCGGTACTGGCAAGGAGATGGGCGAGCACACCTTCCGCATGGCCGATCCGTTCACCGGTCGCGTCCTCGGGTTGCGCGCCGATATCACGCCGCAGGTCACGCGGATCGATGCGCACCTCTTGAATCGGCAGGGTGTGACGCGTCTTTGCTATGCCGCGAGCGTCGTGCGGACGACCCCGCGCTCGCTTCTGGCGAGCCGTCAGCCGATGCAGCTTGGCGTCGAAATCTACGGCCACGCCGGCATCGATGCCGATATCGAGGTCATCCGCATGTTGGCGCGAACCCTTGATGTCGCTGGCGTGAAGGCTTCGCGCATCGACGTTGGTCACATCGGGCTGTTCCGCGCGTTCGCGGAGCTCGCCGGACTGAGCGCAGAGCAGGAGCGTGAGCTGTTCGCTGTGCTGCAGGCGAAGGATGTGCCGACGCTGGAGGCGATGACGGCCAGCATGCCGGCCGAGGCTGCTGCCGCCTTGCGGCAGTTGCCGGTGCTGTACGGTGATGTCAGTGTGCTTGCACGTGCCGCCGCGGTGTTGCCCGCAATTCCGGCCGTGCAGGCTGCTTTGGCCGATCTGCGCGCGATTGCTGAGGCATTGCCGGATCTGCCCTTGTCATTTGACCTCGCGGATTTGCGCGGCTACGACTATCACAGCGGGCTGGTATTTGCGGCCTTCTGTGGTACCTCGCCAGCCGCCGTGGCCTTCGGTGGTCGCTACGACGAGGTAGGGCGCGCGTTCGGGCGTGCGCGTCCGGCGACGGGATTCAGCGTCAATGATCTGCGTGACCTGATCGACGCGGATTTGGATGCCGTGTTGCCCGGTGCGGTGTTGGCGCCGGCCGGCGACGATCCGTTGCTCGCGCAGGCGGTTGCCTCGCTACGCGCCGCTGGTGAGATCGTCACGCGTGCGCTGCCGGGGCATGAGGGTACCTGGCGCGAAGCCGGATGTGATCGGGAATTGGTTCTGCAGGGCGACCGTTGGGTGGTCGTCCCGCTTCAGGGAGATTGAGCATGGCAAGAAATGTTGTCGTCGTCGGCACCCAGTGGGGTGACGAGGGCAAAGGCAAGGTCGTCGACTGGCTGACCGATCACGCGCAGGGTGTTGTGCGTTTCCAGGGCGGTCACAATGCCGGCCACACGCTGGTGATCAAGGGGCAGAAGTACGCGTTGAACCTGATTCCGTCGGGCATCATGCGCGATGGCGTACGCTGCTATATCGGCAATGGCGTGGTCGTCAATGCCGAGCATCTGCTGTACGAGATCGACAAGCTGGAAGCCGGTGGCATTGAAGTCCGCTCGCGCCTGATGGTCAGCGAAGGCTGCCCGCTGATCCTGCCGTATCACCAGAAGCTGGATCTCGCACGCGAAGCCCGCCGCGGCGAAGCCAAGATCGGCACGACGGGCAAGGGTATCGGGCCGACCTACGAAGACAAGGTCGCCCGCCGCGCGCTGCGCGTGCTGGATCTGTTCTATCCGGATCTCTTTGCCGAGAAGCTGCGCGAGAACCTCGACTATCACAACTTCGTGCTGACCAAGTATTTCGGCGGCGAAGCGGTTGATTTCCAGCAGACGTACGACGCCTCGATGGCCAACGCGGCGCGGGTGCTGCCGCTCGTGGGCGACGTGTCGGCTGCGCTGCATGCGGTCAACCGCCGCGGCGAGAACCTGCTGTTTGAAGGCGCGCAGGGCACGCTGCTGGACGTTGATCACGGCACCTACCCGTACGTGACGTCGAGCAACTGTGTGGCGGGCGCAGCGTCGCCCGGTTCGGGTGTTGGCCCGAACATGCTGCACTACATCCTGGGCATCACCAAGGCTTACACGACCCGCGTCGGTGCAGGCCCGTTCCCGAGCGAACTGCCAATCGAGGAAGAGGGCTGCGTTGGCCATCATCTGTCGACGGTTGGCCACGAGCGTGGCACCGTCACCGGGCGCGTGCGCCGTTGCGGCTGGTTCGACGCGGCCTTGCTCAAGCGCTCGATTCAGATCAATGGCGTTTCGGGTCTTTGCATCACCAAGCTCGATGTGCTGGATGGCATCGAAGAGCTGCAGCTGTGTGCGGGGTATCGACTCGACGGCAAGATCATTGACCTGTTGCCGATCGGCGCCGATCGCGTTGCGCGCTGCGAACCGATTTACGAGACGATGCCGGGTTGGAACGAGCCGACGGTGGGCGTGAAGTCCTACGACGCTTTGCCGGCGAATGCGCGCGCCTACCTGCGCCGTATCGAAGAGCTTTGCGGCGTGCCGGTCGACATGATCTCGACGGGCCCTGATCGCGAAGAGACGATCGTTCTGCGCCACCCGTTCAAGGGCTGAGCGCAGACAGTAACAGATGGGGTCTGGCTGCGATGGGTGGCCAGACCTCACGATGAAACGCCCACACCACTACACCGACGGCGAAACGGAAACGCGTGCAGGGAAAGCACAAAAGAAAAATGCCAGCTCGAAGAGCTGGCATTCTTTGCGAAATTCTTGGTGCCCAGGAGAGGACTCGAACCTCCACACCTTGCGGCACTAGTACCTGAAACTAGCGCGTCTACCAATTTCGCCACCTGGGCATTCGCTGCTCCGCAGCGAGAACAGAAGTATAAACGAAGGAATTGAATTGTCAACAACACCAAAGAAAAATATGCGCTCACGCAAGACGACGATGAGTGAAGTACCCGATACCGCCGCTGAAGTTACGCCGGCGGCCGAACCGAAAAAGCGCGTGAGCAAGAAGGCTGCTGGCCCGGCGCTCTCGAAGATTCGGCGCGCAGATCCGTTTCTCGAACGGGAACTGCAGAAATACGAATATCCGCTACCGAGCCGCGAGTACATCCTGCAGACCCTGACGGATCGCGGCGTGCCGATGACCGGCGAAGATCTCGCCGACGCGCTCGACATCACGCTCGAAGAGTCTGACGTGTTTGCGCGCCGCCTCGGTGCGATGGAACGCGACGGTCAGATGATGCGCAACCGTCGTGGCGCGTACATCCTGCCGGACAAGGCGGATCTGATTCGCGGCCGGGTGGAAGGCCATCCCGATGGGTTTGGCTTCCTGAAGCCGGAGGAGGGCGGCGACGACCTCTTCCTCGGCCCGCGCGAGATGAAGGCCGTGCTGCACGGCGACCGCGCCCTGGTGCGGGTCACCGGAGCGGACTGGAAGGGGCGTCGCGAAGCCAAGATCGTCGAAGTGCTTGAGCGCGCTAACGAGCGCCTGGTTGGTCGCGTCGTTGTCGAGCACGGCGTGCACTACGTTGTGGCCGAGAACCGACGCATCAACCAGGAGATCCTGCTCGCGCGCGAGGGGCGTACCAAGCTTCCCGTCGCCGGTCAGGTCGTGACCGTCGAGCTTGTGCAGCAACCGACCAAGAACAGCCAGCCCATCGGCAAGGTGGTCGAGGTGCTGGGGGCGTACGCCGACCCGGGCATGGAAATCGAGATCGCCCTGCGCAAGCACGATCTGCCGTTTGAGTTCTCGAAGGCTGCCAAAGCGCAGACTGCGCGGATTCCCGATACGGTGCGCGAGAGTGATCTGGGCGGTGGCCGCGAGGACTTGCGCGCACTGCCGCTGGTGACGATTGACGGAGAGACCGCAAAGGACTTCGATGACGCAGTGTTCGCCGAACCGGTTGGCAAGGGCTGGCGTTTGGTCGTCGCGATCGCCGATGTGAGCCACTATGTCACCGAGGGCAGCGCGCTCGACAAGGACGCCTACGAACGCGGCAATTCGGTCTACTTCCCGCGCCGGGTCATCCCGATGCTGCCGGAGAAGCTCTCGAACGGCCTGTGCTCGCTGAACCCCAACGTCGATCGCCTGTGCATGGTCTGCGACATGGCGATTTCGGTGACCGGCAAGATTCAGCGCTATCGCTTCTACCCTGCCGTCATGCATTCGAAGGCGCGCCTGACCTACACCAAGGTCGCCGCAGCCCTGTATGACAAGGATGAGGCCACGCGAGCAGAGCTTGCGCCCTTGTTGCCGCATCTGGAGTCGCTCGACGCGGTGTTCCAGATTCTGCTCAAGGCGCGCGCGCGGCGCGGTGCGATCGATTTCGAGACGACCGAGACGCGCATGGTGTTCAACGATCAGGGCAAGATCGAGAAGATCGTGCCGGAGACGCGCAATGACGCGCACCGCCTGATCGAGGAGTGCATGCTCGCAGCCAACGTATGCGCCTCCGAATACCTCGAGTTCAACGAACAGCCGGCGCTGTATCGGATTCACGAGGGGCCGAAGCCGGAGAAGCTGGAAAAGCTGCGGACCTTCCTCGGCGAATTCGGGTTTGATCTGGGCGGTGGCGACGACCCGGCCGCATCTGATTTCGCGCGCCTGATCGACCGTATCAAGACGCGGCCGGATCGCCAGCTGCTGCAGACGGTGATGCTGCGTTCGCTGCGCCAGGCGATGTACAGCCCGGACAACGTCGGCCACTTTGGCCTTGCCTATGACGCATATACCCACTTTACGTCGCCGATTCGTCGCTACCCGGATCTGCTGGTGCATCGCGCCATTAAGGCAGTGATCGCTCGCCAACAGCCGCGCAAGAAGAGCAAAGCGGCGGAAGCGCTCGCCGCGCTGGATCTTGATGAAGTCGGCGCGCATTGCTCGGCAACCGAGCGTCGTGCTGACGAAGCTACGCGCGATGTCGAGGCCTGGCTCAAGTGTTTCTTCATGCAAGACCGGATCGGCGAGCAATTCGAAGGCAGCGTTTCTGCCGCTGTCCCGTTCGGCATTTTCGTGGCGCTCGACGATGTGTTCATCGAAGGCTTGGTGCACATCTCGGATCTGGGTGCCGACTATTTCCACTTCGACGATGCGCGTCACGAACTGGTGGGCGAGCGCACCGGGCAGCGTTTCCGTCTGTCCGATCGCGTGAAGGTGCAACTGGTGCGCGTGGACCTCGAAAGCCGCAAGATCGACTTCCGCCTGGTCGAGGCCACCCCGTCGGCAACCGCGCGTCGCGGCAAGACTGCGCGCGACGCCGCGCGTGGCGATGCACGCGAGAAACCGGTTGTGGCATCGCTGGACGATGACGAAGGTGAGTTCGTGAGCTGGCGCGAGCTTCAGGGGGTGAAGGCCGGCGCCCAGGTGCCGGGCGCGGCCGCAGGTCGCCGCAAGACGGCGGGGCCGGCACGCGAACGCAGCGGTCCGCCACCGGCGGGTGCGAAGAAGGCGGGCGCCAAGCCAGCCAAGAAAGCAGGCGCCGCGCCGCGTAAGGCAACCGGCGGGAAGCCCGCACCGACAGGCAAGAAGCCGGCGCCCAAGGGTGGCCCGCGCAAGAAGGGAGGCCGTCGTGGCTGAAACGCGTTACATCCATGGTTTTCACGCGATTGGCGCCAAGCTGCGGCATGACCCGGAATCGGTGCTCGAAATCTATCTGGACGCCAAACGCGCCGATGCGAGGGCGAAGGACCTTGTGGCGCGCGCTGAACTGGCGGGCGTGCGGCTACATCCGGTGGATGGGCCACGGCTGGATGGCATGGCGGGCACCCACCGCCACCAGGGCGTTGTCGCAAAGATCGACGCGCGGCAGCGCGCGCTGAAAGTCGACGATGTGCTCGAAGGGCTGACGGAACCGGCGCTGCTGCTGGTGCTCGATGGGGTGACTGATCCGCACAACCTTGGCGCTGCGTTGCGTGTGGCAGACGGCGCTGGGGCGCATGCGGTGATTGCGCCGAAGGACCGCTCGGTCGGGCTCAACGCCACGGCGATGAAGGTTGCCAGCGGCGCTGCGGACACCGTGCCCTACATCACCGTGACCAACCTGGCCCGCACGCTGCGCGAGTTGCAGGATGCTGGCGTGTGGTGTGTCGGCGCGGCGGGCGAGGCGGAGAAGGACCTCTACGCCATCGACCAGCGTGGATCGCTCGCCTGGGTGCTGGGTGCTGAGGGTGATGGGCTGCGTCGACTCACGCGCGAAACCTGCGACGAGTTGGCGAAGATACCGATGTACGGCTCGGTCGAGAGCCTCAACGTCTCGGTTGCCAGCGGAATCTGCCTGTTTGAGGCGAGGCGGCAGCGCACGCGTAGCGCCTAAGGCGATTGCTCGGCGGTTCGCCCTCTGCGCAGCGCCAAGTATCGGCTGCGCAAGGGCTGCGGCGACCTCGCGTCGTTAGACGGCGCATTGCCGCGCAGATGTCCGCTTTCGCCGTGTTATGATTCGGCGTGGCGGGTCTCCTCGCATTGCAGCGTGGGAATCTGGTCAGGTCCGGAAGGAAGCAGCCATAACCGCTCCCTGCAAGTGCCGGGGGTCAGGCTCGCCACCCTGACTACGAGAAGGGCGCCGAAGGAAACTTCGGCGCCCTTTGCTTTTTCAGCGCGGTGCGTCCTTACGTCGCGATGCCGACATGCTTGCCGATACCGTGCGCCGGTGAAACGATCGTGTGGATGCGCGGGTCGAGATGCGGCGTCCGGTCTGCTCCGATCGCGCTGGCGCCCTGCATGGCCAGAACCGTTACACCGCCCATGAAGATGGCGAGCCCAAGGCTGCGGCGCGCGCGGCGCAGGGTGTGGCTGCGAGTGATCTGGTTCATGGTGGCCTCCCGTTGCTCTGTTGGTGTTGCCCAGTGTGGTCGTTTGGTTTCGGTAGGGCCAATTGATTAAAGCAACCATTGTCATCAGGTTTGCCTATCGATCGGCTACGCCGCACCGCTCGCGGGGCCCCTCCGACCCTCTGCTAGAATCCCCCGCATGAGTTACTTGGTGCTGGCGCGCAAATGGCGCCCAAAAAGCTTCGACACCCTCGTCGGGCAGGAGCATGTGGTGCGCGCGCTGACGCATGCGCTGGCCACCGGCCGCCTGCACCACGCCTGGCTCTTTACCGGCACGCGAGGGGTCGGCAAGACGACGATCTCGCGCATCCTCGCCAAGGCCTTGAACTGCGAGACCGGGGTGACGGCGACCCCGTGCGGCGTGTGTTCGGCCTGCCAGGAAATCGATGCCGGGCGCTTCGTCGATTACGTCGAGATGGACGCCGCGAGCAACCGTGGCGTGGACGACATGGCCTCGCTGCTGGACAAGGCGGCTTATGCGCCGACCCGCGGTCGCTACAAGGTCTACATGATCGACGAAGTGCACCAGCTCACCGGGCATGCGTTCAACGCGATGCTCAAGACGCTGGAAGAGCCGCCCGCGCACATGAAGTTCATCCTCGCGACCACCGATCCGCAGAAGATTCCGGTGACCGTGCTGTCGCGCTGCCTTCAGTTCAATCTGAAGCAAATGCCGCCGGGGCACATCGTCGATCACCTGTCGCGCATCCTTGAGCAGGAGAACGTGCCCTTCGAGGCCGGCGCCTTGCGCCACCTCGCGCGCGGCGCGAATGGTTCGATGCGTGATGCGCTGTCCTTGCTTGACCAGGCGATCGCGCATGGCGCGGGCCGTGTCGAGGAGCAGGGCGTGCGCGACATGCTGGGCTCGGTTGGCGAGGATCAGCTCTACGCGCTTGTGGAAGGCCTTGCGGCACAAGACCTTCCGGCGATGCTGGCGGTGGCCGACGAGATGCAGGCCCGTAGCCTCAGTTTTGAAGCCGCATTGCAGGCGTTTGCCAGTCTCCTCCACCGCCTTGCGCTGACCCAGTTCGCGCCGCAGGCCATCATGGACCTGCAGGAGCGTGCGCAGCTTGAAGCGTTGGCCGCGCGTTTTGATCCGGAATTCCTGCAGCTGGCCTATCAGATCGCGATTCATGGTCGCGACGATCTTGCGCTGGCGCCGGATCCCTATGCCGGATTCACGATGACACTGCTGCGCCTGCATGCGTTCCGGCCGGAGATGCCGGGCGATGCACGCGGTGCGCAGGGTGGGGCGCCCTCGGGTGGCGGTGCGCCGCGCGCGCGACCAATGCCGGCCGCTCCGCAGGTCGCAACCACTGCGCCACAGACACAGGCTGCACCCGCCGCGGCACCGCACGCGCAAGCGCCGGTGGCGGTGTCGACGCCGCGCGAGCCCGCGCCTGATCCCGAACCAGAGCCTGCTGCGCCAGCGCCGGCTGTCGCTGCACCGCAAAGCGAACCGCCGTTTGATCCAGGTTTTGATGACCGCTACGAACCGGTACTCGAGCCGGATTTCGAACCGCCATTTGATCCACCCTATGTGCAGGCGGAGGCACGTACCGCTGCGCCAGCTGCACGCGAAGCCGCGCAGAAGCCTGTCGACGTGGCGCCTGCGGTTGTCGAACCGGCGAGCTGGAATGGCGCGCTCGACGACTGGCATGGCATGGTTGCCGCGATGCGGCTGGGCGGACTGGTGCGTGAGCTCGCGCAGCAATGCGAGCTGCTGGGTTTCGATGGTTCCTTGGTGCGCTTGCGCCTGCCCGAAACGCACAAACATCTTGCCGCGATGCAGAGCACGCGCGACAAGTTGCAGGACGCGCTAACCGCCTTGTTGGGGCGCGCTGCGCGTCTTGGTATTGAGATTGGCGCCGTTGCCAGTGAAACGCCGGCACAGCGCAACCAGATTGAAAAGCAGCGTCGCCATGCTGATGCCGTGGCGGCGCTGGAGGCCGATCCCTTCGTGCGCGAAGTGATCGAACGATTCGACGCGACGCTTGTGGAAGCGTCGGTAAAACCGCTTTAAGAAGGAGAGCAAGCGATGTTCAAGGGTGGTGGCATGGGCAATCTGGCCGGGCTGATGAAGCAGGCCCAGCAGATGCAGGAAAACATGAAGAAGGCGCAGGAAGCCCTGGCGCTGATCGAGGTCGAGGGTGCGTCGGGTGCCGGTATGGTCAAGGTTCAGATGACCTGCAAGTACGATGTGCGCCGTGTGACGATTGATCCCTCGGTCATGGATGACAAGGAAATGCTTGAAGACCTCGTCGCCGCCGCCATGAACGATGCGGTGCGCAAGGTTGAAGCCACCACGCAGGAGAAGATGGCCGGCTTCACCGCCGGACTCAACCTGCCGCCGGGCATGAAACTGCCCTTCTGAGCCAATGGCGCGCGGTGCTCTGCCAAGTGCGGAGCTACGCGCCTCACAACTGAAGCGACTGCATGCCTGCCGCCCTAGACGAACTGATTGATGCCTTGCGCGTGTTGCCAGGCGTGGGGCCGAAGTCCGCCCAGCGTATGGCCTATCACCTGCTGCAGCGTGATCGTCAGGGCGCAGGGCGTCTCGGTCGGGCGCTGGAAGGCGCGCTTGCGCACATCCGCCATTGCAATCGCTGCAATACCTTCACCGAGGCCGAGGTCTGCGATCGCTGCCTCAATCCTGCGCGCGATCCGCAGCAGCTTTGCGTCGTGGAGATGCCGGCCGACCTCGCGATGATGGAGCAGACCCACGCCTACCGCGGCATGTACTACGTGCTGATGGGGCGCGTCTCACCACTCGACGGTATCGGCGCGCGCGAACTGCGGCTCGACCGCCTGTTGGCGCGAGCGACCGACGGCACCGTGCAGGAAGTGATCCTCGCGACGAACTTCACCAACGAGGGTGAAGCGACTGCGCACTACGTCGGCGAGATGCTGCGCGCGCGCGGGCTGAAGGTCAGCCGCATCGCCCGCGGGCTGCCGGTCGGCGGCGAGCTGGAACACACCGATATCGGAACAATCGCGCAGGCGCTGGTCGAGCGCCGCGCGCTCTGAGGGCTGCAAGCTGGACGAACAACGCTTCCTCGATCTGTTGTTCGGGCGCATCAAGCGCCCGTGGGTGACCACCGTGCTGCTGCTGGCCAACGGTTTGGCATTCGGCTGGCTGATGCTGCGCAGCCACGGCTTGCTGCAGATCGACAGCCGGGTGCTGATTCGCGCCGGCGCACTGTACGGCCCGGCGGCACTGACGGGCCAGACATGGCGTGTCGTCACCGCGCTGTTCCTGCACGGCGGGCTGATGCACATCGCGATGAACATGTTCGCGCTGTGGCAGGTCGGTGCGGTGACCGAGCGACTCTTTGGGCACCGCAACTTCCTGCTGACCTACGCCGGAGCGGGCCTGCTCGGCTCGCTCGCGAGCCTGTGGTGGAAGCCCGCGGTGCTGAGTGTGGGCGCTTCGGGCGCGATCTTCGGTCTCTACGGCGCCTTGCTCGCCTACCTGATTTTTGAACGCCGCGCGGTGCCCGAGGGCTTGCTGCAGGAACTGCGCACCAGCACGGTGGCGTTCATCGGCTTCTCGCTGGTCGCCGGATTCACCTTGCCGGGCATCGACAATGCCGCGCACGTCGGCGGCCTGGTCGGCGGTTTCGTACTCGGTGCGGGCTTTGCTCATCCGCTCGACCAGAAGCCGGGGCTGGGCGTTTGGCTGCGCGGGCTCGCTGGCATCTCGGCGGTATGCGGTGTTGCGCTGGTGCTGTGGGGCGGGGCGCAGCCGGCGGGTGAAGGCTTCCGCCGCATGGCTGCCGAGCAGCATCAGACCCTGCTGTTCGCCGAGGCGGATCAGGAGCTGACACAACACACGGCGACGTTGGTGGCCGGTATGCGGCAGGGCAAGATCACCAGCGCTGAAGCGCTCGAACAGATCGAGGGGGAGCTGCTGCCGGGGCGCGAGCTGCAATTGCGCACTGTGACGGCGCTGCCCGCAGGGGCGCCGAACCGCGAGCTTCTGCTGCATTACGTGCAGGCGCGGCGCAGTGCCGTGGTCGCCCTGGGTCAGGCCTGTACGACAGGAAATCCGCGCTGGTTTGATCTGGCGGTTAACCATTCGCTGCGGGCTGACAACATCATCCTTGCATTGCGTCTGCAGCAGGCCGAAGGCGTCAAGAGCAGGCAGTAAGTTTGCCCGGGGGAGGGCAGCAATGAACACGACGGTGGGCGCTACGGTGAAGTGGGGCGTGCTTGGCGCCGCACGGATCGCCGAACAAGCGTTGATTCCGGCAATCCGGGCTGCGGGTGGGCATGTGGCCGCCCTCGGCTGCCGTGATTTGCAGCGGGGCCAAGCCTATGCGCAGCGCAATGGCATCCCGCACACGATGGGCTATCTCGATCTGGTGCAAAACGCGGATGTCGATGCGGTCTATATCGCCCTGCACAACGCCGCGCATTTGCCCTGGGCGCTTGCCGCCCTGGCTGCGGGAAAGCATGTGCTGTGCGAGAAACCGCTTACGCTTAACGCGCGGCAGGTCGCGCAGTTGCAGGCTGCTCAGCGGATTCACGGCCGCTTTGCGATGGAAGCGTTCATGTATCGCTTCCACCCCGCGATCGAGCAACTCCACGCGCTGGTGCGTGATGGCGCGATCGGCCAGCCGCGCGTGATGCGCGGCGCCTTCGCTTTCGTGCTCGACCGGCCCGAGGATGTGCGCTGGGACCCGGCAATGGGTGGCGGCGCCCTGTACGACGTCGGGTGTTATCCACTCGACCTGATGCGCCAGTTGACCGGTGAGCAACCCGACGTGCTGGCAGCCCAGGCGAGCTACACCGATCGCGGTGTGGACCATGCGCTGAGCGCGCTGCTGCGGTTCGGCGATGCGACGGCGCACATGGACTGCGGCTTCTCGCTGCCTTTTCATCAGGGGTTTGAAGTGCTCGGCGCGCACGGCGCCCTGCGGGTTGATCAGCCCTTCCTGAACAAGGACCGGGATGTCGTGCTGTGGCACGACGCGCACGCGCATCGCTTTCCGCCCACCGATGCGTATGTACGCATGGTGTCCCATTTTCAGCGTGCGATTCGCGTCGAGGAGCCCCTGCGGTATCCGCTTGATGATGCGTTGGCGCAGGCGGAAACGCTCGACCGTGTTTTTCTGGCGATGGAGCCAGCGCCAACCGGCGCAATGTGAGTCGTAGTGCGGGCGCGCTGCTAAGCTGAAAGCAGGCCCAAAACAAGAAAACGAGGGTTGCGATGAAGGCCTTTCCGGCGGTGATGAGTCATCCTGGGGTTCGGCGCTGGGGGCGCCGTGCGGCGATCGCGGTTGTAGCGGTTCTGGTACTCGCCGGGGTCGTGGGGGTGCTGGTGCCGCCCTTCGTGCGCGGCGCGCTGCAGAAGGAATTGGGCGCCGTACTTGACCGGCCGGTCACGGTCGGTGCCGTGCACATCAACCTGCTTCGGCTCTCGGCCGGCATCGATGACCTGAAGGTCGGCGGGCGCCCCGGTGAGCCGCCGCTGCTCGAAATCGGCCGCGCCGAAGCCAATCTGGAAGGCCCCAGTTCCCTGCTGCATCGTGCTGTGGTCGTGCGTTCGCTCAGTATCGAACGGCCGCAGCTGTACGTTGCCCGCGAGGGGGCGAACCGCTACTCGATCAGCGATATTCTCGAACGCCTCGCCAAGCAGCCCAAGAAAGAGGGCGGCGGCGACACGCGCTTTGCGCTCTACAACATCGAAGTCCGCGATGGCGTGCTTCGCTTCAACGACAAGCCTGTTGGCCGCGAGCACCGCATTGAGCGCCTCACGTTTGGCCTGCCGTTCATTTCCAGCATCCCGGCGGATGTCGATATCTTTGCCAGCCCGCACCTGTCGGCGCTGGTGAATGGCACCGCGCTCGAACTCGGCGGCAAGGCGCGCCCCTTCTTGCGCGAGCGGCGTGATGCTGAAATCGAGCTCAAGCTGGCACCGATCGAACTGGCCCCATATCTCGCCTATCTGCCCAAAAAACCGGGGGTTACCCTGGACAAGGGCAAGATCGCGGCCGATCTGCGCCTCCGCTTCGAACAGCCTCTGGGCAAGGCGCCCGCCATTTCGCTGTCGGGCCAGGCCAGCGCGCTGGATTGGCTGGTGCGCGACTCGGACGGCAGCGACATCGCCCACTTCGAGGCGCTGCGTATCGCACTCGCCGACGTTCAGCCGCTGGCGCGTAAGGCGCATGTGCAACAGGTGGAACTGGTCAAACCCGGCATGGCGGTCGAGTTCGATCGCACGAACCGGGTCAAGGCCGTACTGGCGATTCAACGCGAATTGCTGGCCTACGCGGCACCGGCCGATGCGGCGGCGCCTGCCCAGCCGGAAGCCGGCGGCGGCTGGCAGTGGCAGATCGACCGCATCGCGCTGGATCGTGGGCATGTCGATATCTCCAACGTAACCACCGATCCGCCCGTGAAGATGGCTGTTGAAACCCTGGACATCGAACTGAAGGGGCTGTCTTCGGCGCTTGATAAAGCTGCGGCGCTCAAGGTTGCTGCCAAGGGCGACGCGGGTGAATCGATCGGGCTCGATGCGAAGCTTGCGATCAAGCCGCTGCATCTGGCCGGGGTGCTGGACTTCGCTGAGTTTCAACCTGCGCGGGGCTCGCCCTATGTCGCGGCGACGGTGCCTGGATTGGTGATCGATGCCGCCCGTTTCAGCGGCCATGTTCCGTTGGATCTTCAGGTTGGCGAAAGCGGTGTCGGCATCGTGCTGACTGATGCGGAGCTTGGCGCAGCAGACGTTGCGCTGCGCGTGCGTGGCGAGAAGACGCCCTTCCTGAAGGCCCCGAAGATCGCCCTGAGTGCGGTGACCTTGGACCTTCCGCAGCGCACGATCAAGCTCGGCGCCGCGACGATCGACGCACCTGAATTCGCTTTGCAGCGTGACAAGGAGGGTCGTTTCAATCTCTCGCGCCTGATGGGAACGAAGCCGGCCGCCAAAGCGAGCGAACCGCCCAAGACCGCCAAGGCGGAATCCGACTGGGCCTACGCCCTGGGCGAACTGAAGCTCAACGGCGCAACGCTGCGTTACGACGACGTCTCGCACGCGACCCCGCTGCGCCTGAACCTCTCGCCACTGACGCTGGCCGTGAGCAACGTGGACAGCCGTGCGGGCAGCTACGCGCAGCTCAAGTTGGCAACGGGCTGGAACCAGAAGGGGAAACTGACGGTGGATGGACGCGTGTCGCCGCAGCCGCTGCGCGCCGACTTGAAGATTGACGGCAGTGGCCTGGACGTCGTGCCGCTGGTGGCACAGGTGACGCGTGACTATGAGGTCTCCGTGACACGCGCGAAGGTGTCGGCGCAAGGGGCGCTCAGCCTCGACCTGAGTAAGCCCGATGCGCCCGCGGGCAGCTACAAGGGACGCGTGGCGGTGGCGGATTTCTCGTCGCTCGATCTGATCAACGATGCCGACTTCGTGCGCTGGGGCAACTTCTCCGTCAGCGGTATCGATCTGCGCTTGGCGCCATTGTCGATCGGCATCGGCGAGATCGCGTTGCGCGATTTGCAGACCCGGCTGATTCTGAGCAAGGAGGGTGAGCTGAATCTGCGCGAAGTCACGCAGCGTCGTCATTCGGATGACGACACCCCCACGCCCCCGCCTACTGATGCCAAGAAAGCGGCGACTGCAACCAGCACGACGACGGTGCCACCCGCGAAGCCGATGCCGCCGATCCGGATCGACCGCATCGTTTTGAGCGGCGCGTCGATCAACTACAGCGATCGCTTTGTGCGGCCTAATTTCGATGCACGCCTTTCCGGGGTTGCCGGCCGTATCGAGAACCTCGGTACCGATCCGGCGAAAGTGGCCTCGCTGGATCTGCGGGGTGCGGTGGATGGGCTGGCGCCGCTCGAAATCAGCGGCCAGCTTGCGCCGTTCCGTAACGACCGCTTCCTCGACGTGAAGACCTCGGTCAAGGGGTATGAGCTCACGGCCCTGTCGGCATATGCGAGCAAGTACGTTGGCTACGGCATCGAGAAGGGCAAGCTCTCGATGGATCTGCGCTACCGCATCGAAGATCGCAAGCTCAGCGCCGAGAACCATGTGTTCCTCGACCAACTGACCTTCGGCGACAAGGTCGAGAGCCCGGATGCAACCTCGCTACCGGTGCGCTTCGCGGTGAATCTGCTGAAGAACAGCCGCGGCGAAATCGACGTCAATCTGCCCGTGGGGGGCACGCTTGATGACCCGGAGTTCTCGGTCGGCGGCATCGTCTGGAAGATGATCCTCAACTTCTTCGGCAAGGTCGTCTCGTCGCCGTTCTCCTTCCTGGCAGGCGGTGGTGCGGATGCCGATTTTTCCAACCTGCCGTTTACCGCGGGTTCGGCCCGTATTGACGCCGAAGGCACCAAGCGACTCGATACCGTGGCGAAGACCTTGAAGGACCGGCCTGCGCTTACCCTTGAGTTGATCGGGCGCGCCGATCCGCTGGTGGACGCGGAGGGGCTCAAGCGCGAGAGCTATCAGCGCAAGGTTCGTAGCCTGAAGTTGCAGGACATGGCGAAGGCGGGCGAATCGGGCGGCAGCATCGACGAGGTGCGCATCGACCCGGCCGAATATCCGGCACTGCTCAAGCGTGTTTACGCCGACGAGAAGATCCCCAACAAGCCGCGCAACGTCGTGGGGATGCAGAAGGATGTTCCCGTCGCTGACATGGAGCGGATGCTGATGAGTGTTGCCAACGTCGGCGACGCCGATGTGCGCGCACTGGCGCAGGAGCGTGCGAACCAGGTCAAGGCTTGGTTGGTCGAAACCGGGAAGGTGCCCGTCGAGCGCGTGTTCGTTCTGGCGCCAAAGGTGGGAGAAGACAAGGACAAGAGCGACGCGAAGGCTGCCACAAGCGCCAGTCGCGTCGATTTTTCACTGCGCTGACCCAATCGGTCTGGCGCGATTATCGGCTGACGGAGCAACTCACACCCATGACGCAAGCCCTTGGCGCGGAAGCGCTGGACCAATTGTTCAACGCCGCACGCACGCACAGCAAATGGCTCAACAAGCCAGTCGAGCCCGCGTTACTGCACCGACTTTACGATCTGCTGAAGATGGCGCCGACGTCGGCCAACTGTTCGCCGGCACGCATCGTCTTTGTGACCTCGCCGGAAGCCAAGGCGCGTCTCGCCCCAGCGCTTGACGACGGGAACCGCGCAAAGACGATGGCGGCGCCGGTGACGGCGATCATCGGTTACGACCTGCAGTTCCACGACCGCCTCGACTTTCTGTTTCCGCATACCGACGCAAGATCCTGGTTCGCGGGCAATGACGCCAAGATCCAGACCACGGCCTTCCGCAATGGCAGCCTCCAGGGCGCTTACCTGATTCTTGCCGCCCGTGCTTTGGGGCTCGATTGCGGGCCGATGTCCGGCTTCAACAACGCGATGGTCGATGTCGAGTTCTTCGCCGGCACCGCCATCAAGAGCAACTTCCTCTGCAACCTCGGTTACGGTGACGCGAGTGCGCTGCATGCGCGCAGCCCGCGCTTCGCCTTCGACCAGGCATGCAGCATCGTCTGAGGCGCACCATGGCAATCGCAAAACTCACCGAGGCCGAGCGTGCAGCGCTGGTGTCACTGAACGGGTGGGCGCACGACGCCAGCCGTGATGCGCTGGTGAAGCACTTCAAGTTCAGGGACTTCAGCGAGGCCTGGGGATTCATGAATCGCGTGGCGCTGCTGGCAGAGAAGCACGACCATCATCCCGAGTGGAGCAACGTCTACAACCGCGTCGAGATCTTGCTGACGACACACGACGCAGGCGGTTTGTCGGCGCGCGATGTGGCGATGGCGAAGGCGATCGACGCCTTGTGATCGCCGCAGTTGGCCGAGAACGAAAAAAGGGCACCCGAGGGTGCCCTATTTGTTGTGGTGATCGACCGACCTCAGGCTGCGGCGAGCGCTTGCTCCAGATCGGCGATCAGGTCGTCGATATGCTCGATACCGATCGAGAGGCGTACCGTATCCAGCGTTACGCCCGCTTTCTCAAGTTCCGCCGGCGAGAGTTGGCGGTGCGTGGTGGAGGCCGGGTGGCAGGCAAGCGACTTCGCGTCGCCGATGTTAACCAGGCGGGTGAATAGCTTCAGCGCATCCTGGAAGCGCGCGCCGCCTTCCAGGCCGCCCTCGACGCCGAAGGTCAGGATGCCGGACGGGCGGCCGCCCATGTACTTCTGCGCCAGCGCATGGTCGCGGTGGTCGGCAAGCCCCGCGTAATTCACCCACTTCACCTTCGCATGGCCCTTCAGGTATTCGGCGATCTTGCGGGTGTTCGCAGTGATGCGATCCATCCGCAGCGCGAGCGTTTCGATGCCCTGCAGGATCATGAAGGCGTTGAAGGGGGAGATCGCGGCACCCATGTTTCGCAGCGGCACCACGCGTGCGCGGCCGATGTACGCCGCCGGGCCAAGCGCTTCGGTGTAGACCACGCCGTGGTAGGACACATCCGGCTCGTTGAGGCGGCGGAAGCGCGCCTTGTGATCCGCCCACGGGAACTTGCCCGAGTCGACGATCGCACCGCCGATCGAGTTGCCATGGCCGCCGAGGTACTTCGTCAGGGAGTGCACCACGATGTCCGCGCCGAACTCGATCGGCCGCAGCAGGTAGGGCGACGGCACGGTGTTGTCGACGATCAGCGGCACCCCGTGGCGGTGCGCGATGGCAGCGATGGCTTCGATGTCGGTGATGTTGCCGAGCGGGTTGCCGATCGATTCAACATAGACCGCCTTGGTCCGCTCATCGATCAATGCTTCAAAGCTCGCCGGGTCACGGTAGTCGGCAAAGCGTACGTTGATGCCGTACTGCGGCAGCGTATGGGCGAACAGGTTGTAGGTGCCACCGTAGAGCGTGGCGGCTGACACGATGTTGTCGCCGGCCTCCGCGATCGTCTGGATCGCGTAGGTGATCGCCGCCTGGCCGGAAGCCAGTGCCAGCGCGGCGATGCCGCCTTCGAGCGCGGCCACGCGCTTCTCCAGCACATCCTGAGTCGGGTTCATGATCCGCGTGTAGATGTTGCCCGGCACCTTCAGGTCAAACAGATCGGCGCCATGCTGGGTGTCGTCGAAGGCGTAGGCCACCGTCTGGTAGAGCGGCACCGCGACTGCGCGCGTGGTCGGGTCGGGCGAGTAGCCGGCATGTACCGCAAGCGTTTCGAGCTTCATCTGTTTGGTCTCCGGGTCACAAAAACAAGCGCACGAGTATAGAGGCGGCGCCCGCGGCGGCTATTGCGAAATCTTGCAATGCATATCGTCTCCTGCCGCCATTCTGGCGCCGCTGGCGTCAACTTGAATAAATACATGGGCTTGTATAAAATCGCGGGTTCCCTTGCTCCACCGGTTTCGCATGCCGGGGGGCTGTGATTCACGCAAACCGCAAGGAGCATCCATGCGACATTACGAAGTTGTCTTCATCGTCCACCCGGACCAGTCCGAACAGGTGCCGGCGATGATCGAGCGCTACAAGGCGCTCGTGACCCAGCGTGGCGGCCAGATCCATCGTCTTGAAGACTGGGGTCGTCGTCAGCTGGCTTACCCGATCCAGAAGGTTCACAAGGCTCACTACGTCCTGATGAACATCGAGACGGATCAGGAAGCGCTCACCGAACTCGAACACGCGTTCAAGTTCAACGACGCCGTCCTGCGCCACCTCACCATCAAGATGAAGAAGGCCGTCACTGCGCCGTCTCCGATGATGAAGGAAGAGAAGGCCAAGTCGCTGACCCCGGCACCTGCTGCCGACGAAGCCAAGACCGCCGAAGCCTGAGTCGCCTGACTCCCGGGCCACCGGAGGTGATGCGTAACGCACTGGTTCTGGATGGAGTGATCGCCGAATGCGGCGTACTCCGCAGAACGCCGGCAGGAATGCCGGTCCTCGAATTCAGCCTCGAACATGTCTCACGGCAGATCGAAGCCGGGATCGAGCGGGAAGTGCGGTGCGAGGTTTCCGTCCTGGCCTTGGGTGATGCCGCGCTGTCCGCGCAGGCTCGCCGCCCGGGTGACAAGGTGACGCTCACCGGATTTCTCGCAGCGCGTAGCGCGCGGCACAAGGGTCTGGTGATGCATGTGAATACGATCGAAATTTTGGAAGGGAACTGAAAATGGCTTTCAGACCGAAGAAAAAAGATGACAAGAAGGGCGGCAACCGCCGCGGCGGGCTCTTCAAGCGTCGCAAGTTCTGCCGTTTTACGGCTGAAAAAGTCGAGCTGATCGACTACAAGGACGTCGACGTCCTCAAGGAATTCGTGACCGAAACCGGCAAGATCATGCCGGCCCGTATCACCGGCACCAAGGCCGGCTATCAGCGTCAGCTGCAGGCTGCTATCAAGCGCGCCCGCTTCCTGGCCCTGCTGCCGTTCTGCGACCTGCACGACTAATCGGGTCGAAGAGGAATCACCATGCAAATCATTCTGCTCGAAAAGGTCATCAACCTCGGCAACCTCGGCGATGTCGTCAAGGTCAAGGACGGTTACGCCCGTAACTTCCTGATCCCGAACGGCAAGGCCAAGCGCGCTACCGCTGACAACCTGGCTGCCTTCGAAGCCAAGCGCGCTGAACTTGAGCGCGTTGCTGCCGAGAAGCTGGCTGCTGCTCAGGAACTGGCCGGCAAGCTGGACGGCACCACCGTTCAGATCGTTCGCAAGGCTGGTGTCGATGGCCGTCTGTTCGGCTCCGTCACCAATGCCGACGTCGCCGAAGCGCTCAACGCGCAAGGCTTCTCGGTTGAGAAGGCTGCGGTTCGCATGCCGCTCGGCCCGATCAAGGCTATCGGCGACAACGCGCTGCAAGTCGCGCTGCACACCGATGTGCTGGTCAACGTGACGGTGTCGGTGCTCGGCGAGAACTAAGCCGAACCCGCTGCTGCATGTGAAACGGCCCGCTTTTGCGGGCCGTTTTTTTTGAGCGCGGTGTCGGCCGTGTAGCCAACACGCAGCGTTCAGTGCAGTTTGATGCGCGGATTGCGCATACGGTCGATGGCCTCGACCCAGGTTGCCAGCCAGGTGCGAAACATGCCGTTGATCGCAACCTGATGCTTCTTGTAGAGCGACCAGTACATCCACTTGGCGAACATGCCCTCGATGAACACGCCGCCGCTGGCCACGCGCCCCATCAGGCTCCCCACCGTGCTGTATTCACCAAGCGAAACCAGCGAACCATGGTCGTGGTAGCGGAAGGGCAGGCCTGGCTTGCCGGCCAGCACCCGCGGAATGGTCTTGGCGAGCAGCAGCGCTTGCTGATGTGCCGCCTGGGCGCGCGGCGGCACCATCGCCTTGCCGCTATCGTCCATCGGGCATGCAGCGCAATCGCCCATCGCGTAGATCGACGGGTCGCGCGTGCTGCGCAAGGTGCGATCGACCACCAGCTGGTTGATCCGGTTGGTTTCAAGCCCGTCGATGTCGCGCAGAAAATCCGGCGCCTTGATGCCCGCGGCCCACACCGTCAGGCCACTCGGGATGAACTTGCCGCTGCCCATCCGCACGCCTTCGGCGCTGACTTCGACAACCTTTTCGTTCGTGTGCAGATCGATGTCGAGCTTGCGCAGCTCTCGCGACACGGCCGACGACACGCGCTCGGGCAGCAGCGGCAGGACGCGTGGCGCGGCGTCGACGATCGAGATCTTCAGATCGCGTTCCGGATGCAGGTTCTCCAGCCCGAAGCTCGCCATGATGCGGGCGGTCATATGCAGTTCGGCGGCGAGCTCCACGCCCGTCGCGCCGCCGCCGATGATCGCCACGGTGAAGCGGCCTTGACCCGCGGCCGGGCCGCCTGCCTGCGCGCGGATCGAGGCGTCGATCAGTTTGCGGTGGAAGTGCAGCGCGGCGGCGGGTGAGTCCAGCATGATGCTGTGCTCGCGCGCGCCCGGCGTGCCGAAGTCGTTGGTCTGGCTGCCCAGCGCGAACACGAGCGTGTCGTAGGGCAGGCTCGACTCCGGTAGCAGAATCTCGCCTTCAAGCGAGCGTACGGGCGCCAAACGGATCTGCTTGCTGGCTCGATCGAGCCCGGTGAATTCACCCTGCCGAAAACGGAAGTGGTGACGCCGACCGAGCGCAAGGTATTCGATCTCGTCTGCATGGCTGTCGAGCGTGCCTGCCGCAACCTGATGCAGCAGTGGTTTCCAGACGTGCGTGCGGCCGCGGTCGACGAGGGTGATGTCTGCCTTGCCGGGCTTGCCGAGACAGTCGCCGAGTTTGACTGCCAGCTCGAGCCCGCCTGCGCCGCCGCCGACGATGATGATGCGATGGCGCGGTGTTGCGTCAGCCTGTGTCACGTTTGAATCTCCGGTGCTGCTGAAGGACCGGGGACTCTAGCGGCAATGCGCTAGGGGCGACAATCGAATTTCATGATTGACGCATCGGCCGCCGCTATGTCGCGGAAACCCGCGTGAAAGCGGGCGCTCAGAGCAGTACGAGATTGTCGCGGTGGATCAGCTCTGGTTCGTCGACATAACCGAGAATGCTCTCGATTTCATGGCTGGCGTGGCGCGCAATACGGTTTGCCTCACGGCTGGCGTAGTTCGTCAGTCCGCGTGCCAGCGCGCGGCCATCGGGCCCCACGCAGGCGACTACGGCGCCGCGGCCAAATTCACCTTCGACCGAAACCACGCCGACCGGAAGCAGGCTACGACCGGTTTCGAGCGCGCGCACCGCACCCGCGTCGAGATGAAGCGTGCCGGCGAGCTGAAGATGATCCGCCAGCCACTGTTTGCGGGCCGCCAGCGGCGAGCTGGATGCGTAGAGCAGTGTCCCCAGCGATTCACCTTTGGCGAGTCGCAGCAGCGCGTCGGCCTCGCGGCCGCTGGCGATGCAGGTGTGCGTACCGCTGCGTGCACCGCGCTGCGCAGCGCGAATCTTGGTGATCATGCCGCCGCGCGAGATACCGGTGCCGGCACCGCCAGCCATCGCTTCGAGCGACGTGTCTTCGGCGCGTGCTTCGGCCACCAGCGTGGCATCCGGGTCTTTACGTGGGTCGGCGGTGTAGAGGCCTTGCTGGTCGGTCAGGATGATCAGCGCGTCGGCTTCGATCAGATTGGCGACCAGGGCGCCGAGGGTGTCGTTGTCGCCGAACTTGATCTCGTCAGTGACGACTGTGTCGTTCTCGTTGATGATCGGAATCACGCCGAGATCCAGCAGCGTCAGCAGGGTCGAACGTGCATTGAGGTAGCGGGTGCGATCGGCGAGATCTTCGTGCGTCAGCAGCACTTGGGCGGTTTTCAGGCCATGGGCTGAAAAGATGCCCTCGTAGGCTTGCGCGAGGCCCATTTGCCCCACCGCGGCAGCCGCTTGCAGTGCGTGCGTCTCGTGCGGGCGGGTCGTCCAGCCCAGGCGTTGCATGCCGGCTGCAATCGCGCCGGAAGAGACCAGCACGATCTGTCGACCTTCGCGACGCAGCGCCGCGATTTGGCGCGCCCAGTCTTCAAGGGCGGCGAGCGCGAGCCCGCGCCCGTTGTCGGTCACCAGTGCGCTGCCGACTTTCACAACCAGCCGGCGGGCTTCGCGGATCTGCTCGCGCATCGCTTACTTGTCCTCGTCTTCGTCCGTTTCGTCTTCGCTGTCGTCGCCTTCCGCGGCCGCCGCGGCGAGGATTTCTTCCTCGGAGGGGCCGACCGGTTCGGCCGGCAGGCCTTCCTCGTCGTCAACGAACTCCGGCTTCGGTTGGGCGTCGAGGAATTCCTGAATCGCCAGCACCAGCGAACGGCAGTTTTCCCCGTTGATCGCTGCAATCGCAAACCAGCGCTCGACGGGACCGTAGGCTTCGAGGAAGGCTTTGACGCGCGCTTCGCGCTCTTCCTCGTCGAGGAGATCGATCTTGTTGATGATCAACCAGCGCGGTTTGGCGGCGAGTGCCGGGTCGTACTTCTCGAGTTCTGCAACGATCGCCTTCGCTTCACGAACCGGGTCAGTCTCCGGCGAGAAGGGGGCAATGTCGACCAGGTGCAGCAGCACGTTGGTGCGCGCAAGGTGCCGCAGGAAGCGATGTCCAAGCCCGGCGCCGTCTGCAGCACCCTCGATCAGGCCTGGGACGTCGGCGATCACGAAGCTGCGCCCCTCGTCGGTCCGCACTACACCCAGGTTCGGATGCAGCGTGGTGAAGGGATAGTCTGCCACCTTCGGCTTGGCCGCCGAGACCGCGCGGATAAAGGTCGATTTGCCGGCATTCGGCATGCCGAGCAGGCCCACGTCGGCAAGCACCTTGAGTTCCAGATGCAGGCTGCGGCGCTCGCCGGGAATACCCATCGTCTTCTTGCGCGGCGCACGGTTGGTGGCGGTCTTGAAATGCAGATTGCCCAAGCCACCGCGCCCGCCGCGGGCGATCACCACCCGCTTGCCGTCCCGGTTCATGTCGGCGATGCGCTCGCCGGTCTCCAGGTCGGTGATGATCGTTCCGACGGGCATGCGCAGGACGATGTCCTTGCCGCCCTTGCCAAAGCAATCCTTGCTGCCGCCGTTCTCGCCGCGCTCTGCGCGGAAGGTGCGGGTGAAGCGGTAGTCGATCAGCGTGTTCACATTGCGATCGGCCACCACGATGACGTGGCCACCGTGGCCGCCGTCGCCGCCATCCGGGCCGCCCTTGGGGATGTACTTCTCGCGGCGGAAGGAGGCCATACCGTTGCCACCGTCGCCGGCGAGCACATCAATGCGGGCTTCGTCGAAAAATTTCATGCGTTTCTCCTTGCACCGCAGACAGGCGGTCGCACCTAGAGGATGCGACCGCCTCTCTGCAGTGGTTGTGCGCCATCAGAAATGAAAAAGCCCTATCACGCGGATAGGGCTTTTGCTTCCCGACAGCGATGATTACTGCTGGGCGGGCACCACGGTGATGGTGCGGCGGCGGCTCGCGCCCTTGATCACGAACTGAACGACGCCGTCGATCTTCGCGAAGAGGGTGTGATCCTTGCCGATGCCGACGTTGTCGCCCGGGTGGTATTCGGTACCGCGCTGACGAACGAGGATGTTGCCAGCCAGCACGAATTGACCGCCGTAGCGCTTGACGCCGAGGCGTTTCGATTCTGAGTCGCGGCCGTTACGTGAACTGCCGCCGGCTTTTTTGTGTGCCATGTGCGTGACTCCCCGTTATCAGGCCGAGATCGCTTCGATGCGAAGCTCGGTGTAGTTCTGACGATGCCCCTGGTGCTTCTGGTAGTGCTTGCGACGGCGCATCTTGAAAATCGTGACCTTGTCGTGACGGCCTTGAGCGATCACGGTGGCCTTCACGGCAGCACCAGCAACCACAGGCGTGCCGATCTTGACCGACTCGCCTTCACCCACGGCCAGAACCTGGTCCAGGGTGATCTCAGCGCCAACGTCCGCAGGTATCTGTTCTACCTTGATCTTTTGGCCGGCGGACACACGATACTGCTTGCCCCCGGTTTTTACGACCGCGTACATGTTGACTCCGTTCTTTACGAACAACTACGTGGAAAAGCCCGCGACTCTAACTTTTTGCGAGAGCTAAGTCAAGGTTTCTAATCGGGTTTTCCTGTTTTGATCGAAGTGCGCGCCTTGACTCGCCGGCCGCCGCTTCCTAGCATTGCGTCTTTTGTCACGCACGGCCGCACCTTGTCGACCCAAGAACTCTACGCGCCGATTGCCGCCGATATGGCCGCGGTTGATGGCGTGATCCGCCAGCGCCTCCATTCCGATGTGGTGCTCATCCGGCAGGTGGCCGAGTACATCATCGCAGCGGGTGGCAAGCGCTTGCGCCCGGCTTTGCTCCTCTTTGTGGCCAACGCGCTTGGCTATCGAGGCGTCCATCACCATGAACTGGCGGCGGTGGTTGAATTCATTCACACCGCGACCTTGCTTCACGACGACGTCGTGGACGAATCCGCATTGCGTCGTGGCAACAGCACCGCCAACGCAATGTTTGGTAACGCCGCTGCGGTGCTGGTGGGCGACTTCTTGTATTCGCGCGCCTTCCAGATGATGGTGGGCGTGGACGACATGCGCGTGATGCGGGTGTTGGCGGATGCGACCAACGTCATCGCGGAGGGGGAGGTGCTCCAGCTCCTCAATGTCCGCAATGTGGATGTGACGGTCGAAGACTACCTTCGCGTGATTCGCTACAAGACCGCCATGCTGTTTGAGGCAGCTGCGCGGCTCGGCGCAATCCTGGGCGGGTTGGATGAGGCTGGTCAGGAGTCGCTGGCAAGCTTTGGTCGCCACATCGGCACCGCGTTCCAGTTGGTGGATGATGTGCTGGACTACTCCGGTGACGAGGCTCATACCGGCAAGCATGTTGGCGACGATCTTGCCGAGGGCAAGCCGACTTTGCCCCTGATTCATGTGATGCGCCATGGCTCGCAGGAGCACGCCGACGCGGTGCGCCATGCGATCACCGAAGGGGGGCGCGAATCCTACCCTGCAGTGATGGCGGCGATCCGCGCCACTGATGCGCTGGAGCGCACGCGCCAAGCGGCCGTGGAGGAGGTTGCGCTGGCAAAAGCGGGTCTCGTTGCATTACCCCCTTCACATTTCAAAGATTCGCTGCTACAATTGTCGGACTTTGCAGTTGCGAGAGATCACTGATCGGTCGCAGCAAGAAAAACGGGGTGTAGCTTAGCCTGGTAGAGCGCTACGTTCGGGACGTAGAGGCCGGAGGTTCGAATCCTCTCACCCCGACCAGGTTTCATGAAAAACGCCGGCTTTATGCCGGCGTTTTTTCGTTTGTGCGAAAATATTTATATTTTCTGACAAATTTGTTGGTTTTGTTTGCTTGTGTCGTAGTTGCTATGCCATTCGTTGGGGTGTGATGTGGTCGTCAGGCGATCATCGCCTGGGATAATTTGCCCCTCGATTGATTGTGGAGTTCGTGAGCGATTGCATCGCCGCGGCACCGGCGATTAGCAAACAATCCGAACTTTTTTGCGCCGACTCGTGGCGCTGTGGCAACTCGATGCGCGCACCCGTATCTATCTTTGCTGTCTTTTGTCTGCCGATGCGCGCCCGCGCAGCGTTGGGTGCGGGCCGGGCGTTTGCGGGTGTTGTGTGATGTCGGGTTTGCTAAGCGTGTCGTCCTGGACGGCGTGGGCGCCCGGCTTGCCGGATCGCGCTGCGTGGCAGGAGTGGGCCGACGGTCTTCGCACACCTGAGTCCGCCGGTGAGCCCGTGCTGCCGGAAATTCCGGCAATGCTGCGACGCCGGGCTGATCGACTGGCGCGTATGACCTTGCGTGCCGCGTTCGATGTTCTGGGCGATCGAACCGGTTTGCCGGTCGTGTACGTGTCGAGGCATGGATCGGTCGGCCGTTCCGCAGAGTTGCTCGAGGCGCTTGCGCGAGGTGAGACCTTGTCGCCGGCCGGCTTTGCTGCGTCGGTGCACAACGCGGCGCCTGGCTTGCTCGGCATCGTGCGCAAGGATTCGGCGCCGTATACGGCGCTCGCTGCTGAGACGGGCGGGGTCTTCGCGATGCTCGCCGAAGTAATGGCCTTTCTGGCTGATGGTCATGCTGAAGTTCTGGCGATTCTGAGTGATGAGCCGGTGCCCGCCTGCTATTCAAGTTATGTGACTGAGCCTGAGCTCCCTGCCGCTTGGGCGGGCATTTTCCGGCTTGGCGACGGCACCGGCCTGGCGCTGTCGCAAGCGGCGGTGCCAACGCCCGCGTATTCCGAACCAGAGGTGCTGGCTTGGACGCGGTGGTTGGCCGGCGACTCCGTTTCATTCGACTGCGCTCGCGGGTGGCAGGTGCGGCGTGTCTAGTCCGTTTAATCGCGCTTGGCGGATCTTCGCGACCGCGTTCTGCTTCTCGAGTTTCGGGCTCGGCGGACTGGTGCTTGGGCTATTGATCTTTCCGCTGATTCGCATCGCGGTTTGGGAGCGGAACGCGCGCCGCCGTATTTCACGCAACGTGATCCGCTTCGCATTCCGAGTGTTCGTCGCGCAGATGCGCGTGATGGGCATCTATACCTATGAGCTTCGGAACGTCGAGCGGCTGCAGCGGGACGGGCTCCTGGTTGTTGCGAACCATCCGACCTTGATCGACGTCGTGTTCTTAATGTCGCTGGTGCGCAATGCTGATTGCGTGGTGAAGGCGGCGTTGTGGCGTAATCCGTTCACTCGCGGCCCGGTCCAGGCTGCTGACTATGTAAGCAATGGTTCCGGCCCGGAAGTCGTCGATGCCTGCATCGCGTCGGTCCGTAACGGCAGCAACCTGATCATCTTCCCGGAAGGTACGCGCACGGTGCCCGGGTGCCCGCTCTCGTTTCAGCGCGGCGCCGGAAACCTTGCGGTACGGGGTGCGCTTGCGCTGACACCGGTCTATATCCAGTGCAGCCCGATCATGCTGACCAAGGGGGAGAAGTGGTATCGAGTGCCGCTTCGGCGGCCGCATTTTGTGTTTTCCGTGGGGGAAGACATACCCGTCACCCCCTACCTGCGTCCCGATTTGCCTCTTGCTCTCGCGGCCCGGCATCTGACACAGGATCTCGAACGGCATTTCGCCCAGGAGTTGTTGCGCCATGGATGAGTTGTACAAAGAAATCAAACAGATGATCATCGACTGCCTCGACCTCGAGGACATCTCGGTCGACGATATCGACACCGATGCACCGCTGTTCGGCGATGGGCTGGGCCTCGATTCGATCGATGCGCTTGAGCTTGGCGTCGCGCTGCAGAAACATTACGGAATCACGCTGTCAGCTGATTCGAACGAGACGCGCGCGCACTTCGCCAGCGTTGCCGCACTCGCCGAGTTGGTCAAGGCGCGCCGGCGTACGCAGGAGGCTGTATGAACCGCGAGCAGATTTATGCCTGGATCGTGGGCGTGCTTCACGACACTTTCGAGATCGATCCGGCCGACGTGAAACCGGAATCGAATCTCTACACGGATCTCGATATCGACTCGATCGATGCGGTTGATCTCATGCTCCGCGCCAAGGAGCTGACCGGCAAGCGTATGCAGCCCGAGGTCTTCAAGACGGTCCGTACCGTGCAGGACGTGGTGGATGCGCTTTACGGTGTGATGGCCGAAGCCGCCTGACGCACGATGCCCAACGGCGTGCTCGCGCTCTTTGCGATCCTGTTTCCGCTTGCACTTGCGTTTGGCCAGCGCTGGGTGTCGCCTCGCTGGCTGGCGGCTGCGCTGCTGGTCGCGGCCCTGACACGCCTCGTCGTCGGTCCGCGCGATCGTATGGCGTGGACGTGGGTCGGTGCGGCAACGCTGATCGCCGGCTATGCGTTGCTTTCCAATGACGCACTGCCGCTGCGCTTCTACCCCTTGGCGATCAACCTTGGCTTGCTTGCGGTGTTCGGCTGGAGCCTGCTGCATCCGCCAACCGTCATCGAGCGTTTCGCGCGCCTGCAAGAACCGGATCTTCCGGACGCCGCAGTGCCCTATGTCCGGCGCGTGACGCAGGTTTGGTGCGGCTTCTTCGTGATAAACGGCAGCATCTCGCTCGCGACAGCGCTGTGGGCTTCGGACGCGATCTGGGCTTTGTACAACGGTTGCCTGTCTTACGTCGCGATGGGGCTTTTGTTTGCCGCGGAATGGGTGGTCCGTCAGCGCGTCAAGCGGAGGCTTGCCGGTGCTTGATCGCCTTTCGAGCGCGCTGTTACAGGCGCGCGCGCCTGAGACGCCGTTCGCGCTCAGCCACGGCAGCCTCGTTTCCTGGGGGATGTTCCTCGCGCGTGTACGCGCGTGGGCCGCGCGCCTGGGCGAGATGCCGGGCGCGCGATGGGGGCTTTACTGCGGCGACGTCGATGAAGCCGCCGTGCGCCTATTCGGTGCCTGGGCGGCCGGCAAAACGGTCGTACTGCCGGGTGACCTTCTGCCGGCGACACTTCAGCGCTTGCAAGGAGAGGTCGACGGCTGGCTGGCCGGCCCAGCGAGCGCGATCGCAGAGCCCGCGCCGGCTGATTTCGCCCTCGCGGCGCTTGATGGCGAACTGCCAGCCTTGGTCGTCTTCACGTCGGGCACCAGCGGCGCGCCGGTGGCAATCGAAAAACGACTGCGCCAACTGGCTGCCGAACTCGCCGTCATTGAGTCGACCTGGGGAGAGGCGGCAGCCGATGCAACGATTGTGGGCACAGTCTCCCACCAGCACCTTTACGGGCTGCTGTTTCGTTTGCTGTGGCCCGTGGTCAGTGGTCGCGTGCTGCTCGCCCAGCAACTGCTGTATCCCGAGGCCGTCGCCGCCGCATTGGGGGGCCAAGATGCGGTGCTGGTGTCGAGCCCCGCTTATCTGCGACGCTGGCCCGAAGCGCTGGCGCTGCATGCGCTGCCACCAGCGCCGCGCATCGTCTTTTCGTCGGGCGGGCCGCTGGCGCGGGACGCTTCGCTCGCGGTGCGTGGCACCCTGGGTGTGCCCGTGATCGAGGTCTATGGCAGCTCCGAGACGGGTGGCATCGCGTGGCGGAGCCAGTCCGATGCGGCGCTTGATGCGGTGTGGCAGCAGCACGGCTGTGTTGACCTTGAATTCGCGGAGACTGGACTGCGTCTGCGCTCTCCTTTCATGCCCGACCCTGCTGCGTGGTACGACACCGCCGATCGTGCGCAGCCAATCGGGGCGGGCTTCCGTTTGCTGGGTCGCGCCGACCGTATCGTGAAGGTCGAGGAAAAAAGGGTGTCGCTCGACGCGGTTGAGCGCGCACTCACCGGCCAACCTGAAATTGCCGAGGCGCGCTGCTGCGTGCTGCCGGAGGGGCGTTTGGGGGCGGTCCTCGTGTTGAGCGAGACCGGGCATGCCGCGCTTGCTCGGCTTGGTCGTGCGGGGCTGCACGGGTATTTGCGCACTGCGATTGCTGGCGATGTCGAAGCGCTGGCGCTGCCGCGGCGTTGGCGGCATGTCGAAACGATACCGCTCAACGCGCTGGGCAAGACGCCGCAGGCGCTGCTCGTGGCCTTGTTCGGCGCCTCGGCCGAGCAGCCGGAAGCGCAGGTGCTGTCGGTGAGCGATACCCAAGCGGTCGTCGCGTTGGAGGTGGCGGCCTCACTCGCTGCCTTTGAAGGGCATTTTCCCGATACGCCGATCCTGCCGGGTGTCGTACAGCTCGATTGGGCGATGCGCTGGGCACAGGACATGTTCGGCATTGCGGCGCCATTCCGCGGTGTTGATGCCCTGAAGTTCCAGCACGTCGTGCGCCCCGGTTGCCGCTTGGTGCTGTCACTTGAGCATTTGCCTGCGAAGGCGGCCGTGGCCTTTCGGATCACCGATGGCGAACGCCCTTGTGCGAGTGGCCGCCTGATGTTTGGAGCTGCGCGGTGAAGTGCTGCGCCGTGATCCCGGTCTACAACCACGAGCATGCAGTGGGCGGCGTGGTGGCGGCCCTGCGCGCGCAGCGCCTGCCCGTCTTGATGGTGGATGACGGCAGCCGCGCCGAGTGCGCAACGGTGCTAGACGCTCTGGCGGCGGCTGACACTGATGTGACGGTGCTGCGCCGGCAACAGAACGGCGGTAAGGGCGCGGCGGTGTCCGACGGCCTTTGCGCTGCCCATGCGGCAGGCTACACGCACGCCCTGCAGATCGATGCCGACGGCCAGCATGACACGGCTGACGTGCCGCGTTTTCTCGCCGAAGCCGAATCTGCGCCCGACCACGCGATCATCGGTTGCCCGGTCTATGACGCCAGTGTGCCGAAAGGGCGTCTCTACGGGCGCTACGCCACGCATGTATGGGTCTGGATCAACACGCTCTCGTTCCGCATCACCGATTCGATGTGCGGATTCCGCGTCTACCCGCTCGATGCGGTGGTGCCCTTGTTGCAGCGCACCCGCATCGGACGCCGCATGGACTTCGATGTTGAGGTTCTGGTTAGGCTGGACTGGGCCGGCCTGCCGATCCGAAACGTGCCAACCCATGTGCGCTATCCGGAAGGTGGTGTGTCGCACTTCCGCCCGCTGGCGGACAACTTGGCGATTTCGTGGATGCACACGCGCCTGTTCTTCGGCATGTTGCCGAGGGCGCCGCGCCTGCTGCTGCGGCACTTCCGGAGTGCAGCATGAATCGTCCGCAGGCGAGCCCCGCGCCCGGGGCAGGGCAGCCGCCTGCGCGCGGCGCACGGCATTGGGCGCAGATGGACGAGGTGGGCTTCATCTTCGGCATGCGGCTGCTCTATCGCCTGCATCGCGCGCTGGGGCGCCTGCCGTTCCAGTTGGCGCTGTACCCGGTGGTTTTTGTGTATTGGCTGAGCGCGCGCAGCGCACGTGAAGCGTCGCTGGCCTACATCGAGCGCTTGCGGGCGAGTGGCGTCGAGCCCGGGCGCTGGGCATCGCTGCGCCACTTCGTGGCCTTCGCCGAGTGCATTCTCGACAAGCTGATGGTCTGGAATGGCGGACTCGATCCGGCGCGCTGCATCGTCGAGGGGGCCGAATTGTGTGCCGAGGCGTTTCGCGCGCGACGCGGTGGCCTCATTGTCACCGCTCATCTCGGCAACTTCGAGGCCAGCCGGGCGCTGGCGTCGAGCTACCATGACGCCGGCAAGATCCATGTGCTGGTGCACACGCGGCACGCGGCGCGCTTCAACCGGCTGATGGCCGAACTCAATCCGGACAGCCAGCTCAACCTGATTCAGGTGACCGAACTGGATCCGGCGATGGCCATGTTCCTCGCGGAGCGCGTTGCCGACGGCGACTTCATCGTGATGACTGGCGATCGTGTCCCGGTCACGCAGGATGCGGGGGTGCTCGAAGCCCCGTTTCTCGGCAAGGCCGCGCCATTTCCGATCGGCCCCTGGGTGCTGGCAGCGGTGCTGGGCGTACCGGTGTTCCTGATGTGGCCGACCGCTGAAGGCAAGGGTTTTCGCGTGCGTTTCGAGCGCTTCCGCGATCGCATCGTGCTGCCGCGGCGCAACCGCGAAGCGGCCTTGCAGCCGCTGGTGCAGGAGTTCGCCGCGCGCCTTGAGGCGGAAACACGACGCACGCCGTTGCAGTGGTTCAACTTTTTCGATTTCTGGGCGCGCCCCGTGCGCGTGACACATGACTCGCAAGCCTGATTCTGCCATCCGCGTCGGTGGCACCCGCATCCATACGGTCGACGTGGTCGCCGCCAGTCAGCGGCGCGCTGCCGTGGCGCTCGATCCCGCTCCAGCCTTCCGTGATCGCATCGAACGCGGCGCTGCCTTCCTTGACCGCCTGCTGGCGGAAGACGGCGTGATCTACGGCGTGACGACCGGCTACGGCGATTCCTGCACCGTCACGATCCCGCCAGCACTGGTCGCGGAGTTGCCGCACCATCTTTTCACCTACCACGGCTGCGGGCTGGGGCGCTGGCTCACGCCGGAAGAAACACGTGCAGTGCTGGTGGCGCGCCTGACCTCGTTGGCTCAGGGCTTTTCGGGCGTGAGTTGGGGCCTGCTTCGGCAGATCGAAACCCTGCTGGCGCAGGACATCCTGCCGTTGATTCCCGCCGAAGGCTCAGTCGGCGCGAGCGGTGATCTGACGCCGCTCTCGTATGTTGCTGCGGTGCTGTGTGGCGAGCGCCAGGTGTGGGTCGAAGGTTCGATCCGCAACACAGCCGATGTCTTTGCCGAACGCGGCATCACGCCGCTGCGCCTGCGCCCGAAAGAGGGGCTGGCGATCATGAACGGCACCGCGGTGATGACAGGCCTGGCTTGCCTCGCGATTGAGCGCGCCGAATACCTTGCGCGGCTGGCTACGCGCATGACCGGGCTGGCCTGCCTTGCACTCGACGGAAACGCCCACCATTTCGACGAGACGCTGTTCTCGGTGAAGCCGCACGCCGGCCAGCAGGGGGTGGCAGCACGCTTGCGCGCCGATCTGCATTCCGATCGCCCGCCGCGCAACGAGAAGCGCCTGCAGGATCGCTACTCGATCCGCTGTGCGCCGCATGTGATCGGGGTGCTGGAAGATGCGCTGCCATTCCTGCGCACGACACTGGAAAACGAACTCAACAGCGCAAACGACAACCCGATCATCGATCCGGATGGTGAACAGGTGCTGCACGGCGGCCACTTCTACGGCGGCCATGTCGCATTTGCCATGGATAGCCTGAAGAACCTCGTCGCGAACCTCGCCGACCTGATGGACCGCCAGATGGCGTTGCTGGTCGATACCCGCTTCAACCATGGGCTACCGTCCAACCTGTCCGGCGCCAGCGGCGAGCGCGCGCCGATCAACCACGGCCTCAAGGCGCTGCAGATTTCGCTGTCGGCCTGGACTGCCGAAGCGCTGAAGCTGACGATGCCGGCCTCGGTGTTCTCGCGCTCGACCGAGTGCCATAACCAGGACAAGGTCAGCATGGGCACGATCGCTGCGCGCGATGCGTTGCGTGTGCTGGAACTGGTGGAGCAAGTTGCGGCCGGGCATCTGATCGCGGTGCGCCAGGGCGTCGCGCTGCGGCGCGCGCAGCAGGCCGTCGAGCTGACGGAAGAACTCGGCGAGTTCGTTGCCGACCTTGATCAGTTGATTCCTTTCGTAGCCGAAGATCGCGCGCTCGACGCTGACTTGCATCGCGTGCTCGGGGCGCTGCGCAGCCAGCGCTGGGGGCTGTATGCGTGACAACTGGCAGGCCGAGATCGAGATCGAGGTGCCTTTCCACGACCTCGACCCGATGGAAGTCGTTTGGCACGGTAACTATGTGCGTTACTTCGAACGCGCCCGCCATGCCTTGCTGCAGGGCCTGGACTACGACTATCCGCAGATGCGTGATTCGGGCTATGCCTGGCCTGTGATCGACATGTCGGTCCGTTACGCACGCCCTGCACGTTTTGCGCAGCGCCTGCGCGTGTCTGCCCGCATCGTCGAATGGGAAAACCGGCTGCGCATCCGTTACGAAGTGCGTGATGCAGCCAGCGGCGAGCGCTTGACCAAGGGCGAGACGATCCAGGTGGCGGTGGAGATCGCCAACGGCGAGATGTGCTTCGTTTCGCCGCCGGTCCTGTTTGAGAAGCTTGGGGTGAGCCTGTGATTCGCTTGTTGTGTGCGTTGAGCCTGTCGCTGGTGGCCTCCGTTGCGCATGCGGCCGACCCGTTGGTCGACAAGGTGCGTGGCTTGTTGCAGCAGCCACCGGTGGTGAGCGGCCGCTTTGAACAGGTGCGTGAGCTGAGTGGTTTTCCGAAGCCAGTCGCTTCGCGGGGGCGCTTCATCGTCGCCCGCGACCGCGGCGTGTTGTGGCAGACCGAAGCCCCGTTCGCGAGCAGCGTGCGGCTCACCAAGGGGGAGATCCTGCAGAAGGCGGGTGACACGGTGACGATGCGCATGTCGGCGGACAAGGAGCCCGCGGTGCGCGCGATCAACGGCGTGATGTTCGCGCTGCTCTCTGGCGATATCGCTCAGCTCGAACAGCGTTTCACGGTAACCGGCAAGGTCGACGGCAATCGCTGGTCCTTGAGCCTTGCGCCGCGCGAAGCGTCGATGGCGCAGGTGTTGTCGAAGATCGATCTGGCGGGGCAACGCTTCGTCGAATCGGTGGACATGCTCGACGCCAACGGTGACCGCACCCGTATTCGCCTGCTTGATATCGTGCCGGCAGCGGCGTTGGGCAAGGCCGAGGCCGCGCAGTTTGACTGATTCACCTTCGGCCCCCCACGCTCGCGACGAAGTCTCGTGGCTGCCGGAAGGTGGCTGGCGCGCACTCGCCTGCGTGTGGCTGTTGCTCGTGCTTGCCGCCTGCGCGCACTTGGGCTGGCTCTGGCAGGTAGAGCGGCCAAGGCCGGATTCCGACGTGATGGCGTTGTTGCCGCAGGACGACCGTGACCCGGTTGCCGAGGCGGCTTTTGCGCGCATGGCCTCGTCGGCCGAACGGCGTGTGGTGGTGATGGTTGGCGCGCGCGACGCAGCGACCACGCGTAAGGCTGTGGATGCGTGGCTGAGCGGGATCGACGGTGTGCCGGCATCGGTGCGCCACCGGGTCAGCGGTGGAGACCTCGCCGCATGGCGCGCGTTTCTTGCGCCTTATCGCGGCGGCCTGATCAGCGATGCGGGCCGGGGCGTGCTCGCTCAGGGTGCCGACAAACAGGCGGACCATGCGCTGGCGCGACTCTTCTCGCCGGCGGGCGGTGGCGGTCTGGCCTGGCGCGAAGATCCGCTCGGCTTGTTCGGCGACTGGATGATGGATCAGGCCGGTGGGCAGCGCGTGCGCACCGTTGATGGCCGCCTGTGGGTGTCAGCGGAAGGGCGTGAATGGGGCGTCGTGCTACTGACGCTGAAGGAGGGCGCTTTCTCGCTCGACGCGCAGCAAAACCTGATGGAACACCTCGGCCTGGCCCGGCAGCGCGCCGTGGGTGCTGCGCCGGATGCCGAGATCCTGATCGCCGGTGTGGCGCCGATTGCTGCGGTGATCGCGAGCGAGGCGCGCAATGAATTCGCCGCGATTGGTCTCGGCTCGACCTTCGGGGTGACCCTGCTGGTGTTTCTGATCTTCCGCCGCCCGGGTGCCTTGGTGCTGTCGCTGTTGCCGCTGTTCATCGGCACTCTCTGTGCAATGAGCGCCACCTGGCTGGTCTTCGAGCGTGTGCATGTGCTGACGCTGGTGTTCGGCGCCAGCCTGATCGGCGTCGGCGTGGATTACGGTGTGCACTTTCTCGCCGCCGGCATTGGCGAGCAGCCCTTCGACCCAAAGCGCCGGCGCGACCAGCTCAACCCGGGGCTCTGGCTCGCGATGGTGACGACGGTGCTGGCCTATGTCGCGCTCGCGTTGGCACCCTTCCCAGGATTGCGCCAAATGGCGCTGTTCTCAGGCGTCGGCCTCGTCGCCGCGTGGCTCACTGTAATCCTGTGGTTTCCCTATCTTCAGTGGCGCGCCACGCATGGCACAAGCGTTGGCACCTGGATGGGCCATCTGCGAGCGATCTGGCCGACGTTTGGGCGTGGGCCGATGGGCATTGCGATGGCGCTTGCCACCCTGACCGTGCTGGTACTCGGACTCGCGCAGATCAAGGTTCAGGACGACGTGCGTGCGCTGCAGTCGGCGCCGCCGGCCTTGCTGGCAGAGCAGGCACACGTTGCGCAACTCGCCGGCGTGCCGAGTCCAGCGCAGTTCTTCGTGGTGCAGGCGGGCAGCGCGGAAGCGGTGCTGCAGGCGCAGGAGGCGCTGGCAGCGCGCCTGGCCGCTCGTGTTGCCGACGGCACGCTGAGCGGCTACGACATGCTTGCCCGACACATTCCATCGCAAGCCCGGCAAGCAGCCGATTGTGCAGCGCTGCAAACGGTGTATCGCGCGCCGCAATGGCGCGAGCGCATCGAGGCGACCACCGGTTTCGACCCGGCGCTGATGGCCGATCGACTGGCCTGCAAACCGCTGGCTTTCGACGACTGGCTCAAGCATCCGGTGTCCGAGCCCTTCCACAGCCTATGGCTGGGCCGAATCGGCGCGCAGTTCGCAGGGGTCGTGCTGTTGAGCGGCGTGACCGGGGCCGCATCGCTGGATCGTCTGCGCACGCTGGGCGAGGGGATTCCCGGCGTGAGCTGGGTCGACAAGCCGGGCCGCATATCGAGCGTCATCGCGCGTTACCGCGGGCTGATGAGCGGCGTGATCGTACTTGGCTACCTCGGCTCCTTCTGGCTGCTGTGGCGTCGCTATGGCCGCGAAACCTGGCGTGCGGTGGTGCCGACTGTGCTGGCGAGTTTGCTTGCGGCTGCTGCGCTGGGCATCGCTGGCCTGCCATTTCAGCTGTTCGCAGTGCTGGGGCTGTTCATCGTGCTCGGCATGGGCATCGACTACGGCATCTTCCTGCTCGAGCATCCGCGCAATGACGATGGGAATCCGTGGCTCGCCGTCACACTGTCTGCATTCAGCACCCTGCTGTCGTTCGGCTTGCTCGCGCTGTCGCACACCCCGGCGCTGCGGGTCTTTGGCTTGGTGTGTCTGGTCGGCGTAGGTGCATCGTGGCTGCTGGCGCCGGCTTTCGCGCGCAAGGAGCGGGCATGAGAAGCTGGCTGCTGGCCTTGCTGACGTTGCTTGCGGCGTGCGCCGGGCCGTCACCCAATGAAGTGCCGCTGGGTTACGTTGCACCGGCTGCCTTTGGCCGCACGCTGACGCTGACGCAGCAGATCACCGTGGTCGCCATGGGCGAATCGCGCAGTTTCGAGGCGGTGGTGGCCATCGATCCGGAGCGCATCGACCTTGCTGCGCTGGCGATGGGGCGTCGGATGATCGCCGTGCATCTGGACGCCGGCGGTCTGCGTGAAGACCGCAGTCCGCTGGTGCCCGAGGCAGTGTCGGGAGCGCGTATCCTGCGCGACCTGCAGCTGGCGTACTGGCCGCGCGAGGCGCTCGCGGCGGCCCTGCCAGCTGGCTGGTCGGTGGAGGAGGGGGCGCATAGCCGCGACGTGCTGCTCAACGGCGCGACCATCCTGCATATCGAGTATTCCGGCGAGCCTCGCTGGCGGGGGCGGACGACGCTTGAGCACCGCCGCTTTGGCTATCGCCTGACGATTGATTCTGAAGAAGCATGAGCACGATCTATCTGAACCACCTGGGCCTGCTGTGCGCGTTGGGCGATAGCCCGAGCGAAGTGGCCGCCGCGCTGCAAGCAGGGGAATCGCCGGGCATGCGCATGCGCGAGGGCTACCTTGCCGGGCGCGAGGTGATGGTCGGCGAGGTACGGGCGGCGCTGCCGTCGGTCGCGCACTTGCCGCTGCGTCAGCGCAGCCGCAACAACGCGCTGATGCTCGCAGCCCTGGCGCAGATCCGCCCGCAGGTCGATGCCGCGATCGCGCGCGTCGGAGCGCATCGCGTGGCCGTGGTACTCGGCACCAGCACATCGGGCATTGCCGAGGGTGAGCAGGCGATGCGCGAGCGGGTGGCGCAGGGCGAATTCCCGCCGGCATACCACTATGGGCAGCAGGAACTCGGGTCGCCGGCGCAATGCCTCGCCGAGACACTGGGGACTTCTGGCCCGATCTACACGATTTCCACGGCATGTTCGTCGAGTGCGCGTGCGCTGATCTCGGCTGCGCGGCTGTTACGTGCGGGCTTGGCCGATGTGGTGATCGCCGGCGGGGTAGACAGCCTGTGCGCATTCACCGTCAGCGGGTTTGCCGCGCTGGATTCGGTGAGTACGGAGCGCTGTAACCCGTTCTCGCGCAACCGCCACGGCATCAATATCGGCGAAGGCGCCGCGTTGTTCCTGGTGTCCCGTGAGCCGGCTGCGGTGAGCCTTACGGGCTGGGGCGAGAGCGCCGACGCGCACCACATGTCGGCGCCAGACCCGGAAGGGCGCGGTGCGGAAGCTTCGATGCGCGAGGCGCTGCGAAGGGCGGGCCTGGCTCCCGAGAACATCGACTACGTCAATGTGCATGGCACGGCGACGCCGCACAATGACGCGATGGAAGCACCGGCGATTGCGCGTGTGCTGGGAACGTCGGTGCCCGTCAGTTCAACCAAGCCGCTTACCGGCCATACGCTGGGCGCGGCGGGTGCGATCGAGGCTGCACTTGCCTGGCTCGCACTGCAGCCGGACAACGTTGACGGTTGGTTGCCACCGCATCTGTGGGATGGCGAGCCGGATCCGGCGCTCCCGGCCCTTTGCCTGGCTACCGCGGGCACGCGTCTGGGGCGCCGCCCGCGTCATGTGTTGTCGAATTCCTTTGCATTCGGCGGCAACAATGCGAGCCTCATTCTGGGGGCGGAACCATGATGCCTGCAATCGAATCGCTGCTGCCCCATCGTGGGCGCATGCGGCTGGTTGATCGGCTAGTCTCGCATGAAGGCGACGCCGTCCTGTGTGAGCTGACGGTTCGCGACGATCCGCTCTTCTGCCACGACGGGAGCGTCGGTGCTTGGGTCGGTATCGAGTACATGGCCCAGACCGTCGCGGCGCTCATTGGCGTGCGGGCGCAGAAGGCGGGTGCGCCGGTGAAGATTGGTTTGCTGTTGGGCGCGCGTCGCTATGTGGCCCATGTGCCGGGGTTTGCGCCGGGCGATGTGCTGCAGGTAGCGGCCTGTCAGGTTTTTCAGGGTGACAACGGGCTGGCGGCGTTCGATGCGCGGATCACGCGCGATGGTGCCGTAGTGGCGGAGGCGACGCTGTCGGCTTTCCAGCCTGACGATGTGAACGTTTTTCTGAAGGGTTCTGAAGCATGAACCGGACGGTTCTTGTCACGGGTTCCAGTCGTGGAATCGGACGTGGTGTGGCGCTGCAGCTTGCGCGCGATGGATTCGATGTTGTGCTGCATTGCCGCAGCAGGCGCGAGGAGGCGCTCGCCGTAGCGGCGGAGATCGAATCGCTCGGGCGCGCAGCGCGCGTGCTGCAGTTCGACGTATCCGACCGTGCCGCAGCGCGCGCTGCGTTGGATGCGGACGTGGGTGCCAACGGCGCCTACTGGGGCGTTGTCCTGAATGCCGGCATCACACGCGACACGGCTTTCCCGGCGATGGCGGAAGACGATTGGGACGCCGTGCTGCGGACCAATCTGGATGGTTTCTACAACGTGCTGCATCCGTTGGTAATGCCGATGGTGCAGCTGCGGCAGGGCGGTCGGATCGTGACGCTGGCCTCTGTCTCAGGTGTCATCGGCAACCGCGGGCAGGTGAACTACAGCGCATCGAAAGCCGGCCTGATCGGCGCGACAAAGGCGCTGTCGCTGGAACTTGCGAAACGTCGTATCACGGTGAACTGCGTTGCGCCGGGGCTGATCGAGACCGACTTGACGAGCGATATGCCAGCCGAGATTCGCGACATGATCCCGCTGCGCCGCGCCGGCACGGTGTCGGAAGTCGCCGGTACCGTGGCGTTTTTGATGAGCGAGGCGGCGGCCTACATTACGCGGCAAGTGATCGTGGTGGACGGAGGATTGGCAGGATGAAGCGCGTCGTGATTACCGGCGTGGGGGCAATCAGCCCGCTAGGCCACGACTGGGAAACAGTGTCGGCGCGTCTGAAGGGCTCGCAGAATGCAATCCAGGTGATGGACGACTGGGCTCAGTACGAGGGCCTCAACACACGCCTGGGTGCACCGGCCGCCCCCTTCGAATTGCCGGCCCACTACAACCGTAAAACCACACGAAGCATGGGGCGTAATGCGCTGATGGCCGTGCGTGCCAGCGAAGTTGCGTTGGGTGACGCAGGTCTGCTTGGCGACCCATTGGTGCAGAGCGGCCGCATGGGTATTTCGTATGGCTCGTCCGCCGGTACGCCGAATTCGATGGGCGACTTCGGCAACATGCTTAACAACAAGACGGTCGAAGGCATCAACGCCACCACCTACATCAAGATGATGGCGCACACCGCGCCGGTGAACATCGCGGTCTTCTTCGGCATGACCGGCCGAGTCATCACGACTTCCAGCGCGTGCACCTCCGGCAGCCAGGGCGTGGGCTACGCCTTCGAGGCGATCCGCAGCGGCGCCCAGCTGGCGATGCTCGCAGGCGGTTCGGAGGAACTTTGCGCCACCGAGGCGGCTGTGTTCGACACGCTGTTCGCGACCTGTGTATCGAACGACACCCCGCAGCTTGTGCCACGCCCCTTCGATGCAAAGCGCGATGGTTTGGTGCTCGGCGAAGGTGCCGGCACACTGGTGCTGGAAGAGTACGAACACGCGAAGGCCCGCGGCGCGAAGATCTACGCCGAGATCGTCGGCTTCGGCACCAACTGCGACGGCTCGCATGTCACGAATCCGCGTTCGGAAACCATGGGCCGTGCGATGCTGCTGGCGCTGGAGAGCGCTGGCCTGTCGCCGGACGAAATCGGGTACGTCAACGCACACGGTACGGCGACCGAGCAGGGTGATATTGCCGAGTCGCAAGCGACGGCACGGGTCTTTGGCCGCGCGGTGCCCTTCAGTTCGCTCAAGAGCTACATGGGCCACACCCTCGGCGCCTGCGGCGCGCTGGAGGCCTGGATGTCGGTGCGGATGATGAACGAAGGCTGGTTCTCGCCGACGCTCAACCTCACCGAGATCGACCCACGCTGCGGCGACCTTGACTACATCCGTGACGGGATCCGCGCGATCGACACCGGCTACGTCATGTCCAACAACTTCGCGTTCGGCGGCATCAACACTTCGTTGATCTTCCGGCGTGTCTGATTTCTGTATTGTCCTGGAGCTTTCATGTACCGCTTTATGCAAGTGCTCGCCATGGTGTTCATGCTCGGTCTGGCAACCGCTGCTGGCGCCTACCAGACTGAGTTGAAGGATGACTATCAGATCAAGATCTCCACGATCACGACGGTTGCGCTCACCAAGCAACAGGTTCGCGATGCCGTCTTGTCCGGCGGTCTGGCGCACGGTTGGGCGCTCAAGTCGGAGGCGCCCGGTCGTCTTGTGCTCGAACTGGAACACCGCGGCAAATATCGCGTCGAGATCGCGGTCAGCTATGACGAAACGCAGTACAGCATTACCTATGTTTCCAGCGATAACCTGCGGTACAGCGAGACGGCCGATGGCGCGCGGATGATCGACAACGCCTATTACCGTTGGCTGTCGTCTCTGACAAAGGCGGCCAGCACTGCGCTGCGCAACGTGCGCGCTGCGCCCTGACCGCGGAACTGCGACGAATGTCGTTCTCGATGATCCGCGTGGGTCTGTTCGCGCTGCTACTCGGGGCTGGGTTCTCCAGCAGTGTGTCGGGCGCCGTGCCTGTTCCTTTGGTCAATCCGGCGCCGATCAAGACTGCGACGCTCACCCGCGTTAAGTTGAGGGCACCTCAGGTCCGCGCGGCGATCATCGCGGGCGGCGCAGCCCAAGCATGGATGCTGAAATCCGAGGAAGCGGACCACGTTGTGCTCCGCTTTGAAAAGGGGCGCTATGCGGTGGAGGTCAGGCTGCCGTACTCGGAAGAGGGCTACCGCATTGAGTATCTCAGCAGCCGTAACCTTGACTATCAGATCGCTGAGCTCGATTCGCGTCCGAACGTTTTTCCCGAGATCGGCGTCACGAAGCCGACCGGACCGGTAATACACCCGGCATATACGCGCTGGACCGATGCTCTATCCCGCTCGATCAACGCCTTCATCGTCGGAACGCGCGCGGAGTGACGATCGCAGCTTCCCACTCCGTCTTGCTCGCCTGTCGGGAGGCAACGGGCGACCGCCTTGATGCCGCAATGATCCCGGGCCGGGAAACTGACGCGGCATGATCGTCGCCGGCGGCGCTGACCATGCCAGACAACGCCTGATCGGCATGAACCTGTACTGAATAATGATGAACGCCGTGAATGAACTGTTCCGCCCCCGCAAGTTGTCGGCGCTTGATGCGCAGTACGACGCCCAGCGCATCGCTTTTGCGCCAGTCGTATTCCAGTGTGTACGCGTCGCCTGGAAGCGCGGCATGCTGGACGCCCTGGCCGGCGCCGCGAAGGCTGGCTTGACGACGGAAGACCTGGTGCCAATTGGCCGCCTGTCGCGTTATGCGGTTGGCGTGCTGATGGAAACGGCGCTGTCGGCTGGCGTGGTCTCGCGAGACCAAGACCGCTGGTATCTGACCAAGACCGGGCACTTTGTCGTGTCTGACCCGCTGTTCCGCGTCAATGCAGATTTTGTGCACGATGTCTGCTACATCGGCCTCGCGGATCTGGAGGCCTGCCTTGAACAGGAACGCCCCATCGGGCTGCGCGCACTTGGCGACTGGCCCACGATTTACGAGGGGCTCTCGATCCTTCCGGAGCCGGCACGCAAGAGCTGGTTCGATTTCGACCATTACTATTCCGACTCTGCATTCCCGGACGTGCTGCCGCACGTCCTTGCCCATCAGCCTGCGCGGCTCATGGATATTGGGGCGAATACCGGCAAGTTTTCCCGCATGTGCCTGCAGCAGGATCCCGCGCTTCACGTGACGATGCTGGATCTACCTGTGCAGCTCAACGTCGCGCGTCAGACGCTTGCCGATGCTGGCGTGCTTGATCGCGCCACCCCTTACGAAATCGACCTGCTCGACGAGACGGCCGCTTTCCCCGGCGGACAGGACGTGGTCTGGATGAGCCAGTTCCTTTGTTGCTTCTCCGAAGAGAAGATCAGCAGCATCCTTGCACGCGCCGCGGCCGCGTTGGCCGATGGTGGGCGGGTCCTCGTACTGGATACCTTCTGGGATCGCCAGCAGCACGAAGTTGCGGCCTATTGCCTGATCAATACGTCGCCGTATTTCACTGCGCTTGCAAGCGGCAATAGCAAGATGTACGAATCGCGAGCCTTCATTGACTGTGCGCGTCGCGCCGGCCTGCAACTGGCTGACGTCCGTGACGGACTTGGAATTTGCCACTCGCTGCTGTCGTTTGCCCGAGCCTGATTCAGAAACTCCCGGAACTTCACATATGAAACTGTTTCCCTCGATCTCGCGCGCCTTGTGCTTGGCGTTGACTGTTGCAACGCTGGCCGTATTTGCAACCCCTGCGCTCGCCGGACGGAGTACTCCGCTTGTCAATCCGCCGGCAGTGGTGATTCCGGCCACTGCAGGGAAAGCTTGGACCGAGATTGAAGTCCGTGACGCGATCGTAAGAGGCGGCGCCGCCAAGACGTGGGTCTTGAAGTCGGAGCAGCCAGGGCGTGTCGTCCTTGCAGTGGATGTGCGCAGTCGCCATGCCGCTGAGGTGGCGATTACGTACGACGCGAAATCCTACCGTGTGGAATATCTCTCCAGCGTGAACCTGAACTATCGCAAGACGGAACAGGGCGAGGTGATTCATCCCACGTACATCCGCTGGGTGCGCGGTTTGATGGCTGAGATCAACAAGGGTCTTGGAATCCAGTCCACGCAAGCCGAGCCGGCCGACGCCGACGAACTGTGATCAGCGCGGGCGCGCATGCGCATCAACCTCTACGTCCCGTGCGCGCGCCGGGTTCGGGCACGAAGCGTGTCCTCGTCGTAGGTGGGTCGCAAAGCGGCCAGCTCGACCGGATCCTCGACCGCATCGTTGCCCCGCTTCATTGCAGTAGCGCGGTCGAAGTTGATCGCTGGCGGCTCGACGGGTTCGATCGATACCCTTTCCCGTGGGGCTTCTGGGAATTTCTCGACGCATTCCCGGAGTCGGTGCAACAGGATGCGCCGCCGCTTCGCACTATTCCGGCGCAGGCCGACGACTACGACCTGATCGTGCTGGGTTATCAGGTCTGGTTTCTGTCTCCATCGCTGCCGGTCACTGCCTTTCTGGAGAGCCCCCAAGCGCAACGACTCCTCGCCGGGAAGCCCGTGGTGGCCGTTGCCGCTTGCCGCAACATGTGGATGGCGGCATGGCAGAAGCTGCGCACGCGACTTGAGGCGATAGGCGCACGCGTCATTGATCACGTGGTACTGGTCGATCAGGGTCCGACACTCGCCACCTTCATTACTACGCCACGCTGGCTGCTTACAGGGCGCCGTGATCCTTTGTGGGGCATGCCGGCCGCGGGGGTGTCCGATGCTGAGATCAAAGCGACTGAGCGATTTGGCAAAGCCCTCTGTGTGGCGCTAAGCGAGGATCGCGAGCAGGGCGCTTCGCCTTTGCTGACGGGTCTGGGCGCAGTCAAGGTCGAGCCACGCCTCGCGCTGTCCGAACGCGCTGGCGCCCGGGCTTTCTCGGTGTGGTCGCGCATCGTTCGCGCAGCGGGCAAGGCCGGGCAGCGTCGCCGGCGCCCGGTGCTGTTCTTGTTCGTAACCTATCTGGTGTTGGCCATCGTCACGATCGTGCCGCTGAGCCTGGCACTGCAATCTTTGCTCGCGCCGCTGCTGCGCAAACGCTTCGAACGCATCCGTGCTGAATTCGAGGCGCCGTCCGGCAGCGGCACTGAGCGTATCCAGTCTCATGTCTGAACCGTCTTACGCGTACATCACCCGCATTGCCAGCGTGCTGCCCAATGCGCCCATTGACAACGAGCACATGGAAGATGTGCTCGGCCGTGTCGGCCCGGATCGTTCGCGCGCGCGCCGTGTCGTGCTGCGCAGCAACGGCATCCGCTCGCGCCACTATGTGCTCGATCCGGCGACCGGCGAGCCGCGCCAGAGCAATGCGCAGCTCACGGCGGCTGCGGTGCGCGCACTGGCGTCGGCCGACTTCGATCCGGCGACGATCGACTGCCTGGCATGTGGCACCTCGCTGCCCGACCAGCTGATGCCCAATCACGCGGTGATGGTGCACGGCGAATTGGGTATCCCGGCCTGCGAAGTCGTGGCGACCGCTGGCATCTGCCTGGCGGGCACTTCCGCCTTGAAATATGCCTGGATGGCGGTGATCTCCGGCCAAGCCGAGCATGCCGTTTCGACTGGTAGCGAAGTCGCATCGATGATGATGCGCGGCCGCAATTTCGCGCCAGAGCGCGATGCGCGGGTCGCTGAACTGGAAGCGCGGCCAGAGATCGCCTTCGAGAAGGACTTCCTGCGCTGGATGCTGTCTGATGGTGCCGGGGCGATGTTGGTGGAGCGTTCGCCACGAGCGGGCGGGCTTAACCTGCGAATCGACTGGATGGAGTTGTCGTCTGCAGCCCACGAATTGCCGGTTTGCATGTACGCCGGTGGCGACAAGGACGAGGCGGGCAACTTCCACGGCTGGCTCGCCTACGATCCCGCTACGCGCGACCGGGATTCGGTGATGGCGGTGAAGCAGGACGTCCGCCTGCTCAACGACAACATCATCGAACACACGCTGCGGCGACCGTTTCCCCGCGTGATTGAACGTCGTTGCCTGCGTGCGGCAGACATCGACTGGTTCTTGCCCCACATGTCGTCCGAGTTCTTCCGCGACGGCATCGCGCAAGGGCTGCGTGACGTGGGCTTCGAGATTCCGCAGTCGCGCTGGTACACCAACCTTTCGGAATGCGGCAACACCGGTGCCGCTTCGATCTACATCATGCTCGATGGCCTGCTCAAGAGCGGGCGGGTGGAGCCTGGTCACCGTATCCTGTGCGCGGTGCCGGAGAGTGGACGCTTCTCCAGCGGCTATTTCCATCTGACGGTGGTGTGATGCGCGACGAACAGGTTCCGCAAGACAGCGGGCGCGTGCTCGCCGGCCATCGCAAGGCCGTTTATGCGCAGGGCGCTGACGGTCGCTTGCATGTGGTTGCCTCGACCGGCTGGGAGGCGGAGGAAATCGTCAACCTGCAGGCGGTGGACGAACTCCAGCGCCTTGCCGAGGATGCCCGCGCGCGCGCCCTTGCCGGCCTGGCGTCACCGCTGGAATACCACATGTATCGTGCGCGCATGGACCTCGATCTGCTCGCACAGACATCCGGCGTATGGCGCTGGCGAATCCGTCGCCATTTCCGGCCGGCCGTGTTTGCGCGTTTGTCGCCACACGTGCTGCAGCGCTACGCTGCGGTGCTCGGCTGCAGCGTCGACGCGCTTCGCCGTGTGGAGGACCTATGAGTACCCCCGCGTTCGAGCACCGGCAAGCAAGTCACTGCGAAAGCGGCGTCGTGTCGGCGTTGGTGCGTCATAGCGGCGTCCAGATGTCCGAGCCGATGGCTTTTGGGCTGTCGTCTGCGCTGTCGTTCGCCTACCTGCCCTTCATCAAGCTCAACGGCCTGCCGCTGATCGCCTACCGCATGCCACCCAAGTCGATTCTGCGCGGCCTGCGCAAACCGCTGGGCTGGAAGATCCGCTTTGAGACATTCCGTTCGCCGAAAGCCGGGCGCGAACGCCTCGACCGGTTGCTCGATGCCGGGCATGTCGTCGGCTTGCAGACCTCGGTATTCTGGCTGCCGTACTTTCCGCAGGATCTGCGTTTCCATTTCAATGCGCACAACCTGCTCGTGTTCGGCCGCGAACAGGATGGTTACCGGATCAGCGATCCGGTCTTCGAGGAGCCGGTGGTCTGCGAGGCCGACGCGCTGGAGCGCGCGCGCTTTGCGCGTGGCGTGCTGGCACCAAAGGGCCTGCTCTATTACGCGGAGACCCCCGCGCAGGTGCCAGACTGGAACGCGGTACTCCCCGCCGCGATGCGTCGCACCTGTCGCATCATGCTCAAGACCCCGCTGCCGTTGATCGGCGTACGCGGTATCCATCGACTCGCGCGCGCCGTGCGCCGACTGTCGATGGAGGATGCACGTGCGAGCAAGCTCTTCGTTGGCCATATCGTGCGCATGCAGGAAGAGATCGGTACCGGCGGCGCGGGTTTCCGGTTCATCGAGGCCGCATTCCTGCAGGAGGCGGCCGAGCTGTTAGGCCGCCCGGTCTTTGCCGAACATGCGCAACAGCTGATCGAGATCGGCGACGCGTGGCGTGAGTTCGCGCTGACCGCCGCGCGGATGTGCCGCGACCGCGAACCGCTCAACCCCGCCCGACTGGCCGATGCGCTGGACGCGATGGGCCATCGGGAGAAGGCGTTCTTTCAGGCGCTGGAGCGCAGCCTGTGATACTCGCCGCCGAGGCGCTCAGCTTTCGCTATCCGAAGGCCGCCAGCGTGGCGCTCGATTCGGTGTCGCTGCGCATATCCGCTGGCGAGGTGCTCGGGCTGCTCGGGCCGAACGGCGCGGGCAAATCGACCCTGATCGCTCTGCTGGCGGGCGTGATCATGCCGACCACGGGGTGCGTGCGACGTGACGCGGCATTGGACTCTGCCGGTCGCGTCGCCTGGGTGCCGCAGGATTTCGCTTTCTACCCGATGCTCAGCGCGCGCGAAAACCTCGCGGTGTTTGCTGGCGTGCTCGGGTTGCGTGGCGCCGAATGCGCCGCACGCGTCGAACGTGCGATCGCCTACGGCCAGCTTGCAGCGTTTGTCGACCGGCCTGCACGGACGCTCTCGGGCGGCATGAAGCGGCGTTTGAACCTCGCGCTCGGGCTGCTGGGCGATCCGGCTGTCTTGCTGCTTGACGAGCCGACCGCCGGCGTCGACCCGCAATCGCGCGCTTTCCTGCTCGACACGGTGCGCGCATTGCGCAACGAGGGGCGGGGCGTGATTTACACCAGCCACTACATGGAAGAAATCGAAGCGGTCGCGGATCGCGTCGCGATTCTCGACCACGGGCGCGTCTTGGCCGAAGGCACACTGGATTCCGTATGCGCGAAGGCGGGCACGCACGCTCGCATTGCGCTTGGCGGCCCACTGCCGGCGCCGCTGGCGCAGGAATGGCAAGTGCGCTATGCCCTCAACGTGATCGGCCCGCAAACCTGGTCGCTGACGCTCGGCGCCCCCGAGGAACTCGGCGGCGTGCTTGACGCGCTGCGTCGCCACAACGTGCCGCTGCGCAGCGTGCAGTGTGGCCGCGCCACGCTGGAGGATGTGTTCCTCCAACTGACCCAGCGCGCGCTGAGGGACGACGCATGAGCCGTTTGTTAGTCCGCCTGCTCGCCCTGTGGCGCAAGGAGGCGCTTGCGCTGCTGCGCGATCCCCATGCGCTGGCGGCGCTCTTCGTGATGCCGGCAGTGTTCATCCTGATCATGTCCTTCGCCTTGCGCGACGCATTTGATCCGGCAGCGCTCAAGCCGCGCAGCGTGCTGGTGCAGCAGGACGAGAGCCCCGCTGCGCGCGCCTTGGTGGCCGCCATGCGGCGTTCGGTGTCCGGGTTTGATGAGGCCCGCGAGGTGTCGCTGGCGGATGCGCGGCGCGCCGTGGGGCGGGGCGACGCGGCGTTCGCGGTTGTGCTGCAAGCTGGTGTCGGTACCGCGATCCTGGGCCCCGAGCCCGGTGCGGCAGCGGCGAAGGTTCAGATTCTGGTAGATCCGGCGGTGGCTGTGGTGGCGCAGCAGGCGATGCGTCAGCAGGTGGCCGCCGTGCTCGGCCAGGTGCAGGCGAGCGAGATGTCGCGCCGTGTGCAGGCGCTGATGGGGGTGCCGTTGCCGGTGCCGATGGATTCCGTGGCACTGCCCTTGATGCAGCGCGCCGACGGCCGCAGCCTGAAGCCGAGCGCGGTGCAGCAGAGCGTGCCGGCATGGCTGATCTTTGGCCTGTTCTTCGTCGTGATTCCGCTCGCACCGGTCTTCATCGCCGAGCGGCAGTTCGGCACCCTGCTGCGCCTTCGTGCGATGGGGGCGTCACCGGCCTTGCTGATCGCCGGCAAATTGCCACCTTTCGTGCTGCTCAATCTGCTGCAGGCGTGTCTGATGTTCGCGGTTGGGGCCAGCCTGGTGCCTGCGCTTGGCGGCGAGGCCCTGCAGTTGCCGGGAGCGGGTGGGCTGGCGGCGCTGGCGCTGGTGTCGGTCTCAGTGTCGGCGGCTGCGATCGGTTGGGCCTTCCTCGTCGCGTCGATCGCCCGTACCTCTGAGCAGGCCACGGTCATCGGCGGCGTGGGTAACATCCTGATGGCCGCGATCGGCGGCGTGATGGTGCCACGCTTCATCATGCCCGCCGCGATGCAGCCCCTCACGCAAGTCTCGCCGATGGCCTGGGCGCTGGATGCTTTTCATGCGGTGTTGTTGCGCGATGCGCCGCTCGCCGATCTCGCACTGCCGATGCTTGCCTTGCTGGGCTTCGGTGCAGCCTGTTTGATTCTCGCTGCGTGGGCGCTGCAACGTTCGCGCGCGACAGCCTGAACACAACCATGAGCACGAATGAACTGACCGTGGCGCTCAAGCGCCTGATCGTCGACACCTGCGAGAAGGACTTGCCGCCGGAAGCCTTGAGCGATGATGAACCGATCTTCGGCCCGCAGGCGCGCCTGGCGCTCGATTCGCTCGATGCGCTGCAGCTTTCGATGGCGCTGCAGAAGCGCTATGGGGTTCGGCTGACCGATAGCAAGGAGACTCGGCGCATTCTCGCGAGTGTGGCATCGCTTGCCGACTACCTGCAGGACAAGGCTCCGCGCCTGACATGAGGATCACCGCCCGGGCGCTCGTTTCGGCAGCAGGCTTGAGTCTCGCCGACGCGGTGCACTGCGCATTGGAGGGCGAACGCGCGCTGGCGTCGCGCGAAGGGCGCCCGTTTGCAGCGATGCCGCTGGCAGGTGAGTGGGGGCATCGCCTTCACGGTGCCCTGGATCTGCTTGCCCAGGCGTTGCCGGCGCCGGCGGACGCTTTGCTCAATATCGGTTCCTCGTCCTGGCAGATTGGGGGCGCCGAGCGCGCCGAGCGCGTTGGTGTGCTGGCCGGGTCGCCGCCGACTTTCGCGGCGGGCATAGCCCATCGCCTGGGCATCAGTGCTTCGCCGCGTTGCTTTTCTGTGGCTTGCGTGTCGGGCCTTGCCGCGCTCGATGCCGCGCAGGTGGAGCTGGCTACAGGTCGTGCCCGGCAGGTGCGCGTAATCGGACTGGAACTGGACAATGCGTTCACGCGGCAGGGCTTCGCCGCCATGCAGCTACTCTCGTCGACGCCCTGCAAGCCATTCGATCGACAGCGTGATGGCTTGATGCTCGGCGAGGCGATTGGCGTACTGGATTGCGATGCACGCGACGGCGCCGGCTGGCATCTGAGCGGGAGCGGCTCGGCGCTGGACCGAAGCGGGCCAACGTCGGCCGATGCATCGGGTGAACCGGTGGCAGCTGCGATTCGCCTGGCGCTGCGCCGCGCCGGCCGAGCCCCGGCTGATATTGGTGTCGTCAAGCTGCATGGCGCGGGCAGTCCGATGACCGAATCCGCTGAGGCAGCCGGCTTGCGGGCCGTGTTTGACGAGGTGCCGCCCTGTGTGTCGTTCAAAGGCCTGATAGGCCACACCCTTGGCGCTAGTGGCCCGGCAGAGATTGCGTTGCTGACGGCTTGCCTTGACCAAGGCTGGATGCCGGCAACGTTGGGCTTTGACGCCGCGGACCCTGCTCTGGGCATCGCGCCATCTACCACGGCGCGGCGCTGGGACGGTCGTCCGGCGCTCGTGCTGGCGATGGGTTTTGGCGGTCAGGTATGGGCTGGCGTGCTGGAGCACCGGGTATGAGTCGCGTCGTCCAACAAAGCCGCAATACCTTCGACGAGGCAGGTGCTCGCGCCTGTCTGCGGGCCCGGCTTGGGGCCGTGCCGCGCCGCTTGGGGGGCTGGACTGAACTTGCGCTGGCCGGCGCGTTGTCGATTGAAGTGCCCGCGGGTCCGGTCGGCTTGATCCTGGGGAGTGCGTTGGGGCCGGTGAACGAGACGCTCGGCGTGCTGAACGATGTACTTGATGGCGCACCCACGATGCCGTTTGGTTTCATGCAATCGCAGCCCGCGATCAGCTTGTCGGTGATGGCGGCGCAGTGGCCACAGATCATCCGAACAACCTGCATGCTGGCCGACGACGATTTCTGGGACTTTGCCGCACGGTTGGCGGACCACTGGGCATTGGACGGCGTCGAGTCGGTGCTGGCGGGTTGGGTAGATAGCGATGCGAGGCGATCGGATTGGATTTTGTTCGCCCTCGACGCCACCTGAATCGCTGTGCACTCGCGACACAGTGCGAAAGATTGCCGCGCCACATCGACGGGCAGGGACGTATAAGCTTGCCGGGCTGCGGTATGCCATTTGCAGTTTGCCTCGGCGTGCGCGCAAGAATCTGGAACAAGGGGAGCACGGCTTCCCGCATGGAAAGGAAAACGATGAAACGACAACTGTTGCTGGCCGCGATGGCCGTGAGCCTTGCCGCGCCGGTCTGCGCACGCGATACCGAACTGCACCTGCCGATCCAGGACGCGATGAACCGCGCGGATGCGCAGGCCAAGCTGAACGACGGCGTGAAGTTCTATTTCGGCAAGCAGAAGTACGGCAAGGTCGACAAGAGTCTCGGTGACGATGTCGCCAACACCAAGACCAACGCCTTCAACAAGAGCGACGAGGAAGCCTGTTACTGGACCTTCCTGTCCGCGATGATCAAGCTGCAAGAGAAGGCGAAGAAACTCGGCGCCGACGCGGTCGTGGACATCGAGAGCTACTACAAGAAAGAGCCCTTCGTCAGCGACACCGAGTTCGAATGCCATGCGGGCGGCCTGATGGCCGGTGTTGCGCTGCGTGGCCGCTACGTGAAGCTGAAGTAAGCGCTGTTTGGGCGGCGTGCAATGCGCCGCCCGCGCTGTGACGCCTCAGGCTGGCCGCCCGAATACGTCCATCCACAAGGTACGGATTGCCTCACGCTCGGCTTCGGCCGCGCCCTCCGGCAGCCGTGCTTTCTCTCCGTTGAGCCGCAGCCGGTGTTGCATGCGGCGCAGGGTGCGATAGGCGTCAGCCGCGGCTTTGGCATGGGCGGCGTCGACCAGACCGAGTTCCCCAGAGATCCGCGCGAGCGCGATGTTGCCGAGGTTGGCAACCAGCTTCGGATGCGCGTGGGCGTGGCCCAGCACGAGATACTGGATGATGAACTCGAAGTCGATGAGGCCGCCGGTGTCGTCCTTGACCTTGAAGCTCGCGTCGCGACTTGCGTGTTGGTCGAGCATCTTGCGCCGCATGGCGATCACTTCTTCCGCCAGCTTCGTGAGGTCGCGCGGGCGGCGCAGCAGTTCTTCGCGGGCGCGTTCGAACTTGGCACCGACTTCGGCATCGCCGGCGACAAAACGGGCGCGTGTCAGCGCCTGGTGTTCCCATAGCCACGCCGATTCGTCCTGGTACTTGCGGAACGCATCGATGCCGCTGACCAGCAGGCCCGATTCGCCGTTGGGGCGCAGCCGGGTGTCGGTGTCGAACAGGGTGCCGGCTGAGGTGCGTGCAGATAGCCAGGTCAGCAGGCGCTGTGCGAGGCGGGCATAGTTCTCGGAGGCGGACGGATCTTCGTCGTCGTAGAGGAACACGATGTCCAGATCGGATGCATAGCCGAGCTCCTTGCCGCCCAGCTTGCCGTAGCCGATCACCGCAAAGCGCGGCGTCTCGCGGTGGCGTTGCTTGAGCTTGCGCCAGCACTGGCGCAGCGTTTCCTCCAGCACCACATCGGCCAGCGCCGAGAGGTGATCGCCGATCGCTTCCACCTCCCATTTGCCGGCAATGTCCTGGTGCAGGATGCGGAATACCTGCGCATGGTGCTGCTCGCGCATCAGATCCATTTGCCGTTCGATATCCGGTTCGGCTGCGTCAAGCTGTTCGCGCAGGTGCTGGGCGAAGGCAGGCCAGTCCGGCGCTTCTTCCAGCTGACGTGCGTCGAGCAGTTCGTCGAGCAAGATCGGGTGCGTGGTCAGGTAGTCCGCCGCCCAGCTCGATGCGGACATCAGCTCCATCAGGCGACGCAGGGCTTGCGGGTACTGCTGCAGTAGCGCGAGGTAGGCACCGCGGCGGTTGATGGCATCGAGCAGCGTGAGGATGCGCGCCAGCGTGTCGTCCGGATTCGGTTGTGCAGCACAGCCTTCGATGATGCGCGGGATCAGCGCGTCGACGCGGCCGCGGATGCTTTCCGGCAGTTGGCGGTAGCGGTGGCCTTCGCGCATCTGCGCGAGGCGGTCGGCCGCTGCGGTCGGATTGCGGAACTGCATCGCCTCGAAGCGGTTCGCGACATGTTCCGGCGTGATCGTCGCATCCCACAGTTCATCGAGCGCGTGGTCGGCTTCGTTCGGGTCGCCGCAGGCGGCTTGGAAGCTGGCGCTGACGACTGTACGGTGATGCTCCAGCTCCGCCGCCATGGCGGCTTCGTCCGCAAAGCCCATGGCGATCGCGATGCGCGCGCGGTCTTCCGGCGTCGCCGGCAGGTCGTGCGTCTGTGCGTCATCGAGGTATTGCAGCCGGTGTTCGAGCCGGCGCAGGAAGACATAGGCATCGCCCATCGCGGTAACGGCGCCATAGTCGAGCACGCCGCGGTCGGCGAGCGCTTCGAGCACCTGCATCGTCGGCTTGATCTGCAGCCCTGCGTCGCGGCCGCCGCGGATGATCTGGAACACCTGCGCAGTGAATTCGATCTCGCGGATGCCGCCCGGCCCGAGCTTGATGTTGGTCGCCATTTCGCGCCGCGCGACTTGCGCCCGGATCTGCGCATGCAGCGCGCGCATCGCGTTGATTGCGCCGAAGTCCAGGTACTTGCGGAACACGAAGGGGCGCACGATGTCGGCCAGCTCATCCAGCCGCTCACCGCACAGCGGGCGTGCCTTGATCCACGCAAAACGTTCCCACTCACGGCCTTGTGCGATGAAGTAGTGCTCAAGCGCGTCGAAGCTCGATACCAGCGGGCCCGAGTCACCGTTCGGGCGCAGGCGCATGTCCACACGGAACACGAAGCCGTCTTCGGTGACTTCGCCGATCGCAGCGATGATCTGGCGCCCGAGGCGGGTGAAGAAGTCGAAGTGCGACAACGGCCGCGGGCCGGTGGTGTCGCCGTCTTCCGGGTAGGCGAAGATCAGGTCGATGTCGGACGATACGTTCAGCTCGCGTCCGCCCAGCTTGCCCATGCCGATGATCACCATGCGCATTGGCGTGCCGTCGGCGCAGGCCGGCGCGCCGTGGCGCTCGGCGAGCCCGGTGTGGAGCTGGTCGTGCGCATGCGCGATGCAGACCTCGGCGAGCCGCGTCATCGTCTCGGTGACTTCTGCGAGCGGGGCGAGGCCCAGCAGGTCGCGCGCCGCGGTGTGGCAGATCACCCAGGTGCGCAGGCGGCGCAGGCCACGTTTGAGCTGCGCCTCGTCGGGCGCCTCGCGGGCGAGGAAGTCGCGCATCGCCTCGGCGCCCATCGGTGCGTCGATTGATGCCTCCAGCAAGGGCGCCAGCCAGGGGCGCGCGGCAAGCTCGCGTTGCAGGTAGCGGCTCGCGGCGAGTGCAGGCGTAAGCCGTTCAGTCAGTGTGCCGACGGTTTCCATGGGGCCTCGGGTCGGGTTTCCAATAGAATTCGGGTTCGCATCGGTGCAATAGCCTGTTCGAAGCGGAGCCGGTGTGGCGGCGCGGAACAGGCCAGAGTGGGGTGCGTCTGTACCTCGATTGTATTCGCCGCCCCTGATGCTGCCTTCGTATTTCCGCTTTCAGCTTTCCCGCTATGCCCCGGCTGGCGCGCAGACCCCATGGGTGCGCGTGGCCGTGCGGCTGGCCGTGGCGGCCTTCTTCATCGCTGGCCTTGCGCTGCTGGCCCTGCGCTATGCCGTACTGCCGCGCGTAGGTGAGTGGCGCCCGCAGGTCGAGCAGCGCCTGTCACTGGCGATTGGACTGCCGGTCAAGCTCGCACGCCTCGACGCCGATTGGGATGGCTTGCGCCCGCGTCTGCGCCTGCACGACCTGCGGCTGCACGACGCCAACGGCGCCGAAGCGCTTCGGCTCGCGTCGGTTGATGCTTCCTTGTCGTGGCGTTCGCTCTTCGTTGGCGCGGTGCGCCTGCATCAGCTGACCGTCGATCGGCCGGTGCTGAGCCTGCAGCGCGATACCGACGGCGCCGTGCATTTGCAGGGCTTGCCTGCTACTCGCGGGGCCGATCACAACGCGCTGACCGAATGGGTCTTCGCTCAGCCGAGCATCGTGATTCGCGGGGCCCGGCTGACCTGGGTGGATCTGAAACGCGGTGCGCCCCCGCTGGCGATGACGCAGCTGAACCTGCGCCTTGAGAACGATGGCCGCGAGCACCGATTCGGCCTGACGGCGCAGCCGCCGATAGCGCTGGCCTCGCCGATCGACCTGCGCGGTCGGCTGGAAGGTGAGCGCGGCAGCACGGCGGACCATTGGTCCGGCCAGCTCTATGCAAGCGTCGATCGTGCCGATTTCGCTGCCTGGCACCCGTGGTTCGACTGGCCGATGCATGTGGCAAGCGGCGTTGGCGGCACGCGGCTGTGGCTGACGCTGGAGGCCGGGGCGCCGGTCGCAGCCGTCAGCGAGCTTGCGTTGCGTGATGTAAAACTGCTGTTCGGCGACCGGCTCGGCGCGCTCTCGCTGCGCCGCCTGACCGGCCATCTCGAAGCGGCGCGGCGGGGTGGCACCTGGCTGATTGGTGGGCGCGAATTGGCGCTTCATACCGGTGCGGGGCAGGCGCTTGCCCCGGCCAGCTTCCATCTGGAGCGCAGCGCGGCCGAAGGCGGCAAGCCGGCGCATGGCGAGTTTTCTGCAACCCAGCTGGATGTGGGCGCCCTGGCTGCCATGGCCGCGCACCTGCCGCTGCCTTCTGCGTGGCGCGACCGCTTGCAAGTGCTCGCGCCGCACGGCGTGTTCGAGCAGATCAAGCTTGCCTGGACCGGTGAAGACGGCGTGCCCGCGCAGTATCGGGTTGCCACCCGCTTCAAGGGGCTCGGGCTTGCGCCACACGGCCTCTGGCCTGGCGGCGACGGTTGGTCGGGTTCGCTGGAAGCGAATGAGCGCGGCGGGCGCTACGACCTCAGCGTCGCCAAGGGCGAGATCGCGCTGCCAGCGGTGTTCGAGCAAGGCGAGATCCCGATCGACGAAGCCGCTTTTGTTGGCGACTGGACGCTGCGCAAAGGCGAAGCCAGCGTACGCCTGACCGATGGCCGCTTCAGCAACGCCGATGCGGCGGGCAGCGCAAGTGGTGTGTGGCGCACGCGCGGCACCGGGCCCGGCGAGATCGACATCACCGCCCAGCTGAGCCGCGCCGACGGCCGCGCCGTGTGGCGCTACATGCCGTTGGTGGTGGCCGCCGACGTGCGGCACTGGCTGCGCGATGCGATCACCGGTGGTGTGGCCGAGGATGCGCGACTGGTGTTGCGCGGCGATCTGGCGCATTTCCCGTTTACCGACGATCCGAAGGGCGCCTTCACCGTCGACGCGCGTGTGCGCGGTTCAAGGCTTGCCTACGCGCCGGCTTGGCCCGCAATCGACGACATCGACGGCTCGCTGCACTTCAACCGCGCGCGGATGGAAATCGACGCCGATCGCGGCAAGGTGTTCGGCGCAAACGTATCGAAGGTGAAGGCGGTGGTCGCCGACCTGAACCAGGGGCATCTGGTGGTGGATGGCCATGCCGCCGGCCCGACGCGGGAGTTTCTGCAGTTTCTCAACGCCAGCCCCATCGCCGCGAGCGTCGGCTATTTCACGCGCGGCGTCGAGGCGGTGGGCGATGGTGCGCTGAGTTTGCATCTCGCCGTGCCCCTGGCCGATCCAGTGAAGACCACGACCGAGGGCGAATTCCGGTTTGCCGACAACCGGCTGCGTCTGCTGCCGGGCTTGCCGGAACTCTCGTCTGCCAGCGGGCGCTTCAGCTTCACCGAGTCGCGCTTCGCGATTCCCGAGGCGAGCGGCTTGTTCCTCGGCACACCGGTCAAGGTGCGCGGTGATACCCGGCGCGATGGCGCCATCGAGATCGAGGCGCGCGGCAGCGTCGCGGTGCGGCATCTGGCGAGTCAGTTCCCTTCGCCGGTATGGGATCACCTCGCGGGGGAAACGCCGGTCACGGCGCGCGTCGTAACGCGCGAACACGATGTCAGCCTTGCGCTCGACACCAGCTTGCTCGGCGTGGCATCCAGCCTGCCCGAACCGTTCAACAAACCCGCCAGCCAGGTGCAGCCGATGCATCTGGACTGGCGCTGGTCGGGTAGCGGGCAGCAGGGTCGGCAGCAGGTGGAGGGCGGATTGGCCGGGCGTGCGCGGGTCAGGTTCGAACTCTTCGATCGCCCCGAGGGTTTGCAGATCGAGCAAGGTGTGCTGGCACTTGGCGGCGCCGAGGCCAGCCTTCCGGCGCACGGGCTGGCGCTGCGTGCGCGACTCGATCGCCTTGACCTCGACGCGTGGCGCAGCGCGATCGGGCGTTCTGGCTATGACGAGGGTGCGCCGCCTTTCGACAGCATCGACGTGCGTGCCGGCGATCTGGTGCTCAAGGGTCTGCGCTTCCACGATCAGGGCTTCACTGCCCAGCGTACCGGTACGCTGTGGCAGGGGCAGTTGAAGGGCCCGGCAGCCGAAGGCGACGTTTCTATCGACATGGCGGGTGCAGGGCGTGTGCAGGGGCGGCTATCTCGCCTTGCGCTGTTGCCCGCGCAGCGCCGCACATTGCCGCTGGTTGAGCAGGTGAACGGTGGCGAGCGGCAGATGCCGCGGCTGGACATCAAGGTGGCGTCGTTTGCGCATGCCGCCCGCGAACTGGGCGCGCTGACCCTCCGCGGCACGCCGGATGGGAACGATTGGTTGCTCGATGAACTGCTGTTGAGCAACGACGACGGCAAGGTGGCGATGACCGGTGCCTACATCGATGGGCATACGCGGGTGCGCTTCGAACTGGATGCACACGATGCCGGCGCATTGCTGGGCCGGCTGGGCCATGCGGGCTTGCTGCGCCGGGGTGAGGTGAGCGCCAAAGGCTTCCTCGACTGGCAAGGGGCGCCGGAGGCACCGCAGCTCGCCTCGCTGTCCGGCGGCTTCGATATCAAGGCCTCATCGGGTCAGTTCAGCAAGATCGATCCAGGCATGGGGCGCCTGCTCGGCGTGTTCAGCCTGCAGGCGCTGCCGCGCCGCGCCACGCTGGACTTCCGCGACGTGTTTTCCGAAGGATTCGCCTTCGACAGCGTTTCCGGTAGCATGAAAATCAGCCATGGGGTGATGCGGACCGAAGACCTCTCGATCCGCGGGCCCGCGGCGCAGGTGTCGATGCGCGGTAGTGTGGACCTGAGCGCGGAGACCCAGCGGCTGCAGGTTCAGGTACAGCCAACGCTGTCGGAAACCGTTGCGCTCGGGGCGGCGCTGGGGCCGGCGATCGGCACGCTCAACCCGGCGGTCGGCCTGGTGGCGTATCTTGCGCAGAAGGTCTTGCGCGACCCGATCGAGAAGATCTTTACCTACGAGTACGCCGTGGACGGCAGCTGGGACGAACCGCGGGTGCGCAAGCTCTCGGGCGGCGCCGCACATTCGGACAACAACGGAGGTGAGCAGTGAGCAAGGCATACCGTGTGGCCGCGGTGCAAATGGTGTCGGGCCCCGACGTTGCGGCAAACCTGCAGGAGGCCGAGCGGCTGATTGCCGACGCTGCTGCGGGTGGGGCGCAGCTGGTGGTGTTGCCCGAGTACTTTGCGCTGATCTCGCCGGACGAAACGGCCAAGCTCGCGCTGCGCGAGCCCGATGGCGATGGCCCGTTGCAACGCTTTCTGGCCGAGACCGCCGTACGGCATCGGGTGTGGCTCGTCGGCGGCACGATCCCGCTCACCGCTGAAGCGGACGACAAGGTGCGTAACGCGATCCTGGTGTACGACGACACCGGACACCGCGTCGCGCGTTACGACAAGCTGCATCTGTTCGGCTTCCGCAAGGGTGCGGAAGCCTATGATGAGTCGCGCACGATTGAGGCTGGCGCCGAGGTCGTCACCTTCGATGCCCCGTTTGGCCGCGTCGGGCTCTCGGTCTGCTACGACCTGCGATTCCCTGAACTCTTCCGTGCAATGGGCGATCTGGCACTGATCGTGCTGCCCGCTGCATTCACCGAAACCACTGGCCGCGCGCACTGGGAAGTGTTGCTGCGCGCACGGGCCGTTGAAAACCTCTGCTACGTGCTGGCGAGCGCGCAAGGGGGTGAGCACCCTGGCGGCCGTCGCACCTGGGGCGACAGCATGCTGATCGACCCTTGGGGCACGGTGCTGGCGCACCTGCCACGCGGCGCCGGCGTGGTGCTGGGCGACATCGACACCGAACATCAGCGCACGCTGCGCGAGAGCCTGCCGGCCCTGCAGCACCGCCGACTTTGACTGGAACAACATGACGACTACGACAACCGAGCGCGCAATGGACACCGCCGAGCGCCTGCTGCTGGCACCGGGGCGCTTGAACCTGGCTTCGATCGAGCGATGCTTTGGCACGCTGATGGCACATCGCCTCGACTATGCCGACCTGTACTTCCAATACCAGCGCGCCGAGGGCTGGAGCCTGGAGGAGGGCATCGTCAAGTCCGGCTCCTTCAACATCGAGCAAGGGGTTGGCGTGCGTGCGGTGAGCGGCGAGAAGACCGCCTTCGCCTATTCGGACGACATCAGCGCCGCAGCACTGGAAGCGGCGGCGAAGACCACGCGCGCGATCGCTGCGGCGGGTGCAACCGCCGTGGTGCCGGTGCGCGCCGCAAAACAGCGGCCTGCGCTGTACCCGGCGCACGATCCGATCGGTTCGCTGCCGGATGCCGAGAAGGTGCGCCTGCTCGAACGCATCGAGCAGATCGCTCGTGGCCTCGACCCGCGCGTGACTCAGGTGATGGCCTCGCTCGCGGCAACCTGGGAAGTGGTCATGGTGGCGCGCGCTGATGGCCACATGGCGGCCGATGTGCGGCCGCTGTCCCGTCTGTCGGTGGTGGTGATCATGGAAGAGGGCGGGCGCCGTGAGCAGGGTTCGGCCGGCGGCGGCGGCCGTCACGATTACGCCGCCTTTACCGACGAAGTGCTGCGCGATTTCGCGCAGAAAGCGGTGCACCAAGCCAGTACCAACCTTGCCGCACGGCCCGCGCCGGCCGGCATGATGACGGTGGTGCTGGGCAACGGCTGGCCAGGCATCCTGCTGCACGAGGCGATCGGCCATGGCCTCGAGGGCGACTTCAACCGCAAGGGCAGCTCGGCCTTTGCTGGCCGCATTGGTGAACGCGTCGCCGCGAAGGGCGTCACCGTGGTGGATGACGGCACCCTGCCGGGCCGTCGCGGATCGCTGACGGTCGACGACGAAGGCAATCCCACGCAACGCACCGTACTGATCGAGGATGGCATCCTCACCGGCTACATGCAGGACATGACCAACGCGCGGCTGATGGGCGTGGCACCCACCGGCAATGGTCGCCGCGAATCGTTTTCGCACCTGCCGTTGCCGCGTATGACCAACACCATCATGCTGGCCGGCCAGCATGATCCGCAGGAGATCATCGCGTCGGTCGAGCGCGGCCTCTACGCGGTCAATTTCGGTGGCGGGCAGGTCGACATCACCTCAGGCAAGTTCGTCTTCTCTGCTGCCGAGGCGTGGATGATCGAGAACGGCAAACTGGCCTATCCGGTGAAAGGGGCGACGCTGATCGGCAACGGCCCTGACGCGCTGACACGGGTTTCAATGATCGGGAATGACCTTGCGCTGGATCCGGGCGTCGGCACCTGCGGCAAGGAAGGGCAGAGCGTCCCGGTCGGCGTCGGCCAGCCGACGATCCGGCTCGATGGCCTGACGGTTGGCGGTACCGCGTAAGGAGGCTTTGATGCGTAGACGTGAGCTTGTGCTGCTGGGCTTTGCCTCGCTGGTCTCGGGCCCGCTCGCCGCTGCGGTGAAGAAGGCCGCGCCGCAGGTGTCGCCACGCGTGTTGATCAACCAGGCGGGGCAACTCGCGATGCATGCCGAGCGGATCGGCAAGTACTGGATGCAGATGGGCGTGGGTATCGACGTTCAGCGCGCCGGCCTGCATCTGCAGGATTCGACCCGCGCGTTCGATCAGCTGTTCGCCGCCCTCGGACGCAGCGTGCATGGTGAGCAGATGCTGCTGATCGAACAGCGCTGGCGGGTGTACCGCATGGCCTGGGGAGCGAAACCCGCGCCGGAAGGCGTGCGCCGTGTTGCGTCGCTGGCGCAGGACCTGGGTGAGCAGGGCATGAAGCTCGTCAATCAACTTGCCAAGGCGCAGGCGGGTGACGAAGCGCGTCGCGTTGCGGATGCGAGCGAGGCACGCATGCTGACCCAGCGCATGGCCCGCATCGCGCTGATGCGCCAGTGGAGTCAGGCAGCGCCCGACGCGTCGCTGCAACTGGATCAGATGCGCAAGACGTTTTCCGCCCGCCTTGATTCGCTCAACGCGGACACTGGCTTGCCGGACACAGCGAAGGGCGATCTTCAACTCGCACGCCAGCAGTGGGCGTTCCTGGATCAGGCGCTTGCCACCAAGGAGGACCTGAAGGCGACCACGCAAGCTGCCAATCTCGCCGAACGCGAGCGCGAACTCCTCGACAGCTTTTGCGGTCACCTCGCCTGAGCCCGTTCCTGGCTGCCGTGCCACGCGCGCTGCGGTGGTGCGGCGCTCGTTATTCGAATTTCCTCTTTTGAAATACAGTTTTCGTGGTTTGTTGATCTAAAGCGTTCGCGGAAAATGCGGGCATTGCATCGCTGGACGATTCCAACAATGAAACGCACGCTTTTCGCTGCCGCGCTCGCGCTGGCCGCATTCGGGGCCCAGGCGCAGACTTCGCTGCTGAACGTGTCCTACGACGTGGCCCGCGATTTCTACAAGGACTACAACCCGCTCTTCGCCGCAGCGTGGAAAACCAAGACCGGCGAAGTGTTGGAGCTCAAGCAGTCCCACTCGGGCTCGACGAAGCAGGTGCGCGCCGTGGCCGACGGGTTGGAAGCCGACGTCGTGACGATGAATCAGGCCACCGACATCCAGTTCCTCGCCGACAAGGGGCTGGTAGCGGCCGACTGGGCCAAGAAGTTCCCGAACAACGCCTCGCCTTACACCTCGACGATGGTGTTCATCGTGCGCAAGGGCAACCCGAAGCAGTTGCGTAACTGGCCCGACCTGGCCAAGAGCGGCATCAGCGTGATCCTGCCGCACCCGAAGAACACCGGGAATGGCCGCTACAGCTACCTCGCGGCCTGGGGTTGGGCGCAACGCCAGCCGGGTGCCACCGAGGCGAGTGCGAAAGGCTTCGTGGCGGCGCTGCTGCGCAATGCGCCGCTGTTTGCATCGGGCGGTCGCGATGCGACGACGACCTTCATGCAGCGCAAGCTCGGCGACGTGCTGATCACGTTCGAATCCGAAGCCGAGCTGATTGCCCGCGAATTCGGCCGTGGCGAGTTCGAGGTGGTGTACCCGAGTGAATCGATCCTCGCGGAGTTCCCGGTTGCGCTGGTCGAGAAGACCGTGGACAAGCGCAACACGCGCAAGCAGGCGCAGGCTTACCTCGAATACCTCTGGTCGCCTGCAGGCCAGGAGAATGCCGCACAGAACTACCTGCGCCCGCGCGACCCGGCGGTGCTGAAGAAGTACGCGGCGCAGTTTCCGGCGATCAAGACCTTCACGGTGGATGAGGTCTTTGGTGGCTGGAGCAAGGCGGCGGCGACGCACTTCAAGGACGGCGGCAGCTTCGACCAGCTGTACGTCAACAAATAACCTGACGCGGGGCCGCTACCAGCGGCCCCAAGGCGCTTCATGACCAGCAGACTCGCTCACAATGTTTTGCCGGGCTTTCGGCTCTCGCTCGGCTACGCCATCACCTATCTATCGCTGCTGGTGCTGATACCGCTGGGTGCCCTGATCGCCAAGAGCAGCGCGCTGAGCCCGGCCGACTTCTGGGCCGTGGCGACCAACGAACGCGCCCTTGCGGCCTATCGTGTGACCTTCGGCGCATCGCTCGTTGCGGCACTGATCAACGCCGTGTTCGGGCTGATCGTGGCTTGGGTGCTGGTGCGCTATCCCTTTCACGGCAAGCGCTTTGTCGACGCGCTGGTGGACCTTCCTTTCGCGCTGCCGACAGCGGTGGCCGGTATCACGCTGACCACCCTGTACGCGGGCAACGGGTGGATTGGCCGCCTGATCGAACCGTTCGGTATCAAGGTGGCCTTTACACCGCTGGGCATCATGGTGGCGCTGACCTTTGTGACGCTGCCCTTCGTCGTACGTACGCTGCAACCGGTGATCGAGGACATCGAGCCCGAGATCGAGGAGGCAGCCGCGACGCTGGGTGCAAGTCGCGCGCAGACGCTGTGGCGCGTGGTGCTGCCCCAGCTTTTTCCTGCCTGGCTGACCGGGTTTGCGTTGGCGTTTTCGCGTGCCGTTGGCGAGTACGGCTCGGTGATCTTCATCGCCGGCAACATGCCGATGGTCTCCGAGATCACGCCGCTGTTGATCATCTCCAAGCTCGAACAGTACGACCTCGTCGGCGCGACGGTGCTGGCGGTGGTGATGTTGGTGATCTCGTTTGTGCTGTTGCTGTCGATCAACCTGCTGCAGTGGTGGGCCGCAAACCGGCACACCGGGCGTACGCCCGTGGAAGCGGCGGCGCCGGGTGCGCGTATCGAAGGGGCCGCAGCATGAGCGGCAGAATCGCGAACACCGAATCGCGCTGTGTGCGCTGGCTGCTGTGCGGCCTGGCCTTCGCTTTCCTGTTCCTGTTCCTCGTGCTACCGCTTGCGGCGGTGTTCAGCGAGGCGCTGGCCAAGGGCTGGGGCGCCTACCTTGAAGCCTTGAAGGAGCCGGATACCCTTAAGGCGGCAAAGCTGACGATCCTGATCGCGCTGATGGTGCTACCGCTGAACATTGCGTTTGGTGTTGCCGCGGCCTGGGCGATCGCGAAGTTCGACTTCCGTGGCAAGAGCCTGCTCACGACCCTGATCGACTTGCCTTTCGCGGTGAGCCCGGTGGTCGCGGGCTTGCTGTTCATCCTGATCTTCGGTGCGCAGGGTTGGTTTGGGCCGTGGCTTGCTGCGCACGACATCAAGATCATCTTCGCCGTACCCGGCATGGTGATCGCCACGCTCTTCATCAGCGTGCCCTACATCGCGCGCGAGCTGATCCCGCTGATGCAGGCACAGGGGCGCGACGAGGAGGAGGCCGCGGTGTCGCTCGGCGCTTCCGGCTGGCAGATGTTCTGGCGCGTGACGCTGCCCAACATCAAATGGGGCTTGCTGTACGGCGTGATTCTCGCCAACGCGCGGGCGATGGGCGAGTTTGGCGCGGTGAGTGTGGTGTCTGGCCATATCCGTGGCGAGACGAACACGCTGCCGCTGCACGTCGAGATTCTCTACAACGAATACAACGCAATCGGTGCGTTTGCGGCGGCGAGCATCCTTGCCCTGTTGGCACTCGTCACCCTTGCGGCCAAGACCTTCGTCGAGTGGCGCATGCGACGCGAAACAGAAGTGCTGTCGGCGGCATTGCCTCCGGAGCGCGGCGCCGCCGCCAGCGACCTGCGCATCAACGGGAACCCCTCATGAGTATCGGCATTCGCAACATCGGCAAGCGCTTCGGCAGCTTTGTAGCGCTCGACAACATCTCGCTAGAGATCCCCACCGGGGAACTGGTGGCGCTGCTGGGGCCGTCGGGCTGCGGCAAGACCACGTTGCTGCGCATCATCGCCGGTATGGAGGTCGCCGATTCGGGCCAGATCGCCTTTTCGGGTGAGGAAGCCACGCACCTGCATACGCGCGAGCGGCAGGTCGGCTTCGTGTTCCAGCACTACGCGCTGTTCCGTCATATGACGGTGTTCGAGAACGTCGCCTTCGGCCTGCGTGTGAAGCCGCGCAGTGAGCGCCCCTCGGAAGCGAAGATCCGCGAGAAAGTGATCGATCTGCTCAAGCTGGTGCAGCTTGACTGGCTTGCCGAGCGCTACCCCAGTCAATTGTCTGGCGGTCAGCGTCAGCGCATCGCACTGGCACGTGCGCTGGCGGTAGAGCCGCGCGTGCTGCTGCTCGACGAGCCCTTTGGCGCACTTGATACGCAGGTACGCAAGGAGTTGCGCCGCTGGCTGCGCCGTTTGCACGACGAAATGCACATCTCCAGCGTGTTCGTTACGCACGATCAGGAAGAAGCGCTGGAAGTCGCCGATCGCGTGGTCGTCATGAACCAGGGGCGAATCGAACAGGTGGGCTCGCCGGACGAGGTTTACTCGAATCCTGCGACGCCCTTCGTCTACCAGTTTCTTGGCAACGTGAACGTCTTCCATAGCCGCCTGCATGGCCCCTGGGCCGAGGTGGCGCGCGATTCGAATTCGCAGGCAACCGCCTTCGTGCGCCCGCACGATATCGAGATCCTGCGCGAAGCCGTGGCGGGGGCGCTTGCCGCCGAAGTGGCGCATGTGCAGGCGATCGGCCCGGCGGTGCGTGTCGAGCTCACTCATCAATCCGAAGTGATCGAGGTTGAGCTGTCGCGTGAGCGCCATCTGCAGCTCGGCTTGTCGAGCGGCGATGCGGTATGGCTGTTGCCAAAGAGCGTCACGGTATTTGACGCAGCGGGCAGTGAGCCGCGTCGTTGGGTGCCCGACTGGGTGATCTGATCTCCCGCCCTGTGAACTAAACCAGGCCGCAGAGTCGGAGGCGGCCGCTCGCGTTACATTCCGATTAATGCATTCGGCATTATCCGATAAGCACGTCACGGCGCGTCGCGAAAACACGACGCTGTCGCCTTTAAGCCTGTCGTAGCAGGTCTACATTCTCCATTGCGGCAGCCCTGAAGCCACCAGCTGAACGAGCCTGAGCCGCGGCCCTTTGTTGATGGAGACGAGTCATGACTTGCAGACCTGGTCTGCTGCGGACCTTGATCGCGGCAGCATCCCTTATCGTGGCGGCGCCAATGCCCGCCCACGCCTCGGCGTTGTTCAGTCAGATGGTGGTGTTCGGCGATTCGCTGTCGGACAACGGAAACTTCGCCGCAGCCACGGGCGGCATCCTGCCGCCGGCGACGGTCTACCCGGGGGGGCGCTTCAGCAACGGGCAGGTCGCCGTGGAGTACCTCGCCTCCCGGCTGGGGCTCGCGTCTTCGCAAGTTCATGACTATGCAACCGGCGGCGCGCTGACTGGTTACGATAACCTTGCCAAGCATGATCCGGCGCTGACGAGCGATCCGATCCTGAAGGGCATCATCGATGCGGCGGATCTGCCCGGCATGCGCACCCAGGTCGATCGCTACGCGTCCACGACGCCGATCGACCCGACCGCGCTGTATGTGGTGTGGGGGGGCGCAAACGACTTGTCCGCCGCGGCAAGCAGCCCGCTGGCAACCCCGGCCACGCTGGGCGCCGCGATCGCGGAAGCTGTTACCAACCTTGGCACCATCACGCAGCAATTGATCCTTGGCGGTGCGCAGCATGTGCTCGTCGCCGGGATGCCGAATCTCGGGCTGACGCCGTCTGCGCGCGCTGCCGGCCCGACCGTTGCGGCGCAGTCCGCGGCGCTGAGCGGCATGTTCAACACCGCGTTGAACGGCGTGCTGGATTCGGTCGATATCGCGGCGCCGGGCCGTGTCATCCGCTTCGATACCTACGGCTTTCTTGGCAAGCTCGTTGCGAACGCGGCGGACGAGGGCCTGGGCGACGTCGCCGATGCTTGCCTATACACCGCTTGTGCCGCCAATCCGGCGGACTGGAGCAGTTACCTGTTCTGGGATGCGCAGCACCCGACCACGCGCGGGCATGAGTTGATTGCCGATGGTCTCTACGACGCCGTGGTGCCCGAACCGCCGGCACTGGCGCTGAGTCTGCTTGGCGTCGCGATGCTTGGGCTCACTCGGCGATCGCGCGCGGCTCGCGTCTGATCGGGCGGATGCGCCACCAACGGTGGCTTAGTGTTGGGGCGCAGCCGTTTCCACCAGGCTGCGCCACGCCTGCCGCACCGCGCTCGCATGCAGGATCGAGGTGTGCGTCTCATCAAAGCCCAGCATGCGTTGCGCCTCGGTCTGTGCCTCGCTGCGCAGTTGGCTTGCGAGGCTGATCGTGCCGTCGCCAGAATCGCCGTGATAGCCGAAGAACAGGCCGAAGCGGGTTGTCGGAGGCATCGGGGTGCTGAAGAGCGCACGCTGAAAATCGCTATCGACCTGCATATCGATCCATGACGGGATCGCAACCGGCGCGTACTTCACACCGAGTTCGGCCGCTTCGTGACCACGCCACGGGGTCGAGAGTGTGACGAGCAGGGGCACCTGACGCTCGTCGCCCCGCGCCGCAAGCCGTTTCAGATAGCTCATCGAGACAAGCCCGCCCATGCTGTGAGCGGTCACGACAAGCTGCTCGAAGCCGTATTCGCGGCGCAGGCTGGTCACGATGCCATCCAGCATTTGCACAACGGTGCCGAGGCGCAGCCCGGAGGGGTAGTAGTACACCCAGGGTTGAAAGCGCTTGCGATCGAGTTCGGCGATGAGTGATTCAAACTCGCGCGGATTGCCGCCCGCGCCATGTACGAACAGCACTGGTGTCTTCTTCGGATCGAAGGCTTGCAGGAAGTAAACGCCGCCCCCTATTTCGCTGAGAAAGTCGGTCGGTGCCCACAAGCCCTTCTTGCCCCCGTCCGGTGAGAACGCCGGATCGTCCAGATCCACCTGATCACCGAGTGCGATCTGCAACTCCTGACGCTTCACCTCCGCCAGGCCAGCGAGCGCGGCGCGCTCGGCGGGCGATAAGGGTGCTGCGCTGTCCAGCGAAAAATCGAGGCGCCCCACGCTCCGACCACCCTGCGCCGTAACGGCGTGATCGAGGGCGCCGAACGGCTCGCTGGCATCGAGGCGCCGGTTGCGGTTGCGGTCGGCGAACGCCACCAGTCGATAGGTCTTGCCCGCCTGAACGCGCAACAGGTAACGCCCATTCGCCCCCGCTTCGGCGTAGTTGAGTACCGACTCATCGCCCTCAGCACCGGCCAGCGCGGCGACGATCACCGGCGCGGCGTCGCCTGCAACGCCGCTGACCTCGCCGTAAAGGCCGGATAGTGCTTCGAGGTCCCGCACGTTGCGCTGCAATTCGTTGAACATGCGTGGCATGCAAGCGGTGCAGCTCAGGCACAGGAGAATCAAAGCGAGTCGGCGGATGCTTGCTGGGTGCATGGCGATTGTCGAAGGTCTGCGTCCGGGCTGCGAACCCGGAATGGTTAGTCGAACAGATCGGCCTGCGGACCGGCTGTGCGTGGGGGACGAAACCCTGCGCAGTTTAGTGTGTCGCGGGTCTGGTTCAAACCGAGGCGCTCAACCGCGAGTGCGAAACGCTTGCGATACAGCTCGGCGAAAACGCCGCTACCTTTCATGCGCTGGCCGAAACGGCTGTCGTAGATCTGCCCGCCGTGCATCTGGCGCAATACGCTGAGCACATGCTCGGCACGCCCCGGCACGTGCTGTTGCAGCCACTCCGGAAAGAGCGTCTTTAATTCGTGTGGTAGGCGCAGCAGCACGTAGCCCGCATTGGTGGCGCCCGCTGCCTGGCTGGCCTGCAACACGGCTTCCATCTCATGATCGTTCAGCGCAGGAATCAGCGGTGCGAATAGCACACCGACCGGCACGCCCGCCTCATGCAGCGTACGCATCGCATCAAGGCGCCGGGCCGGCGTAGCCGCGCGGGGCTCCATCACGCGGGCAAGTTCGCGGTCGAGCGTGGTGATCGAGAACATCACATGCACAAGCTTGTCGCGCGCCATGTCGGCGAGCAGATCTGCGTCGCGTTCGATCAGCGCACCCTTTGTCACGATGCTGACCGGGTGTCTGGTTTCGCAAAGGACTTCGAGCAGGCGACGGGTGAGGCCGAGTTTGCGTTCGATCGGCTGCCAGGCGTCGGTGTTGATGCCGAGCGCGATGGGCCTGCACTGGTAGCGCGGGCGGGCCAGTTCACGCCGCAGCACCTCGGGTGCGTCGGGTTTCCAGAGAATCTTCGTTTCGAAATCGAGTCCGGCGGAGTAGCCGAGGTAGCTGTGCGTCGGGCGGGCGAAGCAGTAGCTGCAGCCGTGTTCGCATCCGCGGTAGGGGTTGATCGACAACTCGAACGGGATGTCGGGCGAGCGTGCCTCGACGATCACGCTCTTGGCCGTGTCGACGATCAATTCCGTCTTCGGCAGGGCGGCTTCTTCCTCCGCCGTCCAGCCGTCGTCGAAAGCCGCGCGCTGCCATTGTTCGAAGCGGCCGTCGGGGCGCGAAGCCGCGCCGCGCCCGCGTATCGGGACGCTCGGCGGCTTGGAGGGTGTGTCGTCCGTCATGCTGCGCTGCGGCGTTCTGGAAAATGTTGAGCTATAATCGTGCGCTCAATTCGGGATGTGGTTAAAAAAATTGCGCGCGGTCTTGCGCCCCATCTCCCGGCCGTCTGACCTGGAACCGGAAATTATGAACGCCTCAACCCGCCTGCACATCGACGACGTCCGCATCCGAGAAATCAAGGAACTGGTGCCCCCATCCCATGTTCTGCGCGAGTTTCCGGCCACGCCCCAGGCGGCGCAGACGGCGTATGACGCGCGCAGCGGCATCCATCGCATTCTCCATGGTCAGGACGATCGCCTGCTCGTCGTGATCGGCCCGTGCTCGATTCACGATACCGAGGCTGCCAAGGATTACGCCCGCCGCCTCAAGGCCGAGGCTGATCGTTTGAAAGACGATCTGCTGGTCGTGATGCGGGTGTACTTCGAGAAGCCGCGCACCACCGTTGGCTGGAAGGGCCTGATCAACGACCCGATGCTCGACGGCAGCTTCCGCATCAACGATGGCATCCGTATTGCCCGCGAGTTGCTGTGGGAGATCAACGAGATGGGCCTGCCCTGCGCGACCGAGTTCCTCGACATGATCACGCCGCAATACATCGCCGACCTGATCTCCTGGGGCGCGATCGGTGCGCGTACGACCGAGTCGCAGGTGCACCGCGAGCTGGCTTCGGGCCTGTCGTGCCCGGTCGGGTTCAAGAACGGCACCGACGGTAACGTCAAGATCGCGGTGGATGCGATCAAGGCTGCTGCCGCGCCGCACCACTTCCTGTCGGTGACGAAGGCCGGTCATTCGGCCATCGTGTCGACCGGAGGCAACGAGGACTGCCACGTCATCCTGCGCGGCGGCAAGACCACCAACTACGACGCCGCCAGCGTGGACGCGGCGTGCAAGGAACTGGCCGCATCAAGCGTGGCCGCCAAGGTGATGGTGGACTTCTCGCACGCCAACAGCAGCAAGAAGTACGAGCGCCAGATCGTTGTGGCGCAGGACGTTGCCGGCCAGATGGCTGCCGGTGAAGACCGCATCGTCGGTGTGATGGTCGAATCGCACATCAAGGATGGTCGTCAGGATCTGGTGCCGGGCAAGCCGCTGGAATACGGCAAGAGCATCACGGACGCCTGCATCGGCTGGGAAGACAGCCTGGGCGTGCTGGAAACGCTGGCCGCCGCAGTGCGTCAGCGGCGCGTTGCACGCGCTACCGACTGAGCGTGCTCACAGCATCAAAAAGGGCGCACTTCGGTGCGCCCTTTTTGTTTTGGGTCGGTCAGATCAGGTCAACTCGGCCGGGATCACGGCGCGGAGCACTGTCTCTGGCACGCCGTAGCGCTCGCGCACTCGGAACCACCACAGCGCGCCTTTCTTGAACGAAAGTTCGCCACCCGGTTGGCCAAGAAGCTCAGCGGCGACCTGGCCTAGCGTTGGCTGGTGCCCCACGATCAACACTGCACCACGTGCATCGGGCCAACCCGCGGCGCGCAGCAGATCTTCGGGCCCTGCCTCGGTGCCGACATCGGCGTTGATCTCATGCTCGCGACCCAGCGGGGCCACTGTCTGCCGGGTGCGGGTTGCGGGGCTGACAATGATCTTGAGCTTGTCGGGGGCATGGGTCTTGAGCCATGCCGCCATGCGTTCGGCCTGGCGCTGACCGCGCTCGGTCAGCTTGCGCTGTGCGTCCGGGTAGCCATCTTCCGCTTCGGCATGGCGCCAAAGCAGCAGGTCCAGCGTGTCGGGCTCGCTCATTTTGCGTTGCCTTTCTTCCAGGGGGCCGGGCTGCCGAGCAGGGCGTCGGCATCGACAAGCGCGTGGGCGCGCAGCTGCGCGATGCGTGGTGCGTGCCAACCCGCGGTGAATGCCCGCGCTGCGGCGAGCCCGGGGTCGCTGCCGGCAAGTTCGCCAAGCAGACGATTGCCCATCGCTGCGTCGTTGATCGCGCCCAGGCTCTCTTGCAGTTCCGCCAGCGCGCGTGCGTATTCCGGCACTTTTTGCGGCCACAGCGAGGCAAAGAAATCGAGGCCATAGCGCAAGCGTTTGAGCACGATGCGCAGTCGATGGAGCTGTGCCACATCGCCGGCAACCGCTTCAGCGAGGCTGGTGCGCGCGTCACGCCGCACCCGTTTCATGGCGCGACGTGCAACGCTGCCGACCAACTCGTCGGCGTCCGGTTTCAGTGCATGCAAGACCGCAGCGAATTCAAGTTGCGCACGGCCGCGTTCGGCGGAGGCTTCGATCTGCCGCAGGCTCGCGCGTTCGGTATCCCGATGGGCCTCGAGCGCGGCGACGAGGCGTTGCATGTCGCCGCCGACGGGGCCTTGTGTCGTGATCGGCGCGAGCAGGGTGTCCAGCACCACGTCGGCGTCGCGCGCCGCGCCAAGGCCGTTGGCGAGCGCGGCGAAGCGGGGCCGCCACTCCTGCGTCAGAGTGTTCGGCAGCGCGCGGCGGAACAACCCGAGCAAGGTGCGCAAGCGGCGTAGCGCCACTCGGGCCTGATGCACGTACTCGGGGTCGTCGAGGCGCAGTGCTAGGGCCTCATTCGTCTGCCACATCGCGAGTAGCTCGTAGGCAAGTTGCCGGAACGCCTCGCGTGCCTCGGTCTTGGCGCTGAGCGCTACCGGCCGGGCGCGCCGGGGGGCGGGCCTGAGGTTCTGGTACAGCTCATAACCGCGCTGCGCCTTGCTCGCGTCTTCGGGGCGCAAAGGCAAGTCGGCCGCGAGCCGGCAGGCGAGCGCATAGAGATCTTTGCCGTCACCGCTGACCAGTTCGAGTTCGAGTTCGCAGATCGGGCTGCTGCGGCCGCCAGCCTCAATCGTGCCCTCGTCGATCATCGCGAGGATCACGATACCGGGCGCGGGGGTCAGTCGCCGTGTCTGGCGGTGAAAGGTCGTTGTGAACACCGGCGCGAGTCGGCTACGGACGCTTTCTAGTTCGGTCCGCACATCCGGGATGTCGACAACGCTGAAGTCAAAGCGCTCGTCGCGGTAGGGGTGTTCCCACTCGGGTCGGCTGGCGAGGCCGCCCAGTGACGCGGCAGCGCATTTCACCGTCTGCAGCCAGCGCTCGCCATCCTTGCGCAAGCGAACCGCAATCTTGCGCGATCGCAGTTCAAGCCCGGGCGTGTCGAAGTAGGTGTTGAGCAGCACGCCGTCGGCGCCTTCAACCGGGGCGTCGGCAATCAGCGGGTGCGCGCGCAATGCGGGCAGCGCCTGCGCTGGTAGCGCGAGTTTGAGTTCGACTTCCTTGCTCATGGTCTCTGGTCGTTCCGCTTGCGGGGGCGTGCTTCAGTCTGCTTGCCAGTGACCGGACTTGCCGCCGAGTTTTTCGACGAGCCGGATCGCCTCGATCTGCATGCCGCGATCGACCGCTTTGCACATGTCGTAGATCGTCAGCAGCGCAACCGAGGCGGCGGTCAGGGCTTCCATCTCGACGCCGGTGCGGCCAACGGTCTCTGCGGTGACTTCGACTTCGACCGCCGATGCGGCAACGTCGGGCTTCAGGTCGACCGCAACACGCGTCAGCGGGATCGGATGGCACAGCGGGATCAATTCGGCCGTGCGCTTCGATGCCTGAATACCCGCGATGCGTGCGATGCCGAGCACGTCGCCTTTCTTCGCATCGCCGCGCAGGATCAGCGCGAGTGTTTCCGGTTGCATCGTGATTCGGCCGCGCACCCGCGCTACGCGGGTGGTTTCGCCCTTCGCGCCGATATCGACCATATGCGCTTCACCGCGCGCGTTGAAGTGGGTGAGCGGAGAGTCGGGGCTGTCGGGCATGGTGGGCGGGCGAGTGACGATGTCGGGCGACCGGAAGAGGAAGATTTGTTACCTTCTGTACCCCGGCACAAGGGCTGCGAAGGCCGCCCGGTATCATACCCTCATGAAAAAGCGACTGCTGGCGGGCCTGCTCGCCTTCCTGTTCTCCGTGCGCGTGCTGGCCGACGGCTTGCCCGATCTGGGTGATTCCGCGCAGGCCGACATCTCGCCGCAGATGGAACGCCAGATTGGCGCGGCGATCGTGCGCGAGATCCGCTTCGGTGACGCGCGCTATGTGGACGATCCCGAGCTGGAGGACTACCTCGAGCGCATCGGTTCGCGGCTAGTCGCCGTGAGCGCCACGCCGAGCCAGCAGTACCGCTACTTCGTGCTGCACGACAAGTCGATCAACGCCGCGGCAACCCTTGGCGGCGTGCTGTACTTCCATACCGGGCTGTTCGTCGCGGCGCAGTCCGAATCCGAGCTGGCCTCGGTGATGGCGCACGAAATCTCGCACGTGCAGCAGCGCCACATGGCGCGGATGGTCGCGCAGCAGCAGAACATGGGTTACATGATGCTCGCCTCGCTGGTACTGGCGATCCTTGCCTCCCGCTCGAGCGGCGATGCCGCAGGTGCAGCGCTTTCGGCGGGGCAGGCGGCGATGGCGAGCGCGCAGCTGGCGTATTCGCGCGACTACGAACGCGAAGCGGATCGCATTGGCCTACAGGTGCTCGACGCCGCGGGTTTCGACACGCGCGGCATGGTGAGTTTTTTCGAGCGTCTCGATCGCGCGACGCGGCTCTTCGATAGCGGCTCGTTTGCTTACCTGCGCTCCCACCCGCTGACCAGCGAGCGGATCGGTGATGTGGCCAACCGGGTGCAGCAACTGCCATATCGGCAAGTGGTCGATTCGATCGACTTCTCCTTGGTCAAGGCGAAGATCGAGAGCCTTGAGCAGGTGCCGGAAGACATCCTGACGCGCTTTGCCGGCGAGCCACCACAACGCGTGAATGCCGCTGCCGTCCATTGGTACGCACGCGGTCGCGCCCACCTTCGGCTCAACCAGGTCGCCGATGCGCAGAAGGATGTCGCTGCCTTGCGCAAGCTCGACCTCAGCAGCGCCATGGTCGATCTGCTTGATGCAGATGTGCACCGGGCCGCTGGCGCCAACATGGATGCGGTGCGCATCCTGCGGGCGGCGCGACAGCGTTTTCCGCAGAGCAGCGCGCTGGTCTACGGCGAGATTGATGCCCTGATGGCGGCCGGCAAACCCCGCGAGGCAGCGGCGCTCGCGAATGACCAGATCCGCTTCGACAGCGCCGACGAGCGGCTCTACAGCCGCCTCGCCAAGGCGAGTGCGGCGCAAGGCAAGCGCCTGTCGCAACATCGTGCCCAGGCGGAGGTCTACGTCCTGCGTGGGTCGCTCTACTCCGCGATCGAACAACTCACGCTCGGCCTTCGCGCGCGCGACGGCGATTACTACGAGAAGGCCGCCGCCGAAGCGCGCTTGGCGGAGCTGCAAGACCGGCGTCGTGAGCTGGAGAAGCAACAGCAACGATGACGTGCGCGGGGGCGGCGCGTGCCGCGCGCTAGAATGAAACTTCAGCCTTTACCTGTCTCGGGAGTCTTGGATGGACGTTAATCGCGATCTGGATGTGCGCGGGCTCAATTGCCCCTTGCCGATCCTGCGGGCGAAGAAGGCGCTTGCCGAAATGCACACCGGGGAGACGCTGCGCGTGGTCGCCACGGACCCTGGCTCGGTGCGTGATTTCCAGGCCTTCTGCCGACAGACCGGCCACGAGCTTGCATCGCACGCCGAAACGGCAGCGAAAGAATTCGAGTTCGTGATCCGCTGCAAGTGAGCTGAACTTCGTGCCGAACCCGTTTGGGAGCGGCCGGTCATAGCCAGACAGGCGGCCGCGATGCGGCCGTCGTTCATTCGTGGCACTTGGTGCCGAACCATCTGGGAGTATGCATGCACGTCCGTAGCGGCTTTTCGCGGGCCCTTGTGCTGGGGCTTTGGCTGGTAATCACACCTGCAGTCGGTTGGGCCGATGCGGCACCGGCTGCCGTCAGCGTTCCGCAAGGGATTCAGCGCGTGACCAGCGTGGAGGGCATCACCGAATACCGTTTGCCGAACGGCCTGCGGGTCTTGCTCGCGCCGGACGAGACCAAGCCCAGCACCACGGTGAATATCACCTATCTGGTGGGCTCCCGGCATGAACACTACGGTGAGACCGGCATGGCGCACCTGCTTGAGCACCTGATGTTCAAGGGGTCGAAGAATTTCCCCGGCAACACCATCGACTCCGAGTTCAAGCGCCGTGGCATGCAGATGAACGGCACGACGTGGTTCGATCGCACGAACTACTACGAGACGTTCACGGCCTCGGACGACAACCTAGACTGGGCTTTGCGTATGGAGGCGGACCGCATGGTCAATTCCTACATTGCGAAGGCCGATCTCGATTCAGAGATGACCGTCGTGCGCAACGAAATGGAGTCTGGCGAGAACAATCCGGGCCAGATCCTGTGGGAAAAGATGGCGGCCGCAGCCTACCAGTGGCACAACTACGGCAAATCGACGATTGGCGCGCGTGCTGACGTCGAAGGCGTGCGCATCGAGAATCTGCAGGCGTTCTACCGCCGTTACTACCAACCGGACAACGCGGTGCTGACCGTGACCGGCAAGTTCGATGCCGCTGCCACGCTGCAGAAGATCGCCAACTACTTCATGCCGATTGCGCGGCCTGCGCGGGAGCTGACGCCGACCTGGACACGCGAACCGGTGCAGGACGGCGAGCGCGAAGTCGCGCTGGCGCGGGTGGGTGACATACAGCTCGTTGGCACTCTCTACCATGTGCCGGCGGGCTCACATCCGGATACCGCGGCGCTCTCATTACTCTCATACATACTCGGTGATGCGCCGAGCGGCCGCTTGCACAAGGCCCTGGTGGAGCGAGGCAAGGCGGCGAGCGTCAGCGCCTGGAACTTCGAGTTGGCCGAGCCGGGCTACATGACCTTCTTCGTGCAACTCACGAAGCAGCAGTCGCGCAGCGAAGCCCGCAAGATCCTCGTCGACGTGGTCGAGAACCTCGCGCGCAAGCCGATCACCCAGGCCGAACTCGATCGCGCCCGCGTTGCCCTGCTCAATGGCTTTGAGAAGACGCTCAATGATCCGGCGCATTTCGGCGTGGGCCTGTCCGAAGCCATTGCGCTTGGTGACTGGCGACTGTTCTTCCTCGGGCGCGACCGTATTGAACAGGCAACGCTTGCCGATGTGCAGCGGGTTGCCAACGCCTACTTCAAGGCGTCAAACCGGACTTTTGGCCAGTTCATCCCGACCGACAAGCCGGTGCGGGTCGACGTGCCCGAGGCGCCCGCGCTCGCCGGCGTGCTGGATGGCTACCAAGGCAAGGAGGCCCAAGCAGCAGGTGAGGCCTTCGATCCGTCGCCGGAAACCATCGAAGCGCGGGTTCATCGCAGCGCGTTGCCGAATGGCGCAAAGATCGCCCTGCTGCCCAAGCGCACCCGCGGCAACACGGTGCATGGCCAGATCGTGCTGCGTATGGGCAATGAACGTTCCTTGGTGGGGCAGGAAACCGTTGCTGACTTCACTGCGGCGATGCTGACGCGGGGTGCTGGCGGTCAGAGCCGTCAGCAGATTGCGGACGCGCTCGACGCGATGAAGGCGCAGTTGTCCATTTCTGCGCAGGACGGCAACGCTGTTTTGATCAGTTTCGAGACGCGCCGTGACAAGCTTGCTGCCTTCCTCGATCTGCTCGAGCGCGTGCTGCGCAAGCCGGAGTTCCCGGCTGCCGAGCTTGAGCAACTCCGCACCGAGTCCCTCGCAGGGCTTGAGAGTGGTCGCCGGGAACCGCAGTCGGTCGCGATGCGTGCGATCGGCCGCTACGACAACCCATGGCCCAAGGGCGATGTGCGCTACGTTGGCACGGTGGACGAAGAAATCGCCGACATCAAGGCGGTGACACCCAAGGCACTGTCGGCCTTCCATCGGCGTTTCTACGGCGCCAGTAACGCGCAGGCAGCGCTGGTGGGGGACTTTGACGAGGCCGCAACCAAGGCACAGCTCACCCGCCTGTTGGGCTCGTGGAAGTCCGGCGAGTCCTACGCGCGCGTGCCGCAGCCGTTCCGCCAGAAGAAGCCGACCGAGATCTCGCTCGAAACGCCGGACAAGGCGAACGCCTTCTTCATCGGCGGATTGACGATGCCGCTGCGCGACGACTCTGCCGACTACCCGGCCGTGGTGCTTGCCAACCAGATCCTGGGCGGTGGGGCGGGTCTCAAGAGCCGGCTGGCAGATCGCTTGCGGCAGAAGGAGGGCCTGAGCTACGGTGCGGGATCGGCGCTGCGCGCCAACGCCCGTGAGGAGAACACCGGGCTCGTGCTTTACGCGATTTACGCGCCGCAGGGCCTGCAGCGTTTGCGCACGGCCTTGGACGAGGAGCTTCAGCGCTTCGTACGCGATGGTGTCAGCGAAGAAGAGCTGAACGAGGCGCGCACCGGGCTGCTGCAGCAGATCTCGCTCGGCCGTACTCAAGACGGTGGCTTGGCCGGCCTGCTCGCCGGGCAGCTCGATCTGGGGCGTTCGATGAGCTTCGAGCGGCAGCGCGAAGACCGCCTCAACGCGGTGACGCTCGAGCAGGTGAATGCTGCGATTCGCAAGTATTTCGACCCGGCCAAGCTGGTTCAGGTATTCGCAGGCGACTTCAAGGCGACCGCGAAGTAGTGAAGGGCGCCGCGCCGGTGATCCTGCGCGCGGCGACTATAGTGACGGCAGCAGAAGTGTTGTTCGTGTGACGACGTGAATGACAAGGAGAGCCAAATGCGCATCACCCACGCAAGCGTTTCATCCCTGATCGCAGCCACGGCTGCAGCCTGTTTGATGATGTCCGGTGCTGCGCTCGCGGCGGCCGAGAAGGACGAAAAGAAGGCGGACCCCTGTGCCGCACTGCCTGACGTTGTGAAGCTGGACGGCGGCAAGCATTCGCTCACCCGCAAGGGCGACCGCTGGCTGTTGAAGGCGCCTACGCCGTATGTGGATCAACTCGTGTATCAGGATGAAGGGCCAGACCGCCGCATCTACCGCTTCAAGCGTTGGACGAGCAACCAGTATTCCTGCTGGGATACCGGACAGACGGGCAAGTAACACCCTCGCCGCTTGATGCGGCGCCGTCGCATAGCATTCGCGGGGGCGCCGCCACGGCGTTCTGTACGTGCAAAAAAAGAGCGCCGCTGCGTCCCCCCACGCGATGCGGCGCTAGCCCCCGGGTCATAGACCCGGGAAGTGGCTTCTTGGACCTTCTACACAGTTGGCTTCTGTGACCGGGTGGCTCCCAGGGGTTCAGTGGTCCTTCTTATCAAAGAACTGCTCATCCTCGGTCGAGCCCTTCAGTGCCGCGGTTGAGGCATCGCGTTCGATCGTTGTCGTAACAGCGTCGAAGTAGCCGGTGCCGACCTCGCGCTGATGCTTGACCGCGGTGAAGCCGCGCTCGGCTGCGGCGAACTCGTTTTCCTGCAGTTCGACGAAGGCCTTCATTTGCTCGCGGGCATAGCCGTAGGCGAGGTTGAACATCGAGTAGTTCAGGCTGTGGAAGCCGGCCAGCGTGATGAACTGGAACTTGTAGCCCATCGCGCCGAGTTCCTTCTGGAACTTCGCAATCGTCGCGTCGTCGAGGTTCTTCTTCCAGTTGAACGACGGCGAGCAGTTGTAGGCCAGCATCTTGCCCGGGAACTTCGCGTGGATCGCCTCGGCGAAGGCCTTGGCATAGGCCAGATCCGGCTTGCCGGTTTCACACCAGATCAGGTCTGCGTACGGCGCGTAGGCGAGGCCGCGCGAGATCGCCTGCTCCAGGCCCGGCTTGGTACGGTAGAAGCCTTCGATGGTGCGCTCGCCGGTGCAGAACGGCTTGTCGGTGTCATCGACATCGCTGGTGATCAGGTCGGCGGCTTCGGCATCGGTACGCGCGACCAGCACCGTCGGCACGCCCATCACGTCGGCGGCGAGGCGGGCTGCGACGAGCTTTGCGACCGCTTCACGCGTCGGCACCAGCACCTTGCCACCCATGTGGCCGCACTTCTTTACCGAGGCGAGCTGGTCTTCGAAGTGCACACCGGCCGCGCCGGCTTCGATCATCGACTTCATCAGCTCGAAGGCGTTCAGCACGCCGCCGAAACCGGCTTCCGCATCCGCAACGATCGGTGCGAAGAAATCGACATAGCCTTCGTCGCCGACGTTCTTGCCTTCCGACCACTGGATCTGGTCAGCACGGGTGAAGGTGTTGTTGATGCGCTTGACCACCATCGGCACCGAGTTGGCCGGGTAGAGCGACTGGTCGGGATACATCTCGCCAGCGAGGTTGGCGTCGCCGGCGACTTGCCAGCCAGACAGGTAGATCGCCTTCAGGCCGGCCTTCACTTGCTGCATCGCCTGGTTGCCGGTGAGGGCGCCCAGCGCGTTAACGAAGGGTTCGTTGTTGATCAGGGTCCACAGCTTTTCAGCGCCGCGGCGGGCGAGAGTGTGCTCCACCTGAACCGAACCGCGCAGGCGCACGACATCCTCCGCGGTGTAGCCACGCTTGATGCCTTTCCAGCGCGGATTCTCGGCCCATTCCTTCTTCAGAAGCTCAACTTGCATGTCGCGGTTCATGGTGTTCCCCCTACAGAACTTGCGTCGTCCAATTTCAGCTCACGCCTCGAACGAGGGTTTGCTGTTCCCGTTGATGAGCAGTATAGGCAGCTTGATGGTCAGTAGCAATATGTCTTATATAAGATATAAGAAAAAATGTTGACCAATAAAAACAACGAGTTGCGCTTTGTGTTTCGTGATGTGGGATGGGTTGGCGTAAAATGAAACGGACGTTTGAATTATTCGACGCCGAGCGTTGCACAGCAGACGCGGCGCTCGGGCACAAAAAAGGGCGCGAATCGCGCCCTTGTCTCGAAGCTGGTGCCGTCCGCTCAGTCGAGCGCGGACTCGCTGACGAGGATGCCGTCTTCATCGGCGTAGACCCACTCACCCGGTTGGATGCGGACCCCGCCGAAACTGATGGTCACATCAATCTCGCCCACGTTCCGTTTCACGCTCTTCTGCGGGTGCGTGGCCAGTGCCATCACGCCGAGGTCGAGCGTCGCGATGGCGAGCGAGTCACGGATGCAGCCATGCACGACCACGCCAGCCCAGGTGTTGCGGACGGCCATTTCGGCGAGCTGATCGCCGAGTAAGGCGCATCGGAGTGAGCCCGCACCTTCGATCACCAACACCCGACCGTAGCCCGGTTGCTCGAGCATCTTGCGCACGAAGCTGTTGTCTTCGAAAACCTTCAGGGTCGTGGCGGGGCCGGCGAAGCGTTTGCGCCCGCCATAGTGCCGAAGGATCGGAGCGAGTATGCGAAGTCGTCCCGCCGTGATCGCTTCTTCGTTTGCGTCGCACAAATCCGTGGTCTGGAAACTCATCTGAACCTCCCCGGGTGGCTGCATGAAATCCTGTTCAGCATAACGCCCGGCGCCCGGAAAAGAAAAAGGCCGCCTTCCGGCGGCCTTTGGATGCCTTGCACGCATCGCATCAGACGTGCGCTGATTCCTTTTCCTCTTCAAAGGCGAGGGCGACCTTGCCGTCGCTGCCAACGTCGATCGTCACATGGCCGCCATCGACCAGGCGGCCGAACAGCAGCTCGTCGGCCAGCGCGGCGCGGATCGTGTCCTGGATCAGGCGTGCCATCGGGCGAGCACCCATCAGCGGATCGAATCCCTTGCTCGCCAGCCACTCACGCAGTGCATCGGTGAAGCTTGCCTCGACCTTCTTCTCGGCCAGCTGACCTTCCAGTTGCATGAGGAACTTGTCGACGACCTGCAGGATGATCTCCCGATCGAGCGGTTTGAACGAGATGATCGCGTCGAGCCGGTTGCGGAACTCCGGCGTGAACAGGCGCTTGATCTCGACCATCTCGTCGCCCAGTTCGCGCGTTTGCGTGAAGCCCATCGTGGCTCTCTGGATCGTCTCCTGCCCCGCGTTGGTGGTCATGATGATGATCACGTTGCGGAAGTCAGCCTGGCGGCCGTTGTTGTCCGTCAGCGTCCCGTGGTCAAGCACCTGAAGCAGGATGTTGTAGATGTCCGGGTGCGCCTTTTCGATCTCGTCGAGCAGCAGCACGCAATGCGGCTTCTTGTTGATCGCCTCGGTCAGCAGACCACCCTGATCAAAGCCAACGTATCCCGGCGGCGCCCCAATCAGGCGGCTCACCGCATGCCGCTCCATGTACTCGGACATGTCGAAGCGCACCAGCTCGATTCCCAGCGTATAGGCCAGCTGGCGAGCGACTTCCGTCTTGCCGACGCCGGTTGGCCCGCTGAACAGGAAGCCCCCGATCGGTTTCTGCGGATTGCCGAGGCCGGACCGCGACATCTTGATCGCCTTGGCCAGCGCATCGATTGCAGCGCTCTGGCCAAACACCACGTTCTTCAGATCGCGATCCAGGTTCCGAAGCGCGGTCTTGTCGTCGGACGACACGCTGCGCGGCGGGATGCGGGCGATCTTGGCGACGATCTCCTCAATCTCGCCCTTGCCGATGGTCTTCTTCTGGCGGGACTTCGGCAGGATCCGCTGTGCGGCACCGGCTTCGTCGATGACGTCGATCGCCTTGTCCGGCAGGTGGCGGTCATTGATGTAGCGCGCCGACAACTCGGCCGCACAGGTCAGCGCGGCGTGCGAATACTTCACGCCGTGGTGCTGCTCGAAGCGCGACTTGAGGCCCTTGAGGATCTCGATCGTTTCCGGCACCGACGGCTCATGCACATCCACCTTCTGGAAGCGGCGTGACAGTGCGTGGTCTTTCTCGAAGATCTGGCGGAACTCGTTGTAGGTGGTTGCGCCGATGCACTTGAGCTGGCCGCTGGAAAGCGCCGGCTTGAGCAGGTTGGAGGCGTCCAGCGTGCCGCCCGACGCCGCACCGGCACCGATCAGCGTATGGATCTCGTCGATGAACAGGATCGCGTTGTCGGTCTCGACCAGCGCCTTCAGCACCGCTTTCAGCCGCTGCTCGAAGTCACCGCGGTACTTGGTGCCGGCCAGCAAGGAGCCCATGTCCAGCGCGAACACCTGGGCATTTTCAAGGATCTCGGGCACGCGCCCTTCGATGATGCGGCGCGCAAGGCCCTCCGCGATTGCGGTCTTGCCGACGCCAGCCTCACCGACCAGCAGCGGGTTGTTCTTGCGGCGACGGCACAGCGTCTGGATCACGCGCTCGATTTCCTTGTCGCGACCGATCAGCGGGTCAATCTTGCCCACCAGCGCGGCCTGGTTCAGGTTCTGCGTGAAGTTTTCCAGCGCACCGTTGGTGCTGGCGGTTTCCTGTTCGCCTTCACCCTGTTCGGACTCGGATTTGTCCGACTGCGGTTTTTGCGAGGGCTGCGGCGTCTTCGTGATGCCGTGGGAAATGAAATTCACCACATCCAGCCGGGTAATGCCCTGGCGGTTGAGGAAGTAGACCGCGTGCGATTCCTTTTCGCCGAAGATCGCGACCAGCACGTTGGCGCCGGTCACTTCCTTCTTGCCCGAGGATTGCACATGCAGGATCGCGCGCTGGATCACGCGCTGGAATCCGAGGGTCGGCTGTGTGTCGATGTCTTCTTCGCCACCCACGGTGGGGGTGTGTTCTACGATGAACTGCGTGAGCTCACGGCGCAGTTCGTCGGTATTCGCGGCGCAGGCGCGCAGCACCTCCGCCGCTGAAGGGTTGTCCAGCAGCGCCAGCAGCAGGTGCTCGACGGTGATGAACTCGTGACGCTTCTGGCGTGCTTCCACAAACGCCATGTGCAGGCTGACTTCTAGTTCCTGGGCGATCATCTCAGTTCTCCTCCATCACGCAGGCCAGCGGATGCTGGTGCTGCCGCGCGAACGCACTCACCTGTTCAACCTTGGTCGCGGCGATGTCCTTGGGAAAGACTCCGCAGACGCCACGACCCTCCCTGTGCACTTGGAGCATGACTCGTGTTGCTTGTTCGCGATCTAGCGAAAAAAACTTCTGCAGGACAATCACCACGAAATCCATCGGGGTGAAATCATCATTGAGAAGGAGCACCTTGAAGAGCCGGGGCGGCCGGGTTTTCGTGTGCTCAACGTCAAGAACGAATTCGGACTGCTTTTTTGTTGCCATGCGGCTCATTCTAAACACTCCGACTGATACTTCAACAACACGGAATGTCGGGGCTTTCGGCTGTTTTTCCACACTATCGGTGTAGTGCTGGTCAGGCTGCCGGCAGCGCGATAAATTAATGATCTGTTACCAGTCAGCACTTGATTTTCCGGGCTAACTATTTGTCATGGGTGGGCCGGCATGCACAAAGTGCTTGACGGCGACTTCCTGCAAGGCGTAAAAGCCGCGGGAACACGCGCTTTCGAGGCTTGGGCGCGCCGCGAATCCCGGCTGTCAATGGATTGCGGTGACGACCCGCCGTAGAGCGGCTTCGCAGGCCGCGTGTCGGACCGCCCGGAAACGGGAGCATCGACAGCAACACACCGAAGGACTAGAGGAAGCAATATGGCAACTGGCACCGTCAAGTGGTTCAACGACGCCAAGGGTTTCGGATTCATCACGCCGGACGACGGCAGCGAAGACCTGTTCGCGCATTTTTCCGCCATCAACATGAACGGCTTCAAGTCGCTCAAGGAAGGCGAGAAAGTTTCGTTTGATTCCGTGCAAGGCCCAAAAGGCAAGCAGGCATCGAACATCCAGCGCGCCTGACCCGCGTCCGCCGCATCTCGGCGTGACAGCGAAGCCCGCCCGCCCCGGCGGGCTTCGTTCTTTTCGGAAGCACCATGTCTCGCGTCATCCTCCTCAACAAGCCGTTCGGCGTCATGAGCCAATTCACAGGCGAGCCGCACCAGCGCACGCTGGCAGAGTGCGGATTGCCGGCCGGCGTCTATGCGGCCGGCCGCCTCGATGCCGACAGTGAGGGTCTGTTGCTGTTGACGGACGATGGTGCCCTACAGCACCAGTTGGCCGACCCGCGATACAAGCAAGCCAAGACCTATCACGTGCAGGTCGAACGAGAACCCGACGACGCTGCGTTGGCGGCTTTGCGCGGCCGCCTGGATCTTGGCGATTTCGTAACCATGCCGTGTGAGGCCCGCCGAATCGACGAACCAGACTGGCTCTGGCCACGCGATCCGCCGGTGCGTTTTCGGAAATCGGTGCCTACGGCGTGGATCGAGATCCGTCTGCGTGAAGGCAAGAACCGCCAGGTGAGGCGGATGACCGCGAAGGTTGGCTTCCCGACGCTGCGCCTGGTTCGCGTGGCGATCGGGCCCTGGCAGCTGGGCGCCTTGCAGCCCGGCGAATGGCGCGAGGCGATCGCGGAGCCGCCCGCACCGGCGCGGCGAATTGTCGCGCGACGGCGCTGATGGGTGCCGACTGCTAAGATCGCGCCCGATCGTGTCCACCCCTGATCGAACGAAAGGCCCAATGTGCTGAAGAACCTGTTGATCGCCGCCTGCTATGCGGTGCTACCCGTTGCAGCGTTGGCGGATGTGTTGCCGCACGCTGAACTGAACATCGGCATGCACCGTATCGACGCCGAGGTGGCCGCGACAGACGAATCGCGGATGGTGGGACTGATGCACCGCAAGAGCATGCCGGAAGCGCGCGGCATGCTATTCATCTTCGATGGTGTCGGAAGCCACTGCATGTGGATGAAGGACACCTGGTTACCGCTGTCGGTGGCCTTCATCGATGAAAGCGGGCGCATCACCAACGTTGAAGACATGGCGCCAGAGACCGAGGACAGCCACTGTGCCGCAAGCCCGGCCCGTTACGCGCTTGAGATGAACCGCGGTTGGTTCAAGACCCGCGGCATCAAGCCGGGCGCACGCATCAGCGGCTTGCCGCGCCCGCGCTGAGCGCCGATTAATCAGTTCTGCACGCGGAAACGGTATTCGCCCGGCGTGGCGCCCGGTTGCACCCAGTTGCCTGCCACCGAGGGCAGTCGTTGCAGGAATGCGGGATCGCCGCGAACCGTGCCTTCGAAATGCCCATGACCGCCCTCGATCTGCCCCTGGGCATTGATCTGGGTCTCGCCGCGCAGCGTCAGCCAGGCGATTGCGAGGCGCTCGCTCTCACCGCGCAGATCGATCTGGTAATCGCCCAGGGGGCGGCCGCGCAATACGTCAACCGCCGCGCCTGACCAACGCAGGCCGGCGCGGCCCTCGCAGCGCATCTTCCAGCTGCAGCGCCACTGCGTTGTTTCAAACTGCAGGTCACCACGCCAGCCGAGACGCCCGAAGGCATGTGGGATACGCTCCATGGCAAAGCGCGCCGGCGCGGCCAGCGATACACCGTCCGCGCGCCAGCCGCGCACACCTGCTCCGACTTCGCCCGCCTGTTTGTCGTCGGCGGTGAGCTGCCATGCCGCTTCGCCACGCAGCAGGGAACCAGGCAGCCAGCGCCACTGTAGCGTCACCCACGGCTGCGCACGTAGGCTGACCGGATCGACCGCCGTGAGCGTGCCACGGCCGTTCCAGAGAGTGCCTTCGATCAGCGCCAGGCGAATCTCGCCCGACGTGGCGCGACTGACCGCCTGGTCAATCAGCCAGGACGGCGCCCGGATTACAAGCGAGAGCGCGAACAGCGCGAGAAACAGCGCGAGGCGGCGGATCACTGTGCGCCCGACGGTTGCAGATCGGCTTCGATGGCGACGCCATTCGGCCCGCGATTGGTGATCAGGCGTGCGACGCCCAAACCGTGGTCGCGCTGTGCTTCAGCCAACCATTCGACGATCAGGTCGAAGCTGCCGCCGCCTTTTGCATGCACGCCACCACCATCGACACGCACGTCCATCGTGAGGCCACGCGCACGCGCGCTGGCCTGCAGCGGCTCAGCAAGGCTTGCCGGCGGCACAGCGGGGCGCGCCTGCATGCGCTGCAGGCGCTGCACCTCTGCGGCGTCATCCCGCATGGCGGCGAGTCGCGCCTTGGCTTGCGGCAATGCCCGTGCCAGGCGCTTGCGCTCGGCCTGCGTCCAATCGGCGAGCGACCAGATTGCCGCGATGCCCAGTACCGCAACCATCGCGGCCACCAGGGCGCGCTCACGCGGTACCAAACCGGACCACCAGGCGCGAGCCTCTTGCAACTTGGCTTGCAGCGCGTTCATTGGGACACCTCCTTGCGGATCGCGAGCTGTTTGTCGCCTTGCTGGACGACGATCAGGCCGCGCGCCGTCAGGCGTTGTTGAACTGTCGCGATGTTGGCGCTCAAGCGTGGCGAAAGCGTCAGGTCGAGCCGCCCATTTTCATATTTGAGTCCGTCCAACCCGTCGCGGGCATCGCCCGCGAGCGCCTCGCCAACCAGCGAGAGCAGGGCGAGCGCATCGTCATCGCCAAGCTGCCCGTGCGCGCGTTTGAGTTGATTGAGCTGGCTGCGCATCTGCGCTGCCGGGTCGACGATCGGCTGATTCGGAAACGCTGTTTTGAAAACGGCCTGCATGCGTTCGCGAGCATCCTTCAGCTGACCGCGCTGCACCAGCACCTGACCGGTTGAAAGCAGCAGCTCCAGTGCGATCGCGGCACCTGCCGCCCACAGCACCGGCTTGGCGCGCCGCAGCCATGCGGACCGTTCCTTGTCCGGCATGAACTCGCCGTGCAGCAGGTTGGTGCCTGTCGAGAATGCGGACCACTGATAGGGCGCTGCTTCCTCTACGGGGATGCCCAAGACATGTTGCCAAGCCTCGCAATCCAGCGCGACGCTATCCGGCGCGCGGTGCACCACGCAACGTCCTGGCAGGCGATTGGTTTCGCGCGCATGCGCTGCGGCGGCGATCAAGAGGCTGGGCGGGGCAGTGCCATCGAGATCGAGCGCGAACGGCGTGGGTCCGATGCCGCTGGCCACGGCCTGGGCCGGGCCGCAGTGAAGCACCCACTCGCCTTCGGCTGCGGCGCCCACGGTTTGAATTTCGGCAAGCGCCCGTATCGGGGCGCGCCCCAGCGCGTCGAGCTGGGCAACGATCTGGCGCAGGCGATCGCGCGCGCACACCAGCACGCGTGCGGCGTCGCCGTCGCGGTCAGTGATCGTGTAGTGCTGGCTATCCGGCTCCTGAACCAGTTGGTCTTCCAGAGCGAAGCGCACCAGCTTGTCCTGCTCGCGCTTCGGTGCGCGCGGGAGGCGCGCGGAGAGCCAGACCGCCTGGGTGCCGGCCAGCACAAACTCGGTTTGCTCCGCGGCGGGCCAGTGCCGTGGCTCCGAGCGGCCTGCCGAAGTGGCCCGGCCGTCGGGGCCCACGAGCTCCCAGTCGCAGATCGGATCCTGCGGCCAGGTTTCGGTGATGTAGAGGCGAAGCTGCGTCATAGAATCTTCTGCCAGATGATTTCGGGCCAGTTCTTCCTGACCGAGTTGGCAATAACGCCACGGGCCAGAAGAACCTGCATGCGGGTGGTGGCGGTGCCGAAATGGGCGCGACCGGAAACGAGAAAGTAGTAGCTTTTGAGGCTGAAGCGCGATTCGTCGAGCGTCAGCCCGGTGCGTCGTTCGAAGTCCGATTTTTGCGTGAACCAAGCGGTGTTGCGACCACTCACCAAGTTGCGTGCGCGGTCCAGCGAGTAGTTTTCGAGCGTTGCAGCGAGGACTTCGGCTGGCGCCGTGTTCACGTTGATCAGGCTGCGCGCCGGGCTGGCCGGCACGGCAGTGACGAATGGGCGCAGACGCTCGACCGTTGCAGCATCGAAGCCCGGCACGTTGGCCAGTTCATCGACGCTCACGAAGGGGGCGTTGAGTGGTTTGACCGTCGTGGCGCTGTCGGTGGGCTGCGGGTAGAAGCTCGGATCTTCCTGCGCAGCGTCGATCCAACCGCCAAGAATCGTGGCCATGCTCGCCGCTTGCGCCCCACTCACGCCCACGGCTTCGAGCAGGCGACCAAATTGCTTCACGGCATCCTTGTCGACCACGCCGTTCGGGGCCAGGTTGTTGAGGTTGAAGCGGCCGGAAAGGTCTTCGATCTCGCCGCTGACTTCGCCCTCATCGACCGGGGTAGGCGGAACCTTGACGGCCCACGTTTCGCCAAGATGATCGATGTCGCCGGTGCGGCGCGAATCGTCGGCCAACACGTTGCGTGCCCAGTCTATTGCGCCGCGCGCCAGCCAGCGCGCCTGCGCGAGGTCATGGCGGCCCGACAGGCTTTCGACCGCAAAACCGAACGCGGCGACCACCGAGGCTGCGAGCGCGGCGACCAGCGCGACGGTCAGCATCGCCATGATCACCGCCACGCCGCGTTGGCGCTCAATGCACGGCGAAGAGTCGCGTGACCTTGCCGACATCGTCGAGCTCCAGTTCCATTTTGATTGCAGCGGGCAGCAGGCCATTCAGGTTTGCGCCGGGTGGCCAGGTGTCGGTCTCTTTTCCGTCAGACGTAACGAAGCGCCAGTTCAACGCCTTCACCCGATCGAGCATGGCGTCGTTGCGCGCGGTTGATGTGTCCGCGCCGGTACTGGCGTTGGCGTTGCCGACGTCCGCACTTTTGTCCTTTTTCTGTGTCGTGGTGGCTTCACGCTGACGTGTCAGGAACAGCGTGCCGTCATCGACGTGCCAGGTGTGAGTTTCCACGCCGCCATTGCTGCCATCGTGGCGGACCAGCATCAGCTGTGTCTGCGTGCCGCCGCGCATCAGCGTCAGGGCGTCCTGCACCTGGACCGTGCCGCCGGTAGGGCGGGGGGCGAGTTGGGTGAGGTCGTTGTCGATCAACTGCATCACGCGGGCGATCTGCCGCCACCGCGCGTACTCCGCTTCCATGCGATCACGCGTGGCGATCATGCTGCTGACAGCGCGATAGGACAGCACGCCGAGCACTGCAAAGATCGCGATCGCGACCATCACCTCGATCAGGGTTAGCCCAAGTGCTTTACGGCGCATCGGCATCATGGGAGTGGCTTGACCATGAAGCCCGCGAGCCGAGACAAGGCATGATCGCCTTCGCCCGCCAAGGTCACACGTACATCGATGCGGCGAAACAGGGCGTTGGGGGTGGCGGTCACTTCCTCGTACCAGCGGTATTCGCGGCCGGCTTGGGTGACGCTGCCCTCGTAACGACCGACCTCAAGAAAGTGCTCCATCGCGCGGTGCTCGGCGAGCCGGTCTTGGGCGATCCAGTCTGCGATCAGGCGCTCACGCAACTCACCAGCGCTGCCGGTGGCGAGGCTCACCGCGCGGAAGCCGGCGGCGAGCACGATTGCGAGGATCGCCAATGCGACCAGCACTTCAAGCAAGGTGAAACCGGCGGCGCGCTTCACGGCGCGACCTCCGTCGCGGCGATGCGTTCGAGTACGACTTCACCACCCGGTCTTGAGCGGTAAAGGCGTTCGCCTTCCGGCGTACGCAGGCGGACTTCAAAATCCGGCATCTCGGCGCCGAACACCAGTGGTGGCTCCACGCTGGTGGGCCGGCCACGCAACTTCACGCCGAGCCACACGAAGCCTTCCGGCAAGGGGCGCTCGGCGAGTGAATCGCCTTCCGCGATCGGGCGCCAATGTCCTTCGGTGTCGAGCGTGCTGAAGCGATAGCGGCCCGGCAGGAACTCGGCCGCTATCGGCGTGCCATGTACTGCAGCGCGTTCGCCCGCAGCCTCCAGAACCAGGCGCAGCCGATCGACCTCGCGGTCGTCATCGCGTCGAGACATGCCTTCAAGACTGAAGGTGACCGCCGAAGCGGTAATCGCGAGCACGACGAGCACCACCATCACCTCGATCAGGGTGAAGCCGTGCGCCGGACGCGCAGCGGGGCGTGGTGCCGGTCGAGCCATCGAGGTCAGAGCGCCCAGTTACCGATGTCGGCGTCGTTGCCTTCGCCGCCGGCCTGGCCGTCAGCGCCGAAGCTGAAGACATCAAATTCGCCGTGCACGCCGGGCGAAAGATACTGGTAGGGGCTGTTCCACGGATCCTTCGGCAGCTTTTCTAGGTAGCCGCCAGCCTTCCAGTTGTCTGGCACAGGCGCAACCGTGGGCTTCTGAACGAGGGCCTGCAGGCCTTGCTCGGTTGTCGGGTACTTGCGGTTGTCCAGCTTGTAGAGCTTCAGCGCCTGGCTGATCGCGGCGATGTCCTGGCGGGCGGCGACGGCGCGCGCTTCGTCCGGGCGGCCCATCACCTTGGGCACGATCAGGGCGGCGAGTACGCCGAGGATGACGATGACGACCATCACTTCGATCAGCGTGAAGCCGCTGTTACGGCGGAGGTTGCGTGTATTCGACATGGTTCAGTCCTGAGGGTTTGATCCGTGTGGTTGCCGCGGCTTGCGGCGTGTTCTCTGGCTATTTGAGCAGCGTGTTGATTTCGATGATCGGCTGCATCACTGCAAGCACGATGATCAGCACCATGCCGCCCATCATCAGCAGAAGCAGCGGTTCGAGCAGGCTTGTCAGCACCGCGGTGCGGGTTTCGAGTTCGCCTTGCTGGAGGCGGGCGGCGCGGTCGAGCATCGCGTCGAGCTGGCCGGTGGCTTCGCCACTGGCGATCATGTGCGTCAGCAGGGGCGGAAAGCGGCGGGTCGCGCCGAGCGCGCGGGACAGGCTCATGCCTTCGCGCACGCGGTCCGATGCCTGGCCGATTGCATCGCGCAGCGGCAGCCGCACGACCACCTGCCGCCCGGCGTCGAGCGCTGCGAGCAGCGGTACGCCACTGCCGACCAGGATGGCCAGCGTGCTTGCAAAGCGTGTGGTGTCGAGCGCGCGCAGATGGCGGCCGATCAGCGGTAGCCCCAGCAGCCAGGTATCCCATTTGCGGCGCACCGCATCCTCACGCAACGACTGGCGCAGGCCGAAGATGCCGCCAGCGATGGCCAGGGCGAGCAGCCAGCCCCAGTTGCGCAGGAAGTCCGATACGACGATCAGCGCGCGGGTGAGCCAGGGCAAAGTCTGCTTGCTGCTCTGGAACACGCCGACGACCTGCGGCACCACATACGTCAGCAGGCCGATCACAACCATCAGCGCCACCGCGGCGACGATGGCAGGGTAGATCAGGGCCTGCAGCGTTTTGCGTCGCAGCTCGTCGCGCCGCTCGAGGTAGTCGGCAAGCTGGTTCATCACCGTGGCGAGTTCGCCGGACTTTTCGCCGGCAGCCACCGAGGCGCGATAGATCGTCGGGAACGAGGTTGCGTGGCGATCCAGCGCGGCGCGCAAGGAGTAACCCGCCAGGATCTCGCTGCGCACGCCCGCCAACACCTGTCGCGTTGCTTCGCGCTCGGCCTGATCGCCGAGGGCTGAGAGCGCCTGTTCGACGGTGAGGCCGGAGGTCAGGAGTGCTGCCCACTGGCGCGTGAGCAGCACGAGTTCAGACTCTCGCAGCTTGCGTGTCGAGCCGAGGCCCGACTTCTTGCTGCCGCTGGCCGCCACTTCGAGCGGGAACAGTCCGCGTTCACGCAACTGCGTACGTGCCGAGCGCGCGCTATCGGCTTCAACGATGCCACTGAGGTTGCGACCGTCGGCGTCGACCGCACGGTACTGGAATGCCGCCATCGTGCCGCCCTCAGTCGCGCGTCACGCGCAGCAGCTCTTCCGCCGAGGTGATGCCCTCTGCCAGCAGTCGCATGCCGTCTTCGCGCAGCGTTCGCAGGCCGCTATGGCGGGCCACGTCGCGCAGGTCGTTCTCGGACGCGCGGTCATGCACCAAGCGCTGCACCGAGTCGTCGACCGTCAGCATCTCGTAGACGCCGGTACGCCCGCTGTAGCCGGTGTGGCCACAGGCGCTGCAACCCACCGCATGCCACAGCGTGGGCGGGCAGCCTTCGCCAACCGCTTGCCGATCGGCGTCGTCCGCCGGCCGCGCTTCGCGGCACTGCGGGCAAAGGCGGCGCACCAGGCGTTGCGCGAGCACGCCGCGCAGCGTGGAGGCCAGCAGGAAGGGCTCGACGCCCATGTCGATCAGCCGTGTCACAGCCGACGGCGCGTCGTTCGTGTGCAAGGTGGCGAGCACCATGTGGCCGGTCAGCGAGGCTTGCACCGCGATCTGCGCGGTTTCCAGATCGCGGATTTCACCGATCATGATGACGTCCGGATCCTGACGCAGGATCGAGCGCAGCGCCCGTGCAAACGTCAGATCAATCCGGGCGTTGACCTGGATCTGGCCGACCCCGGCGAGGTCGTATTCGACCGGGTCTTCCACCGTCACGATGTTGAGCGTGCGGCCATCGAGCGTGCGCAAGGCGGCATACAGCGTGGTGGTCTTGCCGGAGCCGGTCGGGCCAGTGACGAGCAGGATGCCGTGCGGCTGCGAAAGGATGCCGTCGAACGTTTTGCGGGTCGTGTCGGCCATGCCGAGGGCGTTGAGGCCGAACTGTGTGGCGTCCTTGTCCAGCAGGCGCAGTACGATACGCTCGCCATGCGAGGTGGGCAGGGTCGACACGCGCACATCGATCTGGCGGCCTGCGAGGCGCACACCGATGCGCCCGTCCTGAGGCAGGCGCTTCTCGGCGATGTCGAGGTTGGCCATGATCTTGATACGCGACGACATCGCGGCGTGCAGCGCACGATGCGGCCGTGCGATTTCGACCAGAACGCCATCGCGGCGCAACCGGACCACCGAATACGTTTCGTAGGGCTCGATGTGGATGTCAGACGCCCGTTCGCGCACCGCTTGCGTGAGTAGCGCGTTGATCATGCGGATGATCGGCGCGTCGTCCTCCGCCTCGAGCAGGTCCTCGACCGGGGGGAGCTCCTGCATCAGCTGCGAGACGTCGATGTCCTGACCCACGTCCGCGGCCACCTCGGCAGCGTTGCTTTCGCCCTGGCTGTAGATCTCGGAGAGCCGGGACTCGAATGCGCCGCGCCCAATCGGCGTGATCTTCAGCGGGCGCGCGGTCAGCCTGCGGACCTCTGCCAGTGCGACGGGATTCGCATCCTCGCGTGCAATGACTTCGGCGCTGTCGTCCGAGACTTCGCCGAGCAACACGCCGTTCGCCCGCGCGAAGGCGTAGGGCAGCCGGGGGAGTGGCGCGTTCATTTTGTTGCGCTGGCCGGGGCCGAACTGGGATCAGACTCCGCAGCCGTTGCCGGCGCAGCGGCTGGCATCAGCGAGCGAGCAGGCAGTTGAGGCGGCGCGCCGTCATCCGGCATCAGATAGTTGCGCGTGGTGCCCGGCTGTCGCTGGAGGCCGAGAATTTCGTCGTAGCGCTCATGCGTGAAGCTGCGGGCGTCCATCTCGCTGCGAACGATCTTCGGGCGCAGGAAAACCACAAGATTGGTCTTCTTGCGCGAGCGCGTGTCGTAACGGAACAGGCTGCCGATGATCGGGATGTTGCCGAGATACGGCACCTTGTCCGCGCCATCTTGCGATTCGTCCTGGATCAGGCCGCCGAGCGCGATGATTGAACCGTCATCGACAATGACATTGGTGTCGATTGACCGCTTCTTGGTGGTCGGGCCGGCAGCGGTGGTCGCCTTGACGGTCGAGTTCTCCTCGGAGATCAGCATCCGGATCGATCCGCCCTCAGAGATCTGCGGCTTGATCTTCAAGGTCAGGCCGACGTCTTTTCGTTCAATCGTCTGGAACGGATTGTTCGGTGTCGTGCCGCCGCCGGTATTGCTGTACTGGCCGGTCAGGAAGGGCAGGTTTTCGGCAACGACGATCTTGGCCTCTTCGTTGTCGAGGGTCAGCAGGGTTGGTGTCGAGAGGATGTTGGCCTTGCTTTGCGACTCAAGGAAGCGCGCCAGCACCTGCAGGTTCAGGATGTCGCCGATGCCTGGAATGTTGACCTTGCCCGAGCCCACCAGCACGTTCAGACCGGCGCCAAGCAGGCTTTCCGTACCTGTGGACGCCCCCAGCAAGGAGGGCGTTGCACCGGTGAAGTTCGTGCCGCCGCCGACGAAGCTACCGTTGCTGCCCGGCTTCTCGCCAGCGAACCACTGCACGCCAAATTCGGCCGCATTCTCCGAACTCATCTCGGCGATCAGCGCTTCGACGTAGACCTGCGCCCGGCGGCGATCGAGCTGATCGATCACTTTGCGCAAGTTGTTGTAGACCGGCTCAGGTGCAGTAATGATCAGCGCGTTGTTCGTCGTGTCGGCCTGGATCATGCCGCCACCGCTCGGTGTGCCGGCGGTGCTGGTACCCGAACTGGAAAACGAGCTGCTGTTGCTTTGACCGCCCTGAGCGTTTCCGGACGGCGTGCTTGATGTCGTCAGCGAGCTGGAGGTGTCGCCCGTCATGATCGCGCGCAGTGTTTGCGCGACCTTGGCGGCTTCTGCATTCTTCAGGTAGACGACCCGGATGTTCCCGGCCGCGCCGGGCTGGTCGAGCGTCGTCACCAGCTGCCGGACGGTCGCGAGCTTGGACGGGTTGTCGCTCCGCACCAGCAGGCTGTTGGTGCGGTTGTCCGCCTGGACGCTGATCTTCTGGCTCTGGTCGCCACCACCGGCGCCCTGATCGGCGAGAAGCCGGTTGATCGACTGCGCCAGATCAAGTGCTGACGCGTTTTGCACCGGAATTACACGGATGTCGCCCTGCGGCACGTCGATCGACGCAAGGACTTGCCCGATACGAGCAATGTTCTCAGCGTAGTCGGTGACGATCAGCGTGTTGTTGCCCGGATAGGCCGTAACGGTGTTGTTGGGCGATACCAGAGGGCGAATCACCGGCACCAGTTGAGCCGCTGATTCGTGACGGACCTGGAAGATCTGCGTCACGATGCGATCGCCCGCAGCCGTGGTCTTGCGGCCGCTCGGCACCGCATGCAGTTTGGCATCGACCTCGGGGAGGATCTTTACCACCCCGTTTGACTCGACCGCGGTGTAGCCCTGCATCCGCAAGGCCGAAAGCAGGATCTGATAGGTCAGCTCCTTCGGCACCGGGGTCTGTGTCGTGATGTTCAGCGTGCCGCGGACGCGCGGATCCACCAGAAAGTTCTTGCCTGTGATCTTGCTGATCGCGCGGATCACCGCGTCAATCTCCGCGTTTACGAAGTTCAGCGCGACGGTCTCGCCTTCTGCCGCCGTGGCTGGTGCGACGTGAGCTGCAAGGGTGGCTGCAATCATCAGTCCGGCGATGCTTCGCCGGGCAAAGTTCGAGTGGATCATGGGTTCGGTTGATTCTCGGGGCTGCTGACGGGCTGTACTTGTGGTGCTTCACCCGCCATGCCGGGGGCGCCGCGTTGGGGCTGCATGCCTGGCGGCTGTCCGCCGGCTTGGTTGACCTGATACTGAAGCTGGGGCGGCAGCCCGGGGGCCGCCGCGGGCGGAGGGGTGGCGCCACCGGCTTGCCGCGGCGCTTCGCTCAACATGATCCGCTCGCGAGCGCCGCTCCGTTCGATTTCGACACTATCGGGCAAAACGCTGACCAGTTTGACGCCAGGCGCAATTTCGTCGCCCAGCACGAAGCCTTGCGCGGGCTTGCCGTCTTCAGCGATCACAGCCCAGCCTGGGCTCTTGCGCGAATGGGCGGCCACGCCGACCAAGGTGTAGCGGCTTGCAGTAACGACCTGCTGTTGGACGATCACCTCGCCAAACAAATGGCGGGTGCCGATTTCCCGTGCGGCAGTTGATGGGTCTGTTGCGAGTTGATTGGGCGCGGAGGCGGCCGGCGGCGCCGACAATCGCCAATACCAGCTCGCGGCAAACCAAGCCCACAGCGCAATCACTGCCAACCATAGCAGGCCGGTACCTGCGGCAGGGGCAATTGACTGGAGACGGCGAATCGGGAGGGCGGGCACTTAGGTGAATCCCTTTGTCTGCTCTGGCACAAAAACCGACGAATCGTACGCGAGCGCGTTGCGAGTTTGAAGCATCATCGTTGTCGGGTTTCGCGTCATTACCGCTTGCTACAAAAAAATTGACCGGATCGACCCAAGGGTCGTCCGGTCCAACGGCTGCGCGTAATGAAAAGCTTGCGTACCGTTTCCGATACGCCGCGACAGGTCTTGAGCTCGGTGCAGTCCGGATCCGAAGGGGAGGAGGGTGAGGCTGGCAACACCTGCGGCATAAGCGCCGCGACTGCCTGTGTGCCGGCTTCGAGTGCCCGGGGGAGCGTGTTCGAAGCGCCTCGCGAATCCTTCGTGACCGTGCATCAAGTTGCGCGTTCGGGATGAATACTCGTCCGCAGTGGCGCTCAAGTCTTGATCGGGATTGCTGTTGATGATTATTGCGCTGCAGCAACGGTCGCGGGCTGCTGTGGGCAGAAGCTTGGCGGGGAATTGTCAGGGCTTTGGGGGCTCGTGCTCACCCCCAAAGTCCAGTCGTTCAGAAATTGCTTTTGATGTTTTTTGCGCCCCGGGTGTTTTGGGGCCGGGCGATCGGCTACTTGAGCGCGAGCCAGTAGTCCATTTCCGGATCGGCCGAAAACGGCGAGTGCGTGGTGTCAAAGGTGAAGTAGGCAGGTTGGTCCGCGACCGCAAAGTGGCTGTCGGGAAGCCAGGCGCCAAATATGTACTGCAGTGTGTATTCCCAAGTTTGCCCTGCACCACGGTGGTGAAAGCGCGCTTCGCGGCAGGGGGGGCGCATCAGTGCGACGACGCCTTCAGGAAGACCGGCGAACTCCGTTACCTCCACGCACGCCATGACGTAGCCCTGGATGCTTCGTTCGTCGGCCGCAACAATGTCGCTGCACAGGCCGGCGAGCGTGTTGGCTCGCACCGGGATGCGCGCGATCAATGGTTCAAACGTCTTCCAGGCTTCCGATCCCAGTTCGATGAGGTCGAAAGCCTCCGGTGCCACAGAGAACTCAGTCTTGATGCCGACCAATCGTCGCGCGGGGCTGTCAATGAACTCGGGGGTCGTTGTAAGCCCCGAATGCATGTGCGCCAGATACTCGGTAGTGATGTGCGGGATCCCACGGGGCAGCTGCGGCGGCTTGCCGGCGGTCCGGAACTCTCGCGGGCTGGCGCCGAACTGCGCTCGAAATGCCCGCGTGAATGCTTCATGCGTCTCGAAACCTGCACCGAGCGCGATGTCGATAATGTTCTGCTGAGTCTCGAGCAACTCGTAGGCCGCGCGTGTAAGGCGCCGTCTGCGGATGTAGTCCTTGACGGTCTCACCAACGGTCGCCCGGAACACACGCAGGAAGTGCCAGAACGACATCTCGGTCTGGGCGGCAAGCTCCTGGATGTCCAGCGGATCGTCGAGATGATCGTCGATGTAATCGATGGTGGCCTGGATGCGAACAATACTGGCTGGTAGACGTTCCATGGCGAGACTTTACCGTAGAGCGGGGCGGCGTCGAAATCAGGAGGCGCAAGGATGCCTTGAAGGCCGTTTGACTGTAGTCAAACTACGTTATGAGTCCATAAGAATTCTTGACATATGTAACCCGAACGAGCACATTTGCGCCTCGATCGCCCCCCGGCTGCGCGCACACATAAGTAACAAAACTACAACATGGGGCGGTCTCGTAACCACACTTTCCTTGGAGGTGACATATGACAAGGCAAAGCGCTGGGGCGATCTGGAAGCGTGCGCGCTCACTGGTAGCTCTTTCATGCTTGGCTATTCTGGCCGCTTGCGGTGGTGGTGATGACGCACCTCCTCCGCCTGCGCCCGAGACTGAACTCTCGTTCCTGGATTCTTCGGACTTCCAGAAGGTGCTCCATGCTGTCCCCGCAGATTCTGCGGCAAACGCAAAGGCGGCTGCAGCCACCACTACCACCCTTACCGTTCACTACAAACGCAAAGCTGGCGACTACACCGGCTGGCAGCTTCATACTTGGGGCGCTGGCGCTGATCCGGGCTGGAACAAGGGTTATGACCCGACCGGCACCGATTCCTTCGGGGCGATCTACAAGCCCACTCTGAGTGCAGACAGTGGCGCAGTGGGTTATCTGTTCCACAAGGGCGAAACCAAGGATCACGGTGGTGCTGACCAGAGCTACACGCTTGCTCCGGGCGCCAACGAAATCTGGCGCATCGAAGGTGATACCGTCACCTACACGAAGAACCCCGATGCGGCAGGCCCCGTCGATATCAAAACCGTTCGCGTACACTACAAGCGCTATGACGGCAAGTACGCCGACTGGGGCGTGCATATGTGGAACGGCGGTGGTGTGGACGTAACGAAGTTGCCGGCCGGCACCACAATCGACGTCTGGACGAACCCTGTGGCGTTCGCCGAGCTTGCCGCTCCGGGCTATACGCCTTCTGCGTCGGAAGTGGTGTTTGATATTCCAGTCGTGAATCCGAAGACTGACAGTACCAAGAAATCGCTGACCTTCATTATTCATGACCGAACGGGCGGGGGATCTGACGCGAACAAGGACGGTCGCCATGATGATATCGTCATCAACTATGCGAATCTGACCGTCAATTCGCAAGTGGGAGAGGTTTGGCTGGTACAAGAGGATGCGACGGTTTACACGGCCGTGCCCGATACGCGCTCGGCCTCGACCAAGGATGCGAAGGCGTATTGGCTGACCAAATCGCTGATTCAGTGGCCGCGTGTCGATAGCACGGGCGTCTTCAAGCTCTACTACTCGAAGAATGCTCAGATCGTCGCGAAGAAAGATTCTGCTGTTGCGGGCGCTGACGGCTCTGTGACGCTGGATGTTGGCGGCACTGTGCCGGCCGACGTTGCGACCCGCTTCAAGTATGTCTCGGCAGGTGTCGTGCTGTCCGTGAAGGCGGCGGATGTCGACAAGCTCGCCGCCCTGCACACCAACCAAGTTGTGCTGGTTCAGGAGAACGACACGGGCAAAGTCCAGAACGCCACCACCGCGCAGATCGCTGGTGCGATGGACGATCTGTATGCCACAGCGAAGGATGTCAAGGATCTGGGTGTCACGCTTGTTGGTGGCAACACGGTCTTCAAGGTTTGGGCTCCCACTGCGCAGCAGGTCAAGCTCGGCCTGTACGATTCCGCTACGAGCAGTGGCAAGTCTCTTGACCTGATGACGTTTGATGCAGCCACTGGTGTGTGGTCGATCACCAAGACCGGTGACCTGACCGGTAATTACTACGTCTACGTCGCCGACGTGTTCGTCCGCGGTGTCGGTGTCGTGCGTAACCGTGTGACCGATCCGTACTCGATCAGCTTGAACGCCAACTCCAAGCGCAGCTACATTGCGAATTTGGATTCCGATAGTCTGAAACCTGCTGGTTGGGCTGATTCAGTGGGCCCGGTGCTTGCGAATCAGGTCGACATGTCGATCTATGAGTTGTCGGTGCGCGATTTCTCCGCGAACGACCCTTCAGTGTCGGCAGCAAATCGCGGTAAGTTCCTTGCTTTCACGGAAGAGAACTCCAACGGTATGAAGCACCTCAAGGCGCTCCAGGCTGTTGGCCTTACCGACGTACATCTTCTACCGGTGTTCGACCTTGCAACCGTGCCAGAAGTTGGCTGCAAGAACCCAGATATTGCTGGTTCGACGAACGACTCGATGGTCGCTCAAAATGCTATCAAGGCCGTTCAAGACACCGATTGTTTCAACTGGGGCTACGACCCATTCCACTACACATCACTCGAGGGTAGCTACTCAACTGACGCAAATGATGGTGCGAAACGCATCGTCGAGTTCCGTCGGATGGTCATGGCGATGCACAAGGCGGGACTCAGGGTCGGGATGGACGTGGTGTACAACCACACCAGCGCTCATGGTCAGAATGCCAACTCAGTGCTTGATCGGCTTGTACCTGGCTACTATCAGCGCTTGAATTCGATTGGTGGCGTCGAAAATTCCACTTGTTGCTCGAATACGGCTACTGAGAACCTGATGATGGGCAAGTTGATGACCGACTCGGTCACGACTTTGGCAACGCAGTACAAGATCGACTCTTTCCGCTTCGACCTGATGGGTCACCAACCGAAAGATAAGATGGTTGCCTTGAAGGATGCTGTCAAGACCGCCGCCGGTCGGGACGTCTTCCTGATTGGTGAGGGTTGGAACTACGGTGAGGTTGAAAACGGCAAGCGTTTTGTGCAGGCGTCGCAGCTTTCGCTCAACGGTACGGGTATCGGTACGTTCAGTGACCGTGGTCGCGATCGGATTCGTGGTGGTAACTATCAAGCCTCTCGTGACCAAGGATATGTCACTGGTTATTTCTATGACCAGAATGATGTCGCCAAGGATCAGACCAAAGAGGGCCTGATGGACATGGCCGACATCGTCCGCGTTGCATTGGCTGGATCGCTCCGTACGTACTCGTTTGAGAGTCGCAAGGGCACTGTTACTACCGGCGAAACGTTCCTATACGGTTCGGATCCGGCGGGCTACGTTAGCCAACCGCAGGAAGTCGTCAATTACTACGAGAACCACGACAACGCTACGTTGTGGGATGCGATTGTCGCCAAGATGCCCAAGGCGACAAGTCTCGACGACCGTGTCCGTGCTCAGACTCTTGCCGCGGCCCTGAACAGCTTCAGTCAGGGTATTGGTTACTTCCACGCAGGTTCGGACATCCTTCGCTCCAAGTCGATGGATACCAATAGCTACAACTCGGGTGACTGGTTTAATCGTCTCGACTGGAGCTACACCAGCAACAACTTCGGCGTTGGCTTGCCTTTCAATGCTGACGACATCGCCAGAATGTTCTTGGCCCCCGCAGATGCTGGCAAGTACGCGCCCACTTCGGCTCAGATTCAGAACGCTGGCAGCATGTTCCGCGACCTGCTGGCGATCCGTAAGAGCTCGCAGCTGTTCCGTCTGCGCACCGCCGATGACGTGAAGAAGTGTTTGAAGTTCTACAACACGGGCACCGCGCAGGAACCGACGGTGATCGCCGGTCACCTGAACGGTACGGTGTGTTCGGAGAACGCCGGGTTCAAGCAGGTAATGTACTTCATCAACGTCGACAAGGTTGCTCATGACCTGACGATCGAAGCGCAGAAGGGCATGTCCTACGCGCTGCACCCGGTTCAAGCTTCTGGCTCGGATGCGCGCGCAAAGACCGCCACGTATGACAACGCAACCGGCAAATTCTCGATCCCGGCACGCACTGCAGTTGTGTTCGTGACGAGCAAGGACGCGCCGGCTGCGCCGACCGGTCCTGTGACGGTTACCTTCAAGGTGACGGCAAATACCAACTACGGTCAGAACATCTACATCGTTGGTGATCAGCCGGAGCTTGGTAAATGGGGTACGACGGCGAGTGATTCGCGTAAGTGCACGACAGGTGCAGACTATCCGGTATGGACTTGCGCGGTAGTCTTTCCGACGCCCGGTACGGCTATTGCATACAAGTTCCAGAAGTATGGAAGCGACGGTTCGTTTATCGGATGGGAGGGCGGCAGTACCAACCGCACCTATGTGATTCCGACAGCGAATGCAGTTGTCGACTCAGGCGCCTGGACGAACTAAGCGCCAGTCTGTAACGGGCACTCGTTGCGAGTGCCCGAAAAAAAAGCCCGGAGCGCCGTTGAAGTCCGGGCTTTTTTACTTCCCGCCGCCTGTCGTTGGGGGCAGAAATACTGGTTAGGTAGCCCGCTTGAGGGCGCGATGGAAATGATCTGAGACTGTCGCCAAAAATTCCGGCGTCATTTCGTTCCAGTTGCGCCACGTCGGCACGCCATCCAGGCGCATGAATGGTACGGTGATGCCAAGCGAACGCGAGCGCTCCATGAGCTGCCGGTATTGTGGCGGGGCACAGCCTTCGGTGGTGCAGAAAAGGTGCAGCCGGAAGGGCTGTTTATCGAGTTGGCCTGCGATCACCGCGTCGCTGAAAGTCTCATTCATCGGCACCACAAGGCTGAATGCCTTGGGGTGAGCGAGTGCGATGGCGAGTGGGCCATATTCACTGATTGACATGCCACCGATCGCCCTCTGTGCAGAGTCGTTGGTGATCGGCTGCTGTTTGGCCAGCCAGGGCAGGGCAGTTTGAATTACCGCGTCGGCGTATTTTGGCATCGCGTGGCCCGCGTGACCGCCTGGCAGGTAGATCGCGAAGGGGCGCAGCAGCCCCTGCGCGAGCAGGTTGTCCATGTACTGCTTGATGCGGCCGTTGGTTGCCCACTGATTGGCGCGCATCTGGTGCCCGTGCATCAACACGAGGAGAGGCAGCTTGTCTTTTTCTCGGGTGCCGGGCGGGAGGTAGAGCTGGCCGGGCAGGACACCGCCGAGTTTGGTGCATGGGATGTTCAGATCCAGCAACTCTCCGCGCGGCACTTTCGGCTTGTCGAGCCAGTCGCCTTCACCGAGGAAAAGGTACGAGTGACACTCGCCCATGCCCATTCCGTCTTCGGCCACCAGAGGATTGAGCGGATCAGGGATCCGGCGGGTATCAACATCGAATTTGTAATGCCACTGCCCGCGTCGCAGCTGAAGCTTGAGGTGCCAGACGCCATCTTCACCGCGGGTCATCGGGACTTTGCCGTCCTGCCAATGAGTCATGTCCCCAAACAGGAACACTTCTTTGGCCGATGGCGCATAAAGCGAGAATTCGCACGGCAGAAGCGAGCCTGCGAGGTCCGATTGGGTGAGGATGAGCGAGTGAAGTCCGAACGGCATGCATACCTCCTGGGCCCGCAATTCTATCAGCGGGTGTTTGCATCACTGTGGCCGCAGCCATTGCAGGTGTTGCTGCGTTGATTCGGCGCAACATGTTTAGCGCCGCACCTGGGCTGGCGTAATTGTTCCATCGAACGTGCAGCGAGTGCGAGTAGGGCTTGGGCGTTGTGGCTGATGGCCTGAAAACCAGCCGGCCGTACTAGTGGCCGACGCGTGCTTGATGCGCACGCGCGAGCTCGTCCCGCAGCATCTGATACTGCGCAAAGCGGAGCGGCGAAATCGTTTTTTCCGACAGGGCGGATTGCAACGCGCAGCCGGGCTCGGCCTCATGTCGACAATCCCTGAAACGGCATTGTCCAAGGAAAGGCCGGAATTCGCGGAACGACCAAGCGAGCGAGGTCTGCGTAAGCTGTGCAAGACCGAACATTTGCAGCCCCGGGCTATCAATCAAAGTGCCGCCGCCGGGGAGACGATAAAGCCGCGAGAAGGTCGTTGTATGTCGGCCAGAATCGAGTGCGGTCGAGATCGTCGCAGTCGTGGCGTCGGCCTCTGGAATCAAGGCGTTGGTCAGCGTCGACTTGCCCATGCCGGATTGCCCGACCAGCAGGCTTGTCTCGCCAGCAAGGCGCGAGCGGAGAATCTCGACGGTGTCCTTGGCGCAGGTTTCGATGACCTCGTAGCCCAAGGCCGCAAAGGGAGTCAACAGAGCCCGCGCGGCATCAAGCCCGCCGGTCAGATCTGCCTTGTTGAGGATGATCAGCGTCTTGACCTCCTGATCCTCCGCCGCGCAAAGGCAGCGGGTGATCAGTTCGGGGCTGAAACTCGGTTCGGTTGCCACTACGATCGCCACCTGGGTGACGTTGGCGGCGATCAGCTTCAGCTTGAACGCGTCTTCCCGATACAGCAGGCTGCTGCGGTCAAGCAGGCGTTCGATGACGCCTTGGTCAGGTGCGGTTGCGCTGACCTGGACACGATCACCGCAGGCGTAGCTGCTCTTTTTTGCTCGGGTAAAGCACAGGAGGCGGGCACCGTCCGCCAGTTCGACTTCGTATTGCCGCCCGAAGGCGGCCACGATAGTGCCGTCTACGCCGGACTTCATGCGCTTCGCAGGTGCGCTACGCGAATCGGCGCAGGCGGGTGAGAGTCATAAAACGCCGAGTAGAGCGGATCGGGCGTGAGCGTGCCGGCGTTGTCACGATAAAGCTTGACCAAGGCGGAGACGAGGTCCTCCGCCTGTGCATGATGTGCGGCGTAGGCGTCCGCCTGAAACTCGTGTCGCCGCGACCACAAGCTGGTCAATGGTGTGAGCGGGAATGTAAAAACCGGTAGAGCGAAGAGCACCAAGGCCAGAGCGGCCGCCTCGCCGTGCGACTGCATGCCCAGTCCGGCGAAGAACCAGTCTTCGCCCATCAACCAGCCGAGCAGGGCGAGGATTGCGAGGCTCATCGCGGCCATCACCGCCACACGCTGCCACAGATGCCTTAGCTTGAAGTGGCCGAGTTCATGTGCAAGAACGGCCTCCACTTCCTGAGGTGTGAGGCGTTCGACCAGCGTATCGAAGAAAACGATGCGCTTGGCGGCACCCAGGCCCGTGAAGTAGGCGTTTCCGTGGGCGGAGCGCTTTGATCCGTCCATCACGAAGAGGCCCGAGCTCTTGAACCCGCAGCGCGCGAGAAGCGCTTCAATGCGTTCCTTGAGCGGTCCATCTTCCAGTGGCACGAATTTGTTGAAAAGTGGCGCAATCACGACCGGGTAGAGCACCATGATCAACAGGTTGAAACTGAGCCAGAACGCCCACACCCAAAGCCACCAACGGTTCCCCGTTGCCTGCATCATCCACAAGACCAGCGCGATGACCGGCAGCCCAATTGCGGCGCCGACGAGCACGCCCTTGGCGAGATCACCGATGAAGGTCGCCGGGCTGGTCTTGTTGAAGCCGAAGCGAGCCTCGGTGACGAAAGTCCGCCACACGGAGAACGGCAGGCCGACCACGAACGAGACGATCGCAATGAGGGAAAGGAAGGCGACGCCGTGCCAAATGCCGCCTGCATCGAAGATGCGCGCGGCGCTGTCGAATAGCCACTGCAAACCGCCGCCCACGGTGAGTGCCAGCAGAAGACCTGTTTCGACGATGAGTTCGATTGCGCCGACTGCAAGGCGAGCCCGCGTATAGTCGGCCGCCTTCTGGTGTGCATCCAGCGGGATGCGGTCCGTAAACGGGGACGGCACCGAAGCGCGATGCGCGGATACCGCCCGGGCCTGACGCCAGGACAGCCACAAACGCAGACCGAGCGTCAGCGCGACGACAAACAGAAAAACCAGCGAAAAAACAGAGGCGGTCATGGGCAGTCGGTGGCCGCGTTGCGAGAGCCGGCAACGCGTATGAGAGAATGGGGCTTTGAATCAGGAGCTTGCGATTATGGCACAGGATCCAAACCGCCTCGTCTGGGTGGACATGGAGATGACCGGGCTGGAGCCCGACCGCGATCGTGTACTGGAGATTGCGGTCGTGGTGACCGACGCGGCGCTTACCGTGGTCGCCGAAGGTCCGGTCCTGGTCGTGCATCAGCCCGATTCAGTGCTCGATGCCATGGACGACTGGAACAAGAACACCCATGGAAAGAGTGGCTTGATTGACCGTGTTCGCGCCTCGACCACCGATGAGGCGGAGGTTGAGCGGCTGATGATTGCGTTTCTCGACCAGCATGTGCCGCGTAGAACCAGCCCGATGTGCGGCAACTCCATCTGTCAGGATCGGCGCTTCATGGCGCGCCACATGCCCGCGCTGGAGGCGTGGTTCCATTACCGCAATCTCGATGTCAGCACGCTCAAGGAGCTTGCTCGCCGCTGGAATCCGCCGGTATTTGCCGGCCTGAAGAAGCAGGGCGCGCACACCGCGCTAGCAGACATCCTCGAATCGATCGAAGAGTTGCGCTACTACCGCGATACCTTCATGCGCGTGGTTTGACGCGCCGCGTGACTCAAAGGCGCCGGTAGAGTGTGAATTGCTCGCCGGTCCGGCGCCTGCCTCGGGAGAGGTCCCAAACCGGCACCCACGCGGCGCCCGGTTGTAGCGCCATAGAACGTCCGCTGCGATAAACGACCAGAAGTTCGCAGCGAGTCACGCCACGGTCGGCGGCCTCGAAGCGCAGGTTGGCGAAGTAGAGCAGCGCGGCGCGCTGCGATTCGCCCATGCCGCTCTCGGCGACACAGGCATGGGGCGTATCGGATATCCGCGCTGCAAGGTCGCCCGCAACAAGTTCGTAGCTCTTGTCGTGATTGACGAAGGGTAGGAATAGCGCGATCGCCAATGCCCACAGGAAGCTGGTGCCGACCGCCCAGGACAGCGGGCCGCGTAGCATCGAGCGCGGCGGACGAACGACCAAGGCCAGCCAGCCTAGCGAAAGGACGATGCCCGCTGCGACCGCAGGTGCCGACAGTGTCGGCACGTAATCGGGCACCAGCCGCGCCACGTTTCGCGCCAGCGGTGCTGGCCAGCCGAAGTGCATCGCGTACCAGGAGAGCCAGACGAAGACGCCAAAGGCCAGGAAGGTCATTCGGCCGAACCAGTCGAACGCACTGGCTGCGCCACGGCGCAGGCTCAGTGCGCCGTCCGACGCGAGCAACACAAGCGGCGGGATCAACGGCAGCGCGTGGGCGGGGCGCAGCGGGCCTGTTGTTGCGACGAGCAGGATCGCAAGAAGCAAGGACGCCAGTGGCAGCAGGATCCTCGTTTCCTTTATCCGCTTGCGTTCATGCCAGACAGTCCAGACTGCAATTGGCCACAACGGCCACATGAACCAGCCGAGAAGCTCAAGCAGCTGACGAATGTTCGTCAGGTGGGCAAAGTGGGGTGTAATCGACTCAAGCTCGTTCGACCACCAAAGGCGCAGATGTTCGGGCCGGAAGGTGACCAGAAGCAGCGGCCACAGCAGCGCGATCACAGTGGCAATGCCGGCGCCCAGCGCAAGTGCTCGTTTTCGGTCGGGGGTGCGGCATTCGCTGCACAGGCCGGGGAGTAGCGCCCATAGCGGCATCAGAATCAACAGAGCAGGCAGGCCGGCCGCCAGCGTCGCCAGGCCGATTGCGCTGCCCGCAATGATCGCGCCGTGTCGCGGTACGACAAGGAATTCCGCGAAACCAAGGAAAGCCGCTGCGGTGCAGGCGAGTAGCGCGAGCTGTGGCTGAAACTCGTGGGCGTGCGTCAGCAGGCCAAGCGTACCCAGGCCCAGAAGCACAGCAGCCCGATCCGACGGTGCGCCGTAGAAGCGTCGCGCTGCGCGGGCCAGGCAATAAAGCGTGATGGCGACGCAGACGCCAGACGCCAGGCGTGCCGCGTTGTGGATTGGCAGCGCCCAGCCGAGCAGTTGGCTCAATAGCGCGCCGAGCCAGTAGTAGAGCGGCCCGGTGTCGAAGGTCGGACGGTCCGCCACCGCTAGCGTAAGCCAGTCTCCGGTGCGGAGCATCTGATGGATCACGCCGAAGTGCGCGGCGTCGTCGCCGCGCCAGGGTGCGTGGTCGATGAGGCCTGGCAGTGCGTATAGCGCGAACAGCGCCCACAGGGCCCATGAGGGGATAGTCAGCGTCGAGGGTGCGCGCGGTTCGTTGGCCATGCGGTTTCTTCTGATTATTCTGAACGAGCGGATCGCCGCAATTCTAGCGGCTTGGGCGCCAGGCCGCAGGTCGCGACTGTGTCAGGCGGTGATACAAACGAAAAAGGCAGCCGAAGCTGCCTTTTTTCGGAATGCCGAAGTCGGCTTAGCGGCCGTACTTCTGGCGGAAACGCTCGACGCGGCCCGCGGTATCGACGATCTTCTGCTTGCCGGTCCAGAACGGGTGGCACTCTGAGCAGACTTCAACGTGATAGGCGTCTTTCGCCATCGTCGAACGGGTCGTGAAGTTGTTGCCGCAGGAGCAGGTCACCTTCACGTCGTGGTAATTCGGGTGGGTATCGGCTTTCATTTCGAATCCTTGTGCGCGCAGTCGGCGAATGTGACCGACCAAGTCGGAAAGTCGGCAATCATCCCACGCGCAGACTGCGCAAGTCAAGGCCCGCAGCGCTGGCATAATGCGCGCTGTTCCCGATTGCGATGCAACGAATGACGCCTGTTCCTGTCGATCCCGGCGAAGAGTTCTTTGTCGCCTGCCTCTGTGCGCAATGGTGCGGCACCTGTCGTGACTACCGTACCGGTTTCGAGGCGTTGGCTGCGCAGTTTCCGAAGATGGGCTTTGCTTGGGTAGACATCGAAGATCATGCCGACCTGATTGGCGACATCGACGTCGAGAACTTCCCGACGATCCTCATTCAGCGTCAGGAGTCGGTGCTGTTCTTCGGTACGGTGTTGCCGGACCACGCTTTACTCAAGCGTTTGCTTGAGACCTATGCTGCCCAGACGCCGGATGAGTCGGAGCGTTATGCGCTGGCGACGCCGGAGCGCCGTGAGTGGCAGCGGGATGCCAATTTGCGGGCGTTGCTGCGCGCGAACTGAAAGAAAAAGCGGCGCCGAGGCGCCGCTTTTGTTTGACTGGGCGAATGGTCAGCCCTTCATCACGCTCGCCAGGGCGTCCGCGACGTAGTCAAGGTTCTTGCTGTTGAGCGCGGCGACACAGATGCGGCCGGTCGAGACGGCGTAGATGCCGAATTCATTCTTCAGCACTTCGACTTGCGCAGCCGAAAGGCCCGTGTAGGAGAACATGCCGCGCTGGCGGGTCACGAACGACAGATCGCGCGTCACGCCGCGAGCGGCGAGGCGCTCGGCGAGGCCCTTGCGCATCTCACGAATGCGCAGGCGCATGCCGGCAAGTTCGTCTTCCCACTGCTGGCGCAGTTCCGGGCTGGAAAGCACTGCTGCGACAACGGCGCCGCCATGCGTCGGCGGGTTGGAGTAGTTGGTGCGGACGACGCGCTTCACTTGCGACAGCACGCGGGCCGACTCTTCCTTCGATGCGGTGATGATCGACAGCGCACCGACGCGCTCGCCGTACAGCGAGAAAGACTTCGAGAAAGAGCTCGACACGAAGAACTGCAGGCCGCTGGCCGAGAATGCGCGCACGGCAACCGCATCGGCATCGATGCCATCGGCAAAGCCCTGGTAGGCCATGTCGAGGAAGGGCACTAGACCCTTCGCGCGACAAACGGCGACGACTTCTTCCCACTGGGCGTCCGTGATGTCCGCGCCGGTCGGGTTGTGGCAGCAAGCGTGCAGCACGATGATCGAGCCGGCCGGCAGGCTTTCGAGCTTGGCTTTCATGCCAGCGAAGTTCGCACCGCCGGTCGCTGCGTCGTAGTACGGGTAGGTGTCGACCGGGAAGCCGGCGGACTCGAACAGGGCGCGGTGGTTTTCCCAGCTCGGGTCGGAGATGTAGACCGTGGCACCCGGGTTCAGGCGCTTGAGGAAGTCGGCGCCGACCTTCAGTGCGCCGGTGCCACCAAGCGCTTCGACGGTGATGACCTGGCCGTTGGCGATGAGTGCCGAATCCTTGCCCAGCAGCAGTGCTTGCACCGCGTTGTTGTAAGCGGCGAGGCCTTCGATCGGCTGATAGCCGCGCGCCGGGGCGGCTTCCAGGCGTGCCTTTTCGGCGGCCTTGACTGCGCCGAGCAGCGGGATCTTCCCGTTGTCGTCGTAGTAGACGCCCACGCCGAGGTTCACCTTGGTGGTGCGGGTGTCAGCGTTGAAGGCTTCGTTGAGGCCGAGAATCGGGTCACGCGGGGCCATCTCCACCGCGGCGAAAATCGAGGCAGTCATCGGAACTCCAGTTGCAGGTTTGGGCGACAGACGGGGGGAAAGTCGCAGGAAATCAAGCTTTTAAGTTTAGCACGCGGCCATGCGACTGTCGCCCGGATGGCCGTCCCGCCCGGGGCGTCGGTGGCCGACGTGCTGTCGCTTGTCAGAGGATCAGCGACTTGATCGCGTCGTCCTTGCGGGCGAGGTAATGCGTCGAATGGATACGGCGGATCGTGCGCGATTTGCCGCGGATCAGCAGCGTTTCGGTGGTCGCGAAGGTGCCGTCACTGGTGACCCCTTCGAGCAGATCGCCCTTGGTGATGCCGGTGACCGCGATGATCACGTTGTCGGTGCGGGCCATCTCGTCGAGCGTCAGCACCGTGTCGACCGCGATGCCCATCTTTGCGCAACGTGCGCGCTCTTCGGCGCCGAGCGCCACGTTTTCCGGCGTCGCGCCCTTGGCGATATCCCTCGGTATCAGGCGGCCCTGCATGTCGCCATCGAGCGCGCGGGCGACTGCGGCGGAGACAACGCCTTCCGGTGCGCCGCCGATGCAGTACAACATGTCCACTTCGTTGTCCGGCATGCAGGCCATCACCGACGCGGCGACATCGCCGTCGGGGATCGCGAAGACCTTGCAGCCAAGCGCATGCATTTCCTTGATGGCGGCCTCATGGCGCGGCTTCGCCAGCGTGATCACGGTCAGCCGGTTGAGCGGCTTGCCGAGTGCGGCGGCGACCGAGCGCAGGTTGTCTTCGAGCGGCTTGTGCAGATCGATCGCGCCCTTGGCCGGGTTGCCGACGATCAGCTTCTCCATGTACATGTCCGGCGCGCGCATGAAGCTGCCCTTGTCGCCCGCGGCCAGCACCGCTACCGCGTTGTTCTGGCCCATTGCGGTCATGCGGGTGCCATCGATCGGGTCGACCGCGATATCCACGCCGTCGCCGCCACGACCGACGTGTTCGCCGATGTAGAGCATGGGGGCCTCGTCGATCTCGCCCTCGCCGATAACGATCTCGCCGTCGATCTGGATCTGGTTCAGCACGAAGCGCATCGCCTCGACGGCAGCGCCGTCGGCCTTGTTCTTGTCGCCGCGGCCAAGCCATTTGTAGCCGGCGAGGGCGGCGGCTTCGGTTACGCGGGTGAATTCGATCGCAAGTTCGCGTCTCATGCTGTGGGATTCCTGTTGTGGGCCGCGACGCTCGTGGCGTGCCGGCGGGTCAATTCAGGGGCGGGATTGTAAACGGATGGGCGCCGTCCTGCCGGCTCGCCGAAACAAGCCGCGGCCGAACTTGCGATGCGGCATACAATCCAAGGTTCGGCCAGTTTTCCGGAGCGCCCTTGTGATCGTCGAATTTCCTGGAAGTCCGTTCCGCCTGCATCAGCCGTTTCCGCCCGCTGGGGACCAGCCCACCGCGATCGCAAAGCTGACCGAAGGGGTCGAGGACGGGCTGATGTACCAGACCTTGCTCGGCGTTACCGGCTCGGGCAAGACTTACACGATGGCCAACGTCATCGCGCGCACTGGCAAACCCGCGCTGGTGCTGGCGCCGAACAAGACGCTCGCCGCGCAGCTTTACGCCGAGTTCCGCGAATTCTTCCCCGAGAACGCGGTCGAGTACTTCGTTTCCTACTACGACTACTATCAGCCCGAGGCCTATGTGCCGAGCCGCGATCTCTTCATCGAGAAGGATTCGGCGATCAACGAGCACATCGAACAGATGCGGCTGTCGGCGACCAAGAGCCTGCTGGAGCGGAGGGATGTGGTGATCGTCGCGACCGTGTCCTGCATCTACGGTATCGGCGACCCGGTGGACTACCACTCGATGATCCTGCACCTGCGCGAGGGCGAGAAGATGCCGCAACGCGATGTCGTGCAGCGCTTGGTTGGCATGCAGTACTCGCGTTCGGACCTGGATTTCAAACGCGGCACCTTCCGCGTGCGCGGTGATGTGATCGACATCTTCCCGGCCGAAAACGCCGAAATGGCGGTGCGGCTGGAGTTGTTCGACGATGAGATCGAGCACATCACGCTGTTCGACCCCTTGACCGGGCATCTGAAGCAGAAGCTTGGCCGCTTTACGGTATTCCCATCCAGCCACTACGTGACGCCGCGTGCGACAGTGCTCAAGGCGATCGAGGGCATCAAGGAGGAGTTGCGTGAGCGCATCGACTTCTATGTGCGTGAGAACAAGCTGGTCGAAGCGCAGCGCATCGAGCAGCGCACCCGCTTCGATCTGGAGATGCTGACTGAGGTGGGTTTCTGCAAGGGCATCGAGAACTACTCGCGGCATCTCTCCGGTCGTGCGCCCGGCGAGCCGCCGCCGACGCTGATCGACTACCTGCCGCGCGATGCGCTGATGTTCATCGACGAATCGCATGTGGCGATTCCGCAGGTGGGCGGCATGTTCAAGGGTGACCGGGCGCGCAAGGAGAACCTGGTGGGCTACGGCTTCCGGCTGCCCTCGGCGGTCGACAACCGACCGCTGAAGTTCGAGGAGTTCGAACGCCTGATGCCGCAGACGATCTTTGTCTCCGCGACGCCAGCGGCCTATGAAGAGCAGCATCAAGGACAGGTGGTGGAGCAGGTGGTGCGACCGACTGGTCTGGTCGACCCGGTGATCGACGTCCGGCCGGCGATTACGCAGGTCGACGACTTGCTGACTGAGATCCGCAAGCGCACCGCGGTGGAGGAGCGTGTGCTCGTCACCGTGCTGACCAAGCGGCTGGCCGAGGAGCTGACCGATTACCTCGGCGAGAACGGCATCCGGGTGCGCTACCTGCACTCCGATATCGATACGGTCGAGCGGGTCGAGATCATCCGCGATCTGCGCCTGGGCGAGTTCGATGTGCTCATCGGCATCAATCTGCTGCGCGAGGGGCTGGATATCCCTGAGGTCTCGCTGGTCGCGATCCTCGACGCAGACAAGGAAGGCTTCCTGCGTTCCGAGCGCAGCCTGATCCAGACGATTGGCCGCGCGGCGCGCCATTTGCACGGCACAGCGATCCTCTACGCCGACCGTATCACCGATTCGATGCGGGCCGCGATGGGCGAAACGGAGCGCCGTCGCGCCAAGCAGATCGCGCACAACGAGGCTAACGGCATCGTGCCGAAGTCCGTGCACAAGCGAATCAAGGACATCATCGATGGCGTCTATCACGAAGCGGAGGCCGGCAAGGCCCTCAAGGTCGCCGAGGCCGATGCCGACTATGCGTTGATGGACGAAAAGGCGCTGGCCAAGGCGATCAAGAAACTGGAGAAGGACATGCTTGAGCACGCGCGAAACCTGGAGTTCGAGAAGGCGGCCGCTGCGCGAGATGAACTGTTCCGGCTGCGCCAGCGCGCCTTTGGTGCCGATCAGCACGGCACACCCTGATTCACTCTCGGCTTCGATCCGCCTGTGCGGTGGGCGGCCGGCAATACGAAGACAACAACGAGAAAAACTCAGAGCATGAAGCGCGTACTGTTCATCTGTACTGGAAACATCTGCCGCTCCCCCACCGCAGAGGGGGTAGCGAGGGCCATGATCGCGGCATCGGGCGCCGACGTCGAAGTGGACTCGGCCGGGATTCAGGGCATGCATGCTGGCGAGGCGCCTGATCCGCGTTCGCAACGCGCGGCCAAACGGCGTGGCTACGAGCTTGGCAAATTGCGTGCGCGCAAGCTGGCTGCGGCGGATTTCGAGGTATTCGACTTGCTGGTTGCGATGGATCGCGGCCATCTCGCCCACATGAAACGACTCTGTCCGCCGGAGCATGCGGGCAAGCTGCACTTGTTCCGGGATTTCATCGCCGACGGCGTGGGTCTTGACGTGCCCGACCCCTACTACGGCGGTGACGCGGGTTTCGAGCATGTGCTCGATCTGTGCGAAGACGGTGTGGTGGCCATGTTGGCGGCCATCAAGGCGGGCAAGGTGTAGGTGCGTCGGCTACCGGCGCTGCGGTGCCGACCTCAAATGAGAACGCCCCGCTGACCAGAGGACAGCGGGGCGTTTTGGTTTGTGCGGCCCGAGCTGGTTTACTCGTTGCGCGTTTCGACTTGCTGCAGCGGCTCGTCGGCGACGACCGGGCGCGCCGGCCGTTGGCGACGGCGACGCGCGGGCGCTTCGTCCGAGCTTACCGGGGCGGCGGCAGGTGCTGCCGGTGCGTCGCTGCGCGTTTCGATCATGACGAGCTCATCGCTCTTCAGCACCGCGCTCAGGTCGAACGGCAGTTGAGCCTGGGTGCGTGCAGCGGCCGCGCGAACGGGCAGTGGTTCCTCTTGAGCAAGCTCGGCCTGCGCAACCGGAGCGATTGGCGCCGCTTCGACCACGGCAGGGGCCGGCTCGTTCGCGATTGCCTCAACGACTGCGGTGACGGCGACGGTTTCGCTTGCTGCGGTGGCTGGCGCGGCGACAGGCTCGACCACCGGCGCACTGCTGGGAAGCGCTTCGGTCGTCGCGGCCTCTTTCGCTGCAGCAGCGGCGGCAGCGGCTTCCGGCGTCGGGTAGAACATGATTTCTACCGGTGCCTGGCGTTGGCGACGTTCGCGGTGAGCTTGGCGCTCTGCGTCACGTTCGGCTCTGCGGGCTTTGGCTTCCGCACGGCGCGCAGCGTCGGCTGCGGCTTGTGCTTCCGCAGCGGCTGCGGCGGCCTCCGGTGTTGGATAGAACATGATCTCGACCGGGCGGTTCGCGCTATCGCCTTGCTCCTGCGCCGCAGCTTCGTTGTTACGGCGTTCGCCGCCGCGGCGGCCGCGGCGGTTGCGACGGCGGCTAGTGCCTTCGCCTTCATCCGCTTGCGGTGCGATCTCGGGGGCGGCGCTGGCACCTTCGATGGCGCCGGTGTCGATCACGGTCGCGATATCGGCTTCAGTTGCGGCCGGTTTCGGCTGACGCGGCTGACGCGGTTCACGTGGCTCGCGCGGCTGGCGTTCGCGGCGTTCCTGCGTCTGGCCCTCAGGCTTCTCCGCGCGTTCGCCACGGTTTTCATCGCGACGACCGCGTTCTCCACCTTCGCGTTGCGGCTTGGTTGCCTGTTCGGCAACGGCTTCGGGCTTGGCGCCCTGGCGGTCACGGCCTTTTTCGCCACGCGCTTCGTTGCGGTTGCGTTGCTCGTCGCGGCCTTTCTGGGCGTCGCGATTGCGCTCGCCGCGTTCGCCGCGTTCTTCCCGGTTGCCACGGCCACCGCGCTCGCCACGGCTACGCTCGTTGCGACGTCCGTTGCGGCCCGCGTCCTTGGTCTCGGCAGGCTTCGCGGCCGGCGCCGCGGTGGTGGCGTCACCACCACGGAACCAGTTCAGGATGCGTTGGAACAGGCTGGGGCCCAGCTGCACAGTCGCGCTAGGGGCGACCGGTGCGGCCTCGGTCTTCGGCTCAACGATCGGGGCCGGCTGGTCCGGCGTGAACGAGCGGATCGCGGCTTCCTGGCGCGGGGGCTTGCCTTCGGTGTTGGCGGACGGCGGCGCATAGGTTGCGTCGGCCGGCATCTGCGCCATCTTGTAGCTGGGCAGGTTCAGCTCTTCCGAGTTCAGCTGGTCGTGACGCAGACGGACGATCTCGTGCGCCGGCGTTTCCAGATGGCGGTTCGGGATCAGTAGCAGGTTGACCTTGTGGCGCAGCTCGATCTTGGCGATGTCGTCGCGCTTTTCGTTCAACAGGAAGGTTGCGACATCAACCGGTACCTGACAGTGCAGCGCGCCGGTGTTCTCCTTCATCGCTTCCTCTTCGAGGATGCGCAGGATGTGCAGCGCAGCCGATTCGGTCGAGCGGATATGGCCGGTGCCGGTACAGCGCGGGCAGGTGATGTAACTGGTTTCGGCGAGCGCCGGGCGCAGGCGCTGACGCGAGAGCTCCAACAGGCCGAAGCGGCTGATCTTGCCGGTCTGAACACGGGCGCGGTCATGGCGAAGGGCGTCGCGCAGGCGGTTTTCCACCTCGCGCTGGCTCTTCGGGTTTTCCATGTCGATGAAGTCGATGACGATCAGGCCGCCCAAGTCACGCAGGCGCAGCTGGCGGGCCACTTCGTCCGCGGCTTCGAGGTTGGTCTTCAGCGCGGTTTCTTCGATGTCCGCGCCGCGGGTTGCGCGGCCCGAGTTCACGTCGACCGCGACCAGCGCTTCGGTATGGTCGATCACCACGGCACCGCCCGAAGGCAGATTTACCTGGCGCGAGTACGCCGATTCGATCTGGTGTTCGATCTGAAAGCGCGAGAACAGCGGAACATCGTCGCGGTAGCGCTTCACGCGATGCACATTGGTCGGCATCACATGCGCCATGAACTGGCGCGCCTGCTCGTACACGTCGTCGGTGTCGATCAGGATTTCACCGATGTCGGAGGAGAAGTAGTCGCGGATCGCACGGATCACGAGGCTGCCTTCCTGATAGATCAGGTAGGCGCCGCTCTGGCCCTTGGCTGCTCCTTCGATTGCTTTCCACAGCTGGGCGAGGTAGTTCAGGTCCCACTGCAGTTCTTCGGCTGCACGGCCGATCGCTGCGGTGCGAGCGATCATGCTCATGCCGGTGGGCACGTCCAGTTGATCCAGCGCGTCGCGCAATTCCGCGCGGTCGTCACCCTCAACGCGGCGCGAAACGCCACCGCCGCGGGGGTTGTTCGGCATCAGCACCAGGTAGCGGCCGGCCAGTGAGATGAAGGTGGTCAGGGCTGCGCCCTTGTTGCCACGTTCGTCCTTCTCAACCTGGACGATCAGTTCCTGGCCTTCCTTGATCGCGTCCTGAATGCGGGCGCGGGAAGCTTCTACACCTTCCTTGAAATAGGCGCGGGAAATTTCCTTGAACGGCAGAAAGCCATGGCGTTCGGCGCCATAGTCAACAAAGGCTGCTTCGAGGCTGGGCTCGACGCGTGTCACGACGCCTTTGTAGATGTTGCTCTTGCGTTGTTCCTTGGCGGCCGATTCGATATCGAGATCGATCAATTTCTGACCATCTACGATCGCGACGCGCAGTTCTTCGGCCTGCGTCGCATTAAAAAGCATGCGCTTCATTGGTGTTGTTCTCCCGCGCGCAAGCGGGCAGAACGAACCGCACCGTCCGATTCGGACGGCGTACTCAGATTGTCGGGAACGCTGTCATGCGATGGTTCGTTTTCAAAAAGAGTCGCGGGATTCGTACTGATCGGTCCTGCAGTCTCGGCGAGGTTCGGCCGACCGCTCAGGGCCTTGCATTCTGCGAGTTGCGCGCCAACTATGTGGTCAAGTGTTTTTTGGGTACCATCGCGAGCTTTTGTGCTCCAGCGACGGTTGGCTTGGCGTTCCTCTGGGAGCTGAGCTCATCGCCGACTGGTCCGTACCTGCATCCTGCGAGGTGCGGCCCGAGCCGGACGTACCGGACGAACCCAAGCAGTATATTCAACATGGTCTTGCAAGGCAAAACCCCGTCCGCCCCCCCAGCCGTCCAGCGAGTGCTGATCGACGAAAACGATGCAGGTCAGCGCATCGACAATTTTCTGATCCGCGTCTGCAAAGGCGTGCCCAAGAGCCTGATCTACCGAATCTTGCGCAGCGGCGAGGTGCGGGTGAATAAAGGGCGCATCGATCAGACCTACCGGCTCGCGGCGGGCGATGAGGTGCGGATTCCGCCATTGCGCCTGGCTGAAAAGGCCGACAAGGCGCCGGTGCCGGGCCGTGAGTTCCCGATCCTGTTTGAAGACGACGCGCTTCTGGCGATCAACAAGCCGGCAGGTACTGCGGTGCATGGTGGCAGCGGGGTGAGCTTTGGCGTGATCGAGCAGTTGCGACAGCAGCGGCCGCAGCAGCGGTTTCTCGAGTTGGCGCACCGGCTCGATCGTGAGACCTCCGGCATCCTGCTGATCGGCAAGAAGCGGTCGGCGCTCAGCAAGCTGCATGATGTGCTGCGCGAAGGCGGCTTGGACAAGCGCTATCTGGCGCTGGTGGTTGGCAAGTGGCCGAACCCGGTTCAGCACATCAAGCTTGCTCTCACCAAGTACCTGACCGAAGAAGGCGAGCGGCGCGTTACGGTGGATAAGGATGGCAAGGCTTCGCACAGCATCGTACGGCTCGTGGCGCGCTGGGAGCGTTTCAGTCTGGTCGAGGTGCAGATCAAGACCGGCCGGACGCACCAGATCCGGGTGCACCTGACTCATCTTGGCTTCCCCTTGGCGGGTGACGATAAATACGGCGACTTCGCGCTGAACAAGGCGCTGCAGAAGGAAGGTCTGAAGCGCATGTTCCTGCATGCGGCGAGCCTGGTTGTGCCGCATCCGGTTACCGGCGAGCCCCTTGCGCTCTCCGCGCCGCTGCCGGATGAGTTAGCCGCTTTCGTGGCGCGCCTTGATGAGAAGGAGGCGCGTAGCTATGGCTGAACGCCGGTTTGACCTGGTCGTATTCGACTGGGATGGCACTTTGATGGATTCGACTGCCACGATCGTCGCAGCGATTCAGGCTGCGTGCGCGGATCTGGGTTTGCCGGTGCCCGATCGTGCTCAGGCGAGCCACGTCATCGGCCTGGGCTTGAACGACGCGTTGCATACGGCGGTGCCAACACTCGACCCGGCCGACTATCCGAGAATGGTTGAGCGTTATCGCCACCACTATTTCGCGCGCGACGGCGAACTGGTGCTGTTCGACGGCGTGCCGGCGCTGATCGATCGCTTGGCGGCTGAGGGCTACGGTCTTGCTGTGGCCACCGGCAAGAGCCGCGCCGGGCTTGATCGCGCTTTTGCTGCGAGCGGCCTGGGTGCGCGCTTCCACGGCTCGCGCACGGCGGACGAAACATTCTCGAAACCGCACCCGGCGATGCTGCTCGAATTGATCGACGAATTTGCCGTCTCGCCAGAGCGCACCTTGATGATCGGCGATACGACGCATGACTTGCTGATGGCGCAAAACGCCGGCACGCCAGCGGTTGGCGTGACCTACGGCGCGCACCCGCTCGATGTGCTCGACGCCCTTGCGCCGCTTGGTTTGGTGCATTCCGTTGCGGAGCTCGATGCATGGCTGGCAGCGAACGCCTGATCTGCACGAGCGGAGAGGTTCAGGAGGGGGGCGATGGCGTGCGCTTCCCGCTACGCACGGCTTTTGGTGACGAGACCGGTTTTGTCGTGCGCTACCGGGGTGAGGTGCGGGCGTACATCAACCGGTGTGCGCATGTGCCGGTTGAGTTGGACTGGCAACCGGGCAAGTTCTTCGATGACTCGGGCTTATACTTGATTTGTGCAACGCACGGTGCGTTGTACGACCCGGTCGGTGGGCATTGTCTGGCCGGCCCGTGTCGCGGCGGCCGTCTGCCGAAGCTCGATGTGATCGAGCGCGATGGGCATATCTACCTCCTTGAGAAAACTGCATGAGTGAACAAGTCTGGGAACGCAAGCTGATCGAAGATCTCGCCACCGAGGCGCTCAAGGAGCAGCGCCGCCGGCGCCGTTGGGGCATTTTCTTCAAGCTGCTGGGCGTGGCGTATTTCGGCGTGTTTCTCTGGATCATGTGGTCGGGCCGCAGCCCGGAAGGCGTTGATGGTCACCCGCATACAGCGGTCATCGAGCTGGATGGTGTTATCGCGGCGAACAACCCCGCGAGCGCGGCGCGCGTAAATACCGCGCTGCGTGAGGCGTTCAAGAACGACGCTGTCAAGGGCGTGGTGATCAAGATCAACAGCCCGGGCGGTAGCCCGGTGCAAGCCGGCGCGATCTACGACGAAATCAAGCGCCTCAAGGCGACAAAGCCTGCACTGCCGGTGTATGCGGTGGTTGAGGAGTTGTGTGCTTCGGGCGGTTACTACGTTGCGGCCGCTGCGGATAAGATCTACGTCGACAAAGCGAGCCTGATCGGTTCGATCGGCGTGATCATGGACGGCTTTGGCTTTACCGAGGCGATGCAGAAGTTCGGCGTCGAGCGGCGCGTCTATACGGCGGGGGACAACAAGGCGTTCCTCGATCCGTTCTCGCCGTCAGTGCCGCGCCATGTCGAGCACGCCAACGCGATGTTGCAAGAGATTCACTCGCAGTTCATCGATGCGGTGCGCAAAGGTCGTGGCAAGCGCCTGAAGGAAACCCCGGAGACATTCTCGGGGCTGGTCTGGACTGGCCAGAAGAGCATCGAACTCGGCCTCGCCGATGCGACCGGGACGGTCAGTTCGGTGGCGCGAGATGTGATCAAGGCCGAGAAGCTGCGCGACTACACCGAGCGTGAGCCGACTTTTGAGCGCCTTGCGCGCCGGCTTGGCGGCGTTGCGGCGCAAGCCTTCTCTGAGGGGATGGTCGAGACCCGCTATCGCTGAGCGTTTCTTCGGCGGCCGGCCCGGCCGCTAGGCGAGGAACAGGAATACCGTGGGGCGCCGATCCAGATCGGGCGCCTCACTTTTTTTCCAGCTTGCGATGCTGCGCGTGGCGATCCATTCGCCAGCTGTCGTCAGTTCGCGCGCGACGCAAAGCTGCGTTTCCGCCGAAAGGCCGGCAAGCAGGGCCGCAAACATCGCCTGGTTACGGTACGGCGTCTCGATGAAGAGTTGCGTGCGCTTGAAGCGACGCGACTCCTTTTCGAGTTCGCGCAGCGCGGCCGCACGTTCGGCTTCCTTCACCGGCAAATAGCCATGGAACGCAAAGCTCTGGCCGTTGAGCCCGGAGGCCATCAGGCTGAGCAGCAGAGACGATGGGCCGACTAGGGGTGCTACGCGAATGCCAAGCCGATGGGCTTGCCGGACCAACAAGGCACCGGGGTCTGCGACGGCTGGGCAGCCCGCTTCGGACATCAGGCCGATGTCCTGCCCTGCGAGGGCTGGGGCGAGCAGGGCGCTCAGGTCGGCATCGGTTGGGGTCTTCGGCAGTTCTCGAACATCCAGCGCTTGCAGCGGTTGCGGATGGCCGATGCGTTTCAGTTCGGCGCGCGCGCTTTTGGCGTTCTCTACCACGAAGTGCCGCAGCAGATGAGTGGTTCTGAGCGTCGCAGGCGGGTGAAGCGCGTCTGAGTCCGCGGGGCCGAGCGCGACAGGCAGCAGGAAGAGGGTGCCGGGCATCAGATCGTCTGGATCCCGGCTTCGCGCAACAGGCGGCACAGCGCAATCATCGGCAGGCCGACCAGCGCATTCGGATCGTCGCCGCGGATGTGGTCGAGCAGCGTGATTCCCAGGGCTTCGGATTTTGCGCTGCCGGCGCAATCCAGTGGCATCTCCCGTGAGACGTAACGCTCAATCTCTGCGTCGCTGAGGTGCCGGAAACCGACCTCGGTGGGCACGCATAGTGTCGAAGCATGCCCGGTGTTCGTGTCGAGCAGGCTTACGGCGGTATGGAAGATGATGGATCTGCCGCTCATCTGCTTCAGTTGGGCAATCGCCCGTTCTACGGTGCCTGGCTTGCCAAAGCGCTCATCTCCAACGCTGGCCACTTGATCAGAGCCGATGATCAGGGCGTCCGGGTGCCGTGCGGCGACCGCGCGCGCCTTGGCTTCGGCGAGGCGAATCGCTGTTTCGACTGGCGCTTCGCCAGCGAGTGGCGTTTCGTCGGTGTCCGGCTTGTCGGTTACGAACGGAAGTTCAAGTCTTGCGAGCAGTTCGCGGCGATAGCGGGAGGTGGAGGCCAGGACAATTGTGCGCATCGGAGCGGGCGTGTCGCCGGCGGCGGCGATTCGCCTTTGACAGAAAGGGTCTTGGATAATATCATTGCTCGTTTATGTCGCAACAGCAGGCTGGTTTTGCCTCGTGGTTGATTGCCGATCCGCTCGAATTCGCGCGGCGCGGCGAGCGTCTCGCGGGTGCAGTCGAGATTTCCGCACTCTCGCGTTTGCGTGCAGAGTTGGTGGATACGCAGGGCTCGGTTCAGGTTGAGGTGGTCGGAAGCGAGGTCGGTGACGACCGGTTTCTGCTGGTCTCAATCGAAGCGAAGCCTCGGGTTGAATGTCAGCGGTGCCTTGCGCCGCTTGCGCTTGATCTGGCGTTGGATGTTCGATTCCTGCTTGTTCCGCTCGGGCAGCCGATGCCGGATGACGAGCTGGAGGATGACTCCTTCGATCCGATTCACGCCGAGCGCAATCTCGATGTGCTGGCCTTGGTCGAGGATGAGCTGCTGCTGGCGTTGCCGATCTCGCCGCGACATGAGGTGTGTGAAACCCCGCAACCCCGCGAACGGGACGACAGCGCGTCGCCCTTCGCCGCGCTGGCGAACCTGCGCGGGGCGGGAAAGAAAGTTTGAGCCCGATCCGGTTTTCGGCGGGTCTGATTACTGAAATTGAGCGAAGGAGCATCAAATGGCTGTTCAACAGAACAAAAAGTCGCCGTCGAAGCGCGGCATGCATCGTGCCCACGATTTTCTGACCGGTCCCGCGACTGCCGTCGAACCGACCACCGGTGAAGTGCACCTGCGCCACCATGTGTCGCCGTCTGGCGTGTACCGTGGCCGCAAGGTCATGAAGGCTAAGGGCGAATAATTCCCTCTTCGACGAAAACGGCGCCAGAGTGCCTGGCGCCGTTTTCGTTCGTCCCTACCCACCAGTCACTATCGATGCAGGTAACGCTCGCGATCGACTGTATGGGCGGTGATTTTGGCCCTTCGGTCACACTGCCCGCAGCCCGCCAGTTCCTGCGCGACGATCCATACGCCAGCGTACTGCTGGTCGGTCTGCCCGAAGCCATCGAAGCGGAAGCTTCTAGGCTGGCTGGCGAATTCCCTGGTCGTGCCCGTTTTGTGCCGGCGACGCAAGTCGTTGAAATGCACGAAGCGCCCGCAAGCGCTTTGCGCGCCAAGAAAGACTCGTCGATGCGCGTTGCGATCGACCAGGTCAAGTCTGGCGATGCGCAAGCTGCGGTGTCGGCGGGCAATACCGGGGCGTTGATGGCGATCGCGCGTTTCGTTCTGAAAACCATCAATGGCATCGACCGGCCGGCAATCGCGACGATTCTGCCTGCGCTGGATGGTCACACCTACGTGCTCGACCTCGGTGCCAACGTCGATTGCACCGCCGAACACCTGCTCCAGTTCGGCATCATGGGGGCCATGCTCGTTTCCGCGCTTGAGCACAAGGAGCGCCCCACGGTTGGGTTGCTCAACATCGGCGAGGAAGAGATCAAAGGCAACGAGGTCGTCAAGCAAGCGGCAGAGTTGCTGCGCGGCAGCGGGCTCAACTTCTACGGCAACGTTGAGGGTAATGACATCTACAAGGCGACCACCGATGTGGTTGTCTGCGATGGTTTTGTAGGCAACGTGGCGCTGAAGGCTTCGGAGGGTGTGGCGCAAATGATGGCGACCACGCTCAAGCAAGAACTCAAGCGCAACCTGTACACGAGGCTGGTCGCGCTACTGGCAATCCCGGCTCTGCGTCACTTCAAGCAGCGCGTTGATCATCGGCGATACAACGGTGCCGCACTCCTTGGGCTGCGCGGGGTCGTGTTCAAGAGTCATGGTTCCGCCGATGCGTTTGCGTTTGAACAAGCGCTCCGCCGCGCGGCGGATGCCGCACGCAATCAGGTTGTCGATCGCATCACCGCGCGCGTCAGCGCGCACCTTGCAGCAGAAGGAGTGACGCAGTGATCTATTCCAGGGTCGTGGGTACAGGCAGCGTGCTGCCGGGAGATCCCGTCACCAATGATGATCTGGTGGCACGTGGCATCGACACGTCCGATAGCTGGATCATCGAACGTACAGGTATTCGGTCCCGCCACCTCGCGCCCGCCGGCGTTACTTCGAGTGTGCTGGGTGCAGAGGCTGCACGTCGTGCGCTCGAGGCGGCGGGGCGCACGGCCGCCGACGTCGATTTGATCATCGTCGCCACCTCCACGCCGGACAAAGTGTTCCCGAGCACAGCCTGCCTGATTCAGGCGGAGCTCGGGGTGTCAGGGTTTCCGGCCTTTGACGTGCAGGCGGTCTGCAGCGGCTTCGTCTACGCCCTGACGATTGCGGACAAGTTCATCCGCTCCGGCTCGAATCGTCGCGCGCTCGTTATTGGTGCTGAAGTGTTTTCCCGCATCATCGACTGGGAGGACCGCCGTACCTGCGTTCTGTTTGGCGATGGTGCAGGCGCTGTGTTGCTTGAGGCGTCGGAAACGCCTGGCCTGCTCGCGACTGCGCTGCATGCAGACGGCAGTCTGCACGAGATCCTCGAGGTGCCGGGCAATATCCGCGATGGTCATGTCGAGGGCTCGCCGTTTATTCACATGGACGGCGCTGCGGTCTTCAAGGTGGCCGTTCGCGTGCTGGGCGATATTGCCCATGAAGTGCTCGAACAGGCCGGCATGACGGCCGAGCAACTCGATTGGCTGATCCCGCATCAAGCGAATATCCGGATTCTTCAGGCGACCGCCAAGCGCCTGCATTTGCCGTTTGAAAAGGTGATCGTCACCGTCGACCGGCACGGCAACACGTCGGCGGCGTCCGTGCCGCTCGCGCTCGACGCAGCGGTGCGGGATGGTCGTGTGCGGCCGGGGCAGAGCGTGATGTTGCAGGGTGTGGGCGGTGGCTTTACCTGGGGTGCAGCGCTGCTGCGCCTGTAATACCGAGTGAGGGTGCGATGAGTTTTGCTTTTGTCTTTCCCGGCCAGGGGTCGCAGTCGGTCGGCATGATGGCGGCGTATGGCGAGTCCGAAGTGATTCGCGCGACGTTTGCCGAAGCGTCCGCCGCGCTTGGTGAGGACCTCTGGGCGATGGCTGCCGAAGGCCCAGCCGAGCGGCTGTCGCTGACGGTCAATACGCAGCCGCTGATGTTGACCGCCGGCGTCGCAGTCTGGCGCGCATGGCGTGCCGCGGGTGGCGCGACGCCGACTGTCGTCGCGGGTCACAGTCTTGGCGAGTATTCCGCCCTGGTCGCGGCAGGCGCACTTGAGCTTGCGGATGCGGTGCGTCTGGTGCGTTTGCGCGCACAGGCCATGCAGGATGCTGTGCCGGCCGGTACGGGCGGTATGGCGGCGATTCTCGGGTTGTCGCCGGAATTGGTGGCTGAAGCCTGCGCCGAGGCTGCGCAAGGCGAAGAGGTTGCCGCGGCTAACCTCAACGACCCGGGGCAAATTGTGATCGCCGGCCATGCTGGCGCGGTTGCGCGAGCCTGCGAGGCTGCCAAGGCGCGAGGCGCGAAGCGTGCGTTGCCGCTTCCGGTCAGCGCCCCTTTTCATAGTGCCCTGATGCGTCCTGCTGCTGAGCGTCTTGCGCTGGCGTTGCAGACGGTCGACGTTCGCACGCCTGCAATCCGCGTCGTCAACAATGTCGACGTCGCAATCGAGTCGGATCCGGTTCGCATCAAGGATGCGCTGGTGCGCCAGGCTTACTCTCCGGTTCGCTGGATCGAGACGGTGCAGGCCCTGGCCGCCCATGGTGTCACACAAGTCGTCGAATGCGGCCCCGGCAAGGTGCTGATGGGGCTGGTGAAGCGCTGTGGCGCGGGTCCGGAGGCACTTGCAATCTCGGATGCGGACACACTGGCAAAGATTCTCGAAGTGACCAAAGGGGCTGCAGCATGATGGCACTTGAAGGGCAAATTGCGCTGGTAACCGGCGCGAGTCGCGGCATCGGGCGTGCGACTGCGCTTGAGCTTGGGCGCCAAGGTGCGGTCGTCATTGGTACTGCGACGTCGGATTCCGGGGCCGAAGCGATCTCGGCGGCCCTCGCCGAGGCCGGTATCAAGGGTACCGGCTTGCGCCTGAATGTTACCGATGCCGCGGATTGCGAAGCTGCGCTGGCTCGGATCGAGAAGGAGTTCGGTGCGGTGTCGGTGTTGGTGAATAACGCCGGCATCACGCGCGACAACATCGCGATGCGGATGAAGGACGACGAGTGGGATGCGGTGATCGACACCAATCTCAAGGCCGTTTTCCGTATGTCCAAACTTGTCATGCGCGCGATGATGAAGGCGCGCTATGGCCGCATCGTCAACATCACCTCGGTGGTTGGGTCCTCCGGTAATGCCGGGCAGGCGAATTACGCGGCCGCAAAGGCGGGCGTTGCCGGCATGACGCGTGCCCTGGCGCGTGAGCTTGGGAGCCGGAACATCACCGTGAACTGTGTTGCGCCGGGTTTCATTGATACCGACATGACGCGCGCGCTTGGGGATGAGCAGCGCGACGCCCTGCTTGGTCAGATTGCCCTTGGGCGACTCGGGCGTCCTGAAGAGATTGCCGCTGCGGTGGCGTTCTTGGCCTCTCCCGCAGCCAGCTATGTTTCCGGCGTTACGCTGCACGCGAACGGCGGAATGTACATGTCATAAGCACCTGGTGAGTGCCTAGGCAGGATGGGCAGATGCCCGCATTTTATGGTTTCTTTTTGGTAAAATAGTGGGGTTATTCACCCCCGAATTTAGAGAAGGAGTGGTCAATGGAGAACATCGAACAACGCGTCAAGAAGATCGTTGCCGAACAACTCGGCGTCAACGAGGCTGACATCAAGAACGAGTCTTCCTTCGTGGACGATCTGGGCGCTGACTCGCTGGACACCGTTGAACTGGTCATGGCCCTCGAAGAAGAGTTCGAGTGCGAGATTCCGGACGAAGAAGCCGAGAAGATCACCAGCGTTCAGCAGGCAATCGACTACGTCGTTGCCAACAAGAAGTAGTCGTAGTTTTTAACCTCGTAACTCGATCCGGAGCGCACTTTGGGCGGTCGTAGAGTCGTCATCACCGGTCTCGGTATCATCAGTCCGGTCGGTAATTCCATCTCCGAAGCCTGGGACAACATCCTTAATGGGCGTTCCGGCATCACCCGCATCACTCGTTTCGATGCGTCGACCTTACCGGTGCAGATTGCCGGCGAGGTCAAGAACTTTGACGTGACGGCGTACGTTTCCGGTAAGGAAGCGCGCCGTTACGACAAGTTCATCCACTACGGCCTGGCCGCGGCAATCGACGCGCTCAAGGACGCAGGGCTCGGGGAGCATCCAGACAACGCAGAGCGTATCGGCGTGTGCATCGGTTCGGGCATCGGCGGTCTGCCGATGATAGAAGACACGCACAACGCAACGCTGGAGGGCGGCGCGCGCAAGATCTCGCCGTTCTTTGTGCCGGGTTCGATCATCAACATGATCTCCGGGCTGCTGTCGATTCAGTACGGCTTCAAGGGGCCGAACTTCGCCACCGTGAGTGCCTGCGCGACAGGTAATCACGCAATTGGTGAGGCTCAGCGCCTGATCGAGTACGGCGATGCGGACATCATGGTTGCCGGCGGAGCCGAAGGGACCGTTTCCTTCCTTGGTATGGGTGGCTTCTGTGCTGCGCGTGCCTTGTCGTGCCGCAACGATGACCCAACCGCGGCGAGCCGCCCTTGGGATGCTGGTCGCGATGGTTTCGTGCTCGGCGAAGGCGCCGGTGTTCTGGTGCTCGAAGAGTACGAGCATGCCAAGGCTCGCGGCGCAAAGATCTACGCCGAGCTGGCCGGTTACGGCATGAGTGCGGATGCGAACCACATCACTGCGCCTTGCGAGGACGGTGAAGGCGCCTCGCGCAGCATGCGCAATGCCTTGCGTAACGCCAAGACGGAGCTCGACGAAATCGACTACGTCAATGCACATGGCACATCCACGCCGCTCGGCGACTTGGCCGAGACGACGGCAGTGAAGCGCTGCTTCGGTGAGCATGCCTACAAGCTCTCGGTTAGCTCGACCAAGTCGATGACGGGTCATCTGCTGGGTGCTGCCGGGGGTATCGAGGCGGTATTTACCACGCTCGCAATTCGCGACCAGGTGGCGCCACCGACCATCAACCTCGAGACGCCAAGCGAAGGCTGTGACCTCGACTATGTGCCGAAGCAGGCACGGCCGATGACTATTCGCGCAGCGATGTCTAACTCGTTCGGTTTTGGTGGCACAAACTCAACGCTGATCTTCCGTCGCGTTTAGTCGGCGTCCACGCTGAGATGAGGCTCGCAGGCGATATACGGCTGCGGGCCTCTTTGCTTTTTGGGGTGGCGCTCGTGGCATTCCACGTCACGGCGCTGCTTTTGCTTTTCTACCCTGGCGTGGATGGCATGCTGCGCTGGTTTGGTATCCCGATCATCGCGGGCTCGGCGTTCCTTGCGTGGAGGCGGCGGTCCGCTACCGGCGGCGCGTCTTTGCGCCTTCACGATGACGGGTCGGCGGAAGCCTTGGCCTCAGACGGCCAGTTCTTGCCGATCGTGTTTTGCCGAACCACTCGGGATGGCGGCTGGTTTCTCGCTTTGTGTTGGCAGGAACTGGCAACAGGCAAGCGTCACCGGCTGTGGCTTGTCGCATCCGCCATGCCGGCCAGCGAGTGGCGATTGCTACGTGCCTGGTTGCGCTGGCGGGCCTTCAGTCGCGAGCGGATATCCAGCGAACCAAGCCGGACGGCCAGCGCGGATTCCTGAGGACGGTCGGTTTGCCCTTCGGCAGCGTTTCCGGATAGTCGCGGCTGTAGTGTAGACCGCGGCTCTCCTTGCGTGAGAGCGCACCGCGAACGATCAGATCGGCGCTTACAACCAGGTTGCGAAGTTCGATCAGGTCATTGCTGACACGGAAATTTGCGTAGTACTCGTCGATCTCGCGACGCAGCAGGGCGATCCGGTGTTGGGCGCGCTGCAGTCGTTTGGTTGTCCTGACGATTCCGACGTAATCCCACATGAAGCGGCGCAGTTCATCCCAGTTATGGGCAATCACGACTGCTTCGTCGGCATCGGTAACCTTGCTTTCGTCCCATTCCGGCAGCCCCTCGGCGATCGCCCTTGGGTGGGCCAGAATGTCGGCCGCGGCGGCCTCACCAAAAACGACGCATTCAAGCAGAGAGTTGCTTGCGAGGCGGTTGGCGCCGTGCAGGCCGGTGCAGGCGGTTTCGCCAATTGCGTAAAGGCCGGGCAGATCGGTTCGTGCGCGCAAATCGGTCAGCACTCCGCCACAGGTGTAGTGCGCGGCGGGTACGACGGGAATGGGTTCCTTCGTGATGTCGATGCCGAGCTCAAGGCAGCGCGCATAGATCGTCGGGAAGTGCGTGGTGATGAACTCGGTCGGGCGATGGCTGATGTCCAGATAGACGCAGTCCAGTCCGTGCCGCTTCATTTCATAGTCGATCGCTCTCGCGACAATGTCGCGCGGCGCCAGTTCGCCTCGTGGGTCGTGCTGCAGCATGAAGCGCGTGCCGTCAGGCAATTTCAGCAGACCGCCTTCGCCGCGAACCGCTTCTGAAATCAGGAAGGATTTAGCCTGCGGGTGGTAGAGGCAGGTCGGATGGAACTGGATGAATTCCATGTTCGCAACGCGACAACCCGCGCGCCAGGCCATGGCAATACCGTCACCGGTCGCCGTATCCGGATTGGTCGTATAGAGGTAGACCTTGCCTGCACCACCTGTGGCCACCACCGTATGGCGTGCCGCGAAGGTGACGACGTGATCTTCAGCGATGTCGAGAATGTAAGCGCCAAGGCAGCCTTGGTCTGCTCGGCCCAGGCGATGCCCGACGATCAAATCGACGGCGATGTGGTGTTCGAAGACGCGAATGTTCGGATGTGCGCGAACCTTCTGTGTCAGCGTCTCCTGCACGGCGGCGCCGGTAGCATCCGCCACATGAACGATGCGCCGGTGGCTGTGGCCGCCTTCGCGCGTCAAGTGCATGTGAAGCGGGCCTTCTTCCGCTGGTGTGAAGGGGACGCCTTGCTCCGCCAGCCATTGGATGGCCTCCCGTCCATGTTCGACAACGAAGCGGGTGGCTCCATCGTCGCAAATGCCCGCGCCGGCAATGTGGGTGTCGCGTGCATGGGACTCGGTTGAGTCCATCGGGTCGACGACCGCGGCAATGCCGCCCTGCGCCCAAGAACTGGCGCCGTCTTCAAGCTGGCACTTTGTAACCAGCGCTACGGAATGATGGTCGGCGAGACGGAGTGCGAGCGATTGGCCAGCAAGGCCGCTGCCAAGGATCAGGACATCGAACTGGAGCACGGCGGTCAGGGCGCGCGGAAGGCGCCGCCAGATAGGGACGGCCGAATATATCACGCGCTCCCTTGAGGTGCCGGCGTCGGGTGGCAGCAATACCCATGATGCCGGCTGAACTATTCTGCGCCCGTCGGGTCAATGGACGCATAAGCTGTCGCCTTCAGGGGCTGGGGTATACTGGATCGGCGCCGCCCAGAGCGCGAACCAATCCAGAAAATACCCCGTCCCATGAGTGATCGTCAGATAGACCAGCAGTTGGTCGAGCGTGCGCAACGCGGCGACAAGCATGCCTTCGGGCTGCTTGTGTCCAAGTATCAGCGCAAGCTTGCCCGTTTGCTGTCTCGAATGATCCGCGATCCGGCGGAAGTCGAGGACGTTGCGCAAGAGGCCTTCATCAAGGCATATCGCGCACTGCCCTCGTTCCGTGGCGACAGTGCGTTTTATACGTGGCTGTACCGTATCGGCATCAACACGGCGAAGAACTACCTCGTATCGCAGGGGCGGCGTGCGCCGACCTCGACTGATATTGATGCCGACGAGGCAGAGAACTACGACGACGGTGATTTGCTGCGCGACTACGACACGCCGGAGCGCCTGCTTGCGACCAAGCAGATTGGTGAAACGGTGAACGTCGCGATGGAAGCGTTGCCGGAGGAGTTGCGCACGGCGATCGTGCTGCGCGAGATTGAAGGCTTGAGTTACGACGAGATTGCGACGGTGATGGGATGTCCGATCGGTACCGTGCGATCGCGCATTTTCAGGGCGCGTGAGGCGATTGCCGAGCGCCTGCGCCCCTTGCTCGATACAAGTCCGGAAAAACGATGGTGAGTGAGACATGAAACAGCAGATTTCCGCCCTGCTGGATGGCGAGTTGGAGCCAACGGGCGTGCAGGCGATTTTGTCGCGGACGAAAACGGATCCGGCGTTGCGCGAATGCTGGGATGAGTACGCCTTGATCGGCGACGCGCTACGCGGCGAAACAGAATTATCCAGCGACTTCACCGCGAAGTTAATGGAGCGGCTCGAAGCCGAACCTACCGTTCTTGCTCCTGCCGCCAGTGCGGCTGTCGCCAAACGCCGATCTGCGCTCGACACCCTCTTGCCGATCGCAGCGACAGTTGCGGGCGTTGCCGTGGTGGCCTGGCTCGGCTTGCGTGTCGAGCCGGCTGCAGAGCCGGCTCGCGTGGCACGCGCTGCGGGGCAGGCGCACGCAGTGTCCGTCGGTGATGCAGATCGTGCCTACCTGCTTGCGCATCACGGCTATGCGGGTGCTCAGGCCGTACCTGGCGTCGGCTACTACATGCGTACTGCTGCCGAGCAGGTTGGGGACGGGGTTCAATGATCGGCAGGGCTTGGGTTGGCGCCCTACTGCTATTGTTGGGCGGCTTGGCGCACGCCAGTTCGCCGCAAGACGCCATTGCCTGGCTTGCCAAAGTGAGCGCTGCGTCGCAGACGCTCAACTACGCGGGCACGTTCGTTTATCAATCCGGCCGGACAACCGAGACCTCCCGCATTGCGCACATTACCGATGCGACAGGTGAGTACGAACGTCTGGAGACGCTGGACGGCGCTCCGCGCGAAATCGTGCGGAGTAACGGTGAGGTGCGGTTCTATCTCCCGCAGGAGAAGATGATCATCGCGGACCATGCGATGCCGCGTCGCTTTCCGGCGTGGGCGCACGTGTCGCCGGATCAGCTGATGGCCAACTATAGCCTTCGCCTCGGAACACTCGATCGCGTGGCAGGTTTGCCAGCGCAGCAGATCGTGCTCGAGCCGCGCGATGGATTTCGATACGGCCATACATTCTGGGTGGAGCCGGGCAGTGGGCTGATGCTGAAGTCGCGCATGCTTGACGCCGCGGGCGCCCTGGTCGAACAGTTTGCGTTTTCCGACGTGACGATCGGCGGCCTGATCGAGCGTGACAAGGTGCGCTCGCGTTATGCCGCAACGGCCAGTGGTTGGCGGGAAGTTAACGCGCGCGGCGTGGCGGTAACCCCCGAGGAGGCGGGCGTAACATGCCGTGGCTTATTGCCCGGGTTTCGCCCGATCAGCACGGTGCGCCGCCAGGTCAAGGACGGTGGTGCCGATGCGATCCATCTTGTGTATTCCGATGGTTTGGCAACGATCTCGGTGTTTGTCGAGCCGCTATCCTCCGGACGAAAGGCCCCGGTTGGTGGCGAGAGTGCGGCCGGGCCGACTCGAATTTTCAAACGCTTGATTGGTTCGCAGTACCTGGTGACTGCTTTGGGTGAAGTGCCGCCGGAATCGGTGCGGCGGCTGGCCGAATCGGTTGAGATCCGGCAGAAATGAATACCCGTAAAGCAATCGTGTTGCGCGTTGAAGGCGCCACGGCCGTGGTAAAGGTTGGCGGCGACGGGGGGTGCGGGCGGTGTTCGGAGACCGGCGGTTGCGGCAGTGACGTGCTCGGAAAGCTTTTTGGCGGGCGCTGCAGCAGCTACAGCGTCGTGACCGATCGCCCACTCACGCCCGGGTCCGAGGTTGAGGTTGCCGTCGAACCGCGAGCCCCCTTGCTGGCGGCTACACTGGCTTACGGTTTGCCATTGCTGGGCCTGCTTGTGGGTGGCGCGATCGGCGAACAGTATGTAGGCGATACCGGCGCGGTTCTTGGTGCCGCGTTGGGCTTGGCGGCTTTCTCCGTTGGCGCTGCATTCCTTGCGCGTCGACGGCTGGCAGGCGGGCTTGCGGTGCGCGTGGTCGAATCGTCGATATCGCATTGATGGGGGCTGCGATGTTGCTGCCAGAGAAGTACATGAACGTTCTGCGTCATATCGCCTTGCTGTTGGTCCTCATTGGGGCGACGGCCGTGCAGGCGCGCGACCTACCTGAGTTGGCGGACTTGGTCGATCGCTCCGCCGCTGCGGTGGTCAATGTCAGTTCCGAGCAGATTCGCCCGCGTGCAAAGTCTGATGCACGTGACCCGATGCAGGAATGGTTCCGCCGTTTCATGCCGAAGCACCCCCAGATTCCGCGCGACGGCGAGGAGGGCGATTCGATGGGGTCCGGCTTCATCGTTTCGGCAGACGGCTACATCCTGACCAATGCACATGTGGTCGAGGATGCCGACGAGATCCTGGTGCGGCTGACCGACAAGCGTGAATTTCGCGCTCGTTTGATTGGTGCGGATCGTCGCAGCGATGTGGCGGTGATCAAGATCGAAGCGACCGGTTTGCCCAAGGTTGCAATTGGGGATCCGGGCAAACTACGCGTCGGCGATTGGGTGGTAGCAATCGGCTCGCCGTTTGGCTTCGACCACACCGTTACCGCCGGTATCGTCAGTGCCAAGGGGCGTTCGCTGCCGGATGAATCCCTGGTGCCCTTCATTCAGACCGACGTCGCAATCAACCCGGGTAACTCTGGCGGCCCGCTGTTCAACCTGAGGGGTGAGGTCGTCGGTATCAACTCGCAGATCTACAGCGAGACCGGCGGGTTCATGGGCCTTTCGTTTGCGATCCCGATTGACGTGGCGATGGATGTGCACAACCAGCTGCGGACGTCCGGAAAGGTAACAAGAGGGCGCATCGGTGTCGTGATTCAGGAGGTCACCAAGGATGTGGCAGACAGCTTTGCTTTGAAGACGCCGCAGGGTGCGCTGGTGAGCGAAGTGGAAAAGGGTGGGCCGGCGGACAAAGCGGGTGTCGCGATCGGCGACGTGATTCTGCGGTTCGACGGCAAGGCGGTAAATGGTTCGTCGGATCTGCCGCGCATTGTCAGTGGTACTCGACCTGGCGCCCGGTCTTCGATGCAGGTCTGGCGCAAAGGGGCGGTTCGCGATGTGGCGTTGGTTGTCGATGAGTTCGCTGAGGAGTCGCCGACACCGAAGAAGCCGCCGTCCAAGCGTGTCGAGCCTGCTGGGGCGAATCGGCTGGGCCTCGTCGTCGGGCCGTTGACGTCCGAACAGAAGCGTCACTTCAAGAGTGACGGCGGCGTTGCGATCAAGGATGCCAAGGGGCTCGCCGCCCGCGCGCAGTTGCAGGGCGGCGATCTGATTGTTTCGGCGACACGCAAGGGCCTGCCGGTCGAATTCCGCAACGTTGAGCAGTTCAATCGATTCGTGGCAACGGTGGAGCGGGGCGAGAGCGTGTCCCTGCTGGTCAAGCGCGGTGACACCCAGAGTTTCGTCAGCCTGCGCGTGCCCGAGCAGCCGTAAACCGACGCGGCTGAGTGGATCGGCTATACTCGCGCGTTCTCCAACCCGATGGATTCCAGAGAAGGGTGCGGCAACGCACCCTTTTTTCGTGGCATGCAGCACATCAGAAACTTCTCGATCATCGCCCACATCGACCATGGCAAGTCGACCCTTGCCGACCGGCTCATCCAGCGCTGCGGGGGCCTCTCCGATCGCGAGATGGAGGCGCAGGTACTAGATTCGATGGATATCGAGCGTGAGCGCGGCATCACGATCAAGGCACAGACTGCGGCGCTGAGTTACCGCGCGCAGGACGGCCAAGTCTATAACCTGAACCTGATCGACACCCCGGGGCATGTGGACTTCTCGTACGAAGTCAGCCGCTCGCTGGCGGCCTGCGAGGGGGCGCTGCTGGTCGTTGATGCGTCTCAGGGCGTTGAGGCGCAGACCGTTGCGAACTGCTACACCGCGATTGAGCAGGGTGTTGAAGTCGTGCCGGTTCTGAACAAGATGGATCTGCCTTCCGCGGACCCGGACACCGCGCGCCAAGAGGTCGAGGACGTGATCGGCATCGACGCGACCGAGGCGATTCCGTGCTCGGCCAAGACCGGCATGGGCATCGACGAGATTCTTGAGGCGATCATTGCCAAGGTGCCCGCGCCGCGCGGGAAGGCTGATGCGCCGCTCAAGGCACTCATCATCGACTCGTGGTTCGATAACTACGTTGGTGTCGTGATGTTGGTGCGGGTTGTCGATGGGGTGCTGCGTCCGAAGGACAAGATCCTCTTCATGAGCACCGGCGCGCAGCATCTGTGCGAGCAGGTCGGTGTGTTCACGCCGAAGTCGATTTCTCGGGATCAGTTGTCGGCCGGAGAGGTCGGCTTCGTTATCGCGGGCATCAAGGAACTGACTTCCGCAAAGGTGGGCGACACCATCACGGTCGCGAACAAACCGGCGAGCGAAGCGCTGGCCGGCTTCAAGGAGATCAAGCCGCAGGTGTTCGCCGGGCTTTATCCGGTTGAAGCCAGCGAGTATGACCAACTGCGCGAATCGCTGGAAAAGCTGAAGCTCAACGACGCATCGCTTCAGTACGAACCGGAAGTGTCGCAGGCGCTGGGTTTTGGTTTCCGCTGCGGATTCCTTGGCTTGTTGCACATGGAGATCGTCCAGGAACGCCTCGAGCGCGAATTCGACATGGACCTGATTACCACGGCGCCGACCGTGGTTTACGAGGTCGTGCTTAACAGTGGTGAAGTTATCAAGGTCGAGAACCCGTCAAAGCTACCTGAGATCTCGAAGATCGAAGAAATCCGTGAGCCGATCATCACGGCAACGATCTTCGTGCCGCAGGATTACCTTGGGCCCGTGATCACACTGTGCAACCAGAAGCGCGGTAACCAGGTCGATATGCACTACCACGGCCGTCAGGTGAAGTTGATTTACGACATGCCGATGGCTGAAGTGGTGATGGACTTTTTCGACAAGCTGAAGTCCGTCTCGCGGGGCTATGCGTCGCTCGATTATGACTTCAAGGAGTACCGAACCGCTGACGTGGTGAAGCTCGATATCCTGGTCTCAAGCGAAAAGGTCGATGCATTGTCGGTCATCGTGCACCGCGCTAATTCGCAGTACCGTGGTCGTGAACTGGCCGCCAAGCTGCGCGAGCTGATTCCGCGCCAGATGTTCGATGTCGCGGTGCAGGCGGCAATCGGATCGCACATCATCGCTCGCGAAACGATCAAGGCGCTTCGCAAGAACGTGCTGGCCAAGTGCTACGGCGGCGATATCACGCGAAAGAAGAAGCTCCTCGAGAAGCAAAAAGAGGGCAAGCGCCGCATGAAACAGGTCGGTAACGTTGAGATTCCGCAGGAGGCGTTCCTCGCCGTGCTGCGCGTCGAAGACAACAAATAACCCCCGAAGAGTCAGGAGAGGTCGTGGATTTTGCGTTGATTCTGTTCGTGCTGTCCGTCTTGACCGGCGCCTTGTGGTGCGCGGACCGATTTGTGTTCCGAAAAAAGCGGCCGCAGGGCACGCCGGAGCCGGTCTGGGTTGAGTGGGGCGCCGGCTTCTTTCCGATCCTCCTTGCGATCTTTCTGCTGCGTTCGTTTCTCGTTGAGCCCTTCCGTATTCCGTCTGGCTCGATGATTCCGACGCTGCTGGTTGGGGACTTCATCCTTGTCAACAAATTCGCCTATGGTATTCGCCTGCCGGTGATCGACAAGAAGATCATCGACTCGGGTTCGCCGAAGCGCGGCGACGTGGTTGTTTTCCGGTACCCGCAGAATCCTTCGCAGGACTACATCAAACGGGTAATCGGCCTCCCCGGTGACAAGGTCGAATACATCAACAAACGCTTGCGCGTTAATGGCGAAGAAATCGCCGTCAAGCAAATCGAGGACTACCTGCATACCGACCGTCTGCAGTATTCACATCGCTATGTGGAAAAGATCGGTAGCGTCGAACACCAGATGCTCAACGACGCGGATGCGCCACCGTTCGTGAGTCAAACCCTGCCTTATCCGGGGCGTGAGAACTGTGTCTATACTGTTGAAGGCCTGCGATGCACCGTGCCGGCTGGGCACTACTTCATGATGGGCGACAACCGCGACCAGAGTTCCGACTCTCGGGTGTGGGGTTTCGTGCCGGACGCAAATCTGCGGGGCAAGGCTTTCTTCATCTGGTTCCATTTCGGCGATCTCTCCCGAATCGGATCCTTTCACTAATCGTCGGGAGCGATTGATGCGAAATCGTCAGCAAGGGATCTCCTTGATCGGCGCGCTAATTTCGGCGGCGTTGATTCTTGGAGCGCTAATACTTGGGATGCGAATTGTTCCCGTGTATACAGAGTACTTTGCCGTTAAAAAGGCCCTTTCTGGATTGGCGTCTAGCGCAGAGGCGACGAGCCCCGAAACGATCCGAATTCTGTTTGATCGTAGGTCCGGCGCTGAGGACATTAATTCGGTGCGTAAAGAGGACTTGGTCATCAGCAAGGAAAATGGTCGTTGGGTCATATCGGCCGACTGGCAGCGAACGATTCCTGTCGTTGCAAATGTTTCGCTGCTCTTTCAGTTTTCGGCGTCAAGCACCACAAATGCTGCTGCCAGCCAATAGCCCATGAGCCGTGCCGGGTTTCAGGAGGCGCTTGGGTATCATTTCTCGAGCCCAGCGCTGCTTGCCCAAGCGTTGACGCACCGAAGCTTTGGGACGCCCCACAACGAGCGACTTGAGTTCATCGGTGACTCGGTTCTGAATTGTGTCGTTGCGCGCGCGCTGTTCGATCGCTTCCCGGAGCTTGATGAAGGCACCTTGTCCCGCTTGCGGGCTGGGCTGGTCAAACAGGATGCGCTTCACGCTCACGCCCTGAGCTTGTCGCTCGGAGACCTCTTGCGCTTGGGTGAAGGCGAGCTGCGCAGTGGTGGGCATCGGCGTCCATCGATCCTCGCAGACGCGCTCGAGGCCGTGTTTGGCGCAATCTTTCTTGATGCCGGATTTGACGCGGCGAGCGGTGTTATTGATCGCTTGTATGCTGAATCGATCGCTGCGATCGACCCGCGTACTGCCGGCAAGGACCCGAAGACTGCGCTGCAGGAGTGGCTGCAGGCACGCCGTCACCCGTTGCCGAACTACGAAATGGCGCAAGTGCGCGGAGAAGCGCATGCGCAGGAATTTGAAGTGTCATGCCGGATCCCGGCCCTGATGCTAGAAACAAAGGGCCGTGGCGCGAGTCGTCGCGCGGCGGAACAGCAGGCTGCGCGCGCAGCGCTGGATCGGATCGAGAAACTATGACAGAGCTTCAGGCGCCGGACGCAAACGGATTCCGTACGGGTTTTCTCGCGATTGTTGGTCGGCCGAACGTTGGCAAGTCGACGCTGCTGAACCATTTGATCGGCCAGAAGATCAGCATTACCTCACGCAAGGCGCAGACGACGCGGCATCGGGTAAATGGTGTGCTGACCAACGATACACACCAGTTTGTGTTTGTCGATACGCCGGGCTTTCAGAAACAGCATTCGAACGCCCTCAATCGCGCGATGAACCGCAGCGTTACGCAAGCGCTTGGTGATGTGGACGTTGTGCTCTTCGTTATCGAAGCCGGGAAGCTGACTGCGGCTGATCGCGCAGTCATGGAACTGCTTCCGTCGCAGATTCCCGTGGTACTGGTCATCAATAAGGTGGACCGGATTGCGGATAAACGTCAGTTGCTCCCATTCATCGCAACCGTCGCGGCAGAGCGAGAATTTGCCGCGGTCGTCCCTTTGTCCGCTGAAACTGGTGCGAACGCAGACGAGCTGTTGAAGGCATGTGGGCCACTGCTCCCAGAGCAGCCGGCGATTTTCGATGCAGACGACATCACCGATCGAAGCGAACGCTTTCTTGCTGCTGAGTTCATTCGGGAGAAGCTCTTCCGCCTGCTTGGCGAAGAGCTGCCTTATGGCTTGGCGGTCGAAATCGAAAAGTTCGAGATCGACGGGCCGGTGCGTCGCATCTTTGCAGCCATCATCGTCGATCGGCCGAGCCACAAGGCCATGGTCATTGGACGCGGTGGTGAAAAGCTCAAACGCGTGTCGTCCGAGGCGCGTGTCGATTTGGAGAAACTGTTCGGCGGCCCCGTCTACCTTGAGGTGTGGGTGAAGGTCAAAGGCGGTTGGGCGGATGATGAGCGTGCGCTCAAGAGTCTCGGTATCGAATAACACTTCGCACCGATGGACTGACTGCGCCTGATGAGTAGCAAACGCGTCGAGCAGCAGTCGGCCTTCGTTCTGCACACCCGTCCGTGGCGAGAAACCAGCTACGTTGTTGACATGTTCTGCCGTGAACATGGCCGTGTGGCCATGGTCGCCAAGGGCGCGCGGCGTCCGCGTGCTGCGCTGCGTGGCGTCCTGCTCGCCTTTCAGCCGCTGGAGATCGGCTGGAGCGGCGCCGGGGAACTCAAAACGCTGGTCGCTGCGGAATGGCAAGGCGGCCAGCCGATGCTCGCCGGCAGCACGCTCATGTGTGGTTACTACGCCAACGAGTTATTGGTGCGCCTGCTGCCGCGCGAAGATGCGCATCCGCGTCTCTTCGATGCCTACGCGAGCCTGCTGCGGCGCCTCTCGGCGAATGCGCCGCAGGACGTCGCGCTGCGGACTTTCGAGCTGGTGCTCCTGCAGGAACTCGGCTATGCCCCCACCTTCGATACGGACGAGCATGGCGACGCCGTCCGGCCCGAGTGCGACTACCTCTTTATAATCGAGCGTGGACCGGTACTGGCGACCGACCCGGAGCAAAATGAGGCGACCCTCTCGGGGCGCGTACTGTTGGATCTCGCCCGCGAAGACTTGTCGAACCCCGAGACTCTTGCTCAGGCAAAGAACCTGATGCGGCGGCTCATTGCTCACCTTGTCGGCGCACGTGCGCTGGAATCGCGGCGAATTTTCATGGAGTTGCAGGAACTGTGATCGAACTCGGCGTCAACATTGACCATATCGCCACCCTGCGCCAAGCGCGCCGGACCTATGAACCGGACCCGGTATGGGGGGCGGTGGAAGCTCACCTGGGCGGCGCTGACGGAATTACGGTGCATTTGCGCGAAGACCGTCGTCACATTCAGGACGAGGACGTACGCCGTTTGCGCGAACTGACTCACATCAAGCTGAATCTTGAGATGGCCGCGACCGACGAAATGGTCGCAATCGCCTGCCGGCTCAAGCCCGAGATGGCTATGTTGGTTCCGGAGGGGCGCCAAGAGGTGACCACCGAGGGTGGCCTCGACATCGTCGCCAACGAGGCGCGTATTCGCGAGTGCATTGCGCGACTCGCCGACGCCGGGATCCAGTCCAGCGTTTTCATCGACGCTGAGCTGGCGCAGGTGGAAGCCGCCGCGCGAGTTGGCGCGCGGGTGTGCGAGATCCACACAGGCCCTTACGCGGAGGCCTTCCACAAAAAGGGCCGCGATGCGCGCAGTCCGGCCGTATTGGCTGAGATCGAGAAGATTCGTGCCGCGGGCGCCGCCATCATCGGTCATGGGATGCGCTTCAATGCCGGCCATGCGCTGAACTATTTCAATGTCCAGCCCGTCGCCGCACTGCCCGGGATTCGTGAATTACACATCGGCCACGCAATCGTGAGCCGTGCGGTATTCGTTGGCTTGCGCGAGGCGGTCGGCGAGATGAAGCGTCTGATGCGCGAATCTGCCGCGTCACCCCATCTGTACGGCTGAGTAGCCCGCACCATGATCGCTGGTATCGGCACCGACATCGTGTCGATCGCGCGGGTTCGAGCCTCGCTCGATCGACACGGCGAGGCGTTTGCCGAGCGCATCCTCGCGCCGCAAGAGCTGCTGGAGTTTCGTTCGGTACGAGACGGTGCTCGCTTTCTCGCCAAGCGTTTTGCTGCGAAGGAGGCTTTCGCCAAAGCCTTCGGCACCGGCTTGCGAGCACCTGCCACCCTGCATGCGATCGCAGTCGCCCATGACGAACTCGGCAAGCCGGTTTATGTCTTTGATGCGGCGCTCGAGGGGGCGATGCACGCGCGAGCATGGGCGGCGCATCTTTCTATCAGTGACGAGAAGGACAACGTCGTCGCATTTGCGCTGATCGAGCGCGATGCTTGACTGTGGCTGTGGGGCCAATCCCGCCCGGATGAAGTCCAAGCTTTAGGAAGCGCGCAATGAGTCCGCTGCAAATACCTCTCGGCCCGGTGATGTGCGATGTCGCCGCGTATTCGCTGACCGACGCTGAGCGCGAACGCCTCAAGCATCCGCTCGTCGGTGGTGTGATCCTCTTCGCGCGCAACTTCGAGTCGCCCGAGCAACTCACGGCGTTGACCCAGGAAATCCACGCGCTGCGCTCTCCGGCCTTGATCATCGCGGTCGATCACGAGGGTGGTCGTGTCCAGCGCTTCCGGAGTGGCTTTACCCGCTTGCCCCCGATGCGCGCACTGGGCGCGGCCTGGACGCTCGATCACGTGCGTGGCCTAGAGCTCGCGCGCCATACCGGCTACGTGCTGGCCGCGGAGTTGCGTGCCCACGGCGTCGATCTGAGTTTTACACCCGTGCTCGACCTTGACTACGGCCGCAGCGCGGTGGTCGGCGATCGCGCATTCTCAGGCGATCCGGCTGTTGCCGCGTCGCTCGCGCAGGCCCTTGTCGCCGGCTTGCGCGAGGCCGGCATGGGGGCGGTCGGCAAGCACTTCCCCGGCCACGGCTGGGCCGAAGCGGACTCGCATGTCGCGATGCCTCGCGACGAACGCAGCTTCGATGCCATCTGGGAGCAGGACATCGCGCCCTACCGTCATCGCCTGGGCCGCCAATTGGCCGGCGTGATGCCAGCCCACGTGGTGTATGAACAGGTCGACCCGGAGCCGGCTGGGTTCTCGCGCTACTGGCTGCAGACCATCTTGCGCGAGCGGCTCGGATTCGATGGCGTGATTTTTTCGGACGATCTGACGATGGAAGGGGCGACCCTGGCCGGCGATATTGTTGCTCGCGCATCCGCCGCACACGCGGCGGGCTGCGACATGGTCCTCGTCTGCAATCGGCCAGATCTGGCGAACGATTTGCTCGCCAAGTGGCAACCGCAGGTGTCCGCGCGCAGTGCGGCGCGCATCGATGCCTTGCGGCCCGCGACGGCGATCGATCCGTTCGCACTGGCGGTCGAGGCCCGCTATGTCGATGCGCAGCGCGCGGTCAGTGACCTCGTCGCAAGTCTGACGTGAGTTTCGACGCACGCGAATTTCTGCGGACGCTGCCTGACGCGCCCGGCGTCTACCGCATGATTGGTGCGGACGAGGAGGTGCTCTACGTCGGCAAGGCGAAGAACCTCAAGCGGCGTGTATCGAGTTACTTCCAGAAGAACCACACCAGTCCGCGTATCGCGCTGATGGTGACGCGGATCGAGCGCGTCGATACAACGGTCGTGCGCTCCGAGACCGAGGCGCTGATCCTCGAAAACAATCTCATCAAATCGCTCAAGCCGCGCTACAACATCCTGTTCCGCGACGACAAGAGCTATCCCTACATCATGCTCAGCGGCGATGCCTTCCCCCGCATCGCCTACTACCGTGGTGCCTTTGCAAAGGGCTCCCGTTACTTTGGGCCGTTCCCCAGTTCCTGGGCGGCGCGCGAGAGTGTCGCGCTGATCCAGCGCATGTTCCGTCTGCGCACCTGCGAAGAGAGCGTGTTCGCCAATCGCTCCCGTCCGTGCCTGCTGCACCAGATCAAGCGCTGCACCGCGCCGTGCGTCGATCTGGTTTCACCGGAAGACTATGCGCGTGATGTACGCATGGCGACGCTGTTCCTCGAAGGGCGTCACGGCGAAATCGTCGATCAGCTTGGTGTGCAGATGCAGCAGGCGGCTGAGCGTTTCGCCTACGAGGAGGCGGCGTTCTTTCGCGACCAGATCCGCGCCTTGCAGACGGTGTTGCACAAACAGTTTGTCGACTCGGGGCGCGACGAGGACGTCGATATCGTGGTGGCTGTCGAGGTGGCCGGCGTAGTCTGTGTGAACCTCGCGATGGTACGGGGCGGCCGCCATCTCGGTGATCGACCGCAGTTCCCGCTCGCCGGGGAGGGGCTCGGCGCAGCCGATGCCCTGCTGGCTTTCATTGAGCAGCACTACCAGGAACACCCCGCGCCGACGCGTCTAGTTCTCGTCGGCGCACCGCTGGACGAGGCTCGCCATCTGATCGACGAGACGCTGGATCTGCGGATGGGCGTTGTCGCACCACGCTTTGAGGCCGAGAAGGCGTGGGCCGACATGGCGGATCAGAATGCGCGTCTGGCGATCGAGGTGCGGCTGCGGGAGTCCGGCCGTGTGACGGACCAGTTGGAAGCGCTACGTACGGCGCTCGATTTGCAGGACCCTCCACAGCGTATCGAGTGCTTCGACATCAGCCACACCATGGGTGAAGCAACTGTCGCATCGTGTGTCGTGTGGGAAGGCGGCGGCATGAAGAAGTCCGAGTACCGTCGCTTCAATATCAGCGGTATTGAACCGGGTGACGACTACGGTGCGATGCGACAGGCACTCACGCGACGCTATGGCAAGGTTGCCGCGGGTGAGGGCGTTCGTCCGGATCTGATCCTGATCGACGGTGGCAAGGGCCAGGTTGGCGTGGCGCACGAGGTGCTCGTCGAGCTCGGACTTGAGTCGATTGCCATGCTCGGTGTGGCCAAGGGCGAGGCACGCAAAGCTGGCCTTGAGCAACTCGTCTTTGCCGATGGGCGAGAACCGCTGGTACTTGGCGGTGAACATGCAGGCCTGCATTTGATCCAGACCGTCCGTGATGAGGCGCACCGTTTTGCGATCACGGGCATGCGTGCCCGCCGAGCCAAGACCCGGATCGGATCGCGACTGGACGATATCCCCGGAATCGGGCCGACTCGCCGCAAGAAGCTGATCGAAACCTTCGGCGGTCTTGCTGGCGTCAAGAACGCAACGGTCGAAGATTTGTGCCGCGTGGCGGGCGTGAATCGAAAACTCGCTGAAGCGATCTACAATGCGCTACGCGACTGATATCGAGCCGCTACACGATCCTTATCCATGCAGCCAAATATCCCAAACACTCTTACTTGGGCACGAATTGTCCTGATTCCGTTGTTTGTCGGCGTCTTCTACCTGCCCGCGAGCTGGCTGGGGCTGGCTGACAAGAATCTCTGGGCCTGTGTCATGTTCGTACTGGCGGCCGTGACCGATTGGTTCGACGGCTACCTGGCGCGCAAGTTGGGCCAGACCTCCGCATTTGGCGCGTTTCTGGATCCGGTGGCCGACAAACTGATGGTGGGCGCCGCCTTGGTAATGCTGGTCGAGCTTGGGCGCGTTGATGCGCTGATCGCCTTCGTCATCATCGGTCGCGAGATTACGATCTCGGCGCTGCGTGAGTGGATGGCGCAGGTGGGGGCGTCGCGCAGTGTCGCTGTGTCCTTCATCGGCAAGCTCAAAACCACCGCCCAGATGATTGCGATCCCGGTCTTGTTGTACGACGGCACGCTGCTCGGTTTTCATGTGCGCCAAACCGGCACGGTACTGATCTGGGTTGCGGCGGTTCTAACCCTGTGGTCAATGGGCTACTACCTCAAGCGCGCTGCTGTCGCGTTATCGGAAGTTGAAAAGAGTTGACGCTGAGAGATTTCAGGCTATAATGCATCTCTCTGCGACGCGGGAGTAGCTCAGTTGGTAGAGCGCAACCTTGCCAAGGTTGAGGTCGCGAGTTCGAGACTCGTCTCCCGCTCCAGCCCAATTCAGGGGGAAAGCCTGGTGCTTTCCCCTTTTAGTTGAGCTGCGGGTCGTCAGGTTGATCCGCACACGGCGCGGTAGCAAAGCGGTTATGCACCGGATTGCAAATCCGTGTAGGTCGGTTCGACTCCGGCCCGCGCCTCCAGAAAATTTGCGGGAGTAGCTCAGTTGGTAGAGCGCAACCTTGCCAAGGTTGAGGTCGCGAGTTCGAGACTCGTCTCCCGCTCCAGTAGTAAGAAAAGGGAAGGCTTGATGCCTTCCCTTTTTGTTTTTACGCCTTCGGTTCGCTACGGTTAGGTCGTACCCGGCGCAGGGCTCCGGTAGAATCCCGCAGGTCAAGCGCAGAGCGGTTCTGGAGGGTGTGATGGTTCGCCGTCGAATGCAGTTTCTTGTTGCAATTATCGTCGCCGCGTTCGCTTCATCGTCTGCGCACGCATTCAACATGCAGTTTGCAAGCGATACACCGATCGCGAATTTCAGCAGTGAGGATCGTGCCAAGCACGAAGCCATGCTGACCGAGTTGCTTGAAAGCACGCCCGACGGCAAATCGGTGAGCTGGGCGACCGAATCGACCCGTTCAGGCGGGCAGGGGGTGGCGCTTCGGACGCTCAAGCGCCAAGGCAAAACCTGTCGCGATATACAGATCAAGACCTACTACCGCGCGCTGAAGGCGACAAACGGCCTGCGCGCATGTCGTGGAGAGGACGGAAAGTGGTCGCTGGAAAACTGATCGTTGCTGCGCTGCTTTGCGCGGCCGCCGTGGCCGCGCAAGCGGCGGATGTGAAGCTGCCGCAGACGCGGGAGGACTTCCGCAAGCTTGATGCGGCGGCAGCGCCTGCCGATTCGACGCGTCGTGGTGTGGTTCAGCGTGTAACCCCGGTCAAGACGACGAGCAAGGCGGCATCGCCCATGGATAACCAGGCGAACCGCACCAGCGCCGACATCATGTCGGATCGCCCCTTGGTTGTGGCCCCGCAGGTCGGCAAGGGGAACAAGGATGCAACGACCGCTGATACCACCAAGACCGAGTACCAGGTGGTGGTGCGTTGGGAGGATGGAACGGTTGGTGTCGTCCGAGTGGAGCGGGATCCCGGCGTCAAGAAGGGCGACGCAGTGGGTGTGATCGACGGCAAGCTGGTTCGCCTGGCGCGCTGACCGACACTAGGTCGAAATAGAAAACGCCGCGAATGCGGCGTTTTTCTTGTGCTTAGCGCGCTGCGCCGTGCTCGGGCAGCACGATGTTTACCTTGAGCGCTTCGTAGTTGTCCTGCTTCTCAAGCTGGACGGAAATATCGTTCGGATTCACCGTCACGTATTTCGAGATCACCGCGATCAAGTCTTTTTGCAGGTCTGGCAGGAAGTCCGGGCTCGAGGCGCTTTCATCCGAGCGCTGACGGGCGATGACGACCGTCAGGCGCTCGCGCGCGATGTCAGCGGGCCGGGGTTTCTTCTGAACGAAGAGGTCGGACAGCCACGACATCTCAGGCACCTCCGAAGAAACGCTTGAGCAGGCCCGGCTTCTCGTAGGCCACGAAGCGCAGTTCGCGTTGCTCGCCGAGGAAGCGTGCGACGACGTCCTGGTAGGCCTCGGCGACATCGGTGTTTTTCATGTGGATCGATGGGATGCCCTGGTTCGATGCCTGCAGCACGACCTCCGACTCAGGGATCACGCCTAGCAGCGGCACGCGCAGAAGTTCCTGCACGTCCTTGTAGGAGAGCATTTCACCTTCTTCCACGCGCTTGGGCGAGTAGCGGGTGACGATCAGATGTTCCTTGACCGGCTCGCGACCCTCTTTTGCGCGACGGCTCTTGCTCTGCAGGATGCCGAGGATGCGATCGGAGTCGCGGATCGATGAAACTTCCGGGTTGGTGACGACCAAGGCTTCGTCAGCAAACGTCAGCGACATCACTGCGCCATGCTCAATACCGGCCGGCGAATCGCAAACCGCATAGTCGAAGCCGAGGTGCTCAAGATCCTTCAGCACCTTTTCGACGCCTTCCTCAGTCAGCGCATCCTTGTCGCGAGTCTGCGAAGCCGGCAGAACGTAGAGGTTCTCGCAGTGCTTGTCCTTGATGAGCGCCTGATTCAGGTTTGCTTCGCCGTTGACCACATTGATCAGGTCGTACACCACGCGGCGTTCGCAGCCCATGATCAGATCGAGGTTGCGCAGGCCGACGTCGAAGTCGATCACGGCGGTCTTGAAGCCGCGCAGCGCCAGGCCGGAGGACACCGAGGCCGAGGTGGTGGTCTTGCCAACCCCACCTTTGCCAGAAGTCACCACGATGATTTTCACGATCTCCCCTTCAATTCAACGTCATTCATTTTTCTGGATGGTAATGCGGCGCGCTGCTCAGCTCAGCTGCAACGGGTCGAGACGCAACTGCGCCTTGTCGCCCTCGCCGGTCAATGTGATCAGTGCGGCACGGCCAGCAACCTCTTCGGGCAGGCCGCGCTCGAATGTGCGGAACACCCCGGCGATCGAGACGAGCTCGGCGCCTAGCGAAGTCGTGAAGATGCGCGCTTGATGGTCGCCCTGCGCGCCAGCTATCGCACGCCCCCGTAGTGGGCCGTAACAGTGGATGTTGCCGTCGGCAATGACCTCCGCACCGTTGCTCACGCCACCAATCACCACAAGATCAGCGCCGCGCGCATAGATCTGCTGGCCAGAGCGCAACGGACGGTCAATCACCATTGTGCGTCCGGCCGACACCGTGGGCGATTCGGCCTTTGGCGGTGCGGCGGGGGCAGGTGCTTCGGGTGGGGCTGCATCGAGCGCGCTGACCCGGCTGGCGGCGGATGAGGGTTTGCCGGCATCGGGTGGCAGCACTGCCAACCCGGCCTTGCGGGCGCCATCTGCATGCTGCTCCGGCGCGCCGCGAACCGCCACCGGCTGAAGGCCGTAACGCCGCAGCAGACTTGCCACGCCGGCCCAGTCCATGCGCTCGGGCAAGGATGTGCCGGAAACATCGATGACGGTCGGCTCGCCGGCGAAGAATTCGCCCATGCCGCCCAGCATCGCGTGCATGGCATCGGCAAGCTTCATCACGTTGGGATCCCGCACCACGGCCGTCATGGCCTGGAGTGTTCCGCCCTTGAATTCAATCGTTTTGCCGTTGCTGCGATTGGCCTGCATGCCTGTCATGTACCGGTAATTTTGCGCAAAGTTTACCATCGCCCCCGGCCTGCGCCGGCGGAAATGCTGCTGTCTGTTGAATCTGTCAGTGCAGGTTCGGCGGCGGGGTGTCGAAGAGCGCCCGCGCCTCGTCTGCGCTGAAGCGGTATTCGTGGTTCGACAGGTCGTCGGAGACCACCACTTCGCCGTGATCCGCGAGCAGGCTCTCGATCTCTTCCCGCCCGAGGGCGCGCAGCGTCGCGCTAATTTTTTCCCGGTCGGGCGGATAGTCATGCCTAACGGGTTTGGGTTCGAACACCCGCAGCGTTTCTTCGTGGAAGAGGCGCTGAAGCAATACCGACGCATCGAGCGACAGCAACTCGCCTGGCGTGACGGTTTGGGCGAGGCCGTGAACGCGGCGCCAGCCATCGGCATCCTTCTCGTCCGCCGCGGGAAGCTTCTGCAGGAACAAGCCTGCCGCGTTATCGCCGTCGGCAGCGAGGAATAGGGCGGCGGGCGCCTGCTCCGACTGCTGCAGATAGTGTTCGAATACCGCCGCGATGGTTTCGCCTTCGAGCGGCACATAGCTTTGGTAGGGCTGTTGCATACCTTCAACATCAAGCGAAAGCAAAAGCCGGCCGTCGCCCAGCAGTTCGCTAATCGAATTGCCGACGATAGGCCCTTCGGACTTTGCGAACCCGCGCAGGTTGAGTGTTTCGGAGCAATCGATCACCAGCAGTGATACCGCGCCGTGGCCGGATAGCTGGAAGGTGATCCGGCCAGGGGTCTTGAGATTGCCGGCAATGATCGCCGTGACCGCGGCCATTTCGCCGAGCAATGAACGAACTGCAGGCGGGTAGTCACGGTTGCGCTGGATTTGGCGCCACACCGGCCCTAATTGAACGAGGGCTCCGCGAACGTCGAGATCCTCGAATAGAAAGCGCTGGATAAGGTCCATCTTCAATCCTTCAGGGCTTGTGCGAACGCGGTTTCATCAAGGCCCACCAGCAGGGTTCGCCCGCCACTGATAACTGGGCGCTTGATCAGGCTTGGCTTTGCAACCATCAAGTCAATTGCCTTTGCTTCGTCGACGTCCTTCTTGTCGGAGGGGTCGAGGCCGCGCCAGGTCAGGCCCTGCGTGTTCAGTAGCTTCTGCCAACCGACCTGATTGGCCCACGCCTGCAGCGTCGCCGCATCGATGCCGGATTTCTTGTAGTCGTGAAAGGCGTAATCGACGTGGTTGGCGGCCAGCCAGTCGAACGCCTTCTTCATGCTGTTGCAGTTCTTGATGCCGTAGATCGTGATCACGTGAGTGCGCGGGGTCGGGAAGAAAATCACGCAATTATCGCTGATCGGGCGTAAACAGTTGCCGTTTCGGCCGTAGTGCATCCATAATGATTCGAGCAGGATTTCCAGGTTCTTGAATTGCGCGTGACCCAGCCGTCCCCAAAACGGTGAATGTTCGTCGGCTTTGCCTCCCTGAATTCCGTGCCAACGGGGCCGCCAGCCCCACAAAATAGTTATTTTTCGATTCGAGGACGCATCGACATGGCAACTGGTATCGTCAAGTGGTTCAATGACTCCAAAGGTTTCGGCTTCATCACCCCCGATGGTGGTGGCGACGACCTCTTTGCCCACTTCTCCGCAATTCAGTCGAAGGGTTTCCGCACCCTGGCTGAAAACCAACGCGTGACTTTCGACATCGTCGAAGGCCCGAAGGGCAAGCAGGCAGCGAACATCCGCCCGACCGAGTAAGTTGTTGCGGACTCGCAAATGAGAAACGCCCGGCTTGCCGGGCGTTTTGCTTTTCTCGGCCGCACACTGCTCGGCGCCCGCTGCGAACGTCGTCGTTCTGAATCTCGTACGGACTATTCAGCGCCGCCGGTTTCGAGTTGATAGCGGGCGTGGGTGTCCTGGGCCAGTTTGCCGACGAGCCAGGGCATCGTTTGCTTCAGCGTGTCGGCCAAGGTCCACGGCGGATTCAGCACGACGAGGCCGCTGCCATGCATGCCCAGCCCGCTCAGCGCGGGTTTATGCACCGACAGCGTGACATGCAGCCAGGACTTGGCGGGCAGTTCCTTGAGCTGCCGTGGCAATTCGTGGCATTCGGGCCGTTGCAGCAGGGGATACCAGACCGCATAGGTGCCGGTGGCGAAGCGTTGCAGGGCGTCCTGCAGCGTGCTGACGACGGTGCGGTAGTCGCTCTTGACCTCGTAGGGCGGATCGATCAGGACCAGGGCACGGCGCGGCGGCGGCGGCAGGAAGGCCTTCAGCCCTTTGAAGCCGTCGGCGCGATCGACGATCAACTGCTTGGCGAGGGGCTCGAAATTCTCGGCCAGCAGGTCCGCGTCGGCGGGATGCAGTTCGAAGAGCCGCATGCGATCCTGCTCGCGCATCAGTTCGGCGGCGAACCATGGGGAGCCTGGGTAGTGCTTGAGCGCACCCGGGCCATTGAAGCGGCGCACCAGATCAATGTAGGCGCCGAGGGCTGGCGGCAGATCGGGTGCGTCGACGATGCGCGCGATGCCACTCTCGAACTCGGCGTTCTGCGCCGCATAGCCACGATCCAGCTCGTAAGCGCCCGCGCCGGCGTGGGTGTCGATGTACCACCAGGCTTTCTCTTTCTGGTTCAGGTAGCGCAGCAATTCGACTTCGACGAAATGCTTGAGCACGTCGGCGTGGTTGCCGGCGTGGAAGGCATGGCGATAACTCAGCATGGGGTGGCTCCGGGCGTGTCGGCCCGTTCATTTTAGGTGACGCAGGCCGGGCGGCGGGAACCGCCCGGCGGGGCTTGGCGTGCGCAGTGCCGATCAGCGCTTCAGCGCCTTGGCAAAGGCGCTTGCGAAGGCGTTGGCGGGCGCGGGTTTGTCGTCGCGCCGTGGTGCGCGTGCCGGCGCGGTGTTACGGCGATCACCACTGTCGGGCTTACGGCCGGCATGGACTTCGTCTGCAAGCCGCATGGTCAGCGCGATGCGCTTGCGTGCAACATCGACCTCCAGCACCTTCACCTTGACGATGTCCCCAGCCTTCACGACTTCCGCGGGGTCCTTGACGAACTTGTTCGACAGCGCGGAGACGTGCACCAGACCGTCCTGATGCACGCCGATGTCCACGAATGCGCCGAAGTTGGTGACGTTGGTCACGACGCCTTCAAGCATCATGCCGGGAACGAGATCCTTCAGATCTTCGACGCCGTCGCGGAAGCTGGCGGTCTTGAACTCCGGGCGTGGGTCGCGGCCCGGCTTGTCGAGTTCCTTCAGGATGTCCTGCACGGTGGGCAGGCCGAAACGCTCGTCGGTGTAGCGCGCCGGCTGAAGCGAGCGGATGAAGCTCGCGTCGCCCATGATCTCGCGCACGTTGCGTTGCACGTCTGCAAGGATGCGCTCGACCACCGGATAGGCTTCCGGGTGTACCGCCGAGGCATCGAGCGGGTTGTCGCCGTTCATCACGCGCAGGAAGCCGGCGCATTGTTCGAAGGTTTTTTCACCGAGTCGCGGCACGGCCTTGAGCGACGCGCGGTTGCGGAAAGCGCCATGCGCGTCTCGGTGGGCGACGATGTTCTGCGCCAACGTGGTGTTGAGGCCGGAGATGCGTGTCAGCAGTGCGGCGGACGCGGTGTTCACATCAACGCCGACCGCGTTCACGCAGTCCTCCACTACCGCGTCGAGCGACTTGGCGAGGCGCGATTGGTTGACGTCGTGCTGGTACTGGCCGACGCCGATCGATTTCGGATCGATCTTGACCAGTTCGGCGAGCGGATCCTGCAGGCGGCGTGCGATCGACACGGCGCCGCGCAAGCTCACGTCGAGCTGCGGGAATTCCTTGGCCGCCAGCTCAGAGGCCGAGTACACCGATGCGCCGGCCTCAGACACGACGATCTTCGTCATGTGCAGTTCCGGCAGTTGCTTGACCAGATCGCCTGCGAGCTTGTCGGTCTCGCGGCTGGCAGTGCCGTTGCCGATCGCGATGAGTTGCACGTTGTGCTTCTTCGCCAGCAAGGCCAGCGTATGCAGCGCGCCATCCCAATCGCGGCGCGGCTCGTGCGGGTAGATCGTGGCGGTGTCGAGCAGCTTGCCGGTGGCGTCGACTACCGCGACCTTCACGCCGGTGCGCAGTCCCGGATCCAGGCCCATCGTGGCGCGCGGGCCGGCCGGTGCTGCGAGAAGCAGGTCCTTCAGGTTCTTTGCGAAGACGCGGATCGCTTCTTCCTCGGCCTTTTCGCGCAGCACGCCCATCAGATCCAGCTCGATATGCAGCGAGAGCTTCACGCTCCAGGCCCAGCGCGCGGTTTCCACCAGCCAGCGGTCGGCCGCGCGGCCTTCGTTGCGGATGCCGGCCGCGCTCATGATGCGCCGCTCGCAGGGGTTGGGCTCGGCGAGGCGGGTGCCGTCCTCGGGGTCGGTATCGAGCACCAGCTTCACGCGCAGGATGTCCTCGTTGCGGCCGCGGAAGAGGGCCAGCGCGCGGTGCGAGGGGATGTCCTTGAGCGGCTCGCGGTAGTCGAAGTAGTCGCGGAACTTCGCGCCGTCGCTCTCCTTGCCTTCGACGACGTTGGAGACGACGACGCCATGCGCCTCGACATACTCGCGCAGATTGCCGACCAGGCCAGCGTCTTCCGAGAAGCGCTCCATCAGGATCTGGCGTGCGCCGTCCAGCACTGCCTTGGTGTCTGCGAAGCCGGCCTCGGCGTTGAAGAAGCGCGCAGCCTCGGTTTCCGGCACCAGCGTCGGGTCGGCGAGCAGAGCGTCGGCCAGGGGTTCGATGCCGGCTTCGCGCGCAATCTGCGCCTTGGTGCGGCGTTTCTGCTTGTATGGCAGGTACAGGTCTTCCAGGCGCTGTTTGGTTTCCGCATGTTCGATCTCGTCGCGCAGCGCAGGCGTCAGCTTGCCTTGTTCGTCGATACTGGCGATGACCGCGGCGCGGCGGTCTTCCAGTTCGCGCAAGTAGCCCAGGCGCTCTTCCAGCGTGCGCAGCTGTGTGTCATCGAGCCCGCCAGTGACTTCCTTACGGTAGCGGGCGATAAAGGGCACGGTGGCGCCGGCGTCGAGCAGTTCTACGGCCGCGACGACTTGGCGCGGATGGGCGCCGAGCTCGGTGGCGAGGCGGGATTCAATAGGCGGAAGCATGGGGATGTGCTGCAGAAAAACGGAAGGCGCGGACTATGGCCGAAAGCGGGGTCGGCTTCAAGCGTGTCGGGATGTATCGCGCGGCGAGGGGCAAAACGGGGCTGCGGTAGAATGCTGGACTCGACTCAACCCAGAACGGGCCCGGCGCCCGGCAAGGTCACGCGTGAGCTCCAACCGTACCCCCCGTTTCCGGATTGCCGCAAGCCTGCTGGGCTTGGTGATCCTGTGCACAGCCGGCATGCCGAACGCAGCCAGCGCGACCACCAGCAAATCGCACGCCAAGAAGCCGACGACCAGTGCATCGGCGAAGTCCTCAAGCAAGAAATCGACGGCGTCCAAATCGACTGCCGGGAAAACAACCGCGAGCAAGTCGAAATCGAGCAAAGCCACCGGTTCGAAAGCCAAAGTCTGCTACGAGACGGTCAAGCGCAAAGGCAAGTCGGTCAAGGTCAAAAAGCCGTGCGGTGAGCCGGCCGAGACGCTGGTGACCAAGAGCCCGATCAATGCGCGTTCGCTGGAGAGTTCCGGTACGCCGCTTGAGGGTTCGCCTCTGAAGGCGCGCTCCGCACCGATTCGCGCTTACGCGGTGGATGGTTCGACCTTCTTCCACAACGGTCGCAAGATCGTGGTCGAGGGTTTGGGGCCCGAGGCCAGCGCTGGTTTGACGCATGAACACTCCGCCCAGCGTTTGCAGCGGCTGCTCGACGGTGGCACGGTCAGCATCGACCCGGTTGCGGCGGACGAAAATGGCGCGCTTCGCGCGCGTGTTCGCGTCGACGGACGCGATGTGGCCGACTTGATGCGGGCGCAGCCCTGAGCGTGTCCCGCGCCTAGACGCGGAACCGGTTGGCCGCTTCGCGCAGGGCGCCAGCGAAGCGGTTGAGTTCCTCCGCCACGCGCGATGTCTCTTGCGCGGCTTGGCTGTTGTCCTCGCTCATCTGGGCAACGCTTTCGACCTTGCGGGCAATATCCTGCGCGGCGGCGCTCTGTTCGGTCAGTGCGGCCGAGATCTCGTTGATCGCAGCGCTGACGTGCGTGGCGGAACCCTGGATCGCATTCATCCTGTCCGCCGCCTGATCCGACAGGCGCTTGCCGTCGAAGACCCGGGTCACGACCGAATCCATGCCGGCCACCGCATCGTGTGCCGAGCTTTGCATCGTCAGGACCATCTGGCTGATCTCTTCGGTCGCCTTGCGGGTACGTTCCGCCAGTTTGCGCACTTCGTCCGCCACGACCGCAAAGCCACGCCCCTGTTCGCCTGCCCGCGCCGCTTCGATCGCAGCGTTGAGCGCGAGCAGGTTGGTCTGGTCGGCAACTTCCTTGATCACCTGCATGATTCCGGAGATCTTGTCGGACTGGCGACCCAGGTCGTTGATCGTTTCGCCGGCGGTTTGCACCGTGCCGGCGATCTGATCCATCTCGCTGTTGGTCTGGGCGATGATGGTGGCGCCTGAGTCGGCGGCGCTGCCCGCCTCGTGCGCGCGGTGCTGCGCATCGTGTGTCGAGTCGGTGATGTGGTTGATCGAGACCGTCATCTCTTCGATCGCCGATGCCATGGCGGACGCGGATTCGCTCTGGCGCGACGAGGCTTCGGAGACCTGCTGTGCAGCGCCTGACGCGCGACCGGAAGCGTCAGCAATCCGCTCGGCGTTTACCAGCACCTCGCGCAACGAGCCTTGCATCTGCTCGACCAGTTGGTTGAATGCGGCGGCGGTCTGGCCCGTCTCATCGGTGGCACGGACCTGTGCGCGCAGTGTGAAGTCACCGCTGCCCGCCACCGCGACGATGGTGCTGCGGATTGCGTCGAGCGAGCCGACCACCGCCCGCACGATCACGAAGGCCAGTGCCGTCAGAACGGCGATCGAGCCCAGGGCGATCAGCGCGCCGAAGGCGGAGAAGCGTGAAATCGTCGCGGCTGCGCCGTTGCGCGTTTCACCCATCCGGTTGAGGCTCAGGGTCTGCAGTTTGCCCAGATGCTCGCGCACCACGGCCGCAGCGGCCCGTTGGGTATCGATCAGCTTGTAGTAGGTCTCGAACAACTCGCGTTGCTTGACCGGCTGGTCGTTGGTGCTAAGGCTTGCGATGACTTCGTTGAGCGCGGCGTCCTGCTCGCGCCAGGCCTCAAACGGCTGCTTCAGCGCGGCCCAGGCTTTTTCTTCTTCTGGTCCACGCGGGGCAGCGGCATAGGCCTTCCAGCCCGCGTCGATTTCCTTCCAGGCGCGGTCCTTGCTGGCCATGAGGTTCTTGAAGAACTCCTGCGCATACATGTCCTGCTCTTTAAGCGCGACCTCAAGGGTGGCCTCGATGACCTGGGCCTGGCCTGCGCGAACCTGCTGCAGACCCACCAGACCCGGCATCTGTTGCTGCGTGACGTCGGACAGCGTGCTGCCGATGGCGCGCAAGCCAACCCATCCGCCCACCGCAGCAACCACCACCGCAAGCACCGCGACCATCACCAGAATGCCAAGCCGGGTGCGGATGCTTAGGTTGCGCATGGCGCTGCTCCTATCGTGTGGGCGGGTTGGCTTCCTGCTTGCTCAAACCTTGAATCGCGAAGCGGCGTCGCGCAGCGCCGAGGCAAAGTTGTCCAGCTCTTGCGAGATGCGGGCCGTTTCCTGGGCGGCGTAGCTGTTGTCCTCGCTCATGCGGGCAACGTGCTCCACCTGGCGCGCGATGTCCTGCGCGGCGGCGCTCTGCTCATTCAGGGCGGCAGAGATCTCGTTGATCGCCTCCGTTACCTGGCTGGCCGACCCCTGGATCTCGTTCATGCGGGCGGCCGCTTGATCGGACAACTCCTTGCCCTCGAAAACACGGCTGACGACCGAATCCATGCCGGTGACCGCGTTGCGGGCAGAGCCCTGCATCGTGACGACCATCTGGCTGATTTCTTCGGTTGCCTTGCGGGTACGCTCCGCGAGCTTGCGCACTTCGTCCGCCACCACCGCGAACCCGCGGCCCTGTTCGCCCGCGCGAGCGGCTTCGATCGCGGCGTTGAGTGCGAGCAGGTTGGTCTGGTCGGCGACTTCCTTGATCACCTGCATGATCCCGGAGATCTTGTCGGACTGGCGGCCCAGGTCGTTGATCGTCTCGCCCGCGGTTTGCACCGTGCCCGCAATGTGATCCATCTCGCTGTTGGTCTGGGCGATGATGGTGGCGCCCGAATCGGCTGCGCTGCCGGCGTCGTGTGCACGGTGCTGCGCGTCGCGGGTGCTGTCGGTGATGTGGTTGATCGAGACGGTCATCTCTTCGATCGCCGAGGCCATCGCCGAAGCGGATTCGCTCTGGCTGGTGGAGGCGTCGGACACTTGCTGTGCCGCGTCGGATGCTTTGTGGGCAGCTTCCGAGATGTTCTGCGCGTTGCTCAGCACCTCGCGCAGCGATTCCTGCATCTGTTCGAGCAACTGGTTGAAGGCCTTGGCCGTCTGCCCGGTTTCGTCGTTGCTGGTGACGTCCGCGCGGATCGTGAAGTCGTTGTTGGCAGCCACCGAAGTGATCGCGCGCCGCATCTTGTCGAGCGCGCCGGTGATGCTCTTGAAGAAGATCCAGCCGAGCGCCAGCAGCGTGGCAACCGCGATTGCGAACACCGTCAGCATCGCCCCGACGGCGGCTTTGCGCGAGAGGGTGCCCGAGTCGCTGGCCTCTTTCGCATACTTGACGTTGAGCTCGACGAGCTTGTTCAGGTTGCGTTCGACGGCGTACTGGGCGTCCTTCCAGTCGGTGACATAGAAGTAGTACTTCTCGAACAGCTCGGCCTGGTGTTCGAACTCGGCGTTGTTGCCCAGATCGGTGATCACGGCGTTGAGCTTGACGTCGAAATCGCGCCAGCGTTTCAGGCCCGGTTCCAGTGTCTTCCAGGCTTTCTCTTCGTCTTCCGTACGTTTCTGGCTGGCATAGGCTTTCAGTGCCTTGTCGAGTGCCGCTGTGGCCTTTTCCTTGCGTTCAAGAATGTTCTTGAACTGGGAATTGGCGTACTTCTCTTTTTCCCAGGTAGCCGCTTCCAGCGTGTAGGCATACAGCGCGTACTGGTTGCTGCGCACATCGGAGAGTGCGATGACCGCGGGCAATTGCGTTTCGCCCAGTTGCGACATTGCGCTGCCGACCCGGCTAATGCCCACCCAGCCGGAAATGCCGACCAGCAGTAGCGTGCCGATCGAAATGAGAACCAGCAGACCAAGTTTGGCCTTGACGGTCAGGTTGCCCATGTGGGAGCTCCTCCAGCTTTCTGCTCTTGTTTATCCGGTGTGCCTGGTACGGCAGGCACTAACGGATAACGGCACCCACGGCGTGGTCTTTAGCGGTTCAGCGTTGAGGCCAATTCGGAACGGTAGCGGCGGACCAAGGTGTCATCGCTGATTGCGGCGAAAAGTTGCAGCATCATCAGCCGGCCGGCATCGTCCTCGAACGTACGGTCTCGCCGCACGATTTCCAGCAGTTGTGCGAGGGCGGGCTCATAGTCGCGGCGGGCGGACAGCAGGCGTGCAAGCGCCAGCCGCGCGCCCAGATCGGCCGGGTCTGCAGCGATGCGCGCCTCCAGTGCATCGCGCTCGCTTGTGTCGGGGGCCCCGTCGAGCAGCGCGAGGCGGGCGCGCAATGCGGCCACGCGGTCCGGGTCGCGGGCCGGTTCGGTGACGTTGTCGAGCAGCAGGCGCGCGGTCGGCAGATCCGGCTCGTCCAGCAGGACGTCCGCCAGGTCGAGGTAGCTCTCCTCGTCTCTCGGATCGACATCCAGCGCTTGCTCGAGCAGCGCGCGGGCTTCGTCGAGGCGACCCTGCTCGCGTGCCGTGCGTGCTGCTTCGCGAAGCGGGGCGGCGGCCGACGGGAGCAGGCTCTGCACGAACGCGCGCAGCGTTGCTTCGGGCAGGGCGCCGGTGAACTCATCCACCACTTCGCCATTGACGACAGCCTTCACGTTCGGGATGCCTCGCACGCCAAAACGTTGCGCAAGCGCCACGTTCTCGTCCGAATTGATCTTGGCGAGCAGGAACTTGCCGCCGAACTCGGCCGCGAGCTTCTCAAGCATGGGCCCCAGCGCGCGGCAAGGGCCACACCAAGGCGCCCAGAAGTCCACCAACACGGGCACCTGCATCGATGCTGCGATCACGCGGTCTTCGAAATTCTCAAGCGTGACGTCGAAGACAAATTCGCTGCTGGCCATGCTGGACTCCCGTCTCAATAACACTCTGTTCAAGTTTGGGCCGCGGCGAGCCGTTTCAAGAGCCTTCGAAAGCCTCCCGGAAAGTCGCCAAGTGCCGGTATAATCTAGGTTTTTTCAAGGGCGGCGCCCATTCAGCGCACCGCTCGCAACCGAATCCCCTGGCTAGCCCCTTCGGAACCACCATGCCCGAGATCCTCAAGCTGCGTGGCGCGCCCGCGCTTTCCGCTTCCCGTCTGGAGCGCCTCACGGCCCAGCTCAAATCCGCCCTGCCGAAGTTGAAGGGGCTTGCCGCTGAACACTGGTACTTCGTCGAGATCGACGCGCCGCTCGCTGGCGACGAGGCCGAGCGCTTGGCCGACCTGATCGGCGCCTATCCGCAGGGTGACGCGCCCGCGGGCGAACTGCTGCTGGTCACGCCGCGCCTGGGCACGATCTCGCCCTGGTCGTCGAAGGCCACCGACATCGCGCACAACTGCGGCTTCGCGAAGATCAAGCGGATCGAGCGCGGCACCGCCTACACGCTTGAAGTGCGTGGTGGCCTTGATGCCGACGCCCGCGCTGCCGCGCTGCCGGTGCTGCACGATCGCATGACCGAATCGGTGCTCGACAATGTCGACGCTGCGCACGGCCTATTCGCCCACTATGCGCCGCAGCCGCTCACCACGGTCGACATCATCGGCGGTGGCCGTGCCGCGCTGGAAGTGGCCAACGGCGAACTCGGCCTGGCCTTGTCGGATGACGAGATCGACTACCTGGTCGACAACTTCACGAAGATGGGCCGCAACCCGACCGACGTGGAGCTGATGATGTTCGCGCAGGCGAACTCTGAGCACTGCCGCCACAAGATCTTCAACGCCAGCTGGGTGATCGACGGCCGCGCCGAAGAGAAAACCCTGTTCGGCATGATTCGCGATACCCACAAGGCGCAGCCCGAGCACACCGTGGTCGCGTACTCGGATAACGCCGCGATCTTCGAGGGCGCCGAGGTCCAGCGCTTCTATCCGGAGAAGGATGGTCGCTGGAGCTACAAGCCGGAGCTGACCCACATCCTCGCCAAGGTCGAGACGCACAACCACCCGACCGCGATCTCGCCCTTCCCGGGCGCGTCGACCGGCGCGGGCGGCGAAATCCGCGACGAAGGCGCGACCGGCCGTGGCTCCAAGCCCAAGGCGGGCCTCGCGGGCTTCACCGTGTCGAACCTGCGTATCCCGGGCTATGAGCAGCCCTGGGAAGTGAACTACGGCAAGCCGGAACGCATTGCCTCGGCGCTGCAGATCATGATCGACGGCCCGCTCGGCGCGGCCGCGTTCAACAACGAGTTTGGTCGCCCGAACCTGACCGGCTACTTCCGTGCCTTCGAGCAGGAAGTGATGGGCGAGGTGCGCGGCTACCACAAGCCGATCATGATCGCGGGCGGCGTCGGCAGCATCCAGGCCGAGCAATCTTTCAAGAGCGACTTCGCACCCGGCACGCTGCTGATCCAGTTGGGGGGCCCCGGCATGCTGATTGGCCTGGGCGGCGGCGCTGCCTCGTCGATGGCGACCGGCACCAACACCGCGGATCTGGACTTCGCCTCGGTGCAGCGCGGCAACCCGGAAATCGAGCGTCGCGCCCAGGAGGTGATTGATGCTTGCTGGCAGCAGGGCGAGAACAACCCGATCCTGGCGATCCACGACGTTGGCGCGGGCGGCCTCTCCAACGCGATGCCGGAACTGGCCGATCACGCCAAGCTGGGCGCGCACTTCGAGCTGCGCAACATCCAGATCGAAGAGCCGGGCATGAGCCCGCGCGAGATCTGGTCGAACGAAGCGCAGGAGCGCTACGTGCTGGCGATCTCGCCGGACCGCCTGGCCGACTTCGAAGCGATCTGCGTGCGCGAGCGCTGCCCGTTTGCGGTGCTCGGCACTACTACCGCCGATGGCCGCCTGACGGTGAGCGACAGTCACTTCGGCAACAAGCCGGTCGACATGGACATGCAAGTGCTGCTCGGCAAGCCGCCGCGCATGACGCGCGACGTGGCCAAGCGCGATATCTTCCTGCCGCCGCTCGATACCACCGCGGTGGACCTGGCGGACGCCGTGGGCCGCGTGCTGCGCAACCCGACCGTCGCGTCGAAGAACTTCCTCATCACCATCGGAGACCGCTCGGTGGGCGGCCAGACCGCGCGCGATCAGATGGTCGGCCCGTGGCAGGTGCCGGTGGCCGACGTCGCGGTGACCACTGCCAGCTTCCACGGCTACCTGGGCGAAGCGATGGCGATGGGCGAGCGTACGCCGCTCGCCTGCGTGTCGCCGGCAGCGTCCGGTCGCATGGCGGTCGGCGAGTCGGTGACCAATCTGCTCGCCGCTGATGTGGCGGACATGAAGCAGATCAAGCTGTCCGCCAACTGGATGGCCGCCTGCGGCCACCGTGGCGAGGACGCCCACCTGTTCGCCACCGTGAAGGCGGTGTCCGAGTTCTGCCAGGGCGCACAGCTGGCGATCCCGGTCGGCAAGGATTCGCTGTCGATGAAGACGGTGTGGCAGGACGAAGGCGCCGAGAAGAAGGTCGTCGCACCGCTGTCGCTGATCGTGACTGCCTTCGCGCCGGTTGGCGATGTGCGCCGCACCCTGACGCCGGAACTCAAGACCCTGCCGGGCGTCGAGACCGAGCTGGTGCTGATCGATCTGGGCCGCGGCAAGCATCGCCTGGGTGGTTCGGTGTTTGCGCAGTGCTTCAACTCGGTCGGCGAACACGCGCCGGATATCGATGCGGAAACGCTGAAGGCCTTCGTGGCCGCGATGGCCGAGCTCAAGCGCGATGATCGCGTGCTCGCCTATCACGACCGCGGCGATGGTGGCCTGCTCGCCACCGTGGCCGAGATGGCCTTCGCGGGCCACACCGGTGTGTCGCTGGAACTTGATTCGATCGCCTACGACGGCCACCTGTCGGATGTGGATGGTGGCGAGAAGAAAGCCGGCATGCTCGCCGGCCGCTTCAACGATCGCGTGCTGGCGGCGCTCTTCGCCGAAGAACTCGGCGCGGTGATCCAGATTCGTCGCGACCAACGCGATGCGGTGCTGGCCACGCTGACCGCGCACCAACTCGGTGGCGCCGCCCACTTCATCGGTCAGCCGAACGATCGCGATGAACTGCGCATCTGGCGCAACGCGAAGATGATCTTCGCTGCCCCGCGCGCGGAACTGCAGCGCGCCTGGAGCGAAGTCAGCTACCAGATCGCGAAGATCCGCGACGACGCCACCTGTGCGCAGGAAGAATTCGATGGCCTGCTCGACGCCAGCAACCCGGGCCTGTCGGTATCGCTGTCCTTCGACGCGGCCGACGACATCGCTGCGCCGATGATCGCTACCGGCGCACGGCCGAAGATCGCGATCCTGCGCGAGCAGGGCGTGAACTCGCAGGCCGAAATGGCCTCCGCGTTCGAACGCGCCGGCTTCGAGCCGTTTGATGTGCACATGTCCGACCTGTTCTCCGGCCGCTACACGCTGGACCAGTTCAAGGGCCTCGCGGCCTGCGGCGGCTTCTCGTACGGCGACGTGCTGGGCGCGGGGCAGGGCTGGGCGAAGTCGATCCTGTTCTCGGATGCCCTGCGCGCACAGTTCGAGGCCTTCTTCGGCCGCAGCGACACCTTCGCGCTGGGCGTCTGCAATGGTTGCCAGATGATGGCGCACCTCGCTCCGATCATCCCCGGTGCAGTGTGCTGGCCTACCTTCCAGCGCAACCGCAGCGAGCAGTTCGAAGCGCGCTTCGTGATGGCGGAGATCCCTGAAAACCCGTCGATCCTGTTCGCCGGCATGGCGGGCAGCCGCATGCCGATCGTGGTGTCGCACGGCGAAGGCCGCGCGGTGTTCGACGGCATCGATGCGCAGGACAACGCCAAGATCGCACTGCGTTACATCGACAACGCGGGTCAGGTGGCAACGCGCTACCCGGCGAACCCGAACGGTTCGCCGGACGGCATCGCGGGCCTGACGACGCCGGACGGCCGCTTCACGATCATGATGCCGCATCCGGAGCGCTGCCGCCGCACGCTGCAGATGTCCTGGGCGCCAGACTTCCTCGGCGAGGATTCGCCGTGGATGCGCATGTTCCGCAACGCGCGCGTCTGGCTGGGCTGATGACTGCCTTGCTGGTTCGTGGCGGCACCTTGCTGCTGTTGGGGCTGTGTGCCGCGGCTGCGTTTGCCGCGCCGGAGAAGTTCACCGACCCCGAGGATGGCCGCTTCGACACCAGCGAGTATCTGCTCGACTACAAGGGCCTGCTGCCGGTTCCGGTGATCATCACCGAGCCGGCCGTGGGCTACGGCGGCGGCATGGTGGCCGCGTTCTTCGATCAGTCGGTGTCGGAGGCGGCGCAGAAGAACCTGGAGGAATCCGGGCGCGCGGCACCGCCGAACATCTCGGCGATCGGCGGCTTCAAGACCGAGAACGGCACCTGGGGCGGCTTCGCCGGCCACATGCATACCTGGCAGGGCGACCGCATCCGCTATCTCGGCGGCGTCGCGAAACTCGACATTCGGCTCGACTACTACGGACTGACTGGCCAGGCCCGGCGTTACGGCGTCGAGGGCGTTGGCACGGTGCAGCAGGTGCTGATGCGCGTTGCGGACACGCCATGGCTGATTGGCGCGCGCTATGCCTATCTCGACTCCACGATGAGCTTCGAGCGGGAGCGCCCGCCTGAACTGCTGCCGGAATCGACCAAGGCGCGCATCGGCAGCGCCGGCTTGCTGGTCGACTACGACACCCGCGACAACTTTCTCTCGCCCAACAAGGGTACCTACGTCGAGGGTGAAGCCAACTTCATCCGCCCGGCGCTCGGCGCATCGATGAGTTTCGATCTGTACGGGCTGCGTGCATACCATTGGTTGCAGCTCGCCCCGCAGTGGGTGCTCGGCCTGCGCGGCGACTATCAGCATGCGACGGACGGCGTGCCGTTCTGGGGCCAGCCTTTCGTCAAGCTGCGCGGTATTCCGGCAGCACGCTATCAGGACCGCAGTACCGCGGTCGGCGAACTGGAACTGCGTTGGGCGCTGGACGAGCGTTGGTGGCTGGTCGGATTCAGCGGTGCCGGCAAGGCCTATGGCCCGCGTACCGAATTCAGTGCGGCAGAGACCGCTTACGCCTGGGGCGGCGGTTTTCGCTATCTGATCGCCCGCAAACTCGGCTTACTGGCTGGCCTCGATGTCGCCCGTGGTCCGGAAGACAGTGCTTTCTATATCCAGGTGGGCAGTGCCTGGCGTTGATCGCGAGGCGCGGCCCTTTGGTGCATTCCTCCCAAAAACAACAGTCATACAGAGCCAGCCATGAAGTGTTCGTCAATCATCCAAGCCTCCATCCTTAGCCTCGGTGTCTCGGCGCTGGTGGCATGCAGCAAGGAAGAACCCCCGGTCGCGCAGTCGGCACCGCAAGTCGCTGCGTCCGCGCCAGTGGCGGCCGAGCAATCGCAGCCGGTAGCGAGCGGCACAATCGGTGCCGTGAAGCCCGGATCCGTGCGTTTCCACTACCAGCGCGTCGGTGGCGACTACGAGGGCTGGGGCGTGTATGCGTGGAAGGGCGTCAAGGACGAACCGCCGAAGTGGCCGGGCAATCTGGCCTTTGAAGGCAAGGACGCGTTCGGTGTCTACCTCGATATCGCGGTGTCGAGCGAGGCTGCGATGATGGACTTCCTGATCACCGATGGCACCGGCAAGAAGGATTGCGCGACCGATCAGTCCGTCACCTTCCCGCCGACGATCGCGCAGCGTGGTACCGAGGTGTGGATCAAGTCGGGCGATTGCAAGGTGTACACCGAGCAACCGCTCTGACGCCCCGGCGCGTCTGCCCGGACGGCCGGCCTGATGCCGGCCGTTTTCATTTCTGCGCGCTTGCGTGGGCGCCAAGGTAGCGTTCGATATCCACCGCGTCGACGTACTGCGGTTGCATGAAGCGCTGCGCGTAGTCGCGATACACGCCCGCGCGCAGGAACAGCGCGAAGAGCTCTGCGTCGATGTGCTGCTCGTCGCGCATGCGCGCCATGATGGCGATCGCCTCCGACAAGGTCTTCCCCTTCTTGTAGGGGCGATCGATGGCGGTGAGCGCCTCGAAGATGTCTGCAATCGCCATCATCCGCGCCAGCGGACTCATCTCGCTGCCTGTGAGGCGCTTCGGGTAGCCGGTGCCGTCCATCTTCTCGTGGTGCCCGCCGGCAATCTCCGGCACCTGTTGCAGATGCTTCGGGAAGGGCAGTTGCGACAACATGACGATCGTCTGCACGATGTGATCGTTGATCTTGTGCCGGTCCTCCGCTGTCAGTGTGCCGCGGCCAATCGAAAGGTTGTACAGCTCGCCTCGGTTGTAGCGCAGGGCCGGCGTATCGAGCCGGAAGCCCCATGGGTTGTCGGTGCCGATATGTTCTGCCGCGCCGCGCGCGATGGCGTGTTCCGGCTTGTCCGCAAGCAGCGCCTCCTGCACCGGCAGCGGCGCGGCGGGGACCATGGCCTTGCGCTCGCGTTCTTCATGCGAGATGCCGATGCGGTCGTCCAGCGTGCGCAGCCAGGTTCGTGCGGCGATGCATTGCAGTCGCCCAAGGTGTTCCGGCGCCATGAATTCGCCACCTTCATTGCAGCTTGCGACGAAGGCGAAATCGGCGTCGAGCGCGGCGAGTTCACGGTTGAGCGTGGCTTCAGCCGTTTCGCGCGGCTCACCGTCAAGGATGCGGCGCAGCGCCGCGATTTCCGCGTCGCGCTTGAGTACCTCGAAGCGGGTACGGATTTCGTGGATGCGGTCGTAGATCGTCTCCAGCTTGGTGGCCTTGTCGACGACGTACTCGGGTGTTGTGACCTTGCCGCAGTCGTGTAGCCATGCGGCCACATGCACCGCCTCCCACGCCTCTTCGCTGAGCGCAAAGTCCTTGAACGGGCCGCTGTCTGCGGCGCAGGCAGCGCGTGCCAGCATCTTTGTAAGCTCAGGCACGCGGGCGCAATGGCCACCGGTGTAGGGGCTCTTCGCGTCGATCGCGGATGCAATCAGTTTGATGAAGGCTTCGAACAGCGCCTTCTGCGCTTGCACCAGTTCGCGCGTTTCGAGCGAGATTGCCGCCGTGCCAGACAGCGCGCCGATGAAGCTGCGTTTGGCGTCGTCCGCTCCCGCCGCGCCGAAGAGCAGCATCGCGCCGACCCGCTGCTGCTTGCGGTTGTAGAGTGGTACCGCGAGCGAAGCCACCGCAGGTGCGGCGAACCCGTCGACATCCAGTTGCGCTGTCTGCAGTTCGGCCGCGCTTACCGATCCCGCCATTACTCCGGTCGTCGAGGAATCCAGCGCGCCCTGCAGCAGTGCGGGCAGGGTATCGAGCGCGAAGGATACGGGCTCGCTCGGGATCTCGGTTTCACCCTGGCGGTTGATCGCTGCCGCCGTGAGGCGTGTGCCGCTCGCGTCCGCAAGGTAGAGCACGCCGCCGGTGGCCTGTGCCGCGTCGATGACCTCGTTGAGCAGACGCGGCAGCAGGCGTTCGAAGTTGTCTTCCGCCGCAATCGCCGACGAGATGTCCAGGAAGCGGCGGATGGTCCGCTTCATCCCTTGCATCGTCGCGGCGAGATCATCCACCTCCTGCACCAATGAGCTCACCACGATCGGCCGAGTGAAATCGAAGTGCCGGATTGCGTCAGCCTCGCCGACCAGTCGGCGCAGCGGATTGGCCACTGCACGCGCAACAACCAGCGTGAGCGGGATCGCCAGCAGCATCACGATGGCGGTGGCAAACAGCAGCTCGTTGCGCAGTTCCCGCGCGTGAGCGAGCAATTCGTCATCGGGCACGGCAAGCGCGAGGAAGAGCGGGCGCGCGTCGCTGCCAGGCAGGCGCACTGCGGCGGTGTGCCAGTCACGGCCGTCGATGTGAAGCGCTTTCGGATGCGGCGCGGTGTCGGTTGCCACCGTTTTGCCCAGATGGGCGAGCGCCGGGCTTCCGAAGGATTCGAGCTGCACCAGTTGCGGCCGTTCGCCGTTGCGGTCGCTGCGCACGACCCGTTCGATCTGGTCCGCGGCGATTACCCGGCGCTGTGCATCGAAGATCACCAGTTGCGTGCCGGGCGTGAACTTCTGTTGCTTGAGCAGATCCGCGACCGTCTCGAGCCGGATGTCGATCCCGACGATGGCGTGCGGGTCGATGCTGCGCCGCGCCAGCGTTACACCGACACGTGCGGTGGTGAAGAAGACGTAGGGGTCGGTACGGATTACGCCCGCGGCCGCGCTGGCTTGTTTATACCAACCGCGTTCGCGCGGGTCGTAGCTTGCATAGCTGTCGCGGGCATCGCGGCCAAGTGGGCGCAACTCGTTGTCAAAGAACAGGAATTCGCCAACCGTGCCGCGCGCATCGCGCTCGACGCTCTGCACCGCGTAGGTGGCGCCGGCGGGCGCGTTCAGGAGCTTGATCGTTTCCGGATCATCGAGCTTGCGGACCAGAAAGAAGTCGCCATCGTCGTAGCCGGCATAGACCGAGGTGGCGGAGGGCGTCGATTCCAGCGCGCGGGCATAGAAACCGAGGCTGTCGAGCCTGTCCGGCAGGTTGCGGGCACGGACCACCCGCTGCTCGGCCTGCAGGCTGAGCGCGGTTTGCGCTGGCGCGACGATGCCCTCGAGCTGGTTCGTCGTCTCGCGCACGATCCGGGTGAAGACATCCTGCACGGCTTCTTCGATGATCTCGGCGCTGCGCGCATACGAGAGCCATGCGAGCAGGCCCCCGATGGCAAGCAACATCACGAAGAACAAGGTCGTGATGTGGACGTAAAGCGGGAAACGTCTGCCAGACGGTCGATCCATGACTGCCCTCTACGTGCGGCGCGGAGCAGTCAGTTTAGGCGGTTTGGCCGCCGGCGGATCAGCGCGCGGTCAAGCGCTCCCGCCAGTGCAGGCCGACTACCGTGTCGGCCGCGGGGCGATATTCGCAGCCGATCCAGCCCTCGAATCCAGCGGCGTCGATCTGCGCGAACAGCATTCGATAGTCGAGCGTACCGGTATCGGGTTCGTTGCGCCCCGGGCTGCCGGCGATCTGGATATGCGCAACCTGTGGTTGGGCGACCGCGAATGTGGCACCGACATCGTCCCCAACGCGATGCACATGGTAGGCGTCGAATTGCAGCCGCAAGTTCGGCTCGCCGACTTCGGCAATGATCTCCAGCGCCTGCGAGACGTGGGTGAGGAAGTAGTGCGGCATGTCGCTCGGGTTGATCGGCTCGATCAACAACTCGATGCCGCTGGGCGCGAGGCGTCGGCATGCCTGGCGCAGGTTCTGGATGTAAACATGGCGTTGCAGGCTGTGCGGCAGATCCGGATCGGTGAGACCGGCCATCGCGTGAAGCCGCTTCACGCCCAGTGCGCGCGCATGCAGCAGGGCGAGTTCCACGCTGGCTGCGAAGTCCTGCTCACGACCCGGTTGCGCGGCGAGTCCGCGTTCGCCGTTGGCCCATTCGCCGGGCGGCAGATTGAACAGCACGGTCTGCACGCCGGCATCACGCTGCCACCGCGCTACCGCTTCCGGGGTGTAGTCATAGGGGAAGAGGAACTCGACGGCCTCAAAGCCCGCCCTGGCAGCGGCCTGGAAGCGACCAGGGAAGTCGAGTTCGGTGAACAGCCAGGACAGGTTCGCTGCAAAGCGCGGCATGGCGGCAAGTGGGTTCAAGGACTGCCACTCACCATACCTGAATGTCGGTGCCTCGCGATACGAAGCCAAGACTGCCGGTCCCTGCGCAGCCCGGTCGGGTATCCGCATCTACGTGCGGTTGTTGTGAAATGGCGACACATTGAGCCGCCAGATCGCACTGCATGCTCATGTGTCACCTTCAGTTAGATCAGGGACTTGCCTGCGTGCCCGCCGCAGAGCTTCGAATTTGATGATGAATCAATAAATCAGTGCAATGAGGGGGAATGTCACCGTGTTGCTAGATTCCCGACCGCACGGCAGCAATGACGTGTGTGGTGGGGGCTCGGGGCCATGCAATGCAAGATCTGGAGTAGATGAAATGCACAAGCGTATTGGTAGTTTGGTTTTCGCTCTCTTGTTGGTGTTGCCGGGCCTTGCCGCGGCAGCTGGCGAAGTGGCGTTGAAGAAGGCGAACAGCTACGTTTCCTACTACCGTGGGTACTGGCACAACGGCCGTTTTGAGGTCGAGGTCGCCAATCTTGGTTACCAGAAGCAGGTGGCCGCCTACATCAAACAAGCAAACGGTACCTGGGCCGACTTCCCGCTCAGCTACGTGCGCGGCAGCGGCGCCAACAAGGAGATCTGGGCCGCCGACTTCTCGTCGTATTCGTTGCCCGATTCCGTCGGCAACACGATCGAGTTCGCGGTCAAGTACTCCGTTAACGGAACCACTTTCTGGGACAACAACGGCGGCGCCAACTACAAGCTCGGTAAGGGTGCCGGTTCCCTGCTTGGCAATGGCGTGAATGTCTACGGCGCGAACTACAGCGCGGAGATCTACGCTGGCGCAGGCGTCACCACATGGTCGGGCTACGTGACGGTGCGCAACCTTGCGTATGCGAAAGACGTGAAGCTTGTGTATTCCACCGACAACTGGGCGACGTCGAGTACCGCGGTAGCGACATTCAGCAAGGACTTCTGGTCGTCGAGCTATTACAGCATCGGCAACCCGAACACGATGGGCTTTGAGGAGTGGCGCTATCAGCTGAACATTGGCAACGCTTCACAGGTGGAGTACGCAATCTCGTACACCGTGAACGGCGTGACCTATTGGGACAACAACAACGGTCGCAACTACTTCAGCCGCATCCTGCGCTGAACACGCGCTTCGCGCAGCAATGAAAACGCCCGCATTGCCGCGGGCGTTCTTCTTTGCGCGCGGCGCTTACATCTGCTGGTAGATCGGGCCTTCACCGCCCTGCGGCACGACCCACACGATGTTCTGCGTCGGATCCTTGATGTCGCATGTCTTGCAGTGCACGCAGTTCTGCGCGTTGATCTGCAGGCGCGGGCCGGCCTCTTCGCGGACGATTTCGTAAACGCCAGCGGGGCAGTAGCGTTGCTCCGGTGCGTCGTACTCCGCGAGGTTCACCTTCACCGGCACGCTGGCGTCCTTCAGCTGCAGGTGGCAGGGCTGATCTTCCTCGTGGTTGGTGTTCGACAGGAACACCGATGAGAGGCGGTCGAAGGTCAGCACGCCGTCGGGTTTCGGGTAGGTGATCGGGGCGCACTCCGATGCCTTCTTCAGCTTCGTGTGATCGGCGGTGTTGTGCAGCGTCCACGGTGCCTTGCCGCGCAGCAGTTGCTGGTCGATGCCGTAGAGCAGGGTGCCGAGCCACAGGCCCTTGGCCATATACGGTTTGAAGTTGCGCGCCCGATACAGTTCGTCGAACAGCCAGGATTGCTTGTAGGCCGCCGGATAGGCGACCAGCTCGTCCTGCGCGCGGCCAGCGGCGACCGCCTCGAAGGCGGCGTCACCGGCCATCATGCCGCTCTTGATTGCGGCGTGGGAGCCCTTGATCCGCGCGGCATTGAGGAAGCCCGCGTCGTCGCCGATCAGCGCGCCCCCCGGGAAGGTGAGCTTGGGCAGGCTTTGCACGCCGCCGGCCGTGATTGCACGCGCGCCGTAGGCGATGCGCTTGGCGCCGTCGAAGTAGCCCTTGATCGACGGATGCGTCTTGTAGCGCTGAAATTCTTCGAACGGCGACAGATGCGGGTTGCTGTACCCGAGGCCCACCACAAAGCCGATCGCCACCAGATTCTCGCCGTAGTGGTACATGAACCCGCCGCCGTAGGTGTCGGGGTTCATCGGCCAGCCAGCGGAGTGCAGCACCAGACCTTTCTGGAACTTCTCCGGCTTCACCTCCCACAGCTCCTTGATGCCGATGCCGTAGGTCTGCGGATCAACGCCGTCGCGCAGGTTGAATTTCGCTTCGAGTTGCTTGCCGAGGTGGCCGCGGCAGCCTTCGGCGAACAGCGTGTACTTCGCATGCAGTTCCATGCCTGGCTGGAAGTTGCCGCCCGGTTCGCCGTCGCGGCCTACGCCCATGTCGCCGGTGATGACGCCCTTTACGCGGCCCTGCTCGTCGTAGAGCACCTGCGCGCCGGCAAAACCCGGATAGACCTCGACACCCAGCGCTTCGGCCTGCTCGCCCAGCCAGCGTGCCAGCATGCCGAGGCTGATGATGTAGTTGCCTTCGTTCTTCAGCGTGGCCGGCGTGGCCCAGTGCGGTACTTCGGTGGCTCCGGATTCGGAGAGAAACAGCACGCGGTCGTGCGTGACGGCGGTTTCGAGCGGGGCGCCGAGTTCCTTCCAGTTGGGGAACAGTTCGTTGATCGCGCGCGGATCCATCACCGCGCCAGACAGGATGTGGGCGCCGATCTCGGCGCCTTTCTCGATCAGGCAGACGCTGACGTCCTGACCTTTCTCCTGTGCCAGCTGCTTGATGCGGATCGCCGCCGACAGGCCCGCAGGCCCGCCACCCACCACCAGCACGTCGAATTCCATCGACTCGCGTTCCATTCCTACACTCCTGGAAAATTCAGCCCGTCTGCGCGACCGGTGTCCGCAAAACGTCATTCACCATACGGTACGGTATGGTAGATTACCCCCGTGATGCGCCTCGAATCAAGGCGCGAAAACCCGGAGACAGAACATGCAGGACAACGCTGGCACCTTGCTACACGAATGCGACATCCCGGTTCGCTGGGGCGATCAGGACGCGCTCGGACACGTCAACAACACCGTGTTCTTCCGCTTCATGGAACAGGCGCGCGTGGAGTGGCTTGACAAGCAGGGTTTCGTCTGCGACCCCGCCGAGCCTCAGGTGCCGGTGATCGTTCACGCCGCCTGCACCTTCCTGCAACCGATCAATTATCCCGCAACCGTGCGGGTAAAGCTCTACGTCGGTGATCCGGGGCGCTCCAGCGTCCAGACGCGCTACGAGCTGGTCGATGCCGCGAATGGCAAAACCTACGCAACCGGCGAGGCCAAAGCCGTGTGGATCAACCTGAATACCGGCAAATCCGCACCTTTGCCGCAGAAGCTGCTGGACCTGATTGCCTGAGGTTTTCAAGGCCGGGCGCAGGGGCTGACCTGCGCCGAGGCTGACTTTTACCCGAATCACGGGTATGCTGCGCCCACCCTGCGAACGCCAATCGTCGTAGCGGTCTCTGCTTACCACCCGATCGTCCGGCCACTCAAGGCCTTCTCCTCGATCTCATTCACGTCTGCCTGGATTGGTGTCGCTCGGTTTACAGCGACGGGCCGTCGCTGGAGCTGTTTGATGAATTCCGAAGTTACGTTTGCCAGCCTGGCGCTGGCCGAACCCCTTTTGCGTGCAATCGGCGAAGCCGGTTACACCCACCCGACGCCGATCCAGGCACAAGCCATTCCCCTCGTGATGCAAGGCGGTGACCTGATGGCCGCCGCACAAACCGGTACCGGCAAGACCGCCGGCTTCACGCTACCGATCCTGCATCACCTCGTGACCAAGCCCAAGCGCGCAACGCCCGGCAAGCCGCGTTGCCTGATCCTGACCCCGACGCGCGAGCTCGCCGCACAGGTCGAAGAATCGGTGCAGACCTACGGCAAGCATGTGGACGTGACCTCGATGGTGATGTTCGGCGGCGTGGGCATGAACCCGCAGATTGCCGGCTTGCGCAAGCCGCTTGATATCCTGGTTGCCACGCCGGGCCGTTTGCTCGACCACATCGGCCAGAAAACGCTGTCGCTCGCCGAGGTCGAAATTCTCGTGCTCGACGAAGCCGACCGCATGCTCGACATGGGCTTCATCCGCGACATCAAAAAGGTGCTCGCGCTGCTGCCCAAGCAACGCCAGAACCTGCTGTTCTCGGCCACGTTCTCGGACGAGATCAAGGCGCTGGCCGACGGCCTGATGAACAAGCCGGGCTATGTCGAAGTCGCGCGTCGCAATACGGCGAGCGAGCTGGTCGCGCAGTCGGTTCACCTGATCGGCCAGAAACAGAAACGCCACCTGCTGGCGCACCTGATCAAGAAGCACCAGTGGTTCCAGGTGCTGGTGTTCACGCGCACCAAGCACGGCGCCAATCGCCTTGCCGAGCAGCTCGACAAGGACGGCATCCCGGCCCTTGCGATCCATGGCAACAAGAGCCAGAACGCGCGTACCCGCGCACTCTCCGAATTCAAATCGGGCGACCTGCAGGTGCTGGTCGCAACGGACATCGCCGCACGCGGCCTGGATATCGACCAACTGCCGCAGGTGGTGAACTTCGAACTGCCGAACGTACCGGAAGACTACGTCCACCGTATCGGCCGTACTGGCCGCGCGGGTTCGACCGGCGCTGCGATCTCGCTGGTCGACGACGAAGAGATGAAGCACCTCGTCGCGATCGAGCGCCTGATGCGGCGCAAGATCGATCGTGTCACCGATCCGGATTTCGTACCGGTGGCGCTACCTGCCGGCGGCGAATCGCACGCTGGCCATGCACGCCCGGCACACCCGGCGCCGGCGCATACACGCGGCGGCCGCAATGCTGGCGGTGGTCGTGGCGGCAATGCGGGTGCGCGCAGCGGCAATGCGTCGCCACAGCAGCATCCGGCGCGCGGGCCGCAACCCGGCCCGCGTCATGGCAAGCCGGCAGCCGCGACGGCCCAGGCCCCCAAGCGCTCAGGCCAAGGACAGCCCGGTAACCGCAACGCAGCGCCCGGCGCGCGTGCTGCCGAAGGCACGACGACCCGGTCCGATCGCCCGGCCCGGCCGCAAGGCGAGGCGCGCCGGGGCGGTGCATCGCAGCAACAACGCCATGCCAACGCGGCGCCGCGCCATGCAGAAGCCGCACCGCGCGCCAGCGCGACCCCTGCCAAGCCGGAAGCGGCGCCGGTCGGCGGCGCCCAGCGCGCGCTGCGTGCCGTTGCGGCACTGCTCGGCGGCAAGCGCAAGGACTAAACGGTTCCTGGGCGGGCTTGACCCGCCCGTCGCCGTGCTGTGGCCGCCGCAGCATGGCGCTTGGCGTGTGCGGACGTGGTGAAGACGGGCGTTGGATCGTACCTTTGGGGTTCGACCCAAAGCCCGGAGTTGCCATGGTTTTCCGATTGTCGCTGCTGATCGTCTCCGCCTTTGTCGGCTGGGGCCTGATCTCGCCCGCCGGCCTTGCCGCCACCACCACCGGATGGCTCGCCGCGACGATTCACAACTTCGGTTGGTACTACCTGCTGGTGGTGTTTGGCATCGTCGTCTTCGCGCTGGTGCTGGCCTTCGGCCGCTTTGGCCGGATACGGCTTGGCGGCGAGGATGCGCGGCCCGAGTTCGGCCGCGGCTCCTGGTTCGCCATGCTGTTTTCCGCCGGCATGGGGATCGGGCTTGTCTTCTGGGGCGTGGCCGAACCGCTTTCGCACTACCTCGCTCCCCCCAGCTATATCGACGCGGCAACGCCCGAAGCTGCCCGTTTCGCGCTTCGCGCATCGTTCTTCCATTGGGGTCTCCATCCCTGGGCGTTGTATGCCGTGGTTGGACTCTCGCTGGCCTATTTCAAGTTCAACCGTGGGGCGCCTGGGCTGCTGAGTGCGGCATTCCGGCCGCTGTTGGGCGCGCATGCCGAGGGCTGGGCCGGCCGCACCATCGACATCCTTGCAATCGTCGTCACGGTATTCGGTGTAGCCACATCACTTGGCTTCGGCGCAATGCAGATCTCGGGCGGGCTTAGCCACGTGTTCGGCCTGCAAAAGGGCACCGCGCTGACGCTCTCCGTGATCGGCATCGCGACGGTGCTGTTCCTGTTGTCTTCAGCCACTGGCCTCGCGCGGGGCATCAAGTGGCTCTCCAACACCAACATGGTGCTGGCGGCGCTGCTGGCGATCGCCGTGCTCGTGATGGGGCCAACGCTTTTCGTGATGGACGCCTTCACGACAACCGTAGGCGCTTACCTCGGTGGCCTGATCCAGCAGTCCATGCGCCTGACGCCCTTCACGCAGGGGTCCTGGACGGCAGACTGGACCGTCTTCTACTGGGCCTGGTGGATTACCTGGGCGCCGTTTGTCGGCATGTTCATCGCACGCATTTCGCGCGGCCGAACGATCAAGGAATTCATGGTTGGCGTGATGCTCGTGCCCTCGCTGGTCAGCTTCCTGTGGTTCTCGATCTTTGGCGGCAGCGCGCTGCAGCTTGAAATGTTCGGCGGCGTTCCGATTGCGGCGGCCGCCAAGGCCAGCGTCGACAATGCGCTGTTTCTGCTGCTTGAATCCTTGCCCTTGGGGCAGCTCCTGTCGATGCTCGCGATCGGGGTGGTCGGCGTCTTCTTCGTCACCTCCGCGGATTCGGCGACCTTCGTGCTCGGCATGCTGTCGTCGAAGGGCTCGCTTAACCCTTCGGCGGCCACGAAGCTTGTGTGGGGGCTGTTGATCTCGCTGATTGCCGCGGTGCTGCTGATCGGTGGCGGGCTCAAGGGGCTGCAGACGATGTCGATCGTCTCGGCATTGCCCTTCACGCTGGTGCTGCTGGGGCTCTGCGCGTCGACGTGGCGGGCGCTGTCCGAAGATGCCGACGCGCAGGACTTGCGCGATCAGCGCGTGCAGCGTCGCCTGCGCGAAATCGCAGACGCGGACTTGATGGACGCGCCAACCGAGATGCGTGGCGTGGACGACAGCGCCCGATTCGCTGCCGAGCTACGTTAGTCCGCGAGGGCGCGCTGTGCTGCTTCACGCACCGCATCGACCAAGTCCGTGCGCAGACAGTCGATGCGGGTGACTTCCGGCCAGGTGGCGGCGAACTTGCGTTGCCAGGTGATCTGGCGCTTTGCCAGCTGACGCGTGGCGTAGATGCCGCGATCGCGCAGTTCGGCCAGGTCGTAGTCGCCATCGAGATGCTCCCACGCCTGTCGATAGCCGACACAGCGCATCGAGGGCATTTCGGCATTCAGAGGGTAGCGCTGGCGAAGACCCGCCACTTCGTCGACCAGACCCATCGCGAGCATTTGCTCGAACCGCTGTGCGATCCGCGCATGCACCACGCTGCGATCCGAAGGTTCCAACGCGAGAATCGCGAGCGACGGGGTGGCGGTGTCGTCTTCCCGCTGCGCGTAGTTCTCAGCCAGCGAGCGACCGGTCAGGCGCACGATCTCCAGCGCGCGCTGAATGCGCTGTGCGTCATTCGGTTTGAGCTGTGCGGCCGCGGCCGGATCGATCACCGCAAGATCTGCATGCAAGGCGGGCCAGCCACGAATGCGCGCTTCTGCGTCGATCTCCGCGCGCATGTCGGCATCGGCTTGAGGCAAGTCCGACAGGCCGTCGTGCAATGCCTTCAGGTAAAGCATCGTGCCGCCCGCGAGCAGCGGCACACGGCCACGCGCGCGGATCTCCGCAATCAGGCGGATCGCGTCGGCGCGAAACTGGGCCGCGGAATAGGCATCGGTCGGATCGATCACGTCGATCAGATGGTGCGGGCAGGTCGCCAGCTCCGCCGGTGTCGGCTTGGCGGTGCCGATATCCATCTCACGAAACACCAGCGCGGAATCGATACTGATGATCTCGCACGGCATCTGCTGTGCAAGATCCAGCGCGCACGCGGTTTTTCCGCTGGCGGTGGGGCCGATCAGCGCGATAGCATCGGGACGGATAGACGGAGAAGACACGGATGAACTCGTTGCGCGAAGCGGCTGACAGGGTGCGCCATTCTAGGGGGCGCGGCGGGCTTCTGCGCGCGCTGAGTGGCGTGCTGTGCATTTCCGTGGCGTTTGCGGCCCAGGCGGCCCCCTTGCTGCTGTGGGAAGTCAGCGGCGGAGCGGCGCCAATGTGGTTGTTCGGCTCGGTGCACGTGTGCCGGGCGGACTGCTTCCCGCTGCCCGCGGCGGTCGAGTCCAAGTTCCGCCGCGCCGAGGTGCTGGCGGTGGAGGTGGATGCGACGCGGGCGGACATCGCCGGCGCGCTGGGCGATGTATCGGGCGGCGGCGCGGGCTTGCGCGAACAGCTTGGCAATGCGGACTGGCGCCGGCTCGTCAAACAGCTCTCGGCGATGGGCATGCCCGAAGAATCGGTCGACGCGCTGTCGCCAGCGATGGCGAACGTGTTTGTCGCGGTGGCGGCGGCGAGTCGCGCCGGCTTGTCACCACTTCACGGCATCGACCTGCATTTCATCAACCGCGCGCAGCACGATGGCAAGGCGCTGGTCGAGCTGGAAACCGTTGAACGGCAAATGCAGGCGCTCGCGGCCGGGTCCGAGCGCGAACAGATCGAGTCGCTGCGCTCGAGCCTCAAGGCTGCGGACGACGGCTCATTGCGTGCATCGCTCGACGAGCTGGTCGGTGCCTGGCGGCGCGGCGATGCGAACGGCCTTGCCGAGGCGCTGCGCAAGGCTCAGGCTGCCGATCCGTCAAGCCGGGCAATGTTCGAGGAGCTCTTCGATCGCCGGAATCGCGAGATGACCGATGCCATCGCGAAGCTCGCACGCGAGGGGCGGCCTGCCTTTGTGGTGATCGGGAGTGGTCATCTGGCCGGGCGCGAAGCGATCCCGGCACTATTGGCGCGTCGTGGCTTCCGCGTGCGCCAGCTCAGCAGCAGCGATTGAGCTTCGTAGGCCGCGCTCAGCCCGGCGGGCGCTGCGAGAGATACAGCGCGGTGCAGTAAAGCAGCGCCGTCTGGAAGCTGACGACACCAGCAACGCCCCACAGTTTGCGCGCCTCGCGCAGGATGTCGGCGGCGAGGTTGCCGGCGAGCACCGTCAGACCATCGGGTGATTCCACGTCGAGGTGTTCGTTGTGCGGGTTCGACGTAACACTGATGCCGGCTGCGCGCGCTGCTTCGGCGCCCCGACTGACCTGCATGGCAAGAATGACATTGTCCATCGCGCGAGTCTCCGTTTTCGTTGCATGCGACGCGGGGGAGGCGCCGATGCTGCCAGTGCGTCTGTTGCGCTTTGATGAATGAGTGCCGATTATGCTTCCGGCATTGCGCTGCAGCAAGCCCATTTAGTCACGATCATTCCGCGTTATAGCGCGCCAGCAAAGGCTTGGCAGCATTTCCGACGGACGGATATATTCGATTGGCGAACGAACATCGTGCAGTGCGGCGAACGTGCCTGAGGCTGCTGGGAGCGCTGTCGTCGCCCCGCAAGAATGCGCGGCTGCCTGGCGTGGGCGCTGAGCGGCCGTGGTGCGGGTCAGCCCGGCGATCCGGTAACGCCTGCAGGCCGCTCACCAAAATGCGCTTGGCCACTACATGCAGCAAGGCGCAGTCAAAGCTCACCGCGTCCGCGACGGTCCAGACCGTTCGAGCGTGCCGCAGCATGCGTTCGGCTTCGCTCGTCGAGAAGGTGAATTGGCGGCCGCGCCGTGTCAGCACCAACTGACCGCGTTCGAAGCAGAATTCGATCTGGAAGCCGTCTTGGCGCAGCCGATCGGCGGTTGCGGCGACTTCGTTCGCGAAGGGCGATTTGGACATGTAGGTTCCCCTGTTCAGACCGTCGCTGCATTGTGTGCATTGACGTCGGGAATATTGTCCGCGTCGCGTGGCTACGGGCCCTTGTCTTGCCGGGCCCCCGGTTTGTCCCTCGGTGCCAACAGGCGTCGGCTCAGCGGCCGCGCAGGAACAGCTTGTCGAGGTCGCTCATCGAGAGCTGCACCCAGGTCGGCCGGCCATGGTTGCACTGGTCGGCGCGCTCCGTGGCTTCCATCTCGCGCAGCAGTGCATTCATCTCGGGCAGCGTCAGGCTGCGATTGGCACGTACCGCACCATGGCACGCGAGGGTGGCCAGAAGTTCGTTGCGGCGCGCGGAAACGACGTCGGACGCGGGGTAGTCCACCAGTTCGCTGAGCAGTGCGCGCGTCAGGGCGACGATGTCTGCCCGGGCGAGCAGGGTTGGCACGCTGCGCACGGCGAGTTCGGCTGGGCCGGCGGCAGCGATTTCGAAGCCGATGCGGTCGAGCGTCTCGCGCTGCGCTTCGGCACACGCCATTTCCTTCGCGCTGGCACCGAAGACGGCCGGGATCAGCAGGTGTTGCGTGCTCGGGGCGCCGTCGAGCACGTTCTTGAGCTTTTCGTACAGGATCCGCTCGTGGGCTGCATGCATGTCCACCAGGATCAGGCCGCGTGCGTTCTGCGCCAGCACATAGACCCCATGCAATTGCGCGAGGGCGTAGCCGAGCGGCGCGCCTTCCGTGTCGGCCGCAGCAAGCGGCAGGGTCTGCGGCATGGGGGTGTTGAGCGCTGCCGGCCGGAAGAACTCCGCCATTGAGCCGGCCGATGGGCTGCGAGCAGGTGAGTCGCTGCCAAAGTGGTAGGGTGTTCTCGGCTCCTCGACGGCGAGCCGGATTTGCTCCGGCTGCGGCATTGGCGGCGCATGGGTCTCGATACGCGGCGCCGTGGCGGCGACAGCACCGATCGTAGCGGCAAGCCCGCGGCTGACAGCGTGATACACGAACTGATGGATCGCCCGTGCTTCGCGGAATCGCACTTCCGTCTTCGCCGGGTGCACGTTGACATCGACGCCGGATGGGTCGAGTTCGAGGAACAGGGTAAAGGCCGGGTGTTTGCTGCCGTGCAGAATGTCGGCGTAGGCCTCGCGCAGCGCGTGCTGGATCAGCTTGTCGCGCACAAAGCGGCCGTTGACGAAGAAGTACTGCGCGTCGCGGCTGGCGCGTGCGTAGGCGGGCAGGGCGGCAAAGCCGGACAGCCGCAGGCCGGCGGCCTCCACGTCGATCACGCGAGCGTGCTCGAGAAACTCTTCGCCGAGAATGTCGCCGCAACGCCGACGCATGTCGCCCGTTGCCAGCCGCAGGCTGACACGGCCGTTGTGCTGCAGCTGGAACGCCACCTCGGGGCGAGCAAGCGCGATGCGGCGAAAGGCGTCGTCACAGTGGCCGAACTCGGTGCCTTCGCTTTTGAGGAATTTGCGGCGCGCGGGAACGTTCCAGTACAGGTCGCTCACCTCGACAACCGTGCCGCTGTTCAGCGCCGCGGGCGAGGGTGACGTTTCACCCGCATGGATCCGCCAAGCGTGCGGCGAGCCCTGCGCCCGGCTGGTGAGGGTGACGCGCGCGACCGACGCGATCGACGCGAGCGCCTCACCGCGGAAGCCCATCGTGGCGACGCATTCGAGATCGTCGAGCGAGGCGATCTTGCTGGTGGCGTGGCGTTCCAGCGCGATGCCCAGTTCGTCCTTGTCGATGCCGCAGCCGTCGTCGGCGATGCGGATCTGCTTCACGCCGCCTTGTTGCAGTTGCACTTCGATTGCGCGCGAGCCGGCGTCCAGGCTGTTTTCCAGCACCTCCTTGAGCACCGAAGCCGGTCGTTCGACGACCTCGCCAGCGGCGATCTGGTTGATCAGGAGTTCGGGCAGGCGGCGAATCGTGGGCATTGTCGGATTTGCGTTCCAGAAGCGAAAAGCCCCGCCGGAGCGGGGCATGGGCCAATGCTAGCAGGCTTCAGCCTTCGGCGATCCGCTTGGCGATGTGGGCAAGCGCCTCCTCGACCTGGTCCACCAGGATCAGGCACAGATCACCGGGTTGCAGGCGGGCGAGGGCTTTGTCGATCGCGATGAATTCGCCAGTGATTTCCTCGACATGGGTGGTGCGTGGGGCGCCGACCAGGCCTTCGCGCAGCAGTCCGATCACTTCGCCGTCGGCACGACCGCGCTGACAGGCGTCCTGATACAGCAGCACATCGTCGAAGGCCTTGCCGAGGATCTCGGTCTGCTGGCGGATGTCCTCGTCGCGGCGGTCGCCGGCGCCGCTGATAACCACGCTGCGGCGCTTGCCCGGCATGGCTTCCACGGCGTTCACCAGTGCGCTCATCGCATCCGGGTTGTGGCCGTAATCGGCGATCAGCGTCGCGCCACGGTAATCGAACACGTTGAAGCGGCCCGGTGCGTTGTCCGAGTCGTTCATAAAGGTGGCGAGACCCTTGCGGATCACGTCCCACTCGAGCCCGGCGGCCCAGCCAGCGGCCACCGAGGCCATGACGTTCTCGACCTGGAAGCCGATCGTGCCATTGCGGGTGATCGGGATCTCCGCCAGCGGCACGCGATGCTTGACCATGCCTTCGGCTGCGACGATCGCATCGCCATCGACGTACACCACGCGGTTGCCCTGTGCGCGGTGCGTTGCCATCACAGGCAGATGGCGGTCGGCGGCGAAGAACGTGACCTTGCCGCTGCAGTTGTCCGCCATGGCGGCGACGATCGGGTCTGCGGCGTTGAGCACAGCGGTGCCGTCCGGCGCCACGTTTTGCACGATCACGCGCTTGAGCACGGCGAGTTCGTCCACCGTGGTGATGAAGTTCAGGCCAAGGTGGTCACCAAGGCCGATGTTCGTCACCACCGCGACCTTGCAGCGATCAAACGCGAGGCCTTCGCGCAGCACGCCACCACGGGCGGTCTCGAATACTGCGGCATCCACCGTCGGGTTCAACAGCACGTTGCGCGCGCTCTTCGGGCCCGAGCAGTCGCCGCTGTCGATGCGGCGGCCCTGGATGTAGACGCCGTCGGTGTTGGTCATGCCGACCGTCTGGCCGTTGGCCATGAACAGATGCGCGATCAGGCGCACGGTGGTCGTCTTGCCATTGGTGCCGGTGACTGCGACAACCGGAATGCGGCCATCCTCGCCATTCGGGAACATGCTGGAGATGATCGCTTCGCCGACCGCACGCCCTTTGCCGAACGACGGGTTCAGATGCATCCGCAGGCCCGGCGCGGCATTCACTTCGACCATGCCGCCGCCTTGCTCTTCGAGCGGCTTGAGCACGCTGTCGCACACCACATCCACGCCGCAGATATCCAGCCCGACCATCTGGGCCGCGGCTACGGCGCGCGCGGCGACTTCCGGATGCACGTCATCCGTCACATCGGTGGCGGTGCCACCGGTTGAGAGGTTGGCGTTGTTACGCAGCACCACGCGCTTGCCCTTGGGCGGCACGGATTCCGCCGTGAGGCCTTGCATTTCGAGACGCGCGATCGCGATCTCGTCAAAGCGGATTTTCGTCAGCGAGGTGGCGTGGCCGTCACCGCGGCGCGGGTCGGCGTTCACCTGGTCGACCAGCTGGCGCACCGTATGCACGCCGTCGCCAATGACGAAGGGCGGATCGCGTCGTGCGGCAGCCACCAGCTTGTCGCCCACCACCAGCAGGCGGTAGTCGTAGCCGGGCAGGTAGCGCTCGACCATGATGTCGTCGCGGAATTCGCAAGCCACCTTGTAGGCCATCTCCAGCTGTTCACGGCTGGTGATGTTGACGGTGACACCCTTGCCCTGGTTGCCGTCCTGCGGTTTGACGACGACCGGCAGGCCGATTTCCTGTGCAGCAACCCAGGCGTCCTCGATATCCGCGACCGGGCGGCCCACCGGCACCGGCACGCCGGCGGCAAGCAGCAGGCGCTTGGTCAGCTCCTTGTCCTGCGCGATCGATTCGGCGATCGCGCTCGTCGTATCCATCTCGGCAGCCTGAATGCGACGTTGCTTGGAACCCCAGCCGAACTGGACCAGGCTGCCTTCGGTCAGCCGGCGGAACGGGATGCCGCGCTCGACGGCGGCTTGCACGATGGAGCCGGTGGACGGGCCGAGTCGCACGTCCTCGTCGACTTCGCGCAGACGTGCCAGCGCGCTGGCGAGATCAAACGGTGTGTCATCCACCGCGGCCTGGATCAGCGTTTCGGCAAGCTCCAGCGCGAGGCGGCCGACCGCTTCTTCCGAATACTCGACGACCACTTGATACACGCCGGTTTCCAGCGTGGCGTGACAGCGGCTGAAGGTGACCGGGCAGCCCGCCTGCGCTTGCAGGCTCAGTGCGGCGGCTTCCAGCACATGTGCCATCGCGACCGAGGTGCTGTGGCCACGCGGCTGCAGTTGGCCAAGATCCGGGAAGCGTGCGCGCAGGCGCGCCTCAAAGCCGGGAATGGTGTCGATCTCGGTCTCGGGCCCTTTGCAGGCAACGATGGCCTCGATCGAAGTGTGGCGGCTCCACAGGTTCGGGCCACGCAGGGCCCGGATGCGGGAAACTTCCATCAAGCGATCTTCCTGTATCTGTCGCAGTCGTCTGGGCGACGGTCGTTCAATGTGCGCGTGCCCGAGCGGCGGTTTGCTCGGCTTCGAAGGTTTCGATGCCGGCGCCGATCAGGTCGGGCGACATTTCAAGGGCCCAGGCTGCGCCGACCGCAGCGAGGATGTTCTCGGCTTGCAGCGTGCCGGTGTCGGGCGCGGGCAGCATCGCTAGTTCGTCCAGGCGCTCTTCTTCGGCGCCGGTGGCGAGGAAGACCCGGCCATCGCGCGCGAACACCGCGCGGCCGCCGGCGGCGCGATGCGCGACGATAGCGGGCAGCGTTTCCGACAGGCCGTAGAAGATCACCGCGCCGTCACATAGCGGGGCCAGTTCGGCGACCGTTGCATCCGCTGCATTCAGCACTGCGAAGCCGTCCGGCAGGATCACGTCGATCTGGGTGCGCAGCACGTTGACCAGCTTGTCCGCGTCGTCGATGTAGAACTCGCCGAGCGATTCGAAGCCGGATACATCGGTGACGACGCCGATCGTGCAGCGATCGTAGGGCAGGCCTTCACGCAGGATCGATTCACCGCTGTGCTCAAACACCGCGGCGTCCACATTGCGGTTCATCAGCAGGCGCTGCCCGGACTCGAAATTGACGCCGTTGCGGCGGTCGACCTGGCGGCGATCGAGGAACAGACCATCATTGCACGCGAGGCCGACATGACGGCCAGAGAGCCGCACCAGCCAAGCGATCAGGCGGGCAATCTGCGTCGTGCCCTGGCGCCCGGTCACGCCGATCAGCGGCACACGGCCCGAATCGGATGGGCTGAACAAGTGGTCGACAATCGCAACGCCCACCGGGCGCGGCTGGCCTTGGGCCGGTTTCAGGTGCATCAGCAGGCCTGGGCCTGCATTGACTTCGACCACGGCGGCATCCTGCCCGCTGAGCGGGCGCGAGATGTCTTCCGCGACGAGATCGACGCCGGCGATGTCGAGGCCAACGACGCGGGCGGCGAGCGCGACGACTTCGGCGAGTTCCGGATGCAACTCGTCGGTGCAGTCGAAGGCGACGTTGCCGTTACGCTGGATCAGCACGCGCTTGCCCGCGGCGGGCACCGAGTCGGGCGTGAAACCCTGGCGCGTCAGATCGAGCTGGATCGCGGCATCGTTCGCGACAATGATCTTGTTGAGCGGGAATTCCTCGGTGAGGCCGCGACGCGGATCGGTATTCAGCTGTGAATCGATCAGTTCGAGGATCGTGGATTTACCGTCGCCGGTGACCCATGCCTCTTCACCGCGCGCAACGGCGACGACCTTGTTGCCAACCACCAGCAAGCGGTGCTCGTTGCCGCGGATGAAGCGCTCGACGATCACCTCGCTGCCGTGTTCGAGCGCGAGCGCGTAGGCGGCTTCAATGTCTTCACGACGCGACAGGTCGAGCGAGACGCCGCGGCCGTGGTTGCCATCGACCGGTTTGACGACGACCGGCAGGCCCACATCTTCGGCCGCTTCCCAGGCATCTTCGGCGCTATCGACGATGCGGCCCTGCGGCACCGGCACGCCGCAGGATGCCAGCAGGCTCTTGGTCAGATCCTTGTCGCTGGAAATGCTCTCCGCGATCGCGGAGGTGCGGTCGGTCTCGGCGGTCCAGATTCGGCGCTGGCGCGCGCCGTAGCCCAGCTGGACGAGGTTGCCTTCGTTCAGCCGGATCGACGGAATGCGCCGATCGGTTGCAGCGTCGACGATGCATGCGGTGCTGGGGCCGAGGCACAGCGAATCGACCATGTCCGTCAGGCGTTCGACAGTGGCGGCAAGGTCGTACGGGCGATCTTCGACGGCTGACAGCACCAGTTCGCGACCCGCTTCCAGTGCGGCGCGGCCGACTTGCTCATTGCGGGTGCGGAAGGCCATCTTGTAGATGCCACTGCCTTCGGCGGTCTGGCGCGTCTTGCCGAACCCGGTGCGCATGCCGGCGAGGTTCTGCAACTCCAGCACGACGTGCTCGAGCACATGCCCGATCCACGTGCCTTCGTTGAGCCGCTGGATGAACCCGCCCGGTTCGCCCACGCCGCAGCGATGCACGGCAAGGCCGGGCAGCCAGGCGACCAGGCGATCGACAAAACCAGGCAGGGTGTTTGACGGGTGCTGTTCGAACGCACCGATATCCAGCCAGGCTTCGATGACTGGTCGGTAGGTCCAGATGTTCGGGCCGCGCAGATGCGTGACGCGAAGAAACGTGATGTCTTTCTTCTTCATGTTCCAGTCGTGAGTCCCGGTCGGCCGTGCCGCAGGGACCATTTCCGAGGTCGCTTCGCCTCGTGTTCCGGGCTTGTGCCCGAATACCTCCGCGCGTGAGGGCGCGGGGGCCGGTGCGGTATACTTCCTTGCCATCTGGCTGGGTGGGAAGTTCCGACCCGCCAGAATATCGCAATTGTGCGTTTCTCTCCCGCTCGCACGCTCAGAAGACCGGGAAAAGACCGCGGTCAACCGGATTGCCGTGCCATACGTTTTGCCCGGTTTCCCGGGCGATCCAGCCCATTCACAACTCAGGCGCCTGCCGAACAGCCCCACATGACGATTGAACCACTCGCCGCGGATACCGCACGCAACGCAGTTCCCGAGGTCTGGCGCGAGGCGCTGTCAGGGCAGCTTGAACGGGGAGAGAACGTTCTCGCGGCGGTTGAGGTTGACCTCGACGCGCGCCTGCGCTTCGGATCCGGCCTTGTCGCGATGACTGATCGCCGCCTGCTCGCGCGCGCGCCTGGCGATTCCGAGTGGCGGGCCTGGCCTTTGCGCGAGGGGCTCGCGCTGCTGCACCACGACCATGCCGGTGTCGGGACGCTGGAGCTGCGTGACGCCACGTCGCTACTCGCAAGCTGGCGCTATACGTTGGGGCAGAACGTCGCGGCGCTGCGAGTGATTGACCAGTTCGACGCGCAATTGCAGTTGCTGCTCACCGGCAAGCCCGTCGAGCACGATGGCGAAGATATCTGCCCGACCTGCAATACGCCGCTGCCGCCGGACGAGGACGAGTGCCCGATCTGTACCCGCGAGCTGCACACGCCGCCCTCCACCTGGACGCTGTTCCGCCTGTGGCGATTCGCACGCCCCTACCAGGGCCAATTGCTGGCGGGCTTCCTGCTGATGCTGGGCGCGACGGCCGCGACGCTTGTATCGCCCTACCTGTACATGCCGCTGATGGACGAGGTGCTGATCCCCTTCCAGAACGGCCAGCACATCGAGCCGGGCAAAGTCGCGCTCTACCTCGGCGGGCTGTTCGCTGCGGCGATGGTGTCGTGGTCGCTGGGCTGGGCCAAGACGTACATCCTCGCACTGGCCTCGGAGCGCATCAGCGCCGACCTGCGCACGACAACCTTTGAACACCTGTTGCAACTCTCGCTCGAATACTTCGGCGGAAAACGCACCGGCGACCTGATCTCGCGTATCGGCTCGGAATCGGACCGCATCAGCGTGTTCCTGTCGCTGCACGCGCTGGACTTCATCACCGACGTACTGATGATCACCATGACTGCGGTGATCCTGTTCAGCATCAATCCGGCCCTCGCGCTCGTCACGCTGCTGCCCTTGCCGTTCATCGGCTGGATGATCCACCTGGTGCGCGACCGCCTGCGTACCGGCTTCGAGAAGATCGACCGGGTGTGGGGGGAGGTCACCAACATCCTCACCGACACGATTCCCGGCATCCGTGTCGTCAAGGCGTTTGCGCAGGAGCAGCGCGAAGCGAAGCGTTTCCGCGAAGCCAACCGCCACAATCTGCTGATCAACGATCGACTCAACAAGACCTGGTCGCTGTTCTCGCCGACGGTGTCGCTGCTGACCGAGATCGGCCTGCTTGTGGTGTGGGCGTTCGGCATCTGGCAGGTCTCGAAGAGTGAGATCACGGTGGGTACGCTGACCGCCTTCCTCGCCTACATCGGCCGCTTCTATGGCCGGCTGGATTCGATGAGCCGCATCGTGTCGGTGACGCAGAAGGCCGCTGCCGGCGCCAAGCGCATCTTCGACGTGCTGGATCATGTGTCCAACGTGCCGGAACCGACCAATCCGGTGCATCTGGAGACCGTGCGCGGCGAGATCGAGATGCGCGACATCGGCTTCCGCTACGGCAATCGCTCGGTGATCCGCGGCCTTTCGCTGACGATCAAGCCGGGCGAGATGATCGGCCTGGTCGGTCACAGCGGTTCGGGCAAGAGCACGCTGGTGAACCTGATCTGCCGCTTCTACGACGTCAGCGAGGGCGCAATCCGCGTCGATGGCGTCGACACCCGTTCGCTGCCGGTCGCCGACTACCGCCGCAACATCGGCCTCGTCCTGCAGGAGCCCTTCCTGTTCTTTGGCACGATCGCGGAGAACATTGCCTACGGCAAGCCGGACGCGACGCGCGCCGAGATCATCGCTGCGGCGCGCGCGGCCCATGCGCACGAATTCATCCTGCGCCTGCCGCAGGGCTACGACTCGCTGGTGGGCGAACGCGGCCAGGGGCTCTCTGGCGGCGAGCGTCAGCGGATTTCGATTGCACGCGCGCTGCTGATCAACCCGCGCATGCTGATCCTCGACGAAGCGACCGCCTCGGTTGATACCGAGACCGAGCGCGAGATCCAGCGGGCGCTGGACAACCTGGTTCAAGGGCGCACCACGATTGCGATTGCGCACCGCCTGTCCACGCTGCGCAAGGCCGACAGGCTGGTGGTGATGGACCGCGGCCAGATCGTCGAGGTGGGCCATCACGACGAGCTGATGGAAAAGCAAGGCGCCTACTGGCGGCTCTACCAGGCCCAGGCCCGCAACGCCGAAACGCACCTTGAGGAATGAGCGCCATGATCGACTGGCAACTTGAACGCAATGCCTTCGGGCGACTGGAGCTGACTGATGCAGCCGGCGAGCGGCATGAGAATGTGGTGCCGGTGCGCGCGTTTCCCATCGCAGCGCCAGAGGACGGGCTCTCGCTGGTCAGCCAGGATGGCCATGAACTCGCCTGGGTCGATCGGCTGGGCGATCTGCCGCCGACGGTGCGCGAGATGGTGGAGACCGAACTGGGCAGCCGTGAATTCGTGCCCGAAATCCGCCGGCTCATCAGCGTGTCGACCTTCGCGACGCCGTCCACCTGGACGGTCGAGACCGACCGCGGGGAGACGCAGTTCATCCTGCGCGGCGAGGAAGACATCCGCCGTCTGGCGGGCTCAACGATGCTGATCGCCGACAGCCACGGCATCCAGTTCCTGATCCGCGATCCACAGGCGCTGGACCGGCATTCGCGCAGGCTGCTCGACCGCTTCCTCTGAGCGTCCGCTTGCGGCGCGTGCGCCAGCGCGCTGCCGGAAATGAGACTTGGCCGGGTGCGGTGCTTGAATTCGGGCGGCGCGCGCCCAGATAGCCCTCATCGCTCATCGAGCATTTGCGGGGCCTGATCGTGGCGTTTCTGTTGCTGGCGGTGCTCGCCCTGGGCCTCGCGGTATGGATCGGAATGTGGCCCTCGCTGGTTGAGCGTCGCCGCAGCGCGGTGCGCGCGCGGCCGTTTCCCGATGCCTGGCGCGAGATCCTGCGCTGGCGCGTGCCGTACTTCCGCCGCTTGCCGGCAGACCTCCAACTGCAGTTGAAGCAGCACATCCAAGTGTTTCTCGACGAGAAGTCCTTCGTCGGCTGCGGTGGGCTGGAGATCAACGACGTCATCCGCGTCACGATTGCGGCGCAGGCCTGCCTGTTGCTGCTGAATCGGCCGACGGATTACTACCCCGGTCTGCATGAAATTCTGGTGTATCCGGCGGCATTCGAAGTGCCGACGCGGCAGATCGATGCGAGCGGCTTGGTCACCGAAAAGCGCGAAGGGCGTGTTGGCGAATCCTGGGCACGCGGCCAGGTCGTGCTGTCCTGGCATGACACGGTGGAGGGGGCGGCGGAGCATGAGGACGGGCACAACGTCGTGCTGCACGAATTTGCCCACCAACTCGATCAGGAGACCGGTTCCGCGAACGGTGCTCCGGCCCTGCCCTCACGGCGGCGCTACCGCGAATGGTCGTCCGTCTTCAATGCCGCGTACGCTCAGCTTCAGGCGCGGCTTGGCGTGGGTGAGCCCAGCGTGCTACGCGCCTACGCTGCGACGAGCCCCGGTGAATTCTTTGCCGTCGCAACCGAGGTGTTCTTCGAACTGCCCGCCACGCTGCAGGAGGAATACCCAGCGCTCTACGAACAACTCGCGCGTTACTACCGTCTCGACCCGCTCAGCTGGTGAGCGTCATTTCACACGGCGCTGCGTGAATTCGTCCTGGATGTTGTCGCGGTAGTAGCTTGCCGGCGAGCCGCTGGACAAGAAGCGGCGAGCGATCTCGTCGCCGACCCCGGTGTGCTGGATCACCGATCCATTGTCTAATTCGATTTCCAGCACCCGCGCGCTGCGATCGTAGCCGGCGGACTTGATGCCGCCACGACGGACCGGTTTGCGTTCGATGGACATGCGCTACCTCCGGAAGGCGGGGCGCTGCGGCGCCCCGCGCGTTACAGACTCAGAAGCCGAAACGTTCGCCGGCACCCAACAAGGTGGCGACACCGAGCACGGCGAAGATCGCGGCGGCGACACCATGCACGACGCGAACCGGGATGCGGTTCGCGATGCGGTCGCCGAGGATCACTGCAGGTACGTTGGCGAGCATCATGCCCAGCGTGGTGCCGGCCACGACCATCACGACAGACTTGTATTGCGCGGCCAGCGCGACGGTGGCGATCTGCGTCTTGTCGCCCATCTCGGCGAGGAAGAACGCGATCAGCGTTGTGGTGAAGACGCCGTAGCGCGCGAGCTTGGCGTCGTCTTCATCGAATTCATCCGGCACCAGGATCCAGGCGGCCATCGCGATGAAGGACACGCCGAGCACCCAACGCATCACTCCGGGGCTGACGAGTGAGGTGATCCAGGCGCCCAGCGCGCCGGCGCCAGCGTGGTTGGCGAGCGTGGCGACGAGTATGCCGAGCACGATCGGTACGGGGCGACGGAATTTTGCGGCGAGGATGAAGGCGAGCAGCTGCGTCTTGTCGCCGATTTCGGCCAGGGCGACGACGCCCGTCGAGATGAGGAAGGCTTCCAATTTGAACTCCCTGGCCGGCGGATCCAATGACCACGCGCGCCCCGGCCAGTCCGGCAGCGTCGTGGTCAATGGTCTTGCCAAGTACGGGAACCGCCTGCGCCATGGCCGGGTGGGCCAAGTGTGTTGACGCAGGCCCCTCCGCTGGCGCGAAGGGCGGCTACTCCCCAATGACGGCGCGCATTTTAGCGTGTTCGGCCGCGATGGTCGAACGCGGCGTGCTCAGATCGTTGCCGCGGACCGAGGTGGCAAGGCCCTTGCGCCTCGCCTGAAGGGGTTCAACGCAGGCCGAGCCGGCCTTCTTCGTAAGTGGCGAGCAGGCCCCAGGTGCGGCCGCGGCGGCGAACCACATCCAGCATTGCCAGGGCTCGCAGGCTCAGGGCGGCGTCACAGGCGCGCAGCGGTGCACGCAGGGCTGAGGAGGTCAGGGTGCGGGGCATGCGGATCATGGCGGGTCTCCGGTGAGGGCTTTGAACAACGTGTAGCTGGAAGCTTATACAGTATCGCAACTGTATGCAATGCCAGTGGTGGTTGTTCAGCGTTGATCGGCAGTTTCGCTTCGTGGTCGAAGCGCCCGCGTGGTCAGCAGCGCGACGAGCGCGGCAAACACGGCAACGACGAAGAGCCCGACGCCAAGGCCCCAGTGCTGCGCAATCGCCCCGATCACCGGCGGGCCGATCATGAAGCCGAGGTAGCCACAACTGGAAACGCCAGCGATACCGCGAGCCGGTGTGATGCCGGGAATCCGGGCTGCCGCGGTGAAGAGCACGGGCACGACGTTGGCGAATCCGATGCCGACCAGCGCGAAACCGAGCAAAGCGGCCCAGGGTTGGGCGATCAGCAAGGCGGCACTCATCGCGGCAGCGGCAAGCCAGGCAGAGGCGCGCAGCAGCGGTTCCGGCCCCACATGCGCGCGCACCCAGTCGCCGCCGAAGCGCGCGGTGGCCATTGCCGCGGAGAAGGCGCCGTAGGCCAGGGCTGCCTGTGCCTGCGGACTGCCCAGTTCCTTGGCCATGTAGAGCGTACTCCAGTCGTACATGGCGCCTTCGCCGACGAGGCCGAGGGCTGCCAGCAAGCCGAGCAGCAGAATCGGCCCCGGCGGCAGGCTGAAGCCGCCACTTGGCTCGTCCGGGGAATGAGTGGCTTCATCCGGCAGCATCCAGCGGCTTGCGATCAGGATCACCGCGCCGCCGCCGATGCCGGCAAGCAGAAGGTGCGTTGTCGGCGCGACACCCGCGGCCGCGACAAGGCTGCCAATGCCGGCGCCGACCATGCCACCAAGGCTGAAGAATCCGTGGAAGGAGGACATGATCGGCCGCGCATAGGCGTGCTCGACTGCCACCGCTTCCGCATTCATCGCGACGTCGAAGGCGCCGGTCGCAAGCCCGAATGCGAACATCAGCGCGAGCATCGCGAGATAGCCTGGCATCCCGAGCAGCAATACCAGCGGCGCGGCGACGGCCACTCCGCCCACCATCACGACCGGCCGCGCGCCATGCTGTGCAACCCAATGGCCGACGCGAGTCAGCGCGATCAGGGCGCCGATGCCGGAGGCCAGCATCAGACCGGCGAGTGCCGATTCGGACAGCAGGTAATGCGCCTTGACCGTGGGCACATGCACGCCCCAGGTGGCAAACAGCAATCCGCTGACGAAGAAGTGCGCCTTGGTCGCAATGCGGGCGGCAACCGGGGTGATACGGGCCATGCGGTGAATCCAGATCAATCAATCGGTGACGGGGTGGGCGCCTGCGCCTCAGTAGGTGGCAGCAATCGCTTCGGCGAAGCGCGCTGCGTTCATGAGCCCACAGGTTGCGCCACTCTCGCTGATTTTCGTGCCGGCAAACAGCGCCGCATTACGAAGCGCAAGCGGGGCACGGGTACCGCGCAGCGTCTGGTCGACGAAGGCGGAGAACAGCGCGTCGCCGGCACCGATGGTGTTCACCACGCCGCGTGGTGCGATTGCCGGAACGTGCAGCGTGTCGGCACCGCGTTCCGACAACAGTGCGCCGCCAGCGCCGAGGCCGACGACCAGCACACGCGGATCGAAGCGTGCGCGCAGCGCGGCGATGGCCTCCTGCGGTGCGCAGGGCAACTGCTCGTGCGACAGGAACAGGATGTCCGCCGCGGCCATGAAGTCGCGGTTGTACGCGTCGTCAAAGTTGCTGAGCGCATGCACATCCGTGGCGATCGGGATGCCGCGTTCGCGCGCCGCGGCGAGCAGGGGGCGTGCGAAGTTGATGTTGCACACCACCGCCAGCGCAGCGTCGGCGAGCAGGCTGTCGACCTTGTCCTGCGGATAGTGATTCTCTTGCAGGTCTTTCAGATCACAGTGGATCTGGCGATTGCCGTCCGGTGCGACGAGGATCACCGACTGCGAAGTGGCCGAAGCGATCCGCGCGACGTGGCCGCCATCCAGCCCGAAGCGGGGCAGGGCGGCGAGCAGGTTGTCGCCCGGTTCATCCTGCCCGATCAACGTGGCGAGCCTGACTTCATGGCCGAGGCCCGCCAGTGCGACCCCGACGTTCAGCCCGACGCCGGCATGCGCCTGCGTGATGCCGTGAAAGGGGTAGGTGACCGGGTAGTAGGGGAGCGGAAAGCCCTCGATACGCAGGTTGGTTTCCAACGTATAGAGCCCTGCGACTGCAATGCGTGCCATGGCTTAATCCTCGCCGAGCAGGATCACATGCGAGCGGGGCGGCAGGATCGTCGTGATCCAGCCCGGCTCGTTGGCGATCGGCTCGCCGCCAGGCGCGCACCAGTGCTTCTTGTGCAGCGGCAGCACCCACAGCGGCAGGCGCACGGCATGCGGGCGATCGCCCCGGTTGAGGGCGAACACCGACACTGATTCTTTCGTGTAGCGCGCGAAGGCATAGGTGTCACCTTCTGCCAGCAGGGTCTGGTAGGCGCCGTGGCGCAGTTCGGGCCGTGCCTTGCGCAGTGCGATCAGCGCCTTGTAGTGCTCGAACAGTTCGCGATTCCAGTGGTTGCGATCCCAGTCGAAACAGCGGCGGCAATCCGGGTCCTGACCACCTTCGAGGCCGATCTCGTCGCCGTAGTAGATGCAAGGCACACCGGGGTAGGCAAAGAGCAGGCTCACGGCGAGCTTCATCGCTTCGGTGTCGGTGCCCACCAGCGTGAAGAAGCGCGCCGTGTCGTGGCTGTCGAGCAGGTTCAGCTGCGTCAGCTGGTTGTCGTAGGGGATGCGGCCGCGTGCCGAATCGAGCCAGGCGCCGAACTCCACCGTATCGAGCCGCGCCGCGTGATACGCGATGTCGGTGCCGGCCAGCCATTCGCGCACAGGGTGCGCGAAGCCGTAGTAGTTCATCGCGCCGTCTTCCTGGTCACCCTGCAGCCACCGCGTGGCCTCGTTGAAGTGCTCGCCCATCACATAGGCTTGCGGGTTCTCTTCGCGCAGGGCCTTGCGGAATTCGCGCACATAGTGGGCGTTGTTGTTCGAGCCTGGGCCTTCACCCAGCATGTGGATCACGTCGAAGCGCCAGCCATCGATGCTGTAGGGCGCCCGCATCCAGTGCCGCAGCACCGCATTGGGCCCAGCGTAGATCGCATCACGCAGACCTCGCGAGCTGAAATCCAACACCGGCAGCGACTTGTGACCGTTCCAGCCGTAGTAGTAGCCGGCTTCGTCGAAGTAGTACCAGTCGCGCCACGGTGACTTCGCGCTCTGCGTTGCGCCGATGCTGTCGTGCCGGCCGTGCAGGTTGAACCAGGGGTGGTTGGTGCCGGTGTGGTTCACCACTGCGTCGAGGATCAGCCGCATGCCGCGGCACTTCATCTCGGCGGACAGCGCGGCGAGGGACTCATTGCCGCCCAGGTGCGGGTCGACGTTGTAGTAGTCCTCGGTGTCGTACTTGTGGTTACTCCCCGAGACGAAGATCGGGTTGAGATAGAGCGCGGTCACGCCGAGCTCGTTCTGCAGGTAGTCGAGGCTGCGGCGCACGCCGATCAGGTCGCCGCCATAGAACTCGGTGGCCGGCAGCTCGGGATTCACCGGCTCGCCCCAGCGCTTGGCGACCACCTTCATGCGGCCGCTGCCGTAGGTGTATTCGCCGGTCTGCACCGCAAGCGAGGGGTCGCCCTGGCAGAAGCGGTCGGGGAAGATCTGGTAGAAAACCTGATCACGCACCCAAGTCGGCGGCGTATCGACGCGGTTGATGCGGAACATCTGGTCGCGATGCGGCACGCGATGGTGCTGGCCATCGCCGGCCAGCCAGTACTGCTTGCCTTCTTCGATGACCTTGAAGCAGTAGACCGTGGGGTCGTTGCCCGAATCCCATGGCAGGGTGGCCTCGAAACGGTGCAACTCGGCTTCGCGGCCGGTATGGGTCATGTCGATGAAGCGCGCTTCGTTGTCCGGCTCGCAGCGCAACATCACCGTGAGCCCCTCGCTGCGCTCGGTCAGCAGTGTGAGCTTGACGCCTTCCTCGCCGCGGACGAGCCACGGTTCTACCTGGGGGTGTAGCAGGAACATGCTTGCTCCTTGAGTCGTGATGGCTGCACTGTAGCCAGGGTGTCATCCACCTGCGTCGGCGGAGGCGGTGGATCTTGCGGGGTGGAGACGGCGAGGCGCCTTACGCCGCAGTGCCAACCTGGCGCCGGTCCAGCGTGTGCCCGGCCAGCTCGGTGCGGTTGCGCCCCGCATGTTTGGCGGCATAGAGGGCGCGGTCGGCCCGCTCGATCAGGCTGGCGATCGATTCGCCCGGCTGGTGCAGGGCAAGCCCCGCCGAGAGGGTGACGGCACGGCCGACGGCCTCAACCACCTGGCCCGCGCAAGCTTCGCGCAGGCGCTCGATGCTGTGTTGCGCCTGCTCGTAGTCACCATGCAGCACGACGACGAATTCTTCTCCACCCCAGCGCGCAATCACGTCGCCCTTGCGCAGCGTGTCGCGGGCAAGCAGGGCGAAGCTACGGATCACCTCGTCACCCGCAGCGTGGCCGAACTGGTCGTTGATCTGTTTGAAATGGTCGAAATCAAGCACCGCAACGCAGAACGCGACCTGGTTGGGGGTGGAGAGGCGCGTCAGCTGATCGAGATAGGCCAGTGCGGCGCGCCGGTTGTAGAGGCCGGACAGTTCATCGCGATCAGACAGGCGCTTGTAGCGGTTGTAATCGAACAGTCGCCCCGCCACATACGCGGTGAAGGGCAAGACGAGCATCAACGCCATCCACTGCACGAGCTCCAGTTCCAGCGCAGCGCCACGCATGCCCAGCCAGTGGCTGGCTGCGATTGCAAGCGGCAAGCCGGCGGCAGGGATCAGGCAGAGCCGGAGCAGGACCGGCGTGGTAAGCGCGAAGGCGCCGAACTGCAGCGGAAGGATGTAGGCCAGCATCACGATGCCGCGCAAGGGGCCGGCAAACGTCAGTACCAGCGTGCAGTTGAGCATGGCGGCCGCGATCTGCGCTTCGGTCAGGGACGGGTCGCGCCAGCGCAGGTTCGCGCCGCTCGCGATCAACGCCACGAACAAGGCAGGCGTGCACAGGAACATCACCAGCACGATGTACAGGGCGCCCAGCGGGAAGAGCCCGATACCGCAGGCCACCGCCAGTACCGTTGCACTGGCGCCGTAGAACAGGAACGCAAGCAGGCTGCGGCGCAAACGCAGGCGCTGCGCGCGGGCAATCTGCTCGGTGGTGTAGGTCGCTTGGCTCAACGGCGTGCTCGCGATTCCGGATCGGGCAAGGCTATTCGATGACCTACGGATCGAACAACCGGAAGCTTGAGAGCTTGTGCTACTGCGTGGCGCCCCGCAGGCGTTTGAGCGCAGCGGCGGAGGCCGCCTCGAAGAGCGGCGTTTCGTCGAGCCGGCGTGCATCACCCGTTTGCAGCTCGCGTTCCAGTGCCCGCATCGTGACGCCCATGACGCCGCGACGGTCGGGGTCGCAGATCACAATCGCATGCCGACCGGGCCCGATCCAGCCGACGCAGCCGCGCACCCGCCGGTTGTCCGGCAGCGAGAACTCGATCCAGTCCCCCGCCTTGAGCGTCGCCAGCTCGGCATTCGGCAGGCTCTCACGCCCCGGCGCGCCGTTCAGTCGCAGCACCTTCAAGCCCGGCGCTTCGCCAACAGTGCCGAACTCGAGCGTGGGTTGTGGCGCCGCATAAGGCACATCGGCCGGCGCCGCCTGGCCGTTGATCGCTGCGGTGTGGAATTGCATGCACGGCGCCAGCAGCTCGCGCGCCTGCTGTTCGCTCACGCCCACCATTGCGAGGCCGTCTGCCGCACGGCGAAGCAGTTCCGGCAACAGTTTGAGCAAGTGTTGCCGCTCTTCCGGCGTGGTTTTCGGTTGCACGCTCCAGATCAGGCGGTCAGCCACCATCAGCTGGTTGCGCCATTCGGGGCTCTTGTCGCCATGCGCCGCGAGTGTCGTTTGAAGCACACGCAGCCAGTGCTGCTCGAGGAAGCCGCGCACGACGTTGGGTACGCCCTCGCTGGCGAGTGCGCGGATCGCCTTGGATGCGAAACGCAGCGCGGCTTCTTCGCGCTCCACGCGCGCGGCCAGTGCGTTTGATGCAGTAGCGAGCTGGATCGCAAGTGCGCGCCGTTCGCCAGCCACCTGTTCGACACGCGAGAGCGCCCGCTCGAACACCGCAGCGTCGCGGCCAAAGTCACGCAGCACGCCGGTCGTCACGGTTTTGACGAACACGCAAACCGGGTGATCGGCGTTGGCCGAAGGCGACATGCCGTGCACGCATTCGCCGATCGCGTTGATGAGCCGACGTGCCGCATGGTCCGGGGTTTCCAGCATGTCCGGATCGAGCAGGGCGAGCTTCATCATCGGCAGCGACAGCGTCGACAAGGCGCTGCGGATTGGCGTGGCGAGCTTGCGATCCTGTTCGATGACCTTGAAAACATGCTCCAGCGCATCGACCGCGGCGCGTTCGCGCGGGCCGAGCAGGGGGCCAAGATCGCTGCCGCTCAGGGCCGCGACATCGCCACCCGAGGCTGCGTTGGCTTGCTGGGTGTCGAGCCAGCCGAGCACTTGTTCGCGCACTGCAGCGGCGAGCGTTGCATCGATCGCCGCGCCGTTGCCGGCACCGAGGCGGGTGACGGCGGCACGATGCAGCTCACCGAAGCTGCCGGCGCCCCAGGCATGTGCGTCGCTCGCGGGGCCGCGTGCCGGGGCTGCCGGGCTTTGCGAACCGCTGCGGCTGAGCGACTTGGGCTCGACGCCGCGGCTTTCGAGTTCTCGATTGAGTTGGGCGTAGAGCGCGTTGAGGCCGCTCGCCAGGCGTGGCTCGATCCGTTCTAGCAATTTCAGGCGCGACGCCGGATCCAGCCCGGCCGCATCGGATAGCGCACGCAGCCCGCAGCAGGCGGTTTCGGGGCCGACGGGTAGCTGCTCCAGCGCAGCGTCGTCGCTTTGGTCCAGCAGCGTCATGTAGCGCTGGTGCAGGCGGCCCAGTTCGCGGTCGCAGCGTTCGCGCAGCCGGCGCGCCAGATCGTTGATGCGGATCGTGAATTCGAGGTCTTCCTCGTGCACCAGGCTGATGCGCGAGGCGGTCAGGCCGCGTGCGTTTTCAAAACCGCGGCGGTCGCGCAGGCCGGCGAGTTCGTCGTGGCTTTCGATCGTGCCGCGGCGCAGGCCCTCGAGCGCTTCCGGGTGGCTGAAGCCGCTGTCGCGCGCAACTTCGTCGAGCGTTTGCAGCAGTGCGTTGCGGCCGTGCGCAACCAGTTGCTCGGCAATCGTGGAAGAGGCGGGCGAAGGGGCGTCGTTCATGTCGCGGTCGTCAGGTCGATAACGGCCCCGGCAGTCTGCCAAGGCGAAGTCACTATACCTCTGCGAGGCAGCGCTGCGTGCGGCGCATCCTCGCAAGTCCCTGTCGCCGCGTCTTGGGTTTTTGGCGCCAGAGGCGCGGCAGAATGCGGCGCAGGGCGGTGATCCTGCCCTTTTTGTGGCCCGCCGGGCCATTCATAAATGTTGTCAAAAGCAACACCCGTAACGGGGGAGACATGATGAACGGGCTTTCATACGTCGCAACTACGGCCGGGGGGCCGTGGGCGACATACCTCGAACAGGTTGAGCGCGTGGTGCCGTATCTGGGCCATCTGGCACGCTGGGCAGAGACCCTGCGGCGCCCGAAGCGCGCGCTGATCGTCGATATCCCGATCGAGATGGACGACGGCAGCATCCGCCACTTCGAGGGCTTTCGCGTGCAGCACAACCTCTCGCGCGGCCCCGGCAAGGGCGGCGTGCGCTTCCATCCGGATGTCACGCTGGAAGAGGTGATGGCGCTGTCGGCGTGGATGACGGTGAAGAACGCTGCGGTGAATCTGCCTTATGGCGGCGCCAAGGGCGGTATCCGGGTCGATCCGAAGACCTTGTCGAAGAAGGAACTCGAGAAGCTCACGCGCCGCTACACCAGCGAGATCGGGCTGATCATCGGGCCGGACAAGGACATTCCGGCGCCGGATGTGAACACCAACGCGCAGATCATGGCGTGGATGATGGACACCTACTCGATGAACGTCGGCGCCACGGCGACGGGTGTCGTGACCGGCAAACCGATCGAACTGGGTGGTTCGCTGGGCCGTTTGAAGTCCACCGGCCGCGGGGTCTTCGTGATCGGGCGCGAAGTGGCTCGTCGCATCGATCTGCAGATCAACGGTGCGCGCGTCGCGGTGCAGGGCTTTGGCAACGTTGGCAGCGCGGCGGCTGAACTCTTCGCCGGCAATGGCGCGAAGATCGTTGCGGTGCAGGATCACACCGGCACGATCTACAACCCGAACGGCCTCGACATCGCCGAGTTGATGGCGACCTTGCGCCGTGATGGCGGCATTGCGAAATGTCCGGGTGCAGAGGTGATCCCGAACGAACAGTTCTGGGATGTCGAGACCGAGTTCCTGATCCCGGCTGCTCTCGAAGGCCAGATCACGCCGGAGCGCGCCAAGCGGATCAAGACGCGTGTCGTGCTCGAAGGCGCGAATGGCCCGACGGTGCCTGAGGCCGACGATATCCTCACCAACAAGGGCGTGCTGGTGATACCCGATGTGATCGCCAACGCGGGCGGCGTCACGGTGTCGTACTTCGAATGGGTGCAGGACATCGCGAGCTTCTTCTGGAGCGAGGACGAGATCAACATGCGGCTCGAACGCATCATGTCCGAAGCCTTCCGCAAGATCTGGGATACCGCACAGGAGCATCGCATCTCGATCCGCACAGCGGCGTTCGTCGTGGCCTGCACGCGGATCCTGCAGGCACGCGAAGAGCGCGGTCTTTATCCGTGATCCGACGCTGAGCGTAAGGAAGCAAAGGGGCCGTGCGGCCCCTTTTTTCGTGCTTTGGCTCGTGCGTTCAATGCCCGGTCGAGGACGCCTGAGCCTTGTCATACAAGAGCCGCCCGACGAGATCCTCAAGCACCAGCGCCGACTGCGTACGTGAAATCGTGTCGCCGCCGGAGAGCTGCGTCGAGGCGCTGCCCGGCGACAGCGCGAGGTGCTGCTCGCCCAGCAGGCCGGCGTTGCGGATGCTCACCCGCGTATCGGCCGGGAAACGGTAGCGAGCGTCCATGTCGATCTCGACGACTGCGATGCCCGCTGCACCGTCATATCGAATCCCGCGCACACGCCCGACGACGACCCCGGCGGCCTTCACTGGCGCTTGCGGGCGCAGGCCACCGATCTGCTCGAAGCGGGCCTGCAGGCGATAGGGCGCCGACGCTCGATCGAAGACACCGCTTGAGCGCAGCGACATGTAGACGAGCGCCATCGCGCCACAAAGCAATACGACGCCGACGACGAATTCGATGTGGCGCAGCGCCATCAGCCGGCCTCGCAACACGCTTCGCTACGCCCCACGCTCAGTGGCCCGCCGCCGCTGCATCCACGACGCGCGTGGGGCGCGGGGCCAGCCAGATCGCAAATGCCGCGATGAAGAAGGCTATGCCGACCATCAACAGCAGTTCATTGGTGGCGACCATTACGGCCTGCCCCTGCGTGATCTGATCGAGCGTGGCGCGCACTGCATCGGCGGGCATGCCTTGCTGCGTCAGCGCCTGTGCGCTGGCGCCCTGCGGGTCGATGAGCCCAGCCAGTTCGGCGTGCTTTGCAGAAGCGCCGTCTTCCCACAGGGTAGTGACGAGCGAGGTGGCAAAAGCGCCCGAGACGGTTCGCAGGAAGTTCAGCAGGCCTGCGGCCGAGGCGGTTTCCGATTCCTCGACGCTGGCCAGCGCAAGCGCGTTCAGCGGCACGAAGAAGAAGGGCATGCCGAGCCCCATCAGCAACAGCGGCAGCGCGATCTGCCAGTAGTCCATGTCGGTGTTCGCCACCACCCGCAGCAGCGTCACGATGCCTAGCCAGATCACGCCGCCGAACACCAGCGGGCGCGGATCGACCTTCGCGGACAGCGCCGCGGCGACGGGCGCCACCAGCACCGCGAGCACGCCGCTCCATGCGGTGGTCATGCCGGCCCAGGTGGCGGTGTAGCCCATGTAGCTCTGCAACCACATCGGGGTCAGCACGTTGGCACCGAAGAAGGCGCCGAAGGCGAGGCTGATCGTCAGCACGCTGGCGGTGAAGCCACGATGGCGGAACACACGCAGATCAACGATCGGGTGCTGTTCGGTCAGCTCCCAGATCATGAACGCAGCAAAGCCGATCGTGGCGATGATCGCGAGCGCCCAAATCTTGCTGGAGGCAAACCAGTCGAGCTGCTTGCCTTCGTCGAGCATGATCTGCAACGCGGCGACCCAGATCACCAGCAGGCCCAGCCCGACCTTGTCGACCGGCACGCGTTCGAGCGGATGCTCGTAGCGCTTGAGCATCCGCCACGCCATCGTCGCGCAGGCAAGGGCCACGGGCACGTTGATGTAGAAGATCCAGGGCCAGGAGAAGCTGTCGCAGATCCAGCCGCCGAGGATCGGGCCGAGGATGGGCGCGATCAGCGTCGTCATCGCCCACAAGCCCATTGCTGCCCCCTGCTTTTCCTTCGGGAAAATGCGCAGCATCAGTGTCTGCGAGAGCGGCATCATCGGGCCGCCCGCGAGGCCTTGCAGCACCCGTGCCGCGACGAGGAAGCCGAGCGAGTTGGCGAAACCGCACAGCGCCGAGAACACGCCGAACATCATCATCGCGCTGACGAACACCCTTACCGCACCGAAGCGCGCGGCGAGCCAACCGGTCAGCGGTACGGTGATGGCCTCGGCCACCGCGTAGGAGGTGATCACCCAGGTACCCTGGCTGGTCGACGCGCCCAGCCCGCCGGCGATGCTGTTGACCGACACGTTGGCGATCGTCATGTCGAGCACGGCGATGAAGTTGGCGGCGGCCAGCACAAGGGCGGCCGCCCAAAGCGCGCCGCCGTGCAGCGGCGCGTCGCCCGAATGAAGCGTGGTGTTCGAAGACATGGCGGCGCTCAGTGACGGGTGTCGATCGTCGCGATCATCGAGAGTCCGACCTGCAGCGGGCGCTCGGCCAGCTCCTCTGCCTTGAGGCGCACACGTACCGGCAGGCGTTGCACCACCTTGATCCAGTTGCCGGTTGCGTTCTGCGCCGGGATCGTCGCAAACGCGGCACCGGTGCCGCCCGAGATGCCCTCGACCACGCCGTGATACACAACGTCGCTGCCGTAGCGGTCCGAGTGCAGTTCAACCGCTTGGCCAACCTGCACGCGATCGAGCTGCACTTCCTTGAAGTTGGCGTCCACATGCATCTGCTGCACCGGCACCACGTTGAGCAGCGGTGCGCCGGCCTGGATACGCTGGCCAACCTGCACCTGGCGGCGGGCGATCACGCCATCCACCGGCGCACGCACGACGGTGCGTTCGAGGTCGACTCGGGCCTGGTCACGCCGTGCTCGGGCTAGTGCGACTTCCGGGTTGCTGTCGAGGTCTGCGTTTTCGATCAGCACGGCATTGGCCTCGCGCGAGCCCAGCGCGGCGGCGCGGTTGGCGCGGGCCTGTGCGGCTGCGGCGCGTGCAACGTCGAGGTTGGCCTTGGCTGTGGCGAAGGCGTTCTGCGCGCGGGTCAGCTCTTCACCGGAGACGGAACCCGAACCTGCGAGCGCTTCACGGCGCTTGAGATCGATCTCTGCACGTTCGAAATCCGATTCGGCAGCGACAAGCTGGGCGGCGGCGCGGCGCTCGTCGGCATCGCGCGCCTGAATCTGCGCCGAGAGGCCGTTGTCGTTGGCGACATAGCCCTTCACGCGGCGCACGGCACGGCCGAGTTCGGCCTCGGCCTGTGCCAGCGCGAGGCGCGCATCGGTGTCGTCGATCACGACGAGCACGTCGCCTTGCTTCACGCTTTGCGTGTCGACCACCTTCACGGCGGCGACGGTGCCGCCGACCGACGGCGTGACCTGCGCCACTTCGGCCGCGGTGTAGGCGTTGTCGGTGCTGATGAAGCGTGAGGCGTGGAAATGCCAGTAGAGGCCGTAGCCGATCGCGCTGAGTGCGATGACACCGCCAAGGGCGGCGAACAGGCGCTTGCGGCGCAAGCTGTTGTCAGGGGTGGCGAGCGTCGTGGTGAGTGTGTCGGACATGATCAATTCCTCGGGGAGATTTCTTAGTTGTTCTGGTAGCCACCGCCCAGCGCGCGCACCAGCGCGACATCGAGCGTGAAAGCGCGTGACTGCATGTCGGTGAGCGAGCGCAGGCTGGCGAGCAGGGCGTCTTCAGCGGTCAGCACATCGAGGTAGTTCGAGAGCCCGCCGTCGTAGCGGTTGTTGGCGATGCGCCAGGCCTCGCGCGCCGCGCCCACGGCTTCATCCGCCTTGGCGAGCTGGGCACCGAGCGCGCGCTGGCTGGTTGCCGCGTCGGCCACGTCATGCAAGGCCTGGGTGACCGCCGCGTCGTAGTTGGCGACGGCCTCGGCGTAGTCGGCGTTTGCGCCCCGCAGCTGGCCCCGCAAACGGCCGCCGGAGAAGATCGGCAGCGAGATCGCCGGCCCGATGCTGCCGACGAAGGAGCCGGGCTTGGTCAGCAAGTCGAGCCCGAGCGACTGCACGCCGACGAAGGCGGCAAGGTTGATGTCTGGGTAGAACTCCGCGGTGCGCTGGTCGATGCGCTTGGCGGCCGCTTCGGCGCGCAGGCGCGCGGCAACGACATCCGGCCGACGGCCGAGCAGGTTGGCATTCAGTTCAGCCGGCAAGCCAAAACTGCGGTCCAGATTGACGCTGGGCCGGGCGATGGCGATGCCGCGGTCCGGGCCGGCGCCGAGCAGGGCGGCGATGCGGTTCTTCTGCAGCGTGATCTGTTCGTCGGTGGCAAGCAGATCGCCTTCCGCGGCGGCGCGGCGGGCATCGACCTGGCGCACGCTGCCGAGCGTTTCGAGGCCGTTGTCGTATCGTTGGCGGAACAGCATGGCGGTCTTCGTGCGCACCTGAACCGCGGCTTCAGCGGTGTCGCGGGCGGCATACAGGCGCGCGAGTTCGGCGTAGGCCGCAGTGATTGATGCCGAGAGTGCAAGGCGCGCTTGTGCGGCGTCGGCGCGGCTGGCCTCGACTTCAGATGTGGCGGCGGCGAGTGCCGCGCGGTTCTTGCCCCAGAAGTCGAGTTCCCAGCTGAAATCCAGCGTCGCACGGCCGTAGTCGTGCCAACCCTCGGGCGTCATCGAGCGGGGCGTCAGGTAGTTGTAGCTCTGGTGCTGTTCGGTAGCGGATGCGTTGGCGCTGACTTGCGGCAGGCGCGCGGCGCCGGCGATCTGGGCGCCACTCTCGGCGCGGGCGAGGCGGGCGCGGGCTGCGTTGAGGCTGGGCGCGCCTTGCAGCGCTTCAGCGATCAACTGGTCAAGCTGTGCATCGCCGTAGTGGGTCCACCAGGCATCCTGCGGCCACTGGGCGAGCGGTGCTGCGAAGCTTTGTGCGCTGGCGTAGGCCGAGGCCGGCTTCGGTGAAGCGGGCGAATCGAGAGCGGGAAGCTGGGCGCAGGCGCCCAGCATCAGCACGCCCGAGATGCCCAGAGCGGTCGAGAGTTGGTGCAGCCGGGGCAGCGGCCTGGTTGTGTTTATCGCGGGCGCTAGCGCCGCGTCAATCGAAGGGGGCGTCACGGTGTTTTGCCTATAACTGAACTGTACGGTTCAATTAAAACTTGACGCCAGACGCCTGTCAATCAAAACTGTACGGGTGAGTTTAAAAAAGGGTTAAACGATGCGGACGAAGACTGAAGAGCGCCGACAGCGAATCGTCGATATCGCCGCCGATGCCTTTCGCGAGCAAGGTTTCGAGCACACCTCGATGGCGGAGATCGCGAGCCGCGTCGGCGGCTCGAAGGCAACGCTCTACAACTACTTCCCGTCGAAGGAGGCGCTCTTTGTGGAGGTGACGCTGCAGGCCGCGCATCATCACATGGAGCAGGCCTTCACCCTGCTGAGACCCGATGACGACCTGCGTGGCGTGTTGCAGCGCTTCAGTGAGCGTGCGCTGGCGGTGTTTGGCTCGCAGTCCTTCATTTCGATACGGCGCACGGTGATCGCCGAGTCGAGCCGGCAGGGCGTCGGGCCGTTGTTTTACGAGAATGGCCCGGGCAAGGGAACGATACAGATAGAGAACTACCTGCGCGCGGCGATGGAGCGCGGCCAGCTTCGCCAGTGCGACTGCCGCATCGCGGCGCAGCACTTGCGCGGCCTGATCGAGGCGGAGACGATGGAGCCGTTGCTGTTCCGGCTGGTGGAAGGTTTTACGCCGGCGGAGATTTCAGCGATTGTGAGTCGCGCCTTGGACGTGTTCTTCGCGGCCTACGGCCCGCGCGAGGCCCGCTGACCGCCGCGCCTTCAATCGACCGCGTTTGCCTCGCCGCCGTGGGCAACCGCTACGCCATGTTTGCCCGCGTGTTTGACGCGGTACATCGCTGCGTCCGCTGCGCGTAGCAGGGCTTCGGCCGAACTGCCGTGCTGCGGGCTGAGGCTCACGCCAATGCTGGCGCCGATATGCGCGAACTGTGCCGGGCGTACTTCGATCGACATCCGCACCGCTTCTTCCGCTTTATGGGCCACGACCAGCGCGGCATCGCGATCTGGCACATCGAGCAGCAGGATCACGAATTCATCGCCGCCGATACGTGCCACGGTGTCTGAATCGCGGATCAGCCGGCGCAGGCGCATCGCCACCGTCCGCAGAACGATGTCACCCGCCTCATGCCCTTGCGTGTCGTTGACCTGCTTGAAGTCGTCCAGATCAATGTAGATCAGCGCGATATGGCCGGTGTGACGCTGCGCCAGCGATAGTGCGCGCTCGAGCCGGTCGTAGAAGAGCGAGCGATTGGCGAGGCCTGTCAGCGGGTCGGCGTGTGCCATCAGTTGCAGCCGGCTTTCGAGTTCGCGCTGGGCGGTGACGTCGATGGCCATCGCGACCACCCGGTGCTGGCGACCATCGCTCGAGGGCATCACCGCGAAGCGCCAGTCGCAGCGGATCCGCCGCCCGCTCGCGGTATTCGCCCAGGTCTCGCCGGAATGACTGCCGGTGGCGTCGCGGCGGGTGTCGTCCAGCAGCGTGCGCATCGCGGCGCGGTCAGTGTCGGGTGCGAGCAGGTCCAGCAGATTGCGAGCGCGGGCGTCTTCGAGCTTCCAGCCGAAGGTGCGCTCCGCAGCCTGGTTCCAGTCCTGCACCTTGTCGTCGTCGCTCAGCACGATCAGCGCCAAGGGGGCGGTGTCGATGATCACGCGCTGCCGCTCGCGGCTGGCGTTCAGGCGCCAGTTCAGGCGTAGTACGTAGGCGCTGCTTGCAGCGATCAGCACCATCGCGGCGAGCGCCACCATCAGCCAGCGCCGGGTGCGGTCGTTTTCGCCGATTGCGCCATCTTCGTAGAGGAAGCCGTCGAGCGAGGCGCCGGCCGGCATCAGGCCGAGTTCGGCGTAGGTATCGGCAATGTGCTGCCAGCGCCCGACGTGCATGTAGCCCGGTTCCACCAGCGTCGGCTGTAGCAGGCGCTCCATCACCTTGGCTTCGTAGCGCAGGTGCTCGACGCTGTGCCGGTCGCCATACTGCGTGAGGATCAGGTTGATGATCTCGTCCGGGTGCTGCATCGCGTAAGCCCAGCCTTTCAGCGTGGCTTCGCGGAACGCGCGCACGCGTTCCGGGTGTTTGCGGATCTGCGCCTCGGTGGTGAAGAGGTTGTCGCCGTAGAAATCGATGCCAGAGGAACGGGGTTCGAAAAGCTCGTAGGCGACACCGGCTTCGCCCAGCTCGAAGGGTTCGTCCGTCGCGTACACCGACATCGCATCGAGCTTGCCCGCCACCAGATCCTGGACGTTGAAGTTGTGCGTGACCAACTGCATCGAATCGGAGGCGATGCCCTCGCGCTGCAGGTAGGCAAAGAGTTCGGCCGAGTTCGGCTCGATCATGACGCGCTTGCCGGCGAGGTCGTGCAGGCTGCGGATGCCGCTTTCGCGACGCGCGGCGAGCGCCAGCGGCGAATGCTGGAAGATCACCGCCAGCACGACCACCGGCTTGCCTGCATTACGCAGCAGCAGCAACTCGCTGGTGCCAACGCCGAAGTCGGCGCGCCCGGCGAGTACTTGCTGGATCGGATCTTCGCCTTCGTTTGCCTCGCGGATTTCCACATCGAGGCCGGCGTCCCAGTAGTAGCCCTTGTAGAGCGCGGCGTAGTAGCCAGCGAACTGGAACTGGTGGCGCCATTTGAGCTGCAGCGTCACGCGGTCCTGCTCCGGCGCGGCGGATGCGGCGGGGGCGCAGAGGGTGCCAAAGCTGACGATACCCACCACCAGCAAAGTCAATGCGCCGCGCATCAGCGCGGTCAGTCGATTCCGGTGCGAGGGTGTCAGTGCTGTCATTCCGATACGGGTTTGCCGATCTGTGATGCCCATGTCATGGCTGAGGCCTCAGCGGCAAACACCGCCATCGGCGCAATGCCCGGGCAGTGCGCGAGTGCGGCAAGGAATGCATCCTGGTCCGCACCCTCCAAAGTCTCCACCAAGTGTAACAAGGCGCCGAGCGGTCCGGCGCGCTCTCGCACTGCGGCGCTCAGTGTGGCAGAAACCGGCAGACCTTTGAGGATGTCGTCCATCGGCGTCATCAACAGGGCAGGCAAGAGCGAGACGATGCCCGCAAGGAAGGCCTCGTCACGCAGCCGGTAGAGGCTGCTGTCCGGCGTGCCGGCGAGGATCTCCATCGTGCGGCCACGCGTGGCGGCGAGGATCATCAGCGGATCGTTCTGGCTGTGGCTGCCGGGGCGTGCGAACAGCAGAAGCTGGATCCAGCGTTGCAGCGGCCTGCGGCCGAGCGCTGTGATGGCGTGGCGCAGCGAATGAACCGGACTGCGCAGCCCCGAGCCGGCGGAGTTGACCAGGCGAAGCAGGTTCACCGTCAGGCTCGGGTCCGGCTTCACGACGCTTTCCAGTTCCTCGGTGTCCGCATCCTGCATGACCAGCCCCAGCAGGCGCAGCAGCGTCATCTCGTTGTGGTCGAGTTTCCTTTGCGCCAGGATCGTTGGCCGGGCGAAGAAATACCCCTGGAACAACTCAAAACCCAGATCGCGGCAAAGATCCGCCTGTGCCTGCGTGTCCACCTTCTCTGCCAGCAGCGGCACACCAAGCGGCAACAGGCGCGCTGTCAGTGCACGCAAGGCGGCTTCGTCGAGCGGCTGGATATCGACCTTGATGAAGTCGACCATCGCCAACAGCTCGCGGAAGCGGTCCTCGGCGCCGATGTAGTCGTCGAGCGCGAGCATGAAGCCCTTGTCGCGCAGCGCGCGGCATCGCGCGAGGACTTCCGGCGTCGGATCGACGGTTTCGAGGATCTCCAGCACGATGCGGTCGCACGGCAGCACCTCGATCGCGTCGGAGAGCAGCAGGTTCGCATCGCAGTTGATGAAACCGAGGCCGCTGCCGAGTGCGGCATCGATGCCAAGATCGGAAAATGCGCGTGTCAGAACGACGGCAGTGGCTTCCGTGTCGTTCGTGACCTCGGCCCGGTTTTCCTTGCCGCCGCGGAACAGCAACTCGAACGCGACCAACTGCTTGTCGCGGTCCAGGATCGGCTGGCGGCCGAGAAAGGCTGTGCTGGAATCCGTCATACCGATGATTACGGCAGCGGCGGGGCAATGTTGAGTGATCGTTTTCGCAAACTTTTGCGTCGTGTTTACACACTCGGCGCTAGGCTTCACATCAGACCAATCCACTGCCGTGCCCGTGATCCCAACCGCCACTCATCCCGTCGAAGTCTCGCGCCCGCGCGCCAGCGGCTATGCGGCGGCGCTCGCGATCGTTGCGTTGGTCAGCGTGGGCGGCGTGCTGGTGTTGCCCGACCTGGCACTGACCAACCTCGCCATGCCCTACCTGCTGGGCGTCGTGGGGATCGCCGTGCGCTATGGTCGAGGCCCGGCGGTGCTGTGCGCGGTGAGCAGCGTCGCCGCCTTCGATCTGCTCTTTGTACCGCCGCGCTTCTCGCTCGCGGTGCATGATCTTGAATACCTCGTCACCTTCGCCGTCATGCTGCTGGTTGGGCTTGTGGCCGCTGAGCTGACCGCCCGCTTGCGCGCCGAGGCGGCCCGCGCCGCCGCCCGCGAGCAGGAAACGGCCGCGCTGTACGCCGCGGCCGAGCGCTTTGCCGGCTGCTACGCGGCTGAGCAGGCGGCCGAGATCGTGCAGGACGTCTTGCGGTTGCAAGGTGGCGTGCGCGCGCAGCTTTGGCAGTGCAATGCAGGTGAGGCTGCGGTACCTCGGGGGGGCGATCTGCCGGCGGCTTGCGTGCCGGCGCGCGCCCTGAGCCTGGCGCTGGAGGCCGATGCACCCTTCGACTGGGCTGACCCCCCGGCACTTGAGCATGATCTGCGGGTTCAGCCGCTGCGTGTGGCGGGCCGGCCGCGTGGTGTGCTGGTGGCGGAGTTGTCGCCCCAGGCGCGCGAGACGCGAGCACGCGAACTGGTTGCCGCACTCGGCGCCTTGGCTGCGACCGCGCTTGAGCGCCTGCACTACGTCGAGGTCGCTCAGCGTACCGATATCGAGATGGCGCGCGAGCGCCTGCGCAACACCATCCTGTCCGCGCTCTCTCACGACATCCGCACACCGTTGACAGTGCTGGTCGGCCTCAGCGATGCGCTCGCCGCGTCGCCGCTGGCAAATACGCCCGCCACCGCACAAACCCTTGCGAGCCTGCGCGAACAGGCGCTCGCTCTGGGCGCGTTTGCCAACGATCTGATCGACATGGCGCGTCTGCAGAGCGGCGTGGCGCTGCGGCGCGAGTGGGAGTCGATGCAGGAGATCGTCGGCGCCGCAGTGGCGACGCTGGAGCCGCAACTGCCGAGTCATCGTTTGCGCATCGATGTGCCCGCCGAGCTGCCGCTCGTCGAATGCGATGCAGTGCTCGCCGCGCGCCTGGTTGCCAACCTGCTCGACAATGCCCTGCGCTACACGCCAGCCGGCAGCGAGATCCGCATCAGCGCCAGCGCGCCCGCCGGCGAAATGCGTTTGCAGGTTGCGGACGATGGCCCCGGCCTGCCGCCGGGCGATGCCGAAGCGCTGTTCCAGCCCTTTGCGCGTGGCCAGGCTGAGGGCGGGCCCAGTGGCTCGGGCCTCGGGCTCTCTATTTGCCGCGCGGTGGCCGAGTTGCATGGCGGGCACATCGGCGTGACCGCGAACACACCGCACGGCTGCATCTTTGAATGGGTGCTGCCGCGCCGCGACATGCCGGCGATCGACGAGGAGCCCGCTGCATGAGTGCGCTGCCGGATCTGGTGATGGTGGTTGAGGACGAGCCGCGCATTCGAGCGCTGGTGGCGGATGCGCTGCGTGCGGCCAACTACGCGGTGCACGAGGCGGGCACCTTGCGCCAGGCGCTGACCGACGCGGCCAACCGCAACCCCGCACTGGTCGTGCTCGATCTTGGCCTGCCCGATGGCGATGGCGCGGAATTCGTGCGCCGGATGCGCGATTGGTCGGCGGCGCCGGTGCTCGTGCTCTCGGCTCGTCACGATGAGGCAGTGAAAGTGGCGGCGCTCGATGCAGGTGCCGACGACTACCTGACCAAACCCTTCTCGATGCCGGAGCTGCTCGCCCGCGTGCGCGCGCTGTTGCGGCGCCAGCTCAAGGCCCGTGTGCCACAGGCGAGCGTCGCGTTCGGCGATGTCGAGCTCGACCTTTCGCGTCAGCAGGTCACCCGGGCGGGCGAGCCGGTGCACCTCACGCCGACCGAGTACCGCCTGCTTGTCGCGATGGTGGCAGGGCAGGGCCGCGTATTGACCCATCGCCACCTGCTGCGCGAGGTATGGGGGCAGGCCTACGCCGAGTCCGCCCACTACCTGCGCATCTACGTCGGCCATTTGCGCGCCAAGCTCGAAGACGACCCGGCGCGCCCGAAACACTTCATTACCGAAACAGGGGTCGGCTACCGCTTCGTCGTCTGACGCTGCGCTGCGACCGGAGAATCTTGATGTCACACAGCAATGAAAAGAGCTCGCAGTCAGCGCTGACGCTGGCTGCCTTGGGGGTCGTGTTCGGCGATATCGGCACCAGCCCGCTCTACGCCTTGAAGGAAGCCTTCACGCAGCAGCATCACCCGCTCGCCGCCACACCGGACAACGTGTACGGGATCCTGTCGCTGATCGTATGGACACTGCTGATCGTCGTAACCCTGAAGTATGTGGTGTTCGTGCTGCGTGCCGACAACCACGGAGAGGGCGGCGTGGTGGCGCTGATGGCGCGTGTGCTCGGGCATGCCGGTGAGTCTCGTCCGCGCAAGCGCATGACGGTGATCGTGCTGGGTCTGGCGGGGGCTGCGCTGTTTTACGGAGACGGTGTCATCACGCCGGCAATCTCGGTGTTGTCGGCGGTCGAGGGGCTTGAGATCGCCACGCCGGCGGCGACACGCTTTGTGGTGCCGATCACGCTTGCGATTCTGGTCGGGCTGTTCCTGGTGCAAAAGCATGGCACCGCGAAGGTCGGCGGCGTGTTCGGGCCGGTGGTTGCGATCTGGTTCGGCGTGCTTGCACTGGTTGGGCTCTACAACATCATGCATCACCCGGAGGTGCTGTTCGCGTTGTCGCCGCACCATGCCGTCCGCTTTTTCATGGAACATGGGTCAATTGCCTTCCTGGCACTCGGCGCGGTATTCCTGACCGTGACCGGTGCCGAGGCGCTGTACGCCGACATGGGCCACTTCGGCGCGAGGCCGATCCGTCTGGCGTGGACCTTCGTGGTGCTGCCCGGCCTGCTGCTCAACTACTTCGGCCAAGGTGCGCTGCTCATCAGCAGCCCCGATGCGGTGCGCAACCCGTTCTTCCTCGCCGTGCCGGGTTGGGGCGTGTACCCGATGGTGGCGCTCGCAACGGCTGCGTCGGTGATTGCGTCGCAGGCCTTGATCAGCGGCGTCTATTCGGTAACGCGGGAGCTGATCCAGCTCGGCTTCTGCCCGCGCATCTCGATTCAGCACACCTCTGGCGCGCAAATGGGTCAGATCTACGTGCCGTTCATGAACTGGACCTTGCTGCTGCTGGTCGTGCTGGTGGTGCTGGGTTTCCGCTCTTCGAGCAATCTGGCCGCGGCGTACGGCATCGCGGTGTCGATGACGATGGTGATCACGTCGGTGCTCGCCTTCTCGCTGGTGCGGCGCGACTGGAAGTGGCCGACTTGGGTTGCAGTACTGGTATGGGGCCCGCTGCTGACGATCGAAACCGCCTTCCTGCTTGCCAACGGCACCAAGATTCTCGATGGTGGCTGGTTCCCGCTGCTGTTCGGCGGCTTCCTGTTCATGCTGCTGTCGACATGGCGCCGCGGGCGTGAGCTCCTCGCGGAGCGCAGCGAAGGCGAGGGCATTCCGCTCGCCCCCTTCATCGAAGGTCTGGTCGCCGATCCGGGCCTTGCCCGCGTGCCGAGCGAAGCGGTGTTCCTGTCTCCGCGTGGCAATGCCGTGCCGCGCGCGCTCTTGCACAACCTCAAGCACAACATGGTGATGCACGAGACCACCGTGTTCGCGAGCGTGATCTTCCTGCCGCAGCCGCGTGTGCAACCAGCGCAGCGCGTACTGGTGGAGCGCATCGCCGGCGGTTGCTGGCGGGTGCGGCTCTTCTTCGGCTTCATGGAAGACCCGGACGTACCTGCCGCGCTGGAATGGTGTGCCGAGCAGGATCTCGCGCTCGACCCGATGCGCGTCTCCTACTTCCTGAGCCGGGAAACCCTGTTGCCCACCCCGGGCGAGGGCATGGCGCTGTGGCGCGAGCGGGTGTTCGAGTTCATGTTCCGCAATGCCACCAGCGCGGCCGCGTTCTTCAAGCTGCCCCCGAACCGGGTGGTGGAGCTGGGCAGCCAGATCGCGATCTGAGCGGTGCGCTCAATCCGCCATCGCCATCCGGTCGCGGCCCGCCTGTTTGGCCTCGTAAAGCGCGAGGTCGGCGCGCCGCAGAACATGGGTGAGGGTTTCGCCCGGCCGTAATCGTGCAACGCCCATGCTGAAGCTCACGACGAGTCCGCTCGGCAGGCCGTCAGCGGGCATGTGCGCGACGGCGCTTCGCATGCGTTCGAACACCGCCTGCTCGGCGCCCGGTTGCGCCACGGGCATCACCAGCAGCCATTCCTCGCCGCCCGCGCGGCCGAGCATGTCGTCGGGCCGGATCGCGGACGCCGCTGCCTTGTAGAAGTTGCGCAGCACGGCGTCGCCCACGTCGTGGCCATAGCTGTCGTTGATCCGCTTGAAGTGGTCGAGATCGAGCAGCGCGATGACGGCCCCGTGTGTCGATGCCGCGGCTCGCGCCTGCACTGACTCGGCGAACTGCATCACGGCGCGGCGATTGGGCGCGCCGGTCAGTTCGTCGAGCAGCGCGAGCGAACGGAAGGCCTGTTTCTGCGCCACTTGCCGACGCAGCAGGATCACCCCGCTGAGCAGTGCCACCACCGCAGCAGCCAACCCACCGGCGAGCGCGAGCTGCCGTGCCTGTTGCGCCTGGATCGTCGCATCCTTGAGCTGCTCGGCGAGTTTCAGGCGCGTGTTCTCGGCCTCGCGCCGCTGGGTTTCATAGCGGACCGAGAGCTCGGTCAGCGCCTGGATCTGCTGGGTGTCGAACAGCCGCTGCTGTGCACGCAGCTGGCGTTGTACCGCGGCGTAGGCCTGTTCGTAACGCCCGAAGGCCGCATTCACGCGTGCTTCTGCGCGCCAGTAGGTGCTCTCGTTCTGCACGGTTTCGGTGGCCATCAGCACCGGTTTCGCCCGGGCAAGCGCGGCCCAGGCTTCCGGGTCGCGCAGCATCGCCAGCGCATCGGCCAGGCGCACGTCGATGCCCGCCACCGCCAGCGTGTTCTGCCCTGCGGCGAGCACCGGGCCGGCGCGCCGCAGGGTGTCGACCGCTTCGCGCGCGTTGCCCTGGTCGATCAGCACGTCGGCCAGCGTCAGTTCGGCGAACGCGACGCCGAGCTTGTCGCCAATGCTGCGGCTCAGTTCGATCGAGCGCCGCAGCGCGCGGTCGGCCTCGCCCCGGTTCTCGTTGCTCTGCGCGACCGCGCCGAGTTCGTAGTAGATCGTTGCTGCGAGGTAGGCCTGATGGGCCGGATTGATGAGTTCGAGTGCCCGGGTGCGTTCGGCGTTGCCGCGTTTGGGGTCGCGCAGGCGGTCGTAGAGCGAGGCCGACATGTAGCGCAGCTCCGCTTCACGGGTGCGATTGCCGGTTCTTTCGAAGTGCGACAGCGCGGCTTCGAATTCGAGCGCGCCGTCCTGATGGCGCTGCATCGAGCGGGCGAGGAACCAGCCGTACTGGCTGCGCACGATCGCCTCGGTGTCCCTGTTGCCGGAGCGCTTGACGGCATCGAGCGCGGCTTCGAACGCGCGATGGGCGTCCGCCAGGCGGTTGTCCGCCGCCTTGATCTCGCCTTCGACGGCAGCGAGCAGCGCTTCGGCGTCTAGGTCGCGCAGTTCTGTCGCCAGGTGCTGCGCCTCCACCATCGGCGGCTGCGCGGAGACCGAGTCGCCCACGAGGTTGTAGGCCATCGCCACCTGCGTCAGCGATTCGAGCAGCACTTTCTGGTCACCCCGGCTGCGCGCGGCAGCGGCCCGTTGCGTGGCTTCGCGCGCCGTCGTGTAGGGGTCGTGGTCGAGCGCACCGCGCAGGGCCAGGGCGTCGACCGCAAAAGCGGCGTCACACGCGATCAGTCCGACGACGATCGCGGCGAGACGCAGGCAACGCAGGAATCGTGGCTGAACAGGCATCCGGTCTGGTTCGGGATGGGAATATCTCCCGCGTCAGTATGCCTGCCCCGGCGCGCGGCGTGAATCCTCGCTTCCCCCTTGTTGCATGTGCTGCCGGACGCAGCTCGCCACGCGCCTTGCGGCCGGTAGTGCCCCGCCAGGCGGTCAGAACGGCAGCGTCAGTCCGGGCCGGAGTGCGCGTATGGCGCGCGCGGTATCGGCTTGAATCCGCGCGAGCGCGGCTTCGTCGTCGGCCTCAAAGCGCAGCACCAGTACCGGCGTGGTGTTGGATGCGCGCATCAGGCCGAAGCCATCGGCGTACTCGACGCGCAGGCCATCGATCGTGATCCGCTCGATTTCGCCTTCAAAGTGTGCCGAGGCCTTGAGCTGCGTGACCAGTTCAAGCGCTTCGCCTTCGCCCATCTTTACGTTGATTTCCGGTGTGCTGATCGCGTTCGGGAGCGCCTTGAGCACCGCATTGGCGTCGGGGTGCTGCGAGAGGATCTCGAGCAGGCGCGCACCGGTGTAGAGGCCATCGTCGAAGCCGTACCAACGCTCCTTGAAGAACACATGGCCGCTCAGCTCACCAGCCAGCGGTGCGCCGCTCTCGACGAGCTTGGCTTTCATCAGCGCGTGGCCGGTGCACCACATCACCGGTTCGCCGCCGTGCTGGCGGATCCACGGGGCAAGGTGACGGGTGCATTTCGCGTCGTAGATCACCTGGCCGCCCGGCACGCGCGTCAGCACATCGGCGGCGAACAGCATCAGCTGGCGGTCCGGGTAGATGATCTCGCCATCCTTCGTCACCACGCCAAGGCGGTCGCCGTCACCGTCGAACGCAAGGCCTAGTTCGGCCTCGCCCGCCTTCAGTGCCGCGATCACATCGTCGAGGTTTTCCGGCTTGCTTGGGTCCGGGTGGTGGTTCGGGAAGTTGCCGTCGACCTCCGAGAACAGTTCGGTGAGCTCGCAACCCAGCCGGCGGAACAGCGCCGGTGCGGTGTTGCCGGCGGCGCCGTTGCCCGAGTCGAGCACGATCTTCATCGGCCGCGCGAGCTTCGCATCCGACAGGATGCGCGCGATGTAGGCGGGGCGCACATCGGTCTGGGTGATCGCGCCAGAGCCTTCGGTGAAATCGCCCTCGACGATGCGGCGTCGCAGATCGCGAATCATCTCGCCGTGCAGGGTTTCGCCGCCAAGCACCATCTTCAGCCCGTTGTATTCGGGCGGGTTGTGGCTGCCGGTGATCGACACGCAACTGTGTGCGTCGAGATGGTAGGCGGCGAAGTAGGTGAGCGGCGTTGCGACACAGCCGATGTCGATCACATCGACCCCGGCGCGGGTGATGCCCTCGCTTAACGCCTCGGCGAAGGCCGGACCGGACAAGCGGCCATCACGGCCCACCACGATCGTCGATTGGCCGCGTGCGCGCGCTTCGGAGCCGATCGCGCGGCCGATCTGCGCCACCACGTCGGCGGTCAGGGTTTTGCCGACGATGCCGCGGATGTCGTAGGCCTTGAAGATTGATTGTGCAGGAACGGACATCACGGATTCCTCAGCAGTTCATACGATGTGGGCCGGCGCCGCAGGGGCGCTCAGTTGCCGTGTTCGAAGAAGTGCAGCATGCGGCGCGGCAACCATTCCAGGTTGCCCGGGAAGCGCCCCTCGACGAAGCCCACATGACCGCCCTGGTCGTGCAGCTCCAGCTTGACCGTCGGCGAAAGCGCGTCGGGCTGCGGATAAACCGAACGCGGGATGAACGGGTCGTTGCGCGCATGCAGCACCAGTGCAGGCAGGCGTATCTGCGGCAGCAGGGGTTTCGACGAGCACCGCGTCCAGTAATCCTCGGTGCCGTCAAAACCGTGCAGCGGCGCGGTGATCACGTTGTCGAACTCATAGAGGTTGCGCGCGCTGCGCAGCTTTGCGACGTCAAACGCCTCCGGGAAGCGATCGAGCTTCTCAATGCAGCGTGCCTTCAGTGTCGACAGGAAATTCTGCGTGTAGACGCGGTTGAAGCCGCGCGCGAGGTGGTGCCCGCACGCCGTCAGATCCAGCGGTGCGCAGACCGACACGATGCGCTCCACCACCGATGCTGCTGCGCCGCCCTCGCGTGCAGCCCACACGAGCAGGGCGTTCCCGCCGAGCGACACGCCTGACGCATAGCGCGGCACATCGTCAAAGCGTTGTGAGAAGCGCCGGAGGATCCAGTCGATCTCGTCAGCGTCGCCGGAATGGTAGGCGCGCGGCAAGCGATTGGGTTCGCCCGAGCAGCCACGGAAATGCGCGACGGCGCCATTCCAGCCCTGCCGGTGCAATGCGGCGAGCAGGGCACGCGAGTAGTGGCTGCGGCTGGAGCCTTCGAGGCCGTGGAACAGCACGACCAGCGGTTTGCCCGGGCGACGGGCGAGCAGGTCCACGTCGATGAAGTCGCCGTCCGGCGCCTCCCAGCGTTCGCGTGTGAGCGAGGGCAGCGGCGGCTTGATCGCGAGGGGCCAGATCGTCTGTGCATGGCTGCCTACGAGCCAGGCGGGAGCCCGGTAGGGCGGTGGAAGCGGAGCGGAGCGGGGCGTCATGGCGCGGCTTGCAGTGGCGGAATTCGCATCGTCGAGTATCGGATGATGCCACCGCGCCGGCGCCGGATGACGGTTTGAACGCGGCAGCGCAGGCTGCCGCCCACGAAGTCTCATGGAGAGCATGATGAATCTGCAGGTTTTTCGGCACCACGCACCGCTTGGTGCAGTCCTCTTGATCATTTTCGTGTTGGCGCTGGCGGGGCCGATCCATACCCCGGCGCACTACCACGCGTTTGCCGACCAGCGCGCATGGGGTGCGCTGCCGCGCGCGGCCGATGTGCTGTCGAACCTGCCCTTTCTGTGGGTAGGTGCGCTTGGCCTGCTTGGCATTGGAGCCGGCCGCTGGCTGACGCCGCCCGTTTGCCTGGCGATGCGCGTGTTCTTCGTTGCGATTGCGCTGACGGCGGTGGGCTCCTGGTGGTATCACCTGCAGCCGGACGATGCGCGCATCGTGTGGGATCGACTGCCAATCGCACTGGCCTGTGGTGCGCTGTTTGCGGCGGTGCTGGAGGAGTGCTCCAGCGTGCGCCCGCCCTTGGGCTGGTTGCCGACGCTGCTGCTGTTGGCCGCGGGCAGCGTGGCGTTGACGAACGATGCGCTCTGGCTGGCGCCCGGCGACCTTCGCGCCTATCTCGCGCTGCAGCTTGGCTTGATGATCGTCGCGCCGCTGTTGCAGTGGCGTGCCGGGCTGGCGTGGTCGCAGCGGCGGCTATGGCTGGCGGCGGTTGGCTGCTATCTCGTCGCCAAACTGCTGGAGGTCGCTGACGGCGCAGTGCTCGATCTGACGCAGTGCGTGAGCGGCCACACGCTCAAGCATCTGTTCGCCGCGGCGGGTGCGTGGTTTGTGTGGCGCGCGTTCCGGCTACGCAAGCTGGCGGGCCCGGCGCTTGAGGCGGGCGCGGGCCGCCCGGCGGCTCAGTGGACGATGCGCGGCGTATCGTCCTGATAGCCGCTGGTGTTTTCTGGCGACGGCGAGGCGTGATGCATCGCGATGCGCCAGCCGAATGGGCCGCGCACATACACGTTGGTGGCGATGATCGGCGGCGGAATGCCGTCCTCGCCTTCCACGACGACATGCTGCAACACGCTGCGCACCGCGAGCATCGGGCTGGAATGGAAGACGCCGTGGTGCACCCGCAGGCGCAAACGCAGGCCACTTTCAAAGAGTTGCTTCCAGGCCTCGCGGATTGCGTGCAGGCCGACGAGGCGCGCGCCGCCCGGGTGGATGCAGACGACTTCATCGCCTTCGGACCACAGCGCCATCAGCGCTTCGAGGTCGCAACGGTTGAACGCGTCGTAGAACGCCGCCTCGGCGTCTTCGACGCTCGCGTGGAAAACGGGTTTCATCGGGGGCCTCCTTGGGTCAGCAGGTCGCGCGCTTGCGCTTCGACCATCTCGGGCGTGATCTTGTTGAGGCAGTCGAGGTGCCCCAGCGGGCACTCGCGTTTGAAGCAGGGGCTGCAGGGCAGCTTGAGCCAGATCACCGCCGCGCGGCCTGACAGCGGCGGCGTGTAGTTCGCACTCGTCGAGCCGAACAGCGCCACCAGTGGCGTGCCCAGCGCGGCGGCCACGTGCATCAGGCCGGAATCGTTGGTGACAACGAAACGTGCGTGAGCGATCAGGTCGATCGCGTCAGCAAGCGAAGTGTTGCCGCACAGGTTCAGCGCCGCGCCGCCCGACAGGCGCACGATCTCGTCGGCGACCGGTGCGTCCTTCTTCGAGCCGAGAATCCACACCGGATTCCCCTCGGCCTTGAGGCGGCGGGCCAGTTCGGCGAAGTGGCGTTCCGGCCAGCGCTTCGCCGGGCCGTACTCGGCGCCGGGGCAGAAGACAACCGGTTTCGGTTCGGCGGCCAGACCGTGCTTGGTCAGAGTGGCGGCTACAGCCGTTGCGTCGCGCCGCAAAAGCGGATTCGGCAACGGGCGTTCGAGTGCGGTGCCGGGCACTTCGGCCAGTTGCGCATAGCGTTCCACCTGCAGCGGTAGCGCTTGCTTGTCGAGCCGGTGGGCGCGGTTGATCACACCGTAGCGCGCTTCGCCGATGAAACCGACGCGAACCGGAATGCCGGCGAAAAGCGGGATCAGTGCGGATTTCCACGAGTTCGGCAGCACGTAGGCTTCGTCGTACTGGCCGGCGAGCGAACGTGCGAGCTTCCATCGACCGACCGGATCAAACGCACCATGCCCGAAGGGATTCGGGATCACCTTGCGGATTTCCGGCATCGCCTGCAGCGCCGGGGCCACCCAGGCTGGCGCCAGCGTGTCGATGACGACGTCGGGGCGCCGGGTGGCCAGGCGCATGAACAGCGGCTGGGCCGCGACGCAGTCGCCGATCCAGTTCGGGGTGACGATCAGAATCCGGGTCATGGGGCTCGCAATGAAAACGGGGGCCGAAGCCCCCGATCCGCTGCGCGTGTCGGGGGCGGCTGCCACCCGGGTCGGCTCAGTGGTGTCCGGTCGGGCGTTCGCCGGTGAAGTGGTACTTCGCACCGCAGTACGGGCACGCGGCGTCACCGGTCTTCAGCACATCGAGGAACACGCGCGGGTGCCGTGCCCACAGCGGGGCGTCCGGCATCGGGCAGTGCAGCGGCAGATCTTTCGCGGTGACCGCGATGGGCTGGTTCTTGTCCTGATTCTCGGGCATGGCGCAAACCTCTCAGACGTAAGCGAGCCAGTCTTTGTGCTCGGGCAGGCGGCCGTTCACCAGATCGAAGAAGCGTGCCTGGATCTTGGCCGTGATCGGGCCACGCGAGCCGGTGCCGATGGTGCGGTTGTCCAGCTCGCGAATCGGCGTGACTTCGGCTGCAGTACCGGTGAAGAAGGCTTCGTCGGCGATGTAGATGTCGTCGCGCGTGACGCGCTTGGTGACGATCGTGTAGCCGAGTTCCTTGGCCAGCGTGTGGATCGTGGAACGGGTGATGCCGGTCAGCGCGGAGGCGATCTCGGGTTCGACGATCACGCCATCCTTGATGATGAACACGTTCTCGCCCGCGCCTTCCGCGACGAAGCCTTCGGTATCCAGCAGCAGGGCTTCGTCGTAACCGTCGCCGGTGGCTTCGAGGTTGGCGAGGATCGAGTTGGCGTAGGTCGAGGCCAGCTTGGCGCGCGGCATCGTCACGTTCACATGGTGGCGGGCGAACGAAGCGGTCTTCACGCGGATACCGCGCTCCAGGCCGTCGTCACCGAGGTAGGCGCCCCACGGCCAGGCCGCGATGGCGACATGCACGGTGGCGCCACGCGTCGAGATGCCCATCTTCTCCGAGCCGTAGAAGGCGATCGGGCGCATGTAGCAGCTCTCGAGCTTGTTCGCGCGCACGACTTCCTTGTGTGCTTCGTTGATCGTCTCTTTGTCGAACGGCATCTTCATCATGTAGATGTGTGCCGAGTTGAAGAGGCGGTCGGTGTGTTCCTTCAAACGGAAGATCGCGGTGCCGGAATCGGTCTTGTAGGCGCGCACGCCTTCAAACACCGACAGGCCGTAGTGAAGCGAGTGCGTCAGCACGTGCGTGGTGGCTTCGCGCCACGGCACGAGCTTGCCGTCGAACCAGATGAACCCGTCACGATCGGCCATCGACATGAGCATTCCCCCTTGGAATTGTGTTGTTGCATCGCCAGCAGCCGGCGAAAGGCGAGATTTTAGCCGATTCCGCCCTGACTCCGGCAGCCGGCCCGGTGCGCGCTAAAATGAGCGTTTTCCCGCCGGAGCCGAAGATGGGCTGGAATCCGCATGTCACCGTGGCTGCCGTGGTCGAAAACGCAGGCCGCTTCCTGCTTGTGGAAGAGGAAACGATCGATGGCGTGCGGCTGAATCAACCTGCTGGTCATCTGGACGAAGGCGAGTCGCTGCTTGCCGCATGCTCGCGCGAGGCACTTGAAGAAACCGCGCATCGCGTCGTGCCTAGGGCGCTGGTGGGGGTCTATCAGTGGCCTCGCCCGGACGGCGAGATCACTTACGTCCGTTTCGCGTTTGCGGCAGACCTCGCTGGTTTCGAGGAAGGGCGTGTGCTCGACAAGGGCATCCTCCGCGCGGTGTGGATGACGCGTGACGAACTGGCAGCCTGCCCTGAACGGCATCGTAGCCCGCTGGTGCTGCGGTGTATCGATGATTACCTGGCCGGCCGGCGCTACCCGCTGGATCTGATCCGGCATTACGACTGAAGAAGACAAGCCATGAGCGGTAACGGAATGAAGGTGGTAGTCGGCATGTCCGGCGGTGTGGATTCGTCGGTGGCGGCGCTCTTGCTCAAGCAGCAGGGCTATCAGGTCACCGGCCTGTTCATGAAGAACTGGGAAGACGACGATGACGACGAGTACTGCTCGACACGGCAGGATCTGGTCGATGTCGCCTCGGTGTGCGACGTCATCGGTATCGACCTCGAAGTCGTGAACTTCTCCAAGGAATACAAGGACCGCGTGTTCGCCGACTTCCTGCGCGAATACGAGGCCGGCCGCACGCCGAATCCGGACATCCTGTGCAACAGCGAGATCAAGTTCAAGGCCTTCCTCGATCACGCGATGCAACTTGGCGCCGACAAGATCGCGACTGGCCACTATGCCCAGGTGCGCGAATGGCACAACGATGGCGTGACGCGCCATCAACTGATGAAGGCGGAAGACGGCACCAAGGATCAGAGCTACTTCCTCTACCGACTGAACCAGGCGCAGCTGTCGAAGACGCTGTTCCCGCTGGGGCACCTGTACAAGCGGGAGGTGCGCCAGATTGCCGAGCAGGCCGGGCTGCATGTCTTCGACAAGAAGGATTCGACCGGCATCTGCTTCATCGGCGAGCGTCCGTTCCGCGAATTCCTGATGCGCTACCTGCCGACCAAGCCGGGCGAGATCCGCACGCTGGATGGCGACAAGGTGATCGGCGAACACCAAGGGTTGATGTACCACACGATCGGCCAGCGCAAGGGCCTGCACATCGGCGGCATCAAGGGCAATGATGTGGCGGGAGAGCATGACGCCTGGTACGCCGCGGTGAAGGATGTGAAGAAGAACGTGCTCTACGTCGTGCAGGGGCATGATCACCCGGCGCTACTGAAGGAACGTCTGCAGGCGATTGATCTGAACTGGATCTCGGGCGATGCGCCACGTACGCACTGGGTCTATACCGCCAAGCCGCGCTATCGCACGCCGGACGCGCCCTGCGAGATCGAGGCGATCGACGCCGAACGCTGTGAAATCGCGTTTGCAGCGCCGCAGTGGGCGCTCACGCCGGGCCAGTCGGTGGTGGTCTACGAATCGCGAGTCTGCCTGGGTGGCGGCATCATCGCCTGAACTTTCCGACCCGCGCGTGGGGCAGCGCCTGGCGTGGGCGCTGACCCTATCGCTGATTGCGCATGGTATGGCGGTGCTGGCCTATCGGCCCGGCGGCGCGCCGGGCACCGTGCGCTTCCAGGCGCATCTGCGACCAGCGCCCGCCCGTGAAGAGGTAGTGGTGACGACACCGTCTGCGGCGGTTTCGGCTGAACGATCGATCTTGTCCTCGCACGCATCCGAACGCAGGTTGGTGCGGCGCCCGGAGGCGGCAGCGGACACACCGACGGCGACGGTTGAGGCCACGTCAATCGCCGAGCCGCGCAGCGGCCGGGACATGGCGGACGACGCCAAGGCCGATCTGGGCCGGGTGCTGCGCGAGATGTCGCGCCAGGAACATACGCTCGATCCCGCGCGTTTCCAGAGGGGTGAGCGCCGCGAGGCACCGCGCGATGCCGTCGCTGCGGCACTGGAAAAGCGCTTCGGCCGCCCGATGCCGTTTCACGAGGAGTCCAACTGGGTGGACGCGAATGGCGCCATGAGCTGGCGTATCGCCACCGAGGCTGGCGCCGTCTGCTTCAAGGAGTTACCGACCCAGGTGCTGCTCAGCGCCCCGGGTCAGGGGATCCGCAGTTCGATTCTGGTGCCGATGCTGTGCGACTGAGTGGGTGCTGCTGACGCAGCGCCTCAGTTCTCGCCGAGTTCGGCCTTGATGTGCTGCTCGACGTCTTGCGGGTCGCTCAGGCGGTCCCACGGTTCCATCAGCACCAGCCACATCAGTTTCTCGAACTCGCCGGCGAAGCGGCTGATGATGTGTTCCGGATCGGGGCAGTGCTTGTGATCGGTGATCAGGCCGAACTGCACGTTCCCGTTGTACGACAGGATGCTCACGCCCATGCCGATGTTGCCGCTCTGCGGCACCCACACCATCAGCTGCGAGATGTTCACGCCGGCCAGGAACAGCGGGTTCTGCGGGCCAGGCACATTGGTCATCACGGCGCTCGCCTTGTTCGCGAGCAGATCGAGTGCTTCCTGCTGCACGATCTTCGGCGCCATGCCGGCCACGCCAAGCAGGGCAAAGGCAACCGCAGCCTGGTAGGAATGCTTCAGCGCGGCCATCCGTTGGCGGGTCTCGTAGAGGCGCTCGAGCGGGTTCTCAAGACCAACCGGCAACTCCAGCGCGACCAGGCCGAAATGATTGCCGAGCTTGGCGGCCTGGCCGGCTGGCCGCAGGTTGACCGGCACCATGGCGCGTATCTCGATGCCATCCACCGGGTCCCCTTTTTCCTGCAGGTAGCTGCGCAGCGCGCCGGCCACCGATGCCAGCAGCAGGTCGTTGATCGAACAGCCGAGGACTTTGCCGACCGCCTTGATCGTGGGTAGCGGCAGCGGGTCTGACCATGCAACCGCTTTGGCGATGCCGGCCTTGCCCTTGAAGCGGGTGTGCGAGTCGTCCGGCATCATCGCGAGCTTGGCCAGCTCGCTGGCAAATGCGGCGCCCATGCGCGCGTGGCTGACCGCCTTGCCCGGGTTCATCAGCAGGTCGAGGTAGCCAAACCAGAGCTTGCTGCCGACCGCGAGTGAATTGAGCCACGCCTCGGTGGCCGGGCTGAAGACCTTCCACCAGAACTGGTCTTCATCCTCGGGCTCGATGTGCGCCTTCGGCTTCGGCGGATGTGGCAAGCCGATCGGTGCATCCGGGTGTTCGTCGGTCAGCGACAGGATCACGCCGATCAGCGCGATGCCGTCGGCGATGCAGTGGTGGATGCGCACCGCCATCGCATTGACGCCGCTGGGCGTCGAGATGACCTGCATTTCCCACAGCGGGCGATTCGGGTTGAGTGGCTCGCTCGCCAGATCGGCGACGTGCGCCTTGAGCGCTTCAAGGTCACCGATGCCCGGCAAGGCAACCGGGCGCACGTGGTTGCGGATGTCGAACTCCGCGTCGTCTTCCCAGTAGGTGGAGGTGAGGGACGACGTGACGCGTTGGCGGAAGCGGGGGTAGCGATCGACCATGCGGATCTGCAGGGTCTTGCGCAGGCGCTCCAGATCGAGAGGCTTGTCGAAAACCATCACGCCCAGGATCTGCATCAGGTTGCTCGGCCGGTCCATCCGCAGCCACGCCGTGTCGATACTCGACATCTTCTCGCGCGCCATCGATTCCTCCTTGGTGTATTTGGGCGCAATAATACGGCTGCGGCGCGCTGGCGTCGCCCGGTATTGATCACGCATCCGACAATTCAAGGAGACCGCAATGAGCGACCTGAAGGCGCTATTCGAAGCAGCCGTGGCCGATTCCAAGACGCTCACGGAGCGCCCGGACAACGCGACGCTGCTCAAGCTCTATTCGCTCTTCAAGCAGGCGAGCGAAGGGGACTGCGAGGGGAAGCGCCCTGGTTTTACCGATCCGGTGGGGCGTGCAAAGTTCGATGCGTGGGCGGCGCTCAAGGGCACCGCCAGCGACGAGGCGATGAATCAGTACATCGCGCTGGTGAAGGCGCTGAAGGGCTGACAGTGGAACGGCGGCGGGGGCCGCCGTTTTCACGTTCAGGCGGAGCCGAACTCTTCGTCGAAGAACTTGTGGATCTCGGCCTCGAATGCGCCGCGGAACATCGCGAGCAAGAAGCCGAGCTTCATGCGGATCTCGACCGCATCGCCGTCGAGTTCGAGCTGGCCGGATACGCCGGAGCGCTCGAATACCAGGGTATCGCCCTGCCATTCGAAATCGAGTTGATGTTTATCCCTCAGGTCGGCCGCGACGCGTTCGGCCGCCGCCCGGGCTTGTTCGGGCGTGAGGGTATGGGTGCGCCGGATATGGATGTCGCTCATGGTGGGGCGGGAGTGTGCGCTAAACGGGGGCGCGCTGCCAAGCGGGCTCCCGAACAAAAAAGCAGACGCAAAAAGGAGGAGGGGATATGGAGCCGATCTGGCTGAAGAGCTATCCGGCGGGGGTGCCGGCACAGGTTGATCTCGATGCCTACGCATCGGTCGTCGAGGTCTTCGAACAGAGCGCCGTGCGCTTCGCCGACAAGATCGCCTACATCAACATGGGCGTGCGGATGAGCTACCGCGAACTCGATCTGCTAACGCGATCGTTCGCGGGCTACCTGCAAGGCGAACTGGGCCTGATGCCGGGGGACCGCGTTGCGGTGATGATGCCCAACTGCCTGCAGTATCCGGTGGCGGTATTCGGCACGCTGCGCGCGGGGGGCGTGGTCGTCAATTGCAACCCGCTCTACACCGTGCGGGAGCTGCACCACCAGTTGAAGGATTCCGGCGCACGCACGATCGTCGTGCTGGAGAATTTCGCGCACACGGTGCAGGAGGCGATTGCCGGTACCGCGGTCGAGAAGGTGATCGTGACAGGCTTGGGCGATCTCTTCCCGGGGCTCAAGGGTGGCATCGTCAACCTGGCGCTCAAGTATGTGAAGAAGATGGTGCCGCACTGGTTCATCCCCGGTGCGGTGCGGATCAAGCCGGCGCTGCGCCGCGGCATGGAGACGGGCTTCCAGCCGGTCTCCCGCACGCGCGACGACATCGCCTTCCTGCAATACACCGGCGGCACCACCGGGGTGTCGAAGGGGGCCATCCTCACGCACGGCAACATCGTGGCGAACCTGCAGCAGGCCTACACCTGGCTGGCGCCCTGGGTGAAGGAGGGCGAAGAACTGATCGTCACCGCGCTGCCGCTCTATCACATCTTCTCGCTGACGGCGAACTGCCTCACCTTCATGCGGATCGGCGCGGCCAACCTGCTGATCACCAATCCGCGGGACATTCCGGGCTTCGTGCAAGAACTGTCGCGCTATCGCTTCACCGCGATCACCGGGGTGAACACGCTCTTCAACGCGCTGCTGAATAACGACGACTTCCGCGATCTGGACTTCTCTTCGCTCAAGCTCACGCTGGGCGGCGGCATGGCGGTGCAGCGGGCGGTTGCCGAGCGCTGGCAGAAGCTGACGGGCAAGCCCTTGCTGGAGGCGTACGGGCTCACCGAGACGTCGCCCGCCGTCACGATCAACCCGCTTGATCTGCCGGCATACAACGGCACGATCGGCCTGCCGGTACCCTCGACCGAAGTCTCGATACGCGACGACGCGGGCCAGGAAGTGCCGCTCGGTCAGCCGGGCGAACTCTGTGTGCGCGGCCCGCAGGTGATGGCCGGCTACTGGCAGCGGCCGGAAGAAACCAGGAAGGTGATGACCTCCGATGGCTTCTTCTGTACCGGCGACGTGGCGGTCGCCGACGAGAAGGGCTTCTTCCGCATCGTCGACCGCAAGAAGGACATGATTCTGGTGTCCGGCTTCAACGTGTATCCGAACGAGATCGAGGATGTGGTTGCGGCCCACCCCGATGTGCTGGAGGTGGCCGCCGTTGGCGTGCCCGACGAGAAGTCTGGCGAGGCGGTGAAGATCTTCGTCGTGGCGCGGCATGGTGGTTTGACCGATCGCGCGCTGATCGCCTTCTGCCGCGAGCGGCTCACCGGCTACAAGGTGCCAAGCCAGGTCGAGTTCCGTGAGGAACTGCCGAAGACCAACGTCGGCAAGATCCTGCGTCGCAGCCTGCGCGACGAAGCGCGCGCCGCAGCGCGCTGAGGGCACGGCAAGGCCGCGCCGCCCGCTGCGGGCTGCGTGGCCTGCCGCCGCCGGATCCGCGCTGGATCAATCCGCCACCGGGCGTGCGGTGTTAGCCTGACTCGCTCTGCATTGCTACCGCCTTCCGGCGTTCAGCCTGACATGTCCTCTTCCCGTGACGGTTTCAGTTCCACCTTCGGCGTACTCGCCGCAACCCTTGGCTCGGCCGTCGGCCTCGGCAATATCTGGAAGTTCCCGTACCTGACCGGTGCCAACGGCGGCGCGGGTTTCCTGCTGGTCTACCTGCTCGCGACGCTGCTTGTCGGCTTGCCGGTGATGATTGCGGAGATTTCGATCGGCCGCGCAGCGCGCGGCGACGCGGTGAGCGCGTTTCAGCGTTTGCGGCCGACCCAGCACTGGGGCCTGATCGGTGTGCTCGGCGTGATCGCGGCGCTGTTGATCATGGCCTTCTACAGCGAAGTGGCCGGTTGGGTCTTCGCCTACGTGGCAAAGGCTGCAGCGGGCGGCTTGTTGAGCACCGATCCGGCCACATTGTCGGCGGCCTTCGGCGGGCTCGTCAGTGACCCGGCGAGCGCCTTGCTGTGGCAGTGGGCGGTGCTGGTACTGGTCGGCGTGATCATTTCGCTCGGGGTATCGCGCGGCATCGAGGCGGTGACGAAGCGGCTGATGCCGATCCTGTTCCTGCTGCTGGTGGTGATCGGCATTCGCGGGCTGATGCTGCCCGGCGCCAGCGAAGGGCTCGCGTTCCTATTCAAACCCGATTTCTCGAAGATCACGCCGGCAGTGGTGCTGGTGGCCGTGGGCCTCGCGTTCTTCAAGCTTTCGGTCGGCATGGGCACGATGGTTACGTATGGCAGCTACTTCCGCGCCGAGCAGAATGTGCCGCTGACCGCAGCCCGCGTGATGCTGGCCGACCTGACGGTATCGATGCTGGCCGGCATCGCGATCTTCCCGGCGGTATTCGCATTCGGTTTCAAGCCCGAGGCAGGGCCATCGCTGGTGTTCATTACGATCCCGGCGGTATTCGCAAGCATGCCGGGTGGCGCGTTCTTCATGCTGGCCTTCTTCGTGCTGACCGCGTTCGCAGCGCTTGGCGCAATGCTGTCATTGGTCGAGGTGCCGGTTGCGGTGCTGGCCGAGCGGTTCCGGCTGCGCCGCTGGCAAGCCACGCTGATCAGCATCGGCGCGATCGGTGTGCTCGGCTCGCTTGCCGCGCTGTCGGGCAGCCTGACGGCCGATTGGAAGCTGTTCGGTTTGAATGCCTTCGACCTGTTCGACTATGTGTCGTCGAACATCCTGCTGCCGCTTGGCGGCATTCTGATCGCACTGTTTGTCGGTACGTCCTGGGGCCGCGCGGAATGGCTGGCCGAATTGAGCAACCGTGGCGTGCTGGCGAACGGCGGTGTCGCGCGCGGGCTGTTCGTGCTGGTGCGATTCGTGTCGCCGCTGCTGATCGTACTGGTGATGCTGAAGGGGCTTGGCGTGTTCTGACCGAGCCGGGTAACGCGGGCGCGGCCGGCTTTTTCAGGCGTCCGCGTGCGCCAGCACCTCGCGCGTGCCGCTGGTCAGTGTGGCGAGGCCGTCCGGCGAAACATCCAGCAGCCGCAGGCAGGCGTCGCCGAGCTTGTCCCACTCGCGCGTGGCGCTGAGGCCGGTTGCGGTTTGGAACAGGAACTCCGCCAGCTGCACCATTGCGATCAAACGCTGTGCCGAGGCGGGCAGGCCGCCCTGATGGGCGGTCAGCGCGAAGGCATCGTGGTGATGCCGGATCGCGAGGCAGGTTTCTTCCGGCATCCACCAGCTTTGCGCAAGCAGGCAGCCGACCATCGCGTGGTTGGTCGGGTGGCGGGTGTCTTCGACGTCGGTGAAGCGTTGATCTGATGTTTCGTTGGCGATCTTCAGCGTTACACCGTAGTCGCTGAATTTGCGCATCAACACCGGGATGCCGCAGTCGCGGAACAGGCCGAAGGTGTAGGCCTCTTCGGCGCGGATGCCGTTGCGTGGGCCGAGTTCCTGCGCAAGCCAGCCGGATACCATGGCGATGCGTGCCGACGCGTCCCAGAAGCGTTCCAGCGCGGGCACCGATACGAAGACCTTGCGCAGGATCAGGCCCGCCACGGCGCGGCTCGATACATCGAGGCCCAGCATCATCAGCGCCTGCGACACGGTGCGGGCGCGGAACCGGAAACCGAAGTAGGGCGAGTTGGCCGTTTTCATCAGCCCCGCTGCGAGGCTGACGTCGCTCGAGATCAGGCTCGCGAGGCGATGGAAATCCGGCGTCTCCTTCAACATCTCGGCGCCGATGCTGTCGAGGATCATCGGGCGCGGCGGGATGCCGATGTCGCGAATTGCGTCGCCGAGTACGCCATCGATGGCTGCGGTCTGGTCCGGGGTCATTCCGCTGTCCTTTGTTGCAGCCAGGCGATGAGCGCCTCGCCGTCCATGGGCCGCGCATGCAGGAAGCCCTGGATCGCATCGACCCCGACATCCACCAACGCCGCCCGTTGCTCTTCCGTTTCCACGCCTTCGGCCACCACCGTCATGCCGAGTTCGCGCGCCATGTTGGTGATTGCCCGCACAATCGCAAGCGCCCGCAGGTCGTGGGGCAGCACCTTGATGAAGGCGCGGTCGATCTTGAGCTTGCTGGCCGGAATGTCCTTGAGATTGGCCAGGCACGAGTAGCCGGTGCCGAAATCGTCGATCGCCAGCGAGATGCCGGCCATCTTTGCCGCCATCAGGTTGCTCTGCACGACGTCCGAGACGTCCATGAACAGCGACTCGGTCAGCTCCAGCTCAATCAGCTCCGGCGGTGCGTCGCTGCATAGCAGCGCGGCGTGGAGCGCCTGCGAGAACTTCGGCGCGGTGAGCTGAGCACGGGATACGTTGATCGCGACCTTGGTGCTCAGCCCGAGTGCGGCAAGGCGGTGCGCGTACATCGCGCCGTGCAGCATGCTCCATTCGCCCAGCCGGACGACCAGCCCGGTTTTCTCAGCCACCGGGATGAAACGCACCGGTGACACCGATTCGCCTTCGGCGGTGCAGCGCATCAGCGCTTCAACCGCGTGGATCGTACCGTCGAGCGCGATGATCGGCTGGTAGTGCAGCGCCAGGCCACCGCTTTCCAGCGCCATGTGCAGCTTGTTTTCGACGGCCAGTTCTTCGCGTGCGAGCAACACGCCGAGCCGCCCTGCGACCCGCTCGTCGCCAGAAACGACGGTACGGTCGCCACCGAGGCGCTTGGCTTCCACCATCGCGCGGTCGGCACGCTCAAGCACGCTGACCGCGTCTTCGCCGCTTTCGAGTACCGCGATGCCGATGCTGCCGGTGGGGTAGAGGCGGATGTTGCCGACTTCCAGCGGCGTCTTCACGCAGCTCAACAGATCCGCGGCGATGCGTTGCGCCGCAGCGGCGTCGGTGCTTCGCGCGAGGAAGACAAATTCGTCTCCGCCCATGCGACAGGGTTCCGCTCGCCCGGCCAGGCGCTCGGCAAGCCGCCCGGCCATGCGTGCCAGCACCGCGTCGCCGCCGAGGTGGCCGAATGATTCATTGACCAGCTTGAAGCGATCCAGATCGAGCCAGATCACCGCCAGCGCGTTAGCCGAGCTCGGCTGGCTATCGACGATCGCCGTCACCGTGGCGATGCAACCCGCGCGGTCGAGAAAGCCGGTCAGCACATCGATGTGTTCCGGAGGCATGCGTCTGCGCGCTCTGTGGCCGTGATCGCCGATACGCGATCCTGAGAATATTTTCGGCCCTGGTGGGCCGGACTTGAGGGCGGGATCTGTCCGCGCAATCTACGCTGAGTCTGAGCGAGGGACCAATGCCGTATGTGGCGGATCGCGCTGCGCAACTCCGTATAAATGGGCGGATATCCCATTTGACGGGCCGCAGCATAACACCGCGCAGGCAGGTGTCGATGAACGCGCCGCAGGCCACTTGAGTGATCGCGGAAAGACAATCATGCGAAGTATGCGAATGGCATAATCGGTCGCCGGCGCCGGGTCGGGCACACACAGGAGGACACTCAATGCAAAGCAGGATGGCATGGCTGTGCGGTGGATTCGCGCAGAAGCTGTTGTTTGCCGGCGGTGCCATCGCCGCGCTCGCAGCATGTGGCTCGAAGGATTCGGCCCCGGTTACGGCGGAGCCGGCGCCGACCTATGCGGCCGAGATCCGCTACACCGCTTACGGCGTGCCACACGTCCGGGCCGTGGACTTCAAGGGTGCCGGCTATGGCTATGGTTTCGCCTTCGCAACCGACCATGCATGCCTGTTCGCGCAGGAGCTGGTCACGCTTCATGGCGAGCGGGCGCGCTACTTTGGTGAGCGTGATGCCAGTGGCAAGGCGATCACCTACCTCGGGCAATTGGGCGGGCTGGTCAGCAACCTGGAGTCGGACTTCTTCTACAAGTCCTACATGACGCCGGACATTGCGTCGCGGTTGAAGGCGGCCAGCAGCGCGGATGTGCGCGACCTGGTGGCAGGCTTCGTCGCAGGCTACAACCGATATCTGCGCGATACCAGCCCCGACGCGTTGCCGGCGGAGTGCCGCAACGCGGCCTGGGTGCAGCCGATCACAGAGTCGGACGCTTACTTGCGCATCCATCAGATTGCGCTGACCGGCAGCTCACTGGGGTTCATCAGCCAGATTGCCGGCGCGCAGCCACCGGCCTCGCCCCATGTGGCGCTGGCGCGCGCCACGACCACTCCGCAGCAGTCTGAAATGCTCGAAGCGCTGCGTGTATTCAAGGATGGCGGCATCGGGTCCAACGGCTACGGCTTGGGGCGCGAGGTCACCGCGTCGGGCCGTGGCATGGTGTTGGGCAACCCGCACTTTCCTTGGTGGGGTGTGCTGCGTCTGCACCAGTTGCACCTGACCGTTCCCGGGCAGTACGACGTGTACGGTGCAACCTTGCTCGGCGCGCCGCTGCCCCTGATCGGATTCAACAAGGATGTGGCCTGGACGCACACCTTCTCGACCGATCAGCGCTTCACGCTTTTCCGGCTCAAGCTGGATCCCGCGGACCCGAAACGCTACATGGTCGGCGAAGAATCGCGACCGATGACGGCCACGCCGTTGCAGGTGCAGGCCCTGCAGCCCGACGGCACGATCCAGACCCGCGAACGCACCCTGTACTCGACCGAATATGGGCCGCTCACGGTGGACAGCGTGTTTGCCTGGACGGCCTCAACTGCGTATGCGCTGAAGGACGCAAACCGGACGAACGATCACCTGCTCGATCAGGTGCTGCGCAACGGCAAGGCGACCAGCGCGGCGTCGTTGCGTGAGGCGCTGGCGTTCTACAGCGAGATGCCCTGGGTCAACACCATCGCGGCCGACAGGGACGGCAATGCGCTGTACGCCAACTATTCGGTGGCGGCCAACGTGACCGATACGCAGCTCGCCAGTTGTGTCTCGGCCGGGTTACCGCAAGTAGTTTTGGCGCAGCAAGGGGTGGTCGTGCTGAATGGGCAGGACCCCGCCTGCAACTGGAGCGGTCATCTGCCGAGCGCCCAGCGCCCCTATGTGTTGCGCACCGATTACGCGATGAACGCCAACGACAGCCATTGGTGGCCGAACCAGAACGTGCGCCTGTCAGGCTTCCCGAAGATCATCGCAACCGGGCCCGCCGCCGAGGGCGTAGAGCAAGGGGAACGCACGCGCGCCGGCATCGCGCAGATCGTCGATCGCGTTTCGGGTATTGATGGCCTGCCGGGCACGCTGTTCACGCTGGCTTCGCTGCAGGAGGTGTACAAGGCCGGGCGCTTCTACAAACCGGAACGTTGGCTGGGTGAGTTCGTGACCGCTTGCCTCGCCAGCGCGCGCAGCGATCTTGCGGCGGCCTGCACCGTGCTAGGCGACTGGAACCGCAAGGAACAGCTCGACGCCAAGGGCGCGCTGTTGTTCCGAGAGTTCTATGCGCGCATGGGCGAAATGAAGGACGCGTCGCTGTGGCGCGTGCCCTACGACCCGGCCGACCCGCTGAACACGCCGAGCGGATTCAACATCGCGAACACCACGGCCTACGACAAGCTTGCCGACACCGTGGCCTACTTCGGCACACTCGGCTTTGCCCTCGACGAAACGCCGGGTGCGCGTCAGATCGTCACGCGCAATGGCAAGCCGCTGGTCATTCCCGGTGGGCGCTACACCTTCAACAACTGGCGCGGCCAACCCGCCGGTGGCAAATACGGCGACCCGGCCTACGGCAACAGCTACATGCAGTTCGTGACCTTCGACGACAATGGCCCGGTGGCCGAGGGCATGCTGACCTATTCGCAGTCCACCCATGCGTCGTCCGATCACTATGCCGATCTGACCGAGCTTTACGCGCAGCGCTTGTGGGCCAAGCTGCCCTACACAGAAGCGCAGATCAGCGCCGACCCGTCCTTGCGCACCGTCAGGATTTCCGAATAGCGGCGCACCGACGTTAAATCACCCCCCGCGGCACGGCACCCGCGGGGGCCCTGGCCTTGATGCCCGCGCAGATGGCCAGCACGCCCCCCTCATGACAGACGCACGGTAAAGTTCGCCGCGAAATCGCCGATAGACCTCGGGCTGGGTTCATCTTTGCCTTTGCCAGACATGATCCATTTACCGGGGGGGCGTAATGAAGAACTGGTCTGTGCGACAGAAGATCCTCGTCAGTGTCGTGCTGACGCTGCTCGTTTCAATGCTGATCACGAGCCTGCTTTCGGCCCGTCTCTTCAAGGCGGCACTGACCGAACGCCTGGAAGAATATGAGCTTGTGCGAACGGTCGAGGCGATCCGCAACGATCTTGATCGCTCGGTTTCGGTACCGCTCGAGCAGACCCGCGTGCTCGCGGCAAACACCTTCATGCTTGACTGGATGGCCACTGGCGAGCCAGCCGAAGGCGTCGCCGCCTGGCAGCGTTTTGCTGCCAAGGTGAAGGATGCGACCGGCGCGGTCACGGTGTCCTGGGTGTCGGAAGCAACGCGCAACTACTATGACTCCGCCAAGGGCCTCTCACGCCAGATCGACCCCGACGGTGCCGACAGCTGGTTCAAGGCCTTCATGTCCAGCGGCAAGGCGGCCGAATTCAACCTGGGCGTGGAAGCGAGCAGCCCCAACGTTTTGATGTTCACCAACGTGCTGGCCGCCGATAGCGCCGGCCATCGCGCCAGCGTGAGCCTTGGTCTGGACGTAACCGCGATGGCTGATCGGGTGCGCAAGCTTGCCGTCGGCAAGAGCGGCCAGGTGTTTGTGGTCGACGCGCGTGGCCAGATCCAGATCCACCGCAATCCCGAACTCGTGAAGGTCAATGACAAGGTCAAGCTGAACAGCTTGCCCGGGCTTGCGACCGATGCCGAAAAGCTGCTCGTGAAGAACAACTTCAATCTCGTCCATGTCAGCGGCCCGAACGGACCCTCGATCATGGTGTCGAGCTACCTCCCGATCGCCGACTGGTTCGTGGTCGTCGAAATTCCGGAGGCCGAAATCTACGCGCCGATCAATCGTGGCCTGACGCTGCTTGCAATTGCCGACGTCGTTGTGCTGGCCCTCGCTTTGATGCTTGTGCTCTGGATCGCCAATTCGCTGACCCGCCCGCTGGCGCGCTTGCGCGACGCGATGCGTGGCCTGGCCTCGGGCAGCGGCGATCTCACGCAACGGCTGCATGTCGATAGCGGCGACGAGATCGGCGCCATCGCGGGCAGCTTCAACCTCTTCATGGAACAGCTCCGCAGCATGTTCCAGCGTGTGCGTGAGCAGACGGATCTGCTCGGCGCCAGTGTCGAGCAACTTGGCGCAATGACGCAGCAGCTGTCCTCCGGTTCACGCCACTCCGCCGACCTGACGACGCAGACGGCGGCAACCATCGAGGAGATCACCGTCAGCATCGCGCATACCGCGAGCCACGCGCAGGACGTCGCCCACTCGGCCGAACAGGCGGGTCAGATGTCGAGCACCAACGCAGCGGCGGTCAGCTCGGTGGCCAGTGAAATCGACACGATCTCGAAGTCCATGGACGTGCTGAGCGAAGCGATGAAGGATCTCGAAGCGCGCTCGGCGCAGATCGGATCGGTCGCCAACGTGATCAAGGAAATCGCCGATCAGACCAACCTGCTGGCCCTCAACGCAGCGATCGAGGCCGCGCGTGCCGGCGAGCAAGGGCGCGGCTTCGCAGTCGTCGCTGACGAAGTGCGCAAGCTCGCTGAGCGAACCGGAAAGGCCACGGTCGAGATCGACCAGATGGTCGGTGGCATGCGGACGAATGCGGCGAACGCCATGCTGCGTGTGGGCGAAACCCACGCCGCGGTGCAGACCGGTGTCGGCCAAGTCGCCACCGTGCTGGCGCAAATCGATTCGATTCGCGAGGCCATGAAGGGCGTCGTTGACTCGATTGCCGAGATCCGCGACGCAACGACCGAACAATCGCGTGCGACCGAGGCGATGGCGCAGACCGCCGAGCGCATGTCGGCCACCGCATTGGAGGGCGACGCCGAGATCCAGCGGACATCAGCGGTCATCACCCAGCTCGAGGTCATGGCCGGCGAGCTCAGGCAGATCGTCGGCAACTTCCGCGTTTAGCGATTGCGTCGGTCGTCAGTCGCGAAACGGTCGGTGCTCGGCCAGCTCATCGACATACTGCGAGATGCCCTCGCGCTCGCGCGCGAGGTATCGGCCGACCGCGGCATCCAGCCGCGGATCGGCCAGCCAGTGCACTGACGTGGTCTGCACCGGGTCCATGCCGCGGGCAAGCTTGTGCTCACCTTGCGCGCCGCCCTCGAAGCGTTTGAGCCTGCGGGCGATGGCATATTCGATGCCCTGGTGGTAGCAGGCTTCGAAGTGCAGGCAGGGTATGTATTCGAGCGCGCCCCAGTAGCGGCCGTAAAGCGCTTCGTCGTCGCGCAGCATCAGGCTGGCGGCGATCGGGTTGCCGGCCCGTTCGGCGATCACCAGCACGCAGGCTTCCGGCAAGCGTTCGCCAAGTTGCTGGAAGAAGTCGAGCGTGAGGTAGGGCGTCGATCGATGCAGCGCGTAGGTGGTTTCGTAGCAGCGCACGAAGAAGGCCCAGTCGGCCTCGCCGATGTCGCGCCCCTCAAGCCAGCGCAGGCTGACACCGGCAGCGCTGACCTTGCGCCGCTCCTGCCGGATCTTCTTGCGCTTGTCGTGTGACATGCGGGCAAGGAAATCGTCAAAGTTCCGCTCGCCCGCGCTGTGCCAGTGGAACTGCACCGCATGGCGGCGGTGCATGCCGAGCGCGTCGCCGGCGGCGAGGGAGGCCTCGTCGGCGAACAGCACATGCAGGGAGCTGAGCCCGGCGTCGCGGCATGCGTCGATCACCGCCGCGAGCAGCGTTGCCCGGTGCGCATTGTCGCTCGCGAGGATGCGCAGGCCAGGTACCGGCGAGAACGGAATCGCGCCAAGCGCCTTCGGGTAGTAGCGGATGCCGGCGCGCTCCGAGGCCTCAGCCCAGGCCCAGTCGAACACAAATTCGCCGTAGGAGTGCGTCTTCACATACAGCGGCATCGCGGCGAGCAGCACGCCCGCGTCGTCGCGCAGTGCGGCGTGCATCGGCTGCCAACCGGTGCCCTCGCCAACGCAGCCGGTGGCCTCGAATGCATCGAGAAAGGCGTGGCGCAGGAAGGGCTGCGAGCCGGCGAGTGCGTCCCACCCGGCGGCGGGCAGATCAGCGATGCGGCGATGCAGGAGCAGGCGCGTCAAGGGTCGGGTCCGCGGTGATGCTGGAAGGCTGCATCATCGCCGATCCGGCCGGCCCTCAACAGCGGTGGTGTGTCAGAACACCACGCCTGCGCGCAGGATCACATTGGCGTAGGGCGAGAACTCGCCGGTCCGGACGATTGCGCGGGCGCGTGCGCTGAGCGCCTTGAAGTCTTCATGCGACATGCGCGCCACCGGTGTGCTGCCAAGCAACTGCAACGTTGCCGCATTGACGGCGGGGTTGCGCGCGACGATCTCGTCGGCCAGCACGGCCGATTCGACCTGCATTTCGCTCAGCACGGCCTTGAGCACGTCGATGAAGGGCGGCAGGTTCGCGCTCACCGCCAGGTCGATGCGGCGCGGGCCGTCGGGAATCGGCAGTCCGGCGTCGCCAATCACCAGCATGTCGCCGTGGCCAAGTCGTGCAATCACTTCCGACAATTCGGCGTGCAGCAGCGTGGTGCGTTTCATGAGCGGGCCCTTTCAGTCGGTGTCAGTTCGGATCGCCACGGGATCGAGGGCTGCGCGCCGATTCGCGTGACGCAGATGGCACTCGCGGCCTGGCCGAGCGCTGCGGCGTCGTCGAGGCTCATGCCTTCGGTGAGGCCGACAGCGAGGCCGCCGACGAAGGTGTCGCCGGCTGCGGTGGTGTCGACCGCTTTGACCTTCTGAGCCGGCAGGCGCCGCACGCCTTGCGCATCGCAGATCAGAACGCCTTGCGCGCCGAGCGTGATGAGCACTGTGCGAACGCCGCGTGCGCGCAGCACGGCGGCCGCTTCGGCGGCGCTGGCGGTGTCCTTCACGTCGACGCCGCTGAGCAGTGTGGCTTCACTTTCGTTGGGCACGAGCAGGTCGACCATGGGCCACAGCGTGTCGGGCAAGGCGGCGGCGGGGGCGGGGTTCAGCAGCACGGGCACGCCGGCCGCGTGTGCGTGCTTGATTGCGGCAAGCACCGCGGGCAGCGGCACTTCGAGTTGCACAACCAGCATCGCCGCCTGTTCGATCTGCGCAGCCACGCCGTCGATGTCCCCTGCGGTGACCTGGCCATTGGCGCCGGCCGAAATCAGGATACGGTTCTGGCCGATGTCTTCGACCAGGATCATAGCTACGCCGCTGGTCACGCCGCCCGTCACGGTGATCTGGCTGACATGCACGCCATCACGGGCGAGCCCGCTCTTCAGAACCTGGCCGAAGTTGTCGTCGCCGATACGCCCCACCATCGCGACATGCCCGCCCAAACGCGCGCAGGCCAGCGCCTGGTTGGCGCCCTTGCCGCCCGGCAGCGTCGCGAAGTCGTGGCCAAACAGGGTTTCGCCACCCTGCGGCACGCGCGGGGTGCGCATCACCAGATCCATGTTGAGGCTGCCGATGACGAGAATCGGGCGGTTCGGGCTGTGCTGCGGATAGCTGGGCATGGCTTGGCTTTCAGGTACTGGGCCGATATCGCGTGGTGCTCTTGCGCACGCGCAACTCCGGCTGAAGGATCAGGCGCCGCGGTGCGCCGGTCTCGCCCGCGATGCGTTCGAGCAGCAGCTTCGCCGTGCCGGTGCCGATGGCTTGCTTGGGCTGCGCGACGGTGGTCAGCGGCGGGAAGGTGTAGGCGGCGAGTTCGATGTCGTCAAAGCCGACGACCGAGATGTCTTCCGGGACACGCAGGCCGGCTTCGTGGATTGCACACAGCGCGCCGATGGCCATCACGTCATTGCACACGAACACCGCGCTTGGCCGGGTCTTGCGTGCGATCAGGCCTTGCATCGCAAGATAGCCGCTGCGACTGGTGAAGTCGCCGCGCACCAAGTCGCCCTCGCGGCGTGCGACACCGGCTGCAGCGAGGGCGCGCTTCCAGCCGGCGCGCCGTTGCGAGCTGGGCGTGAGGCCGGCGGGGCCGCTGATGCAGACGACCTGCGGGTGACCGAGTTCGAGCAGGTGGCGGGTGGCGATCTCGCCGCCGGCGGTGTGATCGACTTCGACCAGATCGCAGTCCAGCCCCGGCACTTCGCGGTCCACGAGCACGACCGGCAGGGCCAGCGCCTGCAATTGTGCAGCGAGGCTGGGCGCGACACCGGAGGAAACCAGCACGAGGCCGTCGATGCGCTTTTCAGCCAGCACCCGCACGTAGCTCGCCTGCTTCTCGGGCTGATCGTCGGAGTTGCACAGGATCAGGTTGTAGCCGGCCTGGAAGCAGCAGTCTTCGACGCCGCGGATGATCTCGGCGAAGTAGGGGTTCGAGTTGTTGGGGATCAGCATGCCGAGCGTGCGGGTGGCGTTGTGCTTGAGGCTGCGGGCCACCGCGCTGGGCACATAGGCCAGCTCGCGCACCGCCGCTTCGACGCGCTCGCGCGCATCCTCGCTGACGAAGCGTGTGGCGTTGAGCACGTGCGATACCGTGGTGACCGACACCCCGGCACGCTGCGCGACATCCTTGATCGTTGCCATTCCCCTGGACCCTGTCTGTCAGGCGCTGCGGCGGTTGCGTCGTTCGCGCACCATGTCGAGCACCACGGCCGCGATGATGACGCAGCCGGTGATGATCCGCTTCGTGGGCTCGCTGGCGCCGACCTGTGCGAGGCCGGCTTCAAGCACCGAGATGATCAGCACGCCGAAGAAGGTGGCGATGACCGAACCGCGCCCGCCCATCAGGCTGGTGCCGCCGATCACGACCGAGGCGATCACCACCAGTTCGGCGCCGATGCCGGCGTTGGGGTCGGCGGCTTCGAGTCGCGAGGCCTGGAACATGCCGGCCAGGCCGGCGAGCGTGCCGACGATGGCGAACACCGCGATCTTCACCGGGCGGGGATCCACCCCTGCAAGGCGCATCGCTTCTTCGTTGGTGCCGATGCCGATCATGTAGCGGCCAAACACCGTGCGGGTGAGCACGATCTGCGCGGCGATCACGATCAGCACCGCAATGATGAAGGCCGGCGACACGCCACCGAACAGCGGTGCGCTGAGCCAGTCGATCGCGCTACCGATGTACTGCGTGCGCGAATTCGTCGCGATGTAGGCCGAACCGCGTGCCACTTCCAGCATGCCGAGCGTGACGATGAAGGAAGGCAGGCGCCAGCCGACCGATATCAGCCCGTTCGCCATGCCGGCGACGAGCCCCGTAAGCATGGCGACCAGCACCGCCGGGAACAGGCCCCAGTGCCATTGCAGCATCACCAAGCCGGCGGTGGCGCTGGCGAGCGCCATCACCGAGCCGACCGACAGGTCAATGCCGGCGATGATCAGCACGAAGGTCATGCCGACAGCGGTGACGGCAATCGCAGGGATGTCGTTGGCGATCGTGATGAAGGTGCTGACCGAGAAGAAGTACTCGGATAGCGAGCCAAACAGCGCGACCATCAGCACCAGTGCGACGACCAGGCCGAGGTAGTTGCCGAGGCTGCCGCGCAGCGACAGGGCGGGCGTGGATGCAGGGTTGGACATGGTTTTCTCAGGCATCTCAGTAGACATGTTCGGCGGCCGTAGGGGTTTCGGTCGTTGCGCTGGCATGGCCGGCGCTGTAACCGCTGAAGGCGGCTTCGAGCAGTGCGTGCTGCGACCACTCGCCGCGTTCGAACACGCGCACGAGGCGGCCGGCACTCATCACGGCGATGCGGTCGCACACCGACATCAGTTCGCGCAGATCGCTCGACACCATCACCAGCGCCTTGCCAGCGGCGGCGAGCCGATCCATCTGGGCGTAGATGTCTGCGCGTGCGCCGATATCGACGCCGCGCGTGGGTTCGTCGAGCAGCAGCACGTCGCTGTCGCGATGTAGCCAGCGCGCAAACACCACTTTCTGCTGATTGCCGCCGGAGAGTTCACCGACGGCTTGTTCAATCGAATTGCAGCGCACGCCCAGGGTTTCGCGCAGTTGCTCTACGGTGTTGCGTTCGCGGGCGCGGTCGAGCCAGCCGCGATGCGCGACATCTGCGATGCGCGCGAGCGTGGCGTTCACGCGGATCGGCAGCGGCAGCATCAGGCCCTGAGCCTTGCGGTCTTCGGTGACGAGGCCGATGCCGTGGCGCACCGCTTCCATGGGCGATCGCACCGGGCGCGGTTTTGCTTCGCCGTTGAGGCGGATCTCGCCTGCGTCGGCGCGGTCTGCGCCATAGATCAGGCGCAGTAGTTCGGTACGCCCGGCGCCGACCAGGCCAGCGATGCCGAGCACTTCGCCGTGGGCGACGTCGAAGCTCACATCCTTGACGAACTTGCCGCGCGAGAGGCCGCGCACTTCGAGCGCAATGCTGCCGGCAGGGCGGCGCGCGCGATCAAGTTCTTCACGCACATCGCGGCCGACCATGCGGCGCACGATGTCATCCTGCGTCATGCCGGCCATCGGCTGGGTGTCGATATGCTTGCCGTCGCGCAGCACCATCACGCGGTCTGCGATCTGCTGTACTTCGTCGAGCCGGTGCGAGATGTAGATGATGCCGACGCCGCGCGCCTTGAGCAGTGCGATCTGGCGAAAGAGATGTTCGATCTCGCGGCTGGTGAGCGTAGCGGTGGGTTCGTCGAGGATCAGGATGCGGCAATCGCCGACGAGGCTGCGGGCGATCTCCACCATCTGCTGATGGCCGACCCCCAGTTCGCCAACCGGCGTGCGCGGGTCGATCTCGGACAGCCCGATCGCCGCCATCTGTGCGGCGGCCTGCTGGTTGAGCGCATCGCGGCGGATGAAACCGGCACGGCGCGGCAGATGGTCGAGCAGTAGGTTCTCGGCAACCGTGAGCGTGGGCACCAGCCCGAGTTCTTGCAGCACCATGCGTACGCCCTGGCTTTCGGCGTCGCGTCGCGATTGCGGGCGGTAGGCCTGGCCCGCGAGTTCCAGCTGCCCTTCGCTGGGCGGAATCAGGCCGGCAATGATCTTGCTGAGCGTGCTCTTGCCGGCGCCGTTCTCGCCGGTCAGCGCCAGCACTTCGCCGGCATGGAGGGTGAAGCTCACATCGCTGAGCACCGGCGTTGCGTAACGCTTGCCGAGTCCGGTGCCGTGCAACAGGGGTGGGGTAGGGGGCATCATCGTGCGTCCTGCATGCGGCGCGCACGAGGCGCGCCGCATGGCCTGGATTTACTTGGTGATCAGCTTGACCGGCGTTTGCACGGTGCCGGGCAGATCCTTCTGCGGCGTCTTGGCGGCAATCGCCTTGAGCGCGGTTTCGATGCCGAATACCGCTTGCTGCGCGGCGAACTGGTCGGCAGTGGCGAGCACGCGGCCGTCGGCCAGCATCGGCTTGATCGCGGAGATATTGTCGTAACCGACCACCTTCACCTTGCCGGCTTTGCCCGCGGTTTTCACGGCCGCCACGGCGCCGAGCGCCATGTTGTCGTTGCCGCAGAGCAGGGCGGTCAGATCCGGGTGTTCACGCAGCATCGCGCTGGCGACCATGTTGCCCTTGTCCATTTCCCACTGGCCCGACTGCACGCCGACCACGTTGGCGCCAACGGCCTTCATTGCGTCCTGGAAGCCGGCGGTGCGCTGCTGCGCGTTGGTGGTGGTGGATACGCCCTCGAGGATGCCGACCTTGTCGCCGGCCTTCAGCTGCTTGGCGAGGTAATCACCGACCAGCTTGGCGCCAGCGCGGTTATCGGGGCCGACGAAGGGTACGACGATGCCTTTTTCCTTCAGCGCCGCGTCGTCGAGCTTGTTGTCGATGTTCACGACGATGATGCCCTTGTCGATCGCTTCCTTGACCACCGGCACCAGCGCCTTCGAGTCAGCCGGGGCGAGCACCAGCGCATCGACCTTCTCGACCATCATCTGCTGGATGATCTTGATCTGAGCCGCGGTGTCGGTCTCGTCCTTGATGCCGTTGGCGATCAGCGTGTATTGCGCGGCGTGCTGTTTCTGGTGCGCCTTGGCGCCGTCCTGCATGGTCTGGAAGAACTCGTTGGCGAGCGACTTCATGACCAGCGCGACTTTCGGCTTGGCATCCGCGGCGCTCGCACTGCCGAACGGCAGCGCAACGGCGACGGCGATCAGGGCGAGCGACTTCAGGGTGCTGCGACGTGTGTTCATCTGGGTCTCCTTCGGTGTTTTGCCTGTGCGGATGCGAGCTGCCGCCGCCAGCGCAGATGTAATAGCAAACGTTTGCGCAAACGTTTGCGTGAAGTGTAGTGAATCCGTTCCGTGAGGCAAGGACTTTCGATGCTGCAGTGCGGAAGCGGCTTTGTTGCGCGGCTTGTCGTTCGGGAACTTGTCGCCCCGCGCAGGGATCAGAAGAACACGCTGATTGCCCTGGACATACCGTGCCCGCCTGGTTTCGCCTCTCGCCGCTGCGCGTTTTGCGCTCCCGACTGTTGCGCCCCTTCGCGAACCGCTTGCTGGATCGAAGGCTGTGGCGCCCGGCGCCGCACACCGTCGGCCTGGGCGTGGCGATAGGGTTGTTCTTCGGAATTCTGTCGCCGGTGGCGCAGATTTTCTTTGCGGCGCTCGCCGCTGCGTTGCTGCGGGCCAACCTGATGGCTGCTGCGGTGGCGACCCTGGTGACGAATCCGCTTACGGCGCCGCCGATCTATCTCGCGGCCTATCGCCTGGGGGCTGAGGTCTTGCCCTGGCTGGTGCCCTCGTTCGACGCGGCACTGCTGCCGCGGCTCGAGGCGTTCAGTTTCGATGCCTTGCAGACGATGTGGCAGGGGATGTCGCTGGGGTGGGCCGGCTTGTCGTTTGTCACCGGCTTGGCGCTGATCGCTTGCGGCTCCGCCGCGATCGGCTACCTGGCGGGCTGGGGCGTGATGCGGGGCATTGCGCCCCGCCGTGCGGCGATGCCAGGCGAGGTGGCCTGATCAAACGATCAGTTCTTCGACCGGCAGTACGGTGGTGCGCTTGACCTCTTCGAGCGCGAAGCTGGACTTGACGTCCAGCACGCCGGGATGGCGCAGCAGCTTGTCCATCACGAAGCGCGAGAAGTGCTGCAGGTCGGTGACGAGCACGCGCAGCAGGTAGTCCATTTCGCCGGTCATCGCGTAGCACTCGGTCACTTCGGGCCAGCTCTGCACCGCAGCCTTGAAGCTGTCGGTGCCTTCGCCAGCACGTTTGTCGAGCGATACGTTAACGAAGGCGAGCAGCGTCAAACCCAGCTTGGTGGGGTTGAGGATCGCGGTGTAGTGATCGATCACCCCGTCTTCCTCCAGGCGCTGCAGGCGGCGCAGGCAGGGCGAGGGCGAGAGCGCAACGTTCTTCGCGAGTTCAACGTTGGGGATGCGACCGTTCTGCTGCAGAACTTCGAGGATCCGGCGGTCGGTGCGATCGAGTTTGACGGCGTCTGTCATGTTGTTGCTTGAATATCAAAAAGGCTATTCAAAAGTTGCTCAAATTCTAATTGTTTGAGCAATAAACGCAACGAAAATTCGGGCGCGTTTGACTATTCTTCTTTCTGCGAGGCGCTGCCGACAGAGCGGCCCCCAACAGAGGAGACACAATCATGCCGCTGAACCTTGTCCGGCCGCGGCCGGAACCGCGCGCCCTATGGGACAACCCCATGGGCACCGATGGATTCGAATTCGTCGAATACACCGCACCCGACCCGAAGCTGCTGGGTGCCTTATTTCAACAGCTCGGTTTCAAGGCTGTTGCGCGCCACCGCTCCAAAGACGTGACACTTTACCGCCAAGGCGAGATCAACTTCATCGTCAACGCGGAAAAAGACAGTTTCGCGCAATCCTTCGCCCGTGTACATGGCCCTAGCGCCTGTGCGATGGCATTTCGTGTCCGTGACGCCAAGGCCGCCTACGAACGTGCGCTGTCACTCGGCGCCGAACCCCATGCCCAGCAGTACGGACTGATGGAGTTGCAGATTCCGGCGATCAAGGGCATCGGCGGTTGCCCGGTGTATCTGGTGGATCGCTACGGCGGCCCCTCGATCTACGACGTCGATTTCGTGCCGCTCTGCGACGACGTGGAGCACAAGGGCTACGGCCTGACCTACATCGACCATCTGACGCACAACGTGCACCGCGGCCGCATGAAGGTGTGGTCCAGCTACTACGAGAAGCTGTTCAACTTTCGCGAGATCCGCTACTTCGACATCGAAGGCAAGCTCACCGGCCTGAAGAGCCAGGCGATGACCAGCCCCTGCGGGCAGATCCGCATCCCGATCAACGAATCCTCGGACGACAAGAGCCAGATCGAGGAATTCCTGCATGCCTACAACGGCGAAGGCATCCAGCACATCGCGCTGGGCACCGACGACATCATCGCCACTGTCGAGGGTATGCGGGCCAACGGCATCAAGTTCCTCGACACGCCGGACACCTACTACGACGCGGTGGATACGCGGGTGAAAGGCCATGCGGAGGATGTCGCGCGGCTGCGCGCCAACCGCATCCTGATCGACGGGGCGCCGAGCGAAGGGCAGGGCTACCTGCTGCAGATCTTCACCGAGACGGTGATCGGGCCGATCTTCTTCGAGATCATCCAGCGCAAGGGTAACGAGGGCTTTGGCGAGGGCAACTTCAAGGCGCTGTTCGACTCGATCGAGCTCGACCAGATCCGCCGTGGCGTGCTGAGCGACCCGGCTGCCGCCTGAGTTACCGACCCCGCGGAACGCGCGGCGCAGCGGTCACTCTCAGTACATATGAGGGTGCGACGAGCGCCACGCGGGCCGCGGCCCGCCTCATCCGTCAGGAGGGTTCGCAATGCTGAAACCCGAAAACCCGCTGCGCGGCGATTACTCGCAGATGCGCGCGGACTACACCGTTGATCAGGACTGGGCGGCCTACACGCCCGAGGAACATGCACTCTACCGCCGCCTCGTCGAGCGGCAGAGCCGCAAGCTGCCGGGCTACGCCTGCGACGAGTTCATCGAGCATGTGAATGAACTGCTCACCGATGGCATCCCGCGTTTTGAGGTGGCCAACGCCATTCTCGGTCGCGCCACCGGCTGGCAGATCGTCGGCGTGCCGGGCCTGATCCCGGACGATGTGTTCTTCACCCATCTAGCCAACCGCCGCTTCCCGGTAACGGTGTGGCTGCGCAAGCCCGAAGAATTCGACTACATCGTCGAGCCCGACGTATTCCACGATTTCTTCGGCCATGTGCCGCTGCTGATGAACCCGGTGTTCGCCGATTACCTGCAGGAATACGGGCGCGGTGGCATGAAGGCAGCGGCGCTGGGCGGCCTGGGCTATCTCGCGCGGCTGTACTGGTACACGGTGGAGTTCGGCCTCATCGACACCCCGCAGGGCCTGCGCACCTACGGGGCGGGCATTCTGTCTTCCGGCGGCGAGATCCTGCACTGCATCGATTCGCCCGCGCCGCACCGGGTGCGCTTCGACCTGATGCGGGTGATGCAGACTGAGTACCGCATCGACCGCTTCCAGGACACCTATTTCGTGATCGACAGCTACCAGCAGCTCTTTCGCGAGACGGCGCAGGACTTTGCGCCGCTCTACGCGCGACTGCAGGGCTTGCCGACGATTGATCCATCCGTCACCGTGGCGGGCGATGCGCTGGTGCCATCCGTACGCCACGACGACCTCAACCGGAGATCCGCAGCATGAAACGCTGGATCAGCTACCCGAAAGCCGAGGGTGAATTCTCCCGTCAGGCGCACTGCGACCTGCCGGAAGGCACCTTCGAGCGCGAGATGGGCAAGGAGGGCTTCTTCGGCCCGGCCTGCCACTTCCACCACAAGCACGCACCAACCGGCTGGACCGAATTCGACGGCCCGCTGCGGCCACACGCCTTCGACCTGAATCGACTCGAAGTACGTGCCGCCAGCCCGTTCCAGGCCTATCCGCTGCTTTCCAACGCCGATGCGCGCATCCGCTGGTGGCTGCTCGATGCGCCGATGCCAGCACTCGCCCGCAATGCCGACGGTGACGAACTGCTCTTCATCCACGAAGGCGAAGGGGCACTGTTCTGCGATTGGGGGCATCTGGACTACCGCGACGGCGATTACATCGTGCTGCCGCGCGGCGCCATGTGGCGGCTCGAACCCCGCCAGCCGACGCGGGTGATGCTGGTGGAGGCGAGTGGCAGCAGCTACCAGCTGCCGGAGAAGGGGCTGGTCGGCCCGCATGCGATCTTTGACGCGACTGCGCTCGATACGCCCAGGCTCGATGATGCCTTTGCCGCGCAACGCGACGGCGAAGCCGGCAGCCGCCCCTGGGCGGTGCAGGTCAAGCACCAGGGCAAGCTCACAACGATCCACTATCCGTTCAACCCGCTCGACGCGGTGGGCTGGCATGGCGATTTGGCGGCTTGCCGGGTGAACTGGCGCGACATCCGGCCACTGATGAGCCACCGCTATCACCTGCCGCCCTCGGCGCACACCACCTTCGTGGCGCGCAACTTCGTCGTCTGCACCTTCGTGCCGCGGCCGATCGAATCCGACCCCGGTGCGCTGAAGGTGCCGTTCTATCACTCGAACGACGACTACGACGAGTTCATCCTCTACCACCGCGGCAGCTTCTTTTCGCGCGACAACATCCGCCCCGGCATGACGACGCTGCACCCTTGCGGCTTCACCCACGGGCCGCATCCGAAAGCCTTTGCCGCCGGACTTAAGGCCGAACGCAAGGAGACGGACGAGGTCGCGGTGATGATCGACACCCGCTTCCCGCTCGAAGTGAACGAGCCGGCGCGGGCGGTTGAACTGCATGAATACGCCGATTCCTGGAAACCCAAGGCCTGAGGGCCGCGAACACACCGAGGCAACATGAAACTCGCCACCCTCAAGACCGGCGGCCGCGACGGTACGCTGGTCGTCGTTTCCCGCGACCTGACGCGCTGCCAGCCGGTGCCGGAGATCGCCCGCACGCTGCAGGCGGCGCTCGACGACTGGGATCGCTGCGCACCCCAGCTCGCCGAGCTGTCGCTGGCGCTCAACAACGGCCATGCGCGCCACGCCCAGCCCTTCGACCCTGCCGCCTGCCATTCACCCTTGCCGCGTGCCTACCAGTGGGCGGATGGCTCGGCTTACGTGAACCACGTGGAGCTCGTGCGCAAGGCGCGCGGCGCCGAGATGCCGCCCGAGTTCTGGAGCGACCCGCTGATGTACCAGGGCGGCTCCGACAGTTTCATCGGCCCGCGCGACCCGATTGCGGTGCGCGACACCGCCTGGGGCGTTGATCTTGAAGGCGAGGTCGCGGTGATCACCGGCGACGTGGCGATGGGCGCCACGCCCGAGCAGTGCGCCGGCGCGATCCGGCTGCTGATGCTGGTGAACGACGTGACGCTGCGTAACCTGATTCCGGCCGAACTCGCGAAGGGCTTCGGCTTCTTCCAGAGCAAGCCGGCGACGGCCTTCTCGCCGGTGGCGGTGACGCCGGACGAACTGGGCGAAGCCTGGGACGGCGCGCGGGTGCATCGCCCGCTGGAGGTCACCGTTCGCGGGGAGCACTTCGGCCGGCCGGAGTGCGGCATCGACATGGTGTTCGGCTTCCCGCAGCTGATCGCGCATGTCGCCCGGACCCGCGAGCTGGAAGCCGGTTCGATCATCGGCAGCGGCACCATCTCGAACGTCGATCGCTCGCGCGGTTCGGCCTGCATCGTCGAACGCCGGATGCTCGAGACCCTGGCGGAGGGCAAGCCGGTCACGCCTTATCTCGGCTACGGCGAGCGCGTCACGATCGAAATGTTCGGTGCCGACGGGCTGTCGATCTTCGGCGCCATTGATCAGATCGTATCCCCTTACGACAGTTGAACCGGAAGGCCGCACCGGCAGATCAAACTCCGTGCGGTCTGCCCGTGAAGTCCTCTCCCTTGCGTGCTATGACACCCCTGAGGGCCGCGTCGGATGGCGCGTGCCGTGCATGCCTTGTAGCGGTGTCCAGTAATGAATCGGGGGAGTCATGAAACTGACGATTGCGGGCAGGTTGTGGTTGATGGTCGGCGTGGCCGTGCTGGCCTTGCTGGTGGTGGGCCTGAACGGGGTGCGGGTGGCGTCGCAGCTGAGTGCAGCGCTCGACGATGTGAACGACAACATCCTGCCAAGCTATTCGGTGTTGCAGGAGGCAACCAACGCGACCCTGCGGCTGCGTTTGCGGACCTTGCAGCACATCATCGCGCCTGATCAGCAGAAGCGCGACGAAATGGGCAAGCTCGTTGACCAGTCGCTTGCCGAGGTCGACAAACAGCTCAAGGCCTACGAAAAGCTGATCTCCGACGCGACCGACAAGCAGTTGCTGGCGGCCGATGCAGAAGCTTTCGCCGGGTATGCGACGGCGGTGAAAGAGGTCGTTGCCGTGTCGAACAAGGGCGATGCTGCGGCTGCGACGAATCTTGCGCTCACGTCGGCCCGCGATGCGGGCAACAAGCTCGTGGCGGCGCTCGCCAAGCATGTCGACTACAACACCAAGCTCGCGGCTGACGGGCGTGCCGCTGCTGCCTCGATGCAGAAGACCGGGCTCGCGATTGCGTGGGGGCTTGCGATCGGTTGCAGCATCATCGTGGCGCTGCTGGGTGCGGCGCTGGTTCGCCGGATCGGCCGCGCCTTGTCCGGCGTCGAGCACACCGTGACGCAGATCGACCGCGACCTCGACTTTACGCTGCGTGTTCCGGGCGCTGGCCAAGACGAGGTGGGGCGCACCGCGGTGGCGGTGAATCGTCTGCTTGAGAAGCTGCAATCGAGCCTCGCTTCGATCAGCCAATCGGCGTCGGCGGTTGCGAGTTCGGCGAGCGAGATGGCAATCACCTCCGACCAGGTGGCTACCGCCGCTGCGGCGGAGAGCGAATCCGCTGCGAGCATGGCTGCCGCGGTAGAAGAACTCACCGTCAGCATCAACCACGTTGGCGAACGCGCTGGGGATGCGAGCGCGCATTCGGCTGAATCGGGCCGGCTTGCGGCCGATGGGGTGCAGATCATCGCGCAGACGGTGGGTGACATCGACGAGATTGCCCGCAAGGTCGATGAGGCTGCCACGCGCATCAACACGCTGGAGAGCCAGAGCCACGACATCACGAAGATCGTGCTTGTGATCAAGGAAGTGGCCGACCAGACCAACTTGCTGGCACTCAACGCGGCGATCGAGGCCGCCCGCGCGGGCGAGCAGGGGCGCGGATTCGCGGTGGTGGCCGACGAGGTGAGAAAGCTCGCCGAGCGCACGGCGCAATCGACGCAGGAGATCACACGCACGGTTGATGCGATGCGCGAGGGGGCGCGCGAGGCCGCCGGTTCGATGGCGGGGGCGGTCGATACGGTGGCGGCGAGTGTCGAGCGGGCGCGTGTTGCCAGCGCCGCGATCGAACAAATCGGTACGTCGAGCGGCCAGGCGGTGGCAATGGTGCAGGAGATTTCGAGCGCGATTCGCGAGCAGAGCACGGCCAGCACCAGCATCGCGCAGTCGGTCGAGCGGGTCGCCCAGATGGCTGACGAGAGCGCCGCGGCGGCCGCGGGCAGTGCCGATACCGCACGTAACCTGGATACGATCGCACGTTCGATGCAGGAGACGGTGGCGCGCTACCGCGTCTGAACCATGGAGGCCGACGCATGAAGCTCTACACCTACTTTCGTTCGTCGGCCGCCTATCGCGTCCGTATTGCCCTGAACCTGAAAGGCATCGTGGCGGAGCAGCTGCCGGTGCATCTCGTGCGCAACGGCGGCGAGCAGAAGCTGCCGGCCTATCGCGCTTTGAATCCGCAGGGGCTGGTGCCGGCGCTTGAAGACGAGGGGGCGCTGCTTACGCAGTCGCTCGCGATCATGGAATACCTTGAGGAAACGCACCCGACGCCCGCGCTCTTGCCGGCCGATGCGGTGGGCCGTGCGCGGGTGCGCGCGATCGCCCAGAGCATTGCGTGCGAGATACATCCGCTCAACAACCTGCGCGTGCTCGGTTACCTCGGCGGCGAGCTCGGTTTGAGCGACGAGCAGAAGCGCACTTGGTATCAGCATTGGGTTTGCCTTGGCTTCGAAGCGCTGGAACAGCAGCTTGCCCGCGACGCTGCGACGGGCCGTTTCTGCCACGGCGACACGCCCACGTTCGCCGACTGCTGCCTCGTGCCGCAAGTCTTCAACGCACGCCGCTTTGACATCGATCTTTCGCCCTATCCGACGCTGCAACGGATCGACGCCCACTGCGCCACGCTGGAAGCCTTTGCCGCGGCGGCGCCCGCCCGGCAAGCCGATGCGGCCTGACGCGGCGCAGCGCTCAAGCAATCCTGCTCGCCAGCCGTAACTGAGGCATCGCCCGCGTTTTTGCGGGAATGTACGGAGACGATGCATGAGCGCTGCGGTGCGCCGCGTGCTGCCTTGGGGGGTCGGGACGCTGGGCGCACTGCTGCTGGCGTTCGTGTGGTTTTCCTTCGCCCAACAGCAAGCCCTGCTGACGCAGCGATCACTCGAAGCCGAGGCGGAGTCGCTCGCGCGTGCCGGCGAAACGGTGATGAACGACCGGATTCGCTCGCTCGCCCGCATGGGGCTGCGTTGGGAGGCCGGCGACGGTACGCCGGAGGCGCTCTGGCGCCGCGATGCCCGCGCCTATGTCGATGACCTGCCTGGTACAGCCGCCGTAGAGTGGGCCGACGAAAGCGGCGCGATTCGCTGGATCGAGCCGCTCGCGGGCAACGAAAAGGTCCTCGGCCAGAACCTCAACCGCAGCGGTGTCCGCCGCGAGCGGCTGGCGCGCGCCCATGAAACCGGCAAGGCCGTGGCGACGCCGGTATTCGAGCTTGCGCAGGGCGGGCGAGGGTTCCTGGTGTTCGTGCCGGTGCAGCGCCGGGGCAAACACGATGGCACCCTCGTGATGGTCTTCCGCGTCGAGGCGTTTGCCCCCTTCCTGTTTCCGGACCACGCCCGCGAGCAACTTGGCCTGGTGCTTCAGGAAGGCGCGCAGCCGGTTGCCAGCGTGGGGCTCCAGTTACCGCCGGAACGCATTGCCGCGCGCGCGTATGCGCCCATCCGCTTTGCCGGCGGTGAATGGCGGCTCGAGGTGCAGGCGCCGCGCGGCTACGGCGCCGCAATCCTTGGTGGAACGAGCGAAATCGTCATCGCGGCCGGCGCGCTGATCGTGCTGCTGCTGGCCTTGCTGACCCGGCTGATGCTGCGCATGGGCGACAAGAATCGGGCGCTCGCAAGCGCCAATCATTCGATGGAGCAAAGCCTGGCTGAACAGTCGCGGGTGTCGGCCGAGCTGGCGTTCCGGCAGTTTGCGCTCGACCAGTCCGCGATCGTGGCGATTACCGATGCGGCGGGTGTGATCGAGTCGGTGAACGAGCGCTTCTGCCAGATCAGCGGTTACACGCGCGAAGAGTTGATTGGTGCCAACCACCGCCTGATCAATTCCGGCTACCACCCGCCCGAATTCTTCGCCGCGCTCTGGGCCACGGTTTCATCCGGCCGGGTCTGGCACGGCACGATCCGCAACCGCGCCAAGGACGGTTCGTTCTACTGGGTGGATGCCACCATCACGCCGCAGCTGGACCCGAGCGGCAAGCCGCGCCGCTACATTGCCGTGCGCTTCGACATCACGCGTCAGAAGCAGGCCGAAGAGGCGCTCCGCGCAACCACCACCCTGCAGAGTGCGATTCTCGACAGTGCCGGCTCGGCGATCATGGCGACCGATGCCGATGGACTGGTCACCCGCTTCAACCCGACCGCCGAGAAGATGCTCGGCTACCGGGCGGATGAAGTCGTCGGGCAGCAAACACCGGCGCTGTGGCACCTGCCGGAAGAAGTCGTCGCGCGCGCCGCTCAGCTGACCGAGCAACTGGGTGAGCCCGTCGAGGCGGGGTTCGAGACCTTCGTTGCGCTGTCGCGACGCGGTCTGCCCAACGAGTTCGAGTGGACCTTTGTCCGGCGCGACGGGGGGCATGTGCCAGTGCTGCTGGCGGTGACTGCGCTGCGCGAACGGGGCGGGCAGATCACCGGCTGGCTTGGTGTGGCACTTGATCTTACGCAGCGCCGGCAAACCGAAGCCGCGCTGCGCGAGGCCAATGCCCTCATGGCGGCGGCGGGCCGAATCGCGCGAATCGGCAGCTGGGAGGTCGATCTGCGGTCTGGCGCAGTGAGGCTCTCGGATGTCTGCTACGAAATCTTCGGTCTGCCGCAAGGCGCCACCGTGACGATGCCTGAGTTGCTCAACATGTACGTCGAATCGGCGCGACCCCAGATCGCAGCGGCGATCGAGCACGCGATTGCCGACGGCCAACCGTGGGAGCTTGAAGTGATCCTCAACGCGGCCGATGGCCGCAGCCGCTGGGTCCGGGCGCGTGGCGAACCGGTCTCCGATGCCGATGGCTCGGTGCGGCTGCGCGGCGTGCTGCAGGATATCGACGAGGAACGGCGCGCACAGAATGCGCTGCGTGATCGCGAGGCGATGCTCAAGGCGATCATTGAAAACGTCCCCGGCGGCGTATCGCTGATCGATTCCAACCTTGAACTTGTCGCCTGCAACGAACTGTTCAAGCGACTGCTCGGTTTCCCGGCCGAGATGTTCGCGCAGGCCATGCCTTCGCTCGAAACGATCTTCCGTTTCAACGCGGAGCGTGGCGAGTACGGTCCGGGCGATGTGAATACGCAGGTCAGCGAGCGGCTTGAATTGACGCGCATGATGAGAGCGCACCGGTTCGAGCGCGTGCGCCCGGATGGCACGGTGCTCGAAATCTCGGGCACGCCCTTGCCGTCCGGCGGTTTCGTCACCTTCTATCTCGATATCACCGAGCGCCGGCGGCAGGAGCAGGAGCTCCTGCGTCACCGCGATCACTTGCAGGATCTCGTTGCCGAGCAAACGGCCGATCTGCTGGCGGCCAAGCGCAGCGCAGAAGCAGCCAACGCCGCAAAGTCGGAATTCCTCGCCAACATGTCGCACGAGCTGCGCACGCCGATGCATGCGATTCTGTCCTTCGCGCGGCTGGGGCGTGACCGCGCACATAGCGCAACGCCCGAGAAGCTGGCGGCCTACTTCGAGCGCGTGTGCGTATCGGCGGATCGGCTGATGATGTTGATCAACGACCTGCTCGACCTTTCCAAGCTCGAGGCAGGGCGCATGGTGCTCGACTGGGCCGTCGTGGACCTCGCCGGTGTGGCACGCGAGGTGGCGCATGATCTGGAACCGCTGGCGCACGCGCGGCAGCTGACAGTCGAGATCGAGGTGCTGACGGAGGACACACGCGCCGCGTCCGATGCCCTGCGCGTATCCCAGGTCTTGCGCAACCTGCTTTCCAACGCGATCAAGTTCACACCGATTGGTCAGCGCGTGCATGTGACGCTGCGCGACGCGCTGCTCGCGCGGGGTGGCGAGGATGTCCCGGCCGTCGAGATCCTGGTCGAAGACGAAGGGGTTGGCATCCCTGAAGCAGAACTCGACGCGGTATTCGACAAGTTCGTGCAGAGCAGCAAGACCCGCACCGGTGCCGGCGGCACCGGGCTTGGCCTGTCGATCTGCCGCGAGATCATGCATGCCCATCGCGGCAGCATCCGCGCCTACAACCGGGCGGGCGGCGGCACTGCGTTCGAAGTGCGCTTTGCCCGCACCGCAGTCATGCGCGCCGACGGGGCTGCAGTTGAAGGGGAGGTCATGGGCGGCTGGCTGTAACCTGGGTGACCGAGCACGTCGCCGTACGGAACAGTAGGGGGAGTTGAGGCTGAATCGACTAAACTCGCGGGCTTCCCGCTTTGCTGGCGGACTATCCTGAATTCCATGCTGCGTGTCGGACTCCTACTCCTGCCGGGTTACCCGCTTGCCGAGCCTGCGCTGGTTCGCAGCCTGCTGGCCGACAGCGACGCTGCCGGCGGTGCGCCGCTCGCCACGCTCACGCTGTGCGCGACCGATGCGGTCATGCCGCGCGAGGGCGGCGACCTTGTTCGCGGCGACTTGAACCTGTCCGATGCGCCTGCCTGCGATCTGCTGATCGTGTTTGGCGGCGAACCGGTGTCGCGCGGTGGCGACGGCGCTCGCGCACCGCTGGTGCAGGCCCTGACCGGGGCCGGCGAAGTGATGGTCGTCGGCAACGCCCACTACGGGTTGGCTCGCCACGGCCTGCTGGCCGGGCTGACGCTCGCCTTGCCCTGGCATGGTGCGCAGCGCTACCTCACGATGAACCCCGATCACCGCTATACCGACCGCCTGTTCGCGCGAACCGGCAAGTGGTGGAGTGTCGCGGGCGGACTCGCGCTGGCTGACGCGATTCTTGCCTGGATCGCCGAACGCAGCGGAAACGAAGTGGCCAACGCACTCGCTGCGCGCTGGATGTTGCCGCGCGGTCGCGCGAGCGAAGAGCGCCAGCCGGTGCCGCTTGGCGCGGGCGCCGGCCCGGCGGTGGACCCGAAGGTTGCCCGTACGGTTGCGCTGATGGAAGCCAATCTCGAAGAGCCGCTCACGACAGACCAGATCGCCGAACGCATCGGCGTGTCGCGCCGCCAGCTCGAACGCCTGTTCAAGCGACACCTCGAAGCCGTGCCCTCACAGTACTACCTGGAGCTGCGCCTGCAGCGGGCACGGCAGTTGCTGCGATCCACCCGCCAGTCGATCGTGCAGATCGGTCTGGCCTGCGGTTTTGCGTCGGGCCCGCACTTTTCCAGTGCCTACCGAAACCGTTTCGGGATGACCCCGCGCGAGGATCGCCTCAAGGGTGATACGGATCCTGCCCAGACAGGGGCCGCCGAGCGAGGCGAGGACTAGCGCACTACAGCCGGGTTTGGCGCGCGACCGCGCCACCCACACAAGGAAAACGCTGTCGCGTTCTTGTAAGGCGGTACTCGCGACGCTTCCTACAATCCCTCACGATCGAAGAGTAAGGACAGATGATGAACGCTGCATTCACCCGCGCCGATTTCGACCGCGTCATGGTGCCCAACTACGCCCCGCAGGCTTTCCTGCCGGTGCGTGGCGAAGGTTCCCGCGTGTGGGATCAGGACGGGCGTGACTACATCGATTTCGGCGGCGGCATTGCGGTCACCAGCTTGGGACATTGCCATCCGCGCTTGGTTGCAGCGCTGACCGAACAGGCCGGCAAGCTGTGGCATCTGTCCAACGTCTACACGAACGAACCCGCGCTGCGCCTGGGCGACCGCCTGGTGCGCCGTACCTTTGCGGATCGCGTCTTCTTCGCCAACTCGGGCGCCGAGGCCAACGAAGCGGCGCTGAAGCTCGCGCGCAAGGTGGCCATCGATCGTTTCGGGCCGGACAAGATCGACATCATCGCCTTCAACGGTTCGTTCCACGGCCGTACCTTCTTCACCGTGTCGTGTGGCGGGCAGGCGAAGTATTCGTCCGGCTTCGGGCCGAATCCGGCTGGCATCATCCATGTCGACTTCAATGATCTCGACGCGGTGCGCAAGGTCATCTCGAAGAACACTTGCGCGGTGATCGTCGAACCGATCATCGGCGAGGGCGGCATCATCCCGGCCACACCGGAGTTCCTGCAGGGCTTGCGCGACCTGACGCGCGAGAACGACGCACTGCTGATCTTCGACGAAGTGCAGTCCGGCGTTGGCCGCACCGGCAAGCTCTACGCCTACGAACTCTACGGTATCGAGCCGGACATCCTGACCACCGCCAAGGGTATCGGTGGCGGCTTCCCGATCGGCGCGATGCTGACCAAGGACGAGTGGGCCAAGCACTTCCAGGTCGGCACCCATGGCACCACCTACGGCGGTAACCCGCTCGCCTGCGCGGTGGCCGACGCGGTGCTCGAACTGGTCGATACGCCGGAAGTGCTGAGCGGTGTGAGCGCCAAGGCAGACCGCATTGCCAAGCGGCTGCAAGAGATCGGCGAACGCAGTGGTGCCTTTGCCGAGCTGCGCTACCGTGGCCTGTGGTTCGGCTGGGAGCTGAAGCCGGAATACGCCGGTCGCGCCAAGGATGTGCTGGCTGCCGCGACGCGCGAGGGTGTGATGGTCCTCATGGCAGGGCCGGACATCGTGCGCATGGCGCCATCGCTGGTGATTTCCGATGCCGAAATCGACGAGGGCCTCGCGCGCCTCGAGCGCGCGGTAACTGCAGCTTTCGCTGCCTGAGGCCTGAATGGACCGACTTGTTCTGCGGCCTGCCGCGTACTCCGACCTGCCTGCGGTCGAACGAATCGCTGGCGCGAGCCCGGTGGGCGTCACTTCGCTGCCGCGCAGCCGTGACAAGCTGTTCGACAAGATCGCCTCGTCGCAGGCGTCGCTCGCGGCTGATGTGTCGGGCTGCGGCGAGGAAAGCTACTTCTTCGTGCTCGAACGCGAGCACGATCGCGAAGTGGTCGGCACGGCGGCAATCGTTGCGTCGGCGGGTTTCTCGGAGCCGTTCTACAACTACCGCAACGAAACGGTGACGCATGCCAGTCGCGAACTGGGCGTGCATCACCGGGTGCATGTGCTGACGCTGTGCCACGACCTCACCGGCGCCACCTTGCTGACGTCGTTCGTGCTGGATCCGGCGTACAAGCACGGCGACTATCCGGATCTGTTGTCGCGTGCGCGCATGCTGTTCATTGCGGCGCACCGCCAGCGTTTCGCCGACCATGTCGTGTCTGAAATGCTTGGCCTGTGTGACGACGACGGTCATGCGCCGTTCTGGGATTCGGTCGGGCGTCACTTTTTCGGTATCGACTACCCGCTCGCCGAGTTCTACTGCGGCGTGAAGGGTCGCTCGTTCATCGCGGAGCTGTTGCCGCAGCACCCGATTTATGTGCCGCTGCTGCCGCGCGAGGCGCAGGAAGCGATCGGGCAGATTCATCCCTTCTCGCGTTTGCCGTGCGAGATCCTGCTGCGAGAGGGCTTCGAAACCGAACGCTACGTGGACATCTTCGACGCCGGCGCCGTGGTGCAGGCGCGGACCGAAGAGATCCGTACCGTCGCCACGCATGCGCGCGCCACGGTCGTCGGTCATCCGCCGGGTGCCGATGGCACCCGTTACCTGGTCGCCAATCTCGACCTTCCGGGCTTCCGCGCGATCCTCACCGACGCTGCCTTCGACTCCGAGCGGGGCGAGGTGTGGCTGGCCGAGGCCGATCTGAAGTCGCTCAACGTGACCGCCGGCGGCAGCGTCGTGCTCGCGCCGCTCTGACAAGACAACTCATCATGCGACTTCGTCCCATCGCCCACGGTGATCACGCTGCGCTGATCGATCTCGCGCGTGGCGCCGGCATCGGCGTAACCACCCTGCAGCCGAACGAGGAGCGCCTCGGTCGCCGGATCGAGATCTCGGTCGACTCGTTCAGCGGCCGCCTCGAAAAGGCCCAGGCCAACTACCTCTTCGTGCTGGAGGACGTGCTTTCGGGCCATCTCGTCGGTACCAGCGGCATCGCGGCCGCGGTCGGCTTGGATGAGCCCTGGTACAACTATCGCGTTGGCACTGCGGTGTATTGCTCGCGCGAAATCGGCGTGTATCGGCAACTGCAGACGCTGTTCCTGACCAACGATCTGACCGGTACGACCGAGCTCTGCTCGCTCTTCCTGCATCCGGAACATCGCCATGGCGGCAATGGTGGCCTGCTCTCGAAGGCCCGCCTGTTGTACCTCGCGGAATTCCCCGAGCGGTTCTCGGCCAAGGTGATTGCCGAGTTGCGCGGCGTGTCGGACGAGCAGGGGCGCTCACCCTTCTGGGATAGCCTGGGTCGCCATTTCTTCCGCATGGACTTCTCGCGCGCCGACTACCTCTCGGGCGTTGGCAACAAGAGCTTCATCGCGGAGCTGATGCCGCAGCATCCGGTCTACACCGCCTTCCTGTCCGAAGCCGCACGCCAGGCGATCGGCGAGGTGCACAGTTCGACGCGCCCGGCGCGCGCCATGCTCGAAGCCGAGGGTTTCAACTACCAGGGCTACGTCGATATTTTCGATGCTGGCCCGGCCGTTGAATGTGCGCTCGAAGCCATTCGTGCCGTGCGTGACAGCGTGGTGTGCGAATCGGTGGCGGGCGAACAGGTCGAGGGTTCGCTCTGCCTGGTATCCAACCGTCGGCTGCAGGAATTCCGCGTCGTGCTGGCGCGCGGCGGTGTTGACGATTCGGGCCGCTTCGCGCTCGATGCCGCGCAACTCGATGCGCTTGAAATCTCTGCGGGCGATAGCGTCCGGATCGCGCCGCTGCAACCGATTCGCTGAGGTTCCAACATGCAGGATCATCTGATCGGCCCCGGCTGGGTACGTGGGGGAGGCGCGCCGTTGCAGAGCCGCAACCCGGTTTCGGGTGAGCTTGTTTGGGATGGATGCGCGGCCGACGCGGATCAGGTTGATGCCGCCGTGCTCGCCGCGCGGTCCGCGTTTGCCGCGTGGCGCGATCTGGGTTTCGACGCGCGCCTGGCCATCGTGCGCCGCTTCGGCGAATGCCTTGCGGCCAACGCCGCCGAACTGGCTGCGGTGATCGGCCGCGAGACCGGCAAACCGCGCTGGGAAGCGGCGACCGAAGTGCAGACGATGATCGGCAAGATCGACATCTCGGTACGCGCGTATCAGGAGCGAACCGGTTCTCGCGAGAGCGAGTCGGCCGGCACCCGGGCCGTCCTGCGCCATCGCCCGCATGGCGTGGTTGCAGTCTTCGGCCCCTACAACTTTCCGGGTCATCTGCCGAACGGCCACATCGTGCCGGCGTTGCTGGCCGGCAATACGGTGGTCTTCAAGCCTTCCGAACTGGCGCCGGCGGTGGCGCAGCGCACGGCCACGCTGTGGCGGGAGGCTGGCCTGCCCGACGGGGTGATCAATTTGCTGCAGGGCGGCCGCGACACCGGTGTTGCGCTCGCTGCGCATCCTCAGCTCGACGGGCTGTTCTTCACCGGTAGCCATGCAACCGGTGCGGCCCTGCATCGCCAGTTCGCGGGCCAGCCAGAAAAGATTCTCGCGCTCGAAATGGGCGGCAATAACCCGCTGGTCGTGCAGGATGTGGCCGACCTCGACGCTGCGATCTTCACCATCGTTCAGTCCGCGTTCATTTCGGCAGGGCAGCGCTGCACCTGTGCGCGCCGTTTGCTGGTGCCGCAGGGCGAGTGGGGCGATGCGCTGCTGGCGCGCCTGGTGCGCGTGGCGGCTGCCTTGCGGGCCGGCGCCTGGGACGCAGAGCCCGCGCCCTTCATGGGGGCCGTGATTACGCCTGCCGCGGCCGAACGCCTGCTTGCTGCGCAGGCTTCGCTTGTCGTGCAAGGTGCGGTGCCGCTGCTGGCAATGCGCAGCCTTACCGCAGGCAGCGGCTTGCTGTCGCCCGGCATTCTGGACGTGACGCCGATTGCCGCGCTGGCTGATGAAGAGCATTTCGGCCCGTTGCTGATGGTGCAGCGCTATCGCGATTTCGACGAAGCCATGCGGCTTGCCAACGCCACGCGCTTCGGACTGGCAGCTGGTCTGATCTCCGACGACGCCGGCCTGTTCGAGCGCTTCTGGCGCGACGCGCGCGCAGGCATCGTCAACTGGAACAAACCGCTCACCGGGGCATCCAGCGCGGCGCCGTTCGGGGGCGTTGGCCATTCGGGCAATCACCGGCCGAGCGCGTACTACGCCGCCGACTATTGCGCCTATCCGGTGGCCGGCATGGAAACCGCGGCGCCGGAGCGACCCGCGCAGTTGCCGCCCGGCCTCGATCTGGTGGCCTGACCAGTGAATCCCGCGCCGTGATTCGGTCCGGCGTGGGGCGCTTCAATCCGATCCATGTTCGGCTGCGCGCCGCGCGGCACAGTTGCAATCAGGGGTGGTGATTTCCATGAAGGCGTTCGAAGCCAATTTCGATGGCCTGGTCGGGCCGACCCACAACTACGGCGGGCTTTCGTTCGGCAACGTTGCATCGCAGAACAACACCGGCGATGTGTCCAACCCGCGCGAGGCGGCGCTGCAGGGCCTGGCCAAAATGAAGGCGCTGGCCGATCGCGGATTCCGCCAGGGTGTGCTGCCGCCGCACGAGCGCCCGGATCTGGCAACGTTGCGCCGGCTCGGTTTCGCAGGGAGCGATGCCGACGTGCTGCAAGCGGTTGCGCGCACCGCCCCAGCCTTGCTGCCGCAAGTGAGCTCCGCCTCCTGCATGTGGACAGCGAATGCTGCGACGGTGAGCCCCTCGGCTGACACTGCGGACCGCCGCACTCATTTCACGCCGGCCAACCTCAACAACAAGTTCCATCGCGCGATCGAGCACCCGACCACCGGTCGCGTGCTGCGCGCAGTGTTTGCCGATGCGCGGCACTTTGCGCACCACCCGGCCTTGCCCGACTGCGCGCAGTTTGGCGACGAGGGCGCAGCCAATCACACCCGGCTGTGCGGCGAGTACGGTGAGCCCGGCGTCGAACTGTTCATCTATGGTCGCGCCGCCTTCGGCAACGAGCCCGCGCCCGTTCGTTACCCGGCACGCCATACGCGCGAGGCGTGCGAGGCGATCGCTCGGCTGCATGGCCTGGATGCCGCACGCACCGTGATTGCGTTGCAGAACCCCGCCGTGATTGACGCCGGCGTGTTCCATAACGACGTGATCGCGGTCGGCAACTGCAATGTGCTGTTCTTCCACGAACATGCGTTCCACGACAAGGCGCGCTTGCTGGCCGACGTTCAGCGTGGCCTTGGCGACGTGGCGCTGCAGGCGATCGAGGTTCCTAACGCTGCAGTGGGTGTGGCCGATGCGGTGTCGACCTACCTGTTCAACAGCCAGCTGTTGTCGCGCCCCGATGGCCGCATGCTGCTGGTGGTGCCGGACGAATGCCGCCGCAACGAGCGGGTGTGGGCATACCTCGAAGGTCTGCTTGCCGCGAATGGGCCGATTGCCGAAGTCGCGGTGTTCGATCTCAAGCAATCGATGAAGAATGGCGGCGGCCCCGCCTGCCTGCGCCTGCGCGTGGTGCTCAACGAATCGGAACACGCCGCCGTGACGCCCGGCGTGTGGATGAACGACGCCCTTTACTCGCGCTTGTCCGACTGGGTCGTGCGCCATTACCGCGATCGCCTGGCTGTGGCAGACCTCGCGGACCCGCAACTGCTGGCCGAGTGCCGAACCGCGCTGGACGAGCTGACGCGCATTCTCGGGATCGGCTCGGTCTACCCGTTCCAGCTTGCCTGACATGGACCTGCTTGCCGAGCTGCTCGCCAGCGACGACGCACAATTGCCCGCGCGTTTGCCCGGAGGGGCAACCGTAGAGCGCCTGGCGCCTGCTGTCTGGCAGGTGACGCCGGCGAACGCATGGCCCGGCAGGCCGTTAATTGTGTCGGCCGGCATCCATGGGGACGAAACAGCGCCGGTCGAAGTGCTGTGCGGCATCGTGTCTGCGCTGTGCGCCGGGGCGTTGGCGCCGCGGATACCGCTGCTGCTGGTGTTCGGCAACCTGCAGGCCTTGCGCGCCGCACGCCGCTATATCGATGATGATCTCAATCGGCTGTTTGGCGGCGCCACCGTGTCGGCGTCGTGTGAGGCGCCGCGCGCCGCAGCGCTGATTGCGGCCATCGACAGGTTCTGTGCGCGGAACCCTGCGGCCGTGCACCTCGATTTGCATAGCGCGATCCGGGATTCGCGCTATGCCTGCTTTGCGATCGCCCCGCGCGAGAGCGAAGGTCCGCTCGGGCATGAACCGCGCACGCTGCTTGCAGCCTGTGGCATTGAAGCAGTATTGCTGACTGGGGTAAAGGCGCCGACCTTCAGCGCGCGCAGCGCCAGGGTGCATGGCTGCGAGGCCTACACCTTCGAGCTTGGCCGCGTGCGGCGCCTGGGCGGTGGCGTATCCGGCGAGTTCGCGGCCGTCGATCGTGCGTTGCGCGCACTGATCGCGGCCGACCCGTTGCCGCCTAGCGAAACCGCACCGCATGTGTTTCGTGTCAGCCGCGAGCTGATCAAACAGAGCGATGCCTTTCAGATGATGCTGCCGCCTGATGCGGCCAACTTCACCGGCTTTGCCGCTGGCGCATTGATAGCCGAAGACGGCTCGCAGCAATGGCACGCCGAACCCGGCGAGCTGATCGTGTTCCCCAACCCCGCCGTGAAACCCGGCCTGCGTGCCGGCCTCCTGATCATCGCCGACGCGACTTCAGACACCTGAATCTTTGCCGTAATAGGTAGGAGGTGCCGTTGCGTTTGCGCGCGGCACGGACCGACCGGAGCCCCCCGCAATGGAATTACTGTTCGCCGACGATGAGCCGCCGCTGCCTGGCAGCGATGTGCCTTCGCCATCGATACCGCCCTGGAAGATGCTGGTCGTCGATGACGACCCTGAGGTCATCGCGGTCACCCGGCTTGCGCTGACCGGTTTCGAGTTCCTTGGCCGGCGCGTGCAGATCCTGTCGGCACACAGCGGTGAGGCGGGGCGCGAGATTTTCGAGCGCGAACCGGATATCGCCGTCGCCCTGATCGACGTGGTGATGGAGACCGAAGACGCCGGCCTGCGGCTGGTGGAGTTCATTCGATCCGGTTGCGACAACCACACGACGCGCGTCTACCTGCGCACCGGCCAGCCGGGCCATGCGCCGGTGGATCGCGTGATCCGCGATTACGACATCGACGATTACAAGGAAAAGACCGAACTCACGGCACAGAAGCTGCGCACGCTGCTGTACTCCGGTCTGCGCGCCTATCGCGACATCACTGCACTCCAGCGCCAGCGCGATGGCATGCGGCGCGTGATTCTTGCGACGTCGGACATCCTGCGTACAGGCAGCCTGCGCGAATTTGCGTCTGCCGTGCTCGGCCAGCTGACCGAACTACTCGGCCTGCGGGATACCGCCATCTACTGCCTCGTCCTGCCGGCGCAGGCGGCAGGTGGCCGCTCGGCCCGCACGCTGGCGGCGAGTGGGTCTCTGGTGCAGTTCGCCGATCAGGGGGCGCTCGATTCGCTGCCACCGGCGATTGCGGCGCGCTTCCAGGAAGCCTTGACCCGAAAGGAAAGCCTCCACGGCGACAAGGATTACGTGCTGTACCACCGCAGCTTCAGCGGCCAAGAGAATTTGCTCTACGTCGAGCTGACTCATCCGATCGCGTCGCATGAGCGCGAGTTGCTTGAGCTCTACGCGATCAACGTGTCGCTGACCTTCGAGAACCTGTCGGTGATGGAGGAGATGCAGGCCACGCAAGGCGAGGTGGTAGGCATGCTTGGCGACGCGGTTGAGCAGCTCGGTACCTCGTCCGCAGCGCATGTGCAGCGTGTTGCCCGTGTCAGCCAGGCGCTCGCGCGCGCAGCCGGCGTCGATGAGGCCACGGCACGATTGATCCTGCTTGCCGCGCCGCTGCACGATGTTGGCAAGGTGGCGGTGGCTGACAGCATTCTGTTGAAGGCCGGTGCGCTGGATCCCGACGAATGGGCGGCGATGAAGGCGCATACAGAACTCGGCGCCGAGTTGCTTGCCCGCTCGCGCCGCGAAGTCATGCAGATCGCGGCCACGATCGCGCGCGGGCACCACGAGCACTGGGACGGCAGCGGCTACCCGTCCGGCCTTGCAGGTGATGCAATTCCGCTGGTTGCGCGTGTCGTGTCGCTGGCCGATGCCTTTGACTCGCTCGCAAGCGATCGCCCGTATCGCGTCCGCTGGTCCGACGAGCAGATCCGCACCTACTTGCAGGAACAGGCCGGCAAACGTTTCGACCCGCAGCTTGTGGCGCTGCTGCTGGGCGATTTTGCGCGTTATGTGGCTCTGCGCGCCGAGGTGCGGGAGGCCTGAGCGCCACTTGCCGCGCTGCTGGACGCGCACTGACGCGCGGTTCAGGATAGCGACGGGCGGCGCAGGGGCGCCTGCATCTGCAGCGTCGGCACTGCTGGCGTGGAGATCGGCACATGTGGCTCAGCGAGATCCGGATCGAGAACTTCCGCGTGATCGGGCGGGTGCGCATAGCCCTTAACGCAAGCACAGTCCTGATCGGCGAGAACGACGTCGGCAAGACGGCAATCCTTGATGCCCTTGCCGCGGTACTCGGGCCCTGGCCGGATGGCGCCCCGGTCTTCCGCGACAGCGACATTCACCAAACCCCTTCCCGCGAGGCGGCCCACCCGGCCGCAATCGCCATCGATCTGCAGTTTGCCGAGCGCGAACCCGGCGAGTGGGAGTCAGCCTCCTGCGCGCCACTGCGGGACGCGGCCGGCTGGGTGTCGCGCACCTGCCGCGGCTTTTCGCTGGGTTTGCGGGTTCACGCAGTGACACTGCGGCAACACTGGGTCGTGCGCTCGCCGCAAGGTGCCGAGCGGGCGGCGGATGCCGGATTGGTCAGTGCCGTGCGTCGCCTGTGTCCGCTGATCCAGGCCCGCAGCAGCCGCATGCTGGGGGTTGGGGCGGCGCTGGCGGCGCGCGCCAACGGATCGAACGAGCTGGACCGGCTTGCGCTGGCGGTCAGTCATTACTGGGCAGCGCTGGAGGCGGGCGCCTCGGCGGCGTCGGAACATGACCTCAACGCCGGCTATCAGGCAGCACGTCAGTTGCTGCTGCGCAGCGTGCCAGGCCTTGGCGTGGAGGAGGGGCCTTCGCGCGAACATCTGGCCGCGGTGATCGGGGATTTGCCCCCGGGCGAGGCGCCGATGCGTAGCGTGCCAGTGGCCGGTACCGCATCACGCAAGATTGCCATGCTGCTGATCGCGGCGGCGCTGGTGCGCGAGGGCGCCGGTACCTTCGCGCCGGATTCCCGCCCCTTGCTGGTGATCGAAGACCCGGAAGCCCATCTGCACCCGATGACGCTCGCTGCGCTATGGAGCCTGCTTGAACCGATCCGCCTGCAGAAAGTCGTGACGACCCAGTCGGGCGAGCTGCTTGCGGCGGCCCCGCTGGGCGCACAGCGGCGCCTTGTGCGACACGGAGGCGAGGTCGGTGCCTTCCAGGTCGACACCAGCCGCTTCAAGCCGGAAGAGCTGCGCAAGTTCGGCTACCACTTGCGGGTGCGCAACGGGGTGGCCAGTTTCGCGCGCTGCTGGTTGCTCGTCGAAGGCGAAACCGAGTTCTGGGTGTTATCGGAACTGGCGCGCTTCTTGGGCTACGACTTCGCGCAAGAGGGCATCGCCTGTGTCGAATTCGCGCAATGCGGCCTCGACCCGTTGATCAAGATGGCGCAGGCGCTTCGTATTCAGTGGCATGTGCTCGCTGATGGCGACCGCTCCGGGTTGGCCTACGGCGAAGCGGCGCGCCGCCACCTCGGCAGCGATCCGCTCGCCGAGCGGCTGACCTTGCTGCATGAGAAGGACATCGAGCACTGCTTCTGGAGCCACGGCTTTGACTCGGTTTACCGCCACGCCGCGGGCGCTCCGCCGACTGCGTCTGGCACACCGCACAAGGTGATTGATCGCGCGATCGGCCGGCACTCCAAGCCGGGCCTCGCCTTCGCGATTCTCGCGGAAGTTGCAATCCGCGGCCCCGCCAGCATTCCGCCGCCACTTGCGGGTGTCATCGCCACCTGCGTGCGACTTGCTCGCGAATCGCCGCGTCGCGCGCTGGTGGGCGAGCGCCATGCAGAGCCGGCACGTCATCCGAACAAAGCCGGCAAGCGGCATCTTCATCACCGGGGCCCCGAAGCCTGAGGATCTTTTGCGCCAACAGGGGTGTGGACACCTTGCGCTCGCCTAGACTTTGGCGTTGGTCTATCCGGTGTCTCAGCAATGTCGTGCCTGTTCCGCCTGCTGTGCTTGGTGTGCTGGTTGTGCCCCATGATTGCCGATGCGGCAGGTTTGGCATTTCGCCTTGAACGTTTGCCGCCGGACCTGGCTGCGTCAGAAGCAACGATACGTGCCGGCAAGCTCGACGATCGCTTTGCCTTGGCCGATACCACCGCGTTGCGAGATCTCGATCGACCAACCTGGTTCCGCGTTGTGCCAATGCAGGATTGGCCGACCGATGCGTCGCCAGCGCTCGTTGTTCGACAGACGCGCTTTCAGGTGCTGACGGTCTTTCCTGGCGACGGTTCCGCCGCCACTAAGCTGGGGGCACTGCGAGCTGATTACCCCGCGCACCTGACGCGCGGTCTGATGATCTTTCCTCTCGTGGCTCCGCGCGTGGGTGTGCCGATCTACTTGCTGGCGGAGCCTGGCGGCGAGCCGACCCAGATGCGCCCGGTCCTTTCGATCGAGACGCGTGACGCAGCCGAGGCCGCATCGCTGACCCATGTGCGGCTGGCGATCGGTACCTTCGGTGCCTTGCTGACGCTTGCGCTGTGTGGTGTTTGTGTGTGGCTGATGCTGCGCGAATCCCTCTTCCTGCTGTTCTCGTCGGTGGTCGCATGCCAGGGCTTCTACGTTGCAATGGTCTTTGGCGAAGGTCTGTCGCTGCCTGGCATGGATGCATTGCTGCCGATTGGTGGCCGGCTCGTCAATCTGTTCGCAGGGCTCGGTGCGCTCTGCGCATCGATGTTCGCGCGCCGGATGGTGGATATCGGGCGCATCGCGCCAAGGCTTGATCGCAGCTTCGCCGCGCTGCAGTGGGCTTACGTCCTGTTGTTGATCGCCGTGCCACTGGTGCCACCTTCGGGCATGGTCGTGCTGGTGGCGCTGGGTAACCTGACGGTCATGGCCGGGACTGCGATGGTGTTGGCGGCGGGCTTCCTCGGCTGGCGTAGCGGCAGTCGTGCGGCGGCCTTCTTCCTGCTCGCCTGGATGATGATGCAGGGCTTCACCTTTGCCCGCACAGCAAGCTTCCTGCTGGGTACCGAGACGGGGCCGCTGCTGTACTACGGGTTCCCGCTCTCAATGGTGGTGGCTGGCGTGATGCTCGCGTTGGGGCTAGCCGACCGCGTTCGCGAGATGCGGCACGCCTTGCGTGAAGCGCAGCGACGAGCCCAGATCGACGCGCTGACCGGCGCATTGAACCGGCGTTCGATTCTCGAACGGCTTGACGCTGCCCGCATTGCGTTTCGCGAGACAGGCGAGCCCGTGTCGGTGCTGTTCATCGATCTGGACCATTTCAAGCGGATCAACGATACCCACGGACACCTGGCCGGTGACGCATGCCTGCGCGAAGCGTGCAAACGCGTTGGCAGCGTGCTGCGTCGTACGGATGCCCTGGGGCGATACGGTGGCGAGGAGTTCCTCGTCGTGCTGCAAGGCGCTGCTGCGCCCGTTGCCGGCACGATCGCCGAGCAGATCCGAGCTGCGGTGGCCGCTGAACCGGTCTGCGCGTGGCAGCAAACGATTGCGATGAGCTGCAGCGTCGGCGTTGCCAGCAGCAGCAGCGACGCATTGTCCGCCGAGGACCTGATTGCGCGGGCCGATGCGGCGCTCTATGCCGCAAAGCGCGACGGCCGCAATCGTGTCGCCTTGGCGCCGCTTTCCCCACTTGTTGCGCCACCAATGCTGGCTGCTGAAGGAGAGTCCCTTGCCTGACCCGATCGAACTAACTGCCGTTCGCCCCGGCGATGTGCTGCTTCACATGGGGCGCGGCGAAATCTCCAAACTGATCGCATGGGCGAGCGATTCAGGCTACAGCCACGCCGCATTGGTGTTTGACGTGCAGACGGTGGCTGAAGCAGTGTCGGTGGGGGTGCGCAAGACCGGGCTCGCCGACCGTGCAGTGGACAGCACGGATTTCTCCGTGATCGATGTGCTGCGCTTCGGTGGCCGCAATGCAAGTCTGGACCCGGCGGCGCTGAGCGCGCTGCAGGCGAAGGTCGACGGTTTCATTGGCGCGCCGTACCCGCTCGACGAGTTGTTCGAACTGGGCGTTGTGTGTGCGCTGCGCAGCAAGCTTGATTGGCCCGAGCCGGCGAAGTGGCTTCTGCGTGTCGCGCTGGATCATGTCATCCAAACGGATCCGGGGCGCATGGTGTGCAGCGAGTTCGTCTACCGCAGCTTTGCGGAAGCGGCCACGGTGCCTGCCGGGCGCCTGCGGCCGCAGATCGAGGTGGTCGACCAACCGCCTGTTCCGTTCCCGCATATCGACTGGCTCGCTTTGTTGAAGGAGTACGAAGAGGCGCGTCATCACTCGCCGAACCGGGCATTGCCACCGGCGCCCACGGCCGGCGAAGGGCAGGGGCTGCAGACGCGCGCAATGGCGCCCGCTGCAGGGAAGCGGGATGCCGACATTGCGGCGCAGGCCGAACGGATCCGCCACCTTCGGGCGCCGAGTGCAACGCGCGCGCTGACCAGCCGCGCGGCGATCGAGGATCCATGGCCCAATCCTGCGACGGTGACGCCGGGGGATTTGGCCAATAGCCCGAGTTTCGGCTGCGTGGGGCGATTGCTCCTGTCGGCTTGAGTCGTGCCTCTGGCGGGCGGACAATTCGGCATGCAGGCGCCCAGCGCTGAGGCTGGGGCGCGAGCCGGGGGGCAGTGCGATGGTCAGCGTACGGTTTTGCGGTGCAGTCGGTGAGGTGACTGGTTCGGGGTACTGGCTTGAGACCGAACAGGCGCGGGTGCTGGTCGATTTCGGCATGTTCCAGGGCGGACGTGACATCGAAGGCCGCAACCGCGTGATCGAGCCGGTGGAACCCAAGCGACTGGTCGCGGGCGTGCTGACGCATGCCCATGTCGACCACTCCGGCCGCCTGCCATTGCTCACTGCGCACGGCTCGCGGGCGCCGCTCTACGGCACGCCGGCCACGCTCGAACTGGCTGAGGTGCTGCTGCTTGACTCGGCCAAGATCGCCGAGGAAGACACCAGTCGCGCCAACCGCAAGCTGCGGCGTGCCGGGCGGCGCGAGCAAAGCCCGCTCTACACGGTGGACGACGTCGAGAGCCTGGTCCGCCGATTCGTTGCGTTGCCCTACGGCGAACAGCGGGAAATCGCGCCGGGCGTGGCGATCCGCTTCTTCGACGCCGGTCACATCCTTGGCTCATCCAGCGTTGAGATGCAGATCGCGCGGGAAGGCAAGCCGCCGCTGACGGTGGTGTTCTCCGGCGATCTTGGCACGCGCGATGCGCCGATTCTGCGTGACCCCGAAACGCCGCCGCGAGCCGATGTCGTGTTCCTCGAATCCACCTACGGCGACCGCAGCCGGCCGCCGCGTGCCGATACGCTGGCGAGCTTCCACGCACTATTGCGCCGGGCCGTGGCCGAGCACCGGCGCATGATCGTGCCGGCCTTCGCGGTAGGGCGCACCCAGGTACTGCTGTACGAGCTGGCGCACGCGTTCCGTGATGGCATCGTGCCGGCGTTCCCGGTGTTCCTCGACAGCCCGATGGCTGCGCGTGCCGGCGCGATCTACGCCCGCCACGGCGAACTGCATGATCTGGAGGCCAAACGGCTCGGACGTCGAGGCCAGTTGCCGGACACGCTGCGGGTCGTTGATTCGTCGGCCGAATCGCGCTTGCTGAATGTCAGCGGCGAGTTCTGCATGATCATGAGCGCGGCGGGCATGTGCGAAGGGGGCCGCGTGCTGCACCACCTGCGCCATAACCTGTGGCGCGAGGATGTCCTCGTGATCCTGCCCGGCTACATGGCGCCCGGCACCCTCGGCCGACAACTCGCTGAAGGCGCGCGCGAGGTCGAGATCTTCGGCGAGACGATCGCGGTGCGTGCTGAAGTGGTACAGCTCGAAGGCTTCTCTGCCCACGCTGACCGCGAAGGCCTGCTCGACTGGCTGGCCCCGCTGGCCGCCGGGCATCCGCGCGTGGTGCTGACGCACGGAGAGGACCCGGCGCGCGCCGGCTTGGCTGCGGCCGTCCATGCGCGCTATGGCATCACTGCGGAGACGCCGGTGGCCGGCGCGGTGTTGACGCTGGACTAGGCTTCACCCAGACGCGCGATCTCTTCCGATTCCACCGCGCCCGGCGCCGGCCCCTCGCCGAGCGCGCAGCGCAGCATTGCGCGCGCAACAGCCACGGTGCTGATGGGGCGATAGCGCCGTAGCGGCCCCAGCATCAAAGGCGCGACGGCGCGACCGAATACCAGCGCCACTCGTTCACCCGGGCGGGATTCGGCGCGATGGCCATCAAGCAGGGACGGCCGCATGCACCACAACGCAGGCAGGCGAAGGTTCGCGAGATCGCGCTCCGTCTCGCCCTTGGTTCGGTTGTAGAACACTTTGGACGCCGCATCGGCGCCAAGCGCCGATATCAGCAGGAAGTGCTGCGCCCCCATTTTTCTTGCGAGTAGGCCGAGTGCGAGCGGATAGTCGTGATCGACGGCGCGAAAGGCGGCCTGCGAGCCGGCTACGCGGATCGTTGTACCGAGACAACAGAAAACGTCGTCCGCCCGCAGGTCTGGCGTATCCGACGGCAGGGCAGAAAAATCGACGATCTGCTCGTGCAACTTCGCATGCTGCAAGCCGGTGGGGCGCCGCACCAGCGCGACCACGCGGCCATATTCGGGCGATGCGAGCAGCATTGCGAGCAGCTCGCGGCCAACCAGGCCCGTCGCTCCGGCGATCAGTGCAGTACGTGTTTGTGGTGTTGGCATCGGCAAGTGCTTGATACAAAACAATCCTGCATGTGGGTGCAGGCGATATATAATTGATAACGATTCGCGTTGGCGTTCTACTCCGAAACGCCGCCACGGCTGATCCACCCGATTCTGCAGGTAGCGTACATGACACATTGCACCAACGACACGGCCACGCTGGACCGTCAGGCCGCCTCGGCGGCAGACGGCGCCACACCAGGGGTCTTCGCCCTTGTTGGCAACCCGAACGTCGGCAAGTCGGTGGTGTTCCACCGGTTGACCGGCACTTATGTGAACGTGTCGAACTACCCGGGGACGACGGTCGATGTGTCACGCGCCTCGGCCCGTTTCGAACGTGGCGCCGAAGTGCTGGATACGCCCGGGGTCCTGGCCCTGCCGGCCCGCTCGGACGACGAGCACGCGACGATGCGCGCGTTGCTGCACGAAAATCTGCGTGCGCTGGTGCAGGTGGGTGACGCGAAGAACCTGCGCCGCACGCTGGCGCTGTCGCTCGTTTTTGCCGACCTGGGCTTGCCCTGGGTGTTGGCGCTCAACATGGCGGACGAGGCGCGGGCGCGCGGCGTTGGCGTCGATTTGCAGGGCCTCTCGAAAGCGATTGGCGCGCCGGTGATTGAAACGGTTGCCACCAGCGGCGAAGGCCTGCAGCGCCTGCCGGAAGCGCTCAAGCATGCGTACGCCAGCCAAGGGCCGGCGCATCGCTTCCGCTACCCGGATGCGGTGGAAGCGGTCGTGATGCAGGCGGCGGACTGGATCACCGCCCGGCTACCGAAGACCCCGCTGGCGCCACGTGGCCTCGCGGTGCTGTTCCTCGGCCGTGATGCCGAAGTCGAACGCTGGCTCGCCGCACATCTGGGGGCCGAGGCGCAACAGTTGATCGCTTTGCGCGAGGCCGCCGAATCGGCCAGTCCCGAACCCCTGTCCACCGCTTTGGCGCAGGCTCGCGCGGCGGAGGCTGATCGCCTTGCTGGCGCTTATCTGCGGAAGGAAGTGCCGAAAGCCAAGCTGCTCTCGACGCGGCTCGGGCGGCTTGCGGTGCATCGCATCTGGGGCTTGCCGATTCTGTTGCTGGTGCTGTTCGCGGTGTATGAGTTCGTGGGCGTGTTCGGCGCGAGCTTCCTGGTCGGTCTGACCGAGAAGAATCTGTTCGGTGAAATCCTGAACCCGGCGATGGAAGGTTTCGTTCGGGCGCATGTGCCGTGGCAATGGGTTGCCGACCTGATGGTCGGGCAGTACGGGCTGTGGACCATGGGCATGACTTACGCGCTCGCCTTGATCCTGCCGATCGTGACAACCTTCTTCCTGGCCTTCGGGGTGCTGGAAGATTCGGGTTACTTCTCGCGCCTGTCGGTGCTGGCGAACCGCGCGTTCTCGCTGATCGGCCTGAATGGCCGCGCGGTGCTGCCGATGGTGCTGGGGCTTGGCTGCGTGACGATGGCGACGCTTACGACGCGCATCCTGCACACCAAACGCGAGCGCGTGATCTCGACCTTCCTGCTCGCGCTGGCGATTCCGTGCTCGGCACAACTGGGCGTGGTGATGGGCATGCTGTCGGGCATTTCCTTCTCGGCCACGCTGATCTGGCTCAGCTCGGTCGTGCTGATTCTGCTGACCTCCGGCTGGCTCGCGGCGAAGCTGATCCCGGGCCGCCGCATTCCGCTGGTCACCGAGATGCCGCCGATGCGCTTGCCGGTGATCGGCAACGTGATGAAGAAGACCGCGGGCCGCCTGAAGTGGTATCTCGTTGAAGTGATCCCGCTCTTCCTGTTCGGCACGCTGCTGATGTTCGTGCTGGATCGCGTGGGCGCGCTGCCGTGGATCATCGAGAAGGGCGAGCCGCTGGTGACCGGCTGGCTCGGCTTGCCGAAGGAGGCGAGCGCGGCGTTCGTGATGGGCTTCCTGCGGCGCGACTTCGGCGCCACCGGCCTGTTCGCGCTTGGCCACCAGTTGTCGCCGCTGCAGACGGTGGTCGGCATGATCACGATCACCCTCTTCGTACCGTGCATTGCCAGCGTGATGATCGTCATCAAGGAGCAGGGCGGCAAGATCGCCGCCGCGATGCTGGGCCTGATCATGCCGACAGCCTTCCTGGTCGGCGGCATCTTCAACATGATCCTGAAGCACTTCTGGTAAGCCGCGATGAGCCCCAACGAAATGCGTCTAGCCGACGCCACCCCCGGTGCCACCGTCCGATTCCGTGGCTTCGATGCCACGCTGGATACCCTGCTGCAGGACCAGTTCCTCGCCTATGGCATTGCCGTCGGACAGGCGCTCAGCGTGTTGCAGCAACGTCCGCTGACGATCATTCAGTGCGACCACACCGAGCTGGCCGTAGAGTCGGTCGTCGCCCGCGCGATGGTGGTTGCGCCGGCCTGAGCCGGCGCAGGGGTCAAGGCGTTAGACGCCCAGCAGGCGGAGGTCCGGTGCGCCGGCCCGCATGGGCGGGCACCAGAAGTAGGCGCCGGTGAGAGGGCGGGTAAAGCGGAACAGGCCGTCGACGATGCCGTCCTCGGCGCCGCACATGCGCCTGAGCTGCGCCTCAAAAGCCGCAAACGAAGCGCCGAAGGCGACGAACTGCAAACCGCCGCGATCGCCCTCAATCCACGCCATCGAGCGCCGAAGCACGAAGGCCTCCGGTGAGAAGCTCTCCTGCGCGGTGCGCTTCACATGCGCGCAATCCGGTGCGTCGTCGAGTTCTTCATTCGATTCACGTTCCCGCCCGATCACGTTGTCCTGCATCGATTTCGGCATTGCTTCGAAGCGCTTGAAATCGTGCAGCCACTGCTGGACCGCGACGAAGGATGAGCCGGCGAGTGTCGGCACATCTTCCGCGACGATGGCAGCGGCGACAGCAGCGTCGCCTTGCGGGTTTTCGGTGCCATCCTCATAGCCGGTCAGATCACGCCCGCCACCGTGGACGAAAGCCTCCAGCGAATGTTCAAGCACGAAGGTGTCTGCCAGCAGGGCTGTGATGTGACGCTCGCGCTGCAGCAGTGCGGCCCGGTCTTCGCCGCGCAGCCAGAGCCAGAGTGCGGCGGGCGTGGCGGGGAGTTCGACACCCGCCGCAGAGAAGTTCGGGAATGTTGTCAGCCCTTCGATATGGCGGCCCAGGGCGTTCGCCAGAGTTGCGCCGATACCCAGCACACAACGCTCCCCGTCGACTTCGGCCGCCAGGCGACGCAGCGCGGCACGCGCGTCGGTGCCCTGCAGTAAGGAAAAACTCAGGTAACGGGCCGCTGGGGGCAGTGGGGCGAGGATTCCGCTCTGGGGGCCGCTCATGGGGCAATCTCCTGCATGGTTCACGAGGCGTGTGGAGGCGCAATGATCGCGCGTTGGCCCGGTATGTGCCAACCGGCGCACGGTTTGCATTTGATTCACATCGGGAAACATCCACGCATGGTCGGGTCACGGCGGCGGTGCCGTGCGCTGGTTAGGCTGAGCCTTGCCGGCGCGACAAGCGCGCAGGGCGAACTGACCATAGGGGGAGAGCGTGATGATGGACAGCAAGAATACCGACGAGCCTGCAACGGTGTCGGAACGGCGCCGATTGCTCGGCGCGATCGGCTCGCTGGGGGCGGCGGTGGTGTGGGGGTGTGGCGGGTCGGAGACGGGCACAACAGCGACGTCGAGTACGGTCAGCACAGGCGCCACCGATACGACCAGCACGACAACTACGACGGGCTCCGCCGGCGCCGCTGGCAGCGCCGGTAGCGCGGGCGCTTGCGCGATCATTCCGCAGGAAACGCAGGGCCTGTATCCCTTGCTGGCAATCCTGAGCAACGCGGCGATGGTTCGGCAAGACATCACCGAAGGCAAGACTGGTGTACCCCTGACGCTTCGGCTGAAACTGGTGAACGTCAATGGCAGCTGCGCACCGATCGCCAACGCAGCGGTGTACGTCTGGCATTGCGACAAGGACGGCGTGTATTCCGGCTACAGCACGAGCACGAACGGCAATACGCTGGGGCAGACGTTCCTGCGTGGCATCCAGGTGTCGGACACCAATGGCGAAGTCACGTTCACGACGATCTACCCGGGTTGGTATGCCGGGCGAATCACGCATGTGCATTTCCAGATCTATCTGGCCGACAACTTGCAGGTGACGGCAACGGCCACCTCGCAGATTGCCTTCCCCCTGGCGGATACGACGGCGGTGTACAACTCCACGCTGTATGTCTCGCGTGGCCAGAACACTTCGGTGACGAGCTTTGCTGCCGACAACGTCTTCAGCGATGGCACGACGTACCAGATGGCCGCGCTGACCGGCGATGCTGCGAACGGTTACACCGCCACATTGACCGTAGGTATCGCCGCATGACCTGAGTGTTGCATGCCGCGACCGGCCGGAATATCAGGTCCGAAAACGGCGAGCAGTGGGCGGCGAGGGGCGGATAATCCGCCCCATGAACCGCAGCTCTTACATCGACGGCCAAGTCGGCGACGACAACACCGGCAGCCACAACGCCCACTATGCGGCCCTCGTCGCGCGGGACAGTCGTTTCGACGGCCGTTTCTACGTTGGCGTGACGTCCACCGGTGTCTACTGCCGGCCCGTGTGCCGCGTACGAACGCCGAAGGCCGCCAATTGCCTGTTCTTTGCGAACCCGGCGGCGGCCGAAGCGGCCGGCTTCCGCCCCTGCTTGCGCTGCCGCCCGGAACTGGCGCCGGGGCAAGCCGGTATTGATTCGGCGTCGCGCCTGGCGTGGGCTGCGGCGCAGCGGATTGAGGCCGGGCAGTTGGACGATCAGGGGATCGAAGGGCTGGCGGCCCGGCTCGGGATCACGGACCGGCACTTGCGTCGCATCTTTGCCGACACGTTCGGCGTTACGCCGGTCGCGTACGCGCAGACTCAACGCTTGCTGATGGCCAAGCGTTTGCTGGCGGACACCGCACTCCCGATCACTGAAGTTGCATTGGCCGCGGGATTTGGCAGCTTGCGCCGCTTCAACACCTTGTTCCAAAGCCACTACGGCCTGACGCCATCGGATCTGCGACGGGCAAGCGGGGCGCCGGTGTCCGGTGAAGGCCTGCGCTTTGAACTGGCGTTCCGTCCCCCGTTTGATTGGCCCAGGCTGTTGGGCTTTCTCGCCGGCCGCTGTGTTGCTGGGGTCGAGGAGGTCGAGGACAGCATCTACCGTCGCAGTGTCCGCATCGAACAAGGCGGCATCGTTCACCTCGGATGGTTATCGCTGACTCTGGCTGACGGCCGCAATGCCGTCGCGGCCACGGTTTCCCCCAGCCTGGTGCGTGTGTTGCAGGCAGTGCTGGCAGGCGTGCGCCGCCTGTGTGACCTGGCTTGCGAGCCGGATGCAGTTGCCCGCGTGCTTGGGCCGCTGGCCGCCGATGCGCCCGGCTTGCGGGTGCCCGGGGCTTTCGATGGTTTCGAGATGTCGGTGCGGGCCGTGCTGGGCCAGCAAGTCACGGTGAAGGCGGCGCACACCATCGCGGGCCGCTTTGTCGCAGCGTTCGGCGATGAGGTGGCCACGCCATTTGCCGGCATCCGGCGCGTATTCCCGGCGCCGCAGCGGATTGCGCAAGCGAGCGTGGAGGAAATTGCGTCCCTCGGCATCGTGCGTCAGCGGACGCACGCGATTCTCGCGCTGGCGAATGAAATCGCCAGCGGCCGGCTTGATCTTGGGCCGGCCGCCGATGTGGCGGCGACGCTGGCCAAGCTTGAAGCCTTGCCGGGTATCGGTCGCTGGACTGCGCAATACATCGCGCTGCGCGCGCTCGGTTGGCCTGATGCATGGCCGAGCGGCGACGTTGCGTTGATCAAGTCGCTCGGTGTCGCCAGCGTGCGCGAAGCGGATGCCGCAGCCGAGGTCTGGCGCCCGTGGCGCGGCTACGCCACCTTGCATCTTTGGCGGCGCTTGTCGGAACCCGCGCCTACGAAAAGGGAAAACCCATGAGCATGATCTGGATGCCGCACGCTACCCCCATCGGAGCCATGATCCTGGCGGGCGGGCCTGCTGGCCTGGCCGGCGCCTGGCTCGTCGGGCAAGCCCATTTCGATGGCGTCCAGCCAGACTGGCGTGAGGACGCGACGGCGAGTCTGCTGTGTGATGCTGCGGCGCAATTGGACGAATGGTTTGCCGGTCGGCGCCGGGATTTCGATCTGCCGCTGGCGCCTCGCGGTACGGATTTCCAGAAAGCCGTGTGGCATGAGATTGCCCGTGTTCCGTTTGGCGAAACCCGCAACTACGGCAGCGTGGCGCAGGCGCTTGGCAAACCCTCGGCGGCACGCGCCGTGGGGGCGGCCGCTGGCCGCAATCCGCTGACCATCATCGTGCCGTGCCATCGCCTTGTAGGGTGTGGTGGGGCGCTGACCGGTTATGCCGGTGGTCTGCCGCGCAAACAGACGTTGCTTGCTTTCGAAGCTGAAGGCACGCCGTGCGCAATGGCGGCCTGACGTCCGCGTCGAATTGATTCAATACACTCAAAAAGCGGGCGCTCACGAGGCGACCCGGGAAAGAGGACTGCAGTGAAACCCCAACACTTGTTCGAACTCGTTCTGCTGGCCGCGCTCTGGGGCGGCTCGTTTCTGTTCATGCGTTATGCGGCCCCGGCCTTTGGCGCTGTGGCCCTGATCTGGCTGCGGGTAGCGATTGCGTCGCTCTGCCTTGCGCCTTTGTTGTTGCTGCGAGGCCAAGGGGCCGTCTTGCGAGAGCATGCTGGCGCGATCGCGGTGATGGGCGTTTTCAACTCTGCGTTGCCGTTCGTGCTGATCGCGTGGGCGACCTTGTCGATCACTGCGGGGCTGGCTTCCATTCTGAACGCCACCGTGCCGATCTTTGCCGCACTGATCGGGGCGCTTTGGTTGGGTGACAGGCTGGGCGCCTCACGCATGCTGGGGCTGGCGGTGGGGTTCACGGGCGTCTTGATGCTGGCGGCGGACAAGGCGGACTTCAAACCCGGCGGTTCGGGTTGGGCGATTGTTGCGATGCTGGTCGCCACGTTTTCGTACGGTTTCGCGGCAAACCTGACGAAGCGCCAACTCGGCGGCGTGCCGGCGCTGGTGAATGCCGCTGGTTCGCAGATCATTTCCGCCATTGTGCTGGCGCCGCTGGCTTACTGGTTCTGGCCGGCGCAGATGCCGGGCGGTTTGGCTTGGCTGGCCGTCTTGGCGCTCGGTGTCGGCTGTACCGCGCTCGCCTATTTGTTGTTCTTCCGGCTGGTCACGCACGTGGGCGCATCGCGGACGGTCACAGTAACCTTCCTGATCCCGCTCTTCGGCGTGCTGTGGGGCAGTGTGTTCCTTGGCGAAGCGCTCAAGGCCGGCATGCTCGTTGGTGGCGCCGTCGTCGTGTTGGGCACTGCTCTGGCGACTGGGGTGCTCAAGGCGCCGGGGCGCCGTTGAACGCCCGCATCAATCGGCGTCGTTGAGATGTCGTTCGATACGGGTGTCCGGCACCAGCCACATCAGGGCGACGACCACATACAAGGTTTGCGCGAACCACTCCTGAACGAAGGCGAGCGGCATCGCGATCGCGTAGATCACGACAGAGAGTGCGCCCTTGCGATCCTTGCCGATGGCGCGCGCCAGAAGTGACTCCGGCCCGTCTCCAGCGACCAGGCAGTGAGCGAGGATCCAGTACGCGGTGCCGGCCATCAGCAGCACGCCGCCGTACAGTGCAGTCGGCAGCGGCGCGAAGTGGTTCTCGCCCATCCAGCCGGTGACAAAGGGCAACAGCGAGAGCCAGAACAGCAGGTGCAGGTTCGCCCACAAGGCACCGCCGGAGACCCGCTTCACCGCGTGCAGCATGTGGTGATGGTTGTTCCAGTAGATGCCGATGTAGATGAAGCTCAGCACATAGCTGAGGAAGGCCGGCAGCAGCGGGAGCAGGGCGTCGAGCCGGTCGCCATGTGGCACCTTGAGCTCCAGCACCATGATCGTGAGGATGATGGCGAGTACGCCATCGCTGAAGGCTTCGAGTCGGTTCTTGCCCATCGTTGTGCCCGCTGCGAGGTTTGCGAACAGGCCGGCAGTGTTGCTGCCGGCTCTGCCGATGTCCAGCGTGTCAGCGTTTGAGCTGCGCCCAGACCATGTTGGGCGAATGCCCTTCAACGCGGACCATGCGCACCCACAGCAGCGTCATGTGCTCCAGATGCAGTGCTTGCTCCAGCCCACCGACGTCGAGCGGATCCCAGCCCAGCGCTGCGATCAAGTCGCCGACGATGCGCTTCGCGCCCGCGTCTGCCCCGCAGTACATCATCATCGGTTTGACGTTGTAGGCGGGGTAGGCGTTGTTCTCGAAGTTCTCGAAGCCGTAGATCGTGAAGGCTTTGACGACATGGGCGCCCGGCACCCGCGCCTGGATCATCTCGCTGCCAGACCGCTCGCTGCCCAGGCCATGGCGCAGGCCGGGGCCGACCGGGTTGGTGCAGTCGACCAGCACCTTGCCGGCAAGCGCCGGCGCCACGGCGGCAAGGGCGGCTTCGTTTGCCTGGAACGGCGTGGCGAGGAACACCACCTCCGCCGCCGATACCGCGGCGACTGGCTCGGCAACCTTCAGCGCCGGGTTGCGTTCGAGCGCCTTGCGCACGTTGTCCGAAGCTGGGTCCTTGGCGGCCAGCGTGACTTCGTGGCCGAGGCGCTGCAGGTGGTCGGCGAGCGGTGCGCCGACATTGCCGTATCCGATGAATGCGATTTTCATGGCGATCTCCTTCCTGGTTCTTAGCGACCGAGCGCTTCGATGACGAGGCGTGCTGTTTCGGCGCCGGAGAAGTTCTGCTGGCCGGTGATGAGGTTGCCGTCGCGCACCGCAAAGCTGCGCCACAGGCCGGCCTGCACATAGTTCGCACCGAGGTCTCGCAACGCGTCCTCGATCCGCCAGGGCATCACATGCGTGCCGCGGGGCAGAAGGCCGTACTGCCACACCGCGTTGTCCGCGAAGTCCTCTTCGACATTGGCAAAGCCGGTGACCGTCTTGCCGCGCACAAGTGGCGTGCCGTCGGGCAGCTGGGCGTACTTCAGGATCGCGGTGCCATGGCACAGTGCCGCCGCGACTTTGCCTGCCGTGTAGAAGGCGACGAACTTCTCCCGCAGCGCGCTCGCGGAGACGAAGTTGAACATCGGCGCCTGGCCGCCGGCGACGACGATCGCGTCGAACGCCGCCAAGCCGATTTCGCTGACCGGCCTGGTGTTCGCCACCAAGGCCACCAGTTCGGGTGTATGCAGGAAGCCCTGCGTGATCAGGTCCGTCTTCGAATAGCCGCTGGCGTCATTCGGGTCGCTCATGCCGTCGGCGACGCAGGCGCCGCCCGCCGGGCTGAAGATCTCGACTTCATAGCCGGCTTCGGTAAAGGCGAGGTAGGGGTGGGTCAGTTCGCTCCACCAGAAGCCGACCGGCCAGCCGGTGGTGGTGGAGACGGCCGGGTTCGCGATGACGATTGCGACGCGCTTGCGGGCTTCGGGGTTCAGCGGGTTGGTGTTCATCAGGCTCATGGCGGGGCTCCAGTGGTCTTGCACGCCGTGGAGTATTCGCTTGAAGCAGCCGGTGAAAAATGCGGCGTAATGAGAAATACTGTTGCCGTTCTCGGCAACAAAGGCGCTGCGATGGAACTCAATGAACTGGCTGCCTTCGTCAAAGTGGTGCAATCGGGCAGCTTCACCCGCGCAGCGGACTTGCTCGGGACACAGAAGGCGCATCTCTCGCGCGTGGTGACCGGCCTGGAACGCAAACTGGGTGTGCGTTTGATCGAACGCACCACGCGCTCCCTGTCGCTCACCGAAGTCGGGCGCGAAATCTTCGAGCGTGCGATTGGAATCCTCGCGGCGGTGGAGGACACCGAGCGTGTCGCGCAACAGATGCTCGGCGAGCCGCGTGGCGTCTTGCGGCTGACCTGCGGTGTCGAGTTCGGCATGTTGGCGGTCAGCCGTTGGGTGATTGGCTACCTGCAGCGCTTTCCCGATGTGCGGGTCGAGGCCGATTACACAGGGCGCCTTGTCGACCTGGTGCACGAGGGTTTTGACCTCGCCATCCGCGTCGGCGAGTTGCCGGATTCACGGCTGGCGGCACGGCGACTGGGGGAGCTGCGCTACGGGCTGTTCGCGAGCCCGGACTATCTCGCTCGTACTGCGATGCCGGAGACACCCCAGGAACTTGCCAGTCATGCGCTGCTTGCCTTCGCCGGGGGAAACCAGCGCCAAGGCTGGCGCCTCGAACGCGGCGGCGAGGTGGTTACCGTTGAAGCGGAACCACGGTTGCGGGTGGATAACAGCTTTTCGGTGGTGGATGCTGCGAAGGCGGGCTTGGGCATCGCGCAATTGCCGCTGATGGTGGCCCATGATGCGCTGGCAGCCGGTACGCTTCGCCGCGTGCTGCCGGGCTGGGCGCGCGCGCCGGTGCCCGTTAGCGCGCTATTTCCCAGCGCGCGCTACCTCACGCCCAAGGTCCGCGCCTTCATCGACCATGCTGCGGCGCAGTTCGATGCGCTGCGCACCACCGATTGATGCGTTGGCAATGGCGACTCGAAGCGCGCATGCTTGACCGGACTTGCCGTTTGCAGCAATGGCTGTTCGTTCAGGTCAAGACGTTGTCACCCGATCTGCGGCAAACTTGATAGGTTTTCACCTGCATTCCCCGAGGATAAGAAGATGGCACACCCCCTGGCCGGTCAACCGGCGCCCAAAGACGTCCTGACTGACATCCCCGCGCTGCTGGCTGCCTATACGGCGATCACGCCGGATGTGAACAACCCGACGCAGCGCGTGGCCTTCGGTACCAGCGGCCATCGCGGCAATGCGTTTGCCGGCAGCTTCAACGAAGCGCATATCCTCGCGATCACGCAAGCCGTTTGCGAGTACCGCGCGCAGGCGGGCATCACTGGCCCGCTGTACCTGGGCAAGGACACGCATGCGCTGTCCGGCCCCGCGCAGATCAGCGCGCTCGAAGTGCTGGCCGCAAATGGTGTGGAAACCCGCATCCAGGCCGACGATGGCTTCACGCCGACGCCGGTGATCTCGCGCGCGATCCTCGTGTACAACCGCGACAACGCCGGTCCGCGTGCCGACGGCATCGTCATCACGCCGTCGCACAACCCGCCGGTCGACGGCGGCATCAAGTACAACCCGCCGCACGGCGGCCCGGCGGATACCGACATCACCGGCTGGGTCGAGGCGCGCGCGAATGCGCTGATGGCGGAGGGCAACAAGGGCGTGAAGCGCGTGCCTTACACCGAGGCACTAGCCGCCGCGACCACGAAGGCCGAAGACTTCGTCATGCCTTACGTGAAGGATCTGGGCGCGGTCATCGACTTCGACGCGATCCGCAAGGCAAACCTGAAGATTGGTGTGCACCCGCTCGGTGGCGCAGCCGTCGCGTACTGGAAGCCGATCGCCGACACCTACGGGCTGAACATCGAGATCGTGAACCCGGCGGTCGATCCGGCCTTCTCATTCATGACCCTGGACCATGACGGTAAGATCCGCATGGACTGCTCCAGCCCCTACGCGATGGCGAGCCTCGTCGCGCTGAAGGACAAGTTCGACATCGCCTGGGGCAACGACGCCGACGTCGACCGCCACGGCATCGTCACGCCGTCCGTCGGCCTGATGAACCCGAACCACTACCTGGCGGTGGCGATCAACTACCTGCTGACGCACCGCCCGCAGTGGCCGGCCAGCGCAGCAGTCGGCAAGACGCTCGTCTCCAGCGCGCTGATCGACCGCGTCATGAACGGTCTTGGCCGCAAGTTCCTCGAAGTGCCGGTCGGCTTCAAGTGGTTCTCGGGTGGCTTGCTCGACGGCAGCTTCTGCTTCGGTGGCGAGGAGAGCGCTGGCGCATCCTTCCTGCGCCGCGACGGTTCGGTGTGGACCACCGACAAGGACGGCATCATCCTCGGCTTGCTGGCAGCGGAAATCACCGCCGTCACCGGTAAGGACCCGGGCGTGCATTACCAGGAACTGGCCGCCAGGTACGGCGCGCCGTTCTACACCCGTATCGATGCTGCCGCGACGCCGGCCCAGAAGGCGGCCTTCAAGGGCCTCACCGGCGAGCGCGTGACTGCTGCGACGCTGGCGGGCGACGCCATCACCGCGAAGCTCACCAAGGCGCCGGGCAATGGTGCGTCGATCGGCGGCCTGAAGGTCACCACCGCCAACGGCTGGTTCGCCGCGCGCCCCTCGGGCACCGAAGACATCTACAAGGTCTATGCCGAGAGCTTCGTCAGCGCCGAACACCTGCAACTGATCGTGAAAGAAGCGCAGCAGATCGTCAGCGACGCGCTGGCAGCCTGACTTCGCGCAGGTCACTGGAAAACCCGGCCTCGTGCCGGGTTTTTTGTCTCTTTCGTGACGTTGGCATCGCGCGCTGTGTGACGGCGTGACCCAGCATGCGGCCGGGGTACCGAGTCGGTTCTGGACAATACGCCGGGGTCTCGGCGCAAATGGAGTAAAGCAGGATGCGGATCAGCGAATACGAACTGAGCCAGATCGAGGGTTGGCAATGCCTGTCCGCGCTGGTGGAGTGGGAGTCCGTGAGTCGTGCGCCGCAGCGGATCGAGTTTCGTGTGCCGAGCACCGGATTGCCGATGCGTCTTCACGCTGCGCCCTTCGTGCTGGCTGCTGCGGTGCCCGCGATGGCCGCCGGTGAAACGCGCATTGCGAGCACGCTGCCCCTCGACCCGGTTCTCGTTGAAGGCATTCCGTCGGCACTCGCGATCATCAAGCATTGGTGCCGTGATATGTCGGGTGCGTGGACCTTGCCGACGCTCGAATGTGCAGTCGAGGCATGCGTTGCACCGCCCGGGCGAGCGACTGCGAGCTTCTTCTCCGGCGGCGTTGATGCGACGTTCACCCTGTTGCGCAATCACAGTCTGCTTCCGGTCGGAGCCGCCGGCCGGATCGACCATGCCTTCATTGTGTTTGGTTTGGACCTTGGCTACCTGAGTACCCGCGACGACCGGCCCGCGTACGAGCAATTCCTTGCGTCGGCGGTACCGTGGCTTGCCTCTCGCGGTGTGCGGGGCGTCCAGGTTGAAACGAATCTGCGCCAGCTTGACCCGCGATCTGGCTTCTGGGGTGTCGCGTTTAATGGCTTCGCACTGTCTGCCATTGCCCAGTTGTTTCCCGATGTGGTCGAACAGGTGCACATGGGAACCAGCGGCGAGCGTTTGATCGACATGGTGCAGAACCCTTGGGGCTCGCATCCGGTGATACACCCCTACTTGAGCTCGATGGCCGTACAGGGGCGTTCGCCCTACATCGAGTTCTCGCGTTTGAAGCGCCTGGCCGTCCTTGCCAAAGACACCGATGCGGTGAGCCGACTGCGTGTCTGCTTTTCATCGCGGGAGGGGGCGCTGAACTGCGGGGTGTGCGAGAAATGCATTCGTACCCGTATCGGGCTTCTACTTTGTGATGCCGACCCACAGGCTGGATTCGACGGGCCGCCGCTGTCGGCTGCATTGATTCACGCGGTTTCGCTAACCAGCCCGGTAGGTCAATCGGAACATGAGGAACTGCGGGATGCTCTCAGGGCGCACGGTAATCATGACCTCGCGGATGCCGAAGATGATCTTGTTCGACGCTGGCTCCGCTACGAAAAGTGGCGCCAGAAGCGCGGCTTCAAAGGCTGGCTGCGGCGAAAGCGCGATGCCCTGCAGCAGCGCTTTGCGGTGGATGCAGCAAAGCGCTGAGCAGGCGATCGCGCCGCGCGGTCGTTAGCGAGGCGCCAACACGGTGCGCTGGATCGTCGCCAGCCGCTGCACGCCCTCTGTGACATGGCGGCACGACAGGGTCGCGCCCGAGATGCTCTTGATTTGCTCGCCAAAGCGAAGTTCGTCGAGCGTCTTCTTGCCGACGAACTGCTTGCGCCATGCGGGTAGCCGGATCTCCTGTCCATGCGATTCGCGGTACGCCAGCACCTCTACTGCCTGAATTGCACCGTCAGCGCCGAACGCGACGGCATAGCTGATCAGCTCGTATTTGCCGATGACCTCATCGAGCAGGATCTGGCCGATCAGCTTCCCCGCGCCGTCGCGCGCGGTCCAGCCCTGCACGCGCCGCGGCTTGGTTGCAACGCCGAGCGCCTGGTCGAGCACTTGCTGCTGCGCGGGCGTGAGCTCAATTGCGATCTCGTCGAAGCGCGCTGCCTGCGGAAACAGCGCAGCACGTGCCTGCTCGGCGCTCATGTACACCACCGCATGCACCGGCAGCACGATCGCGGCCGGTGTCAGCGCGAGGGCGGCGAATAGCCAACGGTGCTGCATCAGTACGCAAAGCCAATGCCGAGGTTGAACATGTCGCGGCTGCTGTTCTCACGGAACCACTGGTAATCCGCCTTCAGCACCACCTGCGGATGCAGCTTGAAGCTTGCACCGGCGGTGACCACGGCTTCTGTCGGTTGCGCTGCGTAGCCGAACTGAGCGAGGGCGTCGTCGTACTTGCGGGCGGTATTGAATTGCTCGTAGCGGACGAACGGCAGCAGAGCATAGTCGCCCTGGGCCCAAGCCTTGTAGCCGGCCTGTGCATACCAGCCATCAAAGCGCTTGGGCACCGGATATGGGTTGCCGACCTGGGTCAGGTTGAATTGTTCAACGTTTGAGAAGCTGCCGATCGCATACAGCGCGCTGAGATCCCAGTTGCCCGGAGTCCATCGTGCGTGCGCCTCTGCCAAGGTCAGACGAGCGTCCGGGCTGGCGAAATCGGGTTGCTTTTGCGCGACGTCGCCGATGAATACACCGCCGCCAACGTTCAGCCCGGGCTGGCCGTTGTAGTTCAGCGCACCGTAAAGCGCGAGATTGCCTGCCTTGGCGAATTGCCCTTCCTGATGGACCGCGCCGAGTGGCGATTCGAGCGCTTCGGCATCGGTAGCGTCCCACTTCGTGAGGTCGAATCCCGTCGTGACGCCAGCGTCCCAGCGCAGGCCGAAGTCCGTGCTGCCCGTGAGGCCAATGCCGATCTCTCGCCAGGTGGTCGGGATGATCGCGGTCTCGACGAAATTGCGCTTGACGCCAAAGTAGTTGGGCGGCTCGTGCGATTCGTTCAGGTAGCCCAGCGGGATCAGATAAAGACCCGCCTTGACCGCCAGGCCATCATTGATCTGATGCTCGACGTACGCCTGTTCGATCGCGACTTCACCCTGATCGTCAGCCGAAACGACTGCGTTTTCAACTTCGAGCTCCGTAACGATCTTCGTGCGTTCGTTGAATTGGTGCCCGAGCCCGAGCACCACGCGTCCCACCGTGGCCTGCGCCTGGGCGGCGTCTTGCGGCCGGCTGAAGCTGATTTCGCCGTAGCCGAACAGGCGTGTAGCCGACTCCGCCGGCTCCGCGGCGGCAGCCACCGTGGCCCCGGCAGGTGACGTGGGTGAGGACGATGCCACGGCGGTTTGTGCGGAAGCGGGAGCAGGGGCGATAGGCGTTGCTACCTGCGCGCTGCGGGCCGCGGGTGCGGCAGCCTTCACGGCATCAAGCTCGGCGCGTAGCCGTTGCACTTCTTCGCGCAGCGCGCGCATTTCGGCGCGCAGGTCTTCCTGGGCAAACGCTGGCGCACTCGCGAATGCGGCCGCCAGCGCTACGGCCAGCGCGGTTTTCTTCATCATCTTGGGTTCTCCGTGGGGCGGGGCTTACTTTGGTTGCCAGCCGTCGTTGAGCGTGTTCAGAAATGCGATGAGGTCGTCGATCTCCGCGTCATTGAGCGCGGGCGCGTCGCCCGGTTTGCGGTTGTACGGCGCCTCGGTTGTATTGACGTTGCCTTTCCAGGCCGCCGGCAGGTCGTCGAACTTGTCGATCGAGCCGTCGGGCAAGCGCGGGTACCACTCTTCCGGGTTGGTGTCGCGGCGCACGTAGAAACGCAGCGCCTCCTTCAACGTTTCAAATCGACCGTTGTGGAAGTACGGCCCGCCGAGCGCCACGTTGCGCAGCGTGGGCACCTTGAACGCACCGCACAGGTCGGTTCGCCCGGTCAGGTCGGCGCGGAACGGACCACAAAGCCCCAGATCGAATCGGTTCGGGTCAGCGTTTGCGCGGATCTTGGGATTGCGCGGCACGCCAAGGTTGTCGTAGCTGAAATCGGTGAACAACGGCCCTGGCGCATTAGCCGGGGTGCTGGCCGGGTGGCATGCGGCACAGTTACCCTTGCGTGGATCGTTGAACAGCGCCAGCCCGCGCATTTCTGAGTCGCTCAGCTTGGTCTTGCCGGCCAGGAAGGCGTCGTACTTGCTGTCGAAGCGGGCAAAGTCCGGGTCTTCCTTCTGATACTCCGCCAGCGCGTAAGCGATGCGGTCGAGCGCACGCGCCGGGTCGTCAAACACGGCCTCGCCGAACTGCGCGCGGAAAGCGGCTGCCCAGGGTGCTACGCGGGCCTTTGCTGCCAGCGCTGCGCTATCCGCCAGCGCCATCTCGTGGGGTTCGAAGAACGGTTTGCTTGCCTGTTCGGCAAGACTGCCAAACCGGCCGTCGCGCATGAAGCCACCGTTTGGCGTGCCTTCGGCGTCGAAGTTGAATGCTGGAGCGAAACGCAAATAGCGAAGCGACGGCGCTTTCCGGAAGCCCTGTACATCGAGTTGCGTGCCGCCGTCGGGCGTGCCGATATTGCCACTGCCAGACCCTGGTGCCGCGTGCCCGGCTGACGGGTCATGGCAGGTCGCGCAGGATATCTTGCCGGAGGCCGACAATGAGGGGTCTAGGAAGATCTGACGCCCGAGTTCGCCGACCGTGCTGAGCGTTTCTGAGGGTAGCCCCGGTGCGCTGGTGGCAGACGCGGAATCTCCGCCGCCACCGCAGCCGAGCAGTGACACACACATCGCGCATGCGAGCAGGTATCGCGCGGCCAATGGGTGGGGGAGGGGCCACCTGTACATTCTTTGCATCAGTTGAAATCTGTGGTGCGAGTGAGAATGGTTCGCATTGTTACATGTGTGACCTGCTTTGGTATAGTCGCCGTCATGGTTGATGCGGCGAATGCAACAGCGCCCGGCGCAGTGGTGCGGCGGGCGCGGATGGTGATGGGAACGCTGGTTGAAATTGAGGCCAGCACCTCCAATCCGTCCTTGCTTGACGAAGCCTTCGCGGCGCTTTCAGGGATAGAGGCTGCGTTCTCGTTCTTCCTGCCGACAAGTCTGCTGGCTCGTATCAACCGGGCCCGAGTGGGCGACGAGATCGACCTATTGCCTTGGCAGGACGAGTCGTTGCGTGAGGTGGTAGCGGTGGAGCGGGCCTCCGGGGGCTGCTTCAACGCCAACCTTGGCGCACAACTCATCGAACTGGGTTTGCGCCCGCGCTTGTTTGAGACGGACGACGTGCCGAGTGGTACTGCGGGTGAAGCGTTGGAATGGCTTGATACCGGCCACATTCGCATCCGGCGCCGCGTGTGCCTCGATCTTGGCGGCTTCGCCAAGGGTGCGGGCGTTGATGCCGCGCTGGCTCGCTTGGGGCAAGCGGGGGTACGACATGCGTGCGTGAACGCGGGCGGCGACTTAGCGGTGCTCGGCGAACGCAGTGTGGCGCTGCGGGCGGTTGGAGCTTGGCAGCGAGCCGGGGCGAGTCTGGCGCTTTGCGACGAGGCACTGGCCAGTTCAGTGCGCTACGCGATGCAGGGCCCGTTTCATGGGCAGGCGGGGCTTGCGGTGCTCGGTCGCGACGGCAGGCATCTCTCGCTCAAGGCAGGCGGCGTAGCGGTCCGAGCGCCGCGCTGCGCGATTGCGGATGCGCTGACCAAGGTGGTGTTGGTCAGCGGCGATCTGGGACATCCGCTGCTGGCAGCGAATTCTGCTGCCGCGATTGAACTGGAGTGACGAACCGAATGCAGCACAGACGAATGGGGGCGCCGGGTTTGCAGCACCACGCGTGGCGCCCGGCGATCATCGTTGTACTGGTGACGCTGTGTGCCTCGGGGCTGCCGCTGTTCGCGCCAGCCGCCAGCCTGTTCGCGGACGCTTGGCTGCTTGAATGGCGGCACGCGTCAGTGGTATGCCACGGCGTGCTGGCGGGTTGGTCGCTGGTGATGCTGGGCGCGATTTCCGCACGTCATGCGATGCCGATGTGGCGGGTCGGGCGCTTGCGCTGGGCGGGCATCACGTTGATCGCAGCGTGGGTTGCTTTGGGGCTGTCAGGCGAGTTTGCGCAGTATGGCGCCGACGGTGCGTTGCGCGACGCGCTGGTGAGTGCGCATGGCTGGATCGGCGTGGGTCTGCTGCTTCCCTTCGTTTGGCATGTTGTTCGACGGCACGGGTCGAAGCAGCCGGTCGCCAGCGTTCAGTAGGAGATCGCCCAGCCCGCCGTATCCACGCGAACATGTGGGCGCCCAACCGCCTTCAAGGCGTGCGCTGCAAAGCGCTGCGCCCACTCGTCGTGGTTCGCGAAGCGACTCTCTCCACCGTATTTCGCGACGTTCAGGATCTGATCAACGATCAGGAGCTTGCCCATCGGGTTGCTCGGCGTGCATTCGAGTTCAACGAACTCGCGGTCGAACCACTGGCGTGGTGCGCGGCCATCCAACGCGTCGAGCGCATTGTCGTCAACCTGGAATTCGTAATCGCGACCGTCGCCAAAACTCACGATCAGGGTGTTCATCGCTGAAGCCTTTCCGCATGCAATGCTGCCATTCTGCTACGGGCGGCCTGGCAGCGATGGCCTCCTTTGTCTGCGTTCGGACACTCATGCCTGACGGTCCGCTACAGCAGGGGGCTGGCAAGGTGTGCGGCGTTCTCGGCAAGCCGAGCGCGGGTGCTGCGGCGCGCCCAGCGTTCCGGATCGACGCCACGTGATCCGCTTTCATATTCAGCTTGCAGCGCGCGTAGCGCCTGGGTGAAGTGCGGGTCATAGACGACCAGCGTGACTTCGAAGTTGAGGCGGAAGCTCCGAATGTCGAGATTGGTCGTGCCAAACAACGAGAGACTGCCGTCGACCGTAACGCTCTTGGTATGCAGGAGCCCGCCATGGAATTGCAGGATGCGGACGCCGGCCGCCAGAAGCGGTTCAAAGAACCAGCGACTGGCATGGCGCACCAGGATCGAATCGATCCGCGCCGGCACGATGACCGTGACCCGCACGCCACGCAGGGCAGCCGCCTCGAGGGCAAGGAAGAGCGGCTCGTCGGGCACGAAGTAGGGCGTGGTCAGCACGATTTCGTCCCGTGCGCCGTAGAGCGTGGCGAGGAAGAGTCGTTGGGCGCCTTCGCCTTCGAACCCAGGGCCTGACGGGAGTACCTGAACCTCGGCGCCATCGTCGAATCGCGTGCCGACTGCGTTGGCCAACCCCGGTGCCACGCTTGCGATTGCGTCGCCTGTTTCGATGCACCAGTCCCACAGAACGATGCCAGCGAGCATTTCAACCACTGGGCCTTCGATTCGCGCCATCGCGTCGACCCATTTGCCGACGCCCGCGTCTTGCTTGAAGCAGCCGGGATCGACAAGGTTCAGACTGCCAGTCCAGCCCATCGTGCCGTCGATCACAACGATCTTGCGGTGCAGGCGCAGATCGAATCGAACAAACGCAGCACGTAGCAAGCCAACGGACAAGGTCTCGACCACGGTGACGCCGGCGCCGCGGAGTCGGGCTGGCCAGGGGCTGCGAAAGAAGGCCGCGCTGCCGACCGCATCCAGTAGTACGCGGCAGGTGACGCCTCGCGCAGCGGCATTGATCAGGGCTTCGGCAACAAGGTCGGCATCGCCGCCGGGGTGCCAGATGTAGAACTCCATCAGCACGGTATGGCGTGCAGCGTTGATATCGCCAGCGATGGCGCGGAGTATGGCCGACGAGTCGCTGCGAAGCTCCAGGCGATTGCCAATCGTCGAGGGTAGGCCTGCCGCGCCTTGGGCAGTGCGCCGGATGCTGAACCAACGGTCGCCATTGTCGTGTGGGCTCAGCATGCCCGGGGGTAGCTGGCGCACCCAGTCTTCGAGCACGGGCATCAGTGCGCGGGCGTGGCTACCGCGTCGCCGGCCAAGTTGGCGCTCGCCGATCAGCAGGTACATCACGGCACCAAAGTAGGGGACACCGAGTATCAGCAGCAACCAAGCCAGCGTCGTCGACGGTGGGTGTCGTTGCATCAGCGCGCGCACCGCAAACGCGGCGGTGATCGCAATGTGGGCCGCTGCGGCGAGGCTCCCGAGGTGGGCACTTAGGGTCATCGATGCGCGATGTCAGACTGCATGGCAGTGGGCAAGCATAGCCGAGCTGCTCTGCCACGACACGGTCGCGGCAAAACGGTGCCGCCCTGACACGCGCAATCGCGCACGGCGATGCTATCCTCCGGCGCCGTGTGATCCGCGATCACGTCTCATTTTCGGAGCCTGTCTGTCATGCAAATGCGCCCCCTTGTCGTGTGCGCCGCGTTGGCGCTGGCTGCGTCGCCTGTTGGTGCCGCACCGGCTTCCATGAACTTCACTGCCGCTTGGACCAACATTTTCGAGACCGATCTTGGGCAAGGCGGTACGGTCGGCCTATCGGGCCTGACCGTCACAGGCGGCGCGAACTGGGGGCTCTCTCAAACCTCATCGCTTGGTGTGCAGGTGCGCGTGGACGTCGACAACTGGCAGTTCGACAAGCCGGTTGGCTTCGGTGGTTTGACGCCGTGGCAGGCAACCAACCGCTTCTCGCTCAGCGTGCCTTACTCAATGCGCCTGGATGGCGGCTGGAACGTTGCGCTGACACCCAGCATCGAGAGCAATGGCGAGGAAGGGGCCTCGAGCTCGAAGACACTCGCCTACGGCATGACCGGGATGGTGATGAAGGGCTTTGCGCAAGACAAGGTCATTGGTTTGGGCGTTGCGGTGTTTCGTAACATCGAAGAAACGCGCTTCTTCCCATTTTTCGTCGTCGACTGGAAGCTGGCGGAAAACTGGCGCCTCTCCAACCCGCTGCAAGTCAGCCCCTCGGGCCCGGCCGGCTTGATGCTGTCCTACCAGCTCTCGCCGCAGTGGGAACTGGGCGCCGGCGCTGCCTATCGCTCCTACCGTTTCAGGCTCGCGAACGACAATCCTGTCGCCAGCGAGGGGGTTGGTGAAGCGGACTACATGCCGGTCTTCGCGCAGGCTACGTATCGAGGCCAGGGCGGCTGGCGTTTCGACCTTTACGGCGGCGCAATGACCGGCGGTCGCCTGAAGGTCATGGATCGAAGCGGCGACAACGACATCGCCAAAGACGATGTAAAGACGGCGCCCGCGATGGCTGCGTCGTTCTCGGCGCGTTTCTAGCGCGGCAAGCCACACAACAAAAATGGCGCCCGCAGGCGCCATTTTTGTTGCTGTGCAGAGAATCAAGCTGCTTGACGACGCCGGCGAGCGGCCAGCGCGGTGACACCCAATCCGGCCAGCATCATCGCGTAGGTTTCCGGTTCCGGTACAGCCGGAGTGATGCCGGCGCCAAACGCACCGGCGACGTGAGCACGAGTGCCGTCGCTGAAGGCGTCAGCGTTGATAACGACGAGGTCGGCGTTTCTCACGTTGAAGGTGAACGCCGTAGGCGTATTCCAATTGACGTGGTACGTCTCAATACTGCTGAAATCGCTTCCAGCATCGGTTTTGCTATACGCGGTCACGTAAAACGTGCTCTTTCCGTACAAATCGTAATTGTCCTCGCCGGGCAAAGGGGCGCGCCCTTCCCATGGCCAATTGCTTGAAACAGTTGCGCCATCCAGATTGAAAACGCCCCCATCGGTGGCCCAGATGGCGTAGTCCGCGTGGTACACGCGGTGGCCATTTATCGTTCCGATATCGAAAAGCAAGTCGTTTGACGATGACGTGGCGGCGTGCCCGGTGGATGCAAGACAGCTGAAAATCAGCGCCGCGGCGAGGCGGGTGAAAGTGGTCATGGATTATCCAATTTGATGTGACAAGGCTAGATAATGCCGTATGGATAAGGTTGAGCTTGGATTGAACCGACGTCGAGCGTGATCAATCTCTCACAGCGCCGGTGGGTCGCATAGGAGTGCCCTGTCCGCGCTTGCAGGCGCCGTATCAGCGGCGTTGCGGTGCCTGCAAGCTCTTGAGTGATGGGCTCTTTGTTTAGGCCATCTCTTCGTACAACGGCAGCGTCAAGAACTCGGTGAAGTCGACGCGGGTGCTCATGTCCTCGAAGATCTGCGCGGCGCGCTCGTAGGTGGCGGTGTTTTCACCTTGCGCGCTGACCGCTTTGCAGACTTTGCCAAGTTCATCGGCCGTGAGGTTGCGCACCAACTCGGCTGTGACCTTGCGGCCGTCTTCGAGCACGCCCTTAGGCGAGCGGATCCATTGCCACACCTGTGAGCGTGAGATCTCGGCGGTAGCGGCATCTTCCATCAGGTTGTGGATGGGCACGCAGCCGTTACCGGCAAGCCAGCTGCCCAGGTAGTGGATGCCAACGTTGATGTTGTTGCGCAGGCCCGCTTCGGTGATGGGTGCTTCCGGCTGGAAGTTGAGCAGGTCACCGGCGGCGACGCTGACGTCGTTGCGCTTCTTGTCGATCTGGTTGGGTTTGTCGCCCAGCACGGCCTTGAACTCCGCCATGGCTGCCTCGACCAGCCCTGGGTGCGCAACCCAGCCACCGTCGTAGCCGTCCGTCGCATCCCGCTTTTTGTCATTGATGATGCCCTGCATCGCGATGGCGTTCTTTTCCGGATCATTCTTGATCGGGATGAGTGCGGACATGCCGCCAATGGCTGGCGCGTTGCGTTGGTGGCAGGTCTTGAGCAGCAGCAGGGCGTAGGCGCGCATGAAGGGCGTCGTCATGGTGATCTTGCTGCGGTCTGCGAGGCAGAAGTTCTTGTCGACCTTGAACTTCTTGATGCAGGAGAAGATGTAGTCCCACCGCCCAGCGTTCAGGCCGGCGGAGTGCTCACGCAATTCGTAGAGGATCTCGTCCATCTCGAACGATGCGAGGATCGTTTCGATCAACACGGTGGCTTTGATGGTGCCGCGCCGGATGCCGAGCTCATCCTGAGCAAGACAGAAGATGTCATTCCACAACCGGGCCTCCAGGTGCGACTCCATCTTCGGCAGATAGAAGTAGGGCCCCGCGCCGCGGGCAAGCTGCTCCTTCGCGTTGTGAAACAGGAAGAGGCCAAAGTCGAAAATGCCGCCGGAGACGCGCTGACCGTCCACCAGCACATGCTTTTCGTCGAGATGCCAGCCGCGCGGCCGCACCACCAGCGTGGCCACTTTGTCCTTGAGCGCATAGCGCTTGCCGTTTGAGTCGAAGTCGATCTGGCGGCGGATTGCGTCGTAGAGGTTGATCTGGCCCTGGATCTGGTTCTCCCAAACCGGCGAATTCGAATCCTCGAAGTCCGTCATGTAACTGTCGGCTCCCGAGTTCAGCGCGTTGATGATCATCTTGCGCTCGACCGGGCCAGTGATCTCCACCCGGCGACACTCAAGCGCCTTCGGAATTGGAGCAATCGTCCAGTTGCCTTCGCGGATGTGCCGCGTCTCGGGCAGGAAGTCGGGGTGCTCGCCTTCGTCCAGCCGTTTCGTGCGTTCGATGCGCGCAACAAGCAGTTGTTGGCGGCGGCTTTCAAACGAGCGGTGCAGTTTGGCGACAAACGCAAGCGCGTCGGGCGTGAGAATCGCCTCGAATGCCTGCGTCACAGGCGCGTTGATTTGCATGCCAGCGGGCAACTGAAGGGCCATGGTTGTCTCCTTGTCTTCTAAATCGGAATCTTCACTGCTTGCCGGCCTGCTTGCCGGCAACGTATTCAAGTAGGTCGCTGAGTGAGCGCCCTTCCGCGTTCGGTGCGATATCTAGGTGTTCGCGCGGTTGTCCTGTCCGGTTGCACCAGAACGTGTTGAACCCGAACCAGCCGGCACCGGCCGCGTCCCAGCCGTTCGAAGAAACGAACAGGATCTCTTTGGCCGGGCGTTTCAGGGCCGAAGTGCCAAGCGCGTAGGCGGTAGGCGATGTCTTGTAAGCGCCGACGGTGTCGGCCGACAGCACGTGGTCGAGTAGCGGTGCGATGCCGGCGCTTTTTAGCGCGATATCGAGCATCTGCGACGTACCGTTCGACAGGATGCCGAGTGTCAGCCCGTGTTCCCGCAGCCGCTTGAGCGTCGGCTTTACATCCGGGAAGGCTGCGAGGCATGCGTACTGATTCATCAGGCGATCGCGCTGCTGGTTTGTGAGCCCCAGGTCGAGACGCTCGACGGCAAAATCCAGCCCATCCCGAGTCACTTCCCAAAACGGCTTGTACCGCCCCGCCAGCGTTCTTAGCTGGGTGTACTCGATCTGCTTCTGGCGCCAGAGCGTTGATAGCTCTGCCCCCCGCCCAGTGGCGAGCTGGTCGGCCAGCGCTACGACGGAATGAACGTCGAACAGCGTGCCATAAGCATCGAACAGGACGGCCGAGTACCGCATCGCTTCCCCCGAAAAAACAGCCGCCGCCTCCCGTCCCCCCGGCGAGAGGCGGCGCTGCGCAGGTCAATGCGCAAGCTGCGACCGAAGTCTATTAGTCTTTGGAAATGTTTAGAATTCTCGCCAAGGTCAATTCATCTTTGCGGTTTGGTCAACAATGGATCGTTTCAAGGAGATTTCAGCCTTCGTCTCGTCCGTGCAGCGCGGTAGTTTGAGCGCAGCAGCGGCGATGGAGGGTGTCACACCGGCAGTCGTCAGTCGGAGACTTGACGCACTAGAGGCGCGGCTTGGGGTGAAGCTAATGGTGCGTACGTCGAGGAGGCTAACTCTAACTTTCGAGGGAGCCGCTTTTCTGGAGGACTGCCAGCGCGTGCTCAATGATCTCGCCAACGCTGAGGCATCCGTCAGCCTGGGTGGAATTAAGGCAAGCGGTCATATTCGAGTGTCGGCTCCGGCAGGATTCGGACGCCGCCACGTTGCGCCGGTCGTGATGGAATTTCTTCGTGACAATCCTGACGTTACGGTGAGTCTGGACCTTTCGGACCGCGTTGTGGATCTTGTAAACGAAGGGATCGACGTAGCTGTTCGACTTGGCGATCTTGCGGACTCAAGCCTTGTTTCGGTGCGGCTTGGCGAGAATCGTCGCGTCGTTGTCGCGAGCCCCGAATACCTGCTGCGGTGGGGAACGCCTAGCGTTCCGGCGGACCTCGTGTCGCATCATGGCTTGGCGCTCTCGCAGCAGCGCGGGTGGGTGCTCCTCGATCCAGAAAGAGCAATGACGCCCCGAACCTACCGGGTAGCAGGAGTATTTGAGTGCAACGATGGCGCCGTGCTCCGTGAGTGGGCGCTAGCGGGCGTTGGGCTGGCCTGGCGTTCTATGTGGGAGGTTGGTGGCGATTTGGCCGCTGGCCGTTTGGTGTCTGTCCTTGATGACTTCTCCGCTCCGCCGGTTGGAATACATGCCGTATTTCCGCAGCGACGCAACATTGCGTTGCGGGTGCGGTTGTTCATTGATCGGTTGAAGCATCATTACTGCGAGCGCCCTGAGTGGGCCGCCGCAGGTGTCGGCAGCTAGATCCGCTCGTCTCAGGGTGAAGACCATTCGTCGTCGGAGAGATCAAGTGCGTTCTTGATGCGGCTACAGTGAAGGCGTGAGATAGGAGGCGATGTGGCTCAGAAAGGTTTTACGCTTGTCGAGTTGATGATCACCGTCACCATTTTGGGAATTCTCCTGGCGCTGGCAGCCCCGAGCTTCTCAGATGTCCTGGCGAGGCAACGAATCGCGGGCGCTGCGAGCGATCTATCTAGCGATCTGATGTTGGCGCGCATTGAGGCCTCGCGGCGGGGCGGCCGAGTGTCACTTTGTCCGAGCGCTGATGGTGTCGCATGCGGCGCTGTTGGCGACTGGTCTCGAGGTTGGATTGTGTTCTCAGATCCCGATGGGGATGGCGTAATTGCCGCTGCAACCGATATCGTTCGGACGCGACGGATCGAAAGTCCGCAAATCCGTATTGCCGTGACGGGGGCTCCGCTCTCCACCACGTTTCAGATGACGGGGCGATTAAATGTGGCACGGCAGTGGACTGTTTGCGTGTCAGGGCGGCTTGGTCGGGTGCTTGATGCGCGCCTGACTGGCGTGGTTACGGCATACCCGACAGCAGCTGCGTGTGTGTAATGTGAGGGGAGCGATGAATAACGGGCGTGGGCAGTCGGGATCAAGCCTAATTGAGGTGCTGGTCGCCATCGTAGTGGTCGCTGTCGGACTGCTCGGTGTCTCCGGGATGTTTGTTCTGAGCACTCGGGGTGCTGCGGATGCGGCAAGTCGAACCGTGGCCACTCAAGCCGCCTACGAGCTTGCCGACAGGATTCGTGCAAATCGAACCGCCATCGCCAGCTATCTCGCCCCCGCTTGGGGCGTCGCTACGCCAATCCCCAACGGTGCCGCGTTGCCCACGAACTGCTTCTCGGTGGCATGTACGCCGGCGCAGCAAGCAGATTTTGATCTGAGGGTTTGGGCTCGGGGTCTGACCGACGCGTCTCTGGCAGGGCTTCTCCAGGCTAGGTCTGCGCGTCTGCCGCAGGCCCGCGCTGTCGTTTGCCGCACCCTCACGCCGGAGGCTGGCACACCTGCCGCGCCAGCGTGCACTGGGGGGGCGACCGACCCCATCGTGATTAAGATTTGGTGGTCGGAGCGATCGGTAACCGCAACAGAGAATGCAACTGCGGGTTCGCTGATTCAACGCCGCTATGCATTGACCTTTTTGCCATGAGTGCCCGTCATGAAACAGCATTCTGAAAAGAGATGGTTGCACGGGTTGACTCTGGTCGAGTTACTGGTGTCGCTTGTGATTGGAATGGTGGTCGTTTTGGCCGCGACGAGATTGTTCTCGGGGAACCTGATTGCGGCGAGGGCCACGCAAGCTTCCTCCGGTATTCAGGATGGGGCTCGTGTTGGTTTTGATGTGCTTACAAAGCAGATCCGACAGGCAGGATTTCATCCGGTGGCGTCGAGGATGAATTTCAACAGCGTCCTTGCAAATTGCGGAGTGGCACCGTTCGATATCACACAAGCGTTGTGCGGGGCGAATGACGTGGGCCCGGTCGGTACTGCGGATGAGGTTCGAATGAGGTTTTGGGGGGCGGATGGCTCAACCCCCGGGGTGGCAGACGGATCAACGATCGATTGCGAGGGGCTCGCTGTGCCGGCTGCTCAGATTGTTGAACAGCGTTTCCGAATTGTCATGCTGCCTACTAACCCGGCTGATCTCGCAACGAATACCCCAACACTCGTTTGCGACGTGATCCGCGGTCCTGCGAATATCGCGGCCGGCGGGCCGGTCGCGACTCAAGTTCCGCTCATCTACGGCGTAGATACCCTTCAAGTCCTTTACGGCGAGGATACGAACGGGGATAGAAATGTTGATCGCTGGGTGCCCGCCAGCGCTGTTGCCAATATGGGCAACGTGCTGGCTCTCCAAATAGCGTTGCTGATTCGGAGCGATGCGGGCGCTATACAAAATTCGGCTTATACATACAACCTATTTGGCGGAGCTTATCCCGCTTTGGGGGATGGAGGTGCCAACTTCGTGGACCCCCAGGACAGACGGGCGAGACGTGTGGTGAGCTTCTCTGTAGAGCTTAGGAATCGAACGTCATGATCGCGCGGAATTTTGAAAACTCCTTGTTGCAGGAACGTGGCGCGACTCTGATTGTTAGCTTGTTGATTTTATTGGTAATTACAATCATGGGTTTGGCTTCTATGCGCACCGCTACGATGGACGAACGGATGGCGCGCTATACCCGCGAGCAAGCGATCGCATTTCAGGCGGCAGAGGCAGCGTTGAGGGACGCGGAGGTTGATTTGCTAACGCCTGCAAGTGCGAGGGCTGCGAACATTTCCGGCCTTACGGGGTTTGCCGCCGACTGCAACCCCGCCGACCCGGTGTTAAGAGGCTTGTGTCTGCCCGCGGCTGCTGGCGCAGAGCCGGCTTGGTCGGCGCAGATGGCGGCAGCGTCGGTGGTCTATGGCCGTTTTGGTGGGAATCCGCCTCTCGCAACAACGGGTGGGCCGTCGTCGGTTTCGGCTCAACCGCGCTACATTGTTGAAGGCATTAATACGCCTCTGCCGGGGCAGTCCTTGAAAGTCGGTAAGTCGAAACCTCGCTACCGAGTGACCGCACAAGGCTTTGGGCCTCGAAATGAGGTGCAGGCTTGGGTGCAGGCGACGCTGCAACCGTAAGCGAATTGATAATAGGAGAGTGATATGGTGCCTACGATGAATTTCCGTCGGCTGGCCTGCTCCGCACTTGCGGGTTTAATGGCGATAACGCCATTTTCTTCGATTGCGGCGCCGCTGAATCTCGCTCAGCAGCCATTGTTTGTGAAATCGGCGCAGAAACCGAATTTACTCGTTACGTTGGATGACTCGGGGAGTATGTCTTGGGGGTATGCGCCGGATGGCATGTCGGGCGATTTTGTTACCAGCGGCACGGGTTATAGCAAAAAACGGGCATTCAGCGCTCATTACAATCCGATCTATTTTGACCCCAGTGTTACGTACGCGCCCCCATTGAAACCGCCGGCTTCCGGTGGCACCTATGCAGCCTCGTATACAAGTGCGCCGATCAACGGATTTGATCCAACGAAAGGCGCCGTGGATTTGTCTGGAGGCTACCGGGCGACGACCGAATACAATCCTTCTGGCACGGCCCAGACTCGTGCGAATCACCCAAACGACCTGACCGCACTCGGCGCCACCTCTGTGACCGCGAACGTCGGTGCCTATTACTATGTTCACAAGTCCAGTTGTGCGGATACAGACACAAGTGACGCCTGCTATACGCTCGTAAAGGTGAATGGCCTTTCTTCTGCGGAGAAACAGAACTTCGCGAATTGGTATTCCTTCTATCGCACCAGAAATCTAATGGTTGCCAGTGCGGCGACTTTGGCGTTCGCGGACCTAGATAAAGGGATTCGGCTTGGATGGCAGTCGCTAAATAAGTGCTCTGCATTCAACGATTCGTGCACCGGTTGGTCATCTACTAGCTACCGTAACAAGATTAGACGTTACGAGACCAATAAAGATGACTTCTATAACTGGCTTTCTCGGCTCCCGGCAAATAGCGGCACTCCGCTGCGCGCGGCCTTGCAGCGAACAGGAAACTACCTTCGCAACGGCAGTGGTGTGGATGATCCGTATGCGTTTGATCCGCAACAAACCGAACTGCCCCGATATGCTTGCCGCGCGAGCTATGCGGTTCTGATGACGGATGGAAGGTGGAACAGCAATGGCGGTACCGAACCAACAATAAATGCTTGTAGTGGGATCAGTGGTTGTTCAAACAACAATGTAGATGGAACCGGCAGAACGTTACCTGACGGAAAGGTTTACGTCGCTGCGCCGCCTTACAGCGATACAACTACGCCGAGTACGCTGGCCGATTTGGCGTTCGCGTTTTGGGCGTATGACCTGCGCACTGATATTGATAACCTGGTGCCCCGCCGCCACACTAACCCCGCGTTGATTGGCCCGGAGGCCGACGTGTTGGCAAGTTGGTCGGCGGCCGACTATAAGGATCCGCACTACGATCCCGCCAACTGGCAGCATTTGACCACCTACACAATTGGTTTGGGGCTTACGAAAATGCTCGCGGCGTCCTCGCCTCCCCTTGTGTGGGGGGGGATACGTACAGCGGAAGCTATTCGAGTCTGGCTTCGGGTGCTACGCCGTGGCCAGCCGCCAGCGATGATAGCGTCAATAACGTATCTGATCTTTGGCATGCCGCAATTAATTCGCGAGGGAAATTTTTCTCTGCCGATTCCGCGACCGATGTAATTAATGCGTTCAAAGATATCGTGGGCGCAATTAATTCGACGGTAGGAGCGGCAGGCGCTGCGGCCGTCAATGGTGGGTCGTATTCGAGTGGCGCAGCAACCTACATTAGCTCTTTTCACCCGTTGTCGACGGTGTCTGCCACCGATAGATTGAGTCCCCCGTGGAATGCGCTGGTGTCCAGCGACGCGCAAATGTGGTGGGGTGATCTTGTAAAGTACAATTTCGTTAGAGGTAGTTCTGGCCTGTTGTCTGTTTCTGGCACGCCGACTTGGTCTGCTGCGAGTAAGCTGATTCATGATGCAAGTGTGGTTGCGAGTCCGTCAAAGTACGTCAATGCACGGACGATATTGAGTTACAACCCCGATGTCGCTGTTGCCTCTCGGCCAATTCCCTTCCGTTGGGCAAGTTTGAGTGCTGGACAACAGACAGCTATAAGTGGTGCCGCTTCGGTGCGAAGTGGTCTTGATCGTTTGAACTGGCTTCGTGGCGATGCCACGTACGAGGGGAGCGTTGGAACTCTACGCGCTCGCCCGATTACCAAGTTGGGCGATATCGCTCACTCGTCTCCGGTATTGGTCGCGGCGCCTAACGATGGCTACGCAGATCCTTCTTACGCGGCTTTCCGTAGTTCGAAGATGGGTAGAACGCCGGTCATCTATGTGGGGGCGAACGATGGAATGCTGCATGGGTTTCGAGAGTCGGATGGCGTTGAGGTAATGGCGTATGTGCCTTCGGCGGTCTATCCGAATCTGCGCTCACTTACCGAGCAGAGCTACCCGCATAGGGCATTCGTTGATGGGCATATCCAGGTGAACGATGCGCAGTTTTCGGATGGCTGGCACTCCGTCTTGATCGGGGGGCTTCGAGCAGGTGGTAAGGGGCTGTTTGCGATCGACGTGACTAACCCTTCGTTTTCGGAGTCGTCACCTGGTAGCGCTGTTTTGTGGGAGTTCCGCTCGGATGATGACGCTAATCTCGGGTTCGCGTACGGTCATCCGGTGATCGCTAAGTTGAAGAATGGTAAGTGGGCAGCAATATTCGGGAATGGCTATAACAGCAATTCTGGAAAGGCGGGTCTATATGTCGCCTACATTGAGGACGGCAAGAGCGGGTGGTCGTCGGGTAGCAACTTCCGTTTTATTGACACCGGGGAGCCGGTCGGGGCTACGCCCAATGGGTTGTCTTCTCCCGCCGTCATTGATCTCGACGGTGACGGCATCGTTGATTACGCTTATGCAGGTGACCTTTACGGCAACGTCTGGAAGTTTGACCTGACCTCAGCGTCGATGTCGGGGTGGTCTGTCAGTAAGAAGTTGTTCGTAGCGAAGGATTCTGTGGGGAGCGCTCAGCCGATTACTACTGCGCCTGAAGCTACGCTGCATCCGAAGGGGGGCGTTTTTGTGCTCTTCGGATCTGGAAAAATGATTGAAGAGGCTGACCTTGCGGATGCGCGCGTTCAGAGCTTCTATGGTGTGTGGGATACCACTTATCCCACGGTGATCGACCGATCGAAGCTGTTGGGGCATGTCTTTTCAAATAATGAAGATCATGTCGCGACATCGAACACGCTCCGGACTGTCGATACTGGCACGCCAGATTGGTGGGATCCAGCTACGAACGTTTATGGCCGACTCGGGTGGTATGTTGACCTTAAGGAGAACGGCGCGGCGTTAGGCGAGCGGGTGATTGAGGATCCAGTTTTGGTCGACGGGAAGATCCTGTTCATTTCCACTGTTCCCACCGATGACCCGTGCAAGGCCAGCGGTTATTCTTGGCTGAACGAGGTTGATGCGGTTACAGGCGCCCGGTTGCCGGTACCGCCGTTCGATCTTAATCGCGATGGCGCCTTCGATGTGAACGATACGATGAGTGGTGGTACTGTGCCATCGAGCAGAAAGATCTCGCCTGCGGGAGGTTTTCCGGTAATCGTTAGAGATACAGACAGTGGTGCTGGAGGGGGCTCGGGCGCATGTGTTGACAATAAGGTGATTAAGAAGAGCGACGGCACGGTCGAAATGGTTGCCGACCCCTGTACGCCGTCATCAGGTCGTCTTAACTGGCGGGATCTTGCACGATGAAAGTCAAAGCTGGTGGGCCGTTAAGAACGTTGGCTGCGGGTTTTACGCTGATCGAGCTGGTAATTACGGTGGTGATAGTTGGTGTGCTCGCAGCGATCGCGTTACCGACATACTCGCAGTATGTTGAGCGAGGGCGACGTGCGGAGGCGAAGGCAGCTTTGAACGGCGCGGCACAAATGCTTGAGCGCTTCTACACGCAGACCAATAGTTACACGGTGGCGCTTGCGGCCCTCGGCGTTTCGGCTACGACGGAGAGTGGAAGGCACGCGATTGTCGTGAGTCCTGGAGCAACGGGAGATATTGCGACGAGCTTTTTGATTACTGCCTCGCCGGTTGGATGGGCTGATGCTCATTGTGGGAATTTGACTTTGGATAGTGCCGGTCGGCGGGGCCGGTCGGCGGCTGGCTGGTCTGTTGAAGACTGCTGGCAGCGGTAGGGCGGTGTCCGGGCTTTGCTCCGATGGCCCGCTTGCGCGGGCCTTCTTGTTTTCGGTCCTCATTCATTTCCTAGTCGTTGTGGCCGGATACATGGTCGAGCCGCATCGGCCGATTTCTCCGCTCATTGCGACGCTGCGCATATCAGGGGAGCCTGCTGCACGATCCGTTCCGGCCCACGGGTTGGCCACCCAACCCAAAGTCGACCATGCCGAGACGAACCGGCCGGTGGCACGGGAGTTGGGCCGCGCCATGCCAAAGCGAGCGACTTTAACGAGCGCAGAGTTGATTCCATGGATGGATCGGCTGGTCGCGGACCCTATGGCGCCCCTATCGCCATCGGCCATTGCAGTTACGAGCCCATACAAGCTCCTGGAGCTGAGAGCGGCGGGGCAGATCTTTGCGAGAGAGATCTCGGAGGTGGAGGTTGGCAAGCAGCCGTTACACCTACCGCCAGGGAATTGGGCCTATTCTATGCAACTAGACCGACGACCCTACGCCCTCGACTCGATGAATTCGTCGGTATTGGCGCTCCCGTCGTTGGCCCAGAGTGAGAGCCTCATAATTGCCGTATTTATTTCCGCCGAGGGGCAGGTAAATGGGGTTCAGCTTCTATCGGGGAAAGAGTCCTTCTTTCGTCCGATTGCGGATAAGTTGTACCAGCTGCGATTTGATCCTGGGGTGCGTAACGGCGTTGCCGTGAACGCCATAATGTTGATAGCTATTTCGGTTGAACCTGAATAATAGAAGACTGCGTGTCGGGGGGCGCGAGGGAGGAGCCTTTCTATAGTGCGCGGCAAAGAGAGGGGCTTGTCGACGCTTGCCGAATCACTGAAGAACGCGCCGCGCTCTACGTTCGTCGGAATTTATCACATCGGTTGGCTAGCCAAGGCGGCCGGTAATGTAATCCTCAGTGGGGCGATCCTTCGGCGATAGGAACATCGCGTCGGTTGCGCCGAGCCTGATGAGCTCGCCGCGATAGTTGCAGGCGGTGTAGTTCGAGATGGGTGCGGCTGGCTGCATGTTGTGCGTGAAGATCGCGATCGTGAACTCGCTTTGCAGTTCCGAGACCAGTTCCTCTATCCGTATGGTCGTGATTGGATCCAGAGTAGAGGCCGGTTCGCCGATCAGCAGCATCTCGGGCCGGAAGGTTTCGGAGCGAGCGATGCAATTCTGCTGTGCTCATCCCGCCGTACTTGCCGCGCTACTTGTCGAAGGTCGCTTCCGGAAGCCCCTTGCGGGAAGACCTCCTTGACCGACATACCCACTTCGACTTGCTTGAGGAAGCCGATGATCTGCGCTTCGTTAAGGCTGCCTGTTTTCATGACGGTCATTCTCATTCTCTGACGGACTTCTCGCTACCTCAGGTCGGTACCGCCTATCGGGGGAGGTTACCGGCACGGGTTGTGGCCGATTTGGGTTTCGGTATCACGCATGTTGGCCTGCCGTTGCTTGCGTAGACGGCAGGCCAGGTGAGCCGTGCTGATCGGCCTTAACGATCAGTCAGCAATTTCAGAGCCAGCGGATTTGCGGCCCCGGTCGCGGTCGAGCCGATCGCGATTGCGGTGTAAACCTTGCCGGCTTCAAGTGCCAGGCTGGACGAGGTGAGGGCGGTGGTCGCCGTTCCGGCTACGTTAAGTTTGAAAACATAGTTGCCGGGTGGCACCTCGAGGTAAGCGCTGGCGGCCTTGAAGGGCACGTTGCTGAGCACCTTGGCGTCATTAGCGAGCACGTCGACGTTCGGCGCGTCGGGCGACGCATGGATCACTCGGACTCTTGCCTTGTCGGCAACCGTGGTCCGGTCGTCCTCCAGCACCAACGGTTCAATGCTGGCCAGCGGGCCAACCGCGAAGATCGAGTAGGACTTCGCGCGTGCCAGCGTGGCGTCTGCGTTGATCACGGTGGTCGTCGTGTTGGCAGCATTCACCTTGAAGTTGTAGTTGCCGGCCAGCAGGCTCAGGTAGCCCGAGTCAGCGGGAAACGCGACGCTGCTGAGCACCTTGGCGTCATTCACCAGAACGTCGACTGCCGGTGCGTCAGGTGAGGCATGCATCACGCGCACCTGGGTTGTCGCATCGGGTAGTTCGAGCTTGGGCGCGGCGCTGTCGCGCGTCAGCACGAGCAGGCTCACTGGCGAGTGCCCGCTGGTATCCGGCACGGCTAGCGCAACCAGATCCATACCAGCGGCAAGGCTGACCGTGCCCGAGTCATAGGCTACCGTCTTCGTGCCGGCGAGCGTGATCCGGATACGGTAGTCGCCGGCTTGCACCTGCAGCGCATCGCTGACCGCCTTGTAGGCCGCGTTGGCCACAACCGGCGTCGCGCTGGCGAGATCCGCGCTTGGCGGTGTCACGTAGATGTCGACAGCCGGTACCGCGGGCGAGGCATGGCCGGCACGCAGTTTCAGCTTGCCGCTATCGGGCGCGGTGCCGCTCTCGCTGATCACCAAGGGCTCAACGGTGCCACCCGACAGGCTGCCAACGGCGACGACGGTGGTGTAGCTGTCGGCAGTCAGGTTCAACGTGGCCTTGATGACCTGCGGCGTCATCGCGCCTTCGGGCGTGACGATGACTTCCGGACTGCCGGCGTCAACCTTGAGGAAGCTGGTGGCATCCTTGTAGGCAACGCCGCTCAGCGCTTTTGCGCCGGCGAGATACACGTCAACCTTGGGGGCGTCTGCGCTGGCATGCACAACACGCAGGCGGGCTTCTGGTTTTGCTGGCGCCGGCGCGGGGTCGTCGCTGCCGCACGCGGCGAGCAGGGCGACGGAAGACGCGGCGACCAGCCAGGAACGGATCGAAATCATGGGCACTCTCCGTTGATGTTTCGGTGTGGGTGGTGGGGTGCGAACCCCGTTTGTGCACTGCGCAGTGCACGGAAGTACCGGTACGTTGTGATTTATACTCATCAGTCACAAAATATACAAGTAGAGTTTTATGTGACTCTTTAGGTGGATTTCGGACCGCTCCGCGCTAGAATTGCGCCATGACTGCCACTGCTCCCACCCGACCCAGCTTCAAACAACGCCAATTCGAGGCGCGTGAAGACGCGATCCTCGATGCCGCGCATGAGCTGTTGGCGACCAAGGGTTACGACCAGACCACCGTCGACGAAGTGGCTGCCGCGGTCGGTATCGCCAAGGCGAGCCTCTACAAGCACTTCCCGTCGAAGGAGGTGCTTGCGACGGCGGCGATGAAGCGCATGATCCAGCGCGCGCTCACGTTCATCGATGGCCTGTCGCCATCGCTCTCGGCCGACGAGTCCCTGCGTGCCGTGCTGGAATGGGCCTTGCGCCTGCGCCTGGCCGGTGGGCTTCCGACGCTGCCATCAAGCAACTCAGCCTTGGTGGCCGCACTCACGCAGGACGAAGCCTATGTCGCGCTGGTGACCGAGCTCACCGGGCGGCTCGGGCTATGGGTGCAGTTCGGAAAGGCCCTGGGGAAACTGCGCGCGGATCTTCCGGATGAGGTGATCCTGCTCTCGTTCTATGCGCGCACCTGTGACCCCGCCATCGACTTCCTGAAGCGAGGCGGCACGATGGATGACGAGACGATCGTCCAGGCGATGCTCAAGCTCTTCTTCGATGGAGTGCGCCGAAGCGCTTAGCGGCGCCAGTACGAACCGTTCGCACTGCCTTGCCGGCAGGGGGCCGGTTCTCGCCTCCAGCGGCGCCAAGGCCAAGCGCTGCTCAGTGCCATCACGATCCAGCCAGCGATCAGATCGTATCCAGCCCCCTCTTCAAGCTACTTGCACGCGCCTGCAGGGCGTCGAGCTGCGGCTCTGCCATCTTGCGCAGTTGGCGATAAACCATACCAAGCCGAGGGTTGTGGCCAAGCGTGGCTTCATGCCGCGCAAAGAAGTCCCAGTACAGCGCATTGAAGGGGCAGGCGCGTTCGCCGATTTTCGCCTTCCTGTCGTAGTGGCAACCCTTGCAGTAGTCACTCATGCGGTCGATGTAGGCGGCGCTGCTGACATAGGGCTTGGTGGCGAGCCGGCCGCCGTCGGCGAACTGGCTCATGCCCACGGTGTTGGGTAGTTCCACCCACTCGAAGGCGTCGATGTAGATACCGAGGTACCAGCGGTGCAGCGTGGCCGGGTCCAGCCCGGCGAGCAGCGCGAAGTTGCCGATTACCATCAGCCGCTGGATGTGGTGCGCCCAGGCATCGTCGAGCGACTGGCCGATTGCGCGTTGCAGGCAGCGCATGCGGGTGCGGCCGGTCCAGAACCAATCGGGTAGCGGCGTTTGGTGGCCCAGGGCGTTCTGCGCTTCGTAGCCGGGCATGTGGGCCCAGTAGAAGCCGCGGACGTACTCGCGCCAGCCGAGTATCTGCCGTACGAAACCTTCCGCCGCCGCGAGCGGCGCGTGGCCGGCGCGGTAGGCAGCTTCGGCCGCGTCGATCACCTCGCGCGGATGCAGCATCTTCACGTTCAGCGCGAAGGAGAGCTGCGAGTGAAAGAGGCGCGGGCTGTGGCTGCTCATCGCATCCTCGAATTCGCCGAAGTGGGGCAGCGCTTCCGCGATGAAGTGTTCGAGCCCGGCGAGCGCCTCGTCGCGGTTCAGCGGCCAGCGGAAACAGTCGGCGTGGGGCGCGCCGAAGCTGCCTACGCCGGCGGTCTCGATCATCTGCCACAGCGCGCGGTGGTCGTGGCTGGGGCGCGTGTCGGGCGGTGGCGCCGGCGTACCGGGCCAAGGCTTACGGTTTTCGGCGTCGAAGTTCCATTGCCCGCCCTCCGGCTCGCCGGTGGATGTGAGCAACACCCGGTGGCGTTGGCGCATCGCCCGGTAGAAATGCTCCATCAGCCATTGCTTGCGACCACGGAAGTGCAGCGCCACGGCGTCCCGCGGGGCGAGGAAATGCTCGCTGTCGACCACGCAGGTCTCGAAGGGCTGCGCGGCTGCCCAGTCGCGCAGCTGGGTATCGAGCCGCCATTCGTCGGGGGCCTGCCATTCGAGGCGGCTCGCGCCGTAGTGCCGTATCAGGGCGGCGAGGTTGTCGGGGATCGACTGGCGGTTGCTCGGGTCGTCCAGCGCGATGTAGCGCACCCGGTGGCCGGCCTCGCGCAACTGGCGCGCGAAGTCGCGCATCGCGACGAAGATCGCGAGGATCTTCTGCGCGTGGTGCAGCACATAGTCGGTTTCCTGCCGCACCTCCATCAGCACATGCACCACGCCAGGGTCGCGCTGTGCAAACCAGCTGTGGCGAGGGTTGAGCTGGTCGCCCAGGATCAGCCGCAGGGTCTGGGCCGGTGCGCTCATGCCCTGGCACTTTCGTTGTGGCGTGCGCGGCGGCAGCGGTCCGAACAGAACTTCACCGCTTCCCAGTCGCGAGCCCATTTCCTGCGCCAGCTGAAGGGCAGGCCGCAGTGCCGGCAGGTCTTCTGCGGCAGATCGTGCTTCTTGCGCATCGGTCAGAAATCCAGTTCCTGCTGACGTGCCGGGTTGCGGGCCGCGGGCTTGCGCGGTGCAGCTCGGCGTAGGCGCGAGCCGTGTTTCTCGACGATCGCCGCCTTCGCTTCGCGAACCTCTGCACGCGCCCGTAGCGCGTGCACACGGGCCTTGGCGGCTCGGGTGGCGGATTCCAGATCGACCACCGGGGCAGGGATGTTCTCGCCCACCCGCACGCCGCAGCGGGCCTGCACATCGGCCGGCATACGCCAGGGTTCGAACAGCCACGCATCGGGCACGCGGCGCATGGCGGGGAGCCAATGGCGCACGAAGCGGCCTTGCGGATCGTGATCGCATGCCTGCTTGACCGGGTTGTAGACCCGCGTGGTGTTGATACCGGTGGTGCCCGCCTGCATCTGCATCTGGCTCCAGTGGATGCCCGGCTCATAGTCGATGAACTGGCGCGCCAGCCACAGGCCCACCGGCCGCCAGTGCAGCCACAGCGGGTAGGCGGCCACCGACACCAGCATCGCGCGCATGCGGAAGTTGAGCCAGCCGGTCTCGCGCAGCATCGCCACGCAGGCATCAACCATCGGCCAGCCGGTGCGGCCGGCGCGGAGCGCGGCGAAATGGGCCTCGTTCCATTCCGCTTCGCGCAGCCCGTCGTAGCCACGGTGCAGGTTGCGGAATTCGAGTTCGGGTTCGGATTCGAGTTTCTGGATGAAATGGCAGTGCCAGTGCAGGCGGCTCAGAAACGCCGCGAGGCCCTGGCACTGCCGGCCGTCCTCCGGCCCCTGCAAGGCCCCGATGCGGGCGCGGGTGGCCTGCACCACCTCGCGCATGCTCAAGCAGCCGAGCGCGAGGTAGGGCGAGAGCCGCGAGCAGGCAGTGGGTGCGCCCAGGGGCGAGGAGATGCCGCCGCGGTACTGCCGGCTGCGCTCGTCGAGAAACGCCTGCAGCACCAAGAGCCCCTCGTTGCGACCGCCGTGCTGGCGCAGTGGCGGGGCGTCGTCGGCGAGGCCAAACGCGCCACCTGCGGGCCAGCGCCCGGTCGGCCAGGGCAGAAGCCGGCCTTCGATGTGTGTGGGCTCGGGCAACAAGGGCGCCTCCATGTGTGCCTGCCAGCGCGCATGCCATACGTTGCGGGTCGCCAGCCGCCTCACCACGCCGTGTTGTGGCCACTCGCGCCAGACGACGCCGCTGGCGACGCACCAGCGCGCGACGGCCTTGTCGCGTTCAAAGGTGTGGCCGTTACCGGTCTCCTCATGCGAGACCAAGGTGTGGAAGGGCGCGGCGGCGTGCAGCCGGGCGAGTACCTCGGGCGCTTCGCCGATCGCCAGTTGCAGTTCGGCGCCGCGGTGGCGCAACGCGCGGGCGAGGTCGCGCAGGCTCTCCTGCAGGAACAGATAGTGCTGCAGCGCGTAGTCGGGTTGCGCCCACAGGCTGGGCTCCAGCACATACAGGCACAGCACCGGCCCTTGCCGGGCGGCGTGGGCCAGCGGCGCATGGTCGGCGAGCCGCAAGTCACGCTTGAACCAGACGACGGTGTAGCTCATGTGAAAGTGCAGGGGCGAGTCACGTTGGAGTGCGTGTGACACCGCCATCTACCGGCAGGTTCGATCGTCGATCAGGCTCAGGCGCTAGCCGCGCCCGTTGAGCCGCGAGCTGTGGCGGTCCGGTGCGTGCGGGTGGGAGGACCTCAGGGGTTGCAGAAGGCGCAGTGCTGCGGCTCGGCGAACTGGCGATCGGTTCGCGGTCGTGTTTCGCTTTGCGTGCAGCGAAGGCATTGCCAGGTTTCGCTGCGGTAGCTGCTGGTCGGTAGCCCACATGCCGCGCACGGCAGCCCGGCCTGTTGCGCGGTGACCCAGTAGCCCGGCGTTGCACAGGCTGGGCACAGCGACAGCAGGCGGCGCAGCAAATCCTCGGCGGCCTTGCCGATCTGTTGCATCCGGCTCGGGTTCGCGAACGCGCGCAGATCGGTCTCTGCAAACACTTGCCCGTTGCTCGCCTTGGCCTGGCACGCGTCAAAGTGGCGCTTGAGGGTCGGCCAGTCGGCGATGCCTTTGTGAAGCCGCGGGTCGTCTTGATGCTGTGGGCGTAGCACGAGCTGGTGCGCTGGGAAGTCTTGCTTCGTCGCGAAGGCTTCAAGTGCCGACCATTCAGCGGTGCGTAGCGTGCCGCATCGTGCCGGCCCCTGGGCGATGCCGACGACTTCCACCTCTAGCCGGTCGTCGATCAGCACCAGCATCTCCGTGTTCCAGGTGAAGAGGCCGGTGAAGGGATCAGGCCCGAAGCTACCTTCGCTGGCGAGCCCGATCTGCGAGCCGGAGAGCGACATGCCGATTCGTGCCTTCTTGCGCGCCGCCTCGAGCTGACTACCTTCGCGTGGGGTGTCACGCGTGAAGGTGCCGAGCTGGTCAGTATCGAAACCGCTGATGCGCTCGACCTTGCAGCCGAGCGCCGGTTCCAACACCGGCGCGATGACCGCTTCCTTGCCGTGCTGGGTGAGGAGGGCGAGGCGCTGCCCTGCGTAGTGCGACATCAGGCCGCCTCCAGCCCGAGCGGGAGCCATTGCCCATGCGTGTAGCGTTGCAGCGCGTCGTTGCCGAAGTGCCACAGATGCAGCCAGCCGTTATCGAGCAGCTGGCGCACGACGGCGTGCTTGGCGATGACCTGCTCGATGGCTGCCTGCGGCGCATCGATCAGCACGGTCAGGCGAAGCGGCTCGTGCACCCAGCGCTCACCGTCGTGCAGCGATTGGCGGGAGAGCCCGATTCGCAGATCGCCACCGTTGCCCTCGAATACGCCGATCGATCCGCCGACAACGTTGTGCAGCACTTTGTTGCCGCTACCCAGGTGCTGCGGATCGCAGGTGGAGGCGTGGTATTGCCAGTTGATCCAATGCGTTACCAGCATCGGTGCGGTCATCAGCAGTTCCAGCACGCTGCCGTCGGCATCCTGCTTGGCGTCGTAGTCGTGCAGGAAGCTGCGGCCGTCCAGCACGATGCCACGGGTACGGTGCCGCGGCGCGATGACGAACGCGGCGTTGCCCGCGAGGCCCCATTCCGGCCGCGTCTGGGCGCCGTCGTTGGCACGCCGGCGCAGTTGGGTCAGCAGTTCATCCTGCGGCGTTGTCGGATCGAGCCCAAGGCGCGGCGCACGCTCGCGGCGTACCAGGTCAGACGCTTGCGAGAAGACCACTTGCAGTTGATCCCAGCGTGCGCGGGCGTCGGTGGGCAGAAGATCGAGGTCGAAGCCCTCGATCTCGTCGGTGGTGGTGTTGTGCAGCGCGGCGACGAAGCGCGTCTCCTCGGGAATCGCGATGCCGCGCGCCAGCAAGCCGGCCCGCACCGATTTCTCGTTGAGCAGCAGCGCCAGGCTGCGCGCGTTGACCTCGCCGGTCTGCCCGCAGCAGGCACCGCAATCGAGCGCGGCAGCATGCGCGTTGTTGGTCGACTGACTGCCGTGCCCGACCAGCAGCACCAGGGGCGCGAGACCGTGTTCGAGCCCCATCGCGTGCAATACGCGCGCCGCGAGCGCTACCTTCGTGTCGACATCCAGCGCGTTGAGCTGGGGTCTGCAGACGGCGCGATAGCGGTGCGGCAGGCCGGCCAGATCATCGCGCTGCCGGGCCTGCGCCGAGGGCCGCAGCCATTGCCCGAGCTTGCCGAGGTAACCGGCACCGGCCGCTTCGACAAACGAGAAGGCTGCGCCCGGCCACCGACTGGCCGCTTGCCACTGCGCGGCGAGGTCAAGGCGCGCGCGCCGGCCACTCGCGGCGGCGGCCTCGGCGGCCTCATCGGGCTGGCCCGCCTCGCCGGGGCCGGCGTAGATCCGATCGGTGACTTCCATCGCCGGAGCGAGCAGGCCGGGCAGTTGGGGCCGGCGGGCGGCGCTGGCCAGCGGGGTGTATGCGACCGGTAGCCCGAAGAAGCCGGCGAAGCCGATCGTCTGCACGGCGGGCCAGACTGCTTCGAGGGCACGGCGCATCGGTTCGCTGCGCACATCGATACAGAAGGCGGCCTGTACTTCGATCTTCTGCTCGGCAGGCGTCTTGCTCGTCGTGGCGGTGAGTTTGTGGGCCAGTTGGCGCTGGTAGCCGGCTTCGAGCGCGAGTTGCCAGACTTCGTCGGCCAGCAAGCCTGCTTCGCTTTCGTCGAGCAGCGTCGCGGCGCGGTGCCACGACGCCTGCAGCGCAGCGAACGCGAGCCGCGTGCTGGCGTCGTCCTTGCAGTCGAGCAGCACGGCGCCCCATGCGAGCCGGATCGCGAGCAGATCGCGCAGGTTCGGGTCGTCACGCCCCTCCAGGCCGGCTTGCCAGCCCTGGTAGGCGCACCAGGAGGCCCAGCCGTTTACCGTCAGCAGCACCGCTTCCAGATAGTCGGCCCAGACGGATTCCGGCAGGCCGAGCTGGCGCAGCGCCCAGCGTTCGGCGTCCAGCCGCGTGGCGGGCAGCACGTCGAGCCGGCGGCCCAGGTCGGGCAGCCCCATCAGCAGGCCGATGCCGTGGTCGTGCTGCAGGGTGTCGCGCCAGAAGGCGTACAGCCCCTGATCGCGGCTCGGTTGCCAGTCGGCCTGGTGGGCGTCGAAGTAGGCGGCGCAGGTCTGGCTGACCTGGTGAGTGATGGCCTGACGCCACGAGAGCCGCGTGTGCCGCGCCGGATCATTGTCGAGGGTGTCGATCAGGAGCGGTAGCCGGGCGGGCGTCCAGTCGCTTTGCAGCGCGTCGATGCACTGCTGCGCGCTGAGCATGCCGGCCGCTCCAGGCAGATTCGACAGCGCGTAGTCGAGATCCGCGCGGGTGATGCGGCCTTCCTCCCAGGCTTGCCGCTGCGATTCGCGCGACGGAAACACCCGGATATCGCCGAGCACCGCCATGCGGGCGGCCACACGGCGCAGCGGCATACCGATGCGCGACCAATGCGGATTCACCGCGATCGCCCGATCCAGCGGCCAGGCGGGCGCAATCGCACGACAGGCTTGCGCGCAGGCGGATTCGATCTGCTCGTTGATGAGTAGATCGTTCTGCGCTGATCCGCTTTCAGCCCGCGCGCCCGCAAGGTTGTTTGCGAGACCGTTCGGCCGTGCCTGTTCAGTAAGTTGCAGCGTATCCATGTTGATCTCCTGCGAGGGGTGTGGGGTCAGGCCTTGGCGCGAATGGCGCCGTTGCTGCGGCTGCTGTGGCGCTCATGTGACGCGGGTGCCCAGCGCGTTGGCCAGAGCCACAGGGCGAGTCGGGTGTAGGACTCATCGAGGTAGAGGCCGGCGTAGCTCCAGCGCCGGCTGCGCGCGAGTGCCGCAGGCCAGAGTTGAAGTGCCACCAGCCAGCCGTGCAGGCAGACCATGCCGAGCAAGGCAATAACACCCGTTGCGGTATCGGGGCGATCGACCGTCCCCAGCGGGATCGCGTGGGCCAGCATCGCCAGCGCGGTAAGGCCAACGACCATCACAACGCCGGCTGCGTAGTGGCGCAGGGTCTGACGAAGGGTTTGGTCGCTTGCTTGAGGCAGCCACAGCAAGGGTGCCCAGGCAAGGGCCAGAAGGAGGCTCCACCACCACGGCCAGGCGGCATCGCGGAACAGTGCGAGTACCGCGAACACGCCCGTGGCAGCCAGTACTGGCGCGAGCAGCAGGCTCAACGGCGTGGGCGTGCGTGCATCGTGCAGCGCCTGGATCCGTGTGTGTTGCACTGCCGTCGAGGCCGACAGGAAGGTGTGCGCCTTGTACAGCGAGTGGCCGATCAGGTGCAGCGCCGCGAGCGTGTAGAGACCGAGCCCGCATTCGAGCACCATGAAGCCCATCTGCGCCACGGTGGACCAGGCGAGTCGAACCTTGATGCTGATCCGGGTGAGCATGACCAGGCCGGCGAGGATCGCCGTACCGAGGCCAAAAGCCACCAGCAACCAGCGTGCGGCGGGGGCGTGCTCCAATAGCGGCGAGAAGCGGATCAGCACATAGCCGCCGAGGTTAACAACGCCGGCGTGGAGCAGGGCGGATACCGGCGTCGGCGCCTCCATCACCTGGATCAGCCAGCCATGAACCGGCAGCAGCGCGGTACGGAGCACCACGGCGAGCACCAGGCACACCGCGCTGAACTGCAGTGCAGCCGACGCACCATCCTGCGCGAGATGTGTCCAGAGCGCCGAGAGCGAGCCGCTGCCGACGGCCCACCACGCCAGTGCCGCGGCGGCGATCAGCAGCGCATCGGCCAGGCGATCGGCGAGCCGTTTCTTGAAGGCTGCGAGTTGGGCGAACGGGCGATCGGGGTAGAAGCACAGCAGGTGCTGCAGCGCCACGCCGACCAGCGCCCACGCCGCGATCAGCACGAGCCAGTGGTCTGCCAGCAACAGCAGATGCACCGCCGCCAGCACGCCGGCGAGCGCCGCAAGGTAGCGCTGTTGGCCCGCCTCACCCTGCAGGTAGCGCGACGAAAAGGCGCCGATCAGGGTGCCGAGCAATTGCACCAACACCGCCAGCCAGCCGCCCAACATGGGGGCCGCCAACCAAGGCGAGATGAATGTGGCCGCGCCGGTGGCCGAATTGCCGCGCAGCACGAGTCCGATCGCCGCGGCGAGCAAGGCCGCCAGCGATAGCGCGAGGAAGCCTTGCCACTGTCGAGCCTGCTGAACCTTGGGCAGGAACGGCAGCAGCACGCCGATCACCATCAGGGCGACTGGCAGCAGAAGGCTGAAGGTCAAAACACTCGGGAGCAGTTCCATGGCAGCTTTTCTCGATTCGAAAACTGTCCGGATCTTGCGTTGCGGTGGTTGTTCTGTAAATTACAATGATTCGAACGAAACAATCGAAAAAACAGAACAATGAAGCTGGAACTGCTGAACTTCCACCACCTGTTTTACTTCTGGCGGGTCGCAAGGCTTGGGCATCTCACGCGCGCTGCGGCCGAGCTTCATACGTCGCAATCGGCGCTGTCGGCACAGATCCGTCAATTTGAGGATCGACTCGGCGAGCCCCTGTTCACGCGCCAGGGGCGGCGGCTGCAGCTCACGGATACCGGGCAGCTGGTGCTTTCGTACGCCGAAGACATCTTCGGCCTCGGGCAGGAAATGCTGGGGCGCCTCGACGGGCGCAGCGAGGGCTTGACGCGGCTACGGGTGGGCAGCGTCGCCACCCTGTCGCGCAACTATCAGGAGAACTGGATTCGCCCGGCGCTGGCCGATCCTGGCGTGGTGCTGACGCTTGAATCGGGCGTGCTGGAAGGCCTGCTGACCCGCTTGCTGCAGCATCAACTCGATGTGGTACTGGCGAACGAGACGGTGCCGTCGGATGCCGACCGGCCGCTGCATTGCCGCTTTCTTGGCAGCCAGTCGATCTCGCTCGTGGGGCCCGCCAGCAGCTGGAAAGGTCGCACGTTGCGGATACCGGAAGACCTCGACGGTCTCGACATCGCGCTGCCGGGGCCAAGGCATGCGTTGCGCGCCCAGTTCGATGCGCTCTGTGCCTCGGCCGATGTGCGGCCACGCTTGCGCGCGGAGGTGGACGACATGGCCATGCTGCGCCTGATCGCGCGCGATAGCGGATGGCTAACCGTGCTGCCCGAGGTTGTGGTGCAGGACGAACTGCGGGCCGGGGCGCTGGTGACGGTCGGCCAATCGACGCAGTTGCAGGAGCGCTTCTACGCCATCACCACGCCACGCCGGCACCGCATCGAAGCGTTGGAGCGATTGCTGTCGCAATGAGATACCGGCGCGCCAGCGGCTTGGGCGCGGTCGGTTGGTTGGGGGCAGGCAAGCTGCGACAGGCCGGAAACGTGTCGCCGCAGTGGCCCGCGCGATGCGTTTGCCGCAGCCGCCAGCGCCGGCCGCAGGGCGGGGCGCTCATCGCACGCCGCCCTGCCACGAAGTTTTTGCTGCCGGCGTTGGCTAGCAGCAGCTTATTTTGCAAACCTCAGGATCACCGGCCCTTTGTGGATCGCGTGCCGCACTTGAGAATTGTCGAAGGCCGCAAAGCCGAAGTAGTAAGCGGCGTCGAGGTCTTTGAACTGAACGTCGTAGGGTGAGGCGGTGGTCAGCTTGCGCGCGACGACATAGGTCCATTTCCCGTCCGCCCATGCGCCCGCACCGGCCAGGTTGCCGCGATCGCCGGTGAACTTGCTCACCACCACGGAAGCGACCTCGTCACCTGCAACGAACTTCGAATCGTCGAACGGCACGCGGTCTTCCAGCTTGATCCAGTAGGTACCGCCTTTATTGGCCGCCTTGCCGTCCTTGTTCATGAACTCCGGCTTGCCGTTCACCAGCTTGACTTCGTTGTAGCCGCCGCCGGTGCTGGCGTCGGACTTGCGACCCGAGTCCGGCGCTTTGTCCTTGTCGTAGCGGGTGCTGTCGACATACTGGTTGTCCGGCTGGCCGAGCGACACGCCGCCGCGGACGCTGCGCATCTGCCAGATGTCGCCAATTTCGCCCGAGTTCTTCGTGTACTTGTTGCCGTATGGCTTGGTTGTGACCTCGTCGTGGCAGGCGGCGTAGCAGCCGCGTTTCTTGAAGCCGCGGATCGAGGAATCGTCGATGTTCCAGAAGATCGCCCACTTGTCTTCATAGAAACGGTTGTTGTCACCACCCTTGTCGTTGGGGTCGGTCAGCCGCTTCCACGAGCCATCGCTCTGCTTCTGGTAAGGGCTGTAGCGATAGGACTGAGTCGGATCGTCGTAGCTGAACATCAGGTAGAGCGTATCGGCCGTGTAGACGGCCTTGATGTTTGCGGTGGTCTTGCCGTCCGCGAAGCCCGATCCGCTATGCATATGAATCATGACCGGCTTTGCCGCCGACCATGCCGGGTCTGCAGCCAGCTTTTCGAGAACCGGCCCTTGTTCGACCTTTTGGGCAACCAGGAATCGTTCGGCGCTGGCGTCAAGAGATATCAATAAAGATGCCGCAACCAGGGAATGCTTGAGGAGCGTTTTCATTTGGAAATGTCCGGTCGGCTGAGAAAGCTGATCAATCAAGGCTATGCCCTTGCTGAACCGGAACGTTGAGCGGTATCAATTGTCACGGGCGCGACAATGTGCTTGTGTGAGCGGCTTGCCCAGCACTGCACGGTCCGCTGTGCTTTGAGTTCGGAAACGCTTGTGGCTGGGGCGTGCGCGATCAGCAACGAACCGCTGGCGGGGGGGCTCGGCGCCGGTATGGCGCGCCGCGGAGAGGCTAGGTCCGGCGCAGCGCGATGTGCGTGCGGATCATGTCGCGGGCTGCGGTGCGGAACTCGTTGTCCTCGCGATCGACGATCCAGAGCCGAACCAGGCCGAACAGGAAGGCATAGGTGTCGCGCGCCATGGCGTCCGGGTCCAGACCGGCGCGCAGGCCGCCCTTTTCGGCTGCTTTCTGATACGCGACGCGGAGCCGTTCGCTCAGGTCGTGCGAGCGGCGCATCACGCATTTCAGCGCATCCCCAAGCTCGCCGGTGTACTCGCACTTGTTGATCAGCACTTCGAAGGTCTGACGCGTCGTCAGATCCGATTCAAGACGTTCTACGTAGGCCATCAGGAAGCATTCGATCGCGCCGAGCGGATCGGAGCCGGAATCAACCTGCAGCGCAGCCTCGAGCACATCCATCAGCGGCATCGCGACGTCGTCACGCAGCGCAACGAAGAGTTGGGCCTTGTTCTCGAAATGCCAGTAGACCGCGCCGCGGGTGACCCCAGCGGCTGATGCGATCTGCTCCAGCGATGTGCGACTGACTCCGCGTTCGGAAAACACATTGCGTGCGGCGTCGATGATGTCGCGCCGCGTCTGTTGCATGTCTTCCTTGGTCTTGCGTGCCATGTATGTCCCACCAGAGCGATTGCTTGTAATTATACATCCGTGAATGTATAAATTCGGCTTTCCCAGATTGGCCCATGCGTTACGCCGCAAAAGGGCCGGCAGCGCCGCACCAGAGCCGCTAGGCTGAGTCTACCGCTCGGCCCGTGTGGCGCGGCCTGAAGCACAAAACCCCTCGAGGAGCTCCGGATGTCCGTCCGTCGCATGATCCCGCCGCACATCCGCGGCACTTTTGTACCCGCAATTTCCGCGATTTCTCTGGTGCTGGCATTGGCCGCCTGTACCGCCAAGGATCAGGCCGGGGGCGCGCCATCCGGACCGATGCCGGTTGGTGCCATTGCGGTGGAAGCGACCAGTGCGCCGGTGTGGGTCGAGGCGGTTGGCCAGACCGAAGGCGCGCGCGAAGTCGAGGTGCGGGCCCGCGTTGGTGGTGTGCTGGTCAAGCGTGGCTATGAGGAAGGCAACGCGGTGCGGGCTGGACAGTCACTGTTCGAAATCGATCGCGCGCCGCTTGAGGCGGCGCTCTCGAGCGCGCGCGCCCAGGCCAGCGACGCAGCGAACAAGTTGGAGCAGGCCACACGTGAGTTGGCCCGCACGCGCGGCTTGTCCACGCAGGATGCGGTGGCGCGGAAGGAACTGGATGACGCCGTAACCGCGGAAGCCACCGCCCGCGCGCAGCAGCAAGCGGCCCAGGCGAGCCTGCGCACGGCGGAGCTCAACCTTGGCTATGCCGCAGTGCCGGCGCCGGTGGCGGGTATCAGCGGGCGGGCGTTGAAGTCGGAAGGTAATCTGGTGGCGGTGGGCGACAGCCTGACGACAGTGGTTCAGCTCGATCCGATCAAGGTTCGCTTTGCGCTTTCCGATGCTGATCAGGCGAACTTCCCCGGCGGCCACTTCGATCCGCGCAAGGTGCAGGCGGTGCAGATCGTGTTGCCGGATGGCTCCACCTATGGTGCCAAAGGCGCGCTCGACTTCGCCGCGACACAGATCGATCCAAAGCTCGGCACCCGTTCGCTGCGTGCCGCATTCCCCAACCCCGATGCCGCGGTGCTGCCGGGCCAGTTCGTTCGCGTGAAGTTGCAGGTCGGCACCCGCGAGGGCGTGTTCCGCGTGCCGCAGTCGGCAGTGGTGCAAACCGACCAGGGTTTTATCGTGATGACGGTGGGTGAGGGCGACAAGGTGGCGCCGCGGCCAGTGCAAGTCGGCAACTGGGACGGCAAGGACTGGATCATCACTGGCGGCCTGAAAGCGGGCGACCAGGTGATCGTGGATAACCTGATCAAGCTGCGACCCGGCATGCCGGTAAAGCCGATGCCGCCGGGCGCCATGCCACCCGGCGCGCCCGGTGCTGCGGCCGGCAAGAAGCAAGCTTGAGGGGCTGATCGATGTTTGCTCAGTTCTTCATCCGAAGGCCCATCTTTGCGACGGTGATTTCGTTGATCATCGTCATCGCGGGCATCGTGGCGGCGCGCGCGCTGCCGATTTCGCAGTATCCGGCGATCACACCGCCAACCGTGCAGATCATCGCCTCCTACCCGGGCGCATCGGCCGAAACGCTCGCGCGCACCGTGGCGGCGCCGATTGAGGAGCAGCTCAACGGGGTCGAGGGGCTCGTCTACTACACGTCGAGTGCAAGTTCGAGCGGTTCGCTGACGATCACCGCGACCTTCGAGGTCGGCACCAACCCGGACTACGCCACGATCAACACCAACAACAAGGTCAATGCAGTGCTGCCGCGTCTGCCCGACGACGTACGCCGCAACGGCGTGATCGTGCAGAAGAGCTCGACCGAGATCCTGTTGGTCGCTTCGCTGGTGTCGCCCGACAAGTCACGTGACGCGCTGTTCCTGTCGAACTATGCGTCGCTGAACATTGTTGATGAGCTCAAGCGCACGCCAGGTGTCGGCAGCGTCACGATCTTCGGCGCGCAGGACTATTCGATGCGCGTGTGGCTCAAGCCGGATCGCATGGCGCAACTGGGTGTCACCACTGCTGATATCGCCGCCGCACTTGCTGCGCAGAACGCGCAGTACTCGGCGGGCAAGATCGGTGCTGCACCCGCGGTGCCCGGCCAGCAACTGGCCTACACGGTCACTGCGCGCGGCCGTCTGCTTGAACCCGCGCAATTCGGCAACATCATCCTGCGCGCCGGTGGGCCTGACGGCTACCTGCGCCTGAAGGACGTCGCGCGGGTGGAGCTTGCCGCGCAGAACTACGACGCCTTTACGACGCTCGACGGCAATCCGTCGATCGGTATGGCGATCTTCCTGCAGACCGGCGCCAACGCGCTGGATGTGGGCAATGCCGTGAAGGCCAGGATGTCGGAGTTCGAGAAGACGCTGCCCAAGGGCGTCGCGTACATGATTCCGTACGACACCACGGTGTTCGTGCAGGCATCGATTCACGAAGTCGTGATGACCTTGCTTGAAGCGAGCTTGCTGGTGATCGTGGTGGTCTTCGTGTTCCTGCAGAGCTGGCGCGCGACGCTGATTCCGATGCTGGCGGTACCGGTATCGCTGATCGGTGCCTTTGCCGGCTTGTGGATCTTCAACTTCTCGATCAACACGCTGACCTTGTTCGCGATGGTGCTGGCGATCGGCATCGTCGTGGACGATGCGATCGTGGTGCTGGAGAACGTTGAGCGTTTGATGATCGAGAAGGGGCTCTCGCCCCGCGAGGCAGCGGCGGAAGCGATGCGCGAGGTGGCCAGCGCGGTCGTCGCGATCGTGCTGGTGCTGTGTTCGGTGTTCGTGCCGGTGGCCTTCCTCGGCGGCATCGCGGGCCAGCTCTACAAGCAGTTTGCGGTCACCGTTGCGGTGTCGGTCGTCATCTCGGGCCTGGTCGCGCTGACCCTCACGCCTGCGCTGTGCGCACTGCTGCTCAAGCCCATGCATGAGGAAACGCGTGGTTTCTTCGCCGGCTTCAACCACTTCTTCGCACGCTTCACGCGTAGCTACACCGACACCGTGTCGTTCACCCTGCGGCATCGTGTGGCATCGGTGGCTGGTTATCTCGCGGTGATCGTGATCGCCGGGCTGCTGCTCGCCCGTATCCCCGGCAGTTTCGTGCCGCCGGAGGATCAGGGCTATGTGTTCGGTTCGGTGATCCTGCCCGATGGCGCGTCGCTTGAACGCACAGCAAAGACCGGCGAGGCCCTGCGCCAGACGCTGCAAAAGCACCCGGCGGTTGAGCATGTGTTTGTCGTGAACGGTTTCGACCTGATCGGCGGCGGCAACAAGAGCAATACCGCGACCGTGTTCGTGCGCCTGAAGCCTTGGGACGACCGTACTGCAACGTCCGACGACATCGTCAAGACCGTGTTCGGCGCCGGCATGATGCAGAAGGACGGCATGGCCATCGCCTTCAACCCACCGGCGATCCGTGGCCTCGGCGCGGCGGGGGGCTTCGAGGCCTACGTGCAGAGCCGCGGGTCCGACGATCCGAAGCGGCTGCAGGAAGTGATGGGGGCTTTCGTCGAGGCGCTCAAGCAGAACAAGCAGCTTACCGGCATCAACACCTTCTTCCGCCCGACTTCGCCGCAACTGCATGTGGAAGTGGATGAAGACAAAGCGCTCGCACTGGGCGTGCCGGTGGGGGACGTGTTTGTCGCGCTGCAGAGCACGATCGGCACCTACTACGTGAACGACTTCAACAAGTTCGGTCGTACCTACCGGGTACAGATGCAGGCCGATGCGCCTTACCGCATGAAGCCGGAAGACGTGGGCCGCGCCTGGGTGCGTGCGAGCAACGGCAACATGATTCCGCTCTCAGCCCTGACGCGCACCACGCGGATGACTGGCGCTGAGACGCTCGATCGCTTCAACGGCTACCTCGCCGCCAAGGTGCTCGGCAACGGCGCGCCCGGCGTGAGTTCGGGCGAAGCGATTCGCATCGTCGAGGCCACTGCGGCCAAGGTGCTGCCAGAGGGCTACCAGCTTGCCTGGACCGGGCAGGCCTATCAGGAGAAGCGTACCGGCTCGACGTCGATCGCGGCCTTCGCCTTCGGCCTGATCATGGTCTTCCTGATTCTCGCTGCGCAGTTCGAGCGCTGGTCGTTGCCGCTCGGCGTGGTGATGGCGATTCCGTTCGCGATGCTTGGTGCGCTGGTCGCAATTCTGGTGCGCGGCTTCCCGAACGACATCTACTTCCAGATTGGTCTCGTCGTACTGGTGGGCCTCGCGGCGAAGAACGCGATTCTGATCGTCGAGTTTGCCTCGCAGCAGATGGAGGCCGGCATGAACGCCATCGATGCCGCACTCGAAGCGGCCCGGCTGCGTTTCCGGCCGATCGTGATGACCTCGCTCGCCTTCGTGCTCGGCATGGTGCCGCTTGTCTTCGCTACCGGCGCGGGCGCGGCGGCACGCCGTTCGATGGGGACCGGCGTGTTCGGCGGCATGATCGCAGCCACCTTCATCGCCACGCTGTTCGTACCGCTTTTCTTCATCTGGCTGACTGCCCGCCACAAGGTGGTCGCCCGCAATGCCGGAGACAACGCATGAGCGCCCGGATGACCTTGATTGCAGCGGCGCTGTTGAGCCTGACTGGCTGCGCCGTCGGCCCTGACTACCAACGTCCGCAGGCTGTGCTGCCGGAGCAGTTCGCAAGCGTGCCAGCGGGTGCCGCCAACGACGCAGTCACGCTGGCCGATGGCTGGTGGCAGGCGTTTGGTGACGCGGAGCTCAATGGATTGGTCGAGCGCGCGTTGAAGGATTCCGCCGATATCCGGATTGCGCTCGCGCGCATCGAGCAGACCGACGCCGTGATGCAACAGGCGGGTGCGGCATTCTTTCCGGAGATCGACCTCAACGGAAACGCTTCGCGTATCTCGCCCAGCCGCGCCACCTGGACTGCCAACAAACTGACTCCGCGGCCGTATAACGACTTCAAGCTCAACGGTCTGATGGTGGCGTACGAGCTCGATTTCTGGGGCAAGTTTCGCCGTGCTCGTGAAGCGGCGATTGCCCAAGCCAGCGGCAGCCGGCTCTATCGCGACACCGTGCGGCTCACGCTTGCCGGCAGCGTCACCAGTGGCTACGTCAGCCTGCGCAGCCTCGATACCCAACTTGCTAGCAGCCGCGCCAGCCTGAAGACCCGCGAAGCGGCCGTCGCCATTGCGCAGCACCGCTACGAGGCCGGCAAGGTCTCGGCGCTGGACGTGCAACAGGCAGAAAGCGCACGCGCTGCGCTGGAAGCTCAGGTGTCGGTGCTGACGCAGCAGCGTGAGTTGCAGTTGCACCAGTTGGCGCTGCTGGTCGGCGCGCCAGAGCTCGAAATCGCGCCGCGCGACGACCTGCGCACCTTGCCAATGCCGCCCGTGCCACCGGCCGGCCTTCCGGCTGATCTCCTCGACCGGCGGCCGGACGTGCGTCAGGCAGAGCAATCCTTGATCTCGTACAACGCCCAGATCGGGGTCGCCAAGGCGGCGCTCTTTCCGAGCATTTCGCTGACCGGCTTCTTCGGCGGCGAGAGCGCGGACCTCTCCAACCTGTTCAAGTCGAGCGCGAGCCTGTGGACCGCCACGGCAATCGTCAACCTGCCGGTGTTCGATGCTGGCTACCGCCTGGGTAAGCTGGATCAGGCGACCGCAGTGCAGAAAGAGGCCCTGGAGCAGTACCGCAAAACCGCCCAGACGGCCTACCGCGAAGTGCTCGACGCGCTCGTGGGTCTGCGTCAGACTGCTGTCACCGAACAGGCGCGTGAAGCCCAGATGAAGGCCGCCGCGAACGCTGAACGAATCTCACGCGCCCGTTACGGGGCCGGGTCCGCCGCGTTCCTTGAATTGCTGGATGCCCAGCGCTCGAGCAACGATGCGCAGATCGCCTTCATCCAGGCTCGCGAAGCGCGGTTGAACGCTTCAGTTGCCTTCTTCAAGGCGCTTGGCGGCGGGTGGGGGACCGGTACTGGCCCAGTGGCACAACGCTAAATTGTTGGGCTGGGCGCCGCGAGCGGGAAGGGGCCGACCGCGGCGCGAGCGCCCGATACGGCGATCGCGGGGCGCCACGCCAGGGCTCAAGGGCGCTGGCGTTCTTTCCGTTAACCCGCGCATGCGAGGGGCTGCCGCTTGCGGCCTCTGAAGAGTCTGGGGTTTTCATGCAGCGACCCGCCACACCGCCCGACGAGGCGCAGCGACTTCAAGCGCTGCGAGATTTGTTGGTACTTGATACCGAGCCAGAGGAACGCTTCGATTCGATCACGGCTTTCTGCGCTACGGCCTTTCGTGTGCCGATTGCACTGGTCAGCCTGATTGACGCGGACCGCCAGTGGTTCAAGTCCAGGCAGGGCTTGGATGCGTGTGAAACCGGGCGGGACATTTCATTCTGTGGCCACGCGATCCTCCAGGATGATCCGCTCGTCGTGCCCGATGCGCTGGAAGACCCTCGGTTTGCCGACAATCCCCTGGTAACCGGGGAGCCTAAGATCCGCTTCTACGCCGGGATGCCGTTACGTTTGAGCTCAGGCTTTCGCGTCGGGACGCTGTGTCTGATCGACCGTAAGCCGCGCCGCCTCGAGCCCGAGGATCTTGTCCTCTTTCGCGATCTCGCGCGTTTGGTTGTTCGCGAGCTTGAAGCTCAGCCGGGCGAGCGCGCCTGACGCGCTGCGGCCGCAGTCCGCCTTGGCCCGCGTGGGGGGCCGTAAAGCAACTCATTGTGGCGAGCAGCCCGTATCGGGCTTACTCGGTGCTGTGGTCTTTTGCGCGGGTGAGATAGCCCTTCCCAACGGCTTCGTCGATGACACCGCGAGCGTAGTCCCAGAGGCGGGACGAGCCGTTCGCGATGACGTGGTTACGCGCGAGCACCTTGTCGGCCGTTACACCATTCGCCTGCCACGCGCGACCCTGGGTGTGCAGGTTGTGCAGCATTGGCATCAGGCGATCGAGCGCATTGGCGAAACGAGCGTCAATCGTTTCTGCAGCCTCGAACTCGTCCCACAGCGCGCGCAATTGGGCGCCCGTGTCCTGCGGTAGCAGGCCAAATAGCCGATCGGCAGCAGCGCGTTCTCGGGCCTCCTTGTCCGCGTGCGCTGCGGTGTCGTAGGCGAACGTATCGCCTGCGTCGATCTCCACGATGTCGTGCAGCATCAGCATCATCGCCGCACGGGTGGCATCGACCGGCGCGTTGGCGTGCTCGGCCAGCACGAGCGCCATCATCGCGACATGCCAGCTGTGCTCCGCCGAGTTCTCTCGGCGTTCTTCGTTTAGCAGCCAGCTTTGCCGCAACACGCTCTTGAGCCGATCGATCTCGAGGATGAAGCGGATCTGGGCGTCCAGGCGTTGTTCGGGGTTCATGTTCGCATCCAATGAAAAAGGGCGCCCGGAGGCGCCCTCAATACTACAAAGGAACTCTGAATCAGCGCAGCGCGGCGGCCAGCGCGTCAGCTTCGAGGCCGACGATCAGGTGCATGGCGCCACCCTCGACCGGCATCGTGGCCTGCACGCCGGCGTTCTTCAGCGCAGCAGCATCCACCTTGCCTGCATCGGCGAGCTCGACGCGCAGGCGCGTCGCAGCCAGCGCTTCGAGCGCCTTCACGTTTGCTGCACCGCCAAGGGCTGCGCGGATCTTCTCGGCACGAGCCTTCTGCTGGGCGTTGGCACCAGCCGGCGCTGCGGCGGCGGTGGCGACGGTTGCGACCGGAGCAGCAAGATCAGCGTCGGCGCCGGTGGACTTCAGGTAGTCCTCCATGTCGCCCTTCATGTTTTCAGACAGCGGGCCAAAGATGGCCTGGATGCCGTTGCCGACAACCACGACGCCCGATGCACCGAGCGCCTTCAGGCGGGCCTGATCGACACGCGACGGGTCGGCCACGGCGATACGCAGACGGGTGATGCAAGCGTCCAGGCTCTTGATGTTGGCACGGCCGCCGAAAGCGATCACGAGGTCACGCGCCTTGCCGCCCTTGCCTTCGCCCATGGCTTGCGTGGCACCTTCTTCGGCGGCGTCTTCACGACCCGGCGTCTTCAGGTTGAACTTGACGATGACGAAGCGGAACACCGAGTAGTAGATCGCGGCGTAGATCGGGCCGAGGATGAAGACGTACCACGCACCCTGCGACTTGTTGCCGATCAGGTTGAACATCAGGAAGTCGATGCCGCCCTGCGAGAAGGTGAAGCCCATGTGCATGCTGAGCGTGTTCGCAACGAACTGGCACGAAGCGGCGAGCAGCGCGTGGATGAAGTACAGCACCGGTGCAACGAACAGGAAGGCGAACTCGATCGGCTCGGTGATACCGGTCAGGAACGAGGTCAGTGCGGCCGAAACCATCATGCCGCCCACGGCCAGCTTGTTTTCCGGCTTGGCGGTATGCCAGATCGCGATTGCGGCAGCCGGCAGACCGAACATCTTGAAGAAGAAGGCGCCAGCCAGCACGCCTGCGGTCGGGTCACCCGCGAAGAAGCGGTTGATGTCGCCGCTCACCATCTTGCCGGTGCTCGGGTCGAGGAAGCTGCCCATTTCGAAGAAGAACGGCACGTTCCAGATGTGGTGCAGGCCGAACGGGATCAGCAGACGCTCAACGAAACCATAGACCGTTGCGGCAGTACGCGGATCGCTGACGGCGGCCCAGTGCGAGAAGGTCTTGATGGCGCCACCAATCGGGGGCCATACAAAGGAGAGCAAGGCGCCCAAGGCAATCGCGGCAATCGCGGTGACGATTGGCACGAAGCGCTTGCCGGCGAAGAAGCCGAGGTAAGCCGGCAGTGCGATGCGGAAGTAGCGGTTGAACATATATGCCGCCAGGCCGCCGGCGAGGATGCCGCCGAACACGCCTGTCTGGATCGAGGGCAGGCCCATGATCGTATCCGGCTTGATGCCCATGAGGCCCGCCATGACGCCCAGCGTGACGGTCATGACGAGGTAGCCGATGGTGGCGGCAATCGCTGCAACGCCGTCGTTCTCGGTAAAGCCCAATGCGACGCCGATGGCGAAGATCAACGGCAGGTTGCCGAAGATGACGTCGCCCGCATTCTTCATCAGCGACAGGATCGCGAGGAAGACGGTGTTGGTGGTGTGGAAATCGGTCGCACCGAGACCGAGCAGCAGGCCCGCCACAGGCAGGACGGCCACAGGCAGCATCAGCGCTTTGCCGATTTTCTGCAGGCCAGCGAAGGCATTTGCAAACATGGTTTTATGACTCCTCAAGGGGACTTGGTTTAATCAGCAAACTTGGCAAGCCGGGCACGCACTTCTGCGGCCGTACCCAGCGACAACACTTCCTGCGCGAGCGCCTGGCATTCGGCCATCGTCACGCGCGCCACGGTGGCCTTGACCGCTGCGATGGCGGGGACCGACGCGGAGAGTTCTTCAACACCGAGGCCGATCAGCACCGGGACGGCCATCGGATCCGATGCCATGCCGCCGCACACGCCGACCCACTTGCCGTGCTTCTTCGCGCCTTCGCAGGTCAGCGCGATCATGCGCAGCACTGAGGGGTGCAGGCCGTCGGCCTTCTTCGCGAGCTTCGGATGGCCGCGGTCCATCGCCAGCGTGTACTGGGTCAGGTCGTTGGTGCCGATCGAGAAGAAGTCGGCTTCGCGGGCGAACTGCTCAGCCATCACGGCGGCCGACGGCACTTCGATCATCACGCCGACCTTCACGTTGGTATGGCCGGTGGCCGCTTGCTCCTCGGCGAGGATGGCTTTGGCTTCGCGCAGTTCTTCGAGCGTCGCGATCATCGGGAACATGATGTGCAACTGTGCAAGCGGGGCCGTACGCAGGATCGCGCGAAGCTGGGTGCGGAACATGTCCGGGCGCTCAAGGCTCACACGCACACCGCGCAGGCCGAGGAAGGGGTTCTCCTCCTTCGGCAGCGGCAGGTAGGGCAGGGGCTTGTCGCCGCCGACGTCGAGCGTACGCACCACCAGCGGTCGCTCGGTGCCGAGTGCTTCCGCGACCGCCATGTAGGCGGCGGCTTGTTCTTCTTCGTCCGGCGCGGTGTCGCGGTCGTCGAAGAGGAATTCCGAGCGCAACAGACCCACGCCTTCCGCGCCATTCGCCACACCTTCCTGCGCGTCCTTCGCGTTGCGCACGTTAGCGACGACTTCGATGCGCACGCCGTCGGCGGTATGGGCCGCCTTGTGCGCAGCGGCTTGCTCGGCCTCGCGCTTGGCGGCCTGGCGGGCCATGCGATCCTGCGCATCGGCGAGCTGAGCTTCCGTCGGGTTCTTGCGCAGCGTGCCACGCGAACCGTCCAGCACGACCTGCGTGCCATCAGCCAGCGCCAGCACTGCTTCGTCGATGCCGCAGACAGCCGGGATGCCCAGCGAGCGGGCGAGGATCGCGACGTGGCTTGTAGCGCCGCCCGTGGTAGTGCAGAACCCCAGTACCTTGCTGCGGTCGAGTTGTGCGGTGTCGGAGGGTGTCAGTTCCTCGGCAATCAGGATCGAGCCAGCGGGGACATCAATCTTCGCTTGGGTGACGCCTGCCAGCGTGGCCAGCACGCGGCGACCCACATCGCGGATATCGTTGGCGCGCTCGCGCAGCAGCGCGTTGTCGAGTTTCTCGAGTTGCGCGGCGTAGCGGGTGAAGGCCTCGCGCCAGGCAAAGCCGGCGCTCTTGCCTGCGGACACGCCTTCGATGGCCAGGTCGACCAGCTCCGGGTCTTCCAGCAATTCAATGTGCGCGTCCATGATCTGCGCCTTGGACGGATCGCTGAGGTTCGCCTTGAGCGCCTCGATAGCGGTGCGACCTTCGTGCAGCGCGGCGTCCAGACGGGCGCGCTCGCGTTGCGGCGATTCACCCTTCTCGGCCACGTCGATGACCTGCTGGCGGTATTGCACGATGCGGCCAACGGCAAGGCCGGGCGAGGCGGATACGCCGCCGATTTCGTCGGCATCGGTCGGCATCGCGCGCGTCGGCGCGGCAACTTCTGGCGCGGTGGCTGCCGGCGCGTCGCCAGCCTTCTCGCCACAACCTTCCGATATCAGTTTGGCCACCGCAGCCGCGGCGTCGCGTGCATCCGGGCCGGTGGCCCTGACGACGATCTGGTCGCCCTGCTGGGTCGATAGCCCCATGATCGCGACGACCGATTTGGCGTTCGCTTCATCGCTGCCGCGAGCGATGCGGACGTCGGACTTGAACTTCTTCGCCTCCGCAGCGAGCACCGCCGCCGGGCGCGCATGCAGGCCGGACGGGTTCGGCAGGCTGACCGGGCCAGCGGTCTCTGTGCTGCCGCCGACGGCTGCCGCGCTGCTTGCCGCGCCGATCAATTCAACACTCAGCACCACATCGCGACCGGCTTCCACTGCACCGCTCTTGGCGTGCATTGCGGCGACCTTGTCGCCATTGGCGATGATGATCTGTGTCAGCAGGCTGGCGGCCTTGCGCGCCACCAGATCCGGGTTAAAGCGGATCAGGGGTTGGCCGACGGTCACGGTGTCACCCTGTTTGACCTTGGGCGTAAAGCCTTCGCCCTTGAGCATGACCGTGTCGATGCCAATGTGCACCAGCACTTCCAGGCCTTCCGGCGTGGTGATCGTCAGCGCATGGTGGGCGCTATGCAGATTGGTCACGGTGCCGGCGACCGGGGACAGCAATTCCGGACTGGTCGGGTCGAGCGAGATGCCGTCGCCCACCATCTTCTGCGCGAAGACCGGGTCCGGCACCTTGTCGAGCGGGAACAGGATGCCGGAGAGCGGGGCGACGATATCGATCGCACCGGCGCCGACAGAAGGCGTTGCACCCGCGAGATCGAGCGTCAGCACTTCGGTCTTGCCTGCTTCGGCCTTGCCGGTGGCGGGCTTCATACGCGCCACGAGATCGCCATTGGCAATCACCATCTGCGTCAGCAGACTGCGCGCCTTGCGGCCGACGAGATCGGCGTCGAAACGGATCAGCAACTGGCCCGCGGCGACCTGATCGCCTTCGCGAACCTTAGGCGAAAAGCCTTCGCCTTTCAGCATCACGGTGTCGAGGCCGATGTGCAGCAGCACCTCGATGCCTTCAGCCGAGCGGATCGTCAGCGCATGGCCGGCGGCGTGCAACTGCGTGATCGTGCCGGCCACCGGCGCGAGCAATTCGTTGGAAGTGGGGTCGATCGAAATCCCGTCGCCCACCATCTTCTGGGCAAAAACAGGGTCCGGCACGCTTTCGATCGGAACAATCAAGCCCGACAACGGGGCGACTAGCTGCAACCTGGGTGCGTTTGCACGCATTGATGTCTCCTGGCGGAATTATCTGGACTGGTCCGGCGCGACTCCCCATCGCATCGAACTAGGGGTAAACCCCAACATAGGGTTTACCCTAGTGCGCAATTACGATCAAGGACTTGAGTTACATCATAGGAAGCGCTTATGGGGTTCTGCCCACAAAGCTTGTCGGCGGTTGACGAAATCGGTATGGACCGCGCGAAGTCGCGCTCGCCGCTTGCTTCTTGTGGCGATTGAGGGGGGGCGATGGATTTTTGTGCTGCGCGTGCGAGATGGCTGCCGCTGTAAGCGAGCGACTTGTACTCAGCGGTGCTTGGTTGCGAGGCGGCGGAGTGCGACCGTGCGGTGGAACGCGGCGGGGCGGCGGGCCGGCCGCGGCGAATGCGTGAGATGCGGAGGCAGAAAAAGAAAAACCCGCCGATTGGCGGGTTTTTCATCGAGGCAAACCAGGTCAGCTCAAATTACTTGAGCTTGGTTTCCTTGTAGAGCACGTGCTTCCGGGCCTTCGGGTCATATTTCATGAACTCGAGCTTACCGGGAGTGGTGCGCTTGTTTTTGTTCGTGGTGTAGAAATGGCCGGTGCCCGCAGTGGACTCCAGCTTGATCTTTTCGCGACCGCCTTTGGCCATGATGTTCTCCTAGTGAGGGCGGGATCAGACTTCGCCGCGAGCGCGAAGCTCGGCGAGGACGACCTCGATGCCCTTCTTGTCGATCGTGCGCAGACCCGCGTTGGACACACGCAGACGGACGAAGCGGTTCTCGCTCTCAACCCAGAAACGGCGCGACTGCAGGTTGGGCAGGAAGCGACGCTTGGTCTTGTTGTTTGCGTGCGAGACGTTGTTGCCCACCATGGGGCCTTTACCGGTAACTTGACAGACGCGGGACATGAAACGCTCCGATGAACCTGTTTGCTCGAAACCCACGATTCTATCCAGAAATAGGGTGACGAATCAAGCTCTTTCGGTGGATAGATCGGGTGGCGCGGTGTGGAAAGATCCAAAGAGCATGTGTTGGCTCAGAGAAGGCCTCGCTCGGCGAAGGAGAGGGGGCGCGCGTTGCCGGCCACGATGAAGTGATCCAGCACGCGTACGTCGACCAGCGCCAATGCCTGCTTCAGGCTGCTGGTCAATAGCTCATCGGCGCGACTCGGTTCGCTGCAGCCGGACGGGTGATTGTGCGCAAAGATCGCCGCCGCGGCGTTACGTGCGAGCGCGAGCTTCACCACTTCGCGGGGGTAGACGCTGGTCTGGTCGAGCGTGCCGCGAAACAGCTCTTCGGCATGGATCAAGCGATTCTGCGCGTCGAGCAGGATCACCATGAAGACCTCGTAGGGCAGGGCGGCAAGCTTCAGGCGCAGCCAATCGCGCACCGCGCCGGGCGAACTGAGCAGATCGCGCTCGCGCATTTCTTCACCCAGCGCGCGACGCGCCATCTCGATCACTGCCTGCAACTGCGCGAACTTTGCGCTGCCCATGCCGGGCACGGCGGCGAAGTCGTCGACCGGCGCCGCGAACAGGCGTGTCAGGCTGCCAAAGCGGGCGATCAGGTCGCGGGCGAGGTCAACGGCGCTCTTTCCCTTGATGCCGACACGCAGGAAGATCGCCAGTAGTTCAGCGTCGGACAGCACCGCCGCACCGTGCGCCAGCAGGCGCTCGCGTGGGCGTTCGTCTTCGGGCCAGTCGGTGATAGCCATGTCGTGTCCTTGCAGCGGGGCGGTAGAATCGGGCCTCCATCGTGCCGCGTAATCTGGAATTCATGTCATGAGCATTTTCACGGGCAAGCGCATCGTGCTGGGGGTTGCGGGCGGCATAGCGGCCTACAAGGCGGCCGATCTCGCGCGGCAATTGGGCAAGGCCGGTGCGGATGTGCACTGTGTGCTGACCGAGGGCGGCGCCCACTTCGTGACGCCGGTCACTTTCCAGGCGCTGACCGGCAACTCTGCATGGACCGATGCATGGGATTCCCGCCAGAGCCGCAACATGGCGCATATCGACCTCACTCGCGGGGCTGATCTGCTCCTGGTGGCGCCCGCCACCGCCGATGTGATGGCGAAGTTCGCGCACGGCCTGGCGGACGACCTGCTGACCACCCTGGTGCTGGCACGCGAGTGCCCGCTTGCGGTATGCCCCGCCATGAACCGGCAGATGTGGGAGAACCCGGCGACTCAGCGCAACCTCGCCCAACTGCGCGCGGATGGTGTGGCGGTTTTCGGCCCGGCTTCCGGCGAGCAGGCCTGCGGCGAAGTGGGCATGGGCCGAATGCTGGAGCCACTTGAGATCGTCGCCGAGGTGGCCGCCTTCTTCACGCCCAAGCGGCTGGCCGGCAAGCGTGTGCTGATCACCGCAGGGCCGACGTTCGAACCGATCGACCCGGTGCGCGGCATTACCAACATCAGCTCCGGCAAGATGGGCTTTGCGCTGGCTCGTGCGTGCGCGGATGCCGGCGCCGAAGCGACGCTGGTGGCCGGCCCGGTTGCACAGGCGACGCCGCGTGGCGTGACCCGGATCGATGTGCAGACCGCCTTGCAGATGCGCGATGCCGTGATGCGCAACGTGCTGGCCGCCAATGTTTTCATCGGCGTTGCAGCGGTGGCTGACTACAGGCCAGCGACAGCGGCCGATCACAAAATGAAAAAGGCCGGTGGCGACGGCTTGACGATCGAACTGGTGCAGAACCCGGACATCCTCGCCGAAGTGGCGTCGCTACCCAATCCGCCGTTCTGCGTGGGCTTTGCGGCCGAGAGCCAGAATCTCGACGAGTATGCGGCGACCAAACGCGCCAAGAAGCGTGTGCCACTCCTGGTCGGCAATCTGGTGCAAGACGGCATGGGCGGCGACGATAACCGTGTGGTGTTGTTCGACGATTCGGGCCGCCATGAGGTCCCGCACGGCCCCAAGGACGCCGTCGCTGAAGCCATTGTTGAGCACCTGGCCGGCATGCTGGCTTGACCCGAACCATTACGACCCCGACTCTGGAGCCCGACCCATGCACCACATCGACGTGAAACTGCTCGACCCGCGCCTCAAGGAGAGCCCGCCGCACTACGCCACCCACGGCTCTGCTGGGCTTGACCTGCGTGCCTGCCTGGATGCGCCGGTCACGCTGGAGCCGGGTGCGACCTTCCTGGTCCCGACCGGCATGGCGATCCATCTGGCCGATCCGGGCCTCGCTGCGATGATCCTGCCGCGTTCGGGGCTCGGGCATAAGCACGGCATCGTGCTGGGCAACCTGGTCGGGCTGATCGATTCGGACTATCAAGGCCAGATCTTTGTGTCGGTCTGGAATCGCGGCAACAAGACCTTTGTCATCGAGCCGATGGAGCGCATCGCGCAGCTGGTGGTCGTGCCGGTGCTGCAAGTGGGCTTCAACGTGGTTGAAGAGTTTGATGTGTCGCATCGCGGCGAAGGCGGTTTCGGCAGCACTGGCCGGGCCTGACGGGGCGCGGGTGGTGCGAGTTCGGCTGCGCGTTGTCTGCGCGCTGCTTGTCGCAGGCCTGTTGCCGGATGCGGTGTTTGCGGCCGATGAGTCGATCAGCGTCGTGTTTCGCAACAAGCCGCCGTACAGCTACGTTGAAAACGGCGTTCAGAAGGGCTTTCTTCTAGCGCGTGCGCAGCAGTTGTTTGCTGCCGCCGGCTTGCGCGCCCGTTTTGAAGAGATGCCGCCCGCGCGCATGTGGGCGGAGTTGCGTGCAAATGCCGCGCCGCTGTGTTCCTTCGGCTGGTACCGGCTGCCTGAGCGTGAGGCCTTCGCGCGCTTCTCGCTGCCGATTCATACCGACCGACCTCAGGTCGTCTTGACGCGGGCCGACATGGCGCCGCGCTTGCGCCGGCACACGAGCTTTGCCGCCTTGCTGCAGGCGGGGGATCAGCGCTTTGGCGTGGTCGACGCGGTGTCCTACGGCCCTGAACTGGATCGTTTGATTGCTGGCGCACGTGTGCCGGTATCCAGGGTGCTGGACGCGCCCGTGCGCGCGATCTGGATGCTTGCTGCGGGGCGTTTCGACTTCATGATCGTCGATCAGGACGATCTTGATTTCTACCTTGCGAACACGCCGGACCTGAAGAATCAGAAGCTTGAGCGGGTGGATTTTCCGGATATGCCGCCCGGCATGACGCGGCATATCCTGTGCAGCCGCCAGGTGCCGGAGGCCTGGATGCAACGCCTTGACGATGCGATTCGCAAACAGGCCGAGACGCCCCGCAAGCGCTAGCTGTGCACCTGGAGCGCGCGTGTCGACTTACGCCCGGCGCGTGGCGCCGAATAAGGCGGCGTAGTCCGCTTCCGGCACGACGCTGACCTCGATGCTGGGGGTGTGCTCGCCGCCGCCGACAATCACGCCGCGCAGCGGTGTCACGTCGCCGAAATCCCGCCCCCAGCCTAGCGTGATATGGCCGATACCCGCCTGCACGCCATTCGTTGGGTCAAATTCCACCCAACCTGCGTTGGGGCACCACACTGCGATCCAAGCGTGACTCGCGTCTGCACCGACCAGGCGCGGGGAGCCGGGCGGAGGGGTGGTCAGCAGGTAGCCGCTCATGTAGCGCGCGGCAAGACCGAGGGACCGCAGCGCGGAGAGCATCAGATGCGCGAAGTCCTGGCACACCCCGCGGCGCTGGCGCAGGACTTCCATGACGGGCGTCGCGACGTGGGTGGCTTCCGGATCGAACGCGAATTCCGCATGAATGCGGTCATTGAGTGCCCGCACGCCGTCGAGGAGCGATTTGCCCGGCGCAAACGAACGGGCGGCCCATTCGGCCAGGTCGCGTTTGACGCGCACATGGCGCGACTCAAAGAGGAAGCGTGCTGCGTCGCGCTCGCCCGCATCCGGGCGGTGGCCCGCGCGGAAGACCATGCGGTCGCGCACCGACTCCCAATTCGGCGATTCGCCAGCCGCTGGCCGTTCGCTAAGCTCGACCCAGCTCCGCGCATGCACATCCAGGCCGTGATGCTGGAGTGCGATGGCCAGCGTTTCGATCGGGTTGCCAAATGCGTCGAGCCCCGTCAGCCGTTCGGACGGCGCCGGGTCTGCGTCGAGTTCATGCGAGATCACGCGTTGCCATGGCAGGCCGCGCGGCGTCAGATGCAACACATGGCGCCCGAGCGCGACCGGCCGGCCGTAGTCGTAGCGTGTGAGGTGCGAGACGAAGTAGCGAGCCACTGCGTCAGCACCGCTTTCTGGGACAGCGCTCACGCCGCCTCCGCACTGCGCAGCGCCTGCTCGGCGTGGCTGAAGAAGCGCAGCGAGAGCTCGTCCGATAAGCCCCAGGCCGCACGCTGTGCGCGCGCCGCAAAGGCGGCGAGCGCGTCGAGTTGCGGGCTACCCGGCGCGGCTTCGCCGAGCAGCGCGAGGTTGTGATAGCGCGTGGGGTCGAAACGCCGCAGGGTTTCCAGGAGCGGTGCGGGGTCGTTCTCGAAGCGCACGCCGAAATCACGCCCGAGGCGGCTGAGGTAGCGCGCGAGCACGTCGAGCTGGAAGCCCAGCGCATGGGGGTTGTCGCGGTCGAAGACGATCAGGTCCAGCACCGGCAGCATTTCCGGTTGGCGCTGGTAGCGACTGCGGTAGGTGACGATGCTGTTGGTGGCCTCCAGCAGCCACTCGAGCCCGTCGGCATGCTGTCGGGCGTCGCCTTGCAGGTAATGGCTGATCAATCCGCCGAGGCTGGCGAGGCGTTCGATACGGCGCCCCAGCAGCAGGAAACGCCAGCCGGCGTCGCGCACCATGTCGTCCATTGCAAAGCCCGCGAACGATACGCACAGCAACATTGCGTGATCGAGCGCTTCCGCCGCGCCCGCGATGCCCGGCGCGGCGTGTTCCAGCACTTGCGGCAGGCGGTTGAGCGCGTGCCAGTTGTCCGCCGATAGCCGTTCCCGAATCTGGCTGCCGGCGCGCTGCAGGCGCCGCGCATTGGCGTGCAGGCTGCCCACCGCTTGGGTGTCGAGGATGGCATCGAGCCATGCATCGTCGGGTGGCAGATCGGGTGCAGTGCCCTCGTCGTCGGGCTCGCTAAGCAGGCCTTGCGCACGCGCAACGGCGGCGAGCGACGGCAGGCCGCTCAGCGCGTCCGCGTCGCCATCCGACAGGCGGTTGATGGCCGCGCGCAGCAGGCGTACCTGCGCCTCACAACGTTCCGCGTAGCGACCAAGCCAGAACAGGTTTTCCGCGATGCGGGAGGGAATCACCGCTTCGGCGCGCAGCAGCTCGGGCGGGGTGATCGGGGCGCTTGCCAGGGGTTCGCGCGCTACCGGCGCATTGCTGAGTACCCAGATGTCCTTGCTGGCGCCGCCTCGCTGCATCGTCACGACGTCGTCGCCCGCTTCGGGCGCGACACGTGCGAGGCCACCAGGCATGACGCGGTAGCCATCCGGGGTTGCCAGCGCGAAGACCCGCAGGCCGACCGAGCGTGGCGCCACCCGACCGTCGGCCTGCAAGGACGGCGCTTGAGACAGCCTTACCCATTCCTGCGCGAGGAAGGCGTGAGGCGTTGCGCGCAGGCGTTCGGCAAGCGCGGCGCGGCCGGCCGAATCAAGCCGGTGGCCGAATACCGGCTCGGGGCTCATGCCGGGGAATGCCGGTTTGATGACGAGTTCGTCCAGATGCTCCAGTACATGGGCGAGCGCGGGCGCCTCCCCGCACCACCAGGTGGCGACGGAGGGCAGGCGCATGGTTTCGCCGAGCAGGCGCTCGCAAATGCCGGGCAGAAAGCCGTGGATGCCGGTTGTTTCCAGCACGCCACTGCCAAGCCCGTTGGCGACCAGCACGTTGCCAGCACGCACCGCGGCGAGAAGGCCGGGTACGCCGAGCGCGGAATCCGCCCGCAGTTCCGCCGGGTCGCAGTAGTCGTCGTCGAGCCGGCGAAGGATTGCGTGCACCGGTTGCAGGCCCTGCAGCGTCTTCATGTAGACGCGGTCTTGCCGCACTGTCAGGTCCTGCCCCTCGACCAGCGCGAAGCCAAGGTGGCGGGCGAGCAGCGAATGCTCGAAGTAGGTTTCGTTCCAGGGGCCGGGTGTCAGCAGCACGATGCGCGGCGTTTCGCCCGCTGCGACCGGTGCGATCTGGCTGATCGCGTCGCGCAAGCTGCGCAGAAAGTCCGCCAGGTGGGCGACATGGGCGCTGCGGAAGAGATCGAGCTGGCCGCGTGCCACAAGGCGACGGTTCTGCATCGCGTAACCCACACCGGATGGGCCTTGCGTGCGGTCATGCACCACCCACCAGCGGCCATCTTCCGAGCGCGCCAGATCGGCTGCGTACAGATGCAACCAACGCCCGCCGACCGGTGTGATGCCCTGACAGGGCCACAGATAACCGGGGTGGCCGAAGGCAAGCGCCGGCGGCAGCAGGCCTTCGCTGATCAATTCCTGCGGGCCATAGAGGTCGGCGAGGATGCGGTCGAACAGTTGAGCGCGCTGCGCGATGCCGAGCGAGATCGTCTGCCAGTCGTCGGCGCTGATCACCAGCGGAATCGGGTCAAGCGACCAGGGGCGGTCCGCGCCTTGCGGATCGGCATAGACGTTGTAGGTCACGCCGTCGAGTTCGACCATGCGTCGAAGCGCGTCGGCCTGTCGCGACAGCGCCTTGCCGCCGCCTGCGTTCAGCGCGGCGACGAGCGCCTGCCATGCCGCGCGCGGGCGACCGTCCGCCTCGAATGCTTCGTCGAAGTGGCGGGGCGGGCAGCGGTAATGGGCGAAGGGTGCAGCAGGCATCAGTCAGCTAATGGGCACGGCGAGCCGGCGCTAGGCCGACGGGTGAGGGCAGGTTACCCGAACCGCAATCCGGGTGGTGGTTTCGCCGTGCCCCAAGCAAATTCAGCGCCGCCGCAGATCCAGGGTGAACGGGAACTCCCCCTGTGCCGGGGCCGGTGCCAGCCGCATTTCGCCCGGTGTATAGCCGATGCGGAAGAAGCGCGCGAGGCGCCGGCTTTCGGCTTCGTAGGCGTTGACCGGGAAGGTCTCGTAGTTGCGCCCGCCGGGGTGGGCGACATGGTACTGACAGCCGCCAAGGCTGCGCTGCATCCAGGTGTCGACCAGGTCGAAGGTCAGCGGGCCATGCACGCCAATCGTCGGGTGCAGGCATGAAGCCGGCTGCCAGGCGCGGTAGCGCACGCCCGCGACGAATTCACCGACCTTGCCCGTGGGGTGCAGCGGGACCGGTGTGCCGTTGACGGTGAGGCAGAAGCGGTCGGGCGCCATACCGGCGACTTTGACCTGCAGCCGTTCGACCGAGGAATCGACATAGCGCACGGTGCCGCCGACGGCGCCTTCCTCACCCATTACATGCCAGGGCTCCAGTGCGGTGCGCAGCTCAAGCTCCATGCCTTTCACCGCCAGATCACCGATCTTCGGGAAGCGGAACTCCATGTGCGGTGCGAACCACTCAGGCTGGATCGGATAGCCGGCGAGTTGCATGTCTTCAACCACGTCGCGTATGTCCTGCTCGACGAAGTGCGGTAGCAGGAAGCGGTCGTGCAGCTCGGTACCCCAGCGCACCAGGCGCGGCGGGGCGTAGGGCTGTTGCCAGAAGCGCGCGATCATCGAGCGCAGCAGCAGTTGCTGCGTGAGGCTCATACGCGAATGTGGTGGCATTTCAAAGGCTCGCAGCTCGAGCAAACCGAGCCGCCCAGTCGGGCCGTCTGGCGAGTAGAGCTTGTCGATACAGAACTCGGCGCGGTGGGTGTTGCCGGTGACGTCGATCAACAGATTGCGCAGGATGCGGTCGGCAAGCCAGGGCGGGCAGTTGCCGCCACGCGCGAGGCGTTCGATCTCGCCGAACGCGATTTCCATCTCGTAGACCGAGTCGTTGCGCGCCTCGTCGATACGCGGTGCCTGCGAGGTGGGGCCGATGAACAGCCCGGAGAACAGATACGAGAGTGCAGGATGGTTGTGCCAGTAGCTGACCAGGCTGCGCAGCAGATCGGGCCGACGCAGGAAGGGTGAGTCCAGCGCGGTTTCGCCGCCCAGCACAAAGTGGTTGCCGCCGCCGGTGCCGGTGTGGCGGCCATCGATCATGAATTTCTCGGTGGTCAGCCGGCATTCACGCGCGGTGTCGTAGAGATGCGTCGTGCGGTCGACAAGCTCATCCCACGAAGTGGCCGGGTGGATGTTGACCTCGATGACACCCGGGTCGGGCGTCACACGGAAGTGTGCGAGTTGCGGGTCGCGCGGAGGCTCATAGCCTTCGAGCAGAACGGGCGTATGCAAGGCTTCGGCCGTGGCTTCGACGACCGCGACGAGTTCGAGGTAGTCCGCGAGCTCGCTGGTGGGTGGCATGAAGATGTAGAGCACGCCGTTGCGGGCTTCTGCACACATGGCCGTGCGTGTGATCCAGCCCGCGCTTTCCTTGGGTTGGGGGCGTCGTGCGTTGCCCGCGGGGGGGTCATTCGCGGCGGCGAGGCCGAGCAGGGCGTCCGCCACCGGTTGTAGCGGCACCGGGGGGCGCGTCTGCTGCCGAAGTGCTGCGTGCGGGGGAAGCGGGGCGGGCCGTTGCGCCGGGTCCGCCGCGTGAATCCAGGGATAGTCGGTTGCGCTGGCCCAGGGCTGTGAGTCGAGCGGCAGGCGATAGCCGAGCGGCGAATCGCCGGGGATCAGGTAGCAGCGTTCCGAGCGCAGGAACCATGGCCCGCTTTGCCAACGGTTGCCCCCCGTTGCGCGGGCGACGGGCAAGGCGTAGCCCGCCACCTTCTTGAGGCCCTGGGTAAACACGCGCATCAGGCGATCGCGCTCAAGCGGATCGTCCAGCCGAGAATCGAGGGGATCGACGTTGCCCGGCAGGCGGCGCTCGCGCCACATGTAGTAGAAGCTGTCCTCAAACGCGGGGAAGACAAACTCCGGATCCAGCGCAAGGCGCTCTGCGATGCCGCGAAGGAAGCGGCCGGCGAGGATGTCATCGGCGTTGCCCGGTTTGGACTCGTCCGCGATCAACGCAGGGTCGCGCCAGATCGGCTCACCGTCCTTGCGCCAGAAACAGTTGAGTGACCAGCGCGGCAATTGTTCGCCGGGGTACCACTTGCCCTGGCCGAAATGCACCAGCCCCTTTGCCGCATAGCGCTCGCGCATGCGGTGGTAAAGGTTGGCTGCGAGGCGTTTCTTGTCCGGCCCCATCGCGGCGGTGTTCCATTCGGCACCATCCGGGTCGTCGATCGATACGAAGGTCGGCTCGCCGCCCATCGTAAGGCGGACGTCCATCGCCTTGAGCTTGGCGTCGACATCGTGTCCCAGCGCTTCGATGGCCGCCCACTGGTCATCCGTGTAGGGCTTGGTCACCCGGGGAGCTTCCCAGATGCGCGTGACTTTCATCTCGTGCCCGAACGTCACTTCGCACTTGTCGAGTGCGCCGGTGATCGGTGCGGCAGAAGACGGCTCCGGCGTGCAGGCGAGCGGGATGTGGCCTTCGCCCGCGAAGAGCCCTGAGGTCGGGTCGAGCCCGATCCAGCCGGCGCCGGGCAGGTATACCTCGCACCACGCGTGTAAGTCGGTGAAGTCCACATCGGTGCCGGAAGGGCCGTCGAGCGACTTCTGGTCTGCCGTCAGTTGGATCAGGTATCCGGATACAAAACGCGCTGCGAGCCCGAGGTGGCGCAGCAACTGAACCAACAGCCAAGCTGAATCCCGACACGAGCCGCTCGCCTTGGTGAGTGTTTCCTCCGGCGTCTGCACCCCCGGTTCGAGCCGGATCAGATAGCTGATGTCCTGTTGCAGCCGCTGGTTCACTGCGACCAGGAAGTCGACGCTGGCGGTTGGCTCGCGCGAGATCTTCGCGAGGTATTGCTCGAAGCGCGGACCGCAGTCCCGCTTGGCCAGGTACGGCGCCAGTTCGATCTGCTGCGCGGTGTCGTATTCAAACGGGATCTTCTCGGCGCGGGGCTCCAGGAAGAAGTCGAAGGGGTTGATCACCGACATTTCGGCGACCAGGTCAACCTCCACCCGCAGCTGCTTGGTCTTCTCAGGGAAGACCAAGCGTGCAAGGTAGTTGGACTGGGGGTCCTGCTGCCAGTTGATGAAGTGCTGCTCGGGCTGCACCTTCAACGAATACGACAGGATCCGCGTGCGGCTATGCGGCGCAGGGCGCAACCGGATGACCTGGGGGCCAAGGTTGATCGGGCGGTCGTAGTCGTATGTTGTGACGTGGTGCAGCGCTACGTGGATCGACATCGCTCGGCTCTCGTCGCTGGCGGGGATTCGCACTTGCTGACTAGCAAGGAGCGAACCAGCGCGCATACACCCCTTGTGGCGGCACTGGAACGGGGCGCGCGCGGGTGCTGGGTGTGCCAATGCACCGTCCTAAGGCATGTCTGCACCGGCAGGTGGCGCTCGTCGTGCGGCGATCTAGACTGAAATGGTGGCATTGGGGCTGCGCGGTCGTGCGGCCAACGGATCGAACGAATCAGGGAGGCAAGATCATGGGCACGCAGGTCACCCAAGCGGCATTCGGGCGCAGCGCAGGCCGACAACTTCCGTTCTCAGAGGGGCTCGATCGTATCGAGGACGTGCCCGAGGTCTTCCGCGCGCCGCTCGTGGCCCGCTTTGGCGCAACGCCGCCACGCGCGATCATCCATACGCCACTGTTTGATACCTACGGTTTGTGCATTGACGAGAACCTGTTGGCGGTTGGCGACGGTTTCTGGTTTGCCGCGTTTGTGGCCAATGGCGAAGTCAGGTTGTACGAGGCGCGCTTTGCCGAAACGAGACTGGTGACGTTCTCGCAATTATTGCTTCACGGCGAGTTGCGGCTCGATTCGGGTGATCCCAGCAGCAGTTGCGTGATCGCGTTCAACATGGTGGTCTCTGATCTCTTCCGCGCCGTGGTTCGTATGGTGCTGGATGGATTTCCCGATCCCTTTGTACCGGCCGCCCGCGTGGATGTCGCGGCGGAGTCCGTCGACGCGCTGTCGTTCAAGCTGCGCAGTGCGCTGCAGGAATCCGCACCCAGCAGCGGGCCCTTGCTCGGGCTGGCGAGTTGGCAGGCCGCTGCGTCTGGCCGGCGGTCGCGCGACCCGGCACCGGCGGGGTTGCTGGCTGCGACCGCACGCTGTCTGTTCGCGATTCTTGACGCTCTGCCTCCGCGCGAGGGCCAGCCTCACGGAAGTCTCGATCGTTGGGGCAAGGTCGTAACCTATGTGAACCGCGGCTTCCCGGTTGCGTGGACGCTGAGCAGCGTCGAATATGGGTCAGAGCTTTGCCTGCTGATCGGCCATGGCCGCGCGGCCAGCGTACGCGTCGGTCTGCCATCCGCCGCAGTGCTGGCTGTGGAGCGCCTGCTTGAGCGTTTGCACGAACCGCCCGCTCCGACGTCGATGCGCTGACTGGACGCGCTGCAGTTATGGGTGTAGCAGCCCGATTTCGCGCGCAGTCTGTTCGCCGATCAGGCATTGTGCGAGGCTTCGCGGCTGTTCGGGCGGTGCGCTGAACCCCGGCAGCCGCCCGGCCATCAGCTCACAAAAGCGCTGCGGCAGCCGAGGCGTCGCAAGGGGTTCGGCGTAGCCGGACGGATAGATTGGCTCCAGCGTGGCAGGGTCGTATTTGTCCGTCGCCCCCAGCGTGTGCAATAGCTCGTGGGCAATGACCACCGCGTTGCTCCGTTGCATCGCCTTGTCGGCAAACACATGCGCAATCGCGATCTGCCCACGCTGCAGCCCGTGTGAGGTCGGCACCCTGCCGGCGCTCCCCTCGTGATACACGACAAACAGACGGACATTGGGGCGCAGGGTGGGGGTTGGCAGGCGCCATACCCACCAACGCAACTTCAGGCTCCAAAACACGGAATCGAGCACGCCCGGTCGTTCGGGTGGTGATGGCGGTAGCGTGTTCAGCGCTTGCTGCAGGTTGAGCCGTACCGGCTGCAGGGTTGGCACCTCGTATCGTTTCACCTCTTCGGCGATGAACTGTTCGATGTCGACGAAGCTGTCGGCCTCCAGCGCCTGAATGCGTTGCGCTGCGGCGGAACTACCATCGCCGTTAATCGGGTACACCGCGACTTGCAGCGTGTCGCGCCAGCTTGTTGCGGCGCGCTGTGCGCGCCACGTCTCCAGCGCGACGGTAGCCAGAATGAGTAGCAGGACCGTGATTCGGATGCGTTTCCACATGCGGCCGATGATGCCACGAGGCGCAGCAAACCCCCGCCGGCGCGTGTTCTTGATCTGCAACAGTCTCACTGCCGGCGCAGTTTTGCCTGTTACCGGCCCTGTGAGATAATCCGCGCCGCACTGCAGCACGCTGGTCGGAGCCTGGTCGGGGTGATGCAACAATTCGGCAGGTATCCACTAGAGATACTAACCGTTCAACTTCTCTCCCCGAGGCCGACTGTTTCGTGACTTCGTCACGGAACGGGTACGCCATTGAGGGATCAGGTGGCCCGCAATGAAAGTACTCGTAACCGGTGCAGCCGGCTTTATCGGCATGCACACCAGCCTGCGCTTGCTTGAGCGCGGCGATGTTGTCGTTGGTCTTGATAACCTCAACGACTACTACGACCCCCAACTCAAGCGCGACCGCCTGGCGCGACTGACCCCGCATCCGAATTTCCGCTTCGTCCTGATGGACGTTGCCGATCGTCCGTCGATCGAGAAACTGTTCGCCGAAGAGAAGTTCGACCGCGTTGTGCACCTGGCGGCGCAAGCCGGCGTGCGCTACTCGTTGATCAACCCTCACGCCTATATCGAATCCAACATCGTTGGCTTCACCAACATTCTCGAAGGCTGCCGCCATACGAACGTGCAGCACCTCGTCTACGCCAGCAGTTCAAGCGTTTACGGCGGCAACGAGAAGATGCCGTTCTCCGAGTCTGACAGCGTCGACCACCCGGTCAGCCTCTACGCTGCGACGAAGAAGGCCAACGAGTTGATGGCCCACACTTACAGCCATCTATACGGCCTGCCGACCACCGGTCTGCGCTTCTTTACCGTATACGGCCCCTGGGGCCGGCCGGACATGGCCTTGTTCCTCTTCACCAAAGCTATCCTTGAGGGCCGTCCTATCGACGTCTTCAACTACGGTAAGATGCAGCGCGATTTCACCTACATCGACGACATCGTTGAAGGTGTAATCCATACACTCGATCGCCCGGCAGAGCCCAACCCCCAGTTTGACCCCCAAACCCCCGACCCGGCCACGGCTCGTGCACCATATCGCGTCTTCAATATTGGTAATCAGGGGCCGGTTGAATTGATGAGTTTCATTGAGGCCATTGAGGCTGCGCTTGGAAAAACATCGGAAAAAAAACTGCTTCCGATTCAACCTGGCGACGTACCCGCGACATTTGCTGATGTTTCTGCACTGACAGCGTGGACCGGTCATCGCCCCAACACGCTGATTGCGGAAGGCGTTTCGCGTTTTGTGGCTTGGTATCGCGATTACTACCGATGCTGACTCGGGTTGGATCGGATTTTCTGCGTTTTGCGTTTCTGCCTGCACGAACGTTGATTCAGCACCGAAGGTTGATCTTTCGGCTGACCGTGCGCGATATCGCAGCACGTTACCGGGGGTCTATGCTTGGAGTTGCCTGGAGCCTGCTGTCGCCCCTGCTGCTATTAGCTGTATTCGCGTTTTTCTTCGGGTTGATCTTTCGCTCACGCTGGTCTCCGACCGAGACGGGGGTCGGTAGCTTCGCCGTATTCGCGTTTTCCGGTCTGGTGCTACATGGCTTCATCTCCGATGTTCTTGGGCGAGCGCATACAGTCGTTAGGTCGCATCCGAGCTTTGTAAAGCGGGTCGTCTTCCCGCTCGAAGCCTTGGTTTGGGTGCCTGTATTTTCGGCGGCCTTTCATTTGCTGGCTTATCTCGCAGTGTTGGTCGTGTTCGTAGTGGTTGTCAAAGGTGGCGTGCCCATTACAGGCCCGCTCGTGGCGCTATGGCTTCTGCCAGTGATGCTGCTCGGTGGAGGGTTGTGTTTTCTGTTTGCTGCGCTTGGCGTCTTCTTTCGCGACCTAGGGCAGATCGTTCCATTTCTGGCTACGACGCTTCTTTATGTTTCCCCGGTTTTCTACGCTATGGATGCAGTGCCGAAACCTCTTAGGCCGGTTCTGAATGCCAATCCGCTTGCGTGGCTGATCGAAGGTATTCGATCAGCCCTAATCACCGGAAGCGCTTTCGACCGGTCCGCTTTTCTGGTAGTTACGATAGCCGCTTGGTTGTTTATTGCCATGACGTGCTGGCTCTTTAGGCGTTTGAGCCCAGCCTTTGCCGATCTCGTATGAGTCTTATCTCAGAACCGATCATTGCAGCAACCAACCTTGGCAAGTGCTACGGAGGCGAGTCGCCGGGGCGCCTGTTCGTAAGAACGCTCTTGGGCCAGCCTCGGACTGTTGGCGGCTACTGGGCGCTTCGGGGCGCAACGTTCGAAGTGGCGCGCGGCGAGACGGTTGCGATTGTCGGCCGTAACGGCGCAGGTAAGTCGACGCTATTGCAGTTACTTGCGGGAGTGCTGGCGCCGACCGAGGGTTCGGTGCGGGTAGCCGGGCGTATGGCTGCCTTACTTGAGTTGGGCGCAGGCTTCGACCCCGATTTTTCTGGACGCGAGAACGTCCTTATTGCCGGAACCCTCTTGGGGCTGACGCAGGCTCAGATCGAAACCCGGATGGAGGACATCCTGCGTTTTGCCGACATCGGCCATTTCATCGACGAACCTGTTCGGACTTATTCGTCGGGAATGTTCGTACGACTTGCCTTTTCGGTGAATGTGCATGCTTCGCCCGACCTCCTGATCGTCGACGAAGCGCTCGCGGTTGGCGACGCGCCGTTTCAGGCTAAGTGCTTTCGCAAGTTGCGGGAACTCCAAGATGGCGGCACGACTTTGCTGTTCGTTTCCCACGATGTACAGGCGGTACGAAGTTTGTGTAGCCGAGCATTGTGGATTGAGGGAGGTCTGTTGCGAGCGGATGGTGACGCGCCAGAGGTGACCTCTCGCTATCTTCGGTCTGTGTTTGCCGATGAGGCGCCTGCGCTTTCGACCGCTGCGGCCGTTGGTGCACCCTCCAAGTCGGACGTCGGCGATGAACTGCCAGGATTGTCAGCCACGGTGTCATCGTTGGTGGACGGGCGCTGGGGGAGCCGCGAGGCGCTTATCGAGGCTGTGTCAATTTATTCTGAGGGCTTTGTTTCGGCGAACGTCTTCGAGCGCGGCGCGCGCATCAGTCTCCGAATTGTCGCGCGGGCCCAGGTTCTTCTGTCGCTGGATCATCTTAGCTTGGCCTTCTCTTTAAAGCATCGCAAAGGACTGGACCTCATCGTTGATACGTCCTACTGCCATGGCTGGCGGTATCGGGCCTTGCGTGCCGGTGAGGCCTTCGAGGCGACTTTCGAGTTTGAGAACATTCTCGCGCCAGATGATTACGTGCTAGTTGTTGCTGTTGAGGATCGTATGTCGGAAACCCCTCGCTACCTCGATTTTGTGGAGCACGCTCTGACCCTAAAAGTGGTCTCAGAGGAGCGAGTCTTTTCCTTCGTTAAGCCAGCGGTAATATTTAGCGGCAACCCGGCGCGCCATGAAAACTGATGCGCTGGTCGGCGCAATCAATGAGCAAGAGTAGACATTGAATGAATGAGCAAGCCTCTCTCGTAAATACACCTGCATGGTGGAATGAGTATTTCAAGAGCGAATGGGACCGTTATGATGGTGGCTCGCAGACGCGAGCCTTCATGCTCGCTCTGATCGAGGGGTTGAGCCCGGCGGAGCGGAAGTGGCTCGGCGAAGCTGATCGCCGGATTCTTGACTGGGGCTGCGCGTTGGGGCAGGGTGTTGACGAACTATCGAGAGCCTTCCCGTCAGCCGTGGTAATGGGGTTGGATGTTGCCGAACTCGCGGTCGCGCGAGCCTCGGAATCGTACCCGTCTTACCAATTCGCCAGTAGCCCCGAGCGGCTTCCCTCGGCCAACGCGATCTTCTGCAGCAATTGTCTTGAGCATTTTGAGGCGCCAATCGAGGTGGCCCATCGCATTGCTGGAATGGCAGGGGAGTTTCTCGCCATCCTTGTCCCCTATGCTGAGGCGCCGCTATCGGAGTTCCACCTCGCGTCGTTTAGCGAGACCAGCTGGCCGTCACGTCTAGAGAGGCTGGAACGAATTCGGATAGCAGTGATCGATGTGCCGACTTCAGCTTGGCCAAGCGGAAAGCAGTTGTTAGCGATTTACGGATCGCCTGAATGCCGTCGAGAGCTGTTGGCGCTGGAGGCTTCAGAAAAAGAGAAGTCCAAGTGGGAAGCCTATTACCGTGATTTACCGGACCACGATATAGACGCGCCGACCGCCGAGTTTAATCAACAGCTAGTCAAAGCGATCAAAGGCTTGCTCCCGCAGGGGGCGCGAGTGCTGGAAGCTGGTTGCGGCGGAGGCAATCAGAGTGTCGCATTGGCTCGCGATGGCGGGTTTAACGTCGCGGTGCTCGATTTCTCGCCGGCGGCGCTCAATCATGCGTCCCGCCAGTTCGCGCGCGCGGGGGTCGTCGGTGAATTGATCGAGGATGATGCTTTCGCCTTGCGTAGCCCAGACTACGACCTCGTTTTTAATTCCGGTGTTTTGGAGCACTACACGGTAGAAGAGCAGGCGCGTTTCTTGCGGGGGATGGCCAGCAGAAGTCGCAAATATGTTTTGGTTCTCGTCCCCAATCGCGCCTGTTATTGGTACTGGGTTTGGAGGATTATCAAGACCTCCCGCGAGGGTTGGCCGTTTGGGCGAGAGGTGCCTACCTCTGATCTTTCCGAGGCCTTCTACCTGGCGGGTCTTAAGTATCTAGGTCACGCCTTCATGGGCGAGTCGTGGACAGAGAGCTTTATACGTTCGCTTCCTGACTGCGAGCCAGCTACTCGCGATCTGTTGTGCGAGATTCACCGTAGTGGTGTTATCCCGGATTTCTCACGTGGCTATCTGTTTGCCGCTCTGGGCTGCATCCAGGAATATGACCCTGGCCAGCTTTCCTATCCGTGGCGCAGCGACTTGTTTGGTCAAGGGCCGGACGTGACCGAGGTATTGGCAACATTGGGCGATGCGCTAGCCGCTCGGCTCTCTGCCGATAATTCGAAGAGGAAGGAAGAGTTAGCGCATCGAGAGAGCGTGTTGCGACTTGGAGGCGATAATTCAAAACTCGTAAGCGAAGTCGTCGAGCTATCAAGGTTATTGGCGGATAGCCGGATTCACGCCGAGCGAATTGATGGAGAGCTGCAACGCGTTCGGTCGAATCTGGAGTCGGTATTGTCGTCTCGTGAGGCTTTACTCGCGCAGCAGTCCGAGGCCCATCGTATAACGTTGGATGCACTGTCTGAGGCTCGGGCGCGCATTGGCGTGATGCAAGCTCAGATCGAGGATGTGTCAAAGTGGGCAAAGGGCTTGGAAGCGCATCCGTTGCGTTTTTTCTTCAAGCGAAACGTGGCCAAGGTGACGCGCGCGGCGTTCCGGGCGCTTCCGGTTCCGCCTGCGCTTAAGGCTGGCTTGCGAAGCCTGTATGGGCGCATGCGTCAACGATACCAGGCTCCAGTTGCTGCTGTTCCAGCAGTGGTGCCAACCTTGGTGCCTCAGGTTGTGCTGCCAGCGGCGTCGGGTCGTGATGTATTCGTATTTGGCATCATTGATTGGCACTTTCGCATTCAGCGGCCTCAACACATCGCACGCCAGCTCGCGCGGCGCGGCCACCGTGTGTTCTTTGTTTCACCAGCCTTTGTTGATAGTCAGGAGCCTGGTTTCGCGCTTGAACGGCTTGACTCGGACTTGCCTCTCTACCAAGTGCGTCTTCATGCGGCCGGTAGTCCGGCAATTTACGGCGAGGTGCCTTCGGAACCTTTGCTAGACACGCTGCAGAACGGTCTGGCGCGGTGGATGCTAGAGACTCGGTCCACCGCCACGATCGGCATAGTGGAGCACGCCTTCTGGGGGGCGTTAGCAGCGGCCTTGCCCAATACAAAGACCGTGTACGACTGTATGGATCACCATGAGGGGTTTGGAGGTGTTCCAGATGGCGTTGTCGAACTCGAACGTCGTTTGATTCGCGAGGCCGATTTGGTCGTCACATCCAGCGCGTGGCTTGAGCACGAGGTTGGTGCTCGCGCGCGGCAAAACATCACTATCCGTAACGCCGGCGATTTCGATCATTTTTCTGTCGTCCCTGAGAAGGTCATTCGCGACGTCGCAGGTCGCCGGATAGTTGGATACTTTGGCGCTATTGCGGAGTGGTTCGATGTCGACCTCTTCGAGCGGCTCATTCTTGCCTTTCCTCAATGCTTGTTTGTTCTGATCGGCAACGACACTGTTGGTGCGGGAAGGCGACTGAATCGTTACGATAATGTCATGATGCTCGGCGAGCGTCCCTATACCGAATTGCCTCTGCATCTGCACGGATTCGATGTTTGCTTACTGCCCTTCAAGATCATTCCGCTCACCCTTGCCACGAATCCTGTCAAGGTCTACGAGTACCTTGCAGCCGGAAAGCCAGTCGTTGCAACGCAACTCCCCGAAATGTCGCAGTTCTCAAGTCTTGTTTATTGCGCAGACTCGGCCGAAGCGTTTGAGGCGGCGCTGAGAGAGGCTTTGAGTGGCGAAGGTGAGACTTCGGAGCTGATTGATCGTCGTATTGCGTTTGCTGCGTCCAACACCTGGGCTGAGCGAGCTCGGGTACTTATAGAAGCGACGGAGGCCATTCCCGCCCCGCGAGTTAGCGTGATTGTGCTGTGCTACAACAACCTTGCCCTGACGAAGGCCTGTCTTGCCAGCGTGCTTGAACGCAGTGATTACCCGAACCTCGAACTGATCGTAGTTGATAACGCGTCTACGGACGGTACGCCGGATTTCCTGCGAACCTTTGCAAATCAGCACCCAAGCGCGATTGTCATTCTGAACGAAAAGAACCTTGGCTATGCTGCAGGCAACAACGTTGGCATCCATGCGGCGACGGGTGACTACATTGTCTTGCTGAACAACGACACCGTCGTTACCACTGGTTGGGTGCGCACGCTGGTCCGCCATTTCGAACGAACACCTGGCATCGGTCTACTTGGTCCGGTCACGAACAGCATCGGGAACGAGGCAAAGATTGACATCGCCTACGATAGTCTTGAACACATGGAGGGAATGAGTCAGTGCTACACCCTCGCCCACGCCGGGCGCTCGCGCCCGATGCGGACACTTGCCTTTTTTTGCGTGATGCTCCCGAGAGCAGCGATTGATCGGTGTGGCGTCCTGTGCGAGGACTATGGTCTTGGTTGGTTTGAAGACGATGATTACTGCCGGCGCATTGAGAAGGCGGGGTTCGCGCTGCGCCTGGCTGAGGATGTGTTTGTCCATCACGAGCACTCGGCGTCTTTCGGACGCCTCCCGGAAGGTGAGCGCAGGAGGCTCTTCGAACGCAACAAGCAGATTTATGAGGAGAAGTGGGGCCCTTGGGCGCCGCACGAATATCGATGAGCCTCATACAATGTCGTCAGTTCAATTTCGGGAATCTGCGGGAATGCTTCGATACGGTCTGAGCGTTGCTCTCGTTGCCATGCTGTGCTGTCCAGTCGCGGAAGGCGTGTCGCCATCCGCCCCTGCGAAGCCAGCTAGCAAGGGTGAGGCTAAGGTGCCTACTGACTCTGTCACGAAATTCCCGGCGGAGCTTGATCCGACCCTGCCGACCCTTCCGAAAGGACTCTTCGACGCCCTAGGCGTTCAGGCCGCCATGTCGGCTCTAGGAGCATCTTCTGCTCAGGAGAGCCCCAGAATCCTGCTTGATGTTCCGGACATCTATGACCGCACGGCTGCGATTCCTGTGCGCATCAAGGCGGCGCTGCCCTCTGTGGAAGCGGTAGTGCTGCTTCATGAGCGGGAGAGCAAGCCCGTGTTGGCGGGATTTGCAATGCGCCCCGTTCAGGATGCCGAGTTTTTCTTCGCCATCTCGGCGAAAAAGACTGGCGTGGTCAAGGCTCTCGTAAAGTCGGAAGGCAAATGGTTCTTCGCTCAGAAAACGCTACGCTTGGCAACGGAATCGTGGAGGTAAGCGCTCGCGATGAAGTGCCGCGTCTGCGCATCGGCGAGTTGCTGCTCAAGGCCGAACTCATCTCCGAGGAGGAACTTGATCAGGCACTAGTGATGCAGCAGAGGGCTCCGGGCGAACGCATAGGCGCCCTGCTGATCAAGCGAGGTGCAATCTCTGAAGACGCCTTTCTGCCGGTTCTGGCCGAGCAACTCGGCCTTCGCCTGCTCGAGCCCGCCACCCTGCTTGAATACAAGGAGGCCGTGCGTACTACGATGGCCGAGGCCCGGATGGCCCTCCGTTGGGGGCGTCAGCACATGGTGGCCGTCTGGCGGTCAGACGACGAGGTTTTGCACGTCGCCGCCAAAGATCCGATCAAGTCCTCAATGCGCGAGATTGTTCGAGCACAGTTTCCAAATGCAGGCCTTTACGCTTGGCAGTTGTGTCGCACCCGCGATCTCGAACGGCTGTTCGATGAGATCGAACGCAGCGAGGGGGCGCGGAGCGTCAATCTGAACGAGCTCCATCATTTGAAAGAGCTCGCGGAAGAGGCGCCGATTGTTGAACTTGTCAATAGTCTGTTTGCGCGAGCAACCGACGCCCGCGCATCAGATATTCATGTGGAGCCCGAAGAGTTCGGGTTCAGCGTGAGGGCGCGGGTTGACGGTGTTCTGAAGGCGATCGAAGCTTATTCGCGGGAGAAGTTTGACGCTGTGGTATCGCGTATCAAACTTATCTCGGAACTTGATATTGCTGAACGCCGTCTGCCGCAGGATGGCCGCTTCACAATTCGCGCCGGTGGTATCGAATCTGATGTGCGCGTGTCGGTAATCCCTGGTGTATGGGGGGAGTCGATTGTCATGCGCTTGCTCCCAAAGGAGCGGGGAGGCGATTTCTCGCTCGACGCCTTGGGTATGGAACCGGATCACCGCGCGATCTTCGAGCACTGGATCTCAGAGCCGCACGGCATCGTCCTTGTCACAGGTCCCACTGGTTCCGGCAAGAGCACCTCGCTATACACTGCATTGACTCTCGCTAACGACCGCACGAACAAGATCATTACGGTCGAGGACCCCGTGGAGTTCCACCTCGATGGCGTCACCCAGATCCAGGTTCAACCTGAGATTGGTTACACCTTTGCGAGTGCGCTCCGGGCGATTCTGCGCCACGACCCGGATATAGTCATGATCGGCGAAATCCGCGATCTCGAAACCGCGCAGATTGCAGTGCAAGCGTCGTTGACCGGCCATATGGTCTTTTCCACCTTGCACACGAACGATGCGTTGTCAGCCTTCAATCGATTGATCGATATGGGCGTCGAACCGTTTCTGGTTGCATCATCGTTGCGCGGTGTGCTCGCTCAGCGCCTCGTGCGGCGACTCTGCCCCGCGTGTTCGGAGCGTGGCGTTGCAACGCCCGAGCAAGTTGCATTGCTCGATAGGGTGCTTTCGCTCGAGCAACGTGCGTTGCTGGGCGATGCAAATGTCAGGCGCCCGGTCGGTTGTGATAGCTGCCTTGGTAGCGGGTTTCGAGGGCGGATTGGTATCTATGAATTCCTCCCGGTCTCCGACAGCATGAGAGCTGCAATCGCAGCTCGCAGCGTTACATTGGACGCGCTTACCGAGGGGGAGAGGGCGCAATGGCGAACCTTGTCAGGCGACGGGCTGATCAAGGTCTGGCGTGGCGTAACGACGTTCGCCGAAGTCATGCGCGTCGCAGGCAGTGAAGGGGTTTGACGGGTGGAGATCAAGTATCGTGCGATTGACGCTTCTGGGGCTGAGGTGTCTGGGCAGCTCACGGCCGATTCCGAGTCGCAGGCAATCGATCTCCTGACTGAACGGGGGCTTGTTCCCTTGAGTGTCAACGTGGCTCGCGAGCGCGTCTCCCGCCGCGCAGGCAATCGGGCTGCAACGTCTGCTCAGCGCGCCTTGGCCATCCGTGAGGTTGCCACGCTACTGACTTCGGGCGTTGGTCTGGTGGAGGCAATCGAGAATCTTGCACATGCACATCGGAACGACAGTATTGGTGCTGCTTTCTCCGATTTGAAAGTGCGCTTGCTTGCTGGCGAGAGCTTTTCTTCCTCGCTGGCAGCGCTGCCTGTCGAGTTTCCCGATTATGTCTACGTTCTGGCGCGCACGGGCGAACTGACAGGGAAGCTTGGCCCATCCTTGCACGATGCGGCGGATCAGATGGATTACGACGAGCAGACGCGGCAGGAGGCGAGAAACGCGCTCGTTTACCCAGCAATTCTGATCGCGACGGGCATTGGTGCCGTAATGCTGATTTTTGCGGTCGTCGTGCCCAGATTCGCCGGCATGCTGAAGAATCCGAAGGCGGACTTGCCAACCATCTCGGTCTGGGTGCTGCAGGGCGGCGTTTTCTTTCGCGAGCATATGCTGCCCATCTTCGCCGCCTTGGTCGTGCTCGGAATTCTTCTTGCGCGTGCGCTCAAGCAGCGCGATAGCCGCAATCGCATGTTGAACCTTGCGGCCTCGCTGCCTTTCCTTGGGCCGTGGGTTGAGTCCATGACAGTCGCGCGCTGGAGCTCGATTCTGGCCGTACTCGTCGAGAATCGAGTGCCGATTATCGACGCACTTGAACAAGCTCGCGCTTCATCCGTCCTCACAAACTTCTCGCATCGACTTGATCTGGCGCAGCGAGACGTAAAAGCGGGGAAACGCTTGGCCGACGCCCTCGAGTTGCACCGTGTTGTGGACCCGACTGGCGTCAGTATGGTCCGGGTTGGAGAGCGTTCTGGTGAACTTGGCCGCATGCTTAAGGGCGTCGCCAGCTACTGGACCGGCGTCAATCGCAACCGTATGAAACGATTGCTTGCACTGATCGAGCCGGTGACCATTCTGATCATTGGTGCCGCGATTGGTATCATCATGGTCGGGATCATGCTTGCGATCGCGAGCCTGAGCAATCTGACGATTTAGGGGTTCATTCATGCGCGTGCGCGCTTCTCAAGGCTTCACTCTGCTCGAGATGTTGGTTGTGCTGGTCATCATCGGGCTTCTCGCCAGTTTGGTCGGGCCCAAGCTTTTCACTAAGGTCGACTCTTCTAAAGTCCAGACTGCTGAAACGCAGGTCAAGATGCTCAAAGGGGCGCTTGAGACGATGCGGCTTGATACGGGCACCTTTCCGACCACGGAACAAGGACTCGCTGCACTGAACAAGGCGCCCGACGACGCCAAGGCGAAGTCCAAGTGGAAAGGCCCGTACCTGGACGAAGATATCCCAGCGGATCCATGGGGCAACGCCTACGTTTATCGCACGCCCGGGCCTGATGGCCGCCCGTTCTATCTCTACTCGCTCGGCGCTGATGGCAAGGAAGGCGGCGAGGGCATTGATGCCGATGTCGGAATCGCGCCCACACGCAAGGCGCAGTAACGTCGTCGTCTCCGGCGCGACGGGTTTTACGCTGCTCGAATTGCTGGTTGTGCTGCTGATCACCTCGCTTCTTGCGGGGCTGGCAGCGCCGCGAATATCGGATGCGCTTGAGCGCAGGCGCATCGACAATGGGTTTCGGCTCCTTGAGCGTCAGATTTCGTTGTTGAGGCAACGGCTTATCGCGTCGGGCGGGGCGCTCAAGCTCACTCAAGATATCCTGGAAAAGCCGTTGACCGATGGCCGTCCTCCGTTCTCCCTGCCTGAAGGCTTTGGCGTGACGATTGACCGCGAGATACTGTTTGGTGCCAACGGTGCATGTTCTGGCGGAGATATCGTCTTTGTCGCACCGGGCGGCTTGCAACGTCGACTCATCCTGGACCCACCGTTCTGCTTGCCGCGCCAGGCGCAGTAGTCATGTCTCCTCGCTCGCTTTACAACCAGCAAGGCTTCTCACTGCTTGAAGCCATTGTTGCACTGACGTTGGTCGCCACCTTGGGGGCGGGGCTGTTCGCCTGGATGAATAGCAGTCTCTCTTCGCTGAATCGTGTGCGTGATGCCAGCATTGAGCGCTCGGCCCGACTCAACATTCTCGAATACTGCAAGAGCATTAATCCGATGAATCGGCCAGCGGGCGAGCACGATTTTGGCGCCTACCGGATCGAATGGACGAGCCAACTTAAGGAGCCAGCGATGGATGCCATTGGCTTCCCCTCGGGGCGAGGAAACTTTCAGGTCGGGTTCTACGATCTCAAAGTTCAGGCGGTCAGGGCTGGTTCGCCGTGGTTCTTGCTTGAACTCGACCAAGTTGGATATCGGCGCGTACGGCAAGCCCTTCTACCGGGATGGTCCCCTGCCGAATGAAGCGTAGCGCTGGTTTCACCCTCTTGGAAATGCTGGTGGTGCTTGCAATCACCAGCATGGTTTTCGCGTTGCTGATGGAATCGCTCCAGCAAGCGTTCCGCATTCAGCTCAAGCTGAACGAGGTGACCTCGGATTCCACTGGCGGCGCCTTGGCTGATGCGTGGTTTCGCGATCTCATCGAAGGCTTGCAGCCGGGCGAACGTTTGAGCCCCCAGGTATTCAAAGGTGAGTCCACGGCGTTGTCGGGCCTGACGTTGCGGCCTGTGAGTGCCTCCAGCGAAGGCATGCCAACGCAGTTCACCCTGTCCTTGGTTGTTGACCGCCAGCAGCAAGTCACTCGCCTGCGCTACCGCGATGCAACGCTCGAGGCTGAACTGCATGCATTCCCGAGCGCGGAAGTCCGTTTCGTCTACCAAGACGATGACGGTGCTGAATTTGAACAGTGGCCGCCCAATCGTAACGATCCTCCGCAGATTCCCGCGCTTGTTCGCGTTGTTTGGGGCAAGTCTGGTGCCGATTTCGGCGAACTGGTTGCGCGGCCATCAGGTCCGGTAGTGCCCCTGCCCGCCGCGGCCGGGATTTTTGGAATTGGGGGCGCACCATGAGCGGGCGGCGCCATCTTCCATTCGCTGGTCCCGCGCGCCAGCAAGGGTTCGTGCTGGCCCTGACACTTGGAGTGCTGGCCGCAGTCATGTTCGTTGCCGCATATCTCGCAGAAAGCCTGAGCCTTTCGCTGCAGACGGCCCAGATTGAAAGCGATCGCGCCCGCGCCGAAGAACTCTTGTTCTCTGCTCGTGCCGAGGCGCTTTATCGCATGTCAACCCAGCGCCGAAGTAGCTACGGAATGGGCTCCGCCGCCAACCCGGTCAAGCTTGACGGCACGCCTTACCATCAGACCGATGACGTCGTTGTTGCCTATCAGGACGCGCGCGGCCTTATCAGCCTCTCCGGCGCACCGCCGGCATGGCTTCGACTGCTGCTGCTCTCGGTTGGCGCAGCGCCGAATGAAGTCGATCCGCTGCTCGACGTGTTGAACGACTACATCGACACAGACAACCTTCGCCGCGTAAACGGTGCTGAGGCGGACGACTATGCCGTCCTGGGCCTGCCACCGCCGGCGAACAGGGCGCTGATTTCGGCCGCAGAATTGCGCCGGCTCCCTCGCTGGCAAGATCACCCCGCCATCTGGAAGAACGGCCTCGCCGATCTTGTGGCGGTGGTTCCTTCGCAGCTCTTTAACCCCAATACCGCGCCAGCAGGCGCTTTGCGCGCTGTGCCCGGGGTGACCCCCGAAAGCGCCGCCGTCCTGATGGACCTGCGCAAGGCGGGGCGCCAGATCGGCCTCGCTGAGCTGGAGTCCATCGGGGGTGCCACCATCAATGCGTTATACTCGCCCGTTTCGACGTTTCCTTCTGATACGCTTTTCGTCACCCATTGGCCCCCCGGGCAGGCTTGGGGGATGCGGATGGCGATCACCATTACTCCCGCGAGTCTTTATGGCCCTTGGCGTATCCTCTACATCGACCGGGTCGATTCCCGTCCGACAGCGCCTGCGCGGAGTGCTTTCCCGAATCTTCCTCCTCGCGGGGGCGATGCGGACGCTTCAGCGGCCCCGCTGCTTCCTGGTGGCGGCATCGGCCCCTGAGCCACGCAAAAGTCTGCTTCGTCCTTTGGCTGTTGTGCCACGCAGCGTGGTGCACTGGTTCTCGATGTCAGGGGATCGGCTCCCCGCGCACGCAAGGCCACAGGCCATCCGGCTGCGTCTTTTGCAGGCCAGTCCGTTTGCGCGTACGGCATTTGCATGGTTCGAGCGGGGCGATACGCTTTGCGCATGGTATTGGGATGAAGCGGAGTCCGATCGGCGCTTCGAACACTACGGCCTGGGCCCTGCAAATCCTGTTTGCCCAGAACCTCTCTTGCGCGCTTTGCCCGACGAGGGTGTCTTCCTGCTTGCATGCCTGGAAGGCTACGAAGGGGTGCGGCTCGTACCGGGGCGGGCACCAATCACCTGCTGGTGGCCCCGGCCGCCCGATGACGCGGAATGGGTCGAGTTTCTGCGTGATGCCGGTCTCTCTGCGAACCTACCTCGGCCGCAGCCAACCTCACTTCCCTGGCTTGAGAAACCCACTCAGGCAGTTCACGTCGTACGGACGCGTGTCCGAGACGGTCAGATCGCCGAGTACGTGTTCTATGCAATGCTCGTTTTTTGTGCTGGCGCGCTGGCGCTGTGGCTTGCGCTTTGGCAGCTGACCTTGAATCGCGCGCTGGCTGACGCTCAAACCCGCCACGCAGCGCTCTCAAGTCAGCTTGAACGTGTGTTGGCTGATCGCGAGGCGGCTGAACGTGATGCCGCTGCAGTCGCTGAACTGGCCGGCAATGAGGCTGGCCCGGAGCAGATCCAGCTGCTCCTTGCGGTCGCGCAGGCCGGCGTTGGGAACGGGCAGAAGTTTACGCTCGACGAATGGGATGTGCGCAACGGCAAGCTACGCGCCGCGGTCAGAATCGAGGCGGGCGACGCGTCGCGCGTCGCGCTGCTGCGGGCCCTCGAGGCAATAGAAGCGTTGCACAACGTCCGCATCCAGGTCGGCAACGACACACGCATGCTCGTCGTCACCGCTGAGCTTCGCCCTGCAAGTGTCGGGAGTGGCGCATGAGTCCGGCGCATTTGCTTGCCCGGGCGCGCGCCGCACTCGCTCCCCAGGTTGCCGAGATGCGGCGAGAGCTTGCTGGCAACCTGCGTCTTCGAATCGGTTTGGCCGCAATCGCTGCGATCGTCGCCGCCTACGGGCTACTGAGCTGGCAGGAGTATATCCAGGCCCGGCAGAAGGAAGTCACGCGCATTCGGCGCGATGTGGCACGGCTTGAAGCGCTGGGCGGTAGCGGCCCGCAATGGGTTGCACGTCGCCAAGAAGCGGGCCGTGCGCGCACCGCGTATGAGGCGCGCCTGTGGCGAGCTCCCTCGGTTGCGCAAGCGCAAGCCAGCTTTCAGGATTGGGTCGCCGCCCGCCTCAAGGCGCTCAACGTGATTGGCCCGAAGCTCAACATCGTTGACGATCGTGACGCGGCAGCCAACGCTTCGGGCGCCGATCACCCTTGCCCGGTGCGTCTGAGGGTCGAGTTTCCATTCTCTGCCCGGCAGCTGGAGGACTTTCTCGGAGCGATCTACATGTCTGGGCGCAACGTGCGCGTCGAGTCGATTTTCGCGGGCCAATCCAAGCGCAAGCTCGAAATGACGCTGCTTACCTGGACCACCATTGGCGAAACCGTAGAGCCCGACACCCCGTCAGCCTCTGTCGATCAGTCCGCGCCTCAGGCAGCCGGTGCGCTCGACGCCCTCATCCGCAAGAGTCTCCCGCAATGATCCGTCGGCTCGCAATGTTGCTAGCCTTTCTCTGGCTTCTGGTGGCACTTGCCTACTGGCTTGCGGGCCCGCGTGCGCCGCTTGCGGCATCCAGCCACCTTGCTGCCGACGACTGGCAGTTGGTTCAGCCCGAATTCCCCGATGTCAATATCGCCTGGGACGATCTCAAATCGCGCTTTATCTGGGGCGCGCCTCCTCCTCCTCCGGGCGTGGCCAACGCTGGCAAGGTTGAAGAGCCACCGCTCACCCCGCCCGATTGGCGCATCTTGGCTGCCGTCAATTCGGGCGCCGATCGATTCGTCGTTGTGCAAGTCGGCAAGCAGCCCCCGGTTAATGTTGCAGCCGGCGAGAAGTTGCCCGACGGCAGCAAGCTCGAGCGTATCGAGGCCGATCGCCTCTATCTCGTCGTAAATGGCAAGAAACGGATTTTGAGGATCTATCCCGAATGAAGCACCCCGTCCGTCGCGCACGCCCGTGGCGCCTCATGCCCGCATTGGTTGCAACGCTTGTCGGTTGTACCACCGGTTCGCCGTTCATCCCTAATCCTATCAACCCGCTCAAACGTGGCACTGCAGCCCCCGGCGACCCGGAAGTCATGGGCGCGGCGGGCGGGGGCACGCAGCTTGCAAACGAGACCGGCCTCTATCAGACGCCCGCGCCACCCACCCCTCAGCGCAGCAGTGCAGGCGCGCGTTCTGCCGCTGCGCCCAAGCCCGGAAACGAAAACGCCGACACATCGTTGATGTTTGAGCAGGTCTCGCTCACAGCCTTCATTCAGACGGTTTACGGCGCCATTCTGAAAAAGAATGTATCAGTGGACCCGGCTGTCGAGGCCAAGAAAGACCTCGTAAGCCTGCGCACCGGGTCGCCCCAAACACCCAGTCAGGTTGCAGAGCTTGCGCGCGGAGTGCTCAAGTCATACGGCATCGCGGTGTCTGACTATGGCAGCTTGGTTCGCGTCACGCTCGATACTGCGCAGACCGGTTACCTGCCCGAAATCCGCCGCGGCCGCGCGATGCCCGAGACCCCGCTCGCGCTGCGCCCCGTCTTCCAGCTTGTTGAACTCGAAGCGGTATCACCCGCAGGGGTCTCCAACTGGCTTAAAACAATCTTCGGCAGCAAGATCCAGGCGCAGGACGACCTTGCTCGCCAGGCCATTCTGCTCAGCGGCCAGCGCGATGATGTGCAGGCCGCGATGGAAGCCATCCAGATGCTCGACCAGCCTGCGATGCGGGGCCGCATTTCGGCCCGCGTTGCACCGGTGTTCTGGTCCGCCGATGAGCTCGCCAAGCGCCTCACAGACGTGCTTCAGGCTGAGGGGTATTCGGCCACCATGCAGCCCAATGGACAAGCGCCAATCATCCTGCTGCCCGTTGCCCCGCTCAATTCCATCATCGTCTTCAGCGCCGGTGAAGATGTGCTCAACCACGTGTTGCACTGGGCGCGGGAGCTTGATCAGCCTGGGCAGGGGCGTGGTACCGCCGGTTACTTCACGTATCCGGTGAAGAATACCGACGCTGCAGGCCTAGCTAAGACTTTGCAAGAGATCATGAATCCGGCCGCTGCGGCGGCGGGTGCGACCGGCCAGGCGGCAACGCAACTGAAGAGCCGAGTGGTGGTGAATGCCGCCACCAACAGCCTAATCATTCAGGGCAACTCAAGCGAATATCAGCAATGGCTCGGTTTGCTGCAGGAACTGGACAAGCCTGCCAAGAGCGCACTGATCTCAGTTACCATCGCCGAAGTGCGCCTTACCGATACCGAACAGTTGGGCGTGGAGTGGATGCTCAACACCTACCGGCAGAATGGTTACAAGGTGGATGTGGGTACCATGGGTAACCTCAACGTTTCAAAGATCGGTGGTCTTGCGGCAACCATATCGAATGCGTTTGGCGACCCGCGCGTCCTGATCAATGCACTGGCTTCCACGTCGCGCGTCAAGGTGCTCTCCAACCCCAGCCTCGTCACCCGAAACGGCGAAACGGCAACAATTCAGGTTGGTCAGGAGGTGCCGGTGATCCAGAGCACCCAATCAACAAACACGGGGGGGATTCAGGCTGGTGTCCTCCAGACCGTGCAATACCGGCAAACCGGTGTCATCCTCAAAGTCCGCCCGGTAATTCATGCAAGCGGTCGCCTCGAACTTGATGTGTCTCAAGAGGTCAGCAGCGCAGCGAATACCCTGACAGGCGTAAGCGCTTCCCCCACGTTTTCGACCCGCAAGATCGACACCAAGCTCACGGTCCTGGATGGCAACACGGTATTGCTGGGTGGTTTGATGCAACAGTCCACCGACGCTACGGATACCGGCGTTCCCTTGCTCAAAGACATCCCGGTTGCCGGCGTCATGTTCAAGAACAACACTGACAAGCTTGATCGTACCGAACTGATCGTGTTGATCACGCCGAACGTGATTCAGGACGATTTTGATGCGCAGGCGGTAACGGATGCTTTCCGTGCCCGGATGTCGTGGGCAGCTCCTAAGACCCGCGCGCGGTGGGAGGGAACCATGGGCGCAGCAATTCGCGGCGACATCCCGATGCCGCGGCCCAACATTGATCTCTCGTCCACCCCGGCCCAGGTAACGCAGGGCGAGGGCGCGCTTCCAATTGCTTCCCCTAAGCCCGCGGCAGTAACGCCGGCGGCTTCAGTCCCAACGCCTAATGGCGGCGCAGCGCCAATTCCGTCCGCCGCGCCGGCGCCGCTTCAAGCTTCTCCGCCGCAGCCACCTTCACCGGAGCGCTCCAAGCCCTATGTGCTGCCTCCACCAGGCAGCAAGCCCGCGACCAGCTCGGCCCAGAAGCCGCCGGCCGCGCCAACCGAAGCGCAAACCGAGGTCGTGCCGCAGCCCGAACCGGGGCCAAAGCCGGTTCTCGACGAAAAGCTTCGTCAAGAGCTTTTGGACCACCTGCGCAAGTCACATTGAGAAAGCGCAATTTTGATGCGGGTTGCCGCCTACCGTTCGTCGGAAACCTGCGCCAATACTGCGATTGCGAAAATGCAACAAGCCGTATATAGTCGTCAGTGCTGTTATACTCACAGCGGGTGTGGGAGGATCGCACTGACAATAAGAAGGTGTCGAAGCCCTCACGACATGCCCTCTAAGCTTAGAGAAACGTCGTCAATCTTCCTTCATAAAGGAACTTTCGCATGAAGCAAAAACTGATCGCTGCCCTGGTTACCAGTGCGATCGCAGGCCTCGCGGCCCCTACCGCTAACGCTGGTGTTATCCAGGCTACCTACAAGATCTTCGCTGCGGAGATCTTCGGTGATAGCTCGCTGTCGCTCAAGGCTCCGGTTATCTCGTATAACCTTAGCCGTCCGGTGTCGGGTAGCTCCACCAACCCGAACACCTTCAAGATCGCGCTGACCCTGAGCGGCGGCAAGTGGGACGCTGCAGCGATTGCGAACGCCCGCGCTGTGCTGCGTGATCCCTCGTCGGCCAATGCGCTGCCCAACACCGTTGCCGGTGCTGTGCTCAGCAATGACGACAAGACCGTGACCTTCACGTTCGTTGCCGACCAAGACGGCACGACCTACCCGGTCAACTCGACGATCACCTTCGGCGACTTCTCCGCCGCCGCCCCGGCCTCCGCATCCGCAGTTCCTGCTGGTGCTGCCCCGGCGCTGTTCACGCTGGCCGTTGATTCGGTTCTGAAGACCCCGCTGGACGCCGCTTGCGCGCCTGAGCAGGCTTCGATCTCGGTTACCGCCAAGATGACCAACGCTTCGGATGTCGAAGTCGACACCAACGATCCGGGCGCCATCATCACCACCCCGGTGCTGGCTTCCAACGTTGCGTTGAATATCACCGCGTCCTCGTCCGCTTCGTTCGGCCCGGCTGTGACCGACAACGAAGTGTCGAAGATCGACGTGCTGACCACCGGTCTGGGCAAGATCTTCACCAGCACGGCGTCGATTCCGTCGACTCAAGCTGCGGACGACGTTACCGTTGCGCTGAAGAAGACCATCAACCTCGGCAAGATCACCATCAAGGATCGTGCATCGCTGTACGACACTGATGGCCTGGCCAAGTACACGATGGCTGGTACGTTCGGTGTTGACGCAGTTGGTAACGTGTCGGGTGATAAGCTGAACGTCGTGATCGGCGGCAAGTTCGTCAAGAACGGTAGCGTCTACCTGTCGACCAGCGCCGCTTGCGCGGGTGAAGCGTCTGACTTCGCTGGCGCCACTCCGTCTGCCACGCTGAATTCGGCCCTCGACGCGGCAACGTTCTCGACGACGATCAACGATGCGGATTGGCTGGCTGCTGCTAGCTCCACTCGTTCGGCGTACGTGTGCTACACGGTTCCTGGTGACCAAGTGGTTCCCACCTCGCAGTTCAAGCTGGTTAGCGGTTCGCTGACCAAGCTCGGCTCGTCGAAGGAGCTGGCGAACCCGGTTTGCCCGGCCAACATGTACAACCTGGTTTCGAACGGTGTTCAGCTGGATGTCCGTAACTACATCCAGAAGGCCCAGACGGACGCAACGGGTTGGGTCTCGGTCCTGCGTATCATCAACACCGATGAGTCGCAGACTGTTGACGTGAATGCCCAGCTGATCAAGGACGACGGTACCCTGCTGAACGCAGGCAAGATCGTTACCCTGGCTCCGCGTGCATTCAAGTACATGACCGCTGCTGAAATCGAAGCGCTGCTGCCGGAAACGGTTGCTGCTTCGGGCAACAACGCCCGCCTGCGCCTCACGGCTGCTGGCAGCTCGCTCCGCGTTCAGAACTACCACCTGAACCCGGTGACCGGCGCTGTCAACGAAGTGTCGGCTGCTCAGGGTGATGATGGTCCGGACTACGCCCGTAAGGCTGACGGCGACAACAAGTAATACTTGTTGAAGTCAGGTAGTTCCTGAAAAGGGGGGGCGACCCCCCTTTTCTTTTTTGCAGTACGGTATTCAAGATACATGTCGCAAGTGGTTGACGAACTATGAAACTCCTCGATTCTCTGATTGCAGTGAGCCGCCGCTGTGCGTTGCTGGCGATTTGTTTGATTCCGCTTTCCGTTGCGGCTGACGAGGCGGCGCTTCGACAGAAGGCACAGGCCTTTCTCAAGCAGGGTGGTACTATTCAGTCAGTCACCAAATTGCCCGTTGGCCAGTTGAACGAGATCGTGTTGTCGAACGGGCAAATTCTCTATTCCGATGACGCATTTACGTATTTCTTTGTCGGTGGCGAACTGATATCGACCGCCGATAAGCGCAACCTCACGGACGAGACGAACGAGCGTCTCTCCAAGATCGATTTTCAGGCGCTACCTTTTGGGCATGCGCTCAAGCGTGTTAACGGTAATGGTCAGCGCGTCATTGCGACGTTTGAAGACCCAAATTGCAGCTATTGCAAGAAGCTGCGCTCAGAGCTTGACGCCCTGCCCGACGCTACCATTTACACTTTCGTGATCGCGGTGATCAACGAAGACTCAATTGGAAAGGCCAAGCGTCTCTGGTGTGCGGATGATCGTAATGCGGCTTGGGCGCTTTGGATGAAGGAGGGCAAACTGCCCGCCGAGCGAAAATGCAATGACGTGATCGACGAGAACCAGAAGCTAGGCGCCCAGGTTCGAATCTCTGGCACGCCGACGATTTTCTTCGAAAACGGAAAGCGCATCACGGGTTTCGTTACGAAAGACAAGATCGAGGCTGCAATTAACGCTGCAATCGCAGAACGGGCTGCTGAAGCGCTCTCGAAGGCGGGTAAGTGAAACCTTGCGGCGTATGACCTACGCGCTGGATGCGTCGAGTTCGTACGACGTTGCGTCCCCCCCGGGGCATCCCGAGATCTGTCGTTGGCAGGCCGCACCCCACACAGGTGCGGTAAAGCCCGCATTGATGCTTCTCGCTGGCGAGCAGCTAAGTCTTGGGTTGGCGCCGGGGGTAGAACGGGTCGTTTGCCAGTTGCGCTACTCCGCGGGCTTGCCTGAGATCTCGGTGGACGGCCTTGAGGCGGAACTCATGCTGAGTCTTCCTGGCGATCGAGAGTGCGCCCTGGTTCGGGTTCCGGTTCTTCGGGGAGACGAGTCGCGCATTGGTTGTTTGTCGATTGACTTGCCGCCTGCGCCGGACGGCGCACGCTTGTCCTTGCGATGCCTTCCGGGGCCTTTGAATGATCCGGCAGCCGACTGGTTGGCTGTGCATGAGCTGATCGTGGCTCCACCGGAACTTCAGGGGCTTGCCAGGGCGCGCAGCTTTGGTGGCCTTCGGGCGGCAAATGAACGTGCGCACTTTGCGACAGCATATCGGCACCCGATGTATCAGGATCGATTCCAACGGGCCAACCACCTTGACGCGTTGATTCCGTCTGCGCGCTCGCTGGGTGTGTCCGGCGCCTGCACCAATGCCTTTGACCTTGCCCATGCTTTGCTTGGTCAGCGGGGCGCCAGCGATGTGCCTGATTTCTCGCTTCGTCTGCGCGAGATGGCGCTGCGCTTGGGGCGGCCACCACGGGTTCTGTCGCTTTGTGCAGGAACCGCCGCCACTGAGGCTGCCCTTCTGCGCGGCGCGAACGTAAAGGTTGAGCTGTTGCTCGTTGATATAGATGAGTCGTTGTTGGCAGTGGCATGTGAGCGGGATTGGAGTGGGTCGCGACCAGCCATGCTGGTGCAGGATGTCAACAAACTCGATGTTGCGGCGGCGTCGTTCGATCTCGTGATGTGTGTGTCCGGCGCTCACCATCTCGTTGAGTTGGAGCATGTGTTCTCGCAGATTCGCGCTGCCCTCGCGCCGGGTGGCGAACTCTGGCTTATCGGAGAGCAGGTAGGTCCAAACGGAAACCGTCTCGACACCGCCGCGCTTGCTGCGGCGAATGCTGCGTTTGCGGCACTCCCCGAGGAGTTTCGGCGGAATCAGCGCACCCGCATTGCAGATTCGACGTTGCCAAACCAAGACTGCGCTGAAGCAACTTTCGAGGGCATTCGCAGCGACGACATCGAGCGCGTGCTGTCTCGCTACTTTCTGCCGGTCGAACTGTGCCGCCGCAACGTCTTTCTTTGGCGCATCGTGGGGCCAGATTACGTTCTGAACTACGACATTGCCAGTGCGGATCATCGACGTTTGCTCGAGCAATTGGTTGACGCCGATCTCGCTGCTGCGGCGAAAGGGTTGCGGCCAACCGAGTTGCATGGGATCTATCGTGCGCTCGGTTGAGCCATCTTCCAGCGTGAGTTGGTTGGCGAGCGTTCTCCAAGCTATCGCGTAGGATCAAGGTTTTCTCTGTTGGGGGGCGACTTGCTGCAACGCCCGCTATGACAAGCCTCCGAGTATGAATAGACTAAAACCCCACCCCAAATCGTTCGGGCCGCAGATAGCCCGCTGGATGTTCTTTGGTGCCATGGCTTGGGCGCTGGTTGCTGTTTACGTAAGCTTCGGTTATGGACTTGCCGACAACGGTGACTATGGCCGAATCATGAAGCCCTTTGCGTCAATGCCTTTGGGTTTTAACGAGAACTGGCCTGAACCCGGATCTGATGCGTATAAAGTGCGTTTCTGGACTTTCTGGTATCCAGACTGGAAGCCAGGCGCCGAGGGCGGGAATCTGGTGCAGAGCTCCGCCTGGGCGCTATGGTGGCCCGGGGTGGCCTTGGATCGCGCCTTGTTTTCTGACGGGATTCGGCACTTGCCGATAGTAGGTCTACCCCTTAAGGCCTTATTGCTGGGTGTGTTGTGCTTGGTCGGCCGAGGCTTGGTGCGACGGTATGGAGTGGCAGGCGGTCTTCTAACGCTTGTAATAGCTTGGGTGATGTTTGATGTTGCGTCACTGGGCTATCTGAATACCTTTTATCAAGAGAGTGCCCAAGTGGTTGGCTGCGCATTGCTTGCGGTTGCGTTAGCTTGGTGGGCGTCGCGCGAACCGTCGGTACGTTGGCGATCGGCAATCTATCCGCTTTGCGCCGCGTTCTTGATTTCGACCTCGAAGAACGCGAGCTTTCACGTAGTTGCACTGGTTGCTTTTGTGTTGGCTGCCTACACTGTTCGCGATTCGACAAATCGGAACCGGGAGCGACTTACAGCCTTGGTGTTGGCGCTGATTGGTTGCCTTGCTGCTGGAGTGGCCTTTAACTATGCGCGTGGTACTGCGGACATGGTGTTGGACACCAAGATGCACAGTTTCTTCGCAGGCGTTATGACGGTGAGTAAGGACCCGAAGCCGCACTTCCGGGCGGAGGGGCTTCCCGACGATGCGCTGAAGTGTATTGGCGAGTCGGCTTACAGCCAGATTGGGCGGCAATGTCGCGGAGACTATGCGGAGAAGCTTGGTTACGGAGCGACGATCAGGGCTGTCATGAGAGAGCCGTCGATGATCTGGCCGTTGGCAGTTGCTGGTGCGGATGGCCTGCATGTTGCGACGCCGTTTGCGCACCGCAGGACGCCGCAGTATTCGGCAATGGATATGAACGGCTCGGCTCTAGCGGCGTGGAGCGCGTTCAAGGAAACCCATCTTCCTCGCGGAGCGGCCGCGGTGCTCTCGTTGGGAGCGGTTGTGGTGGTCTCGATCCTGCTATTCCTGCGCGGTTATTCTCATGTGTTGTTTGCTGGGCTGTTTGCGATGATTGCATCGGTGGAGCTTGTCGTGGCAATTCTCGGCGCGGGGAAGATCGATCTCGATAAGCATCTCTTTCTCGCCAACATCTCGGTTGACTACTTACTGGTGTTTTGCGTGCTCGGCGTCGCCGAGAAATGGCGTCGCACATCCTTGACCCGATTCGCGGCACCGGTTGGCGTGGTCGCAAAGTCCGGCTCCTAAGAACCTAACGTTCAATTAGTGAATTTATGAGAACCCCCCCGATCATTTCGATTGTTGTGCCCTGTTACAACGAAGAGGCTGTGTTGTCAGAGACCGTGCTTCGTCTGGGCGCACTTCTGGATCGACTTGAGGCGGCTTGTGTTGTCTCGCCGGGCTCACATGTGATTTTTGTGGACGACGGGAGTAGGGATCGAACCTGGCCGCTCATCTTGGACTATGCGAGTAGAGATGCGCGGATGCGTGGTTTGCGTCTTTCGCGAAATCGTGGACACCAGAATGCTGTATTGGCTGGGATGTTCAACGCAAGCAGTGATGCGGTCGTGACGATTGATGCCGACCTCCAGGATGATGTTGATGCCATTGAAAAGATGGTGAACGCCTATCGCGATGGAAAGGACGTCGTTTACGGCGTCAGAAGCAGCCGTAGCAGCGATACCTTCTTCAAGCGTTGGACGGCGGAGAGCTATTACCGCGTTTTGGCATTGTTCGGCGTCGAGATTGTATTCAATCACGCAGACTATCGGCTGATGTCGCGCCGTGCGCTTGCAGCATTATCGGAATTCAGTGAAGTTAACCTTTTTCTGCGCGGCGTGGTTCCACAAATCGGGTTTGAGAGTGGAGTCGTTGAGTATGCGCGGTCGGAGCGATTTGCCGGCGAGTCAAAGTACCCGCTCAAGAAGATGCTTGCGCTCGCGTGGCAGGGTGTTACGTCGTTTTCGGTTACACCGCTGCGCTTTATTACCGGCATTGGAACGATTATCTCCTGCGTGTCTTTCGCCCTGGGTGCCTGGGCTCTGATCATGGCGTTGTTGCCAGGACATACCGTGCCGGGCTGGGCGTCTACGGTGATTCCGATTTATGTGTTGGGTGGTGTTCAGCTGATTGGAATTGGAGTGGTCGGTGAGTACGTCGGAAAGACGTATTTCGAGGTGAAAAGACGGCCACGCTATTTCGTGTCGGAGGTCGTCGGAGAGGGGCTCGTTGCCCATGGGCGGCCTGGCGATGTTGACAATCAGAGGTGATGCTCGTCGATTTCTGCAGTTTGCTGCCGTAGGCGCTAGCAATACGATCGTCCACCTGCTTGGAGTGTTGTTGCTGGTTGAGGTGCTGGGTTTTGTTCCAGTGGCGGCAAACGTGCCGGCCTTTCTGGTTGCGAATGTCTGGTCGTTTATCGCGAATTCTGTTTTTACATTCAGGGCTGCGGTTGTCTGGACCAAATATCCAAGGTTCCTGAGTCTTTCCTTGGTGGCGATGGCAGTGTCAACGGGGATTGTGCAGGCCTTTCAGTCACTTGGTTGGCATTATGTACTGGGTGTTCTTGCGAGCACTGGGACCAGTTTGACTATCAATTTTCTGTTGGTTCGCTGGGCGGTGTTTGGCGCTCGCGGTGCCTCGCGTGATTCTTATTGATGGTGCGAGAAGGGTGGGATGGTGAAGGCTACGGTTCGTATCGTTTGTGTTGTCGGAACCCGACCTGAGGCGATCAAGATGGCGCCGGTGATCTTGGCGCTGAAAGCTACTGACTGGTGCGATTGCAGAGTCCTGGCGACTGCGCAGCATCGTCAGATCCTCGATCAGGTGCTCGCGCTGTTCGGGATCGTTCCTGACATCGACCTCGACATCATGCGCCCAAATCAGTCTTTGCCTGATCTTACGGCGCGGTTGCTGACTGCTGTCGATCGTGTGCTTGAAGATGAGCGGCCGGATGCGGTTTTGGTGCAGGGCGATACCACGACGGTAATGGCGACCGCGCTTGCTTGCTTCTATCGGCGGATTCCGGTTGGGCACGTGGAAGCGGGCTTACGTACGGGTGACATGGCCAACCCATTCCCTGAAGAAATGAACCGAGTTCTGGCGGGTCGCCTTTCGCATTGGCACTTTGCTCCAACGGAGAGCGCCAAGAAGAACCTTTTGGCGGAGGGATTTGCCCCTGAGTCGATTCATGTGACGGGTAACACCGTTATCGACGCATTGCTGGACGTTTCGGGCCGTGTAGGGCCGGCGGCACCGGTTGAGGCCCATGTGGCAGACAACGCGCGGGTGGTTCTGGTCACGACGCATCGCCGTGAGAACTTCGGTGCGCCGCTGCGTGCAATATGTGATGCGATTCGGGAATTGGCGCTGCGCTATCGGGATGCCGTGTTTGTGGTGCCGGTGCACCCCAATCCAAATGTGCGCGAAGTGGTGCAGGCCCAGCTTGGGGCTACGTCGAACGTGCGTCTGATCTCGCCACTTGACTATCTGCCATTTGTGCAAATGATGAAGCGCGCTGACGTCATACTCACCGATTCGGGAGGCGTTCAGGAGGAGGCTCCTGCACTTGGCAAACCAGTCTTGGTAATGCGCGCCGAGACAGAGCGGCCTGAGGCGGTAGATGCGGGCGTTGTGCGCCTGGTTGGCGCTGATCGCTCTGTAATTGTACGCGAGCTGAGTGCGCTGATGGATGACCCCGTCGTGTATCGGAGCATGGCGCGAGGTGTTTCGCCGTATGGCGATGGGCACGCGGCGGCGCGTATTGTTGAAATTCTGCAGCGTTCGTTGCTTTGATCTGAGGCCAGCGCTTCGGCACTGTCGGTAATCAAGTGAGTTTGGTCTATTTTTCGCCTGTTCCGTGGGAGAGCTTCGCGCAGCGCCCGCACCACTTCGTTCGCTGGTATCACCATCGGACTGACGACAGGGTCATATGGATTGACCCGTATCCCACGCGATTGCCCGCATGGTTGGATTTGAAGCGACCTGACGCAGGGCCGGTCGGCGCGGCAGTTCAACCCCCTTCCTGGTTGACGGTGCGTCGAGTGCAGTCAGTTCCGGTTGAACCGATTCCCGGGCTGAACCGAATCAACAAGTTGCTGTGGCGGAGTCTGCGAGATGATGTTGTCCGAGCGATGACAGGCGATGCTGATGCCAGAGTGGTTATCGGCAAGCCGTCCCTGCTTGCGCTTTCGGTGCTTGACTCGCTGCCGGGGGCTCAAAGTCTCTATGACGCAATGGACGATTTTCCAGCGTTTTACAGGGGGCTATCGCGGCTTTCGATGGCGCGTCGAGAGGCTTGCGTGGTGCGGCGGGTCGGACGAGTGTTGGTTTCGTCGACTGGACTTGAGGCTCGACTTAGAGCGGTCCGCAGCGACGTAACGCGTGCATTGAATGCATGCGATGCGCTGAGTCTGCCAAACACGGTGCTTCACCAACGTCAACTTCCGGAGCCGGTCCTCGGATACATAGGTACCATGGGGAGTTGGTTTGATTGGAGTTGGGTGCGTCGCCTTGCTGAAGCGCGTCCAGGGTATCGGTTGCGTTTGATTGGGCCGCTCTTTGTGCAGCCGTCATGTACATTGCCGCGTAATGTCGAGATCTTACCGCCAATTGACCATACAGCGGCAATGCAGACGTTGCTTCAGTTCTCGGTTGGGCTTATTCCCTTTCGTTGCAATGTGTTGACTGACTCCGTGGATCCAATCAAGTACTACGAGTATCGAGGCGCCGGATTGCCAGTGTTGTCGACGGCTTTTGGTGAGATGCGCTTGCGTAGCCGTGAGTCTGGCGTCTGGCTCGGTGAAGCGTCTGATGATTTGGGTGAGCTAGCCGATGCAGCGCTTCGTTTCGTTGCCGATCGTGAATCAGCTCTGCAATTTCGAGCGGAGAATGACTGGTCTGCTCGCTTTGATGCGGCGCTTTGTGATTGGTTTTCGTGTCAACCTCAGTGAACGTTGATGGTACTTGTAGTGCTTTTTCTGTGCAGCAGGCGGCAGGTGTGTCCCGGCGCCCGACATTAAGTGTAGGTGTTGTGACCTATCGGTCAGACGAGTCCGCTCTTTTTGCGACCTTGGATTCCTTGGCTCGGGCGATTGAACACGCCATATGTGCAGGTACTTTGGCTGGCGCTGTAGTAAACGTTGTCGATAACGGCGCAACCTTGACCGGCGCGGCGCTCTCCCCGCTGCATCGCAAAGAGATCCAAGCGAAGCTTGTCCTAACCCAGCAGAATCTTGGGTATGGTGCTGGGCAGAACCTTGCATTTCAGGATGCCGAGTCCGATTACCACTTGGTACTAAACCCAGATGTCTTCGTGAGCGTTGACGCTCTTCATAACGCCATTCGATGGATGGATGCCCATCCGTCGGTAGTGCTGTTGGCGCCTGATGTATGCGACGCGTCTGGTGAGCGGAGTTTCTTGTGTCGCCGTATGCCAGGCCTGTTAGTTCTGCTCCTGAGGGGGTTTGCGCCTCGTTGGGTTAGGCACGTCTTTCGGCGGTCACTTGCTTGGCATGAGATGCGAGATGTAGTTGATGGGAAGAGTGTCGTGTGGGATCCGCCAGTGGTTGGTGGGTGTTTCATGTTGTTTCGGTCTGCGTCATATAGCGCGCTCGATGGATTCGATCGTCGCTATTTTCTTTACTTTGAAGACTATGACTTGAGTCTGCGCGCGGCGTCTCAGGGGCGTATCGCGTACGTTCCCGATGTCCGTATTTCCCACGCCGGCGGCGGCGCGTCAAGGAAAGGCCTTCGCCACATTCTGATGTTTGGTCGTTCGGCGCTGACGTTTTTTCGCTTGCACGGTTGGCGCGTGTAGTACCGCTCTCTGTAACAAGGTGAAACGAGTACCTCTCTGGGTAAGGTCAATCCGCTGGCCGCGTGCTAAGGTGCGTCAATCCAAAGAGTCTATTGGGCCGTTTGCCCGGTGGGATGACGTTGTCCTCGCGATGGTATTTGCGAATTTAATGAAAAAGTCGATTTTAGTAACCAACTGGCGGCAGTTGGCCGTATTTGCCGGCGATTTGCTTGCAGTCTCCTGCGCGTGGGGATTGGCCTATGTCATCCGGTTCAATGGGGCCGTACCGCTAGACTTCATCCGGACCGGTCTGTATGCATGCTTGCTCACCGTTCCAATTCACGCCGCCTTCTTTCGGGGCTTTGGTCTCTATCGTGGTATGTGGGTCTTCGCGAGTTTGCCTGACCTCGTGCGAATCGTTCGAGCGGTGGCTGCTTCATCGATCGTCAGCGTCGTTGCATTCGTCTATGTCGGGTTGCAGCCGCCCGTCCCGCGCACCATCTTTGTGCTGCATCCGGTCTTCTTGCTGATGTGGATGGGAGGCAGCAGGGCTGCGTACCGCTTCTGGAAAGAGCATAGGCGCTACGGTGACCTTTTTGCTCGCGGTCAACCCGTTGTAATTCTTGGCGCTGGCCGTGCCGGTGCGAATCTTGTTGCGGAGCTGGCCCGCTCGCCAGAGTGGCGCGTTGTAGGATTGCTGGACGACGACCCCAACAAGATTGGCCGTGAGATTTCGGGCTTCAAGGTGTATGGGCGTATCAAGGACTTGTCGCACTGGGCAGCGCGCCTAAAAGCCCAGAACGCAATCATTGCAATGCCCGCAATGACCCGCGAGGCGCGTCAGCGAGCCGCCGGCGAATGTTTGCGGGCGGGCGTTCGAGCGATGACGCTACCTTCGATCGAGGATGTCGTTCGCGGGGGTGCAACCGAGGGACGTTTTCGCGACGTTAACCTACATGACTTGATCGGCCGTGCGCCAGTGGAGGTGGACTCATCTGCGGTGAGGCAGATGGTAAGCGGCCGAGCAATCATGGTAACCGGTGCGGGAGGGTCCATCGGCTCCGAGCTCTGTCGGCAACTGGCACGCTTCGCGCCAGCGCAGTTGATTCTGCTTGAGATGAGCGAGTTTGCGCTCTATGCAGTCCATGAAGAGCTGGGGTTGCGCTTCCCTGATGTAGAGACCGTACCAATTGCAGGCGATGTCCGAGATGGGCTGTGGCTTGAAGCGATATTCCGGCAGCACAGCCCGACAATCGTGTTCCACGCTGCTGCCTATAAGCATGTGCCGCTAATGGAAGAGCGTAACGCCTGGCAGGCGGTTCGTAATAACGTCTATGGCACATTCAAGATTGCCGCGGTGTGCGTGGCTAATCGAGTCGAACGGTTTGTCTTAGTGTCAAGCGACAAGGCGGTAAACCCGACAAACGTCATGGGCGCAAGCAAGCGCATGGCTGAAATGGTTTGTCAGGTTATGCAGCAGGGCGCGGCTACGCGTTTTGAGATTGTGCGGTTTGGAAACGTTCTGGGTAGCGCCGGAAGCGTTATCCCGAAGTTTCGGGAGCAGATCGCTCGTGGGGGCCCTGTCACTGTGACGCATCCGGAGGTTACACGGTACTTCATGTCCATTCCGGAGGCCGCCCAACTCGTTTTGCAGGCAGCTGCAATGGGTACGGGCAACAACGTATTTGTGATGGACATGGGCGAACCGGTTCGGATCGCAGACTTGGCCAGAGATTTGATCCGGTTGTCCGGGTATGCGGAAGACAAGATCGATATCGTCTTCACGGGATTGCGGCCCGGTGAAAAACTATACGAAGAGTTGCTGGCGGCACAAGAAGAGACTCTACCGACACATCATCCCAAGCTGCGAATTGCTCGTGCACGGGAAGTAGATCACGAGTGGTTGGATGAAGTGCTGGCGTGGTTGACCCAGCGGACGATTCCGTCTGATGATCAGATTCGACGAGACCTTCGCCGTTGGGTGCCAGAATATGAGCCTGCCGTTCGACCGTCCTTAGTTCTCGTTCAGCGCTCGGCGCGCGAGCCTAAGACGGTTGCGTGAGGTCGTTGGGGCTCCCTTGAAACGGCTGTTCGATATCATTTGCGCCGGGTTTGGGCTTCTCTTTTTTTTGCCGGCGCTGTTTGTGATCGCGGTGGCCATTCGGGCTGAGTCACGAGGCCCTATTCTGTATATGTCGAGACGCGTGGGAAGACACTCATCGCTGTTTCTAATGCCTAAGTTTCGTTCTATGCGCACAGAAGCGCCGGTTGTCGCGACGCACTTGTTGGGTGACCCGGATCGATATCTGACTCGTGTCGGGCGGTTCTTGCGCCGGACCAGCCTAGACGAACTTCCCCAGCTATTTAGTGTGCTCAAGGGCGACATGAGCCTAGTTGGCCCTCGGCCAGCGTTGTTCAATCAGCATGATTTGAATGCAATGCGTGCGGCCAAAGGGGTGGACAGGCTGCGGCCTGGTATTACGGGTTGGGCGCAGGTTAACGGCAGGGACGAGCTGCCGATTCCGGAGAAAGTCGCTTACGACATTGAGTATCTGCAGCGCCAGTCTTTCTGGTTCGATCTGAAGATCCTTTTTATGACTGTGCATCGTGTTATCACTGCACATGGCGTGAGTCACTGATCCGACTCTCGTTTTGACTCACTGGCGGGGGCGGGCGCTTTTGTCGTTGCGTCCGGCTACAATTGCCGACCCACCGCTTATTGGATCTTTTCATGTGGTTCAAGAACCTCCAACTCTACCGCCTGCCCACGCCTTGGGCGATTGATCTTTCCTCGCTCGAAGAAAAGCTCGCTGCGAAGCCTTTTGTGCGTTGCGGGTCGCAGGATATGGCGAGCCGTGGGTGGGTGTCGCCGACCGGGTCGGATGTGATGGTGCTTGCGGTGGGTGGGCAGTGGTTGCTGGCACTCCGCAGTGAGCAGCGTTTGCTACCGTCGTCGGTAGTGAATCAGGTTGCGCAGGACAGGGCGGAGGAGCTGGAGGCGCAGCAGGGTTTCAAACCCGGGCGCAAGCAGATGAAGGAGCTTAAGGAGGCGGTGACGCAGGAGTTGTTGCCGCGCGCCTTCACACGACGCCGCACGACCTACGTTTGGATTGACCCGACCAATGGTTGGCTGGTCGTCGATGCATCGAGCGCGGCGAAGGCGGACGAGGTGATCGAGCAGCTGCACGACACGCTTGATGACTTGCCGCTGAAGTTGCTCGACACCGAGCGCTCGCCGCAGTCGGCAATGTCCGACTGGCTCGCCTCAGGCGAAGCCCCTGCGAATTTCACCATCGACCGTGATTGCGAGCTGCGTGCGATTACCGACGAGAAGGCTGCGGTGCGCTACGTGCGGCACCCGCTCGAAGGGGACGAGATCCCCAACCATCTTGCGGCGGGCAAGGTGCCGACACGGCTCGCGCTGACTTTCGACGACCGGATCTCGTTCGTGCTGACCGAGCGCATGGAGATCAAGCGCCTGGCGTTCCTCGACATCATTCAGGAGCAAGCGGAGAAGGCCGCAGCGGAGGGCGACCCGCAGTTCGAGGCAGACTTTGCGCTGATGTCCGCGGAGCTCGCACGGTTCATCCCCCACGTGATCGAAGCCCTGGGCGGCGAGCGGCAGATCGTTTGACCCTATGGCGCTGAAATCAACGATCTTCAAGGCAGACCTGCAGATTTCGGACATGGATCGCGGGTACTACGCCAACCATTCGCTTACGCTGGCGCGGCATCCGTCCGAGACCGACGAGCGGATGATGATCCGCCTTCTCGCGTTTGCGATGTTCGCGGACGAGGGCTTGTCGTTCTGCAAGGGTTTGTCGTCGGACGACGAGCCAGATCTTTGGCAGAGGGATCTGACCGGCGCGATCGAGAACTGGATCGAGCTTGGTTTGCCGGATGAGCGTCGCTTGCGGCAGGCGAGTGGCCGAGCCTCGCGCGTGACGCTGCTGACATATGGTGGCCGGGCGGTGGACGTGTGGTGGCAGAAGAATCGCGCCGCATGCCTGAAGTTGCCCTCGCTGACGGTGCTGCGGATTCCGGATGACGCTGCCGAGGCGCTGACTGCGATGGCTGTTCGCACGATGCAGATCCAGTGCAGCGTGCAGGATGGCGAATACTGGCTTTCGGACGGCGAGCGCAGCGCGCATATCCGCCCGCAGCGGCTGGATTGAGTCGGGCCGCGTCAGCCCGGTGGGGCGCCGGTAATCAGCCCGAGCTTCACGCGCCCATCGCGCCACGCAGTTTCGAAGCTGCGTTCGATCTCGTCGAGCTCCAACTCGTTTGATGCCATGACCTCGCGAATGCCGCAGGCGCGGTTCCGGCCCTGCGCCTTGGCGATGTAGAGCGCCATGTCGACCTGGTTGATGCCGCGCTCCCACTCGAGCGACAAGTGACCGGGGGCAAGCGGAAAGCTCGCATAGCCGATCGAGATCGTCACTGATAGGTATTGCTCGCCGTAGGGGACCGGGTCACGGCTGATCGCGTGCAGCAAACGCTCAGCGAGGCGGTCGAATTGCTCGGCCGGCATCGGCCCCACAGCGATGAGGAACTCTTCGCCGCCCCAGCGCACCACCAAATCGGTTTCGCGCATGGTGTCTTGCAGGCGTTGCGCCACGGTCGTGATGACGACGTCACCAGCCGCGTGGCCATAGGTGTCGTTGACGCGCTTGAAGTGGTCGATGTCCAGCAGCATCAGTCCGCCGATGAAGCCACCGCTGGCGGAGCGCGTGCGCATCGCCTCCTGGAAGTAGCGCCGGTTGAAAAGCCCGGTCAGTGCATCGCGTTCGCTGCGTACCTTGAGCATGCGGTTGCTCTCGGATAGCTGCTGGTTGGCGTCCCGAACCCGCCGGTAGAGCAGGGCTACCGCGAGCAGGCCCGTCGTCAGCAGGCCGGCAGCGAGCAGCCAAACGCGCTGTTGCAGCGTTCGGTTATGCAGTTGGGCACTCTTGAGCGCGTTGTCGCGGTTGAGCAGTTCAATCTCGCGCTGCTTCTTTTCTGATTGATAGCGCGCGTCCAGTTCGAGCAGCGCGTTCTTGCGGCTGCTCTCGGCGAGTGCTTTCGAGGCGCGTCGCTCCCGGTGGTATGCGTTGATGGCGTTCTTGTAGTCGCCGGCAGCTTCAAGTGCCTCGCCATACTCGGCGAGCAGGCTTGCGTACTGCGCGCGGGATTCGAGTTTGAGTGCCGTGGATAGCGCCTCTTCAACGTTTGTCCTGCCCTCGTCGAGCCGACCCAGGCGGATCTGCGCCTGGCCCGCGTTCGCGAGCGCGACGATCAACCCATGCGGATCGCTGATCTGGCGGGCGATCCTGATCGCCTCATTGGTGACTTCAAGCGCGTCTGCATAGCGGCCCAGCTTCAGATACGTATCGCCCAGATTGATCAGCATGGTTTCGATACGTTCCTGCTCGCCCGCTTTGCGCGCGTAGCCAAGCGCTGCCTTGGCGGCTTTCAGCTCCGCATCGCGATCCTGCTGGAGCGAGGCAACCCGGGCACTCGTATCCCACGACTGGGCGAGAAGTGGTGCTTCCGCGAGTTCCTGCGCATAGCGCGTTGCCTTGCGATTGGCCTCGATGGCCTTGTCAAGTTCGCCGGCATCAACGAACAGGGTTGCCATGCTGTCCAGGGCTCGGAATACCCGGACCTTGCTGTTGAGGCGTTCGGCGAGGGAGAGCGCGTTCTGGTAGGCGGCCAGCGCGTCGGCCTGGCGACCCAGTTCCAGGAGTAGCGCACCGCGCATCATTTCCAGCCGAAAGCCCTGGCGCGAGTCCCCATTCGCAGCAAGCGTCGTGCGTGCCTGCTCCGCCAGTTCAAGGGCGCGGCTCAGATCGCCCTTCATGCGCACCACGTGTGCTCGTACGATCAGGGCTGACGCCTTGGCGTCCTGGCTGGCGAGCGCATCGAGTGTTGCGGCTGTCGCGAGTGCCGCGTCGGGCTGATTGGCGTTTGTCTGGTAGGTGCCCCGCATGGTCAGCAGGGCGATGCGCGCCGCGCTGCCCGTTTCGGATTTGAGCAGGGCGTCGACGCTTAGGATGGCGCCAGAGGGATCGCTGCGCCCCTGCGCATCGACAGCGTCGATTCGCGCTGCAACGGCTGGATCCAGTTCCACGGCGCTTGCAGCAATCGCTGGCAATAGAAGCCCTGCCAGTGCCGCGAGCAGGCTGCACAGCACTTCACGCCATCGGTGGCGGATCTGGGTTCTTGGCATTTGCATCGGCCGCCAACGCGGCTTGAGCGCAGGTAAGGCTATTAGCGGCCCGCAGTGCCGGAACTTGATTGACGTGCGACAGATCGGGCGCACATCGCCGATCGGCCGCCTTGCGCCGGGTTAGTCGACCGGAACCGGCGGCGGCCCCTCGGTGATGGCCAGTTCGACCAAGCCGTTTGTCCACGCCTGCTCCAGATCGTGTTCGATACGCTCGATGCCACCGTCACCCTCGGTCAGCAGGCGTGCAACGCCATACGCGCGGCTGCGGCCATGCGCCTTGGCCAGATAAAGCGCCATGTCGATCAGGTTGATCTCGCGCTCCCACGGCAGTCGGATGCCGCCAGGCGGGAGCGGGAAGGGCGCGTATCCGATCGACGCGGTGACCGGGATCAGGTCGCCGTTGTAGGCAACGGCTTGGCCCGAAATTGCATGGATGATGCGCTGGGCGAGTTCGGCCATCTGGTCTGCGCGAATGCGTGGCACAAAGATCAGGAATTCTTCACCGCCCCAACGCACAATCATGTCGGCTTCGCGCAGCGCTTCGCGTAGACGCTCGGCCACCGCGATCAGCACCGCGTCGCCAGCCGGGTGGCCGCGTCGGTCGTTGATCCGTTTGAAGTGGTCGATGTCGATCAGGTAGGTGGCGCGTACCGTGTTGGTCGCCAGGTCGGCTGGGCTCGCATCCAGCTGTGCCATGCGCTGCTGGAAATATCGGCGGTTGTAGAGGCCGGTCAGCGGGTCTCGGCTACTCTGGATTGCGAGTTCCTCGTTGCGTTCTTCGAGCTGTCGATTGGTCGAGCGCACGCGCCGATAAAGCAGGCCAACGACGAGTGCGGCAAGCGCGCAGACGACCATCAGCAGCCACCATACCCGGCGTGCGAGCCGGTGGTTTTCGATCTGCGCATCCTTGAGCGCATTCTCCCGGTTCAGCAGCGTGATCTCGCGATCTCGCTTGTCGGCCTCGTAGCGTGCCTGCAACTCAAGCACCACTCGCTGCTTTTCCGACTGCAGCAGCTCTTCCGACAATGTTCGTTCCCGCAGTAGCGTTTCGAGCGCCGCGGCACTCTGGCCGGTCTTGCGCAATGCGTCGCCGTATTCACGCAATACAGCCACTTCATCGTTGCGCGCGCCGTGGCTCGCGTAGGTCTCGAGTGCAGTCTCGATCAGTGGCTTGCCGCTGGCGGTATCGCCGCTCAGGATGCGAGCGAGCCCGATATTGGTCTGTATCGTGGCTTCCCCGGACCAGTCCTGAAACTCGCGTGTGATCGGCATCGCCTGTTCTGCATGCCCGATTGCTGCGGCGTAATCGCCCGAGCTGAGGTAGTAGTCGGAGAGGTTGATCAGTGCCGCCGACTCTGTGGCTCTTGCGCCGACGCTGCGCGCCAGACGAAGGGATTCATTGAGCGCCATATGCTGTGCCGGGCGCGTGTCGGTGGCGCTGTGGATATTGGCTTCCGTCAGCTTGTAGTTCGCGAGGGCCGCGGTGTCGTTGCCGCGACGGGCGATATCACAAGCCTCGGCGGCCGCCTGCAAGGCGCGGTCGTACTGCCGCAGGTTCAGGTAGAGCGTGGCGAGGCTGTTCAGCACCATGCCTCTGCGGCGCGCCCAACCATTGTCTTCCGCGATGCGTGCGGCCTCCTGCAAATGCGTGAGCGCCTGATCGTAGCGTGCCTGCTCGAACAGGATGGAACCAAGAGCGTGACGGGCCCAGTATCGCAGCCGCGCGGGCGAGTGCGCGTCGAAACTCTCAAGTGCGCTTTTTGCAGAGGCTGCAGCGGCATCCAGCGAACCACGCACAAACAGCGCGTTGGCGCGCACCAGCATCGCTTCGGCGGCGATCTCCCGGTTGCCGCCTGCTAGCGCCTCCAGCTCACTACTTGTGCGTTGTGCCGCTTCGGCGTCGCCAGAGAGGGCCTGTGTGTAGCCAAGTGCGCCGAGGAAAGCTGCACGTGTTGCCATAGGCGCTTTGCGTGCCTCGCTTTCAAGCGCGCGCAGTTGTTGCAGAGCACGGTCCGGGTGGTCGTTCGCGAGGATCTCGATGCGTGTCAGTGCATCCAGCGTTGGCGCCTCAGCGTGGATATGGATGGAAAACGACAGCAGCGCTATGCCGACGAAGTACGCGGGCAGGGCGCGATGCACCACGATCAGGAGCGTGTTTGCGACGTCCTGTCTGATCATTGCTCGTCCAACGCTCCGACCACGATCGGTTCGGGTTCCAGCGCAACGCCGAACTGCGCTTGCACATCACGCCGGATTGCCTGGGCGAGCGCCATGATATCGGCGCCTCGCGCGCCGCCCGGGTTCGTTAGCACCAGTGCTTGCGCTGGATGTACTCGGGCAGCACCAAGCGCTTTGCCTTTCCAGCCCGCCTGGTCAATCAGCCAACCGGCGGCAAGCTTGAAGCGGCCATCGGTTTGCGGGTGGCTCACAAGTTTCGGATGGCCCGCTTGCAACTGAGCGTGCGTGGCGGCGTCCACAACCGGGTTCTTGAAGAAGCTCCCCACGTTGCCGACCACCGCGGGGTCGGGCAGCTTGCGTTGCCTCACCGCGATGACGGCATCGAAGATGTCGCGCGGCGCCGGTGTGTCGATGTGGCGCGCCGCCAGTTCTTCGGTGATATCGCGGTATCCCGTCATCGGAAGCCACACTTTAGGCAGCGCAAAGCAGACCGACAGGACGATCAGATCCCGGCCGTCCGGGTGTTTGAACACACTGTCGCGGTAGCCGAAACGGCACGCGGCTCGGTCCAGCGTTACGCGCTCGCCGGTGCGCCGGTTGAGTGCTTCGAGGCTGTGGAAGCGATCAGTCAGCTCCAGCCCGTACGCGCCAATGTTCTGGATCGGCGCCGCGCCGACGTTGCCCGGGATCAGTGCGAGGTTTTCAAGGCCCGGCCAACCTTGCGCCAGCGTCCACTCGACCGCGTCATGCCAGCGTTCGCCGGCACCGACTCGCACGAGGTAGTGCGAGTCCGATTCGCCGACAAGCGCTCGTCCGCGCAGCAGCGGCTGCAATACCAGCCCCGCGTAGTCATCGACGAACACCATGTTGCTGCCGCCGCCGAGCACCAACACAGGCAGGTCGCGCGAGTGCGCCCAGTCCAGCGCCGCCCGGATTTCGTCTTCCGACCCAGCGGCGCAGTAATGGGCCGCGCGTGCAGGCACGCCAAGCGTGGTGAGCGGGGCAAGATCGACGTCCGTCTGGATCGCGGGTGACATTGTGGGCAGCGGCGGAAAAACGCCGATTATAGGGCTGCGCCGTATAATCTCCGGCTTTCCGCAGTGTTTTGGAGCGACAGGAATATGCCGTCCTTCGACGTCATGAACGAGGTCAACTGGGTTGAAGTGCGCAACGCGATCGACCAGGCCAACAAGGAAATTACCAACCGCTTTGACTTCAAGGGTTCGGACGCGCGTGTCGAACTCAACGACAAGGCGATGACACTGTTCGCCGACAACGATTTCCAGCTCTCGCAGGTGTGGGACATCGTGGTTGGCAAGTTCGCCAAACGCGGCGTGGATGTGCGCTGCATGGAAGAGGGCGAGATCGAGAAGATCAGCGGCAACAAGGTCAAACGCGCCGTTACCGTCAAGGCGGGCATTGACTCGGATCTTGCCAAGCGCATCGTCCGCCTGATCAAGGACAGCAAGCTCAAGGTTCAGGGCAGCATCCAGGGCGACACGGTGCGCGTGAGCGGTGCCAAGCGCGACGTGCTGCAGGAGACGATTGCCATGCTGAAGAAGTCGGTCACCGATTTCCCGCTGCAGTTCGGCAACTTCCGCGAGTGATAGGGTTCCCGCACGCAGGTTCAAGCTTCGGTCGCTGCTGCCGTTAAAGCATGCATGGGCTTTTACGCCCCGGCAGGAGGCAGGAAATGGATACAGCAGCGATTGCAGCAACGGTGTCGGATCAGGCGATGGGCACCGTCAAGGGGGCCGCGCAGATCGCGGTTTTGAAGAAGAGCATGGAAATGCAGGGGCAGTCAGCGCTGCAACTGGTGCAGGCCCTGCCGCAACCGCCGGCGGCGGCGCCCGGGCAGCCCGGAGCGCTCGTCAATACCTACGCCTGAACGACACCCGGCTTGCGTATGGGGCGAGGTGTTGGCGACCAAGCGGGCCGGGATTTGCGTGGTGATATCGATCTGATCCGGGCGCGGCTGGCTGCCGCGCGGCCGCTGGTTGCGCCCGCTGCCGTCGATACACAGTTGATGGCGGCGGCCGTGCTGGTGCCGCTGGTGCAGCGGGAATACGGCCTGCAGGTGCTTCTGACCCGTCGGACGGCACATCTACATCATCATCCGGGGCAGATCAGCTTCCCCGGCGGACGGATCGAGGCCAGCGATGCTTCGCCAAGCGAGGCCGCTTTGCGCGAAACCGCCGAAGAGACGGGCTTGCAGCCGGATGTAATCGAACTGATCGGCGAACTCCCGGAGTTTGATACCAGCACAGGCTTCCGTATCACGCCCTTGGTTGGCGCCATCAAGCCGCCGCTCACGCTTGCACCTGATCCGTTCGAAGTGGCTGAGGTTTTCGAGGTGCCACTCGGCTTCTTTCTCGACCGCAGTAATCACCAACGCCATGAGATCTTCTGGCGCGGCCGCATGCGGCAGTACTGGGCGATGCCCTGGGGCGATTACTACATCTGGGGCGCGACGGCGGGCATCATCCGAAACCTTGTCGAGGTGCTTGAAGGCTGATCGGGCTCTGCCATGGCAGATTGTTGCCGAGCCGCGTCAGGCAAGGCTTTGACGTCAATCGGGTCGGGTGGATGTGGTATCTTGCGGTGCACTAAGAAGTCCGCACGAATGCGGGCTCAACCGCGCTCGAATACCCCACATGACGCTGCTTTCGCTCCTTGTTGCCATCCTGCTCGAACAGCTCCGCCCCTTGCCTTGGCGTCGTTTCGTCGAGGAGCCGGTCGAGGCGCTCGCACATCTGCTTGAAGACCGCCTCAACGATGGCCAGGCGCGCCACGGCACGATTGCGTGGTGCATTGCCGTGCTGGTGCCGAGCGTTGCCACGGCGCTGATCTACGCTGCGCTGTTCTTTGTCCAGCCGATCGCAGCGATCGTGTTCAACGTGGTCGTGCTGTATTTCGGCATGGGGTATCGCCAGCACAGCCACTTCTACGGGCGAATCCACGCCTCCCTGCGTGCGCAGGACACCGAGCGCGCCCGCAGCCTGCTGGCTGATTGGCGCGGCGGTCGCCACGACCGGACGCCGCCCTCCGAGGTTGCCCGGCTGGCGATCGAAAAAGGTTTGATCGTGGGCCACCGTCAGGTGTTCGCGCTGTTCCCGATGTTCCTGCTGTTCCCGGGGCCGAGTGGGGTGGTGCTGTATCGGTTGTCCGAGCGCTTCGCTTACTTGTGGGCCGAGGGACGCGAGCCGGGTTTTACTGAGTTCGGTCGCTTTGCTCGCCGCGCCTTTGAACTGATCGACTGGCTGCCCGCGCGGATTACCGCCGTGGCGTTTTCGATCATGGGGGATTTCGAAGACGCGATCTATTGCTGGCGCACGCAGGCCGCGCTCTGGCACGACAAGGTCGAAGGCGTGCTGCTGGCCGCCGGAGCCGGCGCCATTGGTGTTCGGCTTGGCAACCCGATCCACAACGCGGGGGAAGTCGTCGAACGGCCGGAGCTGGGCACCGGCGACGATGCGGATGTGGATTTCATGTACAGCGCCGTTGGCCTGATTCGGCGCACACTGGTTCTGTTCCTGGTCGTGATCCTGCTGGTCGGGATTGCCGGCTGGGCTGGGGGTTGAAGCGTTCATTTCCGGGGGGAAATCGAAATGGGGAAGCGGGAAGTTGTATTCGTCAGTGGCGTACGCACGCCAATCGGAACCTACGGCGGCACGCTGAAGGATTTCGCGCCGACTGAGCTCGCGGCGCGGGTGCTGCGCGAGGCAATTGCCCGCGCCAAGGTCGACCCGGCACTGGTGGGGCATGTGGTGTTCGGCAACGTTGTGCATACCGAGCCAAAGGACATGTACCTGTCGCGTGTTGCCACGATCAACGGTGGCGTCCCGAAGGAAAGCGTGTCGCTCACGCTCAACCGCCTTTGCGGTTCCGGCTTCCAGGCGGTGGTCAGCGCAGCAAACGCCATCCAGCTTGGCGACTGCGATGTCGCGATCGCCGGTGGTGCTGAGGTGATGAGCCGCGGCGGCTACCTGATGCCGGCTGCCCGCTGGGGCGCTCGGATGGGCGACGCCAAGGTGCTCGACATGATGGTCGGGGCGCTGACGGACCCCTTCGAGGCAACCCACATGGGTATTACCGCGGAGAACGTTGCCGAGAAATTCGGCATCTCGCGCGAGGATCAAGACGCATTTGCCGTCGAGTCGCATCGTCGCGCCGCCGCCGCGACCGACGCGGGTCACTTCCGCGACCAGATCCTGCCGATTGAACTGGTCTCCAAGAAAGGCTCAACGTTCTTCGATACGGACGAGCATTTCCGCCGTGACGTCACGCTTGAAGGCTTGGCCAAGCTGAAGGCGGTGTTCAAGAAAGATGGCTCGGTGACCGCCGGCAACGCGTCTGGCATCAACGACGGCGCCGCGGCGCTGGTGATGATGGAGGCCGAGGCGGCTGCGCGTGCCGGCCTGAAGCCGCTCGCGCGACTCGTGTCGTATGGTCACGCCGGTGTCGATCCGGCGTTGATGGGCACCGGCCCGATTCCGGCGGTTGAACTCGCGCTCAAGCGCGCCGGCTTGTCCGCGGCTGATCTGGATGTAGTCGAGTCCAACGAGGCCTTTGCCGCGCAGGCGCTATGTGTGACGCGTGGGCTCGGGCTCGACCCGGCCAAGGTCAACGTGAACGGTGGCGCGGTAGCCTTGGGGCACCCGATCGGGGCGACCGGGGCAATCCTGACCGTCAAGGCAATCTACGAACTGATTCGGACTGGCAAGCGATACGGTTTGATCACGATGTGTATCGGCGGTGGTCAGGGCATTGCTGGCGTGATCGAGCGGCTTTGATATTTCGCTTCATCAAAACACCCCGCTGCGGCGGGGTGTTTGCGTTTACCGCCTCGCGTTTGTTGTGGCCTCGAAGATTTGGTCCGATAGCGCTTGCTCGCGCTCGATGATGCTGTCGAGAAACTGGCCGGCACCCTCCATGTGGGCAAAGGCCTCAAAACCGCGCACGAGGAAGGTATGCAGGGCGCCAAGACCCACTGCGCGAGCCGGCGCGCCCATCAAGCGCAGCATGCCGCGGATCATGGGGTGATGCGTCAGCTCGTCGAGCGCCTCACCAACATGCCGAATCAAGGCGATCTGCCGGTCGCGATCGGCGCGGCGCCCTACTTGCCGGTAGGCGGCCGCGTAGCGGGCATCGTCGATCGGGGTGTCCGCGGCACCGTCGCGCAAGGCATCAACCATCGCCGCATCGAGCGTTTCCGATAGGGCGTCGAGTTCAACCGCGCTGCAGATCGTTTCGAGTGCGGAGCGGGGCAGGAAGCGCGACAGCATCGGCTGCACCCGCGCAAGCGCGGCATCACGTTCCGCGAAGTCCTTCGGCCCATACAGTTCGTTCAGGAAGAACTCGGCCGCAGGGCGGTAGCGCTCACTCGCCAGCAAGTCGGCATGGGTGTGCGCAAGCCGGTCAGCCTGCCATGCGCGCAGTGCGTGCCGGTCGCGCCGCCACGCGTCGTCGTCGCGTTCGCGCGCGCGCAGCGCGCTGGCGGCGGTCATGTGCAGGATAAGGCGTTCGGAAATGTCGTGTTTGTCGCCGTCCATGGCTTGAATGATAGCAATGGCGTCTGACTGCAGTAGGGCGGCGGCCCTAATCGACTAGCGCTCGGGGGAGGTACCATGCAGGTGTTCTCGTGCCTCTTGGGGTTTTGCCCGAATGATCGCGTTGCAGCTTCGTTTTGCGCTGATGATTGAAGTCCTGATCTGGCTTGGCATTGCGGTCTATGGCATGTCGTTCTGGGGATGGGGCTACTCGAGCGTTCCGGCGCTCCTGCTCGGCGGCATGCTGGCCGTGCGCGCTCTGATCATTGGCGTCACGTTCATCTGTTCGATCGTATGGGGGGCGGCACCTCCGGAGGGCCTACGGCTGGGGCCGCTGGCAAGCGTGAAACTGGTGTTCAAGGAGTTTGCCGCCTTCGTGCTGATGTCCGTCGTTTTCATGCCGTTCGAGCGCAGGTGGATTCCGCGCGATCGCATCGAAGGCCGCAGGCTGGGGCGTACGCCGATCGTTCTGATCCACGGCTACCGCTGCAACCGTGGCACCTGGGTCCGGTTGCATGCGGCCTTGCGGCGGGCGGGCTGGCCGGTGGTGACCGTGAATCTGGAACCCTCCGGGGCGAGCATCAGCAGTTTTGCAAAGCAGCTCGCGCGCCGTATCGATGAGGTATTGCTGGAGTCGGGTGCCGAGCGTGTCATCCTGGTCGGCCATTCGATGGGTGGCCTTGTTGCGCGGCACTACGTTGCGCGCTTTGGCGATGGCGCGGTGCGGGCGGTGATCACGCTGGGCACGCCGCATCACGGTACGGAGATCGCACGGCTTGGATTTGGTGAGTGCGCGAGGGAGATGCAGCCGGGCAGCGATTTTCTGCGTGAGTTACCCAAATCGATTCCGGTGCCGTTGGTATCGATCTACAGCGCGCACGACAACTTCATCATGCCGCAAGGTCCTTGCGGTGTGACAGGCTCGCGCAACGTCGCGATGGCCGGCGTGGGGCATATCCACATGACCTATTCGCGCCGGGTAATTAATCATGTGCTGCGGGAGCTGGCGGGGGTTTGATCCGCCCCGGTCCTAAAAAGCAAAACGGCCACCTATCGGTGGCCGTTTTAGCTTGAGGCGAGGCAATCAGAAGTGGATGCCGCGCATCAACTGGCTGAACGCGACCTGATCTGCCGTCGGGCTTGAGAGCGACTTCTTCTCGCCGCTACCGGTACCACCCTGCGCGGCGGTGGAGTCCGGGAACATGCGGAAGGTGGTGTTCATGATCGCCTGCGCGGCCTTGGGCAGCAGCGCGTGGATCACCTGACCGAAGATTCCGAGTCGTGTCGCGATGCGGACCGGCTTGTGGATGATCGCCTCGACCACGAGATCCGCGGCGTCTTCCGGTGCCAGCGTCGGCACGTCCTTGTACATCTCGGTCGGCGCAATCATCGGCGTGCGCACCAGCGGCATGTTGATCGTGGTGAACTCGATGCCGCGGTCGGCGAATTCCGATGCTGCGCAGCGCGTCCATGAATCGAGTGCCGACTTCGACGCCACGTAGGCCGAGAAGCGCGGCGCATTCGTCAGCACGCCGATCGAAGAGATGTTGATCACGTGGCCACGGCGTTTTTCGATCATCTTCGGCAGCACGCCCATCGTGATCCGCAGCGCACCGAAGTAGTTGGTCTGCATCGTACGTTCGAAGTCATGGAAGCGATCGAAGCTGTTCTCGATCGCGCGGCGGATCGAACGGCCCGCGTTGTTGACCAGGATGTCGACGCCGCCGAATTGCTCGTTCAGCGCGGCGACGAGATCGGCACAGGACTTCTCGTCGGACACGTCCGCCTGGTAGGTGTGCACGGTGAGCCCGGCTGCCTGGAATTCCTTGCGGGTTTCTTCCAGTTTCTCGACATCACGACCGCAGATCGCGGTGGTCGCGCCGGCTTCTGCAAGCTTGTAGGCGGTGGCTTTGCCGATGCCGGACGAGCCGCCGGTGACCAGCACAACCTTGTTCTTCACATTGCCGCGCAGCGTGCGGTCGACGAACAGATCCGGGTCGAGGTGGCGCTCCCAGTAATCCCACAGACGCCATGCGTAATCTTCGAGGCGCGGCACTTCGATGCCGCTGCCGCGCAGTACGCGCTGCGTTTCACGCGCGTCGAAGCGGGTCGGGTAATTGACGAAGGTGAATACCTCGTCGGGCAGGCCGAGATCCTTCATCACGGCGTTGATCACGCGCTTGACCGGCGTGAGCGACAGGATCGCCTTGCGGATGCCCTTCGGGATGAAATAGAACAGCGCCGCGTTGATGCGGATTGACATCTGTGGCGCATGGCCCGCACGCGCGAAGATGTTGAGGATGTCGCCAACGCGGTAGGGCGTCGGGTCGACAAGGTGGAAGCACTTGCCGTCCTCACCCTTGGCGTGGGAAATGTGATCCACCGCGTCGACGATGAAGTTCACCGGCACGATGTTGATACGGCCACCTTCGAGCCCGACCGCTGGCATCCAGGGCGGCAGCAGGTTGCGCAGGCGCTGGATCAGCTTGAAGAAGTAGTACGGGCCGTCGATCTTGTCCATTTCGCCGGTGCGCGAATCGCCCACCACGATGCCCGGGCGGTAGATACGGAACGGCACCTTGCATTCCTCGCGCACGATGCGCTCGGACTCGTGCTTGGTCGAGAAGTAGGGGTGATCGAGCCCCTCGGCCTCTTCGAACATGTCTTCGCGGAAGAGCCCCTCGAACATCCCCGCGGAGGCGATCGAGCTGAACAGGTGAAAGTGCTTGGCGCCGAGCGCCTCGGCGAATTGCACGACGCGGCGGGTGCCTTCGACGTTCACGTTCTGCTGGATCTCGGCGCTTGCCTTCAGGTCGTAGATCGCGGCGAGGTGGAAGAAATGCGTGATCTTGTTCTTGAGCTTGCGCAGGTCGGTTTTCGTGACACCGAGGCCGTCTTCGCGCAGGTCACCGAAGACCGCCACGACCCGGTCGCCGCCGGCAGACCAGTATTCGCTACGCAAGGTTTCGATCAGCTCCGCTTCTTCCTTGCGTGCGAGGAAGAAAATCGTGCCTTCCGGGCGCTCGAGCAGCTTGCGGACCAGTCGGCGTCCGATGAAGCCGGTCGCGCCGGTGATGAAGTAATTCATGTTTCCCTCCGCTGTTTTCAGAATTCTTCTGCCGGCCATCCCCCGAGGGCCGGAATTTCGTGATGCTAACCGAGGCGCGTGAAGGTGCAAGCGCAAGACTTCACTGTCTGGACATGGTTGTCGGATCTGGATCAACTGATCCGCGCTTTCGGGGGGCGACACCCTGTTTATGCGGATCGGCTGCTCGGTTTTTAGACTGCCCACCCTAGGGGATTAGTGTGTGCCCTCTAGAGCGACTCCCTACACTGGAACCCGTAACAAGAACTGGCCGCTCAACACAAGCCTTCGGACTCAAGGGGCGGCATGACAGGCAAACCGATCCAGAAGGAGTTCACCATGGTCAAGAAACTCAAGTCGCTCTCCGGTGCTGATAGCCAACTCGCGCAAACCATCAAGGATTCCGCCAGCCAGATCTGGTTGGCCGGCCTTGGCGCCTTCGCAAAAGCCCAGGAAGAGGGCAACAAGGTATTTGAAGCACTCGTGAAGGAAGGCGAAGTCATCCAGGCTCGCACCAAGAAGGAAGCCGACGCGAAGATCGCCGACGCAGCGGGCAAGATGGCCGGCGCTTGGGACAAGCTCGAGAATGTGTTCGAAGAGCGCGTCTCGCGCGCACTGTCGAGCCTCGGCGTGCCGACCAAGAAGGACATCGACAAGCTGACCAAGCGGGTTGCCGAACTGACCGCGCTGGTTCAGAAGCTCACCGAAGAAGCCGAGGCTGTTGAAGTCGCTGGCGAAGAAAAACCGGCACGTCGCCGCGCCGCCGCCAAGGCTGCCGAGTAATCCGGGTCAGTTTCGGAGCCGCAGCTGGCGCGGCTCCTGCCGGAAGTCCGGTGACGGCAGTGTCGTCGCCGGATCCGGCCGAGGCCGTGGCTGCCTGGATGGAGCCACGGCCTCGTCACGCTTGCAGCCGTGTTTGCGCAGCAAGCCTGCGCACATCGGCTGCGGCAACAAGGCGGAGGGGACAACATGAACGCCGATAACAACGCGACGACCAGCAAGATTGGCATCGCCCTGGCCGGAGGCGGGCCGCTGGGCGGCATCTACGAGGTGGGCGCGATTGCCGCGCTGGCCGAGTCGATGGAAGGCCTGGATTTCAACGCGGCGGACATCTACGTGGGGGTCAGCTCTGGCAGCTTCATCGCTGCGGCGCTGGCCAACGGCATCTCGCCTGCACGCTTGACGCACATGCTGATCGACAACGGCAAGAGCGAGGAGATCTTCGATCCGGAGCTGCTGCTCAAGCCCGCCTTCCGCGAGTACTGGAATCGCGCGAGCAGCGTGCCGCCGCTGCTTTGGAAGTCGCTCAAGCAGTTTCTTGCCGACCCGTTCGATCGCGGTCTCTACGAATCCTTCGCGCGACTCGGCCGCGCATTGCCCACCGGCGTTTTCAACAACGCCGGCATCGGGCGCTTTCTCGCACAACTGTTCCGCGCGCCCGGTCGCACGAATGACTTTCGCAAGCTGCGGAACCAGCTTTTCCTTGTCGCGACCGATCTCGATTCGGGTGAATCGGTGCCCTTCGGTGCCGAGGGTTGGGAAGACGTGCCAATCTCCCGTGCGGTGCAGGCAAGCTCGGCACTGCCAGGCCTGTTCCCGCCGGTGCGGGTGCGTGGCCGTTATTTCGTGGACGGCGCGCTGATCAAGACGCTGCATGCCTCGGTCGCCCTCAAGCATGGCGCGAAGCTGGTGTTGTGCATCAACCCGCTGGTGCCGTTCGATGCGCAGCTGGCTGAAAAGCGTGGTGGCAAGGAGCGCCATAAACTGGTCGAAGGCGGCCTGCCGGTGGTGTTGTCGCAGACCTTCCGCGCCATCATCCATTCGCGAATGCGTACCGGCATGGACCGCTACCAGCACCAGTATCCGGATGCCGATGTGCTGCTGTTCGAGCCGCATGCGGATGACGCCGCGATGTTCTTCACCAATGTCTTCAGCTATCGCGATCGCCACACACTGTGCGAACACGCATATCAAATGACGCGGCGCGACCTTTGGCGGCGGCGCCACATGCTGCGGCCGATTCTCGCCCGGCACGGCATCCGGCTGCGCACCGAGGTATTGCGCGACCCGCATCGCAGCTTGCTCGACGACAAGCTACCTTCGCTCGAGCCGGTGCGGGGGCTGGCGCGTGTCACGGTGACGCTGCGGCACACGCTCGACGAACTGGATGCCTGGCTCAAGGCGAAGAAGGTTTGAGCACCATTCGCACATCGCAAGGCCGCGGCTTGACCGCGGCCTTTTGTTGTCACGCAAACGCAGCGCCGATGGCGCGGTGATACGCTTGGGTTCCTGACTTGGGGGAGGAGGGGTATGGAGCGCAAGCCGAAACGGCGCACTCGCGAGCGGATTCTTGAGGCCAGCCTGCGGCTCTTCAACGACTTCGGCGAGCACAACGTCAGCACCACCACGATCGCTGACGAGCTCGATATCTCGCCGGGCAACCTCTACTACCACTTCCATAGCAAGGATGAACTGCTCGAGGAACTCTTCGGCCAGTTCGAGCGCGAGATCACTGCAACGCTTGCCGCACCGGCGGGCGGCCGCAGCACGGTGGAGGACATCTGGCTCTTCCTGCACCTGCTGTTCGAGCTGATCTGGAAGTACCGATTCCTCTATCGCGACCTGGCCGATCTGCTGTCGCGCAACCGACTGCTCGAAACCCACTTGCGCGCGATCCTCGCCCACAAGGGCCGTACCGCCGCAGCCTTGTGCGAGGGCCTCGTCAGCAATGGCGAGATGGAGGCCACCAAGGCCGAGATCCAGACGCTTGCCGTGAACATGGTCGTGCTTTCGACCTTCTGGCTGAGTTTTGAGTACGCGCGTGATCCGCGCGGCAAGATCGAAGGGGAAGGATTTACACGCGGCGCCTACCAGGTGATGGCTCTGGTGGCGCCGTATCTAAGGGGGCTGTCGCGCGAGCATTTCGAGGCCCTGTCGCGCGAGTACCTGAAAAACTGAGGAGGAGACCACCATGAGTACGCAAGGCTGGCGCAAGTTTCCGCATCCCGAAAAACAGTACAGCTACGCAGGCGATGCCCTGAAGAAGAACTGGGCCCGCCTGCATCAGGGCGACCGCGAGCCCTGGCCGGAATCCGCCGAGGTACAGGAAGCCTGGCGGGCCTACCACGCCGGTGATTTCGCGCAAGCTGTGGAGCTGGGCTTGAAGGCCGGCGGCGCCGGCATCTCTGCCGCCAACAAGGCTGCGATGATCTACGCCACCTATCTTGTTGATGACGACGACGAGAAGAGCGAGCTTTTCCAGCAGATCATCGATCGCGCCGAGCTTCAGCAAAAGGCCATGCCTGATGCCGCCAACGTCTGGTACTTCCATGCTTACGCGCTGGGGCGCTACAGTCAGCTGATCTCGGTCGGCGAAGCGCTGGCCAAGGGCCTTGGCGGGAAGATCCGCGCCAGCCTCGAGAAGACGCTTGAGCTCGAGCCGGATCACGCGGAGGCGCATATCGCGCTCGGTGCCTTCCAGGCCGAAGTCATCGACAAGGTCGGTTCGCTGGTCGGCAACCTGACCTATGGCGCCAAGAAGGACAACGCCGTCGAACATTTCGAGACCGCGCTTGAGCTGATTCCGTTCTCCGCGATTGCCCGCATGGAGATGGCCAATGGCCTCGTCATGCTCTTTGGCAAGAGCAAGATGAAGCGGGCGGAGGATCTTTACGCCGAGGCGGCTGCGTGCGAAGCGGTCGAGGCGATGGAGCGGCTCGACGTCGAGGCTGCCAAGGCCGAACTCGAAGACTGATCAGGCGGCAGCGAAGCCAGCCAGCCGCTGCGCATCCTCCCGCGCGGCGGCGAGCCTGCGTTGCAGCAGGATATGTACATCCAGCTCCCGCATGTCGTCCGGGCTCGAATCAACCGCCACCGGATCGTGCGGCGGCGCGTCGTGCGCGGCGGGCTGGGCAAGAATACGCGCCAGCTCGCGGCGGCCCTCCGTCAGCAGCGCATCACGCCGCGGCGGGTCGAAATCCGCAGTGCGCTGATCGAGCATGAAGCGCACCGAAGCCAGTTGCGCGCCGAGCAGATAGGCGGACGACACGGTGCCGTGCAGCGGCGGCAGCGCTATCTGGTGGCTGGCCGGTTCGTCGAGCATGCGCGCGGTGGCCTGGCTGAGCGCGGCGAGCGCGTCCTGGGCCTGCTTTCGTGCGAGGCGGTAGGCCAAGGGCCCGAGCTGCGGATCGAGCGCCGCGTCGGCATAGTTCGCCGCCGTTTCGCGCACGCGCTTCATCAGCTGCGGCAGGCTGCGGCGCTCCCAGGCCGGCAGCACGAAGGCGAAACCGAGCGCGATCAGCGCGCCGATGATCGTGTCGATCACACGTTCGGTCAGTACAAACGGTGAATTCGGCACCAGCAGCTGAAGCTGCAGCAGACCCATCACGCAAGCGGCAATCGAGGTGACGCGGTACTGCACGGTGACGAAGGCGTGCGCGATCGCGATCGACAGGAACAGCAGCGGCAGGATGCCAAGCGGGCTGTGGATGACATGCAAGAGCAGACCTGCGATCACGCAACCGATGAGGTTGCCGATGACGCGGTCGTTGTGGCGCTGGCGTGTCTGGCTGAAGCTTGGCCGCAACACCACCGCGGTGGTGAGCAGGATCCAGTGTCCATGCGCCGCATAAGGCAGATTGCGCGCCAGTACGAAGCCAGTGAGCATGGCCATCGCCAGGCGCAGTGCGTAGCGCAGGACCGGTGAATCGGTATTGAGGTGTCGGCGCAGCACCGCGATTCGGATCTTTCGCACCGATACGAAAGCGCGCAGTTCGCGCTCGCTCGGTAGCGGCGAACCCTCGCTGCGCTGGCGCGCGGCCTCGATCAGCGTGCGTGCGCTGTGCAGCGAGTGAAACAGCTTTGCGGCGAGGCCGCGCAAGAGCGCGGCGGCGCGGGCGTGCTCCGGCACCGTGAGATCAGGCTCGGCGAGCGCGTAGGCGGCTGCCTGCGTTGCGGCGCAGGCTTGGCTGCGATCGGGCAATACCGGCACCGGCCGCGCACGCACGATCGCCCCTGCTACGGCTTCGATGTCGTCCGCCGCTTCCACGACACGTTGGCCCATTTCGCGCATGACTGCGCTGTCGCCATAGCGTGCGCGCATCAGCTCGCGGTCGGTCTGCGAAGCCAGCGCGTGTTCGTAGGCGTCGAGCAAGGCGTAGAGCACCCGTGCGAGTTCGGCACGGCGACCTGGGCGGATACGGTAGAAGCAGAAGTCCCGCGCGGCCTGCAGCTTCTCGGCGAGCGCGGCGTGTTCGCGGATCAGATCGAGGTACACCGCATCAAGGGAGCTGGCGGCGTCGTAGTAGCGCGCCTTGTGCCGCAGGTAGCGCGAGAAGGCGTCGAGCGCGTCGGCCAGCACCTGCTGGCGAGTCCGCACCGCCAGCGCGATCGACAGGCTCCAGCCCCAGACCAGATAGGCGAGCCCGCCGAGCATGAACAGACCCGCGTGACCCCACGGTGAAGTGCCGGGCGGCAGCGGGAATGCCATGGCGAACACGGTTGCCAGTACGAGGCTGAAGCCCATCGGCAGCAGGAGGCGACCCCATGCGCTGAGCAGACCGGCGACGAAGCCGACGACGGTGATTTCCAAGCCAAGCAAAATCGGCTGCGCGTGGCTCGCACTGACGAGGAGCGTGACCAGTGCGGTGCCCAGCCATGCGGGCAGGAGCTGCCGCAGCTTGTGGCCCTCAGGCGCCGGCACGTCGGCGATGCTGACCGCCATTGCACCGCTGGAGAGTACCGCCGCGAGCGCGAAGCCGCCGACCATGTAGCCACAGAGGGCAAGTAACAGCACGCCAGCGGCGCAACCGATCCCGTTGTAGATCGTATGGGTGAAGAGCAGACGGGGGAGCTGCGGCATCGTGGTCAGCACCTGCTAAAGACGGTCAGAAAATGCGCAAGCCACGCACGCGGCGGCGTCATGGCCGATTGGTGTTCTCGGTGATCCGTTTGGGGCGGCGCGCTTGCCTGTGGGGTTGGCCTGCCGCTGCATCGGTCGCAATCAGCGCTTCTGGCCCTGAGCGCCGCGTCGGCCAGACAGGGCGGTGGCGAAGTGTTCGACCATTTCGGTGTCAAACGCGACAAGCGTGATCTGAAGCTTATCGCGGCACGCCAGCGCCGTCAGCGATTCCTCGACCGCGATCGGTGCCGCGAGTTCGGGCGGGTAGCCGTAGATGCCGCAACTGATTGCCGGAAACGCAATGGTGTTGAGCTGATGCTGGTTGGCCAGCGCCAAGCAGGCTCGGAAACAGGCGGCCAGCAGACCGGGCTCGCCGTGCGACCCGCCGCGCCACACGGGGCCAACGGTGTGCAGTACGTGGCGAGCCGGCAAGCGAAACCCTGGCGTGATGCGCGCTTCGCCAGTGGGGCATCCGCCCAGGTTCGCGCAATACTGCCGCAGCTGCGGACCGGCCGCGCGGTGGATCGCGCCGTCCACGCCACCGCCGCCCAGCAGGCTGCTGTTGGCGGCATTGACGATGGCGTCGAACGCCAGGGTGGTGATGTCCCCCTGCCAGATGTGCAGGCGGGAATCCGGTGCGTCGGCCTGCGCCACGCTCAATCGAGCAACTGTTCCAGCCAGTCGCGCACCGCGTCCTCGTCGGGCAGGCGATAGCGCGCATGCGAATTGCCGGGGCCGACCTTGATCGAGATGCCGTCCAGCGCATTGACGGCGAGGAAGCCATCTTCGTCGGTGATGTCGTCGCCGATGAAGACCGGTTTGCGCCCGGCGAAGGGGAAGGCCTGCATGAAACGGTTGATCGCCGCGCCCTTGCTCGCTTCCACCGGCTTGACTTCGACCATGCCGCGGGCGTGCATGACGCGCACGCCGCTGCCGGGCAGGCAGCCGGATTCAGCCGCCTTCGCCGCGGCCTCGCGCAGCTCAGGGTGACGATGGAAGTGCAGCACCATCGACAAGGCCTTGCGCTCGAAACGCACGCCGAGCGTGAGGTTGGCGAATTGCTCGCAAGCGGCGTGGGCCGTGACGAGGCCCGGCGGCGGCACCAGTTGCTCGCGCGTGGCGTGGGGCGTGAAGCGCCATTCGGCACCATGCTCGCCCGCAGCGGCCAGGCGCAGCGGTTCAAAGAGACTGTCGATGACTTCGATGCTGCGGCCGCTGACCATCGCCAGCGCGCCGTCAGCACGGTTGCGCAGTTCGGTCAGCAACGAGCGCAGACCATCGTCGACCAAGGGCACGGTTTCGTCGGGTTTGTCGAACGGAACCAGGGTGCCGTCGAAGTCGAGGAAAAAGGCGAGGGCTTCTGCCGCGAGGCGCGGGGGGGATTTTGTTTGCATGGGGGTAGTCCTTGCTGGGCGTGCGCGCTCTTCTGGGTATAGACGCTTGCCGCGGAAACTGGGTGTGCATTATCCCTGACTGTGCGTCCGGCCGCTTGTTCCGGCTCAAGGAAACAAAGCCGTGTGGCCGCGAAACTGGCTGCACCCCAACGAACCCCAAGAGGTGATCCATGTCGTGTTCCGACACCCTTGCGCAAGAGAACGGCGTGTTCGGCTTTGATGCGCGTGCCATTTCCAAGCGTTTCCGCCACGCCGCAATCTTTGGCGCGCTTGAGTCGCTCAACGATGGCGACGTGATGCGTTTCCAGAACGACCACGATCCGCTGCCCCTGCTGGATCAGATCCGCCACCGCTATGGCGACCAGATCAAGATTGACTATGTGGCGCGCGAGCCGGGCAACATCGTCATCGACTTCCGTGTGGAGTTGGGCGCTTACGCCGAGGCAGCCGCCCAGCAGAGCGCTGGTGGCGGCTGCGGTGGCAACGGTGCGGGTGGCTGCGGCTGCGGTAACTGAACGCGGCGGCTTTAGCGCGACGGGCGTCCCGACTCAGGTCTGGGCGCCTGTTTTCTTTCCAGCGCACGCATTCGCGAGCCAGTCACTCAGGTGGCCGACAAAGCCGCGCACTGCCGCCGACAGATGGCGGCGCGTTGGATACACCGCGTAGATCGTCAGCGGCTGTGCGCGCCAGGCGCCGAGCACTTCGACCAGCCGGCCGCTGTCGATCAGCGGTTGCAGGATGAAGTCCGGCGCCGAGGTCAGGCCGAGCCCCTGTGCGGCCAGTTCGGCCAGCAGCGGGCCGCTATTGGCGTGAGCCGGTCCGCGCACCGGCACCTTGATGCGCTCGCCCTCGGGGCCGCGGAACACCCAGTTCAAACCCTCCGAAGCGTAGGCGTAAGTCAGGCAAGCGTGCCGTGCCAGATCGTCCGGATGGCGGGGCTCGCCATGGGCCGCGAGGTAGGCGGGGGCCGCGGCAATCATCAGGCGTGCCTGGCCGATCGGCCGCGCGACGAGCGTCTGGCTACCGACCTCGCCCACGCGGATCGCGAGATCCAGGCCTTCCTCGATCAGATCGACCTGCCGGTCTGACAAAGCCACGTCGACGCGAACCGCCGGGAAGCGCGCCACGTAGGCCGCGATGGCGGGCGCCAGGTGGCTCACACCGAAGCTGATCGGGGCGGTGAGGCGCAGGGTGCCGCGTGGCTTTGGGTCGCGCGCGCCGGCGAGTTCTTCGGCCTCGGCGATGTCGGCCAGCAGTTGCACGCAACGTTCGTAGTAGGCGCGGCCGTTCTCGGTCAGCGAGAGGCGGCGGGTGGTCCGATGCAGCAGGCGGGCGTCGAGCAAGGTTTCGAGTTGCGCTACCTGGCGTGAGACGGCGGAGGTGGAGCGTTTCAGATGTTCCGCTGCAGCGGCGAAACTGCCTAGCTCCACCACCTTAGTGAAGATCGTCATTGCTTCGATGCGATCCATTCAATTGTCCCGATTAATGCAATAAATAATTGTCGTACGGCTACTTTATCCCTTTTTGTATTGATTGCAGACTGCGCTCCATCGCACTTCGCGAACCCCACAGAGGAGAGCAAACATGGAACACGCACAAACCGCCCAGATCGGCACCTTCGTCTTGCGCATCAGCCTTGGCTTGATGTTCGTTGCCCACGCACTTTTGAAGTTGCTTGTCTTCACCTTGCCGGGTACGGCCGCATTCTTTGCATCGCTCGGTTTGCCCGGCATGCTGGCCTACCCGGTGTTTGCGGCCGAGTTGCTGGGGGGTATCGCGCTACTGCTCGGCTGGCGCACCCGCCTGGTTGCCGCGCTGCTCACGCCGGTGCTGCTTGGCGCAAGCTGGGCGCATCTCGGGAACGGATGGGTCTTTTCTGCGCCTAACGGCGGCTGGGAATATCCGGTGTTCCTGACCGTGGCAACCATCGTGCAGGGCTTGCTCGGTGCTGGCGCGTTCGCGGTGGATGGTCGCAAGCCCGTCGCGGTGCCTGCCTTTGCCTGATTCACACCCCCGGGCGACCATGGGTTGCCCGGCGCTACAGCTCAACCCTCAACCCAACGGAGAAACCAAAATGAAACTGTTCTTCTCGCCCGGCGCCTGCTCGCTTTCGCCGCACATCGCGCTGCTCGAAGCCGGCCTGCCGGTTGAACTCGTGAAAGTGGATCTGAAGACCAAGCAGATGGCCGACGGCGGCGACTTCACCGCAATCAATCCGAAGGGCTATGTGCCGACCGTGCAACTCGACAGCGGCGAAGTCCTCACCGAAGGCCCGGCGATCGTGCAGTACATCGCCGACCAGAAGCCGGAAAGCGGCCTTGCGCCGGCGAATGGCACGATGGCGCGCTATCGCCTGCAGGAGTGGCTGACCTTCATCAACTCCGAACTGCACAAGACCTTTGGCGCACTGTTCAACCCGACGGCACCGGCCGAGACCAAGGATGCCGCCAAGGCCTTGCTCGCCAAGCGCTTCGAATATGTGGTGAGCCAGCTTCAGGGCAAGGATTACCTCACCGGCAGCCAGTTCACCGTGGCCGACGGCTACCTCTTCACCGTCATCAACTGGAGCCAGTGGGTCGGTATCGACCTCGCCCAGTGGCCGGTGCTGGCCGCTTTCCACGCCCGCGTTGCGGCGCGCCCGGCAGTTCAGGCGGCGCTGCGTGCCGAAGGTCTGCTGAAGTAAGCCTTGCCATCGTGACGCGGGTCGTGCCGACCCGCGTCACCTCATTCGGGAATTGATCATGAACACCGCTGCTGCCCAGTCCGTCCTGTTTCTCTCGCATGGTTCTCCGCTGCACGCAATGCTCGACAGCGACGCGGCCAGGGCCTGGGCGAAGCTCGGTGCATCCTTGCCGCGGCCGCGCGCGATCATCGCGGTGTCGGCGCACTGGAACACCGGTATCCCGATGCTGACCGGCGCCGAGGCGCCTGCAACGATCCACGACTTCGGCGGTTTCCCGGATGCGCTGTATCGCTTGCGCTACCCGGCCCCGGGCGCGCCGGCTTTGGCCGAGCAGGCGCGTGGGCTGCTGCGCGACGCTGGCCTTACTGCCGGCATTGATGGCGCGCGTGGTCTGGATCACGGTGCCTGGGTGCCGCTGCTGCACATGTTTCCGAAGGCCGATGTGCCGGTGATTCAGTTGTCGGTGCAGCCGGAGTTGTGCGCCCGCCACCACTATGCGGTGGGCAAGGCGCTGGCGCCGCTGGTAGCGGACGATGTGCTGATCGTTGCCTCCGGCCACACCACGCACAATCTGCGCGACGCCTTCCGGCGGCCGGATCTGCTGGGCCAGTCGGTTGAGCCGATGCCTTACGTAAAAGCGTTTGACGATTGGGTCGCGGCTGCGATCGAAGCGCGCCGCATCGACGATCTGCTCGACTGGACGCAACGTGCGCCGGATGCACTACGTGCCCACCCGAGCCCGGAGCACTTCCTGCCCCTGTTCGTCGCGCTCGGTGCAGCGGGCGACGGGGTCGGCGTGGAGCGTTTTCTCTCGGTGTTCGATGGCCCCGCGCTGGCGATGGACAGCTGGCGCTGGACGCCCGCTGCGGCCTGAACGGCGTTGCCTTCAGCCGTCGCTGCGGCTGTGCGTCACCCAGACGAGCTTGTCGGTCGGCAAGCCGAGTACTTGGGCATCGCGGATCAGTTGGTCGCGGACTTCCGGCGCGAGCTGTTTGTCGCGCGCCAGGATCCACAGGTAGTCGCGGCTCGGGCCGACCACCATCGCCCAACGGTAATCCGGATCAAGCCGCACGACGTGGTAGCCACCGTAGAAGGGGCCGAAGAATGAAACCTTCAGCGAGGCCCGGTTGGTGTCGCCGATGAACAGTGCGCGGCCGACCGCTTCGCGCCAGTCGTTTTTCTGCGCATCGAATCCCCGGTTGATGACCTCGATGCTGCCGTCGGCCTGCTGGCGGTAGCGTGCGCTGACGTCGCTCAGGCCGCGTTCGAAGCTGTGGTCCAGCCGTGCGATCTCGTACCACTTGCCGGTGTAGCGGGCAGCATCAAAGGGTGTGACCGACGTAATGCCTTCGGGCGGCGCGGTGGCGCAGCCAGCGAGTACCAGGGCGGCAAGGGGCAGGAAGATGCGACGGAGCGCAATGCGACGCAGGCTGAACATGGTGGACTCGCAGTTTGGGCCTAGGTGAAGGATGCGCCGATTCGATCAGCTTCGCCGGAGAACGTTCCGCGCTCTGCGTGGCGCTCCGCCTGCCGCGCAGGCCGATCGGAGCCCCCCGCGGCCAGCCTGCCTTGCTGTGAATGCCATATTTGACTATATTGAGTGCCATATGGCGAAAGGTGGTGCAGCATGAGTTCAGCCGCGTTGCAGCGAGAAGATCTGTCGATACAAGGCCTGCTTGGCGGGCACCGTGTGTTGCAGAGCGTGCCGCGCACGCCGCTCGAATGGGTGAGCCTGATTCGCCACGGGATACCTGCGCAGGCGGTGGAGTCGCTTGCCCGCATGATCCAGATGACCCAGGCGGAGCTCGCTGGCTCGCTGGGCATTCCCGAGCGCACGCTGGCGCGGCGCAAGCGTGAAGGCCTGCTCAACAGCGAAGAGTCGGCTAAGGTGGTGCGGCTGGCGCGGGTGGTGGAGCGCGCAGAGGAGGTGTTTGAAGACCTCGATGTCGCACTCGATTGGCTCAAGTCGCCCAACGCCGCGCTGTGCGGCGCTACGCCGATGTCGCTGCTGGATACCGATATCGGCGCCGAGAGCGTGCTGGATACGCTGGGGCGGATCGAACACGGCGTGTTTGCCTGATCGATGACCCTCACGGTCTGGCGGCTCGTCACCGCCCGATTTGCCGACAGCGCGTTCAGCGGTGAAGGCGCCCGCCTGTACGGCGGGCGCTGGAATCGCAAACATGTGCCGATGGTCTACACCGCGGCCACGCAGTCGCTCGCGATGCTCGAACTGCTGGTGCAGGACGACCCGCTGCGTGCGCGCTACGTGATGATCCCGGCGTTCATTTCCGCTGACCTGTCGATCGAACACCTGGCGGCCAACAGCCTGCCCGAAGGCTGGCGCGAGATGAGCGCGCGCGAGCACTTGCAGCAGATCGGCACGGAGTGGGCCCGTAGCCGCCGGAGCGCGGTGCTCGCAGTGCCGAGTGCAGTGATCCCTTCCGAGACCAACTACCTGCTCAATCCGCAGCATCCGGCGTTCAACCAGATCCAGGTTGGGGCACCGCTCGAATTCATCACCGATCTGCGACTCATCCGGCGGCAGCGCGGCACCCGCTGACAACCGATCGGGCCCAAGTGGGCCTTCAGGGGCCTTTAGCTTTGCCCACGCGCTGCCGTTAGTACCTCCGTACCCCTGTAACCCGGACAACGGACGATGGCGGTGGACCGCGACGACCACTCGAAGGATCACTTCATCACCCCGCAGCAACTGTGCATCGGGCTGCACATCCACCTCGACCTGTCGTGGATGGATCACCCGTTCACGTTCTCGAGCTTCAAGATCAAGAGCCTCGACCAGATTGCGACCCTGCAGTCGCTCGGGCTCGAGCGCATCCGTTACTCGCCCTCAAAGAGCGAATCGGAACCGCTTGCGCAGCCAACCGGCGAGATTTCGCCCCCGCCGCCGCCCGCGCTGTCGAAAGAGGATGACCCGGCCTACAAGGCCAAGCGTGAGCGCATACAACGGCTGACTGAGCAGCGCACGCGGGTAAACGCTTGCGAGCGTGAGTTCCAGAGCGCGACCAAGGCGATCAAGGCGATTACGCAGAACCTGTTCGCGCGCCCGAAGGAATCGTACGAGGCCGCTCGCGGCCTGGCCGAAACGATGGTCGACTCGATGCTGACCGATGCCGATGTCGCGATCACGCTGATGAACGACAAGGCCGGCAACGAGGATGTGTACTTCCATTCGCTCAACGTGGCGGTACTTGCCATGATGCTGGCGAAGGAACTCAAGGCGCCGGCCGAAGCGATCAAGTCGCTGGGCGTTGGTGCCCTGTTTCACGATATTGGCAAGGTCGAGATCCCGGACAAGGTGGTGCGCAAGACCGATCCACTGACGCACGCCGAGCAACAGCTGATGCAGCAGCATGTGATCTACGGGCTGGAGATCGGCAAGAAGCTCGAACTCAGCGGTGAGGTCATGGCGATCGTTGCCCAGCACCATGAGCACGCAGACGGAAGCGGCTATCCGCGCGGGTTGCAGGGCAATCAGATCTCGCTGCTGGCGCGCATCGTCACGATCGTCAACGCCTACGACAACCTCTGCAACCCGCCGAATCCCGCCAAGGCGATGACGCCGCATGAGGCGCTCTCGGTGATGTACGCGCAGCAGCGTGCGCACTTCGATGCCAATGCCTTGTCGGTGTTCATCCGTTGCATGGGCGTGTATCCGCCGGGTTCGATCGTTGTACTGTCGAACGAGACAATTGGCATCGTCGTGTCGGTGAATAGCACCCGGCCGCTCAAGCCCACCTTGTTGGTGTATGACCCCGCCGTGCCGAAAGAAGAGGCAATCCTTGTCGACCTGGAGCAGGAGGCCGACGTCACCGTGGCGCGCACGCTCAAGCCGCAGCAGTTGCCGCGCCCGATCTTCGAATACCTCTCGCCGCGCCGTCGCGTCACCTACTACTTCGACGCCGAACCTGGCGGGGCGCCCAGCGCATGAACGACACAAGCCAACTCCCGGCGGACTCGTTGATCCTGCAATGCCTGGCCCAGGGCGGCAGCACTGCGATGCTGCTGGTGTCGGCCGCTACGCGCTGCGTCGTGTTCGCCAATACTGCCGCTGGTCGTTTGTTGGGTATCGACGCCGAAGCCCTGCGCGGCCGCTCGATCAGCGACTTTGAAGCAAGCCTTGAGGACATGTTCTTCTGGGAGGAGGTGGCCTCTGGTCAGGCGCGCGACGCAGACCGCGTGCCGGGCGCCTACCGCCATGCCAACGGCAGCACGGTCCACGTCGAGAAACAGATCCGTGTGCTCGGCGACCCGACCTCGCCCCTGATCGCGCTGAACCTCACCGATGTCACGGCCGATGTGGCACGGGCGGACGAGACGGCCGAGCTGGCATCGTTGCTGGCCGCGACGCTGGAATCGATTGCCGATGGTGTGTTGGTGACCGATCTCTCCGGCACCTTGCGCAATTTCAACCGCCGTTTCGCGCACATGTTCGGTATCGCCGGGCGCGAGCTGGACGGCCCCGCCGTGATGGCTGCGGTACGGGACTTGTTGGCCGACCCGGTGCCCTGGCGTGCGCTGCTCGCGGCGGTTGCGGACGATCCGCAGGCCGACAGCGTGATCACCCTGGTGCTCGCCGACGGGCGCTACATCGAATGTGCGGCGCGCCCGCAATGGCTGCGCAAGCGTCCGGTCGGGCGCCTCTTCACGTTTTCGGATGTAACCGATAGCAAGCGCTACGAAGCCGCGCTGGTCGCGGCACGTGAAGCGGCTGATCGCGCCAACCAGGCCAAGTCGGCCTTCATCGCGTCGATGAACCATGAGCTGAAGACGCCGCTCAACGCGATCCTCGGCTTCGCCGATCTACTGCGGGCCGACTTGCCACCGGCCGAGGCCGAGTTCGCAGAGCACATCTACACCGCCGGTCAGCATCTGCTGGAGCTGATTGGCGACGTGCTGGATCTGGCGCAGGTAGAGGCGGGGCGTGTCGATCTGCATCCGGAGAATCTGGCGATGGAGGCCTTGCTCGACGAGTGCTTCACGATGACCGCGCCGGTCGCGTCGCGCTACGGCGTGACGCTGTCGCACGCCGTAGCGGCCGACGCCATCGCTTGCGCCGACCGACGTCGCACGCGCCAGATCGTGATCAACCTGATTTCGAACGGCTGCAAATACAACCGGCAGGGCGGGGCGCTGAAGGTCAGTGCCGAGCTTGACGGGCAGCAGCTCAAACTCAATTTCGCCGACACCGGCATTGGCATCGAAGCCGGCGATCTGGTTCGCATCTTTGAACCCTTCACTCGCGTGGGGGCGAGTCGCAGCGAGGTGGAGGGTACCGGCCTTGGCCTTGCGCACTCGCGCAAGCTCGCAAACTTGATGGGCGGCGACATCAGCGTCAGTAGCGTTCCCGGCGAGGGCAGCGTCTTTTCCCTGACCCTGCCGATCACCATGGAGCGCTACGAAACCCTCGACGATTAGGCATCGGCACCCTAAACGGAGCGCGTTGGCGCCGGCCCGGCTAAAATGCAGGCTTCGCGGCTGCGGTAGACGCCGCTTTGGAGTTGTCACCACTCGATGGAATTCTTCCTGCTGATTGGCCTGATCGTCATCAACGGCCTGTTCGCGATGTCCGAAATCGCGCTGGTCACCGCCCGCAAGGCGCGCCTTGCCAAGCTGGCTTCCGACGGCGACGCGAATGCAGAAGCGGCGGTGAGATTGGGCGAGGAGCCGACGCGCTTCCTCTCCACGATCCAGATCGGTATCACCTCGATCGGTATCCTCAACGGTATCGTCGGTGAGTCGGTGTTTGCCGCGCCACTCGCCAAGTGGCTGGAAACCTTCGGCTTGCAGGACCGCATCGCCGAAATCGGCTCGACCGCGCTGGTGGTGCTGGTCGTGACCTACATCTCCATCGTGGTGGGCGAGCTGGTGCCCAAGCGCATCGGCCAGAGCAACCCGGAACTCATCGCCCGAATCGTCGCCCGCCCGATGGAAGGCTTGGCGCTGATCACGCGCCCCTTTGTCCGCTTGCTGACGTTTTCGACCGACGCCCTGCTGCGGCTGTTCGGCATCGACCGTAACGGCGGGCCGGCGCTGACCGAAGAAGAGATCCACCTGATGCTCGAGGAAGGCTCCGAGTCGGGTGTCATTGAATCGCGCGAGCACGAAATGGTGCGCAACGTGTTCCGGCTCGACGAGCGCGAGATCGGCTCGCTGATGGTGCCGCGCGCCGACATCGTGTACATCGACCTGGAGCAACCGCTGGAACAGAACCTGCACCATGTGGCGGGTTCCGAATACACGCGGTTCCCGGTCTGCCGTGGCGGCCTCGATCACTTGGTTGGCGTGGTGCACGCGAAGCAGATCCTCGGGCAGACGCTGCGCGGCGAGAAGCCCGATTTCGAGAAACATTTGCAGCCCTGCGTCTTCGTGCCGGAGACGCTCACCGGCATGGAGCTGCTGGAGCACTTCAAGGCCTCGGCCACGCAGATGGTCTTCCTGATCGACGAATACGGCGAAGTGCAGGGCATCGTCACGCTGCAGGATTTGCTTGAAGCGGTGACCGGTGAATTCAAGCCGCGCGATGTGGATGACGCCTGGGCGGTGCAGCGCGATGACGGCAGCTGGCTGCTCGATGGACTGATCCCGGTGCCTGAACTGAAGGATCGCCTCGAACTCAAGGAAGTGCCGGAGGAAGACAAGGGGCGCTACCACACCCTGTCTGGCATGGTGATGCTGCTGCTGGGTCGCTTGCCGCACACTGCGGACGCGATCGAATGGGGTGGCTGGCGCTTCGAGGTTGTCGATATGGATGGCAAACGCATCGACAAGATCCTCGCCAGCCGGCTCGGACTCGGCGAAGAAGCCGACGGCTGAGTGGTGCAGCGCGATGACTGAAGCTGCGGGCAGGCGCCCGCGCGTCGCCATCATCGGCGGCGGCCCGGCTGGCCTGATGGCGGCGGAGGTGCTGTCACAAGCCGATGTGGCGGTCGATCTCTTCGAGGCCATGCCCTCGGTCGGGCGCAAATTCCTGATGGCCGGCAAGGGCGGCATGAACATCACGCATTCCGAGCCGCGCGAGCCCTTCCTCGGCCGCTACGGGGCCCGCCGTGACGTGATGACACCGATCATCGACGCGTTCGCGCCCGAGGCATTGCGTGCGTGGATCCACCAGCTCGGTGTCGATACTTTTGTCGGTAGCTCTGGCCGCGTGTTTCCGACCGACATGAAAGCCGCGCCGCTGCTGCGCGCCTGGCTTCACCGCCTGCGCGAGCAGGGTGTGCGTATCCATGTGAGGCACCGCTGGACCGGCTGGGGGGCCGACGGTGCCCTGAGTCTTTCGACACCCGAGGGCGATACCAGCCTGCGAGCGGACGCCGTGGTGCTTGCGCTTGGCGGCGGCAGTTGGGCCCGGCTCGGTTCCGATGGCGCCTGGGTGCCGTGGCTGCGGGCTCGGGGCGTGGATGTAGCGTCGCTGGTGCCAGCCAATTGCGGTTTCGAGGCGGGCTGGAGCGAGCATTTTCGTGAGCGTTTTGCCGGGGAACCGGTGAAGGCGGTGGTGGCGCATTTTCGCGATGTGTCAGGGCGCGAATGGCAGCGCCAGGGTGAGTTCGTCGTCAGTGCCACCGGGCTTGAAGGCAGCTTGATCTACGCACTCTCGGCGCCCTTGCGGGACGCGATTGCCCAGCTTGGCAGTGCCACGTTGCACCTCGATCTTGCGCCGGGCAAAACACTGGAGCGGGTGAGGGCAGAGGTGGCCCATCCGCGCGGTTCGCGCTCGATGGCAAGCCACCTGCAAAGCCGTGTCGGCATCGCTGGCGTGAAGGGCGGCTTGCTGCGCGAATGCACGTCGCGTGATACCTACGACGACGCTGATGCGCTTGCCGCGGCGATCAAGGCGCTACCGGTTCGGCTGCTAGCACCGCGCCCGATTGACGAAACGATCAGCAGTGCCGGCGGCGTGCGTTTCGAGGCGATGACCCGCGGGCTGATGCTTGAGGCGTTGCCTGGTGTGTTCTGCGCGGGAGAAATGCTCGACTGGGAGGCGCCGACCGGGGGTTATCTGCTGACCGGTTGTTTTGCAACCGGGCGGGCAGCGGCGCGTGGCGTGCTGGCCTGGCTCGGGCTGCAAGCGGTCGCTGATACAGCGAGTTGAGTTTGAGTCGATCGCGTGCCAAGGCAAGAACCTGCAGCGCCGCCGGCCGTGGTCTCTTCAGTAAAGGTTGCCATGAAAGCCCTTCCTAACACGGTGTGCCCGCTTTGCGGCGGTGCCAATTCGTGTGCACCCGCGCAGGCCGGGCGGCTCGACGTCGAATGCTGGTGCACCAAGACCATCATCAGCCCCGACGCCCTGGCGCGGGTTCCCGCCGAGCTTCGCAACAAGGCCTGCCTGTGTCCGCGTTGCGCCAGCGTCCTGAGTGCCGAGGACTAAGCTGGGCTGATCGGCGGACGAGGCCTGGACGCGCGTGCATGGGCGCTGCGCCGGCTGATCCGGATGACTGAAATAGCGCTGCCAACGGCCGCTGCATCGCGCGCGCCTCGCGGCTGCTCGCCGGTAGCGGTTTGCACTCATTTCGCCACATAACCCGGCAGGTTGTGATGACTGGGTTATCCTATCCCCCAGGATAGGAGTGCCGCCCATGAGTACCCACGCTTCACACCCCGACATCATCAAGCGTCTTCGCCGCGCCGAGGGCCATCTCAGAAGCATCGTCACGATGCTTGAGCAGGGGCGTGGCTGCCTTGAGATTGCCCAGCAGTTGCAGGCCGTCGAAAGCGCGGTGGCGAGCGCGAAGAAGACCCTGGTGCACGACCACATCGACCATTGCCTTGAACATGCGGTCCGCGATGGCCGGCAGAGCGCGGACGAGACGATCCGCGAGTTCAAGGCCATCACGAAGTACCTCTGAGACGTCCCCATGACTGATTTTTCGACCCTGCTGCAACAGGGCGCGGCCAACGCTTGGCTGTTCATCCCCAGCGCGATCCTCCTGGGGGCCTTGCACGGTCTGGAACCGGGCCATTCGAAGACGATGATGGCGGCGTTCATCATCGCCGTGCGTGGCACGCTCACGCAGGCGGTGTTGCTGGGCCTTGCTGCCACGCTGTCGCACACCGCGGTGGTGTGGGCAATTGCCCTGGGCGGCCTGTATTTCGGCCAGCAGTGGAGCGCCGAGACGAGCGAGCCGTATCTGCAGGTGGCTTCGGCGGCGCTGATCATTGCCGTGGCGGTGTGGATGCTGTGGCGAACGTGGCGTCACCGCCCCGGTTCGGATCACGGCCATGAGCATGATCATCATCACGACGCCGAGAAGCGCATCGATACCGGGCACGGTGTCGTGCGCCTCGAGGTGTTCGAGGAGGGCGTGCCGCCCGTCTTCAGGATGTATGCCGAAGGCGGCCGCAGTTGGGCGGCTGACGAGGTGGTCGTCGAGACCGAGCGTGCCGACGGAAGCCGCCAGCGCTTTGCGTTCGTTCAGCGCGAGGGCTTCGTCGAGTCCGATCAGGCGATTCCGGAACCGCATGAGTTCGTCGCGCGCCTGAGTCTGGGTCATGCTGGGCACCAGCATGTCTTCGACGTCGAGTTCGTCGAGCATGATCATCATCACCATGCCGTGGCCGATTACGAGGGGCTCGATCTGGCCGCGCCCGGTTACCAGGACCCGCACGAACTCGCCCACGCCAACGACATCCGCCGACGCTTTGCAAACCGTGAAGTGACGACCGCCCAGATCATCGTGTTTGGCCTGACCGGCGGGCTGATTCCCTGTCCGGCCTCGATCACGGTGCTGCTGCTATGTCTGCAGCTCAAGGAAATCGCGCTGGGAGCCACGCTGGTGCTCTGTTTCAGCGTCGGGCTTGCGCTGACCATGGTGACCTCAGGCGTGCTGGCGGCGCTGAGCGTCAAGCATGTCGCGACACGCTGGAGCGGCTTCGGCGAGTTCGCGCGCAAGGCGCCGTACATTTCAGGCGCGCTGATCCTGCTGGTTGGCCTCTACCTGGGGGTGCATGGTGTGACGGGTCTGATGCACTAGGCCGTTGTGCTGCCGCCAACACGTTGAGCGACCGACCGGCGGGCCAGGCGAAATTCTGACCGGTCTTTGATTTGATGGACTTCTGCCCGCGGCGTTTCCGGTCAGAGTATGGCTTTCGGGCGCAGCGTCACACGGGCTTGGTGTCTGGCTGCTTCGCTCTGTAGGGTCCATGGGCCGACCAGCGAACTCGCCCGAGACATGCCCCCTACGACGCCCGACGACACCCGCGACACCAGCGCCGAGAGGCGCTGAAGACCTTCCCGGATACGTAGCAATGTCCCTCGCACATATCACCACCTTGCTCAACAAACACAAGCTCGTCGAGGGGTTGGTGCATAGTCAGCCGATGGCGCGGCAAGCCCTCGTTGAGGCGATCGTCCACCGCAAGCATCTCAATGAAGTGCTGCAACTCCTTGAGAGCACTCCCGCCGCCGACATCGGGGTGGTGCTCGAATCGGTGCGATTCGATGATGCGGCATTCCTGTGGCAACAGTTGCCGGATGAGCGCCGCGGCGAAGTGCTGTGGGAGATTTCGGAGGAACTGAAAGACCACCTCAGCCTCGTTCGCGCAGTCGAGGTTGCCGAGAGTCAGATCAACGCTTTCGAGCTGATCGACGGCCGCCTGCGCCAGCGGGCGATTACATGCCGCGCGGATCTGGAAGGTATTCGCCCGATCTGGATTGATCTTTTCCATGCCAGCGATGCCGAGCGTGCTTATGTAGGCGCCCACTTCGGCTTGGTACTGCCAGATTCCGGCGACACCACCGACCTGGAAGTCAGTTCGCGCTTCCATGTTGAAGAGGCGGGTGAAATCCACCTGCACTCGAACTTCCTGCTTGATCGCGAAGGCAATTCGCGCAGCGTGCCGGTGGCTTTTGTGCTGCACGGCGACATCCTGTTCTCCGTGCGCAACGAAGAGCTACCGGTGTTCCGCCTGCAGCGGCGCAGGGCGCGGATGCAGCAAGGTTATGTGTCGGACTGCAAGGATGTGCTGCTCGATCTGTACGGTGCCGACGTCGAGTACTCGGCCGATGCGCTGGAAGGTGTTTACAACACGCTCGGCAAGGTGGGCCGCCAGGTGTTGAGCGAGACGATCAGCGATGAGGAAGCCGCCGGCATCCTGGCCGATATTGCCGAGGAGGAAGACCTCAACGGGCGCATTCGCAGCAACATTCTCGATACCCAGCGCGCGCTCTCGTTCATGATGCGTTGCAAGATGCTGTCACCTGCGGAAATCGAAGACGCGAAACAGATCCTGCGCGACATTGAATCACTCAACAGTCACACCGCATTCCTGTTCGACAAGATCAACTTCCTAATGGACGCCACGATCGGTTTCATCAACATCAACCAGAACCGTCGTGTATCCCAGCTGACTGTATTCGGCGTGGTCTTCATGCCGATCAACATCCTGGCCGGTATCGGCGGGATGTCGGAATTCTCGATGATGACGGCGGGCATCCCCTGGCCGATCTCGTTTGGTGCCTTCGTCGTCGGCATGGGGCTGATCGGCTGGGGCACCTACGTCGCGCTGCGGTATACAGAGGTCCGCAGGGCACGACAAGCGTTGAAGTCGAAGGCCGCGGCAATCTCCTAGGCACCCGGGGCCGCGAGTCCGCTCCGGGGGTGTGCGTCGGCCAAGCGCCGCGACGCCTGAACGCAATCTCTCGTCACTTTACGGACTGCCACCGCTCCGCCAAGCGCACAGACTGCGCGCACCTTGCGCCACTACTGCGCCACTGACGGAGCGTTCATGACCCAAGCCCACCCCACCGGCGCCCGCGCGCTGGTCGATGCCCTGCTGACTCACGGTGCTGACACTGCTTACTGCGTGCCAGGCGAAAGCTACCTCGCGGTGCTTGATGCGCTGTACGACGTGCGTGACCGATTGAAACTGGTCGTGTGTCGGCAGGAGGGGGGCGCCGCTTACATGGCGGACGCCTACGGCAAGCTCACCGGCAAACCCGGCATCTGCTTCGTGACCCGCGGACCAGGTGCGACCAATGCGGCAGTGGGCGTGCATACCGCGTTTCAGGATTCGGCGCCGATGATCCTGTTCATCGGTCAGGTCGGGCGGGGCATGCTGGAACGCGAGGCCTTCCAAGAGATCGACTACCGCCGCATGTACGGCCAGATGGCGAAGTGGGTGGCGCAGATCGACGACGCTTCGCGCATCCCCGAGTTCGTCTCGCGCGCCTTCCATATCGCCACCTCGGGCCGCCCCGGCCCGGTCGTGCTGGCGCTGCCGGAAGACATGCAGCACGAGCCTTGCACGGTAGCGCAGCCGCAGCCCTTCCGCCGCGTGATGCCGTCGCCCGCGCTGGCCGACATGGCCGAGTTGCGCAGCCGGCTTGCGGCCGCCCAGCGGCCGCTGATGATCCTCGGCGGGCGCGGTTGGAATGATGCCGCCTGCGCCGATATACGCCGCTTTGCCGAGGCTTGGCAGCTGCCGGTGGCCTGCGCCTTCCGCTACCAGGATTCGTTCGACAACACGCATCCGCTCTACGCCGGCGATGTTGGGCTGGGCATCAATCCCAAGCTCGCCGCACGCGTGCGCGAGGCGGATCTGGTGCTCGCGGTGGGCCCGCGCCTGGGCGAATCCACCACCAGCGGCTACGCCTTGTTCGACATCCCGCGCCCGAAGCAGGCTTTGGTGCACGTGCATGCGGGCATCGACGAGTTGGGCCGGGTGTATGCGGCCGATCTGCCGATCAATGCCGGCTATCCTGAATTTGCCGCTGCGGCGAGTGAGCTTGTACCGCCTGCAAGCCTGAACTGGGTCGGTAGTGCCGAGACGGCGCGCGGCGACTACCTCGCCTGGACCGAGCCACCCGCCACGCCGGGCGAACTGCAGATGGGCGAGGTGATGCGCTGGCTTCGCGAGCGTCTGCCGGCCGACGCGATCCTCACCAACGGCGCCGGCAACTACGCGATCTGGCTGCATCGCTTCTATCGCTATCGCCGGTTCGGCACGCAGCTGGCACCGACCAATGGCTCGATGGGTTATGGCGTGCCATCTGCGGTGGCGGCCAAGATCGCGCAGCCGGCGCGGATCGTCGTGTCCTTCTCCGGCGATGGCTGCTTCATGATGAACGGGCAGGAGTTCGCCACCGCAGTGAAGTACGGCGCGGCGGTGGTGTTCGTCGTGGTGAACAACAGCATGTACGGCACGATCCGGATGCATCAGGAGCGTGAGTTCCCGGATCGCATCTCCGGCACCGAATTGGCCAACCCCGACTTTGCTGCGCTGGCGCGCGCCTATGGCGCCCTTGGCGAAGTCGTGACGCGCACTGATGAGTTCGCGCCGGCGTTCGAGCGGGCGCTGTCCGCTGGCGGCCCGGCGCTGATCGAGCTACGCACCAACCCTGAGGTGATCACCCCCTCGGCAACCATCACGCAGATCAAGGGGCAGTCGAAGCGGCGCTAGGGTGCCGGGGTTGGGACGCAGGCGCTAACGGTGTCGCCGGCGGCTCGATCGTCGGGAACCCTCGACCTTGTTTTCAGCTCTCACCGCCAGATACCTCCAAGGCCCACAACCATGCCGACCAGATTGAAGATTGATTTTGTTTCCGACGTTTCCTGCCCCTGGTGCGCGATCGGACTCTATTCGCTGAAGAAGGCGCTGTCGGAACTGGGCGGCGAGGTAGCAGCGTCGCTGCATTTCCAGCCCTTTGAGCTCAACCCCGACATGGCGCCCGAGGGTGAGGAGATCCGCGCGCATCTGCGCAGGAAGTACGGATCAACCGACGAACAGCTCGCGCGTATCCAAGAGACAATTCGCGAACGCGGCGCGCAGTTGGGTTTTGATTTTGCGGTCGGGAAGCGTGCTGGCATCTACAACACCTTCGACGCACACCGACTGCTGCATTGGGCTGAACAGGAAGATCGGCAGCTGGCGCTGAAGGAGGCGCTGTTCCGGCGCTATTTCACGGAAGGCCAGAATCCGTCCTCCCACGAGGTCCTGCTGGCGGCTGTGCGTGAGGTGGGGCTGGACGAGGCAAGGGCCAGTGCGATTCTGGCCTCGGACGAGTTCGCGGCCGATGTACGCACCGCGGAGGCGCGCTACCTCAATGCCGGGATCAACTCGGTGCCTGCCGTGATCATCAACGACAGGCATCTGATCCAGGGTGGGCAACCGCCCGAAGTATTCGCCCAAGCGCTGCGGCAGATCGTCGGGCAGGCTTGAACTGGCAGGGGCGGTCGCAGCGGCGACCGCCCGCTGCGACCCGAGTCCGCCTAGCTGCGTAGCCGCGCCGCGACGCCGCCGACCAGACTGACCAGTGCCAGAACCACGCCGCCGGCGATGACGCCCGCCAAGGCGTTGAGCACCGTTGGTGTCAGTGCGGCGAGCAGGCCGCCGATCAACGGTGTCGATGCGACGGCGTTTGCGGCGGCTTCGAGCCAGTGATGAGCTTGTGGCAAACCGTGCAGCAGGATGCCGCCGCCGACGAGGAACATGGCAGCCGTGCCAATCACCGCCAAGGCCTTCATCAGGTAGGGCGCTGCGTTCACGAGAACGCGGCCGATGCCGCGCTGCAACGCTGCCCAACCGTTGGAGGCGGTTTTGCGCAGCAGGTAGAAGCCGGCGTCATCGAGCTTCACGATGCCGGCCACCAGGCCATACACGCCGGCGGTCATGATCAGTGCGATCCCCGACACGACCGCCACCTGCGAGCCGAATGCAGCGTCCTGCACCGTGCCGAGCGCGATCACGATGATCTCCGCCGACAGGATGAAATCGGTGCGCACGGCGCCCGCGATCTTGTCTTTCTCGAAGGCAACGATGTCGACCTCGGTGTCGCTCAGCGCTGCGGCCTCTGCCGCGTGTGCCGCCGCGTCGTCGCCGGATCCGTGCATGAACTTGTGCGCGAGCTTTTCGAAGCCCTCGAAGCACAGGTAGGCACCGCCGATCATCAGCAGCGGCGTGATCGCAACCGGAAGCAGGGCTGACAAGGCGAGTGCGGCCGGTACGAGGATCAGTTTGTTGCGCAGCGAACCCTTGGCAACCGCCCAGACGACCGGCAATTCGCGCTCGGCCCGCACGCCGGAGACCTGCTCGGCGTTCAGCGCCAGATCGTCGCCCAGCACGCCGGCCGTCTTGCGCGCGGCAACCTTGGTCATCAGGGCTACGTCGTCGAGTACCGACGCGATGTCGTCAAGAAGGGTGAGGAGGCTGGCGCCGGCCATCGGTTGATCCTGCTGTTGGTGTGGGCAGCAATGAAACCAGAAAACGTCGCGTGCTGCAGTGCTTTGCGCACCGGGGCTTGTCTGAACGGACCCGGCGAGGGCGACGCGGGCGCCGACCCGCCACAGAAATGTGACGTTTCATATTGCTGTCACATTCGTGTCGCATCCTGCACGGCGTTGAGTCCGGAAACCCGCAAAACGGTCCCCGGATACTGATGTAACCCCTCTGGAGAACTCCATGCGTTCGATGAACAAGACTGTCCTTGCCGCTGCCAGCTTTGCCCTGTTCGCCTCCGCTGCCCATGCCGAAGCGATCGTGAAGATCGACGGTTCGAGCACCGTGTATCCGATCACCGAAGCCGTCGCGGAAGACTTCCAGAAGTCCACCAAGGGTGCAGTCAAGGTCACCGTCGGCATTTCCGGCACCGGCGGCGGCTTCAAGAAGTTCTGCCGCGGCGAGACCGACATCTCCGACGCGTCGCGCCCGATCCTGAAGAAGGAAATGGAAGATTGCGCGAAGGCCGGCATCAAGTATTTCGAGCTGCCGATCGCGTTTGATGCACTGACCGTGGTGGTCAACCCGAAGAGCAAGATTACCCAGCTGACGGTTGCCCAACTCAAGGCGATGTGGGAACCGGCTGCCCAGGGCAAGGTCACGAAGTGGAACCAGATCGACGCGTCGTTCGGCGATGCCAACCTGAAGCTGTTCGGGCCGGGTTCGGATTCGGGCACCTTCGACTACTTCACCGAGGCGGTGAACGGCAAGTCCAAGGCCTCGCGTGGCGACTACACCGCGTCGGAAGATGACAACGTGCTGGTGCAGGGTGTTTCGCGTGACGCTGGTGCGATCGGCTACTTCGGCTACGCCTACTACTTCGAAAACAAGAACAAGCTCAAGGCGGTCGCGATCGTCAATCCGAAGGGCAAGGCGGTGCTGCCGTCCGAGCAGACCGTGATCGATGGTTCGTACAGCCCGCTGTCGCGCCCGATCTTCATCTACGTGAATGAGAAGTCGCTCGAGAAGGCGGAAGTGCGCCAGTTCGTCGAGTTCTACATGAAGAACGCCGCCGCGCTGACCTCGGAAGTGAAGTACGTACCGCTGCCGGCCAAGGCTTACACTGCGAACCTCGAGCACATCGCGAAGAAGAAGCTGGGCACCGTGTTCGGTGGCGAGGCTGATGTGGGTGCGACGATCGAAGAACTGATGTCGCGCGAAGCCAAGCTCTGATCCTGCCCGGATCAATCTGCCCGGGCAGTTCCTCTGCCCGGGCTGTTTTCATTTCGCGGAGGCCGCTGGTGAGCGCATCCCACACCTTGTCGCAGGGCATTGAATCAATGGAAGTGACCACAGTCAGTGACCGACTTTCCCGGAAAGTGGTCCGTAACATCAAGGAACGCGCGATCGAGGCGGTCATGTTTGCCGCTGCATCGATTTCCGTGCTGACGACGCTGGGCATCATCTGGGTGCTGGTGTCGGAGTCCTACCACTTCTTCGAACATGTGCCGATCTGGACCTTCCTGACCGACACCATGTGGACCCCGCTGTTCTCCGAGCCCCGCTACGGCATTCTGCCGCTGCTGATGGGCACGCTGACCACCTCGCTGGTGGCGCTCAGCGTTGCGATTCCGCTCGGCACGATCATCGCGATCTATCTTTCCGAATTTGCCTCGCCGCGTGTGCGCGAGGTGGTCAAGCCCTTCCTCGAATTGCTCGGCGGCGTGCCGACGATCGTCTATGGCTACTTTGCGCTGACGGTCGTGTCGCCGGTGCTGCAGTACTTCTTCCCGTCGCTGCCGGGCTTTTCGATGCTCGCGGCTGGTCTGGTGATGGGCGTGGCGATCGTGCCCTACATCAGCTCGCTCTCCGAAGACGCGATGCGCGCGGTGCCGATGAGCCTGCGCGAAGGCGCCTATGCGATGGGCAGCACCCGCTTCCAGACCGCCGTGCGCGTGGTGCTGCCGGCGGCGATCTCCGGCGTGCTGTCGGCCTACATCCTGGGTATTTCGCGCGCGGTCGGCGAGACGATGATCGTCGCGGTTGCAGCGGGTATGCAGCCGAACTTCACCATGAACCCGGCCGAGCCCGCGCAGACGATCTCGGCCTACATCGTGCAGGTTGCAATGGGTGATCTGCCGCACGGCTCCGTTGGCTATCAGTCGATCTTCGCTGCCGGCCTGAGCCTGATGCTGATGACCTTGTTCTTCAACATTCTCGGCCACGTCATCCGCCGCCGCTACCGCGAAGCCTATTGATCCGGATCCGACCATGAATCAAAAAGAACTCGCCGCGATCCGCGGCACCATTCGATCAAACCGCCGGCTGGACATCATCTTCGCGGTGGCTGGATTTGTCGCACTGCTGATCGGTGTGATGGCCTTCGTCACGCTGTTTGCGCAGATGGCCTACAACGGCTGGGAGCGCCTGAATCCGGACTTCTTCATGAACTTCCCGTCGCGCCGCGCCGCCAACGCGGGCATCCTCTCCGCCTGGGTGGGTTCGCTGCTGGTGATGCTGGTGACGGCGGTGTCGGCCGTGCCGCTGGGCGTGGCCGCCGGGGTGTACCTTGAGGAGTACGCGCCGAAGAACCTGATCACCGACATCATCGAGATCAACGTTTCGAACCTCGCCGGTGTGCCGTCGATCGTGTATGGCCTGCTGGCGCTGGGCGTGTTCGTGTATGCCTTCGGCTTCGGCCAGTCGATCCTCTCGGCGGGCCTGACGCTGGGTCTGTTGATCCTGCCGGTCGTGATCGTGGCGACGCGTGAAGCGCTGCGCTCGATCCCGATCCATATCCGCGAAGGCGCCTACGGCGTAGGTGCCACGCGCTGGCAGGTGGTGCGTGATCATCTGGTGCCGTACTCGACGCCGGGCATCATGACGGGCGTCATCATCGGCATGTCCCGCGCGATCGGCGAAACCGCGCCGATCATCACGATTGGTGCGCTGACTTTCATCGCCTTCCTGCCGCCGATGCCGATCTCAACGACTGCGCCCTTCGTCAGCTTTGACTGGCTGTGGTCCGGCTTCACGGTGATGCCGATCCAGATGTTCAACTGGACTTCGCGTCCGGAAGAGGCGTTCCAGCAGAACGCTGCGGCCGCCGGCCTGATCCTCGTATTCATGACGCTGATGATGAACGGCGTTGCGATCTGGCTGCGCTACCGCCTGCGCAAGTCGATCTCCTGGTAAGCCGCAAACCGATATCGCGAACGAACAAAGATACTTTCATGACGACGACCAACCAGACGCTGCCGACCAAGGCTGAAACCCGCGATTTCAACTTCTACTACGGTGCGTTCCACGCGCTGAAGTCGATCAACCTGCCGGTGGTGGAAAAGCGCGTCACCGCGCTGATCGGGCCTTCCGGCTGTGGCAAATCGACGCTGCTGCGGTCTTTCAACCGCATGCATGATCTCTACCCGGGTAACCGCTATCAGGGGTCGATCGTGCTGCACCCGGACAACACCAACATCCTCGACCCGAAGGTCGACCCGATCGAGGTGCGGATGCGCATTGGCATGGTGTTCCAGAAGCCGAACCCGTTCCCGAAGTCGATCTACGAGAACGTCGCCTACGGCCTGAAGGTGCGCGGCGAGAGCAGCCGCAGCGTGCTCGACGACAAGGTCGAGAACGCACTTCGCGGCGCCTCGTTGTGGAACGAGGTCAAGGATCGCCTGCATGCGCCGGCGACCGCACTGTCCGGCGGCCAGCAGCAGCGCCTCTGCATTGCGCGCTGTCTTGCGACCGACCCCGAACTGCTGTTGTTTGATGAGCCGACCTCGGCGCTCGATCCGATCGCTACCGCGAACATCGAAGAACTGGTGACCGAGCTGCGCGAGCGCGTGACGATCCTGATCGTCACGCACAACATGCAGCAGGCCGCCCGTGTGTCGGACTACACCGCCTACATGTACCTCGGTGAGTTGATCGAGTACGGCGTGACCGACGATGTCTTCATGCGCCCGAAGAAGAAGGCCACCGAGGACTACATCACCGGGCGTTTCGGCTGAGCAGAGTGGCTCGCCGCATCGAAAAGCGCGACCGTTTGGTCGCGCTTTTTTTATGGGGCAGCGGCTACCAGCCGTTCTCCAACGCGATATGCGCGGGCGCACGCAGGCGGCTGAGTCGGTAGCCCATCCGCATCAGTTGTCGGTGCGTGCCTTCGACCATCGCCGGGCCGCCGCAGACCATGAAACGTGAGAGCTCTGGCGTAAGCGCCAGGCCCGCGGCCGATTCGAGCGCACCCGATGCGAGCAGCGCCGGAATGCGTTCGCGCAGGCCCATGTAGCCGGCCTCTTGGGTGACGACTGGCACGTAGGTGAAGCGGGCGCGGCGATCCTCAAACAGCGGGTGATCGGCCGCGGGCTCCAACGCATCACGGTAGGCCAGTTCGGACGATTCGCGCACGCAGTGCACCGCGACGATGTGATCGAAGCGTTGCCATGTCGTGGGGTCGCGAAGGATCGAGACGAAGGGGGCGAGGCCGGTGCCGGTTGAGAGCAACCACAGGTCGCTGCCGTCCGCGAAGCGGTCGATCGTCAGAAAACCCTGCGGGGTCGCGTCGAGCAACAAGCTGCTGCCCGGTGTGAGCGGCCAGAGTTCGTTCGAGAACGGGCCGTTCGCGATGTGGACGACGAGGAACTCAAGCTCGTCGTCCCACGCCGCTGAGCACATCGATAGCGCGCGCCACACAAAGCCGCCATCGGCGCGCTGGATGCCGACGCGTGCAAATTGCCCCGGCGTGAAGCGGTAGCCGCGTGGGCGCGTGATGCGCAAGCTGCGTTGGCGGGCACTCCAATCGCGTAGATGGGTAATCGTCTCGCGGGTGAAACGGCTGTTGTCAGAAGCCATGGCTTGAACCTCCCGAATAGTTGATTAAAATACTCGGAAAAGGTTCCAGCCGCGCTTCAGCCGCCTGCCGGGCTCTCGAACCATTGAGCTACCGTTGCCGGGGCCGGCACGCCGCCAGCGTGTACGACCTTGCCGTCGATCACCACGGCGGGCGTCCGCATGACCCCGTAAGCCATGATCTTCTGCATGTCTTCGACCTTCTCCAGCGCGATTTCCACGCCGCGCTGCTGTGCGACTGATTCGACGATCTGCACCGTATTGCGGCAGTTGGCGCAGCCGCTACCAAGCACCTTGACCTGTTTCATGAGTTCCCTCCGGATTCAGAGTACGAGGTTGAAAACGTAGCCGACCAGCAGGATGCCGGCAGCGACAACGCCTACGAAGGTGGCAATCAGCCGGGGCTTGAGTACCTTGCGCAGGATGATCATCTCGGGGGCGGACAGCGCGATCACGCTCATCATGAACGCCAGCACGGTGCCCAGCGCCGCGCCCTTGCCGATCAGGGCTTCCACGATCGGGATGATGCCGGCCGCGTTGGTGTACATCGGCACGCCCAGCGCGACTGCGACCGGTACCGACCACCACGCGTCGCGGCCCATGATGCCGGCCATGAAGTCTTCCGGCACATAGCCGTGGATGCCCGCGCCGAGCGCAATGCCGGCGACTACATAGGGCCAGACCTTGCCGACGATTTCCCGAACATGGGTTCGCCCCGCGTCGAGGCGCTCGGCCCAGGCGGGGTTTGCGTCCGGTGTATTGATGGCGCCGCCTTCAATGATCGGGCGCACCCAATCCTCGAGATGCGCCTCCATGCGCAGGCGCCCGATCACCAGGCCCGCGCCAATGGCGACGGCGAGCCCCAGCACGAGGTAGAGCGCCGCCACCTTCCAGCCGAACATGCCGAACAGCAGCACCAGCGCGACTTCGTTGACCATGGGCGCCGAAACCAGGAACGAGAAGGTGACGCCGAGCGGGATGCCGGCCGACAGGAAGCCGATGAAGAGCGGCACTGCGGAGCAGGAGCAAAACGGTGTGACGATGCCGAGTGTCGCGGCCAGCACGTTGCCGACCCCTTCGCGGCGCCCGGACAACAGGGCGCGCGTGCGTTCCGGAGCGAAGAAGGTTTGCACCACGCCCATCACGAACACGATGCCTGTCAGCAGCAGCAAGACCTTGGGCGTGTCGTACAGGAAGAAGTGCAATGCCTCGCCGAGCGCGTTGCTCCGGCTCTGGCCGATCAGCGAAAGGGCGGCATCCGCGAAGTCAGTGAGCCGCCCGTAGGCCAGCCACCAGAGTGGTGCGAGCACGGCGAGCGCGACGAGCCAGCGCAGCAGCCGACGATCGTGGCGCAGAGGAGAGGGGGCAGACACCGACATGTGCGACTCCGGAAACCGCGCGGAACGGTCCGCTTACCCGGAAGACGCATCAACGCGGAAAAGGATGCAGCCTGGCGACCTCAGTCGCGCGGCACGAAGCAGCAGACCCGCCCGGCCTCGTCGAAACGCACCTGGCAGGCGGTGGCGAGCCGCGCTCGCAGGCGCTTGCGAGCACGCTGCACGCGCGACTTGGCGGCGGCGAGCGAAATGCCCAACTCGTCTGCATACGCCTGTTGCGACACGCCGGCCAGATCGCAACGCTCGATGGCGTCGCGGTCGTCTGCGCTGAGTTCCGCCAGTACGCGCGGCAGGCAGCGTGCGAGGCTATCCACCGGCGCAGGTGCCGCGTCCGACGCCGGCAGATCCTCAGGCAGTGGAAGCGCGGCGTGAGCGCGGCGGAAGTGGTCCGTCAGCCGGTTGCGCGTGACTTCGAACAGCCATGCGCGCCCGTTGCGCAGCGTTTCGATCTCTCCGCGATGTCGCATCGCTCGCAGGAACACGTCCTGCAGCAGATCGTCGGCGAGCGCCGGGTCGCCGCTGTGGTGCAGCAACCAGCCGCGCAGTTCGCGCTCGTGTGCGTGCCAGAGTTCGGTAAGCGTTTGCATGGGCTGTCGGTTCGAACGCGGCGCGCGGCCGCGTTCGATGAGTATGCGCCAGACTCAGATGAACAAGGTCGTACCGGACTCTGCTGCTTCACCGAGGAAGGCCGCGACGCCGCCCAGCTCGACGCCGTCGATCAGCTCTTCCTGGCGGATGCCCATGACGTCCATCGACATATTGCAGGCGATCAGCTGGGCCCCGCCGTCGACCAGGCCTTTGAGCAGTGCGGTAGGCGTTTCCACGCCCTTCTGACGCATCACGGTGCGGATCAGCTTCGCGCCCATGCCGGCGAAGTTCATCGTCGAGATCGAGTTCAGGCGGTCGGTGCCGGCCGGCATCATCGCGCCGAACATCTTGTCCATGAAACCCTTGGGTACCGCTGGCGCATCGGCGCGACGCAGCACGTTGAGCCCCCAGAAGGTGAAGAACACCGAGACCGGCTTGCCCATCGCGAGCGCCCCGTTGGCGATGATGAGGCTGGCCATGACCTTGTCGAGATCGCCGCTGAAGACGACCAAGGTGGTCTTGTCGCGCGCCGGTAGCAGTTGGGCGGCGCTGGTGGCGGGCAGGGCGGGGGCAGACTTGCCTTTGCGGATCAGCACCGTCACGAGGCCCTTCTCGGTCTCGACCGAGAGCACGTCGTTGCCGGTCTTCTTCGCCCAGGCGCGGATGTCGCGGCCGAAGGCGGGGTCGGAGGCCGTGACCTCGAGCAGCTCGCCCTCGTTCATCGCGCCGGCCGCGCGGTAGGTCTTCATGATCGGGCCGGGGCACTGCAGGCCGACCGCGTTGAGCGTGTGGCGGTTGCCGGCGTTGGCGACGATTGCGCAGCGGCCACCGCGCTCGGCTTCAATCTCGTCCGGGTCGCGGCGCTTGATGTCTTCGTAGTCGAAGATGTCCGGGTTCGATTGCTTGTCGATCGCCCAGGCGTAGGTCTTGTAGCCGCCGGACAGGTTACGCACGTCGGCGAAGCCTGCCTGCTTGAGGATGCGGTAGGCGAGGTAGCCGCGCAGGCCGATCTGGCAGAACACGATGGTCGGTTTGGCTGGATCGAGATCCGCCAGATGCTCGCGCAGGGTGTTCACGTCGATGTGGCGCGCGGCACGGATCGTGCCGAGCTCGAACTCCTCGGCGGTGCGCACGTCGATCAGCTGCACGGTGGTCGGGTCTATGCCCTGCAGCGTGCGCCAGTCGAGCAGCTCATGCGAGCCGTTGAGTACGTTGGCAGCGACGTAGCCGGCGATGTTCACCGGATCCTTGGCCGAGCCGAAGGGCGGCGCGTAGGCGAGTTCCAGCTCGGTCAGGTCTTCCACCGTCATGCCGGCATGGATGGCGGTGGCGATCACGTCGATGCGCTTGTCCGCACCATCCGCGCCCACCGCCTGCGCGCCGAGGATCTTGCCGTCCGGTGCATAGAGTAGCTTCAGGCTGATCTGCTTGGCGCCGGGGTAGTAGCTGGCGTGAGAACCGCCGTGGGTGATGCTGGTGCGGTAGTCGGCGCCGGCGGCGATCAGCTGCTTCTCGTTGAGGCCAGTGGAGGCGGCTGCGAGGTCGAACGCCTTGAGGATCGCCGTGCCCAGCGTGCCGCGGTAGGCGCGTTGGTTGCCATGCACCATGTTGTCCGCCGCCATGCGGCCCTGGCGGTTGGCCGGGCCGGCGAGCGGGATCAGCGCTTCACGCCCGTTGAGCGTCTGCGTCACTTCGATCGCATCGCCAACGGCGTAGATCGCCTCGTCGGAGGTCTGCAGGTATTCGTTGACCTTGATGCCGCCGGTGGCGCCGATCGCGAGCCCCGCTGCACGTGCCAGCGTGGTTTCCGGCCGCACGCCGATCGCCAGCACCACCACATCGGCCTGCAGGCGCTTGCCGCTTTGCAGGTAGACGACGGTGTGGTCCGTCTTGTCCTCGAAGCGTTCGATCTTGTCGGCGAGGTAGAGCTCGACATTCTTGTCGCGCATGTGGGCATGCACGATCGCGGCCATTTCGTAATCGAGCGGCGCGAGGATCTGGTCCGCGCCCTCGACGAGCGTGGTGAAGAGTCCGCGTTCATGGAAGTTCTCCGCGACCTCGATGCCGATGAAGCCGCCGCCGATCACTACTGCGCGGCGCGGCTGCTCGGTCTTGAGGTGTTCCATGATGCGGTCGAGATCCGGGATGTTGCGCAGGCCGAACACCCGCTTCGACTCGATGCCCGGCAGCTTCGGCCGCACCGGCTCGGCGCCGGGCGAGAGCAACAGGCGGTCGTAGGGCTCGTCGTACTCCTCGCCGGTGGCGAGATTGCGCAGGCGCACGGTCTTCGCCGCACGGTCGATCGCGATTGCCTCGGTGCGACTGCGGACGTCGACGCGATAGCGCGCCTCGAACGCCTCTTCACTGGTGACCAGCAGATGTTCGCGCTCGGCAATCGCGCCGGAGAGGTGATACGGCAGGCCACAATTGGCGAAGCTGATGTAAGGGCCGCGCTCGACCATCACGATCAGGGCGGACTCGTCGTTGCGGCGAATGCGGGCGGCTGCGGTGGCGCCACCAGCGACGCCTCCGACAATGACGAACTTCATGAGGGGATCTCCAAAAATCAACAAGCGCTATATAGCCAAAAAGCGATTAATTGAATTCTAAATCGAACGGTGTGGGCCGCACACCACGCGGATCATAGAATTTCCAGAAAGCTTTATAGCTATTGGGCTATGTCAACATCGGCAGCCGTCGTGACCGCAAAAATCGTCAAGTCAGTCGATTCCAGCGTGTGCCCATGTCCGAAGCCAAGCCCGTCGCCATCCCCGTCAAACCGGTCAAAGCCACCGATGAAGTCGCCTTGTACGAGGTGCGCCGCAAGGTCTATCCGCGTGCAGTGAGCGGCATCTTCGCGCGCTGGCGCTGGGCGATGGTGTGGTTCACGCAGCTCTTGTTCTATGGCCTGGCGTGGGTGCAATGGAACGATCGTCAGGCGCTGCTGTTCCACCTGACGGAGCGCAAGTTCTATCTGTTTGGATGGGTCTTCTGGCCGCAGGACGTGTTCTACCTGACCGTGCTGCTGATCATCTGCGCCTACTCGTTGTTCTTGTTCACCGCAGTGGCGGGGCGCCTGTGGTGTGGCTATGCCTGCCCGCAGACGGTCTACACCGAGATCTTCCTTTGGATCGAGCGGAAGATCGAAGGTGACCGCGCCAAACGGATGAAGCTGGACAACGCGGCGCCCAGCTTCGCGAAGTTCGCCACCAAGGCAGCCAAGTACGGGGCCTGGGGCGCATTGGCCTTGTGGACCGGCATTACCTTCGTTGGCTACTTCTCGCCGATCCGCGAGCTGCTCCCGAACATCGCCCGCTTTGAGCTGGGCGGCTGGGAGCTTTTCTGGATCTGCTTCTACGGTGGCTTCACCTACCTGATGGCCGGTGTGATGCGCGAGCAGGTGTGCAAGTACATGTGCCCCTATGCGCGTTTCCAGGGCGTGATGTTCGACCCGGATACCCTGGTCATCACCTACGACCCGGAGCGTGGCGAACCACGCGGGGCCAAGCGCAAGCAATCCGAACAGAAGCTGGGCGATTGCGTCGACTGCGGTATCTGCGTGCAGGTGTGTCCCACCGGCATCGATATCCGCGATGGTCTGCAGTACGAATGCATTGGCTGCGCTGCCTGTATCGATGCCTGCGATCAGGTGATGGACAAGGTTGGCTCGCCGCGTGGGCTGATCCGCTACACCACAGAGAACGCGATGAAGCAGCACTGGGGCATGCGTGATGTGCTGCGCCATGTGATCCGGCCGCGGGTGCTGGTGTACCTGTCGGTGCTGCTCGCCATCATCGTTGCAGGCGGCTGGTCGCTTGCCCACCGCGACACCCTGCGTGTGGATGTGATCCGCGACCGCACGACGCTGTCACGCGAGGTCGAAGGCGGCCTGATCGAGAACATCTACACCTTGCAGATGATGAACATGGCCGAGACCACGCGGCATATCCACGTGGGCGTCTCCGGGCTGGATGGCGTGACACTGGTCGAAGCGCCGGACTTCGAGCTGCCGCCTGCCGGGAACAAGGGCTTCACGATTCATGTACGGGTGCCGGCGGATTCGGCTCCCAAGGGTTCGCACAAGATTGTTTTCGACATCCGCAGCGATGGGGCCGAGGCCGCGCGATTGAGCGAAAAGGCCAGCTTCATGATGCCCTGAGGCTGCATCTTCTGACGGGGGACTCACCATGGCACTCGAAATCCTGTTTGGCAGCGACATCGGCTTGCTCAGCCTCTTCACCATCGTCTTCGTATTGGGCATGGGCGGCTACATCTGGCACTTCGCCCGCAAGCACATGAAGGACGAAGAGGCGCACCTGCCTCACTGAGCGCCTTTTGGCCATTGCTGCCCCGGCATTGCGGCCGGGGCTGTGCATGAGTCAGCGCTGCGTGTCGCCAGCCGGGCGCGGGGGGGACGATTTGTCACCCGGTGCGGGCGCAGCTGAGTCGCCGTCGGTGGGATGTGGCCGATTGGGGCGCGCCACCAGTCCCTTAGGGGAACTCGCGCATGTCGCAGGCACCACGCCTTCCGGGGTGGCGTGCTGCACCGTGGTGCCTTCTTTCTTACCCTTGCAGTCGGCGTAGGCCTGTGGTGGCGGTTCGTGCCGCTGGAGCTCGTTGCCGGGCGGCGTCGCCGTGGTCTGCGCGACGGTTGTGCCTGTTATCAATGCAGCGGTCAGAGTAAGTGCGGCGCTCATGATCTTCATGGTGGATCTCCCGGATTCCTGGGCCATCTGATGTTCACGGCGCGGCGAACAAAGCGTCGGACGCCGCGAGGTAGCTGCTGATCGTGCTCACGTCGGTGATTGGCGCTGCGTACAGGTAGGGCGCGGTCGCCGTGGTGTAGTCGAAGGGCGTGCCGTTGGCATAGCTGCCGGACAGGATCGAGTGGCGCAGCGCAGCCAGCTGGATCTTCTGCGCGGCCGACAAGCTGGCGTAGACCTGTGTGAAGACCGTCGCGTAGCGGTAGTTGTTCTCGCCGTCCAGTTCGCCGTAGGTCGCCGAGAGCGCGAGCACCTTCGCCTTCACCGCGTCCGCGTCTGCCGCCGAGACCCGCAGGCTGCGCAGCAGCAGGGCGATATCGGTACGCAGCTGCACGATATTGGTCGGGCCGGTGTAGAGGTTGGCGCGCTGCGTGTCCACCAGGCTGGACATGGTGGCCGCTTGCGCAGTGGTGACGTAACCCTTGCCGGCGTCGCTGAGCGCTGCCCCGGCGGTTGCTGTGAGCTGCTCGCTGATGCTGTAGCCCTCATGGCCGACGGCAGGCGCATCCTTGATGTAGAAGCCGCCGTAGTAGGTGCCATGACGTTCGGGGCAGAAGTACACATCGGCGTCGACGCTGCCGGCATACCAGCTGAACAGGTCACTGGCGTAGGTCATCACCGCCACCGCAGTGCCTTGCGGCAGACCGGCCATCTTCGCCTTGATCTGCGCGTCGGCGATGTCGGGCCACGAAGCCCAGCCCTTGCCCTTCATCGCGTCGAGGTAGGCCTTCTGGCTGGCGTCGAGCGAGCGGTAGAGGTTCGCGTAAAGCAGGGCGCGGTCGAAACTGATCTGGCCGTCGATCAGGTACAGCGCCCGCGAGGCCGCCTTCACCGCATCAAGGTTCAGGGCGGTGCCGCTGGGCATGTTGCCATCCATCTGGCGGCGGAAGGCCTGCATCAGCGTGAAACGCTGGTAACCGTACTGGTTGATCTGGTCGAGCTGGCTGGTTGCCAGCGCCTTGAGCTGCGCGAACTGCGCATCGTTGAGGATGTAGAGCACGTTGTTGGCCACCCGCGTCAGGAAGCTGGTGTTGTGCCCCATGTTGTCCGGGTCGTTGTCGCGCAGGTACTGGAAGCCGGTGTAGTCCGCCACCTTTCCGGGCGGGAAGAAGGACTGCGCCGCCAGGTTGCCCGTCATCAGCGCCAGGCCGTCGAAAGCGAGCGTGGTGCGCTGCGCTTGATCCGACAGGGTTTGCACCATGTTGAACGCGGGCGATCCGGCGGGCGTCTGGCCCACCGTGATGCGCTGGCTGCTGCTCAGCTTGCCGGCGGCGGTCGTGGCGGTCAGCGTCACCGTGTAGGTGCCGGGGGCCGCAAAGGCGTGCCCGGTGTTCTGCTGCGTGCTGGTGCTGCCATCCCCGAAATCCCAGGCCCATGCGCTGGGGCTGCCGCTGCTCGCATCGGTGAACTGCACGATCTGCCCGGCGACCGCCGCAGCGGTGGAGGGCGTGAAGGCGGCGCCGCTGGTGGTTCCGGTGGTGCCGGTCGTCCCGTTTGTGCCGGTGCTTCCCGTGCTGTTCGTTTCAGAGCCGGATCCCCCACCGCCGCAACCGGCGAGTACGAGGGCAATCAGCAAGATCGCCCGACGCAGCGGCTGGGCGGAAGGCTTGGGTCGTTTCATGATGGGTCTCCCCGCTTGGATGACGCTTCCATCGTGGCTCTGCCGGATGGCGGCTGACCCCGCCGCTCGATGACAGATCTGTAATGGATTCGCGCGCCGATCGGGCTAAGCTGCGCGCAGGAGGAGTGCATGAAAGTCCTGCTGATCGAGGATGAACGCAAGATCGCCGATTTCGTCACCGCCGGTTTCCGGGAGCAGGGTTTCGTGGTCGAGCACTGCGCCGACGGCAACCTCGGCTACGAAGTCGCCCGGCGCGGCGGGCATGACGTGATCCTGCTCGACATCATGCTGCCGGGGCGCGACGGCCTCTCCATCCTCAAGGCGTTGCGGCGTGCCGGCGATGCGACCCCGGTCCTCCTGCTGACTGCGCGCAACGAACTGGACGACCGGGTCGAGGGGCTCAACCTCGGCGCCGACGACTACCTGGCCAAACCCTTCTTCTTCGAAGAGTTGCTGGCGCGGGTGCAGGCGCTGCTGCGCCGGGTTTCCGGCGAACGTCAGAACTTCCTGATCGTGGGGGATCTTCGGCTCGACCGCATCGCCCGCGAAGTCACCTGGTGTGGCAAGGCGGTGGATCTCACCAGCCGCGAGTTCAACCTGATCGAGTATCTGATGCGCGCCCCCGGCCGGGTGCTGACCCGCACCCAGATTCTCGAACACGTCTGGGGCTACGACTTCGACCCGAGCACAAACGTGGTCGACGTCTGCATCCAGCGCATCCGCAAGAAGCTCGCGTCGCTCGAGGGTGAAACCGCGGGCGATTCGCCGATCGAGAGCGTGCGCGGCGTCGGCTACCGCTTCCGGAAGCCGGTGTGATTCGCAGCTTCCGATTCCGCCTCGCCTTGCTGGCCAGCCTGCTCACCGGGGCGGCGCTGCTGGCTTTTGGCGGCGGCGCATGGGCCTTGCTGAGGGTGCAGCGGCTGGACCGGCTCGATGCCGACCTGCGCGCCCACGCCGAGCGCGAGACTGGCCGGCGGCGCGATGTGGACGACTGGCGCCGAATCGAGTCGAGGCTTGCGGCAGACCTGGGTTTCGACGATGCGCGCGCGCTGGCCCTGGCGGTGAGCGACGGACAGGGCAGCGACTACCGCTCGCCGCATTGGCCCGCCGGACTCGCGATGGCGGCGCTGCCCTGGCCCGCTGCCGCCGAGGGGCGCGTGGGAGAAGCACCGCCGCGCCGGCCGCCACGGGAGGCACCCTCTGCGCCGCCACCACCTCGGCAGGACGAGGCGGGGGGCGATCGGCCGCTACCGCGAGATCGTCCGCCGCGTGACCGAGGGGGCGAGGATGGTTCGCCCGCCGAACGGCCCCATGTTGTGTCGCTTACCCGTCGCGCAGGCGAGCAGACCTGGCATGTCGCACTGGCGGTCGCAGGCGGCAACCGTGTCGCCGTCGCTGCCGACGAGCAGGTGGTTGCCGCCGAGATGGCGGAAGTGCGACGCGCCTTCGTCTGGGCGTTGCCGCCGGTGCTGCTGCTGGTCGGCTTCGGCGCCTGGCTGTTCTCGGCGCGGGCCTTGCGGCCGCTGAAGACTCTGACCGCGGTCAGCCGCGAGCTCAGTGTGGCGGCGCTGGACCGGCGCATTCCTGCGGCGGGCGAAGACGCCGAATTCGTCGAACTGATCGAAGTCTTCAACCACATGCTCGCGCGGCTCGAACGCAGCTTCGAGCAGGCGCAGCGCTTCTCGGCCGATGCGGCCCACGAGCTGAAGACTCCGCTCGCGATCCTGCAGGGCCAGCTGGAGCGCGCGATCCAGTCGGCCGAGGCGGGCTCGGCGCTGCAGGCGCAACTCGCGGACATCCTTGACGAAGTCCGTCGCCTTTCAAGCATCTCCGGCAAGTTGTTGCTGCTGTCGCGGGCCGATGCCGGGCGACTTCGCCTGCATCGCGAAGCGGTGGACCTGAGCGCCGCGCTGGCCGAGCTGATCGAGGACGCGCGCCTGCTTGCGCCGCACCTTCAAATCAATGCGAAGGTGCCTCCCGGCCTGGTCGTGCAGGCCGACGGCGCGCTGCTGCAACAGGTCCTGCATAACCTGCTCAGTAACGCGATCAAGTACAACACCGAGTATGGCTGGATCCGGTGCGAGGCATCGGCGGGCGCGCAGGGCATGACGCTACGCATCGCGAACGCCAGTCATCAACCGGCACCTTCAGATCCCGAGCAGTGGTTCGCGCGTTTCGTGCGTGGCGATGTGGCGCGCACCCGTGCGGTGGATGGCGTCGGGCTGGGGCTTAGCGTCGCACGCGAGATTGCGCGCGCCCATGGCGGGGACTTGCGTTGGGTGCCCGGCCCCGTGGGGGTGGTGTGCTTCGAACTGCAGTTGCGCTGACGGGCGGGCGCCCCAACTGAAACGCCCGCCGTCGGGTTAGCCGCCCATGCGCGACTGGAAGACCAGCCCCGCGTGCTCGCGCAGCGCGTGGAACTTGACCTCCGGGTAGCGTTCGCCGGCCACCTGCAGCTCGGCGCTGTGGCTGGCGAGGAAGGTCGGCGCATCGACCACGTCGTAGGCGATGCGGTGCGCGTTGGCGTCGATGAAGCGCTTGAGGATGTTCGGGTCTTCGCAGGTGACCCAGCGCGCGAGGCGGTAGTTGGTGCTGCCAAGACGCGCCTCGACGCCGTACTCGGTCTTCAGGCGGTGCTGCACCACTTCAAACTGCAGCGTGCCGACTGCGCCGAGCAGGATCATCGTGCCCGCTTGCGGGCGGAAGACCTGGATCGCGCCTTCTTCGCCGAGCTGTGCAAGGCCTGTGCGCAGTTGTTTGGTGCGCAGCGGGTCTTTCACTTCGACGGTCTGGAACAGTTCCGGTGCGAAGAAAGGCAGGCCGGTGAATTGCAGCACTTCGCCTTCGGTCAGCGTGTCGCCCAGTTGCAGCAGGCCGTGGTTCGGGATGCCGATGATGTCGCCGGGGAAGGCCTCGTCCACGATCTCGCGGCTTTGCGACAGGAAGCTCACCACGTTGTTGGTGCGCAGTTCCTTGCCGTTGCGCGAGATCTTGAGCTTCATGCCGCGGTCGAAACGGCCGGAGCAGATGCGCACGAAGGCGACGCGGTCGCGGTGCGCCGGGTCCATGTTGGCCTGGATCTTGAACACCACGCCGGAGAATTTCGGCTCGTCGACATGCACATAGCGCTGGATCGCGGTGCGGTCGCCCGGGGGCGGTGCCATGTCGACCAGCGCGTCGAGCACTTCCTGCACGCCGAAGTTGTTGATCGCCGAGCCGAAGAACACCGGCGTCTGCTTGCCGGCGAGGAAGGCTTCGCGGTCAAAGGCGGGCGCGGCCATTTCGACCAGTTCGATGTCGTGCTGGGCATGCTCCCAGCGGGTGTCGAAGCGCGCGGCGATTTCCGGGTTGTCGCGGCCGTCGATGGATTCCTCCTCGCCCGACACACGCTCTTCGCCAGCGCGGAACACCCGCATGCGGTTCTTCGGCATGTCGAACACGCCGGCGAATCCCTTGCCCATGCCGACCGGCCAGGTGAAGGGCACGGCCGGCATGCCCAGCGTGCGCTCGATCTCGTCGATCAGCGACAGCGGTTCCTGCACTTCGCGGTCGAACTTGTTGATGAAGGTGATGATCGGCGTGTTGCGCGCGCGGCAGACCTCGAGCAGGCGCAGCGTTTGCGACTCCACGCCGTTGGCGCCGTCGATCACCATCAGCGCCGCATCCACGGCGGTCAGCACGCGGTAGGTGTCTTCCGAGAAGTCCTGGTGGCCCGGGGTGTCGAGCAGGTTGATGACGCAGTCGCGGTACTCCATCTGCATCACCGACGAGGCGACCGAGATGCCGCGCTGCTTTTCGATCTCCATCCAGTCCGAGGTCGCGTGGCGGCTGGCTTTGCGTGCCTTCACGCTGCCGGCGATGTGGATCGCGCCTGCGAACAGCAGCAGCTTTTCCGTCAGCGTGGTCTTACCCGCATCAGGGTGGGAGATGATGGCAAAGGTGCGGCGTCGGGCGACTTCGCGCTCGATCGGGGAAACGTCGGACATTTTTGAACCCGCAGGCGGGCGCGTGGCGCCCGTGAGATGACGTAAAGCGTTGAATTATCGCACGTAAGCTGACCGTGGCGCTCGGCTTCAGGCAGCGTGTTGCGTGCCGCCGGCGACGATGCCCGCGTGCAACAGTGTTGAAACCTCGGCCGCCGGCATCGGGCGGGCGAAGTAGAAGCCCTGCGCGGAGTGGCAGCCTTCCATCGTCAGGAAGTCCAGTTGCGAGGGCGTCTCGACCCCTTCGGCAATTACGTCGAGCTTCAGGCTGCGTCCGAGCTGCACGATTGCACGGACGATTGCCGCATCGTCCGGATCGTCCGCCACGTCATTGACGAAGCTGCGGTCGATCTTCAGCCGGTCAACCGGGAAGCGCTTGAGGTAGGAGAGGCTCGAATAGCCGGTGCCGAAGTCGTCGATCGAAAGCTTCACGCCCAGCGCCTTCAGGTCGTTCATCGTGCGCAAAACCTCCTCGGCGTTGTGCATCAAGAGCGATTCGGTCAATTCAAGTTCGAGCATGCCTGGCGGGATGCCATGGCGGTCCAGCGCGGCACGCACCTTGCCAACAATGTCGGTGCGGCGGAATTGCAGCGCCGAGATATTCACCGCGACGGTGAGTGTGTCGATACCTTCGTCGCGCCAGCGCCGCGCCTGCGCGCAGGCTTCGCCGAGCACCCACTCGCCGATCGGCACGATCAGGCCGCTTTCTTCCGCCACCGGTATGAAACGTGCCGGCGAGACGTTGCCCAGGACCGGGTTGCTCCAGCGGAGCAGGGCTTCCACACCCAGCAAGCGCGTTGTCGTCAGCTCGACCTGTGGTTGGTAGTGCAGTGAGAGTTCGCCGAACTCGAGCGCCTGGCGCAGCGCGTTTTCCATGCGCAGGCGATCGATGGCCGAAAGGTTCATGGCTTCGGTGAAGAAGCGGAATGCGTTACGGCCCGAGTCCTTGGCGTGGTACATCGCCGAGTCGGCGTTCTTCAGCAGGGAGTCGACGTCGACGCCGTCTTCCGGGTAAAGCGCGATGCCGATGCTGGCGCCGGTGGACAAGGTTTGCGCCTGCACGTCGAGCGGCAGTGAAAGCTTGTCGACGATCTTGCGCGCAACGATGCCGACATCCTGCTCGTTCTCCACGCACTCAAGGACGATGAGGAACTCGTCGCCGCCGAGCCGCGCCACGGTGTCGGTGTCGCGCACGCAAGTGCGCAAACGCGCCGCGACCGCGCGCAGCACCTGGTCGCCGAAGGCGTGGCCAAGCGAATCGTTGATGTTCTTGAAGCGATCCAGGTCGAGGAACATCAGCGCGGCCCGCTTGCCGGCACGCAGCGCACGCGCCATCGCTTGTTGCAGTCGGTCGCGCAGCAGCGTGCGGTTGGGCAGGTCGGTCAGCGGGTCGTGGTGTGCAAGCCATTCAAAGCGGGCCTTGCTGGCGCGCTGTTCGGTGACATCCTCGATCGCGCAGATCAATTGTTCCGGCGCGCCGCTCGTGTTGCGCATCATCGACACGGTGGCGCTGACCCACAGCTCGTGGCCGTACTTGTGCTGCAGCCGTGCCTCGAGGCTGAAAGACTGTTGTGCGCCGCTCAGGCACGCTTCCACTTCGGTGCGATAGGCGTCTCGCGCGCCGTTCTCGGTCAGTGCAGCGAAGCTGGTGGCCAACAAGTCGACCGCGCCGTAGCCGGTGATGGCGCAGAAACGCGGATTGACCTGAAGGATTCGGCCATCGAGCGCGAGTATCGCGATGCCGACTGGCGCATTCTCAACGGTCAGGCGGAACCGTGCCTCGCTGTCACGCAAGGCTGCTTCGGCCCGCTTGATGTCGGTCAGGTCGACATCGATGCAGTACATCTCCGGCTCGCCATAGCGGTTGTGCGTCATGACGTGGCTTGAGAACACCGATACCAGCGAACCGTCCTTGCGCTGCAGATCGAGCTCGCCGGCCGGAATCGGTTCTCCGGTGCGTAACCAGTGCGTGTGCAGTCGCACCACCTCGTCACGCATCGGTTCGGGGATGATCAGCTCTTCCAGCAAGCGCCCACGCACTTCGCTCGCGCTGTAGCCGTACAGGCGTTCGCTCGCGCTGTTCCAGAACACCACGCGGCGTTGCGGGTCGTAGCCCTGGACGGAGATGTTCGGCACCTGTTCCATGACCGCGCGGAAGCGATGCTCGCTGTCGGTCAGGGCATGGTTCAGCGCGCGATCGCTGGTGACGTCGATCATCACGCCGGAAAGGCCGATCGCGTTGCCATCCTCGTCGAAGCGCACAACGACCAGGTCGCGGACGAACACCGCATGGCCGCCGGCGTGCACCATGCGGTATTCGATCTCGTAACGGTCGCTCTCGGCCGCGTGTGCCGCATCGAACGCCAGCGCGAAGCCGCGATCGTCCTGATGCAGATGGGCCTGCCAGAATCCAGGCGTGTACCACTCATCCTTCGCGTAACCCAGCAGGGTTTCCGCGTAGGGCGAGACGAAGCGGAACCGCCTTCCCGGCAGGTCCGCTTCCCACATCACCAGGTCCAGCCCCGCTGCGAGCGCAGCGAAGCGATCGTCATTCATGCTTGGGCGCTCCAGCCTCTGTTCGGCGGCCGGGCAAGCTTCCCGGCCCCGCGTCGTATCCGTGTGCCTTGCAGGCTATCGTTGACTTTGGCTACCAAAAGCCAAGCTGATTCGAGCGTTATCGGCGCGCCGCGGAAAACCTTGAGGGCCGGGTGTCACCTTTCAGGTGCCGCGCAAACCGCGCGCCCAGCGCCGATAGATCGCGTCGGCCACGCGCTGGCTCTGTGGCAGCAGGCTAGGTGTCCGTGAGTGGATTTCGGCTACGGACTGGACACCTGGCGATTGGCTTGCCGAGATTTCGGCGCGTCCCTCGGTGCTGGTGGTCCAGTCTGTGATCTTGTCGGCGGTGATTTCGCAATGAAATTGCATCGCCAGATGCAGCGAGCCGACGCTGAAAGCCTGATGGCGGCAGTGTTCGCTGCTCGCAAGCAGTTGCGCGCCGGCTGGAAGATCGAAGCTGTCGCCGTGCCATTGGAAGATCGGGAAGCGCTCGGCGCCAAACCAGGTGTTCGCGTTGGTCGCGGGATGCGTCGCGATATCGACCCAGCCGATTTCGGCGTGCGGGGCGCGCCGGATCGTTGCTCCGCACGCGCTGGCGAGCAGCTGCCCGCCGAGGCAGTGGCCGAGAACCGGCACGTCAGCGGCCATCGCGGCGCGGATCAGGTGCTCGGTCGCGCGCAGGTGGGGGAGCGGATCGTTCACGCTCATCGGGCCGCCGAGCACGCAGAGGCCGGCAAAGCCCCCTACCTGTTCCGGAACTGCATCGCCAGCCCAGATCCGGATGATCTGCAGCGTGTGGTTGTGGCGATCGGCCCAATCCGCGAAGTGGCCGGGGCCATCGTTGGGCACGTTCTGAATGACTGCGATGGGCAAGCGGGCCATGGGTATTTGAAACCTTGCGAGGACGATTGTGCGCGGCTAGACGGGCTACCGGCCTGGATTTTCAAATGGTACTATCGCAACACTAAAACGACGACGTCAAGAGTGCCAATTTGGTGCGTCGGCATCATTGTGGTGCCGAGTCGTCGGTTTGACTTTGCGCCCTGGAGGTTTGATGAGCGATCACGCCTTTCCGTACCTTTCCGCCAGCACCTTCTTGCTGGCGCCTACCCGACAACAGGCCCCGGATCGGCCGTTCTGCGTGGCCGGAGTCGCGTGGGATGGTTCGGTGACGAATCGGCCAGGTGCGCGTTTTGGCCCCTCAGCGATCCGGCGCGCGAGCCAGATGCTGTGCGATGCGGAGCATCCAGTGTTCAACCGCACGCCGCACGGTCAGGTCTGTGACGCGGGCGATCTGATGTTGCCCAACACCAGTCTTGAGACCATGCGCGCGGCGCTGCAGCCGCAAGCCGAGGCCTTGATTGCCGCGCATCGCATGGCGTGGATCGGAGGTGACCATTCGATCACGCTGCCGCTGCTGCGAGCCTACCGAAAGGTCCTTGGGCGCCCGCTGGCACTGGTGCATTTCGATGCGCACTGCGACACCTGGACCGACCACTTTGGCGAGCCCTCCGGCCACGGCACCTGGACCTACGAGGCCTTGCAGGAAGGGCTCGTGATTCCGGAGGCGACGGTGCAGATCGGTATCCGCTCTTCCGGCCAGCGTGAGGCGCGCGAGTATGTGAATAGCGTCGGCGGCAGGGTCTTCACGGCGCGTGAGTTACGTGGCGCCGAGAGTCCGTCGCAATTGGCCTTCGTGATCGACGAGATCCGGCGGCGCGTGGCGGCGGCCGGCAATCCGCCGCTATACCTGTCGCTCGACATTGATTGCCTTGATCCGGCGTTTGCGCCGGGCACCGGCACCCCGGAGCCCGGTGGCATGACCTCGGCGCAGGTGCTGACGATTCTGGAGGAAACCGCCGGCCTGCCTTGGGTGGGCATGGACTGCGTGGAAGTCGCGCCGCCCTACGATGTTTCCGAGCTCACCACCAACGCGGCATCCACCTTCGTATGGACCTGGCTCGCGGGACAAGCCCGATGAATACGCTGAACCAAAAACTGTCTGACGATCCGCGCGAACGCTCGCTGACCTCCAATTCCTACTACCTCGCGAGCGCGCCCTCGGTGGGGGCGTGGCCGGTGCTGGCCGGGTCGGCCGACTGCGATGTATGCGTGGTTGGCGGTGGCTTTGCCGGCTTGTCTGCGGCGATCGAACTGGCGCGGCGTGGCTTCAGCGTCACGGTGCTTGAAGCGGAGCAGGTGGGCTGGGGGGCATCCGGGCGTAACGGAGGCCAGGCGATCGTCGGTCATGCATCGGACGCACCGATCGAGAACCAGCTTGGCGACGATGCGGCGCGGCAGGCCTGGGCGGTGACGGTGGAAGGCTTGAACCTGATCCGCGAGCGGATTGCGGAGTTCAACATCGATTGCGACTTCGTGCCCGGCTACAAGTACCTCGCTGTGAATGAACGCAAGGCGCGGGCTCTGCACGAGTGGTTCGAGCATGTGACGCACTTCTACAAGCACCCTTACTGGCGCTGGGTCGGGCGCAACGAAATAGGCGAGCACATCGCCAGTCCGCGCTTTCATTCGGGGCTGCATGACACGCTATCGGGCCATCTGCATCCGCTCAAATACTGCCGCGGCTTGGCCCGCGCTGCCGCGAGCCTGGGCGTGCAGATCCATGAGAACAGCCGGGTGGTTGCAATCGAACGGGGCGAGCGCCCACTGCTCAAGACGGCTGCCGGCCAGGTGCGCGCGCGTTTCGTGGTGCTGGCGGGCAATTCATACCTTGGCGGTTTGGTGCCGGAACTGCAGCCGCGAATCATGCCGGTGGGCACTTATGTGGTGGCGTCTGAGCCGCTCAAACCTGAACTGGCGGATTCGCTGATCCGCGAGCGGGCTGCGGTGTGCGATTCCAATTTCGTGCTCGACTACTTCCGCGTGTCGCCCGATCACCGAGTGATCTTCGGTGGGCGCGTCAGCTATAGCGGCATGACGCCGCCGAACCTGGCTGCCGGCATGAAGCAGCGCATGCTCAAAACCTTCCCGCAACTGGGCGAGGGGGTGAAGGTGGATTACGCCTGGGGTGGCTTTGTCGATATCTCGATGAACCGCGCACCCGATTTCGGCCGGCTCACGCCCAACATCTACTACCTGCAGGGCTTTTCGGGTCACGGCCTGTCGCTCACCGGCATGGCGGGGCGCCTGGTGGCGGAAGCCATTGCGGGGCAGGCCGGGCGTTTCGACATTTACGCGCGTCTGCGCCATTTGCCGTTCCCCGGGGGGGCGCTGCTGCGCACGCCGGCCCTGGTGCTGGGGATGGCCTGGTATCGCCTGCGCGACCTTCTCTGACAGGGAGCGATGATGACAGCCAGCCTGATCGCGTTCCGCGAGAGCAGCACCGAACCGGAGGCGTTTGCGCCCGCCCCGGATCGCGTGTTGAGCGGTAATCCGCAGCAAGCCGCAATCAACTATTACGCCAGCGCGGGCGACCGGCTACTCGCAGGTGATTGGCGCTGCGACCCCGGTAGTTGGCGCGTGTGCTACGACCCGGATGAGTACGAGTTCTGCCAGATACTCGAAGGCCATGTTCGCCTGACCGACGAAACCGGGCTGGCGCGGGAATTCCGTGCTGGCGACGCCTTCGTGATCGAGGCGGGGTTCCGTGGGGTGTGGGAAACGCTCAGTTACTGTCGCAAGCTCTATGTGATTTGTCGCGTCCCGTGAGTCGCAGTGCGGCGTTTTTTGACGGCGACTAACGTGCGCCGGACGGTGGGCTGACGACGCCAGACCGTCGGCTTGGCCGAATCTGGATCGACCAAGCTAGGCTACCGAGAGTGGCAGCAAGCATGTCCTTGTGGGCGTCCCACATATCGCCTTGCTGGCCGTTGTACGACTCGGCATCCTGCGCCGAGAGCGTGGCGGCAACTAGCCATTCGAACCACTCATACCAGAGGCTGGTGACCATGATGGCGCTAACCGCGATGACGAAGCTGACTCTCGCGTTTGTCGCCCATCGCTGCACGGCAAAGCTCATGACAGCAGGCGTCAGGCAGAAGCCGTAAAGAAAGTGCACAAGGCGATCGAAGTTGTTCCTCTTCCAGCCCAATGCGTGTTCAAGCGAGAAACCGAAGGCTGCTGTGAGCCAGCGGTCGTAAGGAACGTTTGAATACAGCCAGCGGGCGGCAACCGAATGCACCGCCACGAATAGCATGATCAGCAGGTAGTCGCGATCGCTCGCACCGTGTAGTTTCACATGCCGCCATAGCAGGGCTACGCCGGCTATGGTCAGCGAACAATGCAGCAATTGTTCGGCAGGCCAGATCGGGTGAATCCAGGTCGCGCAAAAGACGGCGAGTGTCAACGCCGTGGAAACGGATTTTGGCGGAATAAGGGGCATCGCACGGAGGGAAACGCTTGGGGCGTCAAGTGAATGAAGCGCGAGGTTGTTGTACTACGGCGCGACGCTATTGAGTTGCTCCTGCGCTTCCATGAACTTGCGGCGGAACTGCATTGGATCTGCGATGTGAGGGATCGGCGCCTGGGCTTCACCGGCACCCGAGATCAGCAGCGAGCCGAAGTTGAGCAAACGCCCAGCGACGCTTTGGTCGACCTGAATGCTCTCGACCCGCGCGAGGTTGATTTCAACCGTGCGGCGTCGAATGAAGCCGAACTTCGCGATCACGCGCTTGTTGGTGATGGCGAGTTCCGTTGAGCGGCTGCGAACCCACGCGACGCCCCAGAAGATCAGGCCAACGCCAAATGCAGGCAGGAGCAGCAGCCCGAGCAGGATCGTGCCGGTTTGCGACCACAGGCTGATGCGGCCGATGTGAACGATGTGTTCGCCCTGTGTGAGGGCATCGTTGATGTAGCGGGTCATGGGTTTTGTGTTGCAGACGGGGGTAGGCCCGGCGCTTGGAGCGTGGGGCTGCTCAAACCGACGTGCCGCCAGGGGCGGCGGTAGTCGTCACCTGCGGCAAGGCGCAGCGGGTGCACCTTGCCGCGGGATTTTCAGCCGCCGCGCATCTTGCGGCGGGTTTCGTAGCGCTCTTGCGCTTCGACACTGAAGGTGGCGGTCGGGCGCGCGATCAGGCGTGCCACGCCGATCGGCTCGCCGGTCTCTTCGCACCAGCCATACTCACCGTTGTCGATGCGCTGAATCGCTTCGTCGATCTTGTGCAGCAACTTGCGTTCGCGATCGCGTACGCGCAGTTCCAGCGTGTGATCTTCTTCGACCGAAGCGCGGTCCGACGGATCGGGCGTGGCTTCGTTGTCGCGCAGATGCAGCGTGGTGTCCTTGGCCGATGCAAGCAATGCATCACGTTCCTGAATGAGGCGCGCGCGGAAGAAGGCCAGTTGCCGCGGCGACATGTAGTCGGCCTCCGGTGCGGCGAGCATCTCTTCCTGGGTCGGTAGCGTGCGCGGGGCGTCGAGGGTTTCGTTCATGGTTTTCCTCCTGTTGGCGCATTGTCCCGGAAACAGGCCCTCGTGTTTCGGGCAGGAATCCGGCTGATTCGGTGGCGCTTGGCTATTGCGTCAATGTTTGTCTCGCCGCGTCTTTGCACCATACACCACAAGCGCGTCCCGGCGTGCGCTGTGTGTTGCATGATTACCTTATCCGTCCCCCTGTGTGATGTATCTGTGGCGCGTCAAATGCCGGCGATGCCTTATGTCACTTAACGTCGGCCGGCCGAGGCAGCTTTGACGACGTTGCCGAGCAGGCGGCCGTAGTACGCGATTTTGTCTGTCGGCACATAGGCATAGCCGACCACCAGGCCACGTTCCTTCTCGGCACCAAGGTAGTAGGTTGATAGCGCGCGCACCTGCAGGCCCTGTTCGGCTGCCTCCTGGGCCAGGCGTTCATCGTCGGTACCGGGCGGCAGCTGGATTACCAGGTGCAGGCCCGATTCCTCTTTTGAGAGCGTGGCTGCGTTGCCGAGGATGGGCTTGAGCGTGCGCTGCAGCAATTCACGGCGTTGGCCGTAGAGCTGACGGATGCGGCGCACATGGGTTGCGAAATGGCCTTGTTCCAGAAAGTCGGCCAAGGCGGCTTGCTGCATCATCTGGCCGGGTCGTTGCAGGTCATAGAGCGCGCTGCGAAATGGTGCCACCAGTGCAGGCGGCACCACCATGTAGCCCACCTTGATGCCGGGGTAGAGGATCTTCGAGAAGGTGCCCATGTACACGACACGGTCGTGCGTATCGAGCCCTTGCAGCGACGACAGTGGCCGTCCGGTATAGCGGAACTCGCTGTCGTAATCGTCTTCAAGAATCCATGCGCCGGTGCGCGCTGCGATATCGAGCAGCAGGCGGCGGCGTGCGAGGCTCATCACCACGCTCTTGGGGTACTGGTGCGACGGTGTCAGGTAGATCAGGCGCGGCGGTTTGTGCTGGTCCTCGGCAGTGGGGTTCATGCCTTCGTCGTCAACCCGCACCGGATGCAAATCGAGGTCGCGTGATTCGAACACGCGTTGCGCACCCCAGTAGCAGGGGTCTTCAACCCATGCGGTGTCGCCGGCGTCCGCCAGCAGCTGTGCGCAAAGGTCCAGGGAATGCTGCGTGCCGCCGGTGATCAGCACCTGATCCACCGTAACACGCACCGAGCGCGATACCCGCAGGTAGTCGGCGATGGCGCGGCGCAACGGCAGGTAGCCGCCGTTCTGGCCGTAGTCCAGCAGCTCCGGTCGCGCCTCTCGCCAGTATTTGTTTTGCAGGCGTTGCCAGAGCTTGATCGGGAAGACCGAGAAATCGTCGTCTCCGGGCACGAAGGGCTGGATCTCGTAGCGATGGCCGGCCGCATGGTCTGCAACACGGCGCCCACGAACCGACAGCGTGGCACCCACGGCAGCAGTGGTGCCTTCTTGTGGTGCATGCTGCGGTGCAATGGCGCCATTGTGATGCGAATTTCTTGATTGTCGCTCCGGTGCCAATTCTTCGGTCGCTGGTTCGGGCAACGTGTCGGCCACGAAGGTGCCGCTGCCGGTACGGGAGCTGACATAACCTTCGGCGAGCAATTGCTCGAACGCCGTTACGACGGTGTTCCTTGAAAGTCCTAAATCCCTTGCAAGATCTCGTGTTGAAGGCAGTTTGCTGCCAACAGGAAGGCGGCGGGAGAGGATTGCGCTGCGAATCGCCTCGTACAAACGACGATGACGCGGCACGTTTCCTGCGCGGGCGCTCTGGTCCATTTCGGCCAGAATTAGATCGGCAATCGGCAGAGAGCTCACGGTGGCACCATCGAAAACGACAAAGTGGTGCTTTCAATAATACCAAAACGCGTTACATTGTCACTACCAATTGGATGGTTCAGCGACCACACTACACAGGTGGTGTGCGACGGGCGAGCGAGGGGGGAGACCATGCTTGTAGGCGTAACCAAGGAAATCAAGAACCACGAGTACCGCGTCGGCCTGACGCCGGCGGGGGCCGCGGAGTTGGTGCGAAATGGCCATCAGGTGCTGGTGCAGACTCAGGCGGGGGCTGGGGTCGGGTTCAGCGATGCGCAGTACGAAGCCGTCGGGGCGCGTATCGCGCCAGATGCTGCCAGCGTGTTTGCACAGGCGGAGATGGTGGTCAAGGTCAAGGAGCCGCAGCCGGACGAGTGTCGCGCGCTGCGGCCCGGTCAGGTGCTCTTCACGTATTTGCATCTCGCTCCGGATCCGGAGCAAACACGCCTGCTTGTGGAATCGGATGCGGTTGCGATCGCCTACGAAACGGTGACCGATGACCGCGGTGGCTTGCCCTTGCTGGCGCCGATGAGCGAAGTTGCGGGCCGCATGGCGATTCAGGCTGGCGCCAAGGCGCTGGAAAAGTCGCAAGGTGGTTCTGGCGTGTTGCTGCCTGGCGTGCCCGGCGTGCCCGCCGCCAAGGTGCTGGTCGTGGGCGGCGGTGTGGTCGGTGTGAATGCGGCGCGTGTCGCGATGGGAATCGGCGCGCAAGTCACGATTCTCGACGTGTCGCTCAACCGGCTCAAGGAACTCGACGCCCTTTACGGCCCGCGGCTGCAGACGCTCTACTCAAACCGCGCGAACCTCGAAGACGCGCTGCGCGAAGCGGATCTGGTGATCGGTGCGGTGTTGATTCCCGGCGCGGCTGCGCCAAAGCTGATCACGCGCGAGATGCTCGCGCTGATGAAGCCCGGTTCGGTGATTGTCGACGTCGCGGTGGATCAGGGCGGTTGTGCCGAAACCACGCATGCGACAACCCATCAGGAGCCGACCTACATCGTCGACGGCGTGGTGCATTACTGCGTCGCCAACATGCCCGGCGGCGTTGCGCGTACCTCAACGCTCGCGCTGACCAACGCCACGTTGCCCTTTGTTCTCCAGCTCGCGAACAAGGGCTATCGCCGCGCCCTGCAGGATAACCATCACTTGCGCAACGGCCTGAATATCCATCGCGGCAAGGTGACCTGCGAGGCCGTGGCGCGTGAGCTGGGTTACACCTACCACGCCGAATTCTGACCACTACCTCTGCCGATGAAGAAGCCAATCGTCCTCGTTCCCGCCTGCAGCAAGATGCTCGGCGCGCATCCATTCAATGCAGTCGGCAAGAAGTACCTCGATGCAGTGGCCGTGGTCGCCGATTGCCAGCCGCTGCTGATTCCGGTGCTGGGCGATACGCCTGATCTCGATGCGCTGCTGGATATCGCAGATGGCGTGATGCTGACCGGTTCCGTCTCCAACGTGCATCCGGCGCATTTCGATCAGGCGGTGCGAAATCCGGCGCTGCCGCTCGACCCGGCGCGCGACGCGGTGACGCTGCCGCTGACCCGCCGTGCGATCGCGCGTGGTGTGCCGCTGTTCGCAATCTGCCGCGGCTTTCAGGAGATGAACGTTGCGTTTGGTGGCTCGCTTCATCAGGCGGTGCATGAGACGTCGGGCTACATGGACCACCGCGAGGACAAGGCGGCCTCGCTCGACGTGCAGTACGGCGAAGCCCATCCGGTCACCTTGTCGGGCCGGCTCGCGGAGATCGTCGGCGCCACGCGCGTCGGCGTGAATTCGGTGCACGGCCAGGGTATCGATCGGCTTGCGGATGGCCTGGTGGCCGAGGCGCTGGCGGACGACGGTCTGGTCGAGGCCTTCCGGGTGGCAGCGGCCGAGGCGTTCGCCCTCGGTGTGCAATGGCACCCGGAATGGAAGGCCGCCGAGAACCCTGTGTCGACCCGGATTTTTGCTGCGTTTGGCGACGCCTGTCGCAAACGGATGCTGGCGCGGAGTGCGTGATGAACCGTGAATCCCGATTCGTCGTCTGGTTGGCCTACCTGCCCTAAGGGCGAACGCCAGCCAGCGGGCTGGCGGCGAGCCCGAACCCCAGCGAGGGGCCGATCGCCGCATGCGACGAAACCAAAGAGACCGACTATGACTTTGCGTGAAAACTTTTCCCATCAGGACATGGAGCGCTGGCTCGACGAGAAGCGCGTGACCGAACTTGAATGTCTGGTGCCCGACCTGACCGGTGTGGCGCGCGGCAAGATCCTGCCCCGCGAGAAGTTCACCCAGGACCGCGGCATGCGCCTGCCCGAAGCCGTTGTGGCGGGCACTGTGACCGGCGAGTACCCGGACAAGGATGAAGGCTACAACGGTGTGATTTCGGGCAACGATCGCGACATGGTCTTGCTGCCCGACCCCGCTACGGTTCGCCTGGTGCCTTGGGCTGCAGACCCGACTGCGCAGGTCATCCACGACTGCTACTTCTCGAATGGCACCCTCGTGGATTTCGCGCCGCGCAGCGTATTGCGCCATGTGCGCGACCTCTACACCGAGATGGGTTGGAAGCCGGTGATCGCGCCGGAGCTGGAGTTCTACCTGATCGCCCGCGCGCCGGACCCGGATATTCCGCTGCGTCCGCCGGTCGGCCGCAGTGGCCGCTCCGAGACCAGCCGTCAGGCCTACTCGATCGATGCGGTGAACGAGTTCGACCCGCTGTTCGAGGACATCTACGACTACTGCGACGCGATGGAGCTGGACGTCGATACGCTGATCCACGAAATCGGTGCCGGCCAGATGGAGATCAACTTTCTCCACAACGAGCCGCTCGGTCTTGCCGACAAGGTGTTCTTCTTCAAACGCACGCTGCGTGAAACTGCGCTGCGCCACGACATGTACGCCACCTTCATGGCCAAGCCGATGGCGGGCGAGCCGGGATCGGCGATGCATGTGCACCAGAGCGTGGTGGATGCAAAGACCGGCGAGAACATCTTCAGCAACCCGGACGGCACTGCATCGAAGGCCTTCTATCACTACATCGGCGGGCTGCAGAAGTACCTGCCGGCTTGCATGGCGCTGATGGCGCCGTACGTCAATTCCTATCGTCGCCTGGTGCGGCACACCGCTGCGCCGATCAACGTGCAGTGGGGTGCAGACAACCGCACCGTCGGCCTTCGCGTACCGCATTCCGACCCGAAGAACCGTCGCGTGGAGAACCGCGTGATCGGCGCTGATGCGAATCCATACCTCGCCTTTGCTGCCACGCTGGCCTGCGGCTACCTCGGCATCAAGGAACAGATCGAACCGACACCGGAAGCCAGCGGCAGCGCGTATGACTCCGACTACCAACTGCCGCGCAGCCTGGCTGAAGCGCTTGACCTGTTGCGTGGCTGCGAGCCGCTGCGCAAGGTGATCGGCGACCGTTTCGTAACCGTGTATTCGGCAGTGAAGGATCACGAATACGAAGAGTTCATGCGCGTGATCAGCCCTTGGGAACGCGAACACCTGTTGCTGCATGTGTGATTGACGCTGCCAAGGCGCGCCCGCGTGGCGCGCAAAGGGCGCCGTCTTGTCTGCGAGAGCATTCGAAGGAACACGAAACCATGAACATGAATGAAAACACCCGGGTGGATACCAAGGCGATCCAGGCGATCGACGGTGCGCACTACCTGCATCCCTTCACTGACAACCAGGCGCTCGGCCAAAAAGGGGCGCGCGTGATGGTGAAGGGGGAGGGGATCTATGTGTGGGATTCTGAGGGGCACAAAATCCTTGATGGCATGTCCGGGCTCTGGTGTGTGAACGTCGGCTACGGGCGCAAGGAACTCGCCGACGCGGCCTACAAGCAGCTGCTTGAGATGCCGTACTACAACAGCTTCTTCCAGACCACCAACGTACCCGCCGCGCAGCTTGCCAAGCTGCTGACCGAGGTGACGCCACCGCAGTTCAACCACGTCTTCTTCTCCGGCTCCGGCTCGGAGGGTAACGACACGGTGGTACGTATGGTGCGCCGCTACTGGGATCTCCTGGAGCAACCGCAGCGCAAGGTAATCATCAGCCGTCATAACGCTTATCACGGTTCGACGATGTGTGGCGCATCGCTTGGTGGCATGAGCGGCATGCACGCACAAGGGGATCTGCCGATCCCCAATATCGTGCATATCGAGCAGCCCTATTGGTACGAGAACGGTCGCGACATGGACCCGGACACCTTCGGCTTGAAGGCAGCGGGCTGGCTCGAAGAGAAGATCCTTGAAATTGGTGCCGACAAGGTGGCCGCTTTCATCGGCGAGCCGGTGCAGGGCGCCGGTGGCGTGATCATTCCGCCCAAGACCTATTGGCCCGAGATTCAGCGCATCTGCGACAAGTACGGAATTCTTCTGGTTTCGGACGAGGTCATCTGCGGCTTTGGCCGGCTGGGTGAATGGTGGGGCTGCGAGAAGTTCGGCTACAGGCCGGATCTGATGACCTTCGCCAAGGGCGTGACCTCGGGCTATGTGCCACTTGGGGGCGTCATGGTCGGCGATCGCATCGCAAAGGTGCTGCTGGAAAAAGGTGGCGAGTTCAACCACGGCTACACCTATTCCGGGCACCCGGTTGCCTGCGCCGTGGCGCTGGAAAACATCGAGATCATTCGCCGCGAACACCTGGTCGAGAAAGTGCGCGAAGAGACTGGTCCCTACCTGAAGGAGAAATTCGAGGCCCTGGCCGACCACCCGCTGGTGGGCATCGCAGAAACCTGCGGCCTGGTTGCCGGTTTGGTGCTTGTGAAGAACAAAACGACGCAGGAAGCCTTCGATCCTGCACTGGAAGTGGGCATGGTCTGCCGCGGCCACATGTTCGGCAACGGCATGATCATGCGGGCGGTCGGCGATCGGATGATCATTGCGCCGCCGCTGGTGATTACCAAGGCGCAGATCGATGAAATGGTCGGTCTGATCCGCAGCTGTCTCGACAAAACCTACGCAGACCTCAAGCAACGCAACTGGATCTGAGTGCGGCTGCATTTTGTGCAGGTGCACGGGTCCGATTTTTGCTAAGTTCGTGACATGCGTCAGAGCGGGGCGTTGCCGTGAAACAGCAGCCCCCTCAGCTCGCAAAGATGAAGCGTCATTCAGTCACTCGTTTTCCAGCCACCAGGAGGCTTCCAATGAAAGTGTTCTCGAACCGCGTCCTCAAGCGATGTGCGGTGGGCGTGTTTGCTGCGCTGGCTTTTGCGGCGCATGCGGAAGAAGAAAAGGTCCTGAACGTCTACAACTGGTCGGATTACATCGCGGAAGACACGCTCAAGAACTTCGAGAAGGAAACCGGCATCAAGGTCCGTTACGACAATTTCGACAACAACGAAATCGTTCACGCCAAGCTGGTGGCTGGCAAGACAGGCTATGACGTGGTGGTGCCGTCGTCCTACTGGGCGAAGATCCAGGCTGATGGCGGCCTGCTGATGAAGCTCGACAAGAGCAAGCTGCCCAACCTGAAGAACCTTGATCCCGACTTCCAGGCTGCGCTCGCGAAACTCGATCCAGGCAACCAGTACATGGTGAACTGGCTGTGGGGCTACACCACGGTTGGCATCAACGTTGACAAGGTGAAGGCGGCACTGGGCAACATGCCGATGCCGGAAAATGCCTGGGATCTGGTTTTCAAACCGGAATACATCTCCAAGCTCAAGAGCTGCGGCGTCTCCTTCCTCGACTCGGCGACCGAAGTGGTGCCGGCCGCGCTGCACTACCTGGGCAAGCCGGCCTACAGCAAGAATGTTTCCGACTACGGCCAGGTGCCGGCGCTGCTCAAGAGCGTGCGCCCGTACGTGACGCTGTTCAGCTCGTCGGGTTACATCAATGACATGGCGAATGGCTCGATCTGCCTGTCGCTCGGCTGGTCTGGCGACATCAACATCGCGCGTCAACGTGCCATCGACGGCAAGACCGGTCAGAACATCCAAGCCCTGATTCCGAAGACCGGCGGCATTGTGTTCATGGACACGATGGTCATCCCGGCCGATGCGCCGCACCCGGACAACGCGCACAAGTTCATCAACTACATCATGCGCCCCGAAGTGCATGGCAGCCTGACGAACAAAGTCTTCTACGCGAATCCGAACAAGGAATCGAAGAAGTTCGTGAAGCCCGAAGTCGCCAGCAATCCGACCGTTTTCCTCTCCGATGCGGACATGAAGAAGATGGCGATGCCGGACGCGATCAACAACGACATTCGCCGCCAGATGACGCGGATTTACACGTCGTTCAAGACTGGTCTGTAAGCGGACCCGAACGAGACGGAACGGAGGGAGGGGAATGGTGGTTTCGCAAGCACCGGCGTTTCTTCAGATCAAGGACGTCGTAAAGGACTTTGGCGGCGTGAAGGCGGTTAATCACGTCAGCATCGACATCGCCAAGGGAGAAATTTTCGCGCTGCTCGGATCGAGCGGCTGCGGCAAGACGACGCTCTTGCGGATGCTTGCGGGATTCGAAACCCCGACCTCCGGGCGCATCATCCTTAATGGCCACGATCTGGCGGGTCTGCCGCCTTATCTGCGGCCGATCAACATGATGTTCCAGTCTTACGCGCTGTTCCCGCATCTTTCGGTGGAGGAGAACGTCGCCTTCGGCCTGAAGCGCGATGGCATGCCGAAAGACGACATCGCTGCACGCGTCGAGAAGATGCTCAAGCTGGTGCAGCTCTCGAAGTACGCAAAACGCAAACCGCACCAGCTCTCCGGCGGTCAGCAGCAGCGCGTGGCGTTGGCGCGCAGCCTCGCGAAGCGACCCGATCTGTTGCTGCTCGACGAACCACTCGGCGCGCTGGACAAGAAGCTGCGCGAGGAAACCCAGATCGAGCTGGTGAACATCATCGAGCAGGTGGGTGTCACGGTCGTGATGGTGACGCACGATCAGGAAGAGGCGATGACCATGGCCTCGCGCATCGCGATCATGAGCGAAGGCAACATCCTGCAGATCGGAGCACCGAGCGAGGTGTACGAAACGCCAGCGAACCGTTTCGTCGCGGACTTCATCGGCAACGTGAATCTGATGGATGGCACGCTGATCGATGACAACCCCGACCACGTGATCATCGAGTGCGCCGACTGCAAGCACTACGTTGGCCACGGCATCACTGGTAACGAGGGGATGCCTGTTTCGGTGGCCGTTCGTCCGGAGAAGATCCACGTCACCCGGGAACGCCCGGAAGGCGAATACAACCATGTGCGCGGCACGATCAAGGACATGGTGTATTTCGGCAGCCACACCGTTTATCACATCCAGCTTGGCAGCGGCCTGGTGCTCAAGGTCAGCGAGAGCAACATCGCGCGTCATCGCGATGATCCGCTGACCTGGGGCGACGAGGTATGGGCGAGCTGGACGCCGCTGTCGCAGGTTGTGCTCACGCAGTGAAGGGCGCGCGATGAGACCTCAAACCTTCCTCGCGCGCTTGCGCAAGTCGAAGCTGCTGAGCGGACGCACAGCGGTTATCGGCGTGCCTTACGCCTGGCTGCTGGTGTTCTTCCTGCTGCCCTTCCTGATCGTCATGAAGATCAGCGTCTCTGAAATGGAGACGGTGCACTTCAAGGACTTGCTGACCTACAAGGACGGGCTGCTTCAACTCACGCTGAAGCTCAGCAACTACGAGTTCATTGCTGAAGATCCGCTGTACTTCAAGACCTACCTCGCGAGTTTGAAGTACGCCGCGATCACGACGCTGCTCTCGCTGCTGATCGGCTATCCGTTCTCCTACTTCATGGCGCGTGCCAAGCCTTCGCTTCAGCCTGCGCTGCTGATGATGGTGATGCTGCCGTTCTGGACTTCCTTCCTGTTGCGCGTTTATGCGTGGAAGGGCTTGCTGGGTGAAAACGGCTGGGTCGCCAACCTGCTCGAATTGCTGCGCATCGACCACCTGCTTGTAGCGGCAGGCTTGATACCGGCGCTGGGCAAGTTCATGAACACGCCGTTCTCGCTGGTGCTGGGCATGGTCTACACCTATCTGCCCTTCATGATCCTGCCGCTCTACGCCAATCTCGCGAAGATGGATCTGCGCCTGCTGGAAGCTGCGGCGGACCTCGGCGCCACGCCCTGGACCACGTTCTGGAAGATCACCGTGCCCTTGTCCAAGGCCGGCATCATCGCTGGCTCCATGCTGGTCTTCATCCCCTGCGTGGGCGAGTTCGTGATTCCGGAACTGCTCGGCGGGCCAGAGACGCTAATGATCGGCCGCGTGCTGTGGGACGAGTTCTTCTCGAACAACGACTGGCCGATGGCCTCGGGTGTTGCCGTGGTGATGATCCTGCTGATCATCGTGCCGCTGGCGATCTTCAACAAGTACCAGGCTGAAGCACAGGAGGCCCGCTGATGAATGGCAAGAAGCCGCCGATCTTCGGCGAAACCTTCAACCGGCGCTTCGGCAAGGCCTGGCTGGCGGGGGGCTATGCCTTCCTTTACCTGCCGATCGTCGCGCTGGTGATCTACTCGTTCAACAACTCGCCGTTGCCGACCACATGGGGGGGCTTCACCTTCAAGTGGTACGGCAAGCTGATGAACGATACCGAGATGCTCACCGGCTTCTGGCTGTCGCTGAAGGTGGCGTTCTTCACCGCCTGCGCCTCGGTGGTGATAGGCATGTTCGCTGCCTTCACGCTGGTCAAGTACAAGCGCTTCTTCGGCCGCACGATGTTCACCGGCATGGTCAACGCGCCGCTGGTGATGCCGGAAGTGATCATCGGCCTCTCGCTGCTGCTCATGCTCGTATCGGTGCAGCACTGGCTGGGCTTTCCGGAGCGTGGCGCGATGACGATCTGGATGGGCCACCTGCTGCTTGGCCTTGCCTATGCCACGGTGGTCATCCAGGCGCGCCTGCAGGATCTGAACCCGCAGATCGAAGAGGCCGCCATGGACCTGGGTGCCAAGCCGCACCAGGTGTTCTTCCTCGTGACGATGCCGATGATCGCGCAGGCCCTGGCTTCCGCCTGGCTGCTGACCTTCACGCTGTCTCTGGACGATGTCGTGCTGTCGGCCTTCTTGTCCGGCCCCGGCTCCACGACGATGCCGCTGGTGATCTTCTCGCGCGCACGCCTTGGCCTGAACCCCAGTGTCAATGCCGTCGCCACCGTGATCATCGCGGTCGTATCGATTGCAGTGATCACCGCCAGTTACCTGATTGCCCGTGCGGAGCGCCGTCGCGCCCGCGAAATGGCCGCCGCTCAGCGTGCGTCCTGATCCATTTACCAGACCAAACAGATTTCACCCAAGAGGAGAGCCCGATGAAAGCCTTGAAGGTCACCACCCTGGCACTGGCATTGGCCGCGGCGTTTCCTGCGGCCGCGCAGGCGCAGTCGAACAAGGAGCTGCTCAACGAACTGCGCGCGCTCAAGCAGCGGGTGACTGAGCTTGAGCAAAAGCTCAAGTCGGAAGAAAGCAAGAAGGCCGCTGCACCGGCTACCGCCGCGGTCGCCGTGCCGGCTGCCGAACCCGTACAGCCGGGCATGACGCCTGATCAGCAAGCCGAGTTCAACCGCATTGCGGTCAAGGCTGAGGCGCTGGAGGACGCGCGTGATGCCTCTGGCCTGCGGGGCTTGAAGATCAGCGGCTATATCGATCCGACCTTCATCTACAACCAGCGCCAGGATCGCGCCGGCTTCCAGTTCCTCAACCAGGTCGGGGACGATGGCTACAACTACGACAACGGCTACTTCGGCATGGGCCAGCTCGACATTCAGAAAGAAATGGATGGCGGCACGAAATGGCGCCTGACCTTGCAGCCAAACCGTGGCGTGGGTGAGGTGTTCAGCCCGGGCAACATCATCGCCGAGGCTTCGGTCTCGGTACCTTTGACCGATCTCCAGACGCGCTTCATCGCTGGTCAGATCCCTGATTGGTCTGGCTACGAATACCTGCCGGGCACGCAGAACAAGCTGATCACCCACAACCTGCTGTTCGACTTCACGCTGCCGACCGCTTACACCGGTGCCGGTATGGAAATCACCAGCGGTAAGTGGATCGTCAAAGGCCTGCTCGCGAACATGAACGCGAGCAAGAAGAACAGTGGCAACAAGGCTCCGGTGCTTGCCTACCGCGTTGACTACGCGAAGGGTGAGTTCAATGGCTTTGGCTTCGCCGGGGTGCATGGCAAGGCGGCGAACCTTCGTGCGGATGAAACCGATGACACCGGCAGCCTTGTGTACCCGGATCAGTCGGGCAAGGACACCGCGCTCAACTTGTTTGAACTCGACGGGTACTTCATCCGCGGTGACTGGACGGTGCAAGGCCAGGTCTCGTTTGGCCAGCAGAAGAAGGCGGCGGTCTACGCGAATCCCGATACAGGCGAACTGCAGGACGCACGCTGGTGGGGGCTCTCTGGCCTTGCTGCGTACAAGTTCACGCCGCAGCTCGAAGGCATCATGCGCGCCGACTACATCAACAACAGCAAGAACGGTGGCGGCTTGCTCGGATACAACTTCTCCGATGGTCGCAACGGCATCGGCCCGGGCTTTGTCTATGACGACGCAGCCGGCACCTGGGGTGAGGATCCGGACAGCAAGGGGTCCAACCGTTATGCACTCACCTTCGGTCTCGGCTACGCGTTCAACCTGAATACCGTGTTCAAGATGGAATACCGCTACGACGGTTCCAACAAGCATGTGTTCGAGAACGTGAAGGACGGTTCGTACAAGAAGGACAACCAGTTGTTCGGGGTCGCAACGGTGGTTTCGTTCTGACCCCCTGCTGGCCGCTTCGCTGGGGGGCGGAGCGGCCAGTACTTTCGCGCCGGGCGGGCGTCCGGCGCGGTTCAAAGCGCTGACGGAAAAATCTCATGGAACTGCAACGCAAGGACCTGCTGCGCCAGCAGGCCTATATCGATGGTCGTTGGTGTGACGCCGACAGTGGAAAGACTGCCGAGGTCATCAATCCTGCGACGGGGGTGAAGCTCGGCACCGTGCCGATGGCGGGTGTCGCGGAAACGCGCCGTGCGATCGAAGCAGGGCGAGTTGCGCAGAAGGCCTGGGCAGCCAAGACTGCCAAGGAACGCGCCGCAGTGCTGCGCCGCTGGTTCGACCTGATGATGAAGCATCAGGACGACCTCGCGCGCATTCTGACTGCCGAGCAGGGCAAGCCCTTTGCCGAAGCGAAGGGGGAGATCGCCTACGGGGCATCATTCATCGAATGGTTTGCCGAAGAGGGTAAGCGCATCTACGGCGACACCATCCCGCAGCACCAGGCGGACAAGCGGCTGATCGTCATCAAACAGCCGATCGGCGTGTGCGCCGCGATCACGCCGTGGAACTTCCCCAACGCGATGATCACGCGCAAGGCTGGCCCGGCGCTGGCAGCAGGTTGTGCGATGGTGCTCAAGCCCGCGACGCAGACGCCTTTCTCCGCGCTCGCGCTCGCCGCGCTGGCGGAAGAAGCCGGCCTGCCGGCGGGCCTCTTCAGTGTCATCACCGGCTCGTCAACCGAGATCGGTGGCGAGATGACCGGCAACCCGACCGTCGCGAAGCTGAGCTTCACGGGCTCTACCGAGGTGGGCCGGATCCTGATGCGCCAGTCCGCCGACACGATCAAGAAGCTCTCGCTCGAACTGGGCGGCAATGCGCCCTTCATCGTGTTCGACGATGCCGATCTCGATCAGGCCGTCGAGGGTGCGTTGATATCCAAGTTCCGCAACACCGGCCAGACCTGCGTGTGCGCGAATCGCCTGTTCGTGCAGGAGGGCGTTTATGAGGCCTTCGCCGCCAAGCTCGCCGCCAAGGTGGGTGCGATGAAGGTCGGCAACGGCATGGACGAGGGCGTGCAGCAAGGCCCGCTGATCGACAGCAAGGCGCTCGCCAAGGTCGAGGAACACGTCAGCGACGTGCTCGCCGCGGGCGGTGCGGTGGCGACGGGTGGCAAGCGCCATGCGCTGGGCCGCACTTTCTACGAGCCCACCGTGCTGACTGGTGTCACCCGCGACATGAAGATCTTCCGTGAGGAGACCTTCGGCCCGGTCGCCCCGCTGATTAAGTTCAAGGACGAGGCAGACGTCATCGCCATGTCCAACGACACCGAGTTCGGTCTCGCCAGCTACTTCTACAGTCGCGACATCGGCCGCATCTTCCGCGTCGCCGAGGCGCTGGAGTACGGCATGGTGGGTGTCAACACCGGCCTGATCTCGAACGAGCTCGCGCCCTTCGGTGGCGTGAAGCAGTCCGGGCTGGGGCGTGAAGGTTCGAAGTACGGTATCGAGGACTATCTCGAGATCAAGTACATCTGTCTCGGCGGCATCGACCGCTGAGCGTTGGGGGATAGATCTACTGCGCAGCCCGATCCCGACACTGCGATGCTCGCCGTACCGCCTGTACGGCTGCGCTTCTCCTGTCAGCCTCGGGCCGCTCGCGACGATCTCTCCACCAACGCCACGCCGCGTTGGGAACCGAAGAAAGCACAGGAATTGAAGTCATGACGACACAACAGAACTCCTGGACCGAGATGGCCGGCCGCATGAAGTTCGACGGCCGCGCCCTGATCAACGGTGAGCGCGTCGCTGCCGTGAGCGGGCAGACCTTTGAATGCAATTCGCCGGTCGATGGGCGCTATCTCGCCGCTGTTGCGCGGGGTGATGCGGCGGATATTGATGCCGCGGTGGTGGCGGCGCGCGCGGCGTTCGAGGACCGTCGCTGGGCCGGGCTGTCGCCGCGTTCGCGCAAGCAGATCATGGTTCGCTTTGCGGACCTGATCCTCGCGCACAAGGACGAACTCGCGCTGACCGAAACGCTCGACATGGGCAAGCCGATACGCAACGCCCGCGCGACCGACGTCAACGCCTGCGCAAATACGATCCGTTGGTACGGCGAGGCGATCGACAAGATCTACGACGAGATCGCGCCGACCAGTGACAGTGCGCTCGCACTGATCACCCGTGAGCCCGTCGGGGTCGTCGGTGCCATCGTGCCGTGGAACTACCCGATGCTGATGGCCTCGTGGAAGATCGCGCCGGCGCTGGCGGTGGGCAACAGCGTGGTGCTGAAGCCTTCCGAAAAGTCGCCGCTCACCGCACTGCGCCTCGCGGAGCTCGCACTGGAGGCGGGGATCCCGCCCGGCGTGTTCAACGTCGTGCCAGGCTTCGGTCACGAGGCCGGCAATGCGTTGTCGCTGCACATGGATGTCGACTGCATCGCCTTCACCGGCTCCACCCGCGTCGGCAAGCTCATCATCGTCAATGCGGGCCAGAGCAACCTCAAGCGCGCTTGGACCGAACTGGGCGGCAAGTCGCCGAACATCGTCTGCGCTGACTGCCCGGATCTGGACCGCGCGGTGGCGTCTTCGATCGGCTCGATCTTCTACAACCAGGGCGAGAGCTGCAACGCGCCGTCGCGCCTCTTCGTCGAGCGTTCGATCAAGGATGCCTTCATCGAACGCGCGCTGGCACTGATTCCCAAATACGCGCCGGCCGACCCGCTGGCTGACGAAACGGTAATGGGCGCCCTGGTCGACCGCACCCAGCTCGATACCGTGCTGCGCTACATCGACTCTGGCCGCAAGGAAGGCGCCAAGCTGCTTGCTGGCGGTGAGCAGGCGCGCGCCGAAACCGGTGGCTACTACGTCGCGCCGACGCTGTTCGATGGCGTGCGCAACGACATGACGATCGCGCGCGAAGAGATCTTCGGCCCGGTGCTCTCGGTGCTTGCCTTCGACACGGTCGAAGAGGCGATCCAGCAGGCGAACCAGACCATCTATGGCCTGCAGGCCGGCGTGTGGACCCGCGACATCAACAAGGCGCATCGCATTGCCCGCGCGCTGCGTGCCGGCACCGTGCATGTGAACCAGTACGACGAAGACGACATCACCGTGCCCTTCGGCGGCTACAAGCAGTCCGGCAACGGGCGCGACAAATCGCTGCACGCGATGGACAAGTACACCGAACTCAAGACGACCTGGATTGGTCTTGAATGAACAGCAGGAACCTGAACATGGCCAGCAACAAGGAACTCCACGAACGCCGTCTCGCCGCCACGCCGCGCGGTATCGCCGTCGGCAATTCGTTCTTCATCGATCGCGCCGAGAACGCCGAGCTGTGGGATGTGGAAGGGCGCCGCTACATCGATTTCGGTGGCGGCATCGCGGTGCTCAATACAGGGCATCGTCACCCGAAGGTGATGGCCGCCGTCGCCGAACAGCTTGAGCGCTTCACGCACAGCTGCTACCAGGTCGTTCCCTACGAGAGCTACGTCACCCTCGCGGAGAAGATCAACCAGCTGACGCCAGGCACGCATGCGAAGAAGACGGCGTTCTTCTCGACCGGTGCTGAGGCGGTCGAGAACGTCGTGAAAATCGCGCGCGCGGCGACCAAGCGCTCCGGCATCATCGCCTTCTCGGGCGCCTTCCACGGCCGCTCGATGATGGCTGCGGCGCTCACCGGCAAGGTGGTGCCCTACAAAGTCGGCTTCGGGCCATTCCCCGGTGAGATCTTCCACGCCCCATTCCCGGTGCCGCTGCATGGCGTGAGCGTTCAGGATTCGCTCGACTACATCCAGCACCTCTTCAAGTCCGATATCGAACCCGCGCGCGTCGCGGCGATCATCCTCGAACCGGTGCAGGGCGAGGGCGGTTTCTACCAGGCGCCGGTCGACTTCATGGTGGCGCTGCGCAAGCTGTGCGACGAGCACGGCATCCTGCTGGTTGCCGACGAAGTGCAGACCGGCTTCGGCCGCACCGGCAAGTGGTTTGCGATGGAGCACTACCCGGTGCTGCCGGACATCATGACCATGGCCAAGAGTATGGCCGGCGGCACCACGCTGTCGGCTGTCTGCGGCCGCGCCGAGATCATGGATGCGCCGCTGCCCGGCGGTCTCGGTGGTACCTATGCCGGTAGCCCGATGGCGATTGCCGCCTCGCATGCCGTGATTGATGTGATCAAGGAGGAGGGGCTGATCGAGCGCTCCAACGCCTTGGGCGAGAAGCTGCGTGGTTTCCTCAACGCGCAGCGCGCGAAGGTGCCGCAGATTGTGGATGTGCGCGGGCCAGGCTCGATGGTTGCGGTTGAATTCAACGACCCGGCCACTGGCAAGCCGGACGCGGACTTCACTAAGCGGGTGCAGGCCAAGGCACTGGAGAAGGGCCTGATCCTGCTGACCTGTGGCGTCTACGGCAACGTGCTGCGTTTGTTGTATCCGCTCACCACGCCCGACGCGATTTTTGACGAGGCGCTAGGGATTCTGGCCGACGCGCTGGCGGCGGCGTGATCGGCGCGGCGCGCCGTGCCCGGCTAAGGGCGGCTGCCGCGATCGCTCTGCTATGCGGTGCGCCGGCGAGCCAGGCGCAGACGGCCCGGCCTGCGATGGCCGTGGGCGTGAGCCTGCCGCTCTCTGGCGCGTCGGCCGAGATTGGCGTCAGCTTTCTCGATGGATTGCGCACCTGCTTGGCGTCTGATCCGGTTGGGCGAGGCGTGACATTGAAAGTCACGGACGACGCCGAGGCCGAACTGGCGGCGGAAGATCTGCGAGCATGGGAACTGGCGGGCAAGGACAGCGTGATTGCGCTGACCGGCTTCTTCGGTCGACACGACGCGGCGGAAGCCGCCAAACGCGCGGCCGCAGCGCGCCTGCCCCTGGTGGCGCCAATGTCGGGTGCGCAGACGATCATGCAGGACGCCAGTGGCTGGGTCTTCCCGGTCCGTAGCCCAGACAGAACGATTGCGACGAGCCTGGTTTCGCAGGCCGCGCGCCTCGGCGTGAAGCGACTAGGCGCGTTTGCAACGCGCGATGCGGCGGGTGCCGAATTGTTGGCTGTCGTGCGCGCCGCAGCGGCCGCGAACGGGGTTCAACTGGTTGCAGTGGCCGAGGCGGAGACCGGCTCGATGGAGCTCGATCCACAGGCCAGAGCGCTGCTCTCCGCCCGCCCTGACGCTGTGCTTTCGCTGGCCGGCTATACCTCGACGGCCGATGTGTTCATGCGCTTGCGCAGGGCCGGTTTCGTTGGGCAACTGCTCGCCCATGGGGATGTTGGCTCGCGTCCGCTGACGCGCTTGATGGGCCCCAGCGCACGCGGTGTCGGGATCGGCCTTGCCGTGCCGTCGCCCGCCAATGCCTCGCTACCCTTGGCCCGCGACCTTGAGGCGGCAGCACGCAAAGCCGGAAAGGCGCCGGATGAGTTCACGCTGGAGGGTTGCATGGCCGCACGCGTGATCTCGGACGGGCTGCGCCGTGCCGGCAGCCAACCGACGCGCGATTCCCTGCGCCGCGCCCTTGAAACGAACCGAAGCGTCGACGCCGGCGGCATCACCGTCATGCTTGCGCGCGAAGATCGTGAGCGGAACGTTGGCGAACTCGTGGTACTCGGGGCTGATGGCCGCATCCTGCGCTGAGCGTTACACGTAATCACAATGAAGAACCCCGAACGGAGAGATCGCCATGACCGCATCGAATGGCGTTGAGCAGCATCAGATTGACGCTTTGCGCCGCCGCTTGGGCGACGCTGGCGTGCGCTACGTGTTCGCGCAGTTCACCGACATCCAGGGTGTAGCCAAGGGCAAGACGGTACCGTTGAGCCACCTGGAAGATATCTTCACTGCGGGCGCTGGCTTTTCGGGCCCGTCGATCTGGGGCACGGGGCTGCCGCGCCATGGGCTGCGGTCCGAGTACTACGGTCGTGGCGATATCTCGACCGCGCAGGTACTGCCGTGGTTGCCGGGCCATGCGCGCGTGGTCTGTGATGGCTACGTGGGTGGCGAGTCGTTCGCGCTGTGCCCGCGCCAGATTCTGCGCCGCCAGGTGGCGCGGCTTGCGGAACGTGGCTGGACGCTGAACGCCGGCCTGGAGCCGGAGTTCTTTCTGCTGCAGCGCAACCCGGATGGCAGCGTCAGCCCCGCTGACGGACACGACCGCCTCGAAAAGCCTTCGTACGACTACAAGTCCCTCACGCGTCAGCAAGCGTTTCTGGGTGCGCTGACCGATGCATTGCAGGCGTGTGGCCTGGACGTGTTCCAGATCGACCACGAGGATGCCAGCGGCCAGTACGAGGTGAACTACCACTACAGCGATGCGCTGTCGGCAGCGGATCGCTTCATGCTGTTCAAGATGGCGGCACATTCGATTGCAGAATCGCTGGGCATGGTGTTCTCGATGATGCCCAAGCCCTTCGCGAACATGCCCGGCAGTGGCTTGCATTTTCACCTGTCGATCGCGGATGCAGGCGGGCGCGCGGTATTCACCGATCGCAGCGATGCGCAGGGGCTTGGGTTGTCGCAAACCGCTTACCACTTCCTCGCCGGCCTGCTGCATCACGCACCGGCGCTGGCTGCGCTGTGCGCGCCCACAGTGAATTCCTACAAGCGCTTGGTGGTCGGCGAGTCATTGTCTGGCACGACCTGGGCGCCGGCGCATATCGGCTATGGCGACAACAACCGCACCACGCTGGTTCGGGTCGCACATTCGCGGCTGGAGTGGCGTCTGCCCGATGCTTCGGCAAACCCCTATCTGGCGCTTGCGGGCGTGATCGCCGCCGGGCTCGATGGTGTCGAACGCAGCCTGTCTCCGGGTGCGCCGGTTGCCGATGATCTGTATGAGCTGATGCTGGCGGAGCTGCGCGTGCGTGGCATTGCCCAACTGCCGCAGAACCTGGGTGAGGCGGTGGCGGCGTTGGAGTCTGATACCTCGCTCGGCGAAGCGTTGGGTTCGGCGTTTACCGCAGAGTTCTGCCGCTTCAAGCGAATGGAGTGGGTCGAGTATTCACGTGCGGTGCATGCCTGGGAAACCGAACGCTACGCTGACCGCTTCTGAGGACTTTTCCACTTCACGGCAGGGGGCGCATGGGGCATGCTAGCCCGATGCGCCCATCGAACGTTTCCCGCCTCCTCGTATTTGCCGCCTGCGCGGTGACCTGCAGTGCCTGGGCGGACACCCTGCGTGTCGGCCCCGCCGAGCGTATCCACACCATCGCCGAGGCAGCCCGCGTTGCGCGTGACGGCGATGTCGTCGAGATTGCCTCGGGCGATTACAAGGCGGATGTCGCGGTCTGGACCCAGCAGGACCTGACGATTCGTGGTCTTGGCGCGATGCCGAAGTTGATCGCGATGGGGGCCGCGGCCGAGAACAAGGCGATCTTCGTCGTGCGTGGCGACCGCATCCGGATCGAGAACCTCGAGTTCCGCGGCGCCAAGGTTCGCGATCGCAACGGTGCAGGGATTCGCCACGAAGCAGGCAAACTGACCGTGGTCGGTTGCCGCTTTCTTGAAAACGAGAACGGCATCCTCACTGCCAACGACGAGCGCCTGTCGCTGGAGATCGAGCGCAGCGAGTTTGGCTACAACGGCTCGGGCGAAGGTCAGAGCCACAACCTGTACGTTGGTACCATTGCCAGCCTGCAAGTCACCGGCAGCTACTTCCACCACGCCAAGGTCGGTCATCTGCTCAAGTCGCGCGCGCGCGATAACCGCATTCTCTACAACCGTCTGACCGACGAAATCGGTGGCCGCGCGAGTTATGAGCTGGAGTTCCCATCCGGCGGTACGGCGCTGGTGGTGGGCAACCAGATCGAGCAATCCAGCACCACCGAGAACAGCAAGATCATCAGTTTCGGTGCAGAGGGGCTCAAGTGGCCCAAGAACGCGCTCTACCTGTCGCACAACACGATCGTGAACGATCGGCCACAAGGCGCCAGAATGCTCGATGTGCGCGCCGGTGTTGCGGTCGTGGCGGTGAATAACCTTCTGGTCGGGCAGGGCGCCTCGCTGGATCTTCCGGCGGGCGCCGGGCAGGGCAACGTCGTGGGCGATTGGCCGGACTTCGTGCGCCCGCAGCGTGACGACTACCACCTGCGCCGCGATTCGAAGCTGTTTGGCGCTACCGCCAAGGCGGGTCTGGCGTCTGGCGGCGTCGACCTCACGCCGGTTGCCGAGTACGTCCACCCACTACAAACCCGGCCCGTCGCGCCGCAGCGCTGGTCGCCTGGCGCCTTTCAGTCTCCCGGCGGCTAGGTCACGCGGCGCGAGGCTGGCGCCGCTCGAAGCGCATCTCGCGCAGGGTTTCGACGCGGCCGTCTTCGTGCTGGGTCTCAAGCCGTACGTTAAATCCCCATAGCCGCGCGACGTGTCGCAGCACTTCGTCCATCCCTTCACCAATTGGTCGGCGATGGTAGGCGTGGTGGCGCAGTGTCAGCGACCGATCGCCACGCAGATCGACGTTCCAAACCTGGATGCTGGGTTCGCGGCTGCCGATGTTGTACTGGTCCGATAACTTCTCGCGGATCGCGCGATAGCCGGCCTCGTCGTGGATCGCCGTGACATGTAGCTTCTGGTTGCGATCGTCGTCGAGTACGGCGAACAGCTTGAAATCGCGAATCAATTTCGGCGACAGGAACTGCGCGATGAAGCTCTCATCCTTGAAGCTGCGCATCGCGAAGTCGAATACCTCATGCCAGTTGCCGCCGGCGATGTCCGGGAACCAGCGGTAGTCTTCCTCGGTGGGGTGCTCGCAGATCCGGCGGATGTCGCTCCACATCGCGAATCCCAGGGCGTAAGGGTTGATGCCTGAATACCATTTCGAGTTGTACGGCGGCTGCATCACCACGTTGGTATGCGAGTGCAGGAACTCCATCATGAACGAGTCGGTCAGCAGCCCTTCGTCGTAAAGCGTGTTGAGCAGGGTGTAGTGCCAGAAGGTCGCCCACCCCTCGTTCATGACTTGTGTTTGCCGTTGCGGGAAGAAGTACTGTGCGATCTTGCGCACGATCCGGACCACTTCCCGTTGCCAGGGTTCGAGCAGCGGAGCGTGCTTTTCAAAGAAATACAGCACGTTCTCTTCCGGCTCCGGCGGAAAACGCACGGCTTGCACTTCGCTGGGCTTCACCTCGTGTGCGGGCAAGGTGCGCCACAGATCGTTGACCTGGCTCTGCAGGTACTCCTCGCGTTCATGCTGACGCAGTTGCTCTTTTTCCAGTGAGAGCTTTGGCGGCCGCTTGTAGCGGTCTACACCCACGTTCATCAGGGCGTGGCAAGAGTCCAGCAGCAGCTCGACCTCTTCCTCTCCGTAGCGCTCCTCGCACTGCGTGATGTAGCTGCGTGCGAACACCAGGTAGTCGATGATCGCGTCGGCATTCGTCCAGGTGCGGAACAGGTAGTTGCCCTTGAAGAAGGAGTTGTGGCCGTAGGCGGCGTGAGCGATCACCAGCGCCTGCATCGTCATGGTGTTTTCTTCCATGAGGTAGGCGATGCAGGGGTTCGAATTGATCACGATCTCGTAGGCGAGCCCCATCTGCCCGCGCCGGTAGCCTTTCTCGGTGGACAGGAAATGCTTGCCGAAACTCCAGTGGTGATAGTTCACCGGCATGCCGACCGAGGCGTAGGCATCCATCATCTGCTCGGATGTGATCACCTCGATCTGGTTGGGATAGGTGTCCAGACCGTGCATTTCGGCAACGCGAGCGATCTCGCGGTGGTACGCGTCGATCAGCTCGAAACTCCATTCCGCCGGGGCGGGTAGCGGTTTGTTGCGGCGTTTTTTCATACGCTGCTCTTCTTGAAGAGTTCGCGAAAGACCGGGTAGATGTTGGCCAGTGCCTCGATGCGCTGCATCGCAAAGTTGCTGTGGCCGCCTTGCAGCTTTTCGTACTCCCGCCAAAGGTTCTGCGGCTCGCCCGGCGTGATCTCGATGTAGGCGAAGTGCTGCACGAAGGGAAGGATGTTGTCCGCCAGCAACTCGCGGCAGCGCGGCGAGTCGTTTTCCCAGTTGTCGCCGTCCGATGCCTGGGCGCCGTAGATATTCCACAGGTTGGTGGCGTAGCGTTCCTGGATGATGTCCTTCATCAACTCCAATGCGCTCGACACCACGGTGCCGCCAGACTCGCGCGAGTGGAAGAAATCCTCTTCGTCGACTTCCTTTGCCACCGTGTGGTGGCGAATGAACACCACTTCGATCTTTTCGTAGTTCCGCGTCAGGAACAGGTAAAGGAGCATGAAGAAGCGCTTGGCCGTCGCTTTCTTCTCCTCGTCCATCGAGCCGGAAACATCCATGACGCAGAACATCACCGCGCGCGTGGAAGGCTTGGGCACGCGGATGCGGTTGTTGTAGCGAAGGTCGACTTTGTCGATGAAGGGAATGCCCTCGATCTTCGCTCGCAGCGTGGCGATTTCTTCCAGTAAAGCCTCGACCTCCGGGTCGGTGTCTGGACGCGTCTTGCGAAGGGTGTCGAGTTTGCCGAGCGCTTCGCGGAGTTGCGTGGAGTAGGGCGAGCCGAGCGCCAACCTGCGCCCCAGCGCACCGCGCAAGGAACGCACGATGTTGATATTGGCTGGCGTACCGCTGGATGTAAAACCAGCCCGCTGGAGCTTGTATTCAGGAATCGCCGCCAGCTGCGTCTTCACCAGATTCGGCAGCGCGAGATCGTCGAAGAAGACATCGAGGAACTCCTCGCGTGAGAGCTGGAAGACGAAGTCGTCCTCGCCTTCTCCCTCGTTGCTCGCCTTGCCCTTGCCGGAGCCGCCGGCTCCACCGATGGGGCGATCCACCTCGTCACCAGCGGCGAACTGGTCGTTGCCCGAGAAGACCGTCTCCCATTCGCCTCCACGCCCCAAGCCGAACTGCGGCTCGGAGATGTCCTTGGTTGGGATCGACACGCTTTCGCCGTTGTCGACGTCGCGGATCGAGCGGCCATCGATCGCGTCGGCTACCGCCTTGCGTATCTGCTGCTTGAAGCGCCGAAAGAAGCGCTGGCGATTGACCGCGCTTTTGTTCTTGCTGTCGAACCGCCTGTCGATGATACGGACCATCGTGGGCATCCCCGCGCCGGCTGATGGCCGGCGCAACCGTTCAGAAAGACGTGGCGATCAGGAAGACTTGCGAACGCGCAAGTACCAGTCGCACAGCAGCCGTACCTGGTTCTCGGTGTAACCCTTGGTGATCATGCGATTGACGAAGTCCTGGTGCTTCTTCTGCTCCTCCTGGCTGCCCTTGGGCGTGAAGGAAATCACTGGCAGCAAATCCTCGGTGTTCGAGAACATCTTCTTCTCGATCACGGCACGCAGCTTCTCGTACGACGTCCAGCTCGGGTTCTTGCCATTGTTCTTGGCGCGCGCCCGCAGCACGAAGTTCACCACCTCGTTGCGGAAGTCCTTCGGATTGCTGATGCCAGCCGGCTTCTCGATCTTCTCCAACTCATCGTTGAGCGCAGACCGATCGAAGATCTCTCCGGTGTTCGGATCGCGGTACTCCTGATCCTGGATCCAGAAGTCCGCATAGATCACATAGCGATCAAAGATGTTCTGCCCATACTCCGAGTAACTCTCGAGGTAGGCGGTCTGGATTTCCTTGCCGATGAACTCGGCGTAGCGGGGCGCTAGAAACTCCTTGATAAAGGCGTTGTAGCGCTGCTCGACCTCGGGCGGGAACTGCTCCTGCTCGATCTGTTGTTCCAGCACGTACATCAGATGCACCGGATTCGCCGCGACTTCGCGGTGGTCGAAGTTGAACACCCGCGACAGTACTTTGAAAGCGAAGCGGGTCGAGAGCCCGGCCATCCCCTCATCCACGCCAGCATAGTCGCGGTACTCCTGATACGACTTGGCCTTCGGGTCGGTGTCCTTCAGGTTCTCGCCGTCATACACACGCATCTTCGAATAGATGCTGGAGTTCTCCGGCTCTTTCAGGCGCGACAGCGCAACGAACTGGGCGAGCATCTTCAGCGTGTCCGGTGCGCAGGGCGCGGCCGACAGCGAGCTGTTCTGCAACAGCTTCTCGTAGATCCGGATCTCTTCCGACACCCGCAGGCAGTAGGGCACCTTCACCGTGTAGATGCGGTCGAGGAAGGCTTCGTTGTTGCGGTTGTTGCGGAACTGGATCCATTCGGATTCGTTCGAGTGCGCGAGGATGATGCCGTCGAAGGGAATCGCGCCGAATCCTTCCGTTCCCTTGTAGTTGCCTTCTTGCGTGGCGGTCAGCAGCGGGTGCAGCACCTTGATCGGCGCCTTGAACATTTCGACGAATTCAAGGAGACCACGGTTCGCGAGGCACAGGCCGCCCGAATACGAGTAGGCATCCGGGTCGCTCTGCGAATAGCGGTCGAGCATGCGGATGTCGACCTTGCCAACCAGCGAAGAAATGTCCTGGTTGTTCTCGTCGCCCGGCTCCGTCTTGGCCACCGCAGTCTGGTGCAGCGCGGACGGGCGCAGCTTCACGACGCGGAACTTCGTGATGTCGCCGTTGAATTCATGCAGGCGCTTGACCGCCCATGGCGACATGATCGTGTTGAGGTAGCGGGCAGGGATGCCGTAGTCGTCCTGCAGGATCCGCCCATCCTCCTTGAGATCGAAGAGCCCCAACGGCGATTCGTGCACCGGCGAACCCTTGATGGCATAGAAGGGCATCTTCTCGATCAGGGTCTTCAGCCGTTCGGCCAGCGATGACTTTCCACCACCCACCGGCCCGAGCAGGTAGAGAATCTGCTTCTTCTCTTCGAGGCCCTGCGCCGCGTGCCGGAAGTAGGAGACGATGTTCTCGATCGCCTCTTCCATGCCGTAGAACTCGCGGAAGGCCGGGTAGATCTTGATGACCTTGTTGGAGAAGATCCGCGACATCCGCGGGTCGAGCCGCGTATCGAGCATCTCTGGCTCGCCAATCGCCATCAGCATGCGTTCGGCCGCGGTGGCGTAAGCGAGTGGGTCGGACCGGCAAAGTTCGAGGTACTCCTGGATCGAGAGTTCCTCTTCCTTCGTGGCGTCGAATCGGGCCTGGTAGCTTGCGAAGATGCTCATGACCGAACCTCCTCCTCATGCCGTCCGATGGGATCGGACTGGCGCCGCACATGAGTTGCAATAACGGTTTTGCTGCCGGAAAAGTTGAGGTGATCGCAAAACGCCCCTGTGCGAGGACAGGCGTTCATTGAGTCTGGTTCCCTTAACAATAATCTGCCAGCCGGTTTTTGCGACGGTGTGTGGCGATGTTGCCAGTGCGTTGTCCGGACGCGTTTCGGTGGCGGTCCTGCGGGGCCCGCAGTTCTCCATTGAAAACAATGGCTTGGCCATGCGCGTTGGCCCTGTAGGGATGGTGCGGGTCGAGCCGGCGTGCTGTGGTAGCATTAAAGGTTTCGAGAACCACCGAAAATTACTGGCGGGCTCTCTGTCCTCCTGTGTCTCGCCGTACCGGCGACGCCACGGATAGGTGGCGGGGCGCCCTTCTGTCGTCATCCAAGGAATCAACTGAATGCAGACCAACGAAGTGACGCTTGGCGCACTCGAGCGCCGCATCGACATGTCCGTGACTGTCGCCGACGTCGAACGCGAAGTCGAAGCGCGCCTGAAGAAGCTCTCCCGCACTGTCAAGATGCCCGGTTTCCGTCCGGGCAAGGTGCCGTTCAAGATCGTCTCGCAGACGTATGGTCCGCAGGCGCGCTCCGAGGCGATCGGCGCCGCGGTTGAAAAGGCGTTCGGCGAGAAGGTGCGCGAGCAGAACCTGCGCGTTGCAGGCTATCCGCGCATCGAAGCGAAGCCGGGCAATGCGGCCGAAGTGCTTGAGTTCTCGGCGACCTTCGAGGTGTATCCGGAAATCGCACTGGCCGACATCAGCGGCAAGTCGATCGAGCGCCCGGTCCTGACCGTCGGCGAGGCTGAAGTCGATCGCACGATCGAGATCCTGCGCAAACAGCGCACGACCTTCGAGGCAGCCGATCGCGCCGCCGAAGAGGGCGATCGCGTGACCGTCGACTTCGTCGGCAAGAAGGACGGCGAGCCGTTCCAGGGCGGCACCGCCGAAGATTTCCCGTTCGTGATCGGCGCCGGGAACATGCTCGCCGATTTCGAGTCGCAGGTTAAGGGGCTCAAGGCTGGCGACAGCAAGACCTTCGATCTGACCTTCCCGGCCGAATATCAGGCGCAGGATCTTGCCGGCAAGACCGTGCAGTTCGAAGTTGCCGTGAAGAAGGTTGAAGCGCCGAAATTGCCGGAAGTTGACGGCGAATTCGCCAAGACCCTCGGTGTGGCCGACGGCGACGTCGCCAAGATGCGTGAAGAAGTGAAGGCCAACCTCGAGCGCGAAGTTCGTCGTCGTATCCAGGCGCGCGTCAAGGAGCAGGCGATGAACCTGCTGCTCGAAGCAAACCCGGTCGATGTGCCGAAGGCTCTGGTCGAGACCGAGAGCGCGCAACTGGCTGACAACGCGCGTCAGGATTTTGCTCAGCGCGGCATGGATGTGTCGAAAATGCCGATTGAACCGGCCTGGTTTGCCGATCAAGCGGTGCGTCGCGTGAAGCTGGGCCTTGTGCTCGCTGAAGTCGTGAAGAAGAATGAACTCCACGCCAAGCCGGAACAGATCCGCGCGATGGTCGACGACTACGCGTCGAGCTTCGAGGATCCGGCCGAAGTCGTGAAGTGGTACTACTCGCAACCGCAGCGCCTGGCGCAAGCGGAAGCTATCGTGATTGAAGACAACGTGGTCGAGTGGGTGCTCAAGACGGCGCAAGCGACGGACACTCCGGTTGCTTTCGACGAACTGATGGGCAACAACACCGGCCGCTAAGCGGAAGGGCTATATGAACCGTAACCGAACCAGCGCTTCGTGGCAGTCGGACTGGGAACCCCAGGGTCTTGGTCTGGTGCCGATGGTCGTCGAGCAGAGCGGTCGTGGCGAGCGTGCCTACGACATCTACTCGCGGCTGCTGAAGGAGCGCATCGTCTTCCTCGTCGGCCCGGTCAATGACGCGACCGCCAATCTGGTGGTCGCCCAGTTGCTGTTCCTTGAGGCAGACAATCCGGACAAGGATATCTACTTCTACATCAACTCCCCCGGGGGGTCGGTTACGGCCGGCATGGCGATTTTCGACACCATGCAGTTCATCAAGCCCGACGTCAGTACGCTGTGCGTCGGGCAGGCGGCAAGCATGGGCGCGTTCCTGCTGGCTGCCGGTGCGAAGGGCAAGCGGATCTCGCTGCCCAACTCGCGCATCATGATTCATCAGCCGCTGGGTGGTTTCCAGGGGCAGGCGTCCGATATCGAAATCCACGCGCGCGAGATTCTCTCGCTGCGTGCCAAGCTCAATGACATTCTGGCTCGTAACACCGGGCAGACGGTCGAGCAGATCGAGCGTGACACCGATCGCGACAATTTCATGTCGGCCGAGGACGCCGTGACCTACGGCTTGGTCGACAAGGTGTTGTCGAGCCGGGTTCAGGTCGGCGAGTAAAGAAGACGTAATTTAGCGAGACGCGAGCATGGCTGAAAAAAAGACCGGCGCTGAAAAGCTGCTGTATTGCTCGTTCTGCGGCAAGAGCCAGCACGAGGTCCGCAAGCTGATTGCGGGCCCGTCGGTGTTCATCTGCGACGAGTGCATCGAGCTGTGCAACGACATCATTCGTGATGAAGTCGGCGGTGATGCCACGGCCAAGGCCGATCGTGCGGACTTGCCGACCCCGAAAGAGATCGGTGCGATTCTCGACCAGTATGTGATCGGGCAGGATCCCGCAAAGCGGATTCTTTCTGTTGCCGTTTACAACCACTACAAGCGCCTGCGCCACCAGTCGCGCAGCGATGATGTCGAAATCTCGAAGAGCAATATCCTGCTGATCGGCCCGACCGGCTCCGGCAAGACTCTGCTTGCCCAAACCCTGGCACGTCTGCTGAACGTGCCGTTCGTGATGGCCGACGCGACCACGCTGACCGAGGCCGGTTACGTTGGCGAAGACGTCGAGAACATCATCCAGAAGCTGCTGCAGAAGTGCGACTACGACGTCGAGAAGGCGCAGCAGGGCATCGTCTACATCGACGAAATCGACAAGATTTCGCGTAAGGCGGACAACCCGTCGATCACGCGCGATGTGTCGGGCGAGGGCGTGCAGCAGGCGCTGCTGAAACTGATCGAAGGTACGGTTGCTGCTGTGCCGCCGCAGGGCGGGCGCAAGCATCCGAACCAGGATTTCGTACAGGTCGATACGACGAACATCCTGTTCATCTGTGGCGGCGCGTTCGACGGGTTGGAAAAAGTCATCCGCAATCGCTCCGAAACGGTGGGTATCGGCTTTGGCGCTTCCGTGAAGAGCCGGGACTCCCGCAACGTCGGTGAGGCATTGCGTGCAGTCGAGCCAGAGGATCTGATCAAGTACGGTCTGATCCCGGAATTCATCGGTCGCCTGCCGGTCGTCGCGACCTTGCAGGAACTCGATGAAGCTGCCCTGATCCAGATTCTGGTCGAGCCAAAGAACGCACTCGTCAAGCAATACCAGAAGCTGTTCTCGATGGAAGGCGTCGAACTGGAAGTGCGGCCGACCGCGCTGCAAGCGATTGCACGCAAGGCACTCAAGCGCAAGACGGGTGCGCGTGGGCTTCGCTCGATCATCGAAGCGACGCTGCTCGACATCATGTACGAGCTGCCCGGTATGGAAAACGTGTCCAAGGTCGTCGTCGACGACAGCACGATCGAAGGTACCGGACAGCCGATTCTCATCTACGCTGACCAGCCGAAGGTTTCCGGCTCCAACTGATCCGGCCCTCACAGGTCGGCTTGAAACGCGCACCGGGGATCCCCATATCCCCGGTACTCGCCAAGAAGGAAACGGACATGTCAAGCTTGCCTGACCTCCCCCAGGAACAGATCGAACTCCCGCTGCTGCCGCTGCGGGATGTGGTCGTGTTCCCCCACATGGTTATTCCGTTGTTCGTCGGGCGCCCGAAGTCGATCAAGGCGCTTGAAAATGCAATGGAGGCCGGCAAGAGCATTTTGCTTGTTGCCCAGAAGTCTGCCGCCAAGGATGAGCCGAGCGCCGAGGATCTCTACGAGATCGGCTGTATCGCCAACATCCTTCAGATGCTCAAGCTGCCCGATGGCACGGTCAAGGTGCTGGTTGAAGGGACGCAGCGAGCCCAGCTGAATGCGGTCGAAGACCAGCGCACGGTATTCGTTGCACAGGTTGTGCCGCTCAAGGGCGACGAAGTTCAGAACCATGAAGTCGAGGCCATGCGCCGCGCGATCCTCGCGCAGTTCGACCAGTACGTGAAGCTGAACAAGAAGATTCCGCCGGAGATCCTGACTTCGCTGTCAGGTATCGACGAACCGGGCCGCCTTGCTGACACCATCGCCGCGCACTTGCCGCTCAAGCTTGAGCAGAAGCAGAGCATTCTTGAGCTCGTCAGTGTCATCGAACGGATGGAGCGTCTGCTTTCTCAGCTTGAGACCGAGCTGGACATCCTGCAGGTCGAAAAGCGCATCCGTGGTCGCGTCAAGCGCCAGATGGAGAAGAGTCAGCGCGAGTACTACCTGAACGAGCAGGTAAAGGCGATTCAAAAGGAGCTCGGCGAGGGCGAAGAGGGCGCGGATCTCGAGGATCTTGAGAAAAAGATCAAGGCGTCCGGCATGAGCAAGGAGGCGACCGCAAAGGCGCAGTCCGAGCTCAAGAAGCTCAAGATGATGTCGCCGATGTCGGCGGAGGCAACGGTCGTTCGTAACTTCATCGAGACGCTCGTTGGTTTGCCGTGGAAAAAGAAGTCACGCATCAGCAAGGATCTCGCCGAGGCGCAGAAGATCCTCGACAAGGATCATCATGGCCTCGAGAAGGTCAAGGAGCGGATTCTTGAGTACCTTGCTGTCCAGCAGCGTGTCGACAAACTGAAGGCGCCGATTCTGTGCCTTGTCGGCCCTCCGGGTGTTGGCAAGACCTCGCTCGGCCAATCGATCGCGAAAGCGACAAACCGCAAGTTCGTTCGCATGAGTCTGGGCGGTGTGCGCGACGAGGCGGAAATTCGTGGCCATCGCCGGACCTACATTGGCTCCATGCCGGGCAAAATTCTGCAGAACATGACCAAGGTTGCGGTTCGTAACCCGTTGTTCCTGCTGGATGAAGTGGACAAGATGGGTGCCGATTTCCGTGGCGACCCAAGCTCCGCCCTGCTTGAGGTGCTTGATCCGGAGCAGAACAGCACCTTCGTTGATCACTACGTCGAGGTGGAGTACGACCTCTCGGACGTCATGTTCGTTGCGACGGCAAACAGCCTGAACATCCCGGCGCCGTTGTTGGATCGCATGGAGATCATCCGGCTGTCTGGCTACACCGAAGATGAGAAGGTGAGCATTGCGCAGCGCTATCTGCTTCCGAAGCAGATGAAGAACAACGGCCTCAAGCGCGAGGAGCTGTCGGTAACCGAGGATGCAATCCGCGACATCGTTCGCTTCTACACCCGAGAGGCCGGCGTGCGGAGCCTTGAGCGCGAGATTTCGAAGATCTGCCGCAAGGTCGTCAAGTCGATCGTGCTTCGTGCCCGTAGCAGCAAGATCGTGGTGAACGCCAAGAACCTCGACAAGTACCTCGGCGTGCGTCGCTACATGTTTGGCGTTGCCGAGAAAGACAATCAGGTTGGCCAAGTCACCGGTCTTGCCTGGACCGAAGTGGGTGGCGAGCTGCTGACGATTGAGTCGGTCGTTCTGCCGGGCAAGGGCAAGGTTCTGACGACCGGCAAGCTGGGCGAAGTGATGCAGGAGTCGATTCAGGCTGCGCTGTCAGTGGTCCGAAAGCGCGCCAAGCAGCTTGGCATCGCTGACGACTTCTACCAGAAGAGCGATATTCACATTCACCTGCCCGAGGGTGCGACGCCGAAGGATGGCCCGTCGGCGGGCATCGCGATCGCCACCGCCTTGGTGTCGGTGCTGACCGGTATCCCGGTCCGGGCTGACGTCGCGATGACGGGCGAGATCACCCTGCGTGGTGAGGTGTTGGCAATTGGCGGCCTGAAGGAGAAGCTGTTCGCCGCGGTTCGTGGTGGTATCCGGACTGCGCTGATTCCTGAGGAAAACGTCAAGGATCTTCAGGATCTGCCTCCTGAGATTCGCGACCGCCTGGAAATCGTTCCGGTGAAGTGGATCGATAAGGTGCTGGAGCTTGCGCTGGAGCGCAAACCTGAGCCGATCGACGAGGTTGTCACGGAGGATGCCGCGACGCCGCCGCAGGCTGAGGGTGAGCTGTCGGCGGCGCTCTTGAAACACTGATCCAGCCGCTGGCACTAGAAGAGGGCCGGACACTTTTTGAAGTGTCCGGCCCTTTGTTTTTCTGGCGTCTGACCCTGCTCAGCCTTGCCGCAAAGCGGCTTGACACCGTGCTTTCGGCTCGTTTATAAAGCCCTGACAGGCTTGTGGATGCGTGGGGTGCCGAAACCCGCGCCAGCATTGGCTTGCAGGATCCCATTTCCCACTACCGAAGAATTGAGGGGGCTTTTGTGAACAAATCCGAGTTGATCGAGGTCATCGCAAAGCAGGCCGAAATTTCCAAGGCAGCAGCAGGGCGCGCGCTGGACGCGACGATCGCTGCAGTCAAGCAGTCGCTCAAAAAGGGCAACGATGTGACGTTGGTTGGTTTTGGTACGTTCTCCGTCGGCAAGCGCGCAGCGCGTACCGGGCGTAATCCGAGAACTGGCGCGACCATCAAGATCAAGGCGGCTAAGGTTCCGAAGTTCCGCCCTGGCAAAGCGCTCAAGGATGCGGTAAACTAATTCGCTTTACTGATTGCCGCAGATTTACGGCGGCGCTCAGCAGAGCGGGTGCTTAGCTCAGTTGGTAGAGCGTCGCCCTTACAAGGCGAATGTCGGCGGTTCGAGCCCGTCAGCACCCACCAGCCCTTGGCTGGACAACTAGGCGCGGAGTGGTAGTTCAGTCGGTTAGAATACCGGCCTGTCACGCCGGGGGTCGCGGGTTCGAGTCCCGTCCACTCCGCCAAATCGAGGCGAACGTGAGTTCGCCTTTTTTGTATCCATAACTTTTCTTGGTCCCCCGATCGCAGCATGTTCGACGCAGTCCGCAACAATAAGCGCATTGTCCAGGTGCTCCTGGCGCTCATCGCGATTACTTTCGCGTTTTTCGGCATCGAGTCCTATCTGCAGAATATCGGGCGCGATGATTTTGTGGCCAAGGTTGGCCGTAGCAAGGTCACCCAGCAGGAGCTCGATCAGGCGCTGCGCGAAGAGCAGGATCGTCTGCGTAGCCAGATGGGCGAGGCTTTCGATCCGGCGATGCTGCAGCGCCCTGAACTGAAGCGCTCGGTGGTTGAGGGGCTCGTCAATCAGCGCCTGCTCCACTTGCAGCTGGATGCAAATGCGATGCGCGCTGCACCCGACGCTTTGCGTCAGGCGATCGCAGGCATTCCCGCGTTCCAAGAGAACGGCAAGTTTTCGCCGAAGCGTTACGAGCAGATGCTCGCCGCGCGCGGTTACTCGGTCGATCGATTCGAGTCTGGCCTTGCGCAGGATCTGGCCCAGCAGCAACTGATTGGCGGCCTTGCCCGGTCGGCGATTGTACCGGCGGCGACGATCGATCGTTGGCTTGAGCTTCAGGATGAAAGCCGCGAAGTCTCGATGTGGTCTCTCTCGGCAGCCACTTACGTTCCGCAGGTCAAACTCGCGGATGGCGCTGCCAAGAAGGAATACGAGGCCAATCGCTCGCGTTTCGAGACGCCGGAGCAGATCAAGGTCGAATACGTGCTCCTCTCGCAAGACGAGTTGGCCGCGCAGGCCACGGTGAGCGATGACGAAATCCGCAAGCAGTACGATGCCAACAAGGATCGTTACTCGGCGCCGGAAGAGCGCCGCGCGCGCCACATTCTGATCGAAGCGGCGAAGGATGCCGGCTCATCCAAGCGTGCTGCGGCCAAGGAAAAGGCGGAGGCGCTCCTCAAGCAATTGCAGCAGAAGCCGGATAGCTTCGCCGCGCTTGCAAAAGCCAACTCGCAGGATCCGGGTTCGGCCGCGAATGGTGGCGATCTCGGGTTCTTCGGCCGAGGCGCGATGGTCAAGCCGTTTGAAGATGCTGCGTACTCACTCAAGCCGGGGCAGTTGAGTGGCGTTGTTGAAACGGACTACGGCTATCACATCATCCGTCTGGAAGAGGTGCGTGGTGGCGGTACCAAGTCCTTCGATCAGGCCAAGGCCGAGATTGCGCAGGAACTGAAGCGTGCGGCTGCAGCGAAACGCTACGCGGAAATCGCCGACAGTTTTGGCAATACCGTGTACGAACAGCCGGACAGCCTCAAGCCGGCGGCCGACAAGTACAAGCTCGCGCTGCACCAGAGTGACTGGATCATCAAGGGTAGCAAGGGACCTGCGCCGTTCGACAATGAGAAAGTCATGGCTGCGTTGTTCGCAGCGGATGCCTTGAAGAATCGACGCAATACGGAAGCCATTGACTTGGGTAACAACACGCTCGTGTCACTCCGCGTGGTTGAGCACAAACCTGCGGCAGTGCGTCCGTTCGAAGAGGTGCGTGCAGCCATTGAACAGAAGCTGACCACCGAGGAAGCAATCAAGCTGGCAGCCAAAGATGGCGAAGCGCAGATCGCAAAGCTCAGCAAGGGCGAGGCGGTTGACGCCAAGTGGGGGCCGAGTGGTGCTGTTTCGCGTGGTAAGCCGGGCCCGCTTCCGCTTGAGGCGCTGAAGGCGGTCTTCCGGACGCCGGTCGACAAATTGCCGGCCTATGTGGGTGTGGCGGTACCGAACCAAGGCTTTGCCGTGTTCCGTATCAGCCAGGTGACGAAGCCGCAACTCGCGGCGAATGACCCGCGCCGCACTGCGCTTGCCGGTCAGTACGGCCGTCTGCTTGCAGAAGAGGATCTGCGTGCCTACGTTCAGGCGCTCAAGGATCGCTATTCGGTGAAGTTCAGCGCCAAGGCCTTCGAGGCGAAGGACTGATAGCGTTTCTGCCGCTGAATAGAGAAACGGGCCCAATCGGGCCCGTTTCTTTTTGCCTGTGAGGTGCCGTCAGCGCGACGGCACCTGTTTGGCGACTATTCTGCTGCGGCCAGTGCGGTGGTATTGAAACCGCCATCGACATACATGATCTCGCCTGTGATACCGGAGGCCAGGTCCGAGCACAGGAAGGCGGCGGCGTTGCCGACTTCTTCAATCGTGACATTGCGACGCAGCGGCGCATTCCGTTCGTTGAATGCCAACAGTTTGCCGAAATTGCCGATGCCCGATGCAGCAAGGGTCTTGATCGGCCCGGCGGAAATGGCGTTTACGCGGGTACCTTCTGGGCCGACGCAGGTTGCCATGTAGCGCACCGACGCCTCAAGGCTTGCCTTGGCGAGGCCCATAACGTTGTAGTTCGGCAGGGAGCGAACCGCGCCCAGATAGGACATCGTCAGCAAGCAGCCGTTGCGCCCTTTCATGAGTGGGCGTGCGGCCTTGGCGAGCGCAGGGAAGCTGTATGCGGAGACTTCCTGGGCGGTTCGGAATGCGTCGCGCGAGAAGCCGTCGAGGAAGTCGCCCTCAAGCGCGTCGCTGGGCGCGAACGCGATCGAATGCACAAGGCTATCCAGGCCGTCCCAGCGCTTGGCAATCGCGTCGAACAGGTCCGTGATCTGCGCGTCGTCGGCGACGTCGCAGGGGAAGATCATGTCCGAATCGAACTCTGCCGCGAACTTGCTGATCCGCTCATGGAAACGGTCGTTCTGGTAGGTGAAGGCAAGGTGTGCGCCCTCACGATGCATGGCCTTGGCAATACCGTAAGCAATCGAGCGATTGCTGAGCAGGCCGCAGATGAGGATGCGTTTGCCGGCGAGAAAACCCATATACAGTCTCCTTGTTGCGGACCCGGGATTATATCGGAGGTCCGCGCTGAACCCTTAACCCTGTCACGGCCGCAATGAAGGGCCATTGATACCAGTATATGAATTGCTGGAAGGTATGACGGAGGCCCTCACGAATCAGGCGATCACAGCGAGGCGGATCGAACTGGAATCCGTGCTGCTTGCGGCGGCCCCGTTCTGGCGCGAGATGCCGTTTCGCATCGAACGGCCGCAGTGGGTGGATGCGTTCCCGGAACTTGATGCAGAACTTCAGTGTATGCCGATGGGCGCGCTGGCGCAGCTACTTGGCGATAACAGTGCTTTGGTGCAATGGCTCTCGGATCGTGTGGCGATTCCCGGCTATCGCTCGGGTCTGATTCATGTGGCAGCGCTTGCCCGAGTTGGCGGCAATGTTGAGGCTCGTTCCGCATGGGGTGTGCCCGGGCGAAAGCTGGCGCAGATCGAGGCGTTCGCGAGTGCGGTTGGTAAGCCGCCGGCGGCCGTACTCGAATGGTGTGCGGGCAAGGGGCACCTCGGGCGTCTTGTCGCGATGACCCGTGGTGTGGACGTAACGTCGCTTGAGATCGATCCGGCGCTGTGTCACGCGGGAGAACGATTGGCCGAGCGAGCCAGGGCTGCAGGGCAGACCTTTGTGGTGGGTGATGCGCTAAGGCCAGAAGCCGCGGCGATGGTGGCTGGGCGTTACGTGATGGCGCTGCATGCCTGTGGCGACCTGCATCGCGACCTGGTCAGTGCGGCGGCCGGGGGCGGCGCAGCTGGGGTGGCGATATCTCCGTGTTGCTACTACCGCCTACGAGAGATCGAATACTGCCCGTTTTCTTCCGATTCCCGGTTGCGCGTATCTCGCGATGAACTCCACCTCGCGGTGACCGAGACGGTTACAGCGCCGGACCGCAACGTCCGAGAGCGGGATCGCGCTGCGCAATGGAAGCTCGCCTTTGTGGCATGGCGCGAGGCCTCGGGCGGCGGCTATCAAACTTTCAAACCGGTGCCGTCGGCCTGGATGCTTCAGCCTTTTTCCGAATTCATGGCGCGCATCTGCGATCGGGAGGGGCTAGCGAGTCCGCCGTCGTCGGCATTGTCTGGACTGCTCAAAGAAGGCCAGCGTCGATTCGACGTGATGATGCGGCGATCGGCCGTCCGCCTCGCGTTTCGACGGGTGATGGAGTTGTGGCTGGTCTGCGACCTTGCGACGCCCCTGATCGACGCCGGGTTCCGTGTGTCGATTGACGCTTTCTGTGACCGCATGCTGACGCCGCGCAATTTGCTGCTGAACGCCACGGCGCCGGGCTGACCACCCCTATCTCGGAGCGCCTTCGGGCTTAATTTGTTGGTTGAGTGCCTGTGCTGCGGCCGGCTCTATAGTGACGCGCGTCCGATATGCAAGCCAACGTGAGCGCCAGAAGTAGGCAGCCAGACCCGCTAGGGCAGCGGCAGCCAGCAACCAGAAGGTGACGTTCTCCCAGAAGGCGAGGGGATCGCTGCTAATGCTGAAATGATGTTCGATCGGCTGGCGGATCGTAATCCCGCCGGTGAGGAGGGCCCGCAAGGCTTTTGAGGCGGGCCAGCTGGCCGGGAGCAGGCTGGTCATGACGGCGCCGATCGTACAGACCAAGTCGGCCGCGTTGGCGCGGCTTTGCCTTCCAGGGCGGATATTGCTCTCGGTGCGCAGGAAAAGCGCTGCAACGAGGCTGGCGATAGTGCCGAGCGGTAGCACGATGAGGCCGAGTCCGAATGCGGTGGCTGCCGCAAGGAACGCAGCGCCTTCGAGCGCTGCGATGTGGGACCAGGTTGGCAAGAGCTGCCAACCGAGCAGTGCGGTCGGGATCGCCAAGACCAGAGTCAGCAAGAAAAAACGGCGGCTGCGGGCAAGCAAACGCTCGCCATCGCTCAGGGGCAAAGGGCTGGGCACGGTGCTGATCAATGGAAGCCGTTGCGGATCAGGCCAACGACAATGCCTTCCAACTGAAACTCGTCAGGGTGGGGTTCGATTGGCGCGAAGTCCGGGTTCTCGGCCAGCAAGCGGATACTGCTGCCGCGACGCTCCAGCCGTTTCACGGTGACGTCGTCGCCGAGCCGCGCAACCACGATCTGGCCATTGCGGGCCTCCGGCGTGCGATGAACCGCGATCAGATCGCCATCAAGAATGCCTGCATCGCGCATCGATAGCCCCTTGACCCGCAGCAGATAGTCGGCCGCAGGTGCAAACATCGCGGGATCCACATCGAGGCGCTGTTCGAGGTTTTCGCTGGCAAGAATCGGGCTGCCCGCTGCGACGCGGCCCACCACCGGCAGGCCCGTTTCTTCAAGCAGGCGGATACCCCGTGCTCGCCCTTCTTCCATCGCGATCGCGCCTTTTCGGACCAGTGCCTTCAGGTGTTCTTCCGCAGCATTGGGAGAGCGGAAGCCGAAAGCCTCACAGATTTCGATCCGTGTCGGAGGGCGGCCCTCTGTTCTAACGGTGCGCCGAATCAGGTCGAGGATTTCGGCCTGGCGAGGGGTAAGGTCGGATGCGTGCGTCATGACTGTATTTTTGTACAGAAACAGCTGTTGCGCAAGCGAGCTCAGGGGATCAGGACGGCTGCGCCCTGCAGCTTGCCGTTGCGTAGCTGTGCGAGGGCGTGGTTTGCGCGTGCAAGCGGAAAGCGTGTGACCTCGGTATGCACCGGATGCTGGCGCATGAGTTCAAGGAATGCGGTGCCATCCTGACGGGTGAGGTTGGCGACGGAGCGGATCTGACGTTCGCCCCAAAGTGCTGCGTAGGGAAAGCCCGGAATGTCGCTCATGTGGATGCCGGCACAGACCACCACACCGCCTTTGCGAAGCGCTGCGAGTGCCTTGGGCACCAGCGTGCCGACCGGAGCGAAGATCAGCGCCGCGTCGAGTTGCTCGGGCGCGGCCACGTCCGAATTTCCCGCCCACACCGCACCGAGCGAACGCGCGAATTGTTGGCTTTCGTGATCGTCCGGCCGGGTGAATGCATACACCTCGCGGCCTTGCTGGCGTGCCACCTGGGCGACGATGTGGGCCGCCGCACCGAATCCGTAGAGCCCGATTCGTGTGCCGCTGCCGGCCATGCTGAGCGCGCGGTAGCCGATCAGGCCTGCACACAGCAGCGGCGCCAAGGAGGCGGCGTCGACGCCATCCGGCAGCGCGAAACAGTATCGCGCGTCGGCGACGCAGTGTTCCGCATAACCGCCGTCGATCTGGCATCCGGTGAAGCGCGCCTGATCGCACAGGTTCTCGCGGCCGCTCACGCAATACGCGCATCGGCCACATGTCCAGCCAAGCCAGGGCACGCCAACGCGCTGGCCGCGACTGAAGCCGCCAACGCCTGCCCCGACAGCCTCCACTCGCGCGACGATCTCGTGTCCCGGTACGATGGGCGTGTGCGCTTGCGGCAGTTCGCCGTCGACCAAGTGGAGATCTGTGCGACAAACGCCACAGGCTTCGACGCGAAGGAGCAGTTGGCCGTATGCTGGCTGCGGCACAGCGCGTTCGATTTCGACGAGCGCTTGATTCGGGTGTTGCAGTTGCATTGCGCGGGACGTGCGAACCATGAGACCTCCTGATGTCGGATGCTTGTGGTGCAGCGTGGCTTGATCTAATCCTAGTGGACTTGCGGGCGCATGGCGCAGGAGGTGCGGCATGGAGTGCGGCGTCGGGGCAGATCGACTTCCGGTAGAATCCGGCCCACACCCGGGAGGCACAGCATTGGCTCCGGGCTGCGTCGCGCCGCACTTTGTGCTGCCCGATGCGGACATGGAGACTTTCGACCTGCGTGATGCGACGCAGCGTGGCGTGGTCGTGCTGTGCTTCTACCCTCGTGATGGAACACCTGCCTGTACGCGGCAGGCGATTGAATTCAGCGACCACGAAGACGACTTCATCCGTGAAGGGGCGGCCGTCATCGGGATCAGTCCGGACGATTGCCTGACGCACGCCGCGTTTCGCGATGAGCATGGGATTTCGATCCGCCTGCTGTCCGATCCCGACCTGGAAGTGTGCCGACTCTATGGGGTGCTGCACCGACGTGAGGGCTGTGAGCGCGATACCGTGCGCCGCACAACCATCCTGATCGATCGCGCCGGTGTTGTGCGTCACCTCATTGATGACGTTCAGCTACGTGGGCACGCAGCCGAAGTACTCAAGCTCGTTAAAGAAATAGCAAGGAACAACTAATGGAAATCGTAAAGAACGCCGTCGTGACCCTGAACTACACCGTTCATGACCCGGACGGCAACATGATCGACGACGGCAAGAACCCGCTGGTCTATCTGCATGGTGGCTACGACGCCATCTTCCCGCACCTGGAAGAGGCGCTGCATGGCAAGTCGGTTGGCGAGAAGATCGTCGTCAAGCTTCAGCCGGAAGATGCGTTTGGCGATTACGACGAAAGCCTGGTCATGATCGAGCCGGCCGACCTGTTCCCGGACAACATCGAGATCGGCATGGCGTTCGAGCGCGTCGGTGAAGACGGTGAAGAGGACATGCTTTTCCGCGTGACCGATATCGCCGAGGGCAAGGTCGTGGTGGATGGCAATCACCCGCTCGCTGGCACCGCGTTGGTGTTCGACGTGACGGTGGCGGAAGTGCGTATGGCGACGGCGGAAGAGATTTCGCATGGTCATGTGCACGGCGCAGGTGGTCACCAGCACTGATTGCTGAAGCGCCCGGCTTGCCGGGCGCTCTGCATGCAAGAAAACGGCATTCGGGCCTTGGCCTGGATGCCGTTTTCTTTTGTGCCGCCAGCAGGAAAGTTTCGGGCGCCTGGCAACAAGCGCTCAAGTCGGCAGCCCGGTAACGTCCGCCGCGTCATTGCAGTGTGGCGGGCCGCGTTGTTGGCACCGTGGTGGTGCCAAGTTGCTTGCCTGGAGGTGTCAGGCTTGGGATGTGGCGCGCGGCATTGCTTGCGACCTAGGCGGCGCTTGTCGATTGATATGCGGTGAATGTTGCGCGGAATGCGACTGGAAGTTCGATGTATTGCGTGAGTCGTGAAGAGCAGGGTGTGTCCAGGTCGTCGGATGGCTGCTTTGGCATGAATGCTGCTAAACCCGAAACTTTTACTGGATTCGTGTCTGATGTTTGAACCGATGTTGGATGCTGTAGCGCGGGATCGCGCGATTCGGATGAGTCTTGATGCCGGGTCGGCGCCGCGATGGATCGCGTCGTCATGATCGCGACAAAGCTGGGCTATCTGGCGGCGTTGCTGATGGGCGCGGCGCTCGTCCTGACCGGTTGTGATGAGGTGTGGAACAGCCCATATCCTGCGGCTGAGCGAGAAAAGCGCTTCCTGCACGAAGAGTTCAATTCGCGCCCGAAACACTTTGATCCGGTGCAGTCCTACGTCGAAGACGAAGCGTGGTTTACCTACTCGATCTACGAGACGCTCTACGAATTTCATTACCTCAAGCGCCCGTTCGAGTTGCAGCCGGGGCTTGCTGCCGCGATGCCGAAGGTCAGTTACCTCGACAAACAGGGCCAACCGCTGCCAACGGACGCCCCGGCAGCCGACATCGCACAAAGCGTCTACGAAATACCGTTGAAGTCGGGGGTGCGCTTCCAGCCCCATCCGGCCTTGGCGCGTGATGGCGCCGGCAAGCTGCGGTATGAGGGGCTCGACGATGCGAAGCTGGGCGGGCGTTCGCAGATCACCGATTTCGAGTTCACCGGCACGCGTGAGCTGGTGTCGGAGGACTTCGCCTACGGCATCAAGCGGATTGCGCGTCCGAAGCTGGAATCCCCCTCGCTCGAGCTATTCAAGCAGATCCTTGGTTTTGATGAGCTGATTGCCCAGTTGGAAGCCGACGTGAAGGCCGGCAAGGCGGACCCGGATGGCTGGATCGATCTGCGCAAGTACCCTTTGGCCGGCGTTGAGACGCCTGATCCGCACACGCTGCGGATTCGCCTGAAGGGCAAGTATCCGCAGTTCATCTACTGGCTTGCGATGCCGTTCTCGGCGCCGATGCCTTGGGAGGCGGAGAAGTTCTACGCTCAGCCGGGCATGGCCAAGCGCGAACTGACGCTCGACATGTGGCCGATCGGAACCGGCCCGTTCATGCTCACGCGAAATCGCCCGCTGCGCGAGATCCTGATGGAGCGGAATCCGAACTTCCGCGATCAGACATACCCGTGCGAAGGCGCGCCCGGCGACAAGGAGCGCGGCTTGCTCGACGATTGCGGCAAGCGTCTGCCGATGATCGACGGCGTGAAGTTCGTCTACGAGAAAGAGGCGACGCCGTTCTGGAACAAGTTCCTGCAGGGCTATTACGACTTCTATGCCTCGACTCGCTTCAAGACGATGGCGAGTTTCGATACCGCGCTGCAGATGCAGGGCGGTGGGCTCTCGCTATCTGATGCGATGAAGAAGCAGGGCATCACGCTGAAGACCGAGATCGAACCGGCCACCGAGTACTTCTTCGTGAACATGCTCGACCCGCTGATCGGCGATGGCGGGTCGACGCCGCAGGCGCGTGAGCGTGCCCGCAAGGTACGCCAGGCGATGGCGATCGCGTTCGACATGGAGGAGTACCTGTCGATCATGAAGAACGGCCTCGGCATTCCCATGCAGGGACCGATTCCGCCGGGGATCGCCGGCTACAAGACAGGCGAGGCGGGCATCAACCCCTATGCCTTCACCTGGAAGAACGGTCGCCCCAAGTTGCGCTCGATCGACGAGGCCAAGCGCTTGCTGGCCGAGGCGGGCTATCCGAACGGACGCGACGAAAAAACGGGCGAACCGTTGGTCATCAACCTCGACGTCTACGACGTATTCAAGCGCGAGCAGTTGGAGATCGTCATCAAGCAGATGAAGCGCATCGACATCCAGCTGGTGCCGCGACTGACAGAGTGGAACCGCTGGCAGGAAATGCACCGCAAGGGCGCGGCTCAGCTCTCGTTCTGGGGCTGGAACGCGGACTACCCCGATCCGGAAAACTTCCTCTTCCTCTTCTACAGCAAGAACAGCAAGGCGAAATACCAGGGTGAGAACGTCACGAACTACAACAATCCGGAGTTCGACAAGCTGTTTGAGCAATTCCGTGGCATGGACGTGACTGCAGACCGGCAGCCAATCATCGACAAGATGGCCGATCTGGTGAGGCGCGATGCGCCGGTGCTGGCCGGCTGGCACAACGAGGCCTTCGAGCTCTCACACAGTTGGCTGCGTAACTCGATGCCGGTGCGCATGCTGCACACCAATCGCAAGTACCTCTCGCTCGACGTTGCGAAACGCAATGCGCTGTCGGCACAGTGGAATCGCCCACAGCTGTGGCCGTTGGCGCTGCTGTTCGCGGCAATCGCTGCGCTCGCTGTGCTCAGCGTGCGCCACTACCGCCGCCATGAAGCCCAAACGGCCCGCTCGGAGGCTGCCCAATGATTGCTTACCTCATCCGGCGCCTGCTGTGGGCCTTGCCCACTTTGCTGGGCGTCAATCTGCTCGTCTTTGCTTTGTTCTTCATCGTCAGCAGCCCTGACGACATGGCGCGTGCACAACTGGGCGCCAAACGCGTGACGCAGGAGGCAATCGAACGCTGGAAGGCGGATCACGGCTACAACAAGCCGCTGTTCTACAACCACGACGCGGAGGGCTCGGCGCGGTTTACCGACACCATCTTCGTGCAGAAATCCGCCCGCATGTTCCTGCTCGATTTCGGCAAGAGTGACCTCGGGCGCGACATCAACCATGAGCTGTCTGCGCGCATGTGGCCGTCGCTCGCGCTGGCACTTCCGGTCTTCTTGATTGGCCTTTTTGTTGCAGTCGTCGCGGCAATGGTGTTGGCGTTCTTCCGTGCGACCTGGCTCGACTACTCCGGCGTGATTGCCTGCGTTCTGCTGATGTCGATCTCCAGCCTGTTCTACATCATCGCCGGTCAATTCATTGTCGCCAGGGCATGGAGCCTTGTGCCGATTTCCGGTTACCAGAGCGGCATGGATGCGATGCGTTTTCTGGCGCTGCCCGTGCTGGTCGGCGTGGTGGCGGGCTTGGGCTCGAACGTGCGTTGGTACCGCTCGATCTTCCTTGAAGAAATCGGCAAGGATTACGTGCGTACCGCGCGGGCCAAGGGCTTGTCCGAGGGCGCAGTGCTGTTCCGCCATGTGTTGAAGAACGCAATGATCCCGATCCTTACAGGCACCGTTGTGGTGATTCCGTCGCTGTTCCTCGGCAGCCTGATCAGTGAGGACTTCTTCGGCATCCCGGGGCTGGGCAGCTTCACGATCGAGGCGATCATGATGCAGGACTTCGCCATCGTCCGCGCCATGGTGTTCATCGGCGCCTTGCTCTACATCCTGGGCCTGATCCTGACCGACCTTTCCTACACCCTGGTTGACCCGCGGGTGCGACTGCAATGAGAGATTTCCAGATTGTTGTCCTGTGGTCGGACGTGCTGTTCGCGGTTCTGCTTGCTGCGCTCGCGGCCGGCATTACCTATGCGTTTCGCCATGAGCACCTGCGCCGCGCATGGCACACCGTGTTCGCGAACCGCAGCGCGATGGCCGCGTTGGTGATCCTGCTGGCTTACCTGCTGGTAACCGTGCTCGATTCCTTCCATTACCGCCCCGCGCTCGACCAGCCGGACGGTGCGCCGCAGACCAAGGTGCAGTACTCGGTCGAGGTGCTGTCGGTGTTGGACGTCGCGCTTTCAACGCTGCGCGATACCCGCGAGAAGACCTACTCCGCGCCATTCGCGACGCACTTCTTCGAAAAGCAGATGCTCGAAGCGCCGGACGGCAAGCAATACCGCGACTACCCACGGCTCAAGTTCGGCGGCGCGCACCTCAAGGATCCGGCGGAGCGCGCCGGCGACATTGCTGTGCGTGCCGCATGCGGCGCCGCGCTCGGCGGCCTTCTGTGGCTGCTGGCTATGCTCCCGATCGTGCGGGGCGTTGCGCGTAGGCATGGTTGGACGCTTGCGCGGGCCGCACACGAAGTGCTGCGCGGCGGCACGCAGATTGCATGGGACGGCTTTGCCTGGGCGTTGCTGTTCGTGCTGGTTCTTGCGGGCGTGCTCGGCATCCTGTCGGGCCACTACCATGTGTTCGGCACCGATGCGACCGGCAACGACGTGCTCTACCAGACACTCAAGGCGATGCGCGTCGCGCTGATGATCGGCACCCTGGCCACGCTCGTGGTGCTGCCGCTTGGCATCGGCCTCGGGCTCGCCGCGGGCTACTACCGTGGTTGGGTGGACGACACGATCCAGTACATCTACACGGTGATCAGTTCGATCCCCTATGTGCTGTTGATTGCCGCCGCATCGCTGATGATGACGATGCTGATCGAACGCAACGGGGCGCTGTTTACGACCGCTGCATCGCGCGCCGACGCCAAGCTGGTGGCCCTGTGCGCCATCATCGGCGCGATTTCCTGGACCACGCTGTGCCGGCTGATCCGCGCCGAGACCCTGAAGCTGCGCGAGCTCGACTATGTGCAGGCGGCGCGCTGCTTCGGTGTGTCGAGCCTGCGCATCATGCTGCGCCACATCCTGCCGAATGCCTTCCACATCGTGCTGATCACCGTGGTGCTGGATTTTTCCGGCCTGGTGCTCGCAGAAGCGGTGCTGTCGTTCGTCGGTGTGGGCGTCGATCCGACATCGATCAGCTTCGGCATGATGATCAACAAGGCGCGTGGCGAGCTCGCGCGCGATCCGCTGATCTGGTGGTCGATCAGTGCAGCCTTTGTCTTCATGGTGAGTCTGGTGCTCGCCGCCAACCTGTTTGCCGATGCTGTGCGCGAGGCGTTTGACCCGCGTGCTTTGCCGTCGCGCCGCCGCCTTCGCCTGGGAGCCGCAAAATGAGTCAGGCCCCCGTTGAAACCGTACTCGCGCTGCGCGAGCTTTCGATGCACATCGATAGCGAGCGGGGCGTCGTGCGCGCGCTCGATCGCGTGTCATTCGAAATCCGCGCCGGTGAGACCTTCGCGCTGCTCGGCGAATCCGGCTGCGGCAAGTCGATGACCGCACTCTCGCTGATGCGGCTGTTGCCGCCCGCGGGGCGTGTTGCCGGTGGCGAGGTGCGCATGGGTGGGCGCGATCTCTGCAGCCTGACCGAGGCGCAGATGCGCCGGGTGCGTGGCGGCGATCTCGCGATGATCTTCCAGGAGCCGGGCACCAGCCTCAATGCGGTGCTGACGGTCGGCCAGCAATTGGGCGAGGTGCTGGCGATCCACCGCGGCCTGAAAGGTGCTGCGGCGCGCGCCGAGGCTGTGGCGTTGATGAAGCAGGTCGGTATCCCCGATCCGGAACGCAGACTGACTGAATATCCGTTCCAGTTCTCGGGCGGCATGAAGCAGCGCGTGATGATCGCGATGGCGCTTGCCGGCAAGCCGAAGCTCCTGATCGCTGACGAACCGACGACCGCGCTGGATGTGACAATCCAGGCGCAGGTGCTCGATCTGATGGCGACGCTGCAACGCGAGCAGCGCATGGCGATGATGCTGATCACGCACGACCTGGGTGTGGTCGCCAAGATGGCGCATCGCATCGGCGTGATGTACGCCGGCCACTTGATCGAGGAAGCGCCGCGTGAGCGTTTCTTTGCCAAGCCGGCGCACCCCTATTCGGTGAAGCTTTTTGAGGCGCTGCCGGAGGGGCATCGCCAAGCCGGCAAACTTGCGACGATTCCGGGCTCGGTGCCGCCGCTCACCACTGATTTCATTGGCTGCCGTTTCGCCGAACGGTGCCCGCACGCGTGGGACCGTTGTCGGGGCGAAGCGCCTGCGTGGCACGACTTGGGCGAGGGGCAGCGGGTGCGTTGCCACCTTTACGATGCGGTCGAGGCAGGGCGCCTGGCCGCGCGCTCGGGCGCGGCAGAGCAAGTTGCAAAGCCGGTTACGCGCAGTGGCGATACACTGCTTGAAGTCGAGCAATTGCAGGTGCACTTCCCGATCAAGCGTGGGGTCTTCCAGCGCACCGTGGGCCACGTCAAGGCTGTGGACGGCGTGAGCCTGACGCTGCGCGCCGGTCGCACATTGGCGCTGGTTGGTGAATCGGGTTGCGGCAAGACCACCGCCGGCAAGGCGATTCTTCGCTTGATCGAACCCACCGGCGGTCGTGCCCGGCTAGGCGGGGCCGATCTCGGCGGGCTCGATGGCAAGGCGCTGCGTGCGCTGCGATCGAAGATGCAGATGGTGTTCCAGGACCCGTTCGGCTCGCTGAACCCGCGTTTGCGTGTGGCCGAGATCATCGACGAGGGGATGGATGCGCTGGGCATCGGTGGCGATGCCGACGCACGCCGGCAACGCATCCTCGAAATCATGCGGCTGGTTGGTCTGCGGCCCGAGATGGCGGATCGTTACCCGCACGAGTTTTCCGGCGGCCAGCGTCAGCGTATCGCCGTGGCACGGGCGCTGGCGGTGTCGCCTCAGCTGATCGTGTGCGACGAGCCGACTTCGGCGCTGGATGTGTCGGTGCAGGCGCAGATCCTGAATCTGCTGCAGGAACTGCAGGCGGAGCTGGGCCTCGCTTACCTGTTCATCACCCACAACATCGGCGTCGTCGAATACCTCGCGCATGAAGTGGCGGTGATGTATCTGGGCCGCATTGTCGAGCAGGGTAGCGCCGAAGAGGTGCTCAAATCGCCGCGCCACCCCTACACGCAGGCGCTGCTGGCGGCAGTGCCGCGGGCGGAACTGAGTGAAGCGCAAGCAAGCGCACTGCCGCCGCTGAAGGGTGATTTGCCATCGCCGTCGAACCCGCCGCAGGGCTGTCATTTCCACCCGCGCTGCCCGAAAGCCGGCGACGCATGCCGGCAGGACTATCCGCCCTCCGTCGCCATGTCCTCAACGCATACGGTGGCTTGCCACTTCGCGCGTTGAGCGCGATCGGTCCAGCAACAAGGCACCGTCGGGTGCCTTGTTGCTTTAACGGCGCGCATCGAAGAATCTGCTGCAGTCGGCGAATTTGACAAATCGCTTCTCGCGCTGGCTGCGTGCATAGAAAAGCAACGGGGATTCAGTTGCTTGGCGGCTGGGTACGTCTGATGCTTGTTTCAGGACAAACGCCTTTGGTTGTCAAAGGAGGGTGTCATGAGACGTCTGAACCAAGCAATTGCGGCGCTCGCCGCTGCGGGTTTTGGCCTCGCCGCAGCGCCGGCACAGTCCGCCGCGATCTCTGAATGGGGCTTCACGATCGACTCGGGCTTCATCGCCTACACGGATACCTACGGCGGCACGGCGGGCATCAGTGGCAGCGCGGCCAACGCACGCCTGAGCGCAGAGAACGGCATCATTGGTCTGCAGGGCGGCGGCGGGTTTGATTTTTCAACCGTTGGCGATGTGTATTCGAAGCTCGCCTGGGGCATTCCGGCCAGCGCGGGCGGGCAATCCTCGCTGTCGGTCGGTGCGGCGACGAATGGCCGTGAAACCGGGTCGCTGATGACCAACGGCGGTGAAGTGGCGACCGTCAAGGTGGTGCACAACAACTTCCCGGTCTATGCGCCATCGCTGCGCAGCGCGACCTTGTTCGACATGGTCAATCTGGATCCGTTGGTGCCGGATCTGCCGGGTTTCGATGCGCCGGCTTTGCTTTTTGCGATCCACTTCCTCGAAACGGATAACGACGGTTCCTGCGAAGTGGCGAGCCCGATCCCGTGTAACGACATCTTTGTGATTGATGTGGCGGGCGCCGGTTTCAACCCGGTCGACAAGACCTTCAATCAGACCTTTGCGTACGGTGCTGATCTCTACAACGCCAAGGTCAGGGTGGATGGTGTTGATGTGCTGACGAATGCCGCATGTGGCGCCGTGGGTGTGGCAAATGGCTGCCTTGGCTTCACGACCGTGGAAGGCCTGAGCAACGAGTTCCAGGTGTACTTCGAGATCACCGATAAGCCGTACGAAACGCCAGAGCCGGCTGCGCTCGGCTTGCTCGGCGCGGCGCTGGCCTTGCTTGCATGGCGGCAACACCGCAACGGCAGATGACCGACGGGTTTCGATCGAACAACGGCGGGGCAACCCGCCGTTTCTTCATTCCGGCAAGACCTTCGCCGGGTTGAGCAGATTCAAGGGGTCGAGTGCTTGCTTGATCGCTCGCATCACTGATACGGCCGTTTCTCCGTGCTCAAGCGCGAGGAACTGCGCTTTGCCGAAGCCGATGCCGTGCTCACCGGTGCAGGTGCCTTCATGGGCCAAGGCGCGCCGCACCAGGCGATCGTGAAACGCCTCGGCACGCGCGTTGTCATCGGGGCTGGCCGGATCGGTGAGCACCAGCACATGAAAGTTGCCGTCGCCGACATGGCCGAGGATCGGGGCGATCAATCCGTTAGCCTCGATATCGTCTCGCGTCGCGGCGATGCAGTCCGACAGTTGTGAGATCGGCACGCACACATCAGTCGTCAGTGAGCGCCAGCCAGGTTTGAGGTTGATGCATGCAAAGTAGGCGTCGTGACGCGCCTGCCATAGCCGGCTGCGGTCTTCTGGCCGGTTCGCCCACGAAAAATCGGTGCCGCCAAACTCCTTTGATACGGCTTGCACCGTACTTGCCTGTTCGTCGACGCCGGCAGCGCTGCCGTGGAATTCGAAGAACAGCGTTGGCGCTTCTTGCAGCGCGGTCTTGCTGTAGGCGTTGATCGCCTGAACCGACAGCGTGTCCAGCAGCTCGATGCGCGCGATTGGTACGCCGAGCTGGATCGTCTGGATCACGCAGCGCACCGCGTCATGCACGCTCGGAAAACAGCACACGGCGGCGGCGATGGCTTCGGGCACCGGGTAGAGCTTCAACGTGAGCTCGGTGATGATGCCCAGCGTACCTTCGGAGCCGACCATGAGGCGCGCAAGGTCGTAACCGGCCGCGCTCTTGCGCGCGCGCCCTCCGGTGCGAAGGACGCGGCCATCGGCCAGCACGGCGGTGGCGCCGAGCAGGTTCTCGCGCATCGTGCCGTAGCGCACCGCATTCGTGCCGGATGCGCGGGTCGCGGCCATGCCGCCCAGCGTCGCATCGGCCCCCGGATCGATCGGAAAGAACAGCCCGCTATCGCGGATTTCGGCGTTCAGCTGCTTGCGGGTGACGCCTGGTTGCACGGTGACATCGAAGTCCTCTGCGTGCAGGGTGACGATACGGTTCATCTGTGTGAGATCGATGCACACCCCGCCTCGTACCGCGAGCACATGACCTTCCAGCGAGGAGCCGGCGCCAAACGGAATCATCGGCACGCCGGCCGCATGGCAGGCGCGTGCGATCGCCGCGACTTCGTCAGTCGTATGCGGGAACACCACAGCGTCCGGCAGGGCAGGCGGGAAGTGCGACTCATCGCGGCCGTGATGCTCGCGCACCGCCTGCGCGACGCTGACGCGACCCGGCAACATGTGCTCGAGCGTTTCGATCAATGCTGCGGGAAGGCGGTTCATCGTCATGGTGTCCGCAGGCGCCCTTGGGGCTCAGCCTAGCGTTTCGAAATCGCTGTCGGTGAGTTCGCGCCAGAGGCCGTCGACGCGCCCTTCAAGCGGGCGGAAGCGCGACTTGTAGTTCATCTTTCGACTGTCACGAATCCAGTAGCCCAGGTAGAGGTAGGGTAGGCCGGCACGTCGGCAGGCGTCGATCTGCCACAGGATCGCGAACGTGCCGAGGCTCGCCGATTCGAGGTCCGGGTCGTAAAAGGTGTAGACGCTCGACAGCCCGTCGGTGAGGCAGTCAACGATGCTGACCATGCGCAGCACACCGGCCTCGCGAAACTCGATCAGTCGCGTGTCGATGTGGCTTTGCAGCAGAAAATGCGAGTACTGCTCGCGGCTATCCTGGTCCATGCCGCCACCGGCGTGGCGGCTTGCCTGGTAGCGCTGGTAGAGGTCGTAGTGCTCCTCGTTGAACACCAGTGCGTGCTCGGCAGCGACCAAGCCGGCATTCCGTTGGGCGGCCCGGCGCTGGCTGCGTGCTGGCAGGAAGCGATCAACCGGGACCCGCACCGGTACGCAGGCGCGGCAGGTATCGCAATGCGGCCGGTAGGTGAAGACGCCGCTGCGGCGAAAGCCATTGCGCAGCAAGTCGCTGTAGAGCGGCGTGTCGATCATGTGGCCCGGCGTAGCAACCTGCGAACGTGCGATGCGGTCGGGCAGGTAGGAGCAGGCGTAGGGCGCCGTGGCGTAGAACTGCAGAAACGCGTAGGGCAGGTCTTTCAGCAAAGTCATGTTTGCATGTCCCCCCAGTCAATGTCCTGCATTTGCGTGCGCAGCCAGCGGGCAGGCTGCGCGTCGGCCGCGTGGGCGTCCAGCAATGCGACGAACTCGCCACGCGGAACCTCTCTACCGCCAAGCGAGGCCAGATGCGCGGTGTTCATCTGGCAATCTATCACCTTGAAATCGCGGCGTTCAAGGTCGCGCACCAGATGGGCGAGGGCTGCCTTGGAGGCATCGGTTCGGCGGGCGAACATGGATTCACCGAAGAACACCTTGCCAATGGCCATGCCGTAAAGCCCACCGACCAGCTCGTCGCCCTGCCAGCTTTCGACGCTGTGCGCCCAGCCGAGTTCATGCATTTCGCAGTAGGCGGCGCGCATCTCGTCGGTGATCCAGGTGCCGCCGCCCGGTTCACGCGGGGCGGCGCAGGCGGCAATGACCTGTGCAAATGCGGTGTCGCAGCGGATTTCGAAGACACCGCGGCGCAAGGTCTTGCGCAGCGAGCGGGAGTACTTGAATTCACGCGGGAGCAGCACCATGCGCGGATCGGGGCTCCACCAGAGGATCGGGTCGCCCGGCGAGAACCACGGAAAAATGCCGCGGCGGTATGCCGCGAGCAGCCAGTCCGGTGCGAGTTGCCCGCCAGCCGCGAGCAGGCCGTTCGGCTCGCGTAGTGCGCGGTGAAACGGCGGAAAGGCAGGGCGACGCGGGTCAAGCCAGTCGATCATTGGGCGGGCGCATGGCAGCAGTATCGGCGCGAGTATAGGCCGGGCGCGACGCGGGCGACGCTGGCGCGCCCGCGCGTCGCCTATTCGCATGCGGCTGCCGCGCTCGCGAACGCTGGTGCTGCGCCGCAACGGCATGATCGGTCACTTTGACACGTCACGGCAGCTGCAACTGTTGGCTGCGTTGAACCGGGAGCATGCAATGCGGAAGAGTCTTGCCTGTGTGGGTCTGTTGTTGGGTACGAGTGCGGCACTGCCGGCCTATGCGGCAGAGGCGCAGGCCATGCAGGGTGCGATCAGCATCCCCGGCGCGGAGCAGATTCCGCAGCGCTGTGACGAGGTGCTGGCCTCGCTGCGCGCGCAAGTGAAAGCGCTTGAGGCGATCCCGCCCGGCAAGCTTTCCGCCGCGAGCGTGTTGAATGGCTGGAATCGAATGGCGCTCGATGAATATGCGCTGGTTGGGCCCTTGTCGCTTGCCGCGGAGACGCATCCCGAGGCGGCGGTGCGTACCGCCTCCGAGGCCTGCACGCTGAAGCTGGCTGCGTTCGACAACGAATACCTGCAGAGCGAAGCCCTGTTTCGCGTGATCAAGGCTGCGCAGGGTCAGGACGCAATCGAGCGCAATGCCCTCAGCCGCATCCTCGAGGACTTCGAAGACCGCGGCATCGGGCTCGACCCCGCGCGCCGCGAGCGGCTGCGCACGATCTTCGAACGGATCGAATTGCTCGCACAGGAGTTCAATCGCAACGTGCGCGACGTAACGACTCGCGTCAGCTTCACTGCCGCCGAGCTGGACGGTGTGCCTGCGGCCTACCTGGAATCCGCCAAGAAGAACGAGCAGGGCGAGTATCAGATCGGGCTGGATTATCCGGATCGCGATGCGATCCTGCAGAACGCGAAGAACGAGGACACCCGGAAGCGTTTCTACATCGAGTTCTTCCGGCGCGGTGGCGAGCGCAACCTTGCGATCCTCAACGAAGTGGATGGTCTGCGTACCGAGATTGCGGGCCTCTTCGGCCTGCCCAGTTACGCCGCGTGGCAGTTGCGTACCCGCATGGCAGGTACGCCGGAAACGGTTGATCGTTTCCTCGCCGAGATGCAGGCCGCTGTTGCGCCGGTGGAGCGTTCGGACATCGCGGTGCTGCGTGATGCAAAGCGCAAGCTGACCGGCCAGCCGGATGCCGAACTGAAGCGTTGGGACGTCGATTTCTACGACAACCTCGTCAAGCGCGAGCGCTTCAGCGTCGATCCGCAGCGGGTTCGCGCGCAGTTCCCGACCGAGCCGACGGTGGCCTGGCTGCTCGATGTCAGCAGCCGGCTGTACGGCCTGCGTTTCAAGGCCAACAGCACCTTGCCGGTGTGGCACAAGGATGTGCGCCCCTACGATGTAATCGATGCGAAGAGCGGGCGTTACCTGTCGAGCTTCTACCTCGATCTGTTCCCGCGTGAAGGCAAGTACAAGCACGCTGCCGCGTTCCCGGTGCGTCAGGTCAGCACGGCCGCGGGCTCGACGCCGATTTCCGTGATGGTGAGCAACTTCTCGCGCGAGGGATTCAGCCAGGACGAAGTGGAAACCCTGTTCCACGAGTTCGGCCACATCCTGCACGGCGTGTTGTCGCAAACCCGCTATGCGATGGATGCCGGCACCTCAGTTCGGCGCGATTTCGTCGAAGCGCCGTCGATGATGTTCCAGGAATGGCCGTGGCGGCCCGAAGTCACACGCCGCTTCAGCGCGGTGTGTCCGACGTGCAAGCCGCTGGATGCCAAGTTGATCGCCCGACTTGAAGCCGCGAGCCGCTTTGGCAAGGGCATCTGGTTTGCACGGCAGAATTTCTATTCACGCTACGACATGGCGCTGGCCAGCGCCAAGCCGGGTGAGGCCCAGTCGGTATGGCGTGCGATGGAGGCAGAGACCCCGCTTGGCACCGTTGAGGGCACGCTGCAGCCGGCCAACTTCGGCCACCTGCTCGGTGGTTATGCGGCGGGCTACTACGGCTACATGTGGGCGATGGCGTTGGGCCTGGACATGCTGACGGCCTTCGGCAAGGACGCAATGGACGTCAAGGTTGGCGCCCGTTATCGCAGCACCATCCTGGAACGCGGTGGTGAGGTTCCCCCGACCGAACTGGTCACGCAGTTCCTCGGCCGCAAGCCCGACAACCGGGCCTTCTTCAATCGCATCAACGGCAAGCCCTGAGGACGTTGCGCATGAGCGTGCATCACGATATCCGCTACACGATTACGCCGGTTGATCCGGCTGCGCACCTCTTCGAGGTGACACTGGAAGCGGACGCCCCGGAATCCGGCATGCAGTTCGTACTGCCGGCCTGGATTCCCGGGAGCTACATGGTGCGCGAGTTCGCACGCAACATCGTGTGGTTGAAAGCCGAGGTCGATGGCGAACCGGCAGCAATCGAGAAGTGCGACAAACACACCTGGGTGCTCGGCCGAGTGCCGGGCGGCGCGAAGTCGGTGCGGCTACGTTACGCCGTCTACGCATGGGATTTGTCGGTGCGTTGCGCGCATCTGGATCAGAGCCATGGGTTCTTCAATGGCACACAGGTCTTCCTGCGTGTCCTGGGTCGTGAAGCGCTACCGCACCGCGTGCGGATCGACCCGCCGGCGGGTGTGCGCGATTGGACTGTGGCCACGACGCTGCCTGAAGCCAGCGGGCGCGGTGCGGCGAAGCGTCGCGGTTTTGGCTGGTACGTGGCCGCCGACTACGACGCGCTGATCGACCACCCGGTCGAGATGGGGCGTCTGACCTGGGCGAGTTTCGATGTGCGCGGCGTAGCCCACGACTTCGCGATCAACGGCCGGCATGACTGCGATCTCGAACGGCTGATGGCAGATCTTGCGAAGGCCTGTGAGGCCCAGTGCGCGTTGTTCGGCGACGCACCGCCGCCGTTCGGCCGCTACCTCTTCATGCTGACCGTGGTCGGCGACGGCTACGGTGGTCTCGAGCATCGGGATTCGACGGCCTTGCTGGCGTCGCGGAGCGATCTGCCCTTCGTCGGCATGAAGGCGACGACTGAGGCGTATCGGGGCTTCCTCGGCCTGTGCAGCCACGAGTACTTCCACGCCTGGAACGTCAAGCGCATCAAGCCGGCCGCCTTCGCACCCTACGACCTCCAGCAGGAGAACTACACACGGTTGCTCTGGTTGTTTGAGGGCTTCACCTCGTACTACGACGACCTCGCGCTGGTGCGGGCGGGGCTGATCACGCGTGACGAGTATCTCGGCATGCTGGCGAAGACGATCTCTGCGGTTCAGCGCGGCGCCGGGCGCACGCTGCAATCGGTGGCGGACTCGTCTTTCGACGCCTGGATCAAGTACTACCGCCAGGACGAGAACGCACCGAATGCGATCGTCAGCTACTACGCCAAGGGCTCGCTGGTGGCGCTGGCGCTTGATCTGGCTTTGCGCGCGAAGAGCGGCGGCGAGAAGTCGCTCGATGATGTGATGCGCCTGCTCTGGGCACGGTTCGGCGACGGCTCTGGCGTGCCTGAGGCCGCGCTGCCTGCGCTGATTCGGGACGCGACCGGCGTCGATGTATCTCGACTGCTGCGTCAGGCGACAGAGGGCTGCGAGGATCTACCGTTGAGCAAGCTGCTGCGGGCGCTCGGTGTAAGCCTGACTTGGGAGGCGGATGGCGAGTTGCCGTCGATCGGCGCGAAAGTGGCGAGCGAGGGTGAGTCGATCAAGCTCGCGCAGGTCTTCACGGATGGCCCCGCGCATGCAGCGGGGCTGTCGGCTGGGGATTTGCTGGTGGCGCTCGATGGGCTGCGGGTCAAGGCCGGTGGGCTCGATGCGCGCCTCGCCCGCATGCAAGCCGGCGCCACCGTGTCAGTGCACGCCTTCCGCCGCGATGAACTGTTTGAGACTCGCCTGCAGTTGGCGCCGCCGCCTACGGTGAAGGCCAAGTTGGCAGAAGACAAGCGCGCCGGCAAACCGGTGGCTGCGCTGCGCGAGGCGTGGATCGGGCGTCGTTGAACGCCGTCAGGCGATCGGCTCGGGGTTGGTTGTGAAGCCGAAGCGGGCGGCCACGTCGGCCGCCTGAATCGGATTGACGGAGACGGTTCGTTCGCCCAACGCGAGCTCGCCGTGTTGAAGGTCGGCACCGAGCCGGAGTTGATCGGCGAGTGCGACAAGATCCTGGCTGGCGATGAGCCCGACACCAATGTCGGTGTCGACGAGCAGTGCGCCATGTTCGTCGATAAACGCTGCGCACGCGCTTGCAGTGTGGCCGGTATGGCTGATCAGTCGCTGCGGTGTCGCGGCATTCCAGCCAAACACCCACGGCGTGTAATCAAGGGTGACGTATACGCGCTGCGGGCCGTTCTGGAAGAACCAGCGCCCCTCATCATCGTGTTGATAGTTGCGGCCGATGAATTCCGCCAAGCCGCGATGGCGCACGACTTCGCCCTGCAAACGCCAGCGGCCGCCGCGATCCAGCGACAACCAGCCGTAGCAGGCCGGCACATTCGGCCAGCGAACGAGCGATCGGAGGACCGCCTCGTCCATCAGCTCAGGCGCTTACCAGATCTTCCACCACGGCCGCGCATCGGGACTCGCGTCCTTGTTGTAGCGGCTTTGTGGATAGTTGAGTGCCAGCACGCGGCGGGTGTCCGCCGCCAAGTCCTTCATCCCCAGCTTGTCGTAGCTGAAGATCATGATCGCCAGCGCGTCTTCGACTGAGGGCGAATTCGGGAAATTCTTGATCGTCGTCTGTGCCCGGTTGGCCGCTGCGAGGAATGCGTTGCGGTTCTGGTAGTAGCGTGCGACGCTGATCTCGTGTTTTGCCAGCGCGTTGACCAGATAGGCCATGCGAACCTTGGCGTCCTCCGCATAGCGGCTATCCGGGAAGCGCGTCGCAAGCTCCTTGAACGCCTGGAACGAATCGAGCGCAGCTTTCGGGTCTCGCTCGGTCAGATCCTGCTGGCCGATCAGGCCGACGAAGCCCTGATCCTCATTGAAGGTGATCAGGCCTTTCAGGTAGTAGGCGTAATCGACGTTCGGGTGATTCGGATGCAGCTTGATGAAGCGGTCGATGGCCGCCGAGGCTTGTGCCGGATCCTGGGCACGGTAGTACGCATACGCGATTTCGAGCTGTGCCTGCTGGGCATAGCGGCCATAGGGGTACTTGGCTTCCAGTTGCTCGAAAAGCTTCACCGCGCGGTCGTAGGACCCCGATTCCAGGTTGTCCTTCGCGTCGGCGTAAATCTCTTCGGCGGGGCGCTGGTCGATCTTGCCGCCCTTGTCCGATTCAAACCAGGAGCTCACTGTGGAGCAACCGGCGATCGAAACCGAAAGCAGCAGGCTTGCGGCTACACTACGCGCTCGCAAAAACGGCATCAAAGCACCCGTGAGTGAACAAAGCGACGATTATAACGGATGCGACGAGCTCGACCCCGACGCGTCATCGGTTCGACAGCTGTGCGTGCCGGATGCCGAGGCAGGTAGCCGGCTCGACCAGGCGCTCGCGCGTCTCGTCCCCGAACATTCCCGCAATCGGCTCCAGGCCTGGATCCGCGACGGGCGCCTGACTGTTGACGGGGTCCTGGTCGACGACCCGAAACGCAAGCTTCGCGGTTCGGAACGGCTCGAATTGACCGAGCCGCCGCCCCTCGATGTGGTGGCCGCGAGCCCTGAAAATATTGCGTTATCAATTGTGTTCGAGGATGCCGATATCCTCGTCATCAACAAGTCCGCCGGGCTGGTTGTGCATCCTGGCAGCGGCAACTGGAGCGGCACGCTGCTCAATGCGCTGCTGCATCACGTGCCTGAGGCGAGCCAATTGCCGCGGGCCGGCATCGTGCATCGTCTGGACAAGGATACGAGCGGCCTGATGGTCGTCGCGCGTACCCTGCTCGCGCAGACTGATCTGGTTCGGCAACTGCAGGCGCGGACGGTGAAACGGCAGTACGTTGCCCTGGCGCGTGGTGTGCTGCCCCGTAACACGCTGGTCGATGCACCGATTGGCCGCCACCCAACGCAACGCACGCGCATGGCCGTCGTGCCGGGTGCGCGGGAAGCACGTACCCAGGTCACGGTGCGCGAGCGCTTTGCGCGATGCACGCTGGTGGAATGCAGCCTGGAGACTGGGCGTACGCATCAGATTCGCGTCCATATGGCTCACCTCGGGCATCCGCTGGTCGGCGACACGCTCTATGGTGGCGGACGTGGCGCGCCCGAGTTTCATCGGCAAGCATTGCATGCCTGGAAGCTCGGATTGATCCATCCCCGCACGGGTGAAGCGATGAGCTGGGAAGCGCCGCTGCCCGATGATTTCGCCGCTCTGGTGGAAACACTGCGTGCGGAGTCCAGCCATGAATGACTGGATCATCCCGGACTGGCCTGCGCCGCCCTCGGTACGTGCGATCTTCACGACCCGCAAGGGAGGCGTCAGCCTCGCGCCCTACGCTGATCTCAACTTGGGGACGCATGTCGGGGATGATCCGGCCGCCGTCAGCGCCAACCGGGCACGGGTGAGAGCCTTGCTGCCCGCAGAACCCTGTTGGCTGGAGCAGGTGCATGGCGTGACCGTGGTGGATGCGGCCTTGCCGGCCGAGCGCAGGGCCGATGCGGCTTTTGTTGCAGTGCCGGATGTGCCATGTGTGGTGATGGTCGCCGACTGCTTGCCGGTCATCTTCTGTAACCGGGCTGGAACAGTGGTGGCCGCGGCCCATGCGGGCTGGCGTGGGCTGCTGGACGGCGTGCTGGAGGCGACACTGGCGAAGATGGGTGTGCCTGTATCCGACGTCATCGCCTGGCTTGGGCCGGCGATCGGGCCCGACTCATTCGCGGTGGGGCCTGAGGTTCGCGATGCGTTTGTGTCAAGGGCAGGGGACGACGCAGGGTGCTTCAGATCAGGGACAGGAGATCGCTGGTTTGCGGATATCTTCGGGCTTGCCCGTGCGCGACTCCGCCGGGCCGGCTTGGGGGCTGACGCGGTGTTTGGCGGGGGCGTGTGCACCGTGAGTGATCCGGCACGATTCTTTTCCTACCGGCGTGATGGGGCGTGCGGCCGGATGGGGGCGTTCATCTGGATTGCGGGGGATCGTTCGGCGGGGTGAGCGTTTCTGCCTGAGCCTCCCGTTCCGCCTGTCTGCGGCGTCGGGCGCCAGTGCCCGCGAGCCAGAGAAACAGGGCCAGCGGGAGCGTGAAACCAAGAAAGGTCATCACACCGCCGATAACGGATTGAGCGCCGATGGCGGCCATCAGCGCGACGTAAATCCAGGCGATTGCGGCGATATACATGCTTGTGTTGGGCGTTCGTGTGGTGCATCCCGGCGCAGTGTAGTGCTTGACCGGAAGTTTTGTGCGGTGCAAAAATCAGTCGAAACCCGCGCCAAATCTGGCTGCTTGGGCTGTGACAAGGCCCTGGCGTGCGGTGAGCGGCGAGCATTTTGACGTGGAGAACACAATGTCGGTTTCCAGTGAGCAGCCAGCTTTCGATGCCTCTGTCTGGCTCAAGGCCGGGCAGGGCATGATGCAGGGCTTGTTCGATTTTGCCTCGCGCCAGCAAGAAATGCTGAAACAGGCCGGGATCAATATCGCGCCGCTTGAAGCGGCGACAGCCGATTCTCAGCCCCTCGCGAAGCTTCAGCAGGAGATTGCCGAGCAGCATGCGCGTTTGTGGGCCGGCCTGGTTCAGCGCAAGCCTGACGAGCCTTATACGCCGGTGGTGCCGCACGACGCCGACCGTCGTTTTGCGGCCCCCGCATGGGCTGGCAGCCCCATGTTCGATTACATGCGTCAGGCTTATCTGCTGAATGCCGCATTCCTGACGCGTGCGGCCGACGTATTGCCGGTGGCAGACAAGCAGGCGAAGAGTCGCCTGCAGTTTCTCGTCCGTCAGTACGTCGATGCGATGAGCCCAGCGAACTTTGCGGCGACCAATCCCGAGTTTGTCGAAAAGGCGATCGCCAGCAAGGGTGAGAGCATCACGCGCGGCATCCTGAACATGATCGCGGACCTCGAAAAGGGCCGCATCGCGATGACCGACGAGAGTGCTTTCGAGGTTGGACGCAACCTTGCGGTCACGCCCGGCGCGGTGATCTTTGAAAACGAAGTGATGCAGTTGATCCAGTACGCGCCGCAGACCGCTGAGGTCTGCGAGCGGCCGTTGCTGATCGTGCCGCCATGCATCAACAAGTACTACATCCTCGATCTGCAGCCGGAGAACTCCTTCGTGCAGTACGCGGTGTCCCAGGGCATCACCACCTTCCTGGTGTCGTGGCGCAATCCGCAGCAGGCTCAGGGGCGCCTCGGCTGGGACGACTACATCGAAGACGGCGTGCTGCGAGCCCTGGAAGTTGTGCAGGCTGTCAGCAAGTGCGAGAAACCGAACATCCTCGGTTTCTGCGTCGGCGGCACGCTGACCAGCAGCGCACTGGCGGTGGCCGCTGCACGTGGCGAATTGCCGGTCGAGAGCCTGACGCTGCTGACGACGCTGCTGGATTTCGAGGAATCTGGCGATCTTGCGTGCTTTGTGGACGAGGCGAGTGTGGCCACGCGCGAGAGCACGATCGGCCAGGGCGGTCTGTTGGCCGGACGCGAGCTTTCCAGTGTGTTCTCGGCGTTGCGGCCGAATGACCTGATCTGGAATTACGTCGTCGACAAGTACTTGAAGGGCAATGCGCCGCCTGCCTTCGATCTGCTTTACTGGAATTCCGATAGCACCAACTTGCCTGGTCCGTTCGCGGCCTGGTACCTGCGCAACATGTATCTCGAGAACAATCTGCGCGTGCCGGGACGCCTGTCGATGTGCGGCGTGCCGGTGGACCTGGGACGCGTTACCTGCCCTGCCTATATTTTCGCGACGCGCGAGGATCACATCGTGCCGTGGCGCTCGTCTTACCTCGGGCGCCGCTTGCTGGGCGGGGATACCACCTTCGTGCTGGGCGCGAGCGGGCATATCGCCGGGGTCATCAACCCGGCGGCCAAGAACCGCCGCAGCTATTGGGTTGGCGCCAACACGACCGCCATCGCTGAAGATTGGCTCGCGGCGGCATCGGAGCAGCGCGGCAGTTGGTGGCCGCACTGGATCGAGTGGCTCAAGGCTCGCAGTGGTGCACTGGTTGCGGCGCCCAAGCGTGCCGGGGATCGGAAGTACAAGGAAATCGAGCCGGCGCCTGGCCGGTACGTTAAAGAGCCCGCCTGAAAAGGGCCTTGGTAGCACGGGCCGGATGCGCATAGCGGGGCGCATTGGTCCGGCAGGGATCTGCCCGCATCAGGCTGTCACGCATCAACGTGCCCGGCCGCACCATCCGGTACCGAGGCGATCGCGTCACCTCGGTTTTGATGTGGGTGCGGTGCGGGGCGCGCGAAGACGTGTCACCCCAATAACGAGAGGAGAGGAAGCACATGGTACGAGTTGCACTGATCACTGGCGGCATGGGCGGGTTGGGCGAAGCGATCTGCATCAAGATGGCGGCGTTGGGCTATCACGTTGTCACCACCTATTCGCCGAACAACACCAAGGCGCACGACTGGCTGCAAACCATGAACAACATGGGTTATGGCTTCAAGGCCTATCCCTGCGACGTGACGGATTTCGATTCCGCGAAGGCCTGTATTGCCGCGGTCACCAAGGACATCGGCCCGGTCGATGTGCTGGTGAACAACGCCGGCATTACCCGCGACATGACCTTCAAGAAGATGACCAAGGCGGACTGGGACGCCGTGATCCACACCAACCTCGACAGCGTCTTCAACATGACCAAGCAGGTCATGGACGGCATGGTCGAGCGCAAGTGGGGTCGTGTCATCAACGTGTCTTCGGTGAACGGGCAGAAGGGTGCTTTCGGCCAGACCAACTATTCGGCGGCCAAGGCCGGCATGCATGGTTTCACCAAGGCCCTCGCGCTTGAAGTGGCGAAGAACGGCGTCACGGTCAATACGATCAGCCCGGGCTATATCGGCACGAAGATGGTGACCGCGATCCCGCAAGAGATTCTGGATTCGAAGATCCTGCCGCAGATTCCGGTCAGCCGGCTCGGCAAGCCCGAGGAAATCGCCGGCCTGGTTGCGTATCTGGCCTCCGACGAAGCGGCGTTCCTGACCGGTGCCAACATTTCGATCAACGGCGGCCAGCATATGTTCTGACCGCGCTGCAGCGGTGCAGCCTCCTGCACGGCGTCGGGCCTCGGCGCTGTGCGGGTGACAATCGTTTTTATAACCGAGGCAAAGGAAGCAATCATGTCGAGGAAAGTCGCCCTGGTGACCGGGGGTATGGGCGGGCTGGGCACCGCCATCTGCAAGTCGCTCCACAAAGCCGGCTACAAGGTTGTCGCGAACTGCTTGCCGGGCTTGCCGGGCAAGGATGAATGGCTCGCCAGCATGCGCGCCGAAGGCTTCGATGTGGAGCCCGCGGACGCAGACGTGACCGACTACGAGCAGTGCGCAGCGATGGTCCGCAAGATCGAGTCGGAAATCGGCCCGGTCGATGTGCTGGTCAATAACGCGGGGATTACCCGCGATGCGATGTTCCGGAAGATGGACAAGGGACAGTGGGATGCCGTGATGTCCACCAACCTCGACAGCATTTTCAATGTCACCCACCAAGTGCTGGCGGGCATGGCAGAGCGCGGCTGGGGACGCGTGATCAACATTTCGTCGGTCAATGGCGTCAAGGGTCAGTTCGGCCAGGCCAACTACTCTGCGGCCAAGGCGGGCATTCTTGGTTTCACCAAGGCGATCGCGCAGGAAGTCGCGAAGAAGGGCGTTACTGTGAACGCGGTGGCGCCGGGCTATGTGGGCACCGACATGGTCATGGCGATCAAGCAGGAGGTGCGTGACCAGATCGTTGCGACGATCCCCGCGGGGCGCCTCGGCAAACCGGAAGAGATCGGCGACCTCTGCGCATTCCTTGCGTCGGATAGCGCAGGCTATATCACCGGTTCGACCATCAACATCAACGGTGGCCTGCACATGGGCTGATGCGCTGCACAGCGCCGCAATGGGGCTCCGCGAAAGGCGGAGCCCTTTTTATTTGTGCAGTGCTATACACTACGCCGCACAACAAAAACACCCATTCGAATTCGAGGGAGGAGACCGTCAATGGCACAGCTCAGACTGATCAAGAAGTACCCGAATCGACGGCTGTACGACACGCGCACCAGCTCCTACATCACGCTATCCGACGTGAAGGAACTGGTCGTCAATCAGGAAGAATTCCAGGTCGTCGACGCGAAGACCGGCGAAGACCTGACGCGCGCCATCCTGTTGCAGATCATCCTGGAAGAGGAGTCCGGCGGTGCGCCGATGTTCACCGTTGATCTGCTGTCGCAGATGATCCGTTTCTACGGCAATGCGATGCAGGGGATGATGGGCAAGTACCTTGAGAACAACATCCACGCTTTCACCGACCTGCAGTCCAAGCTGCAGGAGCACGCGAAGTCGATCTACGGCGAAAACAACCCGATGAGCCGCGATCTGTGGGCGCAGTTCCTGAACTTCCAGGGGCCGGCGCTGCACAGCATGATGGGTGCCTACATTGACCAGAGCAAAAAGATGTTCTCGCAGATGCAGGAGCAGGTAGAAAGCCAGACCCGTAATCTGTTCTCCGGCTTTCAGTTCCCCAACATGACGCCGCCCGGTGCCGCCGCAGACGAAAAGGACAAGACGCCGCCGAAACGGTAAACTGCCCGCCTTTCGCGAGTCGCCAGACGGCCTCTCGGTGTGTGAACGCAAGTTCTCGCACGGGAGGCCGTAGTCATTCCGGCGGCACCCAGCGCGCAGATTTCAGCAAGGCTAGACCATGAACAGCACAACCCGTACCCCGACCGTCGGCTTCGTCTCACTCGGCTGCCCGAAGGCGACTTCCGATTCGGAGAACATCCTCACCCGCCTGAGGGCCGAGGGCTACGACATCTCCGGCACCTACGACGGCGCGGACCTGGTGATCGTGAATACGTGCGGCTTCATCGATGCGGCGGTCGAGGAATCGCTCGACGCAATCGGCGAGGCGCTCAACGAAAACGGGCGCGTGATCGTCACCGGATGCCTGGGTGCGAAGAAGGATGCAGCGGGGCAGGGCATCGTCGAGCAGGTGCATCCGAAAGTGCTCGCCGTGACCGGGCCGCACGCCACCGAAGAGGTGATGGGTGTGGTGCATCAGCATTTGCCGAAACCGCACGATCCTTTCATTGATCTCGTGCCGCCGCAGGGCATCCGCCTTACACCGCCGCACTACGCCTACCTGAAGATTTCGGAGGGCTGCAACCACCGTTGCAGCTTCTGCATCATCCCGTCGATGCGCGGTGACCTCGTGTCGCGCCCGATCGGTGACGTGATGAAGGAGGCCGAAGCGCTGGTGGATGCCGGCGTGAAGGAAATTCTGGTGGTATCGCAGGACACCAGCGCTTACGGTGTCGACGTGAAGTACCGCACCGGGTTCTGGGGTGGTCGCCCGGTCAAGACCAAGATGTACGACCTCTGCAAGGCGCTTGGCGAGTTGGGCGTCTGGATTCGCCTGCACTACGTGTATCCGTACCCGCATGTCGACGACATCATCCCGTTGATGGCCGAAGGCAAGATCCTGCCGTACCTCGACATTCCGTTCCAGCACGCCAGCACCCGCGTGCTCAAAGCGATGAAGCGTCCAGCGGCCGCTGAGAATACGCTCGAGCGCATCCGTCGTTGGCGCGAGATCTGCCCGGACCTGACTATCCGCAGCACCTTCATCGCCGGCTTCCCGGGCGAAACCGAAGACGATTTCAACGAGCTGCTTGACTGGTTGTCGGAGGCGCAGCTGGACCGCGTTGGCTGTTTCTCGTACTCGCCGGTCGAGGGGGCGACGGCAAACGAGCTGGCGGGCCAGTTGCCGGACGAAGTGCGCGAAGAGCGCCGTGATCGCCTGATGGCTCACCAGGAAGACATCTCGACGCAGCGTCTTGAGCGCATGCTCGATCGCGAGATCACCGTACTGGTCGATGAGGTCGACGAAGACGGCGCGGTGGCGCGCTCGATGGGCGACGCCCCGGAAATTGACGGCCTTGTGATCATCCCGGACGGCACCGAACTTGAAGTGGGCGAGTTTGCCCGAGTGAAGGTGTCCGACGTCGATGTGCATGACCTGTATGCACAGCTGATCGAAAACTGAAGACTGATCACGACGCCCCGAAAGGGGCGTCGTGCTATGGACATGACGAAACTGCTCACCGAACTTGCCGCCATCGTTGGCGACGCCCACCTCATTACCGATCCTGCAGACCAGGCGCCTTACCTTCGCGATTGGCGAGGCCGTTACGAGGGTCGGTCGCAAGCGATCGTGCGCCCAGCCAACACCGAAGAGGTTGCGGCGGTAGTGCGGCTTTGCGTTGCACACGGTGTACCGCTCGTGCCGCAGGGCGGCAATACCAGCCTGTGCGGTGCGGCCACGCCAGACGAGAGTGGTAGCGCGGTTGTCATCTCCTTACAGCGCCTCAACCGGATCCGTTACCTCGATTTCGATAACGATACGTTGACCGTCGAGGCTGGATGCACGCTCGCCGAGGTGCAGGCCACAGCCGCTGCTGCCGATCGCCTGTTTCCACTGTCGCTGGCCTCCGAGGGCACTTGCCGTATCGGCGGCAACCTTTCCACCAACGCAGGCGGCGTTCATGTGCTGCGCTACGGTAATGCGCGTGATCTGGTGCTGGGGCTCGAAGTGGTGTTGCCGGACGGCCTGATCTGGCATGGCTTGCGCGCTTTGCGCAAGGACAACACCGGCTATGACCTCAAGCAGCTCTTCCTGGGTGCCGAGGGCACGTTGGGGATCATCACCGCGGCCGTGCTCAAGCTGTCGCCGCGTCCGCGCAGCCTATGCACGGCCTGGCTTGCCGTGCCAAATCCGGAGGCTGCGGTTGCCCTGCTGCGGCAGTTCCGGTCCGAATGTGGTGAGCGCCTCAGCGCTTTCGAGTTGATGAGTCAACCGACACTGGCACTGGTGCTGCGCCACATTCCGGGCGCACAGTGTCCGTTGTCCGAGGTACCGCCATGGTCGGTGCTGATTGAGCTAGGGGATACGCGGGCGGATGCTGGGCTCGACGAGATTGCTGAAGCGATTCTCGCGCCCGCGATTGAGTCCGGCCTTGTCCTCGATGCTGCTATCGCGCGCAGCGAAGCTCAGCGGGTCGCGCTGTGGGCATTGCGCGAAAACGCGTCTGAGGCGCAGCGCCACGAGGGGGTAAGCGTCAAACATGACGTGTCGGTGCCGGTCAGCCGAATTCCTGAATTTCTGCATCGCGCAGACGCGGCCCTGCTTGCTGCCTTCCCCGGCTTGCGCATCGTTGCATTCGGACACGTTGGCGACGGAAACCTGCACTACAACTGCTCAAAGCCCGATGCTGACGCAAACGCGGCCCTGATCGGTGAACGTGGCGACGTCAATCGCATCGTGCACGATCTGGTCCACGAACTGGGCGGCTCCATCTCCGCCGAACATGGCTTAGGACAACTCAAGCGCGACGAGATCCGCCGCTACAAGTCCGAACTGGAAATGGACCTGATGCAACGGATCAAGTCCGCCTTTGACCCGAAATGCTTGATGAACCCAGGCAAGGTTTTGTGAGTGTCGAGCGGATGTGGGCAGGCAGGGGGCGATAATTTGCGGGGGATCTGCACAGATTCTCAAAAATAGGGTTGACGTACCCCGATCTGTAGTCTAAGATCTCATCTCTTTCGCGGCGGGGGTATAGCTCAGCTGGGAGAGCGCTTGCATGGCATGCAAGAGGTCAGCGGTTCGATCCCGCTTACCTCCACCAAACAAGCTGCGAAAGAAAAAGTTGTACCGGGTCCCCATCGTCTAGAGGCCTAGGACACCGCCCTTTCACGGCGATAACCGGGGTTCGAATCCCCGTGGGGACGCCAAGTTTTGGCGAAGGCAGCGAAAGCTGCCTTTGATTTCGGAGCAGGCTGAACACTGCACCGAAAGAGCAGTTCAAGCGCGGAGTGGTAGTTCAGTCGGTTAGAATACCGGCCTGTCACGCCGGGGGTCGCGGGTTCGAGTCCCGTCCACTCCGCCACCCAATACAAGGGGCTGTTCAGACGACAGCCTTTTTTGTTGGAAGTAGTTTGTAGTACCTCTTTCGTGCTGGGGGTATAGCTCAGCTGGGAGAGCGCTTGCATGGCATGCAAGAGGTCAGCGGTTCGATCCCGCTTACCTCCACCAAGCAGCGAAAGAGAAGTTGTTCCGGGTCCCCATCGTCTAGAGGCCTAGGACACCGCCCTTTCACGGCGATAACCGGGGTTCGAATCCCCGTGGGGACGCCACCTTTTCGAAGGTGTGCAACACAGTGTGCGCACTGGCAGTTCAAGCGCGGAGTGGTAGTTCAGTCGGTTAGAATACCGGCCTGTCACGCCGGGGGTCGCGGGTTCGAGTCCCGTCCACTCCGCCACCTACTGAGAAGGGCTGACCAAACGGTCAGCCCTTTTCTTTTTGTTTTCTCCGCTGAATCACTGCTCCTTCGCGCCGCCCCGGCCCTCGATGATCTGCCGCACCAAGGCGATATGCTCGCGCAGGATATAGAGTTCGTTGGCGTACGAAAGCGGCACCTTCTTGCGAAGCGCGCGCTGCTCGATCAGGTCCAGTTGCGACTTCCAGCGGCCGACGTCACTTGCTTTGCCGTGGCGCGCTTCCTCCTCGAGAAATTTCAGCTCGCCGTACCAACGATAGATGCGTGAGCGTACATGCCAACGCAGCAGCGCAGGGGCCAGCTTCATGGTTGGCACCAGCAAGGCCATCAGCGGAATCAGTGTCCATAGCAAACGGTCCACCATCACCGCTGCCCAGAACGGCAGCACGCGCTGCAGCAGAGGCGGGCCGGAACGGTAGAAACGCGTGGCTTCCGGGCTCTGCGGTAGTTCATGGTCGCGTGCGGCGGGAAACTCGTTGCCTTTTTCGAACCAGCCTGGCGTGCGGTGGATTTCGCTTGCCGCCTGCATCAGCAGTGCGACCAGGGCCGGGTGCAGATCGTGACGCGCGACGAGGTTCGCGGTGGGCGCGACGAGGTGCAGGTCTTCTGGTGGTTGATCGGCGACCAGATCGATCGTGCCGCGCGGCAGTGTGAGATCGGTCAGTTGCGGCATCAGGCGGGTATAGGCTGCCGATTGGTCGAAGCCGAGCAGACGAACTCCCTTGAGGCGCAGCAGCGTTTGTACAGTCGGTGCTTGTGCGCCGTTGACGGTTACGAGTGCGTCGATCTCATGTTGCTGAAGCGCCTTGATTGCAGCGTCGCCGCCGATCGGAAGCAAGCTCGGATCGTCGGTCGCGATGCCGTTGCGGTTGGCGATTTCAAGCGCGAGCAGTTGCGCACCGCCGCCTGATACGCCGATGGCGACTCGGCGGCCCCGCAGATCTGCGATGCGCTTGACGTCGATATCGTCGCGAACGAAGACCCAGACGGGCTCGTAGTACATCGCGCCGAGCGTGACGAGATCCTCCGACTCAGGCTCGTGCAGCACGCCGCCCTGCAGAAAGCCGACATCGGCTGTGCCGTCGACGCCTTTGAGTCGACGCAGGTTTTCAATCGTGCCGCTGGATGGCTTGAGGATCAGCTTGACCCCCTGACGCGCGAGGATCTCGCGATAACGCTCTGCGTAGAGCGCATAGGCACCACCCGAGGCGCCGGTGGTCATGGTCAGCGTTCGCGGTGGGAGTGGTGCGAGGTAATGGAGCAGGACGAGGATCGCGGCGAGGCAGGCGAGCGTGCCGCCAATCAACCACAGCGCGAGTTGGCGGTGCGGATGGGTGTCGTCGTGTTTTTCCATGTGCGTGAGCCTAAGCGCCGCGCTTGCAACATGTCCAGTCTGTGCGGGGCGGCTCCGGTAGAATGCGCGACCCCCAAGCAACGCCCTTTGTTTTCAGGAATTCATGATTCGCCTGCTCTTGGCCCCGATGGAGGGGATGGTCGACGATGTGATGCGCGATGTTTTGACGCGTCCGGGCGGCTACGACCACTGCGTGACCGAGTTCGTGCGGATCTCCGGATCGCTGCTGCCGGCGCGCTGCTATACGCGAATCAGCCCCGAACTTGAAAACGGCGGGCGTACCTACGCCGGAACCCCGGTGCGGGTTCAATTGCTCGGTTCCGACCCCGCTTGCATGGCTGACAACGCAGCGCGCCTTGCCAGCCTGGCTCCGCCCGGGATTGATCTGAACTTTGGCTGCCCTGCGCCGACGGTAAATCGCCATCGCGGCGGGGCTGCGCTGCTCGATGAGCCGGAGCTGCTCTTCCAGATTGCCGCGGCGGTCCGAGCGGTGGTGCCGAGGAGCATTCCCTTCACCGCAAAGATGCGCCTCGGCATTCAGGATGCCTCGCGCGCCGAGGAGTGTGCCCGCGCGCTCGCCGACGGGGGGGTCGATGAGCTGGTAATCCATGCCCGCACGAAAGAAGATCGCTACAAGCCGCCAGCGTACTGGAGTGAGATTGCACGGATCGCCGAGCGGGTTGCGGTGCCGATCGTTGCCAATGGTGAAGTCTGGACCGTAGAGGATTGGGCGCGCTGCCGGGCAGAGAGCGGCTGCGTGGATGTGATGCTGGGCCGCGGCGCAGTGGCGGACCCGTTCCTTGCGCGGCGTATTCGCGGCGAGGCGCCGCCCAGCCTTGATGCGTGCTGGGCGGAGTTGCTCGAGTTGCTGGCGTTGTATTGGCGGCGCGTGCTGATCAAGCTGGATGCCCGTCATGCACCGGGACGCATCAAGCAATGGTTGCATCTGCTGGAACGCAATTACCCCCAAGCCAAGCGTTTGCTGGCGGAAGTGCGTCCGCTGCGCGACGCTGATCTGGTGGCGGACGTGATGCGCAATCACGGCGTGCCGATTGCGGTGGGAGTGGCAGGCTGATGTATGCCAATTCGCGCGACATCCGGTCCGCGCAGGACGATGTCCATTCCGGCCTGGCGCGTTTGCTCGACCGGCACCTGGCTGCGCCGTTCACCCGCCCCGTATCACCCGCGACACAAGAGGCCTACGCGGCGGTGATGGCGGGTTGGGATCGCCAGCGGCCGTTGCTGCTGGATGCCGGTTGCGGTGTGGGTTGGAGCACGCTGGCGCTGGCGCGGGCGTATCCCGAACATTTCGTGATGGGCGTCGATCAATCTTCCGATCGCATCGAGCGCGGAAAACCGGGTGAAGTACCGCCCAATGCGGTGTTTGTTCGTGCCGATCTGGTCGATTTCTGGCGCTTGTTGCTGGCCGACGGCATCCGGCTCGATCGGCATTTTCTTCTATACCCGAATCCGTGGCCGAAGATCGGTCACCTGGCCCGTCGCTGGCACGGCCACGCCGTTTTCCCCGACATGCTGGCGCTCGGTGGCACGCTTGAACTACGCACCAACTGGCGCATTTATGCGGACGAGTTTGCGTGGGCGGTGGCGCGAGTCAGTGGCCGGAACGCGCCGGTTTCCACGTTCGAGACTGAAACGCCGCTGACGCCCTTCGAGCGCAAGTATCGTGATTCGGGGCAAACCCTCTGGCGCTACGTCGTCGACCTGAACACGCAATCAGCAGGAGCCTGAATGGACCTTTGTCAGAGCTGCGGCGCTTGCTGCGCCGCGTTCCGCGTCAGCTTCCATGTGTCCGAACGTGACGATGAGCCGGGCGGTACGGTGCCCGAGGCTTTGGCCGATGAAGAAACTGCGACGACCTGCCGTATGCGTGGCACCGACCGATCGCCGCCTCGTTGCGTGGCCCTGGTTGGCAAGGTCGGCGAGGCGGTGCGTTGCGGCATCTATGAGCTGCGTCCTGGGCCATGTCGCGAGTTTGCGCCGCACGGCGTCTTCGGCGTGCTGAATGCTGCCTGCAACCAGGCGCGCGCACGCCACGGGCTGGCGCCTCTGCCAGACCCGGTGTTCCGGCCCTGAATGATCAGTCGAGCTTGAAGAGGGTGGGCTGCGCCACACCCACCGAGCGGAAGATCGTCCGGGCTGCCTGGAGGCCGGAGCGAACCGCGCCCTCGAGCGTGGCGGGATAGTCGGACGCCACGTAGTCACCGGCCAGGTAGAGCTGCTTGACCGGTGTCATCGTGATCGGCCGGAACGCGCCGGGCTCGCACGCAAAGGTTGCGCGCTTCTCGGTGATGACCTGAGCCCACTTGGGCGCTGGCAGACGGGCGGAATCGGTGGCGAAGAGGCGCTCGATATCCTGATGGGCGCGAAGTGCGATTTCCTCGCGGCTCAATTCAGTGCCTGCGGCGCTCACGACGCCCGCGAGCAGGCCATCCGGGCCACCAAGTTGCCCGCGGTCGAACACCCACTGCAGTAGCCCGTCATCGAGGCCAATCATCGGCCGTGCCAGCCGGATCGCCGGATCGTAAGCAAGGTAGGCCGTGGTGATGGCTTCGTGGCGCATGGCGTCGAGCTGATTGCGCAGGCGCTCCATCTCGCTGAATTCTGCGGTGAGTCCGGACACCTGCCACGGGGCTGTCGCCAGCACGACATGGCTGTAGCGCCCGTCAAAGGGGTCGCCTTCCAGGCTGAAGCCGTGTTCGGTTCGCGCGATGCCGCGGATCTTCGTCATCGTGTGCACGTTCTGCCCTTTGCGGGACAGGTAGAGCACAGCCGGCACAGGGAGCAGCTCGGTCAGGTCGATGCGCGGAATCAATACCTCCGACGCGCTTGCAGAAGCCGCAACGCTGTCGCGCAACACATTGGCGAAAACCTGGGCGGAGGCGCGTTCGGCGGGTGTGTTCAGCGCCGCGACGCAGAGCGGCTCCCACACCAGTCGGCGGAGTGTGGGTGTTTGCGCGGTGCGATCGAGAAGCGTACTGACGGTGACGTCTTCGGTGAGCACGAAGCGGATGCGCTTGAGGTGTGACAGCAATCGCGCTGCTGCGCGACGATCGGCCCAGCTCAGACCCTTTGCTCTCAGCAGGCCGACCGCGAGATGGAAGGGGGCGGGCAAATCCGCGGCCTGCAGATCAAGAACGCCCGGAATGTGAATGAAGAACGGCCTCGAATAAAGGCGCTTCGGGCTTACGCCAAGCAGTCGCAGCATCCGGAGCGTCTCGGTGTAGGCGCCGATCAGGATGTGCTGGCCGTTGTCGATGCGCCAACCGTCCTTTTCCACCACGCGGGCTCGCCCGCCCAGCGTTGCGCTGCCTTCGAAAACCGATACGCGGATGTCGGCGCGCGCGAGCTCAACCGCGCAGGACAGGCCGGCCCAGCCGCCGCCGATGATTGCAACGTGCGGCGTCATGCGGGCGTCGTAGGGGCAGGGATGTCGGCGACGTGAAAGCGGTACTGCCCCTTGCGGCGATCCTCGAAGTAAAGGCGCAGCGTCATCGCGACAGAGCGGAAGGCGAGTTCGTCCCAAGGGATTTCATGCTCGGCGAAGAGGCGGGTCTCAAGCGACTCCTCTCCGGGCCGGAAGTCGAGATCCAGCAAGCGTGCGCGGTACAGGATATGGACCTGGCTGATGTGCGCGACGTTGATCAGCGAATACATGTCGCCGACATCGATTCGCGCGCAGGCTTCTTCGGCAGTTTCTCTGGCCGCCGCTTGCGCAGTGGTTTCGTCGTTTTCCATGAAGCCAGCGGGCAGCGTCCACTTGCCATAGCGGGGCTCGATGGCGCGGCGGCACAGCAGGATGCGGTCTTCCCACTCGGGAATGGCGCCGACGACCATCTTCGGGTTGCTGTAATGGATCGTCCCGCAGGCATCGCAGACGTGCCGGGGCAGCGTGTCGCCGGGAGGGATCCGGTGCGCGACCGGGGCGCCGCATTGGGAGCAGAAGTTCATGGCCTGGTTTTCAGGAGGGGCGCGAGCAGCGGCGATTGTAAACCAGGGCTGGTGCGGGGCGGCGCAGCGTTTGCGAGAGCAGCCCTAAAGTTCTGCGAGTGCCGGTCGTTAATCGAGCGAATGCAGCAAAAAGACGCTTACATGACTGGTAATGCTTCCCTGAACGGTCTCTCAAAGCTTGAGCGTCTGCGTGCGACTGGTAATCTGCCGTCGCCTAAAGGTGTTGCGCTCGCGATCATGCGGGCCACGCAAGGCGACGATATTTCGATCGCCGAGCTGGGTCGCATCATCAAGACCGACCCCGCTTTCGTCGGGCGCCTGATCAAGGCCGCGAACGGCCATCTTGGCTACGGCCGCCATCCGATCGCCTCGGTGCAGGATGCGCTGATGGTGCTCGGCATGCCTGCGGTGCGGGCGCTGGCGCTCGGCTTCTCGCTGCTGTCGAGCCATCGCAGTGGGGCATGCCAGAGCTTTGACTACGAGGGTTTCTGGGCTTCCTCCCTCATGCGCGCCACGGCGATGCAGGCGATCACGCTGCGTACGCGTGCGGCACCTGCGGACGAGGCCTATTGCGTCGGTTTGCTGTCGCGTATCGGCGAGCTGGCGATGGCCACCTTGTATCCAGAGCAGTACGGCGACCTGCTGCGCCTGAGTGCAGCCGGTTCCGATGAGCTGGTGGCGCGCGAGCAGGCCGCGTTCGCGCTCGATCACCGTGAGCTGTCCGGTCTGATGCTTGCAGATTGGGGCATGCCGCGTACCTTCGCGCAGGTGGTAGCAGTGCATGGGCAGCCGGAACATGCCTGGCCGGCGGATGATTCGCGTGAGGCGACGCTGTGTCGGTCGCTGGCCTTGGCTGCTGAGCTTGGGCGCCTCTGCGAGACCGAGCGGAGCGAACATGCCCGGCGGGTGCCGTCTATCGTCGCGCTGGCTTCAAGCCTGCAGATTGATGGCGCCGAATTGAATGAAACCTGCGACGCCGCGATTCGCGATTGGTCGGAGTGGTCGTCGCTGCTGCAACTAGCCCCCGTCCAGATTGACGCTTTTTCGAGCCTCGTCGAGCGCAGTGCAGTGGCCGCGCCGGAGCCTGTGACGCAGGCGGCTCCCGCTGTGGCGGCCCCAACGGATGTTGCCGTGCCGCCACCGGCAAAACGCCATATGCGGGTACTGGTGGTTGAGTCTGACGCTGCGGTGAGGGCCTCGATTCGTACGCTGCTCCACGACGCCGGCCATGAAGTCCATGAGGTCGACACGATCGCGCAGGCGGCCGAGGCGGCGATCCTGACGCAGCCGCATTTGATGATCGTCGAGTGGTCCTTGTCCGACGGCAGCGGCCTGAAGCTTGTAGAGCGGCTGCGGCAGACGCGCGTCGGGCGCAGCATCTACGTGCTGGTGCTGACCAGCCATGAGAACGAACAGCGTTTGGTCGAAGCCTTCGAATGTGGCGTGGATGACTTCATTACCAAGCCGATCAACGGCCGCGTGCTGCTGGCGCGTATGCGCGCCGGGTTGCGTGTGGTGAAGCTGCATGAAGAGATCGAGCGCGATCGCGAGGAGATCCGCCATTTCGCGTCGGAATTGGCAGTCTCGAATCGCCGCTTGCAGGATGTCGCGCTGACCGATGTGCTGACGGCACTGCCGAACCGGCGCTACTTCATCGATCGCGTCGAGCAGGAGTGGTCGGCCGCTTCGCGCAGCCAGCGCCCGATGGTTTGCATGGCGATCGAAGTGGATGGCTTGGCCCAGATCCGCTCGACCTACGGTCAGATGATTGGCGACGCGGTGGTCAAGCATGTTGGCAGTGTCCTGAAGCAGGCCCTTCGCACCCACGATGTGTTGGCGCGAACAGACGACGGCGTGTTTTCGGTGTTGTGTCCCGACACCGATGTGCAGGGTGCGGGCCTTGTTGCCGAGCGTCTGCGTCAGCAAGTGGAGGCAACGCCGTTCCGGGTTGATCGGCTCCAGCTTCGAATTGCTGTCCAGATCGGGTTGGCGCAGCGGAATTCGTCGATGAGTGCACCTGAAACCCTCATCAGCGAGGCCTCAAGTGAACTTTCTGCCTCAAAGGGCGCTGTTGCCGGCACAGGCCGGGCGGCCGGTTTTGCTCTTTTTTCGGAGCGAGAGGGTGTTGTAACGCCTTGATTGTTTGAGGTTTGTTTCCGATTTTTGCGCCGTGTAGGTGAAATTCCTACATGGCGCTGGTCGTTTTCGCCTACGCGATTATCCGAAATCGCCCGACTCAAGTTTCCTGAGTGCCGTTGGTACTGTTGCTTCCACACGATAAGTCGCCAAAAAGGCGACGGACTGAGGAGGTCACCATGCGCACGGCAAACTTGGCGGAAGAGATCCGCGAACTGAATCTGTCCTACCTGATGCTGGCCCAGCGACTGCTGCTGGAAGACCGGCAGGCGGGCATGTTCCGCCTGGGTGTGGGTGAAGACGCGGCCGATGTGCTCGAGTCGCTCTCTCCGGCGCAGATTCTGCGCATGTCGAGCTCGGGCATGATGCTATGCCAGGTCCGCTTCGACGAGCGCCTGCTGCTCGAACTGCTCGCCAACCACGAGCGCGAGCCCGCAGTTGCAAGCATTCACGCCGCAATCCTGGCGGCCAGCCGCCCGGTCGAAAACCTCGCCTGAGGGTCGCGCCATGGCAACCCGAAGCGTGGTGCAGGATGCGATCGATACCCAGAGTGCGATCGAGATGATTCGCATGGGGGCGCGCATGCAGATGCTGGAGGCGGAGACCTCCTTGTCGCGCGAGCGGTTGCTGCGCCTCTACAAGGAAGTGCGCGGCGAATCGCCGCCGAAGGGCATGCTGCCGTTCTCGACCGACTGGTTCATGACCTGGCAACAGAACATTCATGCTTCGCTGTTCATGGGGTTTCATCGGTTTCTGCAAGAGCATGGCGGGCAACGCGGACTTGAGTCGGTGCTCTCGGCCTATCGCTTGTACATCGCCCACTGCGAAGAGCACGATCTTGAGCGCGTCTTGAGCCTGACGCGCGCCTGGACGCTGATCCGTTTTTTTGACGCGCACATGTTGCAACTCGCCGGCTGCACTCGCTGTGGTGGCCGCTACGTTGCGCACGCCTACGACCCGACGCACGACTACGTCTGTGGGCTGTGCAACGTACCCTCGCGTGCGGGCAAGACCCGCCGCGCCGCCGCCCAAAGCGACGCCAGTCTGACCGGCTGACCTCCTCCTTGCTCAGCAAGGAGCTGCGCCGTCGGCACGCAAGTGCCGACGGCTTTTTTTGCGCCGTAGGGCCCGCGAAATCGGCTGTTGCAGTGCAGCGCGGGTGCTCAAGTTTCTCTTGGCGCCGCCGTTACAGGCTCAGTCGGGTGCTGAAACACGGATGTTTCTGTAGGAAGGGCAGAAGGCAATGTTCCTGATCATTGGCTACGTGATCATCCTCGCCGCGTCAGTCGGCACATATGCGATCCACGGCAGCCTTGCGGCGTTGTGGGTCCCCACCGAGTACATCGCAATCCTCGGTTTGATGATTGGCGGCCTTGTGGCCGGCAATAGTCTCAAGACCATCAAGTCGGTCGCCGGGGCCGTTCCAGGCGTATTCAAGGGATCGCCTTACAACAAGGCGATGTACGTTGATTTGCTCGCGATGCTCTATGAGATCCTCGCCAAGGTGCGCAAGGAAGGGTTGATGTCGATCGAGAACGACATCGAAAACCCCGAGAGCAGCGCGATCTTTGGCAAGTACCCGAGCGTCACTGGTGATCACCATGCGATGGAGTTCCTGACCGACTATCTGCGCATGATGGTCGGCGGCAACCTCAATGCCTTCGAGATCGAAAACCTGATGGACATGGAGATCGAGACCCACCATCAGGAGGCACACACACCGGTGCACGCGGTGACCAAAATGGCCGACGGCGTTCCGGCCTTCGGTATCGTCGTCGCGGTGATGGGCGTGGTGAACGTGATGGGCTCGGTCGGTCAGCCGCCTGCGGTGCTCGGCAAGATGATCGGCGGCGCGCTCGTCGGTACCTTCCTCGGCATCCTGCTTTCCTACGGTTTCGTTGGTCCGCTGGCTGGCCAGATGGAACAGAAGATGGAAGAGGGCGGAAAGATCTTCCAGTGCATCAAGGTGGTACTGCTCGCAAGCATGAACGGCTATGCGCCGCAGGTCGCCATCGAATTTGGCCGTAAGGTGTTGTTCTCGACGGACCGCCCCGGCTTCAAGGAACTCGAAGACGAGATCAAGAGCCGCAAGAAGTAAGCACGGGCTTTGACCAGCCGGACCAAGTGACTACTCGCCTATCTGACTAAATGGCCGAAGCTACCCAACAACCAATTGTCATCAAGCGCATCAAGAAGGGCGGCGGTGGTGCGCATGGCGGTGCATGGAAGATCGCGTACGCGGACTTCGTCACCGCGATGATGGCTTTCTTCCTGCTGATGTGGCTGCTGGGTTCAACCACCGAGGGCGACCTAAAAGGCATCTCGGATTACTTTCAGGCACCGGTCAAGATGTCCGCACAGGGCGGGCGGGGGACCGGCGATGCGACATCGGTGATCCCCGGCGGCGGCAACGACCTCACCAAATCGGTCGGCCAAGTGGCCAACGCCGACTACGACCAGCCGAAGAAGCGTCTGCGCCAACCTAAGCTCATGCCGGCCGATAACGAGGCAATCGAGCGCGCGCGTTTCGAGGAAGTGAAACAGAAGCTCGAAGCGATGATCGAGGCGTCACCAGTGCTGCGCCCGTTCGCCAAACAACTGCTGCTCGACATCACGTCGGAAGGTCTGCGGATCCAGATCGTCGACGAGAAGAACCGGCCAATGTTCGATAGCGGTGGGGCGACGCTCAAGCCCTACACCCGCGAGATCCTGCACGCGGTTGCACAGACGCTTAACGAGGTCGGCAACCGCATCAGCGTATCCGGCCATACCGATGCCACCCAGTACGCCGGGGGCGACCGCGGCTTTGGCAACTGGGAACTCTCCGCCGATCGCGCCAATGCCTGCCGGCGCGAACTGGTCTTTGGCGGGCTGACTGATGACCGGGTGGCGCGCGTGGTGGGCCTCGCCGCGACGATTCCACTCAAAGCCGAAGATCCGTACGACCCGATCAACCGCCGGATCAGCATCGTGGTGCTGAACAAGCGCGCTGAGGAGCAACTCGCAACGGCAGGTCGCACGCTGGAGGTCAGCGGCGCGGCACCGACTGCCAGTGATGTCGGGCGCGAAATGGACGGCAACGCAGTAAGGCCGGCGCAGTAAGCGGAGACAGAGGCCAACATGAAGTTCAGCAAACGATCTGCAATGAGCGTCGGTGCGGGCCTGAGCGTAGTGGCGACGGTGCTTGCATGGTGGTTTGCGTGGCCTGGTCTTGCCGCGGCTCTCGTGGCGGCAGCGCCATGGGCAATCTGTGTCGCCCTGATTGAGGCTGGCGAGGAGCGGGGTGCCGTGAGGCAAGTCGAGCCCGTGGCTGGCCCATTGCCCTCCAGTTTGGGTGATGCCGGCAACAGTGCCGCCGCGCAACTCGACGCGGTTCGTGGCGAGGTCGAGCGGATCCGCAGCCTGCTGCAGGACGCGATCCAGAAGCTGGGTGACAGCTTCAACGGTATGCATACCCATACCCTTGCACAGCGAGAGATCGCCTTGCAGATCACGGCGCAAGGTTCGGACGACGTGGCGCATCAGGATGGCTTCGACCGTTTTGTCAGCAACACCTCAACGGTGATGCAACGCATCGTTGATAGCGTGATCGAGAACAGTCGGATCGCGATGGAGTTGGTTGAACTGACCGAGACGATTTCGAAACGCGCGACCGATGTAGAGCAGATCCTTGGCGAGATCGGCGCGATCGCAAAGCAGACGAACCTGCTCGCGCTCAATGCTGCGATCGAGGCTGCACGTGCGGGGGAGGCGGGCCGGGGCTTCGCCGTGGTGGCTGACGAAGTGCGCGACCTGTCTGCCCGCACCAGTTCGTTCTCGCAACAGATTGGTGGCCTGATGCAATCGATGCGGGATGGTGTGCGCAGCACCGAAGCGGCGATCTCGCAGATGGCGTCGCAGGACATGACCTTTGCGCTGAACTCGAAGAGCGAGGTCGAAGAGGTGCTGGCGGCGGTTGAGCGCCTCAACGCCCAGCGCCGCCAGGGCGTAGAGCAACTCAGCCAGCATTCGAGCGCGATGGACGACGAAGTGAACCGCGCGATCATGGCGATGCAGTTTCAGGACATGGTCTCGCAGTTGGTCGGCCATGTGCTGCAGCGCGTGGATGCGCTGGAAGCCCTCGCGAAGTCGATCGGCGAACTGGCGGCCGCCCAAGCGCTGCCTGGTGTGCGTGAGCGAGCCGAGCAGGCCATTACGGCGCGCGTCAATGCGCTGCCCGCGATCAAGGATGTGCATACGGTGAATCAGGCTCGGATCGCGGTTGGCGATATCGAGCTGTTCTGAACAACAGGCAAGGAAAGCTGAACATCATGGCAAAGACGGTTCTCACGGTAGATGACTCGGCTTCGATCCGGCAGATGGTCTCTTTCACGCTCAAGAGTGCTGGCTACGACGTGCTGGAGGCCGTAGACGGCATGGATGGGCTGGAGAAGGCGAAGGGCCGCCCGGTATCACTGGTGCTGACGGACCAGAACATGCCGCGCATGGATGGCCTCAGCCTGATCAAGCAATTGCGCGCGCTGCCCCAATACCGCAGCGTGCCGATCCTGATGCTGACCACCGAGTCGTCCGACACCATGAAGCAGCAAGGGCGTGCCGCGGGGGCCACGGGGTGGCTGGTCAAGCCTTTTGATCCGCAGAAGCTCATCGAGGTCGTCAAGAAGGTCATCGGCTGAATCTGTCGCGGCAACACGTACCGGGCCAGGGGAGAGCGGCATGTCATTCGACATGAGCCAGTTCCACGCGGTGTTCTTCGAGGAATCCCGCGAGCACCTCGAGAACATGGAGTCCTTGCTGCTTGCCGTTGACGTTGCGGCGCCCGAGAGTGGCGATTTGCCCGCCATCTTCCGGGCGGCACATTCGATCAAGGGCTCGGCGGCGACCTTCGGATTCACCGATGTCGCCGAGCTGACGCATGTGATGGAGACGTTGCTCGATCTCGTGCGCAACGGGGCCATCACGCTGACCGAAGAAATGGTCGACGCTTGCCTCGCAGCAGGCGACGTACTGCGCAATTTGCTCGACGCCCATCAGGGCCATGGCGAGGCCGACCATGCCGCGGCGGAAGCGATGCGTGCGCGCCTTGCCGTGCTCGCCGAAGAGGCGCAGCGTGCGGTCGGCGCGATACCGGCAGCACCGGGTACCCACAAACGGGCGCGCACCTACCAGCTGGGCTTTGCGATGCTGCCGGGCGATCCGCAGGCGGACGAATCGGTTGCCAATCTGATCGCCGAGCTCAAGGAGCTGGGGGAAGTCATCGATGCTCGCCCGCCTGCCGAAGGCGCTCGCACCTGGTCGGTGAAACTGGCGAGCGATGTCGATCCTGAAACCTTGCGAACGGTATTGGAGTTCGTTGTCGACAGCGCTTCTGTGTCGATCGATGTCGTCGATGCCGCACCGGTGGCGCCGAAGGCCGACGAGGCCTTTGGTCTCTTCGATGATGCGCCGGGCGCCCCGGCCGCCGAAGAGACGGCGTACGGCTTCTTCGAACCTCTGAGCGAACCGGCCCCGACAAGCTCAAGCGACGATCCGGGATACGGCTTCTTCGAAACGCTGCCCGATGCAGCGTCCGCTGCGACGAGCGATGCCGCCGATGGCTCCTACGGTTTCTTCGAGCCGTTGCCGCAGCCCGCGATGGCGGCAGAGCGTCTGTCGCCGGCGATTGCTGCCACGACGGAAGTTGCCCCGCGCGGCACCACAACGCCCGCCGCTCAGCCGGCGAAGGATGCCGCCGCGCGGCCCGTCAGCAAGTCGGACGCCAGCTCGATCCGCGTGAACATCGAGCGCGTCGATCAGATGATCAACCTCGTCGGCGAGCTGGTGATCACCCAGGCCATGATCAGCCAGGCCGCCGGCGCGCTGGACCCGGTGCTGTACGAGCGCCTGCATAACGGCATTGCGCTGCTCGAACGCAACACCCGTGATCTGCAGGAATCGGTGATGTCGATCCGCATGCTGCCGATCTCGACGGTATTCAATCGCTTCCCGCGCGTGGTGCGTGATCTCTCCGGCAAGCTCGGAAAGCGCGTCGAACTGGTCACCGGGGGTGAGAACACTGAGCTGGACAAGGGGTTGGTGGAGTTGATTGCTGACCCGCTGACGCACCTGATCCGCAACAGCCTCGATCACGGCATCGAATCGCCGGAGCGGCGGCGCGAGGCGGGCAAGAGCGAAACCGGCCGCATCAACCTGCGTGCCTACCACCAGAGCGGCAATATCGTCATCGAGGTGGCGGACGACGGCGCGGGGCTCAATCGCAACCGCATTCTCGCCAAGGCACGCGAGCGCGGCTTGCCGGTGTCGGACAGCATGACCGATCAGGAAGTGTTCCAGCTGATTTTCGAGCCGGGCTTCTCTACCGCCGAGCAGGTCACGGACGTCTCCGGCCGCGGCGTCGGCATGGATGTGGTGAAGCGCAACATCGGGTCGCTGGGTGGCCGCATCGAGCTCGACTCGATGCTGGGTGTCGGCACCCGCGTAACGGTGCGTCTGCCGCTGACACTGGCGATTCTGGATGGCATGTCGGTCGGCCTTGCCGGCGAGACCTACATCATTCCGCTCGACTACGTTGTCGAGTCGCTGCAGCCAACGGCGGCGATGCTCAAGGCGGTGTCAGGCGTGGAGCGCTTGCTCGATGTGCGCGGTGAATACCTGCCCATCGTCGACCTGCACGAAGCCTTCGATACGCCGGGCGAGCGCAGTGCGTACGAGGCCGGAATCATGGTGATCCTTGAGTCGGACGGCAACAAGGTTGCCGCGTTCGTCGACGCACTGATCGGCCAGCACCAGGTCGTGATCAAGAGTCTGGAAGCCAATTACCGACGGGTGCCCGGCATTTCCGGCGCCACCATCATGGGTGACGGCCACGTCGCGCTGATCGTCGACCCACCCCAGCTTGTGAGCATGGCGCGCCGCGCCGGCCAGGGCGCAGCATGAATACCAGTGGAGGCAAGCATGGTTGACGCCAACATGCAGATGACGGTCGCGCAGGAAGGGCGTGTGGTGGCAGGCGAATTCCTGACCTTCACGCTGGGCGGCGAGGAATACGCGATCGACATCCTGAAGGTTCAGGAAATCCGCGGCTACGACGCGGTGACGCGCATTGCCGGCGCGCCGGAATTCATCAAGGGTGTCATCAATCTGCGCGGCATCATCGTGCCGATCGTGGATTTGCGGATCAAGTTCAAAGCGGGTACCGCGGAATTCACGCCCTTCACCGTGGTGATCATCCTCAATGTTGGGGCGCGGGTAGTCGGCGTGGTGGTTGATGGCGTGTCGGACGTGCTGACCCTGGCACCCGAACAGATACGCCCTGCGCCGGAGTTCAGCTCCGCGATCCGCACCGAGTACATCGTCGGCCTCGCCTCGGTGGCAGAGCGCATGCTGATCCTGCTCGACATCGAACGCCTGATGAGCGCCAGCGAAATGGCGCTTGTTGACGAAGCCATTCTCTGACGCACCGACACACGATCCGACCGGAGCGCTGACATGCAAGCCCTGCTCAAACCCTCTCTCGCGTTGATGAACCGGCTGAATGTGCCGCGCAAGTTCGCGCTGATCGGCGTGATCGTGCTGTGCGCGCTCGGATTCCTCGTCTGGCAGGTGGATCATCGCATCGAGGCGGATCTGCACTTCGCGCGCACCGAGTCGCTTACGGCGCACTACTTCCTGCCGGCTCGCCAGATGATGGAGGGCGTGCAGGTGCACCGCGGTCAGGCGCGCCAGCTGATCGGTGGCAATGAAAGCGCCCGGCCCAAGCTCAAGGACGCCGCCGACAAGGTTGAAGCGGCGATCAAGGCAGCGGATGCGGTGATTGCACACGAAGGCCCGCAGTACGGGCTCGACGATGCCTGGGGCAAGCTCAAGGCGCACTGGGCGGATGTGCGCGCCAAGGCGATCACGGTGTCTGCGGCGGATAGCGTGAAACTGCATACCGAGCTGATCGGTGAGATCAAGGCGTTCATGACGCTGATCGCCGACAACACGAACGCCACGCTGGATCCAGAGGCCTCGACCTACTACCTGATGACAATCTTTACCGATCGCGCGCCGGACATCGTGGAAGCGCTCGGTCGGGCGAGAGCGCGCTCGGTCTCGGCTGTGCTGGCCAAGCAGGTGACGGTGAGTGACCGCGTCGAACTGGAAACGATGCTCGCGCTATCCGATCAAAGTCTCTCGGTGATGCAGGCCTCTATCGAGAAGGCGGCGAAGTTCGATGACACGGGTACGGTCTCACGCGATGTGGAGCCAAGCGTCAAGGCCTTCAGAACCAAGGCAGACGTGTTCCGGCAGGAGGTGCGGCGTCTGCTCTCGGCCGATAAGGTGGATGAGAGCCCGGACGCGCTTTGGGCCTTGTCGACCGAGGCCCTGCAGGCCGGTTACGCAGTGATGGACGCGGCGGCCAAGGCGTTTGACGACGCGATCGATATTCGCGTCGCTCGCCTTGAGCGCGAGCGCAACACCACCTTCGTGCTGGCCGCTTTGGCGGTGCTGCTGGCGCTGTACTTGTTCCTTGGCTTCCGGTCCGGCATGTTGCGTGCAATCGACATGATCCAGAACGGCGCGCGGCGTATTGCGCAGGCTGATCTATCGAACAACGTCGACGTTTCGTCGCGCGACGAGTTTGGCGAGATCGCCGCAACGCTCAACACCATGCGAGCGCAGTTGCGCCAGAAGATCGAGAGCGACCAGGCGCTTGCAGCCGAGAACTTGCGTATCCGCAACGCGCTGGACAAGACCTCCACCAACGTGATGCTCGCAGACAACGACGGCAAGATTCTCTACTGCAACGAGTCCGTCGTGACGATGCTGGGCGGCGTCGAGAACGAGCTGCGCAAGGTGTTGCCGCAGTTCCGGGCGCAGGAGATCGTTGGCCGCAACTTCGATGAGTTTCACCGTAACCCCTCGCACCAGCGCAACGTGCTCGGTGCGCTGCGCGGCAAGCATGTCGCCAACATCAAGGTCGGCCCGCTCAGCTTCCGGCTGACTGCCAACCCGATCATGGACAGCACCGGTCGCCGGCTCGGCACGGTGATCGAATGGCTCGACCGTACGGCCGAGGTCAGGGCCGAGGAGGAGCTCGCTGCGCTGTTGCGTGCCGCAGTCGCTGGCGACTTCGCACAGCGCCTGACGGTGGCAGACAAGGAGGGTTTCTTCCGGCAACTCGCGGAGGCGATGAACCAGCTGCTCGGCGTCGTTTCCGGCGGTCTTGAAGATGTGGCGGGTGTGCTCAACGCGATCTCGCAAGGCGACCTTACGGTGCGCATCCAGAACGACTACCAGGGCATGTTCGGCCGCCTCAAGGAGGATACGAATCAGACGGTCGATCGCCTGAACGCGGTACTGAGCCAGATCCGCGAGGCGAGTGATGCCGTGAATACCGCCGCGCAGGAAATCGCCGCCGGCAATTCGGATCTCTCCGGTCGCACCGAGGAACAGGCTTCCAGCCTTGAAGAGACCGCCTCCAGCATGGAAGAACTGAACGCCACGGTGCGTCAGAACGCGGAGAGCGCAGCGCAGGCGAACCGCCTCGCGTCGCAGTCGAACGCGGTGGCGCAGGAAGGCGGCGCCAAGGTGCGCCAGATCGTCACGACGATGGATGCGATCCAGTCCAGCGCAACCAAGATCGCAGACATCATCGGCGTGATCGATTCGATCGCGTTCCAGACCAATATCCTTGCGCTCAACGCCGCGGTAGAAGCCGCGCGGGCGGGTGAGCAGGGGCGCGGTTTCGCGGTGGTTGCCTCGGAAGTGCGCAACCTTGCGCAGCGCAGCGCGCAAGCCGCGAAGGAGATCAAGGGCCTGATCGCCGACAGTGTGGACAAGGTTGGCGAAGGCGCGCGCGAGGTGCGCGATGCGGGCGCCACGATCAACGAGATGGTGAGCAACTTTGCCGAACTCGCCCGGTTGGTGACGGACATCTCCCAGGCAAGCCGGGAGCAATCCACCGGTATCGATCAGGTCGCCGCCGCCGTGGGCCAGATGGATGAAGTGACGCAGCAGAACGCGGCGCTGGTGGAGCAGGCGGCGGCCGCGGCCGAGAGCCTGGAGGAACAGGCGAGGATGCTGGCGAGTTCGGTGGCCGCCTTCCGGCTTGACGCTGGCGCCGGCTATCAGGCGCCAATCACCATTGCGCAGGCGCCGGCCCATGCTGCATCGGTGCGCACCCCGGCAATCGCTCGTACGCCGGTGGCGCCAAAGGGCGTCCCGAAGCCGCGCAAGCAACCGGCAAGCGCTGAGTCCGACTGGCAGGAATTCTGAGCCGCGTAAGCGGCCAACGAGATACGGCAAAAAGGGGAGACAGCCTTCATGCGCATCAACACGCCGGTGACCGACCGCGAGGTCGAGCTCAGTGTCGACACGATGATCGTGTCGAAGACCGATACGAAGGGCCGCATCACCTACATCAACCGCGACTTCATCGACATCAGCGGCTTCACCGAGGCCGAACTGATGGGGCAGCCGCACAACATCGTGCGTCATCCGGACATGCCGCCGGAGGCCTTCGACGATTTGTGGAAGTGCCTCAAGGCTGGGCGTCCCTGGATCGGCATGGTGAAGAACCGCTGCAAGAACGGCGATTACTACTGGGTGGAAGCCCATGCGACGCCGCTGCGCGAGGGCGATCAGATCACCGGCTACATGTCGGTTCGCCGCAAGGCGAGCCGCGAGCAGATTCAGGCAGCTGAGACCTTCTACGCACAGCTGCGCGCACAGCGAGCCAGCGCCGTCGTGCGCAACGGCGAGGTGGTCGGCAACGGTATTCCCGCGCTGTTGGCGAAGTGGGCCGACGTGCCGCTCGTCAGCAAAGTCTGGCTGGGCTGTGCGCTATCGGCGCTGCTGGCGCTTGCCGCCGTATGGCGCGCGGGCGGCGGACATTGGGCACCGGATGTTCTGCTGCCCCTTGGGGCAATGCTCGTGGTGCTCGCGGGGCTCGGCAGGAGTGTGGCGCACAACCTGCAGCGCCGACTGGCTGCGGCGGTCACCACGGTTGAGCGTGTGGCGCAGGGCAATCTGAAGGATCGGCTGACCGTGGCGCGCAACGATGAGATCGGGCGGCTAGTGCAGGGTGTCGAATCGATGTTGATTCGCCACGGCTTCGACATCGCGGAGATTAACCGCGTGGTCGAAGAAAGCCTGCGCATCAAGACCGGCCTCGACAACGTTGCCACCAACGTGATGATCGCCGACCGCGACAATCGGATCATCTACCTCAACAAGTCGCTGGAGCGCACCTTCAGCGACGCTACGGAGGACATGCGGAAGGCCTTTGGCAGCTTTGATGTCTCGAAGCTGATCGGCACGTCGATCGACCAGTTCCACAAGAACCCTGCGCACCAGCAGCAGTTGCTGGCCAGGCTGCAGGGCACGCACAAGGCCGTGGTGTCGATCGGCAGCCGCACGTTCACGCTGACAGTGAACCCGGTGGTCGACCCCCGTGGCGTGCGTCTGGGCACTGCAGTGGAGTGGCTGGACCGCACTGCGGAGCTCGCGATCGAAGCCGAGGTGGCGACCCTGGTCGAGGGCACCGCAAATGGCGACTTCAGCCACCGGCTGGCGCTTGAGGGCAAGACAGGCTTCGCCCTGCAGCTCTCCGAAAACCTCAACCGCATGGTCGAAACGACCTCGGCCGGCCTGGGCGCAATTGCATCGATTCTGCAGTCGATCGCGCAGGGCGACCTGACACGCAGCGTCGAAGGCGACTATCGCGGCGTGTTCGGCCAGCTGCGCGACGATGCCAACACCACCGTTGCGCGTTTGCGTGACCTGATGGGCACGATCCAGCAGGCTACGGAAGCGGTGAACACGGCGGCGAAGGAGATTGCTGCTGGCAATGCGGATCTGTCGTCACGCACTGAAGAACAGGCATCGAGCCTGGAGGAAACCGCGGCGAGCATGGAGCAACTGAACTCCACCGTTCGCAACAATGCCCAGACAGCGGCCGATGCGAGTGCGCTGGCGCGTCAGTCCGACGGCGTCACGCAGCGTGGCGGCGAGATGGTGCGCCAGGTCGTCGGCACGATGGACGCAATCCAGAAGAGTGCCTCGAAGATTGCAGAGATCATCAGCGTGATCGACTCGATTGCGTTCCAGACCAACATCCTCGCGCTCAACGCCGCTGTGGAAGCGGCGCGGGCCGGCGAGCAGGGCAGGGGCTTCGCGGTGGTGGCGTCCGAGGTGCGCAACCTTGCCCACCGCAGTGCGCAGGCAGCCAAGGAGATCAAGGGCCTGATCGAAGAGAGCGAGGTCAAGGTGCGCGGCGGCGTGCAGCAGGTGCGCGAGGCGGGGGAGACGATCGAAGAGATGGTCGCCAACTTCCGCCAGCTGACGCAGTTGGTGAACGAGATCGCGAACTCGAGCCGCGAACAGGCAGAAGGGATTGATCAGGTCGCGTCGGCGGTGACGCAGATGGACGAAGTGACGCAGCAGAACGCGGCCTTGGTCGAGCAAGCGGCCGCAGCGGCCGAAAGCCTGGAGGACCAGGCGCATACCCTTACCGCGGCCGTGGCGACCTTCCGCCTTTCCACCGCGACACACCATCCCGCTGCACGCGGCCGGCGCGGGTTCTAGGCAGCAGATGGCGGGAAGGCAGCAGACATGAGCGACAAGCCTGATTCGAAGATTCCTCCGCGTGCGCCGCTGGTGCCGCCACGGGCAACGGCCGCGCCGGCGCGGCCGCCCCTCGGCACCACGACGCGCAAACCCCTAGCCCCGCTGTCACCTGCGCGGCCAGCGCCCGCGCCGCTGCGTGGCACAACGGCCCCCGCGCTGCCTGCGGGCGCGGCTGCACGCCAGAAGATCGTGGATTCGCTTGGCAAGATCGATGTGTCGGGGCGCGAATTCGCCTTCACGCCGGCGGATTTCGAACGGGTCCGGGCGCTCATCTACAAGCACGCCGGCATCGCACTGTCACCGATCAAGCAGGACATGGTCTACAGCCGCCTTGCTCGCCGTTTGCGTGCGCGCGGCGAACACCGATTCTCCGATTACCTGGATAACCTGGAGCGCAGCAACGATCCGAAAGAATGGGAAGAATTCGTCAATGCGCTGACGACCAACCTCACCTCGTTCTTCCGCGAAGCGCACCACTTCGACACGCTGGCGAACCTGCTGCGCAGCTTCGACCCCAAGCGTACGGTCAAGATCTGGTGCTGTGCGGCATCGACCGGCGAAGAGCCATACTCGCTCGCGATCACCGCCTGCGAGGCCTACAACACGCTTTCGCCTCCGGTACAGATCATTGCGACCGATCTGGACACCAACGTGCTCCGGCATGGCGAACTGGGCATGTACGGCATGGACCGTGTCGATCGCCTGCAGCGCGACCGGCTGCAGAAGTTCTTCCTCAAAGGCACCGGCGAGCAGGCGGGCAAGGTGCGTGTGCGGCCCGAGTTGCAGCGCCTGCTCAGCTTCCGCCGCCTCAACCTGCTTGAGCCCTCGTGGCCGGTGCAGGGGCCGTTTGATGCGATCTTCTGCCGCAATGTGATGATCTACTTCGACAAGCCGACGCAATACACGATCCTCAAGCGCTTCGTGCCTTTGCTGCGGCCCGAGGGCCTGATGTTCGCGGGCCACTCCGAGAACTTCATGCACGCGGCCGATCTGTTCCGCTCGCTCGGGAGAACGGTGTATGCCCGCACCGACCAGCGGGGCTGACTACGACCCTCTCGATCCACACCTGGCGGACAACGCCTACTACGATCGCAACTTCGCATGCGATGCGGTGAAGGTGTTGCCCGGCGAGTACTACGCCACGACGCGCGACATGGCGATCGTGACGGTGCTGGGTTCCTGCGTTGCGGCCTGCATACGGGACCGTGACAAGCGCATCGGCGGGCTCAACCACTTCATGCTGCCCGATAGCGGTGAGCGGGGTGTGCTATCCGAATCCGCCCGCTACGGCGCATTCGCGATGGAAGTGTTGATCAACCGGCTGCTAGGCATGGGCGCGCGGCGATCCAGCCTCGAAGCGAAGGTATTCGGCGGTGGCCGCGTGATGGCGGCGCTGACCGGATCAAGTGTGGGCGACCGCAATTCGGCTTTTGTGCTCGACTATTTGAAACTTGAGCGGATACCGGTGATCGCGCAAGACCTGCTCGATGTGTATGCGCGCAAGGTGTATTTCTTTCCGGTGAGCGGGCGCGTGATGGTGAAGAAGCTGGTCGATCTGCGGAACGAAACCGTGATCGACCGCGAACGCGATTACCGCGAGCGGCTCACCCATGCACCGCGACATAGCGGTGATGTGGAACTGTTCGATTAAGGCGAAGCAGACATGGCAATCCGCGTACTCATCGTGGACGACTCGGCAGTGATGCGTTCGGTGCTTTCCGAATTGATCAACCAGGCACCGGATATCGAAGTCGTCGGCACGGCCACTGACCCGATCGTTGCGCGCGAGATGATCAAGCAACTCAACCCCGATGTGGTGACGCTGGACATCGAAATGCCGCGCATGGATGGTTTGGAGTTTCTCGACAAGCTGATGCGGCTGCGGCCGACCCCCGTAGTGATGATCTCGACGCTGACCGAGCGGGGCTCGGATGTGACCTTCCGCGCGCTGGAGCTCGGCGCCGTCGACTTCATCACCAAGCCGAAGCTCAATTCGGCGCAGGGAATCCGCCCTTACGCGGACGAGATCTGCGACAAGATTCGCGCTGCGCATCAGGCGCGCCTGCGCTCACCGGCGAAGTACTCGCAGCCGGCGGCAGCGGCTTCAACGGCTGCCACCGCCGCGAGCGCCACGGGGGGCGCAACGCCCACGGCGCTGGATGGCAATACCTTGCGTGACCGCCTAGTATTGATCGGGGCGTCGACCGGCGGTACCGAAGCGATCAAGGAGGTACTGACCCGTTTCCCCGAGCAGATGCCCGGCATCCTGATCGTCCAGCATATGCCGGAGATGTTCACCGGCTCGTTCGCCAAGCGGCTGGACGGCCTCTGCAAGGTGCGCGTCAAGGAAGCCGAGGACGGCGAGAAGATCCTGCCCGGCCATGCTTACCTGGCCCCCGGGCATTCGCATCTGCTCGTCAAACGCAGTGGCGGGCTATATTGCTGCGAGCTATCGAAGGCCGAGCCGGTGAATCGTCATCGCCCTTCGGTGGACGTGCTGTTTCACTCGGCCGCCAAGCATGTCGGCGCGAACGGGGTTGGTGTGATGCTGACCGGCATGGGCAAGGACGGTGCACAGGGCATGCTTGCAATGAAGAAAGCTGGCTGCTGGAACATCGGCCAGGATCAGGAAAGCTGCGTGGTGTACGGCATGCCGCGTGAGGCCGCGCAGATCGGTGCGGTGGACGAGGTATCACCACTCAACGAAGTAGCCCAGCGGGTGGTGGCGCGGCTCAGGCAGTCGGTGCGCCGCGCCAGTTGATTTCAAGGCTTGAGCCAGGGAGCAGAAGATGGAAACCAATGTCACGACCCGCGACGGCGTCGCGTTGCTGAAACTCAGCGGGCGCTTCGATTTCAATGCACACCGCGAGTTTCGCGAAGCACTGGAGCGCATGGTGGCGCTCCCGGCGACCACCTCCTTTACGGTCGACCTCGCCGATGTCAGCTATCTGGACAGCTCCGCGCTGGGCATGCTGCTGCTGCTGCGCGACAAGGCGAAGCAGGCCAACAAGCTCGTCACACTGGCCGGTGTCAAAGGCAGCGTGCGCCAGGTGCTGGATATCGCGAACTTCTCGAAGATGTTCACGATTACCTGAACGCCTTGGGGGCGGTCAGCCCCCTGTTGCGTCTTCCCAGTGCTCGATCAGCAGCTGCAACGATGCCACGCCGCGGTATTCGTTGGCCGAGAGCCGGAACGCTGCACGCAGGCGATCCGGCGCCGGGTCGGCATGGCGGAAGCGGATCGCTTCGTAGCGTTCGTTGCCGCGCCGCAGCGTGAGCTTCACATGCTGATCCTTCAGCAGCCGTTGCGATTCCACTTCGAAGGCATCTGAGAAGAGCGGCGCCGGGAAGCCCTGACCCCAGATCTCGCGTTCGATCAACCGCGCGGCTTCGAGCGACATCTCGTGAGGGGAGAGTTCCCCATCCGTCTCAAGGCGCGGGTTGAGCGCCTCGTCATCGGCCAGCGCCTGCACTACGGCATCGAAGCCCGCGGCAAAGCGGGGGAAGTCCGTTTCACGGATCAACACGCCCGCGGCCATGGCGTGGCCGCCAAACGTCAGGATCAGATCCGGCTGGCGTTTGCTGAGCAAGTCCAGCGCATCGCGCAGGTGCACGCCGGCGACGGAACGCCCTGACCCCTTGATCAGGCCATCGTCGCTGCGCGCAAAGGCAATCACCGGGCGATGCAGCCGCTCCTTGACGCGGCCGGCGACGATGCCGACCACGCCCTGATGCCAGTCGGCATCGAACAGCGCTACGCCGTGCGCCGCGGAGTTGCCCAGCGCGTCCAGCATCAGCTCGGCGCTTGCCTGCATGTCTTCTTCGATGCTGCGTCGTTCCTGGTTCATGCGGTCCAGCTCGCGCGCGAGGTTCGTGGCACGGAGCGGGTCATCGGTAATCAGGCATTCGATGCCGAGCGACATGTCGGCGAGCCGGCCAGCCGCGTTGAGCCGGGGGCCGAGGCCAAATCCCAGATCGAAGGTGCTGGCCCGCATTGCGTCGCGCGAGGCCGCAGCGAACAGCGCCCGGATGCCCGGCTGCATCTTGCCGGCACGCATGCGGGACAAGCCTTGGTGCACCAGAATCCGGTTGTTCTGATCCAGCTTCACCACGTCGGCGACGGTGCCGAGCGCGACCAGATCCAGCAGATCGGCGAGTTTTGGTTCTTCGCGCGTGGCAAACCAGTTACGGCGCCGCAGTTCGGCGCGCAGCGCAAGCATCGTGTAGAACATGACGCCGACACCTGCGATGTGCTTGCTCGCAAAGCTGCAGCCCGGCTGGTTCGGGTTCACGATCACATCGGCGTCGGGCAACGTGTCGCCCGGCAGGTGGTGATCGGTGATCAGCGTTGTGATGCCCGCAGCGCGGGCGGCAGCGACGCCTTCCACACTGGCGATGCCGTTGTCCACCGTGATCAGCAGGGCGGGCTTGCGTTCGGCGGCAAGCGCCACGATCGCCGGTGTCAGGCCATAGCCGAACTTGAAGCGGTTCGGCACCAAGTAATCGACGGTGCCGCCGAAGGCACGCAGTGCGCGGATGCCAACGGCGCAGGCCGTGGCGCCGTCGCAGTCGTAGTCGGCAACGATCAGCATCGGCGCTTGCGCCGCCAGGGTGTCGGCCAGCAGTTCCGCGGCTTCTTTAACGCCGCGCAAGCCATCGGGCGGCAGCAGTGCGGTCAGGGCGTAGTCGAGTTCGTCCTTGCGCGCTACACCGCGTGCGGCGTAAAGGCGGGCGAGCAGGGGCGGCAGCCCGGCGTCGGCAAGGCGGCGAGCCGGGGCTTCCGGGCAGGGGCGGCGGGAAATTTGCATCAGCGTCCTGCAACGGCCGGCATTGGCGTGGTGAGCAGTTGTTCCGGGGCGATCGATTTGCGCCAGAAAGCCCAGCGCCGAGGGGTGACGTCAAGCGCGATGCCGCCACGTTCGCCGGGCGCGACAATCTCGGCACGCGTGACTTCACTGCGTTGCATGCGCGCTGCGAGCGGGGCGAATACGTCGGCTTCCAGTGCCTTGAGTGCATCGAGCCAGCGGCTGGTGTCGCGAAAGCGGGCGGGCGCATCCAGGGCGTCGATCAGCAACAAGGCTTCACGACATGCAGGTGCGTCGGCGAAGGTCGCAAGCGCCTGCGGCGTGCTGCCGGCCAGGCGTGCGAGGCCGGCTGCCACGGGGTTGTCGCAGTAGATTGCATCGGCGCTGTGCTGGGGCGTTGCGGTCAAGCGGCTTTCGCCCCAGAACCACAGGCTGTTCGCAGCGCGACGGCCGGCTGCCTCACGAGCGCGGTTTACCGGGTGGTCGTGCAGTGCGATCTGCACCGTATTGATGATTCGCCCCCAGCGCAGGCCGCCACGGCCCTCCGGCAGAAACAGTGCGACCGGGCGACCGGCAACGTCGATGAGATCACTGAAGATTGCATCGCTGGGTGCGTTCAGCCGCAGGTAGCTGCGTTCGGGGCCGGCCAGCACGAATTCGCCGACTTCCTGCAGCGCGTCGCGCAGGGGCTCCGCCAGTGACTGGGCTTCGTTCGCGTCCAGGGCGAGCCCCTCAGGCGCGGTCAGCACCATCTGGTCGCGCGCAAAATGCAGGCCGACCAGGTCTGCGCATAGCCAGATGTCTCCGGGTTGCGGCAAGGGGAGATGCTGCTCCCCGGCGCGCCGCAGGGTGGCCGTGGCGCAGTCTGCAACACCAAAACGGCTGGCGAAGGCCGATGTACTGCTGGCGGGTGCAATTTGAGCGAGCGTGGCGCGACCGAGCAGCCAGGCGAGGCCGGGCAGGGCGGTGCTGCGCAGGGCCGACGCGGCGTCTGCGGCATCGTTATGGAGCCCGGGTAGGACGATGGAGACTTGCATAATCTCAGGCAGATCAATGACTTCCCGCGCGACGGGCGGCGGAGTGTAACATGCACCGACGCGAGGCCTCCGCCCAGAAGGGCTGAGGCCTCGTGCGTAAAGATAACCCCTTCGAACTCCCTGCCGACGCGTGTGCGAACCGATATTTGCGCCGCGCCGGCCGACCGGTGCCGATGAACTACGAGCTCCTGATCGGACTCCGCTACGTGCGCGCCCGACGCCGCGCGGCGGGCCGCAACCGTTTCATTTCCTTCATCTCGATGGTGTCGATGCTCGGCATTGCGCTCGGCGTTGCGGCGCTGATCGTGGTGCTGTCGGTGATGAACGGATTCCAGCGCGAACTGCGCACCCGCATCCTTGGCGTCGCCGCCCACGCGCAGATCGTTGCCTACGAGGGCGACCTGACCGACTGGCAGGGCGCGGCGAAGATTGCGGCGGCGTATCCGGGCGTCAAGGCGGTTGCGCCCTTCGTGCAGCAGCAGGGCATGTTGTCGATGGGCGAATCCGTGCGCGGCACCCTGATCCGTGGCGTCATGCCGGAAGCCGAGGACCGCGTCGCGAATTTCGCCAAGAACATGAAGGCCGGCAAGCTGACCGATCTGAAGCCGGGCGAGTTCGGCATCATCCTCGGGTCGGAACTCGCCAAGGCGATGGGCGTGATGCCCGGCGAGAAGGTCACGCTGATTGCGCCAACCGGCCTTGTCACGCCGGCGGCGATCCTGCCCCGCCTGAAGCAATTCACCGTCGTCGGCGTGTTCGAAATCGGCATGTTCGAATACGACGTCGGGCTCGCTCTGATTCACATGAAAGACGCGCAGGCGCTATATCGCATGGGCGATTCAGTGTCCGGCGTGCGGCTCGCGCTGGACGATCTCTACGCGGCGCCGAAGGTGGCGCGTGGCTTGTTGAGCAAGCTCGACCCGAGCATCGGCGTATCGGACTGGACGCGCAGCCACGCCAACTTCTTCCGCGCGGTGCAGATCGAAAAGAATGTGATGTTCATCATCCTGTCGCTGATCGTTGCGGTGGCGGCATTCAACATCGTGTCGACCCTGGTGATGGCGGTGCAGGACAAGCAGGCGGACATTGCGATCCTGCGTACGCTGGGGGCTTCGCCCAAATCGATCATGACGATCTTCGTGATTCAGGGGGCGATCATGGGCCTGATCGGGCTCGGCATCGGCGTGACCGGCGGCGTGCTGCTGGCGCTCAACGTCGATGTGATCGTGCCTGCCATCGAGCGGACCTTCGGCATGCAGTTCCTCGCCAAGGATGTCTACTTCATTTCGGAACTGCCCTCGCAACTGCTGTGGAACGACGTCATCACGATCACCGTGCTGTCCTTCGCAGTGACGCTGCTCGCGACGCTGTACCCGAGCTGGCGTGCTGCACGCATCAATCCGGCGGAGGCGCTGCGCTATGAGTGAGAACGAAGTCTTGTCCTGCGTCGGCCTGGGCCGGCGCTATGGCGATGGGCCAGGTGCGGTCGTCGTGCTGGATGGCGTGGCGATGTCCGTGGCGCGTGGCGAAAGCGTCGCGATCGTCGGCGCGTCGGGCTCCGGCAAGAGCACCTTGCTGCACCTGTTGGGCGGTCTGGATAAGCCGACGGCCGGGACGGTGCGCCTGCTTGGGCGCGATTTCTCGACGCTGTCCGAGGCCGAGCGTGGCCACCTGCGCAACGCATCACTCGGCTTCGTCTACCAGTTCCACCACCTGCTGCCGGAATTCTCGGCGCAGGAAAACGTTGCAATGCCGCTGCTGATCCGCCGTATGCCGCGCGAGCAGGCAATGGCCAAAGCGGCCGAGATGTTGACTTCGGTTGGGCTGGGGCACCGACTTGAGCACGCGCCGGGCGAGCTCTCGGGGGGCGAACGCCAGCGCGCGGCGATTGCACGGGCGCTGGTCACCGAACCCGCCTGTCTGCTGGCCGATGAACCGACCGGCAACCTCGACCGCCATACCGCGGAGACGGTTTTCGATGTGATGCTGGCGCTGCGCCAGCGTATCGGCACCTCGGTGGTGATCGTGACGCACGATCCTGCGCTTGCGGCGCGGGCGGACCGCAGGCTGACCCTGACTGACGGCGTGCTCGCCGAGGCCTGACAGCGTGTTACGCCGCCGGCGCTCAGGCGCGCGGCGGCTCAAGTACGAGCATTTCTTCCAGTTCGCGGCGTCCGGCGGGCGAGCACATCGCAATCAGTGTGTCGTCCGGCATCACCACGGCGTCGTCTTGCGGATTGAAGATCCAGTCCTGCGTGCCCTTGATCGCAAGCAGCACGAAGTGCGCGCTGCGTGTGCGCAGCGACGATAGCGGGCGCGGTTCGAAGTCTGCGGGTACTCGGACTTCCTCGACACGCAGCCGGTGTTCGGAACGCAGCATCTCGTCCAGGAAGGACACCACGTGCGGGCGGATCATCGCGGCGACGATGCGCACGCCGCCGGTGAAGTCGGGCGACACCACCTCGTCGGCGCCGGCCTTGCGCAGTTTGCCGATGTTGCGCGGCTCGTGGCTGCGCGCAACGATGCGGATACGCGGGTTGATCTGCCGCGCGGTCATCGTGATCATCAGGTTGAGGCTGTCGTCGCCGGTCACGGCAAATATGCCCCGTGCGCGCTCGAGCCCGGCGGCAACCAGCAATTCATCATCGGATGCGTCGCCGTGCAGATAGAGCAGGGCTTCGTCGCGTTCCTTGCGCTCTTCGAGCATCGGCAGATCGTGGTCGATGGCGGCAAATGCGCGGCCGGTCATTTCGAGTTCCGCCGCAACGTTCTGCCCGACCCGCCCGAAGCCGCAGACGATGTAGTGGCCGTGCATCTTCCGGATCAGGTTTTGCATGCGTTTCCTCCGCAGCGTGGCGTTGAGGTCGACTTCCAGCAGGAAGACGGTCAGCGTTGAAAACAGGAACCAGACGGTGGCGAGCCCCGCGGTGCCGATCAGCATCGTGAAGATGCGGCCGCCGGGGCTGTGGTCGAGCTCGATCACTTCGGCGTAGCCGATTGTCGCGACGGTGATGAAGGTCATGTAGATCGCGTCCAGCCAGCTGTGCCGGTCGCCGCCGATGATGTGGTAACCGATGCTGCCGATCACCATGACCGCGCCTAATGCCCCGATCCCCCATGCCGCCTTGGCGGAGAGCCGAAGCGAGGTGCGCGACATGGCGCGGTGCACCGCCAGCGTGTAGTGATGCTGGGTGCGCTTGCGGCGTCGTATGAGGGCTCGAACCGGGTTGGGCAGTCGCATGATCTGTTCTTCCACCGGGTGTCACGATTCGAGCATGCGCTTGCAGGCAAGGACCCCGACGCAGATCAAAAGCGTGACAGCTGACGCAACGTGTTCAACACGGCGCGTATCCCGGGTGTTGCTGCGGTGGCAATCGCCTGAAATCGGGTCCATGCTGTTGGATTAAGGCAAAACCGGTCTGCCTACGACGCGGGGGTTGCGGACAGGCGTTGTCGCCGGGACCGGTAGGCGGGGAGACAACATGAGTTCATTTGCCGGAGCGGCGATGCGTGGGGCGGGCGTGTTTTCTGCACCGCCTGCGTTGGGGCCGGATCTTCAGGTGCGGCGCTCGCGCCGCTGGCGGGTTTTTGGCGCCGTGTTCATTGCCTGCAGCGTGCTGGGGTTGATCTACGACTTTTCGCGTCCGGCGGAGTATCGCGCCGAGGCACGTGTCCAGATCACGCCTGCCGCCAGCCTGCCCCCAGTATCCTCATCGCAGCAGCCGAGCAATGCGGCCCCGCCGCCGGCGCCTGGCCTGGCGGACGAAGTGCAGCGCCTGACTGGCCGCCCGCTGATCGAGCGCGTGCGTGACCAGTTGCATCGGGCGGGCGTCGAGATGGACGGCCTGGAGTCTGCCGATGCAATCCAGCGCATTTTGTCGGCCGAGGCCGTTGCCGACAGCCGTATCGTCGAGCTGTCTGCGGTGGGCCGTCACCCGGACGCGCTCGCACGCCTTGTGAATGGATTGATCGGTGTGTACCGCGACGAGATCGCCGAGCAGTTCCAGAAGACTGCGGCGCAGACACTTACGCAGTCGCGCGAGGAACTCGATCGCCTGAGCGCACGCATCGCGGAGAAGCGTGCCGCAGTGGAAGCCTTCCAGGCCCAGCACAACATCGTTTCGGCGAACCATCAGGAAAACGCGCTGCTCAGTGGCGTGAAGGACATGAGCACTTCGCTCAACGTCGCCAACGACCGCGTGGTGGCGGCCGAAGCGCGTCTGCGTTCGCTGCGTGAGTCGGCCGCCGCCGGCAAGTCGATCGAGCGCGCCCGCGACAATCCGACGCTCGCTTCGATCGAGCAACGCGCATCGCAAACGCGTGAGGCCTTGCGCGACATGGAGCGCAACTACACCGCCGATTACATGGCCATCGACCCGAATGCACGGGCGCTGCGGGCGCGCCTGGCCGAACTTGAAGCGCAGCTCAAGGCCCAACGTAGCGCCAGCCGCGACGCCTCGATCGCCGAAGCACAGGAGGAGCTCGCCACCGCCCAGGAGGCGGCCAACCGGCTCCGTCAGCAAATGGCCGGGGCACGGGGCGTGGTGCAGTCCTTCGCGATTCGCGTGAGCGAGTACAAGGCGATGCAGGACGAACTGGATCAGCTTGAGGCGCTACATCGTAGTTCGCTCGAACGCCTGGTCAAGCTTGAGGCGAGTGAGCGGGCGCGCATGCCGTCGCTGTCCGTGATCGAATGGGCGAGTACGCCACACGATACCTGGCGCCCCCGCTATGCGCGCGACGCAGCGATTGTCTTGGCGGCCGCGCTGCTGGCGGCGCTGTTCGCGGTGTGGCTTGTCGACTACCTGCAATCGCGCGGGCCACAGCCAGCGGTTGTTGTTAGCCCAGTCTGGCTGGGTGGTGGCGCGAGCGCAGTGCAGATCGGCCCGAACGCGCAGCCACCGCAGTTGCAAGCGGCTCGGCCGGATCTTTTGCCGGCACCGCTTGCGCTGCCTCGGGAACTGTCGGACTCGGAATCCAGTGCCCTGCTGGCCGCTGCATCGGGCGCGTCACGGGTTGCTCTTCGCTGCCTGTTCGCTGGTGTCGACCCCTCGGAATTGCTCATTTTGCGGGCGGGCGATGTGGATCTCGAGCAGGCAGCCCTACGCGTTGGCGGAGCGTCGCAGAGGCGGATCGGTTTGACCGCCGATGCATTGGCCGATTTGCGTAGCGAGGCTCCGGACCAGCCCTTGCTGCGTAATGCCGCCGGCGCACCGCTCGACCGGGCTGCGCTGGATAGCCTGTTGCTCTGCCTGGCCCATGATGCCGGGGTGCAGGCACCGGCGGAGGTCACGGCGGACGCTTTGCGCCACAGCTACCTCAGTCATCTGGCGCGACAGGGCGTGCGGTTCAGCGATCTGGCGCTTCGCGTTGGTGCTGTGCCTGCTGAGCGCCTGGCGGCCTACAGTGCGATGGCGCCGACTGGCCAACGCTTGGCGGCCGAACAGGTTGATTGGTTCTACCCGCCTGTCCACTGATTTGCTGCGTCACGCTGATGTGAAACGTCGCACGCGCATCTGAGGCCGATGCGGCGAGAATCCGCCGCATGATGCAAACGGCATGGCGCTGAGCAATTGGCGCTGATCCTTCCCCTTGCGGTTGGCCTGCTCGCGGGCACGTTGCTGCTGCAGAGCCAGCAGACGCTGCCGCCAACATACATCGCGTACGGGCTTGTCGGCCTTGGCGCGATGCTGTCGCTGTTCAGCCTGTCCGGCCGGCTTGACCGCCGTTTGGCCTGGGCGCTGGTCTGCGTCGCTGCCCTGACGTTCGGCTACGGTACGGGCGCGCTGCGCGCCACCGTCCGCTTGCAAGACCGCCTTGCGGCCTCACTTGAGGGGCAGGATATTGCGGTACGGGGTCGAATCGTCGAGATGCCGCGCCGGGTGGATCACGGCATCGGATTTGTGTTTGAAATCCTCGATCCGCCCGTTGGGGTGCCGTCGCGTCTGCAACTGAGTTGGTACCGCAATGCGCACGAGGTGGTGCCCGACCTGCGGGCCGGCGAAGCGTGGGCGCTGACCGTCCGCCTCAAGCGTCCGCACGGCAGCCTGAACCCGCACGGAAGTGATCGCGAGGCGCAAATGCTGTCGCAGCGCCTGGGTGCGAGTGGCTACGTGCGCGAGTCCCGCGATGCTGAGCGACTGCCGGATACGACACGCTCCCCGATGATCATCGTGGAGCAATGGCGGCAGGCGATCCGCGATCGCTTCGAGCGTGCCTTGCCGGACTCGCCCTGGCGTGCGGTACTGGTGGCGCTGGCGATCGGTGACCAGGATGGTGTGAGCAGCGAGCAATGGACCTTGTTTTCGCGCAGCGGCATCACCCATCTGATCAGCATTTCCGGTCTGCACGTCACGATCTGGGCGCTGGTTGCAGGGTCGGCGCTCGCGGCGCTTTGGCGGCGCGTGCCGTGGCTGGCCCTGCGGCTACCCGCCCAATCCGCCGGGGCCCTGTTCGGCTTGTTGGCGGCCACCGCTTATGTGGCGCTCGCCGGGGCTGCCGTGCCAGCGCAGCGATCGCTGGTGATGCTTGCGGTCGTTGCGTTCGCGAACTTTGGTGGCCGAGCGGTGCGGCCGGTCCTTGCGCTCGCTGCGGCGCTGGTTTCTGTGCTGCTGTGGGACCCCTGGTGTGTGCTGAGCAAGGGAACGTGGTTGTCCTTCATCGCGGTCGCGCTGCTGTTGTGGGCGGCGAGCCCGCATGAGCAGTCGAGTCCGGCGTGGCGCCGCTGGCTTGCTGCGCAGTGGGCGATCGGGCTTGGCATGTTGCCGGCCTTGCTGGCGCTCACCGGGCAGATGTCGTGGGTGGCGCCGGTCGCCAACCTGGTGGCCGTACCCTTGGTGACCTTCGTACTGCTGCCGTTGGAGTTCTTGTTTGTGGTGCTCGACTGGGCGCCGCTGCTCCACCTTGCGGCGTGGTTGTTCGGGCAACTTGCCGAGGTGCTGGCGTGGCTTTCAGGGCCTCAATGGGCTGTCTGGCAGCAGGCGGCGGCACCCTTGCCTCTGATCCTCGCAGCGTCGGTGGCCGCCGTGTGGCTGCTGGCGCCACGTGGGGCACCCGGGCGTGGCGCGGCAGCGGTGATCCTGCTGTCTTTGCTGTGTTGGCACCCAGCACGGCCACCGAAGGGCAGTTTCGAGATGACGATGCTGGATGTGGGCCAAGGCCTGGCGGTCCACGTGCGCACTGCGGCGCACGACCTCGTGTTTGATACCGGGCCGCGTTTTGGCACGAGCAGCGATGCGGGCCAGCGGATTGTTGTGCCTTACCTGCGTGGTGAGGGTGTCAATCGTCTCTCGGGCGTGGTGGTGAGCCATGACGACAGTGATCACGCCGGAGGTGCTGCAGCGGTGCTTGGCTCGATCACGGCGGATTGGCTGATGGGATCGCTTCCGACCTCGCATCTCTTGCGTGGCGCCGGTTTCAGGCCCTGTGCCCGCGGCGATGAATGGGCGTGGGACGGGGTTGTTTTCGAAGTGCTGCACCCCGCACCGGGGCGGGCCTTGGGCGGTAACCGCAACAGCTGCGTGATTCGTGTGCGCAGCGGTGTGCACACGGCCTTGCTCGCAGCTGATATTGAACTTGCCTCGGAACGTGAGTTGATCGAAGCCGGGCTGCTCGGCCCCGTCGATGTGGTCATCGCACCGCATCACGGCAGCCGCAGTTCGTCGGGCGACGATTTCGTGCACACCCTGTCGCCACGTTGGGTGTTGTACGCCGTCGGCTACCGCAGTCGCTTCGGTCATCCGCATGCGGAAGTTACTGAGCGTTACCGTGAAGCCGGCGCCGAGGATCTTCGATCGGATCGCGACGGCGCGATACAGATGCGATTCGCGCCTGACGGTGTCAGTGTAACGAGGTGGCGCGATGTGGCGCGCCGATACTGGCACGCGGAGTCGTCAGTCTCCCGGTGATAGACTCAAACACAGGTCGCGACGCAGCAGGAGGTTACCGAATGCTCACAGGCATCAAGGCTTGGTTTGGCGGGGGCTCATCGACTGCAATGCGTGAGGCCACCGTGCGGTGTGCGAATCCGCAGGGCTTGCACCGGATCGCGTACACCGAGTGGGGTGATCCGCATAACCCCGACGTCCTTGTCTGCGTTCATGGCCTGACACGCAACGGCCGCGACTTCGACGACCTCGCCGAAGCACTGTCATCGGACTATCGCGTGATCTGCCCCGATGTCGTGGGGCGAGGCCGCAGCGAGTGGCTGCCGGCAAAATCGGCCTACGGCCTGCCGCAGTATGTGTCGGACATGATGGTGCTGCTCGCTCGCAGCCGTGTGGAGTCGGTCCATTGGTTGGGCACTTCGATGGGCGGATTGATCGGCATGCTGATCGCCTCCCAACCCGACTCACCGATCACGCGCCTCGTGCTGAACGACGTTGGCCCGGTCATCACGGCTGCATCATTGCGTCGCATAGGCGATTACGTTGGCCGTGCGCCAGTCTTTCCGGACTTCGCCGCGGCAGAAACCTACATTCGCGCCGTCAGCGCGCCGTTCGGCCCGCTAACCGATGAACAGTGGCGTCGCATGACGCAAACCTCGGTGCGTGCGGGCGCAGGCGGCGGCTTTGAGATGCGCTACGACCCAGGCATCGGCGATGTGTTCCGAAGCGCGCCCGTGCTCAACGACGTCGACCTGTGGCCGATCTATGACGCGATTCGATGCCCGACGCTTGCGTTGCGTGGCGAAAGCTCCGACCTGCTGACACCCGAAACGCACCGCGAAATGGGTCGGCGGGGGCCGCAGGCAAAGCTCATGGAAGTACCTGGGGTCGGCCACGCGCCAATGCTGATGGACAGCGCGCAGATCGCGCTGGTGCGGGACTTCCTGCTCAGCGCTTGAGCGGGCAGGGGGCACCGCAAGAAGAGACGCGAGGAGGTCCTACTTCTCGGCGTCCTTTTCGAGCTTCAGCGAAGCCGAGTTGATGCAGTAGCGCAGCCCGGTCGGCTGGGGGCCGTCCTCGAATACATGACCCAAGTGCGCGCCGCAGTTGCGGCACAGCACTTCGGTGCGCACCATGCCATAGCTACGGTCGGTCGATGTCTCGATGTTCTCGGCCGCGGCGGCGGTCGAGAAGCTCGGCCAGCCGCAGCCGGCATCGAACTTGTCTTCCGAACGGAACAGCTCACCGCCACAGCACACACAACGGTAATCGCCCGCGTCCCAGACGTTCCAGTACGCGCCGGTAAAGGCGCGCTCGGTGCCTTTTTCACGGGTGACGTGGTACTGCTGCGGGTCCAGCACCTCGCGCCATTCGGCGTCCGGGCGTTCGACTTTACGGCTCATGTGCGCTGTCCTCCTGCGGGCAATCGTGCATGAAACGATCGACCGCAAAGCTGGGCGTCAGTTCAGTGCAGGTGGCGCGGCACCGCTTCGGCGCTGTCTTCCGGCAACTCGGCGTGAACCGCCTCGCCATCGGGCGACGGGTACATCGGCGCACCGCAGTCGTCGCAGTACTCCAGCGGGAAGGTGGTGTCGAGTTGCATGACGTCGGTCAGGCCGCAGGTACGCAAGGCCGTCTCGATCTGTTGCGGGATCTCGCTGTTCTCGTCTTCCGCACCGAGCAGCGGCCACACGACGCCGTGGATCACGTCGTCCGAACCCTTGCGTGTGAAGCCGACGCGGTACTCCTCCAACTGGCGATCCTGGAACGGGGCGATCACCGCGCGCAGCGTATCCGGCGGCGTCTCGAGCGTCGTCGTGAGGAAGGCAACCGATGCGCGCAGCGAGTAGGGGCGCGAGTCGCGGTCTGCCTGCCGGCTTGCCGCAAAGTAGGCGTCCGGTAGCACGACTTCGAGCGCGCAGCCCGGCATCAGTGTGGTAACCACCGCGCCGCCCTGCGTGCGCCACTGCGCCAGCGCCTGCTCGCGATTGCCGTCGCGCTCCTGCCAGCGGAACAGCGCGGCACCACGCGGTACGACGGCAGCGGCCAGGATGTAGCGCACGTCGGAGAGAAACTTTGCTGTTTCGGGCAAGGATTCGGTAGCGATATGCAGGTTCTGCCCAACTGCAGCGGCCTCGCCCAGCGCGGCCGCGAAACGGCGCGTTTCGCAGTAGCCCTGCGGCAACTGGTCGGGGGAGAAGAGGAAATCGGCCATGCCGAGCTTTACGCCGTCGGCCAGCACATGCGCTTGAAGGTGCACCCGCAGGTTTGCGAGCTGTGCTGGCGGGATCGTTGCGGCGGCGATCGCGAAGCGCGACCAGGCCATGACCGGCGCGGCGATCAGCAGTACATCGTGATCGCCTGCAATGCCGGACTCGGCGCGCGACTCGATGAGGTCAGCCAGTTCGTCGTAGGCATTGGCCTGCGTGGCGTAGAGATGATCCAGCGCGCTGTTGAGCGTGTCTTCATCGCCTTCGTCGAGCAGTTTTTCGACTTGCTCGGCGAGGCGGGTTTCCCAAAAGCTGTCTTCAGCGCGACTGCCCGACTCGGCAAGTCCGACGGCGAGCCAGGTCAGGTTCTCGGCGTCGCGGGAGAGGCCGCTACGGCGGCCGAAGCGGGAGCGTTTCATGACAGGTGTTCCTGCGCGGAATGGCTGCGGATTATACCGTGCCGGGCAGGCTTACCTGTGATGCCGCGCTTTGCGGGCCTGCCGCGCTGAACGGTACGACACCCAGCAACGGTGCCGGCAGGCGCGCGGCGAGCGCTTCCAGGTTCTCATCGAAGCGATTCATGCGAGGCGCCAGCGTGTTCGCGATCCAGCCCGCGAGATGCAGCCCGCGCGCAGTAATGGCCTCGGCGGTCAGCAGTGCGTGGTTGATGCAGCCCAGCCGCATGCCCACCACCAGGATCACCGGCAAACGCATCGCGAGTGCGAGGTCGGCGGTGTCGAGGCGATCGTCCAGCGGCACGCGGAAGCCGCCGACGCCTTCAACCAGGACGCAGTCAGCCCGCTTCGCGAGGCGTTCGAATCCCGCTACCAGCGGCGGTACGTCGAGCGCGACGTTCTCCGACGCGGCTGCAATGTGCGGCGCCACCGGTTCGCGCAGGCACAGCGGGTTGATCTCGTCGAGCACGAAGCCGGGGGACGAAGCGTTTTGCAGGCGCCGCGCGTCTTCGTTCGACCAGATGCCGTCGATCTCCTCGGCGCCAGCTGCGATCGGCTTGTAGCCGACGGCGCTGAGCCCGGCTGCACGTGCCGAGTGCAGTAGTGCGCAGGTGACGAAGGTCTTTCCAATCTCGGTATCCGTGCCGGTGATGAAGTAGTAGTGCATGAGAGTAGATCCGAATTCGTGGCTGATCTCTTCGCGGCTGGGATTCGGTCGGTGCTCGCGGGCGCCAGAGCCGTCCCGATGTGTCGCGCGCTTTGTCGTGCCTGTTGGGCAGCGTCGGTCTCGCCGAGTTCTTCAGAAATTCTTAGCGGATGGCTTCGAACATCAGAACATCGTAACGCGCTGGCAGACCGGCGGCTTCGCGGTGGACCTCGTACGCGTCGCAGAGGCGTTGCCACGCTTGCCGGCCGAGCATGCCGCGACGGCGGCTGTCGCCCAGCGTGTGCGCGCCGACTCCACGGATGTCGCGGAGCAGGCTCGCCAAATCGGGCGCGAAACCGGTTTGCGTGCATTGCTTGAAGCGTATCGACCGGAAGCCGGCGTGTCGGAGCGCGGCGAGCACCGCATCGGGTGGCTCGAAGCTGCGCACATGTTCGGCGCCGTCGATCGCTGCAAAGACCTCGCGCAACTCGCGCAGCGTATCGGGCCCGAGTGTCGCGACCTGAAGCACGCCGCCGGAGGCCAGCACGCGCGCGGCCTCGGCAGCCGCTGCGCCGCTGGCGCACCATTGCCAGGCGAGGCTGGACCAGTAGCGGCCAACGCATCCGTCGCGCAACGGCAGGCATTCCAGATCTCCGGCGATGCCGTGCTCGCCACGCCGGAGCGCTTGGCGCGCCATCGTGTCGGCAAGATCAAGCCCGATCACCGGTGCATCGTCGGTGCGCAGGGCAGCACTTGCGTAACCGGTGCCGCAACCGGCGTCGAGCGTTGGCAAACGGGCCGGGGCAGACAGTTCAATCCATGCGAGCAGGTCCGCGACGATCGCACGTTGGACTTCGGCGTGGTGGTCGTAGTGGGCGGCGGCGGCTGCAAAGGCCTCACGAATGCGCCGCCTCAGATCAGCCGGCGGCACCGGTAGGGAATCAGGCATCCGGCAAGGCCCCGAGAAAACGCTGCAATGCTTCAGCCACACCTCGCGCGTGCGTCACATGCGGTGCGTGGCCGCACTGTGGAAATAACTGCAGTTGAGCATGCGGCAGCTGCGCCGAAAGCCAGTTGGCCGCAGCCATCGGCATCAGGGCGTCGTTTTCGCCATGCAGCAACAAAGCGGGTACGCCGATATGGCGGACCTGCGTCCGCAGGTCCGCCCCGATCAGCGCCGACAGTGCGGGCGACAGCTTGGCCGGATCGGTTTCAAGGGCGTGTTCGAGCGCCGCCTGTCCAGCGCTCCGCTGGCTGTCGCCAAGCGTTTGGAGTGCGAGGAAACGCTTCATCGTACGATCCGGCTGTGCCGCGATGCCGGTCTGGAATGCAGTTACGGTGCTGGCATCCAGACCGTGCGGCCACGCTGCCGAGGTGACGAAACGCGGGCTGCCGCCAATCAACACCAGAGCCCTCGGCCGCGCGCCGGCTGCTACGGCGGCCATCGCCAGCATGGCGCCGAGCGACCAGCCGAGCAGCACTTCGTTGGCGCTCACTTGTCCGGCCAGTTCCGCAACCCAGGCGTTGAAGTCGCCGGAAGCAGGCGCGGTGAGCGCCGGCGTCACAAGCTCGCAGCCATCACCCAGGGCGGCACGCAGCGGGTCGAATGCGGCTGGGTCGAAGCCCCAGCCGTGCCAGGCTTGCATGCGTATCGTCATACTGCGAGATGGCGGTTGATCGCCGCGGCCAGCGCATCTACTTGCGCGGTGGTGTGGGCCGCCGACAAGGATATCCGTAGTCGCGCGGTGCCCGCCGGTACCGTGGGCGGGCGAATCGCCGGCACCCAGAGGCCTTCCTCAAGCAAACGCGCGGCGAGCGTTAGCGCCGCCTCGTTGTCACCCACCAACACAGGCTGGATTGGCGTGGTGGATGCCATGAGGCGTTCCGGGTGGCGGAGCTGGCTGCTCAGTCGCGCGATGAGCTGCGCCACCTGGGCTCGTCGCTCGTCGCCTGCCTCGATCAGATCCACCGCAGCGCAGATCGTCTCAGCCACTAGCGGTGGGGCACCTGTCGTAAAGATGTAGGTGCGCGCTTTCTGCATCAGCCACGCCACAACCTGTGTGTCGCCCGCAACGAAAGCGCCGTAAACGCCGGCCGCTTTGCCAAGGGTGCCGATATACAGTACGCGCGGCGAGCGGATGCCGTAATGCTGCAGGGCGCCGCGGCCCTGGGGGCCGAGCACGCCAAAGCCATGCGCGTCATCGACCACCAGCCAGGCATCAAAGCGCTCGGCGAGTTCGAAGAGCGCCGGCAAGGGGGCGATATCGCCATCCATGCTGAATACGCTGTCGGTCAGGATCAGCTTCCGCGGCGCGGTGCTTTCGGCAAGCATCTGTTCGAGCGCGGCGACGTCGCCGTGTGGATAGCGCCGAAGCTCGGCGCGACTGAGCAGGGCGCCGTCAACCAGCGAGGCGTGATTGAGGCGGTCAGCGAACACCGCGTCGCCACGGCCGACCAAGGCGGCGGCGATGCCGCTATTGACCATGTAGCCGGTGGAGAACAGCAGCGCTGCGTCGCAGCCAACGAAATTGGCCAGTTTTCTTTCTGCAGCGTCGTGTGCGGAAAAGTGCCCACTCACCAAGTGCGATGCGCCGGCGCCCATGCCCCAGCGTTGCGCGCCGGCAATCGCGGCGTCGACAAGGGCCGGGTGGTCAGCAAGGCCCAGGTAGTCATTGGCGCAGAAGTTGACGGCTCGGCGGTCGTCGACGACGACCTCAGCGCCATGTCGTTCGCTGATCGTTCGACGTCGCCGGCGCAGCCCAGCCGCATCGAGTGCTGCGAATTCTGCGTCAAGTGTTTCCCAGATCGCCATGGATCAGGCCACCAGCGCGGCGTCGATCGCTGCACCTGTGCGTTGCACCAGAAAAGCCGCGTCGGCGTCGTCGAAAATGTAGGGCGGCATCCAGTAGACCGTTCGGCCGATCGGGCGAAGCAGCACTTCGTGTGACAGGCCGGCCGCAAAGATCTTGCGCGATAGCTGCGGATCGTCGCAGTCGACGTCGAACGCCCAGATCATGCCGGTGCGGCGGAAGTTGCGGATTCGGGCATGCTGTTGAAGTGGTGCTGCCGCACGGGTGAGTGCGGCGGCGCGCTCGAGGTTTGTCGCGAGCACCTTGTCGCTCTCGAAGATATCGAGCGTCGCGAGCGCAGCGGTGCAGGCCAGCGGGTTTCCGGTGTAGGAGTGCGAGTGCAGGAAGCCCCGCACGGTGGCGTCATCGTAGAAGGCGCGATACGTTTCGTCGGTACTCAGCACGATCGAGAGCGGCAGGTAGCCGCCTGAAATGCCTTTCGACAAGCACAGGAAGTCCGGCTGGATGCCGCCCTGCTCGCAAGCGAAGAAGGTGCCGGTGCGACCGCAGCCCACTGCGATTTCGTCGGCGATCAGATGAACCCGGTGGCGATCACAGGCGGCGCGGGCGCGACGCAGGTATTCAGCGTCGTACATGGCCATCCCGGTGGCGCACTGCACCAGGGGTTCGACAATCAACGCCGCGGTGCTATCCGCGTGTTCGGCGAGCCAGGCATCCAGCGCTTCGGCTGCGCTGTGCGCAGCTTGTGCGCGGGTCGAAGCGTCGGCGCTGGCGGGGCTTGGCACGGTTGCCGATTGCCGTACGAGCGGCGCGTAGGCGTCGCGGAACAGATCAATGTCCGTCACCGACAGCGCGCCGGCGGTTTCGCCGTGGTAGCTGCCGGCAAGACTCAGGAAGCGGTTCTTGCCCGGCATCCCGCTGTTGCGCCAGTAGTGCGCGCTCATCTTCAGCGCAATCTCGGTCGCCGAGGCGCCATCGGAGGCATAGAACGCGTGCCCCAGCGCGTTGCCCGTCAGGGCTCGCAGGCGTTCCGAGAGCTCTACGACCGGCCGGTGGGTGAAGCCGGCCAACATGGCATGTTCGAGCGTCCCCAATTGGCGTTGCAGCGCGGCGTTGATCCGCGGGTTGCAATGGCCAAAGAGGTTCACCCACCAGGAGCTGACTGCATCGAAGTACCGACGCCCCTCGGTATCAAAAAGCCACAGCCCCTCGCCGCGTTCGAGCGGAATCAGCGGGAAGCGCTCGTGGTGCTTCATCTGCGTGCACGGGTGCCAGACGGCGTTGAGTGAACGTTGCAGGAGATCGTTGCTATGCATCGGCGGGAGGGCAGCGAACTGCCACGGAACAGCGGGGAAGGGTCTGCATGTTTCCCCACGCCTCGCGGTGTGTCAAATTGCCATGGGCCGGGGCGGGTGCAACTCGCGGGGGCGCTATCATGCTGTTCCGGCAAGTTTCCTTAATGCTTCGATGCTGATTCTTCTGTCTCCCGCCAAGTCCCTCGATTTTGAAACTGCTCCGCATACCGCACGTTCAACCCAACCGGATTTCCTCGACCACGCGGAGCCGCTGATCGAGCTGCTGCGCGAGCGATCACCAGCGCAGATTGCGACGCTGATGAGTCTGTCGGACAAGCTCGCGGCGCTGAATGCGGCACGCTACATGGAGTGGGCACCCGCGCATCAGCCGCCGATCGCCAAGCAGGCGGTGCTGGCGTTCGATGGCGATGTGTATGACGGCCTCGACGCCAAGTCCGTGCGGGCCGAACGGCTTGAGGGCTACCTGCAGTCACATGTGGGCATTCTCTCTGGCCTCTATGGCCTGCTGCGTCCACTGGACCTGATTCGGCCCTATCGCCTGGAAATGGGCACGCGGCTCACAAACCCGCGCGGCCGGGATCTCTACGCATACTGGGACGGCGTGATCGCTACCGCGATTGAGCGTCGCCTGGATGCGCTGGTCGATGCAGGCGAAGCGCGCGTGGTCGTCAACCTTGCATCCACCGAATACTCGAAGGCTGCGCAGCTTGGCAGCTTGCGCGCCCGCGTCGTGTCGCCCGTGTTCCAGGAACTACGCAACGGGCAATACAAGATCGTCAGCTTCAGTGCAAAGCGGGCGCGTGGTGCGATGACCCGTTTTGCGATCGATCACAACATTACCGATGTCGATGCGCTCAAAGCCTTCGACCTCGATGGCTATGAGTTCGATGCCAAGGCGTCGGACGCCGATACCTGGTACTTCCGCCGCCGTGCGGCATAAGGATCAACCGATGACTGTGTGTATCAGCAGCAACTTCGACAGCGGATCCATCGACGTCGTGGATGCGTCGGATCCGGGCAATGTACGTTTGCGTATCCGTGATGACCATGGTTCGAACGAGTTCCGGCAGTGGTTTCACTTTCGCATCTCTGGCGCCGCCGGCCAGGCCCTGACGCTGCGTTTCGAGAACGCCGGCCAATGCTCCTACCCCGACGGGTGGCGCGGCTATCGGGCGGTCGCGTCCTACAACCGGACCGACTGGTTCCGTCTTGATGACTGTGACTACGACGGTGACGTGCTCACAGTGTCGCTTACGCCAAAACACGATGCGATCTGGCTCGCGTATTTCGAGCCTTACTCGCAGGAGCGCCATCTGTCGGTGCTTGGCCGTGCCACGACGGCGGACGGCACGCGTGTCGTTCGCCTTGGCGCCAGCCTGCAGGGGCGCGATATCGACGTCATCGAACTCGGCGGCGGGCCCCGCCAGGTCTGGGTGGTGGCACGTCAACACCCGGGCGAGAGCATGGCCGAGTGGTTCGCCGAAGGGATGCTGGATCGCCTGCTCGATGAAGCGGACCCGGTCGCGCGTGAGATTCGGCGGCGTGCAACGGTGCACCTCGTACCCAATATCAATCCGGACGGCGCTTGGCTCGGCAACTTGCGATCGAACGCAGCGGGCGTCAATCTCAATCGGGAGTGGCATGCGCCGACAGTTTCGCGCAGCCCTGAGATACTCGCGGTGCAGGGCGGCATGGCGCAAAGCGGGGTCGATCTCTTCCTGGATATTCACGGCGACGAGACCTTGCCTTACGTCTTCATCGACGGTTCGCACATGGTGCCTGGCTACGGTGGCACGAACACCGCCTTGCAAGCGCAGTTCCTCAGCGATCTCGCTGCGGCGTCACCGGACTTCCAGCAGCGGCACGGCTATACCGACGACCGCTTTCAGGACGAACTGCTGACGCTGGGGTCGAAGTGGGTGGCGCATCGATTCGGTTGCGTCTCGCTGACGCTCGAGATGCCGTTCAAGGACAACGACAACGCGCCTGACGCACGCGTTGGCTGGAACGGCGCGCGAAGCAAGCGACTGGGCAGCGCGATGCTGTTGCCGGTATTGGCACATCTTCGCCGGCTTGATCCGATGTAAGTGTTGGGCGGGCGGCGATGCGCCGCCCGATTGATGCGCAATCATCAAAATCCTTGGATTTTGAGAGAGCGGGGCGGAAAATGAAAAACGCCCGCATCGCTGCGGGCGTTTCTTGAAACTTTGGCTCCTCGACCTGGGCTCGAACCAGGGACCTACGGATTAACAGTCCGGCGCTCTACCGACTGAGCTATCGAGGAACAGAAGCCGCCATAATAGACATGGCCGAGAAGCTTGTCAACATGATTTTTCGCCTTTTCGCTTCGAAGGGTGATTTGGGTTGCTGTAATATTCCAATGTGATTAACCGTTACGGGCCGAAAGGCCCGGCAGGAGTCAAGCTTGGACCGGTTCTCGGTGTTTTGTCGCACGGAAGCGGGCGACCGCATGATGGCGGAGCCAAAAGGCTCCGGGGATCGTTTGACGCGAAACGTGCTCGAAGCGGTCGATGGCTTTTCGACTGTTGGCGAACTGGTGACACGCCTGAAGGACGGCAAGTCCGTTCAGCGTGCCCTGACTGAACTTGAGCGAGCCGGTCTCATCGAGACGCTTGATGCCCGCATGGCGCGGGTGGCGGAGCAAGAAGCCCGCTGGTTGCGTGGCGATGAAACGCCGGCGCGCGTCGAGCCCCGCGAAATCGCCCAATCTTCACCTGCCGCCGCCGACCCGGCGCCAACCGCAGCGGATAAGCGCAAGCAGACGGCGGACGCTCGCCGCCTGGAGCGCGCGCTGGGGTCCGGCTCGCAGGCCTCGATTTTTGACAAGATTCGCGTTTTCTTCGGCACCTTGGGTCATCGAGCGGTCAGCGGCGGCGGCAAGGGGGGCGACAAGATTCGCCGCGGGCTGATGATTGTTGTGGCGCTCCTAATTGTTGGAGGTCTTGGGGCTGCCGTGGCCGCGCTGGCCTGGCAAGCCTCCACCCTGCGTCAGCGCGTTGAGCAGGATGCGGCGAACTGGTTGGGTGAGCCGGTGAAGGTTGGACGCGTTGGCGTCGCATTCCATCCGTGGCCCGTCTTTGAGTTGGGCGATATCCAGATTGGCGAGGGAGGGACGTCGCACATCGATCGAGCCTTTGGCGGCCCGGATTGGTTCCGCTGGGTGACATCACAACCGCAGCGACTGCGTGTCGCGCTGCATGGCGGTAGTTTGCAACCGTCGCTGCTGGCGCGCCTTTCGGGGCTCGAGTCGCCCGGGCGTGTTTGGCGTTTGAAGGAGGTTCAGGTCGACGCGTTGTCGGTGCCGGTCGGCAAGGCCGTGATTGCCGACCTGTCCGGCGCATTTCTGTTCTCCGGCGATGGGAAATGGGAGTCGGCGCGTCTGAAGCCGAAAGAAGTTGCCGTGACTTATGAACTGCAGGTGCAGGACGGCAACATCCTTGCCAGCGTTATTGCGCCCGAGTTCAAGTATGGCGAGACGAAGCTCGATAACGTTTTGATTTCGGGGCGCATGGGTTTGAACGGTATGGACGATGCCCAGTTCTCGGCCAACTGGCTGGGCGGGGCGATCAAGGGTGTCGTAAGTCTGGACTTCCTGAGTCGTGTAGCCGTCAAGGGGCAGTTCAAGGTTGATGCGCTGAGCTTTGATCAGTTGGCCGCCCTCATGGATACACAATCGCTCGTCAGCGGGCGTGTGTCCGGGCCGATGACGCTCAGCGGCGAAGCGGATAGCCTGGCTGATCTCGCGGGGGCGTCGAAATGGACGGGGAATTACGCGATCGCCGACGGTTCGATCAATCGGATTGATCTCGTTGAGGCCATGCGACGTTCCGGTAACGCACCGATTTCCGGTGGCGTAACGCGTTTCAATGTTATGGAAGGGGCCGTTGTTCGTGAGCCGGGCAAGGGCGTTCGATTGGAGATCCGTCGCCTCGATGCTGGTGCGTTGAGCGCGTCGGGCCGTGTTCAGGTCGATACCGAAGGTGTGGTACGCGGGGCGCTCCGCAGTGAGGTCAAGACGCCAGTCGAACGCATCGTTCGTCTGTTCTCGGTTGAGGGTACCTTGAAGACGATGCAATTGCGGCCACAGGGCGAGTGACGTAACGATCTGACGAGCAAACAAAAACGCCGGTCATTGACCGGCGTTTTTCTTGGCGGGCAGCTAGATCAGCCGCGCCGCATGGCATCGAAGAAATCGTTGTTGGTCTTCGTTGCCTTGATCTTGTCGAGCAGGAACTCCATCGCCTCGATTTCGTCCATGCCGTACAGGAGCTTGCGCAGGATCCATACCTTCTGCAGGATGGCCGGCTCGATCAGCAGTTCCTCGCGACGAGTGCCCGAGCGATTGACGTTGATTGCCGGATAGACGCGCTTCTCGGCCATGCGACGATCCAGGTGGATCTCCATGTTGCCGGTGCCCTTGAATTCCTCGTAGATCACGTCATCCATGCGCGAGCCGGTGTCGATCAGGGCGCTGGCGATGATGGTGAGCGAACCGCCCTCTTCGATATTCCGTGCGGCACCGAAGAAGCGCTTGGGCTTTTGCAGGGCATTGGCGTCGACACCGCCGGTGAGCACCTTGCCCGAGGCTGGGACGACGGTGTTGTAGGCACGCGCGAGGCGGGTGAGCGAGTCCAGCAGAATCACGACATCACGCTTGTGCTCGACGAGGCGCTTTGCCTTCTCGATCACCATTTCGGCGACCTGGACGTGTCGCGTTGCAGGTTCGTCGAAGGTCGAAGCAACCACTTCGCCCTTCACCGAGCGCTGCATTTCGGTCACTTCTTCCGGGCGTTCGTCGATCAGCAGCACGATCACCACGACGTCAGGATGGTTGGTCGTGATCGCGTGTGCAATGTGCTGCAGCATCACGGTTTTGCCAGACTTCGGTGGGGCAACCAGCAGGCCGCGCTGTCCCTTGCCGATCGGCGCGATCATGTCGATGACCCGGCTCGTGACGTTCTCTTCCGCCCGGATCTCGCGCTCAAGCTTGAGGCACTGGTTCGGATGCAGCGGCGTCAGGTTTTCAAACAGGATCTTGTGCTTCGATGCCTCTGGCGATTCAAAGTTGACCTTGTCGACCTTGACCAGCGCGAAGTAGCGCTCGCCATCCTTCGGTGTCCGGATCTCGCCCTCGATCGTGTCGCCGGTATGGAGATTGAAGCGGCGGATCTGGGAGGGGGAGACATAAATGTCGTCGGTGCCGGCCAGATAAGACGTGTCGGGTGATCTCAAGAACCCGAAGCCGTCCGGCAATACTTCCAGCACGCCGTCGCCAAATATCGGCTCACCTTTCTTTGCCCGGTTGCGTAACAGGGCGAAGACCAATTCTTGTTTGCGGAGGCGGTTGGCGCCGTCGATCTCGTTGGCGTGCGCCATTTCGAGCAACTGGCTGACGTGGAGTGACTTGAGCTCCGAGAGGTGCATGGAAATACCTGACCGGCGAGACTGAGCGCCGTTTGAAGTCGTGAATACGACGGGATGGGAAGGGAGTGTTGATTGAAAACGGCGCGCCGGGCGGCGCGCCGAAGCAGTTATGACGGCAATCTAGCCGTATTACAGGTTGCTGTCAATGAATGCGGTCAATTGCGATTTGGAGAGCGCGCCAACCTTGGTCGCCTCAACGCTGCCGCCCTTGAACAGCATGAGCGTCGGGATCCCACGGATGCCGTACTTGGCCGGCGTCTCAGCGTTTTCGTCGATGTTGAGCTTGGTTACGACGAGCTTGCCAGCGTAGTCCTTGGCGATTTCGTCAAGAATCGGAGCGATGCTCTTGCAGGGGCCGCACCACTCTGCCCAGTAATCGACCAGAACAGGCGTCTGCGCTTGCAGAACGTCCTGCTCGAAAGATGCGTCGGTGACGTGAAGGATGTGTTCGCTCATGATTCCTCGCTGTTTGGAACGGCCTCGATTGCCGATGTCCGCCGTGGGGGATTGCCACGCGGTCAGATCTCGGGGCAGGAGCCGGGTTTGAGTCCGGGCAAGCGGTGAATGCTACTAAAAAAAGATGAGTTGTGGCGCGCGCTTTGCCGGATCGTGAAACGGGTGGTGTTGGAGCGCAAGGAAGCTCCGGTATCATTGAGCCTCGCGGTGAAACACGCCCCAACCGCCGATGGAGAGACAAGAAATGACTTATGTGGTGACTGAAGCCTGTATCAAGTGCAAATACACCGACTGCGTGGATGTTTGCCCGGTCGACTGCTTTCGCGAAGGCCCGAATTTCCTGGCGATCGACCCGGACGAGTGCATTGATTGCACCCTCTGTGTGGCCGAATGCCCGGTTGAGGCGATCTATGCTGAAGACGACGTGCCGGCAGATCAGCAGTCGTTCATCGCGCTGAATGCCGAGTTGGCCAAGTTGTGGAAGCCAATCGTCGAGCGCAAGGATCCCCTGCCTGATGCGGACGAGTGGGCGAAGGTCAAAGGCAAGCTTGGCGATCTGCAGCGCTGAGCTGACTACGACGAGTAATGATGCACGGGCGACCTTCGGGTCGCCCTTTGTGTTTCTGGTAGGGCTGATGGGTATTCACATTCGGCCTGACCATACGGTAGAGTATGGTTTGCCCTGGTTGCCATTCAACCGCCATGTCGCAAACCGTTTCGAAGCGGTCTCATAACGAGGAGTGAGTGATGCTGGTAAGCGAAATTCTGGCGATCAAGGGCAAGGTGCTTTACACCGTGGCGCCGGGGACTGTACTGGCGGAGGCAGTATCGGTCATGAGCGAACAGGATGTCGGTTCGCTCGTCGTGTTCGATCATGGTCGCATGGTCGGCATGCTGACCTTCCGCGAAGTGCTCAAAGCGCTGACTTCCGCTGGTGCGGGCTGGGGGGCTCTGACCGTGTCGGATGTGATGCTGCGCGAGCCGCGTTCGGCTGGGCCGGACATGGAGATGGACGAGCTACGCCGCGTGATGGTCGATGACCACCAGCGTTACCTGCCAGTGATGGACGGCACAACACTGATGGGCGTTGTCTCATTTCACGATGTAGCCAAGGCGGTCCTCGAGGAGCAGAGCTTCGAGAACAAGATGCTCAAGAACTACATCCGCAATTGGCCCGCCGAGGCGGACGACGAGTGAGCTTTCAGGCGATACCGGGCGACGCTTTTTGGGCAGATGATCGAACAGTCGGCACTCAAAGCGCGTTCAGGAAAACATAAGACAACACCGGGGGTATGGAGATGGAGAAGGTCTGGCTCAAGAGCTATCCCGCTGGCGTGCCGGCAGACATCGACCTGACGCAGTACGGGGCGATTGGTGACCTGTTTGCCGAGGGCGTGCGCAAGTTCGGCCCGCGGGCGGCCTATGTCAATATGGACAAAGCGATCAGTTACGACGAGCTCGATCGCTTGAGTGCTGCGTTCGCCGGCTTCCTGCAGCAGGATTTGAAGCTCCCGAAGGGGGCGCGTATCGCGCTGATGATGCCGAATCTTCTGCAGTATCCGGTGTGTCTGTGGGGCGCTTTGCGCGCCGGCTATGTGGTCGTGAACTGCAACCCGCTATATACGCCGCGTGAGCTTGAACACCAGCTCAAGGATTCGGGCGCGGACGTAATCGTGATCCTCGAGAACTTCGCCTCGACGCTGCAGGAGGTGCTTGGCCACACCCCGGTCAAGCATGTTGTCGTCACCCGCATCGGCGACATGCTGGGTGGCCTCAAAGGGGCGCTCGTCAGCTTTGTGGTCAAACGCGTCAAGAAGATGGTTCCGGCCTGGAACATTCCCGGGCATATCCCCTTCAAGCAGGCGATGGCGCGCGGACAGGGCCGCAAGCTGGCGGCTGTGAAGGTCACGCAGGACGACATTGCATTCCTTCAATACACCGGCGGTACCACGGGTGTTTCAAAGGGCGCCGTCCTTACGCACCGCAACATCATTGCCAATCTTCAGCAGGCGCATGCGTGGATCAAGCCCTTCCTGAAGGAAGGCGAAGAGGTAATCGTTACCGCGTTGCCGCTTTATCACATCTTCTCGCTCACCGCGAACTGCCTTACTTTCTTCAAGGTCGGCGCGACGAACGTCCTGATTACGAATCCGCGCGACATTCCCGGTTTCGTGAAAGAGTTGCAAAAGCACCCCTTCACCGCGATCACCGGCGTTAACACGCTCTTCAACGCGTTGTTGAACCACCCCGATTTCGTCAAGCTCGACTTCTCGCAGCTGCGCTGCGCCTTGGGCGGCGGCATGGCTGTGCAACGCGCTGTCGCCGACAAATGGCGTGCGCTGACGGGGCGTCCGTTGGTGGAGGCCTATGGTCTGACCGAGACGTCGCCGGCGGTGACGATCAATCCGCTCGATCTGCCTGCCTTCAATGGCGCAATCGGCCTGCCAGTGCCGTCGACCGAGATTTCGATTCGCGATGAAGATGGTCGCGAGTTGGGTGTTGGCGAGTCCGGTGAGCTCTGTGTGCGTGGGCCGCAGGTGATGGCGGGCTACTACAACCGCCCGGACGAAACGGCCAAAGTCATGACGCCTGATGGCTTCCTGAAAACCGGTGACGTGGCGGTGGTCGATGAGAAGGGGTTCGTCCGAATCGTCGACCGCAAGAAGGACATGATTCTTGTATCCGGCTTCAACGTCTATCCGAACGAGGTGGAAGATGTCGTTGCGTCGCACCCGGGGGTAATGGAGGTGGCGGCGATTGGTGTACAGGACGAAAAGTCCGGTGAGGCCGTCAAGGTGTTCGTCGTCAAGAAGGATCCGAACCTTACCGCCGAGGCCGTGATCGCCCATTGCCGCGAAAAGCTGACTGGCTACAAGGTGCCAAAGTTGGTTGAGTTCCGGACTGAGTTGCCGAAGACCAACGTTGGCAAGATCTTGCGGCGCGCCCTTCGCGACGAAGCCAAGAAGGCCGCGTGAGGCAGATTTAACACAGTGAAAACATACCGCTTTGTCAGAGCTTGTCTGGCAATGTCGATGTCATTGAAACTGCATGGGAAATCACGCCATTTCGACATCTTCGTGCGCCTCGTGATCTCGCGGATTGCGCGTAGTGGTTTGATTTTTTGTAGGAATTTGTCTGACTTTGATGCCGATCGCAGCACGATTTTTCGTAAAGAGGCCCTTGAGCTTTCAGGGATTGTGTGCTGCAATTGAATCGTCGTTCCGTTTCCGTTGGCTTAACCGATCCATGCTCGCTTCTACGTACTTCTTCGACGTCCTGTCGGCTTCCGCTGTAGCGGTAGTAGTACGCGTAGTAAGCGTAGGTGCTTGCGCGCCGTAGCAGGGGTCCTAGGGTCAACAGGATTTCAACCCCGCCGGCGTGCAGCTGGCGGGGTTTTTTCTTTGCGGAACCGCAAATCCCAGTCAGCAGGCAGCCGGGTCATCTCACAGGAGAGACCTCATGGAAATGACTGGCGCACAATTGCTGGTCCGTCTGCTCGAAGCTCAGGGCGTCGATACGATCGCCGGTATTCCCGGCGGGGCGGCGCTGCCGCTCTACGATGCGCTGGCTTCCGCCGGCACCATCCGTCATGTGCTGGCAAGGCATGAGCAGGGTGCGGGCTTTATCGCACAGGGCATGGCCCGCGCAACTGGTAAGCCAGGCGTCTGCCTTGCTTCCAGTGGTCCGGGGGCGACCAATCTTGTGACGGCAATCGCCGATGCCAAGCTCGATTCAATCCCTTTGGTCTGCATCACCGGGCAAGTGCCGCTCTCGATGATCGGTACCGATGCGTTTCAGGAAGTCGATACCTATGGTCTGTCGATTCCGGTAACGAAGCACAACTACCTCGTTCGGCGCGCCGAGGACTTGCCTCAGGTGATCAGCGACGCGTTCCGGATTGCACAGTCGGGGCGCCCGGGCCCAGTGTGGGTGGATGTGCCGAAGGATGTGCAGACGCAGCGCGTTGATGCGCCGGCGCTCACGGCTTGCGCGCTCGACCGACCGCCGGAGGTGAGTGAAGAGGCCGTGCTGCGGGCCGCGGAGATGATCAACCGCGCCGAGCGTCCGGTGCTGTATCTCGGCGGCGGCGTGATCGCCTCGGGCGCGTCGCACTTGGCTACGACACTGGCTGAACAGGCGGGCCTGCCAACCACGATGACGCTGATGGCGCTGGGCGCAATGCCGGTTGATCATCCATTGTCGGTCGGCATGCTCGGCATGCACGGCGCTCGCTACACCAACTATGTGCTGCAGGAAGCGGACTTGCTGATCTGTGTTGGCGCTCGCTTCGACGACCGGGCGATTGGCAAGGCGGCGCAGTTCTGCCCCGACGCCAAAATCATTCACGTTGATATCGACGCCTCCGAGATCGACAAGATCAAGACGGCGCATATCGGCATCCAGGGCGACGTCGCGGCGGTGCTGGAGCGCCTCTTGCCCCATGTTCAGGTCCAGTTGCGCAAGAAATGGCTGTCGCGGGTGAATAGCCTGCGCTCAGCGCATCCGCTGCAAATGCCGGGGCTCGACGACCCGCGCAGTCATTACGGCCTTGTCAGTGCCGTGGCGGCCTGCCTCGATGATGAGGCCATCATCACGACTGACGTCGGGCAGCATCAGATGTGGGTGGCGCAGGCTTACCCGTTCAGAAGGCCACGGCAGTGGCTGACATCCGGCGGCCTTGGCACGATGGGCTTTGGCTTGCCAGCCGCGATCGGCGCGGCGCTCGCCGAGCCGGGGCGGAAAGTTGTCTGCTTCTCCGGCGACGGAAGCCTGCAAATGAACATTCAGGAAATGGCGACGGCGGCGGACGAGGGCGTTGATGTGAAGATCATCCTGATGAACAACCAGTCACTTGGCTTGGTACATCAGCAGCAAGACATGTTCTACGGCCAGCGGATCTTTGCCGCGGACTACAAGCGGCCGACCGACTTCATCCGCATTGCGCAGGGCTTCGGGCTGGAAGCCGTGGATCTGGATCGCAGTGCGCATCCGCGCGCGACGTTGGCCGAGGCGCTGGCGTCTAAGGGGCCGATGCTGATTCACTGCTCGATCGATGTGAATCAGAAGGTTTTCCCGATGGTCCCTCCGGGGGCCGCCAATATCGAAATGATCGGTGGGTGAGCCATGAGTGAAATGAACAATGCGGCGGTGGCCGCTGCGCAGAAGAAGGCCGTGCTTGAGTTGGCGGTGCGCAATCATCCTGGGGTGATGACGCATGTTTGCGGGCTGTTCGCGCGTCGGGCCTTCAACGTAGAGGGCATTCTGTGCATGCCAGTCGGCGATGGGGCAGAGAGCCGGATCTGGCTGTTGGTCCATGACGACGCGCGTTTGGCGCAAATGACGCTACAAGTCGAAAAGCTTGAAGATGTGCTGGATGTGCGGCGGCATGGCGCCGACCACGCCGTGTTCGAGCGTCTCGAAGCCTTCTTTCAGTGAAATCGGCCCGACGCCGCCACCGTTGCGAGGGGGGATGCGTCGCCCAGCGAGGCGGCGCCAGGGGAGGTGCTAAACTCGCGCCTCCCCAGCGAGTCTATAAATACCCATCGATATGTCCGGCAGCACACTAGGCACTCTCTTCACGGTTACCTCCTTTGGCGAATCGCACGGGCCTGCAATCGGCTGTGTGGTCGATGGCTGCCCGCCCGGACTTGAGCTGAGCGAGGCGGATATTCAGGCTGAGCTGGATCGGCGCAAGCCGGGTACCTCGCGCCACGTTACCCAGCGCAAGGAGCCGGATTCGGTCGAGATTCTCTCCGGCGTGTTCGAAGGCAAGACCACGGGCCATCCCATCGCGTTGTTGATCCGTAACACGGATCAGCGAAGCCAGGACTATTCGAAGATTTCGCAGACATTTCGCCCTGGCCATGCCGACTACACCTACTGGCACAAGTACGGCATCCGCGACTACCGTGGCGGTGGGCGCTCATCTGCCCGCGAAACTGCGGTTCGCGTGGCCGCCGGCGCCATTGCGAAGAAGTGGCTGCGCGAGCGTTACGGCATCGTGATTCGCGGATTCATGGGCCAGCTTGGTGAGATTCGCATCCCCTTCAAGGGCTGGGAACATGTGTCGGAGAACGCCTTTTTCGCCGCAAACGACGAGATCGTCCCGCGCCTTGAGGCCTACATGGATGAAATCCGTGCTGACCGCGACTCCATAGGTGCCCGTATCGATGTGATCGCCAGTGGTGTGCCGGTTGGTTGGGGGGAGCCGGTTTATGACCGCCTCGACGCCGACATCGCTTACGCGATGATGAGCATCAATGCCGTAAAGGGGGTTGAAATCGGCGACGGATTTGACGTGGTTGCGCAGCGGGGCACGGTGCATGGTGACGAGCTGACGCCGGACGGTTTTTTGTCCAACCACGCTGGCGGGGTTTTGGGGGGCGTATCGAGCGGACAGGATGTTCGCGTTTCGATCGCGATCAAACCGACCTCGTCGCTTCCTCAGAACCGTCGCTCGATCGATCTCGCAGGCGCGCCGACCGAAATGATGACCACTGGACGTCACGATCCGTGCGTTGGTATTCGGGCCACCCCGGTTGCCGAGGCGATGTTGGCGCTCGTGCTGGTTGATCACGCGCTGCGCCACCGCGCACAGAACGCCGATGTCCAGGTCGCGACGCCGCGTATCGCCGGCCTGGCGCCTGCGGGGCATCAGGATGTTCCTGGCCCCAAGGGCTGATCGCACGGTTCCGTCCCGGAGGCCCTGAGATGGCGATTTCCTTGGCTCGCGCTGTCCCGGTCTGGTTGTTGTGCGGCATCGCTGTGGCCTGTGCGACCGTGCAGACCACAGCGCCCGGCACGGTGGGCGTGGATCGTAAGCAGACCGTGTCGCCACTGGTTAATCGCGATGCGCTGAACAAACAGGCGGCGTCGCAATATCGCCAGGTCGTCAACACGGCCGAGCAGAAGAAGGCGCTCAACGTTGATCATGTGCAAACGGAGCGCGTACGCCGGATTGCGGCCCGGCTCACGCCGACTGTGGCGGCGTTCCGACCCGATGCTGTTGGCTGGCATTGGGAGGTCAACGTCCTGACCTCGAAAGAGGTCAACGCTTGGTGTATGCCGGGCGGCAAGATCGCCGTGTACTCCGGGCTGATCGACCAACTCAAGATTACCGACGATGAGTTGGCCGCCGTGATGGGGCACGAAATTGCGCATGCCCTGCGAGAACATGCCTGGGAGCGCGCTTCGCAGGCCATGAATGCCCAGATTGGACTCACGGTTATCGGTATCGCGCTTGGCGCGAGCGGTTCCACGATGGACATGGCCGGCATGGCCTATCAGGCGATGTTCGCGCTGCCGAATTCCCGCGAACAGGAAACCGAGGCCGACCGCATCGGCGTTGAGCTGGCGGCGCGCGCTGGCTACGACCCTCGCGCGGCAATTTCGCTGTGGGACAAAATGGGGCGTCTTGCCGGCAACTCGCAACCGCAGTGGCTGTCTACCCACCCATCACAGGCGTCGCGCCAAAAGGACCTGGCCGTGTACTCGGCCAAGGTGATGCCCCTCTATGAGCAGGCAACCGAACGGCGCTGATCGGCGCCCAACGATTTCGGTATCTGCTGGCTGCGCCGACGGACCGTCGCCACGTATGCCTACCTGGCGATGAGATGCAGCGAGGCGTTGCAATGATGTTTTGTTGCGCCGCCGCATGGCGGGCTGGTCAGCATGAACCTGCTGTGAAATAATTAAAGATTGCGTTTTTGTTGCGGTTTTTGGCTCATGGCACTGCACACGCTTTACGAAAAACTCTGGAACAGTCATGTCGTCCACGTCGAGGACGACGGTACGGCATTGATCTATATCGATCGCCATCTCGTGCATGAGGTGACCAGCCCGCAGGCCTTTGAGGGGCTCAAGCTGGCTGGTCGTAAAGCGTGGCGGGTTGGCTCGATCGTCGCGACCGCGGATCACAACACCCCGACCAACGACTGGGCGAGCGGGATCAAGGATCCGATCTCACGCCTTCAGGTTGAAACGCTGGACGCGAATATTCGCGCAGTTGGCGCCAAAGCCTACTTCCCGTTCAAGGATGCTCGCCAAGGCATCGTGCACGTGATCGGGCCGGAGAACGGCGCCACGCTGCCGGGGATGACGGTCGTTTGCGGCGATTCGCACACGTCGACCCACGGTGCATTCGCTTGCCTGGCACATGGCATCGGCACGTCGGAAGTCGAGCATGTGATGGCGACGCAGTGCCTGCTGCAGAAGAAATCGAGAACCCTGCTGATCAAGGTCGATGGGCCGCTGGGTAAGGGCGTCTCGGCCAAAGATATCGTGCTTCACGTCATCGGCCGAATTGGCACTGCAGGTGGTACCGGCTACGCCATGGAATTCGGCGGTTCGACCATCCGTGCGCTGTCGATGGAAGGGCGGATGACGTTGTGCAACATGGCGATCGAGGCGGGCGCACGCGCCGGTCTGGTCGGCGTTGATGACGTCACGATTGAATACTTGCGTGGCCGTGATTTCGCCCCGAAGGGGGATCACTGGGATCAGGCCGTGGCGTACTGGCGCACACTGGTGTCAGACCACGGCGCTCAGTTCGACCGCGTCGTCGAGATCGATGCGCGGCAGATTCAGCCGCAAGTCACCTGGGGCACGTCTCCCGAGATGGTGACCACGATCGACGGCCTGGTGCCCGATCCGGAGAAGGAAACCGATCCGGTGCGCCGCGAGGGTTACGGCCGCGCGCTGCAATACATGGGTTTGACGCCACGTATGCCGATCACCTCCATCGCGATCGACAAGGTTTTCATCGGGTCCTGCACGAACTCGCGTATCGAAGATCTGCGTGAGGCCGCAGCGGTTGCACGCGGCAGACGCATCGCAGACAACGTCAAGCTTGCGCTGGTCGTGCCGGGCTCGGGTTTGGTGAAGCGTCAGGCTGAAGCGGAAGGGCTCGACAAGATCTTCAAGGCGGCCGGCTTTGAATGGCGTGAGCCGGGTTGTTCGATGTGTCTCGCGATGAACGCGGACCGGCTGGAGCCGGGTGAGCGGTGCGCATCCACGTCCAATCGCAACTTCGAAGGTCGTCAAGGGCCGGGTGGGCGTACTCACTTGGTGAGCCCGGCCATGGCCGCGGCGGCGGCAATTGCTGGTCGCTTCGTCGACGTCCGCGAAATTCTCTGATTCGGCAAGGAGAATGGATATGAAAATTCTGCGTATTTTCGTTCTCGCGTTGCTCGCAACGTCGCTCTCCGCCTGCAATACCGTGCATGGCTTTGGCAAGGATATCGAGAAGGCCGGCGAAGCCATTCAGAAGGGTTCGAGCAAGTAATGGAAAAGTTCTCCGTCCTTGATGGTCTCGTGGCGCCGATGGATCGCGCCAATGTCGATACTGACGCGATCATCCCCAAGCAGTTTCTGAAATCGATCAAACGTTCAGGCTTTGGCCCGAACCTGTTCGACGAATGGCGCTATATGGACCACGGCGAGCCCGGCATGGACAACGCCAAGCGCCCGCTAAATCCGAATTTCGTGCTGAATCAGCCGCGCTTTCAGGGTGCCCGCATCCTGCTGACGCGCGACAATTTCGGTTGCGGCTCATCGCGTGAGCATGCGCCTTGGGCGATCGAAGACTACGGTTTTCGCGCGCTGATCGGCACGAGTTTCGCCGACATCTTTTTCAATAACTGCTTCAAGAACGGCCTGCTGCCGATCAAGCTGCCGGCAGCGGAAGTCGACGCCCTGTTCGATCAGGTTAACGTGACTCCGGGTTACAAGCTTCGGATCGATCTTGATGCGCAAACGGTCACTCGGCCTGATGGCAAGGTGATTCCGTTCGACGTGGATCCGTTCCGCAAATATTGCCTGCTGAACGGTTTTGACGATATCGGCCTGACCTTGCGTCACGCCGACAAGATCCGTGAGTTCGAGGCGCGCCGTCAGGCGGAACAGCCCTGGCTCTTTACCTGAGAGATTCAATGAAAGTCTGTGTTCTGGCCGGTGACGGCATCGGCCCGGAAATCGTTGCCGAAGCGGTGCGTGTGCTTGAAGCGCTGCGCAGCGATGGTCTCAAGATCGAAATGGAGCCCGCGCTGCTGGGCGGTTGTGCGGTAGATGCGGCCGGCGTGCCGTATCCGGAGGCGACCCAGAAGCTCGCGCGCGAGGCCGATGCGGTGCTGCTGGGCGCCGTTGGCGGGCCCCAGTGGGATGCATTGCCTCGCCCGCAACGCCCGGAACGTGGCTTGCTGGGCATCCGCAAGGATCTTCAACTTTTTGCCAATCTCCGCCCGGCGATTCTCTATCCGGAGCTCGCAAACGCTTCGACGCTGAAGCCGGAAGTGGTGTCCGGTCTCGATATCCTGATCGTGCGCGAGCTCACCGGCGACATCTACTTTGGTGAGCCACGTGGGATCGAGGTGCGCGACGGTCAGCGCGTTGGCTGGAACACGATGATCTATTCCGAGGCTGAGATTCGCCGTATCGGTAAGGTCGCCTTCGAGGCGGCGCGCAAGCGCAACAAGCGTGTGTGCTCCGTCGACAAGATGAACGTGCTCGAGACGACGCAACTGTGGCGCGATGTGATGATCGAGTTGTCGGCTGATTACCCCGACGTTGAGCTCTCACACATGTTGGTCGACAACGCCGCGATGCAGTTGGTGAAGGCGCCCAAGCAGTTCGACGTCATGGTTACCGGCAACATGTTCGGCGACATCCTGTCCGACGAAGCCTCGATGTTGACGGGTTCGATCGGCATGTTGCCGTCCGCCTCTCTGGATGCGAACAACAAGGGCTTGTACGAGCCCAGCCACGGCTCGGCACCTGACATCGCCGGCAAGGGCGTGGCCAATCCGCTGGCCACCATCCTGTCGGCAGCGATGATGTTGCGCTACAGCTTCAACAATGAAGCGGCCGCACAGTGTGTGGAGAGCGCCGTCAAGAAGGTGCTCGCACAGGGCTATCGCACCGGCGATATCTGGGAAGAGGGCACGCGCCGCGTTGGCACCCGTGAGATGGGTGACGCCGTGCTGGCTGCACTCTGAGCGAAAACCGATGAACTGTTCGCGCGCCATCGTGCTCCGCAAGCCCTTGCCGAAATCGGCAGGGCTGCGCGCGACCATCATCACCATCATTACGACCACCGGGATTAAAACCATCCCGGCCTGATCCATTGTCTCCTCCGCGCACATGCTCCCTGCCCGCGGTCGAGGCAAGGGAAGCGGGCAGGGGGCATTAAGAGGAAATTCAAATGCGAGTCGGATTTGTCGGTTGGCGCGGCATGGTCGGTTCCGTGCTGATGCAGCGTATGCGTGAGGAAAAGGACTTCGAGCTGATCGAGCCGGTGTTCTTTACCACCTCCAATGTCGGCGGCAAGGGGCCGGACGTTGGGCGCGATCTGCCGCCACTCAAGGACGCCTCCAGCGTCGACGAGCTCAAGGCGATGGACGTCATCATTACCTGCCAGGGTGGTGACTACACGACCGATGTCTATCCGAAGCTGCGCGCTGCGGGCTGGAACGGCTACTGGATCGACGCCGCGTCGACGATGCGAATGGATGACGATGCCGTCATCATCCTTGATCCGGTCAATCGCAACGTTATCGATGCGGCCCTGGCAAAGGGCGTGAAGAACTACATCGGCGGCAACTGCACCAACTCCATCCTGCTGATGGGCGTTGGCGGCTTGTTCCGTGATGGCTTGGTGGAATGGGTCTCTTCGATGACCTATCAGGCTGCGAGTGGTGGCGGCGCAAATCACATGCGCGAGCTGCTCAAGGGCATGGGCGTCGTGCATGGTGCAGTGGCTGATGACCTCGCGACGCCGTCGTCCGCAATCCTGGAAATCGATCGCAAAGTTGCCAAGGCAATTCGCGAAGACGTGCCGACGGAATTCTTTGGAGCGCCTCTCGCTGGCGGACTGATTCCGTGGATCGACAAGCAGCTCGATAATGGCCAGTCGAAGGAAGAATGGAAGGGTCAAGCTGAGGTCAACAAGATCCTCGGTACCGCGAGCACGATTCCGGTCGACGGCCTGTGTGTCCGTATCGGCGCGATGCGTTGCCATAGCCTGGCGCTGACACTCAAACTCAAGAAGGATCTGCCGCTCGCCGAGATCGAATCGATCATCAAATCGGGCAACCAGTGGGTGAAGTGGGTGCCGAATGACCGTGAGGTTTCCGTCAAGGAGCTCACGCCAGCGTCGATTACCGGTGGCCTGGAGGTCGGTGTCGGTCGCGTTCGCAAGCTGAACATGGGGCCGGAATACCTCTCCGCCTTCGTAATCGGCGACCAGCTCCTGTGGGGTGCGGCCGAGCCGCTGCGCCGCATGCTGCGTATCCTGCTCGGACGCTAAGTCCTTGTCATGACGGGCGTTGCGTTCGCAACGCCCGTATCTTAAGGCTCGCCGCCCGGTGAGTTTGCCAACGGCATCAAATACTCAGAGTTAGGTTTAGCTTGCGAGGCTAAATCTATGATGTTATTTTGATAAAACCATAATAAACGCGCCTATTTCGGCATGCCCATGAAGACGACTCTCCGTGCCTCCATCATCGCGGCCGCAATCGCGGCGTTGCCATTTGGCGCTTCAGCCGCAGGTCTCGGCCGGCTGAACGTTTTCAGCGGTCTTGGTCAACCGCTTCGCGCGGAAGTCGAGGTGACCGGCACGGCGGAGGAGTTGGACTCCTTGAGTGCCAAGCTTGCGTCGCCTGAAGCTTTCCGACGGGCGAACATCGAATACGCGCCTCAGCTCAGCGCGCTGCGGCTTTCAATTGAGAAGAAGGGCGCTGGCGCGGTCGTCAAGGTTGCCAGCGATCGTCCCTTCAGCGAGCCGTTTGTCGATCTGCTGCTGGAACTCAATTGGACTGGTGGTCGGTTGATGCGCGAGTACACCTTCCTCCTCGATCCGGTGGATGAAGGCACAAAGGCCGCTGCTCCTCAGGTTTCTGCGCCGATCGCAAAACCGCTGGAGCCAGCCACCCCGGTTTCGAAACGGAAGGAAAAGGCTGAGAAGGTTGAGCGTGCGGAGCGTCCGACGAAATCGGCCGAGACCGCCCCTGCGAAACCGAAGACCGATATTCCTGGTTCGGAATACACCGTACGCAGTGGCGACTCGCTGACTTCTATTGCGGCCCGAACCAAGGCAAGCGACGTCAGCCTTGAACAGATGCTGGCTGCGCTGTATTCGGCTAACGAGTCGGCATTTCCTGGTGGTGACATCAATCGCCTGAAGACGGGTCAAATTCTGAAGGTGCCTGAATCCTCGGCAGCGAAGGAATTGTCCGCTTCCGAAGCACGTCGAATCCTGTCGGCACCATCAGCTAATTTCGGTGCTTACCGGCAGAAGGCCGCGGCAGCCGTCGCTGACAGCAAGGCCAAGGAGAGCGCGGCGCAACAATCGTCGTCGGGCAAGATTACGCCGAAGGTCGAGGACGCAGCTAAGGCGCAAGAAGCCAAGGATCAACTGAAGATCTCCAAGAGCCAGGTGTCGAAGGACGCAGGCAAGGCCGATCCGAAGTCTGCTGGCCGTATCCAGGCTCTGGAAGAGGACTTGGTCGCGCGGGAGCGTGCGCTTAAGGAAGCGACGGAACGCGTTGCCGCACTTGAAAAGAACGTCAAGGATCTTCAGAAGCTGGTCGATTTGAAGAACCAGAATCTGGCGGATCTTCAAAAACAAGCCGCTGCTGCCAAGGCTGAGCCGGCCAAGCCCGCGGCCGATAAGGCGCCTGCACCTGAAGCCGCAAAGCCTGAGCCCGTGCCAACCAAGCCCGCGGTCGAGCAGTCGGTCGCTGTTGAGTCTGTTCAGTCGGCACCGGCGGAGGCGCCCGTCGTTGCTGCCAGTGCGCCGGCCGAAGTCGCGCCTAAGCCCGCTCCGAAGCCAGTGCCGAAGAAAGTCGCACCGCCGCCACCCCCGCCGGTCGTTGAGGAGCCAGGTTTCTTCGCGTCGTTGCTGGAGAACCCGGCAGCCGTGGGTGGTCTGGCGGCTGTGCTGGGTCTGGGTGGCTTCCTCGCTTATCGCTCACGGAAGCCCAAGCGCAATGTTGGCCCCGATACCACTGCTTTGAATGCTACTCAAACGGGTACCGAGTCCGTTATTGGACCGGCGGGTGGCCAAACAGTCGATACGGGTAGCAGTGTTCTCCCGACTGATTTCAGTCAGTCCGGTCTGACGTCGATCGACGCTGATGAGGGCGTTGATCCGGTCGCGGAAGCTGACGTCTACATGGCCTATGGTCGTGACGCGCAAGCGGAAGAAATCCTGCTTGATGCACTGAAGTCCGATCCCAGCCGTACGGCTATCCACGTCAAGTTGCTGGAGATCTACTCGCAGCGCAAGAGCCTCAAGCAGTTCGAAAACATTGCGACCGATCTGTATACGCAGACCGGCGGGGTTGGCACCGACTGGGTTCGTGCGGCGGATCTCGGTACCAAGCTGGATCCGGATAATCCGCTCTATCGTTCGCTGACCAAGGTGGCAGCTACCGCGGCAGAGCCCGCGATGCTCGACGAGCTGTCCTTCGTCGAGGCTGGCAACGCAACCGTCGAAACGCCGCAGGAGTTCGAGTTTGAACCGGCTGCTGACGTTGCAGAGGAAGAGCCGGCCGCACTGGAGTTTACGCCGGCGGATCAGTCGCCCGCCGCGCCGGCCTTTGCTGCGGCGTCCCCGTCGCAAATGCAGACGACTTGGACGATGCCCGGGGAGATCGGGCAGATTACTCGCACGCTGGAAGGCGAGTCCCCTGCTGCTGCTGAGGCAGCGGCGGGTTCGTCGGATGATCTTGGTCTGGACTTCAATCTCGACATCGACATGGTGCCGGGTGAGGAGGTTGGTTCTGCTCCCGAGGCTGAGTCGCTGCCGGATCTGAGCGCGGCGGATTTCTCGGCAGCCGAAGCGAAGCTGTCCACAACAAATCTTGGCGCCTCGCCCGAACAGCCGATGACTTTGGATCTGGACGGATTTGATTCCGGCGCACCTTCGCACGACGACATCGCAGTGGCTTCCGCTGTGGCGCCGCAACATGAAGCGGTGGTTGATCTGGAAAAAACGAACTTCGAAGGTGGTCTGCTCGACTTTGATTTTGACGTCGATCGCTCGCCGCAAACGCTGGCTTCGGAAGCCCCCGCGCTTGATTTGTCTGGGATTGACCTTGATTTGCCCCCTCAGGCGGCGCCTGAGCCCATTCGTCAGTCGGATGTGGATACCCATCCGGAACTTCCGATGACAGAGGACGATCTCGAAGTTGGCGATGAAGTGAATACCAAGCTGGAGCTTGCTCGGGCCTACGAAGAGATGCGCGATTTTGAAGGCGCAAAGGAACTGCTTGAGGAAGTGATGCAGGAAGGTACCAGCGCCCAGAAGGATGCTGCCGAGGCGATGCTTGCCCGCCTGTCCTGAAAGTCGGTAGGCGCGGTTTGCGAAAGCTGGGGGCAGGCGCAGGGCTGATTGCCTTCGTTGTGGGTGTGATAACGGTGCAGCGCTTGTCTGGCGCTGCGCTTCTCGCAACAGTGTTCGTCGCCATTTGCGTGGCTGCCTGGTTGTCCGGAAAACGGTTGTGGTCGCTCATGCGACGCAGCCGTTTTCTTTTTCTGGCGCTTGCGGCTCTATACAGCTTCTTCACGCCGGGGGATCGCATGTGGGTGGTAGCGCTCGTGCCGGCGCCGACCTACGAAGGCGCCTTGTTAGCACTTGAACATTCAACAAGGCTGGCAGGTGTTCTGGCGTTCGTTTGCATGTTGGTCACAAGCTATCCGCGTGACGTGCTTGTCGGGGGGATGCTCGCATGTCTGGCGCCGCTGCGTCGCTTGCGCCTTCCGGTAGATCGGGCTGCTATGCGTATGTCGATCGTCCTTGAAATGGTGTCGGCGCCTGAGGGCTTGCCGAACTGGCGAGAGTGCTTCTCGTCGGAGGTCGATGCCGAAAGCGCGAACGAAGCGGTTGTACAGGTCCATCTTCCGGACTGGGTGCGAGCTGATGCCATGGCTTTGCTCTTGCTCACCGTGGCGGCCGAAATCATTGTGAGGATGTTCCGTTGAGGGTTGCGCTTGGTCTGGAGTACGAAGGTGGCGCGTTCTGCGGTTGGCAAACCCAGTCCAACGGGGCGTCAATTCAGGACGCAGTGGAGCGTGCCGTGTCGGTTATTGCGGATGCTCCGGTGAGGGTCCACTGCGCAGGGCGGACTGATACAGGAGTGCACGCCGCCGTGCAGGTTGTGCACTTTGATGTCGATGTGTCTCGACCCCTGACTGCGTGGGTGCGCGGCGTGAACGCGCATTTGCCTGATTCGATTTCTGTTCGCTGGTCGCGCGAGGTTGATACTCGCTTTCATGCACGCTTTTCGGCCTTGGCGCGTCACTACCGGTACTTACTTCTGAGTCGTGACATCAGACCAGCAATCGGCTGCGGTCGTTGGGGCTGGACGCATTGGGATCTCGATTTGGCGGCCATGCAGGAAGCCGCTGCGCGCCTGGTTGGGCAGCATGACTTCACGAGTTTTCGTGCAGCGGAGTGCCAGGCCGCCAGCCCGGTGCGAACGCTGACACGGGCGGCGGTGCTGGAAACGGGCCCGTTGATCGCCTTCGAGTTTTCTGCGAACGCATTTCTGCATCACATGGTCAGAAACATGGTTGGCGCCTTGGTCCAGATCGGGCGGGGCGCTAGACCACCAAGCTGGATCGATGAGTTGCTGGCAGCCAAAAACCGTTCCCTTGCTGCGCCCACGTTCTCACCCGATGGGCTCTATCTTGCCGGCGTCGATTACCCGCCAGAATTTGGGCTTCCCAATCAGGGGCGAGTGAGGAATGAAACATTTGGGGGAGGTTTTCTGTGAGCCGAACGCGTGTGAAGATTTGCGGGCTGACGCGCGAGGAAGACGTCGATGCGGCTGTTGGCGCCGGCGCTGATGCGATCGGCTTGGTCTTTTATCCGCCTAGCCCCCGGTTTGTATCGATAGAGCGCGCTAAGCAATTGAGCCGCCGGGTTCCCCCCTTCGTCTCAATCGTAGGCTTGTTCGTCAATCCGGAGTCTGCTGATGTTCGAGCGGTACTCGACGCCGTGCCGATCCATCTGCTTCAGTTCCACGGCGATGAGGACGACGGCTTCTGCAGGCAGTTCGGGCGCCCATACCTGAAGGCAGTTCGAATGAGGCCCGGGGTCGATCTGATACACTACGAAGCTTCGTTTGGGTCTGCCCAAGCGCTTCTGGTCGACGCCTTTGTGGAGGGCTTCGGCGGGGGCGGGCAGACGTTCGATTGGTCCCTGATTCCCTCTGGTTTGACGCGCCCCCTGGTCCTTTCGGGGGGGCTCTCGCCAGCCAATGTCGAAGAGGCGATTCGTCAGGTCAGGCCTGCTGCGGTCGATGTTAGCAGCGGTGTCGAGGCCGCGAAGGGCATCAAGGATGCCCGGCGGATTGCTGAGTTCATTGCAGGAGTGCGCAATGCAGATGGCTGAAGTGCCGTACAACTTCCCCGATACGCGTGGCCATTTTGGTCCCTACGGCGGGATTTTTGTCTCTGAGACTCTGATTCCGGCGCTTGCCGAGCTAAATGAAGCCTACCGCGTTGCACAAAGCGATCCGGCGTTTTTGGCTGAGTTCGATCATGAGCTGAAGCACTACGTTGGTCGTCCGAGCCCGATCTATCACGCTCGTCGCCTGTCCGACCACTGCGGCGGCGCGCAGATCCTGTTCAAGCGTGAGGATCTGAACCATACCGGTGCACACAAGGTAAACAACTGCATTGGGCAGGCCTTGCTGGCCCGGCGTATGGGCAAGCCGCGCGTCATTGCAGAGACCGGCGCAGGTCAGCACGGTGTTGCTACGGCTACCGTCGCAGCGCGCTATGGGATGGAGTGCTTCGTCTACATGGGCTCGGAAGACGTTAAGCGCCAGGCTGCCAACGTCTACCGGATGAAGCTGCTGGGTGCCACCGTGATTCCGGTGGAGTCGGGCTCAAAGACGCTTAAGGATGCGATGAACGAGGCAATGCGTGACTGGGTCACGAACGTTGCCGACACGTTCTACATTATTGGTACCGTAGCGGGCCCACACCCCTACCCGATGATGGTCCGCGACTTCCAGTCGATTATCGGCCGCGAGGCTATCGACCAGATGCAGGAAGACTTCGGACGCCAGCCGGATGCGGTCATCGCTTGCGTTGGCGGTGGTTCGAACGCGATGGGCATTTTCCATCCTTACATTCCGCATCCATCGGTGAAGCTGATCGGTGTAGAGGCCGCCGGTGATGGCATCGAAACCGGCCGTCACGCTGCGTCGCTATCGGCGGGTACCCCGGGTGTTTTGCACGGCAACCGCACCTACCTGCTGCAGGATCCGAACGGCCAGATCATCGAAACGCATTCGATTTCGGCGGGACTGGATTATCCAGGCGTTGGCCCGGAGCACGCGTGGCTCAAGGATACGACCCGCGCCGAATATGTCGGTGTTACCGATGCCGAAGCCCTGCACGCCTTCCACACGCTGTGCCGCATGGAAGGCATCATCCCGGCGCTGGAATCGTCCCATGCAATCGCCCATGCAATGCGGCTTGCGCCGACGCTGCCGAAGGAAAAGCTCCTGCTGGTGAACCTCTCGGGTCGCGGTGACAAGGATATGCATACCGTCGCCGAGAAGTCCGGCATCAAATTCTGATGCGCTTGCCCACACATTGAAGCCTTCGATACCTACAGCATGTCCAGAATAAAGACCGTCTTTGACCGACTCGGTGCAGAGCAGCGCACCGCGCTGATCCCCTACATTGCCGCGGGGGATCCCTCGCCCGCGGAGACGCTTCCCTTGATGCATGCCCTGGTTGCCGGCGGCGCCGACGTGATTGAGCTTGGGGTGCCGTTTTCCGATCCGATGGCTGATGGGCCCACGATTCAGCGTGCCGCGGAGCGCGCACTGAAACACGGCGTTTCGCTGCGTGATGTGCTCGCGACGGTAAAGGCCTTCCGCACGACTGACACAGCCACGCCCGTGGTGCTGATGGGCTATGCCAATCCGATCGAAGCGATGGGTGTCGAGCGATTCGTAGCGGCAGCGGCTGAGGCCGGGGTCGATGGCGTGCTGGTCGTCGACTATCCTCCCGAGGAGGCGACGGACTTTGCAAACACGCTCAAGGCCGCAGGCCTGGATCCGATCTTCCTGCTTGCCCCGACCTCGACCGACGCGCGCATGGCCGGTGTTGCGAACATCGGCAGCGGATACGCTTACTACGTCTCCCTCAAGGGCGTTACCGGCGCTGGCCATCTGGATATTGGGGATGTCGTGTCGCGTATTCCCAATCTGAAGGCGCGCTTGGGAATGCCGGTAGGTGTTGGTTTCGGCATCCGCGATGCGGCTTCTGCCCGCGCGATCGGTGCGGTGGCCGATGCAGTCGTGATTGGTAGTCGTGTGATTGAAGAAATCGAACGCGCACCCGCGGGTGAAGCCCCCCAACGTGTGCGAGCGTTCCTGTCGGAAATTCGCTTGGCACTCGATGAACCTGTCGTGGAGTCCGCCCGATGAGCTGGTTGAACAAGCTGCTTCCTCCCAAGATCAAGCGCGACGCGCCGTCTCGCAAGTCGATTCCTGAAGGCCTGTGGAGCAAGTGCGAGGTCTGCGAGGCGGTCCTGTACCGCTCCGACCTCGAAGGCAATCAGCATGTCTGCCCGAAGTGCGGGCACCACAAGCGTTTGCGTGCACGCGCACGTCTGGATCTTCTGCTCGATCCGGACGCACGGTTTGAGATTGGCGCAGAGGTCGTGCCGGTCGATCCGCTTAAGTTCAAGGACAGCAAGCGTTATCCTGATCGCTTGTCGGCAGCGAACGATGAGACGGGCGAGGGCGATGCCCTTGTCGTCATGCAAGGGGCGATCAAGAGCGTGCCTTGCGTTGTCGCCGTCTTCGAGTTCGATTTCATGGGCGGCTCGATGGGCTCTGTGGTGGGCGAGCGCTTTGTGCGTGGCGTGACCGCTGCGCTTGAGCAGGGTGTGCCTTTCATCTGCTTCACCGCCTCGGGCGGTGCGCGGATGCAGGAGGGGCTTTTCTCGCTGATGCAGATGGCTAAGACGACTGCGTCACTCACCCGACTGTCTGAACGCCAGCTGCCGTTCATCACCGTGCTCACCGACCCGACGATGGGCGGCGTTTCGGCCAGCTTTGCCTTTGTTGGTGACGTCGTGATTGGCGAGCCGGGAGCCCTGATCGGCTTTGCCGGGCCGCGCGTGATCGAGCAAACGGTGCGCGAGAAGTTGCCGGAAGGCTTCCAGCGTTCTGAGTTCCTGCTCGAGAAGGGCGCGATCGACATGATTGTGGATCGCCGTGCCTTGCGCGACGAATTGGCCGATCTGCTGTCGTTGCTGACGCGTCAAAGCGCACCGAACTAAGAGCCGCATTCCTTCGCGATGGTATCGAAGTCCCTGTCGGACTGGCTCGACTATGCCGAGCGCCAGCACGTCAATGCAATCGAGCTCGGTCTGGATCGTGTCAGGGCGGTCGCCGCTGCCCTCGGCGTGCGGCAAACCTGTCCGGTCATCCTGGTAGGTGGCACGAACGGAAAGGGCTCAACCTGCGCGATGCTGGAGGCTATCCTCCGCGCTGCCGGCTATCGCGTCGGTTTGTATACGTCCCCACATCTGGTTCGATACACCGAGCGCATCCGGATCAACGGCGCCGAGGTCTCAGAGGAGGCGCTGTGCGAGGCCTTTGCCGAAATCGACAGCGCGCGCGGTGAGACGCCGCTTACCTACTTCGAGATCGGGACCCTTGCTGCATGGCAGGTTTTCAGCAAGTCCTCGCTCGATGTAATCATTCTTGAAGTCGGCATGGGCGGCCGCCTGGATGCGGTCAACGTGTTCGAGCCGGACTGTTCGATCGTGACCGGCGTGGCGATTGATCACACCGACTTCCTCGGCACAACGCGCGAACAGATCGGTTACGAGAAGGCTGGCATTTTTCGCCCAGCTCGGCCGGCCATTTGCTCCGATCCGAATCCGCCGGAGTCCCTCGTCAAACACGCGCGCTTGATCGGAGCCGATCTGCGACTGATCGGCCGTGATTTCTCGTACAAGGGTGATCGGCAGCAATGGAGTTTTGTCGGGCGGTCGATGAATCGCAACTCGCTGGCCTACCCCGCCCTGAGGGGGGCCAACCAGCTGCTCAATGCGTCGGCGGTGCTGGCAGCGCTCGAGACGCTCGCGGACCGTTTGCCGGTTTCAATGCAGGCTGTTCGCGAAGGCCTGCTGCATGTGGAGCTGACAGGGCGATTCCAGGTTCTGCCGGGGCGACCGACCGTGATTCTTGATGTCGCCCACAATCCACAGTCGATCGGCGTGTTGGCGGAGAACATCTCCAATCTCGGCTACGCGCCTGAGACCTATGCGGTTGTGGGGATGTTGTCGGACAAGGATGTGGTCGGTTCGATCTCCTTGATCGCCCGTCGCGTCGATCACTGGCTGGCTTGCTCGCTGCCGGGGCCGCGGGGTTTATCGGGCGACGCGCTCGCGGCCAAGCTTCGTGAGGCGGGCGTGGCGGGCGATATCGAGGTCTGCGACGGGCCGACGGCCGGGCTCAATCGCGCCAAGGAGCGCGCTCAGCCGGATGATAGAATCGCAGTCTTTGGATCATTCCTTACTGTCTCCGACGTGCTCCAATCGTCGGGGCGTCATTGAGACCCGCGCGCTGCTGCAATGGCCGAGAACGACACCCAACTCGAACTGAAGAAGCGCGCGCGCCGACGCTTGGTCGGCGCAGGCGCACTAGCGCTTGTCGCGGCGATTGTCTTGCCCCTTGTGATGGAGCATGAGCCAAAGCAGGCCGGTCAGGACATCCAGATCCGCATTCCGAGCCAGGAGGGCGCGAATTTCGCGTCGCGCGTGATCCAGGGAACCGCTCCAGCGCCGAGCAAGCCTGCAGTGCCGGTTGAGGACGACAAGATTCCATCTGGTGGAAACGTGCCGTCGCCGAGCGAAGGTGCGACCGCTTCCGGCCCGGCGCCGAAGGCACCTGAGCCGGCGCCCGCGCAAAGCGCGCCCAAGCCAACGGCGCCCGAAGAGCCCCATGTTGCGAAGACCGAAAAGCCAGCAGCGACCAAGTCTGCAGAGCCAGCCGCGAAGCGATCCGAGGCGGAGCGTGCCGCGGCGATCCTGAGTGGCGACAAGAGTGCAGCCGTTGAAACGGGCGGGGCCTACGTCGTGCAGCTCGGCGCATTCAAGGACGCGAGCAACGTCTCGTCGGTCCGGAGCAAGGTCAAGGCACAAGGCTACAATTCCTACACCGAGGTGCTGGGGGACAAGACGCGAGTGCGTGCAGGCCCGTTCGCGACGCGTGATGCGGCCGACGCTGCGGCAGCGAAGTTGCGAAAGGCGGGGCTGGCCGGCGTTGTAGCACCTCGTTCGTGACTCGATGAGCGGTTTTGACTACGCGGTCATCGCGGTTACGCTGATTTCGCTGGCGCTTGGCGCTTGGCGCGGGTTGGTCAGCGAGGTCCTGGCGCTTCTGGCGTGGGTGATTGCGTTCTTCGTCGCCAAACATTTTTCGCCGCTCGTCGTGCCGCTGTTCAGTGGCCTTACGAGCGAGCCGTTATTGCAGCAGGCAGGGGCGTTCGCACTGTTGTTCATTGCGAGCCTGCTCGTGCTTGGTTTGCTGCGCTTGTTGTTGCGCGAGTTGCTTCATGCGGTTGGGCTTGGTCTGGCGGACCGAGCCTTTGGCGCACTGTTCGGGTTGGCGCGCGGGTTGTTGCTGGTGCTCGCACTGGTAATGGTCGGCGGGCTGACAAATCTTCCGCGTCAGGCTTGGTGGCGTGACGCGGTATTGGCGCCCCCGCTTGAGGCGGTGGTGCTAGCGGTGGCGCCGTGGATGCCGGAGCCGCTCGCTAAACGGATTCAATTCAGATAGGTGATCGACGATGTGCGGGATTCTGGGTGTAGTAGCGACTACGCCGGTCAACCAGCTGTTGTATGACGGGCTCCAGGTGTTGCAGCACCGTGGGCAGGACGCGGCCGGCATTGCGACGGCGCAGGCCGGCAAGTTTCACATGCACAAGGGCTCGGGGCTGGTGCGCGATGTGTTCCGCACGCGCAACATGCGTAACCTAACCGGCAACTGGGGAATCGGGCATTGCCGCTATCCCACTGCCGGTTCGGCCTACAACCCGGCCGAGGCGCAGCCGTTCTACGTGAACTCGCCGTTTGGTCTGATGCTTGCGCATAACGGCAACCTGACCAACGCGGACGAACTCAAGCGCGAGATGTTCCTTGCCGATCTTCGGCATATCAACACCAGCTCGGATTCCGAGGTGCTGTTGAACGTTCTTGCACACGAGCTCCAGGAGCATGCCAAGGGCCCCCGTCTGGAGTCGGAGCAGATCTTCAAGGCGGTGGCGGGGGTGATGCGTCGCGTCAAGGGCGCCTACGCAGCCGTCGTGATGATTGCTGGCTATGGTCTGCTGGCGTTCCGCGATCCGCACGGCATTCGCCCACTGGTGATCGGCAGCAACGAAGCGCTTGGTGGCACCGAGTACATGGTTGCCTCGGAGAGCGTCGCCGTGGATGTGCTCGGTTTCAAGCTGCTGCGCGATATCGCACCGGGTGAAGCCGTGCTGATCAATACGCAGGGGCTGCTCGAGAGTCGCCAGTGCGCGTCGGGCCTGCCGCATGCGCCGTGCATGTTCGAGTATGTGTATCTCGCACGCCCGGATTCGCTGATCGACGGTATTTCCGTCTACGACAGCCGCGTCAAAATGGGTGAGTACCTCGCGGCGCGCATTCTCAAGAAATACCCGGATCTGAAGATCGACGTTGTTGTGCCGATTCCGGATTCGAGCCGGCCTGCGGCGATGGAGCTTTCGAATCGACTCGGCGTGCCGTACCGGGAAGGCTTCGTCAAGAATCGCTATATCGGCCGCACGTTCATCATGCCGGGGCAGGCAGTGCGCCGTAAGTCGGTGCGCCAGAAGCTCAACGCAATCCACCAGGAGTTCGCGGGCAAGAACGTGCTGCTGGTTGATGACTCCATCGTGCGCGGCACGACGAGCCGCGAAATCATCAATATGGCGCGCGAAGCAGGCGCCACCCAGGTGTTCATGGCTTCGGCGGCGCCGCCGGTGCGATTTGCCAACGTGTACGGCATCGACATGCCGAGCCGTAACGAGCTGATCGGCGCGTTTCGTTCGGAGGATGAGATTGCACACGAGATTGGCGCAGACGCCCTAATCTATCAGGATCTCGAAGATCTGAAGAAGGCAGTCAAGGAGCTCAACCCCGCGATTGAAGTGTTCGAGACCTCGTGTTTCGACGGCGTCTACGTCACGGGCGACATCACTGCGGCTTATCTGAACGAGATTGAAGATGCGCGCAACACGGATGCGCCAGCCTCGAATGGTCGTGATGATGAGGGCGATGAAGAAGGCGACGGCGGCCAGATGGATCTGAACCTCGTGTCTCACGAGGAGCGCTGACCGGCACTCGTTCGCGCCCACAGCCTTGAGTGGGGCCCCAAGAAAACAAACGCCGCGGGGTCGCCCCCGCGGCGTTTGTTTTTGCTGCGACGCTCAGCGTTCCTGAGGCGGCAATGCCCTGAGCAGGCTCGTACGCGTGATCGGTTTGGTCAGCACAGCGTCGAAGGGCGCGTCTTGGGTAATCTGGGCGATATGCTCGGCGCTCTCGCCGGTGTAAGCAACGATCCAGGTGGCAGGGTAAGCGGCGTTTGAGCGCAAGCGTCGACAGACTTCATCGCCTCGAAGATCGGGCAGATGGAGGTCAAGCAGGATGCAGTCGAAGTGATCCAGGCGGGCGACGTCGAGCGCTGAACTGCCATCCGCGACTTCCGTCGTGGCCCAGCCAAGCTGGCCCAGAATCAGCGCAGGGAGCCGACGATTCGGCTCGCTGTCGTCAACGATGAGCGCCTTGTTCATCAGCAGGAGCGGAATGCGAGCCCGTGCTCAGGCGTCCATTCCAGCCACTCGGCCTTGTCGTGCCAATCGTGCAGCACCCATCGTTTGCACGTTTTGCCGTCCACCACGTGCGTGTGGCAGGCGGGGCGATGGGTGTGGCCGTGAATGAGGTCGATCTGGCCCGCTGCGCGAATCGCCGTCTCAACCGCACCGAGGTTCACATCCATAATCTCGATGTCCTTGTCCTGCTTGGCGTGCTCACTCTTCATGCGGATTTCCGCAGCGAGCGCGAGTCGCTCCTCAAGGGTCTTCGCTAGTACCGCGGCCCGCCATTGCGGGTTGCGCACCATCGCACGGAACTGCTGATACGCGACGTCGTCGGTGCACAGCGCGTCGCCGTGCATCAGGAAGTAGCGGGTGTCGCCCAACGACAGCGCGTAGGGCTCCTCGATCAGGGTCGCACCTGCGGCCTCGGCGAAACCGCGATCGAGCATGAAATCGCGGTTGCCTTGCATGATGTAGATCTTCGTTCCGCTACCTGCCAGCGCGGCGAGTGCCTGCGCAATGCCACGCGCGGCGGGATCGACCAGAGCGTCGTCACCTGGCCAGGCGTCGAAAAGATCCCCGAGGATATACAGCGCATCGATCCCGCGCGCTGGGCCGCCGATGTAGCGCAAGAAGGCGGCCGCAACCTGGGGGTGCTTCGGACTCAGGTGGAGGTCCGAGATGAAGTGAATCATGCTGGCAACCGTTCGCTGTCAGACGACTTCAGCGCGTTCGATGACGACGTCTTCGTTCGGCACGTCCTGGAAGAAGCCGCGACGGCCAGTCTTGACGGCGCGGATCTTGTCCACGACGTCCATGCCTTCGACGACTTTACCGAACACGCAGTAGCCCCAGCCTTGCAGGTCCGGAGAGCGGTAGTTCAGGAATTCGTTGTCGGCAACGTTGATGAAGAACTGGGCGGAGGCCGAATGCGGCGCCTGGGTGCGAGCCATGGCGATGGTGCCGCGCTCGTTCTTGAGGCCGTTATTGGCTTCGTTCTCGATCGTGTCGCGCGTCGGCTTCTGCTGCATGTCCGGGGTCATTCCGCCGCCTTGCACCATGAAGCCATCGATGACGCGGTGGAAGATCGTGCCGTTGTAGTGGCCGGACTCGACGTACTCGATGAAATTCTTGACGGTCTTCGGCGCCTTCTCGGCGTCGAGTTCGAGCGCGATAACGCCGAGCGAGGTATGCAGTTTGATCATGTTGGATTTCCTGTTGGGCCGACCTGTGGGCCGGGTTACTGCTTGGCTGCCGCGGGAGTCACCCGGCGAGCCGACTTGATTACAACGGGCTTGAGCGGCACGTCACGTTGGCCGGCGACAATACCAGTCTCAACCGCTTCCATCTTGCGGACGGTCTCCATGCCTTCGACGACCTTGCCGAACACAGCGTAGCCCCAACCGTCGAAGGACGGATAGTCGAGCGAAGCGTTGTGCTTGAGGTTGATGTAGAACTGCGATGTCGCCGAATTCGGGTCTTGCGTGCGGGCCATGGCCAGCGTCGCGGTCTCGTTCTTCAGGCCGTTCTTTGCTTCGTTCTCGATTGGTGCCCGCGTGGGCTTTTCGCGCATGTCGGCGGTTACGCCGCCGCCTTGCACGACAAACCCGCGGATGATGCGGTGGAAGATCGTGTTGTCGTAATGGCCTGAGTCCACGTAGCTCAGGAAGTTCGCCACCGATTTCGGCGCTTTGGCCGGATATAGCTCGACGACGAAGGTGCCGACGCTGGTCTCGATCCGCACCTTCGGATCGCCGATTTCGGCGGCAACTGTTTGAGTGGCGAAACCGAGCGAAAGCCCGGCGAGCAGTGCGCACGCCAACGCGCGTCGGACGATGTTCACGCCTGTCCCTCGTACACGATTTTCCATTTCCCGCCTTCTTTGACCCAGTACTGGCGTTTGCTTGCCTGTTGCTTGAGGTTGTTGCTGCGATAGTCCTGATCGAAAGTCACGACGACCATATCTTCCTTGCCCGGGCTGCGGAACATGCTGATGTTCTTGAGCCGCACCTGCACCCAGGTCTTGTCCTTGGCAATGGCGCGTTTGCGCGCCGACCACTGCGTGCGGGTTGCATCATCACTCGCGAACTTGTCGGCGTAATGCTGCAGGTAGCGTTCGGTATCGCCGCTTTCCCAATCACGCCGCCACGTCTCGATCTGCTTTTGCAGCGCCGAGCGTTCTTGCTGCCAGTCGTCCAGGCTGAGCCATTCCACGTCGTTGCTGATAATTACGGGGGTCAGACCCAGTTGCAGGCGCGACGCAACCGCTTGAAGATCTGCGTTGGCGAGCACGACGCAGCCGTCCGAGGCCTTCGGCGGGCGCGACAAGGTGTCGCTGGGCACACCGTGCAGCCAGATGCCGTGGCCCGCGCGACCTTGCAGGCGGTCGTACTCGTTCGGGTAGTTGATCGGGAAGGCACCTGATCCGTAGAAGTCGGTGAGCCGCTTCTTGGGCACTTCGGATACGACGTGATAGACGCCTAGCGGGGTCCGCTTGTCGCCTTCGCGCGCCTTCTGCGCGCCTTCCTTGCCGTGGGTGATGTAGTAGTCGGCCACGAAGCGCGGGCGCCCCCCCTCGTTGGCGTAGAGGTAGAGGCGTGACTTCTGTGTGTCGACGACGATCGCGTACTTCTGGTCTGGCCGCATCTGCAGCAGGTAGCGCGGCACGTAGTTGTTCTGCGGGCGGTTCCGATAGGCCTTGAGTCGAGCGATCGCCTCTTCACGCAGTTCGCTCACCTTTTCGGGTGGTGCCGAGGGTGCATTGCCGAAGCCTGCGATCGGGCGGCTGCGCGCGAGCAGCAGATCGCCCCGGATCAGGTGTGCAAGCCGGAAGTTCGGATACACCCGCAGCAGTGACTCCGTTCGCTCCAGCGCGCTGTCGAGCTTGCGATGTTCGATGTCGTCGAAGACCTTCGACAGCGAAGCTTCGGGGCCGCTGTCGGAGATCGGGCCCCTCATCGGCTGGGCAGCGGACAAGCCTGCACAGCAGGCGCCAACGACCAGCGCAAATCGCGCCGCGTGGCGGAATACCTTACGCATCAGCCGCCGACCCGTTCCTGCTGGATTTGCCAGCGGCCATCGCGGTGCACGAGCACCAGCGTCTTCGTGGCGGCGGACTTCAGGTTCGCCGAGTCGTACGACTGGCGGAAGCGAACTGTAGCTTCGTCGTCGGACAGGCGGATCACGAGGTTGTCGGCGCTGACGCTGATCGGACCGGGCTTGGTCAGGCGCGACTCGCGTTCGCTCTCCCAAGCCTTGCGTGGCACGCCGCCCGGCGTCTTGAAGTCGCGCGCATAGTGGCTCAGATAGCCTTTGACGTCCTTGCGCGACCAGGCGCTCGCCCAGTTGTTTACCATCTTGCGGATGTCGGCTTCTGCCTTGTCGTTTGCGGCCGGTTTCTTGGCTGCAGGAGGCTCGGTCTTCGCGGCTGCAACCGGGGCAGGGGTGGCCGCAGGTTTGGGTGCTTCCACCTTTGCGACTGGAGCTGGCTTGGCTGGGGCCTCGACAGGCTTAGGTGCAGGCTCCGGGGCCTTCGCAACCGGCGGCGTCGGTTTCGCCTGGGCGGTGGCGACGGGCGCCGTAGCGACAGGCGCAGGGCTGGCCGCAGCGACCTGAACTGGTTTGCTGGTGGTCGGCGCCGTGCGTGCGTTGCGCGTGGTGCCGCCCATCAGGTCACGAATCATGGCGAGCTTGGTCTGCGCCTGGGTGTTGGCCGAGTCAAGTTGCAGGGCCTTGTCGTAGGCCTGGCTCGCTAGCTTTGCGTACACGTCGCCAAGGTTCTCGTGCGCGGTGGCATACGCCGGATGTGTGCGGATCGCGAGTTCCAGCGCAGCCTTCGCCTTTTCATACTGACGCTGCGAGGCGTAGATCACCGCGAGGTTGTTGTAAGGCTCGGGCAGCTCGGGGTAGTCCTCGGAGAGCTTCTGATACACAACCGCCGCGTCGTTGAGACGGTTCATCTCGGTCAGGATTACACCCTTCGTGAAGCGCGCCTGAGCATCCTTGGGGCGTACAGCAAGGATCTGGTCGACTTTTTCCAGTGCAGCCGGCAATTGGCCCTGCTTCATGTGCGCTTGAACCTCCGTGAGCGTCGGCTCCGCGGCGGCGGGCAAGGCGCACGCCAGCAGCATGGCGGCTGCCAAGGCGTTCAAGGTCGTGCGAAAGGGGCGAAAAGTCATTGTGCTAACATCCTGCGAGCAAGGCGCGACGCGCCTGTTCTAGCCCATCATTCTATCAACAAGCCCCGCAACGCGGGGGCCGCGGCGACCGCCGGATCCGGCGGTGCATGCACGGACACCATTCATGCTCACGATCTACAACTCGCTCACCCGCCAGAAGCAGCAATTTACCCCGATCGAACCCGGCAAGGTCCGCATGTATGTATGCGGCATGACGGTGTACGACCTGTGTCACCTGGGGCATGCGCGCTGCTTCCTTGGCTTTGACGTGGTGCAGCGCTGGTTGCGGGCGTCGGGTTATGAACTGACCTATGTGCGCAACATCACCGATATCGACGACAAGATCATCCGCCGTGCGCAGGAAAACGGTGAGCCGATTGCCGCACTGACCGAGCGCATGGTCGCCGAGATGAACGCCGACTTCGGCGCATTGGGCATCGAACGGCCGGATATCGAGCCGCGCGCAACCGACTATGTGCCGCAGATGCTCGAGATCATCGGCGAACTGGAGACCAAGGGCCTCGCATATCAGGCCGACGATGGCGATGTGAACTTCGCTGTGCGCAAGTTTCCAGGCTACGGCAAGCTTTCTGGCAAGTCGCTCGACGACCTGCGGGCTGGTGAGCGTGTTGCGGTCGACTCGTCCAAGCGTGATCCACTCGATTTCGTTTTATGGAAGGCAGCGAAAGAGACCGAGCCGGCCGATACCAAATGGGCCTCGCGTTGGGGCAAGGGCCGTCCGGGCTGGCATATCGAATGCTCGGCGATGAGCAGCGCGATCCTTGGCAAGACGCTGGATATCCATGGAGGCGGCCCGGATCTTCCGTTCCCGCATCACGAGAACGAGATTGCGCAGAGTGAGGGGGCGCACAACTGCACGCTGGCCAACGTCTGGATGCATGCCGGTGCGCTGCGCGTGGACAACGAGAAGATGTCGAAATCGCTCGGCAACTTCTTCACCATCCGTGAAGCGCTGAAGCAGTACGACGGCGAAGTGATCCGCTTCCTCGTGGTCCGCTCGCACTACCGCAGCCAGATCAACTATTCGCCGGATCTGCTGGCGGACGCCAAGCACGCTTTGACGCGGCTCTACACCGCCTTGCGCGATGTGCCCGCCGCGGATGTCACGATCGACTGGAATGATGCGCACGCGGCGCGCTTCAAGGCGGCAATGGATGACGACTTCAATACATCCGAAGCGGTGGCAGTGCTGTTCGAACTGGCGGGCGAGGCGCAGCGCGGGCGCGACCCCAAGGTTGCGGGTTTGCTCAAGGCCTTGGCCGGCGTGTTGGGGCTTCTGCAGCGTGATCCAGTCGCCTTCCTGCAGGGCGCGACCTCGTCGGATGGTCTGAGCGCCGAGGGCATTGAGCAACTCATCGCCGATCGTGCTGCCGCGAAGAAGGCGAAGAACTTCGCAGAATCTGACCGGATTCGCGACGAACTCAAGGCCGCCGGCGTAGTGTTGGAGGATTCCGCGCAGGGCACTACTTGGCGTCGCGCCTAGTTCGGCTGCGGGAATGAAAAAGGGCGGCGCCGGGCCGCCCTTTTTTGTTGCCTGAAGGCTTCGCTAGCGCCGCTGGATCACCACGCTGCCGATTGAGTAGCCAGCACCGAACGAGCAGATTACGCCCAGATCACCCTGCGCCAGATCCTCGTGATGCAGGTGGAACGCAATGATCGAACCGGCCGAAGCCGTGTTTGCATACTGGTCGAGAATCACCGGCGCCTCGTCGAACGTGGCGTCGCGCTCAAGCAGGCGGCGCGCGATCAACTGGTTCATCGACAGGTTGGCCTGGTGCAGCCAGAAACGGCGTACGCCGGCCGGTGCGCGGCCGAGTGCCGACAGATGGGTGCTGATGTGTTCTGCTGCCATCGGGCAGACTTCCTTGAACACCTTGCGACCCTCCTGGCGGAACAGCTTGTCGCGTGCGTCGGGGTCGGTGTCCTCACAACGGTTCAGGAAGCCGGCGTTGTTGCGGATATTGTTCGAGAAGCTGGTCGCCAGCTTGGTGCCGAGGATGGCCCAGCCGCGTTCGCCCATGTCGGCGCGCTCGACGAGAATCGCGGTTGCCACGTCGCCGAAGATGAAGTGGCAGTCACGATCACGCCATTCCAGGTGTGCTGAGCAAATTTCCGGATTCACGACTAGCACCGAGCGCGCGCTACCACTCCGCACCGCATTAGCGGCTTGTTCGATGCCGAAGGTGGCGGAGGAGCAGGCGACGTTCATGTCGAACGCAAAACCCTTGATGCCCAGCGCGTGCTGGATCTCGACCGCCATCGCCGGGTAAGGGCGCTGCATATTGGACGCTGCACAAATCACCGCGTCGACATCGGCCGCATCGCGCCCGGCGCGGGCCAGTGCGTCGCGAGCGGCCGCGACGCCGATCTCGGCTTCCAGCGACAGCGCGTCATCCGGCCGCGGCGCAAAGCGTGGGTACATGCGCGTGGGGTCGAGCACGCCGGACTTGTCGAGCACGAAGCGCTGCTTGATGCCGGATGCCTTCTCGATGAACTCCGCGCTTGATTCCGTAAGCGCGGTCAATTCGCCGGCAGCGATCTCGGCAGCGTGCGCGGCGTTGTACTTGGCAACGTAGGTGTTGAAGGCGGCAACGAGCTCTTCGTTGCTGATCGATTGCGACGGCGTGAACAGCCCGGTCGCGCGGATGACGACGTCGGTCATGAAGCTACCTTTACCGAAAAGTTGCGGGAAGGTAGCACATTCGCAGGCGTATGGTCCTGTCGCCGGACAAGGCAAGGCGCTTGCCCGGCGACATCCGGACTTGGGTTAGCTCAGCCGGGTGACCGCGGCCACATCGCGCGCCACGGCGAACGCCATGGTTGAGGCGATGGGTGCGCTCGGCGCCGTGTTGCCCACCAGCGGGTTGAGCTGGCGGAAGCTGCAGCGCATGCCGTCCGGTTTAAGCGATACCACCGCGTAGCCTTGTGCGTCGCTGACCATGTGGCGGATCCACGGGTTGCTGTTGAGGCTGGCGAGTTGCCCCGCGAGCCCGAGAAGCGATGTGGAGAATGCCGGCGTCGCTTTCAGCGCTGAAAGCACGGCCGAGGTGGTGGCGTCGAGCGCGGCCTCGCTGACGCCTTTTGCGCCGAGCGCGCGGCGTACCGGCAGGCGCACTTGCTCGGCCAATTCATCGAGTGTTGGCGCGGTGCGCTGCAGGGTGAAATCGAACAGGTTGAAGCGCAGATCGAGGGTGCCGATTCCGTCGACCGGCACCGAGATTGGCGCGAAGACGAGGTTCGACAGCAGCGAACCGGAGGTGGCATCGGCGAAGTACTTGAACCACGAATCCGAACTGATGCCGGCGGTGACGAAGTCCACCATCACCGGCGTGCCGGTACCGGTGGCGTCGTAGTCGTCATTGACGGTACCCGCATGGAAGGAGTGCAGGTCGCCGGTCAGCGCGACTACATTCCGGATGCCGTTGTCCTTCAGGTGCGCCATCAGGTGCTTGCGCTCGGCGTTGTAACCATCCCATTGGTCGCAGTTGAGCAGAAAGCGTGTGAAGTACGGCGCAAGCGAGGCGGCGACGCTGCCAACGAAGCCTGAGGCGGCACCCTTGGCGATGATGTCCGGCTTGATGTAGCCGAATGCGATGACTTGCGCACCAGCGCCTGCCTGCGCCGTGGCACCGCTCACTGCCGCGGCGGCGCGGTAAGCCGCGGCTGCCAGTGTCGCTTGCGAGGCACTCAGGCCCTTGGCGACCGCGGCGGCAACCGGATCGGCGGAACTGGCGACGGCGGTCGCGATTGCCATCGCTGCCGCGCCCGCCGTAGCCTGGTCGGCACCGGCCGTAGCGGCGGCCACCAGTGCGGCGGCGGCAGCAACATTGCCACTTGTGCTTGCAGCGGCGCCGGCGATGCTGCCGGCCACCGTGCTGACCGACTGCAGCGCAAGCAGTGTGGCGACGGCTGCGGTGCCGTCCAGCCCCATTCGCAGTAGCGACACCTCGTTACACCACAACTTCCAAGTGGCTGTGGAACTGCCCATCGTGTGCTTCCACCAATCGCGTTGCGTGGTGCCGAAGATGGACACCGGCGCCAACGTATCGCCGCCACTTGGTACTGCCCGCATCTTTGCCGCTTCAATGCTCTCCCGCACATCGGCCGGCACGAAATAGCGCGATCCCACCGAGCCGAGCGCGGCGCCCGTCGCCGGGTTGGGCGCGGCCTCCGGGACGATGTGATCGGCACGGTAGAGCCGCTCGTCGGTCACGACGAAGTGGGCAAGCTTGCCGAAGGGCAGATCGCGATAGATGCGTACGTTCTTGAAGCTCGTGGTCGTACCGTCGTAGCTGACGTCCGCCGGCATGAATTCGAACCAGGCCTGGTTGGCGCCTCGCCGGCGCGTGCTCTGATGGGCGTTGTCGCCCACGCCCGTCGTTGCGTCATAGCTGCCGTTGTCGTAAGTCTCGGCGTCCTGCCAGCAGTCGTCGGAGAACTCGTGATCGTCCCAGGTCGCAATGAAGGGCAGGCGCTCATGCAGGGCTTGCAGGCGTGGATCGGTACGGTACTTTTTGTAGAGGTAGCGGTAGTCGGCAAGCGTGGTGGCGTACTTGGCGCCGCTGTTGCCGGACTTGAAGCTACCGTCGGGCAGCACGAGCGCGTCGTGGCGAGCCTCGACGGCGCCGGTCTGGAATGCCTCGCCGACGGTTTCGTAGATGTAGTCGCCAAGGTGCACGACGAAATCGATGTCTTCTTGCGCAAGGCTCTCGAAGCCCGCCCAGTGATTCACGCTCCAGTCCTGGCAGGAAATGAACGCGAACTTCAGTTCTGCGACATCAGCATCTTTTGCGGGTGCGGTCTTGAAGCGACCGACGCGCGAGCGCACGTCGCCGGCCGCGAACTGGTAGAAATACACGGTGTTCGCTTGCAACCCGGTGAGCTTGTTGCGGACGGTGTGGTCGTAGCGAGCGAAAACCGGGATCGTGTTATCGACTACCAACTGACCGGCCAGCGCATCGGATGTGCCGAGCTTGGCAGTGTTGTCCACGGCCGTGACGAGCACGCGGATCGAAAAATCGCCGGCCTCCGGCGCGCTGGCGACCGCATCCACGTTTGTCGGGGTGACGCGGGTCCAAAGCATGACGCCGTCGGGACGTGGGTCACCTGAGGCGATGCTCTGCGGGAATTGCCAGTTCTTGCCGGTGGCCTTTGCCAGCGGCGATGCCGGCGCAGTGCTGCTATCGCTGCCGCAGGCGGCGAGCCCGCCCGCAGCGATTGAAGCCGTCCAGAAGCCGGTATTGCGCAGGAATGCGCGTCGATTCATCGTCATTCGTTCCCCATCCCAATTCGCTAGGCGGCGGCACTTATGCGCGCCGGAAAATACGCAAGCGTATGGTGGGGAGGTTACTTGCCGATGACTTGTGAGAAGGCGACAGCGCCTTTGTGCGCGGAAACCAGGCGAGGAACAGAGCGGCCCGACTTGTGCGGGCCGCTCCGGGGGCTTATCGGATGACGCGACCCTGACGGTCGATCACCGCCATTTCGGCAAACTCCACGCCGGTACGCCGGGTGCCGGCGAAACTGACGTTGATGCCGCCGAGGTCAAAGCGGTCGATGCTTGCCATTGCGGCAGGCAGCTTCGCGCGGGCACCGCCGGCACGGCGCAGGCCCTCGAACAGCGTGCGGGCAGCCACGTAAGACTCCATCATTGCCTGCGTGGGCTCGACGTCATTCGGGCCGTACTTCTTGTAGATGGTGCGGAACTCGCGCACCAAGGGCACGGATTCGTTCAGTGTGTTGGGCGCAGCTTCCAGCACCGCGACGCCATGCGATGCCTTCTTGCCGATGATGCGGGCCAGATGGCTGCCTTCCACGTACGACAACGTGGCGAGCTGAGCGGTGCCGCCCTGGGCGCGATAGCGCTGGATGAACGCCGCAGCGCCTGCCGTTTGAGATGCCAGCACGATCGCTTGGGGCCCGCTTGCGAGCATCTTTGACACCGCCTGATCGACCTGTGCCGAGCCTGCGAGGTAGCTGACGCCATTGAGCTTGATGCCGAGAACGCCAGCCTCGCTCGACGCGGCGGTCCATGCCTCGCGGCCGAAGCCGTTGTCCTCGTACACCACGCCGACGTTCTTCATGCCGCTGGTGGATAGATGCTTGAGTACCCGTGCCACCTCGAAGCTGAAGCTCGGCCGCGTGAGGAACAGTTGCTTGGACCCGCTCGCGAGACTGGAGGCGCCGACGCGGGGGCCGACCAGCGCGAGGCCGGTATCGTCGAGCAAACGGCTGTCCAGCAGTTGCTGAACGCTGTCTTCACCCATCAGGCCGAGCAGGGCGGCCGGGGCGTTCTTGTCGATCAGCGGGCGCAGCTGTTTGCTGACATCGCCCGGCTCCTGGCTGGCGGTCACGAGCTTCACCTTTTGCCCGGCGATGCCGCCGCGCGCGTTGAGGTCAGCCACGGCAACCTGGGCGCCGACTTGCATGTGCCAGCCAATCCCGCCGTAGGGCCCGGTGAGCGGGGCCATCTGCAGTACAGTGATATCTGCCGAAGCGATAGGAGCCGCGGCGCAAACGACGAGGGCGGCCAATGTCTTGAGCAGGCGCGAATGACGAAGTGTGTTCATGTCGATGATCCTTGGTGGCGACAACTCAGCGCTGCACATTGCCGGCGGCAACGGCCTGGACAAGGCGCGCCTGCGCGTCGCGCGTGCTCATGTTGGCGTCATTGAAATAGGCTGAGACAGCGGCTTGCATGGCGGCCTGAACGGCTTCGGGTGCGGCCATGCGGTGTGCCACGGATGGCACGAGACCACCGCTCTGCGCGGTTGCGCGGAAGGCTTCCGCAGAGCGCTTGGCGCAGTCGTCAAAGCGGTCCATACGCGCGTTGGTGCGGGCCGGGATCGAACCCTTTGCGAGGTTGAAGTTCTCCTGGAACTCCGCACCCATCAGGGCGTTCGCCAGATCTGCCTGCGCCTTCCGCGCTTCGTCGTGGCGCTGGCGGAAGAAGGCGAAGCTGTCGATGTTGTAGGTGTAGGCCTTGTCGGTGCCGGGCGCCGGCAGGCAGAGGTAATCGCGGCCCGGCTGCTTGCCGGCACGCGCGAATTCGCCCTTCGCCCAGTCGCCCATGAACTGCACGGCTGCCTTGCCGCTGATCACCATCGCCGTGGCCGCACTCCACTCACGATTTGGCGCGCCTGCGTCGATCAGCTTGCGCAACGACTTGAAGGTATCCAGCGCCTTGGTCATCGTGGCGCCCTGCAGGGTTGCGCTATCGAGCGAAACGAAGGCCTTCTTGTAGAAGTCGGCACCGCCGACGCCGAGCGCGACAGATTCGAACAGTGTGAAGTCTTGCCAGGGCTGACCGCCGTGAGCGATCGGCGTGAAGCCGGCCTTGCGGATGCTGTCGGCCGAGGCGATCAACGCGTCCCAGCTGGTGGGGGGCTCGACGCCGGCCTTCTTCAGTACTTCCGGGTTGATCCACATCCAGTTGACGCGGTGCACGTTCACCGGCGCGGCGACGTAGCGACCTTCGTACTTCATTGCGTTGGCAACGACGGCTGGCAGCGTCGCGTCCCAGTTGCCGGCGCTCGCCACGTCACCGATATCGGCGAGCAGGCCGTCTTCCGCCCATTCCCGGATTTCCGGCCCCTTGATTTGCGCGGCCATCGGGGGGTAACCGGAGACCACGCGGGTCTTCAGCAGCAGCATCGCGTTATCGCCGCCGCCCCCGGCGACCGAGAAATCGCGCCAGCGGTGGCCGCTGGCTTCGAGTTTCTTGGTCAGTTCGGCCAGGGCGCGTGCTTCGCCGCCCGAAGTCCACCAATGCAGGACTTCGATGTCCGCTGCGTGGCTGGCGACTGCGCCCAGCGCCAACCCGAGCGCGAGCATGGTCTTCGTCGTCTGGATGGGTTTCATGATTGTGCGTGTGTCCTTCAGTGTCCGGCGGAGGCGGCGCGCGACAGCGCATCGCACAGAGGTTTCCGCAAACGGAAGCCCATGCGTCGGGTACAGGATTGATGGAATTTCAGTGGTGGCCCAGCGTCGTGCCGAGGGGCCGACTAGGGTCGGTGCCGCACCGCGGGCGGTGGGTGGTGCAAGGGGCGAATGCGGGCCGCGCGTGGCCGTTCAAGATACTTTTCGGCGTTCACCGAAATCTCCTTTGTTGTCTCTGTGCTGCCGGTCGCTTGTTGTGTGCGCCGTGCTTGTTTTGGTGCTACGGGAAAACCCCGAGCGGGTTAACCCTAAATCTTTGTTTGTGGCTTGGCAATCGTGCCGCGCAGCAATCAATGTCAATTTTGATCAAGCAAAAATAAAAAGAGCTCCAACTGGAGCTCTTTTGTCGGGGGCTGCCTGGGCCGCCAGGTGGCGGATGCCGCTGCGACACGCGGCTTGGTCTCGGCGCGTTCAGTCGCTGAAGAACTCGCGAACCTTGTCCATCCAGCCCTTGGCACGCGGCGTCTGCTTGGCGGCGTCTTTTTGCGCCAGCTCCTCGAACTCGCGCAGCAGTTCCTTCTGGCGCTCGTTGAGGTTGACGGGTGTCTCGACGACGACGTGACACAGCAGGTCGCCCGGATGGCCAGAGCGCACGTTGCGGATGCCCTTGCCGCGCAGACGGAAGACCTTGCCGCTCTGCGTTTCGGCCGGAATCTTCAGGTTGGCTGCGCCGTCCAGCGTCGGGATCGCAATCTCGCCGCCCAGTGCCGCGGTGGCAAAACCGATCGGCATCTCGCAATGCAGGTCGTCATGGTCGCGCTGGAAGACCTGGTGCTCGCGGACGTGGATTTCCACGTACAGATCCCCTGGAGGCCCGCCGTTGACGCCCGGCTCGCCGTACCCGGCGTGACGCAGGCGCATGCCGTCGTCGATGCCGGCGGGGATCTTCACTTCCAGCGTCTTCTGCTTCTTGACCCGGCCGGCGCCGTGGCAACTGCCACAGGGGTCGGAGATGTGCCGGCCGGAGCCATGGCACTTCGGGCAGGTCTGCTGGATCGAGAAGAAGCCTTGCTGCATGCGCACCTGACCGGCGCCACCACAGGTGGGGCAGGTCTTGGGCTGCGTGCCCGGCTTGGCGCCGGAGCCGTGACAGATCTCGCACTCTTCCATGAGCGGGATGCGGATCGTCTTCTCGGCGCCGCGCGCAGCTTCTTCCAACGTGATCTCAAGGTTGTAGCGCAGGTCGGCACCACGATAGACGTTGGAACGCCCACCGCCGCCACCACCTCGGCCGCCGCCAAAGATCTCGTCGAAGATGCCACCGAAGGCATCCGAGAAGCCTTCGAAGCCCGCGCCGCCACCAAAACCGCCGGGCCCGCCGGCCGCAGACGGATCCACGCCAGCATGACCGTAGCGGTCGTAGGCGGCGCGTTTGTTGCCGTCGGAGAGCACTTCGTAGGCCTCTTTGGCCTCCTTGAATTTCTCTTCGGCGCTCTTGTCGTCGGGGTTGCGGTCCGGGTGGAACTTCATCGCGAGCTTGCGATAGGACTTCTTGATGTCCTCGTCGCTGGCGTCGCGATTGACCCCCAGTACGTCGTAGTAATCCCTTTTGGCCATCTGCTCTTTTCCTCTAACGCAAAGGCGCAAAGGACGCGATGCGATCCTTTGCGCCCTTCACGCCTTCGCGTTGTTCCGGCTTACTTCTTGTCCTTGACCTCGGTGAACTCGGCATCGACGACGTTATCGTCAGCCGGCTTGGCGCTCGCTCCGGCACCCGCGGTGGCGCCGGCATCGGCCCCCGCGGTTTGGGAGTACATCTTCTCGCCCAGCGTCTGGCTGGCGAGCGCCAGGGCCTGGGCCTTGGCTTCGATGTCTTCCTTGTCGGTGCCCTTGATCGCTTCCTCGGCTTCCTTGATCGCAGTTTCGATCTTGGCCTTTTCGTCGGCCGAAACCTTGTCACCGTGCTCCTGGATCGCCTTCTTGGCGGTGTGGATCAGCGCGTCGCACTGGTTGCGTGCGTCGATCAGCTCACGTGCCTTGCGGTCGTCTTCAGCGTGCGCGGCAGCGTCGTTCACCATCTTCTGGACTTCTTCATCCGACAGGCCGGAGTTGGCCTTGATGGTGATCTTGGCTTCCTTGTTGGTGGCCTTGTCCTTGGCCGACACATGCAGGATGCCGTTGGCGTCGATGTCGAAGGTCACTTCGATCTGCGGCATGCCGCGCGGCGCCGGCGGAATGTCCGACAGGTTGAACTGGCCGAGGCTCTTGTTGGCCGAGGCCATTTCGCGTTCGCCCTGCAGCACGTGGATCGTCACTGCGGTCTGGTTGTCGTCCGCGGTCGAGAATACCTGCTGCGCCTTGGTCGGGATCGTCGTGTTGCGCTTGATCAGCGGGGTCATCACGCCGCCCAGGGTTTCGATACCCAGGGTGAGCGGGCAGACGTCCAGCAGCAGCACGTCCTTCACCTCGCCTTGCAGCACGCCACCCTGAATCGCAGCACCCACAGCCACGGCTTCGTCCGGGTTCACATCCTTGCGCGGCTCCTTGCCGAAGAACTCGCGCACCTTCTCCTGCACCTTGGGCATGCGGGTCTGACCGCCGACGAGGATCACGTCGTCGATGTCGGTGACCTTCAGGCCCGCATCCTTCAGCGCCTTGCGGCACGGTTCGATGGTGGCTTCGACGAGCTCTTCGACCAGCGATTCGAACTTGGCGCGTGTGATCTTCATCGCGAGGTGGCACGGCGCGCCGTTGGCCATCGTGATGTACGGCTCGTTGATTTCGGTTTGCTGGCCGGACGACAGCTCGATCTTGGCGCGTTCAGCCGCGGCCTTGATGCGTTGCAGCGCAATCGCATCCTTCGACAGGTCGATGCCGTTCTGCTTCTTGAACTCTTCGACGATGTAGTCGATCACGCGCTGGTCGAAGTCCTCACCGCCGAGGAAGGTATCGCCGTTCGTGGCGAGCACTTCAAATTGCTTGTCGCCGTCGACGTCTGCGATCTCGATGATCGAAATGTCGAAGGTGCCGCCGCCAAGGTCGAACACGGCAATCTTCTTGTCCTTGCCGGAAACCTTGTCCATGCCGAAGGCGAGCGCAGCCGCGGTCGGCTCGTTGATGATGCGCTTGACTTCAAGGCCGGCGATGCGGCCTGCGTCCTTGGTGGCCTGGCGCTGGCTGTCGTTGAAGTAGGCCGGCACGGTGATGACCGCTTCCGTCACTTCTTCGCCAAGGTAGTCCTCGGCGGTCTTCTTCATCTTGCGCAGGACTTCGGCAGAGATCTGGGGCGGGGCCATCTTCTTGCCACGCACTTCCACCCAGGCGTCACCGTTATCGGCCTTGGTGATGGAGTAGGGCATCAGCGAGATGTCCTTCTGGACTTCCCGCTCCTCGAAGCGGCGGCCGATCAGGCGCTTGACCGCGTAGAGGGTGTTCTTTGCGTTGGTGACAGCCTGACGCTTGGCGGGTGCGCCGCAGAGAATCTCGCCGTCTTCCATGTAGGCGACGATTGACGGCGTGGTGCGCGCGCCTTCGGAGTTCTCGATGACCTTCGGCGTGCCGCCTTCCATGATGGCGACGCAGCTGTTGGTGGTGCCGAGGTCGATACCGATGATCTTGCCCATGTCTGTATTGTCCTTTCCGAATTCTGTGGTGATGCAAACCTGTTACCGAAGTGGGGTCTTGTCACGGGCTTTCAAGGGCCCGGGCGGCTCACGCTGCAAGACCGCACTTGCGGCGATATCAGTCCTTCGCCTTTGATACGGCGACCATCGCCGGGCGTACAACGCGACCTTCGATCAGATAACCCTTCTGGAAAACCTGGACGACGGTATTTGCGGGCTGGTCCGACTCGACCATGCTCATCGCCTGATGCTGGTGCGGGTCGAACTTCGCGCCAACCGGATCGAGTTCGGTCAGGTTGCCGCGTTCAAAAGCGCGCGCCAGGTTGCGCAGCGTCAGTTCCACACCCTCGCGGATCGATTCGAGCGTCGGGTTGGCCACCGCGAGCGTTTGCTCAAGGCTGTCCTTGACCGGCAGAAGCTCCGTAGCGAACTTTTCGATCGCGAACTTGGAGGCTTTCTGGATGTCTTCTGCAGCACGACGGCGGACGTTTTCGGTTTCGGCCTTCGCACGCAGCCATGCGTCGTAGTGCTCGGCGCTCTTCAACTCAGCCTGGCGCAGCTGCTCTTCGAGGCTGGGCAGGGTGTCGACCGACGCCGTTTCCGGGTTCTCGGCGCTAGCGGCTTCCGGCGAAGCTTCGGCGGCGGAGGTCAGTTCGACCTCGGGCTGCGGACTGGACTGGTTTTCCTGCATGACAATGAACTCCCTGATGGCAACTTTGCTTCCATCTGGGGCGGGTTCCGGGAATTTCAAGCCCTGTTTGTGGCAAAAGCGCGCGAGCGCTAACATGCCGACTGTTCACGGGGGAATACATGGCTGCGCAGCCGGAGAGAATCGGGAAGTACCGCATCATTCGCGAGATCGGGCGAGGGGCTACGGCCATCGTCTATCTTGCGGAGAACCCGTTCTATCCGGAGCCGATTGCCCTCAAGCACATCAGCTTCAACGACAAGGCGAAGGATCAGGCCAAGTGGAACCGCCGCCTGCTCAAGCTCTTGCGGGCTGAAGAAGCTGTCTCCAAGCGCCTCAACCACCCCAACATCATCCGCATCTTCGAGACCGTCATCGAGGCTGATCAGGCCTATGTCGTGATGGAGTATTTCGAGGGTTATTCGCTCGAGCGCTACTGCACCTTTGAGAATCTGCTGCCGATCCACCGTGTCGTCAGCATCATCTTCAAATGTTGCATGGCGCTGGATTACGCCTACAAGAACGGCATCATCCACCGCGATATCAAGCCGGCGAACATCCTGATCGATGATCAGGACAACGTGAAGATCACTGACTTCGGGCTTGCGCTGAACATCAAGAAGCAGAGCGACGAGGATTCGACCTTCATCATGGGCGTCGGCTCGCCGGCCTACATGTCGCCCGAGCAGGTGAAGTCCTACCCGCTGAACCAGAAGACTGACCTCTACTCGCTCGGCGTGGTGCTGTTCCACATGTTGACCGGGCGGCTGCCGTTCCGCGCGAAGAACCCTGCGCAGCTGGTGTATCGCATCATCAATGCCGATCCGCCCTCAGTGGTGCTGCTCAATCCGGCTGTGCCGGAGACGATGGATCCGGTCATCCGCAAGGCGCTCGAGAAGGATCTGTATTCCCGCTACAAGAACGGCGCGGAATTTGCGAAAGACCTGTCTGCCGTCCGCTACAAGATCTACGACGAGAACGAGCACCTCGAAGACAACTCGCACTTCGGCCAGCTGCGGCGATTGCCGTTCTTCACCGAATTCGACGATGTTGAGGTCTGGGAAGCGTTCCGGATCGGCAAATGGCGCCAATGTGGCGAGCTGACGACGCTGATCAAGGAAGGCAGCAGCGATGCGCGTTTCTGCATCCTGATCGAGGGGCGCGTTGAAGTATCGCTCGATGGCCGCAAGGTTGCAGAGTACGGCCCGGGTGAGGTTTTCGGCGAGAGTGCGTTCCTCGACGAGCAGGAGCGCAAGCAGTTTGCGACCGTCGTAACGCTGACTCCAGTGAGCTATCTGGAGATCAACCCTGCGGCGCTGGTTCTTGCGTCGGAGGAGTGTACTGACCACTTCCGTTCTCGACTGTCGACCGTGGCGATGCGGCGCCTGTCTGCCGCACTGCGCGTCTGCGCGAAGTCTGGCGAACCCGCCACCCGCGGCAACGACGGCGCGCCAAGCGGCGGCCTGGAGCTTCAGCTCGTCAACAGCTGAGGCGCAAGGCCGCCTGGCGGCGGTCAGACTGCGACGTCGATCTGCTGCATGGCGCCGACCTCGCCACTCTCCTTCAGGTAGATCCCGCTTGCACGCACGGCGCCCAAATCGGCGTTCTGGCCATCCTTCAGGGTGAAGGGCGTGTCGACGTGCCCCAGGTAGAGCGCGCCGACGCCCGCGCTGGCGATCGAAGTCAATGTGCCGGCCCCGTCGCTTGTTGGACGCCAAAGCTTGAGGTTTGCGAACGCCGGGTCAGACTCATCGATCCAGCCATTGCCGTCGGAATCAAGCTTGGCCAGATCCGCATAGCCGTCGCCGCTTTGCGGCCCGAACAACTCGGTGCCGTTGTCGATGCGGCCGTTGCCGTTCTTGTCCAAGGCCAAATACGCGGCGCCGCGGAGTACGGGGAGTTTGTCGGTAGACCCCTGACCGCTCAAATCAAAGCGGATCGTGTCTCCGGTGGTCGAGACGGCGTTTCCATCCAGACTGAGCACCAGCGGATCCTTCAACAATGCATCGCCGGCCCTGACCGAGACACTGGTTTCCTGCCGCTCGTAGCGCTCCATCGAGAGATTCAGCGAGAAGTTGATCTTCTGGCCGTCTGCGGTGGTCGCGGAACCGCTTGCCGAGAAACTCGTGCGTTCGTACTCCTCGCGTACTTCACGGGAGTCGAACTCCAACCCCCAACCGGCCCGCTGCGGTGCCTCGCTTGCGCCTGACTGAGTGCTGCCGGTCTGCGTCGTCGGGTTCGCTGGAGCTGTGTCCGAAGTGCTGCTGGTGTCGCTGCCTTGCAGTTGCCCCGGCGTCACGAAGCGGACCTCGCGACCAGTCAGGGCTTCGACAATGTCCTTGAGCAGTTGCAGGCGCGCGGGCAGGCCTCCGCCACGTTGTGCTTCATCCGTACCGCTACTCGCTTCGGTGTCGGCAACCTGGCCTTGCGGTGCCGCAGAACGCTGCGGCACACGCTCATTGCGCTGACTGAAGGCGAGTTGCGCTCGCGCGGCCTCGGAGAATTCGACGCGGCTGTGCTGGTTGAATTCCAGGCCGAAGCCCGGTGCCGTGCGTCCGCCGGCATTCGAGTCGGCCCAGACCCGCATCCGTGTATTGGTTTCCTGCGCGCGCCATGCCTCGTGGGATGAGGCAAGCGCCACATCCGATGATGTGATCTTCATTTGTCGCTCCTTCCGTCGGGTCCGGCTGTCCGGCCAGGCTGTGTCGCCTGAAGGTTGTAGCGGCAAGTCCTTGTTTTTCCTTGAAGGCCAGACGGGGGGACGACGCCCGGCGTGGTACGGGCAGATACATGTTGACACGCTAAAGTTTTTTGAAACTAGGCCGAAAATGCTCTTATCGCCGCCGTAGTAGATGCAACCCAATGGAGGAATGTCGTGGCCCGAAGCAGCGTTTATGGGATCAGCCGGGTGGACAACGAGGTCAGCCGCACCCATGGCTGGCTGGTGACCATCCAGCGGCGAGGGGTGATCTACCGCAAGCACTTCAGCGATGGCGTGCACGGCGGCAAGACCAAGTCCTTCAATGCCGCAAAGGCGTATCGCGACGAGGTGATCGCCAAGCACCCGCCGTTCTCGATGCGTGAATACTCAAACATCGTCAAGAAAAACAACCGATCTGGCGTGGTCGGCGTCTGCCGATACTGCGCCTCGGAAACGCGTGATATGCCGGAAGAGAAGCAACGTTGGTTCTGGGTGGCCTCCTGGCCACTGCCGGACGGGCGTCGCAAACGGGTGAAGTTCTCAGTGAAGAAATACGGCGAGGACGGTGCTTTCAAGATGGCGCTGAAAGCACGCAAGGACGCCCTGAAGAAGCTGGAAGGGGAGTTCGACCCGGGCGCCGTGCGGCGCAAACCCGCTCGTCGCCGTGCTGCAGCGAGCGAAGGGGCCCGCCGCGGCGCCTGATTCAGTCGCAGTTAGTGCAAAACAAGAACGCCCGCAGATGCGGGCGTTCTCTTTTTTTGGGGGACGATCAGCGGCGAGGTTCGGAAACCGCCATGCTGACCAAGGTGCACAGCACGCTGTAGAGCAGTGCGCCCCAGAAGGCCGACCAGAATGTGGGTACCACGATGCCGCCGATCAGCCCCGCGACGGCCCAGAAAGCCAGCGCGTTGATGATCAGCGCAAAGATCCCGAGTGTAAGCACGCTGATCGGAAGCGTGATCAGCAGCAACAAGGGTTTGATTGAAGCGTTCACCAGGCCGAGCAGCAGCGCGAAGAGCAGGGCGGCTGTCCAACTGCTCACGGTAATGCTGGTGACCACTTCGGGCACGAGCATCAGCGCAACGGTGTTCAGAGCCCAGATGGCAAGTCGATTCAGCATCAGTTTTGCGCTCCAAGTTTGGCCGCGCGTTGCGCGGCTAACGCCAGTTGCGTCGGGTCGGTAGCGGGTGCGGCCAGCCAGTCGCCGGCCTGACGCTCTACGAGGGCGACCAGCGCTCGGATCCAGTCGTCCCGTTCGTTAAGGCAGGGCACATAGCCAAATTGCTCGCCCCCCGCCGCGATGAACGCGTGTTTGCATTCCATCGCGATCTCTTCGAGTGTTTCAAGGCAGTCGGAAACAAAGCCGGGGCAGATTACATCCACCTTCTTGACGCCGGCTTTTGCCAGCGCTTGAAGCGTTGGCTCGGTGTAAGGCTGCAGCCACTCGGCGCGACCAAAGCGTGACTGGAAGGTCAGCACGTAGTCCTCTGGCTTGAGTGCGAGGGCTTCTGCGAGGCGCCGAGCCGTCTTGTGGCATTCGCAGTGATACGGGTCGCCGCGATCGAGCGTGTAGCGCGGCACGCCATGAAAACTCATGACCAACCGTTCAGCCCGGCCACTGCGCTGCCAGTGCTCTCGCACGCTGGCAGCCAGCGCGGCGACATAGGCGTCGTCGTCCGCGAAGGCGCGCACGAGCCGTAGCTCAGGCAAGTTGCGACAGCCCTGCATCCAGCTCGCGAGGGCGTCTGCGACCGACCCGGTGGTGCTGCCGGCGTATTGCGGGTAGAGCGGCACAACGAGGATGCGGGTACAGCCGGCGGCGCGCATGGCATCGAGCTGTGCAGGCATCGACGGGTTGCCGTAGCGCATCGCATGCAACACTTCGATCGGCTGCTGCCGATTCTGGCCAAGGTAGCCACGCAGCAGCTTTGCCTGGCGCTGCGTGTGCACCGCCAGCGGTGAGCCATCGCGGTCCCACACACTTGCATACTTCAGTGCTGACTTCTTTGGTCGCGTATTCAGAATGATGCCGTTGAGGATCGGCCACCAAACCAGACGCGGAATTTCAACGACACGCGGATCCGACAGGAACTCCTTCAGGTAGCGACGTAGGGCGCTCGGCGTCGGCGCATCCGGCGTGCCGAGGTTGACCAGCAGTACGCCGACCTTCGGGGCCGTGCCATGCCGGAAGGGCGGTTCGGGTTTGAAGCGGGGCATCAATGGGCTCAGTTCTGCGGGGTGAGGGCGCTCGAGAGCAGGCGCGCGGTGATGTCGACGATCGGGATCACGCGCTCATAGGCCATCCGGGTCGGGCCGATTACGCCGAGTGAGCCGACCACCTGCCCATCGACCTTGTAGGGGGCGGTGACGACGGTGCAATCGTCGAGCGATGCAATGCCGGATTCGCCGCCAATGAAAATCTGAACACCCTGTGCATCGCGCGACACCTCAAGCAGCTGCAGCAGCCCGGTCTTGTGTTCGAACAGCCGGAACAGGTCGCGCAGACGCGCCATGTTGGACGACAGGTCCTCGACTTCCAGCAGGTTGCGCTCGCCGCTCAGCACATAGGAGGACGCGTTCGTCTCGGAGATTGCATCCTGCCCCGCGGTGATCGCTGCGGACATCAGCTCCGACATGTCCTCACGCAACTGGACCAGCTCGGCGCGCACACGCTCGCGAATCTCGTCGAATTCGAGGCCGGCGAAGTTCTGGTTGAGGAAGTTGGTGGCGCGCACTAGTTCATCGCCGGTGTAAGGCCGCTGCGTCATCAGGATGCGGTTCTGCACATCCCCGTTCTGCGTCACGATGATCAGCAGGATGCGGCGTTCCGACAGGCCGACAAACTCCAATTGCCGGATGCGCGTGGCTTCCTTGCGGGCCGTCACCACCACGCCAGCAAAGCGGGTGAGTTCGGATAGCAGGTGTGACGCGGTGCTGATCACTCGCTGCGGCTGGTCGGGCTGTAAATGGTGTTCCAGCTCAAGCAGTTGCGCTTGCTGCAGCGGTTGCACCGTGAGCAGGCTGTCCACAAACAGGCGATAGCCCTTGGCGGTTGGCACCCGGCCGGCGGAGGTATGCGGCGACGTAACGAGGCCGAACTCTTCGAGGTCGGCCATGACGTTGCGGATCGTGGCGGGCGATAGCTCAAGCCCCGACGAGCGCGACAATGCGCGCGAGCCGACCGGCTGGCCGTCTGCAATGTACCGCTCGACCAGCGTCTTCAACAGGATCTGCGCACGCTGGTCGAGTGGCTGATTGGCGGGGCGTGATTCCATGTCGGCCATTCTAGGGAAAAAAAGCACGATCGCAACGCGTCGGCGCTATCGATCCGGAGGCGCGCCGTGCTTGCGGCAGCCGCAGTGCGCCTTGTGGTTAAATGGGTGCCATGCAGAACGGTTTCAAGACGATCGCGCTCATTGGAAAGTACCAGAGTCCGGAAGTGTCGGACGCGGTGCTTCGCCTTGCGCTGTTCCTGCGCGAGCGCGCCTGTGAAGTGCTGATTGAACAGGGTACCGCGAGCGCTACCGGCATTGGCGGTGAATTCCGCGTTGCGGCGTTTGACGAGATCGGTGCCAAGGCAGATCTTGCCATCGTGCTGGGCGGCGACGGAACGCTGCTGACCGCGGCGCGGCGACTCGCGAGCCATGCTGTGCCGCTGGTCGGTGTCAACCAGGGGCGCCTCGGCTTTCTCACCGATATTCCGCGCGAAGACATGTTCGAGCACGTCGGCGCGATCCTCGCTGGCCGTGCGCGGCACGACACCCGGATGCTGCTTGAGGCAGAAGTCGTGCGCGCGGGCGATCGCGTGTTCCACACCATGGCGCTGAACGATGCGGTGGTCAGCAAGGGCGAGATCGGTCGCATGATCGAGTTCGAACTGCATCTCGACGGCGAGTTTGTCTATCACCAGAGATCAGATGGCATCATCGTGTGTACACCCACCGGGTCCACGGCATATGCCATGTCTGCCAACGGCCCCATTCTTCACCCGGGCGTGACGGGTATCGCCCTGGTTCCTTTGTGTCCGCATGCGCTGACTCACCGGCCGATTACCGTGTCGGACGATTGCCGAATCGAAATCGTGGTGCAGCCACCGCATGACGCGCGCGTGCATTTCGATGGGCAGGCGCGCTTCGATGCCCGCGCCGGCGATCGGATACGCATCTGGCGTTCAGATCACGTCGTGACCCTGTTGCACCCGCCCGGTTACAGCTACTACTCCATCCTGCGCCAAAAGCTCCACTGGAGCGCTGCGCCACGACTTCCCTGAAGGACTTACCGTGTTACGTCGTCTGACGATCCGAGACTTTGTCCTGGTCGATCAACTCGACCTCGAATTCGCGCCCGGCTTCGGTGTGCTCACAGGCGAAACCGGGGCGGGCAAATCGATTCTGCTGGATGCGCTGTCGCTGCTGCTTGGCGATCGCGCCGATAGCGCCATGGTTCGGGCGGGCTGTGAGCGCGCCGAAATCTCAGGCATGTTCGATTGCGCACCGGTGGGCCCGGTTGCTGCCTGGCTAAACGAGAACGACCTTGAGGCCGATACCGAGGTTCTGGTCCGTCGCGTAGTCGATGGAGGGGGCCGTTCGCGTTGCTATGTGAACGGATCGCCCGTCACGGCGGCGCAGCTCAAATCGCTTGGCGAACTGCTGGCCGATATTCACGGTCAGCACGCGCACCATGCCTTGCTGCGAGGCGACGCGCAGCGAGAGCTGCTCGATACGCATGCCGGCGCAACGGCCTTGGCCAAGGAGGTGTCGGCGGCCTGGCGGGCCTGGCAAGCGGCGGTTCGTGCGCTCGAAACTGCTGAAGCCGAAGGCGAGGCTACCGCGCGCGAGCGCGAGATGCTCGAATGGCAATTGAGTGAAGCGCGCACGCTCGCATTCGTCCAAGCCGAATGGCAGCAAACCAATGCGGACCATCAACGCTTGTCGCACGCCGCGGGCTTGATCGAGGGTGCGGGCGCTGCGCTGGACGCCTTGGACGAGGGTGAGCTGGCGATCGCGACCGAGGTCGAACGGCTCGCCGCCCGCATGGCGGAGTTGGCCCGGTTTGACGGCCATCTCACGCCGGTCGCCGAATTGCTTGATGGCGCGGGTATCGCACTTGGTGAGGCGGTGGCCGAGCTTCGACGCTATCGCGACCGAATGGAGCTCGATCCGGAAGCGCTGGCCGAATGCGAGCGGCGCATTGCGGCGGTCACGCAGTTTGCGCGCAAGTATCGCGTGGCGCCGGAGGGGATCCCTGCTCTTGAGGCGGAATGGGGCGAACGCCTTGCCCTGATTGAACGGGCGAGCGACCTCGATGCGCTCGCGTTGGCAGAGTCGGATGCGCGCACTGCATACCACACGCTGGCTGCCGAGCTCAGTGAGCGCCGGCGCGTCGCGGCCGCGTCGCTTGGCTCAAGCGTCACCGAAGCGATGCAAGATCTTGCGATGGCCGGAGGCCGGTTCGAGATTCGGCTTGCTGAAGCGCCGTCCGGCGGTGCGCACGGTCAGGAAGTGGTTGAGTTCCTGGTTGCGGCAAATCCGCATCAGGAACCCCGCCCGCTTGCGAAAGTGGCGTCGGGTGGCGAGCTTTCCCGGATCGGGCTGGCGATCCAGGTGATCGCCAGTGAGGCGCAAGCGGTGCCGACGCTCGTTTTCGACGAAGTGGATGTCGGTATCGGCGGGCGTGTCGCCGAGGTGGTCGGGCGGCGCCTCAGCGAGCTTGGCAGGCGTTGCCAGGTGCTGTGTGTGACCCACCTGCCACAGGTTGCCGCGCGGGCGGATTGGCAGTGGCAGATTTCCAAGGAGTCGCGCGACGGGGCGACATACTCCCGCGTTCAAGTGCTGGATGCCGCCGCCCGTATCGATGAAATCGCCCGAATGCTGGGCGGTGAGCGGATTACCGAAACGACGCGAACCCATGCGGCTGAGATGCTGGGCTTCGAGGCAACGACGGGGTGATCGCGTCGCCGAGCACAGCCTGAATAAAAACGGCGCCCGAGGGCGCCGTTTTTCTTTACTCGTTGGCGTTCAGCGGGAACGCGGGCGGCATGTTCCGCTTGTGCGGACAATCGTCCTTGAGGCAGTCGACATACAGGTGAAGCGCATGCTCACGCACCTTGAAACCGCGGTCGCTGGCGATGCGGTTCTGCTTCTCTTCGATGTCGGCATCGTAGAACTCTTCGACGCGTCCGCATTGCATGCAGACAAGATGGTCGTGATGCTGGCCGTGGTTCAGTTCAAATACCGCTTTCGCGGATTCAAAGTGATGGCGCTCGAGCAAACCCGCCTGTTCGAACTGCGTCAGAACGCGATACACCGTCGCAAGCCCGATATCCATGTTCTCGGCCATCAGCATGCGATAGACGTCCTCCGCGGTGAGGTGACGCTGATCGGTACGCTGAAAGAGTTCCAGGATCTTGAGCCGGGGCAGAGTGGCTTTGAGACCCATGCTCTTGAGACTTTGGGAATTGGTCATGGAGGCCTGGCACGGGGGTCGGTTCAGACCCTTATGATATAGTCTGACGCTCCATTTGAAAACGCGACTCGCTCCGTCGAATCCATGCCGCGCTTGAGTTTTCGCTCTGCCGTACTGCTCTCCCTGTTTTGCCTGATCCCCTTGACGAGCGGTTGCGAATGGCTGCGCCCGTATCGGGTCGACGTCCGGCAAGGCATGTCCATCACCGGCGAAATGGTCGGTCGTCTGAAGACCGGCATGACGCCTGAGCAAGTGCGTTTCATTCTTGGCACCCCGTTGCTGAATGATCCGTTCCATGCGGATCGCTGGGACTATCCGTATGAGTTCCGCTCCGGTCGCAGCTCGTCGGTTGATCGCAAGGTGTTCTCGGTTTACTTCGTCGACGGAAAGCTTGCCCGCTGGGATGGCGACATCCAGCCGGCGCCGCCCAACGATGACGGACAGAATCGCCTGATCGAAATCGAGCCGCGCAAGAAGTAAGCCTGCCATACCCACCAATCGCAGCAACGAATCGTCTTTCGAGGATTGAGCATGACCGTCAACGTCGCGATCGCCGGTGCGTCCGGACGCATGGGCCGGATGCTGATCGAGGCCACTTTGCGGGATCCGGCGTGTGCGCTGGCCGCGGCGCTTGATCTGCCGGATAGCCCCTTTCTTGGGCGTGACGCTGGTGAATTGGTCGGTATTGGCCAGTCGGTGGCGATTAGCTCGGATGTTGCCGCTGCGTTCGACGTGGCTGATTGCTTGATCGATTTCACCCGCCCGGAAGGCACCTTGCGCCACCTTGAGGCGGCGCGCGTTGCGGGCAAGGCAATGATCATTGGTACCACTGGTTTCGATGCAGCCGGCAAGGAGGCCATCGCCCGCGCGGCCGAGACGATTCCCGTGGTGTTCGCGCCGAACATGGCCGTTGGCGTCAACGCCGTCTTCCGCCTGCTGGACGTCGCTGCACGGATCCTGGCGAGCGGCTACGACATCGAGATCATCGAGGCTCATCACCGGCACAAGATCGATGCGCCTTCCGGCACCGCGCTGCGCATGGGCGAGGTGGTGGCCAACGCGGTCGGGCGCGACCTTGAGGCCTGTGCCGTGTATGGCCGTGAAGGTGTTACCGGCGAGCGCCCGGCGCAGCAGATTGGTTTTGCCACGGTGCGCGGTGGTGACATCGTTGGCGACCACACCGTGCTGTTCGCCGGACTCGGTGAGCGGGTCGAGATTACCCACAAGGCCTCCAGCCGCATGCCCTATGCGCTTGGCGCCTTGCGTGCCGCCGCATTCCTGAAGGGCCGCAAGGCTGGGCTCTACGACATGCAGGACGTGCTTGGGCTGAAGTAGGGCGTTCGCTAACTATGGCTTAGCAAAAGCCATTGGCGATCGGGTCGACGCTTCAGGTACGCTGTGCGGGTGATGTGCTAACTCTGGCCCAAGCTCTTCCTACGGTACGACCGAATGCAAGCCACACAACCTGGCGACGATCGTAACTCCAGTTCCACCGAGCTCCCGGCTGGCGAATTGCTGGCCGACCAACTGAAACGCGCTTTCGGCGTTGACTCTCCCGCCGGTTTGCTCACGGCCATCGCAAGGCAGCCTTGGCGGCCGGATCAGCTTGCGGTAGCGCTGGCGGATCTGCTGTCGATGGTTGGTGGTGCTTACCGCCGCTACGAACAAAGGCTCACCGCGCAGCCGGTCTCCGAGGTGGGGGCGGGCTCGACGTTGTCGAACGAGAACGCCCGATTACGCAAGCAATGCGACGCCCAGCAGGCGGTCTTGAATGCCCTGCGGGATGCGCTGCGCGGCCTGGGTGATCGACGCGGCGAAGAGGCGGTTGAGCGCCTGGCGGCCGACGAGCTGTCGCAGTCCTTGTCGGCGCTCGTCAGCGAACGTCGCGAATCCTCCTTGCTGGTCGGTGTCAGCGAAGAGCGGTTGAAGCTCGCGCTGGACAGTTCCGAAGACGGCATATGGGATTGGGATGTCGCCGCCGGGGCGGTGCATTTCAGTGCGCAGTGGGCCGCGATGCTGGGTCTGTCGCTCGACGATGTATCTCCGACCGTCGAAGGATGGCAGTCATTGGTACATCCCGACGATCTTCCGCTGATGCGGGCGCGTTTGGACGACAACGTGACAGGCGTCGCCACGGACTACGATTGCGAGTTCCGCATGCGGACGCAGCGCGGCGACTGGAAATGGATTCTCGCCCGTGGCAAGGTGGTCAAGCGCGATGCGCAGGGCAAGGCCTTGCGTCTGGTCGGTACCCATCGCGACATCACCGAGCGCAAACGTTTCGAGCTCGAACTGCTGAATGCCAAAGAAGCGGCAGAGGCGGCCAATCGCGCAAAGAGCGATTTTCTGGCCAACATGAGCCATGAGATCCGCACGCCGATGAACGGCATCATCGGCATGACGGAGCTAGCGCTCGATACCGACCTCGATTCCGAGCAGCGCGGCTACCTTGAAACGGTGAAGTCCTCTGGCGAGGCCCTGCTGACAATCATCAACGACATCCTCGACTTCTCCAAGATCGAGGCTGGGCGGATGGATCTGGAGCTGATCGACTACGCGCTGTTCAACACCGTGGCGGATTCGATCAAGGCGCTTGCGCTACGCGCCCACCAGAAGGGCCTGGAGCTGATCGCCAGCATCGACGACGACGTGCCCGTGCGGCTCAAGGGTGATCCGGGGCGTGTGCGGCAGGTGTTGCTGAACCTGATCGGCAACGCCGTCAAATTTACCGAGCACGGCGAAGTCGAGGTCGGCGTCCGAGTGCTTGAGCGCGACGGCGCTTTTGCGCGGATCGAGTTTTCTGTCCGGGATACGGGTATCGGTATTCCTGCCGAAAAACATGGCGCCATCTTTGACGTCTTCTCGCAGGCTGATACGTCGACCACCCGTCGCTTCGGGGGGACCGGCCTCGGTCTGGCAATCTGCCGACGCCTCGTCGAGTTGATGGACGGGCGAATCTGGGTCGAAAGTACCCCCGAGAAGGGGAGCTGCTTCCGATTCACGCTACGCGCCGAGGTGCTCGAAGACCCGGCGCCTCTTACCTGCCGGCCCGAGTTTGCAGGCCGTCGCGCGCTGCTGGCGCTTGAAAATCGGACCTTGGCGCAGCGGATACATGGCTGGCTGGGTGCGGCCGGCTTGCCGGTGGTTTGGGTCGATTCCGTCGAGTCGGCTGAGGCTGCATTGAAAGCGGCCGCCGAGGCGGGGGGCTACTACGACCTGCTGCTGGTCGATGCAGGCTTGGGAGAGCCCGGCGGGTTTTCGCTGCCTTCGCGATTCTTCGACCTTGGTGCGTCGTGTGAGCGCATCGTCATGCTCCTCAATACGCCCAATCAGCGTGAGGATGCCGACCGTTGCCGGCGGTTAGGCACGCGGGCCCACCTCGTCAAACCGTTCTCGCGCCGCGATCTAGTTGATGCCGCGTTGCTCGCGTTCGGGGTGGATGCTGGTAGCGGCTTCTCGCTGGCAGAGTTCGATCTTGTTGCGGCGCGTGCTGCAACCGAGGCGATCGCCGAGCCGCTGGATGTCTTGCTGGTCGAGGATAACCCGGTCAATCAGGCGGTTGCGCAGAAAGTGCTGGAGCGGGCAGGGCACAGGGTGGTGCTGGCGAACAACGGCGCCGAGGCGGTCGAGTACTTCGATCGCGATGGGCGCTTTGACGTCATCCTGATGGATGTGCAAATGCCCGTCATGGGTGGAATTGAAGCGACCCGCGCGATCCGGGCACGTGAGGCGCGCAGGAGTTGGGCGGGCACCGGGCTGCTTGAGTCGATTCCGATCATCGCGATGACGGCGCACGCCATGCCTGCCGACAAGAACCGGTGCCTGGAGGCCGGCATGGATGACTATGTCGTCAAGCCACTCAAGCCGGCCGAACTGTTTGCTGCGCTCAAGCGAGTGGTGCGTCAGGAAACGGTGAGCGACGAGTACTATGACGGGTCGCGCACCGAGATCGAGGGGGATCCTTTCGTGACGAGCGGCGATGTGGCCGATCTGAACCAGACACGCGATACGCTCGACGGCGATGAATCCGCCGTGCAGATGCTGATTGGTGTGTTTCTGCAGGACTATGGCCGTTCCAGGTCGGAACTACTGCGTGCAGCAGAACGATCCGACTGGGAGGCCTTGTCGCGTGGTGCCCATTCGCTCAAGGCCTCGGCGGGCATCTTCGGTGCGTCCGCGGCAGCTGACTGTGCCTTGAAGCTGGAGATTGCTGCGCGTAATGCGAAAGGGCCGGAGGCGCTCGCCCGCTTGGCGGATTTGATCCCCGAGCTGGACCGCTTGGCCAATTATCTACGGCGCGAACAGGCCAAGTGATCTGATCTGGATTAGGGACAGCACGCTCGATTTGCCGTAAGCGGCGGTAATTGCTACAATTTCTCGATCTTGAAAGCGGGATGCGCCATGTGGCGAATCCCGTTTTTCATGTCCGGCGCCGGTTCCGGCGTCCGCTCAGAATTCCGGAATTTAGCGATAGTTTCAGGGAGTCCGCTGTGACAGCATTTCCCCCAGCCTTGCTCGCGCTCGCCGATGGTACGGTGTTTCACGGCAAGGGGATCGGCGCCGCCGGCAAGTCCGTCGGTGAAGTGGTTTTCAATACCGCCATTACGGGGTACCAGGAAATCCTGACCGACCCTTCCTACACCCGCCAGATCGTGACGCTGACACATCCGCACATCGGCAATACGGGTGCCAACAGTGAAGACTGCGAAGCCGGTCGCACCTATGCCGCCGGGCTGGTCGTGCGCGATCTGCCACTGCGTGTCTCCAGCTTCCGTGCCGAGCGTTCGCTCGATGTCTTCCTCAAGGAGGAAGGCGTCGTCGCGATCGCGGGGATTGACACCCGTAAGCTCACGCGGATTCTTCGCGAAAAGGGCGCGCAGTCGGGCTGCATCGTTACCGCCGCTGTAGGCGAGACGATCGATGTGGAAGCCGCTATCGCCGAGGCGCGGGCCTTTGCTGGCCTCGCTGGGATGGATCTGGCCCAGGTCGTGACCACCGACAAGGCTTATCAATGGACGAGCGGCGAGTGGCGGCTGGGCGAAGGTTTTCGCGAGCAGGCTGCGGCCCGGTTCCATGTCGTGGCATACGACTTTGGCGTCAAGCGCAACATCCTGCACATGCTCGCTGAGCGCGGCTGCAAGCTGACCGTGGTGCCTGCCAAGACCTCTGCGGCAGAGGTACTGGCCCTCAATCCGGATGGTGTGTTCCTCTCCAACGGCCCTGGTGATCCGGAGCCTTGCGACTACGCCATCGCTGCGATCCGTGAGTTCCTCGATCGCAAGATTCCCACCTTCGGTATCTGCCTTGGTCATCAGCTGATGGCGTTGGCTGCCGGCGCGAAGACCATGAAGATGAAGTTCGGCCACCACGGCGCGAACCATCCGGTCAAGGATCTTGATTCAGGCCGTGTGCTGATCACCAGTCAGAACCATGGGTTTGCTGCCGACCCGGCCACGCTGCCGGCCAACGTCAAGGTGACCCATGTGTCCTTGTTTGACGGCAGCCTGCAGGGCATGGCCTGGACGGATCGTCCCGCGCTGTGCTTCCAGGGGCACCCGGAAGCGAGCCCCGGCCCGCACGACGTGGCCTACCTGTTCGACCGTTTCGTTGGCTTCCTCGAGCAAGCCAAGAAGTAATTATCCCGGCGCGCAGCCCTGAGCTGCGCGCCTCGCCCCGGTGGTGAAGAGACATGCCCAAGCGTACAGACATCCAGAGCATCCTGATCATCGGCGCTGGTCCGATCGTGATCGGCCAGGCCTGCGAATTCGATTATTCCGGCGCGCAAGCCTGCAAGGCGCTGCGTGACGAGGGTTACCGCGTCATCCTGGTTAACTCCAACCCGGCGACGATCATGACCGACCCGGAGATGGCCGATGTGACGTACATCGAGCCGATCACCTGGCAGGTGCTCGAACGCATCATCGAAAAGGAGCGCCCGGATGCGGTGCTGCCGACGATGGGCGGCCAGACGGCGCTGAACTGCGCGCTGGATCTGTGGCACAACGGTGTGCTCGACAAGTACAAGGTCGAGATGATCGGTGCGAAACCCGATGCCATCGACAAGGCTGAGGATCGCCAGAAGTTCAAGGAGGCGATGACCAAGATCGGCTTGGAATCCGCCCGTTCCGGCGTCGCGCACTCGATGGAAGAGGCGATGGCCGTACAGGCCAAGGTCGGCTTCCCCGCGATCATCCGCCCGTCCTTCACGATGGGCGGCACCGGTGGCGGCATTGCCTACAACATCGAAGAGTTCGTCGAGATCTGCACCCGCGGCCTCGACCTCTCGCCGACCCGCGAGCTGCTGATCGAAGAATCGCTGCTCGGCTGGAAGGAATACGAGATGGAGGTCGTGCGCGACAAGCACGACAACTGCATCATCGTTTGTTCGATCGAAAACCTCGACCCGATGGGCGTCCACACGGGCGATTCGATCACGATCGCCCCGGCACAAACGCTCACTGATCGCGAATACCAGATCATGCGTAACGCGTCGATCGCCGTGCTGCGCGAGATTGGCGTGGACACCGGCGGTTCGAACGTGCAGTTCTCGGTCAACCCGAAGGATGGTCGCCTGATCGTCATCGAGATGAATCCGCGCGTGTCGCGTTCGTCTGCGCTGGCCTCGAAGGCCACCGGTTTCCCGATCGCGAAGATCGCGGCGAAGCTGGCTGTCGGCTTCACGCTGGACGAACTGAAGAACGACATCACCGGCGGCGCCACCCCGGCATCGTTCGAGCCGTCGATCGACTACATCGTTACCAAGATTCCGCGCTTCGCATTCGAGAAGTTCCCGGCTGCGAATGATCGCCTGACGACTCAGATGAAGTCGGTCGGCGAAGTCATGGCGATGGGGCGCACCTTCCAGGAGTCGTTCCAGAAGGCCTTGCGTGGTCTTGAGACCGGCGCCTACGGCCTGGATGAGGTCGAATGCGATCGCGAGGAACTCGAGAGCGAGCTCGCGAACCCGGGCGCGCAGCGCATCTGGTATGTGGGTCAGGCGTTCCGCGAAGGCATGACTCTGGATCAGGTGCATGCACTGACCAAGATCGACCCGTGGTTCCTGGCGCAGATCGAAGACATCGTGCTGACTGAGAAGTCGCTGGTTGGCCGTTCGCTCAAGGCGCTGCAGGCGCCCGAGTTGCGCGACCTGAAGCGCAAGGGCTTCTCGGATCGTCGCCTGTCGAAGCTGCTCGCCACGGACGAGACCAGCGTTCGCCTGCAACGTCACACGCTGGGCGTGCGCCCGGTGTTCAAGCGCGTCGATACCTGCGCAGCTGAATTCGCCACCGATACCGCGTACATGTACTCGGCGTATGAGGACGAGTGCGAGGCGCAGCCGAGCAATCGCAAGAAGATCATGGTGCTGGGCGGTGGGCCGAACCGGATCGGACAGGGTATCGAGTTCGACTATTGCTGCGTCCATGCCGCCCTCGCGCTGCGCGAAGACGGCTACGAGACCATCATGGTCAACTGCAACCCGGAAACCGTTTCCACCGACTACGACACCTCTGATCGGCTGTACTTCGAACCGCTGACGCTGGAAGACATCCTCGAGATCGTTGCTGTCGAGAAGCCCGTCGGCGTGATCGTGCAGTTTGGCGGCCAGACCCCGCTCAAGCGGGCGCGCGAACTCGAAGCCAATGGCGTGCCGATCATCGGCACCACGCCGGACATGATCGACGCGGCGGAAGATCGCGAGCGCTTCCAGAAGCTGCTCAACGACCTCGGCCTGAAGCAGCCGCCTAACCGCACTGCCCGCGCACCGGAGGAGGCTGTCCGCCTGGCCGCCGAGATTGGCTACCCTCTGGTGGTCCGCCCGTCCTACGTGCTTGGTGGCCGCGCGATGGAAATCGTGCACGAGCAGAAGGACCTCGAGCGCTACATGCGTGAGGCTGTGAAGGTATCGAACGACTCGCCGGTGCTGCTCGATCGCTTTCTGAACGATGCGACCGAGGTTGACGTGGATGCGCTGTCAGACGGCAAGCAAGTCATCATCGGCGGCATCATGGAGCACATTGAACAGGCGGGCGTCCACTCGGGCGACTCGGCTTGCTCTCTACCGCCCTACACGTTGTCCAAGGCGCTGCAAGATGAGCTGCGTCGTCAGACCGAGCTGATGGCCCGCGGCCTCAACGTCTGCGGTCTGATGAACGTGCAGTTCGCGATCCAGGGCAAGGGCGACGCCGCCGTGGTGTACGTGCTCGAGGTCAATCCGCGCGCATCCCGTACCGTGCCGTTCGTCTCCAAGGCCTGTTCGCTGCCGTTGGCGAAGATTGCTGCTCGCTGCATGGCTGGACGTTCGCTGGCGGACCAAGGTGTCACGGGCGAGGTTATTCCGCCTTACTTCTCGGTCAAGGAAGCCGTCTTTCCGTTCGCCAAGTTCCCCGGCGTCGATACGATCCTCGGGCCGGAAATGAAGTCGACCGGCGAGGTGATGGGTGTCGGCCGTACGTTTGCCGAAGCCTTCGTCAAGAGTCAGCTGGCGGCTGGCGTTCGCTTGCCCACCGGCGGTACCGCGTTCATCAGCGTCAAGCTGACGGATCGGCCGAAGGCGATTGAGGTGGCTCGCGAGCTGGTGGAACTCGGCTTCAAGCTGGTGGCGACGCGTGGCACATCGGCGGCAATCGAAGCGGCGGGTATTCCCGTTACGCCGGTGAACAAGGTCACCGAAGGGCGTCCGCACATCGTCGACATGATCAAGAACAACGAGATCAGTCTGATCATCAACACGGTCGAAGAAAAGCGCCAGGCTATCGCCGATTCGCGTTCGATCCGTACCAGCGCGCTTGCTGCCAAGGTCACGATCCAGACGACCATCGAAGGCGCGCGTGCTGCGTGCCTCGGCATTCGCCACCTGTCCGAACTGACGCCGTACGCGCTGCAGGCTCTGCACGCCGAACTGGCTTGAATGGCAACGTAAATGAACAAGGTTCCACTGACCATTAACGGCGCGGAAATGCTCCGCGCCGAACTGCAGCGTCTTAAAACGGTGGATCGCCCGGCCGTGATCGAGGCAATCGCCGAGGCGCGTTCACATGGCGATCTGTCGGAAAACGCCGAATACGATGCAGCCAAGGAACGCCAAGGCTTCATCGAAGGCCGCATCAAAGAGGTCGAAGGCAAGCTTTCATCGGCCCAGATCATTGATCCGAAGTTGCTGGATGCCGACGGCCGTTGTGTTTTTGGTGCAACGGTGGATCTGGAGGACCTCGAGTCCGGCGATTCGGTGACTTACCAGATCGTCGGCGAGGACGAGGCCGACCTTAAGTGCGGCAAGATCTCGGTTTCTTCGCCTATCGCGCGTGCGCTGATCGGCAAGTACGCTGGCGATGTGGCTGAGGTCCAGGCGCCCGGTGGTGTGCGCGAATACGAGATCCTCGACGTCAAATACATCTGATTCATGAACCAGATCGGGCGGCCGCTGTACTTCCTGGCACTGACGCTGTGGGTCGGTGCCCTTTGGACCATCGGCGGCATCGTTGCGCCGACGCTCTTTTCTGCGCTGCAGGATCGCAGCATTGCCGGGGCAATTGCCGGGCGACTGTTTTCGATTGCGGCATGGCTCGGCGTCGGTAGCGCCTGCTTCTTGATCATCTTTCAGATCATTGATGCCGGGGGGCAGGCCTTCAAACGTGCATCGCTCTGGGTGGTGGTGCTGATGCTGGTACTGACCTTGGCCAGTCTTTTCGGTATCCAGCCTCTGCTGGCCCAGCTCAAGGCAGAGGCGATGCCGCGCGAAGTGATGGAGAGCTTGGTTCGCGATCGCTTCGCCGCATGGCACGGCGTATCCAGCATCCTTTACCTGATCCAGTGTGCGCTTGGCGGCGCCTTGGTGGTGCTTGAAACCGCAAGCGGGCGTCGCTGAGGCGGTAGGCCTCAGCGATACTTCGCTTTAGCGTCCGCCGCCGGGTTTGCGGCCGCCACTTCGCGGCGCCAAACCACCGCGCGGACCCGCAATGTTGCGCGCGATGGTGCCGCTCTTCAGGCGGGTCGCAGGCCGAGCAAGCGTGCGAGCATCACCGCGTGCGGCGGATCGTGGCGTGACGCGTGGGCTAATTGCCGGTGCTTTGACTGCTGTCTTTGCCTTTTCTGCGAGCTCGGGCGACGGCCGATAGACGACCAGGAGCTTGCCGATCATCTGCACGGCAGCGCACCCAAGCTCGTTGCAGATGGTGTCCATGTATTGCTGACGCGCCTCGCGGTCGTCGCCGTAGACGCGGATCTTGATCAGCTCGTGCGCGGTCAGCGAACGGTCGATCTCCTTGAGTACCGTAGGCGCAAGCCCTTTTTCGGCAATACTTACGACCGGGTCGAGCCCGTGCGCTTTGGCGCGAAGATCGCGACGCTGTGCTGCGGTGAGTGTGTTCATATGGAATTTCTTGTGCAAACCTGCATTTTAGTGCGATGAAGCGAACCAAGACCAGCAAACAATGGATGCAGGAGCATGTCAACGACCCTTGGGTGCAGCGCGCCAAGGCCGAGGGCTTTCGCTCGCGTGCGGCGTTTAAGCTGACCGAGATCGATCAGAAGGATCGCCTGCTGTCGCGGGGACAAGTCGTGGTCGAACTCGGCGCGGCACCGGGTAGCTGGACTCAGGTGGTTGCGCGCAAGGTGCTGCCAGGTGGCGCGGTGATCGCACTCGATTTGCTGGATTTCGAGCCCATCAGCGGTGTTGACTTCATTCAGGGGGATTTTACTGAAGAGGCGATACTCGACGAACTGGTTCGTCGTCTGAACGGTCGACATGTGGACCTTGTGCTTTCCGACATGGCACCCAATATCTCGGGTATTGCGACGATTGACCAAGGGCGTTCGATCTACCTCTGCGAGCTGGCGCTTGATTTTGCCGAACGGCACCTGGTGGCGGGTGGCAACATGTTGGTGAAGGTCTTTCAGGGGTCTGGGTTCGACGAGTACCGCAAGGCGATGGGGCGCGTTTTTTCGCAGGTGCAGGTTCGCAAGCCGGCTGCATCACGCGACCGAAGCTCGGAAGTGTACTTGCTTGGTCAGACGAAACGTCTCTGATTGCACGGCCGGGCAGGGGCTGCGTTGGCGTCAGCCGTTGAACGGTCATAGAATGATCCGGTCTACTGTGGGGAGTGGCCCCGTTCGGGCCTGAGAAGGAAGCGACTTGAACAATCTTTTCAAGAATCTTGCGATCTGGTTGGTGATTGGCATCGTGCTGATGACCGTGTTCAACCAGTTCAATAGCCGGCAGACCGCGCAAAGCCAGATGGAATACTCCCAGTTCATGGAGGAAGCCAAGCAGGGGCGGATCGCCAAGGTCACCATTGAAGGCCGCACACTGCGTGCAACGACCCAGGACAACAAGCAGATCACGGTTTTTACGCCGGGTACGCAGGACCTCTGGATGGTTAGCGATCTGATGCGCTACGGCGTCAAGATCACGGCCAAGCCCGAAGAGGAGCAATCGCTCCTGATGAGCATCTTCGTCTCGTGGTTCCCGATGCTGCTGTTGATCGGCGTCTGGATCTTCTTCATGCGTCAGATGCAGGGCGGTGGCCGAGGCGGCGCCTTCTCGTTCGGCAAGAGTCGCGCTCGGATGCTGGACGAGTCGACCAATTCGATCACCTTTGCGGACGTCGCGGGATGCGACGAGGCAAAAGAGGAGGTCGCCGAGTTGGTCGACTTCCTGCGCGATCCGTCGAAATTCCAAAAGCTTGGTGGCCGGATTCCCAAAGGCGTGCTGATGGTCGGTTCGCCGGGTACAGGTAAGACGCTGCTTGCCAAGGCCATCGCCGGTGAGGCGAAGGTGCCGTTCTTCTCCATTTCCGGTTCTGACTTCGTTGAAATGTTTGTTGGCGTTGGTGCCGCACGCGTTCGCGACATGTTCGAGAATGCCAAGAAGCAGGCGCCTTGCATCGTCTTCATTGATGAGATCGACGCCGTTGGTCGCCAGCGTGGCGCGGGCCTTGGCGGCGGAAACGATGAACGCGAGCAGACGCTGAACCAGTTGCTGGTCGAAATGGACGGTTTTGAGGGTCAGACCGGCGTCATCGTGATTGCCGCAACGAACCGTCCGGATGTACTGGATCCAGCGTTGCTGCGTCCAGGCCGCTTCGACCGGCAAGTCGTCGTTCCACTGCCGGACATTCGCGGTCGCGAGCAGATCATCAAGGTGCACATGCGCAAGGTGCCTGTGTCACCTGACGTCGATGCGAACATTCTTGCGCGGGGCACGCCGGGCATGTCGGGCGCGGATCTGGCCAACCTTGTCAACGAGGCTGCACTGTTCGCCGCTCGCTCGAACAAGCGCCTGGTCGACATGGATGACTTTGAGCGCGCCAAGGACAAGATCTTCATGGGCGCCGAACGGAAGTCCATGGTGATCCTGCCGGAGGAAAAGAAGAAGACCGCTTACCATGAGTCAGGTCACGCGATTATTGGCTCAGTCCTCCCGGGTTGCGACCCGGTTCACAAAGTCACGGTGATTCCACGCGGACGGGCACTGGGTGTGACGTGGTCACTGCCGGAGATGGACCGTTTCAGTCTCTATCAAGACCAGATGCTGGCGCAGATCTGCATGCTGTTTGGCGGTCGCGTGGCAGAAGAAATCTTCGTCGGCAACGTCTCAACTGGTGCATCAAACGATTTTGAGCGTGCGACCAGCATCGCTCGCGACATGGTGACGCGCTACGGGATGTCCGAGGCGCTTGGACCGATGGTTTATGCCGAGAACGAGGGTGAAGTCTTCCTTGGAAGGTCGATCACGACACACAAGAATCTCTCGGAAGCGACACTTCAGAAAGTGGATACCGAGATCCGCCGGATCGTCGATGAACAGTACGCTTTGGCGAGAAAGATCCTCGAAGACAACCGCGATAAGGTTGAGGCAATGACGGCGGCTTTGCTGGAGTGGGAGACTATTGATTCCGACCAGATCGCTGACATCATGGCGGGCCGCCCGCCGCGTCCGCCCCACGCCAGTGGGCAGCCGAAACCCCCGGTGTCCGATGGCCCTGCCGATTCGACACCTAGCGCAACGGCTCCTGCCTGAGAAGAATTCCACAGTGAAAAGGGCCGGCTAAGCCGGCCCTTAGTTTTTGCATGAACGAAATTCGTCTCGGATCCTATCGCTTATCGGTCGCGCGTCCGCTGGTGATGGCGATTATCAATGCGACGCCAGACTCCTTCAGCGGCGACGGGCTGGCGGGTCGGCTGGATGCGCTCGTCGACAAGGCAAAGCGCGCGATTGATGCCGGGGCTCACATTCTGGATGTTGGTGGCGAATCGTCCCGTCCTGGGTCTTTGGGAGTGTCGGTCGACGAGGAGTTGGCCCGGGTTGTGCCTGTTGTCGAGGCCCTCGCAACCCTCGGCTGTCCAGTCTCGGTCGATACGGTTAAACCGTCGGTCATGCAGGCTGTAATCAGAGCTGGCGCGTCCATGATCAATGACATCAACGGGTTGCGCGAGCCGGGGGCGATCGACGCGATTGCCGAAAGCAACTGCGCCGTGTGCGTCATGCACATGCAGGGCCAACCGAGAAGTATGCAGACATCACCGGTCTACGCCGATGTCGTCGGCGAGGTGTATGCGTTCTTGAGCGATCGGTTCGATGCGCTTCGACAATCAGGTATTGACCAGAATCGTATTGTCGTTGACCCGGGCTTTGGCTTTGGCAAGACACTCGAACACAATCTGGCGCTATTCCGCGCGCTCGAATCGTTTCGAGCGATAAGGCCTGTCCTTGTCGGTGTCTCGCGCAAGACGATGCTCGGGCAACTCACTGGCTTTCCGGTCGATCAACGTGTCACGGCGAGCGCGGTAGCTGCTGTGGCGGCGGCCGCTCGCGGCGCTGCGATCTTGCGGGTCCACGACGTTGCTGAGACGGTGGCTGCGCTAAATCTTTGGCGTGAACTTGGGCTTGAGGCCAACGGCTAGCCTATTCATTGACCTGCGAAACACTACGGAGACTGCAATGGCGCGCAAGTATTTCGGCACGGATGGAGTGCGGGGACGTGTAGGCAATGCTCCGATCACGCCTGACTTTGTGATGCGACTGGGGTACGCGGCGGGTCGAACACTGTGTGCCGAACAGCAGGGGACACGCGGGCATGAGCGGCCAACGGTGCTGATTGGCAAGGATACTCGCGTCTCCGGCTATATGCTTGAGGCCGCTTTGGAGGCCGGCTTCGCTGCGGCTGGTGTTGACGTGGTGTTGGCTGGACCGATTCCTACCCCTGGGGTCGCGTATTTGACGCGGGCGCTTCGTCTTGATGCAGGGGTCGTGATTTCCGCCTCTCACAACCCTTATTACGACAACGGTATTAAGTTCTTTTCGGCTCGCGGCGCAAAACTTCCGGACGCGACAGAGACCGCCATTGAGGAGCGGCTCGATCAGCCCATTGGTTGTGCGGATTCCGCATCCATGGGGCGTGCGCGCCGTATCGATGATGCTGCCGGCAGGTATATCGAATTCTGCAAGAGCACGTTTCCGAATGACCTTGATCTGCGTGGTCTGAAGATTGCAGTGGATTGTGCTCATGGCGCCGCATATCACATTGCGCCACGTGTATTTCATGAACTCGGTGCAGAGGTCGTTGCGATCGGCAAGGAGCCTAATGGCTTCAACATCAACGATCAGGTAGGTGCCACCGTCCCTGAGGCGATCCGCGCTTTTACCTTGGCGCAAGGCGCCGATATCGGTATCTCGCTTGATGGCGATGGCGATCGCCTCATGATGGTGGACCGCGCCGGTCGCATCTATGACGGCGATATGTTGATCTATGTAATCGCGCGCATGCAGAAGGCTCAGGGCCGACTGCCCGGCGTCGTTGGTACGTTGATGAGCAACCTTGGATTTCAGCGCGCGATCGAGGCGCTAGGCGTTGAATTCGTGCGCGCCAAGGTTGGTGACCGCTATGTGCTTGAGTTGCTTGAGCAGCGCGGATGGAAGTTAGGTGGCGAGAATTCGGGCCATATCATCTGCCTGGACCGCCACTCCACCGGCGACGGTATTGTTGCCGCCTTGCAGGTCCTTGCAGCGTTGCGCGATGCGGGTGAGACCCTTGCCGACGCCTGTGGTGCGCTCAAGTTCTTTCCTCAGCGGCTTGTGAACGTTCGCACCGCCGGCGGTTTCGACTGGAAATCCGATCGGAGCATTCAGGATGCGGTAACCGCGGCAGAGCTGGAACTGGGTGACCGCGGCCGCGTCTTGCTTCGCGCGTCCGGCACCGAACCGCTGCTTCGCGTAATGGTTGAGGGCGAAGATCCCACGCAGGTTGAAGCGGTCGCCCAACGGCTTGCCGAGACGGTTCGCCAAGCGTTGGAGTAGGGCGTGGCTTGTGCCTGGCGCGAGGCTGGACTACACTGCCGGGTTTTGTAGTAATTAAACTGGGGTATCGCGTGAGCGGAATATTCTTCGGCCTTGTCCTGACGGTTCACGTTCTCGTGGGCGTTGCAGTGATCGGCTTGGTGTTGGTGCAGCACGGCAAAGGCGCGGACATGGGTGCGTCATTTGGCGGTGGCGCATCTGGCAGTCTTTTTGGTGCGTCGGGTTCGGCGAATTTTCTGAGCCGAACGACCGCGGTCTTGGCTACGGTCTTCTTCGTCACGAGTTTGGCGCTGACCTACTTGGCAAGCCATCGCGCTGGCCCCGCAAAGAGTGTCATGGAGGGCGCGCCAGCAGTGCAATCGCAGCCGGCAACGGCCGAGAAACCTGCGAGTGCCCCGGGTGCGGCCCAAGAGATTCCGAAGTAAAGAAATTCTTGGCAAGGCTGAATTGTTTATATATAATTCTTTTCTGTTGTAAGCGTGCCGACGTGGTGAAATTGGTAGACACGCCATCTTGAGGGGGTGGTGGCGCAAGCCGTGTGAGTTCGAGTCTCACCGTCGGCACCAATAATTCGAAACGCCCGCGTAAGCGGGCGTTTCTCCATCTGATGCAATTCCCGACTCTACGATCATGCTCGAGAACTATTTCCCGGTATTGATTTTCATCCTTGTCGGTATTGCGGTAGGCGGCGTGATGCTGCTCGCTGGGCGCATTCTTGGGCGCCACAATCCCGAGCCAGAAAAGCTCTCTCCCTATGAGTGTGGCTTTGAGGCGTTCGAGGATGCGCGCATCAAATTTGATGTGCGTTATTACCTGATTGCAATTCTTTTCATCCTCTTTGATATCGAGGTTGCCTTTCTGATTCCTTGGGCATCAATTCTCAAGGAAATTGCGGGCAACGAGTCGATTCGTCTATTTGGCTTCTTCGAGATGCTTGTGTTTCTGGGTGTCTTGATTGTTGGCTATATCTACGTGCGCAAGCGCGGCGCGCTGGACTGGGAATAACCGTACGTTTCGCGTTGGGGCGAGGCGTTGGGGGACGCAATGAGTGTTGAAGGTGTATTCCGCGAGGGTTTTGTTACCACGACCTTGGATAGCGTTCTGAATTGGACGCGAACGGGCTCGCTGTGGCCAATGACCTTCGGTCTTGCGTGTTGTGCCGTCGAAATGATCCACGCGGGGTGCTCGCGTTACGACCTTGATCGTTTTGGGGTTGTATTCCGACCGAGCCCTCGTCAGTCTGATGTCATGATCGTTGCTGGAACGCTCTGCAACAAGATGGCGCCAGCCCTTCGCAAAGTCTATGACCAGATGGCCGAGCCGCGTTGGGTGATTTCGATGGGGTCGTGTGCCAACGGTGGCGGCTACTACCACTATTCCTATTCGGTTGTCCGGGGATGTGATCGTATTGTGCCGGTGGACGTTTACGTTCCTGGCTGTCCTCCGACCGCTGAGGCGCTTCTGTACGGGATCATCCAGTTGCAGAACAAGATCAAGAGAACCAACACGATCGCTCGATAAGGCAAAGAGCCCTCATGAGTGCAAAGCTCGAAAAACTGCAAGAGGCGCTACATGCTGTCCTCGGTCCGCGGATCCAGACAATCGTCTGCGATCGCGGAGAGGTCACCATTGAGGTTTCCGCGAAGGACTACCTTGCTGTGGCGTTTGCGTTGAGAGATGACCCAAGTCTTGGGTTTGAACAGCTGATCGATTTGTGCGGCGTTGATTACTCAACGCACTCGACGCGTTCGTCGTCTGTGGCACGGTTTGCCGGCGTCTCTCATTTGCTGTCGGTGCGGAATAACTGGCGTTTGCGTCTGCGGGTGTTTGCGGAATCTGCCGAATTCCCAGTGGTAGCGTCAGTAGTTGGCGTTTGGCCAAGTGCGAACTGGTTTGAGCGTGAAGCGTTCGATCTGTTTGGCCTGATGTTTGAGGGGCATCCTGATCTGCGTCGAATCCTGACTGACTACGGTTTCGTCGGACATCCATTCCGCAAGGATTTCCCGATTTCTGGCTTTGTCGAAATGCGCTACGACGCGGAACAGGGGCGAGTGGTCTATCAACCCGTCACTATTGAACCGCGTGAAGTAACGCCACGAATCGTTCGCGAAGAAACCTACGGGCAGGTTGGGCATGGCTGAGATTCGTAATTACACAATCAATTTCGGGCCGCAGCACCCCGCCGCTCACGGCGTTTTGCGTCTGGTTCTCGAGCTGGATGGCGAGGTTGTAGAGCGCGCCGATCCGCATATCGGGTTGCTTCACCGCGGCACCGAGAAGCTCGCTGAGACGCGCACCTGGATCCAGTCTGTTCCGTACATGGATCGGCTGGACTATGTCTCGATGATGTGCAATGAACATGCTTATTGCATGTCCATTGAACGATTGCTCGGCTTGGAAGTGCCGCTTCGCGCTCAATACATCCGAGTGATGTTCGATGAGATTACGCGCATCCTGAATCACCTCCTGAACATCGGCACGCACGCGCTGGATATTGGTGCGATGACGATGGTTCTCTATACATTCCGCGAACGCGAAGATCTGATGGACGCCTACGAGGCGGTATCGGGCGCTCGTATGCACGCGGCGTACTACAGGCCCGGCGGCGTTTATCGTGATTTGCCGGACCAGATGCCCAAATACGAGGTGTCGAAGTACCGCAATTCGGCAACGGTCGCGCAGTTGAACGAAGCCAGACAAGGATCTTTACTCGACTTTCTGGATGACTTCACGCGTCGTTTCCCTGGTTATGTCGACGAGTATGAGACGCTGCTGACGGATAATCGCATCTGGAAGCAACGTACTGTCGGGATCGGCGTGGTGTCGCCGGAAGAAGCGCTGGCTCATGGGTTCACCGGGGCAATGCTGCGTGGGTCGGGCGTCGAATGGGATTTGCGCAAAAAGCAGCCTTACGAGGTTTACGACCGTGTTGATTTCGACATTCCGGTCGGTGTGAATGGCGACTGCTACGATCGCTACCTCGTTCGCATGGAAGAGATGCGGCAGTCCAACCGAATTATTCGGCAATGTATTGACTGGTTGCGCAAGAATCCGGGTCCGGTGATTTGCGATAACCATAAAGTTGCACCTCCCTCTCGTTCGGCCATGAAGGAGAACATGGAGGAGTTGATTCACCACTTCAAACTGTTCACCGAAGGGATGCATGTTCCAGAAGGCGAAGCGTATGCCGCTGTTGAACATCCAAAGGGGGAGTTTGGGGTGTATGCGATTTCCGACGGTGCAAACAAGCCTTACCGTGTGAAGCTTCGCGCGCCGGGATTCGCGCATTTGGCCGCGATGGATGCTATTGCCCGTGGCCACATGATTGCGGACGTTGTCGCGATTATTGGCACGATGGATATCGTGTTCGGCGAGATCGACCGTTAACTGCAGTCCGACGTTCAGAAGAGAGATGAACGAGTCATGTTGAACTCGGAATCATTAGGCAAGATCGACCAAGAAGTCGCCAAGTATCCCGCGGACCAGAAACAGTCGGCGGTAATCGCTGCGTTGCGCATCGCCCAGCAGGAAAAAGGCTGGCTCGCCGCTGAAACGATCGAGTACGTGGCCGCCTATCTTTGCATGCCAGCGATGGCCGCGTACGAAGTTGCCAGTTTCTACAACATGTATGACCTTCAGCCGGTCGGCAAGCACAAACTGACGGTCTGCACCAATTTGCCGTGTGCGCTTTCTGGTGGCGCCGATGCGGGTGAGTATCTCAAGCACAAGCTTGGGATCGAATTCAATCAGACGACGCCGGATGGCCAGTTCACCCTGAAAGAGGGTGAATGCATGGGGGCTTGTGGCGACGCGCCCGTTTTGCTTGTGAATAACCATCGGATGTGCTGCCGTATGACCGAGACGCAGATGGATCAACTCATCAGCGAGCTACGCAAATGAGTGAAAAGGCGTTTCTCCTCGCCGGTCTCGATGGCGACAACACTTGGAGCCTTTCGCACTATCTCAAGCGCGGGGGCTATGCAGCATTAAAAAAGATCATCAGCGATGGCATCACTCCAGATGTGGTCATCGCTGAGGTCAAGAAGTCCGCGCTTCGGGGGCGTGGCGGAGCCGGTTTCCCGACGGGGCTGAAGTGGAGTTTCATGCCGCGCCAGTTTCCTGGTGCGAAGTATGTTTGCTGCAATTCGGACGAAGGCGAACCTGGTACGTTCAAAGACCGCGATCTTCTACGCTATAACCCGCATATGGTCATCGAGGGCATGATCATTGCCGGGTTCGCGATGGGCTGCGAACGCGGATATAACTACATCCACGGTGAGATATTCGAGATCTACGAGCGTTTCGAGGCGGCTCTTGCCGAAGCTCGTGAGGCCGGATTCCTCGGCAAGAATATTCTTGGATCGTCGTTTTCTTTTGACTTGTTTGCGCATCATGGATACGGCGCGTACATCTGCGGAGAAGAGACCGCATTGCTTGAGTCAATCGAAGGCAAGAAAGGACAGCCGCGATTCAAGCCGCCGTTTCCTGCAAGCTTCGGGCTCTATGGCAAGCCGACGACGATTAACAACACCGAGACCTTTGCGTCGATTCCGTACATCATTAATAACGGCGGCGAGGCGTTCCTGGCATTGGGGAAGCCAAACAACGGTGGGACCAAGTTGTTTTCGGTTTCCGGACATGTAAATCGTCCTGGCAACTATGAAGTTCCGCTCGGTACCCCATTCCCGGAATTGTTGGAGATGGCGGGGGGTATGCGCGGCGGTCGTAGGCTTAAGGCTGTGATTCCCGGTGGCTCGTCAGCACCGGTGCTGCCGGCATCCATCATGATGGACTCGACGATGGATTACGACTGTATTGCGAAAGCGGGCTCCATGCTTGGATCCGGCGCGGTTATCGTGATGGACGAAAGCACCTGCATGGTCAAGGCGCTGGAGCGCTTGTCGTACTTCTATCACGAAGAGTCGTGTGGCCAATGCACGCCGTGCCGGGAAGGAACCGGATGGCTTTACCGCGTCATTCATCGAATTGAACACGGTCAAGGTCGGCAAGAAGATATCGATTTGCTCGACAGCGTTTCCGACAACATCATGGGTCGGACTATTTGCGCGCTAGGTGATGCGGCTGCTATGCCGGTCAAGAGTTTCATCAAGCATTTCCGTAGCGAGTTCCAGTATCACGTTGACAACAAGCGCTGTCTGGTGCCTGTTGAGGTTCAGCGTGAAGGCAGCAAGATCTACGTAGGCTGAACATGCTAGAGATCGAAATCGACGGCAAAAAGGTTGAAGTGGCTGACGGCAGCACCGTAATGGATGCTGCCAATAAAGTTGGTACTTACATCCCGCATTTTTGTTATCACAAGAAACTGTCGATTGCGGCGAATTGCCGCATGTGTCTGGTTGACGTTGAAAAGGCGCCAAAGCCTCTTCCCGCCTGCGCGACGCCAGTAACGAACGGCATGAAAGTCACGACCCATTCTGATAAGGCCGTCAAGGCTCAGAAGGGCGTGATGGAGTTTCTGTTGATCAATCACCCGCTGGATTGTCCGATCTGCGATCAAGGCGGCGAATGTCAGCTTCAGGATCTCGCTGTCGGCTATGGCGGTAACACTTCCCGATATCAAGAAGAGAAGCGTGTCGTCGTAAACAAGAATCTAGGGCCGCTGATTTCGACTGACATGACACGCTGCATTCACTGCACGCGTTGTGTGCGTTTCGGTCAAGAGATTGCCGGGATCATGGAACTTGGTGTTGCCAATCGTGGCGAACGCTCTGAGATCATGGCGTTTGTCGATCGCACCGTTGACTCAGAATTGTCCGGCAACTCGATCGACCTTTGCCCCGTGGGCGCATTGACCTCCAAGCCGTTCCGCTTTTCCGCGAGAACGTGGGAGATGTCGCGTCGTCGTTCGGTGAGTCCGCACGATTCGCTAGGCGCGAATCTCGTTGTGCAAGTGAAGCACGACCGTGTGATGCGGGTTCTCCCGCTCGAAAACGAAGCCATCAACGAATGCTGGCTGTCAGACAAAGACCGCTTTTCGTACGAGGGCCTGAACGCTGAAGACCGCTTGACGAAGCCCATGGTTAAGCAGGGCGGGAAGTGGATCGAGATTTCATGGCAAGACGCGCTGAACTACGCCACCAAAGCCATCCAGGGCGTTGTCGCCGAGCATGGCGCGGCGGCATTTGGCGCGTTTGTTTCGCCTCACTCGACGCTTGAGGAAATGTTCCTGACCCAACGACTTGTTCGTGCGATGGGTTCGGAGAAGGTGGATTTCCGCCTTCGGCAGTCGGATTTTTCGGCGGATGGCGTTCGGAGCGGAGCGCCATGGCTCGGCATGCCCATGCGGGATGTTTCGCAACTGGACCGCGTGCTGGTGATTGGTAGCGCGCTTCGCAAGGATCATCCGCTGCTTACCCAACGTTTGCGGCAGGCGGCAAAGCGCGGAGCCGAGGTATCGGTTATTGCATCGGCGATCGATGACCCACTGTTCAAACTCGCGCATGCGGCGATCGTCGCTCCAGACGCGATGGTCGGCGCATTGGCAAATGTTGCCGCCGCTATCGCACGTAAGAAGGGCACGACGCTTGGCGAGTCGGTCATGGCCAAGGTTGATTCGAGCCTGCCGTTTGATGCGGTTGCCATCGCAAAAAGCTTGTGCGGTGGAGAGCGGGCGGCACTCTTCCTCGGCAATGCGGTTGTCCAGCATCCCGCGTTCGGCGCCATCTGGGCGATCGGTGTTGAAATCGAAAGACTATGTGGTGCCAAGTTGGGATTCCTCGGTGAGGCAACGAATACCGTCGGCGGTTATCAGACTGGCTCGTTGAGCACCAAGCACAATGTTGGAACGATGCTTGCAGATCCGCTCAAGGCTGTAGTCTTGGTCGGGGTCGAGCCGGCGCTCGATTTTGCGAACGGCGCGCTCGCTACTGCTGCGCTTAGTGGTGCTGAGACGGTGATTGCCCTCACGGCGTTCCGATCCGCAGTTGAGGATGTGGCAGATCTCATGTTGCCGCTTGCGCCATTCTCGGAAACCTCCGGCACCTTTGTGAACTGCGAGGGCGCGGTCCAGAGCTTCAACGCCGCGGTCAAACCTCTTGGTGAGACTCGACCGGGCTGGAAGGTTCTGCGTGTTTTGGGTGGAGCGCTGGGTCTTGACGGTTTTGAGTACGAGAGCTCTGAGGCTGTTCGCGATGACGCTTTGCGTATGGCGCCACCTTTGACAAATGAATTGGTTGGAACTCCGGATGTAAACGTTTCATCAGCGTCTGGGTTGCAACGTGTGTCGGATGTTCCGATCTATTCCGCTGACGTGCTTGTTCGGCGCGCACCTTCATTGCAGCGCACACGTGATGCTGCAGCGCCTGTCGCCCGGATGTCTGCAGCGACGTTGGCTAAGCTTGGTGTCGCTGACGGTAGTTCGGTAAAAGTGTCGTCTAGGTCTGGCGCGATCGTTATTTCCGCGAAAAGGGATGATGCTGTCGCAGATGACTGTGTGCGTGTCGCAGCGGCTCGCCCCGAAACTGTTGCCTTGGGCGCTATGTTTGGCGAACTCACCGTGGAGCGTGCCTGATGGAAGCGCTGCTGCAACCCGTTGCCGCACTTTTTGGGCCGCTTTGGCCGGTCGTTTGGACTTTGGTCAAGATCGTGGCGATCGTTCTGCCATTGATCCTCAGTGTCGCCTATCTGACGTTTGCTGAGCGGAAGGTGATTGGCTACATGCAGGTTCGGATCGGGCCGAACCGGGTGGGGCCAAAAGGTTGGCTACAGCCAATTGCCGACGCGTTGAAGCTGATGTTTAAGGAAATCATCGTTCCGAGCAGCGCGAGTAAGGCGCTGTTTGTGATCGGTCCGATGATGGTTATGGCGCCGGCCCTTGCTGCGTGGGCTGTGGTGCCTTTTGCGCCGAATCTGGTTTTGGCCAACATCGACGCGGGAATGCTCTACCTGATGTCCATCACGTCGGTTGGGGTGTACGGGGTGATCATCGCCGGCTGGGCGTCCAATTCGAAATACGCGTTCCTCGGAGGGATACGCGCAACCGCTCAGATGGTTTCCTATGAACTCGCAATGGGATTCTCCTTGGTCGGGGTTCTCATGGTGGCTGGTTCGCTCAACCTGTCCGAGATCGTGATCGGTCAGAGCAAAGGTGTTTTTGCCAGTCATGGCTTGGGCTTCCTCAGCTGGAACTGGTTGCCGTTGCTTCCTCTCTTCGTGGTCTATCTGATTTCGGGTATCGCGGAGACGAATCGCGCACCATTCGACGTCGTCGAGGGTGAGTCGGAAATTGTCGCTGGCCATATGGTCGAGTATTCGGGCATGGCATTCGCGCTGTTCTTCCTGGCTGAATACGCGAACATGATTTTGGTGTCGGCTTTGACGTCGGTCTTCTTCCTGGGTGGGTGGTTGTCGCCGGTCGGGTTCATCCCGGATGGTTTCCCGTGGCTGGTGTTGAAGATCGGTTTTGTCCTTTTCCTGTTCCTCTGGTTTCGGGCCACATTTCCACGGTTCCGCTATGACCAGATCATGCGTCTGGGCTGGAAGGTTTTCATTCCGCTTACGCTCGCATGGATCCTTGTTGTCGGGATCTGGATGATGTCGCCTTGGTCGATCTGGAGGTAACTGGCGATGGGCGCCGTTAAGGAATTGTTTGTCAGCCTGCTCTTGAAAGAGTTGGTGAAGGGCCTGTCCGTCACCGGACGCCACTTCTTTCTTCGGAAAATCACGATCCAGTATCCGGAAGAGCGTACGCCTCAGAGCGCGCGCTTCCGTGGCCTACACGCCTTGCGGCGCTATCCGAACGGGGAGGAGCGGTGCATCGCCTGTAAGCTTTGCGAGGCGGTTTGCCCGGCTATGGCGATCACCATCGAGTCGGACCAACGGGACGACGGTACGCGTCGGACGACACGTTACGATATCGATTTGACCAAATGTATCTTCTGCGGATTTTGCGAAGAAGCGTGCCCGGTCGATGCGATTGTGGAGACTCGTGTGTTCGACTATCACGGCGAGAAGCGCGGCGATCTCTACTACACGAAGCAGATGCTGCTTGCTGTCGGCGATCGTTATGAGTCGCAGATTGCCAAGGATCGCGCAGAGGAGGCCAAGTACCGTTAACTCTTGTCGAGTTCTCGGGAAGCTGACTTATGGAATTTTCGACTTTTCTCTTCTACATGTTTGCAGCGGTAATGGTCGTGGCCGGGCTACGCGTCATTACCTCTCGCAATCCGGTACATGCAGCACTCTATCTAGTCCTAGCGTTTTTCAATGCCGCAGGGATCTGGATGGTTTTGCGCGCAGAGTTCCTTGCCATTGCATTGGTGCTCGTTTATGTCGGCGCCGTAATGGTGCTCTTCTTGTTCGTTGTGATGATGCTCGACATCAACCTCGAACGCATACGGCAGGGTTTCTGGAGTTATCTGCCGTTGGGTTTGGTGATTGCGGCTGTGTTGGTGGTTGAGATGGCGGTGGTCGTCGGCGGAAAGTGGTTTGGTGTCGATGCGATGCCGATGCCCGCTGAAGCTGCCGGTCCGTACAGCAACACCAAGTCTCTTGCATGGTTGATGTTCACTGATTTTGTGTATCCGTTCGAGCTCGCGTCATTCATTCTGCTCGTGGCAATGATTGCGGCGATTTCTTTGACGCTGCGCAGCCGGCCGGGTAACAAGGCAATTGATCCAGCCAAGCAGATCGCCGTGAAGCGCGAAGACCGCATCCGCATCGTGTCGATGCCGGCTGACACAAACGATTAATACGGCAAGATAGATTCGGCCCAGGGGAAACAATGCTCTCGCTGTCCCATGTCCTTACGCTAAGCGCGGTCCTGTTTGCGATCAGCGTTGTCGGGATTTTTCTTAATCGGAAGAATCTGATCATTTTGCTGATGTCGATCGAATTGATGCTGCTCGCTGTGAATATGAACTTCATCGCGTTCTCGTCGTTCCTTGGCGACCGTTCGGGCCAGCTATTCGTATTCTTCATCCTGACGGTTGCTGCTGCCGAGGCGGCGATCGGTCTGGCTATTCTGGTGGCGATGTTCCGTAACATGCGCACGATTCATGTCGACGACCTCGACAGTCTGAAGGGTTGAGGCCTACAACAATGACGGACATGCAAAAGCTCTACTTACTCGTGCCGTTAGCGCCGCTTGTGGGTGCAGTTTTGGCTGGACTCTTCGGTCGAGCCATTGGTCGGACGGCTTCGCACGTGGTGACGATTCTTGGCGTAGCGGTTGCCTTTGTTGCCTCTCTTTTGATTTTCCAGGACGTTCAGGCTGGCAATGTCTTTGACGGCGCCCTTTACACGTGGGCAACGGCAGGTGATCTTCGGTTCGAAGTGGGTTTCCTGATCGACAAGCTCACGGTCATGATGATGCTGGTCGTGACCTTCGTGTCGCTGATGGTGCACGTCTACACCATTGGCTACATGCACGATGATCCTGGTTATCAGCGCTTCTTTAGCTACATTTCGCTGTTCACGTTCTCGATGCTCATGCTTGTCATGAGCAATAACTTCGTTCAGCTATTCTTCGGTTGGGAGGCGGTCGGTCTCGTCTCGTATCTGTTGATCGGCTTTTGGTACACGAAGCCGACCGCCATTTATGCCAATTTGAAGGCGTTCTTGGTCAATCGCGTCGGCGACTTCGGCTTTTTGCTTGGTATCGGTTTAATCGCCGCCTATACGGGCTCGCTGAATTACGCAGAAGTGTTTGCAAAGATTCCGGCGTTGGCTCCGCAGACCGTCGAGCTTTTGCCCGGCAGCTCCTGGCTGTTGATGTCGGTGATTTGTATCTGTCTATTCATCGGTGCGATGGGTAAATCCGCACAGGTGCCGCTGCACGTTTGGCTGCCCGACTCGATGGAGGGCCCGACCCCAATTTCGGCGCTTATCCACGCGGCGACGATGGTGACCGCGGGCATTTTCATGGTTACGCGCATGTCGCCACTCTTCGAAGTGTCGGAGAGTGCCCGCGCCTTCGTACTGGTTATCGGTGCAACCACGGCCCTGTTCATGGGGTTCCTCGGCATCATCCAGAACGATATCAAGCGTGTCGTTGCATACTCGACCTTGTCGCAGTTGGGATACATGACGGTTGCTCTCGGCGTGTCGGCGTATTCCGCTGCAGTGTTTCACCTGATGACGCACGCGTTCTTCAAGGCATTGCTCTTCCTTGCTGCAGGCTCCGTAATCATTGGCATGCATCACGATCAAGACATCCGCAACATGGGCGGTCTTTGGAAGCGGATGCCGATCACTTGGGTTACTTCGCTTGTGGGTTCGTTGGCGCTGATTGGTTTCCCGTTCTTTGCGGGGTTCTTCTCGAAAGACGCCATTATTGAGGCGGTGGCACTCAGCCATATTCCTGGCGCGGGTTACGCATATTTCTGCGTGATTGCTGGCGTCTTCGTGACGGCGTTCTACTCATTCCGGATGTATTTCCTCGTTTTCCATGGCAAGGAGCGCTTCGGCGGCTCTCACGATTCGCATGGATCCGACGATGCGCATCATGACGATGATCACGGCCACCATGGTCCGCTTGAGCCTCACGAGTCGCCTTGGGTCGTTTGGGTGCCGCTCGTTCTGCTTGCAATTCCGTCGGTGGTGATCGGTTTTGTGGCCATTGAACCGATGCTCTTCAAGGGCTGGTTCGGTTCCGCGGTTGTGGTTAACGAGGCAAATGACGTGCTCGGTCACTTGGCTGAAGAGTTCCACGGTGCCTCGGCGATGGCTCAGCACGGTTTCATGTCTTTGCCCTTCGTGCTAGCGATGTCTGGCGTTGCGATGGCTGCTCTGTTCTATCTCTTCAAGCCGGAGATTCCAGCATGGTTCGCGAAGACCTTCGCGCCCGTCTATCGCCTGCTCGAGAACAAGTATTACTTTGATCGCTTTAACGAGATAGTTTTTGCCGGCGGTGCTCGTCTCCTCGGACGTGGGCTCTGGAAGGGCGGAGATCAGATGCTTATCGATGGCGTCATGGTCAATGGAACTGCGAGCGCCGTTGGTGCTGTCGCTCGGCTGACCAGGCTGTTGCAGACGGGACACATTTACCAGTACGCGTTTGTAATCATCATCGGCGTCGTCGTGCTTCTGACTTTCTGGGGTAGCCGCGGCTGAGACCAGCGCGTGGGCTTGACAGAGCGATTTGAAAACACGCCTCGAGGCGTGAACAACGGATAACAAGAGATGACGGGTGTACCTTATCTAAGCCTTGCGATCTGGGTGCCTATCGTTGGTGGCCTGTTGGCGCTAACGGCGGGATCAGACCGGAATGCGCCGGTCGCAAGACTTATTGCGCTGGTGACTGCGCTCGCAGGTTTCTTTGTAACCCTCCCGCTTTACGCCGGCTTTGACACAACGACTGCCTCGATGCAGTTTGTCGAACGCGCTCCGTGGGTGACGCGTTTCTCGATTGAGTACTATCTCGGCGTGGATGGCATTTCGATGCCGTTCGTACTGCTGAACAGCTTTATTACGATTATCGTAGTGATCGCCGGGTGGGAGGTGATCGATAGAAAGGTGGCTCAGTACAACGCCGGCTTTCTTATCATGTCCGGGTTGCTGAACGGGATCTTCTCGTCGTTGGACGGCATCCTGTTTTACGTGTTCTTTGAAGCGAGCCTGATCCCTCTCTATCTGATCATCGGTATCTGGGGTGGTCCGAACCGCGTATATGCGGCAATCAAGTTCTTCCTCTATACGCTTCTTGGCTCGTTGCTGATGCTGGTCGCCATTCTCTGGTTGTTCATGGAGGCGGGCGGTAGTTTCGATATTCTTGCGTGGCACAACCTGAAGATCGGCATGACGGCGCAGTCGTTGATCTTCTTTGCATTCCTCGCATCGTTTGCTGTGAAGGTGCCAATGTGGCCGGTGCATACTTGGTTGCCAGACGCTCACGTTGAGGCTCCTACTGGCGGTTCGGTCGTGCTTGCGGCCATCGCCTTGAAGCTTGGTGCATATGGCTTCCTGCGGTTTTCACTGCCTATCGTTCCGGACGCGGCGCACCAATACGCCCCGTTGATCCTGACCCTCTCGCTGATTGCTGTCGTATACATTGGGTTTGTTGCGCTGGTGCAGGCGGACATGAAGAAGCTGGTTGCCTACTCTTCGATTTCGCACATGGGGTTCGTGACACTTGGGTTTTTCATGTTCAACGCCGTCGCGATCGAGGGCGCGTTGGTTCAGATGATCTCGCACGGTTTCGTGTCCGGCGCGATGTTCCTCTGTATCGGCGTTCTCTACGACCGTGTTCATAGTCGCCAGATCGCAGATTACGGTGGCGTTGTGAATACGATGCCGAAATTCGCGGCGTTCTTCCTGCTCTTCGCAATGGCAAATGCAGGACTTCCTGCGACATCGGGCTTTGTTGGCGAATTCATGGTGGTGCTCGGCGCAGTGAAGTTCAATTTCTGGGTAGCGTTCATTGCGGCGACGACGCTGATACTCGGCGCTGCCTACACGCTCTGGATGTACAAGCGTGTGGTCTTCGGCGAGGTCGCAAACGAGCACGTCAAGGCCCTGACCGATATCAATCGGCGCGAGTTCTTCTTCCTGGCCGTGCTGGCGGCCTGTGTATTGGTCATGGGTGTCTATCCGCAGCCAGTTACCGAAGTTATGCACGCCAGCGTGAATGGTCTGCTTCAGCACATCGCTGTGAGCAAGCTCTAACGGATAACCAGAAAGCATCCAGGATCAGATGATGGATTTCGTGATGCCGGATTTCCGGCTTGCAGCGCCGGAACTCTTTGTCGCCGGAATGTCTTTGGTCATTCTGATGGTGACCTCCTTTGCGACGACGCGCGCCCGCTCGGCTGCGTTCTGGCTATGTGAGCTTGCGCTCTTGGGCGCCTTGCTTTTGACGCTCTTCTCGGGTGATGTACAGCGCTCGCTGACCTTTAGCGGTATGTACATGTCGGATCTCTTCGGGAGTTTCCTGAAGATTCTCGTGTGCTTGTCGGTCGCCATCGTGTTGCAGTACGGCCGTGCGTACATGGCCGACCGCAAGATCGACAGCCCCGAGTACTACCTGATGGTGCTGTTTGCAACCCTGGGCATGATGGTGCTGATCTCCGCGAGCCATTTCGTCAGCATGTACATGGGCCTGGAGCTCATGTCGCTGTCGCTTTACGGCTTGGTCGCGATCGACCGCGACAATCCGCGCTCAACGGAAGCGGGCATGAAGTACTTTGTGCTCGGCGCCTTGGCGAGTGGCCTGCTGCTGTATGGCATGTCAATGCTGTATGGCGCGACCGGTACGCTTGAGATCCATGAAATCGCTCAGCGTATCTACGAGCGTTCGGCGAATGATCTCGTGGTCGTGTTCGGTTTGGTGTTCGTACTGGTCGGTATTGCGTTCAAGCTCGGCGTGGTGCCGTTCCATATGTGGGTTCCCGACGTGTATCACGGCGCACCGACTGCTGTGACGCTTCTGGTGTCGTCGGCGCCGAAGCTTGCGGCGTTTGCAATGGCATTTCGCGTTCTGGTTCTGGGTCTGTTTGATCTCGCCGAGCACTGGCAGAGCATGTTGATGCTGCTCGCCATGGCATCGATCATTCTGGGCAACCTTGCAGCCGTTGCGCAAACGAACATCAAGCGGATGCTGGCGTTCTCGGGCATTTCGCACATGGGTTTCATGCTGCTGGGATTGTTGTCCGGTGTTGTGAAGGGCGAAGGCGGAACTTACGCGGTTAACGCCTACAGCTCTGCCATGTTCTACGCGGTCGCGTATGTGATGATGACGCTGGCCTCGTTCGGCATGGTGATCTTGCTGTCGCGAGCGGGATTCGAAGCGGAGAACGTCGACGATTTCAAAGGCCTGAATCAGCGCAGTCCTTGGTTCGCGGGCATGATGTTGATCGTGATGTTCTCGATGGCCGGTATCCCGTTCTTCGTCGGGTTCTTCGCGAAGTTGTCGGTCCTTCAAGCCGTTATCGCTGCAGGCAACATTTCCAACCAACCGCACTATTACTGGCTGGCGGTTATTGCCGTGATGATGTCGGTGGTTGGTGCGTTCTACTACCTTCGCGTGGTGAAGGTTATGTACTTCGACGACGCGACGGATCAGTCGCCGATCGTTGCGACGCTTGGGATGCGCACCCTGTTGTCGGCCAACGCGCTGTCGATCGCGATCGTTGGCCTGCTGCCGAACTGGCTGATGCAGATTTGCGCATTTACGCTGCTGCATTAATCGGGTTGTGTCGGAGATGACGGGCACCGTCGGCGCCTTGGTGCTCGTTGCCGCGAGCCTGCTGCTGGCGAACCTTCCCTTCGTCTCCGACCGCGTGTTCTGCCTCTTCCCAACCTGCTCGAAGCCCTTTGCGATCTGTCTCGCAGAGGTCGCAGCGGGCTATTTGGTGGTTGGCGGACTCGCGTTGGCCCTGGAGAGCCATTCTCACGGTACCGCCTATTCACAAGGGTGGGAGTTCTACGTCGTCACGGTGGCGCTGTTTGCCGTCTTCGCATTTCCCGGTTTTGTCTATCGCTATCTCTGGCGTAAACATTGAACCAGCCGTCTTAGCATGCCGACCCCCGATCCGTTTGTTGAATATACGATCTCCTCGGAGCAGGTCTTCGATGGAGGCTTGCTCAAGGTATGGCGAGACAAGGTCGGACGGCAAACCGAGTCGGGTGAATGGAATAGGGAATACATTCGTCATCCTGGCGCGACGGTGATCATCGCAGTGGCCGAGTCGGGAAAGCTGTTGATGGAGCGCCAGTTCCGCTATCCGCTTGGACGAATCTGCTGGGAGATGCCTGCAGGAAAGATTGACCCGAATGAGTCGATCGAGGTTTGCGCGCGGCGAGAACTTCGCGAAGAGACGGGTTTCGAAGCGCGGGATTGGACGCATCTTGGGACAGTTCATCCCTGCGTTGGCTACTCCGACGAACGGATCGAGATCTTTCTTGCCAAAGAGCTGACGCAGCAGGGCACAGCACTGGATCATGGCGAGTACGTCGAAGTGTTTGAAATCAGCCTGGAAGATGCGGAAGCGGCCGTGCTCGACGGACGTATCACCGATGGAAAGACCATCGCCTGTCTGTTCTGGGCGGCCAAGGTATTGCGCTAGAGACCAATAGGGGCCGGTCCGCCGAAGCCAGAGGTCGAGACTCGCTTCTGACTTCTGCTCGAATAAAAAAAGGCCACCTGAAATCAGGTGGCCTTTTGTCCGTTAACGCATAAGGTGCGTTCTGTAGGCTAATATAATCATAGGCTTGCAGCGTCGCGGCACGGGATAACTTGCAAGAGAAACTACGCATAAGCTGCAATTCCACTCCGTTGTTGATGCATAAGACGCAGGTTTCTTCAAGGGCTGAATCGCCCCAGATTATTAGGACGCCATTTGGTTTTAGTCAGACGTCGCGGCCTAACAGCGCGTTGACGACGCTCATCGGCTTCGACCTCCGTATGAGGGACGTACCCTTGCGGACGCTTCAGCCGATTCGCGATTGGGTTCGCGCCAAGCCCGTTCTGCCCCATAGACCTCGAGGTTGGCCTGCCAGGCGCACTGCCTCGACAGTCTTAACGCCATCGCGCACACCTGTGTCGACCTCGTACTGGTGGACCCACGCCTGCAGCATCTGTGGCGCGCAACCAATCTTTCTAGAGATGGACTCGATAGATGCCCACCTCGATGGGGTCTCCCCTCGGTGCTCTTACACAATCCATACTGCTGCGCGCTCGCACACAACCTCAGGGTAAAACTTCGGGGAATTCTTCATGGCTCCGACTTCTCAAGAGTTGGAGCCTCACCAAAAGACCGGGGCGATTCGGACATTGTCTTATAGCCGTGCAAAGCGGCGTCTGATACTGAATCAAAGAGTAGATTGTTGGGACGAAAACGTGTTGAGAAGGGAAACTACTTCAGCGTTGACGTAGAGCACGTTCCGATTGAATCCGCAGGCTCGGGCGATCGCAAGTTTGTTTGGTTTTCCGGCACGGAGAGGGAGTTGTTCTCGACGCGTCTGCAGCTCCTCCAGGTAGCGCTGCAGTGCAACTAATGGTGTGCTTGGCATGGACGCTTGGGCGACGAAGTTATCGAGGAGCTCGAGTGCTTCGTTGTTGTCGTAAAGCACGTTCCGGCTGAAACCACAAGTTCTGGCGATCGCCACTTTATTAGGCCTCCCCGCGCGGACTGGAAGCGGTTCCTTACGGTTCGTCAGCTCACTCAAATAGCTCTTGAGGATAGCGACTACTGAATGGCGAGTGTGAGACGCAACTAATTGCGCCTGTTTTCTATTCGGATAAAGGGTGGCTGTAACAAGCAACAGTTCTAGGCTTGAACGCTGTATGAACGGCACCTCGCTCCCAGTCGGCCTTGGCGTCAAAAGCATGGGAATTCCCGCTTTGGAGCAGAGCGACTTTAGCCGACGTGAGTTGGTCGCATTCTCTTTTGCAATCTTCGAAAGGGGGATGTATTTCTGTAGAAAACCCTCGAATGATGCTCGAGTAATGCGCGTTCCTTCTCTTGCGGAGCGTGCAGTTAGATAGCCGTTTGATACCAGAATTGGTATGGCTTGCAGATCGCACCCGAGGGTTTGAGCTGCCTGTTGCTGAGTCAGTGTTCCGCCCGCTGCATGCGTGCGACTTGACGCTACAAAAGCGGATACATCCCGAATTCTAAAAAGGATGTCATTCGTCGAGTTGCCTACCCTGCCGATAGAGGCAAGGCTGCCCGAAAGATAGGCCATGACAAGCGCGGCCTTCTGCTTTGAATCGTGCATACGGTATTTGCCCAAGGCGTGGCTCATGCTGACCGTAGCCGTTGTTCCCACTCTAGACGGGTGTATGCGTGGAGATGATTTAAGCAATCGTGAATAAAATAGATCTAATTCGGCCAGTTGATATCCACTCTTTGGACCGGTGCGATACTTTTGTGCAAAGTGACTCGTAGCTTGAAGCGCTGCTAAGACGCTCACTGGTAGACCGAGATAAGCAGCTGCATCCCGTTTTTGGAGTTTGTGATTGGGCGTTGCATGCGATAGGGGCTCCGCGCGCAGGCCAACATCGGCGCTCTCGAGTTCTTCACTCAAATGGAAGCGCCGCTGTGCTTCCGCATGGAGCTTTCTGCGTGAATGGATGCTCTTGCCACGCGAGTGCTGGCTATGTTGAGTGAGTTCCTGTTGCAGCCAGGCGAAGCTTTCACGGATCTCCTTTCTGAAGAAGGAGGCGGAAAGCTGTTTTGAACGAATCAGATGCGACATAGGGTCGTCGCGATGTAACTCCTCAGCCTTGGCCAGAAACCTGTGCAATCCCTTGGGCCAGTCAGAGAGAGCTTCTGCGAGAAGTTCGACCACGTCGATTGGGCGCTCGCATGTGCTTGTTCCGTGGAGGTGTAACAAGGTTGGCAATTTTGTTATCAACGCACGCAGAGGCATAGCCATCAGACTTTCTATTGGCAACTGGCGAATAACGGAAGCCTGGTCGAGGGGGCCGGAATGTAACTTTGCTGCGATAACTTTCATCAAATCAGTTACGGCGGCGGGGACCGGCACGGGCGCAGCATCTTCCAGCGAGGCGCCACATCTACAAGTTAATAGGCCAGGACGAAAGAACCTTAGAATTTCCCCGCATGTCGGACAATTTGTAATGACGGCTCGCTTATGTACCGGGCAGGCAACCGCCAGCTTAAGATCATAGAATGCGTCAATGTAGCCGTTTGCTCTGACACATTCAGGGCATAAGGCAGGAGTAGCAAGCCGGAGAATAGGTTGGTTAATGCTCGAACCTAGTCCGTGCCCGAGTATTTTGTATTCATCGGGATAGTGGCCTGGATGCCTATAGGAAATATGACTAAGAGATTCGGCGCTCACCCCCAGAATTTTGCAAACTTTGCTGACGGGAAAGCTTACCTTGGTCATTTCTGATTGGCATATTCCCGCTAACTTCAAAATACGCCAAGGCGTGTCGTATCCGTTGGATTCTGATACACGAAGCAAATAGCCCAGGAAGCTCTCCGTGTCGGCTGGCTTGGGAGTGCGGACCAACATTAGGTTGCGCTCAAGATCTGCCGAACAGTGAACCCTTCGTTTCTTTCGGGTGGCCTGGTTCTAGTACTTGGTTGTGGCTCCTTGGGCACTCCCATCCTTTGAACGCGGGCAACTATATCCTCCGTAGGTGCGTGGGAAAACGCCTTGGTGAAGGGGTTTGGAATTCCACGTGGCCCGGATTTAGCCCAAACAGCCTCATCATGTGCTTGAGCTAGATCCTGAAGGCTAATAGAGTTCTTTTTGGCATCCAATGCATTCCAGACCATCTGCCGAAGGAACTTAGACAGATATCCCATCAGGCCGCCAGTACCGCAATAGCAGCGGAATGCCATTTCTTCGCCATCCAGAATCGGTAGATCGAAGTGGCGGCTTAGCGAGTCATGGAAAGCGCCCAGAATTGCGATGAATTCCTCGCGATGATCATGACGAAGCCAGTCAAATCGAGGCAGATAGACTGGAGAAAGGAATCGACCATCGAGTTGTTCATTCTGCTCTAGCACCGCTTGGCAAGTGGGTAGGCCGGCGACGACAAGCGCGATGCGGCTGTCGTCGACTAGGATCTTCAGCCAGTCGGCCACATGGTGCATCACCTTATGAGACCCCTTGTCAACAAAGTGCTGGAACTCGTCGATCATTACCATTCGGGTCCCGCAATTACGCATCAAGGTCTGCAGCCGACTTGTCTTGGCGTTCTCCGTTCCCTGATCAAAGATTGGATCCTTCATGGCCCTCAGCATGAGTTCGGCCAAACTCTTTACAGTAGGTTTAGATGGAGTCTTTACGCGCAGGATTGGCATGTTTAGGCCGAAATCATCGCGCGAGCTCGAGTGCCTATCGTTGCACTCCTCCAGTGCGCGGCTCTTGCCGGTTCGTGACTCGCCGACTAGAGCGATACAAGTCGGTTCACTTGCGTTTTCCGAGTAGGCAAAGCATTGCTCAAGGCGGCGGGTGGCCTCTTCAAAAGCGTGGTGTGGAATCAAAGTGTTTTCGACGATGAATCTCGGATTAGTCATGATTCGTATTCACGCGGTCAGATTGTTCGGCGGCGATCTCGGAATGTGTGCGTTCACGGAATAGTGGTGTAATACGACGTGAACGTGGCGCCGGCTTGTCCTCGGCTATGTCGAAACTTGTCAAGGGTATTGCCGCATCCGGGGCCATCGGTGATGGATTTGCAAAATCCGAGCCATTTGCGTTAGCATCATTAGACAGTAGCGAGCCGGAAGCCTCCACTGAAGCGTCATTGTTTCTATATCGGGCAATCTTTGCGCGAGTGCGCTGCTTCCTGTGCATGAAATCTCTATCGATAAGCTCCCGAATTCGTTCTTTGGCTTCGAGCCAGCCTCTAGGGCTGTAGTTCTTCATCTCTCGGGCGGCAAACTGTTTGCAAACTCTGTGCTGCCACTCTGAGAGGCCATTGGCGTATTCAAATTGCAGAGCCGGAGCCTTGATGGGCTCTTGTGTTTTTGGGGAGAGGACAACGATGTGGCCTAAGTTGGAGGTGTCTATTCGTACCTCTACGTCTAGCTTGTCTCCCAACTTGCGCCGAAGTGCTGTCAACTCTGGGGAGTTGTAGTGCAGCCCATAGACTTCGATTCCCTTGTGGGAGAGGACGCGTTTTTCACTGCGGCCAAGGATGAAACCCAAATGGGTTGGGTCGTCTGGAATCAGAATGTCCTCCGGCCTAATGCTTCTGGCCCACATAACATCCGGCGGCACGCCTAGAGAACGGTGCACCTTCTGGTGATAGACATCTGTCACCCAAGTGTTGGCGATCTCTTTTAGCGTGTCATATCTAACAACCGCGAATTTATCGGGGCTGTAGTCTTCCTTGTCAAAAATGTTGCTGAATGTGCTGCCAGGTGTTCCGTGTGCGATTGAACGGTTGAGGGTGCCTAGAAAGCGTTCGACCTTACCCTTAAACCACGGAGTCTTTCGGGCAGAGTAGTGAATTTCAATGCCCAGGGAGTAACAGGCATTCTCCAGGCTGGTGCTATGAAACTCTGGACCATTGTCGACGACTAGTTCGCGCATTACTCCATGAGCCTGCCACTGGTTCCGAATCGCCGGGTACTTTTCTTTTAATTCTGTCTTGGGCATGAAGGCATGAATTAAGCAGCGCGACACCGTGAAATGGCTCGGGGGTTCAAAGCTAATATATAGCCCGAGCAGGCAACGAGTGTGGTCGTCGATGCAGGCTGTAATGTAAGGGCGTCCAAGCGGCAGGCCGCTTTCATCGTCAATGACCATGAGGTCCAGAGGCGTGTGATCAATTTCGGCGCGCTCTAGGGGAGTAGATGTAATGCGATGTCTCAATAACGACCTAAAACGCTTTACTGCCGCACTGCGGCCATGGCGAGCAGCATAGCGATCGAATGCCGGAATGGCCTCTGTTCGGGAAGTGATGAGTCGGCGGGTAGGAAGGGGAAGTTGAGCCGACTGCGGACGCAATCGGTTTTCCGTGGCTACCAGCGTGGTTGCGTAGTCCAGTGTCTCTTGGATCGTATGGCGCTCAAGTTGCAAGTAACGATTCTCGATAGCTTTATCGACTAGCTCGACGACTTCTACAGGATACCGACTGGTTCTGTTTCCCTTGTTTTTCGTGTTGTCTACCAGGGCAAGTATGTCGTCGCCAGAATTTAAGTAGCGATTCTTCCAGCGGAAAACGGTTGTCCAATGGGGAGGTGCTTTTGGTGCTTGCAATGCTTCCCAAGTCTTTATAATTGCGGGGGTGTAGGCCTCTTTCGTATTGGGAAGATCGACAACGGATTTGACGTAGAGTCGGCGCACCTTGGCCGCATCCAGAGCCTCGTTCGGGGTGTTAAATAGGTTTTTTCTGGTTGTCCGGTTGAGGGTCTGAGTCTCCCGACGAAAGTGAGTTGGCCGGCTACATACAACCCTCTCAGTTGGGAATCACTGTACTCAATGATTCGTTTCGTGCGGTCATCTTCGACCTGCCAGTCCGATTCGGAGACTTTCCTCAACAGGGTGGCCTGCCTGCCGTCGATTTTTATCGCCGCACCTTGTTGAAATGAAGATGTGCTCATTTATTTCCGCTTTTTCTGTTCGGAGTTCCAGAAGTTTGTTTCAGGTCCGAGCCTCTGCTCGGTATCGAATGTGACGCTTCCTTCCAAGAAGGACCTGCAAAGCAGGCGTGATCTGTTCGAGCCAAGCTCATCCAGAGCTGATGCCCAAGTGATTCTCTTGCCCCGTTGAAATAGTTGGCGAAGCTGCTCCTGCTCAAGCAGGCTGATCTGCTGCCTGCCATGCTTGAGAAGCGTAAGTGCGTTGGATAGGTGCGGCTCTCTTGTTAGATCCTCACCAATTACCATTCGGTATGCGAATCCTTTACGAGGAAGTTCGCGTTCCAGTAGCCTCGTCCTAGCAACGACCTCGGGGTTCATCGCTTCGCTTGCAGGCTTAATTTCCCAGAGTTCGCGAGTCGCACTGAACTCAACCAATACATCGGGATAGTGCCGATGCTCCTCACCGTTCAGGATAAAATGGATGACTAGCGGCTGTTCATGAAATCGTAGGACTTCCGGGTCGGCATCCAATATGCGATATGCATTCAACTCGTGTGGTGATTCCCAGTGGACCATCCTCCCCATCTTCCATGAGGGGTATTTACCCGTAGGCTGGGCCTTCGATCGACTAATCACCTTGCGGGCGCGGTGACTTCCATCTTTTGGGTATTCGATAGTCAGAATCTTGTTGCGGGATTGGCTGGTAGTTTTATTCATTGGGAATTGCCGATGATTGTCATTTGCCCGCATATTGGTATTTCACACAATCCCCGCCTCCGTTTGCGCATCAATTGCGCCTCTGATTAGGGCGTAATCGCGGCCATCGCTCGAAACACGAACTACAAGAGTCCATACTCAGCCCGAACGTGCTCTGCAACGGCGGCACCATGCGCAGCAAGCTTGTCAAACTCGGTATAACTAAGGCGGCGGAGTGTTGTTGGAAACGACGTAGCAAATTTCGTTAATTGGCTATCGCTCCTCGCCATAAGTGGGGTGTTGATGTTCAGGTAGGCGCCGGAAGATGGCGTCTGCTGCAGGTAATTCACTAGCGTGCGAACACGCAGCGATCGTGACTGATCTGACATGATGTCCGCAACGCGCATCAGCCGGACAGCATTCAGCGGGCCCATGTCAAAACCCGATGCAAGCGGAGCTCCGGCATCGGAGCAGATGATGTAGCACCCCTCCTGCTTTGGCTTTTGCCGGCCTGCGTCAAAGAGCGGCTCCAAACCCAGGTTGTCATACACGCCACCATCGTATAGATGCAGCCGACTGAATGCTGGGGCTATTTGCTCGGCAGATTCCGGGGGAGCGTCCCATGGGCGTTTGCGCCATTCGTATCTTTCAGCTTCCAAAGCTAGTGGCCCAAAGCCCCCGGGGAATGCAGCAGAAACTGCCAGAGCGCTCGCCAGCGGAAAGTTCGCTGCCGAAGCGTAGCCCAAGGTGTATTCACCGATGTCCAGGCGCTTAAAGCGGAACCGTTTCCCGCTCTCAGCAGTGGTGCCATTGATTGACCATTCCGGTCCCTCGTGCAGATCGGTGAGGGTGGATGTGACCTGCCATTCTTTCTGAAGCGCGAGCGCCAACAAATTCGACCGTGAAAGTAGAAACCGCCAGTTGCACGGGTTGAACAGTTGCCGTGCCGCGCCCCATTGAAGGCTGCGTGTGCACAGCGCCTCTCGCAGAGCAGGCAGCGAATGCGTCAGAAACTGCTCTGAAGTCGGCCAGCGCATTTGGTTCTGCTGGAGCATTAAGCCGACAAGCAGGCTTCCCCCTGAAACCGTGGAGATTCTCTCTACGGACTCCAGCAGACCTCGCTCGGCTAAGTGCTTAAGGACCCCCAGGTGAAACACCATGGCCCTGATTCCGCCGCCAGAGAGAGCCAATGCGATTGATTTTGCGGAAGACGTCATGCTTTTACCATCCCTTGCAGAATTCGAATATCTCCCTCTCCCACAATAAGCTGAAGCGCGGGGAGTCCATCGCCGTGCATGCCCAGGCTGATTTCCACCAGCTGAACTATGTCGTCTCGACTTGGTGTGGCTGAGTGCCCGGGAGGATGGCTGTGCCATTCGCCGACGTAACCAACGACGCCAGCGGTTCGTGTCGAAGCTTCTTGGACAGCCTGTAGCAAACCTGCGGTGCCACGCTCAAAGGAGCTGCGATTTGCGTAGCTGTCAGCTGGTGCGGGCAGAGCATCGACCAGCACAATCGCCCCGACATTGAAGTCGTGATAACCCAGCAACACCCCGCCAGTTTCATTCGGCAGTGCGGAATGCCGAAGAGCCTGCAAATGCTTCGAAAGCCCTTCGTCATAGAAGACGGACAGCTCACCAAAACTGAGGCAGCATTCGGCTACGGGCTCAACGTCGTACACAGCGACGCCTCCGTTATCGGGGTCGCGATCCCAGATACGAACACAGGCCTTCTCCGATTGGGCCTGCCGCATCACTTGCTCGGCCAGCGTGCTGGCGTGGGCGGCAATGCGCGAGTACGGCATGGCTACCGAGATATCCCTGCAACTTGCCCCGCTCCAGTAGGTTCCGAGATTGCCTTCCAGGTGTTTCGCGCCCCAGTGGTGGCGAATCAGTGCTCGGTAGTATTGAGCTTCTAGTGTGCGCAGGCGCATTGATCGCGCCAGATCCTCCAACATCAAGACAGCCCCGTTTCCGTTGGGTGTCACAAATACCGTAACGTGTCGCGGAAGGTTGTCGCGGAAGCTGGCCTGACGCGGGTACTCCAGAGCAGCAGAGGCATCCACCACCAGCTCAGTGGTAGTCAGAGCCTCCTGCACAGCATGGGCAGCAAGATCGCAAGCATCCCCTCTGACAGGCGCAACCTTTGCGGCCCCGTCGGTAGCGGCCTCGCTCAGCTCTGCCACAACATCGCATTTCAGTTCGCCAACATGATGCGCGAATGCGACGTGCCTGATCAGGTTGTGCGGTTTGACGTGATCCTTGTCGACGACTGACCAACGCCCCCAGCCGGCGCGAGACCACAAATTCAACATGGCGCTGCCTAGCGACCCAGCTCCAATCATTACACCGCACGGTCCTTCGTCATCAAGACTGGATTGTTTGCGCGCGGCCGAGGCGTCCGGGAAGTGCAGAACTTCCATAGGAAAAATGGGTTCTTTCTTCCATTCGGTAGCCGGTTCGCGCGCCAGAATGGATCCCTGAATTTCAGCGAAGTAACGCTTTTCATGCACATACAGGGCGCCGGCCTTCACACCCAACTCGCGCAAATTCCCCTCAATCAGGAAAGCGCGTCGAGCGATACGTTCTGCCAAGCCTCCGAGAGCCCGCACTACAGGGACATGCAAGATGATGATCACGAAGGGCACCGCGGTCTCGGCAGAAACCCCCTCAGGCCCAACGCCATTGCTCAACGCTGTAATAAGGTGCGGCAGCAAATTAACTTCCCGCTGGCTCAGAAGGTCGGCCAAATCACCCAGGGTCATGGGGTCACGCTCAACAAAACCTTGCACCACTGGTGGCAGCGTCAGGTCGATGTGCGATGCGAGGGTCGTCGGTGCGTTGCCGCCATCCCTGGCAGGCCTTAAGAATACGGTTCCCCCACCGTCCGGCCTTGCAGGCCCCCGAACGACGGCCATTTTTACGCCGGCATTCCGAAGCGCATCGACGTTCCCCGGCAAAACAAGCTCGAACTTGGAGGCGAAGAAAAGATGCTCCACAGGCTGGTCAGCCGGATGCAGTTCGCCCTTGGCGCTTTGCTCCAGCCACCACTGAATGCGGCGCAGAAATCGCTGTGGCGTCCACGTCCGTAGCACGGTTGGTGTCGGCTCGAAGTAGAGGCACAGGCTCGCAACCCCATCGCGCGTGCCGTTGTTCTGATGTATCAAAACAGGAAACGATTTGCGCAGCGCCAACACTTCGACCTGTGCTTTATTGTCTTCCGGCACACAAAGGGCAAGGCGCTCTCGGTATTGAATACCCGCCGGGTTCCTGGACGGAACTCCGTCGCACTCAACGTCCACGACCAAGGCTTCCAAGCGTCCAACGCCCGGCATGTCACGCGACAGCAATTGCACCAGCGCATAGTCGGCTGCGTCACGCACAGCAGCAACCAGGGCTTGAGCGCGACGCAGGGTGAGCAAATCGGGGCGAGCGACCTCCCCGAATTCAGCAAGCTCGTGGAACTCTTCAGCCATCATCCGGCTCGCGACGGGCGGCTGGTGATGATGGCGGGCGCTCCAACCGGTGCCGCCTTCGTCCATGACACGCCATTGGCGGTTACATCGAACACCAGGGGTTCCGGTTTGGTGGCGTTGGGTTCCTCCATCGTCACCAGGAACTTGCGGCCACCAACTTCCTTCAGGTATCGCTCATAGGCCTTGCGAGCCTGGATGTGGGGAGGCTGAATCTGGTCGTAAGACTCCTTCGCATCAACGACCGGCTTGCTGCAACTGACGATGTACGCATCACGCTTGCCAGCCCGCAGCACCTCCTTGACCCTCGGTTTGGGCTCGGTCTCCTTCTCGCCCTTTTCATCGCTGAGCGACAGATAGCTGCAGTGATGGGGAATGTTGATCAAGTCCCAGGCCAGGCGGTCGTCGTTCTTGTGGTACTTCGTGATGCGTACGATTTCCTCAAGGTCTTCCCAGTGCGCATCACCGATCTCAAGGTAGTCAAACGTCTCGGCACCAGCCTGAAGGCGCACGTTGAATACCAGAGCGGCAGAGTTCCGGATGATGTCGCCGTCCTCGCAGTGCTCGATGAATGGCGAGTGGCAAAAAAACTCGGCACCGTCAGCCGCCAGGCTGAATCCGGGCACGAGCGTTCCTGCATCGACGAACAGATGGTCACGAGCACTTGCAGCCTCTCCGCGCTCCTTGAGCTTCGGAACCAGCCAATCCATCAGGGCTTGCGGCTTTGAAAAGACCAGAATGTCCTTGCCTTCGAGCAGGCGGTGACGGGCTTCCTGCCGCAGGATGACGAACTCCTCGCTCTGCTTGTCGTTAGCCGCACTCTCCAGAACCATCGCTGCAGGCACCCAGAGTTGCTCGATCTTGATCCGCTCGTCACTTTGGTACTTGGCGGCATGTTGCAGCTCGAAGAACTCGGTGCTGCCCTGAATGTGGTCAGCGTCAGCATGCGTGAACGCCACTACATCGAAGTAGTCGCGCCCAGCCGCATCAAGCTCAAAAGCTTCTCTGAGGAACTCATCGCCCGCTACAAAAATGACCTTCGCTTCTTTACAGAGCTGCGCCAGACAGCACGGCGCGATGCCATGGAGACGGTGGACTACAGCATCTACGAGGAACAGATCCGCAAGCTGGTCGATAAACAGGTCATCGGTACCGAAGTGCGTGAGCCCGAGGGTGTCTATCTGGTTCACCAGTTGGGGCAGCCCGAGGAGCCAAAGGACTGGTCCGACGAAAAAACACGCAACGAGACGGACATGATCCGCACCCGCGTGCGCAAGACAATCGAGCAAGAACTTGCCGACGACCCCTATGCGCAGAAAGTGTTCGGAGAACTCCTGCGGCAGGCAATCGCCGAAGCAGAAGCAATGTTCGATCATCCGCTCAAACAGTACGCACTGTTCAAATCCTTCGAGGAGAAGCTGGATTCGCGCGCAACGCCAGGCGTGCCGGATGCGCTGGCGGATAAGCCGCATGCCAAAGCCTACTTCGGGGCGATACGCCTGGTGTTGGGCGACGACGCCTTTGCTGCACTGAGCGAAGAGTCCGTTGAAAGCTACGTTAGCGGCGAGTCCTTGCACTACTTGGGACGACGCTACCGCCTGAAGGTGATCGTCACTCCTGAAGCCTTGGCGGAGGTTCGTATGCGCGGAGCATTCATAACCGCAGTGGTGCCAACGCACGACCCAGCGATGATCAGATCAGCTCTCGATGCGTGGTACCGGCAACGTGCCCGTGAGGTGTTCGCGCAACGCTTGCCTGTAATTGCCGAGCCTTTGAGATGGGTTCGTGAACTGCCGTTTGTACGGCTGCAGTTCATGAAGCGCCAATGGGGAAGCTGTTCACCTTCAGGGCGTATCACATTGAACCCATGCTTGGTCAAGGCGCCGCGTGAGGCCATTGACTATGTGCTGCTACACGAGATGTGCCACTTAGAGCACCACAATCACAGCCCGGCCTTTTACTCGATGCTGGACAGGCATATGCCAGATTGGCGAAAGATCAAAGAGCGGCTGGATGAGCGCGCAGAAGCTTACCTGCGTCGCTGAGACCGGCGACATTGTTCTCAATAGCTGCTGTGCCATGAACAGCATTCATCTTGAACAGATTGCGCCACTCGAGCGTGAGCGCCTCAAGCAGCGGATGGCCTGGCAGGGCTTATATTCTTATCTGCGTTTCTTAGTCGTCGGAAGGACGGCGTTTAATCGTGTGGCACTCGATTTGCATTTGCACGACAGGAGGGGCAATGGAAGAAGACTTCGGTCAAATCTCCGCCACTGCGGATCAGGGCCGCGCGCTCACGAGGGCCTTGTTTGAAGCCGCAGTGCGGCTCGGGATCTCCTGCACTGAACTCGGCTCCGTAATCGGCATGAGCGCTGTAACGATTACGCGGATGGAACGGCACGGTAGCGGACTGCGAGTCGGAACCAAACCGTGGGATACCTCCGTTCAAGTGGTGCAGATGTACTGTTCCCTTGTGGCGCTTGTTGGTGACCAGGACGGTGCCGCTCGATCGTGGTTCGATGCTCCGGTCACAAGTTTCGGCGGCCAATCCCCGCGCCAGATGATCCAAAGAGACGGTGGTCTAGTTGAGGTCCTCGATTACTTGGATACTTATCTCACTCGCAGCTAACCGCTGTTACGGATAGGGATTGCGAACGCCCGTTATTGAATTTCGGTTGCTCCGACACCGAGCGCCAACAGTAGTAGTGCCGCAGCAGCGATCACCACATCGAAGAATCTGTGCGGCATCTTCTCGGCCTTAGCCGACATTCACGTAATCGTGTTCCGTGACCACGCGAACGTCGGCTTTGAAATCTCGTGGGCGCGAGGATCCGACCCACAAGAGTCGTCCGTTATTCTGAGCTCGTTGCCGCAAAGCCGCCGTTCGGACCCGCAGGTAGGCCCCGTTGGAAGCGCCGCACAAGAGGGCAAACATCGGCGGGCGGCCCCAACGGGCGCCGGTTGACGCCCCGCTCGCTATCAGCGCCACCGCTTTGAGCAGACCACTCTGTACCGCCTGATGCAGCAGCATGTGGCCAGCGTTGTCGCCCACTCAGAAGCACGGACACTGCGCGGGTCGGACCACAACGCCTGACGCAGCGCGCCATTCACGGCAGCCGGGATCCCACGGTCTCGACCGGTCGGCCGCCAGTTCGGCCAGGGGCTGCCCCGCGCTCAGCGGCCCCCTGCGATGCGTCTCTCAATTACGTTGGCGTCTGCTGTTCGGTTCTGCTTCCGATATATCTCCACGAGGAGCGTGCCCGATTCCTCGGCGGTATATTCGTCGCCATTGGTGGTTGCTGCGGTATAGGCGCGCTCGAGGATAGGCAGGGCGCATGAGAGGCATCCGGTGCGTCGCCACGCGGTTCCGAGCAGTGACAGCGTCGCTGCGGTTGCGGTCGCGGACGTCGCGGCGGGCTCGAGCAGTTCGATCGTATCAGCGTTCAACCCGGCGAGCAGGCGCGCCCGCGCGCCCAAGTGCAACCGGTCCAGTGGCCGCAACCCCTCCCGGGCATCCAAGTCCTTGAAGAGTTGCGATGTAGCCTGCGCCTCGACATCTGAGAGCACCCTGAAGCCCGAGTTGAGGGAACCCGAGGCGATGTCTTGATCGGCATCCGGGTCCAAGACGAGCACGCGATACGCACGTCCTCGAGCAAGCGGCGGTGCGTCCGCTGGGTACGCCAGCTTGCCGGTGTCATGGACTAGGCGTTCCCAGCGAATGTCGCCTCCGCGGACGACGACACGAACCTGCCGGGTCGCGTTCAACTTGGTCCAGCGGATGGACGGTCGAGTATCGAGCACCTGCGTGCCTGCCGGCATCAGCACCCGCGTTTCGGCCCTGGGGCTCGGCAGGTCCTTGCCATTCCAAGAGAAGACGAGGTTCCCCGCCGCCTTGCACGCGAACACCTGGACCGCATCGCGAATCGTGACTCGCTGCTCGTCCCCGCACACCACCTCGGCGAACGATCCGGGCAGCAGTCGCACGATATCGCCATCGTTGAGTTGTGCCCCGACCGGCAATGGCACCGGAGCCGCGGTCGCCGTTCGTTGAACCGAGGCCTGCCCTGCCACCGCTGAAACAACGCCGGCAGCAACAGCCGGCACAGAAAGATGAAGTCCCGCCAGGAGGCAAGCGCCGCACGCCACGAGTTTCATGGTTTGGCCTTCAGGAGTTGTTCGCGCGCGGTGGCGAGCCAGCGCGGATCGCTGACCTCGTCGTGGTCGGATGAGGAGAGGCATGGCGCCCAGGGCGTCACGTCTCCCGACGTGACTGAGCTCGACGCCAGCGCGAGCAAGCAGGAGGCACTCGGTGCGGACGCCCAGTGCTGCTTTTGGGCAAGCTGTAGGGCCGCCAGCGCGTCGAATTTCGCGAGGGCCGGCAACTTGAGCGAGAGGTAGGAGGCTCCGCGGTTCACCAGCAGGCGATACCGGGTTTCGTCTTCCTTGCCATACGCTTTGAGGGTGGGTTCCAGCAACGCCAAGGCGGACGTGGGGTCGTTCTTCTGCGCAAAGTACAGGCGCGCGAGGTTATTGTGCACGGAAGCCGGGGCCTCGGGGGAGGCAGCGGCAAGCCGGTATTCCGCGATCGCCTTGTCGGTGTCAGCCAGGCGTTCGAGCACCGATCCCAGCTGGTAGCGCAAGGACCACGAATCAGGGTCCAGTGACGACGCGCGGCGCCAGCTTTCCAAGGCGCTCGCGAGCCGTCCCTGCTTGAAATGGGCTTGTCCTTGGACCTGGTAGAACTCCGCGATGCGGGGCAGCGATGCACGCACGCCGATGGCGGTTGCCAGGACCACAATGGTCGTGGCAAGTGCGAGCTGGTGCCGGCGTCCAATTGCTTGCCTGGTCAGGGCGGCCAAGGACAGCAGCCACCGCCGGCCCCACTCGACGAATGCGGCCCCCCCCAAGAGCGCCACGAAGGCCTGGATCAAGATGGCGATGGCGCTAGTCCAGTCCGGTCCGCCCACCAGCCAGCGGTTAATCGTGTCCGAGGTTAACGTAAGCGCCAAGCCCCAGCATGCGGCGGTCACCAGCAGCCACAGCGGTTCGTTGGTCGTGCCCACCCAGACCGTCGGCGTCCACCACCATTGCTTAAGGTCGACGTCGCGCGCATCGCGCAATCGTTCGAACACCTTGGCAGAGTCGCCGGTCATGCGACCCAAGGCCGTCTTGGCGCGCTCGTCCAGTGCGGCGACCGGCTCGAGATCCACCTCGGGGTCCATCGGTTTCTCCTCCTGCAGGAGTTCGGCGAGCTGCGTGCGAGAGATGGCCAACGTCCACGCCGAGCCGGTGGTGACCGTGGACTCCACGGCGTCGACGGCGGCCGAATAGTCCTTCAACGCCTGGTCTCGGTCCGCCGCCGTCTTCTTGGCGGCGGGACGGCGCAGCGGGCGGTTGCGTTTCATAATGGTCCCGTGTAGGTGAAGGCAGCCCAGTAGAAGGGGTGCGGGTTGCGCTTCATGGCACGCTGCATGGCAGCGCGTAGCGCCAGTGGCGGGGCCATTCGGTTGGCGAGCGCCTCGTAGAAGTCGCCCATGAGCGAGGAAGTCGATGCATCGTCGACCAACCAGAGGCTGGCGATTACGGCGTCGGCTCCCGCTTGCAAGAAGGCGCTGGAAAGCGCCTGTACCGACTCGTCGGAGCGCACTCGGCCAATTCCACTTTCGCATGCGCTAAGGACGACGAGCGGTCGTGCGTTCAGCGGTGCGCGACGAATGTCGCTCACCGATAGCAACCCGTCTCCCAGGCCCGCGGGCATGAGGACGATGCGCGACAGGAGTGGATGGGCGGTGTCCGCGACCGCATGGGCCGCGATATGGATGACTGAGGCGCCAGGGGCAAGGGAGAAGTAGGTCTGCAAGCTGGCATCTAGGGCGACCCTCGAGTTCGGCAACTTGTCCGCGGCGTACCTGGCCTCGGCGTCGGCATGGGACAGCGCCGGCATCGTGGAGACCGCCGCGGCCGACAGGAACACACCCCGTGCGTCATGGACCGGGAGTCCTGCGGTGAGCAACTGCAGGGCGTGTCCTACGCCGAGGGCCTGGGTGACCAACCTTGTTTGGGCAACGTAGTCCTGCCCATCGTGCAAAGCGACGAAGGGGACCTGGTTGAGTTCGGCCGACGGCACGACGATCAGGTCCCGAGTGCCCACGCTGGGAATTGCAGGCTTGATGAGCACCGCGTAAAGCGCCTTCAGCTCCGGTGGCACAGCGCCGTCGTCCCAAGAGAACTCCCGGAAGGAGGTCACGAGGCCGGAGAGGACCGGCGGCTTGATTTCCAGAGGGATGGCCTTGATCGAACCATCGGTCACCGCGAAAAGGAGCCAGCTGTCCTCGGTCTTGTGGTACAGGAGCAGGGCCCGCGACGACCCCAGGGCACGCTGGACGGAAGATAGCAGGACCGGAAACCCGCTGTCCTTGCGCTGCTCAGCAGGCAAGGCCAGTTCGAGTTGCGCCACGGCCGCGTCGATCTCGCGCAGTGCGACGGCGACGGCCTGCTCCGCAGCGGGACCGGGCTCCTCCTCTTGGGACCTCATGGCCCTGAACACCCTGTCGCGCGCTCGCGCGAGCGCCTTCGAGTATCGGTCGCCTGCGGTGCGCAGTGCCGTGTCCGGACTGACACTGGCATCGCTGCGCACGCCGGCGGCGCGCACCTGCTCCGCGATGCTCAGCGCCCGCTTGTCGTCGCCGTCTGCAAGATAGTCCTGCAAGAGCGCGTTGTAAATCGGCCGCACGTGATCGTTCTCGTTGGCGCCGAGGAGCGACGACTGACGAACCGCCCGGTAACGCCACAGCAGGTCGACCGCGCGTTCGAGCACATCGCGCGCTTGCTGCTTCTTTCCTTGGTCCTGCAGGACGACCCCGAGCGAGCCCAACGCACGGGCATAGACCAGCGGTGCAGGCGTGGCTTGCAAGACCTGGACGGCTTGCTGCAGTAAGTCCACCGCTGCATCGGCGTCGCCTTCTCTCCACGCAAGGTCCGCCAAGGCGTTGAGCGTGAGTCCTTCGCCGACACGATCCTTGAGCACGAGCCGGCCCTCGAGCGCGCGCGTGAACGCTTCCCGCGCCTGCGCTGCACGCCCTTGCGACATGGCCAACAGCCCCATCGAATTGAGTGCCTGGGCGAGTTCGTTGACCATCCGCTGGTCAGCGAAGTAGCTGGCAGCCTCTTTCAACGGAGGCATGGCGGCGTCGAGCTGGCCTAACGCATAGAAAGAGCGGGCGCGCGCCATCTGGGTGCTGGCCCTGAGCCCTGCGTCCGGCGACCGTCGCTGCAAGTCGTCAAGTGCGGGTGCCAGCGCGAGGGCCTCTCGGTGGCGCTCCAGATCCTGGTAGGCCGTCATGAGAGAATACGTCGCCCAGTACTCCGTCACGTCGGAGCGGTTGGCGCGCGCCCAGTCGCGCAGTTCGAGCCAGCTGCGAATGGCTTCGGCGTAGCGCCCCGTGGTCGACTGCAGTCCGGCGAGGTTGTGCATCGCTTCGCCACGGGTGTTCGTCGCAGCGGCGCGCACGTTGGGCTCGGCCTGGTCGGACACCATCGCGGCGAGCCTCAGCGCGTCCTGGTATTGCGCGGCAGCGGCTTCCACGGTATCGGTGGCTTCCGCGAGCAGGCCACGCTTGATGGCGATCGTGGCGAGGACGGCGTTTCGAAGGTCTGCGTTGGGAATGGTGTTGGCGATCTGGCCGGACGTGTCCACCTCCAGGCGTGCGTCGGGATAGGCGCCCCTTCGATAGAAGGCGTTTCCCAGGTTGACGTGTGCCGTCGCTGCCTCGCTCGGGTGACGGCGCACATCGGTGTGCGAGATGGCATCCCGGAAGGCCGCCATCGCCGCGTCGAGGTTGCCCGGACCGCGAAACAGGATCGTCCCCGCAAAATTGGCGACGTTGCCCGCCACTTGGGGGTCACGCTGCACGTCGCGTCGCATGTATGCGGTGCACAGGCGCCCGAGTGCTGAATCGTTCTCACCACGGGAAGCGTCTTGCGTTGCCTGCAGCAGCAGGGCGGCCGACGCTACGTCTGCGTAGCTTGGCGCTTGTCCAACGCACCAGGTGGGTTCGGCGACGTGGGCCAGGGCTATGCTCAGGCTGCAGGCCGACACGCAGGCGGCGAGGATCGGCTGGATCCTCAGCGCCAGCCCCGCCGGCCGACGTCGGCACGCATTTGCTCGCATCTTTCCCTCCGCTGAGATGTGATGAGCGCCAGCCAGCGAGTTCTCCACGGTGGACAAAGCCCGCGACTTCTTGGTCGCCCGTTGAAAGGTTGGCCTTTAGCTGCGGATCGAAATGTGTCTTCATGGCGTCCGCCCAATTGACGAGGTGCCATGGTTTCCGATCCGGGCCTCACTGACATGCTTCGCATGGAGGACTGGATGCATGGAAGCAGCTCTTAACCAACGACCGTTGATGGCCGGCGGGAGCCCGTCGGCGTTGAGCACGACCAGCACGGTGCTCAGCGATTGCCGGACACGTTAGTCAACTGTGCCGGCATTTTCAGTGTGACCTATGCGGGCTCAACTCGGTCTCGGCATGCATCCATTTGAGCGATTGGATCTGTAAATGCGGAGAGTCAGATGGTCTGCACTTCGGCGAACTTATTCAACGCACTCGTCGCGAGTTTGAGCACAGCCTCTGCCGAGGCTTTCTCGACGGTAAGTTCGACGGCTTGCTTCGACAACGCCTGAATCTCATTAACAAGCGGCGGCGGCGGCGGGCGCATTGTCGCTTTGCCCGTGTGGAAAGCAATGTTCGCGCTGCAAAGGTCCGTGCGCGCCGTTTCTAGCGCTTCCCGCTTTTGCGATATTTGGAAGCGCATATCAGCATCCACCTCAAGCTCCTCCAGGATGGCGAGAGCCTCTATGGACTCGTCCAGGACACGCCGCGTTTCGCGGTAGGCCTTCTCATAGCGCTCGGTTTCGGCTCTCGATGCTTCGTCGGCGTTTTCGATGGTGTCTGTATCAAGGCTCATCGCGCATCACCTCCAAATAGTTTGCCGGCTACGGTTTCGGCGGGTGGGTGATCTTGTCCACGCCCGTCTTGATCTCGCGCGCGTAGCCAACAGAGAGTTCCACCCACTCTTTAGGGGACAATTCCTGCGCCAACACGCTGAATCCCTTCTTCGCAGCTGCCAGCTTCTCGGTCGGCACCTGCGGCAGACTCGCGTCGTCGAAGGTGAAGCGCTTATTGATGTCTTGCAACGCCGTGGCAGTGCCTTCGCGCAGGCGCCGGTGATCGTCGCCCAGCTGACGAATGCGCACCGCGGCCTCGTCGTTGGGTTTCAACCCCGCCTGCTCAGCGAGATACAGGTCAATCTCGCGCTTGCCGTCGTTGCGCGCTTCTTGTCGCACCTGGGACCGCATGAGTTCCATGCGCGCAGTCAGTTGCACATTCGACAGGGTGATGTAGTCGCGCAGGGAAGCCTCCGCTAACCCAACGCTCGCCGAGCCTTGACCCGCGAGATCAAGAACCGGCTTGGGCGTCGAGCACCCAATGACGGCGAGCAAACTGAGACCGAGCATCAGACCCGAAAGCGTTCGTCGTGCGTTCATTGAGCCACCCCTACGCCAATAGTCACTAAACCCAGCGCCTTGAAGAACTCCGCGAGGTCGGCCTTCTTGATGCCCGCCGCGTGATAGTCGGCGAGGACCGTGGCCATCATGTTGATGAGAGCGTCCCACTGCGCAGCCGCAAACTTCGACCGGATCAGTCCTTCGTCGTAGGCGATGGCATTGACGCGGGCGGCCAAAGCGGCGCCCTCAACCCGATACGCCTTCACCTCATCGGCGTAGACGGCCAGCGCCAGCAGGAACCGGACGCGCTGTTGCCCCTTTAGATCGGCCAGCAATGCGCCGACTGAACGCTTGTGCCAGGTGGGCTCGCAGTCGAGTTCGGCGAGCACGCGAACGAGTGCATCGACCTCGTCCATCACGGCGGCCACTTGTCTGCGAACTGCGTCCATGCGCCTGACCTTCGCCGCACGTACCGCCTCAAAACCGCGCACGACGATGGTTTGTTGTTCCACCGCTGCCACAAACGGGATTAATCGAGGCCGCGCTGCGTCCTTCATGAGCTTGTCCGCCTCGTCGGCCAATGCCGGCAGGTCGCGGATGATGGCTACAGCGACGCGATCATCTTCACTGAGCGCAACCTTGCCATCGGTAGGCGTGCCCGCGATCGCGTGCAATAAGCCTTCGAGTCGAGCCAGCCGCTCGACCGCGAGCGCGTGCTCGCCAGCGTCAGATACGGCCCTCACGCCTTCAGCCAGCGAACTGACAACCTCACCGAGCCGCTTGGCACGATCTTCCACCTTCTCCAGCGTGCCCGGTCCCTCAGCCGGCGTGCTAGCGGCCTTCTGATCGGCCTTGAGCTTCGCTCGAGCGGCGTTCAAGTCGCGGTCGTAGTCGCCAAGTTCCTTTTGCAACTCATCCAGGCGCGTTTGCAACGTCATGAGACGGGGTTCGGTGTCAGCGACGAAGAACTCGCTGCGCTCCTTCAAAGCGTCATCGATCTCCTTGCACTTATCCACGACCTCGGGGAACTTCAAACGCGCGAGCTCACGTCGGTCAGCAGGAAACGATTCCAGAAACTCAGTGGAGGGCTGGTTGTCACTTTGAGCCGGGTCGGCTAACTGCTTGTACACCGCCTGGCAACTATCAAAGCGATGTCCGGTGGTGCCGAGGAAGACGGTGAGCGACTGGTCCAGCGTGCGTTGCCTCGATTCAATCTTGGCCTTGATTGCGCTGTAGGCTTTTTGGTCGTCGGTGGTCCGCGTCTTGCCCATCAAGTCCTTCAGCCGCGCAGCAACCACGGTGTAGAGCCCGTCGGTCGTGCCTTTGCCCGAGTCGTACTTCGATGCCAGATTCTCGGCCTTCGACACAATCTGCAATTCCCGATCGAACAAGTAGGCCGCCCGGTCCCTTGCTCGCGTTTCCTCCAAACCCGCCATGTCGGAGAATGACTTCTCCAGTCCTCCGACCGTGTCGGCGACTTTGGCCTCCGCAACAGCCTTCTTGAGGTCCTGGCCCTGCTTGTCTCTGTTCTCGTCGTAGAACAGCGGTGTCGCGCATCCGGCTAACGACGTCACTGCCACGCACGCGCACACAACTGCTGATCGTAGCCTTGCCACTGCGCCGTACGTCGTGCTCACTTCGCCAATTCCGTCCATGGTATGCCCTTCTGCAGGATCCCGTGATTGCCACGTTAAGGACTATTGGCCCGCCAGCTTAAAGCCCACATAGGCCCCGCCACTGATTCCGAGCAGGGCCAATACGTTGGGCGACAGATCGGGCATCGCACCGTGTAGGTAGGACTGCACGACAAAGAAGCCACCGATCAGCACGGTAAAGAGCAGGCTCTGTATGCGATGGAGTCCTTTGTCGTCGCCGTAGTCCGATAACACGTCGGCGAACCAGTTACCACTGCTGCATAGTTCGTTGCGCAGCGCTTGACGGGCCGCGCCGATCGCCGCTGTGTCGGGGGGATTGGCACTCACCGCTGCCCGGAAGTCCTCAACCAGCTTCTCCAGGACCGGCGGCATGCCGGTCGACACTGAGCCGAGCACGGTCCCGGTGCCGATTCCCACTAGGATCAAAGTCGATTCGTTGAAACTGAGCCAGTCGCCGGTCGACAAGCCGACAAGACTCGACGCGAGAATCACCACTACGGTCCAGAACAGCATCTGGCTGCGACCGAGGCTATACGGCATCTCGCGCCTGGCAATCACGTCTTCAGGCAGGGTGTAGCTGTCCCGAACAAACACCCAACCGAAATGCCGGCTCGGCAAAGCGACTAAACAGACGGCTATCGCGGTGATGAGTAGGCTCCACACAAGTCGGTATGAAGACACCTCAAAGTGGGCGTTACGGTCCGATTGGGCCAGCGTTCCCTTGTCGTCCGCTACGCTCACACGGATGGAATGCTGGTCGTCTGCCAGTACCTGCGACATCACAGCATTCCAGGCCCGCATACTGTCGGCCTCGTTGGGCAGACGTTCGAGCCGGAAGCTCAGCGTCCCTTGTCCAGGGGAGCGGGCGACGCCAGGCATCTTCGTGTTGCCCAATATCAAACTCAGCTTGGCGGGGTCGCTCTTGGTCGCGAGCGCCCAAGTGGTGAGTTGCGGAACCTGCAGCGTGAGATCGCGGCCTAAACGACAAACGTTGTTCGGCTGGCAATTGGCCGAGGTGATGCGCAGTGGCAGGGCGCCGTTGCTCCACAGGGCAGAGATGTTCAGCGAAAACCCAATCGTGAAGGCCTTGCGATCAGCGTCGGTCAGATCGAGATTGACTGGCAGGCTTGCTCGAGGCGAATCGCGCAGCACCTGTTCGTGCCGTTTGAGCCAGCGTTCCACCAACGGGGAGAGCGGAATCATCGCCGAGACCGGGTGCGCTGGATCGGGGTTGTAGACCGGAATTGCCTCCTGTGCGGTGCAACTGACCCCGGTGAAGTGAATGCACACCGACTGCAGCGCCTTGGCTGCGCCGAGCGGCTTGATTTCCAGTTGGTCAGTGACGCCGCACTCGCTCTTACCGCCGCAGCTTGCGGCGTAGGGTGCAAGTTCTTGGCTCGCCGAGCCGGTTTGGGGGGACTCGCCAGCCGATGCCATGGCGACGAAGATGGCCGCGAACGCAGCCGCAGAGCCTCGCGCACACCCTATCGAAGTGACGCGTCGACGAACGATTGCGCAGACTGCTGACCATGGAAACAGGCACTCAATGGGCGGAGACACGCGACCTCCCTGAAGAGTTGTCGTGTGAGGGTGACGTTGCCCGGCAAAGCAAGAACGGCGCCACCTACGATTCCACCTGGCTTTCGCGAAATGATCAAAGCTGTGTGTCAAATCCACTGACACTGGTGGGAATAGGTCACCCTGGGGGCTGCCTGCCAATCCACTCGGGCAGACTTGCCGGGGGTGCCTACGAGTGCGCTCGGATAGGCAGTTCTGCGAGCAACGCGATTACGCCCTACTGTTTCGGTGGTTTTTTCTGGTGCTGGACGACAAGGGGGTTGGATCAGTCGAAATTCAGTCGCTTGCGTGAGCGGCCGGTCGAGGCCCAAATCGTTCTGCGCTTCTTCGACGAAGTGGTGCGTCTGGCACGCCAGGACAAGTTGCTCTCGTCCAATCGCTTCGCCGTGGATGGCACGCTGATCGACGCTTGGGCGTCATTCAAGCCTTGTAGGGCTGGTCGGTTCGACGCGCCGAACCAAGGGTTGGTGAGCCTTGAACTGCGGAGAGGCGGGTTACGCCCACGGCTCATCCGCCCTGTGCCTGGACGTCCGGTTTGCTATTCCCCAACCGTTTGCTGAGGGTCGAATCCTCGTGATCATGCGAAGTCAAAGCCGACGGTCGCACGCTCCCGGAGCGCGATCGCATGAATGTCGGCTCAGGCCGACGAAATGTCGGTTACTGGGCTGAAGCCTGAGAGCCCCTCTGACAAACCGACGCCCCACTCCCGGACCTTGGACCTAGCAGACATCCATGGAATCGTGCCCCATGGGGCACGCGAACGTCAGCTTTGAAATCCCATGGTCGCGCGTATCTGCCCCATTGCCGCAGCAAGGCGCAGCGAACATTTGCGTCGGATAACGGTCGGCCAAACGTCCCCGCTAAGCGCTAGCGGGGACGCACTCACGGGAGTGCTTACTGTCGTATTGGGCGTAGCTTTGGGAATCGATCTACTTGCCGTGGTCGATCTATGGAATGGGCTTCTGGCAAGTACCCGTCATACTGTTTATGTATTCCAAAGCCGCACGGTTTCTGGGGATATCGGGGAAGGTAAGGAAAAGGAAGCGCAAAAGCTCTTCCTTGCTAGCCACTACAGACTTGAACCGATCAGCAAAGTGGTCGGCGAATTCCAACAATGAATGCTGCTTCGCAAAACTCCTTACGATCTCAACCGCTAGCGCGTCAGGCAAGACATGACGCAAGAATGTCCAGTGAAGACAGACCGCGAGGCGCCGCTCACCCTCAGGGACATTGGGAAGCGCCAAACAGACATCCTGCATCACCGTTTCCCAATGCTTGCGTCGATCTGGATGAAAATGAAGTTCCTCAGGAACGATAACGACGTGCTCAATGGCATTATCAAGAGCGCCCAGCGCATCAGAAAAGTCTTCATCCCATTCTTCGTTATCGGCTAGAGCCAGCTTTGGGACTCCATCAACATGAAACCGCCGCACATGCAGCACTTCATGTCGAACCGCTCCATCTGGAAAGTATCCGTTGGTCGGTGCAAAGAGTTGAATGCTATGGGCATTGATGATGACTGCGAGTTTTCCCTGACCGGTGGTTCCTCCGTCATTCTGCTTCGGGTCGAGACATACCTTGATTTCAACACCCGCGCGCTCCTCCACTTCGAGGACGAGTTGTTGGACTGGCTCACTAAGACGGGCAAGATACTCGGCTTGCATAGTTGGACAATGTGCGATTTTTGACTGGCAGGTACTGCTGGAAGACTACCCGAAACCGGTCATGTGCAAATGTCCGTTTCTGGCCGGTTTAGCCAAGTCCGCTTGCCCTCCCATCGCGCTCACCAACAGTCACGTCGATGCCATGTCGGCCGTAGCCTCCCGAACGGGCGCAAGCCGGCAGGCAAGTACTCATACACTCTCATCCAGCCAGTTCGGTTTCCTAACTCACCATGGGTCTCAGCTTGTTCGATCGATTCTCCGCGCTCGGTTCAGATTTCCACCGGCTATTGATGAGCGACGCGCTAACGCTGCTCGCGCTGATGGTGGGACAGGTGGCCATGCCATGGTGGATCGCCAGCGAGGGCGGAGCCCGCGACTTGGCACTGTATGGGGCTGTGACCTCGGCCTTTGCGCTCGTCGCAATGCCGCTGCTCTCCCCGCTCGGTGACCGGTTGCCCAAGCGGCAGCTGATCTTTGGCGCACTCGTGGCGTTCACAATTGCGTCCATGGGCGTTGCCGCGCTGGCGTCCATCCATTATTACCGGCTGGGCGTTTTGATTGCGCTTGGCGCCGTGCCCGCGCTTGCGATGGCAGCGCTGCTGCCGGCGGTCAGCAGTTTCTCGACCGAACTCGTCCAGCCGCAGCTTCTGTCGCGTGCGATGACGCTGCAGCAGACAGCGCAAGCGACCGGCCGAATGGTCGGCCCCGCGATCGGTGGCGTCGTGCTGGGCGCGGTTGGAACGGCCATCACGCTTTGGCTCAATGCTGCGTTGTTGGCATGCGCGGCGGCGGCGGCGCGCCATCTCCCCTCGGGTGTGCGACCGCATGCGCATAAAAGAAGGTGGCGAGTCGACTTGGTCGCCGGCATGCGGGCGAATTGGCGCATTCCTATGGAGCGCGGTTGGATTCTCGTGAACTTCCTGTCATGGATCTTCCTGTTCCCGACCTTCACGATACTGGTGCCCCTGAAGGTGCAGTCGCTTGGCCTGTCCGGCACATGGCTCGGTCTGTGCGAGGCGGGCCTGTCGCTCGGCATGCTCCTGGGCTCACTTGGCGGATCACACTGGATGATCAACCGCTTCGGCCGCTTTGGTACGCGAGTGGGCGCGGCTGTCGTGCAAGGTGCTGCGCTTGCTCTCGCCGGGCTGACAACGAACGGACTCTGGCTGGTTGCAGGATTCGTGATCGCAGGTTTTATGAACGCTGCAATGGTGCTGGTGGGACTGACCCACCGGATGCTGGCACGGCCGCAGGCATATCGGGCACGGATGGTCGCTGGTGCGGTGACGACCACCCACATCGCCGGGATGATCGGGCCTGCGCTCGCCGGGGCCGCGCTCTTGCATGCCTCCGTTGCTACCGTGTTCACCGGATTTGGGCTGCTTGGCGGGATCGTTGCCTTGGGCTTGGTGGTGGTGCCGGGCTTCCGCGCATTTATGCGGCTGGAGCATGAGGCGGTCGACAACTTCTACGGACGCAACTTTCCGCAGGCGTTCTTGGACGCGGAGCCGGATCCGTCCTTGCAGTGCTCGACGACATGACTTGCGGTGGAGGGCGCGATCTTGAACGGGTGAACGGCCGCTTTGCCGAATGATCCCTGTTCGCGCCGAAGGCTGACTGCCCGCTGACACCGAGCTCTAGGCGTTGGCGCTTAGCCGCGCACGGACCAACAGAGTTCTTTGCATCGTCCGACTTGTCGTCGGCCATAGCGGCCTTTGCAATTTATGAAACGGAATGATGGGCGCTAGGTTGCAAAAGCGGCCCCTCACGACGTACGAAAGTGTTTTTGCAACGCTTCGATACTCTCCGGCATCAAGCCGACCCTTGAGTCGCAAACAATCACCCGCTCTCGCGTCGCAAACAACGTGGGCTCGTCATCCAATGCGACCCATGCGGCGTCCGTTCGTCCGTTGGCGTCAAGCCACATCCGACATTCGCGCTCACGCACGGCGGTCGGTGCCGGCTCCAGCGCTGCCCGCGGAAAGATCGGCGTTGCTCCAATCACACGTTCGGCAATCGTGGCAGAGAGTTTTGAACGCAGCACAGCCAAGGGGAATATCTGGCGCCAGCTCGTCGATAGGACGATCTCTACGTCGCATTGCGCGGCCAGAAAGGTATCCAGTAGATGCGTCCTAGTGAACTTCTCCGCCTTGTTGAGCGGGTGTAGCACTCCGTCGAAATCAAGGAACAGGATCATGAGAGCACAACCACTATCGCCAGGTCGAAGCTTCATTCTCGCGTATACCTCATTCGAGTGGGCGCCCCGATGGACTGGCGACCACTTGAGTGGACTGTCCTCGGTCGGGTAGACAAATCTGGTCCTCTCGCGTGCAAGATGGGCTACATGTCCCTTACGGTAACGAATGTCCGCTATGGCCGAGGATGCCACCCAGCGGTAGCCTGCTCTGACCGCTGCCCCCATTGCCCGATGCCGCCAAGACGAGGAGTTGCCTTCTAGCAGCGGGCAATTCTGACCGCTTGAATCCGCTGCTGGAAGGGCTGGCCACCACTCCGCCCTGATCGGCGTGCCACGCCGGCAGCGTCCCTGACTCCTTTGTCGGTGGTTCGATTGGTCGCGCACACTCAGTCCTGGACGGCAGACTCTCTGCAGCTATTGCGCTCAATCAAGCGCCGCAAAACGTCTTACTTGTTGCGAATGAACTCGCCTTAAAAGCGAAAGGCCCATCCGGATTGGATGGGCCTGAGGGTCATATTTCTACCTGCAAATTATGATGTGAAAGCATGCGGCTTATGCTGTTAGAACTGCAGCTTATGCTGTAACTCACACCTTTTTTGTTTGGGTGCCGGAGTTAGCCGCAGGTTCCAACCGCACCGCAGGCCGTGCAGAAATCGCAGCCGTCCTTGCGAATGACGGACATGTTGCCGCACTCGGAGCACAGGGAGCCGTGCATCAGTTCGGGATCGCGTTCGTTGCGCGGCGCCTCGAGGATGCCCATCTCGCGCGTCGGATAGCCGTTTTCGTCGAGCACGCCAAGCATTGCGTAGCGGTGAATCACGAGGCGTGCAACGTAGGCGACGGTCGACGGCCAGTTCTGCTGACGACGTGTACCGGGCACGAAGGCCATGAAATCGCCCAGCGGTTCCGGGTAGTTCAGCAGTTTGCGCAGCTTCATGCCAATCCAGGCCGGATCCATGACGCGCATGTCGAGCGACAGGATCTGCGTCAAGCCATCGAGGGCGCGCGGGTAGTTGCCGGAAAGCCACATCGAGTAAGGACGCGTCACGCCATCGGGCAGCATGATTTCCTTCAGGCCGAGCACAAACTCTTCGCCGGTCGCCGGGTTTGAGATGTCGACCGTCCAGGAAAGTGTGCCGTCGGTGCCCGTCTTCGGCTCTTGCAGGCTGAAGACGGCGTCCAGAACGGGCGTCGGTGCCTCGACTTCAAAGGCGCCGAGCTTCTCGCAACGGTAGCGGACGATTTGTGCGAAGGCTGCAACGACGCCCGGCACGATCTTCTTCTCGCCATGGGGCGGGAAGGGGAGTTCGAAGGAGCGCTCGCCGACAGAGCGGGCAAGGGTGTCGAGTTTGAGCTTCAGCCAGGCGCGATCGTTCGCACGCATGTCCATCGACAAGGTCTTGGCGACCGCACCCAGGCCTCGCGGCTGATCCGCGCCATTGACCCAGACTTCAAACGGGAACGCACCGCGCGGAACTGCATCACCATTGGGTTCCATGTGGCCCACGAAGATACCGAATTCGCCCTGCGGCGTCTCAAGCATGTAGGTCCAGGAGCTGTTGCCGTCCGGCATCGAGGGGCGACCCGGCCAGCGCAAGCTGGCAAGAACTGGCGCAGGCAGGGACTTGATCGACAGACGACGGTTCGGGTCAACGATCACCACGTCCTGCGGTTGCTTCTTCTCGGTGTTGCTTGGCTCGACCGACAGCACCGAACCCAGCACGCTGTTGGGACGATAGGTGGCAAGCCCCTTCAGGCCGGCCTTCCAGGCATCCATGTACAGATCTTCAAAGTCGGTGTACGGGTAGTCGGCCGGGACGTTGACCGTCTTCGAGATCGACGTATCGACGTAGGGTGCGACGGCCGCTACCATGTCTTTGTGGGCTTGTGCCGAGATTTCGAGCGCCGTCACGAAATAGTCAGGGAGCTTCTCGACGTTGCCGCCCAGATGGCGGTACGCGCGCCACGCGTAATCTTCAACCGCATATTCCTTGAACGTGCCGTCCGCCATCCGCTTTTTGCGGGTGTAGGTGTACGAGAACGGCGGCTCGATACCGTTGGAGGCGTTGTCTGCAAAGGCCAGCGAGATGGTGCCGGTCGGGGCGATCGACAGCAGGTGCGAGTTGCGGATGCCGTGCTTGCGGATCTTTTCCTTTACCTCGTTCGGCAGGCGCGACGCAAAGTTGCCGCCCGACAGATACATGTCGGCGTTGAACAGCGGGAACGCGCCGCGTTCCTTCGCGAGGTTGACCGAGGCCATGTAAGCGCGATCGCGCATGAACTCAGAGATCTTGGTGGCCATCGCGCGCGCCGCATCGGTGTCGTAGCGCAGCTTCAGCATGATCAGCGCGTCGCCGAGGCCGGTGAAACCCAGGCCAACGCGGCGCTTGTTCATGGCTTCCTGATGCTGGTTCTCGAGCGGCCAGTTGGTGACGTCGAGCACGTTGTCGAGCATGCGGATCGACGTTTCCACCACCTCGCCAAAGGCTTCGTAGTCGAACGACGCCTTCTTGCCGAAGGCATCGCGCACGAACTTGACCAGATTGATCGAACCCAGGCAGCAGCAGCCATAGGGCGGCAGCGGTTGTTCGGCGCACGGGTTCGTCGCTTCGATGGTCTCGCAGTAGTACAGGTTGTTGTCGCGGTTCATGCGATCAAGGAACAGGATGCCCGGTTCCGCGTGATCGTAGGTTGAACGCATGATCTGATCCCACAGCTCGCGTGCGCGGATCTTGCGGTACACCCAGGAACCGTCCTCGCGCTGGTAGCCGCCGGCATCCTTCAGCTCCTGGCAGGGCTCCGATTTGTGTGCGAGTTCCACTTCGCCGTCGGTTTCCACGGCCTTCATGAACACGTCGGTCACGCCAACCGAGATGTTGAAGTTGGAGAGATCGCCTTCGTCCTTGGCATGGATGAAGGCTTCAATGTCCGGGTGGTCGCAGCGCAGCACGCCCATCTGGGCACCGCGGCGGGCGCCCGCCGATTCAACGGTTTCGCAGGAGCGATCGAAGACGCGCATGTAGCTGACCGGGCCGCTGGCGCGACTTTGCGTGCCGCGAACGAGCGCACCGGCCGGGCGAATCGACGAGAAGTCGTAGCCCACACCACCGCCGCGGCGCATCGTCTCGGCGGCTTCGGCGAGGGCGGTGTAGATGCCGGGACGGCCGTCGACGACCTCGGTCACCGAGTCACCCACCGGCTGCACAAAGCAGTTGATCAGCGTGGCTGCCAGGCTGGTGCCGGCGGCGGAGTTGATACGGCCTGCCGGCACAAAGCCGGCCTCAAGGGCAGACTCGAACTTGGCTTCCCAGTGGGCGCGGCGATCTTCGGCCTCGTTCGCCGCCAAGGCACGCGCGACGCGCCGACGTACGTCCTCGACCGATTGCTCAGACCCTTTGGCGTACTTCTCAAGCAGCACTTCGCCCGAGATTTCCTGGGGTAGCAATGTATCGAGGGATACGGTGGCTTCGCGTTGACTCATGACGAACTCCGGAGGTGGAAATGGCGGGGGTGCCAAAAAACGGGAAGGCGTGATTAAACCACAATATATTGTAGGTCGGAACTGTGGTGGATCAAGCGATGGTATGCGGCGGGTTCGCGCCGACGGCGGGGCAGGCCGCAAACGGCGCCACGTTGCGTGGCGCCGGTCAGGCAGGGTCAGGCGGCCAAGACTGCCAGCATCATCTCCATCTGGGCCTCGACGCTGGGGAGCGTGGCCTCGACGTCCTCGCGGCTGACACCCGCGAGTGCTTCGCTGCGGTGATGAAGCGGGTATTCGTATTCGCTTGCGCCACCGGCTTGCGCCGCGACGGCGCTGACCAGGTTGAGCATGGCGGCCGACGGTGCGTTGTCGCCGGCAGATTCGGGCTGCAGTTGAGATCCGATCAGGACGCCGAAGGTCACCGGCAACTGCCATTTTGCGGTAAGCGCTGCGCCGACCTCGGCAAAGTCACAGCCGATGATGCGACGTTCGACATCCGGGAGGGTGTCGCCTTCGCTCGGCGGGGTGTCCAGCACCAGCGCCATCAAGTCGGGCACGGCGACGTACATGACCAGGTGGCCCGCGTCGGCCAGCAGGCCAGAGACGAAGAGCCGCTCCGGGCTGAGGCCGCGCACCGATCGTGCCACTTCGCGCGCCAGCATGCCGCGGCGCACGCTGTCGCGCCAGAAGCGCGCCATGTCCATACGTTGCGGGCGAATGCCGGCAAACATCGCGGTGACCGATGTGGCCAGCACGAGGTCATGCACCTGTTCGAGGCCGATCAAGCTGACCGCCCGGGTGATCGATTCGATCTTGCGGGCATAGCCATAGAACGCACTGTTCGCAAGCCGAAGCAGGGCGGCAGTAAGCGACGGATCGGTCGCGATCACGTCTGCGACTTCGGCTATCGAGACATCCGGGTCGTCCAGCGCAGCGCGAACCTTCAGATATACATCAGGCAGGGTTGCGAGCCGATCGACATACGCTACCAGTTCCTGCGCAAGATGCATGGCTGCTCCTCTCAGTCTTGTTTTGGTGTGGGCCGCCGGATCAGGCGATCGAGCGGAAAACGGTCGTTGCCTTGCAACTCGGGCTGCAGGGTCAAATGTTCAATGCCGAACTCATTTCCTACGCGTTGGCGTACGGCGACAAGGACGCTCGGCCACACGGCGGAATCGTCGAGCACCAAGTGGGCAGATAGCGCGACGCGACTTGGTCCGTAGTGCCATACATGCAGATCGTGCACCGAGCGTACGCCATTCACCGCCGCGATGCATTGCCCGATGGCAGTCAACGACAGGCCCGACGGCACGCCGTCGAGCAGCACATGAAGCGTTTCGCGCAGGATGCTGAGGGTCGACGCCAAAATCAATACGCAGATGAGTACCGACAGGATTGGATCGGCGGCCAACCAGCCGGTGAAATAGACGATCAACAAGCCTGCAATAGCGGCGACGGAGCCGAGCAGATCACCCATCACATGGAGCAACGCTGCGCGCACGTTCAGTGACCGTTCACCGCGCATCAGCAGCCATGCCGCGAGCAGGTTGACTGCAAGCCCGACCACCGCAACGGCCACTGCGGGTAGCGCCTGGATTGGTTGCGGGTGACGCAGGCGCTCAACAGCCTCCCAGCAGATGCCGGCGACAATCACCAGCATCAGCACCGCATTGCCAAGTGCTGCCAGGGCTTCGATACGCCCGAGGCCATAAGAGTGCCGCACACTCGGCGGGCGCAACGCGATACGCGCGGCCAATGCCGCGAGCCCGAGCGAGAGGCTGTCGGAGAGCATGTGTCCCGCGTCGCCGAGCAAAGCGAGCGAGCCCGTGAAGAGTCCGCCAGCGGTTTCGACTGCGGCGAACCCCAGCGTGAGGATCAGGGCGAAGGAGAGGGTGCGCGCGCTACTGTTGGCGCCATGATGGTGGTGCCCGCCGCCGTGACCGTGCGCGTGATGGTCGTGTTCATCATGGTCGTGGTCATGATCATGACCACCGCAGTGGCCGTGGTGTTCATGCGCCGCTGCGCCGTGGTTGGAATGGTCGTCGTGGAGCGGCGAAGAGGCGGTGGGCATAAGCGCGAGCGTTAGGGGCCCGCAGAAATGCGGGCCTGCGCTGCGAATTCTAGCGCGCCGCCGCAAACCGGCGACGCGCCGTGTGACGATTGCCGATGTGTCAGCTGTCGGTAGTGGCGCCGGTGTAGGGTTTCAGACCAATCAACTCGCATCCGCTGAGTCGTTCAATGCGTTGGGTCGCCTCGAAACGCGCAACGCCATTCCGGTGTGGCAAGGCGACGATCAAGCCCGGCTCGATCTGGTCGTGCGGGGCCAGCAGTGCAGGCGTGTCGCCGGCCACCGGGACGCGCGGCAGGAAGATGATCGGAATCGAGTCGCGTTCGCGCCCGCGCGAGTCGCGAGTCGGCGGTTTGAACCGCGCGGCGATGCCGGGCCCGCACAGCAGTTGCACGCCGATTTCCGTTTCATGGCTGTTGCGATGAAAGGTTCGGCGCACGACGGCCAGGTGAACTTCCCCGTCTTCGCGTGGCGAGAGGGCAATCAGCTCGCCGACTTCCGCGCCAATCGGATCCTCGGCTTCCTGATGCAGCTTGAGCCCAGCTTCGCTGCGGTCCATGATTGCCCACTCGGTTGAAGGGAACGACGGCATTGCTTCGGATGCGCTTGCCTGGCGCTTGCCCGCAATCCGCTTCATCAACTGCCGAACCTGGTCGAAGCCAAAGACCAGTGCCGCGCTCGGGTGGGCGCGGCGACGCACATGCCTGCGCTGCGGTGGCGTTCCCCAATGGTTTCTGAGGCGGCGCAGCAGTTCCATGTATTCGGGGTCGCGCGCGTTGAGTGGCAGACCAAGCCGGGTCGGTGAGGTGCCGGCAGCGAGCCCTTCGCAGTGCGCATCGAGCTTGGCCAGCAAAGGATGAGCGTCGAGCAGCAGGTCGGCTTCGCCACGAACGAGTTCGTCGCGTCGCACCGGTCGCCGGATGTCGCCGTGGGCTGGCCAGGCGGGGAACCAGCCTTCAGCATCGCCCGTCCAGTCCTCGCGCGTGCGAATGCGTGCGAGGTGGCCGTAACGCTCAATGTAGAAGCGCACATGTTCAAGGTTGCGGCGAGACAGATGGTGCGGATCTGCCATCACCAGCAGCAACGTGCGGGCGAAGAAGCGTGCAATCGTGTCGCCGGTGTCGTTATCCAGCGGGGCGTTCTCAAAACCGCGGGTGGCTGCGGCCATGTAGAGCTCGGCGAGGACGCGCCAGTGCCCGCCGTTGAGTTCGCCGTAACCGCGACAGGCCAGCAAAACGCGGCGGTGGGCCAGTTGGCAGGCACGCAGCGCAGCGCGGCGGCAGAATTTGGGCACCTGGAAGCGGCGATCGGGCCGAGCACGGGCTTCGTTGATTGCGATTTCGGCGAAGGTCATTGCCAATCGTTCCAGCGCCCGGTCGGCGATGGCGGCGGTTTCGCGAACATCGCTCGAGTTGCCGGCACGCCCGTCGGGCACCGTTTCGAGCCGAGTCAGAAGCGGCGCAACGTGATCGAGCACGCGCTCCAGTGTGTCGAAACGGTCTGACGGCGCGATGATGCTTGAGATTACCGATCGCAGGCGCGATACGATCGTCTCGCAGCAGACCAGCGGCCGATCCAGCGGCAGCGCCTCGATCCACGCGCCCACATCCAGCCCGACGCCGGGCGCAGTGGCTGGACGCACGATGCGAAGGCGGGGCAGGGTGATTGGGGTGGTCAGGCGCTGACGCAGACGTCCAAAACTTGGCGCGGTCACAGTAGTTGCTCCTTGCGAGGCGAATCGAGCGGATACGCGAAAGGCATAAAAGATGCGCATTGTATCTTGGAACATCCAGTGGGGGCGCGGTGCGGACGGGTGTGTCGACCTAAGCCGCACGATCGGCGTTCTGCGTGAACTCGATGCGGACGTGATCTGTCTGCAGGAGGTGGCGGTCGGGATGTCCGGCTTGCCGGGCAACGTGACCGAGGACGGCGTGCAGAGGCTTTGGCAGGGCCTGCCTGGGTACGCCGCATTCTTTGGCCCCGCCGTTGACGTCGGGGCGTCGGACGGCGGGCGCGCGCAGTTCGGCAACCTGATCCTGAGTCGATTGCCCGTGGGGCAGGTTTGGCGACATCTGCTGCCTTGGCCCGCCGACCCCACGGTACCATCGATGCAGCGTGGCTGTGTCGAAATCGTGGTCGACCATTCGAGCGGCCCGGTACGGGTGCTCACGACGCATCTTGAGTATTACTCCGCCGGCGCGCGCCTGGCTCAGGCGGAGCGGCTCGCAAGCCTGCAGCAGGAGGCCTGCGACGCTGAGGCGACGCCGCCCAAAGGCAAGGAGAGTAACGCCGCATTTGCGCCCAGGCCGCGCCCGTCACGCGCGGTACTTTGCGGCGACTTCAATTGCCGCCCGGGCGAACCGGCCTATCGAGCTGTTCAGAATGGCGTGTCGAGCAGCCCCTGGCGAGACGCGTGGTCTGCACTAAACGAGCAGACTCCACACGCTGATACGGTGGGCCTTCATGGCGCCGAATGGCCGGCAGTGCCGTTTTGCTGCGACTATTTCTTCGTCAGCAGCAACCTCCTGTCGGCCTTGGGTGGTATCAAGGTCTGCGCTGATACCGCCGCTTCCGATCATCAGCCGTTGGTGCTGGACCTGTTCTGATTGTCAGGTTCCACCAGCGCCCGGTATGCGTGCCAGGTGCCGTGCCCGATCATGGGCATCAGGAAGATCAGGCCAATGTGGAAGGTCAGGAATCCGATCAGGGTCAGCGCGACGATCAGGAAGGCCCACACCAGCATGGCCGCCGGGTTGGCTGCAACAACCGCCACGCTGGTGAACATCGACGTGATCGCATCCGCACGGCGGTCCAGCATCATCGGGATCGCGACGACGCTGATTGCGAATACCAGTGCAGCAAATATCAGCCCCACGCCGATATAGACCGCGACGAACTCGATGTTCTCAAGCTTGATCACCTGATTCAGGAAGCCGGAGAGGTTGGGCATCTCGTTGGTATAGAAGAGCGCAAACATCACCAGGGACGCACGGGCCCAGACGAGAAAGACCACGGTGAGCACCAGCGCAAACACGCCGATGTTCGACGCGTTGCGTCGCCAGATGGTGAGCGACGAGGCAAAGCGGCAGCCTTCGCCCTTCTCGCGACGCCGGCTCAGTTCATAGAGGCCCATCGCGAAGAATGGCCCTAACAGCAGAAAACCCGAGGTGAGTGCGGAGGTGTATTGGTACGCGTGCTCAAAAACCGCGCTGACCGATAAGCCCATTGCGGCAAAGCAGAAGCCGTAAAAAAGGCTCGCGATCGGGCAGGCTTGCATGTCCTGTGCGCCGCGACCAAGCCATACCAGCGCGGCGGCTACATGCACCCGGCGCAGTTTGGGGATCAGCGTCTGGGTCTCTTCGTAGCGGATCTCGTTGTTGTCGTCCGGGGTCTTCTGCTGCTCGGGCATGTCTCCTCCATGGATCTGTTCTCGTTATGGGGAAATGCAAGGTTGGGGTGCAGCGGGTACGAGCTTGGATGAAACAGAGGTTGCGACGGATGGAAGTGTGGATGTTCTCGCGCGGTCGGCCGGCAGTTGCGGACGGCCGTGGCGCCGCGGCCGCCGAAGGCGGCATTGATAAATGGCGCTTGTTGCGGGTGGCTGCGCAGTTCAAGCGGGAACGTCCGGATCCATCAGACGTTCGATCAGCAGAATGCGGTCCTTGACGAAGAGCTTGCGCTTCTTGAGTCGCCGGACGAGCAGGTCGTCAGTTGGTGGCAGAGCGGCAAGCCGGGCAATCGCCTCATCGAGGTCGCGATGCTCGGCAAGCAGCACGTTCAGCCGGGCGCGCAGGCTGGTGACGCTCTCGAAAGTGTCGTTCATGGCACCGCTGGCAACACACTGGTTTCCCCCCGGTCGCGTGCGCGCTTCTGTGCGAGCGGCATCCCCCTGCAACCGGCCTCCATCGACTGTTACGGCACTTCAGGAACAATCTCGGGTGCCGTTAGTCAACCTAAGTGCATCCTAGTGGGCGCCGGTGGAAATGACAACTGGCAGCAGTACGGCGTTGAAATGCGGGGGGCCTTCCCCCAAGTAGTGCCAAGGGTTCGGTTATCGGGCCCTTGAGGGATTCTGATCCCGCGCTTCGCGGAAGGAGGCGGTCATGCACGTTATGTTCAACAACCCGTTTCTGTATGTGGTGGCTTACCCCGCCCAAAACGGCATCGAGGTCATCAACAAGCGCAAGGGTCGTGGTGTGTTCATGACCGACGCGGCGGCCGAACGTTTCAAGCGTGAATTGGCCGAGGCAATAGAAGACGACGATGAGGATGGCGAGCTGATCGCTGAATTCATCGAGCACTTCGATGCCCTGATGACGCATCCCGCGATTCGCCACTGAGTGGCGCAGCGGGCTTGGTAGAATTCGCGGCTTGGCAAGTCGCGCATTTCTCCCATGAGCAAGGCATTCACTAAAGAAACCGATCAGGACGACGAGGAGCTGCCCGCTTCACTGTCGCTCCCTGCAGGCACGCGCAATTACATGACGCGGCGGGGCTTCCTTGCGCTCAAGGACGAGCTCGACACCCTGTTGAAGGTGACGCGGCCCGAGGTCGTGCAGATCGTGTCCTGGGCGGCCAGTAACGGCGATCGCTCTGAGAACGGCGACTACATCTATGGCAAGAAGCGGCTGCGCGAGATTGATCGTCGCATCCGGTTTTTGATCAAGCGGCTTGAGAGTGCCACCGTGGTCGATCCGGCTGAGCAGGAGGGGATGGATCAGGTGTTCTTCGGTGCCACGGTTACCGTGTGTGATGTCGATGATGGCGAGTCGCAGACCTTCCAGATCGTCGGCGTTGACGAGGCGGACGCCAGCAGCGGCCGCGTATCGTGGATTGCGCCGATTGCTCGCGCGCTGCTCAAGGCGCGGGAGGGCGACAGCGTGCGCTTTGCGAGCCCGGCCGGCTGGCGCGAAATTGAGGTTCTGGAAATCCGCTACGACTGAGGGTTGCGCCGCTTGCGCACAACCGCTGCGCGGCGTGGCAGCGTGAAGTACACCGTGGTGCCTTCGCCGGGCATGGATTCCGCGTGCATCTTGCCGCCATGGCGTTCGATGATGCGCCGGGCGGAGGCCAAACCGATGCCGGTGCCTGCATAGCCTTGGCCGCCATGCAGTTGCTGGAAAGGCTGGAACAGACGTCCGGCATACACCATGTCGAAACCGACCCCGTTGTCCGACACTGCGAAGCGCTGCCCGCCTTCCTCCTCGGTGCAGCTGACGTGAATCAGCGCTTCCTCTCGATCGCGGGTGAACTTCCATGCGTTATCGAGCAGATTACCCAGCACGTTCCGCAGCAGCGGTTCGTCAGCGTCGGCGAGCATGCCTGGTTGAATCTCGAAGCGCGCCGCGCGTGCCGGGCTGCCACTTTTCAGATCGGCGGCAATGTCCGCCGCCAAGGCGCTTAGATCGACGGAGCGGATGTCGAGGGGTTGGCGCGCCACGTTGGCGAGCTTGAGCAGCTCGTCTATGAGTTCGCCCATTCGCACGCTGGCACGAGCCACGCGCTGAAGGTAATCGCGGCCGGTGGCATCCAGTTGCGGCGCGTAGTCTTCGAGCAGCGCATGCGAGAAGCCGTTGATCGCGCGTAGCGGTGCCCGCAGGTCGTGCGACACCGAGTAGCTGAAGGCGAGCAGTTCGCGGTTGGAGCTTTCCAACTCCGCGGTGCGTTCCTTGACGCGTGCCTCCAGAGACTGAGCCAGCCGATGAAGGGTGCGGCGAGCGCGTTCGCGCCGGCGCACATCCTCAAAAACCACCCAAGCCAGCACCGCGAGCAAGCCGCACAAAAGAGTGCAGCCCCAGACGATACGTTCGGTGTTGGCATAGAAGCTACGCAACGCGGTCTGGCGCGGCCGGCTCACCTGGACGATCAGCGGGTAGTTATCGAGGCCACGCGCGGCAATGATGCGCGGCTGGCTGTCGATCCACGAGATGCGTTCGACGACGCGGGTGGCGTGCGTGGCGGGGCGAACCATCGCCGGATTGCGTGAGAAGTCGACGCCGATTTGCGCGTCGTTGGCCGGATAGCGGACCAGCAGTGTGCCGTCGCTGGTCAGCACGCTGATGGCGTCGTCGCGCGTCAGACGAATGTCCTGGTAGAAGAACTCGAAATACGAGGTGCTGAGCGCGGCGGTCAGGAAACCGGCCAGGCTGCCGTCGCCGCGATTGATACGGCGTGTCAGCGGAATCAACCAGCGTCCGGAGTCCGGTGCGCGAATCGGGGCGCCAATCTGCATTGCGGCGTTGGCGGTGGCCGCCAGCCGTTGCGTAACCGCTGCGGGCAAAGGCGAGTGCTTGGTCAGCGGATACTGATACGTCGCCGACAGCAGGGCGCCGTCGCGTGAATAGGCCGAGACGATCGCCGCCTGCGGAACGCGCAGCAGCCATTCGCTGGTGAGTTCATACAGCGCCCGCTCGCCGAAGCGCTCCGGGCCTCCGTTTTCGCCCACCTGTTTGCCCAGCGCATCGAGCACCGTATCCATCTGGCCGAAGCTTCGTGCGACGTGCTCTTCAAGGGCGCGTGCAAGACTGCTGAGCTCGGCCTCGGCGCGATGGGTTTCCTGGTCGCGATCACGGGTGATCAACACTGCGGCGCCGCTCACGATGACGGCGGCGAGCAGGATGTAAGTCCCCACGATGGACAGGGCGACCCGCCGCAAGCTGCGTGGGCGGCGGGGCAGAGCGAGCTGCGTGTCGGCCAGGTCGTCGTCGTGGGCCTGTGCAGTGCTATCGGACACGCTTGAAATCCGGATGGGTCGGACGCATATCGTGCATGTTAATCGAGACCTAGGAGAAATCCATGAGTGAGGCACAGACCGCAGCGGCACCCAAGGGCGAGACCCTTAACTTCCAGGCAGAAGTGAAACAGCTGCTGCACCTGATGATTCATTCGCTGTATTCCAACCGCGAGATCTTCCTGCGCGAGCTGATTTCCAATGCGTCGGACGCCTGCGACAAGCTGCGCTTCGAGGCCTTGGATCACCCGCACCTGCTTGAGGGTGCCGGCGAGCTGGCGATTGGTGTGGGCTTCGACAAGGCGGCGCGGACGCTGACGATTTCCGACAACGGTATCGGCATGAGCCGCGAAGAGGTGATCGCCCACCTCGGCACGATCGCCAAGTCCGGCACCAAGGAGTTCTTCTCGCGCCTGACCGGCGACCAGAAGAAGGATGCGCACCTGATCGGCCAGTTCGGTGTCGGCTTCTACTCGGCCTTCATCGTGGCAGACAAAGTGACGGTGCTGACCCGCCGCGCCGGCCTGCCGGCCAATGAGGCGGTGAAGTGGGAATGCTCGATGACCGGCGATACCGCCGGCGCCTACACGATCGAGCCGATCGAGCGTGAAGTGCGCGGCACCGAAATCATCCTGCACCTGCGCGAGGACCAGGACGATCTGCTGTCCGGTTGGCGTCTGCGTTCGATCATCCGCAAGTACTCCGATCATATTGCGCAGCCGATCCGCATGCGCAAGGAAGAGTGGGACAAGGACAAGGGCGAACAGGTCCAGCGCGATGAGGAAGAGACGGTCAACCAGGCCTCGGCGCTGTGGGCCCGTTCGAAGTCCGATATCACCGACGAGCAGTACAAGGAGTTCTTCAAGCATGTCGCGCACGACCATGAAGAACCGCTGGCCTGGTCGCATGCCAAGGTGGAAGGCCGCCACGAGTACACCCAGCTGCTCTACGTTCCGAGCCATGCGCCGTTCGACATGTGGGATCGCAACGTCAAGCACGGCCTCAAGCTCTACGTGCGTCGCGTCTTCATCATGGACGACGCGGAGAAGCTGCTGCCGTTCTACCTGCGCTTCGTGCGCGGCGTGGTCGATTCGAACGACCTGCCGTTGAACGTGTCGCGCGAGATCCTTCAGGAAAGCAAGGATATCGACACCATCCGCGCCGGTTGCGCGAAGAAGGTGCTCTCGTTGCTCGAAGATCTGGCCGAGAACGACAAGGACAAGTACGCCAAGTTCTGGGGCGAGTTCGGCAAGGTGCTGAAGGAAGGCGTGGGCGAGGACTTCGCCAACAAGGAGCGCATCGCCAAACTGCTGCGTTTTGCGACGACCCATGCCGACACGCCGGAGCAGACGGTTTCACTGACCGACTACGTCGCGCGCATGAAGGAAGGCCAGGACAAGATCTACTACGTCACGGCCGATACGTTCACCGCCGCGAAGAACAGCCCGCACCTTGAGATCTTCCGCAAGAAGGGCGTCGAGGTGCTGCTGCTGGCCGAGCGCGTGGATGAATGGCTGGTGAGCCACCTGCACGAGTTCGAAGGCAAGCAAGTGGTGTCGGTCGCGCGCGGCGATCTTGACCTCGGCACGCTGGAAGACGAGGAAGAGAAGAAGGCCGCTGAGGCCGAGGCCGGCGACTTCAAGGATGTGCTCGAAAAGCTCAAGACGGCGCTGGGCGATCGGGTCAAGGAAGTGCGGATCACGCACCGACTCACCGATAGCCCTGCCTGCGTGGTAGCGGACGAGAACGACATGGGCACCAACCTGGCTCGCCTACTCAAGGCGGCTGGTCAGGATGTGCCGAGTTCCAAGCCGATTCTCGAAGTGAACCCGAAGCATCAGGTGCTGCTGAAGCTCAAGGCCGGCACCGATCGTTTCGACGATTGGGCGAGCGTATTGCTGGATCAGGCGCTGCTGGCAGAAGGCGGCACGCTTGAGGATCCGGCTGGCTTTGTCAAGCGTATCAACCAGCTGATGCTGGGCTGAACGTCAGTAAGGCTCAAGTGAAAACGCCCCGGCACAGCAGTGTGCCGGGGCGTTTTGTTTGCAGCCTGCGACTTATAGCGAGTAGCCAAGTACCCGCGCGATGCCCGGTTCCTTGCTCGGCCGCATGATCGAATCGCGCAACAGGCGCGACATCGGCAGCTTCAGCGTGTCGGTGTTGAACCAGCGCTCGTAGATGCCGTTGATCTCGCCGCTTGCGTAGATTTGCTTGAGTGCCTTGTCGACTTCGGCCTGCAGGCGTTCGTCACCTTTGCGCATCATGATCGCGTACGGCTCCACCGACAGGTAGTCGCCCACCAACGTATAGCGCGAAGCGTCAGGGCGGGTACTGAGAAGGCCGCTCAGCAGCACATCGTCCTGCGGGAAGGCCGCAACCGTGCCGGATTCGAGAGCCTTTATCGCGTCAACGTTATTCGGGAACTGCATCAGCTTCATCGTGCTGATTTCCGAGTCGCGCAACTGTGTAAATAGCTTCTCCGACGTGGTGCCCTTCGACAGCGCCACCGGCTTGCCGGCCAGCGAGGTGTGGCTTGCTACGCCTGAATTCGTGCGGGTCAGCAGCTTCATGCCGGCCACAAAAATCGTGTAGCTGAACTCGACCTTTTCCTGGCGGGCTTTGGTGTTGGTGGTAGAGCCGCATTCCAGGTCGATCGATCCATCGAGCAGCTTCGGGATGCGCTCTGCGCCACTGACGGTGACGTACTGCACCTTCAGGTCGGGTAGTTTGAGGTCTTTCTTGATTTGGTCGACCGCCTTGAGGCAGAGGTCGATCGAGTATCCGACCGGTTGTTTCTGCTCGTTGAGGAACGAGAAGGGTCTTGCCGCTTCGCGGTTACCGATCGTGATCGTGCGTGTCTGGCGGATCTTTTCGAGGGTGTCGATATTGGTCGACTGGGCATACAACGCGGTGGAAACGGCGCATAGCGCCACGCCCAATGCCGCGCCCGGAATCAGCTTTTGCATGGGTAGAAGCCTTGGCGAAAGCGGACTTGTGGTCCACAAAAGGAAATCGCGCGATAGCCTATCCATCGCGCGAAAATGACCTCGGCATTGTACGTAAAGCTGCCGTTGCAGCCTTCCGTAGTTCTACGTAGAGCGCCCGGCTGAATGTTGGCCGGCTGGAACGCCGCCGCGCGCTAGGAGCGCGGCCGCTCGGAATCCGCCGGGGTGGCTGGTGGGGCGTGCCATTGCGACTTTGGCGACAGGACGGGCTGTGCAGGCTGTTCGAAGAAGTGCGGCGACATGATCTGCACGCCGTATTCATTGAAACAGTCCTGGATCGAGGCATGCAGCGCCGAGAGCACCGGCACGCGTTGTTGCGCCTCGTGAATCTGGCAGAACAGCTCGTACTCCACGTAGAAGTCGTTCAGTGCGCGCTGATAGACCGTTGGGTCCGGGGTTTTGCGGATCGCTGGTACGCGCCGTGCGGCTTCGATCAGTAGCGCATGGACTTGCCGCCACGGGGCGTCGTAGCCGATGGTTACTTTGGTCGACAGCATCGTGCCTTGCGAGTCAGCGCGGCGGGAGTAGTTGTAGATCGCACTGCCGAGCAGAACTGCGTTCGGGATCGTGATTTCCTCATTACGGATATTCACGATCTTGACCGACAGCGTGCTCAACTCGCGCACGACCCCCTCGATCTCTCCGATCTTCACGTAGTCGCCGATCCGCAGTGCGCGTGCATAGGTGAGCACCAGCCCCCCCATCAGCTGGCTCATGACACCAGCTGACCCCAGCGTGAACAGGAAGCCCAGCAGCACACTGACGCCTTTGAAGACATCAGTGCTGGAACCTGGGATATATGGATAGGCGAGGGCGAAGGCGAACGCCCAGACCCCGCCGACCACGATGCGCCGGGTGGCCGACGCGGTTTCCGGATGCACGCCGGGGAGGCTGAGGTTGCCCGACTGCGCCGCGTCAAAGATGCTGCGAACCATGCCTGCGACCGCCTGGGCAATCACGATGATGATCGCCACCGCGACCAGGCCGGGCAGGGCGCCCAGCAATGCATCGCCAAAATGCCCGGTGTAGCGGAACAGGTAGTCGATCAGATGGTCGCCGAGCGGTTCTGTGATCGGGAACTGCTTCAGTACGAAGGTCAGCCAGACATCGACCAGCACCAGAGCCAGCGCGATGAGGATCACCTGCGCTACGCGCAACACAATCCCGTAGGTGTAGCGGGCCCAACCGACGCCAGCGGTCGCCGCGAGTTTGCGTTCGATGCGTTGTTGCACGCTTTCGGTGACACGCCGCCCGGCGCGCAGCAGGGCCCAGAGCAGGCCGATGGCGATTGCGGTGGCGAGGAGCGTGAGCAGCACGCCACGCACGATGCCCTTCACGTCTGCTTGCTCGTGATACGCGTCGAGAACCCGCTGCGCCTCTTCGGCCGCCTTCGCGGCGGTAGCCTCCAGGGTGAGTCCGGCGTCGGCTTCGAGGTCCGCGGGGACCAGCGCGAACAGGATCTGGTCGCCGGCTCGGATTGCGATGCCGGACTTGCCGTCAAGGCTGTAGCTGACGGTGTTGGTCTTGAGCGGTTTTACTGCTTCGCTGGCGAGCTCGATCCGGCGCGCGGCGCGCTCGGCGCGAGCGCGCGGCGTGGCGCCACCGAACTCGGCCCGGAAGGTGGCGATATGCCGATTGGCCACGACAAGATTGGCTTCTTCCGGCTGCGGCGGTTTCTCGGCGGCCAATGCCAGGATCGGCATCAGCAGCAGGATCAGTAGCGCGACAAGGCTGTGCGGCAGGCGAACGAGTGAACGCATGAATCACGGCTCCACCGGATGGTGCGCCGATGATAGCGCCTTGTTGTGCGCAGGGTTTAACCGAATCGAAGCTTCATCGAAAGGATGAAGGCCGCCAGCAGCAGCGTGATCGCGTTGGCGATGACGACCGGCCAGGCGCTGATCAGAAAACCATAGAGCAGCCACGCTGTGATGCCGCAGATGAACACGCTGTACATGCCAAGCGAGACGCCGTGTGCGGAGCGGGTTTTCCAGGTCAACCAGGCCTGCGGCACAAACGCGACGGTGGTGAGCGTCGCGGCGAGATACCCGAGCAGGTCGACGAATATAGGGTTCATTGTGCGAATCAAGTTTTGCGTGAGAGCTGGCGCATGGCGCGCTCAAGGCCCTCGATGGTCAATGGGAACATGCGCTCGCCCATGATCTGCCGGATCAGCGTGATCGACTGGCGATAGGGCCAGGTTTGCTCGGGTTGTGGGTTGATCCAGCAGGCGCTCGGATAAGCGTCGAGCAGGCGCCGCAGCCATTCTGCGCCAGGCTCTTCGTTGAAATGTTCGACGGAGCCACCGGGCACCATGATCTCGTAAGGGCTCATCGTCGCGTCGCCAACGAAGATCAGTTTGTAGTCCGGCCCGTAGGTGTGCAGAACATCCTGCAATGGGCGCTTGGTCGCGAAACGGCGCTGGTTGTCTCGCCATACCGATTCGTAGACGCAGTTGTGGAAGTAGAAGTACTCAAGGTGCTTGAACTCGCCGCGTACCGCCGAGAAGAGTTCTTCGCAGACCTTGATGTGGTCGTCCATGGAGCCGCCGACGTCGAAGAACATCAGCACCTTGACCGCGTTGTGGCGCTCGGGCCGCATTTTCAGATCAAGCCAGCCGGCGTTGCGCGCCGTGGCGGCGATCGTGCCGTCGAGATCCAGTTCGTCTTGTGCGCCCTCGCGCGCAAAGCGGCGCAGGCGGCGTAGCGCCACCTTGATGTTGCGCGTGCCGAGTTCAACCGAATCGTCGAGGTTCCGGTACTGCCGCTGATCCCACACCTTGACTGCCGTGCGGTTGCCAGCGGATTCCGGGCCAACGCGAATCCCTTCAGGGTGATAGCCGTGCGCCCCGAAGGGCGAGCTGCCGCCGGTGCCTATCCACTTGTTGCCACCGGCGTGGTGCTCTTTCTGCTCCTGCAGGCGCTGCTTGAATTCCTCCATCAGCTTGTCCCAGCCAAGCTTCTCGAGGCGCGCCTTCTCCTCAGGGGTGAGCATGCGTTGCACCGCTCGCCGCAGCCAGTCTTCGGGGATGTCGGCTTCGAGGCCCGGGAGTTCCGTAATGCCTTTAAAGAAGCTGCCGAACGCGCGGTCGAACTTGTCGTAGTGACTCTCGTCCTTGACCAGCGTCGCGCGGGCGAGGATGTAGAAGTCATTGATGCTCGGCCCGATCACGCCCGCCTGCAGTGCTTCGAGCAGCGTCAGGAACTCCTTGGTGGAGACCGGGATCTGGCTCGCCTTCAAGTGAAGGAAGAAATCGGTCAGCATGGCTGATGCGTGCTGTGCCGTTCAGCGGTTGTGCTTGGCCATCGCGACGAGGCGCTCGAACAGCGCGATGTCCTGCTCGTTCTTCAGTAGTGCACCAGCGAGCGGTGGCACCACCGGCTTGTTGCCCGCAGCACGCAGGCTCTCGGCCGGGATCTCCTCGGAGGCCAGGAGGCGCAGCCAGTCGAGCAACTCGGACGTGGTCGGTTTCTTCTTAAGCCCCGGTACCTCGCGCAACTCGAAGAATACTTCGAGGGCGGCGCGCAGCAGCTTTTCGTGGATATCGGGGAAGTGCACACCGATGATCTTTTCCATCGTTTCCTTGTCCGGAAACTTGATGTAGTGGAAGAAGCAGCGGCGCAAGAACGCGTCCGGCAGTTCCTTTTCGTTATTGGAGGTGATGAACAGGATGGGCCGGTGGCGCGCGCGTATCGTCTGCTGGGTCTCGTAAACATGGAACTCCATGCGGTCGAGTTCGCGCAGCAGATCGTTCGGGAATTCGATGTCGGCCTTGTCGATCTCGTCGATCAGCACCACCGACGGCGCGTCATGCGTAAAGGCTTTCCACAGCACGCCCTGGACGATGTAGTTGCCAATGTCCTTGACGCGGTCGTCGCCGAGTTGCGAGTCGCGCAGGCGTGATACCGCGTCGTACTCGTACAAACCCTGCTGGGCCTTGGTGGTGGATTTGATGTGCCATTGATACAGCGGCAGGCCCAGCGCGCCGGCGACTTCTTCAGCGAGCATCGTCTTGCCGGTGCCCGGCTCACCTTTGATCAGCAGCGGGCGCTGAAGCTGAATCGCGGCGTTGACTGCCAGCATCAGGTCTGCAGTGGCGACGTACTGATCGGATCCCTGGAATCGAAGGCTCATGATTTGGCTAAGGCGTAAGACAGAGTCGGCATCATGCGGCGCAACGTCTGCCTGCGCAACAAACATGCGCATTGACCCTGCTCAAGGCAGGGTCTCCAAAAGGTGCTTTGACGCCCGAAAACACCGCGACATAGAATCAGTTCGCTTCAACGCCTCCCAATCCACACCATCAGAGGGGACTCATGAAAAGAATGAAGGGGCTGTTGGTCATTGCGTTGCTGTTCGCCAGCGGCGCAGCCCTCGCGGTACAGGGCAATCCCGAAGCCGGTCGCAAGAAGGTTGCGATGTGCCTTGGTTGCCACGGTATTCCGGACTACAAAACCACTTTTCCGAGCGTCTATCACGTCCCCAAGCTGGGTGGGCAGCATCCGGAATACATCCTACGTGCACTGCAGGAGTACAAGAACGGCGAGCGTAGCCATCCGACGATGACAGGGCAGGTCGCGCCCTTGTCGGAGCAGGACATGGCCGACATTGCAGCCCATTTCGGAGCACAGAAATGAGGAGGGCCGACATGAAGATTCTGCCGCTGGCGCTTCTTGCGCTTCTGACAATGCCGCTCGCCCAAGCGGGTGACGCAGTGAAGGGCAAGGAGAAGTCCACCGTCTGTGCGGCTTGCCACGGTGCCGACGGAAACTCCGCCTCGCCGGATTTTCCGAAGCTGGCTGGGCAGCATGAGGACTACATCGTGCGCGCGCTGACCGACTACAAGGCCGGCAAACGCAAGAACCCGATCATGATGGGCATGGCGGCGCCGCTCTCGAAAGAGGATGTCGCCGATCTGGCAGCCTATTTCTCGGCCCAGAAGGGGCTTGTGATCGTGAAGCGCTGACCGGGGCTCCGCTCCACGACAAGAAGCCCGGCGGGCTGCCGCCGCCGGGCTTTTCTTTCAGTGAGTCCGCCTTGAAGGCTAGGCCAGACGGGAGCGTCGCCAGACGGCCTCGACGTAAGCAACGGCGTCGGGCGCTGTGCCACTGCGCTGCGCTTGCCAGATCGTTTCGCCGAGGCATTCGAGCACGTCGTGCAACGCTGCATGGCGGTCGCCCCGCACCGCGAGGCAGGCGTCGTAGGCGGCACGCAGCCCTGGCGGTTGATCGATCGACAGTTGCTCGTGAATCGCCAGGTGAAGCGACAGGTGCAGAAACGGGTTGATCTGCCCGTCTTCGGGCGAGAAGTCCTTTTCCGCGCTCTCTGGGTCGTCAAGCAGCGCGTGGTATTCCGGGTGCTGTTCGATCAGTTCGGCGGCGACCTGTTCCAGTGGCGCGAGCCCGGTGCGCTGGCGATGCTTCTGCCAGGCGTCGATGAAGAAACGGCGCGCTTGGTCTCGTGATGGATTGAACACGGTGTTGGCTCTCTGAAAAGTGGGGGCGACGCGGTAAGGACTGATTCAGTCGGTCTTGTCCCGATACTCACATAGATCACGAACGATGCACTGGCCGCACAAGGGTTTGCGCGCGGTGCACACATAGCGGCCATGGAGAATCAGCCAGTGATGCGCATCCAGTAGAAAGTCCTTGGGTACCCGCCGGAGCAGGGCTTTCTCGACCTCCAGCACATCTTTGCCGGGGGCCAGGCCCATCCGGTTTGCGACACGGAAAATGTGCGTATCCACCGCCATGGTTGGCTGGCGGAACAGGGTGTTGAGCACCACGTTGGCGGTTTTCCGGCCGACGCCGGGTAGCGCCTCAAGCGCACCCCGGTCAGCCGGCACTTCGCCGGCATGTCGCTCGAGCAGGATGCGCGAGAGCATCGCGACGTTCTTCGCCTTGTTGCGGTAGAGGCCGATCGTCTTGATGTGCTCCGCGATGCCCGCTTCGCCAAGCGTTGCCATGGCGGCCGCATCGGGCGCAACCGGGAACAGGCGGCGCGTGGCGAGGTTGACGCCCTTGTCGGTGGATTGCGCCGAGAGGACGACGGCCACAAGTAACTGGAAGCCGTTGCCGTATTCGAGTTCGGTTGTCGGCGTCGGGTTGGCCGTTTGCCAGCGCTGAAACGCCTCGGCGACCGCGGCGCGCGGCATCAACTTGGGCATTGCTCAGGCGGAGGCGGGCTCTGCAGCTGGGCGGGCTTGGGCAGCGCGCTTGGCCGCGCGCGCGTCCAGCCAGCTCTTGCCTGCGATCAGACAGGCGAGCGAGATGAAGGCGCCCGGTGGCAGGATCGCAACGAGGAATCCGGGATAAGCCTCGGGCAGTACGCGCAGAGGTTGGGCCGACGGGATGATCATGTCGATGCCGTTGAACAGATGGCCCGTGCCGATCAGTTCACGCATGCCTCCCAGCAGTGCGAGCAACCAAACAAGGCCCGCGCCCATCGCAAAGCCATCAACCGCAGAGGACAACGGCCCGTTCTTGGCAGCAAACGCCTCTACGCGCGCAAGAACGATGCAGTTGGTGACGATCAGCGGTACGAAGATGCCGAGCACCAGATAGAGACTGTGCAGATAGGCGTTGAAAGCAAGGTCGAGCACCGTGACCAGCGCCGCGATGATCAGGATGAACACCGGGATGCGGATCTCGTAGGGGATCAGATTGCGTAGCGCCGCGACGACGGCGCCGGAGATGGCCATCACAACCGCGGTAGCCAGCCCGAGGCTGATGCCGTTGATCAGATTGGTGGATACGGCGAGGATCGGGCACAGGCCGAGCAGTTGAACGAGGCCGGTGTTGCTCTTCCAGATACCGGCGTGGGCGATTTCGCGCAGATGCTGCAGGTTCATTGGGTTTGCCTCACTGGAACAGTGCGTCGCGGTGCGCTGCCGCGTAGGCTGCGACGCGGCCGACCGCGCGGGTAACCGCACGTGCGCTGATTGTTGCGCCGGTGTTGTAATCGAAGGCGCCGCCGTCCTTCTTCACCGTCCATGCCGCGGGTGGCAAATCGCGTGCAGGACGCTCGAACTGGCTGATCCACGGATGCGCCTTGTTCTTGTCCTTGCGCGGATCGATGTAGTCGCCCAAGCCTGGTGTTTCGCGGTGCTGCGTGACGCGGGCGCCGAGCACCTGGCCGTCGGCGGCGACCGCCACGATCAGTTCGACGCGCCCAGCGTAGCCATCTGGCGCCACCGCTTCCATCACCAGGGCGGCCGGTTGGCCTGCGCGTCGTGCACGCCATACCTGGCCGCCTTGATCGAGGCCGAGCTCCGGCGTAGGCGGCAGGCTGATCACGTCGTCGAGCAGCGCATTGTCATACCCGCTGCGTGGCAGGATCTGGTCGATCAGTAACAGCTTTTCAGCTTTCGCGCTGCGCGCGATCGGGTCGCGCGTAAGCAGGTAGCCGCCTGCCATGAAGGCGGTGAAGACCAAGGTAAACACCAGCATCGCCAGAGCGGTGCGAAGGGATAGGCCGCCGGCCGTCGGTTCGTTCATGGCGTCGGATCAGTTCTTGGTTTTGTGGCCGAACACGGGTGGCTGGGTCTTCATGTCGATCAGCGGCACACACAGGTTCATCAGTAAGGTCGCGAACGCAACACCGTCGGGGAACGCTCCAAAGTGCCGGATGATCCATGTGATCAGAGCTGCACCCGCGGCGTAAATCAGCTTGCCACGCGGCGTGGTGGCGCCTGAAACCGGATCGGTCAGGATAAAGAAGGCGCCAAGCATCGCGGCACCCGAGAACAGCGAGAAGACAGGGCCGGGATAGCTCTGTGGCGCAGCAATCGACGCGATGGTCGCCAGCGCCGCGAGGCTGCCGAGGTACGCGACCGGGATGTGCCAGGTGATGATCCGACGTGCGAGCAGGTAGAGCCCGCCGATCAGGAAGGCGAAGGCGATCCACTCCCAACCGTGGCCAGCGAAAAGGCCAAATCCCTCGCCTTGCAGCAGTGCATTCACGCTGCTGCCTTCGGCGCGCAGGCCTGTGCGCAGTGCATCGAGCGGGGTGGCGGCGGTGATGGCGTCGACAGCCCGCGCGCCGCCAAAGATCAGGTCCAGCTGCGCGGATGCGTCCAAGCGGCCGGCGCCGGGCCACTGTGACATCAGCGCGGGGAAGGCAACGATCATCACCGCATACGCAACCATCGCCGGGTTGAACGGGTTCTGCCCCAGGCCGCCGTAGAGGTGTTTGGCAACCACAATGGCGAATGCCGTGCCGGCGACGACCAGCCACCAGGGGCCGATGGAAGGGAAGGCCAACGCGATCAACCACGCGGTGACGACGGCCGAAAGGTCTGCCAGGGAGCGACCGATCGGGCGCCCGCGCAGCTTGAGGAAACCCGCCTCAAACGCAATTGCCGCCACGGTGGCGAGCGCGATCTGAACCAGGATCCCCACGCCGAAAAACCAGGCATAGACCGCGACCGCTGGGATCAGCGCAAGCAGCACTTCGGCCATCACGCGGGTAACGCTGGTGGGCTTGCGCAGGTAGGGTGAATTGAGAGACATCGTGGTCGTCAGCCTTCAGCGGGCGCTTTGTTCGGTGGGCTGCGCTGCAGCGTCGCCGTCCGCAGGCGCAAGGGCGGCGCGGCGCGCATCCGCTTCGGTGACCTGCGCCTGTTGATCGGGGGTCAGCGCTTCGGTGTTTTGCGGAGCGATGGCCTCGCGCTGTGCTTTGGCGCGCGCCATCGCGGCGGCGATCAGCGCTTTCTTGGAGTCTTCGGCGCTGTCCGAACCGGTGACCGGCGTGGCAGCCGCTGCCGTGTCGGTCGCTGGAGTGCTCACAGCGGCGCGACCGGCCGCCGTTTTGGCTGCGAGCTTTTCGGCCTTCTCGCGTTTTTCGCGCTCGATTCGTTCGTTGCGGAACTCGAAGCGGTCGCGCGCCACATCGGCCGCATCCTTCTGCCGTTCGCGCGCCCAGATCTCACTCTTGGAGAACCGGTAATAATCGACCAGCGGGATGTGCGACGGGCAGACGTAGGCGCAGCAGCCGCACTCGATGCAGTCGAACAAGTGGTATTCCTGCGCCTTGCCGAAGTTCTTCGCGCGCGAATGCCAGTACAGCTCGAACGGCTGCAGATCAGCCGGGCAGGCGCGCGCGCACTCGCCGCATCGGATGCAGGCCATTTCGGGCGCCGGGGCCGGGAACAACTCGGGGCTGCCGACCAGGATGCAGTTGGTCGCCTTGACGACTGGCACATCGTAAGCCGGCATGCGGAAGCCCATCATCGGGCCGCCCATGATGAAACGGTCGGTACCGGGCTTGACGCCGGCCAGTGCGGCGACATGGTCCATCGGCGTGCCGAACAGCACTTCGTAGTTGCCGGGGCGTTCGACGTTGCCAGCGACGGTCACAATGCGCGAAACCAGCGGACGACCGCGATCGACGACATCCGCAATCGCATACGCGGTGCCGGTGTTGAAACACTGCACGCCGTAGTCGGTCGAGCGGCGGCCGTGGGGTACTTCGATACCGGTGAGCACGCGGATCAGTTGCTTGGCGCCGCCAGCCGGGTAGCGGGTCGGAATGGCAACGACTTCCATCGTGCCTGCGCCGCGCGCACTGACGGCCTGCTGCATGGCGGCAACGGCTTCCGGCTTGTTGTCCTCGATGCCGATCAATACGCGACGGGCCTGCAGCAGTTGCTGCATGATCTCGGCACCACGGACGATCTGGTCGGCGCGTTCGCGCATCAGCAGATCGTCGCAGGTGATGAAGGGCTCGCACTCGGCGCCATTGATAACCAGCGTGTCGGTACCGCCCTTGGCGGGTTTCAGCTTCAGATGGCTGGGGAATACCGCGCCACCCAGGCCGACGACACCCGCGTCGCGCAATTCGTCGCGGACCTCGTCGGCGCCCATTGCGCGCAGCGATATCGGTTCGCAATCAATCCAGCGATCCTCTCCATCCGGCTCGATGACCACGCTCAGCGTGGTGAGCCCGGAGGTGTGCGCCATGACGCGCGGTTCGACAGCCACGACGCGCCCGGATGTGGGGGCGTGCACCGCGCTGGAAACGTTACCGTCTGCAGCACCGATGCGCTGGCCTTTCAATACGACGTCGCCCGGTGCGACCAGCGGATGCGGTGTGCCGCCTACGTGCTGATGCAGAGGAACGATCAGTTGCGCCGGAAGCGGCACAGCCTTGATGGGCTCGCGCGTCGAGTCGGCCTTGTTTGTGGCCGGCTTGACGCCGCCGTTGAACTTAAAGAGTTTGCGCAGCATCAGGCGGCTGTCCTGATCGGAATCACGGGGTAGTGCCACTTCCAGGTATCGACGGTTTCACCAACCGGTTCCATCGTGATGCAATCGACTGGGCAGGGCGCCAGACAGAGTTCGCAACCGGTGCAGAGTGGGTCGATCACCGTGTGCATCTGCTTCGCGGCGCCGGCGATGGCGTCGACCGGGCAGGCCTGGATGCAGAGCGTGCAGCCGATGCAGGTGTTCTCATCGATCACAGCGACGGACTTGGGTTTCTCGACACCGTTCTCTGCGTTGAGCGGCTTGAACTCGCGGCCCAGCAGGTCAGCGAGTTTGCGGATACCTTCCTCGCCGCCGGGCGGGCATTGGTTGATATCGGCTTCGCCGCCGGCGATCGCGGTAGCGTAAGGCTTGCAACCGGGGAATCCGCACTGGCCGCATTGCGTTTGCGGCAGGATGGCGTCGATCTTGTCGACCAGCGGGTCACCCTCGACCCGGAATTTGACCGCGGCAAAACCCAGCGCCGCGCCAATGACGATGGCCAGGCCGGCCATCACGAGAAGTGCGCTCAGCATCGTGGTGTCGGTTTCACTTGAAGCGGTCGAGGCTGGCGAAGCCCATGAAGGCAAGGCTCATCAACCCGGCGGTGATCAGCGCGATCGGCGTGCCGCGGAAATGCAGCGGTACATCAGCGCCGTCGATCCGCTCGCGTATCGCCGCGAACAGAATCAGGGCGAGCGAGAAGCCTGCGGCGCTACCAAACCCGAACAGCAGGGCTTCCATAAAATTGTGCTTCAGTGCCACAGAAAGCAACGGAATGCCGAGCACCGCACAGTTGGTGGTGATCAGGGGCAAATAGATGCCCAAGACCTGATGCAGCACCGGGCTGGTTTTCTGGATCACCAGTTCGGTCAGTTGCACGATTGCCGCGATCACGACGATGAAGGCTAGCGTGCGCAGATAGCCCAGATCGAACGGCGTCAGCAGCAAGTGGTCGATCAGGTAGCTTGATCCACAGCCCAGCGTGAGCACGAATGTGGTCGCCATGCCCATGCCCAGCGCAGTGTCGAGCTTCTTCGAAACCCCCATGAACGGGCACAGGCCGAGGATCCGGACAAACACGACGTTGTTGACCAGAACCGCGCCAAGTAGCAGGAAGATGTAGTGCGCCATGGGCTAGAAGGGGGTGGGTGTAACCGCGGGATTATCGCTGCAACGCGATGCGATCCTCAAGCCGCGGACCGAAACTGACGCATGCTTGTCACGCGTCAACCGATCCGCAGCAACAACACCGATGTCAGCGGGTGAATTCGCCCGTTGCGCGGATGGCCTCGGCAACCATGCCTGGGCCCTTGTAGATAAGCCCGGTGTAGATCTGTACGAGCTCGGCACCGGCCTGGAGCTTTTCGAGCGCGTCGGCTCCAGAGAACACGCCACCCACGGCAATGATCGGCAGTTCGCCAGCGAGCTGCCGGGCCAGTTGTGCAACGACTTCAGTCGAGCGCTGCCGAAGCGGAGCGCCGGACAAGCCACCCGTTTCCTGCGCGTGCGGCAGGCCGGCCACCGCATCGCGCGCCAGCGTGGTGTTGGTGGCAATGACTGCGTCGATGCGATGGCGGCGCAGCGCGTCGGCCATTTCGCCCAACTGCTCGCTCTCAACATCGGGCGCAATTTTCAGCGCGAGCGGCACATAGCGGCCGTGCTCATCCGCCAGTCGCGCCTGGCGGGCTTTCAGCGCGGCGAGCAGGGCATCGAGTTCCGAAGCGCCCTGCAGCTGGCGCAGGTTCTTTGTGTTGGGCGACGAAATGTTGACGGTGACGTAACTGGCGTGCGGATACACCTTGTCGAGGCAGGCGAGGTAGTCGTCCGCGGCCTTTTCGATCGGGGTGTCGAAGTTCTTGCCGATATTGATGCCGATGATGCCCTTGAACTTGGCGGCGCGAACGTTCGCCACCAGGTTGTCGACGCCGGCATTGTTGAAACCCATGCGGTTGATGATGGCTTCAGCGCGCGGCAGGCGGAACAGACGCGGCTTGGGATTGCCGGGTTGCGGGCGCGGGGTGACGGTGCCGATTTCGACGTGGCCGAACCCGAAGTTGGCGAAGGCATCGATGGCCTCGCCGTTCTTGTCGAGACCGGCAGCCAAGCCGATCCGGTTCGGGAAGCTGAGACCCATCACTTCGACCGGTTTGCCGCGCGCATTGCACACTGACGGAACGAAACCGCCGAAGTGATGCAGGCTCCAGATCGTCAGATCGTGTGCGGTTTCGGGGTCGAGCAGGAAGAAGAAGGGGCGGGCAAGTGAGTACATGGCGTGAATTTTAGCGCGAGAGGCTAGCAATGTCCGGTAGCGAAATTGCGGTCGCTGTGGCGGCGAAGTCGCCGGACTCTGATCCTGATCTGACAATCCGCATGGGAAGCCGTTAGGCTTTGCAGCGTCATGGCGATGAATTCGGGCACCGCTCGTCAAGAAAAGGAGATGACATGTCTAGTCGAGTTGTACGGATGTTGCTGGCGATGTGCTGCGTGCTTGCCGGCTTGCTGGCAAGTGGTGGGGCACTTGCAGGGCTGCCCACGGGCGAGCGCTGGCTGACACATGTGAAGCAGGATCTGCTGCCGTTCTGGTCCGGCGCGGCGGCGATGGGCAAGCCGATCGGCAACTTCCCAACCTTCCGCTGCAACGACGGCAGCGCGTTCGATCCGGAGGCGCCGTGCGAAGAGCTGAAATCGCCCCCCGCATGGATACGCCCCGAACTCGGGCGCAGCTACGTTCGCATGCAGGCACGCCAGACCTATGCCTACGGCGTTGCCTACCATCTGACGGGCGATGTCCGCTGGCTTGAGCTGGCGCGCGCCGGCGCGCGGCGTACCGTCGCACTGCTGGATCCGCAGTCCGGCTCGCCGACATGGTTCGAGGCGGGTCGGGGCGGCCCGGAACCTGCCGCGCGTACCGCGCAGGATCAGTCCTACGCCGTGGTCGGCATTGCGATGCTCTACTACCTGACGCGTGATCCGGCATTGGAGCAGGCCTTGATCGCCCATCAGCGCTACGTCTTCAGCCGTTACTGGGATGCGGACTGGAGCATGTTGCGTTGGGTTCCCAAGGAAGGGCCGGCGGATGAAGCCGCCAAGCAAGAGCTGGTGGCGCAACTCGATCAACTCAACGCCTACATGCTGCTTGTAGTGCCCTACTTGCCGGCCGAGGCGCGAGCGGCATGGCACGAAGGCATCCGGCGTGTGGCGAGGGCGCTGATCGACAAGTTCCATGATCCGGCGCGTGGCATCTTCTATGGCACGCTGGAACGCGGTGCGGAAAGCCGGCGCGACGGCGCTCGGCACAACGATTTCGGCCACACGATCAAGGCCTACTGGATGCTGATGCTGGCCGGCCGCGAACTCGGTGATGCCGAGCTTGAGCGTTTTGGCCACGATGGCGGCGCGAAGGTCCTCGATCGGGCCTGGGATGCCGAGAGTGGTGCCTGGGGATCAGCTTGGCACGGGCAAGAGGTGGATACGTCCAAGAGTTGGTGGATCTATGCGGAACTGGACCAGATGGCGAGCTTCCTCGCGCTGGAGCGGCCAGAGCTGGCATCGCGCCTGGAATCGAGCTGGCGGTTCTGGCTGACCAAGATGACTGCCCCGAACGGCGGCGAGATCTACGGCTGGGTTGATCCGACCGGTGCGGCGCCAGCGAATAGCCTACGCATCCACCAGTGGAAGAATGGCTACCACTCGTTTGAGCATGCGCTGGTGAGCTATCTGACGGCGCAGGCACTGGCGGGTAAGCCGGCGACGCTGCATTTCGCGTTGCAGCGTGAAGACAAGAACCTGCGCCCCTACCTCATGCAGGGCAAGGTGGTGTCGGTCAAGTCGCGGGATGGTCGGCAAGCGGTCGAGTTTGCGATTCCGGTTCAGAAGGCGAACCGCTGAATCACTGATCGCTTTTTGGGAGCGCCTAGCGGGCGCCCCTTCAGTGTACGAAGGGCGCCCGCATTGGCTCTACGTGCGTGGTCACCTGGGCGCCAGGAATTGCGGCGCCGATCGCTGCTTCGACGTCGTCGGCAAGCTGGTGCGCGCGCTCGACGGTCCAGTCCGGAGGGACCAGCAGATCCAGGTGCAGGAAGCGATCCTTCCCGGCGCGACGCGTACGAAGGTTCTGCCAGCGCACGCCCAGCTTGACGAAGCCGTCGAGCACAGCGACAGCGCTGGCTTGTTCCTGCGAATCCATTGCCTCGTCCATCAGGCCGCCGATGGCGCCGCGCATCAGGTGGGCGCCTTCCTTGAGGATGTGCGCTGCCACCAACAAGGCGATGACCGGGTCAAGCCACAGCCAACCGGTAAGCGGTACGAGAACGACGCCGACCAGCACACCTACCGTCGTCCACACATCGGTCATCAGGTGTTTTGCGTCGGCCTCAAGCGCGATTGAGTGAAGCCGCCGGCCAGCGCGAAATAGGGTCTGCGCCGTGGCAAAGTTGATCAGGGTGCTGAGTACCGATAGCGCGAGACCGATATCCAGGCTGCCCAGCGGCTCGGGATGGAACAGGCGCGGCGTGGCCGTAACGGCAATCGCAATGGCCGCGACGAAGATCAGCGTGCCTTCGAAGCCGCTCGAAAAATACTCTGCCTTGCTGTGACCCCAGGGGTGTTTGTCGTCCGGTGGGCTGTTCGCAATCAGCAGCATCCACAGGGCGAAGCCCGCACCGGCCAGGTTCACCACCGATTCAAGTGCGTCCGAGAGCAGGCCGACCGAGCCGGTTACCCACCAGGCACCAGCCTTGAGGCTGATCGTGGCGAGCGCTGCGGCGATCGAAAGGTATGCGTAGTGATGTGCGCTGCGCCCGACAGCGGTGGTCGGGGTATCCGTCATTGGCCTTATTGCGCGACGCGCGAGGCGCGGTCGCGCTCCACCTTGAGTATGTAGCGGTGGATGATGTTCGCTGTTGCGGTCTGTAGTCCAACGAACTGGCAGCCTGCGCGCAGCACCTCGGTGCCGTTGCGTTGGGTAACCCGGAAGATGTTGCGGACCTTCAGCGTAATCAGGATCGGCGGGCTGTCGGGAATCTCCAGCCGGCAGTTGGGGATCTCCATGTCCGGATGCAACTGGGCGCCACTCGGCGGCGCGACAATCGCCAAGCCGCCGCCGGAGAGATCGAGCACGCGGGCTTCATAGACGCGATCACCCGTTGCCGTGGGCATCGGAATGAAGCAATTGATCGCGTGTGCGACCGGCGCGACGAGGCGGAAGTACTCGCGGCGTTGCAGCCGAAGTAGTTTGTCTGGGTACTGTGCTGAGAAGGCCGGTGCGTTGTTGTGCTGCACCCGCACCATGCCTTCGAGGCGGAATTGCACCTTCACGCGATCGAGCTGTGTGATGCAGATGACGCTATCTGCGCGTTCAAGCGCCTCGTTGAGACCCGCGTCGGCAGCCACGTCGAGCACGAAGCTCTGGTCGTTTCCTCCAGCTTCCAGGACGGAAGTCAGCCCGAAGTTCGGTGAATCATCGGGATAGGCTGATATCAGCGCCCGTTTTGCAGCAAGCTGCTTGATCACGAAGCGGACTTCGCGCGGATCCCGCACGAGGTACTGGCTGTATTGACTGTCGGATTCAAGCAGCTCGAAACGCACGTTCGATGAGTTCGGCACAGGAGGTTTCAGTGGTGATGTTTTGCGGACAGACCCTGCGGAAAATATACCACGCAGCGGTGACGCTTCAGGGCTTACCGGACGGCGTGCCGCCTTGTTCGACGCGGTAGAGCCACGCAAGTAATTCGGCGACCGCAATGTACAGGCGAGGAGGGATTTGCGCGTCGAGATCCACGTCCATCAATAGCGATACCAGTTCCGGGGATTCGTGCACGAAAACCCCGGCTTCCTTTGCGCGCTCGATAATCTCGTGCGCGACCAGGCCGCGCCCCTTCGCGACGACTTTTGGTGCCGTATCGCCGGTCTCGTAGGCCAGTGCGACGGCCTGTGCGCGCGGCTGGGCGGTGTCAGCGGACGGTTTCATGTGCCACGGCGGCCCCGGTGAGCGGCACGCCCACCGCGTCGAGCGCGCTCCCAAGCTCATTGAGGGCGGCGTTGAGGCGGCCGACGGATGCTTCCGAATCTGCGGCGAAGTGGATCGCGACACCGGCCGAGGTAAGGAACAGGCGTGCCTCGACACCGCCGAGGGAGGGTAGGGTGACGCGAAGCGAGCTTCGCCATTCGGCTGGTTCCTGATCGGCTCCCCGGCCATGCGCGTCGTCGGGCGGTTGTTCGATACGCCACTCCATGGTCTGCCCCGGCCAGATCTGGCCTTGCCATGTCAGCTGTTGCGTGGTGAGGGCGTCCAGTTGATTCAACACGATCGGCGCCAGTTCGCGCGGCACCATTTGGGACACCAGCCCTTTTTCACTGGTCGATGCAGCGGTGCGGCCGGCGGCATCGGCAACTTCTGCCCGCTCTGTCTGCACATTGGTTTGTGCCACCGTCACGGGTCGTGATGGTGCTTGCGTAGATGCCTCGTTTGGCACCCGATTTTGCTCAGTCTGGGCACTTGCAGATTGCTCCGGCCCGGCCGGTAATGCGGTCTGGCCGAGACGGCCCTGCGGTTCAGCAAGAAGCTGGGCTGTGCTGAGTTTGCCTTCCACCCATTGCGCCTGGTGCGCTTCGTAGAACATGCCGCTTTGCGCGACCGCGCGTTGCAGCAACGGTGCGAGTTGCGCGCCATTCTGCGGTGGCCGCTGCAGGATCGGGTTGCCCTCGTTCAGTGCGGTCGGCGATTCGGCGCTTTCTTTGCCGGTGAGGAGCTGGCTGATCAGGCGCGCGGCGGGCGAGAGGTTCGCCTTGGATTGCTCCTGCGCTGCCGGTTCAAGCAAGCGTGCAAATACAGCTTGCGGCGTACTGTGGGTGACGACCAGCTCCAGAACGTCGCCGTTCTTGACTGATTGCGGCAACGAGAGCGTTAGCGATCTCCCGGCAACGAGAGCCTTGAAAGTGCCGTCTGGCAGCGGCTGAGCGATCTGTGCGGTGAAGCGTTGGCCCGGCGAAAGCTCAGGCGAGACGCTGCGAGTGGGCGTAACGCTTCCGACCTGCGGAAGCGGAAGGTCAAGCAGTGCTCTGAGGCGGGTGGCCAGGTCGGTGGGGATCATGCATCAATGTGCCTGGCTGCCGCCGCTGAGGTTCAGTCCGCTATGGCGCTGTAGGCGGCACGCATGGCCCGCCCGCGCGACGCGCCACCGAGAAGCGTACGCACGCCGTCGAGCCAAGGCTCAGTGTGGCGCCGCACTTCGCGGTCATCGGCGAGGATCTTCTTGATCAGCTCCGCCTTGCGCCGACGTTCGGCGTCAGACAACGGCGCCGCCGGACGCTCAAGCGGGTCTAGCGTCAACAGATCGTTCCGCAGGCGGGTGATCTTGCCTTCCAGTTCGGTAACTCGATCCCAGTCGTTCTCGCGGGCAGCAACTGCCATGTCGGCCGACAGGGTGCTCATCGTTTCGTACAGGGTTAGCGTCGTCATGCCAGCCTCCCTCAGGCCGCGTTGGCCTGGTCGCGAATCGCTTCCCAGGCGCCTTTGATTTCAAGCAGGAGCCCGGCAACTTCCTTGAGCGCGGGTTCGCTGCTGTGCAGGTTGGCGTAGAGCAGTCGCGAAACCATGTAGTCGTAGAGTGCCGCAAGGCGCTGTGCGAGTTCGCCGCCGGCATTCATGTCGAGACTTGCCTTCAGGCCGCTGTTGATGATCTCGATGGCCTTCGATATGGCCTGGCCCTTTCCGGCAACGTCGTTATGTGCGATCGAAACGGCCGCGCTGTTAACGTTGAGAATTGCGCCGTCGAAGAGCATGACGATCAGCAGGTGCGGATTCGAGGCCGCCACGTTCGACTCAAGTCCGACGCGGCTGTATGCATTGGCGGGTGATTGCATGGTGGGATACATCCTCGGTTCGTTCCGTTATGTGGCCGACGCGCTTATTTCAGGCGGGCGAGTTGTTGTTGTAGGTAGGCGCTCGTGACGTTCATCTGGCCAATAGTTGTGTCGAGCGTCGTGAACTGTTTGCGGTAGCGGTCCTCAATGGCCGTCACGCGGTCCTGCAAGGCGCTGATCCGGTCGTCGAGCGCGCTGATGCTCTTGTTGATCCCGTCTGTGCGCGAGGTGACCAAGCCGCCGGTGTCAAGCAGGGCCTTTGCTGTTTTCGAGATGCGCGTCGCAACACCATCGGTACCGGAGACTCCGGTAAAGAGCTGTGAAATGTCTTTTGCAGGATCTGAAATCGCGGCGTTCAATTTGGTGCTGTCGACCGCGAGTGAGCCGTCGGCTTGCAACGAGATCCCGATGTCGCCAAGCCGGGAATATCCCCCCGGCGCCCCGGAAACGGTGTTGACGGTAGCTGTCCGCATCTGTTGCTGAATCGAGCGCACCGAATAGTCGCCGCTCAGTGCCCCCGCAGTCTTCGTGTCTGCGTTGTATGCGGTCAGATCGTGCAAGACCTTGTTGAGGTCGTTGTAGGCCTTGACGAAGGTGTTGATCTTTGAGGCGACCGAAGTCGGATCCTTGGCGATCGTGACGGTCACCGGTGTTCCGGTCGTCTGCTTGGCAAGGTTCAGCGTCACGCCATCAATCGCATCGGTGACAGAGTTGCCAGAGCGGGACATGGCGACGCCGTCGACGCTGAACTGCGCGTCCTGCGCTGCGACCGATTGCGTAACGTTGGCGTCCTTCGTGCCTGGGCCGCCAGTTCCTGCGTAGTCGGTGTAGTTCAGGCCAGATACGCCTGACATCCGGATCTGGTTGCCTGTACCGCCGTTCTGCGAGGTTACGACCAGCCGGTACGGGGTTCCTGTCGAGGTGCCATCATTGATGATGGTGGCTGTTACGCCGAGGCCTGCGGCATTGATTGCGTCTCGCGCCCCCGCGAGCGACTTTCCGGTCAGGTCGATGTCGACGGATTTGCTTTCTGCAAACCCGTCGGCGGCCGTTGCATCGGCCTTGCCGAGTTCAAGCTTGAGGGTGCCGGTGAAGCTTGTTCCTGAGGCAAAAGCAGCCATGACCTTCTGGGCCTGGCTCAGCTGGGTGACTTCAACCTTATACGAACCGGCGACGGCTCCAGTGGTGGCGCTGGCAGTTACGACCGAACTGTCGGTACTTGTTGCCGTGTAGGCGGCAAAGCTTGCCGACGACTTCAGTGCGTCCGAGGCTGTTTGCAGCGACGACACGGCACTCTTGATCTGTCCCATTGCCGACAGCTGGGACCGCAGCCCGCTCTGCTGGTTTTGCAGAATGGTGATCGGACGCTTCTCGACGTTCATCAAACCCGTAAGGAGGGTATTGAGGTCGAGACCTGATCCGATTCCGAGACTACTGAATGAAGCCATGCTACTCACCCTGTCCTGAGTGCCATGCCAGGGGCTTGGCGCTCAGGCCTTCTGTTTCAGGAACACGCCACTTGCCTTCTTCTCGCCGTCCATTCGGTCGAGGGCCTTCGCAATCGCAAGCACCTCTTCACTTGGAATCTGGCGGATCACTTCTTTCGTGGCCGTATCTACGATGCGGACGATCGTGCGGCCAGTGTCTTCATCGATCGAGAATTGCAAGTTACGTGCCATCGGGTCCACGGCCTTTTTCACTTCCTGCATGGCCCGCTCGACCGCCTCGCGATCTGGCTGCTTCTGTGCGGTCTGCGTTTGCGGCGACGCCACTGGCTCAGATGGGTTGTCCGCTTGCGTGATCTTGACGGACTCCGAAGGCAAGACACCGCCGGCAGGATTTGCCTGGGCGGTGGGTCTTGCTTCTGCGCTATTCCGTATTGGCGAACCCGACGACGGCGGGAGCGCCCCTGGAGGCGAAGACCCTATAGATGGAATTGTCGTCATGTTGCCTTCTCCTACCCTGTCCGCCTTTGGGCGACCCGGTTAGGGCCGCCCAAGCCGGAGAGATTCGATTTCAGGGTTAGCGGAGCAGGCTCAGTGCCTGCTGCGGGATCGCATTTGCCTGGGCCAGGATTGCGGTGCCGGCCTGTTGCAGGATCTGCAGGCGGGTCAGGTTCGCAGTTTCAGCCGCAAAGTCGGCATCTGTGATGCGGCCGCGTGCAGCGGATTGGTTTTCGACTGCGATCGACAGGTTGCTGATGACAGCCTGGGTGCGGTTGATGGCGGCACCGAAATCTGCGCGGTTGGTTGTAACCGTGTTGATCGCCTTGTCGATGGCTGCGATCGCGCTGAGCGCCTGGGCTGCGCCGAGCGAGGCCTTAACGGCACCACCCACGTTGATGTTGCTGGAGCCAACCGACAGACCGCTACTGGCCATCAGGTTCTTGGTTGTCACCGAGATCTGGTTGTCAGAACTGGTGGCTGCGCCGACCTGGAAGCTGAAGCTCTGCGCCGACGAGTTCGTCAGTGCAAGGTTGTTGAACTTCGTGTTCTGCGCGATCCGGGTGATTTCTTTCTGCAGCGCGACGAATTCAACCGAGATGTTTGCGCGGTCGCTCGAGGTGTAGGTGCCGTTGGCAGCCTGCACGGCCAGTTCGCGCATCCGTTGAAGGTTATCGCTGATCTTGGATGCGGTGCCGTCTGCCACCTGCACCATCGAGATCGCGTCGTTTGCGTTACGCATTGCGACGTTCTGGCCGCGGATCGTGGAGCTGATGCGTTCCGAAATCGCGAGACCGGCGGCGTCATCCGCCGAACTGTTGATGCGCAGGCCGGAAGAGAGGCGCTGCAGCGGGTTGGCCAGCTGGGTCTGGGTCGTGTTGAGGTTGCGTTGCGCGTTCAACGAATAAACGTTGGTGTTGATGGTCAGTGCCATGATGAAACTCCTTGTCGTTCCGTTTCCGTATGTATTTGGCAACCGGCTTTGCCGGTTGATTCAAGCGTCGTTGCGCTTGTATTTGTTAGCGACGTTTGCTTGGAAAACTTTAGGAATTTCTTCGGCTTACCAAGCTTTGTGCGCCGCATTAAGTGCTACTACGGCGTATATGCGCTTGGGTTTAGGGGCAGATAAACCTGAGGGTGTGATTTCGGCCGGAAGCGCAGGAATACAGGGGCTTTCCCGTTGTTATCCGGCGCCACAAGCTGCCGGTTCTGGCACACAATCGTAGGTGGTGGCGCCCTATTCGTCCGGGAATAGCGTGGCCAATCAGGAGCGATGGCAACAACATGACTGAAGCTGAAAACACCGCACAGACCGAATGGACGCCGCTACAGGAGGCCTACATCCGCAAGCTGTATGCGACCTATCAGGCGAATCTCTACTTCCTGCGGGAAAATTTCCCGGCTGTTTTCGACACTCTGATGGCCACGCAGTTGCCCGCGCCATTCGAGGTGAGCCCGGACGCAGGCATCACGATCTTTAGCGGCAAACATGCCGGTGGTGTGCGCGACTTCACCGACCTGGGCCGGGTACTGCTGCGCGAGTTCGAACTAGCCACTGACGGAACTCGCATCTGGGTGGAGGCCGGTTACCTCGAGAACCCGGCAGAGATCACCGACTACGCGACGAATCCGGACTTCTTCCGCCCGGTTGAACAGGTGTATCGCGGGGAGATCGTTCGCCGCTTCCAGGCGCGCTGCCCGTTGCCGGAACAAAGACACCGGCGGCCCGTGTTCGGCGACCACGTGCAACCGGTGGTGATCGTGTTCGGCAGCGGCTTCGGCTGGCACCTCGAACGTCTTGTCGACGAGTACGAGATCTTTCACTTGTTCATCGTCGACACTGATGTCGAACGCCTGAACATGTCGCTGTACTTTGTTGACTACATCGCTCTGCACCAACGTTTCGAGCGCAACGGTCGAAGTTTCTCGATTGCGTTGCATGATGACAACGAACTGCTGGCGGCGAGTGTGCTCGCGACAATCCAGAAGCACGCCGCGCCGTACATGGTCCAAGGGGCGGCGCTGTTCTTCCACGATTACGACTCCGAACGCGTTCACGACCTGTGGGAGCGCATTAGCGCCGACATGGGCAAGCTGTTCCGGGGCTGGGGCTTCTTTGACGATGAGATGCTCGGCCTGCGACACGCCGTGGAGAACGCGCTGGCACGCCGCCCGGTTTTTGTGGGTGGCGCGTCGGTGCCAGACGACGCGGTTGCCGTTGTGGTAGGCGCTGGCCCCTCGCTCGACACACTGCTGCCGGTGTTGCGGGCGTACCGCGATCGTGTTGTCGTGTTCTCTTGCGGTACCGCGATCTCGGCACTTGCCAATGCCGGCGTTGATCCGGACTTTCATGTGGAGATCGAGCGGACCGCCGCCACCTACCGAATTCTTGACACACCGCGTACCCGTGCGGTGCTCGCGCGCACCCCGCTGCTGACCTCCGCGATCATGTGTCCCGCAGTGTTTGATCTGTCGCCGAACCCGGCCATGTTTCTCAAGGACATCGACTTCGGCTCGAACATGCTGGACTTCGACCGTCGTTTGCCGCGGGTACGTACCAATCCAACCTGTACAAATGGGGGGTTGGATCTGGCGCTGCAAATGGGGTTCCGCAAGGTCTACCTGTTCGGGGTCGATCTCGGCTTCCATCCGGACGGCGTACACCACTCACGCAACTCGATCTACTACAACGGCGAAGCGAAAGAGGGCTACCTTGCAGGGGTGGTCGCCGGCACGCACTGGATGCACAGCAATGGCAAGCCGGTACCCGGCAATTTCTGCGAGACCGTCTTGTCGACCGATCAACTGACGTACTCGCGGGACATCCTCCAGGTGTCTATCGCGGCGCACCCTGACGCGGTTGTTTACAACCCGAACGACGGTGCGCGGATCGCCTGGACTGAACGAATCCGGCCGGAAGAGATTCACATCGACGCAACGCCAGAATCTCGGCAGCTTTCAATTGCCGCGGTATCGCGCGCGTTCATGCGGGGTGTTCTCGACGACATGCCGGGCAATATCGCCAACCTGTTGGCGCAACTCGATGCGGTGATTGAAGACTTGTCAGAACTCTTCGCGCGGCCGATCACGCGTAAAGCAGATCTGTTCGTCCGGCTGGCCGACATGCATACCTACTTCTTCCTGCCTCGCCATCAAGAAAGTCAGGTATTTCCGCTCGTGCGGGGTTCGATGCAACACATGGGACGCTTTGCCAATGACTGTTTTTCGCTGATCAAAGACGAGGCGGCAGCGATTGAATACGGTCGGGAAGTCTTCGACCTCCTGCTCGACTTCCTCAAGGCGGGGCGCGAGAACATCCTGGCATTGCACACCCTCGCAAGTACGGGGAAACTCCCGGACAAACAGGAGGTGTGATTGATGTTCCAAGACAAGAGCATTCTGGTCACCGGTGGCACAGGGTCCTTTGGGCGGCGCTTCATTGCCACTGTGCTGGAGCGCTACAAGCCACGGCGCCTGATCGTCTTCTCGCGCGATGAACTCAAGCAGTACGAGATGGCGCAGCACTTCACCGATCCGTGCATGCGCTACTTCCTGGGTGACGTGCGAGACGGTCAACGCTTGATCCAGGCGATGCGCGATGTCGACTACGTCGTGCACGCGGCGGCGCTCAAACAGGTGCCGGCTGCTGAGTACAACCCGATGGAGTGCATCAAGACCAATATCCATGGCGCGCAGAACGTGATTGAGGCTGCGCTGGCGAACGAAGTGGAGAAGGTCATTGCGTTGTCGACCGACAAGGCTGCGAACCCGATCAATCTGTACGGCGCGACCAAGCTTGCCTCCGACAAACTGTTCGTTGCCGGCAACAACCTAGCAGGGCGCCAGCGCACACGTTTTTCGGTCGTGCGCTACGGCAACGTCGTCGGTTCGCGCGGTTCGGTTGTTCCGCTTTTCAGGAAGCTGGTTGCGGACGGGGTGGCCGAGTTACCGATCACCGATCTGCGCATGACCCGTTTCTGGATCACGCTCCAGGAGGGCGTTGATCTGGTGCTTGAGAGCTTTGCCCGTATGCACGGTGGCGAGGTCTTCGTGCCGAAGATTCCCTCCGCCCGGATCGGCGATCTGGCGGATGCCATCGCACCAGGGCTCGCCCGCAAGATTATCGGTATCCGGCCCGGCGAGAAGCTCCACGAGGTGATGGTTCCGGTGGATGACGCTTTCCACACGCTGGAGTTTCCGAATCACTACGTGATCAAGCCGAGCATCCAGTTCGTGACCGAGCCCGAATACGAGATCGATGCAACGGGCGATCGCGGTGTGCCGGTGGAAGATAGTTTTGAATACAGCTCCGGCACCAATCCGGAGTTCCTGACCGTCGACGCGATTCGCAGCCTCCTCGACCGCGCAACATGATTCCGTACGGCCGCCAGAGCATTTCGCACGAAGACCTGGCCGCAGTTGAGGCAGTCCTGCGATCTGACTGGCTAACGCAGGGGCCCGCGGTACCGCGCTTTGAGGCGGCGGTTGCCGATTACGTCGGCGCTCGCCAAGCGGTCGCCGTTAACAGTGCAACGTCCGCGCTGCACATCGCGTGCGCAGCGCTTGGCGTTGGTCCCGGTTCACGAGTCTGGACGGTGCCGAATACCTTTGTGGCATCGGCCAACTGCGCGCGGTATTGCGGCGCCGAAGTCGGATTTGTCGATATCGATTCGCGCAGTTATTGCATCGACGCAGCTGATCTTGAGCGGCGCTTGCAAGCCGCGCGCGCATCAGCGTCGCTACCGGATGTGCTTGTCAGTGTCGATTTCGCCGGGCAGCCCTGTGACTACGAAGCGATCGCGAAGTTGAAGGCGGAGTTTGGCTTCCGGGTCATCGAAGATGCTTCACACGCGATCGGGGCAACGCTGGGCGACTTGCGCGTTGGCGCGCTACCGGTAGCCGACATCACGGTGTTCAGTTTTCACCCGGTGAAGATTGTGACCTCGGCCGAAGGAGGCATGTTGCTGACAGCCGATGCGCGCATTGCCGATTCGGCCCGGCGGCTTCGCAGCCACGGGATTGAGCGCGAGCTGACTCGTTTGGAGAACAAGGACGAGGGCGGCTGGTACTACGAGCAACAGGAACTTGGCTGGAATTACCGGATCACCGACCTGCAGGCCGCGCTGGGCGCCAGCCAGGTCGCACGAATTGACGCATTTCTTGCACGGCGCCGCGCGTTGGCGCTGCGCTACGACAATGCGCTCGCGGCCTTGCCGCTTCAGCGGCCGTGGCAAAGGCCCAATGCGCTGTCGGCGTATCACCTCTATCCGATACTGCTGCGCGGTGCGGAGCAGCGCCGGCAGGTGTATGAGCGCCTTCGCGAAGCCGGAATCGGCGTGCAGGTGCATTACCTCCCGGTTCATCTGCAGCCTTACTACCGTGCTCAGGGCTTTGCGCCGGGCGACTTCCCGGTTGCCGAGTGGTACGCCGACCGCACCTTGTCGCTCCCGATCTATGCGGATCTCACCGATTCTGAGCAGGATCGTGTTATCGCCACGCTTACTGAGGTGCTCCGGTGAGGCTCTGCGTAATCCCCGCGCGCGGCGGCAGCAAGCGCATACCCCGCAAGAACATCCGATCCTTCGCCGGTCGTCCGATGATCGCGTGGTCAATCACGGCGGCGCTTGAGAGCAAGCTGTTCGACCGGGTCGTGGTGTCGACCGACGATGCGGGTATCGCCGCCGTGGCGCAGGAGTGGGGCGCCGAAGTGCCGTTTACTCGCCCGCCCGCCTTGTCGGACGACCATGTCGGCACGGCGCCTGTCGTGGTTCACGCGATTGACTGGCTGGCCGCGTCGGGCGAAGCGCCCACGACCGTCTGCTGCCTGTATGCCACTGCGCCCTTTGTTCGCGCGCAGGATCTTGTTGAGGCCGGATCGACGCTGCAGGACAGTGGTGCGTGTTTTGTCTTTACTGCGACGACCTTTGACTTCCCGATCCTTCGTGCGATCACGTTGAACGCGGATGGTGAGTTGGGGCCGATGTTTCCCGAGCACATCGGGAAACGTTCGCAAGATCTTCCGGAAGCCTTTCACGACGCTGGCCAGTTCTACATCGGCTACGCACAGCACTGGCGCGACAACGTGCCGATGTTCGGTCCCCGTTCCCGCATGTTCCTGTTGCCGCGCCATCGGGTGCAGGACATCGACACTGAAGAGGATTGGCGCCGGGCTGAGTGGCTGTTACGCGCGATGCGCGAAGCGGGCGAATGAGGGTCGTTTTCCGCGCCGATGCATCAGCTGTGATCGGCCATGGCCATGTCATGCGCTGTCTCGCGCTCGCAGAAGCGTTGAAAAAGCTGGGCGCGGAGTGCGTCTTTGTCAGCCGGCCGGGGGGAGAAGCAGCCGCCACGGCCATCGGCGCTGCGGGAGTTCCGCTACATTTGATCGACGCCGCAGAGAACGATCAACGTGCCGACGTGGCGGCAACGTCTGCGGCACTGGGGCGCCGTCCGGATTGGCTGATCGTCGATCACTACCGGCTCGATGCCGCTTGGGAAACGGCGATCGCGGATGAGGTTGGTGCGGTGATGGTGATTGATGACCTCGCCGATCGACCCCATCACTGCCAACTGCTACTCGACCAGAATTGGCACGACAGCCCGGTTGTGCGCTATGCCGGGCTTGTCCCGGCGCAATGCGAGACGCTTTTCGGCCCGGAATGGGCGCTGCTGCGGCCGGACTTCGCTGCAGCACGTTCGCAGCTGCGCCCGCGCCGGCCGGAAGTCGTGCGGATTCTGGTTTGTTTTGGCGGCGCCGATGCACCGAACGCAACGGGACAAGTGCTGCAAGTGATGGGCGAGCTTGGGCGGCGTGTCGAACTCGACGTTGTCGTCGGCGCGGGCAACCCGCACCAGGCTGGACTTCTCGATCTGTGCGCCGGGCTACCGCAGGCACATCTCACTGTGGGCGCGCGCGACATCGCGCAACGCATGCTGGCGGCCGATCTGTTCATCGGCGCCGGCGGCAGCATGACTTGGGAGCGCGCTTGCCTTGGGCTGCCGGGCATCACGATTGCGATTGCTGACAACCAGCTCGCGCTCAGTCGCCGGCTCGCCGAAGCAGGCGAGGGGGTTGATCTGGGCATGCTGTCGGGCGACGCGTTGGCCAGGTTACCGGCCGTGCTCGAGTCGATGTTGGCCGATCCCGTGCAGGTGCAAGGCATGGGCGCTGCCTTGGCGCGTCGTTGCGATGGTTTGGGGGCGAGCCGTGTGGCGCAGCGCCTCTATGGCTTGCGCGCGAGCTGAACCACCTCGAATACCGCCTCGCCGCGCCGGCGCTGGTAACGGCCGGTCTCGCGAAAACGGTGTCGTAAGTGCATCTGAAGTACGGCGGTGTTGAAGGTAAAGACTTCGCAACGGACTTCGCTTGCGCCGAGCTGTGTCTGGGCCCAGGCGAGGGAGGCGAGCTCCATGCCGTTCCAGGCGCGAAGCCGTTCCAGGCCATCCGAAAAGCCATCGGGATCGAGATAGAAACCCCAAAGCCAGGCCGTGTCGTCATCGGCGCAGCGCGAGAAGGTCACTACGCCGCAGGGGGTGCCACCATGCTCGATCACCAACAGATGGTAGTCGTCTCGAACCTTCAGGCTAGTCCACCAGCGGGCGTGCTCGGCTGCGCTGATCTCGTGATCCGTGAACATCACGCGGCGTACTTCCGGATGGTTGCGCCAACGCAGGATTGCCGCTGCGTCGGCGTCGATCGCCCTGCGCAGCACTGTGCCTTGGGCGCTCATGCGATCACCACATGCCGCGAGAACGCCATCAGCAGATCGTGCCCGTCCCAGTAGTCGCCAAAACGTAGTGCCTCGCCAATCGGCACGACGCGGTCCACCGCGCGGTCTGGCAAGGTCTGCGCCCACGCTGCGAGCGTCGCGCGGTCGAAACCGAAGTACGCGACGGTCTGATCCGGTGCAGCGAAGAGCTCACGGGTCTCGGCGAGGGTGTCGCGCGAGACTTCGTAGAACAGCCCGTAGCCGCAGTGCGCGCCCCGCATCTCCGGCGTGAAGGCCTGGACTGCGAGCCGCAGCGGCCAGTCGTCCAGGCGTCCAGTCAGTTTGATCTCTGCGACTGCCGCCGCACGGTGTGCAGCGACGAGGCGATTTGCGAGCTCACTGGCGTCCGGCGTCTCTGCGCGGCGCACCAGTTCCTCGCGCACGGCATGCCAGAAGCGGGGCTGAGCCTGCGCGATCGTCGCGGAGCCGCCGACCCAGATCACCGCGCGTGGTGACGAGCAGGCTTGTTGGGCAAACCAGAATGCGTCGTTGTGGAAGGCGCTGGCGAGCCGCGCAAGCGTGTCGTCGTCTGCCGCCATGACCGCTTCGGCATTGATGAGTGCCCACGACTGACGATCGGGGAAGACAAGCTCCGTCGCCAGCGGTGGCAGGGCAATGCCTCGGAAGTGGGCGACCGTCTCGTTACCGCCCCACACAACGCGCAGATCGCAGTGTGCCGAGAGTGCCGCGCTCACAGTGTCGTCGCGTTGATAAGCCACTACCGCGTTGCAGGCGGCTACCTGCGGATGGGCGGCGAGTGTGTCGCCGAGCAGCTTGAGCAAGGTCGCACGGTGCGCGTTATCGCGACGAGAAATCCTGACGATGTTTCGGTTGCCGCAGAGCAGGGAAAGGAACCAGCTGTAGACAAACACGGCGTCGACGTTTGCCGGTGCAACATGAAAAACGACGCCGCGCGCGCGCAGCACGCCGTTGGCGGCAAGCGCTTCATGTCTGCGCCGCAGTGTCTCGATGGCCGCGGGGCGGAACCAATAGCCCAAGGCGACCAGTTCGGGGGCGCTGCGCAGCGCATGGTCCTGCAGCAAGCGTGCGGAGAACTCGGCCAGAAAAGCGAGCGTGCTTGCGTCGAAGGCTCGCAGCCTGTTTGCCGCGAGGCCGTCGAGCTGGGCGTGCGCATCGCCATCGCTGCGGGAGGGGAGAATCAGATCCATAGGCATCTCACGCCGGCCGTGTGTCGCTGCAGCCGCGAAGCTCCGCGCGTGGCAGACGGCCGTCCACCCGGAGCGTACGGCCCATCCTGCCGCACGGGCAGTCATCTTCACCGAGAACTGCACCGATATCTTCGGTCAGCAGGCTGTGGCCAGGGTAGCTCCGCGGCAGTTCGCTCAGGAGTTGGATCACCCCGGTCTCGCCCATCGGCATGGGGGAGAGCGTTATCGGGTCGCGCACAATGACTTCGGCGTAGTCCGGCGTATGCAAGCGGCCCGCCTCGCACTCGATGAAGATCGAGCCTACCTGTTCGGCCATACCGTAGTAGTTGTGGACCTGTTGAATGCCGAGCGCATCGGCAACGGCATGTTTGAACTGTGTGTTGTCCACGCGCTGATCCGCAAGCCGCTTCCAGCCGCCACCATGCAGTAGGACGCTTCCTGATGGGAAGGCGAGCCGCTCGCCCCGTGCGCGCAGTGCCTGGACCAGATCACGCCATACAAAAAAGGTAAAGCCGAACACCAGCACGGGTTCGTCGCTGAAGCGCGCGAGAAACGCCTTCACCGCATCGAGATCGAGCGCCAGATCGGGCGCCAGCGCATAAGTGTGATGCCGCCCGAAATTGCCGAAACCCAGCACTGCCGCACCGCGCGCAGACAGCGCTTCGCCGGAACGCAGCAGATCAATCCGGTCCACCACGAGCATTGGGCGGCGTGCGCGGCCCAGCACATCGCTGACGATGCGCGCGAGTGCTTTGGTCTGCGCGGCGGCCGTTTCGCGGTCTAGCAGCACGCGCGATGGCAGGCTCCCGCTCGTGCCCGAGGATCGCAACTCGCGGATGATTTCTTCGTCAGGAACGCTGGCGAGTCGAAGGTGTTTGAAGAGGCCGACGGGAAGCCACGGCATGGCCTCGAGCGTGCTGGCCCCGCGCCAGTTGCCATGCAGCCCCTCGAGCATCCGAGCGTAGGGCACGCAGTGGGTGTAGTGATGAAGGGTGAGCGCCTGAAGGCGGCCGAGCAGGCGCCCGCGCTTGTCCGATTGTCGGGTCGCAAATGGCCCCACCGGCTGTTCGTTGTCAGCCATGGGGGGCGGCCTTCAATCGCTCGCGCAGCGCCGGATAATCGAGTTTGCCAGAGCTGGTACGCGGAAGCACGTCGAGGCTGCAGACACGCAGCCCACTCGGGTGCACGCCGAGCGTGTTGCGCAAAACCTCCAGCACCTCGGCCTCGTGTGCGGGTTGAGTCAGCACCACGCGCAGGGCGTCGTCTTCGTCCAGCGCGGCCGCTGCGCACCCCAACCGCGTTGCAATGAGGGCTTCCACTTCGTCCAGGTTCACGCGATTGCCAAATACTTTGGCGATACGCTTGATCCGCCCTGTCAGCCAATACACCCCGTCCTCGTCCTGCCGGGCGAGGTCGCCGGTGCGCAACACACCATGCAGCGTATCGCCCAGCGCGAGATCGTCGCGAGATTCGGCGTAGCCGAGCATCACGTTCGGGCCGCGATAGAGAAGCTCTCCGTCGTCGGCAATCGAAAGCTCTCCACCGGGAATCGCCTGGCCGATGGCGCCGATCTTCGATGCGAGCAAGTCGGGTGGGAGATAAGCAATCCGAGCGGTTGCCTCGGTTTGTCCGTACATCACGAAGAAACGCCAGCCGTGGGCATCTGCTGCTTGCCTGAAGTGCTCGGTGAGCTCCGGCGACAAGCGGCCGCCGGCTTGTGTCAGTGTTCGCAGCGTTGGCAAGTCCATGCGTTCGATGCGCAGGCGCGCAAGCATCTGCCAGGTAAACGGCACCCCTGCCAGCGAAGTCGCGCCTCCGTCACGGAAGCGGTTCCAGAACGAGCGGGTGGTTACGGCGTCATCAGTTAGCAACAGGGCTGCGCCAACGTGCAAATGGCTGTTTATGACCGAAAGGCCGTACGAGTAGTGCATGGGCAGCGTCGTGATCGGCCGCTCGGCGCTTCCAAGGGCAAGGTATTCAGCGATCGACGCGGCGTTCGCGGCGAGGTTTGCGTAACTCAGGCGCACCATCCGCGGGCTGCCGGTGGTGCCCGAGGTTGAGAGTAGCAGCGCCAGATCGATATGGATCGGGCGAGCGTCACTGTCGCAAAGCACTACGCGCTTGCCCTGCCAACTGCTGCCGACACGTTCGCGCAGACGCTCTTCCGGGCCGAGCAGCCAGTCGGGGCGATAGCGCTCCAGCAATGCGTCGAGCGCTCCGTCGGCGATCGTTTCGGGCAGCAGTGCCAGGCAGTCGCCCGCGCGCAGCGCGGCGAGATAGGCGACCACGCTTTGAACATCATTCCTGCACAGCAGGAAGCCGAGGCGCTTCTGCTTTCGCTCGCCCAGCACAGCGTTGAACTGATCGCACGCGTTGCGCAGTTCAGCGTAAGTAATCGCGTGTGGCGGGGCGCCGGCTATCAGGGCCGGCGCGTCAGGATCGCCGGCCAGAGACCAGAAGCTCATGCCTGCATGCCGCCGTCGACGCCGAGGATCTGGCCGGTGACGTAGACGGAAAGGTCCGAAGCAAGGAATAGGGCGGCGTCGGCCACTTCGTCAGCGCTTCCGGGGCGTCCCATACCGATGCTGGCGATGACGCGTGTGCGGATCGCCTCGTTGTAATGGGCGGTCATTGCGGTATCAATGAAACCTGGCGCGATTGCGTTCACACGGATGTGTTTCGGTGCGAGTTCCCGCGCGGCGGATTTGGTTGCCCCGATGACGGCAGCCTTGCTTGCTGCGTACAAGGTCTGATTCGCGCCGCCTGCTACGCCGATGATGCTCGTGAGGTTGATGATACTGCCGCTGCCATGGCGCGCCATCAATCGCGCCGCGTACTGCATGTGGTGGATTGTTGCGGCCACGTTAACCTGCAGGGTGTGTTCGATTGCCTCTGCGCTGATCATGCCCAGCGGTGCGTCCTGCATGATGCCGCCTGCGTTGACGAGAATATCCATGCGCTTGTACGTGTTCGCAAAGCCTTTCAGCGCCGCGTTGATCGCATCAGGATCATCGAGGTCATAGGCCAGTGTCGTCAGCGGGGAGAGCCCTTCGGCCCGCAGCGTCTCGATTTGCGCGGCAAGACGCTCGGCATTGCGCGATGCCAGCGCGACGCGTGCGCCCTGCATCATCAGCTTGCGCGCGATGGCGCCGCCGATGCCACCGGTGGCGCCGGTTACGAGTGCGATACGGTCACTCAGATTCAAGCTGGTGTCGGAATGCATGGGGCGACAGGTATTCGATGGCGTCGGAGAGGTGCTCGATCCGAGCACTGGCGTGTGGATCATCTGGCGCACGGTGCAGCGGATCGTACAGCAACCGGCATCCTACGCCTGCGCGTGATCCAGCCTCGGTATCACTTGGTTTGTCTCCGACCAGGACCGAGGCGGCGAGATCGATTTTTAGCTCGTCGCGTGCGCGGAACAACATGCCAGGGGCCGGTTTGCGGTCCGGGGATTCACGACGGTAGGCACCGAGGCCATGCTCCGGATGACAGGGACAGTGATACACGGCAGACAGCGGAGCGCCGGCTTCCGCGAACTGAGTGCGCATCCACTGCATCAACGTATTGAACTGTGCCTCGCTGAAGTAGCCGCGACCGATCCCAGCCTGATTGGTGACGATGACAACGCGGTAGGCACTGGCGTGCGCGGCCCGTGCAAGTTCGAAGATGCCGGGGATAAAGCGGATGTCTTCGGCCCGATGGACATAGCCCGGGTCTTCGTTGATCACGCCGTCGCGATCAAGGAACAGGGCGCCACCGTGACTCATGCGACGTGCGCGAAGAATTTGGCGCCGGCGGCATAGGTTTCCGGCGTCCCGATGTCGATGAAGGGTCGTGACTCACATCGCACGGCAATGCGTCCGTCCGTATAGGCAGGGAACACTTCCCGTTCGAGCGATACCGGCCGGCCGGCGGGTATTGCGGCGATGACTTCATGCTCTAGGAGGTAGATTCCGGCATTGATCCAGCCACAGCCTCCGGTGTCTTGCTTCTCACGGAAAGCGCTGACGTATCGCCCATCCCGATCGAACTCAAGCGCGCCGTAGCGCGAAACGTCTGTGACCTGTACGGCGCTGAGCGTAATGGCGGCGCGAGCGGCACGATGCGTAGCGAGCAGGGCTGCAAGATCAGCATCGACGAATGAGTCCCCGTTCATCACGAGTACCGACGTGCTCTCAAGCAACGGCAGTGCATGCCTTAGTGCGCCGCCGGTGCCAAGCGGTGTCGGTTCGACGGACGAGAGTATCTGGGGGTCACGCTCGCAGCGCCACTGGTCCAAGACCGGCGCAGCGGAGTCGGCGAGATGGCCTAGCGCGAAAACGATCCGCCGAACCCCAGCCCGCCGCAACTGTCGAAAGATCCGTGCGGCAAAGGGCTCGCTCCCTACAGTCGCAAACGCCTTCTGGCGGTCAGCAACGACGCTGCGCAGCCGCGTACCGAGACCACCGGCAAGCACAACCGCATCGATCCCTGAGAGCTCAAGCGAGTTCATCATCGAAGGGTGCGTAGTAGACAATTTGGCTGCCTTGCGTGTCGAAGCGGAAGGGCACGCAGAGCAAGTGCCCGAGTGCTTCGCGGATCGCCGCGTGGCGCTCGGGTTCGGCGATGAACAGCATGAAGCCGCCACCGCCCGCACCCAAGAGTTTGCCGCCCGCCGCCCCGGCCTTGATGCCGGTTTCGTAGATCTGGTCGATGGTATTCGTGCTGATCAGGTGCGACAGCTGTTTCTTTACTTGCCACTGTTCATCCAGCAAGCGACCGAGCTCAGTAATCGGTTGATCCACGTTGACGAGAATCCGCACCGATTCGTCGACGATCTCCCCCATGCGCGACAGCTCGCTCGCCTTCTTCGGCGTGGCCTTGACCTGCTCCGCAGCGATCTCGCTGGCCTGGCGCTGAAGGCCAGTGAAGAACAGCAGCATGTGCTTCTGCAGATCGGCGAGGCGCGATGCCGACAGGATCACCGGTTCGACCATCACTTCCTGCTGGCCGCCGAAGTGGATCAGATTGAGGCCGCCAAAGGCCGCAGCCGTTTGATCCTGCGAACCGACCTGTTCATTCAGGATGTTCTGCTCGATGTGGATCGCCTTGACCGCCAGTTCGCGCTTGGTCGGCATGCTGTGCGTGAGCGCATGCAGGCTGTGCAGCATGCCGACGGTGAAGCTGGAACTCGATCCGAGCCCGGACATCGCGGGCAGATCGCCGTGGTGCACGATGTCGATGCCGCGTTCGACGCCCATGTAGCGCAGGCATTCGCGGATCGCCGGGTGCTTGATGTCGTCGAGGCAATTCACCTCTTCACGCTTGTAGTAGCGGATGCGGTACTTGTAGTCGAAGAAGGGCGGCAGGTAGCGCAGCGTGATGAAGCTGTACTTGTTGATCGAGGTGCTGAGCACCTTGCCGCCGTGCTCGCGGTACCACACCGGGTAGTCGGTGCCGCCACCGAAGAAGGAAATGCGGAGCGGGGTCCGGCAGATGATCATGGCAGTCCCCTCAGGCGAGCGCGGCGTGATGTTGCAGGATGCGATCGAGCACCTGCGCGCGGCCGATGCCGGCAGCGTCGTGGATCTGGTCGCGCGAACCGATTTCGAAGATGTAGCGATCTCCGACGCCCATCGCTTCGAGTCTGCCGCCGGCCATGCGTCGCAGCGTGTTCTCGATGCTGCGATCGAGCACCGCCTCTTGAAGCAGCAGCGTGCGTGGTACGTGCGCAAGCTCGGCTTCCAGCGCTGCGATGTCGACGCAGTTGTAGGCGACGAGATCGATCAGCAGCGGATCGATGCCTTCCGCGCGGAGTTCGGGCAGCAGGCTCCATGCGACATGGCTCATGTAGCCGGTGCTGACGATGGCCAGATCGCGACCGGCGTTCAGCACCCGGAAGCCACGCTCGATCAGCCCATCGTTGCCAGCGTCGCACACCGGCTCGTGCGGCTTGGCGTCGAAGCGCAAGTATTTGATGCCTGGCTTGGCGAGACAGTGCTTTGCAAACAGTGGCGCCTGGGTGTGGTCGCTGAGCGAATACACCGACAGGTTCGGCAGCGCCGACATCACCGCGAGGTCTTCGATGCAGTGATGTGTCGGGCCGGAAACGTCGTAGCTGAAGCCTGCGCCAACACCAACCAGCGTCACGTTCATCGGCCGCAGTTGCGACAGGATCGCGAGGCTCACCCTGATCTGCTCGAAGCAGCGCATCGTGATGAACGGGGCGATCGCATAGCCGATCACTCGGAAGCCCTCGAGCGCGAAACCGGTCGCGAGGTTGATCAGGTTCTGCTCGGCGATGCCGACGTTGACGAAGCGGTCCGGGAACTCGGCGCGGATTGCGTCGATCGCCGGGGCGCCGAAGTCGGCCGACAGCAGCACGATATCGGGCGAAGCCCGCATTTCTTCGAGCACCGTCGCAAGGAAGGTGTCGCGCATCGTGGTCTTCATGGCGCACCTCCATCGCCGAGGATCGCGTCGATCTCCGCGCGGCCGACCCCCATCACATGGGCCAGTGCTGCGCCTTCGAGCGATGCGACGCCCTTGCCCTTGAGCGTATTGGCGATCAGCACTTTCGGCTTGGGCGAATCGGAGGCGAGCAGCGCCTCGAAACCGGCGAGCAGCTGTGCGACGTCGTGGCCGTCTTCGACGGTATGCGTTTGCCAGCCGAAGGCGGCGAACTTGGCATCGAGCGGGTTCAGGTTCACGACGTTGTCGGTGTAGCCGAGCATCTGGCGGCCGTTGCAATCGACCATCGCGATCAGGTTCTTCAGCTGGTGGTGCGCGGCGAACATCACTGCTTCCCACACCGCGCCTTCGTTGAGTTCGCCGTCGCCAAGCAGCACAAAGGTCCGCTGTGGCTTGCCCTTGGTGCGCAGTGCCAGCGCGGTGCCGCTACCCACGCCGAGGCCGTGGCCGAGCGATCCGTTGATCGTCTCGTAGCCGGGGATGATCGGGTCCGGAATGCCGCCGAGGAAGCTGCCCGGTTTGCACACAGTTTCCAGCGCCGCGCGTGGGAAGTAGCCGCAATCGGCGAGGATCGGGTACATGCAGATTGATCCGTGGCCCTTGCTGATAATGATTCGGTCGCGCTCGGCGTGGAGCGGCTCGTCGGGCGTGATTCGGGCGATGCCGCTGTAGTAAAGCACTGTCAGCAACTCGACCGCCGACAGCGAGGATGCGACGCGGGTTTCCGGTGCGCGGCGGTGGATCGCCAGGGTTTGCTCACGCACCCAGCGTGCCTTGTCGGCGAGCAGAAGCGCCCGCGTGGCGGGATCGTGGAATTCGGCTCGAGCGTTCATCTGCATCTCCTCAGGCCGTGGCCGGCGCTTCTTCGAGCAGCTTGCGACGCAGCTTGATCGAGAGCACTTCGTCTAGGTGGTCGAGCACCTGCTGGCCGAACTTTTCTAGCACCATGCTGCGGTAGCGCGACGAGCTGAAATAGGTATTGAAGGCCTCGTCACGGAAGGCGAGGATCTCCGCCGCACTCAGCGCCTTGTTGGCGAGCGGCATGGTGTCCCACGCGTGCTGCGAGTAGGCGCCCCAGTGAGGCGGCAGGGCGATGCCTTCGCGCTTGGCCATGGTGTAGAGCTGCGAGCCGGGGTAGGCCATCGCCGAGTAGAAGTTGGCGAACTCGCAGTTGAGTTCGAGCGCCAGGTCCAGCGTGGCCTGCATCGATTCGTGCGTGTCGTCCGGCAGGCCGAAGATGTAGTTGCCCATCACACGGATGCCGTGGGCCTGGATCTTGCGGACGATGTCGATGATTTCGTCGGAGCCGAAAGACTTCTCGGCGCCGTCGCGCACATGCTCGCTGCCGCTCTCGATGCCCAGGCACAGCCAGTTGAAGCCGGCGGCGCGCAGCTTGCCCAGCATGTCGTCCTTCACTGTGTCGACACGCGCATACGCCCAGATGTTGAGGTCGTAGCCGCGTTCGATCAGCAGGTCGCAGATGCCTTCGACGTGACGGCGGTTGAGCACGAACATCTCGTCGACGAACTTGATGTTCTTCACCCCGTAGGTCTTCACCAGATGGTCGATTTCTGCGACCACGGTCTCGGGGCTCCACATGCGGTAGGCGTTCTTGCCGAAGGGTGCGTTGATGCAGCAGAAGTTGCACTTGAACGGGCAACCGAGGCTGGTGTGGATCGAGGCGTAGGGCGTGCGCTGGTCGATGTGGTCGAAACAGTGCCAGTTGTGTGCCCGGTAGCGCGACATGTCGAGCAGATCCCAGGCGATGCCGGGCATCTCGGTGTCAAGGTCGGCGACCAGCGCTTCGGCCGATTGCGGCGCCATCACCAGCTTGCCGCGCTTCCACCAAAGCGAGGGGATGTCCGAGAAGTCGGTCGTGCCCGCATCGAGCGCGTCGATGGTCTTCAGGATTGTGACCGGGCCTTCCAGACTGCAGACAAAGTCGACCTGCTCTTCACGCATCGTCAGGTCAGGCAGGGCGGCCGGGTGCGTGCCGGTCATCATCACCGGCACCGCCGACTGTGCCTTGATCAGCCGCGCGATCTTGCCGGCCGACGGCATGTTCTGCGTCGAGGCGGAGGGCTGCAGGCCGTACACCACCAGCACCACCAGCTTCGGCGCGTACTGCGCCAGCATGTTCGTGACAGCCTGCTCGGCCGATTCGCGGGTGGCTGGCACATCGTAGATCGCGACGCGCTTGCCTTTCTTGCGCAGGTAGGTCGCAAAGAGGCCGGCGAATACCGGCGGCTCGATCGCGGCGATGGTCTCGCCCAAGCCCTGATAGGTGCCGCGATGATCGCCCGGGTTGATCAGCAGGACGTCGATGGTGTCAGCCATGCTGGCCTCCTTTGTTCAGCGAGTAGCGCAGCCACGCGATGTTGGTGGCTGGGTCTTCGATCTCGCCGCGGGCGAGCATTTCGCGTACCTCGGCTTCGGGCAGCCAGTCGAATCCGGTGTGGCCCATTTCCGGGCCGGCCGCGCCGAAGGCTCCCGGCAGGTGCGCAACGAATAGCGCCACGCGCGCCTGCAGCAGCGCGGCCTCGGGTGTGAAGTAGCCGAGCGGTTCCAGGTGTGCGGCGTCGATGACGATGCCGGTTTCTTCCACCAGTTCGCGCTGCGCGGCGGCGAGTGCCGATTCGCCCTCGTCGATGAATCCGCGCGGGATTTCGTAACCGCTGCGACCGAGCGGGTGACGCCACACCTTCAGCAGGCCTACCTTGCCAACCGCCAGCGGCAGCACGCACACGCCGCCGAGCTGGTCCGCGCCGAGCGCCTTGGGTACCACCGCCAGAAAACTGCCGACCTCCTCCCCGTTGGAGCTGCGGATGTGATCGAAGCAGACGCGGTACACCGTGTTCTGCGCGATCTCCTTGCGAGCGAGGAGGGTGATCGGCGTGTCAGACATTGCCGTACTGCGTGTTCTTCAGCATCTGGTAGCCCTTGATCAGCTCGCGGATGCCGTCGTCGAGTGTGTAGGCGGTGCGGTAACCGGTGGCCTCGACCTTTTCGTTCGAGACGATGTAGTTGCGCTGATCCGGGTCTTTGCCGAGCGGCGCTTCGAGGAAGGTGAAGTCCGGCACCTGCAGTGCGATGCGCTGGCAGAGTTCCAGTTTGGAAATGTTCGCGCTGGAAAGCCCCATGTTGTAGATCTGGCCGCGCATCGTTTCGAAGTTGTCGAAGCCGTGGATGAAGGCACGCACTACATCGCGAACGTGAATGTAGTTGCGCTTGAAGTGGGCTTCGAACAGCACGATGAAGCGGTCGTTGACTGCGCGGTAAGTGAAGTCGTTCACCAGCAGGTCGATGCGCATGCGCGGCGACATGCCGAACACGGTAGCGAGGCGGAAGCTGATCGCATTCGGGTGTTGCAGCAGCATCTGCTCCACCTTCACCTTCTCGATCGCATAGAGCGAGATCGGCTTCAGTGGTGAGTTCTCGTCGCAGTAGTTGTTCTCGTCGCCGGTGCCGTAGGCCGAGTTCGTCGTCGGCATCACGATGCGCTGCTCCTGGCTCACGTGCCGCAGCATCATCTCGATCGCATCGTGGTTGGTGCTCGAAGCGCCGACCGGGTCGCGCGCGCAGAGCGGCGCGCCGACATAGGCGGCGAGCGGGATGATCGCATCGGCCTTGGCGATCAGCGGCTTCATCACGTTCTCGATGCGCACATCACCACGCACCAGGTCGAACTTCGGGTGCGCGCAGACATGGCCGAGGCTGGCCTGCTTGTACATGAAATTGTCGACCACAGTGACTTCGTGGCCAGCCGCCAGCAGTTCGGGGACGAGGACGGAGCCGATGTAGCCGGCGCCGCCGGTGACCAGGATCTTCATGGTGAATCTAAGCCTTTATGCGTTGGGGAAGGTCTGAATAAGCGGCTGCGACGGCGCATCGCTGCGTTACGGCGTGCTCACTCCCGCGCCTATCCATCAGATATGTCTTGGTCGCTGCGCGCGCCGCGCCTTGCGCTGCATCCGTCTCGCTCACTTATTTAGACCTTCCTTAGCGGGTTGCGGTGTCGAGCACACGCTGCAGTGTGTCGATACGATCGCGCAAATCGAAGGGATGGTTACCGACGAAAAAGCCCCGATCATGGGCGGTATTCGCGTTGACGATCTCGCCAACGCAGTCGTAGTCGTAGTACTTGATCGCGTCGTGGCGCAGGAAGTTGCCGCCGGTGATGATGCGGAAGCCGATGTCCGCGTCCTTCATCGAGCGCATCACATGGCGCCGGTCCAGATCCAACTCCGGGTTCAGGATTAGCGTGAAGGAGAACCAGCTCGATTCGCCGTTCTCGCGCTGGATAATGAAGCGCTCGTCGTTTGCGAAGAGCGACTGGAAGTGGCGCGCGTTGGCGCGGCGCTCGGCGGTAAAGCCGTCGAGCTTGTGCAGCTGCTCCAGCCCCACTGCCCCCGAGAGTTCTAGCGGCCGCACGTTGTAGCCCGGCACGACGAAGCGATAGGCCTCGAAAAAGTCGTCGTCACGGCGCTCGAATAGCTTACTGCCCGCAGGCTGGTCGCGTGTCCAGCCGTGGTTGCGAATCGCACGGCACAGCGCGAACAGCTCGTCGTCGTCGGTCAGGATCATCCCGCCTTCCATCGTCGAGATGTGGTGCGAGAAGAAGAAACTGAATGTGTTGATGTCGCCAAAGGTGCCGGTGAAGCGGCCGTCGACCTTGGCGTCCATCGACTCGCAGTTGTCCTCGAACAGGTAAAGCCCGTGCTTGTCGCAGAAAGCCCGCAAGGTGGGCAGTTCAGCCGGGTTGCCGAGGATGCTTACCGCCATTACCGCGCGCGTCTTCGGTGTCAGCGCGGCTTCGAGCTTGCTGACGTCGATGTTCAGCGTCTGCAGGTCGACGTCGACAAAACGTAGCTTTAGGCCGTATTGCTGCAGCGGGTGAAAGGTGGTCGACCACGAAATCGCGGGCACGATGATCTCGTCGCCACGCTGCAAGGGCTTGTCCTGCTTGAATGAGAGCGCGGCGACGCCGACCAGGTTGGCCGATGAGCCCGAGTTGACCATCACCGCATGGCGCTTGCCAAAGCGCGCGGCGAAAGCCTCCTCGAAGCGGCGCACGTTCTCGCCCATCGTGAACATGCCGCTGTCGATGACGCGGTGGAGCGCCGCGATTTCCTCGGCGCCCCAGGTGTTTGCTGCCAGTTCGTAATACATGTCGCGTTCCGTTTGTTCGGGGATCAGTCGTTTGCCGGGTAGCGGGCCCGATAGTCCGCCAGCGCAAGTCGCAGTCCCTCATCGAGCGAGACTTTCGCTTGCCAACCCAGCGCAGCCATCCGGGAATTGTCGAGCAGCTTGCGCGGCACGCCGTCCGGTTTCGCAGGGTCGGTACGAATCTCGCCCGTATAACCCACGATATCGGCAACTTTCTGCGCCAGCTTGAGGATGGAGACTTCCGTGCCGCCGCCGATGTTGATCACCGGGTAGCGGCTGGCGGCGAGCAGGGCGTCGAATTGCGCGTCCGGCAGATCGGCAAGAAGGTGAATCGCAGCGGCGCAGTCATCCACGTAGAGGAGTTCGCGCAAGGGCGAACCAGACCCCCAGATGGTCTCCACCGGCGTGCGGTCTTTCGCCGCTTGGACGAAGCGCCGGATCATCGCGGCGGCGACATGCGAGTTCGCCGGGTCGTAGTTGTCGCCCGGGCCGTACAGGCTGGTCGGCATGACCGCGAGGTAGCGCGTGCCGTACTGCTGGTTGCAGGCACGGCAGAGTTCTATTGCCGCCAGCTTGGCCATGGCGAAGGCCGAATTCGTGGGCTCCACTTCGCCCTGGAACAGACTGGCTTCGGCAATCGGTTGCGGGGCAGATCGCGGGTAAGAGCAATTCGACCCCACGAAGATCAGACGTTCCACGCCGGCACGCCGCGCCGACTCGATTACGTTGGTATAGATCGCGAGGTTGTCGGCAAGGAACTCGACCGGGTAGGTGGAATTCGCGTGGATGCCACCAACACGGGCGGCCGCAAGGATCACGCGGGTTGGGCGCTCTGCTTGCATGAAGTGCTCCACATCGGCCGCGTCGCGCAAATCGAGCGCATCGCGTGTGGGCAGGATCAAAGTGCTGTTGGTGGTTGCTGCGCGCACCAGTGCGCTGCCCAGCAAGCCACGATGGCCCGCAATGAAGGTTCTACTGGAAGTTGCGTTCAACGTGGTGGTCATGCGTTCAGCCCTCGCGCTTTGAGCAGGGCCAGCAGGCCTGTTTCAAGGGGAATCTGCGGCGACCAGCCGGGCAAGGGATTGTCTGGACGCCAAGGCTGCATCGTCTCCCTCGGGCGATAAGGGCGTGCGCCCCAGCGCGCGTGCAGCGTGTGCCCGGAAAGCGTGGATAGCCTTTCGGCCAGCGTCTGCAAGGTGATCGCTGCGGCCGAGGAAACACCCAACGCAGCGTGCGTGCCCGGCTGCCTTCCTTCCATTAGCGTGGCCGCCTGGATGAATGCATCGCAGACGTCGTGGACGTGCACCAGATCGACGTACTGCTCGCCCGGGCTGAGGTCGATGGGCCTGTCGTGCAGCAGTGCATCCGCTAACTGATTGATAAGCTTGGGGCGGGGATCGTCCGGCCCGTAAACGTCGGCGAGTTCGAGCGTTACGGCCTTGATTCCGTAAAGCTCGGTATAGCCGCTGAGCACGTCGGCGAACGCCTGCTTCAAGGCTGCATAGAGGCAGTACGGGTTGTAGGGCCGATTCTCATGGTGCTGCCAGTAAGTGCCGGCGCTGATGATCCGCGTGACACCGGCTTGCCGCATGGCCTCCAGAACCTGGGTTCCGAACAGCACGCCCGCCGTCACCATCGGCGTGATGTCTCCGACATCGTGGCTGTGGCGTACCTCCGCGGCGAGGTGAAAGACGACGTCTGGCTGTATCGCCGCAAGGATCTCGCAGACGCGCTCGGTGGTGCCATCAAGGCTGTGCCAATGGGGCGCGAGCTGTACGTCGTTCGGCTGTGCGCGCGTCAGCGCGTGTACCGTCCAGCCTGCCGCAGCAAGGCGAGCGACCAAATGGCGCCCCAGGTAACCGGTCGCGCCGGTGACCAATGCTATGCGGGGTTTGGGCGTCGCGGACAGCATCGTCACAGGCCGACACCGAACCAGGCCGCAATCGTGTCTGCGATGTAGTCAACGTGGGCATCGCTCAGCCCCGGCCAGACGCCCACCCAGAATGTGTTGTGCATGATGCGGTCGGTGTTCGGCAGCGCGCCCACGGTGCGGAAGTTGCGTCCGATCATATAGGGCTGGCGCGTAAGGTTGCCGCCGAAGAGCAGACGTGTGCCGATCTTGTGCTCGTCCAGATACGCGATGAGGTCGTTGCGCGTCGTTGCTGCGGTGTCCTTCAGCGTGATCGGAAACCCGAACCAGGCCGGTGACGAATTGGGCGTGGCTTCCGGGAGCAGCAGCGCGTCGCTGCACGCCTGCAAGCGTTCATGCAGGCGGGCGAAGTTGTGCCTGCGTGCGGCGATGAAGTCGTCCAGCCGCGCGAGCTGCGCTACACCGCAAGCTGCCTGCATGTCGGTCATCTTCAGGTTGTAGCCCAGGTGACTATAGGTGTACTTGTGGTCGTAGCCTTCGGGCAGTTCGCCCAGCTTCCAGCAGAAGCGACGACCACAGGTATTGTCGCGGCCGGGCGCGCAGTAGCAGTCGCGACCCCAGTCGCGGAAGGATTCGAGCGCGCGCTTGAGCACCGGGTTGCTGGTGAATACTGCGCCACCCTCGCCAGTGGTGATGTGATGCGCGGGGTAGAAGCTGAGCGTGCCGATATCGCCGAAGCTGCCTACCTGCCGGTTGTCGTAGCGGGAGCCGAGCGCGTCGCAGCAGTCTTCGACAAGCCAGAGCTGGTGCTTGTCGCAGAACGCTCGCACCTCCGCCAGATTGAAGGGGTTGCCCAGCGTGTGGGCAATCATCACCGCACGGGTCTTTTCCGACAGCGCGTCGTCGAGCTGGGTGACATCGATGTTGTAGGTGGGCAACTCGACATCCACGAAGACCGGCACGGCGCCATTCTGGATGATCGGGTTAACCGTGGTCGGGAAGCCGGCAGCGACCGTGATCACTTCGTCGCCCGGACGGATGGCCCGTTCGCCGAGCAGGGGCGAGGTGAGCGCGGAAAACGCGAGCAGATTCGAGGACGAGCCCGAATTGGTCGTCAGCACATACGCGACACCCAGGCGTTTTGCGAGCGCCTGTTCGAATTGCTCGTTGAAACGGCCAGTGGTGAGCCAGCCGTCCAGCACCGCGTCAGTCATGCTGATCAGCTCTTGGGCGCCGATAACCTTGCCTGAAGGCGGTACCGGTGTCACGCCCGGCACAAAATCCGCCTGCCTGAGCGCCTTCAGCGCGTAGCGGCCAACGGCGTCGAGCAGTGCAGCGCGTTCAGCGTCGAGTGAATGATCTGTCATGCGGATTGGTAGGCAGCAATCTGTTCAAGCGTGGTGTGTTGCATGTCTGCATTTGCGAGCCACTGACGGTGCCACTCCACGGTGGCGTCGAGGGCCGTATCCAGCCGCCAGCGCGGATGCCAGCCCAGCTGGTTCCGGGCGCGCGCACTGTCGAGCTTCAGAAGGCCGGCTTCATGCAGCGAGGCGTCGGCACCATGCTCGATAGCAACTGGTTCGGGCTGGCGCTCAGCCAGACGTCGGCACAGTTCGCCCACGGTGATGCAGTCCTGCTCGTCGGGCCCGAAATTCCATGCGCCCTCGACCTTGTCGCCGGCCTGCAGCCGTTCGGCCAAGAGGATATAACCTTGAAGGGGTTCGAGCACGTGTTGCCAAGGGCGCACTGCGCCAGGGCGCCGCAGTTGCAGGGTTTCTTGCTTCGAAAACGCGTGCAGCGCATCCGGCACGATGCGGTCGCTGGCCCAGTCGCCGCCACCGATCACATTGCCGGCTCGCGCGCTGGCGATGGCGGGCCCGCCGAATGAATCGCGCCACGCGGCGGTAACGATCTCTGCGGCCGCCTTGCTTGCGCTGTAGGGGTCGTGCCCGCCGAGGTGGTCGCTCTCGCGGTAGCTCCAGTCCCATTCCCGGTTCTGGTAGCACTTGTCGCTGGTGACGACCACGATCGCGCGTACCGATTCGGTCTGGCGCGCCACATCCAGTACGTTTGCAAGCCCCATTACGTTGGTCGACAGCGTGCCCAGCGGGTCCGCGTAGCTGGCCCGTACCAGGGGTTGCGCCGCGAGATGAAAGACCACTTCCGGGGCGCAGGCAGCGAAAGTCGAGCGGACCGACTCCAGATCGCGGATATCTGCAATGGCCTCGCCGCTGAAGACCGACGATACCCTCCCTACGTTGTACAGCGACGGGGAGGTCGGTGCCGGCAGGCTGTAGCCGGTGAGCCGTGCCCCCAATTGAGCGAGCCAAAGCGAAAGCCAGCCACCCTTGAATCCAGTGTGGCCGGTGATCAGCACACGGCGGTTCTGCCAGACACTCATTTCCACACCGCCCAAGGCGCTTCGCCGCCTGACCAGAGTTCTTCGAGCCGCTGCTTGTCGCGCAGGGTATCCATCGCACCCCAGAAACCGGTGTGACGATAGGCGGTCAGGCGGCCTTGTGCGGCAAGCGCCGACATCGGCTCCTGCTCCCACGAGGTCTGGTCGCCGGCGATGTAGTCGAAGACGGCCGGCGACAGCACGAAGAAGCCGCCGTTGATCCAGCCGCCGTCACCGATCGGTTTTTCAAGAAAACCGTTGACCGCCGTGCCATCCAGATCCAATGAACCATAGCGGCCGGGCGGCTGTACCGCTGTCACCGTGGCATAGGCGCCGCCGGCTTTGGCCTGCTGGTGAAACATTACCAGTGCCGCGAGATCGACGTTGGCCACGCCATCGCCGTAGGTGAAGCAGAAATCCTCGTCACCCAGGTACTCCCGGACGCGAGCAAGGCGGCCGCCAGTCAGGCTGTTCTCGCCGGTATCGACCAGCGTCACCCGCCACGGCTCGGCATGGCGATGGTGCACCTGCATCGAGTTTGCTGCGAGGTCCAGGGTGACGTCGGAGGAATACAGAAAATAGTTGGCGAAGTACTCCTTGATCACGTGCCCCTTGTAGCCAAGGCAGATCACGAAATCCGTGATGCCGTAATGGCCGTAGAGCTTCATGATGTGCCAAAGGATCGGCTTGCCGCCGATCTGGATCATCGGTTTCGGCACCAGATGCGACTCTTCGCTGATGCGCGTGCCGAAACCACCGGCAAGGATCACGGCCTTCATGCTGCGGCACTCCTTTGTTCCGCCCCGGCCAGCCAGTCTGAATGGCCCGCCACGCGGTATTGCTGCCACCAGATGGCCTGCGCATCCTGATCTGGCCGCTGCGATGCGAGGACCCGCGTTGCCGCGGCGAGTTCCCGGTAGCTGGGGTGAGGGATCCTGTCGCACAGTCGTGCGAGCCGGACCAGCACGTCTTCCGGAACGGTTTCGCCGGCAAACAGCAGGCATCCGATCGATTTCAGCAGCAGCAACTGAAAGGGGTAGTGGGCACCTTCGTACATGCGGAACAGGGTCGGGGACAGATCCGGGTGGCGCGCAAGGAAGGCATCCAGGCACGCGGCCTGCGCGAGCACGGCACGATCCCAGGCGCCGCCGCGCTGCATCTCCCAGCGCGCCTCGTAGGCACTCGACTCCTCAGCGGTGCGGGGAGCGACGTAGGTCAGCACCTCATGCACGAGCCGAACCTCCGCATCCGCATAGCTGCTGGCGAGCATGAACGCGTGCAGGTAGTTGCTGCCAACGAAGGCGCCGATTGCGGCGGGGTTGGCGTGCTCGCGCCGGAAGACAAAGTGCGCCAGCCCGCCGAGACAACCGAAGAAGCCGAAGCGCTGCACCATTTCAAGCAAGGGCGACGACGCTCGATCAAGGAGCCCTCGTTGCTCGGATACCGAGGGGGCGCCCCGGAGTTGAATGTTGGTCCACACCAGCGCCGGTTTCGTCTGCAGTGTCGCGAAGAGCGCTGGGATGGCCTTGAAGTCGAGCTCGTCGTCGTCGCCTTGCAGCCAGAGATACTCCCCCCGTCCGGAACGGATGAGGCTGGCGATGTTGGCATCGAAGCCCAGGTTCGCTGGATGGCGCTGGTAGCGGAACCAGGGTTCGCTGCAATACGGCGCAATGACCGCGCCCGTGTTGTCCGATGACCCGTTATCGGAGACGAGGACGCCAATGTCCCAATCTCCACGGTGCGCTGCGATGCTGGCGAGTAGTGTCGCCAGACGGTCCGCGCGGTTCCAGGTCGGAATGCAGATTTCGAGCAGCATCAGGTGCCTTCCTGGGTCAGACGGGCTGCGTCACGCGTGTGCGGCGTCGTTGCCGAAGCCAGTGGCCCACCAGAAGCCCGACTTCATCTCGAAGCGCGGGATCTCTTCCGACACGGCCAGCATCACGCCGGGGTGGAAGCCTCGCCCATCCGGCGCCACGATGAAATCGCGGTCGGGCACTGTGCGCGCCAGTTCAAGCAACTCGGGGGACGGCATCAGTTCGAGATCATCGCCGCACAGTACCGAGCTGCTGTCGCGCAAGAGCGGCTTGCATGCAATCAGATCGCGCTTGACGTCCGCATAGTAGTGCGACGCGTCGACGTAGATGAAGTCGAACTGCGCTGCGCGCATCTGCGCGAGCACATCCGCTGAGCGGCCGCGGATCATCGTGATGCGCAGGTCAGGGCGGCGCGTCTCGGCATCGCGGACCGTGCGTGCGGCAGAGGCGAACGCGGCAGCGGCCAGATCGTCCATCGCGCGATAGATGCAGTGGCCGGTGCTCAGATCGGTTTCGGACAGGTAGCTCGTCCAACAGTCGAGAAGCGTCAGCGAGGAGCCGGTCGGCAGGGTGTCGAGCCAGACCGGCGTGGAGCCGAGCCCGAACCAGGTGCCCACCTCGAGCGCAGCAATTGGGCGATCAAAGTGCTGAGGAATGATCGCCTTCATCGAAGCCATGCGACTCGGCCACGCCTGATTCGTGTAATTGACCGGCAGCGCGGAGAGAATCCGATTGGCGACCGCGCCTTTCCCGATCAACGCGCTCAGGCGCGAGAGCCCTTGCACCAGCACCGCCGGGGGATCGCGCAGCTCCGAAAAGGGTAGGTCACGGTGAGTTTCGGCCCACCGGATCAGATCCTTCACCTCGTCTGTATCGCCGCGCGTGGTGATCAGCTCATCGACGGATGCTTCGATGCACCGCAGGGCTTCCTCGCTCAGATGGTCAATCTCGGACTGCCAAGCCGCACGCAGAAGCCGCTTGACGCACTGCTGATAGAACGCATCACCGACGCTCATTTCGGTTCTCCCGGTTCGGGTGAAATTAAGTTGGCGTCACTGCGGCTTGGCAGTGCGCTGGAAAAGAACGATCTGGTAGATGTCCAGCAGGAACGCGCGCTCCAGCCTGAGCGTGGTGCAGCCTTCGTTCTCGAAGAGCGTTTGCAGCTCGGCTTCGGTGAGCCAGTCTTCCGTCGGTTGCTGCGGTTTGCCGTACTGGGCGGTCCATTGGTCGTAGATGTCCTTGCGCGGTGTCGTGAGGATCAGGTGGCCGCCGGGCTTGACCAGGCCGACCAGCCCGCGGGCAAAAACATCCTTGTAGGCGTAGGGTACATGCTCGATGACCTCTGAGCAGACGAGCAGGTCATAGCGGCCGGCGTGCCCGAGGAAGTGCAGCACTTCTGCGCTGCCGGTGAGGAAGTCGAGATCCGGGAACAGCTTGCGTGCGTGTGCGATCACGTCGCCGACGGGTTCGGTGCCGAGCACCTTGCCATAGTCGCGCAGCAGGTTGGCGAGCCAGCCACGGCCGCAACCGATCTCGACGATCTCGCGAGAATGCCCTGCCGCAGGCGCCGAGTATTCAACCAGTTGCTGGATTTTCTCCCACCGGGCGCGTTCGTCGCCATTGGGAGTCGGGCGCGACCAGCTGGGCACTTCGGCAAAGAAGTGCCGGTAGTAGCGCGACTCTTCGACGTCGGGCTTGTAGCCGATGTCGCTGAAGAAGTCCGGCGCCGTGCCGGTTTCGATCCAGGTCTGGTACTGACGCATGCGGATACGGCTTGTATGGCGGACCAGCAGCGTATTGCGAGCGGCCGTGGCGAGTTCATTGCGCCATACGGGTTCGTCGCGGAGACGTTCGAGCTGTGATCTCAGGCTTTCGGGCGAATCGAACAACACGATCTCTTTGGCAGCAGCAAAGAGTCGTGCGCAGTCGGCGCGATCCTCGGGTAACCAGCTGACTGCCGGCGTCGCTGCCGCCATTGATTCGGTGACGCGGCCGGCGTAGGCGCGCAGCATCGAAGGCAGATTGACGTTGGCGAAGCCCATGCGGATGCCGTCCAGATGCAGCACAAACAGCGCCTCGCGCAGGGCCCGCAAACCGGTGGTGAACGCATCCAGATCGGCGCGCGATGGCGTATCCGAAAGCAGCATCGTACGGGCTTCGGCATGCAACTGGTCGAAGCGGGCGGGCAGATCGGTGTCGCGTTCGGGCAGGTGTGGGCGGGTCAGCAGCGGTGCGAGCGCGGGGTCTTCGAGGTAGGGCTTGCGCGGGCCGTACTTGTTGCCGATGAATGCGGCCTGCGGCACATCCGGCGCTTCGTCGAAGCGGACAAAACGTTCGGGCACCATCACCACGTTCCAGGTGGCGGGGATACCCAATTCCTCGGTGATCGTCGGCGCATCCAGCTCGTCCGCCACAAGCGCGTGCGTGCAGTGGCGCAGCTGGTCGAAGACTTCGAGCTTTCGCTGCGCGAACTGAGGGAACTCCGTCGCTTCGGCTTCGCTGACCGAAAGGCTTTCCATCACCACGCCGACGCGCACCGGCGCGACTTGCTTCAACCAATGCCAGAAGGCCTCGTCATAGCGCGTATGCACGCACCAGACCCAGGCCTCGTCAAAGGTTTCGCCATCGAGCAGGGTGGGGGCATGGCGGAGGTAGCTGTCCGCGGCGCCAGGATCACGACCCCAGAGCGCCGGGAGCAGGGTGCAGCGGTGCCCGTTCTCAATCAGACCATCGTGAAAGGCATAGGCGCCGGTGTAGGACCAGGCGCGCGCTTGCGTCCAGTTGTCGAACTCCAGCATGACCAGCAGTACGTTCTTCGACATCGATCAGGCCTCGTGTTCTGGTATTTGTTCGATTCCTCGCAGCAAGGCTGCGATCTCGGGCTCGCGCTCTTCCTGTTCGTGCAGGGGGCGAAAGCCGACATGGTGCTTCGCCTGGCGCAGCAATACGCGCGCGAGAGGTTTGTCTGACCTCATTGCCGCACGCGCCCATGCAATCAGCGCGCCCACATGGCCGGGGTCGAGATCCAGCAAGCGCTGCGCGGTGTCGATGATTGCACCGACATCGTCCGCAGCCTGTGCTGAGAGCAGAACGGCGTACAGCTCGCGCGCGCCACCACCACTGGCGCTCAGGCGCTGCAGACCGAGCCGGGAGAGCAGGGTTTCAAGTGTCCGGTGGTCGAGGCGGTGTTCGTGCCGTGCAAGGTGTTCGCGCAGCGCCGCATGCGCTGCAGTGTCGTCGTGCCCGCTGATCTCCTCGATCAGCGGTGCCAGATAGTGCGGAATCAAGCTGCGGCAACGCGCGAGCAAGGCCATGCGCTGCTGTGGGTCGTAAGAGCGTCGCGCACGTTCGAGCAGCAGCGGGGCGAAATCTTCGACACCGTTGATCAGGGCTTGTTCGTCGATGTGGGCTCCCGCGAGGGCGGCGTCGCGCAGGGCTTGTGCCCCGGCGTGCTGGGCGGTCATGAACTCGATGAAGCCACTTTGCAGCGCTTGTTCGCTGAGCAGGCGCATCAGAAGATCAAGCTCGGGCGTCGGTCGCCCACCGCCCTGGACCAGCAGGCGGTCGGCGCAGTCGGCCAGCGCGTCGAGTTGCGCGCGCGGCAGGGTGGTGTTGAAGGCTTTGCAGGTCCAGGCGAGGGAGAAACTGGTGTCGGGTTGGCACTCAATCAGCACGCCGCGCGAATACCCGGCACCGAGGTGATCGCGCAGGTAGTCGGCAGCCGAAAGCGGTTTGATGTGGATGCCGAGCACGCGCGGCCAGCTCAGCAAGGTTCCGCCGCGCGCGAAGAAGCGGTAGCCGAACTCCACGTCTTCACAGCCGTAGCGGGTAAAGCCCTCGTCGAACGTCAGATCACTGAGAGCGGTTGTCTTGAAGCTGGTGAAGCCGCCCATGAAATTCGCGTGGGGCCGTCCCTCCGGCACCGTATGAAAGACGTTCCAGTTGCCGCGGGTCTCGAACCATTCGGTTAGCGCAGACTGGTGGGGGCCGCCACGCCAGGTGACGCAGCCCATCATCATGGCCAGCGGATCGGGGTGCTGATTGTGGAAGTCGATGACTGCCTGCGCAAAGCCCGCTGCGGGCACGATGTCGTCGTCGATGAACATTCCGAGCGAGGTCGCCATTGCGGCCGCACCGGTGTTACGGCCGGCGGACAGGCCACGATTGCGCTCGTGGACGCGTAAACTGGCCCCGCGCGCAAGGATGGCTTGGGCTTGCGCTTGAGACGGCGCTTGATGGCCGTCCCAAACGACAATGCTTGCCAGCATTTCTGCCTGCAGCACACCCAGTATCCGATCGAGCAGTCCGATATCGCGCCCGAGGGTCGGTATCGCAATGCTCAGGTCTTCACGGCGATACATGGGTTGCCCCCTGCGCGGGCCATAGGCTCGCGAGTACGCGTTCGGTCCAGCCACGAGCGTTCATCCGGGCCCGCCATAGCTCTTGGCCGCGCGCCACGGTCGCACGGCGTGCCCCATCGTCTGCCAGGTAATGGTCGATCAGGGCGAACAACTCGTCCTCGCCGCGAAAGTATTCGACCCCCTCGCCGGGGGCAAGGATCAGGCGCGTCTCCGGATTGTCTTCTTCGAGCAATAGCACGCCGCAACCCAGCGCTTCGCGCACCTTGCCTTTGCACTGAGTGCGGAACGGGTAGGTCTGGGTGTTCACGCAGATCTTCGTTCGACGCAGTGCCGCGGCGTAGTCGGCCACGGGTAGCGGCGCGCGGTCTTGCTCATATACGCCGCCGAGGTGATGAAAGCGCTCACCGTAGCGGGCCGCAAGCCGGTCGATCCAGTCACGGCGGCGCCCGACCGAACTGCCGAAGAGCGCGATGTCGTACCTCGGCGTCGCGTCCGGCTCGGGATGGAAGAGGGCGGGGTCGAACACCGTGGGGTGGAAGATCACCCGTTCGGTGTGGCGGTGGTGCTGGTAGGGCGGTTCGTGCGCCTTCATCCTCGCCAGCCGGGTGCCGTTGGAGTTCTCGATCACCAGATCAGCCCATCCAAGGCTCGCGCGCTCGTAATCGAGATAGCTGCCGTGCGCTGCGGCTTCGTCGTAGTCCCACCACAGGGTGACGATCTTCATGCTGGGGCAAAGCGTGCGCGCGGTGTCGAACACTTCCGGGGCGAGGTTCTCGTGCGGGTGAACCGGCGTGTGTACCAGCAGGTCCGGTTGGAAGCTACGCACCGACTCAAGAATCTCTTGCTCCCAAAGGCCGCGAAGCTCGCCGTCCGGGTTGCGGCCGTAGAGGGTGTGCAGCGTGATCCGGTCGCCGTGCAGTGCGCGCAGATCCGATTCGATGCCTTCTTCGTAGGCGCGACTCGAAATCACGACGTGCCTTGCGTGTTTGGGGATGTCGCGCGGGCTGATCACCGGTAGGCCCATGCGCTCGCCGCCTTGCAGGCTTTCGTCGCGGTCCGCAAGCGCCACGATCGGCAGGCGTCCAAGCTCCGCCATGAACTGCCTCGTGTGGGCCCCCGCGCCGTAGATCACGCATGGGGCTCCGGCGCTCGCGTGTGAGATTTCTTCGATGCGTCGCGTGATCAGAGCACGGTAATCGTCGGTGTCGCGCCCCAGTGTCACCAACCGGTGCTCGCCAATCAATCCCGACGCCAGCATTGGCTTCATGACCTCCAGCACACCCGCCGAGTCCGCCAGCGACTTGGTGTCAAAGCGATGGATCACGAAGAGGGTGCGTGGCTTGGGCGTCATTCAGTCAGAGCGCGACGTTGTACTTGCGCACGATCTCTTGCGCCTTGGCGAAGCTGGACATGTCGATTACGTCGTCGGTGTCGAGCATGATGTCGAAGGCCGATTCGATCGCGGCCACGAGTGCCATGTGGGCCACCGAATCCCACTGCGGGATGCTGTTGAAGCGCAGGTCGTCCACCACCTGATCGGGCGGAATCGCCAGCGCGTCGCTGAAGGTCTGTCGGAGTTGGTCCAGATTGCTCATGCGCGTGTCCTGTGTGCGCCGCCAGCGTGTGCCGGGCGCAGCATTACGAAGTGGATGATGCCGCGACAGTGCGCAAGTGGTGGGCGGATAAGACGCGGGAAACCCCGTCATTTATTGCTAACCTTGCGCTGGTCGGGCGTGCAAGATGATCCTTGGAACGCCGCGTCATCGCAACGCCGGGAGCATTTTCATGATTCAGATCGGGCATATCCGGGTCGGGTTGGACTCGACTCCCTTCTTCATCGCCGAGATGAGCGGCAACCACGGCGGTTCGCTCGATCGTGCGCTGGCGATTGTCGATGCGATGGCGGACGCGGGCGCGCATGCGCTCAAGCTGCAGACCTATACCGCGGACACGATGACGCTGGACATCGCCGAACGCGAATTCCTGATTACCGATGCGGAGAACCTGTGGAAGGGCCGCACGCTTTACGATCTGTACCACGAGGCGCACACGCCCTGGGCTTGGCACAAACCGCTGTTCGAACGCGCACGTTCGCGCGGCATGTTGGCATTCTCGACGCCCTTCGATGCGACGGCGGTCGATTTTCTCGAAACGCTCGATGTGCCCTGCTACAAGGTGGCGTCGTTCGAGAACGTCGACCTGCCGCTGATTCGCAAGGTCGCCGCTACCGGCAAGCCGATCATCATGTCCACCGGCATGGCGACGCTGCGAGAGATCGGGGAGGCGGTTGAGGCTGCGCGCGATGCGGGTTGTCGCGATCTGGTGCTGCTCAAATGCACCAGCAGTTACCCGGCGCCGCCGGAAGAGAGCCACCTGCGCACGCTGCCGCACATGCGGGAGGCATTTGGCTGCGAGGTCGGGCTGTCGGACCACACGCTCGGGATTGGTGCGGCCATTGCCGCGGTGGCCATGGGCGCGACCGTGATCGAGAAGCATGTGACCCTGTCGCGCGCGGAAGGTGGCGTGGATAGTGCGTTTTCGCTTGAACCCGCCGAGGTGCGTCAGCTGATGGCCGAATGCGAGCGGGCGAGGGCTTCGCTCGGCGCGGTGCACTACGGCCCGGGCGAACGGGAGGCCGATTCGGTGAAGTTCCGCCGAAGCCTCTATGTTGTAAAGGACGTCGCGGCCGGCGAACGCCTGACTGCAGAGTCGGTCAGGGCGATTCGACCGGGTTTGGGCTTGCTGCCGGGCCACCTGCCTCAGGTCTTGGGGCGTCGTGCCGCAAGGAATATTCCTCGCGGCACGCCCGTCAGCTGGGATCTGCTTGACTGAGGGCACGCACGCTTAGCGCGCCGCTTCCACCCGGTTCTTGCCGGCCCGCTTAGCGCGGTACATCGCTTCGTCCGCGCGATCGATTGAGCGTTTTGCGGGCTCGTTCGGGTCCAGGCGGCTGACGCCGGCACTGAACGTAATCAGTCGTTTGCTGTTGTCATGCAGGAAGAAGCGCTTCGTCAGCTCTCGCTGCAATCGTTGCACCACGCCAACTGCGGCATCGAGTTCCGTGTCCGGCAGTACCAGGATGAATTCCTCGCCTCCATAGCGCGCCACAGAGTCCTGCGGGCGGATCGTGTCGCCGATGACACGCGCGAGATGAACCAGCGCCTCGTCGCCCGCCGTGTGGCCGAGCGAATCGTTGAGTTGCTTGAAGTTGTCGACGTCGATCAGCGCGATGCAAAGTGCTTTGCCGCTGCGTTCTGCCCGGCCAATCTCGCGTTCCAACGTGTCGTCGAGCCCCTTGCGGTTTAGCGCACCAGTGAGCGGGTCGTGTCGCACGAGGTCGCTTGCGTTGTCGAGTTCCTGGCGCAGGCGCTCGACTTCCGCATTGGCGCTGTCTACCTGCTGCTTCAGCGCACTCAACTCTCCGCGCGAATTCTCGGCGCGGATCTGCATGTTGCGGGTCTCGCTGATGATCTCCTCGACAACCGATGCCAGTTCTCCAATCGTCTGAGCCTGAGCGACCTGCGCCGCACAATGCTCCATGCGGTCCCGGTAGCCGCCAGTGGATACATAGATGTCGGACAGATGGTCCACAAAGCCCGAGAGCATCGCCTTGAGCCGTTCCTGCGCGTCCGTCAGGCTTTTCTTCAGCACACCTTGTTTGAGAATCACATCACGCAGGCGCTTGCCCATCTCGTCAATCGCGTCGCGATCGAGCGGGCCGTTGGTGACCTGCAGCACCCCTTCGACCTGGCCGTGTACCCAGGCATCGTCGGCGACCAGATCCCCGATGTTCTCGATAATGAGTTGCAGCAGCCGAAGCAGCGCCTGGCGGATGCCAGCCTGATCCCTCACGACCCATTCAACCTTGTAGGCAAAGGCGCGCAGCCGCTTCGTAAAGCCGTCGGCGTCGAAGTCCTTGCTCGGCTGGCGTAGCTCTGTCGCAAGTTGGCCGGCCATCGAGCTGAGCTCGGGGGTTTCGATCAGCAGGCCACCGATTGCCTCTTCCAGCACTTGTGCGATCAAGCGGCGCACATCGAGGCTGTCGGCAAGACTCGCCGACTGCGCGATCGACGTGGCGCTGGCCGCGGCCGGTGCCTGGGCTGCGCCGGCGGCAGCGGTTGCATCGTCGACAGAGGTGGCCAACTCGGCCGGTGTGTCGACGAGTGTGATCGTGTCGGCGGTGCTGTCTGTCGCCCAACCGCGAACCAGACCCTGCAAGCGGTTGAACAACTGTTGTGCGTCCGCTTGGCTTGAGCCCAGCACGTGTTCAAGCGCTTCGGCCTTGCGTTTGGGGGTCAGGTTGGCGTGCCGGCGTTCGAGTTGGGTCAGCAGATCGCGGATCAAGCTTGCCCAGGGCGGCGTTTCCTCGGTGATTTCCTGGAACAGCTGCAGCATGCGGCTGTGAAAGCTTTCCCAGTTGCCTTCGCTCACCGCGCCTTCGAACCGACGGGCAAGCCTGAGTTGCTCAGGCCGCTCGCGTGGCAGTTCCGCGGCAAAGCTCTTGAACTCCCGCGCAGGAAACTCCTCGTCTGGTGTGGTGCCCGCGATCTGGTGATAGATCGAGCGGAAATTGTCGGGAGTCGGTGGGACGCGGCTCACAGCGAGGCGCTTGAGCACCTCGCGAGCGATGTCAGAAGGGCTTTGGGTGGGCTGGTTCATTGGTCACCCGGCGTATCGAAGGGCATGCAGTGCCTACGGCATCTGTGCGCGCATCTTGAGTAATGCCGCGTCGCCTATTCGACCAAGCCGTGTTTGAGCCCGTAGTGCGTCAGCTCAGCGTTGTTCTTGAGTTTCATTTTCTCGAGCAGCCGGGCGCGGTACACGCTAACCGTCTTTACGCTGAGGTTGAGCTCCTCGCCAATCTGCGTCAGCGTCTTGCCGGACGCAATCATGCACAGGGTCTGGTACTCGCGATCCGAGAGGCGCTCGTGCGGTGCGCGGTCATCCTCGGTGATCGCGGTGGCCAGCTGTTCCGCTACCTCGGCGCTGACGTATTTCTTGCCCGATGCGACCTGCCTAATCGCGAGTACGAGCTGCTCCGGTGCGCTCTGTTTCGACAGGTAGCCCGACGCTCCCGCCTTGAGCGCCCGCACCGCGTATTGCTCTTCCGGGTGCATCGACAACATCAGCACCGGTAGCTTCGGGAACTCCTTCTTGACCAGTTTCAGTGTGTCGATCCCGTTGCGGTCCGGCATGTTCACGTCCATCAGAACCACATCCCATGCCCCGTCCCGCAGCAACTGGAGCGCGCGAACGCCGTTTTCGGCCTCTCCGGCGACAACCATGTCTGCGGTGTCCGAAAGAATCGCACGCAGCCCCTGGCGCACGATGGCGTGGTCGTCCGCAATCAGTACTCGAATCGTTGGTGCGTTCATGCTCAACCTCAGGCGCTTTCCTGGAACGAATGGTTACCTGACTGCGCAACCGGCGCGCGCAATATCATCTGTGTGCCATGCGGCGACACCGCGCGGATGTCCACGCTGCCGCCAAGGCTGGCCACACGCTCGCGCATGCCGCGAAGGCCAAACGAACGGGGCTTCGAAAAATCGGCGCTGCGAATGCCGACGCCATCGTCCGTGACCTGCAGCAGCACTTCGTCGCCTTCCTGCATCAGCCTCACGGTAACCTCTTTCGCTTGGGCATGCTTGGCGACGTTGGTGAGGGTCTCCTGGAAGACGCGGAATATCGCGATGCTCGCGTCTTCTGCACATTCAATGTCGTGATCCGCGCACAAAACATTGCAGCGCAGTCCCGTGCGTTGCGAAAAATCCTCAGCGTGGCTCTCGATGGCGGCCGCGAGGCCAAACTCTTTCAGGATGCCGGGTCGCAGCTCGCGGGCAACGCGGCCCGCCGTGGTGATTGCTTCGTCAACCAAACCCGCGATGCGTTTGGCGCGCGCGCCGTGGGCCGGGTCGCTTTCCAGCCGGCTCGCGAGCAGTGACAGCTCAATCTTGATCCCTACGAGCAGGCCACCCAGCACGTCGTGAATATCGCGCGCAATTCGCTCCCGCTCTTCTTCCTTGACGCTCTGCAGGTGGTTGGAAAGCTCCGCCAACTGCGCTCGTGACGCAGACAAATCTGCCTGGGATTGTTTGCTGTGCGTGATGTTCCACATCACGCCGTCCCACCGTGTCGTCTGGGCGTCAAGCCGAGTCGGCGTTGCGCGCAGGTTGATCCACTTGATGTCGCGCCCCGGTACCCGGATGCGTCCTTCCCAGTTCAGTGTTGCGAGGCGCTGCGAACATTCACTCAACGCCTCATCCAGGCCCGGGCGGTCTTCAGCCAGCACCATGCCCAACAACTGGGAGCCATCGCCGATCAGCGCGTCCAGCGGCACTTCGAAGAGGAACAGGGCGCCTTCGCTCAGATACTCGATCGAAATCTGGCCATCGTCGCCGCGCGTCATCTGAAATGCAGCACCAGGAATATTTGCCGCCAGCGCGCCAAGGCGCGCCTCGTGATCGCGGGCGGCTTCGATCGCAGCGAGGCGCTCGCTGCGCATCCGCGCTTCGCGCAACTCGCGCTCAACGGCCGGAATCAACCGGTCCAGGCGATCCTTGCTCAAATAGTCCTGTGCCCCGGCGCGCATGGCTGACGACGCGGTCTCGTCATCGATCGTCCCCGAAATGATGAAAAACGGAACGTCGATCTTGCGAGCCTGCACTCGTTCGAGCGCAGCGATACCTGAGAACCCTGGCAGCTTGTAATCCGAAAGGATCAGATCCCATGTGCCGTGGCTCAGCGCCGCATCAAGCGCCTGGGGCGTTTCAACCCTTTCCGAGAACACTTCGAAGCCTGCGCGGCGTAAGCGCGCCAGCAGAAGGATCGCGTCGTCTTCGTTGTCTTCCACCAGCAGAACACGGAGTACTTGACGCGTCATCGCTTTGCTTTCTTGAGGCTGCCATGAAGGTAATGGTGTGCAGCCGAAAAAAGATAGCACGACACTCGTAGCATTAGCAGCGCGAATCGGTATAATCCGCCACCTCCGGCGCCGGCATAGCTCAGTTGGTAGAGCAGCGGTTTTGTAAACCGAAGGTCGTGGGTTCAAGTCCTACTGTCGGCACCAAAAAATTATCGAATTCGTGGGTTGACATTAAAAACGCGTTAATCCATAATTCTTCTTCTCCGACGCGGGGTGGAGCAGTCTGGCAGCTCGTCGGGCTCATAACCCGAAGGTCACAGGTTCAAATCCTGTCCCCGCAACCACACCTAGAGACAGGCCGACAGCAATAGCTGATCGGCCTGTTTCGCTTTCTAGCCACGTATGTCCGTCGCGCTCCACCATTTCAATGGGGCCGACCAGCCGGCGGAGGATTTCGCGGGCGCGGGCGACGTCTGTGCTCAGCGTGTCTTGCAGCTCCGCCAGGAGCTTGCGGTAACGCTGGATGCCATCGATGAGCGAACTGGCGCCATTTCTTCACCTTTGCTGCCGGCTAGTTGTGTAGCGGTGCGGGTGGTTCCAGCCGCGACGGAGGTGCTGGCGACAGCCCAATCGTCACGATCGCGGCGCCCGGGCGTCCAATTTCTTCGCCAATTTAGGCAATTCGAACTCGGGTGGCGCGTTCCAAAGTAGCAGCGTCGCGGCGACATGGGTCGAGTTACTTATGCGCAGCCCGACGGAATTCCTCGATCGCGCCGGGCTCAAAGAGTGCTCGCGCACCAGTCCGGGCGTGGTGGAGTCGACGCTCACATCTAGTGGGTGTCGCCAAGTACTCGACCGCTCCGTGTTCTTTTGGGGCTGGCGGTCAAAGACGGGCGCCGTGCGAGGATGGTCGGCTGTGGTACTTGGCGACGGCGTTCGATCGATCACGTGCGGCTTTGACCGCGTGGGCATAGACCCTCAAACACACCGGCGACAGTGCTACGCTGGTTGTGATCGCGCCGCCGCTGACATCCGGCGGCAAATTCTGCGTGCTCGACGGTGTGCAGTTCAACCGCATGGACTATGAGGAGCAGGCAGTTCGGCTCAAGAAGGTCTGCGACAGCTACCGCGTGACCTGCATCGGCATCGGGCAGGGCGTGTATCGGCTCGTACGCCAGTTCTTCCCGGGCGCCCAGCCATCCAGCAAAGCGTTGAAGTAACGGTGCGGCTGGCGCTCAAGGCGATGGACGTGGTCTGTAACGGACGGCTGGAGCTAAATGCCGGCGCGACCGACCTGGCGGCGGCCTTCATGGCGATCAAGAAGACCACTACGGCGATCGGCCGGCAGGTGACCTCTGAGGCCGGCGGTCCGAACAGACGAGCCACGCGGACCTCGCGTGGGCATGCATGAACGCGCTGGCCAATAAGCCGCGGGTGGGCCGACTCGACCAGCAGCGGTTTTGTGGAGTTCTGCTGATCATGAAGAGAAAACGCCACCTCCAATCCGCGCGAGTGACGAGCGCGCAAACCACGGCACCAACGCGGCGGGGCTAGGCCTTCAGCTTCGGTGACCCGGTATCGGTGCTCGATCGCCGTGAGCTGCTCCACTATGTTGATTGCCTGAACATGGGGCGCTGGTACGAACCGCCGATCTCTTGGGATGGGCTGACGCGCTCGTTCCGTGCCACGGCCCACCGCAGCTCGCCGATCTACGTGAAGCGCAACATCCTGGTGAGCACCTTCATCCCGCACCCGCTGCTGTCGCGTTCGGCCTTTGCTCGCTGGGTCCTCGAGTTTCTGATCTTCGGCAACGCTTACCTAGAGCGACGCATGAACCGGTTGAACAAGCCGCTCTCGCTCGAACCCGCGCTGGCCAAGTTCGTGCGGCGAGGCGTCGAGTTGGATACGTACTGGTTCGTGCCCGGCTACGGACTGGAGCACCAGTTTGAGAAGGGGAGCGTGTTCCACCTGATCGAGCCCGATATCAACTAGGAGGTGTATGGGCTACCCGAGTATTTGTCGGCCCTGAACTCAGCCTGGCTGAACGAATCCGCGACGCTCTACCGGCGCAAGTACTACCTCAACGGCAGCCACGCCGGTGCGATCTTCTACATGACCGACACGGCGCAGCAGCAGTCGGACATCGATGCGTTTCGCGAAGCGCTGAAGAGCAGCAAAGGCCCCGGCAACTTCCGCAACCTCTTTGTGTACGCCCCGAACGGAAAGAAGGACGGGATCCAGGTGATCCCGGTCAGCGAGATCGCCGCCAAGGATGAATTCTGGAACATCAAGAGCGTGACGCGTGACGACCAACTGGCCGCACATCGGGTGCCGCCGCAGCTAATGGGCATCATCCCGCACAACACCGGTGGATTTGGCGATGCGGGCAAGGCGGCGGAGGTGTTCGCGCAGAACGAGGTGGTACCGCTGCAGGAGCGGATGAAAGAGGTGAATGAGTGGCTGGGGGAGGAGGTGGTTCGGTTTGAGGCGTATGCCCTCAGGGGAAGTGACGCGGCAGCGGTGTCACCCGCCGCCTAGGGTCACGCGGCGCCCCGGATTGTTGGCTGCTGACCAGCTGTAAAACCGCAGTACCGTCGCATTGAGGCGCTGCGGCGAGGACGCCGAGGCGCTCACGATTCCACGGGAGGTGGGTCTGGCACCGCGCCGCCAGCGAGTTGTTCGGTTTCGTCGGGGGCGAGCAGCAGACGCTTATGCCCCGCCGACGCAGTGCTTACCAGTCCTTCAAGTCAGCCGACGGGGGCGGTCCGTCCTTGCCGAGGAATCGGACTTGAATGCCGTCTTGTTCGGCCGAGGTGGCGTAGAAACCCGCTCCATGACCGAGTCTCAGCGGGACGGCGGCATTCATTCCCAAGCTAAGCACATGCCCCCCGACGGCAGCATCACGTTCCCATGCCGCATATGACGCTTCCGGGAGACATTGGATCGGGTCGGGCGGCCCAAGGTCGCGAAGAATCGGGCTACATCCAAAGAGCGCGTAAGCAATTGCGTTCTTGGGCAATTGGGCCAGCGTCTCCCTAGCACTCTCGCGGTTGAACCAAACCCAGCGTCGCTGGGGCGCGGGCCTTAGCCGATCACACCCTTGGAGGCTTGCGTGGACGCCGATCAATGTGCCTGGCAGCAGGGCCACCGCCACCACGTCGCCCCATGACACGGGAAAGGCAAGGGACTGCCCTTTACCCACCTCTTGAGCACGGATCCAGTTGTTTGAGACAGCTTCGTAATAGGGATAGACCATGGCGAGCTCCGTTTTGTGCTCGTTACTGACCACCCGTCACCCGTGACGGGTGTCTGGTTACTGTGCGCCAGCCGGCAACCGAGCGATTGACCGCGATCAACGAGCCGACAGTCCTGCGGTCTAGGGGGACGTCGCAGGCGAAGGAAGTAGGGCAACAGGAGCGGCGCGCCGCAGTGGGAGCATTCACGCCGCCCGGAAGCGATCCGCGGCCAGCCGAAGACCAGACTATCTAGGGAGGGTGGGGAGATTCAGTTTTAATACCAAACTGCGCGATCAGCAGTTTCTAGAACACCAATCGGCGGCATGCAGCACGTAACTGGAAATGAATCGTCGATCCGCCGCTCTACACAAAGCCAGTGCCCGCTGATAGTGATCGTGCGCGGAGTCGTAATCGCGATGCTCCTCGCTTGTGAAGCCGATGTCATCGAGCTTAATGGCCATAAGGAGATTCAAAACCGGGTCGGGGGCCCCTTCAGCGCGACTTTGCCGCAGGAAGGCATCCATAGCCTCGTAAGATCCACCCCATCGCGGCTGCAGGTGAACCATGTACCTCGCGCGCAGCAACAGTGTGTGCGGGTAGAGTTTCGTTCCCTCACGCAAGAGGAGCGCCGACTCTTTTTCATCCCCCTGTTGCAACTCGATGTTCAGAAGGTTGAGTATCGCCAGGAACGAGCGCGGATTGAGCGAAAGGGCTTTCCGCAAATCGGTCTTCGCAATCTCAAACTGCTGATGCATGAACCTCACATTTTCAGCTGGTGTTTGCTGGATATATCGGGTTCCTCTTCGAAACTCGCCCAGTTTTCGGTAGTAAGTTCCACGTGCTAAGTGTGCGATATATGAGTTCGGCTTCTTGTGGATCCAGTCATTCAATTCATTAGAAAAGACGTCTTCGCTCTGATAGAAGGGCTTGTATGCGTCCAATATGTCGTACTCGCCCAGCTTGCCTTGTTTAAACTCACTCTCTCTTGCGTTGAGAACTTTTTCTATGGCTTCAAATTGCTTCGCGCGAAGAGCCTCTTGCACATCAACTCCCTCCGAGTGGCAGGCGCAGGACCAGATTAATAGTGCTGCAGTGAATATTTGCGTATATAGACGCACCTCGTTCTCCATTGTTGTGTTCCTTCACGCAATCGTTTTGCAAAGATATTCTCTGTGCCTGCGGCGGGGAGGTCTGGTTGTGCTGGAAACTACTTGAATTAAAACTGCCTGTCGCAAAAAGTGAAAACTACACAAATCTGACCCATATCTCGGTGGTGCGCTTTAGCACGCGTACCAGATGCAGCCATGGAAACTGGCGTTGAAAGTGGCCAGCGCGGAGCGCAGGCTAGGAAAACAAATAACGCGCAGGTTTGACAGTAAGGATGACTGACAACTTATAGCGCATCACTCGGAGGACACTCCTCTTTCACGCTACTCACTATGCCTGACCTGACGTTTTCGCCCGTTGTTAATACCCGCAAACACCGGTTTCCTTTCCGATAGTTAAAGATGCACGGATTGAAGCCCGTGCCTGCGCACACCTCGACTTCGCTGTAGCCTGCGGCGTAGAACTGTGCCGCGGTGCCCGTCGTTCGTTCGAGTAGGCCATCGCGGAGTTGTAGGTAAGTTTGTCGCGGACTCCAGCCATCACGCACAAGTTGAGCGCGCACAGCAACAAACGGACGACCAACTAACAGATCGTTGTCAGCGGACGCGGCATGCCCGAAGATCATGGTGACGGACAATATTGAAACGCGAAGGGACTGAGCTTTCTTATGTTGAATATTCCAGACGCCGAAGCGTCGCGTAGGGAACCAAAATGCATGGCATTCGGGTGTTCGGTTGACTGCATTGTTAGTCATCAGAGCGAAACTCACATCGACTCTTCTGCTGATTTGATTGTGCGACCCTAACCGGGCCGTCGCCCGTCTGTTTGTAGACCGCAACACGACAAGTGAGGTCTCTCATTGGTGTCGAGAATCCACCTATTCGCTCGTTAACAACGATGTATCTGCCACCTGCTTCTGGGACGAAGGCAACGAACGGAGCGCAGTACTTGTAGAGATTGCCGCTTTCGAGACGAACTACCGAAGTTACAGAGATTTCGTCTCCCCCCTTGATGCGGATTGAGTCTTTGGACGTATCCCCATCAGTTACACGATAAGCGCGCGATTCACGGCAAACGAGCGGGTCACCCATAAGGGGCGTTCCCCGCGGCGACTTGAAATTCTGGTTATGGCTAAATTCAATCTCGGCGGCGTCGTCGCCTTGGTAGCCTGAGGCTACCGGGAGAGTGACTCCCGTTGCCCGCTTGGAGTTCGGTGTGGCGCATGCACAAAGAGCGAGTGCAGCGATCACCATAACGGCACGGCCGGACAGCTTGCGGAACACAATAGAACGCTCCAATTTCTGTATGACTAACGTTGAAAGTAACCGGCACCGGAGCGCAGCGGAGGGGACAAAACGTGCAACATTTTGGCGTCCCGTTGACGGACTGGTTAGCCGAGAGTGGTTGAACAGGCAACGAGGAGGCAATAATGACAACGACTACACTTCCTATGAGGACTGACTGCTCGAAGCGAGTGCAGCCTTGAACCCCGCAGACGAGATGCATTGGAGTATTACGTCGTCAATTGTGTTTGGTAGCGCTCGCAAAATGTCGTCCATCGAAAAAACGATCCCGCTGTAAGCAAGATCAGCTTGCCCCGTGAAGGCGTTTCGCCACAATTCGATTTGCTTGTTGCGGTCTATCACTACGACATCAGCCTTCATTACGAGCAGCATCTTGTCGCGCGAGAGCACCCCCCTCTTTGTAATTGGGTCATCAAGAGAGCGAATCTCTATTCTTATCGCGACGGGGGAGTGCGGCGAGAGTTTGGAAGAGGACTTGACTAGGCTCGCTGTGAATGCCTCCGCTACGTAGTCACCGAGCGGACGTTCGACGGCGTACTCACCCCCGACTTGTTGTTTGTATTGGTCTCGCTTATGAACTAGGACTCGGGGATCGTCGATACGTCGTCTTGTTACTGGGTCGTATCGGTAGTCTGCGACCGTTATTGAATGGAACTGGGTGCGGTCGAGCGCGCCGACAGAGTGAGGCGCCATGGCCGAATTGTATGAAAAGGCCGACTCAGTGTGGGTAAGAGTGCACCCGTTTATCGCGCATATGAGAGGAAGCAAAAGTAGTGCGTAATTCATTGGCAACTGGCTAACGTTGAAGCTGAGCCGCGAGCGGCGGCTGGCCGACGCGAGTTCGCTCGAGCGACTGGTTATGCATGCCGAGCCACGAAAGCACGCTCGCCCAGAAAGCCCCCTGTTGCACCAGGCGCGGGTTCTCAGCCTCGGCCCACTTCACAAAGGGATCCAGGAATGACGGCGCGATGCGATTCAGGACATAGGCCTCCGCGTCGTGCGCAACGGCCGAATTGATGCAGTGCTGAAATTCGTTCAGAGAAAGTGAGAGCTCTTTGAGGCTAGCAGCAAGGAACACCGGACTTTGCTGCTCGATAAGCACCCAAATTTCTAGTGTATTTACCTCGAGCGCGATGACGTTGCCATCCCGGTCTTCACCCAATCCAACGTACCGCTGCGCGTCAATCTCAAACAACGGAAGTTCAGCATCATCTACGAAACCGAAATGAGCGTTCGGAGCGCACCAGGTAGGGAGGCCCTGCGTAGAGAGAAAACTTGCAGGCTCTTCCGATACGCCAAGCTCGCTCAGCCGTGTGGCTGAGTATTTGGTGTATTCGTCAAAAAGGAGCTCTGACATTTGCATGCTTAACGTTAAGTAGACCGTGAATCGAGGTCTTATTGGGGTATTTGTCGCGCGCCAAGCCGTCACAAAACCCTGCAGGCCCGTTGCTTCTAATCATCCAACCGAACTGAAAGGGTCACTATCCTCGATGAACTGCTGTGCTTGGGGGCGGGAGCCGATCCAACGGGGGCGACAAGGGGTCTCAACAATTTTAGCGCTGCTGCGACTACAACGGCCAAGGCAGGATTGCCGTTCGTGTGTGCCATTTCTCGCAGTAGATGGCTTTCTCAGGCACGCCCTGGGCTGCCATCTCTGCGCAGGTTTTCGCCGATATGACGCAGCCCTGGTCGTGACATGGTGATTCGAAGCGGGACGGCGTCGCACCGGCACTCTCCGTTCCACAGGGGGGCCTTTGTCGTTGCCCCGCTGCGCGCGCTCGTGAGCCCGCCACGCCCGCCCGCTTTGTGGCTTGAGAATCTTGCAGCCGCACGTTCGCAACCCGATGAGGTGTGCTGCCGGCGCGACGGGCACGACGGTTCGGGCCAGATTCATGCACTTTCATGCAGCCAAGTACTTGCACGGGCGGTTTGCTGGCCCTGCGTTCCCTGGGTCGCCATTTCTTAGAGAGGCGTCGGAACAAGGTAACCAAGGTAACGAGCGACCAAAACCAGCCCTAAGTGACTGATCCGTAAGGCCGCCGATGGTTACCTTTGGAAAGTAACTTCAGGTAACCAAAAAGGTAACACCGGCTAAGGTATTGATTTTTATAGGGCTGAAAACAGCCTCGGTGACAATCGAAGAAGGTAACCAAGTTACCTTAAGGCTACCCAATAGTTACCTTCTTGCATTTGTCGTAAGGCGTTGCGGGGCAAGGCCTTGAATGGTGTTTCCCGGAAGGGGTTGCCGAAGTTACCTTTTTCCGACGCTAGTCAAAATTCCGGTTCTTGTACGCGCGCCGCGCCTCTGCGCTCGCTGCTTTCTCACAAGGGATGACAACAAAAAGGCCGCCCCATGGGCGGCCTGGATGGGGCGTCGAGGATGCAATCGCGATCAGCGAACCATGATCGACTTCCGGGTCGCGAAGCGTGTCGCCGCAACTAGTTGTAAAGACAGGCCGACAGCGTAAGCTGATCGGCCTGTTTCCCTTATTGGCGACGTATCTCCGTCGCGCTCTGCGATTTTGATGGGGCCAATCAAGTAGAGGAGGACTTCGCGGTCGCTCTGGACGTCCGTGCTTAACATGTCAAACCCCTCGTCCAGGAGCTTGCAGTAGCGTTGGATATCGTCAATGAGCGAGAAGACCAAGGGCTATTCACGTTCAGTCTGTTGAGTGCCGTGGCGGCGGGGTCTGTCGCGGGTCGCCTTAGCCGCGGGGTGAGTCCTGATGATACGTTTGCGCTCGCGGTCGTATCGAGCTGACCAAGCTTGTTGATCCTTCCTTAATTCAAGCTATCCGAACTCGGCTTGCGCGGCCCCCCCGATTGGATCGTTGCAATGCGCGCCGAACGCTCCTTTGCGACGTCTTTGAGGCCACGCGATCGCGATGGGCACCGGCGGAGTCGTAACCCTGGCGTAACCGGCGCTAAGAGCGTGGGCGTTAGGTGGTAGTGGTCTAAACGGAAGGTGTGGTTGCTGGCGCTTGTTTTGCTCGCAGGAAGCGGTTGGTGTTCGGTTCGTGGTGGTCACTTCTTCGTGAGGCGCTCGACGCCCTGCCACTCGGGTGCCGGGGCTTCCTGGAGGTAGCGTTCGCATCGCGCGATGAATAGCTGCGGCACGGTATCGTCTGGGGTGTGGGCGGCAATGGTTTTGAAGGCCGCTAGCGCCGCGTCGAATTGCCGTGCGTAGTAGAGCGACATCGCGGTTCGCAGCATGTCGCGGGTGGCGAGCAGGGCGTCACGCTGGGCCTCCGCCTCGGCGTCGATGACCTGGTAGAGCGCTACAGGCAGGCTCTTGCCCTTCACGGCGACGCGGTCCACCAGGCGGGTTTCGATTGAATCGGGGCGGGCGAGGCTCAGGTAGGTCTGCTCGCCGATCAGCAAGCGCGCGTGGTAGACCTTGGTGAGTTGCTCGATGCGCGAGGCGAGATTCACCGTGTCGCCAATCACCGAACACTGGATGCGGTCGTGCCCACCAACGGTGCCCAGCACTACGGGCCCGCTATTGATGCCGACCCCCATTTGCAAGGTTGGCTGGTCGGCGGCGATAGAGCGTTCATTGAAGGCTTCCAGCGCCCGCCACATGTCGATACCGGCGTGCACCGCGGCGTCCGAAGCGGTATCGAACAATGCCTTGATTTCGTCGCCGGCGAACGAGTCGATGAAGCCGCCGGAATGCGTGATCGGCGACTCCATGCTGACGAAGAATCGGTTGAGCAGGGCGATGACGGTACGCGGGTCGAGGCGCTCTGCGAGCGGCGTGAAACCGCGCAGGTCGGCGAACATCACGCTCATGTTCTTCGCGACGTGTTCGCCGAGGTCAACCTGTGCGATGTCCCGGCGGTTCAGGCTTTCGAGGAACTGGCTGGGGACAAAGCGACGCTGCGCTTCAACCAGGTGAAGTTGCGACGCGTACAGCCGCGCGTTTTCCATCGAGATCGACGCCTGGGCGGCGAGCAGTTTCAGGATCTCGATCCGCTCTTCCGTGAATACGCCGGCTGCGAGCCGGTTCTCCATGTAGATCACCCCCTCGAACTTGCCCTGGCGCAGCAGCGGTACGCAGAGTACCGAGCGGGGCTTGTGGGCGAGCAGGTATGCGTCACGTGTGAAGTGGCCGGGTGCGGTCGCGTCGGAAAGCACGATCGCCTGCTGGGTGTGCATCACCTGATAGATGATCGACATCGGCAGTGGCAGCGCGGTGTCGGCGGCGTCAATGGCGCGCGCTGCCTGCACTTCGTCCTTGCCGGCTTCGCAGGCGCCTTCCATGACGAGTTGGCCATCGTGTCGAACCACAAAGCAGCCACGCTGGCCGCCCGCGTTCTCAAGCATGATGCGCATCGTCGTGCTGAGCAGCCGTTCGAGCACGATCTCGCCAGAGATCGCTTGCGAGGCTTTCATGACGGATGCGATGTCGAGCGCACCGGCTTCTGGCGACTCCTCGCTACTGTCCGACGGCGGGTTGCCCGCGCTGGGCAGTGGGCCCGGCGCAGCGTGCCAGCCGCGTAACTGAGGGAACTCGCTTTCCAGGTGCGCCACCTTGCGATGCGCGCCCCAGCGTTGGTACAGATGCCGTGCGGCGCTCAGATAGCCCTCGGCGGCCTTGCGCCGATTGATCGCAAGCAGATGCCGCGCGGCACGTTCGTTGGCCATCGCCTCATCCCGCCGGAAGCCGCTTGCGTGGGCGGCGTCCGCGGCCTGCTCGTAGCGCCGGAGTGCCAACTCGTTGCGGCCATCGAGTCGCGCGAGTTCCGCTTCCATCAAGTGCTGCAGGTGCAGGAAGTTATCGGGGCAATGCGCGGCCCAGCGGGCCATGCGCCGCAGATCCGCGCGGAGGCGTTTGAGCGTTTCGCGCTGTTCGGTCTCATCCATCTGGGGAACGAGGCTCGCCAGCGTGATGAATGCGGCAATCTGGAATCGCACCAACTGCGGCAGCGACATCGCCGAGGCCATCAGCTTGTCCTGCGCCCGCACATGCTTGAGCGCTTCGGTGTACTCACCGTACAGGCAGCAGATCTCGACCTTGTAGATGTGGTAGTTCGCCACACCGGTCATGAAGCGACGCTGCAACATGCCCTCAAGGCAGCGCTGCTCGTCGAAGCCTGGGTCGTTCATCGAACACAGCGCTTCGGTGCGACCAAGGAAATTGCGCTGCATTTGCAGGAACAGCGTGCCGGAGTCGAGCGAGTCCTGGTACGCGCAATCGCGCACGATGCTGAGGAAGTCTGAGTGTTCCTGCTCGGCCGTTTCGAGGTCGAGCTTGGGGTCCCAGATGATGCAGTCCTGCGCGCTGTAGGCAAGGTAGAGCAGGTCACCGGATTGATATCCGGATTCGATCCCGCGCCGGAACCACGGCGTCATGCTGGACCAGTGCTGGCTCCAGTGGTGCACGAACATCGTGTAGACGTACAGCACGCGCGACTTGAGCGTGATGTCGTCGAAGCGATCGTTCATCGCCACGGCGAGCTGGCCGTACGCGTAACCCGTCGCCGGGTCGTCCAGCACGCCACACAGCAACATGCCGTAGGCGGCGTAAGCGAACGCCGCCTCCGGGCTGTTGCCGCTCTGCAGCGAGATGTTCACCGACTTCAGCACGAGGAAGGGGAACAGGTTCCCGCTACCGGAGAGGAAGGCGGCGGGGAAGATCTCCATCAGCAAGCGGATCGCGACCTTCTTTGCCGGGTCGGTCAGCGGTGGGGCGTCGATCAGCGATGCAATCGGTCGCCCTCCCAGGTTGCGCTTGACCGCCGCTTTTTCACGCTGGATGGCGGCCCGATCCGGGTTGTCCGTGATGCGCATGCCGAGGAGCGAGAGCCCCATGATGGCGGCGCGGATCGACTCGGTCATCTTCCCGGTGGTCGCGTATTGCCGCGTGCGCATCGAGAGGATGTCCGCCTTCTCAAGCGCAGTGCGGGCACGCGCGAGCAGCTGTTCGATGCCGGCTTCGGCCTCGTCGTAGCGCGCGGTGAGGTAGGCACATTGCTGCAACTCGGTCGCAAGCGCCTTCGCCAGTTCGTATTCGCCGTCCCACGCGTTCTGCGGCAGCAGCGATTGGCCGATGCGCAGATATTCGAGCGCCGACTCGTAGGCTGAGGATCGTTGCGCCTTGATGCCTGCCGCCAGGTTCAGGCGCGCCAGCGTGAGGCGTTCGGCAGGATCGTCGATCAGTCGGCGACCTTCGTTGAGGTGGTCCGCGATGTCGATCAGGCGAGCGTCGCGCTCGTCGGCATCGGCGTGCTGCAGGATCAGCCTGCCGACCGAGAGGTGCACGGCCTGCTTCTGGTCTTCGTCGATCAGCGCGTAGGCGGCCTGTTGCACGCGGTCGTGCTGGAAGCGGTAGACCGGGTTCAGCGCTGCGGCATCGTCAGCGGGGATTTCGCCCGCGCCAGCGGCGCCGAAGAGCCTGTAGTCATCCTGCAGCGGAATCACCATGTGGCGCTTGAGTGCGGGCATCAATGCCGCACTGGTCGCATCCATCGATCGCTGGTGGATCACCGCTAGGGTTCGCAGGTCAAAGCGGCTGCCAATGCAGGCGGCGAGCTGCAGCACACGCTGGGTATCGGGTGCCAGCTTGCGCAGGTTGGCAACGACGAGGTCGACCACGTTCCCGCTGAGCCCGCTCTGCTGCACGGCGGCCATGTCCCAGCGCCAGCGACCAATCTCCGGCGCGAAGCGGATCGCGCGAGATTGCTCCAGTGTCCGCAGCATCTCGGTAAGGAAGAACGGGTTGCCTTGCGCCTTGTCGTGTAGCAACGCGGCGAGCGGGGCGCTGTCGGCCGGCGCACAACCCAGCGTGTCCGCCACGAGCTGCTCCACCGATGCTTGCTCCAGGGGGCGCAGCGGCAATTCGTGGATCGTGCGGGATTCTTCGACCTCGTTGAGCGCAAGCCGCAGCGGGTGACCCACGTCGACTTCGTTGCTACGGTAGGCGCCAATGAACAGCAATCGGGTCAGCTCGCGCGCGCTTGCGAGCCACCGGATCAGGTTCAACGACGATGCGTCGCTGAACTGCAGGTCGTCGAGGAAGATCACAAGCGGCTGCTCGGCCGTGATCGCACGGATAAAGTTGAGCAGTGCGATCTGGAAGCGGTTTTGCGCCTCGGTGGGCGGTAGCTCCGGCACGGCGGGTTGCGGGCCGATGATGCGTTCGAGCTCCGGCATCAGGTCGGTCAGTAGCCGCGCGTTAGGCGCCACCGCGGCGAGAATCCGCTCGCGCAGCGCTGCGGTGCGCGCTTCCGGCTCCGCCAGCAACTGCGGCACCAGACTGCGCAGCGCGAGCCCGACGGCCGAGTAAGGGGTGCTGCGATGGAACTGGTCGAACTTGCCCTGGATCAGATAGCCGTTGCGCCGCACGAGCGGCTTGGCGATCTCATTGACCAGCGCCGATTTGCCGATGCCCGAGTAGCCGGACACCATGCAGAACTCGGTGGCGCCGGTCGCCACATGCTCAAACAGGGCGAGCAGCGTTGCGAGTTCCGGTTCGCGGCCGTAGAGCTTCTGCGGGATCTGAAACTTGCGTGAGACGTCGCGTTCGCCCAAGGCGAAGCTGGGCACCGAACCGGTCTGCGACAAGGCGCGCTGGCAGCGTTGCAGGTCGGCGATCAATCCGTAGCTGCTCTGGTAGCGATCCTCCGCATTCTTTGCGAGCAGCTTCAGTACGATTGCCGACACCGCGTCCGGTATGCCAGGCCGCACATCGCTCGGCGAGCGGGGCGCTGCGCTGATGTGGGCATGGACCCATTCGAGCGTTGACGATGCCTGAAAGGGCAACGTACCAGTCAGCAGTTCGTAGAGCGTGACGCCCAGGGAATAGAAGTCGGAGCGGTAGTCCAGATCGCGGTTCATGCGCCCGGTCTGCTCGGGAGAAATATACGGCAGCACGCCTTCGATACGCCGGGAATGCGCATAGTTGGGCCGCTCGCGCGAGAGCTCGGAACAGATGCCGAAGTCGATCAGCCGGATTGCGCCCGCGTCGTTCAGCAGAATGCTGTGGGGCTGGATGTTCTTGTGGACGACATCGAATTCGTGCACATGGCCAATCGTCTCTGCCACGCGGATCGCGACGTCGAAGAACAGATCCAGTGGCACGTCGGCGCCGCGCTGCGAGGCGATCCGATGGGCGAGCGGGTGGCCGAAACGCTCGAATACGACCGCCAGGTTCCCGTTTCCGTGCGGCTCCAGACCATGTACGCGGATGACGCCTTCAACCGGCTGCAAGCGCAGCGTAACCTGGAACTCGCGCAGCAATTCGGCAACGCTTTGCTTGCCGGGATACTCGGCTGAAAGCGTCTTGATGATCAGGGGTGCATTGTCTTCGAGGCGTATTGCCTCGAAGACCGAACGCACACGGGACTGATGCAGTGCCGCGCCGATCTGGTAGCCGGAGAGCTCGGGCGCGGGCATGCAGGGGTGCGCGATGAGTTGCGAGCCTTAGCCCGCAAAGACCTGCGCAATACGCGCGCCGTAGGCTTCCGCTGCGATGTCGCGCAGCGGCTCGCCATGACCGCACAGCGCATGCTTGAAGCTGAGTTCGCGCAGGCGCGAGAAGTCGTCGCCCTTCGGCTCGCTGACCTGCATCCACACCGGGCCGAAGTTCGCCCGCTGGAAGAAGCCCATGCCGGCCATCATGTCGCGCGACTCGTTCGAGAAGAAGTCGTCGGGTTGCACCCAGTTCTGCAACGCGTCGCAGGCGACCAGGATGCCGCCCGCGCGGTCGATGTGCAGGATCGCTTCCGGCAGTTTTGTGGTTTTGAATTCGAAGACGCTGCAGCCCTTGAAGGGCACTTCACCGCCGGGCACGAGGTCGACGTCCGCCGTCAGGCCGCCTTCGTGCTGCATGCCGGGCAGGGCCCAGAAGCGCGCGCCGTAACGTGCTTTGTAGAACGCATCGTCGCGGCCATGCAGCGAACCGATCTTCACGAGATTGACCACGCGCCCGAGGGCTTCGAGCTGTGCCAGACCCGCGTCGTCAAGCCGCACGGAGTTGATCAGCGTAAGTTCGTCGCCATCGCGCACCACCGTCATGTTGCGGCTGAAGTGCCAGTGGGCGTTCATCAGCTCGGTCTTCATCGTGCCGGTGACGAAGAAGACGTCGGGGAACACCTCTTCCAGCGGGCCGTGCGGCAGGGGTGGTGCGTATTGATCCATGGCAAAAAACCTCGCGATTGTCAGGGGCTACAGGGTACTTCGCAGCACGAACTGCCGCAATCGCAAAACACGCCGTAATCAAGTAGTGGCGCGCCGATGCCTCAGTCGTAATGGTAGCGACCGACGTATTCGTACTCGTCGCTGTAGGCGTGCAGGTATTCGTCGAGGTAGGCGCGCTGTGCGGGCGTCAGGCGGTTGTGGCGGATGTCGTCCAGCGTCTCGCTGCCGTCGGAGTGATCGAGCCGCTTGAGGTGGAAGAGCGTCATGTCGCGCCCACCGAAGAAGCCCTTCAGGAAGTCGTGCTGCCAGCGGGCACCCGACATGTCGAACACCGAGCCGGCTAGCGCGGTGTAGAGCGGATGGTGGGCAAGGCTCGCCGCGTCAAAGTGCGGGAAGTCGCCAGCCGGGGGCGCGAAGGGGGCAACCGGCTTCTTGACGTGCACCGGCGTGGCGCGCAGCGCGGCGATGTAGTCGGGGTCGAGTTGTGATGCCTCCGCGCCGTTGAGCAGAATGTTCAGGTAGCGCTGCGTGGGCCGGCATTGTTCGTCGATGAATGAGGGGATACCGACGTAGGCGGTGGCGGCCTGCAGGCCCCGTTCTGTTTCTACCTGCACCGTGATGCGGTCGTAGCCGTGCCCGTAGGCTTCCGCGGCGTCAAGCAGCGCAAGGTGCTGCGGCTCACACAGATGAAGCACACCCCAGACATGGTCTGCGGGGTGGGGGCTCGGCTCGATATTGCCAACGCCGCCTTCGTGGCGGAAGAAGTGGTGCACGTTGAACCGGAGCCGCCAGCCCCGCAGCACGGCGCGCATCGATTCGCGGGGCTCCACACCCTTGGCGCGCAGCGAGCGCAGATCCATGTTCGATCCGTAGCCGAAATACCAGAACACCCCTCATCCTCCGCAAGGCAGACACAGTCAGGTCGAGGTTAGCACGTCGGTTTCCTTGCCCGCATTTGACCAGGCCGCGCACGTCGGAGATTGAAAGGGCGTCGGGTGACTTGACGCATGGGATCGGGATTGGGCCCAACAGTCCAGGTATTTTTCACGTGCGGAATGTGGTGCGAAAACACGTCGACGCCTTAAGCGCCTGCTAAGCTGAAACGGATCGCGCCGCGAGTGCGCGACACCATAACAACACGGCTGTGCGACGCGCGCGGCCCCCTGCGGAGAATCACGATGACCACGCACAGCCCAGCCGTGCCCGTTTCGCACGACTACCTGATCAGCCGTTCGGACACAGACGATGCCTACGCGATGTGGCGCATCAATCTGGATGGGCCCGATCTGCTGCAACGCATGCCGCTGAAGCCGGACGCCAAGTTCGATCGCAGCCATCAGATCCTGTCGATCGGGCGCTATCTGCTCGAATGGGGGCCGGTGGCGCTGGAGGCCTATCAGGCAAGCTTTCCGTACCGGCTGTTCGAGTTCGATCCCGCCAGCGACGACCCGCTCGCCGGCGCGCCTGTGCAGAAGGGGCTGTGGCCGAAGTCCAAGTTCTGGTGGTCGCGGCCGGATTTCGGCAACCCCAACGGCGCCGCGAAGAGTTTCGACTCCGGCAAGAATCTGATGCTCGTGCCGATGGGCGGCTTCGTCCTCAACCTGATTCCGCAAGCAGGGCGCGGCACTTTCCAGCTGTGGAACTTCGACCCCAATCCGGTCGCGCCGTGCCAATCCGATCCGCTTCCCAAGCCTTACTCACCGCAAGGTGCTTTTGATTCCATTGCGGCCGGCCATGAGCTGATTCCGTTCGGCAACTATGTACTCGATCGCGTGGCCGCGACGGGCGACTACTGGGTCTGGAGCTTCGATCCGGGCAACGAATTCCCGCTGGCACGCCCGAGCATCCAGCATGGCCGCTGGGCAGACATCGACGCCAGTCATCAACTGGTTGCAATCGGCGAACATGTGCTCGATTGGGTGCCTGCCGATCGCAGCTACCGCCTGTGGCGATTTGATCCGCGCTCGGCCAATCCGCTCACCGGGCCGGTGCGCAGCGGCGTGCTGCCGGCGGACTTCGATGCGCATACGACGCTGACGGCGATCCAGTCACTGCGGCCCGTTTGCGAACAGCGCAAGGCGGTGCCGGGCACCGTCGACTTCATGCGCGACAAGATCAAGCATGTCGTGTACCTGATGCTAGAGAACCGCTCCTTCGACCATGTCTGTGGTTGGCTGTACGAGAAGGGCGAAGCCGGCATCCACTTTGTCGGCAACGATGCGCCCTTCGACGGTGCGAGCACGGAGATGTTCAACGTCGGCACCGACGACAAGGGCGCCGAACGCAAGGTCTATCTCAGCCAGTACAAGGACGGCAAGCTCAGCGATGACTGGTCACTCGACTTCCTCACCGTGGATCCGTATCACGACCATTCCGACGTGATGCGCCAGTACTTCTACAAGAACCCCCACGGCTACGCCGAGCGCGCCACGCCGGACATGGGCGGCTTCGTGTGGAACAACGCATCCGATTCGGTGATGCTGACCTACAGCCCGACGCAACTGCCGGTGCTCAACGGGCTTGCCAAGCACTACGCCGTGTCCGACGCCTGGTTCAGCTCAATGCCGGGCGCGACCGATTCGAACCGTGCATTCGCCTTTTCCGGCTCCGCACTCGGTCAACTCAACAACTTCCAGAACGGTGCGCAGTACGTCGACTGGCCGGATACCTGGCATCGCCAGTCGATCTGGAAGGTGCTGTGGACCAACGGCTACACCGACTGGAAGATCTACAACTCGATCGAGTGGATGGGCTTCGTCCATACCTACCACCTGTATCTGCAGGGGCAGATTCCCGCGGTGGACGCGAACCCCTCGGCGCACATCGCGAGCATCGAGCAGTTCAAGGCCGATGCGCGTGCAGGCAAACTGCCTGCGTTCAGCTTCCTGGAGCCGGTCTGGGTCGGCTCGGCTGGCACAACGTCCTACCACCCGGGGCCGGATGTGATTCCTGGCGAACAGGCGCTGAACGAATTGTTCAACGCGATGAAGGCAGGGCCGGCGTGGAACGAGACGCTGTTTGTCATCACCTTCGACGAGCACGGCGGCATCTACGACCATGTGGCGCCGCCGTATGCCGAGAACCCATGGCCGAACGACATCGTGGATGGCTACCGCTTCGACATGATGGGCGTGCGCGTGCCGACGATCCTGGTGTCACCGTGGATCAAGGAGAAAACGGTCTTCCGTTCATCCACGCCAGTTCATTACGACGCCACCTCGATCCTTGCCACGCTGTTGCACTGGTACGGCATTCCGAAGACCACCTGGGCGCTGGGAGACCGAACCGATCGTGCGCCGACCTTCGAAGCCGTGTTCCAGCGCACGACACCGCGCACCGACGCGCCGGAGCTGACGCCGCCGTACGACAGCGATTTCCCGCGTGAAGGCAAGCCGAATCCGGATCTCGCGCTCAACGATCTGCACCGCCTGATGACGCCTCGCATCATCTGGGCCATCGCACGCGGCAAGCTCAGCGCCGCGGAGGCAACCAAGGTGTCGGACGACATACTCGCCCGCGCCACCAACCTCGCGACCCTGCATGCCTTGATCGACGACTTTGCGAAGCGGATGGCCTGAACGCGGCGCCCTGTTGGGCAACTGACACCAGCCAGGCTGGGCGCGATCTGCCTGCCTGGCTGGCGCCGCCGCGCGTCAGTGTGAGCCTTGCATCAACTGCCGCCCCAGTCCGCTCCGCCGTCGTGTCGGCTGGGCGCAGGCGGCGACGAAGACTTCGCCATTCCCAGAGATTTCGACGGCCGATGCGGCCCGCGTGACCGCGGTGTAGGCCAGCTCGCGCGTCATCACTGCTGCGGCGCTGGCCGGCAGCAGCAGATGCACGCGCTCGAACTCGGAGCCCTGCGATTTGTGCACCGTCATCGCGAAGGCGTCGGTATGTTCGGGTAGGCGGCTCGGCGTCAGCCGCCGCCAGGTGCCATCGCTATCGGGGAAGGCGACGGCCAACTCGCCCCCCGGCCCCGGCACGCACAGGCCGATGTCGCCATTGAACACGCGCAGCGCATAGTCGTTGCGCAGGATCATCAACGCACGGCCTCGGTACCACGGGCTGCTGCTGGCCGGCGTGGTCAGCCGGCGCACGCGCTGTGCAACGAAGTCGTTGATCGCCATCACGCCGCGCGGCCCCGCCTGCACCGCGCACAGCACGCGGAAGCGATCGAGCGCGCGCATCAACGCGGCCGGGTCATGGCCAGCCGCTTCGTCAAGCAGCGCCTCGAAGTAGGGCGCGTAGCCCGCAAGCACGGCCGCCAGGCTCGCCGCGCTGGGCGCTTCACCTGCGTCATCGATCCAGCGTACCGACTCGTCGGTGCCTGCCTGCATCCAGTCCAGGGCCTCCACACCGCGGCCGGCGTTGATGTCTGATGCGAGCCGGCCAATGCCGGAGTCTGCGCGGAAGCGGCGGCTTTCGGTCAGCCACACCACCGAGTCCGGCAGCGGTGCAACGCCGCTGGCGATGTCGCGAAGGGCGTCGGGCTCACCTCCGACAAGGGTCGCGAGTTCGGCCGCGCACCGATCGCTGAAGCGCTGCCCGGCAGAGAGCTCGGCAAACACCGCGCCTGCCTCCACCGCGGCAAGCTGATCCTTGTCGCCGAGCAGAATCAGCCGTGCGCCGGTGGGCATCGCTTCGACCAGCTGCGTCGCCAGCGCCAGATCCAGCATCGAGGCTTCGTCGACCACCAAGGCATCGATCGGCAGCGGGTTGTCGCGATGGTGGCGGAAGCGCCCGGCCTCGCTGGTGACACCAAGCAGGCGGTGGATCGTCCACGCCTCGGTCGGCAAGCGTTCACGGATCGCCGAGGGCAGGTCCGCGGTGCGGCGGCGCAGGGTGTCCATCATCCGCGCCGCGGCCTTGCCGGTGGGCGCCGCGAGCGCGACCCGTGTGTCTGGTTGCAGCGTCAAGAGTGCCGCCAGCAGGCCGACCACGGTGTGCGTCTTCCCGGTGCCCGGCCCGCCGGAAATCACCGTCAACCCGCCTTGCAGCGCAAGTGCCGCGGCCAGCTTCTGCCGGTCCGGCTCGCTGCGTGGTGCGTCGGCGGGGAAGAGTTGGTCGAGCTGGGCGCGCAGGCGCGCGATGTCGGCATCGGCCAGTGCGAACGGCTGCGCCAGTGCATGCAAGGCGCTCGCAAGGCGACGTTCGTAGTCGTGGTAACGCCACAGGTACAGGCGGCCGCTGCCATCGGCGAACAGGGGCGCTGGCTCGGCGGAGGCGTCGTCCGCCACCACGCCGGTTGCCATCAGCGCGGCGTGCAGCTCATCCGGTGGCATCGCCTGCCACGGCGGCGGCAGCGCATCCACATGGGCGCAGACATGGCCCTCGGCGGTGGCGGCCGACACCAGCCGTGCGGCCGCTTCGGCGAGCGCGACGGCCGGCTCGCTGGCGCCGGCGCGCTGTGCCCAGCGGGTGATGTGGTGGGCGAAGCCGTCAGGCAGGGGGGAAGTGGGCATCATTGGAGCCCGCTTTCGAGATGCACTCGGTTCGATCTTGCTTCGACGGTGGCCAGGGTGGATCGGCGCCATGGCGCCGCAGAGAGCTGTCTGCGGGTCGTACGCAATTTGAATACGTTGTCGTTGAGCGTTCTAGAAATCATCGCGGCAAAGCCCGAATACAGCGGTGTCACGTGGCGTCGTCGAGATGTTCGGACGAATTGTCGCCATTCTTAACGTGCCTTCATGCGCCAGCCCCGATCGACCGAGCGTGGCGATCGAGCGAGCGTTCTCAGCATCCGTTGTGGCACAGATCCTGAAGATATTTGGCTGGCGTTTGGCCCATCTAACGATTAGGGATGCTGCAGCCAAGGCCAAACCCTTGCCCCAGAACACGGGGAGCAAAAAGTAGCCGAAATCCGCCGTGCTGCCTCTCACCCGCAAGGTGATGCATCCGGCGATAGTGCGTTCGTTCGCAGGTTCGATGACCCAATGGAACTCCTCTCCTGAATCCCACCGGGCGGCGCAACCCGAAAAGAATCCCTCGGTCTCCGATACATCGGTGTGTCGTGACCATTCCATGAAATGCGTGACTGCGTCGCTGCTCGTTGCGTCAAAAACGCTTCGAGCGTCGGCCGCCGTTGAACGCCTTAGCCGGACGAGGTCGTTGGCGAGGACGGCAGGTGGATGGCTCATGGCTTGACGTTCGGTTCATCGACGAGCATTTCGATGTGGGCCGGGAAGGTTGGGCTGAGTCGCGCGAAGCCCTCCTTTGGGGGGCGGCTTGCGATGGGTGTTGGTGATTTGCTGGCGTGCGTTGGCCGGGAGTCCGTCCCGGCGGCCGGGTTCCTTTCTCTTGCTTGCCCAAGAGAAAGGAACCAAAGAGAAGGGCACCCGGCGTTCGCGGTCAGGCGCAAGCGCCTGACTTCCCTCGCGTGCTCGCGAAGTCGGGCGGCTGCGGAACTCGGCCCTGCGGGCCTCAGACAGTCCTCGCCGTCGTCGCTTCGCGCCGATCCCCCGACCGCGCTGCGCCACTCGGCGCTCTCGACGGGACCCAAAGTCAAAACCATCGGTTGATCGACGCGTGCGGGTTGTTCGTAGCCTGGATGGAGCGGAGCGGAATGCGGGGCTGCCGTCGCTAGCGGTGCAACGGTACTTGCCGGATGCCGGCCTTCGTCCCGTATCCGGGCTACGAGAACATCGAAACGGTCAATCGTCGACGCCTTTCGATCCCCCTCTGAAACGCCGAGCAGCGCAGAAGCATCGGGTTCCGACGCGCGGAGCGCGGCGGTGGCGAGCACTGTCCGAGCACCGAGCGAAGCGAGGGCGAGTTGCGCAGCCACCCGATGGTTCGAGCAGCGCAGGGCACCGTGCGCGTAGCGCGCGGCGTTGAAGCGGGGGGCATTTCTTTGCCTACTTTCTTGTTGCCACAAGAAAGTAGGGCGCCCGCCGGGGCGCGACCCGGCTTCAGCGGACAAACGATCGCAACGCGACACCGCCAATCGCAAGCCGCAAACACAGCAACGTTGGGCTTCGCAAAGCTCAGCGCAACCTACGACCGTGTCGCTAGCCGCTTCGCGAAGCGTCAGTGCGTGGCCGGTCATAAGGTCAAAACTCCGCCATCACCACCACCCGCAATCAAAGCGTCCAACGCTTCAATATCCGCGCGACTCGGCCGCCTGAAATACACCCCGGCCTGAGCGCCGTCCTCAGCCAACCACCCCGGCCGTACGCCCCGAACAAACAAATACAGCGCCCCCCCGATGTGACTGTCGTAGTCGTAGTGCGGCAGCCGTAGCTTCAAGTGACGGTGCAGCGCGACGAGGTAGAGCAGGTATTGCAGGTGGTAGCCGTGCGCGGCCATCGCGTCGGCCAGCGCTTCGCCGCGGTAGTCGTCGGCGTTGAAGCCGAGCATGTTGGATTTCCAGTCCAGCACCCAGTAACGGCCTTCGTGCTCAAACACCAGGTCGATGAAGCCGGAGAGGTAGCCGTGCAGGCTCTGGAAGCCCAGCGGCGGCATGCGGTAGCCACGCTCGGCGAGCCAGGCGTTGAGGCGCGCGGCGCTCAAGGTCGACGCCGGCAGGTTGAAGCCCATTTCGATGAGTCGCTTCTTCATCGGAAGCTCTGTCAGGCGCAGGCCGGCTGGCAGCGGTGTGCTGACGACGTCGCGGATCAGGCCGGTGAGTTGGGCCACCTGACGAGCCTGCTCGCCACGGCTGCCTTCGATGCCGCGTTGCGGGTGATCGCGCAGCGCGGCGCGGGCGGCGGCGTCCCAGCTTGCCGGGTCGGTGAAATCGGCTCGCTCGAAGGCCGCGTGCATGCAGTCGCCGGCCGATGCGCCACGCGGAAAGTGCAGCACGTCGTCGGGCGGGATGCTCGCCGGCGTCGGGCCGAGCGGGCGCGGCGCGGCGAGGGCGTCATGGTCCTGCTCGGCACCGTGGGCACTGGGCGCGCCTTGCACGAGGCGGCTGAAGCTGCCGATCTTCCAGGCGTCCGGAATGTGCGCGGGCGCAGGCAGGGCGGTGAGCTGGTCGAGCGCCGGCGCGGCGATATCGAGCCGGGCTGCGGCCCCAACGGGCAGCGGTGTCAGCGCGATGTCGCCAGCGGCGGCTTCTGCAATGCGCTGCCATGCGGCGTCGATCTCCGTGGCAGGCGCCTCGCCAGCGTCCCACACCTGCTGATCGCTGCCCACGCCGGCCGCGATCCAGTTCAGCACGCTGCGCGCCGATTCCTTGGTGCTGACGCTCTTGCCGGCGGGCTTGAGGTAGTTGCCGACGACGACGTAGCTGCGGAACACCGCGCGGGTCAGCGCGACGTAGGCGAGCCGCACGTCTTCGGCGGCGCGTTCGCGTTTGCGGGCCTGCTTGATCGTGTCGTCGTCGCCGGCTTCGGGGCGGTAGTCGAGCACGATGCGGCCGTTCGCGTCGTGGTATTCGACCGCGTCGCCGCTGGCATCGCTGCGGCGGTGACCGTCCCACAGGAAGGGCGTGAAGGTGATCGGGTATTCCAGCCCTTTGGACTTGTGAATCGTAACGATCTGCACCAGCTTGCGGTCAGATTCCAGGCGCAACTGCGCAACCTCTTCATGGCGATCGGCCTGCAACTGGTCGGCAAACCAGCGCATCTGCGCCTCGGGCGAGCGATGGGTATCGCTGGCCTGTTGCAGCAACTCCGCCAGATGAAGCAGGTTGGTGAGGCGGCGTTCGCCGTCGCCGGCCGCGAGCATGCGGGCGACCACGCTTTGCGCGGCATCGTCGCCGGCCAGCCAGCGGCGCAGCATCATGCCGATGCCGCGGTTGTTCCACAGTTCGCGCCACTCGGCGAAGCGGGTGACCTGCGCCTGCAGGCGCGCTTCGTCGTGATCCAGCGCGGCGAGCGCTTCGGCGGTTTCGCCCATCAGCGTGGTGGCGAGGGCTGCGCGCAGCAGGCCAACGCGCGCAGGCTCGCGCACCGCGTGCAACACGCGGGCGAGCTCGGTGGCTTCCAGTGTCTGGAACACGTCGGACTGCGAGATCTCGACACTGGCAACGCCGACCTGCGCCAGTGCGGCTTTGATCAGCGCGGCCTGCTTGTGGCTGCGCACCAGCACCGCAATGTCCGCCGCAGCGAGCGGGCGGCCGCCGATGCGGATCTCGCCGCGCTGGCCGGCAGCGAGCAGTCGCGCGATTTCGCTGGCGCAGGCCGCGGGCACCTGAGTCATCGCCGCGCTGCGCAGCATTGCACCGCCGGCTTCGCCGAGTGGCAGTTGCCACAGGTGCAGTGCCGCGTTGGGCGTGCCGCTCTCGTCGCTGAAGACCGGGCGCGGCTTGGCGCCGACCCGCACGGTTTCGTAGCCCAGCTTGGGCAGCACGAAGGCGCCGGGGTTGGCGTTGAACAGCGTGTTGAGCGCTTTGATCAGCGGTCCGGTGGAGCGCTGGTTCTCGCGCAGCGTGTAGCGATGCTGGGCCGCGTCGCCGGCGGCAAGGTAGGTGTGCAGATCGGCGTTGCGGAAGCTGTAGATTGCCTGCTTCGGGTCGCCCACGAGGAACAGCGGCCCCGCCGGATCGCCGGCATAGATCTTCGAGAACACCTCGAACTGCACCGGGTCGGTATCCTGAAATTCGTCGATCAGCGCGGCGGGGTAGTGCTCGCGCAGCGCGGCGGCGAGCCACGGGTTCGCGCCGGAGGTGAGCGCGCGGTGCAGGTTGGCGAGCATGTCGTCGTAGGCCACCACCCGCGCACGCCGCTTGGCGGCACGCAGTGCATCCCCCGCGGTGGAAAGCATGCGGCGAATCAGCCCAAGGCGCGCATGTTCGAGCGCCTGTTCGGCACTGATCCGGGCGGCGACCAGCGCCTCGGCCGCTTCGAAGAACGCGTGTTCCGGCGCGGTGCGGTTCTTGTTCAGCTTGCCTGCGATGAAGCCGGTGCGCATCAGACGCAGCGGCGACTTCTCGCTCGACGGCGCGACGGCGGTGCTCAGTTCGTCGCCGCTGTCGAACCACGCTTCCCACTCGGCCGCACTGGCGTCGATCAGGTGCGGCTTGTACGACGCTGCGTTGAGATCCTTCGCGGCGGCGGCTTGTTTCAGCACTTCGGCTGGCGGCGGGACGGCTGCAAATGCGGCCCGCGCTTCGTCGAACAGTTGCCGGAGTTTATCGGGCGACGGCGCGTCTTCTGGCGCCACGGGCCATTCCACTCTTGCCAGCGGGCGCGCGAGCGATTCGCGCAGCAGCTTGGCCCAGGTGTCCGGCGTGTCCTTGCGCAACAGCAGCCATGCGGCAAGGGAGGGCGGCAGGGTGTCGATGGCGACTTCGCGCCGCCAGAAGTCGGCCACCGCTTCGCGGATCAGCGCGTGGTCGTCGGGGGTGACATCGAGCTTGAACGGCAGGCCCGCCGCGAAGGGCGTATCCGCCAGCGCACGCTGGCAGAAGCCGTGGATCGTGAAGATCGCCGCTTCGTCGAAGGTCTGCAAGGCCAGTTCGAGCTGGCTGCGCAGGCGTGCCTCGTCCGCGACGCCGCTTGCACGCACCGCGGTGAGCAATTGCGGCACGAAGGGGTCGCCCGCCCTGCCGCGGCCGTCGAGGTGGGCGAGCGTTTCGACGATGCGCTGGCGGATCCGCTCGCGCAGTTCCGCAGTGGCGGCCTTGGTGAAGGTGACGACGAGAATCCGCTCGACCGGCAGGCCGTGTTCGAGCAAGAGCCGCAGATACAGGCCGCAGATGTTCCAGGTCTTGCCGGTGCCGGCCGAGGCTTCGATCAGGCTGATGCCGGACAGCGGGCAGGCGAAGACGTCGAGATCGCGCAGCGTGCTCATGCCGTGCGCTCCGCGTCGGTGATCAGCAGGCCGAACACATCCACCGCGACTTGCTCGAATTCTGCATCCAGCGGGTCGGCGACGCCGCGCAGCGCGAACTGGTAGTGCGGGTCTTCGTTCTCACCGGCGAACATCGCGCTCTCCCACTTCTTTCGGGCTTCTGAGAGGCGTTGGCCGCTCTCCACATAGGCCCAGGCACTCTTCGGGTAGAAGTGCAGCGGCCGTGTCTGGCCGAGGCGATACCAGCCAAGCAGGCTTTGCAGGTGGGCGAGCGCGCTGGCGGGGGCCAGTGGCGCCAGGGTCAGCGTCTCATCGCTGGCGAGGTGCTGCGTGCTTGCGACCACGCCGCTCGGCGCGGCGGCACAGAGCACCAGGTGATGCAGGATCGCCTCAACGCGGTCGGCCGCGCGCAGGGCGTCGAGTCGGTAGCGGTACTGACCGCTCGCGCGCAGCCCGGCGAGGTTGCCGCTCAGGCGCCATGTCTCGCCGGCCAGATCGAAGTTCAGCGCGATGGGCACCGGCGCCAGCGCCGCTTCGTCGCGCAGAGGTTGCAGCTTCTGCGAAAAGGCGGCGAGCTGCGCCACCACATCGGCCCGCTGCACGTTGCCTAAGGCGCCGTGCGGATATTCGTTACCCGCTGCGACGCGGGCGCGCAGTTGATCAATCGAACTGCCGGCAAGTACGTCAGCCTCCAGCCGCTGGAAGAGGGCACGGATGCCTTCGTAGTCGGCGACGAAGGGTTCCTCGTCCGCCAGCGCGTCTTCACCCTTGGCGAGCTGGATGCCGAGCCGCTCGCGCAACAGCGAACGCGATGGGTTGCGGAAGAAGCGGATGAAGTGGTCCAGCGGCACGTCTCGCAGTGAAGCGTCGATGGCGAGTGGGGTGGTGAAGAAGGGCGGGGCCGTGCTGGTTTCGTCCTGCGCCTCGCGCTCATCGTCCGCATCGGAAGACGAAGGCCCGAGCGGCGTTCCGGGCGCGCGCTGTGCGTTGGAGAGGCCCGCGCGCAGCGCGTCGCAGAGTTCTGCGTTGTGGCTGTGCAGGCGGGGGTCGGCGCCGGGCAGGAAGAGATCCAGCGCGAAGGGTTGCAGCGGGTGTTCCACCAAGAGCCGGGCGCGCGCAGCGGCGATGGCCTCCGGCGAGGTATCGGTCGCGGTCAACTCGGCGAGCGCATCGAGCAGTTCCGCCACGAGTACCGAGGGCGGCAGCGCGGCGTTGTCGCGCAGGCTGCGGCCGGTGTAGGCGAGGATGAAGTGATCCCGCGCGCTGAGCAGCAGGTCGAGGAACAGGTTGCGGTCGTCGAAGCGGCGCTGGCGGTCGCCCCGGCGCGGGTGGCGCGCGAGCAGATCAAATTCCGCCGGGCGGTCGGTGCCGGGGAAGGCGCCGTCGTCCATGCCCAGCGCGCAGACCACCCGGTAGGGCAAGGGGCGCAGGCTGGCCATCGCGGCGAAGGTGACGCCGCCAGTGGGCACCCCGCCGCGCGCAGGCTGTTCGAGCAGATCGGCGAGCGCGCGGATCACGATGTCTGGCGTAAGGTCGGCGTCGCCGGCCGCATCCATATGCCGATGCAGCTCGGCCATCGTGGCGCGCAGGGTGCGCAGATCTTCCGCCCATTCGAAGCTCGGGGGGATGTAGCGTGCGAGCAGCTCGTCCAGCTCACCGCGCCAGGCTTCGGCGCTGCGCGGCGTGCGCCAGCGCAGCCGCGTGTCGGCCAGATCCTGTACGAAGCGCCAGAGCTGGCCGAGCGCCTGCGCGGCTTGCCCTTCGGGATTGGCGGCGCCGGTTCGGCCGGCGAACACGGCGTCGTCGCCGAGCGCGTAGGCGAGGAAGAGCCGCTCCAACCCATCGGCGAAGCTGTGCACATCGTGTTCCGGCAGGCCCAGTTCGCCGCGCTGGCGGGCGTCGAGCCCCCAGCGGATGCCGGCGCTGGCGACCCAGTCGCGTACCGTTTCGAGTGCCGCGTCGTCGAGCTGATAGCGCGCCGCAATCGGCGCGAGTTGCAGCAGATCGAACACCGCGCTGGCCGGGAAGCGGCCCGGCAGCAGATCGAGTAAGGCGGCGAGCGTACTCGCGACGACGTGCTCGCGCGTCTGGCCGCGGCCGGTAATGGTGTAGGGGATGCGCCGTGCCGGCGGGGCGGTGCCGAACACGGCGTCGATCAGCGGCGCGGCGGTAGCGAGATCCGGCACCACGACCAGCACATCGCTCGGCCGGATCGGCGAGCCCGGCGCGGCTGAACTGGCGCCAAGCAGCGCCAGAAGCCGGTCCTGCAAGGCTTCGAGCTGGCGGGTGAGCGAATGGCACACATGGACTTCGATGCTGCGGTCGTCCGCTTCCAGGGCGAAACTTGCCGGCCCCAATTCCTGCAGGTCGAGTACGGCGTTCTGCACATGGCCCAGCAGCGTGGCGGCCGTGGCTTCGTCGAACCGGCTGTCGGCTTCTTCAAGGGCGTCGTCGTTTTCGAACAGCAGGTCGATATGAGCCTGCGTCTGCCGCCCCCAGGCAGCGAGCAGGCGGTTGCCGACCTCGTGAAAGTCGGACCGGCCCTGCGCGGCGAGAAAGCTGAGGCGGCGTGCCGGTACGATTTCGAACCAGTGCTCGCGGCAGGGATTGAGCACGTAGAGCTGCACCTCGCGGTAGTCCGCGAAGGCGCGCAGCAGGTCAAGGTGCAGCGGGGGCAGGGCGGGCAGGGCGAATACATGCACCGGGCCGCAGTCGGCCGGCGCGGCGGCGCGCTGGGGTTGTTCCTGCAACAGGCGGATGAACGGGTGCTGCCCGGCGACGCCCAATGCGCTGGTCACCCGGCGCCACAAGTCACCCAGCCAGTCGGCAGTGTCGTGATCGTTTCCGGCGGGCAGCGGCAGTGCGCGACGCAGTCGCCACTGTTCCACCCAGTCGGGCCGGTAGGTCACGGTGTCTGTAAAGACGCGGGCGACTTGCTCGGCGAGTTCGAAGCGCATCACCGCGTCGGCATCGGCAAGGTAGCCGGCAACGCCGGGGTGACTGCGCACGAAATCCCCGTCGTTCAATTGCACCAGAATCGCCCATGTCAGCCGGCCGGTGTCGAGCGGTGAGCGCTCTGGTGCCGGCATCCACTGCCCGACCTCCTGCCACAGCCACTGGCCGAGGAAGGGAAAGTCCACTTGGGCGCAGAGCCCGAAACGGTCCGCCATGTCGAGCTCGATACGGCGGCGCACGGCCGTATTCGGCACGATGACCGTCTGCCGGTCGAACGGGCCGGGCTGCTCGGCCTGAAGGCGGGCAAGCAGGATCTGTTCAAGGGTTTCGATGCGGTTGGCGAAGCTGACGCGGATCGGCATGGGGCAAGTCTATCGCGAGCCAAGCTCGCCCGATGAGCCACGCCGCGTGGGGCGTGGCAGCCCGTGCGCAAAGTCGGCGACAATCGGGCGCTTGGTCTTGAGGTGATGCATTCATGGCTCGTATCTACCCCGACGGTTGGGAAGCGCTGGCGAACGGCGCATCGCCCAGCCTGGTTCGACTGCTCGACACGCTGCGCCGCCTGGGCGAAGCCTTGCCCGACGATTGGGCGGTGTTTCACGGTGTGCATTGGCAGCATGGCGCGGATGGTCAAGCGCTGTTTGGCGCGGTGGATCTGGCACTGGTGACGCCATCTGGCGCCTGTGTACTGATCGAGCAGCGCACCGGCTTTCTGCGCGAATCGGCCGAGGGCCTCCTGCGCGGCAGCGCGGCGCAGGCGGTGAACGTGGCGCACCACCTGGGGCGCGCGGTGGCGGTGCTGCGCGAGAAACTCGCTCGCGTGGCCAGCGACGCATCGGTGACTGGTCTGCTCTTCCTGCCGGACTATCGCGTTCGCCAACCGCAAACCGCGGGCCTGGACCCGGCGCTGATCATCGATGCCGATCAACGCGAGGCGCTGGTGGCGCGGGTGCTGGCGCTCGATGCTGATGTCGCCGCTAATGCGGTACGTCACGCCGCGGTGTCGGCGTTTCTGGCGGACGAATTGTCGCTGACGCCGGACGTCGGCGCGGCCGCCGATGCGTCGCGTGCGCTCTACACCCGCCTCTCAGGTGGCCTCACTGAATGGGCGCGGCGGCTGGAAATGTCACCCCATCTGTTGCGGGTGGTGGGCACGGCCGGATCCGGCAAGACGCAGCTCGCGTTGGCGGTCTATCGCGATGCGCTGGCAGCGGGGCGGCGGCCTTTGTACGTGTGCTTCAACCGGCCGCTGGCGGACCATGTGGCTGCGCTGGTGCCCGCGGGGGGCGAGGTCACGTCGTTCCACCAGCTATGCCTGAGCATGTTGCGAACCACCGGTTTGCAGCCCGACTTGCGCCAGCCGGATGCATTCTCGCGGCTGGAGACGGCGTTTGGGGTGATGGCGGTACCGGCGGAGTGGGTGTTCGACGAGATCATCATCGACGAGGGGCAGGATTTTTCGCCCGCCTGGCGCGACGCAGTTTTGCGCTTGGGCCGCCCCGGTGCGCGCTGCTGGTGGCTGGAAGACCCGATGCAGAACCTTTACGCCAAGCCCGCGATCGAGATGCCCGGCTGGGTAACGCTTCGCTCGGCAACCAACTTCCGCAGCCCGCGCGCGATCGTCGACATGCTCAATCGGCTGATGCCCGACGCCTTGCGCCAGGAGCCCGGCAGCCCGATCCGCGGCGACGCGGTGAGTGTGGTGCCCTACGCTGATCGCGAGTCGCTGCTCGAGCAGACGCGCCGGGCGCTCACGCAGGCAATTGGCTTGGGTTTCGAGCGCAGCCAGATCGCGCTGCTGAGCTTTCACGGCCGGGAGCGTTCGGCGCTTGTCGGGCTCGACCGGCTTGGGCCGATCCCGCTGCGACACTTCACAGGGCGCTACGATCTGCTTGGCATGCCTGAGTTCTCGGCCGGCGACGTGCTGTGCGAGACGGTCTACCGCTTCAAGGGGCAGAGCGCGCCCTGCGTGATCCTCAGCGAAGTGGACTTTGCGGTGCTGGACGACGCAGCCTTGCGTAAATTCTTCGTCGGCGCGACCCGCGCCACGATGAAATTGTTCGTGCTGGCGTCGGCTACCGCAGCCGGCTTGCTGAACGAAGCGGGTTTCGCCGACGACGCCTAAAGTCGCTTCATCCCCCGCCGTTAATCGGACGAACGGCGCCCGAGAGCGCGAGCGTGATCAACACGGCGAGGGTCGAATGAGGCAAATCGGGGCGATGATCGTCCTTGGCGCAGCTGCGGCGCTGGGGGCGGGGGCCGGAGCTTGGCTCGGGGGGCGGCGGGGGCCGCGGTGATTTCGGCCTTGCCTGTGATGGTGCTGTTCTGGTGGATACAGCGGCGACAGTGTGCCGGTCTGCAGGCGATGACCACGCTACTCACCGATATCAATCGAGACGGCGACCTCTCGCGCCGCGCGGCGGCTGGCGGTGGCGTCAGCGGTGAACTGGCCAGCGCCTTCAACACGCTCCTAGATGTGGTGCAGGGCGTTGTCGCCAAGGTGATCAGCGATTCGCGTCGGGTTGCAGAAGTTTCCGATCAACTCGGTGCGCGCTCCGAGCGCATGAGCGCCAGTACCGGTTCGCAGCGCGACGCGGCGAACCAGATGGCGCAGGCGATCGAGCAGATGACCGCCAACGTCTATGAAGTCGCCGAACATGCCTCGCAGACTGCTCGCATTGCGCAGGAAGCCCGCGAGCTTTCGATCGCCGGTGGCGGCGTGGTGGCCAATGTGTCGCAGGAAATCGAGCGTATCGCCCAGTGGGTGGAACAGTCCGCATCCGTCGTGGCGTCGCTGGGCGACCGGTCGCAGGCGATCAGCGGCATCGTCAACGTTATTCGCGAGATCGCCGATCAGACCAACCTCTTGGCGCTCAACGCTGCTATCGAGGCAGCGCGGGCCGGCGAGCAGGGGCGCGGTTTCGCAGTGGTGGCCGACGAGGTGCGCAAGCTTGCGGAACGCACATCCAACGCTACGCGCGAGATCACCCAGATGATCGCGGCCATCCAGGGGGAAACGGCCAGCGCTATCGCGACGATTGAAGAAGGTAGCAAACAGGCGCGCAGTGGTGCCCAACTGGCCAGCAGCGCATCGGATTCCCTGCAGGCGATCGACCGTGGCGCGACTGAGACCATGGAGAAGGTCGACGCGATCGCGCTGTCGATACAGGGGCAGAGTCGTGATGCTGAGGCGATCCACGGCTCGGTGCAGCAGATCCTCAAGATGATCAACGAGAACGCCAAGGCGGCGGATGAGTCGCGCGGCGAGGCGGCGCGCCTCGCGAACCTGGCCGGCAACCTGGGCGAGATCGACAAGGTGTTCCGCCTCTCGGACGTTGGGCAGAACGCCGTGGCGGTGCATGCCGCCTTGCCGAGTGTGGCCATGGCGGCCGCCAAGGCGGTGGGCGAGGCGCTTGAGCAGGCGGTGGCATCCGGGCGCATCACGCTGGACGCCTTGTTCGACGACCGCTACGTGCCGATTCCCGACACCAAACCGCAGAAGTTCAACACCCGCTTTGATTCGCTGACCGACGAACTGCTGCCGGCAATTCAGGAGCCGATCCTGGAGCAGCACTCGGCGGTGGTGTACGCCGGGGCGGTGGATCGCAGGGGCTACTTCCCCACGCATAACCGGCGCTTCTCGCAGCCGCTGACCGGCGATTTCGACAAGGACATGGTCGGCAACCGCACCAAGCGGATCTTCGACGATCCGGTCGGCAAGCGCTGCGGTGCCCACGAAATGGAATACCTGGTGCAAACCTACCGGCGCGATACCGGTGAGGTGATGCACGACGTTTCGGCCCCGATTTATATCCAGGGCCGCCACTGGGGCGGTTTCCGGATCGGTTTTCGTGCATAAGCACCCTCAAGTCCGTAACCGCGCTGCCGTTAGTGTTATTGACGCCTGCAAGAATGCAGGCAGGGCCTGGAGTTGGAGAGACGAATGTCCGAACTACTGAAGAGCATTGACGCGCGGACGCGCCTGGCTGGTACGAACAAGCTCGAGATCCTGCTCTTCACCTTGGGCGAGGATCAACGCACCAATCGGCGCGAGACCTTCGGCATCAACGTGTTCAAGGTGCGTGAAGTCATGCGCACACCGCCTATCACCGCCGCGCCGGACATGCAGAGCGCGGTGGAAGGCATGGTTTCGCTGCGCGGGCAGCTTGTGCCGATCGTCGATCTGGCCAAGTACACCGGTGTAAACACCGATGGCAAGCGCGACATCATGATCGTGACCGAATACAACGGCCACACTCAGGGCTTCCTGGTTGAGGCGGTGGATACCATCCTTCGGCTCGACTGGGCGCAGATGCGGGTGCCGCCCGAAATGCTGACTTCGCGTCTGGGCGGCCTGGTAACGGCAGTCACCGAACTTGAAGACGGCCGGTTGATCATGATGCTGGACGTCGAGAAGGTACTGTCGGAAACCACCAAGTACGACGACGACTTCCTGTTCAAGGACTTGCCCAAGGTTCGCAAGAAAGACGCAACCGTTTTCTACGCCGATGACTCGGCCGTCGCGCGCAAGCAAATCGAACGCACGCTCAAGGAAATGGGGATCCGGTCGTTAAGCGCGGTCAACGGCCGCGCTGCGTGGGATGAGCTGGAGAAGCTGGCGAACCACGCCGATATCGTCGGCAAGAAGATGAACAAGCTGGTCACGGTCATCCTGACCGATATCGAGATGCCGGAAATGGATGGCTACATCCTGACGAAGAAGATCAAGTCGGACCCACGTTTCGAGGGGATACCCATCCTCATGCATTCCTCGCTGTCGGGCATGTCGAACCAGGCGCTCGGCAAATCAGTGGGTGTGGATGCCTACGTTTCCAAGTTTGAGCCGCACCGGCTGGCTGACTCGCTGTTGAAGTACATCGACGGCGACCAGGACATGCTCTGAGGGGAACCGAAATGGACCAGGCACAAAGCAATCTGCTCGATTCGGTTGATGCGCGTACCAAGCTCGCCGGTTCCAACCGGATGGAGATCCTGCTGTTTTCGCTCGGCACGACCGAAACCTTCGGCATCAACGTGTTCAAGGTGCGCGAAGTCTCGAAAACGCCGTTCATCACCAAGGCACCGAATATGCCTGCCGGGGTGGAGGGCCTGATTTCGCTCCGCGGCAACGTCATTCCCGTACTCTCGCTGGGTCGCATCCTTGGCTTGAATGGCCCCGAAGCGGGTCTGGGCGGCTCGATGATGGTGACCGAGTACAGCAAGCGAACGCTCGGGTTCCTCGTCAGCGATGTCGACCGCATCATCCGGGTTGAATGGGACAAGGTTCGCCAGCCGGAGAACGTCTCATCGTCGGCGGTCAGCTTCATCACCGCGATCACCGAACTGCCGGACGGCCGTCTGGTGTCGATCCTGGACGTCGAGACGATCCTCGCGCAAACCTTCGGCGAAGCGCCGATCGGGCAGATCGCCCCGCTTGGAAAAGACGTCGAATCGAACATCTTCTTCGTCGATGACTCGTCGGTTGCTCGCAAGAAGATTGTCGAGGTGCTCGACAAGCTTGGCGTACGCCACAAGCACGCGATGAACGGTTTTGAGGCTTGGACCCGGCTCGAAGGCATGGCCTCCCATGCGCAACTGCAGAAGCGCCGCCTTGCCGATGAACTGAGCCTGATTCTGGTTGACGCGGAAATGCCGGAAATGGACGGCTACGTGCTGACCCGCAATATCAAGAGCGACGTTCGTTTTGAGGGGATCCCGGTGGTCATGCACTCGTCCCTCTCCTCGGAAGCGAATCGAGCAATGGGCAAGTCAGTCGGTGTCGATGCGTATGTGGCAAAGTTCGATGCTGAGGTGCTCGCCGAGACGCTGCGCCCATATCTGATGAAGTCGCACAGGGAATAACCCCGGAGAAAAATATGTCCGATCCCAAGATGAAATTCCTCGTGGTTGATGACTTTTCGACGATGCGTCGCATCGTCCGCAACCTGTTGAAGGAATTGGGCTACACAAACGTCGATGAGGCGGAAGACGGCGCCGTTGCCTTGCAGAAACTGCAAGGCGGTGGATTCGACTTCGTCGTCACCGACTGGAACATGCCCAACATGACCGGCATTGAGTTGCTGCAAGCGATCCGCTCGAGTTCTGCGCTGAAGGATCTGCCCGTTCTGATGATCACGGCAGAGGCCAAGAAGGAAAACATCATCATGGCTGCGCAGGCCGGTGCGAGTGGCTACATCGTGAAGCCTTTCACCGCGGCGACCCTGTCCGAAAAGATGGGGAAGATCTTCGAAAAAATGGGCAAGGCGGGCTAATCCGCGACATGCGTGGTGTGCGGCGCGGCTTTCTTTGCGCTGCGCATTCGGTGTGAAAGACCAACAGGAGCCGGAAATGGCAAAACGGCCAGCGAATGACGGATCAGGTGACAACGACGAACTGCAGGAGCTGTTCGACAGCATCGCGAGCGAGGCCGCAGCGCCCCGTCCGCCTGCCGACGAAGGCGACAGCGACGAATTGCAGCATCTCTTCGACGATGTAGCGTCGAAGTTCAATGCGGGCGGGCAGGACGTTCTTGAGGGCGAGGCGCGCGAGGTACCGGCGGAGCCCTTGACACCGGAGGAGCGCCAGGAATCGGTCTTCACGAAGATCGGCCAGATGACGCGGATGCTGCACGACACCTTGCGCGAGCTGGGTTACGACCGGATGCTGGAGGAAACTGCACGCCAGATCCCCGACGCACGCCAGCGCCTTTCCTACATCGCGACGATGACCGAGCAGGCTGCGAGCCGCGTGCTCAACGCGACCGACATCGCGCAGCCGATCCAGGATCGGCAGGAAGACATGTCGCGTCAGCTGCGCGAACGCTGGGACAAGCTCTACGCGAAGGAGCTGTCGGTCGAAGAGTTCAAGGTCCTTGCTCAGGAGACCCGCGGCTTCCTTGGTCAGGTCGCCGACGACAGCAAACTGGTCAATGAACAGTTGCTCGAAATCATGATGGCGCAGGACTTCCAGGATCTGACCGGTCAGGTGATCAAGAAGATCGTCGACATGGCTGCAGTACTGGAAGAGGGCCTGGTGAACGTGCTGCTGCAGGTGGTGCCGGAGAACAAGCGCTCGTCGGCCAGCGAAGGCCTGCTGAATGGCCCGGTGGTCAGCAGCGAAGGGCGCGAGGATGTCGTGACGAACCAGGAGCAGGTGGACGATCTGCTCGAAAGCCTGGGCTTCTGACAGCGTTGCATGACCGACTTAGAGCCGGACTGGCGTAAGACATCGGTGATTCGGAGCGAGCTATGAGCGATTTTGCGGGGATGGAAGATCTCCTTCAGGACTTCCTGATCGAAGCGGGTGATCTGCTATCAGGCGTCGACAACAAGCTTGTCGATCTTGAGCGCACGCCGAACGACACCGGTTTGCTCAACGAGATCTTCCGCGGCTTCCACACGATCAAGGGTGGTGCCGGGTTCCTCAATGCGACCGAGCTGGTGACCTTGTGCCACCTGACCGAGAACCTGTTCGACAAGTTGCGTAACGCGGAACTCGCGATTACGCCGGATGCGATGGACGTCATCCTCGCCGCGACCGGCGCGGTGCGCGACATGTTCAACGAGCTTGAGCGCGGCCAGCAGCCATCCGCTGCGGACCCGCATTTGATCTCGCAGCTGAAGCTGGCGATTGCTGGGAATCTGGTTGGCGGTGCGGCCAAACCAGCCGCTCCGGCGCCGGCACCGGCTCCCGCGCCGAAGGCCGAGACAGCCTTGGTTCCGGTGGCGCCGGTGGTTGTGCACCATCCGGTTGGCGACGACGGCATCGACTGGTATGCGCTTTACGAAGCCGTGACTGGCGTGCCCTCGTCAGCAGTGGCCCCGGCCGCCGCGCCGGCCGCTGTTGTTACTGTTGCAGATCCTTCGCACGACCTCGACGGCAAATCTGCCGACGAGATCATCAAGGCCGCAATCGGGCGACGTGCCAGCGACAAGCCGGGCTATAGCGGGCCGACTGGCCGGCGCGAGGTTGAGCGCACTCGCGACAACTCGATCCGCGTGGATACTTCTCGCCTCGATCAGGTTTTGAACCTGTCCGGTGAAATCGGGCTCACCAAGAACCGGCTCAACGCACTGCGTTCTGACATTCTGAACGGCCGCAGCGACTCGGAAACGCTGCACGCGTTGGACGTGGCAGTGAGCCAGCTCGATCTGCTGGTTTCTGATCTGCAGAACGCGGTCATGAAGACGCGCATGCAGCCGATCGGCCGTTTGTTCCAGAAATATCCGCGAATCGCCCGCGATCTGGCCCGCAGCCTCGGAAAGGATGTTGAGCTGATGCTCAGCGGCGAGGAAACGGAAATCGACAAAACGATGATCGAGGATCTCTCCGATCCGATCATCCACCTGATCCGCAACGCGGTTGATCACGGTGTCGAGCCGACGCACGAACGTCTCGCGGCAGGGAAATCGGACAAGTCCGTAGTGCGCCTTGAGGCGCGTCAGGAAGGCGACCACATTGTCATCATCGTCGCAGACGATGGGCGTGGCATGAACGCCGAGCGGCTGCGCGCCAAAGCGTTGGAGAAAGGCCTCATCACTGATGAAGAGGCCAACACCATGGATGAACGTCAGAGCTACAACCTGATCTTCCTCCCCGGCTTCTCCACCGCATCGGCTGTGTCGGACGTGTCCGGGCGTGGCGTTGGCATGGATGTGGTGAAGACGAATATCCAGAAGCTCAACGGCACGATCGATATCCGCTCGACGCAAGGCAAGGGCACGACCTTCATCATTTCGCTGCCGCTTACTCTGGCAATTCTGCCGGTGCTTGTGGTGCGCCTTGCGGAGCAGCCTTTCGCCGTGCCCCTGTCGATGGTGCGCGAGATCCTGCCGATCGAAGCACAGCATGTGCAGGAGGTTGGTGGCCGCGCGACGATGGTGGTGCGTGGCGAAGTGCTGCCGATCTACACGCTATCTGGCCTGCTGGGCTGGCCGCAGGAGCACGTCGCCGAGTACGGCGTACTCATGCAGACGGCCGAGCGCAACTACGTGCTGGCGATCGACTCGTTCGCGGGCCGGGAAGACGCGGTGATCAAGTCGCTTGATGCCTTCCGTCCGAAGGGCGTGGCGGGCGTGACGACGCTGTCGAACGGGCAGATCGTGCTCATTCTCGATATGAAAGAGCTACTCGGCAGCTCGTCGGATCAAGGCGGCACGACCCGAAAGGCGCTGTTGCGGGATCGTTTGCCGGTCGCCGCATGACGGATCGCTTGTCAGGGTTTTGAACCGTCGGGCCCACCTTGGTGGGCCCGTCCTTTTTGTGGTGCTTGGTGCACGATTGGCTGTTGGTTCTGTGCGGCGCAGGGCGTAGGATGACATTCCATCCCGTCGTCGGAGCCATCGCCATGACCGACACCGAATTTCGTCATCTCAAGGTTTTGGCGCAGACCGACGTTGCCGGCTTCGTGGCGGCAAGGCGAGAGTTGATCGAGCGCATGATCAGTGGCACTGATCCCGAGCGCCAGGCCAAGCTTTGGCAGTTGCAGGATGAGATAGAGCTGATGCGCGCCACGACACCGAACGCCGATCAGGTGACACAGCGGCTTGCCCAGATGATTTCAGAGCGGCTTGATGCCCTTGACCTTGCCTTCTCGCGGCTGCCTACGGCCGCGGAACCTATCGGCGAGACGGTCAATACGGCGCACGGGGCCAAGCATCAGATGTGACCGCTGTTGCCGAGCGGCAGCGTGGCGATACGGTCGCCACGTTAATTCCAATCAGCGGATATTGGTTTCGGCCGAGCGCAATTCAGGCTGGTCTACGACCCGACGGGCGCCGTTGAAGCGCGTGCGCCAGTAGTCGTCAGACATGCTCTCCACGCGCACCTTGCCGCCAGCCGACGGCGAATGGAGAAAGCGGTTGTCGCCAAGGTAAATGCCGACGTGTGAGAAGGTACGACGCATGGTGTTGAAGAACACCAGATCGCCCGGCTTGAGCTCGGAAGGATTGATCCGCTCGCCGGTATTGGCCATTTCCTTGGCCGTACGGGGCAGATTCAGACCGAGCGCATCCATGAACACGCGGCGAACCAAGCCACTGCAGTCAAATCCGGTCTCGGCCGAGTTGCCACCGAAACGGTAGCGGATACCAAGGTATTGAAGGCCGGAATTCATCAGGTCACCGGCGCCGCGCGATGCGCGATCGAGGAGCGACTCCGAGTGCGCCACAATCGACTCTGAGGTCAATGCAGCCGGCGCACCCGGAACGTGCTCCGGCGGCTCCGCGGCAAGCGCTTGTCCGGCAAAGATCGCCAGACATGCAATACAGAGTGTTGTTTTTATGCGCATCACGCGACTATAACTTGGCAGGTGTGACCGGTAAACCCTTGATTTTGTGTTGACGTGTACCTAGATGTTACCGTTGGTCGCGGATTGCCGGCTAAATCAAGGCATTCCGTTGGAATACCCATAAAATCCCGCCCATTGTCTCGCCGCCTGGGTCCCCCGCCATGAAGGTGTTTTCTTACCTGCTATTTCTCGGCTTCGTTGTGCTTGGTGTCTGGTCTGTACGCCGCTGCATGCGCGCGATCCAGGTATCACGCATGCATGCGTCGTCGAGGGAAGAGCAGTTCCTCCTCGCCGCATCGGCCGACCTCGGTGGACCGAACAAAGCGCCGGATGCCGCGCCGAATACCGTGCAGCCTCCCAAGACGAATAAGGCAAGTCCGATGGAAACGGAACTGCTTGCACGGGAAGAGCGGCTTGTTTACCTGCTCTTGAAGGTTGCGCTCCCCGAATTTGAAGTGCTGACCCACGTTAGCAGCGCAAAGCTCTTGCCCCGCGGGGAGCATCTTGGGCTGGCTGTGCTGGACTTCGTTGTTTGCCGAAAGGACTTCCGGCCTGTGGCCGTCGTGGTCCTCGACCGAGCAGGTGAGCCGTCACATCCGGCTCGCTCGCGTGCCCTGGCGGAACTGGCGGGCACGGGCGTGAAGCTCGCCCACTGGCGGGTGGAGCAATTGCCTGGCCGCACGGCGGTTCGCAATTGGGTGCTGGACGATGCCGTCCCCGGTGAGCGTCGCTTCGCTGCCTAAGTGATCTGAGGGCGACGAAGGGGCTTATTCGTCCCGCGCGTCTTTGTACCGCTGATCGAGGCGATTCATGGCCCAAGTGTGCACGCCCACAATCGCCAGGTAGATCAACAGCGCGCCCTGCGCTGCGAAATAAAAGCCAAGCGGAAACCCGAGAAATTCCCATTCGTTCAAGCGCTCGGGCATGAAGCTGGTTACCAGCGTTACAACAAACCATACCGCCAGTAGCGCCAGCGTCAGCGCGAGCGTGCGCCTCCAATGGCGCCGCGCCGCGGCGGAGTCCGGGCGCGGCGCGTCACTCACAGAACTTCCCCTGCCCAGTCGGCAAGCCGCGAGCGCTCGCCTCGCTGCAAGGTGATATGGCCGCTATGAGCCCAGCCCTTGAAGCGATCCACCACGTAGGTCAGGCCTGAGCTCCCCTCGGTCAGATACGGCGTATCGATCTGCGCGATGTTGCCGAGGCAGACCACCTTGGTGCCTGGGCCGGCACGTGTGATCAGCGTCTTCATCTGTTTGGGCGTTAGGTTCTGCGCTTCGTCGATGATCAGGAATTTGTTGATGAAGGTGCGACCCCGCATGAAGTTGAGGCTCTTAATCTTGATCCGGGTACGGATGAGATCGCGTGTCGCGGCGCGCCCCCATTCGCCACCATAGTGGCCACCCTCTTCGGCGTTGCCGTTGAGCACATCAAGGTTGTCCTCGAGCGCGCCCATCCATGGCGCCATCTTTTCTTCCTCGGTGCCAGGTAGAAAACCAATGTCCTCACCAACCGGCACGGTCACGCGCGTCATGATGATTTCGCTGTAGCGCTTGGTTTCCAGCACCTGAGTCAGGCTCGCCGCGAGCGTGAGCAGCGTCTTGCCAGTGCCAGCCTGGCCGAGCAGCGAGACGAAATCTACGTCCGGGTTCATCAGCAGATTCAGCGCGAAATTCTGTTCCCGGTTTCGTGCCGTGATGCCCCAGACGTTGTTCTTCTGATGCGAGAAGTCGATCAGCGTTTCAAGGACGACGGTCGGCCCAGTCCTTTCCTTTACCAGTGCGTAGAGCGGCCGTTCGCCTTCCTGATACACAAATTCGTTGACGACCAACTCCGCGGAAAGCGGACCACGCAGCTTGTAAAACGTGCGGCCGTTCTCCTTCCACGACTCCATGTCCTTGCCATGCGTATCCCAGAAATCCGCGGGCAACTCTCTGACGCCGGTGTAGAGCAGGTCGGTGTCTTCCAGGACTTTGTCGTTGAAGTAGTCCTGTGCATCGAGCCCCATAGCGCGGGCTTTGATGCGCATGTTGATGTCTTTCGACACCAGGATGACTGGCCGCTTCGGGAACTTGGTCGCCAAGTAATGAACGACCGCCAGAATCTGGTTGTCGGCCTTGGCTGTCGGTACGTTCACCGGCAGTTGGATCGGAATCGCCTCGGTTTGCAGGAAAAGGCGGCCGGTTGCGAGTTCTCGCGACGGTTCCGTCAGTTCGATGCCGGTCTCGATGCCGTCGGGTGCGGAGGTCACGATGTCATCCATCATGCGGCTCGCTTGGCGCGCGTTGCGCGCCACCTCGGACATGCCTTTTTTGTGGGCGTCGAGTTCTTCCAGTGTCTGAATGGGAATGAAGATGTCGTGTTCTTCGAACCGGTATAGACAGTTCGGGTCGTGCATTAAGACGTTGGTGTCTAGCACGAAGAGCTTCGTCTTGGCGGCTGTGCTGGCTGGCTGGCGTTTTGCGTTCATGAGCTAGAGCTTCCGCGTAAGTTCGAAAGACAGAAGGGGTCAGAGCGACGTGACGAAGTCGAGCACTTCCTGCGCGTGACCGGGAACCTTGACGCCGCGCCACTCGCGGCAGATCTCTCCTTTCGCATTGATGACGAAGGTGCTGCGTTCGATGCCGCGGACCTGCTTGCCGTACATGTTCTTCAGCTTCATGACGCCAAACGCCTCACACAGCGTCTCGTCCGGGTCGGACAGCAGGTCGAACGGGAATTCTTTCTTGCTCTTGAAATTCTCATGCGACTTGATGCTGTCGCGTGAAACCCCAAGAACCATGGCGCCACGCTTCACGAACTCATCGTGCAGGTCGCGAAAGTTCTCGCCCTCGGTTGTGCAGCCGGGCGTGTTGTCTTTGGGGTAGAAGTAGAGCACCACTGTGTGACCGGCAAGATCAGCGAGACTGATCGTCTTGCCGCCGGTCGCGGGGAGGGAGAATTCGGGCGCTTTCGATCCTGTCATCGCGGTCTCCATGGGTGGATTCCGCACCAGAGTAGCCGAGCCGGATCGTGCCCCGCAAATGGCCGAAAAACGTATGTCGCTAAGCTGCTGATTCAATGATCATTGCCGCGATCACCTTACGGCCCTCCGCGGCGAGGATATTGTAGGTCCGACATGCTGCCGCGGTGTCCATGATCTCGAAACCACGCTGCGCGTCGATCAAAGGCCTGAGCATTTGGGGCGACGGAAAGCGCTGCCGCTGGCCGGTGCCAATCAGGGTAATGACTGCCTCGTGGTCTGCGAGGGCGGCAAAGTCGTCAATCGTGAGCGATTCGAAGCGATCCTTGCCCCACGCGGTGTCCAGCAGCTGGGGGCCGACAACCAGGCTCGCTGTATATCGCTGACCGTTGATGGCGATGAAGCCCGCTCCGTGCGCAGTCACGACGTTGGTTCCAGCCGACAGATCGAGGTTGAGTTTCATCGTTTGTTGCACCGCGATTGCGGCAGTGGTGAGGCTTGGCTACGATTATAACCTTTTGATTTGCCGCGCCTTGGCGTTCAGTCGAGGGCGGATGACGCTTGGAGAAGACTATGACTGCGGGAAATCTGTTGCGGATTACGGGCGAACACGGACTTGAGCCGGTGGCCGCCGCCCGCGCCGCGCGCCCGCTTCACAAGTCGGCGAAGCTCTCCAACGTGTGCTACGACATCCGCGGCCCGGTGTTGGCGCGTGCACGGCAAATGGAGGAAGAGGGGCAGAAGATCATCAAGCTGAACATTGGCAATCTTGCCCCGTTCGGCCTGCTGCCCCCTGATGAGATCGTGCAGGACATGATCCGTAACCTGCCGGACGCCGCGGGTTACACCGATTCCAAGGGTCTGTTCGCGCCGCGCAAGGCGATCGTGCATTACACGCAGGAAAAGGCCATCACTGGTGTCACGGTGGACGACGTGTACATCGGTAATGGCGCGTCTGAACTGATTGTAATGAGCATGCAGGCGCTCCTGAACTCAGGTGACGAGGTGCTCCTGCCGGCGCCCGACTACCCGCTCTATACCGCCGCGGTGAGCCTGTCGGGTGGTACGCCGCGGCATTACCTGTGTGATGAGGCATCGGGTTGGCTGCCTGACCTCGACGATATCCGCCGCAAGATCACGCCCAACACCAAGGGCATCGTGGTGATCAATCCGAATAACCCGACGGGGGCGCTGTATCCGGTTGAAACGCTGCAAGCCATTGTCGACATCGCCCGCGAGCATGGCCTGATCGTGTTCGCCGATGAGATCTACGACAAGACGCTCTTTGACGGCGAAGTACATACCAGCATCGCGTCACTGGCCGACGATGTGCTCTTCGTGACCTTCAACGGCCTCTCGAAGAACTACCGTTCCTGCGGCTATCGTGCCGGCTGGATGGTCGTATCGGGCGACAAGCGCCGTGCGGGGGACTATATCGAGGGGCTGAATATGCTCGCCTCGATGCGCCTGTGCTCGAACACGCCGGGCCAGTTGGCAATCCAGACCGCGCTGGGTGGTTACCAGAGCATCAAGGACCTGGTGGCGCCCGGCGGTCGTCTGACACGCCAGCGCGACATCGCCGTCGATCTGCTCAATCAGATCCCCGGCGTCAGCTGTGTCAAGCCGAAGGCAGCGCTGTACTGCTTCCCTCGGCTGGATCCTAAGCTCTATCCGATCGAGAACGACCAACAGTTCATCCTCGAACTACTGGAGGAATCGAAGGTGCTGGTCGTTCAAGGGACGGGCTTCAACTGGCCGACGCCGGACCATTTCCGCGTCGTTTTCCTGCCGCACGAAGACGATCTGCGCGAGGCGATCGGGCGTATCGCACGCTTCCTCGAGCAATATCGGAAGCGGCATGGCGGTTGAAAACGCTAAACTGTCGCCTTTAAGGGGCGTCACCGGCAAGTTGGTGGCGTCCGACAATCTGTTGGCCATCGTTCGGAACCATGCGGATTCCGCCCTTGGCGAGAAGTATCTCTCCGACGACCTCGTAACCAACGGGGCGTCTCACTCACCGGGGGTAGGTCACCACCTGACTCCGGCTTTGAGTTCGGAAGCATTCGGCTCGGCCCATCGCACCGCGTTGTTTGAACCGGGTACGCCGCGCGATGGTGCGTACTGCTTCCCTTTCCGCAGAAGCTCGATCAACCCCTCCATCAATTTCAAGAAACACCTGTCATGAAACCGATCAACGTTGGCCTGCTGGGCATTGGGACCGTCGGTGGCGGCACATTTACCGTGCTGTCCCGGAATCAGGAAGAAATCACGCGTCGCGCCGGGCGTCCCATTCGAATTGCGTCGGTAGCGGACCGCAACGTGGAGCTCGCCAAAAAGGTGGTGGGCGACAAGGCCCGCATTACGGCCGACGCGTTCGAGGTTGTCCGTGACCCCGAGATCGACATCGTGGTCGAATTGATCGGCGGCTATGGTATTTCGCGCGAGTTGGTGCTCGAAGCGATTGCCAATGGCAAGCATGTCGTGACGGCCAACAAGGCGCTGCTCGCCTTGCATGGCAACGAGATCTTCGCTGCAGCCCAGAAGAAGGGCGTCATGGTGGCCTTTGAGGCTGCCGTCGCGGGCGGTATCCCGATCATCAAGGCGCTGCGTGAAGGCCTTACGGCGAACCGCATCGAATGGATCGCCGGCATCATCAACGGCACCACGAACTACATCCTGACCGAGATGCGGGACAAGGGAATTTCCTTTGATACCGCGCTCAAAGCCGCTCAGGAGCTTGGCTACGCGGAAGCCGACCCGACGTTTGACGTCGAGGGTGTCGATGCCGCACACAAGCTGACGATCATGAGCGCGATCGCTTTTGGCATCCCGATGCAGTTCGACAAAGCCCACGTGGAAGGCATTTCGAAGCTGACTCGCGAAGATATCGCGTACGCCGAGGAGCTCGGCTATCGGATCAAGCTGCTCGGCATTACGCGTCGCACGCCGCGTGGCGTGGAGTTGCGCGTGCACCCGACGCTGATCCCTGAGCGTCGTTTGATCGCCAGCGTTGAGGGCGTGATGAACGCCGTGCTGGTGAAGGGTGATGCGGTTGGGCACACCTTGTACTACGGCCGCGGCGCAGGCGCCGAGCCGACGGCGAGTGCGGTGGTCGCCGATCTCGTCGATGTGACGCGCATGCACACGTCGGATCCTGAGCATCGGGTGCCGCACCTTGCGTTCCAGGCCGATCAGGTCTTCGAACTCCCGATCCTCGCGATCGGCGATGTCGAAACCTCGTTCTACCTGCGCATGCAGGTCTTCGATCGTCCGGGTGTGCTGGCGGATGTCGCGCGCATCCTTGCCGACCACGGCATCTCGATCGAAGCCATGATCCAGAAGGAGCCGCCGGAAGGTGTCGACAAGGCCAGCATCATCCTGCTAACGCATAAGGTGTTGGAGCGCAACGTCGTCGCTGCCATCGAGCGTATCGAGCAGCTCGCTACTGTCGATGGCTCGGTCACCAAGATCCGTCTGGAAGAGCTGGGCAACTGACATGGCGATGAACTACGTCTCGACGCGCGGCAAGGCCGCGCCGATGCACTTCCTCGACATCCTGCTCGGTGGGTTGATGGAGGATGGCGGTCTTGCGATGCCGGAAAGCTATCCCCGTTTCACGCCAGAAGAGTTGGAGTCACTGCGCGGGCTGAGCTATCCGGAGCTCGCGTTCGCGGTTCTGTCGCGTTTTGCGGACGACATTCCGGCCGATGATCTGCGGGCACTGATCAATCGTACCTACACCGCGCAGGTCTACTGCAATGCGCGCGATGCGGCCAAAACGGGTGAGATCACGCCCGTGACCACGCTGGAGCCGGGCCTGCACCTGCTGGAACTCTCCAACGGGCCCACGCTCGCGTTCAAGGACATGGCCATGCAGCTGCTTGGCAACCTGTTCGAGTACGCGTTGGACAAGACAGGCCAATCGCTCAACATTCTTGGCGCCACATCCGGTGATACCGGTTCGGCGGCGGAGTACGCGATGCGCGGCAAGCGCGGCGTGCGCGTGTTCATGCTGTCGCCCGATGGCCGCATGAGTCCGTTCCAGCGCGCCCAGATGTATTCGCTGCAGGATGCGAACATCTTCAACATCGCTGTCCGCGGCATGTTTGACGATGCACAGGACGTGGTGAAGGCGGTGTCGAACGACCTGGCCTTCAAGCGCAAATTTGCGATCGGTACCGTCAACTCGATCAACTGGGCGCGCGTGTCGGCCCAGGTGGTGTACTACTTCAAGGCCTACTTTGCCGTCACGAAGGCGGCCGGCGAAGAGGTCTCGTTTGCCGTGCCGTCAGGCAATTTCGGCAACATCTGCGCCGGCCATATCGCACGCATGATGGGCTTGCCGATTCGTAAGCTGGTGTTGGCGACGAACGAAAACGACGTGCTCGACGAGTTCTTCCGCACCGGCGTTTATCGTCCGCGTGGCACGGCCGAAACGCACGCCACGTCCAGCCCGTCGATGGACATCTCTAAGGCATCGAATTTCGAACGCTTTGTTTTCGATCTGGTGGGCCGCGACGCCGACGTGGTGCGTGATCTGTGGGCCAAGGTCGATGCGGGCGGGGCGTTCGATCTGTCTGCCACGCCGTATTTCTCGAAGATTGCGGGCTACGGTTTCGTATCAGGCAGCAGCTCTCATGCGGACCGTTTGGCGACCATTCGTGCGACGGCGGAGCGCTACGCCGTCACGGTCGACCCGCACACGGCCGATGCGCTCAAGGTGGCAGCCGAGCACCGTGAAGCTGGCATCCCGATGGTGGTTCTTGAGACCGCCTTGCCGGCCAAGTTCGAGGAGACCATTCAGGAAGCGCTCGGCCGTCAGCCCGCGCGTCCGGCCGGCTACGAGGGTATTGAAGCGCTGCCGCAGCGTGTTGAGGTGATGGACGCTGACGCCGCTGCGATCAAGGCCTTCATCGCAGCGCATGTGGGCTGATCGCTAACGCGACCGATCATTCGAACGCTTCACAATCGAGAACGGCCGGGGAACTCCGGCCGTTCTTTTTTGTGGAGGCCGCCCAACTAAAGGTAGATCACGGCGGGGAAAACAGTGATTGCCAGAATATAGATCAGCCATTCGATGTTATGGCGACTCAGGAATCCGGTGAAGTGCAGCACCAGTACGATGATGGAGACGATGTAGTAGGCAACAAAGAAGACGGACATCGAGGCGATTCCTGAATCCACCCCTCACGGGACAGACGTGCTCAAAAGGGGCGGCAAAAGTCGATCGGCATATATAGCCTTAAAGCGCCTTTGCGGCAAGCCAGATTGGCATTGCGCTTCAGGCGCGATCTCAGCGCTCGGTGTGCCGCAGAGACAAGTCAATCGCATGGACATCCTTGGTCAGGCGACCGATGGAGATCCGATCCACACCCACCTCGGCAATCGCCCGTACACCCTCAAGGCCGACGCCGCCGCTGGCTTCTAGTTCGGCACGGCCGGCGGTCAGCTTCACTGCCTCGCGCATTTCATCGAGCGACATGTTGTCGAGCAGCACCATCCGGACGCCGGCGTCGATTGCCTCGCGTAGCTCCTTGAGGTTCTCGACTTCGACTTCGATGAAGACATTTGAAGGGGCAATGGCGCGCGCTGCCTCCACCGCTTTTGCGATGCTGCCGGCCGAGATGATGTGGTTTTCCTTGATCAGGATTCCGTCGTACAGACCGACGCGATGGTTGGTGCCGCCGCCGACGGCGACGGCGTACTTCTGCGCGAGACGCAGCCCCGGCAAGGTCTTGCGCGTATCAACAATCTTCGCCTTCGTGCCGGCTACTGCCTCGACGTAAGCGCTGGTCGTGGTTGCCGTTGCCGAGAGCAGTTGCAGGAAGTTCAATGCAGTGCGCTCTGCGGTAAGCAACGATCGCGCTGTGGCCAGCACATCGCAGAGCAATTGGCCCGGTTCGATTCGGTCGCCGTCCTTTGCGTGCCACACGATCGTGCTATCCGGTTCCAGCGCAGCGAAGGTGGCGGAAAACCATTCGGTGCCGCACAGGACTGCGGCTTCGCGGGTAATCACACGGCCGCGTGCATTGCGGTCGGCAGGAATCAGGCGGGCGGTGAGATCGCCGGTGCCAATGTCTTCGGCAAGCGAAGCGGCGACGTTGCGCAGAATTTCGGCGCGGAGTTGTTCAGTGATTTGCATGGCAGGCTTTCAGGCTATCGCGCCCGTCGATCAGGGCGCGGTATTTCGCGGCGTCTCAGCCGCTACATCAAGCCGCTACGGTATACGGCGGCGACGCGGTCGCCAAGGATTATGCGCGATACGAGCCTCCCGTGTGCCTACTTGCGTTGTCTTGAACGATAGTCGCGACGTCCGCCTCGCGTCCTATGCGGCCTTGGCGAATGGACGATTCTGGCCGAGCACGGCGGCAAAGGTGTGGGTGTCCACATTGCCGCCAGTGATGACGATTCCCGCCCTGCGACCGCGAAGGGCGGGGCGCTCTTGAAGCGCTGCGGCAAGCGACGCCGCGCCAGCACCCTCGGCGACGTTGTGGGTGGTCGCAAAGAGCAGGCGCATCGCGTTCGCGATTTCATCGTCCGTCACCATGACGAAGCGACTGGCACCGCGACGAATCATTGCGAGTGCGGCGGGGTCCGTCCTCCGGCATGCCAGGCCATCGGCCAACAGCGTGTCGGCCGGCGCTTCGGTCTCGATGCCACTTGCAAAGGCCCGCGCGTAGGCAGGGGCATGCGCCGACACCACGCCAACGATCTCGGTATGCAGCCCGAGCGCATCGCGGGCTGCAATCATGCCGCAAAGGCCCGATCCCATGCCCACCGGCACGTACACGATATCGAGCGGGCTGGCGCTGGAGAGGAACTCCAACGCATAGGTGGCGACACCGGCGATCAGCGCCTCATGGAATGCAGGCACCTGGTGCCAACCGTGCGTTTGCGCCAGACGGCTTGCATGCTCGCGCGCAGCCTGGAAATCGTCACCGTATTCGACCACCGAGGCGCCCAGCGCGCGCATCGCTGCGTTCTTCTCGCTGCTGTTGCCGTGTGGCACCACGACCGTGACGTCAAAGCCGTGCAAAGCGCCGGCCATGGCGACCGACTGGCCGTGATTCCCCCGTGTGGCGCACACCACTTGCCGTGGTCCTGCTTGGCCCGCAAGTCGGCCAAAGTAGTTCAGGCCGCCGCGTATCTTGAAGGCACCCGTCGGTGCGTGGTTTTCGTGCTTGACCAATGTCTCGCAAGCGAGCGCCTCACACAGCATGGGCCAGCGGTACTGGGGCGTTGCCGGCACGAGCGGGCGCACATGGCTCATGGCTTGAAGGATGTCTTCGCGCGAAATCCGCATCGTCGTCTCCGCTTGTGGCGATTGGTGATGCGTGGCATTTTGTAGGCACATTTATTCGGATTGTGTGCATGACAACTTGGCTGCCCCGCGTCGCGGGCCTCGATGGTCCGGTCTACCGCGCGATCGTGGATCAACTCGCTGACGCAATTCGGCGAGGCACCCTGAAGGCCGGCGACCGCCTTCCAACGCATCGTCTGATGGCGGATCTACTGGGCATCAACGTCAGCACGGTGACGCGCGCCTACCGTGAGGCCGAACGGCGGCGCCTGATCGGCGGTGAGGTGGGGCGCGGCACGTTCGTGCTCGGCGGCGCGGCAGAGGCACGCCTATTCGCGTTCGCCGACCGACCGCAGGATTCGCTGATCGACCTATCGACCAACACGCCACCCAAGCTGGTGGGCGATGACGGCCTCGCAAAGGCTGTTGCAGCTTTGTTAGAAGAGGGCGAGCTCGAGCGCTTTGCCGACTATCCGACGCCGGGCGATCTTCATCTGCACCGCTTGGCCGCCGAGAGTTGGCTTGTCCAGCACGGCGTGAATTGCGTGGCGGAGCGCATCGTCCTCTGTGCCGGCGCGCAGCACGCGATGGAAGCGGCGCTTGCTGCGGCCGGCGCTACGGTCGTGGGGTGCGAGAGCCTTTGCTGGCCTGGCTTGAAGGCGATTGCGCGCAGCCGTGGATTACGGCTTCATGCGCTGCCGATTGATCGCGATGGCATCCTGCCGGATGCGCTTGAACGTGCTGCCTTGCAGGGGCTGAAATGCCTGGTCTGCATGCCGACCTTGCACAACCCCACCGCGCGCACATGGAGCATCGAAAGGCGTGAGGCGATTGTTGCCGTCGCGCGGCGTCATGATCTGATGCTGATCGAGGAAGATGTGTATGGCGCCCTGATGCCGAATTCGCCAACATCGTTGGCCAGCCTCGCGCCGGAGCGAGTCTGTCATGTTAGTGGCTTGTCCAAGACAGTGGCGCCTGGCCTGCGGCTTGGCTACCTCGTGCTGCCTCCAGCGCTTCACGGACGCCAGGAGGCGCTCGAGCACCATACGCACTGGTATGTCTCACCGCTTGGAGCGGAAATCGCCAGACGTTGGATCGTGGGCGGGGCCGCAAAGGGCCGCCTGATGCGCCAGCGGCGCGAATTGGCGGCACGCTGGAAGCTGACGCAAGCGGCCCTCGCTGATTACGAGCTCGAAGGGGCGACGGTGTCACCGCATCTGTGGCTACCGCTGGCGCGCGGTCGTGATCCGCAGCGCGTTGCGGAGGTCGCGAGGCGTGAGGGTGTCGCGGTGGTGCCCTCAGAGACCTTTGCGGCTGCGACCCATGCCGAGCCCGCCGGTATCCGCGTCTCGCTTGGGGCAGCAAGTAGTCGAAGCCGTTTGCAGGAAGCCCTGAACCGGCTTGCGCCGGTGCTCCAACGTTCGGCGTTGCTGCGTTAGCTGCTGCGCGTGCTGTCGTATGCGATGAGCAAGCCCGAGGCGCCGATTACGAGCATGCCCGCGATCGTGGCAGCAGACGGCGTGTTGCCGAAAACCAGCCAACCGAGCAGGGCGGCCCAGATCAACTGCGTGTAGATCAGCGGCGACAGCAGTGAGGCTGGCGCTTCGCGAAACGCGCGCGTGAGCAGGTAGTGACCGGTCCCACCAAACAGGCCGAGGGCGACGATCATGCCGCCGTCCAGCCAACCGGGCCAGCTAAGCGGGCCGATCAAGGGCTGCGCCAGCGAGAGGCTGACGGTGCCAGCGAGCGCGGTGTAGTAAAGCATTGTGACGGGATGGCTGACGTGGCTCAGTGTGCGAGTCATCAACTGGTAGCCGGCGTAGGCGACGGCGGCCGCCAGCGCGCACGCGACACCCACCGGATCGAGCCCGCTGCCCGGTCGCGTCAGCATGACAACGCCGGTGAATCCGAGCAGCACGGCGGTCCAACGCAGCTTTCCGATGTGCTCGCCGAGAATTGGCCGTGCGAGCAGCGCGACCAGAAGGGGCGATGCGAAGAGTAGGGCAGTGGCTTCGGCCAGCGGCATGCGCTTGAAGGCAGCCATTGCAAGGACGGTTACGGCGACCAGGCTCAGGCCACGTACGCTCTGCAGTACTGGGCGTTCGGTCGCCAACAGTCGCCCTCGCCAGGTCGGTGCTAGGAAGGCGGTCATCAGCACGAAATGCACCACATAACGCCCCCAGGCGAGCATGGCGACCGGCCAGTGCTGCGACAGGTGCTTGGCCGTAGCGTCAAGACAGGCAAAGAGCACCACTGCGACGCAGAAGAGTACGACGCCGCGTATCGGGCGAGGAGCGCTCTGCTTACCCATTGCGTCGTCCCGCAAATCGCGGTCGCGAGCACCTCATGCAGACTCGCTGGTCCAGGCGTTTCTGATGCGACGTGCTGCGTCGATCACTTCGCTGGCGCGCAGCCCGACCGGACCGACGCCGTTTGCGACCAGTGCGTCCGCCGCGGCGCCATGCAGATGCACCGCAGCCTCAAGCGCCATCGGCGCGGGCCATTGCTGGGCCAGCAGGCTTGCAGCGAAGCCGGTGAGGGCGTCCCCCATGCCTGCCACGGCCATGCCTGGATTTCCGCTGGTGTTGATCGCCCAGGCGCCGTCGGGGTGTGCCACGACGGTACCGCAACCTTTGAGCGCAACGTGTGCGCGGTAACGCCGCGCGAGCGCCTTGGCGGTCGCGACGCGGTCCGCCTGGATGGCGGCGGTTGTCGATTGAAGCAGGCGCGCCGCTTCGGCTGGGTGCGGGGTCATCAAAGTATCGTGCGGACGGGCGAGCAGAAGCGTTTCCAGGTCGGGATCGGTGCCAATCAGATTGAGTGCGTCCGCATCCAGCACGAGAGGGCCTGCAAACGCCAGGCAGCGCTTTAGCAGCGCGCGTGCTGGCTCGTGTTGTCCCAGGCCGGGGCCCACCGCCAAGACGGAAGCCAATGAAGGCACTTCGTCGGCACGGCGCATCATCAGCTCGACGGCGCTGGGATCCAGCGCCGGTGCGTCGGCCGCCAGGCATCCGACGAACACCCGCCCGGCACCGAGCGCCAGGGCAGCGCGGCCGGCGATCCAGGCTGCGCCAACCATGCCGCTCGCGCCGCCGACAATGCCGACGTCGCCATAGAGCCCTTTGTGGCTGTTGCGAGGGCGCGGCGTGAGGAGGGTCTCGAAGTTGCTGCGGGTGATCAGGCGACCGGCGCCATCGTGCTGGTCCACCGTGACGTCCAGCGTTGCCAGATGGAGCCGACCGCAATGGTCAGGCCCGTCCAGCGTCATCAAACCCGGCTTCCAGGCGATGAAGCTCAAGGTGTCGGTTGCGCGCACCGCGCATCCCAGTGCACGGCCAGTATCGGCATCGATGCCGCTTGCAATATCGAGCGACAGGCGGCGGCACTTGAGCGCGTTGAAGCGTTCGACCCATTCGGCGACCTGGCCAGTCAGCGGGCGCGTTAATCCAATACCAAATAGCGCGTCGACGGCCAGCACCCAGCCGTCGGACTTGAACTCTCGTGCCAGCGCGCCGTCGCCCTGTAGCCACGCTGCCATTGCAGCGGCGGCATCGGGAGGCAGGCGGTCGGCATCGCCGAGAAAGGCGACGACGACCTCACGACCTCGTTGTCTCAGTTCGCTTGCGAGAACCAGACCATCGCCGCCATTGTTGCCAGGGCCGGCCAGAATCAGGATCGGCCCCGGGGGAAGATGGAACTGCTCGACGAGTCGGGCAGCAGCGTGGCCGGCGCGCTGCATCAGCGTGGGCGCTGCGTCCTTGTAGACCGACTCCACCGAACGTATTGCGGCGGTCGAAAGTATCCAGTTCGCGATTGTGGCAGTCACGCGCCATTCCTCCGTGAGTACCGCCATTCTAGGGGGTCGGCAAGCGGGACGCTCAGAAACGAAAACCCCGGCTCGAGGCCGGGGTTGTACAGCTGATCGCCTTGGCCCGAAGGCCCAATGAATCAGTGCGCAGCAATCGCCGAGACAGGCGCGTTGAACCACATCGCGCCGCGCGACGGATCAAGGCGCTGCGCTTCGCCGTAGGCTTCGTTGGCCTGGGCGTAGCTGCGCAGCTTGCGGTAGCAATAGCCGAGGCCTTGCCAAGCTTCGGTGCGATCCGGAACGAAACTCAGGACGGTGCGGAAAGCTTCCACTGCTTCCTCGAAGCGGCCTGTGCGGGCGTGGTCAACCGCGGCGGCGAAATGGCTGTCGGCGTTGACCGTGGCACCTGCGGCGTGGCGGAAACGAAGGCTGATTTCGTTGTTCATGTTCAAAGTTCCTTGGTGTGGATTCCGGTGCCGGTGCGTACCGTCTGATGCGGTGTTTGCTTTCCGGCGGGGTTGAATGAAGTGTAGGTTCGGGGGCCGAGCCACACCAATTCAGGAATTCAATCTGACCAATAGCGGAACTCGCGCTGTCCAGGCAGCGAGCGCGCAAGCGGGCATGCGAACAGCCCTCCGGCGGGTAAGCGCCAAGAGGGTTATCGGGTACGCAGAGGAAATGCGCGTCGTCGAGCCGGCGACGAGGTGGCGCGGACCATAAGGTCCGCGCAAGCACGGCAGCTCATCGACTGCCGGGCGGGGTAGGTCAGCGACGCGGGCCGTTCTGGCCAGGCGCGGCGCCCATTGCGGGACCACGCTCGTCTTTGTGGCGGAACGTGATCCGCCCCTTGGTCAGGTCATACGGCGACATTTCCAGCGTCACTTTGTCGCCGGCGAGGATACGGATGCGGTGCTTGCGCATCTTGCCGGAGGCGTAGGCGATCACGCCGATGCCATTGTCGAGAATCACCTTGAAGCGCGTATCGGGCATCACTTCTTCGATGACACCGTTCATTTCCAGCAGTTCTTCCTTCGCCATTCATGGCTCCTGTCCGATGCAGACCCGGACGTCTGCGTGTTTATTGGGGCGGCAACAAAAAAGCCCGGGCGAACCGGGCTTTTCGCAAGCATCAGCCCGTGGCTGATTACTCGGGGCGGATGTTCGACGCTTGCTTGCCCTTCGGGCCGGTCGTGACATCAAAGTTCACGCGCTGGCCTTCGGCGAGCGTGCGGAAACCCTTGGTCTGGATTGCGGAGAAGTGCGCGAACAGATCGTCGCCGCCCTCATCCGGGGTGATGAAGCCGAAGCCTTTGGATTCGTTGAACCACTTAACGGTACCGGTAGCCATGTATCTAGCGTCCTGATGAAAAAATTTGGGTATTCGCCTTACCCGGAAAAATTGAAAATCAAGACGGAAGTGATCGAGAACCGGAGAACCGCACGCAGAACTGCTGCGGGGCCTAGCTACTGCAACTGCACACTGCTTGAAATTCGGCGAACCGGTAGTGTGTATCCGCTTTCCGGATTTGGCAAGGATTATTTTTCCTTCAACGCATCACTCGCACCAACAATCCAACCCTCCACAGGGTCGAAGTTGCGCGGCAATCCATAGTTATCGGCTCGCGCCGACCACGCGGCGGCCGCTTGGGTGAGTGCGAGCAGGGCATCGAGCAGGTCCCCACTGCCGTCCGAACATGCCTCGACTTTTATTTCATCTGGCAAGCGAACAGTCAGGCCGGGCGTCAGTTGGCCGCCGGACAGGGCTGCCACGATCTCGCGCCGGACCCGCTCGCGCTCAGGCGTTTGCTTGGTGCGCTCGTCGCTCTTGTAGGACGCACCGCTCACCTTGCGCGCCACCAAGGCGGGGTAAGCCTCTACGGCGATACGCAGCGGGTCGGCCTGGCACATGCCTGCAATGGTGACACCGGCCGCGAGCAGTCGCGTGGCACCTTCAAGAAACATCATGCCGACGGGCGGATTCACAAGTTTGAACGGGCTGTGGCTGCGGGCCGGGATATCGGTGGCGCGATGTGGATAGCGCGCGCCGTAGGGGCGTTCCGTGCGATCAGCGTCGAGTGCTGACTTGAACGCCTGCTTGCCGAGCGCGGCACAGTGGGCGACCAATTCTGGCCAGTGATCGGGCCAGCCCAGCTTGCTCACGCCGTCACGTGGCAGTCCAAACGGGAAATCGAAGGCCCCAAGCCAGGGGCCGGGCGCGCGCAGCAGTTGCTCGAAGCCGGGCCATGCCTCGTGACGGGCGAGCGCTTCGCATACGAGCGTGCCGCCTTCAAGTTGCCCGTGCGCCACGGTAATTGGCTTGCGCCGCGAAGGTGCGGAGGTGAAGTCGACCCCGAGGAGCTTCATCGGTGACGCGCGTCCGCGGCAGCGAAGAAGCACTGATGCGCACGCGAAACGGTTTCGCAGTGGATCGCAACCGTGTCACCGATATCGTTTGCGTAGCCGCCGGCCATGGCGATGGCGAGCGGAACATGATGCGCGAGACAGGCATCGAACACCGCCTGGTCCCTTGCAGCAAGGCCGTCGCGGCTCAGCGCCAGCCGACCAAGGCGATCGCCCTCGAAGGGGTCGGCACCTGCAAGATAGATCACAAGCTGAGGCCGTGACCGGTCGAACGTCGTCTCCAACCCATGCACCAGCGCGGCCAGGTAATCGGCATCGCCGGTGCCGTCTGGCAACTCAATATCGAGATCGCTCGTCTGTTTGCGGAAGGGGAAGTTCTTTGCCCCATGCATGCTGAAGGTGAAGGCGCGCGGATCACCCGCGAGGATTGCGGCGGTGCCGTCGCCCTGGTGGACGTCGCAGTCGATGATCGCAACGCGCGATAGGTGGCCTTCTGCCAGCATGCAGCGCGCTGCGACGGCGGCATCGTTGAACACGCAGAAGCCCGATCCGAAATCCGCATGTGCGTGATGAGTGCCGCCGGCAAGGTTGGCAGAGCATCCATCCGCAAGTGCGCTGCGGCACGCCGCAATCGTTGCGCCGGTGGAACGGCGTGAGCGCTCAACCATTTCGGGCGACCACGGAAAGCCGATGCGACGAATCTCGTCGGCCGCCAACTCGCCGCAGACAACCCGGCGGACATAGTCGGCGGTGTGGGCCATTTGCAAGGTCTCGTCGTCGGCGGCGTCCGGTATGCAGAAGTCGCTTGCCGCAAAGCGGCCGGTGGCCAGCAAGGCTTCGCGCAGCATCCGGTATTTCGCCATCGGAAACCGGTGCCCCTCGGGCAAGGGCAGTACGAACTCGTCGGCGTAGTAAAGCTTCATCGTTGAGCTTGCGGCGTGGCGTCGTCGCCTTGCGGCCGAGCGATCAATCGCTGCCCTGATTGAAGACTGGCGCCTGGTAGCCAATCTTTCGCAGCCCTTCGCTGAGCGCGCGAGAGAGCTTCTTTCCCTCGGGGGTGCGGCGGAAGGCAACGTGAAGGCTCTTGAGCTCGAGCAGGCGGGAGTTCATCACGAGCTGCCCGCGCATACCAACGAGCCGGTGGTCGTTGCCCATCAGATTGGCGAAGACTTTCGAGTCGATCACGGCAAGGTCGATGCGGCCCGCAGCGAGCTTCATCAGGTTGCTGACGTCGTCGAGGGTGCTGTCCGAATTCTGTTCGCCGCTCGCGATCCGTCGGTCCAGGGCGGTGGTGTTGATGTAACCCTCGACCACGCCGATCCGCAGTGATTTCAGGTCGTCCAGCGTTGCCCAGATGCTTGGCGAATCGGCGCGCTGGGCGAAGCCGAGCGGGCTTTCGCCGACAGGGTCGGACAGTTCCGTGCGGCGATCCCGGTCAGACGAGTAGTAGCTCGGGAAGTAGCCAGCAAACCCCTTGCCCGTTTCGCCAAGCGCGACCGCCTTGGGCCAGGGGTGATATTCGACGACCAACTTGTAGCCCGATGCGGCAAGCGCTCGCCGCACGGTATCGGTAACGGTGCCGCCCTCGGAAATGTTGGCACCGGTGTACGGCGGCCATTCGAGTGACGCCAGACGGACCACGCGGTCCTCCGCGCGAGCTTGAGATGAAGCGAATGCGAATACGACCAGCAACGCGGCAAGCAGAAAACGCATGAATCGGTCCACGGTGGGATCTCGGCACCGCCCCCCCGGCCGGTGCAACCGGCGCGTATGTTACTCAAGTTCCGGCCCGGCCACCCGCGCATCGGCGTCGAGCAGGTGGCAGAGCCGACTCAAGATGCGGTCCGCCGCCGCCCGGTCCGCTGGCGCGAGACCGCCAATCAGCGCTCGCGCCTCGGTGTCGAGCAACTCGGTGACTTGCCTCGCGAGCTGATGTCCACTTGGCGTGGCGGCAAGCAGCAGCGCGCGAGCGTCTGCTGCGTCGGGCTCCTTGGTGACCAAGCCCCGTGCATGAAGTACGTCGGTCGCGCGGGTGACGGCGCTCTTCTCCCAACCGGTCTGCTGCACCAGTTCGCGCATCGCAATCGTGTTGGCGCCGGCAATGCGCAGCAGCAGGCGCATCTGGGCATCGCTGCAGTCCGACATGCGGCGAAAGAGGCGCTGTTCTGCGGCGAGAACGCGTTCAGCCAAGGTGCGTAGGGTCAGCGACGGCATCTGCGGTGCTCCAGGCGCAATCCGCTAACGGTATTTTTTTACGTTGCAACTTGCAACTAATGGTGCCGAGCTCCGGTGCCCCGAAGCGATACGTAACCGTACGCTGCGATGCCGCTACCGCATTGCAACGTGACAATGCCCTGCATGCCGCTATACCAATAAATCCGGCGTATCCGGAGTGGATGCATCGCTCTGCGTTCGACGTGGCTTGCCCGAGTGCAACTCGAACGATTGCTGCTAGCGGGCCCGCAATTCAAGCTTTCTGGTGCCTGTTTGCACTACGGGTGCGTACGGAAAACACAACAAACACCTGAAGGAGGAGAAGGTGAATCACAAACGCTTGCGCATCTTTGTCTGTTTCATTGCCCTGCTTTTGTCGCCAGTGGTTTCGGCCGACACCTATACGCAGACGCGGTACCCGATCGTGCTCGTGCATGGAATGATGGGTTTCGACTCTATCGGTGCGATCAATTACTGGTACGGCATTCCAGAGAACCTTCGCGCCGGCGGCGCCACGGTTTTTGTGGCATCGATATCGGCCCTGAACAGTAACGAGGCGCGTGGTGAGCAGTTGCTTCAATACCTTGAAACGCTGAGGGCGAAGTACGGCTACGAACGCTTCAACCTGATTGGCCACAGTCATGGCGGGGCGACTTCCCGCTACGTCGCCGGCGTGGCACCCGGCATCGTGGCGTCGGTCACCACGGTTGGTGCGCCGCACGACGGTAGCAAGGTGGCGGACCTCATCAAGGCGGGCACCAGTGTGACCGGCACGACCGATCTGGTTGCGGCCCTCGTCAACGGTTTCGGGCAACTGATCGGCTTGTTGTCCGGCAACGGATCGCCTCAGGACGCGCTCGGGTCGCTTGCGTCGCTCAATACGGCTGGCGCCCGCGACTTCAATAGACGTTTCCCGGCGGGTGCGCCGACTTCGTATTGCGGAAACGGGGCGGAGCTGGCCGCAAACGGTGTGCGGTACTACTCGGTGGGCGGCACCTCGGTGGCGACCAACGTGCTGGACGTCCTCGATCCGATGCTGGTGGCGTCGTCACTCGTGTTCGGTTTCGAGGCCAACGACGGCCTTGTGTCGCGCTGTTCCTCGCATTGGGGGCGTGTGCTGCGTGACGACTACGGGTGGAACCATATCGACGAAATGAACCATGTCTTCGGCCTGCGCGGGCTCTTCAGCACCAATCCGGTGTCGTTCTACCGCGCTCAGGCGAACCGCCTGCGGAACCTGGGACTGTGAAAGGCGTTGTCATCGCTACTACCGCCGCTTTTGCGGCGGTAGTTTTGCTGCTCTGCCTCGCTCGTGCGCCAAGTAGCCTGGTGCCCGCGCGAACCGAAAGTGCGCACCAGAAGCCGGCAGACGTGAGTGGCGCGAGGGGTTCCGCGGGTCTTCCTTTCCTGTCGAGCCAGCTTGCCCAACGCACACTGAGTGAGTTGCGGGTGGCCGCTCGTGGGGGTGTGCTCGCTGGCGTTGAGCCGGACGGAAGATGGGTCTGCGCGGCAGACGGTGGTTTGCTGCCCGATCGGCGGATTCGCGAGCGCATGGATTGGTACGGCAATCAGCTCGGCCCGATGTCTGCCGACGAGCTCGCCCTGGTGCTGTCGGCCGAGGCGGCCGAAGCTTGCGGCCCAAAGGCGGGGCAGGATGCATCGCAAGTGTGGCGTGCGTATCAGGACGCCATGGTCGCCGTGGCGGGCGTTGTTCCGGCTGACCGTGCGGCGCTTGAACAGAGCGCTCGCGCCGCGGCGGCGGCACGACGCCGCGGCATTGGCCCAAGCTGGGCTGAGGCTTTCTTCGGTGACGACGAGCGCTTGCTGGCGGCGCAGCTTGCGGGGCAGGGTAGCCGGGAAGTGGTGCCACAGCCTCTGCCGGATGCAGCGGCGCGCTCTGCCGCCGTCGATGCATCGTGGGCGAGCTGGCGTCAGCGCATTGAAGATGCGCAGCAAGCCGTTAATCAGCTACGCAATGACCCCAGCCTTAACGCAGAAACCCGGGCGGGCAAATTCCATGAGTTGATCGAGCAACGCTTCGCAGAAACGGAGCGATTGCGCGCCGAGGGGCTCTTGCGCCCAACGCTGGGCGGTTAGCCGACCAGAACGCGACTCTGCCGCGGCACGTGCCGGGCAAGGAAGTCCATCTGATCCGCTAGGATGTTGCGGTTGCAGAGGATCAGGTACTCGGCCTTGTTCGGCACGTACGGGGCATAGATCAGCTCCATGCGCGCCTGTTCAGGCGTGCGACCGCCTTTGCGCTGATTGCATGGGCGGCAGGCGGTAACAACGTTCATCCAAATGTCTCGACCGCCTTGCGATACGGGAAGGACGTGGTCGCGCGTGAGCTTGCCGGCCGGCAGATGCGTGCCGCAATAGCCGCAGACCTGACGGTCACGGTGAAAGAGTTCGCGATTCGAAAGCGGTGGAACCTGGTGCAGCGCGCGCTGGCTGAGCGCCTTGCCGCGTATGGCGATGATGCTGTTTGCCGTGATGACGGAACGCAGCCCGGTATCACGGCGCATACCGCCCTGGATCATGAACTCGTTGTCGCCAGCGGACCAGGCGACCTGATCCCTCGCATAGTAGATCACCGCATGCTGCCAGCTGACCCAGCGGAAGGGCTGGCCATGCACATCAAGCGTGAGGATCAGCGGCCGTCGCGAATTGCCCGCGACCGTGCCGCGTTCAACGAGGATCACGGCGACTCTCTCTCTACAATCGTATAGAGCATACGCCTTGCATGTGTGATTTCAATGACTACTTCAATGTGTCGCGTGACAGGCCAGGGGCGTCCGTTGTATTGGGCGCTTTTGTTGTCGATTGCGGTACATGGTGCGGCGTTGTTCCTGTTTCCAACGATCGACGCCGGCGCTCGCAGTTTGCGGGTTCGGCTTTCCGCTCAAGCGCTTGGCCGTGGCGCTGGCGCATCGGGCGATGTCGCGGCCCCACGGCTTTTGAGCGCGGCGGCGGAGGTGCCGGCCGTGCCTGCACCACGCCAAGCAAACCGGTCGCTGCAGCCGACGAATGGGCCGGCTCGCACCGCTCGCGCGGTAGATATGCCCAAGCGAGCGCCCGACTCGGCGCCGCTGGCGCCCGAACTTCCGGGGCTTGATGCCGGGGCTTTGCGCGGCCTGAAGGTGGCACTCGCGAGCGGATTGGCCGGGGTCTCCTTGCCAGCAGATGCCGCGGGCGCCAGCACCGAGGCGCACCTGGTGTTCGGCGACGGCGGTCGCTTGCTTGCCGTGAGTTTCAGCGGGCAGCAAAGCAGCCGCGAATTGGAGGCGCGGCTGCGAGAGGCGCTGATGAAAGCGGCGGCGCGGATTGACCTTCCGGCGGGGCTGCGGGATGCTCGTTTCGAACTTGAGCTCGCGTTTGAGCTGGGTGACGACGGGCGCTGAGGGTCAGTGCGCGGCAACTGTTGCGGCGAGCGCCTCTTTCACGGTGTAGCGAGGGCGCCAGCCAAGGCCGTGGGTCAGGGCGCTGATGTCGACTTCGAGCGAACCAAGCAGACGATCGGCTTCCGCTTCTTTGCCGCAAAGCGTCAGCACTCCTCTGAGCACTTTGGGTGGTACTGGAATCAGGTGTGCGGACCTTCCGAGCGCGTTGCCCACTGCGCGGATCAGCGCTGGCGTACTCAGGGGCTCGCCGTCACTGATGAGAAACACCTTGCCGACGGCGTCCGGATGCTCTCCAAGCAGGCACAGCGCGTCGGCGAGATTACCGACGAAGACCAGATCGCGGCGGTTCTGGATGGCGCCGAGCGGCAGCCAGTATCCCTTCCGGACTAAGTGCAACAAGCGCGCGAAGTTTGCGCCGACGCCAGGGCCGTAGACGAGCGGGGGGCGCAGCACGACGGCGTCCACGCACGAGGTCAGCACCGCCGCCTCGGCTTCCAGTTTGGAAACGGCGTAGGGGTCGGTGGGAGCGGGCGGGTCCTCGGGGCGGAAAGGATGTTCCGGTGCGCTGGATTCGCCATTGACCTTTACTGAGCTGAGGTAGACCAGGCGCCGCACACCGGCAGCCGCGGCTGCGGCACAGAGTTCCGCCGTTCGCGCCACATTGACGCGCCGGAATGCGGCCAGTGGGTCGCGTTCGCTTTCCTGCATCACGTGCACCCGCGCGGCCAGATGCCAGATAGCATCGACACCCGACACTGCGACACGCCAGTCGACCGGCAAATTCAGGTCGCCGACGACAACGGATTCGTCCCAGGGGCCTGGCCGAGGTTGGCGAAGCGCAGCGCGCACACGGTAGCCGCGTGCTTTGAGCTGTGGAATCAGTGCCGTGCCAACAAAGCCGTTGGCGCCGGTCACCAGCGCGATAGGGCGGGAACATGACGACATGTTCCCATTTTGCCCGAGCCGGGCGGGCTGGCGCCGCGACGCGCGTGGTGGCGTCGCGGCGGCGCGGTCGCTTACTCCTCGTCGACCGGTTTGAACGCAGCAGTCAATGCCTGCTGTACGTTTGGCGGGGCCGGTTCATAGTCGGCCATCTCCAGCGTGTAACTGCCTTGTCCGCCAGTGATTGACTTGAGGCGCCCCTGAAAGTCGTTCAGCTCGGCGAGCGGTGCTCGTGCATTGATGGTCACCATGCCGCCGCGTGCCGTGCCGGTCTGCGTGACCTGACCGCGCCGAAGTGCGAGTTCGCCGTTCACGTCACCGATGGCCATCTCAGGCACCGTGACCTCCAGGTTCACAATCGGCTCCAGCACCATGCCGCGCGCCTTGCTGATTGCGTCGAGGAAGGCCTTGCGACCGGCCGTGATGAAAGCGACTTCCTTGCCGTCGACCGGGTGGGTCTTGCCGTCATACACGGTGACCTCCAGATCCTGCACCGGGAAGCCGGCAATCGCACCGCCACCGAGCACGTCGCGCACGCCTTTTTCCACTGCGGGAATGAACACACCCGGGATCGTGCCGCCCTTGACGGCGTCGACAAAGCGGAACCCTTCGCCGCGGGCGAGCGGGGCGATCTTCAGGTAGACCTCACCGAACTGACCGGCACCGCCGCTTTGCTTCTTGTGGCGATGGTGGCCTTCCGCAGCGAGCGTGATGGTCTCGCGGTAAGGAATCGTTGGCGGGTGACTGTCCACTTCGAGCTTGTACTGTGCGCGCATCTTTTCGAGGATACGGCTCAGGTGCAGCTCGCCTTGGCCGCGAATCACGGCCTCGTGGGTGGTGACGTCGTGCTCGACGTGCAGGCCCGGATCCTCCGCGGCCAGACGGTGGAGAATCTCGGCGAGCTTCTGTTCGTCTCCCCGGCGTTTGACGCGTACGGCCAAGCCATACACCGCATGCGGAATCGGCAGCGGGTGGAAGTGGATCACTGCGTCTTCCGGGGCATCGTGGAGGACGGCATCGAAGGCCATGTCGTCGATCTTCGTGATCGCGCAGATCTCGCCGGGGCCCGCGCGATCAATCGGGGTGAGCTGCTTGCCCTGCATGCGGAACAAATGAGCGACACGGAAAGGCTTGCGTGCCTCGCCGGCATACAGCTGGGTATCCGGCGTGAGCGTGCCTTGCAGCACACGCACCACGCCGATCTTGCCCATGTAAGGGTCGACTTCGACTTTGAATACATGGGCCAGCGCATGGTCGTTTGGATCGTGGCTGGCGATCAGGGGCTCCGCTGCATCGGCATTGCCGCCCGGCCATTTCTCGAAAAGCGGCGGGTTGCCTTCGAGCGGGCTGGGCGCGAGGCGCACGATGAAATCGATCAGCTCCGGGATGCCGGCACCGGTGCGGGCGGATACGAACAGCACCGGAACCAGGTGATCCTCACGCAGCGCGCGTTCGAACGCGTCGTGCAGCGCTTCCGGTGCGATCTCTTCGCCTTCGAGGTAACGCTCGGTCAGCGCTTCGTCCACTTCGACGACCTGCTCAACTAGGGCACGGTGTGCGTCCTCGATTGAGCTGAAATCGGTCGCGTCTCCGCTCAGGTTGAAGAAGCAATCGACGACGCGGCTTCCACCATCGGCCGGCAGGTTGATCGGCAGGCATTCGCGCCCGAAGGCGGCCTGAAGCTCTTCAACCAGGGCGGGGAGGTTCACCCGCTCGGCGTCGATCTTGTTCACAACGACGAGGCGGCAGAGCTTGCGTGTCTGGGCCCAGAGCATTGCCCGGCGGGCCGTGATTTCGATGCCGTTCTGCGCGTTAACGACGGTGGCGACCGTGTCCGCCGCATCCAGTGCGGCAAGCGCCTGGCCAGCGAAGTCGGGGAATCCGGGTGTGTCCAGCAGGTGCACCAGGGTGCCGGCGCGTTCGAAGTTTGCAACCGCCAGTTTGGCGGAGTGACCATGTTCCTTTTCGAGTGGATCGTAGTCGCAGACCGTGGTGCCGCGGTCTACGCTGCCTGCCTGTGGAATCGCGCCGGCGGAAACGAGGACTGATTCGATCAGTGTCGTTTTGCCGGCGCCCGCGTGGCCTAGCAGGGCGAGAGTCCTCAGATCTTGCGGGGTCGTCATGGCTGCCTCCTTTGTGAGTCTTCTTGGCTGTGACGCTACACCCGGCGCGGTGCGCTCAGGTTTGACGCGCGTCAGCGCGTTGGCGGGCGGTTTGCTGGACTTCGCCGCGGCGCTGGCGTAGCATCCGCGCCCCTTCAGAATAGACGCAACCATGCTTGACCACGCGGCCCGCGCTTGCGGCATTGACTTCGGCACCTCGAACTCCACTGTCGGCTGGCTGCGCCCGGGTGCTCCCGCCTTGCTGACCTTGGAAGACGGCAAGCCGACGCTGCCCTCAGCGGTGTTCTTCAATGCGGATGAAGACAGCGTCTGCTTTGGCCGCGCCGCGCTGGCCGAATACCTGGACGGCTACGAGGGGCGCCTGATGCGCGCGCTGAAGACGCTGCTCGGTTCCAGTCTGATGGATGGCAACACCGAGGTGCTTGGCCGCCTGTTGCCCTTTCGCGATCTGCTCAGGCAATTCATCGCCGAACTCAAGCGGCGTGGCGAGCTCGCGGCTGGCCGCAGCTTTGATCAGGCGGTGTTCGGCCGTCCGGTGCATTTTGTCGACGACGATAGTGCCGCCGACCAACTCGCGCAGGACACGCTGGCGCAGATTGCCCACGCCGTCGGTTTCCGCGAGGTGAGCTTCCAATATGAGCCGATCGCAGCGGCCTTCCACTACGAACAGTCGCTCGACCGCGAAGAGTTGGTGCTGATTGCCGACATCGGCGGCGGCACCTCGGACTTTTCGTTGGTGCGCTTGTCACCGGAGCGCGCGAAGGTGGACGACCGCCGCGAGGATCTGCTCGCCAACGCCGGCGTGCACATTGGCGGTACGGATCTGGACCGCGCGTTCAACCTGGCGCAGGTGATGCCCTTGCTGGGCTTTCGCTCGAAGAAGAAGAACGGCACCGAACTGCCGGCGACGCCGTTCTTCAACCTGGCGACCTGGCATACGATCAACTTTTGCTACACCCGCGCCGCCTGGACCGAGTTCCAGGACATGTATCGCGACGGTGCCGAGCGCGAGAAGCTGGAGCTGCTGCTCAATCTGATTGGCGAACGCGCGGGGCACTGGCTGTCCTTGCAGGTGGAGGAGGCGAAGATCGCGTTGTCCGACGTGCCGGAGGTCGTGCTGGATCTTGCGCGGCTGCACCGCAAAGGCGGTACGCCGGTGCACCCAACGATCACGCGTGCTGCGCTGGATGCCGCGATTGCGCCGCTGGTTGATCGCGTCGGCGACACCGTGGCGGGCATGCTCGATCGCGCGGGGGTGGCGCGTTCGCGCATCGATACGGTGTTCTTTACCGGTGGTTCGAGCGGCGTGCCCTTGCTGCGTCAACGCATTGCGTCGGAAATTCCGACCGCGCGTGCTGTCGAGGGCGATCTCTTCGGCAGCATTGGTGCGGGCCTCGCGGTGGATGCCGCGCGCCGCTACGGCTAGTCACGCGCCGTTCCTGCTCGTTTGAACCCTCACGCGCGCACTGCAGTGCGCCACGCAATCCAGAGTTTGCGAATCGGGCCGAGCGAGGTGCGGTGCGTCAGTACCTGGCAGCCATCGGCGCGGATCTCACTCAGCAGCGTGCGGTAGATCGCGGCCATCACGAGGCCAGCGCGCTGCGATTTGCGGTCTTCCTTCGGCAGCAGCGCCATCGCTTGCTCGTAGTGGTGTTCGGCGCGGTCGATCTGGAATTCCATCAGCGCGCGAAAGTTCTCCGAGTGCTTACGGTCAGAGATCTCACGCGCGGTCACGTTGAAGCGCTGCAAGTCTTCCACCGGCAGGTAGATGCGGCCGCGGCCCGCGTCTTCGCCCACATCACGGATGATGTTGGTGAGCTGGAAGGCTAGCCCGAGTTCGTGGGCGTACTTCTGCGTCTGCCGGTTGCTGTAGCCGAAGATCTCGGCAGCGAGCAGGCCTACCACGCCGGCCACGCGGTGGCAGTATAGCGAGAGCCCCTTGAAGTCTAGGTAGCGGGACTGCGTGAGGTCCATCTCCATGCCGTCGATGATCTCGGACAGGTGCTCCTGCGGCAGGTTGAACTGCTGCACCATCGGCTGCAGCGCCTTGCCAACCGGATGCTGCGGGGTACCGTTGTAGACCGCGGCGAGCTCCTTTCGCCACCAAGCAAGCTTGGTCTGGGCGAGCTGCGGATCAAGCGTTTCATCCACGACGTCGTCGACCTCGCGGCAGAAGGCGTAGAGCGCGGTGATCGCGCGGCGCCGCTCCGGTGGCAGGAACAGGAAGCTGTAGTAGAAGGAAGATCCGCTCGCGGCGGCTTTCTGTTGGCAGTATTCGTCAGGCGTCATGGTTTCATTCGCAGCGCGCGCCAGATCAGGCGCAGCCAGTCTGTCCGTGCCAGCGTGGGGCGGCGGCGGAACACGTCGTAATCATTGCTTTCGATGGCCTCGCAGATGCGCAGGCCGCCCTGAACTACCAGCCGCAATTCCCAGCCGAAGCGGCCCGGCAGGGCCAGCGCCAGCGCGGCCCCGTCCAGCATCATGGTGCGTGCGCGTCCGACCTCGAAGGCCATCAGTGCGCGCCAGTTTGCGTCAATGCGCCCATCGGCGATCTGGGCTTCGTCGACGCCGAAGCGGGCGAGATCTTCGGCCGGAAGATACACGCGGCCCTTGGCCCAGTCGATCGCAACGTCCTGCCAGAAGTTGATCAGCTGCAGGCTGCTGCAGATCTGGTCAGACCAGCGTACATGCTGCGATGTGTCGGCGCGGAACAGCCGCAGCATCAGGCGCCCGACGGGGTCGGCCGAGCGTCGCGTGTAGTCGCGCAGTTCGGCGAAGTCCGCGTAGCGGGTCTTGCCGACGTCCTGACTGAAGGCGTCCAGCAGGTCGCGTAGCAACACGGTGGGCAGCTGGTGCTCGCGAATGGCCGCCGCGAGTCGTGCGAACATCGGCAACTTCGGTGTCTCGCCGCGGTCGATGGCATTGATCTCGCGGCGGTAGTCATTGAGCTGCGCAAGGCGCTGGATCGGTGGCGCGTCGCCTTCGTCTGCAATGTCGTCCGCACTGCGTGCGAAGGCGTAAAGCGCTTCCACGGCCGGACGCAGATGCCGCGGCAGGAGGACGGACGCGACAGGGAAGTTCTCGTAGTGGTCAACCGGCATGGGGGCCGCAGTATAGCGGAGCCGCGTGGCGCGGCCTGGCACGAGGCCGGCTGCACGGGGTATTCAAGGGGGCAGGGTGACGCGGCAACTGGAAATTGAAGGCCTGGCGAAGCAGGTTGCGGGGCGGCCGCTTTTTGCCGGCCTGCAACTGACCATGAAGGCCGGCGAGTTCGTGGCAGTGATGGGTGAGTCCGGCACGGGGAAATCCACCCTGCTGAACCTGATCGCCGGGCTGGAGACGCCGGACGCTGGGGCCATTGCGCTCGCAGGGCAGGCCCTGGGCGGACTCGACGATCGCGCGCTGACCTTGTGGCGCCGTCACGCGCTGGGTTTTGTGTTTCAGTCCTTCCACATCCTGCCGCACTTGTCGGTCGGCGATAACGTTGCGCTTCCGTTGCGGCTCAACGGACATCGCGCGCCAGCGGCCGCCAAAGCCGCCTCCGCGATGCTTGAACGGGTCGGCCTTGCGGCGCGGGCGGCCAGCATGCCTTCGGAACTCTCCGGCGGTGAGATGCAGCGGGTGGCGATTGCCCGCGCGCTGGTGCACCAGCCCTTGCTGGTGCTGGCAGACGAGCCGACGGGCAACCTTGATCCGGACAACGCAGCACGCGTGCTCGCCTTGCTCGCCAAGCAGGTGCGAGAGCAGGGTGCGATGTGCCTGATGGTGACCCACTCTCACCAGGCTGCGCTGGTGGCCGACAGGGTGTTGCGGCTTGCCGATGGCTGTCTGATCGCAGCATGAACCTGGTCGTCGGTCTCTTCATATCCAGCCTGCGCCGGCGGCGGTTTGCCACCGGCCTGAGCCTGATCGCCGTAATGCTGGGTGTCGCGCTGGGCGTGGCGGTCAGTGTCGTGAACCGATCGGCGCTCGACGAGTTTGCGCACGGCGTCCGTGTGTTGTCGGGCGACGCGGATCTGCAGCTTGTCGGTCCGCGCAATGGTTTCGACGAAACCATTTTTCCGCGCGTCGCGATCAGCGACGGCCTTGCGCTTGCAAGCCCGGTGGTGGAGGTTGATGTGCGCTTGCCGGGGCGCGACGCAACGCTGCGGGTGGTCGGCCTCGATCTGCTGCGCTCAATGCAGGTGCAGCCAGCACTTCGTCCAGAAGTCGATGCGTCTTTGGACGCAGGCGCGCTGCTCGATCCAGATGTGATCTACCCGTCGCCTGCCGCCCTGCAGACCTTCGCGCTGCGGACGGGGCAGACGATCACGCTGCAAGCGGGCTTGCAGACCGTATCACTTCGCGTCGGGGGGACGGCGGGCGGCTTCGCGCCTGGTCAGGTCGCCGCGCTGATGGATATCGCGGGCGTGCAGTGGCATTTGGGGATGCTTGGGCGCCTGACGCGGATCGATTTACGCTGGGCGACCGACGGCGATACACCGGCTACCCGTGCGGCGCTGCAAGCACTGCTGCCGCCAGGTCTGCAACTCGTGGCGCCAGTGCAGCGCGAGATGCAGGCCGCCGACATGTCGCGCGCCTATCGCGCCAATCTGACGATGCTGGCCGTGATTGCGCTGGCGACGGGCGCCTTTCTGGTATTCGCCACACAGAGTCTTTCGGTGGTTCGGCGGCAGTCGGAGTTTGCATTGCTGCGAGCGCTTGGGGTGACGCGCGGCCAATTGCTTGGCGGCGTACTCGCCGAGGGCTGTGCCGTGGGCCTTGTCGGCGGCTTGGCAGGCGTGGCCGCGGGGCACGGCCTTGCCGCGATCGCGCTGCGCACGCTGGGTGGCGATCTGGGGGCGGGCTACTTTGCCGGTTCGCGGCCGGCGCTGCAGTTTGATCTCGCGGCGAGCGCTGTGTTCTTGCTGCTGGGCCTCGCGGCCTCTGCGCTCGGCTCGTGGTGGCCGGCGCGGCGTGCCGCCAATGCGGACATTGCGCCGGCGCTGCGAAGCGCGCATCAGCCCTTGCTGCCACCCGCTCGTGTCCATCACCGCGTCGCGCTCTGCCTCGCACTGCTCGCACTGGCCCTCGCAAGCGCGCCGCCGCTGGGCGGCCTGCCTGTCGGCGGTTACCTTTCGGTTGCCTGCGTGCTTGCGTGCGCGGTGGTTTGCCTGCCGGCACTGGCTCATCTCGTGACCCGCTTGCTCACGCGGTGGCCAGGCTTGCTGCTCGGGCTCGTTCGTGCGCGTGTGGCAGCCGCACCCAGCCACGCCGTGATTGCTGCGGGGGGTGTTCTGGCGAGCGTTGCCTTGTCCGTGGCGATGGCGATCATGGTGGCGTCTTTCCGCGATTCCGTGGATGCCTGGCTGGGGCGGGTTTTGCCGGCTGACCTGTATGTCCGCACCGCTCAAGGTGCGGTGGTGGTGGGTCTGGATTCAGCAGCCCTGCAGCGGCTTGCCGCGATCCCGGGCGTAGCGCGTGTCGAGCCGATTCGGCATGAGCAGATCCGGCTAGGCGACAACAGCCTTCCGGTTGCGCTGGTGGCACGTCCGGTACCCGCCGAGGGGGCAGACCGTGTATTCCCGATGCGTGCATTGCGAGCGTGCACGGGGGATTGCATCTGGGTCTCCGAGGCCATGACCGATCTGTATGGCTGGCGCCCGGGCCAGCAGGTAACGATCCCGATCGGCGAAAGCCTGCGGCGGTTTGAAGTGGCCGGTATCTGGCGTGACTACGCGCGGCAGAGTGGCGCGATCCTGATCGACCTTGCCCGGTATCGCGCGCTGACCGGTGACCAGCGGGTGAACGATGTGGCGGTGTGGGCTGCAGCGGGTGTGGCGCCGGATGCGCTGCGCGGCCAGGTCCGGCAGGTCTTCGGGCCCGGTGTCGAGATCGCAAGTGCCGAACTTATTCGGCGCAGCAGCCTTGCGCTGTTCGACCGTACCTTTGCAGTGACTTACGCACTGGAGGCTTGCGCCGTGCTGATCGGCCTCTTCGGCATTGCCGCAAGCTTTGCAGCGCTTGCCGCGGCGCGGCGCCGAGAGTTTGGCATGCTGCGGCACATTGGCGTCACGCGCGGCCAGATCGGCAGCATGCTGGCACTGGAAGGTGCCTTGGTCGCCGGGATCGGTGTGCTCGGCGGCCTGCTGGCGGGCGCCGCGATCAGCGTGCTGCTGATCTATGTGGTGAATCGGCAGAGTTTTCACTGGAGCATGGACTTCGCGGTGCCGGGTGCCAGCCTTGCGCTGTTCTCCGTGGCGATGCTCTTGTTTGCCGCGCTCGCGGCACGCTGGGCCGGCAGCCAGGCAATGCGGCTGGATGCCGTGCGCGCCGTGCGGGAGGACGCGTAATGCGGCCAACGCGTCGTCGCCTGCTGGGCATGCTCGCCGCGGCACCGTTTGCGCCCGCCGTCGCGGCGCCCGAATACCCGAGCGTGCAGCGGCAAGTGCTGCGCTTTCCGGCAGACCATGGCGCCCACCCCGAGCACCGCATCGAATGGTGGTATCTCACCGGCTGGCTGGAGACTGCGGGCCTTGCGCCATTCGGGTTCCAGCTCACCTTTTTCCAGATCCGGCCCGGCATTGCGGAGGGCAATCCGAGCCGTTTCGCCGCTCACCACATTGTCGTTGCCCATGCGGCCGTGGCATGGCCCGGCGCAGGGCATTTGCTGCATGCGGCCCGAACAGCGCGCAGCATGGCGGGGCTGGTCGGCGCAAGTGTTGGCGATTGCGATGTGCGCCTTGATCGTTGGCGCCTATGGCGGCAGGCGGACTCGTTCAAGGCGGATGTCGACGCTGGCGACTTCGCCTTGCAACTTGCTTTTGGGCCAAGTGGTGCGCCATTGCTCCACGGTGATGGCGGCTTCAGCCAGAAGGCGCCCGGCGCGCAACACGCCAGCCAGTATGTGAGCCTGCCGCAGTTGCCGGTGCGCGGGCAGGTACGTGCGGCAGGGCGGGCATTGGAGGTTGAAGGGCGGGCCTGGTTCGATCACGAATGGTCCAGCAGCCTGATGCATCCCGAGGCAGCGGGTTGGGACTGGACCGGCATCAATCTTCACGACGGATCGGCGTTGATGCTGTTCCGCATGCGCCGGCGCGACGGCAGTGCCTTATGGCACGGCGGTACCCTACGGCGAGCGGATGGGGCTATCCAACACTACGGTCCCACGGACATCGCATGGCAAACGCTTCGCGACTGGCGCAGTCCGCGCTCTGACGTCCGCTGGCCTGTGTCGCAGCGCGTCCGATTTGCTGGCCGCGCACTGACGCTGACGCCCTTGATGGACGACCAGGAACTCGACACCCGAAGCACTACAGGTGCGATCTACTGGGAGGGCGCGGTACGCGCTCACGAGGGCGGTCAGGAGGTCGGCCGTGGCTATCTTGAGCTGACGGGCTACGACAAGGCGCTCCGCCTCTAGCACAGCCCTTTTTGGGGGATGGCGCGTAGCTGTCCGAGGTCACAAGGCGAAGGGCCAGAGCCCACGTTCGCAGAGTCCGTCTGCGTAGCGCCTGCAGTGCGTCGCAACATCGGGGCGCAGTGCCGACAGCCAGTGGAGTGGCAGGGCGGATTCGCCGTACATGGCGCCGAGTATCGCGCCGGTGATTGCGCCGGTTGTGTCGGCGTCGCCGCCGCGGTTGACCACGTCGATCAGTGCCGATTCGAAGCTGTCGGTGATGTCGATCGACTGGAGAACGACGCGCATGGTGTCGACGATGTAGCCGGTGGGGTTGCTTTGCGGTTTTGCTCGGAAGTGGAAGCTCGGGTACGCCTTTACCAGGGCGTGGGCCAGCGCGATGACGCCGCGTATGCCGTGCCCGAGTATCCCGGCCTGGATCATGCCGACTACGAACAGCGTCGCGGCATCGGTCAGCGGGTTGTGGTGCGTGACACGCGCTTGCGAAAGCGCGATTCGGCGGATCGTTTCGGGTGGCGCGCCAAGCAGAGCGATCGCTATCGGTGCGCAGCGCATCGTTGCGCCGTTGCCCGCATCGTCGGACGGGGGAACACAGGCTTCGCCGGTTCTTCGAAACCGCATCACACCGCGACGCACCGTGTTGCCGATGTCGACCGGCTTGCTGCGCATCCACGCATCAAAGGCGCGCGCGAAGTCGGCAGGCCCGGGATCGGGCGAGGCGAGAAGCGTGTCGGCGACGGCGAATGCCATCGTGGTGTCGTCCGTCACCTGACCGGGCGGTAGCCTCAGCCAGCCACCACCGCGGATCTGCGCGTGGCAGCCGTACAGGGCGCGAATCTCGCGCGGGGTCATGAATTCCACCGTTGCACCCAGCGCATCGCCAAGTGCGAGGCCGAGCATCGCCCCGCGCGCGTGCTGTCGAATACGTTGCGCTGCCGCGCCGGCTGGCCATAGGCATTGCATCGGTGGCATGTCGAACGGTGAGGGAATTCCGTCGCCAGACATGCTCGCGGCCTAACCGAAGCGCGCGGGGGGGGAGAGCGATCCGGGCGGGTTCAGCGGATCGCCGAGCTCATTCACGATGACGCCTTCGACGGGGCAGATCGCCGCACATTGCGGTGTGGCGTGCGCATCAACGCACTCAGTGCAACGCAGCGGGTCAATCAGGAAGTGTGGTTGCGCTTCGATGATCGCCTGATGCGGGCAGAGTGTGACGCAGGCCCAGCAGTTGACGCAGCCGGCGATGATCTCAAGTGCCATTGCGGCGAGCTCCGGCTATGCGCGGCGTTGATGCGCGGGCGCGTTGGCGAGTTGGCCGCTTTCGAGCATCGCTTGCCAGACTGCTCTTGCGGCGGACGCCACGTCCTCCATCGCGTGCGATCCGTCGGGGCGGATGCCCGCAGCCTCCAGTTTTCCCCACGGCTCGATACCGATACGCGAGCAGAGCATGACCTCGCAGTCAGCGAGCGAGGCCAGGGTTCGGGCGAGGGTGTTGTCCGCCTCGCCGCAGTCCGCCTCGCCACCGCAGTACTGCGCGGCGGCACGCGTGCCAAGGGTGTGCACGCTATCGGCCGTGACCTCAAGAATGCGGAAAGACTTCGCATGGCCGAAGTGCGTGTCGATGATCGCGCCGGTGCTGCTGGCGACGGCCATCCGCACCGGGCGACCGGGCGATACAGTGGCGCGGTGGAGTGCAATGACTTGGGCGCTCGCAGCATGGCGCGCAGCGCGCTTTTCGGCCAGTTCGGCGTTGATGGCCGCCCGCAGTGCGATTCGCCGACCCATGGCGGCGTGCTCGTCGATCTGCATTGCCTCGATCTTTTCCAGCGTGAACTCTGCGCCACGGTCTTCGCCCAGCATGCCGACGGCGTCGGCACGGCATTGCTGGCAGTGGCGCATCATGTTCATGTCGCCGGCACAGTCGTCCTGCAAGGCCTTCAGCTCCTGCGGGGTCGGGCCGCGCTGGCCGGTGAGACCGAAGTGTGTGCCGTGCGCCGGGTCGGAAATCAGCGGCATCACGTTGTGCAGAAACGCGCCTTTGGCGCGCACAACGCGAGAGACTTCCTTGAGATGTTGATCGTTGATGCCCGGAATCATCACCGAGTTCACCTTAACGAGGATGCCGCGTTCGACCAGCATCTCGAGCCCTTTCTGTTGCTGCGAGATGAGAATTTCCGAGGCTTCCCTGCCGGTGACGCGCCGGTGGTTCCAGAAGATCCATGGGTAGATCTGCGCGCCAATTTCCGGGTCGATGCAGTTGATCGTGATCGTGACGTGATCAACGTGATACGCCGCAATCTGGTCGACGTACCGCGGCAGCATCAGGCCGTTGGTGGAGAGGCATAGCTTCAGATCCGGCGCGCGTTCTGACAGTTCGGCGAATGTGGCGAACGTGCGCTCGGGGTTGGCCAGCGCGTCGCCCGGGCCGGCAATTCCCAGCACACTCATCTGCGGGATGGCGGCGGCGACCGCGAGCGTCTTCTTCACTGCCTGTGCCGCAGTCAGAACCTCCGAGACGACGCCTGGGCGGGACTCATTGCTGCAGTCGTACTTCCGGTTGCAGTAGTTGCATTGGATGTTGCAGGCGGGGGCCACCGCCACATGCATGCGCGCGAAGTACTTGTGCGCCTCTTCGGAGTAGCAGGGGTGGTCCTGCACGCGTTGCGCAGTGCTGGCATCCAGTTCGTCGATTTGTTGCGTGCTGGAGCCACAGCGGCCGCTGGCGCAACCGCTGATCGGTGCGGTCGGGTTCGAAGTTGAAGGCGTCGGCATGGGGCGCTCCCGAGGATGTTTGTCCCCGGTTCAGCAATTGCCATGCCGATGCGCGCCTGCACCGCGGCGCCTAGCCGTTGGTGGGGCGGGCGCCGCGTTCTGTCGTTTAGCCTACACAGTGCTATGTACGAAACAGCACAGGCGCGGCAGGCGTCAAGCCTTGCGGCTGAGCAGCAGCCCGCACTCGAGATGATGGGTGTAGGGGAACTGGTCAAACACCGCGGCGGCATCGATGCGATGTGTTGCTTGCAGGGCCTCTACGTTGTCGCGCAGGGTTTGCGGGTTGCACGAGATATAGAGGATGCGGTCGAAGCCGGCCGCCATCTTCAACGTGGTGTCATCGAGCCCGCTGCGCGGCGGATCGACGAACAGCGTACTGAAGTGGTAGCTGTCGAGGTCAATGTCCTTCAGTCGCCGGAAAGGACGCACACGTGCCAGCGCATCGCTCATTTCATCGCTGGAGAGGCGCGCAAAGGCCACGTTCGTTACGCCGTTGGCTTCCAGGTTGTAGGCCGCCGCACGCACCGAGGACTTGCTCACTTCGGTTGCCAGCACTCGCTCGAAGTGAGGCGCCAGCGCGACCGTGAAATTGCCGTTGCCGCAATACAGTTCCAGCAGATCGCCACCCAGGCCTTTGGCCTGCTGACACGCCCAGCCGAGCATTTGGCGGTTCATACCGCCATTCGGTTGGCTAAAGCTGCCCTCGATCTGCTGGTAGCGCAGCGGGCGGCCGTCTACTTCAAATGCCTCCAGCACCCAGTCGCGTTCCAGCACGATCTTCTGTTTGTGGCTGCGCCCGATCAGCATGACCTGCATCTTGGCTGCGAGTTCGCGCGCGGCGGCTTCCCAGGCTTCGTCAAGCCTGCGGTGGTAGATCAGCGTGATCAGCATTTCGCCGCTGAGCGTCGACAGGAAGTTCACCTGGAAGAGCTTGCGCTTGAGCTCCGGCGAGGCGATCACCGCGTCGCGCAAAACCGGCATGGCCTCGCAGATGGCCGCCGACGCGGTCGGGAAGTCTTGCAGCAGCACAGGCTGCTTCGGGTTGTCCGCTTCCCACATCGCGTAGTCCACCCGCTCGCCGTGGTGCCACATGCGGAACTCGGCCCTCATGCGGTAGTGCTGCGGAGCGGATTCAAACACCGCGGGCGCGGGCAGGCCGAAGGCGGCGAAATCGTGTTTGAACTGCTCGACCTTGGGGGCAAGCTGGGTGGCGTAGTGATCGGGGCTGAGGCGGGTCTGAGACATGGCGATGCTTGAAACCGGGGTGGAACGAAGGGCGCAACGATACCGTGTTAAGGCCCGCGGCGGGTAAGCCGTTGCTTGTGCGCTGTCGAGGCACGGCTCGTCGTGTGCAGAGCGCCCCATGTAGATCGAAGCCGAGAGGCGTCCGCCCGCGCTGGGGATACACGTTGGGAAGTGGCGCCTGTTGTTTTGTGTTGCTTGATTGGCTGTCTCGGGCGTTCGCGATGCGGCGGGCGTATGCAACCACGGGGCGGTATTCTGCAATTTGCTTCAGCTTGAAATGCTGCCATCCGTGAACGATTCTTGGAGTCTGCCGGGCGCTGGCTCGGCCAACACGCGGATCAAGGAGGCGTCATGCAAAGAAACCCTGTTGGCTGGTTCGAGATCTATGTGCAGGACATGCCGCGAGCGAAGGGTTTCTACGAAGGCGTGTTCGGCGTCAGCCTGCAAGCGCTTGACAGCCCCGGCATGGAGATGTGGGTCTTTCCGATGACAGACGGCCCCGGTGCCTCCGGCGCGCTCGTCAGAATGGACGGCTGCGTGTCTGCTGGTAACAGCACGTTGGTGTATTTCACCTGTGCGGACTGCGCGGTGGAGGCCGGCCGAGCCGTGGCGCTTGGCGGCAAGGTTTTCAAGGAGAAGTTCTCGATCGGGCAGTACGGCTTCGTCGCCCTGGTTTGCGATCCGGACGGCAACATGATCGGACTGCATTCGATGGCCTGAGTGCAACGCCGCGCCGCCTTTACTGCCTTGATGGAGTCCGTTACTCGCGGCTTCCGCGCGTGAATTCCAATCACGAAGGGCGATTTGGCGAGGGTGCGCACCCTTCGATTTGCGCCATACAGCCGTCGCGCTGGGCTCGATTAGCCAATTTGATCTGCCGTGTCCGTTGCTGAGGTGGTTTGCCCGTTCGCACTTCGGGCGATGCAGATCAGGACGCCCGCGGCGCGCTGGCGCAAAATCGGCATGCCGGCTGCCCTAAGACCCGCGCTGAATGCGATGCAACTGATTGACATCCCGATACCGCCGGAGTTTTCCAACTGGCTCGAACGTGTGAGTTGGGTCGAGATTGCGCCTGATGAGCCGATGCCGGTTTTCGCTGGGGCGCGGGTGAATCTGCTATTCGTGGTCGACGGTGAAGTGCGGGTCGACGGGATCGGCGATGCGTGTATGGTGGCTGCGCCGGTGTGCTGGGGGCCAACGCGACGTGCCGGCGTGGTGCGTTGCGGGAGTGAGCTGGCGCGGGGCTGGCTGGTGAAGCTGGCCGGCGGCGCGGCACCGGCCGTGCTGGGCACCTCTGCCGAGGCGCTCGCTTCCCGCGTTCAGCCCTTGAGCCGGCTATGGCCGCACCTGAGCGCAGAGGCCCTGGGCAAGCAGGCGGATCGCGGGCTGGCGACAGTGCTCGCCTGGATCGCAGCCGCGATCGGACGCTGGGAAGACCGCCTGCTCTGGTCGCCAGGCCAATGCCTGCGCGTGATGGGCCTGATCGACTCGACGCCGGTCGCGCAACTGGCGAGTCAGCTGGGCATCAGTAAAGCCACGCTCGAGCGGCGGACCTGGGCCGCGTTTGGCCTGCCGCCCAAGGGGCTGGCACGTGTGCAGCGCCTCTATCGCAGCCTGGCGATGATCGACGCTGCGAACGACGCCGACCTTGCCGCGCAGGCGGGCTTCTTCGACCAGTCACATTTCATTGCCGATTTCCGCCAGCTGACCGGCTCCACCCCGGCGCAGTTCCGGCGCCTCGCCGTCGATCGCCCCCAGCTGCTGAGTCTCTACAACGCGGCGGATTTGACTGGCGGCATCCACGGCGGCTGAGTCACGCAGACCTCGCCCCAGGCGATCAACGCGTTTTTCACTTTGACCCAGCGAGAGAGGCTGCCCGTCAGGCCAAGGCCGCCGGTCAGGCGCTCCCGCCACAGCGCGATGCGCTCGCCGGCGCTATCAACCAGTTCAGCTTCCACCGTGGCGCCGCCGCTATCGAGCGGATAGAAAACCAGCAAGGCCGAGGCAATGTTCAGCGCCGGGCTGACAGGCGTCAGTTCGCTGAGCGTGACATTCAGGGTTGGCGCGCCGTCGCGCGGAGGCTTGAGCGATGCACGAAGCGACGCAGCGAGCGCGTTGCCGATTTCGTCGACCTCTGCCGCGTCGTCCGGCGCGACGCTGCCCGTGATTCGCACCGCGCCCAGGCGAGGCGCTTCGAGCGTGGCGGGCGAGGCGGATTGGCGTACCAGGACTTCCACGCTGGCGGTCTTTTGCACCACCGCCCATGCTTGCGTTGGGTTTGCTTCGCCCGGACGCTCGTGAAGCACGGCGCAGGCCGACAGGGTACTGATCGAAAGGCCCATAGCGAGGGCGACGAAGGCTTGGTGTTTCATGATGAGTTCCTCAGAGCAATGCAGAAATCCGCTGCGCAGCAAGGCGCGGGCTGGGGGTGTCAGGCGGGTAGGGGCGTGTGCCCACGCGCACCAGCAGTTGAATGTGTTTGAGCCCCAACGCGGCTGCGATCGAGCGGCGCTGTGGCAAGACTTCGAGCGCCTGTGACATCGGGTGCAGCGCGATCGCTGCGGGTACCGCGCGCAGCCAAAGGCGCATCAGCTCGGCGCCTGAGTGGCGCCAGTCCGCAGGGGTGTCATGTTCCGTCGTGAAGACGAGCCAACCGGCGCCTTCCTGCACTTGGCGGGCCGCCAGTTCCAGCGAGCGGGCGCGAAATGCCGGCGTGAGCACGTCATCACGCGAGTACGTCGCAGCCACCCAACGCTGCGCAAGCCATGGCAACTCCATGGTGGCGGGGGTCACGCCGGTCGGGTTCTCGGCGATCTCGCCTTCCCGCCAGCGAATCCAGCGCGCCAGCTCGTGCCAGACGGCGTCTTCCTTGCACTGCGCAGCGGTCGCTTCCAGCGTGGCGTCTGCGATCGCCCGTACCGCCGGGGTGCCGTGGGCGAAGAAGCGCGCGGAGGGTGCGGCGACGAGGCAGGCGGCGAGCGCTGCCTCACAACCGGCCAGCGGCGCCAGTGCCTTGCGCAAGGTGCGGCGTCGGCGAAGCGCCGGCAGCCAGGTGGTGTCGACCGAACGCGGGTTGAAGCGCAGTGGCAGGGCTCCCGCGGCACCCGCGCACTCATCTTGCTCGAGCCGCAGGCCACGCGCGGCGGCAGCGACTTCAAGCCCGACGAGGAATGCGCCAAGGCTTTGCGAGCATTCGCGCCCATCCGGATCGACGACCGGCAGATCGCGGCCGGGCGCCCGGCTCAGGCGCCAGTGCTCACGGTCGTGCAATCCGATCTGCCAGGGTTGCGAATTGTGGCTGCTGGGTGCGCGTGCGGCGTCGTTGATGATTGCATGCGCTTGATCCACCCAGCCGCCCGGTGCGGCTGGCATGCCGACGGGGAGGCCGTAGGAGCTGCCGGCCGGGATGGCCCTGAGCGCGCCTAGCGACAGGCTGGCGCCGAGAAAGTCGCGTCGATTCATCGCGTGCTTCGTTGCTGTGGTGTTGATGGAATTGGGCCACCGGGGGGCAGGGCTGCTATAGGAAAAAAACGTCACGCGTTGGCCCACGCGACGCTGAGCCAGCGCAAAAAGGCAGACGGGTCGCGCCTGGATACTCAAGGCCAGCCTGTGGGAGCGGAGGAATTGTGATGAGCCGAATACCCGCTGAGATCGCCACGTTTCTCGCGAGCCACCATGTCGCAGTGGCGGGCGTCTCGCGCAGCGCGAGCGGGCCCGGTGCGCTGATCGCGAAACGGCTGCGAGACAGTGGCCATGCCGTGTGGCTGGTCAATCCGGCGGCGAACGAGATTGGCGGTGTGCCTTGCTATCCCAGCCTATCCAGCGTGCCGGGCGAGGTGGGCAGCGTGATGGTCGTGACCGCGCCGGCCGATTCGGTGAAGGTGGTTGAGGAAGCGATTGCGCGCGGCGTGCGAGCGGTGTGGCTGCACCGATCGTTCGGTGAAGGCAGTGTCAGCCCCGCAGCGGTCGAACGCTGCCGCGCGGCAGGCGTAACCGTGGTTGAAGGTGGCTGCCCGATGATGTATCTGCCCCCGGTGGACATCGCCCACCGCGTGTTCCGGTTCTGCCTGGAATTGCAGGGCCGTGTGCCGCGCTGCGCTGCGCCAGCGCGATCACGCCGCGCGGCTATCCGCTGGTGTCCCCGCCTGGGCTGGTGGTGCCGCGGGGATGTAGAGCAAGGCCTCGGTGAAGTCCGCAGCGCAATGGCGAAGATCAATCGATTCGAGGTGAAAGGTGGCGTCGAGCCGCCATGCCGATTGCGGCAGCCATTGCAGGAAGATGAAGTCGAGCAATTGCGTCAGGCGCCCAAGATCCAATGCCTCGGGCGGGTGCCAGCCTGCGTAGCGGAATACCGCGAAGCGTCGCGCCGGGATGCGGTGGCGCTCAAGGCCTGCCGGTATCGGTGCGTCCGGCCGCACTTCGAGTGCGGGCACGTAGGTCGCAAGGCCGGTCAACGGGTTTACCGGTTTGACGAGGCCGATGTACACGTCCGGGGCAACGCTGCCCCGGATACGCGGTGCGTCGCGTTCCATGAAAGCGCGCCCGGCGCTATTGGCCAGTCCATCCTGCAGGTCTTCGCTCAGCGCAAGATGGATAGCACGGCCTATCAACATCCGTTGCGGGCAGACGACAAAGCTCGGGTCGGCAAGCAAGCCGCCCCCCGGCGTTTCGCGAACAACCAGTGGGCCGGCGATCTGAATCGCCTTCGGGTTTCGCCGCAAACGGGCCGGGGTTTCGCCGAAGCGGCGCGTAAATGCCCTTGCGTAGCTCTGTTCAAAGCCGAAACCGTAGCGCAGCGCCAGATCGAGCACCGAACCCTTCCCGTTGAGCAGATCGACCAGGCTTTCGTCGAGCTTGCGGTTGCGCACGTAGCTCATCAGCGGTACGCCGGCCAACGCGCCAAAGAGCCGGTGAAAGTGAAAGGGTGAATAGGCCGCCACCGCAGCCAGGTCGGTGAGCGACAAGGGCGCAGTGAGCTGCGCTTCGACATGGCCCAGTACGCGCCGGATTGCGTCGAGCGCGTCGCGGGTGATCGGGGTATCGCAAGAAAGGTTCATTTTCGATCCTTGCCGGCCTGCACGATCCATTTCATGACTGACTCACGGAACACATCATGAAACCAAGGCTCCCTATCCTAACGCTCGCCGGGCTGTGCGCACTTGGCCTGAGCTTGTTTCAGGCCGAGGCAAAGGCTGCCGGCGCGCCGACCACGACAACGGCAAATGCCAGTGCGACGGCCGCGGCACGCAACCGGCTGATGTTCGAGGAGATGCAATCGCCGGCCGTGAATGACGGCGCCTTGAAGGATGGCCCGACGCGCTACTTCTCGGTGTATCTGCCACCCACCTATTTCGAGGAGGCTGAGCGGCGCTTCCCAGTGGTCTACTACCTGCATGGCTTCGGTGGCGGAATGGGCTTTCTGGCCTACTTCAAGGACGTGCTGGATGCAGAGATGCGCAAGCCCGGCACCACCCCGTTCATTGTGATCGAGGCCGACGGTACCAACAGCCTGCGCGGGAGCTTCTACGTGAACTCGGCTGCAAGCGGCCGCTGGGAAGACCACATCGTGCAAGAGCTGGTGGGGTGGGCGGACTCGCACCTGCGCACGATTGCGGCGCCTGCCGGACGTGGTATTGCCGGGGCGTCGATGGGCGGTTTCGGCGCCATCCACCTTGGTTTGCGCCACCCCGATGTGTATCAGTCGGTTCTGGCGTTTGCGCCAGGTCTGGTCGCGCCGGGCCAGATCAAGGCCGCCTGGGAGAGCTGGAACACCGAGATCAAGCGTGCCTATGGCGCCGCCTTCTCGCCCAACCCAGCGCTTCCGCGTCCGTATGCCGAGATCCCGCTGTTTGACGGCTCACCGGAAGATGAGCGCATCGTCGCAAACTGGGAGCGCGGCTTCGGCGCCCCGCAGGAAAAGATCGATGCCTACCTTGCGCAAGCGGCGCGGCTGAAGTCGATCCAGATCGTGGTTGGGAAAGACGACGAGTATGGTTGGATCGTCAGCGGCAGCAAGGCGTTTTCAAAAGCGCTGGAGGCGCATGGCATCGCGCACGAGCTCGTACTGATCGATGCAACGCACGCGATGCCCACAAGCTTTCCGGCCCGCTTCCTGGTGCCGCACTTCTCGAAGGCATTTTCGGCGCGCGATTGACCAGCGGGCGCTCAGAACTGCTTCACCTCGATCCCCAATGTTTGCACGCGGTAAGCGATCTGGCGCGGTGTCATGTTGAGCAGGCGCGCTGCCTTGGCCTGCACCCAGCCGGCTTGCTCCAGCGCGGCGATCACGCGATCGCGTTCATCCAGCGTCGGGTCGTCCAGGTCGATCCGGTTGGCGGCGGCTACGGCGGCCAGCTCGCGCTGGCGGTCGATACGGATCAGGTCGGCATCGATGTGGCCGCTTTCCGACATGACCGCGGCGCGCTCAAGGCAGTTCTCCAGCTCACGGACGTTCCCAGGCCAGTTGTATTGCATCAGGCGCGTGATGGCCGCCTCGCTCAGGTCGAGCGGCCGGCCTTGCGCATTCGCGACACGCCCGATCAGATGGCGGGCGATCTCGGGCACGTCTTCGAGCCGCTCGCGCAGCGGGGGCACGGTAATCGGCATCACGTTGAGCCGGAAGTAAAGGTCTTCGCGGAACTTGCCATCGTCCACCGCGTCTTCCAGATCGCGGTGCGTCGCCGCGATGACACGCACGTCGACCTTCATCGTGCGGCCACCGCCAACGCGCTCCAGCTCGCCCTCCTGAAGCACGCGCAGCAGCTTGGCCTGGAAGGCGGGCGAGATCTCGCCGATTTCATCGAGGAAGATCGTGCCGCCGTCGGCCATTTCAAAGCGTCCCTTGCGTGCCGCCACGGCACCGGTGAAGGCGCCTTTCTCGTGGCCGAAGAGTTCCGATTCGAGCAGGTTTTCCGGCAGCGATGCGCAGTTCAGTCGCACATAGGGGCCGCGGCCGCGGGGCGAGTTGTAGTGGATGGCGTTCGCGATCAGCTCCTTACCGGTGCCGGTTTCGCCGCGGATCAACACGGTGGTGTTCCACTTCGACACCATGCGGATCTGCTCGAAGATGCGGCGCATCGCTGCCGAGTGGCCGACCATGTTGTCGAAGCCGTGCTGCCCGCGCACCGCACGCCTCAATGTGTCACGCTCTTCGGCGATCGTTTCCTTCTCATGCGCCACGTCGAGCGAGAGCTTCACGCTCTGGCCGATCAGGTTGGCGACCATCTCGACGAAGCGTGCGCGTACCGCGAGCTGCCCATCATCAAGGCGGTTCGGCTGCACCGCGAGCGCGCCGTGCAAGGTGCCACCAACGTGGATCGGCGCCGCGATGAAGGGCAGGCGACGTTCGTAGATGCCGAGCCGGTTGAGGAAGCGCGGATTGCTCGCGATGGAGGGCAGGGCGACTGTCTTGCCTTCTTCGAGGATCAGCCCCAGCACGCCCTCGCCAGCCTGGTAGCGGACCGGTTCGAAGTCTTCTGCTTCGACACCTTGCAAGGCGTTGACAACCAGTTCTCCGCTATCGGAATCGAGCACGCTGATCATGCCGCGCGTCAGGCCAGCGGATTCCTCGAGGACCCGCAGCACCTCCTGCGGTGCCTGCTTGACGTCGAGGGTGCGCGAGAGGATTACGCTGACGCGGTAGAGGGTTTCGAGTTGAATGCGGTGGAGTGCGCCTTCGGTGTCCATGGCCTTACCCGATCTCGCGACTGTTGAGCGGCGTCATCGATGCGGACGCGTGGCGAAGCAGGGGCAACACCAGCAGGGCGGTGCAGCCACCGCCCGCCGCGTTACCCAACTCGATGCTGCCCCCGTGATCCACCGCCACCTGCTGAGCGGCGGCCAGCCCTGTGCCGAGGTGATTGCCGTGCTGCTTCTTTGTGCTGAAGAAGGGCTCGAAGGCCTTCAGGCGCAGTTCGTCCGGGAGGCCAGGGCCGCTGTCCTCGACGCGCACCTCCAGGCTGCTGTGCAGCGTACGGGTGCTGATGTTGAGCTCGCGCTGCCGCCAACCCTTGACGTTCATCGCCTCGATCGCGTTGTCGACCAGCGCCTTGAGCAGCGCCCTCAGACGCGTCGGCGAGCCCTGGATGGCCGGCAGCACAAGCTGAGGCTGCCAGCTCACGGATACGCCGGCAGTGAGCAGCCGAACGGCAGAGAGATCCAGCACATCGCGCACCACTTCATTGAGGTTGACCGCTGTGCTGGCCTCTTGCGCGCGCGCCGGAATCGCGCTGCGCAGGGTCTCAAGCGCGGTCTGGCCCGCCTTGAGTGCATCCGCCAGTGCCGCCTGAGCCGGGTCGCAGCCGCGTCGGCCCATCATGTTGACGACCGAGCCGAGAATGTTGAGCGGCCCCTCCATCTGGTACACCGCGGCGGACAAGCTCTCACGTAGCGCTTGCTGGCGGCTTTCCTCGGCCATCACGGCCTGCAAGGCGGCGATGCGCGCCTTCTCCTGCTCCTGCACTTGCCGGCTCACATCGGTGGCCACCAGAAGCAAGAAGGCTTCTCCCTTGCTGGCATAGAAGTCGTCCGCCTCATCGCTATCCGCCGCGACCCACACGGCGGAGCACGAGAACCAGCGCGGTGAGCGCCAATGTGGGCGGTCGAGCCGCACCTGGCGGTCGAGGAAGGCGTGGCTGCCGGGTTTGAAGGGGCCGAAACCGCTGCCCAGTTCGTTGCGGATCGCGTCCAGCAATACCTTGGCTGGCTCGGCCATGCCGAGGTCGGACATCAGCGCCTTGTAGGCGAGGTTGTCGAGCACGACGCGGTCACCAATATCCAGCAGGGCGAGCACCAGCGGGGCGCCGTCGACGACCGACTCGATCAGCGCTTTCTGGTTGCGCACCGCACATTCAAGCTTGTGCAGCGCGGTGATATCGCGGTGCAGGCCAAGGTAATGGCTGATCTGGCCCGCCTCATCCAACACCGGCGTAACGGTGAGGTCGGCGAGGTAAGGGGCGCCGTCCTTGCGGCGATTCACCAGGCGCCCGGTCCATGTCTCCTTGCCGGTGATCCGCCGCCACATCGACTTGTAAACCTCTGGCGGCGTGGTGTGGTTCGACAGGATCGACTGATGCTGCCCGACGGCATCGCTTGCGCTGTAGCCGCTGACGCGTGTGAAGGCCGGGTTCACATACTCGATGCGGGCGCGCGGGTCGGTGATCGAGATCGCGATGTCGGCCTGTTCGACTGCGGCACGGAATAGCGCGGCAGGAATCTTCCGGGCAACCGCAGGTGCGGCCTTCTTCGTGGTGGCGGTCTTCTTCTGCTCTGGCATGGTGGGCCTCGTGTGAACGCTCGCCTAAGGCAATGCAGCAACCGTGCCGAGAATCCGCGCCCCGCCACCGCGCTTGAGCAACGTCAAATGCCGGTGTCGTTGTGAGGATTCGTCACAACGCAACGTCGGTTTGTTGCATCCCCGACACGCTCACGCCCTTGTCAGGAGGGTCGTGATTCACGCGCATTTCCTGCGCGGATGCCTTGTTGCGCGGCGTCCGCGCACTGCCACGGTGCGGCGTGCATCGCCTTGGCACGCTCCATGCGAAAGCAGGGCAGGAGGTCGCAACCGACATGAGTGAATACCTGATCCTGCTCGTCAGCACCGCACTGGTGAACAACGTAGTGCTGGTGAAGTTCCTGGGCTTGTGCCCCTTCATGGGCGTCTCGAAGAAGCTCGACAGTTCCTTCGGCATGGGCCTCGCCACCACCTTCGTGATCACCCTCGCCTCCGGGGCGTGCTGGGCGCTCGAGCACTACCTTCTCGCGCCGCTGGGCCTGAACTACCTGCGCATCCTGACCTTCATCCTCGTCATCGCGGCTGCGGTGCAGTTCATCGAGATGGTGGTGCGCAAAGTCACACCGGAGCTCTACCGCACTCTTGGCATCTACCTGCCGCTGATCACCACTAACTGCGCTGTGCTGGGCATTCCCCTGCTCAACGTGCAGCAGGCCAACAACTTTGCGATGAGCGTGATGGTGGGGTTCGGCGCATCGGTGGGCTTCACGCTGGTGCTGACGATGTTTGCCGGCCTGCGCGAGCGCCTCTCGCTCGCCAAGGTGCCGCAAACCTTCGAGGGTGCGCCGGTCAGCTTCGTGCTTGCTTCACTGCTGGCACTGGCATTCATGGGATTTTCCGGACTGAAGCTCGGTTGAGCGGGGAGGTTGAAATGATTGCGCCGATTGCCAGTGTGATGTTCCTCGGCCTCGTTCTGGGGCTGATCCTCGGCTATGCCGCGAAGGTCTTCCATGTTGAGGGCGACGCCCTGGTGGAAGAGCTGATCGAGCTGATGCCCGGCACGAACTGCGGGCAGTGCAGCTTTCCCGGTTGCTCCGGTGCCGCGAACGCAATCGCGCGTGGCGAAGCAAGCGTCGATTGCTGCCCCGGGGGTGGCCGTGCGTTGGCCGAGGCCATCGCCGCAAAGATGGGCGTGAGCTTGGGCGCAGGTGGCAAGGCCGATAGCGGGCCGAAGCTCGCGCAGGTGGCCGAGCATCTTTGCATTGGTTGCGCGCGCTGCTTCAAGGTCTGCCCGACCGACGCAGTGATCGGTGCAGCCAAGCAGATACACGGTGTGCTGCATGGCGCCTGCACCGGCTGCGGCAGTTGCGAGAAAGAGTGCCCGACCGGTGCCATCGGCCTCGAGCCGGTGCCGGTGACGCTGCGCGACTGGAACTGGACGAAACCGGCTCTGGCCGTCTGAGGAGTAGCAAGATGGGATTGCGTGAACTTCTGAATGGTGTGCGCTGGGGCGTACATCCGCACGACGACCACAAGCGGCCAGCTGCCGACGTGCCGTTGCGAGTGATGCCGCTGCCCGCAAGGTTGTGTGTGCCGCTGTTGCAGCACGTGGGTGCGCCGGCGTTGCCGGTTGTAGCAGTGGGCGAACGCGTGCTGCGTGGCCAGCTGATCGCCGCCGCGCAAGGCAATGTGTCGGCGCCTGTTCATGCCCCAAGCTCCGGCGTGATCAGCGCGATCGGTGAGGTGACTGCGCCCCATCCCTCGGGGCTGCCGTTTTCGGCGATCACGATCGAACTGGACGGCAAGGACGAAGCAGGTGAGCCGCTGACGCCGCAAGTTGATCCGTTCAGCCTCGCGCCGGCGGAGGTATCCCAGCGAATTGCGGATGCGGGCATCGTCGGCCTCGGCGGCGCGACCTTCCCGTCGGCCCCCAAGGCGCAACTGGGCCTCAAGCTCTCGGTGCATACCTTGATCATCAACGGCGGCGAGTGCGAGCCGTATCTTTCAAGCGACGACAGCGTGATGCGGGTGCGCGCAGACGAAGTGATCGATGGCGTGCGAATCCTGATGCACGCCACCGGCGCGACCAAAGCACTGGTGGGCATTGAGGACAACAAACCCGAGGCCACCGCAGCGATGCGCAAGGCGGCCGAGGGTTTTGCCTCGATCGAGATTCGCCCGGTGCCCGCGCGCTACCCGATGGGCTCCGACCGCCAATTGGTGCAGGTGCTCACCGGCAAGGAAGTGCCTTCTGGCGCGCGTACCGCGAGCATCGGCGTGCTGGTCAACAACGTCAGTACCTGCGCTGCCATCCACCGCGCCGTGCGGGTCGGCGAGCCGCTCTATCGGCGCATCGTTACGGTCAATGGCGGTGCGGTCGCACAACCGGGCAACGTCCTGGCGCCGATCGGCGTCCTGATCGAAGACCTGCTGCGCTTTGTCGGCCTGAAGGAAACCCCTGCAAGGCTGGTCATGGGCGGCCCGATGATGGGCGTGGCCTTGCCGCATGCGCAGGTGCCGACGGTGAAGGGCTGCGGCGGCATTCTCGCGCTGACAGCGGGCGAGATCACCGATACCGCTCCTTCGGCCTGCATTCGCTGCGGTTCCTGCGTGAAGGCCTGCCCGATGGGGCTGCTGCCGCTGGAGCTATCGGCCCACATCCATGCTGGCGAGTACGACAAGGCGGAGGCCAAGGGGCTCGACGATTGCCTGGCCTGCGGCTGTTGCGCCTACGTGTGCCCATCGCATGTGCCGTTGGTGCAGACCTTCTATCACGCCAAGGGCGAGGTCTGGAAACGCGCGCAGCAGAAGAAGCGCACCGAGTTCACGAAAAGCCTTGCGCAGGCGCGCAAGGAGCGTCTCGAACGCGAGGCACGCGAGCGCGTTGAAGCCGCTGCACGGCGAAAGGCGGAGCGCGCCGCACAACAGGCCGCTGCGCAGCAGGCCGCAACTTCAGCATCCGCCAACACCGCAGGAGGGGCCAGCGCATGAGCGCCCAAAGCATGATTCTTCAAACTGTGGCGTCGCCGCATGCACGGGCCGGCGAATCGGTCAGCGTCGTGATGCTCAAGGTTGTCGCGACCTTGGTGCCGGCCACCGTCTATGGGTTCTGGCTCTTCGGCTCGCCCGCCTTCTGGCTTTGGTTGATCACGATCGCATCGGCTTTGGCCGGTGAGGCGGTGTGCCTGCGTTGGGCGGGGCGCGATCCCGTGCCTTTGCTCAAGGACGGGTCCGCGCTGCTGACCGGTTGGCTGCTCGCGCTTTCGCTCCCGCCCTGGGCACCGTGGTGGATCGGCGTTGTCGGCGGGCTCTTTGCGACAACGCTCGGCAAACAGGTCTTCGGCGGGCTGGGCAACAACCTGTTCAACCCAGCGATGATTGCGCGGATCGCGCTGCTGGTTTCCTTCCCGGTACAGATGACCTACTGGGTCGTACCGGCGGGAGCGCCCGGCCTGCTCGATGGGCTGCTCATCACGCTCGGCCATATCCCGGTTCCCGACGCCATGAGCAGCGCCACGCTGCTGGGCCATGCGAAGACTGACCTCGCACGCGGCGTTGATTTGCTGCATACCGAGTTGCCGGGCCATGCCTTCAACTGGGTCGGCGCCCGTGTTGGCAGCCTTGGCGAGACCTCGACCTGGCTGATCGCAGCCGGTGGGGTGGCGTTGCTCACGATGCGCATCATCACCTGGCATGTCCCGGTGGCGATGCTCGCCGCAATCGCGGTTCCGGCTGCGATCGGGCATGCGGTCGACCCGGCGCGCTACATCGACTGGACCACGCATCTGATGTCTGGCGGCGCGATGCTCGGCGCCTTCTTCATCGCGACTGACTACGTCACCTCGCCAAGCACCCGGGCCGGGCAGGTGGTCTTCGGTCTGGGCTGCGGTTTGCTGACCTGGGTGATCCGTACCTACGGCGGCTATCCGGAAGGGGTTGCGTTTGCGGTGCTGCTCATGAATGCGCTGACACCGGCGATCGACCGCCTCATCAAGCCCCGGGTCTACGGCCGCACGTTCACCGGAAAACCGGCGTCCGTGCAGAAAGGAAAATCGAAATGAACGTCGCCGCGCTGCGAGAAGGCATCAGTTATCAGGGCGTGTTGCTGGCGCTATTCAGCACGCTGACTGCGGCGGCGCTGGTGGTGGCCAACGGTTTCACCGCGCCCGCGATCCACATCGCCGAAGAGCAGGACCTGGAGGCTTCGCTCCGGCAAGTGCTGCCCGCTGGCTTCAGCGACAACAACCTTCTGACCGATGTTGTTGTGGTGAAGGACAGCGCAGGCCTCGACGTTGAGGTGCACAAGGCGAGCAAGGGGGGTGTTCAGCAGGGGGCTGTGTTCAAGACCAGCACGATCGGCTACGCCGGGCCGATCGTGATCCTCGTCGGCCTTTCGCGCGATGGCGCCGTGCAGGGTGTGCGCGTGCTGCGCCATGCCGAAACGCCGGGCCTGGGCGACAAGATCGAAGTTGCAAAGTCCGATTGGGTGCACGCCTTCGAAGGCAAGGCGCTGACGACCGCGCGCTGGCTGGTGAAGAAGGACGGCGGTGACTTCGACCAGTTTGCCGGCGCCACGATCACCCCGCGCGGCGTTGTGAAGGCGGTGAAGGAAGCGTTGGAATTTCACCAGGCCAACCACGCGGCCATCTACGCCGAACACTGAGACGAGGCTCCCATGAAAACCAAAGACATCATTCGTAACGGGCTCTGGGATCAGAACGTGGTACTCGCTCAGATCCTCGGCATGTGCCCGACGATGGCGCTGACTTCGACCGCCACGAACGGGCTCGGCATGGGGCTCGCAACCACCGCGGTGTTGGTGGTGAGCAACATGGCCGTGTCTTCCGTGCGTGGTGTGGTGACCGAGCAGGTCCGCATCCCTGTGTTCATCGCGATCATCGCGACCATCGTCACGCTGGTGGATCTCGGCCTCAACGCCTGGATGCACGACCTCTACAAGGTGTTGGGCCTCTACATCGCGCTCATCGTCGCCAACTGCGCAATCCTTGGGCGTGCGGAAGCCTTTGCGTGCAAGAACGGCGTCCTCGCGTCGGGTGCAGATGGACTCTTCATGGGACTGGGCTTCACCGCGGCGCTGACTTCGATCGGCGTTGTGCGCGAAATCATCGGTAGTGGCACGCTGTTCTCGCAGGCCAGCCTGCTCCTCGGACCGCACTTCGCCTTCCTCGAAACGCGGGTGCTGCCGGGTTACGGCGGCACGCTGATGATGATTCTGCCGCCGGGCGGCTTCCTCACGCTGGGGTTGTTGCTGGCGGTTCGCAAACGGATCGAAATGCGGCGCGACGCCAGCAAGGCATGCGGTGTGGCGACTCAACCCAGTCATTGTGCGGCTTAACCGGGAGGCAACATGAAAGTATCCATCGCTTACGCAGAGCCGGGTCGGCAGGCTTGGCTCAACATCGAAGTGGAAGAGGGCACGCGGGTACGGGACGCGATTGAGGAGTCCGGCATCTACGCCCAGTTCCCGCACATCGACCTCGCGAGCCAGCGGGTCGGCATCTTCGGCAAGGCCGTCAAGCTCGATGCACCGCTTCGGGCGGGCGACAGGGTCGAGATCTACCGCGCGATCCAGTGCGATCCAATGTCGGTGCCGCGCCGGCCTGGCTTTGAACTGGACAGCGACGACGCCTGAAGCCGCACCTGCGGTTACGGCGGCCCTTCACCTCCCGAAACAATTCGGGGTCGGATTTTCGCCGCATGCCGAATACCATGCCCGGTCCAGGAAACAGTGGATCGGGCAGAGATGGACAGAAGGGCATTCCTCTGGGCGGGCAGTGTCGCGCTCGCCGCGTTCGCGTCTGAGGCCAGCGCGAAGAAGAAGTCACATCAAAAGAAGCCGCATCATCGCAATCGCCACAGCCCTTTTGAGGACATCGAGGCGAAGGTCGGCGGCCGTCTTGGGGTGTGCTGCATCGATACCGAAAGTGGCCGTATCACCGGCTACCGGGAAGGCGAACGCTTCCCGATGTGTAGCACCTTCAAATGGCTCGCCGCCGCTGCGCTGCTCGGGCGTGTCGACGCCGGACAGGAGCAGCTGGATCGGCGCATCGTCATCGCAAAGAGCGATCTGCTCGAATGGGCGCCGGTGACGAAGCAGCATGTCGGTGGTGAAGGGCTGAGCCTGGGCGAGTTGTGTGAAGCCGCAATCACCGAAAGCGACAACACCGCTGCCAATCTGATCCTGCGACAGATCGGCGGCATTCCGCAGTGGAACGCTTACGTGCGCGGCATCGGTGACACGCTGACGCGGCTTGATCGCGGCGAACCGGAGCTCAACGAAGCGCTGCCGGACGACGTGCGCGATACGACGACGCCCGCGGCGATGGCGGTCGACCTGCGCCGGCTGCTCCTTGAAGACAAATTGAGTGCGGGCTCCAAGGCCCAACTCACGCAATGGATGCTCGCCACCAAGACCAGCGACCAGCGCTTGCGAGCCGGCCTCAAGGCCGGCTGGCGACTCGCCGACAAGACCGGCACGGGCAACGCATCGACGGGCACAGCAAACGACGTCGGCGTCTACTGGACGCCCGAAGGCAAGCCGATTGTCGTGACGGTCTACCTCACTCAGGCCAAGGTTGACCGCGCCAAGCAAGAGGCGGTCATCGCTGAAGTTGGCCGTTGGGCGCGCGAACCTGGCACAACGCCTTCGGTTTGAGCTGTGGGGCGGGTGTGTAGCGCCGCACCTGAAAGCCGTCGTTGAAAAGGGGTGAGACGCCCCGTTCTTGGGCATCCGCAACCGCTGCGGTGCGAGCCGAGTCCGCTGGCCCGAGCGCACCTGTTGGCCCAGCTCAGGCAAGCCGCATCGCTCCGTGGCGCTCGCCGATACGGCGCATTACTTGCTTTCGTTAAAGTATTGATCGGCGCCAGCCACAAGTTGGCGCTGGAAGCGTTGCGGGGACGGATCTTTCCCCGGGTTGAGAGCAAGGAAGCAGCATGTTTGAACAGAATGGCAATGCCCGGCGCCTGTCCGCGGGCCTGCTCGAATCAGCGGCGCCGGCCACCGTTGGCCGTGTCGGTGCAAGTGCGGCCGCGAATGTGGCCTACCGTGCAGGCACTGACGAGTCTTCGGCCGTTTTGCAGGACGCCTCACACATTCACCGGTACGCACCGTCGGCGTGGATGTTGGTGCCGCGAAACAAGGCCTACGTCGAGACCTGCACCTTCTATTCCCAGCGTGAGGCACTGGCCCACGCTGAAGACTTCGATTGCGAGCTGGTGCCACTCTTTGAGCAGCCTGAGACACCTGTGCCGCTTCATCGGGTGATTGCGGTGCTGCGCGATTGTGTGGACGCCCTCGTACCCTTGACGGGGTCCGATTCCGACGAACTGCGCACACGGCGTGAAGCCGCGTACCGCGCGGCTGCCGCACTGCTACAGGAGGTGGATCATGGGTAGGCTAGCGCCCGTTGCATGGGTATGGACCGGCCCCGGCCGGCATGTCCAGCTTGAAAGGCCTGTGGGTACCCGGCATCCGGCTTGGAAACCGCTTTACGAGGAAGCGCACTTTGAAGCGGAGCAGGTGGCGCTGCGCGAGTTGAGCGAGACGGTCGAGGCGCTTGAGAGCATCTCGGCAAGTGACGATCTGAGTGCCGCAGAGCTGCAACGCGCGGTGCTGACGATGAAGGGCGCCCTGGCAGCACTCGGCGTTCATCGCTGAGCTTGGGTTGTCGATGTGGCGCGGGTGTCGCGCTACTTCCTGGTGATCAGGCTGCGCAACCACTCCCTCTGGTAGTGCGCGCGCCGCGTACTCAGAATCTGCATGCGGATCTTGTCGCGCACCTTTGCCAGCGGCACACGCCCAGCGGGGCGGATGTGATCGCAACACAGGATGTGGAAACCCATCGGCGACTCGAGTACGCCGGATAACTCGCCTGTCGCCATCGAGAACAGCGCTGCATCGAGCGCCGGAAACAGCTGGCCGCGCGTGACCGGGCCGAGCAGACCGCCTTGCATCGCCGTCGGACACTCCGAATGGCGCAGGGCTTGTTTCGCAAATTGCTCCGGGTCGCGCGCGCACTGAGCCCGTATCTGGTCGATGCGCGCACGCGCCGCGACCCGGCCGCTGCCGGCAAGGTCGTCGTTGATCGTGATGAGGATGTGCCTGACCGTGCGACGCTCGGGCGTGTGGAAACGATCGGCGTGCAGGCGGTAGAAGATCTCGACGTCTTGCTTGCTGACGGGCGGAACGTTGGCGGATACCGCGTCGAGCACCGCATCGACGGTCATGTCGCGCGTCAGCTCTTCGCGCAGCGCTGCTTGCGTGAGCCCTTGCTTTGCAAGTGTGCAGACGAAGTCCGCTTCGCTCTCAAAACGCGACATGACCTCAGTGACGCCAGCGTCCACCATATCGCTGCTGACCGCTACACGGCGGGCTTCTTCGCTCATCAGCACACGCTGCTCGATCGCCAGTTGGCGCGCCACCACTTCGTCGACGCGTGCGCGTTGCGCGTCGGACAGCGCGTCGGGCGCTTGCTGGAACAAGGCCTGCGCATGCTTGATCGTGAGGTAGCGCGACGGGGCATGTGCAACAGCTTGGCTTGTGGTGGCGTCAGGCATCACTCGTCTCCTGAATCGCTGGTGTGACCGGGCCAAGGGCGCGTTCGCGCACCTGGAGCGTGCGGCCAGGGAACACCGGAAAATGGACGTGGTAGGCGATGTCGTCGGCGACATCGCGAATCACCTTGAGCACTTCGCCCACCGCGCCAACGGGCACCCGTACCTTGCCGTTGATCGAGAGTGCTTTCAGGTTGCGCACCCGTTCCCGCGTCTCGAACTGAGATTCCGCCCAAGGGGCGTCAGCGGGAAGCAGTTCTTCCTCGCGGCAGCCGACAATCCGTTTGGCATCCAGAAAATGGACCGAGTAGATGATCTGATCCATCAGGAAGGTGCCGATGTCGACCACATGCCCGAGGCTGCCTCGGCGCACGAGCAGATCGCCGCGGGTGGCGCCGGGAAAGGTGCCGTCGTCGCGCACGTTGCGCACGACTCGCACCACATCGCCAAGTTCGAACTGCGGGTTCATCGCGGGGCCCGCCCGATGTCGCTGAGCTGCACGGTGGAGATGCCACGGGCGCGCTTGAAGACGCGGAACACGCCTTGCGTGATCGCGTCCGAATTCAGGTAGTCGTCGTAGGCGCGCGCGAGGCGCTCGTGCCACTGTTCGTAGACCGGCGGCTCGTCGGCGCTGCGCAGGTAGTCGTGGAAGCGCTGCAGGATGTGCAGCCGGTTGATTTGCACCACCGAACGTTCGTACGGGATACCGAAGTAGGCGAGGAAGTCCTCGATCGTTTCGAGTTCGGCAAGGTCGTCGGCCAGCGTGGGGGAGGGGGCGTGCATGGTGTCCTCGCGTTCGTTCAGCAGGGCAGTGGTTCTGGGGTGACACCGTCGAACAGGCGCATCAGATCGTCGTCGTTGGGGGCGCGCTTGGTTGTGACAACGAACTGCCGTACCCGGCCAAGCAGGGCGTCGGCTTCCATGTCGCCAACCGGGTGGCCCAGGCGGGCGAAGACGGACTTCACCGCGCCCTTGCCGGAATGCTTGCCGAGCACGACGCGGTGCGAGCGGCCGACCAATGCGGGGTCGAAACCCTGATAGTTGCTCGGATCCTTCAGAAGGCCGTCGACATGGATGCCGGCTTCGTGGGTGAAGACGTTGGCGCCGGTCAGGCTCTTCTGCGCGGGAATCGGTCGCCCCGATGCGGCGGCGACGCGCTCCGCGAGCACCGGAAATGCGGTCAGATCGATGCCGGTCGATATGCCGTAACACTGACCGAGGCCGAGCACGACTTCCTCCAGCGCAGCGTTGCCGGCGCGCTCGCCCAGGCCGTTCACAGTGGTGTTCACATGCGTCGCGCCGGCGCGGGCAGCGGCCAGCGTGTTCGCGGTGGCCATGCCCAGGTCGTTGTGCGCATGCATCTCGATCTGCAGGCCGCAGTGGCGTTTGAGCGTGCGAATCGCCCGCCGTACGCCGAAGGGCTCCATGACGCCGAGCGTGTCCGCGAAGCGGAGCCGGATGGCACCGGCAGCCTCGGCGACCTGGGCGATGCGAACGAGAAAACCAAGGTCGGCGCGCGACGCGTCTTCAAGCCCGATCGAAACGCCCAAGCCGAAGCCACGCGCGAGTGGCACCAGACGAGCGATCTCGCCGAGCAACCATTCACGCGACCGGCCGAGTTTGCGGGCCAGGTGTTGGTCGGAGGCCGGAGCGGAGATGTCGATCAGATGTGCGCCAAGCCCTTCGCAGGCGCGCACGTCCGACTCCGTGAGCCGCGCCCACACCATCAGGCGTGCGTGCAGGCCAAGGGCCGCGATCGCGCGGATGCTGGCACGCTCGTGCTCGCCCATCGCCGGGATGCCGACTTCCATTTCCGGCACGCCGAGGGCGTCGAGCCTGCGGGCTACATCCAGCTTCTCGGCGCGACTGAATGCAACCCCCGCGGTCTGCTCGCCGTCGCGCAGGGTTGTGTCATTAACGGTGACGAATGCGGGCATTGCGGTCTCCGTTGCGTTGCGCCAATCAGGCGTAGGCGGGTTGGAACAGCTTGTCCGGGTCTTCGACTGGACCGCTCTCGTTCCAGTAGGGCGAGATCTTGCGCAACTGCGCAATGATTGGCGGCACTGCCTCGATGACGCGTTCGATCTCGTCAAGCGTGTTGTAGCGCGACAGCGAGAAGCGGATGCTGCCGTGCGCCGCGGTGTAGGGAATGCCCATCGCACGCATCACATGCGAGGGTTCGAGCGAGCCCGAAGTACAGGCCGATCCGCTGGAGGCCGCGATACCCAACTTGTTCAACAACAGCAGGATGCCTTCGCCTTCGACGAACTCGAACGCGATGTTGCTGGTGTTCGGTAGCCGGCAGTGCAGATCGCCATTCGGGAAGGCGCGTGGCACGCGCGCGAGAATGCCTTTCTCAAGCTTGTCGCGCAGGAAGCGGACGTCCGTGTTCTCGGTCTCCATGTGTTGCATGGCGAGTTCGGCCGCCTTGCCCAGCGCGATGATGCCCGGTGCGTTTTCGGTGCCAGGGCGGCGGCTGCGTTCCTGCTGGCCGCCGTGCAAGAGCGCGCGGAAGCGCGTGCCGCGGCGCAGGTAGAGCACGCCGATGCCCTTGGGCGCATGCAGCTTGTGGCCCGAGAGCGAGAGCATGTCGATCTTGGTGCGCTTCAGGTCGATCGGCAGCTTGCCCACCGCCTGAACGGCATCGGTGTGGAACTGGATGCCGCGTGCGTGGGCGTACTCGGCCATCTCTTCGACCTGGAAGATCGTGCCGGTTTCGTTGTTGGCCCACATCACCGAAACGATTGCGACGCGGTCGGTCAGCAGTTCGCGGTAGGCGTCCATGTCGAGCCGGCCGCGGCCATCCACCCGCAGCTTGTGCACCACGTAACCCTCTTTCTCAAGCCGGTCGCAGAAAGCGAGCACGGCGGGGTGTTCGACCACGGTGGTGATGATCTGGTTGCGATCGGGCTGGGCCTTGAGCGCGGAGAGAATCGCGGTGTTGTCCGACTCGGTGCCGCCGGAGGTGAAGATGATCTCCGAGTCGTGCTCGGCGCCGAGCAGGGCCTGGATCTGCGCGCGTGCCTTCTTGATCGCCACACCCACCTGATTGCCGAAGCTGTGGATGGATGAGGCGTTGCCGAACTGCTCGGTAAAGAAGGGCAGCATGGCTTCAACGACGGCCGGGTCGCAGGGCGTGGTGGCGTTGTTGTCGAGATAGATCGGTTTCATGGTCGGGCGCTCCGTTGGGGGTCGGACGTTCTTTGCGGCGCGTTCAGCGCGCCATTTCGAGTTGGCTTGCGGGCAGCAGGCGCACGTATTCGCCCAGTTCTTCGAACAGCTTTTGCTGGATCGCCCCAAGCGTGGCGGCTTCGAGCGCGCAGCCCATGCAGGCGCCTTTGAGGTTCACGTAGATGTTCTTGCCGACGATGTCGACGATCTCGATGTCGCCATGATCGTTCTGCAGCATCGGGCGCACCGATTCGATGATTTCTTCGATCTTGCGCATGCGCTGGAGGTTGGTCATGCGCGGTTTCTCGGCAGCAACGGTGTCGATCGGTGCCGGGGCGGCGGCCGCTGGAGCTGCCTCGATTGCGCCGGCTTCGCAACGAGCCGCGACGATCGAGATCAGCACGTCCTCGATCTTCTCGTGGCAGGACGCACAGGCCCCGCCAGCCTTGGTGAAGTGGGTTACCTGTTCGAGTGTCGTGAGCCCGTTCTCGCGGACCACCCGTTCGATCAGCGCCGAATCGATCGCGTAGCACTTGCAGATCAACTCGCCTTCTTCGTGGTCGTCCTTCCATGCCTCGCCGCGGTAGTTCGCAATCGCGGCTTGCAGCGCTTCGCGGCCCATCACCGAGCAGTGCATCTTTTCCGGTGGCAGACCATCGAGAAAGGCGGCGATGTCCTGGTTGCTGACCTTGAGTGCTTCGTCCAGGGTTTTGCCCTTGACGATCTCCGTGAGCGCCGAGCTCGACGCAATCGCCGAGCCGCAGCCGAAGGTCTGGAAGCGCGCATCGCGGATGATCTCGGTTTCCGGGTCGACATCCAGCATCAGGCGAAGTGCGTCACCGCACTGGATGGAGCCGACATCACCAACCGCATTCGCTTGGTCCAGCGGGCCGGCGTTGCGTGGGTTGAAGAAGTGTTCCTTGACCTTTTCGGTGTAGTCCCACATGGCAGGCTCCTTGACGACTTTGAGGGCGCACCGTGCTGAACGGTGCTTGCAAGGTGCTACTGCAAAGCGTGTGCCAAGTGAGCTCGTCGGTCGCAAAGGCCTGTGCGGAAAGGGCTTGGGCGGGCGAGCGTGGCGCGATTGTCGGACTTGCGACAAGGCGCTGTGGGGAAGGCGCCGTAGCGGCGTGATCGGCGGCCGGGCCGCGGATGAAGCGCCACCGGCCGCAATCAATGCGGCCGGTGCGGGTGAGGCGGGGCGGGCGTCAGGCTGCCAGCGGCATCGCGCTGTGTGTGAAACAAGCCTTGGGGCAAACGCGGCTGCATGCGCCGCAGCCGGTGCAGTCCATCGGGTCGGCGAGCGACATCACGGACGAGATGCTCTCGCTGTCGTCGTCATCGTCGTCTTCGGGCAGATCGTCTTCGCTCCGATCGATCAGTTCCAGCACGTCACGCGTGCAGACCTTGTAGCAGCGGCCGCAGCCGATGCACTTCTTGGCATCGAGCGCGACAGCAAATTCAGGCGTCCATGGGGTGCCGCCGCGGGTGATACCGGTAATGTCAGACATGGTGTTGCTCCTGTGATGGTGAAATGGGGGGTGACTCACAAGGGGTGTTCTGTACGTGCCGCGCGCAACCGGGCCTCCGCTTCGGCCCAGGCCTGGCACGCGTCGTAGGTGGATTGCGAGATGCCGGGAATCTCGTGGAACGCGGCGGGAAGTCGATCCTCGACCAGGTCATGCAGCTGGCCTGCCCATTCGGATGCGATGCGCCGCAAGCGGCGGACGTCCTTTTCCAGCGATTCGAGTGTCGGGCTGTCCATGGCAGCGCTCACAGGCCGGCCACGTCCGGGTGGCGGCCGACGAGTTCGATCGCCACGGCGAGCTGCTTGTCCGCTTCCGTCTTCATCTTCGAGAAGGAATCGAAGCCGAAGCGATGCACATCGCGCAGGCTGCGATCCAGTGCAACGAGCTTGCCCACGGTGATGATCACGCGGCCGAAGCCTTCGTGCGACAGATGCACCAGCGGCACGGCCATGTTTCCGCATTCCTTTTCGATCAGCACCGCGATGGCGTTGTAGAAGGCACGCACTCGAGCGAGCGTGACTTCATCCGGATCGCCCAGCAGCGGAATCGCCGCACGGGCTTCCTTGGTCAGCACGAAGGGTGCAAGCAGCTGCTCAACGCTCTTGCCGTCGTGCACGCCATAGCTGTCCAGCGCACGCATCTGGCGCAGCATTTCGCGCATGAAGTCGGTTTCGAAGATCGGGTCGGGCACGGTGGTAGTGGTCGTCATGATTCGGAGCTCCGCTTGTCCGAAGGGGGGAGGGGACTGCAACTGTGTATGGCGGGCTGGTTCCAGTCGTCGCCCAGGCGTGCGGTCAGTACGCGCGCGGGGAGCAGGCCGGCGAACAAGCCAGTCAGGGCGCCTGCGAGGGCGGTCAGGTTGCCGTGGCCGAGGATCTGCCCGAGTACGGCGCCGACCACGCAGCCCACCGCTGGCACCAGGTAGGCAAGGGCGGCAGTCATCAGCAGGCGATGATCTTCAAGCGCGAGCGAAACCTCGGCGCCGAGCACGACGCCAGGGGCGAGCGGCAGCGCGAATACGCGATCTGCGGATTCGCCCTGGCAGGCTTTGCGCGCACCGCATGCGCTGCAGGCTGCAGCGGGCTGCACGGCGACGTCCATATGCCCGGGGTGGATCGCGATGACGCGTGCAGTGCGTTCCATCATTCCTGCCAACCCTCGGCGGCCATGCGCTCGAAGCGCGAATCATCGGTGTCGCGATGAATGCGGCGGTCTATCCACTGCACGCCGCCCGCATTGATCGCGTCGCGGATGCTGTTGAGCAGCGGATCGATCGATGCAGCGTTCTCGAGCCGGATCGGCTGGATGTTGGCCGCCAGCAGCTGGCGCACTGCCGAGCCGCCGACTGCCAGGCAGTAGACCGCCGCGCAGCCCTCCAGCGCCCGGATCCGCTCGCCGAGCTTGTTCTCATTGCCGTCCATGTTTTCGGGCGGGAATTCCAGCACCCCCGCCAGCCGGGCACGCTCAGCGTCTACCGTGAAGATGACGAAGCCTTCGGCGGCGCCGAAATGCTGGTCGACATGAACGCGGTCGCGGCTGGCGAATGCCACCCGCAGCGTGCCCGGCTCGGGGTCAGTGGCGGACCACGCCAGCGCGACTTTGCGAAGGGAGAGGGTGGTCTTCGCGGTCGCGGGGTCCGCCTGACCAAAAAACGGATCGGTAGGCCGGAATGTCATGGTGTTGCTCCAGGACGAGGTTGGCGATGTCGAACAGGGCTTGCCGCGCTGCGCGGTAGCCCACCCAGGGGCGGGCAAAGCCGCCCAGCCGGTCGTATTGCGGGAAGCCTGCGCGTAGCAGCGGAATACCGAGTCGCCCGGCGCACGGTGCAAGGTGCGCGCTGCCAACCAGCAACTGGGCATGCTGGCTTTGCGCTCCCTGTTCAAGATCCTGCAGGTCGCCAATCTGGACGGTGGCACAGCGCAGGCGCACGAGGGATTCGGCGCGCACCGGGGCAACGGCTGTTACGACCTCACAGCCATTGCTGGTCATGAATTCCGTCATGCCCGCAAGCAGGTCGGGCTCCCCTGCAATGCCCACGCGGAGGAAGCCGGTCATGAAGTGACTGTCGACCATGGCATCCTGCAGTTGGGCACGTTGTCGCTCGATCCGTGCCGGGACCGTGATGCCGGATATCTCCGCCAGCGTTTGCGTGAAACGGTCGCAGGCGTCGAGCCCCATCAGGTGGTCGAATCGGTAGTCGGGCACTTCGGTGCGCAGATGCAATTCGTCGGCCGCGCGCTTGAGCGAATCGCCGATGACCAGCGTGGCGACGGAGTCGCCCATTGCGGCAATTTCTTCACGTGGCGTACCGCCGAGCGTCAGCGGTGAGTGCTCGGCTTCGATCAGGTGGCCGTCGAGTGAATCGCCAAGGTCCGGCAGCACCACGGCGCGCAGCCCGAACGCTTCGCACCAATCGCGGATCACCTCGATGTCGCCCGGCGTCAGCGCGGCCGATGCGAGCACGTTCACCTGACGGCGCCGGCGGCCCGCATGTCGGGTGTGCGGCACCAACGTCTGGATGATCGCCTCGACCGCCAGCGCGAAACCGCTCTCCAGACTACCGATGTAGTCGGGCGTGTTCACCGGCACGATGGCCACCTGTGCGTACTGCGGGTGGCTGGCGCGGAACTCGCGCACCAACCGGTGAATGTCGCTGCCCTGGGTTTCGGCGATGCCGGTCGTAGGCAGGCCGATCACATCCGGGCCGCTTTTCTCGCACAGCGTCTTGAGGCCTTCGATGACGTTCTCGTCGGCGCTCATCACCGTGGCGATCTGGTCCATCGCCGTGGTCTGCAGCGGAATGCTCTCGCGGAAGTGGCGCACCAGAAACACCTTGCCGAAGGCGGTGCAGCCCTGCGAGCCATGCATCATCGGAATCGCCCGCTGCAAGCCGAGGAAAGCGAGGCTCGCACCGAGCGTGGAGCTTGTCTTCAGCGGATCGACCGAGAGCGGCTTGCTGCGTTTGATCACTTCGGCCATGTCAGGCTCCCACCGGCGTGCCGGCCAGCTTGCTGCGCGCCCATGGCGCCGGGCGGCGAACCGCATCCCAGACCGGGCTTTCGATGCTGAGCGCCAGCTGGCGCGCGAGTTCGAGCATGCCGCGGTATCCGGCATAACCGAATTCGCGTTCCTGGTTGATGTCGAGGAAGGGGAGGCGCGCCTTCAGCGCGGTGTAGAGGTTGCGTCCGCCCGCGATGAGGATGTCGGCGCGCAGGTCCTTGTAGGCGGTGAGCAGCGCCTTGGGGCTGCCGTCGTCGATCATCACCGCGTCCTCGCCCATCAAGTCGCGAATGCGTGCCTTGTCTTCGGCGGTGGATTTCTTCGTGCCAGTGGCCACCACCTGCATCCCCAGGTCTTGCAAAGCAGAGACGATGGACCAGGACTTCACGCCGCCGGTGTAGAGCAGTACCCGTTTGCCTTGCAGGCGCGCGCGCCACGGGTCGAGTGCTGCGTTGATCCACGCCTCCTCGCGTGCGATCAGCGCCTCGGTACGCGCGTTCAGATCCGCGTCTCGCAGCAGGCCGGCAAAGGCGCGCAGCGCCTCCGAGGTGTCAGCGACACCGTAGAAGCTGCCCTCGAAGTACGGCACGCCCCAGCGCTTCTCGAGCTTGCGCGCCACGTTCAAGAGGGCTTTCGCGCACACCACCATGCTGGCTTCGGCACGATGCAGCGTCTGCACCTCGCGGTAGCGGGCGTCGCCCGACAAGGTGCCGATGATGCGCAGCCCGAGTTCGTCGAACAGCGGCGCGACATTCCAGAACTCGCCGGCGATGTTGTATTCGCCGATCAGGCTCACGTCGTGTACCCGCTGGCCCGGCACCCACGCCACCGATACCGGCTCAGGTTCGCGCGTGCCGATTACATGATCGAGCATGGTCTCGCCGGCGATGCGGTTGCCGAGGTTCTTGCTGCCGTAGAAACCCGCCGCATCGACAGGCACCACCGGCACGCCCCAGCGCGCTTCTGCCGCTTTGCAGACCGCCGAGAGATCGTCACCGGTGAGCGCCGTGACGCAGGTGGCGTAGACAAAAACGGCCGCGGGCGCCTGCTCGTCGATCGCCTGCTTGATTGCGTGAAACAGTTTCTTCTCGCCGCGCCCCATGATCACGTCCTGCTCGCTGAGGTCGGTGGTCATGCCTGTGCGATAGAGCACCGGGCCGCTGGATCGTGTGCCGCGGTTGTCCCAGGAATTGCCCGCGCAGCCGATCGGCCCGTGCACGATGTGGGCGACGTCGGCAATCGGCAGCAGCGCGATCTGCGCGCCGTCGAAGCTGCAGCCACCGGCCGTTGCACCCGGCTTGGGGCGCGCGCAGCCGCTCTTCTCGCCGGCGTTGTGGGCGCAGGCGGGCTCATTCTGCAGGGCGGTGATCTCGGAAGCTTTCACGGTAGATGCCTGTCTGGATCGTGCAGCCTCACCTGCAAGCCCTGTGCCCGCGCCGCAAACGCCCGGCAGCACGCGGTTTGCGGCGCGTGCCACTGGTGACGAATGCGACAAATTGTCGGCATTTGTACAGTGCGCTCCGCCCAAACGACGGCCCGCCGTGCCGGTGCGGCGATGGTCTGATCCTTGCTGAAGAGGGTGCAAAGGAGTTCGCGATGAATGCACCCGAACCAAGCCTTTCACATCTCGCCGAAGTCGTTCCGCCCCTCGAGCAGATCGTTGTCGCCTGCGCGATCGCCCAGAGCCAGCGCATCGGTGCGCAGCCGTTGATTCGGGGCCTCGACGATGCCGCTTTTGCCGCGCTTTGCGCCCGCTGCCTGCCCGATGTGCCGCTGACAAATGGTCGCAGTGCGAGTGCCCCTTTCGATGAGTTCGACGAGCTGTTTGCTTTGCTGTGCGACCACGCCTCACCGCGCGACGAGCTTTCCGTGTGGCTCGCGGCGGCAATCGCGACTGCCGCGCAACGTGACGAGCACCTTTGGCAGGACATGGGTTTGCCATCGCGTCGCGAGCTGTCGGCAATCCTCAATCTGCGTTTTCCGAGCCTGGCGGCACTCAACGATCGCGACATGAAGTGGAAGAAATTCTTCTACCGTCAGCTGTGTCTGCGCGCTGAGGTACCCATCTGCAAGTCGCCGAATTGCGCCGATTGCAGCGACCTTGCGGTGTGTTTCGGGCCCGAAGACTGATCCTTTCCGCGGTCTTCGCTATGATTGGCCACGTCCAGCGCCTTGGCCCGGCGCCAGAACGACAGGAGAGCAATACCGGTGATCAGATCGATTGTGGTGCTGTGCGCCGTATTTGGGGTTTGTTCGCCCGCGTGGGCGGACGAAGTGGCTGTCGCCGTTGCGGCCAATTTCTCGGCGCCGATGCGCCAGATCGCCGACGAGTTCGAGCGCGCGAGCGGCCACCATGTGCGTCTGTCTCCCGGCGCCACCGGGGCGCTGTATGCGCAGATCAAGAACGGCGCCCCGTTCGACCTGCTGCTCGCGGCCGACGATGAAACACCCGCGCGCCTGGAGCGGGAAGGCAACGCGGTGGCCGCCACGCGCTACACCTACGCAATCGGCAAGTTGGTTCTCTGGAGTGCCAAGCCCGGTGTGGTGGACGACAAGGGGGGCGTACTGCGGCAGGGAAACTTCGAGCGGCTTGCGATCGCGAACCCCAAGACTGCGCCTTACGGTGAGGCCGCGGTCGAGGCGCTGACCCGCCTTGGTCTCTACGCCGGATTGCAGGCGAAGCTGGTGCAGGGCAACAGCATCGCGCAGGCCTACCAGTTTGTCGCGAGCGGCAACGCCGAACTGGGCTTGCTCGCGCTGTCGCAAGTCTGGAAAGACGGCGCATTGGTAAGCGGCTCGGCCTGGATCGTGCCGGAGTCTCTCTACGCGCCAATCCGGCAGGATGCCGTCCTGCTTGCTCGTGGCGCTGACAAGGCGGCTGCGTTGGCCCTGCTTCAGTTCTTGAAGGGCGACAAGGCGAGGGCGGTCATCAGGGCCTACGGGTATGGGCTTTGAGCATTGCGGCGCCCATGACTGCGCTTGAATCCCAGGATTGGTCGGCGATCTGGCTGACGATCAAGCTTGCCGCAACGGTGACGCTGCTGCTGTTGCTGCTCGGAACCCCTATTGCGTGGTGGCTTGCGCATACACGATCGCGCTGGCGCAGCGTGGCGAGTGCGCTGGTCGCAATGCCTATCGTGTTGCCACCCACGGTATTGGGTTTCTACCTGTTGCTGTTGATGGGGCCCGACGGGCCGGTGGGGCGAGCAACGCAAGCGCTGGGCATCGGCCTGCTGCCATTCACGTTTGGTGGGCTCGTCGTCGCTTCCACGTTCTATTCGCTGCCATTCGTCGTGCAGCCGATCCAGAACGCCATGGAGGCCATCGGCCCGCGCCCGCTTGAAGTGGCCGCCACCTTGCGTGCCTCGCCGTGGGATGCGTTCTGGTCGGTCGTCGTGCCGCTTGCGCGACCCGGTTTTCTAGCCGGCGCTATCCTCGGCTTCGCCCATACGGTGGGCGAATTCGGTGTCGTGTTGATGATCGGCGGCAACATCCCGGGTGTGACACGTGTGGTGTCGGTGCAGATCTTCGACCATGTGGAAGCGCTCGAATATGCGCGCGCGCACTGGCTCGCTGCTGGCATGGTGGGCTTTTCGTTCATCGTGCTGCTGCTCCTCTACACCCTCAGTCCGCAGGCTCGGCGCAGCTGATATGGCCACTGACGAACAGCGGATACGCCTGCGCTTGCAGCATCGATACCCCGGTTTCGAACTCGAAGCGGATCTCGCGCTGCCCGGGCGCGGCGTAACGGTGCTGTTTGGCCATTCCGGATCGGGGAAGACCACGCTGTTGCGCTGCGTCGCAGGGTTGGAGCGCGCGGCCAGCGCGTACCTGTCGGTCAATGGCGAAGTCTGGCAAGACACAGAACGGTCTCACTTCTTGCCGACCTGGCGTCGTCCGATCGGTTTCGTATTCCAGGAAGCGAGCCTGTTCCCGCATCTCGATGTGCGCGGAAACCTCGCCTACGGTAGCAAGCGTGCCGCGGCGACGGGTGGCGTGCTGACACTGCCGAAGGTCGCCGCCTTGCTGGGTATTGAGCATCTATTGGGCCGCGCCACCGATCGGTTGTCCGGGGGCGAGCGGCAGCGCGTCGCGATCGCGCGGGCCCTGCTTACGCAACCCCGTCTGCTGTTGATGGACGAACCGCTCTCTGCCTTGGACGCGGCGCGCAAGCAGGAGATCCTGCCCTACCTCGAACGGCTGCACGACGAGCTTGAGATCCCGTTGCTCTACGTGACGCACCAGGTCGAGGAGGCTGCGCGCCTGGCAGACCATCTGGTGCTGCTCGAACAGGGCAAGGTGCTGGCTAGTGCGCCGCTGGACGAAGCTCTGTCGCGGCTCGATCTGCCGCTCGCGCGGGAGCACGAGGCCGGGGTTGTGATCAGCGCAGAGGTCGTGGGCCACGATGAGCACTGGCATCTCACTCAACTGCGCTTTTCCGGTGGCGACATTGCGGTTTCGCAACGCCCGCTGAACGTGGGTCGATCGGTGCGTGTCCGTATCCTCGCCCGTGATGTCAGCATCGCATTGAGCGGGGATAACGCATCGAGCATCCAGAACCGATTCGCCTGCACTATTCGCGATATCGTTCCGGCTGACGATCCGTCGCAGTGTCTCGTCGGACTCGTCGCATCCGGCGTTCCTCTGTTCGCAAGGCTTACCCGGCGTGCTGTCAGCCAGTTAGGCCTAACGCCAGGCCTCGCGGTGTGGGCCCAGATCAAGGCCGTGGCACTGCTTGAGTGAGCGGCCGCCCGGCCGCGATGCGACCTCGCGGCTTGGCGACCGCACTGCATGAAACGAAGCGGCTCGGCCTAGCCGCCCACCGTGTCATGCCCGTTCTTCGCGCCGCATCCACAGGCACGCGGCTCGCCACCGGCGCCGCGTCCTCCGCATCCAGCGTTGTTACGGGTGGCTGACTTCTCATGCCCGCCACAACACGCCTTTTCCGTGGTGGGCTTCCCGATCAGTCGCTTGAATGCTGCGCCTAGACCATGTGCTGCCTTGCACGGGATACCGTGCGTAATTCGGCAGACGGTTTCGTGAAGTGATGAGGATGCGGGGTCGGGCTTGGGATCACACATGGCAGGCCTTGTTAGGGGTGTTGAGGATTTGCTCGGGCGGCTTACTCGGCGCTTGGAAATAGCGCCAGCGCTTGTCGCGCGCACTGAGTCAGCCATGCGCTGCGGCATTCATCTGAACTGCCGATCACCGGTTCGAAGTTGATGCGCTCGACCTTGTCGATGCCGCAGAAACCCCAAACACAGCGCTTCCACAAGTTGTCGAGCGGATCGCCGTAGCGTTCGAGTTCCGCTTCGCGGGGGGTGTTTGAGGTCGTGACCACCAAGGCGGCGCGGGCCTTGAGTTGGCCGATAACGACGCCTTCGCCACGGTCGTTGGTACCGAAGCGGTAGGCCTCGCCCGGCCTGAGGACGCGGTCGAGCCAGCCTTTCAGAATGGCCGGCGGCTGGCCCCACCAGTTTGGATGTACGACGACGATGCCGTCGGCCGCGAGGACGGCGTCCGCGTGCTCGCGAATCAGTGGTGGCGCCACGTTGCCGCGCAGCAACTCGTCCTCGGTGAAATTGGGGTCGAAGCGCTCGGCGCAGAGGTCGCGCAGCGTAACGGTGTGGCCCACTGCGGCCAGCTCACTCGCGATGCGTTGTGCGATGCCGTGGTTGAAGCTGCCCAAACGTGGATGGGCGAGAACGATCAGGATATTCATCGGTCGCGATCGTGCGTCAGCAACACTCGATTTCGATCTGGTCGAGCAGGGCGAGCGCCGTCTCGTCGTCATGCATCTCGAGTTGCTCCCGCAGAATGTTCAGGTGCGCATGGATCAGGAACAGCGGGTCATGCTTGGGGCCGCTTTCCGCAGCGAGCTTGCGAGCGAACAATTGCCAGAATCCGTTGGTGCGGGCGGGATCATCGATGTAACGCCGCAGCAGGGCGACGAGCCGCTGCGCTTGGCCGCTACAGTCGAGGCCGACGAAGCTGCAGTATCGGTCGCGTGTCGGGCTGTCGGCCTGAGGCGTGTTTGCCAGTTCAGTCTTCATCGTCGGTCAGGGCAATCGCGAGGCCGCTGGCGGTATCCGCACTGCTGGTCAGTGCCGCGCAGTGCCCCGCGGTGTTGATGCCGTAGAGCGCAAACCCTTCGCCCCGTGCGAGCGGTTGCAGGCGGGAGGGAATGTCGTTGTCGCTGCAAAGCGTGAACGGCATGCCAGGGAAGGCTTCGCGTAACGCGGTATCTACGCCCGCCTGGCGTGCCTTGCCGTGAGCCAGCGCGCCGCACACCTGTTTGAGAAAGTCCGCGGTGATCATGCGTCTTCGTCCGCTGTGGCGAAGCGTTCGAGCGATGGCGGGGTGACCCCCATCACACGGGCCAACCATGGCGGCGGACTCGCGAGGGAGGCTTGAAGGCGAACCGCACTGTCGCGTGCAGGGCCGGGCAGGGGGATCTTCACCGGATGCACGTTGGCGCGGATCACCTTGGCCGCCGCAGGGCCTCCGATCGATTGGACGTAGAGCACATCGCAATCAGCGATGAGGGCTGAGCGGGCGACGTTCTTATCCTCGGCATGATCGGCTTCGAGCGTTGAGCGCACGTCAACCAGGCGCAATTCGTCGGCTGAAACCTGGTAGATGAGGAAGCGCTCGCAGGAACCGAAATGTCCATCCAGCATTTCACCGTTGTTCGAGGCGCATGCAAGCCGAACTGAGCGCGGCATGTCGCCATCGGTATAGGCATCTGGCCGCGGTAGTTCGCTGCCCGTCACGCCCTCGCCCCAAAGCAGTCGCACTGCTTTCTTGAGATCTTCCTTTTCGGCGACGCAGATGCCACCGTCTCCGTCCATCGCCTCGCGCAAGAACTCCACCGAACAACCGGCGAGCTTCGTTTCCGATAACGGCAGATCGAGCTTCTCTGCAAGGGCCAGCGTCAGTTCGCGCGGGCTGACTTCCAGTGCCCTTGCGGCAAGGCCAATACGCAGCGCGGCTTCACGCGTGATCGATGTGTTCATGGCGAGCTCCGGACTTCCGAGACGAGGGCAACTGCGGCGGTGCTGTGCCATTGCTGCACGACACCGCCGCCGCGGGTCACATGTAGACGATGCAAGCGTCGCCCGAGGCACAGGTGGCCTGGCAGCGCGGGCCTTCGTCGTGGTCTTCGCATTCGTTACAGGTGTCGGCTTTGATCTTGACGATGCCGCCCTTGTCGAAGATCGAGTTGGTCGGGCAGACCTTGATGCAGTCGCCACAGCTGCTGCATTCGGCGACGATGATTTTCATTGCCATGATGGTTCTCCTAGCTATTCGACGCCGTCCACCCGACGGGCTCGCACCGAGATGGGCAGCCGTGCAGGGGCCGGGATCGGATCGATGAAGTAGACGCCCCCGTTACCGAGCCGGATTTCGCCACCCCACTTCTCAGGGGTGTCGAATTCGATCGAGGTGATTCGGTCCTCGATGTCGCGCTTGGGCAGGTAGAACGACAACCCACCATCTGGGGCCTTGCGTACCATGATGTTGGCCATGTCTTGGCTCCGGGTTCGTCGAGTCGGCGTGCCGTCGCGGAGCAAAAACGCGATCGGCACGCCGTGCTCGGCTGTGCTGGGTTCAGCGAACGATGTCGAAGTTGTAGTCGGTGTCGTTCATGAACTTGGTCTTCTCGTCCAGCCGCTCCAGTACTGCATTGGTCAGCGTGGTGACGAGGTACATGCCGCCCTCGTAGCCCAGCGTGGTCATGCGGTGCAGGTGGTGGCGATCGAAGATCGGAAAGCCCAGGCGGATCAGCGGCACTTCGAACTCCGGCCCCTTGTAGAGCGTGTCGCGCTGGATCGTCTTGCCGTAGGTGCTGCCAACGATGAAGTCCGGCTTGTCGGTGAAGCACAGGCTGCGCATGTGCCACAGGTCGCAGCCCGGGTACAGCTTGGCGTGCACACCGTAGGGCGAGGATTCGAGCAGCTTCTTCATCGCCTTTTCCCAACGCTTGTTGCTGTTGTTGCAGACGATGTGGGTCGGCTCGATGCCCAGTTCCAGCATCACCTTGGTGAGCCCCAGCAGGAAGTCGGGGTCGCCGAACAGCGCCATCTTCTTGCCGTGCAGCCAGGCGTGCGAGTCGGTCATCATGTCGACCAGGCGACCGCGCTCCTTGAGCAGCGATTCGGGGATCGGCTTGCCGGTGACTTCGGACACCTTCATCAGGAACTCGTCAGTCCACTCGACACCCATCGGGATGTTGAGCTTCGGCACCTCGTGGTTCCAGGTCGACTCGATGAACTTCTTGCTCTTCTCGAGCGAAGTCGGTTGCAGCATCAGCGTGGTGATGGCGTTCGGCGCGTCCTTCACTTCGTCGATCGTCGTGCCGCCGGCATACATCTGGTATTCGCCATTCGCCGGGGTGTCCAGCACTTCTTCCGGATCGCACAGGAAGGTGTAGTCGACGTCCATCTCCTTGAGCATCCGCTTGATGACGCGGTAGTTGCCCAGGTAGGTCTCGAAGCCCGGAACGATGTTGATCTTCTTGTTGCTGCCAACCACCTTGCCGTCCATCGTCGCTTGCGTGAAGTAGCTGACGATGCCCTCGAACATGTTGTCCCAGCCGGTGATGTGCGATCCGACGAAGGAGGGGGTGTTCGCGTAGGGGATCGGGAAGTCCTTCTCGACGTGGCCTTCCTTGCGCGCGTTGCCGATGAAGGCGCCGAGGTCGTCGCCGATGACTTCCGCGATACAGGTGGTGCACACCGCGATCATTTTCGCGTCGTACAGTTTGGTCGCGTTCTGCAGGCCTTCGTGCACATTCTTCTGGCCACCGAACACCGCCGCGTCTTCAGTCATCGAGTCGGCGATGAAGGCAATCGGCTCTTTGAAGTGACGGTTGAAGTAGGTGCGGAAGTAAGCGACGCAGCCTTGCGAGCCGTGGATGTAGACCATGGTCTTCTCGAAACCCATGCCGCACAGGGCGCCGCCGAGCGGCTGGCAGACCTTGGCCGGGTTGATCGTCAGCGCTTCGCGCTTGAAATTGAGGTCCTGGTATTCCTGGGTGGTCGTCCAGGCAAAGGTCTCGGCGATCTTCTCTTTCGAGACGGTCTCTTCAAAGGTCTCGCGCTTGTTCTTGATGAGCTCGCGATACTCCGGCTCGTTGAAGAGCGGGAAACACGGTTTCGTATCTTCGACGGTTTGCATCTTGCATCTCCTTGCCCGGCCAACTAGCTGTGGACGCGGGCGAAGCTTGATCGGCCGTGCGGCGGTAGCCACACGTGCTCACACGGACTTTTCTTGGGGCGGGCGGCTACGCGCTGCAGACCGGAATCCGGGGCAGGGGAGCCCCCCGGATTCCGCAGTACGGCAAGCGCGTAGGCTCAAGCGGCCTTGAGATCGTCAGCGCTGGTTTCTTCCTTGAGCCAAGGCGCCTTGAGCATTCCCCAGCAGGGGTTATTCACGGTCATGTCCATATCGCGGGCAAAGACCGCGAAACCATCGAAACCGTGATAGGGGCCGGAGTAGTCCCACGAGTGGAGCTGGCGGAAAGGCACGCCCATCTTGTGGAAGGCGTACTTCTCCTTGATGCCGGAGCCGATCAGATCGGGCTTGAGCTTGCGGACGAACTCTTCGAACTCGTAGCCGGTCACGTCGTCGTAGATGAGGGTGGCGTCCTTCATCTCTTTCATCGTGCGGTCGTAGTCATCGTTGTGCGCGAACTCGTAACCGGCGCCGATCACCTCCATGCCCAGATCTTCATAGGCACCGATGGTGTGGCGCGGACGCAGGCCGCCGACGTAAAGCATTACCTTCTTGCCTTGCAGGCGCGGCTTGTACTTAGCGATGATCGCGTTCATCGCCGGCGTGTACTTGGCGATGACGCGCTCGGCGCCTTCCTTGATCGTGTCGTCGAAGTGCGAGGCGATGTCGCGCAGGCTCTCGGCGATCTTGCTCGGGCCGAAGAAGTTGTACTCGAGCCAGGGGATCGCGTACTTCTCTTCCATGTGCCGCGCGATGTAGTTCATCGAGCGGTAGCAGTGGAGCAGGTTCAGCTTCACCTTCGGCGTGTTTTCCATTTCCGCCAGGGTGCCGTCACCCGACCACTGGGCGACGACCCGCAGGCCCATCTCTTCGAGCAGGATGCGCGATGCCCACGCGTCGCCACCGATGTTGTAGTCACCCAGGATCGCAACGTCGTAAGGCGTGCTCTCGAACGCCTGATCGTCGCGGTTAGAGATGATCCAGTCGCGCACCGCGTCGTTCGCGATGTGGTGACCCAGCGATTGCGATACACCGCGGAAGCCTTCGCAGCGCACCGGGATGATCGTCTTGCCGATCTCGGCCGCCTTCTTCTTCGACACCGCCTCGATGTCGTCACCGATCAGGCCGACCGGGCATTCGGACTGCACCGAGATGCCCTTCGACAGCGGGAAGAGGCCCTCGAGTTCATCGATCAGCTTGGCGAGTTTCTTGTCGCCGCCGAAGACGATGTCCTTCTCCTGAAAGTCGGAGGTGAAGTTGATGTCGCAGAAGGAATCCACGCCCGAGGTGCCGGCGTAGTAGTTGCGGCGGCCGCCGCGCGAGTAGGCGCCACAGCCCACCGGGCCGTGCGAGATGTCGATGATGTCCTTGATCGGGCCCCACACCACACCTTTCGAACCAGCGTAGGCGCAGCCGCGCTGGGTCATCACGCCTGGCACCGACTTGCGGTTCGACGTGATGCACTTCTTCGATTGCTCGATGGTCTTGTCGTTCACCATCAAGTGTTTGGCGCGGTCCTTCTTGGCCTTCTCGGGGTAGACCTCAAGCACCTCTTCAATGAGGGCCTGGGCCGCTTCGCGGGTCAGTTCAGTCATTACGTTCTCCCTGCGCCGGCCCCTAGCCGGACACGGCGCACTGGTTCAATCGCTGGATCGTGAAGTGGCTGAATCAGACTGCGAGTTCGGCGGCGGTCTTGCCGACGATCTTCTCGTCTTCCACTTCCATGATCCCGAACTCCATCAGCAGTTCTTCCAGCTCTTCCATTTCGAGCGGATTCGGGATCACGAACTTCTTGTTCTCGACGATCTTGCGTGCGAGTTCGCGGTACTCGTCGGCCTGCTTGGCGGTCGGGTCGTATTCGATGACCGTCATGCGGCGGATCTCGGCGTGCTGCACAACGTTGTCGCGCGGTACGAAATGGATCATCTGGGTGCCGATCTTCTCGGCCAGCGCGATGATCAGTTCGTCTTCGCGATCGGTCTTGCGGCTGTTGCAGATCAGGCCGGCAAGGCGAACGCCGCCCGAATTGGCGTACTTCACGATGCCCTTCGAGATGTTGTTGGCGGCGTACATCGCCATCATCTCGCCCGACACGACAATGTAGATTTCCTGCGCCTTGCCTTCGCGGATCGGCATCGCGAAACCGCCACACACCACGTCGCCCAGAACGTCGTAGAACACGAAGTCGAGGTCGTCGGAGTAAGCACCTTCTTCTTCGAGGAAGTTGATCGCGGTGATCACGCCACGGCCGGCACAACCGACGCCCGGTTCCGGGCCACCGGACTCGGCGCATTTGATGCCCTTGAAGCCGATCTGCAGCACGTCTTCCAGTTCGAGATCTTCGACAGACCCGGCGTCAGCGGCCAGTTGCATCACGGTGTTCTGCATCTTGGCGTGCAGGATCAGGCGGGTGGAGTCGGCCTTCGGATCGCAGCCGACGATCATCACCTTCTTGCCGGCCTCGGCCAGAGCGGCGACGAGGTTCTGCGTGGTGGTCGACTTGCCGATGCCGCCCTTGCCGTAAATCGCGCATTGACGAAGCTTTGCCATGGTGCTTCTCCTTGAGGGAAACGTTTTTCGGGTCAGGCACATGAGTTGCGTGAAATCGGGCAATCACCGCACTGACGTCTCGCACTCAAAATCGCAATGCGCGTGCCAGACCCGTCGAAATCGCTTCAAGCTTCTGAAAAACAAGGAGAAAACGTGGTTGACGGTGCTACGAGTGGCAGTGCGGCATGCGACAAAGCGCCGGCACTGTGTAGGGATGGCGACAAGGCTTGCGACAATCCGACGCTGCCGCCATGGGCGCGCCTATCGATCAACCGCTGCAATCTGCCTGCGGTAATCCTGGGCAGCTACACCTATCAGCAGCATCCCTCTGCACTGGTGCTCGACGGCGTGCTGGAGTTGCACCGCGACTTCTTTGCGCTGCTCGATGCAGAACCCTCAGAGGATGTTCGCCTGCAGCGCTTCTACGACTACATGAGCGTGAGTTTCAGGCTTGATGCGCTGGAAGACGCAGGCTATTCGCAAGGCGTATCGAAGCGGCGCGGCAGGCTCAATTACCTGAAGCTGATCCGCGGCTGGCACTTCAACTCAGACAGCGTGGAGGGCGCTGTACTCAAGGCGTGGGTCGAGTCCCGCTTCGGCCTTTTGCCGCGTCATCATCGCGCGCCGATTCGAGATTTTTCGGGCGAACCTTATCGCCTGTACCTGGAACAGCGCGCAACCGGGCTGTACAACACCAATGCGCTCGAGGCGCAGTTGGACCTCGTCTACACCTGGACCCAGTACGAACTCAAACGGCGCTTCCCGGATACGAGCCATTTCACGCTATTCCGCGGCCTCAACCGCTGGGAAGCACATGAGATTCTTGGTGAGCACGACGGCCAGTCGCTCGTGCTGCTCAATAACGTCAATTCCTTTACCTTCCAGCGCGAACGCGCCGAGGAGTTCGGCGATAGCGTGATCCGAACCCAGGTACCTGTACCCCGCGTGCTCTGCCTTGCGCGCCTGATGGCCGCGCGTCTGCAGGGTGAGGACGAAGTGCTTGCGATTGGCGGGGTCTATGGTGTCGATGGAATCTAGCGGTGCCCCGAGCGCTGGTCCGCCTCATCCCAAGAATTGCTTGATTGGCGCTGCGAAGCGGCAAGCGCTAATTGGCAGCGCGTCGATCGCGCACCGCTACGGGCTGAGCATAAAAAAGAATCAGGCCGCTGTGAGCGGCAAGAATGTGTCTAAGGAGTCCGGGGCGATTCAACCGCCATTTCATCAAAATCCTCGTCCCATCGTCCGGATGCAAAAGCGGCAATCGCAAGATCCGAGTCGTCCTGATGAAAATACCCGGATGCAGAGATGGCAAGACTCCTGAACACAAGCATCCCCACATCCTCGTAGACTTGACTGTCGAGAAGCAGGAGCTCCTTCAAGCGGTCTATCTTTGGGGGGAGAACACGGCAACACCACGCACAGAGCGATTGGTGCATGTCCGCGGAAACCCCAGCTCCACTAGGGCATTCTCCTTTGAATAAGTCGCCGATACACCGCTTCTGTATTCGACTCGCTCCTTTAGGGCATTCGAACTGGTTCGATCAGGTGCCCCCCAAAGGCCTTCGACCTCATCCGGTGACATACCAAACTTAACGGCCTCGACACCGACATAGGGTTCAAGGCGGAATATTTGCGTGACATCCATTGGTGAAGTTCCGGTGTCACGATGTTTGACGTCATTTGCGCAGCAGCCGGCCCGCCTGGCGAGCCGGGGCGCATGACCTGTCTCAGCCTTTAGCCATCTGCGCCACGTCGGCCATGACTTGCAACTCGGTAACTTGCGAAAGGATGCTCAGGTGTATATGAGCGTTGAGCTTTTGCAGCCGGTTCAGCGAGGGCTCACCGCCAAGGGCCAGCGCGGGCACGAAGCCGTACATGGTGTCGTGGTCAAGGGGGCCGAGTGTGGCTAAAGCGCGCTCGAACAGTGGCTGATCGTCGCTATCGGTGACATCGTAGGTATCGCGAGAGGTGCTGCTGAAAAACAGCTGTAAGGTTAGGTCCGGACCGTCTTCTTTGAACTCTTCCAGATCGAAAGCAGGGAAGGCAAGCCCGTCGGGTGCGTTGATCCTTAAGGACTGTCCACTGTTGGTACCCCATAAAACCAGCTTTCCAAAAGCCGACCGCGCGATGACGTAGTAGGCATCCCGTTCCATGAACGGCGTATCCCCAATCCAGTCATCCAGCACCTCTTCCCATTCGTCTGGATCCACTGTCCAGAACAAACCCTTTGCATAGCCGCACCAACCGTACTCTTGCCAGTACTCCAGGAGCTTGTCAGGCAGCTTGCCGCGGAACTTGGCGATTTTCTCTGGCGGTACGTCACGCCGCGCTATGGGCGGTCCAAAACCTTCGTACTCTAGAAAGTTCTCCATGAATTGATCCATGCGCACGTCTCCTTTTGCTATTTGCAGCGCTTCAGCTTGGCATTCATCTTCGTGTCGCCACGCTCATGTGCCGGGACTTCCTTGGCGGCCTTGTCGAGTTCACCTACACGATCTTTCCACTGTGAGCCGATGGATGAATTGACGCCCTTATCTCCCATTGAAGTCACCACGTCTTTGCCGCCAGCAATCATATCGGGGTTATGCAGGGCAGCCAGAGTCTTCATTCGGTCGGTAGCCATTGCTGCTGCTTGTTGCTGGGCCTCCGATCCCAGAACACCTTGCTTGTTGAGTTGTTTCTTGAACCTCTCAGTCAGTTCCTTGCTGTACTCAGCTCTGGCCCTCTGCTGTGCCGCCCCGGTCCCATGCCGCCCAATCTCTTGGTACTTCGCCCGACCTTCCAGGTACTCCTTGATACTCAACTTATTGAGGCCGCGCTCCTGATCAAGGAGTTGCCGATCATATTCGGCTGGGTCGCCTTTTGAGTTCTTCTTGAAGCACTTGACCTGGTGCTCCTTCATTCGCTGGGCTTTGACCTTCCCCCCATCCTTGCCTTTGCCCGCCTTCTCCGCCGCTTCCTTCTCCGCCTTCTCCGCGGCTTCTTTTGCAGCCTTCTCGGCTGCTTCCTTCGCTGCGCGATCGGCGGCTTCTTTGGTCGCTTTGGCGCCGGCCTCTGCCGCCATTTTCGCACCGCGCCGGCCTGCCTTGGCGGCCGAGGCGCCCCAGCCGGCGAACGGAATGGCCGAGGCGAGCGAAAGGCTCGCCCCAATCCAGTCGCCGCGCGCGGCACTGATGCCCGCGTTGGCCAGGTCTGCGATTTCGCCCACACCGGGGATCAGTCCTACGACATCCAGCCCGAGCTGAACGCCGTCCATAATCTGTGCGCCGGTGCCGGCTTCTGCCGCGGTTTCAGCCTTGACCGGTGGATTGGCCTCTGCCGCAGGGATCTTGGGCGCACTGGGTGTGCCAACGATCTTGCCGACGGTGTTGCCCTTGCTCATGAGCCGTTCATCCAGAATTCGTCCTCATGACGCAGAATCGGCTTACCTTTGGCTCGCACCGTGCCGGAGTGGGCCTTCGGGTAACAGGTGCCGCCTACCGTACCGCTCTTGATGCCCTTGGCCACGCCTGCGGCGTCCCCGATCGTGCTGGGCACTTTGCTTTGGTCAAAGACCACCAGCGGTGCCCCATTGGCTCGCACATTGGGTACCACCGCCACGGCGTCACCCAGCTTGGCGATTACCGGATAGGGAATCGGAGGAGTGCTGTTGCCGATCGGTGTTTTGCACACGTCGGGCGCGAGGCTCACGACCAACCATTGCGTATCTTTGCGCGCGATGACTTGATCAGCCATGAACGCGTTCCTCTGTGCGGGGTTTGGCCATGCGCACCAGGGGGGCTTGCGGATTGACCTCGTAGCGGGTTTCTGCGACCCGAATCGGCAAGGACTCTGGTAAGACCAGGCGCCAGACCAGATCAATGCGCTGGGCATCGAGGTCGGCGATGAGCGTGTCGATGCGCATGGGCAGCGGCAGCAAGAGGCCGTCGTGCCAGCGCGTCAGCACGAAAGCACGGTGCCGCGGCAGCGCGCAGCGCAGCACGCTGTTGCCGTTCTGATCGCGCTGCACGCCCGGTGTGTCGGCAGCAGAAAGGTTGGTGAAGCTGAGCTGTTCGTCCCCCACGAGATAGGGCACTTGCTGATCGTCGGGGGCGCAGTTCCAGTAGCCAAAGTCAAAATCCTCGGGCAGGTTGGGGTGGCGTGTGTCGAGCCAGTGCTGATCGTAGGTGCCAGCGAGCGCGCGGCGCGGTTGCCAAGGCCGGGCCAGGGCGCCGAAGCCTGCAGGCTGGCATGCGGTGGGAGGTGTCGCGCTAGGCTTCTGTGCGTGCCGCCAGAAGTCTCTGGCGCTCACCCGTGCGCTTGGCCGTTCAATCCGTGGTGCGGGTACGCTGCGCGTGCGTGTGGCTTTCAACCACCAGCTGCTGACGGCACCATGCCCGAGTGGGTTGTACTCACACGCGTCGTGCGCAATGGCCTGTTGAGTCTCGGGCGCCTGGGCATCCGGATGCTCGGCGCGCTGCGTCGGCGTCAGGCGCGCATTCTTCGGGACGCGCTTGGCTGCTGCCTCGCCGGCGTTGATCCGGCTCTGGCCGCCCCAGGCGTATTCGTACCGCAGCGGCAAGGTGGTGAAGGGTTTCGGAGCGGTCAGACGCCACGGCGTGGGCTTCATGACGCCCAAGCTCAGGATCTGCACGAGTTTGCCGAGCGGGGCAAGAGGCCAGGGCAGGCGCCGAAAGGATCGCTCGCCAGTCACGATCAGGGTTTTGTCGAGCAGCACCTCGCCGGGTTTGGGCGTCCGTTGGGCGCGTTGCTTGGCATCCTTCCAGGCATCAAGCGCTTCGGTTGAGGGAGCCATCAAGGGGTTGAGCCCGCGCGGTCGCTCAGGAATAGGCATCGCGCCATCCGGGCGCTGAATCCGGCAATTGACGCGCACCTGGGGCTGCGGGTGGTCCTGCGGCGTATGGGCACTGCCGATCACAATGATGTCGCAAGCCGGTTTGTACGGCGCCAGGTCGCTTTCCTGGCGCGGACTGCTGGTGTTGAGCGCCTCGAAGCATTCGTCCTGGATGCAGAGCGGTACCGCATCCTCATCCATCGGAGTGAGCACGGTTGCGCCCTGTGCGTCGAGCGTGATGCGGTAGCCCACCCGCATCACGATGGTTCGGTGCGGCGTATCTTGGGCATCGAGCGAGGCAAAGCAGAGCGCATCGAATGGCGTGAGGTTGCGAAATTCCATGGCAGCCTCAGTTGATGTCTACGTCTTTGCCGTTGATCTGAACCGCACCGCTGGCGCTGAAATCAAAACGCGTACCGTTGATGAGCACGGTGCCGTCGGATTTCATGACCAGGCTGGCCTGCCCGACCGTGATCTCCAGTTCGTCTCCGGCGTTGATGCTGTATTTCTTGCCGACGGTAGTGCTCTTCGAGAGCCCGACCTGTTCAAGCTGAGCCAAGCCGACTGCGGTGTTCATCGCGCCACCGACCGTCACCGCATAGCCTGCACCCACGGTGAGCGCTTTGGCAATCGCGACCGTTTCGGTCTTGCACTGACCTACTGAAACCGATTGGTTGGCGCCAATGCTGGTGGTCTCGTTCTGCCCCACATCCTCGGTGCGGTTGTCGCCGATCGAGATCGTTTCATTGTGATCGACGCGTTCGGTGCGGTTGCCGTGGACGGTGATGGTTTCGTTGTTGTCGACGGTCTCGGTGCGGTCGTGTTTAACGTGCACCGTTTCATTGTTGTCGATGGTCTTGGCTCGGTCATGACCGACCCAGTGGGACTCGTCGTGTTCGACTTCGATGCGCTGGTCTTTTTCGGCGTGCAGCCAAAGCTCTTCCGAGCCCTTCTTGTCTTCGAAGCGGATCGCGTTGGCGTTCTCGTAGGAGCCTTTCGGCGTGGAGCGCGTGAGGATGCCGCTTTGCGTCTTGTTGGCGGGAAGACTCCAGGGCGCCATCGTTTCGGCGTTGGGCACCATGCCGGTGATCAGCGGCCGATCGGGGTTGCCATCGAGGCATTGCACGATGACTTCGGTGCCGATGCGCGGAATGCTGGTCATGCCGAAGTTCGCCCCCGCCCAGGCGGTGGCGACCCGCAGCCAGCAGGAACTCTTCTCGTTGTAGCCGCCCTCGCGGTCCCAATGAAACTGCACGCGCACGCGGCCGTATTCGTCGGTGTAGATCTCTTCCCCGGCGGGACCGACCACCGTGGCGGTCTGCAGCCCGTAGACTTTGGGCTCGACGCTGTTGTAGCCGCGGCCCGGGCGCCAGGGGATCTTCTTCCTCAGGCAGGTGAAGACGTTGCGATAGGCCGGCGTGCTGTCGCCGCCGTGGGCGGCCATCTCGTAGTTGTTGGTGACGTGATGGTAGGTGTCGAGGATCAGCAACTGGGCGTCGGTGCCGCCGCTGCCGATGGCACCGAAGTCGAAGTGACCACGCAAGGTAAAGTGCCGCCCGGGTTGGGCATAGCGTTCGTTGCCGCTTGCCTCAAACCGCTTCGTGGCGGCCTCGATCTCTTCCATGCGCAGCTTGACCAACGCATCGCCTTCGCCGCTGTTCTGAAACCCGTAGGCGCCGGCGTATTCGTATACTTCCATCGCGGGCAGCTCGCCCTGCTGGTTGAGCGTGGGCACGTCGGCGCTAAGCGGATGCGGGTTCTTGAAGTCGAAGCTGCGGGCGCTGTAGCGCGTTGAGGCGACCTGGCGTACCGGTGTGAGGTTGGCAATCCCGTCGTCGTCTTGAGAGCCGCCTTCGGCTTGCCAGACCATGAAGGGCTCGCCGTCGATCGCTTCACACACTTGCGTGGTGTCGTCACCGATCACCAAGGTGTGGCCATCGGCCCGGTGCTCGTACCAATAGCTCCAGCCACGCGCTTCGAGTCGGCGATGCACGTAGTTGTAGTCACTCTCTCCGGCCTGGCAGGCGAAGGTCATCGGCGCATCCGCACCGATCACCCTCAAGCGCCAATCCTGCTGGGGATAGTCACCGAAGATGGCGTTGAGCTGCGCCTCGAGGTTCTGGTCATGGAACAGGTAGTGATCGAAGCGGTGGCGCAGGAACGCGAGCCACGGCCGCAATACCATCTTGTAGAAGGCCAGACCGCCGTCTACCCGCTCCAGACTGAACTCGAACACATGGCCATTGAAATGACGCAGGCTGCCATCTTCACGCACCAGCGAAAGTGTGACGCGCTTGCCGATCAGATCCTTGAGTTCGAGCGAGGCATCGTCCGAGAGTACTTCCGCCACGAACTCGAAGTCGCGCGACATGCGCTCGGTGGCACTGAGCTGATTGGCGAGCAGTTGCGCCGCCGGGCCGTCATTGCCGGGGAAAGCGAGCGTGAGGATGCGCTTATGCTGTGCGCCGAGCAAGGACGCGAGCGTCGCTGCGATGGCAGAGTCGTAGACAGTCATTGACGAGGTCCGAAGGGCGAATACGTAGGCGTGCGCGTCAGCGGTGGCTTTCCAGGTCGAGACGCGGAATCGTGCGTGCGTCCGCACCGGTGCCAAACGTGACGCCTTGTTCCGACCATGCAATGTGCCCCCAGCGCGCTACGGCCTCAATGTCGTCGGCGGCGGTACCCAGCACGATCGGCGTGTGCTCATAGCTCTGCCAGAGCGTCGGGCGCCCGACATAGACAGTGGCTGTGACCCGCACGCCAGCACCATCAGGCTCGGCGTAGACGTAGGCACCGTAGAGGGCTTTGCCTTGGGTGCCGTCTCCCCAGCTGACTGCGATCAGGTTCTGGTAGCGCTGCGCAGGTGGCCACGCCATGGCAAGGAGTGCAAAGGCAATAAGGAGCAGCGCAAGGCTGGCAGCGGCCAGTAAGCGATGGCCACGCGGCATGGCATCACTCATTGCATCAGGATGGCAAACGGGTTGGAGGATTTAGCGCCCAGAGCGGGCTTGGGGGTCACCGTCTTACTGGACTTGCCGACGGTCTCCGGTGCGAAGACTGGGCGCGGCGCTCTCCAGGCGACCCGCTTGCGAAGTACGCCACGGACATCAAACTCCTTCGCGTAGCACTGCTGATGAAACCTCTGCATCGCCTCGTCGGTGATCGTGATGCCGGCGAGGCGAACCGACTTGCCGCCGTCCCAGTTGTAGCGGTCATAGAAGTGGAAGTCGAAGTCCAGGGTGTACGCGAATTCGTCCTTCTCAGCGGCATCGATCTGCACAGCGCCTTGACCCCAGTAGGAGTAGCCGCCAATCGCAAAGAACAGGTTCGTGTCGTCGCGCTGGCGAAAGTAGCCATGCCCGAGCGCACCGGAGGTGATGGCTTGGCGGCCAGGCCGCAGGGTTTGGGCGAACGCTTTGGCCAAGGCCAACTCGCTGTCGAACTGACTGCGCAATTGCGCAGACTTGCCCAGCAACTCGGGCATGTTCAGCGTGTAGTCGTTGCCCGTGTTGTTGAGGTAGTGCCGCATGTGACGGACCGCATCGACGCCAATCGTGACATCCAGGCCGTGCGTGTCCATCGCCATCTCCAAGGCGCGCTTGTAGAGCAGGTACTGCGCCGTTTGCGGGGCGCTGCACCAGGCCCCGGAGCCCGGGTCCGGCTTGATCTTCGGCGGCGCGCTTCCGAGCAGGTAGTTCGGCATGTTGATCGGCAGTCAGTGGGCGCTCAGCGCGAGCGCGTGATACTTAGGTGCCCCCATCTCTGGAGCGCGGGCTTTCAACGCCGGCCGACCCAAACCACGGCCGAACCAACAGTGCTTCACGGGTAGAGAGCAGCTTTGCGTGTCAGAGCGGGAGCAGCGCGGATTCTAGGGCGAGCGGCACCAGCAACTATGCCAAATAGTTATCCGCTCGTATGCGAAATCTTCATCGCGTGAAGCGATTGCTGGAGACGGAACACGAAGCACCCCACAGAACTTGCTGGCCTAATGGACCACGCTGGCCAAAATCGACCAAGCTGACCCAAGCTGGCGCGCAGGCCCGAGTTGTCCGCGCTGGCCCAGGGCGGCCTCGCTCGCCCACGGTGGCTACGCTAGATCGAATGGATCATGCCGGTCAGCATGGTGAAGGCCAGCTTGCGCTTGTGCAGATAGCCGTCTTACGCCGACGTGTTTGAAACTGGGGCGTTTCAGGGGCGTAGGAGGTCGGACTCTCTCAAATAGAACCGATCGAGCGCCTGTCGCGCTAAGACGCACCGTCAGCGTGATTGGGTGGGCTGGTCGCGCTCGGATGATCGCTGCGCCGATCAGTGCAAGCAAGAACTGACGCGGAGTCCATTGTAGATATCGTCGACCTCTGTCAGACAACCCCGAGCCAACACCCTAGATCGAGGCAACCGCTGCGCCGAAGCTTCTCTTGACGTCCAACCGGCGCATCCCAATTGGTGCGGGCACTTCATCGGTGGGGAAACCTGAACGGTCGAATTGCGCAGGGCCTCTGCGGATAGGAGTGCTAGCATTCCCCCCGTTACTGTGCGCGAATCGCTGCATAGGGGTGGGCTGTCTAGCTAGTCGTCGAGGTACCGTCCATAGCCGTCTTCACGGCTAGCGCCGTGGCGGGTAATACGACCAGCTTCTCCTAAATCTTTGCTATAGACCCGCCGCTGGACTGAGGCAGGCATCGCACATTAGCGGATTGCCGAGTTACTCGACGGCGGCGCGCCTGATGGTCCCGAGACGCCGCGGCGTCTGGGGTCGCTCAGGGTTGGGTCGCGGGTGGACCTGGAGCTTACGATCGGCGAGCGTTGCTTGAGCGGGTTGGTGCAGGCTCGTCGCTAGGCAGCGGCGGGCTACGAGGCAGCGATTTCCGAGGGGCAACGCGCGGCGCTGGTAAGTGGCGCCCGCGCGGACCTTAAGCAGATCACGTTGGGGAACCTGCAGCCGGGCGATGCCGTCTAGGTGTTGAGGATCACCAAAAACTGACCCACTTATAGGGTCCGCGATCGCCGAAAACTGACCCACGTAGAGACACTGTCCCGCTCTGAGCTGAGCGGGGGAAACAGGAGTGATCAGCGTGGGCATGTTGGCCAAGATCAGGCGGCTGCATTTGCGCGATGGACTGTCCATCCGCGAGGTGAGTCGTCGCACGGGGTTGTCGCGCAACACCGTGCGTGAGTGGTTGCGCCAGGAGGGCGTAACCGAACCGAGGTACGCGAAGCGCGAGCGCCCCAGCGTGGTCGCGCCGTGGGCCGAGCAATTGGAAGCGGCGCTGCGCGCCGATGCGCATCGACCGGTGCGCGAGCGTCGTACGGCCAAAGCGCTTTTCGAGCAGATCCAGGCGTTGGGCTATTGCGGCAGCTACCCGCGCGTGGTGGTATGGGTGCGCCGCTGGCGCGAAGCGCAGGCGGCCGCGCCCCGGCGTGCGGCGTTTGTGCCGCTCGCCTTCGAACTCGGGGAAGCCTTCCAGTTCGACTGGAGTTGCGAGTACGTCTTCATCGGCGGCCTGCGTCGGCGCCTGGAAGTCGCGCATACCAAGCTTGCCGCCTCGCGTGCGTTCTGGCTTAGCGCCTACCCGAGCCAGAGCCATGAGATGTTGTTCGATGCGCATGCACGCGCGTTTGGCGCCTTCGGTGGTGTGCCGCGGCGCGGCATCTACGACAACATGAAAACGGCTGTCGATAAGGTCGGCGTCGGCAAAGCGCGTGCGGTGAATGCACGCTTCGCCGCGATGTGTTCGCACTACCTGTTCGAGCCCGAGTTCTGCAACCGCGCCAGCGGTTGGGAGAAAGGGATTGTCGAGAAGAACGTCCAGGATCAGCGACGCACGATCTGGCGCGAGGCGGCCGAGCAGCGCTGGCCGGATCTGGCGCACCTGAACGACTGGCTCGCCTCGCGTTGTCGCCAGAGCTGGGAAGACACTGCGCATCCGGACTGGCCGCTGCTGACTGTCGCCGACGTGCTGCAGGATGAGCGCGCCCAGTTGCTGCCGCTCGCCCAACGTTTCGATGGCTACATCGAACACCCGGTACGCGTCTCGCACACCGCGCTGATTCATTTCCAGCGCAATCGCTATAGCGTGCCGACCGCACACGTGAATGCCGTGTTGAGCCTGCGCATCTATCCGGAAGAGCTCGCGCTGATCGCCGAAGGTGGCATCGAAGTCGCGCGTCATCCGCGCTGTTTCGAGCGCGATCAGACGCGCTACGACTGGCGTCACTACATCGACCTGGTGCAGACCAAACCCGGTGCGTTGCGCAACGGCGCACCGTTTCGCGTCATGCCCGAGGCGCTGCAGCGCCTGCAGCGTCACCTGCTGCGCCACGCCGGGGGAGATCGCGTGATGGCGCAGGTGCTCGCGGCCGTGCCGATCCATGGGCTCGACGCCGTGCTGGTCGCGGCCGAACTCGCGCTGGAGGCCGGCCGCCCCAGCGCCGAGCATGTCCTCAACGTGCTCGCGCGGCTCAAGGAGGGCACGCCCAAGCATGTATCAACCGCCGCCTTGGTGCTGACCCTCAGCGAGGAGCCGCGGGCCGATGTGGATCGCTACGACCGACTGCGCGGAGGGCTGCAATGAGCAACGCGATTGTGATGCGCCTGAAGGCGCTCAAACTCCATGGCATGGCGGCCAACTGGCCGGAACTGCTGGCCCGCTGCCAGCATGCTGCGCTCGGCCCCGAGGCGCTCATCGAACAACTGCTCGAAGCTGAAACGGCCGAACGCACGGTGCGTTCGATCGCCTATCAGATGAGTGCGGCGCGCTTCCCGGCGCATCGCGATCGGGCGGGCTTTGATTTTGCGGCCGCACGCGTCGACCAAGCCCTCTTCGATACGCTGCACACCACGGCCTTCACCGAAGCCGCGCACAACGTGGTGTTCATTGGCGGTCCCGGCACCGGCAAGACGCATCTGGCTACCGCGCTCGGCGTGGAAGCGGTGCAGCGACACGGCAAGCGGGTGCGCTTTCACGCCACGATTGAGTTGGTGAACGCGCTCGAACAGGAGAAGGCAGCCGGCAAGGCCGGACAGATCGCGCATCGGCTGATGTACGCCGACATGCTGATCCTCGATGAGCTCGGCTATCTGCCGTTTAGCCAGGCGGGTGGCGCCTTGCTATTTCACCTGCTGAGCAAGCTCTACGAGCACACCAGCGTTGTGATCACCACCAACCTCAGCTTTTCCGAGTGGGGCTCCGTGTTCGGCGACGCGAAGATGACCACGGCGCTCCTCGATCGCCTCACCCATCACTGCCACATCGTGGAGACGGGCAACGATTCCTGGCGCTTCCGGCACAGCACAACCACCGCTGACGCACTTCGCGCCGCATCATCCAAGAAACGAAAAGGAGGAAAAACCGAACCGCAGGAACAACTGACTTTCACAGACCAAGGCCCCCTCGGGTAGCCTTGCAGGGTGGGTCAATTTTCAATGATCGCGCTGGGTCAGTTTTAGGTGATCCTCAACAAGTTGGGGGCCTTGAGCGCATAAGCCACGATGCCACGCAGCACGAGTGTCTCGGGTCTGACCAAGTAAGAGTCGAATCCCTCGCAGCGGTACGCGATACCCTCGGTCATCAGCGCGCTCTCGATTTCAATCGACAGATGCGGACTGCGCAGGATGACAGCCTGGTCCTCCGATCTGTTTGCCTCGTCACTCTTGCGCCAAGCCCTGATCGCCTTCACAACGTGTGGGGCAGCAGTCGCCGGGTTGGATGCCACGTATTCGCGTACCCAGATGTCGGCGCGAACGACGCGCCCTGACTCCGTGGGCGTTGTCTTCTTGTACGCGGTAGCGTGGGTCATCGCAGGCCCATGACGGAACGTCTTGCTCAGTCGCATTCGCTCGACGCCAGCGGCATTCACTAATGACATGACGAAGTCGACGGTCGCACCGCGACGGCTATGAATGACCTGATCGAAGTCACCAGCCGCCGTGATGAAGGTGCGCGGTGCGCGCTCCATGTGCTCGACCAATCGGGCGGTGATCGGGTTCATGTCCTGCATCTCGTCGATGACGATGACGCGGAACGCTGGCAGGGCGCTGGACGCGGACTGATCGAGTAGACGAACCAAATCGAAGACGGCGTCCTCAGATGTCCGCCAAATCACATCGACGAGACGGCGCTGGCGCTCTACCTCAACGTGCAGTCTCAACAGGAACGGATCGATGTCACGCTCGCGCGCGTGCTCCTCAATGGGTTCGGCGTTCTCTTCATCAGCGTCATTGAGCCCATACATCTGCGCCTTCAGGAATTGGGAGATCTCGAGGAACTCGGCGATCTGAGCGTTGTATTCGGGTAGCGCCGAACTGATTGCGACACATCTTGCCTCCGCACGCCGGCGCACGTGGCGAACCGCTTCGCGAACCATGGGAGCCAACTCCTCTGGCCGATCACGAACCGGCGCGCGATCGTTGAATTGGTCAGCGAGCACCTGAAGGGCGAAAGCACGGAACGTCTGGATCCGAACATGCCGGGCGAGCGTCGGAGCGACGCCGATTTCCTCGAGACGGCCACGCAGCACTGCGGCTGCCTCATCCGAAAAGGTCAGACCGAGCAGATGCTCTGGCGCGACCTGGCGCCGCAGCGACTCTGCGAGTCGCAGCGCCAAGGTCGTGGTCTTCGCTGCACCTGCGTCCGCTACCACAACCACTTTCCGTTCTCGGTGCGTCTGGATCGCCAACTGCTCGTCAGTCGGCGGGAAATTGGTCGGTTTGAATCGAGGCTCGCTAGGGGTCATGGTGACGTCAGAAGGTTCATACGAGAGAGGCAGATGGTTCCCGGGAGGCCATGGTCCCCCGGACACAATGAAGGTCTTTGGTGATGCCTCTCGGCAGAAGAAGCGGCGGGAGTTTACGCTTCCTCGGGTGCCCGACTCGCCAACTTGGGGTCTGCCAACCGCGACACAGATAACTTTAATATTATCGCTTGGGTGCGATCCGCAATGATGAACGCCATATCGTGCCCGGACTGAGTCCGATACGGTTTTGTGACGTCACTCTACTTGCCGAGGACGGGGGCCGACTCCGGCCCCACGAGATATCAGTCCGCCTGCGTGTGATGGGCCAGGGCATTCTTCGCGCTGCGCACGGTGCGGAAATCGCGCCAGATGCGCGAGCAGGATGATGGGTCCCACCACGACGCCGATGAGCCCTACTGCGAATGCTTGGACAGCGAATTTGATCCACCGCATCAGTGGTGAGTAGTAGCCACCGCTCGGAGAAAAGTAGCGCCCCAAGAACTGCCAACCGGACGGGAGGAAGCCCGCGATCAGCGCGAACCAGAGCGCTAGACCAAAGGATGTCTGACCAATGAAGCGCAGGAACGCCCCGACGAACAGGACGCCCATGAGCGCGAGTTGAAGCCAGAGCGACCTCGTAATGCCCTTGTTATGCGTAGTGAGTGCAGACGCCTACCGGACATCCACGACCAATGCGTCCTTCCAGTGCCAGAGCGTTGTCGCGGCGTCGTGGTAGCGGTGGTTCGGCAACTCCTGTTCCATGAAGCGTACGACGGCGCTCGCTTCCGCTTTCAGACCGACCAGGGAGAGCGACTCAATCATCCGCGAGATACGGTAGTCGTGATCGCCGCTGCGGTTGGCCCACCAGTCGAAGCGGCGCTCCCAGTTGCCGGCTTTGCACACTTCGCCTTCGACCCAATCGAGGCCAAGTACCGCCAGCGTGCGTGCAAACGAGCGTCGCATGGCGTCGATGACCGCGGCGTCCTGCGCGAAGATCGCGAAGTCTTCCGGCGTCGGTGCCGGGCCCAAGGGGCAATTGCGCCCCTTTCGAGGCAGCGGAAACTGCCATCCCGCCAGGTCCGGTGCGGTGCAGTAGTCAAGGTCCGACATCTCCAGGATGCGCTGGAGCGAGCGGCCTGCATGATCCTTGCCGTATCCCACCAGGAAAGCGTGTGCAGCGGCCCCGTTGGAACTCAGTTGTCCAAGGGATGGCATCGGAGCCGCCGGCCGCGCGAGGCGCTCGGCCAGGCGCTTCACGACGTGCATCGAGCCCCCGAGCACACACTCATCGACTAGATCCATGCTCGCCCGCGGCCCGGAGCCGAGCATCACGATGATCGCGCCGCGCGACCGAGCCTTCTCGATCAGAGACCGCGTCGGGGTGAGCGTCATATCACTTTCCACCACCAAGATAACGTCAGAGCGCTTTGCCCGCAGTTGCGCCTCGTTCAGGGCCATGTCATAAGGAAGTTCATCGAGCAGCGTGATCGCCGGTCTGCGGCACGGCGCGTAGCGTCTGCAATGGTGGCATGTAGTCGCACTGTCGCTCAGCGGTGCGCCACATTCGCCGCAGGAATCCTTGAAAAGGGAACCGAAGAGTTCAATCGGCGCAGGCACCCCTGCGCGCTGCAGCCATTCGTCGGTGCGCTCGGTCATGATCCATGGGCAGCCCAGTGTGCGATAGAGCTTTTGGACCTCGCTGAAGAGCGCGGGTATCGGGTGTTGCTTAAGTTCGGTGCGCAGACCGTTCCAATGTGCCAGAAAGCCGGTCGGGTCAGCGTGAAATGCGGCCGCACTGGCAAAGCGCTTGCGGTCTGCGCTCCGCCAAGCGTAGAAGTTCTCTCCGCGGGCCAGGCCGTTCTGACTGATTGCGTATCCGGAGCCGACCAGTATCGTCACGGTCTCGGCTGCCTGAAGCCGGCGGGCCACGCTCTCGATCTGGATCGGCGAAACAGCCTCTTCGTCGCGGTCGCGGTAGGCGCCATACAGGTGCTTGCGAGCGCGCTTGCGCTGGTACATGTCTTCGTCCGCGTGCTTGAGGAAGGACTTCGGATTGTCAGCCGACTGGGCCTCGGCGACGCCGATGGAGAGGCTCACGCGTAGGCCGGTCCTGACCTTCGCCCAGTCGCGGCTACGCACCTGCGCTTCGATGCGGTCGCAGATGAGACGTGCCACTTCATCCGTCGTGCCGCGAAAGAGCAGGGCGAACTCGTCGCCGCCGATACGGGCGGCGAGATCGCGCTCGCGCACATTGGCGCAAAGCACCGCCCCAACTTCCTTGAGGACCAGATCGCCCATCTCATGGCCAAACACATCATTGATCTGTTTGAAGCGGTCCAGATCGATCAGCGCGACCGAGAACGGCTCACCTGCGTCGTGCGCCTGTGCGAGCCATTCACCGATGCTGTCCTCGAAGCGGCGCTTGTTGGCAACGCCGGTCAGGCTGTCTTCATAGGCGAGCTTTTCGAGTTCGAGCGTATGTGCCCGCAGCGCCCGGTTGGCCTGCGCGTTCGTGCGCGCTTCGATCAGGGTGGTGGCCGCGAGTCGGCGCTCACTCAGGTCGCGGTTCAGGCGCTGCTGCTCGATCTGCGTCAGTTCAAGCATCACTTCGAATGCGACGTCCCGGGCGTTGAGCGCCCGCATTGCCGATGCAGCGGCCTGACGCGCGAGCACGCCCAGCGCCTCGCTCTCCAGCGCATTGGCAGCAATGCATGCCGTTGAGAGGTGATCGCGGATCGAATCGGTGCTGCGACTTAGGTACCCGCGCTCGATACCGATGAGCGCATCGAGCAAGGCAGGCAGCGCCTCAGGGCTATTGGAAGTGCGGCGCGATATAGCCTCGTGACCTGTCGCGTCAGCGGCGTCGGGGGCGTCACCTTTGATCGCCCGCAAACTCAGCTGAAAGCGCGCCATCAAATCTACCGTCGCCTGCTGCCCGGGGAAAACGCACTTCGGCGACGGCCCTGGTCGCACCGCGGCGGGCGTCGGTGTGTCATCGGTCAGTTCGGGGCGTGCGGCTTGCGGCCACGCGCGCAGATCGATCCAGTCTCGGTATGCGATCCAGGCAGACAGTTCGGCAAGTTCGGCCGGTGCGGCCAGTGCCGGATCGGTGGCGGAGCGTTCGGCAATCCGCTGGAGGGTGCGGCGCGCCATCGCGACGTTGGCGTTCCACAGGTAGGCATGGGCCAACGCGATGTCGGCGCGCAGCGTCCATTGGCCGGATGGCGTGCGTGCAGCCAGTTCGGTGGCAAGCAGCGCGAGCTCGAGTGACGCCACCGGCTGCCCGATACGGGCGCTCGCCAGCGACTGAACCGCCAGCGCGCTGATTTCGGTAGTGAGGTCTTGCGCCGCTTGGGCGGCCTCGACGGCGCGCCCGGCGGCGTCGCGCGCACGCCGCAGCCTTCCCAGCGCGAGATCGAACAAGGATTGGCCGAATTCGATCGCGATGCGATGCGCTGCCGATGCTTCCGCTCGCGTGTGGTGCAGAGCGCCTTCGGCGGCATCGAACTGTCCGGCCGTCAGGAGGGCTTCGACGGTATCGGTGAGCTGAGGGTGACGGGCGTCGGTGGTCAATGTGCCTTCAGGGGCGAGGCGATCAGTCGGCATGGTCTGCGGTGGGAAAACGGAAGGTAGGTGCGCCGAGCGGAGCATTGGCTACGTGCGGCGGTGGCGTATGAGTTGGGGGGACATCAGATTGCTCGGCATGGGAGGGATAACGACTGCGCTCGCGCGAGCTTGAGCTGACTGCTTGGTCAGGCGTCTGTTTCGTTGGCGATGCCATAAAGCACTTGCCCGGTCGGGCCGGCGCTGACTGCGCTTTCGCAGTGGCCCGCCTGGTCGTCGAAGAAAAAGTCCGGTTCGAATGCTTTGAGGAAGGGGCCTTTGGGCAGACCGCCGAGAAAGCAGGCTTCATCGACCTCGATGCCCCAGTGCAGCAGGGTGCGGATCGCGCGCTCATGCGCCGGGGCGCTGCGGGCGGTCACCAGTGCGGTACGAATCTGCACGGTGTTTTCGCGCGCACGCGACTGCAAGCCATGCAGCGCGGCGAGGAAAGGTTTGAAGGGTCCCGCTGGCAGCGGCTCGTTGATGCGGATCACCTCGTGCTCGACAAAGCGCGCCAGGCTCTCACCCTTGAACACCCGTTCGGCCTGATCGCTGAACAGCACCGCGTCACCGTCGAAGGCGATGCGGATCTCGTCCGGGTTGCGCGCCGCATCGGCGGCGGAGGCGGGATAGACCTGGGCGGCCGGATAGCCAGCGAGCAAGGCTGCACGCACGTCCTGCGGATTGGCCGAGAGGAACAGGGAGGCATTGAGCGGCGCGAGGTAGCGGTGCGGCGAGCGCCCGCGGGTGAAGATGCCGCGTTCGATCGACAGCCCGTAGTGTTTGGCGGCGCGGAAGATGCGCAGGCCACTGACCGGGTCGTTGCGCGACGCGATCACCACCTCCACCGGCTGTGTCGACGCGCTGTTCAGACGCAGCAGTTTTTGCACCAGCGGATACGCGACCCCGGTCGGCGGGGGATCGTCGAGGCGTTCGAGCTGCAAGGCCCGATAGGCGCCATCGTCACCCGTTTCAAAGACCGCGTTCTCTGATTCCAGGTCGAAAAGCGCGCGCGAGGAAATGGCGACAACCAGTTTTCCGTCAAGGGTCGGGGACATCGCTGTGCCTCTCAGTTCGTGTTCGCTTGATCCGTCATCGCCACGGCATCGCTCGCAGGCGTCGCCAGCCCTCAGGGATCCAGAAGAGCGCGGGCAACGCGAGCACCAAGCACAGCGCTTCCGTGCCTTCCCACGACAACGCGCCTTGCAGCGGATTGGCCTCGGTCAGTGGCCACCATGGCCGAATGTCCTGATGCACGATACCGTCGAGCAGCAGGTGGCTCAGCGTGCCGGCCAAGGCCCCGGCCAGCGCCGAGCGGGCTGAGATGCGGACGCCCAATGCGCGTTCCGGCCATCGTTTGATGGCGACACAGATCAGCGTGATCAGCAAGGCGCCGGCCAGGGTATGCGAATAACCATGCAGCACGCTCGCGCCACGTAGCATGCCGATGCCCGGTTCCAGGTCGATCAGGATCTGTGCGCAGGTGAAGCTTGCAAGGCTCATGCGCGGGCCTGCCACGCGCTTGAGCGTGATGCCGGGGCCAAGGTGGAAGGGCGTGAAAGGCATCGCTGTCTTCGGCGGACGGTCGGTGATGAAAGTCGGGCGCCCTGGCGATCAGGGCGTCCAGTCCCAGGCGAGTCTAGTCCAGTCCAGCGCATCGATCCGCGTGAGCACCCAGGGCTCGGTCGGAACACCGATGGCATCCTGGAACCACACAGCCGCGAGGGATGAGTAACACCCGCCCTGGTCACGTGCGACCTCGGACGATTCTCACACCCCGATGCATGTGATAAAGCCGACGCGCTGCCAGCGCTCGCTACTCCCGTCGCTTCGCGTGACCTCCCCCACGAAGCGCTGAGGCGTCAGCAATACAGGCGTTCCGAAATGGGGCGGTAACCGGCCGCGCGCGCTGCGCAGAGCTTCCTTGCCGCGATATTCGATCTCATCCCGGATCTGACCGGGCAGGCCACACAGCATGCCATCGTAGGTCCCGAATTGAATCAGCTCAGTCAAAGTGATCACTCGCCCATCGGCCAGCGTGCGCGTCCAGCGCGGATGCGTCAGCGGATGGCCTTTCGTGTGGCCGCTATCGATGACCGGCCCGTTGGCGCTGCAGCGCTTGGCCTGCATCTCGAACATCTCGCGTTCTGCTTCGTTCAGATCGCCGTGCATGGACTGTCTCCAGTAAGGACTTCGGGTTGGAGCTGGCTCGGAGGGCCTCGTAGAGCTCGCGCAGCGACGCGGCACCGAGGCGACAGCGATCCATCAAGATGATGATCTCGGCGGGAGCAAGGCGGCCGGTCAGCAGCCGTCGCACCGAATCGAAGGGCGGTCCGATGTGCGTGCCCAGGGCAGCGATGCTTCCAGCGCGACCGCCGTATCGTCAGCCGTGTAACGGTGCGCGCTTGCGTGGCGCAAAAAAAGGGAGGAGCCGCGCGCGACGGCCGGTTGGGGCTTCGAGGATATGCGTGGATTTCGCGATCGGGCGGCTGATGCTGGTCGCCCTTAGGATCGAGCGTTTGGATGTGGTCGAGCAGGGCTTTGGAACGAGGACACCTAGCTTGCTGTTACGAAGCTCGGGGGTGATGCGCCGTGACGAGGCACATGGCGTGTAACTCCAATCCCATGCCTGACGGGGGGCCTCTGGGCGAGCGACGTCGCGGGGGCTGCCCGACGTCATTCGGTCCGCGTCAATCAGAACCTCAGTGAGTTCGATGAGCAGGCCTGTGTCATTGAAGAGCACCTTTGATGATCGTGGCGCGTGGCGAGAGTCCGTCCTGCAGAGCAGCCTGTCCGGCTTTTCGCCCCTCCAGGCTGACGCCGGTCAGGTATTTATCGCGCGCCCGCGCCTAGAAGCAGAACGCGGGCCTCTGACAGGCATCGCAATCTATTGGCGGAGGCGATCAGCCTGATGACGTTCCAACTCGAATCCCTTTAGGGCGCTCTTGTCGAGTGAGTCATTGGCCAAACAGAAATGCCCAACGTATGTGCTTGGCGGGCGAGAGGCGCCCGGCGGGTGCTAAAGCGCCCGCGGCTCCAAAGAGCAGCTGTCGTGCGTGGGATTCACGTACCTTGCCTTGCCAACAACGCCAAGACTGCGGAGCTGTCCGCTGCACCGGTGGCCGGCTTGCTCGGTCGCGAAGCGGGAAAATTCGGGAGAAGACTCTGGGGAAAACCGCAGCACTAGAGAGTACTTCGCGGTACATCGACGTACAAAAAACGAATAAAACCAATGGTGCGGGTGAAAGGACTCGAACCTTCACGCCTTGCGGCGCCAGAACCTAAATCTGGTGCGTCTACCAATTTCGCCACACCCGCACAGGGTGACTGAGGGGCGCGATTATAGCGTGTTCGAACGCTTCCGCGGCCCCTCTGGTGCTGATCGTTACGCGACGAGCGACTCGCCCTTGTGCGCCTGAATGATTTGGATCAGTTGGGCAAACACCTTCGGTGTGCCGGCGACGATATTGCCGGTGCTGACGTAGTTGGCGTCGCCAGCAAAATCGCTGACAAGGCCACCGGCTTCCTGAACCATCAGCGCAGCCGCGGCAAAATCCCAAGGCGCGAGGCCGATCTCGAAGAAGGCGTCGAAGCGGCCGCAGGCAACATAGGCGAGGTCCAACGAGGCGGCACCGGGGCGGCGCAGGCCGGCGGTTTTCTCGGTCAGCTCGCGGAACATCTTCATGTACGCGTCGGCATGCTCGAATGCGCGGTATGGGAAGCCGGTGCCGACGAGCGAATCGTTCAGGCGAATCCGGCGCGAGACGCGAATACGGCGGTCGTTCAGGAAGGCGCCGCGCCCGCGCGAGGCAGTGAATAGTTCATTGCGGGTCGGGTCGTACACAACGCCGTGCTGCACGACGCCGGCTTGCGCATACGCAATCGACACGGCGTACTGCGGAAAACCATGGATGAAGTTGGTCGTGCCATCAAGAGGATCGATGATCCACTGGTGCTCGCTCTCGCCGAGGGCGCCGGACTCCTCTGCTAGAATTGCGTGGTCCGGATAGGCTTCACGGATCGTCTCGATGATCGACGCTTCGGCTGCGCGATCGACTTCGGTAACGAATTCGTTGGGCTGTTTGGTGCGTACCTCGACTTGGTCGAGATCCATCGATGCGCGGTTGATGATGCCGGCCGCGCGGCGCGCTGCCTTGACGGCGATGTTGAGCGTCGGGTGCATGAAGTGCGTCTGCCTTGCTGCGGCGTGAGCCGCTTGGTCGTCGGCCCGCAGCGAACGGCGGGCTATTCGAATTCGTAAAACCCTACATTCTACTATGACTGAGCCTTTGGCGCTGCGCCGGATTCGTGTTGTTCTATCGCGCCCCAGTCATCCGGGCAATATTGGCGCGGCAGCGCGAGCGATGAAGACGATGGGACTGCATCAGCTTGTGCTGGTGTCGCCCAAGGAATTCCCGAGCGCCGAGGCGACCGCGCGCGCGTCCGGTGCGACCGACGTGCTTGAAAATGCGCGTGTCGTCGATAGTTTGGAAGAGGCGCTGGCTGGTACGGTGATGGCTGCAGCATTCACCTCTCGGATCCGCGAAATGTGCGCTGCGCCGCGGTGGGCGAGTGAGGCTTCCGGCGAGTTGCTGTCGTTTGCAGGGCAAGGTGATGTGGCCATTGTGTTCGGCAATGAAACCTTCGGGCTGTCGAACGAAGAAGTGATGCTGTGCCAGCGTGCGGTGACCATTCCCGCCAATCCGGAATACGCGTCGCTGAACCTTGGGGCCGCAGTGCAGGTAATCGCGTACGAGTTACGGCGAACTGCGCTTGAAGGGCGGTTGGCGCCGCTGCCGCAGGCCTTGGGTGAGGTGGCGCCGCATGAGGACGTTGAGCGACTGATCGCACATTTTGAACGTGCAATGATTGCGTCCGGCTTTCTGGACCCGGATAAGCCGCGCCGTTTGATTCCCCGTCTTCGTCGGCTCTTTGGTCGTGCGGCCGTCGAGCGGGAGGAAGTCGCGATCCTCCGCGGCATGCTCGCGAGTTTTGAGCCTAAAGTTGACCGGAATACTCGGGATTTCTAGCATTTCACCTCGAACCGTATTTGTACTGAAACCTGACAGGAAGCCCCATGTTTGCGCGATTGCGTGAAGACATCGCCAGCGTTCTCGAACGCGACCCCGCCGCCCGTTCGCGCTGGGAGGTGCTGACCTGTTACCCGGGTGTGCACGCGCTGATCTACCACCGGGTTGCGAACGCACTCTGGCGGCGAGAGTTTCACTGGGCTGCGCGGTTTGTGTCGCAGATTTCGCGTTGGCTCACCGGAATCGAGATCCATCCTGGGGCGCGGATTGGGCGGCGTGTGTTCATCGATCACGGCATGGGTGTTGTGATCGGCGAAACGGCTGATATTGGCGACGACTGCACGATTTATCAGGGCGTCACGCTCGGTGGTACCTCGCTCTACCGCGGTACGAAACGTCACCCAACGCTTGAAGCGGGTGTCGTGATCGGTGCGGGAGCGAAGGTGCTGGGCGGCTTTACGGTTGGGGCTGGCGCCAAGGTCGGTTCGAACGCGGTGGTGGTGAAGCCCGTTCCGGCCGGGGCTACGGCGGTAGGTAACCCGGCCCGGATCATCGAGTCGGCGCGCGACCAGGCGCGAGAAGAGAAGGCCATGGAGATGGGCTTCTCCGCCTACGGGGTGACGCAGAACATGGACGACCCGGTATCCAAGGCGATGCACGGTCTGCTGGATCATGCGGTTGAGACCGACCGACGCTTCGAGGTGCTGGTAGCGCGACTCAAGGCGGCTGGCTTCGACCTGGATGCCGACGTTGCTGCCTGCGACCGTTTCGATCCGAACCAGCTCTCGAAGATGGTCGATTAAGGCTCCCGCGGTGCCCTAATGTTGACTGATTTGATCAGGAATTGTATTCTTGAGTAAATCGATCAACTATTGAGGTCGTGTCCCGCCGATGTGTGCAGGGGCCGACTGGTGCGGGAACGAACGATGAGACTGACAACCAAGGGGCGTTTTGCGGTGACCGCGATGATCGACCTCGCGCTGCGCGAGGGCGATGGCCCGGTGACTTTGTCAGGGATCAGTGAGCGTCAGCGCATCTCACTTTCCTATCTTGAGCAGCTCTTCGGCAAGCTTCGCCGCCATAACCTGGTGGCCAGCGTTCGCGGGCCCGGCGGCGGCTACTGTTTGGCCCGGCCAGCACCCGAGATTTCGGTCGCGGACATCATCTTCGCCGTTGATGAGCCGCTCGATGCAACGCAGTGCGGTGGCAAGGAGAATTGCCAGGACGAGCACCGCTGCATGACGCACGACCTCTGGACGAATCTGAACAAGCGCATGTACGAGTATCTGCACTCGGTTACGCTGGGCACGCTGGTTTCGCAGCAGCGCGCGCGGGCCGAAGGTCAGCAGGTCCTGCACGATGAGCGTGCCTGTATCGCTAAGGGCAAGCAAAAGCTCAAGCCGGAGGCGATTGCCCCCGCCTGATCGCTGCCATGTTCGCTCCGACCTACCTCGATCACAACGCCACCACGCCGCTCGATCCGCGCGTGCGCGAAGCGATGTTGCCTTACCTTGACGCGCGCTTCGGCAACCCGTCGAGCCGGCACGAGTATGGTCGGCAGGCGAGGGCGGCGGTCGATCGTGCGCGTGAGCAAGTTGCCGCTGCTGTTGGCGCGCATCCGACAGAAGTGGTCTTTACCTCCGGCGGTTCAGAGGCAAATAACCTCTTCATCAAGGGCGCCGCTGCGCAGATGAAACCGGGGCTGATCGTTGTTGGCGCTTCGGAGCATCCGTGCGTTCGTGAGCCCGCACGCCAGCTTGAACGATCGGGCTGGCGCCGCGAGACGGCACTCATCGACGGCTCGGGTCGGATTCGTGCGGACGTGTTTGCCGAGCTGATGAAGCAATCGCCGAGACTTGTGTCGGTGATGGCGGCAAACAACGAGACCGGCGTCTTGCAGGAAATTGACAGGCTTGCAGCGGAGGCGCGCGCCGCTGGCGCGCTGTTTCACACCGATGCGGTGCAGGCGCTGGGCAAAATGCCGATTTCGTTCAGGGCTCTCGCGGTGAGCGCAATGACGATCTCGTCGCACAAGATCCACGGCCCCCTTGGCGCTGGCGCTTTGGTGCTGGACAAGCGTGTTGAGCTTGCGCCGCTGGTTGCCGGCGGTGGCCAGGAGCGTGGCTTGCGTTCTGGGACCGAGAACGTCGCGGCGATTGTTGGCTTTGGTGCAGCAGCGGAACTCGCGGTGGCAGAGTTGAACGAATGGACGTCGCGTGCTGCACGACAGCGCGACGCACTTGAAGCGTCGCTTCTGAGCCTGGGGGCGTGGGTATTTGGTGCTGGCGCTGCGCGCCTTCCGAACACGGCGTTTTTCGCGTTCGACCATGTCGACGGCGAAACGCTGGTGGCGAAACTGGATCGTGCGGGTTTTGCGGTTGCGAGCGGGTCGGCCTGCTCCAGCGCAGATCCGCGGCCGTCGGCAACGCTGCTGGCGATGGGTGTAGAGGATGAAGTTGCGCGTGGCGCAATCCGGGTGAGCCTCGGGCGCGACACGCAGGATGAGGCGCTGGCCCGATTCGTGAAAACGTTGGGCGAAACGCTGCAAGGCTTAAGAACGCTCTCCGCCGTGGCGGTCTGAGTATATGAGTGATGCGGGTCCGGCCCGCCTGGAGTGGACGCAATGCTGAAGTTTCCGATCTACCTTGATTACTCTGCGACGACGCCGGTGGATCCGCGCGTGGCGGCCAAGATGATTCCGTACCTGACGGAGCATTTCGGCAATCCGGCGAGCCGCTCGCATGCCTTTGGCTGGGAGGCCGAACGTGCGGTGGAAGAAGCGCGCGAGCAGGTGGCTGCGCTGGTTAACGCCGACCCGAAGGAAATCATCTGGACGTCTGGCGCGACCGAGTCGAACAACCTGGCGATCAAGGGCGCCGCGCACTTCTATGCGGGCAAGGGCAAGCACCTGATTACGGTGAAGACGGAACACAAGGCGGTGCTGGACACCACCCGTGAGCTTGAGCGTCAGGGCTTCGAGGTGACCTACCTCGATGTGCAGGACAACGGTTTGATCGACCTGGAGCAGTTCAAGGCGGCGATTCGCCCGGACACGATCGTGGTTTCCGTGATGTTCGTGAATAACGAGATCGGCGTTGTGCAGCCGATCGCCGAGATTGGCGAGATCTGCCGCGAGCGTGGAATCGTCTTCCATGTGGACGCCGCGCAAGCGACCGGCAAGGTGGAAATTGACCTTGAAAAACTGAAGGTCGACTTGATGTCGTTCTCAGCGCACAAGACTTACGGCCCGAAGGGCATCGGCGCGCTGTATGTGCGTCGCAAGCCGCGCGTTCGCCTTGAAGCGCAGATGCACGGCGGTGGGCATGAGCGCGGTTTGCGTTCCGGCACATTGGCTACGCACCAGATTGCAGGTATGGGTGAAGCGTTCCGTATTGCGCGCGAAGAGATGGCAGCGGACAACGCCCGCATCGGCAAGCTGCGCGACCGCTTGCTAAAGGGCCTGTCGGATATCGAAGCGACCTACGTCAATGGCGACATGGTTCAGCGTGTGCCGCACAACCTGAACATCAGCTTTGCTTACGTCGAAGGCGAGTCGATGATCATGGCGGTCAAGGATCTCGCGGTGTCGTCGGGCTCGGCCTGTACCTCGGCGTCGCTGGAGCCTTCGTACGTGCTGCGCGCCTTGGGGCGCAATGACGAGCTGGCGCATAGCTCGATCCGTTTTACGATCGGCCGTTTCACGACCGAGGAAGAGATCGACTACACGATCGATCTGCTGCACAAGAAGATCGGCAAGCTTCGTGAGCTGTCCCCACTGTGGGAAATGGTTCAGGAAGGCATCGATCTCAACACGGTCCAATGGGCCGCGCACTGAAGAATACTGAGGAGTACGAAGATGGCCTATAGCGAAAAAGTTCTGGATCACTACGAGCATCCGCGCAATGTTGGCTCGTTCGGCAAGACCGAAGCCGGCATCGGTACCGGCATGGTTGGCGCGCCGGCCTGCGGCGACGTGATGAAGCTCCAGATCAAGGTCAACCCGGAAACCGGTGTGATCGAAGATGCGAAGTTCAAGACCTACGGTTGTGGCTCGGCGATTGCGTCGTCGTCGCTGGTAACCGAATGGGTCAAGGGCAAGACGCTCGACCAGGCCCTTGATATCCGCAACACACTGATCGCTGAAGAACTTGCGCTCCCGCCGGTTAAAATCCACTGCTCGATTCTTGCTGAAGATGCGATCAAGGCGGCTGTGGAAGACTACCGTCAAAAGCATGCAGAGGCGTCGCCCAAGGCCGACTGAGGAAATCATGGCTGTCACGTTGTCTGAAAGCGCTGCAAAACATGTCGCCAACTTTCTTGCCCGGCGCGGCAAGGGGGTCGGTGTGCGGCTTGGGGTGAAGACCTCAGGCTGTTCCGGCATGGCCTACAAGCTCGAATACGCCGATCAGGCCGACGAGGCCGATATCGTGTTCGAGAGCCATGGTGTGAAGGTTCTGGTGGACCCGAAGAGCCTGCCGTACATCGATGGCACTGAGCTGGATTTTGTCCGCGAGGGTCTTAACGAGGGGTTCAAGTTCAACAACCCCAACGTCAAGGACCAGTGCGGTTGCGGCGAGAGTTTCAACGTCTGAGCCTGGCCTTGCCTGACCGGCGCGACGCCGCCGCGGCGCACCGATGCGCACGGCGGCGTTGTCATTACTGAATCCGATGAACTTTTCCGACGCTCTAGGCGACTACTTCTCTTTGTTCGGATTGCCGCGCCGCTATACGGTCGATCCGTCGGTGCTGGAATCTGCCTATCTTGATGTGCAGGCGAAGATCCACCCGGATCGCTACGCGCACCTTGCCGAAAACGAGCGTCGTGTGGCGATGCAGTGGGCCTCGCACGCCAACGAGGGCTACCGCATTCTTCGCCGCCCGGTGCCGCGTGCGCGCTACTTGCTGCATCTGGCTGGCATCGATCCGCAGATCGAGTCAAACACGGCAATGCCACCCGATTTCCTGATGCGCCAGATGCTATTGCGCGAGGCGGTTGAAGAGGCCGAACAGGATGGCGACGTTGCAACACTCGACAATCTGCTACGCGAATTGCGACGCGATGCGCGGGCGATGGAGCAGTCCCTGGCGGACGATTTCGATGTGCGCGGTGACTTGATCGCCGCCACGGCACGTGTGCGGCAATTGATGTTCCTCGAGCGACTGCAGGAAGAAATCGGCAGCGCTCTCGAAACCCTGGAAAACTGATGGCACTTCTTCAGCTCGCCGAACCTGGCCAGTCTGCTGCCCCGCACGAGCATCGGCTCGCGGTCGGCATCGATCTTGGTACTACTCATTCGCTCGTCGCCACGGTGCGCCATAGCCTGCCGGAGTGTTTGCCTGGCGAGCAATGCGGCATCCTGTTGCCGTCCATCGTTCGCTACTTGGCTGACGGCCGCGTGCAGGTCGGCAAAGAGGCTGCCGAGCATCAGGCCACGGATTCGCAGAACACGATCGTGTCGGTCAAGCGTTTCATGGGGCGCGGTCTGGCCGACGTCGAAGCCGGTGCGAGCAAACAGTACGATTTCGTTGATGCCGAAGGCATGGTTCGCATCAACACCGTGGCAGGCGTAAAGAGCCCGGTTGAAGTCTCCGCAGAGATTCTGAAAGTCTTGCGTCAGCGTGCCGAGAGCCGCCTTGGCGGCGAGCTGGTCGGTGCGGTGATCACGGTTCCCGCCTATTTTGACGACGCGCAGCGTCAGGCAACCAAGGATGCGGCACGGCTGGCTGGCCTGAACGTTCTGCGGCTGCTGAACGAACCCACCGCTGCCGCGATCGCCTACGGTCTCGACAACGAAACCGAGGGCACCTATGCCGTCTTCGACCTCGGTGGCGGAACCTTCGACTTCTCTGTGTTGAAACTCTCGCGCGGCGTGTTTGAAGTGCTCGCCACCAGCGGCGATGCGGCACTTGGTGGCGACGATTTCGATCAGGCCCTTGCCATGTGGCTGCGCGAGCAATGCGGCGCGACTGACCTGCGGCCCGAGGATTCTCGCGCCGTGTTGGTCGAGTGCCGTCGGGTCAAGGAGGCCTTGTCGCGTGCTACGGCCGAAGAGGCTCGGGTGGTACTGAGCGATGGGCGCGAATTGGTCGCGAATGTGACTCGCGAACAGTTCGAATCGCTGACCGCCAAATTGGTCGCCAAGACCCTCGCGCCGGTGCGTAAGGCGCTGCGCGATGCGCATCTCGACGTCGAGGACGTGAAGGGCGTCGTGCTGGTCGGCGGCGCAACGCGGATGCCGCAGATCCGCGCCGCGGTCGAGCAGCATTTCGGTCGCGAGCCGCTCACCGATATCGACCCGGATAAAGTGGTCGCAATTGGTGCCGCGATCCAGGCCAATGTGTTGGCGGGCAACCGGCGCGACGAGGATGACTGGCTCTTGCTGGACGTCATTCCCTTGTCGCTGGGGATCGAAACGATGGGCGGCCTGGTGGAGAAGATCGTCACGCGCAACTCGACGATCCCGACTGCGAAAGCGCAGGAGTTCACGACCTACAAGGATGGTCAGACCGCAATGGCGATCCACGTCGTGCAGGGTGAGCGTGAGCTCGTGCGCGACTGTCGTTCGCTGGCGCGCTTTGAACTGCGTGGTATTCCGCCGATGGCGGCCGGCGCGGCACGCATCCGTGTGACCTTTCAGGTCGATGCCGACGGATTGCTGTCGGTCTCGGCGCGCGAGACGGGTTCGGGCGTCGAAGCGTCGATTGCGGTGAAGCCCTCGTACGGGCTGTCGGACGACGAGATCGCCGGCATGCTGCGCGCAGGTTTTGATCACGCGGATGCGGACATGCGCTTGCGTGCGTTGCGCGAGCAGCAGGTGGAGGCACAGCGCATGATCGAGGCGGTCCAGTCGGCGTTGGCGGCCGACGGAGATCTGCTCGATGCCGGCGAATGCGCCGCAATTCATGCTGCACTTAACGAACTGGCTGTCCTCAATGCAGGTGACGACGCACGCCAGATCAAGTCGGCGCTCGATGCGATGAACAAGCTGACCGAGACTTTTGCTGCGCGCAGAATGGACAAGACCATTCGAGCTGCCCTGGCTGGACAGAAGGTCGACGACCTGAAGGTATGAACGTATGACCCAAGTGATTGTATTGCCGCATGTGGAGTTGTGCCCCGAAGGCACGGTGATCGAGGCGCCGCAGGGCGAGTCGATTTGTGACGCTCTGCTCGGTGCTGGCATTGAGATTGAGCACGCCTGCGAAAAATCCTGCGCGTGCACGACCTGCCATGTCGTGATCCGCGAGGGCTTCAACAGCCTTGAAGCCGCCGAGGAGCTTGAGGAAGACCTGCTCGACAAGGCCTGGGGCTTGGAGCCGACTTCCCGGCTATCGTGTCAGGCCAAGGTTGGTACGACGCCGCTGGTGGTCGAAATTCCGCGTTATACGATCAACATGGCCAGGGAGGGCAAGCGATGAAATGGACCGATGTGCGCGAGATTGCGATTGAGCTCAGCGAGCGCCATCCCGACGTTGATCCGCTGCGTGTGAACTTTGTTGATCTGATGAATTGGGTGATCGCCTTGCCGGGCTTCGACGATGACCCGAAGCATTGCGGCGAAAAGATTCTTGAGGCGATTCAGGCGACCTGGATCGACGAGGCAGACTGAGCACTACGACGGGGGGTGAGGCGATGACTGCAGCAATCCATGAGTTCAGCACTCGCACGCTGGACGGCAAGCCACTCAATCTGGCCGACTACGCCGGCAAGGTGCTGTTGATTGTTAACACCGCGAGCAACTGTGGTTTCACGCCGCAGTACGCAGGGCTTGAGGCCCTGCAACGTCAATACGGCGCGCGCGGTCTTGTGGTGCTTGGTTTCCCCTGCAATCAGTTTGGTGCGCAGGAACCTGGTTCCGAAGCCGAAATCGGCGCGTTCTGCGAGAAGAACTACGGCGTGACGTTCCCGTTGTCCGAGAAGGTCGAAGTCAACGGTGAGGGCGCGCATCCGCTGTTCAAGTACCTTACGAAAGAAGCGCCGGGTCTGCTTGGTACGACTGCGATCAAATGGAATTTCACCAAGTTCCTGGTCGACCGTGACGGCAATGTGGTTGAGCGCTTCGCCCCAACGACGAAGCCTGAGGAACTGGCAGCACAAATTGAAACGCTGCTCGCTTGAGCATGGCGTGCGCATGAAAAAGGCGACCGACGGTCGCCTTTTTTCTTTGCCGTTCTGCTTTGGCTAAACGAGTGGCGCCTCGGCCGGTTCGTTCAGCGATAGCCAGTACATGCCAAGCTGGCCTACGGTCTGGATGAAGCGTTCGAAGTCCACGGGCTTTCGGATGTAGCTGTTGGCGCCGAGTGAATACGCGTCATGGATATCCTGCTGCTCTCGCGATGTGGTCAGCACCACCACCGGGAGCAGGGCGGTCCGCACGTCTGCGCGTATGCGGCGCAGCACCTCCAGACCATCGATGCGAGGCAGTTTGAGGTCGAGCAGGACCACTGCAGGCATCTGGCTCAAGTCGCGATTCAGGTGGCGACCCGTGCCAAAGAGATAGTCAAGCGCCTCAACACCGTCCCGGGCGACAACTACCGGGTTTGCAATGCGGTTCTTCGTGAAGGCTCGCAGCGTCAGGGCCTCGTCGTCAGGGTTGTCCTCGACGAGCAGGATAGGGCGATCGGTGGTCATCATGTGTCCGGGTCGCGATGGGGGCGTCAAACTTGCCTACGGCATGGCGCGCTTGTTCTGAAGGCCACTCTGCATCGCGCACCTGTCCGTCAGTCTAACGGACTAGGCAATCACCGTCGACATGGCGGGTTTCATCGCCATGTCTGGATCAGTGTGGAAGGTCTTCTCGATGGATCAGAAAGACCCCTTCATCGGCACCGGCCGTATTCAGCCAGGTCAGCGGCAAGTCGGGCCAGGCGGCTTCGACGAGATGTCGATTGTGACCAACCTCAACCGCAAGCACGCCGCCCGGGTTCAGATGGGCATGCGCCTGCGCAAGAATCGTCCGCACGACATCGAGCCCATCTTCGCCTGCGCCCAGCGCCATTTCGGGCTCGTGACGGTACTCGGGCGGCAGCGCGTCCATGGCTTCCTGCGTGACATAGGGCGGGTTGCTGATGATCAGGTCATAGCTCCGGTCGCCAAGTGCTTCGAATACGTCGGAGCGGATCAGCTCCACACGATCCTCGAGGCCGTAGTCGGCAACATTGGTGTGGGCGACTGCCAGCGCGCCATCGGAGAGGTCGACCGCATCGATTTTGGCGTTGGGGAATACATGCGCCATGACGATTGCAAGGCAGCCGCTGCCGGTGCACAGGTCGAGCGCGGCTTCCACCTCTTCCGGATCCTGAATCCAGGGCGCAAACCCATCCTGCAGCAACTCGCCGAAGTACGAGCGCGGCACGATCACCCGTTCGTCGACACTGAAGCGGTAAGGGCCGAGCCACGCTTCACCGGTGATGTAAGCGGCTGGTTTGCGGCTTTGCACGCGCTCGTCAATGACGGCGAGCACTTCCGCGCGCTCATCCGACGGAATGCACGCATCAAGGAAAGGATCGAGCCGATCAAGTGGCAGATGCAGCGTATGCAGGATCAGATACACCGCCTCGTCGAACGCATCCTCGGTGCCATGGCCGAACACGAGTTTTGCGCGGTTGAACTGCGATACCGCGTAGCGCAGCAGATCGCGCACGGTGACCAGTTCGTCGCGCGGGTCGTGATCGTGTGTGTGATGTTCGTGGTCGCACTGATCGTCGTCACAGCGTTCCGGGTGATGGGTCATGTCGATCTTTCAGGCGAGAAGCAGGCGTTCAATGATGCCGCGATAGGCAACGGACAGCGGTTCGATCGCCGATACGGCGATGCGTTCGTTAACTTTGTGGATGCTCGCATTCACCGGGCCGAACTCGACTACCTCGGGGCAGTGCGTGGCGATGAATCGGCCGTCCGACGTACCGCCGGTCGTCGATAGTTCCGGCTTGATGCCGGTGGCGGCCTCAATTGCACCCTCCATCGCGTCGACGAGCTTGCCGCGCGGCGTGAGGAACGGGTTGCCCGAGAGCTGCCAGTCGATCTCGTAATGCAGGTGATGGGCGTCCAGCACCTGATGCACCCGCTGCTTCAGCATCTCGGCCGGGCTGGCTGGTGAGAAGCGGAAGTTGAAGCGCATCTCGAGCGAACCGGGGACGATATTGGTCGCGCCCGTACCCGAGTGGATGTTTGAAATCTGGAAGCTCGTCGGGGGGAAATACTCGTCCCCGCTATCCCATTCGATCGCGGTCAGTTCTGCGAGTGCGGGCGCAATCAGGTGGATCGGGTTGCGTGCGAGCTGCGGATACGCCACATGGCCCTGTACCCCGATTACCCGCAACAGCGCGTTGAGCGAACCACGGCGGCCGTTCTTGATCATGTCGCCGAGGGTGTCGACCGACGTCGGTTCGCCCACCACGCAGAAGTCCATCGCCTCACCGCGCGCGGCGAGTGTTTCGACGACGATTTTTGTGCCGTGGGTCGCCACACCTTCCTCGTCAGAGGTCAGCAGCAGCGCGATCGAGCCAGGATGATCAGGGTGGGCCGCAACGAAGGCCTCGATTGCGGTGACGAAAGCGGCCAGCGAGGTCTTCATGTCGGCGGTGCCGCGGCCATAAAGGTAGCCGTCGCGCTCGACCGGATCGAACGGATGGCTCTCCCATTCGACGATCGGCCCGGTCGGCACCACATCGGTATGGCCGGCAAAGCACAGCACTGGCCGGGCGGTACCGCGACGTGCCCAGAGGTTGCTGACGCCGTTGGCTTCGATGCGCTCGAAGCGGAAGCCGAGGGGCGCAAGGCGCTCCTCGATCAGTTCGAGGCAACCCTCATCCTTGGGGGTGACGGACGCGCGCCGGATCAGCGCTTCGGTGAGGGCTCGTGTCGGGGAATGCACTGTTGTTATCGCGTTCTTGTGGGGTCAGGAAGGGGACGACTCGTCCATGTGCAGCGTGAAGGACTTGAACGACGCACCGTCGGTTTCGCTTTGCTCGAAATCGATGATCGGCGGTTGCGTCGACTGGTTCTCAAGCTCGGTGCCGCCGAGTTGCTGGTTGTTGATCAGCCAGGCAAGGTTCGTCGGCGAGTCGGCGTTGCCGAGCGCTTCGTCGAGCGAGATGGTGCCTTCCTTGTAGAGTCGGAAGAGGTCTTGCTCGAAGGTTTGCGAGCTGGGTGCCAGCGATTGCTCCATCGCTTCCTTGATCTCGGGGAAATTGCCCTTCTCGATCAGGTCTGCGATGTGGCGGGTATTCGAAAGGAGCTCCACCGCAGGAATGCGGCGACCGTCCGGCCGCTTCACCAGGCGCTGCGAGATGATTGCCCGCAGCGCGACCGAAAGGTCGAGGTAGAGCAGGGTGCGATTCTCGAGCGGGAAGAAGTTCGCGATCCGGTTCAGCGCGTGGTAGGCGTTGTTTGCATGCAGCGTGGCAAGACACAGGTGACCGGTCTGCGCATAGGCAATTGCTGCCTGCATTGTCTCGCGGTCGCGGATTTCACCGATCAGGATGCAATCCGGCGCCTGACGCATCGCGTTCTTCAGCGCGATATGCCAGTCGTGCGTGTCGAGGCCGACTTCGCGCTGGTTGACCACCGAGCGCTTGTGCCGGAACAGATACTCGATCGGGTCTTCCAGTGTGAGGATGTGGCCCGGTTTCGTGTTGTTCCGGTGATCCAGCATCGATGCCATGGTCGTCGACTTGCCCGAACCGGTGGAGCCGACGACCAGGATCAGGCCGCGCTTCTCGAGGATCAGATCGGCCAGCGAATCGGGCAGGCCGAGCGAGTGGAGCTGCGGAATCTCACCCTGAATGAACCGTACGACGATGGCGATTGAGCCGCGCTGCCAGAACATGTTGACGCGGAAATTGCCCAGATCGCGGCGGCCGAACGACAGGTTCAGCTCCTTCGTCTTCTCGAAGGACTGGATCTGTTCCGGCGTCATCATTTCGTAGGCCATGCGCTGGATGACTGCAGGCTCCATTACCTGCTGGTTCACCGGCATCACGGTGCCCTGGATCTTGATGTGGATGGGCGCGCCCGCCGAGACAAAAATGTCCGACGCATGTTTGTCGCCCATTAGCTGGAACAGCTTGTCGAGGATCATGGTCCGCCGCTCTCTGTTTGGCTGGATTCGGTTTTAGGCGCGCAGCAGATCGTTGATGCTGGTCTTCGCGCGGGTCTTTGCATCCACCTTCTTCACGATGACTGCGCAGTACAGACTGTACTTGCCATCGGAGGAGGGCAGGTTGCCGGAAACCACTACCGAGCCGGCCGGGATGCGGCCATAGCTGACGGTGCCGGTCTCGCGATCGTAGATCTTGGTGCTCTGGCCGATGTACACGCCCATCGAGATCACCGAATTCTCTTCAACGATCACGCCTTCCACGATCTCGGAGCGTGCGCCGATGAAGCAGTTGTCTTCGATGATCGTCGGGTTGGCCTGCATCGGCTCCAGCACGCCGCCAATGCCCACGCCGCCCGAGAGGTGCACGTTCTTGCCGATCTGTGCGCAGGAGCCGACGGTCACCCAGGTGTCGACCATCGTGCCTTCATCAACGTAGGCGCCAATGTTCAGGTACGAGGGCAGCAGCACCGCATTGCGGGCCACAAAGCTGCCGCGGCGGGCAACCGAACCGGGCGTCGCGCGGAAACCGGCAGCGCGGAAGTCTGCTTCGGTCCAGTTCGCGAACTTGGTCGGCACCTTGTCGAAGTACTTGTTCACGCCGTCGTCGGTCAGCACGTTGTCGTTGGCGCGGAAAGACAGCAATACGGCCTTCTTCACCCACTGATGCGTCACCCATGCGCCGTCAATCTTCTCCGCCACGCGCACGCGGCCGGCGTCCAGATCGGCAATCGTGTGCTCGATCGCGTCGCGCAGTTCTGCGGCCACGTTGCTCGGATTGATTTCGGCGCGCTGTTCCCAGGCGTTTTCGATGATGGTTTGCAGGTTGCTCATCAGGGGGACCTCGATAATTGGTGGTTGAAAACGGTAGATCAGGCGGCGCCGAAGCGTCGCGCGACAAACGATGCAATACGCTGCGCGGCCTCGATGCACTCTTCGTGCGACGCCACCAGTGCAATCCGGACAAAGCCTGCACCCGGGTTCACGCCGCGGCTCTCACGCGAGAGGAACTGACCGGGCAGCACGGTCACATGCGTTGCGGCAAACAACTCCCGTGCGAACTCGCGGTCGTCGATTGGCGTGCGGGCCCAGAAGTAGAACCCGGCGTCGGGCAATTGCACTGGCAGCGCTGGGTCCAGAACCGGCTTGAGTGCCGCGAACTTTTCGCGATAAAGCGTTCGATTGTCGCGCACATGGGTTTCGTCTCGCCACGCAGCCACGCTTGCCGCCTGCACTGGAAGACTCATCGCACAGCCGTGGTAGGTGCGATAAAGCAGGAACTGCTTGAGCACTGCGCGATCGCCTGCGACGAAGCCCGAACGCAATCCGGGCACGTTCGAGCGCTTTGAAAGGCTTGAAAACACGACCAGGCGCTCGTAGCCAGTGCGGCCGAGCGCCTTGGCCGCCTCCAGCGCACCCAGCGGCGGCTTGCCTTCATCGAAGTAGATTTCCGAGTAGCACTCGTCGGCCGCAATCACAAAGCCATAGCGGTCTGCGTACTCGAACAGACGTTTCCAGTCTTCGAGCTGCAGCACCTTGCCGGTCGGGTTGCCGGGCGAGCAGACGAACATCAGCTGAACGCGGGACCATTCGGCCGCGCTGAGCGAATCCAGATCGAGGCCGAAGTCGTTCTCGGGCAACTGATTCAGGAAAACGGGCTCGGCGCCGGAGAGCAGCGCCGCGCCTTCGTAGATCTGATAGAACGGGTTCGGGCAGACCACCAGCGGTTTCGCGGCACTGGCATCGACGACCGCCTGAGCAAACGCGAACAAGGCCTCGCGCGAGCCACACACGGGCAGTACCTCATGGGCGGGGTCAATTGGTGTCAGCGCATAACGCTGTGTCAGCCACGCGGCAATTGTCTCGCGCAGGGCGTCGCCACCGGCAGTGGTTGGATACGCCGAGAGCCCGCGCAGGTTCATTACCAGCGCTTCTTGAATGAAGGCCGGGGTGGCGTGCTGTGGCTCGCCGATCGAGAGCCGCACCGGGCGCAGCCCGGCCGGAGGCTCGACGCCGGCAAACAGCTGGCGAAGGCGTTCGAACGGATAGGGCTGCAGCAGGTCGAGGCGCGGATTCAAATCAGGCTCCAGGCGAGGCTTGCGGTCGGTGTGACGGGCTTGGCGCTGCGCGTTGCGGCTTGCCACATGGCATGCCGGGCAGCGTTGCGGGGGTGATATTATAGCCACCCGTTTTGCCCGCCGCGCCGCCGATTGCCGCGCCCACGCCAGTTCCGGTTCTGCTCACGTGCGCCTTTCCAAGCTCAAACTCGCCGGGTTCAAGTCCTTCGTCGATCCAACGACCGTGCTCACGCCCGGTCAGCTGGTCGGCGTTGTCGGCCCGAATGGCTGCGGCAAGTCCAACATCATCGATGCGGTCCGCTGGGTACTCGGCGAATCCCGCGCCGGCGCGCTGCGCGGCGAATCGATGATGGACGTGATCTTCAACGGGTCGACCACGCGCAAGCCGGTCAGCCGTGCGAGCGTCGAACTGGTATTCGACAACGCCGAGGGGCGCGCGGCCGGTCAGTGGTCGCAGTACGCCGAGATATCGGTCAAGCGCGTACTCGATCGCAGCGGCGAATCGAGCTACTGGATCAACAATATCCACGTCCGTCGTAAGGACGTGATCGACCTGTTCCTTGGTACCGGCCTTGGGCCGCGCGCTTACGCGATCATCGAACAGGGCATGATCTCGCGCATCATCGAAGCGCGCCCCGAGGATGTCCGCGGCTTTCTTGAAGAAGCGGCGGGGGTTACCAAGTACAAGGAACGGCGCAAGGAGACCGAAGGTCGCCTGTCCGATGCGCGCGACAACCTCGCACGCGTCGAGGACATCCGCAACGAACTCGGTGCGCAGATCGAGCGCCTCTCAGGCCAGGCCGAGGTGGCTCGCCGATATAAGTCCCTCAACGAGGCCCTGCGCGAGCAACAGATCCTGTTGTGGTTGCTGCGCCGCAATGAAGCGCGCGAGGATGCAGCCCGAGTCGCCGCGGCGGTGGCGGAAACCACTGCACGGATCGAGGCCGAGACGGCCCGTTTGCGCGAAGCCGAGGCGCTTGCCGAGACGGCCCGCGAAGCCCATTACAAGGCATCGGACGCGCTACACGCCGCCCAGGCGGACCTTTACGCCGCGAACGGTGAAGTGACCCGACTCGAAGGCGAAATGACGCGTATGCGCGAGCGTCGTCAAATGCTTGGCAGCCGGGTCGGGCAGCTGCTCACCGACGAGGCGCGCTGGATCGCGCAACGCGACGCCGCGGAAGGCGACCGCCAGCGCTGGGAGAGCCTTCTTGATGCGGCAGGGCTGCGTCACGAACAAGCCCAGGCGCGCCACGAGGAACTTGCAGCGCGGCTCCCCTCGGCCGAGGACGCGCTCGCCGGCGCTCAGGCGGCGACACGCTCCCTGCGGCACGAGCTGGGCAGCACCGAGCAGCAGTTGCGGGTTGAAGAGACGCGCCGCGCGAGCGCGCTGCGCGCCCTCGATACGCTCGCGCAACGCCGCATGCGTATCGAGGGCGAACGCCACGGTCTGCAGGCGCCCGATGCAGAGGCCCTAGCGCGAGCGGAAGCAGCGGCTGAACTCGCCGCCGGTCGCCTGGAGCAACTGCAGGAAGCGCTGGATGACGGCACCGCAAACCTGCCTGCGCTGCTCGCGGCGGTGCGCTCAGCACAAGATGCCGAACGCCAGACCAATCGCCAGCTCACCGAGGCGCGGGCACGACGCGAGGCGTTGTTGCGAATTCAGCAGAAGGCCGCTGCGCCCGGGGCGTTGGCCGACTGGCTGAAAGCGCGTGGCCTTGATAGTGCCAGGCCGCTGTGGCAATCGCTGCGCGTAGAGGCAGGCTGGGAGTTGGCGCTGGAAACGGCGCTGCGCGAGCACTTCAACGCCTTGCAGATCGCTGACGCAGCAACCGCCGGTGACGCGCTTGCTTCGCAGCCGCCGGCCAGCGTGTCGCTCGCCTTGCCGCTTACCGCATCGACGAATGTGGAGGAGCCGGCGCAGTCGTTGCCGGGTGTGCCGCTCCGTAGCTTGGTTCAGCTGGAGTTGCCAGATTGGGCCTCTGGGCTTGCCGTATGGCTGCATGGTGTTCGGGCGGTTGAGGATTGTCGCGAATGGCTCGCGCAAGCCGGAACACTGCCCCTGGGCGTGCGCCTGATCGACCGGGCAGGGCGCGAGCTGAGCCGCGCGGCATGCTCTTGGCTGCGGGCTGATGCCGGCAGCCACGGTGTGCTGGAACGCCAGCGCGAACTCGAAGAGCTTGAAGCGCACGTCGAAGCGCTGGAGGCAGAGGCCGCTGCGGCTCATGCCGCGCTGGCGGAGGCTGAAGCGGCAAGCCATCGTGCGCAGGAATCGCTCACCACGCTGCGTCGCGAGCATCAGGCCGCCCAACAGACCGCGCATCGCGAACAGCTCGCCGCAGTTCAGCTTGGGCAGGCTCGGCAACGCTACGATGAACGCGCAGGCCAGCTGCTGCGCGACATCGAAGAGCTCGACTTGCAGGTCGCCGCGGAACGGACTCACCTGGAAACTGCAATCACCGCGCAGTCGGTACAGGAAGAGCGCGCAGAGCAACTGCGTGAACGGCTTGAAGCGACCGAGGGCATCGCCCAGCAGCAGGACAATGCGCTGCGCGCACTCCGCCAGCAGGAGCAGCAACTCGCGCGCGAAGTGCAGGAGGCTGCGTTCTCCGAACGCGAGTGCCGCGGCAAACTCGACGACCTGGCGCGCCAGCTTGCTCAGGCCGCCGAGCAGATCGTGCGTTGTGCGCGTGAGCGCGAGGCCGCTGAAGCAGAGCAGGCCGGCCTGGACGAAACGCCGATCGGCGATGCCTTGCAGGGCGCGCTGGAGATGCGCGAAGCGCGCGAGGCGATGCTGGCGCAAAGTCGCGAAGCGCTCGACGTCGCTGCGACCCGCCTGCGGGAACTCGACGAAGCCCGTCTGCGCGCCGAACTCGCGCTGCGCCCCTTGAACGACGCTTTGGCAGAGGCGCGCCTTAAGTTGCAGGCGGCAGAGCTGGGTCAGCAGCAGTACGACGAGCGACTTGCGGAGATCGAACTCGACGAAAATGAGTTCGCCGCTCGGCTTGCGGCGGGCCCGAAGGACCAGACGCTGGTGCGGGAGATCAACCGCCTTACCCGCGAGCTGGCCGATCTGGGGCCGGTAAACCTTGCGGCAGTGGAAGAGTTGCTCGCCGCCGAAGAGCGGAAAGGCTACCTTGATGCGCAGTCAGGTGACCTGAACGAGGCAATCGGTACGCTGGAGGATGCAATCCGGCGTATCGACCGCGAGACTCGGGAGCAATTGCAGGAGACGTACAATACGGTCAATCGTCAGTTTGGCGAGCTCTTCCCACAGCTATTCGGCGGTGGCGAGGCGCAGCTGATCCTGACCGGCGACGAAATTCTCGACGCGGGCATCCAGATCGTGGCGCGCCCGCCTGGCAAGAAGAACAGTTCAATCCACTTGTTGTCCGGTGGAGAGAAAGCGCTGACCGCAATCGCGCTGGTGTTTTCGTTCTTTCAACTCAATCCGGCGCCGTTCTGCCTGCTCGACGAGGTCGATGCACCGCTCGACGACGCCAACACCGAACGGTTCTGTGCGATGGTCAAACGCATGTCGTCCATCACGCAGTTCATGTTTATCAGTCACAGCAAGATCACGATGGAGCTGGCGCGCCAGCTGGTGGGCGTCACGATGCAGGAGCAGGGCGTCTCCCGCGTGGTCGAGGTGGATATCGAAGAAGCGCTGCGCCTGGCCGACCCAGTCGCAGCTTGAGAGGTCTCATGGCAGGCAACGAACTCCTTTATGGTCTGATTGGTTCCGGCGCCGGCGTGGTGGTGTTGGTTCTCGGTTACAACGCCTGGCAGGAACGCAAGGCCCGCCGCAACGCCGAAAAGGCGTTTCGCTCGGAGCATCGCGACGTTCTGCTGGAGGGCGCGGGTGCTGCAAGCGGCCCGGCAGAACCGGTAGAACCGGGCGGGCGGCTCGAACCCGCGTCTGCGCGCATCCCCGCGCAACCGCCGATTGGCCGCGCGGCCGAACCCGAATTGCCACTTGAAGCGCGCGCGATTGACTGCGTTGCGCGTATCGAAGCCCCCGCCGGTGTGATCGGCGGGGCCCTAGTTCAGGGCGCTGGTGGCCCGTTGTCGCAGGTGCATCGCGCCGTGCGTTGGTACGGATTCGATGATGCGGCCCACGCCTGGGTTGCGCTCGACGCCGGTGACAAACGCAGTTTCACGCGCATGAGCGCAGCGATGCAGCTGGCGGATCGCCGTGGCGCGGTCGGCGAACGTGAGGTCGACGCATTCTGCGCGGCAATTCAGCGAGTCTGCGATCAGTTCATGGCGGTGCCGCGCTTCATGGACCGCGGCGAAGCCCTGACCCTGGCCCAGGGCGTTGATCAGTTCTGCGCAGCGCTCGACATCCAGATCGCGGTCAATGTGGTTGCTGGGGAGCATGCCTTCCCGGGCACGAAGTTGCGCGGGCTGGCCGAGGCGGCGGGCATGGTGCTCGATGGTGACGGCTGCTTCCATGCTCGTGACGATGCAGGGCAGAGCCTGTTCGTCCTTGCCAATCGCGACGCCGCGCTCTTCTCGCCGGAATCGCTACGCCACGGCAGCAGCAGTGGGGTCACCCTGAGCCTTGATGTGCCCCGCGTGGCAGCGGGCATTGAGGCCTTCGATCGCATGGTGGCGCTTGCGCGGCAGTTTGCCGGCGCGTTGCATGGACACCTGGTCGATGACAATGGCAAGCCACTCAGTGACGCCTCACTCTCGATGATCCGCAGCCAGGTGCAGCAGTTCCAGGAGCAGATGGATCGCCAGGGCGTGCCGGCAGGCAGCACCCTCGCACTGCGCCTCTTCACCTGAGGGCTTCCGATGATCGCGCCTCGTGAGGCGTTCGAGCAGGCCGCCACCTTGCGGGCGACGCTCGAGCGCTACAGCCATGCCTATTACGTCCTGGACGAACCTCTTGTTCCAGACGCGGAGTACGACCGGTTATTTCAGGCGCTGCAAGCGCTCGAAACCGAGTATCCGGAACTTTGCACCGCCGATTCGCCGACCCAACGGGTCGGCGGCAAAGCTCTCGCGCAGTTCGCGCCGGTTCGGCACGCCGTGCCGATGCTCTCCATCCGAACCGAGACCGACACCGAGGCGAGCGGCGCTCGCGCATTCGACGCGCAAGTGCGTCGTGAGCTTGAGCTGACCGAAACCGATCCGCCGGTTGAATATGCCGCGGAGCTGAAGTTTGACGGGCTCGCAATCAGCTTGCGCTACGAGCGCGGTATTCTGGTGCAGGCGGCAACCCGCGGTGACGGCGAAACCGGCGAAGACGTCACGCAGAATATCCGCGCGATCCGCCAGATACCGCTTCGACTTCGTACCGACACCCCACCTGAAGTCTTTGAGGTGCGCGGAGAGGTCTACATGCGGCGCGACGATTTTGCGCGCATGAACGAGCGGCAGATGGCGCGTGGTGAAAAGACTTTCGTCAATCCGCGCAACGCGGCGGCCGGAAGCGTGCGTCAGCTCGACCCTGCGATCAGCGCGCAGCGCCCACTGTCCTTCTTTGCCTACGGCATCGGTGAAACGACGGGTTGGGGAGGGGCGGACAGTCACGGTGCGCTGCTCGACCAACTCGCGCAATGGGGCTTCCCGGTCTGCAGCGAGCGCTGCGTGGCACTCGGGGCGGAGGGGCTGATCGCCTTTCATGATCGCGTCGGCGCGCAGCGCGATGCACTGCCATTCGACATCGATGGTGTCGTCTACAAGGTCAATTCGCTGGCGCTTCAACGCCGGCTCGGCTTCCGTACCCGTGAGCCACGCTGGGCGGTCGCCCACAAGTACCCGGCACAGGAAGTCATGACGCGGGTTCAGGGAATCGAGGTGCAGGTCGGCCGGACGGGGAAACTGACGCCGGTTGCGCGCTTGGAGCCTGTCTTCGTCGGAGGTGTGACCGTAACAAACGTGACGCTGCATAACCAAGACGAGGTCACGCGCAAGGGTGTGCGAGTCGGTGACAGCGTGGTTGTTCGGCGCGCCGGCGATGTGATTCCCGAGATCGTTGCTTCCTTGCCCGAGCGTCGTCCCGAGGGGACGACAGCCTTTGTAATGCCCCAAAGCTGCCCCGTGTGTGGCTCTGCCGTCACGCGGGAAGAGGGCGAGGCGGACCATCGTTGCAGTGGCGGTCTTTACTGCCCGGCTCAGCGCAAGCAGGCACTGCTGCATTTTGCCTCGCGTCGCGCGATGGATATCGAGGGGCTCGGCGACAAGCTGGTGGATCAACTCGTCGATGCGGCGATCATTCGTACGCCGGCCGATGTCTACAAACTGGGCGTGCTTGCGCTCGCCAACCTCGACCGGATGGCCGAGAAGTCAGCCCAGAATCTTGTCGACGCGATCGATCGCAGTCGGAGCACCACCCTCGCGCGCTTCATCTACGCCCTGGGCATTCGCAACGTGGGTGAAGCGACTGCGAAGGATCTCGCACGGCACTTCGGCACCCTTGACGCGTTGATGGCCGCTGATGAAACGGCCCTGCTTGCGGTGCCGGACGTCGGGCCGATCGTGGCTGCAAGCATCGCGGGCTTCTTTGCGGAGGCACACAACCGCGAGGTGGTCGAACAGCTTCGGGCGGCGGGCGTGCACTGGCCGGAATCAGCAGGCCTTGCCGATGCTGCCGCAACCGCCCCCCTGAGCGGCAAGACATTCGTGCTGACCGGCACTCTGCCGACACTGTCGCGCGACGAAGCCACCGCGTTGATCGAGGCGCAAGGCGGCAAGGTGGCAGGTTCGGTGTCGAAGAAGACCAGTTACGTGGTGGCCGGCTCCGAGGCCGGCTCCAAGCTCGACAAGGCGCAACAGTTGGGCATTACGATCCTCGACGAGGATGCACTCCTCGCGCTGCTGCGTGAAAGCAGTGCTGGGCCCCAAACAATGGATCAAGAACAATGAAGCGAATTCGCAAGGCTGTATTTCCGGTAGCGGGGCTGGGTAGCCGCTTCCTGCCGGCAACCAAGGTCATGCCCAAGGAAATGCTGCCGATCGTCGACAAGCCGATCATCCAGTACGCGGTGGAAGAGGCGGCCGATGCGGGCATCACTGATATGGTTTTCATCATCGGGCGTACCAAGCGCGCGATCGCTGACCATTTCGACAAGGCCTATGAGCTCGAGAACGAGCTCGTGACCCGTGGCAAACACGACATGCTCAAGATCGTCGAAGACACGATTCCGAAGGGCGTCAATTGCATCTTCATTCGCCAAGCCGAGGCGCTGGGTCTGGGGCATGCGGTTTTGTGTGCGGAAGCGGTGGTGGGCAATGAGCCTTTTGCCGTGCTGCTGGCGGACGATCTGCTGGACGGTGCCACGTCCGTCACCAAGCAGATGGCGGACGTCTTTAACTACAACCGTTGCTCGGTGCTCGGCGTGATGGAAGTGCCGCGTGAGGCGACGGGCTCTTACGGTGTGGTGAGTACCGAGAAAGACTCGGGCGATCTGCGCCGCATCTCGGGCATTGTCGAAAAGCCCAAGCCTGAGGAAGCGCCTTCCAACCTCGCGGTGGTCGGCCGCTATATCCTGACGCCGCAAATCTTTGAGCACCTGCGCAACCTGAAGCCGGGTACACACGGCGAGTTGCAATTGACCGATGCGATTTCCGCGCTGTTGCGTGAAGAGTCCGTGTTGGCGTATCGATTCGACGCCACGCGCTATGACTGCGGCGACAAGCTTGGTTACCTGAAAGCCACGGTCGAACTGGGCATGCGCCATCCGGAGATCGGCGCGGACTTCAAACGTTTCCTGGCAGAGCGATTCGGTCACGCCTGACCTTGCCGTCGGCCATGGCGGTTGGGACAAAACCCAACCGATGTGCAAAAAGAAAGGGCAGCCATGCGGCTGCCCTTTTTGTTTGATGCGGCCGAAGCCGCACTCAATCAGGCTGCGTCGTTCTTCGCGGCGCGCTTGCGGTCGGTTTCCTTCAGGTGGCGCTTGCGCAGGCGGATCGACTTCGGCGTGATCTCGACAATTTCGTCGTCAGCGATGAACTCGATCGCCGACTCCAGCGTCAGCGAGATCGGCGGCGTCAGACGCACAGCCTCATCGGTGCCCGACGCACGCACGTTGGTCAGCTGCTTGCCCTTGATCGGGTTGACGACCAAGTCGTTGTCGCGGGTGTGGATACCGATGATCATGCCTTCGTACAGCGCTTCACCCGGGCTGACGAACATGCGACCGCGGTCTTGCAGGTTCCACAACGCGTAGGCCACGGCCTCGCCATCGTTCTGCGAGATCAGCACGCCGTTGCGACGCTCTGCCATTACACCGGCCATCGGGCCGTAGTCGTCGAACACATGGCTGGCGAGGCCGGTGCCGCGGGTCAGCGTCAGGAATTCACCCTGGAAGCCGATCAGGCCACGTGCGGGAATGCGGTATTCGAGACGCACACGACCCTTGCCGTCCGGCTGCATGTCTTGCAGTTCGCCACGGCGGCGGCCGAGTTCTTCCATCACTGCGCCCTGGTGGTTTTCTTCCACGTCCACCGTCAGCATTTCATACGGCTCGCACTTCTCGCCGTTGATTTCCTTGAACACCACGCGCGGGCGACCAACGGCCAGTTCGTAGCCTTCACGGCGCATGTTTTCGAGCAGGATGGTCAGGTGCAGTTCGCCACGGCCGGAGACTTCGAATACGTCCGAATCGCCGGTGTAATTCACGCGCAGCGCGACGTTCTTCAGCAGTTCCTTCTCGAGGCGCTCGCGGATCTGGCGGCTCGTTACGAACTTGCCTTCGCGGCCGGCGAGCGGTGACGAGTTGACCATGAAGTTCATCGTCAGCGTCGGTTCATCGACGGCGATCGGCTTCATGCCCTCGGGCTTCTCCGGATCACAGATCGTGACGCCGATGTTCACCTGATCGATACCCGACACGAGCACGATGTCGCCTGCTTCGGCGGACTCAGCCTGGCTGCGTTCAAGGCCCTTGAAGGTCAGCACTTGGCCGATCTTTGCCTTGCCGCGGTTTTCTTCGCCGTACATGACGACCACTTCCTGGTTCGGGCGGATACGGCCGGCACGGATGCGGCCAATCCCCAGCTGACCGACGTAGGTCGAGTAGTCGAGCGAGCAGATCTGCAGTTGCAGCGGTGCGTCCGCGTCCACTTCAGGTTGCGGCACATGCTTCAGGATCGCTTCGTACAGCGCGGTCATGTCGGTGCCGGGCTTGTCAGCCTCCAGCATCGCGTAGCCGTTCAGTGCCGAGGCGTACACGACCGGGAAGTCGAGCTGCTCTTCGGTCGCGCCGAGTTTGTCGAAGAGATCGAAGGTGTGGTTGATCACCCAGTCCGGACGCGAGCCCGGGCGGTCGATCTTGTTGATCACGACGATCGGCTTCAGCCCCATTGCGAGCGCCTTGCGGGTGACGAAGCGGGTCTGGGGCATCGGGCCTTCGACCGCATCGACCAGCAGCAGCACGCCGTCGACCATCGACAGCACGCGTTCGACTTCACCGCCAAAGTCAGCGTGTCCAGGGGTGTCGACGATGTTGATATGGGTCTCGCCGTACTGGATGGCGCAGTTCTTGGCAAGAATCGTGATGCCGCGCTCCTTTTCCAGATCGTTGGAGTCCATCACGCGTTCTGCGACCTGCTGGTTTTCACGGAAGGTGCCGGATTGGCGCAGGAGCTGGTCGACCAGCGTGGTTTTGCCGTGGTCGACGTGAGCGATGATGGCGATGTTACGGATTGCGCGGCTCATTGGTTTTTGCCAAGTCTTTGAAAAAGGGCAAGATTCTAGCACGGGCATGCCGCGGTGCAGCGAAAATCCGGAATGCTGCGTGCTACCATTTTCGGCTAACCAGAATTCACCGGAAGGCCATCTTCATGCTCGCGATCATCGGCGGTAGCGGACTCACCCAGCTCGCCAACCTGAACATCGAACGTCGCGAGGTGGTGCGCACCCCGTACGGCGAACCCTCCGGGGTGCTGCTGTTCGGCCGAGTTTGCAGCATGAATGTGGTCTTTCTAGCACGTCATGGTTACGGCCATACGATTCCGCCGCACATGGTCAACTACCGCGCCAACATGTGGGCCCTGCACAAGGCCGGCGCGACGGGCGTGCTGTCCGTGGCCTCGGTGGGCGGGATTCGCGCTGACCTTGGGCCTGGCGTGCTGGTCGTGCCGCACCAGATCATCGACTACACCCACAGCCGCCGAGGCACGTTCTTTGATGGCGTCGATGGTCCAGTTGTACATGTCGATTTCACCGAGCCGTACGATTCTGTGTTGCGGCGTCGCATCCTCGCTGCCGCCGTCGAAGCGGGGGAAGCGGTGGTCGATGGCGCCGTGTACGCGGCTACCCAAGGCCCACGGCTGGAGACTGCCGCCGAAATCGAACGCCTTGCCCGCGATGGAGCGGATGTCGTGGGGATGACCGGTATGCCCGAAGCGGCTTTGGCGCGCGAGCTCGATCTACCGTATGCGGCCCTAAATGTAGTGGTCAATTGGGCGGCGGGGCGCGCGGACAGCGAGCACGAGATCCGCTTCGAGAAAATCGAGCAAACCGCCCAAGCTGCGATGGGCCGCGTGCGGCATGTGATTGACCGGATCTGCGGCTGAGGCCGGCGCCATGATTCGGGAAGTCCTGCGTATGGGCGATGCCCGGCTGCTGCGTGTTGCCCGTCCCGTCGAGCATTTCGATACACCCGAGCTTCATGCGCTGGTGGCGGACATGCTTGATACGATGCGCCATCTCAGTGGTGCGGGTTTGGCGGCGCCTCAGATTGGCGTCGATCTTCGCGTCGTGATTTTCGGCGTCGAGCGCAGCCCGCGGTATCCCGATGCGGAGCCGGTTCCCTTGACCGTGCTGTGCAATCCGACCATCACCTTCCTCGGCGACGAGATGGAGGAGGGATGGGAGGGCTGTTTGTCAGTGCCGGGTTTTCGCGGTGTCGTGCCGCGCTACGCACGCCTGCACTACTCAGGTTTTGGTGTGTCGGGTGAGGTGATCGAACGAGAAGCGAGTGGCTTCCATGCGCGCGTCGTGCAGCATGAGTGCGACCACCTCGACGGCGTGCTTTACCCGATGCGGGTGCAGGATTTCCGCCGCTTCGGCTTCACCGACATCCTCTTTCCCGGGCTGGATGCGGTTGGCGACGACTAAAGGAACGGTCGTCGCCCGATCGCTATTGCTGAAGGCGTGCGAGTAGCGCCCCTTCGAGCCGCACGACAGCGCTTGTTGCGCCCAGCTCGGGGCCGGAGATCAGGAAGGTATCCTCGGCTCGCTCGCCGAGCGTAGCGATCTTCGCTGTATGAAGATTCACCCGGCATTCCGCCAAGACACTCGCGATATCGAAGAGCAGCCCAGGCCGGTCGGCCGCTGCAACTGACAGGATGTAGTGCTGACCGCGCTCGTCGGGCCGGATTGCCACTTCCGGCGTAATCGGAAAGTGCCTGACCTGACGGGAAAGGCGCCCGGAGCCGGGTTTGTCGATGGGCCCCTGATTGCGTAACCGCTGCGCGAGGTCGTGTTCGATCAGCGGAACGATGTCGCGGTAGTTCTCGTCACCACTTGGGTCCATCAGCACGAAGCTGTCCAGCGCATAGTTGTGGCGCGTCGTATGGATCTTGGCATCCAGAATGCTCAGGCCTTGGCGGCTGAAGAAACCGCACAGGCGCATGAACATGTCTTGCGAATCTGGCGCGTAAACCATCACCTGAAGGCCTTGCTCCACCTGGCTCGGTCGCGCCTTGACGACGGCCTCGCCCCCCGCGGGGCGGTAGTACAGCATGCGCGTATGCCAGACGATCTCGTCGATGTCGTGGCGCATGAAGTAGACGGTGTCGAGTTCTTCCCACAGCGGGCGTTCAACGCCCTCGACGAGGCCGTAGAAGCGCAGGCGTGCCCGCGCTTCGTCCTGGCGTTCGGCCAGGCCCTTGGCCTGTACCGGTGTATCGCCCCGTAGCAGGCGCTGTGTGGTCAGGAAAAGGTCTTCAAGCAGCTTCGCCTTCCAGCCGTTCCAGACCTTCGGACTGGTGCCGCGAATATCTGCGTGGGTCAGCAAGTACAGCGCCGTGAGGCGTCGTTCATCCTTGACCAGCGCCGCAAACCCACGAATGACGTCTGGGTCCGAAAGATCGCTCTTCTGGGCGATCTGCGACATCGTCAAATGCTCGCCGACCAACCATTCGACGAGGTCGGTGTCTTCGGGCGAGATGCCGTGGTCTTCGCAGAAATGGCGTGCATCGCTCATGCCCAGCTTGGAGTGATCGCCGCCGCGTCCCTTGGCGATGTCGTGGAACAGTGCCGCAATATAGAGGAGCCAGTTGCGGTCGAATGCACTGATCAGGCGAGTGCACAGCGGATACTCGTGCGCGTGCTCATCCATCGTCATCCGGCGCACGTTTCGCATGACTTGCAGGATGTGCTGATCCACGGTGTATACGTGGAACAGGTCATGCTGCATTTGCCCGACGATCTGTCCGAATGCAGGGATGTAGCGGCCGAGGATGCCGTACTGATTCAACCAACGGAAAACGTGCGTAATGCCCTGCGGTTGCTGGAACAGGGCGACGAAGCGCCGGCGGTTTTCCGGATTCCGGCGAAACGCAGCATCAACCCGGCCTCGGCTCTGCCACAGGGCGCGAAGGGTGCGCGCCGTCATGCCTTTGAGTTCGTCGTGCTGCTCCAGCAGCAGGAACGCGTCCAGGATCGCCGACGGCTCTTTGATGAAGAGCTTGTCATCGAGTACGTCGAGCAGATTCTGTCGTTTGCAGAAACGCGCATCGATCGGTGTGGGCGTGTCCAGGCCGCTGGGCAGGATGCGGCTGGCGAGGTTCTGCAACAGCAGCGCGTTGAGCTGGGTGACCTTCTTGGCGACCAGGTAGTAGCGCTGCATCATGACTTCGGACGCGCGGCGCGTCGAAGTGGCGCTGATGCTGAGCGAGCGAGCGAGGGCTTCCTGGTGGTCGAACAGAATCCGGTCTTCCCGTCGGCGGGTAAGGCGGTGCAGCCGGATCCGCAAGTTTTGCAGGAAGCGCTCTGACTTGTTCAGTTCGGCGCATTCTTCCTGTGTTACGAGCCCCTGTTCGGCGAGCGCCTCCCAGCTTGAGCCAAGGCCTGATGCGAGCGAAATCCAGACGAGCGTTTGCAGGTCGCGCAGGCCGCCCGGGCTTTCCTTGCAATTCGGCTCGAGCGAGTAGGGGGTGTCGTTGAACCGGTTGTACCGCTGCTCCTGCTCCGCTCGCTTGGCAATGAAGAAGCTCGGGAGATGCAGTGCGGCGCGATGCTGGGCGAGGAGACTGGCAACGAGCTCTTCGTCGCCGGCCAGCCAGCGTGCTTCGAGCAGATTGGTCTGGACGGTAACGTCGCGCTCGGACTCCTCAAGGCATTCCTCGATGGTGCGGACGCTGTGACCGACCTCAAGCCCGATATCCCAAAACACCCCGACCAGCTGTTCGATGCGTTGGCGAGCTGCGCGCTCCGGCTCGTCGCCGAGCAGGATCAGGATGTCGACGTCCGAATGTGGATACAGATGGCCGCGTCCATAGCCGCCAACGGCTACAAGCGCTGAATTCGGCGGCAGGCTGGCTGCGGACCAGAGGTCTCGGAGGACGCCATCGACGAGCTCGGCGTTCTCGCAGAGAAGCCGAGCCGGATCTGGTTTCGCGTCGAACTTTTCGCGAAGCTGCGCGCGTCCGTCGGTGATTCGTTTGCGCAGCGTCTCTGCGACCGACCGAAGGTCGTCGCTGCCAACAGGGCTGTTCATCGGCTCAGGCTGCGAACTGTTTCGCGACGATATCCGGAATCGCGGGGGTGCCGGATGAACGGGTCAGGACCTCGACGCCGGTTTCGGTGACCACGACGGTGTGTTCCCACTGCGCGGACAGGCTTCGATCCTTCGTGACAATGGTCCAGCCATCAGGAAGCTCAGAGATCGCGGCCTTGCCGGCATTGATCATCGGCTCGATCGTGAAGATCATGCCCGGCTTCAGCTCGAGCCCAGTGCCAGGGCGGCCGTAATGCACCACTTGCGGTTCTTCATGGAAGTTCCGGCCGATGCCGTGACCACAGAACTCACGTACCACCGAGAACCCTGCGGCCTCTGCGTGGCGTTGAATTGCGTGGCCGATGTCACCCAGATGCGCGCCGGGGCGTACCTGCGCGATGCCCAGCCACATGCACTCGTAGGTAATGTGACAGAGGCGTTTTGCAAGAATGCTGGCCTCGCCACCGACGATGAACATCCGGCTGGTATCACCGTGGAAACCGTCCTTGATGACGGTGATGTCGAGGTTGACGATGTCGCCACGCTTGAGCTGCTTGTTTGCGGGTATTCCGTGGCATACCTGATGGTTGATCGAGGTGCAGATCGACTTCGGGTACGGCTTGTAGCCGGGTGGGGCGTAGTTCAGCGGCGCCGGAATCGTCCCCTGCACGTTCACCATATAGTCGTGGCACAGCTGATCCAGCGCTTCAGTGGTCACGCCGGGCTGCACATGCGGGGTAATGAAGTCCAGCACCTCTGAGGCCAAGCGGCCGGCAACGCGCATCGCTTCGATTTCTGCGGGGGTCTTGATTGTGACGCTCATTGTTCTTCTGGCTGCAGCGGGATAAACCGAAAGGTTAGCTGCTTTCGCTGGCATCGGCCATATCCGGCCATCTGTCACGCGCGCGCGGCTTGAGCGATGGTAGTGCAACCTGCTACAATCGCGGGCTTGGCTGCACCCATGGGGGGTGTGGCGAACTACGCACGTCCCTGTTGAAAGGGTCCCGCATCGGCGGGCTGAGGTCGCGATCTCTGCGCGGCCACCAGGGACGGAGGCTAACCCTTAGATCGGAGAATCAATATGTCCGTGACTATGCGCCAGATGCTGGAAGCCGGTGTTCACTTCGGCCACCAGACCCGTTTCTGGAACCCCAAGATGGCCCCGTTCATTTTTGGCCATCGCAACAAGATTCACATCATCAACCTCGAGAAGACCCTGGCCAAGTACCAGGAGGCGATGGCTTTCACGCGCAAGCTGGCAGCCAATCGCGGCACCATTCTCTTCGTTGGCACCAAGCGTCAGGCCCGCGAGATCCTCGCTGAAGAAGCGCAGCGCGCTGGCATGCCGTTTGTCGATGAGCGCTGGCTCGGCGGCATGCTGACCAACTTCAAGACGGTCAAGCAGTCGATCAAGCGTCTGAAGGAAATGGAGCAGATGGTTGAGGATGGCTCGATCGAGAAGCTCTCGAAGAAGGAAGCGCTGATGGCTACGCGCGAACTCGAGAAGCTGCAGAAGTCGATCGGCGGCATCAAGGAAATGGGCGGCCTGCCCGATGCACTGTTTGTCATCGACGTCGGCTATCACAAGATTGCGATCACCGAAGCGCAGAAGCTTGGCATTCCGGTTGTTGCTGTGGTCGATACGAACCACTCGCCGGAAGGTGTCGATTACGTGATTCCGGGTAACGACGATTCGAGCCGCGCGATCCGTCTGTACGCCCGTGGCGTCGCCGATGCGGTTCTGGAAGGTCGCAGCCAGGTGATCAACGAGATCGTTGCCGCTGGTGAAGCAGACGAATTCGTTGAAGTGGACGAAGGCACCGAAGAGCAGGCCTAAGCCGCTCCGGATCTTTCCACTGCATTAACTGAATTTAAGGAGTCAGCATGGCGGAAATTACCGCAGGCATGGTTAAGGAGCTTCGGGAAAAGACCGATGCTCCGATGATGGAATGCAAGAAGGCGCTCACCGAAGCCGCTGGCGACATGGCCAAGGCTGAGGAGATTCTGCGCGTCAAGCTCGGTAGCAAGGCGACCAAGGCTGCTGCACGCGTCGCCGCCGAGGGCGTGGTTTCCACGTTCATCTCGGCCGATGGCAAGCTTGCTTCGATCGTTGAAATCAACAGCGAAACCGACTTCGTTGCGAAGAACGACGACTTCCTGAAGCTCGCTCGTGACTGCGCCGAGCTGGTTGCCAGCAAGGCGCCGGCCGACGTCGCTGCGCTGTCGGCGCTGCCGCTCGGTGACGGCACTGTCGACTCGGTGCGTACCGCACTGGTCGGCAAGATCGGCGAGAACATGTCGATCCGCCGCTTTGTGCGCATCGAGGCCAAGGGCAAGGTTGCGCAATACATCCACGGCGGCTCGAAGATCGGCGTGCTGATCGACGTCGAGGGTGGTGACGAGGCGCTGGCCAAGGATCTGGCTATGCACATCGCTGCCAACAAGCCGAAGTCCCTGGATGCTTCCGGCGTTTCCGCCGAACTGATCGAGACCGAACGTCGCGTTGCCATCGAGAAGGCCAAGGAAGCCGGCAAGCCGGAGGCGATGCTCGAGAAGATCGCCGAAGGTACCGTGCAGAAATTCCTCAAGGACGTGACGCTGTACGGCCAGGTCTTCGTTAAGGCTGAGGACGGCAAGCAGACGGTTGAGCAACTCCTCAAGGCCAAGGGCGCAACGGTGCACAGCTTTACGCTGTTCATCGTTGGCGAAGGCATCGAGAAGAAGACGACCGACTTTGCAGCAGAAGTTGCGGCGCAAGCCGCTGCCGCCGCCGCACAACGCTGAGGACTGCCCCATGACTGCTCCCGCCTACCGCCGCATTCTGCTCAAGCTCTCCGGTGAAGCCCTGATGGGCGATGATGCCTTTGGCATCAATCGCGACGTCGTTTCCCGGATCGTTCAGGAGGTGGCGGAGGTGGTGAGCCTCGGGGTTGAGGTCGGTGTGGTCATCGGCGGGGGGAATATCTTCCGTGGTATGGCTGGCGCGGCCAGTGGAATGGACCGCGCGACGGCGGACTACATGGGAATGCTTGCAACCGTCATGAACGCCATGGCGCTTGCTGATGCGATGAAGCATGTAGGGGTTGTTGCGCGCGTTCAGTCCGCGTTGAATATGGAAGCTGTCGTAGAGCCCTATATTCGGGGCAAGGCGATTCGCTACCTGGAAGACGGCAAGGTTGTAATCTTCGCAGCCGGTACCGGCAATCCGTTCTTTACGACGGATACCGCCGCAGCGCTTCGCGGTGCCGAGATCGGCGCGGAGATCGTGCTGAAGGCGACAAAGGTTGACGGGATCTATACCGCTGACCCCAAGAAGGATCCGTCCGCGACGCGGTACGGCAAGATCAGCTTTGATGAGGCGATCGCGCGCAACCTTCAGGTTCTCGATGCAACGGCATTTGCGTTGTGTCGTGATCAAAAGTTGCCGATCAAGGTTTTCAGCATCTTCGCAACCGGCGCGCTCAAGCGCGTGGTAATGGGCGAAGACGAAGGCACGCTGGTGCATATCTGAATCAAGGGCTCATGACATGATTGCTGACCTGAAGAAGAACACCGAGCAAAAAATGCAGAAATCTGTCGAGGCGTTGAAGAACGATCTCGGCAAGGTTCGGACCGGGCGGGCCCACACGGGTTTGCTTGATCATGTGCAAGTTGATTATTACGGCTCGATGGTGCCGGTGAATCAGGTTGCCAACGTTAACCTCCTCGATGCGCGCACGATCGGCGTGCAGCCTTGGGAGAAGACGATGCTGGCCAAGGTTGAGAAGGCGATTCGTGATAGCGATCTCGGCCTCAATCCTGCAACGATGGGCGACACCATTCGTGTGCCGATGCCTGCATTGACCGAAGAGCGCCGCAAGGATCTGATCAAAGTGGTTCGTGGCGAGGCGGAGAACGCGCGCGTTGCGGTCCGCAACCTGCGCCGTGATGCCAACAACCACCTCAAGGAGGCGGTTAAGGCCAAGGAGATCTCGGAGGACGACGAGCGTCGCGCCGAGGAAGATATCCAGAAGTTGACCGACCGCTACGTAGCCGAAGTCGACAAGCTGCTCGCCGAGAAAGAAAAAGACCTGATGCAGGTCTAAAGACCCGCCAACCCTTAGGCGGAGTCTCATTCCACCATGGCGCTCAGCCGATTCTTCAGCAGCACACGCGACGTGCCGGCCGTCAGTGCGGTCCCGCAGCACGTCGCGATCATCATGGATGGCAACGGGCGTTGGGCGCGCAAACGTCTCATGCCGCGCGTGGCTGGCCATAAGCGCGGGCTCGAGACCGTCCGGCAGATCGTGTCGGCGTGTATCGATCGCGGTATTCGTCACCTGACCCTTTTTGCTTTCAGTTCCGAAAACTGGCGTCGTCCAGCCGACGAAGTCAGTTTCTTGATGAACCTGTTCCTGAAGGCCTTGCAGCAAGAAATTGCAAAGCTTCACCGCAATAACATCAGGTTCAGGGTCATCGGCGACCTGAGCAAATTCGACGAGCAGATTCGGCAGATGATTGCCGATGCGGAGTCATTGACCTTCGAGAACAGTGGATTGACGCTGACGATCGCCGCAAATTACGGTGGTCGCTGGGACATCCTGAACGCGGTCGAGTCGATGTTGGCCGCCCATCCTGCAAAGCAATCAGGGTTTCAGGAGGAGGATCTCGCGCCTTACTTGGCGCTTTCCGATGCTCCGGAACCGGACTTGTTCATCCGCACCGGAGGGGAGGAGCGCATCAGCAACTTCCTTCTCTGGCAGCTGGCCTACACCGAGTTCTATTTCACCGACACCCTCTGGCCCGAGTTCGATGCGGCAGCGTTCGACCTTGCGCTTGACTCCTATCGGCAGCGCGAGAGGCGTTTCGGCCGTACTAGTGAGCAAGTGCAGGAACAAACGCCAAGCGCGACGGAGTAAGCAATGCTGCGCGAACGTGTCATTACAGCCCTGTTGATGTTGGCGGGGCTGCTCGCCGCTGTGTTCTATCTGCCGACTAATGGCTGGTGGATTGCCTGCGGTGCGCTTGGTTTAGCGGCAGCCTGGGAATGGGCGGGTCTGTTTCATCTTCCTTCTGCTGTCCGCTGGGGTTACGGGGTGGTGGTCGCAGCAGCAGTGGTCGCGTTCGCGGCGATCGCCTCGCCTGCTATTGATGCGGCGCTGTTCGTGCTATCGGCGCTATTTTGGATGCTGGTGGCGCCGCCGTGGCTCAAGCAGCGTTGGCGTCTTTCTGGTGGCGCAGTCCTGCCGCTGATTCTTGGTTTAGTCATCCTTCTGCCTTCTGCCGTTGCCCTTGCCCGCCTGCGCGAGGCAAATGTCTGGCTGATGTTGGCGGTCATGGCTGTGGTCTGGGTGGCGGACATTGCGGCGTATTTCGGTGGGCGGGCTTTTGGTCGGCGCAAGCTCGCACCGGAGATTTCGCCAGGAAAGAGCTGGGAAGGTGTCTATTCTGGGCTGGCGGGTGTCTTGCTCTACGGGGCGGTGGTGTTTTCCGTGTGGATGCCGTTCGTCCCGCAGCGCTTGGGTTGGCCGATTGCGCTAATGTTGCTGCTTGCTCTTTCGGCCCTGAGCGTGATCGGCGACTTGTTTGAGTCTTTGCTCAAGCGACAGGCCGGCCTGAAGGATTCGTCTGGGCTATTGCCGGGGCACGGCGGAGTTCTAGACCGTATCGATAGCCTGACCTCAACGCTACCTCTGGTGGCGCTCTGGGCACTCGTCTGGCGGCTTGCAGGCTCATGATGCAGCACTTGACCATTCTGGGTGCGACAGGATCCATCGGCACCAGTACGCTCGACGTCGTGGCGCGCCACCCGGATCGCTATCGGGTTTTTGCGCTTACCGCGTTTCGGCAGCTTGAAAAGCTGGCGGAGCAAATAGCCGCATTTCGCCCGACCTTTGCCGTGGTGCCGGACTTGGCGTCTCGCGAGTCGCTTCGTCTGATGCTTATCGAACGCGGTGTCACATGCGAACTGCTGGTCGGCGAGGGCGGTTTGTGTGAAGTCGCTACCCATGCCGAAGTCACCACCGTGATGGCGGCCATCGTTGGGGCGGTGGGTTTGCCGCCTACGCTTGCAGCCGTTCGGGCTGGCAAGCGTGTATTGCTGGCAAACAAGGAGGCCTTGGTCATGTCTGGGCGCCTCTTCATGGATGAGGCTCGACAGTCGGGAGCGACAGTTCTGCCGATCGACAGCGAACACAATGCCGTGTTCCAGTCTTTGCCCTCTCAATTTGAGTATGGCCTTGAAGAGGCTGGTGTCACGAAGGTATTGCTCACTGCCTCCGGTGGGCCGTTCAGGACTTGGCCGATCGAGCAGCTGAAATCAGTCACGCCTGATCAGGCTGTCGCGCATCCGAATTGGGTGATGGGGCGAAAGATCTCTGTCGATTCGGCCACCATGATGAACAAGGGCCTTGAGGTGATCGAGGCGCGGTGGTTGTTTGGCATTGGCGGTGATCGAATTGATGTGGTGATTCATCCGCAAAGCGTGATCCACTCGATGGTTCAGTATGCGGACGGTTCGGTCGTAGCTCAGCTTGGCAATCCGGATATGCGGACTCCGATTGCGCATGCCTTGGCGTATCCGCAGCGTATTGCTTCAGGCGTTGCACCGCTCGATTTCGCTTCCATCGCCGCCCTGACGTTCGAGACGCCCGATCTGAATCGTTTTCCGTGTCTCCGGCTGGCCTACGCCGCACTGAAGGCCGATGGGTTGGCGCCGACGGTGCTAAATGCTGCCAACGAAATCGCAGTGTCGGCGTTTCTTGACCGACAGATCTCGTACCTTGATATCGCGTCAACGGTTGAGGCTGTGCTGGATTCCTGCGATACGGGTAAGGCGGAATCGCTGGAGGACGTCCTTGTGGCGGATGGTTCTGCACGTCGAATGGCGCAGGCATTCATTGATAAGCGTTTGCGAGGCGCTGCGTGACGATACTCTGGTACGTCGGTGCGTTCGCTCTTGCGATTGGTGTTCTGGTTACTGTCCACGAGTTTGGCCACTTCGCAGTCGCAAGACTCTGCGGCGTCAAGGTGCTCAGGTTCTCATTGGGCTTCGGCCGCGTCTTGTTGCGCCGTCAGAAGACGCCTGAAGACACCGAGTGGGTGCTCTGTGCGGTGCCCTTGGGCGGTTATGTCCGAATGCTTGATGAACGTGAAGCGCCCGTTCCGACGTCCGATTTGTCACAAGCCTTCAATCGGAAGTCCGTCTGGCGTCGGTTGGCGATAGTCGCTGCTGGCCCCGCAGCAAACCTGTTGCTGGCAGTGCTGATCTACTGGATCGGCTTCATGCAGGGGGTGACCGAACTGCGCCCCATCATTGCGCAGCCCTCCGTTGAGAGTCCAGCCGGCAAGGCGGGGATGCAAGCTGGCGATGAAATCGTTGCGGTCAGTGCTCAATCCGTGCGGTCTTGGTCCGACGTTCGCTGGGTGTTGGTTCGTCATCTGGTCGACAATCAAACGGTTGACCTCAAACTCCATTCGCATGGTGGGGAGCGGATGGTTACGCTTGCCACTGAGGGCTTGGGCGACGACCTGGAGCGAGCGGATCCGCTAAAGGATCTCGGCCTTGCTCCGTTTCGCCCGGACGTGCCCCCTGTTATCGGAAGTCTCGCCGAGGGTGGTCCGGCGGCCAAGGCGGGGATTCTTTCGGGTGACCGTGTTCTGAGCATCGATGGCAATCCCCTCAAGGGCTGGGACGATCTGGTTCGTGGCGTCAGCGCTTCACCGGGCAGGGCACTTTCGATTGAGGTGCGACGTGGTAACGAGTTCAAGTCGTTCTCGATCGTGCCGGAAGCCCATAGCGACCAAGGAAACACGATCGGGCGAATTGGTGTAGCTGTGCAGGCTGATAGTGCTTGGCGCGACCGGCTTCTGGTTGAGCTTCGCTACGGCCCAGTCGAGGCCTTCGGGCGCGCGGCTCGCCAGACTTGGGAGATGGCCGGGTTCTCGCTGAAGATGTTGGGGCGGATGATCACCGGACATGTGTCCCTGAAGAACATCAGCGGGCCGGTGACGATCGCCGACTACGCAGGGCAGTCGGCCAAGCTTGGTGCGGATGCCTACATTCGTTTTCTGGCGCTCATCAGCATCAGTATTGCGGTACTCAATCTGTTACCGATCCCTCTGCTGGACGGTGGACACATCATGTATTATCTGGCCGAGATCCTGATGCGGCGCCCTGTTTCACAGAAAGTCATGGAAATCGGCCAGCAGATCGGGTTTACGCTGCTGGCAAGCCTGATGGCCTTCGCTTTTTTCAACGACATCACCCGGTTGTTGTCCTGACTCTCCCAATGCGACTCAAGTTGATTCCGGGGCTGTTCCTGTCCCTTTTTGCTGCAAATTCCGTTTGGGCGTTCGATCCCTTTGTTGTTAAAGACATTCGGGTTGAAGGTCTGCAGCGCACCGAAGCCGGTACTGTATTCAACTACTTGCCGGTCAAGGTCGGGGAGAAGCTGAGCGAGGAGCGTGCTGCACAGGCGATCCGAGCGCTCTACGCTACCGGCTTCTTTAAGGACGTACGCCTTGAGGTGGACGGCGGCGTGCTGGTGGTTGTCGTTGACGAACGACCGGCAATTGGCTCGATTGAATTCGAGGGCAACAGTGCCTTTGATGGCGACAACCTGCGCAAGGGATTGCGGGACGCGGGAATCATTGAGTCGCGAATTCTCGATCGTGCCCTATTGGAGCGCGCTGAGCAGGAACTCAAGCGGCAATATCTGAACCGCAGCTACTACGGCGCCACGATCGTTACCGAGATCACGCCGCTGGAGCGCAACCGGGTCGCGCTCAAGTTCAAGATTGTTGAGGGTGAGATCGCTGCGATCAAGCAAGTGAGTATCACTGGCAACAAGGTCTTTTCGGAATCGGATTTGAAGGGGCAGATTTCGGCTCGGCCGAAGCACTGGTTCCCCCCGGTTAACTGGCTGTCAAAAGGGCATGAATACTCGAAGCCTAAACTTCAGGGTGATCTCGAGAGCCTTCGCAGCTACTACCTCAATCGCGGGTATCTCGACTTCTCCGTTGAGAGTTCTCAGGTATCAATCACCCCCGATAAGCAGGATGTGTATATCGCAATTGCGGTCGCAGAGGGTGAGCAATACAAAGTCTCCGCCGTTAAGATTGCGGGTGATCTGATTATTTCCGATGCCGAGGCAAAGGCCCTGGTTGCACTTCGTCCGGGCGATATCTTCTCTCGGGATCAGCTCACCGAGACGACTCGTTCGATAACCGAACGCCTCGCTAATGAAGGGTATGCGTTCGCTAACGTCAATGCTGCGCCGGAGCTTGATAAAGAAAAGCGTGAGGTTGCTTTCACGATTTTTGTGGATCCGGGGAAGCGCGTTTATATACGGCGCGTGAATATCTCGGGCAATACACGCACTCGGGATGAAGTGATTCGGCGCGAACTTCGGCAATTCGAAAATGCTTGGTATGACGGCACGAAGATCAAGCGTTCGAAAGCGCGACTCGACCGAACCGGCTTCTACGAGGAGACCAATCTGGAGACTCAGCCGGTCGCTGGTACCAGCGACCAGGTTGACCTGAACGTCGTGGTCAAGGAGCGGGCAACCGGCAATTTCTTGTTGGGGGCGGGCTACTCCACGACCGACAAGCTTGTGTTGCAAGGCTCGTTGTCGCAGAACAACCTGTTCGGAACGGGCAACGCACTGTCACTGAATCTGAATACGGGTAAGTCGAACCGGACGCTGGTGCTGTCCTACACAAATCCGTATTTCACACCCGAAGGCGTGAGCGTCGGCTATAACCTGTACCACCGTAATTACAACCCGTCGGCGACGACGAATGTTGCGTATTACAAGACGCAGTCGTCTGGTCTCGGCATGACTTTCGGTTACCCGATTGCCGAAGATGATGCGATCTATTTCGGGGCATCTTTCGACTCAACCCGAACCACGGTATCGAGTTCGAGTGATGTGCAGTACATCGACTTTGTTAACAAATTCGGTGAACTGACCAACACGTTCCTGTTAACGGCGTCTTGGTCGTACGATTCCCGAGACAGTTACCTGACGCCGGTGTCAGGGTTTTACCAGCGCCTTCAGACCGAAGTGGCTGTGCCTCCTGCCGAGCAGCGGTACTACCGGGCCAATTACCAGGCACAGTATTTCATTCCGTTGTTCTTCAAGGATGCGACGCTGCAGTTCCATGGCAACGTGTCTTACGCGGCGGGGTACGGTGGGCTTCCGGTTCCGTTCTACAAGAACTACTACGCTGGTGGCATCGGTTCGGTCCGCGCGTATGACGACAATTCACTGGGGCCGCGATCGGGCAGCGGAAACGCGCTCGGCGGGACACAGTTGCTGACCTATGGTGCGGAGTACTTCTTCCCGCTCCCGATGACCAACATCGACAAGAGTTTCCGCTTGGGTTTGTTCGTCGATGGCGGTCAGGTTTGGGGTGCCGACCAGAAAATCCAGTATGCGGATATCCGGTATAGTGCGGGCCTAGGTCTGGCGTGGGTTTCACCGATCGGACCGCTGAAGTTCAGCTTCGGTCAGCCGCTTAACAAGCAGGAAGGCGACCGGACGCAGCGCTTCCAGTTCCAGTTGGGCAACATTTTCTGATGCTGAAGGAGACGGTTGTGAGAAAGACTCGTGCTGTTCTGGCTGTCGCTGTGGCCCTTGGCCTGTCCGCGAGCGCCATGGCTCAGAGCAAGATCGGATTCGTGAATTCCGATCGCGTTCTGCGGGAGTCTGCGCCGGCGGTGGTTGCTCAGAAGAAGCTGGAGAAGGAATTCGAGAAGCGTGACCAGGATCTCCAGAAGCTCACCAAGCAGCTGCAGGGCATGCAGGAGAATCTTGAAAAGAACGCGGTCACGATGTCCGAGAGTGATCGGAAGACGAAAGAGCGGGAATTCGCTGATCTGAATCGCGAGTTCCAGCGGCGCCAACGCGAGTTTCGCGAAGATCTGAACCAGCGACGTAACGAAGAGCTGGCAAGCGTTCTGGAGCGCGCCAACCGGACGATCCGCGAGATCGCAGACGCCGAGAAGTACGATGCGATCCTTCAGGATGCGATCTACATCAGCCCGCGTGTTGATCTGACCGACAAGGTCATCAAAGCACTTAACGCGAAGTAATCCGGCGTGCCCACTCTCGTCGAAATTGTCGGCCGCCTCGGCGGCCGCGTCGTTGGTGACGGCGCAACCGTAGTCAGTCAAGTTGGCAGTCTGGAGTCAGCGCAAGCGGGCGAGATCGCGTTTCTCGCCAGTGCGAAGTATCGCAAGGCGCTGGCGACGACAGGAGCGTCGGCGGTGGTTTTGCCCCCTGCGGCAGAATCGGCGAGTGAGCTGCCGCGGATCATCGTCGACCAACCCTATTTGTATTTCGCGCGCTTGGCGCAATTGCTCAACCCGACGCTCAAACCGGAGGCAGGAATCCACCCGTCGGCGGTCGTCGAGTCTGTGATTCCGCCCTCGGTGAGTGTCGGCCCGCTCGCTTATGTTGGCCCGCGGTGCGAAATCGGTGAGCACGTGGTCATCGGCCCCGGCTGTGTTGTTGAGGCGGGCTCGAAGATTGGCGACCACTCGTTGCTGTATGGAAACGTCAGCCTCTATCACGAGACGGTGATTGGGCAGCGCTGCATTATTCATTCCGGCGCCGTCATTGGTGGTGACGGTTTCGGATACGCCCGAGAGCGGTCTGGGGCCTGGGTGAAGATTCCCCAGATCGGCCGGGCTGTTCTTGGCGACGACGTTGAGGTCGGTGCCAATACGACCATTGATCGTGGCGCGCTCGACGACACCGTGATTGGAAACGGTGTAAAGCTGGACAACATGGTGCAGATCGCCCACAACGTCAAACTGGGTGAGCACACGGCAATGGCTGGCTGCTCCGGTGTTGCGGGCAGCACCGTTGTCGGGGCCCGCGTGATGGTGGGCGGTCAGGCAGGCATAAACGGCCATATTGAAGTGGCCAGCGATACCGTGGTGTCGTCCCGCACCTTGATCAGCAAGACAGTTAAAGAACCTGGGATCTACACCTCAGCCATGCCGGCGATGCCGCATGACGAGTGGATGAAAAGCGCAGCCCACTTCAGACACCTCGATGCGTTGGTGACGAGGCTGCGTGAATTAGAAAAGCGCATCGCAGAACTGGAGAGGAAGCCTTGAGCATCATGGAAATCGGCGAGGTCATGGAGTACCTGCCGCATCGTTACCCGTTCCTGTTGATCGACCGCGTCATTGAAATGACCTCCGGTGAGTCGATCAAGGCGATCAAGAACGTAACGATCAACGAGCCCTTCTTTACCGGGCATTTCCCGCATTTTCCGGTGATGCCGGGGGTGCTTGTGATCGAAGCGATGGCGCAAGCGGCGGCGATCCTGTCCTACAAGTCGCGCGACATGAAGCCGGACTGCAACACCGTTGCATACTTTGCCGGTATCGATAACGTGCGCTTCAAGCGCCCGGTGGTGCCGGGCGATCAACTGGTTTTTGACGTTCATCTGGTCAAGAACAAAGGTGATCTTTGGAAGTACCGTGGTGTTGCAAACGTCGACGGCCTGCCGGTGGCTGAGGCCGATCTGATGTGCTTCTTCAAGAGGCTGAAATGATTCATCCGACTGCAATCGTTCATCCGGGCGCTTGCATCGCTGAAGGGGTCGAGATCGGCCCCTTTTCCGTTATTGGCGAGCATGTCGAGATCGGTGCCGGAACCCGCGTGGGGCCACATGTGGTCATTACCGGCCATACGCGCATTGGTCGCGACAACAGGATCTTCCAGTTCTGCTCGCTCGGCGAAATGCCGCAGGACAAGAAGTACAGTGGTGAGCCGACCCGACTTGAGATCGGCGACCGGAATACGATTCGCGAATACTGCAATTTCAATACCGGTACCGTACAGGATGCCGGCGTTACCCGCATCGGCGACGATAACTGGGTGATGGCGTCGGTTCACATCGGTCACGATTGTCAGGTTGCGAACAAGACAATCATGGCGAACAACGTGACCCTGGCTGGCCACGTGACGGTGGGCGACTGGGTGATCCTTGGCGGGATGACCGCGGTGCATCAGTTTGCACGAATCGGCGCGCACAGCATGTGCGGCGGCGGCACGATTCTGCTGCAAGACTTGCCTCCCTATGTCATGGTGTCCGGCAACCCGGCCGCGACACATGGCACGAACAGCGAGGGGCTGCGTCGGCGCGGATTTTCCGCCGAGGCGATCTCTGCAATCAAACGCGCTTACAAGACGATTTATCGTTCCGGGCTTACGCTTGATGAAGCGCGCAAGCAACTCGCCGAGGCCGCTGTGGCGACGCCGGAACTGCAGCCGCTGCTCGATTTCATTTCTGCGGCCGGACGCGGCATCGTTCGCTGATGGCGACCTGTATTGCGATGGTCGCTGGCGAGGCGTCCGGCGACCAACTTGGTAGTCGCTTGATTGCTGCTATCAGGCGCCATCTGCCCGATGCTCGGTTTGTTGGCATTGGTGGGCCGGGCATGCAGCGCGAAGGTATGGAATCATGGTTCCCGGCTGAGCGTTTGGCCGTCAATGGCATTGGCGACGCGCTTCGGCGCGTGCCCGAACTCCTCGGGATTCGGCGTCAGCTCCTGGCCCGGATCAAAGCTGAGCAGCCCGCGATTTTCATCGGGATTGATGCGCCGGATTTCAACCTGGGCGTTGAGCGTCGCGTGAAGGCGATGCGCATTCCGACGGTGCATTACGTAAGTCCCTCGGTGTGGGCGTGGCGAGGCGGGCGGGTCAAGAGGATCCGCAAGTCGGCGGACCACATCCTGTGCCTCTTTCCTTTTGAGCCGGAGCTCTACGAACGCGCGGGCGTGGCCGCCACCTTTGTCGGGCATCCGCTCGCTGATGAGTTTGCGCTTGAGCCGGACCGGGTCGGCGTGCGCGAGCGCCTTTGCTTACCGCGCGACGCGAAGATCGTTGCCGTGATGCCCGGCAGTCGGAATGGCGAAGTGAGCCGCCTCGCGGCGGACTTCGTCGGCGCGGCAGTTCGGATTCACGAGGCGCGGCCCGACGTGCGCTTCCTGGTGCCTCTGGTGACGCGCGATACGCGCACGATGTTTGAACAAGCCATGCATGACGCGTCTTTGGGGCCAGATTTTCCGATGACGTTGATGTTCGGACACAGCCATGACGCGATGATCGCTTCCGATGTCGTCATGCTTGCGAGCGGCACCGCCACGCTGGAGGCTGCGTTCCTCAAGCGGCCGATGGTCATCGCGTACAAGATGGCCGGTTGGACCTTCTCGATCGTCAAACGGATGATGTATCTGCCTTACGTTGGCCTGCCGAACATTTTGTGTCGCGAGTTCGTCGTGCCGGAACATCTGCAGGAAGACTGCGAGCCGACGAAGCTGGCCAACGGTGTCTTGAAGTGGCTTGATGACGCTGACAGCGTCGTCGCACTCCAGAAACGTTTCATGGACCTCCATTTGAGCCTTCGCCAGGACAACGCGAGCCGCGCAGCCGAGGCCATCCTGAGTCTGATTGGTCGAGGGCGTCGGTGAACTTGCCTCCGCGGCCAGGTGGGCTCCTCGCGGGCGTTGACGAGGCTGGGCGTGGGCCGCTTTGCGGCGCGGTCGTAGCGGCGGCGGTGATTCTTGATCCATCACGTCCAATTGAGGGTCTCAACGACTCGAAGAAACTCACGGCCAAGAAACGCGACGCCCTAGCACTCCAGATTCGTCAACATGCGTTGGCTTGGTGTGTTGCGGAGGCCTCTCCGGAAGAAATCGATCGTTTGAACATCCTCGGCGCGACAATGCTTGCCATGCAACGTGCGGTGAAGGGGCTTGCGATCTTGCCGGACGAGGTGTGGGTGGATGGCAACCGCTGCCCTCAGCTGAATTGCGCCACGCAGGCTATCGTGTCGGGCGATGCGCTCGTTGAGGAGATTTCGGCCGCGTCAATTCTGGCCAAGACGGTGCGCGATGCGCAGATGCAGTCGCTTGACGCGCAGTACCCGGCGCTTGGCCTTGCCAAGCACAAGGGCTACCCCACGGCGGCGCATATCGCGGCGCTGCGCAAGCATGGGGTGCCGGATTTTTACCGACGCAGTTATGCACCCGTCCGCGACATTCTTGCGCAGGGCGAGCTGTTCTAGGTGCCAAGCGGCACCGCCCTGCGCTGACCGAGACCGAGCCTGTGCAGACGCTCAACCCAATCAGTTCCCGCGAGAATCCTATCGTCAAGCGCTTTCGGCGTTTGGGCGAATCGTCGCGAGCGCGTCGGGAAGAACGGCTGGCGTTGATTGATGGCGCGCATCTGATCGCGGCCGCGATGGATGCAGGCTGGCGATTTGGCGACATTCTGGTTGCAGAATCTGCTCGCCATTCCGACGAGGTTCTGCGCTTGTTGGCGCGTTCAACGGGCGTGTCGAGCTACCTGCTACCCGACGCATTGTTCCGCCAGTTGAGCCCGGTGGAGACACCGTCCGGTATGCTCGCGAGTGTTGATTGGCAAGAACCTGAGACGCCTCCGGACCCGACTACGGACTGGCTGGTGCTCGACGGCGTGCAAGATGCTGGAAACGTCGGGACCATGATGCGCACGGCGGCTGCGACGGGCGTGAAGGAAGTCATTCTCGGGCCGGGGTGCGCGCAAGCGTGGGGACCTAAGGTGCTGCGGGCAGCAATGGGGGCGCACTTCGTTGTCCGGATCCATAGCGTGGACGACCTGCCCCCGCTGTTGCGGGCCTATCCGGGCCGCGTTGCCGCCACGCGATTGGACGGTGCCCAGTCCTTGTTTGAAACGGATTTGCGCACGCCTACGGCCTGGCTATTTGGAGCCGAAGGGCAGGGGCTCTCTGCGCCTGTGGCAGCGACGGCGCGGCAGGGTATCTTGATCCCGATGGCGCCGGGCATTGAATCACTCAACGTGGCCGCCGCTGCGGCGGTTTGCTTGTTCGAGCAGCGCCGGCAGCGCTTGCTCCCCGCTCAGTAGCCGTTCTTGTCGATGCGGATATCCTGGATGATCTTCGCAGAGATCTCTTCAATCGAGCGCGCCGTCGAATCAATGAAGGGAATCTGCTCCCTGCGCATCAGCCGCATCGCCGCCTCGATCTCGAACTTGCAGTTGTCAGCTGACGCATAAACGCTGTTCGGCCGCCGCTCTTGCCGGATCTGAGACAAACGCTCCGGCGTGATCGTCAGGCCAAAGAGCTTGGTGCGGTGCTTCGACAGTTCTTGCGGCAGGCGGTTGCGTTCAAAGTCTTCGGGAATCAGCGGATAGTTCGCGGCTTTCACGCCGAACTGCATCGCCAGGTAGAGGCTGGTTGGCGTCTTTCCCGAACGCGACACGCCCACCAGGATCACGTCCGCGTCCTCCAGATTCTCGTGAGAGACACCGTCGTCGTGCGACAGCGTGAAATTGATTGCGTCGATCCGTTGCGTGTAGCTGCGTGAATCGGCGCCGCCGTGAAAACGCCCGATGGTGTGGGCGGACTTCATTCCCAGTTCCATCTCAAGTGGTTCGATGAAGGTCAGGAAGAGATCGACGAACTGTGCCTCGGCTTGGCGCAGCGTATCGGCGGTGACCTGGTTGACGAGTGTCGAGAAGACGATCGGCTTTACCCCGTCTCGCCGCGCTGCATCATTGATGCGGAAGATTGCGTCCTTGGCTTTGTCGTCGGAGTCGATGAAGGGCATACGGACGTGGCGAAAGCGCATTTCCGGAAACTGGGAGAGCAGGCTGTGCCCAAGGGTTTCCGACGTGATCCCGGTGCCATCTGAGATGAAGAAAACGGTGCGAGTAGGGCGCTGTTGAATGGACACGGCAAGCTCCGGGATCAGGGAAAACGTCGATGCGGTGCAGCAAGATTGCTGTCTAGAATGGGATTTTCCCTGCAACACCCATAACTGACAACGAAAGGGCCGCACAATGACCCGCTACGTCATACCGTTCGAATCGCTGCGCATGACGGACGTCCACGAGGTTGGGGGCAAAAATGCCTCGTTGGGCGAAATGATCAGCCAGCTTGCTGCCTCGCACGTTCGCGTTCCGGGCGGCTTTGCCACCACGGCGGCGGCTTACCGCGAGTTTCTCGCACATAACGGCCTCGCGGCGCGTATCAACGCACTGCTTGATGGTCTTGACGTCGACGATGTCGATGCTCTGGTGAGCGCGGGGGCGCAGATCCGGGGCTGGATCGTCGACACACCGTTTCCGGCAATGCTGGAAAGTGAAATCAAGACGCACTACGAACGCCTCGCGAGTGAAGGGGAGGGGTCGTTCGCAGTGCGTTCTTCCGCTACCGCTGAGGATCTGCCGGACGCATCGTTTGCTGGCCAGCAGGAGTCCTTCCTGAATGTTCACGGCTACGAGAACATCCTCCATGCGATCAAGGAGGTGTTCGCGTCGCTATACAACGACCGGGCGATTGCCTATCGGGTGCACAAGGGATTCGTGCATGCAGACGTAGCGTTGTCTGCCGGCGTGCAGCGCATGGTGCGTTCGGATCTCGGTGCCTCGGGCGTTATGTTCACGCTGGATACCGAGTCGGGATTCAAGGATGCCGTATTCATCACCGCAGCCTACGGCCTGGGTGAAACCGTCGTACAGGGGGCGGTCAACCCGGACGAGTTTTACGTCCACAAGCCGATGCTCGAAGCGGGCAAACCGGCGATCGTGCGCCGCAACCTCGGGTCAAAGCTGATCAAGATGGTGTTCACCGAATCCCGCGCGGCGGGCCGCTCAACGCGTACCGAAGACGTGGCCGAACAGGATCGGAATCGCTTTTCCATCACCGATGCAGATGTGCTCGAACTGGCCCGCTATGCGGCGATCATCGAAAAGCACTATGAACGCCCGATGGACATCGAGTGGGGCAAGGACGGCGTCGACGGCAAGCTCTATATCCTGCAGGCTCGCCCCGAGACAGTGAAGTCGCAGACCTCCGGCCATGTGATGGAAAAGTACCGAATCAAGCAGCACGGCAAGGTCGTGTGCACTGGCCGCGCGATCGGTCAGAAGATCGGGGCCGGCGTTGTGCGCATCGTTTCCGATGCGTCGCAGATGAACCGCGTTCAGGCGGGCGACATCCTGGTCACGGATATGACCGACCCGAATTGGGAACCGGTCATGAAACGCGCCTCGGCGATCGTCACGAATCGTGGCGGTCGCACCTGCCACGCCGCAATCATCGCGCGGGAGTTGGGCATCCCGGCAATCGTCGGGTGCGGTGATGCCACCGAAGTGCTCACCGAAGGGGACTCCGCTACGGTGTCGTGCGCCGAAGGCGACACGGGTTATGTGTACCGCGGCCGCCTTGAGTTCGAAGTGGTTACGCGGGATACCGGCCATCTGCCGGAGATCCCCGTCAAGATCATGATGAACGTCGGCAATCCTGAGCTTGCGTTCGAATTCGCACAGATTCCCAATGCAGGCGTGGGTCTTGCGCGGCTGGAGTTCGTCATCAACAACATGATCGGTATCCACCCGAAGGCGGTGCTGGATGTGGCGCAGGTGCCTGCGAGCCTACGCGACGAGATTCTCCGGCGTGCCCGTGGTTACGCCACGCCACGCCAGTTCTTCATCGAAAAGCTGGTCGAGGGTGTCGCCACGATCGCTGCGGCGTTCTGGCCGAAGCCCGTGATCGTGCGACTGTCCGATTTCAAGTCGAATGAGTATCGCAAGCTTCTCGGTGGCGATATCTACGAGCCGGAAGAGGAAAATCCGATGCTGGGTTTCCGTGGGGCCTCGCGCTACATCGCGAATTCGTACCGCGAATGCTTCGAACTCGAATGCATCGCCATGCGGCGCGTACGCGACGAGTTGGGGCTAACCAACGTGCAGTTGATGGTGCCGTTCGTACGCACCGTGGCTGAGGCGAAGGGGGTGGTGGATCTGCTCGCCGAGAACGGGCTGCGCCGTGGGGCTAACGATCTCAAGCTCGTCATGATGTGCGAGATCCCATCGAACGCCTTGCTGGCTGAGGAGTTCCTCGCGCATTTCGATGGTTTCTCGATCGGGTCGAACGATCTGACCCAGCTTACGCTCGGGCTGGATCGCGATTCGGGACTCGTGGCGCATGCCTTTGACGAACGCGATGCGGCGGTCAAAGCACTGCTCAAGATGGCGATCAACACGGCCAACCGACTCGGCAAATACGTTGGGATCTGCGGGCAGGGGCCGTCAGACCATTCGGATTTCGCCGAATGGCTGATGGACGAAGGCATTCAGTCGATCTCGCTGAACCCCGATACGGTGCTCGATACCTGGTTGCAGCTTGCTGAGCACCGCAAGCACTGACTGACCTTGCGCCAACAAAAGACGGCGGGGATACCCGCCGTTTTCTTTATGCGCGCTTGTCGCGAACAAGGCGTTGTTTTTCGCGCTCCCAGTCGCGCTCCTTCTCCGACTCGCGCTTGTCGAACATCTTCTTGCCTTTGCCGAGGCCGATCGCCATCTTGATACGACCCTTCGTGAAGTGAAGGTCCAGCGGCACCAGCGCATAGCCGGCGCGCTCGGTCTTGCCGATCAGGCGCGAAATCTCGGCTTCGTGCAGCAGCAGCTTTCGCGTGCGCACTGGATCCGGCTTGATATGGGTGGACGCCGACTGCAGCGGGCTGATGTGCATCCCGATCACGAAGATCTCGGCGTCACGCACGATCACGTACGCTTCCTTGATTTGCACGCGTCCAGCACGAATCGCTTTCACCTCCCAACCCTCAAGCGCCATGCCGGCCTCGAAGCGTTCTTCGATGAAGTAGTCGTGTGTGGCCTTGCGGTTGTCGATGATGCTCATGTGCGTGCAGGATGCCCGTTACGGTGTGACCCGTTAAAATGAAGGATTCTACCAATACGGCAATCGCGTCGCCCTGCTCATGGCGGAAGTCCGCAAACTTGTCCTTCTTGAATTCACGCCAGCCCAGATGTTCGAACTGGTTGACGGCGTTGAAGACTATCCGCTCTTTCTGCCGTGGTGTGGGGGGGCAGAGGTGCTCGGACGTACCGATGAGCAAACCTCCGCGCGCTTGCACGTGAATTACCACGGTATCAAGACTAATTTCGCGACCGAGAACGCGAAGGACTTTCCGCGCCGCATGGATATCCGCCTGGTGGAGGGGCCGTTCCATCACCTCGAAGGAGATTGGGTGTTCACGCCGTTGGGGGACAGCGCCTGCAAGGTCGAATTCCGGTTGATCTACGAGTTCTCGAACAAGCTGATCGAAAAGGCGGTGGGGCCTGTGTTCCACCATATTGCGAACACCTTTGTCGACGCGTTCGTCAAGCGTGCAGAACAGATTTTGAAGAAGGCTGGCAGTGACTGACTCGATTCATGTTGAAGTGCTCTACGCCCACCAACACAAGGCGGACCTTGTGCGAGTGAATCTGCCCCAGGGAAGCACGTTGCAGCAGGCGATTGACGCGTCCGGATTGCTTCAGAAGCATCCCGAAATCGATCTTGCTGTGAACAAGGTGGGGGTGTTCGGCAAGCTCTGCAAGGTCGATACCGTGCTGCGCGAGCGCGACCGCGTGGAGATATACCGCCCTCTGATTGCGGATCCGAAAGAGGTCCGGCGCAAGCGTGCCGAGGACGGCAAGGTGATGAAGAAGGGTGGCGGCGAGGCCTGAACAAAATCGGGGCCTGACGGCCCCGATTTTTTGCCGCTATTGCACGGGGTTAGCGGCAGTCCTTATCCTGCCGTGACTTCATCTTCGAGAGCTCGGACGCGATTTGGTCGTCGCTCAGGAATACGCGCTCGCCGCCCTCCTGGGTTGCGATGCGACCACCCTGCTCAAACAGCGCGATGCGGTTGCGCAGGTTGTTGCACGCCTCGTCCTTGCTGGCCTTGCGAGCGGCCTGTTCGGCATTCTTCTTGTCAGCGTCACCTTGTTTGGCTTGGCGTTCCTTGAAGTCGCGCTCCGCCTTGGACAGGTCCGCTGAAGGGCTACCGGCAGCATTCGGCGCCTCAGAGCGGATGAGCTTTGCATCCACATCGGCCGGCGGTTTATCCGAGTAGTGCACCTGGCCGTTCTTGTCCTTCCATGTGTAGACCTCGCTTGCAAACACGTTGCCTTGAGCGATGAGGGTCAGAAACAGCGCGATAGTCAGGTGCTTCATGCAAGAGCTCCGGGAAACCGTTGATTTGCCGGCAAATACGGCATCCCGGTATAATACGTATTTGCCCGAAAGGATGACAGCCATGCGACTCGTCAGGAAAGCGCTGACGTTCGACGACGTCCTTCTCGTCCCCGCACACTCCACGGTTCTGCCCCGCGACGTCAGCCTTGCAACGCAGCTGACCCGCAACATCCGCCTGAACATCCCGCTCGTGTCCGCTGCCATGGATACGGTGACCGAAGCACGCCTCGCGATTGCCCTCGCACAGGAAGGTGGCATCGGTATTGTTCACAAGAACCTGAGCCCGCGCGATCAGGCCCGAGAAGTAGCCAAGGTCAAGCGTTTTGAGTCCGGCGTACTCAAGGATCCGATTACCGTTCCGCCAACGATGAGCGTGCGCGAGGTGATCGCCGTCACTCGCCAGCACCGCATCTCCGGGTTGCCGGTGGTCGAAGGCAAACACGTGGTCGGTATCGTGACCAACCGCGATCTGCGTTTCGAGATGCAGTACGACCAGCCCGTGTCGGCGATCATGACGCCGCGCGAGCGCTTGGTTTCGGTCAAGGAGGGCGCGTCGGTTGAAGAGGCGAAGGCGCTGATGCACAAGCATCGCCTTGAGCGGGTGCTGGTGCTGAACGACGCTGGTGAGCTTTGCGGCCTGATGACCGTGAAGGACATCTTGAAGTCGACCGAGCATCCGCTCGCCGCCAAGGACAACTTTGGCCGCTTGTTGGTGGGTGCTGCCATCGGCGTTGGCGCTGGCACTGAGGAGCGCGCAGAGTTGCTGGTGGAGGCTGGCGTCGACGTGGTCATCGTCGATACGGCGCACGGCCACTCGCAGGGCGTTCTCGAACGCGTCAACTGGGTCAAGAAGAACTTCCCGAACGTGCAGGTGATCGGCGGCAACATCGCCACTGGCGATGCGGCGCGCGCGCTGGTTGATAACGGCGCGGACGGCGTGAAGGTCGGTATCGGCCCGGGCTCGATCTGCACGACGCGGATCGTCGCTGGCGTGGGTGTTCCGCAGATCACGGCGGTTGATAACGTATCCAGCGCGTTGGCAGGCACGGGCGTGCCGCTGATCGCCGACGGCGGTATCCGCTTCTCGGGCGATATTTCCAAGGCAATTGCAGCGGGTGCTTCGTGCGTCATGCTCGGTGGCCTGTTCGCAGGTACCGAAGAGGCGCCGGGCGAGACGGTGCTTTACCAAGGGCGTTCGTACAAGAGCTACCGTGGCATGGGCTCCCTGGGCGCGATGCAGCAGGGTTCCAGCGATCGTTACTTCCAGGACAACGAAGGCAACGCCGACAAGCTGGTGCCGGAAGGCATCGAGGGTCGGGTTCCGTACAAGGGTGCCGTGACCGCGGTGATCCACCAGCTGATGGGCGGTTTGCGTTCGTCGATGGGCTATGTGGGCTGCGCCTCGATTGCCGACATGCATCAACGTGCTGAGTTTGTCGAAATCACGTCGGCGGGCATGCGCGAATCGCATGTTCACGATGTGCAGATTACGAAAGAAGCGCCGAATTACCATATCGACTGAGTTCGGTCGATGAAGTGTACGCGCGAGGGGTAAGGCGAGAGCCTTGCCCCTTGCGCATTCAAGTGCAGTACCCAACTCCGAAGCCCGCCATGCACGACAAGATCCTGATTCTCGATTTCGGCTCCCAGGTCACACAACTCATCGCACGGCGCGTGCGTGAGGCGAACGTCTATTGCGAAATCCACCCCTGCGATGTTTCCGATGACTTCGTCCGTGGCTTTGGCGCCAAGGGCGTAATCTTGTCCGGCAGCCATATGTCCGCTTACGAAGAGGCCAACGACAAGGCGCCGTCAGCGGTGTTCGAACTCGGCGTGCCCGTCTTCGGCATTTGCTACGGCATGCAGACGATGGCCCAACAACTGGGTGGCAAGGTGGAGCCGGGTACGGTTCGCGAATTCGGTTACGCCGAGGTCCGCGCACACGGCCATACCAAGCTGCTCGACGGTATCGAAGATTTCCGTACGGTCGAAGGCCACGGCATGCTCAAGGTGTGGATGAGTCATGGCGACAAGGTCACCGAGTTGCCGCCGGGCTTCAAGCTGATGGCCTCGACCGCATCGTGTCCGGTTGCGGCGATGGCCGACGAGGACCGCCGCTTCTACGCCGTCCAATTCCATCCTGAGGTGACGCATACGCTGCAGGGTGCCGAGATCATCAACCGCTTCGTGCGCGATATCTGTGGCGCGAAGGCGGACTGGATCATGAGTGACTACATCGCCGAAGCGGTCGAGAAGATCCGCGCGCAGGTGGGCGACGAAGAAGTGATCCTCGGCCTCTCGGGCGGCGTCGATTCCTCCGTTGCTGCGGCGCTGCTGCATCGTGCGATCGGCGATCAGCTGACTTGCGTGTTCGTTGACCATGGCCTGCTGCGGCTCAATGAAGCCGAGATGGTGATGGATATGTTCGCGCGCAACATGGGTGTGAAGGTGATCCATGTGGACGCGACGGCGCAGTTCATGGGCAAGCTGGCTGGTGTGACCGACCCCGAAGCCAAGCGGAAGATCATCGGCAAGGAATTTGTTGAAGTCTTCCAGAGCGAATCTGCAAAGCTTTCGAACGCCAAGTGGCTCGCGCAGGGTACGATCTACCCGGACGTCGTGGAGTCTGGTGGCGCGAAGTCGAAGAAGGCCACCACGATCAAGAGCCACCACAACGTGGGTGGGCTGCCGGATACGCTGCACCTCAAGTTGCTCGAACCGCTGCGCGAGTTGTTCAAGGACGAAGTCCGCGCACTCGGCATCGCGCTGGGTCTGCCGCACAACATGGTCTATCGCCACCCGTTCCCGGGGCCAGGCCTCGGCGTCCGAATCCTTGGCGAAGTGAAGAAGGAATACGCCGATCTACTGCGTTGTGCGGACGCGATCTTCATTGAAGAGCTGCACAAGACGGTCGATGAGAACTCCGGTAAGACTTGGTATGAACTCACCAGCCAAGCCTTTGCGGTCTTCCTGCCGGTCAAGAGCGTCGGCGTAATGGGTGACGGACGGACTTACGATTACGTTGTCGCGCTGCGCGCGGTTCAGACGCACGACTTCATGACGGCCCATTGGGCGCATCTGCCGTATGACTTGCTGGGTCGCGTTTCGAACCGCGTGATCAACGAAGTGCGTGGCATCAATCGCGTCGTCTACGACGTTTCCGGCAAGCCGCCGGCGACGATCGAGTGGGAATAACTGCGTTTCCGCGCGCGCGGCGCCAATGAGGAAAAACAGGGGTGCAGGGGCCGGCCAGCTGGCGCTGGCGGGCTTTGAAGCACCTTCCGAGCGGGTGCCGCGCGACGACTTGTTCTTCGCACTTCAGCCATCATCGGATGTCATCCCGGCGATCATGGAGGCTGCGCAGCTACTCCATAGCGAGTATCGACTCTCAGGCCGGATGCAGCGGGTTGATCGGCTACACGTTTCGCTGTGGGGTGTAAGGATCCCGGCGGATCAATCCGAGGTGCTCGCCAACACCGCGACGCGTGTTGCTGCTCAGATCCGCCGAAGTGCTGTTGCCCTTAGCCTTGAACGCGCATTGAGTTTCGCCGGGCGCAAACCACCCGGCGACGCTGTGCCCGTCGTATTGAGGGGCGAAGGCGGTAATACCGGCGCTACGAACCTGGGCACCGAGCTCGCGGCAGCAATGCGGGTCCCCGGTGGTGCTGTTGCCACGCCCCACCTGACGCTTGCGTACGACGCGCAGGTCGTACCTGAGCGCGCTATTGAGCCGATCTGCTGGACCGCGCACGAGTTTGTATTGATCCGCAATCGGATAGGCTCCGGGCGCCCCTACGAAATTCTCGGTCGCTGGCCGCTCTGCGGCTGACGACTGGCTCTGGGAGACTTCGATGGCCATTCCCGGCTTCTTGCTGCGCCTGCTGCCTGGCGCGCTGCTGCGCTTCGCTGAACGGCTGCGCTTCCCGCAGCTCTTTCTTTTGACGCTAGCGCTGTTCGTTTTTGATCTGCTGATCCCGGACTTCATTCCTTTCGTCGATGAGTTGCTGCTGGCGCTCGGAACGCTGCTGCTCGGGTCCATACGCAAGCGGCGGGAACCGGACGCACCGACAACAGAACGATGAATCAAGACGCTTTGTTTGACGCCGCGGATGAATCCTTCATGCGCGAGGCGCTCGCGCTTGCGCGACAGGCAGCGGACGCGGGTGAAGTGCCGGTTGGTGCCCTGGTCGTGCTGGACGGGCGCGTCGTCGGCCGCGGCTTCAATCAGCCCATCCTCGCCAACGATCCGACCGCGCACGCTGAGGTGATGGCGCTGCGCGACGCCGGGCAGGTGCTTCAGAACTACCGCATGCCGGGCACGACGCTGTATGTGACCCTGGAACCGTGCGTGATGTGCACCGGTGCGATCTTTCACGCGCGCGTTGAACGCATCGTATTTGGTGCAACAGATCCGAAGACCGGCGTGGCTGGAAGCGTGATGGATCTTTATGCTCAGACGCAGCTGAACCACCATGCCGGCATTCGCGGTGGCTTGCTGGCCAGCGAATGCGGTGCGATGCTTTCCGCCTTCTTCGCGGCGCGGCGCAAACGCCGCGATACCAACTGAGGCTCCGCCTGCTATGGCCTGTTTCGGTTTTTTTGCGCCCTCGGGCTTCAGTCGTGATACGCAGGCCGTTGAGCGCGCGGCCGAGCGCTTGCGCGGCCTTGGCCACACCGTCGTGCTCGACGAGTCGCTACTGTGCTGTGACACCCGCTTTGCGGGCGACGACGACACTCGGTTGGCGGCGATAGAACGCATCGCGGCAGACTCTCGGGTCGACGTCGCTGTTGCGCTACGCGGCGGCTATGGGCTCACCCGCTTGCTCGATCGCATCGATTTCGCGCGCTTGGCGGGCAGCGGCAAGGTGTGGGTCGGACACAGTGACTTCACGGCACTTCAATGCGGTCTGTTGTGTGCTGGTGGCGTTAGCCTGCACGGGCCGATGGTGGTATCCGATTTTGGGGCGGAATCAGTGAGTGATTTCACCCTTGAACACTTTGGTCGGATGCTCGAGACCGGACACGACGGGCTGCGGATCGACGTGGCACAGGGGTGGTGTGGTGCGCTTGAGGGCCCCCTTTGGGGCGGCAACCTGAGCATGCTGGCGCATCTGGTCGGCACGCCGTGGATGCCCGTGGTTGATGGTGGCTTCCTCTACCTTGAAGACGTGGCCGAGCCGCCGTTCCGGATCGAACGCATGCTGCATCAACTCCATTTTGCCGGTGTACTCGACCGTCAGCGTGCGCTGCTGCTTGGCGACTTCGGCGGCTACCGTCCCGGCGCTACCGATAATGGCTTTGATTTCGATGCGATGGTGCGTTACCTGCGTGAGCGATTCGATGTGCCGATATTGACCGGCCTGCCTTTCGGCCATGTCGCGGACAAGTTGTCGCTGCCGTTTGGTGGGATCGCGGCGCTGGAAAGTGATGAGGGCGGTTGGTCCCTCGATTACCGGCTTGAAGGAGTAACGAAGTCATGAACGAGCGGGCCTTTGCGGTACGCCGCGCAGATTGGTCCAGCGAGCAACACTTGCTGAGGGCCGTTCGCACGACGGTCTTCGTTGAGGAGCAGCACGTGCCCGCCGAAATTGAGTGGGATGAGATGGATCCACTCTGTGTGCATGCACTGGCGTTTGATAGGGCGGGAGCCCCAATCGGCACTGCGCGGCTTCTTCCGGACGGCCATATCGGCCGCGTCGCGGTGCTCGCGCAGTGGCGTGGCGGCGGTGTCGGACTGGCCCTAATGCACTGGATGATCGACGCGGCCCGCGAGGCCGGGCATGCGCATGTTGCGCTGAACTCGCAGCAGAGCGCAGCGGGTTTCTATGAGCGGCTCGGATTTCAGATCGATGGCGATGGATTCTGGGAGGCGGGGATTCCTCACGTCCCGATGAGCTTGGCGCTGGCCGCGCGCTAGATCAGCACGCGCTCGATCAATTGAGGCTCCCCGGCATGCGGTAATGCCACGACGGACTGGCTTCGGGTACCGTATCCGGGCGCGGCAATCCGGATAGCCGACAGCCAACGCTCCCAGTCCAGCGGTACGCCAGTGTTCGGCAGCGAGTCGTCGGGTGCGAGACGGTCGTCCGAAAGCAGCGTGAACAGGTCCTCGGGATCGGCGCGTCGCTCGACCGCTTCGGCGAGTGCGTTTGAGCCTCGGATCACTTTGGGCCAGGGTGTGTCGAGGCTGGCATTGGATAGCGCGTGGATGCCGGGCGCGACGCGCTCCGCGCGCGCCTGCTCACTGTTGAAGTGCCAAAGCGTTTCGCGGTCACCCACGAGCAGATTGAAGCCATTGTATTGGTGGGCAGTGCGCTCGATATCAAGCAGGAAAGCGTCGATGCACCGCGCCCGTAAGGCGGCTGTGACGATCTCGCCTCGGCTGCGCGCATCGCTTCGCTGCCGCGAAGGCGCACGGATGTTCGTCAGCGCGGCGAAGCGGCAGTTTCGTGTGACGCCCATCCAGGTTCCGCCAGCGCGCAAATCCCTGCCAGCGTAGATCCGAGGTTCATCGGGCCACCAATGCGCGGCCTGTGTCGGGCGATCATGAAACTCGTCGCGGTTTGCTGCGACCAGAAGCGGAAAGTCGGGGTGCGTTTGCCAGGCCAGGAGAATCAGGCACACGTTGGTGCTTCCAGTGGCACGAAGTGCTCCACATGCATTGCACCGCCGACGATGAATTCAGCAAGGCCACTGTTCGCGACAGCGTGCTCGCGTGCTGCAAGGAGCACGGAGGCTGAGGTCACGTCTTCGTAGACCTCCATCCAGGTATCGGGATCGTCGGCACGGCGCATCAGACGGGCATGACGCGCATGCGGGGCGAGCGAGGCGAGCAGTGCGTGCGCCAGCACCGACGCCGTGTCGTCGGCGCCAGGCTGGATCCGGTAGTAGATGTAGAGGTGGCTCACAGCGTTTTGGGGCTTGAGCTTGGTGCGCTTGTTACGAGACCGTGTAGGGCAGGGGCTCGAACTTCAGCAGCGGGCCGCTTGGCGTGGCGTGATGCACTTCGTTGGCCTCGCGGCTTGAAAGCTGCAATACCGCCAGTACTTCATAGCTGGCGTCTGGCGCGGGCGTCGCGGTGACGATCTTGCCACAGGACTGTTCGCCAAAATCTGGCGCGAAAAGATCGTCTCCGGCGCGCGGCGGCTCAACGCTTGCCACCTGCGCACGGAACATGCGCTTCTTCAGCTTGCCGAGATACTGCGTTCGCGCAACGATTTCCTGGCCGGGGTAGCAGCCCTTCTGAAAACTGACGCCGCCAATCAGCTCGAAGTTGAGCATCTGGGCGACGAATTCGTCCTGGGTTGCCTGCGTGACCACCGGGACGCCGGCGCGGATGTCCAGCCAACGCCAGGCTGCTGTGCCAGCGGGACTTGCTCCGGCGCCGACGAACTTCTTCCACAGATCACCGGCCTGTGCGACGGGGGCGTGGATCTCAACGCGAGCAGCGTCGATGCGGATCACCTGGATTCCGCCCTGGGAAACGCTCATCGCTTCCGGCGGCAGCGTCAGCCCTGCCGCGTCCAGAGTCGTTGCGACCGCCGGACCGGCGAGGCCAATTGCCGCGTACTCGGGTGTCACGTCAGTCAGCCGCACCTTGGAGCGCAGGACGTACATGCTGAGCTTCTTGTGCATTGCCGCGAGCAGATCGGCCGACAGTTGCAACAGGAAGTCTGAGCCGTCCCGCCATACCAGGAAGCTGGCCAGCATCCGCCCCTTGGGGCTGTTGAAACTGTTCCAGTGGGCGCGATGCAGTTCGAGCTTCTTGATGTCGTTCGACATCAAATTGTGCAAGAAGGCAGAAGCGTCTTCGCCAGAGGCGCGCAAGGTCCCCAAATGCGTGAGCGGCACCACCACGGTACCGCTTGCGGCACGCGCAACCTCCGATCGCGGGTCGTCCGAAAAGGAAACCGTGCCGGGTGCGTCTTCCGCAAAGCGGGCCCCAATCTGGTCGAGGTGCAGCAGCCAAGGTGATTGCATGGAGTGATCGATCCTCGTTTCGGGATTCAGGTAAAGCGGATGTGGGGCTATTATACGAGCCCACAAGAGGCGCCCCGCGGGGCGCCTTTGCGTATTCGGCCCTTAATCCGCCACGCGGTTCCCTTGATGCGCCTTTTCTTCCGTCGTTTGTTGCTTGCTGTCACGCTCCTCGGCCTGATCTTCGCGCTGGTGCTGGCGTGGCGGGTCAACACGCCGCTTGCGCTGCGTTCCTCGCCGTTGGAGATCGAGATCGAGCAGGGCAGTTCGATGCGCCAGGTGGCGCGTCAGGTCGCCGCGTCCGGGGTGGATATCAATCCATGGCTGTTCGAAGCCCTGGCTCGTGCAAGCGGCCATGCGTCGCGAGTGAAGGCAGGGAGCTACGAGATTCTGGAGGGCGTGACACCGTGGACCTTATTGCAGAAACTGGTTCGCGGTGACGCGTCTCAAGGCGAGTTCGTACTCGTCGATGGCTGGACCTTCCGCCGATTGCGCGAAGAGCTGGCTCGCCTGCCTGGGCTCAAAGCCGATACGGCGAATCTGAGTGACCAGGAGGTGCTTGCGCGCCTGGGTGTCAGCGCCAGCAACGCCGAAGGTTTGTTCATGCCGGACACGTACTTTTACGCCAAGGGCGGCAGCGATCTCGCGCTGCTCGCGCGTGCCCAGCGCGCAATGGCCCGCCATCTCGATGGTGCATGGTCGAAGCGGGATCCGGATCTGCCTGTCAGCTCGCCTTACGAGGCGCTGATCATGGCCTCGCTGATCGAAAAGGAAACCGGTATCGCGGAGGATCGGCCACGCATCGCGTCGGTTTTCTACAATCGTTTGCGGATCGGTATGCCGTTGCAGACCGATCCCACGGTGATCTATGGTCTCGGCCCTAATTTCGACGGCAACCTGCGCAAGGCCGATCTGCAGGCCGATACGCCGTACAACACCTACACCCGTCGCGGCTTGCCGCCAACACCGATTGCGATGCCGAGCGAGGCAGCGCTGGCTGCGGCCTTGCACCCGCCGCGCACGCCCTACCTGTATTTCGTGGCTCGTGGCGATGGGTCGAGTGAATTCTCCCGTACCTTGGACGAACATAATCGCGCCGTCGCGCGCTATCAGAAACGCAAGGGCAACAACCGATGAGCGGACGCTTCATCACCTTTGAAGGGATAGACGGTGCTGGCAAGAGCACCCAGATCGCAGCCGCGGTGGCATTGATCGCTGGCCGAGGCCTCCAGGTCGTGCAGACGCGGGAGCCTGGCGGTACTCCGTTGGCCGAAAAACTGCGTGAACTGGCGCTGCATGAACCGATGCATCTTGAGACCGAGGCGCTGGTGATGTTCGCTGCGAGGCGGGAACATCTGGCCGCGAAGATCGAGCCGGCGCTGTCTGCCGGGCAGTGGGTCGTCTGCGATCGCTTCTCGGACGCGACGTACGCGTACCAAGTGGGCGGGCGTGGCCTTGCCGCGGACAAGTTTGCCGTGCTTGAGCAATGGGTCCATCCCCATCGCCAGCCGGATCTGACCTTCCTGTTTGATCTGGATCCCGCGATCGCCGCCGCGCGTATGGCGGCAAGCCGCAGCGAAGGCGACCGCTTCGAACGCGAGCAAGCCGACTTCTTTGCGCGCGTGCGTGCCGCCTACCTCGCGCGCGCTCGTGACTGTTCCGCGCGCTTCCATGTGCTGGATGCCACCCGGACGCCGGATGACATTCAGCGAGAGGTGGAAGAGGTGATCCGGGAGCGCTTCTTCGCATGATTCTTCCCTGGCATCAAACGCTGTGGACACGTCTGGCCGCCGCGGGCGAACGCGGGCACCATGCCTTGCTGCTGGCCGGCCCCCCAGGTGGCGGCAAGCGCCAGTTCGCCGAGGCGGTTGCCGCTGCGAGGCTGTGCGATCGGCCCGGCGCAGAGGGATACGCCTGCGGTGAGTGTGAGGCCTGCACCTGGCGCGCAGCGGGTACCCATCCGGATCTGTTCCGGCTCGTGCCTGAGGCGGACGAGGCCGCGGATGACGTCAGCGAGGCTGACAAGGAAAGTGCCAAGTCACGCCAGATCAAGGTGGAGCAGATCCGGCAGCTCCAGGACTCGCTCACCCGCAAGGGTCATCGTGGCGATCGCCGCGTGGTGCTGGTGGACCCTGCGGAGGCCATGAACGCCGTGACCGCAAACGGGCTCCTCAAGCTGCTCGAAGAGCCGCCGGTTGGCGTGCTGTTCCTTCTGATCACGCGCGCGCCGGATCGGCTGCTCCCGACCATTCGCAGCCGCGCGCAACGTTGGGATTTCCCAGCCCCGGATGCCGCTCAGGCGTCGGCCTGGCTGGCTGAGCAGGGGATCAAGGATTCGGCGACCTGGCTCGGCTTTGCTGGCGGTATGCCGGTTGCAGCAGAGGAACTTTCGTCCGGCCCGCTGGCGGCCTGTCGCGCTCGCTTCGTCAAGGACATCACGACCCTGCCACAACGCGACCCCGTCGAACTTGCCGGCACATGGGATACCTGGCTTCGAAGCAAGGATGCTCAGGCGGCCGCATTCGACATGCCGCGCCTGGCCGACTGGTTGTTGCGCTGGTATGCCGACCTGGCTGCAGCAGCCAGCGGTGCGCCGCTTCGGTATTTCACCGATGCAGAATCCGCTTTGCGTGGGCTGACGCGCGGCTGGAACGCCGAAGAAGCGCTCGGTTGCTACAATGATGGACTGAACCTGCGCCGCGTGGCGGCGCACCCGCTCAACGCACGCTTGCTGCTCGAAGATACCCTGCTGCGATACTGTCGCCGCCTCGCTACCGGGAGAACCGCATGAGTACGCCCCAGCCATCGACCATTGCGCGTCCAGCGGTGCTGTCGCTCAGCATCAACTCCAAGTCCGCACTGTTCGCGGCCTACATGCCTTTCATCCGCAACGGTGGCTTGTTCATCCCGACCAACAAGACCTATGGTCTGGGCGACGAAGTCTTCATGCTGCTGCAGTTGATGGACGATCCGGCCAAGCTGCCGGTCAAAGGCAAGGTCGTCTGGTGTACGCCGCCCAACGCCCAGGCCGGTCGTACGCAGGGCGTCGGCGTGCAGTTCACCGAAGACGAGAGCGGCTCCACCGTTCGCGCCAAGATTGAGCAAGTGCTCGGCGCGCATATCGGCTCGAATCGCCCCACCCACACCATCTGATTTGGCGTTCGCGCCGCGTCGTGCCACCGCGATCGTTTATCGCGTCGGCGGGCCGTCGCGTGCTTCTCGTAGCGCGCTTGGATAGCCATGTTTGTAGATTCACACTGTCACATCGATTTCTCTGATCTGGTCGACCTTGGCGAGAAGTTGTTCGCCGATATGCATCAGGCGGGCGTCACGCACGCGCTTTGTGCTGGCGTCAGCATCGAGCGCCTCCCTGGGGTACTCGCGATTGCGGAGGCGCGCCCCAACGTGTTCTGCTCCGTGGGCGTGCACCCGGAACACACCGAGGGTGAGGATCCGGATGCCGCGCGTCTGCAAGCACTCGCAGCGCACCCGAAGGTAGTGGCGATTGGCGAGACCGGGCTCGACTACTACTGGCACAAGGACAAGCCGGAATGGCAGCGCGAGCGTTTTCGCCAACATATCCGCGCAGCCCGCGCCTGTGGCAGGCCGCTGATCGTGCATACGCGCGATGCGGCGGATGACACCTTGCGGTTGATGCGCGAAGAGGGCGCCGATGCATGTGGCGGCGTGATGCACTGCTTTACGGAGTCTTGGGATGTCGCCGCCGGCGCGATGGAGCTGGGCTTCTACATTTCCTTTTCCGGCATCGTTACCTTCAAGAACGCTGCGCAGATCAAGGATGTTGCGACACGCATGCCGCTCGATCGCATGTTGATCGAGACCGATTCGCCGTATCTGGCGCCGGTTCCGTATCGAGGCAAACTCAACCAGCCGGCCTACGTGCCGCATGTCGCACACGAGATCGCGCGGCTGCGGGGTATCTCGGTCGATGAGGTCGCGGCAGCAACGACCGACAACTTCTTCCGCCTGTTCGCGGCGGCTGGCCGCTGATGAGGCTTGTCCCGGCGCTGCTGTTGGCGCTCACGGTTGCCGGTCCCGCGCTGGCGACCAGTCTTGATGCCGCACGTACCGGTGCCGAAATGGGGCGTGTGTCGGTGGTACGGGACTATCTCGACGAAGGCGGCGCCGTTGATGCCCTCGATTTCCGTGGCAGCACGCTCCTGATTCAGGCTGCAAGGACGGGCCAGACCGAGGTGGTGGCGCTGCTGCTCGCGCGTGGCGCAAACCCGGCCGTGCGCAGCGGCGCCGGTGAGAGCGCAATTTCACTCGCGGCGATGAACGGCCATCTCGACACTGTGGAGGCCTTCATCACCGCCAATGCGCCGCTGGAAGTGCCGAATGCCTGGTCGCCGCTCCACTACGCGGCGTACATGGGCCATGAGGCCATCGTCAAGCGGTTGCTCGGGGCCGGAGCGCAAGTCGATGCGCGCGCCGACAACGGCGCGACGGCGCTGATGCTGGCCGCGCGTGGTGGTTATCTCGCAATCGTCGAGCAGCTGCTCGACGCGGGTGCCGATATCCGCTTGCGTAGCGACCGCGGCGTCACCGCGCTAGGCTGGGCATTGGCCAACGATCGCGCCGAGGTGGCTTCCCGTCTGCGCCGCGCGGGCGCGATCGACTAGCACCCGCTGTCACCGATTCTTAGCCTGCGGTGCTTCAAGTGCGTCGCACTGGGCGTGGCGCTGGGCTTCGGGAACCGACGCCACTGCGGCAAAGCCACCGCCTGGCGTGCGGAAGTTCGTCGTTTGCCCACGATAGAGACGGGCGGCGAAGAGTTGAACCTGCCCGCAGTAGGCGTAGGCGCGCAAATCGCTCTTGAGCTCGATTGAACTGCCGTCAACCCGCTTGACGCGCGACGAGGGTGAGACGATCCGTTGCGCTACGTAGTCGCCCGCCAGGATCTCGTCGAACACCCGTCGTGTCAGCTTGTCGCCGCGATAGGCAGCCTTGCTTCCGAAACCGCTTGCGGGTTTGAAGAACCACTCGCGTCGCGTTTGCCACAGCGTGTCGGCTTCGGCGCGTTCAACCCTGCGCGTGGCTGGTACCACTTGCTCACACAAGGCGATGTCGCTTGCGGCAACGCCTATCGACGCAAGGAAGTCAGTGTCGGAGAGCAATGCCAAATGCCGCTTGTCTGCGTACAGCGCATGGGCGCGTGGATGGGGTGTGATGACCGCGAGGTCGCCCAGCCACGCCTGGCGCAACGCGGCGCTCTCGGGTTGGTCGAAAGCGAAGTCGGTGCTGCGGTTGTAGACCAGATCGATGCCGTCGTCGCCCAGGTATAGCCGACCGTCGCGAACCCGCAGTTCGGCCGGGTCGCAGATGCTGGTGCGAATCCCCGCGCGCTCGAAGAGGCGCTGGAAGAGCAGGAATTCCGGCAGAAGGTATTGCGACGCCGGCGCCGCGTCCACGATCGCGATGTGGGCCAGCGGCTCATCACCGCGCGCAAGCCGCCATTCCTTGCGGAACATGTGCAGAAACTCGGTCGCGACGTCGGCACCGCATTCAAGCTTTCCGCCTTCCCCTCGCACCGCGTTGCAGCAGGCAAACTGGGCACGAGCGAGTGCGGCGTTGAGCAGCCCGCCGCCCGCGTTGGTGTTGATTTCAATCAGGCGGGGGCCGTCGTCACCGAGATGGAAGTCGTAACCCATGAAGACGCTGCGCGCAGCGCTTTCGGTGACCGCGCTGGCAGGCGCGTCGGCCAGCACGCGGGACTGCCATCCGGGCAGGGCAACGATGCGTTCGTGCGCGGCCACAAAGGCTCGCATCGTTGCGAGATCACGCTCGCCGACAAAGACGGTGGTGTCAGAGAAAAGGTTGGGGCGCGCGTCCTCGACCATCGCAAGCAACGCGCCATCCTGCGGGTCGCCACAAAGCTCACGCTGCAGCTGGCTGCGATTCAGGGTCACGCACGCACAGCGCTGATTGAGCCAGGACGCGATCGACGCGCTGTTGGAGCGCTGGGCGTGGGGGGTGGGCACGTTGTGGGCTCCCGAGTGGTGTCACCACCGAGTATCGGGGCTGACCACCCGGAGTCAAGCCCTCAAGCAATCAAAAGCGGCTGAAGTCCGGCTTACGTTTCTCGACGAATGCCGCAAAGGCTTCCTTGGCCTCGTTCGACTGCAGGAGTTCGCGGAACATCGCGCCCTCGGCTGCGATTGCTCGCCGCGCTGCATCGGCCGCCGCGCTGCGAATCAGGGCCCGTGTGCCTTGCAGGGCCCGTGGCGGTTTGCTCGCGAGGCGCTTCGCCCAGTCGAGCGCCTGCGCGAACACATCTGCATTTGGCAGTACGAGATTGACGAGGCCCGCTGCCGCCGCGCGCTCCGCGCTGACCGGTTCGCCCAGCAGCAGCCATTCATTCGCGCGGGCTTGCCCTACGCGCTGGGCAAGCAACAGGCTGGAGCCGCCCTCGGCGCACAGGCCGAGGTTGACGAAGGGCATCGCGAAGCTCGTCTGCTCGCCACAAGCGACCAGGTCGCAGTGCAGCAGCAAGGTTGTGCCGATACCGACTGCCGGCCCGCATACGGCGGCGACCAAGGGCTTGCGCAACTCGGTAAGCAGGCTGAGCAAGCGCATCACGGGCGCCTGGTCGTCCGATGGCGGATTGGCGAGAAAGTCGACGATGTCGTTGCCGGCGCTGAAGGCATGCTCGCTACCGGTGATCAGCATCGCGCGGATATTGGCGTCCGCCTCGGCGTCCTGGAACGCGGTGATCAGGGCCTCATACATCTCTGCGGTCAGCGCATTCTTCTTCTCCGGCCGGTTGAACCGGATGATCCGCACGCGCTCCAGCGTCTCGGTCGCAATCAGTGGGTTGTGTGACACGACTGCCTCTCCATCGTCCCTTTGTCCATACGGTACGGTATCTTGAAAGGGCCGGGTACGCCAAGCTGCTTTGGCTTTTGCCTTGATGCGCACCGTTGGCAGCCGAAGGCGCTTCTGCGATCCTTGCTGCTTTTCGTGCTCGATTGTTCCCATGAAGGTATTCGGATTCGCCGGCTACTCTGGCTCCGGCAAGACAACACTGATCGAGCGCCTGATCCCTTTGCTGCGCGCGCGCGGCCTGCGGGTTTCCCTGATCAAGCACACCCACCACGGTTTTGATATCGATAAGCCGGGCAAGGACTCGTTCCGCTTTCGCGAAGCAGGCGCCACCGAGGTGCTGCTTGCCGGTGGGCAGCGCTGGGCGCTGATGCACGAACTGCGCGACGAACCGGAACCCACGCTGGACGACCAGTTGGCTCGGCTTGCTGCCGTCGATCTCGTTCTTGTGGAAGGCTTTCGTACCACGCCGATTCCGAAGATCGAGATCCATCGCCCGGCTGCGGGTCACCCCTTGCTGCACGACAAATTTCCGAACATCGTGGCGATTGCGTCGGATACCCCGCTCGACGTGCAGTTGCCGCAACTTGATCTCAACGATCCGGGTCAAATCGCCATGTTCATTCTCAAATCGGTCGATCTCGCATGAAGGCGCCTTTGTTGACCTTCGAAGAAGCGCTGGGCCAGTTGTTGGCATCGGCGCGCCCGGTGCCCGAGCACGAGTCGGTCGGCCTGCTGGATGCAACCGGCCGCGTGCTTGCCAGCGATCTGGTGTCCAGCATTGCGGTGCCACCGCACGACAACTCCGCCATGGATGGCTACGCCGTGCGCTGTGTCGATGTCACGCAGCCGGGCGTTCGCCTGCCGGTGAGCCAGCGTGTCCCGGCCGGCGCGAGCCCGGCGCCTCTGGCCGCCGGCAGCGCGGCGCGGATCTTCACGGGGGCGCCCATTCCCTCCGGGGCGGATGCCGTTGTGATGCAGGAGCGTTGCCATGCCGATACCGACGGTGTGGCTATCGATGAACTGCCACGCCTGGGGCAGAACATACGACGGCGCGGCGAGGATATTGAGGTCGGTGCGTCCGTACTGAGTGCGGGGGTGCGACTCAATGCCGCGCGGATTGGACTTGCGGCGTCGATCGGGGTGCCTCAGCTGAACGTGCTGCGCCGCCTTCGCGTCGCGGTGTTCTTCACTGGCGATGAACTGCGCGAGCCCGGCGAAGCACTTGGGCCCGGCGCAATCTTCAACTCCAACCGCTACATGGTGCGCAGTCTGCTCGCCATGCTCGGCTGCGAAGTCACCGACCTGGGCATCGTGCGCGACGACCTGACCGCAACCCGCGACGCGCTGCGCCGCGCCGCGGCCGCGCACGACGTGGTGCTGACCTGCGGCGGCGTGTCGGTTGGCGAAGAGGATCATGTGAAGGCGGCAGTCGAGGCAGAAGGCGCGCTGTCCCTTTGGAAAATCGCGATCAAGCCGGGCAAGCCGCTCGCATTTGGTCGCGTTGGCGAGGCCGACTTCATTGGGCTGCCCGGCAATCCGGTGTCCGCCTTTGTGACTTTCGTGATGTTGGTTCAGCCATTCTTGTGCCGTCGTATGGGTCTGCGTGATGTCGGTCCAGTGCGCCGTGAGGTGCCGACTACATTCGATTGGCTACGTGCAGAGAGCCGGCGCGAATTCGTGCGCGTGCAATTGGATGCCGACGGGCGAGCCGTGCTGCACCCGCGCCAGGGCTCCGGCGTTCTGAGTTCCTGCGCTTGGGCCGATGGTCTGCTGGATGTCGCGCCGGGTCGCACCTTTGCCGCCGGAGAGCTTTTGCCCTATATCAGCCTGCGGGAGGCTAACTAGATCATGGCAGTCCAGGTTCTCTTCTTTGCGTCGTTGCGTGAGGCCGTTGGCATGACGTCACTGAGCTGCGAGCTATCGCCATCAGTCGCAAACGTCGGGGCCTTGCGCGAGTCGCTTGCCGCGCGGGGAGGTGACTGGCTTGCCCTGGCACCGGGCCGGGCAGTGCGGGCGGCGGTCAACCAGGACATGGTGGATGCTGCCCATCCGTTGCGGGACGGGGACGAAGTGGCTTTCTTCCCGCCGGTAACCGGTGGCTGAGTTCGCGACATGAGCGTTTCGGTTCAAACACAGGATTTTGACGTCGGCATCGAGTCGTCGGCGCTCACATCGGGCCGGTCCGATTGCGGCGCACTGGCCAGTTTTGTTGGCCTGGTGCGTGGTGCCTCCGACGGCGTGCTTGCGATGACGCTTGAGCACTATCCGGGCATGACCGAGCGTGCACTGACGGCGATTGAAACCGAGGCGCGCAGCCGCTGGAAACTGGGTGAAGTCCGGATCATCCACCGGATCGGCCGGCTCTTGCCGGGCGAGCGGATCGTGTTCGTCGGCGTCACCGCCTCGCATCGCCATGAGGCCTTCGCCGCATGTGCGTTCATCATGGATTACCTGAAGACACGCGCGCCCTTCTGGAAGAAGGAAGAAACGCCCGACGGCGCACGGTGGGTGGACGCACGTGAAGCCGACGATGAGTCGGCCGCGCGCTGGGAAAAGCCCTGATCAAGCTTCAACGAGCGATCAGGAGCTCTTCAGGCTTGCACGGGTTTGCCGTAAACTGGGGCTCTTCGATCAGTCCGTAACCATCACGTGACCTCAGCGGCCTCTTCAAACTCGACACACCGCTGGGCCGATCTCCAGACACAGTTCGAGCGCGTATGGGGTTTGCTGCTGCGCGAACCCCAAGAGGCCCACGACCTTGCGCTTGGGCTTGAGCGCGCCAGCCGCATGGCAGGTGATTCGCACAGCCTGCTACTCGCAGAACTTCTGCTGCTGACGATCCGCGCCCGCATGGCGCATGACCCGCAGGCGGTCGTCGTCGAGGCGCAACGCATCCGGGGAAAGTTGGCGGCTCAAGGAGATCTGCGTAACGCGCTACGCTGCGTGGTGACGGAAGCCAACGCGCTGGCCGACCTCGAACGCCGCGCCGACGCGTTGGCACTGATCCGTGAATCGCTACCCGGTGCGCGCGAGCTGCTGGACGCGGCCGACCTTGGGCGGCTACTCAATTCCTGCGGCGCCATCGAGGTCGACGAAGGGCGTCATGTCGAAGCCGTGACCGCGTGGTACGAGGCGCTTGAGCTGTTGAATGGCGTTCCGCCTACGGCCGTGCTGGCCATGGTGATGCTCAACGTCGGTGTGATGTACGTGCGCTTCGGCAATTTCGCTGCGGCGGAGCCGCATCTGCGCGACGCCCTGAGTCTGGTCGAGGAGCAGTCGCTGCTCGGTATGACCAACATCTGCGCTGGCAACCTGGCCTACAACCTGATCCAGCTCGGGCGCGCAGACGAAGCATCGCGCTTCATGGAGGCGCTCGCGCCGCGTGTCGAGCGCGACTACGACCTGCGCGAATACGCCTTCTTCCAGATCGTGCGGGCTGAGGCAAAGTCAGCCATCGGCCAGCTTGATGGCGCGCGTGCGTGCCTCACCGAAGTGGCCGAATTGGGCGCGAGTGCGCTGGATCTGCAGAACGTGCTGTACCTGCGCATTGCCGACATGCGCTTGCTGCGCCGCGAGGAGCGACTCGATGAAGCGCGCAATGCACTGCTGCAAGCCGAAGCGGATCCGATGCATATCGACGATCCGATCTACGAACTGCAGCTGCTGCTTGAAGCCTCCGAGATCATGCATTGCTGTGGCGACGATCGTTCCGCATTCCGCTACGCCCGCCAGCATCACATGTACTCGATCGAGATGGATCGCGAGTTCCAGCGCGCCGATTTCATCTCGCTGCATACGCGTTACGAAGTGCGCAAGACGATCGTTGACCGCGACTTTGAGGTACGCCGCCGCGAAGAAGCCGAGCGAGCGCGGCTCGAAATTGAAGCGCTGAACGCGGCATTGGCGGCGCGCGTGCAAGAGATTGAACGCCTGCAAGGCGAACTGCGCGAGCAGGCGATCCGCGATCCGCTAACGGGCGTGTACAACCGTCGCTTTCTGCAAGAGCTCCTGCCGACCGAAATTGCCCGGTGTGTTCGGGAGGGCCGCCCACTGAGCCTGTGCCTGGTCGATGCGGATCACTTCAAGCAGATCAACGATCAACTTGGCCACGGCCATGGCGACATGGTGCTGTGCGCCCTGGCTGCGGCCCTGAGCACCCTGGCGGTTGATGGACTCGTTGTCGCGCGGTTTGGCGGCGAGGAGTTCTGCGTGGTGCTGCCGGACTGCGATGCGCTTGCCGCGGCGCGTCTGGTCGATGGACTTCGGCTCGCATTCAGCGCGCGATCACCCTTGCCGCAATTGGGCAGCGAGCTGCGCGTCAGTTTCTCGGGCGGCGTCGCGGCGCTGAGCGACTGGATCCATCAGCACCCCCGCGCGGTGGAACGCTGGATTGCGGCTGCAGACGAGGCCTTGTACAGCGCCAAGCAGAGTGGCCGCAACCGCATTGCGATCGCTGCGGAAAGGCTGCGATGCGACTGATGGACCGTATGCAACCGCCTTTGCCGCGAGGTCTTGAACAGGTCGCCTCGATCGAAGGCGACTGGCGCACGATTGCAGAACACCTCTGGCGTGCGCGACTCGGATGGCCGCAGACAGTCAGGCGGCTGGCCTTGCCGATTCGCGAGCGCACTGTGCGGAGGGGGGCGGCGGTAGACACCGCGCGAATCGACCTCGTGCTGCTTGCGCTGGAGCAGTTTGATCGGCAGGCCGTGCGGCAGCAGACAGCCTATGCGCAGAGCCTCGCAGGCGTCTTTGAAGCGGCGGGTGATTCCGCGTGGTTGTCGCTGGCGCGGCTGCATGTGGCGCGTGACCTGCTGATGGCAGACGATGCCGCGGCCGAACCAGCCATGCGCGCATGGATTGATGGTTGTGGCCAGACGGCCGCATTGCAGGATCAGGCATGGGCGCAGTCCACGCTCGGTGGCTTGCTGGTCCGAAAAGGGCAGGAGGAGGATGGATTCCGCCTGCGCTACGGCAGCATTGAAACGCTACGAAGGGCCGAGCCTGCGCCGGAACTTGTGTTCGCATTGATGAATCTGGGCGTCACGCATTTGCGTTTTGGCAACTTGCGAAGCGCCGACGCACTGCTGTCCGAGGCGTGGGCTGCGGCGCAACAACTCGCGATGCAGGAGCGCTACTACCTGGTCGCGAGCAACGTCGCCTCCGCAGCGATTGAGCTCGGTGCCCCGCAGCGTGCGCTCGATACGCTGACACCGCTGATCGACCTGAGCGACGCCGGCAACGACCGCTTGCATTACCAGCTGATGATGGCGGACGCGTTGCGTGCGCTGGGCCGCCTCGACGAATCCCGTAGTTGGCTCGATGCGGTGATTGCGACGATCGATACCGCGGCGCCTGGGCAGCTTCTGCCACAGACACGCCTCTCTAACCTCGCGCTGTTGCGCGCGGAGGGGCGGCTGGATGAAGCGCTCGCCGAACTGCGCCGGGCGGAGGCCGATCCGCCCGCGTTCCTGACTCACACGCATGCGCTGCATCTCTTCTCTGAGGCCGCCTCGCTGTTTGCGGATCGCGAGGAGTGGGATGCAGCCTACGAGTACGAGCGGCGTCATCGCGATCGATACGTCGCGTTGCAGAAAGTCGCCGCGAACGCTGAGCGCTTGTCCTTGCAGGCGCGCTATGAGCTTTACCGCAACCAGGTTGAACGTGATTTCGAGCGCCGCAAGCGTGAAGCGGCCGAAAGTGCCCATGCCACCGTTCAGGCGCTCAACCACAGCCTTTCGCAGCGGCTCGATGAGATCCAGGCGCTCCAGGCTGCGCTGCAGGAACAGGTGATTACCGATCCGCTGACCGGCTTGTACAACCGACGCTTTCTCGCCGAGGTTTTGCCACGTGAGATTGAACGTGCATCGCGCGAGGGCCACCCAGTCGCGGTCGCCCTGATCGACCTCGATACCTTCAAGCGTGTGAATGACTTGCATGGGCACGCCGTTGGGGACGAAGTGCTGCGCCGCCTGGCCATGCTGCTGCGCGAAAACACGCGAGGCACGGACTACTGCTGCCGCTTTGGCGGCGAGGAGTTCTGTGTGTTGCTGACCGGGCTTGATGCGGAGGCGGCCGCGGTGCGGATCCGGGACATTCTCGAAGCGTTTTCCGAGCTGTCTTTCGAAGCGGCTGGCGGCGAACAGATCCTGGGGCTGAGCTACTCGGCGGGTATTGCTGCTTATCCGGCCCATTCAGCCGACGCCGAAACTGTTCTGGCGCTTGCTGATGCAGCCCTGCTGAGAGCAAAACGCGCCGGCAAGCGGCGCGTTTATCAGAGCGAACCGAGCCTAGACAGACCCGGCGAGCCGGCCTGATCCAGGCCGGTTTTCGGTCACTTGGCCTTGCGGGTGGCGGCCTGGGTCGTTGCCGAGAGGGCATCCATCGACACTTTGGCGATCTGTTCGTACATGCCCCGAGCGGCGTCGAAGGCGTTTTGCGCAACCGCCATCGCATCGGCCGGGTTGAAGCCGGATCCCTTGAAGGCTTGCTGCATTGCTTCGCCGAGATCGGTGCCGCCGGTCAGTTGCTGTCCGACAATCTTGCCGAATTCGGCTTGTGCGTTGGCCGTCATGCCAGCGATCTCGCGCGTTACGCCAAGCATCCGTTCCGCCGTTTTCTGTGCCAGGCGCGAACGCACCTGAAGCGCTTCGGCAGGGTCGGTGACGCTGGTGGCATCCTTTGCGTTGGCAAGGCCGTCTTCGAACAGCTCACGTGCGAGGTTGACCTGCAACTCGATGATCTTGCGGGCATTCTCGAACGACATTTGCGCCATCTTGGCCGCGAGTTCGAGGTTGCGTTGATGGACTGCCTGCATACCTGCGTCTGTCTTGTTGCTCATGGTGTCTCCCCGTTTGGTTGGCGTCACTCTTTAACCATAGCAGTTTGATTGCTGCACTGCAAAATCTGGCGGCGGCCGGTTGATAGTCGTCAAGCGATGAATTGCGGTGGTTGAAATGTCGGCAAGCCCCCCCATTGTTCGCTTCAATGAAACAGGGAGGAATGCCACCATGCGTTTCGACAAGCTGACGACCAAATTCCAGTCCGCCCTTGCCGATGCACAGAGCATCGCAGTGGGTAACGACAATCCGACCATCGAGCCGCAACACCTGTTGCTGGCGTTGCTCAATCAGGACGACGGCAGCACGGTTTCGCTGCTGCAGCGTGCCGGCACCAACGTGCCACCGCTCAAGCGTGCGCTGGAGCAATCGCTTGACCGTATCGCCAAACAGCAAGGGGCTGGCGGCGAAGTGCAGATCGGCCGCGATCTGGGCAACCTGCTGAATCTCACCGACAAGGAGGCGCAGAAGCGCGGCGATCAGTTCATCGCCAGTGAAATGTTCCTGCTTGCGCTCACCGAGGATAAGGGTGAAGCGGGGCGTCTGGCCAAGGAGCACGGTCTACAGCGCAAGGCGCTTGAGACCGCGATCGAGGCGGTGCGCGGCGGCGCCAGTGTGGGCAGTGCGGATGCCGAGGCACAGCGCGAATCGCTTAAGAAGTACTGCCTCGACCTGACCGAGCGGGCGCGCAGTGGCAAGCTCGACCCGGTGATCGGCCGCGACGACGAGATCCGCCGCGCGATCCAGATCCTGCAGCGGCGCACGAAGAACAACCCGGTGCTGATCGGCGAGCCCGGCGTGGGCAAGACGGCAATCGTGGAAGGCCTTGCGCAACGCATCGTGAACGACGAAGTGCCCGAAACCCTCAAGGGCAAGCGGGTGCTGTCGCTTGACATGGCTGCGCTGCTGGCGGGCGCCAAATACCGCGGTGAGTTTGAAGAGCGCCTCAAGGCGGTGCTCAACGATATCGCGAAGGAAGAGGGCCGCATCATCGTCTTCATCGACGAGATCCATACGATGGTTGGCGCCGGGAAGGCTGAGGGTGCCATCGACGCCGGCAATATGCTGAAGCCCGCCTTGGCGCGTGGCGAACTGCACTGCATTGGCGCCACCACGCTGGATGAGTACCGCAAGTACATCGAGAAGGATGCCGCGCTGGAGCGGCGCTTCCAGAAGGTGTTGGTCGACGAGCCGACGGTGGAGTCCACCATTGCGATCCTGCGTGGTCTGCAGGAGAAGTACGAACTGCACCACGGTGTCGACATCACCGACCCTGCGATCGTCGCGGCCGCGGAGCTGAGCCACCGCTACATCACGGACCGCTTCCTGCCGGACAAGGCGATCGACCTGATCGACGAAGCCGCAGCACGGATCAAGATGGAGATCGATTCCAAGCCGGAGGCGATGGACAAGCTCGACCGCCGCCTGATCCAGCTGAAGATCGAACGCGAGGCGATGAAGAAGGAGAAGGATGAAGCCTCGCAACGCCGGCTGGGCCTCATCGAAGAGGAGATCACTCGGCTGGAGAAGGAGTACGCGGACCTCGACGAGATCTGGAAGGCCGAAAAAGCGCAGGTGGCTGGCAGCCAGCACATCAAGGAAGCCATCGACAAGCTGCGCGTGCAGATGGACGACGCGAAGCGCAAGGGCGATTGGCAGAAGATGAGCGAGCTTCAGTACGGCGAACTGCCGAAGCTCGAGGCGCAGCTCAAGGCTGCAGAAGGCAAGGAGGGCGATGCCAAGCCCAACAAACTGCTGCGCACCCAGGTTGGCGCAGAGGAAATTGCCGAAGTGGTGTCACGCGCAACCGGCATTCCGGTTAGCAAAATGATGCAGGGCGAGCGCGAGAAGCTGCTGAAGATGGAAGAGAAGCTGCACGAGCGTGTGATCGGCCAGGATGAAGCCGTGCAGCGGGTATCGGATGCGATCCGTCGCTCTCGTGCGGGTTTGTCGGAAGAAAATCGTCCCTACGGTTCCTTCCTCTTCCTCGGCCCGACCGGCGTCGGCAAGACCGAGCTGTGCAAGACGCTGGCAGGTTTCCTGTTCGACAGCGAAGAGCACCTGATTCGCATCGACATGAGTGAGTTCATGGAGAAGCACTCCGTCGCCCGCCTGATCGGCGCACCGCCCGGATACGTTGGCTACGAGGAGGGCGGCTACCTGACCGAACAGGTGCGCCGCAAGCCGTACTCCGTCATTTTGTTCGACGAGGTGGAGAAGGCTCATCCGGACGTCTTCAACGTGCTGCTGCAGGTGCTGGACGACGGCCGTATGACCGACGGGCAAGGTCGCACGGTCGACTTCAAGAACACCGTGATCGTGATGACCTCAAACCTCGGCAGCCAGATGATCCAGGCGATGGCGGGGCAGACCTACGAGGCGGTGAAGGACGCGGTGATGCAGGAGGTGAAAACCTACTTCCGGCCGGAGTTCATCAACCGGATCGATGAAGTGGTGGTCTTCCACGCACTGGCCGATGCGCACATCCGTTCGATCGCCAAGATCCAACTGGCGTATCTGGAGAAGCGCCTTGCGCGGCTGGAAATTGGCCTCACTGCTTCCGACGCGGCCTTGGACGAAGTGGCGAAGGCGGGGTTTGACCCGGTGTTCGGCGCGCGGCCGCTCAAGCGGGCGATTCAGGAGCACATCGAGAATCCGCTCGCCAAACTCATCCTCGAGGGCCGTTTCGGTGCGAAAGACACCGTGGTCGTCGACGCGGAGGGCGGCCGTATCACCTTCCGAAAGCCGAGTTGAGCCAATCGCGTAAGTGACAAAAAAGGCCCGGAATCCTCCGGGCCTTTTCTTTGGTTTCAGGCGCCCAGCAAGGGCAGGATGCCGTCGAGACCGCTGAAGTCCAGCGCATAGCTGGCACTGGCGCGCACCACCGGCTTGGCCCGGAAAGCGAAGGACAATCCGGCGGCGCTGAACATTTCCAGATCGTTTGCGCCGTCGCCTGCCGCAATGGTTGCCGTTGGCGCGATGCCATATTGGTCGCGCAGGGTCTCGAGCGCGTTACGCTTGGTGCTCGCGTCGACAATCGCGCCGCTGACGCGTCCAGTGAGCTTGCCGTCGCGCTCTTCGAGCTGATTCGCGAAGGTGTGGTCGAAACCCAGGCGCTCTTTCAGCCGATCGGTAAAGAACGTGAAGCCGCCCGATACCAGCACCGTGCGCAGTCCCGCGGCCTTGAGCCGTCGCATCAGCTGCTCGGCGCCTGGGTTCAGCGCCAGACGTTCCGCATACACCCGATCGAGCGCGCTCACTTCGAGCCCCGCGAGCAAGGCGACGCGGCGGGTGAGCGACTCGGAGAAATCCAGTTCGCCGCGCATCGCGGCTTCAGTGATCTCGGAAACCCGAGGCTTCACCCCGATCATGTCCGCGATTTCGTCGATGCACTCGATCGTGATCAGCGTCGAATCCATGTCGGTGACGAAGAGGCCGAACTGACTGAGTCTCCGGTCCGCGGGGATCCAACCGAAATCCAGCTCGGCAGCAGCGCACTGTTCGGCCAGTTCGGCATGAGCTGTGGCGCCAACGAGGCGAAATGCGTTCGGCTGAATCTGCTCGATCGCCGATGCGCCGGTGAGGCGGGCAATCGACTTCAGGGCAGGGGTTGGGACATCCGCCCCCTGCACGATCAGGATATTGCTCACCCGCGACCTCGTGCAGCGATGACCGGTGCCAGCACCTCATGGGCGTGGCGCAGCATCTCTTCGGTGGTCTCCCAACTGACACAGGCATCGGTGACCGAGCAACCGTAGCGGAGCTCGGACAAATCCTTCGGGATCGGCTGGTTGCCCGCTTCGATGAAGCTCTCGATCATCACGCCGATGATCGAACTGTTGCCTTCGCGGATCTGATGCACCACGTCGCGCAACACGAGCGGCTGGTATTCGGGCTTCTTCCAGGAATTCGCGTGCGAGCAGTCCACCATCAGGTTCTGCCGCAGGCCACTCTTGGCAAGAGCTTGCTCGGCAAGCTTCACCGAGACGCTGTCGTAGTTCGGCCGACCACCGCCACCACGCAACACCACATGGCCGTATTTGTTGCCACCGGTACGGATGATCGAGGCTTCGCCGCGATCGTTCATGCCAAGGAAACTGTGTGCAGCGGCGGCAGAGAGGATGCCGTTGATTGCAGCATCCAGCGAGCCGTCGGTACCGTTCTTGAACCCGACGGGTGTCGACAGGCCGGAGGCCATCTCGCGGTGCGTCTGGGATTCGGAGGTGCGCGCGCCGATGGCCGTCCAGCTCACCAGGTCGCCGTAGTACTGGGGCGCGATCGGGTCGAGCGCTTCAGTCGCAGCCGGCAGGCCGATCTCGGCCACATCGCGCAGGAAGCGACGGCCTCGCTCCATGCCCTCGACGATCCGGAAAGAGTCGTCCAGATGCGGGTCGTTGATGAACCCCTTCCAGCCCGTGGTGGTGCGCGGCTTTTCGAAGTACACCCGCATCACGATGTAGAGCGTGTCCGAAACCTCGTCGGCGAGCGCTTTCAGGCGCTTGGCGTAGTCAAGGCCGGCAACCGGATCATGGATCGAGCACGGGCCAACGACGACGATCAGGCGCGGATCCTCGCGGTCGAGGATACGGCCGAGCACGGTACGGCCTTGCACAACGGTTGCAGCGGCAGCTTCGGTAAGCGGGACGCACGCCTTGATTTCAGCCGGCGACGGCATCGGATCGAGGCCGAGCACATTGAGGTTTTCGGTTTGGGCGATCATCTCGCTCTCCTGCTAAAAACTGCGGAGGCGAGATTTTACGCGATCCGGCGCCGTACCTCCCGCGCCGGAGGGCCCGCCCACGCGATTCGCAGGCGGTTCAGGTCAAAAACTCAGGCCCGCGCTTGGGCGGCCGGCGCAAACTTGGTCAACAGTTCGTCAATCTGCTGATCCTTGTGCGTCCACATTTCAACGATCCAGGCCTGGATACGGGCGCGGTAGGCGGCGTCGCGTTCGTAGTCGCCATCGAGTAGGTCGCGCGGGATCTCTATCGGCCGGACCCGCACGATCACTTCACGCACACGCCCCGACAAGATGTCCCAAAAGGTCGGCACGCCTTGCGGATACACGATGGTTACGTCGAGCAGGGCGTCGAAGATGTCGCCCATCGTTCCCAGTGCGGTCGCGATACCGCCCACGCGGGGCTTGAGCAGGTGCTTGAAGGTGGAGCGTTGGGTGCGGTGCTTCTCGCGCGTAAATCGCGTGCCCTCAAGGAAGTTCATCACCGAGGTCGGAATCAGGCGGAAGCGCTCGCAAGCTTTACGGGTTGTCGCGAGGTCCGTCTTGCCACGGCTCATGCCGCCTTTACGCTGCATGAACGGGAAGTCGAGTGCCCACCATGCAAGCCCGATCACCGGCACATAGATCAGCTCGCGCTTCAAGAAGAACTTCAGGAAAGGGATGCGGCCCTGGAAGATCTTCTGGAGGACGAGGATGTCGACCCAGCTTTGATGGTTGCTGCTGACGAGATACCAACCGCGCGGATTCAGGGTGTCGACGCCCTCGACATCCCAGCGTATCGGCTGTGCAGCGCCGATCCACCAACCATTGATGCGCACCCATGTTGCCGCAAGCGCATTGAGAATGCGGTCGGAAAACCGACGTACGCCGGCCGTACGGATCGCGGCCTTCAGCAGCGCGAACGGAATCATTGCCGAGAATACGATCAGGGTATTCAACGCAACGATGAGGCTCGTGATGCAGCCTTTGACTAAACCGACGATGCGTTGAACAGGCGAGGGTGAGGGGAGCTGGAGTTGTCGCGTCATAGGCGACGGATTTTAAGGCATCGAGGCCCGACCGGGTTGATACCTCACAAGCGCCGCCAGTGCGGTTCGCGACAAAATGTTTCCGGAAGCCGCTCAGGCGTTGCTGACGGACTCTTCCCTGCCGGCCACTTTGGGCGTGTCGAAGAAGTATGCGACCCGCTTGCGTGGGGACAGATAGTCGAAAATTGTCTTCGGCAACTGCCCGGGGCGCAGCGTGCGTGCGATCTGGATTTCGGGTTCCTGCTCCAGACTCAGGATGATCGCGTCATCCTTCGGAATTGCAGCGTCGTAGACGAGTACATCGGGTTTCAACGGTCGGCTGGAATTGACCGAGACGACCAGGCCGAAGGCGTCGTTATTCAGCACCACGATCGTGCCTGGCGGATAGACGCCGAGACAGCGGATGAAGGTGTTGAGCGGCGCGGCTTCAAAACGATTCCGGTACTGCGCGTACATCAACGCCAGCGCCTCGTGAGGCGTCATCGCCCGCTGCGGGTTCGCCGGGTTGCAGAGGTTGTCATAGGTGTTGGCGATCGCGACGACCTTCGCCAGCAGAGTGATGCGTTCGCCGGTCACGCCGCGCGGATAACCGCTGCCATCGACATGTTCGTGATGCTGCGCGACGACGGAGAGCACCTCCGGCGTCAAACCGATCCGGGCGCCAATCTTGCTGCCGAACACTACGTGTTCGCGCAGCAACAGGTTTTCCGCGTGGGTCAGCGGCTCCTGCTTGAGGAGCACCTTGGGCGGCACATCGAGCTTGCCGATGTCGTGAAAGAACGCGCCAAGGCCGAGAGAAACCAGTTCTTCGCGCCCCATGCCTTGCTCACGCGCGAGCATCAGCGAGAGCACGGCCACATTCAGCGAATGGACGTAGACGTCCTCGCCGCCAATTCGATCCGCCATCAGGTTGACGGCCATGTCGCCATCGACCAGGAGCTTGTCGACCAGCGAGCCGACAAGCACCGTGGTCTCTTCCTTCGCCCACTCTGGCTTGTTGATGACGTTCTGCGCGACGAGTTTGACCGTGTGCGTAGCGCGCATGAAATCGCGCTCGCAGCGCGCGAACAGATCCCGCCTCGCCTTGAGGCGCGCAGCGCGATCGCGCTTGGCCTGAATTGCGGGGTCTTCCTCTACGGTGCTGGCGGGTGCTACCGCTTCGACTGCTGGCTCCGGCATTTCCGTGCTCACCTCTGGGCTTGGCGTTGCAGTCGGAAGCGGTGCCGGCTCGGCATCGCTTCGTTCCGGTGAGTAACGGATACGCGGAAGCTTCAGGGCGCGCAGCTGGGCGATCTGGCCGTCGTTGCGGATCTTGAAGGACGAGAACGAGAACGGGTGATCCATCCACGACAGGTCGAGATGAATGTAGAGCCCGATCCGCAACTGGTCAGGGTGGATGTAATGGGCTTCAGTGGATCCCGACATGACGGCCAAATTGTCCTCCTGCCGCAGTCAACGGCCGCGTCGTCGCCGGCTTGAGCGGTACGCACAAGGGGCAGCAGTTGAATTGGCCGTGGTTGCCTCGGCAATCACGGCCTTCCCGCGACCGAGCGGAACGCTCAGGCCTCGCGACGCCGTACTTCAACGGCCTGGTAAACGCCGCCGAAATACGTCGTCTTGTGCCAGGTGAAGGCGTCCGCGTTACTTGCAAAGTCGCGGATTTCGCGGCCCCACATCGCGTAAGCGAAGGGCTCGAGGTAGTGATTCACGAGACGCAGCAACCAGCCCACGGGTTGCCACAGGGCAGGGCGGTGATAGTCGACGAAGAAAACGGTTCCGCCGGGCGCGACGCGGCTGAGCATGCGATCGACCACCGCGTGCTTGAGCGCGTCAGGGATTTCGTGCAGCAGAAAGAAGCTGCAGACGAGGTCGTAGTCGGCGCTGCCGGCCCAGGTCGACGCATCGTGTTCGGTGACATGGGCTTGCGGAATCCCGCCGAGTTTTCCTCGTGCCTGCGAGATCTGAATCGGCGTGACGTCGGTCAGGTCAAAGTGGCCTTCCGGCCCGACACGCTGCGCGACGCGCTGCACCAGATCGCCGTACACATGAGCCACTTGCCAGACCCGCATGCCCGGCTTGATGCGCTTCAGGTAGGCGCGCATCAGGCGGCCTGCATTGCCGAACAGGAGTGTACTGACAACCGCGTTGCGATCGAGGAACCTTACCCAGCGCGGGTTCACATAGGCCCAGTCATAGACTTCGGTCATGTAGTCGGGCAGGCCCGCTGCGGGCGCACGGGCGGCGGGAGCCCGTTGTGCTGCGATGGCTTCGTTGGTCATCGTTTTTGGCCGGGTGTTTTCGGGGAGTTCGCAGGTTAGCATCGCTCGCGGCCGCCACGCTTGCGCCATGGCAAAGGCACACCGGCACTGTTGCGGCGGGCGCGAACCAGGCTTTGCGAATACGCAAAGACGCAGGCCCGGAATCGGGGATCACGCGGCTGGAGACGCGCCACAGCCTAACGGCGAGGCGCCCCGTTGGGCTTATCCGCCCAGCGCCTTCAATACGTCGCGAATCCGCGCGACACGGTCTTTCAGCGTTTCGGACGCAATCGTGACGGTTAGCTTGTCCTGCCCGGCCAGCTTGTAGTGGCGATGCTTCTGGATCAACTGGATGATCCGGATCGGCTCGATCGGCGGGTTGGGTACAAATTGCAGATTGATGCGCGCTTCCGATGCGTCGATCTTGATGATGCCAAGCGGCCGCGCGGCGATACGCAGCCGGTGCGTGTCGAGCAGCGTCTGCGTCTGCGGTGGCATTTCGCCGAAGCGGTCGATCAGCTCTTCCTGGATTGCCTGCAGGTCGTCATTGCTATCGGCGTTAGCCATGCGCTTGTACAGTGTCAGGCGCTCGCCAATATCGCTGCAGTAATCGTTTGGCAGCAGGGCCGGCGCGTGCAGGTTGATCTCGGAGGTTACATCCAGCGGCTGCGCGAGATCCGGCTCCTTGCCCGACTGCAGATCGCGCACCGCACGCTTGAGCATTTCACTGTAGAGCGAGAAACCGATCTGCTGGATCTCGCCGCTCTGGTTCTCGCCCAGCACCTCGCCAGCGCCACGGATCTCGAGATCGTGCATCGCAAGGTAGAAGCCGGAGCCCAGCTCTTCCATCATCGAAATTGCTTCCAGCCGCTTCTGCGCCTGCGGTGTGGGCTTGGCGTGGGGGTCGGTCAGCAGGTAGGCGTAGGCCTGGTGGTGCGACCGCCCGACGCGACCACGCAGTTGGTGCAGCTGCGCGAGGCCAAAGCGATCGGCGCGATGGATGATGATGGTGTTGGCGGTCGGGATGTTGATGCCGGTTTCGATGATCGTCGTGCACAGCAGCAGGTTGGCGCGTTGCGTCGTGAAGTCGCGCATCACACGTTCAAGTTCGCGCTCCGGCAGCTGGCCGTGGCCCACCACGATGCGTGCTTCCGGCAGCATCTCGGTCAGCTGCTGGCGAACGTTCTCGATCGTCTCTACCTCGTTGTGCAGGAAGTACACCTGCCCGCCACGCTTGAACTCGCGCAGCACCGCCTCGCGTACCACGCCCTTTGAATGCTTCTGAACGAAGGTTTTGATCGCAAGCCGCTTCTGCGGTGCGGTCGCGATCACCGAAAACTCGCGCAGGCCTTCCATCGCCAGGCCCAGCGTGCGGGGGATCGGGGTGGCGGTCAGCGTGAGAATGTCGACTTCGGCACGCAGCGTCTTCAGCGCCTCTTTCTGACGCACGCCAAAGCGGTGCTCTTCGTCGATGATCACAAGCCCAAGGCGCTTGAATTCAACGTCCTTTTGCAGCAGGCGATGCGTGCCGATCAGGATGTCGACCTTGCCTTCCGAGAGCAACTTCAGGGCGTCCGCTTGTTCCTTTGCACTGCGGAAACGGGAGAGCTCGGCGATTTTAACAGGCCAGTCGGCGAACCGGTCGGCGAAGGTCTGGTAATGCTGTTCAGCCAGCAGCGTGGTCGGCGCCAACACCGCCACCTGCTTGCCGTCCGCGACCGCAATGAAAGCGGCACGCAGCGCAACCTCGGTCTTGCCGAAGCCGACGTCACCGCAGACAAGGCGGTCCATCGGGCGGCCCGAGCGCATGTCGGCGACCACCGCCTCGATGGCGGCGAGCTGGTCGGGCGTCTCCTCGAAGCCGAAGCCCTCGGCAAAGGCTTCCAGGTCGTGCTGCTTGAAGTCGAAGCGGTGGCCTTCGCGCGCCGCCCGCTTCGCATACAGGGCCAGCAGCTCCGCGGCAGTGTCGCGCACCTGCTGGGCGGCCTTGCGTTTGGCTTTCTCCCACTGGCCGCTGCCGAGGCGGTGCAGATCAACATTGTCCGGGTCTGCGCCGGCGTAGCGGCTGATCACATGCAGCTGCGAAACCGGTACGTAGAGCTTGTCGCCGCCGTTGTATTCGAGATCGAGGAATTCGGTTTCGCCCTCGCCGAGGTCGAGGTGAACGAGGCCCAGATAGCGGCCGATGCCGTGCGAGACATGCACCACCGGGTCGCCGATGCGCAGTTCGGACAGATCGCGCAGCCAGCCTTCCATCGTGGCGGCTTTGCGGTTGTCGCGCCGGGATCGGGTGCGCGCCTGCGTGGCGTAGAGCTCCGCCTCGGTGACAAGTGCGATATTCGCCTGCGGCAGAACAAAGCCACTCGCGATCGGACCGTGCAAAACCGCCAGCGGTGCATCGCCAGCGGCAAACGCAGCCAGATCGGCGGATGCGCTGGCGGCCACGCCGTACTCGCCGAAGTAGTCGACCAGCGTCTGTTGCCGGCCAGCCGATTCGGCCACGACGAGCACGCGTCCCGCGAAACCGCCGATGAAGCCCTTCAAGCGGTGCAAGGGGTCCGCAGCGCGCCGCTCGACCGCCAGTTCAGGCAGGGCTGCCGAGGCTTCGCCCGCGCCCTTGTCGCCAATGACGATGCGTGGCCGCTCGCCGGTGGCCACAAAGAACTGCTCGGCAGACAGGAACAGCTGTGCCGGGGGCAGCAGTGGCCGCGCCGGATCGCCGGCCATCAGCTTGTAGCGGCTGTTGGTCTCGCGCCAGAAGTCGTCAAACGCGGCGGGCACGTTGCCGTGCAGGGTCAGCGCTGCGTTTGCCGGAAGGTAGTCGAGCACCGTCGCGGTCTGCTCATAGAAGAGCGGCAGGTAGTACTCGATGCCGGCGGGTGCGAGGCCGTTGGAGACATCCTTGTAGATCGGGCTGCGCGACGGATCGCCCTCGAATACTTCGCGGAAGCGCGCGCGGAAGGCGGTTCGCCCCTTTTCGTCGAGCGGGAACTCGCGCGCCGGCAGCAGCCGGATCTCCTTGGTTGGGTACACCGTGCGTTGCGAATCCGGATCGAAGGTGCGGATCGTGTCCACATCCTCGTCGAATAGCTCGATCCGGAATGGCAGTTGCGAGCCCATCGGGAACAGATCGATCAGCCCGCCACGCACTGAGAATTCGCCCGGCCGCACCACCTGTGTCACGTGTTCGTAGCCGGCCACCACCATCTGCGCGCGCAACGCGTCGGTATCCAGCCGATCACCCTGCTTGATGAAGAAGGTATGCGCGGCGAGGAAGGAGGGTGGGCAGAGCCGGTAAAGCGCTGTCGACGCGGGCACCAGCGTGATGTCCGCATCGCCGCGCTGGATCGCGTAAAGCGTCGCCAGCCGTTCCGAAACGAGATCCTGATGTGGCGAGAAAGCGTCGTAGGGCAGCGTTTCCCAGTCCGGCAGCAGATGTACCCGCAAATTTGGTGCAAACCACGCAATCTCATCGCGCAGGCGTTGCGCGTCGAGCGGATTGGCGGTGATGACGGCCAGCGCCTGTTGGCCCGCCAGCTGTGCAAGCGCCAGCGCGTCGGCAGAGCCATGCAGGCGAGGCAGATCGATGCGGCGGCCGGCGGCCGGAATAGGACTGGCGTCGATCGCCTGCAGGCGAAGCGGGAGCGGCTGGGTCATGGGCGCGGGGGCATATGAGCGAGGCGCAGGATTATACGCGCCGTGCCCACTGGCGCCGCCGCGGCGGGCTACGCCCGGCGCGAATCAAGCGCGCGCGGCAATCAGGTTACCTGCGACAGCCGAAAAGGCCTCTTCCGCAGCCTGGTAGGCTTTGACCGCGCTGGCCGCAGCCGAACTGATGCCGGCTGCCTTGGTCTGGGACTCTTGCGTGTTCTGCGCCATCTCCGCCTGAGCTTTCGCTGCAAGGCGGCCCGCTTGGGCGGCGACGCTGTAATCCTGTGCCGATGGATCGGACGGCGCCATGGCTGCGTTGCGGATCTGCTCGGCCTTGCGCACGGTTTCTTGTGGCGTCCGCGCCTTCGACACGTCGATCGATACGTCACCACCCACCGCGTAGCGTTGGCCGTCGGGGCCTGTCTCGTACTTGAAATTGACGCCGCCGCGAATCAGGTTGCCGCCAGCGGCAACGTGCGCCTGCTCATGCGCACGAACTTCCTGGTCGCGCTTCTTCAGCTTCTCGACCTGCTTCTTCTGTTCCTCGCTGAGTTCGCCGCTCGATGCTGCATCGGATTTTTGAGCGCGAGAGGCTCCTTGCGTCGGGGCGGACGCAAAGGTACGCGCGACGAAACTGGCATCCACTCCGCCAATCATTCTGGGCCTCCAGTTCTAAGCCTAGAACGTGGGGAGGCGCCTGACGAGGGTACGACTCTGCTTGTGGTGCCTGGGCAATTACCCGTTGCTGGCCAGATCGAGCGTAGCGGGGCGCCATTGCTCGACCCATTGCAGGGCGGCGCGTGCGGCCTCGTCCAGTGTGCCGGGCTCGATAAAGCGCTCACTCGCACGCGAAATCTCAAGCCAGGACTTGTCGCTTTCGAGCAATTGGTAGGCGTGGGCCGCCGGGTCGCGCGTCGGGTCGTCGCTGCCGCCGGCGATGGCAAGCAAGGGCACCCGGTTACGCCGAAGTGGGGCGGCGCCGGCGAGGTCGATGCGGCCGGCACGGGTGACGAGCGCGAAGGGCTGCGGGTCGATGACCTCGGCGGTCTTGATGGCAGCGGCACCGCAGGTTCCGACGGCGCTGATGGCGAGCGCCAGCTGGCCAAGCTGCGGTTGGTGCTGGGCCCATTCGATGACCTGGGTCAGGCGTTCGGTCAGCTTGGGTACATCGAATCGCGCATCCGGGTCGCGCTTCTCTTCATATGCAGTCAGGCCGTCGAGCAGAAGCGTGGCGTAGCCCGCTTTGCGGAAAACTTCGGTGAAGACGAACTCGCGACTGTCAGCCCGCGCGATTGGTGCTGCGGCAACGCAGACAAGGAGCGCCTTCGCATCCGGGATATGCGACAACAGGGCGCTCAGCCAGGCGCCCTTGGCGGGAATGCTCAGTTCAGTAGTGCGATGGATGAAGCCGGCCATGGGTACCGCAAACCTTCCTTCTGCCAACGGTGCCCGGTGCGCCGGCCCTGGCCTTCAGCCCTGGGCCGTACCCAGGTGGACGGGAATACGTCGCGCACCGAACGGTTTTTCAAACTTGCCGAAATGCCCGGCCAATCGCGTGCCGCACGCGCTGCAGCAGCCCTGATCGTCGAGCCGATAATCAAGAATGTTGTACCAGTCTCTGACGATTAACGGCACACCGCAGCCGGAACAATAGGTCGTTCCGCCTTCGCTGTCGTGAACGTTGCCCGTATAGACGTGATGTAGCCCGGTGTCTCGGGCGATGCGCCGGGCGAGTGAGAGCGTCGCCGGTGGCGTTGGCGGCCGGTCGGTGAGTTTGAAGTCCGGGTGAAACGCGGTGAAATGCAGCGGCACGTCGGGCCCGAGTTCGCGCAGGATCCAGTCCGCCATGGCGGCCAGCTCTGCTGGGCTGTCGTTCGCGCCGGGAATCAGCAAGGTGGTGATCTCTACCCATACCTTGGATTCGTGGTGCAGCCACACAAGCGTGTCGAGCACCGGCGCGAGGTGGGCGCCAGTCAGCCGCACGTAGAAATCGTCGGAGAAGGCTTTCAGATCGACATTGGCGGCATCGATGTCGGCGTAGAACTCGGCGCGGGCTGCCGGCGATATGTACCCGGCTGTCACCGCGACGGTATGAACGCCGCGTGTATGGCAGGCCACAGCCGTGTCGATTGCGTACTCGGCAAAGACCACAGGGTCGTTGTATGTGAACGCGACACTGGCTGCGCCGTAGCGCTGCGCGGCCGATGCGATCTGATCAGGCGCGGCCTGGTCCATCAGCCGATCCATGTCGCGCGATTTCGAAATGTCCCAGTTCTGGCAGAACTTGCACGCCAGATTGCAGCCCGCGGTGCCGAAGGACAGCACGCTGCTTCCGGGGTAGAAATGGTTCAGCGGTTTCTTCTCGATCGGGTCGATGCAGAAGCCGGAGCTGCGCCCGTAAGTCGACAGGAGCATCGCATCGCCGCGACGCTCGCGGACGAAGCAAGCGCCGCGTTGATCGGCATGCAGCTTGCACTCGCGTGGGCACAGATCGCACTGGATGCGACCATCGTCGAGCCAGTGCCACCAGCGCGCGGGGTAGTCGGCAGGCGGGCCGACACGCTCACGCATCATGGAATTTCTCGACCTGGTAACGACCAACGTGCATCGTGTCGGGCCAGTGCTCCAGGCGCATGCCGGCTTTGCGGCGCAACTCGGTGAGGAACTGCGACGGTTCGGAGAGCGATTCCCACACTTGAGGCAGGAAGGTGGCGCGGTGGGCGCCGTATTCAAGGATGACGCCGTCGACCCCGGGGCGTATCCAGGCGATCGCGTCAGCCTCGGTCGCACAGACGCGCCACTCCGTAGGCCCGAGCACCGACACCTCCACTTGCAGATCGCCCCATTCGTTTGGTGCCACGGGCGGGAAACGCGGGTCGTGGAAGGCCGCGGCGGCCGCATTGGCGGCAATGTCCTCACCCAGCGCGCGCTGCGGCGTCAAGGAACCGATGCAGCCGCGCAGACGGCCGAAGTGGGTGAGGGTGACGAAAGCCGCGCCCGGCTTGTGCAGGGCCGGCGCATCGTCCGGTTCGGGGAAATCAAGCCCCAGCCGGCTCGCAATGGCGTGTCGGGCATGGGCAACCAGCAGCGATCCGTTTTCAGTGAGCATTTCGTTCCCCTTCAAACAGAGCGACCGCGCAGTAGCCGACCACGCGTGCACGGTCACCGGCCGTGTCACCGGAACTGCATTGGTCGAGCAACTGGGTGCGCATTGCGTGATGCGCCGCGGTCTGCAATAGCCCGTTCAGCGGGTAGGCGCCGCAGGCCTGTTCAGGTTCGATATTCGACTCCAGATCCAGGATGCGTCGCACCGTATCGCGGTCCAGCTCCTGCGCCTCGCGATAGCCGTGGTAGTGCGAGAGGTCCGTGCTGAGCACGAAGAGCGTTTCGGGCCCGCCCCACAGGTGCTCGATCACGCTGGCGACCGTTTGAGCATCCGCTTTCCCTACCGCCAGCGGAACCACTTTGAAGTGGTCGAGAACTGCCTGAAGAAATGGCAGCTGCACTTCCAGGCTGTGCTCGGCGGCGTGCGCAGCGTCATACACGCAGACACCCGGCATGGCCCGAATGCCGGCCAGCGCTTCCTGGTCTACCGGCACAACACCGAATGGGGTCGCGAAAGCGTCGCAGGCGGGAAGGGCGATGCCATGCAATGGCACGCGATGCGTGGGCCCCAGGATGACGACGCGCGAATACTGGGCGGCCCAAGGCTTGAGGCAAGCAAACGCATGCGCTGCGGTACGCCCGGAATAGATGTAGCCGGCGTGTGGCACCACCAGTGCCTTCGGGCAGTTGCCGGGCACGGGCGCACTGTTGCGGGCAAACAGCTGCTCCAGCATGGCGTCGAGCTCTCGCGGATCGCCGGGGTAGAAGAATCCAGCGACTGCAGGGGGACGGATGCTCGCTGACGCCATGGCAACTCCCGATTGGGCCGGAGGGCGGCCCTTGCGATTCAATTATAGAAACTGGCCGGAGCGCTACTGCGCCGTGTGCATCAAGGCCAGCGCGACCGCAAGACCGCCGCCAACCAGACCCATGCCAATCGCGACCGGTCGCGCTAATTCACGCCCGCCGACGACCAGCGCGGTGCCGGCCTTGAAGACGAGGTTGGATAGCGCGGCAAGCGCGATCGCAGTCGCCGCTGCAGTCGGTGCCAGTTTGCCTGCCGCCTGCAGTTGCAGGCTCGATAGCGAGATTGCGTCCACGTCCGTCAGCCCGGAGGCCAGCGCCACGGCGTAGAGGCCGCGCGTACCAACGCTTTCGGTCAGCCATGTGGATAAAAGCAGCACGCCGCCGTAGAGCACCGCGAAACCGATCGCTACCCGCACTTCGGTCGGGTTGCGTGTCTGCGGCAAAGGCAGGCTGCCGGGGCTGGCGGCGGCACTCCAAGAAGCAAGCAGATAGAGCATGCCCGGCACCAGGCCAGCTGCCATCATGAGGGCTACGGGCGACAGCGCTGCCGGGGCAACCACCGCAGCGAACAGGCTTAGCCGCACCAGCATCACCAAGTTGGCGATCAGAATCACGCGCCCCGCGGTACCGGCGAACTTTGCGTCGCCGCGCGCATGGCGGGCGAAGATCAGCGTTGTCGCCGTCGAGGAAACAAGCCCGCCTGCGAAACCGAGTAGCAGCGTGCCGTAGCGATCGCCGAAGAGCCGCAAGCCTGCATAGCCGGCCAGACTGACGCCCGAGATCAAGACCACCATCCACCAGATCTGGTGTGGATTAAGGGCGCCATATGGGCCGAACCCCTTGTCCGGCAAGACTGGCAGCACCACCAGGCTCAAGGTGGCGAACTGCAGCATCGAGATCCACTCGGCATGGGTCAGCTTGCTCGCGATCCCGGACAACTCGGTCTTGAAGTAGAGCAGGGCGGTAATCAGCACTGCGAGAATCACGGCCAATGGCGTCTGCCCGAGCCACACCAGCACGCCAAGCAGATAGCAAGCGAGCAGCGCGACCACAGAGGTCGTGCCTGAATCCGCCGGGTTCGGGTGGCGCAGATGGGCCGCGATGATCATCACCGCGACCGAGAGCAGGCTTGCGCCAATCAGCCAAGGGCTGGCGAGCTGCTGTGCGACCAGCGCTGAGAGGGCGCCCAGGAGGGCAACCAGCGTGAAGGTGCGCACACCGGCTTGAGCCGAGCTGTTCCGTTCACGCTCAAGCCCGATCAAGAACCCAATGCCGCCACTTACGATCAAGGGCTGAAGGCTGGCCAATACTGGCGTCTGGGCGAACTCCATGAAGTGATCCTCCCTCTGGCTGCCAGCATACGGCGGCATCGCCGCCAGCGCACGTCACGCTAGAATTCGGCGATGACGCTTATCAATCCTCAACCGAGCTTTCACGCGCTGATTCCCGCCGCGGGCAGCGGCTCGCGCATGGGCAGTGAGCTACCGAAACAGTACATCGACCTCCTTGGTCGCCCGGTGATCCGGCATACGCTCGACGCCCTGCTTGCTGTGGGCGCCCTGAGCCGTGTCTGGGTCGTGCTCGCGCCCGACGACGCACACTGGACCAACTACCAATGGCCCAGCGATCCACGTATCACCGTACTCCGTTGTGGTGGTGCGACACGCGCCGAGAGTGTTGCCAACGCCTTGCAGGACGTCGCCAAGCAGACGGATCCGGCCGCTTGGATGCTGGTGCACGATGCGGCGCGGGCTTGTGTATCGCCCCAGTTGGTGGCTCGCATGATCGAGGAGCTCTCGGATGACCCTGTCGGCGGTTTGCTCGCCGTGCCGGTGGCGGACACCTTGAAGCGCGCGGGGGACGACGGCCGCGTGGCGCAGACAATCCCCCGTGCAGGCCTGTGGCAGGCGCAAACACCGCAGATGTTCCGCCTCGGCATGTTGCGCGAGGCACTTGCTGCGCATCCCGATGTGACCGATGAGGCCGGGGCGATTGAGGCCTGCGGCCTGAGCCCGCGTTTGATTGCGTCCGATGCGACCAACTTCAAAGTCACCTTTCCCGATGACCTCGCAATGGCGGCGCGCCTTTTGTTGAGCAGCGCTGCGGAGCTCCAGAAATGATTCCATTCCGTGTTGGCCAGGGCTTCGATGTGCACGCACTGGTGCCGGGCCGCAAACTCATTATCGGCGGTGTCGACATCCCTTTTGATCGCGGGCTGCTCGGGCACTCCGACGCCGATGTTCTGCTCCATGCCATCACCGATGCCGTGCTGGGCGCTGCTGGCCTGGGTGATATCGGTCGGCATTTTCCCGATACCGATGAGCGTTTTGCAGGGGCGGACAGTCGCATTCTGCTGCGCGAGGCTGTGGCCTCAGTGCATGCGGCCGGTTGGCGCGTCGGCAACCTCGACGCAACGGTGATTGCTCAAGCACCGAAGATCCTTCCGCACGTGCCGGCGATGGTCGCAAACATTTCAGCCGATCTGGGCGTTGCCGCAGACGCTGTAAACCTGAAAGGCAAGACCACCGAACGCCTTGGTTTTACCGGCCGTGGCGAAGGTATTGCGGCTGAGGCAGTCGCATTGCTGGTTCGCGATGGGGTCGCCTGAGGCAGCGTCTCGTCTTTTCTTCGCGCTCTGGCCGACCGAGCGCGCCGCGAAGGCGCTTGCCAGCATGCGCGACGACGCGTCGCTGGTCCGCGCCGGCCGCGCCATGCCGACGGACTCATTGCACTGCACGTTGGCCTTTGTCGGTGATCAGGATGCTGCCTCGCTCGGGCGGCTGATGACAGTCGCCGCAGTGGTACGCGGCGGCTCGTTCGACGTTCGCTTCGATCAGCTCAATTATTGGCCGCACAACCGCATTGTCTGGGCGGGTATGTCGGCAGTGCCTCCGGCGCTTGTTCGGCTCGCCAGTCAGCTACACGCTGGTTTGCATTCGGCGGGCTTTGGCCCGCTCGCACCGCTGACGATGCCGCACATCACGCTGCTGCGCCACGCGCGTCCCGAAGGCGTATTGCCCGAACCTGACCCCGCCGCGTGGTGCTGCGCCGAATTCGTCCTGGCCTGCGCAGCAAAAAAAGAGGCGAGCAGTTCGCGCTATGAAGTGCTCGCGCGATGGCCGCTCGCCGGGGGAGGGGAGTGAGGGCTATTTCACGGGCACAGGCAGTCGCCCAGCTTGCCGCACAGGTCGGCAGGGGTGTTCTTCGTGTAATCCTTTTCCAGGCGTCCGCTGACCTTCATCTGGGTCGGTGAATCGAGTTCGGCATTCAATAAGCCCATGAAGGTGGGCGGTGCCACCAGCACCGCGCGCGAGAAGCGGTTGTGGTTGCGCCCGCTCTTGAGTTCGCCCGCAAGCCGATGCGCGAACCCTTTGGCGCGGTTTCGTCGCAGGTCTCCAGGGCCGTGCCAAGCACTTCGATCCATCGCGCCGATCGACAGGTCCTCGACCAGGCCATCGCTCTCCGGCTCGATCTGTTTGACCAGGGTCAAACCCTTGTTAGGACCCTGATTCTCATAAAGCGCGGCGGAACGGGCGTTGGCTACGAGCACCCAGGTAATCGACATATCAATCCTCCTCACGGGTTCGAATCGCGCCGAATGGCACGAAATTCCAGACTAGACCCTCGTTCGAGGAAGGAAAAGGCGATGTGCAGGTGACAGCTTCCTGAGTGGCAGAAAAGCCGGTTTTGCCGTGTCGGATTGCTGCAATGCAGCGCGATAAACACCGTTTATCAAGCAATGTAGATCAAGAAGGCCATCGGGCACCCCGGTAACTTCCGCCCCACGTTACCGCCCCGGTACCTGCTTGGTTGCTTCAGACAGACAGCTTTGCAACCAGCAAATGTGCTATCTATGGATACACGCACCACCGGAGCGGTTTGGCAGACAAATGCGCAGTAAGCGCAAAGGAGTCAAACCCATGTCCCCCCGAATTTCTGGCCTGTTGTCCCTACAAGGAGCAGTGATGAACAAGATGGGCTCCGAACCTCTCGATCAGGGCGGTATCGATGTCACCTTCGACGTCTCGGTCGAGCGTCACCTCAAGAATGAAGTCGGCGCTACCCAAGCGACGGCAACCCCGACGGACTGGATGCGCGCAACCGCGCTGACCGCCCGCGAAGGTCTGGCAGCCCGCTGGCTGCAGACCCAGCATGACGACAACGCCGTGGGTGCGCGTCGTGCTTACTACCTCTCTGCCGAATTCCTGATCGGTCGTGCAATGAGCAACGCGCTCGCCGCACTGAACCTCGACAAGGACTTCGCGTCGGAAATGAAGAAGATGAAGCTTGAAGCTTCCGACGTGCTCGAAACCGAACCGGATGCCGCGCTCGGCAACGGCGGTCTGGGTCGTCTGGCAGCCTGCTTCCTTGATTCGCTCGCAACACTTGGCGTGCCGTCGTTCGGCTACGGTATCCGTTACGAGTTCGGCATGTTCACGCAGCGTATCCAGGACGGCAAGCAGGTCGAAACGCCGGATAACTGGCTCGCAAACGGCAACCCGTGGGAATTCCCGCGTCGCGACATTCACTACATCGTGCCGTTTGGCGGCTGGGTGGAATATGTGAATGGCCGTCCGGTCTGGACCCCGTCCGAGCGCATCATGGCGCGCGCCTACGACATGGTGATCCCGGGCCACGGTACCGAGCGCGTGTCCACGCTGCGTCTGTGGAAGGCCACCGCGCTGGAAGAGCTGGATCTGTCGGCACATACCCGCGGCGACTACGCACGTGCTGCCGAAACGCGCAGCAAGGCCGAGAACATCTCCTGGGTTCTGTACCCGGATGACAGCACCCCGCAAGGTCGCGAGCTGCGTCTGCGTCAGGAATTCTTCTTCGTCACCGCTTCGCTGCAGGACATCATCGCACGCCACATCCGCGCCTACAGCAGCCTCGACAACCTGTACGAAAAGGCGGCCATCCAGCTGAACGATACGCACCCGGCCCTGGCTGTGCCTGAGCTGATGCGCTTGCTGATGGATGAGCATGATTTGACCTGGGACGATGCCTGGTATCAGACCTCGCGCATCATCTCCTACACCAACCACACGCTGATGCCGGAAGCGATCGAGACCTGGCCGGTCGGCATCATGCAGTACCTGCTGCCGCGTCACCTCGACATCATTTACGAGATCAACCGTCGCTTCCTTTCGATGGTTGCTGCTCGCTTCCCTGGCGACACCGCGCTGCTGAGCCGCGTTTCGCTGATCGCTGAAGATGGCGAAAAGCGTGTCCGCATGGGCAACCTGTCGATCGTCGCTTCGACCAAGGTCAACGGCGTTGCCAAGCTGCACTCGGATCTGATGGTGCAGACGATTTTCGCCGACTTCGCGAAGATCTATCCGGATCGCTTCACCAACGTGACCAACGGCGTGACGCCGCGTCGCTGGCTTGGCCAGTGCAACCCGGGCCTCACCAAGCTGATCAGCAAGAAGCTGCGCGGTCAGTGGCAGATCGACCTTGATCAGCTGAGCAAGCTGAAGAAGTATGCGGATGACGAAGCGTTCTGCGCCGAAGTCGCCAAGGTCAAGCTTGCGAACAAGGAACGCTTGGCCGCTTACATCAAGCGTGAGACCGGCATCGTGGTCGATCCGAATGCGCTGTTCGACATTCAAGTCAAGCGTATCCACGAATACAAGCGCCAGCTGCTGAACGTGCTGCACGTGATTCAGCGCTATCGCGAAATGATCGCGAACCCGGATGCTGATTGGCAGCCGCGTGTTCACGTCTTCGCCGGCAAGGCCGCTTCGGCCTACAAGATGGCGAAGCTGATCATCCGCCTGATCCATGACGTTGCCCGCACCGTCAACAACGATCCGCGCATCAAGGATCGCCTGAAGGTTGTTTTCCTGCCTGACTATCGTGTCTCCGTGGCAGAAAAGATCTTCCCGGCAGCGGACATTTCCGAGCAGATCTCGACCGCGGGTACGGAAGCTTCGGGTACCGGCAACATGAAGTTCGCCCTGAACGGCGCACTGACTGTCGGCACCTGGGACGGCGCCAACATCGAAATCGCCGAGAACGTCGGTCTGGACAACATCTTCATCTTTGGTCTGCGCACCGAAGAAGTCGAGAAGCTGTCGCAAGAGGGCTACAATCCGCGTGCGTGGTACGAGGGGAACGCCGATCTGAAAGCAGTGCTAGACATGATCGCCAGCGGCTACTTCACCCCGGAAGAGCCGAACCGTTATCAGGCAATCGTCGAAACGCTGCTCGGCCGCGACCAGTACTTCCTGCTTGCCGATTTCGCAGCCTACGTTGAGACCCACCGTCAAGTTGACGCCGCTTACCGCGATCGCGCCAACTGGCTGACCAAGGTGGTCCACAACATCAGCGGCATGGGGATGTTCTCGTCAGACCGTACGATTGGCGAATACTGCAAAAACATCTGGGGCATAAAGACTCGCTGACATGCTGACAGCCGACGACATCGCGGCATTGCTCGAAGCCAGGCACGGTGATCCATTCGCCGTGCTCGGCATGCACACGGACGCTGACGGTCGCTTGCGACTGTCAGCGTTTTTTCCTGGCGCAACGGAAGTCGTTTGCGTGGACACGGCGGACGGACGTGATGTTGTCGCGCTCGACTGCCTTCACGCCGACGGCTTCTACGAAGGCATCATTCCGCGCAAGCGGGAGGTCTTCGCATATCGCTACAGGGTCACCTGGCACAACGGTACGGTGTCTGACATCGAAGACCCGTATCGTTTTCCGCCGATCCTTGGCGAAACAGACGCCTGGCTGCTGGCCGAAGGTACGCACCTGCGTCCCTTTGAGGTACTTGGCGCTCATCCGCGGGTGATCGAGGGCGTTGCTGGCACAGCGTTTGCCGTCTGGGCACCCAATGCGCAACGCGTGTCAGTCGTTGGCGACTTCAATCAGTGGGATGGACGGCGTAACCCGATGCGTCTGCGTCGGGAATGCGGTGTCTGGGAAATCTTCATGCCGGGCCTCGGTGTGGGGACGCTCTACAAGTTTGAGATCCGCGCACAGAGCGGCGAGTTGATGAGCAAGGCGGATCCCTGCGGTTTCGGGTCCGAGTTGCGGCCGCGCACTGCGAGCGTCGTGGCGAATTTGCCTGCACGCCGGGCCTTGCCCGATGGCCGCAAAGAGGCCAACTCGCTCGATGCGCCGATCAGCGTTTACGAAGTACATCTCGGCTCCTGGAAGCGCGTCCCGGAAGACGGTGACCGATTCCTGAACTGGGACGAGTTGGCTGCGGATCTGATTCCGTACGCCAAGGACTTGGGCTTTACCCACCTCGAATTGATGCCGATTTCCGAGCATCCGTTCGATGGTTCTTGGGGCTATCAGCCGGTTGGCATGTATGCGCCGACGGCTCGGTTTGGTTCGCCTGATGGGTTCGGGCGCTTTGTTGATGCGGCCCATGCGGCGGGCCTCGGCGTGCTGCTTGACTGGGTGCCGGGCCATTTCCCGACCGATTCGCACGGGTTGGGCCGATTCGACGGTTCGTCCCTGTACGAGCACTCGGATCCGCGCGAGGGTTACCACCCAGACTGGAACACCCTGATCTTCAATTACGGGCGCACGGAAGTCCGTAACTATCTGGTGGGCAACGCGCTTTACTGGATCGAGCGTTGGGGTACGGATGGCCTGCGCGTTGATGCGGTTGCGTCGATGCTTTACCGCGACTACTCCCGCAAAGCCGGCGAGTGGGTGCCCAACGTTTATGGCGGGCGCGAGAACCTTGAAGCGATCGGGTTCCTCAGGCGCGCCAACGAAGTTGTTGGCGAGCATTGTCCCGGCGCGATCATGGCTGCGGAAGAGTCGACGGCCTGGCCGGCGGTTTCGCGGCCAACCTACGCTGGCGGGCTTGGCTTCCACTACAAGTGGAACATGGGGTGGATGCACGACACGCTTGAGTACATGAAGCGTGCGCCGATTCATCGTCGCTACCACCACGATCAGCTTACATTCGGTCTCGTCTATGCCTTTGACGAGAACTTCATGTTGCCGCTATCGCATGACGAAGTCGTCCACGGCAAGGGCTCTTTGCTCGACAAGATGCCGGGTGATGCGTGGCAGAAGTTCGCGAATCTGCGCGCTTACTACGGTTTCATGTGGAGTCATCCGGGCAAGAAGCTGCTGTTCATGGGTGGCGAGTTTGCCCAAGGGCGGGAGTGGAACCATGATCGCAGCCTTGACTGGCACCTCCTTGAGCATCCGCTTCATCGCGGCATGCAGCAGTTGGTGAAGGATCTCAATGCGCTCTACCGGCGTCTGCCGGCATTGCATCAACGGGATTGCGAGCGCGAGGGTTTCGCCTGGCTCGACATGCACAATGCTGATTGGTCAACGCTTGTCTTTGCGCGCTTCGGCCGTGATGACGATGCGATGGCTGTAACAGCCTGCAACTTCACGCCCGAACCGCGTAACGGCTACCGGATTGGCGTGCCGCGTGCTGGCAGCTATCGAGAAGTCTTGAATACGGACTCCGAAATTTACGGCGGGTCCAATCTCGGTAACGGCAACGCGCCTATCGTCACCGAACCGGTGCCGTGGGCCGGTCACGCACAATCGATCGTGGTGACGCTACCGCCGCTGGCTTCGATCGTTCTTGAATACGCGCGCTGATGCATCTTCCTTCCCGACTCGCAAATGGGCGCGCATGGCCGCTCGGCGCAACTGCTGATAGTGAGGGCGTAAACTTCGCCCTCTTTTCGGCCAATGCGACCCGGGTAGAACTTTGCATTTTCAACCACGACGGCACCACGGAGATCACGCGATTTCCGATGCCGGCGCGGACCGGCGACGTCTGGCACGGCTATCTGGAATCGGTTGGTCCTGGCTTGGTCTATGGCTACCGGGTGCACGGGCCGTACGAGCCGGAGCGCGGCCATCGGTTCAACCCGAACAAGCTGCTGCTGGACCCTTACGCACGCGAGATCGTTGGCGAGTTTCGGTGGAAGAATGAGCATTTCGGTTTCGAGATGCGTCACCCCGACGGTCATCGTTCGTTCAGCACGACTGACAATGGCCGGTCGGCGCTGAAGGCCCGCGTAGTCCTTGATTTGCCCTCGACGGGTGAAGTTCGCCCTCGAGTACCGCCAGAGCAGACCGTCATCTATGAAGCCCACGTCAAGGGGCTGACGATGCTTCACCCCAAGGTGACCGACGAGTTGCGTGGCACTTATCTGGGCGTCTGCCACCCGGCGGTCATCGAACATATGCAGAAACTCGGCGTCACGACCATCGAGTTGCTGCCCGTTCAGTTTGGCGTTCCGGAGCAGCATGTCGTTGCGCGCGGCATGACCAACTACTGGAATTACAACCCGCTCGCGTATTTCGCGGTCGAGCCGCGTTACTGGTCGCGTACCACCTCGTCGCCCGAGGCTGAGTTCCGCGAAATGGTGGATACCCTCCATGCTGCCGGGCTCGAAGTGGTGATCGATGTGGTGTACAACCACACCGCCGAAGCAGGTGAGACCGGGCCCACCCTTTGTTACCGCGGCATTGACCACCAAAGCTATTACCGGCTTCAGCCCAACGACCCATCGCATTGCGAGAATCTCACCGGCTGCGGCAACACAGTGAACGTGGCGCATCCGCGCGTGACGCAGCTGGTGCTGGATTCCCTGCGGTATTGGGTCAATAACTTTGGCGTCGACGGTTTCCGCTTTGACCTAGCTCCGGCCATCGGACGGCGGGCGCATGGCTTTGATCCGGATGCCGCGTTCTTCGTGGCCTTCGAGCAGGATCCGGTGCTGTCGACCGTGAAGCGCATCGCCGAGCCGTGGGATCTTGGCCACGACGGCTATCGGCTCGGGCAGTTCCCGACTGCGTGGATGGAGTGGAACGACAAGTTCCGCGATACCGCACGCGGGTTCTGGCTACAGCACAACCGCAGCCGTGGCGAGTACGCGCGGCGCATCATGGCGTCGAGCGACATCTTTCAGGGCTCGCATCGAGCGCCGCTGTGCAGCGTCAACTTCATCACCGCGCACGATGGCTTCAGCCTCGAGGACCTTGTTTCGTACAAGGAAAAACACAACGAGGCTAACGGCGAGGACAACCGCGACGGGCATTCTCACAACCTCAGCACGAACTGCGGCGAAGAGGGTCCGACGACCAAACCCGCCGTGCTGATGGAGCGTCGCCGCCTCAAGCGCGCGCTGCTGGCAACGCTGCTGCTTTCACGCGGCACGCCGATGCTGCTGGCTGGCGACGAGTTCGGCCGGTCGCAAGGCGGTAATAACAACGCCTATTGCCAGGACAACGAGATCTCTTGGCTGGATTGGTCGCAGTTCGACGAGAAGTTGTGCGAGTTCGTCGCATTGCTGATTCGCCTGCGCGGCGTCCACGGTGCCATGCCGAATGCCATGTGGGGCGGTCGCATGGACGCTGCCCACGCGCCCTATGACCTCGTTTGGTACAACCCGCATGGCGGCGTGATGACCGCGGAAGACTGGAATCAGAGCCACGAACACAGCTTCAGCGCGATCTTTACCCCGTCACCGGGGACGCGTGGACCGCGACTCGCGCTGCTGCTCAATGGCGATGTTCAGGCCGTTCAGTTCGAACTTCCATCGGGCCCTTGGCAGCGGGTGTTCGATACGGATCTGGACGAACCCTTCCAGCCCGCGAGCTGTACAACGCGCTACACCTTGGCGCATCGCGCCGTAGCAGCGCTTTTCTCATTGCCGGTTGGCGCCCCCTGAACGCCAAATGGCCCGCTAGATAGATCACGACAATAAAGAAAGGACTCGCAGATGGTCTTTGATAGACGCACCAGCGGCGTTTTGCTGCACCCGACTTCGCTTCCTGGCCCGAACGGCTGTGGCGATCTCGGTCAAGCGGCCTATCACTTTGTGGATTGGCTGGTTGGTGCCGGCCAGACACTGTGGCAGGTACTTCCGCTGATGCCGATCGGCCCGGCCGATTCGCCGTACATGAGCGTCTCGGCGTTCGCCGGCAACCCGCTGATGGTGGATCTCGACGAGCTGGTTGCGAAGGGCTGGCTTGCTCCGATCACCGATGCCGAACGAGTTGGTTTCAGCGATGAGCGCGTGAACTACGCGAAGGTCGTTCCGTTCCGCAATGAGAAGCTGCGCCAGGCTGCCGCGGGTTTTGCCGCCAAGGCGTCCGCAGCCGACAAGGCCGCGTTTGAAGCGTTCTGCAAGGCAGAGGCAAGCTGGCTCGACGACTACGCACTGTTCATGGCGCTCGATGAGCGCTTTGCCGGAAAGCTCTGGCCGGACTGGGACAAGGGCGTTGCGAAGCGCGAGCCCAAGGCGTTGGCCAAGGCACGCAAGGATCTGGCCGAATCGATCACCTTCTGGCAGTTCGTTCAGTGGTGCTTTGATCGTCAGTGGAAGTCGGTCAAGGCTTACGCAAACGAGCGTGGTGTTCAGCTGATCGGCGACATGCCGATCTTCGTTGCGCACCACAGCGCGGATTGCTGGGCTCGCCCGGACCTGTACTACCTCGACGAAAACAAGTGGCCGACGGTGATTGCCGGTGTGCCGCCCGATTTCTTCTCCGCAACCGGCCAGCGCTGGGGCAACCCGCTGTACGACTGGGCTGCGATGGACAAGGATGGCTACGCATGGTGGATCGAGCGGATCAAGCGTCAGCTGGCACTCGCTGACGTCGTGCGTATCGACCACTTCCGTGGCTTTGCCGGCTATTGGGAGATCCCCGCATCGGAGCCGACCGCGATTCACGGGCGCTGGGTTCCCGGCCCGGGCAAGGCGCTGTTTGCCGCCATCGAGAAGGCGCTTGGCAAGCTGCCGATCATCGCAGAGGACCTCGGTGTCATCACGCCGGACGTCGAAGACCTGCGTGACAGCTTCGCGCTGCCGGGTATGCGCATCCTGGAGTTCGCATTCGCTGCAGGCCCGGATCACAACTTCCTGCCGCACAACTACGTGCCGAACACCGTTGTGTACACCGGTACGCACGATAACGACACGATTCGCGGATGGTGGGCGACCTGTACCGAGCGTGAACGCGACTTCGCGCGTCACTACCTGGCAACCGATGGTCACGATATTCACTGGACGATGATTCGTGCGGCTGCGATGTCCGTTGCCCGCATGGCGATCTACCAGTTCCAGGACGTGCTTGGTCTGGACGGCTATCACCGCATGAACACGCCGGGTCAGATCGGTTGCTGGACTTGGCGCTTCAAGTGGGACTACGTGGGTCCTGAGCCGGCGCGTCGTCTGGCCGAACTCTGCGCCTTGTCCTCGCGGACCGGTGCTGACAAGCTCCCGCGCATGTCGGAGTGGCCGGCTGACAAGCCTTTGCCTTGAGCGAACCGCGTTAGTCAGAAAGGGGCCTATAGGCCCCTTTTTTATTGCCCCCGAGCCAACGGATCCTGTCGATAGAACATCGCCAACTGTTCGTAGACGCGTGGGTAGGTGCTGTTCAGAAGTTCCGGCTCAACAAAGAACACCTCACTGACCACCGCAAAGAACTCTGCCGGGTGTTCAGCGGCGTAAGGGTCAATCTGCGTTTCTTCGCCCGCGTCGACGCGATCGCAGAAGTCATCGTACGCGTCGCCGAGTGCGGCATCCCAAGCCTCGACCGACATGCCGGCATGCAGAGGTGGCAGGCCGTCCGCCTCGCCGCTGAGCATGTCGAGCTTGTGGGCGAACTCGTGCACGACCACGTTTGCACCTTCGTACTCCTCGGGGTCATCGAACCAGGCCAGCACGACCGGGCCGCCATCCCAGGCTTCGCCGAGCGCCGCTTCGTCGTATTCATGCAGGACGCCATCCTCGTCCATCGTACGACGCGGAATCACGAAGTCGCCCGGGTAAATAACGATGCCCACCCAGCCGTCGTAGGCCGATAGGCCTAACTCGAGTACCGGTAAACAGGCCTGTAATGCAATCGATGCCTGCATGAAGGCGGTTACTTCAAGACCCGCAGCGCCAGAAAACTCCTTTCCGGCCAGGAATTCCAGCGCCATCTGGCGCAGCCGATCCCGCGCGTCGGGCGTCAAGTTTTGAATGAAGGGGAGGGCGGCTTCTGCCTCAGCGAGGACGTCCTCCGCTGCCGGTTGATCTGCTTGCGGCGCTGACCAAAAACGTTTGAGCCATCTCATGCCGCAAGTCTAGCTGGCATGGCGTCGGGGAGCATGGTCGAGGGCTTGTGGAATAATGCGCCCATGGTTCAAGTTGCCCATTCTCTCGATAGCTCCGATTCGTCGGTCCCAAGCGCAGCAGCCTTGGCGGAAGGGCTCGGCGGCGACGCCCTGGTGCCGTTGCAGTCTGCGTTGGACTGGATCGTGCCGCTTTACGGCGAGCACACGCTGCGAACTGGCGAACCGACGCTCCGACATGCGTTGGGAATGGCGCTCATTGCCGTTGCACTCAAGCTCGATCTCGACACCCGTTTGGCGGCATTGCTTTTTGCGGTCGTCGAGTACGTCGATGAGCCCAGCGAGGAGGTCGAACGACGCTTCGGGCGCAATGTTGCAAGGCTGACGGACGGCATGGCGCGTCTCAACGGCCTGCGCCTGATCACCCGGAAGGCGGCGCAATCGGCGGCTACCGACGTACGAGCCCAGACCGAAGTCCTGCGCAAGATGGTGCTTGCGATGGTGGAGGACATCCGCGTCGTGCTGCTGCGGCTCGCAAGCCGCACGCAGACGCTGCGCTACCTCACCGAGCATGATTCGGATTCGAAGGAAGAGCTTGCGCGCGAAAGCATGGATCTCTACGCGCCATTGGCAAACCGGCTCGGCGTCTGGCAGCTGAAATGGGAGCTTGAAGACCTTTCGTTTCGGTTCCTTGAGCCGCAAACCTACAAACGCATTGCAAAGATGCTCGACGAGCGCCGCGTCGAGCGCGAGGCATTCATCGAGACGTCGATCGCGCGGCTCAAGGATGACCTTGCCGCTGCCGGCGTACAGGCCGATGTGTATGGGCGGCCCAAGCACATCTACTCCATCTACAACAAGATGCGGGCCAAGCATCTGGACTTCTCCCAGGTGTACGACGTGCGGGCGCTCCGCGTACTCGTGCGCGATGTGCGCGACTGCTATACCGCCCTCGGGATCGTGCATACGATCTGGCAACCGATTCCCGGCGAGTACGACGACTACATCTCGAAGCCCAAGGGCAACAACTACCAGAGTCTGCACACCGCTGTGCGGGCCTCGGACGGGCGGGCGCTTGAAGTGCAGATCCGGACGATGGAGATGCACCGGCACGCCGAACTTGGCGTTGCTGCGCATTGGCGCTACAAGGAAGGCGCGCGCGAGACAGGCGAGTACGACGAGAAGATTGCCTTGTTGCGCCAGCTGCTCTCGTGGCGCGACGAGATCAGTGATTCCGCACAATGGGAATCGCATTACAAGAACGCTTCGCTCGACGACACGATCTACGTCATGACGCCGCAAGGGCGGGTGGTTGATTTGCCGAGTGGCGCGACGCCGATCGACTTTGCTTACCGCGTTCATTCCGACCTCGGACACCGTTGCCGCGGCGCGAAAATCAACGGCCAGATGGTGTCGCTGAATACCGCGCTCGACAATGGCCAGGTGGTCGACATCATTGCGGCGAAGCAGGGCGGGCCTTCACGCGATTGGCTCAATCCACAGCTTGGCTACCTTGCCACGTCGAACGCGCGCTCGAAAGTGCGGCGTTGGTTCACGTTGCAGGAAGAGGCCGAAACCTTGTCGCAGGGGCGCACGATCGCCCTCAAGGAGCTGCAGCGCGAAGGGCAGGCGCATTCCAGTCTTGATGATCTCGCCTCACGGCTCGGTTTCAAGACCACGGATGCCTTCCTGATTGCGGTGGGGCGTGGCGATGTAGGCACACGCCAGATCCAGATCGCCTTGCATGGCGACGTCAGCCCGGCCGAGCCTGCCCCGGATGTCGTGATCGGGCGGAGTCGCGGGCGGGGGCGCGACGACAAGATTCTGATCGTCGGGGTCGGGCGGCTGATGACCACCCTGAGCCGCTGTTGTAAACCGGCGCCGCCGGACGCGATCTCCGGCTTTGTCACGCGTGGCAAAGGGGTTTCCATTCACCGTAGCGATTGCCGCGACTTCAAGCATGTGGCGCTGAAGCATCCTGAGCGTGTGGTCGAGGCCGCCTGGGGCGAGGCAGACACCGCTGCTCAGGTCAGCGACGTCTATCCGATCGATATCGCGGTTGACGCACACGACCGGCAAGGCCTGCTGCGCGACATTTCCGAGATTCTCTCGCGCGAGAAGCTCAATGTGATCGCGGTGAATACCATGTCAAAAGGTGGCCGGGCCTTCATGCGCTTTACGATCGAGGTGCGAAACGCGAGTCAGAGCCAGCGTGCGCTGACCCTGATCGGTGAAGTTGAAGGCGTGGAGCGTGCGCGCCGCGCTTGAGCGGCGCGTAGGTCGTTCAGCTCGTGGTGCCGCTGGCGCCACCGACGAGTTCTGACAACAGGATTTCCTGCGCCGAACGGCGGATCGTGCGCCCCTGCTTGCGACGGTAACTACCATCGTCGCCCGATAGATCCCAAGCTTGGCAGTTGTCGCCCAAGTAAGGTTTGAGGCCTTCCTTGATCACCCGGCGCTTGAGTTTCGGGTCGAGGATCGGGAAGGCTGTCTCGATCCGCCGGAAGAAGTTGCGCTCCATCCAGTCCGCGCTCGAGAGATAGACGCGGTCCTCACCGTTCGCGCTGAAATACAGCACCCGGGTGTGTTCGAGGAAACGGCCAACGACCGAGCGGACGCGGATGTTGTCCGACAGGCCCGGGACTTGAGGGCGCAGCGCGCAGGGGCCGCGGACGATCAGGTCGATTTCCACGCCAGCCGCGCTCGCATCGTAGAGCGCCTCAATCGTCTCAGCCTCAAGCAGCGCATTCAGCTTGGCGATGATGCGGCCCTTGCCGCCAGCGCGTGCGATCTCGGCTTCATTCCTGATTGCTGCGACGACGCTGGGCTGCAGCGTGAAGGGCGCCTGCCAGAGGTGCCGGAGCGCACGCGGGTGACCAAGGCCGGTCAGCTGCTTGAAGATGTCGCTGACGTCTGCGCCGATGTCTTCATTCGCAGTGAACAGCCCGAAGTCCGTGTAGAAACGCGTGGTGCGCGGGTGGTAGTTGCCGGTACCAAGGTGTACATAGCGCCGCAAAACCCCGCCGCCGCCGCTGTCGGTATCCTCACGGCGAACGACCATCAGCATTTTGGCGTGCGTCTTGTAGCCCACCACGCCATACACCACATGCGCGCCAGCTTCCTCCAGGCGCGAAGCCCAGCTGATGTTGGCTTCCTCGTCAAACCGCGCCAGCAGCTCAACGACGACGGTGACTTCCTTGCCTTTGCGCGCGGCCCGGATCAGGTGCTCCATCAGCACGGAATCGGTGCCGGTGCGATAGACCGTCATCTTGATTGCCAGAACCTGCGGATCGTCCGCGGCGTTGCGCAGCAGGTCGATCACCGGCGCGAAGCTCTGGAACGGGTGGTGCAGCAGGTGGTCGCGCTTGCGGATTGCCGCAAAGATGTCACAACGCGAGTCGAGATCCTTCGGGACCACCGGCTTGAACGGACGGAACTTCAGATCGGGTCGATCGACCCAATCGGGCACTTGCATCAGGCGAACGAGGTTGACGATGCCGGGCACCTGGTAGAGCTCCTGGCGCCCCAGATCGAACTGCTGTAACAGGAAGTCGGCCATCGCATCGGAACAGTTGTCCGCCACTTCCAGGCGCACTTCATCGCCAAAGTGGCGATGCTGCAGTTCGCCCTGCAGAGCGGTGCGCAGATCCTTGATGTCTTCTTCGTCGAACAGCAGGTCGCTATTGCGGGTAACGCGGAACTGATAGCAGCCGAGCACCGTCATGCCTTCGAACAGCGCGCCTACATGCGCGTGCAGGATCGAGGAAAGGAACACGAAGGTGTGCGGGCTGCCGCCGAGTTCGGGCGGAATGTGGATCACGCGTGGCAAGGCGCGCGGCGCCTGCACGATCGCCGCGTTCGAGACGCGGCCGAACGCGTCCCGCCCTTCGAGTTCGACTGCAAAGTTAAGGCTCTTGTTGAGCACGCGCGGGAACGGGTGAGCGGGGTCGAGGCCGATCGGGGTCAGCACCGGCATCACTTCGCGATAGAAGTAATCGCGAATCCAGGCCTGCTGTTCGGGTGTCCATACACTGCGCCGCAGGAAGCGGATGCCCTCGGTTGCAAGTGCGGGCAGGATCGTGTCGTTCAGCAGCGAGTACTGCTCGGCAATGATGCCGTGAACTTCCCGACAGATGCGCGGGTACAGCTCGTTCGGCTGGATTGCGTCCGGCGCGTTCGAGTTGGCGCCCAGGGCGTTCTGGGCGCGCACACCAGCGACGCGAATTTCGAAGAACTCGTCGAGGTTGCTCGATACGATGCAGAGAAACTTCAGCCGCTCCAGCAGCGGCACGGTGGGGTCCGCGGCCTGCGCCAGCACGCGGCGCTGGAAGGCCAGCAGCGACAGCTCACGATTCAGGTAATGCTCGGCAGGGTGTTGGCGTTGCCAGGGCGTACGAGTCATTTCACGGTCCGTTCTGAGCGATGCACTATTGTGTGACATTTCCGTTACGGTTCGTTGACATGAGGCTATCCGCAAGCGAATCCGCGTCGCGCACGCAGGGCGGCGAGCATCCGGGCTAGAATCGGCCGCCAGCTCCAACCGCCTTGGTGGCAAAACATATGAAACACGAGCTTATCGCTGCAGTCGACCTGGGCTCAAACAGCTTTCGCTTGATTGTCGGCCGCGTCGTCGGAGACCAGATCTTTGCGCTCGATAACCTCAAGGAACCAGTGCGCCTTGCTGCCGGGCTGTCCGCCGACAAGCATCTCGACATCGCGTCGCAAGCGCGCGGCCTGACGGCGTTGCGGAAATTCGGTGAACGTCTGCGGGGCTTCCAACCGGAAGAAGTGCGCGCTGTTGCGACCAACACCCTGCGTGTCGCGAAGAACGCCACGAGTTTTCTGGAGCAGGCCGAGAAGGCACTCGGGTTCCCGATCGAAGTGATCTCCGGTCGTGAAGAAGCCCGCCTGATCTATCTCGGCGTGGTGCACACCTTGCCCGATCCGGGCCGCAAGCAATTGGTGTTCGATATTGGCGGCGGTTCGACCGAATTCATCATCGGGCGTGGCTTGCAACCAATCGTGCTCGAGTCGCTCTACATGGGCTGCGTGAGCTACAGCTTGCGCTTCTTTCCCGACGGGCGCATCGACAAGGCCGGGCTGCGTGCCGCCGAAATTGCTGCAATGCGTGAGCTGGAAACCATTTCCCGCACCTATCGAGAAGTCGGTTGGGAGTTCGCGATTGCTTCCAGCGGTAGCGCGAAAGCAATCGCCGAAATCCTCGAACTGAACCATTTCTCCGAGGGTGGCATCACCCGCGATGGCATCGCCAAGCTGCGCAATGAACTGATCAAGGCAGGCAATGTAAATCGCCTGGCCATTGCAGGCGTGCGGGCAGACCGTCTGCCGGTGCTGCCGGGCGGTTTCGCGATCATGTCTGCTGCGATGGAGGCATTGGATCTCGACAGGATTACCTTCTGCGACGGTGCACTGCGGCAAGGCGTGCTGCACGACCTGATCGGCCGCTATACCCACCACGATCTGCGCGATGCCACCGTCGAGACCTTCATGCGTCGGCACGAGGTCGACGCGGCCCAGGCGCTACGTGTTGCGGATACCGCCTGCAAGTTGCTGATCCAGGCAATGCCCGCGGCAGCGGACCCGGACCATATCGATCGCCGTTTCCTCAACTGGGCGGCACGGCTGCATGAAGTGGGCCTTTCGGTTGCGCATTCGAGCTACCACAAGCACAGCGCGTACATCCTCGCCAACGCCGACATGCCGGGCTTCTCGCGCAAGGATCAGGCGCGGCTGGCCTGTCTCGCCCTCGGACATCGCGGGAAGCTTGAGCGGGTATTGCCCCTCGGGCCAACTGAAACGGACTGGATGCTGATGCTATGCCTGCGGGTGGCCTTCATCCTGCATCGCACGCGTGACCTCACTCCCGCACCAGAGCTTGTCGTGACCGCCTCGCGCAAGGGCTTCCAATTGTCCGCCTCGGCTGCCGATCTGCAGGATCGTCCACTGACCGCTGCCTTGCTTGAGGAGGAGGGGGCGCAATGGGAGGCCTGCGGCATGCCGGTCCGCCTGCGTGTCGGTCGTGGGCCAACCGGGAAGCGCGATGCCTGAGCGCGCCAAGCCGACGCTCGCCCAGACCGAGCAGGGGGTCCGACTCGCAGGGTGTTGGACGCTGGCGACGCTGGCGCGTGCCCCGCAAGGGCTGCGGGCCGCCATCGCGAAAGCGCCACGCGAAGCGGTTTGGGATCTCCAAGAGGTCGTCGCGCTGGATACCTACGGCGCCCTGCTCTTGTGGCGAGCGTGGAAACGGGCGATCCCGGCCGCGTCGTCAATCCCGCCGGAGTACCAGGCCCTATTTGAACGACTCCATCAGCACGTTGCCGAGGCGCCCGCTGCGCGGCCAAAGCGCGATCCCCTTGCCTGGGTCGTGGCGACCGGGGTGCTGGCAATGACCTTTGCGTCGCACCTCGCGAGTTTCGTTGCCTTGCTGGGGCAATTGGTCATCGAGTGCCTCTACGTCTTGCGCACGCCGCGACGGATTCCCTGGCTCGAGATTTCGGCTAACTTGCACAAGGCTGGGGTACGAGCGATGCCGGTGACTGCCCTGGTCGCATTCCTGATCGGCGTGGTGCTGAGCTACCTGTTCGCATTGCAACTCAAGCGCTTTGGCGCCGAAGCCTTCATCGTCGATGTGTTGGGCATCGGCGTGATCCGGGAACTCGGGCCGGTGCTTGTTGCGGTCCTGGTGGCGGGGCGCTCGGGTTCGGCGATGACCGCCCAGCTCGGCACCATGCGGGTGACGGAGGAAATCGACGCGCTGGCGACCATGGGCGTACCGCGTCACCTGCGTCTGGTGTTCCCGAAGGTCGTCGCGCTGGGCGTTGCGATGCCGCTGCTGGTGGCATGGACCTGCGCGATCGCGCTGGCCGGCGGCATGATTGCGGCCTATTTCGAGCTTGGCTTGGACTTCCAGTTCTTCATCGCGAACCTGCCGCGCGCGGTTCCGCTGCCGAACCTTTGGATCGCCATTTCCAAGGGCGTCGTGTTCGGCATGACGATCGCCCTGGTGGCTTGCCACTTCGGGCTGCGCGTCGAACCGAACACCGAGAGCCTTTCTGGCAATACGACGCGATCGGTTGTGGCGGCGATCACACTGGTGATCCTGCTCGATGCGGTGTTCGCGTTGGCCACGCGCAACGTTGGGCTGGGGCGCGGATGATCAGCGCACCGCCTGTTGAACTCTGCGGCATCGGAACGCGGTTCGGCCGTCACTGGGTGCTGCGTGGCGTCGACCTCACCGTACAGCGCGGGGAATTACTGGCCTTGGTTGGCGGCTCCGGCAGCGGCAAGACCACCATGCTGCGCCAGATTGTCGGCCTGCTGGCCCCGACCGAGGGCGAGATCAAGCTGTTCGGCGAATCCTTGCACGACGGGGACCGCGATGAACTTGCCGCGCGGCGGCGCCGGTTCGGCATGCTGTTCCAGCATGGCGCACTGTTCTCAGCGTTGAACGTGTTCGACAACATCGCGTTCCCGCTGCGTGAGATGCGCTGCCTGCCCGAGTCGGAGATCCGTGACCTGGTGTTCACCAAGCTGGGCATGGTCGAGATCGACCGCGATGCGGCCTGGCGGATGCCCGCGGAACTCTCTGGCGGCATGATCAAACGCATCGCCCTGGCGCGTGCCTTGGCGCTTGACCCTGAGTTGCTGTTGCTCGACGAGCCGACCGCCGGCCTCGATCCGGATCGCTCAGCGGCCTTCGTCACACTGATCCGCACGCTGCATCAGGCGCTCAACCTGACTGTTGTTTTCGTTACGCACGATCTGGATACCCTTGCTGCACTCGCCAATCGACTGGCCGTGCTGGCCGAGGGACGTATACTCGCCACCGGGTCGCTGGACGAGGTGGTGCAAGTCGATCATCCGTTCATCCAACGCTTCTTCCTCAGCGAGCGCAGCATGCATGCCTTGCGCCGCGGCAAGGGTACTGACTGATGGAAAACCGCGCCTATGCGCTGGCGGTCGGGCTGTTCACGATCATCCTGGGCCTCGCTACCGCGACTGCCTTCTGGTGGTTTGCCGGCCGCACCGAACGCACTTACGACGTGTATCTCTACACGGATGGCAGCGTCGGCAGCCTCAACGAGCAAGCGGCAGTGCGCTTTCGCGGCATTCGTGCGGGGCGCGTGACGGATATTGATCTTGACCCTTCAACGCCTCGCCGGATCCTGATCCGCCTGCGGCTCGACGCCAGCCTGCAGTTGTCCCATGCAACCCGCGCGCGATTGGCGACGCAGGGGCTCACCGGCTTCATCTACGTCCAGCTTGAAGACGACGGCAGCGACCCGCGCCCCTTGGAGGCGCCGCCGGGTGAATTGCCGCGCATTGCACTCGATCCGTCGAACACCAACACCGTGGAAGCGGCGATCAACGCCTTGAACCGTATCCGCGATGTCGCGGACCGGCTGACCCTGGTGCTGGATGACACCAATCGCGGGAACCTGAAGCAAAGTCTCGCCAACATCGCGGCGACAACCAAGCATCTCGACGAGGCGCTCGCCAAAGTGCCGCAACTCGTTGAGCACGCCGACAACGTCGTCGCGCGCTTCGACTCGGATAAGCTCGACCGCACGCTTGGCAATCTGGAGCGCACAACGGGCGAGCTGCCGCAAACGATGGCGACCTTGCGCACCACCTTGAGTGGCCTGCAGAGCCTGACCTCACGCTGGGAGGCGCTCGGCAGCGACGTGCAGACCCGGTTGATCGCTGACGGCGGCGGCCAGTTGGGCCAGACGCTGGATGACCTGCGTCGCACGAGCGGCGAACTGTCCGCACTGATCAACACGCTGGAGCGCAATCCGCAGTCCATCGTGTTCGGACGCCCGCACCCGACGCCGGGCCCGGGCGAACGCGGCTACAGCCCGCCCGCAAGACCATGAAGATACTGACCATGCGCAAGTTCCTCGGCTTCGTATTTCCCGTACTGGCCCTTGCTGCCTGCACATCGCTGCCGGCTGAGACGGGGCCGTCCGCTGTTCACGACCTTGGGTTGCCGGTCCTTGCCGGTAGCGCGCCGAGTCCGCTGCCATTGCGCCGCGTGGAAGTGCTGGGCAACGCTGCGCTGGGCGGCCTTGCGATGCAATACCGCTATGCCGAAGACCAAACCACGCGGCGCCTCAACTATGCTGACAATCGGTGGTCGGCGACACCGGCACAGCTGCTTGAGGGCGTGGTGTCGCGCATGTTGAGCGGGCCGACACAACCGTCACGCTGCAAGCTGACGCTTCGGCTCGACGAGTTCGTGCAGGTGTTCGCGCGTGATGGCAGCAGCGCGGGTTATATCGCCGGCAGCTTCTTGCTGATCGGTGAGCGGGCCGACGAAGTGCTTGCGCAAACGCCGTTTGAGGCACGCCTGGCCGCGCCGAGTGCAGATGCAAGCGGAGGGGCGCAAGCCCTGCGCGGTGCAAGCGAGATGGTCGGCAGACAGGCGGCGCGGTGGCTCGCCACACAGGATGCGAGGCGCTGCACGGCAGGATAGTCAAACACGATCGCGTCTTCGGGGGAGGAGCGATCAGATCCGGGGGGATTCATGGAACGACCTGGCAGCCCGTACGCGAGCGGGCTCGATCAATGCGCGGCAAATCATGTTGCACTCACGCCGCTGACCTTTCTTGAACGCGCTGCGTCGATCTATCCGGATCGCGTCGCGGTGGTGCACGGCAAACGCCGCTACAGCTGGGCAGAGACCCAAGCACGGGCACGCCGGCTGGCTTCCGCGCTGCGCCGCCGCGGGATCGGCAAGAGCGACACCGTCGCGGTAGTCCTCAACAACACGCCCGAGATGTACGAGTGCCACTTCGGCGTGCCGGGTGCCGGTGCGGTGCTCAACACCATCAACACTCGCCTTGATGCCGAAGCGATCGCGTTCATCCTGAACCATGCCGAGGCGCGCGTGCTGCTCACCGACCGCGAATACTCGGCGACCGTGCGTGAGGCCGTCCGGCTGGCGAATCGCCCTGAGCTGCTCGTCATCGATGTGCTCGACAGCGAGTACCAGGGTATTGGCGAGGCGATCGGCAGCCTGGACTATGAGAGCCTCCTTGCTGAAGGCGCCGCGGGCGAACCCTTGGTCTATCCCGAGGACGAGTGGGATGCAATCTCCTTGAACTACACCTCGGGCACCACTGGCAATCCGAAAGGCGTGGTGTATCACCACCGCGGCGCTTATCTGAATGCCATGTCGAACATTGTCTCCTGGGGTATGCCGCCGCAGTCGGTCTATCTTTGGACGCTGCCGATGTTCCACTGCAATGGCTGGTGCTTCGCGTGGACCATGGCCGCCAATTGCGGAACAAATGTGTGCCTGCGCCGCGTCGACGCCAGGTTGATCTTCGATGCGATTCGCCAGGAGCGCGTGACCCACTACTGCGGCGCACCGATCGTTCATTCGATGCTGGCGAACGCACCCGCAAGCTGGCGTGACGGTATCGATCACCCGGTGGCGGGGCTTGTCGCAGCGGCGCCACCGCCGGCGGCAGTGATTGAAGGCATGGCGCGGATCGGTTTCGATGTCACTCATGTGTATGGTCTGACCGAGACCTATGGCCCGGCATCGGTCTGCGCCAAGCACACCGAATGGGCCGATCTGCCACTGGATGAGCAGGTGCGCCTGAACGGTCGCCAAGGTGTGCGCTATCACGCTCAGGAGGCAATCGAGGTGATCGATCCGTTGACCATGACGCCCGTGCCGCGCGATGGCGAGACGATGGGTGAAATCATGTTTCGCGGCAACCTCGTCATGAAGGGTTACCTGCGCAATCCAAAGGCGACGGAAGAGGCATTCCACGGTGGCTGGTATCACACCGGCGATCTTGCCGTGATGCAGCCCGATGGCTACGTGAAGATCAAGGATCGCTCGAAGGACATCATCATTTCAGGTGGCGAGAACATCTCGTCAATCGAGGTGGAGGATGTGCTCTACAAGCACCCGGCGGTGATGGCCGCTGCTGTGGTGGCCGTGCCCGATGACAAATGGGGCGAGGTGCCGTGCGCCTTTGTGGAGCTGCGCGAGGATGCGCGGGTCGACGAGGCGACGTTGATCGACTTCTGTCGAGAACGCATGGCGCGTTTCAAAGCCCCGAAACGCATCATCTTTGGCGAACTGCCGAAGACCTCGACCGGCAAGATCCAGAAGTACGTGCTGCGGCAACGCGCCAAATCGACGGATGCGATCGAATGACGGCGCAGCGCTGTCACTGAACAGACAGCGCTTTCGGCCGATCTCCGCCAGCGTTGGCAAGACTGTCTTGAGGATGGATCGATGAGTACTGAATCCGAAGCCTATGTTCTGCGCCAGGACGAAGCTGGCGTCGCAACGCTGACCCTCAATCGGCCTGGCCAATACAACGCGCTGTCATCGGCAATGATCGGAGCGCTGGCCGACGCGCTAAAAGCGGTTGCCGAAGACCGCGCGATCCGCGTTGTCGTGTTGGCGGCGGCCGGCAAGGCGTTTTGCGCTGGGCACGACCTCAAGGAAATGCGCGCCAACCCGAGCAAGGCTTTCCAGCAGGCGCTGTTCTCCCGCTGCGGCAAGTTGATGACGAGCTTGCTGGCTTTGCCTCAGCCGGTCATTGCGCGCGTGCACGGCATTGCCACCGCAGCCGGCTGTCAGCTGGTATCGATGTGCGACCTTGCGGTTGCGGCGGATACGGCCCGCTTTGCGGTGTCCGGCATCAACGTGGGTTTGTTCTGCAGCACGCCGGCGGTTGGGCTCTCGCGCAATGTCGGTCGCAAGCGTGCGTTCGAGATGCTGGTGACCGGCGACTTCATCGATGCCGCAGCCGCGAGCCAGGCTGGGTTGATCAATCGTGCCGTACCCGCGGATGCGCTGGATCAGGAAATTGCGCGACTCGCCCAGTCGATCTGCGCGAAGAGCCCCCACGCGATCGCCATCGGCAAACGCTTGTTCTACCGCCAGCTGGAAATGGGCATCGAAGCGGCCTACCAGGTCGCTGGCGAGACAATGGCCTGCAACATGATGGCCGAGGACGCCGCCGAAGGCATCGACGCCTTTATCGCGAAGCGGCCGCCCGTTTGGCAGGGGCGCTGAGCACCGCGTGCTGATCGATACGCATATCCATCTCGACGCGGTGGAATACGCGTCTGGGCTGCAGGCGGTGATGGACTCAGCGCGCGATGCGGGCGTGCAGTCATTCGTACTGCCCGCGGTTGAACCGGCCAATTTGCCTGTGGTGTCGCGCTTGGCCAGCGAGGCCGACGATATAGCGGTGGCCTATGGATTCCATCCCCTCTACATTGATCGTGTGGGTGACGACTCGCTTGCATTACTGAAAACCCAGCTTGGCAATCATCGACCGATTGCCGTGGGGGAAATCGGGCTCGACTACTTCGTCGAGGGATTGGACCAAGAACGCCAGCAAGCCGTGTATGCGGCCCAGCTGGTGATGGCGAGAGAGTTCGATCTACCGGTTCTGTTACATGTGCGGCGCGCGCTGGACGATGTGCTCAAGCACTTGCGCCGTATCCGCGTTCGCGGCGGGATTGCGCATGCATTCAACGGCAGCCGGCAGCAGGCGGATACGTTCATCAAGCTCGGGTTCAAGCTCGGCTTCGGCGGCGCGATGACCTACAGCGGATCGACCCGCATACGCGCGCTGGCGGCCTCACTGCCGCTGGAATCGATCGTACTGGAAACCGACGGGCCTGACATTCCGCCGGCCTGGCGCCCCCAAGGGCCTTCGCTGCCTGCAGAGTTGGTGCGCTACGCCGCGGTTCTGGCTGAACTGCGCAATGAGCCGGTCGAAAAGATTATCGATCAGACCGGGCGTAACGCTTGCGAAGCGCTGCCCGGTCTCGAACGCTACCTCAGGCGGGCGTAGCGCCGCGGGCGATGAAGTCGGCTATCTGCGCGCGCAGTGCGCCGACGTCGCCATCGAAGTGCTCGTAGATCATCAGGCTGAGGCCGAACGAGTAGGCGTAAAGCAGCAGTGAGCGGCTCGCGGCTTCCCGAGCCTCCATGCCCGAAGCGATGAACAGATCCTTGCCTAGCTTGAGGCGCCATTGATCGACTTCCTCAACGGCCTTGGCGGCCTTCGGATCGCGACGCGCCCAGTCGCGTACCGCCAGTTCGATCTGGATGCCTCGGCGGTTGCGCGACGAGGAATAGACGTCGATCACGCGCACGAGTTGTTCCAAGGGTTTGCCTGGTTCGCCACGCGCCTGCTTGCTGACGTCGCGGATGCGGCCCTCCTTCCAGAGGTTCAGCACTTCGTCGAGCAACTCCTGCCGATCGCGGAAGTGCCAATAGAAGCTGCCCTTGGTGACGCCACAGCGTTTGGCGAGCACTTCAACGCGCAAACCTGCGAGGCCTTCCTCGGCGAGCGCATCGGTTGCGGCTTGGATCCACGCCTTGCGGTCAAGTGGAGGGCGGGTGGCGGCCGAGGCGCGCGATTTCGGGGGTGTCTTTTCCATTGCTTTCGCGATTGACAGGGGGAAAGGCCATACGTTACCGTATGGCTAACCATACGCGAACGTATGGGTGATTGTCCGGCCCAAGACCGACACTGTCAATGTTCTGGCCGGGAGGCGCGATAATGACGTGCTTTGCGCCGCTGGCGCCAATCCCGCATCCGATTGAAGGAGATTGAGTTGAAGATCCTTGTTCCGGTGAAGCGAGTCGTTGATTACAACGTCAAGGTGCGCGTCAAATCCGACGGCACCGGCGTTGAACTCGCCAACGTCAAGATGTCGATGAACCCGTTCGACGAGATAGCAGTCGAGGAAGCCGTTCGCTTGCGCGAAGGTGGCATCGCAACCGAAACCGTGGCCGTGTCGTGCGGCACCGCCGCGAGCCAGGAAACCCTGCGCACGGCGATGGCGATTGGTGTCGACCGCGCGATTCTCGTCGAAAGTGACGTCGAACTCCAACCCCTCGCGGTTGCCAAACTCCTTAAGGCTGTTGTTGAGCGCGAACAGCCGCAGCTGGTCATCCTCGGCAAGCAGGCGATCGATGACGATGCGAACCAGGTCGGGCAGATGCTCGCCGCGCTGCTTGGCTGGCCGCAAGCCACCTTCGCATCGAAAGTACAGATCACTGATGGCCGCGCAGTGGTGATGCGCGAAATCGACGGCGGTCTGGAGACCGTTGAAATTGCGCTGCCGGCAATCGTGACGACTGATCTGCGCCTGAACGAACCGCGCTACGCGACGCTGCCGAACATCATGAAGGCCAAAAAGAAACCGCTCGATACGCTGAAGCCGGCTGATCTGGGCGTCGACCCGGCGCCGCGCCTCAAGACGTTGAAGGTGGCAGAACCGCCGAAGCGCGCGAGCGGTGTGAAGGTGGCCGATGTGCAGGAACTGGTCGCCAAGCTGAAGAACGAAGCCAAGGTACTGTGAGGAGCCCGAGCATGACGATCCTGGTAATTGCAGAACACGACAACGCTTCGCTCAAGGCTTCCACGCTCAACACGATCACGGCGGCTGCCGCAATCGGTGGCGATATCCATGTGCTCGTGGCCGGGCACAACGCCGGCGCCGCCGCGCAAGCGGCCTCGCAGGTGGCCGGCGTGAGCAAGGTATTGCTTGCCGATGCGCCACACTATGCGGATCAGCTCGCCGAGAACCTCGCTGCGCTGGTCGTCGCGCAGGCTGAGGGGCGCAGCCATGTACTGGCACCGGCTACGACCTTCGGCAAGAACTTCATGCCACGCGTCGCAGCACTGCTGGATGTCGCCCAGATATCGGACATCATAGCGGTGGAATCGGCCGACACCTTCGTTCGCCCGATTTACGCCGGCAACGCACTGGCGACGGTACAGAGCAGTGATGCGACCAAGGTGATCACGGTGCGGACAGCGGCGTTCGACGCCGCTGCGACTGGCGCTTCGGCGCCGATCGAGGCGATTGCGGCCGGTGCGGATCTCGGCGTCGCGAAGCTGGTGGGGCGCGAGCTTACGGTTAGCGCGCGGCCGGAACTTGGTGCGGCGAAGATCATCGTTTCGGGTGGCCGCGGCCTTGGCAGCGGCGAGAACTACCACGCCGTGCTGGAGCCGCTTGCAGACAAGCTTGGCGCTGCTATGGGCGCCTCTCGCGCCGCGGTGGACGCCGGTTATGTGCCGAATGACTACCAGGTCGGCCAGACCGGCAAGGTTGTCGCGCCGCAGCTCTATCTGGCCATCGGCATCTCGGGCGCGATCCAGCACCTCGCCGGCATGAAGGATTCCAAGGTGATCGTCGCGATCAACAAGGATCCGGACGCCCCGATCTTCCAGGTTGCGGACTACGGCTTGGTGGGTGACCTGTTCGAGCTGGTGCCCCAGCTCACCGCGGCCATCAACTAATCGCGGCAGGGAGGGGCGGTGGATTTCAGCCTCGACACCCTCCCTGGCGGGCTGGCTTGGGCCGGCGGTGTGCTGGCCCTTGCCGCGCTGATTTACGAGGCGCGGCAGGCGGAATGGCGAACACTGATTAGCGGGCCGGTACTCGGGCGCTTGCTTGGGGCGGCGGTCATGCTGATGTTGCTTTGGAGCCTCAAAGCCAATCTGGCGCCGGGGTTTCGCCTGCATCTTCTCGGCGTAACGGTTGCCGTCCTCACGTTTGGCCGCGCACGGGCAATCTTCGCGATCGCCATCGGCAGCCTCGCTTCCGCGATCGGCACGTCGACCGAGCTGGCGGCCTGGCCCTTCAACTTTGTCTTGCTCGGCGTGCTGCCCGCCTGGTTGAGCCATGTGGCGGATCGGCTGCTGCAAGCACGGCTGCCGAACCACCTGTTTGTTTTCATATTTGCCAACGCATGTGCGGTGTCAGCCGCGTGCATGCTGGCTGTTGGTGTGGGCGCAAGTCTGGTTCAGGCGCTGGGGGGCGCTGCGATCGGACGGATCCTCGAAGACTATCTGCCTTATTTCCTGCTGCTTGGTTTCGCCGAGGCGTGGCTAAGCGGCATGGCGGCAACCTTGCTGGTGGTCTTTTGCCCCGGCTGGGTCGCGAGCTTCGACGATCGCCGCTATCTGTTGGACAAATGATCTGCGCGGCAGTTCGCCGCGGTGTTTTTTGGGGGGAGTGATTTATGAGCCAGTACACTGCACCGATCCGCGATATGCAGTTTGTTCTCAACGAGCTTGCTGGTTTGGGGGAACTCTCCAGCATGCCCGGCTGCGAGGAAGCAACACCTGATCTGGTCGACGCAATCATGGAGGAGGGCGGCAAGTTCGCCGCCGGCGTGCTCGCACCGCTCAACGTCGTCGGCGACCGCAACGGCGCCAAGTGGGATGCCGGCACCGTCACGACCGCCCCAGGCTGGAAGGACGCCTACCAGCAGTTCGCCGAGGGCGGCTGGACGGCGATCGGTTGCCCTGTCGAGTTCGGCGGCCAAGGACTACCCAAACTCGCATCCACGCCGGTGTCCGAAATGTTCAAGTCGGCCAACCTTGCGTTCTCGCTGGGGCCGATGCTGACGCAAGGCGCAATCGAAGCGCTCGTGCTGCGCGGTTCGGATGAGCTAAAGGCGAAGTTCCTCGACAAGATGGTCGCCGGCGTCTGGACCGGCACGATGAACCTCACCGAGCCGCAGGCCGGCTCCGACCTTGCCGCCGTGCGCAGCAAAGCGGTGCCGCAAGCCGATGGTAGCTATCTGATTTCCGGTCAGAAGATCTTCATCACCTACGGTGAGCACGACATGACCGAGAACATCATCCACCTGGTGCTCGCCCGCTTGCCGGACGCGCCAGAGGGGGTGAAGGGCATTTCACTGTTCGTGGTGCCGAAGTTCATGGTGAACGACGACGGCTCGCTGGGGGCACGCAACGACGTGCATTGCGTGTCGATCGAGCACAAGCTGGGCATCCACGGCAGCCCGACCTGCGTGATGTCGTACGGCGACAAGGGCGGCGCGGTTGGCTATCTGGTTGGCGAAGCCAATCGCGGCCTCGAGTACATGTTCATCATGATGAACGAAGCGCGCTTCTCGGTTGGCCTTGAAGGGCTCGCGATCAGCGAGCGTGCCTACCAGAAGGCGGTGCAGTACGCGCGCGAGCGGACACAGGGCACGGAGTTGGGCGTGAAGGGTGGCGGCAAGGTCGCGATCATCAAGCATCCGGATATCCGCCGCATGCTGATGACGATGAAGTCGCATGTGGAAGCGATGCGAGCCATTGCTTACGTGACTGCAGCGGCACTGGATACCGCGCACTGCCATGCTGACGCGGCCGAGCGTGCCAAGGCGCAGGCGTTTGCCGACTTCATGATTCCGATCGTGAAGGGCTGGTGCACTGAAACCGGTATCGAGATGGCCTCGCTCGGCGTACAGGTGCACGGTGGCATGGGCTACATCGAGGAAACCGGTGCAGCACAGTATTTGCGCGACGCCCGAATTTCCGCGATCTACGAAGGCACCACGGGCATTCAGGCGAACGACCTCATCGGCCGCAAGATGGCGCGTGAAGGCGGGATCACCGCGAAGGCAGTGATCGGCATGATGCGCCGGCTCGACGGCCAGTTGGCGGAAGCCGCGGCAGGCAGCCAGGGCGAGCACCTCGCGGTTATCCGCAAGGCGTTGGCGGACAGCGTTACGGCGGCAGAGCAAGCGGTTGAGTATGTGCTTGCGACCTTTGGCACCGATATCAAGGCCGCTCACGTCGCCGCAGTGCCGATGCTCAAGCTGATGGGTATCGTTTGCGGCGGTTGGCAGATGGCTCGCGCCGCGGTGATTGCCCAGCGCAAACTGGAGGCGGGCGAAGGCGATGCCGACTTCTACCGCACCAAGATCATCACAGCACGCTTCTTCGCGGACCACGTGATGTCGCAGGTTGGTGGCCTATCGCACACCGTCTGCTGCGGTGCGGCGGGTGCGATGGCGCTCGACGAAGCCTTGTTCTGACCCGGAAAAGTGCTTTCAGCAAGGGCGCTGGCAACCCCGGCGCCCTTTTTCATTGCGCCTTCGGTTCAGAATCGTTCGGGAAAATGCGTAAGCCAGACCCAGGCAACAGCGACTTGCACGACCACCATGAACGAGCCGGTCGCGGTGAGATAGCAGCAGGCGGCGGGCACAACGACCGATAACGCGGTCTCGCAGAGCGCTCCCGCGCCAAACCAAAGCGCGGATAGACAACACCACTTCACCGCGAATCCGGGAAGGTAACGGCGCATCGTGCGATTGAAGCGGTAGTTCTGCACTTGCTCCAGCTGCGAGCCGCGCGTCACATCGCGAAAGTACTGGAACGGCCAGAAGTAACGGTAGAGCAACTGGCCGAAGGAACGCTGGGTTGGATCACCAGTTTTCATTTTCGCCTCCGTACGTTGTCGAGCCGGAACTGCAATAACGGCACGACACGGACGGAAGTTCAAGGCCGATGTTCAAACAAATGGGGCAACTATTGCCCCATTTGACACTGCAAACCGCAGACGAAGATCAGGGCTGCGCGGGCAGGGCGATCTTGTTGTCTTTGCTGAACTGGTAGTCCTTGAACACATGCTCTGCCGAAAGCGCCTGGTAGCTGCCGTCCGCGAGGCGGTTGGTCGTGTCCTTCAGGCGGTACACGTAATGGCCACAGGTCCAGCAGTCAAAGTTGTGCATCTGTGTGCAGAGACAGGTCTTGTCCATCACCTTGATCTGGCGCGCGCCGGGGTGTGCAGCGACCTCGCGGTTGTACGACGTAATGTAGGCACAGGAGCCGGCACCGTCCAACAGATAACCATAGGCCTCGCAGTTCGGGCGAATGCCGTCACCAATGGCGGGGCTGCTCTTCAGCATCCGCATCGGGTACCCGGTCGGTGACACGCCGTTTACCTCCACATCCGCCTCACTGGCGCGGAAGTATTCCTGACGCACCTTTTCCGGCAAACCGCATTCGTCGGTGACGGTAAAGCGCGTCGCAACTTGCACCGCGGCCGCACCGTTTTCGAGGAATCCAACAGCGTCGGAACCCGTAAAGATGCCGCCGGCCGGAATTACCGGGATATCGAGCTGTTCTTTCTGCAGCCAGGCGATGATCTCGGCAACGATGGTTGCCAGATCATAGTTTTGCCAGTCGGTCAGGCCAAAACCGAGATGGCCGCCAGCGAGCGGGCCTTCCACCACGATGTAGTCCGGCGCGCGATTCAGACGGGCGTTCTTGCGCAGGAAAAGCTGCAGCGCGCGCAAGGACGACACGATGATGCCGAGCTTGGCATCGCGGAAGCGCGGGTGATCTTCGATCAGCGCAAATGAGCCAAGGTGCAGACCGGCCGACAAGGTGATGCCATCGATTCCCGCATCGAGAGCCGATGCGAGGCGCACGCGCAAAGTGTCGCGCGCCGCGTTCATCGTCAGCTTCTCCATGCAGTTGATGAAGATCATGCCGTCGCCGCGCTTGGCCTCCATCGTCGAGCCGACATGCAGGCGGGTCGCTTCCGCCAACTGGGCGAGGTTGAACTGCACGTCGGACTTGTCGGAGTTCGCGACGTTGTACTTGTACTGCTGCAGCTTGTCGCGCGTGAATTTCGTCTTGAAGCGGCGGTCGGAAACCGTCTGGACCATTGCATCGGAGATGTGGCCGATTCCGCCCAGCCGCGCCGCTTCGAGCGCAAGTTCGGCAGACGAGATGTCGACACCCATGCCACCGATGATGATCGGCACCACCTCGCGCTGACCAAATTTGAGACGAAAATCATCCACGCACTTCATGACCATCCTTTTTGCTATTCGAGGTGCGCCGCCGCACCCGCGTTTTCAGCCCTTGGCGGGCATATCTCTGTTGGAACCTGGCGAGATTGTACCGATCAGCTGCGACACGGCCGCGACAGTACTCGGAAAGAGTGCAATCAGGCCGCCGCAGTGAGTGATTTCGGCACCATACGGACGTCACGCGTCAGAAGGCGCCGCCCCGTAATGTTATCGAAGCCGCGACATACCCGTACGAGCCTGCCGGGGCAGCAGAGTGGTGCGCCTGCCGGCAGTTCGCGCAGCACAGGCTTCGTGTGCACGGGCACCAGAGGCCTGCATTGCGGCACGCGTTACGCCAAGGGCTGGCAAACCAGTGAGCGCCTAGCCGGATCGGCGTGGCGCCAAACACAACTGGCGGTGCTATAAATCTGCGGGCCAAGGAAGGGGCGCGATCCGTTTGCCCCGACAACCGCTCACTCTGCACTCTGGAGCCCAGCCATGACGAAACCCATTATCAACATTGCTGACATCGAATTCGAACCGCGCCCAGCCGTATTTGCCCCGACGGGTGCTGCGGCGGACAAATTCGATGCGCGAATGGCCTACATCAGCCCGAGGATCGGTGCGCAGAAGCTTGGGTACAACATCACGGCGGTACCGCCGGGGAAGCGAGCGTTCCCGTTTCACAACCACCGCGCCAACGAGGAGATGTTCTTCGTGCTTCAGGGCTCAGGCGAGGTGCGAATTGGCGCGAACACCTATGCCATTCGCACCGGTGACGTCATCGCCTGTCCGCCGGGTGGCAACGAAGCGGCGCACCAGATTACGAACACTGGCACGGAGGAACTGCGTTACCTGGCGGTCAGCACCAAACTTTCCCCGGAGATCGCCGAGTATCCGGATTCGGGAAAATTTGGTGTCCTCGCCGAACTACCGCCGAGTGCTGACGGCAAGCCACAGCGGTTTGTGTACGTCGGTCGGGCAGGTGATTCGCTCAACTATTGGGATGGCGAATAGCCTCCGCCAATCACCGGGGCCATTGCGGCCAAGGTGATGGTGCCCGGGGAGGGGCGGGTGCGTAGTGACTCAAGCGGGGTGTTGCGTGCCGGCACATTCAAACGCTAGCCGGACGGCGGCCGGACACCCTGATGCCCCTGCTTAGCCGCTGAACTTCGACACCAGCATCTGCAGCTTTTGCTGGCGCAGTTCCTCGGCCTTGCGGGCCTTCTCTGCTTCCTCGGCCTGTCGGCGAGCTTCTGCACGCTTGCGCTGGACTTCCTTGATCTGTTCCGTTGCATGCGCGCGCTGCTGCTCGGTGACCTCGCCTGCAGCTGAGCCATCGAGTGCGAAGCGTTCTTTCGCCTTCGCGACCGAGCGAAGGTAGGGCAAGGCGCGCGTGTGGATCAGCAGCGCGGTCCGCAGGTGCTTCGGTGCAAACTCCGGATGCAGTGCGATCAACTGCTTGTCGATTCCGATCGCCAACGGCTGCCAGTTGCGCAAAACCGGATACTTGCCGGCGAGCTGCTTCAGCACTTCCCGGGGCGACTGTACTTGAGGTGTAGTGGTCATTCGAAAGGCACGATGCGTTAAAACCGGACGCAGGGTATCACTCAAGGCGACCGCCTGCCGGCCGGTTGTTCAATTTCCCAACGGCGCGCGGCTTGTGGGATTGACGGCTCTCAAAGATGGGGCTGCCGTTCGATCGTTCTGATTCCGCTGTAGCAGCACCTGCCTGCCCGGGCGACCTTGCAGGTTTGCTGCCACGGCTTGCCGAATGCCCTCGGCCAGCCGCGGCCGCTGTGTCAGGCGGCGCCTATCGAACGCAGCTACTTCGCGTCGCGCGACTGCCACGCCGAAGCGCTCCATGTCGGCGCGGCTTCGGCGATCAGTGAGAGTATTTCGGGAGGAAGGTCCCCGGCGCCAGTAAGTTGGCGAACCTCCAGAACATCGTCCTTCCCAAAGCCGGACGGCGCTCGCAGCGCCCACTGGATAGCCTCTTCAAGTGAGGGCACCTCGATGAGGTAGAAGCCGCCCACCAGCTCCTTCGACTCGGCAAAGGGGCCGTCCATAACGTAGCGCTTGCCATTTGCGACGGCGATGCGGGCGCCCGGCGCCGAAGGATTGAGCCCCTCGGACGCGACGAGCACGCCAGCCTGGTGCATGTCCTCGTTGAACCGCATGTAGGCCTTGAACAGCTCGACGTCGAAGTCTGCCTGTTCTTTTGTCGTTTCCTGCTCCGTACTCTGCTGCGCTGTGATGATGAACCGCATGGATTGCTCTCCGAATCTGGGTTGGCCTTGGTAAAGCTACGACGAGCGAGCGCCAGGAAGATCGACAAATCGGAAACCTTGCCGTTTGCGGATAATGCGGAACTGACTGCCCGTGCTTGCGATTTGAGCAGGTGGAGCCACTTTCGACCCTATGCCCGTAAAGGAAAAGATGACCCGCACCAAGCTTGAACCCCCCGATCAGGCGGAGACCATCGCACTGATCGCCGAACTCGATGCCTATCAAGACACGCTCTATCCGCAGGAGTGCAGATATTCGCTGGACATCGGTGCCATGACGCAAGCCAACGTATTGTTTGCCGTGGCGCGAACTGCCGGTGGTGTGGCAATCGGGTGCGGGGCCATTGTGCTCGGCACATCCTATGGTGAGGTCAAGCGCATGTATGTTCGGCCTGAGGCCAGGGGCGATGGAGCCGCGCAGTCAATCTTGTGCGTGCTGGAACACGCTGCGCATGCCAAAGGCTGTCGTAGCCTCATGCTCGAGACCGGCCCGTACCAACCGGCCGCACTCGCTTTCTACGGCAAGCAAGGGTTTGTTCGGTGCGGTGCCTTTGGCGACTACCCAGAGCACCCGCTCAGCGTTTTCATGCGCAAGGAGCTGGCGCTCGAAGGCGTTGCGCAGGACGTGTCCGAAGCGTAGGCCGACCCCGCCGGCACTGGCGAATCGTCACCAATGGCCAAGCAGCCGCGACAGCTACGTTTCCTCCGGCGCACGGCTCGCCCACACCTGATGTGAGGCGGGCGCTTGTCAGCCGAGTGCCATTACAACCCGGCGGGCGGCCCAATTTGGCGATGGCGCAGGGCTGGGGGCGGCGAGCAGTGCGCAACCGAGCCACCGGTGGCCTGGGCGATCGTGCGACGTGGTCATCGCGCGCCGCTTCGACTTGGGCGTGCCAAGTGTGGCAAGTGCGACGGCTTGTCTGCCTCGGCTTGGCCAGCGGTCGCGACCCGTTGCGTCGCCGCCGCCTCCTTAGGCCGCGGCCTTCTTCAGCTTCGCTGCCGCCAATTCGCGCATACGGCGGGCTTCGTCGAGCAGGAATTGCTGGTAGTCGTCGAGGTCGCCGTCGAAGGGTTCCACGCCACCCTTGGTGACGAGCCAGAACTCGTCGCACACAGCGCGCAGCAGGGCGCGGTCGTGGCTGACCAGCATCACGGTGCCTTCGAATTCGTTGAGCGCCATGCCCAGTGCCTCGCGCGTGGCGAGGTCCAGGTGGTTGGTCGGTTCGTCGAGCAGCAGCAGGTTGGGGCGCTGCCACACGATCATGCACAGCACCAGGCGCGCCTTCTCGCCGCCGCTCATGGTGCCGACGGCCTGGTGGACCATGTCACCGCTGAAATTGAACGTGCCAAGGAAGGTTCGCAGCGATTGTTCCGTGCCACTTTGCCCCGGCGCCCGCAGGTGCGCTGGCGTGTCCTTGGCGAGGCGGGTCATGTGCAGCAGCGGTGAGGCGGCCGGATCCAGCACGTCCAGCTCCTGCTGCGCGAAGTAGCCGATGTTAAGGCCCTTGCCTTCGCTGATTTCGCCCGCGATCGGCGCGAGCGCGTGCGCCACCGTCTTCACCAGCGTGGACTTGCCCTGGCCGTTGGCGCCGAGGATGCCGATGCGCTGGCCGGCGAGGACGGATCGGTTGATGTTGCGCACGATCACCGTTGGCGGCGTACCCGCGGGGGCATCGTCCGGTGCCGGGTAGCCGAAGCTCGCGTCGAGCATCGACAGCATCGGGTTGGGGACGTTGAGCGGCTCCTTGAACTCGAAGTTGAACTCGGCGTCCGCCAGCACCGGCGCGATCTTCTCCATGCGTTCGAGCGCCCTGACCCGGCTCTGCGCCTGCTTGGCCTTGCTGGCCTTGGCCTTGAAGCGGTCGATGAACTTCTGCAGGTGGGCGATCTTGTCGGCCTGCTTCGCCATGGCGGCTTGCTGCAGCACCAGCTGCTCGGCGCGCATGTCTTCGAACTTGCTGTAGTTGCCGCCATAGCGCACCAGCTTGGCGTTATCGACGTGCACCGTCACCTGCGTTACCGCGTCGAGGAACTCGCGGTCGTGGCTGATCACGACCATGGTCCCCTGGTAGCGCTTGAGCCAGGCTTCCAGCCATACCAGCGCATCGAGGTCGAGGTGGTTGGTCGGTTCGTCGAGTAGCAGCAGGTCCGACGGGCACATCAGCGCGCGCGCGAGTTGCAGGCGCATGCGCCAACCGCCCGAAAAGCTGTTCACCGGTTCATCGAGCTGCGCAGCCGAGAAGCCGAGGCCGAGGATCAGGGCCTGCGCGCGGGCGGCAGCGTCATGCGCGCCAGCATCGTGCAGATCCATGTAGGCGTGCGCCATGCGCATGCCGTCGTCACTGGCTTCGGCCGCCGCAACTTCTGCCTGCGCGGCAAGCAGTACAGTGTCGCCCTCGATGACGAAGTCCGTCGCGCTTTGCTCGGTCTCCGGCATGTCTTGCGCCACCTGCGCCATCTTCCAGGCCGCTGGGATGGAGAACTCGCCACTGTCTTCATGCAGCGTGCCGTTGAGGAGGCCGAAGAAGGAGGACTTTCCGGCACCGTTTCGGCCCACAAGCCCGATCTTTTCGCCAGGGGTGAAGGTGACGGATGCGCGGTCGAGCACGACCTTGACGCCGCGACGCAGCGTGACATTACGAACGGAAATCATGAGGGACTACTTCGAAGAGGACCGGCATGATAGCCGTCTGCCGATAACCGACTGTGTTTTTTTGCGTGGCGGCTGCCGGGCCGGACGCAAAGCCAACGCTGCCGCCAGATTGACCTGGTTGTCGGTCGCCCGCGGAGCGGGCTGTCGCTGCGGGCGTATTTCGCGGAGCGCGGTCGTGTGTGACCACGAGCTGCTTGAGCTTGCTCCCGTAGCCGTGGAACCCGCGGTTGGGCAGGTCTTCGGGATTCGACCCGAAAGACGGACTCATGCCCGGGACGAGCCTGCGAAAGTGTGGCACCCAGCAAGAAGCCACTCAGCAATGTGCGGAATCGAAGGCAAGCACGTTCGATTCCGTGCCGAGGCGGCTGTCGGCCGGGTGCCTCCTCCTTGTGCCTTCGCGCGCGCTTAGTCCTTGGCCAGATACGCGCTGACGATTTCCGAATCGACTTCGAACAAGCGCACCAGGGCGTCGAACATGGCGCCGTCCCACTTCTGGCCAACTTCACTGGTAAGGATGGCGATGATCGCGCGATGCGGCCGGGGCGGGCGGTAGGCGCGCACCGCGGCCATCGCGTCGTAGGCATCGGCGATCGATACGATCTGCGCGATGAGAGGGATCTCGCTGCCCTGCAAACCGTCCGGATAGCCCGTTCCGTCAAACCGTTCGTGGTGATGGCGGACGTAGCCGGCAATTGAGCAAAGCAAGGGGTTCTCGGTCGCGCGAAGAATGCGCTCGCCAATCTCTGCGTGCGCCTGCATTTCGAGCCATTCGGCCTGGGTCAAGGGGCCTTGCTTGAACAGTGTTGCGTCGGAGATGGCGATCTTGCCGATGTCGTGGTGCAGGCCTGCGCTCCGCGCTTGACGGGCCTCGGCGTCCGATACACCGAGTTGACGCGCAAGGTGCTCGGCAAGCAAGGCAACCCGATCCTGATGCCAAACGGTCGTGTGGTCTCGTGCGCGCATCGCCGCCACCAGACCTTTGCCGGCGAGGACCGTCGCCGCGAATTGATCTTCCGTCATTGTTGCCACACCTCTCCGGTGGGTGCCAGCCCGGGACGGTGAGACCACTCACCCCAGGCGGCGTACTCCGCGTAACGAGAGATCTATGGCCCTCGGAGCGGGACCTTGCTCTCGAATTCTCCCCTGTGTATTCGACAACTAACTTGCCCGATCGGCACAGCACGTCGAGATTGTGCGCTCAACCGAAGAACTGCCGCCGAACCATCGGCCCGGTCGTGCAGCCGTTCTGGCTGGAACGCCAGCCTGAGATCTAGCCGTCTTCTTGCTTCAGCTCTGTTTCCTCGACCTTGAAGTGCGTCATCAATGAGGGCTTGAGCGCCAACGCTGCCGCAACCGCACGTGCGACGGTATCCGTTTAGTGCGCGTGACGCAGGAGCGACACGACCTGCAAGGCCGGTTGATGTTCGCGGGACAGGGAGACCAGACGTGTTGCTCGTCGGAGCTGAAGTCCTTGCAGAGTACGTTCCGGGTCGAGCGGATCTCGGCGTTCAACGACGATGTGTGACGCGATTCCGCGGACCTTGAATTTCGCCTGAGGCGCCAGATGCGGGGGAGTTCGTCAGGCCAAGTGGCAGGTCGTAAAGCATGGCCAGGGGAGGGTGGGGCGATTCACTTATCCCGATGCGTGCCCGCGCTCTGCGCGGTGGTGACGAGCGGCGCGCAGGCCCAGCGACGCGCCGATTCCATGTCTTGAAAGACCTGCAAAGGGTAGGGGCTGAGGTGCGATGCCGAGTAGGCGGCAACCGTGTCCATCACGGCCTGCGGCCCCTGTACGACCGCCACGCGTACACGCGGATTGGTCAGAAACGCAGCACGGTCCATCGCCGCGACTTCGTCCATGACCTCGGCGTCCAGTTCGATTGAACGTGTAGCCCGGAAGTCGTTGATCACATAGCGGTATTCGTCAAACGCCGGTGCCTCATGACTCTCGATGACTGCGCGAGCAATCTCTGCGCTAGTCACATGACCGGCAAATTCGCGCAGCAAACCGTGCTGCTCCCAAGTGTGCAAGTAGGGCATGGTGCGCATTTTACTCGCGCTCAAGGTGACCGAGCTTGTGCTTGGCCTGCCCTCAGTCACGAAGCGACCGCGCGAACCACTTCTTACCTTGCTGCAGGCAGGGCGAACGAATATCGGCTGGGCAAAACGCAGTACCTGTCTTTCCCTTGTGTTGAAACTCGGTAACCGAAGAAGGCACATGCGAGCGCAGCCCCGGTGGCCCGCTCATCGCAACCAAACCTGCGCGGTCCCTTTGGGCGTTTGGACAACTTCCCGGACGGTAGGGTCGGCGCCAGCGATCGTTAGCCAAAGCAGCTGCTTCGGCGCTGCCACAACGCGACATCGACGAAGCGATTCGTTGGGGATCCGGCTCGAAACGCGTGGAGGACTTCTGCGCGAATGAGTACGCGAATGCGGCGAACATGCGCTGCGCGCCCTGTACGACGTTCGTGTACTCAACGTTGGTTTCTGATCCCGCAGCTCGGACTACACCGCCACGGCCTCGGCACAAATTAAATATATCGTAGGGCGATATATTGAACTACGCTTCAACTGAAGCGATTGCTGTACATGCGGATTAGAGAGCAGCGCGTTGGTTGCGGGTGGTTCGAGCGTATCGCGTACGGACGATGTCCAGGGCAGGGTTCAACTTCAATGATGGCGAGGACGAAGAACGCATTGGGCCGGCTTCCCGAGAAGTCGGTCACCTCGGCGGACTACGAACGCTTGGCTGCGTTTCGTCTGGCGCTGCGTCGTTTCCTGGAGTTCAGCAGTTCGGCCGCCTGCGATGCGGGCTTGACACCTCAACAACATCAAGCGCTGTTGTCGATCAAGGGTAAGCCGGGCGACGTGCCAATGAGTATTGGTGAGCTTGCAGAACATTCATGCGTTCGGCATCACACCGCAGTAGAGCTGGTCGATCGATTGGAAAAGATGGATTTGCTTGTACGGGAGCCTGACGTCGAGGATGCGCGAAAGGTCCGTCTGAGACTGACTGCGAAAGCGGAGCGCATTCTCGTTGACCTGTCAGCGGCTCACCTCGATGAACTTCACAGGATCGGACCCAATCTGGCAGCCCTGCTGAATGAGCTTGCTGCCAAGCACGATTGAAGCAGAGCGATCGCTCGCAGCGCTCAGGGAAGTTGGCCCATTGTTCACGGAGCGTTCATGGCGATCCACCACGCATCACCGGGCGAACTGATCGACATTCGCCCTCGCCAAGGCAAGATCGAAGGCGCACTCAGCAAGGCGCTCTACAAATCAAAGGGCCTTGAAGTCTTCCGCCTCTTTCTGGTTGCCGGAAAGGTGATTCCTGAGCATCGGGTGCCAGGGGAACTCACCGTTCAGTGCCTGGAGGGGATCGTTGAGTTTACGGCTGCGGGTAGCAGCCGGATCATGCGCCAGGGCGACCTGATCTGTCTGGAGGGGGGCGAACCTCATGCGCTTAAAGGCGTTGAGGATGGCTCAGTGCTTGTCACGTTGCTGCTCGATCACCGGTAGTTGTTCTGGGTTGCACGAAGGATTTGCGCTTCTTGTGCCTTCCATGCCACCGCCCACTCACGATGCCCAGAGAGGCTGATCTATGCATACCTCATTGGTGTACGGGTCATTGAAGACCCTGGCTCTGATTGTCATCGCGGTTCTGGTCGTGGCGCTGGCGTATGCCGGCTACATGTCGATCGTGCATTGGTCGGGCATCGGCGTGTGATGCATCCATGAACAAACGTCAAAGCCGCCTTTTCGCAATCGGGGCCACAGCCCTCTCGGCCCTCGCTTTCCTTGGGCTGACGATCGACAGTCACCGCCAGTTCGGCACCCTGACCCATGCCGAAAACATTACGCCAGCCGTGGCACACGGCAAGGATGTCTGGCACAAGTACAACTGCATCAACTGCCACACGCTGTTTGGCGAGGGCGCTTACTACGCACCGGATCTGACCAAGATCACGCAGCACCGTGGCGCTGCCTACCTTCAGGCCTATCTGCGGGATCCGGCGCGCTTCTATGACGAGAAACGCAGCCGCCGCCTCATGCCCACCCAGAATCTGTCGGAGAGCGAAATCACGGACGTGATTGCCTTCCTCGACTGGGTCAGCAAGGTTGATAACCAAGACTGGCCGCCGCGCCCGATCCTCGTCGTCGGAAACGCGCTTCCGGGCGCCGATCAGGCCGCCAAACGCGAGTCTGGCGTTGCTACGCCGACCGCTGACCGTTCAGCGGCGTCTGCACAGGATCCCATCGCCTCTGGGCAGGCGCTGTTCAGCGCGGTGACTCCGCCATGCGCCGTATGCCATTCGGTGACGCCTGGCGTGAATATGGCAGGGCCTTCACTCGGTGGCATCGCCACCCGCGCTCAACAGCGAATCGCGACGGCGGACTACAAGGGCCGTGCCAAGGACGTGCCTTCCTATATTCGTGAGTCGATAGAACACCCAAGCGCCTACATCGTGCCGGGCACCATGTACTCGTCGAACGGACAGAGTTTCATGCCTTCGACCTATGCCTCGTCGCTGAAACCTGAACAGATCGACCAGCTCGTGGCCTATCTGGCCACGTTGAAATAGCCCGCCGGATACAAGGAGAGAGACTCGATGAGATACCGTTCCCAATCGGTCGCCTACTGGTACTTCGCGGTCGCAATGGCCCTGTTTGGCCTGCAACTCGTGTTTGGCGTGCTATCCGCTGCCAAGTACCTGGGGCCGGACCCCCTGCTGTACATCCTGCCTTTTGATGTGACCAAGATGATCCACACCAACCTGCTGGTGGTGTGGGTGCTGACCGGTTTCATGGGTGCAACCTACTGGATGGTGCCCGACGAATCACGCACCGAGCTTTACAGCGTGAGGCTGGCCTACTGGCAACTGGGCCTGTGGTCCGCCATGGGCGTTGGCACCATCGTCGGATACCTGTTCCGCTATGGCACCGGCAACAAGCTGCTGGAACAGCCCCTGGTGTCGAAGCTGATCATTGTCCTGGTCATGCTGATGTTCCTCTACAACATCCTGATGACGATCCGAAAGGCCGGCCGGCTGGCCACCAGTGAGGGTGTCCTGCTGCTGGGGCTCGCGCTGGCGGCGGTGCTGTACCTGCCTTCGCTGTTGAGCTTCAACAACTACGTTATCTCCATTTACTACCGTTGGTGGACCATCCACCTGTGGGTGGAGGGCGTGTGGGAGATGATCCAGGGCGGCTTTCTGGCCTATCTGCTGATCCGCCTCTCGGGCGCTGACCGCGAGGTGATGGAGAAGTGGCTTTACGTGATCGTCGGGCTGGTCTTCATCGCCGGCATCATGGGGACTGCCCACCACTACTACTGGGTCGGTGTGCCGTCGTACTGGCTCCCGATCGGCGGCCTGTTCAGCGCGCTCGAACCGCTAGCCCTGATCGGCATGGCGATGTACGCCTACACCGCGATGCGGCGCTCCGGGCTTGCACATCCGAATACCTTGGCGCTCCACTGGACGATCGGCAGCGCGGTGTTCACCTTGTTCGGTGCCGGCTTGCTGGGGTTGGCCCATACCTGGCCCGGCGTCAATAAATGGACGCACGGTACCTTGATCACCGCCATGCACGGCCACGCCGCGTTCTATGGCGCCTACGCGATGATCGTGATGGCCATGATTACCTACGCGCTGCCCGCATTGACCCCGGGGCGCCGTGAAGAAGGTACAGCGGTGGGATATTGGGCGTTCTGGCTTCAGATCGCAGGCATGTTCGGTATGACTTTGTCGTTCGCAACGGCGGGCATCGGGCAGGTCTACCTGGAGCGAATCCTCGGCATGGGTTATCTCGATGCGCAGCTCAAGATCCAGGTGCACTTCCTGATGCTGCTGGCCACCGCGAGCGTGTTCTCGACCGGCGTGGCGCTCTTCATCTGGGACTTCTTCCGTTTCCGTCCGAGCTTCGATCTCATCGGCGCAGACGAGTCCGGCCCGGTATCACGCGCGCCGGTCGCCAGCGGGCGGCAGTCGCCCAAGGCGGCATGACGGCACCCTGCAATGGCTGAAACCGAGCGTGAGACGGGCCAGGCAGACGAGCCGTTCTACCTGCCCGTCGCGCGAGAGGTCGAGGTGTTCGAGCGTTGCCATGCTGAACAGTTGGCAGTGATGCTCAAGGGCCCGACCGGTTGCGGCAAGACACGCTTTGTCGAGCACATGGCGTGGCGCTTGGGCCGGCCTTTGATGACCGTGGCCTGCCACGATGATCTGTCGGCGAGCGACCTTATTGGGCGTTACCTCATCCACCATGAAGGCACCGTGTGGCACGACGGCCCCCTGAGCCGCGCCGTCCGCGCTGGCGCGATCTGCTATCTGGATGAAGTCGTCGAAGCGCGCCAGGACACCGTTGTGGTGCTGCACTCGCTGACCGATCACCGGCGCAGCCTGCCGATCGACAAGACTGGCGAAATCCTGCACGCGCCCCCCGGCTTCATGCTGGTGATCTCGTACAACCCGGGCTACCAGCGGATGCTCAAGGACTTGAAGCCCAGCACTCGGCAGCGCTTTGTCGCGCTCGAGTTCGATTTTCCTGCGCCGGAGCTCGAGGCCCGCATCGTGATCCGCGAGGGCGGCGTCAGCCACGCCGACGCCGTGGCGCTGGTCGCGCTGGCGCAGCGTCTGCGAGCACTGGGTGACCGCGGGCTCACCGAGGTGCCCAGCACCCGGTTGCTGGTCGCCGCGGCGCGCCTCGCCCGGGCCGGCATTGCGTTGCCCGAGGCCTGCATGGCCGCGCTGGTCCGCCCGCTGTCGGACGACCCCGCGCTGCTCGGTGCGATGCGGGATCTGGTCGACGCCAGCTTCTTGTAAAGCCCGTGGCCGAAGCCGAAGACGTTATCGTCGATGCAGCCCGGCATGCGACGGTCTATGCCCAGGCGCTACTGAAGCGGCGCCGAGCCGCTGTAACTGGCACCGAGCACGCGGCCACGCTACTCGAGCTCGCACCGCGGCTTGATCTTCTGCTATCCGCCGTTCATGGGCGCGCGTGGCCGCTGCGCGTAGCGCGCGCGCCGATCCCCGTTTCGGCACTCAAGCGTCTCTTCTCGCGTGAGAAGGGGCCGTATCAGCTAGACACGGTGCCCTCCGCCGATGCACATGCCATCTGGTTGCCACGCACGCTGGCAGGGGTGAGCAGCGTCGATGCGCCGGTACTGTATCGGGCGATGGCGCTGCAACAAGCGCAGCGCGTGCTGCTGCGCAGGGAATGGGCAGATGGAATGCCCGCGGGAGGGCTGGCACGCGATTTCGCACTGGTGCTCGAGGCTGTACTGGCGGATGCAGCGCTGATAACCAAGCTCCCTGGGCTGCAACGCGCGCTGGCGCAGTTGCGTGCCGAGGTGCTGCGAAGGCGGCCGTCGCTGGAGCGCTTCCCTACCGCACGAGCCTCGTTGGAGCGCTGGCTGCGCGACCGCCTGATGGCACCGCTGGAACGGCCGCCTGCTGCGGTGTCCGTTGAAACCCTCGCGCTCGCTGCGGGGCAGCTGGCGGCCGAGTGGCCCGAAGATGATCCAGCCGCGTTGCTCAAAGACTGGTGGACCGGCGATTGGCCGCTCGATGAGCCGGGCAGTTCGGATGTGCCCGGTAAGGCCGCGCCAAAGGAAGAGGAGGGCTGTGCTCCGGTGCGCAGCGCGCGCCTCGCCAGGCGGCCGACCGTCCGGGCAGCGCAGCCGGACGACGAGGATTCGAAAACCGGCGCATGGATGATCCAGACCTCGCAGCCGCATGAGCACGCAGAAGACCCGATGGGACTGCAGCGCCCCGGCGATCGCGATACCGACTCCGCCGCCGAGGGGCATGCCGGTTCGGTGTCCGAACTGGAACAGGCCCGCCTGGTGCGCAGCGCACAACGTTCCAATGAGGTGCTGCTGTCTGACGATGCGCCGACCCCGACCGCATACGCCGGTCCGCCACAAGCCTTTGCAGCGGGCGGCGGCATCCGCTACCCGGAGTGGGACTACCGCCTCCAGGCCTATCGGGACCCTGGCGCTACGGTCTGGGAGTCTGAGGCGCAAGCAGGGTCCGCCGAATGGGTAGCCCGTTGCCTGAAGGCGCAAGCCAACTTGCTTGCAGCGGTGCGCCAGCGCTTCGAGATGCTGCGGGCGGCGCGCGTCGTGTTGCGCAAGCAAGCGGATGGCGACGAGCCCGACCTCGACGCCTGCATCGAGGCCTACGCCGATCGGCGCGCAGGTGTTGGCGTGGCGCAGGCCTTTTATCGCACTAGCCGTATCGCCCAGCGTGATTGCGCGGTGCTGGTGCTGGTCGATGTCAGTGGGTCGACCGATAGCTGGGTCGCAGGCCAGCGGCGCATCGTCGACGTCGAACGCGAAGCGCTGCTCGTGCTGTCAGTGGCGTTGGACGGGAGCGGTGACCCGTATGCGATCCTCGCGTTCTCCGGGCATGGTCCGCAGCAAGTCACGGTGCGCACCGTTAAGCGGTTTGACGAACGCCATGGCGATCCGGTCGCCCGGCGCATCGCAGGGCTTGAGCCTGAGCACTACACACGGGCTGGCGCCGCGCTACGGCACGCCAGCCGCCTGCTGGCGCAACAGCCGGCGCGTCATCAGCTGCTCGTGTTGTTGTCGGACGGTAAGCCGAACGATTGCGATGACTACGAAGGGCGTTACGGGGTTGAAGACATGCGCCAGGCAGTGCAGGAAATCCGGCGCGCCGGACAATCCGCGTTCTGTTTGACGGTGGACCGTCACGCGGCTGCCTATCTGCCGCACATCTTCGGTCCGCATCAATATGCGCTGCTACAAGACGCGGACCGTTTGCCCAACGCATTGCTCGACTGGATGCGAAGGCTGCTTGTTCATTGAGCTTGGGCTGATGGCAGATTCGATCGATTCTCGTGTGTTAGTGCTCGGGGCAGGTCCTTGGAGTCGCGTGAAATTGTCTGCCGCGATCTCTGCGTACCAGAGCGAGTGGAACGCAGGCCGTGGCGCACGCGGACGATCGCGCGTAACCCCCGACGGAACGAGTCAACGCAATCGTAACTGCTCGTTATGGCTCGGAAGCGATAAGGCTCAGTGCACAATCGCGCAGGACGACTCCGGGCGCCAGACCGACGCGTCGTGTCGGCTATATGGATCAACCACCTCGGTGCGCGGAATGACGGGTGTCGAGATGAGCGATCAGCGCGATTGCGCGATCTTGAGAGACCATAAATAGCCGATGGAATGTCGCTCATTCTTGGCACGCCAAGGACCGCAAGCGCTGCGCTGCGGGCGCTTGGCACTAGTCGGATCGCTATGGCGCCGATGTTAGATAGCGGTCAGCGCACAGTCCATCGCGGTGACCTGTTTGCGTCGCAGCCAATTGACAAGGTGCTGTATCGCAACGCGCATCGCTGAGCTGCGTGGGGCAAGTATCGAACGTGCTCTAAATCGATGTGTGTTGCGTCCCCTATGAAGACTGGCATGTCCCGCGGAATGGTGCGACAAGGGCTTGTTCGGTCAGGGTGATTTCGTCGCAGTTGCTTCCCGTGCCGCTGCGATCGAGCACCAGGAAGTCGCTGATCTCGTCCAGCGCAAGCAGGGGGTGGTGCCAAGTGCCTGGTGCGTAATTCACGCCTTGGGCACCGCGCGCAAGGAAGCAGCGTAGCGCCGACGGCGTAGGCTCCAGCGCGACGACGACAAGATAGTCGCGCCCGCTGAGCGGAACGAAGGCCTGTGAGCCGAGCGGATGGCGCTCGAGCAGTGTGATCGTGAACGGGAGGGTTCGCGGCTGGGCGCGAAAGATACTGACGATGATGCGGCCGCCTTCGCCCGGCTCCAGCCGAGCAAGGTCGTGATAGCGCTCCGTGTTGCCGCCGTTGATGGCGAAGTGGTGAGCTGAGTTGCTTGCCTCGATCACATCCCCGAACGGCGCGAAGGCTTCACGGGTGAGTTCTTCAACCGGCAGCACCTTCACGCCGAGGCCACCTTGCCAAACAGTCGCAATCGACTGACCCCGCCATCCGGGAAGATGTTGAAGCGCACGTGCGTTACGACGCCGAGCTTGGTGAGTTCTTCAAAGCTCTGAACTGCGTCCATCTGCAGCTTTTGCGGTGCCAGCAGTTCGGGCCAGAACATACTTTGCGTGACCAAGGATTGTGGCGTGCCGCTAGGCATGTGGGCGGCTTGAAGTGAACACGCGTCGGGGTAGTTGCCCTTGAAGTGCGCGGTGTCGACCTCCACGCGGTGGATGATGCCAGGTGCGGCCAGTGCGACGACGCACCAGTCGTTGCCGGGTTCGCGGCGCCGCCGTGTTTCCCAACCGTCGCCCATGTTGACGCCGCGCCCCGGCAACAGAAGTGTCGCTGCTCGACCGAAGTGTTCATTGTTGGTGGCGACAACGTGGGCGCCATTGATGGCTGCCGCGAGGTCGAGTTCGGCGCCCACTATCGGATTTGCAGCCGGGCGTCCATAAACTCGCAGGCGTGCAATGCCACCGTCCGGATAGATTGAGAGGCGAACGTGCGTCCACACCGCGTTGCTCGCGATGGTGTGGTAATGGTGAGCGTTGCCTTGCAGTGCAACGGTGGGCAGAAGCGGTGTCCATAGCGTGTCGGCGTCAGGATCGCCGTGCGTGCAGTGGCACGCCTCCAGGGAGGCGCCCGGTGGGTAGTTGCCGGTGAAGTGGCGGGTATCAATGTCGACGCCAACGATGGTCGCCGCGCGCGCCAATCGCACCACGCACCAGTCGTTGCCGGGCCCGCGCTTGCGGCGCGATTCCCAACCGTCCATCCACTTTCCGTGTGTGTCGTACTTGCCCGGAACGAAGACTGGGTCGTCCGGCGCGAGCATGCGCGCCATGGCGGCGAAGAAGTCGTCGCTGCAAGCGATGGTCTCGGCACCCAGGCGCGGATCGGCGAGGTTGGTGAAGTGGCGGGTAAAGTCCGGGGCGTCCGGGTCCAGCGTGACGACGGCCATGATCAGGCTTCCTGTTCGGCGTGCTCGTGGGTGTTGAATGGATGCGTACGATGCCAGTGCCGTGCAATGTCGACCCGGCGGCAAACCCAAACGCGATCATGCGCCTCGATGTGGTCGAGGAATCGTTGCAGCGCGCGCATGCGGCCGGGGCGGCCGAGCAGGCGGCAGTGCATGCCGACGCTCAACATCTTCGGTGCTTCCTCACCTTCGGCGTAGAGCACATCAAAGGCGTCGCGCAGGTAGGTGAAGAAGTCATCGCCCTGGCTGAATCCCTGTGGCAGCGAGAAGCGCATGTCGTTGGTGTCCAGCGTGTAGGGCACGATGAGCTGCGGGGCAGTCGTGCCGTCGCTCCTGGTTACTCGCGTCCAGAAAGGCAGATCGTCGCCGTAGTAGTCGCTGTCGTAGAGGAAGCCGCCGTAGTCGGCGACGAGTCGGCGCGTGTTGGGGCTGTCGCGGCCGGTGTACCAGCCCAGCGCGCGCTCACCGGTGAGGCGCTCAATGATCTCCATGCCGATGCGCATGTGTTCGCGTTCGGTGGCTTCGTCGAGCGTCTGGTAGTGAATCCAACGCCAGCCATGGCAAGCGATCTCGTGCCCCAACTCCTTGAAGGCGGCAGTGAGATCCGGGTGGCGCTCCAGCGCCATCGACACGCCGAATACCGTGAGGGGCAGGCCGCGGCGTTCGAACTCGCGCAGGATGCGCCATACGCCGACGCGTGAGCCGTATTCGTAGACCGACTCCATCGAAAGGTGGCGGTCCGGGTAGCTCGCAGGGTTGAACAGTTCCGAGAGAAACTGCTCACTGCCGGCATCGCCATGGAGCACGCAGTTCTCGCCGCCTTCTTCGTAGTTGAGCACGAACTGCACCGCGATCTTCGCATTGCCGGGCCAGTGCGCATGCGGTGGCGTGCGGCCGTAGCCGATCAGGTCGCGAGGGTAGGTCGGGTGTGTCATCGCTGCACTTACCTTAGCGTGTGCCGCCGAGATACCAGGCGGCGATAAGTGCGCGCTCGTCATCGGTGATGCCGGTGATATTGCCCAGCGGCATGTCTTTCGTCTGCGTGGCGCGCGCGAAGATCCGTTGCGCGTGCTGACGGACGCGCGCTTCGGTATCGAACATCACGCCACCGGGGGCAGACGGCATCATCGTTGCCTTCTCGGCATGGCAGGCGGTACAGCGGGCCTGAATGACAGGCAGGACTTGCGCGAGCGCTGGCACCGGTTTTGACGCGTCGCGCACGACCGGCGCCGGCGCTGTCCACCAGAGCACGGCGAGCAGGATCGCTCCACCGGCGACCGGGTATTCCCAACGCCATTCGCCCTTGTGCTTGAGGTTGAAGAAGTGGCGGATCAGTGCCGCGCCCAGCATGATGAGCACCAGCACCAGCCAGCCCTGTGGATGGCTGTAGGTGAAGGCGTAGTGGTTGCTGATCATCGCGAAAAGCACCGGCAGCGTCAGGTAGTTGTTGTGCACGCTACGCTGCTTGGCCTTTTTGCCCAGCGTGGGGTCGGGCGCTTCGCCACGCTTCATCGCCGCGACGAGCTTGCGCTGGTTCGGGATGATGATGAAGAACACGTTGCCACTCATCGTCGTGGCGATCATCGCGCCGACGTGGATATATGCGGCGCGACCTGCCAGCAGGTGCGTCAGCGCCCAGGCCACTGCGGCGACGAAGAGCGTGTAGATCACCGCGAACACGAGCTGACTGCGTTCGATCAGCAGGCGCGACAGCAGGTCGTAGACGATCCAACCGCCGGCCAACGTGCCAAGCCCGATCAGTACCGACTGCGTCGCGCTGATCTGCGCAACCGCCGGGTCGACCATCCAAGTCGCTGCCTGAAAGTAGTAGAGCACCGAGATCAACAGAAAGCCGGTGATCCAGGTCGAGTACGACGGCCAGAAAAAGAAGTGCAGTTCCTTCGGCAACTCCTTGGGCGCGACCAGGTACTTCTGCGGGTTGTAGAAGCCCCCGGCATGCATCGCCCACAGCTCGCCGCCGACGCCGGCCTCCTTGAGCTTCGGGTCGGTCGGCGGCTTGATGGAATTATCGAGCCATACGAAGTAGAACGATGAGCCGATCCAGGCGATGCCGACGATCAGGTGCAGCCAGCGGAGCAACATGCTGGCGACTTCGATGAGGTATGCGTGATCCATGCTCAGCTACCCCGGTAGGTGCTGTACGCCCAGGGCGAAACCAGCAGCGGCACATGGTAGTGGGCTGCGGTGTCGGCCACGCCAAACGCGATGCTGACTTCACTGAGGAATGGCGGTTCGGGGAGCTGCACGCCCGCGGCACGGAAGTACGCCGCGACCTCGAAACGCAGCTCATAGTGGCCGGCTACGAGCGACTCGCCCTCCAGCAGCGGCGCGTCGCAGCGCCCATCGGCATTCGTCACCCCTTGCACAAGCGGTGTCGTGCCGTCCGCGGCAAAGAGTGCGTAATGCATGCCGGCGGCCGGGCAGCCGTGGGCGGTGTCGAGTACATGGGTTGTCAGTCGTCCCATCTTGATTCCGATCTGGGGGAGGCCGGCGGGAAGTCGGCACATGGCGGGATTGTAGGAAGGGGGCTCGCCTGATCGGTGGATACCCGCTATCCACAAGTTCGAATGAGCGCCGGCCCACCGGTGGAACGCCTCGCACGCTCGGGCTCCGCCGCCTGTCATCCGCAATTGGCGAATATCGCTATTCGATTTGGCGCCTTGCGGCGGATGTTGCGGCTCCCTAGTCTGATTCCATCGGGCCTGTGCCCCAACCGATGCCTGAAGACATCTCAATGCCCTGCACACCTGTTTCCGTTGCCGCCCTGTCCGCCCTGGAGCGCGAGGCGTTTGTTGCAGCCCTCGACGGCATCTTTGAACACTCGCCTTGGGTGGCGGATGCTGCTTGGTCTGCACGCCCGTTTGCCGATCGCAATGACTTGCTCGATGCTCTAGTCACCGCAATGCGAAGCGCACCGGAAGCACTGCAACTGGCCTTGATTCGCGCGCATCCGGAACTTGCCGGGCGCGCCGCGGTTCGCGGTGAGCTGACGGTGGAGTCGCGTGGAGAACAGGCGGGGGCGGGGCTCGATACCTGCACCGCCGAAGAATTCGAGCGCCTGCAACAACTCAACACGCGCTACATCGCTAAGTTCGGCTTCCCGTTCATCCTCGCCGTTCGTGGCTATGACCGTGCCGGGATCATCGAGCGTTTCGCGGCGCGTCTGGGCAATACACCGGAAGCCGAGTTCGATGAAGCGCTGACACAGATCGCAAGGATCGCTGCCTTGCGCCTCGCGGATCGCGTGATCTGAAGCGACTTACTTAAACCCCCTGCTGTGGAGGAAGGGCGCGGCATCCGTGCGTGGTGGGGGCACGCCAGGCATGCCCCCGTTCTGCTAGGCGGCTACCGTCAGCATGTGCTCCTGCGGTTTGCGCGCAACGTTGACGATCTGCTCCCGGAACCAGCGACATTCGTCTGCAAGGTGCGTGCGGTCGTGCCACAGAAGATAGAAGGCCATCTTCGGAAAATCGATTGGCACCTCGGTTACTGCTAGCGGCATCAGCTTCGCGAAGTGCTCGGCGAACACGCGCGGGCCGGTGAAGATCATGTCGGTCTGCAAAAGCAGGTAGGGCACCAAGCCGAAGTAGGGGACATACGCCACCACATTGCGTTTGATCCGCTCGCGTGCAAGGTGCATGTCAATCACGCCGCGGCGACCAACGGAATAGGGTGTCGGCGCCAGGTGGTCGGCCTCAAGATACCGTTCGGTCGTTAGGGGGCGGTTGGCGAGTGGGTGGTCCTTGCGCATCACGCACACCAGATCGTCCTCGAATAGCGGGGTCATACGCAGCAACTCGGGCGGTTGTGGCCAGTTGCCGATCACGACATCGAGTTCGCCGGATTCGAGGGCCTGTGTGAAGTCGCTGTCGGGCCCGAGCGAGTGGAACACCACCTGAGAATGCGGCGCGAACTTGCGCAGCCGCGCGACGATTTCGCCCAGCACCACCGCGTTGAGGTAATCCGGCGTGGCGATGTTAAAGACGCGGCGCGACTTTGCCGGATCGAAACGCACCTGGCGTACTGCGATTGCTTCGATCTGCGCCAGCGCCAGCTTGACGGGCTCAAGCAGCGCGGCGCCGCGTTCGGTCGGAGTCATGCCGTTGCGCGAGCGCACCAGCAGTTGGTCGCCGGTGATATCGCGCAGCCGACGAAGCGCGGTGCTCACCGCTGGTTGCGACTGATTCAGGCGCAGCGCCGCCTTGGTGACGCTGCATTCGGCCAGCACTGCGTGGAGCACGCGCAGCAGGTGGACGTCCATCGTGTCCCAGGAGTTGTTGGCCATGTTCTTTCCGTTTGTACGTTGCAACGCAGCAAGCTATGCAAGTCTCGTTCCACGGACCTGGCGGCCTTCTCCCATGCATCGATGAGGCCAACGTCTGGCCTCACGGCACCGAGGTGGTGCCTCTGGCGGTGTCCCTTCGCTGGCGTATGGTGCATGGATGCGCCGCTTGGCGAGGACTGGCGCGCTTTCGCCGACGGAAGCAGGACTACGTATGCGCAACCAGAGTGTTGGCGCGCGGCGCTATCGCGAAGCACGCAATCGCGCGCCAGGCGCGGTGGCCCGGAACCTGCGTTATTCTTATCTTGTACACAAAACTGCACGCAAGGTGAGTGATGCCGATTCCTGCGGATCAGATCAATATTCCTGCCATCTGCAATGAGCTGACGGCGATTGCCGAACGCTATGAGGTGGCCCTGGTGGGCAACGATCGCCTTGCGTTGGATCGTTTCTTCATGCCGGGGGAAAACACACTGCGCTTCGGTTTGGCAGACGAGCAGTTCGGCTACGACGCAGTGGTCGCCTTCCGCGCCAGTTTGCCGCTGCAGAGCTCGCCAAGGCGGATCGTGCGTTGCGAGGTCAGCACGTACGGCACGGATCTGGGTACGGTGAACCTGGTGTTCCGCTATACCGATAGGGAAGGCGGTGGGCGGCAGAGCCAGACCTGGGTGAGATCGGATCTCCCGGAGCATGGTGGCTGGCGCATCGTTGCTGCGCATGTAAGCCTGAAGAACGAGTCGCAGGCATGACAGCGCGTCGTGCCTCGCAGCCAAAGCCGCCGTCGAAAGGGGGGCGCCGCAGCGTTGCCGGCGCGCGTGCTGCGGAACAACCGGCGACCCGAGCGCAGGCGGTTTATGCCGCGATCAAGGACGACATTGCTGAGTTTCGGCTTCTCCCCGGCGACCGCTTTACCGAGACGGAGCTTGCCGAGCGGCTAGGCGTGTCACGCACACCGGTGCGCGAAGCGCTGTACCAGTTGCAGCGCGAGGGTTTCCTCAGCGTTCAGTTTCGCAACGGCTGGAGCGTGAACCCCTACGATTTCGATCGCTTCGAGAACCTCTACGACCTGCGTCAGTTGATCGAACTGGAGTCAGTGCGCCGCTTGTGCGATCGCAAGGAATCCCTTTCGGCTTTGACCCGTCTGGAAGCCTATTGGCTCCTCGATGAGTCGGAGCGCGACAACGACGGACGCAGCGTGGCGCTACAGGACGAAGCCTTCCACATGGCGCTGGTCGAGGCCGCTGGCAATCCCGAGATGGCGCGGGTGCATGCCGACGTGACCGAGCGCATCCGGATCGTGCGGCGCCTCGATTTCACGCAGCGCGAGCGCATCGAGACCACCTACGCGGAACACGCCGCGATCCTGCGCGCCATCCGGCGACGCGGCAGCGAGCGGGCGACCTCATTACTTGCGGCCCACATCGAGGCGAGCCGCGCAGAGGTGCGCAAGATCACGCTGCATAAGCTCTACGAAGCGCGCCGGACAGGGCGCGGTTAAGCAGGTCGGCTGCTTCGGTAGGCGCAGCTCAAGCGCGACGCTTCCGCCACCAAGTCCGTTCTTCGCATTGGCGGAGTCGCCTTGTGCGCGAAACGTGGCGAGGGGCCGTCGCGCTGCCTGCTTTCGCGGTCCTTAAGAACGGGCTGTCGCACCGGACACCTTCGTCGTCGTCACGCCTCGATCTCCTGCGCGATGGAGCACGCCAACGGTGCGCGCCGCACCAAGGCGGCTCGTAAATCGGGCGGTTCCAACGTACTCCTGATTGCGCCGCAGGCGCATCCCGTACGACCCATGTTGCCCGCTCAGCCTTCTGCGTACTGCCCGCGCGCCCTCCAGCCTTGGCAGGCACATCGCGGTGGTTTCGATGGCAAGACTGGCACGCGCTTTGCGTATCTTGCATACAAGACGGCGTACAAGAACTGCGCTGTCAGTGATACGCCCTCCGGCCAATGACATCGATCAGGGAGAAACGCCATGCAGGATCGTTCCAGCTTTTCGCGTCGCAATTTCATCAAGGCCGCGGCGGCGGCGCCTGCGCTGGGGCTGCTGCCCGCGTCGGTGCGCGACGCGCTGGCGGCGGGCGGCATCACGGTCGGGTTCATCTACGTCGGTGCGCGCGACGACTTCGGATACAACCAGGCCCACGCGCAGGCCGCTGCAGCATTGAAGAAGCTGCCCGGCGTGAAGGTCATCGAAGAAGAGAAAGTGCCGGAAACCGTTGCGGTGCAGAAGTCGATGGAAGCGATGATCGTGCAGGACAAGGCCGCCGTGGTGTTCGCCACCTCGTTCGGCTACTTCGATCCGCACGTGCTGAAAGTGGCGCAGAAGTACCCCAACGCGCACATCGCGCACTGTGGCGGCCTGTGGTCGGAAGGCAAGCACCCGAAGAACGTCGCGAGCTACTTTGGCTACATCGATGAATGTGAATACCTGAGCGGCATCGTCGCCGGACTCACCAGCAAGACGGGCAAGTTCGGCTTCGTCGCCGCCAAGCCGATTCCGCAGGTGCTGCGCAACATCAACGCCTTCACCCTGGGCGCGCGCTCGGTGAACCCGAACGCAACGACCCGCGTGATCTTCACCGGTGACTGGGCGATGCCGGTGAAGGAAGCGGAAGCGGCCAACAGCCTGCTGGACCAGGGCTGCGACGTGCTGACCTGCCATGTGGATGGCCCCAAGGTCGTGGTTGAAACCGCCGAGCGCCGTGGCGCCTTTAGCTGTGGCTACCACGCCAGCCAGGCCAAGCTGGCCCCGAAGGGCTACCTAACCGGCGCGGAGTGGGACTGGGTGACCCCCAACACCACCTTCGTGAAGGCGCTGCAGGAAGGCAAACCCTTCCCGAACTTCGTGCGCGGCGGCCTGAAGGAAGGCTTCGTCAAGATGTCGCCCTACGGTGCCGCTGTGGGCGACAAGGCACGAAAGGCCGCCGACGAGGTGAGGGCGAAAATGCTCAAGGGCGAGTTCGTGATCTTCAAGGGCCCGCTGAAGGACAACACCGGCAAGGAAGTGATCGCCGCAGGCAAGAGCTTCGCGCAGCAGGCGATCGAGCTTGAGGGGATGAACTACCTCGTCGAAGGCGTGATCGGTTCGGTCTGAGGCCACGCAGATGAGCGCCGCGCCTGCCCGCCCACGTCCGTTGATCGATGCGCTGCTGCCGGTTGCAGCGCTGGCGATCGCGTTGATGTTGTTCTCGCTGTTTGTGGCGCTGGAAGGGCAGGCGCCACTGGAGGTGCTCGAAACCATTTTTGCCGGAGCGTTTGGCGATGCATTCGGCTGGCAGAACACCCTGCTGCGTGCGGCACCGCTGATTCTCACTGGCCTTGCGGTTGCGCTGCCAGCGCGCGCAGGGCTGGTGATCATCGGCGGCGAAGGGGCGCTGGCCTTTGGCGCGCTGGGCGCCGCGGCGGTGGCCGTGCCACTGGCGGGCAGCCCGAACCCGCTGCTGTGGCTGGCCATGGCCTTGGCCGGCATGATTGCCGGTGGGGTGCTGATTGGCTTTGCGGGTGCGCTGCGTCAGTGGCGCGGCGTCAATGAGACGATCTCCAGCCTACTGTTGTCGTACATCGCGGTGGCCTTGATGAATCATTTTGTCGAGGGTCCGCTGCGCGATCCCGCCAGTCTCAACAAGCCCTCGACCTATCCCTTGGCGCCGGAAGCGATGCTGGGCGCACTGCCGGGGCTCGATGTCCATGTGGGGCTTGCGGTCGGTGTCGTGTGTGCGCTGCTGGCCTGGGTCTTCCTGCACTTCACCGTGTGGGGCTTTGCCGTGCGCGTGGTGGGCGGCAACCCGCGCGCCGCGGCGATGGCGGGGCTCGCCGTCACGCCGTGGGTGATCGGGCTGTGCGCTGCTGGCGGCGCCATGGCCGGGCTTGCCGGCATGATCGAAGTCGCGGCGGTGCATGGCGCATGCAACGCGTCGGTGCTGGTCGGCTACGGCCATGCGGGCATCCTGATCGCCTTCATCGCACGGCAGAACCCGCTGGCCGTGGTCCCCGCCGCGGTCCTCATCGGCGGCATTGGCGCCGCCGGCAGCTTGCTGCAGCGCCGGCTGGACATGCCGGACGCCACCGTGCTTGTGCTGCAGGGCATCTTGTTCGTCGTGCTGATCGCGATCGAAACCCTGCGCGGCCATGCGTGGCGGCTGCCGCAGCTGGCAGCGCCGCGGCATTCGCCAACGCCAGCTCTGGCGGCCAAGACTGACGTCAGCGTTTGAGGAGGCCCCAATGCACGTCGATGCGATCACTGCGGTGCTGCTGGCCATGCTGGGTGGCGCGATTCGCGTCAGCACGCCCTTCCTGTTCGTGAGCCTGGGCGAAACGATCACCGAGAAAGCGGGGCGCATCAACCTTGGCCTCGAAGGCACGCTGGTGATGGGGGCGATGAGTGCGTACGCCGCCTCGCTGCATAGCGGCCAGCCCTGGCTCGGGGTGCTCGCCGCGGCCGGTGCCGGCGCCGTGTTCGGCCTGTTACATGGGCTGCTCGCGAGTTTGCGGCGGGTGAACGACATCGCGCTCGGCATTGCCCTGATGCTGCTCGGCACCGGCTTGGCCTTCTACTGGGGCAAGGCCTACATACAGCCGCAGGCGCCCACGCTCACCGCGTTTCACCTCGGGGCGTGGAGCGATTCGCCCGCGCTGCGTTCGGCGCTCGACATCAACCCGCTCTTCATCGCGGGTCTGGTGCTGGCGTTTGCCCTGCACTGGGCGTTCGCGAATACCCGACTCGGCCTGACGCTGCGCCTGGTTGGCGATAGCGAGGCCGCCGCACGCGCGGCCGGTGCCGCGGTTATCCCGACCCGCATCGCGGCGACGGTATTCGGTGGCGCCCTGGCGGGGGTGGGCGGCGCCTTCCTGTCGCTGTTCTATCCGGGCAGCTGGAACGAAGGGCTCTCGAACGGGCAGGGGATCATGGCGGTTGCGCTGGTGATCTTCGCGCGCTGGCAGCCGCGCCGCTGTGTGCTGGCAGCGTTGATGTTCGGCGCCGCCGGGGCGATCGGACCGGCCTTGCAGTCCGTCGGCATCTCGTCCGGCTACTACCTCTTCAATGCTGCGCCCTACGCGCTGACCCTGCTGCTGATGGCGCTGACCTGTTCGCGCGATACCAGCCTCAAGGGCGCGCCTGGCGAGCTTTCCCTGAATCGCTGATGACCGAGGCACGACCATGAGCCTGACCCTGGAATCCAAGCCCTATCCCTGGCCGTTCGATGGCGCGCTGACGCCCCCGAACACCGCGCTCGTCATCATCGACATGCAGACCGACTTCTGCGGCAAGGGCGGCTATGTCGACACGATGGGCTACGACATCTCGCTGACCCGCGCGCCGATCGAACCGATCGGCAAGCTGCTGGCGAAGTTCCGCGCAGCCGGTGCACACGTGATCCACACCCGCGAGGGCCATCGACCCGATCTGTCGGATCTGCCTGCGAACAAGCGCTGGCGCTCGCAGCGCATCGGCGCGGGTATTGGCGACGCCGGGCCCTGCGGCCGTATCCTGGTACGCGGCGAGCCGGGCTGGGACATCATCCCCGAGCTCTACCCGCTGCCGGGCGAAGTGATCATCGACAAACCCGGCAAGGGTTCCTTCTGCGCGACCGATCTGGAGCTGGTGCTGCACACCCGCGGTATCCGCAACATCGTGCTCACCGGCATCACCACCGATGTGTGCGTGCACACCACGATGCGCGAAGCGAACGATCGCGGCTTCGAATGCCTGCTGGTCACCGATGGTTGCGGCGCGACTGATTACAACAATCACCTTGCCGCGATCAACATGGTGCTGATGCAGGGCGGTGTGTTCGGCGCGGTGGCGGATTCGGCCGCGGTGCTCGCTGCGCTGGCCGCGTGGTCGGACGCCTGAGGCGCGCGCCATGTTCGAATCGGCAATCGTTGTTCCGGGGGTTGAAGCCCCGCAAGGCGAGGCGGCAGAAGTCGAGGTACTCAACCTCACGAAACGCTTCGGCGACTTCGTCGCGCTCGACGATGTGTCGATCCATGTCGCCGCCGGCAGCTTCCACGCCCTGCTGGGCGAGAACGGCGCCGGCAAGAGTACCCTGGTCAAATGCCTGATCGGCTATCAGCCGGCGGATAGCGGCAGCGTCAGTGTCGACCGCCGCGAGCGCAGCATCGGCAGCCCGCGCGAAGCAGCCGCGCTGGGCATCGGCATGGTGTTCCAGCACTTCACGCTGGCACCGAATCTCTCGGTGGCGGAGAACCTGTTGCTTGCCCAGCCGAGCCTGCCCGCACTGCTGGACTGGAAGCGCGAGCGCGCCGCGCTCGACGCGATGCTCGCCGAGATGCCGTTCCGCGTGCCGCTCGACGCGCTCGCCGGCGAACTGGCGGCAGGTGAGAAGCAGAAGGTCGAGATCATCAAGCAGCTCTACCTCAAACGCCGTTTCATCATCCTCGACGAACCGACATCTGTGCTCACCCCGGGGGAGGCCGACGAGCTGCTGGGCTATCTGCAGACACGTACGCAGGCCGGCAAGCTGACAGTGCTGATGATCACCCACAAGTTCCGCGAGGTGATGCGTTTTGCCGACGCGGTGACGGTGCTGCGGCGCGGCAAGCATGTGGCCGGGGCAAAGGTGTCGGAAACCGACCCCCATCGCCTGGCCGTCGCAATGATGGGCGCCGACGACGCGTCGACCGAAGCCGAGCCCTCGCCGGCAACCAGCCACACGACCGGTGACGAAGTGTTGCGGGTCAGCGCGCTCACGGTGATTGGTGATCGCGGCGTGCCGGCGGTGGACAAGGCGAGCTTCAGCGTGCGGGCGGGCGAGATCGTCGGCGTTGCGGGCGTGTCCGGCAACGGCCAGCGCGAGCTGGTGGAAGCCTTGCTCGGGCAACGCCGGCACCTCAGCGGCAGCGTCACGATCGACGGTAAGCCCTACCGCCAGCGGCGCCACGAGATGCAGGCGCTGGGCGTCCGCAGTCTGCCGGAAGAGCCGCTGCGCAATGCCTGCGTGGGCGAGATGAGCGTGGCGGACAACATGGCGCTGCGCAGTTTCGACAAAGCGCCGCTCGCACGCGGCCCCTGGCTGCGGCCCAAGGCACTCGCCGAGCAGGCGCGCAGCATGATCGAACACTTCGGTGTGCGCACGCCGGGGCCGGGCGCGCCGATTGCCTCGCTCTCCGGCGGCAATGTGCAGCGCGCCGTGCTGGCGCGCGAGCTGAGCGCCGGCGCCCAAGGCCCGGTGCGGGTGTTGATCGTGGCCAATCCGGTGTTCGGGCTCGACTTCCGCGCGGTGGCGGCGATCCACGCCCGGCTGCGCGCGGCGCGCGATGCCGGTTGCGCGGTGCTGCTGGTGAGCGAAGACCTGGACGAACTGCTGGAGCTTTCGGATCGCCTGCTGGTGATGCACGCAGGGCAGATCGGGTACGAGTGCCTGCGCGCCGGCGCCGATGTTGCGACGCTGGGGCGCTACATGGCCGGTGAGGCGCACGCTTAGGGAGGGGCTATGGAACTGGGCATCGACGCACAACCGGGGCTGTTCAGGTTCGAGACCACGCGCAGCGCGCTGATCATGATCGACATGCAGCGCGACTTCCTGCTGCCGGGTGGTTTCGGCGAGGCACTGGGCAACGATGTGTCGCAGCTTGCGGGGTGCATTGCCCCTGCGCGGCAGTTGCTTGATTGGGCGCGCAGTGTGCGCATGAGCATCGTGCATACCAAGGAGGCACATGCGCCGAACCTGTCTGACTGTCCGCCCGCCAAGCTGCAGCGCGGTGCGCCCGGCAAGCGCATCGGCGATGCCGGTCCGATGGGCCGCATCTTGATCGACGGCGAAGCCGGTAGCGACTTCGTGCCCGAACTGGCGCCCCTGGCGGGCGAGCGTGTGTTGCGCAAGCCGGGCAAGGGTGCGTTTTACGCGACGGATCTGGGCGAATGGCTCGCGCGCCGCAACGTCGACACGCTGATCTTTGCCGGCGTCACCACCGAGGTCTGCGTGCAGACGACGATGCGTGAAGCGAACGACCGCGGCTACAACTGCCTGTTGGTCGAAGAGGCCACCGCCAGCTACTTCCCGCACTTCAAGCAGGCGACGCTTGATATGGTGCGAGCGCAAGGCGGCATCGTGGGCTGGACTGCGAGTCTCGCGGCGCTCACTGGTGCCCGAGAAACGCTGCTCGCAAAGGGGCGCGCATGAGCAAACCCGAAGCGGCGCTGCACGCGCAGAGCCTGGATATCGCCAGTCTCCAGACGGCCTATCGCGAAGGCAGGCTGACACCGCTCGATGTGGTGGACGAGGTGCTTCGGCGCACCGCAGAAGATCCGAACTGTGTGTGGATCACGCGGCTCTCGGATGACGCCATCCGCCGCTACGCGCAGGCGCTCGCCGGGCGCGACCCCGCGTCGCTGCCGCTCTACGGCATCCCGTTTGCGATCAAGGACAACATCGATCTGGCCGGTGTGCCGACGACCGCCGCCTGCCGCGAGTTTGCCTACACGCCGCAGGCCAGCGCATTTGTCGTGCAGCGTCTGATCGAAGCGGGCGCGATTCCGATCGGCAAGACCAATCTTGACCAGTTTGCCACCGGGCTTAACGGCACCCGATCGCCCTGGGGCGCGTGTCGCAACGCCTTCAACCCCGACTACATTTCGGGCGGGTCGAGTTCGGGGTCTGCGGTTGCGGTGGCGAAGGGCTATGTCAGCTTCGCGCTGGGCACCGACACCGCGGGCTCCGGCCGCGTGCCAGCGGCCTTCAATAACCTGGTCGGGCACAAACCGACCCTGGGTTGGCTGTCCACAACCGGCGTGGTGCCGGCGTGCCGCTCGCTCGATACCGTGTCGGTCTTCGCGCTGACCGCCGACGATGCCGAGGCGGTGACCGGCGTGGCCGCCGCTTTCGATGCCGACGACTGTTTCGCCCGGGAGCCTGAAGGCCACGGGTTTGATTTCGGCAGCGCCAGCCGTTTCCGGGTTGGCGTTCCGCCGAGCGAACAACTGGCCTTCTTCGGCAACGACGAAGCGAGACGTTTGTTCGGTGAGGCGATCGCGCGGATCGAGTCGCTCGGAGGCGAGGTCGTCGAAGTTGATCTGCAGTCCTTTATTGATACGGCAAAGCTGCTCTATGACGGCCCTTGGGTGGCGGAGCGCTATGCGGCAATCCGCGAATTCTTCGACGCCAATCCAGCGGTCCCGTTACCGGTGATCCGCGAGATTATCGGCGGTGCCCGTCGATGGTCAGCAGCCGACGCCTACACCTTCGGCTATCGATTGAAAGCCGCCAAGCGACAGTGCGATGCGATCTGGGAACGGATCGATTGCGTGCTTACGCCAACTGCGGGCACGATCTACACGATCGCCGAGATGCTCGCGGATCCGATCCGGCTCAACGCGAATCTCGGCACCTACACCAATTTCATGAACCTGCTGGACTATGCCGCCACCGCGGTACCCGTGGGCTTTCAATCCGATGGTCTGCCATTCGGCGTCACCCTGTTTTCGTGTGCACACCAGGATGGGCCACTGCTGCGGCTTGCGGCGCGGATGCAGCGCGCCTTGGGGGCGCAACTTGGTGCAACCGGGCTTCCGATGCCCGGGGCATTCGAAAACCCCTTGCTCCCAAGCGGGCAAGTGCGTGTTGCGGTGTGCGGCGCTCACATGAGCGGCCTGCCACTCAACACGCAACTCACGAGCCGTGCCGCTCGTCTTGTGGCCGACGTGATGTCGGCACCGGAATACCGCCTCGTCGCGCTACCCGGCGGGCCACCGTTTCGCCCCGGCATGATTCGAGTCGGGGAGGGGGGTGGCTCGGTGCAGATGGAAGTCTGGGAGATGCCTGCGCGCGAATTCGGTAGTTTCGTCGCGGGGATCCCCGCACCGCTTGGTATTGGCGTTGTGAAGCTTGCAGATGGTTCAAGTGTGCAAGGCTTTGTCTGTGAAGCGTTCGCAGCGGACGGGGCAGAAGACATCACCGGTTACGGCGGCTGGCGCGCCTATCTCGCCGCGCGCTGAGCGCGGCGGCAGCCACCGAATCTCGTTCCAACAAGGGGGCGCCGTGCTGGCTTCGCTTGATGTTCGGTGTCGATGTAATTCTCCCGGCGAGTAAATAGAAAAGGCCCGCATGAACGCGGGCCTTTGTTCATTCCAATCGCGGATCCGAATCAGAAATGCACTTCCGCCTTGATCATCGGCGTCTTGCCGGTTGAACCGACAACCTGTTCATGGTCGTTGCCGAACTTGTTCTGCCAGTACTCGTACCCGACCCCCGCCAGGAAAGTGCCCTTCTTGCCAGCCAGCGCGCCAAGGTCGGCCATCAGGAAGATGTCGGTGAGCGTTTCAGGCTTCGTGTCGGCGCCGAATCCATCTTTGCCCTTCTCGCCGGTGTAGGTGAAGAAGCCGTTCAGGCTGATCGGCAGCGGGCCGGCGTTGAATGGGATGCCCCACGCGGCCGCCACGCGGTAGGTGCTCTCGAAATTCACATCCTTGCCAACGATACCGTTGTGGTTGGTTTCCTTGTAGTACATCAGGCTGAAGTCGACCCAGCCGTCGAGTACGCCGAATTTCAAGGTCGGGCCAAACGTGAACTTGCGGACGCGCGCCGCGAAGTCGGTGTTCTTCGCGCTGGCGTCGAAGCCAGTCGTGATCGCGATATCACGCACGGGGCCAAACGACAGATCGGCGCCGGTGACTTTGCCCAGGTGCAGTTGGTTCTGATAGACGGCATAGACTTCTTGCGCGCCGCCTTTCCCGCCCGCGGCCGGGTCGTTTTCATCCGACAGCAGGAAGTCGACGTTGAAGAAGTTGCTACCGTACTTGTAGCCGCTGACATGGGTCAGCGCGAAGATGTTCTTCTTGATGTCCTTGTCGATCGCGGGTTCGGCGAACTGCGTGCCGTAGCGCCAGCTAGCCGAGGTATCGCTCCAATCCGCCGCGGAGGCGGGGGCGGCGGCTATTGCGCTGAGTACGGCGGCGACGCCGAGCGAAAGTTTTGCTTTCATGTGAATCTCCCTGTCTGTTCGGGCTGGCTTTGAATGAAATCGGAAACTCGCCTGCGGTCACGGCCTTCGTGCCGGCAGCGCTTTGATTCGATTCGATGCTAGCAGTGCAAGGGAGTGGGGGTGCTTATACCCGGGATAATGATTCCGTAATACACGAACCTTAACGGCGGATTAACTGGTTTGCGTGCCGTGAATTGTCGGTGTTTTTGCGACAGAGGCGGAAAGGTCTTGTGCAGACTGGGTTTGCGGTAGCTTGGTATGCGATTCCCGGATATTGCGGTTTTCGGTTTCGTGATCATCGATCGAGCGATGCGCCGAATTGATGCAGCAATTTGCCGTGCGCACCAGATTGAAATGCAATTCGGGTTTTATTGCACCAGACTGGCGTCATTGAAATGATTGGCCGGCTGCCTCGGGCGGTTTGACTGGAAATAGGGTGTGGCATACGGATTGCTGAGTTGGTGCAACTGCTCACGTTGCCAATTCAGGAGAACCCGATGCCTTTCAGTTTTACTCGCCGCACAGTCATTCAGCTTGCCGGTGCCGCTTTCTTGCTACTCAACGGTGGCAGTGTTCTTGCGGACGAGGCATTGAAGTTGAAGTTCACGCTCGACTGGCGCTTCGAAGGCCCGGCTGCACCATTCCTGCTGGCTAAATCGAAAGGCTACTTCGCGGCGGAAGGGCTGGATGTCACGATCGATGCAGGCAACGGCTCGGCTGGCGCGGTTACCCGCGTGGCGACCGGAGCCTACGAAATGGGCTTCGCCGATTTCAACGCACTGGTTGAATACGATGCCAAGCAGCCGGGCTCCAAGATCCAGGCTGTGTATATGGTTTACAACAGCACGCCGGCCGCCGTGTTCTCGCTGAAGAAGTCCGCCATCAACAAGCCGGCCGACCTGCTCGGAAAGACACTCGCGGCGCCGGTGTTCGATGCGGGCCGCAAGGCCTGGCCAGCGTTTGCGAAGAGCAACAAGCTCGATCCCAATGCCGTGAAGTGGCAGTCGGTTGAACCGGCACTGCGCGAGACCCTGCTGGCGCGCGGCGATGTGGATGCGATCACCGGCTTTTACTTCACCAGCCTGCTCAACCTCGAAGCGCGCGGCGTGAAGCCACAGGACATCGCCGTAATGCCCTTCGCCGACAACGGCGTGGAGTTGTACGGCAACGCGATCATCGTTGCGCCGAAGTTCGCGGCCGAACAGCCGAAAGCCGTGGCTGGCTTTCTGCGTGCGTTCAACAAGGCGCTCAAGGAGACGATCGCCTCGCCGGATGCTGCCGCAATGACAGTGAAGGAACGCGATGCGCTGGTCGATGCCGCGCTCGAGACCCGCCGCCTGAAGCTCGCACTCGCGGCCAACGTGGTCACGCCGGAGGTCAAGGCCAACGGGCTCGGCGGCGTGACGCCGGAGCGCCTGCAGCGTTCGATCGCCGAAACCGCCGAAGCCTACGCGCTGCCCAAGGTGCCGAGCGGCGCTGAACTCTTCAATCCCGCCTTCCTGCCGGCCAAGGCCGAGCGGATGGTCAAGTGAGGCGCGAATGAGCTTCGTCCGATTCGAGAACGTCAGCCTTGCCTACACGGACGATGGTCCCCGAGCGATCGAGGATGTGAACCTTGATGTGCGTGAAGGCGAGTTCGTCGCCGTCGTCGGGCCATCCGGTTGCGGCAAATCGACACTGATGAAGCTCGTCTCCGGTTTGCGCTTGCCCAACGACGGCTATGTCTATGTGAATGGCCGTCAGGTGGGCGGGCCGCTCAACTTGGTGGGCATGGCCTTTCAGGCAGCGAACCTGCTGCCCTGGCGAACCACATTGCAGAACGTCATGCTGCCGATGGAGATCGTCGAGCCTTACCGCAGCGAACTGCGCAGCCACCGCGCCGAATTCGAGCAGCGTGCGCGCGCGCAATTGGCTGCAGTGGGCCTCGCGGGCTGCGAAGACAAGTTTCCGTGGGAGCTTTCCGGCGGCATGCAGCAGCGTGCTTCGATCTGCCGCGCGCTGATCCACAAACCGCGCCTGCTGATGCTCGACGAACCCTTCGGTGCGCTCGATGCCTTTACCCGCGAAGAGCTGTGGTGCATGTTGCGCGACCTCTGGCAGACGCAGCCCTTCACGGTGATTCTGGTGACTCACGATCTGCGCGAGGCAGTCTTCCTTGCCGATACGGTGTACGTGATGAGCGCGCGCCCCGGCCGCATCCTCGTCCGGCGAGAAATCGACCTGGCGCGCCCGCGCGATCTGGATCTGACCTACACCGACCACTTTGCCAGCCATGTGCACGCCTTGCGTGAGCACATCGGCCACGTCCGAAAGCACTGAGGCAGCGCAATGGCCATTCGCCAGAAGACCCTGATGCGGCTCGCCCCATGGGCGGTCACCCTGTTCATCCTCATCATGTGGGAAGGCATGTGCGTGAGCTTCGCGGTGCCCGAATTCCTCATGCCGGCACCCAGCGCGGTGTTCAAGGCCGGCCTTGCTACCGCGGGGCCGATCTTCGAGCACGCGACGCAAACCTTCTTCACCACCCTGGTCGGCTTCGCACTGGCAGTGGTGGTGGGGCTGGTGGTCGGCGCGGTGGTGGGCTCCTCACCGTTGGTCTACAAGGCGCTCTACCCGATGCTGGTGGGCTTCAACAGCATCCCAAAGGTCGCCTTCGTGCCGGTGCTGGTGGTGTGGTTCGGCATCGGGACGGTGCCGGCGATCCTCACCGCTTTCCTGATCTCCTTTTTCCCGGTGGTGGTGAACGTGGCGACCGGGCTGGCGACGCTGGAGCCGGAACTGGAAGACGTGCTGCGCTCGCTCGGCGCATCGCGGCTGGACATCCTGCGCAAGGTTGGGCTGCCGCGCGCGATGCCTTACTTCTTTGCCTCGCTGAAGGTGGCGATCACGCTCGCCTTTGTCGGCTCGGTCATCTCCGAAACCGTCGCCTCGAACCTTGGCATTGGCTATCTGATGATGTCCGCCAGCTCGTCGATGAACATGCCGCTGGTGTTCGCTGGGCTGATCGTAATCGGCGCGATGGGCGTGGTGATGTACGAGCTTTTTGCCGCGCTTGAACGCCGCCTCACCGGCTGGGCCCATCGCGGCGCCGGCGCGGCACTCTGACAAAGCGGGGCGCCGTTTCGGGCGCCCCGTCGTTCAATCGCGCCGATACACCGGGCGGCCCATCGCGTGGGTCGCCACCACGCAGCGTTCGTCACCAAGCGTCTGCAGCGCAAACAGGCGCTCCTGCAGCGTTGAAGCATGCGAAATCCGCCACGCCAGTTCCTCGGTGGCGTGCAGGTCCAGCACCACGAAGTCCGCTTCCTTGCCGGCTTCAAAGTTGCCGATGAAGTGTTCAAGCCCCAAGGCCCTGGCGCCCCCCAGCGTGGCCAGATACCAGGCCGAGAGCGGCGCCAGCGGCTGCGCGCAGAACTGCGACACCTTGTAGGCCTCGCCCAGCGTGCGGATCAACGAGAGGGAGGTACCACCGCCCACATCGGTCGCGAGCCCCACCGCCATGCCCGCATCGCGTGCGGCGCCGTAGTCGAACATGCCGCTGCCGAGGAACAGGTTGGACGTCGGGCAGAACGCGGCCGCGGTGTGCGTGTCGGCCATCCACTTGCGTTCGGCTTCATCCAGATGCACGCAGTGGCCGTAGATCGTGCGCGGGCCGATCAGGCCGTGGCGCGCATACACATCGAGGTAGCTGCGCCGATCCGGAAAGAGCTCGCGCACCCATTCGATCTCGCGTTTGTTCTCCGCGAGGTGCGATTGCACATGCAGATCCGGCCACGCGGCGTACAGCGCGCCGGCCACGTCCAGCTGCTGCGGCGTCGAGGTCGGCGCAAAGCGCGGGGTCAGCGTGTAGCGCAGGCGGCCATGGCCGTGCCAGCGCTCGATCAGCGCGCGGCTGTCGTGTTCGGCACTCACGGCGGTGTCGCGCAGTGAATCCGGGCAGTTGCGATCCATCATCACCTTGCCGCACAACATGCGCAGATCAAAGTGCGAGGCTGCCTCGAAGAAGGCATCCACCGAATGCGGATGCACCGTCGCGAAGACCGATGCGGTGGTGGTGCCGTGCGCGAGCATCCTTCGCACCACGAACTCGGCGCACTGGTGCGCCACCGCAGGGTCGGCGAAGGCGGATTCGGCCGGGAAGGTGAATTCGGTGAGCCAGTCGATCAGTTGCCGCCCGAAAGAGCCCAGCACCCCCACCTGTGGGTAGTGGATGTGCGTATCGACCAAGCCCGGCAGGATCAGGTGGCCGCGGTAGTCATGCAACTGCGCATGCTCACGTGCAGCGGGATCAAGCGCGGCGGCGATGTGCCCCCATTCGCCGACAGCGCTGACACGGCCGGCTTCGATCAGTAGTGCGCCGTCTTCAAAGAACTCGCAGGCCGAGGCGTCGTCGACCGGCCCCGGATCGCGGAGGAAGTGCAGTACCGCGCCACGGACAAGGTGGATCTGCTGGTTCATGCGTGCCCCGCAGCGAGGGCAAGCGCGAAGCGGTTGTGGCGTTCGAGCACACGAGGCAGGTCGATCGTCGTGAGCTGACCCTCGCGCACGACCACTCGGCCGTTGATGACCGACAGGCTCACCGGCGGCGGGGTGCAGAACAGCAGCGCAGCGACCGGGTCGTGCACCGCGCCGCCCGCAAGGCTGACGCCCCCGGTATTGAAGGCCACGCAATCTGCGCTCATGCCGGGCGCGATCGCGCCGATGTCGTCGCGGCCCAGCACGCGGGCGCCGCCCAGGGTCGCCAGTTCCAGCGCCTCGCGGGCGGTGAGTGCAGCGGGACCATGGCCGACGCGCGCCAGCAGCATCGCCTGCCGCGCTTCGCCCAGCATGTGCGCACCGTCGTTCGATGCCGAACCGTCGACGCCCAGACCGACCGGCACCCCCGCCGCGCGCATCTGCGGAATCGGCGCGATGCCAGAGGCCAGACGCATGTTCGAGCATGGGCAGTGCGCCACGCCAGTGCCGCTTCGCGCAAACAGTGCGATGCCCGGGGCGTCGAGCTTCACGCAGTGCGCGTGCCATACATCGTCGCCGGTCCAGCCCAATGACTCGGCGTACTCGGCCGGCGTCATGCCGAAGACCTCGCGGCTGTAGCTGATGTCTTTGTCGTTCTCGGCCAGGTGGGTGTGCAGGCGCACGCCGTAGTGGCGCGCCAGCTCGGCCGATTCGCGCATCAGCTCGCGCGATACCGAGAAGGGTGAGCAGGGCGCCACCGCCACATGCAGCATCGAATGCCGCCGCGGGTCGTGCCAGGTCTCGATCAGTCGCCGGGTATCGGTGAGGATCGCGTCCTCGCGCTCCACCACTTCGTCCGGCGGCAAGCCGCCCTTCGACTGGCCCACGCTCATGCTGCCGCGGCATGCGGTGAAGCGCATGCCGATCTCCTGTGCGGCGGCGATCGAATCGTCGAGCCGGCTGCCGTTCGGATAGATGTAGAGGTGATCGGACGAAGTCGTGCAGCCGGAGCGGATCAGCTCCGCCATCGCCGTCTGTGTGGAGACATGGATCATCTCCGGCGTGAGCCCGGCCCACACCGGGTAGAGCGCGCGCAGCCAGTCGAACAGCTCCGCATCCTGCGCCGCGGGCATTGCGCGGGTCAGGCTCTGGTACATGTGGTGATGGGTGTTTACGAGGCCGGGCATCAGCACATGGCCGCGCAGCTCGATCGTTTCGTCCGGCGCCACACCGGCGTGCGCGCAGAGCGCGGCGAGTTCATCGGTGGTGCCGACGGTTTCGATCACGCCGTCGCGGATCAGCACTGCGCCGTCCGCGATCTCGCGGCGCGCAGCATCCATCGTCAGCAGCACATCGGCGTGGTGCAGTAAAAGGGTCGTCATGGCTTAGGTCCTGCACGGCGACGCTTCAGGTGGCGTCGCCGGATTGATTTGGGAATCAGCGCCCTGGCACGAAGCTCTTGCCGAGCGAGGCCGGCAGGTTCAGCTGCAGCAGCTTGCGGTCGCGCGAGATCAGCACCAGCACCACGATGGTGGCGATGTAGGGCAGGGCGGAGAGCAACTGCGACGGCACCCGCACGCCCAGCGCTTGCGCATGGAACTGCAGGATCGTGACGCCGCCGAACAGCCAGGCGCCGAGCAGCAGGCGGCCCGGCTTCCAGGTCGCGAACACGACCAGCGCCACGGCGATCCAGCCGCGCCCGGCGCTCATGTTCTGCACCCACATCGGCGTGTAGACAGTCGAGAGGTAAGCCCCCGCAATGCCTGCCATCGCACCGCCGAACAGCACGGCGCCATAGCGGATCGCGAACACTGGAAAGCCCAGCGCATGCGCCGATTCGGGTGATTCGCCGACCGCGCGCAGCATCAGGCCCAGCTTGGTCTTCGCCAGCACCCACCACACGATGCCGAAGAACACGAAGGACAGGTACACGCCCATGTCCTGCGTGAAGAAGACCGGGCCGAGCAGCGGAATCGACGACAACAGCGGCAGCGCAACCGGCTTGAGGCCGGGCAGGCTGTGGCTGACGTAGTGCTGGCCGATGAAGGCGGAAAGGCCGATGCCGAAGATCGTCAGCGCCAGCCCCGCCGCGGACTGGTTCGCGGCCAGCGACAGCGTCAGCACCGCGAAGCACAGCGCGGCAAGCGTGCCGGCGGCAGCGCCTGCAAGGAAGCCGGCGCCCGCACCGCCACCGGTCTCCACTGCGGCGGCAAAGCCGGCGACCGCGCCGATCAGCATCATGCCTTCGACGCCCAGATTGATGACGCCGCTGCGTTCGGCCACCAGTTCGCCGAGGCCGGCGTAGATCAGCGGCGTGGCAGCCCCCAAGGTGCCGGCGAGAATCGGAATCAGATGTTCGATCATGCGATGGCCTTTTTGGCGAGTGCGGCGGCGCGGCGTTTTTCGAGTGGCTTGCGCAGGCGGAAGTCGATGAACACGTCGCAGGCAAGCAGGAAGAACAACAACATGCCCTGGAAGATGCCGGTGATCGCGGCCGGTGTTTGCAGCGCCATCTGTGCCGCCTCGCCGCCAAGGTAGATCAGCGCCATCAACAGTCCGGCGAACACGATGCCGATTGGATGCAGGCGCCCGATCCAGGCAACGATGATCGCGGCGTAGCCATAGCCCGGTGAGATGTTCAGGTTCAGTTGCCCGACCGGGCCGGCGACTTCGCCTATGCCGGCCAGCCCTGCCGTGAGGCCGGAGAGCACCAGGCTGAGCCAGACCGTACGGCTGGCCGGAAAGCCCGCGTAGCGTGCCGCCTGCGGCGCAAGCCCACCGACCGTGACCTGGTACGACAGGAAGCTCTTCGATACGAACAGCCAGAACAACAGCACAGCGGCGGCGGTGATGAACACCGAGGTGTTCAGGCGCAGCCCTTCAAACAGCATCGAGAACAATGCCGCGTCGCCGAACATCACCGACTGCGGGAAGTTCATGCCGGCCGGGTCGCGCCAAGGGTCGCTGACGAGCCACGAGAGGATGAAGTTCGCGACATAGGCGAGCATCAGCGTGGTCAGCGTTTCTTCTGCGTTGAAACGGGTTTTCAGCAGCGCAGGAATGGCGCCCCACAATGCGCCGCCAACCGCGCCGGCCAGCACCATTGCCGGCAGCAACCAGGCGCTCTGCGATTCGGGGAAGGCAATTGCGACGCCGCCGCCGAAGATTGCGCCCATGATCAACTGGCCCTCGGCGCCGATGTTGAAGATGCGCGCCCGAAAGCCGATCGCCAACCCCTGTGCGATCAGGATCAGCGGGGCGGCCTTGAGCAGCAGTTCGCTCCAGCCGTTGGCGTCGGCCAGCGGGCCGATGAAGAAGACATGGAAGGCTTCGCGCGGATCTTTGCCGAGCGCAAGAAAGAGCAGGGCGCCGACGCCAAGGGTGAGCAGGATCGCCAGCAGCGGCGCGGCATAGCTCATCCACCGCGAGGGGGTGGCGCGGGGTTCAAGCAGCATGGGCGCTCTCCGGCGTGGGTTGGGCAAAGAGGCCAGACATCGCAAGCCCGATTGCCTCGGCGTTGGTTTGTTCGCGCGGCACCGCGGGCGAGAGACGCCCACCGGCCAGCACCGCGATGCGGTCGCAGATCTCGAACAGTTCTTCGAGTTCTTCCGAGATCACCAGCACGCCGACTCCGCTGCGCGAGAGGTCGAGCAGGGTCTGGCGCAGGAAGGCCGAGGCACCGACATCGACGCCCCAGGTCGGCTGGGCGACGATCATCACCTTGGGTGCTTGCATGATCTCGCGCCCGACGATGAACTTCTGCAGGTTGCCGCCGGAAAGACTGCGCGCCAACGCGCCGGTACCACCGCAGCGCACGTCGAAGCGCTCGATACAGCGTTGGGCAAATTCGCGCGCCGCAGCGAAGCGGCGCAGGCCGTGGCGCACCAGCCCTTGCCGGTGTGCGGTAAGCAGTGCGTTGTCGGCGAGCGACATCGCCGGCACCGCGCCGCGCCCGAGCCGCTCTTCCGGCACGAACGAGAGCCCGCGATCGCGCCGCGCCCCGGCATCGCGGTGGCCCACGGCCTCGCCGCACAGCTGCACCATCTCGCGCGCGACCGGCGTTTCGCCCGACAGCGCGGCGAGCAGTTCAGCCTGCCCGTTGCCTGAGATGCCGGCGATGCCGACCACCTCGCCGCTGTGAACGGTGAGCGCGATGTCGGCCAAGCGGGTGCCAAAGGCGTCGTCCGGCTCGCGTGATAGCGCGCGGATCTCCAGCAGCGGCTTGCGTTCGCCCTCGTAAGTCGGCGCTTCGCAATGCGGTAGTTCGCGGCCGATCATCATGCGGGCGAGGCTGGCCGAACTCTCCTGGCGCGGGTCGGCTTCGCCCGTGACACGGCCGCCGCGCATCACGGTGGCGCGTTCGCACAGCTCGCGGATCTCGTCGAGCTTGTGGCTGATGTAGAGGATGCTGACGCCCTCGCTGGCAAGCTGACGCAGCGTTTCGAACAGCTTGCGCACCGCCTGCGGCGTGAGCACCGAAGTGGGCTCGTCGAGAATCAGCAATTGCGGGTTCTGCAGCAGGCAGCGAACGATCTCCACCCGCTGCCGTTCGCCCACCGAAAGGCTGTGCACATGGCGCAGCGGATCGAGCGGCAGGCCGTAGCGCTGCGACACTTCCTTGACCTTGACCGCAAGGCTTGCGAGATCGAACTCACCGCCGAGTGAGAGCGCGATGTTCTCGACCACCGTGAGCGTTTCGAACAGCGAGAAGTGCTGGAACACCATGCCGATGCCCAGCGCGCGGGCGGCGGCGGGGTCGGGGATATCGACCTGACGGCCGTTCCACATGATCTCGCCCATGTCGGCTTTCACCGCGCCGTAGATCACCTTCATCAAGGTGCTCTTGCCGGCGCCGTTTTCACCCAGCACCGCGTGGATCTCGCCCGGTCGCACAACCAGGCTGACGTCGTCATTCGCCAATACCGACGGGTAGCGTTTCGAGATGTGGAGCAACTGCAAACGCGGCTCGCCGTGAAGCGGGATCGGAGACGCTGGCTCAGGGTTCATCGCGGGCTTCCGGTGGATTTGCAATGGATGTCGGCGAGGGCCGACGCTGCATGTTGCGAAGCGTGTTGCAACAGCAGCCGCGTTTCGCGCAGTTGCAGTAGTTGCGCGGCAACGCCGATGGCAATCGACTGCGGCGACTTGCTCTGAATGCCGGCGATACCGATCGGGCAGGTGAGTTCTTCGAGGCGCTCCGCGGCAATACCGCGCTCGATGAAGCGATGCTCAAAGCGGGCACGCTTGGTGTCGGAGCCGATCAGGCCGAAGTAGGCGAAGTCCTTGCGGCGGTAGATCGCCATGCACAGCTCGAAGTCCAGTGCGTGGCTGTGCGTCAGTACGAGAAAGCAGGTGCCGGGCGGCGCGTCGGCCACTGCTTGCTCGGGCACATCGGTGCTGATCGCGCGGACGTTGGCGGGCAGTTCAGCGGGGAACACATCCTCGCGGGTGTCTATCCACGCGATCTGGGCGCCGAGCGGTGCGAGCACCCGCACCAGTGCCTCGCCTACGTGGCCGGCACCGAAGATGCTGATCGGGAACGGCGGCTCGCCGATGTGTTGTTCGAACTGCCAGTGGCCGTCGGGCTGGCGTGAGAAGTCAGTGCCGGTTCGCCCCGCGGGGCATAGCGACCAGACTGAGTGGGCATCGCTGCTCGCGACCGAGCGTGCGAGGTGTTCGCCGCGCGCCACGGCGGCGGCGCGGTGGCGCCACATGAGCGCGCTGTCTGCGTCGATGCGTTCGAACAGCAGCCACACTGCACCGCCGCAGCATTGCCCGAGGCTTGCGCCGAGCGAGAAGCGAACGGTGCGCAAGCGGGTGCCGTCCCGCAGCAGGGCGCGTGCGATTGCGGTGGCCTCCCACTCCAGGTGGCCGCCGCCGATCGTGTCAGCCGTTTGTGTCGCACCGACGAGCATTGCCGCGCCCGCCTCGCGGGGTGTCGAGCCTAGGGTCTGCGCCACGGTGACCAACACCAGCGGCCCCTCGGCGCCGAGCAGGGGGGCTATTTGCGTGAGCCACTCGTTCATGCCGCCTCCGCGGGTATGGCGAGGCCGCCGATAGCGCGCAGCAGCGCTTCCGGCGTGGCAGGGGCAGAGAGTTCAACCGGGCCGCCGGTCGCAGCCGCGCAGGCATCGCGCAGCGCGAAGAACACGGACAAGCCCAGCATGAGCGGCGGTTCCCCCACCGCTTTGGACTTGTGGATCGCGTCTTCCACGTTCTCGCCTTCGAACAGCTTCACGTTGAAGACAGGCGGGCAGTCGGACACCGCCGGGATCTTGTAGGTGGATGGCGCGTGCGTCATCAGCCGGCCATCCGGCTTCCACCACAGTTCTTCGCTGGTGAGCCAGCCCATGCCCTGGATGAATCCGCCTTCGATCTGACCGATGTCGATGGCCGGATTCAGACTGCGGCCGACGTCGTGCAGGATGTCTGCGCGCAGCACGCGGCTCTCGCCGGTGAGGGTGTCCAGCGCCACTTCGGCACAGGCTGCGCCGTAGGCGAAGTAGTAGAACGGCCGGCCCATCATCGTGTGCGGGTCGTAGTGGATCTTGGGCGTGGCGTAGAAGCCGGCGTCCCATAGCTGGATGCGGGCGCGGTAGGCCTGCCCGACGAGATCGACGAAGGGGATGATCTCGCTGCCCGCGATGACGCGACCGCCCGTGAACAGCACATGCTCCGGGGGGACCGCGTTGCGCGCCGCGATGAAGGCCGAAAGGCGCGCGCGGATCGCCTGTGCAGCGGCCTGTGCTGCCTTGCCGTTCAGATCGGTGCCGCTCGAAGCAGCGGTAGCCGAGGTGTTGGGCACGCGGCTGGTGTCGGTGGGCGAGAGGCGCACATCCTCCACCTGCAGGCCGAACTCATGGGCGACGATCTGGCGGATCTTGGTGTAGAGCCCCTGGCCCATCTCGGTGCCGCCGTGGGTGAGCAGCACCGTGCCATCCGAATACACCGCCACCTGCGCGCCGGCCTGGTTATACATCGTCGCCGTGAAGGAGATGCCGAACTTCACCGGCGTGAGCGCCAGCCCGCGCTTGATGATGGGGCTACTGGCGTTGAAGCGGGCAATCTCCACCCGCCGCGCGGCGTAGTCGCAGTCGCGCACCAGTTGCTCGACCAGCGCGGGGGCGATGTTGTCTTCCACCTTCATGCCGTAGTGGGTGACGTTGCGCTGCGTGCCGCGGCTGTCGCCGTAGAAGTTCACCCGCCGCACATCGAGCGGATCGCAACCGAGGTGGCGCGCGATATCGTCGATGATGGTCTCGATTGCGAACATGCCCTGCGGGCCGCCGAAGCCGCGGAAGGCGGTGTTCGATACCGTGTTGGTTTTGCAGCGCAGGCTACGGATGGCGACCGCATCGAGGTAGTAGCAGTTGTCGGCGTGAAAGATCGTTCGGTCGTTGATCGGGCCGGAAAGGTCGGCCGAGAAACCGCAGCGCGAGGCCAGCGTCAACGCCAGGCCTTCGATCCGACCTTCGGCATCGAATCCCACGTTCCACTCGATGCGGAAGTCGTGGCGCTTGCCGGTGATCGTCATGTCGTCGTCGCGATCCAGCCGCAACTTCACCGGGCGCTTGGTGTGCCAGGCAGCGAGCGCGGCGGCGCAACTGATCTGCGACGATTGCGATTCCTTGCCGCCAAAGCCGCCGCCCATGCGCCGGCATTCAACGCTGACCTGGTGCGCCCGCCAGCCAAGCGCATGGGCCACCATGTGCTGCATCTCGGTCGGGTGCTGGGTCGAAACGTTCAGGTGTATCGAGTCGTCTTCGCGCAGCGTCGCGATCGCGATCTGGCCTTCGAGGTAGAAGTGCTCCTGTCCGCCCAGATCCACCGCGCCTTGCAGCCGGTACTTGGCGGCGGCCAGTGCGGTGACCACATCGCCACGGCGTACTTCCACCGGCGGCAATACCCAGGATTCGGCCGCCATCGCCGCTTCAGCGGTGAGCACTGCAGGCAGGGGCTCGAACTCGAATTTCGCGAGGCGCGCAGCACGGCGTGCGGCGTCATGGCCTGTGGCGACGACAAGGAACAGCGGTTGGCCCCAGTACTGCACCAGCCCATCGGCGAGGATGGGGTCGTCGTGCAGCACCGGGCCGCAGTTGTTCTCGCCGGGAATGTCGGCGGCGGTGAGCACCTTGACCACGCCGGGTGCGGCACGCACGGCCGCCAGATCCATCGCAGTGATTTGCCCGTGCGCGACCGGGGCGCTGCCGAACGCGGCGTGCAGCGCGCCGGCGGGTAGCGGCATATCGTCGGTGTACTGTGCGCGACCGCTGACATGGAGCTTCGCGCTTTCGTGCGGCAGAGAGGCGCCGATGACGCCACGCGGAACCATCATGCTGAGACCTCAGCGAGTCGGGTTGGTGCTGTCGCTGGGGCCGCGGTCTCCAGCCAGAAGCGCCACAGCAGGTTGCGTGCGGTGGCGTTGCGATAATTGGCGGTGGCGCGCATGTCGGTGAGCGGCATGTAGTCGGCGCTGAGCGCCAGCATTGCTGCGCGTACCGACTCGGCCGACCAGGGCTGGCCAAGCAGTGCGGCTTCGCAACGCGGTGCACGGCTGGGTGTCGCGGCCATGCCGCCGAAGGCGACACGTGCGGACTCGATCAGGCCGTCGCGCACGCTTACGGCGATGCCGGCACAGACGGCGGAGATGTCCTGATCGGCGCGCTTGCTGACCTTCCAGGTACGGAACATCGTGGGTGCTGCAGGGCCGCAGGGCACGCGAATCGCGCGCACAAATTCGCCCGCCTGCAGCGCTGACTTCTGGTAACCGAGGTAGAGGTCTTCCAGCGCGATCTCACGCGTCGCGTCGCCACGTTGCAGCAACACGCTCGCGCCGAGCGCGATCAAGCCGGGCATCGAATCGCCGATGGGCGAGCCATTGGCGATGTTGCCGCCCAAGGTGCCGGCATTGCGAATCGGCATCGATGCGAATCGCTCGGCCAGTTCTTGCCAGGCGGGATTCGCCGCGACCAGTGCGGCGAAGGCCTCGGTCAGCGTCGCGCCTGCGCCAATCACCAGTTGATCATCGTCGCGCGTGATCGTGCGCAGTTCGGTTACGGCACCGAGGTAGATCAGATCCGGCAAGTCGCGCATTTGCTTGGTGACCCAGAGCCCGATGTCGGTGGAGCCGGCGAGCAGCCTCGCGCTCGGTCGAGCGAGATAGGTGCTTGCAAGTTCATCGACGGTGCGCGGGGCGAAGAAGCGCGTGTGGTCGCTCTGGTATTCAAGTGCGGGCAGGGCGGCGAGCAAGTCGAGCGCAGCGCGCACCGGGGCGCGGTCCATGGCTACGCGCGGCCTCGCATGGGCCGCTGTCGCGGCGTCGATGATTGGCCGGTAGCCGGTGCATCGGCACAAGTTGCCCGAGAGCACGCTGAGCGTCTGTTCGCGGGTCCGCGTGCCGGAGCGCGTTTCGTAATCGGCCCACAGGCTCATTGCAAAGCCGGGCGTGCAGAAACCGCACTGCGACGCGTGGCAATCAACCATGGCTTGCTGAACCGGGTGCAGGTCGCCGCCGTCGGCGAGGTCTTCCACGGTGAACAGGGCCTTCCCGTCCAGCGTGGGCAGAAACTGGATGCAGGCGTTAACGGCGGTGAGCTTCAGCCCACCGGGTGCGCTGTCATCACGTTCGCCGATCACCACCGTGCAGGCACCGCAGTCGCCTTCCGCGCAACCTTCCTTGGTGCCCGTGGCACAGGCGTCTTCACGCAGCCACTGCAGCACGCTGCGGGTGGTCGGTTTGCCGCTGATTTGTTGGACAGCGCCGCGGAAATAGAACTGGATCGGTCGTGCGGTCATTGTGTTTTCTCTCGCGCAAGCTCATGTGCGCCGGGGTGATTCGAAGTTATCAGGTGCGCTGGCTGTGCGAAGCCGGGCAAGGCGGATAGGGGTTATCCGCCTGCGCTTATGAAGGTCTGGCGGTAGCGCTTCGAGCGTGCGACCTGCGTTGGACGAATACCGCTCATAAGCGCTGCGGGATGGGTTGCGCGGCGACGAGTCGATACAGTCGATTCCAGTCCGCGATCCGGTCACGGGACCGGCGGCGAAATTCCAACAGGAGAGCGTTCAATGTCCCGATTCAAGTGTCTTGTGGCTGGCGTCACGCTGGCCCTGGGTATCAGTAGTGCTGCGCACGCGGCCGAGCCTTTGCAGGCCGGCTTCGTCTACATCGGCCCGACCGGCGATCACGGCTGGACCTATTCGCATGACGTGGGCCGCAAGGAGGTCGACGCCAAGTTCGGCGACAAGGTGAAGACACAGGGAATCGAGAACGTGCCGGAAACGGCCGACTCGGAGCGCGTGTTCCGCGACTTGGCGAGCAAGGGCACCAAGGTGATCTTCGCCACGTCGTTCGGGTACATGAACCAGATGGAGAAAGTTTCGAAGGCCTTCCCGAAGACGGTCTTCATGCATGCGACGGGCTACAAGACCGGCAAGAACCTTGGCACCTACGATGTGCGCACCTATGAAGGGGCCTACATGCTGGGTGTGGTGGCCGGCAAGATGACCAAGAACGGCAAGCTGGGTGTGGTGGGCTCGTTCCCGATCCCGGAAGTGATCCGCAACATCAACGCGTACACCATCGGCGCGCGCAGCGTGAACCCGAACGTGACCACCCGCGTGGTGTGGGTGAACACCTGGTTCGATCCGGGCAAGGAGCGTGAAGCTGCACTGACCTTGATCGCGCAAGGCGTCGATGTGCTGATGCAGAACACCGACTCGCCGGCCATCGTGCAGGCTGCGAAAGAGAAGGGCGTTTATGCCTTCGGCTGGGACTCGGACATGACCAAGTTCGGCGACAAGGCCCACCTGGCCGCCTCAGTCCTGCACTGGGGCACGATCTACAACGAGACGGTCGAGAAGGTCATGGCCGGCACCTGGAAGCCGACGCCCATCTGGTACGGCGTGAAGCAGGGTGCGGTGAACATCGAAGCGTTTGGCCCGGCCGTGCCGGCGGACGTCAAGAAGCTCGCCGAAGATCGCCGCGACGGCATCAAGGCCGGTACGTTGCACCCCTTCACCGGCCCGCTGAAGGACCAGTCTGGCAAGGAGTTCGTTGCTGCTGGCAAGTCGTTGCCGGATAGCGAGTTGGCGAAGATGAACTTCTACGTTGAAGGCGTGGAAGGCTCAGTGCCGAAGTAAGCCGCGGGCTGTATTCGCACCATTGACACGAAACGCCCGGTGCCGCCGGGCGTTTTCGCTGGATTACCCCAAGGAGTCGCGATGCGCTATCCCGCCCAAGGCCTTGAGCCCACCCATGAGCAGATTCTGCGGCACCTTCGGCGTTCCAACGCTGTGGCCGAACGAGCTGTAAGCCTGGGTCACCACCCTTTCGGCGCAATCCTGGTCGGGCCCGATCAGGAAACCGTGCTGCTCGAACAGTGCAATATCGACACCGTGAATCACGCGGAATCGACGCTGGCTCGAATAGCGGCGACGAACTTCAGCGCGGATTACCTGTGGGGCTGCACGCTCTACACCGCTGTCGAGCCGTGCTGCATGTGTGCTGGCACCGCCTATTGGGCCAACATCGGCCGCGTCGTCTTCGGCATGACCGAAGCCCAGCTGCTTTCTGCGACCGGCGACCACGCTGAAAACCCGACCCTCAGCGTGTCGTCCGCCTACGTATTCGCGCACTCGCAGAAGCCGGTGAAGCTGATTGGCCCCGTCGACGAGATTGCCGCCGAGACCATCGCAATGCAGCGGCTTTTCTGGAGCACGCGATAGGCCTGACCGTAGCGTCGGTCGTACACTCGGAGCCATGCAAGCTCGATTGGGGGCGTGATTTTTCGAATACGCACTCGATGTGCGTTGAACTGCTCTGGAGCCAATGTTCCGCCTGCGCAAGAAACAAGCTGGCCGGCTTGAGGATCTCGTTCGCCTTGCGCAGCTCGCGCAACTTGCGCTCTAGGTCCATGATGTGCTGAGGCTCGTCGGCCGTGACGCCATTACACAGGCTGGCATCGGCCTCATGCTGCCCGACCGCGGCATGCAGCGTCTGCGGTACGCACCAAGGGAAAGCTAGGGGATTTCTCCATGCCTCCATGTTCTCAAGCGTGGGTGCGTCCTCAGAACCCACCGCGATTCGGTCTTTTGCTATCGGTGAGCGCGTTCTAGTGGCTGATCATCCAAGGGCGTTTTCCCGGGAATGATTTACTACCGTCGGGCGCTTTTGCGGTGCTCTTGCTGATGCCGCTACCACAGCCGCAGCCCGGCCCGTGAACATGCGTACTGGATCGCTTGGGTTCGTGGCGCGCGCGCTCGTTGGTGGCGTGGGCGCTGCGGGTATTGCTGTCCATCAGCGATAGCGCGGAAAGGGTCTGCACCCGTGAGGCGCGTGTACCGCAGCGCGGGCAGAAGGTGGGCGCGTCCCGGCTGGCGATGCTGCGCAGGGTCTCGAAACCGCCGCAGTCCGGGCACTCGTAGGCGTAGAGAGGCATGGCACAACTCCTGATCCGTGGAACTTGCCCTCTCCGCGGCGCGGAGAGGGCCTCATGCGCTTAAAGGTCGGGCGAGATCGGCATGTCGATCGAACCGTCGAGGTACTTCACCGGCCCGGCTGCGCTCGGGTTGATGTCGAACTCGAAGATGTCGGTCGGCAGCCACAGCGTGGCGCAGGCGTTGGGGATATCGACGACGCCGCTGATGTGGCCCTGGCAGGGCGCGGTGCCGAGGATCGAGTACGCCTGCGCGCCGGAGTAGCCGAACTTCTTGAGGTACTCGATCGCGTTGAGGCAGGCCTGGCGGTAGGCAACATGCACATCGAGGTAGTGCTGCTTGCCTTGCTCGTCGACCGAGATGCCTTCGAAGATCAGGTAGTCGTCGTACTTGGGCGTGATCGGGCTGGGCTTGAAGATCGGGTTCTTGATGCCGTACTTGGCCATGCCACCCTTGATTAGGGAGACCTTCATGTGCACCCAACCGGCCATTTCGATCGCGCCGCAGAAGCTGATCTCGCCATCGCCCTGCGAGAAATGCAGATCGCCGACCGAGAGACCCGCGCCTTCGACGTAGACCGGGAAGAAGATCTTCGAGCCACGCGACAGATCCTTGATGTCGCAGTTGCCGCCGTGTTCGCGCGGCGGCACGGTGCGCGCGCCTTCGGCGGCAATCTTCGCGGCCACCTCGCCCTTGGCCTTGCCGGCGTGCGCGGTCTTGGCGAACGGCGGGTTGGCGAGCGGCGGCACGCGATCGGGCTGGGTGGCGATGAAGTCCACTTCGCGCGTGTTCCAGGTTTCCAGCATCTTCGGGTCGGGCAGGCAGCCGATCAGGCCAGGGTGGATCAGGCCCGCGTAGCGCACACCGGGCACATGGCGGCTCTTGGTGAACATGCCCTCGATGTCCCAGATCGACTTCTGCGCCTGCGGAAAGTGATCGACGAGGAAGCCGCCGCCGTTGTTCTTCGAGAAGAAGCCGTTGAAGCCCCACAGGCTGTCCTGCTTGGCGCCGATGTCGAGCAGCTCGACCACCAGCAGATCGCCCGGCTCGGCGCCGTGCACCCCGACCGGGCCAGAGAGGAAGTGCACCGTGGAAAGATCCACATCGCGCACGTCGTCTGCGCTGTCGTTGTTCTGGATGTAGCCACCGGTCCAGTCGTAGGTTTCCAGCACGAAGTCGTCTCCGGGCTTGACCCAGCAGGCCATCGGGATATCCGGATGCCAGCGGTTGTGGATGTTCTCGTTCTCGTAGGGCGACTGCTTCAGGTCGACTTTGATGAGTGTTTCAGGCATGGCACACCTCCTTGATAAGCGGGCGCGGCGCTCGGGCCGCCCCCGGAACTCCCGATGAAAACGCTTGATTGACTGCGCGGCGCTGCCGGCTAAACGGACAGGAACTGCTTGATTTGGGCAACGTCGGTGCTGGCGCGCGGGCTCTCGTGCACCAGGCGCCCTCCCTCGATGACGAAGAGGCGGTCGGCCACGTCCATCGCAAAGCTCAGTACCTGCTCCGAGACGACGATCGTGATCTCGCGCATCTTGCGGATCTCGTTGAGCGCCTTGGCGATGTCCTTGATGATCGAAGGCTGGATCCCCTCGGTCGGTTCATCGAGCAGCAGCACCTTCGGATCGGTGACGAGCGCGCGTGCGATCGCCAGCTGTTGCTGCTGGCCGCCGGAAAGGTTGCCGCCCTTGCGGCGGCGCATCTCCCACAACACCGGGAAGAGCGCATAGATCTCGTCCGGCACCTTCTTGATGGCGGCGTTCTCCAGCCCGGTCTGGATGTTTTCTTCGACAGAGAGAGTGGGGAAGATCATCCGGCCTTGCGGCACATAGGCGATGCCCTTGGCGACGCGGCGGAAGCTCTCGTCTTTCGAGACTTCCTTCCCCGCCACCTGGATCGAGCCGCTGCGGGTGGGCAGCACGCCCATCAGCGATTTGAACAGCGTGGTCTTGCCCATGCCGTTGCGGCCCATGATCGCCACGGTTTCGTTCTTGTTGGCTTCGAACGAGATGCCATGCAGGGCTTCGCTCTGGCCGTAACACACGACGAGATCGGATACGTTGAGCATGCTGGGGTTCCTTTCTCAGTGGCCCAGATAGACGTCGATGACCTTGGGGTCTTGCTGGACTTTCTCCATCGAGCCCTCGGCGAGGATCTTTCCCTGGTGCATCACGGTGACCTTGTGGGCGATCTGCGCAACGAAGGCCATGTCGTGCTCGATCACGATCATCGAGCGGTTCTTGCAGATGCGTTTGAGCAGGTCCGCGGTCAGTTCGCGTTCGCGCGCGCTCATGCCGGCGATCGGCTCGTCGAGCATCAACAGCTCCGGGTCCTGCATCAGCAACATGCCGATCTCCAGCCACTGCTTCTGGCCGTGCGAGAGCAGGCCGGCTTCCATGTCTAGCAGGTCGCCCAGACCGATCTCGTTGGCCACGCTCTGCACCTGGTCGCGCACTTCCTGATCGCACTTGAAGGCGAGCGCGCCGAAGACCCCGCGGCCGCGCGGGAAGGACACCTCAAGGTTCTGGAACACGCTGAGGTTTTCGTAGATCGAAGGCGTCTGGAACTTGCGGCCGATGCCCGAGCGCACCCGCTTGTATTCGGCCAGCCGCGTCATCTCCACGTTCTTGAACTTGATGCTGCCGGCGCTGGCCGCGGTGCGGCCGCAGATCAGGTCGAGCAGCGTGGTCTTGCCGGCGCCGTTGGGGCCGATGATCACGCGCAGCTCACCCTTGTCGACATAGAGGTTCAGCGCGTCGATCGCCTTGAAACCATCGAAGGACACGGTCAGGTCTTCCACCGCGAGTACGAAGTCGGTATTGCTCATGTGAGGCTCCCTTCAACGAGCAGGTATGCGATCAGGTGGCGCGGATCAGGCCGGGGATTTCGGCCTCTTCGGTTTGCGGCGCGCTGTCTGCCGGCGGCTCCGCAAGGGCCTGTGATCTGATCTGAGTGGCCTTGCGGCGCGCGAGCCAGGGCTTGACGTGGCTGGTGTAAACGCCGGCCAGTCCGTTCGGGAAGGCCATCACGACGCCGATGAAGAGGCTCGCCATGAGGAAGAGCCAGAGGTCGGGGAAGCTCTCGGAGAAATATGTCTTGCCGAAGTTCACCAGCAAGGCGCCGTACACCGCGCCGATCAGTGACATGCGCCCACCCACTGCGGCGAAGATCACCATCTCGATGCTCGGGACGATGCCGACGAAGCTCGGTGACATGAAGCCGACCTGCAGCGTGAACATCGCGCCGCCAATCGCCGAGAGCATCGCGGCGAGGCAGAAGGCGAACACCTTGAACATCGACACGTCGTAACCGGAGAAACGAACCCGGTCTTCCTTGTCGCGCATCGCGAGCAACAGCGTGCCGAGTTTGCTTTTCTGCACCCACAGGCAAAGGTAGATGCAGCCGAGCAGCAACGCGGCGTTGGCGAAGTAGAGGATGTACTTGGCGCTGTTGGTGCGGATGTCCCAGCCGAGCAGGGTCTTCAGATCGGTGATGCCGTTTACCCCGCCGGTGTAACCCTGCTGGCCGATGATCAGCACCGAGAGGATCAATGCCACCGCCTGCGTGATGATGGCGAAGTACACCCCGCCGACGCGGCGCTTGAACATCGCAAAGCTGATCACGAAGGCGAGTAGCGTGGGCACCAGCAGCACCGCGATCAGCGCAAACGGCAGGTACTTGAACGGGGTCCACCACAGCGGCAGCGCGGTCAGCTGGTTCCAGTCCATGAAGTCCGGGATGCCCGGTGTGGACTGGATCTTCGTGCTGATTGGGTCGGACGCTTCGAGCTTGAGGAACATCGCCATCGCGTAGCCCCCGAGGCCAAAGAACACCCCCTGGCCGAGGCTCAGCACGCCGCCGTAACCCCAGCACATCACAAGGCCAATGGCGACGAAGCCGTAGGTGAGGTATTTGCCGACGAGATTGAGCCGGAAGATGTCCATCGCAAGCGGGAACACCACCAGGATCAGTGCGGCGAGTATGAGGAAACTGCCGAGGCCACGTTGATCGATGAATGCCTTGATCTTGTTCATGATGCGTTTCTCCGGAAGTGCTGTGCAGGTCGGGCGCCGGGTGGATACATGGGGCGATGACTAGCGGCGGATCTTTGAGGCGAACAGCCCCTGCGGCCGCATCATCAGGATCACCACGATGGTCATTAGCGTGAGCACCTTGGCCATCGAGCCGGTCATGAAGAATTCGCTGATCGATTGCATCTGCGCGATGCCGAAGGCCGAGGCCACCGTGCCAAGCAGACTGGCAGCACCCCCGAAGGTGACCACCAGGAAGGCATCGACGATGTAGAGCGAACCACTGGTGGGGCCGGTCGAACCGATCGTGGTGAAGGCTGCACCCGCAACGCCTGCGATGCCGCAGCCGATGGCATAGGTCAGGCGGTCGGTCTTCTTGGTATTGATGCCGATCGCGTTGGCCATCGCGCGGTTGGCAACCGTGGCCCGCACGCGCAGGCCCCAGCGGGATTTGTAGAGGGCCAGCAATATGCCGCCGGTGACGACAAGCGTCAGGGCCATCACGAAGAGGCCGTTGATCGGGATGTCGAGCCCCTCATGCGGCGACCAGGAACCCATCAGCCAGTCGGGCAGGGTAGGACTCACTTCCTTGGGGCCGATGAAGCTGCGGAAGCACTGTTGCATGCCGAGCGAGACGCCCCAGGTGGCTAGCAGCGTATCGAGCGGGCGCTTGTAGAGGTGGCGAATCAAGGCCCACTCGACGAACCAGCCTGCCAGGAAAGTGACAAAGAAGGCCGCGACGATGGCGACCAGAAAATACGTTTGTGTGAATTGGGGGAATAAGCTCTCGGAGAGCGAGGAGAACAGGAAGATGGTGTAGGCGCCCAGCGTCATGAACTCGCCATGCGCCATGTTGATCACCCCCATCTGGCCGAAGATGATCGCCAGACCAAGGCCCATCAGCAGTAGCACCGCGAACAGGCTAAGCCCTGCGAAGCCTTGCATCATTCCGATGTTGAGCATGTCGGCGAATGCCATGGTGCTTACCTCCCAAGTTCAGAGTGAAGTGCGTTTGCGTTGCCGCGAGGCGGCCGTCACCCCGATCCGCGTGGGCAGGGGTGACGGGTCAGGCTGTTACTGGTAACCCTTGGGGAAAGGATTCGGCTCGATCAGGTCCGGCGACTCGGCGACCACCTTGAACTGGCCGTCAGCCTGGGCCTGGCCGATACGTGTCTTGCTCCACAGGTGATGGTTGGCGTGGATCTTCACGTAGCCTTCAGGCGCGCCCTTGAACTCGATGTCCTTGGACGCTGCGGCGACCTTGTCGACATCGAAGCTGCCCGCTTTCTCGACGGTTGCTTTCCACAACCACGGGCCCAGGTAGGCCGCCTGCGTCACATCGCCAATCACCGCCTTGGCGCCGTACTTGGCCTTGAAGGCCTGCACGAAGGCCTTGTTGTTGGCGTTGTCGAGCGACTGGAAGTACTTCATCGAGGCATAGAAGCCGGCCATGTTCTCGCCACCGATACCCAGCACTTCGTCTTCGGTGACCGAGATCGTCAGCAGCGTCTGCTTCGCGTCCGTCACGCCCGCAGCCTTGAGCTGCTTGTAGAAGGACACGTTCGAGCCACCCACCACCGCGATGAAGATGACGTCTGGCTTGGCCGCCTTGATCTTGTTGATCAGCGAGTTGAACTGGGTGTGACCGAGCGGGTAGTACTCCTCGCCCACGACCTTGCTGTCGGCAAGGTGGCCCTCGATGTGCTTGCGCGCGATCTTCATCGAGGTGCGCGGCCAGATGTAATCAGAGCCGACGAGGAAGTAGGTCTTCGCCTTCTTCTCCTTCGACACCCAGTCGAGGCCCCAAAGAATCTGCTGGGTCGCTTCCTGGCCGGTGTAGATCACGTTCTTGGATTGCTCCAGGCCCTCGTAGAAGGTGGGGTAGTAGAGCATCCCGTTTTCCTTCTCGAAGATCGGTAGCACCGCCTTGCGCGAGGCAGATGTCCAGCAGCCGAACACTGCTGCGACGCGGTCGTTGATCAGCAGTTTCTTTGACTTTTCGGCGAAGGTCGGCCAGTCAGATGCGCCGTCTTCCTTGATCACCTTGATCTTGCGGCCGAGCACGCCGCCCATCGCGTTGATCTGGTCGATCGCCAGTTGTTCGGCCTGGATCGAGCCGATTTCCGAGATCGCCATGGTGCCGGTGGCCGAGTGAAGCTGGCCGACGGTGACTTCGGTGTCGGTCACCGCCAGCTTGGTCGTGTTCACCACTGCGGTGGCCGGCGGCGCGGCTTGGCCTACGGCAGACAGACCAATCAGCGGCAGGGTGACGATGCCCTGCAAGAGATGGCGGCGGAGGGTGGATCGGGGCTTGGGCGAAGCGTGGTCACGCATGATGGTCTCTCCTGATGAACGCGGGCTTCAAAGCAACGCAGCCGGGTTTCTGGTTCCGCACTGGCCGCCGCGGCGGTCGTGATGTGCTGCGTTGTTGGAACGCACTTTGGGAGCAGGGGCGGAGACGCGAAATAAGTCATTTGACGTACTGCGCATACGCACTGCGCACACCAGAATCGGCGCCACAGACTGCACGCAATCGGGCACGCCGCTTGCGTGCTTCCGGCGTGAACATTGGCGTCGACGCGCGCGTTTCAGAGGGATTACGGGTGGACCAGGAAGTCGCCAAAGCGCAGCCGGTACAGCGCATCATGAAGGTGCGGCGGGACTACAACCGCTGGGTGTCGGACGAAACGCTGGAGGACTACGCGCTGCGTTTCACGCCGCGCAGTTTCCGAAAATGGAGCGAGTTCCGCGTCGCGAATACCGCTTTTGGTGCAGTGTCCTTCCTTGCACTGGAGGCGATTGGTGCAGCCATCACCCTGAGCTACGGTTTCACCAACGCAATGTGGGCGATCGCCGTGGTCAGCCTGGTGATCTTCCTCACCGGTCTGCCGATTGCGTATCGCGCTGCGCGCCACGGGCTCGACATGGATCTGCTGGCGCGTGGTGCGGGCTTTGGTTATCTCGGCTCCACGATCACCTCGCTGATCTACGCCAGCTTCACCTTCATCTTCTTTGCCATCGAAGCGGCGATCATGGCGCAGGCCTTCGAGCTCTGGTTTGGCCTGCCACGCGGCGTGGGCTACCTGCTCAGTGCACTGATCGTGGTGCCGTTGGTGACCCACGGCGTCACCCTGATCAGCCGTCTGCAGATATGGACCCAGCCGGTGTGGCTGCTGCTGCTGGTCCTGCCTTTCATCGCGGTGGCGATCAAGAACCCGCAGGCCTTCGTCGCCTTCAGTTCGCTCAACGGCAGCAGCGCCGGCAGCGATGAATTCTCATGGGCTGCGTTCGGTGCGGCAGCCACGGTGGCGGCATCGCTGATCGCGCAGATTGGCGAGCAGGTGGACTTCCTGCGTTTCATGCCGGAGCCCACGCCTGGCCGCAAGCTGCACTGGTGGCTGGCAGTGATCGTGGCCGGGCCGGGCTGGATCCTGATGGGCGCGGCCAAGATGGTCGGCGGCGCCTTCCTGGCCTTCCTTGTCTTGCAGCACGAAATGCCACTGTCGCGTGCGCTCGAACCGATGCAGATGTACCTGATCGGCTTCCGGGAGGTGGTCGGCTATCACGGGGGGGCAATCTTTCTTGCCGGCGTTTTCGTCATCGTGTCGCAGCTGAAGATCAACATCACCAACGCCTACGCCGGGTCGCTCGCCTGGTCCAACTTCTTCGCACGGCTGACGCACAGCCATCCGGGGCGTGTGGTGTGGCTGGCCTTCAACGTGCTGATCGCGGTGCTGCTGATGGTGATGGGCGTATTCGAAGCGATCGAGCAGGTGCTGGGCCTCTATGCACACCTTGCAGTGGCCTGGGTCGGCGCGGTGGTGGCCGATCTGGTGATCAGCAAACCGCTGGGCCTCTCGCCCAGAACCATCGAATTCCGCCGCGCCTACCTGTACGACATCAACCCCTCCGGTTTCGGCGCTATGGTGATTGCGTCGGTGCTGTCTGTGGCGGTCTACGTGGGGCTGTTCGGCGAGGGCCTGCGCCCGGCCTCCACAGGTATCGCCTTGCTGGTGTCGCTGCTCGCCGCGCCGCTGATTTCGCTGCTCACGCGGCAGCGTTACACGATTGCGCGCACGCCGGTGGACTTCGGGCCGCGGCACCGCGTGATGCGCTGCGCGATATGCCGCAACAAGTTCGAATCGGACGACATGGCGCACTGTCCGGCCTACGGTGGCTCGATCTGTTCGCTATGCTGCACGCTGGACGCGCGTTGCGGCGACCGCTGCAAGACCGGCGCGCGGGTGCACGAACACCTCGCCGATCTGTTGGCCGGTTGGCTACCGCATCGCGTGTCGCTGCCGATGGCGCGTCGCGTCGGGCAGTTCGCGCTCGTGCTTGGCGGCATGGTCTGCGTGTTCGGCGCCATGCTCTGGCTCTTGTATGCACAGGAGTTGCTGCATCCCGGCGGCCCGGTGTCGGCCGACCTCGCGCCGCTGTTCTGGAAGGTGTTCGCCGGGATCTTCCTGCTTACCGCGGTGGCGGCTTGGTGGCTGGTGCTGGCGAACGAGAGCAGGGTGGTCGCGCAGGAAGAATCGGATCGGCAGAACCAGCTCTTGCAGCGCGAGATCGATGCCCACCGCCAGACCGACGCCGCGCTGCAGAAAGCGAAGGAAGTCGCCGAAAGCGGCAACCTTGCCAAGAGCCGCTTCGTTACCGGCATGAGCCACGAGATGCGCGCGCCGCTCAACAGCATCCTCGGCTATTCGCAGGTGCTCTTGCGCCAGCAGGCGCTGGCGGGCGGCTTGCGTGATGCGGTCAGCACCATCCACCGCAGCGGCGAACACCTCGCCAGCCTGGTCGATGGCTTGCTCGATCTGTCGCGCATCGAGGCGGGCAAGCTGCGGTTGGAGCAGGAAGGGCTGTACCTGGAGGAATTCTTTACCGAAATCGTCAAGATGTTCCGCCCGCTGGCCGAAAGCTCCGGCCTCAGCTTTCACTACGAGGCGCGCGGCCACTTGCCGCAGCGCGTGCATGCCGACCCCAAGCGCTTGCGCCAGATCCTCATCAACCTGCTGGGCAACGCGGTCAAATTCACCGAGCACGGCCAGGTTTGCCTGCGTGTGCGCTACCGCCGCGAGATTGCGCACATCGAGGTGATCGACACCGGGGTCGGCATCGATGCGGCCGAGCATGAGCGCATCTTCCAGCCCTTCGAACGTGGCGCCGGCCGGGTGGGGGCGGAGGGTACCGGGCTCGGGCTCACCATCACGCGTCTGCTCGTTGAATTGATGGGCGGTGACATTCAGCTCTACAGCAAGCGGGGCGAAGGGAGCCGTTTCGTCGTGCGGCTCTACCTGCCGACCTTGCCGAGCGTCGAAGTCAGTGCGTTGGCTGCGCCGGTCTGTGGCTACCTTGGGCGGCGGCAGCATGTGCTGATCGTGGACGATGAAGCGGCCCATCGTGGCGTGCTGCGCGCGATGCTGCAGCCGCTCGGCTTTCTCATCGAAGAAGTCGATAGCGGCGCCGCTTGCCTTGCGGTGCTGGCCGAGCGCACGCCGGATCTTCTGCTGCTCGACATCAGCCTGCGTGACACCACCGGATGGGTGATCTGCCGCCAACTGCGCGAAGCCGGGCATAGCACACTCGCGATCGTGATGGTGTCGGCCAACGCGCATGACAACACCGAGCAGGCGCGGGCGCAGAGCGGTTGCAATGGCTTTGTCACCAAACCGGTGGCCGAGGCGGATCTGCTTGAACAGGTGCGCAGTGCGCTGGGCATCGAGTGGTTGCACGCCGCGCCGGCGGCAGCGCCACGCATCGTCCCGCCCGGCCCCGATGTGCTGCGAGAACTGCTGGCGCTGGCCGCTGGCGGCTACCCGCGAGCGTTGCGGGCGCGGCTTGAAGAATTGGGCGACGACAGCCCTGACCTCGCACCCTGGGCCGCACGCTCCCTGGCGCTGATCGGCACTGATGATGCCGCGCTTACCGCAACCCTCAGCCAGACCTTGCAAGACCATGCATTCAGTTGAAGAAGCCTGTGACGTACTGCTTGTGGATGACAGCGCTGATGCGTTGGCACTGCTATCGCTCGAACTAGGGGCCGTTGGCCTTCAGGTGCACACTGCCGCCAGCGGGGCGCTGGCGCTTGCATATCTGGCCAAACACCTTCCGGGAGCGATTCTGCTCGACGTGCAGATGCCCGGCATGGATGGCTTTGAAGCCTGCGAGCGGATCCGCGATCTGAGCGAGGACATTCCGGTTATTTTCATGACCGGCCTGGGCGAAACCGAACACATCGTGCGGGGCTTTGCGGTGGGCGGTAATGATTACGTCACCAAGCCGGTGTCGCCGCCCGAAGTGATCGCGCGGCTGCAGGCCCACACCCGTACCGCGCGCCTGGTGCGCGCCACGCGCGAGGCGGTGAACGCCAGCAGCAATGCCATGCTGGCGGTGGACGAAACCTCGCAACTTCTGTGGTGCAACAACGCTGCGCGGCAGCTGCTCAGCGCGCTGGAGCCGGGCTTGAACCTCAACGAAGGGCTCAGAATGCCGCCTCATCTGGCGGGGCTCCTGACTGGGCTGGGCGAGCAGACTAGCACGTCGCTTTCGCTTTCAAATGGCGCCCTGCAAGCGCGGCGAGTGAGTGAGTCGGCACAGGCCATCACGGTCTTCGCGCTCACCGCCGCGGGCACGGGCGCGAGCAAGCGTGCCGCTGCCGAGCTGACTGCGCGGGAGAGCGAAGTTCTGCTGTGGGTGGCGCGTGGGAAGACCAATCGCGATATCGGCGAAATCCTCGGCATGAGCCCGCGTACGGTAAACAAGCATCTCGAACACATCTTCGAAAAGCTGGGCGTGGAAACGCGAACGGCGGCGGCTTCAGCAGCTGCCCGCGCTTTGGGTAAGGTGTGACGCGCGCGGGTTGCGGGGCCAAATCGCACAAAGGATCAGTGGTAACGCACAAACCCCACCTGATCTAACTAGCGGGCGAGCGCTTTGAAGAATATGCGTTTGTAAGACTGTTTCAATTGTCTACAGACAAAACGCACCTGGTCCGAGCGCTGTTCGCCCGATTTCCCATGGACAAATCTCAGTTGATCCGGTTGATCGAAGCGCTTGATATCCCGCGGCGCGTTCGACCATTTGCGCGCTCTTCGGTTGAAGACATCATGCAACTCGGCCAACATCGGGCGCGCTTCAGGGGGCCAGAACAATGGGTTAGGGGGTGCCAAGTCCGGCGTTACGACTCGGAGCAGCATGTATCGGTGACAGAGGTTTGGGGTGTGCATTGCGTGCGCCGTGCCCGCCGTATCGAAGCGACGGCCAAGGCTGCGCAGTCCGCAACGTGATCAAGGTCGGAAGTTGCTGTTCGCTAGGCGGTTGGCTTCGGAATCTGCATACGGTCGAGACGACTACCAAAAGAAGCTGGGCAACTCCTTTTAGTAGTCGTAGGCCGTCTGTTTGGTGACCCACGCTGCGCTGTCCCGGGCGCCTGTATGTTCCCGCTTCAGGACGATCAGGAGCTCGCCAGTTCGCTGACAGAAACCGACCTGCTGCGAGCCTTCGTATGGCTAACCGTCTACTCGCGGGTTACCGATCAGATCGGTCGCTCGTTGTGTTTGATCATCGAGGGGTGTTCGGCCTTCGCGGGCGTTCAGGCGCCGACGATCGAGATGCTCTCGACCGGCAGCTTTGGGATCCCAGGTTTGTGAGGAGCTAGCCCAAAGCCGACGTTCAAGCGCTTACGAGCAGACGGTTCTCGACCGTCAGCTTTGAAAACCCGTCGGCGTGAGAATCCGACCCATAGCGGAACTTCATTGCCAAGAGGGATATGTGGTCCGGTTTGCGCGCGAGCAGACATTCAAACGACCGCTTTATGGCTGCGGGCACTGGAGTTCCGGCGAACGTGGCGCCCGCGGCGGGTCAAGGGCCCCGGGCGCCATCGCTCAAAGCAGGTCGAACGGACTCTTTACGGTACGAACCGCCGCCTCGACATGGGTGTAGATCATCGTCGTCTGCAGATTGCGGTGTCCAAGCAGCAACTGGATGGTACGAATGTCGGTGCCTGCAGCAAGCAAATGGGTTGCAAACGAGTGGCGAAGCGTGTGAACGCTGACATGCTTGTTGACCTGAGATTTTCTCACCGCGGCCTTAAATGCTCTCTGGATCGTTGAAGGGGATGCGTGCCAGCGCACCAGACGGTCGCTATCGCCCCAGGGACGTACGGCAGCGGACGGAAACACGAACTGAATCGCCCCGGACTCCTTAGACACATTCTTGCCTCACACTGAGGCGTACAAGGAGGTGTCATGGGTACGGCGCGTTACACAGAAGAGTTCAAGGTTGAAGCGGTGAAGCTGGTCACCGATCGAGGGCATGCCGTTGCGGAGGTGGCGGCGCGGCTGGGGGTCTCCACACACAGCCTGTACCAATGGATCAAGCGCTATAGTGCGCCCGCGCCGGAGCGGGCGAAGGCGGATGCCGAGAGTGCGGAGCTCCGTCGTTTGAAGAGCGAACTCAAACGCGTCACCGAAGAGCGCGACATCCTAAGAAAAGCCGCCGCGTACTTTGCCAAGCAGTCCGGGTGAAGTACGCGTTCATCCAGGCCCATCAAAGCGAGTTCGTGGTGCGACGGATGTGCAAGGTCATTGGCGTCCATCCAAGCGGGTTCTATGCGTGGAGTCGATGCCACGAAAGTCCTAGGAGCCGCGAGGATCGTCGGCTCCTGGGGCTGATCAAGCACGCGTGGCTTGAGTCGGGCGCCGTGTATGGCTATCGCAAGATCCATGATGATCTGCGCGAGATGGGCGAACAATGCGGCAAGCATCGGTGGCTCGGCTGATGCGGGTCGAAGGGCTGCGTGCGCAAACAGGCTATTCGCGCCGGCGCGGCCACTATGGCGGACGACCGGCAATCGTCCATCCGAATGCGCTCGACCGCCAGTTCTCACCCACGGCGCCTAACAAGGCATGGGTCACCGACATCACCTACATCCGGACCTTCGAAGGTTGGCTTTACCTTGCGGTGGTGCTCGACCTGTTCTCGCGCCAAGTTATTGGATGGTCGATGGGGCCGCGTATGCATCGGGATCTGGCACTCAATGCGTTGCTGATGGCCGTCTGGCGACGCAAGCCGGACACCTCCGTCATCGTGCACTCGGACCAAGGTAGCCAGTTCTCCAGTTACGACTGGCAGGACTTCCTAAGGCACCACAATCTTGTGGGGAGCATGAGCCGGCGCGGCAACTGCCACGACAATGCAGTCGCAGAGAGCTTCTTCCAACTACTCAAACGAGAACGGATTCGCCAAAAGATCTACGCGACCCGAGAGGACGCTCGGCGCGATGTCTTCGACTACATCGAGTTGTTCTACAACCCGAAACGTCGGCATAGTCACGCCGAGAACATGTCTCCGGTCGAGTTCGAACAGCGGTATTTCAACAAGCAGAAAACTGTCTAGGGAAGTCGGGGCGATTCAGTCTTTGATTATTCGGGAACGGAATTGGCGCGATGTGCCGCATATCGTCGAGCGCTCGAAGCGGTTCGTGAACGGGTGACCTAGCGTGCGCCGCCAGCGCTCCGATTGAAGCCGTTCGTAAGCCGTTGTTATGGCGTCAGCTTTTCTTTCCGGATCAGATCGGTTTTGTCCGTGAGTAGATGCTTGTCGGTCAAACTGGATCAGGTCGTTTTGGCCAGAACGGCTGGATCAGATGGTTTTGTCCTGGAGCAGATCGGATTTGTCCGTGACCAGAACGCCGTTTTGGTAAGAACGGCACCGCTGGCAAAGGCCGCATAATCTGTATTATGTCCACCAAAGTCTGTGTGGTTGGGATGTATCTGTTTGTTAGCGCCCACCCGATCAGTCGCAACTGGCCATACTGAGTTCGCGTTTGCTACGCGCGGGAAGCATTCTGATTGGGCGTAAAGGCTATTCTTGATTCATGCCTTTACTGAAGAACCGCAGTACTCGCGCGGCACCGTTTGTGCCACGTGCATCCGGTCTGCCACCGTTCAATCCGCGCCGTGTTTGCGCCGCCATTCTTGCACTCGGCTTGTCTGCCTGCGCCAGCGTGGGACCGGACTACCGCACGCCTACGCCTGTCGAATATCCGGTCTGGCAATCGCAGGCTGCCGATTCGGTTAGCCGCCCGGCGACACCGGCGCTGCTGGCGCGTTGGTGGCAGCAATTCGATGATCCGAGCCTCAACGCATTGGTGGACGCTGCGCTTTCGGGCAGTACGGACCTTCAAAGCGCGCTAGCGCGGCTTGAGGAAGTACGTGCGCGACGCGGGCTGACCAAGGCCGGGCAACTGCCGGAAATCGATGCTTCAGCGAATGCGCGGAATCAGGCGTCACGCCCGAACGATCAGACGCTCACCACTCGCAGCTATTCGGCCTCAGCCGACTTGAGCTGGGAGATTGATCTCTTCGGTGGCAAACGTCGTGCTGTGGAGGCTGCTGAGGCCGACGTCGATGCGGCCCAGGCGGATCTGTATGCAGCCCGGGTAAGTCTGGTGGCGGCCGTAGCGAGTGCCTACATCGATCTCCGTACGGCCGAGAATCGGCTGGCGGTGCTCCAGGCGACACTCGCCAGCCGTGATGAAACCGACCAGATCACCCGCTGGCGCGAACAGGCTGGACTGACCTCCACCCTCGACGTCGCTCAATCCAAGAGCAGCCTCGAGCAGGCGCGAGCGGCTTTGCCGAGTGTTGAGCGCAGCATTTCGGAGGCTCGGAATCAGTTGGCGCTGCTGGCAGGCAAGCCTCCGGGTGCAATTGATGGCCTTGTGGGGCCACGCCGCGCCCTGCCCGACTTCCAGTTTGCGCTCGGGCTTGGTATTCCGGCACAGACCCTGCAACAACGCCCCGATCTTGTCGCTGCCGAGCGCCAATTGGCCGCTGCGACGGCACGTGTTGGCGAAGCGGAGGCGGCCCGCTATCCGAAACTGGTCTTGAGTGGCTCGATAGGTGTCGATGCACTCAGTGCAGGCGATCTGTTCCGCCCCGAAGCCGTGTTGGCCAGCATTGCGGGCGGGCTGAGCGCCCCGATCTTTGATGCGGGCCGAATCAAGCAAAGCATCGCAATTCAGAATGCCTTGCAGCAGCAGGCGCTGATTACTTGGCAGGCATCGGTCCTGACAGCCCTGAGTGAAGTCGAGAACGCGCTCGTGGCATGGCGCACGACCAACACGCGTTTGGCGAGTCTGGACACCGCGACCGCGGCCGCTAGTGAGGCGGAACAACTTGCATCGCAACGCTACAAGGCGGGCTTGATCGATCTGTCGATTCTGCTCGACACCCAGCGCACCCTCCTGTCGCTGCAGGATCAGCAGACTTCGGCACAAGGCGAGCGCGCCAAAGCGCTGGTCAATCTATACAAGGCACTGGGTGGCGGATGGTCGCCCGAAGCAGCGGGCAAGACGCCCGCCGTTGGAGATTCAATCAATGGTTGATACCCGCAAGATTCTTCACATCGCCGCCAAGGATGGCGCATGGTCGCGCCGCCGTGTGATCGTGGTCGCAGCAATCGCGCTCGTTGTGCTTGGCGCTATCGGCTTTGGGATTCGGGCCCTGGTCGCCGGCAATGGCGCGCCAAAGTTCAACACCGTCGCCGTCAAGCGTGGCGATCTCGTGGTGACCGTTACGGCCACAGGCAAGTTGGAGCCAACGAATCAGGTGACCGTGGGCTCCGAACTCTCTGGCACAGTCGCGCAGGTGCTCGTCGATACGAATGATCGGGTGCGCAAGGGGCAAACACTCGCCGTGCTCGATATCTCAAAGCTGCGCGATCAGACCGAAAAGGCCCGCGCCGTGCTCGCTGCGGCGCGCGCCAAGCTGGAACAGGCGCAGGCGACGCAAGTGGAAAGCGAAGCCACGCTCGCACGGCAAGAGGAAGTGGCGAAACTCTCGGGCGGCAAGGTGCCGGCCAAGAGCGAGCTCGATACGGCACGTGCTACCGCGGCGCGTGCTCGGGCGGATGTGGCTTCGGCCCGGGCTAGTGTTGCCGAAACCGAAGCAGCCCTGCGCACCAACGAGACCGATCTTGGCAAGGCTGCAATCCGCTCGCCGATCGATGGTGTGGTGCTGACGCGCAAGATCGACCCGGGCCAGACCGTAGCGGCCTCGTTCACTGCGCCGGAGTTGTTCGTGCTGGCCGAGGACCTCGCGCAAATGCGTCTGAAAGTGGATGTGGCCGAAGCTGACGTCGGCAAGGTGCACGACGATCAGCCCGCCTCGTTCACGGTCGACGCCTGGCCGGATCGCAACTACGCGGCAAAGGTCACCAAGGTTCAGTACGGCTCGACCTTGGTCGAGAACGTGGTGAGCTACAAGACCGAACTGCAAGTCAGCAACAAGGATCTCACCCTGCGCCCAGGCATGACCGCCACTGCGGATATCCGCATCGCCGAGCGCAAAGGTGTGCTGCTCGTGCCTGGCACGGCGCTGCGTTTCAAGCCGCGCACCGAGGCTGCCGCTACCGAGGGCGGCGGGCTGCTCTCAAGCCTGATCCCCAAACCGCCCCGCCCGCCTCGCCCCGCAGCGAACGCTGCCTCGCGCAACCGGCCGCTCGCGCAAGGCAGTGAGCAAACCCTATGGGTCTTGCGCGATGAGCGCCCGCAGCCGATCAAAGTGACCGTGGGACTCACCGATGGCCGCATGGTCGAAGTCAGTGGCACTGGCATTGAGGACGGTCTCGAAGTGATTACCGAGCAGCGCGCGGAGACTCGCAAGAAATGACGGAATCCAGCATCGCGCCCGAGCCGCTGTTCCGACTGTCCGGCATCACCAAGACCTACGGCCAGGGCGAGGCGCGTTTTGAAGCGCTTCGCGGTATCGATCTGGAAATCCCGCGCGGGCAGTTCGTCGCGGTCATGGGCCCGAGCGGCTCAGGTAAATCCACCTTGATGAACATTCTCGGTTGCCTTGATACGCCGACGACGGGCGAATACGTTTTCGATGGCCAGCATGTCGAGCGCTTCGACAGCATTCAGCGCTCGTTGCTGCGGCGGCACCATCACGGCTTCATCTTTCAGGGCTTCAACCTGCTTGCCCGCACCTCAGCGCTGGAAAACGTCGAGTTGCCGCTGCTTTACCGAGGCATGCCGCGCAAGGAGCGCGACGCCTTGGCCGCGGAGGCTCTGGCCGCGGTGGGTTTGGAAGGCAAACTCCGTAACACGCCATCAGAGCTTTCGGGCGGGCAGCAGCAGCGAGTGGCGATTGCCCGCGCGATCGTGACGAACCCCTTGGTTTTGTTTGCCGACGAACCCACCGGCAATCTCGATACGCAGACGAGTGACGACGTGATGGCGTTGATCACCCGCCTGAACACCGAGCGCGGCATTACCGTGCTGATGGTGACGCATGAAACCGACATCGCGGCGCACGCACAGCGCGTCGTCCGTGTGAAAGACGGCCGCATCGACGCGGACTCACTGCCGCCAGGGGGCGCGTGATGCTACTGAACGCCCTACTTCTTGCGCTACGCGAGATCCGCCGCAACCTGATGCGCGCCTTCCTGACGGTGCTTGGCATTGTGATCGGCGTTGCCGCAGTGATCACGATGGTGACCGTTGGCCAAGGTGCCACCGATGCGGTGACGGCACAGGTGGCGAGCCTCGGCAGCAACCTGATCATCGTGCGTCCGGGTGCCGCCATCGGCATGCCTCAGGGGGGCGTGGCGCGCTTCAAGATGACCGATGCAAGCGCGCTGGCGGATCGCGTATCGAGCATTGAATCGGTCGCCCCGGTCACGAACCGCTCCGTCAGCATCGTCTACCAGCAGAAGAACTGGACGACCAGCGTCATTGGCACGACGCCTGAGTACTTCCCGATTGCCAATCGCGAAATCGCCAGTGGCCGCGCCTTCAGTGCCGCCGATGTGCGCAGCGGACGTGCGGTGTGCGCAATCGGCAACACGGTGCGCAAGGAGTTGTTCGGAAACGAAGATCCGGTCGGTGCCAAATTGCGCGTCAACACGATGGCCTGCGAGGTGATCGGCGTCCTTGCGACGAAGGGCCAGTCTTCGTTCGGGATGGATCAGGACGACACGATCATTCTTCCGATCACCACGCTGCAGCGCCGCTTGGCGGGCCGCCAGGGCACGCAGCAAGTCGGGCAGATCTATGTGTCCGGCAAGGATGGTGTCGATGGTGATGTGCTGGTTGCAGAGATCAGCGCGGTGATGCGCGAACTGCGCAATCTTGCTGCCAATGAATCCGACGACTTCTCGGTGATGGATACGCGCCAGATCGCTCAGGCGCTCAGTTCCACCACCCGGGTCATGACATCGCTGCTCGGCGCTGTGGCGGGCGTGAGCTTGCTGGTGGGTGGGATCGGCATCATGAACATCATGCTGGTGTCCGTCACCGAGCGTACGCGGGAAATCGGCATCCGCCTTGCAATCGGCGCACTGCCACGCGAAGTGCTGTGGCAGTTCCTGGTCGAAGCGGTGACGCTGTCTTCGCTCGGCGGCCTGGTCGGTGTGCTCCTGGCGCTGGTCGCGTCAGCAGCCATGGCCGGCGCGATGAACGTGCCCTTCAATTTCGACACGAGCATCAACCTGATCGCGTTTGGTTTCGCGGCGGCCGTTGGCGTGGTGTTTGGCTTCATGCCGGCGCGGCGTGCGGCGCAGCTCGATCCGATCGAAGCGCTGCGCCACGAGTAGGACCGACAGCCGGGCTCAACCCCGGCTGGCCATCGCCTCGCCCATGCGCAGCGCGCCGCCCGGCGCCCAAGTGGGGTTGAAGCGCAAGGGGCCTTTCGGAAACAGCATCACGACCGTAGACCCAAGCAGGAAGCGCCCCATCTCGGCGCCCTGCTCCAGCACCACTGGCGTGTCGGCGTAGGTCCACTCGCGGACGACGCCGGGGCGTGGCGGATTCACCACGCCGTGCCAAACGGTGGCCATGCTGCCCACGATGGTGGCGCCGACCAGCGTCAGCACGAACGGACCATGCTCCGATTCAAAGACGCAGACGACGCGTTCGTTACGTGCGAAGAGCCCGGGAACGCCGCGCGCCGTCGTCGGGTTCACCGAGAACAGATCGCCCGGCACATGGATCATCCGCGTCAGCCGACCGGCGCAGGGCATGTGGATGCGGTGATAGTCGCGCGGGCTCAGATACAGCGTTGCGAAATGGCCGTCCTGAAACTCGGCCGCCAGCGCCGCGTCACCACCAACCAGTGCCGTCGTGCTGTAGCTGTGCCCCTTGGCCTGGAAGATCTGGTCGCGCTCGACGGCGCCAAACTGGCTGATCGCACCATCCACCGGGCAGATCAGGTCGGCTTCAGCCAATGGCCGCGCGTCAGCCTTCAATGCGCGGGTGAAGAAGTCATTGAAGCTCGCGTAGCTCGAAATATCGGGGTTGGCGGCTTCCCCCATGTTGACCCCATAGCGTGCGACGAAACGACGAATAACGGCCTGCGTCAGACTGCCGCCGTGCCACGAAGCAAAGCGCCCCGCGAGCGACGTCAGCGCCTGCTTCGGCAAAAGGTACTGCGGCAACACGGCAAGGCGATCAGACACGGCGGCTCTCGAATTCGGTAAAGCGGGTAATTGTATCGGTCCGAAGCGCGCGGAGTCACACCGCGCGTCGCAGATCTCGGACGTTCATGTCGCAAGGGCGATTGCGCGGATCAGCTTGTCGGAGTGAAATCACGCATCGCTCACCTGCCCGCTCGCCCGAACATGAAAACTCGCATCAGCCTGATTGGCGCACCCACCGACATCGGCGCAGGTAGCCGTGGCGCTTCAATGGGCCCCGAGGCCCTGCGCGTGGCGGATATCGGACCGATGCTGCAGCGCCACGGCCTCGACGTCGAAGACCGCGGCAATATCGCCGGCCCGAAGAATCCTTGGCTGCCGCCGGTTGAGGGCTATCGTCACCTCGACGAAGTCGTCGCATGGAACCGCGCCGTGCACGACGCGATCTATGGCGAACTTCAACGCGACCGGCTACCGATCATGCTCGGCGGTGACCACTGCCTCGCGATCGGCTCGATCAGCGCCGTCGCCCGTCGCTGCCGTGAGACGGGCCGCAAGCTACGCATCCTGTGGCTGGACGCTCACGCCGACTTCAACACCAGCGAGATCACGCCGAGTGGAAACATCCACGGCATGCCGGTGGCTTGCCTGTGCGGGCTCGGGCCGAAAGCCTTGATCGAGATCGGTGGTCAGACGCCCGCGATTGAGCCGGATTGCATTCGGCAAATCGGAATCCGGAGTGTCGACGAAGGTGAAAAACGCCTCGTGCACACCAAGAACCTCGAGGTCTTCGACATGCGCTTCATCGACGAAGCCGGCATGCGCGCAGCGATGGAACTCGCCCTGGACGATCTGGACCCCGACACCCACCTGCACGTGAGCTTCGACGTCGACTTCCTCGATCCGGAAATCGCCCCCGGCGTTGGCACAACAGTTCGCGGCGGCCCCACCTACCGCGAAGCACAACTGTGCATGGAAATGATCGCCGACACCGGCATGCTGGGATCCCTCGACGTCGTCGAACTCAACCCCGCCCTCGACCGCCAGAATCAGACGGCGCTACTCGCCGTGGACCTGATCGAAAGCCTCTTCGGCAAGTCGACCTTGATGCGCAAACCGAGACGCTGAGGCGGTTCGATGGCTGCAAAAGCAAAACGCCAACATATTGTCGGCGTTTTTTTTCATGTCCATCAGCAGTTAACCGCGAGGCTGACCTCGGCGCAGATGATGTCAAAGGCGAGCGGGCGTCAGTCGAAACTATCGCAATCGGCTAGCGCACTACCCTGCTGGTCCTTCCCCGAAAGCGAGGGCTCAAGGCCGTCGAGTGGCCATTGAACACCCACGGTCGGATCATTCCACTTCAAACAGCGCTCATGCGCCGGCGCGTAGTAGTCCGTGGTCTTGTAAAGAAAATCGGCTGAGTCCGACAGCACCACGAAACCGTGCGCAAAGCCTGGCGGAATCCACAACTGTCGGTGGTTGTCTTCGCTCAGCTCGACGCCGACCCATTTACCAAAGTTCGGCGAGGATCTGCGCATATCCACCGCCACGTCAAACACGCGGCCTCGCGGAACCCGTACCAGCTTGCCCTGCGGCTGCTGCAGCTGGTAGTGCAGACCGCGCAGTACTCCTCGCGTCGAGCGTGAGTGATTGTCCTGCACGAATTGCACGTCGAGCCCGGTGGCTTCACGGAACGTGTTCGCGTTAAAGCTCTCCATGAAGAAACCGCGCGAATCGCCGAATACCGTCGGTTCTAGGATCAGCACATCGGGGAGTGCAGTAGCGGTCACCTGCATCAGAACACCTTGTCTTCAAGAATTCGGGATAGGTATTGGCCGTAGCCACTTTTCCCGAGTGGCTTCGCAAGGGCGGCCAGTTGAGCGTTATCGATCCACTTCTGCCGCCAGACAATTTCCTCAGGACAACAGATCTTCAGGCCCTGGCGTTTCTCTAGCGTCTGGATGAACTGACCTGCCTCGATCAGACTATCGTGCGTGCCGGTATCGAGCCAAGCGTCACCGCGCCCCATCACCTGTACATCCATCTGCCCCTTTTCGAGGTAAATCCTGTTCAGGTCTGTAATCTCAAGCTCGCCTCGTGGCGAGGGCTTGAGGTTACGCGCGAACTCGACGACCTGCTGGTCGTAGAAATAGAGGCCCGTCACCGCGTAGCGACTCTTCGGTGCCTTGGGCTTCTCCTCAAGGCTTATTGCATGGCCGTCAGCGTCAAATTCCACTACCCCGTAGCGTTCCGGATCGTGCACCGGGTAGGCGAACACGGTTGCGCCAGTTGTTCGCGCGTCCGCAGCTTCCAGTCGGCGCTGGAGGTCGTGCCCGTAAAATATGTTGTCGCCGAGGACGAGCGCTGAGGGCGAATCCCCAACGAAATCGGCGCCGATAATGAAGGCTTGGGCCAGGCCATCGGGGCTTGGTTGCACCGCGTAGCTGATCTCGATACCCCACTGCTTGCCGTCGCCGAGTAGCTGTTCGAAGCGCGGCGTATCCTGTGGTGTCGAGATGATCAGAATCTCCCGGATACCCGCGAGCAGCAGTGCGCAGAGCGGGTAGTAGATCATCGGCTTGTCATACACCGGCATCAGTTGCTTGCTGACCGCCAAGGTCACCGGATGCAATCGGGTGCCGGAACCTCCGGCGAGGATGATGCCCTTGCGTTGCGTCATGACGACTCCTCGATACTGTTACGCGCGATGATTTCGGACTCTTAGGCCCGTTGAATGTGTGGCAAGCTCACTTGCCCAAGATCTCGACGAGCATGCGTTCTACGCCCGTTTTCCAGTCAGGCAGGGTCAGCTTGAATGTGTCCTGCAATTTTGTTGTGGAAAGACGGGAGTTGAGCGGCCGCTTTGCCGGAGTCGGAAAACTCGTCGTCGGAACCGGCGCAATCTCATTTACCGCGAGTACTTCCCCCGCACGACGGGCAAACTCGATGACGAAGCTCGCGTAGCCGTGCCAGGACGTTTCTCCGGCAGCGACAAGGTGGTACAGACCGCACAGATCCGGCCGCGCCTGCACCGTGCGAATCGCATGGGCCGTCACGTCGGCCAGCAGATCAGCGCCCGTCGGGGCGCCGATCTGGTCGTCGATGATGGTCAAACGCTCACGCTCGCGCGCCAGCTTCAGCATCGTCTTGGCGAAATTGCCGCCGCGTGCGGCGTACACCCAACTCGTGCGGAAGATCAGGTGGCGACAACCGCTTTGCTGGATCAGTTGCTCGCCTTCGAGCTTAGTAGCCCCATAAACACTCAGTGGAGCCGTGGCTGCTGACTCGTCGCGGGGTGTGTCACCACTACCGTCGAAAACATAGTCGGTGGAGTAATGCACCAGCAGTGCTCCCGTCGCTGCGGCCTCCCGCGCCAGCACGCCCGGCGCAAGCGCGTTGATGGTGCGCGCCAAATCGGATTCGCTCTCGGCTTTATCTACAGCGGTATGCGCTGCGGCATTGACGATCACATCCGGCGCCACGGCCCGGACGGTCGCAGCCAAACCGTCCAGATTCGTGAAGTCGCCGCAGTAATCGGCGCAGTCAAAGTCGACCGCGACAATCGAACCAAGCGGCGCCAGTGCCCGCTGCAGTTCCCAACCGACTTGCCCACCCCTTCCGAGCAGCAGGATCTTCATCATGCCCCCGCGCGGTCGCCGTAGTTCTTCGCAACCCAGTCGCGGTAGGCACCGCTCAGCACGTTCTGAACCCAGCCTTGGTTGTCGAGGTACCACTGAACTGTCTTACGAATGCCTGTCTCGAAGGTCTCTGCCGGCTTCCAACCAAGGTCGCGCTCGATCTTGCGGGCATCGATCGCGTAGCGGCGGTCGTGACCAGGGCGGTCAGTCACATAGGTGATCAGACGCGCATAACTACCCTCGGGGCTGGGCTTAAGTTCGTCGAGCAGCGCGATGATCGTTTTCACGATATCGATGTTCGGCTTCTCATTCCAACCGCCCACGTTGTAGACCTCGCCCACCTTGCCCTTGGCGAGGATCGTGCGGATCGCGCTACAGTGGTCGGTGACGTAGAGCCAGTCACGGATCTGCTGACCGTCACCGTAGATCGGGAGTGGCTTCCCGGCCAACGCATTGGCGATCATCAGCGGAATCAACTTCTCGGGGAAGTGATACGGGCCGTAGTTGTTCGAGCAATTGCTGGTCGTAACCGGCAGCCCATACGTGTGATGCCATGCCCGCACCAAGTGATCACTAGCGGCCTTGCTTGCCGAATAGGGGCTGTTCGGCTCGTAGGTGTTGGTCTCGGTGAAGGGCGGATCATTCGGGCCGAGCGAGCCGTAGACCTCGTCGGTCGAAACATGATGGAAGCGGAAGTTCGCCTTCGCTTCGCCTTCGAGCCCGTTCCAGTAAGCACGCGCGGCCTCGAGCAAGGTGAACGTGCCGTCAACGTTGGTGCGCACGAACTCACCGGGACCGTGAATCGAGCGGTCCACATGAGACTCGGCGGCAAAATGCACGATCGCCCGCGGCTTGTACGTCGAAAACAGCGAATCGATCAGCGCGCGATCGCAGATGTCGCCCTGCACGAAGGTGTGACGATCGTCGCTTTCCAGTGACTTCAGCGTTTCGAGGTTACCTGCGTAAGTAAGCTTATCCAGATTGACGACGGACTCACCGGTCGATGCAATCCAGTCAAGGACAAAATTACCGCCTATAAAGCCGGCGCCGCCGGTTACGAGAATGGTCATCAGGACTCCAACAGACATTAAGATCGGGGCTACGCTGTGCGTCAGCAGCGCGATCACTGGTTAGGGACAATCGGCCGCGATTTTACCTTGGCGCAGCTTGGTTGCCGTGCCGCACGCCAAACACGGAGACAGTTCGGGCCTAAGCTATGTATGCGAGGTTGTATCCAGTCCGTGCCTGTGAGGTCGGCCAAATGTCCATCACCCCCATGTTTGGTTGATTGGCCCCGGAATAATCCAGCGGCGCATTGGCGGCTACGAGGTGACCATAGCGCATTCTGGCAATACGGCCCTGCAGTGTCCTCTCGGGCGGTGGCGCGTAAGCGAGCGGACCGCTTTGCCTGCACTCAGAGGGCTTTCCCTCGTACGCCGCAGCGCCAAGAATATGGCGCTACTAAGGAGATTTTGCAGGGAGGCTTTAGCGCGTTGGCTGGAGTCCCGCCTGCACCTCCATATGGCGCGTCGGATCCGACCTCTCATTTCAAAGTAGGCTTTTCGTTTCGGGTTCAGCGGTGCTTCGTTGAGGATGCAGACGGCGCTTAATCGACAGCAGTTGGATCGCGCTCAATCATGTCGATGTCGAGGCAGGACGTGATGTGTTCCGAGTCGCGCCGCGGATACGACGGGGGGACCCGGCACCAAAAGGGACCGATATATCCTCCCAACTAAGCGCGCACCTCACTGGCTGACGATCACGAATAGCGGGCCGTCCGCCTCTTTGATTGAAACTGTGTTCACCGCACCAGCGTAGCCAGGGCTCACAGCATCGCCGTTCCAACGGCGAATGGCACTCGTCGCGGCCGGTAGGGATACGTCCACGGTCTGGCCCACGGTGTCCGACCATATTGCAAACACTCTGTCCGCCGCCCCATCCCAGCGAAGCGCATGAACACCGGGGGGAACATCGAGCACAGGGCCTTTGAACGCCCTGCCCGATTGAGCCGAAAACAACGTCTTCAATCCCGAAAAACTGGGTTTCTCCTCGCCTGGGTACGTAAGCAGACCAAAATTTGCCTCTCTGTCGAGTGGCCCAGTGATGCCATCAACCAAGTTGTAGAGGTTCAGAAACGGAATCGCCAAACCCAAATCCGTGAGCACCCGGCGCAACACCAGAACTGCTTGGCGATTTCTCGCGGCTGGCGCATTTCCGTCCCCATATTTACTCGCGTCGAAATCGCCGTACGAAGAGTATCCCCACTCAGTATCCCAAATTGGCTTATTCATACCCAAAGAAGCAAGGGAAGCCTTCAATGGATAGAGCGAGTTGGCGAAATTTTCCGGCGCTGGTTTGCTGTACGGGTGTACGGAAAAGGCGTCCACTAAGTTTTCAGGCACGGCAGAAGCCACTTTGATCGAGTAATTCATATCGACGCCTGCTGTGCTGCCAACGATCACTCTGGCATTTGGGTCTGCGGCACGAATTGCAGTTGAAGCGCTTGAAGCCAGCTTTGCGTAGGCAATCGGATCAGGATTCGACCAGAAAGATTTCAGATTTGGCTCGTTCCAGATTTCAAAACCGACGACGTTCTTTCCCTTAAAGTTGGATGCGGTTGCTGCCGCGAAGGCGGAAAAAGCCGCCCGATCCGCATCCGAGATTGGAGCACCTCCCCCATGGTCAGGATGGCCGTAGGCGAGGATCCAAAGAACCGACATTCCCCTCGAGCTGAGGTTCTCCGCGTACTTCGTGTATCTTGAGAAATCGTAGATTCCTGCCTTCTCGATGTTTGCCCAAGTCAGATCTCGACGTACTACCGTGATTCCGATGGATTTAGCCTTTTCGACAGAGATGAGGTCATCGGACGAAACGTTAACGGACATTCTTCCAACGTAACTTTGGGGAAAGCTCCCCGGGGCCGTTGCAGCTGTGGCATTTAGTGTGAAATTGAATGTGCCAGCATCGACAAGCGCAATATTGTCGAACTCGGCCAATCCCGCAGGCTGCAATTCCGCAAAGTCACCAACGCCAATTCCAATGGCTTTGATTGGCGGATGCAGAACCCCGTCATTCGCACCACCATAGTGATTCGACGAGCTAGCGATCGGTAGGATGACTCTCCTCCAGTTTTCGCCAGAAGGCCGTTCGATGTTGCGCGCGTTGGGGTGAAATTGCAGCGTTTGGCCGGTACTGTCCTGCACTCGAGTGAGCAACACTGCGACACCTTGCGGATTGCGAACGTCGAAGGCCAGCGCAGGATTGACACCGGCAGAAACGCTGACTGGAGAACTCAAAGTGTTTGTCATTTGAACGTAAGCACCGCAAGCTTGTGTGCCGCGTGGGGCTACGTTCAGGACCCCGCAGCCTAAGTCGTAGTCGACACGTGCCGCAGCGCCACCGCCAGAGCCAACCGTTTGGGTCATCGAACCAACAGCCCCAGGATATTCCGTACCGAGGGAGAATTTCCAGGCGGTAACTACATCCGGTGCGGCATCAAACGCGGCTATCGTCGTCCCGATGGGCTGCGACACCGTTACGTCCTGCAATGGCAGGGATCGGAAATCAGTGCTTGCAGGGTAAGTCTGCGTCTTGCCGTCATTCGTGTCCGACGAGCCCGAATAGCCAAGAGCCGCATCAGGCATGAATTCCGGCTGAGGTGAGGTTGTGTCGGCCCCTTGATCGACACTTCCTTCAAGCGGATCGGGGGCGCAGCCCTGACTATTGGCCCCAGTTCGTAGGCAGCCATTCTCAGGAACCGCAGCGGACGTCGGCGTAGGGAATTTACCTGAATGGGGCACGTCGTCCCCAACTCCTCCACAACCGGACAAGCCGACGCCTAGGGTCAATGTGATTCCATATATTGCGGCCAATACGACTGACTTCATCACGCGTGCTCCGTGGGCTCGATAGTCTGTATTGAGGACTACGTCAATATCCTTCACGGCTGAAGTCATCAATAGAGATTTAGAGACTCGCCTACGCGTGATTTCTTCTTTTACCTACAGCGTCAATGAAGCCCGATTTTGGTGCAAGCGCGATAGCAGTGCCGGCCTGCCACCAACGCAGAAAAAAAGAGCCGGCGAAAGGCCGGCTCTCTGGCACTAGATCGGTCGGGACTAGGTTCACGCCCGCGCGTCACCCCAGCGCAACAGGCAACGATCGTCACCGACGTACATCGTTTCACCCTTTCGATCGACGCAATACTGTGGAGACGCGATCATCTCCTCAAAGATCATATCTTCGCCGAGGCGCGTGTACTCGAAGAGCACACTACGGATCACCTTTGATCCGTGGCGCAGGTGACTGCCGTGACCGATCCAGGCTGGGCCGATGACGCTGCAACCTGGTTCTATCTTTACCCCGGAACCGATGTAAACCGGCCCCACGATCTGAACACTATCCCAAGCAATCGAGGTGTTAAGCCCAACCCACACGCCTGGCGCGACTTCCTTGCCGGGCATATCCATCTGAGCAACTTCACCGCGCAATACGCGCATCAGCACAGAGTAGTAGTCAGAAACGCGACCGATGTCGATCCAGTTGAAGAACCGCTTCTGTGCGAAGAACGGCAACCCCTTCTCAGCCAAGAGCGGGAACAACTGACTACCGATATCGAATTCGGTATCAGGCGGAATGAGATCAAGGACTTCCGGCTCGAAGATGTAGATGCCGGTCGACGCCGCCGTCGACTTGGCCTCTTCGGGCTTGGGCTTTTCCTGGAATGACGTCACGCGTCCGGTTTCATCGGTCACGACGATCCCGTAGTTCTTCGTCTCTTCGCGAGGTACGTCCAGCGTGATCACGCTGGCGATTGCGCCCTTAGTCTTATGCTCGAATAGCGCGGCCTTGATATCGAGATCAACGATTGCGTCGCCGCACAGCACGATGAACGTGTCATCGAAGAAGCCGCCGAAATCCTGAATCTTGCGCATGCCGCCTGCAGAACCGACCGGCTTGCACACCACCTCACCGTTTTCGCGCACACCCTCGTACGAGTAGCCGAGTTCGACGCCAAAGCGGCGGCCATCCCCGAAGTAGTTCTCGATCTTCCAGTGCATGAAGGCAACGTTGACCATGATCTCCTTCACGCCGTAGAGCGCGAGGTGATCGATCAAGTACTCCATCACGGGCTTGCCGAGAATCGGCACCATCGGTTTCGGCGTGTGCTTCGTCAAGGGTCTTACGCGCGTGCCCTGTCCGGCAGCAAGGATCAATGCCTTGGCCATCTTTCTCTCCTTGAGTTTGTTATGTAGCTGACCGGTAAGTACCGTGTCAGCCGTACCAACTACCTAAGAAATCCAATCACTGCCGCGGCACAAGGTTGCGCAGCCGCGTCAGTCCCTCGCTCACCAAGTGTTCGGCTCGCTCCTGAGTAGCTGCCTCAGCGTAGCAACGCAACTCTGGAGCATTCCCCGATGGACGAAGATGGAAGATCTCTCCACTGCGCAACGTAACGCGCAAACCGTCGGTTTCGTCCTGCGAAGCAATCTCGCCACACAGGCTGCCGAACAACTCGCCAAATGCCGCGGCTGACGAGGCGAAACGAGCAATCAGCGTGCCACTCAACGCCGTAGGGAATGACTGGATCCGGTCGCTTGCTGTGAACCGGCTAGGCAGGCCGAGCGACACGGCGGACACCTTCACGCCCTGCTCGCGCGCCATCATCAGCACGCATAGGATCGGTAGCACGGCGTCACGGGTCATCAATGGAGCGAGACGTCGCCCTTCGCGCTCGATCGACGAGCCAACAAGGAAACCGCCGTTCGGCTCGAAGCCCACTACCGGCGATATCCCGGCAGCGAGTTGTCGCTCAATCCCCTCAATCACGTACGGCGAACCTATCCGTGTCCGCGACACACTTGCGAATGCCCCACACTTTTCAACCGCAGTGTTCGAACTGACCGTCGTCACGACGCCCTTTGCCCGGAGATACTGGGCGCAAAGAATGCCGACCACGTCGCCTCGGAACCAGTTGCCGTTCTCGTCGCCGACCAGAGGACGATCCGCATCGCCGTCGGTCGACACGATGGCATCGAACCGATGCTCTGCTGCCCAGCGACGTGCTTGTTCAACATCAGCGCGGCTCACAGCCTCGGTGTCGATCGGCACGAACTCGTCGGTCCGGCCCAGCGAAACCACTTCAGCACCAAGAAGTTCAAGGATGCGGCGGAGCACATCGCGAGCCAAGCTCGAATGTTCATAGAAGCCGAGGCGCATTCCCGCCAGACTCTGCGCAGGGAAGAAATCCAGATAACGCGCCACGTAGGCATCGAAGGCGCTGCGGTTGGCTGCAGGCAAAGGCGTAGTGCTCGAACTCCCCATCTCGACGACTGCCGCGCTGATTCTTGCCTCGTCCGTCTTGGTGATCTCGCCCTCGGCACGATAAAACTTGATGCCGTTCCGATCGAAGGGAATGTGGCTCCCTGTCACCATGATGCCCGGCATGCCGCGCATCTGTGCGTGGTACGCCAACGCGGGCGTTGGCACCGTGCCACAAAAGTCCGTTTCAAGGCGCGCATGCTCAATCGCTGCCGCACACGCGGCGGCAATTTCGGGACTGCTCGGCCGCAGATCCATCGCAAGCGCAACCTTGCCCTCGAACGCCTTAATCGCTTCGAGGAAAGCGCTCGTATACGCAAAGCACACGTCGCTGCTCATGTCCGCCACCAGGCCTCTCGCCCCGCTGGTGCCAAAGCGCACGCCGCGTTCATTCTGAATCGCTGCGATCGATATCGTCTTTTTAGTTTCAGTCATGGCCTTCTCCGCCTTTCAGCCTGTAATCAAGATGGCCAGTCGCCCCTCGCGGGGCGCAGGCTCATCCGTATTCCCAACGTTAGGGACGGCCAATCGGCAGGTAGGTCAGCCCGGCGGCGCGAGGCATTGCCGGGTCGTACAGGTTGCGACCATCGAAGACCACGGGGCTGCGCAAAACCGCTTTGATGCGCGCAAAGTCCGGGCTACGGAATTCCTTCCACTCCGTGACAATCACTAACGCATCGGCCCCTTCAAGCGCATCCATCGGATTCCGTGCGTAAGCGAGCCGCGGCTCGTCACCAAAGATCCGCTTCGTCTCGGCCATCGCGACCGGGTCATACGCGCTCACGGTAGCGCCACGCTTGAATAGCTCTTCAATGACTACACGGCTCGTTGCCTCGCGCATGTCGTCAGTATTCGGCTTGAACGCTAAGCCCCACACAGCGAAACGCTTGCCGCTCAGGTCTTCGCCAAACTGTTTGACCACCTTGTCGACCAGTACCAGCTTCTGCGCGTCGTTCGCCGCTTCCACTGCGTTCAGCACCTTCAAGTCCTGGCCCGCGTCGGCGCCGCTCTTGATGAGAGCCTTTACATCTTTCGGGAAGCACGATCCACCGTAACCACAGCCAGCGTAGAGGAAGTGGTAGCCGATCCGCGGATCGGAGCCGATCCCCTGCCGCACCAATTCAATATCCGCACCCAGCTTTTCAGCCAACAGGGCCAGTTCGTTCATGAACGAGATCCGCGTCGCCAGCATTGCGTTTGCTGCATACTTCGTCAGCTCGGCAGAGCGCACATCCATCACTACAAGCTTGTCGTGATTGCGCTGAAACGGTGCATACAGAGCGCGCATCATGTAGATCGCGCGCTCGTCTTCAGCACCGACAACGATGCGGTCAGGTTTCATGAAATCCTCAACCGCCGCGCCCTCTTTCAAGAACTCGGGGTTTGAAACCACCGAGTACTCAAGATCAAGCCCGCGCTTTGCCAACTCGTCCGCCACTGCAGCGCGTACCTTGTCTGCCGTGCCAACAGGCACCGTACTCTTGTCGATAATGACCTTGTAGTCAGTCATCAAACGGCCGATGTTGCGGGCCGCCGCCAGCACGTATTTCAAATCCGCCGAACCGTCTTCGTCCGGCGGAGTGCCCACTGCAATGAACTGGATCGTGCCGAAACGAACCGCTTCTTCTACGTCAGTCGTGAAGTGCAGGCGGCCCGCCGCCACATTGCGCTCGACGACCTTGTCCAATCCCGGTTCGTGGATCGGGATGCCGCCGTCTTTCAGAATCTTGATCTTGTTCGGGTCGAGATCCAGGCAGAGAACGTCATTGCCCATTTCTGCAAGGCAGGCTCCGGACACCAGGCCAACATAACCCGTTCCGACAACAGTGATTTTCATAGTTGCTTACTCCACAGAGCTTGAATAATTTGGGGCGTCAAGACACGAATCGACGTCACGCTGCTGCGCGATCCCGACTCTCAGGCGTCGTAGGGTCGGCCGTTGGCGTCGTGTCGCTGCCGCGAAACGCACGCCATTCGCGATCCACAATCGTTTTGAGTTGATGGCGGAAGCTCCGCGGCGAGAATCGCTCGGCGTTCATTCGGCACGCCGCGGCGCTGAAACCGGGCCCGGCTTCGTACTGCGCAACCGCGGCCTGGATAGCAGGCACGGTCTGCTCGCTGAAAAACAAGCCCGTATCGCGCTCGCCATGCCCTTCCGCGCGCACCGTCTCAAGCGCACCGCCTTTTCCGAACGCGATAACCGGTGTTCCGCACGCCTGAGCTTCCACCGGTGTAATGCCGAAGTCTTCTTCCGCGGCAAACACAAAAGCTTTCGCGCGCTGCATGTAATCGACCATCACCTCGGTCGACTGGTACCCCAGCAAGGTCACATTAGGCGCGTTGGCCGCAGCAGCCTTGGCTTTCTCGAATTCTGGCCCTTCGCCGATAACAAAGAGTCGCTTGTCTGGCATACCCGCAAAGGCTTCCACAATCAGCGGAATCTTCTTGTACGGCACCATGCGAGAAGCCGTGAAATAGAAGTCTTCCTTCTGCTCACGAAGCGTGAACCGATCAACATCAACTGGCGGAAAGATCACCTCGGCGCTACGGCGGTAGACCTTCTTGATACGGCGGGCGATGAAATGCGAGTTCGCAATAAACGCGTCGACGCCATTCGCGGTTCGCATATCCCATATCCGCATGTAGTGCATGATTGCGCGGGCTACGAGGCTCTTGAAACCTTTCGTCAGGTTCGCCTCTTTAAGGTACTGATGCTGAAGATCCCAGGCATAACGAATCGGCGAATGCACATAGCTCACATGCAGTTGGTCCGGTCCGGTCAGCACGCCCTTCGCCACCGCATGGCTAGACGAGAGCACCACGTCGTACGCCGACAGATCCAGTTGCTCCATCGCGATCGGCATCAAAGGCAGATAGGCACGGTAGCGCTTTTCCGCTTTTGGCAAACGCTGAATGAAACTCGTAGTCGCGCGCTTTCCCTTCACGAAGAAACGCTTGTCGTCAGGCAGAAAATCCACCACGGAGAACAGATCTGCATCCGGCCAGATCTCAAACATCTGCTCCAGAACCTTCTCGGCGCCGGCATACACCGTCAGCCAGTCATGAACAATCGCCACCTTCATGCTTGCGCCTCCGCTAGCGTTCCCGCCGGTACGTATTTCGGCACCAGCGCCAGCATGCGCTCAGTGCGCCGCTCGTACGTCTGCTCACGCGCCACGTCCAACCTTTGCTCCAAGGCAGGCACCTCGCCACGCAAAGCAGCCTCGACCCCGGCAATAAAGTCGTCGTGGCTGCGTGCCAGGTGCGCCACGTGACCATACGCCTGCAATGCATGGAGGTCGGTGGCCACCACCGGACGCCCCGCTGCCAGATACTCAAAGAACTTCATCGGAAACATGCCGCGCGTGTACTCGTTCAGCATGCTCGGCAGTATTGCCACATCAAACCCCTTGAGGTACGCCGGCAAGGTGTCGTACGCGCGGGGGCCAACAAAATGGATGTTCGGCAAATTCTGCAAACTGGAAACATCTGTCCAGGGATCGCCCTCGCCCACTTTTCCGATCATTACGATCGACCAGTCCGGATGGCATTCCGCCATCTTCCTCAATAGCTCAAAGTCGACCTTGTAGCCGCTGATCGCGCCAATGAACCCGATCTTTTTCCCCGGTAGCGCAGCCAAATCGTCTGGCACCGCAGTTGACGCCTCGCGAGCCTTCTCGAAATGAGCAAAGTCGGCCACATTCGGGAAATAGTGAGTATTCGAATTGATTGCTCGTCGTGTTTCCAGAAGATGCTCGGCCGTAACGAAGCACACGTCGGCGTGTGCCGTCAGCTCAAGCTCCGCGCGCTCGATCTCCTCCGACGGCATTCCCGGCTGGGCCTTGATCTCGTCCACACAGTGATACACGCGGCAGGCGAACTGTTCATCACGAAACAGGCGCGTGGTCATCGGGTTGTAGGTCCAGAACAACTCCGGCTTCAAACCCAGTCGCCACATCCAGAAGCGCAGGCCCCAGTCGAGCAGGCGGCGGTTAAGCCCGCGCACCCATGCATAACGCTGGAATGGAATGACGAACGGCGACCAAACCCAAATCCGCTCCCGCACCGGTTGCGGCGGACGCACCGCCTTCTTCAGCCGATTGGCAATCCGTCGAAAGTCCTGCGCGCTGGCAGACGGGCGTCGCAACCCCAGCGAGTCAATGTAAAGCAACCGGTGCCCGCGCCGGGCCAACTCCACGGCAACGTGCTGCTTATTGGTCCAGAAAGGATTGTCCCAATCCGCGGTCGAGAGCAACACTACGTCCATATCACAGCCCCCTTTCTGTAGCGACGAGCGGGGCACTACCCCAATGACAATCCATTTTCGCGTCGAGCCGCTTCACAACGCGCGCCGGAGCTCCAACTGCAACCGACGCATCCGGAATTCGTCCTCGTACCACTGCATTTGCTCCAATTATGCAATTCGAACCGATCCCGGCACCTCTCGCCACGATGACGTTGGCACCAAGCCATGTATTCTTCCCAATCGTTACTGGGGCCTTGACGTACCCCTGAGCGCTAAATGGAATACTCAAATCATCGTGTGCATGGTCCGCGTCAAACACGCAAACGTTTGGTCCGAACATACTGTCGGCCTGAACGCTGACCGATTGATGGGATACCACAACACAGTTTTGATTGAAAAAGGCGCCTTGCCCGATTGTGAGTATTCCTCCAGACGCTCGAATGACGCATCCACGCGATATGTAGATTCGCTTCCCGCGTTCAAACACAATCTTGCCGCCGCCAACGATTTCTATCAGTGCGGAAGAGTCGATGTACGTTTTGAAAATATCAAAATCAAACGCCGACCGATGGCGCAGCTTAAATGCCAAGTTTCTGAATAGCGCCAGTACAAACTTTGGTTTAAGCAATCGAAATGCCGACATCGCCACCCATCCTAAAATTGTTCATCACAGCGTGGGCCCCTATGGATTGGGCCTATCTAAAGACCGACTTGATCACCGGGATCCGACAAAGCACCGGGCGAGCTGCCGTCCGAAGAGGAGGCACAACGATGGACAGCACCCCCCAAAGGACCAACGTAGCTACACAACTCGCAATGAGTCCATAGGGGTACGCAAGCCCTTCTGCTAGATATCGAGTCAGAACAAATTGAACGAAACAACAACCCACAACCACAGCCAGAAAGGGGCCAAGCTCTCGCCAAAGATGTAAGCGTGTAAACGACAACGTAAATAGAACCATGCTGTAGGAGGCAACAGCCATGCCGACGGTCTGTGCACCATACGACCGCCACAGCAGCACGTTTACAAGCATGTTTGCCGAACACGCCGCGATAGTTATCATCAACGCCTCAACGTTGCGCAACTGCGAATTCAGTGCCTTCACAAGGTAGTAGGCCGTAATCGTCATTCCCAGCGCACCACCCATCCACCGCAAAACGTCAGCTGTACTTGAGATTGACTGTTCGTTAAAGGCCCCTCGTGCGAACAGAGTTCTTATGATGTCTTCCGCATTTTGCGAAATGATAACGGCCAGAGGAAAAGCAATCAGAACAATGGTTGCGGAGACGTCGCGTATATGAGTTCGCGCCTCTTTTGTGTCCACGCCTCCGTGTTTGGACATTGTCAGGACCCCAAGAGGCATCGCGATCAGCTGCACAGTGGTGTCTGCTATGAACCGCGAGTAGTCGACGCTTGGAATCACGGACGTTCCGATCCAAGACGAGACAATTCGCTCAACCAAAACATTGACTTGGGCGATTAATGGCAATCCCAAAAGAGGCAGCATGTTGCGAGCAAATCGACTGCCGATTTGACGGACCACCGTAACAGCAATCGGGCCTTCCGGCATGAGTCGATCGAGGCGCCGCAGCTCTAGAACGGTCCACATGAAGAAAAGGACGTGGCTTATGAGAATCGCGGTTGCAAGCCAATGATCTACGTGAAATAGAACCGCCAGGCCGACACCAGCGATCGAACCAACGTTCAGCAGCACCGGACGCCATGCGATTGCTCCGAAGCTTCCGAAGCTTGCTTCAACGAAAGAAATGGTTCCGCTTAGGACGTAGAAGGGCGTTGCCAACGCTAAGACTTTCAGCAGTCCGCTGGCGACGGCCAATACCGATGGTTCCACCGCCGGCGCGATAAATCTCGCAGCAGACTCCGAGTAGAGGTAGAGCAAGATCGTAACGACCGCCGAGAAGATCAGCCCATAGAAACAGGCGACCAAAACTAAAACCCGTGCCGAATCCTTGCTCTCCGCGCTGAGCTTGCGGTAAAGCGGAAGCAAACCGGCGCTGAGCGCGTCACCGACCAGCGCCTGGGAGGGCAGCTGGAAGCCGGTCTGCGCGATGCGGAAGGCTGCGGCAGTGTCGCCGGTACCGAACGACGCCGCGAACAGCAGTTCTCGGACAATGCCAAGCCCTTTGGATGCGAGGTTTCCGATCGCAATCGAAAATACGTTACGCGCCATGCATCCGCTCCCGCACCGCCGCCACCACGTCGAGGTACTTGCGTGCGACACCGCTCCAGCCATACGGCTCAGCGGCAAGGCGGGCGGCTCGCCGCATTGCGGCGTATCGAGCCCCGTCCGATAGCAGTACAGAGACCTTCTCGACGATTGATTGGGCGTGGTAGTCGACCAGGTAGCCGGTTTCACCGTCGCGGACTACGTGGGGCGCGCATCCCACCGGTGTCATCAAAACCGGCGTGCCGCAGGCCATCGCCTCCATCACGACAAGCCCCCAGGTTTCATAGTCACTCGGCAATACGAAAACGTCGGCGGCCTGGTAGTAACGTTCTGCATCATTGACGGTGCCGAGAAACTGCACGCGCTCCGCCACGCCAAGGCGCCGCGCCAGATCAGCATACTGGGCTGACGAACTGCCACGCCCACCAATGACCCACAAGCACACGGTTGGCGGTAAAGCAGCGATTGCCTCAAGCACGAGGTCAAGCCGCTTCCTCTCGAACTCATGCCCAACGAAGAGCATCACGAAACGCTCGGCAACGCCAAGCGCCTGGCGGTTCGCGGTGCGTGTTGCGTCGTCCAGCGGGTGATAGCGCGACAGATTGATGCCGTTGTGGATGACGAATTGCAGCGCGTCAGCTCGCAGGTATGGGCGCGCCTCCTCTAGTGTCTGTTCTGAAACCGCAACGACGGCCTGCACCCTCCGGGAGCGAAGCGCAATTTGCTCCCGGACCAGGCGAAACACGAAGACCGGGTTTAGAAATTGCGGGAGCTTTCGAATGAGCGGCCGCCTGTCGGCTTTGTATTGCGCAATGAATACGTTATGGAGAACGACGATGTCGCCGCCGAAGGCCTCGATGTTGTGGTCGATCGATACATAGCCCTGTTTCTCAAGCTTCGCCAAACGCCACCGCCCCAAGCAGGAGAATATGAACATTTGGAGAAAATGCCTGAGCCGCGACGCCATACGACCCTGCGGGTGCCAACGCTTGAGCGCGTTTCCAAACGCGGTTCTGGAAAGCGCAACGGTGTTGAGGTCTGCTGGAACATCGGTGTCGACGACAAACGCAACGGTGTGGCCGCTCTCGTCAAAGTTCCGGACGGTCTCGATGGCTACGGTTCCACCGCCAGTACCAACCACATCCCTCGCGGCAACAGCGACGCGCAGCGGACCGACCGCTACCTTGTCAGCGCCGGTGAGGTCCGCTGGCATTACCTCGGGTGCACGCGGCGCCATATCTGCAGCACAATTCATCGGGCGCCCCGTAGGAGGTCAAGGTAAGCGGAGGCGCAGTGCTTGAGCGTGTAACTCGGCGTCAGCAATGACGCGTTAGCACAACCATGCACGAGCGCATCAGCGAGCTTCGCCGCGATCTTGTGAACGTCGCGCGGTGGCGCATAGGCGATCGGAAGTTCTGAATCGAACACATCTTTCATGTTGTCCGAGCAGACTGGCCGTAGGCCACATGCGAGCGCCTCAAGGACGTTCATCGGGAGGCCTTCCTGCCTGAGCGAAGGAAAGCAAAATGCGTCGCATGCCGCTAGCAGTGCCAGCACGCGCTCGCGCGACACGGCACCAGTGAAGGTCACGCGGTCAGCGCAGCCCAGGGTAGCGGCGAGCTGGCGCAGCCTTGGCAGGTCTTCGCCGTCGCCGATCATCAGCAGACGCCGGTGGCTGTCGGCCGCCATTTCGGCGAACGCTTTGAGTGTCGATTCGCCGCCTTTCTGCGGGTGCATGCGCGCCGCGAAAGCGACGACGCGATCCGCTTCGTTCCAACCCAGTTCGGTTCGGATCTGCTTGCGCACAGCAGAGTCCGGGCGGAATCGTTGCGTGTCGATGCCATTGCGGATCAGGCGAGTCGGGACACCGCGCGCGTACCAGGCGACGGGCGCACTGGAAAACTGGTTCGCCAAAACGTCACCAACCAGCACGACGTGATCAAACCGACGATAGATCAGTGCGTCCTTGAACAGCCAATAGACGTTTCGCATCGACTTGGCCCATTGCAACGGGCGTCCGGTGCGCCACTTCGAAACGATCTCGCCCCAGGAGGTGCCGTGTGCCTGAAACAAGAACGGCATTGTGGGCGCGAGTGCCCTTTTTTCTGCAATGCTTGCGGCGGCGGAGCTGATGCTCAGGACCGCGTCGAAGCGCTGATGATTGGCTTCGAACCAAGTCGCACTCAGACGCCACCACGCCTTATCACAACGTTCCGCTGTTGTGCCTTCGAGTGCAACAACACGGACGCCATCACGCGTCGACTCACCAAAGGGCTCGCCAGCAATACGCGTCGTGAGGACAGTGACCTCATGACCCTCTCTTGCGAATTCGCGGAAGAGATCCCAGGCGATCGATTGCATGCCGCCGATGCTGTGAAATGGCAACGTGCGTGCCACACCTAGAATGCGCATCAGGCTGCCCTCGCTTTGGTGCAGAAGATCATTTGCATAGCTCTGTGTAATGCCCTTCCAGTTCGGCGGACTGGCGATGAATGTCGAATCGAGTGCGCGCGAACTCGCGGGCCGCCAGCCCCATCCGTTGCTGTAGCGAAGCGTCGCTGACGAGGGTGTCGAGCGCTAATGCGAGTGCGTGGACGTCACGTTCCGGAACGAGCAGACCGGTCTTGCCCTCCTCGACCGCCTCGGGAATGCCCCCGTGATAGGTACCGATGACGGGCACGCCCGTAGCAGACGCCTCAAGGAGCACGATTCCGAGCCCTTCGGCGTCTCCGGACGCCGCAGTCACGCTTGGCAGCACCAGCGCGCTGGCGCCCTGTAGCGTGCTGCGGACCTTGTCGTGCGGCTGAACACCCAGGAACCGGACGCTCTTCGAAATGCCGAGGTCAACTGCCTGCGCCTCGAGCTCCGCGCGCAGCGGGCCATCACCAATGACGTCCAGCAAGATGTCCGGATGTTTCTGGTGGACTTGCCCGAACGCATCTAGGAGGTAACGCGTCCCTTTCTTTTCCACCAAGCGCGCAACATGGACAAATCGGGGGCGAGACTCGACCGGCGTTGCTTCGAACTGCGACGTGTCGATTCCGATGTAGTGCACGCGGAGCTTGTGCTCCGGCATGCCGGCCTTCAGCGCAGCATCGCGAATGAAGCGCGATACGCATATGAAGAGCGAACCGTCTGCTTTCAGCCGGTCCTGCAGCATCGCGTAGCGCACCAGCGCGGGGCGGCCACTCCGCAGGAAGTGCTGGCGGCTCGTAGTGATGTCGAAGCCATGCAGCGTCGTTACGAGTGGTACATCGAGCGCGCGCGCAAGCGGCAACGCGTAGAGGCCGTCAATCGAGAAATGTGCGTGCAATAGCTCCAGCCCCCGCCCCCGCAGGCCGGCGAGATATGGGGTCGGCGTTGCAGTGGCCAGAAATCTCAACAGGCGAGCGCGTTTGAGGTCCGGGGGGACCCAATGTGCGAGCGCCGGGTCTGCAGGCCCGAACATGGCCCGGCCGATCAGCAGCGGATCGGCGGTCGGCATCGCCTTCGCCTGGGCGGCTATGAAAGTCTCGGACGGCTTGAAAAGCTGAAGGCGATATACGCCAACTTTCATCGCCTTCGGGGTTGGTTCAACGTTATTCATGTTTGTATGCAGCATCCCGTGAGAATCAAGTAAACCGGGCGATTGCACGGTGGCCTGAGCGGCCGTGCAGCGCGGCCACGTCAGCGGCTTGAATCGCGGTTTGCGGAAAAAAGGCCCCATGCCACAACAACGCCAAGCGGTACTGCGGCGTTTTGGGAGCCGATCAACGGGAATGTGTCGCCCAGCGACATCACAAAAGTACAGAACAGTGCGAAAAAGGCGCCTGTGGCACGAAGCCTAGAGTCGGATTTCGTCATGCCCTTTACGAGCCGAGCCATGGCGATCAAACAGGCCGATACGAGCGCGACAGCGCCAACCACACCGCTCTCGGTCCATGCGAGCACGACTCCGTTGTGCGGAGGCCAATAGTCCTCAACGCCAAACAAAAAGGCGTACTGCTCCATGACTTTGCCCCAACCACCAAATCCCAGACCAAGGATCGGATGCTGAAAGAAGGCCTTTGCGGCGATCTGGAGCAATAGCGCCCGATACGTTGACGTCTGTGCCGTCTGCTGACCGAACTCTGAGCCGGTTGCTGCACTGTGCAGCCACTCGATCCCCCATATGCCAGCCACACCCGCGGCAAACCCGAAACAGACGATTGCGACGCGCAGAAACGGATCCTTGATTGCACTGAGTGTGAATAAGGTGCAAAGCGCAAATCCACCCACGAGGATAATCACCGCTGACTTCGAGCCGGAAGCCCCTACAGCGACAATGAATAACATCAATAGGAACCAACGCAGGGTGCGATTGATCTTGTCGAAAACCGAAAGCGTTGCGCCAACACACAACAGACTGAATGCGGCACCGGTATTGGCATTATCGAAGACGCCACCTGCTTTGAGTGGGTCCAGGACGTTTGGCTTAAATGCCACAAGATTGGCGACCCGCTTCGGGTTCTTAAACAGATTGATCGCTCCGGAGTTAAGAAACGCCGCTTCGATTGACGGCAGAAACCGGAAAACGATAACCAGAATTGCGTTAATGGCCGCAAAGTAGACAAAAGTTTTGAGGATTCTCTCCATGGCCGCTTGATCTGCCACGGAACGCGCCGCGAAGAATGCAATGAAATAGATAAATCCGTATACGACGGCGTTAGCCCATGCCCCAAAGTCTGAAGACCACCCAATGCTCAGCACAATCGACACAACGTATATCACGCTCGCGATCCAAACTGAACGGTCTTCGGGCAACTTATTAATGTAGGGAACACAGGCCCATATCAGGAAGATAGATATCGGGAAGAATGTTCCAAGTACCGGCAGGAAGTAGATCTGATAGGTCGCGACTGCCGTCGCGAATAACAGAAATTTCGATAGCCTAGATCGGCCTCGGGCCTCATGTGTTTCCGCGTTGGACGGAAAATACGCGCCGGGCACGGCATGTATCTGCGGTCGAGGTGTATGCACGGCGGGCATCGCGGTCAGCGCTTCAGAGACTGATATACGGGTTTGGGCGACCAGTCATGACGAAGCAATCCAAACGCTCCCTCAGGGTCACGAGGATTCGTATTTTCGTCTCTCAGTTCGTAGAGCATGACAGCGGCAACACCGAGGTCTTTCGCCAGCTTGATCCCACGCACGATGTAGTCTTTTTGGTCGCTTTCGCTGACCCCTCGCTCATGAGCGCTTGCTGTCGTCCAACCAAGCTCCGTAATGAATATCGGCTTACGCTCGAAACCCGGTGTAGCCCTGATGCGCTTCACGGCCGCTGTGAGCAACTGTGCAAAACCGTCGTACGAACGCATAGGCCCGTTCCGGTAGACGACATACGGATGAATTGCAACCGCATCACCGGTAACGGCTGTCTCGCGCATACTAAGGAAATCGTCCAAAGTCCGCTTCTTGTTTCCATATCCGACCAGACTGTCGTATGCAGAGGAGTCAAAGCTCCCGGTAATCACAATAGAGTCCGGCGCGACTGCCTTGATCTTCGGGTAAACGACTGAGACCAAGCGAGCATAGTCACGTGCACTTCCAGGAGTCGTATTGCCGGTCCGCCCGTCCCATTCGTTCCATATCTGGAAGTAAGGAACGCGCCCGGCGAAATGGCGCGCCAGAAACTCAGCGTATCGGGAAAACGCTTCAATCGCCTCAGGGGATACAGGCTTGTCGGCCTGATCGTAGTGCTTGTTTCCGTAATCGAGGATCATTAGGGACTGGACACCTTTTGACCGAGCGCGATCGACGATGTAATCCCACAGCGGAGGAACAACAAGCTTTCCCTTTTCGACCTCCACCGCCTTCCAGGGGGTATCCCACCGAATGACTTTGAGGTTCGCCGCCGCGGCCGCGTCAATTGTTCGATCAATCAAATCCGTCGGCGCTCCCCAGAGGTGCTCACAAACGCCAAGGATGGGAGTTTCATCCTTGGCAGCGACAGCTGAAATCGAAGCCGTGAAGAGAAGAACCACAGCCAGCGTAGCCCGAAGCGTGAATCGCATGGCCAGCGCGGCGCGCTTTGGAAGCTTGTCGATATTGCAGAGCATCATCGTCTCACCAGGAGTAAGTTGCCGGCGGCAGGCGTGCTGTCAATGAGATCGACCAGAAAACGTTCCTGCGACGTAAAGGCCTTTTCTTGCTCCTCGCTAGGCGCTCCTTTTGGAAGGATTTGCGAGACTCGGACAAGAACCCCATCTGGAATCTCGCCGTGCAGGCCTTTTAGAAAGATGTGCAATCGAGATTGAAGCGCGTTCTCCGTAAAGATATCGCCAACACGAATCCAATAGCTGACGAGCTCCATTCGGTCGCCCGATACAGCGATCATGCGTTTTCCGGTGATCGGGGAATGAGTCGGGCCGCCGTAAAGGGGGAACCGAGCGTCCGAGAGAGACAGAACCTGAAACCCCTGTGCGACGTAGCAAAGCTCTGGTCGGTGGATCTTTATCTCCTGCCGCAGGCTCTGGCTGTACGCGACCGAAAGCATCACTTTGTTGCCAGAGCCGTTTTGGTAGGTGCGCATTACCACCTGATCATAGGTGGCATTGGCGCTCTCATTGGCTCGTTGAGCGGTGGGGGTTAATCCGGTTTGCACCAGCGAGCTTGGCACCAACGTCCAATCGCGGAAGCTGCCCGGCACATTCTCCTCCAGGCTAGCAACCGCGCTTACCTGCTGGGAACGTGGCGTCGCGACAAGAGCAAGACCCGCAGCGATCAAACACGAAACCGCGATCCAAATCGCTCTACTGAACTCAATAGACGGGAGCTTCAGCGTGGTCATGACGACGCTCCGATCCGTCTTTGACGGATACGCGCGACTGTCCGAAGTAGCGAATCGAGGCCAATGATAAGAAGCAGCGCAGTAATGAAGAGAACCATCCCGGAGAACGTGTGCAAGAAACCCTGCCCCGCATCGTCGCCAAAGTGGTACGTAATGAGCGACAAGGTCACCACACGGACCAAATTCGATGAAAAACTGATTGGAACGATGAGCGCAGCAAGCAGTGCATTCCTGAGCACCGATTCATGACGCATGACGTTCATGTAAAGCAGCCCCAGTGCCTCTAACGTAAATAGTGAATTAAGCCCAGCGCACGCGTCCGCCACGAGGAGTTGATATGGGCCAATGCTAAGAACAACCCCGTTTCGAGCGATTGGGTAGTCCAGTGCGTAAAGAACGTGCTCGGCCCCCCATGAAACCGCAAGCTTCATCGGTTGGGTCAGAGTATCAACTAGCGATCCCGGCATCGGAATCATGAAAACCATAAAGAAGAAGGCGAACCAGAGGCGTTTGAGAAAGCTCAGTCCAAACAAAAGCCCCACGCTACCGGCCAAGACCAATATTAGCGAACCGACCTCGAATAGATAAACCGACTGTGACCGGCCCAGCACGTACAGCACTAACCCGATAACAAGCAACGACCACCCCGCCCCAGAGCCTCTAATAGTGTCGGGGAATTCAGGCAGGCCAACTTCTCGCGCCTTGAAGATGAGAAACCAGAACGAAACAACCAACACGATGGGGCCATGAGCGTTCTGATCTGTCGCCCATATTCCCCCGAATAGATCCGAAAAGGTCGGCAGGTAGAGAGCGGAAAGGCCGGCAACTAGCACAGCCCAAGCAATCAGCACATCTCGCGTTGCGCTCGATTGCTTCTCATCGCTTACGGCGTTACGCTGCAAGACAGGCGCCGTACTCCTTTGAATAGTCACAGGATCGTCACTCGTAGTGTTTCGTGTCGTTGGGGCAGTTAGTTTCGTCGCTTTGCGAGTTGACTAACACGCGTTCAATAGGCGTTGAGTACCGCACCAACTACGGCGACGTTTGCCGCATGCAAGGTCTTGCTTAGATTATTCAGTTTGGGTTCAGGAGTGTGGTCACGACGGGCAACAACGAGGCTAGCCTTCGCTCGCGACGAAATCACGTTAAAGTCCGCGGCCGTATCCGAAGCAGGTGTATCGATGATTACAACGTCAAACGACTCGCACACCCTTTCGATAAGCCGTCCGAATTGCGGGCGTGCAATGAGCTCCTGCGGGTTCGGTGGAAGCGCCCCTGCGGGCAGCACAGACAGCCCGAGCAAAGACGGAATCCGGATTATCGCCTCGCCGTTTGCCCTGCCCGAGAGCACGCTCGACAGGCCAGGGGTCCGGGGATCCAGTTTGAATAGAGCCTGCTGGCTCGGATAGCGCAGATCGGCGTCGATGAGCAGGGTGCGCTCGCCGAGCTGCGAGAACACCACGGCCAAATTCGCCGCTATAAAGCTCCTACCCTCACGGCGGTCAGCACTTACGACTGTGAGCGCACGTTGATTCGGCTCATCCCCAAACCAACGCACCATGAGCTGACTTCTTAGAGCCCGTAATTGCTCAACAATGGCGCTTGTGGGCCTATACGCGGCGACGATATTCTCGGAAAGCGAAGTATCGCCAGCGCCGAGGTACGGATAGTCGAATTGGCGAGCGAGCGCGAAATCAACGTCGTCTTGGGTGAGTAGGCCTAGTCGGATCGCTGCATCGCCAAAACGAAGGCCGTGGGCCTTCTGTTCTCGGATGATCTTCTCCGCCCCGTCGGCACTTAACCGCCCCGAATCAATGAGGATCGCTCCCAAGGAGCGCTCTCTGCCGGCGCCTTGGGCGTGCGTGCGGGCCGGTTCGTCAATACTGCTGGGTGGGTTCATATCCATCTCATGACCTCTTGGCGCGTAAGCCGCCTATCTCTCGCTATGGCTGTTTGTGCGCTGGAATCGCACAATCACATGCGGGCAACGCGATTTTCTAAGTGCTGCAGTGGCCGAATCGAACTATCTCGTTTGCGGCGCGTGCTCGATGAAATTGGCGCCTATTCCTGCTCCTAAGAGGCCGACACTACACGGCGCCCCGCAAATCCAAATCGGCGCACGCCAGGTTTTTGTTCGTGTTCAAGCGTGGCCAGAACGGGTACGCCAAGGGCATTGAAAAGATCTTCTTGACTGCGAATGCGGCGATTCAGCATCTCTTGCAAAAACGCCGTCCCAACGCCCAGAAAGCCTCCCAAGAATATCGACAGTAGCGTGTTCAACAATAGGCGCGGGCTGGAGTGCTTGGTTGGAGGTTCGGCCGGAGTAAGCACCACGATGTTCGTCTGCTGCGTCTGGCTCTCCAGGCTGGTCTGGGACAACCGCTGCCCAACGAGATCGTAGGCGCGCTGCGCGGTCTCCACATCACGCTGCAGGACAGCCACTTCATCTCGTTGCGCGCGAAGTTCAAGTACTCTTTTCTTTTGAGCCTCGAGCGAGGCGCGGAGTTCGGATTCGCGCTGAACATTGACGATGTTGGATGTGCCGACTGATGAGGCGACCTGGCGCATCTCTGAATCCAGCTTCGCCTTTAACGCATTCAGTTCTGCTTCCGTTCGCTGATATTGAGGGTGATTTTGGCCAAGTTGCCCGCCCATCTCTTTTAGCTTCGCCTCTTGACGTGCGACGTCGGCGCGCAGCGATTGAATGAGCGGGCTGTTGATCACGTCGGGCGAAGTACCCATGCTTCCACTAGCTTGCCTTTGGCGCGACGCGGAATCCGATCGTTGCGCTTGGATCGCTGTCAATTGTGACGAGAGCTCTGCATACCGAGCGATCTCAACATCCAAGCGATCGTCGGTTGCCACGATACCTTTTTCGCGCTGATACGCAGAAAGGCGGGACTGCGCTGTTTCTAGACTATCGCGTAGTTGTTTGGCCCGGTCGCCAAACCAGGACGCGTACTCTTTTGCTGGTTCAACCTTTAACTCAAGGTTGATGTCCATGTAGGCCCGTGCGAAGGCATTTGCAACACTAGAGGCAAAAGCAGGATCGGCCCCGGTAAATGCAATTGTGATGACACTTGACTCACGAGACGGACGAACGTCCAGCTTTTTCTGGAGCGCCTCTGCGAAGAAGCTGACAATCGTCCCCTTTCCTTCGCCCTCTTCCTTCCATTGCGCAATAGCGTCTTGGTTCTTGTCGAGGCCCAACATTTTTACGACGCGCTGGGCCACGCGGTCGCTTGTAATGATGTCGACCTGAGTAGCCATATAGCCCGGAAGAAACTGCGCCTGCATCATTGCGCCGTAAATCGGATCGCTGGACTTTACGTCCACCAACACCGACGCGTTAGCTGTGTATTTCTTTGGCAGAACCAGGCTAAGTGTGACAACAAGACTCACAACGCTGAAGAAAACAATCCAAATCGTCTTCTGGCGCGCTTTTAGTGTTAGGAGAAACTGTTGGAGAGTCATGGTGACGTCTTTCAGAAAATGCTTTCTTTGACGTACACGACGTCGTCGGGGCGTACTGGCTCGTCGAGCGCAGGCTCAATGACCTGGACTTTTCCATCGGCGGCACGGCGATGAATTCTTAGACCACGCTGGGTACCTTTCTGGGTGAGGCCGCCGCCTGACGCCAGGGCCTGCATGACGGTCATGTCGCGTTCGACCCTAAATACGCCGGGACGCTGCACTTCGCCGTAGATGTAAAACACCGGGGCGCGATGCACGTAAAGGATGTCTCCGCCTTTGAGCGAGAGGTCGTCTTGGGCATCGCCGCGGAGGAACATCGAGGCGATGTCGATTTCACGACGAACCTGTTTGCCGTCGCGCACGCCTGAGAAAATGACAACATCAGAGCCCGTCGCAGCAATGCCGCCCGCTTGGGAGAGCATGTCTGACAGGCGCGTGTTCGCGGTTTCGAGTGGGTAGCGGCCGGGGCGATTGACCTGACCCAGCACAGCAACCTGGTTGCCACGAATTTGCAACAGCAGGATCGAAACCTGCGGCTGCACGACAAAACCGCCGTCTTTCAGAAGTTTGGCGATCTTGGCCTCAGCCACGGATAGCGCAAGCCCGCCGACCTTCACATTGCCGATAAGCGGGTAGCTGATGCTACCGTTCTCGGATACACGGGTCTCGAGCAAGAGATCCGGGCTCTGGAATACGCTGATGCGAATGACATCGCCCGGACCTAGCAGGTATTCAGCCCCCTTCTCGACCGCAGGCTGCTCAGTGGCAGCCCAGACGTTTGCGCCGGTCATGGCAAAGCCAAAGAGGGCGAGCGCCGCTAGACGGACAATGCGCTGAACCCTGGAGATGGATGCTCTAAGTGAATACATGCTTCTGTTGCCTCTATTCGTTACTGCGACACGCGGCAATTACTTGAGACCTTTGATGCCTTGCTGCATCCCGTCGGCCGCTGCGGACTGGTCTGAGACAGGGGCCGACGTTTCACCCGCCGGCGCGGCCGGCGCGTCCTTTGAGAATTCGCCGACGTAGCTGATCTTTCCGGAATCGCGCAGACGCTTGACTTCAGCAGCGACCGCCTCGGACTTGGCTTTGTTCGTCAGGAACTGCTCGATGGCCTGCTTGGCCTTCGCTTGGTCTACGGGCTCGGTGCGCGACGCAGCGACCTGCAGGACGATGAGTCCTTGGCCGCGCGGGATGATCGACACCTCGCCGTCTTTCAGACCATGCAGGCGCCGTGCAGCGTCGAGCGGAAGCTGTTCCGCCGGCTTCACAAAGGCGTTTGCGGCGAAGCGAACATTCTGGGCGCGAAGTACGGCGATCAAATCGTCCATCGATTTACCTGCATCGAAATGGCTCTTGATCATGTCCTGCTTGCTGCCGTCAGCAACCGCGAGTTCACGGAAGTTATAGATGCGACGTTCTGCGAACAGTTCGGGGTGTTCGGTGTAGTACGCGGAGATGGCTTGGTCCGTTGGTTTGGCTTGGCCATTTGCCACCTGCTCCAGATACGCGCGGGCAATGACTTCGCGTCGTGCGGCTTCGATTGCCTGGACAACGCGCGGGTCACGATCGAGCTTCTTCTCCTTCGCCGCTTGCACCAGGAGGGATTCTTCGACCAGGCGGTCGAGCGCTTGTTTGCGTGCCGCGTTGACATCGGTTCCAGGAGGGATGTTCGCCTTGCCCAGCAGACCATTCAGTTGGTGAACGGTCACTTCTTCGTCATTGACCTTTGCGGCAACCTGGCTTGCGCTGGGTTCCTTGGACTTGGATCCGCAACCGGCGAGCACGGCAGCAGCGAGCAGCGCCAAGGCAACGTGGCGAACAGAAACAGCAGACATCGGGACCTCTGGATGGTGACGCCCGGGAAGTCGGGCAAGAACCCGCCAATTTGCCAGAAATATCAATGGTGGCAAATTACGGCGGGCGCCTGCAGCGCACCGAGTGTGAACTGTGACCCGGTGCGATGCAGGCAGTTGCGCTTAGACGCGAGCGGAACGGCGGCGGGCGATGGCGCCCACCATGCCGATGCCAGCGAGCATCAGCGCCCACTGCTCCGGTTCCGGAACAGCGGCAGTCATGACTTGAAGCGAGTAGTCGTGCGCAGCGATGGATGCGAAGCCGCCCTTGGCCGCGTCAGCGGACAGGAGGCTCAGCGCCCAGACGTTGAGCTTCGAAGCGTTGGCGTACGGCGTGCCAGCGAGGTTATAGGTCGAAGTCAGCGACCAGCTATCCGCACCCTTCTTCACACCGTCAAGATCGAAGATCGCGGTCTTGTACGCTGCGCTCTTGGCGACACCAGCGATCGACACGGTGCTGGTCATCGAAGCAAACACTTCGCTGTTCTTCTTCAACAGCGCGTAGTCGCCAGACTGCGACATCTCGAGCGACTTGAAGGTGTAGCCGGAATCAAGCGTGATCGAGAAGTTCAGCTTGTCGAATGCGAAGTCGGAGTCGCCTTTTTCGGCAAAGGCGGACAGTGCGTCGGTGTCGAACAGCACCGATTTACCGTCAGCGGAGAGGCTGATGGCGCCGGGGGCAAACGTGCTGCCGTTGAAGCTGACATCGAACCCCTTGCCGTCGAGCGTGGTAACCGCAGCAGATGCCGCGGCAGAGCCAATCACCGCAACAGCGGCGGCGATGATCTTGATTGCAGTAGAACTCATGGGATGACCTCTGTTGTGTTGGTCGGGCAGCTTCACTTATGCAATCGACGTGCCAAGTGCGACCTGCTTGTGGGCCCAAATGCGAAAAGAGTCCGCTGTCGCCAAAGAACACCGTCGAACGCCAGACTCCGCTGCCTGAACCGCTTTGGAGCGCGGAGTCTAGCGAGTGAAGCATTGCGTCGCAACATGACAAAGGTATTGCGCGCGACTTATTACCGTTACTGCCATTCAAGCTATTTATGCGGCCATCTTGCGGCCTTATCGGGCGGATCTTCGTTGGCGTCGTCAAGTCGGATCTGATCACCCCATGCGGGGTCTGCAACGCTGCGCTGCACCATCAAAAACCGATCTGCACTGTCACGGTGCCAGTGTGGTCGTCGTAGTCGCGCAAATATCGATTTGAGTCGCGGCGTTCGCCGCGATATCCGATGTCCACAAGCAACCAGCGCAGCGCTGCATAACGCACGCCCACGCCCCAGGACTGGAAATCGTCCTCCCTGCCCGGAGCCTCGATTTCAATCGGCAGCCCTTCGCGGGTGCTTCCGATGTAGCGGCGTTGGCCAGCTTCAAGCTGCGCATTCAGCGAGAGCTTCCCAGTCACCTCCCAAACCGGCGCAATGCGCAGCGCCTTCGTTACCGCTGCATCGAATTCGTTGTCACCGGCCGCACCCATCGTGCGGTATGCGGTGATGGCCACAACGGTGGAACCGGCTGGCTCCCAGGTCCATGCAACACGGAAGCTCGGACCCGAGAAATCGAGGTTGGAGAAGTTCTCATTGCGACGCTCCAAGTACCCAACGTAGCCCTCCAGATGACTCGCGCCAGTGACAGCCCAAAGCGCCCGAAGCGACCCCATACGCTCGCGGTAGGCAGAGTCAGAGAATGGATTTGGCGTACGCTCCGTGTAATCAACATTGGTCTGCTGGCCAACGAAATCGAGTCGACTCCCGTAGGGCGTGACGTAGCGCAGGCCGCCCTCTACAGAGCGCCCATCGAGATCATTGGCGCTGTCGAGCGTGCTGCTGTTCCTTGTCTGGTTCACAGTGCCTGCTGCGACAATGTGCCAGTTCGCCATGACAGGCACGTCGAGATCGAGTCGCACGGCATCCCGGGTGATCACGTTGCGCCGGGGTTTTGTCAAGTCGGCGAAGTTGGCGAGTTGAGCGGTTCGCGTCCACACCAATCCGGTCCGGATTTGGCCGGGAAAGTCGCCATCCCAGCCGGTCTTTATGTCCTGTTTGTCATAATCGAGTTGTGAAAATCGGCTAAACTGCGTTTTTCCGAAATTGAAGTTTCCGTAGAGCCTTTGCCGGCTGAGTGTTGTGTCAAAGCCGAGGTAGGCGTAGCTACTAGTGATGTTGTCAGATTCGACGCCGATCGGGGTTTCAACGCCAACCGGCGTTTCGACGCCAGTTGGCGTCTCGGCATCACGCCGAAACAGGTTTGAATCCCGCTGGAAGGTGACACCCGCACCGTAGCGAAGCGGTGTCGGATCTTCCGCCTGTGCAGGCGGTGTCAAGACAAGTGGCACGACGCTCATGACACTGGCGATGCCACAACGGGCGAATTTCTTGCTTGATATGTTCATCTGATTCTTAGATTGAGTAGTTCGTGTTGAACATGCGACACGATCGAATGTTCGCAACACTGGTGTCGATAGTATGACGCCCAGCTTTCAAATTCTGTGCCAACGGATTCTCGCTTAAACGATGCTTGCCCGACTTGAAGCCCAACGCACCCCCCTGCGAAACAATGTCACCCTGGCCGGCGTGGTGGAGACTTTCCTCGACCCGGTGATGGTGATCCTCACCTTGTTCGTCTCGGCCCTGATTTTCGGGGAGTCGGTCGATGCTGATTATGTGATCCTTTCGCTGATCGCGTTTTCTTTGAGCTTTCCAGGAAACACCTTGCTGAGCGACCCGCTTCGCCGGGTGGCGAAGGATGCATTCCTGAATGCGATGATCCTTGCCGGGATCTTGCTGCTGCTCGGTTACGCAACCGGCTACGCGAGCTACTTTCCGGCTGAAGTGCTGTTTGCGTGGTTCGCTTCGCTGCCCGTGGTGCTGTTTGCTACACATGCAGCGGCCCGTTATGCGATCCCTCGGGTGCTGACGCTTTCTGAGGCGGAGGTCACAGCGGTGGTGTGCGGTTTCAACGACATCGGGTCGCAGTTGTCGTCGCACTTCCTCAGCAACCGTTTCTTGGGCGTAAAGCTGATGGGGTTCTTCGATGACCGCAGCCGTGCTCGTCTGGGTGCCCAGGATGATGTGCAACTGCTGGGTTCGCTGTCCGAGGTCGCCAACTACGTGAAGCAGCACCACATCGATCGCATCTACCTCGCACTGCCGATGGCGACTCAGCCGCGGATTCTCGCGTTGCTGGATGATTTGAAGGACACCACCGCATCCATCTACTTCGTGCCGGACATCTTCGTGACCGACCTGATCCAGGGACGGACCGAGTCGGTTGCTGGCATGCCGGTGGTGGCTGTGTGCGATACGCCGTTCTCGGGATTCAATGGCGTCGTCAAGCGGTTTGAGGATATCGTCCTGTCGATCTTGATCCTGATCCTGATCTCGCCAATTCTGATTGCTGTCGCAATCGGGGTCTGGCGAAGCTCGCCGGGGCCAATCGTGTTCAAGCAGCGGCGTTACGGCCTCGATGGCAAGGACATCACGGTCTATAAGTTCCGCTCGATGACTGTCTGCGATGACGGTGCGGTGGTGAAGCAGGCTACACGCAACGATCAGCGGATTACCCCGTTCGGCGCGTTCATCCGCAAGACCTCGCTCGACGAGTTGCCGCAATTCGTCAATGTGCTGCAGGGTCGGATGAGTATCGTTGGCCCGCGCCCGCACGCAATCGCGCACAACGAGCAGTACCGCAAGCTGATCAAAGGCTACATGGTTCGCCACAAGGTGAAGCCCGGCATCACCGGCTGGGCTCAGGTGAATGGTTACCGCGGCGAAACCGAGACCATCGACAAGATGCAGAAGCGCATCGAGTTTGACCTCGAGTACCTGCGCAAGTGGTCGCCGGGTCTGGACCTCTGGATCATCTTCAAGACAGCACTTCTTGTGGTGAAGGACGACACAGCCTTCTAGGCGTGCGTTAGCAATGCCTACCAGCGGGCACCGGCGGCGAAGGCCCCAGTGCCCGTTGTCATTTATGGTATGCGCTCAGTTCGTTGGGGATACCTGGTGGGCGGCCAGGAGGCAGTCGATGAAGGTCTGCGCCACGCGTGATGGCTTTGGTGCGTGGCGAACCAAAGCTGCGAACTGAACGTCGTAGTTGAACATCTCCGGGCGCAGACGCCGCATCGCGCCACCCTCCTCAAAGCTGCGGGCGTAGTGATCCGGCAGGAATCCGACGAAGCGCCCGGACTGCACGAGCATCGCCACAGCCTCTTGGTCGTATGCCGAGGCCGCTCGCCGCAACTGCACGTTGTGACTGAGCTCCATGTTCGGCGAGTGGTAGCCGAGTCCGGCATAGCTCTCGGCACGGATGTCGTCCCAGGTCAGGTTGCCATCGTTTGCCCGAAAGAGACGGTGGTCGCACCCGCAGTAGAGGTACATGCGCTCCGGAAACAGCCGGTGATAATCGAGGCTTGCCGAACATCGATGCATCGGCGCGATGCCGATCTGATACTGACCATCCATTACGCCGCGCTCGATCGCATTCAGCGGTGCAACGTGCAGTTCAATCGCGACATCGGGTGCGCGTTCTGCGAAGGCCCCCAGAGCTTGGCTCACCCGCGCCTGAGGGTTGCTGACGATCTTGTCGAACAACGCAATCGCGATTGAACCAGTCATCCGCTGGTGGATCTCCTCCACGCCCGCTCGAAACCCGTCGATCGCGGCGAGTAGCCGCAAGGCGCCGTCATACACCTGCTGGCCCTCGGCAGTCAGCGCAAAGCCGCCCCGCCCTCGCCTGCACAGAACCAGTCCGAGCCGGTCTTCGAGGTCCTTAATATGGCGACTCACGGTAGAGACGCCTATGTTGAGTTCAAGCTCCGCCGCTGCGAGTCCGCCGCATTCCGCAACGGTCCGGAAGACCCGTAGCAGACGGATATCAAGGTCACTCACCTGGCCGAGCGTTGGCTTCCGTTTCATGGGCGCTTGTTTGCACTTTTCGGCAAGTAAACATGGAGATATTGCAATTTAACGCAAGCAAGCACTTGGGAGAAGATTGCTACGTCAGAAGACTCGCCAGCTCACTGGAGTTCGCATGAAGATGGAAAGCCTGAACTGCGGCCTGAGTGCCGAGCAGCTTGAAGCGCACTGGATGCCCTTTACCGGAAACCGGGACTTCAAGAAGAACCCACGCCTGATTACACGCGCAGAGGGTGCCTACCTGTATGACGCCAATGGGCGACAGGTGTTTGATGGGCTCTCCGGGCTCTGGTGCTCTGGATTGGGGCATTGCCGCCCGGAGATCACCGAAGCCATCCGACGCCAAGCGGCGACACTCGATTACTCCCCAGCGTTCCAGTTCGGGCACCCTACTGCTTTCGAGCTGGCGCACCGAATCAAGGAGATGGCGCCAGCAGGACTCGACTATGTGTTCTTCACCGGCTCCGGCTCCGAATCCGCCGACACCGCGCTGAAGATGGCGCGCGCGTACTGGCGGCAAAAGGGCAAAGCGAGCAAGACACGCTTGATCGGCCGCGAAAAGGGGTACCACGGCGTCAACTTCGGTGGCATCAGCGTCGGTGGCATTGCCGGCAACCGCAAGCTGTTCGGCCAAGGAATCGAGGCCGACCATCTACCGCACACCCAATTGAAGCAAAACGCGTTCTCGCGCGGATCGCCCGAATACGGCGCGCACCTCGCAGACGAACTGCTGAATCTGATTACGCTGCACGATGCGTCGAACATCGCAGCTGTGATCGTGGAACCCTTCTCGGGTTCTTCGGGGGTGGTGATTCCGCCGCAGGGCTATCTCAAACGTTTGCGCGAGATCTGCACGCAGCACGACATCCTGCTGATTTTCGACGAAGTCATCACCGGCTTCGGGCGCACCGGTTCGCTGTTCGGCGCCACGGCTTTCGACGTCGTGCCGGACATCCTCAACGTCGCAAAGCAGATTACGAACGGCGCGGTGCCGATGGGCGCCGTGATCGCGACCGAGGAGATCTACCGCACTTTCATCGATAGCGGTGGCCCGGAATACATGCTCGAGTTCCCGCACGGCTACACCTACTCAGCCCACCCGCTCGCCTGCGCCGCAGCGATGGCGGCACTGGATGTGCTGGAGAAGGAGAACCTCGTGGCGCGCGTCGCTGAAATTGCACCGTACTTCGAGAGCGCGGTGCACGGTCTGAAGGGACTCAAGTACATCAGCGATATCCGCAACTACGGGCTTGCTGCGGGCCTCACCATTGAAGCGATGCCGGGCGAGCCCGCGCGGCGCCCTTACGAGATCGCAATGAAGTGTTGGGAGAAGGGCTTCTACGTTCGGTACGGCGGCGACACGATTCAGCTGGCACCGCCATTCATTGTCGAGAAAGAGCAGATCGATCGTCTGGTCGACGCCCTGGGCGACGTCATCCAGTCGCTGCCCTGATGACCACTCAAACGAACATGCAGGATCGCACCATGAATATCGTAGGTCACCTCATCGGCGGCAAGGCGGTTGCCGACGCCGAGCGCGTGCAGAACATCTACAACCCAGCCACGGGTGAAGCGACCAAGCAGGTCGCCTTGGCCTCATCGGACACCGTTCAGGCGGCGGTCGCCGCAGCGCAGGCCGCTTTCCCTGCCTGGCGCGATACGCCACCAATCAAGCGCGCGCGCATCATGTTCCGCTTCAAGCAGTTGCTTGAAGAGCACGCCGAAAAGATCTGCGCACTAATCACGGACGAGCATGGCAAGGTGCTCAACGACGCGATGGGCGAACTCCAGCGCGGCATTGAGAACGTGGAATACGCCTGCTGCGCGCCCGAGTTACTCAAGGGCGAGCACAGCAAGAACGTTGGCCCGGCAATCGATTCATGGAGCGAATTCCAACCGCTGGGCGTTGCAGCGGGCATCACCCCCTTCAACTTCCCCTGCATGGTGCCGCTGTGGATGTGGCCGATGGCGGTGGTTTGCGGCAACACCTTCGTGTTGAAGCCCTCCGAACGCGATCCGTCTTCGACACTCTACATCGCACAATTGGCGATGGAAGCCGGGCTGCCACCTGGCGTGTTGAACGTGGTCAACGGCGACAAGGTCGCGGTCGATACCTTGCTCGCCGACCCGCGGGTACAGGCGGTGAGCTTTGTTGGCTCAACCCCGATCGCCGAGTACATCTACGCAACCGGCTGTGCCAACGGCAAACGGGTTCAGGCGTTGGGTGGGGCCAAGAACCACGCCATCGTGATGCCCGATGCCGACCTGGACAACGCGGTCAGCGCGCTGATGGGCGCGGCATATGGATCCTGCGGCGAGCGCTGCATGGCGATTCCGGTCGTCGTTGCGGTCGGCGACGCGATGGGTGACGACGTCGTGGCGCGTCTCACCGCAGAACTGGCCAAGATGAAGGTCGGGCCCGGCACCGACAACAGCAACGACATGGGGCCGCTGGTCACGCGCGAGCACTTCAACAAGGTGAAGGGCTATGTAGACCTTGGGGTCGAGGAAGGTGCCACGCTTGTCGTCGATGGCCGTGGCATCAAGGTGCCTGGGCACGAGTCCGGTTACTTCCTTGGCGGCTGTTTGTTCGACAACGTGACCCCGCAGATGAAGATCTACCGTGACGAGATCTTCGGGCCGGTGCTCTCGGTGGTGCGCGTCAAGAGCTTGCAGGAGGCCATGGACCTTATCGATGCCCACGAGTACGGCAACGGCACTTGCATCTTCACCCGCGACGGCGAAGCAGCCCGCTACTTTACCGACAACATCAAGGTCGGCATGGTGGGTGTGAACGTACCGCTGCCGGTACCGGTGGCGTATCACAGCTTTGGAGGCTGGAAGCGCTCGCTGTTCGGCGACCTGTCGGCATACGGCCCGGACGCGGTGCGCTTCTACACCCGCCGCAAGACAATTACGCAGCGCTGGCCGTCGGCTGGCGTGCGCGAAGGAACGGTGTTCAGCTTCCCAAGTAATCGCTGACCGGACAGCCTCATTCCTCCTTGCGGCCCGCCATTGTGCGGGCCGCATTGCTTTTGCCCAATGTCAAGGTCGCGCCCTGCGTGGCGCCCACAATCCGGCTCATCGGTGCGGTTCACGGCATCGTGGGGGTTTCAGGTTGGTTGGGTAGCATCAGCTTCGGGGGAGGCGCGATGTTCCAGATACGCATCCATGGTCGCGGTGGTCAGGGGGTGGTGTCCGCCGCCGAAATGCTCTCGATCGCCGCCTTTCTCGATGGCGAATGGGCGCAAGCCTTTCCCAGCTTCGGTTCAGAGCGCACAGGCGCTCCGGTAGTCGCCTTCTGCCGTATCGACAAGAAGGAGATCCGGTCGCGTGAGCCGGTCATGAAGCCGGACGCGCTGATCATTCAGGATCCCACCCTGCTCCATCAGATCGACGTGTTCGCGGGTCTAGTCAGTACCGGCTACGTGTTGATCAATTCGAGCAGCAGTTTCGAAGAGTTGGGCCTCGCCTCGGTCGCAGAGCGCTTCCCGCCGGCGCACCTATGCACGATGCCCGCGACCGAAATCGCCTTGCGGCATGTTGGTCGCCCGGTCCCGAACGTCCCGCTGCTGGCCGGCTTCGCAGCGATTACCGGCCTGGTGCGACTCGAATCCATCCACGCCGCAATTCGCGAGAAGTTCAATCCGCGCATCGCCGAGGCCAACATCGCGGCCGCGAGTGATGCCTTCGCCACCGCGCGATCAATGGCGGCACTACAACCCGCCGAAATCTGAACTGCCAGTTGGCCGACCGGGCTGCAAGGGAGTCTCACGTGCTTAAACAGATCGAAGGTTCGCGGGCCGTCGCCGAAGCGGTAGCGCTATGCCGGCCCGAGGTGATTTGCGCCTATCCGATATCTCCGCAAACGCACATCGTTGAAGCGCTTTCCGAGATGGTGCGAACCGGCGATATATGGCCCTGCGAATACATCAACGTTGAGTCGGAGTTCGCCGCATTGTCGGTAGCCATCGGCGCTTCGGCCGCGGGGGCGCGTGCGTACACGGCCACCGCCTCTCAAGGCCTGCTGTTCATGGCCGAAGCAGTGTTCAACGCATCGGGCCTGGGCCTGCCGATCGTGATGACGATAGCCAATCGTGCGATCGGTGCGCCGATCAACATCTGGAACGATCATTCCGATTCGATGGCCTTGCGCGACAGCGGATGGCTGCAACTCTTCGCCGAGAACAATCAGGAGGCTCTGGATCTGCACATCCAGGCCTTCAAGTTGGCCGAAGCCTTGTCGCTGCCGGTGATGGTGTGCATGGATGGCTTCATCCTTACCCATGCTTACGAACGCGTCGACATCCCGAGCCAGGCGCTGGTCGACAGTTACCTGCCGCCCTACGAACCGCGCCAACTCCTCGACCCGGACGATCCGGTTTCGATTGGTGCAATGGTGGGCCCCGAGGCCTTCACCGAGGTGCGCTACCTTGCCCACGCGCGGCAACTGCAGGCCCTGGCGCTGATCCCTGAACTTGCGCTTGAGTTCAGCCAGTGTTTCGGCCGGGAAGCCGGCGGACTGATTTCCGAATACCACAGCGAGGGCGCCGACACCGTGATCGTTGCGCTCGGCTCAGTGCTCGGCACCATCAAGGACGTGGTGGACGCGCTGCGCGCCGAGGGTGCCTCGATAGGCGTGCTGGCCATCAAGACCTTCCGCCCCTTCCCGCTCGACGCGGTACGTGAAGCGTTGGCTCAAGCAAAGCGCGTCGTTGTAATCGAGCGCAGCTTTGCCATTGGCCAGGGGGGCATCGTCGCCGACTCGCTGCGCAAGGCACTCGCAGGCCTGCACATTCCAACGCACACCGTCGTCGCAGGTCTCGGTGGCAGGCCGATCACGACTGTCTCGCTCGAACGCTTGTTCCGCACAGCGCTCGCAGGAGCGTTGGCGAGCCTGAGCTTCCTCGACCTCGACCAGGGCGCGGTCGACCGCGTTCTCGCGCATGAACGCGAGGTTCGCCGCAGTGGACCTTTGGCGAACCGGATGGTGCAAGAGATCGCACGTGCCAGTGTCCGCATCGAGTAGGAGAGCAGCATGAGCTTCCAACCTGTCCGCTTCTACCAGACCGGCACCTACACCGTCGGCAACCGGTTGCTCGATGAGGCGCAGCGTACCGTGCAGGCTACCGTCGCCCGCGCCAACTCTCTGACCTCGGGCCACCGCGCTTGCCAAGGCTGCGGTGAGGCACTGGGCGCCCGCTATGCAATGGACGCCGCGATGCATGCCACCGACAGGCAGATGGTGGTCGTCAATGCCACCGGTTGCCTCGAAGTGTTTTCAACGCCCTACCCCGAAACATCATGGCAGGTGCCATGGATGCACTCGCTCTTTGGCAACGCGCCGGCGGTTGCCACGGGCGTTGCCGCAGCCCTGCGCGTGAAGGGGCGGCGCAATGTCCGCGTGATCGCACAGGGCGGCGACGGCGGAACAACTGACATCGGCTTCGGTTGCCTATCGGGCATGTTCGAACGTAACGACGATGTGCTCTACATCTGCTACGACAACGAGGCCTACATGAACACCGGCGTGCAGCGCTCGTCCGCCACGCCCGCAGCGGCACGAACCGCAACAACACCGGCGATGGGGCCGGCGCCCGGCAACGAATTCGGACAAGGCAAATTCTTGCCAGAGATCGCCATGGCGCATCGGATTCCGTATGTCGCTACCGCGAGCGTTGCTGACTTGCGCGATCTGGAGGCAAAGGTAGAAGAAGCCACCCATCTTCGCGGCGCGCGCTATATCCATGTGCTTGTGCCCTGTCCGCTTGGCTGGGGCGCTGCTTCCAGCGACACGATCCGCCTGGCGCGACTGGCAACCGAGAGCGGCCTGTTCCCGATCTTCGAAGCACGCTTCGGTGACGTGAGCGAGGCTCGCCCGATCCGGCGCCCGGTTCCGGTCGATGAGTTCCTGCGCCTGCAAAAGCGCTTTGCGCATCTGTTCGAACCTACGATCGACACCGAACGGATTGCCGTCATCCAGGCGCAGGCCGATCGCAACATCAAGCGTTACGCACTGCTGCCCTGAGGAGCGGAGCCGATCATGGACAAACCGTTTGCCATCACGCTTGACCCAGGCTCGTCGCTGGCCAACCACACCGGCAGCTGGCGCACCGCCCGGCCAAGTTATGTCGACCACCTTCCGCCCTGCAACCAAGGCTGCCCAACTGGCGAAAATATCCAGGGCTGGCTCTACCACGCCGAGAGCGGGCAATACGAGGCGGCGTGGCGGGTGCTGGTTCAGGACAATCCGATGCCAGCGGTGACCGGACGCGTCTGCTACCACCCCTGCGAAGGGGCGTGCAATCGCGCGCGGCTGGATTCTGCAGTCAGCATCCACGCAGTTGAGCGCTTTCTCGGCGACGAAGCGATCAAGCAAGACTGGCAGTTCGCGCGACCGCCAGCCTTGAGTGGCAAGCGCGTGCTGGTTGTCGGCGCAGGCCCGTCTGGCCTGGCTGCGGCGTACCACCTGGCGCGCCTGGGGCATGCGGTGGAGGTGCGGGAAGCGGGCCCGATGGCGGGCGGCATGATGCGCTTTGGTATCCCGAAGTACCGCTTGCCGCGCGATGTGCTGGACGCCGAGATTCGTCGCATTGAACAACTCGGCGTGACGATCCGGCTCAATACAAAGGTCGACCATCTCCTCAAGGCGCGCGATGAAGGTGGCTTCGACGCGGCGTTCGTTGCCGTTGGTGCGCATGTATCCAAACGGGCCTGGGTGCCCGCTGGCGAGGCTGCGCGCATCATGGACGCACTGAGCGTGCTGCGCAGTGTGGAACTTGGCGAAAAGCCCCTGCTCGGCCGCCGTGTGCTGGTGTATGGCGGTGGCAATACTGCGATTGATGTTGCGCGCACTGCACGCCGCCTCGGCGCAGAGGAGGCAGTCATCATCTACCGGCGCACGCGCGACCGGATGCCGGCGCATGACTCCGAAGTTCAGGAAGCTCTGGACGAGGGCGTGATGTTCCGGTGGCTGTCCACGATCAAGATGGGGGCGGACGCGGGAGCGCGTGAGCAATTCACCATCGAGAAGATGGCGCTCGACGAATCCGGTTTTCCTCAGCCAACCGGCGAATTTGAACAGATCGAAGCCGACTCGCTGGTGCTCGCTCTGGGGCAGGACGTTGACCTGTCACTCCTTGATGATGTGCCAGGTCTGCAGCTCACTGACGGCGTGGTCGGCGTCGGCTCGAACATGATGACAGCGTGCCCGGGCATCTTTGCCGGCGGCGATATGGTGCCGGCCGAACGCACGGTAACCGTAGCCCTCGGCCACGGGAAGAAAGCGGCGCGTCATATCGATGCATGGCTGCGGGGTGAGGCCCCAGATGTACCCGAAAAGCACCCGGTGGCCCCCTTCGAACGTCTGAATACCTGGTACTACACAGACGCTCCGCGCTCGGTGCAGCAAGAGCTGGAGCGGGTGCGGCGCGAATCGACCTTCGACGAAGTCGTAAGCGGATTGAACGCAGATACGGCGCTGTTCGAAGCACGCCGCTGCCTCTCGTGCGGCAACTGCTTCGAGTGCGACAACTGCTACGGGGTTTGCCCGGACAACGCGGTGATCAAACTTGGTCCGGGCAAACGCTTCAAGATCAACCTGGACTACTGCAAGGGCTGCGGCCTGTGCGCCGCAGAGTGCCCCTGCGGCGCAATCGAGATGGTGCCGGAGACGATCTGAACTCGTTCAGGACTTGCCGAACACCTCGTTGAGCTGCTGACTGACGCGGATGAATGTGGTGCGCTTGGATAGCTCCTTGAGCTTGCGGGCGCCTACATAGGTGCAAGCTGAACGTACACCGCCGAGCAGATCCTGCAGGGTGTTTTCCACCGGACCGCGATAGTCGATCAGCACCTCCTTGCCTTCGGAGGCACGGTACTCGGCTACGCCCCCGGCGTATTTCTGCATCGCGATACGGGAGCTCATGCCGTAGAAGCGCATCTTGCGTACGCCGTCCACTTCTTCCAGTTGCCCGCCACACTCGTCATGCCCGGCCAGCATGCCACCGAGCATCACGAAGTCCGCCCCGCCGCCGAATGCTTTAGCCACGTCGCCCGGCGTCGTACAGCCGCCGTCCGCACAGATCAAACCGCCCAAGCCGTGCGCGGCATCGGCACATTCGATGATCGCGGAGAGCTGCGGATAGCCCACGCCCGTCATCTTGCGGGTCGTGCATACCGAGCCTGGGCCGATGCCAACCTTGACGATATCGGCCCCGCCCAGCACCAGCTCTTCGGTCATTTCACCGGTAACAACGTTGCCGGCCATGATCGTCAGCGCCGGATAGGCCTCGCGCAGCGAATGGATGAAGTCGACGAACGCCTTGGTATAGCCGTTCGCAACGTCGATGCAGACGCTCTTGATTGCCGGCCCTGCCCGCTCCATGACCCGGCGAAACTTCGCCATGTCCGCGGCCCCGATCCCCATCGAGTAGAAGCGGGTGGCGTTATCTGGGAGTGCGCTGAAATGGGCTACCAGGGCGTCATCGTCGTAATGCTTGTGCAGCGCGGTCGCGAGCATCTGCTTGTCGAGCGCGGTGGCCATTTCGAATGTGCCCGTGACGTCCATGTTGGCCGCAACGATTGGTACGCCGCGGTACTTCCGCCCTGAGTGCAGGAAGGTGTACTCACGCGAAATGTCGACCTCCGATCGCGACGACAAGGTCGACCGCTTTGGGCGGATCAGGACATCCTTGAAGTCCAGTTTCAGATCCTGTTCGATACGCATGCTTCAAACCTCCGTTGTCCTGGGTGGCCACGCGGGCCTTTTGCGGGCGACATGATGCGCCGATTCCAGAACAAGGCAATTGATAATCTTTAATGAACTGACGCACGGGGCGGGCGCTTGCAAGGCCTTACAATCCGCAAGGCATCCGACCTCACCAACTTCCGGCCACCATGAAAACACGCCTGCTCGTTATCAGTATCCTGCTCGTCGCCTCGCCAGTCGCATTTGCGACCACCTACAAGTGCAAGATGGCCGACGGACGGACCGTATTTCAGGATATTCCATGTGCGCCGGAAGCACGGACCGAGCATGTTGGCGCCCAACGGGATGCAGGCTCGGCTTGGCAATTCGAGAAGCGCACCGACGGCAACGGCAAGGCGGGCTGCTTCGTGCAGTCCCCATCGATCGGCTTGGGTTCGCGTTATCGCCCGGTTGCGGTGGCTCGCCTACGTGTCGAGTACACAAAAGAAGGTGAGATCGCGGAACTCGTCTCGGCTGCAGAGCCCGGCACGCCGTCGATGCCCTTCAGCACAAACACCAATGGCGTCGGCATCAACATCGCCGGCCAGGCGTTCCTCTCCGACGTGCACCTGAGCCCGAGTGGCACGTTGCGATTCGGGGCCAAGGATACGGCCAGGCTTGTCAAACAACTTCAGACTGAAGACTCGTTCGTGGTCAGGGCTCGCCATATCAAGTCCGACGCGCTGTTTGACTCGACAGGGGAGCGGTTTGATGGTTTTCTATCAGCCCAGCAGTTGGCTCGCGATTGCGTCGCAACCATCCGCTGACCTCTGAGGGGCTACGCGTCAGTTCGGGGCAAAGGGGCGCTGGCGCTCGGCGGATGGCTCGCGAACCACTCGCCGTTGTTGATCGCCCAGCGACTATCCGGTCGCGTATCGCGTAGGGGCCTTACCGGGCACACTGCAGCCCTGTTGCCCATAGCCTCAGCGCCAGCACAGCGCGGCACGGAAACACCGACAACGTGGATGTTCGCCAGCAACCTAATGAGGTCACGCCATCGCGGCGGCGGTTGGCCTCAGACGGTGGCCGTCGTCCGACTGCACGTCGCAGCATCCAGCCATCCGAGTAGGCCGCTCCATCCCGCTTCCAGCGCTTGTCGTGCCGCAAGGCTCAGTGGGTCACCCAGCTCGAACGAATGCCCCCGCAAGGAAAGCAGTTCCGCCTGTGGTGGCGTCTCCCCGATAACCTGCTCATGCACCGCCAGCAAACCCTGCGGTGAAACCGCATGCGTGGAGTAACTGGCATCGGCTCGGGCGGAAACCGCATCCAGCCGCGCCCCGTTTTCGCCTGACGCGCGCGCATCCACGAACAGCACGCGCTCGCGATCAGCCAGATCGAGGGCATGTTCGATGTTGAGCTGGAAGTCGACGATCACCTCCACGTCGTCCCGGCCTTGGGCAGCAAGCCAGTCTTCCAGCCGATCGGCAAGCATCGGTCCGAGCGCATCGTCACCGCGCCCGGGATTCCCGAACGCAAGAACAAGCACCGGTGCGGCGCTCATGCTTCGGCCTCGCGGCTGAAGCTGCCGTCGCCACTCTTGACCAAGCGGCTGACGACCTCACCATCTGGCGCGATGGCTTCGATGCTCAGCGGCATCTTGCCCACTGCATGGGTCGCGCAGGACAGGCAAGGATCGTATGCGCGGATCGCCACTTCAATGCGATTCAGAAGACCCTCTGTAACCTCTCGCCCGTCGAAACACTCGGCGGCTACGGCACGCACTGACTCGTTCATCGCGGTGTTGTTGCTGGTCGTCGAAACGATCAGGTTGGCCATCGTGATGAGGTCGTTGGAGTCGATCCGGTAATGGTGGAACAAGGTACCGCGCGGCGCCTCGATCACGCCCACCCCTTCACGCAGCGGGGTACCCGAGCGAGAGAGGTCTGTTCCGGTGATTTCCGGATCGTCCAGCAATTCCGCGATCGCCTCTGCGCAATGCAGCAACTCGATCATGCGCGCCCAGTGGTAGCCCAGTGTCGCTTGCACCAGATGGCCGCCGCCGTGGGCCATGAAATCGGCGCGCGCGGCTTCCGCACGTGGCGTCGGAATATGGTCGCAGTTGTTGATGCGAGCCAGCGGGCCCACGCGATACCACCCTTGTTCCCTGCCCAGCGCGGTCAGGAACGGGAACTTCATGTAGCTCCAGGACTTCACTTCCTCATGAAGGATGGAGTTGTAGCCCCGATAGTCAAAATGGTCGAGCACGATGCCGCCGTCGGCGTCCTTCACGCGAATGCCGCCGTGGTAGAGCTCCAAACCGCCATCCGGCGCCACCAGCGACAGGAAGTTCGAGCGCGCCGCGGCAAAGCCCTGGTTTGCGGCCTCATCGGCCACATAGAGCTGCTTGGCAATCGCGAGACCGTGTGAAGCCCAACCCAGCACGGTGAGCATGTCCTGCTTCAAGTAGTCCCGCTCTTCGGCGGACAAGGGCTTGTTGAAACCGCCCGGCACTGAGCCGGTGCCGTGAACACGCTTGCCTGTCAGCACGCGGATCACCTCTTGCCCATACTTGCGCAGCTTCACGCCGATCAATCCGATTTCGGGATGATCCTGCAGAACGCCAACGACGTTCCGATGCGCTACCGGGTCGTCATATCCAAAAAGCAGATCCGGCGAGGCGAGATGGAAGAAGTGCAGCGCGTGTGACTGCAGCACCTGGCCGAAATGCAACAGGCGGCGCAGCTTGGTTGCGGTGGGCGAGATCGGCACGTTGCCGGCGACGAAGAAGTCGGTCGCCTTCGACGCTGCAAGCAGGTGGCTCACCGGGCAGATGCCACAGAGGCGCTGGACCAGCGTCGGCACTTCCCAATAGGGCCGGCCCTGGATGAATTTCTCGAAGCCGCGGAACTCCACGACGTGAAGGCGCGCCTGCCGCACGCGGCGCTCAGCGTCCAGCAGCAGCGTGACTTTGCCGTGTCCCTCTACCCGGCTGACCGGTTCGATCGCGAGGCGCTGCAGGCCAATCGACTCGCTTGCCGTCTCCAGATTTTCGTACATGCGTTGCGCTCCGGCTCAGTCGAATCTTCGGTTTTCGTAGGCAAGCTGCGGTTCGCGCCCTTCCACCAAGGCGGTCAGCAACTCCCAGAATGCGTCGGCGGGCGGTGGGCAGCCGGGCAGCACATAGTCGACCCGCACCACCTCATGGATTGGTCGCACCTTGTTGAGCAGCAGCGGAATCTCGGCATCGAACGGAATATGCGGATTCTCGATGCCCGGTGCGTCGATGTATGCCTCCCGCAGGCAGGCTTCAAGGGTGAACTTGTTGCGCACAGCCGGCACACCGCCAGTAATCGCGCAGGAGCCCACGGCCACGATGTACTTGCAGCGGTCACGAAACTCGCGGAGCACTTCAACGTTCTCGACATTGCAGAGACCACCCTCAATCAGGCCGACGTCGACATGCTCAGAACAGTGCTTCACATCGGTGAGCGGTGTGCGGTCGAAGGTCACGAGCTGGGCGAGCTGCACGATCCGCTCGTCCACATCCAGAAAGGACATGTGGCACCCGAAACAACCTGCGAGCGAACAGGTCGCAACCGTCAGGCGTGGGGGCTGTTCGTTGGGCGCGTTCATCGTTGCGGAGTCCCGTTCAGTATTTTGATTCGAATTCACATTCGATGGTTTGGGCGTCGAAACGCCGCTCGCCAATCGGCTGTTCGTAACCGCGACGCTTCACGAGCAAGGCGCCCGTCGGGCACACCTGGATCGCGCGGTCGGTCGCCTCGATGTTGGTGTCTTTCAGCAGGCCGGTCGGCGAATTGACGACCAGTTGCGTGTCGATGCCCCGCCCAGAGAGGCCGAACAGTTCCTTGCCATCGGCGTCGCGACTGGCGCGCACGCACAATGAGCAATTGATGCAGCGATCGCGGTCCAGCACGACCTCGGGGTGCGACGCATCCATGGCCCGGCTGGGGAATCGATGCGGCAGCGAGGTGTCCTCCATGCCGAGGTGGTACGCCACGGCCTGCAGCTGGCAATTGCCGCTCTTCACGCAGAACGGGCAGAAGTGGTTGCCCTCGATGAACAGCATCTGAACGATGCGGCGTCGTGCGTCCTGGATGTCCGCCGCGTCGCTTTCTACCTTTGCGCCAGCACTCGCCGGTGTGGTGCAACTGGCGCTCAGCCAGCCATTCACCCGCACCGTGCATACCTTGCAACTGCCGTGAGGTTGGAACTCGCGGTGATGGCAAAGATGCGGGATGTAGTGACCGGCGGCCAGCGCGGCATTCATGATCGTCTGGCCAGCTTCAAATTCGACGGGCTGGCCGTCCAGTGTGAAGGTGTTCTTCGGGTCGCTCATGGGGCTCTCAATCGCTGTGAATCTGGTCAAGTTGATCCTGCCGCCCGGTCAGCGCACGCGACTCGGTCACCGAGGCATCCAGATCGAAATCGGGCACGAAGTCCGCCTCGGCCAATAGCCGACTGGAGTATTCCTCTGGGAAGCTCTTCATGGTGTCGAGCAAGGTATTCGGCGCGGTTTCTCCGAGGCCGCAATGCGAGTAGCCCTTGACGAAGTCGCAGAGCGATCGCACCTGTTCAAGGTCGCGTTTGGTGCCCTGCCCGTCCGCAATCTTGTCGGCGTAGTGCTTGAGCATCTGGGTGCCAACGCGGCATGGCGTACAGAAGCCGCATGACTCATGGGCAAAGAAGTGTGCGAACTGCCGCGCCACGTCCACCATGTCGCGCAAGTCATTGAAGACCATGATGCTGCCACCCGTGGCGAGGTCGGCGTAGCTCACGCGGCGGTCGAACTCATCGCGCCCGACGCAGGTACCCGCTGGGCCGCCTACCTGCACCGCTTTGGCGTTCTCCCCGCCGCAGCGTGCGAGCAACTCCCGAACGGTGGTCCCAAGTGGCAGTTCATAGATACCCGGGCGCATGCAATCGCCGGCAACCGACAGCAACTTGGTGCCGCGCGATTTGGCCTCCCCATGGCTGGAGAACCACTCTGCGCCCTTCCAGGCGATCTGCGCCGCCTGCACGAAGGACTCAACGTTGTTGTTGATGGTTGATTGACCGAAGAGACCAATCTTCACTGCAGACGGGGGCCGTACGCGCGGAATGCCGCGTTTGCCTTCCAGCGATTCGAGCAGCGCAGACTGTTCCCCGCATACATAGGCACCCGCCCCAAGGTGGATGCGCAGGTCGAAATCCAGCCCACTCTCACACACGTTGTCGCCCAACAGCCCGGCTGCGCGGCGCTCGGCGAGCACGGTCTGCAAGCCCTCCATCATGTATTCGTACTCACCGCGTACGTACACATAGCCCTTCTTGGCGCCCACAAGCAGTCCGGCAATCGTCATGCCTTCGAACAATTCGTCGGCGTACTTGGCCAGCAGCACGCGGTCCTTGAAGGTACCGGGCTCGCCTTCGTCGGCGTTGCAGGTGATGTAATGGGTGCCCTTCATTTCATAGGCGCCGCGCCACTTACGCCCAACCGGGAAGCCTGCACCGCCGCGCCCTTGGAGTCCGGAATGTTCGACTTCGTCGAGCGTCGCGGGGAGGCCGCGAGCGAGCGCAGTGCGAATCGCCTCACCCGGCGGGATGAACGTATCGAGCGTGATGCCGCGCTCGCGAATTCCGTCGTCGACGTGAAACCAGTCGGCGGGCCACTCGCTGACCGGCACCCTGTGCTCAATCAGCGAGGCCATCTTCTCGATGCGCGCCTCGGTCATCCGCGTGAAGACGCGGCCATTCACCAAGCCGGCCGGCGCCTGTTCGCAGTGCCCGGTGCATGAAGTCAGTGACACCGTAACGCGCCCGTCTGGCCGCGGCTTGTCAAACGTCACGCCCAGCCGCTCAGCAAGGCGCTTTGCCACAATCTGGCTGCCAGCCATGCGGTCGGTAACTGAGTCGCTGAAATAAACGTCGAACTGACCGCGCGGTGTGGTGTGCAGGAAGCTATAGAACTCGACGCAACCGCGTACACGGGCGATTGGCAAATTGAGCACATGCGCGAAGAACTGGATTGCCTCTTCCGGTACATACGAGCGCGTCGCCTGGACTTCGCGCAGCATTTGCAGAAGACGATGGCGCGCATGGAGGTGACGCGCTGCAATGTCGTGCAGCGTTGTGGACTGACCGAGGGGGGAAGCCATGTCGTGTCCCGTGGGTTGGTTTCGCTATGCGAATTGATACCCCTCATGGACGACTGCGCTCTTGTCCGGCGTCAACCTGCCGGATCGCGGTTCACTCCGGGCTGGTTGCGCTTGGTGGTGCGTCGCCGGATTCGCCAATGTCATGGTGATCGTAGCGACGCTGACCAATCGGTACCGCAAAAGCTGCCCGCTTGGGCACGATCGCCCCCACTGGGCACACCTGCGCCGCCACATCACTCGCCGAGAAGCGTGAATCGCCGAGCAGCCCGGTTGCGCTATTGACGACCAGGCGCGCGTGAATGCCCCGCCCGGACACCCCGAACACCTCTTTGTGGTCCACATCACGGCTAGCTCGCACACACAGCTCGCACAGGATGCAGCGGTCGTGATCGATCATCGTGTCCGGGTGTGAGGCATCAAGCTCGCGCCGTGGGTACTGATGCGCGTAGTGCGTGTCTTCCATGCCAAGGTGGTAGGCGACTGCTTGCAACTGGCAATTGCCGCTTTGCTGGCAGAACGGGCAGTAATGGTTGCCTTCTGCAAAGAGCATTTGCACCACGCGTTTGCGATAGCCCTGGATCTCCGGCGTCTCGCTCTCCACCTTCATGCCTTCGGTGACCGGCTCGAAGCAGGCCGAGGTGAACTTTCCGTTGGCTTTGACCGAGCACAGCTTGCACGAGCCGTGCGGTGGAAACTCCGGGCGATAGCACAGGTGCGGAATGTAGTGCCCTGCTGCCGCTGCAGCCTGGATGATCGTCTGCCCCGCGACGAACGGAGTCGGCGCGCCGTCGAACCAAAAGTGGCCCTTATCCGCCATGTTGCATCTCCTTGCCGCGCATCTGCCGCGCTTCGCTGAGCTCAGCATCCAGATCAAAACCCGGATCGCCGTTTGCGCTGGTCAAGCGGGCTTCGAACGCAGGACGAAAGCGTGTCAGCGCGTCCAACACCGGATTCGGTGCGGTCTGCCCGAGCCCGCAATGGCTCAGTGCGCGCGTCACCCGGCCGGCACCTTCAATCTCGACAAGGTCTGCTGCGCTCGCGTGGCCGTCGGCCACTTTGTCCACCAGTTGCCGGAGAACCGTCGTGCCGACACGGCATGGTGTGCAGAAACCGCATGACTCGTGCTGGAAGAAGCGCGCGAAGTTCTGCACCACGGCGATCACGTCGCGACTCCAGTCAAACACCATCAGCGAACCCGTCGTGGGCATGTCTTCAAACGCGATGCGGCGCCCGAATTCACTTGCGCCAATAAGGTGGCCCGACGGCCCACCGATCTGAATCGCCTGCACCGCGGTGGCGCCGCAATCCGCCAGCACTTCGCTGATCGTGACGCCGAATGGATACTCGAAGATGCCGCGGCGCGGCACATCACCGGAGATGGATAACAGCACCGTACCGCGTGACTTTTCCGTGCCCAGCGACGAGAACCATGGCGCCCCCATCGCGGAGATTTGCGCTGCCTGGATGAACGTTTGTACGTTATTCACGACGGTTGGCTTGTCGGCATAGCCCCGAACAGCCGGGAATGGCGGCCGCACTCGCGCCTGGCCCCGTTTGCCCTCGAGCGATTCGATCAGTGCCGACTCCTCGCCGCAGATGTAAGCGCCGGCCCCAAGGTGAATCGCAATGTCAAAGTCGAAGCCAGCGCCAATCACATTGCTGCCAAGCAGCCCTTCTTCCCTGCGCCGCTCAAGTACGGATTCGAGATGCGGCAACATGTACTCATACTCACCGCGAAGGTAGAGAAAGCCCTGGCGTGCGCCAACCACGAATCCGGCCAGCGCCATGCCCTCGAAGAGCTCGTCCGCAAAGCGTGTCAGCAACACGCGGTCCTTGAAGGTACCGGGCTCGCCCTCATCCGCGTTACACACCACGAAGCGCTGAACGCCCGGTGCCTCAAGGCAGAAGCGCCACTTGTGTGCTGTCAGGTAGCCCGCTCCACCACGCCCGCGCAGACCCGAATGCGCCAATTCGGTCAAAGTGCTGGCGGCCCCTCTTGCGACAGCAGCCTTCAATGCCGCGCCAGGCGCCATCGCCAGTTCCAGCATCGGGCCCGGGTGCCGAATGTTGTCGCGCACCGCAAACCAATCACGGGGCCAGGCTTCCAGTGCGATCCCCGCATCAACCAGGTCGGCCATCTCATCGATGCGGGCCGCGTCGAGCCGCGTCACGGCCAATCCGTTGACCAAGGCCGCCGGTCCCTGATCGCTCATGCCGGTACACGAGGTGAGATCCACGGTGACCGCGCCATCGCCGCGGGGCACACCGGCGGAAACGCCCAGCCGCTCGCCCAGCCGCTCGCACAGTCGCTGCATCAGCGTGCGGGCGCCGAGCATCTGGTCGGTGATGTTGTCCGAAAAGCGGATGTCGTAGCGGCCGCGGGGCGTCTCATGCAGGAAGGCGTAGAACTCCACCACGCCCTGGACTTGGGAGAGCGGCACGCCCAAGTGGCGCGCAAAGAACTGCATCGCCGCCTGCGGCACGTGCGAGTACGAAGCCTGCACCGCGCGCAGCATTTGCAGCAACTGGTACGGATCGTCTTGGTAGCGTGCAGATATTCTTGCAAGCACCCGATCCAGGCTGGACGACAGCGGCATCGCTTTCCTCCGCACGTATGCCCGGCAGCGTCGGGCTACAGTTCATTCTAGGCGCCGGGTGAGCGGTGCTTTTGCGCGGCGTCAGGGAAATCGGGCCAGCAGGCAGTCGCAAAGGTTGGCATCGCCAGGAATGGTCGCCGCACCTCGGGGGATCCCCACTATTGCGCCAGGCAACGAAACGACATACTGGCGCTAATCAACCGGGGCGCCAGCAGGATTCGGGGGAATCGCGGGGCCCGTCATGACGCATGGGGATGGGGGACACGATGGAACGCATCACGCTCACGCAATACCTGCTCGAACAACAGCGGGACCGCAATGTCATCACAGCCGATCTGCGACTGTTGATTGAAGTGGTTGCTCGCGCTGTTCGCGCGATCAGTGTCAATGTCGGCAAAGCCAACATTTCAAGCACGATCGGCGCCGGGTACGGGTCGGACGACGAAGTGCCACCGCACACCGAGCCGATTCACCAGGTGGCCAATGAAATCCTGCTGATGTCCAACGAATGGGGTGGCCACCTCGCGGCGATGGCGTCGGACACCATGAGCGAACCCTACGTCATCCCGAATCGCTATCCGAAGGGTGAATACCTGCTGGTGTTCAATCCGCTCGATGCCACGAACAACCTGGAATACAACGTTTCCGTCGGAACCATCTTCTCCGTGCTTCACTGCCCTGAGGGGCAGACGCCGGATACCAAGGCCTTCCTGCAACCAGGAGCCCGCCAGCACGCCGCGGGCTACGCCCTTTATGGTCCCCAGACGCTGTTGGTGCTGACCGTTGGCGCCGGCGTCGTCGGTTTTACGCTCGATCGCGAGTTCGGTACCTGGTTCCTGACACAGCGGGATATGCAGATTCCAGCCGAGACGAAGGAGTTCGCAATCAACCACTCCAACGCCCGGCTCTGGGATGCACCGATCAAGCGATATATCGACGAGTTGCTGGCTGGTAAGGATGGGCCTCGCGGCAAGGATTTCAACATGCGATGGGTGGCATCGATGGTCGCCGACATGCACCGCTTGATCACGCGCGGAGGCGTTTTCATCTACCCGAAGGACAAACGCGATCCGACCAAACCTGGGCGGCTGCGGCTGCTATACGAGGCGAGCCCGATGGCGATGATTGTGGAACAGGCCGGCGGGATGGCATCGACCGGGACCGGCCGCATCCTCGACGTGCAGCCCGACGCGTTGGATCAACGGATCCCGGTGGTGATGGGGTCGCGGTCGGAAGTCGAGCGCTTGGTGCGCTACTACGAAGAGATGTTGCCTGGCAGTTGACGCGCGAGCCTGGTGCCCACGGCAGAGCGTGATCCATGAGCTTGACAGAAATTCCTGCTGGGCTAACGTGCAAACGAAACCACCCAACACAGCAGGAATTCCCAATGTCATCGAAACTCCGCCGTCTTGCCCCCTCCTTGCTGGCGTGCATGCTGCTTCATGTTTCTGGCGCCTATGCAGAGGAGGTCATCGACCTCGGGACCCGAGTGCCGGACGCTAAAACCGTGGCTGAGGGGTTGTTCCCCGAAGACACCTGCAAGGAACTCGAGGCGAGCGGATTCAAGTGCATGGGCTTCAAGCCCGCGGTGCGCTTTTCATTGCCCGGCGCCTCCTTCGCGCGCGGCTCTTCCGAACTCAGCGATCAACTCAAGAACCAGCTCGACGCGTTTGCAGAAGTACTCAAGACCAAGACCGATACGAGCTACAAGATCGTGATCGAAGGGCACACGGACATTACCGGCCCTGATGCACTCAATGACAAACTCTCGTTCCGCCGCGCACAAGCGGTGCGTAGCTACTTGATCGCAAAGGGCGCGCAGCCGGGGCAGCTCGAAGCGGCCGGCATGGGATCGAAGAAGTTGCGCAATCCGAAAGATCCTGCCGGCGGCGAAAACCGCCGTGTTGAGATCGGCCGCCAGCAGTAAGGCTACTTCCGGGTATTGTCGAGCGTGGGCGGCGGCGTGAAACCGAGCGCCCTCGCCCGCCCCTCGTAGCGCGATGCGAGATGGGGCTGATCCGTCGCACGGTAATGCAGGGCCAACTCATAACTTGCAATACCGTTGCCAAGCTCCACGGCCAACTGCAGCCAACCCTCCCAGCGCTTCAAATCTGCCGCGATGCGGTGCGTTCCATCGCGATACATGCGCCCGATGCGCGCGGCAGCGTCCTTGTCGCCGCGAACAACCTTGCCGAGATCGCTGCGGTAATCACTGTCACCGACGTCGGTCGCGAACGCACTGCGATACAACCGTACATCACGCGCGCCCAGCGCCGTTGCTGCTTCGCGAGCACCATCGCGCGCAACCGTTGCGCTTGCGGCAAAGCGCCCCTCTGGGTAGGCGCGCAGGTAATTCTCCGCGCGACTGATCACGTCGGCTGGCCACGTCGCCGCCTCAACCTCCGCCCAAGCGCCCTGCTCGTCCGCAGCCATCGGTACAGTCTCCGTCCCAAGGCCCAGGCGCGTACGTTGACGGGTGTTCTCCGCGATATACGGGATCTGCGCGATCTGTCGTATGGCGCGCACAGGATGGCTCTCCATCGTTCGCGTCACATCGGTCTTGACCATGCGGAAGAAGTCGGAGAACGACACGTCGTCCGGCGCTTGCTTCAAAACCTTGACGAACGAGCCTGTGTAGAAAGTGTTCTGCGCTGGATCGACCGGTGAGATCGCCGGGCGTCCAGCACCGGTGGCGAAGGCAACTAGCGCGCCAGGCGGTGGCTCGATCTGATTGAGACCATCTGTGTCCCGCGTAACCGAACTGATCGACGTCCGGCACGCATCGATGACGGCCATGGTCAAACCCTCCGGCCGCTGCGGCAAGATGTCCAGAACATCCCGCCGCAGCCGGATTGCCTGCCCCAACAGATCGCGCGCTGCACTCGCTGGATTGAGCCCCGCCGACAGCAACAGATTTTCGGCCTCCACCTGCACGCCATGTCCTGAGAAGAAGAACAGCGCCACAGCATCTGGGCCCGCCGTCCGCACGCGATTCGCGAAATCACGGATAGCACCAAGAAAGGCGGGTGTAACCAGATCGGCGGCCGTCGCGACCTGAAAGCCGCGTAGTTCGAGCGCAGCACTAACGTCGCGAATGTTCTTCGGAATCGGTGGCAAATCAAACGGATCGGGGTACAGGTGGTTACCCACAACCAGCGCCAGGCGCTTCTGACCCTGTGTTGCGCCAAGCCGAGTGGCCGCTGCGAGCAAGGGCAGCGCAAGAAAGTGGCGGCGCGAGATCGACAGCGTGGCGGATGTACGGCGCATTGAGGGCGATCCAGTGTTTCGATGAGCCTGGATTGTAGGCACAAGAACACCATCACCAGAGCAAGTTGGCGGCCAATAATCTTGCAGGATGCGTAACGCTGCACACACATCACCGCCTGCCGACGGCATACTTCGCAAATATCCGTGGCATTGTTCTCGTGCTGTCGCCTTGATGCCCGGCAAGATCTGTTCTGCTGCATAGGCAGACGGCTGAGATGTTGCAGATCAGCCCAGTGTTTCCGGTCGCAGGCAGGGTTCACCGCCCGGTTTCGGAAGTGCGGCAACGAGCAAACGAGGTTTCCGATTGCGTCACCTGCTTAGTCCGCACTGCACCGAACACAAGATGCCCTGGCCGCTCGCTGCACGCCGTTTGGCTCTGCTTCTCTTGCTGACTGTCGTCGGTAGCGCCCATGCACAGACAGCGCCCATTCGGCCCGTCGTCCCCCGAATCGAAGAGCTCAAGCGCGACTTGGAACAGGCAGCCCCGCAGCGCGAGGACGAGGCCAAGCCACCGACTGCGCCTGCGGCGCCGACTCGTGAGTTGGGCAAGCCGGCGGAAGACATGCGGATTGATGTGCGCGGTTACAAGGTCACCGGCTTGACCGAGGCAAACCCGCAAGAGCTTGAGCAGCTGCTTCAGCAATTTTCGGGCAGTGCACGCAGCTATGAGGACATCTCAAACGCAGCCGCTGCCGCCACCGAGTATCTGCAAAGCGAACTCGGCTATTACCTTGGCTACGCCTACCTTCCGGAACAGACGCCGAAAGACGGGATCATCGAAATTGCGGTCATGGAGGGGCGTCTTGACCAGATCACACTTGACTGGAATCGCAAGAGTCTGATTCGCCAGAGCGTCATTGAGTCGCACCTGGCGGCGATCCAGCCGGGTGCCATCATCAAGGTGCGCGACGTCGAACGCCTCGTTTTCGTTCTTAATGATTTGCTCGGCGGGAGTGCTCGTTTCGAGGTCAAGTCCGGTCGTCTTCCGGGCACTGCCACCTTGGTGGTCATACCGGAGCCGGACGCGCGCTACACCGGCCAGGTCACGCTGGACAACCTGGGGTCGCGCTATTCCGGCGAGTATCGGCTCGGTATCGGCGGATCGGTGATGAGCCCGCTGGGGCTTGGCGACGGACTCTCTTTGAACGGCATGGTGTCGCAAACCGGCGGTCTTGGATTCGGGCTGTTGAACTATACGGTGCCGGTGTCCCGTTACGGCTTCAAGCTCGGCGTGTCGCTATCGCACATGCGCTATCGCCTGAACGAGGACGACTTCCCGCTGGGGCTGACGGGCACCACCGACGCGTATTCCCTGTTCGCGCTCTATCCCGTGGTGCGTGGGCGCAACCTCAATCTGTTTGCGCAACTAGGCTGGGACCGCAAAGACTTCGTCGATAGCCAGACCGCCCTTGATATCGAGAGCCGGAAGCAAACGCGCTTGGTGTGGACGGGCCTCGCGGGCGACTCGCGAGACCTGTTGCTCGGCGGCGGCATCATGTCATTCAGCGCATTGCTTGCCAGCGGGAAGGTGGTGCCTGAGAACCCAGCCGAGGGGCTCGACAATCATCGAAGCTTCACAAAGCTCGGTCTTTCTGCATCACGCCTTCAAGCCATCATTCCCAATCGGCTTCTGCTTTTCGCACGATACAACGGGCAGGTTGCATTCGCGAACCTGGACTCAACAGAGCGTTTCAGCCTCGGTGGTGAGTCTGGCGTACGCGCCTATGCACCAGGCGAAGGGGCCGGCGACAGTGCGCACGTCGGGACCTTGGAATTCCGCTTTCTCCCGCCACCGCAATGGTTCTATATCGCACGCGAACTTTCGCTGTCGGCCTTTGGTGACTGGGGCTACGCTAAGTTGAGGCACGACGTTTCCAGGCAGCCGCACGGGTTCGACAATTCGGTCTACCTCGCCGGTGGCGGCCTTGGCCTGACCTGGGAACGACCGCAGCGCAGCACGGTTCGCGCGTCAGTAGCCTGGCGGGCGACCGGGCCGGGCACCAGTGACTCGGCAGACCGTCTGCCACGCTTCTACTTCGTTGCAACGCAAGCATTCTGATCCCGTTCGCCAACCGACCAAGGCTCAAGCACGATGGCAAACAACCCCAACGCTCGCCGCACTATCACGCTGCCTCGTCGAACGATCCTTGCGAACGCGATTGCGATAGCGCTGCTCGGTTGCGACGTGGCGTACGCACTGCCCACAGATCCCGTTGTGGAAACGGGGCAGGCGGCAATCAAGAGTGCTGCGCCCAACGCCTTGACAGTCCGTCAGACCACCGACAAGGCGGTCATCAACTGGCGGAGTTTCGGCATCGGCGCGGGAGAGTCAGTGGAGTTTGCCCAGCCCTCGTCTAGTGCCGTCGTCCTCAATCGCGTTCTCGGCATGGATCCGAGCCAACTGCTGGGTGACCTCAAAGCCAACGGTCGCGTATTCCTCGTTAACCCAAACGGCATCGTGTTTGGCCGCAATGCTCGTGTCGACGTTGGTGGGCTGGTTGCATCAACGCTGTCGCTCTCGACACAAGACTTCCTCGCAAATCGACTGCGCTTCACCAAAGATGGCAGCGCTGGCGTTGTCCGCAATGAAGGGGCCATCACCGCCGGCTCCGGCGGGATCGCGTTGATAGCGCCGACCGTCGCGAACCAAGGCAACTTGCGGGCTGACGGGGCGAGCGTTGGCTTGATCGCTGGTGACACAGTACTCGTGGATGTTGACGGCGACGGATTGATGGCCTTCCGCGTCGAAAGTGGCGCACTGGCGCCTCGCATCGAACAACTCGGGCGCATACAGGCTGATGGTGGTTCGGTCAGCCTGCAGGCAAAGGCACGAGCAGTGCTGTCTGACACCGTCCTGAACATGGAGGGCATAGTTCAGGCGCGTGGGATCGGACAGAAGAGCGGTCGAATTGTGCTGGATGGTGGTCCGTCCGGCATCACCCGCGTGGCCGGAACCCTCGATGCCAGGTCATCGCAGGGCCGTGGCGGCGACATAAGCGTCACGAGCGAGAAGGTGTTGATCGACGCCTCTGCCAAACTCGACGGTTCTGGGGTAAGGGGCGGAGCTATCCGGATCGGCGGCGGGATCCGCGGGTCCGATCGCTCGATAGAGAACGCCGAGCAAGTCCATATTGCGGATGGCGCATTGCTGCGAGCAGACGGCAGCGACTTCGGTGCTGGTGGATCGCTTGTCGTTTGGTCAAATCGAAGCACCTACGTGGGCGGCGCACTCAGAACACAGGGTAAATCCGGCGGCTTTATTGAGACGTCCTCCGCGGGCCATCTCGATATTGCGGGCACACCAAATGCGGGCGTTGGCGGAAGCTGGTTGATCGACCCGCTCAACATCGAGATCGTGCCTGGAGACAGTGTTACCAACGCGACAGGCTCGTCGCCGTTCAGCCCGTCAGCGACGGGCTCGCAAATTGGCGTCGACAAAATTGTCGGGGCTCTCGACGCGGGGACTACTGTTAAGGTCACGACCGTTGGTAGTGGCCCTGCCGCCGAGAATGGCGACATCATCCTGACAGCGGATCTCAAATACACACGCACCGGCGATAACGGGCGGCTAGTTCTGGATGCAGCAGGAAGCGTCATTCTTAATGGAAAAATTTCCGGTGAAACTGACACAACGCGGCTCAATCTGACGCTGCAAAGCGGAACGGGAGGCATCCGGCTCAATAACTCAACGATTGATCTTAAGAATGGAAGTTTTACTGCGAGCGCCCCAACGAGCCTTCTAAAGGACGTCACAATCACAGCCCAAAGTGGGGCGAGTTTTGGGAAGGTCGACGGCGCATACGCACTGGCCATTAACACCTCCGGAACTGCCACCTTCTCCGAGGCGGTTGGAGGCACGACCCCGCTATCCAGCCTTACGGTGAGTGGCGCAACCAATGCACTCGGGGTCAAAACCAACGGCGCCCAAGCATTTAACGGCATTGCGACACTCAACGGCGTCTACACAACGGGTGACGGCGATTTCTCCGCGGGTGGCGCGGTTAGGTTGGGCGGCGACACGTCGATCACTGCGGGGTCTGGCGCGATCACGTTCAGCGGCACGGTGAATGGCGCCCATTTACTGAGCACATCGAACAGCGCGAGTACCTCATTCGTTGGAGCCGTCGGCAACAGCACCCCCCTGCGCAGCCTGACCGTCAGCGCTGGCATCGTCAATGCAGCGCAAACCATCACCACAAGTGGTGCGTTAAGCGTTACCGCAATTGACATCAGCGCCAATAGCATCTCGACCGGTGGTGACATCACACTAACCGGTGCAGTCAGTCTGACGGGGGCTATCGCAACGTCGAATGACTCATTTAGCGTTTTCGGTGCGACAACCCTGACGGGTGCAACAACGATCAACACGGGCAGTGGGGCCATCATTTTTGACGGTTCGGTGGATGGTGCGCAGTCCCTTTCCACCATCTCATCTGCTGGTACAAGCTTTGGTGCAGGCGTAGGTCTCAGTACCCGGCTCGGCAGCCTTTCCGTAACAGGCCCCGTGGACGCGCGCGGCGTGAGCGCATCGGGCGCGATTGCTATCGGCGGGCCGGCGACGCTACAAGGCGCATACTCGACAACCGGTGGCGATTTTGGCGTTACAGGTGCAACCACTCTCGCCGGCGCCAGTTCTGTTAGCACGGGGAGCGGCGCGATCAGCTTCGGCAGCACAGTCGATGGCGCGTATGCGCTGAGCACGACCAACACCGGCGGCACCATTTTCAGCGGCACGGTTGGCGCCAGCAGCCCGCTTACCGCTCTCACCGCCTCGGCGGGCAGCCTCAATGCGGCTCAAGCGATCAGTACCAGCGGTACGGCGAGTCTCACTGGCACGAGCATTCGCCTCAAGAACCTCGCTGCCGGTGGGGATATAGCACTGCAAGGCGATGCAACCCTGAGTGGCAATTACACCACCACAGGTGGCTACTTCGGCGTTACGGGTGCGACCACCCTCGCTGGCGACACGACCGTCAGCACGGGCAGTGGTGCGATCCGCTTCGGCGGCACGGTCGACGGCGCGCATGCGCTTTTGCTCACGAACAGCGGTACTACCCACGTCGGAGGCGCGTTCGGCGCAACGACGCCACTCAGGAGCCTCACCATCACTGGTGGAGGCTTGACGGAATTGGCCGTTGCCGGCACCAGCTATCCAAATATCGCCAGCGTTACAACAACGAACGACCAGACTTACGACGACCCGGTGCAGCTTGAGCAACCGACCTTCCTCAAGAGCATCTCGGGGTCCATTAAAGGACTTCTCTGGCTGGACCGTGCTGACAAGGGCTTCGCAAAACGAGAAGGAGCCATTGGCGGATGTGACAGTATAGTCGGCACGTTCTCGGCCAGTGGCAGCATGCCCTGTATAAATCTGCTCGGTGACGTCACGTTGAACGCCAGCGGGACATTGACATTCAGCGGACCGGTCGACGGCGCCTACGCGCTCAATCTCGACGGCAACTTCGACAAGACTTTCGCTGCGCTCGTCGGAGGCGCCACGAATCTTGCCAGCCTCACCAGCAATGGCATTGGCACCACGCAGTTGGTTGGCGCCGAGACGAACGGCGGCGCGATCTCGATTGTCGGAAATGCAGCGCTGAGCGGCAACTACACCACCACGGGTGGCTATTTCGGCGTTACGGGTGCGACCACCCTCGCTGGCGACACGACCGTCAGCACGGGCAGTGGCGCGATCCGCTTCGGCGGCACGGTCGACGGCGCGCATGCGCTTTTGCTCACGAACAGCGGTACTACCCACGTCGGAGGCGCGTTCGGCGCAACGACGCCACTCAGGAGCCTCACCATCACTGGTGGAGGCTTGACGGAATTGGCCGTTGCCGGCACCAGCTATCCAAATATCGCCAGCGTTACAACAACGAACGACCAGACTTACGACGACCCGGTGCAGCTTGAGCAACCGACCTTCCTCAAGAGCATCTCGGGGTCCATTAAAGGACTTCTCTGGCTGGACCGTGCTGACAAGGGCTTCGCAAAACGAGAAGGAGCCATTGGCGGATGTGACAGTATAGTCGGCACGTTCTCGGCCAGTGGCAGCATGCCCTGTATAAATCTGCTCGGTGACGTCACGTTGAACGCCAGCGGGACATTGACATTCAGCGGACCGGTCGACGGCGCCTACGCGCTCAATCTCGACGGCAACTTCGACAAGATTTTCGCTGCGCTCGTCGGAGGCGCCACGAATCTTGCCAGCCTCACCAGCAATGGCATTGGCACCACGCAGTTGGTTGGCGCCGAGACGAACGGCGGCGCGATCTCGATTGTCGGAAATGCAGCGCTGAGCGGCAACTACACCACCACAGGTGGCTATTTCGGCGTTACGGGTGCGACCACCCTCGCTGGCGACACGACCGTCAGCACGGGCAGTGGCGCGATCAGCTTCGGCGGCACGGTCGACGGCGCGCATGCACTGAGCACCACCGGCACCGGCAGCACCACGTTCAGCGGCGCGGTAGGCGGGAGCACCCCGCTCACCACCCTCTCCGCCGCGGCGGGCAGCTTTGATGCAGCCCAAGCGATCAGCACCAGCGGTGCGGTCAGCATCACAGCCGCCAGCATTGCGCTCAAGAACCTCACCGCAGGGGGCAATGTGGCGCTCAACGGTGCCAAGACGCTCGATGGCAGCTACACCACCAACAACGGTGCGTTTGTCGTTAACGGTGCAACAACCCTCGCTGGCGACACGACCGTCAGCACGGGCAGTGGCGCGATCAGCTTTGCCAGCACGGTCGATGGCGCGCATGCACTGAATACCACCAACACCGGCAGCACCACCTTCAGCGGCGCGGTGGGCGGCAGCAGCCGCCTCACCACCCTCTCCGCCGCAGCGGGCAGCTTTGATGCAGCCCAAGCGATCAGCACCAGCGATGCGGTCAGCATCACAGCCGCCAGCATTGCGCTCAAGAACCTCACCGCAGGGGGCAATGTGGCGCTCAACGGTGCCACGACGCTCGATGGCAGCTACACCACCAACAACGGTGCGTTTGTCGTTAACGGTGCAACAACCCTCGCTGGCGACACGACCGTCAGCACGGGCAGTGGCGCGATCAGCTTTGCCAGCACGGTCGATGGCGCGCATGCACTGAATACCACCAACACCGGCAGCACCACCTTCAGCGGCGCGGTGGGCGGCAGCAGCCGCCTCACCACCCTCTCCGCCGCAGCGGGCAGCTTTGATGCAGCCCAAGCGATCAGCACCAGCGATGCGGTCAGCATCACAGCCGCCAGCATTGCGCTCAAGAACCTCACCGCAGGGGGCAATGTGGCGCTCAACGGTGCCACGACGCTCGACGGCAGCTACACCACCAACAACGGTGCGTTTGTCGTTAACGGTGCGACCACCCTCGCTGGCGACACGACCGTCAGCACGGGCAGTGGCGCGATCAGCTTTGCCAGCACGGTCGATGGCGCGCATGCACTGAATACCACCAACACCGGCAGCACCACCTTCAGCGGCGCGGTGGGCGGCAGCACCCCGCTCACCACCCTCTCCGCCGCGGCGGGCAGCTTTAATGCAGCCCAAGCGATCAGTACCAGCGGTGCGGTCCGTGTCACAGCCGCCAGCATTGCGCTCAAGAACCTCACCGCAGGGGGCAATGTGGCGCTCAACGGTGCCACGACGCTCGATGGCAGCTACACCACCAGCAACGACGCGTTTGCCGTCACCGGCGCAACGACCCTCGCGGGCGACACCACGGTCACCACCGGCACGGGGGCGATCGGCTTCGGCGGCACGGTCGACGGCGCACATGCACTGAGCACCACCAACACCGGCAGCACCACGTTCAGCGGCGCGGTCGGCGCCAGCAGCCCGCTCACCACCCTCACCGCCGCGGCGGGCAGCTTCAATGCAACCCAAGCGATCCGCACCAACGGTGCGGTGAGCGTCACGGCCACCAGCATTGCGCTGAAGAACCTCTCCGCCGGTGGCGATGTGGCGCTCAACGGCGCCACGACGCTCGATGGCAGCTACACCACCAACAACGGTGCGTTTGTCGTTAACGGTGCAACAACCCTCGCTGGCGACACGACCGTCAGCACGGGCAGTGGCGCGATCAGCTTTGCCAGCACGGTCGATGGCGCGCATGCACTGAATACCACCAACACCGGCAGCACCACCTTCAGCGGCACGGTCGGCGGCAGCAGCCCGCTCACTACCCTCACCGCCTCGGCGGGCAGCTTCAATGCAACCCAAGCGATCCGCACCAACGGTGCGGTGAGCGTCACGGCCACCAGCATTGCGCTGAAGAACCTCTCCGCCGGTGGCGATGTGGCGCTCAACGGCGCCACGACGCTCGATGGCAGCTACACCACCAACAACGGTGCGTTTGTCGTTAACGGTGCAACAACCCTCGCTGGCGACACGACCGTCAGCACGGGCAGTGGCGCGATCAGCTTTGCCAGCACGGTCGATGGCGCGCATGCACTGAATACCACCAACACCGGCAGCACCACCTTCAGCGGCACGGTCGGCGGCAGCAGCCCGCTCACTACCCTCACCGCCTCGGCGGGCAGCTTCAACGCAGCCCAAGCGATCAGCACCAGCGGTGCGGTGAGCGTTACGGCGACGAGCATTGGCCTGAAGAATCTCGCCGCCGGGGGCGATGTGGCACTCAACGGCGCCGCGACGCTCGATGGCAGCTACACCACCAGCAACGACGCGTTTGCCGTCACCGGCGCAACGACCCTCGCGGGCGACACCACGGTCACCACCGGCACGGGGGCGATCGGCTTCGGCGGCACTGTCGACGGCGCACATGCACTGAGCACCACCAACACCGGCAGCACAACGTTCAGCGGCGCGGTCGGCGCCAGCAGCCCGCTCACCACCCTCACCGCCTCGGCGGGCAGCTTCAATGCAACCCAAGCGATCCGCACCAACGGTGCGGTGAGCGTCACGGCCACCAGCATTGCGCTGAAGAACCTCTCCGCCGGTGGCGATGTGGCGCTCAACGGCGCCACGACGCTCGATGGCAGCTACACCACCAGCAACGACGCGTTTGCGGTCACGGGTGCAACCACCCTCGCCGGCGACACGACCGTTAGCACTGGCAGCGGCTCAATTTCGTTCTCCGATCGAATCGACGGTGGCCGCAGCTTAACCCTCGACAGCACCAAGGCCACGGAGCTTTCAAGTCTGGTCGGGAGCAATGCTGCGCTCACCATGCTCGATGTATCGGGCCCCGCGAGCCTGCATGGCGTGCAGACAAGTGGCTCGCAACACTACGGCTCTGCTGTTGTGCTGACGAACACGTTCGGCGCCTCAGCTGGCACGATCACGTTTGACGGTCCGGTCACGTTAGGCGGCAATGTCGCCGTGCGCGCCAATACAGTGGCCGTTCGTGCGCCAATCGACGGGCCACACGCTTTGATGCTCGACGCTGCGACGCGAATTACGATCAGCGGTGCCGTCGGTGCAACCGCCGCTCCGACGTCGCTGATAGCTAGCGCAGTAGACCGGATTGACGTTGCAGCGCCGTCCATCACGACACGCGGAGACCAGAACTGGAATGGGGCCGTTTGGCTGAATAGCGACGCTCGACTCGTCAGCCAGGAAGCGGGGTCGATCGTTTTCAACGGCGCCATCAATAGTGCTAACGGCTCGTCGCTAACTGCCGAAACAGCAGGCGTTACACGGTTCACGCGCGCCCTGGGAGTCGAAGGAGCGCTGGGCAGCGTCGCGACTGATTACTCGGGTTCGGCCGGTGACAAAACGGAGTTCGCTTTTGGAACCGCTGGCCCGTCCGTTCGTACGACGGGCGACATCGTCATTCGAGACGCAGTGGTAAGCGACGGTCCTTTGACCTTGAACGCCGGTGGCAGCGTTATTGTGACCAACACCGCCAATCGTTGGGCCGCACCGGGCAATGCTCTGAATATCGACGCGAACAGCGCAGAAGTTCGTAGCTCGAATTCGCTGCGTCTTGGAGACGTCCATCTACGCGCGGGCGGCGACATCACGGCCGACCAGGTCGTCACCTTTGGCGGCGACCTGGTATTGGACGGCGGAACGCTGGTGGTGACAAGTAACGCGACGCCGACGGTACTGGGCCACTACTCTGATCCCACTCTCCTTGCCCGTGCCGCCCAGGCAGGTGTTCCAACGCTTCGTTTTGGTTCGGCCGATTTGCAGGAATACAGCGCGACGATCTCACAAGAGGCGGGCTCGTCCATCAATACTGCCGCGGGTAGTCTGCTCGCCTTGCGATCCACCGATGGCGGCTCCATCAACATCGAAGGGACAACGAACACCCTACACGGCGGCGTATCCGCCGTCAGCGGATCGTACAGCGATTCCAATCGTTTTAGCCAGACCGCGAAATCAATACCGGTGAGCTTCGTCCGGCTCAGCTCAGACCAGATCAATGTTGCGGGTTCCCCCAAAGCTGATCTCACGGCCCCCGCATCAGGCCTGCTCGCGGACGCCGTCAAGATCACAAGCGCCCGTCTGAGGACAGGCGCGGACGGACTAATCAAAGCTCGCCTGCCATATATCAACGCGCAGGGTGTGCCCACCTCGTTACCTGGTGTGGTCTTTGACATTCTCCTTCCCGCATTCACGAGTCATGGTTTCGGGTCCCCTTCCCAGGGTGATTGGATACGAATTCAGATCGGTGACGAGGGGCGTGGTGGGTTCGTGACACTTACCCCAAAGGGGGCATTCCGACCAGACTTTGCTGTATTCGCTGGCGGCTCTGCTGCTCAGATCCCGTATTACGACGGGACGAATATAAGTACTGAGATACAGATCTTTTATAACGGCTCACAACCAGAAATGGCGAACCTTGTTGGTGCGCTGACGGCCATATCGGCCATTGCGGAGGATGCACGTCGCCAGAAGATTGAGGATGCGGTACGAACGGAGAACGTAACGCGGCGCCTTCGCAGTGGCGTCATCGCTGAGGTGGGCCCCGGCCGCCCCGCCACAACCGACGTTGACGGGCTGCGTCGTCCAGAAACTTGTGATCCGGACGCTAATTCGCTGTCATGCAAGTAGTCGTAACGCACCTCATGCGTGCAGAATATCGGGATAGCGCCGTGCCACGCAGGTCGGTGACTCCGGAGGGGACAAAGTGAATATCGACGAAGCACTCAAGCCAGTGTCAGATTCATCACCCTGTGGTCCGAACCTTGAGTACGACCCAGAGTTTCTGGAACTGGAGGAAGCGGCCAAAGCTCAGCCCGACCAGGAGTTCGGGACGACCGACGGCTCCGGCGTGCGTCGCATCGAAGGGAGTGGCCCAGACTGGGCCTTGGTGAGTCGTATTGCCACTTCGCTGCTAACACGTTCGAAGGACCTGCGAGTCGCGATGCAACTGCTTCGGGCCTCGACCCACATTGAGGGCTTTGCGGGATTTGTCCAGGGCATTACGCTGATTCAGCGGCTTCTCGAAACCTACTGGGACGCACTTCATCCCGAGTTGGATGCGGAGGACGACAATGACCCGACCATGCGCGTCAACGCGCTGACGCCGCTGACTGCGGTAGAGGCTGTCGTCGGTGATCTGCGCGAAGCATGGTTGGTCCGGTCGCGACAGGCAGGTGCCCTCACCGTACGCGATATCGAGGTGGCTGCGGGTCGCCTGCCGCCGCGATCCGAGAATCCGCTGAGCGAAGCGCAAGTGAGCGGCATGCTGTCCGCAGGTATCGCTGACGATCCGGAACTACCGGCACGAGTCCGCGCCTCATTCGAAATCATCAAAGCCATCGAGAGCTACATCGCCGACAAGGTTGGCGGTGCCCAATCGCTTGATCTAAAACCAATCTTGGGGACGCTGTTTTCAGTGCGCCAGTTCGTCGATCGACTTGCTCCCCAGACGGCCGAGACCGCCGCGGAGTCGGAAACGGCTGGTGCGCAGCCCGGCGAATCCGATCGTCAAGGGGCAGTCGTCACGAGGCCAGGTGAAATTCGATCTCGCGAGGATGTTGTCACGACACTTGAACGGATGTGCGAGTACCTTGCCAGAACGGAGCCGAGCAACCCAGTGCAACTGGTCCTGCGACGTGCTCAGCGAATGATGAATATGAATTTCCTTGAGCTGCTGAACGATCTTGCGCCAGACGGCCTGTCGCAGGCTGAGAAGATTGTCGGAGCCAAGCTCGAAAACGAGTAATGACCATCGCGGTCCCCTCGACGGGGATCACGCTAATACCCTGACCGGAGGCAGACATGGCCGATAGCAGCCAGAAGTTCATTGCGCGGAACCGCGCACCGCGTGTCCAGATCGAGTACGACGTCGAACTTTACGGCGCGGAAAAGAAGGTCCAGTTGCCTTTTGTGATGGGTGTTCTTGCGGATCTGTCCGGCAAGCCCGCGGAGCCCCTGGCACCCGTGGCCGATCGCAAATTCCTGGAGATTGATGTCGATAACTTCGACAGTCGCCTCAAGTCGATGAAACCACGTGTCGCATTCGCCGTGCCCAATACGCTGACCGGCGAAGGCAACCTGAATGTCGAACTCACGTTCGAGAGCATGGACGACTTTTCGCCTGCTGCGGTCGCTCGCAAAGTAGACGCACTGAACAAATTGCTCGAAGCGCGTCAGCAACTCTCGAACCTGATTACCTACATGGACGGAAAGACCGGCGCTGAAGAGCTCATCTCGCAAGTCCTGAGTGATCCCGCCCTGCTCCAGACGCTCGCCGCGACACCGAAGCCGGCTGAAGAGTCAGGCAGCTAAGCGCATACCGTTCCGTCCAATTACTAATTTAGCCGGAGGAAACCCTAATGGCCGACCCGCAAATGCAAACGGAATCGCAAGCCGCCGTTGCAGCAGAAGGAAGCGACTTTTCTTCGCTACTCCAACGCGAGTTCAAGCCGAAAACCGACGAGGCGCGCGATGCCGTAAGCCGCGCTGTGCAGACACTCGCGCAACAAGCGCTGTCGCAGACGCAGTTGATCGGTTCGGATGTCATCAAGTCGATCGAGTCAATGATCGCGGAGCTCGATCGCAAGCTGTCGGAGCAGATCAATCTGATCATGCACAGCGAGGACTTCCAGAAGCTCGAGGGCGCATGGCGCGGTCTTCACTATCTGGTCAACAACACCGAGACCGACGAGCAGCTCAAGATCCGTGTGATGAACATCTCAAAGGCGGAGCTTGGTAAGACCCTCAAACGGTACAAGGGTACCGCCTGGGATCAAAGCCCGTTGTTCAAGAAGGTCTACGAAGAAGAGTACGGTCAGTTTGGTGGCGAGCCCTTTGGGTGTCTGGTTGGTGACTACCACTTTGATCAGAGCGCCCCCGATGTCGAGATGCTTGGCGAAATGGCGAAGGTCGCAGCTTCCGCCCACGCGCCGTTTATCGCTGGCGTGTCACCGACCGTCATGCAGATGGGTTCGTGGCAAGAGCTCGCCAATCCCCGTGACCTGACTAAGATCTTCTCGACCCCGGAGTACGCGGCATGGCGGTCTCTGCGTGACTCCGATGACGCCCGATATATCGGCCTTGCCATGCCGCGCTTTCTGGCGCGCTTGCCGTACGGCGCCAAGACGAGCCCGGTCGAGGCATTCAATTTCGAAGAAGACACTGGCGCGGCCGACCACAGCAAGTACACCTGGGCCAACTCGGCCTATGCCATGGCGGTCAATATCAACCGCTCCTTCAAGGAGTTTGGTTGGTGCTCACGTATCCGCGGCATTGAGTCCGGCGGTGCCGTGGAAGGGCTTCCGGTCCATAGCTTCCCGACCGATGACGGCGGCGTTGACATGAAGTGCCCGACCGAGATCGCCATCAGCGATCGCCGCGAAGCCGAGCTTGCTAAGTGCGGATTCATGCCGTTGATTCACCGCAAGAATTCAGACTTTGCTGCGTTCATCGGTGCCCAGTCCCTGCAGAAGCCCGCTGAGTATGACGACCCGGACGCCACAGCCAATGCAAACCTTGCGGCGCGCCTGCCGTATCTCTTTGCATGCTGCCGCTTTGCGCACTACCTGAAGTGCATCGTCCGCGACAAGGTCGGCTCATTCAAGGAGCGTGACGACATGGAGCGCTGGTTGCAGAAGTGGATCATGAATTACGTCGATGGCGATCCCGCGCACTCGTCGGAACAAACGAAAGCCCGTCGCCCGCTCGCGGCAGCGGAAGTCAAGGTTGAAGAGGTCGAAGGCAACCCGGGCTACTACTCATCGAAGTTCTTCCTGCGGCCGCATTACCAGCTTGAGGGCCTAACGGTCTCTCTGCGACTGGTTTCGAAGCTGCCTTCGCAGAAGAGCGCCTGACGCGCAGGACACCAGGATCGTTTGTTGAAGCTAGTGCCGGTCGTCGCTTTGGCGATTGCGCACAACAGGTAGTACCCCGCCCGCGTCGGGCAGGGTTGGATCTGGGCGGGCACGCCGTCTCGTGCTCATGACGTACCTGCCCGAAACGGGCGCGAACAGCAGGCAACCCACTAAGGAGAGGCACCATGGCAGTTGATATGTTCATGAAGATCAAAGGCATTGACGGTGAGTCCACCGACAAGTCGCACAAGAAAGAGATTGATGTGCTTGCCTGGAGCTGGGGCATGTCGCAATCCGGCACAACCCACATGGGTGGCGGTGGCGGCTCGGGCAAGGTGAGCGTTCAGGACATCTCTTTTACCAAGTGGGTCGACGCATCCACCCACGCACTGATGCTCTCCTGCTGCAACGGCGAGCACCACGACGAAGCCGTTCTTGTCGTCCGGAAGGCCGGCAAGGATCCGCTTGAGTACATCAAGATCACGATGAACGAAGTGATCATCACCTCCGTCAGCACGGGTGGCAGCGGCGGCGAAGACCGTCTCACCGAGAACGTCACGCTGAATTTCGCCAAGGTCAAGTTTGAGTACCAACCGCAGAACGAAAAAGGCGGTCCGGATGGCGGTCCGAAGATCGTTGGTTGGAACATTGCCGAGAACACGGCATTCGGCTGATCTGCAGCCGGCACCCTGCGCACATCACCGCAGGGTGCCTAGTTTCGTCGAGAGTCTTACTTAACGGCTTGATTGGAGCTCGCACCCCATGTCACACCGCGACATGTTCGTGAAAATCGAAGGCACAAAGCAAGGTGTGATCAAGGGCGAATCGGTTGACCCCAAACATCCGGACGAAATAGACGTCATCAGCTGGGCTTGGGGGATGGACGCTTCGCACGAAGCGCTCGGCCAACGCGGAGGGAGAACCTCTTTACAGGAGCTTGAAATCACCAAGCGTGTGGATTCGGCGACCACAGCGCTGATGGCCGCATTGCGCAGCAACGAGGTGATCAAGAAGCTCACGCTTTCTGTTCGAAAAGCGGGCGGTGTCGACGCCCTGGACTATTTCACGATCACGCTGGAGAAAGCACGGATTACCCACCACCACATAGAGGGCGGACTGGATGCCGATTCCACCGTGCTGGGTGAAGTGTTTCGAGTGGGATTCCAGAAGATTGCCGTTGAGTATCAGCCACAGACCAAGACTGGTGGCTCACGCGGCGCGATGATTTTTGAGACTGACGTTCAACCCGACTGACACGCCTGGCGCGAGATCGAACCTATGAATCCGGTTGCCGCTGCTGAACAAGCCATTCGCGATGCTGATCCTGACCTCGCGCTCAAGTACCTGCAGGACGGCGTCAGGGGCAACCCAGCCGATCCGAAGCTTCGCGTTTTCTTGTTCCAGCTACTCTCAGTCCAAGGGCAGTGGGATCGAGCTCTCAATCAGCTCAACGTTGCTGCAGAGCTCGACGCATCCACCCTTGCCATGGCGCAGATGTATCGCGAGGCGCTTCGTTGCGAAGCGTTGCGGAATGATGTGTTTGCGGGTCGTCGCTCCCCGCTCGTGTTTGGGATGCCGGAGCAATGGCTCGCGCTGCTAATTGAGTCTTTGCTCGCAGCCGGCCAAGGCGACGCGGCGCGTGCAACGGCCTTGCGAGAGCAGGCGTTCAACGATGCGCCGCCTTCGGCCGGCACGATTGACGGAGAGGCTTTCTCTTGGATTGCCGATGCTGACATGCGCCTTGGCCCGGTATGTGAGGCGGTCATCAACGGCAAGTACTACTTCGTTCCTTATTCGGCACTCGCGAAGATCGATATCGAGCCGCCGGAGGATCTGCGTGATCTCGTGTGGATGCCTGCGCACTTCTTGTTCACCAATGGCGGTGAAGCGGTTGGAGTGATTCCGACGCGCTACCCCGGTTCAGAGCAAGACCCAGACCCTTTGATCCGCCTGGCGCGGAAGACCGATTGGGTTGAGGTTTCCAACGGCGTATTCCATGGCCTCGGACAGCGGGTGCTGACGACAAACGTCAGCGAGAAACCGTTGATGAACATACGGGAAATCGCCTTTTCACCAACTGCGGTTGCGTAGGCATGGCCGAATTAACGCCGCTCGATCGGCTGCAACCAGCCTTGCTCGACCGCCTCACCGACGACGAGCCTAGCCAGCAGTCCGAAGCGCGGGAGCGACGCGTTTTGACGAAGAGCCAACTTCGATTCGCGGTGCTGCGCGATCTGGCTTGGCTCATGAACGCAACCCGTCTGTCGGCCACCGAGGATCTCTCGCTCTATCCGGACGTCGAGTCGTCCGTATTGAATTTCGGACTACCTGCATTCTCAGGCGAGACAGCATCAACCCTTGAAGTGGGCGACCTGGAACGCGCAATCCGCGAAGCCATCGTCCGCTTCGAACCGCGAATCCTTCCCGAAACGCTTCAGGTTGAGGCGGTTACGCAGGACAGCGTTCTGAATTGGCACAACATCGTGAGTGTTCGCATCTCTGCACAACTGTGGGCTCAGCCGGTACCGCTCGAATTGCTGCTGCGTACGGAAGTCGATCTCGAAACCGGCCAAGTGGAATTGGCCGATGCTAACGCCTAAGTAGCCCCATGGATCCTCGCCTGCTTCGCTACTACAACGACGAATTGCGGCATCTGCGCGAGATGGGCGCAGAGTTTGCCCAGCAGTTTCCGAAGATCGCCGGCCGGCTTGGCGTTGATGGCATCGAAGTGACTGATCCATACGTCGAGCGCTTGATGGAAGGCTTTGCCTTTCTCACATCGCGAGTCCAGCTCAAGCTGGACGCAGAGTTTCCGAGGTTCACCCAGCGTCTGCTCGAGATGCTGTACCCGCACTACCTGGCACCCACGCCGGCAATGTTGGTGGCGCAGTTGCAACCAGAGTTGGGCGACCCGAATTTGGGAACGGGGGTGATCATCCCTCGCGGCACTGCCTTACAAGGAGTCATCCCACGCAACGAGATTACGCCCTGTGAATTCACCACCGCTCAGGATGTGACGCTGTGGCCGCTCGAAGTGGTTGGCGCACGCTATTTCTCATTTGCGCCAGACATTCCCCTACCCCGCTTGCCCGCGGGCGCGCGCGTGAAAGGCGGGGTGCGGCTGCAGTTGCGGACCACCGCCGGTTTGAACTTCTCTGACCTGCTGACCAAGCAATTGCGCTTCTTTCTGGCAGGAGCTGATGAGGTCGCATACCGCCTTCACGAATTCATCGGCTCGAGCTGCCTGGGTGCAGTCGTTGCGCCACCGTCGGGCGCGCCGTCTTGGAGTGAATTCCTCGACTCGGATCAGGTTCAACTCGCCGGATTTGATGATGCCGACGCGCTTCTCCCGATATCGACTCGCTCCTTCGGTGGCTATCGTCTGCTGCAGGAATATTTTTCATTCCCGCAGCGCTACTTGTTCTTTGATGTCAGCGGACTCGCGCGGGCCTTCTCTCGATGCAAGGCTAACGAAGTTGAACTGATCCTGTTGTTCGGGCGGGGCGATGCTGCGCTGGAGGGGGTTGTCGAAGCCGCGAATTTCGCGCTGAACTGCACCCCAGCGATCAATCTCTTCTCCCGTCGCACCGACCGTATCCACCTTGACGACAGCAACCACGAATTTCAGGTCGTGGTGGACCGAACACGGCCGATGGACTTCGAGGTCTATGACCTTGTTGAAGTCACGGGCCACGGAACCGGCCCCGATAGTGAGCAGCGTTTCGAGCCTTTTTATGCAGATATCGGGGCGGCAGAAGCCGCATCGCACGGCTTTTATACGCTGCGCCGGGAGCCCCGCCTCTACTCCGAGAAGCAAAAGCGTGTTGGGGCAAGGTCGAGTTATATCGGCAGTGAGGTCTTTATCTCGCTGGTAGACCCGAACGAGGCTCCCTATCGCGCGGATCTGCGGCAGCTATCGCTGAAAGCGTTGTGCACGAACCGTGATTTGCCGATCCTGATGCCCTTCGGGCTGACCCGGAGTGACTTCACGCTGGACATCTCGGCACCCGTAACCGCAATCCGGGTCGTCAAGGGCCCCTCAAAACCCTACGCCGCTGTCGCCGATGGGGTGACGGCCTGGAAGCTGATTAGCCACCTTTCGCTCAACTACCTTTCGCTGCTTGATACGGACAAACAGTCAGGCGCCGCGGCTCTGCGCGAACTGCTCGAACTCTATGCCTCCACCAATGATGCTGGCATGCGACGCCAAATCGAAGGCGTTCGAGGGATCGAAAGCGTGCCCGTCGTAACCCGCTTGCCAATGCCGGGCCCGCTTTGCTTCGGCCGAGGCGTACAAATTGCCGTGACCGTCGATGAAATGGCCTTTGAGGGGGGCAGTGCGTTCTTGCTTGGCGCCGTGCTTGAGCGGTTCTTCGCCCGCCACGTCAGCCTGAACAGCTTCACCGAGACCGTGCTGCACTCGATGTCGCGCGGACAACTGATGCATTGGAGTGCGCGATGCGGCTTGCGACCGACGCTGTAAGGCAAGCGAGCCGCGATGCGCTGCTTGGGGCGATCGCGCAGGCTCCCTGGAAACACGACTTCTTCCAGGCCCTAAGGCGCTTGGAATGTCTGTATCCAGAGCGTCCACGCTGGGGGGCTGCGCTAAAGCCCGCGGAAGAGCCAATCCGGCTCGGGCAGGAACCCGCCATGTCCTTCGCGCCAGCAAGCCTCTCTGCGTTGGTTCGCCCAAGCAATGCCCCTACGCCACGACTCGAAGTGCGCTTCTTCGGGTTGTTCGGTCCAAACGGCCCGCTGCCGCTACACCTGACTGAGTACGCTCGCGGGCGTCTGATGAATGCCGGCGATCCAACTTTCGCCCGCTTCGCCGACATCTTCCACCACCGCTTGCTCACGCTCTTCTACCGTGCGTGGGCACAGGCGCAGCCAACGGTAAGCCTTGACCGCCCCGACGAAGATCGTTTCGGTTATCAGGTGGGCGCCCTTTTTGGCGTCGGCTTGCCATCGCTGCGTAACCGCGATGCGATGCCCGATTTTGCCAAGCTGCACCACGCGGGGCTGTTAAGCCGCCAGGTCAGGAATGCAGAAGGTCTCGCGAAGCTGGTATCTGGCACCTTCCGAATTCACGCCGAGGTCGAACAGTTTGTCGGTCACTGGATGACGATGGAAACGCGCGACCGCACGCGTCTAGGTGGAAATACCGCCCGCCTCGGGCGCAATGCGCTGGCGGGGCAACGAATCTGGGATCGCCAGCACAAATTCCGCCTGCATCTCGGTCCGCTATCGTTTGCGGAATACGCGGCGCTGCTTCCCGACACAGTCGGGATCTCGAAGCTTGCAGCCTGTGTGCGGAACTACACCGGTCACGAGTATGACTGGGATGCGCGGCTCACTCTGAAGCGCGGCGAGATTCCCAAGCTGGCGTTAGGTCGTCTAGGTCGCCTCGGCTTGAGTGGTTGGCTCGGATGCCAGCACCGAACAAAGGATGCGACCGATCTCGTTTTGGACGTCGAACGCCTCGTAAGGCGAAAGCGCAGCGCACCAGACGCATCCAAAGTCTGACTCCACAACCCTACACCCCACAGCGAGACAGCAATGAGTGAAATCAGTCGAGTTGCACTCTTCGGAAAACTGAACAGCCTGGGCTACAAGGCCATCGAGGGCGCCACGGTTTTCTGCAAACTCCGCGGCAATCCTTATGTGGAGCTTGTCCATTGGATTGCGCAGATCCTGCAGAACCCCGACTCGGACGTGCATCACATCGTGCGTCACTTTGAGTTGGATAGCGGCAAACTTGCTGGCGATATCACTGCGGCGCTGGACCGCTTGCCGAGGGGCTCCACAGCGATTTCCGACCTGTCGGAGCATGTGGAAAACGCTGTCGAGCGTGGCTGGGTCTATGGCTCGTTGCTGTTCAAGGACAATCAGGTACGAACAGGCCACCTGATTCTTGGCGCAATCAAAACGCCAAGCCTGCGTAACGCACTCTCCAGCATCTCCAAGCAGTTCGATCGCATCAAGCCAGACACCTTGAGCGACGACTTCGCGCGCATCGTTGCCGGATCGCCAGAAGACGGCGGAGTCCCGAGCGATGGCAGCGGCGCGCCTGGCGAAGCCAGCGGTGCCATCGCGCCGGCTGCGCTCGGCAAGCAGGAGGCGCTCAAGAAATTCACTGTTGACCTGACCGAGCAGGCTCGCGGCGGCAAGATGGATCCGATCGTTGGCCGTGACGACGAAATCCGCCAGGTTGTCGACATCCTGATGCGCCGGCGTCAGAACAATCCGATTCTGGTGGGCGAAGCCGGCGTCGGTAAGACCGCCGTTGTGGAGGGGTTTGCGCAGCGCATTGCCCGTGGCGACGTGCCGCCCAGCCTGAAGGATGTGGAGCTTCGTTCCCTTGACGTTGGCCTGCTGCAAGCCGGGGCCAGCATGAAAGGCGAGTTCGAACAGCGTCTGCGTTCCGTCATCGAAGAAGTCCAATCCAGTCCCAAGCCGATCATCCTTTTCATCGACGAGACGCACACCTTGGTAGGCGCCGGCGGCGCGGCCGGAACCGGTGACGCCGCCAACCTGCTGAAGCCCGCATTGGCGCGTGGCACTCTGCGGACGATTGGCGCAACGACGTTTGCCGAATACAAGAAGCACATCGAGAAGGACCCGGCACTTACACGGCGCTTCCAGACGGTGCAGGTCGACGAACCTGACGAGCCCAAGGCGATATTGATGATGCGCGGCGTCGCCTCAACGATGGAGCAACACCACAAGGTTCAGATTCTCGACGAAGCCCTTGAGGCCGCCGTCAAACTCTCGCATCGCTACATTCCTGCACGGCAATTGCCAGACAAGTCGGTAAGCCTCCTCGACACCGCATGTGCGCGCGTTGCAGTGAGCCTGCACGCCGTCCCCGCGGAGGTCGACGACAGCCGCAAGCGCATCGAGGGTCTGGAAACAGAGCTGGCGATCATTGGGCGCGAAAAGGCCATCGGCATCGATATCGGCAAGCGTGAGGTCGAAGCCAACGAGCTACTTGCCCACGAGCGAGAGCGGCTGGCCTCGCTAGAGACGCGCTGGAATGGCGAGCGTGAACTCGTTACGCAGTTGCTCGATCTGCGTGCCAAACTGCGCGCCGGCATCAAGCCGGTGGAAGGTACCGGCAGCAAGCTCGAAGCCGCCGCGGAGGCGGTTGCTGCAGAGAGCACAACCCCACCGACAGGTGACGATGCTGCCGCTGAGGCGGAACGCTTGACGCACCTCGAAACCCTCAAATCTGTGCAGCGGCAGCTCGCAGATTTGCAGGGTGAAAACCCGCTCATCCTGCCCACCGTTGACTACCAAGCCGTCGCGAGTGTTGTGGGCGACTGGACCGGTATCCCAGTTGGGCGCATGGCACGCAACGAAGTCGAGACAATTCTCAATCTTGCCAAGACGCTTGGCGAACGAGTCATTGGTCAAGACCACGCGATGGAGATGATCGCAAAGCGCATCCAGACTTCGCGTGCCGGTTTGGACAACCCGCAAAAGCCCATCGGCGTCTTCATGCTTGCTGGCACGTCTGGTGTCGGCAAGACGGAAACTGCACTGGCGCTGGCCGAGGCGCTCTACGGGGGCGAACAGAACCTCATCATCATCAACATGAGCGAATATCAGGAGGCGCACACCGTCTCCACGCTCAAAGGCGCCCCGCCCGGCTACGTCGGCTACGGGGAAGGCGGCGTGCTGACCGAAGCGGTGCGCCGCAAGCCCTATTCCGTCGTGCTACTCGATGAAGTGGAGAAGGCCCACCCGGATGTCCACGAGATCTTCTTCCAGGTATTCGACAAGGGGTTCATGGAAGATGGCGAAGGCCGTTTCATCGACTTCAAGAACACGCTGATCCTGCTGACCACCAATGCCGGCACCGAAATGATCGCAGGCATGTGCCGCGATCCGGAATTGCTGCCAGATCCGGAAGGCCTCGCCAAGGCATTGCGTGAGCCACTTCTGAAGATCTTCCCGCCCGCCCTACTCGGCCGCTTGGTGACGATTCCCTACTACCCGCTTTCGGACGAGATGCTCGGCAAGATCGTCAAGCTGCAACTCAACCGCATTAAGAAGCGCGTTGAAGCGCGCTACAAGATTCCGTTCGAATACTCGGACGACGTTGTCAAGCTGGTGGTCTCGCGCTGCACTGAGAGCGAGTCCGGTGGGCGGATGATCGACGCGATTCTGACTAACACCATGCTGCCGGATATCTCGCGCGAATTCCTTACCCGAATGATGGAAGGCACACCGATCCAACGGGTACGCGTCGGAACGGAGAGTGGAGACTTCAAATACGAGTTCTGAGCCCTCAACTCGCTTTCTCGTTCGTCGAGCGATCCCGTGGTCCGACGGGCCGCTCCGTGTCCAGACTGAAACTTAAATGAGGATGCCGCCATGCCCTTCAAATTTGATGGTTTTTCGATCCCTCAACAGCAACAACTGATTGCGGCGACAATGGTTCTCAAGGCCGCATCGGCGGCGGCGAAGGACGCCCTGCTTTCGGGTGACCTTACGGCCTTCAGCAAGTGGTTTGATAGCACCGGAAAGAACGCTCACCTGATGAAGGTGGCAAGCATCGTCAAGGAAATCGACGAAGCGATCCAGAAGCGTCCAATCACCTTTGCAGACGCTACGGGGAACGCGATCGACAAGCAGGAAGGTGGGCTTTGCGGCTACGTCTGGAAGATCCGTAACGACGGCCCGGGTGACCAGTTCAGCCGAACCATCCATGCCGGTAGCGGTATGCGCGTACTCATGGTCCCCAAAACGCATAACGGGAACATCAACGATCTCGCGGAGACCATGTATCACGAACTCTCACACAAGGTTGGCGGTACGACCGATCTCAGCTACAAGGTCGATGTCTGCTTGAGTTATGCGGCAAACGACCCGCAGAAGGCGGCCCTGAATGCGGAGAACTACAACCGTTTTCTGGGTGAGTTCATACGCTAAGGCCGGAAAGGTGGCTTAGAACGCGTTGCCACCACCACAGTTTCCTCGCACGAGAGGCCAGTAACGCTAGGCAGAGATGGCGAGTTTTGAGGAGCATCTCCGCCGCCAGTCGCGATGGTCTGGCCCAGACGTGCGACTGGCTGAGCTTGCGTCTGGAGAACAACCGTAGCGTTGCGCATTCCAATCGACCGAATCTGAATTTCTGATCTGTAAGCCGACCCGGGGGAATCTCAGCCTTGAATACGAGTGAACGTCTGGCTCCTCCTCCATCCGGTGCAGAGGCGGAAGTGGCTACTGAGTTGAACCTTGAAGAAGCCATTGCATACGCGGTAGCGCTGCATCGTCAGCGTCGGCTTGATCCGGCAGAGGCGCTGTATCGCCGAATACTGGAGGTTGCTCCTGAACACCCCGATGTGCTGCATTTTCTCGGCGTTCTTACTAATCAGAAAGGGCGCCCTGACGAGGCGATAGCGCTTATTGAGCAAGCCATCGCGATGGTCCCGGACTTCCCAGACTTTCACAACAACCTCGGCAATATCCTCGCCCTTGCCGGTCGACTCGACGAGGCCGAACGACACTACCGACGTGTACTCGAACTGCGACTGGAGACCCCGGACACGCTATCCAACCTCGCAACGCTTTGCCGGGCGCAGGATCGCTTCGGGGAAGCCGAAGCCTTGCTGAACACTGCGCTCAGCATCGCGCCAGATCACCTCAAGTCGCTCAATAATTTCGGACTTCTTTGCGATCAGCTTGAACGCCACGACGACGCGATCGGCTACTACTCGCGGGCCATTTCTTTGATGCCGCAGCACGCGGATGGCCACCATCTTCTCGGAGCACTCTATTTCACACAGGGGCGCCTACAGGAAGCGGCAGATGTCTACCGCCACTGGATGGAGGTCATGCCCGACCACCCTACCCCACGCCATATGTACGCCGCCTGCAGCGGTATCGACGTGCCCGTACGTGCAGCGGACGACTATGTGGAGCGGACCTTCGACCTTTTCGCAGAGAGCTTCGAGCAGCAACTCCAACAGAAACTCTCATATCGCGCGCCGGAGCTTGTCGCGGAGGCAAGCGCCAGAGTGTTACCCGCACCGTGTCACGCGTTGGATGTGCTGGATGCGGGTTGCGGAACCGGCCTCTGCGGTCCGCTGTTCAAGCCATGGGCGCGGCGCATGGTTGGGGTGGATCTATCATCGGGAATGCTTCAGAAAGCCACTGGCAAGGCCTGCTATGACGAGCTGATCAAAGCCGAACTGACTTCATGGATCGCGGCCCATCCAGTGCAGTTCGATTTGATCGTATCCGCCGATACGCTGTGCTACTTTGGATCGCTTGCCGAACCCATTCAGGCGGCTGCGCGAGCATTGCGCGGTGGAGGCGTACTCACATTCAGCGTCGAGGCAACCGACGAGTCCATTGCGGACGAAGGGCATAAAATCAATCCGCACGGGCGCTACAGCCACACGGTTGGCCATATCGAAGCATGCTTGCGCGCGTCCGGTTTCGAGCGATGTTCCATCGATTCTGCGATCCTGCGGACGGAGAACGGCAAGCCGGTCGAAGGCCTAGTGGTGGTCGCCCGCAAGCCACAGAATTGAGTCGAACATTGGCCAAACTTCTTGAGGCTCAACCCGCAATAGAACCGATGTGCGCTGAGCACGCCGGGAGGAATCAATGCAGCTAGACAGCTTCGTGGAGATCACCTCACCACTGAGGGGGGATCTGCTCTTCCGGTCGATGCAAGGCCACGAAGAGCTCAGTCGGCTTTTCCAGTATCAGGTTGTCGTGCTCTCACAGAAAGAGCAGATTGAACTCAACGATCTGATCGGGAAAACCGTCACCATCAAGGTCCAGGTCGCCGAGCGCAAATTCCGGGAGTTCAGCGGGTTTGTCACTGCAATGGCACAAACCGGCATTGAAGGCCGTTTTCACCGCTATCAGCTCACGGTACGCCCGTGGGCTTGGCTCTTGTCACGCACGGCTGACTGCAGAATTTTTCAACAGAAGAGCATTCCAGACATCATCAAAGCGGTATTTGCCGACCACGCCGTAGCAGATGTCGAGTATTCGCTCTCCGATTCGTATCCGACACGCGAATACTGCGTGCAGTATCGCGAGACGGACCTCGGGTTCGTATGCCGGCTGATGGAACAGGAAGGGATCTACTTCTACTTCAAGCATGCAAACGGCCGGCACACGATGGTGGTGACGGACTCGTACGCCGGACACCGCGCACAACCTGGCTTCGAGACGGTCGATTTCGTCCCGCATTCCGATCGCGGTGTCGAGGCGCGCCCCGGCTTGCGCGGCTGGCGTCTGCAACGCGAGATTCAGCCGTCAAAATACGCCGTTACCGACTTCGACTTCACAAAACCGGGGGCCAATCTCCTGGCGAGCAAGGCCGGTTCGATTCCGGGAAAACACGCGCAGGCGGATCACGAGGTTTTTGACTATCCGGGCGAATATGTCGCGCGCTCCGAGGGTGAGCGACTGGCGCGCGTGCGCATCGAAGAACTACGTCACCAATACGAAGTCTGCAGCGGCAACGGCAATGTGCGTGGGCTCACCACGGGCGCGCTGTTCAAACTCGCGGAATATCCGCGCGAGGATCAGAACCGTGAGTACCTGATCATTGGCGCGAGCTACGCGATCGAGCATGCGGGCCATGAGTCGACGGACGACGAGGGTGATCGTTTCGAAGTATCGATCACAACGATTCCGAGTCGCCAGCCTTACCACCCGCCGCGTACAACGCCGAAACCGTTTGTACAAGGCCCGCAAACCGCGATTGTGGTCGGCCCCTCAGGCGACGAAATCTATACCGACCAATACGGCCGCGTAAAAGTGAAGTTCCACTGGGATCGCTATGCAACCGGCGACGAAAACAGCTCGTGCTGGATTCGCGTATCACACCCCTGGGCCGGCAAGAACTGGGGCATGGTGGCGATTCCGCGTATCGGTCAGGAAGTCATTGTCGAGTTCCTGGAGGGCGACCCGGATCGCCCGATCATCACCGGCCGCGTCTACAACGCCGAGCAAATGCCTCCGTACGAGCTTCCGGCAAACATGACGCAAACCGGTATCAAGACCCGCTCAACCAAGCAGGGCGGGCCGGCCAACTTCAACGAGATCCGATTCGAGGACAAGAAAGGCGAGGAACAGGTCTACATCCACGCCGAGAAGAATCAGGACATCGTTGTCGAGAACGACGAGACCCATCAGGTTGGACACGATCGCACGAAAACGATCGGCAACGACGAGACCACACACGTCAAGCACGACCGAACCGAGACTGTCGATAACAACGAGACAATCACGATCGGGGTCAATCGTACGGAATCGGTTGGCAAGAACGAGTCCGTCACCATCGGCGCCGAGCGCACCCTCGATGTCGGCGCCAACGCAAGCACCACGATCGCCAAGAACAGAAGTATTTCAGTCGGCGCTGATGAGTCACACGATGTGGGTGCGAATCGCCAACGCAACGTCGGGAAGAATGAAACGATCAACATTGGCGCTGATCTGAGCGAAACGGTAAGCAAGAACGTCACCGTCAGCATCGGCGAAAACCAGTCCGTATCGGTCGGCAAGGACGCGCAGGCTCAGGTTGGCAAGAAGTACTACCTTGAGGCGGGCGATGAAATCACCCTCAAGACAGGTGATGCGAGCATCACGCTGAAGAAGGACGGCACGATCACGATCAAGGGCAAGGACATTACGATTCAGGGCAGCGGCAAGATCGGCGTCAAAGCATCGGGCGACCTGGTGATGAAGGGCTCCAAGATTGCGAACAACTAGCAGGACACGAATGCTGTCTGGTGTTCCGGGCCTCCACGGTATGGAAGTCAGTTTGAGCGACACCCAAATCCCACGGGCCTTGAGTGGTCGATGCGTTTCTTCAAACCGCCAGCAACCTACGGAACACGATGCTTCAAGTCGATAACCGTACACCCTTTGCCGCGCTGCTTTCGGTCTTCCCGGCTCCATCCGGGGTAGAGACCGCATACGGTGCGGTCAAGATCACGTACGACCTCTCGACAGGCCGGCCGGTGCCCTCGCCCCGCCAAGCCGGGTTCCTTGCGGCCGACGTCTATTGGGCCGACCCCGCGGAGAGCTCGCTGCGTGCGGCGGGCGACGTTACACTGCTTAAACCATCGACGGATGTCATGTTGATCGGCCGAGCCGTCTCGATCACCGGGCCCGTACCAGCGATGGATGTGCGTATGCAGGTGGGGTCGGTGCAGCAAGCGCTGCGCGTAACCGGCGACCGTGTCTGGCTCCGCGACGGAAAGGCTTGGCGTGTTAGCGAGCCTCTACCGTTCGATCGCATGCCCTTGCGTTGGGAGTTTGCCTTCGGCGGCAGTTCGCCCGCCGATCCAAATCATCCGTTGGAAAATGAGCCCCGCAATCCAGTGGGCCGTGGGTTCGTCGCCTCATGGGAAACCGAACTTGAAGGGCGTCCGCTTCCGAATATCGAAGACCCGGGCAACCTGATGACGACGCCGTACGACCGCCCGACGCCGGTAGGCTTCGCCCCGCTCGCTCCGGCTTGGCTAGGGCGTCGCCAGTACGCGGGCACTTACGATGCCGCTTGGCAAAAAGGCCGCGCCCCACATCTCCCGCTGGATTTCGATCCACGCTTCCTTCACGCGGCGCCCTCTACGCTCGTACCCGCGAGGCGCTTCGTTGGCGGCGAGCCAGTGGCCTTGCATGGTGTAGCCGCCAGCACGCTAGCGTTCGATCTTCCAACTCCTGACGTTGAACTTGCGTTTGACTTTGCCGGCGCAGAAATCGCTGCGGAGGCGCATCTCGACACGATCTTGTTTGAGCCCGATCTCGCTCGCATGCAGATGGTGTGGCGCGCCCCGCTGGTGGTGGACAAACGTCTGCTGAAGCTCAAACGCTTCCAGGTAAGCAACCCGCGAGGTGCGAGGCGATGAAATGCGCAATCCTGGCTGCTGGCTGCATTACCCCGGGCGGATTGACGCTTGCCGAAACCGCAGCGAGCACCCGTGCTCGCGTAGCCCGCTTGAAAGCAATTGACTGGCTCGACCGTCGATTCGATGCATTCGTGGTTGGGCGCGTCTCCGACGATGGCCTACCGGAACTCAATGCTGCCCTCGCGGCGCAAATGCGTCCGAGCCGGGAGTCGCGGATGCTCCAGTTGGCGCACGCGGCGTTGGCTGATGTCGTCCGCGATTTGCCGCCGCAAATTGAGGCGCCCCCTCTACTGCTCGCGTTGCCGGAACATCACACCACCATCGCCATTGAGCCCACACGCTTTCTGCAACGGCTGGCCCTTCAGGCCGGCCCCTGCTTTGACCTTGGCAACAGTATTGCCGCACCACGCGGACGTGCCGCGGGGGTAATGGCAATCAAGCAAGCGCTACAGCGCATCGAAAGCGGTCAGTCCAAATTTGTCCTGGTCGGTGGCGTCGATAGCCTTGTCGATCTCCACTTGCTGGGAACGTTCGATCGCGAGGATCGCATCCGCGGCGAGACCATCAGTGACGGTTTCTCGCCTTCTGAAGGCGCTGCTTTTGTTCTGCTTGGCGATGCAGACACCACTCGAGCCTACGGCATCCCGGCATTGGCCCACGTAAATGCAGCGGCGATCGGTCAGGAGCCGGGCCATCTGTATTCTGACGAACCGTATCTCGGCGAGGGGCTTGCTAGCGCTGTAAGCAGTGCGATCGACGCGGCAGAGCTCCCGACGCAAATCGCGAGCGTTTTCTGCACCTTCAACGGCGAGCGCTACTGGGCCCGAGAGTTCGGTGTAGCACGCATCCGGAACGCCGCAGCCTTTGCGGACGATGCCGCTATGGAGCACCCCGCCGAGTGCTTTGGCGACCTTGGCGCGGCCCACGGTGTCGCACTTGCGGCACTTGCCGCACATGGCATCGCGCGGGGCTACCGACGCGCACCAGCGCTGGTCTATGCTTCATCCGACCACGCCGATCGCGCCGCAGCCATCCTGGATCGCGCCGCATAATCAGCCGGAGTAACCGTCGATGCCATGCACCGTTCACAACATCCAAGGGTTCGCCCACAAAGGCAGCGGAGGGATGAGCATGGTATTTCCCGACGTCTGCAAGACGCCTGCCCCACCTGCGCCGCCAATTCCGATTCCGTATCCAAACATCGGCAAGTCCGCCGATACCACCTCGGGCACCTCGACGGTCAAGGCCGACGGCAACATGGTGATGGTCAAGGGCGCAAAGTACATGATGAGCGCCGGTGACGAACCGGGCACGGTCGGTGGCGTCATGAGCGGCACCTTCAAGCAGGAGTGCGAATTCCTGATGTACTCCTTCAATGTGATGCTGGACGGCAAGAACGTGTGCCGCATGGGTGACCCGCTCTGGCACAACAAGAAGAACATCTGCGGGTGATGGTATGACGCAGGTTGGCATGCGGACACCAGCCGATCGTGGCAATGGCGAATCGCCGCAGCCTTCCCGCGCGGCAAAGCATTGGAAAGCGCAATACGTCCACACTCTACCGAGCAGAGGCTGACAAGCCATGACAAAACAGAACAGCAGCGTCGTCGCACTTCCGGTCAATGGCCCTCGCCCGGCACCCGGTACCCGCCGTTGCAGCCTCACGCAGATCTCGGAAGACGGCACGCTTTGGGTGCGCGATGAAGCTTGGGCGGAGCGCCCTTGCGACTGGCTGGATACCCACGCATTGCGAGTCGACGCACTCAACGTGGGTGACACCGTGCTCGTCCAGTTCTTTGATGGTGACGCGCGCGGCGTCGTACTCGGCCGCGTTGGTCCGTACCGCGCACCTTCGCCGGCCGCCCGATTCACGCTTGAAGCGACCGAGGTGCTCACGCTCAAATGTGGCGATGCGACACTCGATCTGCGTGCCGACGGCAAGGCCGTGTTGAAGGGCGACGATGTATTGATACGCGCGCGTGGCCTGCAGCGCATCAAAGCCGGCAGTGTCTCGATCAACTGAAACCATGCGCACGACGCCGCTGATTCGTCGTAGGGAATTCATTCCGGAGCTCGCCCAAACCCACGCGGAAGAGCTTGCCTATCTATGGCATCGCCGTCGTTCCGCGATTCGGTCATCCACACTCACGATCAGAGACTTCGGTGACTTGAACGAACGCATCGAAGCCCACCTCGAAGGGCTTCTGCTTTGTGCTGCTTCACTACCGGAAGTTGTCGGCGAACGGCTGGGTCTCGACGACCGCGATGAGGTGTTTGCGGGGGCATGGCCCCTGCTACGCAGCGGAAGCCCCGAGGCCGCGAAGACTGTTCTATCGGCCTTTGCCGTCGCCCAAGGCGCGCGACTGTATGGGTTGCGTGATGCGCTGGGTATGGCTTCCCAGCTGCACACCGAAGCCACCCTGCGTGCCGCGTTATCACACGGCAGCCCTGCGCACGCTGCCGCCGCCGCCCTCGCGCTTGCGATGCAGCGCCGACTTGATCCGGCCGACTCACGCCTCGCTCGTCTGCTAGACGACCCTACCCCGGCGATCGCAGTGCAAGCCTGGCAAGCGTTGCTTCAAGTCGACACGGCGGCGAATCCCATCCCGCGGCCCTACGCTGCGGCAATCGGCCACGAGAACCCGGAACTCCGTGCGGCCGCGCTGGAGGCTGGCATATGGCGTGGCGAACCCTGGGCGCCGACGGTTATACGCAAGCTTGCGGAAGCCGGTAACGCACTCGGCCTTGAATGGTTCATGGCAGTGGGTGATGCGACCGGCGCGGAGGGCCTGCTGAAAGCCCTCGCGCCCCAAGCGAACGCGAGGCACTGCAAACTCGCCTCGCGTAGCGGACATCCAGCCGCAATCCAGAATCTGCTCGAATGGATGTCGAGCGAAGACCCTTCAGCCGCTGCGGATGCGGGCGCAGGTTGGTTTCGCGTCACTGGCTTTGACGTCGAGGGCGAGCGGGCAAGCGTGCCGGTCGGACCGGAGGCGGACGAAATCGATCGCGAATTCGCTCCGGAGGTCCGTCTGCCCGATCTGGCGCGGGCACGGCAGCAATGGGCAGCAAACGGTGCCCGTTGGCTTGCCGGCGCACGTTGGTGCCGTGGCCATGACATTGGCGTCAGCCTGTCCTCGGCCGCACAGCGGACAATCGACCTGGAGGCCAGATGGGACTTTGGCGCCCGCGCAGCGCTCGCGGGCGCGCGCGTATTTCCGCCGCCGCCAGCCATTTAGCGACAAGATCACTTTATTCAGCGAGCAAGACTTCAAGCTATGCGTCTCACGGTACTGACCTTCAAAGGTTCGCCACCACCAAGCCCAATTCAGGTTGAGTTTGGCCCTCAGGGAGGATCGATCGGGCGGGAGCCGGGGAACCATCTGGTGTTGCCCGACCCGGAACGACACATCTCACGCCTCCACGCGCAAGTGCTCTGCGAAGGCGGCGTCTTCTTGATCGAGGATCACGGCGGCAACCCCACCCTGATCAACGGTCGGCCCGTCGGGCGCGGAAATCGACAGCCAGTCAACGATGGCGACACGCTCGCAATTGGTGGCTATGAGTTGCGTGCCGAGGCGACCCGGGCGCCGGCACCGTTCGTCACACCGGTCAACACCCCTACCATCGCAAGCGACCCCTTGGGGCTCTTTGGTGGGGGGCCAAGTTCGGATCCGTTCGCTACACCGTCGCCAACCCCAGTGGTTGCCATCCCGCCGTCGCAGGCCGCGCGTCAAGCTGCGCCGATCGACGACCCGTTCGCGGTCTTCATGGCGGCTGCGCCCGCGCCAACGCCTGCGCCGGCCGTTCAAGCCCCGATGGCGGACCCGTTTGCGCCTCCGCCTCCCCCGCCGAAACCGGCACCACCGCTGGGGATGGATCTCAACCTTGCGCCTGCAGCCAGCGTGGACGATCTATTCGGACTGGGCCCGACGAACTCAGCATCCGATCCATTCGCGGGCACGGCACTTTCAGCGCATAGTGCGCCGCCAGCCGCCAGCAGCAACGCGGCCGATCCCTTGGCGCTATTTGGCGCTGCACCCGCAGCCGGCCCCACGCCGGCACCGCTTCGCGACGACGCGCCGATGCTGGCCGAGAATTTCACGCCGCCGAAACCAATCATCCCCACAGCAGCCCCTGTTCCAGCAGCGCAAGCGCAAGTAGCCGCACCAGCCTCGCCCACAGGCGACGCCACGCCACCGGCGGGCATCGTTGTGTCCTGGACCGAGTCACCGCTCCAGGCGTCTACGCCGACGCCGCCAGACACCCATGAACGGGTCGTTCCCGGCCCGGCCGCCGCGCCGGGGGTATCGGTACGCATAGAACCGGCGATAGTCGCGCCCATGGCCCCACCGGCACCAGCGCCAGCTGCACCAGTATCGCCACCGGCGATGGCAGCGAAAACGCCTGCGCCTGGCGCGGCGCCGGACGAGCTGCTTGCTGCATTCCAGCGGGGTCTTGGTTTCCCGCTGCAGTTGCCGGAGGGCATGACACCGGACCGCATGGAACAGATCGGGCGCGTGCTGCGCGAGTCCGTATCGGGCACGATGGCCTTGCTGACAGCGCGCGCGCTCACCAAACGAGAGATCCGTGCGGAAGTGACGATGATCGTCAGCAAGGAGAACAACCCCCTCAAATTTGCGCCGGATGTCGAGTTCGCGCTCGTCCAGCTCCTGGCACCGCAGGGGCGTGGTTTCATGGAGCCCGTTAAGGCCATGCGCGACGCCTATGACGACCTGCGCTCACATCAGTTCGGTTTCATGGCGGGCATGCGCGCAGCGCTAACCGGCGTGCTCGAACGCTTCAAACCCGAACAGCTTGAGGGGCGGATCAGCGACCGCGGCTTCCTTGACAACGTCCTGCCTGGATCACGGAAGGCGCGCCTTTGGGATCTCTACGAACAGCACTACGCCGACATCTCCCGCGAAGCGGAGGATGATTTCCAGAATCTCTTCGGGCGCGCGTTCCTGCGCGCGTATGAAGAGCAGATCGATCGACTCGCGTCCGAACCCGGTCGCGATTGACGCAACGGCGGAGCTATTGATGCTCAAGCTCGAGACAGCGTACCTGACCGACCCCGGAGGCCGTTCGCGCAATGAGGACGCGTGCGGTTATTGGAGCTCCGAGACACGAGGTTGCTGGGTCGTTTCCGACGGTGCAGGCGGCCACGGCAGCGGCGATATGGCCTCGCGCCTGGTGGTCAGCCGCATTCTGGAAGCCTTCTCGGCGGACCCGGCGATCAGTTCCGATCGCGCCGTTGAACTGTTGCGCGGCGCAAACGATGCGGTCATTCACGCCAAGAGAAGTGGTGCGACGCAGGACGACATGCACGCCACGGCCGCGATGCTGTTGATCGATCGCGAGCGGGACGAGGCCATCTGGGGGCATGCAGGCGACACCCGCATTTACCTGTTCCGCGACGGCAGGGTCGCCTACTGCACACGCGACCACAGCCTGGTTCAAAACCTCATCGACGCCGGCTATGGCACCACTGAGATGATTCGCAGCCATCCGCAGCGAAGCCTGCTGACTTCGGCGATCGGCTCGGCCGAGGCAATTGAACTGTCGGTAGCAGGCACGCCGCTCAAGATTCAGTCGGGCGACACATTCCTCATGTGCACTGACGGATGGTGGGAGTATGTTGAAGAAACAGACATGCTCTGTCTGCTTGAACTGGCGAGCACCCCCGCCCACTGGCTAAGCTTGATGAGTGAGGCGCTGCGCGCCAAAGTAAGTAGCGGCAACGATAACTTCACCGCTGTATGCGTCGTTGTCGGTTCGGGGGAGCCGACAACAACGATCATCATGCCGGACAGCACGCCGGCCGAGTGACACGCCTTTCCCGGAGCGAAAACATGACAACACGAATCCGAATCCTGAGTGCTGCAATAGTCCCGATCTTCCTTGGCAGTTGCGCGAGCATGGACGAAAAGACCCAAGGCGCGATGATCGGCGCGGCAATCGGCTGTGCGGCTGGCGCCGTTCTTGCACAGGTCACCTCGAACGACCCGGGCACGGCATGCGCAGCCGGCGCAGTGGTTGGCGGCTTGATTGGCTACCAGCGCGCGCGGAGCCACGAGATCGAGGAAGCGCAAAAAGCCGCGCAGGCGACGACAACGGTTGAAGGTGCGAAGGCTGCGCCGGTGCAAACCGATGTCGTGCAGGTCACCGATAAGGAGACCGGGAAAACGGAATCCGTAAAGGCGTTCAAGTCGGTTTCAGTCGATATCCCCCTCAGTCAGGTCAATACGGCAGACGGCCGGGAAGCGATGCGCAAGTTGAACGACTACGCCCGTAAAGTCGCAACCGATCGGGGCGAGACGGTCGAGATGACGATCGCGATGCCGCCGGACAAAGCGGGCCGCAGCAAGGTCGCCGCACAGCAGACGCGCGAAGCGGCTGGCAAGGGCGCGGTGGTGCGCAGTGTGGTAACCGATCCGCGCACACCGAGCAACGTGCAACGCGTCACCATCGAGGTTAAGAATCCGGCGCGGATTGAAGTGTAAACGCCCGCATCCTGCGCCATCGCAGAAGACCGTTTAAGCTCCTCATCAACAGCGGCGCCTGCGCGTAATCACCGCAGGCGTCATCCAACTGGCAGGCAGCAAGCCTGCCCACACTTTACTTCTTGCCGCCAAGAAGCTGATCGAGATCCTTGTTCAGCTTCTTCATGTACTCCGCTTCCGATTCTGCGCCGGGCTGTTGAGCTTGTGACTTTGGCTTGGACGCCTGCGGCGCCGGTTTTTCGGCTCGCGGCGCAGGCTCTGCGGGTTTCCGAGCCTGTGGCTCGGGCGCCACATCCGTTTCGCTCACGGTGAAGGTCGCCACGCCATAGTTCGGTGCGCACGCCGATGTTCCGTCCGTGCAATGCAGGGTGCCCGCCAATGCAGCTGCGCCGCTTCGCTGCAACGCAGCTTCCACCGCGCTAATTGGGGCAACCCCAATGCCATCGCGCGTTTCAAGCGACAGCTGGTCGAACTCACGCGGCGATTCGGAAACGATGCCGATGACCTCCCAGTCCCCCTTTGGCTGATCTGCGTCGAAGGTCCAGTTTTCACGCGGAAAACGCATCGGTTTGCCGGCAGCAATCCGGTTGTCCGGGTCGAGTGCATTCGGGTAGATCCGGGAGAGAGTGCCGGCGCCCTTGTCGTGCAACAGCACATACACATAGCCGCCCCGATTCGAGCGCAAGCTGAATGTGAGGGCGTCCTTGCCGATCACGACTGGGCTCTTGACCTTGTCGATCATCACACCAATGTCCGCACTCGCGCCCGCCTGAAGGGCCTGCTCAGCGGCGGACAGACTCACTGGCCGCGAAGGTGCAGGTGGCGCAACCGGTGCAGACTGCACGACTTGCGTTTCGGCAGTCACGGGTGCCGACTGAGCCGCAACCGCTGGCGCCGACGTTGCGGCCTCCGGTTTTGGTGTCTCGGGTGCACCGCCACGACCAAAAAGAAAGTAGGCCCCGATACCCAGCACCGCCAGGCTGCCTGCGGCGGCGCCGATCCAGACGCCATTCGGCCGTTTCGACGGCGTGGCTGCCTCTGCTGTGGCACCACCGCGTGACGAGGCTTGCGCAGTCGGTTGAACGACCGTCACCCCGGTGTCGCGCTTGCTCGCAGTGGGTTCGGCGTTGGCGATTGGTGCGCTGGTCGAGGCAAATAATGGCGAGCTGCTGCTGAATCCAACCAGTGCGCGCATGTCTGCGATCGATTGCGGGCGGTCTTCCGCTTTTACTGCCAAGCAGCGATCAATTCCGCGCAGAAAAGCGTCGTCGTAACGTCCTGCGGCAAGTTGCGCGAGGGGTTCGAAGTTGTCCTGCATCATCCGACCGACTGAGGGCGGCGGTGTGCGTCCGGTGATCATGAAATAAACCACCGCACCAAGCGCGTAGATGTCGGTCCACGGCCCTTGCTTCATGCCCGGCATCTCGGCGTACTGCTCGATCGGTGCATAACCCGGCTTGAGAATCACGGTGAGCGCCTGGGTCATGTCACCGATCACGCGTCGTGCGGCACCGAAATCGAGCAGCACCGGACGGTCGTCGCGGAGCAACATGATGTTGTCCGGCGCGATATCGCGGTGGTAGCAGTTGTCATGATGGATGATCTCGAGCGCATCCATCACCGGCGAGAGGATCTTTCGAATCCAGCTCTCGTCCGGCGCGCCGTTGCGGGCCTTGAGCGCATCGCGCAGAGTGATGCCGTCGTAGAAGGGCATCGCCATGTAGGCGGTGCCGTTGGCTTCCCAGAACCGATACACCTTCACCAGCGCAGGGTGATCGAACTGGGCGAGCAGGCGCGCTTCGTTCACGAAACTGCGGCGACCTACCTCGAAGGTTTCGCGGTGGCGCTCGGAGCGAACCGCTACCGAGGCATCGGTAGCTCTTGATGCCAGAGACGACGGCATGTATTCCTTGAGCGCGACCTTGCGCTCAAGGGAGTGGTCGTGCGCGAGATAGACGATCCCGAATCCGCCCTCGCCCACCAGCCCAACAACCTCGAACTCGCCAAGGCGTGTGCCGATTGGGAGTGCGTTCTGCGAGTGCGATTCGCGTTGCGGTGGAGGTGGCGCGGGGATCGCCGCTGCGCCGCCGAGAACTACGGTCTTGTCGTCGTTTGTATCTGACACTGGATTCATCCACGAGTCCGCCGATCAGTCCGCTATTGCGGGCCAATCATGCTGCCGAAGCGCGTCGTTGAGGGCAATTGAAGATGTAAGGTGGCGTTGCCGGCGCTCCGCCACCATAGGCTATAGCCAGCAAGCAAGCGCGCCAACACGCTATCAGCGAGCGTCGCGAGATCGGGCCCGCTGACATCCCGAGTTATTTCGACCACGGAGGCGCGTTGCAACAAGGCGGTAGCGGAATCCGATGACACGTCAGGGAAGAATGCCGGGCAACCAATCAAGGCTAGATCCGCTTCAAATCCATCAACCGTGGCGTCGTGCGACAAGCACCGTCGTGCGGCCGCTTCAACGCGGTCCAGCCATGGCGTGAGCGACACGACCGCGGCGCGATCCAGAGCCACCCCATCCAGCGGCACACACACGGTCAGCGGAAAGTATCGCCCGACCCGATCCACCGATGGCACGATGAGGCCAGCCCAGCCACGCGGGCCAATCACGCCAGGGCTCAACACAAAGCGCCATACCGGCGCGGTGAGATAGCAGTCCAGCCAGTTGGCCCCGAGCACGCGCTGGCTCTCCAGCATGGCCTGTTGCAGCCAGTGATCCCACGCCGCGACGAATTCGGCATCCAAGCGTCGCTGTGCGAAATCCCCGAGAGCGGGCAGTTTTCCGTACCAGCCGGCTGCTTGCATGCTCAGAGGCCGGCGGGGCACCGGAACTCGTTCAAGTCGCGAAGACGGAACGGGTTCTGCACACTGCTCGCAGTGACTTCGAAGGCCGCAGTACGACCGTCAACGTCGAAGACGACGCGGAATTTCTCTGGCGCGCCGAGCCCTTCCACCTTGGCTTTGTCGAACAGCCGGAACAAAGCCCATGGCCCTTCAGTGTTGAAGCCGGAGGCACCGCTCGGACCCGCCGGAGCGATCTGCACCCGCGCGGCCAGCCCGCCCTTGGCACCTGGCCACTGAATCGATTGCAGCACCTGCGGACCATGCGCATAGCGCACCAGTTGGCCGTCGACATCCAGCGTGAACTGAGTAATCGCGGGGTCCATCTCAAGCGGCTTGAAATCGAGCCGGATCGAGCCACCACTGCGGAAGAAGACGTCGCGGATCGTTGCCGCGCGCTGGAACTGGATCAGGCTACCCGATCCTCCGAGCGATTGCTCCTGAACCTTCTTGAAGCTCCAGGGTCGCGTTGAAATGTCGACGTACTGCGCGAGGTTCTTCTGGAAGAAATCGTCCATGAGACCACCCGGCGCGAACAGGCGGGCAAAGTCCTCACGGGTGACATCACGGTTGCTACCCTTGACGAAGGGATAGCGCCCCTCGATGGCCTGCTCGCAGAACTGTCCAACCTGGGCGCCAACACTCGCGGAGAGGTTCTCTCGCGTTGCGGTAAGCGCCTGCGTAGTACCTGCGGCGGAGAGCTGCTGCAGCATCGAGCGGAGTGGCTCCGGCATCCGGGCGCTTTCGGCCTTTACCCGCACCCCGGTGTCGCCGGGAGGTGGTGCAACCTTGTCGCGCAGGGCCGTCTCGGTCGCCGTGAGGGTCACGTAGACATCGTTGAGCAGCGCCGTGACAGCGTCGATCGGCGCCGCCTTTCCATCGCCCGTTACAAGCGCGCGAATCTGCGCAAAACGATCGTCCACGAGGCTTTCGAGCGCGGCGCCGGAGGGCGCCGCCGGCGCCGCGTCTCCCATGCCGAGCATCTTGCCAAGCTCTTGTTTGGCGCCACTCAGCTTCTCGCCCGCCTTGTCCACAACCGATTTGTCCTCGGCTCGGCGCGTCAAGGTCGTTTCGCGCGACGCAGCCCGCAGGAACTTCGGAAGAGGCGAGTCGGGCGCCGACAGGACGCGAGCGACCTGAATACTCTGCTGCAACGAAGCCGAGCGGATCAAGGTCACGTCGGCCAGGAATTCTTCCCAAACCTTGCCGTAGTCTGCGAGGTACAAGCGACGCACGTCTTCCGATACCTTGGCCGCGTCGCCGCCTTGTTGGGCCTCGGTGCCGAGCACCCAACCCTGCTCTTCGGCGAGTTGCTTGGAAACCCGGCCGACCTCCCGGTCAAAGCCTTTGTAATAGCCGTCATAGGTGTAGAGCCCGGGCACCCCGCTCGACAGCGGTTGGCCACTCTTGCGGACGAAGACAAGCGCTGCTGAGGGCCCGGCCGCGCGTTCAACGGTGAACGCCGGGATGTCGTTGCCTACACCTTGGCGCTTCAACCGGCTATAGATCCGTGCCGCAAGCGACAGGCGCAGGAGTTGGTTGCGCGCCTGCGCCACCAACGCCGCGTCGGCCTCAACCGGAGATGCAACCGGCCCTTCCGAGAACAACGCGTCGAGGTGGGAAGCGAGTGCCGCACGCTGGTCGCTCGTAGTCTTCTGCGGCAAATTACGTTCCCAATCGAGAGCGATCCACGCCTTCAATGCTTCTGCATCGAAATGGGCGGTCTGATGCAGCATCAGGTAGGTTTTGAGCGCCTCGTAGCTGAACTCAAGGTTATTGCCGTCGAGACTGCCTCGAAGTTGGGCTTCAACACGGTTGGAGATCCGCGGCAAAAGCACGTCGCGCAACAGACTTCGATAGGCCTGCTCCCCCGCAGCGTCCAGTTTGTCGCCCTGCCCCAAGCCAAAACCCAAAGACAACGGGGAGCGCCCGTCCGGTCTGGATGCGGTTTGCGACACGGTCTTGACAGACCCAAGCAGCGGGATGATCCCTACGATGTCATCGATCGGTGCGCTCCCTGCAGCGGAAACCGCCGGTGCGATTTCTGCGACGCGCGCATCCACCTCATTCACATAGCCACGGTTGCCGATAAAGCTCAGCGTCCAAGCCAGAAGCAGCCCGAGCGTCACCAAGCCGATCGCACCAAACCCGGCGAGACGAAGCAGACCGCGCTGACGCTCCCACTTAAGGTTGGTGCCGCCCAAACGCTGCTCGGCAAACACCACCTCGCGCAACAAACGCGTCAGGAAGAAGCTCTTGCCCGATCCGGCCTGCGGCGGCAGCACGCGCCGCTCCAACCCGAAAGCACCGCCAAGGCTTGCGAGGACGCGGTCGATCGGGTTGCCCTCTTGGGTGCCACTGGTGAAATAGACGCCGCGCACCATCAAGGGATGGTCAAAGCCCGACGGCGCGAGCACTTTGTCCAGGAAGTCGCGCAGCAAGCGCGAAGCCGCCGCGAACTGCTGCGGGAACGCCGCGATCGCGCCACGGCGGACGAGGTCACGTTCGGTTTGCAGGCGGTCAAGCAACAAGCCATCGACCCGGGCCTGAAGCCCCTGCAGGCGGGTTGAGAGGTCCTGTGCATCCACCCCCTGTGCATCCGGGGCGAATGTTGTGCCCCAGACCTGGTCCCGCGCTTCCTTGCTCAGATCACCAAAGTAATCGGTGAAACCCGCAATCAAGTCCGCTTTCGTCACCAGCACGTATACCGGCAGACGAACGCCCAATTCGGAATAGAGTTCCTGAATGCGCGTGCGCAGGGCTTGCGCGTGAGACATTGCGGCCGCTTCGCCCTGCGTGAGCAAGTCGCCTAGCGAAATCGTGAGCAACACGCCATTCAAGGGTTGGCGCGGCCGATGCTTCTTCAGCAGCGCCAAGAAGCCCTGCCATGCGGTGCGGTCCGCAGCCTGATCGGAATCCTGCGTGGTGTAGCGACCGGCGGTGTCGATCAATACCGCTTCATCGGTGAACCACCAATCGCAATTGCGAGTACCGCCTACCCCTTTGATCTGATGGGAACCAAGCTTGTCCGCCAACGGAAAGCGCAAGCCAGAATTGACGAGTGCCGTCGTCTTTCCGGAACCTGGTGCGCCGATGAACACATACCACGGTAGCTCATACAGGTAACGACTGGAGCCGAGTGAGGCGAGCTTCGCAAAGGCGCCATCCTTCTTCGGCCCGCCGATCTGACTGTGTTTGAGGACCGCGACGCCCTCGGCAAAACGTTGGCGCAGCACTTGAACTTCGGGTGAGTCGCCCTCCGCACCGCCGTGGCTTGCGAGCCCGTCGAGCAACTGCGCGTTGTTCTTTCGGGCCCGCCACTTCACGTATGCAAACCGCCCGACGACGATCAGCACCGCCAGCGCGATCAACGTCCATCGAACCCATTCTGGCTCAAGCGGCGCATGGCCGGCGATCGCGATCAGCGGGCCGACGAACCAGATCACCAGCACCAGGGCCAACAGCCCGAGCAGGCCCAATACCACCGGATGCAACAGCGCCTTGAAGAAGCGTTTCATCGGAAGACCTGTACCCGTTTCAGATTCCGCCAGCGGCGGGGAAAACGATGATTTCGACGCGACGGTTCTGCGCGCGCCCCTCGGTCGATTCGTTGGAGGCGACCGGCTCGCTCTCAGCCCTGCCCTCGGTCTGAACGCGTTGACCGCCCTTGAGCTTTGGCGCAAGCGCCTCGCCTACTGCATCCGCCCGCGCCTTCGACAAATGCCAGTTGGAAGGGAAGCGGGCCGAACGAATCGGCCGATTATCGGTATGCCCGCGCACCAGCACTGAACCTCCGACCTTTGCGACCGCGGCGCCAACGCGATCGAGGATTGCGACGAAGCTCGGCGACAAGGTCGCGCTGGCCGGCTCGAACAAGCCGTCACCCTGTGCGGTGACAATGCTGCGGTCCGAAAGATCACGCACAACCACGCGTCCGGCGTTGATGTCCTCCTGCAACAGCTTCGCAAGTCGATCCGGCGCAGCGACCTGGACCGGCTTTGCCACCACGGGCGCCGGTGGTTTGACGCGAAGCGCAAGAATGTTTGAGAAGGTCGGGTCGGATTGCCGGTTCAGCGCGAAAGACAGCGCGACGAACACGAGCCCAAGCACCAGCGCGCTGAGCGCCGCCACCGCCCATATCGGCACACTGTCACGTAGCGGTTTTCGGCTCGTCGCAGTCGTGCGCCAGTTTGGTGACAACTCGCGGTCTGGCTCGCCACGCGCCTTGGCAAGCATCTGCGCTAGCCGTTCGCGTACTTGGTCCAGCTGCGCGCGCCCATTCTGCAGCACGCGGTAACGCCCTTCGAATCCAAGCGACAGCACGAGGTAAAAGAGCTCCAGAAGCGGCCGATGCTGATCCGGTTGCTCGGCAACCTTGCCCAACAGCTGGAAGAACTTCTCGCCCCCCCAAGCTTCGTTATGGAACTGAACCAGCAAGCTGCGCTGCGCCCACAACTTCTCGCCCCAAGGGGTATTGGCAGCGGTCTCGTCGAGGAAGGTGCAGAGCGCATAGCGCGCAGCGACCACGTGCTCGTTCTGAGCACCCCGCGCACGTGCGCGGTTCTCGAATTCTTGCATCGCCCGCCAGAGCATTTCGCGAAGGCCAGCCGGATCAGAGTGGGTGGCCTGCCGAAGTTGCGGCACAAGGTTCAGCAAAGGGGTCGCGGCCGCCACCAAGGGATTGAGGCCCGTATCCCAATCGAGCGCGCCCAGTTCGACCCTGTCAAAGCGCCCGCCCGAGGGAGGCGGCGGCACGTATGCCGGCTGCGCAGCGGCAGCCGCCCGCGCACCCGGGGAGGGAATAATCAGCGTTCGGTCTGAGGGCATCTGCCCGAAGGGATCGTCTTGCGCCATCGCTTGTCACCCGTTCCAGTGGCCGGCCCCAGCGTATGGGTGCGGCATTCGATGATGTGTCGTATGGGGGCGCTCACCTGCCCCGCAAGCGGGGCAGGCCGGCATTAGGCGCGGATCGCCCACAGCGAGAGTTCCAGCCCGGGGAAATCACCCGCCACGTAGATGCCCAAACCGCCTGAAGTGTCGAGCTGCTTCCAGAGCTCGCCACTGTTGTCGAGCTCAAAATACGAGAACCCCGCGTGATAAGGCAGCTGACGCGGTGCAACCGGCAGTGGTCGCAATGCGATACCAGGCAGCTGCAGATTCACGAGCTCGCGAATCCGCTCCACCGGCCCGAGTTTCGCCTGGGTCGGGAAGCGCGCACGCAATGCCTCGCCGGGCACCTGGGCGTTCACTGCGAGCACAAAGCCCGCCTGACGCAGCAAGCCGCGGTCGGCAATCATGCCCACGTAGCGCCCTTGCTTGTGATCCTGCAGTTCGATCGGCACCGCCGTCTGTTCCAGCACCGTCGCAAGGCCTCGGCGGATTTCCCGCATCAGGGGGAGGAAGCACTGGTCGAGCGCGTCGTGCGTATAGGCAGGAAAGTTCTCCGGGCGTCGCTCCGCACGGGTCAGCGTCGCCAGCTCGCCCGCCAGCTCCAGCATCCGTTCATGTAGACGCTCGGGATGCAGCAGGCTGAGCTGCGCGAACTGATCGAGTACGGGTTGATGGCGGTTCGCAATCATCAGGAAGATGAAGTCCGCGAACTCCGAGACGCCACCAGCGCCCGGCTGTGCAAGCCGCGAGGCAAGCGCGTCACCACGCTGCCGCAGCAATGCGCAAATTTCCTTGAGGTAGGCGCCGAGCACGCTGGAAACCTTGCACCCCAGTACCGGCGGGACGTAGCCGCGATCAAGCAGGAGGCTGTTGTCCGCCCGGCGTTCGGAAACCCGCACGACCCCAATGCTGACGAACGCCTCGGTCAGCGGACCAGCCAACTCGAGACGCAGACGCGGATGGCCGACTTCGATCGGCACCGTACCCGCATCCGCGGTGTGCGCATCGAGCACGTTTGCCTCGGCCGGTTCGTATCGCGCCAGGCGTGTGGCAGCGTCAGCTTCCCCTGAGACTTCGACAGCCTGCGGGCGCCGCAGCGGCAAGGCGAGGCAGACCAGCGCGTCTTTGCCGTCCGCCGGGAAATCAAACGGTGGCGGAGCAAGATCTATCGTCGGGCAATCAAACGGCGTCCCATCGGGCAGGATGCCTCGCGCTTCAAGTATCGCGACCTTGCCTGCAGCCAGCGCAGCCTCGTCGATGACCAGGTGACTGAACCCCCAGAAATGCGCAGAGACCGGACGGGTACGCGCCTCGACCCACCATTCGGTATGGCGGTCCTGCTGCTGGAAGTGCTGCGGCTGGAGAAACAGGCCTTCGGACCAAACAACCTTGCTGAACCAGGACATGAGGTTTTCCGCGCAACGAACTCAGGGTGTAGGGGTGATCGTTACACGGTCGCGCTGCACAGCAACCGTGAAGGCGGTCGTCTTGTTTGCGGGCACTGGTACGACGGCGCGCCATTGCGTCTTGTTCGGGTCGCGGTAGGCGACGAAGACACCAAGCACCTTCGCTTCCGCTTGCGGCGCCAGACGGCTCTGGATGCGCTCGCCGGGGCGCACGGTAACCTCCTCGCGTGACACCACGGTGGCGCCAAGCGTCTTGTCGTCAGCGTCGAATAGCGAGAAGAAATCAGCGGCCTCAAACGGGCCAGAGTTGCCAAGCAGGTAGTAACGCACCACAACCGGCGTCGCGCGGCCCTTGGCGTCTGGGTTGACCGCGCTGTCTGCGGCCACGGTGAGTTGCACTATCGTCGGGGGCGGTGGCGGGCCAAGGCCCTTTCCACCGCAGGCTGCCAGCGTCGCGCAGAGCGTTGCAACGAGCAGGGATTTCGGTGACACGAAGTTCATGCAGTTCTACCCTCGGAGAGTTGCGTTCGTCATCAGTGCCAAGCGGATTATCACGAGCCAACGCGCCGGCTGCAACGACAGCTTGCACACCACACGCAAGGTTTACGCAGTGCTGGCGCAGCGGGCCAACTCCTGCTACCAATCAGGAAGGGCGTAGGCGAGCGTTCGCACTGCCAGCATCTCGTCGTTCATGCACTCACTGGAGGGATGCCATGTTCCTGCGAAACAGCCTTGATATCGGGCGCGGCCTGCGGGTGGCGTTCAAGCTTTTCCTACTGTGCGCTGGGCTGGCAGGCTGTTCAAGCGGTGGCCCTGCCCCGAGCGCAACGGCAACCGAGCCGCCGCCAGCTCCGCCCGCGGCGGCAACGCCACCCGCACCGCCGCCACCGCCGACGCCGGTGCCATTCGAGCAGGCATTGGAGCGGGCGGCCGACGCGCTATTTGGCAGTGTTGCCGCGGCAGGTAACGGCACGAAGCACTTGGTGGTCATCGACCCGCTGATCGACGGCGTAACGGGCGAGCAAACGCAGGCGACCCGCCAGATGCAGGCGCGTCTGGCCAAGATCGCGCATGAACGCTTTGCGCAATTCGAGATCCAGCCCTTCACGGTGGATAACCTCAAGCGCAAACCACTGGTCTTGATTGGCACCTTCACCGGCATAGATGGTCAAGGCAAACCGCAAGGCGTCCGCGAGGCCTACCGGATTTGCCTCGCGCTTGCGGACCTCGACACCCGTACGCTTGTCGGCAAGGGTGTGGCCCGAGCGAAACCCGAGGGTGTAGACATCACCCCGCTGGCCTACTTCCGCGATAGCCCTGCCTGGGCGCTGGACAGCGTGACCGAGGGCTACATCAAGACCTGCCAGGGCAGCAAGATTGGCGATCCGATGGATGGTTTCTATGTCGCACGGATCGTCTCGGCGGCAAGCGTGCAGCGCGCGATCGATGCCTACAACGCCGGCCGCTACCGCGAGGCGCTCGAAAGCTACAGCGTTGCAATGCAGGCTGCGGCCGGCGATGAGTTGCGAATCCTCAACGGGGTCTATCTGGCCAACTGGAAACTCGGTCGCAAAGACGCCGCTCGCGTCGTCTTCCAACGAATCGTGGATTTCGGCCTGGATCGGAAGCGCATGGCGGTGCGCTTCCTGTTCAAACCGGGCTCAACATCCTTTGCGGCGGACCCCACTTTCGGCAGTGCGTACCCCTTCTGGCTCTCTGAGGTGGCGCAGCGGACTGCGCAGCGCTCGGCCTGCCTTGAGATCGTCGGGCATACAAGCCGCAGCGGCCCGGAACCCTTGAACGAGCGCATCTCGGTGCTGCGCGCGGAAGCGATCAAGCAGAAGCTTGAGGCCAGCGCCCCTACCCTGCGCAATCGCACGATAGCCAACGGCGTGGGCTCGCGAGAGAACCTCATCGGTAACGGACGTGATGATGCGAGCGACGCGCTCGACCGCCGCGTCGTGTTCAAGGTGATCGACTGCGCGGCCAGCTGAACCAAGGGCGGCGCAATTGAGTGCCGTTGTGTTCGCGCGCAATGATGGGATGCGGCTATGTAAATTGATTTCGGGTATGTAAGGAAGTGCGGGCTGGGCCGATCCACTGCGATACGAGCAGCCCGCAGACGCGGGCGCTCCTCACCTATCGTCAAGGAGTCCCACATGTCGCGCAATCACGCACTTGCCCCTTTTTCAGCCCTTTGCATTGCCGCAGCGCTCGGCGCGGCCCTCTCACAGACAGCGTCCGCCGCAGAAGCAAATGACAAGGAAAAGTGCTTCGGCGTCGCGCTGAAGGGCAAGAACGATTGCGCCGCCGGCGCCGGCACAAGCTGCGCCGGCACGTCGCGCGTCGATTTTCAAGCTGACTCATGGCGATACGTGCCCAAGGGCACGTGTGAAAAGACACCGTCGCCCACATCACCCACCGGCTTCGGGCAACTCAAGGCGTTCAAAGCCAAAAAGGCGTGACTCGCGATGATGCCGCTTGTCGACGCACACGGCCGCCGCGCCGCTGGCTTGCCCATCGGCGCTGGTTTGGGGCTCAAGCCGCAACACCTGCAGGATGCGCGCGAAGATTGCGGCCGCTGCGTGTTCTTTGAAGTGCACGCCGAGAACCATCTCGGCGCCGGTGGGCCCGCGCACCGGATGCTCGAATGGATCAGCGCCAACCACGCCCTGTCGATTCACGGCGTTGGCCTCTCGATTGGCGGTGCAACATTGGATGCAGCGCACCTCGAGCGCGTTGCCACGCTCGTCGCGCGATACCAGCCGGCCGCATTCTCCGAGCATCTCGCGTGGTCCAGCCACGCAGGCGAGTTCCTGAACGACTTGCTGCCCTTGCCGTACGACGAAACAACGCTGGCGCGGGTGTGCCGCCACATCGATCAGGTGCAGACTCGACTGGGTCGGCAGATTCTGATCGAGAACCCCGCCACCTACGTCGAATTCGAATCCAGCACGATGAGCGAGGGCGCGTTCATCAGCGCGCTTGTGGCGCGTTCCGGATGCGGCCTCTTGCTAGATGTGAGCAACGCGTTCGTGTCGGCCAACAACCACGGACGCGATCCGTGGGCTGACATCCTGGCTCTGCCACTCCATGCGGTCGGCGAAATTCACCTGGCGGGCTTTGCCACAGAGATTGACGACACCGGCGTCGCTTTGCTGATTGACGCCCACAATGGTCCTGTAGGTGATCGCGTCTGGGCGCTCTATCGGAAGGTACTCGAACGGATTGGCCCGCGACCGACCTTGATCGAGTGGGACAACGCGTTACCCGGTTTCGACCGCTTGCTGCAGGAAGCCCGGCGTGTCGACCTCACGCTTGCCAACGCTGGCCGCTGCAGATCGGACGCAGCATGAGCGCGCTGGAATGCTTCGCCAGCGCGTTGCACGACGTTGGTGATTGCTCTGCGTCCGGTCTTCGCGATGCTGGGCAACTATCGCTATCGCGGCGCATGGCAGTCCATCGCAACAATCGCGTACTCGGCCTGATTGGTGCACTGGAAGACAGCTTTCCGGTGACCAGCCAACTGCTCGGTACTGACTGCTTCCGCGCCATCGCGCGCGACTTCATCCACGTAAGCCCGCCGCAATCCCCTGCCCTGTTCGAATACGGCAACGCGCTGCCAGCATTCCTCGCGGGGCTCGAAGAACTCGTCGATTACCCGTATCTGGCGGATGTGGCACGACTGGAATACCAGCGCGTGCAGGCTTGGCATGCTGCCGATGCAAGCCCACTCACTGCCGCCGACTTCGCCCGTTGGCTAGCGCAACCAGAGCTGCTGCCCAGCCTTCGTTTCAGCCTGCTGCCGTCTGCTTCCCTTGTTCGTTCGCACTGGGCCGTCGGCAGCATTTGGCTGTCGCATCAGGGGGAACTGCCCATGCAAGGCGTTGATGTGAGCACCCCCGAATTGGTACTCGTCCTGCGGCCGGATGATCGTGTCGTGTTGCACGTCATCAGTGAGCCGGCAGGCGCGCTGGTCGAACGCCTCCTCGCCGGTGATTGCCTGGCGGAAGCGATCGCCGGTGCGACCCAAACAACGCCCACATTCGACCTACGCGAGTACTTTGCAAGCCTGATCGCGTGCCGCTGCGTTGCGGCGATCACCCCAACCATGGAGCTACCCACATGATGCCTACCGCTTCAACATCGAGCGTCGCTAGATTCGCGCACGCGGCAGTCGGTTTAGCCGAGCGGATTCCAGATTCTTTGTTCTGCGCACTTGGGCGATTCTCGATCGCAGCGGTGTTCTGGAAATCGGGGCAAACGAAAGTGGACGGCTTTGCAATCGACCTGATTGACCGAAGCGTCACCTTCGGCTGGCCGCGGCTTTCCGAATCGGCCGTCGCCTTGTTCCGCGACGAATACCGACTGCCCCTGCTGGATCCCGCACTCGCTGCAACCGCAGCGGCGTTTGCCGAGCATCTGTTCCCGATCTTGTTACTGATTGGGCTCGGCACCCGATTCGCTGCAGCGGCGCTCCTCGGCATGACGCTGGTGATCCAGCTCTTCGTCTATCCGGATGCCTATCCCACCCACGGCGTTTGGGCGACGGTGCTGCTGGTACTGATCGCCCGCGGTGGCGGCTATTTGTCGCTCGACCATCTGGTCTCAACACGCTTGGGCCGCGTGCAGTCCATGCCGGAAAGAAATTCCGGCGCCGCTGTGTAAGGAATCCGCCCCTGGTCCGATCACCTCACTTGCACACCTGGTGCAATCGCAGCCGATCCCAATCGGCGACAACCCGCTACAGAGAGGAAACATCATGATCAACGCAAAATCCGGAATCGCCATTGCAACCGCCGCCGCAGCCCTGTTCGCGCTGGGCGCTGCACCGTTGAACGTCGCGGCGGCCGAGGACATGGGCGTCAAGTGTGTCGGTGGCAACAGCTGCAAAGGTCACTCCGAGTGCAAGACCGCAAAGAACGAATGTAAGGGCCAGAACTCCTGCAAGGGCCAGGGCTGGACCAAGACGAAGACTGCAGCTGAGTGCACCCAAGCCGGCGGCAAGGTCGACAAGTCCTGATGCGAACACGCCGGCACCCGAGTCGTCGCGGTGCCGGCACCCCAGATCAAATACAGAGGGATCGCTCACACAATGAACCATGCGCTGCACGGGTTCGGACTCGGCCTCAGGGTCGAGCACTATCGAGACTTCCTCGAAACGCGGCCTGCCGTCGACTGGCTTGAGGTCATCAGTGAGAACTACATGGTGCCGGGCGGAAAGCCGCTGCACTATCTCGACGCGATACGCCGCGACTATCCGATGGTGATGCACGGCGTGTCGCTTTCGATCGGCTCCACCGACCCGCTCGATCGCGACTACCTCGCTGCACTCAAGGCCCTCGCAAGCCGTGTGGATCCCGCGTGGATTTCCGATCACCTGTGCTGGACCGGCGTTGACCATCAGAACCTCCACGACCTGCTGCCGATGCCCTACACCGAGGCCGCACTGCGGCATCTGACGGAGCGTATCGACCAGGTACAGGACTACCTTGGCCGCCAGATCTTGCTGGAAAACGTCTCAAGCTACATCGCGTTTGCGAACGATGAAGTGGCTGAGTGGGATTTCCTGTCGGAGTTGGCTCAGCGCGCGGACTGTCTCTTGCTGCTTGATGTGAACAACGTATACGTCTCCAGCGTTAACCACGGCTTCGATCCGCGCCGCTTCATCGATCGCCTGCCGGGCGATCGGGTGCGTCAGATCCATCTGGCGGGCCACGAAGATCATGGCGACTACCTGATCGACACGCACGATCACCCGGTCTGCAACGCAGTGTGGGATCTCTACGCCTATGCGGTTGAACGGCTCGGCCAGGTGCCAACGATGATCGAGCGGGACGACAACATTCCGGCGTTGCCCGAGTTGTTGGCGGAGCTCGATCAGGCACGCGCCATTGCCTCGCTTGCAGTCTCTACCAAGGTGGCCACATGACCACGTTGCTCGATCAGCAGCGCGTATTTCGCGCCAGCTTGCTTGCGGAGACCTGCCCGCAAGCGCTGCTCGCCGCCGGTCGTACGCCGGTCGAGGCGCGCTTTGCGATCTACGCGAATGCCTATCGTGGCCGCATGGTCGCCGCGCTGCGCGATAACTACCCGGTGCTTGCCGCAGCACTTGGCGATGAAGCCTTCGCGAACCTGGGCGTGGACTACCTCCGCGCCCATCCGTCACGGCATCCGTCGATCCGGTGGTTCGGCGACGCCCTGTACGATTTCGTCACCCGTGAGCCGGAAGCACTACCTCACCCTGCCCTGGCCGACCTGATCCGCATGGAGTGGGCTGTGCGGCACGCTTTTGATGCCGCGGATTGTGCGATGTCCGACCTGCGCCAACTGGCGGCCTATCCGCCCGACCACTGGCCATCTCTACGGTTCGCAGTGCATCCAAGCGTATCCGTGCTGACACTGGAATGGTTGATCGAACCGCTCTGGCACCAATTGCAAGCCGACCCGGATACCGAAAGCGAAGCGCCCGAGCGTTCGGCGCACGCGTTGCTGGTCTGGCGACACGGGCTCGCGGTGCAATTTCGCAGCCTCGGCGGACCCGAAGCCAAACTGCTCGATGCTCTGGGTGGCGGGGAAACGCTCGGCTTCGCCTGCGAACATGCCTTTCCAAGCCGACCAGCGGATACCGCCGCCCAGGATGTCTTGCACACGCTATCGGCACTCATCCAGCAAGGTGTATTGATCCTGCAAGGCGAGTGAGGCGGGCCATTTCATCCCCCTGTTGCGCGAGGCGAGGCATACTGCCGCTCCCTCAAGCAAGACGGTTTGATCAGATGAAATCCATTTGCGTCTTCTGCGGTGCGCGTTCTGGCACGCGCCCGGTTTATCGGCAATCCGCCATCGCGCTCGGCAAACTGCTCGCCGAACAAGGCATCGAACTGGTGTGGGGTGGCGGTGACATCGGCCTGATGGGCATCGTGGCCGATGCGAGCCTCGAGTCGGGTGGGCGCGCTTTCGGCGTGATCCCCGATTTCATGGTTGAACGCGAACTGCAACACCGCGGCGCCACCGAGATGGTGGTCGTAGACTCCATGCACACCCGCAAGGCGGCGATGGCTGATCGCGCCGAAGGTTTCATCGCCCTCCCTGGCGGCTACGGCACACTGGATGAACTATTTGAGATCCTCACCTGGGGCCAGCTGCACATCCACCGCAAGCCGATAGGTTTGCTCAACGTGGAAGGCTTCTACGAGCCGCTGCTTGCCATGGTGCGGCACATGGTCAAGGAAGGCTTCGTGAAGCCGGAGAACCTCGATCTGTTCTGCGTCGGTGATACGCCAGCAGCCCTGCTGGCCGCGATGCGTGCGTGGCGCGCGCCGGCTGGCGACTGGGTGCCACCTCTGAGCCCCCAACAGGGCTGATCGGCGCTACGCGGCGCCGTCACATTGCCGTGATACACGCCGGCCAGAATCAGGGCATTGTCGGAGACGATGCCCATGTACAGCAGCGAACGACTGATCCTGTTTGACGCAGACGGCACCACCGTCGATGCCTTCGCGGCGATCGATCTCGCCTTTGCCCGCCATGGCATGGAAATTGGCGACCTCGAACGCTTCCAGAAGCGGCGCAAGCTCTTCAAGTACCTTGGCGGAATCAAGGAGTTTCCGGGCAACCTCAAGAAGCAGTTCGGCAAGCAGACCCGCAAGCAGGTGCTGGCAACGCTGACCGACATCTATCGCGACGAGGCCAGACTCTATCCGGGCATGGCCGAGCTGCTACGCGAGTTGATCGCTACTCCGGGCCTGCGGGTCGGTCTCGTCACCCGCAACGTCACCTTCGAACCTGCGCACACGTTGCGGCGCCTGTTTGCGCGGCACGATGTAGACCTGACTGCGCTGGACTTCGTCGCATGCCTTGCCCTCGGCGACGATAAGCGCCATCCGTTCCGCGTGGCGCGCGAACGGTTCGGCATCAACCCCGCGCGCAGCTATGCGTGTGGCGACGAGTTCAGCGACTTCAGTGCTGCGGTCGCCGCCGGCATGCACCCTTTCATCGCTGCATACGGGTTTGAGGACCACAAGCGCCTGACGAAGAAGTTCGATGTCCCCGACGAACTGATCTCCCGCACCCCGGCGGAGATCTGCTCGCGCGTGCGCAACGCGCTGGATCTGGAGCCGGCTGGCACCACCTGAGCCCGAGGCCGGCAGAAAATGTCTGCCGCACGACCGCTGCCTTTGCAATCAGTCCGGTTGTGAAACAAACTGTCTGGTCATGACGACCCGACACAGTCACGCCGGCACGCCGAACCCGCTCCATTCGTTGATCGAGCCGCGCGCGCTGCTCGAAATTGCAGCCCTGCCCGCCGGGCTGCCGCTGCTTGCCAGTGCAGAGCGAGGCGATGGCCACCCTGTCCTGCTGTTGCCCGGCTTCCTCGGCGACGAGGGCTCCCTGCTCGCGCTCAAGTACTTCCTGCGCAACCGTGGCTACGACGTGCAAACCTGGGGCCTCGGGCGTAATCTTGGCTTCCAGACGCGTCACGCCAACGCGTTACAGCAAAAGATCCGCTTCATGCACTTCAAGAGCGGCCGCAAGGTCAGCCTGGTCGGCTGGAGCCTCGGTGGCATGTTCGCCCTGTATGGCGCCAAAGCAGCGCCGGAATGCGTGCGCAACATCATCACGCTGGGCAGCCCTGTCAGCATGGGGCCCGAAGGCAGCCAGTCACCGCCGCTGGTAAAAGCCATCTATCGACTGATCGCCCACCCGCTTGGCACGCACGGCCACCTGGCGCAGCCCAAGGCCCGCGACCTGCGTGAGCAGAAACGGATGCCGATTCCGATGAGCTGCCTGTATTCGCTCAGCGACGGCGTGGTGCCGCCACAAGAGGCCACCATCGATGGCGACCCAGCGCTGCACGAGAACATTCGCGTACCGGGCAGCCACCTTGGTCTGGCCTTCAACGCTGTTGTGCTCAACATCGTGGCCGATCGGCTCGCACAACCGGAAGGCGACTGGCACCCTTACGAACCGACCGGCTTGACCGGCCGCCTCTACCGGCTGTTGACCCACAAGTCACTGCCGCTCTGAAGCCACAACGACGCCATGCGACAACTCAGCGAACACGATGCCGCCTTCCTGTACTCGGACTCGGCGCATGCCAACTCCAACGTCACGCTGATCCACATCTACGATCAGTCGACGGCGCTCGGCGGGCGGGTTCGCTTCAAGGACATCCTCGCGCACATCGAAGGCCGGCTCCACCGCTCGCCCATCTTCCGGCAGAAACTCAAGCGCCTGCCCTTCGACTTCGATTTTCCGTATTGGGTCGAAGACGATAACTTCGATCTGGAATTCCACGTCCGCCACATCGCGCTGCCCAAGCCGGGTGACTGGCGGCAGTTCTGTATCCAGGTTTCGCGTATTCACGCCCGCCCACTGGACCTCAACCGGCCGCTTTGGGAAATGTACGTCATCGAGGGGCTGGACAGCTTCGTGGATCTGCCTCCCGGCAGCTTCGCGCTGGTGACCAAGCTTCACCACGCCGCGCTGGATGTGGAGGAAGGCAGCGAGATCACGTCCTTGCTCCACGACACGACGCCCAAACCGCATCCGCCCGAACCGCCTGAGCCCTGGTTCCCGGAAACACCGCCGGGAGAACTCTCGATGATGGCGCGCGGGCTCGTCGGAAGCGTCTGGCCACCAAGCCGCCTGGTCCGCCCCGGCCTCAACCTCATGCGCACCCTGGCGCCAATGGTGACCACATTCGTCAACGACGTGCTCAACCGCCCGGCGCGGATCGCACTCACGCGCTTCAACGCGCCGGTTTCCCCGTACCGGGCCTTTGAAACCCGGCGTTTCCCGCTCGATGATTTCAAGCGCATCCGCGATCTCGTGCCCGGCGCGCGGATCAACGATGCAGTGCTGGCGGTATGTGGCGGTGCGCTACGCCACTTTCTCGACATGCAAGGCGAATTGCCCTCAGTAAGCCTGTGGGCCATGGCGCCGGTCTACATGCGTGATGCGGAAAGCGAACCGGGCGCACGTCGGGAGGTGGCGTGGATTCGCGTTCAGCTCGGCACCGACATCGCCGACCCGGTCGAACGCCTGCGCGCAATTCACGAACAGACCGCCAGCGAATTGATGGAACGTGGTGTCGGCGCGCGTGAGCTGACGGACAGCCGCTTGCATGCCTCAGCCGCCACGCTCGCATTCACCAGCAAATTCCTGACTCGCGCGGCAATGGAGGTCGACAAGCGCGCGCCGCGCGCGAACTGCACGATCACCAATGTGCCAGGGCCGGATGAACCGCTGTACCTGATCGGTGCGCGGATGACGTATTTCTCCGCCCTGATGCCAATCACCGACGGGCAAGGTCTGGTATTCGCCGTCACGAGCTACGACGACAAGATCATCGTGTCGCCGACCTTCTGTCGTGAACAGATGCCAGAGCCGGAAGTCTTCGCGCAAAGTGTGCGAGACAGCTTCCAGGAGTACCTGGCGATCGCCGACGCACGCCGCGCCACCAAGAGGGCGACCCCGACACGCAAGAAGGTCGCCAGCACCAAGCTGATCCGTACCGGGCGCCCGGAAGCAACGGTCTCGTCGCGCCCAGCCTCACGCGCACGCGCTGCCGCGAAGCCGCGCGGCGCTGTTCAGAAAGACTGATCAGCGCAGCAGCGCGACGTAAATACCGGCCAGCACGGCCGTCGTGATGACGCCGCTGATATTGGCGCCCAGGGCCTGCGGCAAGATCATCGCAGTGGGGGAAGCATCCGCTGCGAGCTTCTGAACCAGCTTCGCCGTCGTCGGCACGCAACTCACGCCAGCAACGCCCACCATCGGGTTGAAGCGGCCGCGGGTGAAGAAGTACATCGCATAGCCTCCCGCGAGCCCGCCGAGGGCAGACAGCAGCAGCGCCAGCATGCCCAGCAACAGAAGCTTGAGCACCACCGGGTCGAGCAGCGTACCGGCTTCACACAGCACACCCAGCGTGAGGCCGAGGAAGAAGGTCGCACCATAGAGAATCTGTTCCCCCAGCAACACCGTGTAATGCTTGAGGCCCGCCTCGCGCACGGCAACACCGATGAATAGCGACAAGAACAGTGGCGCCGCGACCGGAAATAGCAGGCACAGCAGTACGCACGCGGCAACCGCGAAGATCAGCTTGTGACCGGCGCTGATCTGCTTCACCGGCCCGTCGTCCATTGAAATGCCTCGCAGCCGTTCCGGCACAAGCGCCTTGATGATCCAGGGATAGGCGCCGTAGGTGAGGCCCAGGTAGAGGTAGCCGACTACCGTGATCGGCACGAACAAGTCGCGCGCCAACACCAGCGAAGCAAACAATACCATTGGCCCGTCTGCGCCGCCAATCAACGCAACCGATGCGGACTGCCCCGGCGTCATCCCCATCGCCATCGCGATCGGAAAGACGACCACCGTGCCCAACTCGGCACACAGCGCGAGAAACATGCTCTGGAACGGCCGCGCCATCACGTACCCGACATCGAGCAATACGCCAATGCCCATGAAAACAAGGCACGCGATCAGGCCGTTGCTGAACATCAGCGTATAGATCGGTTGCAGCCAGTCGATCTGCAACTGGTTCATCACTGCGTCCGTGCCGTTCGCGAGCGGATCGACGAACAGCGTGCCAAATGTACCCGGTTTGATGAACAGCACACCGGCGTTCACGGCGGCCATGCCGAGCCCCATCGGGATCATCAGAAGCTCTTCAAGTATCCCCCGCTTACCGAGCCAGACCAGGACACAGCCGAGCACGATCAGGGCAATGCGGCCCAGCGCGATCTTCGGTTCCGCCGCAATGAGTGTCGCCACCCCCTGAAACAGCTGCATGCTCAGTATGTCGTGCATCGCGCTTCTCTCAGCCGAGCCGCAAGAGCACTTGCCCGGCAGACACCGTATCGCCCGCAGCAACTTCAATCGACGTCACCGTTCCCGCGCTGCTGGCAAAGATCGCGTTCTTCATTTTCATCGCCTCGATCGTTGCGAGGCGATCGCCTGCCGCGACACGTTGGCCGACTTTCACGCTGACCTCATCGACCGTCCCGCCGAGGTGGCTGACCACCGCACCCTGGGCCGGCGGCGACGCAGTCGGTGCGGCAGGCGCACTGACGACGGCCGACGAAGGCTGCGCAAAGGCCTGCGCTGGCGAAGGCAGTGCAGTCTGCGGCGTGCCGTCCAGCTCCTCGACGGTCACCATGAATACCTGACCATCCACCGTTATGCGGAAGCTGCGCTCCATGCTTTGCCTCACTGACTGGGAGAGCGACCCGGCGAACGGGCCAGATGATGGGAATCGTGCTGGGCTGCGCGCGCGCCGGACACCCATGTGTGTCCACGCTCGGCGGTTTCGATGCGAACGATCCGGTAGTTGCCCAGGATCTCGTTGAGTGCAGCGCTGATGGCGGCCACTTGAGTTGCCGTCGGCGATGTGGGCTGAGGCGTCACCGAAGGCGGCGCGGAGGACACCATCGTCACCTGCCGGCGTCGTGTCACATCGAGCGTCACCACAAGCAGATGGATGAGCCCCGCAACGGCAAAGCTCACAACTGCAGCGAGCAAGTAAATCTGGATCGTGATCGGCAGACTCATGGCGGCGTTACAGCGGAATGTTGCCGTGCTTCTTGGCCGGCCGGCGTTCGCGTTTGGCCAGCGTCTTGCGCAACGCAAGCCGCAGCGCAGCCCGGGTCTCGGCAGGCTGGATCACATCCGTGATGTAGCCGCGCGCGGCGGAGGCATACGGCGACGCAAACTCAGCGCGGTAAGCCGCGGCATATTCCGCCGCCTTCTCTGCGCGATCCTCGGCCTGTTCAATCTCGCGACGGTAGAGCAGCTTCACCGCTGCGTCTGCGCCCATCACGGCGATCTCGGCAGTCGGCCAGGCGAACACCATGTCCGCGCCCATCTCCTGGCTACACATCGCGAGGTAGGAACCGCCGTAGGCCTTGCGCAGCACCAGCGTGATCTTCGGCACCGTGCAGGATGCGTATGCGAACAACAGCTTCGCGCCATGCCGGATGATGGCCCCCCGCTCCTGCTCGACACCGGGCAAAAAGCCCGGCACATCGACAAACGTGACCAGCGGAATGTTGAAGGCATTGCAGAAGCGGATAAAACGCGATGCCTTGTCTGACGCGTTGATGTCCAGCGCCCCGGCCATTACCTGCGGCTGGTTCGCGACGATGCCGACAACGACGCCGCCGATTCGCGCGAGCCCGACGATGATGTTGCGCGCAAAGCTCGCATGCACCTCAAGCAGCTCGCCATCATCGACGATGCGGCGGATCACGGCCGGCATGTCCAACGGCTCGTTCGCCTGATCCGGAATCAGCGCATCGATCGCGTCGTCGTGTGACAGATCCAGCCCGGGATCGAGCCGGTGTGGTGGATCTTCGGTGTTGTTGGCCGGCAGATAGGAGAGCAGCGAACGGATGATCGCAATCGCGTGCGCATCGTCCTCAGCAAGGAAGTGAACATTGCCGCTCACTGCCGCATGCATCTCGGCACCGCCGACTTCGTCCATCGTCGTCTCGTGCCCCGTCACAGCCTTGATGACCTCAGGGCCGGTGATGAACATCTGCGCATTGCGGCGCGTCATCACGATGAAGTCCATCAGCGCCGGCGAATAAGCGGCTCCACCGGCACACGGCCCCAGTACCGCCGCGATCTGCGGCACCACTCCTGAAAGCAGTACGTTCGCGTAGAACACTTCACCGTAGCCAGAAAGGGCCTCGACACCTTCCTGAATACGGGCGCCGCCCGAATCCTTGAACGCAACGAGCGGAATGCCCTGCGCCAGCGCGAAATTCATCAACCGGACGATCTTGTTGGCGTGCGCCTTGCCCAGCGTGCCCGCGCAGACGGTGAAGTCCTGGCTGAACGCGGCAACATGCTGCCCGTCGACAAAGCCGGTGCCGGTGACCACCCCGTCGGAGGGGAGTGTCTTACCTTCCATGCCGAAGGCATGCGCATCATGCGTTACATGAGCGCCGAATTCCTGGAAAGTGCCTTGCTGGAAAAGCGTGTCGAGGCGCTCGCGAGCGCCTAACTGGCCTTTCTTGTGGCGCTGCTCAAGTTTGTCGGCACCGCCCGCAAGCAGAATGGCTGCGCGCCGCTCCTCAAGGAGCTGTGCCAGTTTTGGGGGAAGAGTCATGACGGCCTCGCGTTCCCGCAGCCGCCTGCATTGGGCGGCTCACGCAGGACACGCTACGCCGCAGCGAGTGTCGTCCGCTTGACAGTCATCAATCCCGGAAGGACAAATGCACCAATCAGCGGCCGTAGAGGTCGCGGGCGGCGCCTTGCAGGTCCCGGCGGAGTTGCCGGCGCTCTTCCGCACTAAGCCGCCTTACCGCGGGGGTGGGTTCGCTGTCGTAGCGCGCATCAAGCCTGCCGGGTCGCCGGCTATCGTCAAAGCGATCGGCCTGGTGTTCGCGCCAGTCATCCCGGCGCTGCTCCTGACGCTCGGCCCGTAACTCTTCACGCAAGCCTGACTGCGTTGAACGTTTCTCGAAGTTGTGGCCAAAGCGTAAGCCCTCGGCCACCGCTGGATGAGCGAACGCCAGCAGCAGTGCTGTAAAAGCCCCGCTTCCCACGCTCCGCCACATCACCTTCACCATTCGAATCCCCTGCTTGTGCGGGATGACATCCACGCTTTTCATGGACGCATCTTCACCGCTCGCCGCGAATGATATGTTTGGCGATGGCCGTTCCTTGTTACGAGGTGTTTCATGTCGCACTTTCCGCAACGAACCTTTACCTGCCATGCGCTGGCGACCGCGGCGATGAGCCGTTAGCATGTAGCCCATGGAAACCAAAGAACGCCACCGTATCCTGATCGTCGATGACGATGCACGCCTGCGCAACCTGCTGGAGCGCTATCTTGAGGAACAAGGTTTCGGCGTGAAGGCCGTGGCCGACGCCCCGGCCATGGACCGCGCGCTGACCCGCGAACACGCCGACCTGCTGGTGCTGGACCTGATGCTGCCGGGCGAAGACGGCCTTTCCATCTGCCGCCGCTTGCGCGGCAACGGCAGCGAGCTGCCGATCATCATGCTGACCGCCAAGGGCGACGAAGTCGATCGTATTGTTGGCCTCGAAATGGGCGCTGACGACTACCTGCCCAAACCCTTCAACCCGCGCGAGCTGGTGGCGCGAATCCACGCCGTGCTGCGCCGCAAGCCACGCACGCCGCCGGGTGCGCCAGCCGAAGACGAAGAGGTTGTCAGTTTTGGTCGTGTCACGGTCAACCTCGGCACGCGTTCGCTTACGCGTGACGGCGAGGAAATGCCGCTTACAACGGGCGAGTTCGCGCTGCTCAAGGTGCTTTTGCAGCACCCGCGTCAGCCGCTGTCGCGCGACAAACTGATGGAACTGGCCCGCGGTCGGGAGTACGACGCATTCGATCGCTCGATTGACGTGCAGATCTCGCGTCTGCGCAAACTGGTCGAAGAAGAGGCTTCAAGGCCCCGTTACCTGCAAACGGTCTGGGGCTTTGGCTATGTCTTCGTGCCGGATGGTCAGCGCAGCAGCTGACGCCCATCGTTAAGTGGTGATTCGCTTTGCGCCCAGCAGCCTGCTGTGGCGCACCTTCTTCCTGATCGCGCTGCTGATCGGCCTCGCGCTGGCTGCGTGGTACCAGCTATTCGTGCGTTTCGAATCGGAGCCGCGCGCACGCCAGCTCGGCCAGATGTTGGTCAGCGTGGTCAATCTGACTCGCGCCGCGCTCGTCAACGCCGATCCGCTGCTGCGCCTTGCGCTGTTGCGCGATCTGTCGGTACAGGAAGGGATCCGCATCTACCCAGCGGAACCCGGCGACGAGCTGGGGCCGCTTCCCGATTCCCCGACGATTCGTGTGATCGCCGCCGAAGTCAGCCGCCAGCTCGGCAGCGAAACCCGTTTCGCCGGCAGCCGTGAAGGCATCGAAGGCATCTGGGTCAGCTTCCGGATCGATCCGGATGATCCGAACGATCTGTTCTGGGTGATGTTGCCGCGCGAGCGCTTTGAACGTGTCCGTACCGCTGAATGGCTGGGATGGGGCATTGCCGCGGGCATTCTCGCGATGCTGGGCGCTTACCTGATCGTGCGGCGCGTTGCCGGGCCGATGGCGCAAATTGCGGCGGCGGCACGGATGGTGGGTCGTGGCGAGCCACCGCCTCGCCTGCCGGAAGAAGGCCCGAGCGAAATCAACGAAGTGAGCCGCGCGTTCAACCAGATGTCGGAGAGTCTCGCGCAGCTCGAATCCGACCGTGCGCTGATCCTCGCGGGGGTATCGCATGACCTGCGCACGCCGCTCGCACGCCTCCGCCTCGGGATCGAGATGACCGGCGCGCATCCGGACGACATTGAAGCGATGTCCACCGACGTTGAGGAAATGGACAAGATCATCGGGCAGTTCCTCGATTTTGCTCGCGGCAGCGCCGATGAATCGATGGCCGAACTCGACGGCGCTGCGCTGGCAAACGACCTGATTCAGAGCTATCAACGGCGGGGCCTGGCAAATGTCGTAGCCGGCGAGATCACGAGTACCACGCTGCCATTCCACGGAAAGCCCAAAGCGCTGCGACGCGCAGTTTCGAATCTGATCGACAATGCCCTTCGCTACGCCGGCCACGAGAAGCCCGTCGAAGTGGGCTGCGAACGTCGCGGCGGGCAACTGGTCTTCTCGGTCAAGGATCGCGGCCCCGGTATTCCGCCTGACCAAGTCGAGCGCCTCAAACGCCCCTTTACCCGCCTTGAGGCTGCGCGGACCGATGCGATGGGGTCCGGCCTGGGGCTTGCGATCGTCGATCGGGTCGCACGGGCCCACGGCGGACGTCTGGATCTGCTGCCGCGTGAAGGCGGCGGACTGGCTGCTCAAATCCTGGTTCAGCAGGCTTTGCGCACCACAAGCAACGCGTAACGACGACATCGCTATAATGGCCGGCTGATATGAAGATACTTTTCGACCTTTTCCCCGTTCTGCTGTTCTTCATCGCCTACAAGTTCGCCGACATCTACGTCGCGACGGGTGTGGCGGTGGCAGCAACGGTACTGCAGCTCGCGTGGGCTTATTTCATCCATCGCAAGGTCGAACCGATGATGTGGTTCTCGGCCGTTGTCGTTGTGATCTTCGGCACGCTGACCTTGGTACTGCACGATCCGACGTTCATCAAATGGAAGCCGACGATCATCTACTGGGGCATGGCCATCGCGATGATCGTCACCCAGTGGGGATTTCGCCGCAATCCGATGCAAGCGATCTTCGGCTCTCAGCTGGAACTCCCTGAAGAGGCCTGGAGCAAGCTGAATTACTCCTGGATGGCGTTCTTCGCTGCGATGGGCGTGATCAACATCGCAGTGGCTTATCGCTTTTCTGAACAGACCTGGGTCAACTTCAAGCTGTTTGGGGGGACCGGGTTGATGCTCGTTTTCGTGGTGGTGCAAAGTCTGATGCTTTCGCGCTACCTTGATGAGGAAAAGAAGTAATGCTGTACGCCCTGATGGGTGAAGACACCCCGAACAGCCTCGAAAAACGGCTCGCTGCACGCCCCGCTCATTTGGCGCGCCTCCAGGCGCTTGCTGATGCTGGCCGCTTGCTGTTGGCCGGCCCAATGCCTGCAATCGATAGCCCTGATCCGGGCCCCGCAGGTTTTGTCGGCAGTCTGATCGTCGCAGAATTTGCGAGCCAAGCCGAAGCCGAGGCCTGGATCGCACAAGATCCGTACGTGGCCGATGGCGTCTTTGCCAGCACCGTCGTTCGACCCTTCAAGCGCGTACTCCCCTGATGACCACCCTGATCGACGAAATCCGGTCGCGTCTGACCGAACTGGATCCGCTTGCGCTCACGCTCGAAGACGAGAGCGCACGCCATGCGGGCCATGCCGGGGCCGCGGGCGGCGGCGGGCACTTTCGCCTGCACATCGTTTCTCACCAGTTTTCCGGCAAGTCGCGGATCGCTCGCCATCGCGCGGTGTATGCACGACTCGCCGACATGATTCCGGCCAGGATTCACGCGCTAGCCATCGACGCGCGAACCCCGGATGAATCTGCCTCACCCCACGCTTGACCAAACCAGAGGAACTCCATGAAACGTGAAATCAGCCGACTGCTCGTCGGTATCGTTGCCGCCGCGATCTCGGTTGCGGCCTCCGCCGATGACAAGGCTGCCGCAAAACCGGCTGCCGCTCCGGCTGCCAAGTCTTCTGGCCCCGTTGCTACGGTGAATGGCGTTGCCATCCCGCAGGCACAGGCCGACCTGTTCATGCAAGAGCAGATGCAGCGCGGTGCGCCTGACAATGCTGAAGTGCGCAACGCGATCCGCGAAGAGTTGGTCCGTCGTGAAGTGATCGCCCAGGAAGCGAAGAAGAAGGGTGTCGACAAGAACCCGCGCTTCCAGACCGCAATGCAGCTGATGCAGCGCTCGGCCCTGGTCGGCGCCTACCTCGAAGACTACGTCAAGACGCATCCGATTCCGGAAGCCGACGTGAAGAAGGCCTACGACGAGCTCGTCGCCAAGAGCGCCAAGAAGGAATACAAGGCCCGCCACATCCTCGTCGAGAAGGAAGACGACGCCAAGGCGATCATCACCAAGCTCAAGGGCGGCGCCAAGTTCGCCGACCTAGCGAAGGACAGCAAGGACACCGGCTCCAAGGACAACGGTGGCGACCTCGGCTGGAATTCGCCGGATGCCTACGTGAAGCCGTTTGGCGAAGCGCTCGGCAAGCTTCAGAAGGGCAAGTACACGACCGAGCCGGTCAAGACCGATTTCGGCTACCACGTGATCCTGCTGGACGACTCGCGTGACGCGACGCCGCCGGCCTATGACCAGGTCAAGGCCAACATCCAGCAGCGTCTGCAACAGCAAGCCGTCGAGAAGCACATCGGCGAGCTGAAGAAGGCCGCCAAGATCCAGTAAGCGGATTTCTACGCATCAACAAAACGGCCCTTGCGGGCCGTTTTGCTTTTGTGTGCTCAGTCCGTTCTGGCCGGCGGCGGTAGCGTCTCGAGAAAGGCAACCGCGTCGGACGAGCGACGCGTGCGAGCCATTGGCGGCAGGCTTTGCCAGACACGTCGGCCATAGGGTTTGTCGATCATTCGCGGGTCGCAGATCATCAAGACGCCGCGGTCGCGCTCGGTACGGATCAGGCGCCCTGCCCCCTGCTTGACGTTGATCACCGATCGCGGCAGCTGGTAATCCATGAAGGGGTTTCGCCCCTCAGAACGCATCCATTCGATACGCGCGGCCAGCACCGGATCATCCGGCGGTGCGAAGGGCAGCTTGTCGATCACGACGAGCGAGAGCGCATCGCCCGGCACATCGACGCCCTCCCAGAAACTCTGGCTGGCAACCAGCACGGCGTTACCCAACTTGCGGAAACGCTCAAGCAATTCGCTGCGCGAGCCCTGCCCTTGCATCAGCAAAGGAAAATCCAGCGCCTCGCGCTCAAAACGGCTCGCAAGCTGCTCATGGATGCGCTGCATCGCGCGTAAAGCCGTACAAAGGACGAAGGTACGCCCCTGAGCAGCGCGAATCGCGGGCAACGCCGCCTCGACTACCGCATCCACATAGCCAGGGCTGTTCGGGTCGGGCATGCCTTCCGGGGCGTACAGCAAGGCCTGCGTGGCGTAATCGAACGGGCTGCCCCACACCGCGGTGTCGGGTGGCGGTTCCAGCGCGTCGAGGCCGAGTTCCTCGCAGTAGTGCCGGAAATCGCGCCCAACCGCGAGCGTGGCCGAGGTAAAGATCCACGAACGCGCGGTGCCTTCCAGCTGTTTGCGGAAGAGTCCGGCCACATGCAGCGGTGTGGCGTTGAGCGACGCAGACTGGCTGTACACCTCGGCCCAGCGAACGATTTCCGGCCCCGGCGGCATACGCCAGCGCGTGATGCGTTCCGCGATTTCGGAGGTGCGCTGCCAGCAGCGTTCAAGGCCCTCGGAGCGTTCAGCCTGCGTTTCGAGCAGGGCGGCAAAAGCGTCCATCTCCCGAACCAGTGAATCGAGCGCCGGCTCGAGGCCTTTCAAACTGCCGAGTTGATTCCACCCGAGCCGTTGGTTGTCACCGGGGAAGGCCAGCCGCAGATCGCGGGCCGCCTTTTCCAGCGTGCGGGTCGCATCCTGCAAGGGCATGAAATCCTTGGCGCCGGCAATCGCCTCGTTGCGAGTGTCCCGCGCGAGATCCAACAGTTGCCCGGTCGAGATACTCTCGCCGAAGAACAGGCTGGCCGTCTCGGGCAGTTGGTGCGCTTCGTCGAAGATCACCGTGTTGCAGGCCGGCAGCAACTCAGCGAGACCGGTGTCGCGCAGCATCACATCAGCAAAGAAGAGGTGGTGATTGACCACCACGACCTCGGCTTCTTGCGCAGCGCGGCGCGCGGCGAGGACGAAGCATTCCTTGACGCTCGGACAGTCCTGCCCGAGGCAGTTGTCGCGTGTCGAGGTGACTTGTTGCCACACCGCAGCGTCTTCGGAAACGTCCGGGCACTCGGCCTTATCGCCGGTTGAGGTGTGCTTGGCCCAGCGTACGATTTTGGGCAAATGCAGTGCATCTTCGCGGGTGGCGAATCGGCCATCGCTCTGTGCCCGCTCCAGGTGATAGTGGCACAGGTAGTTCGCACGCCCTTTGAGCAGCGCGACGCTGACCGGCACGCGTAGCGCGTCGCGCACCGCAGGCAGATCGCGATGGAACAGCTGGTCCTGCAGCGTCTTGGTGCCGGTGGAGACGATCACCTTGCCGCCGGAGAGCAGCGCCGGCACAAGGTAGGCAAAGGTCTTCCCGGTGCCGGTGCCGGCTTCGGCGACGAGCACCCGATTGCCCTTGATGGCGTCGGCGATCGCCTGCGCCATCTCGAACTGTTGAGGACGCGGCCGGTAACCGGCAATGCGTTGGGCGAGCGCGCCGTCTTCGGCGAAGTAGCTGGAGAGTTCTTTCATGGCGGCGGGCGCGTGGGTCGGCGATGTTAGCACGGCCGATGTATGACCCTGGCCGCCGCGGGCCGATCACACTGGGCGATGGCGCTCCGCCAGATACTCGCGCGAGCGCATCTCGATCAGGCGCGATACGGTGCGGGGGAATTCCTGCGCATTCGGCCCCTCGCGATAAAGATCAGGCGCTTCGGCTGCCGCGCTGATGATCAGCTTCACACGGCAGTCGTAGAGCACATCGACAAGCCAGGTAAAACGCCGTGCCTCGTTGCCATTGTCGCGCGTCATGACCGGAATGTCGGACAGGAATATCGTGTGGTAGCGCCGAGCAAGGTCAAGGTAGTCATTCTGCGAGCGAGGGCCACCGCAAAGCGTGGCGAAATCGAACCACACGGTGCCTTCATGCAGGCGCCGTACCGGAATCTGGCGATCGAGCAATTCGATTTCGCCCGGCATACCCTTGCCACCGGCCACCTGTCTGAATTCATTGGCCAACTGCTCGTCCGCATTGGCGCCTGCTGGCACGATGTAGATGTTCATGCGCTCAAGCGCGCGCAAGCGGTAGTCCGTGCCCTGATCAACTTCGAGCACATCGAAACGCCGCTTGATCAGGTCAATCGTTGGCAGGAAATTCTGCCGTTGCAGCCCATTCGGATAGAGGCCGTCCGGCGGGTAATTCGAGGTCATCACGAACACCACACCGCGTGCGAACAGGGCGTCCAGCAGACGGCCGAGAATCATCGCGTCGGCGATGTCGGAGACGTGGAACTCGTCGAAGCACATCAGCCGCGTTTGGCGGGCAATCGTCTCGGCCACGCGAATCAGCGGGTCTTCGTTGTCCTTGAAGCTGCGCAGCAGCTCATGCACTTCCCGCATGAACGCATGGAAGTGCACCCGACGCTTGCGCTGGTAAGGCACCGCGTCGAAGAAGCAGTCCATGATGAAGCTCTTGCCGCGCCCAACCCCCCCCCAGAGATAGACGCTGCGTGGCGGGTGCGGGTTGAACACCAGCTTGCGCAAGCGCGTTCGGCGAACTGCCTTGAAGGCCAGCAGATCGGTGTAGAGATCCTGCAAACGCGCGATGGCGCCGCGTTGTGCCGCGTCGGCCTTGTACCCACGGGCCTTCAGCAGGGATTCATAGGCGTCGCGGACGCCAAATTCAGGAACGTTGAGGATGCGGTGCGGCATGGCTGCTGCGTATCGAAATAGAAAACGGCCGTTCTCGGTCGATAGACCGGTGAACGGCCGTCCGGTTGCAATGCTTTAGAAGTGCAGCGAACGCTTGTCGACTGCCAGCGCGGCTTCGTGCATCACTTCCGACAGGGTCGGGTGGGCATGAGCGGTGCGGGCCAGGTCCTCAGACGACGCGCCAAACTCCATCGCAACGACCGCCTCGGCGATCAGCTCCGACGCGTTGGTGCCGATGATGTGAGCACCGAGGATCTGATCCGTCTCGGCATGCGCCAGAACCTTCACGAAACCCGTGGTGTCGCCCTGCCCCAAGGCACGGCCGTTCGCCATGAACGGGATTTGGCCCGCCTTGAACGGAATGCCTGCGGCCTTCAGATCCTGCTCGGTCTTGCCGACCCAGGCGATCTCCGGCTGGGTGTAGATGACCCACGGAATCGTGTCGTAGTTGCAGTGCCCCGCCTGACCGGCGATGCATTCGGCCACCATGACGCCCTCTTCCATGCCCTTGTGCGCCAGCATCGGCCCCCGCACCACATCACCGACCGCCCATACGTTGCGTAGATTGGTCGAGCAGTGATCGTCGACTTCAATTCGGCCACGGGCATCAAGCTTGAGCCCGACGGCTGCTGCGTTGAGCCCTTCGGTATTCGGCGTACGGCCCACCGCCACGACCAGCTTGTCGAACTCAAGGACCTGGTCGCCTTCGTCGTTCTCGTACTTCACGGAGACCGTGTTGGGGCCGGTCGTCACTTCCTTGATCTGCACGCCAAGCTGGATGTTCAAACCCTGCTTCTTCGTGAAGACCTTCCAGGCCTCCTTCGCCACCGCCTGATCGGCTGCCGCCAGGAAGTCCGGCAGCGCCTCAAGAATGGTGACCTCGGAGCCAAGGCGCTTCCAGACGCTGCCCATTTCAAGGCCGATCACGCCAGCACCGATCACGCCCAGGCGCTTCGGCACGGACTCGGTCTTGAGCGCGCCTTCGTTGTCGACGATGTTGACGTTGTCGACCGGGATCCCCGGCAGATGCCGCGCACGCGAGCCGGTGGCAACGATCACATGCTTGGCGACGACATCTTCGTTGCCAACCTTCATCTTCCAGAGGCCGTCGGCCTCCGCGACGAAGCTGCCGTGACCGGCAAGAAAGGTGACCTTGTACTTCTTGAACAGCCCTTTGATGCCGCTGGTGAGCTGCGTAACGATGTTGTCCTTGCGGCGGATCATCGAGGGCACATCGATCGACACACCTTCGACCTTGATGCCATGCATCACGAAGGCGTGGGTTGCGTGATCGTAGAGTTCCGACGAATACAACAGCGCCTTCGACGGGATGCAGCCGACGTTAAGGCAGGTGCCACCCAGACGCGGCTCGCCTTTCGGATCGGCATACGCCGCAGATTCGCAACAGGCTGCTTTCAGCCCCAGCTGCGCCGCACGGATGGCGGCGACGTAACCAGCGGGCCCGCCGCCGATCACCAGTACATCGAATTCCTGAGCCATTGAACGCTCCGATCGTGATTACCCGGCGTTCTCGTCGGGTACAAAAATCCAGCAGAGGACGTAGGCGAACACACCTACACCGGCGAAGCAGGCCATCAGCACCCACAGCAGGCGCCAGACCCACGACTCTACCCCGGTCATCCGGCCGATGCCGCCGCAGACGCCACCGATCCAGCGGTCGTCACGCGAACGGCGCAATCCGTTGATCGCCGCCGACCCCGCAGCGTTGCTGCGGGGTGCTTCATCGCCCAGGAGGCGCGCTTTCGCCGCAGCGAACTCCGCGTCCGTCAATGCTCCGCTTTCTTTCAGCTGGTGCAGTTTGGCGATTTCATCGGCGACGGACATTGATTGCCTCCGGTCAGATTTCCAGCAGCAGACGCGCCGGATCCTCCAGTGCTTCCTTCATGGTGACCAAGCCGAGCACTGCCTCGCGGCCGTCGATGATCCGGTGGTCATACGACATCGCAAGGTAGTTGATCGGACGGATCACGACCTGACCGTTCTCAACCACCGGACGATCCTTGGTGGCATGAATGCCGAGGATCGCCGATTGCGGCGGGTTGATGATCGGCGTCGACAGCATCGAACCGAAGATGCCGCCGTTCGAGATCGAGAAGGTGCCACCGGTCAGGTCTTCGATGGAAAGCTTGCCATCGCGCGCCTTGGCGCCGAACTCGGCAATCTTCTTCTCGATTTCCGCCAGCGTCATCTGGTCGGCGTTGCGCAAGATCGGCACCACCAAACCGCGCGGCGAACCCACGGCGATACCGATATCGAAGTAGCCGTGATAGACGATGTCATTGCCATCGACCGACGCGTTCAGCACCGGGTACTTCTTCAGTGCCGCAACCGCGGCCTTCACGAAGAAGGACATGAAGCCCAGCTTCACGCCGTGCTCCTTCTCGAACTTCTCCTGGTACTTCTTGCGCATCTCCATCACCGGCGCCATGTTGACCTCGTTGAACGTGGTCAGGATGGCGTTGGTGGCTTGCGACTGCAGCAAGCGCTCGGCAACGCGGGCGCGCAGGCGGCTCATCGGCACACGCTGCTCCGGACGATCGGCCAGCACCGATTCCACCGCCACCGGTGCCGGCGGCTGCGGCAATGCCGACGCCGTGGAGCCAACTGCCGGGAGGCTTGACGGCACCACCGCCGCCTTGGTGACGGTGTGGGTCGTCGTACCCAGCGCATCCGCCTTGGTTACACGGCCGCCAGGGCCGGTGCCCTGCACGTTCGATGCATCGACGCCCTTCTCCGCGAGGATCTTGCGCGCCGCCGGGCCCATGCCCGACGGTGCGGTAGCCGCAGCAGCAGCGGGCGCCGGTGCTGCGGCCGGGGCCGCAGTCGCGGCGGGCGCAGAGGCGCCTGCGGTCGCTTCGGTGTCGATCTGTGCGATCAGGTCACCACTGGTAACGCTCGAGCCGTTGCCCTTGATGATCTTGACCAACACGCCGGCCGCCGGCGCCGGGGTCTCGAGCACGACCTTGTCGGTCTCGATGTCGATCAGGTTTTCGTCGCGGGCAACCGCGTCGCCTTCCTTCTTGTGCCAGCTCACCAGCGTCGCTTCGGACACCGATTCGGAAAGCTGCGGGACTTTCACTTCGATCAGCATTTTTTCTTCCCTCTATGTGCTTTCTGACGCGCCAGCTCAACGGCTCGGAGCGACGTCCTGATTCAGTTCACCGAACGCGCCCTCGATCACCGCCTTCTGCTGCACCTGGTGCTTGGCGTAGTAGCCGACCGCCGGCGATGCCGAGGCCGGACGGCTGACGAGGTAGAGGTGGTGGCTCTTGCCCAGCGAGCGGGCGAGATGCTGACGGGAGACGATCCAGTACCAGGCACCCTGGTTACGCGGCTCTTCCTGACACCACACCACTTCCTGCGCGTTGGGGTATTTGCCAAGCTCTTCGGCAAATGCCTCATTCGGGAAGGGATAAAGCTGTTCGATACGTACGATGGCGGTGTTCTGGATGCCCTTGGCACGCCGTTCGGCAACCAGCTCGTAGTAGATCTTGCCGGAGCACAGCACCACGCGCGTGACGGCCTTCGGATCCAGCGGATCAACCTCGCCAATCACCGTACGGAAACGGCCATCCGAGAGTTCATCCAGCGTCGAAACCGCGTCCTTGTGGCGCAGCAGCGACTTCGGCGTCATCACGATCAGCGGCTTGCGGAGCTTGCGCACCATCTGACGGCGCAACAGGTGGAAGATCTGCGACGGCGTCGAGGGTACACAGACCTGCCAGTTGTTCTCGGCACACAGCTGCATGTAGCGCTCAAGTCGCGCCGAAGAGTGCTCCGGCCCCTGCCCCTCATAACCGTGCGGCAGCAGCATCGTGATGCCCGACAGACGGCCCCACTTTGCTTCGCCCGAGCTGATGAACTGGTCGATCACCACTTGGGCGCCGTTGGCGAAGTCGCCGAACTGGCCTTCCCACACAACCAGGTGATTCGGTTCCGCAGTCGCGAAACCGTACTCGAACGCCAGCACGGCGTTCTCCGACAGCACGGAGTCGATGACCGTGAAGGGCGCCTGGTTTTCCTGGATGTGCTGGGCCGGCACATAGATGCCTTCGTCCCACACTTCGCGGTTCTGATCGTGCAGCACTGCGTGGCGATGGAAGAAGGTGCCACGCCCGGCATCCTGACCCGACAGGCGCACGCCGAAGCCTTCAGCCACCAGCGACGCGTAAGCAAGGTTCTCACCCATGCCCCAGTCGAGCGGCAGCTTGCCCTCACCCATTGCCTTGCGGTCTTCAATGATCTTCGCCACACGCGAGTGCAGCGTGATGCTGGAAGGCACGTCGGTCAGGCGCTGCGCGAGGCGGCGCAACTCGGCTTGCGGCACCGAGGTGTCGCACTCGTCGGTGTATTCCTTCTTCAGGAACGGCGACCAGTCCTGCGCGAACTTGCGGGTGTAGCCAGACAGCACCGGGTTGTAGAGCAGCTCACCGCGGTCGAGTGCGGCGCGGTACTCGGTGATCATCTGGTCCGGTTCGTCCGGGCTGCACACGCCAAGCCCGACCAGGCGATCCGCGTACAGCTTGCGCGAGCCCGGATGCGCATTGACCTTCTTGTACATCAGCGGCTGCGTGACCATCGGCTCGTCCTGCTCGTTGTGGCCGAGCTTGCGGTAGCAGATGATGTCAACCACGACATCCTTCTTGAATGTCTGGCGGAACTCGACGGCGATCTGACAGACCAGCGCGACCGCTTCAGGGTCGTCGCCGTTGACGTGGAAGATTGGCGCTTCGACCATCTTGAACACGTCGGTACAGTAGATCGACGAACGCAGATCGCGCGGATCGGAAGTGGTGAAACCGATCTGGTTGTTGATGACGATGTGGATCGTGCCACCAGTGCCAAAACCCCGCGTCTGCGAGAAGTTCAGCATCTCCTGATTCACGCCCTGCCCCGCCACCGCCGCATCGCCGTGGATCAGCACCGGCAGCGCGCAGAGTTTCTCCGCTTCAGAGCGGCGCTGCTGACGGGCATACACCGAGCCCTCGACCACCGGGTTCACGATTTCGAGGTGAGACGGGTTGAACGCCAGCGTCAGGTGCACCGGGCCTCCGGGCGTGCTGACATCGGACGAGAAGCCCATGTGGTACTTCACGTCGCCGGCGGACAGATCCGCCGCGTGCTTGCCCTCGAACTCCGAGAACAGCATCGCCGGCTGCTTGCCCAGCGTGTTGACCAGCACGTTAAGGCGGCCACGGTGGGCCATGCCGATCACGATTTCCTGCACGCCGGCGGTACCGGCATGGTTGATGATCGTGTCCATCGCAACGATGGCCGACTCGCCGCCTTCCAGCGAGAAGCGCTTCTGGCCAACGTAGCGGGTGTGGAGGTACTTCTCGAGCGTTTCCGCTGCGGTCATCCGTTCGAGAATGCGCTTGCGCTGCTCGACGCTGAAGTTCGGGCGGCTGCGGTTCGGTTCCAGCTTGCTCTGGATCCAGCGCTTCTGACCGATGTCAGAGAGGTACATGTACTCCGTTGCAACGGTACCGCAGTAGGTCTCGCGTGCGGATTCAAGAATCTCGCGCAACGTTGCCTGCTGACCGTTGGGGAAGTGGAAGGAGCCAGTGTTGAACTGCTGGCTCAGATCCGCTTCGGTGAAGCCATAGAACGAAGGTTCGAGCTCGGCGATCTGCGGGCGCTCCTGGCGCTTGAGCGGATCGATCTGTGCCCAACGGTTACCGAGGAATCGATAAGCGTTGATCATCTGGAGCACGCCGATCTGACGCTTGTCGGCGATACCGACGGCGGAGGTCGCGAGCTTGTTCTGCTTCGCCATCTGGGCGAAGGATGCAATGACCGGTGCGTGGGCGACGTCGCGCGTCACGGCACCAGGCATGTTCTGCAGGGCATCGAAATAATCTCGCCACTGCTCGGGAACGCTGGCCGGGTTATCGAGGTAGGACTCGTAGAGTTCCTCGATGAACGGCGCATTGCTCCCGAACAGATAGGAGTTGCCCATAAACTGTCTCATCATTGGAGCCACCTGTCTTTCTGCGGGTGAATGAAGCACGCCGCACAGCGATCCGGTGGAAGCCACTCACACCGGAAAAAACGGGACGGGGAGACTCTCCCCCCAGATCGTCAGCCCGCCCCGCGGTCAAACACTGTTGCGACTTGCCATCTGCTGTGTCAGCGCAAGCCGATCGGGGTAACGTCGCGCTTTGCGGCGCCCACGTAGAGCTGACGCGGACGGCCGATCTTGTAGTCGGCGTCGGTAAGCATTTCCTCCCACTGGCTCATCCAGCCAACGGTGCGCGCAAGGGCGAAAATGCAGGTGAACATCGAAGTCGGAATCCCCAGCGCGCTCTGCACGATGCCGGAGTAGAAGTCGACGTTCGGGTAAAGCTTCTTCTCGACGAAGTACGGATCTTCCAGCGCGATGCGCTCGAGTTCCATCGCAAGCTTGAACAGCTTGCTGTCGTGCAGGCCGAGCTCGTGTAGCACTTCGTGACAGGTCTCGCGCATCAGCTTGGCGCGCGGGTCGTAGTTCTTGTACACGCGGTGACCGAAGCCCATCAGCTTGAAGGAGTCGTTCTTGTCCTTCGCGCGCTTGATGTACTCGCCAACGCGCGACACATCGCCGATCTCTTCCAGCATGTTGAGGCAAGCCTCGTTCGCGCCACCGTGGGCGGGGCCCCACAAACAGGCGATACCGGCCGAGATGCACGCAAACGGATTGGCACCGGACGAGCCAGCCAGACGCACGGTGGAGGTCGATGCGTTCTGTTCGTGGTCGGCGTGCAGGATCAGGATGCGGTCAAGCGCCTTGGCCAGCACCGGGTTCGGCACGTATTTCTCGCACGGCGTACCGAACATCATGTGCATGAAGTTCTCGGTGTAGTCGAGGTCGTTGCGCGGGTACATGAACGGCTCGCCAACCGAGTACTTGTAGGCCATCGCAACGATGGTCGGCATCTTCGCGAGGATGCGGTGGAAGGACACCGTGCGGTGTTCCTGATCCGAGAAGTCAGCCGCATCATGGTAGAACGCCGACAGCGCACCAACCACGCCCACGCACACGGCCATCGGGTGCGCGTCACGGCGGAAGCCCTGGTAGAAGCGGGTCAGCTGTTCGTGAACCATCGTGTGACGCTGGATCGACTTCACGAACGCTTCTTTCTGCTTCACGGTGGGCAGTTCGCCCTCGCGCAGCAGGTAGGCGGTTTCGAGGAAGTCGCACTTCTCGGCGAGTTGCTCGATCGGGTAGCCGCGATACATCAGCTCGCCCTTGTCGCCGTCGATGTACGTGATCTTCGACTGGCAGCTGGCCGTAGACAGGAAGCCCGGGTCAAAGGTGAAGTTACCGGTCGAGCCGTAGAGCTTGCGAATGTCGATGACGTCCGGCCCGTGTACGCCAGACATCACCGGGAATTCGACGCTATTGCCATCGATGGTCAGCGTAGCGGTGCGTTGAGTCGTCATGATTCGTCCCTTCTGTGCCAGTGATTGCAGTAATCCATCGGATACCGCGCCCGTCATGCCTGACGGATGGCGGCGATCAAGCTTTTCCATTCTTCGACCGGGCATTCCTCCCGGCCGCCAACCCATTTCCACAGCTCAATATCGTCCGTGGTGAGCATGTCGAGCAGCGTTTCAAGCTCGGCGTCGCTCAGGGCATCGAGATGCTTCGCGTAGTAACGCGTGAAGAAGATGTCGAGTTCCAGCAGGCCCCGGCGGCTACGCCACTTCACGCGTTCCTTGAGTGCGCTCATCGTGTGCTCAGACGGCCCTGCGGACCATCATGTCCTTGATCTTGCCGATCGCGCGCGTCGGGTTGAGACCCTTCGGGCACACATCGACGCAGTTCATGATGGTGTGGCAGCGGAACAGGCGATACGGATCCTCGAGATTATCGAGGCGTTCGCTGGTCGCCTGGTCACGCGTGTCGGCGATGAAGCGGTAGGCGGCAAGCAGACCGGCGGGGCCGACGAACTTATCCGGGTTCCACCAGAACGACGGGCAGGAGGTCGAGCAGCTCGCGCACAGAATGCACTCGTACAGCCCGTTGAGCTCTTCACGGTCTTCCGGAGACTGCAGCCGCTCGCGCTCGGGCGGCGGGTCGTTGTTGACGACGTACGGCTTGATCGAGTGGTACTGCTTGAAGAACTGGGTCATGTCCACGATCAGGTCGCGGATCACCGGCAGTCCCGGGAGCGGGCGCAACTGCACCGGCTCTTTCAGCGATGCGATATCGGTGAGGCAGGCCAGCCCGTTCTTGCCGTTGATGTTCATCGCGTCGGAGCCACACACGCCTTCACGGCATGAGCGGCGGAACGAGATCGAATCGTCCTTGGCCTTGAGCTTGACCAGCACATCGAGCAGCTTGCGATCGGTCGCGTCGACTTCGATCGACACGTCCTGCATGTACGGCGCTGCGTCCTTGTCCGGGTCGTAGCGGTAGATCTGGAATTTCATAGTACGGTTTGCCACGCGTGGTTCCTCCGATGGCAGATCAGTACGCGCGCTTCTTCAGCGCGATGGTGTCGACGGTCAGCGGCTTCATCACCACCGGCTTGTAATCAATGCGATTGCCGTCGCGATGCCAAAGCGTGTGCTTGAGCCAGTTGGCGTCGTCACGGCCGTCCGGCGTTTGCGGCGTGTCGGTCGCATCGTCGCGCACATGGGCGCCACGCGACTCGGTACGGTTGTTCGCCGAGATCATCGTCGCCTTGGCGACTTCGATCAGGTTCTCAAGCTCCAGCGCTTCGGTCAGCGCGGTGTTGAAGACCTTGGACTTGTCCTTGATTTCGGTGCGCTGCACCAGCTTCTCGACTTCAAGGATCTTGTCGACGCCGCTTGCCAGCATGTCCTTGAAGCGGAACACGCCGCAGTGCTTCTGCATCGTCTGTTGCATCTGTGCGCGAACATCGTGCACGTTGGTGCCGCCGCTCTGCGTCAGCAGGCGATCAACACGCGCGACTGAGCGATCAATTTCGGCTTGCGGGATCTCAGGCTGTGCGCTGCCCTGCCCCTTGATGTACTCCACCATCGTCTCGCCCGAGCTCTTGCCAAACACCAGCAAGTCGAGGAGCGAGTTGGTGCCGAGGCGGTTTGCGCCGTGCACCGATGCACACGCGCATTCGCCTGCGGCGTAGAAGCCGGGCACCGAGGCACCGTCGACGACGACTTCACCGCGGTAGTTGGTCGGAATACCGCCCATCTGGTAATGGCAGGTCGGTACCACCGGAATCGGCGCGCGGATCGGGTCGACGTTGGCGAACTGGATCGAGATCTCGCGGATGCCCGGCAGGCGCTTGTTGATGACGTCCGGGTCAAGGTGCGTGATGTCGAGCAGCACGTGATCCTTGTTCGGGCCGCAGCCGCGACCTTCGTTGATCTCGGTGACCATCGCGCGGGAGACGACGTCACGCGAGGCAAGATCCTTCGCGTTCGGCGCATAGCGTTCCATGAAACGCTCACCCGAAGCATTGCGCAGGATGCCGCCTTCGCCGCGCACGCCTTCGGTGATCAGCACGCCCGCGCCGGCAACGCCGGTCGGGTGGAACTGCCAGAACTCCATGTCTTCGAGCGGAATACCGGCACGCGCCGCCATACCCAGGCCGTCGCCGGTATTGATGAAGGCGTTCGTCGAGGACGCGAAGATGCGGCCCGCACCACCGGTTGCGAACAGCGTCGCCTTGGCCTGGAACACCACGATTTCCGAGGTTTCCATCTCCATCGCGATCACGCCGAGCACGCGGCCGTCCGTGTCGCGCAGCAGATCCAGCGCCATCCATTCAACGAAGAACTGCGTGTTCGCTTTCACGTTGCGCTGGTAGAGCGCGTGCAGCATTGCGTGGCCGGTACGGTCAGCGGCCGCGCAGGCGCGGCGAACCGGCTTGTCGCCGAAGTTCGACATGTGGCCACCGAAGGGGCGCTGGTAAATCTTGCCCTCGTCGGTACGGTCAAACGGCATGCCGAAGTGCTCAAGTTCCACAACCACTTCGGGCGCCTTGCGGCACATGAACTCGATCGCGTCCTGATCGCCCAGCCAGTCCGACCCCTTGACGGTGTCGTACATGTGCCAGTGCCAGTGGTCGGGCTCGGAGTTGCCGAGCGACGCCGAGACACCGCCCTGCGCCGCAACGGTATGCGAACGAGTCGGGAAGACCTTGGACAGCACCGCCGTCTTCAGGCCAGCCTCGGAGAGCTGAATTGCGGCCCGCATCCCGGCGCCACCCGCGCCGACGATCACCGCATCAAACGTACGCTTAGCGACTTTCACTTACAGCCTCCAAAGAATCTGGGCTGCCCAGCCCGCATAGCCGATCAGCAGGAAAGCGACGACCGAGTGCGCAATCAGGCGCACACCGACCGGCTTGATGTAATCCATGAAGATGTCCCGAACGCCGACCCACGCATGGAAGAACAGTGCGAGCCAGAACAGGAAGGTCGCGAAACGCATGAACCCGCCCGAGAACATGGCGCGCCAGGCTTCCGCAGAGAATTCCGGCAGACAGAACAGGTTGACGACGAAGAAGACGGTGTACAGCGCCATCACCGTGGCCGTGACGCGCTGAGCAAGCCAGTCACGCAAGCCGTAGTGGGCACCAACGACAATTCGGTTTTGCATGGCTTACCCCAGGAAAATCTTGGCGCCGATCAGCACCGTAAGAGTCAGGCTTACTGCCAGCACCGCGCCGGCGCTCTTGCGCGCGGTCGGCAGATCGAGGCCCTTGTGCATGTCCAGCAGAAGAAAGCGGATGCCGGCGCAGAAGTGGTGCAGATACGCCCACAGCAAACCAAACAGCACCAGTTTCACCAGCGGATTCGCAACCACCGATTTGGCTTGCGCCATAGCCTCGGGGCTGCCAACGCTGGAACCAAAGAGCCACAGCAAAACCGGCAGCATCAGGAACAAACCGGCGCCGCTCACGCGATGCAGGATCGATACGAATCCGGGCAGCGGCAGACGGATCACCTTCAGGTCGAGATGCTTGGGTCTCGGTTTCTTGATTGTTGTATCTGACATGCTTCACCTCTCACAGGGGCGCGTCGCTGGACTCGCCGTTCTCTTGCCTGCAACCGGCCAACCGGCCCGATTACAGCCTCAACTCAGTTCATTCAGGTAGTAGTGCTCGGCGGTGGAATACAGGCCGCGACGCCATTCCACCGGTTTGTCCCCATACGTATAGGCAACGCGCTCGACCGACAGCAGCGGCGAGGCTTCCGGCACACCAAGGGTTTCTGCGACATTGCGGTCGGCCGCTACCGCGCGGATCTTTTCTCGCGCATGCAGCATCCGCACCCCGAAGCGGGACTCGAACAGGCCATAGATCGAGCCCTGCCAGTCGCGCAGCATTTCGATATTGAGTCCGGAGAAGATCTCCCCCGGCAGGTAGATTTCATCCACCACGATCGGCTTGGATTCGTGCTTCAGAACCCGCCGAATGATGATGATCGGTGCCGACAGTTCGATGCCGAGATTGCGCGACGCTTCCTGCCCCGCCTTGGCGCGCCAGCAGTCCAGCGGCTCACTCTTGAGCGGAACGATTTCACCGGACAGCGGCGTCAGACGCAGGAAACGGAACAACGCGCGCGGGTCCGCGTGCGAGGCAACGAACGTGCCTTTGCCCTGACGACGGATCAGAAGGTTGTCCGCAGCCAGCTCATCGATCGCTTTGCGAACCGTTCCCTGACTGACCTGGAAACGCACGGCGAGCTCTTGCTCGCTGGGGATAGCTTGACCGGGACGCCACTCCCCCGACTCAAGCGCCTGAATCATCAGGCGTTTGATCTGCTGGTAGAGCGGGCTGAAGGTGGGCGACAGGTTCACCATGACCGCATTCAAGCACAGAAAAATCGGTGTGTCTATAATGCATCTCCTGTCTTATATAAGACATAAGTTAGCTTTTGACACTGTGAGATTTCTGGCCTACGATGATAGCCACATTGCCGCCGGCAGGCGCCGCGGCGCCCTATCAGAACCTGCGCGCAGGGCCGCGCTCTCCAGCATAGATAAAGGAGTCACACATGGCCAAAGCTCCCGTTCGCGTCACCGTCACCGGTGCCGCCGGTCAGATCGGTTACAGCCTGCTGTTCCGCATTGCCTCGGGCGAAATGCTCGGCAAGGATCAGCCGGTGATCCTTCAGTTGCTGGATCTGCCCCAGGCCCAGAAGGCGGTCAAGGGCGTGATGATGGAGCTGGAAGACTGCGCGTTCCCGCTGCTCGCCGGCATGATCGCCACTGACGATCCCGCTGTTGCGTTCAAGGACACCCAAGTCGCGCTGCTGGTTGGCGCACGTCCGCGCGGCCCGGGCATGGAACGCAAGGACCTGCTGACCGAGAACGCCAAGATCTTCACCGTTCAAGGTGCCGCAATCGGCCAGTACGCTGATCCGAACGTCAAGGTGCTGGTCGTCGGCAACCCCTGCAACACCAACGCCTACATCGCCAAGGCAACGGCTACCAAGTTCGGTCGCGTCAAGCCGGGCAACTTCACTGCCATGCTGCGCCTCGACCATAACCGCGCGCTGTCGCAACTCGCCGCCAAGTCCGGCCGCGATGTGTCGAGCCTGAAGAGCCTCGTCGTATGGGGCAACCACTCGCCGACGATGTACGCCGACTACCGCTATGTCACCTCGAACGGTGACAACGTCAAGGCGCTGATCAACGACGAAACCTGGAACCGCGAAACCTTCCTGCCGACCGTCGGCAAGCGCGGTGCTGCGATCATCGAAGCGCGTGGTCTGTCGTCCGCCGCCTCGGCCGCCAACGCCGCCATCGACCACATCCGTGACTGGGTGCTGGGCTCGAACGGTGAATGGGTCACCATGGGCATTCCTTCCGACGGCTCCTACGGCATCCCGGAAGGCATCATCTACGGCTTCCCGGTCACCACGGCCAACGGCGAATACAAGATCGTGCAAGGCCTGGAGATCGACGAGTTCTCGCGTGACCGCATGAACTTCACGCTGAAGGAACTCGAAGAAGAGCGCGCAGGCGTCGCAGACCTGCTGGCTTAAAGCGAACGGCGTCGGGCTCATGGATAACGTACGCCCCGAGGAAACCACGGGCCGCCCCGAGTTTCCTGGCGCCCCCATCGGGGGCAGGTCGCCGAATGGCGACCGCGGGCGCTCACCGCTCCATCCCGATGCCGTGCTGTTCGCCGGCGGCAGGCCGCTGCCGGCGATCCCCGCGGTGGACCATTACTGCGGCTCCGAAAAGAACATGCGCAAGGCGATCGCCTTGCAGCAACAGATGGGCCCGCTCTTCGACATCACGCTCGATTGCGAAGATGGCGCCCCCGCTGGCGCTGAACGCACCCACGCCGAGCTGTGCGGCGGCCTGATCGCAGGCGCCGACAATCTGTTCGGACGCATCGGCGCACGCATTCACGATGTCACACATCCGAGCTGGCACGACGACCTTGAGATCATTCTCGGTCGCGCCGCCGACCGGATCGCGTTTGTGACCGTACCAAAGGCTCGCGGCGCTGCGGATGTGGAAACAGCGCTCGCCGCCCTGCGCAATATCGAATCGCGCCTCGGTCTCAAGCGTGAGATACCGCTGCATGCGCTGGTCGAGACGCATGGCGCCTTGCATCAAGCGTGGCAGATCGCCGCCCTGCCCGGCGTCGAAACGCTGGATTTCGGCCTGATGGATTTCGTCTCGGAACACCACGGTGCGATTCCCGGTTCGGCAATGCGCTCGCCAGGGCAATTCACGCACCCCATGGTGGTGCGCGCCAAGTGCGAAGTCGTCGCTGCAGCAATCGCTCACGGCGTGATTCCGACGCACAACGTGACCACCGTACTCGACGACGCGCAGGTCGCCTTCGATGATGCGCGCCTCGCTCGTAACGACTTTGGCTACCTGCGGATGTGGAGCATCCACCCCGCGCAGATTGAGCCGATCCTGCAAGGCATGCGCCCAGCCGCCGATGAAGTAACGGAGGCCGCTGGCATCGTTTGTGCTGCGCAGGACGCGAACTGGGGACCGATCCGCGTCGGCACACGATTGCACGATCGCGGCTCGTTCCGCCATTACTGGAATTTGCTCGTGCGCGCCCGGTCTACCGGGATGACGCTGCCCAGCGAGGCCGAGCAACGGTTTTTCACCCCCAACCCCAATTAACCGAATGCCGAACGGCATCCTGACAGCAAACCGGAGGACCTCACCGTGCTAGAAGCCTACCGCCAACACGCCGCCGAACGCGCCGCCCTTGGAATCCCGCCGCTTGCGCTGGATGCCAAGCAGACGGCCGACCTGATTGAACTGATCAAGAACCCGCCGGCAGGCGAAGAAGCCTTCCTGGTGGAGTTGCTCACCTACCGCGTTCCGCCCGGTGTGGATGATGCCGCGAAGGTCAAGGCCAGCTTCCTGGCCGCCGTTGCGCATGGCGACATCAAGGTCGATCTGATCTCCAAGGCCAAGGCCACCGAGCTGCTGGGCACCATGGTGGGCGGCTACAACGTCCACCCGCTGATCGAGTTACTGGACGATGCCGAAGTCGCAGGCGTCGCCGCCGAGGGGCTGAAGAAGACACTGCTGATGTTCGACTTCTTCAACGACGTCGCAGAGAAGGCCAAGGCCGGCAACGCCAAGGCCAAGGAAGTGATCCAGAGCTGGGCTGACGCCGAGTGGTTCACCACGCGCCCGGAAGTGGACAAGAAGATCACCGTCACCGTGTTCAAGGTGCCGGGTGAGACCAACACCGATGACCTGTCACCGGCGCCGGACGCATGGAGCCGCCCCGACATCCCGCTGCACTACCTCGCGATGCTGAAGAACACCCGCCCGGATGCGGCCTTCAAGCCCGAGGAAGACGGCAAGCGTGGCCCGATCCAGTTCATCGAAGACCTGAAGAAGAAGGGTCACCTGGTCGCCTATGTTGGCGACGTGGTGGGCACTGGCTCCTCGCGTAAGTCCGCGACAAACTCGGTGATCTGGGCCACCGGCCAGGACATTCCGTACGTGCCGAACAAGCGCTTCGGTGGGGTCACGCTCGGCGGCAAGATCGCGCCGATCTTCTTCAACACGCAGGAAGACTCCGGCTCGCTGCCGATCGAAGTCGACGTCTCGAAGCTGGAGATGGGTGACGTCGTTGACATCCTGCCGTACGACGGCAAGATCCTGAAGAACGGCGAGACGGTGGCCGAGTTCAAGCTCAAGTCCGACGTGCTGTTCGATGAAGTGCGCGCTGGCGGCCGTATCAACCTGATCATCGGCCGTTCGCTGACCGGCAAGGCGCGCGAGTTCCTCGGCCTGGGCGCCTCGACGCTGTTCCGCCTGCCCAAGCCGCCGGCGGAATCGAAGGCTGGCTTCACGCTGGCGCAGAAGATGGTTGGCCGCGCAGTTGGCCTGCCCGAAGGCCAGGGCGTGCGCCCCGGCACCTACTGCGAACCGAAGATGACTACGGTTGGCTCGCAGGACACGACCGGCCCGATGACGCGCGACGAGCTGAAGGATCTGGCCTGCCTCGGCTTCTCTGCCGATCTTGTGATGCAATCCTTCTGCCACACCGCGGCCTACCCGAAACCGGTTGATGTGAAGACCCACCGTGAGCTGCCGGCCTTCATCAGCAGCCGCGGCGGTGTTGCGCTGCGCCCGGGCGACGGCGTGATCCACAGCTGGCTCAACCGCCTGCTGCTGCCGGACACCGTGGGCACCGGCGGCGACTCGCACACCCGCTTCCCGATCGGCATCTCCTTCCCGGCGGGCTCGGGCCTCGTGGCTTTCGGCGCCGCCACCGGCGTGATGCCGCTGGACATGCCGGAATCTGTGCTGGTGCGCTTCAAGGGCCAGATGCAGCCGGGCATCACGCTGCGCGATCTGGTGCACGCGATCCCCTACTACGCGATCAAGGCCGGTCTGCTGACCGTCGCCAAGGCCGGCAAGAAGAACGTGTTCTCGGGCCGCATCCTTGAAATCGAAGGCCTGCCGGATCTGAAGGTCGAGCAGGCGTTCGAGCTCTCGGACGCGTCGGCTGAACGTTCTGCCGCCGGCTGCACGGTCAAGCTGAACAAGGAACCGATCATCGAGTACCTCAACAGCAACATTGTGCTGATGAAGAACATGATCGCCGACGGCTACCAGGACAAGCGCACGCTTGAACGCCGCATCAAGGCGGTCGAGGCATGGCTGGCCAACCCGAACCTGCTCGAAGCGGACAAGGATGCCGAGTACGCCGCGGTGATCGAGATCGACCTCAACGATCTGAAGGAGCCGGTGCTCTGCTGCCCGAACGATCCGGACGACGCGAAGCTGCTGTCCGAAGTCGCCGGCGCGAAGATCGACGAAGTGTTCATCGGCTCGTGCATGACCAACATCGGCCACTTCCGTGCGGCGTCCAAGCTGCTCGAAGGCAAGCGCGATATCCCGGTAAAACTGTGGATTGCGCCGCCGACCAAGATGGATGCTGCCGAGCTGACCAAGGAAGGCCACTACGGCGTCTTCGGCAGCGCCGGCGCGCGCACCGAAATGCCGGGCTGCTCGCTGTGCATGGGTAACCAGGCACAGGTACGTGAAGGTGCGACGGTGGTCTCCACCTCGACGCGTAACTTCCCGAACCGCTTGGGCAAGAACACCAACGTGTATCTGGCTTCGGCCGAGTTGGCCGCGATCGCATCGAAGCTCGGACGCATCCCGACGGTCGAGGAGTACCACGCTGACATGGGCGTGATCAACGCTGACGGCAGCAAGATCTACAAGTATATGAACTTCGATCAGATCGCCGAGTACCAGGACGCAGCAAAGGCCGTCGTAGTCTGACCGCCAACGACCTGAGCCTGAACGCCCTGCATCGCGAGATGCGGGGCGTTTTTCTTTTGTTCCTTCAGATCACGCCTTGCTCGTGCAGTGCATCGAGCTGCGGGCGCTCCCTACCCAGCAGCCGCGCCAACAGGTCGCGCGTATCGCTACCGAGGTTTGGCGGCGCGCGGCGGTAGGTGGGCGGCGTTTTCGACATACGGATCGGGCTCCCTACCAGCGCTACCTTGCCAGCGGACGGATGCGCCATTTCGATGCGCATGCCGCGGTGGCGAACCTGGGGATCATCGAAGACCTGCGGAATCGTGTTGATCGGGCCGCAGGGTACGCCCGCCGCCTCCAGCGCTGCGATCCACTCGGCGGTGGTGCGCCTTCGGGTGACGTCATGTATCAGTGGAACCAGAACATCGCGATGGCGTACCCGCGCCGCGTTACTCCCGAAGCGTGCGTCACCGAGCCAATCGGTGCGGGCCTCGATACAGAAGCGCGCAAACTGAGCGTCATTACCGATCGCAAGGATCATGTGGCCGTCGGCGGTTGGGCACGCGTCGTAAGGGACGATGTTCGGATGGGCGTTGCCGACACGTGCTGGCGCTTTGCCGCTTGAAAGGTAATTGAGCGCCTGATTGGCCAGCGCAGCCACTTGCACATCCAGCATGCCGAGATCGATATGCTGCCCTTCCCCGCTACGCTCGCGCCACGCCAATGCGGCGAGAATCGCGTTGCTGGCATAGAGCCCGGTCATGACATCGGCCAGTGCGACACCGACCTTGGTCGGCGTGCCATCCGGCGCGCCCGTGATGCTCATCAGCCCGCCCATGCCCTGAATCAGGAAATCGTAGCCCGAACGCTCCGCGTAAGGCCCATCCTGACCGAAGCCGGTGATCGAGCAGTAGATCAGGCGCGGGTTGATTGCCGCGAGCGTTTCGTAATCGAGGCCGTAGCGCGCGAGCGTACCGACCTTGAAGTTCTCGACCAGCACATCGGATTGCGCGGCCAGTTCGCGCAGCAGTGCCTGACCCTCGGCGCGGGTGAAGTCGACAGTGATCGATTCCTTGTTTCGGTTCGCGCACAGGGAGTAGGCGGAGACATCGGTGTCTTCGCCCGCTTCGTCCTTCGCCCACGGCGGCCCGTAGGTGCGCGTGTCGTCGCCGCGGCCGGGCCGTTCGATCTTGATGACCTCGGCGCCAAGATCGCCGAGCAACTGCGTCGCCCACGGGCCCGCCAGCACGCGCGACAGATCCAGCACCCGCACGTGCGAGAGGGCGCCGACCGGGCGCATCGGCGCGCTCGCCTGCGCGCCCTTCTTGCGCACCCCTTTACGGGGCAAGACACCCCTGAGTGCCGGATCAGTCTCCAACATGCTTACCTCGTCTTCCGCGTTCGCGATGCAGTTGTCTTCTCAGCGTCGCGCACCATCACTCCAACGTTGCGATGGTCTTGCCGGCGGGGTCCTTGATGCGCTGCCACGCGGCGCCGAGCTGGTTCACCGTTTCGCCCGGCAGCGGAACATAGCCGCCGTCCAACGCAAACTTGCCGCCGTTCTGGCAAGACCAGCCAAAGAACTTCACAACGGCGGCCGCCTGCGCAAGCTTGTCCGTCGTGCGCTGCAGCATCACGAAGCTGGCGCCTGCGATCGGCCAGGCCTCGGGTGCCGACTGGTCGCTCAGCACCTCGCCGAAGGCGCTCTTGTCCCATGCGGCACTGCGCGCTGCGGCCGCAAGGCTCTTCTCATCCGGGGCAACGAACGCGCCGCTGCGGTTCTGCATGCTCACGTGGGCCAGTTTGTTCGCGCGGGCGTAGCCGTACTCCACATAGCCAATGGCACCCGGCAAACGCCTGACGAAGTTGGCGACGCCTTCATCACCCTTACCCCCAAGGCCAACGGGCCACTGCACGGCGCTGCCCACCCCAATGCTGTCGCGCCACTCCGGGCTCACCTTGGCGAGGTAGTGCGTGAGGAAGTACGAAACGCCGGCGCCATCGTCACGCCGCACGACAACGATCGACATGGCCGGCAAGGACACGCCCGGATTGATGTCTGCAATGCGCGGGTCGTCCCAGCGGGTCAGGCGGCCGCGGAAAATGTCTGCCAGTAGCGGCCCGGTCAGGCGCAGTTCGCCGGCCGCCACTTTGGGCAGGTTCACGAAGGGCACCGCGGCGCCAACGAGTACTGGAAACTGCACCAGGCCACGTTTGTCGAGTTCGGATTCGGTCAGCGGAATATCGGACGCGCCGAAGTCCACGCTCTTCGAAGTCACTTCCTTCACGCCGCCGCCAGAACCGATCGATTGGTAGCGAATGGTGTTGCCGGTTGCCTTGCCGTAGGCCTCCGCCCACTTCAGGTACACCAGCCGCGGCGACGATGCGCCGGCCCCCGTCACCTCCGCCGCCTGAACGATGATCGAAACCCCGGCGATCGCGCATGCCGCGACGGCCCGACACAACAGCGTTTTCATTGTCGTTCCTTTCCGTTTCCGTTCCACCCGGCCTGCCCGATCGCGCGCTTACGACGCATTGCGATACGGGTCGTAGACCTGATCCAGCACGCCACCATCGCTGAAGTGCGTCTTGAACGCCTGCTGCCAGCTGCCGAAGACCTCATCCACCCGGAACAGGCTCAGGGGCTTGAAGCGTTTGCTGTACTTCTCGGCGATTGCGGCGTCTGCGGGCCGGTAGTAGTACTTCACCAGCAGCTCTTGCGCCTCGGGCGAGTACAGGTAGTTAAGGTAGGCGTCGGCAAGCTTCCGCGTGCCCCGCTTCTCGACCATCTTGTCGACCAGCGCAACCGGCGGCTCGGCCACGATCGATACGCTCGGGACCACGATCTCGTAGTCGTCCGGCGCAGCTGCAACGAGCTGAAGCGCCTCGCTCTCCCACGTGATCATCACGTCACCGATCTTGTTTTTCGTGAAAGCGTTGTTGGCGCCACGCGCGGTGTACTCAAGTACGCGGTTGTTGCCGTACAGGCGCTTGAGGAAGAGCTTCGCGCTCGCATCGTTGCCACCCGGCTGCTTGAGTGCATAGCCATAGGCCGCCAGATGCCCCCAGCGCGCAATGCCGGAGCTCTTGGGATTCGACGTGACGACGTTGATGCCCCAGCGCACGAGGTCGTTCCAGTCCTTGATCTGGCGCGGATTGCCACGGCGCACGAGGAACACCACGGTCGACGTGAAGGGCGACGAGTGGTTAGCCAGCCGGCCTTGCCAATCGCTCGGCATGAGGCCCGCGGCGGCGATTGTGTCGATATCCAGTGACACCGCCAGCGTCACCACATCCGCCTCTTCGCCGTTGCGAATCCGCGCGACCTGGTTGGTGGATTGCGCGTGTGTCTGCTTGATCGTCACCGCCTCGCCGGTCTTCCCGCGCCAGTAGCGCGTGAACGCGGCGTTGTACTCCTGGAACATCTCCTGATTGATGTTCGACGAAGCGTTGATCAGGGTGGTGTCGGCACGGGCAGTTGCGCCCGCGCCGCACACACCCACAAGCCCCAGTACCAACCCAACCTGCCACACCCTTGCTCTTGCTGCCCAGCTTGTCATGTTCCGTCTCCTGGCTTGACCCTGCGCGTTGCCGAACTACTGAAGGCTCACGACCAGTGCCGCCTCAAACTTGTGCCACCGCAGTGGCAGGATGTAGGCCTTGACGCTGCGCGGCACCTGGATCGCACGCGCGTTGCCCGACACGACGACCGGCACCGAGATCATGAAATCCGGCCCGAAGTAACGACGTGCGTTGCCCGAAATGGTGTTGGCCACCTCGCCAACGAGATCGCAGAGATTGGTATCCGACACATCGGCCTCACCCACGTGCAGCAACAGTTGCCGCAACAGATCGCGATGCGCGGTGACGTACACGCAGCCCTGGCGCTCGCCGGAGATACCGATCACGCCGGTAAAGTCGTAGATCGGCAGCGCGCTTGCATCGCCCAGATACGGGCTTCCGACCTCCGGCGCCTTGCCCGTCTGGCGCTCGAAGTACTGGCTCACGATGTCGATGAAGACACGCAGTTGTTGCTCATCCATGAGCGTCCTCTCCCAGAAGTTCCTCCATCGCCTCGGTGAGGTCGGTTTCGGAGAACGGTTTGCACAGGAAACCCTGAGCGCCTTCCTTTAGGGCCTGGATCGCTGTGGCCTTGTCCGCCAGCGCTGAGACCACAAGGATGCTGATGCCCGGGTCGATCTTGCGTAACGCGCGGATGCACTCCAGCCCGTCCATGCGCGGCATGGTCAGATCCATCGTCACGACATCCGGTTTGTGGGCACCGAACAGCTTGACGGCTTCCTCGCCGTTGCTTGCCGTTGCCACCACTTGCATATCGTGTTGCGTGAGCGTTCGGGTGATCTTGCTGCGGATGATGTTCGAGTCATCCACGATCATGAGCTTGAGTGCCATCAGGCCACCTCCTTGATCGGGGCATCAATGTGGTCGTCGCGCGGCTCCACTTTGACCGGCAGCTGCACACGGAAATGGCAGTACTCACCACTGGTCGTGCCGATGCGGATCCGGCCGCCGAGCCGGGTAATCAGGTCTTTCACGGCATCAAGGCCGACGCCGCGCCCTGCGTCTTCATCCACCTGATCGCGGGTGGAAAGGCCGGGCTCAAAGATCATCAGCGTCAGCTGGCGCGCATCGAGCGCCTTCGCCGCGTCGGCCGCGATGCGCCCGGAGCGGATGGCAGCAGCGCGGATCTTTTCAGGGTTGATGCCGCGTCCGTCATCACGGAAGCTCAGCTCGATCGTGCCGTCGCCTTGGTCTGAGACGTACACCGAAAGCCGCCCCGCCTCGGACTTGCCACGCATCTTGCGATCCGCCGGTTTCTCGACCCCGTGCACCACGGCGTTGCGGATGAACTGATTCACCGTTGTATTCACCGCGTCGCGCAACTGCGGGTTGAGCAGTTCGATATCGAGGCCTTGATAACTCAGCTCGACTTGCTTTTCATGCCGCTGCGCGAGCTGTTGCGCGAAGCCGCGCCACTGCCGCACGAAGGCCTGGGCCGCCAGTTCGGGGTCATGCGCCGGTTTGGGCGGCTCGACACTGACGACGCCACGCACCTGACCGATGCGTGCAATGACATCCTGGATTGCCGCGATCTCGGCATACAGCCCCTTCACCCGCACCGCGACGGGCAGCAAGTCTTCACTGGAGCGGCGAGTCAGCACACGCAACTCCTGAAGCACGTTCTCGAAGGCGTGCAGTGACTGCGACACCGCTTCCAGCTGCAACGCCGCGGCGTCGCCCTTCAAGCGGTGGGCGATGCGCATCATGGCGTCGACCCGCGGCGTGGATACGCCGGTCGTCGGGCTCGCGGTGCGCAGATCCTCGTTGATCTGATTGAGACCGTCGCTCGCAGCACGCAGGAAGTCCTGCAACTGTCGCGGATCAGCCTGGAGGATGTTGACCATCATGCCCATCTGATCCTGCACGCGGCGCTCGCTGTCCTTCAGCTCGCGCTCGAGCTTCACGCGGCGAGTAATGTCGTTGACCGTAACCAGCAGGTGCGTGACCTTGTTGCCCTGCAGCACCCGGTTGAAGCGGATCTGCAGGAAGCGCGACTCCACCGCCCCGCTCGGCTTCACAGCGCTGATTTCAATGCAGTCGAGCGGGTTGAGGCTGGCGACGAGCTTTTCCTTCACGTCGTGCCGCAGCAGCAGCTCGATGTACTCCTTGGTGGTGTCGTAAGTCTTCGGTGTCACCAAAGGCTTGAGCAGATCGAGGAAGTTTTCGCCGCCCTTCGCCTCCACGCCGATGATGCGCGACAGCGCGTGCGAGGTTTGCGACCCCATGCGGAAATCCGGGTCGAGCAGGAAGAGCCCCTCCTGCGTGGTCCGCAGGATGTCTTCGGTTTCACGCTGCGCGCGCTCCACCGCCTGGTCGCTCTTGCGCAACTGGCCGAGGAAGCTATAGAGGATGAAGGCGAAGTTGATCAACGCGGCTGCCATGCCGGCCATCTGCACCGCGCGCAGCCTTGCGGCCTTTGCCGCAGACAGGGCTTCGAGGCGGCTCGTCAGCAGATGCGAGCTTGCCAGCAGGTTCAAGTTGTTCGGAATCAGCACCTGCAATAGCGGGCCGACATCAGGACGGTGGCCATCCTTTGGCTGATTCAGCGACTGCACTTCGCTGTTGATCGGCGCCCAGAGATCCTTCACCAAGGCGAACATCGCGGCCGCCTGCTCGTCCTGGCTCGGGGTCAGCGCCAGTTCTTCGGCCATGTCCGGTAGCTTCGCGCCGCCATCAAACGTGTTGATGATCGCGTTGAAGCGATCGGCGGTTGCGATGAGGTCCTTGACCTCGTTCAGGCTCGATCGGCCGCTGCTGTCAAAGGTGCCCTGGGTGGCATCCTGATCGATCAGCAGCGCTGTCTTGGCGAGCTTTTGCACCAGATAACGGTGCTGGCCAGCGAGGTTGATCGAGATCGCATCCGCCGTCAGCTGGCGGGATATCACGAAGGTCATCCCGAGCACGCCAACGTCGAACACCAGAAACAGCGTGATCAGAACGACGATCGAGCGGTATTTGCCCAATCCAAGTTTCAGCATTGCCTACGCCCCTTCCATGAAGGCGGCGCCCTTGCGATTCGTCGTGCGCGGCAAAGTCCGTGCAGCGATCGAACCGCCCCATCCAACGGTTTATCGAAAGAAACCACCTTGCGAACCCGCCACGCAAAGTGCCTTCAATTGCAAACCGTCAGCTCAAACGAGCGCCTCCATTCTGATTTAGGCGTGAATATTTAACGCCGCTTGTCGAATTAATTGCGAAGCGACAAACGGCACTTTATGACGAATGAACGGTCGCGCTTTTGCACCACGAAATGACACAGAGCGTCATTCAATTTGAGCAATCCGGCACCCATCAAGGCGAGTAGAAGAACAAATAAAGCACTGTTTTTAATGACTTTACTTGTCGTACTCCGCCTAGTAAAGCTACTTTGTACTGCACGGCAAATGAACACCAAAACCATAAATATGGGCGCATATCCCATTTATATGTCATTTTCCGTTTTCTGAATTGGCGTGTAGGTATTTATCCGTCATGCATGGATATCAATTCCTACAGTTGTTACTCAAAATCAGGAAGCACAAAGTATTAATCACCCTTATTCGTTTCGTTTGCAAAACCAACCAATTCCGAATTACCTCTCGTTAATTGCCAAAAAACAGGGCGCCGATGGCGCCCTGTTTTTTCAGCAGAAGAACCGACACCAGTCAGGGCAAACTGATCACCGTCGTGTCGTCCATCACCAGCGGGTCAGTCGCACCATTACCGCCCCAGAACGCCCATTCCTGGGTTGTTGGCGACAAGCCACGATAGCCACCGTCATAGTCCCAGGTCGTCACGTAGACCTTCACGCCAGACAGCGACGACAGCTTCCCAAGCGACGCGTCGGGCAGGATGAAGCTGACCGTATTCGTCGCGGTATCCACCTTCAAGCCGGCGGCGGGCGAGGCGTTCGTCCCCTCGTTACTGGCACTTGCGCCCGCTGAAGTGAAGATGGCGTTCGACCACCCGTGCGCACGAAGGCGGTAATGCCACTTCATCCCGCCTGGCAACACAGCGTTCTGCAAAGGCATCGCTGTCACACCGCCCGCCTTTCCGGGCACTTCGATGAAGATCGTAAAGGCCACGTGATCAAAGCCGTTCGCCGGATTCCAGACGGTTGTGACCTTGTTCGTCTGCACGTCGATGCGCATCGCCCCACCAGCGCCGGATACCGTGACTTTGCGCAAGTCGAGCTGGCGGTTGCTGCCCCAGGAATCATTGGTTGGGTATTTGTAGACGCCCGTCGGCCCAACATCATCACCGGCCGGGTCCACCACCTCGGCAAGCTTCACGAACGGACGATCGACGAAGAAGCTACCGCTGTTAGAGAGCACGGCGGAGGTTTCGCTCCAGGCGACGATGCTGTGGCGGATCGTCGGGTCGATCATCGTTGCGGTGTCCACCGTTGCCGACCAGCTGCCGTCGCCCGCCGGGGTAACGGTCTGAGCGTGCGCCACATCGCCGTCGATCACCAGCTTGAAGTTCGTGAGTTCGGTTGAGACACCGCTGACGATGAAATCACCCGCCTCTTTCACGTCATTCAGAGCCGTCATGCTGATCGTGGCGGTCGGGTCCACCACACTCGCTGTGTCCGCCGTCGCAAGCCAGACGTAGGCACTGCGGGCGGGCAGCTTCATCGAGAGGCGACCGTTCTTGTCCGCGACGGCCTGCGTTGCGGTGCCACTTGCTGCAAACAGCGGCTTCAGCACGGCGTGAGCCGCAAGCCCGGTTTCAAGGTTGTCGAGCAAGGTTTCGCCGTCGGCGGTGTTGAACACCACAAAGGCGGTCGTGCCGTTCCAGCTCATCTTGTAGGCGAACACGCCAGCGGCAGCGCCGTTCTCCTTCAGCACCGTCGGCGTACCGCGCGAAAACACCTTGTTCGCCTTGCGCAGCGCACTGACTTGCGCGATGTACTGGTACAGCGGGGCGGTAGTGTCGAAGTTGTCCTTCCCACCCGACTTGTAGCCCGCCTTGAACATCGCGGCGCGCTGTTCCTTGAAGGCTTGCTCGGTGCCGTAGTAAATCACCGGGATGCCAGGCAGCGTCATCATCATCAACAGGTTCTGCTTGAGCCCGGCCTCTGAACCCCCTGCGAGGAATCGATCCACATCATGGTTGTCGAGGAAGCTCGGCATCAGGTGGGGCCGCTTGTGCGTGGTCATCACGTCGCGTATGCGGTAGCCGAGTTCCGCAGTCGGGCGACCACGCGCAAACACATCGCCTGCCGACGTGTAGAGCGGGAAGTTGATCATGCCCGGCAGGATCGTCTCGCCGGTGGCCGGATCGGTCATGTAGCTGTCGATCTTCTTCGCCTTCGTGTCTTCATAGGCACGATCGGATGCGAACCCCTCGCCGAAGGAGAGGAAGTTCTCGCGGCCCGTTGCCTTGGCGGCAGCGACGATGCCGGGGTTGGTCGTGTCGGTCGAGTACAGGAAGTCCTTGAAGGTGTCGGGGGGTACGTAGAACGCAGTGTCGATGCGGAATCCGTCGACACCCACCTCCTTGATCCAGTACGCGTAACTCTTGCGCAGCGCGTCGCGCACCGCAGGGTTCTCGGTGTTCAGGTCGTCGAGGTCGGAGAGTTGATAGTTCTTCTCCTGCGTCGCGTCCTGGAAGTCGCTGATGCTGGGCGTCCAGTGGTAGATGCCCGCCTTCACGTGGTCGGCGTTGCGCGGATCGTTCAGATCAAAAGGCGACTGCGTTGGCGCGGCGCCGGGTTTGGACGCGGTGTTCATCACAAGAAATTTGGTCGGGTCTGCCGCGTCGTAGCCACCCCGATAGCTGAAGAAATTGCCGGTGTGGTTCAGCACAACGTCCTGAATCAGGTACATGCCCGACTTGTGCAATGAAGACGACAGGCTCTTGTAATCGGCCAACGTCCCCATGTGCTTGTCGACTTCCATGAAGTTGCTGGCCCAGTAACCGTGGTAGCCGCCGTAGTTGTTGAGCGGATCCCACCACTGGTTCGCCACCGGCGGGGTCACCCACACCGCCGTTGCCCCCAGGCCCTTGATGTAGTCGATCTTGGCTTCTACGCCGCGGAGATCACCACCGCTGTACTTCGCGCCGTCAGCCGGATCAAACTCACCGGCGCCCTGGTCGTTGTTACTCGGGTCGCCGTCGTTGAAGCGATCGGTCATCACGAAGTAGACGATCTGGTCCTGCCATTCAGGCGAGGCCACATGCAACAGTTGCGCAGGCGGAGGTGGATCGCAGCACGGAAGATCGCTGTTGTCGCCGCACGACGCAAGCAGCGCCGCTGCAACGGCGGTCATGGCCACAGTGGGCCAAGGATGGAAACGCTTCATTCAGCTTCACTCCTCTGGATTGAACGAAACGGGGCAACTGGCCCCTGCGTGCCGGAATGACCGGCATCGCTACGCGTAATCGGGAGTGGCGTCCGCCGCGGCGACCTGCGCGCAGCGAGCAACCCGGCATGACCGTTCCGGGCGACGAGGACGACGCGCATGGCCGAGCACGAACCGTAGTCCGTTCCCGATGATCCGCGCGCCGGATATGCTTTTTGAATTATCGAGTGGAGTCTATTTGGAGGACGATGGGCTTGCAAGCAGCATTTGCACGGTCTGCATTGCTTCAACGGCGATCAGACCAGGCCGGCGCATTGCACGCCGGCCCTTTGAGTCCAAGGATCAACAGCGACCGATGACCGACGCCGTTGCAATCAGCTCATCGAGTAGCGCCATCGATGCGCGCCCCGAGCAGGCAAACGGATCGAGTACCGGGCGTTCGGCGTACTTGAGCAAGAGCGAAGGATTCACGCGGGCGATGTTCACATGGCCCATGGTCCATGCGCCGAAGCGCCGTTCCGGGATCTCCTCGAAACTCAGGATTCGGACCTTGGTGTGCCGATCGTCGCGAACGATCGTGTTGAACAGCTCGCACACCTCATCACGCCCGCCTTCCAGCACCTGCAGAAAAAGGTCGTCGCTGTAGCAGAGCATGCCGGTGATGCCGAGCTTGGGGTTGTGGTCGCGCGACTGCGCGAGGATCGCGTCCACCACGGGAGCAGTAAGCGGCGATGCCGCGCGGCTGGCGTAGAGCAAACGAACAAGCATCGGAGCCTCAGTTTTTCAGGTTGATGAGTGAGAGAAACTCGCGGCGCAGCGCTGCATCCTTGAGGAAGGAACCGCGCATGACGCTGTTGATCATCTTGGTCTCAGAATCCTTCACTCCGCGCCAGTGCATGCAGAAGTGGTCCGCCTCCATGACCACCGCAAGGCCATCCGGGCTCACCTTGCGCATCAACAATTCAGCCATCTGCGTGATCGCCTCTTCCTGGATCTGCGGCCGGCTCATGACCCATTCGGCGAGTCGCGAGTACTTCGACAAGCCGATCAGGTTCGAGTGTTCGTTGGGCATCAGCCCGATCCACAGCCGCCCCATGATCGGGCAGAAGTGATGGCTGCAGGCGCTGCGGACCGTGATCGGGCCAACGATCATCAGTTCATTGAGGCGCTCGGCGTTCGGGAACTCGGTTACCGCCGGGGCCGGCATGTAGCGCCCCCGAAAGACTTCCGTGAGGTACATCTTTGCAACACGGCGTGCGGTGTCCTGTGTGTTGTGGTCGCTCTCGGTATCGATCACAAGGCTTTCGAGCACGCCTCGCATCTTGCCTTCCACTTCGTCCAGCAAGGCTTCGAGATCGCCGGGCTCAAGGAAGGCGGAGATGTTGTCGTTTGCGTGAAAGCGCTGTTTTGCGCGATAGATCCGCTCGCGAATCCGCGCCGACACGGGCTGGATCGCAGCGGTATCGGGCTTCTGTAAGGCTTCGCTCATGATGGGCCGTCGTGATGTGGTGATTGATGGAGTGTCGTACAACGGCGGTTCGACCGCAAACCAGCCGCCCGCGTTCCATCGCGACTGCACCACGCTGCGCTCCGCGCTATCCAGCGGCCTGCTGAGGCGCGTCAACCGGGCAGGCGCCGCGCGCTGGCATTGCGTTTCGCTACGACCCACAATCAAGTAGGAGGCGGCTGTCCGGTGTGTCGTCCATTGTTGAGCGGCACCGATCCAGCGCGTGCCAGGCCGACGACGGATTCGATCGAGTTCGGGGATAGACCAGAATGAGAATGAGCGAGCACACACCGCATCACGAGGTTCTCCGGGACCCGGCCGACTTCTCGCTCGTGCTGGGCGGCCCGCTTTTCCAGGCACTGCGCCGTGCGCATCTGTCTGACAATGAATTGCACCTTGTTGGTCAGCGTATTGGTGTGATCGCGCTGTTCTGCTGGCTGCCGCTGCTGGTGCTGTCAGCGCTTCAGGGCAATCTGCTGCAGGGCAGGCTGGCGGTTCCCTTTCTCTACGATTTCGAAGCCCACGGTCGATTTCTGGTTGTCGTTCCGCTGCTGATCATTGCCGAACTGATTGTTCATCAGCGCATGCGGGTGCTGGTCAAGCAGTTTGTCGAGCGCAAGCTGATCCCCGCAGGCGCCATGGAACGCTTCAATGCGGCGATCGATTCAGCGCTGCGGCTACGCAACTCGACCGCGGCCGAAGTGCTGCTTTTGGCAGTGGTGTATGGCGTCGGGGTTCAACTGATCTGGCGGCAATACACCGCGCTGGACGCGAATACCTGGTACTCGACGGCGTCGGCGGACGGCTCGCAGCTGACGCTTGCCGGGGTCTGGCTAGGCTATGTGAGCCTGCCAGTCTTCCAGTTCCTGCTGCTGCGTTGGTACTTCCGCCTGTTTATCTGGATGCGCTTCCTGTGGCAGGTGTCGCGCATCGAGCTTGTGCTGTCGCCGATCCATCCGGATCGGCTCGGTGGCCTGGGCTTTCTTGCCGGCACCACGTTCGCATTCATGCCGCTCCTGCTGGCACACGGCGCATTGCTTGCCGGCAATCTCGCCAATCGCATCCTCTACCTCGGCGCGCCGTTGCTGTCGTTCAAGTACGAGATCATTGCGCTGGTCATTGTGCTGCTGGCCGTTGTGCTGGTGCCGCTGCTGGTGTTTGCGCCGCGACTCGCGGAAGTGAAGCGCACCGGCTTGCTGGAATACGGCGCCCTCGCCCAGCACTATGCGCAGGAGTTCGATAGCAAGTGGCTGCGTGGCGGCGCGCCGGCGAACGAATCGCTGCTCGGCAGCCCCGACATCCAGTCACTCTCCGATCTGAACAACAGCCTGCAGATCATTGCCGGCATGCGCGTCGCACCGATTACGCGCGACACCCTGATTCGGCTGGCCGCTGCGATCGTCGCACCACTAAGTCCGCTCGTGCTGACAATGATGCCGCTGGAAGAGTTGATCTCCCGTCTGGTCAAGATACTGTTCTAGCGCCAGCTGCGCTCGTAACTCAATGAAAGTCGCGGCTCGCTGTAGGTAGCGCGCCAAGCCAGGGCGTGAGGTCCACCAGACGCTTGGCCAGCACGTGCACGACTTCGCCCTCACGCTGCAATTGCCCATACACACCCAGCAAGCGTGCGCCGAGCAACTCGCGGCGCTGGCGCTCGGAAAGATCGGCATAAACGACGATATTCGCCTGCCCGGTTTCGTCTTCCAGCGTCACGAAAATCACGCCACGCGCCGTGCCAGGGCGCTGACGGCCGATGACGATGCCTGCCGCGCGCACCAGCGCACGGTGCTGCATCTCACGAATCGTGCTCGCTGCCAGGAAGCGCCGCGCACTCAGGCGATCACGCAAGAGCGCGAGCGGATGGCGGCCGAGTGACAAACCCGTGGCGGCGAAATCCGCAACGATCTCCTCCCCTTCGCGCGGTGCAGCGAATTGCACTGGCGCCTCGGCTGGCGGCGCGCTGTCGAACAGATCGCCCTGCCGCTGCACGCCGCTGACCTGCCAGGCCGCTTGTCGCCGGTGCCCGGCGAGCGGCTTCAGCGCGCCCGCGCCGGCCAACAATTCCAGCTCACGTGCGCCTTGCATCGCGCGGTGCGCGAGATCGTCGACGCAGCTGAACGCACCCCGTTCGCGTGCGGCGACGACACGCGCTGCCGCTGCTTGCGGGTAGCCACGGATCTCGCGCAAGCCCAGCCGCACCCCGGGCCGCCGCGCACCGGGCAGGTACTCGAAACCGCTCTCCCAGCCGCTCTTCATCACATCCACCGGCAGCACTTGTACGCCATGGCGGCGCGCATCCTGCACCAGTTGAGACGGCGCATAGAAACCCATCGGCTGGCTGTTGAGCAGCCCACAGAGAAAGGCTTCCGGCTCATGTCGTTTCATCCAGGCCGAGCTGTAGGCCAGCAGCGCAAAGCTTGCCGCGTGCGACTCAGGGAAGCCGTAGTCGCCGAAGCCTTCGATCTGCCGGCACAGCGCTTCGGCAAATTCAGGCGGATGCCCCTTGGCGGCCATGCCGGCGCGCAGTTTGTCCTTGAAGCGGTCGATATGCCCCTTATGCCGCCATGAGGCCATCGCGCGCCGCAGTTGGTCAGCCTCGCCAGGCGTGAAGCCGGCGGCCACCTCGGCGAGCTTCATCACCTGTTCCTGGAAGATCGGCACGCCGCAGGTGCGCGTCAGCACATCGGCCACCTCTTTCGGCAGGCGATTCATGGCGGCCTGCGCCATGGCGGGGTCGGCACGATAGGCGAGGTAGGGATGCACCATGTCGCCCTGGATCGGCCCCGGCCGCACGATCGCCACCTGCACCACCAGGTCGTAGTAAGTGCGCGGTTTGAGGCGCGGCAGCATGCTCATCTGTGCGCGTGATTCGACCTGGAAAACGCCCACCGAATCAGCGTGGCACAGCATCTCGAAGGTCGCGGCATCCTTGGGCGGGATGTCCTGCAAGGCGAAGGGGCGCCCGCGCCGCTGGCTGACCAGATCGAGCGATCGCTTGAGCGCGGTGAGCATGCCCAGCGCCAGCACATCCACCTTCAGCAGGCCGAGTGTTTCCAGATCTTCCTTGTCCCACTGGATCACCGAGCGATCCGGCATCGCGGCGTTTTCCACCGGCACCAGGCGGGCCAAGGGCCCCTGCGAAATCACGAAGCCGCCCACATGCTGCGAGAGGTGGCGAGGGAAACCGAGCAGCATGTTGGTGAGCGCCAGCCACTTCGATACGCGCGGGCTTTTCGCATCGAGCCCGATTTCGGCGAGCCGTTCGGGCAGGTGCTCGCGCTTGTCCCACCATGCCAGTGAGCCGGACAGCGCGTCGATCTGCTCGATGCCGAAACCCAACGCCCGCCCCGCGTCACGCAGTGCGCCCTTGGTGCGGTAGCGGATCAGTGTCGCGGCCAGCGCGGCGCGCTCCCGTGTGTATTTCCGATAGATGTACTGGATCACGATTTCGCGCCGCTCGTGCTCGAAGTCGACATCGATATCCGGTGGCTCGTCTCGTTCGCGCGACATGAAACGCCCGAACAGCAGGAAGGCACGCATCGGGTCGACCTCGGTGATGCCCAGCGCGTAGCAGACGATGGAATTGGCAGCCGAGCCGCGCCCCTGGCACAGGATGCCCTCGCGCTTCGCGAAGCAGACGATGTCGTACACCGTGAGGAAGAAGGGCTCGTATTTGAGCTCTGCGATCAGCGCGAGTTCGTTTTCGACGTCACCCAGCACCTTCTCCGGCACGCCGTCCGGATAGCGCCTCGCGAGGCCGGCGAAGGTTTCGCGCCGCAGGTAGCTGGTCGGCGTTTCGCCGTGCGGCACGATTTCGTCCGGGTATTCGTAACGCAATTCGTCCAGCGTGAAATTGCACTGTGCTGCGATACGGGCCGATTCCTCCAGCATCGCAGCGGGGTACAGACGCGATAGCCGCAGCGGCTGCCGCAGGTGACGTTCGGCATTCGGGTAGAGCTTGTCGCCCGCCTCGAACACCGTGGTGTTCAGGCGGATCGCGGTCAGCACATCCTGCAACGGGCGGCGCAGACGCGCATGCATGTGCACGTCACCACTCGCCACGCAGGGCATGCCGCAGGCTTCGGCCAGCGCCTGCAGTGCAGCCAACCGCGCCGCGTCATCCGGCCCGCTGTGCAGTTCCACCGCCAACCAGATGCGGCCTGGGAAGCGCTGCGCGAGCCAGCGGCCGTCTTCCACACTCAGGCGCTCATCCGGCACCCATAGCGCAAAACAGTCCGGCACTGCGCCGCTGGGCGACACGGATTCCAGATCCCCACGCACCAGGCGGTACTCCCCCTTTTCGGCCCGCCGCCGGCCTAGCGTGATAAGCGCCGAGAGGTTGCCGTAGCCGGCGCGGTTCTTCGCCAGCAGCACCAGCTTCAGGCCGCACTCGAAGCGAAACTCGGCGCCATGGATCAGTCGGAAGTCGAAATCGTCGCCCGCCGCCTCACGCAGTTGCCGCCAGGCATCGAAGGCGCGCACCGCGCCGGCAAACGAGCACTCGTCGGTAATCGCCAGCGCGGTATAGCCAAGCCGGTAGGCGCGCTCGACCAGTTCTTCCGGATGCGAAGCACCACGCAGAAAACTGAAGTTCGAAATGCAGTGAAGTTCGGCGTAGGCCGGTAGCGGCTTCATGCGAACAGCCCCTGCAACCACCACCCGCTGGCGTCGCGGTAGATCCACAGCCACTCGCCACGAACCGAGCGGGCGACGTGGTAATCGCGCCGGATATCGCCCAGCCCTTCCCCGGTATCCCACCAGCCGCTCTCGATCCGTTCGGGGCGGGTGAGCAATTGCAGCGGGCCATCGTGATGCGGTCGCCCGGCTTGTTCTTGCAAGGGGCGCGGCTCACGCAAGAGCCATAGCGGGCGCAGTGGCGCCTCGCTGGATGCGGTTTCCTGCGGCCAATCAAGCGCGACAGTGCTGCATTCCGGCCGATGCCCGGCCACCGTTGCAATGCCATGCACGGCCTCACGCCCCAAGCGTGCGCGCAGGCGCTCGATCACCGGTGCTATGCCTTGCGTGCCCGCCTCGCCAAACATGGGCACGCTCTCACCCGGCATCGCCTCGATCCGCTCCGCGACAAGACGTAGCCCCACCACCGGCGCGACGAGTTCAAGCCGATCGAGCCGCTCGCGCAGCACCCGCACCAGACGCTCGCCATCGCGGGTGGGTGCGGCAAAGCCAAGGACCAGCCGCGAGTCGTCCTTGTCCTCGTGTTCAAGCTCAAGCACGCATTGCTGCAAGCCCGCACCGCGCGCGTTGAGCCACCCAGCCAGCGCCTGCAGAAGCCGGCGTGCGCCGAACAGCAGCATCGGCGCCTGCTCGACACGCGCCGGCAATTCAAGGTATTCGGAGAAACATTCCGGAAAGTCGAAACATCGACGCAGATCGGGTAACTCGCCGCGCGCCTGTGCCAACTGCATCGGCAAGGCGGGGCCGAAACGGCGCGCAAGCGATGCGGCAGGCAAGGCCTGCAACGTGCCTACGCGCTCGATCCCGAGCACCGCAAGCCGGCGCGCCGAACGCTCGTCCAAGCCCAACACCGCGACCGGCAATTCCGCCAACTGCGTCTGTTCGTCAGCGGGGCGTTGTGTCAGTTCAGGTGCCACACCGGCGCGCGCAAACCACTGCGCAGCCAGCGGCGTGCTCGCCAACCCGAGACTGACCGAGTAAGCCTCGGCTGCAACGCCGGCCGCGGCTTGCTGCAGCAAGGGGGCGAGCCCTCCGAACAGACGCAGGCTGCCACCGATATCAATCAGCAACTCGTCTGGCGGCGCGAGGCAGACCTGCGGGCTGAAGCGGCCGGCCCAGCAAGCCAGACGGGCCAGGGCAGCCGATTCGCGCAGCAGATCGCGCTCGCAGGCTGCCAGTTGCGGCGCCAGCCCCAAGGCACTCGACAACTTCTGCCCCGGTAGCACGCCGAGCGCCTCAGCCGCCGCGTCCGCTGCCTGCACGCGGCCGCGCGTCACCGCGACAGCCGGGGCTCGTGCGGCGAAGACTTCGATCGGAAGGCGAAACATACGGAGTGCTAGCCAGCGCATCGGGAACCTCCAGAAGCCAGGATCACGAGCCGGAAAAACGCTTGCTGGCAGGCCGCCGACGATTAAGCCCGGGCTGCATCTGCCGCATTGACCACCCGCCCCTCAGGGGCGCCTCCCCGCGTCACCACGGCCGGTTGCCGCGATGCAAGAACTTGCCGTGCAGCCAGTCGCGCCCAACTGACCGGACGCTCGACCTGCAGGGTCAGCGGCGCAGCCAGCGGTGGCCCACGGCGTTTGACGATGTGCAGCTTCAGGCCCGCTTCATCTGCTTCCAGTGAAATCCGAAGTGGTGCTGGGGATGCACTGCCAACAACTTGATCGGGGCGAAACACAAACGCGAGCGTCTGTTGCCCCGCCATTGCCAATTGCAACCGACGCAGCGCTTTTGCATCCGAGTCTGGCAACCAAGCCAGCAACGCAGCAACCGAGCCGCTGGCGAGCAGTTGTTCGCACGCCCAGGCGGCATCGTCGCGAGCGGCCTCCACCACGAGCAGTCGTGACAGGCCGGGGCCGAAGCCTTGCCACGCGGGTGCGAGTGGCCGCCAGGGTGGCGACACCAGCAACACCCAGCCCGCATCCGCGTCCAACGCCTTCAGCGCAGGCCGCAGCAAGGCCAACTCACCAAGGCCGCCCCCCAATCCGGCGCGCGGCAAAAGCAATTCGGTCAGCGCCCCCCGCGGCCAGCCACCACCGGGCAGCAGGGCATCAAGGCTTGCGAAGCCGCTCGCCACCCCCGCCTGCTCCGCACTGCCGAGCGCGTCCCCACGCCACACATCGGCGCGCTGCAACAGAGCAGAAAGAGGAAGCGGAACGGCAGACATGGCAGGAAGGCAATGCGGGCTTGGATACTGGCGGTATGGAGATCAGCAAGCTCGGCCCGCTCATGGCGCTGTGGCCGGCCCAGTCAGGCTTGCACGCAACGCCGCAGCAATGCCTCGTCGACATGCGGGCAGGCTGGCGCTTTCGATAACGGATCGGCGCGCGAACATGGCGGGCGCAGATTTCCAGGTACCCGTATCGGAGTCCGGGTTTTTTGCCTGCATCACGGTGCGCGCCCTTGCCACAGCGTCCCGACAGGTGTCGTTAGAAGCTGCGCCCGTCCACCTGCACGCGCGGCACGCTGGCCAGATCAAAGTCCTGCAGGCAGCGCAGGTTGACGGCCGCCGTTTCCTTGCCGTCCGGCGAACGACCAAAACCAAAGGGTGAACAGCCGCAGACCGGGCAGAAGTGATGTTGGATCACATGCCGGTTGAAGGTGTAGGTACTCATCGCGCTCGGCGGAGTCAGCAGACGAACCTGCTCGCGCGAAACGAACCAAAGGCAATAGCCCTTGCGGCTGCAATGCGAGCAGTTGCACTCGATGCCCTGCTCGACTTCGCCTTCGACTTCGTAGGCGATCCGCCCACAGTGACAACTGCCGTGATAGTGCATGTTCGCTGCTCCGCTCGATACCGCGCCACGGAGGCGGCGCGACAACTGTATTTTATTACAGTATTCGAGCGAAGCAAGCGGTAGTTTTATACGACAGGCTTCGCGTTACGGATTGCCTGCTGTCACAGCCGCTCGTGGCAGTACCTTGGCGGCCAAGCGTGCGTCACCCTTGAGCAGGCTGACCTCGTCGCTGAGGATCCGCGCGCTCTCAGTCAGCAGAACATCCGGCTCTTCACGTTTCTTCTTGGCTTTGTCGGTGCGCGTCTGGCCAGCCGGGCGCTCGCTATCGAGCAAGCCGTCATCAGCGTCATCCGGATCAACAGCTGCCGCACCGCGTGTGGCAGTTTTGCCGGCGCCGGCCTTGCCGCTGGCTCGCGCGTCTTCCGCGGCGCGCTGCTTCTGGCGGGCTTCTTGCGCGTCACGTTCGGCGCGACGTTCCGCTTCGTTCAGCGACACCGTTGTCCGTTTGCGCAACGCGGCAATCTCATCCGCATCCTCGTTCAAACGCTTGAGCGCACGGTCGCTTCCAAGGCGCAACTGATAGCGCGAGCGCAGGTCCGGAATCAGCCCGTCCAACTCGCCCGCCGGCGCAAAACTGGCCGGTTTGATCTGGATCGCCGGCAAGGCGTTATCGAAGCTGGATTCCCCCAGATGCTCGATGTCGCTGAGTACCGGGAAGGCAATATCAGGCTTGACGCCCCGCAGCTGGGTGGTATCGCCATTTACGCGGAAGAACTCCGCCACCGTGAGCTTGACCTCGCCATAGACCGGCTTCTCTGACTTGAGCAACTGATCGAGGCTGACCACCGTCTGCACCGTGCCCTTGCCAAAGCTCGGCTCGCCCAGCACCACGCCGCGTCCGTAATCCTGAATCGCTGCAGCAAAGATCTCCGACGCCGACGCTGAGAAGCGGTTGATCAGCACCGCCATCGGCCCACTCCACGCAAAGCCGGGGCGCGTATCCGACTCCACCACTACCTTGCCCTGCGCATCGCGCTGCTGCACCACCGGACCCTGGTCGATGAACAGGCCGGTAATTTCAACCGCTTGCCGCAAAGAACCGCCGCCGTTGTTACGCAGATCGACCACCACGCCGTCGACCTTGTCCTTCTTCAGCTCACCCAGCAGGCGCGCGACGTCGCGCGATGCACTGCGGAATTCCTTGTCGCCCTGACGTCGCGCCTCGAAATCCTCGTAGAAGGACGGCAGCGTAATCACGCCGATCTTGCGTACCGAAGCACCCTCCTTCACTTCGATGATCGTCTTGCGGGCCGCCTGCTCCTCGATACTGATCTTCTTCCGCGTCAGCTGAATCAGCTTGCGCTTGCCATCAAGCCCCGCATCACCCGGCAATACATCGAGCACCACCACCGTATCGAGCTTGCCGCGGATCTGGCTGACCACATCGTCCAGCCGCCAGCCAAGCACTTCGGTCACCGGTGCAGTCGTGCCCTGCCCCACGCCGACGATGCGGTCACCCACCTTGAGCTTGCCCGACAGCGCTGCCGGACCGCCTGGCACCAGCTCGCGGATCGTCGTGTATTCGTCACGGGTCTGAAGCACTGTTCCGATACCCACGAGCGAGAGCTTCATCGAAATATCGAACTCCTCCGATGCACGCGGGCCGAGATAGTTGGTATGCGGATCCACGGCCGTTGCGTAGGCATCCATGAAGACCTGGAACACGTCGCTCGCGTTGGTCTTGTCGATACGGCTGAGGAAGCCTTCGTAGCGTTTGTCCAGCGTGGTGCGGATCGCGTCGTCCTTCTGCCCGGCGAGGCGCAGCCTCAACCAGTCGTTCTTGACGCGCTTGCGCCACAGATCGCGCAACTCCTCCTGTGTGCGCGGCCAGTCGGCGGCCTTGCGGTCATAGTCCAGCGTCTCCTTCTCGGTGAAGTCGAAGCCGGCCTTGAGCAACTGCCTGGAATACGTGTAGCGCTCGATCTGACGATCCCGATAAGTGTTAAACAGCGCGAATGGCACCCGCATGTCTTCGGCAAGGATCGCGTCATCCAGACGCTTACGGGCCGCAGAGTAGAGATCCACATCGCGCTGCAGGAAAAGCACCCGCTCGGAATCCAGCGATTCCAGATAATGGTCGAACACCTTCACCGACAAGGCGTCATCCAGCGGCGGCGCCGAATAGTGATAACGCGACAACAAGGTCGCGACCATCTTGGCCGTCGAAGCCTGATGCTGCTGAGGCGTAAGCGGCGTGCGCATCGGCAACTCCAGCGCCGAAGCCTCCGACAAGCAAAGCAACCACAACAGAGACCAAAGAAGCCACATCCTTATTCGCATTAACAAACTCCACTAACTTGTACGCCCCAAAACCTATCCAGACTCGTTGGCGCTTCCGTGATAGCGATCCTCGCCTTCGCAGAGCGCGCAATATTCAGAGCGAAGCACTCAACGGTTTGCAGTCGAAACATGGTGACATGTTAGCGCCTCCCGCCTGTTTGCAGCGCGCGGATGCTTCTTCAAAGGTGTACATCGGCGCGATCTTCACCGGGTCGAAACACAGATCCATCTGCGCCAGTGCACAGATCGTCAGGCGGTCGTTCGGGTCCGGCGGGTTGGGAGCGCCGTCGCCGTTGGGGGCGCCGAACCAGCGCATGCAGGCGGCTTCCTTTGCGGCCTGTGGGTCGAAGGCTTTGCCGTGCGCGACGGCATCGGCGTAGAGGCTCAGCCAGGTCGCGGCGACGAGGTCCTGTGCCTCGTACTTCTGGATGTTCGGGATCTTCGACGGATCGCTGGTGCACTGGCCGGTCACCCCCGCCGCGATCATGTGGTTGGCGATCATGTAGGGGGTTTGTTTCGGACTGTCCGGGTTCAGGCGCACGAGCCCCACCTGCAGCACCTCTACCGTGGGGGAGCCGTTCTGATCCTTCGGCAGCAGCGCCTTGTAGCGGGTACGGAACCAGCCCGGCGCCTGCGGATCGTAGAGCGGCGAACCGCACACCAGCAGCGGTAGCGTCAGCGGGTTGGATGCGTTCGCTGGCGGGTTGAGCATCAGCTCCAGCATCGACCGCACGTAGGTGAGGCCATGCTTCTCGTCGTCGAAGAACTGCGATGTCAGGTTGATCGGAAAGTAGTCGTTGGGGTATTCGCTCTCCCCCGAACCGGGCGCGGCGATCGGGTTCACATCCAGGATTGAGTGATACAAGCTCGTCTCCTGGTTGCCGACGCAAGTGAGCAGCTGCGCCCAGCGTCGCAGCGTCATGTTGTTGAGGTAGTCCGCAGTGCGGTACGCGACGATCGGCGGGTAGTGCATCAGGGATACCGCACGCTGATTGGCGATCGGCATGCCAAGCGGCAGACAGGGCAACCATTCCGAAGGGCCATCACTGCGATTCACCGGGAAGCCGGCCATCGGATTCCAGGCGGGTGTGCGCTTGCAGGCGTCCGCCCCCTTGAGCGCGAGGCCAAAGTGGGCCTCATCGAGCATCGCGACATGCATCGCCTTGAACTGCTCGGCCTGTGACTCGAAGCCGACCATTGGCTCAAAGCGTATGCGGTACCCCGCCTCACCACGGATGACCTTCAGCGAGTCGGGCTTGATGGCGATCCCGTCCTGCGCGAGGGAACTCGCGGTGAAGTGCGCGATCACTTCGGCGAAGGTCTTCAGACCAACGTCCGGTTTGAGCAACAAGGGATTCGGATACAGCTTTTCCTGGTAGCCGCGGCGGCCCGGCAGCAAATACTCGATCATGGGTCTTGTCTCTCTGTCTGTTTTGGGGTGGCGATCGGCTGCTGCGCACATGAACACGCCACGCGCACGCCGGACCGTTGCAGTCTATGTACCCCCACGGGCGCCCGCCAGTACATTTTCACGTTGACGCATGTCACTGACGCGAAAAGGGTTTTTAACCTGCCCTGCATGCCTTCTGCCCCTCATCACTTACGGCGCGAGGCCTCGCATTCCCGTACAATCCGCCCCCTCATGCGAGCTGAAGCCCCCTCCCTTCTCGACTACCCGCGCCACCGCAGACTGAAGCGTCGCGCGCCCTTCCTGCCGATGTCGCGTGCCGAGATGGACGCGCTGGGCTGGGACGTGTGCGACATCATCCTGGTGACCGGCGACGCCTACATCGACCACCCGAGCTTCGGCATGGCGCTGATCGGGCGTGCGCTGGAGGCGCAGGGCTTCCGCGTCGGCATCATCGCGCAGCCGGACTGGACCTCGGCCGAGCCCTTCCGGGCGCTGGGCCGCCCGGCGATGTTCTTCGGCGTAACCGCCGGGAACATGGATTCGATGATCAACCGCTACACCGCGGACCGGAAGATCCGCTCGGACGACGCCTACACGCCACACGGCGAGGCTGGCAAGCGCCCGGACCGCGCCGTGACCGTGTATGCCCAGCGCGCTCGTGAGGCCTATCCCGACGCGAATATCGTGATCGGCTCGATCGAGGCGAGCCTGCGCCGCATCGCGCACTACGACTACTGGTCGGACAAGGTGCGCCGCTCGGTGCTGCCGGATTCGAAAGCCGACCTGCTGATCTTCGGCAGCGCCGAACGCGCGATCATCGACCTTGCACATCGCCTCGCCGCCGGTGAGGCGATCGAGAACATCCGCGACCTGCGCGGGACCGCCTTCATGGTCAAGCGCGGTTGGAAACCTTCAGAAGACTGGGTCGAGCAGGACTCGACCGATCTGGACCGCCCCGGCCGCATCGACCCGCACCCCGATCCCTACGCGATGGAGCCGCAGCAGACGGCCAGCGCGCCGAACGCCGATGGTTCGATGCCGGTGCGCATCGTGCCGGCAGCCGAGCGCGTCGCGGCTCGCAAGGCGCAGCGCGCAAAAACCGTGATCCGCCTGCCGGCCTTTGAGCAGGTGAAGGACGACGCGGTGCTGTACGCGCATACCTCTCGCGTGTTCCACCTCGAATCCAACCCCGGCAACGCGCGTGCGCTGGTGCAAGGGCATGGGGATCGCGACGTGTGGCTCAACCCGCCGCCGGTGCCGCTCACCACCGAGGAGATGGACTGGGTCTTCGATCAGCCCTACGCCCGCGCGCCGCACCCGGTGTATGGCGATGCGCACATTCCGGCGTGGGAGATGATCCGCTTCTCGATCAACATCATGCGCGGCTGCTTCGGCGGCTGCACCTTCTGCTCGATCACCGAGCACGAGGGTCGCATCATCCAGAGCCGCTCGCACGAATCGATCCTCAAGGAAATCGAGGAGATCCGCGACAAGATCCCCGAGTTCCGTGGCCACATCACCGATCTGGGCGGCCCGACGGCCAACATGTACCGCATGGCCTGCAAGGACCCGAAGATCGAGTCCTCGTGCCGGCGCCTCTCATGCGTGTACCCCGGCATCTGCGAGAACCTGAACACGGACCACTCGTCACTCATCGAGCTCTACCGCAAGGCGCGGCGGATTCCGGGCGTCAAGAAGATCACCATCGGTTCGGGCCTGCGTTACGACCTCGCGGTGCGCTCGCCGGAGTACGTGAAGGAGCTGGTGACGCACCACGTCAGCGGGCTTCTGAAGATTGCGCCGGAACACACCGAAGAGAACACGCTGTCGAAGATGATGAAGCCGGGCATCGGCACCTACGACAAATTCAAGCGCCTGTTCGACAAGTTCTCGAAGGAGGCCGGCAAGAAGCAGCACCTCGTGCCCTACTTCATCGCCGCCCACCCCGGCACCACCGACGAGGACATGCTGAACCTCGCGCTGTGGCTCAAGGCCAACGACTTCCGCCCGGACCAGGTGCAGACCTTCACGCCGACGCCGCTGGCGATGGCGACCGCGATGTACCACACGCGCAGGAACCCTTTGCGCAAGGTCAGTCGCGATTCGGAGATCGTCGAGACCGCGCGCTCCGGTGTGCAGCGCAAGCTGCACAAGGCGTTGCTGCGTTACCACGACCCGGCCGGACATGAGCTGATCCGCGAGTACCTGCATTCGATCGGGCGCGACGACCTGATCGGCAACGGCCCGCACCACCTGGTGCCGCGCGCTGCGCCAGCGCGCCTGCAACGCGCCGGCCTGAAGCCGCGGGGCAACGATTTCGTGCACGCCATTACCCCGAACGGGCGTGGCAAGCCGGCTACGCCGCCCGCAGCCAAAGCCGGCGGGCGCTCAGCGCAAAAAGCGCCACCCAAAGCGCAAACAGCGCGCAATGCACCGCGCAACAAGCAAGGACGTCCACGCTGATTCCATTTCGTTTCTGGAAATGAGCTCTACGAACACTGCCAATAACCCCTGTCTGGATTGCGGCGCGTGCTGCGCGCACTTCCGAGTCTCGTTCTACTGGTCAGAGGCCGAAGCCGGCGGCTTGCCGGCTTCGCTCACCGAACAGATCAACCCATTCTTCGCCTGCATGGCGGGCACCAACAACCCGGCAGCCCCCCGCTGTGTTGCGCTGCGCGGAACCATTGGTGAGCAAGTCGCCTGCACGGTCTACGCGCAACGCCCTTCCGCCTGCAAGGAAGTCGAGGCCGGCGACGACAAGTGCAACCGCGCACGCGGACGCTACGGCCTCAACCCCTTGCCCAGACAGGAAAAACAGACTGCCAACGCGGCCTGAGCTTGCGGTATCGTTGTCGGCCCCCGACTGAACCGCAACATGAAAAACGACGCTCCGCTTTCTCCGTCCGTGCTGAAGGACGACATCCTCGAAGCCATCGCCGCGCACGGCGGTGTGCGCACCTTTCCGGCTCATTCAGTTCTGATCAACGAGGAAGACGAAACCGACTCGATCTTCATCCTGCTCTCGGGCCGGGTGAAGGTGTTCGGCGCATCTGCGCAAGGCCGCGAGGTGATCTACAACACCCTCGGGCCGGGCGAGTACTTCGGCGAGATGTCGCTGGACGGCGGCCCGCGCTCCGCATCGGTGATGACGCTTGAACCCACCACCTGCGTCGTGGTGGCCGGCAGCAAGGTGCGCGACTTTCTAGGCAAGCACCCGGACTTTGCGTTGCACCTGATCCGCAAGTTGATCGGGCTCGTGCGCCACTCCACCGACAACGTAAAAAGCCTCGCGCTGGACGATGTGTATAGCCGCGTCGCGCGCCTGCTGAACGATCGCGCCCGTGAAGTTGATGGTCGCCTGATGGTGGCCGACAGACTGACCCAGCAGGACATCGCGGACCACGTGGGCTCGTCGCGCGAGATGATCAGTCGTATCTTCAAGCAGCTCACCACCGGTGGCTACATCGCACTGGAAGGCAAGCAGATCGTTCTCTTGAAAAAGCTGCCTGCGGGCTGGTAACAGTCGCCTCGCTGCGCCCTTGTGAAAATGTCACAGGGCGCATGCGACAAGCTGCGAGGAAGTAACAAAGCGGTTTCCCTAAAGTCTCTCCATGCCAAGCGCACCGAAAGAACGGTGCAAGGGCACCCGGTAAATCCCCCCGACCGAGGAGAGCATCATGCAAGCCACCCTGCGCGAAGCAACGACTTACAGCATCCACGCCTACCCGGCCCATCTGATCAACTCGATTTCGCTGCGTCGCGGCCGCCGCGCCACGCTGCGCCCGGTGCTGCCGCAAGACGCGCCGCTGGAACAGAAGTTCGTCGCCACCCTGTCGCAAGGGGCACGCTTCAACCGCTTCCACGGCAACCTCTGTGGCCTGAGCGAGAAGGTGGCGGCACAGATCACCTGCATCGACTACGTGCGCCAGATGGGCTTCGTCGTCACGCTGCCGGAAGGCGACGAGGAAGTCGTGATTGCCGACGCCTGCTACGTGTTGAGCGACGACGGCGACACCGCCGAATTCGCGATCGCGGTATCGGACACCTGGCAGCGCCAAGGCCTCGGCAGCCAGTTGATCGACGCGCTGTGCGATGCCGCCCGCCGCGGGGGCGCCCGCTGGCTGTACGGTGAAGTGCTCGCCTCCAACACCAGCATGCTTGGGCTGATGATTCGTTGCGGCTTCACGGTACGCCCGCACCCCGGTGACGAGCGCCTCGTGCGGGTTGAGCGCAGCGTGACTGGCCCGGCCAAAACGCGCCGCACAGCGCGCCGGCCGAACCGCCTGCTCGCAGCGCTGAACCACGCCCTGCCGCGTTGGCTGCAGCGCGTGCAAGGCATCACCGCAAGTCCGACGCCGAGCGGGCGCAGCTATGAACGCCAGTTGCTCGGCCGCGTCATGTGAATGGACGCACGCGCCCCACGAAAAGGCCGCCTCCGGGCGGCTTTGTCGTTCACCCGGCGGCGTGTGAATAAGTCACAAAATCCGAGCGACTTGCTCCTGCGAACCGTTTTCCGCGCCCGTCTAAAGTTTGTTCCATGCCGAAGCGACACCGCAAAGGCGATTCAGAGCAGACCACCGAAAACGGGAGAACCCCATGAAAGTCCACGCACACCGCACGGCAAAGACCACCGTCCATGCCTACCCGGCCGAGCTGATCGAGGCAATCACCCTCAAGGACGACCAGCAAGCCGCGCCGCAAGGCGCCCCCGCTCGCGGCCTGGCAGCCGCCCGCTTCGCGCGCTGCGACAGCCACACTGGCGAACGGCCGGCTGCCACCACCGACGCACTGATCTGCCTCGATGCCACGGACCAGATGGGCTTCGTCATCACCGCCTTCGACGGAGATCGCGAGATCCTGGTTGCCGAGGCCTGCTACGTGATCGCCGACGACGGCGACAGCGCCGAGTTCGCGTTGTCGGTCACTGAAGGCTGGCGCGGCCGTGGCTTCGGCAAGCAACTGATGGCCGCGCTCTGCAGCGCGACGCGGCAAGCCGGGGTGAAGCGCCTGATCGGTGAAGTGCCGGTCGGTAACGGCGCCATGCTCGCGCTGATGCTGCGTTGCGGATTCTCGGTGCGCCCGCAGGCGGACGACGACCGTTACCTGCGTGTCGAGCGCCGCCTCGTCACCGCCCAGCCGGGCGGCCAGACCGGCACAGCACGCCGGGCCCAAACGAGCTCGCACGTGTTCGAGACGATCCAGCACGCCTGGCCGCAGTGGCTCTTGCCCACGCGTTTCGCGTTCTGAGCCGATTTCGGTAATCGCACTTTGCCCAGCGAAGGAGCTGATCATGAGACTGCATGCCACCCTGCCGCATATCGAAGCGCCCATCGCGCTGCACGACCATGACACGCTGATCCGGGCGATTGCGACGATCCGCAGCAACCTGGCTGCGCTGGCGCCGCACTGGCCGCGCAACCTGGACGAGGAACGAAGCTACTTCCTCTCGCAGGCGATCAACCACGAAGACCTCGAACTGCGTATCCGGGCCTGGGATGCCTGGCAAGCGCGGATACACACGATGCCACCTGCGCTCTGATCCAAACCACCGATTGCAAACGCCGGCCGGGCCAGAAACCCCGCCGGCGTTTGGCTTTTCAGCGGGAAGAGTCGCGGATGTGAATTGGTCACATAAACGGCGCGACAAGCGACATCGTCGCTCCCGCGACAGAGTCATAAAGTGGTCTCACGTTGATGACCCCCACCAACGACAAGAACATCAGGAGACCACCATGAAACCCAATCGCCTCGACGACCAGCTGAATTCCATTCTCGTTGCAGCCTTCATCGGCATGAGCGTATTCACCGCCGCAGACGTGCTTGGCGGCGCGAGCTTTGGCCGCCAGCTCAACAACCTGCCGCAAGCCACCGCGCAGGCTCACACACCGTCGAAGAGCGTGGCCCACACCGGCCGCGGCGTAACCGTGGTGGCAGCACGCTAACGGCGTGTCGCCTGCATCAGCGCCAGGGGCTCGGCACCGAACTCGGCCAGCACCTGCTGCGCATGCGCATAGCCCTGCTCGACGATCTGGTCGAACTTGCTCCACTGCAGCAAGCCGACCCGTTCGAGCGGGGGGTTGAAGTAGAGGTCGGTGCGCCGTTGTGCATCCCGCTGGCGCGACATGCTGTACAAAATCGTCACGTTCATCAGGTAGGCCGATAGCGAAGGCAGGCGATAGCGGCGCCGGCTCCGCGGTACCAGCCGATCGCGCAACAGCGCCCAGGTACCCGGCACCTCGTCGAAATCCATTCGACGCGGCTTCTTGAAGTTGAGATCAATCCCGATCACCTTGCCTACCCCGCGCATGCCCTGCATCACATCGACCGGGAAGTTGTTGAAGGTGCCGCCGTCGCACAGCAAATCGCCGTCGATGATCACGGGCGGCAAGGCACCGGGAATCGAGATGCTCGCGCGCAGCGATTTCTCCAGCTTGCCGTGGTGCAGCGGCTGCTCGCGCGCCTGCGAATAGTTGGTGGCGACACAGAAGTAGTTCTTCCACAAATCTTCGATATCAATCTCGCGCCCGAAGAGTTCGTCCATCGCGCCCTTGATGATGCCGCGCAGACGTTGCCCCTTGATCAGCGAGAGCATCGGCAACCAGTTGAAGTCGCTGGTCGGATTGGTGCGGAAAGCCTTGCGAGCAACCTCGATCGCTCGCGGCAGGGGCTGGTCACATGCCACCAGCGTTGCCATCACGGCGCCGATGCTGGTGCCGCCCACGTAGTCGATCTCCACGCCACGTTCCTGCAGCGCCTTGACGATGCCGAGGTGGGCGAAGCCACGGGCACCCCCACCCGCCAGTACGAGGCCAATCGCCGCTCGGCACTGGATGCGCGCCAGGCGCCCGATATCGCGGTCCAGCTCCGGACGAATATGCACATGGTCGGCCACAGCACGTCGCGCCAACCAGTGTCTCGTCCCCGCCGGGCAGGCTTGATCGGCTGGGTGCAAGAGCACGAGTACCTCTGCTGCCTCCGCGTGTTTGGGACGGTTTGCGAGGCAATGCGATTCGATCGGATGAATTGCGGGCGCCTGAGTGGCGTCGGCAAACAGCAGAATCTCGTCACAGTGCCGGCTGCAGCGCTGCGTCCACGGCGTCGGCGTGGGGTCGCTGAGCAAAAGCACGAAGTCATTGGCGGCCTCAATCTCGTCGAGCAGCAGCGCGATCCGCCGGTTGAGCTCGGCATCCTCAGCGCCGCCGTTCGCAGCACCCGGTTGCCCCAGCTCGCGGTCGATCGCCGCGGCGTCAACCAGCCGTACCTTGCCGTAAAGGCTCATGGCTTCGGCCAAGCGCACACCCAGGCCGGCGAGATCAATGCCATCGGTGATCGGAAATAGCCCGATCGTGACCGGCAAGGCGAGCGGATTGCGCTGATGCTCGGTCTGCAGACGACTGATGATCTGCCGCGTCAGTGCCATCGACACCTGCGGACTGTGCGCCAGCAGCGCGTGGAATTGGGACTTGTCGAGCCGCACCAGCACCGAGTCGCGAATGGCCACCACCGTCGCCGAGCGCGGCGCATCGGTGTAGAGGCTCATCTCGCCGATGATCTGCCCGCGCCCCATTTCGCGCACCATGCGGGGCACGCCGTCGTCGCCATGGACATAGGCCCGTAAGCGCCCGCTCACCGACAGGTACATCGCATCGCCCGGATCGCCCTGCCTGATCAGCGTCTCGCCGCCCGCCACTTCCACCCACTCCAGCTGTGACAAGAGCAAGCTCATCGCCGCAGGCTCGATCTCGCCAAGGAAGTCGTTGAGATAGCGAACCAACAACGGATCGAGATGGGGCGAACGGGCAGATGTCTGACTCATTGGGTGGCCTCAGTCCTGCCGCAGCGGGTGCACGACAGATTGGTGGGTACGGATGGATCGGGACATCAAAAGCCGTCGGAGCACGCCGGTTTCAAACGCGTGGCGCTCCGATGTGCCGCAAACAATATCGGCAAAAGATCGGCAGCGGTCAAACGCTTTGCACGGTAAGCAGCGATCGAACCGGACGGCTCGAAAATCGGCGCTGCGAGCCATTCCGCGCCCGCCCGCCGCGTGCTAGCGTGCGCCATCTCAGCGCAAACCCGGCCGCCACATCCGGCTGCCCTCCCCCCTCGTTTGCCCGCATCTGCATCCACCCACTCGAGGAGGCCAACGCCATGAACGAAATCATCCCAACGCTGCAAACCGTGACGCTGTCGCTGGATTCCGGCATTGCGCGCATCACGCTGAATCGCCCGGACAAGCTCAATGCCCTCAATGACGAGATGTGGCGCGAATTGCGCGAGGCGTTCACCTGGGCCGACAGCACCTCTGCGGCGCGCGTCGTGATCCTCAGCGGGAATGGCCGCGCGTTTTCCACCGGCATTGACTTGGCGATGCTCGCCGGCCTGCGCGAACGTATCCGCCACGCCGATCTGGCGCGCAGCCAGGAACTGCTGCGGGCGCTGATTCTCGATCTGCAGGATTGCGTCAGCAGCATCGAACGCTGCCGCAAGCCGGTAATAGCAGCGATTCACGGGCCCTGCATCGGCGGCGCCGTGGACATCATCAGCGCCTGCGACATGCGTTACGCCAGCGCCAACGCGATCTTCTCGGTCCGCGAGATCGACATCGGCATGGCGGCTGATGTCGGCACGCTGCAACGTCTGCCGCGCATCATCCCGGACGGCATCGCGCGCGAGCTGGCCTACACCGGCCGCAACGTGCTCGCCGAAGAAGCCAAGGAATTCGGCCTCGTGAACCGCGTGTTCGACACGCCTGATCAGTTGCTCGAAGGCGTGGGCGAAGTGGCCGCTACCGTCGCAGCAAAGTCGCCGCTGGCGATCCGCGGCGTGAAGGAAATGCTCAACTACGGACGCGACCATTCGGTCGAGGATGGCCTGCGCTACGTCGCCACCTGGAACGCGTCGGCACTGCTCTCCGAAGACCTGCAAGAAAGCGTTGCGGCGATGATGCAGAAGCGCGCCCCCAGCTACCGGGACTAGCCCAAAAATCGACGCACGGCGCCCCGCGTAACTGGCAATTCGCGCGGGGCGGACCAGAATGAAACGGGGAGTCGTGTTCATTCAAGGGGAGCCATCATGCGTCGATCACTCATTGCTGTCGCAGTCGGCAGCGCACTGCTCGCGCTTGCCGGAAATGCCAGTGCGCAAGGCAAGGCAAGCAAGACCACCCAGGTCGTCAAACCGCCGGTCGCACAAGCCTGGATCGATGTCGCCACCTTTTCCGGAATGATGGGCGGCATGCCGGGCGCCGGCGTAATGGAAGGGCTCTCGGGCCTCTTTGGTGGCAAGAAGGATGGCGGCAACCGCTTTGGCATGACCCAGGCTGGCAGCAGCGGCCGATGGCTGGATGTGACCTTGTCCACGCGCAAGAACCCGTCACTCACCGAAGGCCTGCAGTCGGTACCGACCGGAAGCAAGCTCGCGCCAACGCTGGCCCTCGTGGCAACGCCACCGGACAAGCCCAAGGCGGTGCCGGAATCGGACGACGAAGTGAGCGAACCGGAGCCGATGGAGCGCCCGAAGGGCAAGATCTACTTCTACTGGGGCTGCGGCGAAACGGTGCGCAGCGGGCAACCCAAGGTGCTCGACATGAGCAAGGCGTCGCCGACCGACTTTGCCAAATTCTTCCAGGCACGGCGTGCCACGCAGCGCGGCGCCCACCAGGGTGCCGGCAAGCCGGTATGGCCAAACGCACGTGACACGCGAAAAGTACCTGAGGGCGCGTCGCTGGTTGGCGAACACGCTTTCAGCGGCGACGGCGTACCGGAAAGCTTCCGCTTCCCGATCGGCGCGCAGCAGGACTTCATGCCGGCCATTGACCTGAAACAGCGCGACAGCGGTAACGCCACCCAGCTTGAGTGGACCGCATTGCCAACGGCGCGCGCCTACTTCCTCTCAGCGATGGGCGCCCGCGGCGAGCAGGAAATGGTGTTCTGGTCGTCCAGCGAGGTACCGGAAACGGGCTTTGGCCTGATGGACTACCAGACCAACCCTGCGGTCGACCGCTGGCTCGGCGAGAAGGTGCTGCTCCCCCCCAGCACGCAGAAATGCGCGATACCGAAGGAAGTGTTCGGCGACAAGGGCGCGATGCTGCGGATGATCGCCTACGGCAACGAGGCCTCGGTCGCCTACCCACCGCGCCCGAGCGATCCGAAGATCGCATGGGAACCGGAGTGGTCCGCGCGGATCCGGGTCAAATCAGTGACGAATACGATGCTGGGCATGCCTGGCATGGGTGACGCGATGCGCGGCGAAGAGTCGGGCCAGAAGCCTCAGCAGCAAAGCCCCGGCGCGCTCGATCTGCTCAAGGGGATTCTGGGCCGCTAAGCGTGCCGGCGACCTGAGCCTGTTCGCGATCCCATCCGAAGCGTTCGAGCAGACGCTGGTAGTCACCGCTCACCTTCGCGCGCAGGGCGAGCGGCTGCCCGCTGCGCGGGTGTTGCAGCGTCATCGCGGCGCAGTGCAGCAGCAGCCGCGCGCAGCCGAGCTGATCGGCGAACATGCGGTTGTGCCGCCCCTTGCCGTAGGTGGCGTCGCCGATCACTGGATGCGAGATATGCTTGAGATGGCGCCGGATCTGGTGGCGCCGCCCGGTCTCTGGGGCGAGCTCCAGCCACGCATAGCGGCTGGTGGGGTGCCGATCGTCGGGGACCGGTAGCTCGATCGTGGCGAGGCGCCGGAATGCTGTGCGGGCCTCCTGAGGTGGCGCCAGGCCGTCGATCGGCAGCTCGTACTCGTCACGTAAGATCTTGAGCGGATGTTCAATCACCCCCGACTCCGCCGGCCAGCCGCGCACCACCGCGAGGTAGCGTTTCTCCACCGCCCGCGTTTCGAACTGCGCAGCCAGCGCCGCGGCAGTCTCGCGCTCGAACGCAAACACCAGCACGCCGGAGGTGCCCTTGTCGAGCCTGTGCACCGGAATCACGCGGCGGCCGATCTGGTCGCGCAGGAGTTGCACCGCGAAGCGGGTCTCGTGGCGATCCAGCATCGAACGGTGCACGAGGAGACCGGGCGGTTTGTCGATTGCGACGAGGTCATCGTCCAGGTGAAGCAGCTTGAGCATGCGGGTAACACTCGGATACAGAGTTCGGATGTTACGGCAGCAACAAGCCTTGTCGGTGCCCGGCGCAGGCGGGATACTCGACACATCACAATCCGCGGAGGCCCATGCCATGAACGCAGACTTACCGACGCTGGCCCGCCGAGCGGCGATTGGCCTTGTAGCGACGCTCATGTTGGCCGGCTGTGCATCGACCCGGCTGACGAGTGCCTGGCGCGACAGTGACTACGCCGGCCCGCCGCTAAAGAAACTGGTCGTGATCGGCGTTTCGGACGAAATCGCGGCCCGCCGTGTGTTCGAGGACGACTTCGCCAAGGCTCTGTCCGATGCCGGTGTCGAAGCGATCCCGGGCTATCGCCTGCTGCCCGACAAACCGCAGCGCAATGTTGAAGAGATGCGCGAAGCCGTCGCCAAAAGCGGTGCCGACGGCATTCTGGTGGCGCGCGCCTTGAGGGTGGAGAAACGTACCCAGTATTCGCCCGGCACGATGACAATGATGCCCGCCTACGGTTATGGCTACCGCAGCTTCTGGGGCTACTACGGCGCGGGCGCAATGATCAGCGAACCACGCCTCTACCAGTACGATGTGGTGACGATTGAGACCAACCTGTGGCCCGCACCGGAAGGCAAAGTCATGTGGTCCGGGCTAAGCGAGACGACCGATCCGGCCAGCATCAAGAAATCAACTGCCGAACTGGCGAAGATCGTAATCGGTGCCCTCAAGGAGCAGCGGCTTATCGTAGGCGGCACGCCCAACAAGTAAGCCCGCACTCTCCGCCCACAAACAAGGCGCCACCGTGGCGCCTTGTTCGCTTGTGGCGCCCGGTATAATCCGCCCGCGCGGTCTGAGTACCGCACCGAAGCAAGATCCCAACGCGTAAACCCCGGCGCATGGCCCCGTGCCGAGGTGGTTTTTCTGGAGCCAACATGCTGACCCATTTCCGTCGCCACGCCCTGCGTGGTCTGGCGGCGTTCGCCTTTACGGCGCTCGCCCTCCCCGCCTTCGCTCAGATGAAGGAACTCAAGGTTTCGGCCATCCCGGACGAAGCGCCCACCGAACTGCAGCGCAAGTTCGCGCCGCTCGGCAAGTATCTCGAGAAAGAAATCGGCATTCCGGTGAGTTTCGTGCCGGTTACCGACTACGCCGGCGTGGTGGAAGCGCTGGCAGCCAAACGCATCGACATGGCGTGGCTGGGCGGCTTTACCTTCGTGCAAGCCAAGCTGCGCACCGGCGGCACTGCAATTCCGCTGGTGCAACGCGCGGAAGACGAGAAGTTCACCAGCCGCTTCATCACTGCGGACCCGGCGATCAAGTCCTTCGCTGACCTCAAGGGCAAGACCTTTGCGTTCGGCTCGGCCTCGTCGACGTCCGGCCACCTGATGCCGCGCTACTTCCTGCTGCAGGCCGGCCTCACGCCGGAGAAGGATTTCAAGACCGTCGCGTTCTCCGGCGCGCATGACGCCACCGTGGCCTTCGTGGCCTCGGGCCGCGCAGACGCAGGCGTGCTGAACGCTTCGGTGTGGGACAAGCTGGTCGAGAGCGGCAAGGTTGATACCAGCAAGGTGCGCGTGTTCACCACCACGCCAGCCTACTTTGACTACAACTGGACAGTGCGCGGTGACCTTGATCCGGCAGTCATGAAGAAACTGCGTGACGCCTTCCTCAAGCTCGATCCGACCAACCCGGAGCACAAGGAAATCATGGCGCTGCAACGCGCCACCCGCTTCGTGCCGACAAAACCAGAGAACTACCACAGCATCGAACAGGCCGCCCAGGCCGCCGGTCTGCTGCGCTAACGCCCTGCCCCGTCCCGGCCGCGTTCAGCGCGGCCGGGCTTCGTTTTTCCCAGAGTCCGGTAGCCCCTCATGGACCTTCGTATTTCGGCTCTGCGCATCGATTACGGCGCGGATCAGCCTGGCCTGGCCGGCGTAGACCTCGATATTGCCGCAGGCGAACAGGTCGCAATCATCGGCCCGTCTGGCGCCGGCAAGACAAGCCTGCTGCGCTGCCTCGGCACCGCCCTGCGCCCCAGCAGCGGAAGCATCGAGGTCGGCCGCGTACAGCCATGGCAGATCAGCCGCGCGGCCCTGCGCAGCTTGCGCAGCCGAATCGGCACCGTGCATCAGGCACCGCCGCTGCCACCGCGGCAACGTGTCGTCACCGCAACGCTGTCCGGGCGCCTGGGCCAGTGGCCCGCGTGGAAATCCTTGCTGTCATTGCTCGCTCCGCAAGACATTGCCGGAGCGCGCGCGGCGCTTGAACGCGTCGACCTGCAAGACAAGCTATTCGAGCGCTGCGACCAACTCTCTGGCGGACAGCTTCAGCGGGTCGGCATCGCACGCGTGCTGTACCAGGCGCCCGCCTTGATTCTGGCGGACGAACCGGTTTCAGCACTTGACCCTTCCCTCGCCGATCACACGCTCGCCGTGCTTTGCGACGACGCACGCACCCGCGGCGCCACGCTGATCGCCAGCCTTCACGCCGTGGAACTCGCGCTCGCGCGCTTTCCGCGCATTGTCGGCGTGCGCGATGGCCGCATCGCATTCGACAAGCCCGCCAGCGCGGTAAGCGAAGACGACCTCAAGTCGCTCTACGCATCGGAACGAGTTACGCCGGGCGAGCCAGGTGCCGCCCACGTCGTGACGCCGCGCGTCAGCGCAACCGGCCTGCCATGTTGCTGAACAGCGACGTGCGCGATCCTGCGCTCACGCACCGGCTGCTGCTCAGCATGCTGGCGCTCATGCTGGCATGGCCGATCGGTCATGTCGCCGGCGTCAATCCCGCGGCCCTGGTTGAGCCCGCCAACCTGCGCGTCGTCAGCAGCTTTATCGCCGGCTTCTGGCCGCTGGCGCACGACAGCTTCTTCCTCGGTCTGCTCGGCGACGCTGTGCTCCAGACGCTCGCAATCGCCACGGTCGGCACGCTGCTCGCATTGCTGATAGCGATACCGCTCGCGATTGGCAGCACCGCCGCGCTTTCCGTCACCGCGATCGGCCCGTCACCAAGCGGCCTGTGGCGCCCTGCGTTGCGACAAGCGCTGCGTGCGCTGACCCTGTTGCTGCGTGGCGTTCCTGAGCTTGTATGGGCTTTGCTTTTCGTACGCGTGTTCGGCCTTGGGCCCAGTGCCGCCGTGCTTGCACTCGCGCTGACTTACGGCGGCATGCTCGCCAAGGTGTTCGGCGAGATCCTCGACTCCGCCGACCGCCGGCCCGCCAAGGCGATCCTTGCCGCCGGCGGCAGCCGTCTCGACGCGTTGATGTACGGCTTGCTACCCGTTGCCGCAGCCGAGTTGCTGTCCTACACGGTCTATCGTTGGGAGTGCGCGCTGCGCGCAGCCGTGGTGATGGGGCTGGTCGGCGCGGGCGGCCTTGGCCAGTTGATGGACCAGTCGATGAAGGCCTTCAACGGCGGCGAGATCGCCAGCATCCTGACTGCCTTCCTTCTGCTGGTGCTGTTCGCCGATGCCTTGTCTGACGTGCTGCGCCGCTGGATGGCCAACACCCGCACGGATGGCCGTCGCCGGGCGCTGAACGGCTGGGCGCTTGGCCTGATCGCGGCCTTGGCCTGCCTGGCATCGTGGCGCCATATCGGGCTCGATCTCGGTGCGCTGTTCGGCGATCGCGCGGGCAGCGACATTGCGCGCTTTCTTCGCGAGTTCCTGCCGCCGGCCCACGACACCACACTGCTGGCAAAGATCGGCAGCGGTGCCGTCGAAACACTGGCCACGTCCCTGGTCGGCACCGTGCTCGCCGCGCTCATCGGCATCGCGCTCGCCCTGCCGGCTGCAGGTCGCATCGGTGCCGTAGCCAAAGCACTGACCCGCTTCGTCCTGAACCTGCTGCGGGCAGTACCTGAGCTGGTTTGGGCAACGATCACGGTGCTCGCGGCTGGACTCGGCCCCTTCGCGGGTGCGCTCGCCCTTGCATTGCATACCGGCGGCGTACTCGGTAGGCTCTATGCCGAAGCACTGGAGAACGCGCCGCCGGCAGCCGAGGCTGCACTAAGGGCCAGCGGCGCCCCGCGCGCGCTCGCGTTCCTCTATGGCGCGCTGCCGGAAGTAGCGCCTCAATGGCTTGCCTACACGCTCTACCGCTGGGAGATCAATATCCGCATGGCGGCGGTGATGGGCTTTGTTGGGGCCGGCGGGCTGGGTCAACTGCTCTATTACGAGCTCTCGCTGTTCCGCCTCGACAATGCCTGCAGTGTCATCGTCGCCATGCTCGCGCTCGCGCTCGTGGTCGACCAAGCCAGCGCAATCCTGCGGCGCAGAATGGGTTGAACCGCCGACGCTAATCACGGCAATCAGGAGGTTGAGGCGCCTGGGCGTGAAGCATTCGCTTCGCTCCAGCGCCCCGACCGGCGCAAGATCAGGCGTCCGGTGTTTTGTGTCACCTACCCTAATTCCTTTCGCACGCCCCCCTGCTGCCGCGTACCCCCCACAACCATGCCTCAATTGATCCGCATTGCCCTGGTGCTGCTGACCTGCTGCACAACGCTGTCCGTACGCGCCAACGAATCCGCACCGCCGCAAGGCCACTTCGCCGTCGACCGCTACGATGTCCATTACACGCTCGGCTCAAGTGGTGACTACATCGCCGAGGCCGAAGAAACGACCCATGCCCTCACGCCGGATGGCGCCCGAATGCTGGGCAAGCGGATGTTCTCGCACAGCACGAAACAACAGGCATTCGATGTGCTCATCGCGGAAACGATCAAGAGCGACGGTCGCAGAATTCCGGTAAAGCCTGACGCCATCGAGACGCAGGACGGGATTCTCGGCGAGAAGACTTTCCGTGACCATCAAGTCACGTCGATCACTTTTCCCGACCTCGCACCGGGCGACCGCGTTCATCTGAAATGGCGCCACACGCAAAAGGAACCCGTGCTGAAAGGGGTACTTTCGCTGGTAGAGTCCGTTTCGGACTCCGTACCAATTGGCGCCGCCACCGTGACCGTCGACGCACCACCCGGGCTTGCCTTGCAGGTCGAAGCACACCGTGTGCTGCTGGTGCGTGACGAGAGCGATGCCACAGGCCGCCACCTGCGCTGGACCTACACGAACAAGGAAATCCGAACGCCCGAGCAAGCCGAGGCCGACGCCACCCTTGAGAATCCGCATGTGTTCGTCGGCAACCTGAAATCGTGGGATGAGATCGGTGTTGCGTACGCAGCCGAGCACCGCCCTAGCGTCGTAATGTCGCCCGCAGTGCATGCGCTCGCCAGCAAAATCACACAAGGTGCGACAGAACCTCGCGCCAAGGCGCAGCAAATTTATGACTGGGTGCGCAAGAACATCCGTTACGTTGCCACCTATATCGGTAACGGCGCATGGCGGCCCCATTCGACCGACTGGATACTCGAGAACCGGTATGGCGACTGCAAGGATCACGTCGTCATCCTTGAAGCCTTGCTGCGCGCTGCCGGCATTGAGAGCAGCCCCGCGCTGATCTTCGCGGGCCCGGACGAATACCGCCTTCCGGGCATCCCGCTGCTCCGCTTCGACCATGTCATCACCCACATCCCCGCGCTGGGCCTCTACGTGGACGCCACCGCGGAAACCGTGCCGTTCGGACTGCTCCCAGCGAATGAAATCGACAAGCCGGTCATCCTTGCCTACCGCGCGGACAACCCGGCGCGCACTCCGATGGACACGCCCGAGAACAACACCGAAATCCGGACAACCCATGTGACCGTCCATAGCGACGGCTCGGGCGAGCGAAGCACCGAGGTCAGCGCACACGGCATTTCAAGCGTGATGGTTCGGAATTGGTACCGTGGCCTTGGCCAAGGCAAACAAAAGGAATGGGCCGAAGAGCAGTTGCGGCGTTACCGTCTGAGCGGAACGGCCGACCTCGTCGAGATTTCCGACGACCAACAGTCCAGGGTCAGCTACCGCAACACCCAACACATCGAGAATTTCCTCAGCGGAGAGGAGATCGGCGTGATGTCACTCGATGCTGCATTCTCAGGGTCCGTTGCGGTACCCGTGCTGCTCGGACGCTTCTACGCGACCACTCGCACGCGCCCCGGTGTGTGTCGCCCGGTCAAGGTGGATGAGACCATCACAGTCCGATTCGATACCGGCGTCTCCGTCCTGCGCCTGCCGCGCGACCGACATATCTCGGCCAACGGTATGCAGTTCGATGCAAGCTATAAACAGACCAACGACATCGTGACCGCGAAACGCACGTTCGTATGGAATCCGCCGCATAGCGACTGCAGCGCGGCCGAATTCACGGCGCTTGCGCCCACCGCGAAGAAGATCGTCAGTGCGTTGAACACGGGCCTGGCGTACCAGCGCGCGATCGCCGATTGATCACCCTCCGGCGGCCGATTGCGCGACGCTGACGCAAGCAGACAGAACGAACGGCGACCGGACGACGCCCGCGCCGACTCAGGTCAAGCCGTCCGACGCCAATTTGCCGGCCGCCCGCAACTCGCTGATTCGCCGATAGAGCGTTCGCTCGCTGAGCCCCAGCGACCGGGCGAGCGCCTTGCGCGACCCCGAGTAAGCGGCCAGCATTGCTACCAGCCTGTCGTCACTCACGGGCTCGACGCGAAGCGCCGTAGTCGGCAAGGCGCCCGACTCAAGCATGTCGGGCAAGTGTTCCGGCGTAATGGTGTCGCCATCGCACATCAGACTCGCCCGTTCGAGCAAATTCCGCAATTCGCGAACGTTGCCCGGATAGTCATAGCGCTCAAGCTTCTGCATGGCGTGAGCCGATAGCGCCAGATTGCGCTGCGGCGCTACCCGCTTGAGCAAAGCCGGCACCAGGGCGGCAATGTCGGAACGGCGTTCGCGCAACGCTGGCACGCGAATCGGGAACGTATTGAGCCGATAGTAGAGATCAGCGCGGAATTGCTGCGCGCCGACCATCTCTCGCAGCGATCGATTGGTTGCCGAAACGACGCGAAGATCTGCACGCCGCCCCTCGGTTGCGCCGACACGGCGATAGGTGCCCGTCTCCAGCAGACGAAGCAGCTTCACCTGCATCGTCAGCGGGATTTCGCCAACCTCGTCAAGAAACAGCGTGCCACCGTTCGCGGCTTCCACAAGCCCGGCGCGCGCAGTGTTGGCGCCGGTAAAAGCGCCCCGCTCGTGCCCAAACAGCTCGCTCTCGAACAGACTCTCCGGAATACCTGAGCAGTCGACCGGCACAAAGGGCCCAGTGGCCCGCCGGCTGCCATCGTGAATCGCTTGTGCCACCAATTCCTTGCCGGCGCCGGACTCACCTTCAAGCAGTACCGTGGCGTCGGAACCGGCGACGCGTGCGACGAGCTCGAGCATCTGCATGAAGGCCGGCGCGCTGCCGATCAAACCGTGCTGGCTCCCGGGCGCGCGCGGCACCGGCAAGGCTGCGATCCGCTCGACGAAGTAGCGGATCTGGCCGCTGGCGTCCCGAATTGGCGTCAGCTCGATATCAACATGCTCTTCCCCGCGCGGCGTGTGATGCAGATGGAGCACACGCTCGCGCTGGCCGGATTGGCGGCTGCGCGCCAGCGGACACACCTCGCCGGCTTGGTCGCAAGGCACCTTGAACTGGTGGAAGGCCTCAAAGCAACGCAGGCCGACCACGTTTCGCCCATCCGCAAGCTGTGCGCGGTACGCGGCGTTCGCCGCGAGAATCCGGCAATGCGAATCGAGTACCACATGCGGATCAGGGGCCGCATCCAGCAAGGACATCAGTTCCGCAATGGGCTGCTCGGGTGGGGTCATGACAAATCCATCAGGTGGCAGCCAGCATGATGACACTTACTGCCATTCACTGCCAGGAACTGCCACACGCTGCCAATACCCCGCCTTCGGCAGCGCCCGTACTTTGGCAAACGCCGGCATGAAACGCTAAGCCATTGGCGCAACAAACAATTCTAAACACACCCTGAACTCGCCCGCATTTTGCTTAGACAGCGATACGCCCGGCACTGGATGGCGTGACGCGTGGTGCGCCGCATCGGCGAAGCACGCTTCCGATCAGTGCCGATTTCGCCGACATGCTCGGCCCAAGACAGATCCGGATTCGCAGCAATCCGCAACGGGTTCGCACCTCCGGGCAAGCACCCCGCGCAGCAGTGGAGTACGAGGCATGTCCCTCCAGACCTTGCAGGCCAAGCCAACGGCCGCACTCAATCGCCCATGCAGGATTCGCCGCATCACGCGCGGACAGTGCATCTATTTCGAAGGCGACAGGGGACAGCCGTGGCAGCTGGTCTCAGGCATCGTTCGCCTCGATCGCAGCGAGCAAGGCGAAAACCAGTTCGCGAGTCTCGCACTCGCCGGTGACCTGTTGGGGATAGAAACGCTGCTCGACGCAAACTACGCCTTCCAGGCGACCGCCCTGACTGAATGCGCAATCGAGCCGTGGCGCATGCCGCTCGCGGACGCCGGTAAACGCGCAGTGCTCCGGACACTCATCTCCGCCGAGCAGCGTGCCGCCGATCTAATCGCAATTCGCACCGGTCAACCGCTCGAACGGGTACGTCGCCTGATGTTGCTGCTCGCAGGTGGCAGTAACGCTGGCCTGCTACCGACGAAGCTTGCCCTGCCAAAGCTTTGCGACATGGCAGACATCACCGGCCTGGCTTCCGAAACGGTGTGCCGATCGATCAGCGAGCTCCGCCGCCAAGGCGTGCTGACACGCAAGGGGCAGCGCAGCGCCCTGGTATCGATGGTCGACTTGTCCGAACTGGAGTGTCCGACCGAACAGTAGTCGCAAGATGGCCGCGGGCTTCGGTCTCATTCAGGAACCGCGAGCCAATCCACCTGTCTGCTTCCTGTCGGCACCGCAGAACCAGCCGACCCTTGCCGCTTGGTCGGCGCCCGCAGTTTGCACATTCAAGGCAATTCAAATTGAACCTTCACGCTGACTTGCGCCAACGTGCTGTTGTGCTGCCTGACGATACCGGCTGGGTTGCGTCACCCTCCGTGGGCATTGAGCGACGCATGCTGGATCGGAACGGCAAAGAACAAGGGCGCGCGACCTCCGTCGTCCGCTACGCAGCCGGCTCAGCCTTCCCGCCCCATGACCATCCGGGCGGCGAAGAAATTCTGGTACTTGAAGGCGTGTTCTCGGACGAACGCGGCAACTACACCGCCGGCACTTACATCCGGAACCCCGTCGGATCACGCCACGGGCCTTACAGCGACCTGGGCTGCACGCTGTTTGTGAAACTCTGCCAGTTCGACCCCGAGGATTCGCAGCGCGTGGTGATCGACACCGAGCAGGCGGGTTGGCATCCGGGCCTCGTTCCCGGTTTGAGTGTGCTTCCACTGCACAGCTTCGGCACGGAACATGTGGCGCTGGTGCGCTGGGCGCCCGGCACGCAGTTCAAGCGGCATTGCCACTGGGGAGGCGAGGAAATTCTGGTGCTCGAAGGTACATTTCAGGACGAGCACGGCAGCTACCCCGCCGGTAGTTGGCTACGCAGTCCGCACCAGTCCGAGCACACGCCGTTCAGCGATGAGGGTTGCCTGATCTTCGTGAAGACGGGGCATCTCGCCCGCGAGAGTCTGAGCCCCTAACGCCCGAGCATCACGCCGCAGCGGCGAGCGTGTCGCTCAAAAGCTGCCCGGCAGCAAGACGAATCACGCGGGAGCAACGCGCTGCAAGGCGTTCGTCATGTGTTACGAGCACCAGCGTCGTGCCGGCCTCGCGGTTCATGTCGAACATGAGATCGGCAATTTGCAGGCCGGTAGCCGCATCAAGGTTTCCAGTGGGCTCGTCCGCCAGCAGCACCGCGGGCTGCACGGCGAAGGCGCGCGCGAGCGCAACGCGCTGCTGCTCGCCCCCCGAAAGATGCTTCGGATAGTGGCCAACCCGGTGCGACAACCCGACCCGATCGAGCCAACGGTTCGCCACCGGGGTGGGGTCACGCCGTCCGGCAAGCTCGAGCGGCATCATGACGTTTTCCAGCGCCGTCAGCGCGGGCAGCAACTGGAAGGATTGGAATACGAAGCCGAGCGCCTCGCCACGCATGCGAGCACGATCGTCTTCGTTCAACAGGAACAAATCTGTTCCACGCAACTTGACGGTCCCCGACGATGGAACATCGAGGCCGGCAAGCAGACCCAGCAAGGTGCTCTTGCCCGAACCCGACTCGCCCACCACCGCCACCGTCTCGCCTGCACCCACCGAAAAGCTGATCTGCTGCAAAATCGTCAGCTCGCCGTCGACGCCGTCGACGCGCTTGAGCAGATCCACCGCTTCCAACACCAGCGAGGTATTCGGGTTCATGTTGCGTTCCATTGTTGCGCTTGTCTGTCTGTGCTCCGGAGTGTGCCATGCGGCCACGATTCTCGTGTTTGGCGACAGCCTGTCCGCCGGCTTCGGTCTGCGCACTCAGGACGAAGCCTGGGCAAGTCTGCTCCAGAAGCGCCTCGACACATCCGGTTACCGCTACACCGTCGTGAATGCCAGTGTCAGCGGCGAAACCACAGCCGGCGGTCGCACACGCCTGCCAGCCGCTCTTGCACAGCACAAACCAGCAATCGTGATTCTCGAACTTGGCGCCAACGACGGCCTGCGCGGCCTTCCGCTCAAACCCATGCAAGAGAACCTCAGCGAGATGGTTCGCCTGGCGAAAAAGTCCGGCGCCAAGGTCGTCGTTGTGGGCATGCGCCTGCCGCCGAACTACGGCCCCGACTACACGGAAAAGTTCCGGAACACGTTTGCCGACGTCGCAAAAGCCGAAGGGACGCCGCTCGTGCCCTTCCTCATGGAAGGTTTTGCGCAGACAAACACATACTTTCAGGCAGACGGCCTGCACCCCACGGCCGCAGCGCAACCGCGGGTGCTCGACAATATCTGGCCAGCGCTCAAACCGTTGCTCAAGCGCTGAGCGATCGCGCTGCGATCACGCGATGCGGACCAAGGGCGGCCCTTCCAGCAACTGACCGATTACCGCAGCCTCACCAAAGCCATCGGCGCGAAAGGCTGCCAGTACCGCTTCGACACCGTCAGGCGCGCAGCTCACAAGCAACCCACCTGAGGTTTGCGGGTCTGTCACCAGCGTGCGCTGCCAGGGCTCGAAACCGTCAGGCGTCAGCACGTCGGCGCCATAGCCGTTCCAGTTGCGCCCGGTCGCACCGGTGGCCATGCCCTCCTTCGCAAACGCCACCGCCTGCTCAATCAGCGGCAATGCATCAAACGCAACCGCGGCGGCAAGCCGCGATCCGCGGGCGATCTCAAGCAGATGCCCGGCAAGACCGAAGCCGGTGACGTCGGTCAGTGCGTGCACGAAGTCCATCTTCGCAAGCTGCACGCCAACCCGGTTGAGCTTTGTCGTATGGCGGATCATCTCGGCGTAGCCAGCGCTATCAAGCCGACCTTTCTTCAAGGCGGCGCTGAGAACACCAACACCCAACGGCTTGCCAAGGATCAACACGTCACCCGCCTGCGCATCGGCGTTGCGCTTGACCTGGTCCGGATGCACCAAACCCAGCGCCACCAAGCCGTAGATCGGTTCGGGGATGTCGATCGAATGGCCGCCGGCGATCGGAATGCCGGCCTCGCGGCATACCGCCGCACCACCTTCGAGGATGCGCCCGACCACTTCAAGCGGCAGTTTGTCGAGCGGCATGCCGACCAAGGAGAGCGCCATGATCGGCTGACCACCCATCGCGTAAACGTCAGAGATCGCGTTGGTCGCCGCGATGCGGCCGAAGTCGTATGGGTCGTCGACGATAGGCGTGAAGAAGTCCGTCGTCGCGACCAGCGCTTGCTCGTCGTTGAGGCGATACACCGCCGCATCGTCTGAGGTTTCGTTGCCCACCATCAGTGCGGGCGGCACAATTCCAGCGGGTGCGCTGGCGAGCAGACGCGACAGCACCGCCGGCGCGATTTTGCAGCCGCAGCCGCCGCCATGGGAAAATTGCGTAAGTTTGATATCCATATCCGGACCTTGGCGGAGAATCCGCTGATTTTACCTGCCTGCCGCACACCCGCTTTCCGGAGTTTTCATGCAGACACCCCGCGGCATTGCCCGCATTGCCGATCTCGCGAACTTCGACGCGATTATCGACGTCCGTTCGCCAGCCGAGTTCGCTGACGATCACATCCCCGGCGCGATCAACTGCCCGGTGCTGGACAACGAACAACGTGCCCAGGTGGGCACGATCTACAAACAGGTATCGGCATTCGAGGCACGCAAACTCGGCGCCGCGATGGTGGCGGAGAACATTGCCCGCCATCTCTACAAGCATTTCCAGGACAAGCCCAAGGACTGGCGGCCGCTGCTCTACTGCTGGCGCGGCGGGCAGCGCAGTGGCAGCTTCACGACCTGGATGCGCATGATCGGCTGGGATGCCTGCCAACTCGAAGGCGGCTACAAGGTGTTCCGCCGCCATGTCATCGATCGTATTGAAGCGCTGCCACCTACGCTGCGTTTTGTCGTCGTCTGTGGCGCCACGGGCAGTGGCAAGACCCGCCTGCTCGACGCGCTCTCCGAACAGGGCGCACAGGTGCTGGATCTGGAGGGGCTCGCGAAACACAAGGGATCGGTCCTCGGGCGCCTGCCAGGCATCGACCAGCCAAGCCAGAAAGCCTTCGAGACAGCGCTCTGTGAGCAACTATCCCGCTTCGCGCCGGAGCGGCCGGTCTTCGTCGAAGCCGAGAGCCGCAAGATCGGCGTCATTCAGGTGCCAGAGCCGCTGATCGAGCGGATGCGCGCGAGTGAGTGTGTGGCGGTAGAAGCAAGCCGCGACGCCCGGATCGACTTCCTGCTTGGCGACTACGCCTACCTCGGTGACGACGTCGAAGACCTGCAGCAACGCATCGATTGCCTGCGGAGTTTTCACAGCAACGCCACGCTGGACGAGTGGAAGCAGCTCGCCGCCGCCGGCAATCTGCCGGAGCTCTTCGCTGCGTTCATCGACCAGCATTACGACCCGCTCTACAAGCGCTCGCAGAACAAGAACTACGGGCGCTTTGCGGATGCACGCCCGGTTGTCCTCAACGATCTTTCGCCGGCCAGCCTGGCGGCCGCGGCCGGCGAGTTGATCAAGGCACTTACATGATCTGAACGCTGATCGTTCGATCTTTCCAGAACATGCCGTGCAGGCGTTTCTGAAACTCTTGCAGCACGGTGTTGTTGACGTCGGGAAAGATCAACTGGGCGGCCGGGCGGCTACCGTCGCCCGGTTCACGGCGGATTTCGGGCACTTCGATACCGCAGTACTTGCGGACCAGTTCGCGAATGTCGTCGTCCGTAGCCTCGGGGTTAATGTTCGCAATCCATAAGCTCATCGCATCGCTCCGTTGTGGAAGGGGTATCGCCCCTTAGATCATAGTCCCGGGCGAAGGCCGGCGCGCGCACAGACGCTGCACGCACGCGGGGCGCGGCACAGTCTGCTCGCCTTGTTCGAAGGCCAACACATCGAGCCCGCACTCAATCGCCCAGTGATGCAACTCGTCGGGCGCGAGCAGGAAATCCGGGTTGCTCGGCCGGCCAAACCGCGCCTGCCCCAGCATGAATGTCTCGTAGATCAGCACTGCGCCCGGCAGTAGCATGGCCGCAAGGCTCGGAAGATGGGGCCGGTAGAGGTAGTTCGTCACAACCACGCCGGCGAATACCTGCCCGGCGAGCGGCCAGCGCTCGCCCTCCAGGTCGCAGCACAGCGTCTCGACGCCCGGCACATCTGCAAGGCCATCCAGGGCCAGCGAGTCGCGATCAACCGCCAGAACCGGCCAACCCTTTGCCGCCAGCCAGCGCGCGTGCCGCCCACAACCACACGCGAGATCAAGCACCCGGCCCTGCGGCAGCAGGCCCGCTTGAGCCACCACCCAGGGCGAAGGTTCACCGATGGTTTGGCCGCTGCCTTGCAGAGCGGAATCCTTGTTTAACATTGCCGCCACCATTTTCTTTGCCGCCCGCCTGCGCAAGACTAAGCAGGCGCGCGCCAAACCGAAGACAATAGCCTTGCGCGGCCGACCCGGCCCGCAACCTCGGCCGGATGACCCATCGCAAGTGTGCTGTCAGCCGCGCCGCCTACGATGCCGCCAACAACCGGATCGGGTGTCAGCATGGACGAGCAACACTACCTCACACCACTCTTTGCGCCACAGGTGGTCGCAATCATCGGCGCCACGCCGCGCGAGGGCGCGCTCGGCCAAGTGCTCGTCAAGAACATGCAGGAGAGCGGCTTCAAGGGCAAGCTCTACGCGGTCAACCCGAAATACCAGGACGTTCTTGGCGCGCCCTGCGTGCACAGCATTGGCGATGTGCCGCAACGGGTCGACCTCGCCGTCATCGCCACGCCAGCGCCAACCGTGCCCGATGTGGTTGCCGCATGCGGCAAGGCTCGGGTACGCACCGCAGTCATCCTTTCCGCGGGTTTCTCCGAAAGCGGTGCTGATGGCGCCGCGATGGAACGCGACATCGTGCGCCTTGCGGAAAAGCACGGCGTGCGCATCCTCGGCCCCAACAGCCTTGGCATTGCGCGTGCGATTGCCGGGCTCAACGCCACCTTTGCCCACGCCGCCCCGAAGGCAGGCAGTATCGGTTTCGTCTCGCAATCTGGCGCGCTGTGCGCTGCGATTCTCGATTGGGCCAAGACCACCGGCGTCGGCTTCTCCAACGTGGTGTCGCTCGGCGGCTCGTGCGATCTGGATTTCGGCGAGATCCTCGATTACCTGATCTGGGACTTCCGCACCGAGAGCATCCTGCTGTACATCGAAGGTATCCGCGATGCACGGCGTTTCATGAGTTCGCTGCGGACCGCCGCCCGTGCCAAACCGATCATGGTGATCAAGGTGGGCCGGCATCCTTCCGGCTCGCGCGCGGCGCACTCGCATACCGGTGCAATCGTTGGCGAGGACATCGTGTTCGACGCGGCGCTGCGCCGTGCGGGTGTGATCCGGTTGAAATATCTGACGCAGATGTTCGCCGCCACGCAGGCGCTGTTCACCCGCTTCCGCCCGCGTGGCAACCGTCTGGCGATCATCACCAACGGCGGCGGCCCGGGGGTCATGGCTGCCGACCGCGCCGGAGACCTCGGCATTCCGCTGGCGGAGCTCTCACCGCAAACGGTGGCCACGCTGAACCGCGATCTGCCGCGCGCCTGGTCGCACGACAATCCTATCGACATGGTCGGCGACGCGGACCCGGACCGCTACGCGCGCACGCTTGAGACCGTCCTTGCCGACCCTGGCGTCGACGGGGTGCTGGCGATCCTGACGCCGCAGGCGATGACCTTGCCGATCGAAGTGGCCCAACGTGTCGTCGAGATCGACAAGAAGGCGGAGAAGCCCATTCTTTGCTGCTGGATGGGCGAATCGCAGGTGGCCGCCGCGCGTGAATTGTTCGTCGCCGCGGGTATCCCGAGCTTCCGCACGCCAGAGCCGGCAATCGACCTCTTCTCGCAGATCTCGGCCTACTACCAGAACCAGAAGTTGCTGACTCAGGTGCCGGCACCGCTCTCGAACCTCGAGCCGCCGGACGTTGCCGGCGCGCGCGCCGTGATCGAGAACGCGATCGAAACCGGCCGCACCACGCTTACCCGAAGCGAAGCCCGCCAGGTGCTGGCCGCATTCCGCATCCCGGTTCGGCGCACGCTGGTTGCGCAAACCGCGGCGCAAGCGGTGACGATGGCTTACGACATCGGCTTCCCGGTGACCATGCGGCCCAACGCCATGCTGCAGCAGCGCATCAGCGCGGGCCCGAAACGCTTCCCGGCAAGCGCGGTGGCGACACACCTTGCCTTTGAAGAACTGATGGACGATCTGCGCAGTCGCGACGACGAAAGCACGTCGTACGGCATCACGATCGAACCGCGGATCGATATCGCAAGCGCCCGTGGGCTGCTGCTCGGCGTATCGCGCGACCCGGTGTTCGGGCCGGTCATTTCGTTCGGCGAACACGGCGTTGATGCGGAAAGCCTAGAAGGCCGCACCGTCGCACTGCCGCCGTTGAACGATTTTCTCGCCAAGGATCTGGTGCGGTCTCACCGCATCGCGGCCAAGCTGGGCGATTGGCGTGGTCTGCCGGCGATCGCGATGGAGCGGCTCGAATTCGTCCTGCTGCGCCTGTCGGAAATGGTCTGCGAGCTGCCCTGGGTGCGCTCGGTCGATATCCAACCGCTGGTTGCCGATGAGCAGGAAGTCGTCGCGGTCGATGTGCGTATCGTCGTTGGCCGCGTGCCGAAGAAGGCCGGGCGCTACGATCACATGGCGATCCACCCCTACCCCGGCAACCTCGTGCAGCACGTCAGCTTGCGCGACGGCACGCCCGTGGTGGTGCGGCCGATCATGCCGGAGGACGCGGTGCTCGAGCAGGCATTCGTACGCCGCCTCTCGCCCGAGACGAAGTACTACCGCTTCATGAGCGCGCTGTCGGAGCTTCCTCCGCAGATGCTCGCGAAACTCACGCAGATCGACTACGACCGCGAGATGGCCTTCGTCGCAACCACGGAGCGCGACGGCGCCGAATACGAACTGGGCGTGTGCCGCTACGCCGCAAACCCGGACGGCAAGAGCTGCGAGTTCGCCATCGTGGTGTCCGACGACGCCAAGGGCAGCGGCCTCGCGCAACGCCTGATGGACATCCTGATCCTGAGCGCGAAAGAGCGCGGCCTGCTCGAAATGAAGGGCATCTTCCTGACCGACAACGACCGCATGCTGCGGTTCGTGCGCAAGATCGGATTCAAGCTCACGAACGATCCGGAAGACACCTCGATTAAACTCGGTAGCCTCGATATCCAGGCCTACCAATCCCCCGGAGCCCCCGAATGAGCAAGCCCCGCATCCACGTCATCACCCTGGCCGAGATCGTGCCCCAGCACGAATCCGAGGTCATCCAGGTGCTGCGCACTGCGGCCGTACTGACCCGCCAGGAGGACGGCTGCCTGCGCTACGACCTGTATCGCGACACCACCAACCCGATGCGGATCAACACCATCGAGGTGTGGGCCGACGAGGCCTCCCTCAATCGCCACATGAATGCCCCGCATGTAAAGCAAGCGATCATGACCCTGATCGGCAAGCTCGCAGGCATTCCGCAGTTCCGCGTGCTGCAAGTGGTCGACGAGTTCGAGATCTGATCGCGATGTGCGACGCGCCCGCCCGCTGCACCTGGGTCACGAGCGATCCGCTGTACCTGGACTATCACGACACCGAATGGGGTGTGCCGCTCGCCGACGCCAACGCGCTGTTCGAATGCCTCACGCTGGAAGGTGCGCAAGCGGGGTTGTCGTGGCTGACGATTCTGCGCAAGCGGGAAGGCTATCGGCGCGCGTTCGCGGGGTTCGATCCGGCCAAGGTCGCGCGTTTCAGCGACGACGACGTCACCCGCCTTCTCGCGGACCCGGGCATCGTGCGCCATCGCGGCAAGATCGAGGCAACCATCGGCAACGCGCGCGCCTGGCTTGCGCTGCAGAATGGTGGCGTGGATCCAGTGAAATGGCTGTGGTCTTTCGTCGATGGACGCCCGCAATCCCCGGCCCCCGGTGCCGCGCCGCAGGCGACCAATGCAGTATCCGACCAGATGAGTCGCGCGCTGCGCAAAGCCGGCTTCCGCTTTGTCGGCAGCACCACCTGCTACGCCTTCATGCAGGCCGTTGGCATGGTGAATGACCACGCCGAGGGTTGTTTCCGCCGGAACGAGGTCGCACAATCCGCGGCCAGCTTCAGTCTTTAAGGATTCACCCCGAATGAACGACGCCGTCCAGCACATCGAATTCAACGGCCTGCCCGCTATCCGCCTGACCGCCCGTGACGGGGCGCAGGTCACGATCATGCGCCACGGTGCGCAGGTGATCAGCTGGATCCCGGCTGGCGGCGAAGAGCGCCTGTTCCTCAGCGAACGCGCGCGCTTCGAGGCGGGTGTACCGATCCGCGGCGGCATCCCGGTCTGTTTCCCGCAGTTTGGTTCGCGGGGCCCACTGCCCAAACACGGTTTCGTGCGCACAGTCGCGTGGGATGTCGACGCCGCACGCGCCGAGAAGGATTTCGCCACCGCTACGCTCTCGATCAGTGACGATGACATCTCGCGGGCCATCTGGCCCCACGCCTTCCGCGCGGAGCTGACCGTCGTCGTGACCGGCCAAAGACTGGACGTGGAACTGGGCGTGCACAACCCGGGCGACGAACCGCTGCGTTTCACCTGTGCGCTTCACAGCTACCTCGCAACCAAGGAAGTCGAAGAGAGCAAGATCGAAGGCCTGCGTGGCCTGCGCTACCTCGACGCCACCCGCGGCACCGAGCACAAGGAGACCGGCACCGAACTGATGATCGAGGCGGAGACCGACCGGATCTACTTCGACGCAACGAAGCCCTTGTTGCTCAGCGAGCATCGCCGCGCGCTGGGGGTTTCTGCCGAAAACCTGCCCGACGCCGTGATCTGGAACCCTTGGGAGCATCTGTCGGCGGCGCTCCCGGACATGACACCGCTGGGCTTCCGCCGCATGCTGTGTATCGAGCACGGCGCGATCGGCAAGCCGGTGGAACTTGCCCCCGGCGGGGAATGGTGGGGCCGCCAGAGTCTCGTCGCGCTCTGATCGGCAAACCGGGCCCGGCGGGCTCCGATGTTAGAATTAACGGTTTTTCCGACATTCTGAGTCGATGCCCGAATCCGACGCGCCCGCGGCGCCCACCACACTGCTGCGCCCCCTGCTGATCTGGCTGCCGCCAGCCATCTTGCTGGGCGCGGCGGTCTGGCTGCTCATGGCCGGCGCCAACGTCCCGGTTTTCGTTGCGCTCAATGCCGCCGCCCAATCGCTGCCGGAGCACTTCTGGTCATGGGCGACGGCACTCGGCACCGGCGCCTGCGCCTACGCGCTGATCGCCCCGACGCTGCCCAAGCACCCGCGTCTGATGGCCGCCGCGCTGCTGACCGGCGCCTTCGGCGGCATCTTTACGCACACCATCAAGCCGCTGCTCAATGCCGCCCGCCCCGCCGCGGTGCTCGCAGCGGATCAGATCCACGTGATCGGCGATACGCTGACCCGCAACTCGTTTCCGTCGGGCCACGCGATGACGGCCTTCGCGTTTGCCGCGACCCTTGTGTTCTTCAGCCAGCGACCCGGTCGGCTGGCGCTGGTGCTGCTGCCGGTGGCGATCGTGGTTGCCCTGTCACGCATCGCGGTTGGCGCACACTGGCCGCTTGATGTACTGGTTGGGGCCGCTGGCGGCTGGCTGTCCGGCGCGGCCGGCGAAGCAGTGTCACGTCGCTGGCTGATCTGGCAACGCCCTGCCATGCAGGCAGTGATGGCGACCGCTCTGGTGATCATGGGCGCCAGCCTGGCATTCACGAACCTCGGTTATCCGCAGGCAGACTTGCTGAAGTGGGCGCTGTCTGCGCTCGCCTTCGTCAGCGGCCTTGTGGCGCTGCGCGAGCAGTGGGCGCAACGAGCGCAGAAGGTGGCGCCATGATCAAACGCGTGATCGCCCTCGCCATCTCGCTGGCTCTGCTCGGCTGGCTTGCCGCCAGCGGCAACTGGCGCGACGTCGGCAGCCGGCTCGCAACCATTCCGCCCGCCACGCTGGCCCTCGCGCTCAGCGGATTTCTGGTGAGCTACCTGCTGCGTGCAGCCCGTATCCGGGACGAGTTCGCCGACGTCGCGACGGGGCACTTCTGGGCCATGGCGCGCGTCACCACCGCGCATAACGCCGCCATCAACGTGGTGCCGTTCCGCGGCGGAGAGATTGCACTACCAGTGCTGCTGCAACGCGAATTCGGCGTGCCGATGGGCCGCGCGCTGGTCTCGCTCCTCTGGCTGCGCATGCAGGACGCCTTCGTCGTGCTACTGCTGGCGGCCTGGGTCTGGCCCGGGCTCGATATCGTTTTGCGTGCGCTGTGGAGCATTGCGGTGCTCGTCGCAGCCTGGGCGGTGCCCGCTTGGGCGCGCGCCCATCCGATCGGCGCGGAACCGCTTCCGGGTTGGCAAGGCAAGCTCGCCAAAGTCCGTATTGCGCTCGCGCACTCGACGCGCGGCGCGGTTCGCAGCTGGGCCTGGACGCTCTCGAACTGGATCGTGAAGCTCTCGGCGCAAACCCTGCTCCTCGGCGCACTGCTCGGCCAGGCCGGCCTGCTCGCCAGTGCAGGCGTGCTTGGCGGCGAGTTGGCCGCGATCCTTCCGGTGCAGGGCGTGGCCGGTTTCGGCACTTACGAAGCCGGCGTTGCTGCCGCACTGACGCCGCACGGCATTACACTCGCAAACGGGCTGCAAGCCGCGCTCGCGTTGCACCTCGTCATCATCGCGGTCGCGGTCAGCGCCGGCGCGGCGGCATTCGTCGCGCTCCCGGCAGGGCCCCATTCGGCCAATGCAAACGGAAAATCACAATGAACACTGTCGCCACACCGGCCACAAGCCAGGCTCCCGTATCCATTCCGCCGCACCGTCTGTCGGTCGTGGTGCCGATGTACAACGAGGCCGAAAACGTCGCGCCGCTCGCCAAGCGCGTGCATGAAGCACTGCACGACTACGCGTATCCGTGGGAACTAATTCTCGTCGACGACGGCAGCTCCGACGGCACCCCCGGTGAGCTTGAGGCGGCCGCGCGGCACTACGGCCCACATGTGCGCGTCGTGTCACTGATGCGCAACTTCAAGCAGACCGCGGCGATGCAGGCTGGCGTTGACGCTGCGCGCGGCGACGTGATCGTGACGATGGACGGCGACCTCCAGAACGACCCGATCGACATCCCGCGCATGGTCGGCCGCCTGCTGAACGAGAACCTCGACCTCGTCGCCGGCTGGCGCAAGAACCGCAAGGACGGCATGGTGCTGCGCAAGATTCCGTCGCGCATCGCCAACCGCCTGATCGCCCGTATCACCGGCGTCAAGCTCAACGACTACGGCTGCAGCCTCAAGGCCTTCCGCGCCAGCGTGATCAAGAACGTGCGGCTGTACGGCGAAATGCACCGATTCATCCCGGCCTGGCTCGCAACCGTCACAACCCCTCGCCGTATCGCCGAGGAAGTGGTGACGCACCATGCGCGCCAGTTCGGCCAGAGCAAGTACGGCATCTCGCGCACCTTCCGCGTGATCCTGGATCTGATCTCGGTGTTCTTCTTCATGCGCTACCGCGCTCGCCCCGGCCACTTCTTCGGCGGCATCGGCCTCGGCATGGGGGTGATTGGCGGCCTGATACTCAGCTGGCTCGCAGCGCTCAAACTGTTCACCGGCGCATCGATCGGCCAGCGCCCTTTGTTGCAGCTGGGTTTCTTCCTGATCATCGCGTCGTTCCAGTTCATCTCGACCGGCGTGCTGGCGGAAACGCTTGCGCGGATCTACTTCGAATCCGGCGCCGCCTCGCAGTACCGGGTGCGCGATCCCGATGAACCCGACGAAGGCGACGCCTGGCACAAACCCGGACAGGCCGAGGCCGAATGAGCGCCACCTTGCCGGCGCCGACTTTACGCGACCGGCTGGTACTGTTCCTTGTACCAGCCGTCCTGCTGTTGCTGAACCTGGGTGGTGCGCCGCTGTTCGATGTGGACGAAGGCGCCTTCTCTGAAGCGACCCGCGAGATGTTCGAGCGCGGCGACTTCCTCTCCACCTGGCTCAACGGCGTACCGCGGTTCGATAAGCCGATCCTGATCTATTGGCTGCAGGCAATTCCGGTGGGGCTGTTCGGCGTATCGGAATGGGCCTTCCGCTTACCTTCCGCCCTGGCCGCGGCACTTTGGTGTGCGGTGATCGGCAACTTCGCATGGCGTCGGTTCGGCCGTGAAACGGCGCAGTTGGCGGCCCTCGTGGCAGCCACCAGCGTTGGGGTATTTGTGATCGGCCGCGCCGCCACGGCGGACGCGCTGCTGAACCTGCTACTCGCGCTCGCGCTGACCGATGCATGGCGTCATCTCGAATCCGGAACGCGCGCGCCGCTGCGGCGGATGTACCTATGGATCGCGCTGGGGGTGCTGACCAAAGGGCCGATCGCACTGGCGATCCCGGGAGCCGTAACGCTCGCCTACTGCGTCAGCCGCGGCGACTTCAAAACCTGGCTGCGTGCAGTCGTCGATCCGGTTGGCTGGGTGATTCTCATCGCCGTGGCGGCACCATGGTACGCCGCGGCGCTGATGATCCACGGCCAAGCCTTCATCGACGGCTTCATCATGAAGCACAACGTCGGCCGCTTCTCGGGTCCGATGGAAGGCCACGGCGGCAGCCTCTTCTACTATCCGGTCATCGTGCCGCTGCTGCTGCTGCCCTGGATTGCGCCGCTGCTGCGCGCAGTCAACGCCGTGCGCAGCGACACCGCCGATCCGCTGCGCCGCTTCCTGTGGATCTGGTTCGGTTTCGTGCTGGTGTTCTTCTCGCTTTCAGGCACGAAGCTGCCGCACTACGCGCTCTATGGTTGCTCGCCACTGTTCCTGCTGGTAGCGCTGCATCGCGAGCGCTTGAAAACCGTCGCGCTCGGCGTGCTGCCGGCGATCCTTGCGCTCGCGTTCTTCGCCGCGTTGCCGTCGCTCGTCCAACAACTACTGGCAAACGGCCGAATCGCTGATCCGTACTACGTGGCCCAGCTCTCAAGGGCGGGTGAAGCGGCCGGGTTCTCGTATCACCTAGCGACCCTCGGCGCACTGGTCGCGGCAGTGTTGATCACCATGCTCTGGCGCACCGCCGCATGGCGGCGGCTCGCTGCCATTGCGGCGATTCAGGGCGTGCTGCTTGCCACCGTGGTGACTCCGTACGTGGGCGACCTGCTGCAAGGTCCGGTCAAGCGCGCCGCACTCGCGGCACGCACCATGCCGGAGCCCGGCGTGCAGTGGAACTTCTTCCAGCCGAGTTTTGCGGTGTACCGCGAACGTCAGGCGCCAGCTCGTGCACCGCTGCCGGGTGAAATCGCTCTGACGCGCGCCGACCGCATCCCGGCCGACGCAACTATCGACGTGCTCTACAGCGAAGGCGGCGTACGCCTGGTTCGACAACGATGAGCATGACACGCATGTTTTCCGAAGACCGCCCCAGCACGCCTGCCGGCCCCGCGCTCGCAGCGCTGATGGTCGCAATCGTGCTGCTGACGATATGGCGGATCTGGGTCATCACACACTCAGGCGCAACGCTCTACGTTGACGAGGCCTACTACTGGGGCTGGTCACAAGCGCTCGCGTGGGGCTACTTTTCAAAGCCGCCGCTCGTCGCCGCCGTGATCAAGGCAAGCACTGCCTGGCTGGGTGACGGGCTGGTCGGCGTCAAAGCGGGTTCGCTGCTGCTCTACCCCGCAACCGCCCTGCTGCTGTTTGGTCTCGGGCGCCGGCTCTACGACACGCGCACCGCGCTGGTCGCGGCACTGGCCTTCCTGACGCTGCCGATCACGACCGCGCTGAGCCTCTTCATCTCGACCGACGCGCTATTGCTGTTCTTCTGGACAGCCTCGCTGTGGGCACTGCATACCGCCCTGGAGCGCAATCGCGCGCGCGACTGGGTACTGCTCGGTCTGACCTGCGGCCTGGGCCTGATGTCGAAGTACACGATGGCCGCCTTCGCGCTGACGGCTGCCCTGCTCCTGCTGACCAGCCCTGAAGGGCGTCGCAAGCTGGTGAGTCCCGGCCCCTGGATCACGGCCCTGGTCGCGCTCGCCGTGCTCGCCCCGAACCTGTGGTGGAACTGGGCAAATGGCTTTCCGACGTTCCGCCACACCGCGGAGATCACGCAGCAGCACAAGGACGCCAACCTGCTGGAGTTCATCGGGGCGCAAATCGGTTCGATCGGCCCGCTGCTGGCCATCGGCTTCATCGGCGCGATCGTCACACTGCGCAGCACTTGGCGCAGTGACGCCGACCGCCTGTTGTTCGCCGGTTCGGTACCGCTGCTGCTGCTGGTGATGGCCCAGGCCAGCTCCAGCGAGGCCAATGCAAACTGGGCCGGCCCGATCTTCGCCGGCGGCACGCTGCTGGCGGTTGCATGGCTCTCCCGCACATCGGGTCGCCGCAAGCTGCTCGCTGCCGCGATAGGCCTGAACGTGCTGGTTGCCGTGGTGGTGTATCAATGGCCACAGATCCTGTCTGCGGTGCATCGGCCGCTCACCGCGAAGATCGATCCATTCAAGCGCATGAAGGGCTGGGATTCGCTGGCCCGCGGCGTCGCCCCCTGGATCGCCGCAAATCCCGACGCCTATGTCGTCGCCGATGAGCGGACGCTGCTTGCCCACGTCGCCTACACGCTGCGCGCGCAGTCGCCACGCATTGCAAGTTGGAACCCTGCGCACGCGGTGCATGACCAGTACCAGCTGACCCACTCATTGCCGGATACCAAGGGCATCACCATTCTGTTCCTTGCCCAAGGTGACCCAGCGGAAGTGGCCGCGCGCTTCGAGCATGTCGAGAAGGTCGGCATGCTCAAGGTTCAAACGCACCCGGATTTCGCGCTGCGGACCGACGTGTGGTTGATGCAAGGCTTCAAGGGGTACTGATGCCCAGCCGCGTCGAGGCCGCACTGCTCGCGGCGGTATTCGCGCTGGCCGCGCTGGTGTTCACGGTGTGGCCGCAGCTGGATCTGCAGATCACCAGCCTCTTTTTCACGGCGCAGGACGGTTTTGCGCTCGACCGCCTCGCCGTCGTCAAGGCGATCTATTGGGGCGTATGGGGCGGCTCGCGCCTCGCCGTAATCACCGTGATCCTGCTGTGGCTTGCGAGCTTCGTCGTGCGTAACGGTTGGCTGGCCACGCGTCGACGCTGGTTTGGCTTTCTCGCGCTGGCTTTTGCATTGGGGCCGGGGCTGATCGCCGACGCAGGGCTCAAAAATCACTGGGGCCGTGCACGCCCGCATCAGATCGAGGCCTTCGGCGGCACCCGCCATTTCACGCCGGCACTGGCACCCGCCGCAGAGTGCGATCGCAATTGCTCGTTTGTCAGCGGACATGCAACGGGCGCCTTTGCGCTGATGGCCTTCGGCTGGCTGGCCGCCCCGCGCCGACGCGCGCTTTGGCTCGGCATCGCGGCCGTATCCGGCACCGTTGTCGGGTTCGTACGCGTCATTCAGGGCGGGCATTTCGCCAGCGACGTCGTGTTCGCCTTCTACGCCGTGTGGCTGGGCTGCTGGCTCGCGTCCACGATCCTGAGGCGCGTCGGTTGGCTCCCGGCCGGCGAACAGATTCCCGCCACGCTGCGCTGACGCCGCAACCGGCGCGGCGCGGTGCGACATTCCGCACGCCCCGCCGCTACTCCCTCTCAGTGCCCCCTCAAGTCGCAATCCCATGATGACGTTATGGTCATGCTGGGTTCTTTCTCCGCTTACAACTGGTGAGGCTTGCGATGATGAATACGCTGAGAGGGAAGCTGATCGCCGTTACCGCCGCGCTGATGCTCGCGGCGCTGCTGTCGGTGACGCTGGCGATCTACGTGATGATGCGCGCCGAATTGATCCAGCGGATGGATGCCGAGATCCGCGGCGTTGCGCGCGCGACGGCAGCCGCAACCGGCGAATGGATCGCGTCGCGCTCACAGGTAACCCAAGCCGGCGCCGGGGCGGCGCTGGCGGCCGATCCAATGCCGGTACTGATGCAAGCCAAGGCGTCGGGCCAGTTCGATCTCTTCTACGTCGGGTTCCCCGACAAGAAGATCCTCTTCACTGACAACCAACAACTGCCTGCGGGCTACGACGCCACGCAGCGCCCGTGGTACACCGCGGCCGTCGCGAGCGACAAGCCGATCATGACCGCACCTTACGTGGATGCGTCGACCGGGCAGCTCGTCGTGTCCTTCGCCTATGCCGCCAAGGAAGGCGGCAACCTGAAAGGGGTTGTTGCCGCGGACATCACCCTTGATCGGGTGGTGCAGCAGATCCTCGCGGTGCGCTTCAGCGCCAAGGGTTACGCAATGCTGATCGGCAAGGACGGCAAGATCCTGGTGCACCCGAGCAAGGAGCTCCTGCAGAAGTCCGCGACCGAACTCGCACCTGAGCTCACGGCCGAAGCGATTCTCGGCGCCTACAAGAACGAGCAGGCAAGCGACCTCAAGGTGCAAGGCGTTGCGAGCTTCGTCGAGATGTTCCCGGTCCCAGGAACAGATCTGACACTGGGCGTGGTGGTGGACAAGGGCAGTGCGCTGGCACCGCTGGACAAGTTGCTCGGTACCGCGCTCGGCATCCTCGTGCTGGCACTGGCGATTGCGCTGCCGCTGCTGATCGCGGTGCTGACTCGAATGCTCGGCCGCCTGGCGACGCTGCGCGACCTGATGAAGGAGATCTCGGCCGGCGGCGGTGATCTGACGCGGACGCTCAACGTTTCCGGCAACGACGAAATCGCGGAAACCTCAGCCGCCTTCAACCGCTTCCTGGATACGCTACGGACCATGTTCCTCGAAGTGCGTAATGAGGCGGAACGGCTGTCGAATGGCGTCGAGAACATTGATGGCACCGTTCAGCGCCTCGCCCAGCACTCGACCAGCCTTTCAGACACTGCAAGTGCGAACGCTGCAACGATTGAAGAAATCACCGTTTCGGTGGCGCACATTGCCGACAGCGCTGCGGTGGCGAACGGATTGGTGCAACAGACCGGGCAGATGTCCGAACACGGCGCGAAGACCATCGCGCAGGTTTCTCAGGAGTTCTCGCACTCGTCCGAATCGGTGCGTGCGCTGGGCGAGATGATCCACACCGTCAGCAGCCGCGCCAACGAAATCAGCGGGATCGTCAACGTCATCAAGGAAATCGCCGACCAAACCAATCTGCTGGCGCTCAATGCGGCAATCGAAGCCGCCCGTGCCGGCGAACAGGGGCGCGGTTTCGCGGTCGTGGCCGACGAAGTCCGCAAGCTCGCAGAACGCACGGCAAAGGCCACGCTCGAAATCACCCACATGATCAGCGGCATGAACGAGGACACACGGCGCGCGTTCTCTGGCATGGAAGGCACCATCGAAACGGTCGGCAAGGGCGCATCCGCCAGTGAGGAAGCAGCACGGCAGATGACCGAGATCCAGCAGAAGATGACAGAAGCCGTCGCGCGGATCGACGAGATCGCCGCCTCCACCAGCGAGCAGCAGCAGGCAACGACGCTGATGGCACAGTCCGCCGAACAGATCACGGGACGCATGCACGAAAACGACGCCGCGATTCAGGGCGTGCGCGACACGCTGGGCGGGCTGCACGAAGTGGCCAACACGATGCGCAAGCTCATCTCCGGCTTCCGCCTGTAATCGACCGCCGGGCCCCGAGCAGGAAGGGGCCCGCCGTTCTTGAGCGGAATCATTCGCCGGCCTTCGGCGCAGCGGCTAAACTTCATCCACCGCCGCTCGCTGCGCCTCGCGCCGACTCCATGAACGCCCGCCCGCCGATTCCGATCTTCCCCGTCGCAGCGCCCTCGCCAGCGCCCATGGCGCTGTCGCCAGACGACCCTGCCCACGCTGCAGTGGATCAACTTGGCCGTGCGATGCACGATCTGCGGATCTCGGTTACCGACCGCTGCAACTTCCGCTGCACCTACTGTATGCCCAAGGACGTGTTCGACCGCGACCACGCCTTTCTGCCCCGCTCGGCACTGTTGAGCTTCGAGGAAATCACCCGCATCGCCCAACTGTTCGTTAACCAAGGCGTGCGAAAGATCCGCATCACGGGCGGCGAACCACTGCTGCGCAAACAGCTGGAACGGCTGATCGAGCAACTGGCGCGGCTGGACGTAGAAGTGACCTTGACCACCAACGGCGCGCTACTCGCACAAAAGGCGCGCAGCCTTGCCGACGCTGGCCTGCGGCGCGTGACGGTGAGTCTGGACGCGCTGGACGACGAGGTGTTTCGCCGCATGAACGACGTCGGCTTCCCGGTTGAACGGGTGCTCGCCGGCATTGCCGCGGCGGCTGATGCCGGGCTCGGGCCGGTCAAGGTGAACTGCGTGGTCAAGCGGGGTACCAACGATGGCGAAATTCTGCCGCTCGCGCGCCACTTTCGCGGCAGCGGCCACATCCTGCGCTTCATCGAGTTCATGGACGTCGGCAGCCACAACGGCTGGAACCTCGACGCCGTGCTGCCGTCGCGCGAGGTGGTGGCCCGTATCGCGGCCGAGTTTCCGCTCGATGCGCTGGATGCGAACTACACCGGGGAGGTGGCGGAACGCTGGCGCTACCGCGATGGCAGCGGCGAGATCGGCGTGATCGCATCCGTCAGCCACGCCTTCTGCCGCGATTGCACCCGCATGCGCCTCTCGCCTGAGGGGCAACTCTTCACTTGCCTCTTCGCTGATCGCGGGCACGACCTGCGTGCGCTGCTTCGTTCGGGGGCCGACGATGGCGCACTCACCGCCCGCATCCGACAGGTCTGGCGAAGCCGCGACGACCGCTACTCAGAGCTTCGCGGCGAGGCCAATCGCGCCGCGAAGGTTGAGATGTCCTACATCGGCGGATGACAGCCGCGCAGCCAACCAGCGGGCTGATCCTCGCCGGCGGCGCCGGGCAGCGTATGGGCGGCGCAGACAAAGGCTGGATCCACCATCAAGGCCGGCCCCTGGTCGAACTGGTGTTCGAACGCGTTGCGCCGCAGGTCGACCAGATGCTGATCAGTGCCAACCGTAATCTCGCGCGCTACGCGGCATTCGGCGTTCCGGTGCTGGAAGACAGCGACGCCGATTTCTGCGGGCCTTTGGCAGGCATCGAAGCTGGTCTGCACAACGCGGCTGCGGGCTGGTTGCTGTGCGTACCCTGTGACAGCCCCGCCCTGCCCCGCGACCTGGCGCAGCGACTCCATGCCGGCGTCGCGGGCGGCAAGGCTGCGGTGGTCACCCTTGCTGGCCGTTGGCAGCCGGTCTTCTGCCTGCTGCACACTAGCCTCGCAGACTCACTGAGCGCCTACCTCGCGCGCGGCGATCGCAAGGTGGCGAATTGGCTCGCGTCGGTTGACGCACGCACGGTGGACTTCAGTGACCAAGCCACCGCGTTCGCAAACCTCAACTCCCCGGAAATGCTCAGCCCCTGAGCCTCACTTCGGTGGTGGAGGCGGGGCGAGCATGTCCTTTGCGGCTTGCGCGAGAGCCTCGTCCGATTTCTTCTTGCCGTCGGCGATCTGCTTGAGCGCAAGCGTGAAAGAGGTCCAGAAACGGCCCATCTCTGGGTTGGATGGCATCGGCCGGCCGAAGGTGACGCCATCCATCGAGATGCGGATCTTTTCGTCACTCATCAGCGACCAGAACAGCTTCTTGTTCAGCGGCACACCGATCGGCTTGTCGGCGTTAACCGTCTTGAGCCCCTCCTCGGTCATCAGGAACTCTTCGATGAACTTCGTCGCCAGATCGCGGTTTGGCGTATCGGCCACGACCATCGCCCCAAGTACCCCGACGAAGGGGCGCGCGGGCTTGCCCTGAAGCGTCGGCAGCGGCGCCACGCCGAAATCGATGCCGGCCTTGCGCAGCGCATCCCATGCCCAGGGGCCGTTGATCCACATGGCCTGCTTGCCGCTGGTCATGGCCTTTTCAGCGTCGCCGTACGGCAGGCCACCCTTGGGTAAGACCCCCGCGGCAATGTAATCGGCGAGCAACCGCCCACCGGCCAGCGCACCAGGGGTGGCGACCCCAACGTCGCCCGCGCTGTAGCTACCACTGCTCTCGCGCTTGAACACGTAGCCGCCGTTGGCGGCCATCAGGGGCCAGGTGAAGTACGAGTTGGTGTAATCCCAGCCGATCGCCTTCACGTCCTTGGCGGCGAGCTCCTTGTCGAGCGCAATGATCTCCTCGAAGGTCGCCGGTGGCTTCGGCACAAGCTTCTTGTTGTAAAGCAACATGATCGCTTCAGCGCCGACCGGGTAACCCCAGACCTTGCCGTTCACGGTGAAGGCGTCCCAGCCCACCGACACCAGCTCCTTGCGCAGCTTCTCGGGCGGCGACACTTCGCTGATCAGGCCCTTGCCGATCCAGTCGCCGATGCGATCGTGCGCCCACAGGAACACATCGGGGCCATTGCCACCCTTGGCGGTTTCCTCGAACTTCTTGGTCGGGTCATCCGGGTGTTCGACCTTCGCGGTCACGCCGTACTTCTTGCCGAACGCGTCGGCGACCTGTTGCAGGCCGGTGTAGCCTTTGTCACCGTTAATCCAGATGAGCAGCTTGCCCTTTTCGCCGGCAAACGCGGGCGTCACCAACAGCAGGGCCGCCAGGCCAGTAATGATCTGTGCGCGCATGCGAATGCCCTCAGTAACGGTAACGGGAGATCGCACCGACCATCTTCTCGGCCAGCGCGTTCAGATCGGATGCGGACGACGCCGTAACGCGCGCGCTCGCCGTAGTCTCCTCGGTCATCGTCGCGATGCGTTCCACCTGCTGCGCGATCGAGGTGCTGGCTGCACTCTGCTCGCGGATTGCGTCGGTGATGTCGCTGACCATTTCGACCGCCTGATCCGACGAACCGCGAATCGTGCGAATCGCCTCGCCGGCGGCCACCGCTTCGCTCGCCCCTTCCTTCACCGTGGCGACGGTGCGCTGCATGCGCTGCACCACCTGCTGCGCACCCGACTGGATGCGCGCCACCATCTCGGTGATCTCGCTGGTCGACTTGGCCGTGCGCTCGGCCAGACCACGCACCTCGTCCGCCACCACGGCGAAGCCGCGACCCTGTTCGCCCGCCCGTGCGGCTTCGATTGCCGCATTGAGCGCGAGCAGATTGGTCTGCTCCGCCACATCGCGGATGACTCCCACCACCGAAGAGATCCGCGCCGTCTCGCCTTGCAGGGCGTCCAGGCTCGCTGCCGTCTGGTCTACTTCGTTTGCGATGGTGCCAAAGCGCTGCACCGTTGCACCGACGACCGCTTCACCGGAACCCGCGCTGCGGCTCGCATCGGCGGACAGCGCAGCGGCGTCCTGCGCACGTTCGGCGACATGGTTGATGCTGACGGTCACCTCCTCCACCGCCGCAGCCATTGCCGACGCCGAATCGGCCTGCACGCCAGCGCCGTGGGCCAGCTGCTGCGAGGTCTTTTCCATGCCGCGTGCCGCCTCACCAACACGCTTCGCGCTCTGAGCCAGTTCGGCGAACGAGGCTTGCACCGATTCCACCATCGTATTGAACGCCGTCACGGTCTGGCCGATCTCGTCGCGCCCGCGCGACGGGATGCGTCGAGTGAAGTCCAAGGAGCTGCCAATCTCGACCACGGTATTGCGCAGCGCGGTGAGCGGCCGGGTTATCGAGGTGGCGAGCAGCCAACCAAGGATCACCATGCCCACGACCACCAGCGCGATCAGCCCAGCCAGCACACCAAAGGCGGTCTTGTACGTCGCGGCAGAGGCTTCGCGGGTGCGGCTGACGCGCTCGGAAGCTTCCTTCGCAAGCGTGCCGAGGATCTCGTTGCTGAGGACGGCGGCGTCTTCGATGAAGGGGCTTACCGCCAGTTCCATCGCCGCTTCGGTCTGGTTCTGGCGCGACCGCGTCAGCGCGGTTTCGCACACCAGCAGGTAGGCCGCGACGGTCTTTCGGAATTCCGTGACGCGTGCACGCGCGGTGGCGTCTTCGAGCCGGCTCTCAAAGCGCTGGATGTCCTGCTCCAGCGCCGCGCCCTTGGTCTTGAGTTCGCTGTCGAGCGCGGCCTTGCGCTGCAGATCGGGGTCTGCAATATGCCGGAAGATCAGCGTACGCAGTTCGTGGTAGCGGGTTTCGAAGCCTTTGACGGCTTCCAGCGCCGGCACTTCCTGTTCGGTGACCTGTCGCACCGAAGCGTTCAGTCGCCCCAGTTGCACCAAGCCGATTGCGCCCACCACGAGCAGCGCAAGAATGGCCCCGCCGATCAGACTGGCGAGCCGGGTCGTAATGGTCATGAAGATCTCCCCCGAGTCGACCTACCCGCTTCGCTACGCCTGCGGCGCGCAAAGGGCAACGTCGCAACTCAAGGGATTACGGCATCAGAGGCAGGCGACTTGAGCGTCGCCCGCTCACGCCTCGCAATATCGCGATCAAACGTCGCCGATGAAGTCGCGTTTACCGATTGCCAGGCCCGCGTGCCGAAGCAGGTCGTAGGCCGTGGTGTAGTGGAAATAGAAGTTCGGCAGCGCAAAATCGACGAGGTAGGTTGCACCATCCATGCGCAGCGTCCGTTCGCGCAGCGGAATCACGACGGTGCGCGTGTCGGCACCGACGAAGTCCGCCTGCGACAGCCCGCGCAGGAAACCCATGGTTTTGTTCACGCGCACGCGCAGATCCTCGAAGGTCTGCTCGTCGTCTTCGTACTTCGGCACCTCGACACCGGCGAGCCGCGCGCCGGCGCCTTTGGCGAAGTCACAGGCGATCTGAACCTGACGCTTGAAGTCGAACATGTCCGGGGCAAGCCGTGCGCCAAGGAGCTCTTGCGGGTCGACCGCGTGCTCGGCGCAGTGCGCGAGGGCGCGGTTGAGCAAGGCGTCAATGTGTTCGAGATGACGCTGGAAGGTGCCAACCGAAAGCCGATAGAGATCAATGGACATGGCGAGATTCCCCCTTGAATGTGGTCAGGCCCTACTGTGAATCGTCTTCGCTGAGTGCGCGTGGCAGGTCTTCAAGCTGTACCTGTTCGATTCGCGTGAAGTGGCCGGAGATCTTCTTGCTTGACGTATGAACGTCCTGAACATCTTCGTGCGCCTGGCGAATATGCGTGGCGAGCTTCTGCATGCGCTCGTCGAAACGGGTGAAGTCCTTGGCGAGCTTGCCGAGCGCATCCTTGATCACATGGATCTGTTTGCGCGTCTCGACGTCCTTGAGCACGGCGCGCGCTGTATTCAGAACGGCCATCAGCGTGGTCGGCGAAACGATCCACACGCGGCGCGCGAGCGCAAACTGGACGACCTCCGGGTGATAGGCGTGGATCTCGGCGAACACCGCCTCGGCCGGCACGAACATGACCGCTCCATCGGAGGTTTCACCTGGAATGATGTACTTCGACGCAATCGCCTCAACGTGGCGCTTCACATCGGCACGGAAGGCCGTCTGGGCTGACTTGCGTTCGACATCACCGACATCGGTGTCGAACATGCGGTGGTAGTTCTCAAGCGGGAACTTGGCATCCACTGCCACGCGGCCGGTCGGCTCCGGCAGGTTAAGCACGCAGTCGGCCCGTACGCCGCTGGCCAGCTGGACCTGGAAGGCATAACCATCGGGCGGCAGCGCGTTCTTCACCAATGCCTCGAGCTGCACCTCGCCAAACGCGCCACGCGATCGTTTGTCGCCCAACAACTCCTGCAAGCTGACCACATTGGTGGTGAGGCCATCGATCTTTTTCTGTGCCTCATCGATCGTCGCCAGGCGGGCCATCACGCTGGCGAAGGTCTCGTTGGTCTTCTTGAAGCCCTCGTCGAGGCGCTGGTGCACCACGCCGGTGATCGCATCGAGTCGCTCGCTCAGCACCCGCATCAGCGCCTCGTTGCTGGTCGCCATCTGCAGTGAGGCTGCCTTGAGGCCTTCCTGCAACAATTCGCGATCGGCGCGCGCCTGCTCCGCCACGCTCTTGAGCATCGCCTCGGTCAGCTGTCCGCGCAGTTGCTCGTGCCGTGTTGCAGTGGCCTGAGTCAACTCGGCAAGGCGGGCGGCAAGGTCTTCGCGTTGCAGCGCCCCACCCTGCTCCACAGTGCGCCGCGTATCGGCCACCGCATCGCCCGTGGCCCGCAGGGCTTCGAACACCTGCGATCGAAGCCGCTCGGCGGTTTCGACCTGCGTACCGGCAAGCCTTTCGACTTGCCGCTCGAAACCCGCCGCGAGATCGGTCTCGGTCAAACGCAGCGCCTGTACCAATGTGCTTTCAAGGCGCTGGATACGCGCCTCAGCATTCTGTTCAGCAGCAGCCAGTGCCGCGCGGATCGTCAGCGCCAACCAAGCGACGGCAGCAAGCGTCAGCATGGCGGCGAGCAAGGGCAGGAATTCGGTCATCGGCACTCCGGTTTCAACCCCAAGAGTATAGCCGGCAGCGCTCTTGCGCCCTCGGGCGCAGGAGCCCAGATCAGATGGCGCTAAAGCTCACGGTTCAAAGCTCCGTTAGCAGGACATGGCATCCCGCGAATCCGTCGCCCCCACCGCACCGCCGCCGCGCAGCACCTCGGCCTGGCGATGGCTGAGTGCGCTCGCGCAGGCGTTGATTGTTGTACTGATTGGCGAGACCGGCGTGCAGCTGGAACTCGCACGCCAAACCGAAGAGCAGCGCGCGCTGGTGCTCGCCTACGTCGCCGGGGTGCGTGCACGGCTTGAGACTGAGCTCAATTCGACCCTGTACCTGTCCTCAGGGCTTGTCGCGTTCGCCAGCGCCCGCGCAGACCTTCTCGACGTCGCACATGTGACCGACCTGTTGTCAGCGCTCTACAAGACGGGCCGCAATGTCCGCAACATCGTGATCGCGCCGGACAACCGCGTGAAGTGGGTCTATCCGCTTGCCGGCAATGAGCGCGTAATCGGCCTCTATTACCCGAACAATCCGCAGCAGTGGCCCGCGGTGGAGCGTGCAATCAAGCGGCGCGGCACCATTGTCGCCGGCCCCGTTGACCTGGTGCAGGGCGGGCGCGGACTCGTTTCGCGCACCCCGATCTTCCGATCCAACGGCGAATACTGGGGCCTGCTGAGTCTCGTGATCGACTGGGACTCACTGCAAAAGACGGCAGGCCTGGAAGCGGAATCCTCCGAGTATCGGCTGGCGATCCGAGGCAAGGACGCCGAAGGGGCGCGCGGTGCGGTGTTCTTCGGCAGCGAGCAAGTGTTTGCCATGCGGCCAGTGGAATCCCAACTCGAACTGCCCGGCGGTAGCTGGACGATCGCCGCGATCCCCGCCGGAGGCTGGACAACACCGTCAATACGAATCCAGGCGCTGCGCCTGCTTTACTGCGTGATCGCGGCGATGATCGGCTCGCTGGCCTATCGATTGATGCAGGAGAAGCACGAGCGCGAGCTGGCGCGTGACGAACTCGCGCGTCTGAACAACGAACTCGAAGCCCACATCAACGCACGGACGGCCGAGCTGCGCAGCGCGAACGACGAGCTCGCCCGAATGGTGCAGACGCTGCGCAAAACCCAGAGCGACCTGGTGCGCAGCGAAAAGCTCGCCGCCCTCGGCGCGCTCGTTGCAGGCATCGCGCACGAACTCAACACCCCGGTCGGCAACAGCCTGCTCGCGGCTAGTACCTTGATGGAGAAGCTGCGACAACTCACAAAGGGCGACGCCAACCTGAAACGCTCGGAGTGGACTGCAGCGCTGGCACAGATGCATGAGGCCAGCGACATCATCCAGCGTAGCCTCGGGCGGGCCAGCGAGCTGATCAGCAGCTTCAAGCAGGTTGCGACCGACCGCACCACCGCGCAGCGGCGACGCTTCACACTTGCCGGCGCCATCCACGACCTCGTCGTGACCCTCCAGCCGAGCTTGCGGCGTTCGGGCGTCAGCATCGATGAGGCCGAGATTCCGGACACCAAACTCGACAGCTACCCGGGCCCGCTCGATCAGGTATTGATGAACCTGATTCAGAACGCGGTGCTGCACGCCTATCCGAGCGGAGGGCCGGGCCGCATTCGCCTGTCGGCCACGTTGGACGGCGCTTGGGTCTGCATCGCCGTCGAGGATTTCGGCTGCGGGATTGCGCCAGAGAACCTGTCGCGCGTGTTTGACCCCTTCTTCACGACGCGCCTTGGCCAAGGCGGCACCGGCCTGGGCCTCCACATCGTCCACAACATCGTCACCGGCACCCTTGGTGGCGAAATCGACGTGAAGTCCGAGCCCGGTCGCGGCAGCTGCTTCACGATTCGGCTACCGCTGCACGCACCGCTGCAGCCGGACGACCCCTCAGACCACGCGGCCCATTAGTTCGACCCTTGTTCGCGCCGCGCACTGCGCGTCGCCGCATTCACACACGGACACGCGATAGCGCCACCACTCACGCCTCTGCCAAGCACTGAAGCAGCGTGGCGAGCACGAAACGCCCACTTCCACGGCTACTCCTTGCCCGCACTCCCGTCGGCAAAGCGCGGTTGGCGACGAAACAAAACGGCCACCTCAGCGCGCACAACTCCGAAACAGCGCCAGGCAGGCGCCGCCGGTTGTTCACGCCAAGGCCCGCAGGCTGGCAAGCGGCGGAGTGCGGAGCACACGGCGCGTGCCAGCCCAACCCGCCACAACCACCGCCACCACCGCCACCGCAGCGGCGGCCGCAAACGCACCGAGGCTGGGGGCATAGGCAAACTGGAACACCTGTGTCGCAAGCGCCCAGCCAACACCCAGCGCACCGCAACACCCCAGCAAGGCAGCGACCAGACCGAGCGCCGCGAACTCGGCCAGCAGTGCAGATCGCAATTGGCCATCTCGAGCACCCAGTGTGCGCAGGATCGCCAGCTCATGCGCACGCTCGTCATGCGTGGCCTGCAAGGCCGCCGCCATGACGATCAGGCCGGCGACCAGTGCGAGCCCGAACACCAGCTTGACCGCACCAATCAACGTATCCGTCGTCTGCTGCATCTGGCCAAGAATGGCGCTGGTATCGATGATCGTGAGGTTCGGATAGTCACGCACCAGCGCGGTTGTCAGCGCGTTGTGCTGCGGCGGCAGGTAAAAGCTGGTGATGTAGCTTGTCGGTTGTCCGGCCAGCAAACCAGGGGAGCCGATCACGAAAAAGTTAACGCGCATCGAATCCCACTCCAGCGCGCGCAGACTGGTGACCGGCGCTTCGACCGGCGTGCCTGCAATATCGAATCGCAAACGATCACCAATCTTGAGCCCCAGCGTCTTTGCGATGCCCTGCTCAACCGAGAATTCCGGTTTTTCGGTATTGCCATGCCACGCGCCGGCCACCACGCGGTTGCCTTCTTGCATGCGCGCGCTGTGGCTCAGGTTGAACTCGCGCTCGGCGAGCCGCTGTGCGCGGCCATCTTCATACGCGCCGGGGTCGACCGCACGGCCGTTGATGGTAACCAAACGACCGCGGATCATCGGCATCAGATCGGGTGGCGCGAGCCGAACGCTCTCAAAGCGCTGTCGGATGCCATCGAGCTGCTCGGGCTGGATATTGATGATGAAGCGATTCGGCGCGTCCGGCGGCAGCTTCCGCCGCCAGCCGTCTAACAGATCGCCATGCCCGACTGAAAGCAGCAGCATCGCGGTTACACCGAGCGCGAGCGACACCGCCTGCACGGTTGCACCGAGCGAACGGCGGCCAAGCGAGGCCAGCCCATACCGCCATCCGCCGCCCGCAGCGCCGGTGAGGCGCCGGGTACGCGCGAAGAGCCCGATCGCCAAGCGTGCAACGAGCCCATACCCGAGGAGCGCCACTGCAAACCCACCTGCCACCCATGCTCCCAAACGCCAGTCACGCGCCACCCATAACATCAGCGCAGTCAGGGCCAGGCCCGCAGCGAGCCAAGCAAGGCTGCCTGTTGCTTCAAAGCTCGCCCATTCGCGTCGCAGAACGCGCAGCGTGGACACCCGCCCCAGTCGCAGCAATTGGGGCATCGAGAAACCAAGCAGCAAGACGAGGCTGGCCACCATGCCCTGCAACGCAGGCCATACGGAGGGCAAAGGTAGGTCCGTGGCAATCAGCGTGCTGAGCGCCACGGCCAGAAGCAGATGAGCCAGCAAGCCCAGCACCGCCCCAAGGACAGCGGCGAGCAAACCCAGCAGCACGAATTCGGACAGAAACACGCTGAGCAAAGTCCGCTGCGTCGCACCGAAGCACCGCATGACGGCGCATCCATCTACATGACGCAGTACGAAGCGGCGCGTCGCGAGCCCAACTGCAACGGCCGACAACACCACCGCAAGCAAGGCTGCAAGTGACAGGAAGCGATGCGCGCGTTCAAGCATCTCACGCAACTCCGGACGCGCATTGGCGATCGATTCGATCGATTCCCCGCGAGTCAGCCGCGGCTTGCTGGCTCGTTCAAACGCTGCGACCGTCGGAGCGTCGCCCGCCACATGCAATCGGTAAGTCACGCGGCTACCCGGCTGTACAAGGCCGCTAGCCGGTACATCGTCGAGGTTCATCATCAAGCGCGGCGCAAGCGCAAAGAAGTTGGTGCCGCGGTCCGGTTCATAGCTCAAGATCGCGGCCACGCGCAGCTTCAGAAGGCCAACGCCAACCTCATCCCCGACACGCACACCGAGTGCCGCGATCAGGCGTTCATCCAGCCATGCCTCGCCGCGGGCTGGCCCTGTCGTGACAGGGCGCTCTGGCGCGGCCATGTCCGCACGCACGCGCAGGCCACCTCGCAAAGGGTAGTCCGCGCTCGCTGCCTTGACGCCGGCGAGCTGCGCCTGTTCGGCCGTGCTGACCATGCTCGAGAACAGCCAAGTTTGCGCCTGTCGCAAACCCCTGGCACGGGCATCGTTCGTGAACACCGGCGGCAGCGGGTGATCCGCCACCAGCAGCATGTCACCGCCCAGCAACTGGTTGGCATCGCGATCCAGCGCCCGGCCCACTCGATCGGTCAGGAACGCCACGCTGGTGAGGCTGGCAACCGCAAGGACCAGCGCGACGAGCAACAGATTCAGTTCACCCGCACGCAGGTCACGGCGAAGCGTGTTCAACGCCAGTCGCAATAATGCCATTGGTATTTCCGGTTAAACAACAAAGTTTCTGAAAGCGGCGTAGCGATTAGGTTCCAGACATCGTGACGAAGATCACTCGCGCCGATCCGTTTCACGGTTTTTAACAAGCCTCGCGGCACAGGGTTTCTTTAGGCTACACAGCAGCAGAGCCGATGCTTTGCTGCGTACGCAGATACCGCCCCCCCGCCTCGTGCGAACGGTCTCAGCGTACGCGACACCAAACCGAGGAAAGACATCATGCACAAAAAGATCGCCGCCGGGCTGCTCGCCCTGTCGGCTGGCGCCGCGGGCACAGCCGCGGCTGCGCCGATCAGCAGTTTGATCGGCACCACCACTACGCCGCAGGTCCAGATGGGCCCAGAGTGGTTCAGCCGCTTCGACGCGTCGCTGATCACCAGCAGCCAGTTCAATGCGCTCAAGACAAGCCCGGCAGCACCGCTGGGGCTGTTCGCCACGTCCGAAAAGGTGCGCGTCACCTATGTCGGCACGGGCGCTGCGCGGGATTCCAATCTCTTCCTGGCAAGCGATGGCGGCGGTTTCGACACCGCCGCGTTCTGGAATCCGATCTACGCCAGCGGTGGCACCAACAACCTGAGCATCTACAACCCGGTCAACAGTTCCAACCAACTGTTCCAGACTCGTGCTGGTTGTTCCTATCAGACCGCCAAGGCCGGTAACACCTGCCTTGCGACGCAGATCGGCATGTCGCGCGACATCACCGGTCTGACGGTCGGCAGCCAGCTGGTGTTCGGCCTGCAGACCCAGCGTCTCGTCTACGACGGCATCAACCTGCCGAACGTCGAGTACTTCTTCACCGGCCCGGGCAGCACCAATGACGACCCGCGCGGTTGGAACGACGACGCGATCCATGCCCGCGCGTTCGCGCTGGATATCGGCGACGACCGCCTGCTGGTCGGCTTCGAAGACACTTGGCTCGGCGCCGGTAGCAGGAGCGACCGCGATTTCAACGACATGGTCTTCATCTTCGAAGGTGTCGCGGTTGAGCATCCAGTGCCGCAGGACAACCCCGTTCCTGCTCCGTCCTCCGCCGCACTGCTAGGCCTCGGCCTTGGATTGATGGCGTGGCACCAGCGCCGGCGAGTCACGCGCTAAGCAGTCAGGAGCGCCTTGATCCGACCCGGATCAAGGCGCAGTCAGCGCGTTGCCGGGAAAATCCGCCAGATGGATGCTCCCGACAACGCCTCACCCTTCGGCAAACGCCGCTACAACGCCTACAACGACTGGATCGCTCGCACCCACGGCGGTCGCATCCAGAAAGTGTCCGTCTCAGCCGGATTTACCTGCCCCAATCGCGACGGTACCGTCGGCACCGGAGGCTGCAGTTTCTGCAACAACGCCGGCTTCACGCCAGGCTATCTTGATGCGCGCGCCGACATCCACGCACAGATCGACACTGGCATCGGCTTCCTGAGCCGTCGTTATCCAAACACGCGCCGCTACCTCGCTTACTTCCAGACCTACAGCAACACCTACGGCGAACTCGCGCGCTTGCGGGCCTGCTATGAGGCTGCTTTGGCGCACCCCGCAATCAGCGGTCTGGCGATTGGCACCCGGCCGGACTGCCTCTCCGATGCCGTACTCGACTACCTGGCCGGGCTCGCCGAACAAACGCAGATCGAGCTTGAGATCGGCATCGAATCGACCTCCGATGCGGCACTCACGCGCGTCAATCGCGGGCACGATTTCGCTTGCAGCGTCGATGCCATTCAGCGCGCCGCCGCGCGAGGGCTGTTCATCACGGGGCACCTGATATTCGGCCTGCCGGGTGAGTCGCGCGAAGACATGCTCACCGGCGCATCCCGCCTTTCGGCACTACCGCTCCATGCGATCAAATTCCATCAACTCCAGTTGGTGCGCGGCACCGCTCTGGCCCGCGAATGGCAATCGGATCCAGCCAAGGTCCCCCTGTTCGGCGAGGACGAGTATCTGGCCTTGCTCGCTGACTTCGTCGAACGCCTGGCGCCACGAATCCTGATTCAGCGACTCGGAAGCGAAGTACCGCCGCGCTTGAAGCTCGCGCCGCACTGGAACCTGCGCCTGTCGGAACTGGCGCCACGACTGGAAGCCCTGCTTACCGAACGCGGCACCCATCAAGGCTTCCGCTATCACGAAATGTGAATTCGGTAAAAAACCACAAAAACCGACAAGACGCTCCTGCAAAGCCCCCTTAGCTTAGCGCCCACACGCAGAAGCGCGCCCGCCCGAAGGCGGCAGCGACGCCAGGGAGGCTCGGGCATCTCAGCCCGGATCCACATCAATCAGGAGCAACAAACCCATGCGCAGCACCCTGTTCAAGCAGATCCCGATCGCCGTCGCACTCTCGCTCGCCCTCGGCGCTTGCGGCGGCGGTGGCGGCGGTAGCGACACCACCACCCCGACGACGCCGACTACCCCGACCACACCGACCGACGGCGCGATCACCATTTCGGCCGCCGCAGCCAGCGCCGACAGCCGCCTCGCATGCTTCAAAGGCACTGCCAGCGCTGAGTGCGGACTTCGCGTCTACCAGATCATGGTGGAGTCCTTTGTCGACGGTGATTCAAGCGCGGACTACAACGCCGGCTACGGCTCCAGCCACCACAAGGGCGATCTGCAGGGCATCATCAATTCGCTCGACTACATCAAGAGCACCGGCTCGAACGCGATTTGGCTGACGCCGATTTTCGAATCGATCCCCAAGGCGGGTCAGGACATCTGGGCGACGCGCCTCGACGCAACGGGCTACTTCACCAGCAACTACTTCAAGGTGGACCCGAAGTTCGGCACGCTCGACCAAGCCAAAACGCTCGTCGCCGAGGCCCACAAACGCGGCCTGTATGTGTTCTTTGATGGCGTTTTCGGGCATCACAAGGATAACGTCGTCGCGTCTCCGGTCACCGGGAATAGACCTAGCGGCAGCGCGAACCCAGTGAGCTACCCGGGTAGCTACGACTTCTACGCCGAGGTCGCGACTTACTGGATCAAGGAGCTGAAGATCGACGGCTGGCGTCTTGACCAAGCCTATCAGGTGCCAGTTGATCAGTGGGCCAAGCTGCGCGCGGCGGTCCAGCAGGCGTCGGCAGGAGTGAGTTACACGAACGCATCGGGCGCCACCGTGAACCCGCTGGGCTACATGGTAGGAGAGATCTGGGATTCCGCCGATGCAATAACCCGAAGCGGCTACGGCACCGCCACGCAACCGGGTCTTCTGTCCAACTTCAATTTCCCAGGGCGATACGCATTGGTAAAAACGCTCGCTACCCAGGAAGACACATCCCAATCTTGGGCGAAGCTTCAGCCGGCGACGACACTCAGGGACGCATTCCCCGCGGCCTACCCTGCCCATGCCATGCCGAACCTGATGCTGACCAACCACGACCTGGTCCGCTTCGGTGATCTGCTGCAGCGTGGCGGCATCGCCCAGCCGTCGGATGACGCGTACTGGAATCGTCACAAGCTGGCGTTCTCGTTCATGGCTGCATACAGCGGCCCGATCACGCTGTACTACGGCGACGAAATCGGTCAGGAAGTCGCTGGCTTCGCGGCGAAGCAACCCGATTCCACCTGTGCCGCAATGGGTCTCTGCGACGACCACGTCAGCCGTGACAGCGCCGTCATAGATGGCGTGGCGACCACCGTGGGTGGCTCGGTCGGTGCACTCAACGCGCGCCAAAGCGATCTGAAGAGCTACGTTTCAAAGCTCTGGGCGCTGCGCGACAGCAACCCGGCGCTCGCCTTCGGTTCGCGCACCCATATCTACGCCGACAGCACCCTGTACGTCGATCGCAAGGACGCCGGCGCCAACCGTGTCCTGGTGATCCTCAACACGGGCAGCAGCGAAGCCACGATCAAGCTCGACAGCAAGGCCATCAGTGGTGTGACAACCGATCTGAGCGACCTGCTCGCCAGCAGCACGATCAGCGCAGCGGACGGGATCTATACGATCAAGGTGCCGGCACTCAGCGCCCGTTTCCTGAAGTTCTGATCCGCCAAGGCAATCGACAGAAGGGCCGGAGTAATCCGGCCCTTTTTTTGTTCACACCTGCAATGCGAGGTGCCTGCGCTCCCAAGCGCCAACCTCGCCCATGAATGAATCGAGCTCAGTCTGCTTGACGCCGCAGTACGCCCGCAGAAATCCGGCGCCGAGCATCTCCGCGGCCGGCACGCTGCCGCGCAACTGCTGCAGCGCAGCCTCCATGCCCAGCGGGAGTTCGCGCGGGAAGGCATAGCCGGAACGCGCGCCGATCGACTCACGACGCGTCAAACCCTCCTCGATCCCGCGTAGCCCACAGGCGAGCGAAGCGGCAATGACGAGATAGGGGTTCGCGTCGCTCCCCGCGAGGCGATTCTCGACCCGCCTCGCCACAGGCGCTGCGCTGGGAACACGCAGGGCCACGGTACGGTTGTCCTCGGCCCACTCCAGATTTACGGGCGCCTGGGATCCGTTGACGTAACGTCGCCACGAATTGATGAAAGGCGCGAACACCAGCATCAGATCTGGCAGGTAGCGCTGCAGGCCACCCATGAAAGCGCGAAATGCGTCGCTGTCCGAACCGTCGCTCGCAGCAAAGATGTTGTTGCCCGCCGAATCGACAACGCTCTGATGCAGATGCATCGAGCTACCCGGCTGACCGCCCAACGGCTTGGCCATGAAGACCGCAAGCAAGCCGTGGCGCGCAGCCACTTCCCGCAGGGCCATCTTGAAATAGATCACCTGATCGGCGAGATCCATCGGATCGCCATGCAGCAGATTGATCTCATACTGAGACGCCCCCACCTCATGCAGCCAGGTATCCGTGCGCACCCCCAGCCCGTCCAACGTGGCAGCAAGTTCGTCCCAGAAGGCGGCGTGCTCGTTGGCCGCGTCAAGGCTGTAACCGGCGGGCGTTTGTTCAGTCACACCGCCGCGTCCGCGCGGTGCCTCAAACCCACGCTCGACACGATCATTGCGGTCGAACAGGTAGAACTCGATTTCCGGCGCTACCACGGCTTGCAAGCCAAGCTGCCGGTATGCCTCCAGCACACGCCGCAGTACGGCTCGCGACGCGAAATCCGACGCTCGGCCATCGCCGTGGACAGCGTCGTGGATCGCGATCGCACGGTTCGGCCGCCAGGGCAGCACGCGCAGACTGCGCGGGTCGGCGATCAGCCGGATGTCCTGGTCCGCATCGCCGGTGATGTCGTCATCCGGATAGTTGCCGTCGATCGTATGCAGGCCGATTGCTTCCGCAATACGCAGTTCTGCGCCATTCCGGAAATCGCGCAGCGGCCGGATCTTGCCTCTCGGCACCGCGTTCACATCGGGAAACATGCAGGCAACGTCCCGCACCGCGGCAAGGTCGATCGTTCGGGTCTGGTAGGACATGGCAGCGGCCTCAATCGAGGCGTCGGCGGATGAAACGCGACAGCCTACGCGCCAATCGACCGGGTCGCGAGAGCCAATTGCGCGCACGCCGACACACCACCGCGCCGTCAGAAACGACCGCTACAAAGAAAAACGGCCGGGATATCCCGGCCGTTTCTGGCAATCAGCGTGCGATCAGTCGAACTTGCGACGCGGGCGCTCGGCACCGAAGGGCTTGCTATCGCCCCAGGACTTGCGCGGTGCATCCGGACGACGGTCGGCAAAGCTGCGCTCGCCGCTCGGGCGAGCTTCGCGTTGCGGACGATCGCCGTAGGGCGCGGCATCGCGCGCCGGACGATCACCAAAGCTACGCGGCGCCTCGTCACGACGGAAGCCTTCACGCTTCGGGTAGCCGTCACGATTGCCGAAGCCTTCACGGCTGGCCGGGCGTTCGCTGTTGCCGAAGCCTTCGCGATTGCCGAAGCTCTCGCCGCGCGGCGCGCGGTCGCCAAAGCTGCGCGGTTCGCTCGCGAACGGACGACGGTCGCCAAAGCTACGCTCACCCTGCGGACGGCGGTCACCAAAGCTGCGCTCGCCCTGCGGACGACGATCACCGAAGTTGCGATCGCCGAACGGGCGGCCTTCACGGCGCTCGCCTTGCGGGCGACGCTCATCCCACTTGCGCGGCGCCGGGCGACGACCGTCACCACGGGCACCCGGCTTGAACTCGGCAACCATGCCTTCGACTTCGGTGATCTTCACCGGGCGGCCGATGAAGCGCTCGATGCCGCGCAGTGCGCCCACATCGTCGCGACCAACAAAGGACACCGCGGTACCCGTGGCGCCAGCGCGGCCAGTACGGCCGATACGGTGCACATAGTCTTCAGCGAACTTCGGCAAATCGAAGTTGAACACATGGGTGATTGCCGGCACATCGATGCCGCGGGCGGCGACATCGGTTGCCACCAGCACGCGCACTTCACCGCGACGCAGCTGGTTGAGCATGCGGGTACGTTGGCGCTGCTGCAGGTCGCCGTGCAAGGCAGCCGTGGCATGACCTTCAGCATCCAGCGCGGCGGCGAGTTCGTCGGCGCTACGCTTGGTCGAGGTGAACACGACGGCTTGGCCGCTGGCTTCGCCGTTGAGCCAATGGCTCAGCAGGCGGCGCTTGTGGCCGAAGTTGTCGACGAAAACGATCTGCTGGTCGATTGCATCGGTGCGAGCGACTTCGGCCTTCACTTCGATCGTCTGCGGATTCTTCTGCAGTTGCGACGACAGCGACAGCACGGTACGCGACATCGTGGCGGTAAAGCACACGGTCTGGCGATCGGTCGGCAGCTTGGCGGCAATCGCCATCACGTCGTCCGAGAAGCCCATGTCGAGCATGCGGTCAGCTTCATCGAGCACGAACACTTCGAGGCGCGAGAAGTCCAGACGGCCCGATTGCATCTGGTCCATCAAGCGACCCGGCGTCGCAACGAGGATCTCGTGCGGCGTCGAGATGGCGCGGTTCTGTTCGCGGTACGACTCGCCACCGGTCACGCAGATCGTCTTGACGCGATTGAGCTGGCGCGAAAACTGTTTTGCAGCGTTGGCAACCTGTTGCGCGAGTTCGCGGGTCGGCGTCAGGACCAGGATGCGCGGACCGATGCTCTTGGTCTTCGGCGCTTCGGTCAGGCGGGCCAGGGCGGGAAGCAGGAAAGCGGCAGTCTTGCCGGTTCCGGTCGGCGCGGACGCAATCAGGTCGGCGCCTTGCAGCAGCATCGGGATTGCTTTCTGCTGCACGGGGGTCGGTTGAGTCAGGCCTTGCGAGGCAAGGGTGGACTCGAGGGTTTGGCCAAGGCCAAGGTCGGCGAAGCCGATATCGGACATTCAATTCTCCAGTTCGGACAAACAAAAGCCGCCTCGGCGCATGAATCGAACATTCGATTCAGTGGCGCAGAGCCAATGAGGGCTTGCCAGGAGGCAACCCGGGATGGCGCATCGCAATAAACATCGATGCCAACCGGGTATGTCGAACGGGAGAGTCCGGAAACGACGGGAAGCTGGAAATCGATGCGTGCCGGAGGTGAAACTAACCGGCAGCCGAGACGAAGGGGCGGATTATGCCACGGTGCGCAGGAAACACCAGCTTTATTTTGCTCAGCAGCGATTCAGACCTTCAGCTACCGCGCAATCGACCAGTCTGGCCTGCGCGCAAACCACGGATACTCGGCCCTTCGAGTTCGCGCTCGCCGCGCATGAACACGTTGTCGCGCACCATCGCGAAGCCGAGCGCGTTTGCAAGGCTGGTCATCGGGAGATTTGAAGCCAAACAACACAAGCGCACCCGCCGCGCGCCCTGCGCAGCGAGCATGCGGAGCATCCGCTCGCCAAGTCGCCGCGCAAAGCCGTTGCGCTGCGCGCGCGGCAGCACGGAGAAACTCAACTCCCATGCACCGTCCCACTCCGGTGCCGCTTGGGCCAGGGCGACCAGATCGCCATCGGGCGAAACCATGCCGCAAAAAAGATCGCTGGAGAAATCGAGATCTTCTGCAAATCGCAGCAGGGTGGCGTCCGGAAGGATGTGCCCGAAACGCTTGTAGCGCGCGCCCGCCGGCAGCGACAACCAGTGCCGCGCGATCGCTTCGGTGTCAGCGTCGGAGAGGCGTCGCAGTTCCCATTCCCGGCGCGGAGGCGTTTGGCTCGGCCAACTCATGATGCTGCGCATGATCCACCAAAATGCAGAGCGCGACCACCTCGCCGCGCACCGCCGCTGACGCGGATCAGTTTGACCGTGCAAAGTGTTCCGGACGCCGCCGCACACACTGTCGCCGAAACGATCACTGCACCGGCCGCAAAGCCCTAAGCTTGGCCAAACAACGCCCAGAACCAACGGAGTCACCCGATGCAGCCAAGCAACTCGACCGCTTCAACACGCGAAGTGGACCGCTTGCTCACGCATTACGGCGAAAGCCACCGTAACCCGATCAACGAACGGATCCACCTGGTCTGCATCCCGCTCATCCTCGCCAGCCTGGTTGGGCTGATGTGGGCAGGCAGCCCGTGGCTTGCGATCGGTTTCATCGGAGCAAGCCTGGTGTACTACGCCCGGCTATCGGTGCCCTTCCTGGTGGCGATGGCACTTGTCAGCGCCATCGTACTCGGGCTCGTGATCGCACTGGGCGAACATCTGCTGCCGGTCTCGCTGGGGGTGTTCGTACTCGCCTGGATCGGCCAATTCATTGGTCACCGCATCGAGGGCAAGAAGCCGTCGTTCTTCGAGGATCTGCGCTATCTGTGGGTTGGGCCGCTCTTCTGCCTGAGCTTCGCGTTCCGCGCCCTGGGGCTGCGCTGGTAAGCGTTGATCCACAGAATATGTGCGTGGCCCTGTGGATAAGCACTGCAACACTGCGCCAAGCGTTTGAAGCAAATGGGTTTTGCCGACTTGCTCAAGAATGAGGCAGGCAGTCAGGCCTCCGCCGTCTCGCGCGAAATCTGCGCCAGCCAGTCGTCATAGTCACGCGCAACCCAGCGCGCGCCAGCGGTGGCAGCGTCGCTTGCCGACAAACCGGTGAGCATGGCGGCAACCGGGCAACCCGCCGCCACCCCCGCCTGGATGCCAAGACGCGAGTCCTCGTGAACCAAGGCGTCGGTCGCAGCCACCCCAAGGCGCAAACAGGCTTCGATGAACGGGTCGGGATGCGGTTTGCCGCGCTCCACATCCTCGGCCCCAAGCGTGAGCGGAAACGCACCTTCTAGACCGAGCTCCGCGAGCGTGAAATCGATGTTGATACGGGGGGCGTTGGTCACCAGGGCAGCCGGAATGCTCCGCGCGGACAACCAGCGCAGATAGCGCGACAGCCCCGGCAGCGCGGTCATGCGGCCACGCGCGATCGCATGAAAGCGGTGCTCCTTGTCGTCGTGCAGGCGTTGCGCTTCGTCGCCGACCACGTCGCGCCCAAGTACCGCGCGCACCACATCGATCGTCCGCCCCGGCACGAGGCGCGGATCGCCAGGTGCCAGCCCGCCACCGGCATGCGCTTGGGCGAAGGCGTCCCACGCGGCGTCGTGAAACGCTGTGCTGTCTGTGATCGTGCCATCCATATCGAACAACACCGCCTTAAAGGGGAAGTGCATACCGTCTCCGTTCAGGTCACAATCTGCCAACGTACCGCGTTTTCGCGGTCGGCTGCCAGTTGATCAAGCAAGGCTTCACGCGATTGGCCGACGTCGTGCCAGAAGAAGGCATCTAGCGAACGCAGCGCATCGAAGTGTTGATCGACCGCATCAAGCAGCCAGTCAGTACGTGCCAGCGTGCGGCGCGTGCAAGTCTGCCCCCGCAGATCGTCGTCCAGGTCCAGGCGATGGGAACGCCAGCCCTCGGCAAGGTAGAGCGCAGCCGGATCCTCCCGCAGCGCACGCGTCCACCGGCCGATGATTGCGGTGAACTGATCAATCACGGCGCTGCTCGCGTTCATTGCGCGAAGCCCACTGACCAAGCGTTCATAGGCGGAGAGCGCAATCCGCTTCTCGAGCACGAAGTCCTTAAGGGCAGCATCCTGCCCTTGCGCCTTCTCCTGCTCCAACAAGACCGCGAAGTAGTTGCGTGTTTCGAAGCGCTCGGCCGGATGAAAGAGGAGCGCTTCAAGCCCGTTCGAATTGAAGTCGACCCGCGGGTCGAAGCGATACATGTAGCCAAAGTCGAACATCCACAGTCGCGTGCCATCATCGACCAGATTCCCCGGCGATACGTCCCACTCGAAGAAGCCGCGCAGGTACAGATCGACGAGCAAGTCGAACAGACTCGACAGCGTCCGCTCGTCCCAACGTTTCGCAATCTCACCCTCGATCCACGGTGAGACAATCAAGCCCTTTCGGAACGAGGCGTAGCGCGTCCGCACCACGCCGGCCGGGCAGTCGTTACCAAGGGCTTCGAGTTCGCAGCGACGCTGAACTTCGTTGAGAAAGGACGTCTGACCATCCGGGTTCTGCACCAGGCTGGAACTGCGGGCGCGCTTGATGTTCCAGTCACCGTGTGAGGTGCGAAGTCGGTACACGAATCCGGTCAGGCCGCCGGTGTGCGCCTCCACCACGTCGGGGTGAGTCTCGTCGAGGGCAAGCAACTGATCGAGCGGCAAGGGCAAGCTGCTCGCGTCGCCCAAACCGATTTCCTCGTTGCTCGCAGCAAAGGCCAGTTGCGCGGCCTGACGTGCTTCATCACGGGTCATGATTGCTCCAGATCTGTGTTGCGGTTTCCCTGTGGCAACCATGCTCCGCTTGCGCAGAAATGAAGTCGTCAAACCCTGAGGTTGATTGTCGCGGTACGATGCTCGGATGCAGATGGATACCCTCCACCCACCCGCACCCTACCGCCCCGACATGCCGCGCCCACGCGTATCGGCAGCCCTGCAAGCGGCACTGCAGCGACCGCTGGTGACCGTGCTGGCACCCGGCGGTTACGGTAAGACCTGTGCCTTGCGCGGCTTCTGGCACGACTGGCATGGTTCGCGCGCCTGGATTACGGCCAAGCGCGAAGCGGCAGGATTCCTGAAGGCCCTGCGCCGCGCCATTGACGCCCTTGGCGACGATGGCCTGCTGGTCGTCGACGCAATCGACGCGCTTGATCCCCAAGGCGCTGACACGCTGGCAACGCTGGTCGATAGCCTGCCCCGCACGGCCAGGCTGGTCCTCGCCGGCCGAAGTGCGGGCTCGCTTCCGGTTTCGCTGTGGCGATCGCAAGGGCGGCTTTCTGCCCTCAATGCGCACCACCTGGCCCTTTCGCCTGACGAATGGCGTAGCGCCGGGCTGGAAGGCAACGCTGACACCTGGGCGGGCTGGTGGGGCGCCCGGCAGGCGACGGTACACCCGGACGCCGCCTGGGACGACGAGTTGGCGCGATGGCTGGATCTGGCCTGGCTCAACGACTTGAGCGATGCGCAGATTGCCACCCTCGGCCGTGCCGCCCTGCTGCCGGAATCGCGCCCGGAATGGCTGATGGCGCTCGGCATCGGCGCCAAGCCACAAGCCGACGCGGCAATGCTTCAGGTGGCCACGCTGGCCGGGCCGCTCTGCAACGCAGGCGGCGGCGTCCGGCTCGCTGCGCGCTTCCGCCCCTATCTCGTTGCTGCTTGGCGTGCGCGAGAACCCGAGGCCTGGCGCGCCGCGCTCGACAACGGCAGCGCTGCGCTGCTCGCACGCGGCGAGCACGCCCCCGCTGCCATGCTGGCGCTCGATGCGGGCGATCCGTCGCTGTGTCTGAGCGTCATCGAAGCGGCGGGCTGGCGCATGCTGTTCGATCGCAACCGCGACCTGCTGCGAACCCTGCTCGACGCGACCGCCACCGAGACCGAGCACGCGCCTCGCGCGTTGCTGGACGCAGCGTGGAAGGTAGAAGTCAGCAAGTTGCCGCACGAGGCCGACGCACAAGTCAGCCGACTGTGCGAACACCCGGACGCTGCGATTGCCGCACCAGCACGCGCACTCGCAGCGTCGATCTCGTTCCAGTACGACGGCTTCGCCTGTGCGGCCGGCCATGCCGATGCGGCGTTGAAGGCTTTGCATGAGGATCTCCACCCCAGCTTCGCCCTGGCCGAATACGTCGCGGCTGGCTGCGCGTTGGCGCTGGGCGACCTGGAGCATGCGCAACACGCACTCACCCACATGCAGGCATGTGCTGATCGCGACCGACTCGACTGGCTGCAATTCGAAGCACTGCACCGCCGCGCAGCCTTGATGCTTGAGCGCGGCGACCTCGACACGGCGATGCGCTGGTCGATCGAGCGCCGCAAACGGGTGCGGATTGCGGGACTCGAATCCGCTGCCGCGCTGGACCCGAGCGTACGCCTCGAAGCCACAATCCACCTGCGTCGCCTCGACACGTCGTCCGCACGGCGCCTGCTGCAAGCGGGCACCGACGCCGCGTGCACATACGGTGAATACTGGAGCTTCACCTACGGCACGTTGCAGACGATCAGCTCCTTGATCGAGGGGCGCAGCGACGAAGCGGCTGAAGGCGTCACCTGGCTTGAAGGGCAACTCGCGGAGCGCTTCCTGTGCCTGAAATGGCGTGCCGAGGCGATGTTGCCGCGCATCTGGCTACGCGCGCGTGAGGCGGACCGGGAACGTCTGCTTGAGATCGCCGTCCGCGCCGAAGCCGAACCCTGGCCCGAGTGCCTCTACCGCGACCGGCGCGACCTGCTCTGCGCGGCTGCACGCCTCCTGGCGGGCGAAGCACTGGATACCGGCACACTGGCCGAGCGCGTCAATCGACTCGAACAAGGCGGCGCAGCAGACCTGGCGACCTTGGGCCATCGCCTGATGGCGCTGCAATCTGGCGACAGCGCCGCCTTGCTGCGCGCCGTCCGCCAGGCCGCTGCACATAATGACCGCCTCGATTGGCTTTGGCTCGCACCGCGCGCGCTCGGCCCGCTTGAAGCGCTCTTGGGCGATACCTCGCTCGCTGCTGACACGCTGACGCGCAACTTTCTGCGCGAGCTGGTTCAACGGCTGCTGGAGCGGCGGCGCGACGCCCGGCCGCAAGAAGACGCCGAGGCCAGCACGGACGCCCCACCGCCCGCTGGGCTGACCGCCAAGGAGTGGCAGATTCTTCAGTTGATCGGCGAGCAGCTCACCAACGAGCAGATTGCCACCCGGCTGCACGTCTCCCTTGCAACGGTGAAGACGCATATCAATCACGTCTACTCCAAGCTGGGCATCCGTACGCGCACTGAAGCAGTTCACCGCGCGCGGACGCTCTGAGGCGGATCGCGATAGCCACGCAGCGTGGCGCGCGCTAGCATCGTCGCCACTCGCAGTCGCGATACCGCGCGCATAAGATCGGCGCACCGAGCGAATCAGGAGGAGCACATGGCTGGCGCACGTACCCCGGGCCCCGCAGGCATCGGCAGCAACACCCCGCTCGCCGACGATGGCACGCTTGCTTTGATGGAAACGCCCCCACCGGGGCCCACCACAGCACCTGAGGCCCCTGTCACCGCGCCGGCTGCCATCAGCCCCGCCACCACGGCGACCAGCCGCGTCAACATCGATGACATGATCAAGCATCTGGACGCGCACGCCCACGCGACCAGCCAGGGGCAATGCGCAAAGTACGTACGGCTGGCGATTGAGGCCGGCGGTATCACGATCGATCCGCCACGCCCGGTCTATGCGAAGGACTACGGTGCGAAACTGGCGTCGCTAGGATTTACCAAGGTTGAAGCCGAGGGCTATACCCCACAGAAGGGTGACGTGGTCGTGATGCAGCCGCCCGCAGGGCAGACCGCCGGCCATATCCAGATCTACAACGGTACGACCTGGGTATCGGATTTCGTGCAGGGAACCGGGATCTATCCCGGCCCCGCTTATCGCAAAGAGAAGGTTGCGTATGAAGTCTATCGTCCGTAACGCCCTGCGGTGTGCCGCGCTGGCGCTCTCGCTGAGCGGCACGGTCGCCGTCGCCGACGGCGGCACGGCGATGATGACCGATCCCCTGCTCGGTCTGTCTTTCAGTCCGGACACCGTTCGCTTCCCAACCTGGCAGGACAGTCATGCGACCCGCCGGGATCTGGGCAGCGGTCGAAAATGGGTGTTTGGCTGCGCGCAATCTGGCGATGCCAGCACCTGCGTGATTGCGGGCATGCGCACAGTCAAAAGCGATGGCGGTGGTGAAGCGGTGAGCGAGCCTGACTTCGGCGCCGTCGTCTATCGCCGCGGGACCATGCAACAAGTGCTTGGCACGCCCGATCGCATGTTCGACGCAAAACCGATCGTGTCGGAACGCGTCCGCAAGGCCTTGCTCAACGATGCCGTTGCCCGCTATATCCGCGCGTTTGGCGGACAGCAGGCGCTGCAGGCGCAGATCAATGCGCAGCGGCTCACGCGTGAGGCACTGCCCGCCCCCACGGCCGAAGCGCTGCAAGCCGGCGGTATCACCGTACCGGCCGAGGCCCCTCGTTAGAAGCCAATCGCTAACAAAGCCGCAGCGGCCAGCACCGTCGCGGCGGCAGGCACGCCGTAGCAGATCGCGCGCGCGACACCGCCCGCATGAATGCCGAAGTCGTGCAGGCTGTGGAAGATGCGATGTCCGGCGTGCCACAGGAACAACGACACCACAAGGAACAGGAGCCCCTTTCCGAACCAGTGCTGTGCCAGCGCATGCGCCCGCTCGTAACGCAGCGCATCCGGCGCGATCATCAGCCCAAGCGGCACTGCCAGCCCAGTAATGATGACCAACGCCGGGCCAACCAAGGCCGAGAACATGCCCCCGGCCCCGAACAGCAGCCAGAAGATGGGTTCATTGCTGCGCTTGGTCATTGCAGGACTCCCCAGGCAAGCCCGATTACCAATGCACTCGCGATCATCGCGGCCAGCAAACCGCCACCGGTAATCGCGCCTGCGGACAGGCGTTTGCCCCCCACCACAACCGGCGGCAAGGTCTTGGGCATGATCTTGAACCAGGTGTAGCTGTGGTAACACATCGCCAGCAGCATCACGCCATGCGCGACGATCGACCACGGGCTACGCAACACAGCGAGCCACAGGTTCCATGCCGCTTCGCCTTGCACAAGGCACAACAACCCGCTCAGCAACACCAACGCATACGCCGCCACAAAGCAGGCCGTCGCCTCATGGATGACGTATTCAACGAAGTACGGATTCTTGCACCACCACCCCTGCATCGGGCGCTTGTATGGGCGTCGGGCCGTCATTCGCAGTCTCCCTTTGCCTTGGGTCGCACGAAACGCAGGAAGTAGTCCTGCGCCACTTTGGTCTTATTCACATTGACCGCGTTGGCCGGATCCACGCCCTTCGGGCAGACCTCGGAGCAGTAGCCCACGGCCGTGCAGTTGAACACCCCCTCGTGGCCGTGGATCTCCTGCATCCGCTCGGCTTCCGCGCCGTCGCGCGAATCGGTGTTGTAGCGGTGGAGCAAGGCGATGATGCCGGGCCCGAGAAACTTGTCGTTCAGCCCATATTGCGGACAGGCCGCGTAACACAGCATGCAGTTGATGCACGACGAAAACTGTTCATACACATCCAGCTCCGCAGGGGTCTGGATGTATTCGCCCTGCTCCAGCGTGCGTGCTTCCTTGGGGATGATCCAGGGTTTGATGCGTTGGAGCTTTTCGATGAAGTCGTCAGCAACGATCACCAGATCCCGCTCGATCGGGAAGTGAGCCAGCGCCTCGATTCGCACCCGGTTTGGGTAGTAGTCGCGCAGGAAGGTCTTGCAGGCGAGCTTCGGTACGCCGTCCACCATCATTCCGCAGCTGCCGCAGATCGCCATGCGGCAGGACCAGCGATAGCTGAGCGTGCCGTCCAGCCAATCCTTGATGTACTGAATGCCCTGCAGTACGGACATATCATCGGTGAATGGCACCTTGAAGACTTGCGGCACCGGTTTCTCGTCCTGCTCCGGGCGATAACGCAGCACCTCGATCTCGATGATCTTTTGCTGTTCAGACACCGGCAGCACTCCTTTCCTGCTCGACGCGCTCCCCTTCGGCCCCGTACGCGCGTACGCCCGGCGGCAGGTGTGTGATCTTCACCGGCCCATACTCGATTCGCGGCGCCTCGCGCCCGTTGTAGATCGCGAGCGAATGCGCCAGGAAATTGACGTCGTCGCGCGTCTCGTAGCCGTCGAGGCGTTGGTGGGCCCCGCGCGACTCGCGCCGCTCCAGTGCCGAATGTGCCATCGCCTGCGCCACTTCGAGCTGGTAGCCCAACTCGATTGCGAGCAACCATTCGGAATTCCAGACCCGGGATCTGTCATCGAGCTTCACGCGGCGGAAGCGCTCACGCAGTTCGGCAAGTTTGTCGCAGGTGGCCTGCATCTCGTTACCGAGTCGGTAAATGCCGCAGCCCTGCTCCATGGTCTGCGCCATTTCGGTTCGCAGGGTGGCGATCCGTTCGTTCCCCTCGTTGTCGACAAAAGCCCTTACACGGCCTTCGACATCGGATGCCTGCTCGGCAAGGTGATTGCGCCGCAAGGGCGCCGAGTCTTGCGCGAATCGCGCTGCGGATTCGCCGGCGACCTTGCCGAACACGCATAGCTCGGCCAGGGAATTCGAACCGAGGCGGTTCGCCCCGTGGATGCCGACGCTGGAGCACTCACCCGCAGCGAACAAGCCCCGCAACGGCGCCGCACACGCGCCATCAACCAGGATGCCCCCCATCGTGTAGTGCACTGCCGGCCGAACCGGGATCGGCGCCTTGGCCGGATCAATGCCGAGGAACTCTTCGGCCAGCTCGCAGATCTGCGGCAGGCGCTCACGCAGCTTCCTCTCGCCCAGGTGACGCAAGTCCAGATTGACGACGGAGCCGTGCGGCCCATCAATCGTTCTACCCTTGCGTTCTTCATGCCAGAAAGCTTGTGACAGCCTGTCGCGTGGCCCGAGCTCCATCGCCTTCTTGCGCGGCCAGGGGTCGGCCGGGCCGAGCCCATAGTCCTGCAGGTAGCGATAGCCGTCCCGGTTGGTCAGGATGCCGCCCTCACCGCGGCAGCCTTCGGTAAACAGCAGCCCGGTGCCCGGCATACAGGTCGGGTGGTATTGCATGAATTCCATGTCGCGCAGCGGCACGCCGTGGCGATAGGCCAGCGCCATACCGTCGCCGGTGACGATACCGCCGTTGGTATTCTGGCGAAACACGCGGCCCGCCCCGCCGGTTGCCAACACGACTGACGGCGCCTGTATCTGCACCAGTTCGCCGCTCGCGATTTGGATGGCGACCACCCCACCGCAACGGCCCTCATCGACGAGCAGGTCGGCGCAGAAATACTCATCGAAACGTTTGATCGACGGGTACTTCATCGAGGTCTGGAACAAGGTGTGCAGCATGTGGAAGCCGGTCTTGTCGGCAGCGAACCAGGTACGCTCGATCTTCATGCCGCCAAAGGCGCGCACGTTGATATGGCCGTCGTCCTTGCGGCTCCAAGGGCAGCCCCAGTGCTCCATCTGCACCATCTCTTCGGCGCAGTGTGCGACGAAGTAGTCGACCACGTCCTGCTCGCAGAGCCAATCGCCGCCAGCAACGGTATCGTGGAAATGGTGTTCGAGACTGTCGTGCGCCTGGACCACCGCCGCTGAACCGCCTTCGGCGGCCACGGTGTGGCTGCGCATCGGGTAGACCTTGGAGACCAGCGCGACCCGCAGGCGCGGGTCCAGCTCGGCGACCGCGATTGCGGCCCTCAGACCGGCACCGCCGGCACCGACGATGACGACGTCGGCCTGATAAGTCTGCATGCCCAGCCCTTTCCTGTGGCGTCGCAGGTGGGCACCGAAACACTCACCGGCGGCAGGGAGCCCCAGTGTGCGCGCCGCGGCAGCGCTATCTTTTCGTCTGGATCAAATACGGTTGTCGATTGTTGATGCGCTCGGCATCGTCCGGCCTCAGGGCTTGGGCCACAGAATCATCTGAGTACAACGGAACAACGCGATCTTGCTGCCATCGCTTCTGCGTACTTCCGCGTCCCAGACCTGGGTTGTGCGCCCGAGATGCACTGCACGCGCCTCGCACAGCACCTCGCCCTCTTTCGCGGTGGAGAGGAAGTTGGTCTTGAGCTCGATCGTGGTGAAGTTGCTGGCACCTTCGGGCAGATGAGCAATCGCACCGTAGCCGCAAGCCGAGTCCGCCAGCAGCACAACGCTTGCCGCATGCAGGAAGCCGTTTGGCGCCATCACCTCTGGGCCAAGCGGAAGTTTCGCGATCAGGCGCCCCTGTTCAAGCTCCAGCACTTCAAAGCCATGGTGCCCGGGCAGGCAGCCGGGGCTCCAGGCATTGAGTTTGTCGACCGTCATGTCGGCGCGCAGTCGCGTCATAGCGTGCTCCACAAATGAAAAGGGCCGCCCTCAGGCGGCCCTCTGATTCAAACGCGATCAGAGCTTCGAATCTAGCAACTGCAAGACAGTCTCAAATGCCTCCGGCAACTTCTCAGGTTGCGTGCCGCCAGCCTGGGCCATGTCCGCACGGCCACCGCCCTTGCCGCCGACTACCTGAGCGGCGGCGCCGACGATCTCACCAGCCTTGAGTCGGTCAGTCAGCGACTTCGTCACCATCGCCACCAGCGACACCTTGCCGTCAGTGACCGCAGCGGCAACCACGACGCCTTCACCCAGACGATCACGCGCCTTGTCGGCCACGTCACGCAGCGCTGCGGCATCGACATTATCGAGGCGCATCGCAACGATCTTCACGCCCTTGATGGTGCGCATACCCGCCGCAACGAGCTCGTCAAGCCGCATCACGACCATTTCGCTCTTGAGCTTGGCGAGTTCCTTCTCAGTCGCCTTAAGCTGCTCCTGCAACTGCCCGACTCGTGCTACCGCCTCGGCAGCCGGCAGCTTCAGCTTGGCGGACAGGTCCGCCAGCATTGCATCCTGCGCCTGCACGATCGCAAACGCCGCCTCGCCAGTAACGGCCTCGACGCGGCGAATGCCGGCTGCGACGCCGCCCTGGCCCACGATCTTGAAGAGGCCGATGTCACCGGTACGGCCGACGTGCGTGCCACCGCACAGTTCGCGCGACGAACCGATGTCGAGCACGCGTACTTCGTCGCCATACTTCTCGCCGAACAGCATCATCGCGCCGGTCTTCTGCGCTTCCGCGATCGGCAGCACGCGGGCCTGCGTTGCGGCATTGGCGAGGATCTCGCGATTGACGATGGCCTCGACCTTGCGGATTTCCTCATCGGTCATCGGGCCATTGTGAGCAAAGTCGAAGCGGGTCTTCTCGGCATCAACTTGCGAGCCCTTTTGCTGAACATGCTCGCCGAGCACTTCGCGCAGCGCCTTGTGCATCAGGTGGGTGGCCGAGTGGTTGCGCATGATGCGCGCGCGCGACTCGCCATCGACCTTGGCATTCAGCAGATCACCGACGCGCACGGTGCCTTCGACAATCTGACCGTGGTGGCCGAATACGTCGGCCTGGATCTTCTGGGTATCTTCGACGACCACTCGCGTCGTGCCGTTCTGCAGCACGCCAGCGTCGCCAACCTGACCACCGGACTCAGCATAGAACGGGGTGTTGTCGAGCACGATCACCGCGTCCTGCCCGGCCACCGCCACGTCGACCGAAGCGCCATCCACATACACCGCCGTCACGCGTGCGCCATCCACGTTGAGCTTGTCGTAGCCGTGGAAGGTCGTGGCGCTGCCGTTGTATTCGAGCGCCGCAGCCATCTTGAATTTGCCGGCCGCACGAGCCTGCTCACGCTGGCGCGCCATCGCAGCATCAAAACCCGCCGCATCCACGGTGTAGTTGCGTTCGCGACAGATGTCCGCGGTCAGGTCAAGCGGGAATCCGTAGGTGTCGTGCAGCTTGAAGGCGACTTCGCCGTCGAGCTCGGTGCGCCCGTTGGTATCCATCACCGCCAGCGTGGCGTCGAGGATCTCCATGCCGTTCTGGATGGTGCGGAAGAAGCTGTCTTCCTCTTCCTTCAGGATCGCCGTGACCTTCGCCTGTTCCTTGACCAACTCGGGATACGCCTCGCCCATTTCGGCGACGAGATCCGGCACCATCTTGTGGAAGAACGCGGCGCGCGCGCCGAGTTTGTAGCCGTGGCGGATCGCGCGGCGGATGATCCGGCGCAGCACATAGCCGCGGCCGGCGTTACCCGGAATCACACCATCGGCGATCAGGAACGAGCAGGCGCGGATGTGATCGGCCAGAACCTTGAGCGACGGGCTGTCCATGTCCGCGCTGCGGGTTTCGCGCGCAGCGGCCTTGATCAGACTCTGGAACAGGTCGATCTCATAGTTGGCATGCACATGCTGCAGCACTGCCGAGATGCGCTCGAGGCCCATGCCGGTATCCACGCTGGGCTTGGGCAGCGGGTGCATCACGCCGGCCTCGTCGCGGTTGAACTGCATGAACACGTTGTTCCAGATCTCGATGTAACGGTCGCCGTCTTCGTCCGGGCTTCCCGGTGGGCCGCCCCAGATCTGCTCGCCGTGGTCGTAGAAGATCTCGGTGCACGGGCCGCACGGGCCGGTGTCACCCATCATCCAGAAGTTGTCGGATGCGTAGCGCGCACCCTTGTTGTCGCCGATACGGATCACCCGTTCGGCCGGCACGCCGACTTCCTTCGTCCAGATGTCGTAGGCCTCGTCGTCCTCGGCATACACCGTGACCCACAGCTTCTCGGTCGGCAGCTTGTAGACCTCAGTCAGCAACTCCCAGGCGTACTTGATCGCGTCGCGCTTGAAGTAGTCACCGAAGCTGAAGTTGCCCAGCATCTCGAAGAAGGTGTGGTGGCGGGCGGTGTAGCCAACGTTTTCAAGGTCGTTGTGCTTGCCACCGGCACGAACACACTTTTGCGACGTGGTCGCACGGGTGTAGGGCCGCTTGTCGAAACCGAGGAAGACGTCCTTGAACTGGTTCATCCCGGCATTGGTGAACAGCAGGGTCGGGTCGTCGCCCGGCACCAGCGAGCTGGATGAAACGATCTGGTGGCCCTTGGAGGCGAAGAATTCAAGGAACTGGCGGCGGATCTCTGCGCTTTTCATGGCGTTCCGTGCGGTGCTCGCGCGCTGGCGCGATTCGTTAACTGGAAACGCGGGATTGTAACTGAAAGCCCCGGCCGGCCATGCACCACCGGGCCTCGCGCCAATCAGGCGCAACGTTCAGGATGCTGCGGTAACGAGATCGGGCCGATCGGTGATCACCGAATCGACACCAAAGTCGAAGAGTTGCCGCGCGCGCAGCGGATCGTTTTCGGTGTAGACGGCGAGGCCGAAGCCGTGCTGTTTGACCGCAGCGGCCGTTGCCGCATCAAGACGATTCGCGTTGCAGACGACGCCAACTGCGCCAAGCGCCCTGACCTGTTCAAGCCAGTCCGGCGCAAGCGCGTCGAACAGAATCGCGCGTGGCAAATGCGGCGCCGCTTCTGCGGCGGCCGCGAGGGCGGTGACACTGAACGACGACAGCAATGGCAGCCGATCAGCCCCTGCCCAACCGGCCGCGGCTACTGCAGCGGCGACGCGACCGGTGGCCAGTTCAAAACCTTCCGCCGGCTTGATCTCGACGTTTGCCGCAATACCCAACGCACGGCAGCGCCGAATCGCATCAGCAAACAAGGGGACTCGCTCACCGGCAAAGCGGCCCGAGTGCCACGCACCTGCGTCGAGGCCCAACAATGCGGCATCCGGTGTATCGCAAACGCGACCGAAGCCGGTCGTGGTGCGATCGAGGGTTTCATCGTGGATCAGTATCGGTGTACCGCTGCCGGAAAGCATGACATCGAACTCGACGCCAAAGCAGCGGTGCGCGACCGCGAACTCAAGCCCGATCAGCGTGTTCTCGGGCGCCAGTGTGCCGCCACAGCGATGCGCGAGCACCCGCGGTAGCGGCCACTGGTTCATGGCAGTGCTCAGCGAATGCCCAGCGCGCGGATGCGGGCAACCGCTTCATCCAGCGCCAACTTGGCCGCCTTGCCCTGGTTCCACACGGAATCGAGCTCGTCATTCAGAACCTGCAAGACGCGCGGGCTGCTGCCCAGCACCGTGGCGCGCGAGTTCGCCGTCGCCGGCGTTGCAATCAACTGGTCAACGGCAATCTTGATGTGGCCGAGTTCTGCACCCAGCGTACGGCTGCTCGCCGCAAAATAGCCTGCGCGGTTAAGCGGCAAGTAGCCGGTGGCACGCATCCAATCAACCTGTTGCGTCGGCTCAAGCCAGAATGCGACGAAGCGTGCAATCGTCTTGTATTCGGCGGCACTGCGACCGGCCGAAACCCACAGCGCGGGGCCGTCGGCGATGGTGTTCTGGTGCGCACCGGGAACGTCCTGGTAGTACGGCAGCGCACTCACGCCGATCGAAAAGCCACCCTTGCTGGCCACCGGCATCGCGGACTGCGGCGCAATCAGCATCGCGCAGCTACCGCTCGCAAAGCGATCGACAGCTTCGTCACCGTGACCAAACAGCTGCAGGTAGCGCGATTTCTGCCACGACGCCATGCGGGCAAGGTGGCGGACATAGCTGAGGCCGTTGACCGCGACTTCACCCTTCGCGTTCACGAAGGCCTCGTTGTGCCAGGCCGCGGTGTTCTCGAGCAATACCGTTGCCGGGCGAGCCACGGTCAGCGGGCATGCGACGCCGGCGTCGATCAGTTTGCCGGCAGTGTCCTGCACTTCCGCCCAGGTATGCGGCACGGCCGCCGGATCAAGCCCATTCTTGCGGAACACGTCCTGATTGATGAAGAAGACCGGAGTCGCGAGACCGATCGGCAGCCCCAGCAAACGGCCCTTGGCATCGATTGCCACCGGCGCGACCACCGGCGACGCGCGCTCCGCCACGTCGAGCTTGACGCCTGCGTCCTTCACCACCGCGAAGAGCGGCTTGTAACGCTGCTTGCCGGTGAGGAATGCATCCTCGCTGGCGCCGTCGAGAATCTGGGCTGCAGCGGGCGCGCCCGCATCCCATGCGCGATCAGTCAGAACGATGCGCGCGCCCTTGTTGCTCTCGTTGAAACGCGCGATCAGCGCCTGCAGCGCCTCCTGCTTGTCCTTGGGCAGTTGGCTGGAGATTTCGATGTCCGCCGAGGCTGCGGCCGGCGCGGCTGGTTTGGCGGACTTAGGCGCGGCGAAGGCCGGGGCGGCAAAAAGGGCCAGCGACAAGGCGATCGGCGTGATCAGGCTACGTGTATTCATGGTTGTGCGACTCAATGAAGACGGCATGGAGAGCCGCGATTATAGGCGCGACAAACGTCATAAATGTCCTTGACACGAGAATTCGGTCAAGTTCTGCCCGCGGGGGACGTAATCATTGCTGGAAGACCTTGCTCCGGAGCCCTGTCATGCAACGCCGCCGCCCGATCCTGACCTTGATTACCGCGATTGCGCTGGGCGCCTTGAGCGGCTGCGAACAGTTGGGGCTTGAGGACGGCAAGGCGGTAGAGGCCGAAGGCAAGGCAATCGGTGCCGCCTGCCGGCACGCAGGCCGAGCCCTTGAAGATTGCTATCAGATCAATCCGAAAGCGCCGAAGGCTGCGATCTTCAACGGCTGGAAGGAAATGAACGACTACATGACCGAGCAGAAGCTCGAAATCATCAAACCGTCTCTCCCCCCGCCGCTTCCGAAATCGCGCAAGAAGACCGAAGCGGAATCCGACACCGAAACGGAATCCGAAACACCCAGCAAGCCGGCCTCCACCGAGGCTTCAGCCCCCGAAGGCAGCACCGAGGCTGACGCGAAGAAACCCGCCGAGGGGGAAGCAAGCAAGGCCGCCACCAAGACGCCCGCGCGAAAATCCGCCGCGCATTGACGCGGGCCTTTTTCACCCCGCAGCGTTCAGCCCGAGACGGGTGGCCAGGCTGCCTGATGCTCGCTATTCCAGTGCCGCCACCAGGCAACAAAGGCGTCCACTGGCATTGGCCTAGCAATATGAAATCCCTGGGCAGCATCGCAGCCCATCGCACGCAGCATCTGCAAGTGCTCTTCGCGCTCAACCCCCTCAGCGATCACGCTCAAACCCAAGCCCTGGGCAAGCTGTACGACTGAGCGCACGATGGCTCTATCCTGCGCAGTTTCCGGCATCTTCTGCACGAACATCTTGTCGATTTTCAGGCGCGTTGCCGGCAGCCGGCGTAGCCACGCAAGGGACGAGTAACCGGTGCCGAAATCGTCCAGCGCAACACCGTGGCCCGCGTCGCGCAAGCGCGCGATCACGCTCATCGTTTGCGCATCGTCAGCGATCATCGAGCCCTCGGTCAGCTCCAACGTCAGTCGCTGAGGCGCGATGCGCCAGGTCGCAATCGCCTGGGAAATGAACTCGGGCAGTTCCGGATCGCGCAGGTCGCTGCCTGCCAGATTGACGGCGAGCCCGATCGGCACACCCTGCACACTCAGTTCGCTCAACATCGCCGTTGCGCGCTGGACAACGAGACGCGTGAGCTGCTGCATCAGACCAAATTGCTCAGCCATCGCCACCAGCAAGAGTGGCGACACCGCGCTGCCATCGGCCCGCTGCCAGCGAAGCAAAGCCTCGGCCGCGGCGCACTCACCGTCGGAAAGCTGGATCACCGGCTGCAGGTGCAGGTCAAACGCATTGTTGCGCAGCGCCTCGATGAACTCGCGTTCGATCTGCACACGCTCGGCGCGTTCAAGCTCCAGTTCCGGACCCGCGATGCGGATCGTTCGACCCTCGCGCAGCGCAGCGGCGCGCGCGCGCCGGGCAGCGTTGAACACTTTGTCGGAGGTCCCTCCGTCCTCGGGCGTCAGCGCACCACCGACGGCCAGTGTCGCGTGCGCGGCAAGACCGACATTGCGCATCGCCTGCTCACCAGCCTCCAGCAACGCGGCGGCCGCAAGTTGCGGGCGTACCCCGGCACCAATGCCAGGCGCCCACAACACCCATTCATCGTCACCAACGCGACACAGCGAATCCCCCGCGCGGGCCCGTTTGGCCAACGCGCGGCCGACTTCGATGCGAGCGCGGTCGCGATCCGCGCTATTGAGGACGATCGCACTCCCGCCCCACATCAGCGCGACGGCAAGCATCGCACTCGATGGCTCATCCGCCTCGGCGGGCAAGAAGATCTGCTCCAGCGCAGCACGATTCGGCAAGCCCGAATCCGGCTCAACGTACTCCGCCAGCAACCGCGCCTGGGCTTCTGCCACGCTGGCGGCGCCGTCGAGCAAACCAACGAGAAAGAAGCCTATCCGCGACACAATCGGGATCAGCATCGCGTCGAGCGCCGACAGACTCGCTCGCTGCGCCGCGAGGTCCGTTTGCAAGGTTGTCACCACAACCGACGCCACCCGCGCGGAAAGGCCGACTGGCACCGCGGCAAGCTGGAGCGCCAGCCATTGCGCGCGCATACGTTCTGGCCACGCCGGGTCGAGTTCCCAGCCGACCACGTCAAGACAGGCGTTGAAAAACTTCGCGGCCAGCGCATCGCCGGCCCGCATCGCTGCGTCGGCCTCAAGCGGCTCGAGTGCTGCATGCAAACGATCCCGCAGCGCCGCCATATCGGTGCTATGCCAGAGTGCGCGCAGCGCAGACTGCTCCAGCCCGCTCAATCCATGAGCCGCCAGGTCGTCCGCAACCTCGGTCGGCACCGGCACGAACGGCAGAATGTCGTAGAGTCGATTCATGCGAGGTAAAACTGCGCTGGGTCGATGCCAAAGGCGCGCTCAGGCAGCGAACGCACGATCCGGTAGGTTTCCTCCCGCCCGGGCACCGCGGGGTCGTAGAGCAGATCCAGCGTGTGCGGATTGGCGTTGGGCGTACGGTCGCTCGCGAGCAGCACCATGACGCGTGGCTTGAGGCGCCGGATCCGGTTCTGCGCCACGACCACCGCGACCTCGCCGGAATTGAGCTCAACCAGCGTACCGGCCGGGTAGATGCCGATGCACTGAACAAACTGATCGATCAGGCCCGCGCTGAAACGCTCGTCCCGCAGACCGATCAGCGCCTCCAACCCTTGCTGCGACGACACCGCCGGCCGCCATGAGCGATGGCGAGTCATTGCGCAGAAGCTATCGACAATGCCCGCCATTTCACCGAACACACCAATTGCCTCGCCAGACAAGCCGCGCGGGTAGCCGCTGCCATCGATGCGTTCATGGTGAAGTGCAACAACTTCGACCAGCGCGGGATCGATCGAGGCGTCGGCCCGGAGAATCTTCATTGCGGATTCGACGTGCGTCTTGAACAGGTCGTATTCAAGTGGCGTAAGCGCCGTTGTCTTGGCCAGCAAGCGCGCGGAAAGCGTCAGCTTGCCAATATCCAGCAGCATGCCAGCCATGCCCAGCATCGCGATGCGGTCCTGCGGCAGGCCGAGGTGGCGCGCAAACACCATCATGTAGGTGCTGCAGTCGAGCGCGTGATCGTAGGTGTAGCGATCGGTCCGCTTGAGCCGCGTGAGCCACAGCAGCGCATCGGGATGGCGCGTCACGCTGTGCATCATGTCCTGCACCACCTCGCGCGCGCGCCCCAGATCGGGCGGCGCCTGGCGTTCAACATCTCGCAGGATGTCCTTTACCGCCAGCATCGCCTCGGCATGGATCGGCGCGGCCGCAAGCAACTCCTGTTCGAGCGGAACGTCGATCGGATAGGGGTGATCGGTGGTCGGCTCATCCGATTCGTCCGAAACCTGGTCCGCCGGCGCCTCACGCCGACGAAGCCGGCGCGCGCGCGCACGCAGCCAGCCCCAGACGCCACCACGCTCGGCGGGCTCGGATTCGTCAGCCCCGCCACCAAAGCCACCCACCGCGGTTCGCGATGGCGACCACGCGAAGACAGGCGCCTCGCCGCGCGCGGCAGCAGGCGCCTCGCTGTCGTATGCCTTGAGCAACTTCAGAAGCTGGAAGAAATCAGTCGGCGCCGACTGCCGCACCATCGTCAGTGGCCGCTCCGAAGCAACCGACGTTGGCGCGGGGTCGCGCGGCGTGGCCGCCGGCGCGCGCATGTGTCGCGACTCGGAGCGTTCGCGGTCGATCAGCACGATGCGGCAAAGGCCGCGCAGCTGAGCAAGCTGCTGCTCTGACTCGATCAGAAAGCCTTGCATCAGGAAAGGTGTCTCCAGCCATGGACGATCGAGCTCAGCCACGAACATCCCAAGCTCGAGATCCGACGCCGCAAGAAACTCCTTCAAATCAAGCTCTCCTCAAGTTCTGCCCGGCCCATCGGGTAACATCACAGGCCTGCTTCCGCAATGGATCCACCATGGACTTTACCAGCCGCGCCATCGCCTACTGCCGCCCGGGCTTCGAAAAAGATCTTGCCGCCGAGTTCGCGGCACGCTGCGCAAAATCCGGCGTCGCAGGCCACTCGCTGGCCACGCCGGATAGCGGCTTCGTGCTGCATGAATTCGACGCACCGCTCGAAGAGGCGCAGCGCGTCGTCTCGTACGACCATCTGATCTTCGCGCGCCAGTTGGTATGGGTGCGCGAATCGCTCGAAGACCTGCCCGAGAAGGACCGGCTGACGCCGATCCTGGCTGCGATCAACCGCGTACATGGCCGCTTCGGTCGCGTGTGGGCGGAGACGGCGGATACCAACGAGGCAAAGACGCTGTCGTCCTTCCTCAAACGCTTCATGCCGCACCTTGAACGCGCGCTGCACGAAGGCCGCCGCCTGGTGGATCGGAACGATGCACCCAACCTGCATTTGTTCTTCATCGATTCTTCGCATGTGTTCATCTGCACATCCGACCCCGCCAACGCATCGCCATGGCCGATGGGTATCGCACGCCTGCGTATGCCGCGCGAAGCGCCCAGCCGCTCGACGCTCAAGCTCGCCGAGGCGTTCTTCGGGCTGCTCAGCGAGGACGAACGCAACTCATCGCTGCGTGCAGGGCTGCGCGCGGTCGACCTCGGCGCCGCACCCGGTGGCTGGACCTGGCAGTTCGTTAGCCGTGGCCTGTTGGTCACTGCTGTAGATAACGGCCCGATGAGCGAAAGCGTTAGGGCAACCGGCCTGGTCGAACATGTGCGCGCGGACGGCTTCGTATGGAAGCCATCGAAACCGGTCGAATGGATGGTCTGTGACATGGTCGAGCAGCCTTCGCGCGTTGCGCAGCTGGTCGCCGAATGGGTGGCCTCGGGCCGCTGCCGGCGCTCGATGTTCAACCTCAAACTGCCGATGAAGAAGCGCCACGACGCGATCGAGCAGGCGCGCAACTTGATCTACAAGCGGATGTCGGTTTCCGGCCGCGACTGGACGCTGCGCTTCAAGCACCTGTACCACGACCGCGAAGAAGTCACCGGCTATCTCGCCTCAATCAAGCACGGATGAAAACAACCGTCGATTGCCCCTGCGGTGGCGGCCGCTACACCGCCTGCTGTGGGCGCTGGCACGCTGGGGCGCCTGCCCCTACCGCAGTCGACCTGATGCGGTCGCGCTATAGCGCCTTCGTGCTCGGACTTGCCGACTACCTGCTCGCAACCTGGCACCCGGATAAGCGGCCCGCAGCGCTTGATCTGGACGAGTCCCCGGCACCGAAATGGATCGGCCTCGATGTACGAGCCCACGCGGAAGACGGCGATCAGGCAAGCGTCGAATTTGTGGCGCGCTACAAGGTGGGCGGTCGCGCACACCGGCTCCATGAAACAAGCCGCTTTCTGCGCATCGAGGGCAAATGGTTCTACCTCGACGGCATCATCGACGAGACCTGACGACTGCCCTAAAGTGCATCAGCGTAACCCGGCTCAGACGGGGCGGTCGATAGGCCGCGCTACCCACAGCTTACCCACAGAGTCATGCACAGCTTTTGTGGATAAGCCAAACGAATAATCTCGGAAACATTTCGTCACCTTATCTGGCGCTAAAGTCCGGCCGGATGCGGCCGTCAATGCACACACAGGCAACGATGCGTTGCCTGACAGAAATAGACGGAAACGGAAACGATCCAAACCGGTTCAACCGGTCAGCAACAAAAAGGGCCGCGGCCAACCCCGCGGCCCTTTCACGTTCTGGCGGCAGCAAGAAAAAAGGGCCGCACAAGCGGCCCTCTTCAGTGAAGCACTGCAACGCCTCAGGCGATGCGCGCCAGGCGCGCCAGCACGCGCTCGCGGCCGATCACTTCCAGCACCGCATCGATCGCCGGCGTCTGCGCCACGCCCAACAACGCAACGCGCAGCGGGATCGCCACTTGCGGCATCTTCAGACCATGCTCGGTGCAGGTCTCCTTGATCGCTGCACTCAGCGCGGCCTTGTCCCAAGCGACGTCCGCAAGACGGGCACGCAGCGACGCCAGTGCCGCCTTCGCAGCGTCAGTAAAGTGCTGCGCGGAGAGTTCCTCCGACGGCGTCACATCGATGTAGTAAGGCTCCACTGAGTCAGCCAACTGCACCAGGGTATTCACCCGCTCGCGGTAAAGCGCGATGACCGCCTCCAGCGCCGGGCCAGCGGCCAGCGATACACCACGTTGCGTCAGCCGGCGCGCGGCGTCGGTGACCAAGGTCGCGATGTCGGCCTGCTTGATGTAGTGCGCGTTGAGCCAGTCAAGCTTATCGAAGTTGAATTGCGCGGCCGACGGCGTAATGCGATCGAGATCGAACCATTCGACAAACTGCTCGCGCGAGAAGATCTCGTCATCACCGTGGCTCCAGCCCAGGCGCGCGAGGTAGTTGATCACCGCATCGCGCAGGTAGCCGTCGTCGTCATACTGCATCACGCTGACCGCGCCGTGGCGCTTGGAGAGCTTCTGACCGTCGTCGCCGAGGATCATCGACAGGTGGCCGTACTGCGGCACCTCGGCGCCGAGCGCGCGCAGGATGTTGATCTGGCGCGGCGTGTTGTTCACATGGTCGTCGCCGCGAATCACGTGGGTGATGCCCATGTCCCAGTCGTCCACCACCACGCAGAAGTTGTAGGTGGGCGTGCCGTCCGGGCGCGCGATGATCAGGTCATCCAGTTCGGCGTTGTCGAATTCGATTTCGCCCTTCACGACGTCGGTCCATGCCACCTTGCCAGATGTCGGGTTCTTGAAGCGCACCACCGGCTTCACGCCTTCGGGCGGTGTCGGCAGCACCTTACCCGGCTCCGGACGCCAGCGGCCGTCGTAGCGCGGCTTGTCGCCACGAGCGCGCTGCGCCTCGCGAATCGCATCCAGCTCTTCGGGCGTGGTGTAGCAGTAGTAAGCAGTGCCCGCCTCCAGCATCTGGCCGATCACCTGCTTGTAACGCTCCATGCGCTGCATCTGGTAGAACGGACCCTCGTCCCATTCCAGGCCCAACCAGTTCATGCCGTCCAGGATCGCCTGCACCGCCTCGGGGGTCGAACGCGCAACATCGGTGTCCTCGATCCGTAGGATGAAGTCGCCGCCGTGATGGCGGGCATAGGCCCACGAGAACAGCGCAGTGCGCGCACCGCCAATGTGAAGGAAGCCGGTCGGGCTGGGAGCGAATCGGGTACGGATGCGTCGAGTCATGGCAATGAATGGCCGGAATCGGAAAAGACCGCCATTCTACCGGAGCGGAGCTGCGCATCACGCAGAGTATTGACCTGCAAATTCGAGCACGGTATAGTTGCGGACTTCGCTGCACGTTGGGCAGTTAGCTCAGCGGTAGAGCACTGCCTTCACACGGCAGGGGTCACTGGTTCGATCCCAGTACTGCCCACCACCAACTGCACGAAACGCAAAGCCCAGCCTCGCTGGGCTTTTTGCTTTTCTGGTCACCGTCAGCACAAAAGAAGAACGGCAGCGCGAAGGCTGCCGTTCTTACGTTCGCGTCAATCAGGGATCAGGCGCCGACGGATCCGAGCAAGGTTTCGAAGGCCTGCTCGAACAGCACCAACCCCTCGTTCTGCAACTGCTCACCCACGGCGTTGATGTCGACGCCCGCTTCCGCCAGCGCCTTCAGCGTCGCACGCGCCTCAGCCGGATCCTGCGCCAGCGTTGCGGCCGCATGGCCGTGATCGCGGAACGCGTTGAGCGTCGCCTCGGGCACAGTGTTCACCGTATCGGGACCGATCAGCGTCTCGACGTACAGCACATCGGAATACGCCGGATTCTTGGTGCCGGTGCTCGCCCACAGCAACCACTGCGGATGCGCGCCGGCCGCCGCCAACGCGGCGAAGCGGTCGCCGGTTGCGCTCCAGTGCGCCTGCCAATCAGCGTAGGCGGCACGGGCGGATGCAATCGCCACCTTGCCCTTCAGCGCATCGCTTACCTGCGGGTCGATCTTGCTGTCGACGCGCGAGATGAAGACGCTGGCCACCGAGCGGATCTGCCCCACCGGCAGGCCGGCGGCTACGCGATCAGCCAGGCCCGACGCATGCGCCTGCGCCACCGCTTCGACATGGGCAGGCGAGAACATCAGCGTGACGTTGATGTTGATGCCGGCAGCGATCGACTTGCGAATCGCGACCAAGCCTTCAGGCGTGGCCGGGATCTTGATCATCACGTTTGGCCGAGCGATCGCATTCCACAGACGCTGCGCAGCCGCGAAGGTGCCTTCCGCATCGCGCGACAGGCGCGGCGACACTTCGAAACTGACGAAGCCCTTGTTGCCGTGGCTCGCGTCGAACAGCGGCAGGAAGGCATCGCAGGCCGCCTGGATGTCCGGCAACGCGAGCGCCTCGAAACGCGCTTCGGCATCCGTCAGCGTTGCAGGCAGAGCCGCCTTGGCCGCCGCATATGCCGGGTCCTTCGCGAGAGCCTGCTGGAAGATCGCCGGATTGGAGGTCACGCCCGAGATGCCGTCCTCGGCAATCAGTCGGGCCAGTTCGCCGCTTTCGATCAGCTTGCGCGAGATCGAATCGAGCCAGACCTGCTGGCCGAGGGCACTAATCGCTTTCAGACGACTCATGCTGCTTCCCTGACGAGTGAGAGCACCACCTCGACCACGCGGGCGGAGGTAATGCCGAAGTGTTCGTACAAAACGGGCGCCGGCGCCGATTCGCCGAAGGTGTCGATACCGATCACCGCCCCCTCAAGGCCGACATACTTGCGCCAGCCGTCGGTGACGCCGGCCTCCACCGCCACCCGCGGCACGCCGCGCGGCAGAACGGAGGCACGATAGTCTGCACTTTGCCGGTCGAACGCAAACGTCGATGGCATAGATACGACACGCACGGCGACGCCTTGTTCCTGCAATCGCTGCTGGGCCTCCACCGCCAGCGCCACTTCCGAGCCGGTCGCGATCAGCACGGCCTGCGGCGCACCGTCGCAATCGCTCAGCACATAGCCACCCCGCGCGATCGCGCCGATCTGCGCTGCGCTGCGCGGCTGATGCGGCAGGTTCTGGCGCGACAGGATCAGGCAGGTCGGCGATGCACGATGCTCGACCGCGGTACGCCACGCGACAAAGGTCTCCACCGCATCGCAGGGGCGCCAGACGTCAAGGTTGGGCACCATGCGCAGCGTGGCGGTTTGCTCCACCGGCTGATGCGTCGGGCCATCCTCACCCAGGCCGATCGAGTCGTGGGTGAACACCCAGATCGGATTGGCCTTCATCAGCGCCGCCATGCGGATCGCGTTGCGGGCGTATTCACTGAACATCAGGAAGGTGCCGGCAAATGGGCGGAAGCCGCCGTGCAGCGCGATGCCGTTCATGATCGCGCCCATGCCGAACTCGCGCACGCCGTAGTTCAAGTAGTTGCCACCCGCCTCGCGCACCGGCACGCAGCCCTTCCACATCGTCAGATTGGACGGCGCCAGATCCGCGGAACCACCGAGGAATTCCGGCAGCAGCGGCGCGAGCGCCTGGATCGCGTTCTGCGAGGCCTTGCGGCTGGCGATTGTCTCGGCCTTGGCGTCGATCTCTTTCAGCGCGGCGTCGGCACGGGCGGCGAAATCAGCCGGCAATGCGCCACTGGTACGGCGCAGGAATTCCGCGGCCTCGGCCGGATAGGCCGCCTGATAGCGCGCGAACAGATCGGCCCACGCCGCCTGTGCTGCGCCACCCTGCTCCCGCGCATTCCAGATCGCGCGCACTGAATCCGACACCTCGAAGGGGCCGGCGGTGATACCCAAAGCAGCACGCGTCGCCGCGATTTCGTCGGCACCGAGCGGCGAGCCATGCACATCATGCGTGCCGGCCTTGTTCGGCGAGCCCTTGCCAATCACGGTCTTGCAGCAGATCAGTGTCGGCCGTTCGTCCTGCGCGCGCGCCTGGCGCAACGCGAGATCCACTGCGTCAATGCTGTGCCCGTCCACATCGCGGATCACGTTCCAGCCGTAGGCTTCGAAACGCTTGGGCGTGTCATCCGAGAACCACGGTTCGACGTGGCCGTCGATCGAGATGCCGTTGTCGTCGTAGAGCGCGATCAGCTTGCCGAGCTTCCAGGTGCCAGCCAGCGCACAGGCTTCGTGCGACACACCTTCCATCATGCAACCGTCGCCGAGGAACACGTAAGTGCGGTGATCGACGACCGGAAAGCCCTCGCGGTTGAATTCCGCCGCGAGCAGGCGTTCGGCCATCGCAAAGCCAACAGCATTGGCAATCCCTTGCCCCAGCGGACCAGTGGTCGTTTCAACGCCCGGGGTGTAGCCGTACTCGGGGTGACCAGGCGTCCTGCTGTGCAACTGCCGGAAACGCTTGAGCTCATCCAGTGGCAGGTCGTAGCCGCTCAGGTGCAGCAGCGCGTAGAGCAGCATCGAGCCATGGCCGTTCGAGAGCACGAAGCGATCGCGGTTGGCCCACTTTGGGTCAGCGGGGTTATGGCGCAGATGGCGGTGCCACAGCGCAACGGCCACCTCTGCCATGCCCATCGGCATGCCGGGGTGGCCCGAGTTGGCGGCCTGTACGCCGTCCATCGCGAGGATGCGAAGGGCGTCGGCGAGAGATTGGGATGTAATCATCGGGAGCGTCTTTTCAGGTTCGGCGTCAGAAGCGTAGCGCAGCCCCACCCGCCGGAAACGCCGCCCAGCCGGGATCAGCTTTTCCGTCCATCGATTCGGGAAAGGAATGCAGCCAACATCGTTGGCGGCGAGCCGAGGAACCCCGGCCCGCCCCTTCACGCGGCCGCTAGCCGCGCGTGGCTCAGATGTAGCTGTTGAGCAGGTTTTCGATCAGTTCCTGACGGCCAGACTTCGGCGCGACGTCGACATTGCGGTCGATCACGCGCTGCGCCACAGCATCCAGGCCCAGCTTGCCTGCCAGCACTTGCTGGCCGAACTCGTCGCGCCAGCCGGCGTAACGATCCTGGGTGATCTGCGCGAACTTGCCATCGGTAATCATCTTCTCGGCGATCAGCAGCGCGCGGGCCGACACGTCCATGCCACCGATGTGGCCGTAGAACAGGTCTTCGGCATCGATCGACTGACGGCGCACCTTGGCGTCGAAGTTCAGGCCGCCGGTCGTGAAGCCGCCGCCCTGCAGGATGTAATACATCGCCAGTGCAGTTTCCGGGATGTTGTTCGGGAACTGGTCTGTATCCCAACCGCATTGCATGTCGCCGCGGTTCATGTCGATCGAACCGAAGATGCCCAGCGCGATCGCCGTGCTGATTTCGTGCTCGAAACTATGGCCCGACAGCGTGGCGTGGTTGGCTTCGATGTTGACCTTGACGTCGTTTTCCAGACCGTACTGCTTGAGGAAACCGTACACCGTCGCGGTGTCGAAATCGTACTGGTGCTTCGACGGCTCGCGCGGCTTCGGCTCGATCAGGATCGGGCCCTTGAGGCCGATCTTGTGCTTGTAGTCGACCGCCATGCTGAGGAAGCGACCCATCTGCGCCAGTTCGCTCTTCAGATCGGTATTGAGCAGGGTCTCGTAACCTTCACGGCCGCCCCACATGACATAGTTGGCGCCGCCCAGCTTCACCGTGGCGTCCATCGCCTCCTTCACCTGCAGCGCGGCCATCGCGAAGATTTCCGGATCCGGGTTGGTCGAGGCGCCGGACATGAAACGACGGTGGCTGAACAGGTTGGCCGTGCCCCACAGCAGCTTCATGCCGGTCTCTTCCTGCTTCTGGCCGAGGATGTCGACGATGCGATGCAGGTTCGAAACGCTTTCGCGCGGGGTCGCGCCTTCCGGGGCCACATCACGGTCGTGGAAGCAGTAGAACGGTACGCCCACCTTCGAGAAGAAGTCGAAGGCGACGTCGGCCTTCACCATCGCCGCTTCCATGGCGTTCGGGATCTGGTGCCAGGGGCGCTGGAAGGTGTCACCGCCGAACGGGTCAAGCCCGTTCCAGCAGAAGGTATGCCAGTAGCAGGCGGCAAAACGCAGGTGGTCTTCCATGCGCTTGCCAAGCACCAGGCGGTCCTTGTCGTAGTACTTGAACGCCAGCGGGTTCTGCGAATCCGGGCCCTCGTATTTGATCTTGTCGATGTTCTGGAAGTAGGCAGCCATTTTGAGTCTCCTTTTGCTTTGGTGTAGGGGGCCGCGTCAGCGTGCGAAGAGGTCGCGAATACGCGGATAGAGCTGAGTGAATCGTTGATAGCGCGGCAGCAGGCGCGCGCGTTGTTCCATGTTCGAGGTATAGCGTGCGCGGATCGCCGGCGCGCGACAGACTTCCGCCTCAACACCGCCAGCGGCAAGCCAACCCAGACGTGCCGCGCCAAGCGCACCACCGGTTTCGCTGCCTTCGAGGGTGACGATTTCGGTATCGAGCAGGCTTGCCAGCAACTGGGCCCATTCGGCGCTGCGCGAACCGCCGCCGACCAGCGCAAGCCGGCCAACCTGGGTGCCGGCTGCTTGCAGCGCGGCAAGGCCATCCATGGTGCCGAAGGCCACGCCTTCGATCACCGAGTAGGCCAGGTGGGCGGCCGTCGTGTCGTGATTGAGGCCGAAGAACACGCCCTGCGCCTGGGCGTCGTTGTGCGGCGTACGTTCGCCCGACAGATAAGGCAGGAAGATCGGTGCAGCGTCGCGCTGCGCATCGGTCAGCGCATTGGCCTGCGCGAGCAATTCGCCCTCGTTGGCCGCACCCACCAGATGCGTCACCCAGCTCAGGCAGCTCGCCGCCGACAGCATCACGCTCATCTGGTGCCAGCGCCCCGGCACCGCGTGGCAGAAGGCATGCACTGCCGACGCCGGATTCGGGCGGAACTTGTCGGTGACGACAAACAGCACACCGCTGGTGCCGAGCGACAGGAAGCCGTCACCCGGAGCGACCGCGCCGATGCCCACCGCACTGGCCGCATTGTCACCACCGCCGCCGGCGACGATCACATCGCGCGAAAGGCCCCATGCTTCGGCCACCGCGGGCATCAGCTTGCCTGAGGCCTCGCCGCCTTCCACGAGGCGCGGCATCTGCTCGCGAGTCAGACCGGTCGCAGCGAGCAGTTCATCGGACCAATCCCGCTTGGCCACATCCAGCCACAGCGTGCCGGCCGCGTCGGACATTTCCGACACCTTCTCGCCGGTCATCAGCAGCCGCAGGTAATCCTTCGGCAGCAGCACGCTGGCCACTTTCTTGAATACGTCCGGCTCATGTTTCGCAACCCACAGCAACTTGGGCGCGGTGAAGCCCGGCATCGCGAGGTTGCCGGCGATCTGCGGCAGCGCCGGCAAGCGGCTCATCAGCTCAGCGCATTCAGCGGCGGAACGGGTGTCGTTCCACAGGATGGCCGGGCGCAGCACCTGGTCTTCGGCACCCAACAAGGTCGCGCCATGCATCTGGCCCGACAGGCCGATCGCCTTTACCGCGGCATAGTCGTTCGGCACGAGTTTGCGCAGCGCCGCCATCGCGCGGCCGGTGGCCGACCACCACTCCGCCGGATCTTGCTCCGACCAATGGGGTTGCGGGCGTGAAAGCCCAATCTTCTCGCCCGCTGTTGCGACGATGCGGTGATCGTCCGCCAGCAGCAGAACTTTCACTTCCGAGGTGCCGAGGTCAATGCCGAGATACATGGTCCAAGCGTCCTTTAATGCCGGTGCAACCCTGCGCCGGTGCCGTTGATTGAAATTTAGACCTCTTTTGTTCGACCGTCAAACTAATTGTTCGTGCATTTACAAAAAGTCTGAAACAAGCGTTTAAAAGCTGCTCCGATCTGCCTCAAAGCCCTAGTGCATTTGCATAGCGTATCGCCATCCGGCGTGTTGCTGGCTGCGGCGGTGCCGGTCGCGATAGAATCGCGGCCTTATTTGCGCAGGACCCGCCATGAGCCAGACCCCCCTCGACTACACCGCCGCCGGTGTCGACTACAGCAAGATCGACCCGCTCAAGATTCTCGCCCAACAGGCCGCCAGTGCCACAAAGGGTAACCTCACCGCGCACGGCGTGAGCGAAATCCCCGCTTCGCGTGGCGAATCGGCGTACGTGATGGACGTGGGCGGCGTGCTGATCGCATCGATCACCGAATGCCTCGGCACCAAGGCATTGGTCGCCGATGCCGTGCGCCCGATTACCGGCCGTACGCACTACGACTCCATCGCGCAGGACACGATAGCGATGGCCGTCAACGATTTGATTACAGTCGGCGCCACGCCGATGTCGATCCACGCCTACTGGTCGGCGGGCGGTAGTGACTGGTTTGCTGACGAGCAACGCATGCGCGACCTGGTCAACGGCTGGCAGCGCGCCTGCGATGTCTGCAAGGTGAGCTGGGGTGGCGGCGAAACGCCGGCCCTCGCGGGCGTGGTGGAGGCCGGCCGCATCGATCTGGCCGCTTCGTCGGTTGGCATCGTGCGCTCACGCGAACACCTGACGCTGGGCGACAAGCTCGCCGACGGCGACGCGATCGTGTTCCTCGCCTCCAGCGGCATCCACGCCAATGGCGTGAGCCTGGCTCGCAAGCTGGTCGAGCGCCTGCCCGACGGCTACGCAAGCAAACTGTCGGATGGCCGCCTCTACGGCGAAGCGCTTCTGGACCCTACCGCGCTGTATGTGCCGGTGACCGAAGCGCTGTTCGCTGCCGGCATCATTCCGCACTACTGCGCCAACATCACCGGCCATGGCTGGCGCAAGATCATGCGTCACCCCGGCAGCTTCACTTACCGCATCCATACGCTGCCGCCGGTACCGCCGGTCCTCGCCTTCATCCAGGAGAAGGCCGGCATCGACGACCGCGAAGCCTACGGCAGCCTGAACATGGGTGCGGGTTTTGCGCTCTATGTCGCGGCAGAGGACGCCGAGCGCACCGCGGAAATCGCGCGTGCGGCAGGCATTGAGGCATGGGTGGCTGGCCGCGTCGAAGCGGGCCCGAAGCAGGTTGTGATCGAACCGCTGTCCCTGACCTACGCGGCAGACGAACTGCACCTGCGCGCGTAAGCCTCAGCCGACCTCGTCAAAGCCAAGGGCGCTGCGCGCAAGCAGCGCCCTCATTGCTTCTGCGGCCCGCAGTGGCAATCGATAGCGCACATACGGGCTGATCTGGGTTTCCTGTGGGTTGATTTCGACCGTAGGCACCCCTGCCCGGATCGCCCAGGCAACCGGCTCCACGATGTACGGAAACGTGCTGGTGGTGCCAATGCTGAAAACCAGATCGAAGCCCTCGGCGATCTCAGAGTAAAGGCGTTCGAGGTTACGCTCGTCGAGCCGTTCGCCGAAGAGCACCACCTCGGGCCGCATCAGCGCGCCACAGTGGTGACAGACGGGCGGCAGTGGTCGCCCAATCAAGGTATCGACCGTTTCGCGACCGCCGCACTGAAGGCAGCGCAAGCGGCGCAGGTTTCCATGAATCTCGATCAGGTTCTGGCTGCCCGCAGCATGGTGCAGGCCATCAATGTTCTGCGTCAGCACCAGCGAATACGTACCGCTCGCCTCGATCATGCTCAGCGCGCGGTGTGCGTCATTCGGGGCAGCGCCGTGGCATGCGGCCTCGATCTGGGCGAGGTACTTCCAAGTCAGATCCGGGCGTTGGCGGAGCATTTCACCGGAGAGCATGTCTTCGATATCAAGCCCCTCTTCCGTCGCCTGACCGTCGTAGAGCCCATTGATGCCGCGGTACGTGGGCAAGCCGGAATCCGCTGAGATGCCAGCGCCGGTGATGAACAGCACGCGCTGCGCCCGACGCAAATGGGCGGCGATCGCGGAGAGTTCGGGTTCCAGGTTGGACAACATGGCTCAGTCTCGCTGTGGGGATAGCCGGAATTCCAGCACATCGGCATTCGCCGCCAGATCGTGCGCCAGATCCGCACTGCGGCCCTTGCCGTATGACTTCAAAGCGACCTGGTATTCGAAGTAGTTGCCACCGTCACCAAGCCGATACGAGGTTTCCAGCAGCGAGAACCCGTGCCGCTCGGCCAGATTGCGCAGCGCTTGCTCGTCGGGCGTGCGCGCTCGTGGAAAACGCACATTCAGATGCGTCAGGGTCTGACGCGGCAGTCGCCGCTCCAGCCAGTGCATGCCGCTCAGCAGCGAAACCGTCAGGATCGCCGAGACAATCGCCGCGAGGTGAAAACCCAACCCGAGCAAGACACCCACGGCGGAAGTCACCCAGATCGACGCTGCGGTGGACAAGCCCTTGATCGTCAGCCCTTCACGCACGATCATGCCGGCGCCGAGAAATCCGATGCCAGTGACGATGCCCTGGATCACACGCGTCGGGTCACCACCTCCGCCCAAAGGGAACTTGCCGCCGTACCAGACCTCGGGAAACCCCAGCACGGCGGTCAGCGCGGTCGATGCCAGGCACACCAGCGCATAAGTGCGCATGCCAGCAGCGCGCCCATGGAAGGACCGCTCGTAACCGATCAACGAGCCGAGCAGACACGCGGCGACGAGGTGCAGCAGCACGAAGACGTTCGCGCTGATGAATGTAGCCGACCAGTGGTGACTGAGGAGTTCCATAGCCGCCATCCTAATCATTCACGGGCTTGCCTGCGAAATGCCGCACGCTTTGCCAAGGCGGCCGGTACTTACCGAAACGTTCAGGTTGAGTCAGCCGATTCGCCCGTCTACAGTTATGGGTTTTCCGTCGCCAGCCCACTCGAAACCGTCGCGGCCTCGCCGCACACAGCCCCCGCCGTGAGACAACTCACCCTAGACCTGCGCCCGGAGCGCACGCCACGCTTCGACAACTTCGTCGTCGGCGCGAATGGCGAAGCGCTCGACACTGTCCGCCTGCTCGCGAGCTTCGGGCAGCCGGCGGCCGTCTATCTGTGGGGTGAATCCGGCAGCGGCTGCAGCCATCTGCTGGCGGCCGCGCTGGCTGAAACGCGCGCGGCCGGGCGCGAAGCGGCCCTCGCCGGCCCGGTTGTCGAAGATGCCGACTACCCACTGCCCGAACGCGGGCTGCTGTGCGTCGACAACGCGCAGGATCTGGACGCCGCAGGCGCTGCCGCGCTGTTTCGCGCCTTCATCCGCGCCCCCGCCCGCCAATGCGCCTTGCTGATCGCCGGCAAGGTGCCGCCTTCGGGCCTGCGGCTGCGCGAAGACGTTCGAACGCGCATCGGCCAGTGCTTGATCTTCGAACTCAAGGCGCTCGATGACGGCCAGAAGCAAGAGATGCTGGCGCTCTACGGGCTGAGCCGAGGCCTGATGCTCGAGCCGGACCTGATCGGCTGGCTGCTGCGGCACGGGCGCCGCGATCTGCCCTCACTGCTCGCGGCCATCGATCAGCTTGACGACGTGTCGCTGGCCCGCCACCGCAACCCCACCCTGCCCCTGCTGCGTGACCTGATGCAGGGCGAGCAGTACCCGCCGGAGGATTCATGAATCTCGCGCTGTTCGATCTCGACAACACACTGCTCGCTGGCGACAGCGACTATGAGTGGGGTCAGTTCATCGTCGATCACGGTCTGGTCGACCGCACCGAGTACGAAGCGCGCAATGCCGAGTTTTACGAGCAGTACAAAGCCGGCACGATGAACATCTTCGAATACCTCGCGTTCGCGCTCGGGCCCCTTGCCAAGCGCCCTCGCGCTGAACTCGAAGTCTTGCACGAGCAGTTCATGCGCGAGCGGGTCGACGGCATGTGGCTGCCCGCAGCCCAGGCGCTGGTCGACCAGCACATCGCCGCGGGCGACATGTGCGCGGTGGTCACGGCCACCAATGCCTTCGTCACCGGCCCGATCGTGCGCAAGCTGGGCGTACCGCACATGGTTGCCACCACGCCGGCCCAGGAAGCTGGCGAATTCACCGGCGCGCCGCGCGGCACACCCGCCTTCCAGGCAGGCAAGATCGAGCGCGTGGAAAACTGGCTCGAATCGATGGGCCTGCACTGGGGCAGTTTCGAGCGCACCTGGTTCTACAGCGATTCGCGCAACGACCTGCCCCTGCTGGAGCGCGTCAGCGACCCGGTCGCGGTTGATCCGGACCCAACCTTGCGCGCACACGCCGAGCGCCATGGCTGGAAGATCCTGAGCCTGCGTGGTTAATCCGCCCCAGCTGTTACAATTAGTGGATTTTTCAAAGAAAAAGACGAATAGCCACCCAATGATCCGCAAGCTTCTGCGCCGTGTTTTCCGCCGCGATCCGGTAACCGCCACCGCGCTTCGCTCCATCGAACCGGCCATCATTCCGGTTGCCCAGCACGGCATTACGCGCGATCGCATTTCGCCGGCGTCCCGGCGTGTATGCGGCACGCTGCAGGAAGCGGGTTTCAAGGCCTTCGTTGTGGGCGGCGCAGTACGCGACCTGATCGCCGGCATCACGCCGAAGGATTACGACGTCGCCACCGATGCCACGCCCGATCAGGTGCGCGAGCTGTTCCGCCGCTCGCGCATCATCGGCCGCCGCTTCCGCATCGTGCATGTGATGAGCGGGCCAGAAACGATCGAAGTCTCCACCTTCCGCGCGTCGCAGAGCGAAGACACCAACACCGACGAACACGGCCGCATCCTCGCCGACAACGTGTGGGGCTCGCAGGCCGAAGACGCGACGCGACGCGATTTCACGATCAACGCGCTGTACTACGACCCGAGCAGCGAAACGGTGATCGACTATCACCACGGCGTCGGCGACCTCAAGCAGAAGACGCTGCGCATGATCGGCGACCCGGTCACCCGCTACCGCGAAGACCCGGTGCGCATGCTTCGCGCAGTGCGCATGGCGGCCAAGCTGGGCTTGGTCATCGACCCTGCCGCGCGCAAGCCGATCCTGGAACTGGCCGAGCTGCTCGAAAACGTACCGCCGGCCCGGCTGTTCGACGAAATGCTCAAGCTGCTGACCAGCGGACACGCCGTCGCGTGCCTCAAGCAGTTGCGCGAGGAAGGCCTGCATACCGGCCTGCTGCCCTTGCTGGACGTGATCCTTCAGCAGCCGATGGGCGAGCGTTTCGTCTGGCTTGCGCTGGAGAACACCGACGATCGCGTGCGTGCCGGCAAACCGGTATCGCCCGGTTTCCTGTTCGCCACCCTGCTGTGGCACGAAGCACTGGCCAGTTGGGAAGCACGCAAGGCACGCGGCGAGCCCTCGCAGGCCGCGCTCTTCGACGCGATGTCGGAGGTGCTGGATCAGCAAGCCGAGAAGCTTGCGATCACTCGCAAGATTTCGGCCGACATCAAGGAAATCTGGGCCCTGCAGCCGCGCTTCGAGCGGCGCGCAGGCAAGGCGCCACATCGCCTGCTCGAACAGCCGCGCTATCGCGCTGGTTACGACTTCCTGCGGCTGCGCGCGCTGAGCGGCGAAGTGCCGATGGAACTCGCCGAATGGTGGAATGATTTTGCCGACGCCAATCCGGATTCGCGCGAGACCATGCTGGTGCCCGACCGCGACGGCATTGCCAAGAAGCGTCGCCGCCGTCGCCGCAAACCGGGCGGTGCCGCCGACAACGCCGCGTCAGGCAAGGAATGATTCCGCTGGTGCGCGCCTGGGTCGCGCTGGGCGCCAACCTTGGCGAACCACGCGCGGCGCTCGATCGCGCATTCGAATCGCTTGCGCGCCTGCCGCAAAGCCGGCTGGTGGCGCGCTCGTCGCACTACCGCACCGCTCCGGTCGATGCCCCGGGCCAGCCCGACTACTGGAACGCCGTCGCGGCGCTCGACACCGGCCTGGAACCGCTGTCCTTGCTGCGTGCACTGCAAACGATCGAGACCAGCAACGGCCGCGAACGCAGTTTCCGCAATGCGCCGCGCACGCTTGACCTCGATCTGCTGCTCTACGGCGACATCACGCTCGACACCCCGGAACTGATCCTACCGCACCCACGCATGCACCAACGCGCTTTCGTGCTTGTGCCGCTGGCCGAGATCGACCCCGACCTGCGCCTGCCCGGCCACGGCCGCGTTTCGGCCCTGCTGCCATCGGTGCGGGATCAAAGAATCGAGCGGATCGAGTAAGTACGCCGCATGGCGCCAGCATGTCAAAGCAGCGAACGGCCGGCTTGTGTATGCTTGGCGAGGTCTAAATCAACAGTTCAGGACGCAGGACAGCATGCTCGACAAGGCGCGCCATATCGTCGTGGAAGGTCCGATCGGTGCTGGCAAGACCAGCTTCGCACAGCGGCTCGCACGCCGGCTCGATGCCGATCTGATGCTCGAACAACCCGAGCTGAATCCGTTCCTTGAACGCTTCTACGACAACATGGATCGTTGGGCGCTGGCGACGCAGGTCTCGTTCCTGTACCAGCGGCACGATCTGCTGACGCAATTCGCCAATCACCCGGCTGATCGGCGTGTGGTGTCGGATTTCCTGATCGAAAAGGATCCGCTGTTCGCCGGCCTCACCTTGGGCGCAGACGAAGAGCGGCTCTATCAGCGGCTCTACGCCACGCTGCAGCCGCAGATTCCGCGGCCCGACCTGGTGATCTACCTGCAGGCGCAGCCCGAAATCCTGATGGATCGCGTACGCAAGCGCGGCGTCGGCGCCGAGCGCAACATCACCGAGAGTTACCTCGCCAACGTTTCCGAACGCTACGCGAGCTTCTTCCATCAGTACGACGCCGCACCGCTGTTCATCGTGAATGCCGAGGTGCTCAACCCGGTCGATCACGACGACGATTTCGAACTGCTGGTTGAACGCCTGACCGCCATGCGCAGCTACCGCGAATTCTTCGGCTACGCCCAGTAATCCATCCACCGCCCTAACGCAAGGACGCAGGTTGCCGGCCCGATCGGCGGGCAGCCCTCCGGACCCGGCAATCCGCATGGATCCGCAACGCGCCCGCAGCCAGGAAGTCCCACGATGACCTATCTCCAGAACGACCGCCCAGTGACCCTCCATGAGCTCGCGAAAATGCGGGCAGAAGGTCGCAAGATCGCGATGCTGACCTGCTACGACGCCAGCTTTGCCGCTTTGCTCGAGCGCAACGGCGTCGACGTCTTGCTGGTCGGCGACTCGCTCGGCAACGTATTGCAAGGCCAGAGCACCACACTGCCGGTCACCCTCGAACACATGGTCTATCACACGCAGTGCGTCGCGCGCGGCAGCAAGCGGCCGATGATCGTGGCGGACATGCCCTTCGGCAGCTACCAGGAGAGTCCGCAGCAAGCGCTGCGCAATGCGGCGCCGTTGATGGCCGCCGGCGCACATATGGTCAAGCTGGAAGGCGGCGCCTACATGGCGGAAACCGTGCGCTTCCTGGTCGAACGCGGCATTCCGGTATGCGCGCACATCGGGCTCACACCGCAAGCGGTCAATCAGCTCGGCGGCTACCGGGTACAAGGCCGTACCGAAGAAGGCGCACGCCAGTTGATCAGCGACGCGCTGGCGCTGGAAGCGGCCGGCGCGGCGCTCGTGGTGCTGGAAATGGTGCCTGCGTCGGTCGCCGCCGAATTGACGGCCGCCCTCACCACGATGGCGACGATCGGCATCGGCGCCGGCAAGGACACCGATGGCCAGGTCCTGGTGCTGCATGACATGCTGGGCATCTTCCCCGGCCGCAAGGCGCGTTTCGTGCGTAACTTCATGGACGGTGCGAGCACCATCGACGATGCCGTCGCACGCTATGTGGCTGCGGTGCAGGACGGCAGCTTCCCGGCACCGGAACACACTTACTGAACACAAAGAAAAAGGGCCGCAGACAGCGGCCCTTTTTGCATCTGAGCGCGAATGCTCAGCTCTTTTTTGCGTCGGTTTTCTTGTCTGCCGTTTTGCTCGGCGACTTCGTCGAAGCGGATTTCTTGGCGTCTGCGCTAGCCTTGTGGTCGGCCATGTCACCACCGGGGCAGGCAAATGCGGGCGCCGACAGCAGCAAGGCTGCAACGCAGGCAAGGGAATACATTGATTTCATGGGGCAGCCTCCTCGGGGAACAGGCTGTCAATCTAGCAGGCTGCTCGGCCCATGTCAGCCTCGGGCGAAAAATAGCGCCGCCATTACGATGCCCGTCAGCACGATCGCCGACCGCAGTATCGGCGGCGGAAGCCGACGCCCCAGACGCGCGCCGAGGTAGCCACCGATCACCGCTGCGACCATCATCGGCAGCGCCTTCTGCCACACAACGACACCGCCCAGTGCATAGAGCACGGCTGCAATCGTGGTCAGCACCGCCGACACCAGGTTCTTCAGCGCATTGGCGCGATTCAGGCTGCGCTCCCCAAGCAAGCCATACATCGCGAGCAACAGAATCCCAAGGCCGCCGTTGAAATAGCCGCCGTACACCGACACGATGGCGACGCCTGCCGCCGCCGCGCCCGCACCCGCCTCGCCCTTGCCACGCCGCGCGAGCCACGCCAACAACCAGGGCGCCAGCGCGAACAGCAGCGTCGCCAACAGCAGGAGCCAGGGCACGATGCGTTGGAATGCGGCATTCGGCGTGATCAACAGCAGCCCGGCACCCGCCGCACCGCCTACAAGGCTTAACAGCAGGGTCAAGCCGAGCCGCCGGCGGTCGAGACTCCCCAACTCGCGGCGGAAGCCCAGCGTGCTCGCGACGTAGCCCGGCAGCAGCGCAAGCGTGCCGGACGCATTCGCCGCGACCGGCGGCACGCCCGCGAAAACCAGCGCTGGCAGCGTGAGAAAGCTCCCGCCCCCGGCCACTGCGTTGAGCCCGCCGGCAAGCAAAGCGGCCAGCAGCAGAACCATCCACTCGAGGCTCATGTCATCGCCCGCCTTCGTTTCCGCGGCGGAAGTTGCCTGTGGCGCGCGCCATCAAGCCTTGTGCAGTCGCATCGTCAGCGGTCGCGATGCGTGCCAGAAATCGGCTCGCATCGGTGCCAGCCAGCACCGTGACGGTACGACCATGCCAGTCGATGAAGACGCGATCGTCGGCCGTCTTTCGCCAAGCGAACACCGCGCCTCGTCCGTGCGCGCTCATTCTTCCGTGGCCCAGGCCCGGCTGCGGCCGACTGCGTCGCGCCAGCGCGCGAGACGCCGGGCCGCCTCGTCGCGCGATATGGCGGGTGCGAAAGCGCGCTCGATCTCACCGTCTGGCGACGAGGGGTCGGACCCAATGCCCACGTAGCGGGCTGCGAGTCGCGCGGCGCCCAGCGCCGTGCTTTCGGTCACCCGGGGCCGCAGTACCGGTACACCGAGAAGATCTGCCTGAATCTGCATCAGCAAATCGTTGGCGCAAGCGCCGCCATCCACCCGCATCGACTCGATCTGAAGTCCCGCATCGGCTTCCATGGCGGCCAGCAACTCGGCCGACTGGAAGGCGATCGATTCGAGCGCCGCCCGGGCAATGTGCGCGCGAGTCGTTCCCCGTGTGAGGCCGAACAGGCTGCCGCGCGCGAACGGGTCCCAGTACGGCGAGCCAAGCCCGGCGAAGGCCGGCACGAAGCAGACACCATCGGAATCCGGCACCGATCGCGCAAGCGCCTCTACCTCGGCCGCGCTGCGGATGATGCCGAGTCCGTCGCGCAGCCACTGGACGACTGCACCACCGACGAACACGCTGCCTTCGATGGCGAACACCGGCGTCGCGTCGGTTTGCGCCGCGGCGGTCGTCAGCAGCCCATTGCGCGAAGGCGTCGCCACTTCGCCGGTGTGCATCAACATGAAGCAACCGGTGCCGTAGGTGTTCTTGACCATGCCCGGGGCAACACACCCTTGGCCGAACAGGGCGGCTTGCTGATCGCCGGCCACACCGCCGATGCGCACTGGCGCCCCCAACCGATCGGGGAGTGTTTCGCCAAAATCGGCCGCAGAAGGCCGAACCTCCGGCAGCAACTCGCGCGGCACGTTCAGGTGCGCCAGCAACTCATCGTCCCAGCAATGGTCGCGGATGTTGTACATCAGCGTGCGCGACGCGTTGCTGACATCCGTCGCATGCACTCGCCCGCCGGTGAGCCGCCAGATCAGCCAGGTATCGACGGTGCCGAAAGCCAGTTCGCCGCGCGCTGCACGCTCCCGCGCGCCGGGCACCGCATCGAGTATCCACGCGAGCTTGGTGCCGGAAAAATAGGGATCCAGCACGAGCCCGGTCCGCTCACGGAACATGTCGGCCAGCCCGGCATCCCGGAGCGCCGCACAGTGGGCGGCGGTACGGCGGTCCTGCCACACGATCGCGGGATGAATCGCGCGACCGCTCTGACGTTCCCATACCAAGGTCGTCTCACGCTGGTTCGTGATGCCCATGGCGGCTACGTCGCGCGCGCCGATGCCGGCCTTCGCCAAGGCCTGCCGCGCGGTATCGAGCTGGCTTTGCCAGATTGCCTCCGGATCGTGCTCGACCCAGCCGGGCTGCGGATAGCGCTGGGGGAACTCCTGCTGCGCCATCGCGATGATCGCGCCGCCTTCGTCAAAGATGATCGTCCGGGAACTGGTCGTCCCCTGATCCAGCGCCATCAGATACGCCATGCGTTCGCCTCCCCTCAGGATCCGTGATCGTACGCGGCCGGGTGGCTAGTCGCCCAGCCCCGCACGGTGTCGCTCGATCCAGCGCTGCAACGCACCGACTTCCTCGTCCGCCAGGCCGAGGCCGAGCTTGGTGCGCCGCCACAGGATGTCCTCCGCCGTCCGGGCGAACTCCTCCCGCATGAGGTAACGTGCTTCGCTCTCGAACAGGCCAGGAATGATCTCGTCACCAAGATCCGCCGTGTCCGCGACGCCATCCAGCAGCGCTTCCATGCGGCTACCGTAAGTGCGCGCATAACGTTCGATCAGGGCCGATGGGAGCCTTGGCCAGCGCTGCAGCTGACACTGCATGAAGGCATCGATATCTGCACCAGGCAGGTCGCCGCCGGGCAAAGGCGCGTCGGCCGTCCAGGGCGGCGCGCTGTTGCCCAACTGTGAGGCCACGGATTCCATCACCTCTTCGGCTAGTTTTCGGTAGGTCGTGAGCTTGCCACCGAAGACAGACAGCAAGGGCGCGCGCGCGGTGTCGAGCTCCAGCGCGTAGTCGCGCGTCACGCTGGCCGCCTCGCCTGCATCATCGTCGAGCAAAGGGCGGACGCCTGAGAACTGCCATGCCACCTCATCCGGCCGGATCGGTTCCAGGAAGTAACGATTGGCCATGCGGCACAGGTAGCTGACCTCATCGGGCTCGATTGCCACCTTGGCCGGATCGCCTCGGTAGTCGAGATCCGTCGTGCCAATCAAGCTGTAGTCGCGCTCAAACGGAATCGCAAAGATGATCCGACGATCAGGATTCTGGAAGATGTAGGCATACGGGTGCTCAAAGCGGCGACGCACGACGATGTGGCTGCCTTTCACGAGGCGCACCGCCTTGGCGCTACCGACGCGCAGGACGCCATGCAACAGGCTGCTGACCCACGGCCCGGCAGCATTGACCAGCATTCTCGCGGACACCGCCTCGCGACCACCATTCTGGTTCTGCAGCGTCAGCGACCAGGCCTCGTCGTCCCGCCGTGCTGCCACAAGTGACGTGCGGGTGGCGATTCTCGCGCCGCGCTCGTGGGCGTCCATGGCATTGAGCACGACCAGGCGCGCGTCCTGAACCCAGGCATCCGAGTATTCAAAACCACGCACGAACGCCGGCTGCAAGGCATGCCCGGCCGGGTGCCTTCGCAGATCGACACCGCACGAGCCCGGCAAACGCTCGCGAACCGCGAGGTGGTCGTACAGGAACAAGCCGGCGCGGATCATCCAGGCGGGCCGTTGCCCCTCGTCGTGGGGCATCACGAACCGCATCGGGCCGATGATGTGGGGCGCCGCTCGCAACAGCACCTCGCGTTCCTGCAGCGCCTTTCGCACCAGGCCGAACTCACGGTATTCGAGGTATCGAAGCCCGCCATGAATCAGCTTTGTGCTGGCGCTTGAGGTGTGTGAGGCGAGATCATCCTGCTCGCACAACATCACCGACAAGCCGCGCCCCGCGGCATCGCGCGCGATGCCCGCGCCGTTGATGCCGCCGCCCACCACAAACAGGTCGTAAGCCGCCAAGTGACTGCCCTCCCTCGCGTCGCATCGGCAACGCGCCTGCAAGGGGTTAACGGCCTCGCGAGTGAGATGCTGAGCTGCAGCGCCGGGCGCCGGCACGGCCGATGCGCAACCTTCGCGCGAGGCTGCGGGGCATGCACAAGCCAATGGCGGATTTTGTGGTTTACCGCTATTGGATTGGCAATTTCACAACAGTCGCGCTTGCGCGCGGCACCAATCCGGTCGCCCTGATTGTTGTGTCACAGCCCCCTCGGTAGAGTCGCCAGCACACCTCGGCAAAGCCGGGGCTCACGCCACGCAGCAAACCGGTGCCGACCCCGATCTCACCCATTCTTTCCGAACTCGCAAGCCGCCTGGCCGGGAACGAGCCCATCGCCCTGTTCGAGAACAACCTCGACGCCGATGGGCTGACGCGCGTGTTCTCGCAGCCGGCAGGCATGGTGCTGACGTGGGATGGCCCCACGGTGGCCAGCGCGCTCGCTGCAATCGAAGCGGCAAACGAGGCTGGCGAATGGATCACGCTCGCAGCCGACTACGAATTGGGCTACGCGCTGGAGCCAAGCCTTGCGGCGCGCCTTCCGCAAACCGGGCGCCCACTGCTGCAGGCGTGGCGTTGGCTACGATGCGATGTACTTGATCGACCCACGACCGACGCACTCGTTGCAGACGCTTTGGCGCTTCTGAAAGATGACGAGGCCCGGGCCGGCCTGGGCGAGCTGCAGTTCGGTTTGGACGAACGCGCATACCGCGCCGCGCTTGAGCGAATCCGACATCTGATCGGCCTGGGTGACTGCTACCAGGTGAATTTCACGTTTCCCGTCCGCGCGCGAAGCTACGGCCATCCGCTGGCGCTCTACGACCGCCTGCGCACCGCCCAACCGGTACGGCATGGCGGCTACCTGCGTCACGCCGAAGGCACCATCCTGTCGCGCTCACCGGAATTGTTCGTCGCGCGGGAGGGCAAGCGCCTCGTCACGCGGCCGATGAAAGGCACGGCGCCGCGCGGGCAAGCGCAAGCCCTTGCCGAGTCCGTCAAGGATCGCGCCGAGAACCTGATGATCGTCGATCTGCTTCGCAACGACCTTGGCAGGCTAGCGCCCAAAGGCGGCGTCCGGGTTGAGCGCCTGTTCGAGATCGAAGACTACGCGACGCTCCACCAGATGACCTCGACCGTCGTCGCAGCCCCCGTGAGCGCCGGCCTCGGTGAGGTCTTCAGCGCCCTCTACCCGTGTGGCTCGGTAACCGGTGCGCCCAAGATCCGCGCGATGGAGATCATCCGCGAATTGGAAGCCGCACCGCGCGGCCTGTATTGCGGAGCGTTGGGCTGGCTGGCGCCGGATCGCAGCTTCAGCCTCAACGTTCCGATCCGCACCATGGAACTCAATCAGCACGGTGACGCACACATGGGCATTGGCAGCGGCATCGTCGCCGATTCAGACGCCGCCGCAGAATGGGCGGAATGCCACGTCAAAGCCCGTTTCGCAACGCAACTCAAACCCGAGTTTGCCTTGTTCGAGACCTTGCGCTGCGACGGAGGCAAACACCCCTTCCCGCTTCTCGAACACCATCTCGCCCGCCTCGGGCGCTCCGCGTCGGCACTCGGCTTTTCGTTCGACGCCGGCAGCGCGCGTGTGCTGCTGGCACGCACGGCTGCCGACCTGTCCGACGAGGGCCCGCACCGTGTGCGGCTCGCACTTTCCGCGGACGGTGCGCTGGCGATTACCCATGCCCGGCTTGATCCCCTGCCAGCACATCCGACGGTGAGGCTAGCCCCCGAGCGACTGCGCGCGGATGACTACCTCCTCCGCCACAAGACGACCCGCCGCACGCTCTACGACGGCGCCCTGCAGCAAGCCATTGCCGACGGGCACTTTGACGCGCTGTTCTTCAATGAAGCCAGCGAACTGTGCGAAGGCGCCCGCAGCAACGTCTTCCTGAAGATCGGCGGGCAATTGCTGACGCCCCCCATTGCCTGCGGGCTCTTGCCTGGCGTGATGCGGCAGACCCTGCTGGAAGCCGGTCAGGCCGCAGAGGCACGCCTCTACCGCCGCGATCTGCTGCGCGCCGAGGCGATTTACGTCAGCAACGCATTGCGCGGACTGCTCGCCGTAAGCCTCGTCGAATGAGCGCCGGCTGTGGCTTGCAGCCAACGCGTAGCCGCCTTCTGGCTTGACAAGCCGAAAAACATCGGGCAATGCGCCGACCTAAGGCCTATAATCCCGCCCTTCTTGAATCCGCGCGGCGAATTCGCAGGGCGTCCTGCTGCCGCGCTTGATGGGTACCTATGTCGTTTTCCGAACTCGGTCTGATTCCCGAATTGCTGCGCGCCGTTGAAGAAGCGGGCTACAGCGAGCCAACGCCAATCCAGCGTCAGGCGATCCCCGTTGTGCTGGAGGGTCGCGACGTCATGGGCGGCGCTCAGACCGGCACCGGCAAGACAGCGGGCTTCACGCTGCCCTTGCTGCACAAACTCTCGCGCTGGGCCAATACCAGCGCGTCGCCGGCCCGCCACCCGGTACGGGCGCTGATTCTTGCGCCGACCCGCGAACTGGCGATGCAGGTGCACGAATCGGTGCAAACCTACGCGAAATACCTCCCGCTCCGGGCCGCCTGTATCTACGGTGGCGTGGACATCAAACCGCAGCTCGATGAGCTGCGCCGCGGCGTGGAGGTCGTGGTAGCGACGCCGGGCCGGCTTCTCGACCACGTCGAGCAACGCAGCATTTCGCTCGGCCAGGTCGAATTCGTCGTGCTCGACGAAGCCGACCGCATGCTGGACATGGGCTTCATCCCGGACATCCGCCGCATCCTGGCGCTGCTTCCGTCGCAACGTCAGAGCCTGCTGTTCTCGGCCACCTTCTCGGACGAGATCAAGAAGCTCGCCGACTCGATGCTCAAGAGCCCGCAGCTGATCGAAGTCGCTCGCCGGAACATGGTCAGCGAGACGATCACGCACCGCGTGCACCCGGTTCCGGGCGCGGTAAAGCGCGATCTGCTGACCTGGCTGCTGCTTGAGGATGTGGCCGCGCCTCAAGTGCTGGTGTTCTGCAGCACGAAGCTCGCCTGCGCGCGCCTAGCCCGCCAGTTGCAGAAAGACGGCATCGCGGCCGATGCGATCCACGGCGACAAGAACCAGCAACAGCGAACCGAAGCGCTCGAAGGCTTCAAGAGCGGCGCGATCCGCGTGCTGGTAGCCACCGACGTCGCAGCGCGGGGACTCGATATCGATGACCTGCCCTGCGTCATCAACTACGAGCTGCCGCCCACCGCTGAAGACTACATCCACCGGATTGGTCGAACCGGCCGTGCGGGGAAGCAAGGCAATGCGATCTCGCTGGTGTCACCCGATGAGCACCTGCGCCTCACCGCGATTGAAAAGCTGATCAAGCTGAAGATCACGCAAGAGGTCGTGCCCGGCTTCGGCAGTGACGCCACGGCGGATTCGGCGCGCCGCATCCTGCGCAACCAGAACGCGGACCGTCGCGCCCACGCCTCGCCTGATCGCGAGCGGCCCCGCCACGCGGCGCCAGACACGCTCGAACGCAAGCCGAACCTTGCCGCCGATGGCTTTGATTTCAACCGCCCGTATGCCGAAAGCGAGTCGGCCCCGGTCGTGCCCGGAAAGGCCATCAGCCAGCCCAGCGCGCCACGCAAGGCAGGTCGTCCGATCCCTGTGCTGCTCGGCGGTAACGGGCGCTGAACTAACAGCGCATCGCAAAAGAAAAGGCGCCTTGCGGCGCCTTTTTCATTGGCTCAGCGACAATCAGCCAGCCATTTCCTTCACGTGGGCGATCACGTCCGCCACGGCCTGCTGTGCGCTGCCGTACAGCATGCGGCAGTTATCCTCGTAGAACAGGGCGTTCTCGATACCCGAGTAGCCCGCACCCTTGCCGCGCTTGATCACGATGACGTTCTGCGCCTTGTCGGCATCCAGAATCGGCATGCCGTAGATCGGGCTGGACTTGTCGGTACGCGCCACCGGGTTCACCACGTCGTTTGCACCAATCACCAGGGCGACGTCGGCGAGCGGGAATTCGGCGTTGATCTCTTCAAGGTCGAAGATCTTGTCGTACGGCACACCCGCTTCGGCGAGCAGCACGTTCATGTGCCCCGGCATGCGGCCGGCAACCGGGTGAATCGCGAACTTCACCTCGACGCCTTCCTTTTCGAGCAACTGGGCCATTTCCCAGACCTTGTGCTGCGCGCCAGCCACCGCCATGCCGTAGCCCGGCACAACAATCACCTTCTGCGCATAGCGCATCATTGCAGCCGCATCGAGGCCAGAGACTTCCTTCATCGAACCCGCGATCGTGCCGCCAGCCTGCGCTTCGCCAGTGATCGGCTGGAACAGGATGTTGGTGAGCGGACGGTTCATCGCCTTGGCCATCAACTGGGTCAGCAGCGTACCGGCTGCGCCCACGACGATACCGGCGATGATCAATGCCGGATTGCCCAGCACATAGCCTTCAAAGCCCACCGCGAGGCCCGTGAAAGCATTGAACAGCGAGATCACGACCGGCATGTCGGCACCACCGATCGGTAGCGTCAACACGGCGCCCAGCAGCAAGGCCAGTGCGAAGAACAGGATGATGTGCAAGGGCGACGGATGACCGCCCAACACGATCGCTACGCCAAAGCCGATCGTCACCAAGCCCAACACCACGTTCACCGCGTTCTGAGCCGGCAAACGGAACGCCTTCTGCATCACGCCCTGCAGCTTCGCCCAAGCAACGCAGGAACCTGAGAACGACACAGCACCGATCAGCGCACCCAAGGTTGCGAGCGTCGTGACGACCGGGCCGGTGACATGACCCCGCGCGAATTCCAGCGCGGCAATCGCTGCAGCAGCGCCACCGCCCATGCCGTTGTAGATGGCGACCATCTGCGGCATGTCGGTCATCTTGACGACCTTGCCGGACCACCATGCCAGCGAACCGCCGAGCGCCAATGCGACGACGATCAGCAGCATGTTCCGCATGTCCGGGGTCAGGAACGTCACCACGGTCGCCAGCACCATGCCGGCGCCCGCCCAGACGATGCCCTTGCGCGCCGAAACCGGCGAGGCCATCGCCTTGAGGCCCAGAATGAACAGGACCGCAACGACGAAGTACGAAATATTGATCAGCCAAGTTGCCCCGGTCATTTGGCCGCCTCCTTGCGGTCATCGCGCTTGAACATGGCGAGCATCCGTTCGGTTACCACGTAACCGCCGGCCGCATTCGCCGCGCCGAGCACCACGGCAACAAAACCGATTGCCAGTTGCAGCGGATCGTTCGGGTCAGCATTGCCGAGTGCCACCATCGCACCCACCAGCACCACGCCGTGCACAAAGTTGGACCCCGACATCAGCGGGGTATGCAGGATCACCGGCACGCGCGCGATGACCTCGTAGCCGGTAAATGCGGCCAGCATGAAGATGTAAATTGCCAGGAAGCCTTCCATTGCGGCGCTCCGTCAAAGTCCGAGAATCTTTTTCACGCCTTCGTGGCGTACCGCGCCGTCGTGCGTGAGACAGGTACCTGCGATCACCTCGTCGGTCCAGTCGATCGCCAGCGATCCATCCTTGATCATCGGCGAAACGAAGTTGTAGAGGTTCTTGGAGAACATCTCCGACGAGTGAGCGGCCATGCGGCTGGGCAGATTAGTCGGGCCGACGATCAGCGCGGGGCCAACCCGAACCGCCTCACCAGCCACGGTGCCAGCAACGTTGCCGCCCGATTCAGCCGCCATGTCGACCACGACAGCACCGGTCTTCATCTTCGCAACCATATCCGCGGAGATGATCTGCGGCGCCTTCTTGCCGGGGATCGCCGCAGTGGTGATCAGGGCGTCGCATTGCGCAACAGCCTTGCCAAGGCGCTCCGCCTGCTGACGCTTCTCGTCGTCGGTCAGTTCGCGGGCATAGCCGCCGGTACCCGCAGCAGATACGCCGGTATCGACGAACTTGGCGCCGAGGGATTCGATCTGCTCCTTGGTTTCCGGACGCACGTCGTAGGCTTCGACCATCGCACCCATGCGGCGCGCCGTCGCAATTGCCTGCAGACCCGCGACACCCGCACCGATGACGAGCACCTTTGCCGGCCGGATCGTGCCGGCCGCGTAGGTCAGCATCGGGAAGAACTTGGTGCAGTGGCTGGCGGCGATCAGTACGCACTGGTAGCCGGAACATGCCGCCTGCGATGAGAGGATATCCATGCTCTGCGCACGCGAGATACGCGGCAGCAGTTCCATCGCGAAGGTCGTGATCTTGCGCTCGGCAAACAGCCGGGCACGATCCGCGCTCTGGTAGGGTTGCAGGCCTGCAACCAACACGACACCCGGTTTGAGCTTGCCGATCAGTTCGTCGGAGGGCGGCTGGATTGCGAGCACCAAGTCCGCCGCGAGCACCTCGTCGACACCGTCTGCCCAGCGCACATCGGCGAAATCGCCCTCTGCGATGCTGGCAGCGTCGGCGGCGCCGCGTTGAACAACAAGCTCGACTCCGAGCGCCCTGAAACGTTTAGCCACCTCGGGGACCAGCGCAACGCGCCGTTCGCCGGTGACTCGCTCGGCCAAAACGCCGATCGTCAGTGCCATGAAGCCTCCTGGTCAGATGCTGCCCATGCAGGGCAATGGCGCATATGCGCCGGAGTTGCCGGAAGCCTCTGCCCGCAAACGGACGAGCGCAGCCATCGAGGGCGCGCCGAACGTTGGGGGGAGTGCTGCGGCAACGACGAGCCGGCATCATACTGACTGCTGCCGTAATCTGAGAAGCGGAACCGCGCGCGAGTCCGATTACCAATGAGTTGGATCAAACCGGAGCAGTACATGCCGATCAAGTCAAAACCAGTCACCCGCCCCCGAAAGAAGGCGCGCCCGGATTACCGGAGGAAGATTGGCCAGCCGCCAGGCGCACTGATTCACTTGGGCGACATCAAGACGCCCTCGCCCGCGATCACCTTGTTCGAGTACGACCGGACCGGATTCAAGGAATGTCGATTCGCATCGGTCGCTGAATCTCGCAGCTTTGAGCCGGCGCACGACGTGGTCTGGCTCAACGTGTACGGTCTTCAACAGCCCGAGGTGATGAGCGAGATCGGCCGGCGTTTTGCCCTACACCCTCTGACGCTGGAAGACATCCTGAACACCCATCAGCGCCCGAAGCTCGACGACTACGGGAGCTATCTGTTCTTTGTGGCACGCGCCTGGCGCACAGCCGAGGATAGTGGTGAGTTGGTGTCAGATCAGGTCAGCATCGTGCTAGGCGAGCGCTTCGTGCTGACTTTTCAGGAGAGGCCAGGCGGCCTCTTCGATCCAATTCGGGAGCGGTTACGGCAAGGTAGCGGCCCAGCACGTGAGCGCGGACCCGACTACCTTGCCTATTCCTTGCTCGATGCGGTGGTTGACCGCTACTTCAACGTGCTGGAATCGCTCGGGGGCCAGATCGACCAACTGGAAGACACCATCGATCAGCCGCGGGCGGCGCACTTGATCACGGCCATCAACCGCCTCAAACACGACACCCGCGAACTTCGGCGCACCGTTTGGCCGCTGCGGGAGGTCATCACCAGCCTGCAGCGGGTCGACGAGCGTTTCGTCAAACGCAGCACCGACATCTATCTGCGCGATGTCTATGACCATATCGTCCAGGTTGTCGAATCACTCGACAGCCTGCGCGACGCAACTGGCGACCTGCTCGATCTGCACATCTCACTCGACAGTCAGCGGCTGAATACCGAAGTACGCGCGTTGACGGTGGTATCGATGCTTTTCATGCCGGCAACGCTGATCAGCGGCATCTTCGGCATGAACTTCCAGACCATGCCGTGGTTGTCGCTGCCCAACGGCTTCTGGTTCGCGCTCAGTTTGATGCTGGGCATCGCCAGCATCATGGGCCTGATTTTTTGGCGTCGGCAGTGGCTACAGAACAGCTGAGTCTGTCGGCCATTTTTACAGTAACCGGCCGGGCATATTTCCCACTTGTGACAAATTCTTTGCAAACAAAGCGATGCGTGAATTTGTCACGTTCGGGCACGCTTCCTGCTGTCGTGGCAGTTGCGCCCATAAGGCGCAATCAACCCGACAACAGGAGCACCTAAGAATGACTTCAAGCAAGCTGTTCCGTGCGATTGCAGCAATTGGTTTCGGCGCTGCCGCCTCAATGGCCTACGCCGTTCCGATGTCCATCACGCCGAGCATCACCCCGCTGATCGCATCGGGCGCTCCGCCCGACAGCCCCGCCGCGCGCGTCGACCCCAACGAGCCGACTTCGCCCTTCTCCGGCGTCGTCAGCATCAACATCCGCTATAGCAACGGTGACAGCTTCATCTGTTCGGGTGCCATGATCGACCGCTGGCATGCGGTATCGGCCGGCCACTGCGTTGACTCCAACGGCAATGGATCGCTGATCAACATCAATCAGCCCGGAAACGATGTTCGCGTCGTGTTCAATGCGACGAGTGCGCCCGGCAGCGCCGGTCGCGCTGTGATCACGGCCAACAAGGTCGATATGCACCCGGATTACGCTGGTTTTGGCAATTGCCCGTCGGGCGTGCCTGGCTTCTGCGTGAACGACGATATCGCGATCATCCGCTTGTCCTCCCCTGCGCCTGACGAAGCGAAGACCTACAAGATCTACCGCGGCCCGGTCAGCGAAGGCACCCAGTTCACGATGGTCGGCTACGGCACCAGCGGTGACGGATGGGACGGCTACTATGTCAGCCCGGCGTTCCGCGTGAAGCGCAGCGGCAAGAACGTGTTCGACTTTGCAGAAACGAACGATGAAGCTGGCTTCAGCGCCGGTAGCTCGAAAGAAGTCTGGTACGCCGACTTTGACGGCACGCTGCGCGACGGCACCACGGTAGACACCTTCTGTGATCCGTCGGTACTCGGCGTCGCGGTGTGTGGCGCCAGCCTCGGCAACGACATTGAAGCCAACATCGGTGGCGGAGATTCGGGCGGCCCGTCCTTCGTGCTGGTGGACGGCGAGTACCAACTCGTCGCCAACAACACCTTCGGCTTCGCGATGGGGTATTCGCCGAAGGGCGGTTTCGGCGACGGCATGGGCGGCATCCTGCTTGACTCCTACCGCAACTGGATCGACAGCACCGCGGTACCGGAACCGGGTTCGCTCGCGCTGGCGGCCCTGGGTCTGGCTGGACTTGCCGGAGCACGTCGCCGTCGCCGCGGCTGATTCGCTCTTCCGCAAAAAGAAAACGCCCCGAAAGGGGCGTTTTCTTTTCCGACACGCGAAAGCGGCCGCTTCGATCAGGCCGCCTCAACGAGACGGATGATCGCCATCGAAATGTTGTCGCCGGTACCCCGCCCGCGTGCCCGCGCTGTGTCAATCAACCCACGCGCGGCCTGACGCGCAGGCTCATGGCAAACCGAGCGCGCCAGCTCCTGGTCGCTGCAATGCCCCCAGAGACCATCAGAGCAGAGCAGGAATCCGTCTCCCGCCTTGAGCCCCTCGACGCTGCACACTTCAATCTTCGGCTCGCGGTCGGCGCCCAGGCAAGAAAGCAGCAGATTGCGATGTGGATACGTTTCAGCATCCGCCTCCGATATCTGGCCGGTACGAACCAGTTCCGCCACCAGCGAATGGTCGTTGCTGCGAAGCGCGACCCCACCATCGCGGAAGTGATAGATGCGGGAGTCACCGCAATGGGCCCAATGCACCTTGCCGGGCTGCATCAGCAGCACGCACGCAGTGCTATGCGGATCCTGTTCGCTGGTGAAGCGCGTGAGTTTGATGACAACGTGCGCCTCTTCGATGATCGCCCGCAGCAGTTCTTCCGGCGATTCAGAGGCGGGCGAATAGGCTTCGAAGTTCTGCTTGGCCTTGATGACGACCTGCTCGGCAGCCATCGCGCCGCCCGTGTGCCCGCCCATTCCGTCCGCGAGCACCGCAAGCAGCATGCCGGGGCGCGAAGGATGCGGGAACAGGCCCACGCGGTCCTGCTGCTCCTTCCGGTCCCCTTGGTGCATCGCAACGACAGTATCGATAGTTAGGGCCACGTTTTTATCGCTATTAACACTTATGACAATTCTAGCGGTGTTTGTAGGCCACCGATAGCCTGATTCGGGAACACCATCGCCGTCGTACTGATTGGCTCAGCGTTCCAGAACATGGAAATGCTCGATCACCTGCTCGCACAGCTCGTTCATCTCATTGGCGCTGATCTCGAGCCGCTCAAGCAGCAAGCCTTCGTCGTACTCACCACTGGGCTCCGTCAGATCCATTTCGCGCGCATAGAGGTGCATGGACAACTGGAGAATACCCACCAGCATACTCGTCGGCCGCGAAGGGATACATCCCCCTTCATGGTGAAAACGTACCGCCTGAGCCACAAAATCAGGAAGGCGCCAGTGGCGCGCAAGCAGGAAGCCGATCACGGCGTGGTCACACGAGAAGGCTCGGTCCTCGGTCCGGATGTCGGCCCACTTGTTCACATACCCCTCAATGCCTGTGGTTCGGCAATAGGCCGGAAACCGTTGCATCAGGATCGGAACGCCACAGTCATGGAACATGCCCGCCAAGTAGGCCTGTTCGCCACTGACTCGTCTTGCACCGGGAAGGTGGGCAGCGATCAGCATCGCCAATTGGGCAATTGCGGTCGATCGCGCCCAAAAGCGCGCGAGAACCCGCGCATCGCCGGCCATCGCGCGCTGCACGCACAGCGCCTGGGCTAGGGCCAAGGTGCGCGGCAAACCGAGCAATAGAACGACCTGCTCCACCGTTTGCGGCGGCGAAGGGCGTGCGAACAGCGGCGAACGGGCCATGCGATAAAGTCCGGCCGTGAGCGCTGCGTCGCTGGCTATTACCTCCGACACATCCCTCATCTCGGGATTTTCGGTCAGAGCCAGCATTTGCAGCGCCTGCAAGGCGGCCGGCTGCGGCGGCAACTGCAAGCCACGCGCAAGCAACGCTTCGGGCTCGTCTTCCGCGGAGACAGTGAGTCCAACTGTGGTCATTCGGGGGTTAACGGCCCCAAGCAACGCAAGTTGAGCAAATTGCGCGGTCAGGTGCTCAAGGCTTCGTCCAGCCACTCGATCCAGTGTCGCACTGGCACGTCAGCCGCGCTCCCCAAGTGCGCGATACAACCAACGTTTGCGCTGGCGATACCTACCGGCTTACCCGCTGCGAGCGCTGCGAGCTTGTTGTCGCGAAGACTGGTGGCAATTTCAGGTTGGAGCAGCGAATACGAACCGGCCGAGCCGCAACAGAGATGTGCATCCGCAACAGGTGTCAGTTCGTAGCCGGCGCGCTGCAGCAATCCCTCCACCACGCCGCGGATCTGCAGGCCGTGCTGCAACGTGCAGGGTGAATGAAAGGCAATTGCACCTCGACCGCCCAACGCCCGCTTGACCAGGCATTCGTCCAACGCATGGGTCTCCCGCGCGATCAGTTCAGCAATGTCGAGCGTCTGCGCAACGACCTTTCCAGCTTGCGCAAGCATTGGTGCGTCGTCGCGGAACAGATGTCGATATTCGCGAACGAAACTACCGCAGCCCGAGGCCGTGATCACCACGCCCTCCACCTCGCCACGCTCAAGGGCCGGCTGCCATTGCTGAAGCAGACGCGATGCATCCTCCCGCCCGCCTTCATGGTCATTCAGATGACTACGCAGGGCACCGCAACAACCATCACGCCTGACTTCGATCAGCGAAATACCAATGCGATCCAACACTCGCGCGGCGGCGGCATTGACGTCCGGCGTCAGCGCGGGCTGCGCACAGCCCCCCAGCACCAACCACTTCCGGGCGTGCCGTGGGCTTGGCCAGACGCCGCGCGGCCGCGATGGCGCGAGTTTTGCGGCAAGCGTGGACGGCATCAGCGGGCGCAGCGCCCGGGCCACGCGATAGGCGGCGCCGAAGACAGCCGGTTGCGAAATCGTGTTCGCGAGCAACCAGCGCTTTACCTGCTGCGGCGCCGACCTGGGAGGCGCGAGGTTCTCGGCCCATTTGCGCCCAATATCCACCAAGCGGCCGTACTCCACGCCAGACGGACACGTCGTTTCGCAGGAGCGGCATGTCAGGCATCGATCGAGGTGCAGCTGCGTTCGGGCCGACACCGCCTCCCCCTCCAGCATCTGTTTGATCAGGTAGATGCGGCCGCGTGGGCTGTCGAGTTCGTCGCCCAAAAGTTGAAACGTCGGGCAGGTCGCAGTGCAAAAGCCGCAATGCACGCACTTGCGCAGAATGGCATCCGCCTCTGCGCCGTCTGCGGTGTCACGGATGAAATCAGCCAGCTTGGTCTGCATGACGGCCTCACCAGTCGGGGTACATGCGTGCGCGGTTGAAAACGCCAGCCGGATCAAAGGCCGCCTTCAGCCGACGATGCAATCCAAGCAAGGCGGGGCTCAAGCGGCCGAAAGGCACATCGCAGGACTCACCTTCGCCAGCGCGAAAGCACATCGCGCTGCCGTGCTGGCGGGCCACATGTTCGACCAGTGCCGCCCCCTCCTCCACTGGCGTACGCAACCACCGCAGGGCGCCACCCCATTCGATCAGGCCCGAATCGGCGGCACCAATCGTTTCCTCGCAACTCGGAACAGACAGTCGCCACAGCGGGCGGCTGCCCGCGAAGAAAGGATGCGTCTGTTCGCGCAGTGCGCGCCAGAACGCCTGCTGCGCGGCCGGCTCCAGAACCTCACCGCCGATCTTCTTGATGGCGGCCTCAACGGCCGATGCAGCGCCCGACAAGCGCACATGCAGCAAACCGTCCACCCAGCAGCTTGCGGACAACGGGAGGGGTTGCCCGCCCCACCGGTTCAGGCTGCGCAAGGCGTCCGCCTGGGTCATCGACAGCCGCACGGTACGCTCAGCGGCTGGCAGAGGCATCACCTTCAGCGACACGTCCAGCAACAGCCCCAAAGTGCCCATGGCGCCAGCCATCAGTCGCGATACATCGTAGCCGGCCACGTTCTTCATCACCTGGCCACCAAATCGCAGAATGTCGCCACGACCGTCCATCAAGGTGACGCCGAGCAGATGATCACGCACCGCACCGGCGCTGGCGCGGCGCGGACCGGACAAGCCCGCGGCCACCATCCCTCCGACCGTCGCCAGGCCAAAATGAGGCGGTTCGAACGCGAGCATCTGCCCCCGCTCCGCGAGGACCGCTTCCAGCTCAGCGAGTGGCGTTCCGGACCGCACGGTGACCACCAGTTCCGTTGGTTCGTAACTCCGAATGCCACTCCACACGCGCGTATCGAGGAGCTCACCCATCGGCGAGCGGCCGAGAAAGCGCTTGCTTCCGCCTCCCTGCAGTACCAAGGCATGCCCGCTGGCCGCCGCGCGGCGCACACGCGCCTGCCAGTCCGCGAGAACCGGGTCCAAGGGGTCGGCCATCAGAAGCGCTCCAATTCGGGGTACGGCAAGTTGCCGCCTTGCACATGCTGGCGGCCGCCCTCGGCGCAGCGGTTCAGCGTCGGGATCGCTTTGCCGGGGTTCAACAAACCAGCCGGATCAAAGGCCGCCTTCACGCGATGGAACATCCGCAACTCGTTCTCGCCAAACTGAACACACATCTGGTCGATCTTCTCGACGCCCACGCCATGCTCGCCCGTGATCGAACCGCCCAAGGCGACCGATCGTTCGAGGATCTCTGCGCCGAACGCTTCAGCCCGCGCCTGTTCGCCCGGTGCAGCGGCGTCAAACAGAATCAGCGGATGCAGGTTGCCGTCGCCAGCATGGAACACGTTGATGCAACGTAGCGCATAGCGGCGCTCCATCTCGGCAATCGCGTTGAGCATTTCGCCAAGCCGCTTGCGCGGGATCGTGCCGTCCATGCAGTAGTAGTCGGGCGAGATGCGGCCCGCCGCGGGAAAGGCGGCCTTGCGCCCCGCCCAGAACCGCAGACGCTCGGCCTCATCCCGCGAGATCCGGATCTCGCCAGCGCCGGCCCGCTGCAACACCTCGCTGACCCGAGCCACCTCCTCCGCCACTTCCTCGGGAGTGCCGTCACACTCCACAAGCAGGATCGCAGCCGCATCGAGCGGATAGCCAGCATGGACAAAATCCTCCACCGCCGCCGTGGCCGCCTGGTCCATCATCTCAAGGCCGGCGGGGATGATGCCCGCGGCGATGATCTCGGCGACCGCCTCCCCCGCAACCACGACGTCCGAGAACGCCGCCAACACGCATCGTGCGAGCTGCGGTGTTGGCAACAAGCGCACCGACACTTCGGTCGTCACGGCCAGCATCCCCTCGGAACCCGTCAGCAATGCAAGCAGGTCATAGCCCGGTGAGTCGAGCGCGTGGCTGCCAAACTCGACCACGTCGCCCGCCATCGTCACGCCCCTGACTCGCAGCACGTTATGCACGGTCAGGCCGTACTTTAGGCAATGCACGCCACCCGCGTTTTCTGCGACGTTGCCGCCAATCGTGCATGCAATCTGCGAGCTTGGGTCCGGCGCATAGTAGAGCCCGTATGGCGCTGCCGCCTCCGATATGGCCTTGTTACGCACGCCGGGCTGGACGACGGCAACCCGCGCAACGGGGTCAACGCGAACAATCTTGCGAAACTTCGCCATCGCCAGCAGCACGCCGAACGCATGCGGCATTGCGCCACCCGACAGGCTCGTGCCAGCCCCCCGCGCCACCACCGGCACCCCCATACGCTGGCAAATCTTGAGGATCTCAACAACCTGCGCCTCCGTCTCCGGCAGGGCAACCAGCATCGGCAATTGCCGCATCGCAGCCAGGCCGTCGCACTCCCAGGGTCGCAAGTCTTCCAGTTCACTCAGCAGACAAGTCGGCGGCAACACGGCGGCTAATGCCTGAAGCACCGCGTTTCGGTCTATGCCCGAAAAGTGGACGTCGGCCTCCCCCGGCGAAACATCGTTCACACTCGTTCCCATGTGCCGTCCCCAAAAGTGCTGCCCAAGTACCGCATGAGGGTCACCGCCAGCTGTACGCTGGGCGACCACGCCTCCGTCACCACCGATAACCCATTCATCCCTGCGGCCAACTTGTCGCTTATGTGCGGCCAAACCCCTAGCTCTCACCCCGTTTGAGAGCACATTGGCTGCTTGGATGACTCTACTGGATCAACGTCGGGAACGGACATCGTTCCCGCGCGCTGGTCGTTACGCGCGACCGTCCGAGAATATGGTCCCTCATAACCAGTACGTCGTCACCTGTGTTGGATGTGACTTCGCCTTGGCGAGCCTACTACTCGACCGCCCATTGCCGGCGCCACTGCCGCTGAATCGCCAGGGCTAAACCGACGCCGACCGACTCCTATCGAGCCAGTGGCCTGCGCCGCCGCGTCCGCCACGAAATGCGCCGCATCCGTGGGACCTAACGGCCAGCGAGTCAGTTGATGCAGCCCTCACCGCCTGAGTGCTGGCGCTTACGCTTTGGCCCGACTCACCATGCGTTCAGCCTTGGCTGAGTCCGCGCGAGGCCTCATTTCTGATTTCAATCAATGGAATTCAATTTCTTATTGCGAAACGTCGTTTCACGCATCACAATAGCCCTGCTGCTAACAAGGATGAAGGCAGCACTGATCAATCTCGTTTTCTGGAGACAGACATGGCCTCGACCGAACAAGTACAAAACCTCGTCGGAATGCTGGACGCCTACTTCGGCTGCGAAGGCTTCCACGTCAACATCAACGTGCTCAACCGCGACATGCTGATCGACGCCATGGAGAATCCGGAAAAGTACCCGCAGCTGACGATCCGCGTGTCCGGGTATGCGGTGAACTTCACCAAACTCACGCGCGAGCAGCAGCTCGACGTGATCAACCGTACGTTCCACTCGCACTGAGCGCGGACGATCGCGGGCGAGGCGCCCAACGCCGAACGCCCGCCTCCTCCTCAGAATCCCCCAGGGCCGGCGAGCGCCTATAATCGCGCGCTCGATTGACTGGGGGATTTTGATGGGACATCGCCTTTCGCGCATTGCCACCCGCACGGGTGACGATGGCACTACTGGCCTTGGAGACGGCAGTCGCGTCGCCAAGGATTGCCCGCGCATTCACGCGCTTGGCGAAGTAGACGAACTGAACTCGCTGCTTGGCGTGCTGCTGGCCGAGACACTGCCGGACGACGTCAGAACCTTGCTGGATCACGTCCAGCACGACCTGTTCGACCTTGGCGGAGAAGTTTGCATCCCCGGCTATACGATGGTCACTGAAGCACATGTGCTGCGGCTGGACGACGCCCTCGCCCACTACAACGCATCGCTTCCGCCACTCAAGGAGTTCATCCTGCCCGGCGGCTCCCGCGCTGCCTCGTTGGCGCATCTCGCTCGTACCGTTGCACGACGTGCCGAGCGCGCAATCGTCACACTTGCCCACCAGGAGAGCATTCACCCGCCGGTGCGTCAGTATCTGAACCGGCTCTCGGATTTACTCTTCGTGCTGGGGCGCCATCTGAACCGTTGCGCAGGTGGCAGCGACGTGCTTTGGAAGCGCGCAAAACCAGGCGAAGCCTGACAAAACAGAAGGGCCGCGATGCGGCCCTTGTCATTTCTGTTGCGGCAACTGGACGTAGGTCTCGTTCGGCTTCACAAGCCCGAGGTCGTAGCGGGCACGCTCCTCGATCGCTTCGTAGCCGGTTTTCAGATCCCGTACCTCGGCCTCAAGGCCCGCATTGCGCGCCTCAAGCTTGGCATTGCTCTCGCGTTGCGCCTGCACCTGCTGGTCAAGCTCTCTGACGCGGGTCCACCCCCCTTTGCCGAACCACAACGGGTACTGCAACACACCGAGCAGTGCGACAAGAATCAGGGCTGGCCACTTCATGTGGAACCGATCGTCATTAGAAGCTGAAAACGCGCGAATTCTATCGGAATATCAAAGAGAAAGGGCCGCTGAGCGGCCCTTTCCAGTGATTCGGCAACCGGCTTGCGCCGGCAGTCGATCAGCGATTACGCAGGTTGTAGAACGCCGACAGACCCGGGTAGAACGCGACATCGCCCAGATCTTCTTCGATGCGGAGGATCTGGTTGTACTTGGCGATACGATCCGAACGCGACAGCGAACCGGTCTTGATCTGGCCAGCGTTCAGGCCGACAGCGATGTCAGCGATGGTCGAATCTTCGGTTTCGCCCGAACGGTGCGAGATCACGGCGGTGTAGCCGGCGCGCTTGGCCATTTCGACGGCGGCAAAGGTCTCGGTCAGGGTACCGATCTGGTTCACCTTGATCAGGATCGAGTTGCAGATGCCCTTGTCGATACCTTCCTTCAGGATCTTGGTGTTGGTGACGAACAGATCGTCGCCCACCAGCTGAACCTTCTTGCCCAAGCGGTCGGTCAGCAGCTTCCAGCCTTCCCAGTCGCCTTCGGCCATGCCGTCTTCGATCGAGATGATCGGGAACTTGTCGACCAGGCCAGCAAGGAAATCAACGTTCTGAGCCGGGGTCAGCGACAGCTTCTCGCCTTCCATCTCGTACTTGCCGTTCTTGAAGTACTCGGAAGCGGCGCAGTCCAGACCCAGGACGATGTCCTTGCCAACCACGTAACCGGCCTTCTCGATCGCTTCAACGATCAGTTCCAGCGCTTCAACAGCACCAGAGACGTTCGGGGCGAAGCCGCCTTCGTCACCCACCGAGGTCGGGTAGCCCTTCTTGTCCAGGATCTTCTTGAGGTTGTGGAACACCTCAGCACCGTAGCGCAGCGCTTCCTTGAAGGTCGGCGCGCCGATCGGCAGGATCATGCATTCTTGGAAGTCCAGGCTGTTGTTCGCGTGGGCTCCGCCGTTGATGACGTTCATCATCGGCACCGGCAGGCTCATACCGCCCGAACCACCGAAGTAGCGATACAGCGGCAGACCGGCTTCTTCGGCAGCAGCACGGGCGACAGCCATCGACACGGCCAGCAGCGCGTTGGCGCCCAGGCGCGATTTGTTCTCGGTGCCGTCGAGGTCGATCATCGTCTTGTCGATGAAAGCCTGCTCTTCGGCGTCGAGGCCCACGAGCGCTTCGCAGATCTCGGTGTTGATGTTGTCGACAGCCTTCTGGACACCCTTGCCCAGGTAGCGAGCGGCGTCGCCGTCGCGCAGTTCGATCGCTTCGCGCGAACCGGTGGAGGCGCCCGACGGCACCGCTGCGCGGCCCATCACGCCAGATTCGAGCAGCACATCCGCTTCAACCGTGGGGTTGCCGCGCGAATCAAGGATCTCGCGGGCGACTACATCAACGATAGCACTCATGGTTTTTCCCTTTTCTCTATCAAGACTGTGCCGCCTATGGGGGCGGCATCCCTCTCACCCGCCGGAAAACCGGCGGTGCGGCGCCCGCTGACGGGGGAGTGTCCCGGACGCGCATGACCGATGAAACTTTTTAATTTTAAGCTGCCGAGTATGTCGGCGCTTTGACCGTGCGCAGACTTCAGCTTTCGAGATCGCCGAAAGCCAGGTCCGAAATCGGCTCCCACAGCGCGACCACCTTCAGATGCTCTGGATGCACAAAATAGGCTTCCAGCGCTTCACGACTGTCGAAGCCGGAGACCAGCACGTAGTCCCAACCGCACACGTCCGGCGTGGTATTGAACCCACACTGCCATGTGCGGATCTGCGGCACCTTGGTCGGCAGCGCGCTCATGGCCGCATGGGCTTCGCGGGCAGCGGTGGAATCGACCGCCACCCCCGGCCTGAGCTTCAGCAGGACGACGTGCGTGATCACAGTGTCGTTTCGATGAAGCCGTGACGCTTCACCAGCTGATCGATCTCCTTGAGCGTCGCCAGTAGCGCACGCATCTTCTGCAGCGGCCAGGCGTTCGGGCCATCGGACAGCGCCTTGGCCGGATCCGGATGGGTTTCCATGAACAGGCCCGAAATTCCGGTTGCAACAGCAGCACGCGCCAGCACCGGCACATGTTCCCGCTGGCCGCCGCTCTTGTCGCCTTGCCCGCCCGGCAATTGGACCGAGTGCGTTGCGTCAAACACAACCGGGCAGTTCGTTTCGCGCATGATCGCGAGCGAGCGCATATCGGAAACCAGGTTGTTGTAACCGAACGAGGCACCGCGCTCGCAGACGAGAATCGTGTCCGCGCCACCGGCTGCTTCCTTGGCCTTTGCGACGACGTTCTTCATGTCGCCGGGGGCAAGGAACTGGCCCTTCTTGATGTTTACCGGCTTGCCCGTCGCAGCAACGGCGCGGATGAAGTCGGTCTGACGGCACAGGAAAGCTGGCGTCTGCAGCACATCGACGTATTGCGCGACGATCGGGGCTTCCTGCTCGGTATGCACATCGGTGACGACTGGCACCTTCACCGTTTCACGCACCTCGGCGAGGATCTCGAGACCCTTCATCATGCCCAGGCCGCGGAAGCTATTGCCCGAGCTACGGTTGGCCTTGTCGAAAGACGATTTGTAGATGAACGGAATGCCCAGATCGGCGGTGATGCTCTTGAGCTCGGCCGCGGTATCGAGCGCCATCTGGCGGGATTCGATCACACACGGGCCGGCCATCAGGAAGAAGGGCTTGTCGAGACCGACTTCAAAACCGCAAAGATTCATCGTTGTTTCCTCGCTACCCGCCGCGCATGCATCTGCCATGGCAGTGGGCGAAAAAATGGCCGGCTTGAAGCCGGCCATGTGATTTTCGGCTTACCGCTTGGCCGCTTGCGCCAAGGCGGCGCGTACGTAAGCGGTGAAGAGCGGATGCCCCTGGCGCGGGTTGGAAGTGAATTCCGGATGGAACTGCACGCCCACGAACCACGGGTGATCCGGCAGTTCGATCATCTCACACAGGTCGGTACCAGGCGCGCGACCGGATACACGGAGACCCGCTTCTTCCAGCTTCGACAACAGGGTGTTGTTGACCTCGTAGCGATGGCGGTGACGCTCGACGACTTCCGGCTTGCCGTAGATCTCGCGGGCCAGCGTGCCTTCGCCGAGCAGGCAGGTCTGACCGCCCAGTCGCATCGTGCCGCCGAGGTCGGAATTTTCGTCGCGCTTTTCAACCTTGCCGGTGCGGTCCTGCCACTCGGTGATCAGACCGATCACCGGATACGGCGAGTTCTTGTCGAACTCGGTCGAGTGGGCGCCCGCCATGCCGGCCACGTCGCGAGCGAACTCAACGACGGCAAGCTGCATGCCGAGGCAGATCCCCAGATAGGGCACCTTGTTCTCGCGCGCAAAGCGGATCGCGGCGATCTTGCCCTCGGTACCACGGCGGCCAAAGCCACCCGGCACGAGGATCGCATCCATGCCGGACAGCACGCCGGTGCCATCCTTCTCGATCTGCTCGGAGTCGATGTAGTGGATGTTCACCTTGCTCAGCGTGTGCATGCCGGCATGCGACAGCGCTTCGGTGAGCGACTTGTAGGACTCGGTCAGATCGACGTACTTGCCGACGAAGGCCACGTTGACCGAATGCTCGGGGTTGTCACGTGCGAACACGAGCTTGTCCCACAGCGACAGATCTGCAGCGCGCGCAAGGATGGCGAGCTTGTGGCAGACAATCTCGTCGAGCATCTGGTTGTGCAGCATCGCCGGGATCTTGTAGATCGAATCGGCGTCCAGCACTTCGATGACCGCTTCCGGCATCACGTTGCAGAACAGTGCGATCTTGCGGCGCTCGTCGACCGGGATTTCACGGTCAGAACGGCACAACAGCACGTCCGGCTGGATGCCGATCTCGCGCAACTCCTTGACGGAATGCTGGGTCGGCTTGGTCTTCAGCTCACCGGCCGTCGCAATGTACGGCAGCAGCGTCAGATGCATGAAGCAGGTGTTGTTGCGGCCTTCTTCGATGCCCATCTGGCGGATGGCTTCGAGAAAGGGGAGCGACTCGATGTCACCCACGGTACCGCCGACTTCGATGATCGCCACGTCGGCGCCTTCAGCGCCGCGCTTGACGTAGCGCTTGATCTCGTCAGTGATGTGCGGGATGACCTGAACGGTCTTGCCCAGATACTCGCCGCGGCGTTCCTTCTTGATCACGGCGTCGTAGATCTGGCCGGTCGTGAAGTTGTTGCGCTTGGACATCTTCGCGCTGGTGAAGCGCTCGTAATGCCCGAGGTCGAGATCGGTCTCAGCGCCATCCTCGGTCACGAAAACTTCCCCGTGTTGGAACGGGCTCATCGTGCCTGGATCGACGTTGATGTAGGGATCGAGCTTGAGGTGGGTAACCCGGAGGCCGCGGGATTCGAGGATGGCCCCCAGCGAAGCAGCTGCAATGCCCTTGCCTAGCGAGGACACCACGCCGCCGGTGACGAAGACGTACTTGGTCATGGCGAAACGGGATGCTGGTAAAAAGAGATGATAGCGCATCCGGCCCGCCCCTCCAAACCGGACGTCGGCAGCCCCGCCGCGAAAGCCTCAGAGCGGCCGCCGCACCTCTTCGAGCAGCCAGCCCCGAAACCGCTGCACCAAGGGCAGTTCGGACGAGGCCGGCGTCGTGACGATCCAATAGCTCGATGGCAAGGGGCGCACGCGGTCGAACAGCTGAACCAAACGACCGGCGGCAAAATCGGTGATTGCGAGGCTGCGCCGCGTCAGCACCACGCCGGCGCCCTCAACGGCAGCTTGCAGCGCGAGGCTGGAGTCGTTGTAGGACAGCATCTTCGGGCGTGCCGACAAACTCAGCCCCTCCGCCGCAAACCAGTCGGGCCAATCCTCCCCGTGGCCATGCAATAGCTGAACATCGCGCAGATCGGCCGGCGCGCGGGGCAAGTCGCCACCTCTAAAGCCCGGACTCACTGCGACGAGCAACTCGTCAGCCATCAGGAACTCGCTCAAGAGCCCCGGGTAGCACCCGCCGCCGAAGCGGATCGCCACATCGACGCCTTCGGCCAGGAGATCCACCAAGGCTTCCGACGAGCGAATGTTCAGCTCGATATTGAGCTCTCGCTCAAGGAAGCGACCGATGCGTGGAGACAGCCACCGCGCAGCGAAGGACGGCATGGTTGTAACGGTGAGGCGACGCGGGTTTGTCCGGCGCCGCAGCGCGGCGGTGCGCTCTGCGATACTCAGCAACGCATCGTGGGCGGTCTCGGCGAGGGCGGCGCCCGCCGCCGTCAGCGCGACGCCGCGGCCCTTGCGCTCGAACAGCGCGACGCCAATCCACTCTTCCAGCGTCTTCACCTGCTGACTGACGGCACCGTGCGTCACCGACAGCTCTTCAGCCGCGGCTGTCAGGCTACCAAGGCGAGCGGCCGCCTCAAAAGCACGCAAAGCGCCAAGCGGCGGCAACGGAGGCAAGGCCGATCTGTTAGCTGATCTCATGGCTGAGTTAGAAAGTATCGGAGCACGGTTTTTCCTGAAACAGCAGACTTCGAACTACCGAATCGACGTTTCAGGAGCCCCCAGTCATGAAAGTCAATCTAACACAGACACAGTTGTCGCTTGAATCAGGAAGCGTGCTCTCACTCACCGACGCCGCAGGACTCGCGCTGCACTGCGAGGCCGGCCGCCTGTGGCTGACAACGCCCGACCAGCCCGGTGACCACATTCTCGACGCCGGCATGAGCTTCCCTGTTACCGGTCGCGGAAAGCTGGTGATCGAAGCGATGGGCGCGAGCCGTGTCTCGATGCAACGCCCGGCTCCTGCCGTCGCAAACCTTCTCCCCCAACCGCCCAGCCTGCAATGGGCAGAAAGCTGAGGACATCATGGCCTTCGAACTTTTCCTCGCGCCGGTTTTTGTCGTGGTGGTCGCGGCCGCGGCCGATGCGGTCATCCGTACGACGAAATACCGCCTCCCCCGCGCTGACCAGCCGCGCCCGCGCGCAGACTGAAGCAACCGCCCGGTCCAACGCCGGGCGGTTACAGCGCCCGCGCGATCAGCTCCTTCATGATCTCGTTGGTGCCGCCGTAGATCTTCTGCACCCGCGCGTCCGCCCAGAGCCGTGCAATCGGGTACTCGCTCATGTAACCGTAGCCGCCGAAGAACTGCAGGCACTCATCCAGCACCTTGCATTGCTGCTCGGAACACCAGCTCTTGGCCATGTAAGCCGCGGTGGCATCGAGCCGGCCGTCGAGCAGGCGCTGGATGCAATCGTTCACGAAGACGCGCATCACATGCGCAGTGGTGGCGCATTCGGCGAGCTTGTGGCGGGTGTTCTGGAAATCGAACACCGTCTGGCCGAAGGCCTTGCGCGCCTTGGTGTAGTCGAGCGTCAGTTCCAGCGCACGCTCGATCACCGCAATCGCCAGCACCGCGAGCAGCATCCGTTCGTAGGGCAGCTGGCTCATCAGCTGCGCAAAGGCCTGCCCCTCGGCGCCACCCAGAAGGTTGGCCGCCGGCACGCGGACATCGTCGAAGAACAGCTCGGCGGTATCCGAACCCTTCTGGCCGATCTTGTCGAGGATGCGGCCGACGCGGAAACCCGCCAGCCCCTCAGTTTCGAGGACGATCAGCGACAGCCCCTTGCCGCCCTTCTCGGCGCTGGTGCGCACGACAACCACCAGCAAATGCGCGGTAGCGCCGTTGGTGATGAAGGTCTTGGCGCCGTTGATCACGTAGCCGTCACCTTCGCGCACCGCCCGGGTGCGAATGCCCTGCAGGTCGCTGCCCGCATCCGGCTCGGTCATCGCGATACCGGCCAGCAGCTCGCCGCGCGCCATCTTCGGTAGCCAGCGCCGCTTCTGCTCGTCGGTGCCGTAGTCGAGGATGTAGTGCGCCGCGATGGTGTGCACCGAAGTGCTGACTGGCACTTCGGTGCGGCCCAGCTCTTCGACCATCACCAGCTGATGGGCGAGGTTGCCCCCGGCGCCGCCCCATTCCTCAGCCAGCTCGGGCAGCAGCATCCCCATCTCGCCGACCTTGCGCCAGACCTCGCGGTCGACAAAACCCTGCTTACGCCAGCGCTCGCAGTGCGGCGCAAGCTCGCCCTCAATGAAGCGGCGCGCGGCGTCGCGGAACATCGCGATGTCCTCGGTCATCCAGGGCAAGCGCGTGGTTTGCAGCGGGATCATGCGGCGTTCTCCGGGAGTTGTTCGATGACGCGGGCGGCGAGTAGCGCGTCGAGATCGGCGTCGGAGAACCCGAACGCGCGCAGCAGTTCCACAGTGTGTTCGCCGGCCAACGGCGGCTCGCTTCGCACCGAGGCGGGCGTGGCCGAGAGGCGCGGCGCGGGCGCCGGCTGGCGGATGCCGGCCACTTCGATGAAGGCCTCCCGCGCCTGCAAGTGCGGGTGCTCAGGCGCCTCGTCCATGTCGAGCACCGGCGCGATGCAGGCGTCGGAATCTGCAAACATCGCAGTCCAATGATCTCTCGTCTGGCCGGCGAAGATCGCCGCAAGGCGCTCACGCATCCCCGGCCAGTGCGCTGCGGTGTATTGCTCCAGCACCGGAAAGTCGGGGTCGTCCCCCAGGCCCAGCGCCTGCAGCATCAGCGCGTAGAACTGCGGCTCAAGCGGCGCGACCGACAGCCACTTGCCGTCCGCGCAGGCATAGACGTCGTAGAACGGCGCAGTGGAATCGAGGATGTGCTCGATGCCCGGATAGCGCTCGCGCTTGGCATGGACGTTGTAGAGACCATGTGCGAGCAGCGCGGCACCTTCGGTCATCGCGGCGTCGATCACCTGCCCGCGGCCGCTGTGGCGCGCTTCGAGCAGCGCGCAGGCGATGCCGAACGCGAGCATCATGCCGCCACCGCCCATGTCGCCCAGCAGCGAAGGCGGCGCCCAGGGCGCGCCGCCGTGCCAGCGGCCGGCGTCCAGCGCGCCGGAGAGCGCGGCGTAGTTCAGGTCGTGTCCGGCGCGCGGTGCCAGCGGGCCGGTCTGGCCCCAGCCGGTCATCCGTGCGTAGATCAACCTCGGATTGCGGGCCGCGCAGACGTCCGGGCCCAACCCGAGCCGCTCCATCACGCCGGGGCGAAAGCCTTCAATCAGCACATCGGCCTGTTCCAGCAGCCTGAGCACCACCTCGGCCGCGCCCGGGGCCTTCAGGTCGATGCCCAGCGAGCGCTTGCCGCGGTTAGCGACGGTCTCGCGCCCACCGCCGAAGAGCTGGCGCGCCAAAGTGCCACCGCTGCGTTCGAGCAGCGCCACGTCGGCCCCCATGTCTGCCAGCAACATGCCGCAGAACGGCGCAGGGCCGATGCCGCCAATCTCGATGACGCGCACGCCGGCCAGCGGGCCGGTACTCGGGTTCATTCGGACTCCTTCAGGAACAGTTGCGCCAGCGTATCGACCAGCGCGTCGATGGTGTCGCCGCGGTCGGGGCGGAACCATTGCACCGCCCAGTTCATCGCGCCCATCAGGGCCATGCGCGAAAGGCGCGGCGATTCGGCGCTGCACCAGCAGCCAGCGGCGATCAACGCATCGATCTGCGCTTCCCACATCGCTTCGTAATCGCGACGAAGCTGCCGCACATGGCGCTCGGCGGCCGAAGGCAGCGCGCGGGTCTCGTAGAGCATCACCGTCATGTGGTCGGCATCGCGGTCGAGGATGCCCTCCAGATGCCGCTGCGCCATCTGCCGGAAGGCCGCGACCGGGCCACCGCTCGCCTGCGCCGCCGACACCGCGGCGTGCACATCGGCCATGCCCTCCTCCATCACCGCGACGAGGATCTCCTCCTTGTTGCGGAAGAAGTAGAACAGGCTGCCGGACTGCATGCCCGCGGCCTCGGCCAGCTCGCGCACAGTCGCCGCACGGAAGCCCTTCTCGCGGAACAGCCGCGCCGCCGAGCGCACGATGCGGGTGCGACCGTTGTCCGGCCCCGGTGGCGCCTTCGGGCGGCCCGGCTTGCGCGGCGTAGCGGGTTCAGCGGAAGGCTTCGCCACGGGCAGCCTTTTCGCGTAGCAGTGCCGGCGGCGCAAAGCGTTCGCCGTAGCGCGCTGCCAGCTGTTCGGCGCGCGTGCAGAAGGCCGCCACGCCGGTCGCGTTGATGAACTGGATCACCCCGCCAGTCCAGGCCGGGAAGCCGATGCCGAAGATCGAGCCGACATTGGCCTCGGTGATCGACTCGAGCACGCCCACCTCCAGGCAGCGCACGGATTCGATCGCCTGGATGAAGAGGATGCGGTCGCGCACATCGTCCAGCGGCACCGCCTCCGGCCGCACCGGGAACGCTTCGCCCAGCCCCGGCCACAGCGCCTTGGGCTGATCGGCGGGGTAGTCGTAGAAGCCCGCCCCCGCGCTGCGGCCGCTGCGGCCTGCTTCGGCCAAGCGCCGCACTACATCCAGCGCCGAGGGTGGTGTGTAGGGCAGGCCCGCCTCGGCGCAATCGCGTGCGGCCTGATCCGCGACGGCGAGGATCAGCGACAGCGTCACTTCGTCCATCACCGCCAACGGCCCGACCGGCATGCCCGCCTGCTGCGCAAGGTTCTCGATCACCGCCGCTGGCACGCCATCCGCCAGCAGCGCCGCGCCCTCGTTGGTGAAGGTGCCGAACACCCGGCTGGTGAAGAAGCCGCGCGAGTCGTTCACCACGATCGGCGTCTTGCCGATCTGCTGCACGAAGTCACAGGCCTTCGCGAGCGTCTCGGGCGAGGTGCGCGCGCCCTTGATGATTTCGACCAGCTGCATCTTGTCGACTGGCGAGAAGAAATGCAGGCCGATGAAACGCGCCGGGTCGGCCGAGGCTTCGGCCAGCCCGGTGATCGGCAGGGTTGAGGTGTTCGATGCAAACACGCCACCGGGCGCGAGCATCGGCTCGGCTTCGCGGGTTACGGTGTTCTTCAGGGCGCGTTGCTCGAACACCGCCTCGATGATCAGGTCGCAGCCGTCCAGCGCGGCGATATCGGCTGCCGGGGTGATGCGTGCCAGCGTCGCGTCGCGCTTCTCCGGCGTCGTGGCGCCGCGGGCGAGGCGCTTGTCGAGCAACTTGCGCGAGTAGTCCTTGCCCTTCTCGGCGCGCTCGATCGTGACATCGCGCAGCACCGTGTCGATGCCGCGACTTGCCGCCGCCCACGCGATGCCGGCGCCCATCATGCCCGCGCCGAGCACGCCCACTCTCTTCGCCTGCCAGGCGGGCACGCCCAGCGGTCGGTGCGCGCCGCGCTTGATCTCATTCAGCCCGAACCACAGGGCGCCGATCGTGTTCTTGGCGATCTGGCCGGTCGCCAGCTCGACGAAGTAGCGGGTTTCGATGCGCAGCGCGGTGTCGATGTCTACCCGCGTCGAATCCACCGCTGCCGCGAGTGCGGCTTCGGGCGCCGGGTAGCAGCCGCGGGTCTTCGCACGCAGCGCGGCAGGCGCCACCGAAATCATCTGAGCGGTCTTCGGGTTCTCCGCCCCGCCGCCGGGGATCCGGTAGCCCTCCGTGTCCCAAGGCTGTTGCGCAACGGGCGACTCAGCGATGAGCGCACGCGCAGCCGCGACCAAGTCCTCGCCCGGCGGCACCACGCGCTGCACCAGCCCGGCCGAAAACGCCTCGGCCGGGCGAAAGCGCTTGCCCTCCAGCAGGTAGGGCGCAGCGCGGTAAAGCCCGAGCAGCCGCACCATGCGCACCACGCCGCCGGCACCGGGCAATAGACCCAGCGTGACTTCGGGCAGGCCCAGCTCGATCCGCGCGTCGTCCGTGCAGATGCGCTGATGCGCGCAGAGCGCCAGCTCCCAGCCACCGCCCAGCGCGGCACCGTTGATCGCCGCCACCACCGGCCGGCCAATACGTTCGAGCCGGCGCATCGCATGCTTCAACGCTTCGACCGCTGCGAACACCCGCGGCGCGTCGTCGCGCCGGTAGCCGATCAGCTCTTCAAGGTCGCCGCCGGCGAAGAAGGTCTTCTTGGCCGAGGTCAGGATGATGCCGGTGGTCGTCTCGCGCCCGGCTTCGAGCTGTGCGACAAGTTCGACGAAATCCGCCTGGAAGTGGGCGTTCATCGTGTTCGCGCCCTGCCCCGGCATATCCATGGTGACCACGACAATGCCGTCTTCGCCCCGCTCGAGCCGGAAACTCTGCAGATTCGTCATGTTCACACCCGTTCGATGATCGTGGCGATACCCATGCCGCCGCCCACGCACAGCGTGACCAGGCCACGGCGCAGGTTGCGGCGCTCCAGCTCGTCGAGCAGCGTGCCGACCAACATCGCGCCGGTGGCGCCGAGCGGGTGGCCCAACGCAATCGCGCCGCCATTCACGTTCACCTTCTCGTGCGGCACCCCCATCGCGCGCATGAATCGCAGCACCACTGCAGCAAAGGCCTCGTTCACCTCGAAGAGGTCGATGTCCTCAACACTCAGGCCGGCGCGGTCCAGCGCCTTGTGGGCCGCCAACGCTGGCGCGGTGAGCATGATCATCGGATCGTCGCCCGCCAACGCGGTGGCAACGATACGGGCGCGCGGCGTCAGCCCGTTCGCCGCCGCCGCTTCGTTGCCGATCAGCACAAGTGCGGCGCCATCGACGATGCCGGACGAATTGCCGGGGGTATGCACATGCCGCACCCGTTCCACCTGCGGATAGCGGCGCTTGACCAATTCATCGAAGCCCAAGCCGCCCATGGCCTCGAACGAGGGCTTGAGTTTGGCCAGCGCCTCGGGGGTCGTCGCCGGCTTGATGAACTCGTCCTCGGCGAGGATCACCTGTCCGAGTCGGTCCGTCACCGGCACCACCGAACGAGTGAAATGGCCTGCCGCGCGCGCAACGGCAGCACGCTGCTGCGAAGCCAGCGCGAAGGCATCGACCGTATCGCGGTCGTAGCCGTCCAGCGTGGCGATCAGGTCAGCGCCCACGCCCTGCGGCACGAAGTGGGTCGCAAGACTCGTCTCGGCGTCCAGCGCCCAGGCCCCGCCGTCGGACATCATCGGCACGCGCGACATCGATTCGACGCCACCGGCCACGACGAGATCCTCCCAGCCGGAGCGCACCTTCTGCGCCGCGAGATTCACCGCCTCCAGCCCGGAAGCGCAGAACCGGTTGATCTGCACACCGGCCGCGTTCCAGTCCCAGCCCGCGGCCAGCGCGGCGATCTTGGGCAGGCATGCGCCCTGATCCAGCACCGGCGTCACACAGCCCATCACCACATCGTCCACCCGTGCGGTCTCGAACCCGTGCCGACGCACCAACTCCTGCATCAACCCAACCGTCAGCGCGATTGGTTTGACCTCATGCAGGCTGCCGTCGGCCTTGCCCTTGCCACGCGGCGTGCGTATCGCCTCAAAAATGAATGCTTCGCTCATGCTCCCGGATTCCCCCAGCGTCTTCCCCGGCAGGCAAATTAGTTGAGCGAGCGTTTGCTTGGCAAATTATGTTTGTGCTGGGCGGCCCGGACGCGGAGTCATGAAGTGCCGTGCCGCCCAAGTGGGTAACGGATGCGCGTGCGTTGTTGGCAGCCAACGATGCCTCCATTCGTCGCAGTGATCGCGCAAGCGCCGCTCAGGCGTCCGCAATCGCTGCGCCGGACGCTGGCTGCAGCAGCGCGTTCCAGTCAACGCGCCGGCTGAGCACCATCACTCCAGCCAAAACACCGAACAGCAGCAGCGTGCCAAGCAGCAAGGCGTTCTGCTCCGAACACAGGATTCCGTACAGAGCGCCGTACAGCCCACTCAACAGCACGGCGAAACCGCTCGCTCGCCACATGCTTCCGAGCGCGGCACTCACGTAGTAGCTGATCAGCCCGACGCACACGACCGAGGCGGCGCCGTACGCGGCGTCGAAACCGATGTGTTCGGACAGCGCCAGTAGCAGCATGAAGAACAGCACCATCGCGAAGCCAACCAGCAGGTACTGCACCGGGTGAACCCGCAGGCCCTTGATCAGTTCGTAGACGGCAAAGAGCGCGAGCGTGCAACCGACGATCAGCATCGCGTATTTGGTGGCGCGGTCGCTCATCACGTACGCATCGACCGGGGCCACCAGGGCAACGGCAAAGCTCTCGACGCCAGCAACCGACCGTGCAACCGCCGGCGCATCATCCTGCGCGACAGTGTCACTGGCATTCTGCCCCGCCGGTTCGGCCCCAGCGCGAGCCAGCCATTGTGCGCGCGCATTGCTGGCCACGGCGCTGGTACGCCATACCGCATCAAACCCACTGCTGCGTACAGCCCGTTCGGCCGGAAGGAAATCACCGATGAATGAGGGATGCGGCCAGTCTGAATGCAACACGAGGCGGCTTTCCATGCCAAGCGGGATGACATCCAGGCGCTGCGCGCCGGCCACCTCCGCGACGATTTCAAAGTCAATCATGCTGCCTGGTTCCGGCACGCTCCCGAGCAAGGCGGACACCCCCGCAGGCAAACCGCTCACACCGGTACCTGGCGTTACGTTCAGCGCATGCCCACCCGCGTTCATGCGGACGGCGCGCAAGCCCCGCGCACTGGCCACCGAGAGCACGAGAGAGGGCCTGCCAAACTGGATCTCGCTGCCCTCGACGCTGCGCTTGACCGATGCCGCCGACGGCATCCGAAGCGCCCCCTGGAGCGCGCCAGAAAATGCGTAGCCGTTGACGCGGAAGACACCGCGCTTGCGAACATCGGGCACCAATTGGCCCGTCACATCGAGCGTCTCTGGCAACACGTACAGCACACCGGCCTGACTCATCGGCTCGCGCGTCTCTTTCGACGTGCCACGCTGATTCACCACCACCCAGTGCTCGGTGTACGGCACGATCAACAGCCCGCCGGCCAGAGCCTGGGGGCCGGCTAGGCTGTGGCTGACCGTGCGCAGCGTTTCTTCGCGATAACGGCCACGGTCTTCCATCACGCCTCGCACCATGGCAATCGCGATACCCAGCACGGCGGCAAGCGCCGCAAGCATCAGAAACTTTGAGACAAACGCCTTCATGATCGACTCCGTTCAGTACACGAGGTCGCCAGTGTCAGCGGTGAGCGTGGAGCCCTTCTGAGGGGAAAGTGTCCGGTGTGTGAAGTCCGGGTGAAGTCCCGAGGCTGCGCGTACCGACCACGCCCGGCGAGGTCGCCGTGAAACAGCGGTGTGCCAGTCCTAAGCCAGCGGCAGCGTGAGGCGCGCGAGAACGCCGCCATCCTCTGCGTTGTCGACGTCAACGCTACCGCCGTGCAGACTCGCGACCTCGCGCGCAACGGCAAGGCCCAGGCCGCTGCCTGAGCGGCTGCCGTCGGGGCGGGGTAAGGAGAAGAAGCGTTCGAAGACGCGTGGCAACGCGTATGCTGGTATCCCCGGCCCGTGGTCCCGCACCGAGAGCACCAGCTGCGTGCCGATGGTATCCAGCGTGATTCGCACCACACCGCCAGCGGACGAGAAGTCGATCGCATTATCGATCAGGTTGCCGACAGCGAAACCTAGCAGCGCTTCGTCACCGCGAATTTCAGGCCAGGACTCAGTCACCGGCCCTTCGATCGTGATGCCACGCTGCTCGGCCACGGCGCGGCGAGGGCCAACACAAGAGTCGAGCAGCGCCCCCGCTGACAGGCGCCGCAAATCGGGCGTACGGTCGCGCGCCTCAAGCCGCGACAGCAGAAGCAGCCGGTCGATTGCAGACTGCATGCGCACACTCTGTGCATGCACGTTGTGCGCGAAGCGCGCACGCTCGGCCGCCGGTAGATCGGCTTCTGCGAGCAGTTCCGATGCGCCACGGATTGCGGCAAGCGGGCTCTTCAGCTCATGCGTCAGCGCCTGAACATAACGTTCGACATAGAGTTTGCCGTCGAGCTTGCGCCGCATCGTGGCCATCGCCTGCGCCAGATCGTTAAGCTCCCGCGCCCCGGATCGCGGCACCTCGGCCGGGAGCCCTTCCGAAACATCACGCGCATAACGCTGCAGGCGACGGACCGCGAACGAAAGGCGGACGGTGACGAACAGACCGAGCGCCAACGAAGCCGCCACAAGCGCCAGCCCGTAGCGGGTGATTACGCTCTCGCTGCGCGCGATGATCGGGTCCACCCTGGCGATCGGCTTGGCAACCGTCAGCACGCCAATGATGCGCCCCGCATCGATCACCGGCGCAGCAACGTGGAACACTGTGCTCGCGTCGTCATTGGGTTCGCTGCGGGTGCTGCGCGCACCGTATTCGCCCTTGAGCGTGCGCGCGACATCTATCCAACGCGAGTAATCCAGCCCTTCGGCTCGCCCTTCGGAATCGAACACCACGATGCCGTGCGCATCGGTGACGTAGATGCGGTAGTCGAGCGATGTTTTCCGGAAGTGCCAGATCGGCGCATCGACCTGCCGTTGCGAGTAGGCGCGTACCTGGGTGGCGAAGCGCCCTTTTGCAAGGGTGCCGTCGCGTAATTCGTCGGACGCGAGCGCGGCCAGCAGGTTCGCAGTGTCGACCATCGACTCTTCGATCGTCTCCCGGATACTCGGCTTGACCTCGCGCACGACGATCATCAGCGCGAACAGCCCCGTGAGGCCGACGATGACGAAATAGCCGACGAGAATACGTAGCGGTAGGCTCAAGCTTGCACCGAGTACCCGAGTCCGCGATGTGTCTGAATCGGATCAGCGTCGGGCGCGACCTCGCGTAGTTTGGCGCGCAGGGTCTTGACGTGGGTATCGACGGTCCGGTCGGTGCTGTCACGGTCGTTGCCCCAAACCGCGTCGAGCAGTTGCTCGCGCGAGAACACCCGCCGCGGCGCTCGTAGCAAATGGGCCAGCAGACGGAACTCGAAACGCGTCAGCGGCAAGGCCTGAGCGCGATATTCGATGCGCGCCTCGAGTTCGAACAAGGTGAATCCACCGCTGACCGGTGCTGCCGCCGCTGAGGCAACAGCCGCCGTGCGACGCAGAATCGCCCGCACCCGCCCCGCCACCTCCCGCGGGCTGAACGGTTTTACGACGTAATCATCAGCCCCCAGTTCAAAGCCCATCACACGATCGATTTCCTCATTGCGCGCGGTGAGGAACATGACCGGCAGCGTCGAAAAGGCACGCAGGCGACGCACAAGTTCAAAACCGCTGATGTCCGGCAAGCCGATGTCGACCAGGGCAAGATCCGGCGGCGCATCGCGCAACAGAGCCAAGGCCGCAGCCCCGTTCTCCGCCTGCTCTACAACGTGGCCCTCGCTGCGCAGCACGTAACTCAGCGTGTCTGCAATGGCGGGTTCGTCATCAACGATCAGGACGCGACTCATGGGTTCTTCAATGAAGGGCAAAGGCCTCAAGGATAGCGCGCCGCTTGGAACCCACCCACCACATGCGGCGTGGCATCAACTCAGAACTTGTAGCCGAAGTTCAGGCGGAAGCCCTTGAGATCATGGTCACCATGGGTATAGGTAATCCCCAGGCTCGATTGTTCAATCGTGACACCTGCGAAGTTCACACGGGTACTCGCGGCGATCCCGAACTCCTGGTACTTCTCGATGTAGAGCGCGTCGCCGGAGTAGCGCGTGTCGATGATCCATGCACGCCACGCCGCCGGGCGCCCGAGCAGGCTTGACGGCAACGAGCTGCCCACATCGATGCCGTTGCGCAGCATCGTGTTCGAAAGGTCATAGTCGATTTCATAGTCACCGTACTTGAGGCTCTGCGTCCGGTACAAACCGACCATGTCGGTGATGCCGAACTGCCAGTCGCCCAACGCAAAGGCATAGCGGCTGGACAGACTCGCCGAGTACATCACTGCCGCCGCGCCAAGGTCGGACGATCCGGTCGCGCCAACCCGCAAGGCTGGCGTGAGCACCCAGCCCTTGAGCACCGGCACCCGGAGCGCGCCACCCAGTGCAGCGCTGCCGCCCTTGGCGCCTTCCACCGTGGTGTAGGTCAGCGGCGCCTCCAGCTTGAAGTGGTAGCCGTTGCCCAGGTTCCAGGTCCAGCCGAGCGGTAACTTGGTGACGTTTTGCGAGAATCCGCCGGCGCTGTAACGCCCGAACTCCAGTCCGACCAGCGCATAGTTGTTGCCAGCCATGGAGCTACCCGTTGTGTCGTCGACGAACACCGAGTCGGCCGCCGTCGAGAAGTCGGCTGCACCCATTTGCCCCATCAGGCTGCCAGGGTTGCCAGCGACCGGGTCGACAGGCGAAACATGGGCGAGCTCTTTCAACATCCGTGTCAGCAGGTCGGCGCCCTCGCCCTTCATCCAGGTTTCGAACTGGTCTTCACTCGCGCTGCGGGTGCCGCCGGCGAAGGTCAGGTTGATGCCGAGTGAAGGCACGCGAAAGTTCAGCGTCGGCGATCCGGATGCGTACTCCACCTGTGCTGGCAGGCCCCGGATGTAGAGGGTTGCCACGGCCGCCGATGTCTCGGTATAGGTACTGACAACGCCTTGCAGACCGCTTGCCGAAACGGCATCCAGCAGATCGCCGATTGCGGAAAAGCCTGCCTTGCCCTGTTGCCCACTCTCGCGCACCAAGGCGTCGAGTTCGAACAGATCCTTCGCCTGCACACCTGTGCAGCAGGTAGCCATTGCAACGGCCAATGCCCAGTTCCGCATATGCGCCCCCCTCTTACTCTGATCCGGCGGCTGTGCCGCCCATGAAATCGGAATATATCCCGGCGACCTCGGGCGACGCGAGAAGCGGAAATCCAATGCGCCAAACACGTCACGCAACGCATGGCCCCGCTATCTCGTTCTGATTGAAATGCCCACTATCCACGCAATCCCACCAAGCCTTGCAGCAGGGCGACGGCGCACCGCGGGCCGTCGACGGCGTCATGTGCGGGTCCCTGCTAGACTTGTCGCCCCAGCAGAGTGCATTCACAAGAGGCGGAGAGATGAACATCATCGATGACATCCGCGCACGGCAAGGCGAGCTGTCGCGCATTCGACGCGATATCCACGCTTATCCGGAACTTGCTTTCGACGAACACCGGACCGGTGATGTGGTCGCGAGACACCTGGAAGCGCTTGGGATCGAGACACATCGCGGCATCGGCCGCACCGGCGTGGTTGGCGTCATCCGTGCCGGGAGCAGCACGCGGGCGATTGGCTTGCGCGCCGACATGGATGCGCTCCCGATCACCGAACGCAACACCTTCGAGCATTGTTCAAGGCACGCTGGCCGCATGCACGCCTGTGGCCATGATGGTCACACCACGATGCTGCTCGGCGCCGCCGAATACCTGGCGAAGCACCGCAACTTCGACGGCACAGTCGTGCTGATCTTCCAACCGGCCGAAGAAGGCGAAGGGGGCGCGCCGGCGATGCTAGCGGACGGCCTGCTTGAACGCTTCCCGTTCGAGATGGTGTTCGGCATGCACAACTGGCCAGGGTTGCCAGTCGGCAGCTTTGGCGTCTTTCCTGGCCCGGTGATGGCAAGTTCAGATCAATGGGAAATCCATCTGCACGGCCGCGGCGCACACGCCGCCATGCCTCAGCAGGGCTTGGACCCGATTGTTGCGGGCGCGGCGCTGGTGCAATCACTGCAATCGCTAATCACGCGAACGCGCGATCCGCTCGAACCTGCGGTGCTATCCGTTACCCAGTTTCATGCGGGCGAGGCGTACAACGCGATCCCGGATCGCGCCTACCTGATGGGCACCGTGCGCGCCCTGTCTCACCATGAACGCGACCGCCTGGAACATGCCATCGGTGTCGTGACCGACGGTATCGCGGCGGCCCACGGCGTTCGCGCCGAATACACCTATCGGCGCGGCTACCCACCGACGATCAACGATGCTGCGGCTGCGGCCGTGTGCGCACAAGCCGCTGCCAAGGTGGCCGGCGCGACCGGCGTACTGGCCAATCTGCGCCCAAGCATGGGTGCGGAAGATTTCGCCTACTTCGCCCAGGCGCGGCCGGGTTGTTACGTGTGGATCGGCAACGGACCCGGTGAAGGTGGCTGTACCTTGCACAACCCGAATTACGACTTCAACGACGAAGCCCTGCCGATCGGTGCGAGTTACTGGGTGAGGCTGGTCGAAACCGCCTTGGCGCCCGCATGAGCCCCGACCAGATCCTGCTCTTCATTGGCGCCGCGTTGCTGCTCGCTGTCGCGCCGGGCCCCGACAACCTGGGGGTGCTGACGCTTGGGGTATCGCGCGGGCGCAGCGAGGCACTCGGCTTTGCGCTGGGCTGTGCAGTCGGCTGCTTCAATCACACGCTGCTGGCAGTGCTTGGCGTGTCCGCGCTGATAGCGGCCTCACCGCTCGCGTTTCGCGCGCTCCAACTGGCCGGTGCAGCCTACCTTGTCTGGATCGGCGTTCAGGCCTTGCGCTCTCGCGGCGCCCAGCTCGCCAACCTCGACACGCCATCGGCTGCGGCTGGCTTCCTGCCCTATTTCCGCCGCGGCTTGATCGCCAATGCGATCAACCCCAAAGTAGCTTTGTTCTTCCTCTCATTCCTGCCCCAGTTCATCCGCGCGGACGGCTGGCCGGCCCCGTTGCAGCTGGCGGTGCTCGGTGCGCTCTTCGCAGTGGTCGCCGCCATGGTCTTCGGCGGCATCGCGCTGGCTGCGGCGCCGCTTGGCGGCTGGCTACGTCGTCGCGAACGCCTTACGCGCTGGCTCGACCGTGCTACCGGCGGGCTCTTTGTCGGCTTGGGGATCCTTACCGCTGTGGGGATTCGCTGATTGCCTGTCGCGGCAGTCTGAGGCATCCTCGCGCCCTCGTTTTACGGGATTTGGTTTCATGCACGTTCACACCACGATTGCCAGCCTGCGCAAGGCGCTCATCAACGCCGACCGCGTCGCCTTTGCCCCGACCATGGGGAACCTGCATGAGGGCCACATCAGCCTGATGCAGCGAGCGCGCCACCACGCTGGCGTGGTTGTCTCCAGCATCTTCGTCAATCGACTGCAGTTCGGTCCGAATGAAGACTTCGACAAGTACCCGCGCACCTTCGAAGCGGACTGCGCCAAGCTGCGCGACGCCGGCGTCGATCACTTGTTCGCGCCAGACGAACGCGAGCTGTACCCGCAGCCGCAGCAGTACTTCGTGCAGCCCGCTCAGGCACAGGACGCCATTCTTGAAGGCGCTTGCCGCCCTGGGCACTTTCAGGGTGTCGCGACTGTCGTCTGCAAACTATTCAATATCGTGCAGCCGGACGTTGCGCTGTTTGGCAAGAAGGACTACCAGCAGCTCATGGTGATCCGCAACATGGTGCGCGAACTCGCCATGCCAATCGAGATCATTGGTTGCGACACCGTACGGGCAGCGGACGGGCTTGCCCTATCCTCCCGCAACGGCTACCTGAGTGCCGACGAGCGCGCCGAGGCGCCGCGCCTGCACCGCCAACTCGCCGCCATCGCCGAATCCGTGCGCGCCGGGCGCCATGATTTCGCCGCCCTTGAGGCCGCCGCAGTCGCGCATCTGAATGAAGCGGGCTGGCGCCCGGACTACATTGCGATTCGTCGGCAAGCGGATCTGCAAGCCGCCGAGGTCGGCGTTCCGCTCGTCGTGCTCGCCGCAGCCCGGCTCGGCAACACCCGTTTGATCGACAACCTGGAAATCTGATCGGCGCCAGCGCTGCACCGGCAAGGCCGGTGCTCGTCAGAAACTATCCGGTGACGTGGGAGATCCGCGAGCGCGACGACTCCGGCTCGAAGGGCCGCTCGTCGTCATGTTGTGCGATCTCGTTGATCGCACGTTCCGGATTCTCGGCGCCGCGTTGCAGCGCGACGCCCACCGCGAGCACGTCGATCACAACCAACTGCAGAATCCGCGCGATCATTGAAATGAAGGTTTGACCGTCTTCCACATGGTCAAGCCCGATACTGACCGTCGCCTTGCGCGCCAGTGGGCTCTTGCTCGCGGTGATCGCAATCACCTCGGCACCTGCTGCCATCGCGGCATCGACCGAGCGCAGCAAATCCGCCGGCCGGCCTGAGGTCGAAATCACCACGACGACATCGCCCGGCCCGAGTAACTCGGCAGACTGGATCTGCATGTGAGTATCGGAGTACGCCACACAGGGCACGCGGAACCGGAAGAACTTGAACTGTGCATCGAGCGCCACCACCGCCGCATTCCCGATCGCGTAGAACTCGATCCGGCGGGCGCGGCGCAAGAGTGTTGTCGCCTCTTCAATCGCGGCGACGTTGATGGTGTCGCGCAAGCGCAAGATCGCCGATGCGGTGTTCTCCATCACCTTGGCGCTGATGTCGGGCGCCGAATCGCCATGCCTCACCTGACTGTGACGAACCGGAACGGTGCCAGTGAGACCCGAAGCGAGCTTGAGCTTGAAATCGGACAGTCCCTGGAATCCAAGTGAGCGGCAGAAGCGGATCACGGTTGGCTGACTGACCTCAGCCTGCCGGGCAATCTCGATGATCGGATCGTTCAACACGGTCCGGGGGCGCGCGAGTACCAGCTGCGAGACCCGCTGCTCAGCCTTCGACAAGGTCGGGCCCGCCGAGCGAATCTTGTCCAGCAATGAACTGTCGCCAGTTGCGCGGCCACGCAGGTGATCAGCCAGGATGGCCGAAACGCCGTGGAACGCCGGATACGGCGCAGTGATCACGTAGGTCGGCACCTGCGACAGGTAATCCGAGAAACGCCCTTTTGCCTCGAAGCGCGCGCGGAACGGTGAATGCAGGAAGCGTGGCCCGAGCCGCGGCACGATGCCACCACCGATGTAGATACCGCCCAGCGCACCCAAGGTCACCGCCAAGTTGGATGCAACCGTGCCAAGCATGCCGCAGAAGCAATCGAGCGTTTCCACGCACACTGGATCACTGCCAGTGAGCGCGGCCTCAACGATATCCTTGGCCTTGCGCGGCAAGGGCGGCACGCCGTCTCGCTCGGACAGGGCGCGATAGGTCAATTCGATGCCGGGCCCGGAAATCAGACGCTCGCCAGACACGTGGGGGTACTCACGCCAGCAATAGCGCAGCACATCCATCTCGCGCTCGTCGTTAGGCGCAAAACTTGTGTGGCCGCCTTCACTGCCCAGCGTTACCCACCGATCCTCGGTGGGGATCAGTGCTGACACGCCAAGGCCGGTGCCCGGCCCAAGCAAGCCGATGACTGAGTTAGGCTGAGGTTCACCACCGCCAACCTGCATACGCTGGTCGGCATTCAGATGCCGCAGCGCCATCGCGAGTGCGGTGAAGTCATTCACGACCAACAACGTGGTCAGGTCGAGCCGCTGACGCACTTCATCGATAGAGAAAGTCCAGTCGCGATTGGTCATTCGGACCAGATCGCCGCCGATCGGATTGGCAATCGCAATGCCCGCGTGACTCACACGGAGCACACCAACCTTGCGCAGATAGGCCCGGGTCACATCGACCAGGCCGGCGTAGTCGTCACACCGCAATACTTCGATCGACGCAAAGACACCGGGGGCCATCTCCAGCGCGAAACGTGCATTCGTCGCACCGACGTCCGCGAGCAATCGCGGGCCATCAAGGTACGGTTTGGGGTGCGAGAGCATGGGCACAAATCCGGCAACCGAAGCCGGTGTCACACCACGCTGCGCCCCCCTAGCCATCATGCGACCTCGCAACCCATCGTTGCCTCGAGCAGCTCGTACCAATGCTGACGATCAAGGCTGTGGTTGGCGGCGGCGATGGCCAAACGAACCCGTTCGAGCTTGCCAGTACCGATAACCGGCACCACACCAGAGGGATGGCGCATCAGCCACGCAAGCGCAACCTGCTCCGGTGTCAAACCCGTTTCCCGCCCGATCCGCTGCAGAACCTCGCCCACGGCGAGCCCGCGCTCATCGCCTTGCGAGAAAAGCCGTCCCGCCGCCAGCGGTGACCATGCCATTGGAACAATCCGCATCTTCTGGCATTGATCGAGCGTGCCATCCGCCAATGGGTCGGTACGCAGCAGCGAGAATTCAATCTGGTTTACCACCAAGGGGAACGGTAACCGCGATTGCAGCAGCTCGACTTGGTGAGGATGATAATTCGAGACACCAAAGGTCCTGACCTTGCCCGATTGCTTCAGCGCGCAGAACGCCTCGGCAACCTCGTCCGCATCCAGCAACGGGTCGGGGCGATGCAGGAGAAGGAGATCGATACGATCGGTCGAAAGCGATCTGAGCGAGTTCTCAACCTGCGCGGCAATGTAGCCACGCGAACAGTCGTAATGCTTGACGCGCAGATCCGGCCAGCGGGCCGACTTCAGGCGGATTCCGCACTTGGTAACCAGTTGCAGGCGATCGCGCAGGCCGGCAGAACGCCGGAGTGCATCACCAAGTGCCGCTTCGCCTTGGTAATCGCCGTAGATATCCGCTGTGTCGACTGTCGTCACCCCGACCTCAGCCGCGCCTTCGACAAAAGCGGCCATTTCCGCCGCTGTCATCGACCATTCCTGGAAGCGCCAGGTTCCAAGCACGATCGGAGAGATCTTCCCGACATGGCGGGACGCAATCATGGCCTCGCCTCCAACAGCACCACGCCCTCGCCCAACACTTTCACCTTGCCCCCACTCACCGTCACTTCACGTCCCGTATAGGCATCGCGCAAGCTAACCCCATTGGCAAATACATCGCCAACGGAAAGCTCCTGATCACCGTTTACACCAATCGCCGCAACGATACGATCGCTGCCGTCAGCGGCAACTCGCGAAAACACGTAGGGACTGGAAGAAAGCTTTGCATGCCGACCGCGTGCCACAGCAGGGTGGCGAGCGCGGAACTGAGTTAGCTTCGTCCAATGCGCGAGCACGGAATCATTGATCGCATTCCAGTTCATGTCGGAACGCGTAGCCTGCTGCGGATCGGAATTGGTGAACGGACCCGGCGGACGGGATGTTTCGTCACCATAGAATATCTGCACCCCGCCCGGCGCCAGCAAGAGCGCCGTGCCGCCATCGATCAAGCGGCCGCGGGGAAAGAGCTTCGTATCGTGAGATGAAATATACGAAAGCACGTTATAGCCCGGATCACCTGCCAGCTTCGCAGCGTAGTCTCGATAGACGCCGTCGAGATCGCGAAGGTTGGCCGCGCGATCCTGAAAATCGAAATTGATCATGGCGTCAAAACCATTGGCGTACAGCGCGCTCTTTTCGACGCCGTGCCCCCAGTACTCGCCGACCATCCAGAATGGCTGATCGTCAATTTTCTTCGTCGGGTTCTTCGACTTCCACTCCGCCAGCGCCTTTACCGCATCGGATTTGAGGCGCTTCCATGCAGCCGGTTCTACATGCTTGACGGTGTCACATCGGAATCCGTCTACACCGTAATCCCGGACCCAATTGGTAAGCCAGGTTACCAAATAGTCGCGGACGGTCGCATTCGGGAGCGTCTTAGCCTGCGTATCGCGTTTCGCTTTAAGAAACGGGGGAAGATCAACCTTCTCCGTGCTTTCAGTGCGGAAGTCCGGCAAATAGGCGAGTTGTTTCGTGTAATCGTCGCTGCCCTCTGGCGCGTAGCCGGGCAATCCGGCTCGTACCCAGGCGCCCCCCCACCATTGAGCCCACTTCTTCTTATCGGCGTTGTAGTCGATAAACTCGTGGTAATCACGCAGGCCGGCCTTATCCGCGCCGCGCCAAAGAACGGGGATACGAAAATCGAGGGCGCTCTGGATATCGAGATAGCCCGGGTGATTCATGACAACATCGAACACCACCCGAATACCCTGTGTATGCGCGGTATCGATCATTTCGCGCAATTCATCCGGGGTACCCATGTTGCGATCCAACACGGTGAAATCGGTCGCGTAATAGCCGTGGTAGGAGTAGTGCTTAAACTCCTGGTTCCCACCAACCACCCAACCGTGAATCTGTTCGTACGGTGCGGTTATCCATATTGAATTGACGCCTAGCGCCGAAAACCAGCCAGACTTGAGCCGTTCGGTAACGCCGGCGAGATCCCCGCCATGAAAGGTGCCGATTTCGTTCAGGCCGTCTCTCTTGCGACCGTAGCTGCCGTCGTTATCCGGATTGCCGTTCTTGAAGCGATCCGTAACGAGGAAATAGACAATCGGATTGTCCGCGAACTCCGATGCCGCGAAACACTGACTACTCAGGACACATCCAAAAGCAACAAAGATCGCAAAGATCTGGCGCATAACGGCCTCGCGGGGACCAAATAAAATCCGCCGCCTCAAAGGGCGGCGGATCGTCACACACGCAAATTACTTTGCCTGGCGAGCCTTGATTGCTTCTTCCTTGGACGTGTAGATCGCCTTGTCGCCAGCATTCACCCAGATTTGCTTGATGGTGTTGCCGTCGAAGCGCTGATCTTTCCCGCCCTGCTCTTTGGTATCGCCCTTGTGAATGATGTAGTTCACGAAGCCGCTCTTACCAAACGCCGACAGCGGAACGTGCCAGTACACGCCGGCATCGTCCGTCTTGCCCTTCGGCTTCAGCGGACCAAACCAGTCCACGCCATCAATCGGCGTACCCGGCTGACCAGGGTTGCCAATCCATGCATGCAGACCCCAGCCGGCATAGTTGCCATCCGGGCGGAAGTAGTTGATCGCGATCTGACCTTCGGCCGGATCAGAAGCATCCGCCGCGAAAATCGGCATTGCTGCCACGCCCAGAGCCAGTGCAGTAACGGCCTTCAGAAAAAAACGCTTTGTAGTCATGGGTTGTCCTCCGGTGGAAAGTACTTAGCAGGGATATCCATTTCGCACAGCGAGACTATCCGTAGGCGCCGAATCGCGACGGTGCTACACCGCCACGTCGGCGCTCTTCTTATCGAATCAAACCAAAACAGTTCTTAACCCTTGACGCCACCAGCCGTCAGACCGCCGACCATCCAGCGCTGACTGAGCAGGAACACGAAGGTGATGGGCAAACCAGACAAGATCGCGGCCGCCGCGAAATCGCCCCATAGATACTTCTGTTCATACAAGAACAGCTTCGAACCCACCGCGAGCGTCAGGTTGGCCTCTTGATGCAGAAGCACGGAGGCAACCGGGTATTCGATGATTGCGCCAATAAAGGCCAGCAGGAATACAACCATCAGGATTGGCTTCGCCATCGGGAGCAGAACGTACTTGAACGCCTGCCAGTGCGTCGCACCGTCTACGACCGCAGCTTCCTCGATTTCCACCGGGATGGTGTCGTAGTAGCCCTTGATGGTCCACACGTGCAGCGCAATACCACCAGCGTAGGCAAGAATCAAAGCCCAATGGCTATCAACACCTAGCCATTTCACATAGCTACCGAGGTAGTCGAAGATCGAAAAGATTGCGATCAGCGCGAGCACCGTCGGGAACATCTGCATGAGCAGAAGCGCAGTCATCCAGTGCTTCTTGCCACGGAATTTCATTCGAGCAAAGGCATATGCAGCAGTCGTCGACAACAACACCGCGATGAATGCGGAAATCAATGCAATCTTGATTGAGTTCCACAGCCAGAGCAGCACCGGGAATGGCGGCGTAATCAGTGAACCATCTTCCGCCTGATACGAAATGCCAAGCGCGAGCTTCCAGTGTTCGAAGCTGATTTGGGCGGGGATCAAGCTGCCAACTGCGAAGTTACCCGGCCGAAGCGAGATCGACAGAATCATCAAGAACGGAAACATGCACAGCGAGATGAACGCAATCAGCCCCAAGTGAGCCACCACGACACGCCAGCGATGCGATTTATCCAGAACGATAGCCATACCAAAAACCTTTCAACTCGTTAGCAGGGAGTCAGCACAGCGCGCGACTCCCCTCTTGACCTGCGGTTCGCCGAGATCAGCGGGCTTCCTGTTGATTCACCTTGGTCAAACGCAGGTTGATGATCGAGAGAATCGCAACCATGATGAAGATGACGGTCGAAATTGCCGCGGCCAAACCAAACTGCTGCCCCGAATCACCGAACGCGATACGGTAGGTGTAGGAGACGAGGATGTCCGTCTCACCTGCCGGAATCTTCGTATCGAGGAAGTCCGGACGGCCGTTCGTCAGCAGGCTGATCAGCACAAAGTTGTTGAAGTTGAACGCGAAAGACGAGATCAACAATGGCATCAACGGCTTCAGAATCAGCGGCATCGTGATCTTGAAGAAGTTGGTGAGCGGACCGGCACCCGCCAACGCAGAGGCCTCGTAAAGATCCGCTGGAATCGACTTAATCAGGCCTTGGCACAGCACCATCATGTAGGGATAACCGAGCCAAGTATTGACGATCAGGATCATCACCTTCGCCAGAGTGGGGTCGGAAAACCATGGCGGCTTCACACCGATCAGTTGGTCGAGAATCAGGTTGATTTCGCCAAAGTTATTGTTGAACAAGCCCTTGAAGACCAGGATCGAAATAAAGCCAGGCACCGCATACGGCAAGAATAGGAAGGTGCGGTACATATTGCGCCCGGCGATCGCTTCCCAGTTCAGCAGCACCGCGAGGAACATGCCAACTGCTGCAGTCAGCAGGACCGACATGAACGAGAAGGTCACGTTCCAGGCAAAGATACGCAGGAACGGTTGCTGGATCGACTCGTCGCCCAAGACACGGCGGAAATTGTCAAGACCGATGCCAACCTTGAAACCCGGTGCAAGCTGATCGCCCTGTGCGGTCTCATAGAAGCCGGTCTTAAAATTCGGCTTAACGATCTGGCCAGTTTGAACGTTGGTCAATGAGCCGTCGGGATTCTTCGAATAGAGCTTCTTGACCGGCGCGAACTCACGCAAACCGGACATCGTCAACTCAACGCCATCGGGCAATTTGACGATGACTTCCTTGAGCATGTTGCGCAGAGGAATGATGTCGCGAAGCTCAAGCGGATCACCCAGCGCAACTTCGGACGACCCGGTCGGCGTCGCCTGCGCCACAACGCGCTCGGCTTTTTTCAGTGCCAACGGGCCGGTAACAAACGAAAGGGCAACGTCTTCGTTATCGAGCTTAAGCCGATACTCGCTGCCTTCGCGATGAATTGTGGTGGCGAATGTCTGACCTTCCGTCTGATAGGTCTCGTCCAGCAGGTACTTTGTTGCGCGGTCGAATTCGAGCAGGTTCTTGGAACTGTAGTTCGTGAATCCGATCGCAATGGTGTAGACCATCGGGAACACCACGAATATCAACGCGCCCGCTACGCCCGGAAAGAGGTAACGATACGAATAGGCGCCAGGGGCGGTATAGACGTACACCATCAGTGCGACGACAAACAAGCCGACACCAGCGACAACCGTCTGTCCGGACACATACAGCATAAAAACGAGATAGAGACCAGATAGCGCTAGCAGCGCAAGCAGCGCTGGGCCAATCCATTTTGTCAGACGGTCGTTCACGACTCACATCCCTTACGTGCAGATCTCTCACGCGCCGGCAAACGGGCACGAAAGCCAAGGCGCTTGGATCCGATTGAAACAGCCAAAGACCGCGCCAAACACTCGCCGAATAGGCTCGACGAGTGCTGGCGGGCAAACAAGGCGGGTCGCAGACCCGCCGTGAAGCAGATTACTTCGTCACGATCCGCTTGGCAGCGGCGTCGAGACCTTCCTTCGGAGTCTGACGACCCTGCGTGATGTTCTGCAGAGCGGAAGCCATCGACGCCCAGAAACGACCCATTTCCGGGTTGTTCGGCATCGGAGCACCGTTCTTGGCCGATTCCATCACAGCCTTGATGTTGGCGTCGGCAGCGAGTTCCTTGTAGAACGCCTTGTCGGCCGGCACACCCATCGGCACGTCAGCGTTACAGGTCTTCAGGCCCTGCTGGCTCAGCATGTAGTTCTCGATGAATTCAACAGCCAGTTCCTTGTTCGGGCTGGCCTTGTTAACCATCGCGCCGATCACACCGACGAACGGTGCGCCAGCCTTGCCACCAACCTTCGGAATCGGGGCGGTGCCGAAGTTGATCTTCGACTTCTTCAGGTTGTCCCAAGCCCACGGGCCGTTGATCATCATGGCGATCTTGCCTTGGTTGACACCGGCTTCCATGTCGGCGTACGAAGCGCCCTTCGGCATCACGCCGTCGGTAATCATCTTCGCCAGCAGCGTCGCGCCCTGAACAGCACCCTTGTTATTCACGCCGGTGTCGTTCGGATCGTACGTACCGTCCTTCTTCAGCTTGAATGCGTAGCCGCCGTTAGCAGCAAGCACCGGCCACGTGAAGTACGTGTTGGTGTAGTCCCACAGGATGGCCTTCTTGCCTTCAGCCGACAGCTTCTTGTCGATTGCAGCGATTTCTTCGAAGGTCTTCGGGGCGGTCGGGACGAGGTCCTTGTTATAGATCAGGTGCACTGCTTCGATAGCGAGCGGATAGCCCCAGACCTTGTTGCCCAGCGAGAAGGCATTCCAACCCAGCTGATCAATGGCGTCCTTGGCCTTCTTGCTCGGGGCAAGCGGCTGCAGCAGACCACCGGCGATCCACTCGCCGATACGATCGTGCGCCCAGATCCAGATGTCCGGACCCTTGCCAGCGGCAGCGGCTTGCTGGAACTTACCCGGGGCATCTTCCGGGTGCTCGACGGAAACCTGAACACCGGTCTTCTTCGTGAATTCTTGGCCGACTTTCGCCCAACCGTTGTAGCACTTATCGCCGTTGATCCAGATCAGAAGCTTGCCTTGCTCGGCAGCTTGAACCGGTGCGCTCATCACGCCGGACAGTGCCACCACCGCCGAAGCGGCGAACAGCTTCACTTGATTACCGACTTGCATACTTCATCTCCTTGTAGTGGTCCACCCCATGATCGCCATGTCGTGTGCGGAACACGCACGCGACCGACACTTCTTAACGCGCTACGGATGCCGGATAAATCTTTTATATTTTTGTTTTTGGCTATTGGCGCCTGGTTACCAGGTCACCGGGCAAGCCTGCCCTTTTTCGTCAAATGCATAGCAGCGCTGCAGCGGCAGCCCCACCACGATGTTCTCGCCCACTTTCGCGTGCTTGTCACCAGGCGCCCGCACGATGAACGGTGAATCACAGCCAGCGACTTCCAGATAGAAATACGTGGTATCGCCAAGACGTTCGACAACCTGGATTTTTCCGGCCATCGTGCTGTCACCAGGCTCGACATCGATCGAGGCATGTTCCGGCCGAACACCGAAAGTCACCGGTGCACCCGGCTTCAGGCGGCGAGCGTCGACGGCTGCCTTGACCACAGCACCGCTCTTGAGCTTGATCTGAGCAACTTTCTCGTCAGCCGACACAAGCTGACCATGAACGAAGTTCATCTTCGGGGAGCCGATAAAGCCTGCCACGAAGAGATTTGCTGGGCGGTGATAGAGCTCAAGCGGCGCGCCAACCTGCTCAATGCGCCCTGCCGACAGCACCACGATGCGGTTCGCAAGCGTCATCGCCTCAACCTGATCGTGGGTAACGTAGATCATCGTTGCCTTGAGCTCAGAGTGGAGCTTCGAAAGCTCAACACGCATCTGCACGCGCAACGCGGCATCCAGGTTCGACAACGGCTCGTCAAAGAGGAAGACATCCGGCTTGCGCACGATCGCGCGGCCAATCGCCACGCGCTGACGCTGACCACCGGAGAGCGCCTTCGGTTTGCGCTCGAGCAGATGTTCAATCTGGAGAATCTTGGCAGCACGATCGACAGCCGCCTTGGTGTCATCCTTGGAGGCGCCCGCAAGTTTCAGTGCGAACGCCATGTTCTCTTCCACAGACATGTGGGGATAGAGCGCATAGCTCTGGAACACCATCGCGACGCCACGCTTCGAGGGCGGCTCGTCGTTGACGCGCTTCGAGCCGATATAAAGCTCGCCAGCGCTGATGTCCTCAAGACCAGCAATCGACCGCAAAAGCGTCGATTTGCCACAGCCGGACGGACCGACAAAAACAATGAACTCGCCGTCCTGGATCTCCAGATCGATGCCGTGGAGCGTCTGCACATCTCCGTACGACTTCTTGATGCCCTTGAGTACCAGTCCAGCCATCTAAATCTCTCCGGTTACAGTGGGTCAAATCGGACCCATACGGCAACACATGCTGCCGACAACGATGGACGCAACGCGCATCCCAAATGAAATCTCAAGACTCCCCGGACCGAAGCCCGGGGAGTGATTCAAACAGTCAGCTCAACTGAGCTGCCGTCTGATTCTTACCACCAAGCTTCGAACTGAACGCCGTAGGTGCTGCCGTTGCTCGCAAAGTCCTTGCCGTTCTCGACACCAACGCCACAGTCACGACCGGTGCAACCATGGTAGCCAGAGTTCTTCATGGCATCGTTCCAGTTCGCGTAGGTGTAATAAGCGCGAATTGCCGGACGTGCCCAGAAGCTCTTGCCCGCGCTGATCTGACCAGCCAGGGTGAGCTTGTTCATCGAACGCTCTTCTTGACCGTCGGTCTTGGCGGAATCGTGACCAACTTCGCCACCCACCGAGTACAGATCGTTAAAGTGGTACCAAACGCGGCCACCGAGGTTCCAACCCGTGGTGTCCTTGCCCTTGTTTTCGTTGGTCACTTGATAGCCGAAAGTGGCCGAGCCATTCCACGCACCCGCGTCAAACACCAGGTGATCAAGGAAGCGCCAGCCTTCAGACTCGTAGGTATCCGACGACCACCACTTCGCCGTGCCGTCTAGATTGGCGCCATCTTGCGCGATCTGGATCACAGCACGGTTGAAGCCACCCAAAACACCGATGGTGTGCTGGGCCGTCAACGCGTAGCCGCTGGCGGATTCGTTCTTTTTGCCGTCACTGTTCTCACGGGAGTTCGGCGAGACGATATCCGCGATGAAGTCCAGAGAGCCAAAACCACCAAGCTGAACACCTTCGAGGCGCAGATCGTGGGTGGTCACAGACTTGGCACCACCATCAGCGTAGTTCGGCTTGAAGCCGCCCGCACCGCTCCAGTCCATATCGCCCGTGCGCATGTAGGCGTACGACAGCTTACCGAAGCCCACATCAACGTTCTCAAGACCAGCACCCGGACCGGTGACGGCGTTGTAGAAGAAGTCGGTCATGTGGATGTCTTGGCGCTTGTAGTAACGCTTACCAGCCCAGATGTTGGCGGTAGCAAGCGGGCCAGAACCAACGTTGGTTGCTTCGGCCCACATTTGGCGCCACGACGGAGTGGATTCTTCCCAGTCGTTCAGCTGCTGCGTACCACCGGCAATCATAGTGTGGATGTTGAACTTGGTTTCACCCTTCTCGGCCAGGTTGGCGTCGAAAGCGAGTTCGAAGTAGGTGTCGCACTCGTTACCAAGACGGAAGTGGCCGAGACCGCTCGGGCCCCAGTAGCAAACCATCGAACCGCCGTCGACCGACGAGCCGACGCCGCTACGTGCATAGCCGTGGAAATCAACTGCAGCGGCGCCAGCGCCGGCAGACAGCGTAGCGGCCGCGACTGCGGCAGCGATTGCGCTGAGTTTGAAGTTCATGTCACCTCTCCTGTGGTTTGTAAATGGCAAACCTAAAGATCTGCCGTTACGAAAAAACTGCACTGCAAAAACCTAGACCACTCCATTTGAGCGCACGAATGTGTTCTTCGGGCGTCTCGATACCGCGCCAGCAGCCTCAGGACTACGAGCGCAGTGCGGCTGCCTGTTCGGCCAACCGCGTAATTCCATCCCAGTCGCCCCGCTCCATCATGTCGATCGGCGCGAGCCAGCTCCCACCAACGCAAGCAACGTTCGGCAGTTCTAAGTAGCTAGACGCCGTCTCATAAGTGATCCCGCCTGTCGGGCAAAAAACGACATCGGGGAAAGGGCCGCCCAAAGCGCGCAACATTCCGATTCCACCGGCCTCACGGGCGGGGAAGAATTTGAGTGCGTCAAAACCCATGTCGCGAGCGATCATCAACTCGGCGGGCGTCATCACTCCCGGCAGGAGCGGCAAGGCGGGACCAACCGCGGCCTCCGCCAATTCACGGGTCAAACCGGGGCTCACAGCGAACATCGCACCTGCCGACACAGCCGACTCGAGATCAGCGGGACGCGTCACTGTGCCCACACCTACGATCGCGTCAGGCACTGCATCGCGCATCGCCTTCACGGCATCCAGCGCAACATCCGTCCGAAGTGTTACTTCAAATACGCGAATGCCACCGCGTGCCAACGCGCGAGCCAACGGTGCCGCGTGATCCAGGTTCCGGATCACGATAACCGGCATAACCGGCCCAATGCGAAGAACGTCTTGTAGGTTCATCTGTATCTCAGTGAAAAGTTTCGAAGACGCTGCCGCCGAGCTCGGCTCCGCCTACCGCGTTGCGGAAGACACCGAAGAGCTCACGCCCCATGCCCCACTCGTTCGCGCGAATATCTGGCGACACTGCCGTGCGAGCACGGAGGTCGGCTTCAGCAAGAACAGCTTCCAGCCGGCCAGTTTCGGCATCCAGGCGAATCACGTCACCATCACGAAGCTTCGCAATTTCGCCGCCCGCCAATGCTTCCGGCGTCAGGTGGATTGCCGCGGGAATCTTCCCGGACGCCCCCGACATGCGGCCGTCAGTCACCAGTGCAACTTTGAAGCCCTTGTCCTGTATGTTCGCCAGCGTCGGCGTGAGCTTGTGAAGCTCAGGCATACCGTTTGCGCGAGGTCCTTGGAAGCGCACAACGACAACAACGTCACGATCCAGTTCGCCCCGCTTGGCTGCGTCGAGCATCGCGTTCTGACTTTCAAACACGCGCGCAGGCGCTTCCACCACGCGATGCTGGGGTTTGACGGCCGAAACCTTGATGACTGAGCGCCCAAGGTTGCCTTGCAGAACCTTGAGCCCGCCGTCGTGGCTGAACGGCTCTGATGCCGGCCGAAGAATCCCAGCGTCGCCACTCTCGGATGGAGCATCCACCCAGACCAAGCGCCCATCCGAGGACAGCGCCGGACTCTGAGCGTAACGGGACAAACCAACGCCCATGACCGTCTGAACGTCGTCGTGCAGCAAGCCCGCAGCGAGCAATTCGCGAATAAGGAAGGCCATTCCACCGGCGCGATGGAATTGGTTCACATCGGCAGCGCCGTTCGGATACACACGAGCAAGCAGTGGCACGACCGCGGACAGCGCATCGAAATCGTCCCAGTCAATGATCACACCCGCGGCACGCGCAATCGCAACGAGGTGCAAGGTGTGATTGGTCGAGCCGCCGGTCGCAAGCAGGCCAACGATCGCATTGATGATCGAACGCTCATCGATCATTTGGCCGACCGGCGTGTAGGCGCCGCCCTGCCGCGAGATTGCAACGGCTTGACGTGCGGCCGCTTGGGTCAAGGCATAGCGCAGCGCGGTGCCCGGCGGCACAAATGCGGCACCCGGGAGATGAAGACCGAGAACCTCCATCAACATCTGATTGCTGTTGGCGGTTCCGTAGAACGTGCAGGTACCGGCTGAGTGATAAGCCTTGGATTCAGCCTCAAGCAACGCATCCGAGCCAATCTGCCCCGCGGCGTGCAACTGGCGAACCTTGGCCTTTTCATCGTTCGTGATACCACTTGGCATCGGACCAGCCGGCACAAGCACGGCCGGCAGGTGTCCGAACGACAAAGCTCCGATCAACAGGCCGGGCACAATCTTGTCGCAGACGCCCAGATAGAGCGCTGCATCAAACATGTTGTGCGACAGCGAGACAGCAGTCGCCATGGCGATGACGTCCCGCGAAAACAGTGACAGCTCCATGCCCGGCTGCCCCTGCGTGACACCGTCACACATCGCAGGCACACCGCCCGCCACTTGCGCCGTAGCGCCGACCGAGCGCGCAGCTTCTTTCAACCACTCCGGATAGTCACGCAACGGCTGATGCGCCGACAGCATGTCGTTGTAGGCGGTGACGATTGCGAGGTTCGGACTGCGAAGCTCGCGGATCGCTAGCTTGTCTTGAGCCGGCGAAGCGGCAAATGCATGCGCAAGGTTCGTACAGGACAACTCGGACCGATTCGTCGCCGCGGGTGCCGCGGAAACGCGCGCAAGATAAGCCGCACGGGTGGCAGCGCTACGCTGGCGAACCCGCTCGGTGATCTCGACGATTTTCGGATGGAGTGTCATGTACTTGTGTTCAAGTGTTTCGAACTACGTTTGCGGCGGATTGTAGTAATGCTACAAACCAAAAACAAGAAACCACTGATGCGCCGATACAAGATGTTGATCTAACCCAAGCCCCGCACCCCCACAAAACGCACTAGCCATTGATTAATAAAGACTTTTCAAAATCCTGCCTCGGCATTTTTTTGTTGCTACAAAGCAACACCTCTTGACCACTAAGCGCTGCCGCACCATCCGAGTGATCAGCGCACCAAGGCAGTTCCTTGAAAGCTTGTAGTTTTACTTCTTATACTTTCGCAAACATTGCAACGCCTTCTTCGTCGCGCAGCGCGAACGAGCTCAGGCAAAAGGACCGAACACATGTCTCAGATTCCAGCGCTTGACGTAGTGCTCTTCGGCGCGACCGGGGATCTGGTGATGCGGAAACTCGTCCCCGCGCTCTATCACCTCCATCAAGATGGTGTGCTGTCGCCGGACGTCCGCATCATCGGTGTTGCTCGCAGTGCGTTAACACGCGACGGATTCCGTGAGCGCATGCATTCGCAGGCCAGCGCATTTCTCGGCAGCGCTTACGATGAGGCAACCTGGCAGACATTTGCGGAGCGCATCGACTATCGTTCGGCCGACGCCACCCAACCGGATTCGTTCAAGGGACTGGCCGAGCTGATCGGGAAGTCGGCTCGGCCGTGCGTCTACTATCTATCCACCGCACCCCAGCTTTTCACCCCCACCTGTCGCAACCTTGCCGATGCAGGCCTGATCACGCCTGAAAGCCGCGTCATCCTCGAAAAGCCACTCGGAACGGATCTGGCCTCCAACAAGGCCATCAACGACGAGGTGGGCCAGTACTTCGGTGAGAAGCAGATCTTTCGCATTGACCATTACTTGGGCAAGGAACCGGTTCAGAACCTGCTTGCGCTGCGCTTCGGAAACGTATTGCTGGAGCCGCTATGGCGCGGCCAGTGGGTGCGCGACGTGCAGATCACAGTGGCCGAGCAGCTGGGCGTGGAATCGCGTGGCGAGTTCTACGAGAAGACCGGCGCAATGCGTGACATGGTGCAGAACCATCTGCTGCAGTTGCTCTGCATCACCGCCATGGAGCCACCGGCCTCACTTGAGCCGGACGCAGTACGTGACGAAAAGCTCAAGGTGCTCCGTGCGCTGAAGCCCATTACCGGCGCGGCGGTGGCCAATAACACCGTGCGAGGGCAATACCGCGCGGGAGCGGTGGGCGGTCAACCGGTGAAGGGCTATCTCGAAGAGTCGGGTATCGCTGCAGACAGCAGCATGGAGACCTTCGTCGCAATCAAGGCTGAGATCGGATCTTGGCGTTGGGCGGGCGTGCCCTTCTACCTCAGGACCGGCAAGCGAATGCAGGAGAAGCTTGCAGAGATCGTCATCAATTTCAAGCCGATCCCTCACTGCATTTTCGACACCTGCTACGTCGGCCGACCGGTAAATCGCCTGGTTATCCAGATGCAGCCCGACGAGACAGTGCATCTGCATCTGCTGGCCAAACAACCCGGCAACACCATGCGGCTGGGTGAGGTCGCGCTGGACATGGACTTCTCGGAAACGTTCAAGACGCGTCAACTTGAGGCCTATGAGCGCCTACTTATGGATGCAATGTTGGGCAACCTAACCCTGTTTGTACGACGCGACGAACAGGAGGCCGCTTGGCGTTGGGTGGAGCCGATCATCAACGCATGGGCCGAGAGCGGCGAAAAACCCAAGTCCTACACTGCTGGAACATGGGGCCCGGCGGCTTCAAGCGCCTTGCTTGGACGTAACGGCCATGCCTGGCACGAGGAGATCTGATGGCGCTACAAGTCCACGCCCATCAATCAGCAAATGCTCTTGACGCCACGCTCGCACGTTGGGTTGGCGCACGCCTGTCTGATGGGATCTCCCAACGCGGCCACGCGAGCATGGTTGTATCCGGCGGCAAGACGCCGCTCGGATTCTTTGAGCAACTCCGGACTCTTGATCTCGACTGGAACAAGGTCACCGTCACGCTTGCAGACGAGCGCTGGGTTGCGACGGACCATGCCGACAGCAACGAACTTCTCGTGCGTAAGCACCTCCTTGCCGACAAGGCCAGCGTGGCACGCTTCATCCCGCTCAAGTTCGAGGCGGACACCCCATCTGTCGGAGCGCGACTCGCCAGCAGGGCGTTAGCGGCACTGGACTGCCCGTTCGACGTTGTCATTCTCGGAATGGGCGAAGACGGCCACACCGCGTCGCTGTTCCCCGGCTCACCGCAGATCGCCGCAGGCTTATTCGATGCCTCCGGTGACGCCTGCCTTGCAACCGAAAACACCAGCAAGGCGCCGCGGTGGCGTATCACGCTTACAGCGCCGCGTCTCCTCCGCGCTCATAACATTGCAGTCCACATTACCGGTGCCGCCAAATGGTCACTGCTCGGCGACGCGCTCGCCGGCCACGACGTGGAACGGCTGCCAATTCGATTCGCACTTAACCAGGAAAGGGTCCCCTGTCATGTCTTCTGGTGCCGCTAGCACCTATCCTCGCCTCCTCGGCGACATTGGTGGCACAAACGCTCGCTTTGCGCTGATCCGCTCTGAGGGCGGGCCGATTGAGGACATTCGCACCCTGCCCGGCGCGAACTACGCTGGCCCGGCGGAGGCAATCGAGGCCTATCTCGCAGAGGTCGGCGGAGACCGCCCGACCTCAGGTGCGATCGGTATTGCAAACCCGATCGACGGCGATCGGATCAAGATGACCAACCACACTTGGGCATTCTCGATCGACGCCGTGCGCCAGCAACTCGGATTCACCCGACTTGTCTTCATCAACGATTTCACGGCGCTCGCGCTGTCCCTGCCCTTCTTGCCCGACAACGAGTTGCATCAGGTTGGCGGCGGCAAGCGCGAAGAGAACCGCGCCATTGCCGTGCTGGGCCCAGGTACCGGCCTGGGCGTATCCGGTTTGGTGCCATCCGCCGAAGGCTACCTGCCGCTTGAGGGTGAAGGCGGGCATGTAACGATGGTGGGCACAAATGCGGAGGAGACCGCTGTGATCGCCAAGGCGCGCGAGACTTTCCCGCACGTTTCCGCCGAGCGCCTGATCTCTGGCCCGGGCTTGGTCACGCTGCACGAATCGCTCGCTGCCGTTCGCGGCCTCCCCTCGCCAGGGCTGGACGCACCTGCGATCACCAACGGCGCCCTGGACGGCTCCAATGCACTCGCTTTGGATTCGGTCAACATGTTCTGCGGCATGTTGGGCACAATTGCGGGCAATCTTGCGCTGACGCTGGGTGCCAAGGGAGGCGTGTTCATCGGTGGCGGTATCATTCCGCGACTGGGTGACTTCTTCGACCGTTCGCCGTTCCGCAGCCGGTTCGAAGACAAAGGACGATTCCGGCCTTATCTGGAAACCGTGCCCGTATTTGTCATCCACTCCGCCTACCCTGCCTTTACCGGCGCCGCGGTAGCGCTTGAGCGCGCGCTGGCTCAGCACTGATCTGCTCAGCCAGGACGGCGCGTCGGCCCTGGTCGACGCGCCGTATCATTTTTGTGGGCGGTCGCAGTACCGGCCCAGCAGCAATCTCCCCCTAATCAATAAGGAGTTGTCCATGAATCCCTCTTCGACCGGCGCGTGGAAAGCGCTCGCGCAACACGCTGAACAGTGGAAGAAACTGCATCTGCGTGAAGTGTTCTCGGAAGATCCGGAACGTGCCCAGCGTTATGTTGCCGACGCATGCGGGATTCAGCTCGACTACTCCAAGAATCGTGTCAGCGACGAAACGCTGGCGCTGCTGCGTCAGCTTGCCGACGAAACCGGCGTGCAAGCCCGCCGCGATGCCATGTTCCGTGGCGAGAAGATCAACAGCACCGAAAACCGCGCGGTGCTTCACGTCGCGCTGCGCAATCGCAGCAACACCCCGATCACGGTCGATGGTGAGAACGTCATGCCGGGCGTGAACGAAGTGCTCGAGCGGATGTTTGCGTTCGCTGACACCGTCCGCAGCGGCGCGTGGAAAGGTCGCACCGGAGAATCGATTACCGACGTCGTCAACATCGGCATCGGCGGTTCCGACCTCGGCCCGCTGATGGTCTGCGAAGCGCTGAAGCCCTATGCGCACGACAGCATCAAGATGCACTTCGTGTCGAACGTCGATGGCGCGCAGATCGCTCAGACGCTGCGCAAGCTGAATCCGGCCACGACGCTGTTCATTATCGCGTCCAAGACGTTTACCACGATCGAGACGCTGACCAACGCACACACGGCACGCGACTGGTTCCTCGCGTCGGGCGCGTCCGAAGCAGATATCGCCAAGCACTTCGTCGCAGTGTCGACCAACGGTGCTGCGGTGAGCAAATTCGGGATCTCGACCGACAACATGTTCGGTTTCTGGGACTGGGTCGGCGGCCGTTACTCACTGTGGTCCGCAATCGGCCTGCCTATCGTGCTGTCGATCGGTCCGGACAATTTCAAGGCATTGCTGGGTGGCGCCCATGCGATGGATGAGCATTTCCGCACTGCGCCTGCCGAGAAGAATCTGCCGATGCTGCTCGGTCTGATCGGCGTCTGGTACGCGAACTTCCTCGGCTCGCCCTCTGTCGTGATCGCGCCGTACAACCAGAACCTGCATCGCCTGCCCGCCTACCTGCAGCAGCTCGACATGGAGTCGAACGGCAAGGGTGTGCGCAGCGAAGGCGACAAGGTTGACTACGCAACCGGCCCCATCATCTGGGGCGAGCCGGGCATCAACGGCCAACACGCCTACTTCCAGCTGCTGCACCAGGGCACGCACCTGATCCCGCTCGATTTCATCCTTGCGCTGGAGCAGAGCGACATGGACCCGAAGCATCACGCGGTGTTGATCGCGAGCTGCTTTGCGCAAGCCGCAGCGCTGATGCGTGGCAAGACCCCGGACGAAGTGCGTGCAGAGCTCGATAAGGCCGGCGTCACCGGCGAACGCGCTGACATGCTGGTCAAGCACCGCACCTTCGACGGTAATCGCCCGAGCAACATGATGCTGCTGGACAAGCTGGACCCGGCGCATCTTGGCGCGTTGATTGCGCTCTACGAGCACAAGGTGTTCGTACAGGGTGCCGTTTGGGGTATCAACTCCTACGACCAGTGGGGTGTGGAACTCGGCAAACAGCTCGCCAGCGGCATCGAGCGCGCGCTCAAGGGCGGCGGCGGTGAGCTAGACTACGACGCTTCGACCCAGCGCCTGATCGGCACCGCGCGTTCGCGCCTGTCGCTCGACCGCTGACCCCAGCGCAGCCCTTTGCATGGTGCGAAGGGCTGCCTGAAGCCTGAACTGGAGGAGTTTCACACGATGCAACACAAGCGCATGAAGTCGCGCTTCCTGGCGACACTTGCACTGGCGATGACCGCCACTCTTGTAACCCCGACAGTTCAGGCTGGCTGGTTTGACCAGTCTTTGTTCGGCCCGAGCGATGAAAAGCGGCTCAACGAGTGGGCCAAGAGCCCTGAGAAGAAAATGACTTGGGGCGAATGGGATTTCATTCGCCTTGCGACCCGCGGAGACGGCTCAAAACCTAACGCCCACCCGGTGCAACTGAACGTCAAGCAAGTTGCAGCTGCGCTCGCGTCGATCCAGGGGATGCCGTTCAAAGATGTGAAGTCCCTGTTCTCGGACAGCGAAGTTGAACGGCTGTCGCAGGCAGTGGTAGCCGGCCTTAAGAACGCCACTCCTGACCAAGAGCTGGTGTTCGTTAGCACGGGACAACATGCATGGACCGGGCTAGTTGCGCCTGTAGTGGGTAACTGCGGCAGAATATTCTTCGCCGACGGTAAATTGAACGTCTTGCTTGGCATGCACCATGCGGATTTCGTGGCCGACAAACAGAACGGTTCGCGCCTAGATCCCAAGTTCGACTTCGGCTCACGTACTCTGCCAGCGAAGAACGTAAACCTAACCGGTGTCACTGAAGGGCAAGCAACCTTGGTGCGCAATGACTGGATCGCGCTGACGCTCCAGCCGGACAACACTCCCGCCGCGGCAAGCGCGACGCCCAGCACCGCCCCGGCTGCCACAGCAGCCCCCATTGGCGACAGCTTCTACACAAAGCAGGAGAGCCGCCTTAAAGCCCTGCAACGTCTTCGCGATCAGGGCCTGATCACGGAAGCGGAGTTCCAGGCGAAGCGCGCCCAGATCATCAAGGATCTGTAAGGCTGAGGACGGCACCGACCGGTGCCCTTCGTAAAAAAAAACGACGCCAATCGGCGTCGTTTTTGTTTGTGCGGTGCGGATCAGTTGCATCACACCTGCATGTTCAGCAGTTACTTTGGAAAAACGTAAAGTGTTTTCTTGTTCAGAGACCAAACCAACGCATTGATTTTACGGCTTTCTTGTCGATATTTGTCCAATAGCGTCCAGCAGCATCCAACACTGCGAGACGGTACACTTGACGGTATACTGCGCAATACCGTCATCCGCACTCCGCTCTCATGCCGCTCTCCGACACAAAGCTCAGGTCCGCAAAACCCGCCGAGAAGCCCTACAAGTTAGGTGACAGCGATGGGCTGTACGCGTATGTAGCCGCAAGCGGACGAATCTCGTTCCGATACGACTACCGGCTCCACGGTCGCAGAGAGACCGTCACTTATGGCCGTTACCCCGATGTTTCACTGGCGGAAGCTAGAGAGCTGCACCGGGGGGCTCGTCGACTCGTGGCGGCGGGCAAGAGCCCCGCCAATGAGAAGCAACTCGCGAAGGAAGAGCATGCGAAAGCAGAAACGCTCAAGGAATTTGCTGCGCTTTGGCTTAACGAGAATCAGGTCAGTGAAGGCTGGCGAACTTGTCAGCTTCAGTGGTTGGAACGCGACGTATATCCGAAGATTGGCGCACTGAAGCTCCGCGAAATCGAGCCGCGCGACATCCTCAATTTAGTGGACGACATTAAGAATCGTCGCAATGCGCCCCATTCAGCGTTTCGCGTACGCGGCATACTGAACCAGATCTTTGACTACGCCGTCGCACGCCAAGCGACCACATACAACCCAGTGAAGGCCATTCCGGCGCGAATCATCGTTAAGCCTCAGGCGAGGACACGCGTTTTGGCCCCCAGCGAAATTCGCAACTTCATCGAGAAACTGGACACGACGGGCACCACACCGACAGTCAAGATCCTGTTCCGCTTACTGTTCCTAACGATGGTGCGGGTATCAGAGCTGCGATCAGCTCGATGGAACGAATTCGACCTCGATCGAGCGATATGGGAAATCCCAGCCGAGAAGATGAAGATGAAACGCCCCCATATCGTCTTTCTCTCTCGCCAAGCCACCGCCCTGCTCCGCGAACTCAGGGCACTCACCGGCAGATCCGAACAGTGCTTTCCAGGCAGAACCAGCACCCGAATGCCAGTCGGCAAACCGACCCTGAACTCTGTACTTTACGCACTTGAGGAACGGGCAGAGCGAACCGGAGAAGCCTGGGAGCACTTCACAATCCACGACATCCGCCGGACTGTTGCGACAATGCTGCATGAAGCTGGCTGGAGCTCTGACGTAGTCGAAAAAGCTCTTGCGCACGAAGTCGGGAAATCGAAGAGCGCGATTCCGTACAACCGTGCCGAATACAGTGAGCAGCGCAAAGCGATGATGCAGGCGCTGGCAGACATGCTGGACGAAATCAGCCCAAAACTCGCACGCCCCCCCCTTTCCCCGCTATTTTTGTCTAGGTAAAGCCGACTACCTCATTTTTCGTCATGCTGAAGAGTGCATCACGTCGACTGTAAAAAATCTACGTTACCGCAAAAACACTTTTTGGGGGACATCAGCCCACAATGCAAGACTCCAGTGGTAGTCTCATCAATACGGCAAAAATCGAAAGCCTCGCGTGGATCGCCAGTTCGGACAGCCCTTTAACTCCATCCAGCATAAGCAACGTTTTGGGTCGCAAGAGCTACTGAACTAACCACCGACACTCTAGAACATCAAGTTTTCAGTCCGCCAGCCAACACTTCCCGACAACCTCCCGCATAACGCTCCACCGTACGACAACACCGATGACCATAGCGATTCTTCATCTTACGGACATTCACATTAAGCACGCGGACGATGCAATTCTCTCACGCAGCAAACAAGTTGCGGCGGCCATTAAACGGCATCTAGAGGAAGCATCAAAGGTCATATTCTTGCTCTCCGGAGACATAGCTCAAGCTGGCCTGAAGACCGAATATGACCTAGCGGAGAATTTCTTAACTGCCATAAAGTCAGAAATTGAATCTGAATTCCATGACAAGGACATCGTATTTGTCATTGCCCCGGGAAATCACGATTGCGACTTTTCAAAAGCCAACCCGGTTCGGGAGGCCGTACTTAAAAGCATTGAGGACAGCCTTCCCGAATTGCCGGATGACTTTATAGATATCTGCACAAGCAGCCAGAGAAACTTTGAAGACTTTCGCGAGCGAATGAGCTCCGACGTTCCAAAATCGCGCGCAGACAAGCTCTGGCAGACCTACGACGTTGAAAGCGAAGGAAAGCATATCTACTTCGATGTGCTGAACGCATCTTGGATGTCCTCTCGTCACGAACAACAAGGGGGCCTTATCTTCCCCTTTGAACGCTACGAAGGCCTCAACGCAGGAGATGCAGACCTCCGCATCTGCGTTTTGCATCACCCATATGGCTGGTACAGTCAAAAGAATCAACTCAAGTTCCGCGCGTTTTTGCAGGGACTAAGCGACATAATCTTTACCGGCCACGAACATGAGAGCAACGCGCGCGTCGCGGAAGACCTAGTTAACGGCGAGTGCGCGTACGTGGAAGGCTCAGCTCTATTTGAACGGGGAACTGGCCAATCAGGCTTCAATGTAGTCGTGCTAGACCTCGCCAACGAACAGTTTCAGTACGTTGTGTACGGATGGTCGCGCGGGCGATATGAGCCTACTGACACACACAATTGGCGTGAATATCGCGCCATGCCTAAGCGCGCCTCAGGGGAATTCGACTTCTCTGAGGCATTTCAACGAGAGCTCACCGACGTAGGGGCGACACTTAGGCATCCTAGCGGTCGAGAACTCGCGCTGGACGACATTTACGTATTCCCAGACCTTGACAGCCGAAGCGAAGTCAGATCAGAGAGGAAGCGAGTCACGTCGGCCTTGAAGCCAAATTCCCGCCAATTGGTCCAGCAACCCAAGTCCGGAAAGAGCGTGCTAATCGAAGGAGAAGAGAATGCCGGAAAAACCCGTCTCCTATACCAGCTTGCACGCAGGTATCACCTCCAGGGCCTCGTTCCAATCTACCTGAAGGGAGATCGACTACGCGGCGGGGTAACAGAGACTCAGATCGACGGATTTATTAGGACCGCATTACAGTTGCAGTATAGACTCAAAGCTTATGAGTCCTTCTTGCAGCTTGAGCGCGACAAGAAGGTACTTTTGCTCGACGACTTCGACGCTTGTCGGATAAAGGGCGAGCACCGCTCGCATTTGCTCGAAAGACTGCTGGCTAGATTCTCATTCGCAGTCGTAACAGTAGGGGAGGATTATGAACTCTCCGAGATGTTGAGCTCTAGCGAGATGACAGTATTCAGCGGCTTTGATACATATCGCATCTCACCTTTCGGGTATCAGCGCCGGGGTGAGCTCATTAGAAAATGGGTGGCTCTTGGCGCAACTGAAGAGACCGGAAGGAACGAACTGTTAAGGATTGAAGATCATGCAGCGAAGCTCATCGAAGCAGCAAGGCTTCAGCATGTTGCTTCGACAGCCCCGATCTTTATCCTCTCGTTACTGCAAGGCTGGGCATCAGGGCTATCTACCGAACTGCAGAATTCATCGTTCGCGAGCTACTATCACTTTCTGATTGTTGGGGCACTTGAGAAAGCGAAGGTATCGCGTGATGCCATGCAATCGTATATAGCCGCGTGCACGCATCTGAGTTGGTTCGTAAAGCGCCATGGTATAGATAGGAGCATTACCGAATTCGAATTTCGACGCTTTGTTGAGGATTACTCAAAAACCTGGACCGCCACAAATGCGGACAAACTACTGGATGTACTGGTCGGAGCCAGAATACTAAACAAAGAAGGCGATAACATCAGCTTCGCTTATCCGTATGCCTACTACTACTTTCTTGGCAATTACGCCAAGATTTCTATTGGCACTGAAGAAGTAAGAGACTATTTGCAGTACTGCATGCAACACCTCTACGTCCGGGAGTGCGCGAACACACTACTTTTTTTGGCTCATCACACTGGAACAAGCGCGGTCTTAGATCACCTCGTTGAAAGCCTAAAACGCCATTTCTCAAATGTTGCCGCTGCGACGTTTTCAAAAGATGATGTCGCCAAAGTTCGTGAACTAGTTTCTGCCGCCCCTCGCTTGAAATATACCGAGAAACGGCCTGAAGAGTACCGTGAAGATCAAGCAAAGTGGCGAGACGAGAACGACAGCGGATCGGACGGTCTTCGCGACAAACCCCGCACAGACGCAGTCGGACAAGACTTTCCTGACGAGATCGTTAGCCTCACCAAGTCGATCGAGATTGCTGGCGCGCTCTTGTCGCACCAATTCCCGAACTACACTCGGGACACCAAGGAAGTCGCAATCAAGGAGCTTTTTGATGCCGCAATGCGTGCAGTACGCACCTTCTTTGGAATCTTCGAGCATGGAGAGGCAGAGCAGCTAGTGCAGGCGATGGTTGGTAGAATTGCCAAGAAGGAGGATGACACCAACCGCGCAAAGATCGAGAAACAGATACGACTCGTCGTCGGCTGGGGCCTCAGAGCCATTGCCACAGGTTTTGTATATCGAGCCGGAACTATCTTGACAGCCCCGGAACTAGAGGACAACGTAACAGCGGTTATCGCAGCAAATCCAACCAATGCGAACCGGTTGATACGTTTAGCACGAATCCTGTCAACGCCGGCTCCTTTGCCAAAGGTCGAGATCGAATTGCTTGTGAAGGAGGAGTCTGACAACGTCTGCGTGATGGGAGTACTGCAGAGCCTCCTGCTGCATCGCATCTACATGTACGAGACGAAGCATTCAGACCGCGACTGGGCATTTAGCGTGTTCGAGCTAGGGGGACACTCGAAGGCTATCGAGCTACGACACCTTAATCGCCCCGGCAACCCCAAATAGTCTTCTCTGGTCAAGCGAGAGTTTTGTGCGAACTCACCCCTCTCAGCACCTAACCATCTTGGCCAGAGTCATGTCTGCGTCAGCTCACCAGGCGCCTTCCGCCAGATTCCGCGATTAGTGACACGGCACATCATCGTAAGTCACGGGGAAACATATGAATGGCAGGTCACACGTACAACTTAGGTAGCAGCCTTCGGCCGACTACTTGACTGGACGACCTCTTGAGAACTCAACAACCTCTCTAAGCGCCCGGAACAATGTTTCATCTTTGACTTTCTTTCGTCCCCCAGGAACTAGATTCCTATCAATGCCCGGCATCACGTCCCTCAAAGCCATTAACAAATCGCTCTGACGAATTGCGCAATAGAATGGCCGTTCACTTGCACTAGGCTGACGAATCAAGAATTTGTCACGGGCATTCCGATCAGACTCACAAAGCGTCGACAATGCAACTCTCAACCTCTCCAGCCGATCCCTTCCAACAACGGCAGTCGCAGATCTTAACCGACCCCTCTCTGGAGCGCCAACCCAGCGATATTGGCCGTCAATTAGGTGGTCAAAATTCATTGGTTGAACCATAAACTCGATTGCAGATCTAATAGCTTCAACGCCATCAGGCCCGCATTTTCCTATATAGCAGCGATCACCACGCCGGCATAGCCAATCGAATAATTTAGATTTGAATCTAGGAGAGATCAGATCCCAAGCCAACTCCGTGGCTATTTTCGCCCAAACGACTGGATGCCGCCGCATCATTAACGAGGGTCCATCGTGGAGATGCATTACTAGCTTAGGCAAAGCAAGACGAATATTTTGACTCCATTCTCCATCTAGATCGCTGGCAAGTCCTCCGCGCTTTAGCACGTCTTGCACTTCGCCCATCCACAGCTTGCGGTCTCGTTCATTGCTAGTCGCGTAATTTCCAAAGATTCGAACGATCGCATATTTCGGGCTCCAATCGTCCCGCTCCTGCACCACATCACCATTCTTTCGTTTCACTCGCTCCTCCAACCTGTCATCACTCCGGTGGCGTAGCGTCCAATGTACGCAGAGCTAGACGTCGCCTCCAATCGTTCGCCCCCCGCCGAAGTGCGAACGGCCACATCGCCCCCCCGGATTATTCCCCCGATATCAGAGTATCAAGACGAACATCAGCATTTTCCCCCGATTTTGTCCCCCGAGATCTGCTGCATTCTGTGCCAACCCCTGCTGTCCGTGCCGCCCCCCCCGATTATTCCCCCGACTTCTGGCGAAACAAATCGCAGCTGTAAATGAGGGAGAGACGACGCAACCGCGAGTCTCATCAGACGAGGTGAAAGCCATGCACGACACACCAACCAAAGACGACTTGACGCAGCTAACTCAGGATCAACGCACGCTTCGCAAAGACACCCACACCGCCAACCAAGCCAACAGAGTAATTGAAGTGGTCACGATCCGCGAACTGGCTGCAGCTCTCAAGCGAAGTAGATCAAGTATCTACAACGACATCACACTCGGGCGCGTCCCGCACCCGATCAAGATCGGTCGCAGCACAGTTTTCATACGCACAGAGGTCGAGACGTGGCTTAAGGACAAAGCTACACAACGCAGGCATAGCGACATCTCATAACGCAGCTCACAGAAGAGCTGATGGGAAACAGCGTTTAGCTGTTCTCTTTAACTTTTACAATGGTGATCAAAATGATCAATTTCGAACGTAAAGCGACCTATCATCCCAATAGAACTGTCGTCGACGAAGTGCACTTCTCTTTGCCAGCGACAATCAAGACGAGGACCTCGACCGCCGTACTCTATGACGAGAATGGCTCGCAGCGTTGGTTCGCACAAAACTATGCCGTAGCGCCAGGCAAATTCGTCAAGAAACATCGGCTCTGTTATCGCATCATCGGCGGAACCAAACTCCAAGCACATGCAAGCATCAAAGTCCTCCACGGCCATAACATTTATGGAAGCGACGATCTAATTCTCACAACCAGGAAGCTCGCAAAACTACTTGAGGAGCATATTCAAAATAGCATTGACCCTACATGGCGGTTGCCCAGCTCACGCACGTGCAGAATCAATCAGGTCAGCATCGTTCGCCACGTACGCTTGGCAATGGAAGCAGACGTAAGTAACGCCATCAACGAGATAGCACTACGCACACAAGCACAAAAGCTATTTACGTACATCTATCCAGACGAATCAGTCCGCTTTTCCACCAACGAGCGGGACTATACGATCACCGCCTACGACAAATTCATTGAGTACAGCAAAGACAAGACCAGCAGTAAGCGATACAACCAAGACAAGCTACTCGATGCGACTCGGGGACTTCTGCGATTCGAGATACGCGTCAAGTATCCAACGCTAAAGAGGCTTGGGCTGACAATGCGCTCAGACTGGAGTCCAGAGACCGCCGATCTCGTATTCAGCGATCTATTCGCTCCGTTTGAACGCATACTAGGACTCCAACCGATCGTGGTCGGGCAAGAACCAGAACTACCAATATCGGCGTCGCCGAGCCTGCGCCGCGCCGTTAGCTACGCGGCGCATGGTGGATTGTTGCGCTCAGTCTATTCGGACGCCTCGATTCGGCGACTGCAAAAAGAGGCTAGTACTCTCGGCATCAATTTGTCAGACATAAGGAATGCTATCAAAGAGAGGGTCTGCCTTTCGTTCTCAAAAGAACCATGGGAAGTCGGCGTACCCAAGAGCGTAAGCCATTTATCCGGCTGCAAACTAAGAAAGTGATCAACGCCTCGCCATACGAGATCTCGTATGGCGAGGCGTTTTCAGTCTATACCATTCATTAAACGCCATCAGACGAGCGCGGACTTAATTATTGAGAATGCGACTAGCGTTCTGAGCGAAATGCATCAATTCAAACGACGATATCAATTGCATTGAATTAATCTGCAATTTGATATATAATTAACACGCGGTCTTTATTGCATCGCAATTCATCTCTCGGCTAGTTCGGCCAATTATAAATCGTCGCTACTTTGATCCGGCCTCCACTCGGAGGACTTCTCACGCCTATCGCTCGGAGATTTGTCATGAACGCCTTTCTGTTACCGCAACCACTATTTCCGCTCGGCCGAACATTAATCACACCGGGAGCACTTGATCTGCTGGCCAATTTCAATCAGTCACCATCCAGCCTGCTTTTCCGGCATGCGTCCGGAGACTGGGGCTGCGTTTGCGAAGAAGACGCGACAGCGAACACCTCTGCTGTAAATGACGGCTCAAGAATTCTCTCCGCGTTCTCTGTTGGCGGCTTCACAACTGTATGGATCATCACGGAAGCAGATCGCTCGTCCACCACGATTCTTCTTCCCGAAGAGTACTAATGATGAGTGATATTCTGCGTCATGAATTTGTCGGATCGCTAGTGCCCGGCGCAACTCTCCGCGCAGTGCGCGCGAACGGTGGGACCAGCAGGGTTTTCTACGGCCAGGGCGAATTGGACGGAGCCTGCGGAATTTACTGCCTGCTCACTGCGGCTAGAGCACACGGTTCCTCGGTTTCTTTTGAAAAGTGCAGACGCGCTCGCGACTCCGAACGCCGCAGCTTCTACGAGGCGAGCCGAGAACACTTTTTCGATGGCACCACCCTCAGCGACCTTGTACGTCTTGCAACGCAGCTCAATGTCTTCGGGTCAGTACAGCGCATCAGCGGCACGCCGCGGATACTGATCGAACGAACGATCAAAGCGCTCGAAAAAGGCAGCGTCGTAGCGCTCGCTTTCAAGAATCGTAGAGGCGAGGCGCATTGGACTTTGGCGGTCGGCGTCGAACATCGCCGGCTAAATGCTGGCGATCAGCCAACAGCGATTCTTTGCATCGACTCCGGGCAGGTTTCGCCAACACTTACACCGCACAACGCGCGAATCGAGCTCGCGTTGCGTGGTCAGTTCCTCCGCCCGACTGACTACGTCGCTGACGGTGGAGTGAATCGCCGCATTCATCTGTATGGCGCGGTCAAGCTGGCAGCGAGTTCAGAGACAAAACCAGTCGTGTAGTCACGCTAATCATGACTTAGCGCGACTAATTTCAAGCACCAATTCACAGCGGAGAAACAATGTGACCAAGTCATCGAGCGGAAACGATGCGCTAAGTCTATGTATTGCAGCATCGCTGTCCAACACTACGCGGCGCGCATACGAGTCCGATATGCGTCACTTCGTAGCATTCGGCGGTACAGTCCCGGCCTCAGGCAGCGTTGTAGCAAATTACATCGCAGAGTTTGCCGGATGGCACACCATTGCGACTATTCAGCGCCGATTGAATGCGATTCGCCATGCACACGCCGAGCTAGGACTACCCTCCCCCACCGACTCGGCCGAAGTACGTGCTGCATTACGGGGTGCAAAGCGGCGGTTTGGCTCGGCACAACGACAAGCGGAACCGGTCACGAGGACGCTCTTGTCACGGATCATCAAAACCATGGCGCGCACGCCGCTCGACTACCGCGATCGCGCACTGCTATTGCTGGGATTCGCCGGAGCGTTCCGGCGGTCGGAACTGGAGGCGCTGTGCGTAGCAGACTTGAAGCGCACTCCGGAGGGTATTCTCATCCGGCTGAAACGCAGCAAAACAGACCAAGAGCAGATAGGACGCTCGATTCCTGTCCCTGCGACGGGCGGCAGCCTTTGCCCCGTCAGAGCACTCGAATCATGGCTCAAACTGGCGAAGATTGACGCCGGACCTGTCTTTAGACGTCTTGCGCGCTCAGGCCGCGTGCGCGAACAGCGACTATCCGCGGCGTACATCTCTGAGATCGTCAAACAGCGCGTTTCAAGCGTTGGCGAAGATCCAGACAAGTACTCCGCGCACAGTTTACGCGCCGGACTCGTCACAGAAGCTGCACGAGCCGGCGTTCCGTCATGGAAGATCCGTCAAATAACGGGACACAGAAGCGACGCAATGCTATCGCGCTACATTCGCGACGCGGAACTTTGGCAAAACAACGCGGCAACCAAGGTACTAGGTGCGGCACGTTAGATCGCAGTTGTGTCTTCGAGATCCCGGACCTCTTCAGCATCCAGAAGAACACTTGGCGCGACATCAAGCGCTCGCGATCCGTTCGTTCAATGTTGTCGATGGAGATGTTCCTACGGCAGCGCTCTACGGAGCTGATGCCGTGCTGGCGGCACAGGTGTCCCGCCAGCAGCCCCGCTTCTCCGTCAAATGAGCTTACAGGTTTGCCGACCTGTCTGAATGATGTAAAAAACTCCTCGCGCAAGGGCAATGGGCTCGCGCCGCACTCCGTGCTCCGAATGCCTGAGCCCGTCGCAATCGTCGACCGCTTCAAGGAGGGCTTCCCGGATCTGGATGCGGGCAAGCTCTGGACTGACGCATAGTCGCCTGTATCGCTGCCATCAACTCCGCCCTCGTAGCGGAGTTGTCGTATGTGACTGGTGTAGGTTTTTGGTCGGGAGTGAAGGTTGGTTAAGGGGCTACACCAGGGCTGCGAGCCTTGCGCAGCAGGTCGCCCAAGTTCTCACCCGATGCTGCTACCCAGTGATCAGCGTTTTGATTCTGGCCCGCGATCACCGATGCCGCTGCCGACGCCGAGGAAAAGAACTGGTCCTGCATGAAGACGTAATGTGCGCCGTGTACTTGCAGAACACCGGACTCGATCAGCTCCCGTCGCTTGGCTGCGTAGCTGGCGCCGTGAATCTCGAAGTGCTGCTTCACCTCAAGCGTTGCTTGGCTGCCCTTGCGCACGATGACACCTGAATCAACCAGCTCCAACTCCGCCTTCGCTTCTGCAGTACTCTTGAAGGTGAAGCACATGCCACGCGGCAACGATGAGTACAGGTTGGCGCGCTTACCCAGTCGAACGCTGGCGACCTTCTGCTCTGCTTCTTCCTGAAAGGCTGCTTCGGTCTCTTCCTCGCTGTCATCATCGAACTGCCAGAACCCCAGCAGTGGCAGCATGATCAAAATTTCGCGCAGGAAATTTTCGGCAGAGGCGTATTCCTCTTCGCTCAGTGCCGGGATTGCGGGCTGGTTGCCGTTCTCCAGTTCCGCCAGCCCTGCATCCTTGGCGAGCGCGCACAGTCGGCTTTCCAAGTGTTGCACATGGGCCTTGTTGAGCCTGCCGCCTTCAGCGGTGAAGAAGATCGCTTTCTTCCAGAACGGTTTCTTCCGGGCATGGTCGTCCAGCCTGTCGCCTACCGGATCGCCTTCGCCGATATACAAGCGCTTACCACCTGAGAGCAGATACACGCCTGGCTGCTGGTACTCACGGCGCCCCTTCACTTCACCGAGCAGTTCGCGTGGAAAGACGATGGCCTTGCCGGGCCAGTCATCGCGCAGCACAACGCGAACACCTTCCGGGTCACCAGAGGGGACGAAAATCTTGATGGAAAATGGACGCATGACGGGATGCTAGTTGCTCTGAGCGAGTAGTGAGGAGAGGGCTGATTGCGCGGCAGGGAATTCCTTGATCAGCTTTTCAACCAAGAAGGCTTGGATGGCTTTTCGATCCGAGCCAAAGTGTGCTTCGCGGTGATCATTTGCGCAGATTGCCGCGACGTTCCACTCGGCGTCCGGGCCTTTTTCGGAAAGCGGGATTACGTGGTGAGTTTCCAGAAAAATCGATCCATCCTTCATCTTGAAGCCCATTGACCCGCAGCATTCACATTTCCCCTTCGCACGGTTCAAGACCGCTTTTCGCACCTCGCTTGAACGTGGGTAGGTAGTTCCTGATGTGCTGGTTTTTTCGGCCGGTTCCGGAATATCGAATTGGTCGACGAACTCCGGTTCGCTAGCTATTGAGGTTACGGCGGACTCTTGTGCCAGTGTCTGACGTCCGCGAATCAATCTGAACGAACCGGTGTTCATCTCGTATGAGTGGGCGTACCAAGCCTCGGGATCCAAGAGCCTGAAGTCGACTTCGGACGCATCAGTTCCCGGGGCTTTATCGTCACGAGTCTCTCCGGCAAGCAAGATGGCTCGAATCACCTTCGAGCCTTGGTAGGCCTTCCTGACTTGCGAGTCGAATTCACGAGCCCTCTTGGCTTGATTTCTTGCCCTGTTTCGGACGTCTGTTGGATTTCTACGGTCGATGGCGATAGGGTCTAGCGTCAAGGCAAGAGCGCGCAGATTTCCGTCGAAGACGATCTGCTCATCAACGATTGTCAGATGCTCGTGCCAAATGCATAGCGCTACGGGTTCATCCTCGCCGCCGAAGGTCCACTCATAGCAGAAGCTTGGGTTGGCGCGAGGTCTCGCGACTGGAGATCCGTCTGCCTTTGTATGCCATGGAGTGGTATCAATTCCTGCTTGATCCAGTAAATCCATCACAGCCGCAGCTTGCCGGGGCTGAAGAGTAGTAAGAATTCCTTGAGGTGTGAGCTTTGTTGTCATGGTGTTGGAACGTCTTTAAGCAGCGCTAGACTCTAAATGTCTTGTTCGAGTAGATTGCCGAACGACTGCAACCACATCTTCGCCTTTTCCATCGTCGGCGCTTGTGCCTTCACGATGTTCCAGAATCGCGGGGTGTGATTCTGTTCGATCAAGTGAGCTAATTCGTGGACGACAACATAGTCGATCACGAACATGGGCGCTTTGATCAATCTCCAGTTGAAGATCACATTGTCATTGGGTGTGCAGGAACCCCAGCGATACTTTCCGTCGCCAATCTTCGCTTCCTTGTATTCGACGCCTAGATTCTTCGCGTGGATGGCGACCCGGGGAAGAATCTTTTCTTCGGCTCTCGCCATGAGCCAAGTCCGGAACAAACTCGGTTTGCTTGCGACTGAACGTGGCACGAGAAATTTCTGTGCGAACTGGATGTGATTGCTATCGTCCACCAGCTCAATGCGATATTGCCGACCCAGATAGAGCAGTGACTCTCCTGTGACCAGCTCTTTGCCGGGGGCGTGTGGTAGCGGGTTGTATTTCTGAGCGTGTCGAGTCTTCTCGTAGAGCCACAGCTTGCGGGACTCCACTACCTGACGCACTTTCTCCAGTGAGGTGCCTTCGGGTGCCGTCACCACCACAGACCTGTCGCGCTCAACCGTAATGGTGAGCGTTTTGCGTTTGGCGAAGACGACCTTGTAATCCAGTTCCATCTCAGCTCGCGTAGAGAATGCGGTCGTTGTTCTTCTCGGCGATCTCCATCACGCGCGAAATGATCTGGTTGCGGTTGGCGATTACGTTCGGCAGCGCCTGGAAGGTTGCTGAAACCAGTATCTGCTGTATCTCCGCCTTCAGCTTGTTACGCGCCGGGATGCTCTCCCAGAAGCTCGTCAGCTTCAGCTCGCGCTCTACCGCCAGAAACACCTGTTGAGTCAAATCCACGAGCTGGCTGATCTGATCGTCGGAGAGTGGCGCCGCTCCAAAAATCTCGGTCTTGAACATGCGGAAGAATGGCATCTGCTTCTTCTTGTGCAGGCCATAAGTGGGTTCGTTCGACGCCTCGATGATGCGCTTGCGGAGCTTCTCCAGTTCATCGTGAATTTTCTGCCAGTTGTTCTTGAACTCCAGCAGGATCGCAGCGAGCGCTGCCGAGAACGAGGCCTGTAGCTCAGGGTCGTCATCCAGTTCGATGTCGAGGTGATGCCGGATGGCATGCTCCACTTCAGCCGCCTTGGTCTTCACGCGTTTGCGCTTGGCGACCTTGTTCTCGAAGTCCTCGTCCAGAATCGATATCGGTTTGACCTTCTGATCGATGCCTTTGGATTCGAGGTACTGGTCGGTGATTGCACGCAGTTTGGGTGGAATCCCCGCCATGCTCATGCGCTGGTCGTTGAGATGCCGCCCTGCCATCACATTGACCTCGGTGAGGGCGTTGTACGTCGAGAGGTAGTCCAAGGCTTCCTTGGCGGGGAAAACCAGATCCAGGCTGCGCGTGAGCTTCTTATAGGCCAGCATGAACTCGAAACGGATGTCTTCGTCGTAGAACAGATCGAAGAATGCGTCGTGGTCGAACAGGTCTGTCAGACCGTGTTTTTCCAGCAGGGCCATGATGGCTTTGAAATCTGCCTCCAGTTCGCGGATTTCGTCTTCCGGGAAGCTGAGAGTGTCGAGCACTTCCTTCTGCTCGCGCTCGTCGTAGTTGTCGATCGCCTTCTTGAGGTGATGGCCGATCCCGACGTAATCGACGATGAAGCCCTTCTCCTTCGCGGCACCGCCAACACGATTCACACGAGCGATGGCCTGCAACAAGTTGTGCGCGATGATGACCTTGTCCAGATACATCACCTGCTCAATGGGGGCGTCGAAGCCCGTAAGCAGCATGTTGTTCACTACGACGATCCCAATCTCACCGCTGACGCCTTCATCCTCTGCGTCGAAGGGCAGCTTGAAGCTCTTAATCGTGCGCCCGTGGCGGCCGCTGTCTGTGTACTCCTTAATGTGTGGCAAGTCGTTGTGGTTGCCAGAGATCACCACGTCAGTCTTGAGCTTCTTGAGACGCGGCAGATTGATGTTCAGTGGATTGGCTTGCGCAAGCTTCTCAATCGCTTTGGTGAGCGCATCATCAATTGCGGTTTTGTAACGCACGGCGGCTTCACGTGAGGTCGCTACTACCTGTGCCTTGAATCCGTTCGGAAACACGTGCTCCAAGTAGTGCGCCACCATATCGGTCGCTTTGGCGTCGATGGTGGTCTTTGCTTCCAGATAGGCATCGCGGGAGCCGTAGCCCAGAATTTGCAATCGCTGCTCAAGGTTGTATTCGCTGAATACATCTGCGAATGCTTTGTCCATCCCGGACTGGTTTGCCACCTCCGCGTTGTGCGTGCGGCCTTCATAGACGATTTCGAGCGTCACACCATCCTCGATGGCCTGACGCATGGTGTATTTGTCGATGTAGTCACCGAACACAGTTTCGGTCTTGTCGATCGGGGTGCCGGTGTAGCCGATGCGCGCGGAATTGGGAATCGCCTTGTCCAGATTGGCCCCGAGCAAGGAGTATTGCGAACGATGCGCTTCGTCCGTCATCACCAGAATACTCGGGCTCGTGTTCAGCTCCGGGAAGGTTTCGGCGAGGTCGGTTTCGCGGAACTTGTGGATCATCGCCATCACAAGGTCTGACGAATCGCTGCGCAGCAAATCCTTCAGCTTCGCAATGCTATCTGCAGCCTTTACGGTGAAGCCAATGCTTCCGCCTGTTTCGCCGAGTTGCTGTTCGAGTTGAGCGCGGTCGGTGATGAACACTACTTTCCACTTGGAGAGCTGAGCGTGCTGATACATCTCGCGCACCATGAACATCATGGTCAGCGATTTGCCCGAGCCCTGCGTATGCCAGACGATGCCGCTGCGTGCGCGGGGTGTTGTTCCGTTCAGCAAGCGTTGAACCGCCAACTTCACAGCACGAAATTGCTGATAGCGACCGACGATCTTGATTAGTTCGCCCTTATCTGATTCGGAGAAGATGGTGAAGGTGCGAATGATGTCGAGCAGGTTCTGCCGATCCAGCATGCCTGCTACAAGGCGCTGCTGGTCGTTGGGGCTGGTTCCCCCGTGGCTGAGATCCTCCACGGTGCGAGGATAGGGGTCTGACCAGCGATAGAAATGCTTTTCGATGTGAGTGGTAATCGTGCCGAACTTTGCTTGGTTGCGGCAGGTCGCGATCACGAATTGGTTGAAGTAGAACAGCGGCGCGCTACCTTCACCCTTGGCTCCCCGTTGCTCGCTGTAACGCAGCATCTGGTCGATAGCCTCAGGGATCGGCTCCTTCACCTTGGGCGACTTGCATTCGATCAAGGCAACCGGCAAGCCGTTCAGGAAGAGCACGATGTCGGGGATGATGTGGTGCTCGGTGCCAAGGATGCGCACCTTGAATTGGCAGATCGCAATAAAGCGGTTGTTCTTCAGGTTCGAAAAATCAATGTAGCGCACGGTCGGGCTTTTCTCGCCCGTCTTGCGGTTCTCTGAGACGCTGGTGTTCTCCAGCAGCAGATTCAGCACATAGCGGTTGTTCTCAAGCAGGTTGTTGCCCGAAAAGCTCGCCGTGATCCGCTTTGCCACCTCTTCAACCTGATCGTCTTCCAGCCAAGGGTTGACTACCCTAAGCTGCTCACGCAGCACCGGCCCCAGCACCACCTCCGCAAAGCTCTCTCGGAAGCTTTGCTTCGGCTCCTGCTTTAGCTCCAGGTCGAAGACCTCCCACTGGAGTTCCGCCAACTGAGCGAGCAGCGGCTTCTCGACGTGGTTGCGTTCGTCTAGGCGGATGTGGGCTGGAGTTTTGTCCTGGTAGGCCATGCGGGTGTCCTTGTTATTGTTGGACGGCTTGAGAAAGGAGCGGTGTTACGCGGCGCTCACCTGTGAGCATGTCGTGCATCAGCCCGGCCTTCAAATAGGCAAACTTTCTTTGACTATTTGATGCATCTTTCAAGGCAATAGCTACTCCATTTAGTACCGATGCGATGCTCTCCTGTTCCTTAACATCAATTGGGTGCGGAATAGGAAGTGTACGAATGTCACCCACTCGGATGTGGCCAACAGTCGAGCCGCCAGCCAGTTCGAGTAGCTTCTTTTGCACGCGATCAGATTGGATTGCATAGACAAAATAATCTGCGCGAACCTTGTTTGCAGAAGGCCGATACATCATCATCCTTTGGCCAAGGCAAGGTGCAAACAGGTTCTCTGGAATAATGCATGCCTCGCCAAATGGCGCTTCCCGCGTAATTACAACATCACCAGCCCTTGGTTGGCCCCTGGCCGTCCAAGTTTCATATGAAGCTGAGTCCGTAAATGCGAGGTCCGTCCAGACAAACTCGCCGTTCCGCACATTGGGGGTACGAATTACAGGATGGCCCTCTGCTGCTTCTGGGGGGGTTCGATTCTTGCAATCAATTACAGCTTCACAAAGACTGTCTGCGGGCGAAACATCCCACTCCTGCGGAATCCGCCCCAGCGGAGAGTCCTTGAAGGCGTGGGTGGCTTCGGAGCGGATGTTGCCGTGTTTGTCGATGCCCTTGGTGAGCAAGTCTTGCATCAACCCCGTCTTGATGCGCTGCTGCTTAGCGATGAGTGCTTCGGTTTGCTCGATGGCCTGATCAAGTGTTTTAAGTATGTTTGCAACAAGCGATTGCTCATCCGAAGGCAGAAGTAAGATTTCGAGCTTACCCAATACCTCTTTATCGACGTGCGGAATACCTGAGCCGGATGTTTGGCCCTTGAGATACGACTCCCAGCGTTTGGTCGCATAGCAGAAGTATTCCGGTTCAAATTCCTTGCTGTGTCCGAGATGGGTCATTGTGGAGGCCAGCAAGCCTTGACGCCCCCGGAAAAACTCGCCAGCGTTCGACCCGTCCCACAACAGAACGGTATCGCCGTCTTTCACTCTTACCGCATTGGCAGCAGGTTTCGCTGGCTCAGCGTTACCTCGACGACGCAAGTACTCCGGGCTGAGATAGGGCTCAGCGCCATCGCCGAAATACGGCATTTCCGCCGGGGGCTTGCCTTTGGTCGGAGTAATGCAGCTAGAAAGACTCACCATCTTCGCAGTCATTGCGCCTGCTCCAAGTAGCGCAGCCCAGTGAGGAAGCCGTTGAGCTCGGCCAGAGTGCGTTCCCGCTTAGCTTCCATTGTCTGGCTCGACACCGAGTACTTGTCCCACAGGTTCTCAACAATGGCGAGTAGTGAGCGTTTCTCTGCGTTGAGGTAGTGCAGCAGTTCCATGTTGGCGAGGTCGTGCAGCTTTTTCAGAATCAGGCGCTTGGCATCTGCTTCGTTCAATTGGCCGCCGATGGACTTGAGCAGATCATCAATGCGCGCCAGGCGAATCTCCAGCGTGGCCCTGTCCTTATTCAGCGCGTTGAGTTTTTTCTTCTCTTCCTTCACCGTCGAGTTCAAGCCTTCCATGGCGGCTGTAGCCTGTGCGATCAAGTCGTTTGTTTCAGCCTTGGTTTCATCACCGCCGACGCGCTTGAGTCGCAGCTTCAGCTCTAGCTCGTCCTGCTTGGTTTTCAGCACTGCTTTGTGGGTCTTGATGCGGGTCTCGATGGCGCCGATACCGTCGCGCAGGTCTTCGTATTTCTTGTGTTCGCTCTTGCCTGAGTCGCTCTTGGCATCGGCCAGATCGTCGATTAGGGCCTTGAGGTATTTTTTGAGCGCAGCAGCGGTGATCTTGGCTTCACCTTCTTCACCCTCTTCCGCTTCTGGCTCGAAGCTGGAGGCTTCAGCGGCAGCCTCGATCGCCTCGACCAGTTCGCCTTGCGCTTCGTTGACCGTGCACTCCTGTGCTTCGATTTCGTTGGCCTCGGCCTGGAAGTATTCAGTGATCAGGTAGTTGTCCGGAATCAGGGTATGGTGCCAGCCGGTGGAGATGACAGTCTTTAAGTCGTAGCGAATGGTTTGCCACCAGTTGACGAATACGCCCGCACTTTTGAATTCATCGAGCACTGCAAGGGGTTGCAGCTTCCGCTTGAGGGTGGTGAGCAGTTCGCTGCGCACTTCGGGCAGCTTGCGCCCTTCGCGTAGTTGGGCAAAGTCATGCTGGGCGACGTGCCACCAGTCGTCAAGCGCTGTGTGATGGGCTGCGAGCCTGGCCTGCAAGTTTGCATCGGCATCCAGCGTCGTCTTGATTGCCGGTTTGGCTTCGATTTCTGCGCGGAAAGCAAAATAGTTGGGGCGGAGTGGTGCGAAAAAGACCTCCGGCTTGACGCCGAACTTGGCAAACTCGGCATGCTTGGCACTGACTTCCGGCTCGGGGATACCGCCGATCAAGTGAGCCTGTACATCTTCCGGTTCGGGAGCTGGAGTGTTGTCCACATAGCGGCGAATAAAAAGGTTGTAGTCGTGTTGGCCGACGATCTCGTCCTTGTCTACGAGGCGGCTGTATTTGTCGATGGTAAGTTTGTGCGTGAAGACGTGGTCGATCTTTTCGATGTCTTCAGGGCGTAGTTTGTTCTGGTTCTTGCCTTCAGCGAATTCCCGGTCGGCGTTGATGAATAGCACCTTGTTCGTGAGCGCGTCGGGTTTGCTCTTGTTGACCACGAGTACGCAGGCGGCGATGCCTGTGCCGTAGAACAGGCCGGGCGGCAGACTGATGATCGCCTCGATGATGTCGTCTTCAATCAGCAGTTCGCGGATGAGCTTTTCCTTGCCTCCCCGAAACAGCACGCCATGCGGCATGACCGTCGCCATGTGGCCATCAGGCTTCAGGCTGGCAATCATGTGTTGCACAAACATCAGGTCGGCCTTTTTGCCTGTCTCCGGGCAGAACTCGCGGAAACGGCTGGTGAAGGTCATCGTCGCGCGGCTGTAATTCTGTGAGAAAGGCGGATTCGCCAGCACGCGGTCGAACTTGCGGGGCTGGTTGTTTTCCAGAATCTGCGGGTCTTCCAAAGTATCCCCGTTTTCGATGGTGAAACGGGTGATGTTGTGGAGGATCATGTTCATGTTGCAGATCGACCAGACTGTGCCGTTCGAGTCTTGCCCGTAGAGGGCGAGATCGTTCGAGTCTTGGCCTTGTTCTTCCACATACTGGTGAGCCTGGATCAGGAAGCCGCCAGAGCCCGCCGTGGGGTCGTATACGGTGTTCCCCGCTTGAGGCTTGGTCAGTTGCACCAACAAGCGCACAACTTCGGCAGGCGTGTAGAACTCGCCGCCTTTTTTGCCTGCGCTGTCTGCGAAATACTTGATCAAGTATTCGTACGCGGCGCCGAGCAAGTCGGGAAACTCGAAGTTGTCATTGACCAAGAGGAAGTGAGGCTGGTTGAAGTGATCCAGCAGGTCTTTCCATTTCTGGTCCGGAATCTTGGTCTTGCCTTTGACGGCGTTGAAGTCGATGTTGTTCTTCAGTACCCCCGCGAGCGCGTCATTCGCATCTTCAACAGCCGCAATAGCCTTGTTTAGCATGTTGCCAATGTCATGCTTCAGGTGCTTGATCGGCGGCACTTCGTTGCCGTCTTCGTCGATCCAACCCTCGTGCCAACGTGCGCGTGGGGGTACGAAGAAGGTGTCTCCGTAGGAGGTTTTGTCGTTCAACAGCTCTTCGATGAGTTCGGGCTGGTCCTTCAAATGTGCGAACGCGGTGTCGCGTAGCACTACGCGCTTGCGATCGAACTCATCCGAAAGGCGCTTGATGAAAAGCATGCCGAAGATGAATTCTTTGAACTCGCTGGCGTCCATCTTGCCGCGCAGGATGTCAGCGGACTTGAAGAGGAAGCCTTCGAGTTGCGACAGGGTGATTTTTTCAGTGGTTGCCATGTTTTATCTGTAATTGGGTGGTGAGCTGTGGTCTTGATTGCGAGCAGATCACAGCGTTTTCATTTCGCCGCCTTGTTCTTCGATGGCCGAGCGAACGATGTCGCGCACAGCCTTCATAAAGACGAGTGCGGGCTCGGAATTGACGGTTCCGGGGACGGGTGCAGCTAGTTCGTAAATGGCCCGGATATCTACCGCGCGGCGATCAGCAGAGCCTTTGCCCTTGTAGTCGTTGCCGCGCCGCCAATCGACGAGATGCTCGTCAACAAGGCGCGTTATTGCCAGAGTATGCAATTCACGGAAGACAGCTTGGCGAATCGGCGCAATGGCCTCCTGTGCTTCAGTGTCATCCGTTGGCGTGCGAGTCCAGCGCACGGGGTGATCCAGGAAGTTGGAGATTTCCTCTGTGATCCTGCCCACGAAGTCGGCAACAGGGCGCAGGGAGTCATATTCAATATCCAACTCATTGGCGATACGGCGATTCAAGGCTTTTACGCGCGTCCAATGCTCTTTGCTGATTTCTGCGCTGGCAGCGAAACCGAGGCGATATTTCCAAGCGCGTTGGAAACTATCGGCAGCTCGCTGCACCGCAAAGCCCAAACCAGCAGGGTCGTAAGAGGGTTTAGCGTCCGGTAGTGGTGGTGGCGTGATGGAGCGTTCAAACTGTTCGAGCAATTGCTCTAGTTGATTCTTAACACCGCCAGGCAATTTTTCCGAGGCGGCATCCAATCCGCCCAGCATGAAGCACTGGCTTTCGATGGTGCGTTCCATGGCGGTGACGATGGGCCCGTTCAGTACTTCGCGAAGGCGCGCGAGGTAGTTATGAACGGATGCCAAAACGTGGGCGCGCTTTGCGGCGAAGCTCGGCAAGTTCAGCCCTTTCACCTGATCGAAGTGGGTGAAGGTGATCGCGAGCTTGCCGTAGTTGCCGCTGGCTGCGACTGCTCTCAACACGGCCTGCGCAGCTGCCTGAATGGGTTGCTCTGCGTTATCGACCAGCATAATGGTGTCTACGTCAGCGAACCGTTGGGTCACGTGTGTCGTGACGCTACTGGACGAGTCGGGCGTATGCCCCAAACCTTGGCCATCGAGATATACGACTTTGGCGCGACGGTCGGTAAATACTGGGTGCAGAGGACCGCGCACACGAATGCCATCAACTAACGGAGTGAGTAGGCGGCCGAATGCTGGTGCGTAGTTGCTCGAAAACCAGCGAACGTGGCGCAAAAAATCGTCACGGTCATCTGTCTCGTAGGACCAGAGCTCGGGCCAGCGCGCGGTCTTGCTGCGTTTGGAAAGAGCTCCTACGTTCAGCGTGTCGAATCGCAGCTGGATGTCTTCCATGATGTCTAGGACCAAGTCGCGGAAGGCTTCATCTTCGAACAGCTCACTCTGGAAAATCTCTAGCGCGGCCTGCAAGTCTTCGGCCTGTGCTGTGGAAGGTTCGGGAAGAAGCTCAGCCTTGATTGTTGCGGCCTTCGCAGCAGCGATGGTCTTTGTGCGCTCGACATAGCTTGCGAGCTTTGCTTGTAATGCGGCAGCTTCCGCAGCAGGCACGGTTTCACGGTCATCACTTACGACGTTGGACCGCTGCACGTCAGCGCCTTCGAAGTCCCAGTCGTCATCGGCCGCATCGTCGCTCGTTTGCCAAGCGCCAAGAAGGTAGCTCAAGCGAAAGCGTTGATCTGCATGGTGAAGCAGCTTGTCGGCGATCTTCTCCTCACTCATTCCGTCCCATTCGGCCGAGCAAGCAGCAATCACACAGTCTTCGACGTTCGCTCGAATGGCGTGCTCTGAAAAAAAGGTGACGGCAGCTCGATAGGGGCCATCGTCAGGAATCACTTCAATATCAGATACCGTAGTTTTTGCGGTTGAAGTGGAGGGGAAGCGGTCCTTGTCTGGATCGGAGCCAATCAAGTGTCGGAGCAGCGAGGTTTTGCCTGCACCGGTTGTGCCAACGAACAGCACACGCGCATAGCCATCTTCTCGGCCCGGCAAGGGAATGATGTTATCGCGGAGCGCAACGGGGTTGGCTACGCTGGCTTGCAAGCCGTCGAAGAAAGCGTCCACGATGATCGGATCGAATGTTTGCAGAGCATCGTTGTAACGGCCGGCATTCCACCAGGACTCGTCGGCCAAGAGTTCGTTCATTTGAGCGACTAGGGCATCAGCCTCCTCAGGGTTGGCTGTTCCGAGACCTCGGCGAACTTTCAGTCCGGGCTTGCCTTTGGAGTCGGATCGACAAGGATGCCGAAAGCTAATACTGAAGCCCGGCCGATCTTTGGTTGGGGACTTCGACGCCGTATAACTCATAGACCCTCCTGTTGTTCCGTGATGTACCAAACTGTAGCGAGCGAAAAACTGGCCGTCAAGGTTTTTCTGGAACAACATGGAACAACATTTATGACTTGGCGAGACGCGAAGGAAAAAGAGCGAGCCTGCTTCCAAGGGATTGGTTTTACTGTTCTTCACGTTGTTGCGTATGGGATGGAGTGCGGGTCTTGGAGTGGGTTTCCCAAGACCACCTTGCCGAGGATGGGGCGAAAGCACGAAAAACTTGTGGATTGCTTGGTAGTGCTGCGACTGACTGCAACCAGAAATCGACCAGAAACGAAAAAGCCAAGCTCGGTAGCTTGGCTTTCTTTCATGCTCAATCGCTTTCGTGCAATTGATGTGGAGCGGACAAAGGGAATCGAACTCGCAGGTTTCCGAGTGAAAACTCGTTGACGCTCCCGATCTGCGACCGTCTGTACTGTGAGCAATGCAGGCTCTCCCAGACAGGCAAGCGATCGACCTTATTGGCCGATGCGCTTCCGTGGCCATCGGGCAGCTTTCAGTGTTGACTTGGCTTTCGAAGATCGTCCATCAGGCTGGGGTGGTGCTCGCGGTCCTCGCCGAGGGGCGCCAGGGCCAGTCCATCGGCGACCAAGAGCTGTGCAGGCAACCGTTATCGACCGTTGATCAACGGCACCAGCGTCCGCAGGATGGAGCCAAACCGTCGCGGGATCTGCAAACTCCGCATGACACATTGGCCCCTAACATGACAACCACTGCACTTGCAGGCCGCTACGTGGTTAGCGGAAGCACAGACGCCACTTCGAATTCGAAGTGGCGTCTGTGTCATGCGTAAGTACTGACTTAGTTGGCCGCACCAGCTCGTTGCGCCAACAGATTATGCGAGACGGTATTATTGTCGGTACACCAAAACAAAAAACCGCCAAGGCATTGATTACAAAGACAGTCAAACCTGCATGTTCATGATGTCCTGGTAAGCCGTAACCAGGCGATTGCGGACCTGGACCATTTGCTGGAACGAGAGGTTGGCCTTCTGCAGGTTGACCATCACGTCCTGCAGATTGACGTTTGGATCTCCGGCAGAGAACTGCTCGGACATCGCCTTGGCATCGTTCTGGGCTTGGCTGACCTGCTGAAGCGCGCCCTGCAGCACTTGCGAGAAATCGACACCTTCGCCGCCCTCGACGGACGCAGGCTTGCCCGCCGCTGCTTCTGCAGTGGCGCGCATCTGGCCAATCATCTGTTCAATGCCGCGCGTATCCATGGCTGTTCCTTTCCGTCACCTGATCCAGCAAGCTACATGCCAGATTCAGATGTCCGCCCCCTCCGCCCGATATTGCTGAAGCTTGTAGCGCAGGGTTCGCTCGGAGATGCCGAGCTTCTCCACGGCCAGTTTGCGCGAGCCGCCGACTGATTTCAAGGTATCCAGGATGTGCTGCCTCTCCAGATCCCGCATGTTGCTGGGCTTTTCGTCCGATGCGGGGGGCGAATCGGTCATCACCACCACCGCGTCAGAGGGCGGTGCGGCACTCGCCTGCGGCAGGCACAAGCGCATGTCCGCCGCTTCAACGACCTCGCCTCGCGCGAGAATCGCGGCGCGCTGCAATGTGTTTTCCAACTCCCGAACGTTGCCCGGCCAATGCCATGCGGCAAGAATTGCCGCCGCCTCCGGCGACAGGCGCGCGAGCTTGCCGATCCGCTCGCCATGGCGATGCAGGAAATGGTTTGCGAGCGCTGCCACGTCGCGGGGGCGCTCACGCAAGCTCGGGATTGCGATCGGGAAGACGTTGAGGCGGTAGTAGAGATCTTCGCGGAAGCGGCAGCTCTGGACTTCGCGCAGCATGTCGCGGTTGCTGGTCGCCAGCACGCGGATATCCAGCGACACCGGCTTCTTGCCGCCAACGCGCTCAACCTCGCGCTCCTGCAGTACGCGCAGCAATTTGGCCTGCAGCGGCAAGGGCATTTCAGAGATTTCGTCGAGCAGCAGCGTGCCGCCATCCGCCTGCTCAAACTTGCCTGCCTGCGAGGTCTGCGCGCCAGTAAACGCGCCCTTCTCGTAACCGAATAATGTGGCTTCGAGCAGCGTTTCCGGGATTGCGGCGCAGTTGATCGCGACGAATGGGCCGTTGGCCCGGCGGGAGTGACGGTGGATGTAGCGCGCAAAGACTTCCTTGCCGGTACCGGACTCGCCGGTGAGCAACACCGTTGCATCCGTCTCGGCCACCCGCGCGGCCAGCGCCAGCACATCGCGGGTCCGCGGGTCTTCGGCCACCATTTCGGACTCGTCCGGCGTGGCGGTAGCGTAGCGGCGCACTTGATCGAGCAGCACCGCAGGCTCGAAGGGCTTCAGAAGGAAGTCGCAGGCGCCCGCGCGCATCGCCGCGACCGCTGTACCCACGTCGCCGTAGGCGGTCATCAGCATGACCGGTAGCTGCGGATGCCCGGCACGGATGGCATCAAGCAGTTGCAAGCCGTCCATTGGTTGCATGCGCAGGTCGCTGACGACGAGGTTGAACGCGTCGCGATCCAGTGCAGCCAGCGCCGCCGGGCCGTCACCCACGGCAGTGACCGTGTGGCCCGCTGTCTCCAGCGTAAATGCGACGGCGTCGCGGATATCCGGGTCATCTTCGACCACCAGGATGTGCAGGGTTTCAATCATGCCGCGTCCTCCCGAACCGGCAGAGGTAGATCGAGCACAAACGTGCTGCCCTCTCCCGGGTTCGATCGTAGTGTGATGTCGCCACCGTGCGCGCGCGCCACGCCACGGGCGATCGCCAAGCCCAGGCCGGTGCCATCGGCGCGGGTGGTGAAGAAGGGTTCAAACAGTCGCGCCTGGAGTGCGGCATCGATACCGCGGCCATTGTCCTCGACGACAAAACGCACACGACCATCGGCGTTCGATGCGAGAAGGCTGATCTGGCCACCCTCACCCACTGCCTGCAAGGCGTTTTCCAGCAGGTTGGTCAGTGCCCCGGCGATGTCCTTGCGATGCCCAGCGAAACGTACGCCGGGGCACGCACAGCGGCTCGTGAAGCGCACCGCGCGACGTGCGGCGACGGGCTCGATCGTGTGTTCGAGTTCGGCCACCAGTTCGCACACATCGAAGTCTTCGGTGCCGAGCGCCTCGCCACGGGCGAAGCTGAGCATGTCGCGAATCAGGCGTTCCAGGTGACGCAAGCGGTCCAGTGTACGTTCAGCGCACCGCGCACGATCGGCCGGCGCGAGGCTCGGTTCGGCGAGATTGCCGGCATACAACAAAGCCGCCGCAAGCGGTGTGCGCAACTGGTGAGCCAGACCGGCGACCATCTCGCCCATTGCCGCCAACCGTTCGTTCCGCGCGACGTTACGGCGCATCAGCCACGCCTCGGTCACGTCGTGCAGCAAAACGATGCGGCCACCGGCGGAGTCTTCCGCCGTTTGAGACAGCGAGAGCCGGCGCAGCGAATCTGCCGCGCCACGTTCGAACTCGGCTGGCGCTTCGGTGGGGGTGAGCAAGGTGTCGCACACAGCCTGCCAGTCCTGCCCGACCAGGCCGTCGTCTAGCATCGCTCTGCCGGCTGCGTTCACCTGCTCGATGCGCCCCTGCGCATCAAGTAGCACGACGCCGGCGGGCAGCGCCGCGAGCAGCCCGGTCAGGCGCTCGTTCAGGCGTTCAACCTGGCGTTCCAGCCCGGAATAGGCCTGTGTGAGCTGTGCGGAGGCCTCCGAGAACTGGCGGAAGGCCTCGGCGAGCTGTGCGGCATCGAGCGGCGGCTGGATCGTCTCTTGCATGATCTGGTTGAGCGTCTCGGACCCTTTTTCCGGCCCTGCTCGCAGATTAATGGCAGGCGACCGGCAACAAGCGGCGAATAGGCGGCAAAAACTGCCGCTTAAACGGACTTTGCACTTGCGGCAGCGGCAAGACAATGCACCCATCCAGAAAAGGGCCTTTGCGCCCAAGAGGTCAAGATCATGGCCGAAGCCGAACTGACTGCCGACCAGCCCGCGCCGCCCACATCGCCGCTTGAGCTGATCCGCGACAACTTCAACCGCCTCACCGCGCGCCAGAAAATTGCCGGTGCAGCGGCGATTGCCGTTTCGATCGCACTGCTCACCGGCGTCTGGCTGTGGAGCAAGCAACCGAACTACGCGGTGCTGTTCTCCGGGCTGGCCGAGAAGGACGGCGGCGCCATCATTACGGCGCTGCAGGCGCAGAACGTGCCGTTCAAGGTCACCGACAACGGTTCGGCGATCCTGGTGCCGGCGCAGCAAGCCGCGGAATTGCGCCTGCGCATGGCCAGCCAGGGCCTGCCGAAAGGCGGTTCGGTTGGCTTTGAGCTGATGGAAGGCAACCGCATCGGCATTTCGCAGTTCCTCGAACAGGTTAACTACCAGCGCGCCCTCGAAGGCGAACTGGGCCGCACCATCGGCTCGATCAATGCGGTGCAGAACGCGCGTGTGCATCTGGCGATTCCGAAACAGACCGCCTTCCTGCGCGATGAGCAGAAGCCCTCGGCCTCAGTCGTGCTCACGCTGCATGCTGGTCGCGCGCTGGACAACGGCCAGATCGCCGGCATCGTCAATCTGATCTCGGCATCGGTGCCGCAACTGACCGCCTCGGCCGTCAGCGTCATCGATCAGAACGGCAACCTGCTGACGACCAAGGCCGACCCAAGCGGGCTCGATGCCACGCAGATCAAGTATGTACGCGAACTCGAAGATCGCTTCGTGCGCCGCATCGAGAGCATCCTGGAACCGATCGTTGGTCAGGCCAACCTGCGCGCCCAGGTCACCGCGGACGTGGATTTCGATCAGCAGGAACAGACGGCGGAAAGCTACAAGCCGAATCCGAGCCCCAACCAGGCGATCCGCAGCCAGCAGCTCTCGGATAACACCACGATGCAGCCGGCGCCGGCCGGCGTGCCTGGCGCGCTGAGCAACCAACCGCCTGTGCCGGCGACTGCGCCGATCACGACGCCCGCCGCCCCGGGCACACCGGGTGCCGCCAACCAGGCGCAGCCGCTTTCGTCGAGCAAGAACTCGACGACAAACTACGAACTCGACAAGACGGTGCAGCACACCAAGCGCGCGCTGGGCCAGGTTCGTCGCCTCTCGGTCGCGGTGGTCGTGAACCACCGCAGCGAGCGCGACGCCAAAGGCAACGTTCGCACCGTGCCGCTGTCTGAAGCCGAGATGAAGCAGGTCAACGACCTCGTGCGCGAAGCTGTCGGTTACAACGAAACACGCGGCGACACGGTCAACGTGGCCAATGCGCCCTTCACCGAATCGCTGCGCAAGGGCGACGAAGTGCCGTGGTGGAAGGATCCGGAACTGCGCGCGATGGCGCTGGATCTGGCACGCTGGCTCCTGTTGGGCCTGGTTGCAGCCTTCCTGTGGCTGCGCGTGCTGCGGCCGCTGGTCCGTACCGTCGCACCGCCGCCGGTGGTGGCCGAAGGCGCCGAAGCAGGCGAAGAAGGCGGCGAAGAAGAGGAGGAAGGCTACGTGGTCACGCTCAACGAGCAAGGCGAAGTGCCGGACGACCAGTTGCTGCCGCCGGAAGTGCGGATGGAAGAGATCGCGCGCATGAGCTTCGATCGCAAGATCGCGAAGGTGCGCGAGATCGCGGTGAAGAATCCGAAGGTGATCGCAACGCTGATGAAGGAATGGATGGGGAGCCAGCCGAATGAGCGACGCTGAAGAGGGAATCAACAAGGCCGCGTTGCTCCTGCTCACGCTGGGGCCGGACGAGGCGGCGGACATCCTCAAGCACATGTCGCCGCGTGAGGTGCAGAAGCTGGGCCTCGCAATGACCCGGCTGACGCCGCAAGGCCGCGAAGTGATCGAGGCCTTGATCAACGAGGTTGCGATCTACGCCGCGAAGAGTTCGCCGGTGCAGGCCGATGACGAGAAGATCCGCATCATGCTGACCAAGGCACTCGGCGACGAGCGCGCCGCCAACCTGCTCTCGCGCGTGCTGCAGGGCTCGGACACGGCGGGTATCGAGTCGCTCAAGTGGATGGATGCGGCGACTGCGGCTGACCTGATCAAGAACGAACACCCGCAGATCATCGCGACGATCCTGGTGCACCTTGAGTTCGACCACGCTGGCGAGATCCTCAAGCATTTCTCCGAGCGCCAACGCAACGACGTGCTGCTGCGCATCGCAACGCTCGACGGTGTGCAGCCGACTGCGCTGAAGGAACTGAACGAAGCACTCACCCGCGTGCTGTCGGGCTCGACGCAGCTGAAGAAGACGTCGATCGGCGGTGTACGCCATGCGGCGGACATCCTCAACTTTGTCGGCAGTGCGGCGGAGACCGCGATCCTCGACAACGTGCGCGAGTACGACCCGGATCTGGCCCAGCGCATCCTCGACGAAATGTTCGTCTTCGATAACCTGATGGACGTCGACGACCGCGGCATCCAGACGATTCTGCGCGAAGTGCAGTCCGACCAGCTGGTCATCGCACTCAAGGGCGCCAACCCGGAGATGCGCGAGAAGGTGTTCAAGAACATGTCGCAACGTGCGGCGGAAATGCTGCGCGAGGACCTGGAATCGAAGGGCCCAGTTCGCCTCTCGGAGGTCGAAGCCTCGCAGAAGGAAATCCTCAAAATCGCCCGCCGCCTTGCCGAGGAAGGCCAGATCGTCATCGGCGGCAAGGGTGGCGACGACTTCGTCTAAGGCGGAACCGCATAAGCCATGGCAAACGAACTCGTCATCCGCGCCAATCAGGCCACCGGCGCCTACCGCCGCGTGCAGTTCGAGGATTTTGCGGCGCCGCAGGTTCTCGACGAGCCCGAACCAGCGATCGACATGGCGTCAGCGCCGGAGCCCGTCGCCGAGCCGATCATCGAACCGGAGCCGGAGCTTCCCACCGGCCCGATCGAGATCGCACCCGGCGTCCACTTGCCGACGGCCGATGAGGTCGACCAGATTCATCAGGAAGCCTACAAGGCCGGCTACGACATCGGTTACGAAGAAGGCAGCGCACGCGGGCGACTGGAGGCCGCTGAACTGCACCAGTTGCTGGGTCAGTTCAAGGACACGCTTGATCATCTCGACGAGTCGATCGGCGCGGAGATCCTTGCGCTGTCGCTTGAAGTGGCGCGTTTGGTAGTGCGGGAGCAGATCAAGCAAAGGCCCGAGAGCCTGCTGGTCGTGATTCGCGAAGCGCTGGCGCAGTTGCCGCAGCAGCATGCGGTGCTGCATGTGAATTCGGCGGACGATGCGCTGGTACGGCAATACCTCGGCGAACAGCACGCCCACGCGGGTCACCGCATCGTGGAGGACGACTCGGTCGAGCGCGGTGGCTGCCGCATCGAAGTTGCAGGCACGCTGCTCGACGCAACGGTCGCAACGCGCTGGCGCCGGGTGGTCGAGAACCTCTCGCGCGAACATCCGTGGGAGGATGAGTGATGCCGCGCCTCGCCGACTCCTGGCGTGATTATCTGGAAGACTGCCGCAAGATGGCGGCGGTCGCCTCCCCCTACCAGGTCGCCGGCCGCCTGACACGGATCAACGGCCTCGTCATGGAGGCCTCGGGGCTGAAGCTACCACTTGGGTCCGGTTGCCGAATCCTGATCCCGGGCGGCGGGTCGGTGGAAGCCGAAGTCGTCGGCTTTACGGGCGACAAGCTGTACATGATGCCGACCGACGATGTGTTCGGCCTCGCGCCCGGCGCGCAAGTGGTACCCAACGATCCGGCACAGCCCAAGCTGAGCACCTCAGAACGCGTCGAACCCCGGCGCCGCGCGTCGGACCGGGCGAAGCATCTGCCGGTGGGCAATGAACTGCTCGGCCGCGTCGTCGACGGCGCCGGCCGGCCGCTCGATGGTCTCGGGCCGCTCGAAGTGAAGCACACCCGTTCGCTGCAGAGCCGGCCGTTCAACCCGCTGCTCCGCGCCCCGATAGCAGCAAGTCTCGACGTCGGAATCCGCACCATCAACGCGCTGCTGACGATCGGGCGTGGTCAGCGGATGGGTCTGTTCGCAGGCTCTGGCGTCGGCAAATCGGTGCTGATCGGCATGATGGCGCGCTACACCGAGGCCGAAGTCATCGTCGTCGGGCTGATTGGCGAACGGGGCCGCGAGGTCAAGGAGTTCATCGAGCAGAACCTCGGGCCAGAGGGGCGCGCGCGCTCGGTTGTCGTGGCCGCACCGGCAGACACCAGTCCGCTGATGCGGCTGCAAGGGGCGGCCTATGCCACCACGGTGGCAGAACACTTCCGCGATCAGGGCAAGCAAGTGCTCCTGATCATGGACTCGCTGACCCGCTACGCGATGGCACAACGCGAAATCGCGCTGGCGATCGGCGAACCGCCTGTGACGCGCGGCTACCCGCCGTCGGTCTTCGCGCGCTTGCCGGCGTTGGTCGAGCGCGCCGGTAACGGGCCAGAGGGGGGCGGGTCCATCACGGCCTTCTACACCGTGCTGGCCGAAGGCGACGACCAGCAGGATCCGATTGCCGACTCGGCCCGCGCGATCCTCGACGGCCACATCGTGTTGTCCCGCGCACTGGCGGATCAAGGGCACTACCCCGCGATCGACATGGAGCAGTCCATTTCGCGGGCGATGCACAACCTCATCAAGCCTTCGCATTTCGAGCTGGTAAGGCGCTTCAAGCAACTGTTCTCGCGCTATCAGCGCTCGCGCGACCTGATCGCCGTCGGTGCCTATCAAGCCGGGTCGGATGTGCTGCTCGACGAGGCTGTGCGCGCCTATCCGCAGTTGGAAGCCTTCCTCCAGCAAGGCATCAACGAGCGCGCCGGCTATGAGCAAAGCCTGGCTGCCCTGCACACGCTGTTCGGTGTCGAAACCTGATCGCCCGTGATAGCCGGATCAGGTCAAACCGATGCGTGCTTTTGCGCGCGCGGCCTTGTCGGCGTATATATTGAAAGCCGGCACCCCGCCGGATTCGCTGCATCCCGCGCATGTCCAACGCACTGCAAACGCTGATCGAACTTGCCCAGAGCCGCATGGACGATGCGGCCAAGCGCCTTGGCGCACTGCTCGCAAGCGGCCAGGCGCATGAGCAGAAGCTCGAAATCCTCGTCCAGTACCGCGAGGAGTACCACAACCGCTTCCGCGCCGCCGCGCAGACCGGCATCTCGCCCGAAGCCTGGCGCAACTACTCCACCTTCATTGCAAAGCTCGACGAAGCGGTGTTCGAGCAGGAACAGATCGTCGCGCGCGCCCGCGAGCAGGTCGTGGCCGGCAAGCAAGCCTGGGTGGACGAACGCAACCGCAAGAAGGCCTTTGACACCCTCGCCACACGCCAGCAAGCAGTTGCCCTTCGCAAGGAATCGCGGGCCGAACAACGCATTACCGACGAGCATTCGGCCAAGCTCTTTCGAACCAAGCAGGAAGAAGCCCAGGACGATTCCGACAGTACACCGGGCAACGGCTCGATCACGCCCGAAGGGCCCGCGGACCCGACCTGAGCCGCTGGCACGCGCCTTGCTGAAAGCTGGCTGACACAGCCGGCGGCAACCGCCCCGAGGAGCAGAACATGCCAGCAATGAACGTGAGCCCAAGCCCAATGCCCGCCCCGGTGAGCAACACCGCGCCGGCGCAGGCGAATCTGCCGGCAAATGCCGCCGAATCAAGCACCGACAACGGCAAGCCGGCGAACTTCGCCAATGCGCTGGATGGCGCCAAAGCCAAGACGCAAAAGGCGGAGAGCGACAAGGCGAGCGACCGCTCAGACACCGATGCGACGGCGGCCACCGACGATCCGGCGCGGCTCGCGCAAATCGCCGCTGCATTGCTTTCGTCTTTAGCACCGTCGTCAGCCAGTCAAACTGTCGACTCTTCTAACCAGCCCGCGCTTACCGAGGCGGCAGCGAACGGGGTCATAACGTCCGTGGAAGGGCGCTTTCTTCCGCGGCAGAACCAAGTACCAAGCAACGAGGATTCAGTCACACGCGTGAATAGGCTCTCTGGTTCTCCAGGATCAGCGACAGCCGTTGACAGTTTGCCGCTGGACGGCAAAGCGCTGCCGGCTGCGGCAGTTCCTGCCGCGCAAGGCAGCAATGGCGAAACCTCGGCTGACACATCGGACAAGGCCGCTGCGGCGAATGCACTTTTGGCCCAGACCAGCAATCGCACGGCCGCGACAGCGAGCGACGAAAAGCCCAACCCCGCCTTGACCGCGCTTGGCGATTCGGCCAAGCAGCCCATCGCAGCGGTTGTCGCGGAAGCAAGCGGCAAAGCGGCGCAAACCAAGGCTGTCATCGTGGACACGGCAGCTCAGGCAAGTGCCCCGACGCAACCGACGGTGTCACCTTGGGCGGATACGCTCGCCAACCGTACGGCGGAGGCCGCACGCACCGAAGCCCCGCAGTTCCCTGTCCGCACGCCGGTTTCGCAAAGCGGCTGGGCAGACGACGTGGGCAACCGAATGGTGTGGATGGCCGGCAAGGAACTTGGCCGCGCGGAGTTGATCCTCACGCCGCCACACTTGGGCCGCGTCGAGATCACGCTGAACGTAAACGGCGACCAGACCACGGCGCATTTCGTTACTGCTACGCCAGCAGCACGCGAGGCGATCGAACAATCGATCCCACGACTGCGCGAATTGATGACCGACGCTGGGCTCAACCTGGGCCAGGTCAACGTGAGTGCGAACGGCACCAACGATCCGTCGCAGGAACAACGCAGCTGGGGTGGCCCCCAACGCGGCGCGCGCCAGGTCGCGGCGGACGACACGGCCGAGGTTGTAGGCTTGGCCCGCCCGGCCTGGTCGCAGTCAGGCCGCGGCATGGTTGATACGTTTGCCTGAATTACCGGTCCGGAAGGCCTCAGTTCGGCGCTTTGATGGCCGTAGACAGAGGGAATAATCATCCCTAGCGGTACCTCAGTCCGGAAACACTCAGGTACCGTCAGGCCTCACCGACTGATCGAGAAGGATTTCTGTAATGTCCAGCAAGCCCGCCAAACCTGCAGCCGAAGGCGAAGCCGCCCCGAAGAAGAGCAAGAAGATGCTGATCATCATCGTCGCGGCGGTGGTGGGGCTCGCGCTTGCCGGAGGCGGTGCTTTCCTCCTGCTGGGCAAGAAGAAGAAGGCTGCGGCCGAAGGTGAAGAAGCTCAAGCCGACGAGGAAAAACCCGCTGCCCATGCCGATCCGAAGGCACCGCCGGTGTTCGTGCCGCTGGAACCCTTCGTCGTAAACCTGCAGCCGGAAAACGGCGAGCAGTACCTGCAGGTGGTGCTCTCGTTCCGCGTGGCGGACACACACACCGGCGACCAGATCAAGCTGCTGATGCCCGAAATTCGCCATCGCATCCTGATGCTGCTGTCGGGCAAGAAAGCGTCCGAGATCGCCAACCCCGAAGGGCGCGAGGCCCTCGCCGCGGAGATCCGTACGGAGGCGAACACCTCGCTGGGCTATGAGCCGCCCAAGAAGAAGAAAAAAGGCGCTGATCACGACGAGGGCGGGCCGATCGTGTCCGTGCTCTTTACTTCTTTCATCGTCCAGTAAGGACAATACGGGACAGACCGGGACTCGACCATGGCTCAAGACTTTCTCTCGCAGGAAGAGGTCGATGCGCTACTCCGTGGCGTCACCGGTGAAACCGATGAAGTCGACCAGGGCGACACCGACACCAGCGGCATACGCAACTACAACCTTGCGACGCAGGAACGGATTGTTCGTGGGCGCATGCCCACGATGGAGCTCATCAACGAGCGCTTTGCGCGCAACCTGCGCATCGGGCTTTTCAACTACATGCACCGCAACACCGAAGTATCGGTGGGGCCGATCAAGGTGCAGAAGTACAGCGAGTTCGTACGCAACCTGGTGGTGCCGACCAACCTGAACCTGATCATGGTGAAGCCGCTGCGCGGCACCGGCCTGATCGTGTTCGATCCGAACCTGGTGTTCCTCGTGGTGGACAACATGTTCGGCGGCGACGGACGCTTCCACACCCGGGTTGAAGGGCGCGATTTCACTGCGACCGAACAGCGCATCATCCGCGGCTTGTTGCAGGTGGTATTCAGCGAGATGGAAAAGGCCTGGGCGCCGGTGTTCGGCATCCAGTTCGAGTACGTCCGCTCGGAGATGAACCCGCAGTTCGCCAATATCGCGACGCCAAGCGAGATCGTGGTGTCGATGAACTTCGCGCTGGAATTCGGCGGCACGCAGGCGGACATGCACCTGTGCCTGCCCTACTCCACCGTCGAACCGATCCGCGATCTGCTCTACAGCACGATGCAGTCTGACCACCTCACGCAAGACAAGCGGTGGGTTGGCCTGATGACGAAGCAGATCCAGAGCATCGAGCTCGACCTCACGGTGGACCTCGCGAAGACAACGGTCAGGCTCCGCGACGTCGTGCAATTCAAGGTGGGCGACATCATTCCGCTCGACATACCGGAGCTGGTGCAGGGCCATGTGGATGGCGTACCGGCTTTCGAGGGCAAACACGGCATCAGCCACGGCTATCACGCCGTGAGAATCGAACGGCTGGTGCCGCCGGAGGACCGCGAGATCAACCTGATCGCGGCCAAACTGGGAGGCCATGATGGCTGAAGACGAACAAATCAGTGAAGACGACTGGGCAGCCGCAATGCAGGAGCAGGCGGTTGCGGATGCGGCGATGGCCGAACCGCCACCGCCAGAGCCCGCTCGTGCCGCATTTCCGGAATTCGGCGCAGGAGAAAAACCGACGTCGATGAACGACTTCGACATGATTCTGGACATCCCAGTCCAGATCACCGTCGAACTCGGTCGCACGAAACTCTCGATCCGCAACTTGCTGCAGTTGGCCCACGGCTCGGTTGTCGAACTCGATGCGCTGGCGGGCGAACCGATGGATGTGCTGGTCAACGGCACGTTGATCGCGCAGGGCGAAGTGGTCGTGGTCAACGACAAGTTCGGTATCCGTCTCACCGACATCATCACGCCGTCGGAGCGCATGCGTAAGGTTCGCGGCCTCTGACGGTCAGCAAGCAGTCCTGTCCATGATGGGTGCTGGCACGATCTGAACGCCGGCGAACACCCAGGCCAACGGAAAGCGCGCCCGCCAAGCATCGGAATAGGGCCCGCTTTCCCGCGCTAATCCGCGGGCCGGCAATTCTTGCCGGCCGCAAAATGGCATCGCATATCCAGCCGGTGATACCGCGATGTCCAAACCTTCAAGCCTGTCTCTTCCCGCGTTGCTCGCAGCCCTGCTTGCGCCCGCTTCGGCGTCCGCCGCAGTCGCCGATGCAGGTGGCAGTCTGCTGTCGATGCTGTTCGGGCTCGCCGTGGTACTTGCCAGCCTCTACGGCCTGCTGCATGTCGTCAAACGGCTTCAGGCGCGTAGCGGCAGCGGCCAGGCAACGCTGCGCATCATCGGAGGCACCGCGGTCGGGCCACGCGAGCGCGTCGTCTTGGTCGAACTGGGCGAAAAGGTTCTGGTGCTGGGCGTTGCGCCCGGTCGCATCACCGCACTGCAGACACTCGACACCGCCGAGGTCCCTCGCAGTGCGCCGCCTGCCCCGATCGAGGGTGACTTCCAGCGCAAGCTTGCATCCCTGCTGAAAGGGGGTCGCCATGAAGCTTGACCTACGCCGCGCATTGCTCGCGCTGCCCCTTGTTTTCACTGCGCTGCCCGCGCTCGCCCAGGCTTTGCCCGCCTTCAGCAGCACCCCCGGACCGGGCGGCGCGCAGACCTATTCGATCACCGTGCAAACGCTGGTGATGATGACCTCCTTGGTCTTCATCCCCGCGATCGTGCTGATGATGACGAGCTTCACCCGGATCATCATCGTCTTCGCGTTGCTGCGTCACGCGCTCGGCACCCAGACCTCGCCGCCGAACCAGGTGATCATGGGGCTGTCGCTGTTCCTCACGTTCTTCATCATGAGCCCGGTTGCGGACCGGGTCTATGAGGACGCCTACAAGCCACTGGCCGAGGGGCGCATCGAGTTCGACGTTGCCTTGCAGCGGGCCTCGGTGCCGGTGAAGGGCTTCATGCTCAAGCAGATGCGGGAGGCGGATCTTTCCCTCTTCGCGCAACTTGCCAAGACACCCAAGGTGAACAAGGCCGAAGAACTGCCGATGCGCGTGATCATCCCGGCCTTCGTTACCAGCGAGCTGAAGACTGCATTCCAGATTGGCTTCATCGTGTTCCTGCCCTTCCTCATCATCGACATGGTGGTCGCGTCGGTGCTGATGTCCATGGGCATGATGATGATGTCGCCTGTGATCGTCTCGCTGCCATTCAAGTTAATGCTGTTCGTGCTGGTCGATGGCTGGAATCTGGTCGTCGCAACACTCGTCAATAGTTTCGCGTAGGGGAAGAACATGACACCCACGACCGTGATCGCCCTCGGGCGCGACGCAATCGAAATCGTGTTGATGGTCTCTGCGCCACCACTGCTGTGCGCGCTGGTGGTTGGCCTGGTGCTGTCAATCTTTCAGGCGGCCACGCAGATCAACGAGATGACGCTGACCTTCGTACCAAAGGTGATGGCGATGTTCGTGACACTGCTGATCGCCGGCCCCTGGATGCTGACCACGATCACCGACTACATCCGGCGGCTGTACGCGTCGATCCCCGGCCTGATCGGATAGCACTTCAGGCATGTTCACCTTCACCAGCACGGACTGGGCGGGCTGGCTCGCGATGTACGCGTACCCGGCGTTCCGTATCCTGGCCATGCTGACAAGCGCACCGATCTTCAACAACGTCGGCATGCCTCGGCATATCCGGCTCGTCACCGGATTGGCAATCACCATGGCGATCGCCCCGGTTTTGCCGCCCTCGCCCGCCGTTGCGCCCGGTTCCTTTCTGGTCGTTGGCGCAATCGCCACCGAGATGATGATCGGCTTCGCAATCGGCTTCACGATTCGGCTTGTCTTCGTCGCCATCGACCTCGCGGGCGACTTGATCGGTCTGCAGATGGGCCTGTCGTTTGCGATGTTCTACGATCCGCAATCAGCCGGCCAGACCACGGTGATTGCTCAGTTCCTCGGCCTGATCGCGTCGCTGATCTTCCTTGCGCTCAACGGGCATTTGCTGGTGATTGAAACGGTGGTGCGCAGCTTCGAATGGCTGCCGGCAGGTGGCGTTGGTTTTCCTGGCGACGCAGCCAAGATCATCGTGCGCAGCGGCGGCAGCATCTTCGTCACCGGGCTGATGCTCGCACTCCCGGCGGTCACAACGCTGTTGATCACCAACATCGCACTCGGCGTGCTCACGCGAGCCGCGCCGCAACTGAACCTGTTCGCACTCGGATTTCCGATCACGCTGACGGTCGGCGTAGTGGCGCTGGCAGCCTGCCTGCCAATGCTCGCCGGCGTACTTCAATCGCTGTATGAGCGCGGGTTCGACACCGTCGGGATGTTCTTGAAGATCGCCGCCGGCCACTGATCCGCGGAGAGGCTTCAACGCCTGAGGATCAGATCACCGCTGGCAACGCGCTCGGAAATCCAGTTGGACTCCTGCCCTTCCTCGTAGCGGGCAATCGTGTAGCTGCTGTAGCCCTGCGCCCGCACCATGTCTTCGGCCTGACGCTTGAAGAGCTGCATCGCCTCACCCTCGCCGCCCATGTGAAAGCGCTTCATGCGCATCGCGATGCGGTAGCGGTCTTCGTCGAGCCGCACGGCGCGCAGCGTCCAGTTCGGCGCCAGCGGATCGATCACGTAGTAGGCAACGCCGATCACCGCAGCACCGGCAACAATATCCTCCAGGGCGATGGTCAGCCCGTCCGCAACGTTGATTGCGGCGTTGGGAATCAGCGGTGTGGACGGATAGTCACCCTTGATGCTCGAACAGGCACCGAGCGCGCCAAGCAACAGCACAAGCATTGGCGTACGCATGGCGCTCACCCGATGTAGTTGAAGAGCGACAGGCCCGTGGTCTTGACGAACGCCTGCTGTGCAGCCTGCAAAGCAACCGTCTTCTGCGAGACGTCTGAGCTGGCCTGCGCGTAGTCCAGATCCGTGAGGCGCGAGATCGTGCTTGCGTACTGCAGATCAGCCTGCGAGCCGACTGATTCTGCGGCCTGTACCTCGTTGACACGCGAACCGACCGACGCCGTCACACGCAGCACGTTATCGAGCGCCTTGTCGAGCTTGCCCAGAGTCTGCGTCACCTGCGTATTGAGCGCAGCGCCGCTGGAGTTTTCCAGAGCCCCGACGAAGGTCTTGATCGTATTGAAGATATCGGTATAGCCGCCGGGATCGATGCTGAAGGTATCGCCCGCCGCCGGCGTCCCCGACACCGAAACCTGGATGCCCGCGAAAGCGATCGAGGTGCCGCTGACATAGCTACCGCTGCTGATCGGCCCGCCGCCTGCCGTCACGTCGTACACGTCATAGCTACCGGGGCCGGTGAAGTCGATGCGGTATTGGTTACCGGTGTAGGTGCCGGTGACCGATCCGTCGTCAATCACGGCAGCGCCGGAATTGCTTGCGCCAGCCGATGTGTGGAAGGCGCCGTTCAGGTTCGGGATGTCCATGAACACCTCGTTGCCCGAATTGCTGACCGGGATCACGCGTGAATCGCTGATCTGCAGCGCCCGCGACCCCTGGTCGCCCTGATAGATGACACCGCTGGCAATGCTGCCAACAAAGGGTTGCGTGTCCGTCTGAAAGCCCGCGAAGAGGTAGCCGCCTTGCGGATCGTTGCTGTTGGCAAGACCGACCAACGCATCGAAACGCGCCCGTACGTCAACCGCAATCGACTTGCGGTCAGCTGGGCTGAGCGAGCCATTGCCTGCCTGGATGGTCTTCTCCTTGAGGTAGGCGATCAGGTCGCTAACGCCTGAGAGCTTGCTCTCAACGATCTGCAGCGAGTCCTTCGCCGAGCCGCGGTTGGTTGCCCACTGCTCGTTGACGCCCTTGGCCTGCTGAACGATCAACGCCGACGACGCAGCAATCGGATCATCCGACGGGGCCACGACGCGCCGCCCGGTGGAGATCTGCTGCTGGAGTTTCAGCAAATCGCCGGCGCGATTCTGGAACTGGGTCGTTCCATTGTCATAAATCATTCCGGTTGAAACACGCATGGCTTAGCTCCAGTCAATCATCCACGGCCGATCGCCAAAATCTCGTTAAACAGCGTGCTGGCGACCTGCATGACCTTGCCTGCCGCCTGATACGCCTGCTGGTAGCGGACCAGATTGGCCGCCTCCTCATCGAGGTTCACACCCACCAGTGCCTGCTGAGCATCCTTGGCACGCTCAGCAACCACCTTCTGCGACTCCGAAGTCACCTGTACTTCACGCGTGCGCGAACCGATCTCGCCGACCAGCTGCGCATAGGCAGCTTCGTAGCTCGCTGAATTGCCGATCAGCGTCTTCACCTGCTGAAGCTGGCCCAGCAAGACCGCATTGCGGCTATCCGACACCCCACCAGGGTTGCGTTCCATGGTGAAGCTATCGCCATTCTTCGGTGTGCCGGAAATCGTGAAGGACACACCGCCGAACGCGATCTTGGCGCCATCCGAATATGGAATCGGCCCACCCGCCGGGTAGCTCGTGCTGGTGCCGTTCGGCTGCGTAACCGTGATCGGGAAACCTGCCGGAAAACCGGACAGGTTGCCCGCGTTGTACGTGAAGGTTAGCGGCAAGGTCAGCGCGGGCGGCGGCGCGAGGTTGGTGACATCGCTCACCACACCCTGCGTAATGCTCGCGGAGCCGGTATTCGCATTGGTCGCCAGGGTCCGGATCGGCGCGGCGGCTGCGATCAGGCGCGGATCCTTGATCGCCACCGCAAACTGATCGGCTGCTGCACGGGTCGGCTGAATCGTGAAGCTATCGCCTACAGCTGGCGCGCCGCTCAAGGTCATCGAAAAACCTTGCGATGGCGCAGCCGCGAGCACCGCAGCCAGCGCGGCTGCGGGTGTGGCACCGGAGGCGGTCCACACCTGCGAATCGGAGCGCCGAACCAACTGGAAGGTATTCGCCGCCGTGTAGGTCAGCGAATAGTCACTGGTCGTGAGGTCGGACGCATTCGTGATCGGCACATCAATCTGAGCCGTACCGGTGTTCGACGGGCTGTTCGGATAGATCGTGCGACCGGCCAGCGGCTGGAAATAGTCGCCACCCAGTGCGCCGTCGAGATCCTGGCCAAGGCGATGCTGCGCATTGAAAGTCTGGGTGATGCCGAGGGCCAGGCGTCCGAGACCGTTCTGCACAGAGTCCAGCGATTCGCTACGGAAGTTGAGCAAACCGGAAAGTTTGCCGCCAGAAAATGCCGCATCCGGCAATTCCTGCCCACCGCCGGTCGGCAACTGAATCGCGACGACGATGCGCGACAGGTCGGCACGTGAAGGTTGAGCCGTCAGCGTTGCGACATCGGAACGCACCACCAGAGGCTGACCATTCCCGACGAAAACGTTGATCGAACCGTCTTCGTTCGACATCGTCGTCACGCGTACCTGATCGTTGAGCTGCGACACCAACTGGGCGCGCTCGTCGAGCAGATCGTTCGGCGGTTGGCCGGCGCCGATGTTCGACGCGTAGATGATGCGCTGGTTCAGCTCGCCGATCTGGCCCGCAAGGCTGTTGATCTCGGTAACGGTGCCATTGATCTCGCCGCCAACCAGGTCACGCAACTCGTCGATGCGCGTATTGAGCGTCTGGAAGCGCGCGACCAAAGCCTCGGATTGCGACAGCATCGACTGGCGCGAAGGGATACTGGTAGCGTTTGCCGCCACGCTCTGCACGCCTTTGAAGAAATCCTGAATGGCCGGCGACAAGCCCGCGCTCGGGTCACCGAACAGGTCGTCGATCTGCTTGACCTGCTCGTAGTAGGTGTTCATCTCCTGATAGCGCGAATTGGCCGTCAGCACCTGCTGTTCGAGATAGCTGTTGTAGCTGCGCTTGATCGTCTGGACATTCGTGCCTTGGCCAAAGTAGCCGGCCCCCGAAAACACCGGCTGGTTGGTGCTCTGGACGATTTGCTGGCGGCTATACCCGGCAGTGGAGGCGTTCGAGATGTTGTGGCCGGTCGTGACCAGACCCGCCTGCGCAGCGTTGATGCCTGAGATGCCGATGTTGAGTACGCTGTTGCCCATGACGATTGCCTCGTAATGCCCTTTACGGCACTTCTAAGCAATTCCTTTGCCTGCTTTGCAAACACCTTGAAATACTTGGGTTTGCCCGCGCTATTGCAAAGCGACGACCACGCAGCCGCTCGGCCGCAAACGGTCGCGCCAGTGTCAGTCGGGAGGCGGTTCAGAGACTGTCGGAGGACAGTGCAGTGCGCAGCGTATTGCCGCCGATGATGCGGGTGAGCTTGTCGGCGTACATCGGGTCGGTCGCGTAGCCGCCACGGGTCAGCGCCTGGGCAAAGCCCGCTGCGTCTGCCTGGCCGCTGACCTGCGCGTAGCGCGGATTGGCCGTCAGCAAACGCGCGTAGTCGCGGAACGCCTCATCGTATGAGGCATAGGCGCGGAAACGCTCGGTGCGGCGAGTCGGCACGCCGCCCATGTATTCGATCGTTGAAGCCTCGACGGTGTCGCCCTTCCAGTCCGCACCGGCCTTGATGTTGAACAGGTTGTAGGAGGGCGCGCCGTTGGCCCGCGTGATCTCACCCTTGCCCCAGCCCGTCTCCAGCGCCGCATGCCCCACCACAAACTGCGCCGGTACGCCGAGCGCCTTGGCGGCAGCCTGTGCGTGCGACCAGATCTTGTCGACGAAACCGCTTGAAGTGTTCCCGGCGGTGTTAGCCGCCGGCGAATTCTGCCCGTTCGCCGGCATCGCGGCAGACTTTGCCGCCACCGCCCCTGGCAACACCGCACGCGCCGGCGGTGCCGGGATGTCGTTCGACAAGCCGGTATCGATGCCCATGTTGGCGCCCATCTGGCGCTCGATCGCGCGCGCCAGACCGATACCCCTGCCCTTGGAGAGATTGAGCGCGAGCTGCTGGTCGGCCATGCCACGGTAGAACTGTGCGGTCTCACCGTCGAAACTCGGCCCACCAAACGTGGTGCTCTCGCGCATCTGCTTCATGATCATCTGCACGAACAGCGCTTCGAACTGCTGCGCCACCGCCTTGATCGATTCCGGCGAGCGTTCGCTGGACAGCCGCTTGAGATCGGCCAGCCGGCGTGTATCGAAGATCGAATCCTGGACTGGAGCAGCCATGGGCGCCGCCGTCAGATCACTTCCAGCTCGGCGCGCAGGGCGCCCGCGGCCTTCATTGCCTGCAGGATCGCAATCATGTCCAGCGGATTGGCGCCCACCGCATTGATTGCTTTCACCACATCCGCCAGATTGGCGCCGGCCTTCACGCGGATCAGATTGCCGGGCTCCTGCTTGATGTCGACCTGCGCGTTCTGCACGTTGCGCGTCTGCCCGTTCGAGAATGCGCCCGGCTGGCTGACCTGGTTGTCGGCCGTCACAGTCACCGTCAGGTTGCCGTGCGCGACGGCGCAATCTTGCAGCTGAACCGCGCGGTTCATCACCACCGAGCCGGTACGCGAATTTACGACGACCCGCGCCATGCCTTGCTCGGGCGTCACGTCGAGGTTCTCGATCATGCCGAGGAAGGCGACGCGGCGATCCGGTTCCGCCGGCGCCTTCACCTGGATCCTGCGACCATCCAGCGCAGCCGCCAAGCCGCTGCCGAGGTTGCGGTTGATCGCATCGGCCACTTTCTGCGCGGTGCCGAAATCGGCGTCCTTGAGCTCCACCGACACCGTATCCTCAGCCCCGACCGGCATCAACACCGCTCGCTCCACGGTCGCGCCACCCGGAATGCGGCCCGCAGACAGATGATTCACGGTGACCTTCGAGCCGCCTCCACCGCCGCTCGCACCGCTGATCACAAGGTTGCCTTGCGCCAGCGCGTACACATTGCCATCCGCGCCCTTCAGCGGCGTCATCAGCAGCGTGCCGCCCTTGAGGCTCTTGGCGTTGCCGAGCGACGAGGCGGTCACGTCGATCGCCTGACCCGGCTGCGCGAAGGGCGGCAGCGTGGCGGTCACCATCACCGCGGCGACGTTCTTGAGTTGCAGGCTCACGCCCGGCGGCAACGCGATGCCCATGTTCGACAGCATGTTCACGATGCTCTGCACGGTGAACGGGGTCTGCGTTGTCTGGTCGCCGCTGCCGTCCAAACCCACGACCAGGCCGTAGCCAACCAGCGGGTTGCTGCGCACGCCTGCGAAGTTGGCGATGTCCTTGATGCGCTCCGCACTGGCCGCCACGCTGCCAAGCAGCAGCGCCGCGGCGAGCATTCCCCGAATCCATCTGCGCATGTCGTTTCCTCAGCTTCCTGCGTCCCGGGCCCGCGCCGACAATCAGAACGGCGAAATGACCTGGAAGAAGCGCGTCAGCCAGCCCATCTGCTGCGCATCGTCGATATAGCCGCTGCCCTTGTATTCGATGCGGGCATCGGCCACCTGCGTGGAATTCACCGCATTGGCGGCCGTCACATGCATCGGATTCACGACCCCCGAGAAGCGGATGAATTCGTCGCCCTGGTTGATCGCAACACGTTTCTCGCCCGAAACCAGCAGGTTGCCGTTCGGGTACACGTCGATCACCGTGACGGTAATCGTGCCGGTGAAGTTGTTGTTGGCCGACGATGCGCCCTTGCCAGAGAAGGTGTTACCGGTGCTTGCCGCCAGATCGAGCCCCTGCAGGTACTTGAGCGGCACCTTGGTCATGGTCGGAATGCTCGCGCTGATTTCCGAATCGCGGCTCGCGCTGCTGTTGGCGTTTTTCGTTGCGGCAGTCTTTTCGACCAAATTGATCGTCAACGTGTCGCCGACGAGGCGTGCGCGGCGATCTTCGAACATGCCGCGCTGCGCGGCATTGGTGCTGAACAGCGAACCCGCAATCGGCTCGCTCACCGGGCGCGGTTGCGCCCGTGTCGTCATCGGCTGCTGCACGTTGGTCATCGGCGGCGTCACGCAAGCCGTCAGCAACGCGGCCGACATCAGCATGGTCAGTTGAGCGAGCCGGCACATGATCATCCCCTTCAGAGTTGCGAGAGGCGGCCCAGCATCGCGTCTGCGGTACTCACAACCTTGGAGTTGAATTCGTAGGCACGCTGCGTCTGGATCAGCCCGACTAGCTCTTCCGCCACGTTCACGTTGGAGGTTTCAACGTAGTTCTGATTCAGCACACCCGCACCATTCGTACCGGGCGTCGTCGGCGTCGGCGTGCCGCTCGACGCAGTTTCGAGGAACAGGTTTTCACCAACCGACTGCAATCCTGCCGGATTGACGAACGTAGCCACCTGGATCGTGCCGATCTGCGTCGGCGCTGCAGTGCCGGGCGTCGTGACGCTGACGACGCCGTCCTTGCCAATCGTCACGGACTGGGCGTTCGGCGGGATCGTGATCGACGGATCGAGCGGATAACCGCTCGATGTGACCATCTGACCTGTGTTGTCCTTCTGGAAGGAACCGTCGCGCGTGTAACCGAGCGTGCCATCGGGCAGGAGGATCTGAAAATAGCCTTCGCCCTGGATTGCGACGTCCAGGGTGTTGCCGGTCTGCTGAAGGTTGCCCTGGCTATGGTTCTTGACCGTGGCGACCGGGCGAACACCGGTGCCCAGCTGCAGGCCGGACGGAATCTGTGTCTGCTGCGAGGACTGTGCGCCGGGCTGGCGCAAGGTCTGGTAGAGGAGATCCTCGAACACCGCGCGAGCACGCTTGTAGCCATTGGTGCTGACGTTCGCAAGGTTGTTCGAAATGACGTCCAGCTGTGTTTGCTGGGCATCGAGACCGGTACGGGCCACCCAAAGTGCGGGAACCATGGTGCTTCTCCTTCTACACGCGTGACACCATTGTCGGCGCCCGCATCAAGCGACCTAGCCCGGATAAGCGGGCAAAGCCGGCTTCAATTCATCGTCCTGGTCAGGTTACCGACAGCACCTGATCCGCCGCCTTCGCGTTGGTATCGATCGCGGTCATCATGCGGGTCTGGGTTTCGAACTGGCGTGCGAGCGAGATCATCTGAACCATTTGCTCAACGATGTTCACGTTGCTCGACTCGACGTAACCGCCGGCAACCTTCACCGCTGGGTCGGCTTCGGCCGGCTGCCCGCTGGCGAGGCGGAAGTAGCCATCGTCACCACGCTGGATCTGCGCCTCTTCCGGGTTCACCAGCTTCAGGCGCCCCACCACCTCGGCGTTGTTGCGGCTTCCGGTACGCGGAATCGCACTGATCGTGCCGTCACCGGCAATTTCGTAGCTGTTATCGGGGGGCAACGCGATCGGCCCGCCCTCACCGAGCACCTGCAGGCCACGCTCGTTGACCAGCTCGCCATTGGCGCTCACTTCGAATCGGCCGGCGCGGGTGTAGGCCTCGCCACCGTCCGGCGTTTGCACCGCGAACCAGCCCTTGCCATTGATCGCAACGTCGAGCGCGCGGCCGGTCGATTGCAGTGCGCCAGGGGTGAAGTCGTTGGCCACACTCGCGTCGACAACAAAGGCGCGCGACGGCAAGGCCTGCGTCTGGACCGGCACCGCCCGCAGGCGATGCAGTTCCGAACGGAAGCCGTCGGTGGTGGCGTTGGAGAGGTTGTGTCCAACCGATGCCTGTTGCAGCAAAGTGCTCTTGGCGCCGGTCATCGCTGTATAGATCGCACGGTCCATTTGTGGTTTCCGTTTCCGTTGGCTTGACTGCTTTGGCTACGTGCGGGTCACAACCCCCCCTCAGCCGACCCTTACCGCAGGTTGACCAGGGTCTGCAGAATCTGATCCTGCGTCTTGATCGACTGCGAATTCGCTTGGTAACTGCGCTGCTGGGTGATCAGATCGACCAGTGCTGCGGTCAGATCGACGTTCGATTCCTCCACCGAACCGGCCTGCACCAGGCCAAGGCTGCCGGAGCCCGGGCTACCAACCAGCGGCTGACCCGATTCGGGCGACTCGCCCCACAGGTTCTGGCCGAGCGAGAGCAAGCCATTCGGGTTGGCGAAGCTCGCCAGCACGGTTTGGCCGAGGATCTTCGACTGGCCGTTGCTGTAGCGGCCCTGCAGCGTCCCGTCCTGCGCGATCGTGACGCCCGAAAGACGCCCAGACGCGTAACCGTCTTGCACTTGGCGGTTGATGCCGAACGCGCTGCCGTACTGCGTCGTGCCAGTGAAATCCAGATCAAACGAAATCGGCGAAATGGCACCAAACGACGCTGCAATCGTGGCCGTCATGGCAATTGGCATAACCGTCGTTAGCTTGCCAGAGGAATCGAAAGCAAGCGGCGTTGGCCCTGTTGTAACCGCGCCATCAACCGAAGTGTGCATGTCCCAGTTGCCTCCGCCGGTCTTCACGAAGTACATCGTGTAGATGTGGGAGTTACCGAGCGAATCGAAGATCGATACCGATGTTGACGAGTTGTACGAAAGTGGGTCTGGAAGCGGCGCAGCGGCCGTGCTTGTGAATGGCACCGTAGGGACGGCCTGGCGCGAGTCGAGGTTGATACCCATCTTCACCGACTCGGTCTGCTTCGGTTGAAGGTCCGCCGTGTTCAGAAAAATGTCAGTTGGCGTTGCCGGCAAAATAACGCCAAGAGAGTTGGCTGGGTAGCCTTGTAGGCGATAGCCAGCGGAATTGACGATGTAACCATTTTTGTCGATTTCGAATTGCCCGTTACGGGTGTAGGAGATCGTGCCACCAGGCTGCTGCACCCGGAAGAATCCGTTGCCGTTGATCGCCAGATCAAGCGGGTTGCCGGTCGGCGTTATGTTGCCCTGGTTGAAGAGCTGTGCCACTGCGCCGACGTTCACGCCGATACCCACCTGCACGCCGGCTGCTGAGCCGTTGAGTGCTGCGGCATAGACATCGTTGAACTTGGTCTGCGCGCTCTTGAAGCCGATCGTGCTGGTGTTAGCGACGTTGTTGCTGATGACGTCGATCGCCTTGGATGCGCCGTTAAGCCCGCTGAGGCCTTGCTGGAATGCCATGGTCCTTCTCCTTGCCCGCTCAGGACAGAATCCGCTTGATATCCGACATCGAGAACATGCCGAGCCGGCCTACTTCAATATCCACACCCTTCGCGCCACGCACGATGCTGCTTACCGTGCCCAGCTGCAGAGCCGTGGCCTCGACAGCCTTGTCGCCCTGCACGGCGCTGACCTTGATCGTGTAGTTGCCGGCGGCCGCATCGGCCCCTGCGCTGGTCTTGCCGTCCCAGGTGAAGACATGCGATCCCGCATCGAGATCGCCGAGGTCCAGATTGGCGACCTCTGAGCCGCTCGAATCCACGATCGAAACCTTCACTTTGTCCGCCGCCGAGGCAAGCTCCACGCCACCAAGTGCCTGACCGTTGTAGAGCTGAAGGCCCTTTCCATCGACCAGCACGCCACGGCCGACCATTGCTGCCGCCTGCATCGTCTCGTTGGTCTGGAAGGTGCCCAGCATCGACTCGAGTGTGCTGTTCACCTTCTTCAAACCATCCACCGTGCTGATCTGCGCAAGCTGCGAAGTCATCTGCGAGTTGTCCAGCGGATTCATCGGATCCTGATTCTTCAGCTGGGTCGTCAGCATGGTCAGGAATCGATCCTCTGAGACTGCATCGGTGCTCGTGCTGCTCTTCTTCGTCGTGCCGTTGAGGCTGTTGAGCAGATCCGAACTGACGACGCCTGCGCCACTCGTGGTGTTATTCGAGATAAACATCTGTCAGCTCCTGCTTAGCCCTGACCGATTTGCAGCGTCCGCTGCATCAAGGTCTTGGCGGTATTCATCACTTCGGTGTTGGTCTGGTATGAGCGCGAGGCCGACAGCATGTTGACCATCTCTTCAACCACGTCGACGTTCGGCAACTGCACATAACCTTCCGGGCTCGCAGCCGGGTTCTTCGGGTCGTACACCATGCGGGACGGCGCAGCCGACTCCACCATCTGCTTTACGTGCACACCCATTGCGCCGTTGCCGCCCATCGGCGTCGCCTCAAAGATCACTTGTTTGGCGCGATAGGGCTGGCCGTCGGACTTCACGACGCTCTCAGCGTTGGCGAGGTTGCTCGCGACCGCGTTGAGGCGTACCGACTGGGCGCTGAGGGCGGATCCTGCGACGTTGAAGACGTTGAGCATGCTCATGATGGCCGCCCGCGCTTACTGGTTCTGGATCGCTTGCTGCATCGAACGCAGCAGGCCGTTGATGAAGGTCAGGCTCGCTTCGTACTGCACGGCGTTCTCTGCAAACGCGGAGCGTTCGACATCCATATCCACCGTGTTGCCATCGACCGCCGACTGCTCTTCCTGGCGATACTTGACGAACGGCGCGAGCGGCGCCTTGGCGCCACCCTCGATATGCCGCTGCGCGGTTGTCGTCAGCGCGAGCGGTTTGACCTTGCCATCCAGTGCGCCCATGAGCGCCTCCTTGAAATCAATGTCCCGCGCCTTGTAGTGCGGGGTATCGGCGTTTGCGATGTTGGCCGCGAGCAACTCCTGGCGATACGCCCGCGTGTTCAGCGCGGCTTGCTGGAACCCAAGGTGGCGGTCTAGAGCGGTCATGGTCATCGCAAATCTCCTGGTGGCCCGGTCTGCGGGAAGCGGTCCGAAACACCCGCCTATCCCTTTGCAGCTTCCGTGCCAGCATTCTCAGCGCAGCCGCCTCGCGGCCTTGCGCCGAAAAGACCCCGATTCAGGCGGCAATTCGTGCGCATGCTGCCGCCGCTGCCGGCAAGCCTTGCCGCCATCACGGCAAACGCGACCCGTGTGACAATCGCGCCATGCTCGCGAAGCCAGTCCGAACCATCCTGCTCACCGCCTTGCTGCTGCTCGCTTCACCGGCCCGAACGGATACACCGTCAAGCGCTGCGCAGGCGGCCCTGCGCGAAGCGGTGACCCAGTTTCTGATGCGCGAGGCATCGCGCAACAGCGGCGCCGTGACAGTCGAGATCGCCGACGCTGCGATCCCCCGCAACGCGAAACCCTGCGATGCGCCGCAAGCCTTCTTGCCGAGCGGCCAGCGCGCCTGGGGACACACCACCGTGGGCGTGCGCTGTCCACAGCCGGCCTGGACGCTGTTCATTCCCGCGCGGGTGCGGGTTGAGGACGACTACCTGGTTGCGGCCCACCCGCTTGCCGCCGGCAGCGTACTCGGCGCCCAGGACTGGGAAGTTCGTCGCGGCGACGTCGCGGCTTTGCCGCCAGGCACCCTCACCCGCCCGGACCAAGCGGTCGGGCGGACGTTGCGGCAGGCGGTACCCGGTGGCACTGCGCTACGCAGCAACCAGCTTCTGGTGGTGCAAGCAGTGGAACGCGGCCAGCGGGTTCAGGTCATATCCCATGGGCCGGGCTTCCAGGTGGGCAACGAAGGCATTGCCCTCACTGCCGCCGCGGACGGGCAGCCGGTTCAGGTCCGGCTCGACTCTGGCCGCGTACTCCAAGGCATCGCTCGCTCGGGCGGCCGGGTCGATGTCGGCCAGTAACACGCAGCGCGTCGGCGCAATGATGAAAAATGGTTAAAGTTCCGTGAGATAGCGCCGTTAAACCTGACAACAAGCCGAAGAAGACCCTGCAAACGGAGCATGCTCCTGCCCGCAAGGTGTTCGAACAGGCGAAAACAGGAGCGACATCATGAAGATCGAAGGTTCGTATAAGTCCGTCGGCAATGCCGGCGACGTGAAGGCGCGAGGCACTCGCGAGAGCGCGGCAAAACCCAGCGCCGACGCGGGTTCCAAGGTCGACGTATCACCCTTGGCATCGCGTTTGCAGCAACTGGAAGGTACGCTCGCCGGCGTGCCTGAAGTCGATGCCGCGAAGGTGAGCGAGCTCAAGCAAGCAATCTCCGACGGCCGTTTCCGTGTCAATCCGGAAAAGGTGGCCGATGGCTTGATCGAAAGCGTCCGTCAGATGCTGCAGTCCCAGCCGCGCCAAGCTTGACGGCGCGCATGACAAGTCTGCATAGCGCTTGAACCCGACCGCCCTGCTCCAAGCCCAGTTTTCCGCTCTGCTGGCTGAAGTTTCCGGCCAGCTGGAGCGGTTTGTGCGCCTGCTGGAAGACGAGCACGAGTTGCTTGTCACCGGCCAGGTCGAAGCCCTGCTGGGCTTGGCGGAAGACAAAACCGCTGCCGTACGTCAGTTGCAACAAGCGGAGAACGCAAGGGCGCTGCTGCTCAGTCGATCCGGCATTGACGCGCGGGCCAGCCAAATGGCCGAATTCACCGCGCAGCTTCCCGAACAAACCCAGCGTGCATGGCGGCACTATCTCGACCTCGCCGCACGTGCGCAGCAACTCAATTTGCGCAATGGCGAGTTCATCCGTGACCAGCTGCGCGCCAACCAGCAAGCGATGAGCGTGCTGCTCGCGAGCACCGGCCCGAGCCTCTACGACGCCGGCGGCATCACCTCAACGCGCCCAGGCGGTCGGCTCTTCGGCCAAGCATGAACCGGCCAGCCAGCCTGCTGACCGGCCTTTCGGCCCTCTGAACGATCAAGTCATTCCGGCAACGTAGCGCCAAGCGCCGCGCCACCCGGATTGGGTGTCACCGGCCCCACCGCCGGCGTTTCGGCGCTGGGCGGCAACATTGATTCCACATGAATGCTGACCCGGCGGTTGCGCTGGCGTCCGTCGGCTGTGCTGTTATCCGCGATCGGTCGCTGATCTGCGTAGCCCGCCACCGTAAGCCGACGCGCGTCGACACCGGTATCGATGAACAAGCGCACCACCGAGCTCGCGCGCACCGACGATAGTTCCCAGTTCGACGCAAACGCTGCGGTCGCGATCGGAATGTTGTCGGAATGCCCCTCGACGCGGATCGGGAAGTCGCCCTGTGCCAAGACCTCACCCACGGCACGCAGCGCACGCACCGCGTCGCTCCCAAGGTAGGCCTCACCCGGATTGAACAGCGCACTGGCATTGATCTCGATCGAGATGCCATGTGCGCCCTCATTCACGGACACCTGGCCGCCGCGCACCAGCGGTTCCAACACGCGCCGGACCTGTTCCGCCATGCTGTGCATCTGCTGACGCGCCTGCACCCGCGCCTCGCTCTCGGCGGGCGACTTTTGCACTTTCGCCTGCTGCGGCACCGCCCCCGCAATCGACGCGCGCGGCACGATCTGCATGCCGTCGGCGTTCGTCGTCACATTACGGAAAGCGCTCACAAGCGAGTTCGAGAGCACCCGGTACTTGCCCTCGTTGATCGAGCTCAACGCGTACATCACCACGAAGAACGCAAAAAGCAGCGTAATGAAATCTGCGTACGAGACGAGCCACCGCTCGTGATTCTCGTGCTCTTCCTCATGCTTGCGACGACCGGCCATGGCTAAGGTCCAAAGTTTCAGTTGTTAGCCAATTAACGGCAGGCCCGCCCGATTCCTGATGCTCGCGAACTCAATGCGCCACAGAAAAACGGGCCGCCAGACGGCGACCCGTTCGATGTCTATTTCCCAAACTCGCTAATTATTTGAGCTGTTTGACCCAATAGACCCGGATACCGGCAATAGGTACGCCGGAGGCGTCGCTCAAGCTGACTCCGATACGATCCATCACCGCGACACCAGAGATGATCTTTCCGAACACCGCATAGCCGTTCGCCACAACTACAGACGGGTCATAGTTGAGGGCAAGGTTATCGGCTGTATTGACGAAGAACTGCGAGGTCGCTGAATTGGGCTGATCAGTCCGAGCCATCGCCAAGGTACCGCGAACATTGCTCAAACCATTGTTGCTCTCCAGCACGATCGGCGCGTAGAGCGGTGCTTTAGCCTTCAGATCGCTGGTGTAGCCGCCACCTTGAAAGACAAACGAAGGCACGATCCGGTGAATCGCCGTATCGGAATAGAAACCCGCCGCCACATACTTCAGGAAATTGTCGACGGTAGCTGGAGCCTTCGCAGGGTAGAGCTCAAACACCATTTCTCCGCTGCTGGTAAGCATACATACAGTCGGAAATGCACTTGAGTTCGAAGCTGCAACCCCGGCGTCACTACAAGACGTTGCGGGCGGAGTTGTGGGCTGGTTCGACGAATTGTCGCCGGCCGAATCCCCTCCGCCCCCACACGCTGACAGGACCGAAAGGAGGAAGAACGCAGAGATTGATTTTGCCAGCGAGAGTTTTGTGGTCATCAGAGTGTTTAACTAAGGTCGGGGACAAGGTCAGGCACCCAGCACACATCGGCACCAGACGGCCATTATCACCCAAAGAAAAGTGCGATCGACCTGCGGTTACGTGCCCGCGACACGACTGCGTGCCAGAACACTCATGCAAATGTTCACGTAACGTAGCCCTGCAAGCGGCTTTCGATAATGCGCGGATTATCGCCATGGGCGATGCCAACCAGGCCATCGACCAGCATTTCGCGCACTGCGACGAGTTGCGCGATGTGCGCCTGAAGCTTTTTCGCGATCGGCAGAAAGATCAGGTTCGCCGAGCCGACGCCATAGATCGTCGCCACGAAGGCCACCGCAATGCCCGCGCCAAGCTTTGAAGGGTCAGAAAGGTTCTCCATCACATGGATGAGACCCATCACCGCACCCAGGATACCGATGGTCGGCGCATAACCACCTGCGGCCTCCCACACCTTGGCACTGGTTTTCATCTGCTGCTCCCAGGCGCCGATTTCGACTTCGAGCACCTCGCGAAGCCGTTCCGGTTCGACACCATCGACGAGCAGCTGTAAGCCCTTGGCGGCAAAGCTGTCTTTCAGCCCCATCGCCTGCCCTTCCAGCGCCAGCAGGCCTTCCTTGCGTGCGATACCACTCCAGGAAACGATTTGCTCGATGACACGGCGAAACGGCGGAACCGGAGGCACGAAGATCCAAGCGCCCATCCGAAGCCCCTGGCGAAACACCGTGAATGGGCTTTGCAGCATCACCGCGCCGAGCGTTCCGCCAATCACGATCAGGAAAGCCGTGGGCTGGACCAGTGAGCCGATGTGGCCGCCTTCGAGCACCTGCCCGCCGACGATAGCCGTCAAGCCGACAAACAGGCCGAGGATGCTGATCTTATCCACGGCGCGCGCTCCGCTCAGATCGACGCGCGGCGTCCGCGCGCACTGGCTGCATGGCTACGCACCTGGCCCGAGATGCGCGAGCGCAGGCGTGCGATCGCCTGGCTGTGCAACTGACAGACGCGCGATTCGGAAACGCCGAGCACTTCGCCAATCTCGCGCAGGTTCAGGTCTTCCTCGTAGTACAGACCCATCACCATCTTCTCGCGCTCGGGCAGATCGTCGATCGCCTTGATCAGCGATTCGCGCATCTTCTTGTCTTCCAGCATGTCGAGCGGATCCGCCTCATTGCCGGCGACATGGCGCTCGAGGAAGTCTTCTTCCTCCTCGTCGCTGAAATCCTCGAAGTAGACCAGTTGATAGCCGCGCGCTTCCTGCAGCATCTTCTGATAGTCGGCCAGCGTCATGCCAAGCGTTTCGGCCAGTTCCTTCTCGGTCGGCTGGCGGCCGTGGCGTTGTTCAAGCTGGTGGATCGCGCCTTCGATGCGGCGCATCTCGCGGCGCAGGCTGCGCGGCAGCCAGTCGTTTTCGCGCAGGCCATCGAGCATGGCGCCGCGGATACGTTGGACCGCATAGGTTTCGAACTGGGCACCCAGGCCCTCTTCGTAACGCCCGATCGCGTCGAGCAAACCCAGCATGCCGTTCTGGATGATGTCTTCAACCTGCACGCTCGCCGGCAGTTTGGCCATCAGGTGATACGCAATTCGCTTCACCAGTGGAACGTACTGCGTGACGAGTTGGTTCTTGTCTAGCGTTCCCGATGCGGTGTACATCGTGTGACTCTCTCTTCTACGGTCTCGTTCGAGGCTTCGGACGAAGCCTCCCTGCCGTCACTACTCACACTATCGGCCGCCTGAGAGGGAAATTGAGCCCTATTTCAGGATTTTTTCTTCTGGCTCACAGCGCCAGCGCCATCGAGGTGCGCTGCCTTCGCCGCGCCAAGCCGAGAACACGATCCAGAAACACGCCGTCCGTCGTAGTGTCAGATGCTGCCGCGGCGGCTGCCGCACAAGCATCCAATCCCTTCACGCGACGCAGCGCGAGGCTCGTTTGCCGATGCCCGACCAGGATCAGGTTGGCCAACAGGGCCTCTGCCTCGTCCTGGTCACGGGGATTTGCCAGAGCCAGGTCGATCTGCGGCCAAGGACCACCATCCAAATGCTTGATCAGCGCGTAGGCTTCGGTGATCGCCCGCGGCGAGCCGTCGACCACGACAACCATCCGGTGCGCCGCACTGGCGAGCGGCGAGAGGCTACGGCGCTCGTCGGCCCGTGCGTGGATCAACCAGAGATCGCAGCCACGCTGCAAGGCGCGGCAGGTTTCGGCGAAACGCTCGCTCAACACCCGGTCGGCGCCATTCAGGGCCCGTGCCAGGCGCGCCGACGAATACAGCGACAGCCCCGGCCCGGCCTCGACGCGCGCAGCCTCAAGCGATACATGGCGCTCCACCGCCTGCAAGAGATCGAAACGCGCCGCAGCGCCGAGCGCGTCGGCGAGGTTGCCGCAGCTTGCCATCTCGTCGAACACCGTTACCTGGCGGCCGCCTTGTGCGCGCGTCAGCGCCTGCCCCGCCAGCCAATGCATCGCACCGGCACCGAAGGCGCTCACCGCGACCACTTGAGGTGGCGCGCGGCGCAGCAGGCGACGCAAGCCAGCAGCCTGATCCTCGAATCCGGGTTTCATGCGCGCGCTCCGTCGTTGTCGCGGTTGCGTGGGGCCGAGCTGAGCAGGCCGGCATCTTCGGGCGTCAGACGGAAAGGCGAATCAGGCGCCAGTTCGCGCAGCGCACGGTGCGTCAGCCACGCACGATTTGGCAGATGCAGGTCTTCCGGCACGCGCTGGCCGTTTGCAATGTAGTAGGCACGCAGTTCGTGGCGGATCACCACGTCAAGCGCCGGCGCCAGCGATGCGGCCTCGTCGGTCTTGCTCAGGATGCAACCGGCGAGATCCGGGCCCTCGTAGGCGCGCACCACATCTTCCAGCGTATCGCCGCGGCTCGTCGCATTCAGCAGCAACAGCCGGCGAACATGGCCAGCGCCCGATAGCATCGCGGCCTGCTCGGCAACCATCTTGTCGCGCTGGCTCATGCCGATCGTGTCGATCAGCACCATGTGCTTGCCCGCGAGATCCTGGAGTGTGCGGCGAAGTTCGGACGCATCGCGCACCGTATGAACTTGCACGCCAAGGATGCGACCGTAAATGCGCAGCTGCTCGTGCGCGCCGATCCGGTAGCCGTCAGTGGTGATCAGCGCAAGGCGATCGGCGCCGTGGCGCACCACGCAGCGTGCGGCAAGCTTGGCTGCGGTCGTCGTCTTGCCCACACCGGTGGGCCCCACGAGCGCATAGACACCGCCGCGCTCGATCAGATCAGCCTCGGATTCGAGCGTCAGCATGCGGCGCCCGATCTGGTTGCGAACCAGGCTGCGCGCCTGATCCGCGCTGACATCGACCGGCACCACCTCGGTCAGCTCGCGTGAGAGCTGTGCGGAAAAACCCGCTTCCAGCAGTTCGCTCATAATCTGCGCGCGCACCGGCGCCCCGCGGGTGAGCTCACCCCAGGCGAACCCGGCCAGCTGGCGTTCGATCATGCCGCGGATCGCACCCATTTCGTCGGCCATCTTGGCGTTGGCAGCTTCCAGCGCACGCACCTTCTCGGCCGCAGCCGCCTCAGCGGCCTGGCGGGCCAGCTCCGCAGCCTGTTCTTCCGCCTGGCGGTCGCGCCGCGCAGCTGGGGCGCTCGCGGGGCGCGTCGGGCGCGGATAACTGTCAGCTGCCTCGGCCCGCAACTCTGCGCGTTGCGCCCAGGGGTTCTCGGGCGGCGTCGTGCGCTCCAGCGGTGGTTCTTCCGGGCGACCGTAGCGGTCAACCCGCGGCGGAATGAAGGGGCGGATCTGGGCGTGCGGATCGCTCACCGCATGTGGCACGCCCTCGGCCAGGCCTTGATTGAGCGATACGTCACCCCCGCCTGCACGGGCGACACGGGTGCTGAGGCTGACTCGGAAATCAGCATCGTCGCTCGCCGGCGCCTGCATGCGCGGCGCAGCGGCGCGCGGTTGCGGCGGCTCGACCCGGATCGGCGCAGCCGTCGGTGCCGGCGCGGGCGGCGCAGCGGCGGCGCGCGTCTGCGCGCGAATACCGGCTTGCACGGCGCCGACCTCTTCGCTCGGCAGCGCCAGGATCTCGACGCCACCATCAACCGCCCGGTTGGAAAGCACCACGGCGTCGTTGCCGAGTTCTTCCTTGACGAGCCGAAGCGCGTCGCGGGCGGTGCGGCCGTAGTAACGCTTGACGTTGATCATCGTGAGCCTCCGGTGCTGCTTGCCTTGCGCGGCAAGGGCCGCGAATCATCTATCCCGTATCAGCAAGTGCCATTCCACCCACGAAGGACGCATCTGGCATTGCCTGGGGCCGATTATTCGCCGCCACACCGGGTAGTGAGCGGCAGAACACGCCGGGAAAAACCGGCCATTTCTGCCGCATGGCTTGCCGCAATGAAAAATGGCGCCCGCAGGCGCCATCGAAAAGCCGAGAATCGGATCACCCCTTACCACCGATGATCGCGGTGACGCGGATGTTGCGCGACTCCGGCACTTCGGAATTGGCGAGCACCCGCATGTTCGGCACCGCACGGCGCAGGAAGCGCGCAAGCAGCCAGCGCAGTTGGTTGGGCACCAGCAGCACCGGCGGCAGGCCGAGATCCTCCTGCCGTTGCGCCGCCCCCGCCGCTTCGCGCATGAGGTTGTCGGCGAGGTTGGGCTCCAACACCCCTTCGCCGCCGCCCGATTGCATGGCCTGCAGCAGCAGGCGTTCGAGCGTCGGGTCCAGCGCCATGACTTGCAGTTCGACGCCTCCGGGGAACATCTGCTGCACGATCGCTCGGCCGAGCGCGGTGCGCACGCGCGCGGCGAGTTCCATCGGGTCCTGGGTGCGGGTAGCCTGCTCCGCCAGCGTCTCGATGATCGTGCGCATGTCGCGGATGTTGACGCCCTCTTCCAGCAGGTACTGCAACACCCGCTGCAGCACATGCAGCGGCATGAGCTTGGGCACCAGATCCTCGACCAGCTTGGGCGAATCCTTTGCGATGTGATCGAGTAGCGACTGCGTCTCCGTCCGCCCGAGCAGATCTGCCGAATGGCCAATGATCACGTGGTTCAGATGCGTCGCGACAACCGTGCTGGCGTCCACCACGGTGTAGCCCATCGCGTGCGCCTGTTCGCGCAGCCCCGCCTCGATCCAGATCGCGGGCAGGCCGAACGCCGGGTCGCGCGTCTGGTTGCCAGGCAGCGGGCCGCTGACCCGACCAGGGTTGATCGCCAGATACATGCCGGGGTAGGCATCGCCAGTGCCGATCTCGACCCCCTTGAGAGTGATTCGATAAGCGTTGGGGCGCAGCTCCAGGTTGTCGCGGATGTGCACCGGCGCAGCCAGGAAGCCGACGTCCTGTGCAAACTTCTTGCGCAAACCGCGGATGCGGCGCAGCAGTTCGCCGTCCTGCCCCTTGTCGACCATCGGGATCAAGCGGTAGCCCACTTCGAGCCCCAGCACGTCAACCGGCGTTACGTCGGCCCAGCTTGCCTCGTTGGATTCGGTCGGCGCAGTCGGCGTCGGGGCTGCGAACGATTCGGCCGCCTCGGCATCCGCCTTGGCCTTCTTGGTCAGGTGCCAAGCGCCCCAGCCGAAGGCGGAGGCAAGCAGCAGGAAGACGAAGTTCGGCATGCCCGGAATCAGGCCCATCAGGCCCAGGATGGCCGCGGTCAGCACCATCACCGTCGGGTTGGTGAAGACCTGCCCGACGACTTGGGCACCAACGTCCTGGTCGTCACCCACGCGCGACACCACCATACCGGCGGCAACCGAGATCACCAGCGCTGGCAACTGGGCGACGAGGCCATCACCGATCGCCAGCAGCGTGTAGACCTTGCCGGCCTCGGCGGCCGACAAATCGTGCTGAACGATGCCGACGATGAGGCCACCGAACACGTTGATCACCATGATCAGGATGCCGGCGACCGCGTCGCCGCGAACAAACTTGGACGCACCGTCCATCGCACCGTAGAAATCCGCCTCCTGGCTGATTTCAGAGCGACGACGTTTCGCTTCCTTGTCGTCGATCAGGCCGGCATTCAGATCGGCGTCGATCGCCATCTGCTTGCCCGGCATCGCATCAAGGGTGAAGCGTGCCCCCACCTCGGCGATCCGCCCGGCGCCCTTGGTGATCACGACAAAGTTGATCACCGTGAGGATGATGAACACGATGATGCCCACGGCCGTGTTGCCGCCAACCAGGAAGTGACCAAACGCCTCGATCACCTTGCCGGCGGCGTCCGGGCCGGTATGCCCTTCCAGCAGCACGACCCGCGTTGACGCAACGTTCAAGGAAAGTCGCAGCAAGGTGGTGGTAAGCAGCACCGTTGGAAAGGCCGAGAAATCCAAGGGCTTGCGGGTGTACATGCCGACCAGCAGCACCATCACCGCGACGGCCAGGTTGAAGGTAAACAACAGATCGAGCAGGAAGGCTGGCAGCGGCAGCACCATCATCGCCAGCACCATCACGATCAGGATGGGGGCGGCGAGCTGCCGGATATTGGCCAGCGAGAAGATCTCCCGCAGGTCTACGACGTTGGTGTTACTCGCCATGCTTCGGCTCCTTCAACGCGGCGACCGCAGCGCGATGCGCGGCGGTCATCCGGACAAATCGGTTTTGCGCAGTCATTGCGGCGCCCCTGCGACACCGTGCGCCGGGTCAAGCTTCGGCGGCACCGGCAGGTGGGAGGGTTCCGCGGGCGGTGTAGCCCCATGCGCCGCTGCATGGCGCAAGGTGAAGACCCACGCCATCACCTCGGCCACCGCGGTGTAGAGCGCCGCAGGTACTTCGTCGCCAATCTCGGTGTGGCGGTACAGCGCACGGGCCAGCGGCGGGGCTTCGAGCAGTGGCACCTGGTTCGCCCGCGCCACCTCGCGGATCTGCTGGGCCACGAGGTCGCTGCCCTTAGCGACCACCCTCGGGGCGCGCATCGAAGCACCGTCGTAGCGAATCGCCACTGCGTAGTGGGTCGGGTTGGTCACCACCACGTCCGCCTTGGGCACCTCTTGCATCATGCGGCGGCGAGCCATCTCGCGCTGACGCTGGCGGATGCGACCTTTGATCTGCGGGTCGCCCTCCTGCTGCTTGAATTCCTGCTTGAGCTCATCCTTGGTCATGCGCAGCTTGCTGTAGTACTGCCAGAGCTGGAAAGGCACATCAACCAGTGCGATCAACACCAAACCGGACACCAATGTGAGGGTCGAGGCCAGGAGCATCTGCGCGAACTCGTACAGCCCCGGCTCGACCGCCATCACCATCAGGTGCAGCGACTGTTCGCCACGCGCCTTCATCACCGAGTAGCCGATCGAGCCGATCAGGATCGCCTTGAGCAGCGCCTTCACAAGCTCCGACAAGCCGTGCATCGAAAACAGCCGCATCAGGCCCGCAACCGGGTTCAGCCTTGAGGCCTGGAACGAGAATGCCTTGGTAGACACATTGAACCCGCCCACCGCGATCGGCCCCGCCACGGAGGCGATCACCAGCACCAGAAACAGCGGCAGCAAGGTCGTCAGCCCGTCGGTGAACAGATCGGACAGGGCATGGATCATCAGCGCCGGGTCGCGCGTCTGCGCGGGCTCGAGCGAAAGCCCCGCCCGGGTGAGCATCGCCATCCGCTGATACAGCCAGCCCCCCAGCACCCACATCGTCGCTACGCCGCCGAGCAGCACAACCAGACTCCCAAGCTCGCGTGAACGGGGGACATTGCCCTCCTCGCGGGCCTGCTCAAGCCGTCGGCCTGATGCTGGTTCTGTACGTTCGAGATCGCTGTCTTCAGCCATGGCGCATGAACTCCGTGTGGCTGATTATCGGCAAGCAGGTCACGCACGAGGCCCCGATAAGGCGGGGTTAACGCCCGCTATTCGGCCAGGTACAACGGACTTCCGGCATGGGGCCGATGCGGCGGCCCCCAAAGCCATCCCGCCCGGTCGATTCGGGGCGCTTCACGATCAGGAACCATGCAGCGCAAAGCCTCCAGCAGATTCCGATGAAACGCAGGACACGTCACCGGCAAGCACTAAGGTCTTTCGGGCGCCCTCAGGAACCATCAGCAAAGCCTGTATTCACGCCACCCAAAGGCGCTCAGCAAAAGAAAAGGCCGCCCCGTGGGACGGCCTTCAAGGAGAGAGTCGATGCGTGGGAACCACCCCACGATTTAGTTAACGAACCGAATCTCTCCCAACTTTAGGGCTAAACGAACAAATATCAGCCCTTGGAGCCCTTCTCGATGCCGGCCATGATCTCGCCGATTGCATCTTCCAGTCCGCCCCAGCCAAGCACCTTGACCCACTTGCCCGGCTCCAGATCCTTGTAGTGCTCGAAGAAGTGCACGATCTGGCTGCGCAGCAGCTCGGGCAGGTCGTCCAGGCTCTTGACGCGGTCGTACAGCGACGTGGTCTTGCTGATCGGCACAGCGATCAGCTTGGCGTCCTCGCCGCCCTCGTCCTGCATCTTGAGCATGCCGATCGCGCGGCAGCGCACCACGATACCCGGCAGCAGCGGGAACGGTGTTACGACCAGCACGTCGACCGGGTCGCCGTCACCGGCGATCGTGCAAGGGATATAGCCGTAGTTGCACGGGTAGTGCATCGAAGTACCCATGAACCGGTCGACAAACATCGCGCCGGTTTCTTTGTCGACTTCGTATTTGATCGGATCGGCGTGGGCCGGGATCTCGATGATGACGTTGAATTCGCCCGGGGCCTTGCTGCCCGGCGTGACGTTGTGAAGGCTCATGTCGGTCTCTCTGTGTGATTTGGGAACGCGCAGGGCCGAATTTTAACATCCCAAGCTTACGGGTTGCTGCACCGCACCCAAACTCGCGGACTTGCGCTGGATCAGACGCGCCGCGCCGCGCGTTGCGTTGGGGGACGAGCGTCCATTAGGATGCCGCAGCGCCCGCGATCGCGGAGTTCTACGACACGGACGCCAAGAGAGTCGCTTCAGGCAGTTTGACCTTACAAAACAAAGGAGTTGCCCATATGTCGACGACCATGGCGTTGTATCTCGCCTTGGCCTGTGGCCTTGCTGCCGTTCTATACGGCTTCATTTCACGCAGCTGGATTCTTTCGCAAGACCCCGGAAACGCTCGCATGCAAGAAATTGCCGGCGCGATCCAACAAGGGGCTGCGGCTTACCTCGCAAGGCAGTACAGGACAATCGCCATCGTCGGCGTGGTCCTTGCAGTGCTGATCGGTATTTTCCTTGACCTCACAACCGCAGGCGGCTTTGTCGTCGGCGCCATCCTTTCCGGCGCTTGCGGCTTCATCGGCATGAACGTGTCGGTCCGCGCCAACGTGCGCACCGCACAGGCAGCCACCAAGGGCATCGGCCCGGCGCTCAACGTTGCCTTCCGCGGCGGCGCGATCACCGGCATGTTGGTTGTTGGTCTTGGCCTGCTGGGTGTCGGCCTGTTCTTCCTCTACGTCAGCAAGGGCGCAACGGTGGCCGATTCGGCCACGCTGAAGCCGCTGCTCGGCTTCGCTTTCGGTTCCTCGCTGATTTCGATCTTCGCCCGTCTGGGCGGCGGCATCTTCACGAAGGGTGCAGACGTTGGCGCCGACCTGGTGGGTAAGGTCGAAGCCGGCATCCCGGAAGATGACCCGCGCAACCCGGCCGTGATTGCCGACAACGTTGGCGACAACGTTGGCGACTGCGCGGGCATGGCTGCCGACCTGTTCGAAACCTATGCGGTGACACTGATCGCAACGATGGCGCTTGGCGCGTTGATGGTCGCGGGCGCCCCGCTCAATGCCGTGATCTACCCGCTGCTGCTGGGCGGCGTATCGATCATCGCGTCGATCATCGGTTGCAGCTTCGTCAAGGCCAGCCCCGGCATGAAGAACGTGATGCCCGCGCTCTACCGCGGCCTCGCAGTCGCCGGCGTGTTGTCGCTGATCGCGTTTTACTTCGTGACCACAGCGCTGTTCCCGCAACCGGTTCAACTGGTTGGCGGCGCCACGATCACTGCGTTGTCGCTGTTCGGCGCCTGCGTGGTCGGCCTCGTGCTGACGGCCGCGATGGTCTGGATCACCGAGTACTACACCGGCACCGACTACAAGCCCGTGCAGCACATCGCCCAGGCATCGACCACCGGCCACGGCACCAACATCATCGCGGGCCTCGGTGTATCGATGAAGTCCACCGCTTGGCCGGTGCTCTTCGTGTGCGTCGCGATCTTCGTTGCCTACTGGCTCGCGGGCCTGTTTGGCATCGCCGTTGCGGCGACATCGATGCTCAGCATGGCGGGCATTGTCGTTGCGCTCGACGCCTATGGCCCGATCACCGACAACGCTGGTGGCATCGCCGAAATGGCAGAACTGCCTGACAGCGTTCGCGACATCACCGATCCGCTGGATGCCGTCGGCAACACCACCAAGGCCGTGACCAAGGGTTACGCGATCGGTTCGGCTGGCTTGGCCGCACTGGTGCTGTTCGCCGATTACACCCACGCGCTCGAGACCAAGGGGCTGCATGTCAGCTTCGATCTCTCCAACCACATGGTCATCATCGGCCTCTTCATCGGCGGCCTGATTCCCTATCTGTTTGGCGCCATGGCGATGGAAGCGGTCGGCCGCGCTGCCGGCTCCGTGGTTGAAGAGGTTCGCCGTCAGTTCCGCGAGATCAAAGGCATCATGGAAGGCACCGGAAAGCCGGAATACGGCCGCGCCGTGGACATGCTGACCAGCGCCGCGATCAAGGAAATGATCATCCCGTCGCTGCTGCCGGTGGTGGTGCCGATTCTCGTTGGCCTGCTGCTTGGGCCGGCTGCACTGGGCGGCCTGCTGATGGGCACGATCGTGACGGGCCTCTTTGTTGCCATCTCCATGTGTACCGGTGGCGGCGCATGGGACAACGCGAAGAAGTACATTGAGGACGGTCACTTCGGTGGCAAGGGCTCGGAAGCGCACAAAGCTGCCGTAACCGGCGACACCGTGGGCGACCCGTACAAGGACACCGCGGGCCCGGCGGTCAACCCGCTGATCAAGATCATCAACATCGTCGCACTGTTAATCGTTCCGCTGCTCTAACCGCAAGCGAAACACAACAAAACGGCCGCTTACGCGGCCGTTTTCATTTGCGGCCCCGAACCATATCGGCAGCCACGTCAGCCAAAACGTTCAGTCGGCTTCAAACCCCGCGTCGCGGATCGCGGCCTTGAGGGTTTCAATCGAGACGCGCTGCGGATCAAAGCACACGCTCGCCTCCTTCAACTCTAGCGACACCTGCGCTTGGCTCACGCCGTCCTGAGCATTCAACACGCGTTCCACCGAACGAACGCACCCTTGGCAGCTCATGCCACCCACCGAAATCTTCGCCGTATCCATAACACTCACCTCGCCACCATCACCGGGCAATGCGCCAGTTGCACCACGCGGGCCGCCACCGAGCCAATCAACACCTTCTCAAGCACGCTGTGCCCACGTGCCCCCAGCCAGATCCAGTCGCAACCGCGATCGACAGCGAACGCCACAATCGTTTCGGCAGGGTGTCCGATCAACACCTGCTCATCAAAGGCCAACCCCGCCGCGCGCAGGCGGCTCGCGGCCGGCGCCATCGCGATCCGCCCCTCGTCGCTGTAGTAGCGATCCAAGGCGCTGGTTTCGACATGGCGCGTGGCGAAGGTCATCGGCACCGGGTTGTGTACCGTTACCAGAACGATAGCGGGCGGCGCGGCGAAGAACTTTACGGCGCGCAGCAGCGCATCCACCGCGGCAAGCGAAGCCGCAGAACCGTCAGTAGCGAGCAGGATTTTCATCGCGATCCCTTTCTTATACGTGGCAGATGACGCCTTGCCACAACTTGCCACCCAGCGTGGCAGCGTTGGCGAGCCCAAACACCCCAAAGCCAAGCACGACAAGCCCGGCGCCGAACCGGAGCCACGTCCGTTGCAGCCAGCTCCGCAAGCGGGCGGCAAACAGGCCGGCGAGCATCAGGTTGGGCAAGGTCCCCAAACCGAATGACAACATCAGCATCGCACCGCGCGCGGCGGAGCCTGACACCAAAGCCGTCGCAAGGATGCTGTAGACGAGGCCGCAAGGGACGAATCCCCAAACCAGCCCGAGCGGATAGGCGTTGAGTGGCGTCCGGGCGGGGATGAATCGCGCCCCATACGGCCGTAACCTTGCCCACAAGCGGCCGCCGAGCCGCTCGATGGGTGCGAGGGGCGCGGTGACGCCCGCCAAGTAAAGCCCTAACAGCACCAGCAAAAGGTTCGCCAGCACGTAGAACGTAATCTGGATGGGCAGCAGGCGATTCAGCAGGAAACCAGTCGAACCGATCGCGCCCAGCAGCGCACCGGCGAGGGTATAGCTGGTGATGCGGCCCAGGTTGTAGGCCAAATGGATCGGCCAAATGCGTCGCGACTGCCCAGGCGCATTGACGGTAAGCGCAGCAACCAGCCCTCCGCACATGCCCACGCAGTGGGTTCCACCCAGCAGACCGATCAGCGTCGCGGCAAGGTATCCCGCTTCAGGCATCACACAACATCCCGGTGCAGCCCATTCAGGGCAATCCGCAAGTGTAGCGGCCGGCCGAGGCTCAAATCACCTTGGAGTAGCGGACGACTTCGCGATCACCGCGCAAATGCGCGTCAAACGCCATGGCCAATACGCGCGCCAGCATGCGACCCGGCGTCGTTACCTCGACCCCCTTCTTGCCAACGATGCACAGGCCATCACGCTCATGGGCCCGCAGCGCTTCGATCTCGTCGGCAAAATACTCGGAGAACGTGATGCCCCAGGCCTGCTCAAACGCCGCGTAATCCAGCGAGAAGTGGCACATCAGACTCTGAATAACCGCGTAACGAAGCTGATCGTCGAACATCATCTCGTAGCCACGGACGACAGGGAGCTCGTCACGATCGAGCATCTCGTAGTAGGCCTCAAGCGTCTTCGCACTCTGTGCGTAGGCCGGGCCTACCTTGCCAATGGAGGAAACGCCGAAGCCCAACAGATCGCAGTCCGAGTGCGTTGAATAGCCCTGGAAGTTGCGATACAAACGCCCGTTGCGCTGAGCCACGGCCATCTCGTCGTCCGGCCGCGCGAAGTGGTCCATGCCGATGAACACGTAGCCCGCGTCAGTCAGCTTCGAAATCGCCATGCCCAGGATCTCGAGTTTCTGGTCCGCACTCGGCAAGTCGCCCGCATTGATCCGCCGTTGCGGCATGAAGCGCGTCGGCAGGTGGGCATAGTTGTAGAGTGCAAGACGGTCCGGGGCGATCTCCAGCACGCGATCCAGCGTCTGGCTGACGCGCTCGACGCTCTGGAACGGCAATCCGTAGATCAGATCGATACTGACCGAACGGAAACCATTCGCGCGCGCGGCCGCGATGACCGCCGCGGTTTCCTCAACAGACTGGATGCGGTTGACGGCTTTCTGGACGATCGGGTCAAAATCCTGAACACCGACGCTCATCCGGTTGAAGCCCTCGGCCCCAAGCAGCGCAACGGTTTCAGCGGAAACGCGGCGCGGGTCTACCTCGATCGAGTACTCGCCACCGGGCGTCAGGTTGAAATGCCGGCGGATCGAACGAAACAATTCGCGGATCTCGCTGTCCGACAGGAAGGTCGGTGTGCCGCCGCCCCAGTGCATTTGTGAAACATCGTGCGAGCCGGCGAGCTGTCCGGCGACCAAACCCATTTCTTTGTCAAGATAGCGCAGGTAGCGCTCCGCCCTGCTACGGTCCTTCGTGACAATCTTGTTGCACGCGCAGTAGAAGCAAACCGTATCGCAGAATGGAATGTGGAAATATAATGAGAGGGGTTTTTTGAGGCCGCCCTGCGCGCGCAGACCTAGATGTCTTGCGTAGTCGCTGCGCCCAAAGCCCTCGTGAAACCTGTCCGCGGTCGGATACGACGTGTAGCGCGGGCCGGAAACGTCGAAACGCTGGATGAGATCGCGGTCGAAGACCGGCGTCTGCTCATTCTGATTCATTGTTTGTTTTTTTCTCTCTGTGGATGCCGGAAGGTGTCATGAACTCGGTCGGAGCCGTTTGATTGCCATCAACTAGCCCACTTGGAGCACCCGCCTTGGAAAAACCCGCCACGATTCCGCTGACGGCCGTCAATCTTCGCACCGCGTGCACCCAATGCAACCTCAAGGAGCTTTGCCTTCCCGTTGGTCTTGACGACGTCGATCTTGAAAGGATCGACGGCCTCATCACTGCACGCAAGAAGGTCAAGCGGCAGCAGCATTTATACCGTGCTGGGGAGCCTTTCGAAGCAATCTATGCGATTCGCACCGGTTTCTTCAAGACCGACATCCTGACCGAAGACGGCCGGGATCAGGTCACCGGTTTCCAGATGGCCGGAGAGATCCTCGGACTCGACGGCATCTCGACGGATCGGCATGTCTGCAATGCGGTTGCACTTGAGGATTCAGACGTCTGCATGATTCCGTTCGAACGGCTCGAAGAACTCTCGCGCCGCATCGAACCCCTGCAGCGCCAGTTCCACAAGTTCATGAGCCGCGAGATCGTCCGCGAGCAAGGCATCATGATGCTGCTCGGGTCGATGCGCGCTGAAGAACGTCTGGCTGCATTCCTGATCAACCTATCGCAACGCATGCGCCTTCGTGGGTACTCCGCTTCGGAGTTCCACCTTCGCATGACGCGCGAGGAGATAGGCTCTTACCTCGGTCTGAAACTGGAGACAGTGAGCCGGGCGTTCTCCAAATTCCAGGATGACGGCTTGATCAGCGTCCACCAGAAGCACATCCAGATTCTGGATGCGGATGGACTGCGCCGACTGATTGGCCGCGCGAACGTGTAGTTACCACCATGGCGTCGGTCGTCTTGTCAGCGCGACCGACACGATGTAAGCCAGCACCAACAAAGCGGCCACAAATGTGGCCGCTTTTGCTTGGCGTGTGCGCCCGCGCTTGAGCGCGTAAGACCCCAGAACGATGTAGCCAAGCAAGCCAAGCACCTTCGCGGTCAACCAGTCGTCACGAAACGGCGCTACGCGAAGGGTCCAGGCCAAGGCGACGGCCGAGGCGAGCAATCCGGTATCGACGATATGCGGAACCACCCTCGCCCAACGCTGGCGCACCCAAGGCGCATCAATCAGGACGCCGATACCTCTGGCGATGAATCCAGTGGCAGATAGCACCACGAAGCCGACATGAAGACATTTGAGCAGCAGGTAATCCATCGGCCTCGTTAGCGTTCCATGACGTAGTCACCGGGAGCAGCGGCAAGCGGAGGAAAGGCATCGTTGCTCACGGGTGGCGGCGCGACACGCTCACCGCAACGCTCGTCCAGCCACCTGAACCAATCGTCCCACCAACTTCCGGCGTGGTGGTCGGCGCGCTCACGCCAACCATGCGCGCTGTCGGTCCGGTGCGCCGTACCGATCCAGTACTCGCGTTTCGGCGGCTGTACGGGTGGATTGACGATCCCGAGGATATGACCGCTGGACGAGAGTACGAAGCGCTTGTCTCCACGCACGAAATTGGCGACCCTAAATGCCTGCCGCCACGGGGCAATATGATCGTCTTCGGCCGCAACGGCATACAGCGGTTGGGTGATCCGCCCAAGATCGAGCGACTCGCCGGCGACGGTCAGCGCATCGGCCTCAATCAGGCGATTTTTGAGGTAGAGCTCTCGCAAGTACCACGCATGCATGGCATAGGGCATGCGCGTGGTATCCATGTTCCAGTAGAGCACGTCAAACGACGGCGGCTTTTCGCCCATCAGGTAGCCCTGAACCACGTATTGCCAGATCAACGGGTTCGAGCGCAGCAAGCGGAACGATGTAGCCATGTCGCGGCCGTCGAGGTAACCGCGCTGCTCCATGGCCCGCGTCAGGTAGCGAACGCTCCCTTCATCGATGAAGACTTCCACGTCGCCCGGCTTGGCGAAGTCCACCAAAGTCGTAAATAGCGTCCAGTGTGCAACCGGCATCTCATCCGGCGTGTAGTGGCGATTCGCCCATGCCATGTACATCGACAAGGCCGTACCTCCGATGCAGTACCCGACCGCATGTACTTTGTCCGCCCCGGATAGTTGGCGAGCGACCTGAACTATCGCATCCACCCCCTCCTGCAGGTAATCATCGAAACGAACGTCGCGGAGCGCTGCATCGGGGTTCTTCCACGAAGTGATGTACACGTCGAAGCCCGCATCGCGCAAATGCCGCACCAGACTCTTCTTCGACGTCAGATCAAGGATGTAGAACTTGTTGATCCATGGCGTCACGATCACGATCGGGGTTTGTCGAACCGTATCCGCCGTCGGGGTGTAGTGGATGACCTCCACCAGGCGGGTGCGGGCAACGACTTCGCCCGGCGTCGTCGCAAGGTTCTTCCCAACCTTGAAATCGGCGGGATCAGCCATTCGGATATCCCCGGCCCGCAGGTCATCGAGGAAATTCTGCCAGCCGGACCGAAGCGTTTGACCCTGGCTGGCGACCGCCGCACGTTGTGCGACCGGGTTGAGTGCCAAGTAATTTGTCGGCGCCACGGCATTGAGCCATTGCCGCCACCAGAACGCCGCGCGGCGGCGCTCCGTCCCCGATAGCCCGGGCGTCGCGTAGAGCATGTCCTGCGCATGCCGCGTTGACAGCAAGTACCACTGCTTCAAGGCGGCCCAGGACGGACTTTGAGACCACACCGGGTCGGCAAACCGGGTGTCATCGGCTTGAGGTCGCACAACATCCGGGACATGTGCCCCAACCGCTCGCGCAAGACCGTTGCACGCAAGCGCCCAGGCGTCAGCCGAGAAGCGGCTCCAGCGCTCGGCAAACTCCAGAGGATGCAAGCACCAAGCGATTTGCGCGTGCATCACTGGCGCAACGATGCCCAAGGGGTCTACGCTTGCAGCCATCTGTTGCCGAACCACACCAAGCGACAGCTTATGCTCGGTGGATCGCGCCTCACCACCGACAGCTACGTTTTCGACGGTTTCCATGGTGCCTCCCATCCGAACCACCCAGATTCATGTTACTCAGCGCTTGGGCGACGGTCATTGCAGTGCAGCACGCGATTGACCGGTGTCAACGCCACCGCTTGGTTGCCGCCTAAGATCAAATTGCCGTATATCGCCGGAGGTCAGAAGATGTTCAAACACATTCTTGTTCCAACGGACGGGTCGGAATTGTCCAGCAGCACCGTTACCCGGGCGATCGAGTTCGCCAAAGAAGCCGGGGCGCGCATCACGTTCTTCTTTGCGCAGCAGGAGTACCCGATACCCCTGTACGGCGAAGGGGCCCTGCTGGTCCCGGTGACGCCGGATCAGTTTGTCGACGCAACGAAGAAAGAGGCCGAACGGATACTGGCGCTTGCACGCGCAGAGGCAGAGAAGGCCGGCGTCGTCGCGAACTGCGACACGTCGGTAAGCGACCTACCCTACGAAGCGATCATCGATGCGGCAAAAACGCATGGCTGCGACTTGATCTTCATGGCGTCGCATGGCCGCAAGGGCGTCGCAGGCTTCCTGCTTGGCAGCGAAACCCAAAAGGTGCTCACCCACACGACGGTGCCAGTGCTGGTCTACCGCTGAACGACCAAGCGATGCGCCGCCACACGGCGCATCGCTCAATGAAGATGCGCGCTATGGTGCGGTCGCGGCGGCAGGTGGTTGATTTCCTGCGGCGTACGCATGTAGAACAAAGTCGCGAAACTCGACGCCGCACAGATCGCCCAGAAGCCTACAAAGCCAATCGAATACGTCGCGATGGGTGAGAAGTCGACCTGCGCACCGAACAAGTAGAACTCTGCCGGGTCGATGACAGTGAAGAACAGGGCCTCCGCCACCACCGCAACCCAGAACGACGGCCAAAGTACGAGAACCAGTTTCTGCATCGTCCGCCTCCTACGTCGCACGCACTGAACGACAGCGCGCCGACCGACTTTCCGCTACAGATCCGTCCCATCGTTGTCGATACGGGGCGGCGCCGCGCTCGCAGTCAGGACTACGAGCGACCCATTATCGCCGCCAGTCAGTTTCGCTTGTCAAGCGCCAGGCACCAAAGTCAGCGGCGCCGTGGTGGGCATCTTCGCGCTCACAGCGATCCGCCACGTCTGGGCCTCATCTTCGACAAGGAATTGCCAGTGCCCTGCTTCAAGCGGATGCATCACGCCACGGAAGACTCCCTCCGTGCGAACAAGGCTGACCACTTGATCCTGCCCCGCAATCGTCGGATGAGCGATACGAAGTCGAAGCTGGTTCGGCAAGACGTAAGCGTCGTTTGCCTTCAAGACAAGTGACACGCCCCCCCCTTCGACAGCAAGCGAACCCGAAAGCCCGAGCTTTCGCGCGGCCTCCTGCCGCCGGAGGGTCCGGTTGATCGCGAGACCCTCCTTGTAATAGTCGTCAACGACCAGGCCGTCCGTGTTGTGAGCCGCGAGGTAGAAGGTGATGAAGCCTGCCACCACGACGGTGCCGGGCAGGCCCATCAGGATCCAGGGCCAAGGCTCCCGATACCATGGGCGGGCGGGACTTGCAGAGCGTGTTGTCGAGTTCATGGCATCAAAAAGGTTGATTTTTCGCGCAGCACAACTTCGTTGTCCGTCGTACGCAGCTCAAAGTAGATTTTGTGCGCCCCCTTCGGCGCAACCTCCGGCGGTACGCGCACCTGAACCGTCACGGATTTCGTTGCGGCGGGGTCCATCGCCACTCTCGTATCGCCAAGCACGCGGATACCCTCCATTCCGGTGACCGAAATCTCAGCCGTCCGCGTGGTCTCGGCCACGTTCATCAGCTGAAGCGTGTAGGCATTCTCGATAAGGCCATCTTCGACCTCGCGCGCCATCACCGAACGGTCGCGGATGATGTCCATCCGAACTGGTTGCCGCGACGCAATGCCCCACACCAGCGCAATACAGATGCAGCAGAGCACGGCGCTGTAGATTAACGTCCGCGGTCTCATCACGTGAGCAATGATTTCCTTGCGCCCCCAGTGTTTCCGGACTGCGTTCTCGGTCGAGTAACGGATCAGGCCGCGCGGATAGTTCATCTTGTCCATCACCTGGTCGCAGGCGTCGATACATGCCGCGCATCCGATGCACTCGTACTGCAAGCCGTCCCGGATATCGATGCCGGTCGGGCAGACCTGCACGCAGATACCGCAATCGACGCAGTCACCCAAGCCCTGCGCTTTGTAGTCGGTGGCCTTACGGCGCGAACCGCGCGGATCACCGCGCTCTTGGTCGTAGGTGATGACAAGCGTATCGGGGTCGAACATGACCCCCTGGAAACGCGCGTACGGGCACATGTACTTGCATACCTGCTCGCGCATGACCCCCGCCATGAGGTAGGTGAAGCCACCGTAGAAGGCGATCCAGAACATCTCCCAGCCGCCAAGAAGCCCGCGCACGAATGCGGGAATCAGCTCTTTGATCGGCGTGAAGTAGCCGACGAAACTGATCCCGGTCCAAAGCGCGAGTGCCCCCCAAACGAAGTACTTGGCCGTCTTCTTGGCCGTCTTGCTCACCCCCCAAGGCTCCGCGTCCAGCTTGATCTGCTGGTTCCGATTACCTTCGATCTTCTGCTCAATCCAGAGGAACATCTGGGTGTAGACGGTCTGCGGGCAAGCAAAGCCACACCACAAACGCCCCGCAATCGCCGTGAACAAAAACAATGCGTAGGCGCAGATGATCAGAAGGATCGCGAGGTAGAAAACATCCTGAGGCGAGAAAACAAGACCAAAGATGTAGAACTTGCGATGAGTGAGATCGAACAGGATTGCTTGCCTGCCGTTCCACTCCAGCCAGCATCCACCGTAGAACACCAACTGGGTCACCCACACCAGAATCCAGCGCCAGGTCGCAAATACCCCAGTCACGGCTCGGGGATAGACCTTCTTGCGGACCTCGTAGAGATCCTCTTCCTGCGACTCAATCGGACGAATCGGGATGGTCTTGGGTTTGACCTTGGGTTTTGGCGTGTGTCCGTCTGCAGGACGCTGCACAGGATCGTTCATGGCCCCTCAGCCCACAAAACTAGCGATGCAGAAAAAAGACACCCGAGCACGGGCTCGGGTGATCTTGGCTTGCTCTGGACGGCGCCGCACTTAGCGGCACCGATAGATCGAGGCGTTACTGCTTGCCCGACTCCGAATGGCTTAGCCCATACACGTAAGCGGCGAGCAGTTTGATCTTCTTTTCGCCCAAGAGTTCGTTGAACGACGGCATCCGACCATTCCGACCCTTGGTGACTGTCTCGATGATCGTCGCTTCCGACGAGCCATAGAGCCAGACCTTGTCGGTCAGGTTCGGAGCACCCATCGCCTGATTGCCCTTGCCGTCGGCGCCGTGACACGCCACGCAGTTCTGCGCGAACACGTCCTTGCCACGCTGCGCGCGGATCGAGTCATTTGCCAGGCCGGACAGCGAACGCACGTAGTTCGCGACGTCCTTGATGTTGTCCGCGCCCAAGGAAGCCCAGACAGGCATGGCGGCTTGACGCCCGCCGGTTACCGTCTCGACGATCTTGTCCGGCTCGCCACCGTAGAGCCAATCGGTATCAGTCAGGTTCGGGAAGCCCTTGGCACCTTTTGCGTCCGAACCGTGGCACTGCTGGCAGTACGTCAGGAAGAGGCGCTTACCCATTTCGCGAGCTTCGGGATCGGCCGCAATCGCTTTCACGTCCATCTGCGCAAAACGCGAAAACTTGTCGTCGAACGCCTTATCAGCTTTTGCCTTCTCAAGATCGTACTGACCATGAGCGGTCCAGCCGAACTTGCCGCCGAACGAACCGAAGCCCGGGAACAGCAGGAAGTAGCCGAGTGCAAAGAAGATCGTGATCCAGAACAGATACATCCACCACCGCGGCAGCGGGTTGTTCCATTCCTGTAGGTTCTCATCCCACACATGACCGTGCAGCTCGACGGGGCCAGCCTGCTTCTTGGTCATGTTCTGCGAGAGCACAAACGCGCAGAACAGCAGACTCAGCGAGACCAGCACCGTGACGTAGTAGCCCCAGAACGGGGAAATGAAATCACTCATGATGCGTCATCCTTTGTTGGAGTCCGAGGCGGCAACATGCACGTCGCCCTCCTCGTCGTCGAACGGAATCCGGGCAGCTTCATCGAAGCGGCGCTTCGAATGCCCGCTATAGGCCCACCAGCAGATCCCGATGAACAGGATGAAGCTGACTAGCGTAGAGAGCGAGTGAATCGTCGTCGCATCCATGGCTGCCCCCTCCGTCACTTCACACTCTTCAGCGCGGTGCCCATGCCTTGCAGATACGCAACCAGCGCATCCAGCTCGGTCACACCCTCAAGCTGCTTGCGGGCGCCAGCGATCTCGGCATCGGTGTAAGGCACGCCAACCGTACGCAGCGCAGACATCTTCTTCTCGATGTCGTCCGACTTGACGGGCCGATCCAGCCAGGTGAAGGCAGGCATGTTCGATTCCGGCACCACATCGCGCGGATTGCGCAGATGCACCTTGTGCCAGTCATCCGAATAGCGACCACCCACGCGCGCCAGATCCGGGCCGGTGCGCTTGGAACCCCACTGGAACGGGTGGTCGTACACAAACTCACCTGCCACCGAGTAGTGACCATAGCGCTCGGTTTCTGCGCGGAACGGACGAATCATCTGCGAGTGGCAGTTGTAGCAGCCTTCGCGGATGTAGATGTCACGGCCGACCAGACGGACCGGGTCGTAGGGCTTCACGCCCTCGACGGGCGTGGTCGTTGATTTCTGGAAGAACAGCGGAACGATCTCGACCAGACCGCCAACACTGACGGTCAGGATGGTCAGAACGATGAGCCAGCCGAGGTTCTTTTCGACCAGTTCGTGATTCATTGCCATGATTCAGGTCTCCTGGCTCAGTGTGCGGCTGCCGGTGCGATCACCGGAGCGTTGTAGGCTTTCTGGCCGGCAATCGTGCGCACCATGTTGTAGAACATAATGAACATGCCTGCGAGGAAGAGCGTGCCGCCGAGCAGACGGATCTGCCAGAAGGGATAGCTCGCCTTCACACCTTCGACAAACGCATAAGTGAGCGTGCCATCGGAGTTCGTTGCGCGCCACATCAGGCCCTGCATCACACCCGCCACCCACATCGAGGCGATGTAGAGCACGACACCGATCGTCGACACCCAGAAGTGCAGCGTAACCAGCGGCGTCGAATACATCTCGTTGCGGCCCCACAGTTTCGGCAGCAGGTAGTAGATCGAACCGATCGACACCATGGCCACCCAACCCAGTGCGCCAGAGTGCACGTGGCCAATCGTCCAGTCGGTGTAGTGAGACAGCGCATTCACGGTCTTGATCGACATCATCGGACCTTCGAAGGTCGACATGCCGTAGAAGGCCAGCGAGGTGACGAGGAACTTCAGGATTGGATCGTCGCGCAGCTTATGCCATGCGCCCGAGAGGGTCATGATGCCGTTGATCATGCCGCCCCAACTCGGCGCCAGCAGGATCAGCGAGAAAGCCATACCCAGCGACTGGGTCCAGTCAGGCAACGCCGTGTAGTGCAGGTGGTGCGGACCCGCCCACATGTACGTGAAGATCAGCGCCCAGAAGTGCACCACCGACAGGCGGTAGGAATACACCGGCCGGCCGGCCTGCTTCGGAACGAAGTAGTACATCATTCCGAGAAAGCCCGCGGTCAGGAAGAAGCCGACTGCGTTATGGCCATACCACCACTGCACCATCGCGTCCTGCACACCGGCGTAAGCGGAGTAGGACTTGAACAGGGTGACCGGGATTTCAGCCGAGTTCACCACGTGCAGCAGCGCCACTGTGAGGATGAAGCCACCGTAGAACCAGTTGGCAACGTAGATATGCGAGGTCTTGCGCTTGGCAACGGTGCCGAAGAACACGATCGCGTAGGACACCCAGACCAGCGTGATCAGAATGTCAATCGGCCACTCCAGCTCCGCGTACTCTTTGCCCGAGGTGATGCCGAGCGGAAGCGTAATCGCAGCCAGAACGATCACCAGCTGCCAACCCCAGAAGGTGAAGGAAGCCAGCGCGGGCGCAAACAAGGTTGTGTGACAGGTACGCTGCACAACGTAGTAAGACGTCGCAAACAGCGCGCATCCGCCAAACGCAAAAATCACGGCGTTTGTATGAAGCGGACGCAAACGGCCGAAATGGAACCACTCGGCAAAATTCAATTCCGGCCAGACCAGTTGGGCAGCAATGATGACCCCAACCAGCATGCCGACTATCCCCCAAACCACGGTCATGACGGCAAACTGCCGCACGACTCCATAGTTGTAAGTCGCTTGCGATTGCATCTTGGATTTCCTCAGCAGCGGAATGTAAGAACGATGCACCACCCCCCTTGAAACTAAACGGGCGCATCGTGCGAGCGATGTTATTGGGAGTTCCCGCCTGTTTCTTGACCACCATCAACTGGCGGTAGTGTTGCACTGCAAATTTTAACAGCGCTGTGGCGGAGGGTCGACAAAAAAAGGGTGCGCAACAGCGCACCCCCAACCCCAACAGAGAGACAGTACCGAGCGGGGACAAGCAAGCCCGACGGGCTTTGCGGCCCCACTCACTCAGTTGCGAACAGTATCCGCGGAGAGCTGCCTCGCTGCATTGACAGAGGTCAACGGGTACCGGCGACTACTGTTGCGTTTGATGCAACGCATCATCTTTCGGGGTTGTTCCTTCGGGTTTCGGAGCCGAATCGTCATCCATCAGCACCCTATAACCGGGGCCCTCCAGGTCATCGAACTGACCCGAACGCACCGACCACCACAAGACGACGCCGATCAAGAAGACCAGCACGACCGACAACGGAATCAGCAAATAGAGAATTTCCACCCGTGCGCCCCTCCCCCGGGCCGTTTCAGTGGTGATGGCTGGTCCGTCGCAGGCGAAGCGCGTTCAACACCACCAAGAGCGAACTCGCCGACATACCGATCCCTGCCATCCAGGGCGTCACCCAACCCGACATCGCCGCAGGGATTGCCAGCACGTTGTACGCGAAGGACCACGCCAGATTCTGCCGGATAACGGCGAGCGTGCGCTTCGCAACGTGCCGCCCGACCAACAGAGGACGAAGCGTCTCGCCAAGCAGGATCAAGTCCGCCTGGGTGCGTGCCAGTTCGGTACCGCTGCCAATCGCAACCGAGACGTGGGCTTGCGCGAGGACCGGCGCATCGTTGATGCCATCACCCACCATCGCCACTGTCCGCCCCCCCGCCTGCCAACTGCGGACGGCCTCGTGCTTATCCTCCGGCAGCAATCCGCCACGAGCATCCGGAAGATTGAGTTGGCGGGCGACGCCACGCACCGCGTCAGGTGAATCCCCGCTGAGCATCGCGAGCGTCGCGCCGTCGGACGCCAGCCCCGCGAGAAGCGCCACCGCATCCGGACGCAACGCGTCGTCGAACGAAAACTGTGCCCGCCAGCCGCGCTCGCCACCCAGGTAGACCGTTGTCAGGGCAGAGTCCAGTTCGACCCAGGACGGCGCTTTGCCTGCAACCTCCTCGACGAAGCCGCGATTGCCGACCCGCAAACGCTCGCCGGCAAGATTGCCTTCCACGCCCCGCCCCGGCACTGAACGGAGACCATCCACGTTCACCGGCTGAGCCCCAGTCGCCGCACGGACGACCGCGCGGCCGATCAAATGCTCTGACGCCTGCTCCAGCGCCGCCGCAACGGCAAGCGCATTCAATTCGCCGGGCGCCTGACGAACACCAGCCAAGGTCAAACGCCCCTGCGTCAGGGTGCCGGTCTTGTCGAATGCAAACAGGTCTGCACGCGCCAGGGTTTCGATGGCATGACCGCGAGTGACCAGCAGGCCAACCCGGGCCAACGCATCGGTCGCAACCGTCAGCGCGACAGGCGTGGCCAGCGACAACGCACACGGACAACTCACCACCAGTACCGAAGCGAAGATCCAGATCGCGCGCGATGGTTCGACGATCCACCAATAAAGCCCGGCGCCGGCGGCCAAAACAATCAGCGCCAGAACAAAGCGCGCAGCAAAGGCGTCTGCCTGTTCGACGATACGAGGGCGCTCCGCGGAAGCACGTTCCATCAAGCGACGGATCGATGCGATTCGCGTTTCCTCACCGACATGCTCGGCACGCAGCACCAACGGCCCGCTGCCGTTGATGCTGCCGCAGGCGACCCGGTCGCCAACGCCCTTCGGCACCGCACGGCTCTCGCCGGTGAGCCAGGATTCATCGGCTTCGCTCTGCCCTTCGACCACCGTGCCGTCGGCCGGAATGGCCTCGCCGGGCTTGATGCGCAACATGTCGCCAGCGGCGAGCGAGATGACCGGAACGTCCTCAGTCTGGCTCGCAGGCCAGTTCGTGAAGCGTGCCGCGAAGGTCGGCACGACACGCCCAAGTTCCTCGGCACCGCGCACTGCGCGTTGGCGCGCCACCATTTCAAGAAAGCGGCCACACAGGAGGAAGAAGACGAACATCGTGACCGAGTCGAAATACACCTCGCCGCCGCCCACCAAGGTGGCCCACAGACTTGCGATAAACGCTGCACCGACGCCTAGCGCCACCGGCACATCCATGCCCAAGCGACGCAGCTTGATGTCGCGCCAGGCGTGCTGGAAGAACGGTGCCGCCGAATACAGCACCACCGGCAGCGTCAGCGCCAGGCTCGCCCACCGCATCAGGAACAGCACGTCGGGCGTCATGTCGCCATCGCGCGCGATGTACACCGGAAAGGCGTACATCATCACCTGCATCATGCCGAGGCCGGCGACCAGCAGGCGCCACAGCGCGGTGCGCCGCTCCTTGACCGCAAGTTGTTCGCTCTTGCGAGCGTCGTAGGGGTGGGCCCGATACCCAATCGAGGCAATCGCGGCCAGCACCTCGGACAACTTGGTCTGCGCCGGGTCCCAGCGCACCCGCGCGCGGCGGGTGGCGTAGTTGACCTGCACTGCCGTCACCCCCGGCTGGCGTGCGAGATGCTGCTCGTTGAGCCACACACACGCGGCACAGGTGATGCCTTCGAGGATCAGATCCGCCTCGCGCTCATGCTCGCCAATCTCGCGCACGAAGCCCTTCTGAAACTCCGCATGGTCAAACAGACCGAGGTTCTTGAGTTCGGCCGGCATCGCCTCGCGGCGGGCCTCCGGCAAGGCATCGCGGTGGCGGTAGTAATCCGCCAGACCACCGGCAACGATGGCGCTCGCCACAGCTTCGCAACCCGCGCAGCACATGGCGCGCGGCACACCGTCGATGGAAACGAAGATCTGCGTCCCCGGCGCAATCGGAAGGCCGCAGTGGTAGCAGGTCTGCGGCTCACTGACAGGGCGATACTCGGTCAAACGTAAGACTCCGGTTCTGGCGGCACGGGCGCGAGCCTAGCAGATCGCCCGTTCGCGGCACCCAGATGATCGGCAACACACGGTTTGGACAAGTAGCCGGGCTCATGCAAAAATAGTTACCAAAGTAACTATCTACCCCAACATGATCCCATTCGACCACTACCAGGCGCGCATCGATGCCGTGCGCGCGCAGCACCCGGATCTGCCGTATCCGGAAGTGATGTTGCTGCGCCTCGTGACGCACCTCGCCCGCGGCATCCAAGAGCATGTGGATGCGCTGATGCACTCGCACGGCCTCAACAGCACCGCGTGGTCGGTGCTGATGTCGATCTACAGCGCGGACGACGCTACCGACAACCCGTCGCGCGTCAGTCAGGCGGTGTGCCTCTCGCGGCCGCACATGACCAGGCTGACCGACGAACTTGTGGCCGGCGGTTGGGTGGAACGCGTCCCTAGCGCGGTCGACCGGCGTTCGATCGATATCCGCATGACGGCGCAGGGCATCGAGCGCGTTCGCGCGATCTTCCCGCAGATCTGGCGCCTCTATGGCGAATTGGTGCCGCCGGCAGGCGGCGGCGATGTCGCTGCGCTCGCGGCGCAACTGCGCAAATGGACACGCCATATGGAACAACTGCCCGGCGCGGACGCCGCTCGCTGCAACGAGGTGCACAAATGAGCCAGCAACAAGGCAACGGCGCCCCGCGAAAGCGCGCCCTGCGCATGGTCGCAGGCCTGTTCGGGCTTGCCGCAATCAGCTTTGCTGCCTACTGGGCGTTGCACGGTCGGTTCTACGTTTCAACGGATAACGCCTACGTCGGCGGCAACTTGGTGCAGATTGCGCCGCAGGTCAGCGGCAGCGTCAGTGCAGTGTTGGCCGACGACACCGACTTCGTGCGGGCCGGGCAACCGCTGGTCCGCCTGGACGATGCGGACGCCCGTGTCGCCCTGCAGGCGGCAGAAGCCGCGCTGGCTGACGCCGTGCGCGGCGTACGCGGCCTTTACCTCGGCGAAAACCAGTCCGCCGCGCAGGTCTCGCAGCGCCGTGCCGATATCGAGCGCATGCGCTACCAGGCCGAACAGGCCCAGATAGCACTGCAGCAGGCACGGGACGAGTACGCGCGGCGCGAGAAGCTGCAACGCGACAAGTTCATCTCGCCGGAAGCACTGCAGGCCGCAAAGACAGCACTGCAAAACGCCGAAGCCGCCCAACTGGCGGCACGCGCGGCGGTGACCGAGGCGGAGTCCGGCCTTGAACAAGCGCAGCAACAGCGCGCCGGCGCTCAGGCGCTGGTCGACAATACCTCGCTCGAAGGGCACCCGCGCGTCGCCGCGGCAGCGGCCAAGGTACGCGATGCGTGGCTTGCGCTGGCACGCACGACGATCGTGGCGCCGGTAAGCGGCCATATCGCGAAGCGTACGGTGCAGGTCGGTGCCCGCGTGGCCGCAGGCGCGCCGATGATGACGATCGTTCCACCGGACCAAATGTGGGTGGAGGCGAACTTCAAGGAGACCGAGCTTGCGGACGTACGCATTGGCCAGCCGGTTACGTTGAAATCCGATCTCTATGGCAGCTCGGTGCAGTTCGAAGGCCACGTGGTCGGCCTCGCGTCAGGCACCGGCGGCGTGTTCAGCGTACTGCCGGCTCAGAACGCGTCCGGCAACTGGATCAAGATCGTGCAGCGCGTACCGGTGCGCATCGCCCTGAACCCCGCCGAGACGGCGGATCACCCGCTTCGAGTCGGGCTGTCGATGCATGCCACGCTCGATACGCATTCGCGCAACGGTGAGGTGCTGGCGCGGGCGGTGCGCAGCGGATCACCGCAGCAGACCGACGTGTTTGCCGCCCAGGCCCGCGAGGCGGATGTCCGCATTGCACGCATCATTGCCGCCAACCGCGCGAGCGACGCACGCAAATGAGTCTGGACGGTCGCAGCGAACCGGCGCCACTGAGCGTCGGCCAGCTGATCCTGGCGACGATCGCACTCGGGCTCGGCTCCTTCATGAACATTCTCGATCTGACGATCGCGAATGTGTCGGTGCCCACCATCGCCGGTGATCTGGGTGTCAGCTACACACAGGCAACTTGGGTAATCACCTCCTACGCGGTGTCGGAGGCGATCCTGTTGCCGATGACGGGCTGGCTCGCGTTGCGTTATGGCCAAGTACGCATGTTCGTCACCGCGACGCTGCTGTTCACTGCAACGTCACTGGTGTGCGGCCTTGCATTCAGCTTCCCGATGCTGGTTGTCGCGCGGGTCGCCCAGGGCGCGTTCGGGGCGGCGATGATCCCGTTGTCACAAACGCTGATGGCGAGCATCTATCCACCGAACCGGCGCGGCATGGCAATGGGGCTCTGGGCGATGACCACCATCCTGGCGCCAATCGTCGGCCCCCTTGCCGGCGGCTGGATCACCGAGCACTACTCGTGGCACTGGGTGTTCCTGATCAACCTGCCCTTCGGGCTGCTGGTCGCTGGCATGTCGTGGAGCTTGCTGCGCAAGCGCGAAACACCACGCATGCAGCTACCGCTCGACCGCATCGGCCTCGCGCTGCTGGTGGTCGGCGTGGGCGCGCTGCAGGTGCTGCTGGATCGGGGCAACGAGCTTGACTGGTTCGAATCGCCCGAGATCATCACGCTCGGACTGATCTCGTTTGTCGCGCTCACCTTCCTCGTCATCTGGGAACTGGGCGAAAAGCACCCGCTGGTCGATCTGCGCATGTTCCGCCATCGCAACTATTCAATCGGCGTTGCCTGCATCACGATCGGCATGGTGGCCTACTTCGGCGTCGTGGTCGTGCAACCGTTGTGGCTGCAAAGCGAGGTCGGCTACACACCGCTGTGGGCTGGCAAGGTGATCGCGTTCTCCGGCGTGTTCGGCGTCATGCTGGGCCCGGTGCTGGGCGCCAACATCCACCGCACCGATGCGCGCTACGTGGTGACCTTCGGCATGCTGGTGTTCGCCGCCAGTTCGGTCTGGAGCGCGCGTTTCACGCCGGATGTTGACTTCTGGACGCTCGGTCTTGCGCGACTCTTCATCGGCCTGGGGATCAGCTGCTTCTTCCTGCCGCTGTTCACGATCAGTCTCTCGGGCATCGCTCCGGCCGACATGGCGGCAGCGTCGGGCCTGCAGAGCTTCATGCGCAACATCGGGTCGAGTTTCGGTACTGCGGTGATGGTGTCGCTGTGGGATCACCGCACCACCCTGCACCACGCCCAGCTGTCGGAGAACTTCAATCCGGGCAACCCGGCAACCGACCTTTACCTGAGTCAGTGGCAAAGCCTGATCGGCGACCGCACCGGAGCGCTGGCTCAGGTCGACCGCGTCGTCACCGGGCAAGCGCATCTGATGGCCACCAACGACCTGATGATGCTGTCCGGCGCGATCATGGGCGCGCTGATCCTCGTGGCATGGATGGCACGGCCGCCCTTCGGCGCACGTGGCGCCTCAGGGCACTGAACCCTCGCACTACTTCGGCGCGAGGCGGATCGCGCCGTCCAGCCGGATCACCTCGCCATTGAGATAGACGTTCTCGACGATATGCCGCGCCAGTGCGGCATATTCGTCGGGGCGCCCGAGGCGCGGCGGATACGGCACCGCGGCGCCGAGTGCATCCTGAACCTCCTGCGACATGCCCGCCATCATCGGCGTCTGCATGATGCCGGGCGCAATCGTGACCACCCGCACGCCGAAGCGCGCCAGCTCGCGCGCGATCGGCAAGGTCATCCCGGCAACCCCCGCTTTGGATGCGGTGTAGGCCGCCTGCCCGATCTGGCCATCAAAGGCCGCAACCGACGCGGTCATCACGATCACACCGCGCTCGCCATCGGCCAGCGGCTCGTTCTTCGACATGGCATCCGCTGCAAGACGCGCAAGATTGAAGCTGCCGATCAGGTTGACCTCGATCACCTTGCGGAACAGCGCCAGATCATGCGGGCCCTCACGCCCCACCACCCGCGCGGCCGGCGCAATGCCGGCGCAATGAACCGCGCCGCGTAGCGGCCCCAACTCGGCAGCCCGCGCCAACGCCGCCTGCATCGCATCGGCGTCGCACACATCGGCCTGCTCGAACGCGGCGAGGCCTTCCGGCAGCACTTCCGGTGCGCGCAAGTCGATCCCGACGACCTTGCCACCCGCCGCTGCAAACGCTTGCGCGACCGCTGCCCCCAGACCAGAAGCCGCGCCGGTTACGACGAATACATTGCCTGCCAACTGCATGAACATCCCCATTCATCGATTGTCCAAGAGTTCCAGCGTAGCTCAGCTGGCCGCGACGAGCTGTCGTCGCGAGGAAAATGCGGAGCAACGCTCGCGGGTGCCGGCATCCCGCTATGCACGATCGCCACTCGGTGGAATACTGCCGCGCATTGCGGCCCGCATGGACACCTCCGGCTTCGGCCGCCGCGACGGAGGATGCGCAAACGATGACCACGCCTTCAGCCAAGCGCCTGCCGAGCCTGCGCCAGCGTCTGACGCGACAGATCGTGCTGCTGGTGCTGCTTTCGGTCACGTCCTTCGCGCTGCTGTTCTACTTCCTCCAGGCGCGGCCGATGCTGATCAACCTCGCATCGTCAGACGCGCAGCGCGCTGGCGCACGCGTTGAAGAGCGCATCAGCGACGCGGTGGCATCGGTCGAACGCAACGTCCTGACGGCGGCGGGCTGGGGCCAGAGCCGCGTAATCAATGCCGCCGATCAGTCCACCTTCAACCGGCTCAATGTGGAAGTCATCCTGCGCCGGCCGCTGATCGGATCGGTTCACATCGCGAGCGAGAACGGCGATGAAATCCTCCTGCTCAAGACACCAAGCGGTTGGAAGAACCGGGTATCACGTATCGCGGAATGGGGCAACCGGCACCTCTGGATTGAATTTGGCCCAACCCTCGATCAGCTTTCGGAAGATTGGGAGCAGTCTGACTACGATCCGCGCAAGCGCCCCTGGTTCCAGAAAGCCATGGCGGCCAAGGACGACATGCAGGTGGTGTGGACCGCCCCCTACCGCTTCCGGACAACTGGCGAACCAGGCATCACGGCGTCGGCTCGCTGGCGCGATCCGGCAACCGGGATTCGTTATGTGTATGCGGTCGACGTCCTGCTGCAGGACTTCTCGCGCCTGACCAGCAGCATGACCGTTGGCACCAACGGCCGTGTGGCCGTGTTGATGGACGACGGTGCGATCATCGGCGCGCCGAACCACCCGGCCGCAAGCGACGACGCAGCGCTGCGTCAGGTTGCGCTGCAACCGATTGCGACGTCCCCGTTCACAGTCCTCGCCGGCGCGTTCAAGCATTGGAAGGAAAGCGGCGGCGTCGACGTGCAACTGAGCCGCTTCCGGCCAAATGGCGTATCGGACGACTGGTTCGCCCGGATGATCCGCATCCACGCGGGCGACCAACGTTTTGTCGCAGTCACCGTGATGCCGGTGTCAGACTTCATCGGCAGCAGCCGGCGCCTGCTCGTCCCCGCACTGCTGATTCTGATCGGCTTGTGGGGACTCGGGTTCGTTGTCGCGCGGCGCATGGCTGCCAACGTGAGCCAGCCACTCGCTGAGCTTTCCAGCGAGGCGGAACGCATCGGACGCTTGGAACTGGCGGACCCCGTCGAAGTTGGCGCGAAGCTATCGGAAGTCGCGCAACTGGCGCAGGCGCAGGAGGCCATGCGCGGCTTGTTGCAGGCGGCCACCGGCGAGCTTGAAGAAGCGAACCGCACGCTTGAAGCCAAGGTGACGCTGCGCACCGCTGAGCTCGCCGAACGCGAGGCCTACTTCCGTGCATTGGTGGAGAACGCCGGAACCGGCATCGCGAGCTGCGATGCCGGCGGCACGATCAAACGCTGCAACCCGGCCTTTGCAGAGGGGCTTGGGCTTCAGCGCGACACGCTGCCGGGCACCAACATCGAAGCGCTGGTCCATGCGGACGATTTCCGTGACTTCGCGTCCCGCTACACCCGGCTGGTGCACGGCGAAACAGCGGTCTTCCGGGTCGTCACGCGCTTCGTCGCGGCGTCCGGTGAGACGCGCTGGGCCGAGCTGGTGGTATCGGCGATCCACGCGCCCGACGGCAGCTTCCTCGACGCCGTGCTGATGGCCAGCGACCTGACCGACCTGAAAGCCGCGCAAGAAAATGTTGAACGCCAGCTTGCGGTAACCCAGGCGCTGATGGATGCGATGCCCAACGCCGTGTTCTACAAGAACGCGGATACCCGCTTCATCGGCTGCAATCGCAACTACGAGCAGACCTTCGGGGTGAAGCGCGAGGCCTTTGTCGGCAAGCGGGTGCTTGAGCTTGACTACATTCCGGAAGCCGCGCGAGTCGAATACCAACGCGAGGACGAGGACATCATCGCCCGCATCGCGCATCAGGAACGCGAAACCTCGATGCAGTTCGCCGACGGGCGGGTACACGACGCGCTCTACTCGACAACCGGTTTTGCGGACGCCGATGGCAAACCGGCCGGCCTCGTCGGCGTCATCGTCGACATCACCCGCATGAAGCAGGCCGAGCGCGCGGTGGCCGAGAACGAAGCCCGGCTGCGCGCGATGCTGGAGGACAGTCCGGCCGGCGTCGGCATCGTCGCCGAGGGCGGCACGGTGCGCTTCTGCAACCGCAAGCTCGCAAGCCTGCTGGGGCTGGAATCGGATACCGCGGTGGGCCGCAGCTTCATCGATTTCTGGGCGCACCCCGAACAACGCCAGTTGCTGCTCGAACGGCTGCGGGACGGCAGCGAGATCCGCGACCAGGAAACGGAACTCCGGCGTACCGATGGTACGAGCTTCTGGGCCCTGATCAGTTCGCGCTTCATCGAGCACGAGGGCGAACGTTGCCTGCTGTCCTGGTTCTACGACGTGACCGAGCGGCGCGCTGCGCTTGAGGCTCAGCGCCGCGCACGCGAGATCGCCGAAGAGGCGACGCAGATGAAGTCCGACTTCCTCGCGAACATGAGCCACGAGATCCGCACGCCGATGAACGCGATCATCGGCATGTCGCATCTGGCGATGAAGACCGAACTCACGCCGCGGCAGCGCGACTACATCAGCAAGATCCAGCAGTCCGGCCAACACCTGCTCGGCGTGATCAACGACATCCTGGATTTCTCGAAGATCGAAGCCGGCAAACTCGGTATCGAGTCGACCAATTTCGAGCTTGAGAAGGTGCTCGACAATGTCGCGAACCTGATCGCCGAGAAGGCCACCGCCAAAGGTCTGGAGCTGGTTTTCGATGTCGACAAGACGGTGCCCGAAACCCTGCGCGGCGACCCATTGCGGGTCAGCCAGATCCTGATCAACTACGCCAACAACGCCGTCAAATTCACCGAGACGGGTGAGATCGACGTCGTCGTGCGGGTGCTCGAGAACACGGAGGACGATGTGCTGCTGCGCTTCGCCGTGCGCGACACCGGCATCGGCCTGAGCGAAGAGCAGCGCGCGCGCCTCTTCCAGTCCTTCCAGCAGGCGGACACCTCCACCACCCGGAAGTACGGTGGCACCGGGCTCGGGCTGGCGATCAGCAAGCGGCTGGCGGAGCTGATGGGTGGCGGCGTCGGCTGCGACAGCGAACCGGGCAAAGGCAGCACTTTCTGGTTCACTGCCCGTTTCCTGAAGGGCGAGGCACAGACGCGCAAGCTCGTGCCGACGCCCGATCTGCGCAACCGCGCAGTGCTGGTTGTCGACGACAACGCCAACGCCCGCGCGGTGCTGTCGGATCTGCTCGAGTCGATGACCTTCCGCGTTGCGCAGGCACCCAGTGGCTTTGAGGCGCTGGACGAGATCAAGGCGGCCGACGAGCGCGGCGACGCGTTCGAGATCGTATTCCTCGACTGGCGCATGCCCGGCATGGATGGCATCGAGACGGCGCGAAAGATACGCGCGATGCCGCTGAACACGACGCCGCATCTGGTCATGGTGACCGCGTATGGCCGCGAGGAAGTGATGCGCGGCGCGGAAGACGCCGGCCTCGACGAGATCCTGATCAAGCCGGTGAACGCCTCGACGCTGTTCGACACCGCCATCCGTACGCTGGGAAGCCATGCCGACGGACCCGGCGACACGAGCTTTGTCCGCGCTCCGGACGAGTTGGTGGTTCAACTCGAAAGCCGCCGTGGCGCCCGCATCCTGCTGGTTGAAGACAACGACCTCAACCAGCAAGTCGCGAGCGAACTCCTGCGCGACGCCGGCTTCATCGTTGATATCGCGGACGATGGCGCGATCGCGATCGATTGTCTCGCCCGCGCGCCCTACGATCTGGTTTTGATGGACATGCAAATGCCGGTGATGGACGGCGTCACCGCCACACGGCGCATTCGCGGCGACGCGCAGTTTGCCGCCATGCCGATCGTGGCCATGACCGCCAATGCGATGCAGGCGGACCGCGAGCGCTGTATCGAGGCGGGCATGAACGACCACATCGCAAAGCCGATCGAGCCAGACGCGCTGTGGGCGACCCTGATCAAGTGGATATCGCCGCGTGACCAGAGTGCCGCGACCGCGAAGCCGACCGACACGCGAGCGCCTGCAGCCGAAGCGGAATCCTTGCCGCTGCCACTGATTGACGGCCTGGACTGCGAAGCCGGCCTGCGCCGCACGCTGGGCAAGCGTGCGCTGTACTTCAACATGCTGCGCAAGTTCATCAAGGGCCAGGCGAACAGTTGCGACGATGTGCGCGCAGCGCTCGCCGCCGGGGACCTGGCCACTGCCGAGCGCATCGCGCACACCACCAAGGGTGTAGCGGGAAACATCGGTGCAACCGCCATTCAGGAACTCGCTGCGGGGCTGGAAGCAGCAATCCACACGCGCGCCGGCGACGAAGCGATCAACGCTGCGCTCGAACGCCTGCGGCACCCGCTCACGAGCCTGGTCGAGCAGCTCCAGGCCGCAGTGCCCGCAGAAGCGTCAGCGACGGCGCAGACGGTCGACACCGAGCAGTTGGGTGCAGTGCTGCGGGAGCTTGCCGCGCTGCTGGCCGACGACGATTCTGAAGCCTGCGACCTGTTCGAGAAGCACTCCGACCTACTGCTCGCCGCGTTCGGCGAAGCAGGTCAAAACCTGGCCGCCCAGATTCGCGGCTTTGACTTTGAAGCTGCCCTCAGCGCGCTGCAGATTGCAGCGGCGCATGCCGGCGTGAGCCTGGACTGAAGCGAGGAACGACATGGACAACACGCTCGACGGGGCAAAGCGCCCCACCCTGCTGGTGGTAGACGACACGCCGGACAACCTCTCGCTGATGAGCGAACTGCTCAAGGACCGCTACAAGGTCAAGATCGCCAACAACGGCGAGAAGGCGTTGAAGATCGCCGAGTCCACCTCACCGCCCGACCTGATCCTGCTCGACATCATGATGCCGGGCATGGACGGCTACGAGGTTTGCCAGCGGCTCAAGGAGCAACCGGCCACGCGCGATATCCCGGTGATCTTCCTCACCGCCAAGACCGATCCCGAAGACGAGAAGAAGGGCCTCGATCTGGGCGCCGTCGACTACATCACCAAACCGATCAGCCCGCCGATCGTGCTGGCACGGGTGCACACGCATCTGGTGGTGAAGGCCAGCGCCGACTTCCTTCGCGACAAGAATGCCTTCCTCGAAGCCGAGGTTCAGCGGCGCACCCGCGAAGTGCAGGCGATCCAGGACGTTACGATCCTTGCGATGGCTTCGCTGGCGGAAACGCGCGACAACGAAACCGGCAACCATATTCGTCGCACGCAGTTCTACGTCGACGCCTTGGCGCGCGAACTGCAATGTCACCCGCGCTTCGCCGCCGAGCTGGACGACCGTACGATCGACGCGCTGTTCAAGTCCGCACCGCTGCACGACATCGGCAAAGTTGGCATCCCGGACCGCATCCTGCTCAAGCCGGGCCGCTTCGAGCCCGATGAGTTCGAGATCATGAAGACGCACACAACGCTCGGGCGCGACGCGATCCTGCATGCGGAACGGCAGCTCGGCATGGAAGTGCCCTTCCTCAAGCACGCCAAGGACATCGCGTACTCACACCAGGAAAAGTGGGACGGCAGTGGCTACCCGGAGGGGTTGAGCGGCGATGCGATTCCGCTTTCCGCGCGGCTGATGGCGGTGGCGGACGTGTATGACGCACTGATCTCGCGCCGCGTCTACAAGGCGGCGATGCCGCACGAGAAAGCGGTTGCCATCATCCAGGATGGCCGTGGCAGCCACTTCGACCCGGATATCGTGGACGCCTTCCTCGCAATCCAGGATCGCTTCCGCGAGATTGCGGCGCGCTTCGTCGACACGGATCACGACATGGCACAGAAGACCGAACAGCTGGCCCGCGCGGTTGGCACCATCATTGAGGTGGCGCCACCTTCGGCACCACCAGCGTAACGGTCGTTCCCTGCCCTTCGGCACTCTGCAACTCAACGGTACCGCCCAGCAAACCGGTGACAATGGTGTGCACGATGTGCATGCCCAGCCCGCTTCCGCCACGCCCGAGTTTGGTCGTGAAAAAGGGGTCGAACACGCGGCGCTGCATCGCCTCGCTCATGCCGATGCCATCGTCGCGAACGGAGATCCGGATCTGGTGCTCGCCATCGGCCCTCGCCTCGATCCGCACTCGGCCCTCGGTGCGCCCGTCGAAGCCGTGAACGATCGCGTTGTTTACAAGGTTTGTCAGCACCTGCCCGAGTGGCCCCGGGAAGCTGTCCATCGACAAGTCCGACTCGATCGTTGTCTCCACCTCGTAGGGCTTGAGCTTCAGGGTCGGCCGCAGCATCAGGAGCGTCTCGTCCATCACTTCGGCTACACGGAAACTGCGCCGGTTCGAACTCGCGCGATCGACCGCCACCTGCTTGAAGCTGGCCACCAGCTCGGCGGCGCGCGACAGGTTGCGCAGCAGGATGTCGCTCGCCTGCTCGGCCGTTACGAGATACTCGTGAAGGGTCGAACGCCGCAGGCCCTCGCGCGCCTCGCGCACCAGCTCGCTGGTGGCCTCGCTCAGGGTCGAGGTAACCGTCAGGCAGTTGCCGATCGGCGTGTTGAGCTCATGCGCCACGCCCGCAACAATACTGCCAAGGGCTGCCATCTTCTCGGACTGCACCAGTTCATCTTTGGCCTGCTCAAGGTGGCTCAGCGCCTCGGATAGATCCCGGTTGGCCCGCGTCAGCTGTGCAGTGCGCTCGCTCACCCGCTGCTCAAGCGTTGCATTGATCTGCCTGACCGCCTGTTCATTGCGACGGCTCGCGGTGACATCGATCAGCGACAGGATCACCAGTGTGCGTTCGCCGTCGCGCATCACACGCGCCGACACGGTGCAGAGGATCTCGCTGCCATCCCGCCGTCGCATCCAGGCTTCGCGATCAGCGCTCTCGCCACGCTGAACCAGATCCTCCAGCAAGGCTTCGCGTTCGGACTCATTCACCCAGAGGTTCAGTTCCAGGCCAGTGTGGCCAACGACCTCCTCGACCGAATAACCGAACTGGTGGCACCACACGTCGTTGCAGTCCAGCAGTTTGTGCCCCGGCATTGCGCTGACCGACAACGCCACCGGCGAGGCATGGAACAACTGGCTGAACAATTGCTGGCTGCGGCGCAGGTCGTCCTCGGCGCGCAAGCGGGCGAACTCCTGACCGATACGCTCGGCCACCATGCGGATCAGCGAGCGCGAGGTCTCCGGATACTCCAGCGCGCGCGGCACGGCCACCAGCAAGGCGTCTGCCCCGCGGGCTTCCGAGGACACCGGGGCGACGATCAGGTGGTAGGCGCGCACACCCAGCAGGGGCGCAAGCGATGCCGCATCGGCCGCGGTCGGCATCCATTCCGCAAAACTCCCGCCCCGCACCGCCACGGCAACCGCGGGCGAGTGAATGCGGCCGAGCAGTTCCTCGCCATCCACGCTGAGCAATCCGGAAAGCTCGACCGCATCGTCGGACACCGCGCACGCTAGCGCCGCAACGGCCCCGGAGCCCACCCCTTCGACCGCCGCGTCGAGCAGACTGCGCAGTGAGCTGCCCCCAGCCACCGCGGCCAGGCCTGCCAAGGCACGCTGCGCACGGCGCACTTCGGTTTCGTCACGCATCACGGCGACCATGCACGACTCACCGCCGATGTTCACCTCGCGTGCACTGACAACCCCCTCGAACACTTCGCCATCGGCACGGCGCATCTCGACCGGAAACCGATCCACCCTGCCGCACGCTGATACCCGCTTGCCGATCTCGGCCCGTTGCTCCGGCCGCACAAAGATGCCCAGCTCAACCGACGTCCGCCCGATGGCGCTTCCGCGCGGAATGCCGGTAATCCGCTCGAAGGCCTCGTTGGCATCGTAGATCGTGCCATCGGACACGCGCGACAAGGTCACGTAGTCCGGCACCGCAAGGAACGCCGCCGAAAAGCGCAGTTCGGAATCACGCAGCGCGCGCTCGGCGGCCACACGCTCGGTCACATCGTGGAAGCACAGCGCCACCACGCCCGCGTGGTGGCGGAAGATCACGAGATCCAGTACCCGCTCGCAGCCCGCAGCGCTGTACTCATAGCCCGGCAGCGCGACGTTGCCACCCTCCTGCACCACACGCTGGCAGGCGTGATCGACAACCGTGTTGTCGAACCCGGGATAAGCGCCCTGCAGCGAATGGCCCAATGTCGCATCAACATCGGTCTGCAGCACCCTGCCGACCAGCGGATTGGCGCCAAGCACAACCAGCCTGCCAGCCGGCTCGACCCGCACCTCGATGACGCCCATCGGCGCGCCTTCCAGCAAGGTGCGCAGTCGCTCTGCGCCGGCGCGCACTTCGCCCTCGCGGCTGCGGAGCCGCTCGAAGATCGTGTCGAGCGAATCGCCGATCTGCGCGAACTCGCTCACCCTCGTCGGCGGCAGTGCGCCAGGCTGCCGGCCGTCAGCAATCGCGCGTCCGCGCGCCGCCACCAGGTTCAGGCGCCCGGCAACGCGGCCCGCCGTGCGGTTGCCCACGTAAAGCAGCAGGCCTGCGGCGAGCAGCATGCCGATCAGCGTGATACCCGCCGCCGCATAAAGCGGCCCCAGCACTTCATCGGTCGGTTGCCCGATCAGCGCCGCCCAACCCAAGGCCGGAATCGGCACAGCGCTACCCAGGTAGTCGCGCCCATCAAGGGTGAAACGCCCGGTGGCAGACTCGCCACGCAGACCCTTTCGCACCAGCTCGATGTCGCTCAGGTTGACCTGCTCGCGCGCCTTGGCGCTATCCGGGTGCGCAATCACCCGGCCGGCCCGGTCCACCAGCACCGCGAGAACGTTGCCGCCCTGCCGCAAAGCCGCAACGCTTTGCGACAAGCGGTCAACATCCACCTCCGCCACCAGTACCTGACCGTCAACCGGTACCGCCAACGCCACCGAGATCTGCCCGCCGACGGGCGAGAGGTAGGTCTCTGACCACACCGGGCGGTTGTCCCGCAAGGCTTTCCGGACGTAGGGCTGGCTACCGAGTGAGAGCCCGATGAAGTTGTCGCGATAGGCCTGCCATCGCTCCGGCAGGCCCACACTCGCGACGCGGCCCTCGAAGTCGATCAGCATCAGCGCGCCGGTCTGGCCGCGCGCTGCCGCCAGCGCATCGAACATGGAGGTGATCTGGCTAAGCGGCAAATCCTTGCGCAACATCGCCGCGCCGGTATCCAGCCCCTGGCTCGGCGCCGCAAGGAAGCTCATCACCTGCTCGGTAATCGCATTGGCGAGCACCTGATCGCGCGCCCGCAGCGTGCGTTCAAACGACGGCAGCAAGTAACCCAGCAGCGCGACGATCACCAGCACCAAGGGCAACAAGCCCGCCGCCGCAAACTGCCAGGAAAGGATGCGCCTGAGCGAAATACGGCGGCTCATGGCGGCAGCACCACTTCGTAGCGCCCGTTACGAATTGCGGTGATGTAGATCGTGCGTTTCGCGTCGCCGAAACGGTCGATCGCCATCGGCCCCTGCGACAACTCGAAGTGCCCCATGCGTAGCAGCGTTTGCTTGAGATCTTCCTGCGGGCGCTGCTCCATCAGCCCGGCGATCACCATCTTCGCCGCGTCGTAGCCGCACACGGCCGCAAAGCCGGGTTCGTCCGAGAAGCGTTCCCGATAGCGCTGTTTGAACGCGATGAAGGCGGCGCGATTGCTGTAGCGATCGTAGTACTGCGACACCAGCATGCCCTCGACCGCGCTGCCACCCATGTCGATCAGCTTTTCGGTGCCGCCCCACTCTGCAGAAGCCAGTTGCACCGTGGGACTACGCTTGCGCACCTGCTGCGCAATCAGGGCCGTATCCACGCCGTTGGCGACGATCACCACGACGTCTGGCGACTTGGCCAACAAGCCTTCCGCCAGGGTGCTGAAATGCAGATCCGGCCGCGAGGTATAGGTCAATGCGCTGACGACTTTGCCGCCGCCCGCTTCAAACGGCGCCACGAAAGCCTTGTACCAGCTCTCGGAATAGGCGCGGTTGTTGAGGTCATAGACCACGGCCGCACGCCGGAACCCACGCGAAAGGTAGTAGCTGGCGTTGCGCGCGGCATTGAATCGGGTGGCAGCGACAACGCGGAAAAAGTAATCATCGCGGCCGCTCAGCTCGTCTGCGGTCGACGTCGGGCTCACCATCACGACATGCTGCTGCGTCACGGTTTCGACCGTCGCAACCGACATGGCGCTGGTCGTATGCCCCACGATCGCGGCCACCTTCAAGCCAATCAGCTCTTCGACGGCACGGCGGGCGTGTGCGGGATCCTGTTCGTCATTGCGATCGACCAGCTCAACGCGGCGGCCATGGATGCCGCCCTGCGCATTGACCTCTTCGACCGCGATCGTCGCGCCGTTGCGACCGTCGATGCCCAGATCGGCGACACGGCCGGAATACCCGCCGACGAAGCCCAGCTTCACCGGTTCCGGCGCGCTGCAGGATGCGACGCCGAGCAGCACGCCGAGTAACGCGACTCGCCACACCCGCCCGGTTATCGCTCGCATCGGCCTCCCCTTCTTACGGCATCCGGCTTTATCTACGGCCGCCGGCGCCCGGACTTGAAGCCGGCTGGGGCCGTTTGCGCCAAAACAAAGCCCTCATGGCGTTATCGGTTCAGCATGCGAGCCATGAACGCGGCGTGCACCCGATCGTGTGGCCGCGCCCAAGCCAGCCTGGAGAAGACACCATGTTCCACAAGATTCTGGTCGCCATCGACGGCAGCGAAGCATCAGCCAAAACGCTCGATGTCGCAGCCGGACTCGCAGTCGCCAATGAAGCACTGCTTATCGTTGCCCACGCCCTCGACGAAGGGCAAATGCCGATCCGCCAGAGCAGCGACCCTTTGCTGCTCTCGCGCACCGATGTCAAACGCGTATGGAAAGCGGAAGGCGAAGCGGTGCTTGCCGAGGCCCGCGCCAAGCTCGATCGGCCCGGCCTGAGAATTGAAACCGTACTGCTCGAATCGGATAACGAACGGGCCGACGATCAGATCGCCCACGCAGTCACCGCCAACGGCGTCGACCTCGTGGTGATCGGCTCCCACGGCAGACGCGGGTTCCAGCGCCTGGTGCTGGGCTCGGTCGCCGAGCGCGTTGCGCGCAAGGTGGATTGTTCGGTGTTCGTGGTCAGGGCGCCCGGCTAACGCCGGATCAAACGACAGCCGCCGCGGCCAGCGGCGATTGCGTCCGCGCCGCGTAAACAAAAACGCGGCGCGCGTAGCCGTCCGAGCCTTGTTGAAGAGGCCTGGCCGGTTCCGCGCGCCGCGCGTCCCGCTTTAGCTGCCCGGCTGTTCGCTCCAGCCGCCGCCAAGCGACTGATAGACGTCGACCAGCGAGGTCAGCCGGTCGCGCCGTGCTGTCACGAGCTGGCGCTCGGATTCCAGCCGTTCGCGCTCCGCATCCAGCAGATCAAGCCGGCTGGTCTGCCCTGCCCCGAAGGTCTTCGCCGCCAGCTCATAGACGCGGGTACGACTGTCGCGCAGGGTTTCGGTCGCCTGCAAGGCTTCACGTGCCCCACGTGCGGACGACAACGCCGACAAGGCATCGGCATAGGCCTGGCGCGCTGCCTGGCGGTAGGTAAGCTCCGCCTGATCACGCTGAGCCTTGGCCTGATCCACATCGGCCGACACGCGTGCAAGCCCCACCAGCGGCTGCGCAATCGCGCCGGCCACGTTCCAGCTGCGCGCCGCGCCCGACAGCAGATCCGACAGCGAGCCGCTTTCGCCACCAAAGAAGCCAGTCAGGCTGATTGACGGGAACCAGCGCGCCCGCGCTGCTTCGACGTTGGCGCTGGACGCAGCGAGCTGCGCTTCGGCCGCACGCACATCCGGGCGACGCTGCAGCAGTTCCGCATGCAGCCCAGCCGGAATCTCCGGCGCGCGCGCCAGCACATCCACCGGACTGCCGCGTTCCGGCAAGCGCTCCGCAAGTTCGCGGGGGCTGCGGCCGAGCAAGAGCGAGAGCGCCACTTCAGCCTGCTCCCGTGCAGCACGGATCTTCGGCAGTGCCGCGGCCACACTGGCACGTTCGGCCTCCACCAGCGCGTAAGCGTAAGCGCCGATCACACCGGCATCGAAGCGGCGTTTCTGCAACGCAAGCAACTCGTCGCGGGTTTTCAGGGTACCGGCGTAGAGCGTCTCGTCGGCATCCAGCGCGCGTAGCGTGAAGTAGGCGCGTGCAGTCTGCGCTGCAATCGCGCTGCGGGTTACCTCCTGGCCGTACTGGCTGGCGGCCAGGTTCTGCGCTGCCACTTCGCGTTCGGCAGCAAGGCGGCCGAACAGGTCGATCTCGTACGCCACCGTGAAGCCGCCAGTGAAGGTGTTGGCAAACTTCGGCTGACCCGGCTGGCGCGTGTCGTCCGCACTGCGCACCCGTGCGCCGGTGACACCTACATCCACCGTCGGCAGCAGGTTGGTGCGCGCCGCGGCCAGCGCACCGCGCGACTGGCGCACGCGGGCGGCGGCCAGTTCGACGTCGCTGTTGTGCGCGAGCGCTTCCGCGACGTAGGCGTCCAGCACCGGGTCGCCGAAGCTGTGCCACCACTCGGTGATCGCGGCGGGTGCGGTTTGCTCGGCCGCCTTGGGCAGTTCCATTTGCGGCGGTGCCTTCGGCGTACCGGCGCAGGCGGCCAGCACCAGGGCGGCACCCAGCGTCAGCGCAAAGCGGCCACGGCGCATTGCGTCAGCGTTGTTGTTTCGTTCAGTCATGGCTCTTCCCTTCCTGCTCCAGTTCGGCGAGCGGGTGATGCGGGGGTGCAATCAGTTCATCGTCCGGCGTCTTCAGGCGGCGGTCGATCACGAGTTTGTAGAACAGCGGCACGAAGAACACCGCGAGGAAGGTGGCCGCCAGCATGCCGCCCATCACCCCGGTACCCACGCTCTGCCGCGCCCCGGCGCCGGCACCGTGCGAGATTGCCAACGGCAGCACACCGAGAATGAAGGCCAGCGAGGTCATGATGATCGGGCGGAAGCGCAGGCGTGCCGCTTCGATCGCTGCCGCGGCGGGCGGGAAGCCCTCCTGGTTCTTCAGCAACGCGTACTCGACGATCAGGATCGCGTTCTTGGCCGCAAGCCCCAGCAGCGTCACGAGACCGATCTGGAAGTACACATCGTTCGTGAAGCCGCGCAGCCACACCGCAGCCAGCGCGCCGAAGGTGCCGAACGGCAGCGCCAGCAGCACCGACAACGGCAGCGACCATTTCTCGTACAGAGCCGACAGGATCAGGAACACCATCACCACCGCCATGCCCAGCGCAAGGCCGGAGGTACCCGAAGACCGCTTCTCCTGGTAGGACGAGCCCGTCCAGTCGTAGCTGAATTCCGGCGGCAGCACTTCCTTCGCGATCCGCTCAACCTCGGCGATGGCCTGGCCCGAGCTGTAGCCCGGTGCGGCATTGCCCAGCAGCTTCACGGCCGGCAGGTTGTTGTAGCGCTCCAGCAGATCCGGGCCCGCGGTGTAGTCGACATGGGCGAAGGCAGACAGCGGCACCATCCCGCCTTTGCTGCTCTTCACGTAGATGCGCCCGATGTCGTCCGGCCGCTTGCGATAGCTCGAATCGGCCGACATCAACACCTGCCAGGCACGCCCCGACTTGTTGAAATCATTGACGTAGTAAGTGCCCATGGACGCTGCGAGCGTATTGAACGCATCGTCGATATTCACGCCCAGCGCCTTGGCCTTGTTGCGATCCACATCCACGTACAGCTGCGGCGAGTTGGCGCGCCACAGCGTCTGCACGCCAGCGAGCACCTTGCTCTGCGAAGCCGCGGCCTGGAACGCGCCAACGACCTCGGCCATCTTCTTCGAGCCACCGTCACCACGGTTCTGGATGTAGAACTCGAAGCCACCGGTGCTGCCCAGGCCAAAGATCGCCGGCGGCGGGAAGGCCAGCACCAGCGCCTCCTTGATGCCCGCGGTCTTGGCATACAGCTCGCCGACCAGGGCGGTCACCGGCACGTTGCGCTCGTCCCAATGCTTCTGGGTGACGAAGAGCGTCGCGGCACTGTTCTTGTAACCGCCACCGATGAAGTCGAAACCCGTGAAGGCCACGACGTCCTGGTTGGCCGGGTTGGATTTCACTGCGTCGATGACCTGCTTGACGACCTTGTCGGTGCGCTCAAGCGATGCGCCGTCCGGCAGGAACACCGCCGAGATGTAGAAGCCCTGGTCCTCGTCCGGCACCAGCGAGCCCGGCGTGAACTTCCACAGCCCCGCCGTCACCGCAACCATGCCGAGGAACAGCGCCGCACCGATGCCCGAGCGACGGATCACCCAGGTCACACCGCCGATGTAGCGGCCGGTGGCACGGTGGAACCAGTCGTTGAAGCGCAGAAAGAACGGGTTGGTCTGCTTGTGCTCGTGCTTGAGAATCAGCACGCACAGCGCCGGCGTCATCGTCAGTGCGATGATGCCCGACAGCGTGACCGAGATCGAAATCGTGATCGCGAACTGACGGAACAACTCGCCAGTCAGGCCACCCAGGAAGGCAATCGGCACGAACACCGAACACAACACCAGCACGATCGCGATGACCGGGCCAGTCACTTCCTTCATCGCCTGGATCGCCGCCTCGCGGGCGTGCAGCCCTTCCTCGTGCATGATCCGTTCGACGTTTTCGAGCACCACGATCGCATCATCGACGACGATACCGATCGACAACACCATGCCGAACAGCGTCAGCGTGTTGATTGAATAGCCGAGCAGATGCAGGCCGGCGAAGGTGCCGATCAGCGATACCGGCACCGCCATCGTCGGGATCAGCGTCGCACGCCAGTTCTGCAGGAACAGGAAGACGACAAGGAACACCAGCACCATTGCTTCGCCAAGCGTCTTGAGCACTTCGCGGATCGAGACTTCGACAAAGCGCGTGGTGTCGTAAGGAACGCTGTAGGTGAAGCCTTGCGGGAAGCGCTCCGACATGCCGGACACGGTTTTCTTCACCTCCGCCGCCACATCCAGTGCATTGGCACCAGGCTGCAGGAAGATGCCGACGAGGGTTGCCGGATGGCCGTTGATGCGGCCGATGAAGTCGTAGTCCTTCGAGCCCAGTTCGACGCGTGCGACATCCTTCAGACGCAGCGAGGAGCCGTCCGGATTGGCGCGCACGATGATGTTTTCGAACTCTTCGACGCTCGACAGCCGGCCCTTGGTGGTCACGGTGTAGACCATTTCCTGCCCGCCACCGGTCGGCGCCTGACCCACCTTGCCGGCCGCGAACTGCGCGTTCTGCTCGTTCAGCGCGGCAGCGATGTCCGCCACCGTCACCTTCAGCTGCGTCATGCGATCCGGGCGGATCCACACGCGCATCGCGTAATCCTTCGCGCCGAAGATCTGCACGTTGGTCGTACCCGGGATGCGCTTCAACGCATCGAGCACGTTCAGGGTGACGTAGTTGGAGGTGTAGAGATCGTCGTAACGGCCATCCGGCGAGTAGAACGCGAGCACCTGCAGGAAGGACGAAGAGCCCTTCTCCACCGTCACGCCCTGGCGTCGTACTTCCAGCGGCAGCTTGGCTTCAACCTGCTTGACGCGGTTATTGACGTTGAGCGCCGCCTGATCGACGTTGGTGCCGATCTCGAAGGTCACTGCAATCGTCATCACGCCGCTGGAGGTCGAGGTCGACTGCATGTACATCATGCCTTCGACGCCGTTGATGGCGTTTTCCAGCGTCGCAGCGACGGTCTGCTCAAGCACGTTGGCCGAGGCGCCGGGGTAAACCGCAGTCACCTGCACTACAGGTGGTGCGATCTCGGGGTATTGCGCAATCGGCAGACTGCGCATGGCCGCCAGGCCCGCCAACACCATGAAGATGGAGATGACGAAGGCGAAGATCGGCCTATCTATGAAGAATCGGGAGAACATGGCTGCTTGCCTCCGGCTCAGTGCTTGCCAGCGGGGGCGGATTGGGCTGCCGGCGCTGCGCCGCCAACCTTGATCGGCGCGCCGGGGAAGAAGATACGGGCGGTGCCATCGACGATGACCTGATCACCCGGCTTGAGGCCGTCGCGGATCACCCAGGCATTGGCCAGGTCACCCTCCAGCTTGACCCACTCGCCCACCTGCACCGGGCGCGGCTGCGCGATCGTCGCGCCTTCCTTGCCCTGGCCCACCACGTAAACGTACTTGCCATTGGGCGAATCCAGCACCGCGCGCTGCGGCAGTACCACGGCCTGCGGCCGCGTCGCGCCACTCAAAATCACGCGCACGAACTGTCCCGGCGCCAGCTTGCCATCAGCGTTCGGCACGCTCGCACGCGCGGCAAAGCTGCCGGTATTCGAATCGGCCTTGTAGTCATGAAAGTCGATGCGACCCACACGATCGAGCATCGAGCCGTCGGAGAGCTTCAGCTTCACCGCGAAACCGTCCTTCGGCAGCACCAGCTTGCCGTTGGCGGCTTCGTCGCGCAGGCGCAGTGCTTCTTCCTCGCCCACGCCGTAGTTCACATGCGCCGGATCGGTCTGCGCCAGCGTCGCGAGCAGGCTGTCGCCGCCAGCAGCAGCAAGACCGCCCTCCACCTTCAGCGCGCGCCCGGCGACACCGCCGAGCGGTGCGCGGACTTCGGTATAGCCAAGGTCGATGCGTGCGGTGGTCAGATCCGCTTCGGCAGATTTCACCGCCGCCCGCGCGAGCTCGAAGGCCGAAGCGGCGTCATCCGCATCCTTCTGGCTCACGGCCTGTTCAGCGGCCAGCGGCTTGATCCGGTTGTACTCGCGTTCCGCCTGCTTCAGGCGCGCCTGCGCCTGCGTCAGCGCCGCTTCGGCAGAAGCCACGCGCGCGCGGAACGGCGCCTGGTCGATCAGGAACATCGGTTGCCCGGCCTTGAGCAGGGTGCCTTCCTCATACAGGCGCTTTTCAATGATGCCGGTCACGCGCGCACGTACCTCGATCTCGCGCGAACCCGCGACCTGGCCGACATACTCGAAATCGACCGGCACATCGCGCAAGGCAACCGTGGTGACGGCTACGTCGGCAGGCGGCATGCCGCCATGTTCCTGCTGGCCACCCTGCTTGCCGCAGGCAACAAGCACGAGCGAAAGCACCGCCAGCGCAAACGCGCTGCGGGCCGATGGGGGAAGAATCGGGGTGGGATGCATGGTGGTGTCCTCTGCAAGGGGAGAAGCGTTGCCGCCGGGCGTACCGGGACAATCCGAATTGACAAGCAAGGCGGATTTTAGATACATACAAGAATGTTTGTAAATCGCGGAACGTGTCGTTGTGTATCAACCGCACATGCTTGACCCGCGTCAGCGCAACGAAGCGCCAAACAAAGCAACGTAGAACAACGAGATCATGGTCAGACGAACCAAAGAACAAGCCGAAGCCACCCGCGCCCAACTGCTGGACGCAGCGGAGGCGCTTTTTTGCGACAAGGGCGTCGCCTCGACCACACTGGACATGATTGCGCGTGCGGCCGGCGTCACCCGTGGCGCCGTCTATTGGCACTTCAAGAACAAAGCGGAGATTTTCGAGGCGGTATGTGACCGCGCGACGTCACCGATGGAAACCATGCTCGACACCCTGGTGGCCGAGCCAGGCGAAGACCCGCTCGGCTCGCTTGAGCGCCAGGCCTGCGAGATCCTTCAACTGATCGCGCGCGACGCACGGATGCGCGCGGTGCTCGAAATCCTCTTCCGCGGCTTCGATGGCGGCCCGGAGTTCGCCGAATACCTCGCACGCGAGGAAGAGAGCAAGCGGGACTGCCGTTGCCAGATCGAGTCCGTGCTTGAAGCCGCTGGAGCGCGCGGCCAATTGCCGCCCGACGTCAGCCCCGCCAAGGCGGCCATCGCGGTGACGGCCTTCGTCGGCGGCCTGATGCACGACTGGGTGCTGGACGGCGACTACGACCTCGCCGACATGGCGCCCTACCTCACGCGAGTGTTCTTCAACGGCCTGCGCAGCACCTGAGCGCTTCAGCCCGGGCGGCTAAGCACCTGATGTCAGTTCCCGCCGCATGACGATCGCGTCTTCGCGGCGGCCGTCCGCCGCGGGGTAGTAGTCGCGCCGACGGCCGATCGGCGCGAAGCCGGCACGTTCGTAAAGCCGCAGAGCCGCCACGTTGGAGGGCCGCACTTCGAGAAACATCTGCCTCGCGCCATGCTCCCAGAGGCCGTGGCCCAGCACATCCAGGAACCAGCGCCCAAGGCCCTGCCCCTGCACCGCCCGCATTACGCTGATGTTGAGCAGATGTGCTTCGTCGACGATCTTCAGGCAGATTGCGTAACCAAGCGGTTCGCCGTCGCGCTCCAGCACGCAGCAGGCGTGGCCGGCCTCAAGCGAGTCGCAGAAATTTCCGCGGGTCCAAGGAAACGCATGCAACACCGATTCGGCCGCGCAGACCCAGTCCAGATCGTCGGCGGTCATCGGGCGAATCCGCAGCACAGCGTTCATGCCTTCAAGGCTTTCGCCACACGTTCTGCCGTCGTCAGCGCGACCTTGTCGCGCACATAGCACGGCGCCAGTGCCTCGGGCGCCACGGCTTCCACCTGCATCGCGGCACGCCAGGTCAGCAATTGCGCAGCGCTCGCAATGGCCGTGATATCGCCAGTGTCGAGCTGCGCCAGCAAGGCCGGCGAGAACTGTTCGCGATACTCGGTGAAACCTGCGCCGCAGACAGTCCAGCGCACATCGTCAGGCACTGCCAGTGCGTCGGGTGCGCAGACGCCCATCGCTTCACGTTGCAGCAAGCCGCCAGCGTCACGGCGGTAGCGCGCCCAGTACACCTCACCCATGCGGGCGTCGAGCACCGCCAGCACCGCGTCAGCGGGCTCCGACTGCGCCACCGCGTCGAGTGACACCACCGGCACCACCGGAATCCCCTTCGCCAACGACAAGCCTTGAGCCACCGAGCAGGCAACACGCACACCCGTAAACGCCCCCGGCCCGACGCCCACCGCAATGCCATCGAGTTGATCGAGCGTCACGCCTGCACGCACGAGCAGCGCAGCAATGCCGGCGAGCACTTCGCCGGAGGCCGGGGCGTTGCCGGTACCCAACACATCCGATTCGATGCGGTCACCCACCTGCAAGGCGATCGACGCGGCGTTTCCTGAGGTTTCTATCGCAAGCCAGTTCATTCCCGAATGATATCAAGCCACCTTCGGCCGGTCCGGACACACCAATGAAAACGGGCGCCCCGCAGGGCGCCCGTTGCGTGTCGGAGACCGACAGCGATTACATCTGCGCGATCATCGCGTCACCGAAGGCCGAGCACGACACTTCGGTCGCGCCGTCCATCAGGCGGGCGAAGTCGTAGGTCACGGTCTTCGCGGCGATCGCGCCTTCCATGCCTTTGATCACGAGGTCTGCCGCTTCCTTCCAGCCCAGATGGCGCAGCATCATTTCGGCCGACAGGATCAGCGAACCCGGGTTCACCTTGTCCTTGCCAGCGTACTTCGGCGCGGTGCCGTGGGTCGCCTCGAAGCAGGCGTACTTGTCGGAGATGTTCGCACCCGGGGCGATACCGATGCCGCCGACCTGTGCGGCCAGCGCGTCGGAAATGTAGTCGCCGTTCAGGTTCAGCGTCGCAATGGTGTCGTATTCGGCCGGGCGCAGCAGGATCTGCTGCAGGAAGGCGTCGGCGATGGCGTCCTTGACGATCACTTCACGACCCGTCTTCGGGTTCGTGAACTTGCACCACGGGCCGCCGTCGATTTCCACCGCGCCGAATTCGTTCTTCGCCAATGCGTAGGCCCAGTCACGGAAGCCACCTTCGGTGAACTTCATGATGTTGCCCTTGTGCACGATCGTCAGCGACTTGCGATCGTTATCGATCACATACTGCAGCGCAGCGCGCACCAGGCGCTCGGTGCCCTGCTTGGAAACCGGCTTGATGCCGATGCCCGAGGTTTCCGGGAAGCGAATCTTCTTGACGCCCATTTCTTCGGTCAGGAACTTGATGACCTTCTTCGCGCCTTCGGACTCAGCCTGCCACTCGATACCGGCGTAGATGTCTTCGGTGTTCTCGCGGAAGATGACCATGTTGGTCAGTTCCGGCTGCTTGAGCGGCGACGGCACGCCCTTGAAGTACTGCACCGGACGCACGCACTGGTACAGATCGAGTTCCTGACGCAGCGCGACGTTCAGCGAACGGATGCCACCGCCGACCGGCGTGGTCATCGGCCCCTTGATCGAGACCGAGTAATCCTTGAGCGCCTGGAAGGTTTCAGCCGGCAGCCACTGATCCGGACCGTACTTTACGGTCGCCTTCTCACCGGCATAGACCTCCATCCAGTGGATCTTCTTCGCGCCGCCGTAGGCCTTGGCCACCGCAGCGTCGATCACCTTGATCATCACCGGGGTGATGTCGACACCGATACCGTCCCCCTCGATGAACGGAATGATCGGGTTGTTGGGAGTCGGCTGACCGGGAATGATTTTCTGGCCGCCGGCCGGGACCGTGATCAAAGACTGGGCGCTCATGACTGTTGCTTCCTCAGGATTGGGTCGTTGGATGTATTGTCGGCAAGGCTGATGCGCGTCGCATTACCGCGTGCTGCACGGCCATGCGTCCCCCCGCGCCACGAACAGCCCCCGCCTTTGAGGGTGGCCGTGGCCTTGCACTGCAGGCCGCGCCACGAACGTCGCGCTGGCCAAGCGCTGAATTATCGCCGATTTCGCGGCACCGCACCAAGGCGTGCTATCCGCGCAACGGCCGGATCGTTACATTGCGAACCAACTCAATTACCGAGAGTCACATCGGCACGCCGTCTGCGCTGGCAAAATGCAATGCCCCGGCGCTTTCCGGGCGTACCTTTTTCGCGACACCGACCCCCATGCACAACAAGAAAATCCTGATCGCGGCGCTTGCCCTGGCAGCCGGCATCGCAGGCTATGCCTATTTCAAACCGGCCCCGACGGCAAACGCCAAGAGTAGCGAACCGACGATCAGCGTGCGCTTCGCCGCGGTCGAGCGCCGCACGGTTCCGGTGATGTTCGAGACCAGCGGTTTCGTCACCCCGGTCAGCACCGTCGAGGTGCGCGCGCAAATCGCGAGCACGATTCGCGAGGTGCTCGTCAAGGAAGGCGACACCGTTGCGGCCGGCACTCCGCTCTTTCGGCTCGATGGTCGCGCGGAACGCGCTGCACTCGACAAACTCAAGGCCCAAGCCCTTCGCGACGAGGCCCTGCTGGCCGATGCCCGGCGCACTCTGGCGCGCAACGTCGAGTTGAAGACTCGCGGGTTTGTATCGCAAGGCGTGGTCGACGGCAGCACCAGCAACGTCGATGCCCTGCAAGCGACTGTGGCGGCCAATCGCGCCGCCGTCGCCGAGGCCCAGGTGGCAGTCGACTACGGCGTGATCGCCGCACCGCAGGCGGGTCGGGTCGGCCTGATCAACGTCCGTGTTGGCAGCCTGGTGCAGCCGAGCAGCGCACAAGCGCTGACGACCCTTACGCAACTCAACCCGATCGATGTCAGTTTCACATTGCCTGAAACGCAACTTGCACGGCTGCGCGCCGCGCAGGCGCGCGGGCCGGTGAGCGTCAGCGCACACGAATCGGGTCGCACGGTGACGGGCCAGCTCAGCTTCATCGACAGCACCGTGGACAGCACATCCGGTGGCATCCGCGTCAAGGCGCGTTTCGATAACGCCGGACAAACGCTATGGCCCGGCGCACAGGTGACCGTCACGCTCACGCTGGACAGCTACGTCGACGCGCCGACGGCGCCCTTGCAGGCGATCCAGGTCGGGCCCGAAGGGCAGTTCGTGTACGTGATGGACGCAACCCAGCGCGCCAAAGCAATCCCGGTGAAGATCCTCTACCAGGACGAGCGGATCGCCGTGATTGATGGCATCGAAGCCGGCGCACAGATCGTGCTGGTCGGCGGCCAAAACCTGCGCCCGGGCTCCAAACTGAAGGATGCTGACAAGTCCAGCCCGGCGGCAGGTGCCAAGCGATGAACATTTCGGAGCTTTGCATCCGCAGGCCGGTGATGACCGTCCTGCTGTCGATCTCGGCCGTCGTTGCCGGCCTGCTGGGCTACGCGTATCTGCCGGTTGCGGCGCTGCCCAGCTACGACACGCCGACCATCAGCGTCAGCGCCTCGCTGCCCGGCGCCAGTCCGGAGACCATGGCCACCTCCGTTGCGACGCCGCTCGAGAAGCAGTTCTCGACGATCGCAGGGCTGGTCACGATGAGTTCGAGCAACACCCAGGGCTCAACCTCGATCACGCTCGAATTTGCGCAGAACCGCAACATCGATGCCGCGGCCGGGGATGTGCAGGCGGCCCTGCTGCGAGCGCAGCGCTCGCTCCCGACCGAGATGAGCACGCTGCCTTCCTATCGCAAGGTGAACCCGGCTGATGCGCCGATTCTCATCATGGCGCTGACTGCGCCATCGCTCTCGCTCGCACAGCTCAACGACTACACCGACAACCTCGTCGCGCCAGCGCTCTCGACCATCGAAGGCGTTGCGCAGGTTTCCAACTTCGGTCAGAAGAAATTTGCCGTTCGGGTTCAGGCGGACCCGGACAAGCTCGCCGCCCGCGGCCTCACGCTCGACCAGCTTGCCAGCGCAATCCACGACGCAAACACCAATACGCCGCTTGGCGTACTGCGTGGGCCGGCACAGACGCTGACGATCGACGCCAACCGGCAACTGCGTCACGCGTCGGAGTTCGCGCCGCTCATCATCGCAACCCGCAACGGCCAGCCAGTGCGGCTCTCGGAAGTCGCTACCGTCATCGACAGTGTCGAGACGGCCACCAACGCAAGCTGGGCGGATGGCCAGCGCTCGATCGTGATCGGCGTGCAGAAGCAACCCGACGCAAACACCGTCGCCACGGTCGACGCCATCCGCGCGATGCTCCCACGGCTGCAGGCCCAGATGCCCGCCTCGGTCAGCATCCAGATCATCAACGATCGTTCGCAGTCGGTGCGCGACGCGATCCACGACGTGAAGCTGACGATGCTCGGCACGATCGCGCTGGTCGTACTCGTCATGTTCATCTTCCTGCGCCACGCGGCCGCCACGCTGATTCCGTCGGTCACGCTGCCGATCTCGCTGGTTGGCACGCTGGGCCTGATGTACGTGCTGGGCTACAGCCTCGACAACATCTCGCTGTTGGGGCTCACGCTGGCGGTTGGCCTCGTCGTGGACGACGCGATCGTGGTGCTCGAGAACATCGTCCGTCACATCGAAGATGGCATGGCACCACTGCAGGCGGCCATCACCGGCGCGCGCGAAGTGAGCTTCACGATCGTGTCGATATCGATTTCGCTGGTGGCGGTATTCATCCCGATCTTCTTCATGCCTGGCGTGATCGGCCTGCTCTTCCACGAGTTCGCCGTCGTCGTGTCGCTCGCAGTGCTGGTCTCCGCGGTCGTGTCATTGACGCTGATTCCGCTGATGGGTGCGCGCTTCATGCGGCGGGAATCGGAGCAAACGCAGCATGCTTGGCTCAATGCCTTCGAACACGCGTTCGAGCGGGTGCTCGCCAGCTATCGCCGCGGGTTGGATCGCGCACTGGCGCATCGCAAGCTGGTGCTGCTCGGCGCACTTGCCACGCTGATCGCAAGCGTCTGGCTGTTCGCCGCGAGCCCCAAAGGCTTCTTCCCGCAGGAAGACACCGGTCTGGTGATGGTCAACGCGGACGCCGCCACCGACGCATCGTTCGAAGCGCTGCTCAAACATGGCGAAACCTTGATGAAGACGATCGGCGGCGACGCGGCCGTCGAGGGCTATTCAGCCGCCGTCAGCGAGTCTGGCGCCCGCATGTGGCTGCGGCTCAAACCGCGCGGTGAGCGTGAAGCGATGCCGGCGGTTATCGAACGCCTGCGGCAAAAGGTGCGAGGAATTCCGGGGGTCGATGTTTACTTCACGCCGATCCAGAACCTGCGCCTGGGCGGACGCCAGTCGCGCAGCCAGTTCCAGTACGTCATGCAGAGTGTCGGGGGCGAGGAGCTCACCGCCTGGGCGGACCGCCTGAAACAGGCCTTGATGGCCGATCCATTGTTCCGCGACGTCACGACAGACTCGCAGCTCAAGGGCCTCAATGCGCAGGTCGAAATCAACCGCGAGCGAGCGAACCTCTACGGCGTAGCCCTCGCGGACGTGCGCACCACGCTCTACAGCGCGTTCGGCGAGCGGCAGGTTTCGACGATCTACACATCTTCGGGCGACTACAAGGTGATCCTCGAACTCGCACAGGCCTTCCGGCAGGACGAGCGCACGTTGGGAAGGCTGCAAGTCAGGAACAGCGCGGGCGCAATGGTGCCGATGGCCAACCTGATCGAGGTCAAGCGGGTCGCTGGCCCGACCTCGGTCAACCATCAGGGCCAGATGCAGGCGGTAACCGTGTCGTTCAACCTTGCCCCGGGCGCGGCGCTGGGTGAAGCGACGCGCCACATTCGCGACGCCGAGCACCGCATCGGCCTGCCATCGGGCATCCTGACCTCGTTCGCCGGTGACGCGGCGGCCTTCCAGCAGTCGCAAGGCGCACAGGTGGTGCTGATCGGCGCGGCGATCCTTGTCATCTACGTGTTGCTGGGCGTGCTGTACGAAAGCTACATCCACCCGATCACGATTCTCGCCGGGCTGCCTTCAGCCGCCGTCGGTGCGCTGCTCACCCTGCGGCTGTTCGGCATGGAGCTGACGATCATCGCCAGTATCGGCATCGTGCTGCTGATCGGTATCGTGAAGAAGAATGCGATCATGATGATCGACTTTGCCCTTGAGGCTCAGCGCGCCGGTGCCTCGCCGCTGGAGGCGATCCGGCAAGCGTGCGCGCTCCGCTTCCGGCCGATCACGATGACCACGCTCGCGGCAATGGCCGGCGCACTGCCGATCGCACTCGGGATCGGTGCCGGCGCTGAACTGCGTCAGCCGCTCGGCGTCTCCGTGGTGGGCGGCCTGGTCTTTTCACAGCTGATCACGCTGTTCATCACGCCGGTGATCTACCTCGGCTTCGAAGACCTGCGCGCGCGTTTCGCCAAACCCAGGCCCGCACACGCGTGATTCGGCGCGCAATGCGAATGGCATCACGGGGGCGTGCATCGGCATGACATTAGAATCTCCGGGACTACCCGGAGATTCGACCCATGAGCGCACCACTCGACCACGCCGCCCTGTTGGCCCCGCTGCTTGCCCCCCTGCCGGGCCATAGCAGCACCGGCGAGGACATGTCCTTTTCCACGGAATTCGACGCCCTCGACGAGGCCCGCCGGGAAGACGATCCGTCCCTGGATCAGGGGGAATGGGTCACCACACTGAAAGTCGCAGACTGGCGCCGCGTCATCGATATCGCCACCAACCTGCTGACCCAACGTACCAAGGATCTGCGCGTAGCCGCCCGTTACGCCGAAGCGAATGGCCGCCTGCAGGGTTTTGGCGGGCTCGCCGAAGGCCTGCAACTCGCGGCCGGCCTGCTCGACGCCTATCCCGACACGCTGCACCCGCTACCCGAAGGCGGGGATGCCGAAGAACGTGCCGGCGCACTCGGCTGGCTGATCCAGCGCGCACTCGATGTGCTCAAGACCGCGCCCCTGCTGCAAGGCGACGGTGGCGCGCTCAGTTGGGACGACCACGAACGTGCCCGTGCCGCAGGCGCACGCGGTGAAGACAGCGAGCCACACGAACACGCGGCCCTGGCCGTCGCTTGGGACGCTGCGGCGCGCAGCACGCCGCTTTCCCGCCTTGATGCGACGCGCGACGCACTCGATGCGCTCGACCAGGCGATCCGCGCGCTGGATCGCGCCGCCGATACCGTGTTGGGTGCCGACGCGCCGTCATTCCGCCTGTTGCGCGAACTGCATGAGCGCATCCACCACCTGGTCAGCCGTCTGATCCTTGAGCGCGGCGGCAACACCGGCGCCCTCGTCAGCCAAGCGCCCGCCAACGACGCACCGGCGCATACGGCACACGCACCAGTGGCCCACCACGCCCCGCGGCAAGCGGGCGCGATGACGCGCGCCGACGCGGTCGTGATGCTCACGCAGGTGGCCGAGTACTTCCGGCAGACCGAACCGCACAGCCCGGTCGCCTACCTGGCCGACAAGGCCGCCAGTTGGGCCAACATGCCACTGCACGATTGGCTGCGCCAAGTCGTGAAGGACGACTCGGCGCTCGCGCATATCGACGAACTGCTGGGCGTTGCCCGCTGAGCACACCACCCGATACATAACGACATCCAGCCAGCGCGCGCCTGTCGTAGCATTGCCCCCTTGCCGCCGGCGCAGCCCGCGCCGAGCCATCCCACAAGGAGAGACGATGCGACACCACGCCCTCGCTGCCGCGCTGATCGCGCTGCCCGCCCTCTCGTTCGCCGCTGCACCGGCAACGCCACAGATCCCCGTCACCGACGTCTATCACGGCGTGACCGTCGTCGATCCGTATCGCTGGATGGAGGACATGAAGTCGCCGGAGTTCCAGACCTGGCTCAAGGCGCAGGCCGACTACGCCAACGGCGTGCTGACCAAGATCCCTGGCCGCGACGCGCTGCGCAAGCGCCTCGGCGAACTGGCTGATCTCGGCGAAATCACCGGCGGCTATGAGCAAGCTGCCGGCAAGGTCTTCTACCTGAAGCGGGCACCCGGCGAAAACGCCCGCAAGCTTTGGGTGCGCAAGGGTAGCGACGGCGCCGAGCGCCTGCTGCTTGACCCGGATTCAATGCCGGGCGAAGGTGGCCATCACGCAATCGACTGGTACAGCGCATCGCCCGACGGCAAGCTGCTTGCCGTGGGCATTTCGATGGGTGGCTCGGAGAACAGCGTACTGCGCATCATCGATGTCGCAACCGGCAAGCTGCTCGGCGACGCGATCGACCGCGCCGGCCTCAACGAGCCGGGCATTGCCTGGCTACCGGATGGCAAGAGCTTCTACTACAACCGCCACCCCGCCGACGAGCGTTACAACAAGAGCGCCGTCTTCCTGCACCACCTGGGCAACGATCCGGCCAAGGATGTGGCCGTGTTCGGCTGGGGCGCCACGCCGTCGCGCGAATTCGGCCTTGCCGACCTTCCGTATCTGAGTACTTCGAAGGGGTCGAAGTGGGTGCTGGCCGAGGTATTGCATGGCGACTCGGTCAATCGCTCCTACTGGATCGCCCCGCTTGAGACGGTGAAAACCGGCGACACACCATGGCGCCGCATCATCGGCCCGGACGACAAGGTCACCCATGCCGTGCTGTCGGGCTCCTCGGTCTATGCGGTCACGCAGAAACGGGCTTCGCGCCGCGAATTGCTCAAGTTCGATCTCGCCAGCGGCAAGGCCACGGTTGCGATGCCCGCGAGCGACGCCGTGCTGCAAGCCCCGATCGCCGCCAAGGACGCCGTCTTCGTGAAAGCCCTGGATGGTGGCGTGAGCCGCCTGTTCAAAGTGGACAAGTCCGGCAAGGTCAGCAGCGTCGCACTTCCCTTCGACGGCACGGTGCGTGAGATCAGCCCCGGGAACGACGGCAGCGTGCTTGTGCGCCTGGAAGGCTGGACGCGCCCGGCTCAAGTCTTGAAGATCACGGGCAAACGCGCAGAATCGACCAGCTTGCAGAAGCCGCTCAAGGTCGATACCTCGGGCGTCGAAGCCCAGCGCGTAATGGTCAAGAGCCATGACGGCACGATGGTGCCGCTGTCGATCCTGTCGCAGAAGAACGTCGCGCATGACGGCAAGCGCCCGACCATCCTGTCTGGTTACGGCGCCTACGGTATCTCGATGGAACCACGCTTCGCCGCTACCCGGCTTGCGTGGTTGGAGCGCGGCGGCGTGCAGGCAGTCTGCCATGTACGCGGCGGCGGCGAACTGGGCGAAGACTGGCACCAGGGCGGCTACATCCAGACCAAGCAGAACACCGTCAGCGACTTCATCGCCTGCGCGGAATGGCTGATCGCGAACCACTACACCTCACCCGCAACGCTGGCGGGCGTTGGTGGCAGCGCCGGCGGCATCACGATTGGCGGCACTATCACACAACGCCCGGATCTGCTGGCCGCGGCGCAGAGCGCAGTGGGCATTTCAGACATGCTGCGGATGGAAACCACGCCGAATGGCCCGCCCAACATCGAAGAGTTCGGCACCGTCAAGAACCCGGACCACTTCAAGTCGATGTATGCGATCAGCCCGTACCACCGCGTGAAGGATGGTGTGGCTTACCCGGCCGTCATCGTCACCACCGGTGCGAACGATCCACGCGTTGACGCATGGCTGCCCGGAAAATTCGCCGCACGGCTGCAAACCGCCAACCCGAACGGGAAACCGGTGATTCTGCGCGTCGATTACGACGCCGGCCACGGCATCGGCTCGAACGTCGGGCAGGCGCTCGATGAAACGGCGGACGTGTGGTCGTTCTTCCTCTGGCAGATGGGCGATCCGGCCTTCCAGCCGACACGCTGAGTGCCCTGCGGCAGGCGAGCCTTCAAGGATTTTGGCTCGCCTGCCGTAATCGTGGCTGTGCGGGGTGGAATATCGCCCCAGCCACCCCACCGGAGCCCGCGTGAAAGTACTTGTCGCCGACCCTTCGCGCTTCATGCGCAACGTGTTCGGATCGATCTTCCTGGCGCGAAACATCGAGGTGCAGACCGTTGAGAACGGTTGCCAAGCCTTGATCGCACTGGAACGCGAAGACTTCGACCTCGCCTGTGTCGCGCTCGAACTCGGCGACATGCACGCCACCGAGCTTTTGATGTGCGCCCGGGCCCGCCAGAGGTCAAACGTAGTGAGCTTCGTCGCCATCACGTCCGACCGCGAAAAGGCCCATATCGACGCTGCGCTCGCCGCCGGTTTCTCGGCCTGTTTTCACAAGTCGAACCAAGCGGCCTTTGAAGCGTACGTCGATACATGGACAGCGAGCGCAACCCGGCGGCTCAACGGCAGCGTGCTGCTGGTCGAGGACAATGAAGCGACCGCCCGGTTCTGCCGCGAAATCATGCAACACATGGGTTTGACGGTCGAGGTCAAGGCTTCGGCCGAAGCCGCCGTCGATGCGCTTCGCCATCGCAGCTTCAGTGTGGTTGTCACCGACTTCGTTCTGGCCGGCCTGCAAACGGGCCTCGACCTGATCCACTTCATACGCGCGCGCCCCGGCGCCGCGGGGCGCACGCCGATTCTTGCCCTGTCCGCGAGCGACAACGCGGGCCAGCGGATCGAGATACTGCGCGCCGGCGCCAACGACTTCGCGCACAAGCCGGTACTGCCCGAGGAACTCGAAGTCCGGCTTCGCAACCTGATTACGTTGTCCGATCTGTTTGCGAGCCTCGATGCGCAGCATCAGATGGTGAAGGACATGGCCCAGCGCGACCGCCTGACCGGGCTCTACAACCGCCACCGCCTAGAGGAACTCGCGCCCGAACTCATGGCAGAAAGCCGCCGCACGCACAAGCCGCTGTCCTTGGTGCTGATCGACCTCGACCATTTCAAGCGTATCAACGACACCTTTGGCCATGCCGCGGGCGACAAGGTGCTGATCGCCGTGGCCAGCGTGCTGCGCAACGGCGCAAGATCCGAGGATGTTGCCGTTCGCTACGGCGGCGAAGAGTTGCTGTTGCTGCTGCCAGGCCTCGACGTCAAGCAAGCGGCGCTTGGCGCCGACCGCATGCGGCGGCACATCGAAGGGCTCCGCCCGAGCGACATCCCGGTTACCTGCAGCATGGGCGTGGCGGCTTTGAAACCCGACGAAGACTTCGAGGCCCTCTTCCGGCGCGCGGACGCCGCTGCCTACCAGGCCAAGCAGCATGGCCGCAATCAGGTGATCGCGCACCAGTAGCGCGGGAAACCACGCATCCCCGAGCCCATGCGCAGCGGGCTAGAATCCCCTTGTGTGCAGAGCACAAACGGACACCACCGGGGGAGACGGCATGGACGTTCCGGCAGCGGACAACAACACCGCGCTGGCCATTGCGCAAGCGCTTATCGACGGCTTCAACCGCCACTACCGCATCTTCAGCGAGACCTCTCGCAGCGCAAAACAGCGCTTCGAACAGGCCGACTGGCAGGGTGAGTTGCGGGCGGTACGGGAACGGGTGCAGTTCTACGACGATCGCGTGAACGAGACGGTGATGCGCATGCACGCCGAATTCCATGCCGATCGCATCGACGATCGCACCTGGCAGCAAGCCAAACTGCTGTACATCGGCTTTCTGATCAACCACAAGCAGCCCGAGCTGGCCGAGACCTTCTTCAACTCGGTGTGCTGCAAGATCCTGCACCGCACCTACTTTCACAACGACTACATCTTCGCGCGGCCGGCGATTTCGACGGAGTACATCCAGTCGTACCCACCCACCTACTCAAGCTATTACCCCCACGAAGGGGGGATGCGGGCCAGCGTCAAACGCATCATCGAAGACTTTGCGTGGCAGGTGCCATTCGAAGATCTCGACCGCGACGTCGAGCACATTCTTCGCACCGTTGAGGCGCATCTAGGCGAATGGCCTGCGCGCGAGGTGAACAGCCAGATTCAGGTGCTCTACTCGCCGTTCTACCGGAACAAGGCCGCCTACATCATCGGCAAGGCGATCAACGGCTATGTCGAAACCCCCTTCGCCGTGGTCGTGCGCCACAACCCCGAAGGGCGGCTGTACATCGATACGATCCTGCTCGAACCGTGGCGGATCTCGCTCTTGTTCTCGTTGTCACGCGCGTACTTCCTGGTCGACATGGAAGTGCCCTCCGGCTATGTGCACTTCCTGCGCTCGATCATGCCGAACAAGCCGCGCAGCGAGCTCTACACGATGCTGGGCCTCGGCAAGCAGGGCAAGACGATGTTCTTCCGCGATCTGATCGCGCACCTGCTGCATTCGAACGACCAGTTCATCGTCGCGCCTGGTATCCGCGGCATGGTGATGGCGGTATTCACGCTGCCCTCATACCCGTACGTGTTCAAGATCATCAAGGACCAGCGCGCAATCCAGAAGGAAATGGACCGCGCCACCGTCAAACGCAAGTATCAGATGGTGAAGCAGGTTGACCGTGTGGGCCGCATGGCGGACACGCTCGAGTTCTCAGACGTCGCGCTACCCCGCCATCGCTTCCATCCGGACCTCGTGGCAGAACTGCGCGACGTTTGCAGCGAAAGTGTCGAGGAAGAAGGCGACACCATCGTCATCAAGCACCTCTACATCGAGCGCCGGCTGACCCCGCTGAATCTGTTCCTGGAGAAAGCCGACGCGGCACAGACCGACCACGCGGTTCAGGAATACGGCAGTGCGATCCGCGAGATGGCGCAGGCCAACATCTTCCCTGGCGACATGCTGTGGAAGAACTTTGGTGTCACCCGGTATGGCCGCGTCGTGTTCTACGACTACGACGAAATCGAGTTCATGACGGACTGCAACTTCCGCCGCATCCCGCCCGCGCCGAACGAGGATATCGAGATGAGTGGCGAGGTGTGGTACTCGGTCGCCCGCAACGACGTATTCCCGGAGGAATTCGGCACCTTCCTGCTCGGCCTGCCCAAGGTTCGGCAAGCCTTCATGAAGTACCACCCGGACCTGCTCGACGCGTCGTTCTGGCAGGACACGCAGCGTAAGATCCGCGAGGGCTACGTCGAGGACTTCTTCCCCTACCCGCAACGCCTGCGCTTCCGCCAGCTCTACGCAACGGAGACGACCAAAGCCCCGGCCGGAGAAGCGGAGCTTCTCGCCGAGGCTGAGGATTGAAACGCTGGACCGAGCCGGCCGCTCAAGCGGCCGGTTCAATCAGCGGGCGGCGTGGCGCCCGCCCTGAAGCTGTCAGGCTTCGAGCTTCGAAAGGATGCTGCGGTCGATGTGACCCGAGGCGACTTCGCGCAGCGCGGTGACGGCAAACTTGTTCTTGCTGCCATCCACCTGCGGGGTGTGGCCACGGGCAAGCTGACGCGCGCGAATGGCGGCAGCGAGGGTCATTTCGAAACGATTCGGAATCGTCTTCAGGCAATCTTCAACCGTGATGCGGGCCATGTCTTTTCCTTGTGATGCTTGCGCGTTACGGCCTTAGCCGCGGACGCGCTGTGATTTCTGCCACTGCAGGCGACGGTAGTCTTCCTCGCAGTCGCTATCGCAGAATTTCTGCCCTTCGGTCAGCGTTTCGCCACAGAAGTGGCACACACCGGTCGCCGCCAACGACGGCTCCTTGCGCTCCAGCGCCAACTTGAGGCTCAGCTCGACTTCCTGCTGGGCAACGTCTGCTTCATCCATCTTCGTACGTCTCCGCAATCTGGAAACGGAGGCAATGCTTGCCACCCGCGAAAGGGGCGGCACTTTACCAAGTTTTGAGGCTGACGTCTCGCCGGGAAGCGGATCGTTCTCCGACAGTGTGCCAGAATAGTCCGTCCTGCGTGTATCCGAGACCCCGATGAGAGCACTCGTACCGATACTGGAGGACATCGCCGCCTCGCCCGACAAACGTTCGGCCGACGCGTTGCTGGAAATCATTGCCAGCCTACGCCCGCGCGAACTTGAAGCCCCCGGCGCGGCCACCCAACGCTTGCGGGCGATGATCTCCGTGCTGCAGACGCGGCCGCACCTGGCCGAAGGGCTGCGCAGCTACCTCTCCGAAGTGTTCGCCACGCGCGTGCAGCGCTCGCTGTTCGCCGACCTCGGCATCCTGACCAACGACAGCATCGTCGGGGCCATCACCAAACGCCTGGTGGCCAAGATCCTGCCGCCGGCACACGACGACACTTACCTGCAGGACCTTTTCGCCGCACTGGTCCGCGAAGCGCGTGACCAACACTGGATCACCGAGCTTCCGGAACAGGTCATCGTTGAACTGCTGCGTGTGATCGGCTTTGGCAGCGCACGCACCGCCAACGAACGCCGGATGGACGGCGAAATGATCGAGGCGCTTCGGATCCTCTCGTTCCGTCTCGCCTCGATTGGCCTCGAGCCCGACTTCCTTCGCTACGACAGCGACGCGGCCTCGCGTGAATCCCCGTTCGTAGCCCAGACCGACGAAGTCCAGGCGCTGTCCGCGGCCGCCTTCGCCGCACTCGCCGACCCGACGCTGCCATGGCCGGATGCAAGCCACCTCGATGTGCTGCTCGATCAATGCGAGAAGCACATTGCGCGGATCCGCAAGCTCGCGCGGCAGGGAGGCGCGAGCATCGCACTGACTTACGACGCGCAGCGCGCCGGCCAAACCATCGATCGCATGCGCACGCTGGTGCGCCTTGCAGCACCCGACAGTTCCGAGGCCCAGCAGCAACGCAAGCTCGCGTTCTTCCGCGAACTGCTGCAACACGAGTCGGAAAAGAACAGCGTACGCGCGGTGCTGGTGCGCGTGACCGACCTGCTCGCTCTGCAGGTCACCGAACACGCCAGCCGCACGGGCGAGCACTACGTCGCCAGCAACGCGGCCGAGCAGAGTCAGCTGTTTCGCGCGGCGGCAGGCGCCGGCTTGATCGTCGCCTTCATGGCAATCATCAAGATCTTCAGCGCCAAGGCGCATCTGCCACCGCTATGGGAAGCCGTGGCATTCAGCCTGAACTACGGGCTGGGTTTCATCGTGGTGCACCTGTTCCATTTCACGATTGCGACCAAGCAGCCGGCCATGACCGCCGCACTGATCGCCGCCACGATGGACGAAGCCAAGGACGGCAAGCCGCCGCTCGATCGCCTGGAGACGCTCATCATCGATGTGCTGCGCAGCCAGTTCATCGCGATCCTTGGCAACGTGATCGTGGCGTTTGCGGTCTGCCTCGGCATCGGCTTCGCCTGGCCCTATCTGTTCGGGCAGCCCATCGTGGACGCCACCAAGGCCAACTCCTTGCTGCACGACCTGCGCCCGGTCATGAGCATGGCCATCCCCCACGCTGCGGTGGCCGGCGTCTGCCTGTTCCTGGCCGGCCTGATCTCGGGCTACTACGACAACAAATGTGTCTATGCGCGGATCCCGCAACGCATCCGCCAGATCCCGCGGCTGCGGCGCTGGCTTGGTGAGTCACGCCTGAACCGCATGGCGGGTTACATCGAAAACAACCTCGGCGCGCTGATGGGTAACTTCCTGTTCGGTTGCATGCTGGGTTGCATGGGCACGATCGGCTTCCTGCTCGGCCTGCCGCTGGATATCCGCCATGTCACGTTCGGCGCCGCCAACTTCGCCTATGGCATCACGGCGCTCGGTTTCGATGTGCCGCTTTACCTGCTGGTCAGCTGCGGTGTCGGCGTTGCGGCGATCGGCCTGACGAACCTGCTGGTCAGCTTCAGCCTTGCCCTCTACACCGCAATGAAATCGCGCAAGGTGCGCTTCGGCTACAGCCGGCAGTTGTTCGGGCGGGTGCTGCGACACATCGCGCAGCGCCCGCATGACCTTCTCGTCGCGCCGAAGCCCATCCGCCAGCCTCCCGGGCAGTAAATCGGACAGCCTCACGCCAACCGTAGCAAGGCCTGCGCGTGTGCCGGGCCTTGCAATGTATAATTTGCGGTTTTTCCGAATTCGTCTGGAGCGCGCCCATGGCCCGGCCCCCACGCTTGCAGCGTGCGCTGCCCCCCAAGGGGGTGCCCGCCTCCTCGAATCGGTTCATCGGAGGCTGATATGGACGCAGAACGCATCAACGCGATCGCCAACAAGCTCGAGGATCTGAAGACCCGCGAGCACGCCCTACGGGGGTATCTTTGACTACGAGACCAAGCATCGCCGTCTCGAAGAAGTCAATCGCGAACTGGAAGACCCGAACGTCTGGAATGACGCCGCGCGGGCTCAGGAACTAGGCAAGGAAAAGAAGACCCTCGAAGGCGTGGTGCTCACGCTCGACGACATCGTCGCGCGCATCACCGACTGCCGTGAGCTGTTCGAGATGGGCCAGGCCGAAGAAGACTGGGACACCGTCGAGGCAGTCGACGCCGATGTCAGCGGTGTCGAAGAGGTCGTGGTCGGCCTCGAATTCCGCCGCATGTTCAACAACCCGATGGATCCTCGCCCCTGCTTCATCGAAATCCAATCCGGCGCGGGCGGCACGGAGGCGCAAGACTGGGCCGGCATGCTCGAACGCATGTACCTGCGCTACTGCGAGCGCAAGGGTTTCACGGTTGAACTGCTGGAAGAATCCGAAGGCGAAGTCGCCGGCATCAAGAGTGCCACGATCAAGGTCAGCGGCGAGTATGCCTACGGCTACCTGCGCACCGAGACCGGCATCCACCGCCTGGTGCGCAAGAGCCCGTTTGATTCCAACGCTCGCCGCCATACGAGCTTCTGCTCGGTGTTCGTGTTCCCGGAAGTGGATGATTCGATCGAGATCGAGATCAACCCGGCCGATGTGCGTACCGACACTTACCGCGCCTCGGGTGCGGGCGGTCAGCACATCAACAAGACCGACTCCGCGGTGCGCCTGACGCACATCCCCAGCGGCATCGTTGTGCAGTGCCAGAACGACCGTTCGCAGCACCGCAACCGCGACGAGGCCTGGCAGATGCTGCGTGCGCGGCTGTACGAGGCCGAACTGCGCAAGCGCCAGAGCGAACAGCAGAAGCTGGAAGACACCAAGTCCGACATCGGCTGGGGTCACCAGATCCGCTCCTATGTGCTCGACCAGTCGCGCATCAAGGATCTGCGCACCAACTACGAAGTCGGCAACACGCAAGCTGTGCTCGATGGCGACCTGGAAGGCTTCATCCAGGCCAGCCTGAAGCAAGGCGTCTAAGGAGACCGGGGCGGCTGTACTGCCCGCCCCGCCCTGCATGCAAGACGCACACATCCACGACCCGGCGCAGCCGCGCAAGACCGCCACTGACATTGGCGGCACGCGCCGTCACGCCACCATGGCGCAGACCGATTCATGGCAGGCCGCGGTGGATGGCGGTGCGCTGGATGACTTTCTCGCTGCCGGCGTCACGCTCGACGATGTGCCGGCGCTGTGGTCGCTGGCCCGCGCGCAGTCACTGATCGCCGCCTTCATCACGCTGTTCCGCGGTGGCGAGGAAGAAGTCTTCATCCGCCTGCACGTGCTGCGCGAGATGGGCGGCCGCGCCGAGACCCCGCGCTGGGGCCCGGACGAACTGCGCCGCCACTTCGCCTACCTCGACCCGATCAAGCTCGAAACCGTGCTCGCGCGCTTGCGCGAAAACGGCCTGATGGTGTTCGGCGAAGACCGCCAGTACCAGCTCACTGATGCCGGCCGTAACGCAATGGCGGCAGTGTCCGTGCTGCTGCGCTTCGGCGAGGACGAAGACGCCGAACTGGGCTTCCTGACCACCCAGCTCGCCGGCATGCAGGTAACGGGCACGGTCACGCCCGAAGTGCTGCAACACCTGCTCGCCAAGCTCAATGCGCTGAGCGAGTCCTTCGAGGAAGCGATCGCCTCCGGTTCCGAATTCCGCATCGTCGAAGCCCGCAGCCGCCTCTCGGCCAATATGCGCTGGCTCGACAAGGGCACCGGCATCCTGCGTTCGCTGCTTGATGTCGAAGAGGTAACGCCCGAGATCGGCCGCGTCGCCCATGCGATCGGCCTCGCACAGAGCAAGCTTGCGCGGGTTGATGCCGCCTTCCAGCGCGCGCTCAACAAGATCGAATCGCAACGCGTCACCTTGGGCGAATCGGGCGTGTCCTCATCGGACGTGATGGTCTGGCTGCGCGGCAAGTCGACCGCCGAGATCGCCGCACTGGCAAACAACGCCCTCGGTGCCGCACCGCAGACGCAATTTGTCGCCGGCGGTCATGAGTTGCTGGACCGTGCCGAAAGCGCGCTGTCCGAAGACGTGCAACGCATGGAAGCGGACAACAGCCTGCCGACGCCGCAGACGGTCGACCAGAACCTCGCGCCCGAATCGGAAGACCTGTCGCTGCTGTGGAAGCTCACCGACCGGCTGATCAACGTCGCCGAAACAGCGCCCGCGCAGCGGCTGGTGCTGGGTGGCGGGTTCGCGCCGGCGAGCTACCGCCTTTCACTGCTGTCTCTGTTGGGTGGTGTGGAAGCCCAGGCCGAAGGCCCGGTTGCCGACCTCACGCAACTCCCCTACGAACTCGTTCTTGAGGATCACCAGATCCCGGTGCATCAGGACGAAGTCGCCACCATGTCGGCGGGCGTGGTCCGCCGCCGCGACAGCTAAGCAGGCCTACCGATGCGCCAAGGCACGATCACCCAATGGCATGACGACAAGGGTTGGGGGCTCATTGCGCCCGACACCCGTGGCGAACCGCTGTTCTTCCATATCAAGGCGTTTGAGCCGCAGACGCGACGACCCCAAGTGGGTTTGGCGGTGATCTACCTCGCCGGCGTCGATGCCAAGGGGCGCGCACGTGCGACCTCGGTCAAGGCGCCCGCGTGGATGGGTTCTGCCGACAACCAGTCGCGCCAGCCGCGCGGCGGCCGCGGAGCACCGACATTCCCTTGGTTGGCAGGCCTGGTTGCGCTGGTCGTGCCGCTGGTGGCCTGGCAGTTGAGCGGCACGATGCTGCTCGGCGCCGCCTATGCGGTGATGAGCGTGATCTCGCTACTCGCCTACAACCTCGACAAAAGCAAAGCAGCAGGCGCGGGGCGACGGACTCCGGAGTCCACATTGCATCTGCTGGACGTGGCATGCGGGTGGCCGGGCGGCCTGCTGGCCCAGCACATGTTCCGCCACAAGAATCGCAAGATGTCCTTCCAGGCTGGCTTCTGGTTGACCGTCGCGCTGAACGTCGCGGCCGTCGCCTACCTCCACCCAGCGCTTTCTGCACTTCACTGACGCGGCATGGAACACGAAATCACAACGCTTACCGCGCGCCTGCTGGCCCATCGCTGGCTGCCCCGAACCGATACGCAGGTCAAGCGCGCGCTGGTCGACGAAACCTTCCGGCATGAACTGGAGCATCGCCTCGCGCAGGTCGGCCTGGTGCTACTGGACAACCCGTTCGCCGCGCATGTCGCGGTCGGCTTGCAGGAAGACATGCTTGATGCCGTGTTCGGCGGGCGTGACTACCAGGCCAGCACGATGGGCCTGACGCGCGACGAGATCGCGCTGCTGATCGTGATCTGGGCGCTGATCATCCTGCCCAAGCGCGAACGCCAGCTCGGGCGCCGCGAACGCGACGACGACGGCCAGAACGACATGTTCGGACAGGACAAACCGATTACCCACGGCGAGGAAGTTTCGGGCGCGATCTCGGAGGCGTCGCTGCTCGCCGATTTCGGCAGCCAGTTGGGCGGCAAGACCAAGGTGCGCAACTTCGCGCTCGGCAAGCTTGCGCGACTGGGCTTCATCGAGCGTCGCAACGGCATGATCCACGAAGGCCCGCTGCTCGACGTGCTGCTCGACTACCGCGTGCTCGCCGACCGCATCGTCAACGGTACCCTGGCCGACGTGCTGGCCGCCGCGGGCCACGCGCTGCCGCAGACCGAAGACATGGATGAGGGCGAGGAAGCGTTCGACGACGCACCAGCCAGCGCCGCGCCCTCTGCGCCCTCCGCCCCCAAAACCGATTCCACGGACGCCTGATCCCGCATGTTCCACATCCGCGAAATCGAACTGGTCCACTGGGACTTCTGGCGCCGCTTCACGGTGCCGCTCGACGCCCAGATCATCACCATCGTCGGCCCCAACGGCTCCGGCAAGACCACGCTGCTGGATGCCCTGCGCACGCTGTTCGCGCTGCGCTGCTCCGGCAAACGCGAGTTCCGCCGCTATGTGCGTCGCGCCAACGCCGGTGTGGCGTGGATCCGCGCGACCGTCGCCAACCGGCCGGGGCCGACCGGCAAGCGCCCATTCTTCCCCTGCCTCAAGGACGACGTCACGCTCGCCTGCCGCATCAAACGCGCCGGCGGCGACTGGACGCGCGAATACACGATCGAGGACGGCATCGTCGCGATCGAGGAACTCGACGAACGTGCGCAATGGGCGGGCCTGCGCGACTACCAGACGCGGCTCGCCTACGCCGGCCTGACCCCCGCCATTGCGAAGGTGCTCGCGCTCGAGCAAGGCGACACTGACAAACTGTGCGAATACTCGCCGCGCGCCCTGCTCGACCTGGTCTTCGATGTGTTCGGCGACAAGGAAGTACTGGACAACTACCAGACCGCTCGCACCGAGCAGCACACCGCGCTGCGCGAACTCGAATCGCTCGCGCTCGATCTTGAAAAGCTCCGTGCCCAGGCCGAGGCCAAACGCCTCGAAGCCGACCGTTACATGGAGTGGCGCGACCTCACGCGCGAAACTCAGGCGCTCGAAGCGGAGATCATTCCGCGACTCGAAGTGGCCGACCTCACGCGCGAAATCGCCGAAGCACGCGGCAAGCTGCGCGGCGCGCGCGTCGATACACGTGAGCGCACCGCGGTCGTTGCCAGCGCCAATGCCCGGCTCGCGGAACTCGACAGCGAACGCGCCCAAGCGCGCGAAGCGCTGGCCAACGCCAAGGCGCTGCTGGCTGAACAGGACGCGTTGTGGCTGACCGCACGCGACCGCCTGCGCGACATCGACCGCCTGCTCGCCGAGCGCGACGCGCTGCGCGAGCGTGTCAGCCGCGAACACGGCGCCGATGCCCTCGCCAGTGAAGAGGAAGCCTCCGCCGCGTTTGCCGCCGCCGACGCCGCACGCAGCGAAGTCCGCTCGCTCAAGGCGCGCTTTGAGGAAGTGACCGAGCAGTTGCGGCAAGCGCGCGACAAGGCCGGCCCGCCGCAGGAAGCGGACGTGCGCCGCTTCCGCAGCCTGCTCAACGACGAAGGTATCGAACACTTCGCCTTGGCCGAACTCACCGAGGTCACCGACCCGGCCTGGCAAGGTGCCGTCGAGGCGATCCTGCGACCCTACCGTTCGTTGCTGCTGCTCGAAGACGAGAACGACCGCCATGCGGCCTGGTCGCTCGGCGAGCAGGAGCGCTTCCGTCACTTCCTCGTCGCCGACCGCTCGCCCTGCCCGGGGGCAATGCCCGGCAGCCTGCTGGAAGTGGTGCGCTTTGCCGGCGACCCACCACGCTGGCTGGCCGACTTGCTCAACCGCATTCAGCGGGTCGAGAACGCCGACTCTGCCAAGCGCCTGCCGAAGGATCAGGACTGGATCACACGCGACGGCTACCACCGCGAGCGCCGCGGCGCCCGGCACTTGGGCGTGCCGCACGAGTTCTGGTTCGGCGCCCTCGCCCGCACCGCGCGGGTCGATGCGCTGAATGCCGAAGTCCGCGACCTGGACGCCCGCCTGCAGGCTGCACAGAAGCAGCAGGACGAAGCCGATGCCCGCCTGCGCGCGTGCCGCGAAAAGCTGCTCGGCCTGCAAGCCGCAGAGCTGATGCTCGCAAGAGCATCCGAATTCGAAGCCGCTGCGCAGGAGCAGACGATTGCGCGAGCCGCCCAGCAGACCGCCGAAGCGCAACGCGAAGCAGCCCGCGCCGAAGTCACCCGTCGCGAAGAGAGCCTGCGCGGCATCGACATCGAAGCCAATCGTCGCAAGGATGAACTGCGCGTTGCACGCGAGGCGCTCGTGCGCCTCAACGCCGACGACAAGCCGCAACGGCTCGAACAGGCAGCGCGCCTGATGCGCCTGCGCGGCAAGCGCCGCGGCATGCCGCGCCACTGGCTGGCACCCGAAACGCTAGCCGGGCTGGCCGAACAGTTCAATGGCCTTGCTGGCGCGCGCAACGAACTGGCACGCCTCAAGCGCCGGCTCAACGAAGGTGACTGGGCGACCGACGATCAGGTGCTGATCGTACGCGACAAGCTCAAGCTCGAACTCGACGCCCGCGAGCGCGACTACCGCGAACGCAGCGGCTACTGCGAACGCACCCGCATCCTGGTGGACGAGGCGCGCGCCGCCTACATCGCGAAGCTGCGCGCCACCGTGCGTCAGTACGCCAAGAACCTGCGCGCCTTGGGCGACCTTGCAGGCATCCACGTCGAATGCCCCACCCCGCTGCTGGAGAACGAAGACGCGACGCTCTCTTCGGCCGGGCTTGAAGTGGCTTTCGATTTCGACCAGAAGGGCGTGCAGACGCTCAACGACGGCGAGGCATCCGGTGGCCAGCAGGTGATGAAATCGCTGATCCTGCTGGTGGGCCTGCTGATGGACGACGCCCGCCCTGGCGGCTTCGTCTTCATCGACGAGCCCTTCGCGCACCTCGACGTTGCCAACATCGACCGGGTTGGTGCCTTCTTGCGTGCAACACGGGCCCAATACCTGATTACGACGCCAGTGACGCATAATGCCAACGTCTTCCAGCCGGCCCAGCTCACCCTGGTGACGCGCAAGAAGAAAGGCGGCGAGGACTGGGCACCCCCAATTGGCGTGCTGAGACGCGAAATCTAGCCCTCAAGCCCTTGCAGCACCTGCCGTTAAGCGACTAACCCACACAGCCTGTGCTGACATGAGCGAAAAAAAGGGTCTTGCCAGTCTTGCCGGAGCACCGGACCAGAGCATGTTCAAGCTGCTTGGTCAGGTACGCGCGATGTCGTCAAGCCGCGATCGCGAGCAGATGACCTTGCGCCTCGTGACCGCGATGCGCGATGTGCTCGGCGCCTCGGAAGTCACGCTCTACGCCGTCAGCGCGTCGCCGAAAGGCCCGGTCGGCGCAATCGTTGCCGTCGCGCGGCCCGACCATGAGCAGGTCGCGAATGAGGACGAAGATCATCCGCCGGTCGCGCTGCATGAAGATGCCTTCCTCGACGGCGCAATTCGCTCCAGCGATGGCGTGGCCGAAAGCAACACGGATGGCATCTACCGGCTGGCACTGGCGATGGGGGACGCGGGCAACCCGCACGCCCTGCTCGTCGCACGTTGCGATGTGGCGCCCGAGGCGCGCGTCCGCGACGCCTTCCTGCATGTTGCGCACTTCTATCAGAACCAGCTCGATCTGCTCGACTACGCCGAGCTCGACACCCTGACGAAGCTGCTCAACCGCAAGACCTTTGACGAAAACTTCGATCGCTTCATCGCCAGCGTCGGCCGCGCACAACAGACCGACCCGGAGCGCCGGCAGCAGGACGATCTGGCTGCACGCCCTTCATGGATGGGCGTGATCGACATCGACAAGTTCAAGCGTATCAACGACACCTTTGGCCACCTGTTCGGCGATGAGGTGTTGCTGCGCGTCGCGGAGGTCATGAAGCACTCGTTTCGCCAGCGTGACAAGCTGTTCCGCTTCGGCGGCGAAGAGTTCGTCGTGCTGCTGCGCAACGTCAGCGAAGCGGATGCCCGCGCGATCTTCGAGCGCTTCCGCACCGCGGTGGAAACACATGAATTCCCGCAGGTTGGCCAGGTCACCGCATCGGCCGGCTTCACCCGCATCGACCCGGTGCTTCCACCCGCCGAAATGCTGGGCCACGCGGACGAAGCCCTGTATTTCTCGAAAGAGAACGGCCGCAACCAGGTGAACTGCTACGAAGATCTCGTCGCACGCGGTTTGCTGGAAGGACCCAAGCAGGCCGACAACACCGGTCTGCAGGCCGATATCGACGCCCTCTTTGACTGAGCTCTGAGCCGGCGCACTCGTGCCGGTATCGCGCCGCCCGCCGCTTCAGCATCCCTGCGCCCCGTCAAAGCCACAGGGGGCGCTGAATATGTCAAAATTCAATACTTTGCACCGCGGGGCGCCCATGCCCCGGACGCCCGGCCTTCGCCGGTCGCCGCGTGCCCTGCCTTGAGCTTCCGCCATGTCCGAAAACAACGAATCGCAAGTCCCTCAGGACGAGAACCACATCATTGCCGAGCGTCGCGCCAAGCTCGCGAAATGGCGGGAATCCGGCAAAGCCTACCCGAACGACTTCCGGCGTGAGAACACGGCCGGCAAGCTCGACGAGCTGTATGGCGACAAGGACAACGAAACGCTCGAAGCGACCCCGGTTGAAGTGAAGGTCGCCGGCCGCGTGATGCTCAAGCGCGTCATGGGCAAGGCCTCGTTCATCACGATCCAGGATCTTTCCGGCCGCATCCAGCTCTACGTCACGCGCGACGCCGTGGGCGAGGATGTGTACGCCGACTTCAAGACCTGGGATCTGGGCGACATCGTCGGCTGCGTCGGCACCCTCTTCAAGACCAAGACCGGCGAACTGTCAGTCAAGGCGAACGAGATCCGCCTGCTGAGCAAGTGCTTGCGTCCGCTGCCGGAAAAGCACAAGGGCCTGACGGACGTCGAAACCAAGTACCGCCAGCGTTATCTGGACCTCATCACCTCGGAAGAGTCGCGCTACACCTTCGTCGCGCGCAGCCGCCTGGTGCAGTCGATCCGCAACTACATGAACGGCCACGGCTTCCTCGAAGTCGAGACGCCGATGATGCACCCGATCCCCGGCGGCGCCTCCGCGAAGCCCTTCGTGACGCATCACAACACGCTGGATATGGAGCTCTTCCTGCGCATCGCGCCGGAGCTTTACCTCAAGCGCCTGGTGGTCGGTGGCTTCGAAAAGGTCTTCGAGATCAACCGCAACTTCCGTAACGAAGGGACGTCCACGCGGCACAACCCCGAGTTCACGATGATGGAGTTCTACGAGGCGTACGCGGACTACACGCTGCTGATGAACTTCACCGAAGGCCTGCTGCGCCACGCCGCACGTGAGGCGCTGGGCACCGAGGTGTTCCAGTACCAGGGCCGCGAGCTGGATCTGTCCAAGCCCTTCCATCGCCTGACGATGGCCGAGGCGATCCACAAGTACCACCCGGGATTCTCGAAGGAGCAGCTCAACGACGCCGCATGGCTGCGCGAAAAGCTGACCGCGATGAAGGTGGACGTCAAGGGCGACGCCGGCCTCGGCACGCTGCAGCTGCTGATGTTCGAAGAGAACACCGAAGCTGAATTGTGGGAACCGACCTTCATCGTCGACTACCCGACCGAGATCAGCCCACTGGCCCGCAAGTCCGACACCCGCCCGGAAATCACCGAACGCTTCGAGCTGTTCATCGTCGGCCGCGAGATCGCCAACGGCTTCTCGGAGCTGAACGATCCGGAAGACCAGGCAGAGCGCTTCCTCGAGCAGGTCAAGGCCAAGGAAGCTGGCGACGACGAAGCGATGTACTACGACGCCGACTACGTGCGCGCACTGGAATTCGGCCTGCCGCCCACCGGCGGCTGCGGCATCGGTATCGACCGCCTCGTCATGCTGCTGACCGACAGCCCGGCGATCCGCGACGTAATCCTGTTCCCGCAAATGCGACCCGAGTGATGTTTGGGCCCGTTCGGGACCGTTTGGAAATCACCCCTGAAACCCGCACAGATATTAGCTGTGCGGGTTTTTTGTTGTCCGGGACTGTTCGGTGAAAAACGGGCCAAGCAATCGAAGTCTGGGGGTACTTTTGGGGGTATCTACAATGTCATATTTCATGCTTTTCGCATAATTGGATGGCACTGACCCACAACGCGGCCTCCAAGACACCCCCACGAGCCGACGGCAAACCCCTCAAGCTCGCCGACGGCGCCGGCCTCTACCTGCTGATCAAGGGCAACGGAAGTCGGTACTGGCGGATGAAGTACCGCTGGGGCGGCAAAGAGAAGTTGCTGGCGCTCGGCGTGTTCCCCGAGGTCTCGCTGAAGGACGCCCGCGACCGCCGCGACGCTGCCCGACGTTTGCTCTCGGAAGGCACCGACCCCGGCGAGCAACGGCGCGTCGACAAGGCGGCCGCCCGGCGCGCGACCGACTTGAGCTTCGAGTCCATCGCGCTTGAGTGGCACAGCACCAAGGCCGCCGAATGGGTGCCCGGCCACGCCAGCAGCGTGCTGGCCACCCTGAAGACCTACCTGTTCCCGGATTTGGGGCGACGCCCGATCGCCGAGATCGAACCGCTCGAACTGCTTGAGGTGCTGCGAAAGGTCGAGCGCGCCGGCAAGATCGACACTGCCAAGCGGCTGCGCGAACGCTGCGACGCAATTTTCCGCCTGGCGGTGATCTCGGGCCGCGCCAAGCACAACCCCGCCGCTGATCTGGCCGAGGCGATGCAGGTCAGCATCGTGAAGCCGCGCCCTGCCCTCACAGCCCAACAGCTCCCGGCCTTCCTCCGCGCCCTGGCGCAGACCGACACCATCACGCTTCAGACCCGCGTGCTCTTCACGCTGCTGCTCACCTGCTTCACTCGCATCGGAGAAACCGTCCGCGCCGAGTGGGAACACATCGACTTCGATCGCGCCCTCTGGGTGATCCCGCCGGAGAACCGCAAGCTCAAGAACAAGCTCAAGCTCACCGCGCCGCCGCACATCATCCCCCTGCCGATCCAAGCCCTCGCCGCGTTGCGAGAGTTGGAGCAGCATCGCAGGCCCGGCCCGTATGTCTTCCCGAGCGTCCGCGGCGTGCGCGCCCACATGAGCGAATCTACACCGCTCAAAGCGCTCGAACGCATGGGCTACGGCGGCAAGAACACCGAGAACGGCAACGTCGTCACGCACGGCTTCCGGGCCACCGCCTCGACGATTCTCAACGAGGCCGGCTTCAACCCCGACGCAGTGGAACGCCAGCTCTCGCACACCGAAGCCAACCAGGTACGCGCCGCATATAACCGCGCGCAGTACATGGAAGAACGCCGTTCGATGCTGCAGTGGTGGGCGAACTACCTCGAAGAAGTCGAACGCTCGACCGAAGGAACCCAAAACGCAGGCCTAACCACCATGCAGAATTACTATTCCTACGAGCCGGACGCTTGAGTGACAGCTTCCAGTGATCCGAGCTAGCTTTGGCCATGGGAGTTGGGCGCCTCGGCCACGGCTGGTTCAAGAGCCCTCGGACCATGCGCAGAGCAGCGAGGAAAAACTTCACTGCATCCCGCGTTCGATCAAGCGGTCACGAGGGCACGCTCGTAAGATACACAATAGGCTGACAGGCGCCGGAGTCTGATCCACTTCGAATCAATGGGTTGCGCTCTTGTGGCCACGCTTCGCTATCAACAGTAGGCTGACGCGGGTGTCAGCCTAATAACTCTTAGGCCGCACAAGTGACGCCATGAACACCAAACTACTTGCAGATCCACAGATCATTGCTGCGCTGCTCACGGTTGCGCTGACCGTAATTGCAGCGGTCTCTGGGTACTTTCTCAGGGAGTGGCTCACGCGCTCCAAGCCATTTGTCTCTGTGATTCGAATCGTGGGATCGTCAAAGCTTGTGTCTGCCCGAGTTCCGGTCCCTGACAGGGCCGTTAAGGCTTCGAAGAAGTCACATCTGTTTGATCCGTTGTCTGAGCGTTCAAGACTCGACGACGTCTCGGCGTCATTGAAGGCTGCAAGGAACGTCGAGGGCCGGGCGCAAGAGGTTATTGAACTGATCGACGCGTTCCGGGCTGCTGTAGCCAAGAACGACAGCGCAATCGCTCAAGGCGTTCTGGAGGAGTTGATGCTCGATGAGGACTTCGATGATTGGATCTGTAGTCTTGTTGGGGAGCGAACTGTGCCGGTTCCGCAGTTTGACGAGAACTTGCCAATCCTTATCGATTTCGTTGAGGAGAGGAACGCAAGGGGCGGCACCTTCGCAATTGGATTTCCGGGGAACACACTCCGTTTTGGTAGCGAGCTAAACACCTTTGTACTCTACAGGAGCAGCATAAAGGCCCTTGTAGAACTGGTAAGTCGCCTAGAGTTTGGCAAGCTCGCGCAAGTGTTTGGGGCAATTGGGCGCGAGTTGTCGACCGAACTCGGACTCGCCAAGGATTTGATTCCCCCCCTTCAGGAAATTGTCGACAAGAATTCGCAGTGGTCCTTTGGGCTGTATGTTGCAAACCTTGGGCATTCGCCATTCTTGATCCAGACTGAAGGCATGGTCGAGATCAAGGATTTGAGCGGCGGTCGCTACACCGAACCATGCTTACTGGTAGTACTAAAGGAAGATGCAGCTCGTGACGTGCGAAGAGTTCGGACGAAGTCACCGCTGGTCACTCAGTCGCAGCGTGACATCACGTTTGATTTTGTAACCACTCGAACACAAGCCGACATGCCTGCTGGGGACACAATTCGTTCCATGTTCAAATCAGGGAGCGCACAGTGCCGCCTGACTTTCGCCATTGAACGACCCGGCCATTCGAGATCTGCACGGGTAACAAGCGCATGGTTCAAGTTTGTTGATACCCGGCCGAGTGCAGCCTAATCCGCGGCCCAAGCGAACAGCCCACGACCGGCTTTGCCGCCCGCGGGCTACCGCTTAGCCGCAACGTTGCCACGAGACGTGAACATCGGCGTCTGCAGAGCGATAGTGAAGCGCTTGTACCGGCGCCGGCCACGGCCGTTGGCCGGGGAACGGCCGCTTGGTCGCGACCCGCAGAGTGGTCAACCGTCACTGGTACCGACGGTCAAACGGGCGGTTTTTGCACCGCAGCCGAATCGCCGTCAGCGAAGCAATCTCGCCGGCCGCCGCAGAAACCCTCGAAACAGCCTGTCCGGCGCCGTAAGCCGAGCCCGCACGCCGGCGGCCGGATTTCGGCCTCTCGACCCAGCCACCCAGCGCATCAACCCGCACGCTTTTTCCGCCTCGGTTTCTTCGCTTCAGCGCCCCGCGCCATAAGGCCGGCAGGCACTTGGGCGACTGCACACTTTCCGACCTCTGAAGGGGGCGGGCGTGGCGGGGTCACGAGCGCGCGCGCAGGGTGCGCGTAGCAGAGCCCTCGCAGGCGCTCGAACGCACGAAACACCCCCGCGTTGGCCGAATCCGGGCCGCTGGCACGTTTAAACGCCCGCGCCCGGCCTCCGAACCCTCCCCGCCACATCGCGGCGCCTGGGGCCGCTATTGCACGCCGCGGGGCATGCCCGGCTAAGTCGCCTAACCGCACCAAACGCCACCACTGCGCAAAGTGCCGCGCCGCCGCCGGTCACTTCGCCCAAGTTTTCCGCACGAAACCGCCCTCACCGAGCGCCGCTTCGCGCCGCCGTCAAAACACCTTGTTGTGGGAGCGCGCCCCACAACAGGCCTCGCGTGACCACACCGCACCGCCTCCCGATACTCGGCCGTGTCTGATGGAACACGGAGGAATAAACATGCTGATCAAGCGGGACGGGCTTACCGCATCCGCGCCGCCGGGGCTTGCCGAAGCGCCGGACAACCCCAACGCCCAGCGGCCCGCCGCCGGCGACCGCTCGCCGGAGCGCTTCATCCGCGTCGGCGAAGTTCAAGGCCTGGTGCCGGTCAGCCGCACCACGCTCTACCAGTGGATCAAGGACGGCTACTTCCCCAAACCGGTACCGCTCGGCGGCGGGCGCGTCGCCTGGCTGCTGAGCGAAGTGCACACCTGGATGGCCACCCGTGTGGCCGAACGACAAACGTAAAGAGGCAACCACCTTGCAGATCAACAACCCCGAAACCCGGGCCCTGCTCGAAGCCAAGCTCACCGAGCTGCAGCAGGCGAAGTCCGACTTCGCCACCGCGAAAGCGCTGTGCGGCCAGATCGCCACGAACCTCGCCACGCTGCGCAAGGCCGGCGAAGCGTCAGAAACCGAAGCGCAAGGCATCCGCGCCAAGCTGCGCGAAGTGCTGCGCGAAACGATGGGCAAACCCTCGAAGAAACTGCACGACCTCTCAGCCGATCAGCGCGCCGCGATCGTGATGCACGAGGAATACACCAGCCTCGCCGCTGAAGCGGAGCGCGAACTCGCACGCGCCACCCTCGAAGCGCAAGCACCGCTGGGCCGCATCGACGCGGTCCGCCGCCAGCTGCGCGACTTGTACGCCGGCGCCGTCATCGACGAAGCCATCGCGGAAATCGCTCCGAAGCTCACTGTCGGCTTGCGGCTGGCCTGCAACGCGTTCGCCGCCGACGGGTTTGACCCACGGCACCGGGTCTTCGACACGCCCGAGGACTTCGCGATGGCGCAAGTCAGCGAGCGGCTGCGCCCGCTGCTGATCGCAGAGCTGGACACCTCATCCGACCCCGTCCTTTCCGCGCTCGTCGCCGCGCGAATGGAAGGCGTGGAACGCATCAGCCACGCGCACATGCACGTCATGCGCAACGGCCTCAGCAAACACCCCCTCACCATCGGAATGGAGCAACCGTCATGACCGTTTCAATCAACTGCCCGCAGTGCAACCAGCCCGCCCAGAAGAAGGCCGAGCAACGCTTCTCGAACACCGGCACCTCGTACCAGTTCGAATGCCAGAACGCGAAGTGCCGGCACAAGTTCGCCGGTGTACTCGAACTGCTGAAGACCCCGCCGTCGCGCGTCGGCAGCTTCAACACCGGCGGCCCGATCGAGCCCACCGACTGCTGATTCGCGGAGCGTGGCACCTATGTCCAGATGGGTTGCATTCGTCCTTGAAGGCACACTGGCGCGCCCGAGCAACGACGCGCAGCAGATCGGCGCGCCGGACGCTGAACTGGTGGCGCGTGCGCAAGCGCTGCGTGCTACCGGCATCGATGTGCGGGTCGTCACCGAGCACGCCGCCGACCCGCACTACGCGAAGCGCGCAGCCCGCTGGTTGGCGGAAGTCGGCCTCGGCGGGCTACCGCTGGAAGCGGGCGTCAGTGACGACACCGCCACCGTTTTTCACCGCCCGAACGCCTACCCGCTCGACCAAGCAGAGCAACCCAAAATCGACGCGCCGTTGCGCATCCGCCGGCCCGCGAAGCCGGCGCCCGGCGCGTCGCGCATGGTGATCATGTGCCCGCACTGCATGGGCGTTGCCACGATCCGCACCAGCCGGCAACTGAGCATGCTGCTGCGTGAGGTTTATTGCCAATGCACCGACGTGGCCTGCAGCTACAGCTTCAGGGCCACGGTGGAGGTGGTCGAAGGCATCTCGCCGAGCGCCAAGCCGAACACCCATGTCGCCGAGCAAATCGATAGCCGCCTGAAGCGCGCCACGCCCTCGCCGTAAGCCCCACACCGAAGGAACTCCATGCCCGCCGTTTTGCGAAACCGCTCGATACGCATGCCCGCCGAAAATGCCCTTGGCATTTTCGGATGCACAGCACCTCGAGACCCGCGCTTGACACTCGCACAGAACCGAGGAAAGAATGCCCACATCGCGGCATCAACCGCGAACGGGTTTGGCGACCCGGAAGAACAAGGCGGACGTAGCCGCCATGCGGCTTTTTTTGCGTCCGTTCACCACAGTTCCGCCCGTTCTACGGTGGGCCGTGGTGGGGAGGCCTTCGGGCCTGCCGGTGCCTTGTTTCCGGTTCGCCAACCCTGCCACGTGCCTGCCACCCTCCGTTTGGCGACGGAACGGCAGGCCTCGACAAACAAGGAGGCCCATATGCCTGTCGCATCGCTACGCGCGTCGCAAACACGCGCCCCGTCGCTCCGCAATTACGCTCCAAACGCCCTGCCGTCGTTCGGCCGCTCCCTCAGCAACGGGAGGCGCCCGTCATGAACGATCGCGCGCGCTTTACCTTGCCGCCCGCGCTGCCGGAACTCGAAGGCCGCCAGCTCGATAGCCTGCGCGCCGCGCTGGCCAGCCTCAACAAGCTCCGCACCGAGATCAACAACCGCTGCGCGCACGGCACCGCCAAACCGCTTGGCGAGATCGCCGAATCCATCACCGGCCTCACCCACCAGACGGTGGGCGTACTGAACAGCGTGCACATCGCGCTGCTGCATGTTTCCGAAGGCCTCACCGGCGTGCTGGAACTGCTCGACCACTGCGACACGAAGCACGTCAGCGCAAGCCGGCTGTGCTGCCTGCTCCAACCCTTTGTCCGTCAGATCGAAAACGCCGCCGCGCATGTCGGCGACCTGGTCGATTGATCGCAGGAGGCCCGAAGATGAAACGTCACCCTTCCCGCCGCGCCTGCCCGGGACAACGCAAAACGCCTCGCGTGCAAGTGGTTACCGCTCCGCGCGAGCCGCTTTCCGTCAATGCTCAGCACGTCGCCGACACGCTGACCGATTGCCTTGCACGTACCGTCGACGGTGAATGCATCGGCGCCGTTGTGGTGTGTATGGACCGCGACGGCCAGCTCACCACGCACCTCGCCGGTAGCTACCGCAAACAGGCGGAGGTGAAAGCATGATCAAGACCGGCACACCCAAGCACAAAGCGCTCACGCGCCGCGGCAACCGGCACGCGCTCACCCGCGCGCAGATCGAACGCCAGGGCGGTGACACACCGGCCGACCGCCGCGTTCATCCGCTTCTTGCCGCCCTGCTCGCGGCTGTTTCGACGCGGGGCACAACGCCCCGCGCGGCGAACTGAGAGGGCGCCATGCGATACAACAACCCCCGTCCGAATCGCCGCCTCTTCTCGAACAGAGATGAGCGCAAGCTCGGCATCCAAACGGTGCTCACGGCCCGCCAGTTTCACGAGAACGCCTACATGGCGGGCCGCGACCAGGCAATCACCATCCTGGATGTGTTCGTGGGCCTGCAGCAGTCGCGCCGGCTGTTCAACGAACACCTGCGCTACGAAGCCGACCGCGAATACATCCGCGGCCTGCTCGATGCGCTGATGCCGATGATGACCGACACGCAGAGCTTCCTGCGCGACAAGCTGAAGCTCGAACGCGAGCTGCGGAACTGCATCTCTGACGACTTCTTCGACTGCGCCGCGGGCTTGCTGCGCCAACTGCGCACCACCTACAAGCACTACGACCCGTCGGAGGCCCACCGATGAGCGCCGCACTATTCCCCAGCTCGGCCGTGGGCGAGTGGTTCGAGCGCCTGAAGGATCAGATCGACCTGCATGACCTGGCCGACCGCTTGGGCCTCAAGCGCAAAGGCAGCAAGGGCAACTACCGCAGCCCGCACCACCCGGACAGCACGCCCTCGCTCTCGATCTTGCCCAACGGCCGCGGATGGAAAGATTGGTCGACCGAGGAAGGCGGCAGTTGCATCGACCTGGTGCTGTATTGCCAGCCCGAACTCGGCACGCCGATGGAAGCCGCCCGCCTGCTCGGCGAGTGGTACGGCATACCGCAGCCGCGGCGCGTGGCCGAAGCGCAGAGCGAGCAGAAGAGCATCGTCGAGTTCATCGCGACCAAGTGCCTGGCCGCACCCGAGCCGGTGGTGGATTACCTCGTCGGCCGCGGTATCGACGAAGCCGTGGTGCGCCGCGCACTGAAGAACCGCGCGATCGGCTGGAACGCATGGAAGAGCGAAAAGGTGCCGGCGGGCGAGCAAGGCCACGGCGGCCCCGCGGCGGCCTTCCTGGTGCGGGCGCACGACACCGCCCGTGTGGTGGCCGTGGACCTGCGCTACGCCGACCCGGCACTCAACGGCGGCGCCAAGACGCAGTGCCAGGGCGAGAAGGAAGCCCACGCCTGGACGAGCGACGCCACCCGCCTGCGGCGCGCGCACACGGTCTACATCGTCGAAAGCCCGATCAATGCGTTGTCGGTTGAAAGCTGCGCGCTGCCCAATGGCACCGCAGCGCTGGCGATTCGCGGAACCGGCAACGCCGACAAACTCGACCTGGCGTTTCTCAAAGGCAAGCGCGTGGTGATCGCGCTGGACCACTGCGACGCGGTGAACGAGCGAACCGGCCAACGGCCCGGCCTTGCGGCGGCGTGGCGATTGTCCGAACGGCTGACGGCCTGCGACATCGCGGCCCTGCTGGTCGACATGCAGGATTGGGAAGAAGGCGAAGACATCAACGACGTGCTGAAGACCCATGGCGCTAGCGAGTTGTTGCAGCGCCTGCGCCGGTTGGAGCCGTGGTTGATACCGGGCATGCCGGGTGGTGGCGAGCGCCTTCAAGGCACGCGCCGCGTCTTCCTGCCCGACTACGACTTCAAGGTGTATTGGCGCTACCGCGCCCGCGAGGACTTCACGCAGTACGTGGATGAATTCCGCGAAGGGGAAGACGGCGAGCGGCAGGAAACCTTGGCGGACTTGTGCTCCTTCCGCATCGCGGCGCTCTCTCGCCTGCGGGTGCAAGGCCACCTGGCCACCATCAACGGCACGCCGGACACGCAGTCCGAAACCGTGTTCGGCATCAGCGCGCAAGCGCCCCGCCACGGCGCGACGCTACAGCGCGAGGTGGTAGATGACCGGATGCTGTTCAACCTGGAATGGTGGCGATCGCGCTTCGGGGCGATCTTCAAGCCGCACCCGTTCATGCGGATGATCAACATCCTCGAACGCTCGGCGGACCTCGGCGCGCGCGACGTGGTGAACTTCGTCGGGCTCGCCTGGCGCGATAGCGAACCGGCCGCACTGGAAGGCAGCGACTGCTACTTCATGGAGCCGGCGAAGCAGTGCCTGTATCACAACATGGCGTTTCCCCGCGGCACTACGCAGGCGGCGCGGGTGTGCATCGAAGCCTTTCAGGCAACGTTCAAGCGCAACGCCGCGGCGATCCCCTTCGTGTGGGCGCTAGGCGCACACCTGAAGGCGGTGCTCGGCTTCTATCCACACTTCCAGATGCAGGCCGAGAAAGGCTCGGGCAAATCGAAGCTGCTCGAATCGATGCAATCCGCGCTGGCGTTTCAGGTGTTGTCGGGCCAGATGCTCAAGACCGACCACCGGCGCCGCGCATCGGTGTCCTACACCTCGCACCCGGTGGGCTGGGACGAGTTCTCGAAACTGCCGAAGACGGTGCTGTCTGAAATCGACGGCCTGCTGCAATCGACCTATCGGTTCGAGTTCACCCGCGTCGGCGCGAGCCTCACGCCCTACCTGATGTGTGCACCGGTGCTGCTCGCCGGCGAAGAGGTGGACGTGGCATCACTGCAATCGAAGATCTGTCGCAGCTCGCTCACGTCGGCCAAACAAGGCCCGCTGATCCCGAACGATCTGCCGCAGTTCCCGGTGTGGCAGTGGCTGCAGTTCCTCGCGCGCGTCGGCGCCGGCCGCATCCTGGAACAGCACAGCGCACGCCTGGCGTTCTGCCGACGCAACTCCCGCGCGCCGGATGCCGACACCACCGCGCGCCGCATGATGGAGAACTACGCCGCCATCCTCACCGCGTGGGACTTGTTGTGCGAGTTCGCCGGACTCGACGCCGCGCTGGCGGGCTTCGCACACGACCTGATGGCCGAGATGAACGAGCACATCGCCGACACCGACGGCGTTCGCCTGCCCTGGGTGTGGATCACCGAAATCCTGCTATCGGAAATCGAAGCCAACCGCTTCGACCACCCCTACTGCTGGGACACCGTGCGCACCGAAGACGGCAAGCCCGAGCCCACCCTGTTCCTGCGCCCGAGCCACGTGATGGACCACCTATCCACCGCGCCGCACCTGCGCACGAAGTTCGACGCCCTACCGATCAAAACCGCCCGCGTGTTCAAGCAACAACTGCTCGCCAGCGGCGTGGTGCTGATCGACGAAGCCGAACGCACGATCCGCGGCCGGCGAATGGCGCACCTGACGGGGCTGAGCGTAGCGAAGCTGGAAAGGCTGGGGCTCTATGCGACGCCGCTGATGACTTGCGATTAGGGACGGTCGGTTGGAGAACCAGCGCCGGATGCAAACAAGGTTTGACCCTAAGACCGTCGCCGGGTAAGCAAGGCCTGCGTCCAAGACTGCCGCGCCCCGGATCCTCCAAGCCGTGCCCGCACTCAGCACGTTCGAACCTCTGCGCACAACAGCAACCGGGACAGCGAGTCCGTCCGAGAGCGTCAAATCGCCCCAAACGCAAAACTTATCACGAATACGCTGACCAAACGCGGGCGGCCAAGAGGAGTAGGAAACCACACAGAGCAAGAGCGTTTCTAGCTCTGTAGTACTGCCAAGCGGCTGTCTTCGCCTTCTCCAAGGGTGGCTGGACAGCTTTCACTATATGAGTAAGCTCTTCGAAGCGCCGTATTGCCTGCTCAGGAGTAAAGAACTGCCCAGTAGCCTCATTGACTAGAGTGCTGCCGTTTTGCATATTTTTTGCCATGCCACCTCTAGCCTCGAGTGCATGAAGTTCTCGGCTGTTGAGAGCTGTAATGATCAGCGTCTGTTCAATGCGCCGAAAGCCGGCAACAACAGAGAACACAAGAACTAGAAGAGCTATAAGCTCGAGCGCCGCTGGATTAAACCCAAGCCTGCCGGGCTTATAGCTTTGCCCAACGAATGCACAGAGTGCCCCAACCACCCCAAGGACAAAGTAGTCGAACTTCTCTGTGGAAGCACGCCAATCAGAATGAAGCTTGTCGCTACGCTCGGTCGCCATTGAAATCTCTGCACATAACAGTGGATACAACCCCACGAAAACACGCGCGGCTCTGCGCGGAATCGGCCAACCCCTATCTCTTTCCTTCAACATCTTCGGCGAGCCACTTGTCAAAGCTTGATCTTTGAACATCGTAAAGCACAAGTTTGAAGTCGTCTCTATTGTGCAGATAGAGGGCATGTCGCAGCTTAGTGAATGGGTTCAATTCATTGCCATGCGAAGACTTCTGATACTTTGCATACTCGTCCACTTTGGCCATATGTGTCTCCAGAACGGTTTTGAACGTAGCCACATCCAGCTTAGAGCTCCACCGATTAATCTCCTGCACAAAGCCATCTGCCTTAAACCCTTGAAACTGGTAGTCGGGAAAGCGAGGCTGAGTCAATGCCAAGAATTCGAAGACGTCAAGCGGTTTTGATGCCGACTGACTTGCAACTCCGATGTCGGCCTGAACGCCTTTCTTGAACCGCTCCGTGACCTCCTTGATATCTGTAAACTCACGATCAGCAATCTCAAATAGCGCCGCAAGCGCATTTATCTTCCGCTTCAACTCATGCGGAATTGACTTCTTGTACTTGATCTTGTGGTCCAGAACGCTCCACGCATCCTGAATAGTCGACCTAACCTGCACCTCAAAACGCAGTCCAAGATACTCCCCGTACTCGGGGAGATTTGCTCTATCTCCATTTACACGCAAATCAAGGTGGTGTCCCTTGTAGCCAAAGACATTATCTTGAGCTTCCAACTCGGCACTCTTATTTGTCTCGCAGACCACTTCAAAGTTCTCACGCAGGACTTTTACAACCCTTGCGATATCGGTTTCGTAGTAGCACACAACCCGAAGCCCCACCAAGTCCGTAATATGATCTCTTATTTCATACTCGGTACTTGTCGATTCCAGACCGGTCTGATACTTGAGCGCGAATTTCTTGATGCACTCCTCTCGATCCTTAATGCGATGAGACACAATCGGCTCTTCAATATCGTCAGAACTCGAAGTCAGAGTTGCGATTAGATTCTCAAGCTGGCTGGCAACACGAGCGAGCACCGTGCGCTTTGAGTCATACCATTCACGAAATGAACTCTTTTCTTTGTCAAAATCTAGAGACGCCACGTCCTCTCCTTGAATAACGAAACTTCCTGCCGACAAGTCGCCGGAACTCGAAGCGCAGAGGATGCCTGCGAACGCAATCGACAAGCGGTCCGGTTGATCCAGTAACTAAAACCCGAAATAGCTCCTTCGCACGACAGCCAGAAGACTGCCGAAGAGAACGAACCCCGCAAGTCCGTAGACAAACCAATCTGCCAGCTTGGAATTTCTATCCGTCGTTGGGCTATCGAAGGCCGTATATGGCCGCAAGCGTTTGCCTGCGATCAAATAGATGAACGTGAGAGCGATGACGAAAGCGCCAACAGCGAAAACGGTCGGCATCACCTTTGCGACTATCGAACTCAAAAGCAACGAGAGTGAACACCCCCCCCACAACGCCCCCTCTAGAAACGGCGACGGATTAAAAAAAACATTTCCATTCTTTGCAGAAAGGATCAGTCGCATAATTCCATCATGCAATCCAGCCACAACCGCCCTAGCGTCGTCGCCGGTGTAGGACACTGTGAGCCGGGAGAACGTGCGGTCTTTGTCGAATCTAACCTCCACCTGCAAAGGGAATGCCAGCTTCCCGTATCTCAGGTCGAGATCTAGAGTCACTTGATTGGTGCTATCCAAGAACTGGCGCCCCGGGACACTCTCCACATTTGAGACTGCCTCAACGCCGAGATCGTCGTGAATGCAGACTCGAAAGTGTCGATCCTCAAGATCTTCGCCACCAGAGAGGGTTTTCGCCTTGGCGAGCAAGTACGTTTCCAGCTCCTTTAGAAGGTCTTTGCTGACGGTGCACGACGGGAGTCGCTTTTCAAGTTTGAACTGAGACATGGTGCGCAGTAGATTTCATCGCTTCAATTGCTCGGCGCCGTCACTAGCTCGCCAGAATGAAGGTAGCCGACGCAGGCCGTTCCCTCTCTATGGAAGGGAACGGCGTCATATTGACGAGGACGTCGCCCGAATGGCCGAAAAGAGGAAAACTTGAGGATCATCCGCCTCATAGCTCTGCCCGGCGACGTTTCTTTCAAAATAGGTTGTTATTTGCTCCTTCTGGCGACGGCAGAAGGTGTCATAAAGCGCGGGAGCCAAAACGATGTTCTCGCACTTCTTCAGGACTAGCTTGGATAGTTCATGGAGCTGGCACTCCTCCCTCGAAGAGAATATTCGATCAAATGCCATCTCGACTTGCTCGGAATGCTCCGGCAGCGAGGAGAACACAGCCAAGGTCTGCCCACGATAAGGAAGAATGTTCAGGCTCACCATTGCAGGAGTATCAGTCTCTTCAGACCAGATGTCAGTGCTGAAGAACGAATTAACTGCCACACCAGGTGGGACATTTAGGTAGAGAGTCGCATGTCGGGTGCGGCTCCACTCGCGCGCCACGAAGGCTTGGTCGTACCTCTCCTTTATTTGGTGCACAAGGTAGCCAGCCACCATTTGCTCGACTGCAGCAACTCCCGGAGCGGATGGTTCATCACGGGGGAACAGACCCGCTTCTACAGCTCTTAGATAGTTTGCCTGCGAGTCGATGCCCGCCTTCAGGGAGGCATGCGCCTCTTTAAGGACGGCTCGATATGCAATCAGGAACAGATGCTGGGCGTTCGATGCATCGAACGCCCTGGATTCGATCGGAGAGAACATCTGATGATCATGCGAACTACACAGCCCCGTAAACGTAGTCGCTTTGTTTCGACCGACCTGTTCGAACTGCACCTTCGGCCCACCGGAAAAACTCCCGCGAAGCCTCGGCATCACAACGTGACCATGCCTATGGAGACGATCAAGCACGTGCGAGTTCTGTACAGAGTGAGCACGAATGGCCCGTTGGGTACATTTGCCGGCCGGCCACATGCAGATATCGAACGGCCTTGCGAGTTGCGTTAGCCCCCCCGCAAACAGTCTCTGTCTGAGCAATCGGCTTTCTTCGGTCATGACGCGCGACGTTGGTGGTAACAAACGCCGGAGCGCATCGGATGAAACCAAATTCCGCAGGAGCTTGGCGCTCCGCTGACTGGCTCGCTAGACCCTGACGCCACAGGCCCCCTCCAGAAGCAGATCATCGAGCTGCCGCCATAGTCTGTTGCACTGCCCTGGCCGGTAAGCCGCAGCTCGAAATGTCGGATGTTCATCACGGTAGACGGCCCACAGCGCGACTCTCCCGTCATTGATGCACGCCCTTACGTTGGCCAGCCGATCGGCCACCTTGACGATCAGGGCAAGCTCTGCAACACCTCTTACCGTCGCCAGTTTCTTGTAGGTCTTGGCCTTGCGCTCCTTGCGATTTGACCCGGGTTCATCCGTCAGCAAGGCGACACATTCGGCCACCAATGGACCAAACTTCTCCGCGATTTCGGCGACCGTAACTGCCGTGTCTTCAACTACGTCGTGCAGATAGCCTACCGTTTCGGCAAGCGGTCCAAACTCCGATAGATTCTCAACAACCCGATCTAGGTGAAACACGTATGGGCGTTCGCCGTACCTTTGATCACCGTGGGCAGCAATTGCGAACTCGCGAGCGGAGATGGTCATTTTGGTAAGCGTTAGGGATTCATTAAGCTGCCAGCGTGTCCATCATGGCACAGCGTTCCTTACCACTGGACTCCAATGGAAACACAGAGGCTCAAGCAAATCGCGGCGCCTGCCCATTATGAACGGCGCGGACGTGTCGTCGGCGACCAGAGCGCTGCCCGCACGTGGAATTCTCCACGCCAGACGACATGACAGCTCCCGCGCTGGCCGTTGCGAGGAGACGGACAGTCATCACTGCCAAGCAGTGCGCTGACACCCTGCCATTGGGTCACTGCTGGACACGATTCGCAATCAGACCGCGCCCAAAATTAGGCACGGCTCCGAGCAACGCCCCTATAGCACCGCGGTGAGCGCCCGAGGGGGATCGCATAGAGAACCTCCCTGTGCGTTCGACGCTCTGCAACTTTGCTTACTCGACGAACGCCTCGGATCTCTTTGCTGCACAGCAGCAATTACTTGGGCTGCAAGCACGAGCGCAATGACGATGGCCACGAAAGTATCCGCGCCGGGGTACAGGCAGATTGGAAAACCCCGTGGAAAATGGGGGCTTGACAGCTGGCCGATCGCCTGAACCCACGTATCTGCGCCCTGAGCGCGATTTACCACTTCCACGGTTTGGTTCCGTTTCTCCACGGAATTGCTCCGTTCTTCCACGGTTTGCCCGTTTTCTTCCACGGCACCGCCTTGGTGCATTTCCGCCCTTTCTTTCTTATTTCTTTTAAAAATCAGAGAGAAAGAGAAGAAGAAGGCCGGAAATCGAGAAAACGTCGATCCACGGGTTCTCCACGCTGCCTCATTTTTAATCCACGGAATTGCGAGGGAAAAACGGGCGAAAGCGTGGAAAAGACCGTTGGCATACCGTTGATTCAATTGGGTTTTTCTCGAACCCGTGGAGCATCCACGGCCAATCCACGACTTCAAAACACCTCAACCTATTGATTTTTCTACGCTTTTCAGCCAATCCACGGTTTCGGGGTGTTTTTTGCCTGTGTGGCCCCTGGCAACAGCTGTGAAGTGCGTGTCGAACTGGTGGCATCGGTACTCGACGTGGGCCAACGCCTCTGCTGCGTCGCAGCATTTTTTATCCGCCTGGCGCGAGCAGAGGGGCGTTATCGCCCCCGTCCCCCGGTTCCTTCCGCGGCACCCCGCCCCCAACGGGCGACCGAGCCCTACGTCCGCCGGCGAACGCAGAGCGTCAATTGGGAATTCGCTGGACACCGGAAAAAGCTGGGGGTACTTTTGGGGGTATCTCGTGCGGAGATTTCTATATTTCTTGTTTTACATCCGACACTTGCAGCGCTTTTCTTCAAGCCGCAAATGCGGCCGGAGTAATCAGCCGGTCTGCTCCGCTCGCCGGATGCACCCGAAACCCGCAGGGCGAGAGCCTTGCGGGTTTTTCATTTGTTCCCGCCTCACCGCTGCGGCGTGAGCCTTCGCGTGGCCGCCGCAAGTATCGCTGTGTCAGCGCCGCCCAGCACCGCAGCGGCGCGCTGCGCGCCAAAGGCGTTCACTCCGCTCACTCGATCGGGATGTACAGATCGGTGATGAGCTGCTCCGGCGCCACTTCGCGCGGATCATTGACGTAGTGCTCGCAGGGCATCGCGTCGCGCAGCGTGCAACCGGAATGCGGTATCCAGTCGCGATACACGCTGGTCCAGGCCTGCCACAAGGTGGTGTAAGGCCCGACATGGCGGAACACGGCCCAGCGCCCTGCGGGCAGCGTTTCGCAATGCAGCCCGTCGGCCAGCGCCGGCATCTCGCCCTCGATCACGTAACCAGCAATGAAGCGCTGATCCGGGTCGTCAGGGCCGCGTGGGCAGTCCGGTGCCATCGCGATTGCGCGCTGGACCCGTGGCATCACTTCCATCGCCTGCGCACCGGCCATCAGCCGGGCAAACGCGCGCCGCGCAGCGACACCCATATCGTTGTTCACGCGTCCGCGTTCAGTCGCGCAAAGCACCTGTTGTTCCGGCAGGGTCGTGATCTCAGGCGTCAGCATGGGCAGTTCCTTTCTTCGTCGTGGATAGGTACGTTCGCCGACCAGGCCAAGTCGCGGATCAACCGCGCTACCGCGGATTTCGCTTGCAGTCATGCCGAAATGACGGCGCAACGCCTTCGCAAGTGCGGGCCCACCCTCAAAGCCGACCTCAAGGGCGATCCGGGTGATCGGGTCGCGGCCCTTGCGCAAGCGCTCCACGGCACGCGACATGCGCGCGAGAAACACATATTCGGCCGGCGTAAGCCCCGTCATCGCAGCAAAGACGCGATGGAAATGAAAGCGCGACATCGACGCAACACTCGCGAGCTCGCCACCATCCAGAGGGTTATCGAGATGCTGGCCAACATGGGCAATGACAAGGTTGATGCGGCGACGATAGGAGAGTTCAACGGGTTTGCGCATGGTGACTTGGTCTGATCGAGGCGCCAGTCTAGGTTCCTTTGCGCAGACGCACGTCTCCGCGATTGCTCACTTTCGGCACACGATGCGCTTCAGGGCGCTCCGCGATGGATTCCGCGGCGCGGCTAACGCGGCTCAGTTGTGCTGGCAACACTGCACAGCGATTTGACATCACTTCACAGTCAGAACGAGGCATCCGTAAGCTTCGCGCGCTAGATTTCGCCCCCTCGATTCGCCTGATGGAGCGCGCCCATGAACCAGCTCAGACCGGACCGGAACTTCGCGGCCCTGCCGCGGCCCGTCATCGAAGCAGCACTCGCTGCGCCGACCGGCGACAACCCGATCGCTTGGGAAGTCGCGCGGCTTATCGAAGCGTATTCCTCACTGGCACTGAAGCTGATCGACAGCGGCAAAACGGCATGGGTGCTGCAACACACCTCGCCCGAGACCGCTGTTGAGCAAATCGCCCGCGAAATCAGCGCAGAGCAGGTACGCGGGATCATCGCGGCGCGTCGCCGCGGCGTTTGCGTGTGAGCAGGCCATTCGCTTGAACCGCCGTTCATAGCGCCAACCGCCATCAATGCAGGGTGGGCCGTCCGTCTGGCAGGGGCGGCGCAACGGCCGCAAACGGCTCGAAGGCGGATAGAATTGCCCCGACGGTGCAATTCGTTGGGGCAAGCTCTGGGGTCTTCGTCAGCCTGGGGCACGCCTCGGCAGCTTCATCGCTTTGCAGACAATGCTTCCGGGCCGCAGACACGCCCGGAGCAATCTGACTCCAATCCCCTCCAAGACAGAGCCAGCACGCGTGAGTACCGATTACCGCCCCCTCGAAACCGCCAGTCTTCAGTTCGGCGAAGACGGCACGCCGTACTCGATCAAGTACGACGACGTCTATCACCCGCACGCAGGGGCGATGGGCCAGGCACGGCATGTGTTCCTCGGTGGCTGCGGGCTGCCGTCCGGCTGGCAAGGGCAGGAAGACTACGTCATTCTTGAAACCGGTTTCGGTTTGGGCCACAACTTCCTCGCGACCTGGGAAGCCTGGCGGGCGGACCCGAAACGCTGCAAGCGGCTGCATTTCATCTCGGTCGAGAAACACCCGTTCCCGGTCAGCGATCTGGCCGAAGCCCACGCCGCGTCGGGCGCGCCGCCGGACCTTGCCGCGAAGCTTCGGGCTCAATGGCCATTGGCGATGCCCGGCTTCCACCGCATGCATTTCGACGAGGATCGCGTCACGCTGACACTGCTGTTCGGCGAAGCACACATGATGCTGCCCGAACTGCACGCGCAGGCCGATGCGATCTACCTGGACGGCTTCGCCCCCGGCAAGAACCCGGACATGTGGTCGCCGGCTGTCTTCGAGGCACTCGCGGAACGCTCGCACTCGGACACCCGCATCGCCACGTGGTCGGTCTCAGCCTGGGTGCGCACGGCACTGGCCGAGGCTGGCTTCCTGACGGACAAGCAGGCCGGCTTTGCCGGCAAGCGCGAGATGCTATGCGGACGCGCAACGACCATCTCGGAGCGCCGCCTGAATCCGACCGATCGTCGCGCCATCGTCATCGGGGCGGGCCTCGCCGGCACATCGATGGCGGAGCGGCTCGCCTCACGCGGCTGGGATGTCCAGTTGCTGGAATCCGCTTCGCAGCCGGCCCAAGGGGCTTCCGGCAACCTCGCAGGCGCCTTCCGGCCCCTGCCGTCGGCCGATGATGGGCGCCTGTTCCAGATGACGCGTGCCGGCTTCCTCTACGGCCTGCGCCACCTCAAGGGCCTGCAGGCGGAAGAGCTCAAGGTCCGCTGGGCGCCGTGCGGCGTGCTACACCTTGCGCGCGATGCCGAGCAGGAAGAAAAGCAGCGCGCCATCGTCGACGCGATCCAGGCACCGCAGGATTTCGTGCGTTTCGTCGACCGACGTCACGCCGAGCGCATCGCAGGCGCGCCGGTCGCATACGGTGGCTGGTTCTTCCAGCTTGGCGGCTGGATCAACCCACCCAGCCTGTGCGTGGCCAACCTGGCGCGCTTTCCGGGGCGCATTACCGGCCGCTACAGCTCACCGGTCGCACGTCTACAACGGGTCGGCAAGATGTGGCGCGCAGTGGCCGCTGACGGCCAGCTGCTCGCCGAGGCACCGGTCGTGGTGCTGGCGAACGCCGCCGACGCCAAACGCCTTGCGCTGGCCGACTGGATGCCGCTGCGCGTCGCGCGCGGGCAGGTTTCGCATCTGCCAGAAGATGCGATTCCCGCACTCAAGACGGTCGTTTGTGGCCAGGGCTATGCAACCCCGGCCATCGATGGCGTGACCTGCGCCGGTGCGACCTTTTTCGCCGACGACGAGTCGACCCATGTGCGGCTTGGCGACCATCTGGAAAACCTCGACAAGCTGCAGAAGATGCTGCCCGGTTTCGCCAAGAACGTGCCGATGGATCGCCTCAGCGGCCGCGTCGGGCAGCGCCCGGTCTCGCTCGACCGGATGCCGATCGCGGGCGAGATGCCTTCAGTGATGAGTGGCCGCGGTTTCGACATGGCCACCGTACCGCGCCACGCCGGGCTGTACATGCTGTCGGGTTTCGGCGCTCGAGGGTTGGTGTGGTGCTCACTGTTGGCGGAATACGTTGCGAGCCAGATCACCAACGAGCCCTCGCCGCTGCCTGACTCGCTGGCCGATCGCGTGGATCCGGCGCGCTTCCTGTTCCGCAAGATCCGCAGCGCTCCGGTCGCCGAAATCTGAACCGTTCCGGCGGCGCGCGCCCTGCCGTGCCGCCCGGATACAGATGTAAGCGCAGGTAAGACCGGTCCTCCAAACGCGAGGCCCAGCGTTATCTTGACTGTACCCCCAACTCAGGAGGCCAGTCATGTCAGCAGTCAGCCCGCAAACGCCCCGCATGCACCCAATGATGTGGATTGCCGCGGGGTCCGTCACCTTATTCAGTTTGGCCGGCATCGGCGCAATGCTTGGCGTGCTGCCGGTGCAGCACAGCACCGCACCGGCCAGTGAAACGATCAAGGCAGAGCAGCCTGCCCCCGTCGTGGCACCTCCGGCCGCGCCGGTCGCCAGCGCATCGGCCCCGGTTGTCGCGAGCGCGGAAGCTGCCGCGGAGAAGCCCGCCCCTGACGCCAAACCTGCAGTAAAACCGGCCCACAAGCCGGCTGCAAGCAAACCACAGGCGCACCACACCACGGCCGCCGCCCCGCAGAACAATGAACACGCGGAAGCTCCGCAAGCGGCGGCTGGTGGTATTCCGACGCATACGCCGGATGCCGCGCCGCGTACCACCCGCGTTGCGCGCTGCGACGATTGCGGTGTGGTCGAGAGCGTCCGGGCCGTCGAGCAAGCCGGCGAAGGCACCGGCCTCGGTGCGATCGGCGGCGCGGTGCTTGGCGGTGTGCTGGGCCATCAGGTCGGCGAAGGCACCGGCAAGCAGATCGCGCGGATCGGCGGCGCCATTCTCGGTGGCTTTGCAGGCAACGAGGCTGAGAAGCGGATGCGCAGCAACAGCCACTACGAAATCACCGTGCGCATGGATGACGGCACCCGTCGCACGATCAAGCAAAGCAGCGCACCCGCATGGCATAGCGGCGACAAGGTTCGTGTCGAAAACGGCGTACTCGTGAGCCGCGACGAATCGTCGTCGTCCCCGACCATGCTCTGATCGATTGGTGCGACTGACGCACTAGCGGGACCACATGCTTTGAGGCGCGCCCTTGCAAACACAATGACGGGTTGCTCAAACTTTGAGCAACCCGTCATTTTTCTTTCATATCAAGGCGCTAGCCCTTGAATACAGCAGCAATCCACAGCTTCGCCCCCAGTCTGTGGGGACATCTTCACCAGTTTGGCGCGCGCCGTGCCCAATAATTAGGCACGACAACATTCTCCTTTCGCACCAGTCACTTGTGGCACCTGCCCTGACGATATCCACAGGCTGATCCCCAGAAGCTGGGGATTCAACCCTTCAGCAAAACGTCCTCCGAATCGCGCACCGCGACGTTGACTTCAAAACCATCTCGAACGCTCTGCGTAACAACGCAGAAGTCCTCAAACTGTGCCAGCACACGATCAAGGTGCTCGAATGCGGCGCCGGGTTTGCCAAGCTTGATGGCGACATCGACGGCGCCGACGCGCAGGCGCTTGGCCTCGTTACGAGTCATCTGGACGTCGACTTCAACGGTCACCGGGTCGGGCTCGTTCTTGAACTTCTTCAGCGCGAACATCAGGCTCGCCGCAAGGCAGTTCGCCACCGCCGCGGCCAGCATGCGTGAAGGATTGGGGCCGGCGTTTTCACCCAGCGGCGGCGGCTCGTCGGTCGTGATCGGCGGAATCTCGGTGTCGAGGAATTCCACCAAAAACTGAAAGTTGGCTTGCTGCGTAAGGCGTAGCTTGAAGCCGGTATCACTCATGGTTGACTCCGTTTAAGCACATTCAAGCCGCGGCGGCGGCGGCGCGGGCCCAGCGCACGATCTCTGCAGCCGGGCGTGCGCCGGCCTCGCGTGCGATCTCCTGCCCGCCCTTCACCAAAGACAGCGTTGGAATGCTGCGCACATTGAACATGCCGGCAATGCGCTGCTGGGCTTCGGTGTCGAGCTTGGCGAGAACCACCTCGCCGGCAAGCTCCTTTGCCGCCAGTGCGAACTGCGGCGCCATCATCCGGCACGGCCCACACCAAGCCGCCCAGAAGTCGATCAGCACCGGCAAGTCGCTCTTGGTCGCAAAGGCTTCGAAGTTGGATTCGGTCAGTTCGACCGGCTCGCCAGTCAGCAGGGCCGCTTTGCATTGACCGCACACCGGCCCGTCCTTGAGCCGTTCTTCCGGCACACGGTTCAAGGTGGTGCAGTGGGGGCAAACGAGTTGCATGGGTTTCTCCGTAGGGTAGCGACGGGCTACGGCTTCAGATATGGGGACGCTCCGGGCGAACGAAAGTTCAGCCGTGAATGCCGCCGCGTTTTACGCCGAGCTTGCTGAGAATGTCTTCCATCAGGCACCAGCGCGTGATGCCACTTTGGAACAGGTTCAGGCCGACAAACGCGGTGAATGCCAGGAACCACTGGCTGACGAAGATCGGGCTGCCGGGAATGCCCAGCGCGAGCGAGAGCATCACAAAGGCGCCAGCGATGATGCGGATGAGGCGTTCGGTGGTCATGGTTGTATCTCCTTCAAATCAGGCAAAGCGGCGCTGGTTGAGCGCGTAGTACAGGATGGGGATCACCACCAGGGTGAGCAGGGTGGACACCGCGATGCCAAACAGCAGCGACACCGCGAGCCCGTTGAAGATCGGGTCGTCGAGGATGAACAGCGCGCCGAGCATCGCCGCCACGGCGGTCAGCACGATCGGTTGCGCACGCACACCGGCCGAGCGGATCACCGCCTCGCGGAAAGGCAGACCTTGCTCGACCTGAAGGTTGATGAAGTCGACCAGCAAGATCGAGTTGCGCACGATGATGCCGGCCAGCGCGATCATCCCGATCATCGAGGTGGCGGTGTATTGCGCGCCAAGCAGTGCATGACCGGGCATTACGCCGACAATGGTCAGCGGAATCGGCGCCATGATCACCAGCGGTGTCATGTAGCTCTTGAACTGCGCCACCACCAGCAGGTAGATCAGGATCAGGCCGACCGCGTAGGCCGCACCCATGTCGCGGAAGGTCTCGTAGGTGACTTGCCACTCGCCGTCCCACTTCAGCGCATAGCCCTGCCAGGCGTCGTCCGGCTGGCGGATGAAGGTCTGCCCGAGCGTGCCGCCTTGCTCCAACTTCAGGCCGTTGAGCTTGGCGCGAATGCCGAACATGCCGTAAAGCGGGCTGTCCAGTTTGCCGGCCATGTCGCCCACCACATAGGTCACCGGCATCAGGTCCTTGTGGTAGATCACGCGGTCGCGCTCGCCCTGGACAACGTCCACGAGATCGGCGAGCGGCACGGTGCGGCCGTCCGCAGTGTTGAGCGGCAGCTTCAGCAGCGCGTCAAGGTTAGACAGCTTCTCCGGCGGCAACTCCAGCCGCACCGGCACCGCGTACTTGCTCTGCCCATCGTGCAGGTAGGTGGCGTCCGCGCCCTGCCCTGCGGCATATAGTGCTTGCGCGATCTGCGCTTGGTTAACGCCCAATTGCGCGGCCTTGCCCTGCTTCACGCGCAATGTGAGCTGCGGCGATGCGGCCGTGTCGGTGGAATCCGTGTCCACGATGTCGGCGGTGCCATCGAACGCTGCGAGCACTTGCTTGGTCACCGCGCGGCGACCCGCGTCGTCCGGGCCATACACTTCGGCAACGATCGGGCTCAGCACCGGCGGCCCCGGCGGCACTTCCACTACTTTCACCCGCGCACCGTGGCGCTTCGCGATCGCCTGCAGCTCAGGCCGCACGGCAAGCGCAATCTCATGGCTCTTGCGGCTGCGATGGTGCTTGTCGACCAGGTTCACCTGGATGTCGCCCAACTCGGTCGAGGCGCGCAGGTAGTACTGGCGCACCAGGCCGTTGAAGTTGATCGGGCTCGCGGTGCCAGCGTAGGCCTGGTAGTCAGTTACCTCCGGCACCTTGGCGATCGCTGCGCCCATTTCGCGCAGCACGGCCGCGGTGTCTTCGACCGGCGTGCCGGGCGGCATGTCGACCACCACCTGGAATTCGCTCTTGTTGTCGAAGGGCAGCATCTTCAAGACCACCCACTCCATCACCGGCAGCGCGAGCGAGATCACGATCGCGCCGCCAACGCCCGCCCACAGCTTGCGCCGTGCCGACTTGCCCGACTGCGGGTCGAGGAAGGGCCCGAGCACCTTGCGGGCAAGCGCCATCACCTTGCCCTCGCGCGCTTCCTCGCTATGCGCCTCGCCCGCGCCGCCGTGGTGGGCGCCTAACCATTTGTTTGCGAGCCAGGGCGTAACGATGAAGGCGATCGCGAGCGAGAGCAGCATGCCCATGCTGGAGTTGATCGGAATCGGGCTCATGTACGGCCCCATCAGACCGCTGACGAAGGCCATCGGCAACAGTGCGGCGATCACGGTGAGCGTCGCGAGAATGGTCGGGCCGCCTACTTCATCGACGGCACCAGGAATCACCTCCCACAACGGTTTGTCAGGTTCCAATGCGCGGTGACGGTGGATGTTTTCGACCACCACAATCGCGTCATCGACCAGGATGCCAATCGAGAAGATCAGTGCGAACAGCGACACGCGGTTGAGCGTAAAACCCCAGGCCCAGCTCGCGAACAGCGTCGCGGCGAGCGTCAGGATCACCGCTGCGCCGACGATTGCCGCCTCGCGCCGCCCCAGCGCGAACCAGACCAAAGCGATGACCGAGGCGGTTGCGAAAGCCAGTTTCTGGATCAGCTTGGTCGCTTTGTCGTTGGCTGTCTGGCCGTAGTTGCGGGTGACGCTCAGCTCAACGTTCGCAGGTACAAGTTGGTTTTGCAGCGCGCCCACACGCTCGATCACCGCTGCCGCCACATCGACCGCGTTTTCACCCGCCTTCTTCGTAACCTGCAGCGTCACCGCCGGATATTCGGCCTTCACGCTGCCCGCCACGCCATGCCATACATAGCGGCCGGGCATCGGCGCACCGGCTTCGACACGCGCTACATCCGAGAGGTACACCGGCCGGCCATTCCGGCTGCCGATCACGACGTCAGCGACCTCGCGTGCATCCGCCAGGTACGTGCCCACCTCGACGCGCACCAAGCGATTGTCAGAGGCCAGCTCACCGCCAGGCAGCACCAGGTTGCGCGCTTGCAGTGCCTGCGTCACCTGGCCGACAGACATCCCCACGGCAGCGAGCCGATCGGCATCCAGCCACACGTTCACCGCGTTGCCGGGGCCACCGATCGTGCTGACCTCGCGCGTGCCTTTCACGCGCTTGATCTCCGCCTCCAGCGCGTGCGCCACGCGCTCGAGTTCGAACGCGCTCGCATCCGGATCCTTTGTCCACAGCGTCAGCGCGACGATTGGCACGTCGTCGATGCCCTTCGGTTTGACGATGGGCTCGAGCACACCCAATCCGGCTGGCAGCCAGTCGCGATTGCTGTGCAACGTGTCGTACAGACGCACCAGTGCTTCGGTGCGCGGCACACCCACCTTGAACTGCACGGTCAGGATCGCCAGCCCGGGGCGCGATACCGAGAAGGTGTGCTCCACGCCTGCAATCTGATCGAGCACCTGTTCGGCCGGGCCGGCGACAAGGCGTTCGACATCGGTGCTCGATGCCCCCGGGAAGGGAATCAGCACGTTGGCCATCGTCACGTTGATCTGCGGCTCTTCTTCGCGCGGCGTGATACCGGCAGCAAAGACGCCGAGCAGGAACAGCACCAGCGCCAGCAGCGGCGTGATCGCGTTGCGCTGGAACAGCGCAGCGATGCGCCCCGAAACACCCAATCGATTATCGCTGTGAGCCATTGATCGACCTCACTTGGACGCGGCAGCGATCGCCGCCTTGATGGGGTCGAGCGCAACCGACTCACCCGCCTTAAGGCCTGCCAGCACCTCGACGCGGCCATCGCTCAAACGCTCGCCAACACGGATCTGGCGCTGCTGAAAGCGGCCATCGGCGGTTTTCACATAGGCTGCAGTCAGCTCGCCGCGCTTGAGTACGGTAGCCTGCGGGATCGCCAGGCGCTGTGCTTCGCCCACCGCAAAGCGCGCTCGCGCGAACTGGCCGGGCGCCGCTACCGCTGATGCAGGCAGGTCGATGCGGACTTCCGTGGTGCGTGTAGTCGGGTCGGCCGCCGGTAGCACCGTGGTGCGTACGCCTGCCACCACCTTCCCGCCGATTTCCACTTCCGGCATGGTGTTTCTGGCCAGCGCCACCTGCACGGCAGCCAGCTGCGCCTCGGGCAAGTAGGCCACCGCTCGCAGCGCGCCCGGCTGAAAAACGGTCACGATCGGCTTGCCCGGCATCGCCATGTCGCCCGCCTCCAGGTGCGTGGCCGCAACAAGGCCGTCGTACGGTGCAGTCACCACCGTGTGACTGCGGCTCGCGCTGGCCGCGCCAGCGCCTGCACGCAGCGCCTCGACCCGCGCGCGCAGCGCCTTCACCTGGGCATCGTTTTGCTCCACCGCAGATGAGCTGACGAAGTTCTGTTTCGCCAAGGCCTGGCTGCGCTTCAGATCAAACTCAGCCTTGACGAGATTGGCCTGCGCCTCCGCGATTGCGGCTTGGCTGGACGCCTCTGCAGCCCCGAGTTCGCGGTCGTCGATGCGGGCAATCAGCTGCCCGGCTTTGACGCGATCACCAGCTCGCACCGCAAGGTGAAGCACACGGCCCTGAACTTGAGCCGAGAGCACGCTCTGGGTCACCGCCTGGATGGACGCGTCCGCCTGATATGTGCCGGCCGCCGGCGAACGGGTCACGCTGGCCACCGGCAGCACGTCAGCCGCGACACCTGCGAAGCTCACGCCCCACAGCAGCCAAAGCATATTTCGGGTCTTCATTGCAGCTTGTCCTCGTCGAATGCGTTCAAGTCTGCTATCAATATATAACCACATAGCGATTTATTCAAGGCTTGTTCGCTTGATAACCACTGGGATATATTGGAGGCAACAACTAGACAATGGACGCAACCCCAATGGCCCTACCGGAACAAGCTATCGACCGCGTCGCCTTGTACTTCAAGGCGCTGTCCGATCCGACCCGCCTGCGTATCCTGAACGCACTGCGAGAGAACGAGCGCTCGGTCGGCGAGCTGACCGACATCGCGCAATGCAGCCAGGCGAATGTCTCCAAACATCTGCGCGTGCTCTCCGACGCGGGCATCGTCGCACGCACGCCACGCGGCACAACCACGGTGATCAGCGTCGCAGACCCGGCGATCTACGACCTGTGCTCGCTGGTGTGCGACTCGGTAGCGCGGGAGTTGGAGAAGGACCTGGCCTTGCACCAGGCTTTGACGGCAAGTCGCAAGCCGGTGCAATAGCAGCCGCGTCGGCGCAATCCACCAAAGAAAAACGGGCACCCCAGGGTGCCCGTTTTCGTGTTCTGAACCGCTGTCAGACTGCGTAGCGACGCAGACGCTCAGAGAACTCTTCGAGCTGGCGGATACCGCTGGCCTCCGCGCGCGCGCACCAGTCCTGCAGCTGTTTCACGAGTTGTTCGCGCGAAGCGCTGGAGCGTGCCCAGATCGCGACCAGCTCCTGCTTCATCGTCACCAGCTGCTGCAGGCGCGGGCTTTCAGCCACCGCCTTCTCGAACTGCTGCTGCAACTTGGCCGGGAAACCTTCGGTCCGCTCGGCGTTCAGCCAGCGGCGCAGTTGCTTGAGATCGACCTTGCTCTCGCTCTGCGACAGCTTGGCCATTTCCTCGCGGTACACATCCTTGAGACTGTTGGCGTAGCGGCGCATCACGTCGTAGCGATGCGTCACGATGGCCTGCAGCATCTCGAGGTCGACCATCTTCTTTGCCTCGGCAAACTTCGGCTGCGGAATCGTCTTCTTGACCTTCGCGAGGCCCAGCATTTCCATGATGCGGATGTACATCCAGCCGATGTCGAATTCGTACCACTTCGACGAGAGCTTGGCCGAGGTCGCAAAACTGTGATGGTTGTTGTGCAGCTCTTCACCACCAATCAGGATGCCCCAAGGCACGAGGTTCGTCGAAGCATCCACGCAGTCGTAATTGCGGTAGCCCCAGAAGTGCCCCAGACCGTTGATGACGCCGGCCGCCCAGAACGGGATCCAGATCATCTGCACGCCCCAGATCAACGCGCCCGGCACTACGCCGAACAGCGCCATGTCGATCGCCAGCATCAGCACGATGCCAACCTTCTGGCCCGGCGTGTAGATGTTGCGCTCCATCCAGTCATCGGGCGTGCCATGGCCGTAGCGCTCCATGGTGTCCTTGTTGCGCGATTCCTTCACGTAGAGGAACACGCCGCCCCACAACACGCGGTTGATGCCCAGAATCTGCGGGCTGTGCGGGTCTTCCGCGGTTTCGCACTTGGCGTGGTGCTTGCGGTGAATCGCCGCCCACTCCTTGGTGACCATGCCCGTCGTCATCCACAGCCAGAACCGGAAGAAGTGGCTCGGAATGGCGTGCAGATCAAGCGCGCGGTGCGCTTGGTGGCGGTGCAGGAAGATCGTGACCGACGCGATCGTGATATGCGTCAGGCCCAGCACCACCAGCACATAGCCCCACCAGGGCAGGTCGAGAATTCCAGCAAACATCAAACGTTTCCCCTCAGGGTTATGGTTATAACTTATTGATTTTATGCGACCAGCGGGCGCCGCGCCACGCGTGAACGACGCGCCGCCAACATTTCAGAAACCGGTTTAGGCAGCACCCGCCTGCGCGATTGCCGCAGGTGGCACGTCCGCCGGTACCGGCCCAACGACACGCACCTCGCGCTGCGGGAACGGGATCTCGATCCCCTCTTCGCGGAAGCGGCGCCAAATCTCGCGGTTGATGTTCGACTTGATGCCCAGATTGCCCTGCAAGGGGTCGTAGATCCAGACACCCAGCTGCAGATTGATGCCGCTATCGGCAAATGCCACCAGATGCGCGACCGGAGGTGGATCTTTCAGCACCCGTTCTCCGCCCGCCGATGCACATTCGACCAGCAACGCGAGCGCTCGTTCAACATCGCAGCTGTAACTGACCTGCACCGGGATGCCGATCCATACGTTCTTGTCGGCAAAGGTCTCGTTCTGCACCACGGCGCCGATCAAGGTCTCGTTCGGAACGATCACGTTGATCCCCGTCGGTGCCCGCAGCACCGTGTAGCGCGTGGTGATCTGTTGCACCTCGCCACGGTCGGCGCCAACCGAGATCATGTTGCCGATGCGGATCGAGCGATCCAGCAGGATGATGAAGCCCGAAATGTAGTTGGCGGCGATCTTCTGCATGCCGAGGCCGATACCGACGCCCAGTGCGCCAGAAAAGACCGAAAGCGCCGTGAAGTCGAGGCCGACCAGCGACATGGCGGCCATCACGCCGATGAACAGCAGCAACGCACGCGACAGCCGAGCCAGCACCGCCTGGACACTGCTATCCATGCGGCGCGATGCCATCAGGCGATCCTCGATGATGCCTGCCACCCACATCGCGACCACGATGGTTGCAGCGGACGACAATGCACCGTTGATCAGCGTCCACAGCGAGACCTGCTGCTTGCCCATGTGCAGGCGCATGCTGTCGAGCCAGTCGATGAGCTCTGGCAACAGCCCTAGCAGATCCAGCGCCACTACGGCCCAGACGCCGACTGCGATGTAGCGCTCAACGCCCTTGAGCCAGGACGATTTGAAGAACACCTGGCGAAGCGCGACTTCGATCAGCCGCAGCACGCAGAGTGCGAACGCCAACTGCATCGCAATTGCGATTTCCGTACCGCGATACCCCGCCATGCGGAATCCGGCGCGCGCGACCAACAACAACAAAACGGCCGCCAAGGGCCACGCCACGGCGCGAACCAGTCGCGCCATCGTCGTCGGCGCCGAGAAGTGCGCAACGACACGCCGCGAGACAAAACCGGAGGCCACAAGAATCACGGCCACGGTGAGCAACTGCATCTGCGACGCCGTCGTCGACAGCTCCGCAACAACCGCCTGGAAGGCCGCAATCAGGGCGTTCCCGGCCTGTTGTGACGTTTCCTGCGTGCTCATTCGCCGCGCTCCATCGCAACCGCGAAGAATCCGTCCGTGCCATGCTCCAGCGGATCGAGACGCAGCCGCTCGCCGCAGGCCAGGTTGATTCCCTGCGTCGTCAGCACATCCTGCGCGGACACGATGCGGAAGCCCGGATTCGCTGCCAGGAAGGCATCGACGATGGCATCGTTCTCTTCCGGCAACACGCTGCACGTCGCATAGACGAGGCGCCCGCCCTTCTTCAGCAACCGGGCTGCGCCCGACAGAATCGACAGCTGCTTCGCGGTGAGCTCCTGCACCGCCTCAGGCGACTGGCGCCACTTCAGGTCCGGGTTGCGGCGCAGCGTGCCAAGCCCGCTGCACGGCGCATCGACCAGCACGCGATCGATCTTGCCCGCCAGCCGCTTGAGGCGCGCGTCGTTCTCGTGCGCAATGGCCGAGGTATGCACGTTCGAGAGCCCAGACCGCGCTACCCGCGGCTTCAGGCGCGCGAGGCGCCGCTCTGCGGTATCAAACGCATAGAGCCGGCCGGTCGAGCGCATCAGCCCGCCCAGCAACAAGGTCTTGCCGCCGGCGCCGGCGCAGAAATCGGCCACCATCTCGCCACGCTTCGGGGCGACCAGGAAACCGAGTAGCTGGCTGCCTTCGTCCTGCACCTCGATCGACCCATCCAGGAAGAGCGGATGCTTCGCGAGCGAGGGTTTTTCGGCCAGGCGGATGGCGAGCGGCGAATAGACGCCCGCTTCGCAAGCGATGCCATCGGCACGCAACTGCGCGATCACCTCATCACGCTTGGCTTTCAGCGGATTGACTCGCAAGTCGAGCGGCGCCGGGCGGTTGAGCGCTTGCGCCAAGCGCAAGGCACGCTCTTCGCCATGCACCTCGGCCAGACGGCCGGCAAGCCAGTCCGGCAGGTCAGCCTGCTCGGCATAGCTCAGTTGGGGGGCCGCGGCAGCTTGGCGCTCGGCCAGCCAGCGCTGCTCGGTGGCCGACACGACCTCTTCAAGCTGGCGAGACGAGATCCCCTGAACACGAATCAGGGCTGCCAACAGCAAACGGCGGCCGGTCGCGCGATCACCGCACCACGCCTCAAGCCGGCGACGGTTGCGCAGTACCGCATAAACAGTCTCGGCAATCACGCCGCGGTCGCGATGACCGAGCGACTTGTGCTCGCGGAAGAAGCTCGACAGCACGGCGTCCGCCGGGTGCTCGAAGCGCAGCACCTCGGACAGGACTTCGGTTGCCTCGTCGAGGCGGTTCTTGGTGATATGCATCATCAACCCTTGTAGGAATCGTCCACGTCGCGCGAAGGCAGGATATCCGCCTTCACGCCATCCAGTTCAATCTCGCGTGCAATCTCGTCGACCACGTGGCCCTGTTTGCGGTCATCCACCCGGATACGCACCGGCGCATTACGGTGCTGGCGCGAGAGCCACAAGTCCACAACGAATTCGCCGTTGCGTGCCTCGCAGTGGAAGTGGCGCGTTTCAATGCTGCCCCACGGCAAGCGCAACAACTCGTTGGCCACCTGGCTTAGCGTTGCTTCCGCCCCCCAGCGCCCGCCGACAACATAGAGCGACATGCTGGTTACGCCATCCGGCTGAAACGCCAGATGATGCGCGAGGCTCAGAATGTCCTCGGCCATGCCGTCAAACGCCACCTCGCGAACACGGTCCGGGCGCGACAGAAACACCTTGCGCTGCGCCCAGTCGAACACCGCATGCGACTGCTTGCCGTTCAAATCCTCCTGAAACCCCGTCGGCGCCAGCCCTTCCGGCCCGACCCGCCCCTGGCTCTGCTGCACGCCGTTGAAACGTTTGATGAGTCGCGCAAGCCCCACGGTCGCGGCTTCGCTTCGCATCGTGTAGCGCTCCCCATCGTGCGACCAGGTATGGATCATTTCGCCAACCTCGATCGTCTCGCCGTAGCGCACCTGAAAGCGAATCCGCCCTTCGCGCGGCCAGGCTTGCGTGGCAGCCGGGTCCACCGACACCGGAATCGGGTCTTTCGGGGCCGCAGCCACCTCAGACGCTGCAGGCACTTCCGTTGCCGAACTGGCACCCGGGGAGGGCTCCGGCGATTCGACTGGCGCCTGCGTGACTGGCACCGTAGCCTCAACCCCCTGCTCGCGCGGCACGGCCAACGTGCGTTGCGGCCGCCCGCCGCCTTTGGGCGTCGCGCTCGGACGAGGCGTCAGATCAGGCGGCTTCGGCGCTTCGGTACGCGTGACCGAGGTCTGCTGCACCGGCGGCAGTTGCAGGGTCGCCTCGATGCGCACCGGCTCGGCGACCACCGACAGATCCCACCCCGGCGCGGACAGCATCAGCAAGTGAAACAGCAGCGATAAGGCGATCGCCACCGGTAGCGGTCGCAACCAGCGCTGTCGCCACCTCTGGAATCGGTTTGGGCCGTCAGGCATCCGGCAGCGGCACCATCCACCCGTCCGAGGGCAGATCGGCATCGATCACGGTGACGCGGTTTCCCTCCACACGCAGCCGCCCTTCCACAAACCAGCGCACTGCCTGCGGGTAGATGACATGCTCCTGCACCAGCACCTTCGCAGCCAGCGACGCCTCGGTGTCATCCGCGCCGACTGGAACCGCCGCCTGCGCAATGATCGGACCGCAGTCGAGCGTCGGCGTGACGAAATGCACCGTGGCACCATGCAAGCGCACACCGGATTCGATTGCTTTGCGGTGCGTATGCAGGCCGGGAAAGCTCGGCAACAGCGACGGATGAATGTTGATCATCCGGCCTTCGTAGCGCCGCACGAAGGCGTCACCCAGGACACGCATGAAACCCGCCAATACGACAAGATCGGGTTCGTGGCGGTCGATAGCGATCGCCAACGCGTTGTCGAAGGCGTCGCGGTCAGCGTAGGCCGTGTGGTCGACCACCTCGGCCTCAATGCCGTGCGCACGAGCGAAAGCCAGCCCGGCTGCCGTCGGCTTGTTGGCGATCACCGCCGCGATCTTTGCCCCCGGAATCGCGGCACGGACAATGGCCTCCATATTGGAGCCGCGTCCAGAAATTAGGATGACGAGTTTCTTCATGTCAGAAATGAAAAGGCCGGCCGGGTTTGCCGGTCGGCCTCCTAGTTTAACCCGCCTGGGCGGGACACAGTTCAGGCGACGGCGCGACCAGCCAGGCGCCCCTTGATGTAACCAATGGCCAGCGGCATCAGCGAGATGCCGATGATGCCGACAATCACCAGGCTCAGGTTGGCCTTCACCCACGCAAGGTTACCGAACCAGTAGCCGGCCAGCGTCAGCGAGAAGATCCACAAGCCGCCGCCAAGGATGTCCAAGGGCAGGAAACGGCGGTAAGTCATGCGCGCCACACCGGCTACGAACGGTGCAAACGTCCGCGCCAGCGGCATGAAGCGGGCGATGATGATCGTTTTGCCGCCGTGCGTTTCGAAGAACGCGTGGGTTGTATCAAAGGCTTTGCGGTTGAAGACGCGCGAATTTTCCCAGCGGAACACCCGCGGCCCGATCCAGCGCCCGATCCAGTAGTTGCAGTTATCGCCCAACACTGCGGCTGCGAACAGCGATCCGGATAGCACCGCGATGTCCATGCCGCCGGTCGCGGCAAGCGCGCCAGCCACAAACAGCAGCGAGTCCCCCGGCAGGAAAGGCGTGACCACCAACCCCGTCTCGCAGAACACGATCAGAAAGAGAATCGCGTAGATCCAGGTGCCGTACTGGGCAACGAGGATCGCCAGGTGCTTGTCGAGGTGCAAAACGATATCGAAGAACTGAACGAGCAAATCCATGCAAACTCCAGACCATCAGGGGGAAAGCCGCACCACAAGCGCAGTGGGCGAGGCGCAGGGTAGCACACCAAAAATGCGCTCAGTGCAGGCGGCCAAGTTGCCGCACGCCGGCCGACGTTTTACCCAGACTGCAAATCTTCGTGTCATACGCAAAGCACCGATACCCGCGACGCGAACGCAGGAATAGAATTTTGCGCCATGAAACGCGCCACCCATATCCACGACCACGAAACCGTCATGCCGGCCCCTACGTCGGAGACTGTGGATACTGGCACCCCCGCCCGCCTCAAGATGCCGCCGCGGTGGATACGCGCCGATCGGCACTGGTGGCTGCACCTCGATCACGGCGGTGTCGCGCGGGAACGCGATGGCACCTGGTTTGGCTACCCGCTCGGTTGGTCCGATGCGCGCCGCCTTGGCCCGTACGCGAACGCACTACTCGCAGCGCAAGCCGTCGAAGCCGCTGAACCCGAAGAACAAACGTCCGGCCATCGCACGAAGCCCTGAGGGGCCCTGGGCCAGAGGCCTCAGACCACAAGAAGGGCGTCCGCGGCCCGAATCGAGCTTTACGTCACGCGCCGCGAAACACCCCAGACCAAGCGAACCTTGCTCTGCCCTACCCGCGGCAGTTGCCTTGGCGCAGTCATCACAAGCATGTTGTGGGGGCAGTGATAGGTCGAACCGCCCAGCAAGCCCGCTTGCTCGATTGTCACGTCGCGCGCCTTGAGTGCTTCGGCGGCCAAGATACGGTGACGCCGGCCAACGCTTCTACGCGCTCACACCTGCGCGCCGATGCGCCTCATCGACGCACTCACGCCTGCTGGATCCGTTGAGCGCGGAGCACCGGGGAACTGCAAGCCCCCTGCCAGGGGGCTTGCGTCAGTCGCCAAGCGGCATGAAGAGTTCGACCGTCACGGGGTCCTTGTTCTGCAATTCCCCACGCTGGTAGTGCTCGAAGAACGCTGCCTCGCCAAGACCACGACCGCTGCTGGGTAGCCAATCGTCGAGCATCTTCAACCATGCATCGCCGATACCGCTGCGTGGACCAACATACAAGAGGCTGGCGTAGAGGCCTCCGACCATCACCTTGCGCGAGATCCGTTCGCCGCGGACGTCCCAGCCCGCAGGCAATTCGACGCAGGCATCGTAGCGGCAACGGTCGGGCGGCGTGATCCGCGGATCATCGAGCGCCATGCCGAAACACGGCTGGTCGTTAAGACCATGCTGATCCATCCACTCAAGGCATCTCGTCCAAGCCTCCAGCGAAGTAGTCCGATAGTCTCCACCGACCCGAAAATAGACCACCGTCCGCACCGGCTCGACACGGATGCGAACCTCAAACCCATCCTCCCCCGGCTCGCCAGCCGCTTTGCCCACGACCGGATCCCACTGCCGGTAGCCACCCAGACGCCACGCGCTCGGGCGCATTCCGAAATGCTGTGAGAACGCCCGCGAAAACGCCTCCGAAGAATTGAAGCCAGAGAGCTGGCTGATCGTCTGGACTGTCATCGACGGGTTGTGCACCAATTGCCCTGCCGCCTTCTCCAGCCGGCGCTGCCTGATGAAGTCCTGAAGCGTCTCGCCAGTCCACGCCCGGAAGATGCGGTGAAAGTGAAATGGCGAAAAGGCAGCCACTGCAGCCACAGCTTCCAGTCGCAGGGGTTCGGCTTCGGCGAGATGGCTGTCGATGTAATCAATGACGCGGTTCATCCGCTGCGCGAACGCCTCTGCCTTCTCCGGACGTTTCAGTTCAGCACGCGCCATCAGCGCCCCCTGCGGTCACGAGGAAGTCTTGATCGTTCAACTCAGAATCTCCGCATGGCCCTCGACTTGTCTCCAACATTCATTCCTCCCTTTTATCAACACGCTTCCGCTCTCTACGGATCGGTCGCCCCTTCTAACACGCCTTAGCGACGAGACCTTGCTATTTGCTGCCAGCTTGGTCGCGAGAATCGCATGTCTAGTGACGTTCTCCTCTCACTCGTCAGCCAATGTTTGCAGCACCTGCGCCAGCTAATGACTGAATCGCCCCGGACTCCTTAGACTCATTCTTGCCTCACACTGAGGCCTACAAGGAGGTGTCATGGGTACGGCGCGTTACACAGAAGAGTTCAAGGTTGAAGCGGTGAAGCTGGTCACCGATCGAGGGCATGCCGTTGCGGAGGTGGCGGCGCGGCTGGGGGTCTCCACACACAGCCTGTACCAATGGATCAAGCGCTATAGTGCGCCCGCGCCGGAGCGGGCGAAGGCGGATGCCGATAGTGCGGAGATCCGTCGTTTGGAGAGCGAACTCAAACGCGTCACCGAAGAGCGCGACATCCTAAAAAAGGCCGCCGCGTACTTTGCCAAGCAGTCCGGGTGAAGTACGCGTTCATCCAGGCCCATCAAAGCGAGTTCGTGGTGCGACGGATGTGCAAGGTCATTGGCGTCCATCCAAGCGGGTTCTATGCGTGGAGTCGATGCCACGAAAGTCCTAGGAGCCGCGAGGATCGTCGGCTCCTGGGGCTGATCAAGCACGCGTGGCTTGAGTCGGGCGCCGTGTATGGCTATCGCAAGATCCATGATGATCTGCGCGAGATGGGCGAACAATGCGGCAAGCATCGGGTGGCTCGGCTGATGCGGGTCGAAGGGCTGCGTGCGCAAACAGGCTATTCGCGCCGGCGCGGCCACTATGGCGGACGACCGGCAATCGTCCATCCGAATGCGCTCGACCGCCAGTTCTCACCCACGGCGCCTAACAAGGCATGGGTCACCGACATCACCTACATCCGGACCTTCGAAGGTTGGCTTTACCTTGCGGTGGTGCTCGACCTGTTCTCGCGCCAAGTTATTGGATGGTCGATGGGGCCGCGTATGCATCGGGATCTGGCACTCAATGCGTTGCTGATGGCCGTCTGGCGACGCAAGCCGGACACCTCCGTCATCGTGCACTCGGACCAAGGTAGCCAGTTCTCCAGTTACGACTGGCAGGACTTCCTAAGGCACCACAATCTTGTGGGGAGCATGAGCCGGCGCGGCAACTGCCACGACAATGCAGTCGCAGAGAGCTTCTTCCAACTACTCAAACGAGAACGGATTCGCCAAAAGATCTACGCGACCCGAGAGGACGCTCGGCGCGATGTCTTCGACTACATCGAGTTGTTCTACAACCCGAAACGTCGGCATAGTCACGCCGAGAACATGTCTCCGGTCGAGTTCGAACAGCGGTATTTCAACAAGCAGAAAACTGTCTAGGGAAGTCGGGGCGATTCAGACAAACGGCAGCGACCGGACGAGTGGAAGAGCTGGCAGGACGATCGTAGCCTCATGGGGCCGATCAAACGGGCGGGGCCGGGTTTTGGCGCGGGCACAGCCAGTGAAAATCACGATGCCACGCGAACGTTGACGGGCGGAGAGCCTGGCGACTAGTAGCCCTCCCTGCAAGCCTATTTCGACAAACGTGAGTTCAGTTCGTCGATAACACCCGCCCAATCGGCATCGAGAATGATCTGCTCTTTCAGGAACACCCTCTGTGCCTCAGACCAGAATGGCGCGCATTCAACGGTGATGCCACCGCCGAGAGGGCGGCTGGCTGAAATGAAGCGCTCGATGTCGGCGGGCTCTGCGGGCAACCCTAGTTGGGAAAACAGGTTAGCCATCGAATGAATGTGGGATTCCATTGGTTCTCCTGTTCTGCGCCGTCGTTGTCGATATGAGCGTCATCGCGGTCGGTTTGCCGCCCGGTGGCACACAGCCGTGGAAGCCGCGTGTTCGTCCAACGCGACATCCGGCTGAAACCAGTGCCTAGTTGGCGGTCATCTGCGCTAGGCGATGGGGCCGTCATCCCGCGAAATCTGCAGAACGCAATCGCATCCATGTGTTCAGCGCTTGAGGGGCTGCTGCTGCAATCGGTAGCGACCTGCGACTACGCGGACAGCGTTTGCGCGTCACTCACCCGCCGTTACTTTTGACAACCGATGCTGGACTGCGTTCGGACGTTGCGCAATTCGCGCGTGGGCTGCGGGCGACCGACACTTGTCCAGCGTTTAGGAGCCACGCGCGTGACACTCAGCGGGCAAAGCTGCCGACTAGGCCACGCTGGGCCCGGTCGGCAGGTGGTTCAGGAAAGCGGCGTTTCGAGCGGCGGCTTCGCGTCGTAGTAGGAGCGGATGCCTTGTTCCCACTTTGCATCAGCCATGTCCGGCCACTGGTCCTTGTTGAATCCCGGCGCCGTCTTGAGGCGGTCTTTGTCTACCCGCAGCACAAAACGCTGGTTCTCGGTATCCAGTTTGAGCGCCTCCCACGGTACGGCAAACAGCTTGTCGCCCATCCCCAGGAAGCCTCCGAAGGCCAGTACCGCGTAGCTGACCTGGCCAGTTCGCATGTCGAGCATGATCTCCTTGATGTCACCCAGGTCTTCACCGTCAACGTTGTAGACATCGTTGCCGACAAGTGTATTGGCTCCCATTAGATACGGGCCGGGACCGCGGCGCACGCTGGGGCCAACTCCATTGCTCATTGATCTTTTGTACATGCCAAGCGCATCGCGTTCTTCGTAGTTCATCGTCGACTCCAGGCGGCAGCAGATGGTCGGGGTCGGCGCCATGCTGACCGGGTGACGCCGAGTACTGAGGCTAACCGGCGCTGCGTCACGGGTCTGTTCGTTAGCGCACTCCGCGATCGGCCCGTTCAGCGTTTCTTGCCGCCAATCACGAGCAGTACAAGCCCGGTCGCAATGGCTGTTCCCCCCAGCCACGCAGGGATATTGACGGTCTGCTGCTCCTTGACCGACAGCTCAAGCGGCCCAATCCTGGTCTGGTGGGTTTCCTTCGTGTAGCTGAAGCCGCCGTAGATCGCGCTGAGTACGCCGCCCACAACGAGTACGAGACCAAGCCATCTGATGGCGTTCATGTTGGTACCTCCAATGAACCGCGAAGGCGGCTCGATACGCGGTGGATGCCCGCACGATAAAGCGATGCGCGCTCACTCAAAATGGTTTGCGACTAAACGCGGCGACCGCCAATCAAACGGACCAGGATCACGACAACCGCGATAACCAGAAGGATGTGAATGAATCCACCCATGGTGTAGGACGTGACCAGCCCGAGGAGCCACATCACGACGAGTACGACTGCAATCATTTCAAGCATTTTGCTTTTCCTTCTTCGGTGATCTCGCGTTGCTTGCTGGGCCTGCCGGCGTGGTTTGCCGCGGCGCCGAGCGCCCCCGCGCTGAGGTGTCGATCGCGCTGCGCCCTCATTCAAGTGCAACGCTGGTGGAACGCCGCCCGGTGATGCCGGCGGTACCTTGGTTCTAGCCCTGCTGCACCGTGTCGTCGGTGCGCTAGCGCACCCAGTGGTGGAGCTCAGTGCTTGCATGCAGCTCGCCACGATGCGCAGCGGAGGCAACGACATTCGTCGCCGTCCGCTTCGGGGTTGCCAAAGCTCAAGGGCGATTCGCGGGATCGCTGTGTTCGTCCAGTGCCGCCAGCACCCGCTCTGGATTCATGGACTTTTGCAGCGCGGCGGCATCCGGGTCATGGCGATCTCGCACATTGGGCAAGTCGCGCCGCAGTTCTTCGATCAGATCGATCAGCTTGGCCGCTTTCTGCTCAGTGAGCAGCGTGACTTTGAGGTCCAGGTGCGCGCGCTGAGCGGCAAGCTTCTCGAGTCGATTCTGCTTGGTCAGAACAACGGTCGCCGTCAGTAACGCCGTGAGGCCGACGATGCCCTGCAGGTAAATGTATGGGGCCGGATCAAACTGCACCACGTTAAGCGCACTGAGCATCGAGTTCAAACACGCCCAGAGCAAGACAAACGTGAGGATGACGGCTAGGAAGATCGGCTGCCCTACGAAACGGCCGAAACGCTCAAGGGCGCGCTGGGAGAGGCTGATGTTCTCTTCCTCACGTGTGTAGAACTCAAGTACCGCAGCGATGTTCTGGCTGATCTGGTCACGTTCAGACGACTCCGCTCCGCCAGCGGGAGACTCCGCGATCTTCGGCGGGACGCCGGCGACGGACCTCATCCGGGCAACCGATTGGCGGCTGTTCGTCGCGTACGCCTGCCGACTCCGTCAAGCGACGCCTGGCTCATGTGACGGGAAGCTCGTTGTAGCCACCCACGGCGGCCTTGATCACTTCACGCGCTGCGGTCGTTTGCGCTTCGCTCAGGGTTTCAGCGGTCAACACCACCTGGCCGCTTGCGATGGCATCGCGAATCAACGCGGAAAAGCGCCCGTCCTTGTTTCCTGCGCCGATCGCCGCGCCGAGAAAGCCGCCAAGCGTGGCACCCCAGCCGAGCAGCATGAGTGGCGCGATCAACGGACTGGCGACAAAAAGGCTGAAGCTCCCGGCAACAAGAACGAGCTCAGTCAATGCACCCACGCCCGTACCGACTGCCGCACCAACGGCACCGTCCACAACAAGGTCTTTCAGCACCTCGTTGCTGTCCGATGCGCGGGGTGCAGCGCCGGACCCGCTATCCAGGATATGAATTCCTTCCGGTGAGACACCCAGCCGGGTCAGTTCGGTACGGGCATTCTCGGCGTCCGCACGATGAGCAAAGAAGCCGGAAACATGATGAGGGTAGTCGTCCATGAGCGCTCTCCAAAGCGGGATCTCGGACTCAGGACGCTAGCGGTCGCCCGCAGCTGTGTCGGTGCGCCGTCGCACAGAAAGCGATTGCCGCTCGGAGCAAACGGAATCCACCACTCGTAGCGGGGCGCCGCGGCCAGCCATAGAGGGACTGGGAGCAACGATGCGCACTCTGTGCGGCATCGAACACACAGCGCGACGGCAGGCTTCTGGAGTCCGACAGCCATCCCGCTGAGACCGGATTGCACCGCCGGCGCTCATATGGCCGTGATCCAGACGGCGCCAGCGATGACCATTCCCGAACCTCTCGGGCCGTGGAGCGCGACCCCACCAAACGCCACTGATGCCAGATCTGAGGGGGCAGGCGCACCGACCTCGCGGCGTGCTGAGCGCACCGCGCTGCCGGTTACAGAAGATCGCCTGCAAACATACCGTCCCCGACTTCACGAACGCGTGTGCGACAGCGTACAGACGCCCTGAGGGCACAACGCGCAGTGTGCGGGCCAAGCGAACGTGAATGGTTCGGTGCAGCGCGGGTACGGCTCATATGCGTATGGATTGCCGCGCAACCACCAACAAACGAGAACTGAAACATTCGGAAGGCGGGGCCCTGGCCGGAACGCCTTCACAGATCCACCCGGTGTTCGCATGGCTGCGACGCTGACTCTCCCTGGCTGATCACCGCGCTGTCTGCGGCTCGCGTTAGCCAGTCCGAACGCTCATTCAGTGAGAAAGACCATGAACTCGACAAACACATCAGTGCGGATCGCACCTGCGATCCTGTTGCTCGGCTGCGCCGTCTCCTGCGGAGTCCTCGCGCAAACGGCCGCCTACACCGATACGGTTGGCTACAACCCATCGTGGTACCTCGCACCCAGCATGAATGGGTTCGACCCGGATAGCGACTTCGGCACCGACCACCGTGGCGTTGGCGCCGGTGTGCGACTTGGTAAACCGCTCTCGCCTGCCTGGGACATCCAGTTCGGCACAACGTACTCGCGCTCGCACGAGGGCGACACTCAGTATCGTCAGAACACATTGGGTGCGGACGCGCTCTACCTGTTCTCGCGTTCGAATTTCAGGCCCTTCGTGATGCTCGGAACCGGGTTTGAATTCGACAAGGTCAACTCCCCCACCTTGCACGCAGGCCATACGTCGCCCTACATCGATGCGGGTCTTGGCTTCCAGTATCTCTACAACGCCCAGTGGGGGCTGCAAGCCGATTTGCGCCGCCAGCATGCCTGGTTGCACCAGGATGACTTCGGCTTTGGCCACGCCGACACCAACATCGCAACCGTCGCGCTGCTGTATGTGTTTGATCGCCCGGCCAGCCCCGCCCCCGCGCCGCGGACTGCGCCGGCACCGGTCGCGGCGGTCACGCCACCACCGGCAGCGCCGCCGGCCCCGGCCCCACGCTTCGAGCGCTACACCTTGTCGTCGACCGAGTTGTTCAACTTCGACAGTGCGGAGCTTCGCCAACCGCAGCCCAAACTGGACGAAATCGCGATGGTGCTGAACAACAACCCGCAGGTGGAGAAGGTCGTGATCACGGGCTACACCGACCGAATCGGCAGCGATCGCTATAACCAGCGGCTCTCCGAGCGCCGCGCCAGTGCGGTGAAGGACTACCTTGTCTCCAAGGGTCTGGCAGCGGACCGACTCAATGCAGTCGGCCGGGGCGAAAGCAACCCCGTCGTGAACTGCACCGAGACCAAGCGCGCAGCATTGATCGTGTGCCTGGAACCCAACCGCCGGGTTGAGGTTGATGAGTTCGCCGTACAGCGCCGCGCCCCGTAAAGCAGTCACAACACAAGACAGCCGGCCACAAGGTCGGCTTCTTTTTTTGTTTTGCACACGGGCGCCACGCATGCGCTCCGCCCTGATCGCGCCCAATTGGGGTGCCACACCTCAACGGGCAAGTGGTCAAACGTTACGCCGGCAGATGCCGACTCGCGTCAGTAGCGATTCCGTTTTGCGTCGTCAAGCCGTTCGGGTGCACCGGGCGGTATCGGGCGTTTGCTTCGCCTTGCCGCGGTTTGGTCTGGCGGCGGCGCAGAATGTTCGCCCTCATTGACGAAACTCTCATTCGCGCGCTCGCCGCCCTGCTTTTGATATCGCCTGACTGTTCGGCTCATGGTCTCTTCATCCATTGATGACGGGCGCAACCAAGGGCCTGCGCCATGGCCCGGGTCTTCACGCTGCGTGGTCATGCAGGGCACGGTAGGCGTTGTAGAGCACCTTCGGATCGAACTTGCCTTGATAGACCGGAGGCGGATCCTGCTCAAGCGCAAGAAGCCGGTACACCGCGGTTTGCGCGGAGCGAATCGAATACTCGACGGTGAACACCACATCGTCAGGCTGTTCGCAAAATTGGCCGATGAAGGCAAAGTTGCGCGCGCCAGCCGGCACGATGTCGGGACGGTCGCCAGGCTCTCGGGGAAGAAACTGGCTGGTGATGAACGGCATCATGCAAGGAACGCATAGCGCGCTCTCAAGTATCTTCCAGGCGTCCGCCTCCATCCCGAGGTGACCCAACAGCTCGGTCATGATCTCGCGGCCGCTGCAGGCTGCCATGGGTTGCGACACGAAATTGCCGGGCTCACCAACCGTCAGCCCGTAGCCCCAGAACACCGCCACATCGTCCGGCTGACCGATGAAATGCGGCTGATGGGGCACCACGATCGACAGCATCCACGCGGAGTCCGGGAAGGTAATCAGTCCCCCTTCGCCGGGTAGGTTGCCAGTCAGCTCGATAAGTGAGCGCAGGAAGTCCGGCGCATACAGCGTGGTGGTAAACGACACCCAACGCGATTGGTCGACATGGTCAGCGAAGGTTGCGGGGTGCCCGAAATCGCCGCGGCGGGTGGCAAGCTTCGCCCACAGCGCCCAGGCGCCACCATCGTTCTTGCCCAGGATCGGCGGCGCCAGATCCATCGCGCCGAGGCTTGAGGCCTCGGTCATTGAACCAAGCGTGACCAGGACACGATCCTCGGGACGCACGCTGATTTCGCCCGCCACACCATCGCGCAGGTAGTGGATACGTTCTACGTGCTGCTCGCTCGTGGCGGTGTTGATGTCGAGGTCTACCACCCGAGTTCCGCGAACGAAGCTGACGCCACGTCGGCTGAGCCATTTGAGCACTGGGCGCACCATTGAATCGTATTGGTTGTAGACCGTTCGCAAAATGCCATGCAGCTGGTTGAACCCGGCCACCATATGTACGAATCGCACAAGGTAGCGTTTGAACTCGACCGCGCTGTGCCACGGCTGAAACGCAAACGTGGTGGACCACATGATCCAGAAGTTGGTCTTGAAGAAGCTGGCGTGAAACTGCTCATCGATCCGGCTTCGCCCGAGCATCGACTCGGGTTCCACCGCGAGGCGTTCGATCGTGAGGATATGGCGTTCGCTGAGGCCGAAAAGCGGCGCGGTCTCGCGCTCCGCACGCCGTATCAGGCGCGCGTTCGACGAGGTCTTCATCGTTTCGTTCCAGTCGAGAATCTCCTGCGTCACCGTCTTGCTGTCATCCAGCGTAGGGATCGAAGCAAACAAGTCGAATGTGCAGACGTAGTGGCGCTCAAACATGCGCCCCCCACGTGCCACATAGCCTTCCTGCGGGGACCCGCCAGCGTCCAGCGCACCGCCGAGTTGCTCGCTCTCCTCGAACAGCGTGATCTGCTGCCCCTGAACACCGCCATCGCGAATCAGGAACGCCGCGGCTGCGAGCGACGCAATACCGGCGCCTACGAGATAGAACTGCGCGCCAGCATGCTCTGCAGGGCCCGCGCGCAGCCCGGAATCGGCGGTGAAACGATCGCTGCTGGTATCACCTGACATGGGGTGCTCCTGAGTCAGACACACGGGGCGGTGGAGGGCAAGGCACGGATCGGCGTTGACGTGATCAAGGCTTGCGCCAGCCTGCTGTCGAACAACGGACGACGTCTGTGCGCTGCCGAACAAAGACCGGCCGGACTCAGCCGGCCACCGCACGTCTAGAGTGCTGCCACTGCCTGTGTGCGCGAGCGAACGGTAATGCGGCGCGGCTTTCTGCAACATGAGCCAGTGGTCGCCTCAGCGCCGCACCGGCTCGGATTCCGCGTCGGGATTGCCGCGGCGCAGCACGATTGCCGCGAGGCCTCGGCCTCGATACAGGAGGACTCCCATGCGCACACTGGTTCTTGCGTGCTCGATCGCGCTGATCCCGCTTCCCGTCGCTTACGCCGAGCTGAGTATCGGCATCGCGATGCCCGGTATCAGCATCGGCCTCAACATGCCCTCGTATCCGCAGCTCGAACGCGTGCCGGGCTACCCGGTCTACTACGCGCCCAGCGCGGAGGCGAATTTCTTCTTCTATGACGGCCTCTACTGGGTCTATCAGTCGGACGACTGGTATGCGAGCAGCTGGTACAACGGCCCATGGCGCAGAATTGCCCCAACGGCGGTGCCGCTCTATGTGCTTCGCGTACCGGTTCGCTACTACCGCCATCCGCCGCCGCACTTTGAAGGCTGGCGACGCGACGCCCCACCGCGCTGGGGCGAGCACTGGGGACCCGATTGGGAAGATCAGCATCGCGACTGGGACCGCTGGGACAGATCTGCCACACCGCGCCCTGCTCCGTTGCCCACATACCAACGCGGCTATTCGGGCGATCGTTATCCGCGCAACGTGGTGGAGCAGCGCGATGTGCAGGCAAGGCACTACCGCTACCAACCCGTGGAGCCCGTCGAGTTGAGAACGGGTTCCCCCCGCCCAGCCGACAGATGGGGCCATGAGACCCGAGCGCAGTCATCGCAGCAGCCGCGGCAAGTGACCACCCAGGATCAACAGTACGGACCCGCCGAGCCCGAACACCGCAGGCAGAACAAAGGCAACGACGGCGACAACCGGGACGATGGCCCCGGAAATGGCAAGGGTGAAGGGCGAGGCAAAGACCATCGCTGAGACCCACCGTGATGTCGGCGCCCGGCGCCGACATCACACCTGTCGAGATCTCCAGACGATGCGATCCGACGATCGGGTGCTCACCCCACGACGACGCGCATCAGAAACGCCCGCTTCGCGAGGGCACCCAGACTTGGCGCGGCAGCACGTCAGATCATCCGTTCCGGCCGCACCCAGTCGTCGAAATCCGATGGGCTGACATAGCCCGACGCAATGGCAGCGGCGCGCAGCGTGGTACCGCGCACGAATGCCGTGCGGGCGATTTCCGCGGCGTGGTCGTAGCCGATGTGGGGGCTCAGCGCGGTGGCCAGCATGAGCGAGTGCTCAAGGTGTTCAGCGATGCGCGTCGGGCGCGCAGCGAGGCCTTGTGCGCAGTGGCGGTCGAAGCTGCGCACCGCGTCCGCCAGCAGGCGCGCACTTTGCAAGAAGTTATGCGCGATCAGCGGCTTGAATGCATTGAGCTCGAAGTTCCCCGATGCCCCGCCAAACCCCAGCGCAACGTCGTTGCCAAACACCTGGCAGCACACCATCGCCATCGCTTCGCACTGCGTCGGGTTCACCTTGCCCGGCATGATCGAGCTGCCGGGCTCATTCTCGGGCAACTGGAGTTCGCCAAGCCCGCAGCGCGGGCCGGACGCGAGCCAACGCACGTCGTTGGCGATCTTCATCAGCGCTGCCGCCAACGTCCGCAAGGCGCCGTGGGCACTCAGCAGCGGATCATGTGATGCCAGCGCGGCGAAGCGATTCGGCGCGCAGTGGTAGGCGGTGCCGCTCAGTTTCGCCAAGCGCTGCGCAACGCGAGCGCCAAATTCGGCGTGCGTGTTGAGGCCCGTACCCACGGCCGTGCCGCCCACCGCCAAGGCGCGCAACGGCGCCAAACAGTTCGCGATGCCCTCGATCGCATGGTCGAGCTGCGCACCCCAGCCCGACACCTCCTGCCCCAGCGTCAGCGGCACCGCATCCTGCAGATGCGTGCGCCCGATCTTCACCAGCCCGGCAAACGCTTCGGCCTTGCCGGCGAGCGTGCAACGCAGCTCGCGCAAGGCAGGCAGCAAGCCGGATTCGATGGCCGCTACGGCGGCGACATGCAGTGCAGTCGGGAAGATATCGTTGGTCGATTGGCCAAGGTTTACGTGGTCGTTCGGATGCACGCGCCGTGGCGCCGCGGGTGTGTCGGCCAACAGGGCGGTGGCGCGGTTGGCCAGCACTTCGTTCATGTTCATGTTGGTCTGGGTGCCCGATCCGCTTTGCCACACTGCAAGCGGGAAGGCGTCGGTATGGTCGCCCGCCAGCACCTCGTCACAGGCCGCGACGATGGCGTGGGCGGTGTCCGCATCGAGCAGACCAAGCTCTGCATTCACCTCCGCCGCGCAGCGTTTTACGAGGGCCAGTGCGAGGATCAGCTCGGGCGCCATGCGCTCGGTCGAAATGCTGAAATGCGCCAGCGCGCGCTGGGTCTGGGCGCCCCAGAGGGCTGTTGCAGGCACCGCCACTTCGCCGTGCGAGTCGCGTTCGATACGGGTATCCAGCTCGGTCATGTCAGCCCCCTGTAGCCGCGGGCAACAGCCCGCTGCGGTGACTTGAAAAGTGGTAGAAGGCGCGCTTGGCAAGCTCCACCGCGACCAGATAGACCGCGACCATGGCGCCAAGGATCAGGTAGAACCGCAGCGGCGGCGGCACAAAACCAAAGTGGCTGGCGAGCGGCGTGTAGGGCAGCACCAAGGACAGCGCCACCACGGCCAGCGAGGTTGCCGTGAGCACCCCGCTTGCGCGGCTACGCAGCGGGTTGCCGCGGGTGCGGATGATGAAGATCACCAGCACCTGGGTGCACAGCGACTCGACGAACCAGCCGGTCTGGAACAGTGCGGCGTCGGCGTTGAGCACCTTGAGCATCACGTAGAACGTGAGGAAGTCGAACAAGGAACTGATCGGCCCGATCACCAACATGAAGTTGCGGATGAAGGAAAGATCGAGCACCCGCGGCGCGGCAAGATCCACCGCATCGACTTCGTCGAGCGGGATCGCCACTTCTGAGATGTCGTAGAGGATGTTGTTGAGCAGGATCTGCGTCGGCAACATCGGCAGGAAGGGCAGGAAAAGCGATGCGCCCGCCATGCTGAACATGTTCCCGAAGTTCGAGCTGGTGCCCATCATGATGTACTTCATGATGTTGCCGAAGGTGCGACGCCCCTCCACCACGCCGGCGTGCAGCACATGCAGGTCTTGCTCCAGCAGGATCATGTCCGCAGCCTCCTTGGCCACGTCCACCGCCGATTCAACCGACAGGCCCACGTCGGCGGAATGCAGCGACGGCGCGTCGTTGATGCCGTCGCCCAGGTAGCCGACCACATGGCCGCGTGCGCGCAGCGCTTCGATCACGCGGTTCTTCTGCGCCGGATTCACGCGGCAGAACAGGTTGCTCTGCTCAACGCGGATGCGCAGCGCCTGGTCATCAAGCGTGGCGATCTCGGCGCCGCTGACAACACCCGACACCGGAATACCGAGCTCACCGCACACATGCCGGGTCACGCGGTCGCTATCCCCAGTGACGATCTTGATCGCGATGCCATCCTTGCGCAGGGCCTCCAGCGCTTCAGCCGCACTGGCCTTGGGCGGATCGAGGAAGGCGCCGAAGCCGGCCAGCACCAGGCCCGTTTCGTCGCCCACCACGGCATGCGGGTGATCGCGCCCCACTTCGCGCCAGGCAATGCCCAGCACGCGAAAGCCGTCGTCTTCGAGTGCGTGGCAACTGGCCCTGGCGGTCGTTGCGGCCGCGGCGTCAAACGGCATCTGATGTGCGTCCTCGCCCATCTCGACATGGGTGCAGAGGCGCATGATTTCGTCCGGCGCGCCCTTGACGACCAGCCAGCGCGTTTGCCCATCGTCGATCAGCACCGACACGCAGCGGCGCTCGAAGTCGAACGGCACTTCGTCGATCTTCTGCCAGGCGCCGACGGCCTGCCCGGCGGAGTCGAGAATCGCCTCGTCGAGCGGCGTCTTGAGTCCGCTCTCGAAGAAACTGTTGAGCCAGGCCAGGTGCAATACCCGCTCGCTCGATGTGCCCTGTGCATCCACATGGCGCACCATGCGGATCTTCGCCTCGGTCAGCGTGCCGGTCTTGTCGGTACACAGCACGTCCATCGAACCGAGATCCTGGATCGCAGAGAGGCGCTTCACGATCATCTTGGCCCGCGCCATGCGTGCCGCGCCGCGTGCAAGGGTCACCGACACCACCATCGGCAGTAGCTCAGGCGTGAGGCCAACGGCGAGCGCCACGGCGAACAGGAATGATTCGAGCCAGGGGCGGTGCTGCAAGGCATTCACCAGCAGCACGAACATCACCATCAGCACAGTCAGGCGCATGATCAACATGCCGAAGCGCCGCGTGCCCACCTCGAACGAACTGGGCGTTGCCGGGCGCGAGATGGTGTCGGCGATCTCGCCGATCGCCGTCGCCAGCCCCGTCTTCACCACGCGCATGCTGGCACTGCCGCTGATGGCCGAGGTACCCATGAACACCGCGTTGGCGGCGTCCTGCATGTCGGTTGCGGTATCCGGCAAACGGCCTGCATGTTTCTCGACCGGGTACGCCTCGCCGGTCAGCAGCGCCTGTTTGACGAAGAAATCCTTCGCCGCGATCAGCAACCCATCGGCCGGGATCAGGTCACCCGCTGCGAGCATGGCTACGTCGCCGGGCACGATATCCGCAATCGGCAGCGCTACCGCCACGCCGTCGCGCACCACCGATGCGCGCACGGCAACCGACTGCCGCAGCTTGTCCGCCGCGGCGTTGGCGCGGTACTCCTGAACAAAATCGAGCGTGATGCTCATCAACACGATCAAGGTGATGATGATGAAGTTCGTCACCTCACCCGAGAGGGCCGACACGCCCCCTGCGATCAGCAGGATCAGCACCAGCGGATTGCCGAATCGGGCGACGAACTGCCTCAAAGGTGACTTCTGGTCGTGCGTTCGAAACTCGTTTGGCCCTGCGGCATCAAGCCGACTCTTGGCCTCGGATGCGGTCAGACCAAGCGCAGCAGAAGCCGCAGCGGCGGCGTCCTGCTCGGCAGCATCGAGCCACCATGGCTTCGTATCCGCGGCCATCACCTACTCCCGGCACCGCACCGCATCGGCCTGGCGTGGCGATCGGCAAGCCGAGTGCGGTGTTCGCGTCGCTGCGTACTTCTGATGCCGCACGCGTTCATGCTGTTGCACGCCTAGTGCATGCCGGCGGCGTAGGTTGCGCAGTCCGCTGCGTAGCAAGTGCACGCCGCGGCTTCCAGCCCAACCCGGTCAAGAACCGTGATCTCACCCCGCGCGTAGTGGATCAGTTTGCGCTTTTGCAGGGCGCCGGCAGCCTTCGTTACGCCGACCCGCCGCACGCCAAGCATCCAGGCGAGGAATTCCTGTGTGACATGAAGGCCGTCGGCATGCGTGCGGTCGTGGGTCATCAACAGCCAGCGCGCGAGCCGAGCCTCGACCACATGGAATCGGTTACACGCAGCCGTTTGCGCCAGCTGCTGCATCAGCACATACATGTAGCGGAAGAGCACCCGGTGCAGCGCACTGCCGACTGCAGCGGCGCTCAGGAAGCTCTCTCGGCTCATCGACAACGCGGTTCCCTGCCCTTGCACCAATGCGTGCAATGGCGCGGCATCGACACCCATCAGCAATGTAGCGCCAAGCATGCCCTCGTCACCGATCAGCCCCACTTCCAACCCGGAATGCGGCCCGATCGCCGTGGTCAGCGAAATGATGCTTCGCACCGGAAACAGGACCCGGCGGATCGCGCTACCCGGCTCCGCAACGACATCGGCGAAAACAAGGTCTACCTCCACGCAGGATGTCATGACCTTTGAGAGTTCCCGACGCGGCAAACGCGCGAGTAGCTGATTGCTTGATGGTGTCGCCGTTCTGGTTTGCACGTTTGGCCCCTGCCGCGAAACTGGCGTTGGCCGCGGGCGGATGCGCCGCGGCTTATCAGGCCCCCAGCCTGCGTTTGGCGGATTGGGTTGTCTGGACGCTGGCGCACATAGGTTGGCCGTGGGTCCCGCTGCGCGATCCGCCTAGCGTCACATCGGAATCAAACCGGCGTATCTGGCAGAAGACGATCACACTCCCGCTTCACCACCGCATAGCACTCGCAGGAACGCGCCTCTAGGCCAGCCCGGTTGATCACCGTGATATGCCCACGGTGGTACTCGATCAGCCCCGCCTTTTGCAAGTTTCCGGCCGCTTCGGTCACCCCTTCGCGCCGCACCCCAAGCATGTTCGCGATCAACTCCTGGGTCATGACCAGTTTGTTGCTCGGCAAGCGGTCGAGGCTCAGCAGGAGCCAACGGCAGAGCTGCTGATCGAGCGAGTGATGGCGGTTGCACACTGCGGTCTGCGCCATCTGCGTGAGCAAGGCCTGCGTGTAGCGCAACAAGAGGCGTTGCAGGGTATCGGCACGTTCGAATTCGTCCTTCAAAACGGGCCCCTTCATCCGATACGCATGGCCTGCGCTCTGCACCACGGCGCGGCTCGGCGTCGTTTCCCCGCCCATGAAGAGTGATACGCCGACGATGCCTTCGTTGCCGACCACGGCAATCTCGGCCGAGGCGCCGTCTTCCATTACATAGAGCAGCGAAACAATCGATGTGGTCGGGAAGAACACATTGCGCATCGGAATGCCGGGTTCGTATAACACGTCACCGAGCGGCATCGCCACCAGTTCAAGTGCGGGTGCAATACGCGCCATCTGATCATCCGGCAGGGCGGAAAGCAGATGGTTTTGCAGCGGGGAATGGGTCGTTTCCATGCGGGGTCTCCGGCCTTGGGCGCCACCGAGCCAAACGTGGCCGGATCGGCGACCAATGCAAGTCGCATTTCCAGTATAGGTCGCCAAAATCCCTCCATATGTGCGCTAGCGAACATACGGAAGGAGGCTGTTGATGTAGCGCCTGCCTGCGGGCCGAAGTGCACCGTTGCCAGATTCAGACCCCAATGGCGGTTGGTCGCAGACCACCCCCGCCACTGCTCCGGTTGCAGCCAGTTCAGGGTGCGTCAGCGAACAGACGCGCCCCAGCCCAAGCCCTAGCCTCCAAACATCCGAGTGCCGCCAAGCACAAGCTGACCCGGCGGGGCCAATACCCCATCTCTTCGGATCTGTTACGCGGCAGCAGCCAACAAGGGCCCGCAATGCCAAGCCCGCTGAACCGCCCCCAACCCCACACTTGAGGTCACACCATGAAGCACATCCACACCATCATCGCCATGTCGTTCTTTCTTGCGTTCGCCCCGATCGGCCTTGCACAGGCCATGACCAAGACTGACTACCGAACCCAGCAAGACAAGATCGACGCCGACTACAAACTCGGCAAAGCGGCCTGCGAGAACATGTCTGGCCAGCAAAACAAGCTCTGCATGGCCCAGGCGAAGGCTGCACAGAAGATCTCCGAGGCCGACCTGGAAGCGAGCTATACCCCCACTCGCAAGACCCACTACAAGGCTCGTGTCGCGAAGGCCGAAGCTGACTACTCGGTCGCCCGCGAGCGTTGCAACGACAAGGCGGACAACGCCAAGGATGTCTGCATCAAGGAGGCTAAGGCCGCAGAGACCAGCGCCAAGGCCGACGCAACTGTGCAGTTGAAGAGTTCTGACGCGGCAGCAACGGCAAACGAGAAGACGGCCGTGGCAAAGAGCGACGCGAAGACAGCAACCACGGACGCTCGCACCGACGCCACCGTGGAGAAACGCGACGCACGCTATGCCGTCGAGAAAGAGAAGTGCGATGCGATGGCCGGCGCCGCAAAGGACCGTTGCCTCGCCCAAGCAAAAACGACGTTCGGCAAATAAGCCTCCGCATGGCCGGTGCGCCGCACCGGTCATCGACAGCGCATAAGGACAAGGTCACATCATGAGAGTCAATCGAAGTAATACCCGCTACGCATTGGCCATTGCGCTGATCGTAGGCGTCACCGGCTGTGCCGGCATGTCACGCCAGGACAAGGGAACGCTGATCGGCGCGGGCGCCGGCGCGGTGGGCGGATCGGTACTCACCGGAGGCAGCCCAGTCGGCACGATCGGCGGGGCCGCCGTGGGCGGCATCATCGGGCACGAAATCGAGAAGCCCGCCAAGAAGTGAATCGAGACACGCGCTGAGCGCCGTCCAACCGAGCAAAGAGCCGCCACCTGTGTGCGGTGCCGAACAGACGTCGGATACGCCTTGGCACACGATTCACATTGAAGAGCCGGCTCGCAGACGCACCGCACTGCAGACGTGGGGCCTAACGGCCTGACGACACTGCGAGCGGGTTCTTCACCGAGCACACCTCCGGGCACCACGCCCTGCATGGGAGGCCGTCATGTTGAGATGGGCCCTGATCTTCTTTCTGGTTTCAATCGTCGCTGCGGTTTTCGGTTTCACCGGCGTTGCCGCAGGTACCGCTGAGATCGCGCGAATCCTCTTCTACATCTTCGTAGTCATCTTTGTCGTAACCCTGCTCTTCGGGCTCGGTCGGGGGTAGCCCCGCACCGCTCGCGAATCAAACCGACAAGCCAAGGAGACACCATGAACACCGAAATGAACCCGCTACCCGGCATGGGAAGCAAGGATCGACTGGCGACAGACCTGAAGAACGTCGCCGCCGACACGAGCGGCCTGATCCAGGAAATCGCCGCGGCGACGGCCAGCGATCTGGCGCAAGTTCAAACGAAGGTTGAGCAGTCCTTCGACGACGCAAAGACCTACGCCATCAACAGCAAGCTTGCGCTGGGTGAAAAGGTGCGTGGCGCGGCGATCGCAACCGATGGCTATGTGCGGACCAACCCCTGGAAGACCGTTGGTGCAACTGCCCTGGCGGGACTCGTCATCGGCTTCATGTTCAGCCGTCGCTGACGAACACCACCAAGGGCGCGTGCAGTCTCAGGATGATTCGGTGCGCGCCCGCCACCAAGCCCGCACCCCCAACGCTTCCCCCTCGTGACACCGGAACGCCCGCGCATCTGCCGGGGGCGTGCCAGTGCCCCTTCCCCGCGGCTGGTTCGCTATGTCGCCACACCAGGAGGCCACCATGAGCCTTGGAACATTGCTACTGATCGTGCTGATCGTTCTTCTGATCGCCGCGATACCCACGTGGCCTCACAGCCGCAGTTGGGGCTACCTGCCGAGCGGCGGGCTGGGCCTGGTGGTGGTCGTCATCATCGCGCTGCTGTTGATGGGCCGACTATGACAAACGCCCCACCACGCGTACCGACTGATCACCCGCCCCCGTGCTTGGCACCCACTCGCGGGTGGGTGTCATTGGTCCCCACGACCAACCAGGGAGGCAATACACCGTGTCCATCGTAAAAGGCTTGCTGCTCCCACTCTCGCTGCTGACGGCTTTTGCGGCAGTAAACCTCGTGGTGACGGTGCTGCTCCGGCGCTACGGCCGAGAGGTGGCGCCATCGGCGGCCCCGCAACCCGCGGAGCCGAACGTCGCAGGAGACCGGCACGCAGGCCAGACTGCGCCGGCGCTGGCATGTTGAACCCGCGCGAGAACGTGCCGCATGTGCGCGAACCTGCTCACGCTTGTGTCGTAAGCCGAGTTCAAGCGGCACATCTGGCGCCCGGCCACCGCTGCCCGCTCTGCGCGAGCCCGATCTACCGAATCCGACGAAGGGTGCTCGACCGGCTGCTGAGTTGGTTCACGCCGGTCCATCGGTACCAGTGCAGCGCCATGCACTGCCGCTGGGAGGGCAACCTGCTCGAACAACAGACCACTGCCAACGCGCCGCAAGCAGGCGCGCCTCTGAAAAACTGAACCGCCTGCAGCGAAAGCCCAGGATGCGCCCGCTACGGGTACGAAAGGTGCAAACGATGTCGACCATGGGTTATCAGGAGCCGGTTCACGAATTACCGCATGAAGCGCGCGACATGCACCGTGCGCTCATTTCGCTCGCCGAGGAGCTGGAGGCGATCGACGCCTACAACCAGCGCGCAAATGCCTGTCATGACGAGGCGCTGAGATCGATCCTGGAGCACAACCGCGACGACGAGAAGGAACACGCTGCAATGCTGCTCGAATGGATACGGCGCACCGACGACACCTTTGGCACCCAGGTGCGCAAGTTTCTCGCTGCCAACGGCAGCGTAGCCGACTGATGAGTATCGCCGCCCGCATCGTCGAATTCAATCCCCGCACTCAGGATCAGTGATGCGCATGACACCACCGCCAACCAAACTCCTCCTCGTTGAAGCGGACCGCCTGGTCGCCGAACGGGTAACGCATGCGCTGTCCGCCTCGGGCGATGGCATGTTCCGCGTGCGATGGGTAACGCGCCTCGCCGATGCGCTCGACTGGTTGCACCGGCACGCCGAATCAAGCGTGCTGCTGAACCTGAGCCTGCCCGATCAGCAAGGCCTCGCGGTCTTTCTGCAGGTGAGCGAAGCGGCGCCTGACGCCGCGATACTCGTGCTGAGTTCCGGTAGCGATGACGCACTCGCGCGCGAAGCGGTCGCGCTCGGCGCGCAAGGCTATATCTCGACCGAGAGTTTCGACGCCAGCGCCCTCCCCCTGCTCTGTACGCATGTGATCGAGACGCAAGCCGCCAAGCACGCGTTGATGGATAGTGAAGCGCGCTTTCGCGCGATCAGCGATGCATCGCCGCTGGGGATACTGGTGGCCGATTCGGAAGACCGCTGCGTCTATGCCAATGCGGTGTACCACGCCATCGTAGGCAAAGGCCCGGCCGCTGCGGTGGGCTCGTCGTGGTTCGGCACCGTCCATGCGGGCGACCAGAAACGGGTGCGCTCGGAATGGCGCCACGCAATTCATCACGACCAACGGTTTCAATCGGAATTGCGCTTCAGCCGCCCCGGCGAACCAGAGCTCTGGGTGCGGGTGCACAGTGCTGCGCTGCCCGGTCGCCACGCCCCGCGCGGGCATGTGCTGACCTTCGAGGACATTACCGGCCGCAAGGCGAACGAGGTGGTGCTTCGCGCCGCGGAGGACGCGCTGTTCGACGAGAAGGAGCGCGCCCAGGTCACGCTCAATTCGATCGGCGACGCAGTGCTTGCCACCGATGTGGAGGGCAACGTCAGCTACCTCAACATCGTGGCGGAACGGCTTACTGGCTGGCCTAAAGCGGAGGCGCTCGGACGCCCCTTGGGCGAAGTGTTCCGCACCATCGACGGTGAAGACCGGACCGAAGCGGAGAACCCCGCACTGATGGCGATACGGGAGAACCGTACGGTTGCCCTGGCGGCCGGCAGCATGCTGGTCCGGCGCGACGGTTCCGAGGCTGCGATCGAAGATTCCGCGGCGCCGATCCACAACCGCGCCGGCAAGGTCGTCGGCGCAGTCATCGTGTTTCACGACGTCAGCGAATCGCGGGCGATGACGCTGAAGATGGCGCACCTCGCGCAGCACGACTTCCTGACGGATCTGCCCAATCGCGTGCTCCTGACCGAACGCCTGTCGCAGGCGATCCGCTTCGCGGTACGGCACCGCAAGCAGGCCGCATTGCTTTTCCTCGATCTCGACTACTTCAAGCACATCAACGATTCGCTCGGTCACACCGTCGGCGATCAACTGCTCAAATCCGTTGCCGACCGTCTGCGCACATGCGTGCGGGCGACAGACACGGTGTGCCGCCAGGGCGGCGACGAGTTCGTGATCCTGCTTGCCGAGATCGAGCGCCGGGACGATGCGGCGCAGATATCCGACAAGATCCTCGCTGCCTTTGGGCCCCCGCACCACATCGGTGGCCACGAGCTTCATGTCACCTTGAGCATCGGCATCAGCGTGTATCCCGACGACGCACCGACCCTCGATTCCATGTTGCAGAACGCGGATGCCGCGATGTATCACGCAAAGGCATCCGGTCGAAACAACTACCAGTTTTTCAAGGCGAACATGCATGCCGAGGCGGGCCACCGGATGTTCGTGGAAAACGGCCTGCGCCGTGCGTTGAAGCGCGGTGAGTTCGTGCTGCACTATCAGCCCAAGGTCGATATCGCCTCGGGCGCGATGACCGGTGCCGAGGCCCTGCTGCGTTGGCATGAACCGACACTGGGCTTGATTGGTCCCGCCCAGTTCATACCGATTGCAGAGCAGTGCGGGCTGATCGTACCGATCGGCCGCTGGGTATTGCGACAGGCCTGCGAACAGGTGATGAGCTGGCAGCGCGCGGGCCTCGCGGTAGTGCCCGTGTCGGTAAACATCTCGGCGCTGGAGTTCCGGCATCCGCTCTTCATCGACGAGGTTTCCAAGATCCTCACAGAGACCGGGATCGACCCAAGCCATCTTGAGCTTGAACTGACCGAAAGCGTGCTGATGCACGACGCCGAGAGTTCGGCCACCGCGCTTGAAGCGCTCAAACGCATGGGCATACAACTGGCCATCGACGATTTTGGTACCGGCTATTCCAGCCTCAGCTACCTGAGGCGCTTTCCGATCAACACGCTGAAGATCGATCAATCCTTCGTGCGCGACATCGAGACCGATGTCGACAACGCCACCATCGTCGGCGCGGTGATCGGCATGGGGCGCAACCTCAAGCAGCGCGTGATTGCAGAGGGCGTTGAAACGGCACTACAGCTGTCGTTCCTCCGCCGCGAACACTGCGACGAAGGCCAAGGCTTCCTGTTCAGCTATCCCTTGCTGCCGGATGCGCTCGCACGGCTGCTGAAGATGCCGCACGCAGCAGTCGTCGCCTGACACCGCTTCGCGCTGGCTTGGCGCCGCCGGCCTTATTCACTGCGGGGCGACAACGCCAACAGCATATTTGTCCCCGCCCAATGTACGGCAGCGCACCGACGCCCGGGCGCCGACCCGCTACGCTGCACCTGAGGTTTCCGCCGGGTGATCGGGCAGCGTTGAACAGTTTCACTCAACGTGCCGGGAGCACTCCGGATCGCCCGCCTCATTGGAGGCACTCATGTCACTACTTGGATGGATCGTCATCGGCCTGGTCATCGGCTTCTTCGCCAGCATGCGCATGCACAGCTCGGAGCGCACGACCCTGATCGACGTTGGCATCGGCACCATCGGCGCCGTCATGGGCGGCAGCATCATCACCACCTTCGGCCACAACGACGTTGCCGGCATCAACCTGCCGAGCCAAGTGCTCGCCGTCGTCGGCGCTGCAGCCCTGCTGCTCGCCTACCACGCAACCTTTCGCGTGGTTCGCTAATGCTCGCGGACCTCGCACTCCAACGCGCAGCGGAGTTGCGTCGGCACGCCGCGCGTGCCCGCAAGAACCGCGACGCGAACACGTAACGCCGAGCGTGCGACTGCAAAACGCCGTCGCCGCCTCAGCGCTGCGCCCTCTCTCAATTCGAATTTCAGGAGCTCCATCATGGGCAAGACACGCAACTACCTCTCCAGCTTCCTCATCGCCGCATCGTTGTTCTCGGTCGTCGGCTGTGCTTCGACCGCCCGGAATGAAGGCACCGGCGAATACGTCGACGACACCGTCATCACGAGCAAGGTCAAGGGCGCAATCTTCAACGAGCCGAGTCTCAAGTCGGCCGAGATCAATGTCGAGACCTTCAAGGGGGTCGTTCAGCTCAGCGGCTTCGTAACGTCGCAGAGCGCCATCAACAAGGCCATCGAAGTCACCCGCGGTGTTGGTGGTGTGAAGTCGGTGAAGGACGACATGCGTATCAAGTGAGAAACGGCTTGCCCATGATCGCCCCCGCGGCACCGCCGCGGGGGCGACCGACAGTGTGCACACCCAGCCCCCCAACCCCCGCACGTTTCGCTGCGCCAACGCGATCGGCCCCCTTCCGCCGCAACAAGGGCCTCTGACATGCCCAAGGAAAACGGCTTCATCTCCGACCTGTTCTGGACGCCGCTCCGCGCATCACTGCGCGGCTTGATGCGGCACCGTGAGGTTCGCACCGACGAGCCGCCGCTGCGCGCCGAGTTGTTCAGCGCCAAACAGATGGCGCAACACGGCAAGCGGCTAGCCGCCATGCATGCGGTGGTACACGCGCACGACGCCGATCACCTTTTGCTGCGTTTGGCTGACAACGAGCGCATGCTCATCGAAGTCTGCCGAACGCTCAACGACAGCCCAGCGGGAAGCCGTCGCTTCACGCCAGCGGGCGAGTGGCTGCTCGACAACTTCTACCTGATCGAAGAGCAGATTCGCAACGCAAAACGGCATCTACCGAAGGGCTACAGCCGCGGCTTGCCTCGACTGAAGGCCACCTACGGGCCTGCCCTGCCACGCGTCTATGACATCGCGCTGGAGATCGTTTCGCATGGCGATGGCCGTATCGATCCGCATGGGCTGAGCCAGTTCGTTTCCGCCTACCAGACCGTCACGCCCTTGCGGCTGGGCGAGTTGTGGGCGACGCCGATCATGCTGCGCCTGGCGGTGATCGAGAACCTGCGGCGCGTCGCAATCCGTATCGAGAGCAGTTGGTCAGACCGAAAGCTGGCGGGCGCCTGGGCTGACCAGATGACCACCGCCGTGGAGTCAGACCCGAAGAGCCTGATTCTGGTGATCGCGGACATGGCGCGATCCAACCCACCGATGACCACCGCCTTCGTCGCCGAGCTCGCGCGACGCTTGCAGGGCCGGGGCCCTTCCCTCGCACTGCCGCTGACCTGGATCGAACAGCATCTTGCGGAAGCTGCGCTGACGATTGAACAGCAGGTTCAGGCCGAGAACCAGCAACAGGCGGCGGATCAGGTATCGATCAGCAACAGCATTGGCAGCCTGCGCGTGATCGGCGCGATCGAATGGCGTGAGTTCGTCGAGGCGCACAGCATCGTTGAAGAGACGCTGCGCGAAGACCCGGACGGCCACTATGCCCGCATGGACTTCGCCACCCGCGATCGCTATCGCCACGTGACCGAAGACCTGGCCAAACACGGGCCGCTGAGCGAGGGTGAGGTGGCACGCGCGGCGGTCACGCTGGCTCAGGCGCGAGCCACCGCAGCATCCGCCGCGGATACACCAGCCCGCCACGTCGGCTACTACCTGATCGGCGATGGCCGCATCGAGCTTGAGCGCGTGGCTCAGGTGAGGCCGCCCTTGCTCACGCGCGTGTCGCGCGCAGCGGGCCGATCGCCGCTGCTGCTCTATCTGGGCGCGATCGTGCTCATCACCCTGGGCGTCAATACCGCGCTGCTCGCACAGGCGCGCTCGCCCCTGCTGGAGCCCTGGACGCTGCTTGTGATCGGCATCACATCCTTGCTCGCGGCCAGTCGGCTGGGCGTGGCCATGGTGAACTGGCTGACGAGCCTGATGGTGAAGCCACAGCTGCTGCCGAAAATGGACTTCTCGACCGGCCTGCCGGCAGAGATGCGCACCCTGGTCGTGGTGCCCACGATGCTGACGTCGCAGGCGGGGCTCGCCGCCCTGATCGAAGCCCTGGAAATCCGCTACCTCGCCAATCAGGATCCGAACCTTCACTTCGGCCTTCTGACCGACTTCTGCGACGCGCCGACCGAGACGCTGCCGGGCGATGCCGCCCTGCTGCTGGCAGCCAAACGCCAGGTCGACGCGCTCAATCAAAAATACCCCGGCGCACCCGGCGAAGACCGCTTCTGCCTGTTCCATCGACCACGGTTATGGAACGCCCACGACCATATCTGGATGGGCTTCGAACGCAAACGCGGCAAGCTGGCCGATCTGAACAAGCTGCTCCGCGGCGCAGCGCCCGGGGCCTTCTCGCTGATCGTGGGCCAGTTCGGTCCGCTTGGCGGCGTGAAGTACGTGATCACGCTGGACACCGACACGCTGCTGCCGCGCGATAGCGCCCGCCAGTTGATCGGCACCATGGCGCACCCGCTCAACCGGCCGCATTTCGACGCAACCCTCGGTCGCGTCGTATCCGGCTACGGCATCCTGCAACCGCGGGTAGCCAGTACCCTGCCGGGCAACAATCGTTCGCGCTATGCGCACATGGCGGGCGGCGTGCCAGGCATCGACCCCTACACACGCGCGGTGTCCGACGTGTACCAGGATCTGTTCGGCGAGGGCTCGTTCACCGGCAAGGGCATCTACGACGTCGATGCCTTCGAACAGGCTCTGGGCGACTGCATGCCCGACAACCGCATCCTCAGCCACGACCTGCTTGAAGGCTGTTATGCGCGCGCCGGGCTGCTGAGCGACGTGCTGCTGTACGAGGACTATCCGTCGAGCTACCGGGCCGATGTGCGGCGCCGGCATCGCTGGGTCCGCGGCGATTGGCAATTGTTCGGCTGGCTGCTGCGCCGGGCCCCTGCGGCAAGCCCAGCCGCAACGCGGCCGCGCAACCCGCTCTCGCGGCTCTCGCATTGGAAGCTGCTCGACAACCTTCGCCGCAGCCTGGTGCCGAGCGCGCTGGTGGCGATGTTGCTGATCGACTGGGTACTGCTTGCGTCGCCCGGCTACTGGACGCTCGCGGTGCTCGCCATCCTGAGCCTGCCCACCTTGTGTGCGGCGCTCGTCGCGCTGCTCAACAAGCCGGCCGAGGTGTTGCCACACCAGCACCTGGCAAGCGCTGCCCAGGCGCTCACACGCCGCATCGCACAGCTGATCTTCGAGCTGGCGTGCTTGCCGCATGAGGCCTTCTACACCCTTGGCGCGATCCTGCGGACCACCTGGCGCCTGATGCGGCGGCGCGGGCACATGCTGGAGTGGAACGCATCGAGCGACGTGGAACACAAGGCCGCGACCGAGAACCTCGACGGGCTTCCCGCCACGCTGCGCATGATGGCGGCAGCACCGCTGCTCGCCGGCATCGTTGCAATCGGCCTCGCAACCTACGCGCCGGCAAGGCTGATGCTGGCGGCGCCGATTCTCGCGCTGTGGCTTTGTGCCCCACTGATCGCATGGTGGGTGAGCCAGCTGCGGCATGAACACGTTCAGCCCCTGTCGGCGGTGCAAACGCGCTTCCTGCGCGTTATCGCCCGCAAGACCTGGGCGTTCTTCGAGCGCTTCGTCGGGCCGGACGATCACTGGCTGCCGCCCGACAACTGCCAGCACTACCGCGCAGCCGCAATCGCGCACCGTACCTCGCCAACCAACATCGGGCTCGCATTGCTGGCGAATCTGAGCGCCTTTGATTTCGGCTATATCCAGGGCGGACGCCTGCTCGAACGATGCGCGGCGACGCTGGCGACAATGGGGCAACTGGAACGCTACCGCGGCCACTTCTACAACTGGTACGACACGCAAACATTGCAGCCGCTCAATCCGCGCTACGTCTCGACGGTTGATAGCGGCAACCTCGCAGGTCACCTGCTGGTGCTCCGCGCCGGCCTGCTCAAGCTCGATCTGGAGCTGATTGCCGGGCCACAGCGCCTGGAGGGCTTACGTGACACCCTTGGCGTCGCCGCCGAGGCCGCGACCGGCCCGCTCTCTTCACAGCTCGCGGCAATGGATCAGCGGATTGCGGCAGTGATCGCAGCGCGAACCGATTCGCTGGAACCCTTCCATTGCGTACTGGAAGCGATCGTATCCGACGCCGAGCGCATCTTCGAAGGCGCAGCGCCGACCAACCCATCAGAGGCTCCCAGCCTGTGGGTGGACGCCCCGCTGGCCGCGCCGGGCGGCAACGCGCTGCGTACCCTCTGCGATGCGTGCCGCGAGCTGGCTGCGGAGCTGACCGAGCTCGCCCCGTGGCTACTGCTCCCGCCCGCCCCGGCCGGGCTCCAGGCGCCGCTGCGCAGCATCAAGGCGATTGCAGAAGCGCGAAGCATCAGCGACATCGCGCGGCTTGAATCGATGGCGGGCCCATCGATCTACGCCTGGCTTGCACGCGTAAGCGCCCCCGACGAGCGGGCCTGGCTCACGCAGCTTGCTGCGTCGATCGTGCTGGGGAGCCAGCGTGCGCACGCGCGGCAAACGCTCGCTGCCGATCTGGCACGCAAGGCCGAACAAATGGCCGAGATGGACTACGAGTTCCTCTACGACGCAAGCCGGCATCTGCTGTGCATCGGCTACAACGTTGCCGACCGGCGCCCGGACGCCAGCTACTACGACCTGCTCGCCTCGGAAGCACGCCTCGGATGCTTCGTCGCGATCGCGCAAGGCCGCATCCCGCAGAAGAGCTGGTTCGCACTCGGTCGCCTGCTCACCGGCATTGGCGCCGCACCGGTTCTGCTGTCGTGGAGCGGATCGATGTTCGAGTATCTGATGCCATTGCTGGTGATGCCCAGCTACGACAACTGCCTGCTCGACCAGACCTGCAAGGCCGCAGTGGCCCGCCAGATCGAATACGGCAAACAGCGTGGCGTGCCGTGGGGCATATCGGAGTCCGGCTACAACACCGTCGATGTGCAGCTCAACTACCAGTACCGTGCGTTCGGTGTGCCCGGCCTGGGCCTCAAGCGCGGCCTTGCGGACGATCTCGTGATCGCGCCCTACGCCTCGGTGATGGCACTGATGGTGGCGCCAGAACCCGCCTGCCGCAACCTGCAGCGCTTGGCGAGCGAGGGCTTCGTCGGCGAATTCGGCCTATTCGAGGCAATCGACTACACACCGGTGCGGCAGCGTCGCGGCCAGACCAAGGTGGCAATCAAAGCCTTCATGGCGCACCACCAGGGCATGAGCCTGCTCTCGCTTGCTTACCTGTTGCTCGGCCGACCAATGCAGCGGCGCTTCGAGGCCGAACCACTGTTCCAGGCAGTGCTGCTACTGCTGCAGGAACGCATTCCGCCCCCGACCGAGCGCTTCGTGATGCGGACACTGCCCTTCGACACCGGCGGTTCGGATCCGGTTACCGAACTGCCGCTGCGCACCTACCCAGGCGTGCTGACGGCTACGCCGGAAGTGCAGTTGTTATCCAACGGCCGCTACCACGTGATGGTGACCAACGCGGGGGGTGGCTACAGCCTTTGGCGCGACATCGCGGTGACACGCTGGCGCGAGGATGGCACGCGCGACAACTGGGGCAGCTTCTGTTACCTGCTCGATGTGGCCAGCGGCGAGTTCTGGTCCAACACCTACCAGCCGACGCTCGCGGTGCCGACTCGCTATGAAGCAAGCTTCTCCGAAGGCCGTGCTGAGTTCCGCCGACACGACGAGCTGGATGGCGGGCGGGCGGCATTCGACACGCAGACCGAGATCGTCGTCTCGCCGGAAGATGACATTGAATTGCGGCGAATCCGCATCACCAATCGTGGCCGTCGCAGCCGCGATGTGGAGATCACCAGCTACGCAGAAGTCGTCATCGCGTCCGCCGCCGCAGATGCCATGCACCCGGCGTTCAGCAATCTGTTCGTGCAGACCGAGATCCTGCCTGGGCGCAGCGCGATCCTGTGTTCGCGCAGGCCTCGGGCAGCCGACGAAGCGGTGCCGTGGATGCTGCATGCCATGACGGTGCACGGTGCAAAGACCAACGAGGTGTCGTGCGAGACCGATCGGGCCCGCTTCATCGGCCGCTGCCGCAGCACCGCATCGCCGCTCGCGATGAGCGAGGCCAACGCGCTTTCGGGCACCGCGGGCTCGGTGCTCGACCCGATCGTTGCGGTGCGTTACCGGATCACGCTCGAACCCGAACAGTCGGTGGTTGTCGACATCGTGACCGGCATGGCAGAGACCCGCGCTGCGGCGCTGACTCTGGTCGAGAAGTACCGCGATCGCCACCTCGCCGACCGCGTCTTCGAACTTGCCTGGACCCACAGCCAGGTCGTGCTGCGGCAGCTCAACGCCAACGAGAGCGAAGCGCAGTTGTATGCCCGCCTCGCAGGCGCCGTCATCCACGCCGAGGCGCGCCTGCGCGCCGACCCGTCGGTGATGCTGCGCAACCGGCGCGGTCAGTCGGGGCTGTGGGGCTATGCGGTGTCGGGCGACCTGCCGATCGTGTTGCTGCAGATTGGCGACGCAGCGAACATCGGCCTCGTGCAGCAATTGATCCAGGCGCACGCGTACTGGCGGCTCAAGGGCCTGCAGGTTGATCTGGTGATCTGGAACGAAGACCACGCTGGGTACCGCCAACGCCTGCAGGAACAGATCATCGGCCTGATTGCTTCGGGCATTGGCGCCAGCCTGCTCGATCGCCCCGGCGGCATCTTCGTGCGCCCTGCCGAACAGATTTCGAACGAAGACCGCACGCTCTTCCAATCCGTCGCACGCGTCATCCTCAGCGACAGTCGTGGCACGCTCGAAGAGCAGCTCGATCAGCGCCCGCCGCGCGAACCACGCCCCGCGCAGTTTGTCGCCGCTCGCCAGGATCGCCCCGCCCCTGCCGCCACACCGACAGCCGCCGACCGCAATCTGCTGATGTTCAACGGCCGCGGCGGCTACACGCAAGACGGGCGCGAGTACGTGATCCTGCTGGCACCGGGCGAGACCACGCCGGCCCCTTGGGTCAACGTGCTGGCGAATCCAGCATTTGGCACGGTGATATCGGAAACCGGCGGCGCCTACACCTGGGTCGAGAATGCGCACGAGATGCGCCTCACGCCTTGGCATAACGACCCGGTGTGTGACCCAAGCGGCGAGGCGATCTACCTGCGCGACGAAGAGAGCGGCCACGTCTGGTCGCCCACACCGCAGCCCGCCCATGCCGCCATGCCTTGCGTGGTGCGCCACGGATTCGGTTACAGCGTGTTCGAGAAACACTCGGGCGGCATCCACTCCGAGCTGTGCGTATTCGTCGCGACCGATGCGCCGGTGAAGTTCTCGGTGCTTCGCGTACGCAACGACTCTGGACGCGCCTGTCGCTTATCCGCAACGGGTTACGTCGAATGGGTGTTGGGCGATCTGCGCGCGCGTTCGGCAATGCACGTCAGCACCGAGGTTGCCGCGCAGAGCGGCGCTCTTTATGCGCGCAACCCGTACAGCGCGGAGTTTGGCTCGCGCGTGGCGTTCTTCGATGTGGACGACCCGACCCGCAACCTCACCGGCGATCGCAACGAGTTCATCGGCCGCAACCGCACGCTCGAACGCCCCGCTGCGATGGAGCGCGTGCGACTCTCCGGCAAGGTCGGCGCAGCGCTCGACCCCTGCGCCGCAATCCAGGTTTGTTTCGAGCTGGCCGAGGACGAAGAGCGCGTGATCGTATTCAGGCTCGGTGTCGGCCGTGATGCCGACGATGCCGCAGCGCTGGTCAGGCGCTTCCGCGGCACGCAAGCCGCGGATGAAGCGCTCGACGCGGTACACCGGCAGTGGCGCCAGAGCCTGGGCGCCGTGCAGATTGAAACGCCCGACCCGGCCATCAACGTGCTTGCAAACGGCTGGCTGCTGTACCAGACGCTCGCCTGCCGCCTGTGGGCGCGTAGCGGTTACTACCAGTCGGGTGGCGCATTCGGCTTCCGCGACCAACTGCAGGATGTGATGGCTCTGGTGCATGCCGAGCCCGAGCTGGTACGGGCGCATCTGCTGCTGTGCGCCAGCCGGCAATTCGAAGAAGGCGATGTGCAACACTGGTGGCATCCGCCTGCAGGGCGTGGCGTGCGCACGCATTGTTCGGACGATTACCTCTGGCTGCCGCTGGCGGTCGCCCGCTACGTCCAATGCACCGGCGACACGGCCGTGCTTGACGTTGAAGTCACCGGCCTGGAGGGGCGCCCGGTCAGTCCATCCGACGAGGCGTACTTCGATCTGCCGAGCCGGGCCACCACGTCAGCAACGCTCTATCAACACTGCCTTCGCGCGATCGACCACGGCCTGCGTTTCGGGCGGCATGGCCTGCCGCTGATCGGATCGGGCGATTGGAACGATGGCATGAACCTGGTCGGGGCCGGCGGCGAAGGAGAGAGTGTCTGGCTCGGATTCTTCCTATGCGAGGTGTTGCAGCAGTTCGCGGGCATTGCAGCGGACCATGCCGACCCAGCCAGTGCAGCCCGTTTCACGGCCCAGCGCACGCAATTGCACACGCAGCTCGAACAGCACGGCTGGGATGGCCACTGGTATCGCCGCGCCTACTTCGACGACGGCAGCCCGCTTGGCTCAGCAGGCAACGAGGAATGCCAGATCGACTCGATCGCGCAAAGCTGGTCGGTGCTATCGCACACCGCGGCCCCCACACGCGCCGCCGATGCCATGGAGTCCTTGCACCGCCGCCTCGTCCGCCCGGACGATGGCCTGGTGCAATTGCTCGACCCACCCTTCGACCACTCACCGATGAACCCGGGCTATATCCGGGGCTATGTGCCGGGCGTGCGGGAGAACGGCGGCCAATACACCCATGGCGCCATCTGGGCGGCAATGGCCTTTGCGGAACTGGGGGACAGCGAGCGGGCATGGGCGCTGACCGATCTCATTAACCCGGCCCAGCACAGCCGCACCGCAGAAGACATCGCGCGCTACCGCGTCGAGCCCTACGTCATGGCCGCCGACGTTTACGGCAGCCCGCCCCATGTGGGCCGTGGCGGCTGGACCTGGTACACCGGCTCCGCCGGGTGGATGTATCGGCTGATCACCGAATCCCTGCTTGGACTGCACCGTACCGGCGACACCCTGCACTTCGAGCCATGCATCCCGAAGTCGTGGCCAAGCTGCAGCCTGACCTACCGACACCGAGACACGAGCTATTCGATTACCCTGATCAATGCCATCGCCAGCGTTGAGAACACCGCGGTCGACAGCGCCACGGACTCAACCGCCCGCCGCCGCGCGGAGATCAAGCTCACGGACGACGGCCTCCCTCACCACGTTGACGTAATCACCACCGCGCAGCCCTGACGGCCAATCCCGCCACGGCCCATGTGCACCGCGTGGTGCGGAATTGCGCCCAAACACGAATGGAACATCGCCCCGAACCACCAATCGTGGCACGCCATCGTTTCCCGCCGAACGACCAGTTGAATCCGCCGCCTTGAGCGGTTTTCCAGAACTGCAAAATGATTGACAGCTTGTGGCCGACGTGCCGTCGCAGCGCTGACGAGTGGAATGACTGCTCGACTCGGTCACCAGCCCTTCGATGGTCGAAGCGACGAACGGCGGGAGTGGGTCGTATCCAAACGGCAACAGGCTTTCGGAGCTGACATTCGCAAGCTCAGCGCTTGCTGGCGCATGAATGTCAGCTAAGGCCGAGAATCCGACGACAAGCAGTAGCCCGCTCTGCCCGCTTTAAGCCTGGAGCGGCTATGAGTCACGACAGGCTGCTTCGCAGCGGTAGCGGTCCTTGGTGCCGAGCCGCCGCGCGTCTCCTTTCGTCCATCTACCCGTCGTTGGCTATTTCACCGAATCGTGGCGCGTGGCCGACGCTGGATGGTCGGTTCGCCGCGACGAACCCAACGTTAAGTCAGCGCCAAAGACGCACCGCTGTATGAGCACGCTGCGGGGCAGCGCCAAGACCGAGCCATTAGGTTTGCTCCGTCAGTGCATCGGGTCGGTCGCGATCGTCTGACGACCGTCTCAAAACCTCCACCGTGCAACCGCATAGCCGCTCCCCTAAGGCGCTGCGGGGGACCACTCGCGCTTGAGAAGTCCATATAGAACTGAGTCGGAGATCTCTTCGCCAACAATCCAACGCTCACGCAACAAACCTTCGCGTGCGAATCCCAATCGCTCGAGGCCACGGGCAGACCCTTCGTTTCGAGGGTCAATATCGGCCTCAAGGCGATGAAGCCCCAGCTCGCCAAATGCAAAGGTGATCAAGGCGCTTACAGCCTCGACCATGTAACCCCGACGCCAGTGGGCACGTGCGATTCCGTATCCGACCTCGCCTCGCCGAGATCCTTCGTTCAAGTTAAACAGAGAACACGTCCCGATCAGCTCACTTTGGTCGCGCAAATAAACGCCTAATCGTAGGTGCTCACCGGCGGCCAGTTCGCGTCGGTCATTTTCGATCAGCGCAGTTGCTTGATCGATGTGCGTCCATGGCTTCGAGCTCCAGTAGCGCATGAACTCCGAATCGGAATAGATGCCAAGGAGTTGCTCTGCGTCGCCCAGGGATAGCGGTCGTAGCGCAAGGCGCTCCGTGAGAAGTCTGACGTGTGTGAATGCTTGCATGTGTTCCACTCCTTCCGCAGACAATGCCGAGCAGCGCTGCGACATGCAGCGCCGCGTAGTTCCAGCTTGGACCGGGCGAGGCCCGGTTTGAACTGCGACGTCGCCTCAGCCAGGTTGTTTGCGGAACGCAATGGCAAAACGGTTCCACGCGTTGATCGCATTTACCAGGAAGGTCAGATCGACCATTTCAGTCGCGGAGAAGTGCGGACTCACTCGCGCCCACACGTCATCGGGCACACGGGTGTCCGCCACTCGGGTCACGGACTCGGTCCACTCCAATGCAGCGCGCTCGCGATCATTGAAAAACGGCGTCTCGCGCCAAACGGCCAGGGTCGCCAGGCGTCGCTCGCTTTCGCCCGCCTTTCGCGCATCCGCGGTATGGACGTCAATGCAATAGGCGCAGCCATTGATCTGTGACGCGCGCAAGCGCACCAGCTCCACCAACGGCTTTTCGATGCTCGCTTGCGCGATATGCGCCTCGAGGCTGCTCATGGCCTTCATTGCGTCCGGGCCCGATTTGTAAAAATTGAGACGTGGCTCCATGTCTTGCTCCTTGTTTGCCTTGCATTTCACAGTCAGCGCTTGGCCGCGGTGTCACCGCCGGCGCGCTTGGGGTTCGCGCTGCGGCCCGTGGCAGGCAGCAGTCGAGTCATCAATTGGTCTGTGCGCCACCTCGCTCTAGTAACGGAAGGTCGCGCCCACGTAGGCGTAGGTACCGGCGGGGCGCTGTACGCCCTTAAGCACCGCCCCCGGGGTCAGATGTTCGTAGTTGAGAAACACGGTCAGTTGGCTGCAAACGGACCAGCTACCGATGACGCGAAACAGGCCACCAATTTCACGGCCAGGCACGTTTTGGGTGCCCGCGTAGGGCCGCATCCCGCCGGCATAGGCGGCATCGCGCTCCTGCAGCCGGCGTGCGAACCCGTACTCGACGGAAAGATCGGTCTCGGCGGTCGGCGAGATAGCCACACCTGGGGCGACCATCAGCAGGTTGCTCAGGCTGAGAAACTGCCCCTCCCCGAGGTAGCCGGAGCTCGCGTAGAGCTGGTTGACGTTCTTCAACTTGCCTGCGCCGTATGCCCCTCCCCCAGACGCCAAATCAATGTGCGCCGTAAGCCGTGGCCGCCAGCCTTGATTGCTCAGCGCCACGCTTTGCACTGTGAACAAGGCCCAGGCATCGACCTCGCGATCCATGAACCGGCCCGTTTGCCGCGCGAGTGTCCAGTCGAAGCGGACGTCGTCGCGCCGCCCCCAGAAGCGCACGCCAAGCGTGTCGCGATCATCCTCACCAATCCCGTTGCCTACGCGGAAGCTCGGGTTCTCGCTGTGGAACCAAAACGGATCCACGTAGGCGTCGGTCGTACCATCTGCTATCGCGACGATGCTGGCGTTGAGCCCGCTGAGGCGCTCCGCGGAGTTGATCTCTTCATCAAACGCACCCCGCTGCGGCCGCGTCACCCGCAAGTCAAAGGCACCCGCACGAATCCGTTGGTCATGGGCATAGAGTCGAACGCCGTTCCAGGTGCGGTGGATGTTCGGACCATCGCTGAGGCTGATCAATTGCCTCGGGCCATCAGCAAACTCCTGGCGTCCAAACATTGCGCCAAGCAGGCTGTTACCGACATGGCCACGCACATCGACGAACAACTGCTGCAGCGAGGCGTCGTTCTGCATGCTTGCCGACGCTGCGCCGCGCCGCCCGCTCACCTGACCCGTGGCGACTTCACCATAGACACGCAGATTCGGATCGAAGCGCAGATCCACACCAAGAACGCCGCGGAACAGTCCCTGTTCATAATCGTTCTGACCGATCAATTGCCCGTTGTCATACGTATTGAAGCGCCAGCGGGCCTCAGCACTCAGGGTCAGGGAAGCCGTGCCACCGAGGGACATTGCCTTGAGCGGCGGCGCCAGTCCGGCGTTCCGCATGGCTGTCCAGTCCTCCGCCCAACGGCTGGCAAACCGTCCGCGGCCCAGCTCCGGGCCCCAGCCGGCCGCACTGACCGGATAGGGATCGTTGGGTGTAGGGAGGCTCGCGTTCGGCACCCCAGTTAGCGTTGTGACGCGGAGCGTCGTTTCCGCGCCAACCGGGCCCGAGCTGCTTAAGACAAGCACGGCGCTCGCGCCAACAGCGAAGAAGAAGCCAAGTTGCATGTGTCGGCTCCCGCTCACTGCAAGGGTGCAGCCTGGCGCTGCGAACGCGAGCGGCCAAACAATGCGATCGTGATCGCCACGAGCATCAAGAACGCACCCACAACAAAGGTCGTTCGCATGCCGGCGGCAACGGCCTCGGGGCCGGCAATCGAAACGTTGGCGGAGCCTGACCCCAGAGTGAAGACCGCCCCCATCACAGAAGCCCCTGTGACAAGTCCGAGGTTCCTCGACAGGTTGAGAACGCCAGAGATCACGCCACGCTGGTCGGCACGAATGCCGGCCATCACCGCAGTGTTGTTCGCAGCCTGGAACAACGCGTATCCGGCCGTAACGACGACGAGCGGTGCCACATAGCCCGGTATGCCAAGACGCGTGGGCAGGAACGGCAACAGTGCCGAGCCGAGAGCCATTGCAATAAGCCCGGTCAGACTCATGCGATACGCCCCAAACCGGTCGACAAGGTGGCCCGCAGGCACGCCCGACAATGCAGCGACGACGGGGCCGACTGACATGACGAGCCCAACCCGCGCAGGATCCAGCCCAAGCGCCTTGGCAAGGTAGAACGGGCCAACGACCAGCGTTGCCATCACGACCGTCGTGACCAGCGCGCTTGTTGCGAACCCTGTGCTCAGCACTGGACTACGGAAGATGGACAGTTGAATCAAGGGCGCGGCAACGCTCTTTTGCGCCACAACAAAAAGGCCAAAACCAACCGCCGCTGAACACAACAACAGCAGATTGAGCGCCCCGAACTGGCCACGACCCAACGTCATGGCGAGCGCATACGCGGTAAGCGTCAGCACGAGCAGCAATGAACCGGCGACATCGAAACCGCGGCGCGGCCCTACTCCGGCCTGGTCAGCAGGCAGGAAACGATAGGCAAGCAGAATTGCGACAACACCCAAGGGCAGATTGAGAATAAAGATGGCGCGCCATCCGAGACCCGAAATGAGCACACCGCCCAGCGTGGGGCCGAGCGCTGTGCCAACGGCCGACATGGTGCCGAGCAGCCCCATGGCACGGCCCGTCTTTTCCTTGGGCACGGCCTCACCGACGAACGCCATTGTCAGCGCCATCATGGCGGCGGCACCGAGCCCTTGCGCGATGCGAGCGCCAATCAGGAACCACAACTCAGTGGCAACACCGCACAGCACCGAGGCGACGGTGAAGAGCGAGATGCCGATGAGCATGAGTCGGCGGCGACCGACGATATCGCCGAGACGCCCGACGCTCACGATCAACGCGGTAACGGCCAGCAGATAGGCCAGCACGACCCACTGAACATCCTGAAAGGACGCGCTGAATGCCTTGGCAAACGTCGGCAAAGCCACATTGGCGATGCTGGTGCCAAGCGAAGAGAGCAGCATGGTCAGTGAGAGACCGAGCAGGACCCACATGGACGATTTTTCAGCCTGGCCGCTGGCCGGCGCGTCACGCTTTGAGGGATTGGTCACGGTTGCGTCCTTCGGCGGGAGGGTTGGTGGCGCCACGCATGCAACGCAATTCGCGTCGCGCGTGGCGTGTCGAATGGTGCGAGCCGATGCGGCTGGCGCGCGGGGACTTGAGTTCTTCAGCATGGGCGATCCAGTCTTTGAGCGCCCTTTCACTTGGCCCGATGAGCACGGACGAGACAATCGACCGCCACCTTGATGCCATCTGAGGTGCGGACCGGCCGCTGAACCTGGCCAGCCTTTTCGATCGTCAGTTCATTTCCCATGGCAGCCAGGACGTGCTCAGCCGTGTAGAGCATGTCCGGATGCCGCGGCCCGCCGTATCCGTGCTCCCGGTTCGCCGCATCGTGTGCGACAAGCACAAACGTGCCACCGGGCGCCACGGCGGCGGCGGCCCTTGCGATGACGGTGGCGAGCGCCGGCTGCGGAATCTGGAGGTACACGATTGCAACCAGATCGAAACGTCTGCGCTCCGGTTCGTAGGTCCGCAGATCCGCAACAACGAAATCGACCTTGTCGGCAACCTGATGTGCGCTCGCCAACATGGCGCCCTTCGCCGCAGCGACCTCAGAGAAATCCACCGCACGCACCGTCCAACCCAGTTCGGCAAGACGCACTGCATTGCGTCCCTCGCCCGACGCGAGGTCCAAGGCGGTACCCGCCGGAAGGTTCGCCACCTCAGCCATCAGAAAGCGGTTCGCTTCAGCCGTCCAGATGAGTTCTTCCGCGGCATAACGTCGATTCCAGTCGTCCGCTTCCGTCATTGGAAGCTCCCGTGTGGCGCCCACGCTCTTCGTATCCGTCGTGCACTCGCCGGGAGTGGTTCGGTGACCGCTGGATTGTGTTGATGTGTCGTTCATGGTTTGCACCCCGAGATGTCGATGTCGGCATCCTAGTGAGCGACCAAATATGGCGGAAGCCGCACCATTTGCATTCCATTAGTGCACGTGACGCCATATATCCTGCGTGCTAGGGTAAGCACATGACGACACCGGACCTCAATCTGCTTCTCGCCCTGGATGTGTTGCTGGCCGAAGGCAACGTTGCGCGTGCTGCGCAACGCCTGCAGCTGAGTGCTTCCGCAATGAGTCGTGCGCTGGCGCGCTTAAGGGAGACCACTGGCGACCCCCTGTTGGTTCGAGCGGGACGCGGCCTTGTCCCGACGCCACGGGCCCTAGAGCTTCGCGAAAAGGTTGCGCAACTGGTGCAAGATGCACAGGCCGCACTGAGCCCCACCGAAACCATCGACCTATCACGCCCGGAACGGACGTTCACACTGCGCACCAGTGACGGTTTTGTTGAGAACTTCGCGCCGCATCTGATTGCGCGCATTGCTCAGGAAGCGCCGCGTGTCCGCCTGCGCTTCGTACAGAAGATCAACCGCGATAGCACCGAGCTAAGAGACGGGCGTATCGATCTGGAAACAGGTGTCATCGGTGAATCCACCAGCCCGGAACTACGCGTGCAGGCGCTGTTCCGGGACCGCTTCATCGGTGTGGTTCGCCCAGATCATCCGCTGTCCCAGGGGGAGATGACGGCGGCGCGCTATGCGTCGGGCAGGCACATCCTGGTCACGCGAAGAGGTGCTGACAGAGGGCCGATTGATGAGCGGCTCGGTCTGATTGGGCTCACACGGGAAATCACCACGATGGTTGGGGGCTTCTCAACCGCACTGGCCTTGGCGCGCGCGTCAGACTTGATTGCCAGCGTGCCCGAACGACACACCGGGAATCTGCGGGCCGGCATGTTCAGCTTTGCGCTACCGCTGCCGCCCATTGAGTTCACGGTGTCGCTGATATGGCATCCCCGCCTGCAGGCCGACCCGGCTCACCGTTGGCTGCGCGGCTGTGTTCGGGAGATCTGCGCTGGTAAAGCCCCACAAAAGAAAGAACGGCTGGACCAATACACGGACGGGGCAAACGCTCACAACCAACCCACGTGACGGACACCGTTTTTGTTGCAGGCGCTACGGGAGCGACTGCCACACCGCTCGTCAAATTGCTGGCAAAGCAGGCAGGCGGAACTTTGGGAGCACGCGACACACCAAACGCGTTGGATCCCTCAATTAAGCGCGCAGCAGAACGTTGATCATCGACCTGTTTGACGCGCAAGCGCTAACCGCGGCGATCGCACCTGCGCGACCGGACGTCGTCGCGCACCGGCTCTGCGACCAGCCGTCGGACCGAACGCCAAACTCAATGTCTCGTGCCCGCGCGCAGTTCGGTTGCGGCCACCCTCCTCTTTGAGTGCCGCCGAACGGCGGTACGGAGTACGACACGGGCCTATGCCCCTGACTGGTCGCCCCATAAAGAAAACGATCCACTGGACGCCTCAGTGAGCGAAGAGCGACCGTCAGCGTCCACACCGTAGTCGACCAGGAGTCCCTCGTACTGAACATTCCCTAGCTTGATAGATTAGTGATGCGCCGTGGACACCGCCATGGCCCTCGCTCTCGGTCGGACGGACCCGACACCAAAGAGCCTCGGCACGCCGAGAGTGTTGCCGATACCGAGTTGTGCACCATCGATCGGGCCCACGTCACGGGGATTTTCAACGTGCGCGTGCCCTGCCCCCCCGGTTGTCAGTCGACAAAGCGCGGCCGATACTGGGATGGGCCACTAGGGTGCGATCAGCGTTGCGACATTCGCCCCAATTTCTCACGGAGTACCGGTAACGCCCGTCAAGAGTAACCGCGGGCCGGCAAGACACATGGTTCTTAAACGCGCGTACTCGCAGCTCAAAATAGAAAGGAGGATCCATTGATCCTGCAAATTCTCGCCAACACGCCGGCTTGGGTCTTCGCGCTGTTCTTCTTCCTACTTGGGCTCGGTCTCATGCAAACACGGACGCGGACGGTCCGAAGATTTCCCGCGTTGATACTTCCGGCCGGGATGGTTGTACTTTCGCTCGCCGGAATTAACTCCAGCTTCGGCCTCAAACCATTGCCCCTGTTGTGCTGGGCAAGTACGCTGGTCATCGCTTCCCTTGTCGGGCACCACGTTTTTCGCGACGCGAGGGTGACGTACAACGCGACAACGCACGCGTTTGTCGTTCCTGGAAGTTGGGTTCCGCTTACGGTAATCATGGCGATCTTCTTCGCCAAGTACGTCTATGCGGTCATGCACGCCCTTAATGCCGCTGTGCTCAACACGACACCATTGATCGTCGCGCTGTCCGCGCTCTACGGACTACTCAGTGGCTACTTCACGGCAAAGGCTTTGAATTTGATCCACCTGGTACGCAAGGCCTGAATGCGGCAAAAGTAGCAACGCCATTGGCGCCCCCCCACCGCTGCAGCGCCCAGATACTTGTCCGCCCGCGTCCCAGACGAGGTTCGCGCACTCCGTTCGCCGGGACGCAAGTATCCACGTCCATCGGGCAATGGTCTGAAGAGTCGTTCGCTCGCAAACCGGCGTACACGCCCCTCTTGCCAAAGAACGGAAGTGCTTGATCGTGAGCTGCAGACGCCACTACGGCAAGTGATGGTCTGTTTCGGATTCACAGATCACGAATCTGCTTTCGGCGCAGACGTAGTCAGACTGGACGTGCCCGTGGGAGTCGGCGCTGATCCAGCGGCGGCTGGCGGGCTCGCCACCACGCTGCTGGCAACTAGCCTGTACTCGCACACCGAGCGGGCGCCACGCCGATGCTCTGGCTTCCAGTGGAGCACATGACCACCAGCGTTCAGTTGTGGCTGCACGTTGCAGGGCTCCCGGCTGCCATCATTCAACTCGAGGTAGGTCTGCGCGATTTCGATCCGGTACCCGCTAGGCGAGATAAGCGAGACCTCGGCACTCGTCTCGAATGCCGAGTGATCGTAAAAGATCTTGGACCCCGCGGCGGTGAAAGCACTCGCCTCGGATCTTGGAATCCTGACCTTGTAGACGAAATCAACGAAGTGCCCCTTGGTCTGGATCGGCGGCGCAATCGCGTACCGCCAGTCATATCGGTAGTTGCGGCTACCGCCCACCACGGCCTCAGAAGTGTCGACGTACCTCGGATGCAAAGTGGTCTTCGGATTGGATGCTGTCTGCAAGACAGCCACTGGCGGAATGTCGTGTATTGGCGCTTCAGAGAACACAACTTCGTTCTTGGTGAATGCGAGACCGGCGCCGTCGCGGGTAGCTTCCACGCGAACGCGCTTCTCCATCTCCACATCCCCTTGAACGTTCTCGATCGTGACCACCATCGAGGTGTCCGAGCGCGCGTTAGTCACCAAGGCCAACGCGCCCTGTACCTGACGAAGCCTGAGGACCAGACGACGCACATAGATGCCCATTACGGCGATCAGCAATGGCGATATCGCGAACAAGTTAGCCACCGCGCTGCCACCACCGCCCTGCGCAAAAAAGGCGGTAACGGATAGCGCGACCCCAACAACGCCAAGCAGTGCTTCGAATTGCGAGGGCTTGTTCAATTTATGCGCCTCCGAGTGTCAGAGCTTACCGAAACGTGTCGCCAAGCAGACCGCGAGGGAATCGTAGTTCCGCAGGCGTTGTGGGGCAAGCACACGCGGCAGGCCTTTCAGCCAAACGGCCGCGTCGAGTCGATTCAAACCGACCTGTTGGAGCTATGAAGCCCCACTCGGCGTTCCGTGTCCCTGTGTGTGCGAGCGCACAGACTCGACCGGTTTCGTCGGCGCATGTTGCCAAGGCCGAGACCCGGTGCTTCTGTGTCGGCGGTGGCCTGCAGAGGCGAGTGCAAGGGCGCCCACAGCGTGGCGTTGGGTTGCCAAATCAGGGGAGAAAAACATGGAAATGCATGCAGATATTCCAGACGAAGATGACGTGTTGGTCTGGCCGGACGGCTTCTGGTGTTTTCGGGCCGAGAACAGTGCGGAGTTTCTGCGCAGTAACGACTTTCGCGAGGTGAGGTGCGGGACCGCCGAATGGAAATTGTGGGTGCATCGCAATAAAGACGCCGTTACACCGTACCAGGGTAGCAGTCACCTTTGATTGATGTTCCAGTGCTCAGGCGCCGTTTTTCCTCTTCGGAAAGGTCACAAACAGCATCGGGTCTAGCGCAGAGGCGACCTGAAATTCTCATCTAACCGCTCTTAGCGTGAAGCGTCCCTCGGCGACCACTGCCTGCTTCGCTGAGGTAGCAGTCATCGCTACCGCCCTACCCTCACCAGCTTCCGGCGTATCGCTGGCATTGGCCTGCTGACTGTGCGCGGGGCGCGTCGGCCCGGGCTAGCAGTCCTTGAAACGAAATGGGTGGCGGAGACCCCAGCTCACGGAGGTATCAGGGCGCCGGTACGAGCTTGTCGCGTTGGCTTAGGCGCCTATCTTGCGCACAACATGGCGAGCGAAGTTATTGAGGATGGCTTGCCAGCCTGAACGTTGCTGCTCTTCCGAGTGCGTCTGCTCCGCGTCAAACGTCTCGCGCACCATTACGCCGTCAGGCCCGGGAATAAATTCCACCCGCAAGGTTCGTTCGCCGAACACGCATTCAATGCGTTGATGGGTCACGACTTCGGTGTACGTGCCGGCAAAGTCGAACCCCATGCTTCCGTCTTTGGCCTCCATCCGAGAGGAGAACATGCCTCCGACCCGAAGATCTACCGATGCCTGCGTAGTGTGCCAATCGTCTGACGCGGCGTTCCATTGTTTGATGTCGTCCGGTGTCGTCCAAGCTTTCCAGACGACTTCGATCGGCGCCGCAATGTTTGCTTCAATGGTTATTTTCATTCGTCACCACCAAGTTAGTCGATTCGTTTGGCGCGAGCCAGGGCGACTCGGATCATAACTAATCATCTGCGTCTCCCCGAACCCCGCGTTCTGTGGGCTCTCCGCCGGCACTGCGGGGGCTTCACAGGCCCTACGAGGGCGGCATGTTCGAGTAGCGTGCCGCTGTGACATTCTCCGCTCAAGGGTCTGACTGACCGGACGTTGACACACGGACGCAACGACAAGTCAGCGGCTGAGTTCACGACCGCAGTGGGTGCCGCCCAATTGCGCACGCACAACACGAAGACAGGATGAGGTGAAAGCGTGACAACAGCACTCGGTCCCTTTGTCGCCGTGGAGGAATTCCACCGCATCATCCGTGAGCAGGCGATGGACCGACGCATCGATGACGCCGCAGTGATTGTCGTCTTGCAAGTACATCTGGCCGAACCCGCCGCTGCCGCACCGGCGCTGCCGACAGGCTCACTATCGGCGGGCATGATGGCAACGCTCGCCAACAGCATACGACTCTCCGACGTCGCCACGGAGCTCGCTCCCTGGCGATTTGCCGTGCTGTTTCGCATGAAAGCGCAGCAGCATCTGCCTGCGCTGCTCGATCGACTTCTACCCCTCGTCCAGCGGATCTTCGATGACCAAGAAACGCTCGCCAAGCGTCTGCTGATCGACGTTTCACACGCCTTCTTGAGCCCAGGCAGTTCAGGCAGTGATTGGCTCCAGCAGGCCGCAGCGGGCGTGCAACACCGCAGCGCAGACAACATCCAGAGCGCGTAATGGCACAGATTAATCAGACTATACGGTTACGTGTCTGCCTCGTACTCGGGACGCTCACTTTGGCGGCAACGGTAACTCATGCGGAAGAGCCAATTTCGCTGCTCTATAACCCACGCGTGCCGTACTCGTACATCGACCACGGAGTAGTCACGGGGACCATCGTGACACCGGTATCCCACGCGCTCACGCGAGCCGGGATTCCTTTCGTGTGGGTCGAGACGCCTTTTCGCAGGCAACTGGCGATCGTGCGCGCAAATACCGGGCGCGACTGTATGGCCGCAGCGTTCCGAGATCCAGAACGGGAAACCTACGGCCGCTTCTCGCAGCCGATCCTGCAGAACGAACAGATGGCGCTCGTGGTGCCCAAGACCGCAGAGGCCAAGTTTCGGCGGTACGGGAGTCTGTCGTCGGCGCTTGCTGATCGAACCATGCGACTGCTCATCAAGGAGGGCTATTCATACGGCGCCGCCATCAACGCTTCCCTCGCGACGCGCGCAGAAGCCAACGTGGCAGCCTACGACGAGGCACAGTCGATTGTGCGGATGCTTCATGAGGGCATGGCCGACGCCCTATTGATGACCACACAAGAGGCGAAGCAGACGTTCATGCAAAAGGGTCTGAGTCCCGAGGATTTTGCGTACGTCATCTACCCCGACACCCCGCCTGGCGAGTGGCGCCACCTGTTCTGCAGTTTCAAGGTTCCTGCCCACGCCATTGACGCCATCAACGAACAGATCAGGGCGAGGGCCGACACCTCCGGCCACTCCACGCGAGGCGGCACCGTTGACGACCTGTCCGAGGCTGCGCATTCGCCGTGACGCCATGAATGCGTGCGAATCGGCATGCTCGGGCCGCAGACCGTTTCCGCGTTTAGCCGGCGACACAACGCTTCCCAGCCACAGCAAACCTGATCTGTCTCGGTTATCGAACCAGATGCACAGAAACATCAGATGTCCGCACTCGCGGCATTCGTTATCAAAAGAATGCTATGACTAAGGCCCGCACCCTGATCCTGATCCTGCTCCTGCTCCTCCATCTCCCCGCGATCGCTATTGCGGCCCCTGCCGAGCGTGTGATCAAAGTCTGTGCCGATCCCGATCCGCCGCCTTGGACTTACTGGGTACGCGATGCCAGCGGTAAGAAAACCGACCAGTTCACAGGGGCGTCCGTCGATCTCGTCAGGACGATCTTCAACCGCCTCGGTGTGCAGGTCGATTTCATTGGGAATGTCCCTTGGGTGCGCTGCCTGAAGTTGGTTGAGACCGGTGAGTTCGACTTCGCGATGGATGCGTACGCCGACGCCGAGCGTGCCAAGCGGTTCGCCTATTCGGCCCACTACAACACGCTCACACCACAGGTCTTCTTCCGACGCGATAAACCGCTCGACATTCGCTCGATTGCCGATCTCAAACGCTATCAAGGCTGCGGCATGATCGGCGCAAGCTACGCCCACTATGGGCTGACACCCGACGACCTCGATCTAGGAGTGACAACCTACGAGGCAATGATCCGCAAGCTCAAAGCAGGCCGCTGCGACTACTTTGTCGAAGAGCTGGAAGTGATCAGTGGCTACAAGTACCTCGCGCAGGACTACTTGCGCGACCCGGCGTTAGCCCACGCCTCCGTTGCCGACGCCAACCCACCAGCAAAGCACCTGATCGCGGCAATTGGCAGCCCCGCTTCGAAGCTGTTGCCCAAGTTCAACAAGGAGCTCGCGGCATTCATTAAGTCAGGGGCTGCCGCAGAAATCTGGCAGCGCCACGCGCCCGACTTGCCTTACAGACCTTAGCGCCGCAGCAGTCGCCGATACCTTGGACGCCTGGTCCAGTCCGTTACTGCCCCCGTCGTCCAACCAGCCGAGAGCTACGATCCGCGATAGCGGGCAGTGCAGCGTCAGTTGCGGTTCGATGGTCAAGCCCGACCGGTAGGAATAAGCCTGCAGAAGTCATGGCCTACTGTTTCTTGCACCATTTTCAGACTCGCTCACGGCGGATCGACGGAGAGTCGATATCCCACGCCTGTCTCCGTTTTGATGTAGATCGGGCGCAATGGGTCAGGCTCGAGCTTCTTGCGCAGGTTGGCAACGAACACACGCAGGTAGTGGCCGTCTTCGGTGTGCCCTGGCCCCCAGACGTCCTTCAGTAACTGCCGCTGCGTCAGCACCCGCCCAGCGTTCGCAGCGAGCAATGCCAGCAAGCGATACTCAATCGGCGTCAGATGCACCGGCTCGCCGGCGCGCTTTACCTCGCGCAGGACCAGGTCGATGACCACGTCACCAAAACGGATCTCCGCCAGTTCCGGCTGCGCGGGCCGAACGATGCGGCGCTGCAGGGCACGAATTCTGGCGAGTAATTCGGGTACGCCGAACGGCTTGGTCAGGTAGTCATCTGCACCTGCATCAAGCGCGGCAACCTTGTCGGCTTCGTCCGTACGTGCCGAGAGCACCAGAATGGGCGTGCTCGACCAGGTGCGCAACTCGCGGATCACGTCCACCCCGTCGCGGTCGGGCAGACCGAGGTCCAGAATCAAAAGATCTGGGCGACGCGTCGCTGCGTCGATTAACCCACGCAGCGCCGAGTCAGATTCGGCCACCTGCAGCCCCTCGGTCTCCAGCGCAGCCCGCACGAAGCGACGGATCAGTGAGTCGTCTTCGATGATCAACACCAATGTTGGTGGGGTGTATTCGATCTCAGGCATGGGGAATCTCGGTTAGATCCGGTGGAGTTCCAGCCGGCAGCGTCACGGTGAAACAGGCGCCGCCCTGTGGCCGGTTCTCGGCGTGCACCTTGCCGCCATGGGCATCGACAATCGCGCGCACGATGGCCAATCCAAGGCCAACGCCGGAAACAGCTGACTCTTCCGAGCCACGCGTAAACTTTTCGAACAGCCACGCCTCGCGTCCAACGGGAATACCAGGACCGTTGTCTGCAACGCAGAGTTCAACCGTGCGTCCGATTGCAACGTCGTCGGACAGCGCGGCGGAAACGGTGATTTCGCTGCCATGCGGAGTGTATTTTGCGGCGTTCTCGAACAGGTTCGTGAAGACCCGCTCCATCAAGACCGCGTCGATCTCGACGAAGGGGAAGTCCTCGGGTACGGCGATACGGACCGTGTGTCCGCGCAGCATTTCGGCACGCGAATCGAGCGCGGATGCAATGACCTCGGTGATTGGCTGCCATTGCTTGCGTAGCCGTACGCCGCCGGCCTGCAACTTGGCCATGTCGAGCAGGTTCTCAACGAGCGTGCTGGTGCGGTGAGCCCGTTCGCGAATTGCGCGCTCGATCGAGGCGCGTTCGGCAGCATCCTCTGGGGGGTTCAATGCCAGCGTGTCGGATAAGCCGACCAGCGCCGTCAGCGGCGTGCGCAGGTCGTGCGACAGCGCAGCCAGCAGCGAGTTACGCATCCGTTCAGACTCCATGTGAACCAACGCCTGCTGCGCAACGTCGATGTAGTGGATGCGTTCGATCGCAATCGCGATCAGCGCTGCGCTGGTGACCACCAGTTGCCGTTGTTCCGGTGAAAGATTCCAGCCGGCCTCGCGAGGCCGCACCGCCATGACGCCTCTGACCCGCATCGGAGCGCGCAGCGGCACATAAAGCGCACGGTTCGCCGGCAGGGTGTTCGTGCCCAAGCCGGCCTCTTCACCATGATCCAAAGCCCACTGAGCAACGCCATCGTCGAGTCCGCGCGCGAGCGCCTCGGCGTCGAGCCGGATGCGCTCATCCTTGTCCGGCAACAGCAGTGCCACTTCCCCCTCGCTGGCGCGCTCCAGATAGCGCTTCGCAATCTCGGTGATCTGCTCGGCGGACAGCGCTGCGGTCAGTTCGCGCGCCATCTCGTACAGCGCCCGAGAGCGCGCCTCGCGGCTCTCCGCGACGTTAGCCTGGAAGCGAAGCCCGGCTGCGAGCTGACCGCTGATCAGACCAGTGGCCAGCAGCACACCAAACGTCAGCAGGTACTGCACGTCGCTGACCGCGAAGGATAGACGTGGCGGCACGAAGAAGAAGTCGAAGCAGGCCACCGACAACAGCGCTGCCAGCGCAGCCGGGCCTCGCCCGAGTCGTACCCCGGCGAAAAGCACAGCGAGCAGGAACAGCATGACGATATTCGCAAGATCCAGAACGTCGCGCAGCGGCGTCGCAAGCGCAGTCACAAAGACGACTACAGCGGTCGTCAGCGCATAGCGGCGAACCTGTTCCGGACTAGCAACGCGGCGCGTGACCAACGGAGCCTTCCGCTCGGTTCCATCTCGGCGCGTCTCACGCCCCAGCTGCAGCAAGTCGATCTCCGGCGCCTTGTCCGCAAGGCGCTCACCGAACCCCGCACGCCACAGCCCGCGATGCTGGCTGCGGCGTCCGACGACGATGCGGCCGATGTTCTCCTGGCGCGCGTACTGCGCGGCGGCTACCGCCGCGTCTTCGCCGGCCAGCACCGCCACCCGGGCACCGAGCGACTCGGCCTGGTTCAGCACCTTCAGGATACGATCGCGTTCGCTGGGCGCCAGGCGCTGGAGTGTCGGGGTCTCGACATAGATCGCGTGCCAGTTCGCCTCAAGCTCGGCCGCCATGCGCGCCGTGGTTCGGATCAGGCGCTCACCGACACCGTCTGCGCCAATGCAGACCAACAGCGCATCGCCGGTCTTCCACACACGGGATACCGCGCGCTCTCGGCGATAGTCGCGAACTTCCTCGTCGACGCGGTCGGCGGTACGGCGCAGCGCAAGCTCGCGCAGCGCGAGCAGGTTGCCCTTGCGGAAGAAGTTTTGAATCGCGCGCTCGGCCTGCTGTGGCAGGTAGACCTTGCCCTCACGCATCCGCGTCAGCAGCTCATCGGGCGTCAGGTCGACCAGCACGATCTCGTCGGCACTGTCGAACACGTGATCCGGTACCGTTTCGAACACTCGGATCCCGGTGATGCCGCCAACCACGTCGCTGATACTGTCGAGGTGCTGCACGTTGACAGTCGAGAACACGTCGATGCCGGCGTCGAGCAGTTCCTGCACGTCCTGCCAGCGTTTCGGGTGTCGCGAACCAGGCGCGTTGGTGTGCGCGAGCTCGTCTACCAACACGAGGTCGGGCCTACGTGCGAGCGCTGCGTCGAGATCGAATTCCGCCAACGCATGACCACGGTAATCGATGTTACGGCGCGGCAGCATCTCCAGCCCCTGAAGCAGGCGCGCCGTCTCGTCGCGCCCGTGCGTTTCCACCACGCCCACGATCACATCAACACCCTGGGCCTGCAGATGGCGGGCGGCCGACAGCATCGCAAAGGTCTTGCCGACGCCTGGACTGGCACCGAAGAAGATGCGTAGCCTGCCGCGGCGAGCGCGCTCCGCTTCTGCCTCTAGGCTTGCCAACAGTTCATCGGGGTTTGGGCGATCTTCACTCATCGCGAGCGCGTTCCTCCTTCGTCATTATCGGCACCCGCAGTGGGCCTGCACAGGCGCACTGCGGGGATCGTCCGCTCAGAGGGTCTTGCTGACACTGAACAACACGCGGCCGGCCCCCAGATCCTTGTCGTAGGCGTTGTGATAGAACTCGCCCACGTCGCCCTTGGCGTTGGTGCCGCTGTAGAACAGGCCGAAGGTCAGGCCCAGCGCATCGGCCGTACCACCCAGCTTGTAATCGGTGTACGAAGCATCATCTAAACCTTTGACGCTCTGGTAGCCGACATGGGCGATCAGGTTGTAGCCCTCGGCGACCGGGAAGCTGCCGTTGGCCTCAAGGTAGTAGCTGCCGCTGGTCTTGTCGCCGTTTGGTGCCTTCGCGCCGAACAGATTCGTGAAAGCGTAGGAACCCTTCAGCGTAATCCACTTGTAGCCGCCGGCCACGTAGCCTTCCAGCGTGTTCGGGCTGGTGAAGCCATCCGGGTAGGTGCCCGGGTAGTAGTACTGCAGCAGGCCAAAGTCGTAACCGAAGTCACCCGCCGTACCCTTGTAGCCACCGTAGAAGTCCGTCTCGATCGGGGCGCTGATGCCACCAGAATCGGACAGCCAGCTGATGTTCGACGCCCAGGTGCCGAGGTAGATGCCGCTCTCGTGCGCAAAGTCGACGCCGCCCTGAATAGCGGGTTTGTGGTTGGTCTGGGCGATACCGCGGTAGAGGTACTCCGAGGCCAGCATCACGTTGCCCGTCAGTGTGTACGGCGCCTTGGCGTCCTCGGCACGGGCGAGGCCGGGTGCGGCGACAGCGGCGGCGATCAGGGCGGGAAGGGTCGTGGCAGTAACAAACTTCATGTTGGTTTCTCGTCTTTCGGGTTGAGCGCGGCCCCGCGCAGGGGCACGCGTTGAATCGTTCATTCGGATCGGACCGCGGCGCGCGGCATGTGCGTCGCGGGATTGGCGTCGGCCTCAGCGGCTTGCTGCGGCGTCCAGCGCGAGGTTCAGCGCCATCACGTTGACCCGCGGCTCGCCGAGCACGCCGAGCTGGCGGCCTTCGGTGTGCTGCGCGATCAGCGCCTCGACGCGGTCTTTCGGCAGGCCCCGTTCGCGTGCGACGCGCGGGGCCTGCCAGCGCGCGGCAGCCGGGCTGATGTGCGGATCTAGACCACTGGCCGACGCAGTGACGAGGTCCACGGGGATCGGTGCCGTCTGATTCGGGTCGGACGCCTTCAGTGTTTCGATACGACCCCTAATGGCATCAGCCAGCACTGGATTCAGCGGCCCCTGATTCGAGCCGCTGGACGCTGCCGCGTTATGCGGCATCGGTCCTGTTGCTGACGGGCGCGGCCAGAAGTACTTCGGTGAAGTGAAGCTCTGGCCAATCAGCCGCGAGCCAACCGGTTTGCCATCGCGAACCGCAAGACTGCCCTCGGCCTGCTGTGGGAACAGCCCGCGTGCAATGCCGGTAACTGCAGCCGGGTAGATCGCACCGGTGATCAACGTGAAGGCGCCAAGCATCACCAGCGCGGGGCGGAGTTCTTTGGGCATGTTCTCTCTCCTCAGGCGAGGTGCAGACCAACCAGAATCAGGTCGATGGCCTTGATGCCGATGAAGGGCAGCACGAGGCCGCCAAGACCGTAGACCAGCAGGTTGCGGCGCAGCAGCGTGGCAGCGCCGAGCGGACGGTAGGTGACGCCCTTCAGCGCGAGCGGAATCAGCGCGATGATGATCAGCGCGTTGAAGATCACCGCCGACAGGATCGCGGAGTTCGGCGTCGCGAGTCCCATCACATTGAGCGCGCCCAATTGCGGATAGGTCGCGACGAACAGTGCGGGGATGATCGCGAAGTACTTCGCGACGTCGTTGGCGATCGAGAAGGTCGTCAGCGAGCCGCGCGTCATCAGCATCTGTTTGCCGGTTTCGACGATCTCGATCAACTTGGTCGGGTTCGAGTCAAGGTCGACCATGTTGCCGGCCTCTTTCGCTGCCTGCGTGCCGCTGTTCATCGCCACCGCAACATCCGCTTGTGCCAGCGCCGGCGCATCGTTGGTGCCGTCACCCGTCATGGCAACGAGGCGACCCTCCTTCTGGTACTCGCGGATCAGCTTGAGCTTGGCTTCCGGTGTGGCTTCGGCGAGAAAGTCGTCGACGCCCGCCTCGGCGGCGATGGCCGCCGCGGTGAGCCGGTTGTCGCCGGTGATCATCACCGTCTTGATGCCCATCTGGCGCAGTTCGGCAAAGCGTTCCTTGATGCCGCCCTTGACGATGTCCTTGAGCTCCACAACCCCCAACACCCGCGTTCCTTCGGTCACCACCAGCGGCGTCGAGCCACGGCGCGAGACATCCTCGACCGCGTTCGTCACTTCGCGCGGCATCGTCGCGCCGAGCGCTTCGACATGAGCGCGCACCGCTTCGGCCGCGCCCTTGCGGATCGAGCGGCCGTTCCAGTCGATACCGCTCATGCGGGTATGAGCCGAGAAATGGACAAAGCTTGCCCCATCGGCGGTGATGTCGCGGCCGCGGGTGTGCAGCTTCTCCTTCGCCAGCGCAACGATGGAACGGCCCTCGGGCGTCTCATCTGCCAGCGAACTCATCAGCGCCGCTTCGGCGAGCTGCTTGTCGGTGATGCCGGGCGCAGTTACGAAGGCGCTGGCCTGGCGGTTTCCGAGCGTGATCGTGCCGGTCTTGTCGAGCAGCAGGACGTCAACGTCGCCCGCGGCTTCAACCGCGCGACCGGAGGTGGCGATGACCTTCTTCGCCATCATGCGCCCCATGCCAGCGACGCCAATGGCAGACAGCAGGCCGCCGATGGTGGTCGGTATCAGGCAGACCAGTAGCGCAGTCAGCGCCGTCACGGTGACCACCTTGCCGGCACCGGTGGCTTCGACGGAGAACACCGAGAACGGCAGCAGGGTCGCAACGGCGAGCAGGAATATCAGCGTAAAGAACACCAGCAGGATCGTCAGCGCGATCTCGTTCGGTGTCTTCTTGCGCTGCGCCCCTTCAACCATCGCGATCATGCGGTCGAGGAAGGTCTCGCCGGGGTTCACCTCGATGCGAATCACCAACCAGTCCGACAGCACGCGGGTGCCACCGGTGACGGCCGAAAAGTCGCCGCCGGATTCGCGGATCACCGGTGCGGATTCACCGGTGATGGCCGATTCATCTACCGAGGCGACGCCCTCGATGACCACGCCGTCACCGGGAATCGTCTCGCCGGCCGTGACCAAGACCACGTCGCCGCGGCGCAGGTCTTCGGACGGGCGAACATGCGATTGCGCGCCGTAGCGGGGTTCGAGCAGCTTCTTTGCCCATACCGTTTTGCGCAGCCCGCGCAAGGCTGCGGCCTGCGCCTTGCCGCGGCCTTCGGCAATCGCCTCAGCGAAGTTCGCGAACAGCACGGTGAACCACAGCCACAGCGTTACCGCGAAGATGAAGCCGGTCGGTGCCTCGCCCTGACCGCGCAGCGCCTGCACGAAGAGCCCTGTGGTCAGCACGCTGCCGAGCCACACGACGAACATCACCGGATTGCGCAACTGGTGGCGGGGGCTGAGGCGCTTGAAGGATTCCAGCACCGCATCGAGCACCAGTTGGCGGTTGAACATCGAAAGGATTTCATTCATGTCAGTTTCTCCCGCTCAGTGCGCCAGCATCTGCAGGTGTTCGGCGATGGGACCGAGCGCGAGCGAAGGCAGGAAGGTCAGCGCGCCGACCACCACCACGGTAGCGATCAAGAGGCCAACGAACATAGGGCCGTGTGTCGGCAGCGTGCCGCTGGAGACTGGAATACTCTTCTTCGCCGCCAGCGCACCGGCAATCGCCAGCACCGGCACGATGACCCAGTAGCGCGCGACCAACATCGCTAGACCAAGCGCGAGGTTGTAGAAGAAGTTGTTGGTGCCCAGCCCGGCGAAGGCGCTGCCGTTGTTGTTGGCGGCGGACGAGAAGGCGTAGAGGATTTCGGAGAAGCCATGCGTGCCGGGATTGGCGACGACGGACTTGCCGGGGTCGACCAGCACCGCGATCGCCGCGCCGACCAGCACCGCTGCAGACGGGGCAAGCAATGCGACGGCAGACATTTTGACCTCGTAGGCCTCGATCTTCTTGCCGAGATATTCCGGCGTGCGACCGATCATCAACCCGGCGATGAACACCGCGACGATCGCGAACACCAGCATGCCGTAGAGGCCCGAGCCGACACCGCCGAAGATCACTTCGCCGAGTTGCATCAGCCACATCGGCACCAGCCCGCCCAGCGGCGTGAAGGAATCGTGCATCGCGTTCACCGAACCGTTGGAGGCCGCCGTGGTGACGGTCGCCCAGATCGCGGAATCGACGATGCCGAAGCGCGTTTCCTTGCCTTCCATGTTGCCGCCGGCCTGGAGGTCGGACGACGCGGTTGCAAGCCCGGCCTTGTCGAACATCGGGTTGCCCGCCTGCTCGGCGCCGATGCAGACCGCCATCAGCGCAACCAGCACGATCGTCATCGCGGCGAGGATCGCCACCCCTTGGCGGTCGTCGCGCACCATGCGGCCGAAGGTAATACACAGTGCCGCGGGAATGAGCAGGATCGCCAGCATTTCGAGGAAGTTCGACAGCGGCGTCGGGTTCTCAAAGGGATGCGCAGAGTTCACGCCGAAGAAGCCGCCGCCGTTGGTGCCCAACTGCTTGATCGCGACCTGCGAGGCGGCCGGGCCGAGCGCCAGCGTCTGCGTAGTCGCAGAAGCCGGCTTCGTGGCGGGCTTGCCCTCCTTGTCCAGCACCGGGTTGCCGGCCGCGTCGACGACTGGCTCGTCATAGGCGACCGCCTCGACACGCGCGACGTCCTGGTACGGCGAGAAGGTCTGCACGACGCCCTGGCCGACCAGCACGACGGCGAGGATCAGCGACAGCGGCAGCAGCACGTAGAGCGTCGAGCGCGTCATGTCCGCCCAGAAGTTGCCGACGCCACCCGCCTCGCGCCGCGTGAAGCCGCGCACCAGCGCCAGCAGCACCGCAATGCCGGTCGCCGCGGAAACGAAGTTCTGCACCGTCAGCGCGAACATCTGCGTGAAGTACGACAGCACCACCTCGCCGCTGTAGCTCTGCCAGTTGGTGTTGGTCACAAAGCTAACCGCGGTGTTGAAGGCGAGATCCGCCGGCACATTGGCGAGCCCCTGCGGGTTCAACGGCAACCACAGTTGCAGACGCTGCAACGCATAGACCGCGACGAAACCGGCCGCATTGAAGAGCAGCACGGCCAGCGTGTAACGGCGCCAGCCCATATCCTCGTCCGGGTCGGTGCCGGCCAGCCGGTAAAGCCCGTGTTCCAGCGGCGCGAGCCAGCGCACGAACACCGGCAGGCGGCCGTCGAACACGCGGGCCATGTAGAGCCCGAGTGGCCAGGCCAAGCCCAGCAGCACGAACACGTAGAGGCCTGCCTGAACGTAAGCATTGGAGGTCATGAGAAATCCTCCGGATTGAACAGCACCAGCAACAGGTAGATCACGAGTGCGATCACCAGGCCCAGTGCGATGAAGTGGAGTGCGCTCACTTGCGCCTCCCGATGCGATCAAAGGCCGCGGCCATCGCGACGCAAGCGCCGAAGAACACCGACAAGACAGCGACAAAAAGCAGGTCCATGAAATCTCCGTACAGGGTGAATCGGACAATTCAACTGTAGGGATCGGCGTGCAAAGACGGGGATAAGAACGCAGGCTGTGTTGTTAAGAATGCGTAAAGATCCGACCCACTAGCGTCTCGCCGGCTCGTAGCGCACGCTATATGACCCATCAACTCGATGGGAGACCATCATGGAAACCACAGGTAGTGACCTGCATCGCGAACCGTGGAACAAGGGCAAGGTCGTCGGACAAAAGGCGCCGTTCAAACTCAGGGACATCTGGGCACTCCGCGTCCGTCTTCAGATGGAAGGCCGTGTTCGCGAACTCGCGCTCTTCAATCTGGGCATCGACAGCAAACTGCGCGGATGTGATCTCGTAGCGCTTAAGGTGCGGGACGTGTGCCACGGTGATCAGGTCGCGTCTCGCGCCATCGTGATGCAGCGAAAGACCCAACGGCCGGTGCAGTTCGAGATCACGCAGGCTGCACGGGAAGCCGTGCAGGCCTGGATCAAGCAAGCGGCGCTTAAACCGGAGGACTTTCTTTTCCCTAGTCGCCTCCACGACTCCCCGCATCTCGGGACCCGACAGTACGCCCGGATTCTTGGGCACTGGGTCGATGAACTGGGATTGAACCGCGCCGACTACGGAACGCATTCAATGCGCAGAACCAAGGCCACGCTAATCTACCGACGCACCAAGAATTTGCGCGCCGTTCAACTGCTGCTCGGGCACTCCAAACTGGAATCGACGGTGAGATACCTCGGCATCGAGGTCGACGATGCGCTCGAGCTCTCCGAGCAGACTGAGATCTGACGTCTTCAACTGCGACGCTTCGGTGGTCTTGCCGAAGCGTCGCAATCAGTGGTGCCCAACTGGTCAATGGGCGAACCTACGCGCCCGGCAAGAGGCCGCCGCTAGCAATGATGAGACGGCAGTTGGCTGCCCCCTGCCGGATGACGATGGCTCACAATTTCCGCCTTAGCGGACGCTAGGCTCCGCTGTCGTCGGCTCGCGAACGTCAGCTAACGACAGTCGAGGCTCCTATCGGCAACCGGCCACGAGCAGTCGTTCATGCGAGCAAGAACCTCCACTCATGCGCCCCCGAAGCGCACATCCCGCGCGCGACTTCATGAGGAGTCAAGCGTGCTCAGGGCGCCAACAACACCCGGGCCATTCCGGCAAGTCCTTGCGGGCCACGCGTGACGCTAAGCCCCGTTTCAAGTTGGGGCCGGCTGGTCCGGCAACTATTGACCTTGTCGGCGAACAGATCAGGAGAGGCCATGAGGGGATTCTGTGACAGTGATCCCTTGTGGCTGCCGGCCAGGCCTTAGGACGCATGGCACGCGCCAGGTCATACCCCTATGCCCGTCCCACTAACGAGACAGCGCCGAATTCCATCTTCGAAAGACGCATCAGGGGGATCCGAATCGTCGAGCGCAATGCTGCGGCCATAGTCGCGCCGAACGCGCACCCTTGGGCCTGTGACAGGATTTCACAGGAATACTGAGGCATTAGTAAGGATCACAAACTAGATTGCTTCCATCAGTTCGACCGATGGAATGTGAGCCGATGAACCAACTCAAGCCGGATCCACGTTACGCCGACTTGTCCCTGCAAGCAGTAGAAGCGGCACTCGCCGACCCGGAGGGCGACAACCCGATCGCCTGCGAAGTCGGTCGCCTGATTAGCGTCTACTCATCACTGGCGTTGCAGTTGATTGACCGTGGAAAGACCGCCTGGGTGCTGCACCATACGTCGCCCCAAACGCCAGTTGAGCAGATCGCCCGCGAGATCAGCGCGGAGCAAGTGCGAGCAATGATTGCAGCGCGCCGGCGTGGGGTTAGTGTCTGATGGGTTCTAGGCCAGCAACCCGGTAGATTTTGCAGAGTGCCATATCCAAAACCAGCTACCCGAAGCGGTATTCGAGCTCCTGGTCGCCGTATTTATCGACTCGCCCGGTTGGGCGCCAACCCAGGTGCCGGTAGAAGCCGAACGACCGAACCTCAGGGCGATTGCTACACCCGAGAAACAGCCTAACGTGGCCAAGGATTTGAAGGCTCAGCATCGTGTGATGGAGTAGCGCTCGCCCAACGCCCCTCCCCTCGAACTCAGGCCGCAGAGCAAGTACTACGATTTCACCCGTCGAAACATCTCCAAAGCAGTAGCCCGCCACACGCTCAACCGGCTCGAAAACGTACCCCAGCAGCGCTCCCGACGCGACCTGCTCGCCCCAAGACGCCACGGTAATGCCGAGCTCAGACAACCGAGCTTCGGAGATAGCGTTCTCGCGAGTCATTCCCCGGATTGCGATGCACGTCGGGATATCCGACGCGCGGGCCGGGCGGATGAACGCTGAAGATAAGCGGCACTGGAGCGCCAGTGGAGGGAACCCCGATTGCTTGGCAGCCGGCATGTCCGGTCCTCGGGACTACGGGTTGGCAAGTGGGAGGGCTTAAGGATTCGGGCAGGTCGAGCTCCAGCTCTGTACCCGTAACTCTGACAACTCTTCCCCAGTTGTGATCACGCGAAGGCAACGCTTATCGCGCTTGTAGTTGAAAATGCAGAGAGGTCTGTCGACTGCACAGCTCTCGACTTCCAGAATCTGCGCCGTCAGTAGTTCAGACTCCAACCCGATGGGCTCAAATGCCTCCCCCGTGTGAGTATCGACGGGACGCCATCCCTGCTTGACCAACTGCGCTCGTGCGTCTGAAAAAAAGGCACCTTTCTTCAGCCCACCGGCGTAAGCACACGGCAGCGCCAAGCTGAAGATCAATACAAAGGCAATGGCATCACGTCGGACTGTTCGAGTCACTTTGCAGTACCTCCGAGTCGCTTGTAGGCCGAGATGAATTCGTCGTAGGGCATGTAGGGCTGGTCATAGCGCCCGCCTAGTTTGGGTCCTTGTGGCAATGCGGCCCAACGCCGCGACGCCGCCTTCAAGGCAGCATTAACGTCACCCGCAACAATATCGTCAATGACGTGGATGGTTCGCAGGATTTCCACTGCAAGCAGGTCTTGGGTGGCCGGGGAAAAGTCCGTAAGGCCCATCTTGCCCCCCATCTCCTTCCAGGTGCTCTTGTTAATCTGGTACATGCCGGCAGCCGTCGTTTTTCCGTCCGACCCGACTCCCGGATGCGTTCCGTAGTCGGTGAACTGCCACTTGTCGTTCTTCTTGCCCTTCACGCCACCGAACTTCAGGTTGTAGTCACCTCCCTCTGCAGCGGCGATGGCGCCGATGAAGGCCTTCACGTTGGCATTTCTCAGGTACTCGGTGTTTTCGTTCAAACGGGTCTGAGCGACCGCGCTCCCCTTGGTTGAAGCTCCACCCGGAGCCGGCGCCACACCGACAGGGCCCGGCAACGGAGACGGGGCTCGAACCAACGTCCCGTCATTCAGGTCAGGGGCCTCCCCTGAAATACCAAGCGGACCAGGCGTGCGCGAACCAGCCATGTCAGAGTCTCCGTAGTTTCTAGCGACGGCGCTTGGGCCACACACCGTTTCAAGGTGTCGCCACCACACTTCTCGGCGCATCGCAGCATGTCAGCACAGTTGTGATGATCAAAACGTAGACACAACGTCGTCGCGTGCGGGGTACATCACACCCGTGTTGAGTCTGTGACGCGCAAAACCCCTACGCCGCACGGCGGCTAGCTAGTGCGTTCTGTTGATTGCATCGCAGGAAGCGAGGCCGTCAGCCGGCTCAGAACCGCCTCGCGGAGCGACGCCGGCCCGATAACCTGCACGTCGCGCAGATGCCGCACGACAGCCATGGTCGGTTCCTTGGAGGAACTGTAGGGTAGCGATCATGATCACGTACTGTGGCGGGCAGAAATCGGCCATAAGCCGCCGCTCGCCATAACTAGACAAGCAGTCAATGAAGGCTGAATGCGGTCGCATGAACACTTGGTGCCATGGACAGGGTTCCAGCCTGAACGGCCTTCCCGGCGAGACGTCCTTCAACGATGCCGGCACAGCCACGCTAGGCCTATTGAGCAGACAATTCCACTCCCCCGTCGTTAGCTAACATCAATAGCGCCAGGGGCGAGGTCTTAGTCTGGCTGACAGCGTTGCTAAAAAGGCGCCGACTGGCGCCTGTTGCGGATTGCATTAGCGGATCGCCCTACGCCTCCGAGCGGTGCCGAGTATGGCCACCAAACCAACCAACAGCATTGCGCAAGACTCGGGCTCCGGAACAGCAGATACAGTGACTGGCGACGGCGCCCCCGCGATATCTCGCGCAAAGGTCTCAACACCGACACCCCCGCCTGGCGCGAGTTGAAAGCGCAGCACATCGCCGGCGCTGTCAGTGGTCAGCTGCGAGCTGGAAGCCCCGCCGTCCCACAGCTTCAGTGAGAACGTGTTGCCGCTGCCGTTCGTCGCGGTTTGCCAAGCACCGCCGAAGTCGACCGTGAACTGAAGGCTGCTACCGAACTGCCACGACTGAAACACCGCGTTGAAGGCGCCATCATTACCGAGCCGCCAGCCATGCGGGTCAACGAGCGCAGCGCCATCGAGCAACGGAGCGCCTAGCGCGAATCCACCGCTCAGTGCGTGAACAAAACTGGTCGCTGCGGGCGAATCGGCTAGCCCGGCGAATCCGAAGTCGAGGTAGCCGCTGCTGCCCGACAGGGACGAGGTGTCGACCGACACTTGATATGTCGCAGCCGACGCAGGAAGCGCCAGACAGAAGCCCATCGCAGCGACGACGAAAGATCGAGTGAGTGCGTTCATGCGTTTTTGACTCCTTTCGGACCTCCAACGGCGGCTTGCAGCCAGAGGTCGAATTAATGGCAAACGCGCCGGGTCAGAGCCCGCCGAAGACATGTACCGTGTAGCCAATCTTCGCGGTACCGGAGTTTCGGAACTGCACCGGTACCGTGATGCTTTGGCCAGCCGAAACAGGACCGTTGATCCGGATCGCGGGCTTGCCCGATACCGTCGTCGTCGCGTTGGTCAGCGTGACACCCGCGGGCAGATCACCGAGCGCCATCGCAATTGCCGACGCCACAGGGGCCTTGGCGACGAGCGTGACGTTGCCGCTGTAGAGCCCAGTCGCACGGTTGTAGCTCAGACCGGATGCGTACCAAGTGAAGTTGCTCGAGAGGTTGATCGTCTTGGCCGGGAGATTCAGTCGGGCGACTTCGGGGTCGTGGTCACTGCTTTGATCTGCGAACTCGCTGTTCACATGCACCACGTCGTATTCCGCCCTACCCGCCAGCGAGGGGCTTACAAGGATGTGATCCAACACCTGTGAGTTCCCCTCAAACACGTAGGTGTAGCGCTCGGCGGCTGGCAGGGTCTCTACCAGATCGCCCATGCCGGCGGATTTGAGTTGACCTACTGAGTCAGCGAACTCGAAGTCATTCAGATCACCCAACACCACCACGTTAGCAGCGGGTTCTGCATTCAAGATCGACTTCACGAACCCCGCCACGACGGCGGCCTGCTGGTTGCGCTGCACTTCCGAACTGCGCTGGGGCGGCTGGAAACGACCGTACAGAGGTTGATCCCCCCCCTTGGAGTTCCAGTGATTGGCGATCACGAAGAGCTTGTTGCCGTTGAATCGGAACTCACCGGCCAAGGGCTTCCGGCTAGACGCGAAGGCGCTGTTGGCAGGGTCAATTCGGCCCGGGCTCGCGGAAAGCGCCACGCCGTCAGGCGTCCCGAGCAGATTGATCCCCACGTTCGTGGCGCCGCCGGCGCGATCCACAAAGGTGACACGCGCAGGATTGAACAGGAACCCCTGACGGATGTTGCCACCCGGAGCGCCGCCATCCTGATTATTCGCCGGATCGATCGAACGGTATTGGTAGCTCGGCCCGCCTGCGCGTTGAATCGCTGCGATCAGCTGAGCGAAGGTGACGCTCGCGTCGACAACGCCATTGTCCGTGGTGCCGTTGTTGTCCTGGATTTCCATGAGGCCAATCACGTCAGGCGACTGCAGGTTGCCAACGATCTGGTTCGCAAGGCGGTCGAACTTTGCTTGCGGATCAGAGGGTGCGAGGTTCTCTACGTTAAACGACGCTACAGCAAGTTCATTGGCAGCCTGTTTGCGTGTCACCTCGGGCGCCAGGCCGCCCGCCGTGAAGCCAGACAGCTCCGTCGCAAGGACTTTGAAGTTCCCAAAGCTATAGTCGACCACGCCAGTCACACGACTGAAACTATCGCCAACGTTCGCAGTCGGCGTCACAACCGCGCCTTTGCTGACGATCAGACGTTCAGGGTTGTAGTCATCGCTGGCGATGACGATGCCGCCGCGAGTCGTTCGCGTGCCCGCCCAGCTGCCCGCGTCGGCGAGTACCGGCATGTCACCATATTGATTTGTCGGCCCCACCACCACGGCTGCGTTGATCTGAACACGCATGCCCTCCAGGCTTTCAAGGAAATCCATCCCGTTCGCGCCCGGGTTGAGAGCACCTAAGGTCTCAACGTCACCGACCCCTGTGCTGTAGATGGATTTGGTCGGTGGGGTCCGCCCGCCGGCGCCAATCACGATCGGGGCCGGCAAGGTGTTGCCACTGGAGACTCGCGCCACAATCGGCGTCGAGATCTCCGTGATGCTCAGGTTGGCGGTACCGCCAGTGCCGCCAGGCCGATATTCCGTCACGACACCACTTACTCGGACCGCGTCGCCGACTGCGACAGAGGGCGCACTGCTCGTGAAAACGAAGATCCCCTCCGAGGTTCTTGGGTCCGTATCCGGCACGTCATCCTGCATGTAGAAGCCGTTGCCAACGATTGCAGTGACGATCCCAGGAACGTTAGCAACGCTCTGACCAGCAAGTGGCGAACGATGGGTCGTTCCTTGGATATCGTGAATGCGCGCAGCGATACCGCCACCAGTACCACCGCCGGTGCCACCCCCACTGTCGCCACACGCAAGCGGTGTAGTCGCGCCGTTACGCGGCGCGGGGGTCGCAGTCGAGAAGTCCGCCGCATTGCTGTTGCTGTCAGTACAGCCGCCCCCCTTGCGAACGATCGCCAGCGTATTGGACGGCGCACTCGCCGCCGAACCCTCGGCGTTGTTGGCACTGCCGTAACCTACAAAATCGACGACACCTGCAGCGCCGGCACAAGCGCTGCCGCAGGTCAGTGCAGCCCCTTGGCTCACCAGCGCGAGCTTGCCCGCTGACGCGCTCATCGCAATGGTGCCGATCGCATCAGCGGCAGGCAGCGCCTCGCTGCCGCCCGCCCCAGGCGCTTCTTGGACCAAGTAGTATTGGCCAGGACCGATGGCCCCACTGAGCGCCGTGACTTGCCATGTTCCGCCGCTAGCCGACGCGTATTGAAGGCTCCATCCGGTCAGTGAGACCGGCGTGCTGCCCGGATTGAAAAGCTCAACGAAATCATTCTTGAGCGTGGCGCCCGAGTTGCCGCCGCCGCCATAGACCTGACTGATCACCACAGGCGCCGCAACGGCCGGGAGACATAGCCCAGCTGCGACGAGTGCGCTCGTGACGCGATGGAGTTTCATGTTCATGTCTGCCTCATGCAGTGCGCTCTGGGCGGAGCCGGATTGACCCTGTCGCCGGGTGGCGGCGAAAAGGTGAAGAGCTTTGCCAGTCGATGTTTCAACGGCATTGAGGGGATATTTCGACTTTGTGGCAGGACTGACCCAAGCCGAGGCTGCTCGTGTCCAACCCCAGGCCGCTTCTCGCTTGCCCTGGATCAAGCCGGAAGCTCGTCGGCTTCCGCAGTGCAACCTTGCGGTAACGCCCCGCGCGTAGAAACAGGTTTTTAACGACGGCCACATAGAATGCCGGCAGGATTGACCATGAACGCAGCAACCCCAATCCGCGCCATCGATGGCGAGGAGCTACGCAACGAGCTCGATCGCGTGATCCAGATCGGCGACTTCGCGACGCATTTCCAGCCGCTTGTCGACCTCAGAACCTCGACCGTTTTCGGCTACGAAGCGCTGACCCGTGGCCCATCGGATTCCCCGCTCCATGCACCTATTGCACTGCTTGAGGTCGCCGCACGATTCGGCCGCCTCGTCGAGCTCGAAAGGCTGCTGCTGCGCCTGATCGTTCAACGCTTCAGCGAGCAGGGGTTGCCTGGGCGACTGTTCGTGAACGTCTCTGCCGACACGCTAGTTGCTGTCAAAGGCCGGTTGGATATCCTGCGCCGCACGCTCCAGCAGATCGCCTTGCCACCTGAACGCATCGTGGTGGAGCTGACCGAGACCCGCCCGATTCTTGCTCCCGACGATCTGCATGCCGCGATCGAAGGACTACGCGGGCTGGGCATCGTGATGGCGCTCGACGATCTGGGCGAAGGGTTCTCAAGCTTGCGCCGTTGGTCAGAGATGCGCCCTGAGTATGTGAAGCTCGATCGGCATTTCGTTGACGGTCTGCACAACGATCCCATCAAGCAGCAGTTCGTGCGTTCGGTGCTGAGCATGGCGGCGATGGCAGGCGCCACCGTCATCGCCGAGGGACTGGAAGAGGAATCCGACTTGCGGGTGCTCCAGGATCTGGGGGTCCCCATTGGCCAGGGATACCTGCTTGGAAAGCCCACGCCCACGCCGCGCACCTCGGTACGCCCAGATTTGAGTGGAACGATCGGACCGCGCACCGGCGCGATGCGCCGCGAACAGGCGATGCGCGAGTTCTATGGAAAGCCGACCACGGCTGGGCAACTTGCCAGTAGAGGGCAAACGCTCAGTGAGCAAACAACCTGCGCAGAAGTTGTGGCGCTCTTTTCGGCATCGCCCCATCTCATATCGGTCCCGGTGCTGGATCAGCAGGAGCGGCCGATCGGGCTGCTCCGGGCGATGGATGTATTGCGCCACGGCAGCGAGCGCTACTACCTCGATCTGTATGGCAAGAAACCGTGTACGGCACTGATGGACGCCAAACCAATGGTGTTCGACTATGCAACGACGCTGCGCACGATGTCCGAGGAAATGTCGAGCGGACACGAGCGAATTCTCCTCGATGGCTTCGTCGTGACCCGCGAGGGTTACTACTATGGCACCGGACGGGTGTCGGACCTGCTGAGAGCGATCTCAGATCTCCAGGTGTTCTCGGCACGCTACGCCAACCCGCTGACGCTGCTGCCGGGCAACGTACCCATCGACACCCAGATTGAAGCGTTACTGGAACAACGGGTGCCTTTTGTTGCGGTCCATTGGGACCTCGACAACTTCAAACCCTTCAACGATCTCTACGGTTATCGGGCTGGTGACGAGATCATTCAACTCACCGCGCGAATCCTTCGGAGCGCGTGCGATAGCGAGGTCGACTTCGTTGGCCACATCGGAGGCGACGACTTCCTGTCCCTATTCTGCTCAGCTGATTGGGAGGAACGTATCCAGCGGGTCCTCATCGAGTTCGACAGCCAGGTGAGAGGCTTCTTTACGGAAGAGGACCGAGACGCTGGCGGCTTCACCACGCTCAACCGCCAAGGCGAGCGTGTTTTCCATCCGCTGACGTCCCTGTCTGCCGGCGCGGTGAAGGTCTCTGAAAACAGCTATGAAGCCCCGGCGCAGCTGGCCCGTGCGCTGAGTGGCGCTAAGAAGCACGCCAAACGGATGGACGGGAGTGCCTACTTCGTCGAGCGTCGACGTCCGGAACAGCCGATTAATCTGAGCGAAAACGCGGATATTCGACGCGGGCTGGCGACGCTTTGCACGGCGATCTAGCGAGCCCCGCTATCGTCCCTGGCTTGGTACTTGGGCGACGCGTGGCTCCAATTGTTGACCGGGCAGCTTGTCTCACCAATACCGTTGGCCGATGATAGCGGGCGTCGCGCAGAGCGCACCTGCTTCGACCCGTTCTCCCGATCGCAGCAAACTCGGTCCCCATTGCATGAATCAACGGATTCTCAAGCTGACGTTTCCGCTGGATGCACTGTCGTCCGTCCTTGCGTCACCCGCGCTCAGCGCCGCGCAGGCGCCCCACAAGCAAGTCTTCTGCGACGAGTACTTCGACACTCCCGACCTCGCGCTGGTACGTGCTGGTGTCGAGCTCAGGGTTCGGCATAGCGGCGGTGGTCGTGAAGCGCTCGTTCGCAGCCATGAGCCTGATATCCATGCAGTGATGGAGCATGTGGAGTGGGCGGGCGGGGGCGTCGCGTCCGAAACCTTCGAATGGATTACAGACGAGAAGACGCGCCAGCTGCTCGACACGCATCAGCCAAGGCTGCAGCCGCTGTTCCGGATCGCACAACAGCGAGAACTACGCGTACTGCGCCCGCGCGACGAGGTTGAGATCGAGGTGGTGATCGACACCGGTGAACTTCGCCACGAGTCGTCCTGCCTTCCGATTGCGGAGCTGAGCCTGCGCCTTCGTCGCGGACGCTTTGCCGATCTCCTCACTCATGCGATTGCACTCTGCGACGGGCTTTCGTTCTATCCGATCGGCCACAGCAAATCCGCCCGTGGCTACGCACTGGCCTCCCCGGCTTCTATTCGGCCTGTGCGTTCGAGCGCGCTCAAGCGGCCTGCCTGCAACGATGTAGTGGGTGTGTTTGTCGGGTTGGCGACGCAATTGCATTGCTGCTGGCGAACCAACCTGTGGGGCGCGCTGGGTTCCTCTGATCCGGAGTTCATTCATCAGTTTCGTGTTGCCATCCGGCGGCTGCGAGCGCTGATCCGCCTCTTCAAACCGGTGTTGCCGGGCGGCTTCGTGAAGCGCTGGGTTCGACTGTTGCGCGATGTGGCCAATACGGTCGGTAGCGCCAGGGACCTGGACGTCATCCTCGATTCGATCATCCGGCCCGCGTACCAGCGACGACCTGAGCCAGCCGTCGCGGCACTGATACGTCAGATCGAAGCAGCCCGCGCGCGGACTCGGCGAGCCAGCCACGATGCGTTGATCGCAGGTTCTCACGGCGTGCTGTTGCTCGACTTCCTGCACGACCTCGAATCCTTGCCGTCGCCCCCAGACCCAATGCCGCTTGGCGCATTTCTTGGGCGTCGGCTGGATCGAATGCGGGCGCGAGCAAGTTCGCGCCTCGCCGACGCCGAGCAGAGCGGACGTGCCGATGACCTTCACCGTCTTCGGATCGCGCTCAAGAATCTGCGCTATGGCTGCGATGTGATGGTCGTTCTGTTCGGCACACAAGCGGTCCGCGCGTACTCACAGCGACTGTCCGCACTACAGGATGATCTGGGCTACCTCAACGACCTTGCCGTGGCGCTGGAGCTGATCGCGAAGTGGGAACAGAGCAGTACGGTCACACAGGGGGCCCGACAAGCGGTCGCCCTCGAACACGCAAACCGCTCGGAAACTGTGGCGCTCTCCGCAATACGGACAGCGCACGACAGTCTGAGCGAAGCGGCGCCCTGGGCGGTCTAGCCTTCCCTGCCCCACCGCCATTAAAGCCTGCGCAAGGACACCACAGTGTCGGGCCGGATCACGCCTGAGCTCTCCGCCGTCATGAGTTCGTCATCACCTCGTCACGCCGTTATCAACACGCATCGCTAGGGTCATCGCAGCCGCCGTAGAAGGTCGGCGCCAACTGCGACACAGGAGCCCCCGATGATTCGAACGCTTGCGACGACGGCACTACTTGCCCTCACCCCCACGCTCTGCCTGGCGACGCCGATCACCCCATCAGACGGTTGGCAAACGTTCTATTTTGGCGATGCCGGTTCAGCGTGGCTGGACGCCCCGGCATTTGACGACGCAGCGCTCCCAACACGGTTCGAGTTCACGCTCGATGGGCCAGCACGGCTGGATGTAACGGATCTCGGCCTCGCTGGCGATCGCTTTGAGGTGGTCGTGAATGGTGTGCGCCTTGGCCTGACCTCCGCCATGCCCATCAACGATACCGACGTGGGCCTGGACTTCGACACGGCTTTCACCTCGCCGGCTTGGAGTCATGGCAGTTGGACGCTTGCGGCGGGCACCTACACAGTGTCCGGCCTCGCGAGCGATTCGCCATTCGGCGCAGGGGTTGGCGCCATACGGCTTGCTGCGGTACCCGAGCCCGCGACGATCGCGTTGCTGTCGGCCGGGTGTTGCCTGCTTGGTTTGCGTCGCCGTTCGCGCTAATGGGAGAAGCCGTCATGATGCGTTCAACCGTTCTAGCTTCGCTTCTGGCGCTGGCGGCGCCGAGTTTCGCCGCCACATGTGCGAACCCCGATACTCGCCCAACCGTTGTCATTGGCACAACGGACACGCTCGTTCCAAATCGCGATGCCGATGGCGCCGGTTCCGGTACCTGCACGATCAACGATCTGCTCGCCGCGAGCCTGCCCAATACCACTTGGAGTAGCCGCGCCCAGTTCGTATCCAACGCCAATCGCGTCATCGCGGGGCTGCCGGCTGACGTTGTCTCTGCAGCCCAACGCAGGGCGCTGCTTGAAGCAGTCGCCACATCGGATATCGGCTCCACGCTGACCGTCAAACTCATCGGCTTCAACGACTTCCACGGCAACATCAACCCAGTCTCGGGTAACTATTTCGGCGTGACCGGACCGACCGGCGGGGTCGCATACATGGCCAGCGCCGTAGCCGCCCTCAAAGCACAGAACCCGAACAACGTGGTGGTCTCCGCGGGGGACTTGATTGGCGCGAGTCCGCTCGCATCCGCGCTTTTTCACGATGAGCCGGCCGTTGAAGCGATGAATCGGCTCGGGCTGGAGTTCAACGCCGTCGGTAACCACGAGTTCGATGAAGGCCGCGACGAACTGGTCCGAATGCAGAACGGCGGCTGTCACCCGGATGCTGCCGAGCAGGCAAATGGTCACACCTGCCGTGGTGCAGAGGTCGGAACCCCCGTGCCATTCGAGGGTGCGAAGTTCAAGTTTCTGGCAGCAAATGTGGTTGATCGCGCGACAGGCAAGACCTTGTTCCCTGCCTACAAGGTCAAGACCTTCCGCGGCATTCCGGTCGCCTTCATTGGCATGACCTTGAAGGGCACGCCCAACATCGTCACGCCGTCCGGCGTCGCGAGTCTGGAGTTCCGCGACGAAGCGGAAACGGTGAACAGGTTGATCCCTCAACTAAAAAATCAGGGGATCCGCGCCATCGCGGTGATCGTCCACGAAGGCGGCTTCACCACCGGCGGCAAAGACGACTGCAACGGGGCTTCAGGCGCGATTCTGGACATCGTGAAGCGCCTCGATCCTGAGGTTGATGTTGTCGTTAGCGGACACACGCACTGGGCCTACAACTGTGTCTATGACGGGCGCCGTCTGACCAGTTCAGGGGCGTTCAGCCGGATGCTGACGGACATCGATCTGACGATCGACACGGCAAGTCGCAATATCGTCGCGACCTCGGCAACCAATCGCGTCGTGACCAACGCGGGCGCAACGCCGACGCCCGAAGTGAAGGCGATCATCGATCGCTACAACGCACTATCGGCGCCCCTTGCCAACGCCAAGGTCGGCTACATCACCGCCGATATGACCAAAGCGCAGAACAGTGCGGGCGAATCCATTGCCGGAAATCTGGTTGCGGACGCGCAGCTCGACGCCACGCGCCCTGCGGCGAAGGGCGGCGCAGTAGCCGCGTTCATGAACCCGGGCGGCCTACGCGGTACCGATCCGGTGCTCGGTTTCACTTCGAGTGCGGCCGGAGAAGGAGATGGTGTCATCACCTACGGCGAAGCGTTTACGTTCCAGCCGTTCGGAAACAGTTTGGTGGTCATGACCCTGACAGGCGCTCAGATCAAGCAAATGCTGGAGCAGCAGTTCGTGCCGTCGGCCACTGCTTCGGCCGCCTGCAAAGCCTACAACCCGCAAACAACGCAGCGAATCCTGCAACCCTCTGCCAGCGTTGCCTATAGCTGGAGCCCGGCGCGACCGGATTGCGACAAAGTCGACGCCACGACCCTCAAGATCAATGGCGTCACGGTCGATCCGTCCGCCAGCTACCGCATCACCGTCAACAGTTTCCTGGCGACGGGGGGCGACGGCTTTGCTGTGCTCTCGTCAGGCACCGAACGCGTGGGTGGGGATGTCGATCTCGACGCGCTGGTGAATTACTTCGGAAAGGTATCGTCGCCGTCCACTCCGCTTGCTCCACCCGCGTTAGGCCGCATCACGCGCTATTGAGCGAGTGCGCCTCACCGTGCGCGTTGCGCTCGTCCTCACCGGCCTCTTGCTGGGGCAGACGGCGGCGAGCGCGCACGGTGTCCATACGTCACCTCCTCTAGCCATCAATGAAGATGGCCCACTGGCCGGCGGTGCGCGTGAGGCGCTCTCATGTGACGGCGAGATCTCCGATTCGGTGTTTGAGTATGACCTGTGTCTGGACTCGCGATGGCCTGCGGTCGAGCCGAGCGCCGACGCCCGCCTTGGCTTCTGGCTGATCGCGACGCTCCGGGCGTATGGCGCGGCCGAGAATGGCTACCCGGACGCGCAAACCTATCTGGCCCACTATCGCGAACGCCTCGACGCGACGCAGCGGGAGACACGTGCACCGGTTGTCCAAGCGCTCTGCCAGGCGCTCGCGCTGCGCTGCCCGCTCGGGCTATGACTGTTACGTGGTCGCCGCAACGTCGCTGCGCTTTGTACGCCACGGCGACCATTCCGCGGGCGGCTTCAACTTCAAGGGCCTCGGTGGAAGCCGCCCGTATTGCGACGACGGCCTCTCTATAGCGAATGTTGTCGCCCGTTCTTCGTCACCTAAACGCGGTAACCCGAAACGCTCTCACTAAGCCGCGCAGCCACGCCCTCAAGATGCCCCGCCGCGTCTCGGGCTTCCCCTGCCGCGGCGGCATTCTCTTCCGTCAGTCGCGCGATTGTTTCCACGCCCCGGGCGATTCCCTGAGCGGCTTCGCCTTGTTGGCGGATCGCATCGGAGATGTCCGAAACATGCTCGACCGCCCTTCTGGCGCCGTCGCCGATCAGGCGAATCGCGCTGGTTGCCCCGTTCGCATCGGCAACGCCGCGCTCAACGCCCACGACCGCGTCACGCATGCCCGCCGCCGCCTGCTCAGCACTGGTTGCGATGTGAGCGATGATTTCGGTGATGTGCCGGGTCGACTTTGCGGTCCGTTCGGCGAGCTTGCGTACTTCGTCAGCGACGACTGCGAAGCCCCTGCCCTGCTCGCCAGCGCGCGCGGCTTCGATCGCAGCGTTGAGCGCGAGCAGGTTCGTCTGCTCGGCGACCTCACGGATCACCGCCACCACCTGGCCGATCTCCTGACTGTGGTGCTCAAGCTCTGCGAGGCGATCGGAGGCACGACCAACGGTCGACGCGATTTCGTTGATGCGCGCAACGGTCAGCGCGATTACTTGTTCGCCCTCTTGCGCCAAACGGCCAGACTCCTCAGCAATTGCGCGCGCTTCGACTGCGCGATCGGCGACATGGTTGATGCTGACGGTGACCTCTTCCATGGCCGCTGCCATCTCGGCAACTCCATCCGACTGCGCCAGACTGCGGTCCGACAGATGCTGGGCCGCACCGCGCATCTCGCCCGCTACGTTCGTGAGTTCGCCGATCCCGCTCCGGATGGTGCCCAGGTTGGCTCGTAGCGTGCCCAATAAGCGGTTGAAAGCAGCCACCGTGTCGGCCACTTCTGCATGGCCGTCCGCTGGCGCTTCAAGCAGGAAGTCCCGCTCGGCTTCGACCCTCACAACGACATTGCGCAAGCCGGCAAGGGGGCGTGCGGTATGGCGGTAGATCCGGCGCCCATACAACGCCATTAGCGCCGCTCCGATCAAGGTGATTGCAGCTCCCATCCACACAATCGTTCGGAACGTGGCGTTCGCGTCGCGCGCCTGCGCATTCGCCTTCTGCTGCAGGAATGCTTGGTGGGATGCCAGCGCTTGCGCCACCTTTTCCGCGAGCGGTGCCGCATCGAGCAGCGTGTCGCGCGCCTCGACCATCACTTGGTCTCGGTTGAATTGCAACGCTTCATCCATCTTGGCCAAGTAGGCGTTCAGTGCGGCACTTGTTGCCTCCAAAAGGCGGCGTTCGTCATCGCTGTTGGCTTGCGTTCTCTGAGCATTCAGCGCCTTCTCCAACGCAGAACGACGCTCAGCCAAGAGCTTGTCCACCTCGGCGATCTTCACCGCGTCGTTGTTCAGCACATGGAAGTTGGCCAGTGCTCGAATCTCGGCAAATTCGCTTCGCGCGCCGCCGAGCGCCTGAATCTCCGGCAGCGTGTGAGAGTAGACGTAATCGAGGCTCTGGTTGATACGACCGGCTTGCCAAGCACCGGTCCCACCGACAATCAACAGGAAGAGGATTGAGGCAACAACAAAGACGATCAGGCGATGCGCGATAGACATGGTTCGTGGAGATCCGGGGGGATACAAATTCAAGTGACCAGCCCTTATCGGCGCGGCACGTCCGGTATGAAGGCCTTGTCACGAAAGGTTCACACGCGGTCGGCCTGGCCCTTGGACGATGTGAAGCACGCTCGGGGCTTCGGCTCAGCTCCGCTGCGTCCGTTGAAATCTATCCACAGAAGTTGTGGGTACCTCTGTGGGCAATCTGTGGAAAAAGGTTGCTCGATCCTTACAACCCGACTGCCTGGGAGCTGCTGCCTAATTCTTGTGCGTAGGCGCTCCTGCGATCCGGCAGGTCGCAACGCGATCAGCTGATAGGCCGCGCTCAGCGAGCTCAAACTTGTGTATCAAGTCATCGGCAGATAGAGGGCGGCTGAAAAGATAACCTTGGCCATACTCGACACCGCGTCCTTGCAGATAGTCACATTGCACCTCCGTCTCAATACCCTCGGCGACCGTGGCGAGACTGAGGGAATGGGCCATATCGATGATGTGACTGATGACGCCCCTATCGGACTCTGGGCTGTCGATTGTCATCACGAACATTCGGTCGATCTTCAAGGCGTCCAAAGTCACTTCCTGCAGCAGACCTAGGCTCGAGTAACCAGTGCCAAAGTCATCTAGCGCAACCATGTGACCCGCCTCGCGAAGCCTTCGAATAACCTCGATGGCCGCTTGCGGCGTGATGAAGCTCCGCTCGGTTGCTTCTACTCTCAGCTGAGCAGGCTGAAGATCATGCGTTCGGGCGCCTTCGCGCAGAATTGGAAGAATGCGCGGTGCCGTCAGGTCCTCAGCGGCGAGGTTCAAGGCGATGTAGAACTCAGGCCGCCTGTGAAGAAAGCTACCCAATTCGCGCAGGCTCCGCTCCACAACAAGGTCGGTGAGGCGTTGCACCACGCCAAGCCGCTCCGCGAGCGGCACGAACTCGTCAGGCCGTAGTGTCGGCGTATCGTCTTCGGGCCATCGCGCGAGAACCTCGCAACCAACCCAAGAGCGATCCGCTAAACGCACGATGGGCTGGTAAGCCAGATCAATTCGACCATCCTTTAACAGGCGCGTCAGGCGATGCTCGGGCTTGCGTTCGTCCTTAATGCGCCTTGCAGCGATGAACACAAGAACAAGAGCAAGCAATCCCGCCACTGGCAACTGTGTCTTCAGGTAGCGGTCAGCCAACGCATCGGCAGCCCATTTAGGCGAAGAAACCCGAGCACGAACCGGGAAGCGTTCGGAAGCGTGTTCGGTCTCAACGAAATCAGTCGCGTTCACCGTGCCGCGCTGGATATCTGCAAGTAGCCGACCTTGATCGCTCAAGATCGAAATGCGCACAGCGGGGAGCTCACTACTTCGAACATCGACGAACTGGCGCGGGTCCAGAAGGACGTTGTGGTCAGCCCACTGGACGACCATTGACCTTGCGCGGGGGGAAGCCAGGGGTTTGATTGAGAACCAGATCCGGAAGCCCTCACTGTCATCCCAGTCGGGAGCACCCGACCACAAAGGTGGGCCCACAACGCCAAAACTTGTGCAAAGCAGCCAGTTGCCCGCGACGAACCCCGCTTCGCGCAGGAAAGCGGATTCGAATGCGACCTCTCTTAGCCGCGCAATGTGCTCAGGACCGCAATCTTTGGGTTCCTGCTCATGTAATTCATGGAGAACGTCACCCGCTTCATTAAGCACGGTATCTGTGCGATCGATTGCCTCACTCGCGATGCGTTCAATCGCATGCAGCTGGTCCTGACGGGCAAGGTAACCAGCCACGAGGAGCGCAATACCATACAAGGCGGCAACGCCAGCGAGCACGATCAGCCAGGTTTTCAGCTGTCGTAAGCGCTGGCGTTTCATGCGGGAACTCGAAGCATTCCGCCATTCTCAGCAATCTTGTTTCGATTGTGTGACAGCGGCGCTATAAGCTACGGCCACCTCGTGCACGCGAGGCAGCCTTGGTCGCACCCTTACTTTGCGGGCCGCCCAGTCTTTATCCGCTCCACGCGATCTAAGATCACGTGCAGGTTCTGCGATGACATCGCTGCCAGGGCCATCAACCCGGCGCGAAGAACCTCACTTTTTTTCACCTCACGACCTGAGTCCAAGGCGCGTCGCTTGATCTCTGCAATAAGCGCGAAGTCGCTTTCCGGAAATGTGAAGCTATCGCGAATCAGTTTCAGCTTCTTCGAAGCCGGCTTCTTGACCTTCGGGAGCTTCTCGGGTTCGACCGCAGCGTCAGCCGCAGTGCCGACCGCTGACTTCCGCGCACGAACCGGCGTCTTGCGCCCCTCCGTCGCGGTGGCTCGTTTTGCGGGACGTGCGCTTGCGGTTGCACCTTGCCCCTTTGCCGTTGAAGCTGTGCGCGTTGCTGGCGAGGCGCGCTTTGCCGTGCTTCGTGTCTGTCGCACTGGTACCGCAGAAGTGTCCACTTCGGCGCTGGCAAGTGGTGCCATTTCGGCAGCTGCGGCAATCGTACCGACAGGCGTCGGTACAGATGCATCTGATTGTCCGTTTTCACTCGCCCCTTTAACGCTGTTACTGCGTGATGCGCGACCTGCCATGACTGTCCTCCCGAATTGAACGATATAAATCGTATAAACGGTTTATATAACGTTCGGCGGATCCACCGCAAACTGAAAGACCAGGCATCTGGGCTGTCCGCTTGACGGCCGAGGGCAGGCCCCCTGTTCACATGATCCACAAGCACGCGAGCGTGCACTGCTTGCGGCATAGTTTCGCGCCCCGCTTGTTGGCGGCTGGGACGGATGTGCGCACGATTCAGTTGCTGCTGGGTCACCGTAGCGTGCAGACCACAATGATCTACACACACGTCGAGGCTACCGCGCGCAATGCGATCAGCACGCTTGATCTGCTTTGACACTCGGGTACGCGAGGGTGGCGTGCGCACCCCTCGCAGCCGAACCGCCGCGCCGCCGCGTCAGGGCCGGCGGTCGAGGCGTCTCAGACCTGCGCGCCACCGCCAATCCGAAGTCTCCGTGGTAGTGGGTGCAATTCCCGAGAGCTGCCGTTCGAATGGCCGCTTGTAAGAGAGTTGGGATAGATGCCCTGCCTGGCAATGAAGGACTGCTTTGGGTCGAGTCCTGCCCTTAACCTGCGACCTTCGTCTGACCGCTTCCAGCCTCTAGCAGACAACAACACCATAGTGCCCATGACATCTAGTGTCTGGACCCAGAAGGGACTTTGACGCCAAGAATCGGCCCCTCCACTGGGCCTCAAGCGCGAGTCGCGCCAGCCATATCTGCCTTCGGATATGACCACCGGCGAAATGGACACGCAACGCGCCATTGAATTGGACTGCATCCTCACTATAAGGAACTGGTTGCTTTTGTATCATTATTGCGAATCGTTCGCATTCGTATTATGGTGCACGTCGCCACGAACCCAGACAGAAACAAGAAGATGCCTACGACATCGCTTCACTCGCCCATCCAACGCCTGCAACCGCTAGCGCTCGCAATGATTTGCGCCTTTGCCGCCCCCGCCTTTGCCGCCGAAACCCAGCTTGCCGACGTGGTCGTCAGCGCCACCCGGCGCGACAGCAACGCCGACGACGCTGCGCTCACCATCACCCAGCGCAGCGGCGCCGACATCGAAACGCAGCAGCCGGTGGATGCCACCGCGCTGGTGGCAGACGAGCCGGACGTCGCCGTCAGCCGCGACCGCCGCCGCTTCGGCGCCACCAACTTCAACATCCGCGGCATCGAGGACAACCGCGTGCTGATGCTGGTCGATGGCGTGCGCCTGCCCGACTACTACTCGCGCGGCGGCCCCTCGAACATTTCCACCGCCACGCGCGACATGCCGGAACAGGACTTCCTCAAGCGCGTCGAGATCGTGCGCGGGCCGGCCTCCAGCCTGTATGGCTCGGATGCGATCGGCGGCGTGGTCAGCTTCGTCACCAAGGACGCGAGCGACTTCATCACCCAGGGCAAGACGGTCGGCGGCGAGCTTGTCCTGCACGCCGCCAGCGCCGACCAGAGCTGGGGCACGACTGGCAGCGTCGCCGTCAAGGGCGAAACCGTCGAAGCCTTGTTGATGGTGAGCCGTCGCGAGGGCCACGAACTGGGCAACCAGGGCGATGTGGATACCGTTTCGGTCAGCCGCACCGCGCCGAACCCGCAAGACAACACCGCCACGGCAACGTTGGCCAAACTGGGCTGGACGCCCAGCGCCGAGCACCGCTTCACGCTTGCACACGAAACGCGCAAGTCCGAGTCCGAGACCGAACTCAAGCGCCTCTCCAGCTCGCTGCCACGCGTCACCGCTGCCAATGGCACCGAAGACAACGAGCGCCAGCGCGCCACCCTTGGCTACACCTGGACGCCCGCCAGCGGCGTGCTCGACCGCCTCGTCACCAGCGCCTCGTGGCAGAAGAGCGACATCGCTACCGATACCCTACAGCGGCGCAGCAACACCAGCGCCACCTGCTCCGCCACGCTCGCGGGCAAGAACAACTGCGACGTTCAGCTCGGCTTTGAGTTCGCGCAGGAGCAGTGGGCGGCTTCGATCCAGGGCGAGCGCACGTTCGCCTGGGGCAGCAGCACGCACCTGCTGATCGGCGGCCTTGACTGGCTCGACACGCACAGCGAAGAGCTGCGCACCGCCACCCGCAGCAACCTCACCACCGGCAGCGTATCGAACGCCCTGGCGGGCGAGACCTTCCCGCTGCGGGACTTCCCGCCCGGCAGCACGCAGCAGATCGGCCTGTTCCTGCAAGACGAGATCCGCCTCGCGAACGATCGCGTGATCATCACCCCCGGCCTGCGCTGGGATCGCTACGAGCTTTCGCCCGAAGCCGATCCGCTCTACGACACCCACACCGCCAAGCCGGCGGTCTCGAAGTCAGATTCCGCCTTCTCGCCGCGCCTCTCGGCCGTGTGGCGCCCGACCGATCCGCTCACGCTCTACGCGCAGTGGGTCACCGGTTTCCGCGCCCCGAGCTATGAAGAGGTGAATGGCAGCTTCATGAACCTTGCCCAGGGCTACGGTTCCAGCCCCAACCCCGACCTGGAAGCCGAAAGCAGCCAGGGCATCGAGATCGGTACCCGCTGGACGACGCAGAGCCTCGCGCTGAGCTGGGCGGCCTACCACAACCATTACGAGAACTTCATCGAGCAGGTCGTCCTCAACTGCCCGGCTGACCCGGCCTGCATTGCCGGCCTCAAGACCACCTACCAGTACCGCAACCAGAACAAGGTCACGATCTACGGCACCGAGCTGCGCGGCGCCTGGCAGTTCGCGCCGCAGTGGAAGCTTGACGGCGCCACCGCCTGGGCACACGGCACCAACAACACCACCGATCAGCCGCTCAACACGGTTGAACCGCTGCGCGCCACGCTCGGCCTGAGCTGGCAGCGCGACGCGCAGGCCACGCTGGGCACCAGCCTGCGGATGCGCGCGGCCGCCGGGGTGAGCCGTGTCGATGAAAGCAGCGGTGAGCTTTACAAACCGGGCGGCTGGACCACCTTCGACGTGTACGCCTGGTGGAAGCCACTCGCCAACACCCGCCTAAACCTGGCGCTCACCAACCTCGCCGATCGCAAGTACTGGCTGTGGAGCGATGTGCGCCAGGTCGGCCTGGCGGCCAGCGACCCCGGCCTCGACTTCTACACCGCCACCGGTCGTGCTGTGTCGGCCAGCCTTGCGGTGAGCTTCTGATGCGCCCACTCTTCGGCGGCAGCTTTGCGGTGCCGCGCCTGATCGTCAGCGTCTGCATGCTGGCGCTGCTGCTGTGGTGGACCACCGCGCCCGCCACGGCGGCAACACCCACCGTGCGCATCCTCACCGCCAACCCGGTGCCCGCAGCCAAGTTCGCGCTGCTCGCCGAGGCCGGCCGCAAGGCTGGCGTTGCGCTTGAGCACCGCTACGCGGAACAGCTCTCGCCCGACGAGGCGGCCGGCTGGCTGGCCGGCGCGGCGTTCGTGATCGTCGATGCGCCGCGCGCGCACATCGTCGATTTCGTCATGAGCAAGCTCGGCCCCGCCTGGGCCGAGGCCAGCACCCCGCGCGTGCTGCTGATGACCGAAGGCGCACGCGCCTTCGGTACCGACGCGGCTTTCGCCAGCAGCCTCAACAGCTACTACCAGAACGGCGGCGTCGCCAACTTCGATGCCGCCATGCGCCTGATCGCCGCGCGCCAGCTCAAGCTGCGCGAGGACGCTACGATCCCGCCGCCGATCGTCTTCCCCAAGGCGGCCTGGTACCACCCGAAGCTGCCGCAGGGCGTGAGCCCGCGCATGAGTGATCTGCCCGGCCGCAGCGATGTGCCGCAGATTGCGATCGCGCTGCATCAGGCCTACGTCAGCAGCGGCGAAACCGCCTTCATCGACGCGCTGATCCGCGACATCGAGGCCGCCGGCGGCCGCGCGCTGCCCTTCTACACCCCGATGATGGAGCCGGACGCCTTCACCCGCCTACTCGCCCCCGCGGGCAAACCGGTTGCGCAGGCGCTGATCAACACCCAGATCGTGCTCGACGCGCAGGCGCGCAAGGCGGAGTTCGAGAAGCTCGGCATCCCGGTGCTGCAGACCATGGCCTACCGCAAGGGCGACGCAGCAGAATGGGCGCGCGACCGCGAAGGCGTGAGCCTGATGGATGTCCCCTTCTACCTCGCGCAACCGGAGATCGCCGGCACGATCGATCCGATAGTCGCCGCCGCCGTCGCCAAGCCCAGCGGCCGCACCGAACCCATCGCCGCGCAGGTGCGCAGCGTGGTCGGCAAGGCGATCAACCTCGCGCGCCTGCAAACCACCCCCGCGGCCGAAAAGCACGTCGCGATCCTGTTCTACAACTACCCGCCCGGCGAGCGGAACCTCTCGGCCAGCTTCATGAACCTGCCGGCGAGCCTGCACAACACGCTCGCCGCGATGAAACAGCACGGTTACAGCACCGATGCGCCGGACGAGAAGACGCTGATCGAGCAACTCGGCCGCCTGCTCGCCCCCTTCTACCGCGACGGCCAGCTCGAAACCCTGCTCGACGCCGGCCTCGCCGCATGGCTACCGATGCGCGACTACCGCCGCTGGTTCGATGCGCAAACGCCCGAACTGCGCGCCGAAGTCAGTGCCCGCTGGGGCAAGCCGGAAGCCAGCGCGATGGCCACCACCCGCAAGGGCGAAGCGGGTTTCGTGATCCCGCGTCTGGCGCTCGGCAATGTCGTGCTGATGCCGGTACCGCCGCGTGGCGAACGCGACGAAGCGAAGGAAAAGGCGATCTACCACAACACCAAGGAACCGCTGAACCACTTCTACCTCGCCGCCTACCTGTGGGCACGCGAGGGGCGCAACGCGCTGGTGCACTACGGCACCCACGGCACGCAGGAATGGACGCCCGGCAAGGAACGCGGCCTCGCGGTCAGCGACCAGCCCTTCGTCGTGCTCGGCGATGTGCCGGTGGTCTATCCCTACATCGTCGACGACGTTGGCGAAGCGATCCAGGCCAAGCGCCGCGGCCGCGCCACCATCGTCAGCCACCAGACGCCCGCCTTCCGCCCCGCCGGCCTGCACACCGAGCTGAACGACTTGCACGACCTGCTGCACCAGGTGGTGGCGCAGGAAGCCGGCAGCGTGCGCGAGCGATTGGTCGCGCAACTCCTCGACCGCTCGGAGAAGCTGCATCTCTTCGCTGATCTGGGCACCTCCCGCGCCGCCGCGCAGGCCAATCTGCCCGCCTGGCTGAACCAGATGCACGACCACCTGCACGCACTCGCCAGCCAGTTGCAGCCGATCGGCCTGCATACCTTCGGCCGCGCGCAGCGCGACGAAGTGCGCCTGTTCAGCACCATGGCCATGCTGGGCAAGGACTTCCTCGCCCGCGTCTTCCCCGAGGAGCCCGAGGAGCTGTTCGCGCAGGATTTCTCGCGCATCACCGAATCAAGACCCTTCATCTTCCTCAAGCCCTACGTGCTCGAAGGCCGCCCGATCAGCGAGATCCGCGACGCGAAGCTGCGCGAAGATGCCGAGCGCGCCCAGCGCTACTTCGCCGCACTCGACCCCGCGCCGGAACTCGCCGGCCTGCTCGCCGCGCTCGACGGCAAGCACCTCGCCAGCAGCACCGGCGGCGACCCGATCCGCAACCCGGACTCGCTCACCACCGGCCGCAACCTGTACGGCTTCGACCCCTCGAAGGTTCCGAGCAAGGCGGCCTGGGAAGCCGGGCTCGCCGCCACCGAAGCCCTGCTCAAGGATCACCGCGCCCGCAAGGGCAGCTACCCGAGCAAGCTCGCCTTCAATCTGTGGAGCGTCGAGACGATGCGCCATGCCGGCATCCTCGAAGCACAAGCGATGGCCGCGCTCGGCGTGCGGCCGAAGTGGGACGAAGGCGGACGGCTGGTCGGCGTCGAACTGATCCCGGCGAAGGAACTGGGCCGCCCGCGCGTGGACGTGGTGCTCTCGGCCACCGGGCTCTACCGCGACCACTTCCCCAACGTGATGAAGTGGCTCGCCCAGGCGGTGAAGCTCGCCGCGGCCGCCGACGAACCGGACAACGCCGTCGCAGCCAGCACCCGCGCAATCCGCGGCGCGCTCGCCGCCAAGGGCTTGCCGGCGGCGAAGCTCTACAACCTTGCGCTGACCCGCATCTTCTCCAGCGAATCGGGCGCCTACGGCACCGGCCTGGACGAAGCCACGCTCGCCACCGACACCTGGGGCAACGACGCAGGTGAAGCGCGCGGCGACCGGCGTGCCGGCGAAGCGAAAATGGCGCAGCTCTACCTTGCCAAGATGCAATTCGGCTACGGCCCGGACGAAGCCGAATGGGGCAGCAAACTCGAAGGCGGCAACCTCTACGCCGAAAACCTCAAGGGCGTGCAGGCCGCGCTGCTGGCACGGTCCAGCAACCTCTACGGCATGCTCACCACCGACGACCCCTTCCAGTACCTCGGTGGCCTCGGGCTCGCGGTGCGCCACCTAACCGGCAAGTCGCCCGAGCTGCTGATCTCCAACCTGCGCGACCCGCGCGACGCCCGCACCGAAACCGCCGCCGGCTTCCTTTCCACCGAACTGCGCACGCGCCAGTTCCACCCCGGCTGGATCCAGGCCATGCAGGCCGAAGGCTACAGCGGCGCGCTCAACGTGCTCGACGCGGTGAACAACTTCTGGGGCTGGACCGCCGTGGCGCCGGAGATCGTGCGCGACGACCAGTGGCAGGAATTCGCCGAGGTGTACGTGCGCGACAAGTACAAGCTGGGCGTGAACGAATGGTTCGAACGCGAGGCCCCGCAAGCCCAGGCACAGATCATCGAACGCATGCTCGAAGCCGCCCGCAAGGGCTACTGGAAGACCGACGAGAAGACCGTGCGCGAACTCGCGCAGCGCTGGCAGCAGCTCGCGAGCAAACACGACCTGCGCAGCTACAACGCGAAGTTCAGTGCCTACGTGGCCGAGCAGGCGCAAGGCGCCACACCGGCCGGCTACGGCGTGGCACGCCAGGCTGCCACACCGGCCGCCGCGGCGCCCACCCCATCGCCCACGCCAAGCCCTGCGCAGACCGTGCAGCCACCGATGGAAGCGGTAAAGCCCAAGGTGCAGGGCATGGTGCTGGAGCAGAAGAAGCCCCGCGTCGAAACGGCGCCGGTGGCGCTGAGCTGGTTGATCGGCGGCGCGCTGATGCTGTGGGCGCTGCTGGGCGGGGCAGTCCGCCAGTTCGCGCGACCTGCGGCCCGGCTGCTGGATTTGCCTGCACGCGGGAATGCGGGCGCGGTCAGGAAGGTGGCTTGAGTGATGGCAATGCCTTCAGAGCCGCTGCGCGCGTTTAGCTGTCGTCGCCCTCAATCCGGGTCGCGCCCCAGCCGGCACAGCCGGGCGCAGCCGGGCGCGATTTCCGCAGCCGCCCCACCCTAAGCCTAACGGCGCCGGCCGCGGAATCATCATCCCACTCATTCACCTTATAACCGAGACCTAACCTCATGCAGTCCACCGTCCTCGAAACCCTGATGTACGACATCGCGCAGCTCTTCATGCTGCCCGTCCTGATCCTCGTCGCCGCCGCGTTCCTCTACGCCTTCTGGGCCCTTGGCAGCTTCGCGATGCAAACCGTGCAGCGCGTCCGCAACCGGCCCGGTGCGGGCCCCGGCTATCCGCTGATCGCGCATGTGCACGCGCACCACCTGCATCTGCGCGACGACCAGGAGCTGGCCGCCCACAAACTGATGGAAACCGATCGCATCGTCACCCGCGTGTGCCCGATGCTGGGCCTGGTGGCGACCATGATTCCGATGGGGCCGGCGCTCAAGTCGCTCTCGGATGGCCAGCTCGCGGCGGTGAGCCAGAACCTGATGATCGCGTTCTCTGCAGTGATCCTGGCGCTGATCGCGGCGAGCATCACCTTCTGGATCGTCAACGTGCGCAAACGCTGGCTGGCCGAAGAACTGCAATGGCTCGCGGCGCATCCGCATGCGGCGATCCACGTGCTGGCGCCCACGTCAGCAGCAGTCGGGGCGGCGGCATGAAGTTTCTCGCCGACCACGACAGCGACGATCCGATCCTTTCGGTCGTGAACCTGATCGACGTGTTCCTCGTGATCATCGCCGCGCTGCTGATCACGGTGGCGCAGCATCCGCTCAACCCCTTCACGCTGCAGGACGTCACCGTGATCAAGAACCCCGGCAAGCCGGACATGGAGATCGTGATGAAACAGGGCGAAAAGCTCACCCGCTACGAAGCGAGCGGGAAGATCGGCGGCGGCGACGGCGAGAAGGCCGGCGTCGCCTACAAGATGAAAGACGGTTCGATGGTCTACGTACCGGAGGGCGAAAAACCATGATGCCGACGTCCGACACCAACGAGGTGGAGCGCAGCCGGCCGGAACTGGCGCTCGCCGCCGCGCTGCACCTGCTTTCGTCCTCGGTGGCGCGCGGCATCACCGCCGCGAAGACGCAGGCGCTGGTGCAGCACCTGCAGCATCTGGCGGCCGACCCCTCACTCGATCCTGCACTGCGCCAGGTGTGCAAGCAACTGCGCGCGCAATGGGCCGGCACCTTGACCTCACATTGCGCAGGCTGTGCGCTGCCGGCCACCTATCATTGAGCATGACACGCACCCTGCTCACCGCATTGCTCGCCGCCGTGCTCGCCGGCGGCCCCATCACGCAGGCACTCGCCACCCAGCCCGATCCGGCGACGCTGGCTCACGCCATTGCGCCCTACCCGCTGGTGCTGCTTGGCGAGGTACACGACAACCCGCAGGTGCACCAGCTCCGGCTCGATGCGCTGCGGCTGCGCATCGCCGCCGGCTGGCGCCCGGCGCTGGTGATGGAGCACTTCGACCGCGAGCGCCAGGCCGACATCGACCGCGCCCGTAGCGAGCACCCGCGCGACGTCGACCACCTGATCGAACAGGCTGGTGACAAACGCTGGCCCTGGCCGATGCTCAAACCCTTGCTCGTGCTGGCGCTTGATCACGACTTGCCGATCATCGCCGCCAACGTCTCGCGTGCCGATGCCGGCCGCGCGATGCGCGAGGGCCTTGGCGCGGCGCTGCCAGCCGAAGTCCTTGCCGCAGCCGGTCTGCCGCAGCGTGCACGCCCGGTCCTCGAGGATGAACTCGTCGCCGGCCAGCAGCGGTCCATCGACGCCGGCCACTGCGGCCAGACACCGCCGGACATGCTGCCTGGCCTGGTGCAGGCGCAAGTCGCGCGCGATCTGTTCATGGCCGCCCAGCTGCGCGCCCAAGCCAGCCGCGGCGCGGTGCTGCTGGCCGGCAACGGCCATGTGCGGCGCGATATCGGCGTGCCGCTCTGGCTGGCCGACCTGCCCGGCGTGTTCGCCGTGAGCCTTGGCGAAGACGATTCCGACGCCGCCAAGTTCGACCTCAACTTCACGCTGCCCGCCGTCGAGCGCGACGACCCCTGCGCCGCACTCGCCAAGCCCGCGAGCCGCTGACTTTCACCCTGCTACGGAGTATCCATGTCCCGTTTTACCGGCCCTCGCCTCAAAGCCATGCGTGCCGTCGGCGTCGAACTGCCCGGCCTGTCGCGCAAATCGATCGCCGATCGCCCGCACCCGCCCGGCCAGCATAGCAACCGCCTGCGCAAGAAATCGGGCTTCGGCCTGCAGTTGCAGGAAAAACAGAAGCTGCGCCTGAACTACGGCCTCTCGGAACGCCAGATGCGCCGCGTGATGAGCGATGCCAAGCGTGCGCAAGGTTCGGCCGGCGACAAGCTCGCCGAATTGCTCGAACGCCGGCTCGACAACGCGGTGTTCCGCGCCGGTTTCGCGCCCACGATTCCGGCGGCGCGCCAGCTGGTGAATCACTCGCATTGCCTGGTCAACGGTCGTGCGGTGAACATCCCCTCGTACCGCCTGCGGATCGGCGACGTGATCGCGCTGCGCGAAAAGAGCCGCAAGCACCCGGTGGTGCAGCAAAGCTTCGCGGAGCCCGCGCTCACCCGGCCCGAATGGCTCAACTGCGATGAGGTCGCCCACACCGCCACCGTGGCGCACTTGCCGGCGCTGAGCGACATCCCCTTCCCGATCGAGATGCAGCTGGTCGTCGAGTACTACGCACAGCGCTTGTAACCGAGCAGCGGCCCGCGGGCACGGTAACCTCAACCGGATCCGATGCGCTGCTGGCGCTAGGATTCAGCCCGCCGGCTTTGACGGCGCGATCGTTGACCATCTATCCACTCGACGGCTTACGATCGCGCGTCCTTTTTCATTTGGACTTTTGCGGCTTGCAACGTGCACATTGCACCCGACGGGGTCCCCGGCGCGGACTTGTCCCGGCGTGTTCGTTGGCGGCGGTTCTTACCTTCGAACGGACTTGGGCATTGAACCGGCCTGCCGATCATCTGGCGAGCGCGGCGACACATCTTTGAGACAGTGCTTTAAGCCTTAGAACGAGCGTTCCCGAGTGCCGACAACTTCGTAGTCGAAGCGCTATGTCGTGGAACATGAGCGCGAGCGTTCGGCGTCCTCCATCAAGCGCGTCCGACTGAACGATCGGTATGGGGTGGCGAACGGACCTTCGAAACGCAGGCCGTCGAATGACCGGTCTTATGTCCTGCCGACGCTCACGTGTTGCAAGCGAATGTCCGTTTCCCAGCCTTCACTGACCGCTTGTGTCGTCGTTGGGAGCGACTGCTTCTGGATGGACGCCGACTAGTGCATCGGTGCTCGTTAGCTGACGTTCGCTGTCAATTGGCCCCGGAGCTCACCGACCGCTAAGGCCGAATCCGGACACCGTGCCCCGCAATAAAAAGCATCTAGACAGGCGAAGGGGCTTCAGAAGGCGCAACTTTCTGGGCTCTCCAGAACGTCATGCTCTTCAATTTCGGACGCAGGGGAGAGCGTAGCGCGTGCCCCGAACTGTGCGCATCGCGACGCATGCCGACAAAGCTGAATTTCGCCCCACTCCACCGCGCTCGCGCCTGATCCAACAGCGAAATCTGAGAACGACCGCCAGCCGCCGTCGCTGCGCACGACTGCGCAGATGCGGCTGACGCGAGGATCGCCGGTATCACACAGCGAAATCGGAAAGGGATCGAGTTGTGGCACGCACATCGACGCATCTCCGGAAAGATCCGTCAGACACTAACAGGCCGGCGCATACGGCTAAGCGCCCGATCCGCTCTCGCAGCCGCTTAGGGTGGAGGCCTACGTGTATAGCTTTGGAGACCTTCTCACAAGGCGGCCTCCATGCCGACATCCCCGCAGTCGTCCTTCGTCAATTACTACTCGTGCCGGACGTGCGGCCACTTCCATCAGCGCGCAGGCACGTTACTGCAGCGGGGCCGCTGCCCCAAGTGCCACTCCGATACGCCGGCTGCGCTCTGCGACGAAATGATCGATGGCTTGGGCATCGTCATCGTGCATCAGGGCGACTTTGACGCGCTCCGCGATACCCAGCTCGAAACGTGATCACCATGATCAGACGGTGTATTTGATTGAAATCGCCGCCCGATCGGCGGTGACCGCGCATCAAATCCTGTGCTGACGTCAGCCAAAATTGGGACAGGCTTAGCGGGGCGCCGCTGGCCGGATCCGCAACCACTATTCAAACCTATTTTGGAGGAACGCATGGCACAACGACTAATCCGGATGCGCGAGGTCACTCACCGCGTCGGACTGCAGAAGACGGCGATCTACCGGCGCATTCAGCGGGGCGAGTTCCCCCGCCCCATCAAGGTCGGCCGAGCGTCGGGGTGGATCGAGATCGAGGTCGAACAGTGGATTTCCGCGACGATTGCTGCAAACCGCGCCTTCGCGCAATAGCGACGCCGCCCGCCCCGCAGGCGCCGACTGCCTGACCAAAGCCCTCGGTGACAACCTTCGCCGAGGGCTTTGTCCGTCCACCGTCTCAACGACAAAGTGCCCGGACCCGTTCAAATCACGCTCGAAGCCCCGCTCATTTCGGGACAGTTAGCGGCGCCGCAATGAGCATCCGGATGATGGGTTTTATGATGGGTAAAACAAATGCGCCCCGAAAGGCGCATGTTTGTTAGTGCGGTGGCGGATGGGGTGGGATTCGAACCCACGAGCCCCGCGAAGGGCCGCCGGTTTTCAAGACCGGTGCATTCAACCACTCTGCCACCCATCCACAATTTGCTATTTTAACACGGTGGGCCAAGAATCGATCGCTGAGCGGCTCGCAGAACCATTCGGCGCACGCTCGGTCTTAATCGCAACTGAAACACTCCACTGGAGGATCTGAATGACCCTGAACACCTACGCGTCTGGCGGCATTGCTGCATCGTCGCGCAACCGCGTGCTGCGCAATACGTATGCGCTGCTTGCACTATCGATGCTGCCGACGATCCTCGGCGCCTTCATCGGCGTGCAACTCGGCTTCTCGTTCTTTGCCGGCAGCCCGATGCTGGGCTTCATGCTCTTCATGGCGGTCGCCTTCGGCTTCTTCTTCGCGATCGAAAAGTTCAAGAACAGCAGCGTGGGCGTTCTGCTCCTGCTTGGCTTTACCTTCTTCATGGGCCTGATGCTGTCGCGAAGCCTGCAGTACACGCTGGGCTTCTCCAACGGCGCAAGCCTGATCGCGTTGGCCGCAGGCGGCACCGGCGTGATCTTCTTTGCGATGGCAGGGCTTGCGACGGTAACGAAGCGCGATCTCTCCGGCATGGGCAAGTTCCTGTTCGTCGGCATGATCGTCGCGCTGATCGCGGGCGTGGCAAACATCTTCCTGCAGTTGCCGGCGCTGTCGATCGTCATGGCGGTCGCGTGCCTCGGCATCTTCTCGGCATACATCCTCTACGATGTGAACCGGGTCGTTACCGGCGGCGAGACGAACTACGTCACCGCCACGCTGGCGATCTACCTCGACATCTACAACGTATTCGTCAGCCTGCTCCAGTTGCTCGGCATCTTCGGCGGCGACCGCGACTGATCACGTCGCCAGTCAATGCAACGGGCGGCCTCGGCCGCCCGTTTTCTTAGTCGCGCTCGAATAGGGCGATCGACTCCACATGCGAGGTATGCGGGAACATGTTCGCCACCCCCGCACCCTGCAGTCGGTAACCCTTCTCGTGGACCAGCACTGCCGCATCACGCGCCAGCGACGACGGATTGCACGACACGTAAACGAGGCGGCGCGGCGCATCGTCACCCAATGCCTTGACCACGGCAATCGCGCCCTCGCGGGGCGGATCGATGAGCATCTTGTCCAGCCGCCCTAGCGCGGCAATGCTCCGCGGCGTTGCCTCAAAGAGGTTGGCCACCGAGAACTCGCTGCGCGCGGACAGGCCATTTGCCGCGGCGTTCGCGGCAGCACGCGCGACCAACGCGGCACTGCCTTCAACGCCGACGACGTGCGCCCCTTTGCGCGCAATCGGAAGGCTGAAGTTGCCTAGACCACAGAAGAGATCCGCAATACGTTCGCCCGGCTGAGGATCAAGCAACAGCATCGACCGCCGAATCAACAGACGATTGATGTCGACATTGACCTGCGTGAAATCGGTCGGGCGGAATGCGAGCCGCAAACCGAATTCCGGCAGCGTGTAGAACAGCTCGCGCCCCTCGCCCTTGGCCAGCGGCTGCACGGTGTCTGGCCCCCCGGGCTGCGACCACATGCTGAATCCATGCGCTTCGCCAAACGCCAACAAGGTCGAAACGTCGGATGACGTCAAAGGCACAAGGTTGCGCACCACAAGCACCGTTCGATCCTGCGTCACCGCAACTTCGATCTGCGGAATCCGATCCGGCGCTGAGAGTTGCGCGACCAGTTCGCGCAATAGCGTCAATTTGTGGCCGATCTGCGGCGGCAGGATCTCGCAGGACCGCATGTCCGCGATGTAGCTGCTCTTCTTCTCATGGAATCCGACCAGCACGCCGCCGAGCCTCGGCACCTGTCGCACGCTTAGCCGTGCACGATACCGGTAGCCCCAGGTCGGCCCCTGAACCGCCGGATAAACGATTGCAGGACGTATCCGTGCAATGTGCCAGAGGTTGTCTTCAAGCACCCTTTGCTTGGCCGCCACCTGGGCACTCGGCTCCAGATGCTGCATGCTGCAACCGCCGCACACGCCGAAGAACTCACAGCGCGGCTTGACGCGCTGTGAGCTCTGCGTGATCGAGCGAGTCATCGTCGCCTGTTCGAACTTCGGCTTCTTGCGGTAGCTGGAGTACTCAACCCGCTCACCCGGCAAGGCGCCTTCGATGAAGATCGCCTTGCCGTCCACGCGCGCCACGCCACGCCCTTCGTGGTCCAGCGATTCAACCTTAGCGACTGGCATTTGCAAGCCCCTTGAAGCCATGCTTAAAAGGGGCCGGATTGTACCAGCCGGCCTCCGAACGGTCGTCGCTATAATCTTGCGATGATCTCCACTCTTCTTGGCGGCCTGAGTGCCGACGAATTTCTTCGCGAATACTGGCAGCGCAAGCCGCTCCTGGTACGTGGCGCGCTCAAAGATTTCAAGGGCGTGTTCAGCAAACCCGAGCTGCTTGAGCTGGCCACCCGCGACGACGTCGAATCGCGTCGCGTCTGGAACACCGACGGCCAATGGCAGCTGGAACGCGGGCCTTTCAGCAGTCGCGCGTGGCGCCAGAAAGGCCCCTGGACAGTGCTTGTTTCCGGCACAAACCTCGTCTCCGACGAAGCCGACGCGCTTCTCCGTCAGTTCGATTTCATACCCCAGGCACGTCTTGACGATCTGATGGTCAGTTACGCCACCGACTGCGGTGGCGTCGGGCCGCACTTCGACAATTACGACGTATTCCTGATCCAGGGTATCGGCCAGCGTCGCTGGCGCATTGGCGCCCAGCGTGACCTCACCGTCATTGAAGGGGCACCGCTGCGCCTGCTGAAGGACTTCCGCCCCTCGCGGGAGTGGGTGGTCGAGCCTGGCGACCTCCTGTACCTCCCCCCGCAATACGCTCATGACGGCGTCGCGATCGGCGAATGCATGACCTATTCGGTTGGTTTCCGGACAGCAACTAACCAGGAGTTGGCGGAAGCCTTTCTGGGCTATCTGCAGGAGAACTTGTCGTTGAAGGGGCGCTATGCGGACCCGGGTTTGAAGCGCCCGAAGAATAGCGCCGAGATCAGCAACGAAATGATCGAGCAAGTCGCAGCCACCCTCGCCCGGATCAGCTGGAACAAACAAACAGTTGCAAATTTTCTCGGCGCCTACCTCAGCGAGCCCAAGCCCCACGTCTTCTTTGAGCCGCCGGAGTTGCCGATGAGCGAGCGGAAATTCGCGACAACCGTTGGCCAGCGCGGCTTTCGGCTCGACATCAAGACACAGCTGCTATACCGCGGAAACCGCTTCTTCCTGAACGGCGAACCGTTCGACGCCGAGCCTGCGCAACGCGCCGCCCTGAAACTTTTGGCGCGCGATCGAAAACTGAGCGCAAATGCTGTCAACCCGACGCTGCTTTGTGCGTTTTATGATTGGTATTGCAGCGGATTTGGGGCTCCGGCGTAACAGCAGCAGTAGGCGCAGAGCGCTTGAGCTTTGAAAAACATGCTAGAATCTGAGATCGGTTAGGCGTCTAGCCGTGCCGACCAAAAGAATTTGGCGTTTGTCTTTATCGATAAGGGAAACCAACAATGAAGCAATCTCTCCTCGTCGCCGCCCTCGTGGCGCTGGCCGTTACCGCTTGTGGCAAGAAAGAAGAAGCGCCGGTTGAGCAATCCGCTCCGGTCGCTGTTGAGCAGTCCGCTCCGGCTGCTGAGCAATCGGCTCCGGCTGCTGACCAGTCGGCTCCGGCCGCTGAAGCTCCGGCCGCTGAGCAATCGGCTCCGGCTGCTGACCAGTCCGCCGCCAAGTAATTCGCGCCAGCGGAAGAAAGAGCCGACCTTCGGGTCGGCTTTTTTTCGTCTAACAACTTGGTAGCACGCGGCCATTTGGCCCACCCAGATCTACAGGCAAAAAAAACGCGCCCGACGGGCGCGTTTTTGTGGGTGTCGCCAATTACTTGAGCTGCTCGTAAAGCAACTTTAGGATCTTGCTGGCCTCTTCACCCTTGTCAATGTTGCCATCCTTATCGAGAACGCGCACCAGCGACCGCTTGTCGTCGCCCTTCACGAAGATCCGATAAGCCGCACCGGCCTTAAGCTGCGCAGCGGGGCTTACGACCGGCTCAGCCGGCGCACTGCGCCAGAAAGCCAGCTTGTCGAGCCAACCGCTCTCCTGCTTCTGCTCGACCTTCGCGCCTGCAACGCGCACATCGAACAGGCCGATATCGCGATCGCGATCCTCGACCAACAAACCGTTGCGATCCAGCGCAAGACCAACCTGACGCCATGCGTCGTCGATCGAGCCCGCCAGGATCAGCGCCGCGCCGCCATCGGCAGCACGCTCGAAACGCGCCTTGTCGGTTGCAGGCGAACCAGCCATCAGTTCCTTAGCACGATCTTCGGACGCGCCGAGCGACAGCATCAGGCGGCGAAGCATCTCGGCCTCCATGCCCGGATCCGGCTTGCGCCAGGTCCAGACGGAGGAGTCTTTCTCCACGCCGCCCGTCAGTACCTCTTCGAGCCCACGGTGGCTGATGAACACGTCAGTTGAACCCGGCTGGGCGCCCGGCTCGATACGAGTACGGAAGCGATCCTTCTCCGGCGAGCTGTACATGCCATCGAGGAACTTGCCGACGGTGTCGCGGACGATGTCTTGTTTGATCTTCGTACGATTCTCAAGCCAGTCCGTTTCGAGAATGCCGACTTCAGGACTATCGACGACGAGTGCATAGCCGTTCTGCAACCAGAAGGTCTTGATCTTCGGGTAGAGCTGGGCCGGAGCAAGTGGCACCGTCAGCCAACGCTCTGAACCAGCACGGCCGATCGTCATTTTGGCAACGTCGGGAACAACCTCGGGGCCGCTGGCAACCGCCATGCCGCCAGCCGACGGCTTACGCCCCGCCTGATATTCAGACAGGGTCGCGGCGGCCGACTCTCCTTCGACCGCATAGCGGTCATCGCGGCCCGGCTTGGTCAGGTCAGGCGGAACATCCAGAGGCGTTGCGCGCTGTTGAGCGCCCGCCTTGTAGTCGACCTTGCCCACATCCTTGGTTGAAAACGTGCACGCGCCGAGCACGACGAGCAGGCACACCGGTGCAACGCTTTGCAGCTTGAACATACTGCAGACTCCTCAGGCCTCAATGCCGGCCTGACGCAGTGCGTCGAGCAGCTTGGATTCGTTTGCGACGGTCAGTCGCGTCAATGGAAGACGGATACCCGAACCGATAAGCCCCATACGCTCAAGGGCCCATTTCGCGGGAATCGGATTGGGTTCGCAGAACAGGTGCTTATGCAGACCGACCAGCTTGGCGTTGATCGCACGCGCGCGAGTCAGGTCACCCGCAGCCGCCGCAACGCACATTTCGTGCATGGCGCGCGGCGCGATGTTGGACGTCACCGAGATGACACCGTGGCCGCCGAGCAACAGGAAGGCCAGCGAGGTCATGTCGTCGCCGCTGTAGAGCGCGAAATCGGCCGGTGCTCGCAAAATCAGATCGAGCGCACGATCGATCGCCCCGGTTGCATCCTTGAGGCCGACGACGTTCGGAATCTCGGCAAGGCGCAGCGCAGTGTCGTTCGACATGTCCGCCCCGGTCCGCCCCGGGACGTTGTATAGGATCACCGGGATATCGACTGCTTCGGCGATCGTGCGGAAGTGCCGGTACAGGCCCTCTTGCGTGGGCTTGTTGTAGTACGGTACCACCGACAGGATGCCGTCGGCTCCGGCAGACTTTGCAAATTGCGACAATTCAATCGCTTCTGCCGTCGAGTTTGCCCCAGTTCCGGCAATCACAGGCACACGGCCGGCGGCATGACCGACCGCAGTCCGGATCAGTTCGCAATGCTCTTCGACGTTGACGGTCGGCGATTCACCGGTCGTCCCGACGATGACGATGCCGTCGGTTCCTTCCGCGACGTGCCAGTCGATAAGACTCTTGAGCCGCGCCAGGTCAAGGCTGCCATCCTCACGCATCGGCGTGACGATCGCGACAATCGAACCCTTAATCATGCGTTTGCCGCCACAAAGACAAAGCCGAGATTCTAGCGCATACGTGGAAAATCAGCGTCAAAGGTCCGCCAGCGCCTTGATATGAGCAACCGCACTGCGCGCAAGTGCAGACAGCGCATAGCCCCCCTCGAGCATCGACACGATGCGGCCGCCGCAATGCTGCTCGGCAAACAGCCGCAACTGCTGTGTCACCCAAGCGTAGTCCGCCTCGACGAGGCCAAGGGACGCCATATCGTCTTCGTAGTGCGCATCGAACCCAGCCGAGATGTAAAGCATCTCCGGTGCGAAGTTCCGCAAGGCCGGCAACCAGACGTCTGTGACGATATCGCGGAAAACATCGCCACGCGTACCGGCAGGCACCGGCACATTGACCATGTTCGCCGCGGGTTTATCCGCCCCGGTGTAGGGATAGAAGGGGTGCTGGAAGAAGCTGACCATCAGCACCCGCTCGTCGCCGGCGAAGATGTTTTCCGTGCCGTTGCCGTGATGCACATCGAAGTCCACCACCGCGACTCGCTTCAAGCCGTGCGATTCGAGCGCATGAGACGCCGCAACGGCGATGTTGTTGAAGAAGCAAAAACCCATGGCGCGATCGCGCTCGGCGTGGTGCCCGGGCGGCCGCACCGCACAGAACGCGTTGTCGACTTCCCCGCGCATCACGAGATCTGTTGCCAGCACGCCGGCGCCCGCGGCACGCAGGGCGGCACGGATGGTGTGCGGACACATGGCGGTATCGGGGTCGATATGCTTGATACCCCGCTCCGGCGCACTGCCGATAAGATCCTCGACATGCCGCTTCGGATGAACGCGCGACAATTGTTCGATGCTCGCCTGCGGCGCGTCATGAAAATTGAGGAACGAATCGATGCCGGAGGCGATCAATCTATCCTGAATCGCAGAGAGGCGATCCGGGCATTCGGGGTGCATGGCCCCCATGTTGTGCATCCAGCAATCCGGATGCGTGATGAATGCGGTCGCCATGTGGCCCCTCGCCGCCTCGTTCTGATCTGAATAAATGGGCCGACCAAACGCGACGACCCTCCCCCATACCGATATTATCCGACCGACACCATGAGCCCACAACAAAAACTGCCCATCACCGAAGCGCGCGCCCTGGCCCATGCCATTGCCGCCGCGGTAGGCGAATCCATTCTCGGCAAATCGGCGCAGATCCGGCTCGCAGTCGCGTGCCTGATTGCGCGGGGCCATCTGTTGATCGAGGACGTACCCGGCGTCGGCAAGACAACCCTGGCGCATGCGCTGGCCGATGCCTGCGGCCTTGCCTGGCGGCGCGTGCAGTTCACCAGCGATCTGCTGCCGGCGGACCTGGTCGGCGTATCCGTCTGGGAAAGTGCAAACGCACAGTTCGCCTTCCGGCCAGGCCCGGTGTTCTCGGAAGTGCTGCTCGCCGACGAGGTCAATCGCGCCTCACCCAAGACACAGAGCGCCTTGCTGGAAGCCATGGAGGAACGCCGCGTCTCGGTCGACGGCGTAACGCATCCGCTGCCGGATCCGTTCTTTGTTATCGCGACGCAAAACCCTGCCCACCATGCGGGCACGTTTGAACTGCCGGAATCGCAGCTGGATCGCTTCCTGATGCGACTGGCGCTCGGCTACCCGCCGGCAGATGCCGAACTCGCCCTGCTGGCCGGGCGTGACCGGCGAAATCGTAGTGTCGTCGCACGCGTCACCGACCGAAGCACCCTAACAGCGCTACAGGCCAGTTGCGCCGACGTCTTCGTTGGCGAACCGGTCGCGCGTTACGTGCTGCGCTTGGTCAGCGCAACACGCAGCCATCCAGCGATCGCGCTCGGCCTGAGCCCGCGGGCCGGCCTTGCGCTCCTGGCTGCGGCGCGCGCCTATGCGCTCACCGAGGGGCGCGACTTCGTGGCGCCGGAGGACGTTCAGGCGGTATGGCATCCGGTGGCAGCGCATCGCCTGCACACGCCCGATGGTCGTCATCTGCCGGACGCGCTGGTCGCCGAATTCCTGCAGGGCACGCCTGTCGCGTGAGCCTCTCGATGCGGCAAACCCTGCGCGAGCGCCTGCAACGCTGGATGCTGCGCGGCCGGCCACCGGAGCAACTGCCGGTCACGCTCGGCCAGCGACGCATCTACGTGCTGCCAACCGGCCCCGGCCTGAGCTTCGGCCTGCTGCTTCTGGCGATGCTGCTGGCAAGCCTCAACTACACCTTGTCGCTCGGCTTCGCGCTGACTTTCGTGCTGGCCGGCGTGGGCCACCTCTCCATGGTGCGGGCGCATCGCAACCTACTTGGCGTCACGCTGCAGAGCGGACGCTGTGACGCCGTGTTTGCCGGCGAACCGCGTGCGCTGTCCCTGGTCATGCAGGAGCAAGCGGGGCGCGAACGGCCGTCGCTGGCGATCATGCATACCGCGTCGGCACCAGTGGGTTTCTCTATCCCCGCACGAGGCGCACAAGCGCTGAGCTTGCCGCTGCCCGCCCAATCGCGCGGCCGGCACCCGGTCGGGCGCCTGCGTCTGGAGACCCGCCATCCACTCGGGCTGATCGTCGCCTGGAGCTATTTCGAGCCCGCCGTGTACGGCCTCGTCTATCCGACCCCGGAAGTAGAGCCGCCGACGGCGCCCTCGCATCACGGGAACGGCGAGGGGCGCCCGGTTCCGGGTAGCGACGGCGTGCTGTTCGACAGCCTTCGCCCCTACCGCGCCGGTGATCCGCTGCGTCAGATCGCCTGGCGACAGCTCGCGCGGGGCGGCACGCTGGCAACCAAGCACTTTGCGGCCGAGGCTGGCGGTGAGCAATGGCTGCGCTGGGCCGACTGCCCGGCATCGATGGACACTGAAGCACGCCTTTCGCGCCTGTGCGCCTGGGCACTCAAAGCGGACGAAGCAAAGCAGCGCTTCGGCCTCGAACTACCGGGCCGCCACATCGCCCCCGGTAGCGGCACGGCACACCTGCGCGAAGTACTCGAAGCACTCGCCCGCCATGGGGTGACTGAGCATGCGTAAATCCGAGCCAGTCGATCGCCATGGCCAGCTGTGGATCCTCGCAGCGGTCTTGCTGACCCTGCTGCCTTTGCTGCCACGCCTGACGCTGGAAGTCGGCCTGGTCGCGGGCCTGCCGCTGCTATGGCAAGGGTGGCGGCTGCACGCTGCAACGCCCGCTCGCCCGCCCAATCGAGTCGTGTTGCTGCTGATCGCGGCTGTCGCAGTGGCGACCACCGTTGCGCGCTATGGCACCGCCTTCGGGCGCACACCCGGCCTTGCGCTGCTGGCCATGCTGCTGGGGCTGAAAATGCTGGAAGCCCGCACGCGGCGCGATGCGCACATCACGATTCAGCTTTGCTTCTTCGTGCAACTGGGCTACTTCCTCATCGAACAGAGCGCACTGACCGCCGCCTGTGCCCTGGCCGCCTGCGTGCTGGCGCTGACTGCGCTGCTGCGGGTTGAGCAACCGGACTTGCTTCTAAAGCCGGCCCTCAGCGGTAGCGCGCGGATGGTGGGCATTGCGCTGCCGCTGGCTGCGCTGCTGTTCGTGCTGTTCCCGCGCATCGACACGCCGCTCTGGGGCATGCCCACCGATGGCGCCAGCGCCACCACCGGAATGTCGGATCGCATGCGCCCCGGCTCCATCGCAGACCTCTCGCTGTCCGGCGAGATTGCCTTTCGTGTCGAGTTCTCCGGCTCGCCGCCCCCGCCAGCAGAACGCTACTTCCGAGGCCCGGTGATGAGCCAGTTTGACGGGCTTGAATGGCAGGCAAGGCCGGCGGTTCGCGCGACATCGCTGCCGCAGGGGAAAAGACGGATCGACTATGTGATCACACTGGAACCCCACCAGAACCGCTGGCTCTTCGCGCTAGAGCACGCAACTCCGCGAGAAGGTCAGACACTCGATGCCTTCAACGTGCTGCTCGCTGGGGCGACGATACGCAGCCGCGTACGGGCACCGATGACAAGCTATGCCGACGCCCAAATAGGCCTGGACGCCTCGCCGGCCGCCCTGGCCGTCAACCTCGCTTTACCCGCCGGCAGCAATCCGCGCACCGCTGCATTCGGGGCGAAGCTTCAGCAAGAGCAGACAGCACCAGCCGATCGCGTGGCAGCGGCGCTACGATTCCTGCGCGAGGGCGACTTCGTCTACACGCTGTCACCTCCGCGTCTTGGCCAAAATGCCGCGGATGACTTCCTGTTCGAGACGCGACAAGGCTTCTGCGAGCACTTCGCGAATGCCTTCACGGTCTTGATGCGCGCGGCGGGCGTGCCCGCCCGCGTCGTGGCCGGATACCAAGGGGGCGAAATCAATCCGATTGACGGCACCTTGGTCGTTCGACAATCCGACGCCCACGCATGGTCGGAGGTATGGCTCAGTGAGCGGGGCTGGGTCCGTGTGGACCCAACCGCCGCTGCGGCCCCGAAGCGCATTGACGGCGGACTGACTGCGTCCCTGCCCGCCAGCGACCCGATTCCCGGCTTGGTGCGTATCGATTCGCAATGGTTGCGTACGCTGCGCAACCGCGCCGAGGCACTGTCGCACACATGGAATACCTGGATTCTCGGCTATACCGCCCAACGGCAGCGCGACCTCTTTGCCGGGCTGGGCATTGATGCCGACTGGCGCAACCTGACGCTGGGGCTCGTCGCAAGCGGCGCCCTCTGGCAAGCAGCGGTGTGGATCGGCATGTTCCGCAGCCGACGCCGCCTGACGCCAGCCGAACGTGCGTGGCAACTGCTGCTACGCAAGCTCGCGCAACAAGGACTCGTGCCGGCGATCAGCGAAGGGCCGATTGCCTTCGCGGCGCGTGCAGGTACCATCCACCCCGAATGGCAGGCTGCGCTCACGGATTTCGCAGCGCGCTACGCTCGCCTCATTTACGGCCCCACAGCATCGGCGGAAGACGCCGAGGCGCTCAGAATCGCAATCACCGAATGGCTCGCACGCACCTTCTGAAACACATCACCATCGCCCTTGCCATCACGCTCGGCGCACATTCGCTCGCACACGGCGCCTCGGCACCCGAGCCACAACCCTACGGCGAACGCGACGAGGTCAAAGCCTTCGCACACGAACTCGCGCAGAAGGAATCGCTGAACGAGACCCAGGTGCTCGCCACCCTCGCCGAAGCGCGCTACCTACCCGCGGTGATCAAGGCCATCCTTCCGCCTGCGAGCCCGAGCGTGAAATCCTGGGTACGCTACCGGGCCCGATATCTCGACCGCACGCGCATCGCCGCCGGTACCGCCTTCTGGCGCGAACACGCCGCCACCCTTGCGCGCGCCGAGGCAGAGTTCGGCGTACCGGCCGACATCATCGTCGGCATCATTGGCGTCGAAACCATCTACGGCCGCAATCAGGGCAACTTCCAGACCCTCTCCGCGCTCGCCACGCTCGCCTTCGACTACCCGCCACGCGCGGAACTCTTCCGGCGCGAGTTGGGAGAGCTGTTCCTGCTGGCGCGCGATACCTCGATGCCGGTCACCAGCTACAAAGGGTCCTACGCAGGCGCGCTTGGTCTGCCGCAGTTCCTTCCGAGCAGCATCCGGCGCTACGCGGTCGACTACGACGGAGACGGCAAGGTATCGCTCGACGCAAGCGCCGACGACGCCATCGGCAGTGTTGCGAGCTTCCTAAGTCAGCATGGATGGGAACGCGGCGGCGCCATCGCAGTGCCGGCACGCGTGACGGATCCGCAACGCGCGGCCGCTTTGGTGGAGGCGGGCATCGCACCCAGTTTTCGCAAGCAGGACTTCGAACGCCTTGGGGTTGCGGCCGATACACCTGCGGCCGAAGACAAGCCCGCGGCGTTGATCGATCTCGTCTCGCCCGATGCGGCAACCGAATACTGGCTGGGGTATCAGAACTTCTACGTGATCACGCGTTATAACCGCAGCAGCTTCTACGCAATGGCGGTCTTCCATCTGGCCACGGCGATTCGGCTGGAGCGGGAGCGCGGCGCGTAGCCGCACAGACAGCGTCTGGCGGGCTCAGAGCAGAACGTCGCGGGAGACTCCGCGACGTTTGAGGATCCGCCGCAGTTGCGCAAGCGCCTCAAGCTGGATCTGCCGCACCCGCTCACGCGTCAAGCCAAGTTGCAGCGCGAGCTCTTCCAGCGTCTGCACATCGCAGTCGTCGAGTCCGTAGCGACGCTGGATCACCATGCGCTGCTTCTCCGATAGCTGCCCGATCCACTGACGAACCAAGTCTTCGATTTCGGCGTTCTGCAGCGTGGATTCCGGCCCGTCTGAGGCTTCGTCGGCGAGCGATTCGCCGATTGACAGGTTGGGGTCGATATCAAGCGGTGCATCGAGCGAGGCCGTGTGCTCATTGAGCGCCAGAATCGCCCGCACATCGTCGACCGGCCGCTCGAGGCGCTTTGCCACGTCCTCGATCGTTGCGCCACCGTGGCTCGATTCAATCGAGCGCTGCGCGCGCAAGACCTGGTTCAGTTCCTTCACCACGTGAACCGGCAGGCGGATCGTGCGCGACTGGTTCATGATCGCGCGCTCGATGTTCTGCCGGATCCACCAGGTTGCGTACGTGGAGAATCGGAAGCCGCGCTCCGGATCGAACTTCTCCAAAGCGTGAATCAAACCCAGATTGCCCTCTTCGACCAGATCGAGGAGCGGGATTCCACGGTTGAGGTAGTGCTTGGCGATATTCACAACCAGGCGCAGGTTGTGCTCGATCATCTTCTGCCGTGCAGAGAAGTCGCCGAGTCGCACACGGCGCGCCAAGGCCACTTCTTCGTCGGCGGTGAGCAGCGGATTCGCGCCGATCTCGTTGAGGTAGATCTGCGTGACGTCGTTGAGGAATTCATTCTCGGGCGGCGCCTGAACAGGCTCCGCGCCGAACGCTTCGATCTCAGGTGGAAGATCCGGTTCCTTTTCGTCTTCGTCGTCGAAAAAGGTTGCCGGATCGTACATATCCCACCCTTAGCGTTTAGGAAGGTACTTCAGAGGATCAACGGGTTTGCCTTGACGCCGAATCTCGAAGTGCAGCTTGGCGCGATCCGCATCACTGTCACCCAACGCCGCGATCTCCTGCCCCTTTTTCACTGACTGCCCTTCTTTCACCAGAATCTTCTGGTTGTGGGCGTAGGCACTGAGGAAGGTCGCGTTGTGCTTGATGATGACGAGATTTCCATAGCCACGCAAGCCGGCACCGACATAAACAATTTTGCCCGCCGCTGCGGCGAGCACCGGCTCACCAATCTGGCCGCCAATATCAACGCCCTTGTTGGTCGAATCATTGAAACCGTTAACGACCTTTCCGGCTGCCGGCCAAACCCATTCGAACTCGTCGTCCGCGGAAGGCTTCGCCTCATCCTTCTTGGGTTCTTCCTTCTTCGTCGCGTCTGCGGCGGGTTTCGCGTCAGCAACCGGCGCAGCAGCAACCGGCTTTACGCCGGCGCGCGAGGTTTCGTCAGCCTTCACGGCAGCTGCAAGCGCCTGATCCGAGTAGGCGACCTTTCCACCCTTGGGATCACGCCGCAATGATTCGTCCACCTTGCCCGACGGAGCCGCCGCGGTTGTCTTCGGCTCCAATGGTTTGGATTCGATCGTCGGTGAAACGACAGGCTTCGCGGCAGTACCGTCGGCCGGCTTGACTCGAAGCTCCTGCCCAACCAGGATCAGATTCGGATTCTCGATCGCGTTCCAGTTGGCAATGTCACGCCAGTCCTGACCGTGCTCCAAAGCGATGCTGATCAGCGTGTCGCCACGCTTAACGATGTAGTAGCCCGGTCTCGCAACGGCGGGCGCTGCATCCTGCGCGGGCACGCCGGCAGTGGGCCGCGACGGCGCCGTACGGTCTTCCACCGGCGCACGGCCACTGCTGGTGCAGCCAGCGATTCCAATCAGGGCAATCAAAGCAAAGGGCAGCCCGCTACGGGCGACAAACAGTCTCATTCGGTTCCTGCCAACAACGGTACAAATCGAACCGCATCGTAACGCGATTCCTTAAGCCTTCCATCCGCCGAGCGCTCCACCATCAACAAGGTCTGGTCGACGCTGCCCAACGGAAGGATCAGTCGCCCAAGTGGGGCCAACTGCTCCAGCAATGGTTTGGGCACACTCGCCGTGCCGGCGGCGACGATGATCGTGTCAAAAGGCGCCGCCTCCGGCAATCCAACGCTACCGTCACCGTATTTCAGCCGCAGGTTCGGTAAACGCAGCGGTCGAAGATTGTCCTTCGCACGTTCGATCAGCGTACGGATTCGCTCAATGGCGTACACCTCCTTCGCCATGCAGGACAAAACCGCCGCTTGGTACCCGCACCCCGCCCCTACTTCAAGCGTTTTGCCAAGTTCACGCCCGTGCGCAAGCAACTCGATCATGCGCGCAACGACGTAGGGCTGCGAAATCGTCTGCTGGCAGCCAAGCGGCAGCGCGGTATCTTCGTAAGCGCGGCTAGCTAGGGCTTCCTGAACAAACAGATGGCGGGGAACCTGGTTCATCGCTGCGAGCACGCGCGAGTCCGCAATTCCCTGTTCGCGAAGGCGCTCGATCATCCGTGCGCGAGCGCGAACAGCGGTCACGGCCGAAGCACTCCGCTGATTCATGCGGACAAACGCTCCTGCCACGACGATAACGCCGAAAACTGTGTCAGATCCACCTGCAGCGGCGTTATCGAAACGAAACCGTTCGCGACCGCATGGAAATCAGTGCCTTCGCCCGCATCCTGGGCTGCACCAACAGCCCCGACCCAGTAGATCGTCTCGCCGCGTGGATTGACCGACCGCACAACTGGCTCCGCCATGTGACGCTTACCCAGGCGAGTGACCCTGCGGCCCTTCATTGCCGACGAGGGCAGATCCGGAACGTTTACATTGAGCAGATAAGGGGCGCCGGACGCATCGTCAGCGCAGGCACGTACAACGTCGGCAGCAACGGCCGCTGCGGTACTGAAATGATTCAGTTCGCGCCCGACGAGCGATACGGCAATTGACGGTATCCCCAACAGGTAACCTTCCATTGCGGCAGCGACCGTGCCCGAGTAAATCGTATCGTCGCCCATGTTGGCGCCGTGATTGATGCCGGAAACCACCAGATCAGGGCGAAAGCCAAGAAATCCAGTGACAGCAAGATGCACGCAATCGGTCGGCGTACCATTCACGAAATGGAAACCACTCGGCGCACGCCGCACAGAAAGCGGACGATCCAGTGTGAGGGAATGACTCGCTCCGCTGCGATCACGCTCGGGCGCTACAACGAAGACTTCTGCGAATCCAGACAAGGCCTCTGCCAACGCGGCGATGCCTGGGGCAAAGTAGCCGTCGTCGTTACTGAGGAGGATTCGCATGGACCGAGCGCTCTAAGGTATTGAGTAAAGCCGAAGGACGCCGGAGGGGAAGAATTTGGTCGGGGCGGCGGGATTCGAACTCGCGACCCCTTGCACCCCATGCAAGTGCGCTACCAGGCTGCGCTACGCCCCGACACGGCAAAAATTATAGCAGGATTCGAAACTCCTGCTGGATTTATTTAACTCCGCAGTAGCGAGAGCACATCTTCCAGCTCGCCGCGGATTGCGCCGAACAAAGCCTCTTCGCGTTCGCTCTGCGCGGCCTGCTCACGCTCGCGCTCGGCCTGGTCATCCAGACGGTTGCGCGCACCACTGATCGTGAAGCCGTCGTTGTAGAGCAGATCGCGGATCCGGCGCACCAGCAACACTTCGTGATGCTGGTAGTAGCGACGGTTACCGCGGCGCTTGACCGGCTTGAGTTGCGTGAACTCCTGCTCCCAATAGCGCAGCACATGCGGCTTCACACCGCATAGTTCGCTAACCTCACCGATGGTGAAGTAGCGCTTCGCGGGAATCGGAGGCAGTTCAGCCGCATCAGGCGGCGCGCTGGTTTGCGACATTGACCTCTGCATCACTCAACAAGTCCACCGCCGCCTTGAGTTTCTGGCTGGCGTGGAAGGTGACCACACGGCGCGCCGTGATCGGGATCTCCTCCCCGGTCTTGGGATTGCGACCAGGACGCTGCGGCTTATCGCGCAACTGGAAATTGCCGAAACCGGACAGCTTCACGGTTTCGCCCCGTTCCAACGCATTACGGATTTCGTCGAAGAAGCCATCAACCATGTCTTTGGCTTCCCGCTTGTTCAGGCCGACCTTCTCGAACAGAAGATCGGCCAATTCGGCTTTCGTTAGCGTCATCGACACAATCAGCTCCTCAATTGGGCGCCCAACCGCTCACTGGCACGACCAACCAATACGTCGATTGCGGCGTCGACTTCAGCGTCTTCAAGCGTCTGGTCAGTATGTTGGAAGCGTACCCGGAAGGCAACACTCTTGCTGTCCGGATCGATACCTTTGCCCTGGTAAATATCAAATATTTCAATCGCCTGCACGATGTTCAAGGGTGCCTCACGCAGCACGGCAAGCAGCTCCCCAACCGGCGTCGCGGCACGAACAACCAAGGCCAGATCGCGCACCACCATCGGGAATTTCGACGGCGCAACAAAGGCCGGCAGCGGGCGGTAGGCCGCGGCCTGAAGGTCAAGCTCGAAGACCACCGGCGCTGTCGCGAGGTCGTAGCGTTGAACCCAGTTTGGATGCAACTCACCGATCCAGCCGATGGCAACCCCATCGCACCGCACTTCTGCAGCACGTCCTGGGTGCAGAGCGGGATGCGTCAAACGCACAAACTCCAGCGAGCGGCCATCAAGCATGGCCTCGACATCAGCCTTGACGTCAAAGAAATCCACTTTCCGGGTAGCAAGACCCCACTGCTCCGCCGACGCAGGCCCCCATGCAAGGCCCGCAACTTTCATCGGCTGGCGATAGCCTGCAACCGGCTGACCGCTGGCGTCCTTCGCGAAGCAACGACCAATCTCGAAAATCCGCACGCGGGACGCACGGCGACGCTGATTGGTCGCCAGCGTGCCGACCAGGCCACCAAGCAGACTCGACCGCATGACGGAAAGATGGCTCGCGATCGGGTTCGCCAGGCGGATCGGATCAAGGTTGCCGCAGAAGTCGCGCTCCCATGCCTCTTCCACGAAGGCGTAGTTCACAACCTCTTGGTACTCGCGCCCTGCCAGCAGTCGGCGCAAGGCGGAAGCGCTGCGCCGGGACTCCGGCAGTGGCAGCATGCCAAGTGTGCCTTGCGGCAGGTTCTCCGGGATGTTCTCGTAGCCATGAATACGCGCGATCTCTTCGATGAGATCTTCCTCGATACGCAGGTCGAAGCGATAGGAAGCGGGCGTGACGGTCACGCGATCTTCCTCGATCGTCACCGGCATACCGAGGCGCCCCAGGATCTCGCCAATCTGCGCAGCAGTGAAGGGAATGCCAATCACTTGCGAGGCGCGCGACACGCGCAATGTCACGGACTCCCGCTTTGGCAAGGCCTGAGCATCCAGCGACTCGACCGCCGGACCAGCTTCACCGCCGCAGATCGAGAGAATCAGTTCAGTGGCGCGCTCCATCGCGCGCGGCGCCAGTTCAAAATCGACGCCGCGTTCGAAGCGATGTGAGGCATCAGACGAGAATCCGTAAGCGCGAGCGCGACCAACAATCGCGTCCGGCTGGAAGAACGCGCTCTCAAGAAACACATCGCGGGTCGCGTCAGTAACACCGCTCAGTTCGCCACCCATGACCCCAGCCAGCGCAAGGGGGCCCGATGCGTCGGTAATCAGCAAGGTGCGAGCGTCCGGCTCCACCTCCTGCCCGTTCAGCAGCAAGAGCTTGTCGCCAGCCTGCGCCCAGCGAACAACAACATCGCCTTGAAGCTTGTCGTTATCGAACGCGTGCAGTGGCTGTCCAAGCTCCAACATCACGTAATTGGTCACATCAACGATGGCACTGATCGAGCGCACTCCGCAGCGCTCCAAGCGCTGCTTCATCCACGCCGGCGTCGGTCGCGTCGGATCGACATTGCGCAGAACACGCCCGACATATCGAGGGCAACCATCCGGCGAAGCGAGACGCACACCGCGAGTGATCTCGTGACGCGCCGGCACCGGGGTGACCACGGGCTCAGTCAGCGCGGTACCCGTGAGCGCGGACACATCGCGCGCGACGCCAAGCAGACTCAGACAATCGGCACGGTTAGGCGTGAGCTTGATCGTGAAGCAGACATCGTCGAGCGCCAACGCATCGCGGATGTTCGTCCCCACCGTGAAGTCCGCCGGCAATGCGAGCAGCCCTTCGTGCGCATCCGAGATGCCAAGCTCGCGCGCCGAGCACAGCATGCCGAAGGATTCGACGCCGCGCAGCTTGGCCGCCTTGATCTGAAAGTCTCCCGGCAGCACCGCACCAACTACCGCGCACGGGACTTTCATCCCCGCAGCCGCATTCGGCGCACCGCAAACGATCTGCAACGGCTCACTCGCCCCTACATCAACCTTGCACACGCGCAAACGGTCGGCGTTGGGATGCGGATTGGCTTCCAGGATTTCGGCGACGACGACGCCCTCGAAAGCCGGCGCCACCGCGTCGGATTCCTCGACCTCGAGGCCCGCCATGGTAAGCAAATGCCCCAACGCGGCGGAATCCAGCGCGGGACTGACAAACGTACGTAACCAGTGCTCGGAGAACTGCATGGCTTACCTGAATTGGCTGAGGAAGCGAAGATCGTTTTCGAAGAAGAGGCGCAAGTCGTCGACGCCGTAGCGCAACATGGTGAGACGATCGAGCCCCATTCCGAATGCAAAACCGGTGTAACGCTCCGGATTGATACCGCCGTTGCGCAGCACGTTCGGGTGCACTACGCCGCAGCCCGCAATCTCGAGCCACTTGCCCTTGTTCGGACCGCTCATGAAGGCGAAATCAATCTCGGCGGACGGCTCGGTGAACGGAAAGAACGACGGCCGGAAGCGCACCTGCAGCGCATCCGTTTCGAAGAAGCGGCGCAGGAATTCGGCGATTACGCCCTTGAGATCGGCAAAGCTCACGCGCTCGCCAACCCAGAGGCCTTCGATCTGATGGAACATCGGCGAATGCGTCGCATCGTAGTCGACGCGATACACGCGCCCCGGCGCAATGATGCGAATTTCGGGCATCACTTCGGCAGCCTCGTACTGCGCGACATGCTCACGCATGTAGCGCACCTGAACCGGGCTGGTGTGCGTTCGCAGCAGCACGCCCGGGGCGTCCTGCAAATAGAACGTGTCATGCATTGAACGCGCCGGATGATTCTCAGGCGTATTCAAGGCGGTGAAGTTGTACCAATCCTCTTCGATTTCGGGGCCGTCCGCGACCTCAAAGCCGATACTGGCAAACAGTTGTTCGATTCGGTCCAGCGTGCGCGTCACCGGGTGAAGGCCGCCACTACCCTGACCGCGCCCCGGCAAGGTGACATCCAGAGCCTCGGCTGCAAGCTGTTCGGCAAGTGCGGCCTCGCGCAGAGCTTCGCGACGAGCTTCAAGGGCCTGCTCAACCGCGACTTTCGCGCGATTGATGGCGGCCCCAGCCTCGCGGCGCACGTCCGGATCCATCTTGCCGAGCCCCTTCAGGAGATCGGTCAGCGACCCGCTTTTGCCAAGATATGTCGCCTTGGCCTGTTCAAGGCTGTTGGCGTCCGATGCAGCGCCGAAATCGGCGATCGCTTGTTCTACAAGCCGTTGCAGATGATCCACGAACACGCTTCCGGGATGTTTGGGACAAAAAAAAGGAGGCCAGGCCTCCTTTTTTTACGCTACGACAACTTACGCAGCGAGCTGGGCCTTGGCCTGGTTCGCAATCGCGGCAAACGCCGGCTTGTCGAACACGGCCAGGTCGGCCAGCACCTTGCGGTCGATCTCGATCGATGCCTTCTTGAGGCCGTTCATGAACTTCGAATAGTTCAGACCGACTTCACGAGCAGCTGCATTGATACGAGCAATCCACAGCGCGCGGAACTGACGCTTGCGCTGACGGCGGTCACGGTAGGCATATTGACCCGCCTTCATCACCGCCTGTTTGGCGATGCGATAGACGTTCTTGCGACGACCGCGGTAACCCTTGGCCTGGTCGAGGACTTTTTTGTGACGAGCACGTGCGGTAACACCGCGTTTTACGCGAGACATGACGTTCCTCCTGAATTACGCGTAGGGAAGCATCGACTTGACCTGGGCGACGTCGGACGCGTGCACGCCCTCCATGCCGCGCAGCTGGCGCTTGGTCTTGGTCGTCTTCTTGGTCAGGATGTGGCGCTTGAACGCCTGCGAACGCTTGATGCTACCGCTCGAGCGCACCTTGAAACGCTTCTTGGCGCCGCTCTTGGTCTTCATTTTGGGCATGAAACACACTCCAAACTGTTAGTCGATGAAGCCGGGTGGCCTTCCGCAGAAGACGCTTCTGGAACCTGGCTCCACTTGTATGCAGCCCCTTTCGGGGCTGTTTCCTGGAGCTGCTTGCGCAACTCCGGAATGCTTTTGCTGCCGGCGATCAGACCGGCTGCTTCTTCTTGCTCGGCGCCAGAACCATGATCATCTGGCGCCCTTCGAGCTTCGGAAACTGTTCAACCGTGCCCACTGCCTCAAGATCAGCCTTGATCCGCTCCAGCTGGCGCACACCAAACTCCTGGTGAGCCATTTCGCGGCCGCGGAAGCGAAGGGTCACTTTGACCTTGTCGCCCTCCTGCAGGAAGCGCGTCATGTTGCGAAGCTTGATCTGGTAGTCATTCTCGTCGGTGCCCGGACGGAGCTTGACTTCCTTGACCTGAATCTGCTTCTGCTTGAGCTTGGCCTCGTGCGCCTTCTTGGACTCTTGGTACTTGAACTTGCCGTAGTCCATAAGCTTGCAGACTGGCGGCTTTGCGAGCGGCGCGATTTCAACGAGATCAAGCCCGGCCTCTTCGGCCATTTCAAGTGCTTGTCGCGTCGCAACGATACCGAGCTGCTCGCCTTCTTCTCCTACCAAGCGCACTTCGGAAACATTGATTTCTCCGTTAAGGCGCTGCGGCTTTTCCTGAGCGATGGTCTAAGTCTCCAAAAAATAAAAATTAAGCCGCACTGCCACGGGTTTCCACCTCGTGGCGCCAGCGATCGAGCAATTGATCGAGAGGCATTTGGCCAAGATCTTGACCGCCTCGGGCACGTACGGCCACTACGCCAGCCGCCTTTTCTTTCTCACCGACGACCAGCTGATAGGGTAGCTTTTGCAAGCTATGTTCTCGAATTTTATAGGAAATTTTCTCGCTGCGCAAATCCGTCTCGACGCGGAATCCAGCCGCAATCAGCGCGCGAGCAACATCCTCAGCGTAGTCCGCCTGATGCTCCGAGATGCTCATTACGACGGCCTGCTTCGGTGCCAACCACAGCGGGAAATTGCCGGCAAAGTTCTCGATCAGGATGCCAATAAAGCGCTCGAGCGAACCGAGGATCGCGCGGTGCAGCATGACGGGACGCTTGCGCGTGTTGTCTTCGGCGACGTACTCGGCATCGAGACGCTCCGGCAACACGAAATCCAGCTGCATCGTGCCGCACTGCCACGAGCGACCCAGCGCATCCTTGATGTGGTACTCGATCTTCGGACCATAGAACGCCCCCTCGCCGGGGAGCTCCACCCACTCGACGCCTGACGCCTTCAGCGCGTCACGCAAGCCCTGCTCCGCCTTATCCCAGACCTCGTCCGACCCGGCACGCTTTTCCGGCCGAAGCGATAGCTTGACGACGACATCCTTGAAGCCGAAATCGCGGTACACCGCCATCAGCAGATCGTTGAACGACTGCACTTCGGAAACCACCTGATCTTCGGTACAGAAGATATGCGCGTCGTCCTGCACGAAGCCACGAACCCGCATCAGGCCATGCAAGGCACCAGAAGGCTCGTTGCGATGACAGGATCCGAACTCTGCAAGACGCAAGGGAAGCTCGCGGTAAGAGCGCAGACCGTGATTGAAGATCTGAACATGGCCAGGACAGTTCATCGGCTTCACAGCGTAGTCGCGCTTTTCCGACTCCGTGACGAACATGTTCTCACGGTAGTTCTCCCAGTGGCCAGAGCGCTCCCATAGGACGCGATCCATGACCAATGGTGTCTTTACTTCACTGTATCCCGCAGCATCGAGACGCCGACGCATGTACTGCTCGATCTGCTGCCACAAAGTCCAGCCCTTGGGGTGCCAGAAAACCATCCCGGGCGCCTCATCCTGGAGATGGAACAGGTCGAGCACTTTGGCCAGCTTGCGGTGATCGCGCTTTTCCGCCTCTTCGATCATATGCAGGTAGGCATCAAGATCTTCTTTGCTTGCCCATGCCGTGCCGTAGATCCGCTGCAACTGCTCGTTACGCGAGTCACCACGCCAGTAGGCACCAGCGACCGACATCAGCTTGAAGTGCTTGAGCTTGCCCGTAGACGGCACGTGCGGGCCGCGACACAGATCGACGAAGTCGCCCTCGCGATAGAGCGAGATTGTCTGGTCCGCTGGAATGCTGGCGATGATCTCCGCCTTGTAAGCCTCGCCAATCCCCTTGAAAAACTCGACTGCAGCATCACGAGCCCACTCTTCGCGTACCACCGGGATGTCGCGGCGGGACAGTTCAGCCATACGCTCCTCGATACGCACGAGGTCATCAGGCGTGAAGCCGCGCGGGAACGAGAAGTCGTAGTAGAAGCCGTTTTCGATGACCGGGCCGATGGTGACCTGCGCCTCGGGAAACAACTCCTTCACGGCATACGCCAGCAGGTGGGCCGTAGAGTGGCGGATCACTTCAAGACCTTCGGCATCCTTGGCCGTCAGGATCGAGAGCTCGCAGTCCGACTCAATGAGGTGGCTCGCATCCACAAGGGTGCCATTCACACGCCCTGCAAGGGTCGCCCGAGCAAGGCCTGCGCCAATGTTCGCCGCCACATCGGCGACAGTTACCGACTTTTCGAAGGACCGGACCGAACCATCCGGCAGACGCACGTTAGGCATGAATACTCCCGCTTGGGCAAAAAAAAAGTGCGGCCATGGGGCCGCACTTTTTCGTTCAATCGAAGCGTATGAACCCGGCGAACCCGCGTACTACGGACAAACCGTGGTGCAAGTTCGCAGAATCATCACCGCTCCGCATGGGTGTTGGTAGGCGCGATTGGACTCGAACCAACGACCCCCACCATGTCAAGGTGGTGCTCTAACCAGCTGAGCTACGCGCCTGAAAGAGAAGCGATTATAGCCTGAATTTCTGGGCTGTCAAAACTTTTTTTGAAAATCAGCCCTGTCACCGAGCCGGGCTGTCACCCGCGCCAAACCGCTATGCACGCCGTGCAGCGATCGCCCGCTCGGCCGCTGCACATTGCGCTCCGTCGATCACGCCGGCCACACATCGGGCGCGCAACAAGACGTGCAGGGTCGCAAACGCGCGACGCTCACATTCCGCAGTGACGGACTTCAAGTCGCCGCCTTGCCACGCACTCCACACGGCTGCGTCGTCAAGCGCGCGCGCCGGGGCTGCGCCAAGCAGGCGGATCAGTTGGTCGACGGGAACGTCCAAATCCGGTGAGGCGCCCTGCAACTGACCTGACAGGTCTGCGACGCGCCCCAGGAGCTCAAGCGCGTCTTGCTGAGCACTGCTGCGCTTCACGCAAACCTGCGCGGCATGAGTCAGCGCGCGCAATCGAAGGATAGGTATCTGGCGGCGCATAGCGCCCCAACACGCCACTTCCCCGTCGCGCGCCGCGAGTCGTGCGACAAAGCGCTCGATCAGTAGCCCCTCATCCCGATCGGCGGCGGACAAAGAGGACACTGTCAAACCGGCGTCACCCCATTCGGCAAGCGAGATCTCGACCACGCGCTGAAGGTGCGGCGGCAAATTGTCGCCACCGCTGGCGGCGCGCTGGCGCTGGAATGCGTACTCGGCCACATCACCATCGGACAGTGCGACATCAAGGTCGTAGATACAACGAATGCCGGCTATATCCGGCACGGTGACGATCTCGAACGCCACCGAAGAAGGCTTGATCGCTGTCACCCCGGAAACACCCCGGTGGAGAGGTAGCGGTCTCCACGATCGCAGACGATGGACACGATCACTGCATTCTCAAGCGTGGCCGCTAGGCGCACAGCCACTGCCATGGCGCCGCCCGATGAAATGCCTGCAAAAATGCCTTCCTCACGCGCCAGGCGACGCGTCATCTCTTCCGCTTCCGCCTGAGCCACCGACTCGACCTGGTCGACGCGATCCGCCTGATAGATCTTCGGCAGATATTCCTGGGGCCACTTCCGGATACCGGGAATTTGGGCGCCATCGGCTGGCTGACAACCAACGATGCGGATGGCCGGGTTTCGCTCCTTGAGAAAGCGCGACGTTCCCATGATCGTACCGGTGGTACCCATGCTGCTAACAAAGTGGGTAATGCGCCCGCCGGTTTGCTCCCAGAGTTCAGGCCCAGTGCCCTCGTAGTGAGCGAGCGGGTTGTCCGCATTGGCAAACTGATCAAGGATGATGCCCCGCCCCTCGTCGCGCAGGCGTTCCGCAACATCGCGAGCCATCTCCATGCCGCCTTCGCGCGGCGTGAGGATCAACTCCGCGCCAAACGCACGCATCGTCTGGCGCCGCTCCAAGCTCTGATTCTCGGGCATGACGAGAATCATCTTGTAGCCGCGCATCGCCGCGGCCATCGCCAAAGCGATACCGGTGTTGCCACTGGTGGCTTCCACCAGCGTATCACCGGGCTTGATGTCGCCGCGCGCCTCGGCATGCTGAATCATCGACAACGCGGGGCGATCTTTCACCGAACCGGCGGGGTTATTGCCCTCCAGCTTGGCGAGGATCACGTTGTTGCGCCCAGCATTGATCCGCTTCAGACGCACCAAGGGTGTGCGACCAACGTAGTCCTCAAGCGTCAGAAACGTCATGCGAACCCCTGGCTCAGACGCCGGCACGCTGCTGCAGCGTGGCGACGTACTTGCCAACACCCTGGGCAACATCGTGGAAGGCGTCTGCGTAACCGGCATCACGCAGCAACGAGATGTCGGCCTGAGTAAAACTCTGGTATTTGCCCTTCAGCGCCGCGGGGAACGGGATGTACTCAATCACGCCCTGAGCCTGCATTTCGGCGAGCGAAAGCGCAGCCTCACCCTTTGCCGCGCGGCACGCATTCACGGTTGCGACGGCAACATCGTTGAAGCTCTGCGCGCGGCCGGTGCCAAGGTTATAGATGCCGGACAGCGCGGGGCTGTCGAGGAAGTACAGATTGACGTTTACAACGTCCTCAACGAACACGAAATCGCGCAACTGGCCGCCATTGCCGTAGCCGTCCTGACCTTCAAAAAGCTTGACCTTGCCATGCTCACGGTACTGATTGAAGAAGTGATAGGACACAGAGGCCATACGCCCCTTGTGCTGCTCATTCGGCCCGTAGACATTGAAATAGCGGAAGCCCGCGATTTGCGAGCCACCTTCGGTCAGCGCCCGCCGCACCACCTGATCGAACAGGTACTTCGAATAGGCGTAGACGTTCAAAGGCGCTTCGTACTGGCGGTCTTCCTTGAACACGGAACCACCGCCATACACCGATGCGGACGAGGCGTAGAGAAACTGTGCCTCCTGCTCCAGGCAGAAACGCAGCAGCTCAAGCGAGTACCGATAGTTGTTCTCCATCATGTACTGGCCGTCCTGCTCCATCGTGTCGGAACAGGCACCTTGATGCAGGATAGCCTCGACCGAACCGTCCAGTTCGCCACCCTCGATCATTTCGAGGAAGACCTTCTTGTCGAGGTAGTCGGCGATCTCGCAGCCGACCAGGTTCTTGAACTTGTCGCCCTTCGAGAGGTTATCGACCGCGATGATGTTATCGATACCCTTGGCGTTGAGCCCGGCAACGATGTTGGAGCCGATGAAGCCGGCGGCGCCGGTCACGACGTAGTAGCGCGACATACGCGTCTCCTCAGTCTGGAATCTTGATTTCGTCGAGCGTCACGGTCGCCGTGCCGAGCTTGCCGACAACAATGCCCGCGGCGTGATTGGCCCAGCGCATCGCGTCGGCCATCGGCGCCCCCGCGGCAAGCATGACGGCCAGCGTCGCGATCACGGTATCGCCTGCACCGGATACATCGTAGACCTCGCGTGCGCGCGTACCTTCATGAAGCGCCCCTTCGTCGCGGAAGAGCGTCATACCCTCCTCCGAGCGCGTCACAAGCAGCGCGTCGAGGGCAAGCTCTGCGCGCAACTTCTGCGCGCGCGCAGCGAGATCGGCGTCATCGCGCCACTTGCCTACCACCTGGCGCAGCTCGGAGCGGTTAGGCGTCAGCAAAGTGGCGCCGCGATACTTCGAATAGTCATCCCCTTTCGGGTCGACCAGCACAGGCTTGTTGGCCTCTCGTGCCAGCTGAATCATCTCGGCAACGTGCGTCAGGCCGCCCTTGCCGTAGTCGGACAGCACCACGACGTCGACGTTCGGCAAGCGCGCGCGAAATTCCGCAAGCGTCGCCTGCAAGGATTCGTGATTCGGCCATGTTTCGAAGTCGATGCGCAGCAACTGCTGCTGACGGCCAATGACACGCAACTTCACCGTCGTGGCCAAGTCCGGGTCGGTTTGCAGCGAGGCCACAACGCCTTCGCTTTCGAGCAGACGACCAAGCGCTTGCGCTGGCTCATCCTGCCCCACCACCGATAGCAACACGGTATGCGCCGCGAGCGCCGCAGCGTTGCGCGCCACGTTGGCTGCGCCACCAGGTCGCTCCTCGCTGCGTTCAACCTTGACCACCGGCACCGGCGCCTCAGGGGAGATTCGGCTTACATCGCCAAACCAGTAGCGATCCAGCATCACATCGCCGACCACCAGCACGCGAGCACGGCTCGTATCAGGAAGCGGAGGCAGGTTTCGCATATCAGGCCCGCCCGATTGGCAGGTATTCGAGGCCAAAGCTGCGCGGCAGCTTGGGATCGTAAAGGTTACGCCCATCGACGATCACCGGACTCTTCAAGACGCTCTTGATGCGCTCGAAGTCCGGGCTGCGGAACTCTTTCCATTCAGTGACGATGAGCAACGCATCGGCCCCTTCGAGGGCATGCATCGGCGAGTTGGCGTAGGCAAGACGCGCCTCGTCGCCAAAAATGCGCCGCGCCTCGTTGATCGCGACCGGATCGTACGCAGTCACGGTCGCGCCACGCTTGAACAACTCGTCGATCACCACACGGCTGGTCGCTTCGCGCATGTCGTCGGTATTGGGCTTGAATGCCAAGCCCCACAGCGCGAACTTCTTGCCGCTCAAATCGGCGCCAAAACGATTGACGATCTTTTCCACGAGAACAAGCTTCTGCGCGTCGTTGGCGTCTTCGACCGCCTGCAGCACCTTGAGGCCTTGGCCGGCGTCGCTCGCAGTCTTGATCAGGGCCTTCACGTCCTTCGGGAAGCAGGACCCGCCGTAGCCGCAGCCCGCGTAGAGGAAGTGGTAGCCAATGCGGGGGTCCGAACCGATGCCCTGGCGTACCAGTTCGATGTCCGCACCGAGCTTCTCGGCAAGCAGCGCAAGTTCATTCATGAACGAAATGCGCGTGGCGAGCATCGCATTGGCCGCGTACTTCGTCAGCTCCGCCGAGCGCACATCCATCACAACCAACTTGTCGTGATTGCGCTGGAAGGGCGCATAGAGCGCACGCATCAAATAGACGGCCTGCTCGTCGTCAGCACCCACAACGATACGGTCCGGCTTCATGAAGTCTTCGACCGCAGCGCCTTCTTTCAGGAACTCCGGGTTCGACACGACCGCATACTTGATGTCCACGCCGCGCTTTTCGAGTTCTTCGGCAATTGCCGCGCGCACCTTGTCGGCGGTCCCCACCGGCACCGTGCTCTTGTCGATGACCACCTTGTAGTCGGTCATCAAACGACCAATGTTCCGCGCGGCCGCCAACACGTACTGCAAATCCGCCGAACCGTCCTCGTCGGGCGGGGTACCCACCGCGATGAACTGCAGCGTGCCGAAGCGGACCGCCTCTTCGACGTCAGTCGTAAAGTGGAGCCGGCCCGCCGCCACGTTCCGCTCGACGACCTTGTCGAGACCCGGTTCGTGGATCGGAATGCCGCCTTCCTTAAGGATGCGAATCTTGTTCGGATCGACGTCGAGGCAGAGCACGTCGTTGCCCATTTCCGCCAGGCAGGCGCCCGACACCAAGCCCACGTAGCCAGTGCCGACAACGGTAACTTTCACCTTGGTGACTCCATTCAGGTCAACGCCCTATCAAGGCGTCAGGTCGAATTCTTCACTGCGCCGCGGCGGGTAAGTCTCCCATCCGCCGCAAGCGGGGCAGCGCCAGTAGAACTGACGCGCCTTGAAACCACAGGCATCGCAGCAGTAACGGGCGACACGACGGGTGTGGCCATGGATCAGGCCTTTCACCATCTCGATATCCTGCCGCTGCTCCGGCTGAGCATTCAGCAGTGCCGCCTCGAGCAACTTGTCGAGCCCCAGCACCGTCGGATTACGCTTGAGCTCTTCACGTACCAGCTTGTACGCCGCATCGGGGCCATCGCGCTCAAGCTCCCACTGGAAGACCGCGTCAAGCAGATCGAGCGACGGATAGCGCTCCAGGTACGAATGCACCAGCTGCATGCCGTCGTCCTTGCGCCCCAGGCGACGGTACGCATCCATCATACGTTCCGCTACGAGCGCGAGATAAACCGGATTCTGCTGCTCCACACGCTGCCAAGCCTCGATGGCCGCAGCCGCATCGTCACGCGCCAGATGCACATCGCCAAGCAGCATGTTGGCGCGCACGCACTGCCGATTCACATCCAGCGCACGCTGGAGTTCGGTTGCGGCGTTATCAAGCTGCCCGCGTGCGAGCTCGTTGGCGCCCAGTTCGCAATGGAAGTTGGCAATCTCCTTGAGCATCAGCGCCGAATCAGCGTTCGGCAACGCGCGGGCCACTTCGATCGCCTTGGCCCAGTCTTTTTCCTGCTGATAGATCTCAAGCAACTGCTTCAACGCAAACTCGCGCATGCCCGTCTCGCGCAACTTCACGAATACGGCTTCGGCGCGATCTAGCAAGCCCGCCTTAAGGAAATCCTGCCCCAGTTCCGACAAGGCGTTGGAGCGCTGCTCCGCGCTCAAGTCATCGCGATCGACCAGCGTCTGATGCATGCGGATCGCGCGGTCAAGCTCACCGCGACGGCGGAACAGGCTGCCGAGCGCAAAGTGCAACTCCACCGTCTGCGGGTCGATCTTGACCGCTTCCAGAAAGGCGTCGATCGCCTTGTCCGGCTGCTCGTTAAGCAAGAAATTGAGGCCGGTGAGATAGGAGCGCGGCAACGCACGCGACTCTTTCACCAGATGTTTGATGTCAATACGGGCCGCAAGCCAACCGAGCGCAAAAAAGATCGGAAAGGCCAGCAGCCACCAGAGTTCGAATTCCATGGACTCAGAGCGATCGCAGGTAGTCGGCGGGCGGGGTGTCCCGCACGGAAATGGCTGAAACCGATGCCGAAGCGCCAGACGCGTTCTCGCGCAGGCGACGGATCTCGCGCCGTTGATTGCGCAGCGTCAGCACAGCCGCTGTCACGCCAAGCAAGACGCCAACAACAAAGGTCAGCAGGATCACCGCGATCAGCGGCAATCGCCATTCGGTTTCAAAGAAGAAGCGGAGCGTGACAATCCCATCGTTCTTGAGCGCGAAGCCAAGAAGAAGGAAGAACACCAATCCCCGCAGGAGCCAAAGCAGTAAGCGCATCGCGCAATTATCCCGCAATACGGCGCGACTCGCCAAAAAAGCGAAAGGCGGCTTTCGCCGCCTTCCTGGTACTGCAACCGCCACAGGCTTACTGCGCGTCTACACGCTCACGCAGTTCCTTGCCGGCCTTGAAGTGTGGCACGTACTTTTGCGGTACCTGCACCTTCTCACCCGACTTGGGATTGCGCCCCATACGCGGCGGACGGTAATTCAACGCAAAACTGCCGAAACCCCGGATCTCGATGCGGTCCGCACGCGACAACGCGAGCGTCATCGCATCGAGAATCACTTTCACGGCGTAGTCGGCATCCTTCACACCAAGCTGCGGAAAACGCTCCGCGAGCCTGGCAATCAACTCCGACTTCGTCATGACAGACAAGGCTTACTGCTGCGGGTTGTTGAGCTTGGCCTTGAGCAGCGCACCAAGGTTGGTGGTGCCGCTGGCAGCCGAACTGTCGTTCGAGAACTTCTGCATCGCTTCGTTCTGCTCAGCCTGATCCTTGGCCTTGACCGACAGGTTGATCGAACGGGTCTTGCGATCCACGTTCACGATCATCGCCTCGACAGCGTCACCGACCTTCAGCAGCTGCGACAGGTCTTCAACGCGCTCACGGGCGAACTCGGACGCGCGCAGGTAGCCTTCGACGTCATCGTTCAGCGCGATCACGGCGCCGCGAGCGTCAACCGACTTCACCGAACCATGGACGACGCTGTTCTTGTCGTGCGTGGCGATGAAGTTGGTGAAGGGGTCCCCATCCATCTGCTTGATGCCCAGCGAGATGCGCTCCTTCTCGACGTCGATCGACAGCACGACGGCCTCGACTTCGTCACCCTTCTTGAAGTTGCGGATCGCTTCTTCACCCGGCAGCGACCAGGAGAGGTCGGACAGGTGGACCAGGCCGTCGATCGCACCGGTCAGGCCGATGAACACGCCGAAGTCGGTGATCGACTTGATGGCGCCCTTGACGCGGTCGCCCTTCTTGAAGGTCTGAGCAAAGTCATCCCACGGATTGGCCTTGCACTGCTTCATGCCCAGCGAGATACGACGACGGTCTTCGTCGATTTCGAGGATCATCACTTCGACTTCGTCGCCCAGCTGGACAACCTTGGTCGGGTGAATGTTCTTGTTGGTCCAGTCCATTTCGGACACGTGGACCAAGCCCTCGATACCCTGCTCGACTTCGACAAACGCGCCGTAGTCGGTGATGTTGGTGACCTTGCCGAACAGGCGGGTGCCCGACGGGTAACGGCGAGCGATGCCCACCCACGGATCTTCGCCCAGCTGCTTGAGGCCCAGCGAGACGCGGTTCTTTTCGGCGTCGAACTTGAGGACCTTCGCGGTGACTTCGTCGCCAACCTGCACGACTTCCGTCGGGTGGCGGACACGGCGCCAGGCCAGGTCGGTGATGTGCAGCAGGCCGTCGATGCCGCCGAGGTCAACGAACGCACCGTAGTCGGTGATGTTCTTGACGATACCCTTGACGACAGTACCTTCCTGCAGCGACGAGAGCAGCTTCTCGCGCTCTTCGCCCATGGAGGCCTCGAGCACGGCGCGGCGCGACACAACGACGTTGTTGCGCTTGCGATCGAGCTTGATGACCTTGAATTCGAATTCCTTGCCTTCGAACGGGGTCGTGTCCTTGACCGGACGCATATCGACCAGCGAACCCGGCAGGAATGCACGGATGCCATTGGTCATGACGGTCAGACCGCCCTTGACCTTGCCAGTCACGACGCCCTTGACCAGATCACCGTCGTTCAGTGCGGCTTCAAGGTGGTTCCAGGCGGCGATGCGCTTGGCCTTGTCACGCGACAGACGGGATTCACCGAAACCATCTTCGAGGGCTTCGATGGCGACCTGGACGTAGTCGCCCGCGGCAACTTCGAGCTCACCACGGTCATTGCGGAACTCGTCGAGCGGAATGTAGCTCTCGGACTTGAGGTTGGCGTTCACAACGACGAAGTTGTGATCGACGCGCACGACCTCAGCGGTGATGACTTCACCGGCACGCATTTCCTGGCGATTCAGGCTCTCTTCAAAGAGGGCCTCGAAGCTTTCCGGAGCGGGAATAGAAGTAGACATGGAAAAATTGACCTGTTGCCGTCTTGCGACAGCGGGAAAAAGAAAAAACAAACCCGGTCCGCGGCGAAAAACGCAGCGGCCGGAGCCTCAACCATCGGACTCAGTGCTTCAGCAGAGCTTGTGCGTCTGGGCTTGCTGCAGGACGAATGCGACCGCCTCGTCAATCGTAAGCGGCGTGGTGTCCAGCAGGATGGCGTCTTCACAGGGCTTCAGCGGCGCAACCGGGCGACTGGCGTCGCGTGCGTCACGCTCGCGCAACTCCTGCACAAGACTATCTAGGTTAGCAGCCAATCCCTTTTCAATCAACTGCTTATAACGCCGCTCTGCGCGCGCCTCAGCGCTGGCGGTGAGAAAAATCTTCAGCGGCGCGTCCGGGAAAACCACTGACCCCATGTCGCGACCATCACCGACGAGGCCGGGCGCCTGACGAAAGGCGCGCAGGCGCGCCATCAAGGCGGTCCGCACACCCGGCAGCACGGCAATCTTCGACGCGGCGTTGCCGGTGGTTTCGCGCCGTACATCGAGACTGGCTTCAACCCCGTCAATGTAGATGGCTTCGCCATCAAAACGCACTTCGAGCTTAGGCGCCAGGTCGGCCAGGCTTGCCTCGTCGTCGAGCGCGATACCTCGCTGCAGACCGGCGAGTGCCAGAACGCGGTAAATCGCGCCGGAATCGAGGTAATGCCAGCCCAGGGCACTGGCCACGCGCGCGGCCACCGAGCCTTTACCCGACGCGGTCGGGCCGTCGATTGCGATGACGGGGGTGTTCATGTTCGGTCCTTCCAGTTCCACCACTTGAGCAGTTCAGGGTCGTGTGCCGTGTGCCGCGCGAAATACGCGGCACAACGGAAGGTGTAGAGCACGCAGGGGTCTTGCCGCGCACCCGAGAGACGGCACAGGCGCTCATAGAGCACCTGTGGATCCGCCTCGACAAGATCCGCTACCCGCCGGATGCCGAGCGCGTACAGATCGCCCGCCATCGCCGGCCCGATGCCCGGGATGCGCAGCAACTCGGCCGCAACATCCCGTGGCAGCGCAGCCGGCGCGCGGGGCATTTACATGACCTCGAGCGTGGCGATGCCGAGCAAGCCGAGGCCAGTCTTGATCGTGTCCGCCGTCAGGCGGCACAACTGCAGGCGGCTGGCCCGTTGTGCGCCTTCGCTCTTGAGCACCGGGCAGTTCTCGTAGAAACGGCTGAACACCACGGCAAGCTCGAACAGGTAGGCGCACAGTTGGTGCGGTGCCGTGTCCTTCGCAACCGCATTCAACGCGTCAGCGAAACGTGCAAGTTGTAGCGCCAGCACTTGCTCGGCACGTTCTTCCAGAATCACCGGCGCATCCGCCACGGCCGAATCCGCCGCGTCGCGCAAGACCTTGGCGCTACGGGTGTAGGCGTACTGCAGGTAGGGCGCAGTGTTGCCGTCGAAGGCCAGCATCGACGACCAGGAGAATACGTAGTCGCTCGCGCGGTTCTTTGACAGATCGGCGTACTTCACGGCGCCGACGCCCACAGCGCGGGCGATCTCCCAGCGCACATCCTCGGCGAGATCGGGGTTCTTTTCCGAAACCAAGACGAAGGCACGTTCGACGGCCTCTTCGAGCAGTTCCGCCAGCTTGACGGTGCCACCCGACCGCGTCTTGAACGGCTTGTTGTCTTCGCCAAGCATCACACCGAAGCCGACATGCTCCAGCGACACGGAGGCATCGGCGTAGCCCGCCTTGCGCGCCAGCGTGAACAGTTGCTGGAAGTGCAAGCCCTGACGCTGATCGACCACGTAAAGCACGCGGTTGGCCTTGAGCTCATCGACGCGATAGCGAACAGCCGCCAGGTCCGTCGTGGAGTACAGGAACCCGCCGTCCTGCTTGCGCACGATGTACGCCTGCGGCTCGCCTTCCTTGTTCTTGAATTCGTCGAGGAACACGACCTGCGCGCCTTGGCTCTCAACAGCAAGGCCCTTCTGCTGCAAGTCGGCAACGATGCCCGGCAGTGCGTCGTTGTAGGCACTCTCACCACGCAGGTCGGCACGCGTCAAGCCGACGCCAAGCGTCTCGTAGACCGCCTCGCAGTGATGCATCGACACTTCAAGGAAGCGCCGCCACAGCATGTTGATGTGCGGATCGCCGCCCTGAAGCTTGACTACGTATTCGCGTGCGGTGTCGGCAAAAGCGGGGTCCTCGTCCATCCGCTGCTTCGCGCGGCGGTAGAAGTCCTCCAGGTCGGAGAGCGCCATCTCAGTATCGGCGCCCTGCTCCACCTCGACCAGGAAGGCGGTCAGCATGCCGAACTGGGTCCCCCAATCGCCGATGTGATTCTGCGCGATGACCTCATGGCCGAGGAAGCGCAGCACGCGCGCCAGCGCGTCACCGATGATGGTGGAGCGCAGGTGCCCGACGTGCATTTCCTTCGCCAGATTGGGCGAAGAGTAGTCAACAACCACTCGCTGCGGCGCGGGATGTGGCACAGCCAGATCTTCACGGCCAAGCGCCGCAGCCACGCGCTGAGCGAGGAAGGCCGGATCGAGCGTGATATTGATGAAGCCCGGCCCTGCGATTTCGACCTTGCTGGCGATGCCGCCAAGATCGAGCTTGTCGACGACCTGCTGCGCCAGCTCGCGCGGGTTTTGCTTGCGGGCCTTGGCCGCACCCATCACGCCATTCGCTTGGTAGTCGCCAAATTCAGGGCGCGCAGCCGGTGTAATCACGGCAGGCACACCCTCGCACCCGGCTGCGGCGAGTGCGGCCGAAACGCGGGAATCGAGAAGCTGATAGATCGTTTGTGTGAATGTCATGGCACATCTGAACGGGCGGCCGCCAACGGCGCCGCGGCGTTCTTATCTCCTGCAGACCGACGCGAAGGCGTCGAAGTAATCGGGGAAAGTCTTGGCGGTGCACTTCGGGTCGTTGATGCGCACCGGCGCGCCACCCAGGCTCACCAGCGAGAAGCACATCGCCATACGATGATCATCATAGGTGTCGATCGCAGCGTCCGCGGTGAGCTGTGACGGCGCCGTCACACGCAACCAGTCCGGCCCCTCCTCCACCGTTGCACCGACCTTGCGAAGTTCGGTCGCCATCGCTGCGATGCGGTCGGTTTCCTTGACGCGCCAGCTCGCAATGTTCGTCAGGCGGCACGGGCCGTCGGCAAACAGCGCGGCGACAGCCAGCGTCATTGCCGCGTCCGGAATGTGGTTGAAATCGCGGTCGAAAGCGCGAAGTTTGCCGTTGGCTGGCGCCGCAGCCTCGATCCAGTTGTCGCCCATGCTGATCTGCGCACCCATTGCTTCCAGCGCCTCGGCGAACTTCACGTCGCCCTGGATGCTGGCACGCCCTACCCCTTCAACACGCACCGGGCCACCGCCAATCGCGCCGGCGGCCAGGAAGTAGGAGGCGGACGAGGCGTCGCCTTCAACATGAATCACGCCGGGGCTGCGATAGGCCTGCCCGGGGACATGGAAACGCGCCCAGGCGTCGCGCTTCACCTCAACGCCAAAACGCGCCATCAGGTTGAGCGTGATCTCGATGTAGGGCTTGGAGATCAGTTCGCCGACGACCTCGATCGTGGTGTTCTGGCCCGTCAGCGGCAGCGCCATCAGCAGTGCAGTCAGGAACTGGCTCGACACATCACCGCGCACCTTGACCACCCCACCCGCGGTGATCTTCGATGGCAGCAGCTCAAGCGGCGGGAACCCCTCGTTGCCGAGGTAGCGGATATCGGCGCCCAGCTGGCGCAGCCCGTCGACGAGGTCGCCGATCGGGCGCTCGTGCATACGCGCCACGCCAGAGAGCTTGTAATGACCGCCGGCAAGCGCCAGTGCTGCCGTCAACGGGCGAAACGCGGTACCCGCGTTGCCCAGGAAAAGATCCGCCTGTGCCACCGGGAAACGCCCACCGCCGCCGGTCACGGCCCAGCTCGATCCGCCCAACGACTCGGGCGGCAGCCCCAGGGTGCGCAGCGCCTCGAGCATGCGATCCGTATCGTCAGAGGCAAGCAGATCGCGGATCTCGGTGCGGCCCTCGGCCAGCGCCGCCAGCAACAGCGTGCGGTTGGAGATGCTCTTTGAGCCGGGCAAACGGATGTTGCCGACAGCACCCTTAGCAGGTGCAAGGTCCAGGTATTCCATGGGTCAGTCTCAGAAAACGTCGTTGTGCCGACGACAAACGCGTGGCGCAGGGTCGGTCGCCTGCACGCCGAGATCGAAGCGCACCGCACAGCTATCCATACGGTAGTGCAAAGCTTGCAGCTTCGAAATCGGCGGGGGCAGCGGAATCATGCGCAGCCCGTCAGGCGTCGAAACGGCCGGCCAGCCATGCCTCGCGGGCGTCGCGCGCTTCGCTGAAGAGTTTCAGCAGCGAATCGCCGTCGCCTTGCGACAGCAGCGCCCGAATCCAGGCCAGTTCGGTGATGTAGGTGTCGAGTTCGGCCAGCAGCGCATGGCGGTTGGCCACACTGATGTCGCGCCACATCTCCGGATGGCTGCTGGCGATCCGGGTGAAGTCGCGGAAGCCGCCGGCGGCGAATCCGAAGAGCTGTTCCGCATTGGCACGCCCCGCGATCTCATGGACCAGCGCGAAGGCAAGCAAATGCGGCAGATGACTTACCGCAGCGAACACACGATCGTGTTCCTGCGGCGACATGTCGTGTAGCGATGCGCCCGTCGCAGCCCAGGCCTCGCGCACGCGGGCCACAGCCTCGGGGCGATTCTCGGACAGCGGCGTGATCACGACCTTGCGGCCCGCGTAGAGGTCCGCGCGCGCGGCGTCCGGGCCACTCTTCTCGGCCCCGGCGATCGGATGCGCCGGCACCACCTGCTCAAGATGAGACTTGAGGTTCGAGTAGATCGCCTCGATCACATCGCGCTTGGTGCTGCCCGCATCGGTGACCAAAGTATCGGGCCCGAGATGCGGCGCCATGGCCTGCATCACGCCGAGCATCTGTCCCACCGGCATCGCCAGCAGCACGAGTTCAGCACCGTCGAGCGCGGTCGCCCAATCCGTGGCGAAACGATCGATCACGCCCAGTTCGCGCGCGCGCTCCAGCGACGCCGTCGTCCGGCCGATGCCCACCACCTCGCGCACCAGACCGCGCGCTTTCAAAGCGAGCGCAAACGAGCCGCCAATCAGGCCAACGCCGCAGATGACGACACGACCAAATGGCTTCATGCGCGGCCCAGCGCCTTGGCCAAGGCGCCAAGGAAGCGCTCGTTCTCGGCCGGCAAGCCGATGGTGACGCGCAGCCACTCAGGCATCTGGTAGCTGGCGATCGGACGCACGATCACCCCTTGCTCCAGCAGCTTGCGATTGATCGTGGCTGCATCGCCGACGCGGAATGTCAGGAAGTTGCCCGAGGACGGGATGTACTCAAGCCCGAGCGCCTTCAGGCCCGCAATGATCTGGGCCATGCCATCACGGTTGACCGCATAACTGCGCGCCACGAACGCTTCGTCCCCCAAGGCCGCAGCAGCCGCCGCAAGGGCGACGTTATTGACGTTGAAGGGTTCGCGAACACGATTGAGCAGATCGGCCAGCTCCGCGCGCGCCAGACCGTAGCCGACACGCAAACCACCCAGACCGTAGATCTTGGAGAAGGTACGTGTGATGACGAGGTTCGGATACTTCTCGAGCCATGCGACGCTGTCGTAGCGCTGCTCCGGCTCAAGGTATTCGTTGTAGGCCTCGTCGAGCACGACCAGCACGTCGTCGGGCGCCGCATCCAGGAAGGCCTCGATCTCCACCGCAGGCAGGAAATTGCCGGTCGGGTTGTTCGGGTTCGCGATGAACACGATCCGGGTGTCAGGACGAATCGCCGCCAGCATTGCCGGCAGGTCATGCCCGAATTCGCGTGCAGGCACTTCAATGCCGTGCGCCCCGGCGCTCTTGACCGCCAGCGGATACACCGCGAATGCGTGCTGCGAGAACACAGCCGAAGTCTCGTGGTTCAGGTACGCCGCCGCGCACAGGTTGAGCAGATCATTCGAGCCATTGCCGAGCACGATCTGTTCCGGTGCAACGCCAAACTTCTTGACCAGGGCCGCGCGCAGCTCGAAGCCATTGCCATCCGGATAACGGTGGATTTCGGAAATCGCGCGCTGAGCAGCTTCCAGCGCCTTCGGGCTCGCGCCCAGGGGGTTTTCGTTGGACGCCAGTTTGACGATGTCCTGCTCGCGCAGCCCCATCTCGCGCGCCAGTTCCGAAATCGGCTTGCCCGGGATGTAGGGCGAGATCGAGCGGATGTACTCGGGTGCCTGCTGGACGACTTTGCTCATGCGGAATCCTTAAAGCGCTGCGGCCGGGTAGCTGCCCAGCACCTTGACGAAAGCGGCACGGTCCTGCAGATCAGCGAGCGCCTTCGCCACCGCCTCGTCCGCCCGGTTGCCTTCGACATCGATATAGAACACGTACTCCCAAAGGCCGGTACGCGACGGACGCGATTCGAGCTTGGTCATGCTGACGCCGTGCTTCGCGAACGATTCGAGCAGGAAGAACACCGCGCCCGGGCGGTTCGGCGCGGAACACACCAGCGAGGTCTTGTCCTTGCCGGAAGGGCCGGCATCGTGCTTGCCGATGACCAGGAAGCGGGTCGTATTGTTCGGATCGTCTTCAATGTCCGAAGCAAGGAAGCCCAGGCCGTAGAGTTGCCCCGCCGCCTCGCCGGCGATGGCGGCAGACTCCGGGTCGGTCGAGGCCATGCGCGCCGCTTCCGCATTGCTCGCGACCGGCACCCGATCAACGCCAGCGGCGTGGCGCGCCAGCCAATCCTGGCACTGCGCGAGCGACTGCGAATGCGAGTAGATGCGCTTGACGTCGCCGATCGACGTCGCCTGCGACAGGAAGTGCTGGCGGATGCGCAGCTTCACCTCGCCGCAAATGCTGGCCGAGCTGGCAAGCAGCAGATCGAGCGTGCGGCCCACAGCACCTTCGGTCGAGTTTTCGACCGGCACGATGCCGTAGGCGACACCGCCGGATTCGACCGCGTGGAACACCTCATCGATCGTGCCCTGCGGCAGGAAATCCGGCGCGCCGCCGAAGTGCTTGCGTGCGGCAGACTCTGAGAAGGTACCGGCCGGCCCGAGGAATGCCACTTTCAGCGGCTGCTCGAGTGCCAGACACCAGGACATGATCTCGCGGAAGATGCGCTGGACCGCCTCGCCCGATAGCGGGCCGGGGTTCAGGTCCGCGATCTTGCGCAGCACCTGCGCTTCGCGTTCCGGCCGATAGATCGGGCCGCGTTTGATCTCGCCAATTTTCTTCGCGCAGCCGGCACGTTGGCCGAGGCGCTCCAGAATCTCTCGATCGAGCCGGTCGATATCGGCCCGCAGACGGGACAGTTCTTCTTCGCTCACGGACAGCCCTCAGGCGCGGGTTTGTTCAAATTCGCGCAGGTATTCGACCAGCGCCTGCACACCCTCGATCGGCATCGCGTTGTAGATCGACGCACGCATGCCACCCACCGACTTATGGCCCTTGAGCTGCAGCAGCCCGCGCGCCTTCGCGCCGGCGAGGAACGCGTCGTTCAACGACTCGTCACGCAAGAAAAACGGCACATTCATGCGCGAACGCACCGACGGATCGACATGGCAAACATAGAGCTCACTGGCGTCGAGCGCGTCGTACAGCAGCTTGGCCTTGGCAATATTCTGCCGCTCGATCGCCGCGACACCGCCCTGCTGCTTGAGCCACTGGAAGACCAGCCCCGCGATGTAGATCGGGTAGGTCGGCGGCGTGTTGAACATCGAACCGTTCTCAGCCACGGTCTTGTACTGGAAGGCCGAGGGGCACGCCGCCTGCGCCTGATCCAGCAGATCGTCGCGCACGATCACGATCGTCAGCCCCGACGGACCGATATTCTTCTGCGCCCCGCCAAACAGCAGCCCGAATTTCGAGATGTCCATCGGACGCGACAGGATGTCCGACGACACGTCGGCGACAACCGGCACATCGGGCGCACCGAGCGCAGCCATGTCCGGCCATTCGAAGTACTCGACACCGTCGATCGTTTCATTGCTGCACAGATGCAGGTAAGCCGCGTCACTGCGCAGACGCCACTCATCAAACGACGGGATACGCGTGTACTTGCCCTGCGCCGCGTCCGGATCAAGGCTGGATGCGGCGATGTGCACATCACCGTAGCGGCGCGCCTCTTTCAGCGACTTGGTGGTCCACGAGCCGGTCTCGACGAAATCGATCTTCGGATTCTTGCCCGCAAGGTTCATCGGGATGATCGCGTTCTCCGCGATCGCCCCGCCCTGCATGAACAGGATCTTGTAGTTCGACGGCACGCTCATCAGCGCACGCAGGTCCGATTCGGCCTGCTCGATGATGGACATGAACTCCTTGCCGCGGTGGCTCATCTCCATCACCGACATGCCGGATCCGTGCCAGTCGAGCATTTCCTCTGCGGCTTGGCGCAGCACCGCCTCAGGCAGCGCCGCCGGGCCGGGCCCGAAGTTCCACGGGCGCGTCATTCTGCGGCTCCGGTATCGGCGGCTTCTCCCTCTTCGCCTTCAGCGCCATCGACCGCAGCGTCACTCTCGATGATCTTCTCGATGCTCGCCAGTTTGGCGCCGTCATCGAGGTTGATCAGGGTCACGCCCTGCGCCGAACGGGACGTTTCACGGATGGTGTCGACATGGGTACGGATCAGCACGCCGTTGTCTGCGATCAGCATCACTTCGTCGGACGGATCAACCAGCACCGCGCCCACCAGCTTGCCGTTACGCTCGGAGCCCTGAATCGCGATCATGCCCTTGGTGCCACGGCCGTGCAGCGTGTAATCGCCGATCGGCGTGCGCTTGCCATACCCGTTCTCGGTAGCCGTCAGGACATGCTGGGTTTCGCCGTTGGCGACCAGCATGCAGATCACGGACTGTCCGTCTTCCAGCATCATGCCGCGCACACCGCGCGCAGTGCGGCCCATCGGGCGCACATCGGTTTCATCGAAACGCACCGCCTTGCCGGCATCCGAGAACAGCATCACCTGCGAGTTGCCATCGGTGATCGCAACGCCGATCAGGTAGTCACCCTCGTCGAGCCCGACCGCGATGATGCCGGCCTTGCGCGGGTTAGCGAAATCGGTCAACGGCGTCTTCTTCACGGTACCCTGCGAGGTTGCCATGAAGATGAAGTGCCCCTCGTCAAACTCCTTGACCGGCAGCACGGCGGTAATCTTTTCGCCCTCGACCAACGGGAACAGATTGACGATCGGCTTGCCGCGCGAATTGCGGTTGCCTTCCGGCACTTCGTACACCTTCAGCCAATACAGGCGGCCGCGGCTCGAGAAGCACAGGATGTGGTCGTGCGTGTTGGCGATGAAGAGCTGATCGACCCAGTCGTCTTCCTTCACCGATGCAGCCTGCTTGCCGCGCCCGCCACGCTTCTGCGCGCGGTAGTCAGCAAGCGGCTGACGCTTGAAGTAACCGGTGTGCGACAAGGTCACGACCATGTCCTGCGGCGCGATCAGATCCTCGATGTTGATGTCGGCCGCGTGCAGCACGATCTCCGAGCGACGTGGATCGCTGAACTGCGTGCGGATCGCGGTGAGTTCGTCGCCGATGATCTGCGTCACGCGTGCCGGCTTGGCAAGGATATCGAGCAGATCAGCGATCAGCTCCATGACCTCGCGATACTCATTGACGATCTTGTCCTGTTCCAGCCCGGTCAGGCGCTGCAGGCGCATCTCAAGAATCGCCTGAGCCTGCGTATCCGACAGGCGATAGCCTTGCGACGAGAGGCCGAATTCCGGCAGCAGACCTTCAGGCCGATAGTTGTCGGCCGCTGCACGCGACAGCATGTCCTCGACCAACTGCGACCGCCAGGTGCGCGCCATGATCTCGACCTTCGCGACCGGCGGGGTCGGCGCAGCCTTGATCAACGCAATGATTTCGTCGACGTTCGACAACGCGACCGCCAGACCTTCCAAGATATGGCCGCGCTCGCGCGCCTTGCGCAGTTCGAAAATCGTGCGGCGGGTCACCACTTCGCGGCGATGCGACAGGAAGCAGTCGAGCATCTGCTTGAGGTTCAGCAGACGCGGGCGGCCGTCGACCAGCGCCACCATGTTCATGCCGAAGCTGTCCTGCAGCTGGGTCTGCTTGAACAGATTGTTCAGCACAACCTCGGGCATCTCATTGCGCTTGAGTTCGATCACGATCCGCATACCGTCCTTGTCGGACTCGTCGCGGATCTCGCTGATGCCTTCGATCTTCTTGTCGTTGACCAGCTCGGCAATCTTTTCGAGCAGCGTGCGCTTGTTAACCTGGTACGGGATTTCGTCGACGATGATCGCCTGTCGATTGCCCTTCTCCATGTCTTCGAAGTGCGTGCGCGCACGCATCACGACACGGCCACGGCCGGTGCGGTAGCCCTCGTGTACGCCGTGCAGGCCGTAAATCAGTGCGGCGGTCGGGAAGTCCGGCGCCGGCACCAGCTTGATCAGATCCTCGATGTCGATATCGGGGTTGGCCAGCAGCGCGTGGCAAGCCTCGATCACTTCGCCCAGGTTGTGCGGCGGAATGTTGGTCGCCATGCCCACCGCGATACCGCTGCTGCCGTTGATCAGCAGGTTCGGAATGCGGGCCGGCAGCAGCAGCGGCTCTTTTTCGGAGTTGTCGTAGTTCGGCCCGAAGTCGACGGTTTCCTTGTCGATATCGGCCAGCATTTCGTGGGCGATACGCGACAGGCGAACTTCGGTGTATCGCATCGCCGCGGCGCCGTCGCCGTCGATAGAACCGAAGTTGCCCTGACCATCTACCAGCATGTAGCGCAGCGAAAACTCCTGCGCCATGCGGACGATGGTGTCATAGACCGATTGGTCGCCGTGCGGGTGATACTTACCGATCACGTCGCCGACAATACGAGCCGACTTCTTGTAGGCCTTGTTCCAGTCATTGCCCAGTTCGTGCATGGCAAACAGCACGCGGCGGTGAACCGGCTTGAGGCCGTCCCGGGCATCCGGCAAGGCACGCCCCACGATCACGCTCATCGCGTAATCGAGGTAGGAATGCCGCATCTCGTCTTCGAGGCTGATCGGTAGCGTTTCTTTGGCGAAGGAATCCATGTGTCGCGCGATGAAGTGTCCAGCTTTGGGCCGGAGAGACGGCAAATTGCCAAAAGCTTAAGATTTTAGCACGTCCGGCAACCCCACCCTAAGCCGCCTCCGGCGGGCGAGAAACCAGCCCGTTCCCGCGCCAGCTACGCGCCACAAATGCTCGTCAGCCCCGCTGCGCTTGGCTAAGATCGCGCCACCCCGCCACGGAGCCAGACGATGCACCCAGCAGAACCCGTCGACCTGTTGATCACGCCACGCTGGCTGATTCCGGTCGAGCCGCACGCCGTGACACTGGAAGACCATGCCGTCGCCGTGCGCAACGGTCGCATCGTCGCGGTATGCCCGGTCACCGAGGCGGAGACACGCTTTGCACCGGCCGAGCGGACAGACCTGCCGGACCATGTCCTGATTCCGGGCCTCGTCAATCTACATACGCACGCAGCGATGAGCCTGATGCGTGGCATTGCGGATGATCTTCCGCTGATGCGCTGGCTGCAGGAGGCCATCTGGCCCGCAGAGGCAAAACACGCCAGCGCGGACTTCGTCCGCGACGGCACCCTGCTGGCTGCCATCGAGATGCTCCACGGCGGCATCACTTGCGCCAACGACATGTATTTCTACCCTGACGCGGCGGCCGACGCCTTCTCACAAGTCGGCATGCGCGCAGTCATCGGCATGACGGTGATCGAGTTCCCAACCGGCTACGCCGCCGACGCGGAGGACTACCTGCGCAAGGGCCTTGCGGCGCGCGACCGCTGGCGCGGCGAAGGGCTCCTGCGTTTCGCCTTTGCCCCGCACGCCCCCTACACCGTATCGGACGCAAGCTTCGAACGTATCGTGCAGCTTGCCCACGAGCTTGGCTGCCCGGTCCACATGCATCTACACGAAACCACGCACGAGATCACCGAGAGTATTGCCACCTGCGGACAACGACCGCTCGCGCGACTGGAACGACTCGGCCTGCTCGACACCGACCTGATTGCCGTACACGCAGTACACCTCGACCTACACGAAATCGAAACGCTGGCGGCACACAATTGCAGCATTGCTCACTGCCCGACCTCAAACATGAAACTTGCCAGTGGCGCAGCGCCGATCAAAACCATGCTCGCGCGTGACCTGCGTGTCGCGCTCGGCACAGACGGTGCGGCCAGCAACAACCGGCTGGACATGTTCCAGGAGATGCGGCACGCGGCACTGCTTGCGAAAGTCACAACCGGCGATGCTTCGGCCTTTGATGCCCACGAAGCACTGCGAAGCGCCACGCTTGCGGGCGCCACGGCACTGCGAATGGAGAACGAGATCGGTTCGATCGTGGCCGGCAAGGCTGCCGATCTTGTTGCTGTATCGCTTGCGTCGCCTGAGTGCAGCCCCTGTTTCAGCCCTGCAAGCCATCTGGTCTATGCAGCCGGAAGGGAGCACGTCACCCATGTGTGGGTCGACGGCAAGCCGCGTATCCGCGACAACACACTGTTGTGGCAGCACAACAAGGAATTGCTGCAGCGCGTTCGCGTGTGGCAAACTTTCCTGAAAGAATCGGCTTCTAGCCAATAATTTCGGGCGTATCGTTCATACAACACGGTGCGCCGGGGGACCTCGGGCCATCACGGTTCGCAAAACACTTGCCTTGCAACGAGGAGAATATGAAACACGGTTACACGAAGCTGGTGGTGGCGTTTGCCGCCGTTCTGGGCATGGTGCCTGCTGCGATGGCGCAACAGCAGGAAATCAAGATCAACCCGACCTCGAAGATCCTTCCGTATTCCATCGACGCGCGTAACGTCGTTGTCCGCAGTTCCAACGGCCTTTGCTGGCGCACCGGTTACTGGACCAAGGAACTCGCCGCAACCACCATGGTGGAAGGCAGCGAATTCCCGGTTGGCTGTTTCTGTGACAAGGACCTGCTGCCGAAGGAAGTCTGCGAGCCGAAGCCGGTTGAGCAGAAGAAGGAAGAGAAGCCCGTCGTTCCGGCCACCAAGCCTGCAGCCGAGAAGGTGACGATCGCTGCTGACGCCCTGTTCGACTACGACAAGGCCGTGCTGCGCGACGAAGGCAAGGCTACGCTGACCGAGTTCGCGGCCAAGGCGAAGGCGCTGTCTATCGAAGTCATCATCGCGGTCGGCCACACTGACCGCCTGGGTGGCGACAAGTACAACCAGGCTCTGTCCGAGCGCCGCGCTGCTGCGGTCAAGGAATTCCTGGTCGGCCAGCAAATCGACCCGAACCGTGTCTACACCGAGGGCAAGGGCAAGACCCAGCCGGTCTCGCAGTGTAAGAACCTGGGCGCGGAAAGCGGCAAGAACAAGAAGCTGGTCGAGTGCCTGCAACCTGATCGCCGCGTTGAGATCGAAGTCATCGGCACCAAGCAGCAATAAGCCGGGAACTTCCGAAAAAAGCCCTGCTCTGCTGAGCAGGGCTTTTTTTTCGCCTCTTATCGCCGGACAATGCCGCCCTTGCCTGCCACCTTTGCAGTAGGACCATGAACACCACTGTCACCCAGCAGAATGCCGATCCGGCCGAACTCCAGAAATTCAGCGAGCTTGCACATCGCTGGTGGGATGCCGAGTCCGAATTCAAGCCGTTGCACCAGATCAACCCGCTCCGCCTCGACTGGATCGACCAGAACGTCGGCCTAGCGGGAAAGCGAGTCATCGATATTGGTTGCGGAGGCGGCATCCTCGCCGAAAGCATGGCTGCCCGCGGCGCACAGGTAACCGGCGTCGATCTCTCGGACAAGGCGCTCGGGGTCGCTCGGCTGCATTTGTTCGAGAGCAACCTGACGGTCGACTATCGCAAGATATCTGCCGAGGACATTGCAGCGGCGGAACCCGAATCGTTCGACGTCGTCACTTGCATGGAGATGCTGGAGCACGTCCCAGATCCAGCAAGCACTGTCGCCGCGGCGGCGCGCCTTGCAAAACCAGGCGGCAGCGTCTTCTTCTCTACGCTCAACCGCAATCCGAAGTCCTATCTTTTTGCGGTGATTGGCGCGGAATACATCCTCCGCATGCTGCCGCGCGGCACGCATGAGTACGCCCGCTTCATCAAACCGTCGGAACTCAGCCGCTTTGCGCGCGATGCAGGCCTGGAGGTCGAAGAAGTGATTGGCATGACCTACAACCCGATCACCAAGGTCTACGCGCTCGGCCGCGACACCGATGTGAACTATCTCGTCCGCTGCCGCAAACCCGCATGACCCAAGCCCCGACGTGCTGCGTGCTGTTCGATCTGGACGGCACGCTGGCCGACACCGCGCCGGACCTCGGCGCAGCGCTTAACCATGTGCTTGAGGAAGAAGGGGTCGCCCTGCTTCCGATCGAAGCGACGCGACCAGTCACATCCCAGGGCGTACGCGGTCTGCTCCGGGTCGGACTCGGCATCGGCCCCGACGATACCAATTACCAGACACTCGCGCAGCGCGTGCTCAAGCACTACGCAGCGGGCATCTGCCGGCACACCCGGCTCTTCGATGGCATGCCAGGCGTTCTCGCCACGCTTGAATCGCGCGGCATCAAATGGGGCATCGTGACCAACAAGCATGCACGCTTCACTGAGCCGCTGGTCGACGCACTGGGCCTCATGCAGCGCGCCGCATGCGTCATCAGCGGCGACTCTGCAGCGCACCCCAAGCCACACCCGGCGCCGCTGCTCATGGCGTGTGAGCGCGCAAACGTCGCGCCCACCCACAGCATTTACGTCGGCGACGATCTGCGCGACATTCAGGCAGGGAAAGCCGCAGGGATGTGCACGATCGCCGCTGCCTGGGGCTATCTCGGCGAGGGCGAAGCAATCCATGAGTGGGGCGCCGACCATATCGCGCCGACACCGGAAGCTTTATTGGACGTCGTGTTCAGCATCAACGTACAATGAGCGACTTTCCCGGCTGCCTTGAAAACGCGTCCGGGAACCCAATATCAAGAACATGGGGGCGACCTGGTCTCGACGGGGGTCGCGAAGCAGCTTGGTGCATACCGAGGACCAGTCACCTCGTAAATCCATCTGGAAAACCACAAACGCCAACGACGAGCGTTTCGCTCTAGCCGCTTAAGGCTGGACCACTGCACTGATTGGTCTCTGGGTCAGGCGGGGCAACCCGCAGCAGTGTCATTTACAGAGAATCGTGATGCGTCGGGTTACTTGGCGCAGAACTAAATCCAAGGTGACTCGCTTCGTACCGGCCTGTCGTCCGGCTAAGTGCGGGGTTAAATCAAAATAGGCCGACTAAGTATGTAGATCCAGTTGTAGAGGGCTTTCGGACGCGGGTTCGATTCCCGCCGCCTCCACCAAAATAGCATCCAAGTAGATGCAACAAGGGCTGTCCCGTTAAGCATAAAGTGGCCATCTGGCCACCTTATGCTTGATGTTCCGACGGGACATATTTTGATTTTCCGACGTTTTGTGACATGCGCGGGAGCGCCCTCACGGTCGGACGCAGGAAACAATAAAGCCGGCAAATCTGCCGGCTTTTTTTTGCTTTCGCGGCGTTCATAGGGAACCGCCGAGGACTGAGGGCCTGACGCCCCCGACTTAGCTTTGTCGATGAATGGTCGCCCGAACTTCGTCAACCATGTCGAAGAGTGAATCGACACTCGCGAGAATCGGTTTGGGGACACGCGTTTCGAGTTCGCGCAGGCTGATGGCCCGACCTTCGTCGAGCACGGCACGGCATGCCGCTTCGACATAGGGTCGAGCGTGAGCCTGCCTAGCTTCAGCGTTCATCCTCAGATGCGCCTTCCAGCGCTCGCCCAAAACGCGCGCCTCGCGGTTTGCACGCAAATAGAGATGGCGCGCATCAACTTCGAGACAGCGCCCTGCTTCCGAGACGCTGATTGGGTTGGGCGAGTGAGCAAACTCAGTCAGCCTCATTCGAATTTCATTCCAATCCAGATGGCGAGGCGTCCCCCGTCTGTCGTGTCCCTTCGTCGAAAGCGGAAGCTCTAACTGCCCCATCTGCGGGGGAGTCCAGCCGGACAAATCGCCTCGGAGCATTGCTGGCAGGGCCAGCCCAGCATGCGCAGCGATGGCAAGGCTACCCGCCAGTGTCGGGATGCCATCTTGCTGAAGCCAGTGGTGGAGGGTCGACTTGCTCAAACCAACCCTGCGCGCAAATACCGCACTCTTGCCACTATCCATCCGGCTGATGACCTCCACCACGGCGTCGCGCCAAAACTGTCGCGAGGGCGTCTGCGTAAGCGAGCCTTGTTCCGCCAACAGCAATCCGACCTGGCGGGCTGTCCATAGCTCTTCAGGCGAAGCGGGCCGGCACCCCGCCTCCCCGGTCCCCAAGAATGAACCACAGTGACAACACCACCCCGGAACAACATAAGTACCCTTGTGGCGGGTCCCGACACGACCGCAGTCTGGACAGGTATCGGCCAAGACGACACGATGGCGATAGCAGGCGGTGACAGCACCAATGTCCCAACCCAGACGAAAATAGGGGTCACGGCTTTCCGCGAGGTCCTCTGCGAAGCACTGCGGACACCATCTTGCCCGCGTCGTAGCGAGCCCTTTCAACGCCATTACTTCGCGCCAAGGCTGTTGAGGATCACCAAAAACTGACCCACTTATAGGGTCCGCGATCGCCGAAAACTGACCCACGTAGAGACACTGTCCCGCTCTGAGCTGAGCGGGGGAAACAGGAGTGATCAGCGTGGGCATGTTGGCCAAGATCAGGCGGCTGCATTTGCGCGATGGACTGTCCATCCGCGAGGTGAGTCGTCGCACGGGGTTGTCGCGCAACACCGTGCGTGAGTGGTTGCGCCAGGAGGGCGTAACCGAACCGAGGTACGCGAAGCGCGAGCGCCCCAGCGTGGTCGCGCCGTGGGCCGAGCAATTGGAAGCGGCGCTGCGCGCCGATGCGCATCGACCGGTGCGCGAGCGTCGTACGGCCAAAGCGCTTTTCGAGCAGATCCAGGCGTTGGGCTATTGCGGCAGCTACCCGCGCGTGGTGGTATGGGTGCGCCGCTGGCGCGAAGCGCAGGCGGCCGCGCCCCGGCGTGCGGCGTTTGTGCCGCTCGCCTTCGAACTCGGGGAAGCCTTCCAGTTCGACTGGAGTTGCGAGTACGTCTTCATCGGCGGCCTGCGTCGGCGCCTGGAAGTCGCGCATACCAAGCTTGCCGCCTCGCGTGCGTTCTGGCTTAGCGCCTACCCGAGCCAGAGCCATGAGATGTTGTTCGATGCGCATGCACGCGCGTTTGGCGCCTTCGGTGGTGTGCCGCGGCGCGGCATCTACGACAACATGAAAACGGCTGTCGATAAGGTCGGCGTCGGCAAAGCGCGTGCGGTGAATGCACGCTTCGCCGCGATGTGTTCGCACTACCTGTTCGAGCCCGAGTTCTGCAACCGCGCCAGCGGTTGGGAGAAAGGGATTGTCGAGAAGAACGTCCAGGATCAGCGACGCACGATCTGGCGCGAGGCGGCCGAGCAGCGCTGGCCGGATCTGGCGCACCTGAACGACTGGCTCGCCTCGCGTTGTCGCCAGAGCTGGGAAGACACTGCGCATCCGGACTGGCCGCTGCTGACTGTCGCCGACGTGCTGCAGGATGAGCGCGCCCAGTTGCTGCCGCTCGCCCAACGTTTCGATGGCTACATCGAACACCCGGTACGCGTCTCGCACACCGCGCTGATTCATTTCCAGCGCAATCGCTATAGCGTGCCGACCGCACACGTGAATGCCGTGTTGAGCCTGCGCATCTATCCGGAAGAGCTCGCGCTGATCGCCGAAGGTGGCATCGAAGTCGCGCGTCATCCGCGCTGTTTCGAGCGCGATCAGACGCGCTACGACTGGCGTCACTACATCGACCTGGTGCAGACCAAACCCGGTGCGTTGCGCAACGGCGCACCGTTTCGCGTCATGCCCGAGGCGCTGCAGCGCCTGCAGCGTCACCTGCTGCGCCACGCCGGGGGAGATCGCGTGATGGCGCAGGTGCTCGCGGCCGTGCCGATCCATGGGCTCGACGCCGTGCTGGTCGCGGCCGAACTCGCGCTGGAGGCCGGCCGCCCCAGCGCCGAGCATGTCCTCAACGTGCTCGCGCGGCTCAAGGAGGGCACGCCCAAGCATGTATCAACCGCCGCCTTGGTGCTGACCCTCAGCGAGGAGCCGCGGGCCGATGTGGATCGCTACGACCGACTGCGCGGAGGGCTGCAATGAGCAACGCGATTGTGATGCGCCTGAAGGCGCTCAAACTCCATGGCATGGCGGCCAACTGGCCGGAACTGCTGGCCCGCTGCCAGCATGCTGCGCTCGGCCCCGAGGCGCTCATCGAACAACTGCTCGAAGCTGAAACGGCCGAACGCACGGTGCGTTCGATCGCCTATCAGATGAGTGCGGCGCGCTTCCCGGCGCATCGCGATCGGGCGGGCTTTGATTTTGCGGCCGCACGCGTCGACCAAGCCCTCTTCGATACGCTGCACACCACGGCCTTCACCGAAGCCGCGCACAACGTGGTGTTCATTGGCGGTCCCGGCACCGGCAAGACGCATCTGGCTACCGCGCTCGGCGTGGAAGCGGTGCAGCGACACGGCAAGCGGGTGCGCTTTCACGCCACGATTGAGTTGGTGAACGCGCTCGAACAGGAGAAGGCAGCCGGCAAGGCCGGACAGATCGCGCATCGGCTGATGTACGCCGACATGCTGATCCTCGATGAGCTCGGCTATCTGCCGTTTAGCCAGGCGGGTGGCGCCTTGCTATTTCACCTGCTGAGCAAGCTCTACGAGCACACCAGCGTTGTGATCACCACCAACCTCAGCTTTTCCGAGTGGGGCTCCGTGTTCGGCGACGCGAAGATGACCACGGCGCTCCTCGATCGCCTCACCCATCACTGCCACATCGTGGAGACGGGCAACGATTCCTGGCGCTTCCGGCACAGCACAACCACCGCTGACGCACTTCGCGCCGCATCATCCAAGAAACGAAAAGGAGGAAAAACCGAACCGCAGGAACAACTGACTTTCACAGACCAAGGCCCCCTCGGGTAGCCTTGCAGGGTGGGTCAATTTTCAATGATCGCGCTGGGTCAGTTTTAGGTGATCCTCAACAGACGTCCATCGACCGCATCAGCCAGCACCATTAGCACGTGGGAGCGCCCCTCCTCGATAGCCGCTATCGACCCCTGCTAGCCCCAGGCTACAAAGCATCCGCACTAACCTGACTGCAGGCGCGGGCAACTGGTAGCCACCTTGGCGGTCATCGCTGGCATCAGCTGCTGGCCGTGACCGTGACCATCTCCAGACGGCCAAATCTAGGCGTTCGGCTTCTTGTTCCGGGAACGTCGGGAAACTGAGGACGGCGGTCAGACCGGATTGCCTCTCGCCACCAAGTCCTCGGCCAAAGCGGTCGGTCAAGAGGCAAACCCACGAACGACCGCTAAGTACTACGAACGCTAGCCCCCCCGCCGGAAGCAGTCCTCCGGAACGGCCGGTTCAAGCCAGCGTGGGTCCTCTCTCCGAGCTGTTTAAAGAGGCAGTCCATAATCCCGCCTCAGTCCCTCTCTGCAAAGCGATGTAGTCACCAACAAGCTCCGCAACACGCCGAACGATGCGACTTGCCGCTGGTCTTGAATCTGACGAAAGCCAGCTCGCGTCAGCTCCGAACCGGTAGCGACGAACCCATTTTGCTAGCGCCTCATCGGTCCATAGCTTCTGGAATGCGGGCCGTCTCCGCACCCGAGGCAGATTATCGGTGAAGGTCTGCAGTAACTCGGCCCGCCGAACCCGTGCGCACATGTCCGCAGACTCTTGGAGTTCAAACTCAGCGCTACTCTCCGCCATTCCCTCAGAACCTAGGTTTTGACATACGGGCACCAAACGGGCACCAGAACACTGCCGGAGGGCCAGAAAGCAAAAAGCCCAGTCCGAAGACTGGGCTAAGTGCTTGAAGAAGTTGGTACACCCGGAGCGATTCGAACGCCCGACCCCCTGGTTCGTAGCCAGGTACTCTATCCAGCTGAGCTACGGGTGCAACCGAGAGCAGAACTATAGACTACCTAATTCCGCTTTGCAAGTATTTTTTTAACACCTGCATTTTTCTGTTTGGCGGAGAGTGAGGGATTCGAACCCTCGATACGAGTTTTAGCCCGTATGCTCCCTTAGCAGGGGAGTGCCTTCGACCTCTCGGCCAACTCTCCGCACTTAAGAGGCGCGACTATAGCGGTTTTTTACCTCCGCCGTCAATCGCGCCGGTACAACTTTAGTTCGCGTGATCCAGCTCGAAAGCCTTGTGCAGCACGCGAACAGCCAACTCCAGGTACTTCTCGTCGAGCACGACAGAAATCTTGATTTCGGAAGTCGAGATCATCTGGATGTTGATGCCCTCTTCTGCCAGCGTGCGGAACATCTTGCTCGCGACGCCCGGATGCGAGCGCATGCCAACGCCTACGGCAGACACCTTGCAGATACCCTTGTCGCCGACCACTTCACGGGCGCCGATATGGGCCTTGACCTCTTCGAGCACGCCGCGGGCCTTGTCGAACTCGCTGCGATTGACGGTGAAGGAGAAGTCGGTGGTGCCGTCGTGGCCGACGTTCTGGATGATCATGTCGACATCCAGGTTCGCATCCGCGATCGGGCCGAGAATCTGATAAGCGATACCGGGACGGTCCGGCACGCCGAGAACCGTAAGCTTGGCTTCGTCACGGTTGAACGCGATACCCGAAATGATCGGCTGTTCCATGCTGCTATCTTCCTCAACGGTAATCAACGTGCCCTCTCCATCTTCCTGGAAGCTGGAGAGCACGCGCAGTTTGACTTTGTATTTGCCAGCGAATTCGACAGAGCGGATCTGCAGCACCTTGGAGCCAAGGCTGGCCATCTCGAGCATCTCTTCGAAGGTGATGCGATCAAGCTTGCGTGCTTCCGGAACGATGCGCGGGTCGGTCGTGTAGACGCCGTCGACATCGGTGTAGATCTGGCATTCATCGGCGTGCAGGGCTGCGGCCAGCGCAACGCCGGTGGTATCGGAACCGCCGCGCCCCAAGGTCGTGATGTTGCCGGCCTCGTCGACACCCTGGAAACCGGCCACGACAACGACATGGCCTTCGTCCAGATCCTGGCGGATACGGTCCTCGTCGATCTTGAGGATGCGCGCCTTGGTGTGCGTGTTGTCAGTCAGGATGCGGACCTGCGGGCCGGTGTAGCTGCGCGCCTTGAGGCCCTGCTCCATCAGCGCCATCGACAGCAATCCGATGGTGACCTGCTCACCCGTCGACACGACCACGTCCAGCTCACGCGGATCGGGTGAGGCCTGAATATCCTTGGCCAGACCGATCAGGCGGTTGGTCTCTCCGGTCATCGCGGAGACAACAATCACCAGCTGGTGACCTTCCTTCTGGAAGCGGGCGATCCGCTTGGCCACGTTCTTGATACGCTCAGTGGTACCAACCGACGTGCCGCCGTACTTTTGAACAATCAGAGCCATCGTCTTATCTGTTTCGCGTAGGACCCGCGATTGTACACGAACTCCCCTGCCCGCCGCAGATCCCGGGTGACACTGTTTAACAGTTGCTCGCACAATGGCTTGGCATATGGAACTATGGCAATCAGATATTGATCTATAATTCGGGAACTGGACGATCAGTTTCCGGTCTTCGCAAGGCAGGCCGTTTTTATAACGACGGTCGGGGAAGCGCAAAAAAACGAAGTGAGGTTGCCATCATGAAGAGTACTAACGACAAGGTTGATGTTCGCGAGATCCGCCGCAAGCTTGGACTGAATCAATCCCAGTTCTGGTCGAAGATCGGCGTCACGCAGAGCGGGGGCTCGCGCTATGAAAGCGGTCGCAACATTCCGCGCCCGGTTCAAGCCCTGCTCCGTCTGGTGCACGTTGAACAGGTCGACATCGGCAAGATCCGCAAGGATGATCTGGACGTGATCGAGTACTTGAAGCAGGCCGATCCGGATCTGCTGAAGAATCTGAAGAAGGAAGCCAAGGCGAAGAAGAAGGCTGGCTAAGCCCCGACTTCCCGGCATAATGAAAAACGGCATCCTGCAGGATGCCGTTTTCTTTTGCTGACTCCGGTACGGACTCAGCAGGCAGCACCAACGCACCCGTAAGACCGCAGAACATGAAAATTACCCGCCGCCTGGAGTTCGATGCAGGTCATCGAATCCCGCACCACGCCAGCCAGTGCCGCAATCTGCATGGCCACCGCTACACGCTGGAACTGACGCTGCAAGGCGAGCCGATCAGTACCAAGGGGTCGTCGGACGAAGGGATGCTGCTGGATTTTTCCGACGTCAAATTCATCGCAAAACGCGAGATCGTCGATCGCTGGGATCACGCGTTCCTGGTGCACGCCGACGATACGGCGGTCCGCAGCTTTCTGGAATCGCTGCCGGATCACAAGACGGTCGTCCTAGCGCTCGTGCCAACGGCCGAGAATCTGGCACGAATTGCGTTTGACACCCTCGCACCGCATTTTGACAACGCGTATGCCGGTCGGCTGAAGCTCGCTCGGGTTCGGCTGTACGAAACGCCCAACTGCTGGGCCGACGCAGAGGCCTGAGCGTCGCCCCAAAAACGCACACCAGCGCGATCAAACTGACCCATAAGCCTCAGGCTCCGCTGCCTAGGCGGAGGGGCATGTAGCCGGGAGTGTCAGGTGACGAACCGTTCGAGCGTGCGGGCGATGGTGTCGCTATCGTTGGGCCCCGCGAGCCAGTCTGCGGCCGCGCGGACTTCTGGCAGGCAGCCCGCCATTGCAACGCCAACGCCAGCGAGTTCAAGCATGCTGATGTCGTTGGGGCTATCGCCAAAGGCGATCACGTCTTCAGGGGCGATGGCGTTCTCGGCAAGCCAGCGGGCGAGCAGCGCACCTTTGCTGTTGCCGCCTTGCGCGATATCCACGCGGTTGCTGCCTGACCATTCGCACGCCAACCCCATTTCACGCTGAACCTCCGCAACGAGCTCGACCAAGGGCTCCGCGATCGGATGCGTGAGCGCGAACTTCCAGACGATGTCGGCGGTGACCGCCACATCCTCGAATCGAGCGACTTGCTGGAAGGCGGCGCGGTCTGACGGGTGCTGCGTCTCGATCCACTTGAGCAAGCGCGCTAGGTGGGGTTCGATGCGCTCGTAGGTGATGGTATCGCGGATGTACATCAAAGCGTGGATGCCGCTCTCGCGAATCTTGCGCAGGAGGAACAGCGCCTGGGTGCGCGACAACGGATTCGGCATCAGCGCCTCTCCACGCGCGTAGTCGTACAGGTAGGTGCCGTTGCAGCAGATGGCCGGTAGTTCAAGACCGAGCGCGCGATGGTAAGGGGCCGCTGCGGCGTGGTGACGACCGGTCACCAGCATCACGTCGACACCGCGCTCACGCAAACCTGTGATTGACGCAACCGACTCGGGGCGGATCTGCAAGCGGCTGTCGAGCAGCGTACCGTCCAGATCAAGCGCCACGAGGCGGATTGTCATCCCCTGATCCCTTTCTGCAAGGCCTCGAAGGCAAAGTTCGATAGCGGCGCCATCAACTGCGGATCGACCAGCGGATGAGGCTCGGTGTCGCAGGACTTGCGATAGCCGCTCGGGCTGATGCCGACCCGTTTTCGGAACACGCGCGAGAAGTAGAGCTGGTCTTCGTAGCCAACGATTTCCGAAACGCGCGATACGGGCGTGCGCGTGCTCTGCAGCAGGTGCTTTGCCAACAACACACGCTGATCTTCGCGCCAGCGCACGATGTTCATGCCCATCTGCTCGCGGAACAGGTGGGCGAGCCGCGAGGGCGACAGGCACACATGCCGCGCAATGTCGTCCAGCCCCAGGTCGTCGGCAAGGTTCTTGGCGATGAACTGGCAAGCAGCCTGCACGCGGCTGTCGATCGGCTTGGGGAGATTCTCCGGGCGCTCTTCGTAGGCCCGGATCAGCAGCCGTTCGAGCAGGTTGATCGCGAGCTCTTCCGACGTGCGCCGCTCGCCGCGATGGGTGCGGTCGATTTCCTGGAACAGCGCATCGAACTCGGCGATCAGTTCCGGCGAACCGAGGCTCAGCTTGCCCACGCGTCGCGTCGGGTGTGGCCATTTTAGCCAGTTGGCCCAGTAGCCACGCGGACGGAAGTACACCCAGCGGTGATACCAGTCCGGGCTGCCCGGCGCGCGGCCGTAGTAGTGCGGGGTTTCAGGCGAGAACAGCAGCAGGTCGCCAGTGCGGCAGATGAAGGATTCATCGCCGTCAACCACCTTGCCCTCGCCCTTCACCGTCATGTTGATGATGAAGCCCTTCATGCCGTTCGGGCGGTCGATGAAGAAATCCAGCGGCCCGTTCTCGATGATCGGGGTCACCCCTGCTACCAGATACAGGTTGAAGGAATAGCCCGGCAACAAGGGGTTGAGCTGCTTGCCCCCATTGTCGCCGTAGTTCATCGCGGATGCCGGCATCGGCTCATGCATCGCAAGCGCTCACTTGTTCTTGTTGTAGACATCGACGAACACGGCGGCGACCAGCACCAGGCCTTTGATCACCTGCTGGTAGTCGATACCGATACCCAGGATGGACATGCCATTGTTCATCACGCCCATGATGAATGCGCCGATCACTGCGCCCATGACCTTGCCCACCCCGCCGGAGGCCGACGCGCCGCCGATGAAGCAGGCGGCGATCACGTCGAGCTCGAAACCCAGGCCCGCCTTCGGCGTTGCGGTATTCAACCGCGCAGCGAAGACCAGGCCGGCGAGCGCCGCAAGCGCGCCCATGTTGACGAAGGCGAGGAAGGACAGCCGTTCGGTCTTGATGCCCGACAGCCGTGCGGCCTTCTCGTTGCCGCCCAGCGCGTAGATGCGGCGACCGATCGTCGTGCGCTTGGTAACGAAGTCGAACATCAGCGTCAGCGCCAGCATGATCACCAGCACGTTCGGCAGGCCCTTGTAGCTGGAGAGCAGGTAGGTGAAGAACAGGATCGCCGCTGCAAAGATGCCGGTCTTCGCGAGGAACAGGCCTAGCGGCTCAACCTGCGCACCGTAGCGCGTCTTGTTCGCCCGCGCCCGCAGCCCGGTATAAAGCAGCGCTACCGCACCGACAACGCCGAGCGCCATCGAGGTCAGCCGTAGCGCTTCACCAGCAAATGGATCTGGGATGAACCCCGAAGACAGCAGTTGGAACTCGGGCGGGAAAGGGCCGACCGACTGCCCGGCGAGCAAGGCCAGCGCCAGCCCCTTGAACACCAGCATGCCACCCAGCGTGACGATGAAGGACGGGATCTTGTGGAAGGCTACGAGGTAGCCCTGCAGGCCGCCGACCACCGCGCCGACGCCCAGGCATACGAGCGCCGCCGGCAGATAGTGCCAGTGGTAATTGACCATCAGCACCGCAGCGAGCGCGCCGATGAAACCTGCAACGGAACCGACCGAGAGGTCGATATGCCCGGCAACGATCACCAGCAACATGCCCAGCGCCATGATCACGATATAGCTGTTCTGCAGCACCAGGTTCGTGATGTTCAGGGGCTGCAGCAGCGTGCCTTCGGTCATGTACTGGAAGAACACCATGATGACCGCCAGCGAGAACAGCATGCCGTAGTCACGCAGGTTGGTCTTCACAAAGCCGAGCAGGGATTTGCCACGGCTGGCGGCCGGTGCCGCACTTTCCATCATCGTATCCATGTCTTTCATTTCCCGACTTCAGCCTTCTTTGCCGGCCGTGACGATGGCCCGCATGATTTTTTCCTGGCTCGCTTCGGCGGCCGGCATTTCGGCCACGAAAGCACCTTCATTCATCACATAGATCCGGTCGCTCATGCCCAGCAGTTCGGGCATTTCGGACGAGATCAGGATGATGCATTTGCCCTCGGCCGCCAGTTGCGCCATCAGACTGTAGATCTCGAACTTCGCGCCAACGTCGATGCCGCGAGTCGGCTCGTCGAGGATCAGCACTTCGGGCTCCGAGAACAGCCACTTCGAGAGCACGACCTTCTGCTGGTTGCCGCCCGACAGGTTGCCAACGTGCTGAAACACGTCCGCGCTGCGGATGCGCATCTTGCGGCGGTACTCGGTGGCGACCGAGAACTCGCGGCCAACGTCGATGACCCCACGCGCGGCGACACCCTTCAGGTGTGCCAGCGAGATGTTGTGCTGGATCTCGTTCTCGAGCACCAGGCCGTAGCCCTTGCGGTCTTCGGTGACGTAGGCCAGACCGTTATGCACCGCACGCTCGACGCTGCTGACGTCGATCTGCGCGCCCTTCAGGAAGGCGTTGCCCTTCACATGCCGGCCGTATGAGCGGCCGAACAGGCTCATTGCAAATTCGGTGCGCCCCGCGCCCATCAGGCCGGCGATACCGACGATCTCGCCGCGGCGCACGTTCAAGCTGACACCCTTGGTGACCTCGCGCTCGCGGTGCAGCGGATGCATCACGGTCCAGTCACGCACCTCGAACACGACATCGCCGATATTCGGCGTGCGCGGCGGGTAGCGATCGGCCATCTCGCGGCCGACCATGTTGCGGATGATCACATCCTCGCTGGCAGGCCCGCCGCTGCAGTCGAGTGAGGTGACCGTTGAGCCGTCGCGCAGCACGGTGATGGTGTCGGCGACGCGCGAGACTTCGTTGAGCTTGTGCGAGATCAGGATGCTGGTGATGCCTTGCGACTGGAACTCCAGCAGCAGGTCGAGCAGCGCCTGGCTGTCGTTCTCGTTCAGGCTCGCCGTCGGTTCGTCGAGGATCAGGAGCTTCACACGCTTGGAGAGCGCCTTCGCGATCTCAACCAGCTGCTGCTTGCCGACGCCCAGGTCTCCGACCGGCGTATCCGGCGACTCCGAGAGCCCTACTTTCGCGAGCAGCTCGACCGTGCGGCGATGTGTCTGTGCCTCGTCGATGATGCCGCGACGTGATTGTTCGTTGCCAAGAAAGATGTTCTCGGCGATCGACAGCATCGGCACCAGCGCCAGTTCCTGGTGGATGATGATGATGCCCTGTTCTTCGCTGTCGCCGATCGATTCGAAGCGCTGTTCCCGCCCTTCGAAGCGGATCGTTCCTTCGTAGCTGCCGTAGGGGTACACGCCGCTGAGCACCTTCATCAGCGTCGACTTGCCCGCGCCGTTCTCGCCGACGATCGCGTGGATCTCGCCGGCTCGCACCGCGAGGTTCACGTCCTTCAGCGCAACCACGCCCGGAAAGCGCTTGGTGATGCCGCGCATCTCGAGGATGGATTCCACTCTGCTCCTCCGATTACCGGGCGTGCGGCGCACCGCCCACTCGGTTTCAAACGCAGCGGTGCCGCACCGCGCGGCACCGCATCCGGCTTACTTCAGCTGGTCGGCGGTGTAGTAGCCGCTATCCACCAGCACCTGCTTGTAGTTGGTCTTGTCGACGGCAACCGGCTTGAGCAGGTAGGACGGCACGACCTTCACGCCGTTGTTGTAGGTCTTGGTGTCGTTGATCACCGGCTGCTTGCCCTGCAGCACCGCGTCGACCAGGTCGGCCGTGACCTTCGCGAGCTCACGCGTGTCCTTGAACACGGTGGAGTACTGCTCGCCGCGCAGGATCGACTTGACCGACGGGATCTCCGCATCCTGGCCGCTGACGTACGGCCAGGGCTGACCGGCCGTGCCATAGCCAACACCCTTCAGGGAGGAGAGGATGCCGATCGACAGACCGTCATACGGTGACAGCACCGCGTTGACTTTGTCCTTCGTGTAGAAGGCCGACAGCAGGTTGTCCATGCGCGCCTGCGCAACAGCGCCGTCCCAGCGGAGCGTCGAAACCTTGTCCATGCCCATCTGCTTGGAGCGCACCACGAGCTTGCCGCTCTTGATGTAGGGGTCGAACACCGACATCGCGCCGTTGTAGAAGAAGAAGGCGTTGTTGTCATCCGGCGAGCCGCCAAACAGCTCGATGTTGAATGGGCCCTTGCCCTGCTTCAGACCCAGCGCGTTCTCGAGCGACTGCGCCTGGATCACGCCGACCTGGAAGTTGTCGAAGGTGGTGTAGTAGTCGACGTTCTTCGAGTTCTTGATCAGGCGGTCATAGGCGATGACCTTGACGCCCTTGTCGTGCGCCTTCTGCAGCACATCGGTCAGCGTGGTGCCGTCGATCGACGCGATCACCAGCACCTTGACGCCCTTGGTGACCATGTTCTCGATCTGCGCGAGCTGGTTCGGGATGTCGTCGTCTGCGTACTGCAGGTCGGTCTTGTAGCCGCGGCTCTGGAAGACCTTGACCATGTTGTTGCCGTCGGCGATCCAGCGTGCCGAGGACTTGGTCGGCATCGAGATCCCCACCAAGCCTTTGTCGGCCGCGCTCAGTACGGGCATGTAGGCGGCTGCGGCCAAGGCCAGCGCGGTCGCCAAAGCAGTTCTGCGTTGCATCTTCTCGTCTCCTGTCTTGTTTGTGTCCGGAGTGCAGCCCCCGCTCTTCTGCGGTGCGCCACGCCCCCTTGTCCGGCAGCCGGTTCGGCCTGCCGCCTCCTGCATCACTACCGCCCCCGGTAGTGACTCTCTCCACATCCGGGGCCCGCCATTCGTCCATATCGGCGCACCCCGCGTTCCACACAAAAATCCATAAAACAGCACCGAGCACAACTGTTCGGGCGCCCTTGCATCCAGTGTTTTGCGTGAAATGCACCCACTGAACCGCCCGATTTCGCGTCGGCCAGCACGCACAGGCCAGTCCAACCCGAAACACAGAAATGCACGCCAAACCTTGCATTTACTTGCCTTGAAGACCAACTTGACTCCCCACCTCAAGGCTGCTCGACGACGCGGAACGGATCATAAGTCCCGATGATCGACCCATAAAAGGCTCTGCAAGACCAAACAGGCGGACTCAGCCGTTTTGTCCATAACTACGACAGAACTCAGTCAGTCCATCCATTTACTGCGCCGCAACATTCGGGGTCATAGCCGAAAAGTGCATGAAGCCAGCCGCCCCCTCCTGACACCCCTCTGACTCGAACTCCTAAGGTTCGCCACATCGATGGCATCAACGCGATGCCGCTGTCTGGAGATTCGATTCGTGCAAGCAAGCCCTTCAAGCGCCATCGCGATTGGCCTCGATTTCGGCAGTGACTCAGTGCGTGCGCTGGCGGTGCGCTGCGGCGACGGCGCAGAGCTGGCCACCCATGTCGCCTGGTATCCACGCTGGAAGCGCGGCGAGTTCTGCGACCCGGTGCGCAACCAGTTTCGCCACCACCCGCTTGATTACATGGAGTCGATGCAGGCAGCGGTGCGCGAAGTTGTCGCCCAACTCAGCGCCGAGCAACGCGCCGCGGTGGTCGGCATCGGTGTGGATTCCACCGGCTCAACGCCGGCGCCGGTGGACGCAGCCGGCCATGTGCTGGCGCTGCATCCGGACTTCGCCGACAACCCGAATGCGATGTTCGTGCTGTGGAAGGACCACACCGCGATCGACGAAGCCGAAGCGATCAACGCGCTGGCGCGCAGCGGCCAGTTCCGTGACTACACCCGCTACATCGGCGGTGTGTATTCCTCGGAATGGTTCTGGGCCAAGATCCTGCATGTCACCGCGGCGGACGAGCGCGTACGCCGCGCAGCGGTAAGCTGGGTTGAACTGGCCGACTGGGTGCCTGCCCTGCTCTCGGGCACCACCCGTCCGCAGGACATTCGCCGTGGCCGCTGCGCCGCCGGCCACAAGAGTCTTTGGCACCCGGAATGGGGTGGCCTGCCCGAACGCGGTTTCATCGAAGCGCTCGATCCGAAACTCTTCGAAGCGCTGCAGTACCCGATGTTTGCCGACACCTGGACGGCGGAACGCCCGGTCGGCCGAATCACCCCGGAGTGGGCCGAGAAGCTCAACCTGCCCGATACGGTGATCATCTCGGGCGGCGCCTTCGACTGCCACATGGGTGCGGTCGGTGGCGGTGCCGGCCCGCACACGCTGGTCAAGGTGATCGGCACCTCTACCTGCGACATCCTGATGGCGGACGCCGCCACGATTGGCGAGCGCGCCATCGCCGGCATCTGCGGCCAGGTCGATGGCAGTGTGCTGCCCGGCAAGATCGGCCTCGAAGCGGGCCAGTCCGCCTTTGGTGACATCTACGCCTGGTACGCGCGCCTGCTCGGCTGGCCGCTCGAATTCGCTGCCAAACACAACCCGTCGCTCGCCGGTCCGCTGGCCGAGGCGCAGGCACAGTTGATCCCGGCGCTCGCCGAGGCCTGGGCCGCCTCGCAGGATCTGGATCACCTGCCGGTGGTGCTGGACTGGTTCAACGGCCGCCGCACGCCCTTCGCGAATCAACGCCTCAAGGGCGTCATCACCGACATCAACCTCGGCACCGATGCGCCCGCATTGTTCGGCGGCCTCATCGCCTCAACAGCCTTCGGCGCCCGCGCGATCATGGAATGCTTCATCGACCAGAAAGTCGCCGTGAACAGCGTGCTCGCGATGGGCGGTATCGCGCGCAAGGCGCCGACGGTGATGCAGGTCTGCGCCGATGTGATGCAGCGACCGATCGACGTGGTTGCGTCGGATCAATGCTGTGCGCTGGGCGCCGCAATCTTCGCGGCCGTCGCAGCCGGCACCTACGGTACGGTGGAAGCCGCGCAGCAGAAGATGGCCAGCCGCATCGAACGCACCTTCACGCCCGATGCAGCACGCACCGGCAAGTTCGACGCGCTGTACCAGCGCTACCTCGAATGGGCCAAGGTCGGCGAACCGCTCTTCGCGGCGGAGATCCACTGATGTCGACCCTCGCCCTCCGCGAAGCGGTACTCGAAGCCAACCTCGCCCTGCCCCGCCACGGCCTGGTCACCTTCACCTGGGGCAACGTCAGCGGCGTGGATCGCGAGCGCGGCCTGGTTGCGATCAAGCCCTCCGGCGTGGCCTATGAGCACATGACCACCCGCGATATCGTGGTGCTGAGCTTGAGCGGCGAAAAGGTCGAAGGCGAGCTGCGCCCGTCGTCCGACACGCCGACGCATCTGGCCCTGTACCGGCGTTATCCCGAAATCGGCGGCATCGTGCACACGCACTCCACCCATGCCACCGCATGGGCGCAGGCGCACAAGCCGATACCGGCCTTCGGCACCACGCATGCCGACTACTTCCATGGCGAGATCCCCTGCACGCGGCCGCTCAGCAACGCCGAGGTCGAGAGCGAATACGAGCTGAACACCGGCAGCGTGATCATCGAGACGCTGGGCGAACGCAGCCCGCTCGCGATGCCCGGCATCCTCGTGTCCGAACACGCGCCCTTTGCCTGGGGCAAGTCGGCGGATGACGCGGTGCATAACGCGGTGGTGCTCGAAGAGGTCGCGCGCATGGCGCTGCTGACGCTCTCACTGAATCCACGGCAGGGGCCGATCGCCGACTACCTGCTCGACAAACACTACCTGCGCAAGCACGGCGCCAAGGCCTACTACGGCCAGGGCCGGGGCTGACGCACGCATCCATCCAAGGAAGGACATACCGTGGAACGCTACAAACAACTCGAAGTCTGGTTCGTCGTCGGCAGCCAGTTCCTGTACGGCCCGAAGACGCTGCAACAGGTTTCGGACAACGCCACGAAGCTGGTCGCCGGCCTCAACGCCGAAGCCGGCCTGCCGCTCAAACTCGTGCTCAAGCCCACCGTGAAGAGCGCGGAAGAAATCCTCGCCGTCTGCCGTGAAGCGAACAACGCGCCGGACTGCGTCGGCCTGATTACCTGGATGCACACCTTCTCGCCCGCCAAGATGTGGATCGCCGGCCTTCAGGCGCTCAACAAGCCGTGGATGCAGTTCCACACGCAATTCAACGCATCGGTGCCCTGGGCGACGATGGACATGAACTTCATGAACCTGAACCAGACCGCGCACGGCGGCCGCGAGTTCGGCTTCATCGGCGCACGCATGCGCAAGAGCTACGAGGTGGTGGTCGGCCACTGGCAAGACCCTGCCGCGCAGGCCAAGCTGGGCCGCTGGATTCGCGTGGCCGCAGCGGTGCACGACATGCGCCAACTCAAGGTGGCGCGCTTCGGCGACAACATGCGTGACGTGGCGGTCACCGAGGGCGACAAGGTCGAGGCGCAGATCAAGTTCGGCTACGCGGTCGATGGCTACGGCATGGGCGACCTCGTGAAAGACATCGAGGCGGTCGAAGACAGCGCCCTGAAGGCGCTGGTGGATGAATACGAAACGAGCTACACGCTGGCCGACAACGTGCGCGCGGGCGGCGAGAAACGCGTCAACCTGCTGGAAGCCGCGCGCATCGAGCTGGGCATCAAGAACTTCCTCGAACGCGGCAAGTTCGGCGCTTTCACCACCACCTTCGAGAACCTGCACGGCCTCGTGCAGCTGCCAGGCCTCGCGGTGCAGCGCTTGATGCAGCAGGGTTACGGCTTCGGTGCCGAAGGCGACTGGAAGACCTCCGCGCTGCTGCACACGCTTAAGTTCATGAGCGAAGGCCTGCCGGGCGGCGCCTCGTTCATGGAGGACTACACCTACGATTTCGCGATGTCGGGCGACCTCGTCGTCGGCTCGCACATGCTGGAGGTCTGCCCCTCGATCGCCGGCGACATGAAGCCAAAGCTCGACGTGCTGCCGCTGTCGATCGGCAAGAAGGATGACCCGGCGCGCCTCATTTTCAACGCCAAGGCCGGCCCGGCGGTGAACGCGAGCCTGATCGACATGGGCAACCGCTTCCGCCTGATCGTCAGCGAGCTCGATGTCATCGACCCGCCGCACGATCTGCCCAAGCTGCCCACCGCGCGTGCGGTGTGGAAGGCACTGCCGAGCCTCGCGGTGTCGGCCGAAGCGTGGATCCACGCGGGCGGCGCGCACCACGCCGTATTCACGCAGGCGCTGGATGCCGACACGCTGCGCATCTTCGCCGACATGCTCGACATCGAGTTCCTGCAGATCGGCCGCGACACGCGCATCGAAGCCTTCCGTAACGAAATTCGGTGGAACGAGCTGGCCTATGCTTTAAAGCACTAAGTCACCCGAAGATTGACTGGTTGAATGCCGCGTCCAGCGGCTGCGCATTTCAAATCACACAAGGCGCCAAAGAGCGCCGCAAGACCGGAGCAGGAAACACAGGCACACGCGGTCGGAGCCCCGCCAAAAAGGCCCCAAACACCAAAGGAGACAAGAAGATGAGCATCAGCAGACGTTGTGTCCTCACGCTGGCGGGTGGCTTGCTGCTCGCAGCAACTGCCGGCGTACAGGCAGCGGACAAGAAGATCACGCTTGGTTTTGCACAGGTGGGGGCAGAAAGCGAGTGGCGCACCGCCAACACGCAGTCGATCAAGCAGTCGGCCAAGGAAGCCGGCATCAACCTCAAGTTCTCCGATGCACAGCAGAAACAGGAGAACCAGATCAAGGCGATCCGCTCCTACATCGCGCAGAAGGTCGACGTGATCGCCTTCTCGCCGGTAGTGGAGAGCGGCTGGGAAACCGTGCTGCAGGAAGCCAAGGCCGCGAAGATCCCGGTGATCCTCACCGACCGCGCCGTCAGCGTGAAGGACGATTCGCTGTACGTCACCTTCATTGGCTCGGACTTTGTTGAAGAAGGCCGCCGCGCAGGCAAATGGCTGCTCGACAACTACAAGGGCCAGGGCGATGTGAACATCGTCGAGCTGCAAGGCACCGTTGGCTCCGCCCCTGCGATCGACCGCAAGAACGGCTTCGAAGAAGTGATCAAGGCCCAACCGCGCTTCAAGATCATCCGCTCGCAAACCGGCGACTTCACCCGCGCCAAGGGCAAGGAAGTGATGGAAGCCTTCCTCAAGGCCGAGGGCAAGAAGATCAACGTGCTCTACGCACATAACGACGACATGGCGATCGGCGCGATCCAGGCCATTGAAGAAGCTGGCCTCAAGCCGGGTAAGGACATCATCATCATCTCGATCGACGCCGTGAAGGGCGCGTTTGAGGCGATGATTGCCGGCAAGCTCAACGTCACGGTTGAATGCAACCCGCAGCTCGGCCCGCAGCTGATGGAAGCCGCAAAGGCCGTGGTTGCCGGGAAGCAACTGCCCAAGCGCATTGTGACGAAGGAAGGCGTGTTCCCGATGGAAGTCGCGGCCAAGGAATTCCCGAACCGCAAGTATTGAGCCCCGCCTGATCGCACCGGGCTCGCCCGGTGCGACGGCTGACGCGCAACCGGTTCCGCCGCGGGGCATCCCCGCGGTAGTGGCCCGCCGGGGCCCCGCGACGGAATCCTTTCCAGCAAGGGACGGTCATGGTCGTCAACGCTTTACAGCCGGTGCTCGAAATGCAGGGCATCGACAAACGCTTTCCGGGCGTTCATGCGCTCTCGAAAGCCGCGCTGCGCCTTTTTCCCGGCGAAGTGCATGCCCTCATGGGGCAGAACGGCGCGGGCAAATCCACGCTCATCAAGGTGCTGACCGGCGTAGAAGCGCCGGACGCCGGCGAGATCCGCCTCGGCAACGAGGTCGTGCACCCCGAGTGCGTCGGGCACGCTCAGCAGTTGGGCATCAGCACCGTGTATCAGGAAATCAACCTCTGCCCGAATCTCTCAGTGGCGGAGAACATCTACATCGGCCGCTTCCCGATGCGCCACGGCATGGTGAACTGGAAGCACATGCAGCAGGACGCTGTGGCCGCCCTGAAGGCGTTGAACGTCGATGTCGACGTATCGCTGCCACTTGGCCACTACCCGGTCGCGATCCAGCAGATGGTCGCGATTGCGCGTGCGCTGTCGACCGACGCACGCATCCTGGTGCTCGATGAACCGACATCCAGCCTCGACGAAGACGAAGTCGCGCGGCTGTTCGATACGCTGCGCGGGCTCAAGGCGCGCGGTATCGCGATCCTCTTCGTCACGCATTTCCTCGATCAGACCTACGCGATCTCCGACCGCATCACCGTGCTGCGCAACGGCGAATTCGTCGGCGAATACCTCGCGGCCGAACTGCCGCGCATGGCCTTGATCGAAAAGATGGTTGGCCGCGCGATTGAAGAAAGCGCCTTCGCGCGCCCCGCCGAAGACGCCAGCGCCGAACACGCCGCGCAGGACACCGGCGCCCCGCTGTTCAGCGCCCGCGGCCTCGGCAAGCGTGGCGCGGTGCAACCGCTCGATCTGGAGTTCCGCGCCGGCCGCGTGCTGGGGCTCGGTGGCCTGCTCGGCTCCGGCCGCACCGAGACCGCGCGCCTGCTGTTCGGCATCGACCGTGCAGACGCCGGCAGCGTGGATTGCGGCGGCGCCAAGCGCCAGTTCCGCAGCCCGGCCGATGCGATCCGCGCGGGCATCGGCTTCTGCCCGGAAGACCGCAAGACCGAGGGCATCGTCGCCGAACTGTCGATCCGCGAGAACATCGTGCTCGCGCTGCAGGCGCGGCGCGGCATCTTCCGCTACATCCCGAAGCGCAAGCAGCGCGAGATCGCCGACCGCCTGATCGCGCAGCTCGGTGTGCGCACACCGGACGCCGAAAAGCCGATCGGCCAACTCTCTGGCGGCAACCAGCAGAAGGCGCTGCTCGCGCGCTGGCTCGCCACCGAACCGAAGATGCTGATCCTCGACGAACCGACACGCGGCATTGACGTGGCGGCCAAGCTGGAGATCATGGACATGGTGAAGGCGCAGTGCCGCAAAGGCCTTGCGATCCTGTTCATTTCGTCCGAGATGGCCGAGGTGCTGCGTGTGAGCGACCGCATTGCGGTGCTGCGCGACCGCCGCAAGGTCGGTGAAATCGACGGGGCCGGCGCGCAAGAGCGCGACGTGTTCCGCCTGATCGCCGGAGCCGAACAATGAAAGCCGAGACCATGCCTCAACCCGCCCGCTTCGCACTGCCGGCCCCGCTGCAAGGGCTGACCCGCCGCCGGCTGTTCTGGCCCTGCGCCACGCTCGCGCTGCTGCTGATCATCAACGGCGCCTTCAACCCGAACTTCTTCAGCATCACGGTGAAGAACGGCCACCTCTACGGCGCACTGATCGACATCCTCAACCGCGCAGCGCCGCTGATGCTGGTCGCGATCGGCATGACGCCGGTGATCGCCACACGCGGCATCGACATCTCGGTCGGCGCGGTGGTTGCGATCTGCGGTGCAGTGGCCGCAAGCCTGATCGGGGGCACGCTGATCATCCAGAACGGCACACCGGTGTATGTGTCGCAGACCCCGATGGCGCTGGCACTCTTGATCGCACTCGGCGCCGGCCTGCTGTGCGGGCTGTGGAACGGCGCGCTGGTCGCCGGTGCCGGCATGCAGCCTATCGTCGCCACGCTGATCCTGATGGTGGCGGGCCGTGGTGTCGCGCAGTTGATTACCGAAGGCCAGATCATCACGGTGTACTACGAGCCCTTCTTCATCATCGGCAACGGCTTCCTGTTCGGCCTGCCGGTCGCGCTCTACATCGTGGCCGCGGTGGCGCTGCTGATGTTGCTGCTGGTGCATCGCACCGCGCTGGGCCTGTTCATCGAAGCGGTGGGCATCAACCCGGTGGCGGCGCGCTTTGCCGGCCTCAACGCCCGCCGCATCCTGATCATGGTGTACGCGTTCTGCGGTTTGTGTGCCGCGATCGCCGGGCTGATCGTCGCTTCGAACGTGAAGAGCGCAGACGGCAATAACGCCGGCCTGCTGATGGAGCTGGACGCGATCCTCGCCGTCACGCTCGGCGGCACCTCGCTCGCTGGCGGGCGCTTCTCGCTTGCAGGCAGCCTGATCGGTGCGCTGATCATCCAGAGCCTCACCTACGCGATCTACTCACTGGGCGTGCCGCCGGAAATCAACATGGTCGTCAAATCGGTGGTGGTGCTCACGGTCTGCCTGATGCAGTCCGACAGCTTCCGCGCCACCTTGCTGCAACACCTGCGTCGGGAGCCCCGCTGATGAGCCGCAACCGTCTCTTCAACCCCGCCCTGCTGCCGCTGGCGGTCACGAGCCTCTTGTTCGTGCTGACCTTTGGCTACGGCGCAGTGGCCTACACCGGCTTCCTCTCCAGCCAGGTGTTCCTGAACCTGCTGATCGACAATGCCTTCCTCGTCGTGGTCGCGATCGGCATGAGCCTGGTGATCCTCACCGGCGGCATCGATCTGTCGGTCGGTTCGATCATCGCGCTGGTCACCATGGTGTCGGCGAGCCTCGTCGAGCATCACCACTGGCCGGTGTATGTCGTGGTGCCACTGTGCCTCGCGATCGGCGCGGGCTTCGGTGCGCTGATGGGCTGCCTGATCCACTTCTTCCAGTTGCAGCCCTTCATCGTCACGCTCGGCGGCATGTTCCTCGCACGTGGCCTGTGCTACGTCATCAGCATCGATTCGATCGAGATCACGGACCCCGCCTACATGGCCATCGCGCACCACAAGATCATGCTGTGGGGCGAGAACTTCATCTCGATCAACGTGGTGATTGCACTCGCTGTGGTCGCGCTCGGCGTGTTTCTCGCCCACTACACCCGCTTCGGTCGCACGGTTTACGCGATCGGCGGCAACGAGCGCTCCGCGGTGCTGATGGGCTTGCCGGTCGGCCGCACCAAGATCCTCGTCTACACCTTCAGCGGCACATGCTCCGCGCTCGCCGGCGTGGTCGTCACCTTTTACATGCTCTCCGGCTACGGCCTGCATGCGCAGGGCATGGAGCTCGATGCGATCGCCGCGGTGGTGATCGGCGGCACCCTGCTCACCGGCGGCGTCGGCTATGTCGCCGGCTCGCTGGTCGGCGTGCTGATCCTCGGCGTGATCCAGTCGCTGATCACCTTCGACGGCACGCTCAGTTCCTGGTGGACCCGCATCGCCGTCGGCGTGCTGCTATGCGCCTTCTGCCTGCTGCAACGTGGCCTCGAGCACGGCGGCAAACGGCAACTCGCCACCGCCTGATCGCACAGCGCAACCCTCGGGACGCCGGCACCCCCGCGAACACCGCCCGCGTCCCATTTCCTCCCGCCCGGCATCATCCCGCCAGGCGCTACGGTGACCCCGGATTCGTCCGGGGTCTTTTTTTGCCTGGCGTCATTTCGGTGTGAACAAGGGCGTAGGCAGCCGACAGGGCTTGGGGCAATATCATGGCTGGTAAACGTCAGAATCGAGGCAGCCATACCTCGACCGCAGGAGCGTCGGTCAATAGTGAAACTCGCCTCGCTATCCCGCTTCCGGATATTTCACGGAGTGATTGCTCGACCATGAGTTACGTATTGCAGATATGGGAGCAGCGGCTGGACCTGGCCGTGCCCACGACCCTCTTCGAGGCAAGCCAGCTGGAAGAGCAACTCAGCGAGCAGCGCACGCAGCAGAACCCGAAGTTCATTGAGCTGGCGCGCCGGCTGAACGAACAGTTTCCAGTTAGCCACGACGACCCCGATGGCGACGACGCCGTGTCGATCTGGGCCGAAGCTCCGCCGACAGGGCGCAGCGATCGGCCGGTCTTGGTACTCGGGCTGAACGACGAACTGCTGGCCGTCGCGATCCCCGCGGTGCGCCGGGCTGCACTGGCGCTGGGCCTGGTGGTGTTCGACATGCAGGCCGCCGAGGCGGCTCTGGCCGATGGCAGGCTGTTGACCCTGCCGGGGCGAGCGCCGGTCGACTTCGCGGCCCCGTCGCCGGAAGCGGATGCGGAGCCGAGCAAGGCCGAGGTGCTTGCGTATGCGCAGGCGCAACTGCAACCGCTGATGGCGCGATACGGCTTCGTCTGGAACGCAGCGGATGAGGCGTTTCGTCAGCCGAACACGCACTGGTGGATCAGCTTCTACTACCGCGATGGCCTGTGCCGGGTCGGATCGAGTTGGGCAAGTAGCGCCTTGACGGCCTTCGAGCATTACCTCTGCGAGTGGGACACGGAAAAATTCCCCTTAACGGTGTACCGCTGCGACATGAAGCAGTTCGCCGCGCATGCCAAACTGCCCGAGGCAGCTCGACCCGATCCGGCGCTGTTCGAGGATTTAGGTTACCGCTGGGGAGTCGGCACGCAGTCCCGCATGCGTGCCAACATGGAACAACTTAAGACCTACTTGGCGGACGCGGTGCTCCCGGTGCTCGACGATTGCCAAGATTGGTTTCGTATCGACCGCCATACCAACCAGCATGGCCCCGATGGCAGCCTGATCGACCGCCGCGCGGGCGCCTTATCCATTCCATCGCTGGCAGCCTCATTTGCCGCTTACATGGCCCGCAATCGCGACTTCGCCACGGTGGTGGACGGCGTTCGTGGCATCGACTTGCTGTTCGGCCGTGCCGTCGCGCTGCTCACAACCCCCGACACCGCGCTGCGTTTTGCCGAGGCCGAGCCCTTGGCGCAATCCAATACGGCGGCCATGCCGGACGATGCAGCCTTGCAAGGCCCGGCGCAGATCCTGGCGCATATGCGCGACGCCTTGCAGCCCATGATGGCCCAACACGACTTTGCTTGGGATGCCGCGCGCCGCGCCTTTGTGCGCCACTACCCGGATTTCAATCATGTGCTCAGCCTGGTCTGCGAGGGCTGGCAGGCGCCCTTCAAGTTCACCGTGCATGTGCACGTATGGGACAGCCCGGCCTACAAGGCGTTGTTGGCACGCGTCAAGAAAGTGGATCTGGACTATCCGTTTCTGGAGAGTGGTCTGCGCGCAAGGCTGGGCAGCTTTGCGCACTATGCAAAAGTGCCGGTGCCCGCGCTCGAGAAGACAGATCACTTCCGCCTGAGTCTGCAGACCGTGGACGAACTCAAAGCCTGTCAGGGCGTTTTCGCCGCCTACCTTGCCGATGCGGTCTTGCCGGTGCTGGCTGATTGCGCTGACTGGGCCGGGGTGGATCGTTATTGCAACCATCCGCCGCCCGGGGTCGAGCCTTTCTTCTTTGAAACATACGCACCGCCGAAGAAGGGAATGGTCACAAAGTGCTGGCCCGCTGAGGACGAGTGTCCCTTTGGGACATTCAGCGCGCTGGAATACTGGATTGACTCGCTCAAGATCAATCGCTATCGCGTGGGCGTGGACAGCACCGCAAAGGCGCTCGTGGCTCACCTGGCCGGCAACCCGGATATTGCAGACCTGTGTGAGCAGTTGGAACCCATGAGCGGCGTCTACTGCAGACTTCTGCTCGTCGAATTCCAGGAGCGTGTGCGACCGATTGTGTTGGCACGAACGGAATCGTCTGGTCTAGTGGAGTAGCGCGTGTGTTTCACTGAGCTTAGCGAAACCGAGTAATCAACGAAGTAAACCGCCTCCGCCGTGGCGGTTTCGCCGAACTCACCCTAACCTACAACGCTCGCAACCAGACCTGACGTCACCCACGATCATGAGATTCGACGGCACATTGACGAAATGGAACGATGACCGGGGCTTTGGTTTTGTGACGCCGGATATCGGTGACGGCGAGTTGTTCGCCCACATTTCTGCGTTCCCGAAAGGTGGGGGGCGCCCGACGGTCGGGGAACGCATTTCATTCGAAGTCGCGGCAGATTCGGCGGGCAGGAAAAAATCGTTGAACATCGCCTATCTGGAGCGACCGTCGCGCCGAAATTCGCCACGGCGCGAACGTCCAGCGGCGGCCCGATCCTCTTTCAGCAGTTTGGTCAGCGCGATGTTGGTCTTGCTCGTTGCAGTCGGCGGCTACTACGTTTATGGAACGAGAAGTCAGGCGGGATCGGCGCACGCGATCGCGACGCCACAAACGGAAAGCCAGTCGGCTCGATTCTCATGCGACGGCCGCACGCATTGCTCACAGATGACCTCGTGCGCAGAGGCCACATATTTCCTGCGTCATTGCCCAGGCGTAGAAATGGACGGTGATCACGACGGCGTGCCCTGCGAGCAGCAATGGTGCACAACGCCGTTCTCAAAATAGTCGTGAGACGCGCGGGTCTCGAACACTCACGCAGCACCGCCTGGCATTGTGAACTAGCTGCAATCTGATGCGAGCGTTGCGAAATCAAAGCATTGCCAGGGCCGCGCGCCATTTCGAATCCGCCACAACCATACATTGCCATACCGAACCGCCATGACGACCAGCATCGTGATCCGCGACGAACAAAGCGCGGACGCAGCCCAGATTGCCGCAGTCACCCTTGCCGCTTTCGCGACGCTGGAAATCAGCGGCCACACCGAGCACTACATCGTTGATGCGCTGCGCGCCGCCGGGGTGCTGACGGTGTCGCTGGTCGCGGAGATTGACGGGCGTATCGTCGGCCACATCGCCTTCTCGCCGGTACGGATGTCCGACGGCAGCGCTGGCTGGTACGGGCTCGGCCCGGTGTCGGTGGCGCCAGATCTGCAGCGCCAGGGCATCGGCACCGCACTGATTTCCGAGGGGCTTGCGCGATTGCGAGCGATCGGTGCAAGCGGTTGCTGCCTGGTGGGCCACCCGGCTTACTACGGCCGATTCGGTTTCAGCAACCCGCCGGAACTGGCGCTCGCGGGCGTGCCGCCAGAGGTGTTCTTTGCGCTGTCGTTCACGGGGCAAACACCTCGCGGCGAAGTCGTGTTCCACGATGCATTCAAGGCGACCGGGCCAACGCCAGCCTGAGCGGGAAAACGGCGCAACCAAGTTACTGAACTGCAAAGAGGATTTCACATGATCAGCCTCTCCACCCTGATCGCCTTCACACTGCTCAACATGAGCTTCGCGCTCATTCCGGGGCCGGACGTGCTTTGCATCCTGACCAACTCGGTATCACGCGGCACGCGTGCCGGAGTGCAGGTTTGCCTGGGCATCGCCTGCGCGGCGCTGGTGCACGTCACCGCAGCGTCGCTCGGCCTGAGCGCTTTTCTCGCTGCCGTGCCCACGGCCTTTGTGGCGGTGAAGGTGCTCGGGGCAATGTATCTGGTGTGGATTGGCTGGCAGATGCTGCGCAGCCCCGTCACGGTATCCGCCGAGCCGCGCCCAAGCCGCTGGAACGCGCCCTTCGCACAAGGCGCCGTGTCGAACCTGCTGAACCCGAAGATAGCGATCTTCTTCCTTGCGATCCTGCCGCAATTTGTCGACCCGGCCCGCGGCCACCCCGGCCTTCAGGCGGCGTTGCTAGGTATTGTCTCGATTGTCTCGGGCACAGCGGTCAACCTTTGCACTGCGACGCTGGGCGGCCGCGCGCGCAGCTTCATCATCGAACGGCCAAGCCTGTTCCAGCGTTTTCAGCAGTTGGCCGGAGCAGCACTGGTCGGGCTCGGGATCAGGGTCGCGCTGGACCGGGCGCGATAGTAGCGCCGCGTGGCCGCAGTGCTCCGGACGCCTCTTCAACTGGCTCCAAAGTCGAGTCGCGGCGAGCCTTTCTTCAACCCAAAAGCACGTCACCCACCGCCCAGGAGCAAGCATGCGTGGCACAGCCGTAGCCGTCATCGGTATCGCGTTCGCGTCAATTGCAGCCCCCGCTTTGTCGCAGACGCCAGACAGCAAGCTTCCGCGCCTTGTCATCGACACTGGCCGTCAGTACGCGCAAGGCAGCTTCCCGCGCGCGGCGAAGTGGCAAGGGCTTTATTGCGACAAGTCGGGATGCGAGCTCAAACCGACCCAGCTTCGCATCACGACCGCGAGCGCGCGCAACGTGCTTGACGAGGACGAAGCGCTGGATGCGCTCACCCCGGATGGCGCACCGCTGGTTCTGTTTGCGGACATGGCGCTGAACGCGGGAAAAGTCGTGTCCTGGTACTGGGCGAGCCCGGACGGTGCCGAGTCGTCACCGGGGCTGCGGCTGGCGAAGCTGGGCAAATGGGTGATGCCGTGGGGCGCACGGCCGCTCACCCTTTCTTGGGTCAAGACGCCCGAGGGCTACAAGCGCTACCACGTCAGCGACGGCACGACCAAGCAGTTCCTGTTCAGCGTCGAGTCGGAGAGCCACTACGGCGGCGACACCACGCCGATCATCCACTGGGTGGGCGACCTGGACGGCGACGGCATGCTGGATCTCGTGCTCAGCATCCCGGATGACAACTGCGGTTTCGACGAACGGCTCTACCTGTCGTCCGGCGCGGGCGATGGAAAGCTTTTGCGCAAGGCGGCGCAACTGGCCGGGCAAGAAGCCGCCTGCGGGTGCTGAACGCGCCGTGAAAGCGCCCGCTGCGTGCGGGCCGTTCGTTCAGTCGGCTCTCGTGTCGCTGCCGGCGGGCACACTGTTAAGGTGGGTGATCAGTTCGTCGAGCAGCCCCTTGAGCGCAATGCCCTTTTCGATCGGCAGATTCAGCGATTCGAACATCGCAGTCGGCACGCAACCGCATCGGCCCTTGAGTTCGGCGCCAGCGTCGGTAAGGCTGATTTGCACAACGCGCTCGTCCGCTGTGCTGCGGGTGCGACGCACATAGCCGAGTTGTTCGAGCCGCTTGAGCAAGGGGGTTAGCGTATTGGTGTTGAGCATCGCGCGTTCGACGATGTGCGACACGGTACAGGGGGCGTCTTCCCACAGGATCATCAGCACAATGTACTGCGGGTAGGTGAGCCCGAGCGGTTCGAGCAGCGGCTGATACAGCCGCGTCACAAGCCGCGATGCGGCGTAGAGCGGAAAGCAGAGCTGACGGTCGAGCCGCAGGTAGTCGTCGGTATTCGGGGCCTGCGGCTGCGACACATCAGTCATTTCAAACTCCAAGGGCTGTGCGGATCTCGCCCTCGATTTTCGCCGGTTGCGCGGTGGGCGCAAAGCGCCGCAGCGGTTGACCGTCGCGCCCGACGAGGAACTTCGTGAAGTTCCACTTCACGTTGCTGCCCAACAAACCAGGCAGTTTCGCTGTGAGCCACTTGAACACCGGGTGCGCTTTGGGGCCCTTCACGTCAATCTTCTCGAAGATCGGGAAGCTCACGCCGTAGTTGATCAGGCAACTGCCCTCGATGGTGCTGGCGTCGCCCGGCTCCTGGTTGCCGAACTGGTTGCAAGGGAAGCCCAACACCACAAGCCCGTCTTTTGCGTACTTGCGGTACAGCGCTTCGAGCCCCTCGTACTGCGGCGTGAGGCCACACTTGCTTGCGGTATTGACCACCAGCACCACCTTGCCTTCGTAGCGCGACAGGGGGATCTCCTCCCCCCGCAACGAACGGGCGCTCAGCGCATGGAATTCGCTCATGCCGGGCTCCCGCCGCGCCTCAGCGCAGCACCAGTTCGACGTTGATGTTGCCGCGCGTCGCGTTCGAGTACGGGCATACCTCGTGCGCCTTTTCCAGCAGGGCCTGGGCTACGTCGCGCGACACATCCGGAATCGTCACTTCGAGCTTCACCGCCAGCGCGAAGCCGCCGGCGCCGTTCTGGCCGATGCCCACGGTGGCGTCGACGCGGGTGCCGGTCAGTTTGATCTTCTGCCCCATCGCGACGAAGTTCAGCGCGCTGTCGAAACACGCGGCGTAACCGCAGGCGAACAGTTGCTCGGGGTTGGCAGCAGCGCCGCCGGCACCGCCGAGGCTCTTGGGCATCGCGAGTTGCAGGTCGATCACGCCATCGTCGGTGGTCACTCGACCATTGCGGCCGCCGGTTGCTGAGGCATGGGCTTCGTAAAGTGCTTTCATGGGATTCTCCGTTTGTTGTCTCATGCGATTCGATCGCGTGCGATCTATATTCCATCAAGCCGGATCGTTCGTCAAGCGGGCACATTCACCAACCGCCCCGATCCCCACTCAGCCGTCTGCGCCGCCAATACGCTGCACCGCGCGCCATGCGCGATCTAGAATCACCGCACCGGCACCCTCCGCTCATCGCGGACACGCCAAGCCCCGCGCGACGCGCTGCTCGCCCCACCACCACCCAGCCAGGATGACGACATGCTGATCCGCGAGATCGATGCCAACGCAACCGACGAAATCGACCTTGTCGCCGCGCGCATGCGCGCCACGGTTGTAGAAGTTGAGGGCGAGGAGAACGCAGATCGGCTGCATTCGCGGGAATGGATACGCGAACGGCTCCTGTGGCATGTCACCGGCACCGATGTCGTCGCCAAGGTACTCGTCGCATCGATCAGCGGGCACGGCATCGTGGGCCACACCATCCTGCGGCGCGAAACCGACGCAGCGGGCCAAGCGTTCGGACTGTTCTCGACCAGCTATGTCGCGCCGGAGCATCGCCGCCAAGGCATCGCCAACGCCTTGCTCGAAGCCGGCGAAGCGTGGTTTGCCACAATCGACCTGAACGCCTTCGCAACGTGGACCTCAAGCACCAACAGCAAGCTGATCCGCCTTTACGAACGCCACGGCTACCGCATCACTGAACGCGGCCCCAACGACGTAACCGGCACCCCGATGGTTCGGCTCAGCAAGACCATCTGAAGCCGCACCGGAGCGGCACAACCGTCCCCCAAGTCGCGGAGGAGCACCCATGACGACGCCCGACACCCCAAACAACACTTCGGCCTCGCAGCAGATCGACCACAAGCTCGCCGAGCTCGGCGATTGGCGCGCCGAAACGCTCGCCAGGATTCGCGCACTGATCAAGGAAGCCGACCCCGAGGTCGTCGAAGCCATGAAGTGGATGGGCACACCGGTCTGGGAGCACGACGGCATCCTGTGCACCGGCGAAACCTACAAGGCGAAGGTCAAACTCACCTTCACCAAGGGGGCCGCCCTGCCCGACCCGTCGGGTCTATTCAACTCAAGCCTAGACGGCAACGCGCGCCGCGCGATCGACATCGCGGAAGGTGAGTCGATTGATGCCGATGCCTTCAAGGCGCTGATCCGCGAGGCCGTGGCACTGAATCGTTCCGCCAAACAGAGCAAACGGGCACGGTAGGTTCGCCGCGGCGTAACAAGAAGGCAGCGCCGCCGCGCATAGAATCGACCCCTGACTCCATCAATACCGAGCCCCCCGAGAACATGGAAAAGACCCGATCGCCCAGCAGCGCAACCGGCGGACTGACCGAGGTCGAACGCCAACAACTCGCGCAACACCACCGCCTGTGGGCGGAACGCGCTGCGCGCACCAAACCGCTTGAGCGGGCCGTGATCGAACCACTCGTCCGCCAGCTCTATGCGCAGGCCGGACTGCGCGAACCAGCCGTCGTAGCCGCATCCAGCCCCGGCGTGATGGCCGTCGCCGGTACGCTCGCGCGCTTCATTCTGGAGGACCTGCCCGGTGGGGCCGCCAGCGTATTGCCGCTTCCGGCTGCCGATACGATCGCCTGCGACGCCCAATACCGCCCGCTGGTCCGTGAAGTTATCGGCACCCTCGGCGAGGTGCTGGCGAATGCCGCGCCCGACCCCGTGGCTGACACACGCATCAATGCCTGTGACCGCACGCTTAGCGCAAGCTACGCCCGCGTCGACCCGCTGATCGCCGAAGCCTTGGATCGCCCGACCTACACCACCATTAGCCGGACCTGCGACCACGCGCCGCTGCAAGATATGGCGAACGCCATCAAGGATTCGATGAAGGACGACTTCGGCAACTCGGTGCTGACCGAACTCATGCGTGGCCATGTCGATGCCTGGGTGCACGCACTGGCCACCGCTGTCTTCAAGAACGATGCCGCCGCGGACAAAGCGCTTGAGCAGGTATGCGACTGGTGGATGAGCGCGCAACCCGGCGCCGCCGATTGCTACTGGGACTTCTGCCTCACCGCGGCGCGCGACGTGCTGGGCATCCGCGTCGACGGGCTGGCGCAATACGCCGTCTGGGAAGCGTGCAACACGCACAGCGCCTACCGCTACATGCGCCCCAGCTTCTGCCTCGCGTGCGAGCTCCCGTCGAGTATCACGGACAAGCAAGCCGCCAGCTATACGCTTGGCACCGGCCAGAACCTCTACCGTTGGAACGACGGCTGGACCGTTTAGCCCACGACAGCGCCACGGCCTGACCGATCAACCATGAGAACCGTGTTCGCCCTGCTTTGCGCGGGCGCACTCATGCTGCCAAGTGTGACCTTGGCTGCCGTCGGCCTGTCCGAGCTACCGGCAACGTCCGCCAGCGGGCCGCTCACGCTGCTCTACCCAAGCCGTACTGAGGCGCACGCGCTTGAACGCGCCGGTTTCCATCTTCAGGCCGCCGTCGATGGGCCACCCGACACGGGCAATGGCAAGTTGATCGCCATCTCGCATGGCTCGCCCGCGCCGGTATGGGTGTATTTCGACCTGGCGCGTGCGCTGGTCGAAGCCGGCTACGTCGTGGTGCTGCCGGAACATGCCGGTGACAACCCGCGCGATGGCAGCGCCGTTGGCCTTGAGAGCTGGAAGCGTCGACCTCAAGAGGTTTCCGCCGCAATCGACCGCGTCGCGACCGACGCCCGATTCGCGCGGACGCTGGATTTTGCGCATGTCGGCGTCTACGGCATGTCGGCCGGCGGCCTCACCGCCTTGTCGCTTGTCGGCGGACGCTGGTCGCCCGCGCGGCTGAAGGCGCACTGCGAGCGCCACATCACGGAAGATTTCCATGCCTGCGCCGGCCCCGCCATGTCGCTTGACGGCGGTGCGTTTGACGGACTGAAACGCTGGGTCGTCGGCACGGTGCTCGCATGGAAACTGGACGATGCCCAAGCCTACGGTGGCCGCGACCCACGAGTGGCTGCGGCAGTGGTTGACGTGCCGTTCGCGGCGCACTTCGATCCGCAGAGCCTGCGCGAGATTTCCGTGCCGGTAGGCATCATCTCCGCGCAGCGCGATCGCTGGCTGAATCCGCGCTACCACAGCGAGCAGGTGCTGCAGCACTGCCCGCGCTGCAGCCGCCTGCTGGATCTGCCCACCGGCGGCCATGGCGCGCTGCTAAGTCCCCTACCGGACGCGGCAGCGGCCGCTGGTTCGTTGGTTGCCGATCCGCCGGACTTCGATCGCCCGCACGAAGTGCCACGCATCAACGCGGCAATCGTCGACTTCTTCAAGCAGAATCTGCCGCGATGAACGAGGGCCGCTTCAAGCCCTGCACCCCAACCTTTCCCCCGAACAAACCCGCCATGCAAATCAGGGAAGCCCAGCCCGAAGACAACGCCACGCTCGCTAAGCTGATCAGCGAGTCGAACAAGGACGTCGTCACCCGCTTCGGTTTGAACGCCGACAACTGCCCGAAGCATCCATCGTTCTGCACCGCAGCCTGGGTCAGCGCCGACTTCGCACGCGGCGAGCGCTACTTCGTCGCCGACGTCGAAGGCGAGCCGGTGGGCTGCGTGGCCTATGAAGTGCCGAATCCATCCGTGGCCTACCTGAACCGCCTCTCGGTGCTGCCCGGCCATCGCCGGCAGGGGCTAGGCGAGCGGCTGGTTCAACATGTGCTTGCGCTCGCTCGCGCCGACGGCATCGCTACAGTGAGCATCGGCGTGATCGGCGAACACGCGGAACTGCAGCGCTGGTACGCCAAGCAGGGCTTCGTGGCCGGCGAGCAAAAGCACTTCGCGCATCTGCCGTTTTCGGTGCGCTACATGTCATTCGCGACCGCAGCGTAGGCCCGCTCATGCAGAACCACACCGGCCGGCTGCCGGGCCTCGACTTGCTGCGCAGCATCGCCATCGTCTGGGTGATGCTGTTCCACTCCTTCCTGCTCGGCGGCCTCGGGCCGGACTGGGAATGGCTCTCGCGCTACGGCTGGATGGGCGTCGATCTGTTCTTCGTGCTAAGCGGATTCCTGATCGGCACACAGGTGCTGCAGCCGCTGGCGCGCGGCGAACGGCTCTCGTTCGCGGATTTCTATCTGCGCCGCGCGTTCCGCATCCTGCCCGCCTACTGGGCGGTGCTAGCGATCTACCTCGCCTGGCCCGGCTTCCGCGAAGCGCCGGGCATGGAGCCGGCCTGGAAGTTCGTCGCCTTCCTCACCAACCTGAGCATCGACTACAGCGCGAACGCAGCCTTCTCGCATGCCTGGTCGCTGTGCGTCGAAGAGCACTTCTACTGGCTATTCCCGGTGCTCGCGGTATTGCTGATGCGCCGGCCCGCGGCGTGGAAGTTCGGCGCACTGTGCGCAGCGCTGGTGCTGGGCGGCATCGCGCTACGCGCCGGCATCTGGCTGCACCACACCGCGCTGGACCCGAACTTCCTGCGCAACTGGTTCATCGAAGATCTCTACTACCCCACCTGGAACCGGCTCGACGGCCTGCTCTGTGGCGTCGCACTGGCGGTGTGGAAGTGCTTCCGGCCGCAGCACTGGGCCCACGCCCGGCGCCATGCCAACGCTGCGACGCTGGCCGGCATTGCCCTGGTCGCGCTGGCGTGCTGGCTGTTCCGCGACCGCATCGGCCTGCTCGGCAACAGCCTCGGCTGGCCGGTGCTCTCGGCCAGCCTCGGCCTGCTGGTGTTCGCCGGCGCGGGGCGCGACAGCCTCATCGGCCGCTGGCAGGTGCCCGGCGCAGGCTGGCTCGCCGCGATCTCCTACAGCCTCTACCTCGTCCACAAGGCGATCTACCATGTCGTGCAGGCTCACTGGGGCGACGCACTCGCCGGTCACGGGCTGCTCGCGTTCGCGGTGTACGGCGCAACGGCCCTCGCTGCCGGCGCGGCGCTGCACTACGCGGTGGAGCGACCTTTCCTGCGGCTGCGCGACCGGCTTCCCTTCTTGACTCGCCGCGCAGTGCAAGCAGCGGTGCCCTGAACGAGGTCGCACGGGGTGCCGTCCGCGCTGACGACCGATTGCCGCAGGAGAACAGCGAATGACGATTCCCGACTCCCTTCGCCCGTTCTGGGAGGCATTCAAGCGCGCCCGCAACGGCGTCAGCGACGCGCAGTTCTACGACGTCTGCACCTTCGGCGACAGCGCCGAGTTGATCGACGAACTGGCGGAGCTGGTACTGCGCGGCACCAAGCGCGCCACCACGGGCGCCATGTGGGCCTACGAAGCGGAGGGCTGCCGTGTGCCCCGCCCGGGGGATCTGAGCATCGTCACCAACGCGGCCGGCGACCCGCTCTGCGTCATCGAAACGCGCACAGTCGAGGTCGTGCGCTTCGATGCGGTGACGGCCGACTTCGCTGCGGCGGAAGGCGAAGGTGACGGCTCGCTCGCGTACTGGCAGGAAAGCCACCGCGCCTACTTCGAACGCGAGTGCGCGCAGGCGGGCCGTCACTTCTCGCCTGACATGCGGGTCGCCTGCGAACGCTTCGATGTGGTCTACCAACCAGTGCGAGGCGAGCACCCACCGGTTGGCGATTCCACCGCCTGAACCCCGCCTACAACGCTGCGCGGTCCAAATGGAGCCGGGTTCCAATATACTGGAACCATGGATTTCGACGCCGCCCTTTCCGCCCGCGTCCGCGCCCTGCGCAAGGCGCGCGGCTTCACGCTGGATCAGCTCGCCGAACTGAGTGGCGTGAGCCGCTCGATGATTTCCCTGATCGAGCGGCAGGAAACCAGCCCCACCGCCGCCGTGCTGAACAAGCTGGCCGATGCGTTGAGCGTATCGCTGCCGACGCTGCTCGCACCCGACGCGCCCTCGCCCGCACCGCAGCCGATTGCGCGGCAGGCGGATCAGCCGGTGTGGACCGACCCCGGCTCCGGCTATGTGCGCCGGCAGCTCTCACCCGCCGGCTGGCCTTCGCCGATCGAGCTGGTGGAGCTGCGCTTTCCGGCCGGCCAACGGGTCAGTTTCGACAACCCGACACGCAGCATCACGATCCACCAGCAGCTCTGGCTGCTCGAAGGCGTGATGGCGATCACCGCGGGCGATCAACACTGGCAACTCGAAGCCGGCGACTGCCTCGCGATGACGCTGGGCGACCGCGTCGTATTCCACAACCCGGGTAAGCAAGACGCCCGCTATCTGCTGGCGCTGAGCACCAGCGCCCCACAGCCGACACCCGCGACGAGATCCACATCATGAGTACGCACACCCTGATCGATTGCACGTTGGAGCGCCACGCCGACGCGATCCTCGCGATTTTCAACGAGGCCATCGTCAACTCGACCGCGCTGTACGACTACACGCCCCGCCCGCCCGAAAGCATGGTCACCTGGTTCGAGACCAAGCGAAAAGGCGGCTTTCCGGTGCTGGGTATCGAGGATGCGGATGGCCGCCTGCTCGCCTTCGGCAGCTACGGCACCTTCCGCGCCTGGCCGGCCTACAAGTACAGCGTCGAGCACTCGGTGTATGTGCATAAGGATCACCGCGGCAAGGGCCTCGGGCCGGAGCTGATGCAGGCGCTGATCGCCGCCGCACGGCGCAACGGCGTGCACGCGATGATCGGCGGCATCGACGCCTCCAACGCAGGGAGCATCGCGCTGCACCAGCGGCTCGGCTTCAAGCATGTCGGCACCCTGCCGGAGGTCGGCTTCAAGTTCGGCCGCTGGCTGGATTTGGCCTTCTACCAGCTGCTGCTCGACACGCCCGCGCAGCCGGTGGATGGCTGAACGCGCAGCCGGCCGACGACAATGAACGTCTCCCTCACCCTCGCCATGCTCGCCGCCGCGGGCGCCGCACTGGTGATCCAGAACCTGCTGATGGTGCGGATCACGCAGTCGGTGTCCACCATCGTCATCACGCTGGTCGCGAACTCGGCGGTCGGGCTGGTGCTGCTGGTCAGCACCCTGCTCGCGCGCAACGGCGTCGCCGGCATCACCGAAGCGCTCGGCGCTGCACGGTGGTGGTGGCTGCTGCCGGGCCTGCTCGGCTCCTACTTCGTGTTCGCCGGCATCATGGGCTACCAGAAGGTCGGCGCCGCCGCGACGATCTCGGTGCTGGTTGCAAGCCAGCTGCTCGCCGGCCTCGCCGCCGACGCCCTGAAGGCCGAAAGCCCCCTTTCGCGGCTCGGCCTGCCCTCGCTCATGGGCGCGGCGCTGCTCGTCGCTGGCGCCTACCTGATCGTGCGCGATCGGGTCTGATCTCCGAGTCAGTCCGCGCGCCCCGTGCCTCATCAGGCGGTTCGCGCCACACACTCATTGCAAGGTGTGACGCGCCGTGGCCAGCCAGCCGGCATTCTGAGAGCATTGGCTGTTCCCTTACCGGCCACGCGTTGGAGTACCCCATGAGCCTACGGAGTCTGCTCACCACTGCCGCCACCGCTGGCGCAATCAGTCTCAATGCCGCCCACGCGGCCCCCGCCGCATCGGACCTGGTATTCGATGCCGATCACTACGTGAAGCGGGAAGTCGAACTGCGCGGCCAGCGCATCGTCGTGCGCGCCTACGAGAACATCGTCTACGTCGCCAAGCCGGTCGACGCGAGCCTACAGGCGATGAACATCTACGTGCCGGACGCCTACTTCCGGGGCGAACGGATCGGCGACTTCACGGCCGACACCGCGCCGATCTTCCTGCCCAATCAGGTCGGCGGATACATGCCCGCGCCACCGGGGTCGCTCGACGGCGCCAAAATGCCCGGCCCGCCCAACCGCCCGAACACCATCGCCGAAGCCCTGCTGCGTGGCTATGTCGTGGCCGCCCCCGGCGCACGAGGCCGCACCAGCCAGGGCGCCGACGGGCGCTATACCGGAAAGGCCCCGGCCGCCATCGTCGATCTGAAGGCGGCGGTGCGCTACCTGCGCTTCAACGACGCCCGCATGCCCGGCAGCGCCGAGCGCATCATCTCCAACGGCACCAGCGCTGGCGGCGCACTGTCCGCCCTGCTGGGCGCCAGCGGCAACAGCGCCGACTACGACGCCGCCCTGCGCGCACTGGGCGCCGCCCCGGCACGCGACGACATCTTCGCCGTCTCGGCCTACTGCCCGATCACAAATCTCGAACACGCCGACGCCGCCTACGAATGGCAGTTCCAGGGCGTGAATGACTACAAGGCCATCTCGATCGCCATGCTCGACTTCAAGGTCGAGCGCAAGGAAGTCGCTGGCACCCTCACGCCGGACCAGGTGACGCTCTCCAGTGCATTGAAGACGCGGTTCCCGACGTACCTCAACAGCCTCGCGCTACGCGGCCCCGACGGGCGCGCGCTGACGCTCGATGCCGACGGCAACGGCACATTCAAGGACTACGTGAAGCAGCTGCTGACTGCATCGGCCCAGCAGGCCCAGGCCGCCGGCCAGCCAGTCGGCTCGGCGCCCGGTGTGAAGTTGGAAGACGCCAAGGTGCGTGACATCGACTTCGCCGCCTACGTACGCGGCATGGCTCGCCAGAAACCGCCGCCGGCGTTCGACGCGGTGGACCTCGGCAGCGGCGAGAACGACCTCTTCGGCACCGAACAGGTCAAGGCACGCCATTTCACCGACTTCTCGTTCGCGCACAGCCGCGTCGCCGGCTCAATACGTGCCGATGCGCAGACGGTGCGCATGATGAACCCGATGAGCTACCTGGGCGCCCCCGGCGCCACGCCAGCCAAGCACTGGCGAATCCGCCACGGCGCGAGCGACCGCGACACTTCGTTCGCGATTCCCGCCATGCTGGCGCTCGCCCTGCAAAACAAAGGGCTGGATGTCGACCTCGCGCTGCCCTGGGGCATCCCCCACAGCGGCGACTACGACCTCGATCAACTGTTCGCCTGGATGACCCAGATCACCGGCACGCCGGCCACCGAGCGCTGAACACAGCCCTTCGCCCACGCCGTCTCGGCAAGCGTTTGCCCAAGGGGCTTGCGGCGAACTCAACCAGCCGGGCGACACGCTAAACTCCTGCCGGCTGCAACCCGTTCGCGCACAACCCAACGTCCGGCACTGAGTCTTTTGATCGATGGACCGCGTTTCATATTTTCTGGCTGGCGCCACCTTGATCGCCGCGCTGATTGCCTCGACCTTCTCGCTGGGCATCGCAGCGTTCGCCCTGGCACTCGCCTTCGTGTTCTTTCGCGCGCCACGCTGGATAGACAACGACGCCCCGCTGTTTTCCGACCCAAGCGACAACAGCGAAGACCGCAGCGACTTCGAAGTGCTGTCCGAGTCTGAAGACGAGCTGACCATCCGCGGCAGCTTCCAGGCGCTCACCCTCAATCGCAAGACGAAGTCCGTTTCGAACGTAAGAGGCGTGCTGTGTCGCTTCGACCAGGTGCGCCACATCCGCGTCGCGGACGTTTATGCGCACGAAGGCAGAACGAACAGCCGCTATGCCGTCTCGCTGTCGCTGGGCGGCTTCTCGTCGATCGCGCTCGGTGAATCCAACGACGATGTCGGCGCATCGATCGCCGCCGCAAAGCTCAGCACCTGGACCGGCAAGCCGGTTAGCACCTGATGCGCGTTCGCTGGTGCTGCGGCGCAGCCCTCGGTCGCGCGCCCTTCGCCCAGACGTTACGCGGCCAGGTCGGGCAGCGAAGTCGCGCTGGAGCTCCGCAGAGAACGTCGCCGCGGGGCGGATACGCGTCGCGGTGACAACGAACCCATAGGCAGGCGACGGCGCTTGCGGCAAGATCATGTGGCGCCGCCGCCAGGGCGCCAAATGTGGTGTCGTGGGTCCAGCGATGCCGCACGGCAAGGGGGCACGGTCGTAGTGCGCGCCTCGGTCAAGTCCGACTTGGCGCACGAAAGTACGCCTTTGATCTCGATACGGTTCGTGCGGCGCTCACGCCGATGGATATCCGGCGGACTTGGGTTGCTGACGCATAACTCGGAATACCCATGGCGAAGCACGATATGAGCGAATCGATACTGACGATGAACGCGCAAGCGAACTGGGAAGCCTGGCTCGAGCAACATGGCGCCACTTCGCCGGCGGTATGGCTGCGCATTGCGAAGAAAGGGGCCGCGCAGCCAACGCTCACTTATGCCGAGGCCCTTGAGAGCGCGCTGTGTTTCGGCTGGATCGATGGGCAGAAGAAGTCCCAGGATGAGCACTACTGGCTCCAGCGATTCACGCCCCGAACACCGAAAAGCATCTGGTCACAGGTCAACAAGGCCAAGGTGGAGACGCTGATCGCATCGGGCAGGATGCGAGCCGCCGGCCTGCTGGCGATTGAGCGTGCGAAGGAGGATGGACGCTGGGACGCGGCCTATGCCTCTGCCAGCACGGCAGAGGTCCCCGGCGATTTGCAGCAAGCACTGGACGGGAACAGTGAAGCAAAGGCGTTCTTCGCGGGGCTCGACAGCCGGAATCGATACGCCATCCTCTTCCGCGTCCACAACTGCAAGAAACCGGAAACCCGCGCCAAGCGGATCGCTCAATTTGTGGACATGCTGAGCAAGGGCGAAACGATTCATCCGAAGTCAGGCAGCAATGCCTAGCCCTTCCGTCGAGGTCACTTCACCCGGCACGCGGGGCGCCGCCGCTCATCTCGAACGTCGCCACCCGGCCAGCGGCCGTGGCAGGCCCCGTCGCCGGCGGGATCTGGCAAATCCGCCATGCTCGCCGTACGCTCGGCGGGCGCGCGGACGCCGGAAGCTCCGCGCTTTGGCCGGTCGCCCGCAGGTCAAGATTCGAGTCGGGTTTTCAAACACTCAAGGCCCCAATCCGTGAGCAAAGCATTCGCCGCAATTTATGTCGTCGCCGTGCTAGCGCTGGCCGCGTGCGTCGTGTTGATATGGCGACTGCGGTGCGAAAGCTTCGGGTGCATGGGCATCGGGGTGGCGTGGTTTGCCTGGGTGCTGGCGTACTTCCCGGTGCTGCTGGTCGGCGTGCTTGTCAGGTCGCGCGAATCGCTGGGTGCGGGGTTACGGAAGCTCATGCGGGCGGCGGTGTGGGCGCAAGTTGCCATGGGTGCGGCCCTGGCGGTGGTCTGGGTGCTCAAGCAGGCGGGCTGAGCGGGCAACCGGTGTCGCATTCGATGCGGTTGCGCATCGCGCCGAACCAAGTCGAACATTCGGGCATGGTTTGAAATCGAGGGGGACGGCAATGACGCGAGTGCGAGTCGAGAGCTTCACGATTTCCCTGGATGGCTACGGCGCCGGTCCGGATCAGGACATCAACAACCCGCTGGGTGTGGGCGGTACAGATTTGCACCAGTGGGCTTTTCCGACGCGCACCTTCCAGCGCGCGCTGTTCGGTGTGGACGAAGGTACCACGGGCGTCGACGACGAATTCGCCCAGCGCGGCTTCACCAACATCGGCGCGTGGATTCTCGGGCGAAACATGTTCAGCCCGATGCGCGGCCCGTGGCCGGACCTGAACTGGAAGGGCTGGTGGGGCGACGAGCCACCCTACCACGTACCGGTTTTCATCCTCACGCACCACGCCCGCCCTTCGATCGAAATGGCGGGCAACACGACGTTTCACTTCGTCACCGGCGGCATTGTCGAAGCGCTCGATCGCGCGCGCGAGGCAGCCGGCGACAGGGACGTGCGTATCGGTGGCGGCACCAACACGATTCAGCAATATCTGCGCGCGGGCCTGATTGATGAGATGCATCTGGCCATCGCGCCAGTGCTGCTGGGCCGCGGCGAACGCCTGCTGGAAGGCGTTGATCTGCGCGCCGCCGGGTTCAGATGCGTGCAGCATCTAGCGAGCGAGAATGCGACTCATGTTGTGCTTCGATGCGACGCCGAGGGCAATTGAACGCCGCTTTGAGTCAAACACCGCGCAACGCTGGCCCGCAAACGCCGCACCAAGCTGCTAGGCTTTTGTCCCCAGCGCGCTCGCGCCCCGTTCATCGAACACCGATTCACCAAGGAATCCACCCGTGAAGATCGCACAACTCGCCCTCGCCCTTTGCCTCAGCACCGCCGTACTGCCAGCCTTCGCGGCTGATCGTCCGGCCAGCGAAGCGTCGGTCAAGCGCCTCATCGAAGTCACCGACTCGAAGAAGCTGGTGGACAACGTGATGCTGCAAATGGATTCAATGATGAAGGCATCCATGAAGCAGGCGTTGGCGGATCAGGCGTTCACCGCTGAGCAAGAAAAGGTGATGCTTGAGACGCAGGACAAGCTGGCGGGCCTGGTAAAGGATGAATTGAAATGGGAAGCCCTCGAACCGATGTTCCTCGACATCTACCAGAAGTCATTCACCCAGAAAGAGGTGGATGGGATGCTGTCGTTCTATAAGTCACCGGCGGGCCAGGCGGTGATCAAGAAGATGCCGCAGGTGATGCAGACCACGATGCAGATCATGCAGGCGCGCATGTCCAAGCTCGTGCCGAAGATTCAGCAGATCACCGCTGAAGGCGCGGAGAAGATGAAGGCGCTGTCACCACAACCGAATAGCTGAGGGCTGGTCAGCCGCTGATCAAGAAGCCGGAGCATCAGCCGCCCACTGCGCCGAACGAAGCGGGAAGCCCTTTCATGCGCACCACACTTCGCCTGCTGACAGCCCTCGTCTGCCTGCTCTGGATGGCGCCGCCCGTCTTGGCGCAGGGCCGGCCGACGCGGCTGGTGACCTTCGACTACCCGCCCTTCATGGTGGCCGATAGTGCAGGCCAACTTTCCGGTTTGATGATCGACGTGGTCACTGAAGCGTTCAAGCGCATGGGCAAGGCGGTCAGGATCGAGTTGTATCCGTTTTCGCGCTGCCTCGCGATGGTCGAAGCCGGCGACGCCGACGCCATGTTCACCATCAAGAGGACGCCGCAGCGCGAAGCGCGCTACCTGTTTCCCAAAGAGCCGGTGCTCACCCAGCACTACGTCTTCTTCGTGCGCAGCAACTCGGCGCTCGAATTCAAGGGAACACTGACCGACTTCGCGAACACGACCATTGGCGTGGTGGATAACACCTCTTACGGCGGCACTTTCGACGCCGCGGTCAAGCAAGGCGTGTTCAAGAAACTCGACACCGCACCCAACTACGAGAGCAACTTCAGGAAGCTGCTCGTGGGGCGCGTCGACGCGGTCATCATCAGCCAGGTCGTCGGCCAGGCCATCGTCAAACGGCTCAACGCGGCCGAGCAAGTCAGGGTCAGCGGGCCAGCGGTCGAAACCGCCATGAGCTACATGATGTTCAACAAGAAGACCCAGCCCGCGCTCATCAGCGAGTTCGACAAGGCCATCGCCTCCATGCGCGAGGACGGCACGCTGGGCCGAATCCAGAACGCCTACAGCCAATAGGCCACCCGCACGCCGCACCGGCTGGCGCCCGTTTCACCTGCATACAGGCGCCCCGTCATACCGGGCAACTTGGCTGAGGCGCAACCCGCCTCAACGAGCCACCGAAACGCAATTCGCACGGCAATACGGTAGGCAGCCCACACACCTTGCGGCATCATCCGCAACGGCGCCACGCCACATCGACGCCGAGCCCCCAACCCGACCGTTCAGCAAGGCCCGCGATGCCGATTGAACTCGACAAACTCGACCGCCAGCAGGCCGTCGAGTCCATCCAGCGATACTTCTCCGAGAACATGGAAGCGCCGATCGGGAACATGACGGCCGGCGCGCTGTTGAACTTCTTCCTCGAAGAGATCGGCCCCTGCATCTACAACAAGGCCGTCGCCGATGCGCGCGCACGGATGCAAGCGCGCCTCGACGACCTTGAGTTCGAAGTGCAGGAAGACGTCTTCACCTACTGGCGGAAGTTCGACAAGGCGCGCGGCAGAAAGGGCTGAGGATGAACGGAGCGACGCGCGATTGGGTTTCTCGGCCGCTCTGCGCGCTGGGCTTCATTTCATTCAGCCCAACCTACCGCGCTGCAATGGTTTTGACTTTGGTTCCCGTCGAGAGCGCCGAGTGGCGCAGCGGGGTCGGGGGATCGGCGCGCAGCGCCGACGGCGAGGACTGTTTGAGGCCCGCAGGGCCGAGTTCCGCAGCCGCCCGACGTCGCGAGCACGCGAGGGAAGTCAGGCGCAAGGCGCCTGACCGCGAACGCCGGGCGGCACTCTTTGCTTACTTTCTGGTGCTGTTGCCAGAAAGTAAGACGCCCGCCGGGGGCGGGACCCCGGCCGACGCACCGTCGCCATGCGGCGGCGGTTGCGAAGGCGTTGGGCTTCGCTGCGCTCAACCCAACCTACGGCCTGAGGGCTCTAGGGAAACACAGGCGTCGTGGTTACACTGGCCATGGAGCTCCATTGCATTCAAACCAGCCCGTCGTGCGCAAAAGGTTCGGAGAGGTTGGATTGCGAAACGCGGCGTACAAAGATCCGAGAAGGTCTATGCAAACTAAATAAATCGTTGATCGATTTAAGATCGCTCAAGACAGTCTAGTTATTCAGCAGTCCGACTTCTCTTTGGCTGCGATTCACAACATGGTCTCAAACGGTGCCATAAACGTGTCGCCGCATTACCAGCGGCGCGACAGGTGGCCGACCGACAAGCAATCCGCCCTGATTGAATCGTTTCTTCTAAATGTCCCCGTACCCCCTATCTATCTGTCAGAAGATGAGTACGGCCAGTACAGCGTCATTGATGGCAAGCAACGCATAACGGCCATTGAGGATTTTCTCAATGGCAGCTTGCGACTCCGAGCATTGAAGAGGTTTCCGGAGTTGGAGGGGTCGCGTTTCAAGGATCTACCTACGCAACTGCAGAATGCACTCACGGTCCGGCCATACATCCGCGTTACGACTCTTTTGAAACAGTCGGACGCAAACCTAAAATATGAGGTCTTCCTCCGACTTAATACCGGTGGAGACAAGTTAAAGGACCAAGAAATACGGAACGTAGCCTATGCAGGACCACTTAACGATATGCTGTTCGTACTATCCGAACACGCCTTCCTAAAGGATCGCCTCAAGATCTCTGGTGAGAAATCCGCCGCCTATCGGAATATGGACGACGTTGAGCACGTCCTTAGATTCTTCACACTTCATGAACGCTGGGAGGCAATGGGAGGTTCTCTCAGCGAGGCGATGGACGAGTTTATGGCTCGTTTCAGGAACGTGTCCTCAACGGAAATGGAATCCCTATTTCTTCACTGCCTAGAGTCTTGCCAGCGGATATGGGGACGGAATGCCTTTCAAAAGCCCACATCGTCAGGTTGGCGCGACCAGCTGATCTCCCCCCTTTATGACGCTCAAATGGTTGGAGTCTCTTTCTTGTCGGAGGCAGAGGTGGAGGCGGTCGCCGGCAACCGTCCGGCGGTGGTCAGGGCCACTCGCAAGCTATTTACTGATTCCGCCTTCTTAAAGGCCGTAACTCAGGGAACAAACACCCCGTCATCAGTTCGTTATCGAGTGGCTGAGGTGCGCAACATGCTCAAGCACGTGGCTGCTCTCTAGCAGTGTCTAGCGCCCGAACACTATTTCTCAGCCGCTTAGAATCGCTGAGGAAATCGCTTGCCATTGACGCCGTCACTTCTCGTGCTCTAACTGAGCGAGCACACAACGATGTGGCGCGGATGTTGCGAAACGGGCTTGCGGTGGTTGGCTTCGCGGCCCTTGAAGACTTCTTGAAGTCAAGAACCTCCGAAGTCCTCTCCGAAGTTGGCAAAACAAACGTTCCGTTCCGGGATTTGCCCGAGAAGCTACGTTTCGCGACCACCTTCGAGGCAATATCAGCCTTGACTTACCAACTTTCCATCAGGCCAAAGTCAGATCGCGTTTTGTATATTCAGGAGCAAGCGCAGAAAACTGCGTCGACAGCCGCAGCCGCTTACGAGCTATCGCCGCACGCTCTTGGGTTCGATCAAGCAAACCTCCCAGACGGCGTGATCAAAGACATTCTCAAGTGCTTTCTGATCGAAAACCCATGGGGAGAAATGGCGCAATTGTCTTCGCGCCTTGGACTGACAGCGCTCCCACTTGATGAGACCTATAGAACCGCTGCACTCCGCCGCCACCGAGCCGCTCACGTTGCTCACGCGGACACTCCACAGACCGACTTAATCCAGTTCGCAAGGGAAGCTCTAGCAATCGCGATTAGTTTTGACGCCTTGATCACACGCGCACTGACCAAAATGCAACGTCATGATGCCCATTACTTGACGAGCACCCAGCGCATCACGGCAGCCTCCATCGTGATCCGTTCTATACACCCCAAGGGAAACAAGTGGCGCGAGAGCGTTGAAGGTCGGGCGGCGGCGGTAAAGATTGAATCGGCAGCGGATGCGCTCCTTGCGTTGGCAAGGCCACGTGCTATAGCAGGCAACAACCTCTTGGCCATCTACGATTCCAGTTTGCAACTCTCCGGATGGGAGTGCTACTAGCCCCGGTCTATTGGGCTGAGCCAGAGAAACCCAACGCAAGCTGCGGATTACGGAATGATCAAAGAACAAAGCCGCCCATTAGGGCGGCTTTTTCATTCCTGCCGCAGGGCTTTGGCCCCGGCTTCTTAGCTACTGCGACCCCTCAAACACAAACCGAATCGTCCCCTTCCCCACTTGCCCCGGCCGCAGGATGCAGCCGGACCAGGCGCGCTGGTTTGGGCTGTCTGGTGGGTAGCCGGGTTCGAGGGCGATGCCGGCGTGGGCGGTGTATTGCTGGCCGCCGCGAGCGGGGATGCCGGTGAGGAAGTTGCCGGTGTAGCACTGGATCGCGGGCTGGTCGGTGTAGACGCGCATCGTGAGCTTCCAGTCGGCGGAGGCGAGTTCGGCTGCCGGCACGGTGGCGTGGCGGCAGGCTTCGTCGAGCAGGTAACTGTGGTCGTAGCCGGCGCCGTTGCGCAGTTGTTCGTTGTCGCGTACCGCGTCGGGCCAGGCGCTGCCAATGCGGCAGGGTGAGCGGAAATCGAAGGGTGTGCCGGCGACCTCGGCCGGTTCGCCCAAAGGGGCCAGCGTGGCGTCGACCGGCACGTAGCGCTCGGCCGCGATCTTCAGCGTCTGGGCGCGGATGTCGCCATCCGGCGTAACGCCGTCGAGGTTGAAGTAAGCGTGGCTGGTCAGCGCGATCGGGCAGGCCTTGTCGACTTCTGCCGTGAAGTCGATCTGCACCGTGCCGGCGTCGGTGAGTGCGTAGCGCACCTGCACCTGAGCGCGGCCGGGGAAGCCCTGGTCGCCATCGGGCGAGTCGATTGCGAGCACCAGCTCGGTCGCGCTGTGCGAGACGAGCGTCCAGCGCTGGCGGTCGAAGCCTTCCGGGCCGCCGTGCAGGTTGTTGGGGCCGTTGTTGGCGGCGAGGGGGTATTCCTGCCCGTCGAGCGTGAAGCGGGCGTCGGTGATGCGGTTGGCGTAGCGGCCGATGATGGCGCCGAGGTACGCGCTCTGACCCACGTAGTCCTCGGCGCTGTCGCAGCCGAGCAGCACCTCGCGGTGCCGGCCACCGGCGAGCGGCACTTCACAGGACAGCCAGGTCGCCCCGATGTCCATCACCGCGATGCGCAGACCGCCCGGGTGCTCCAGTTTGAAGATGCGTGCCGCTGCCGTGTCCATCATGCTTCCCCTGCTCCATTTGTTGCCCTGCACACGTACACCGTGGCCGGTTTGCCTTCCGGCGAGCGGTACTGCGCCGCCACTGCCGCTTCCACCGCGGCGACTTGCGCCAGCGGCACCAGCGCGACGACGCAGCCGCCGAAGCCGCCACCCGTCATGCGCACGCCGCCATCTTCGCCGATGACTTCCTTGACGATGTTGACCAGGGTATCGATCGGCGCGACGGTGATCTCGAAATCGTCGCGCATCGAGGCGTGCGAGGCGGCCATCAGCGCGCCCATGCGGCGCAGCGCGCCGGCGGCCAGCGCGTCGGCGGCAGCCAGGGTGCGGGCATTTTCGGTGACGACATGGCGGGCGCGGCGGTAGGTGAGCGCGTCGAGCCCGGCCTTGCCGACTTCCAGCGCTACTTCGTCGATGTCGCGCAGCGCCTTGACGCCGTAGTGGCGCGCGACGGCCTCGCATTGCTCGCGGCGGGTGTTGTACTCGCTGTCGACCAGACCGCGGCGCACGTTGGAATTCAGGATCATCACCGCGACGCCTTCGGGCAGCGCGACGGCGCGGGTTTCCAGCGAGCGGCAGTCGATCAGCAGCGCGTGCGCGGCCTGACCTTGCGCGGAGATCAGCTGGTCCATGATGCCGCAGTTGCAGCCGACGAACTGGTTCTCGGCCTGCTGGCCGTTGAGCGCGAGTTCGGTGGCCGACACCGGCAGGCCGAACAATGTCTTGAAGGCCTGACCGACGGCGACTTCGAGCGCGGCGGAGGACGAGAGCCCCGCGCCTTGCGGCACGTTGCCGGAGATCACCAGATCCGCGCCGCCGAGCTTCAAGCCACGGGCGAGCAGGAACTTGACCACGCCGCGCACGTAGTTGGCCCACATCGCGTCGTCGCGCGGCACGATCTCCGCATCCAGCGAGAACTCGTCGAGCGCGTCAGCGTAGTCGGCGGCGATGACGCGCACGATGCGGTCGGCACGCACGCGGCCGGTGACCGCGGTTTCGTAGTCGATCGCGCAGGGCAGCACGAAGCCGTCGTTGTAGTCGGTGTGCTCACCGATCAGGTTCACCCGGCCCGGCGCGCGGACGGTGATGCCGCCGTCGCCGAAATGTTTGGCGAAGGTGTCGCGGGTGCGTTCTTGAGGGGTACTCATTCCGCAGCCTCCAGATAGTGGACATCGCTGACGGCGCGCAGCTTGTCGGCGGCCTGTTCGGCGGTGAGGTCGCGTTGCGCCTCGGCCAGCATCTCGTAGCCGACCATGAACTTGCGCACCGTGGCCGAACGCAGCAGCGGCGGGTAGAAGTGCGCGTGCAGTTGCCAGTGCTCATTCTCTTCGCCATCGAACGGCGCGCCGTGCCAGCCCATCGAGTACGGGAAAGAGCACTGGAACAGGTTGTCGTAGCGGCTGGTGAGCTTCTTCAGCGCAATCGCGAGGTCGGCTTTCTGTGCAGGCGAGAGCTCGGTGATGCGGCGCACATGGGCGGCCTTTGGCATCAGCAGGGTCTCGAAGGGCCACGCAGCCCAGTAGGGCACGACGGCGAGCCAGTGTTCGGTTTCGACCACGGTGCGGGCGCCATCGGCGACTTCACGCGCGGCGTAGTCCAGCAGCAGCGGTCGGCCGTTCTTCGCGAAGTACTCGGCCTGCGTGCGTTGCTCGGCGGCGGCTTCGTTCGGCAGGAAGCTGTTGGCCCAGATCTGGCCGTGCGGGTGCGGATTGGAGCAGCCCATCATCGCGCCCTTGTTCTCGAAGACCTGCACCCAGGGGTAGGTCTTGCCGAGATCGGCGCTCTCAGCCTGCCAGGTGTCGATGACATGGCCGATGGCCGGCAGCGTGAGCTCCGGCAGCGACTTGCTGTGGTCCGGCGAGAAGCAGATCACCCGGCTGGTGCCGCGCGCGCTCTGCAACTGGAACAGCGGGTCGGCCGATTCCGGCGCGGCCGGCGTGTCGGTCATCAGCGCGGCGAAGTCGTTGGTGAAGACAAAGGTGTGCGCGTAGTCCGGGTTGGTTTCGCCGGTGACGCGCTTGTTGCGCGCGCACAGGTAGCACTCGGGGTCGTGCGCGGGGCGCGCGCTGCGGTCCGGCGTTTCTTGCTGGCCTTGCCAGGGGCGCTTCGCGCGGTGCGGCGAAACCAGCACCCAGTCACCCTTGAGCGGGTTGTAGCGGCGATGCGGGTGATCGATCGGGTCAAACATCTGGGGTACCTCTTTCCTTCAAATTCAAGATTCGGACAGCCGGGTGACGATTCGCGGTCAGGCGTCCTGATATCCATTGGGGTTGAGCGACTGCCACTTCCAGGTGTCGCGCGTCATGTCGTCGAGGCTGCGCGTGGCGCGCCAGCCCAGTTCGCGTTCGGCGTAGGCCGGGTCGGCCCAGCATTCGGCGATGTCGCCGGGGCGGCGATCGACGAGCTTGTAGGGCAGCTCGCGGCCGACCGCGCGGCCGAAGGCGGCGACCATTTCGAGCACGCTGTTGCCGTGGCCGGTGCCGAGGTTGAACACGTGCACGCCTGCCCTGCCCTGGCGTGCCTTCAGCGCGGCGATGTGGCCGTCGGCCAGATCCATCACATGGATGTAGTCGCGCACGCCGGTGCCGTCCGGCGTCGGGTAGTCGCTGCCATACACCGAGAGATACTCGCGGCGGCCGACGGCGACCTGCGCCAGATACGGCATCAGGTTGTTCGGGATGCCTTGCGGGTCTTCGCCCATCAGGCCGCTGGGGTGCGCGCCGACCGGGTTGAAGTAGCGCAGCAGGGTCACCGACCAGTCCGGCGTGGCGTGCTGGAAGTCGGTCAGCACCTGCTCCATCATCAGCTTGGTCCAGCCGTAGGGGTTGGTGGCGCGGGTCGGGAAGTCCTCGCGGATCGGCACCGAAGCCGGGTCGCCATACACGGTGGCAGAGCTGCTGAAGACGAAGTTCTTCACGCCGGCCGCGCGCATCGCTTCGAGCAGCACGAAGGTGCCACCGAGGTTGTTCTCGTAGTACGCCAGCGGCTTGGCGACCGATTCGCCGACGGCTTTGAGCGCGGCGAAGTGGATCACCGCGTCGATCTTGTGCTCGGCGAAGATGCGGTCGAGCAGCGCGCGGTCGCGGATGTCGCCGGTGTAGAGCGTGGGGCGGCGGCCTGCGATGTGTTCGATGCGGTCGAGCACCTTGGGGCTGGCGTTGCAGAAGTTGTCGACGATCACCGGCTCGTAGCCGGCGCCGATCAGTTGCACGCTGGTGATGCTGCCGATGTAGCCGGCGCCACCGGTCACGAGGATCTTCATGGTCTTCCTTTCGCGGCGCAGGCGTTACCGGCGCCGTTCTTGAAAATGGGGGCTGGCCGCCACCACCCCGGGGGGAGGGATTGGGGGATTAGGGTGATGCGGCCAGCGTACTGCACGGTCAGGCCATCTGCACTTCAGGTGCAGCGTGGCGGCTTGTTTCGTTGTTGAGCCAGGGCAGTTTGAAGCCCGCCAGCTCATGGCACGGGCGCGGCAGCGCCTGGCCCGCATCGTCGAACAGGTGGCAGGCGGCAGGCGGTATGCCCAGCGCGACCATCTCGCCGCGCGGCACAGGCTGGTCGCCCTTGGCTTTGGCGATCAGCGCATCGGCCGAGCAGGCTTGTTCGAGGTAGATGAAAGTCGATTCACCGAGGCGCTCGGCCCACATGACCTGGCGATTCAGCGTCTGCATATCGGTGGCGCCCGGCTGGATGTGCTCCGGCCGCACGCCCAGCGTGACCTTCGCACCCAGCCGCAGGCGCGTCGCGTCGAGTTCGGCTGTCAGCAATTCGCCGGTTTCGATGCGCACCTCGGCGTGTGTCGGGGTGGCGGACACCAGCATGCCGGGAATCAGGTTCATCTTCGGCGAGCCGATGAAGCCGGCCGCGAACAGGTTGCGCGGGCGGTGATAGAGCTCAAGCGGCGAGCCCACCTGCGCAATGCTGCCGTAGCGCTGGGTGTCTTCGCCGGTGTTCAGCAGCACGATCTTGTCGGCCAGCGTCATCGCTTCCACCTGGTCATGCGTCACGTAGATCATGCTCGCCTTGCCGAGCTTGCGCTGCAGGCGGGCGATCTCGATGCGGGTCTGCACACGCAGCGCTGCGTCGAGGTTGGAGAGGGGCTCGTCGAACAGGAACACGCCCGGCTCACGCACGATGGCGCGGCCGATCGCCACACGCTGGCGCTGGCCGCCAGAGAGCTCCTTCGGCTTGCGTTCGAGCAGGTGTTCCACCTGCAGGATGCGCGCGGCCTTGTCCACGCTGCCGTCGATCGCCGCCTTGGCGGTGTGCGCGAGGCGCAGCGCGAAGCCCATGTTGCGCGCCACCGTCATGTGCGGATACAGCGCGTAGCTCTGGAACACCATCGCGATACCGCGCGCCGAGGGCGGCAGTGTGTTGACCAGTTTGCCGTCGATCAGCAGGTCGCCCGAGGTGATGTCTTCCAGCCCCGCGACCATGCGCAGCAGCGTCGACTTGCCGCAGCCCGAGGGGCCGACGAATACGCACAGCTCGCCGTCGGCGATTTCGAGATCGACGTCGCGGATCACCGGAACGTTGCCGGCGTAGGACTTGTTGATGCCGCGGAAGGAAATGCTGGCCATGCTTGGTTCTCCTGATGTGTTGCCGGTGGTGAGCGAACTCACCACTCCGCGACGCTGCCGTCGGCGTGTCGCCAGACCGGGTTGCGCCAATCGGGCGCATCGCGGCTGGCGGCGATCACGCTTGCCTCGTCGATCTCGACGCCCAGGCCCGGCCGTGGCAGCGCTGCGATGCAACCGCCATCGATGCGGAAGTCTTCGCGGTTAACCACGTAGTCGAGCAGATCTGCGCCCTGGTTGTAATGGATGCCAATGCTGTGTTCCTGCAGCACGGCGTTGTATGCGACGAAATCAAGCTGCAGGCAGGCCGCCAGCGCGATCGGCCCGAGCGGGCAATGCGGTGCGAAGGCCACGTCGTGCGCTTCCGCCATCGCGGCGATCTTGTGGCATTCGGTGATGCCGCCGGCGTGCGAGGGGTCGGGCTGCAGGAGCGCGAGGCCGCCCTCGGCCAGCACGCGCTTGAAGTCGAAGCGGGAATACATGCGCTCGCCGGCCGCCAGCGGAATCGAAGTGCTGTCGGCAAGCCGGCGGTAGTGCTCGGCCTGCTCGGGCAGCACCGGCTCCTCGACGAAGAGCGGGCGGAAGGGTTCGAGCTCGCGCAGCAGCACACGCGCCATCGGCGCTGAAACGCGGCCGTGGAAGTCGATACCGAAGTCGACCCGCTCGCCGAAGGCTTCGCGCACCGCGACGACACGCGCGACGACGGCATCCACCGCGCGCGGGCCAGCGAGCATCGCCAGTTCTTCGCTGCCGTTGAACTTGAAGGTGTCGAAGCCGGCTTCGAGCTGTTCGCCGATCGCGGCGACAAGTTCGGCCGGACGGTCGCCGCCGACCCAGCGGTAGGTGCGCATGCGGTCGCGCACGCGGCCACCGAGCAGCTCGTAGACCGGCACGCCGAGCGCCTTGCCCTTGATGTCCCACAGCGCCTGGTCGATGCCGGCGATCGCACTCATCAGCACCGGGCCGCCGCGGTAGAAGCCGCCGCGGTACAGCGTCTGCCAGATGTCGTTGATCTGTGCCGGGTCGCGGCCGACGACGTATTCGGCCAACTCATGCACCGCGGCTTCCACGGTGCGCGCCCTGCCCTCGATCACAGGCTCGCCCCAGCCGGTGATACCGGCGTCGGTCTCGACCTTCAGGAACAGCCAGCGCGGTGCGACGCGGTAAGTCGTGAAACGGGTAACTTTCATGCTGCAACGGCCTCCATTGCCGCTTGCAGCGCGATCGCGCGCGCGTAGGTCTGGCGCGCCGTCTGGCCAGCGCGGTAGAGCGCCCCGCCAAGGCCGGCGCCCGTGCAGCCGGCAGCGATGAAGGCCGCCAAGTTGCGCTCGTCGATGCCGCCCACCGCGTACAGCGGTACCGGCGGCAACACCGCGCGCAGCGCCGCAATGAAGCCGGTGCCGAGGCTCGCGGCCGGGAAAATCTTCAAGGCCGCAGCGCCTGCTGCCAGCGCGGCGAAAGCTTCGCTCGGCGTGGCGACGCCAACCACCGCTTCGATGCCCTGCGCTGCCGCCGCATGCACCACCGCATCGTTCAGGTTGGGTGTGAGCACGAAATGCGCGCCGATGCGTGCGACGCGCGATAGCGCCGCGGCATCCAGCACCGTGCCGGCGCCGATGCGCATCTGCGTGCCGGCGTAGCCCAGCGCGGCTTCAAGCGAGGCTTCGGCCCCCTGCGCGTTGAGCGGAATCTCCACGGACTCGATGCCCGCTGCGCGCAGCGCATCGAGCTGCGCGGCGACCTCGTGCTCACGCACGCCACGCAGGATCGCGATGATGCGCGGCGTGCTCACAGCGCACCTCCGAACCGGGTTTCGGCGAGCCCACGCAAGCCGGGAATCCGCAGTTCGAGCATTGCGCCGGCAAGCGGTTCGCGCCGCTGCACATCCGGCGGCAGGAAGGCGCGCGCGGTGGCCACATAGAGCCGCTCCAGCGCCGCACCGCCGAAGCCGGGGCACGCCGGCTGGCTCACCGGCAAGATGTATTCGTCGCTGATGCGGCCGCGTGCATCCAGCCGCACCACGCGGCTGCCGCCCCACAGCGCGCACCACACACCGTCGGCGTCGTCGACGACCGCGCCGTCCGGTTCCACGCCGGCGCCGAAGTACGGGCCGAAGGGGCGCACCGCGCTCACGCGACCAAGCTCGGCGTCGTAGTCGGCGCAGCGCATGCGCGAGTCGAGCGAATCGGCGAAGTGGATCCGCGAGCCGTCGCGGCTGAAGCACAGACTGTTGGTGATCACCACCGGCGGCAACGCCAAGGGCTGCAAATCGCCAGCCGCGGTATAGCGCCAGAAGCTCTCGCGCGGCGTGCGATCGCGTTCGTTCTTCAGGCCGAACACGAAGTTGCCGGCGCGGTCGCAGCGGCCGTCGTTGATCCGCAGGCCGGCGCCGATTGGCAACTGGCACAGGTCGGTCAGCGTTGCAGTGTCGAGGTCGAAGCTCGCGAGGGTGCGTTCAAGGCCCAGCAGCACGCGACCGGGCTGTTCACCCAGCGCGAAGCAGGCGAGCCGCGACGGCATTGCCCAGCGCTGGACTTCGCCGCTGGCGGGCGTCCAGGCGTAGAGGCAGCGACCCTCGATATCGGTCCACAGCAGGCGGGCGGCGTCGGCATCCCAATGCACGCATTCGCCCAGCTCGCACCGCAGGCCGGTAAGCGAGAACGGCACGGCCGCGATCGGCGGTGTGACGATGCCGTTCATGACCAGCCCCCGTCGATAACGAAGTCCTGCCCGGTGCACATCGCGCTGTCGTCCGCCGCGAGGAACAGCGCGAGGCGCGCCACATCCCCCACCTGAAGACGCTGGCGCAGACATTGATTGCGTTCGATCTCTTCGTCGGCACCGGGGCCGACCCACAGCTTGAGCTGGCGTTCGGTCATCACCCAGCCAGGCACCAGCGTGTTCACCCGCACCCCGGCGGCGCCGAACTCGCGTGCGAGGCTGCGCGTGAGGCCGTGGATCGCCGCCTTTGCGGCGGCATACAGCGGATAGCCCGGCGCCTTGATCATCCAGCCATTGGAGCCGACGTTGATGATCGCGCCGCGCCCCGCCGCACGCATATCGGGGAACACCGCCTGCGCGGCGAAGAAGTGATGGCGCAGGTTCACCGCGAAGGCCTGCTCCCAGTACTGCGGGCTCACTTCGCCGACGGTATGGCGTTCGTCGTTCGCGGCGTTGTTGATCAGCACCTCGATGCCGCCGCGCGTGCTGCGCGCCTGCACGATAGCCGCCTCCAGCGCCGCCACGTCGCACACATCGCAGGCGACAAACAGCGGGCGATGGCGCACGCCGGCCAACCGGGCGACGAGTTGCTCGCCCGCTTCGCGGTCGATGTCCAGAAAGCTCACGCGCGCATGCTGCTGCGCAAAGTGTTCGACGAGGCTCGCACCGATGCCGTTCGCGCCACCGCTGATCAGCACATGGCGGCCGGCAAGGCTGGGGTAGTACGCGTAGGCTGTGCTCATGCCGGCACCTTCGCGCGCGCAGGTTTGCGCCGTGTCGCCACCGCAGCGGGCTGCGGGAAAAAGGCTTCCGGCACCAGGCCGCGCACGCGTGCAATGCACAGCGCGCCCCAGCCGGCCAGATCGGCCTGTTCGATATCGCTGGTGACCGTGACACGACCAGAGAAGAAATCGTCCCCCGCCACCAGCAGCGCCAGCGCCTCGCGCAGCAGCGGCTTGCCGGTGATCACGAACTGCGTGCCGGGGCTCATGCGCACTGCGCTGCTGTTCTTCAGCGTCATGAGATCCGCCGCCAGCACCGCGCCAAGCAGGTAGTTGGCCCGCGCGTTGCGGCCATACACCGTGAACTGATCGAGGATGCGCACGACAAAGCCTGCGCGGCCGAGGCCGATGTCGCGCGCGGCGCGCGCGCCGGCCAGCAGCATCTCGGCGTCGATCGAGTCGGCGAAGCCGCTCTCCAGCGAACCGGCCAGAATCGTGTTGTGCGTGAGCACATGCAGCAGCTCGCCCGCCAGCGTGGTGACGCAGCCGATCACCTGCTGCTGCGCATCGAGATGCACGAACTTGGAATGCGAACCGGGCAGCACAACGACCGCCGGCGCGGCGATGCCGACGCGGTCGATGAGGCCCATCGTCTCGGTCTCTTCGCCGCGCATCATGTCCATCGCCTCGCAGTTGTGCAGGCCGAGATCGGCGGCAACGTTGCGCACGCCGGGCACGAACCACAGCGTCTTGCGGCACACCTCGGGGATACGCGCCGAGGCCATCGCGGCGGCCAGCACATCACGCCCCGCCGGTACATCAACATGCGGCACCTGACGCAGCCCCAACTCCGAACTGATCATGCCCGATGCGATCACCCGCGTGACCGCATCGATGCCGATGCCAGCGCCTTGCAGCGCATCGGCAATCGTGTCACGCACACCGGCCTTCAAGATCTCACTGCTGCCGCTGATCGCGGTATCGCGAACGCCGACCTGGCGTGCCGCGCGATGCAGCACCGCGCCGTCGCGCCACACGGTGACGCGGGTGTTCGTGGTGCCGGTATCGATGGTGAGGACGTTCATGGGTCTTCGTGTCTGCCGCGATGCGACGGAGTGATCCTGAAAACTGCGCTCTCAGACTGAGTGCCATCTTCGCGATCGCGGGCGCGACGATCAAACGATCAATACTTGGGCTTTCGCCTCATTTTTCTTAACGACAACACGCCATCGAAATGCGGCACTCCGAAAGCAGGATTTCGCGAGTGCCGCACCCAAACTGCAGCCGGAAGTCAGCGTTCGCGGATACGCTTCGCGGCCGCGCCCAACAGCTCCGCAGGGGCCTTGCGGCCTTCGACGATGCCTTCCAGCGCGGTTTCCATCGGCGCCCAGAAGTAGGTCATCTCCGGGTTGTTCGGCATCGGTGCGCCGTTGCGTGCAGCCTCGCTCATGCCGCGCACATGCGGGTCACTCGCCAGCTCGGCGCGCACGCGCAGATCCGCTGGCACGCCGAGCGACTTGTCGGCGTTGCACGCCTTCAAAGCGGCCGGCGTCAGCAAGGCGTTCTCGATGAACTCGGCGGCGATCTTACGGTTGGGGCTGGCGCGACTCACCATTGCGCCGGTGACTCCGACAAACGGCGCGCCCGGCTTGCCACCAACGCGCGGAATCGCTGCGGTGCCGAAGTCGATGTTCGCGTCCTTGAGCTTGTCCCACACCCAGGGGCCGTCGATCGTCATGGCGACCTTGCCTTCGAGGAAGGCACTTTCGGCTTCCTCGCGGCTGGCGCCGTTCGGCAGCACGCCGTCTTTCACGAGGCGCGCGAGCAGATTGGCGCCCTTCTGCGCGCCGGCGTTCGCAACGCCCACGTCGTTGGCGTTCCAGCCGTCTTCACGCGACTTGAATGCGTAGCCACCATTCGCGGCGAGCAGCGGCCAGCTGTAGTAGATGTGCGAGAGATCCCACAGGATCGCCTTGCGGTTCTGCGGTGCAAGCCGCTTATCCAGCGCCACGACGTCGTCAAAGCTCTGCGGCGGTGCGTTCACGTAGCGCTTGTTGTAGATCAGGTGGATCGCTTCGATGCCGATCGGGTAGCCCCAGAGCTTGCGGCCAAGCGAGAAGGCCTGCCAGCCCTGCGGGTCGATGGCGTCGCGCACCCGCTGGCTCGGCACCACCGGTTGCAGCAGGCCATCGGCGACCCAGCGGCCGAGGATGTCGTGCGCCCAGATCACCACGTCCGGCCCTTTGCCGGCCGCGGCGGCGTTGTGGAAGAAGTCGGGAATGGTCGCTTCGACCTTCACCGGCACACCGGTCTGCTTCGTGTAGCGCTCGGCCGTGCCAACCCAGGCATCGAAGCATTTGTCTTTGTTGACCCACACCAGCAATTTGCCCTGCTCGGCAGCGGCAACACCGCCCGCTGCGAGCGCGAGACTCAGCGCGGCAAGGCAACGAAGGCGACGAGTCCGTATTTTGTTTTTCATCATGCGCTCCGCAGTGCATCGCTGCAGCCGACGCGCGATGCACGAAAAAAATGCCGTCTTACCTCCGGGCAAGACGGCAACCACAGGAAGGAGGTGACCTTCCAGTCAAAGGAGGAATGCAGCGGTCCACACCCGTGCCCGCTTACGCGGGCACGGAGCCGACTCTTACCACCAGCTCTCGGCCTGGATGCCGAAGGAGCTGCCGCTGGTCTGCGTGCCGTAGGCGTCGTACGCAACCCAACCCTTGGCGTTCTCGTTCCAGGTTGCGTAGGTGTAGAACACGCGCAGTTCCGGGCGCGAGTACGGCGTGCGGCCGGCCGCTGCGGTCAGCGCGATCGTGCCCTTGGTCAGGTTGCGCGACTTGTCGTCACCCGAGGACTTCAGCTGCGTCCAACCGATTTCGGTCGCCACACCCCAGATGTCGTCGAAGTGGTAGTGCGGGCGGGCACCGACCGAGAACCAGGTCTGGTCTTTCCAGATGTCGGTACGCTTGTCTTTGCGGTAGATGACGTTCGCCAGCGCGGTCCATTTGCCATCGCCCGAGGTGTAGCTGACGTTGTCCAGAATCTGGAGGGTGTCGTCATCCTTCGTCGTGTCGGTCGCGATCTGACCGAAGTTGCCGTTCGCCATCGACGCGGTACCGTACTGAATGCCAACACGGTTCCAGGCGTTCAGGCTGCCCAGCTGCGCATCGTAGAAGGCGCCGACGTACCAGCCGTCCTCAGCCTTGTAGGCCTTGTTGCGGCTTTCCTTGCCCATCGCAAAGCCGGCGTTGACCGTGAGATAGCCGTTGTCGTGCAGCTTGACGCTTTCGAGCTTCAGCAGGTTGGCGTAGTACAACGTGTCGTCGTCGGTCTTGCCCGAATCGTTCCAGGTCACAGCGGTGCGTTCGATCGCGTAGCTGAACTTGCCGAAACCGAAGTCGAGGTTCTCGATACCGGCGCCGTCACCATCGCTGTTCTGGTACTTGTAGTCGAGGATGTGGATGTCCGGGCGGTCGTAGTAACGGCGGCCGGCCCAGATGCTCGCGCCCTTCAGCACGCCTTCACCCAGGTTGTGGCCCGACAGGTACAGCTGCGACCAGTTCACATCGGCGCCGTTGATCGAGTTCGGATAGCCCTTCCAGCCGGTCACCATCGCGTGGCCTTTCCACACGGTGCCATTGGCCATCGCGGGCGCTTCGACATCCAGGCCCAGTTCAGCGTAGTTGTCGCATTCGTTACCCAGACGGTACTTCGCCGGGCCGAGGCCGAAACAGGCCTGATCGCCCTCGTCGCTGGCGCCAAAGCCGGCGCGGAAATAGCCGTTGCTGGAAAGCCCCGGCGCAGCGATTGCGCTGGTGCCGGCCATCATGAGTGCAGCTGCAATCACACGCATCGGAAACCGTTTTTTCATGATTTGTTTTCTCCTCAAAAAACCTTGTCCACCCACTGTGGCGTGCTGCCGCCCGCATCGATTGCGGGCTGACATTCCTGTTGTCGTCGCCGACGACATGCGGGTATCGGCGACGATGTATTTCCTGGATCAGGTGCCGCGTCGCGCTCGAAACTCGCGTGTGACCGGCGGCCTGTTTTGCATTGTTCGTTTGACTGGAATTGCGCTGCAAACGAGCTTTTTTGGGCGCTTCGTCAAATTTGATTTAACGAAGCGCTTGCCTTCGAAGGCGTGCAGAAGCCTTGCCCGGCGCGGGGTTCGCGCAGGCGACGACTGGCATTGAGGCTTGCTGTTGCTGCGCTGCGCGCTAAGGCGCGCCAGCCCTGGGTGGGCCGCAGCCGGGTAGTTGTGTGCGCGTCATCGGATCAGGCCAGCCGATAGGCCGAGATGGCCCGCTGCATGTCGACCGCGAGGCCGTCGAGCTCGCGCGCAAGCGATGCGCTGACGCTGGAGGAGCGACTTGCGTCCTCCGCCATCTGCGCGATCTGCTCGACACGTTGCGCTACTGCAACACTGGTACGGCCCTGCTCGCGAATCGCATCGCTGATCTCGGTGACGCGCGCTTCGGCGCTCGCGTTCGCATGGGCGATGCGCTGCACCGCGTGGCTCGCATCGTTGGCACGCGCCACGCCCTGCGACACGCAGTCGACAGCGTGATCCATGCCCTCGATCGCTGCGCGTGCGCCACCGCGGATCGCGTCCACCATCTTGGTGATCTCGCGTGTGGAACTCGCTGTACGTTCGGCGAGCTTGCGCACTTCGTCCGCCACCACCGCGAAGCCGCGCCCCTGCTCACCCGCTCGAGCAGCTTCGATTGCGGCGTTGAGCGCCAGCAAATTGGTCTGTTCGGCGACTTCACGGATCACCGCCACGACGGACGAGATGCGGTCGCTGTCCGCACCCAACGCGCGGATGCGGTTGGAGGCCTCATCCACCGCCGCGGAAATCTGGGCAATGTCGTCCAGCGTGCGGCCGATCACCTCGCCACCGCTGGCGGCCAGCGCGCCGGATTCGCGCGACAGTGAATGCGCTTCGCCGGCCTGGTCACCGATATGCGACACGGTGACCGTGAGCTGCTCCATTGCCGCGGCCATTGCGGCGGCGGCTTCGCTCTGCGCATCGGCACTCGCCGCGCCGTCGTCTGCGCCCTGCGCCACGCGCGCTGCAGCGGTACCGACCCGCGACGCACCACCGGCGAGCGCCGCCAGGTCCGCCTGCAGCGATTCGAACAGCGTGTTGAGCGATTGCGCGATGCGGCCCAGCTCGTCGGCGCGCACCACCGGCACGCGCAGCGTGAAGTCGCGCTCGGCGCCGATGCGCGTCACGGTGTCCTGCACGCGCCGCAACGCGTCGGCAATGCCGCGCACCAGCATCGCACCGAGGCCCGCAACCGTTGCAATCGCCAGCACGATCACCGACGCAATCATCAGGTGGCCGCGCTGCGCGTCGTCGGCCGCGGCCTTGGCCGATACGCTGGAGCGTTGCGCGTTGTAGTCGGCATGCGCACGCAGCGCGGCGAGCGCCTTGGCGCCCGCGGGCAGCAGATCGTTTTCAACTGCGTGGCGCGCGGCGTCGTCCATGTTCTTGCGCGACAGGTTCAGCACTTCAGGCACCACCACCAGAAAGGCTTTGACGCCCTCGCGGTCGGCCTTCATCAGCTTGCCCTCATCGGCACCGTTGACGCGCTTTTCCTGCGCGGCGAGTTGCTGTTCGAGCGCCGCGAGGTCGGCGTTCAACGCCTTCTCGATTTCGTCCTTCTTGCCGTCGGCAATGTTGGTCATGTGGCTCAGCACGTTGACCTGTGCGCGCAGCAGCGCAGTTTCGGCGCCGTCGATCGCGGTGATCGACGGAATCGTCTGCCCGTTCGCAACGCCCAGCGCGCGGTCGAGCGCGCCAGCAGCCAGCAAACCTGCAGCGCCCACCAGCAACAGCGCCGCCGCAGACACGCCGACGATCAACCACAGCCGAAGCGATATTCCTTTGTGCTTCATGGAATGTCCCCCACTCCATTGTTTGATTCATGCCGGGCGCGGCTTGTGACTGCGCCCGGCATGCCGCTCAGTTCGCGCCGTCGCGAATGAACTCGAAGTCGTCGAGGTTGCCCCAGTTGCCGGTCTGGCCGTCGATCGCAACACCCACGGTGCAGGCACCGTTGGTCACCTTGATGCCGCTGACGGTGTATTGCGCCCACTTCTGCCAGCCGGTGTTGGTGATCGTCTTCGTGTAGCGCTTGCCGTCGCCACAATCGCGGGCGATCAGTTCGATCGACTTCTCTCCACCGCCGCCCGCAGCCCAGGCCTTGAGGCTGTAGGTGCCGTTAGGAATGCCGGCGTAGCTGCGGGTCGCCTCAACCTTGAACGGCTCGCCGAGCCAGTAGTGCATCGATTGCTGGCCGGTCTTCGCATTGCCGGGGTTGCGTTCGTTGCTGATCGCCGCTGCGGTGCCGGTGATCGTCCAGCCTTCCAGCTTGCCGTTCTCGAAACTCGGGTCTTCGATCAGGTTGCGGCGCGGCACGACCGCGACCGCCGCCTCGACCGGTACATCGAAGTTGCTCAGGTGGCCGACGAGCTTGAAGTTGCCAGCCTGCTTGAGTTGCTCGGCCGATACGTCGTTCCAGCTGACCCAGACCTCGCGCTGCGCATCGTCCGAGAACGCGACGCGGATCTTCTCCGGCGGCGCGAAGTTCTCACCCACGTAGGTCGTCAGCTTCAGTGGCGCGACAGGCAGCAGGGTCGGCACATCGGCCGCCGTGCCCGCTTCGCGAACCCGCTTGAACACGGCCAGCGAGGGCAGCGCGCGGCCCTTGAAGTCGAACATCGCCTGGTTGTCCCACGCGTTGCCTTCGCCGGTACGCCAGCCTGCTCCCTTGACCGGAATCCAGCCCGGCTCCCAGTAGAAGACGCCAGCACCGCGCTGCCCCGGCACTTGCGCAACGGCGTTGATCACGTCACGCACCAGGCTCGCCTGCCCCTGCGATGTGGCCTTGTAGCCCACGCTCTTCTGCATGTCGCGATTGAACAGGTTGGGGAAACCGTCGCCGTCTTCCGTGGTGTAGGCGTAGGCGGTTTCCATCACGACCACTTCCTTCGCGTAGCGCGAGGAGATGTCGTCGACGTTGCTCTGGAAATCGTCGAAGGTGCCGTGCCAGTACGGGTAGAAGGACAGGCCGATGACGTCGTAGTCCACACCCTTCTTGGTCAGCAGATCGAACACGCGACGGTAGAGATCATTGGTCGCACCGTTCGCGAGATGCACCGCCACCTTGGTCTTGCGGCTCGGGTCCGATTCGCGCACCGCCTTGATGCCCTGGCTCAGCAGCGCGACGAAGCCATCGTCACCACCGATCTGCTCTTCAGGCTTGGCTTTCCAGGTCTTGCCATCCGGCCACAGCATGCCGCCGTTGAGCTCGTTGCCGATCTGCACCATGTCCGGCGAGGCATTCGCCTCACGCAGCGCCTTGAGCACATCGGCGGTGTATTGATGCACCGCAGCTTCGAGTTCCTTGCCCTTGAGCTTTTCCCACGCAGCCGGCTTGAATTGTTTGTCCGGATCGACCCAGAAATCGCTGTAGTGGAAGTCCAGCAGGAACTTCAGGCCCTGCGCCTTGGCGCGTTGCGCCATGCGGATCGTTGCAGCGAGGTCGTTGTTGCCGCCGCCGACCGGCTCGCCCTTGCGCGAGATGGTCTTGCCGCCTTCCACCACGTCGGCCGCGTTGACCGGGTTGTTCCAGATCCGCAGGCGGATCCAGTTGACACCGTTTTCCTTCAGGATCGCGAAGATGTCTTTCTGCTGGCCCTGCGCGTCATAGAACTTGCCGCCGAGTTTTTCGATCTCGTCGGTCATCGACACATCGGCGCCCATCATGAAATCGGCGCGCAGCTCGGGCACCGGTTGCACCGTCACCGCGGCGGGCGCGGCAGCGAAGGCAGCGTTCGGCAGCGCGGCAGCGCACAGCAAGGCGACGGCCAGCGTGCGCAGTCGGAACGAAGTCTGGTTCATGTTCGTTTGTCCCCTGTTATTTTCGGTCTGTGTTGCGTGGTCGATAGGCGTGCGCCGCCCGCACCGGCCGCCGAACGGCCGGTGACGGAGACACGCTTGTGGAGAGATTCAGCCCTTGACTGCGCCCGAGGTGAGGCCCGAGACGAGCCACTTCTGCGTGACAAGGAAGAGCACGGTCAGCGGCATGCCCGCGAGGATCGCCGTCGCCGCGAAGTCGCCCCACAGGTAGCGCTGATTGAAGAGGAAGAGCCGCGAGCCGATGGCGAGCGTGAGCTTGCTCTCGTCGTGCATCAGCACCGACGCGACGGGGTACTCGATCATGCCGCCGAGGAAGGCGAGCACGAACACCACCACCAGAATCGGCACTGCCATCGGCAGCAGCACATGCACGAAGGCCTGGAAGGGTGTTGCACCATCCACGGCAGCCGCCTCTTCGAGTTCGCGCGGCACGCTGTCGTAGTAACCCTTGATCAGCCAGATGTGCTGCGCCACACCGCCGGTGTAGGCGAGCGCCAGGCTCCAGTGGCTGTTGAGGCCCAGCCAGGGCACGAAGTCGCCGATGCGGTCGAACAGTGCGTAGATCGCCACGAGTGCGAGCACCGACGGGAACATCTGCAGCAGCAGCAGCGCGTTGAGCATCGTGTCACGCCCGCGGAAACGCATGCGGGCGAAGGCATAGGCACTGGTGATCGAGAGCACCAGCGACACGATCGCGGAGATCAGCGCCACCTTCATCGAGTTGATGATCCACTGCAGCACCGGGAACGGCGGCTTCACCAGCGTACCGTCGGCGTCGATGTAGGACATGCCGAGCGCGAGCTTCCAGTGCTCGAAACTGATGTGCGAGGGGATCAGGCTGCCGCCGGCGAAGTTGCCGGGGCGCAGCGAGATCGACACGATCATCAGGAAGGGCATCACCGTCAGCGCGATGAAGGCAATCATCGCGGCGTGGGTGGCAAACACGCGCCAGCGGTGCGATTTCTTGAGAACGATGGCCATGGTCTTGGATCCTTCAGGCGTTGGCGTGGTTGACCTTGAACAGGCGCAGGTTCACCACCGCCAGCGTGGCGACGATGAGGAACACGATCGACGAGATCGCGCAGGCCAGTGCGTAGTTCTGCCCCGAGTCCTGGAACGCGATGCGGTAGGTGTAGGACGCCAGCAAGTCCGTCGCCCCCACCGGCACCTGGGTGTCGAGGTAGTCCGGCGCACCGCCGGTGAGCAGCGCGATCAGCGTGAGGTTGTTGAAGTTGAACGCGAACGAGGCGATCAGCAGCGGCGCAATCGGGCGGGCGATCAGCGGCAGCGTGATGCGGAAGAAGTTCGTCAGCGGGCCGGCACCGGCCAGCGCCGAGGCTTCGTAGAGCTCCGACGGGATCGCCTTGATCAGCCCCATGCACAGAATCATCATGTACGGGTAGCCGAGCCAGGTATTCACGATCAGCACCATGCTGCGCGCCAGCGTGGCGTCCGAGAACCAGCTCGGGCGCACGCCGAAGAACATGTCGAGCACCATGTTGATCTCGCCGAGGTTCTCGTTGAACAGCCCACGGAACACCGGAATCGAGATGAAGGCCGGCACCGCATACGGCAGGAACAGCATCAGCCGGTAGAAGTTGCGGTAGCGCAGCGCGTCCCAATTCAGCGCATTCGCCAGCAGGATGCCAATCGCGAAGGTGAGGATGGTGTTGATCGCGGCGAAGCTGATCGTCCAGCCGAACACCCGACCGAAAGGTTCGAAGAAGCGCGGATCCTTGAAGATCTGCACGTAGTTTTCCCAACCGACATACACCCGGAAACCCGGCTCGACCGGATCGCCGTTGGCGCGCAGCCAGTAGCCGCGGGCGAAGTCGGCCGTCAGGCGCGAGCCGTCCGCCGCATCGGTGAGCGAGCCATCCTTGTTGCGCGAGAACGCCGGGTGCATTGCCGAGAAGCGACGCAGGCTGCTCATGCGCATTTCGGTGCCGTCGGGCATCACGGCGACGAGATCCTTGATCTGCGCCTGCAGGCCAATCACATCCTTGAGCGTTGCCGGCTCGCCTTGCGGTTCATCGGCGACCGCTGCCACCTTAACGCGCTGCACACCACCGAGCTTCACCGGCTCGGATGCGAAGTGCTGCTCCGCGTCGTCGGTAAACACGAAACGGTAAGCGCCGCCCTGCTCCGGCAACATGCGGAAGCTCATGCCTTCGCCACTGCTGACGGTGCGACCGAGCAGCACATCGGTTGCCCGCTCGAACGACAGCAGGTGTGCCGAGCTGTAGTTGGTAAAACCGATGGTGAGCGTGTAGGCCATCGGGAGGACGATGAAGAGCAGCGCGGCAAAGATGCCCGGCACCACATAGCGCCACGCATAGAAACGCGGCGACAGGTAGATCCAGACCGAACCGCCGATCAGCCCGAGCGCGGCAAGCGCCAGCGCGGGCTGGCGCGCCATGTAGAACACCACCACCAGCGCAAAGCCAGCCACCAGCGCAATCACGCCGAGTGCCGCCAACGCCATGTGCAGATACGAGCGCTTCATTCCCTCACCGCTTTCATCATCACTTCCCGATTAACCTGTTTGCTTCACTCGCCGCGGATACGCTTGGCTGCGCGGGCGAGGCCGTCCTTCACCGATTCACGACCCTGGGTGATGTTCTGCAGCGCGGCCTGCATGGCCGACCAGAAGCGCGTCATCTCGGGGTTGTTCGGCATCGGCGAGCCCGCCTGCGCAGCCGCCATGGTGCCGGCGATCAGCGGATCGCTCTTCAGCTCGTTGTAGAACGCCTTGTTGGCCGGAACACCCAGCGGCACATGTGCATGCATTGCCTTGAGGCCGTCTTGCGACAGAAGGTAGTTCTCGAGGAACTCGTTGGCCGTTTCCTTGTTCGGGCTGGCGGTGCTGACCATCGCGCCGAGCACGCCGACAAAGGCGCCACCCTGCTTGCCATCGACCTTCGGGAACGGAGCAACGCCGAAGTTGATCTTGCTCTTCTTCAGGTTGTTCCACGCCCACGGGCCGTTGATCGTCATCGCCACGCGGCCTTCGTTCATCGCCGCTTCGGCCTCGGCGTAGCTCGCCGTCTTCGGCATCACGCCGGCCTTGATCAGCGACATGATGGTTTCCATGCCGCGGATTGCGCCGGGGCTGTCCATGCCGGTGTTCTTGGCGTCGTAGGTGCCGTCGTCGTTACGCTTGAAGGCATAGCCGCCGCCTGCCGAGAACAGGCCGTAGGAGTAGTAGATCTCGGTCATCGGCCACATGATGGCGCGCTTGCCCTTCGGCGCCAGCGTCTTGTCCAGCGCGATGACTTCTTCCCAGGTCTTCGGTGCGGTCGGCACGAGATCCTTGTTGTACAGCAGCGCCACGGCTTCGATCGAGATCGGGTAGCCCCAGGTCTTGCCGCCGATGTTCCAGGCTTTCCACGCCAGCGGATCGATCGATTCGACTGTCTTCTTCGACGGCGTTACCGGCGTGACGAGGCCAGCCGAGATCCAGCTGCCGGCGCGGTCGTGCGGCCACATCCAGATGTCCGGGCCCTTGCCCGCTGCCGCGGCCTGCTCGAACTTGGCGATCGCGTCTTCCGGATGCTCCACCTTCACCGCGATGCCGGTGTCCTTGGTGAACTTCTGCGCGATCTTGGCGATGCCCTCATAGCCCTTGTCGCCGTTGATCCAGATGAGCAGGCTGCCCTTCTCTGCCGCCATGGCCGGGAAGGCGGCACTGCCCAGTGCGCCGATCACGCCTGCTGCAATGAGACCCAGCGCCCGACGACGGGGAGTGAATACTGTCATTACATGTCTCCTGATTTTTCTAACACCCGAACTCACGCCGCGCACCCACTGGCGCACGACCCACCTTGGGCGGCCCGCAACCGGGGCCACCCCCCAATTGCTAGTAACCCAGTCGCTCGCAGGCGCGGCCATCGGCGTCGAACAGATGGCAAGCCTGTGGTGGTACATGCAGCCGCACGGCGTCGTCGATGCGCACCGCGTGCGTACCATCGATGCGCGCCAGCAGATCCTCACCTTCACCGCCATCGAGGTAGGCGAAAGTCTGGTCGCCAAGGTGCTCGACCCAGCGCACGCCGCACCCAATCGTATCGGCGTCGTGGCTGGCGCACAGCGCCACATGCTCCGGGCGCACGCCCAGCGTTGCACGGCCACCCACGGCCAGCGCGCCCGGCTTGACAGCCGCGTTGAGCACATCACCACGGCGCGTGCGCACCTGTACGCCCTGCGGCGCGATGCCGCAGACCTCGACATCGATGAAATTCATCTTCGGCGAACCGATGAAGCCCGCCACGAACCGATTGGCCGGCGCGTTGTAGAGCTGCATCGGCGAGCCGACCTGCGCCACGCTGCCGTAGCGGGCGACGTCGTCGCCGGTGTGCAGCAGCACGATCTTGTCCGCCAGCGTCAGTGCTTCCACCTGGTCGTGCGTCACATAGATCGTGCTGGCCTTGCCATATTCGCGGTGCATGCGGGCGATCTCGACGCGCATCTGCGTGCGCAGCGCGGCATCGAGGTTCGACAGCGGTTCGTCGAACAGGAACACCCCCGGGTCGCGAACCAGGGCGCGGCCAATTGCCACGCGTTGCCGCTGCCCGCCGGACAGCGCACGCGGCCGGCGCGCCAGCAGGCGCTCGATCTGCAGCATCTCGGCGATCTTCGCCACGCGGCTCTTGATCGTTTCCTTGTCGTGGCCGGCGAGCCCCATACCGAAAGCGATGTTGGCCGCCACATCCATGTGCGGATACAGCGCGTAGTTCTGGAACACCATCGCGACGTTGCGTTCCGACGGCGCGAGGTCATTCACCCGTTGCTCGCCGATCAGCATGTCACCGGCAGTGATGTCTTCCAGCCCGGCCACCATGCGCAGCAAGGTGGACTTGCCACAGCCGCTCGGCCCGACGAACACGCAGAACTCGCCGTTGGCGATTTCGAGCGAGACATCCCGTACGACCGGCGCATTGCCGTCGTAGGACTTGCTGACGTTCTTAAGCGTTACCCCTGCCACACCATGCTCCGATTCTGTGAGTCGTCTGTTCGGTCAGATCGCCGAAGCGAGGAGTGCCTCGCGCCATGCACTGAGCTTGACCGTCACCAGGCAGCCGCGATGCGCGGCATTGTTCAGACGCTCACGCGCCGCGGCCTCCAGGAAGATCGGCAAATCGGGTCGTGCAGCGACGATGCGCAGTTCAAGCGTTGGCCACTGACCGTCGCGGATGAAGCGATCGAGGCCGACGTACCAGGGTTCGCCGTCGAAGAAGTTGTCGTCGACCAGCACACCATCGGCGTAAAGCCGGGCAGCGTCGCCAACGTAGTTGATCTCAGCCAGCAGGCGGCCCTTGATGCCGGCCCATTCGGCGGGCGGCTGCAGGCGCACCGTCGTGGCGTCTGCAAATTCAGCGTCGTCCGGTGCGAGCGGCACCGGGCCGGAGCGCCAGGAAATGTGCGGACCGAGGCGCACGGCCGGCGGCATCGGCTGATCCTGCTGCACCGTGAAACCGACTTCGGCGGCGAGCGGTGCTGCCGCGGCTTCGGCCACCGTCACCCGCACGATGCCGGCGCCCAGCGCATCGCCGACGAGGTCATCGCCGGGGAAGAAGCTGATCGTCGCGGCCTGCGCGGCGGGCGAAGCCACCACGATGTCGGCGCCGCGCTGGTAGGTCGCATGCTCACTGAATGCCAGCCGCTCACGGCCACGGAACTGCACGCGGGCGGCCTGCTCGGCGAGCTGGCGGTCGAGCAGCAGCACCTCGTGCTGCACACCCGAGGCATCAATCAATTGCAAGCGCGTTGCCGGGGCGCCGCCAGCCGGGCGAACGATCAAGTCGTTGCCTACGGTTTCAAGCGTCGCGCCGCCGGCGTCGACAACCGTGACGGTTGTGGCGTCGAACGCAAGGCTCGGCGCGATCGACGGATGCACGAACGCAACCCAGGTCGTGCGGCCATCCTCGACCCAGCGCGTCAGCGGCTGCACGGTAGCGTTGCGCAGCACCGCTGCGCCGATACGCGCACCCAGCGGCCAGATCGTGTAGGCGCCGGTCGGCACGTCGACCTGCGGGAAGCGCTGCTCACCGGCCGTCGTCTTGACTGAAATCTGCACTGCGGGGAAATCCGGCAGCGGGTGGTGGCGCACATGGTTGTTGATGAACACGAAACCCTGCTCGCCGGCACCGCGCGCGGCAACCCGCAGCGGCTCACGTGCCGCGGCGTCGAGGCTCGCGCCCTCGGCCATCACAGCTTCCATCGGCGCCAGTTCCTCACCGAAGGCCTGCAGGAACAGGTGCAGACAGCGCAGCCGGCCATAGGATTCGCGCGTCTGGCCGTACTGCCCGAGCGGCGCGCGGAAGTCGTAGCCCAGCACTGCAACGTCGTTGGGGTAGCCGGTGTCCTGCGTTTCGTTATAGCGGCGCGGGCCAAGCGGGTTGGTGCCGCCGTGATACATGTAGTAACCGTACAGCGAGGCGCCGGAGCCAATCTGCACCAGCGTCGTCGCGGCCAGATCGTCGGCCATCAGCGTCGGGCGGCGGTGGTAGGAAACATGCATGCCGCCGCCGGCCTCGGCGAGGAAGAACGGATAGTGCGTCTTGTCGACACGGCCTTCGGCTGGCGTGCCGCCAACGTTGCCCATCTCCCCGATCGCGCGTTCGGTGTTGAACACGAACACGCCAGACGGCGGCAGCGGCTCGCTGCTGCCCTGCCAGAAGCCATCCGGATAGGCGCCGGAAACCGGCACCACATCGTGCGGCGGAATATCCAGCGTCGGCCAGCCGGTCACCGTGTAGAGGGGCACGCGCAGGCCAGCCTCGATCGCGATGCGCTTGAGCTCGGCGATGTGCTCGGCGCCACAGCCAGGGCCGGTCCGGTCGTATTCGTTTTCAAGCTGCACGCCAACGACCGGGCCGCCGTCCGCCCACATCAGGCCCGCCACTTGCGCGCCGATCTGCTGATAGAAACGGGTGACTTCAGCGAGATAGGCCGGCGCATTGCAGCGCAGTTCGCCGATGCCGATCAACCAGTCCGGGAAGCCGCCATAGCGCGACTCCGCATGCACCCAGGGGCCGGGACGCAGATAGACGTAGAGCCCCGCGGCGGCTGCGAGCTGCACGAAACGACGCAGATCGCGCGAGCCCGCCCAGTCGAACTGCCCTCGCTCGGCTTCGTGGTGATTCCAGAACACGTAGCTGGCTACGATGCTGACGCCACCGGCGCGCATCTTGCGCAGTTCTGCCTCCCACTCGTCGGCCGGATAGCGCGAGTAGTGGAACTCGCCCATCACTGGCAGCCACGGCTTGCCATCGAGTTCAACGTAGCGGCTGTTGACCGTCAGGCGGCGCGTCGCCGGCTGGTAGTGCCCGAGGTTGAGGAAATCACGCTCCACGGGAGCGAGGTCGGCAGGAAGGCTGAGCGAGATCAGAGAGGTCACGTTTTTGGTTAAGCGTTTAAGTTTCGGCGCAGTCTCAGGTTTCGATGATACACAAGCAATGAGGGTAAACCCCTACGTATTCGCAATTCTCGTCAAACATAGAACCCTTGCTTGGTCGCCAACCCTTTGCTGCACAAGGCCCTCACAAAGCAAACACCCAGCGCGCTTGCACGTTCGGCATGTAGCCAGGGCTTTTGATCCAACGCAAAAACCAAACCCCACCCGTACAAGCCAGGTGACAAGAATCGGCGGACGCGTATGATTCGCAGCGCGTTAATCGCTTAACCTCACCAATAGGATTCGTCGGAACATGGAGCCCCTACCCGCCCGGACGATGCAGCTTGGCGTCTGCTACTACCCCGAACAATGGCCGCAGGCAATGTGGGCCGACGACGCGCGTCGCATGCACGCGATGGGTATCCGCATTGTCCGGATTGCCGAGTTCGCCTGGAGCAAGCTCGAGCCGAAACCGGGCCAGTACGACTGGGCGTGGCTCGATGAAGCAATCGAGACACTGGCTGGCGCGGGGCTGCAGATCGTACTCGGCACGCCGACCGCCGCGCCGCCACGCTGGTTGCTCGACCAACACCCTGACATGCTGGCGCTGGATGCCCACGGCCACCCGAAAGGCTTTGGCTCACGCCGCCACTACTGCTTTTCCAACGAAGCCTTTCACGCCGCCAGCCGCAGCATCGTCGAGGCGATGGCGCGCCGCTACGGCCAGCACCCGGCGGTGATCGCCTGGCAGACCGACAACGAGTATGGCTGCCACGACACGGTGCTCTCGTACTCGGCCGCAGCCGTGCAAGGCTTCCGGCGCTGGCTGGCCGAGCGTTACGGCACGATTGCCGCGCTCAACGAGGCCTGGGGTAACGTGTTCTGGAGCATGGAATACAGCAGCTTCGAGCAGATCGGCGCGCCGGTGGCCTTGCCGACCTTCGCCAATCCGATCCACTCACTGGATTACCGCCGCTTCGCGTCCGACGAGGTGATCCGCTTCAACCGCATGCAGGCGGAGATCCTGCGCGTGCACTCGCCGGGCCGCGACGTGCTGCACAACTTCATGGGCTTCTTCGCCGAGTTCGAACACCACGAAATGGGCCGCGACCTGGACGTGGCGAGTTGGGACAACTACCCGCTCGGCTTCACCGACATGGCGCACTTCATCCCGGACGAAGATCGCCTGCGCTGGATGCGCACCGGCCACCCCGATGTGTCCGCCTTCAACCACGATCTCTACCGCGGCGTCTGCAAAGGCCGCTGGTGGGTCATGGAACAACAGGCCGGCCCGGTGAACTGGGCCAACGCCAACCCCGCGCCGCTGCCCGGCATGGTGCGCACGTGGACTTGGGAAGCCTTCGCGCACGGCGCCGAAGTCGTCTCCTACTTCCGCTGGCGCCAGGTGCCTTACGCGCAGGAGCAGATGCACTCGGGCCTGCACACGCCCGACAATCAAATCGACATCGGCGGCACCGAGGCCACCCAGGTCGCGCGTGAGCTCGCCCGCCTGCAGCCCGGCCCCGCCGGCCGTGCCCGGGTTGCGCTGGTGTTCGACTACAGCGCGAAGTGGATGCACGAGATCCAGCCGCACGGCGCCACCATTGACTACTACAGCGAGGTATTCAGCTGGTACAGCGCGCTGCGCCGGCTCGGCCTCGACATCGACATTCTGCCCGCCAGTACTACCAGCTTCGCCGGCTACGCACTGATCGCCGTACCCGCACTGAGCACGATCAGCGAAACACTCGTCGAGCGTCTGCGCGCCAGCGGCGCCCAACTTGTGTTCGGCCCGCGCAGCGGCGCCAAGACGGCGCGCTTCTCGGTGCCAGAAGGGCTGCCGCCCGGCGCGCTCAAGACCCTGCTGCCGATGCGGGTGACGCGAGTGGAGAGCCTGCGGCCCGGTATCAGCATCCCGGTGCTGGCGGCCGGCCGTGAGCTGGGGAGTGCCGGCACATGGCGCGACTTCGTCGAACCGCTTGGCGCCACCGAGGTGCTGGCGCGCTTTGGCGACGGCCACCCGGCGATCCTGCGCCATGGCAACGCGCGCTATTTCGCCGGCAGCTTCGCCGCCGCGCTGCTGCTCGACCAGCTCGAAGGCTGCGCACGCGAGGCCGGTGTGATGGTCCGGCGGGTTGACGACGGCCTGCGCCTGCGCCGCCGCGGCAAGCTCCAGTTCGCGATCAACCACGGCCCGCACAGCGCGCGCGTACCCGCGCCAGCCGGCGCGCGCTTCGTGCTCGGCAGCGAAGTCCTGCCTGCCGCCAGCGTCGCAGCATGGGAAGTCGGCCCCCAAGACGAGCCCGCCTGATGGATACTCGCCCCCTTGACCGGAACCGGAGTCAGCCATGAGCCCGTACACGCCAACAGACAACCGCTACGGCGCCCTGCCCTATCGCCGCTGCGGCCGCAGCGGCCTAAAGCTGCCCGCAGTCTCGCTCGGCCTGTGGCACAACTTCGGCGGCGTCGATCGTTTCGAGAACGCGCGGGCCCTGGTGCGTTGCGCCTTCGATCACGGCATCACGCATTTCGACCTCGCGAACAACTACGGCCCGCCGCCCGGCTCCGCCGAGGAGACTTTCGGTGCCCTGCTCGCAGGGGATCTGAAGCCTTATCGCGACGAGTTGGTGATTTCGACAAAGGCCGGCTACACCATGTGGCCCGGCCCCTACGGCGACTGGGGCTCGCGCAAGTATTTGGTGGCGAGCCTGGACCAAAGTCTGCAGCGCCTAGGGCTGGACTACGTGGACATTTTCTACCACCACCGGCCGGACCCGGAGACGCCGCTCGAAGAGACGATGGCAGCCCTCGCGCACATCATCGCCAGTGGGCGCGCGCTGTACGTCGGCCTCTCCAACTACCCGGCGGAGCTCACACGCCGCGCGGCGGCGATGCTGCGCGAGCTGGGTACGCCCTGCCTGATCCACCAGCCGCGCTACAGCATGCTGGATCGCTGGGTGGAAGGCGGCCTGCTCGACGCACTTACCGATGAAGGCATAGGCGGCATCGCCTTCTCGCCGCTCGCGCAAGGCGTGTTGAGCGACCGCTATCTCGGTGGCGAGATCCCTGCCGACTCACGCGCGGCGCGCGGCGCCTTCCTGAAGCCGGAGCAGATCACGCCGGCGCGCCTTGCGCTGGTGCGTGCTCTCAACGACATCGCCGCGGCGCGCGGGCAGAAGCTCGCGCAAATGGCGCTGAGCTGGGTGTTGCGCCAGCCAGCGATCAGCTCGGTGCTGATCGGGGCGAGTCGAAGCGAGCAGATTCTCGATGCGGTGGCCGCAGCAAACGCAGCGCCGCTCACTCAGGAAGAAATCCACGCCATCGAAGCTGTTTTGAGCACGCACTGAACAGCCCACCTGCGGTCACGCTGCTAAGATCCACACATGTCCACCCTCGTCGAAGTCGGGCGCCTGGCCGGCGTTACCCCCGCCACCGTATCCAATGTGCTGCGTGGCCGTGGCCGCGTGAGCGACGCAACCCGCGAGCGCGTTCTCGCCGCCGTGCAGCAACTGGGCTACCGCCCGAATCTGAATGCACGCGCGCTGGTCGAGGGGCGTCCGCACACGATCGCGCTGATCGTTTCCAGCATCGCAAACCCGTTCTATCCCGAGTTCGCACTCGCGGTGGAAAAGGCGGTGCGCAAGCGCGACTACTTCCTGCTCGTCTGCAACACCAACAACGATCCGGCGCAGGAAGCGGCCTACCTCGATGCGGTGGGCGGCTCGCTGGCGCAGGGCGTGCTGGTGATGAACGCGGACTTCGTGCGCGTTGAAGAGCTGCTCGCACTGCGTCGCCGCGGCGTGCCGGTGGTGCTGTGCATGTGGGAAAAGCCGGACGAAGCGCCGGAACTGCCCTACATCGGCGTGGACTTCCACCAAGCCGGCGTGATCGCGGCCGAGCATCTGCTCAAGCTTGGCCACACACGCATCGGCGCCGTGGTCGGCAGCGAGCCGACCGGCAACCACATCTGGCGTTACCGCGGTTTCTGCGATGCGCTGGCGCGCGCTGGCGTGCCGCACCCACCCGAGGAAGTGCGCTTCGGCGGCGACACCATCGACGCTGGCCGCAACGCTGCGCACGGCCTGCTCGCCGCGGTGCCGGATCTGTCTGCGATCTTCGTCTCGAACGACCTACCGGCGATCGGTGTGCTGCAAGCGGCGGCGGATCTCGGCCTGGAAGTGCCGTCGGATCTGTCGGTCATTGGCATTACCGACATCCAGCTCGCGCACCAGGTTCGCCCCGCGCTGACCACCGTCGCCGTGCCATCGGAGGAGGCTGCGGAACTGGCCGTGCAGCTGATGATGGAGGTGATCGAGGATGGCAACAACGCCGTCCCGCGCCATGCGATGACCTCGGTGCCGCAACTGGTGGTGCGTGATTCCACCGCGCGGGTGCGCAGGTCGCGCAACTGAGCGCGACCCACACGCCCCCCTGATCTAGTCGCTGTAGGCCTTCAAGGCCTCGGTCAGGCGACCATTGCTGTCGACCGCGCCCATCGTGTAGCCCTGCCAACCGGGCCAAGCGAGCGGCTCCCAGTAGAAAACGCCGCGCCCGTACTCACCCTGTTGCGCAATGCGGGCGATCAGGTCGCGAATCATCGCGCGCGAAGTCGCCGCCTTCTGCCAATCCATGCCGACTTCGGTGACGATCACCGGTTTGCCGTAGCGACTCACCATATCGGCCATCGTTGCGCCAATCAGCTGGTTGTAGCGCAGCCAGTCATTCGCGGGCGGATAGTGCGACATCCCGATCACATCCCACTGCCCGCCCGCTGCCTTCAGCGCATCGAAGAACCAGCGGAACAATGAGTCGTCGCTGCCGTTTTGCAGATGAACCACGACCTTCGCTTCCGGATACACCGACTTCACCGCCGCGTAGCCGCTGTTGATGAACCCGGCGAGCTGGTCGAAATGCTGATAGCTGCCTTCCGGCCACAACATGCCGCCACCGATCTCATTGCCAACCTGGACCCATTCCACGCTCACGTTGGCTTGCTTGAGCGCCGCCAACACGTCGCGGGTGTGCGCGGCAACATCATCCTTCAGCGCAGCATAGTCATGCGTCGCCCAGGCGGTCGGTTTCGTCTGGTGCCCGGGGTCGGCCCAGGTATCGCTGTAGTGGAAGTCGATCATGATGCGCTGCCCGGCAGCCTGCGCCCGGCGCGCCTTCGCCACGACATCCGCAACGCCGTTCCAGCCATCGGCCGGATCAACCCAGACACGCAGGCGGATCGCATTCACCCCGTTCGCGCCGAGCAGCGCGAAGGCATCGGATTCGACGCCGCTTGCGCTCTGAAAGCGATAGCCCGCCGCTTCTTCTGCACTCAGCCAGCCCACATCAGCACCGCGAGCAAATGCGGCAATCGGCTTGGCGGCAGGCGGGTCGCCTCCCGACGAGCCTCCATCTGTCGCCCCTCCACCTCCACCACACCCGACCAGAGCCAGCATCAACGCGAGGCATAGCCCGCGACCGCATTGTTGCGGATTCATCATTCAAGTCTTCCCAGTTAAAGACGCCAGACGGGCGACCGACACCACTACAGCGAAGGAACACGCATCTTCGTACGCAAGCTGCAAACAGAGTTGCCGGACCACGCCGACCAACCCCACCCAATCCAAACCCGGGCGATCGCCCGCCCATCTTCCTCCACGCGCGAGCTCAACGCCTTCACGGCGTGCTGCGATGCGCAATCGCTGCACAGTTCCAGTTGGCGCCACTCGAAGCCATATCCGGCTCCATCTTTTCGCGCCGCACCAGAGCCCATTCGAGAGTGCCGCCCGGATCTCCCATGTTCAGCGGCTCAAAACGGCAGTTTTGCTTAAAGCTTAAATCTCAAGACAAGCGCCCCCTTGGCAGACTCCGAACACGCACGAGAGCGCCTTGTTTTTTCTAACATTATTTGACACCCATGACCGCCTGGCGCCACAAGATAATCCTTGACTGCGGCGCGGCAAATGGCAAACTACATAAACTTAATGAAACGATTAATCAGACTCAAGGCATGCACGCACGCAGACGATTACCGCCGCTCAACGGGTTACGCGTGTTCGAGGTCGCAGCGCGGCACATGAGCTTCACTCGCGCCGCAGACGAACTGTGCGTCACGAATGCCGCGGTGAGCCACCAAGTCAAACAGCTTGAGGAGTTTCTCGGCCTGAAACTGTTTGATCGCCATAACAACCAGTTGCTGCTGACCGGAGCCGGAGAGAACTACCTGCCCCGCATCCGCGAGGCCTTCCGCTCGGTCCAGCAGGCCACCGAATTACTGCTCTCGGACACCGCCCGGCCACTCCGGATCGGCGTCCCCCCCGCACTTGGGAGCAAGTGGCTGGTGCCGCGTCTGTTCAGGTTCCTCAATGCCAACCCGGACCTACGCGTCGAGGTCATCACCGAACCCGAACTGCAATCGCTCGACTCGCTTGACCTCTTGATCGCCGAGCGCCAATCCGCCGAGCGCGGCACCGTCACCGAACGCTTCGCCACAACGGGCTTCTTGCCAGTCTGCAGCCCCGCGGTCGCGGCAGAGCTCGACGGCCTGCCCAGCCTGCTTGAGCACAACTTGCTGCACGACCGCAGCGCCCAACGCCTCGCGCACGTGCCAACCTGGCGGCAATGGCTGGAAGAAGTCGGGCTGTCGGAAAACCAGGCGCGCCGCAGCATGGGGCTCAGCGACACACAACTCGCCCTGCAAGCAGCGATCGATGGCCAGGGCATCGCCCTCGGCCAGCAGCTTCTCGTCGAATACGACCTCGCCGCCGGCCGACTCGTCAGCCCTTTCCGCACCGAAGTGTCGCTCCGGCTCTCCTACTACCTGATGTATCGGGACGGATTGCTGGAGCAAGAAGGCCCCGCCGCGCTGCGCCAATGGCTCATGGATGAGGCCCGGCCAAACACGCCGGACTCCTAAGAAGACGTAACGGACAGAAGACTCCGGGGCTGCCAACATTGTCGAAAGTCGTAAATCTAGCCAAAGGGCTCTCGACGCGTCGACGTCGATAACAGCGACATATGCCGCCTAATTCTGCATGGCAAATCTCCCGCTCCGATCAAGGTCTGGCGAGCATCTAGCTGGATCGAACAAGAGGTACACCGTTAGCTCGCATGGCTCGTCGCCGCCCAACGAACGTAGTCAGCACGAATTCGCCGCCCTCACGGCACAGGCAACAAGCAAACCAACGCCCCCGGCAGTGTCAGCCGGGGGCTTATCTCTTTAGCGCGGCGACTGCGCGTTGCCTTTAACTGCTGGGCAGAACGTGTTGTTGAAGGCCGGCGCGGTAGAAACAGCCTTGAATGCGCTGCCCTTGCGGGCGCCCAGTTGCTCAGCCATCACCGGCCTCTGCGCTCTGGGCGTTGAGCACCGAGACCTGCTCGCGCGTGAGCAGGCGCGCTTCGACCACCCGGATCGCCGGCGTGGTGGCGACCGTCGCGCCAGACGCAACCCAATTGACGTTGATCCGGTTTGATTAGCAGGGTGTCGACTCGGACAGCCAGCTCGCCGAGGACGCCGCGGTGCATATAACTTCACGTATAGCGACGAACCCCCATTCGCGGCCCCTTCGAGTGAAGGCGAACGGGTGTGACGAATGGCCGCGTCGCGGCTTAGGGGCAGCATGGCCTGCACCCGGTCTGGACGCCCGGTCGGCCATTCGTGCGGGCGGACGCCACACGTGCCCCAAAACGATAGGGCGCCCCACGCCTTCCGCGGTCCGCTGCGCGCACCGCTACACGCGCGGGAAACCCGCTCAACCGTCTGTGCTGAACGCACCGCCGGCTTAGGCCTCGCCTGCGGTCTCCCTCCGTTTCGACTTGACCGGATTTCCCGCGCCTGCGGCTCGGGGCGCCGGGGCGTTGCCGCCCCTGCTGGGGCAGGTTGCGGCGCCGGGGGCTGCGGGCTGTGCTGCCCTTGCCCCATGCCACTCCCTACGGTCGCGTCGCGGCGCCCCTTCGTCGCTCGCAGTCCGCCAAACGACTGCGCGCTAGGAGCTTGCCGCATTCATGGCACGGACCGTCCCCGGACCGTGCGAGTCGTCGCGTCAGAGCTGCCGCGACAACCGGCCCCGACGCACCGGAGGCCCCGCTGCCTCCCAAGTCCATCGCCGAACCATTGGCGAACATCCCCCAGGCCGGCCAAACGGCAAGGACCATTGGCACCCGATGCGCTCTTTCATCCGGTCCCTGCGGGCTGCGGCTTCAGCAGCACCCTTGCGCTTCCGACCTGTGGGCTAGGCGCCTTTGCGCTAAGGGCGACGAACTCAGGAAGTACGGCAGCAAGCACAAGGCCCCTCAACGCCAAGCCGGGAAGGCACGAGGGGACTCGGAATCTAGGAACCCGGTCTATTGAATGAAAGGAGCTCCATCGTGGAGCAACACCAAAACACCAGCGAATCGGAAGTCTGCAACCTGATTTATGCCTACACGCGAGCCAATGCAATCGCGGACAGCACTCTGGGGGACGCCAGTGAGACCGGCGTCCGAGTCGGTTGCCTTGACACATTCCGCAGTGCCACGAACGGACTCACAATCTTTGACCATCATCAATTGCGATGGCGACACCTCTCCACATTCATTGGTCCTGCGCAAGTAGAATGGGCGCAAGAACTAATCGTTCTGAAATTGGCAAACCTGCCGAAAGGCTGGGACGCAAAGCTTCTGGGCTACAGCGCAAAGGGAAACGCGATGCCAGCAGGGCTGCCGATGCAAAGCATCGTCAATCATCGGGCCCCGTACCTTCTTTGCGCTGATACTGAAAAACAAAGAACGAACCGGAGGTGCGATTTGAATTCACTCGTCAAGTCAAATGCGCGTCATATACGTACGCAGCGGCGCTTACGCGACTTACTTTTAGCTTCACTTGCCTTTTTGGCCTGCCCGGGGTTCGCTTGGGCGGAAGCGTCTGCAATCGCTTTCAGCAGTGACAAGCAATGGGGCTGGGCAACGCGCGCCACTCAACAGGAGGCAAACACGGTTGCCTTGCAGAGCTGTAACAAAGTTGCCAAGACAATGGATTGCAAACTGGACGACACCAAAGCCATTGTCCGCGCTGAAGGCAAAGGCAGGGTTGGAATCGCGAGAAGTTCTTTGGGCCTTGACGACGCGAAGAAGCGAGCACTGCAGAGCTGCGGCAAACCGGATTGCAAAGTCGTCGTCAAAGTTGCGAAACCTGGTTTCTATTCAGTTGCAGAGCCTGATGAGGGCGACGGAAACTACTTCATCGCCTATCACTATAGCGACAGCGACAAAGCCGACGCCGAGGCAAACCAAGGCTGCTTCGAACTGAATGGCAAAGCCTGTCGAGTGCTTTGGTCGGGAGCAATAGCGGGCACTTACACGACTGGGTCCGCACCAGCCGCACGCCCATCTCCTGTGGCATCCGAGAGGAATTGCCGTCCAAACACCCCAACAATTCGCTGTTCGTCCCAATGCACAAATGGCGATTGCACCGTCACATATGAGAACGGCTGCAAAATGCGTGTTCAGGTTCAACCGTTGTTCGATAGTTTTTCGAATCAATGGACCTATCCGGCGCCAAGCTGCTAGCCTTCTAGTTGCATCATGGGAAGGTGAGACGCAGTGGCCCGCTTGGTGTTGTGGCTCAATAGCAGGGTTGCAACTGTGGCTCAACGCCAAATTGATGTCGCGTAACGTATTGAATTTATAGCGCTTTAAAAACAAGCCTCAGATTCCGCCCATCACCACCAAGGCATTCAAGGCCGCTGATTCCGCAAGGATCAGCGGCTTTTTCATTTCCGGCAGCCGTCACCGCCACCCCGCTTCGCACACCCACGGCCAAGCACGAGGCAGGCGGGACAACCGTCGCCATACTAGGGCGCGACGCGGGCCGCCGCAATCGCGCGCCGGGTCGGCGCAAGCGACATCCGCCGTCGTTGCCGACGCACACATGCTCATTGCAGCGGCTTGGTCGGGTTAAAGTAGTACTTGCGGTAATCGAAATCGATGCGGTCGATGTCAGGGGTTTCCAGCGCGAAAATCCGGCGCGACCCAAGTTGCGCGAACGTCAGCGCGTCGCGGTATTGCGCAAGCCAGAGCTTGCGCGCCGAGCCGTCGAGCCGTCGAGCCACGCAGCCTGCAGCCCTTCCGTGATGCGGCGCAGGATGCGGTCATTCTTCTTGTTGGAAAAGAAGAAGCGCGGCAGCAAATAGGCCAGCGCAAAGCTACGGTCATAGTCGAGATTGCGGATGTGCGCGTGCGCCCTGAGCTCTGGTTCGAGTTCGTTGATGCCACGGCAGAACAGATCGAAGCGGCTTGACGCGACCATGCCGAACAACGCCTCGTAGCCCCCGACCTCCTCCACCCTGAAGCCGTTATGGCGCAGGATGCCGACATCGGCCCAACCACGCCCCTGCCCGATGCTGAACTTGCGCAGCGCATCGAGCGTGCTTACCTGGCTCACCGCATCGCGCGCTTCGGGCGAGACAAAACAGATCCGGTAGCCGGTGACACCAAAATCCACCGGGAACCGCACGTAATCGAAACCGTCGTCCAGCAGTCGGTTTTCGAACGTGGTCATCACGATCAGGTTGGGCAGCGAGCCTGCGCGGGCCTCTTCGATCGCGCGGGCTGTGTTCATCGGCGGGCTGATACGGATCTCGAATTCACCTGATCGGGCGCGCGTCTTCTCCAGCGCAAGCTGAACCAACTGCACGTTGTAGGCAGTGCGCGGATCGTTGCTGCTCTCGGGCGCTGTCAGCGTGACGATGTCGATCGCGCCGGCGAGGCGTGGCATCAGGCAAGCCACCAGCAACACGCAGACTCGCGGGCAGCGCAGTGCGCCGATCATCAAGGCAAACATCCGGTTCCCGGGCGTGGTGGCGTTCGGTCCATTCTAGTTGCGGTCCATGCGTTCGTCACGGCAAGTAGCCGCACCCTGCGGCCACCGCTACGGCGAATGTCCCCTGTTGTTTGCCGGCTCAACAACTACGATGGAAGTTGATGTCGCGCCAGCGGCCGGAGGCACAGGAATGAAGGCGGTGATCGCACTGTTGTCGATGCTGATGCTGGGTGCCTGTTCCTCGATGGCGCCAGGCCCCGGCGCGCCTGCGCTTTTCAACGATCAGGCGTTTGCGGCACCCACCGCCCGCGTTTCCGCACAGCAGGTGTTTGCCGTCAGCGAGGCGATGCAGCGCTATCTGCAAGGCCCGGCAGCCGAGCGCATGAGCCGGCTGGGTGTGAAGGCCGGTCTGGTCGATGCGCTCTACCGCCAGGACCAGCTCAAGCTGGAGTACGACTCCGAAACCACGCGCACGGCGGCGGAGGCGTTCGACGCGAAGTCCGGCAATTGCCTCTCATTGGTGATCATGACGGCGGCCTTCGCGAAGGAGCTCGGGCTGGCGGTCCGTTTCCAGCGCTACACGGCCGATCCGGCACTGGGGCGCAGCGCGAACCTTCAGTTCTCGATCGATCACATCAACGTCACGCTGGACACCCGGCCGCCCGATCCGCGACTGAGCCAGTTGATGGTCGACTCGATGACGGTGGACTTCCTGCCACCGGAAGACCTGCGTGGTTTGCGCGTACGGCAGGTCAGCGAGTCCACCGTCATCGCGATGTTCATGAACAACCGCGCCGCGGAGTCCCTTGCCCGCAGCCAGGTCGACGATGCCTACTGGTGGGCCCGCGAAGCGATCCGTGCGGACCGCCGCTTCACCAGTGCGTACAACACCCTTGGCGTGATCTATCGGCGGCACGGGCAGCCTGCGGCCGCGATCCGGGCGTTTGACGAGGCGCTGGATCTGGAGCCCACCAACACGCAAGCGCTCTTCAACCAAGCCGACGTGATGACGGAGCTCGGTCGCGTCGCAGAAGCCGCCGCGCTGCGCGAGCGCCTGGCGAAAGTGGACCCGGAGCCTGCATTCAGCTTCTTCGAGCGCGGTCGCGCCGCGATGGATGCCGGCGACTACGCTGCCGCGCGTGACCTGTTCACGCGCGAAGTTGCGCGAGCGCCCTACTACCATGAATTCCACTTCTGGCTTGCGCTTGCGCACTTTCATCTTGGCGAATTGCCGCTTGCCCAGCGTGAGTTGCAACTCGCGCGCGAAAACAGCACCACCGGCAAGGACCGCTCACGCTACGGCGCTAAACTCGAGCATCTGCGCAGCCTCGAAGCCGCCCGTTGACCACGCTTGACCCCGCAGCCCTGCCCGCCCGCCCTGCGGCACGCCTGATCGTGCTCGATGCGTCCGATCGCGTGCTGCTGTTTTGCTTCTGTCACAGCGCAGGCCCGCTTGCGGGCAGCAACTTCTGGGCAACGCCGGGCGGCGCATTGATGCCCGACGAATCCTGGCGCGACGCGGCTGCGCGCGAGCTGCGCGAAGAGACCGGATTGGCGGGCCTCGCGATCGGGCCAGAACTGGGCGAACGCAGCTTCGCCATGCCGCTGCCGGACGGCACATGGGTCCGCGCCGAAGAACGCTTCTATCTCGTGCGAACGACGCACACCGAGATCAGGCACGACGGCTGGAGCGAAGCGGAGCGCTCCATCATGCAGGAGCACCGCTGGTGGTCCGCCGACGCGCTGGCTACCGCGCACAACGAGCGCTTCCCGCGCACGCTGCCCGAACTGCTCGCGGCAGCGGCGCGCGTGAGATGAGGCGCACTCAACGCGGCGTCAGTTCCACCTCCCGGCGGTACATCGTCTGCATCATGCAGGCGTAGTCAGCCATTGAAGGCAGCCCCATCGCTGCACGCCGACTCTCCAGCGACTCTGGCGCCTCAACCGGCTGCAACACCAGCCGACCATCCTTGTCGTCGAACTGCGAACCGTAGCGCTGTAACTTGCCTTCGCCCACAAGTGTCCGGTCGGTCAGCAAGGCGATGTCGTCCTTTCGTACACCGTAGCGCTCCGGCTCTGCCAGAAAGGCCTCCAGCGCCTTCTTCTGGAATGCCCGATCGGTGTCTGCATGCTGGATCAGCAGCCATGCGGCGCGAATCCCGTCATCGCCCACTTCCGCGCGCGCCGGGAATCCACGCCGCTCGACGTCGGCCTTAAGCCAGGCGAGGTTGCGCGCGTCGACTTCCTTGACCTTGCTGATCGCCTCGGCGTTGCTCATGTCGCGCACCAGCTCGTCGCGCAGTGCCTGATCCTCGGCCACGCGCTCAAGCAACGCGGCCTGGCGCGCCTTATCGGTTGCCACAACGGGCGCCGGCTCCTTTTCGGCCGACTGCTTCGCGTAGAAGGCTGCAACGCCGGGGCAGGCCTTGAACAAGGCCGCCTCGTCAAAGTCCGCGCGCGCTGTCGCCAGCGGCGCCCATGCCAGCGCCGCCGATAAGATCACGCCAAGTCGCAATTGCCGCATCGCACCGCCCTCCGGAAGATGAAGGCGTCATCATGCCGCAGGGCATGCGGGACGACCGTGATGCACGCCGCGGCACGCCCCCTCGCGACTTAAGGTGCGAGACGTAACACCTGCAACGACTGAGGCGCCACGCGGATCTGCGACGGAGCCTCGGAGGCCTTGGCAGAACGTTGACCCTTGGGTGCTGCAGCCTGGCCCAAACGCAACGCGGTCGCTGCCGGGAACACGGGTGCCCAGGCCGCCGCATCGAAATCTGCGGGCGCCGCGATGCTGGCCTCGCGTGCCGAATAGTTGATCAGCACCAGCAACTTCTCCCCGCCTGCCTCACGCGTGAAGGCAAAGATCGCGTCGTCATCCTGCGACCACAAGGTGAAGTCGCCGGTCTGCAGCGCCGGATGCGCGTTGCGCAGGGCGATCAGCTGGCGGTACCAGTACAGCAAGGAATCGGTATTCGCCTCCTCGGCCGCCACATTGTGCGTACGCCAGTTGTCGACCAGCGGGCGAAACGGCGTCGCCGTGCTGAAACCCGCGTTCGCCTCGGCGCTCCAGCTCATCGGGCCACGTATCGATTGATCCTGGTAGTCCACCGGCTGCGCGTGCGAGAGGCCGATCTCCTCGCCGTAGTAAAGGAAGGGGTGGCCGGGTAGCGTCAACAGCGTCGCGGCGGCCAGCTTGTAGCGCGGCTCGTCGCCACCGAACTGCTTGAAAGGGCGCGCACCGGCGTAGTAATCGTGGCTGGAAAGGATCGTGCCCATGCGCGCCACCGGCATCGTGCGCAGCATGTAGCGCAAATCCGGCATCACGCGGCCCATCTGGATGCTCTTGATGATGTACTTCTGCAGGCCGAACGAGAACGCGCTGCCGCAGGAATCCTCGCCCGAGAAGGCCACCGGATCGCTCGCTGCCTCGCACACCATGTAGCGCTTGCCGTAGCTCGCCAGCAGATCCTGCGCCCGCTTCATCAACACATGGTTCTCGGGCTGGTTGTCCCACGCGATCGGGCCGTTCTCGTACAGCACGCCGACCGCGTCGAAGCGGAAGCCATCGACACCACGGTTGAGCCAGAAACGCAGGTTGTCGAGATGGAAGTCGACGACCGCCGGATTGCGCAGATTCCAGTCCGGCATGATCACGTCGAAGGCGCCGTAATACCAGTCGTCACCGTTCGCGCGCCATGGGTCGCCACCGTAGGTGGTCCAGCCCTTCATCTCGGTATCGCTGAACACATACCAGTCACGGTACGGCGATTTGCGGTCGGCCGCGGCGGACTCGAACAGCGGATGCGCAGAGCCGCTGTGGTTGATCACGTAATCGAGGATCACGCCGATGCCACGCTTGTGTGCCTCGGCAACCAGGCGGTCGAAGTCGGCCAGCGTGCCGTAGGCGGGCTCGATGTCGCGGTAGTTCACCGGCGCATAGCCGTGATCGTGATCCTGGCTCGCGGTGATCGGCATCAGCCAGATGCCCCGGATACCGAGTGACTGAAGATAGTCGAGGCGTTGCGTCACACCGTTGAGGTCACCGATGCCGTCGCCGTTGCTGTCCTGATAGGCGCGTACGAGGATCTCGACGAACACGCCCTTGCGATCCCAGCCGTCGGGCAAGCCGCTGTCGCGCGGCATGGCGGCGACGGCACCAACCTCGCCCAACTGCGGTGATGCCGCGGCGCCAAACGCAGCGGTGGCGCCGCCGATGCATAGCCATAGCGCGGCCGCGCGCGCGATCCAGCGAAACCTCATTGCCAGCTCCTGTCCAGAAAGGTCGTCACGCACCGGTGCGTGATCGTTCGGGCATGGAGTCTGGCGGCCGCGCGGGCCGCAACGCATTCAACCCCTGGGTTGATTCAAGCCGGTGGAACGGCGGTGCTCGCCTGCAACGCACGGGCACGCTGCATCGCTTCGGCGCGCGTGGCGATGTCCAGCTTCGCGTAGAGCCGGTTGATATGGGTCTTCACCGTCGGCAGCGACACATGCAGCGTGACGGCGATCTGTTCATTGCTGAACTGCTGGCCGATCAGTTGAAGCACCTGCCATTCACGCTCCGTCAGATCAGCCGGGCGCCCGGCCGGGCTGATGCGCGGAGATTCGGCAACCGGCGGCTGCAGCCGCGCGAACAAGGCCATCGCGCCGGCACGTACCGCCGCGTCCTGCACCGCGGCCGGGTGGCGCAGCCAACGTGCGAGTGGATCGCTCAGACAGGGCGCCAGCCAAAGCGCATCCATCAGGCGGCCATTGCTGACCGCCGCGTGAAGCCAGTCGCCAAGGAGCGTGATATCACCCGCTGGGTCACGCAGCGCGGCGATCAACTTCGCGGTGGCATGCAGGCGCCGCAGCCCGCGTTGCGCCAGGGCGTCGATCAGCGCTTGCAGCTGCGGGGCCGGCCAGGCCTGGTGCCGCAGCAAAGCAGCCGCGGCGCGGTGCACCGCGCCAGTCCAGGCATGCAACCCGGCGTCTGGCGGCGGCAGGCTCGCGTCACCGGCATAGCTGCGCAGCCGTTCCACATCGCCACGCAGCCCGGCGATCCAGATGCCGACGTAAGCCGCTTCAAGCCGCCATTTGGTACTGCAGAAGCTGGCGAGCAAGCGGCTGTCCAGCTGCTCGCCGAGCATCATCGCGTCGCCAATCCGGCCGGTCAGCAGCGCTTCGCGCGCGCGGGCAACCAGCCATGCAAAGGCAAAGAGGTCACTGTCGGCAGGTGGCTGCAACATCGGCGCTGGCGTTTGCAATTGCTCATGCGCGTCGAGCAGGGCGAGCCTCGCGAGCGACTGCGCGGCGGTTTCGTTCGCCAACCCGCTTTGCGCGATGTGCGCCTGCGCCTGACGAAGCGTTTCGGTGAGCCCCTGGTAGTCGCCGTGTTCCTGCAGCGAGCGCGCCAGCACATGCAAGCCATCGAGTTCGAGGTTGGCGAAGCCGTCACGCCGCGCAGCGCTGACTACTTCGCGCAGCAGCGGGATCGCGCGCATCGGCTGCCCCAGTTCGAGGCAGGCATACCCGAGCGCAGCGGCTGCCAGCAAGGCCTCCGGCGCATCGCGGTCTGCCAGTCCCGCGAGCGCCGATTCGGCAAGGCGCGCCGCGCCTTCGGCGTCGTCGAACATCAACTTGCAGCGCGCCTGGATCGCATCGGCCTGCGGCCCTTCGAGCTGGTCCGAGCGGAGGATGCGCTCGGCCTCCACCGGCGCGCGTTCGAGCTCGACCCACCAGGCCGCTCGCAACAAGCGCATGGCGGGTTGCCGGGCAGCTTGTGGTGACAGGCCGCTCAGCAGATCGCCGAGCAGATCGCGGCGCGGCCCAAGCAGAATCAGCCAGCCGAGCTCGTCGAGCAGGCGCGCGCAGTGCTCAGGCTTGCCGCTCGCCTGCGCGAGCCGGATTGCGCGCGGCGCATCGCGCAGGGCGAGTGCATCGGCAAAGGCAGCCTCGACAAACCGGGCCGCCAACGCGGGTTGGTGCAAGCACCAGGCGGCCGCAAGCGTTTCACCCAAAGCGGCCCCGGCCCGGCATGCCTCGAGCGGCGCGCCGTCAAGGTTCAGCGCATGCTGAGCCAGCGCCACTCGCACCGCGCCAATGCCCAGCCAGCCGCCCAAGGCGACCGGGCTCGCGGCAGGCTCCAGCGCCTGGGCACCCAACACATTGGCGAGATCCGGCGACAAACTCGGCAGGAACACTCGACGCAGCCATTCGATCTGCGCGGCCACCGAATCGCCAGCAAGACGCAGCCCCCACCATCCTTCACACCCCGCCCGCGCGGTGTCGTTGCGGCCGAAGGCCCGTTGCCACTCGGCGGCCGTCGGGCGCAGTTGCGGGGCGTCGAACACCGCCAACTGGCCACGCGCACGCCACTGCTCGAGCATCGGCAGCGCTGCGGTTGTTCGCGTCGCGAGCAGCAGGCGCGCGCGAGCCGTACCCTCGACACCGGCATCTCGCCATGCCTGCTCGGTGGGCGCCGGCAGGCTGTCGATCGCATCGACAATCAGGAGCCCAGCTTCCGGCGTGGCACGAAGCGCGGCCGCCAGTGCCGGCCAGCGCTCGGGCTCCGCCAGTTGATCCAGCGCCAGCCAGCAGCAAGGCTTCGCGCTCCCATGGGCGACCAGGGCTGCGATGGCGGTCTTGCCGAAGCCGGCCGGCGCCACGATCACGGTGACAGGGTGGCGAGCCGTCGCAGCGAGGATCTGCGACGTCAGGCGTGATCGCGCGACGGTCGGGCGGGCCGGCAGGTGAGGAAACGAAGGCTGGGCGACAGGCATGCGCGCGATGTTAGCGCGCTGCGGCCCACCGCCGGCATGTCATTGGAGGCCCTTCACCACAGGCACCGCCATCGCAATGTCTCGACAGGGGGAATGGCTGCAACCCGGAATCGCCGCACTGGGGGCCGATGTACCGCCGCGCGACATCGGCCTCTTCCTGTCGCCGGACGGCGCGCAGGCCCAAATCGGATTCACGCTGGCGCGCTTCGCGGTGACGGGGCTGCGGGCGCTAGATGCGCGCAATCTCGCATCGGCCCGCCTACTGCAGCGACACGGCATCTCATTGCAGGCGCGCAGCGAAACGACTTTCCGCGGCGCGCCATGCGTCGAACTCGACTATCGTCGGGCGAGCATGGCCCAGAAGCAAGGCAAGGCAGCTCGCGCAGCCCTTCTACCCGCCCCGATTACTGCCAGCCGAGCAGCGCCGGCGGCGCCAGCAGTACCAACGCCATGATCAGGTAAAGGCCCTGCAGCGGCAGCATCCAGCGCACCCAGGTGGTGTAGGGCACGCCCGAGAGTGCCAGCACGCCGACCGTGATGCCGGAGGTCGGGATGATCGCGGTGGCCAGTTCGCCGAACTGGAAGGCGAGGATCGCGGTCTGGCGGGTGATGCCGACCAGATCGGCCAGCGGCGCCATGATCGGCATGGTCAGCGCGGCTTGCCCGGTGCCGGAGTGAATGAAGAAGTTGATCACCGATTGGATCACGAACATCTTCTGCGCGGCGAACACCGGGCTGTCGGACGCGACCAGCGGCGCCAGCGCGTTGAGCAGCGTGTCGATGATCTGCCCGTCGCGCATCAGGATCACCGTGCCCTTGGCCAGCGCGATCACCAGCGCGGTGCCGACAAGGTCCTTCGCGCCATGGAGAAAGGCGCCGGTCAGCTCGTCGGCCGATAGCCGCGCGACGAGGCCGACCGCCAGCGCCATCACCAGGAACAGCGCAGCGATCTCCTCGATGTACCAGCCGAAGCGCACCACACCGAAGATCATGCCGAGCAGGGTGGCGGCGAACAGCCACAGCACCAGCTTGTGCCGCGCGGTCATCCCTGCGAACTGCTCAAAGCTGACGAGGTCGAGCGTCTTGCGGCGCTCCTGGTCCAGCGCGAAAGTGGGACTCAGCTCCGGCGTGCGGCGGATGCGCACCGCCCACCACTGCAGGAAGCCGATGGTGATGGCGGTCGCGACCGCCCAGCAGATCGCGCGATAGCCGAGGCCGGAAAACATCGGCACGCCAGCGATGCCCTGCGCGACGCCGACGTTGAAGGGGTTGAGGAATGCGGTGGCGAAGCCGATCTGCGAGCCGACGAAGGGGATCGCCATGCCGGTCAGCGTATCGAGCCGCAGCGCCAACGCCAGCGGAATGAAGATCATCACGAAGGGGATCGCCTCTTCCGCCATGCCGAAGGTGGCCCCTCCCAGCGCGAACAGCCCGACGAAGACCGGGATCACCGCGGCGCGAACCCAGGCCGAGCGGCTGTGGGCACGGGCGACGGACTTGATCATGGCGTCGATCGCCTCGGTCTTCTGCAGTACCGAGAAGGCACCGCCGACGATCAGCACGAAGCCGATGATCAGTGCGGCCTCGACGAAGCCCTTGATGGGCGCAGTCAGCAGTGCGGCGAGGCCCTGCGGCCGCGCTTCGACCAGATGGTAGCTGCCGGGCACGACCAGGGTCTTGCCGGCGACGACGGTGGTTTCGAACTTGCCCCCAGGCACGACCCAGGTCGACAGCGCGATCAGCGCCAGTAGCGAAACCAGCAGCACATAGGTGTTGGGCAGGCGCAACTTCATGCCGGATACCTCAATGAATTGGCCACCGACCGCGCCACTGCGGGCTGATGACAGGATGGAACAGCAGTCGAAAGCGTCGCGGGCCCGAGGCTGATCATGTCGATCCTCTGGCCGCCCCACACCACGCCACGTTGCTCATGCACGCAGGCACCTCAGGCGTCGGGCGCCGAGTGGCCGCCGGCGGGCATTGCATCGAAGTCGCTGCGCAATGGCGCGGCCCACACCTGCTCGCCGGCATGGGCACCGAGTCGAGCGAAGTCGTCCGGCAGCAGCGCCAGGCGGCCGCCATGAAGGGTGGCCTGCGCGATGACCGCATGCCAGTTGCCTGCATCGCCATGCACCACCAGCATCGGCACGCCGGGGCCCGCTGCATCGCGCTGAACAAGCGACCAGAGGCGGCCCGCGGTCACGGTACCGAGGGTGTCGACATCCGCCTCGAGCACCGGTCCGCCATCGTCGATGCTGATGTGGTGGCTGTAGCGCATGCCGGCGGCCTCAAGTACATCCTGCAGAACGCGCGAGAACGGGGCCGCGTGCGCAATGGCATCCTGCGCGGCGGGCGACAGGAAGGAGGCATACACCGTCTGACGCGGCAGCAGCGTTGCAGCGTGCGCACGCCACGCGTCGCCGAACTGCTCCCGCGCCAGCAAGGGATCGAGCCGGCAGAACTGGCGACCCAGGCCCTGCCAGAAAGGCGCCTGCCCGGCTGCGTCGCGCGGCCCCGGCAACTCGACAATCAGATGGCTGGCGAAGCCATCACGACGCCGCGCGATCAGCAGCAACGCGGTCTGCACCAGGAGGTTCAGCACAGCGGCCTGCGCGGCAAGCGGCACGCCGCTACGCGCCCAGGCGATCTCGGCCAGCTCGCTCGCGCCGGTATGGTTGTTGCCCAGAAGCAGCGTGCGCTGACGATGGAAGAGTTGCAGGTCCTTCGCCGCATGAACGGTGCAGCCGACGTGATACCAGTATCGCGGCAGCGTGAGGCCGATTGCCGCACGCAAGCGAAGGCAGCCCAGTACCGCGCCGCCAGCGCCGGATTCGGCCACCAGCATTGATTCGCCTGCAGTATCGGCGAGCGCGACGGGTCCGGATGGTCTGCCGCAGTCAGCCAGCAAGGCTGTGATCACACCAAGGTCGTCAGCACCTGCGGTGCGGATGCGCAGATGGTTCATACGGCGCCCTCCTCGGCCGATACGCCATCGCAGTCGCCGCCCTCATCGGCCTCGTCGATCACGAGCGGCGCGCACCGCAGCGTGGCGCCGTCCGCTTGGCCCAGGCGGGCAAGCGCCGCGGTATCGAGCGCAAGTTCGCCCCCCGTGACGTCGGCCTGCGCGAACGTGGCGCGAAAGCCTTCGCGCTGCGTGCCCGCCACCAGGTACCAATCGCCATGCACGGCGCTGACCGCGCGTGCGCGCCGCCGCTGCGCATGGCGCACGGTGCGCAGCATCGCGACACGCGCCTCGACCGTAGGGCCGCCGTCGAACACATCGATGTAGGTGTCGGCATCAAAGCCTTCATCGAGCAGGATCGAGAACGGCAGCTCGCCGTCGGGATGCAACTGCCCGATCGCCCACTGCGCGTCTTCCGGCAACAGCGGCACATAGATCGGCGAATGCGGCAGCAGCTCGGCGATGAAACTCTTGCTGCGGCCGCCGGCAAGGCGTTCGGCCTGCGGATAGTCCATGTTGAAGAAACGGCGCCCGACGGCATCCCAGAACGGGCTGTGGCCAAGGCTGTCGCACAGGCCGGGGGTTTCGGCGGCGATACGATCGGCAAACCGGCCAGCGAACTCGCGAATGAAAAGCAGCCGCCCGCGCGACAGCAGTTGCGGTGCAACCGTGTTGGCGTAGGCCGGTTCGATGTAGAACGACGTCAACAGCGTGTAGCCGGTCAGGTCATGGCACAGATGCAGCGTATGAATCCGGTTGCTCTCGTTGAGCGGCTCGCTGGTGTGCACCGCGAACTCGTTGCGATAGCTGTAGAAACGATCGTGGAAGCCCGCGCTCGCGGCGATCCCGCTGGTGCCGATCACCGCACCGCGCGCGAGATCCTCCAGCACGAACAGGTAGCTCTCTTCACCGCTCGCGTCATCCTGCGTCTGGAACGCATGCAGCGAGCGCTCGATACGCGCACTCAGCAGCGCCCGGTCGGGCGGCAGCGAATTGATGCCGAAGGTGCTCGCGGCGGCGATGCGCTCGATCGCCGGCAGGTCTTCCGGCGCGCAGGGGCGCAGCACGAACTGGCTGGGAGACGGATCATTCATTCGGGGGACTCCTCTCGTACCGCGGGGCCACTGCGCCAGGCGTTGGCGCGCTGACTGCGCTCCTCGCGTGGGGTGCGCCCGAAGTGGTTGCGATACGCGTTGGAAAAATGAGGCCCTGAGGCAAAGCCGCAGGCAAGGCCGATCTGCAGGATCGACTGGCTGCTCTGCTGCAGCAGGCGGCGTGCGCGGGTGAGCCGCAAATCAAGGTAGTAGCGCGAGGGCAAGGCGTCGAGGTGTTGCTTGAACAGCCGTTCAAGCTGCCGGCGCGAGACCCCCACCAGGCGCGCGATGTCTTCTGTGGGCAGCGGTTCGCTGAGGTTCGCTTCCATCAGCGCGAGCGCCTCGGCGAGCTTGGCCGACCCGCCGGCAACGCGTGCGGCACTGGGCACCAGTTGGCGTTCGTCGCGCCCGCGAATGCGCTCAAGCCCGAGCTGGGCGGCCAACTCCTGCGCCGTGCGCTCGCCGTGCCGCACACCGATCCAGCTGAGCAGCATATCCATGCTCGCCGTGCCGCCGGCGCAGCTCAAGCGGCCGCGGTCGATCTCATAAAGGTTCGACGACACCACGGTTTCGGCGTGCTGCTCGGCCAGTTCTGCCACATGCGCCCAGTGCACGGTGGCACGATGCCCACGCAGCAGGCCGGCTTGCGCCAGCACCGCGGCACCGGTGCCGATGCCGCCGAGCAACAGGCCGGCGGCAGCGCAATCGCCCAACCATGCATGGCAAGCCGCGAGTTCCAAATCTGCGATGTCGCCTTCACAAACCACGAACACCGCATGCAGCGTTGGCGCACGATCGATGCCGCCACGTACTTCGAGCGACGGCCCGGACGCGGCGCGCACCGGCATACCGTCAAGCGACAGCATCGACGGCAGGTAGGCATCCTCACCCAGCAAGGCATTGGCGGCTGCCAGCACTTCGAGCGCGCCCGAGAGGGCAAGCATCGAAAAGCCGGGCAGCAGCAGGAAGCCGTATCGCTGGGGCGTATTCACAGAGTCGTTATGTCGGACGCGGATCAGGCACTGAGCAGTTTGCCGCTTCGCAAGGCCTCACGGCCCGCGACCTTGGCGACACGCATGCCGGCCGTGGCAAACCGCCGGTTATCGCGAGCATAGAGCAGACCGTCGATGCTGGAACGCAGCGTCTGCACCCGCCCATCGTAGGGGTCAATCACTTCGGCCACCACGTCGCCGCACGCCACCTCATCACCGACCTCGCGCACGAACACCAGCACCCCGCCCTGCTGCGCGTGGATCGGTATCGATCCGGCGAGCGGCATCGGTTCGCGCAACAGCGGCGGCAGGCTCGCGGGCGGCTGCGCGATCACGCCGCGGTGGGTGAGGAAGGCCACAATCGCAGCGGCATCACGCTCGGCATTTGGATGGCTGACGTCGGCAAAGCCGCGCAGCTCGATCGTGGCTGCCATGCAGGCCATCGGCAACGGGTGGCGCCCGGCCCAACGCTCGGCCAGCTGCCACCAGATCTGCGAGCAGGCCTCGTCAAACGGGGCGTCGCCCGATTCGGTTGCAAGCAAGCTCACCTCTGCGCCCAGATAGCGCGCGAGCGGTTCGGCCTGGGGCCACAGTGGCGTGCCGGTGTAGAGATGCAGCACCGCTTCGGTATCGCAGTGCAGATCGAGCACCACATCGGCATCGCACGCAAGCCCCATCAGCCTGCGGCGCAGGCTCGCAAGCTCAGTATCCGCAGGCTGCTTTGCCACCGCATCGCGCAGCGCTGCGCGCACGAGCGCAACGTTGTGATCGGCGCGCGGCCCCAGGTGCTGCGCCACGGCTTGCTCGACCTGATCGGCCAGGCTGGGGTAGTAACGGTTGAAGTTCTCGCCGCTGGCGAACTCGAACCGCCCTTGCGGCACATGCAGCAGCGTCTGCGACAGGCCCAGCGGATTGGCGACCGGCACCAGCACGATCTCGCCACGCAAGAGGCCTTCACGCTCCAGACGCGAGAAGTGCTGGCGAAGGTGATGCGCGACCAGCATGCCGGGCAACTCGTCGGCATGCAGCGAAGCCTGGATGTAGACCTTCTGCCCGCTCGCCGGCGCGCCGAAATGCAGGCTCACCAACTCGCGCGCGGTACCGGGCGTGGCGGCAGTCAGGGGGTGTCGTTGTTGCTGCATGGGTGGCTCAATGTCCTGCTGGGGTTCGGCGAAAACGGGTACTCAGTTGATCCACGGCCGGTACAAGGGCTGCGCGACGCGGACCGGCGTGACATCGAGGTACAGGTTGGCGACCGTGTAGTCCTCGCCACCGAAAGCGCCGGTGTACCAGCCAACACTGTCCTCACCTTTGTAGAGCCGGAACTCGAAGCCCAGCGACGGCGCCGGATCGTCGGCCGCCGGCCGCGCGTTGAAGGCGAGGCCACGCACTTCCCGGCGGGCGTTGTCGATCAGGTTGCTCATCGCGTTCACGATGGTCGTGTCGCCCAGCATGTCGAGGTGGAAGGCGTCGTTATCGAAAAACGGCTTGAAGTCGGCTGCATTCGGATCAACCCGGTGGTCGGCCAGCTTGGCGGCGGATGGCAACACCGTGCGGGTCGACATGCGATAGCGATCACCGCGATCGAGGTAGCTCAGGCGCGCGCCACGCAGGTTGAATGGCCCCGAATCCGCATCGCGCTTCATCGATGAGAGATCGACCAGCAAGGCCCCCTTGCCGCCAATGACCTCGATCTCGTCGCCATGGATGATCGCGGCGGAGTTCTCTTCCACGCCAAGGCCAAGCGTGTAGCCCTTGGCCACCATCAGCGGCAGCATGCGGCCGATACGGCCACGCTTGAGGAAGTGCTGGTCGACGAACAGCGACTCGCCTGCAAAGCCGAGCCCGCGGTCGTATTCCTTGCCCTGGCGCAGCTCCCCCTTGAGGATGCGCATCACATCCTGCGCGTCGCGGAACATCACGCTGCTCATGATCGCCGCGCCCGCGCTGGTCCCCGCAACGACCCCGCCACGGCGATGCAGCGCACGAATCTCGGCGAGCAGCGGCGACTCCACGCCGGCCGGGGCGAGGCTATCAACGATGCGCTCCTGCGCACCGCCAGAGAAGAACACGCCGCGCGCGGCACGCACCTTTGCAATCAGTGCAGGATCACGCACTGCGGCCGTGACATCCGCGTCGTTCAGCTTCGGCGAAACTGGCAGCACTTCGGCAAGCGCACCACGCCGCGCCAGCGCGTCGGCAATCTGGCGCCCTGAGCGCGCCGGGTTGCCCGCTGCGGTAGCGAGCACGACGAAGCGCGCGCCCTTGCCGCCCGCAAGCTCGACCAGCCGGCCCCACACCGCTTCGTTGTCGTACTTCAGCGCCCCGCCGATCGGCACCGCATAGCCGGCGGGCACAGCGTCCGCTGCGGCCACAGGTGTAACACCGAGGGCCATCGAGAAAAGCGCCAGAGGCCAGAGAAGGATTTTGCTTCGCATGAAATCGCAGTATCTGAGCGCGGCCGGCAGACCCGGTCGCCATGGGGAGCGATGGTGTCATCGATGCGCAGGCGATTCCACGCTCCCCACCGCCAACGGAGCAAACACGCAAGTCGATGTCGCCTTGCGGCAAACGCGAAATCCCGCGTTTTACGGATTGCGACCCTAACTTGCCGGCTTGCGACGACGGGCCTCCCGCCCCGTTCGCAAAGCCGGCCCCCCTCCCTAGACTGCGTCGCCATGCCTCGCCAGCAGCGGGCACCGAGGCCCCGGATCACCGAAGCGGGGCCCGACATGCAACAGCATCCACGGAGAGGATTTTCAGCATGACCGACGCTCACCGCCCACCGCCCACCCTGCCCCTGCCCTTTCGCATGACACCCTGCGCGCAAGCCGTTGCGATCGTGCTGGCACTGGGGGCCCAGGCCGCCACTGCCGAAGAGGTGGTCACCCCGGCCCCCGCCCGGATTCTGGTCACGGGTTCCAGCATCAAGCGCATCCAGGGTGAGACCGCACTGCCGGTGCAAACGATCAAGAAGGACGACATCATCAAGAGCGGCGCGACCACGGCCGCCGAACTGATGAAGATGATCAGCGCCAACAACGCGCCGCTGACCGATGGCGCCAGCATCACCGACAACACCGGCGGCCAGCGCGGCTTCAACGGCGCGAACCTGCGCGGTATCGGCGTATCGAGCACGCTGGTCCTGCTCAACGGCCGGCGGATGGCGAACTTCGCCTCGCCAGGTGACAGCGCCGGGGTCGACCTCAAAAACATCCCGGCTGGCGCGGTCGAGCGGGTCGAGATCCTCAAGGACGGCGCGTCGGCGATCTACGGCACTGACGCGATCGGCGGCGTGATCAACTTCATCACACGCAAGGACTACGTGGGTGCGGACGTCAACGTCTACGCTTCAACCACCCAGGAAGGCGGCGCCGGCAAAACCGCGGCATCGGTCGGCGGCGGCTACGGCGACCTGAACACCGACCGCTTCAATGTGTTCGGCGTGTTCGATTATCAGAAGCTCGACAGCCTGCGCTCGACGCAACGCGAGTTCCTGAAAGAGCGCCCGCTTGCGACCAACCTGCCGTTCTACATGTCGAGCCGCACCGATCCGGCGAACATCCGTTTGACCAGCAAACAGCGAAGCGATTTGCAGGCGGCGGGCTACCTGATCGGCGGCGAAGCGGTGACCGAGCGCACCATCAACCCGTTCTCGCCCGCCTGCAACCCGCCGGCCACGATCTACGCTGCGAATCAGGTCTCGCAGGGCTGCAGCTACGACTACATGCAGGACACCGAGATCTACCCTGAGCAAGAGACGATGGGCTTCCTCGGCCGCGGCGTCTATCGCATCAACGAGCGCACCGACATCTCGCTCGAACTGATGAAGAACCAGACCACGACGACCTACGTCTCCAGCCCGAATCCGCTGCAGATCACCGGCGTTCCGGTCTCCGTGGTGAACGGCTGGCTGGGTGACCGCGCACTGCCAACAAGCGGCAACGTCGAGCTGCGCCAGCGCGTGACCGAGGGCGGCAACCGCAGCAATGAAGTGGTGTCAGACGCGCAGCGCTTCGTGCTCGCGCTGACGGGCGGCGTCGGCGGCTGGGACTACGACCTGGGCCTCAACTACGCCAGCAACGAAACCAGCGACCGCATGGTCAACGGCTACTTCCTCTACGACGAGTTCGTCGCCGGCATCAAGGGCGGGCAGATCAACCCGTTCGGCCCCTCGCCGGCCGCCGGCAAATCCTTGATCGACTCGATCAAGGTGGACGAGGTGGGGCGCCGCTCCAAGGGCGTCACGACCAGCATCGACGGCAAACTGACCGGCTCGCTGATGTCGCTCGGCGGCGGCGAACTCGGGCTCGCAACCGGCTTCGAATTCCGCCGCGAGACAGCCGACTTCACGCCGTCTGCGCTGCTGAACTCGAACAACATCGCGGGTGACCGCAGCAGCAGCGGTGCAACGCTGGAAGCCACCTCGAACAGTCGCAACATCTCCAGCCTGTTCGCCGAGCTGAACGCGCCCTTCACGCAGCAGCTTGAAGTGCAGTTCGCGCTGCGTTACGACAACTACAGCGACGTCGGCAACACCGTGAACCCGAAGCTGGGCGTGCGCTGGCAACCGAGCAAGAGCCTGCTCGTGCGCGGTTCGGCGGGTACCGGTTTCCGTGCGCCGACCTTCAGCGAGCTGTATCGGCCAACCTCGTTCGGCAGCAGTTCCGCGATCCTGCCCGATCCGGGTTGTGTTGCAGCCGGCAATGCGCTGGTGGACTGCACGGACCAGGTGCCGGTCGAGCGCCGATCCAATGCGGATTTGAAGCCGGAGAAGTCGCAGCAGTTTTCCTTCGGCTTCGTCTTCGAACCCCTGCGCAATACCAGCGTCAGCGTCGATTACTGGAACATCAAGAAGAAGGACATCATCAGCGGCCTTGCTGAAGAGATCATCCTCGAGAACCTCGACAAGTACGAAGCGCCCTACGTGACGCGCGACGCCGACGGCTTCATCACGAACATGGTGCTGCAGAAGCAGAACCAGGGCGTGCTGAAGACATCCGGCATCGACTTCGAGGGGGCATGGCGCAGCGATGCCACGCTTTATGGCCGCTTCGGCGCCAAGTTTTCCGGCACCTGGGTGCTGGAATACAAGCGCCAGTTCGGCAGCGAGGAATTCGTCGACAACGTCGGCCGCTTCCTGGTGGACCAGGTGGTGCAAGAGTGGCGCCACCGGCTGTCGTTCGACTGGGAACTCGGCCAGGTTGGCCTGACTGTATCGAACTCCTTCTCGTCCGGTTACACCGACCACAACAAGGCGGTCGACCCGAATGCCGCCGGCGGCGATGGCGCGCTGCTGCCGCCGCGCGATGTCTCGTCGTATTCGACCTGGGATCTCGTCGGGAACTGGAATGTGAGCAAGGCGCTCAAGCTGCGTGCGGGTGTCCTGAACCTGTTCGACACCGCGCCGCCGTTCTCGAACCAGTCCTACTACTTCCTATCGACCTACGACCCGACCTATACCGATCCGCGCGGCCGTACCTACTACCTGTCAGCGAACTATTCCTTCAGGTAACGAAGCAAGTCGTCAGTGTGCTGTGACAACCCCCGCGAAGTCCGCGGGGGTCTTTTTTTGCGAGTCAGGCGAGCCTTGCGGCCGGTTCGCTGGGCAGCGAAGTCAGCGTCGTGTGGCCGTGCGTCATTTCGCCGGCGGTGACCACTTGCCCGCGGCCACCGTGCTTCGCCGCATAGAGGGCCTGGTCGGCGAGCTCGAGCAGTTCGGTGCCGTCGCCGGCGTCGTCCGGGAACAGCGCCAGGCCGGCACTGGCGCCGACCCGCAACACCTTGTCCTCGTGACGGATCGGCCGCGAGATGCGCAGCACCAGGTCGCGCGCGCGGCGTACGGCATACACCGGGTCATCCACTTCGCCGATGATCACGACGAACTCGTCGCCGCCCATGCGGCAGACGGTGTCCTCGCTGCGCAGTGCGCTCTTCATGCGCTTGCTCACGCGCCGCAGCACCACGTCGCCGATCGCATGGCCGTGGGTGTCATTGACCGGCTTGAAACCATCAAGGTCGATCACGACCACCGCCGCATGGCAGCGCCGCCGGCGCGCACGCAGCACGGCCTGTTCCAGCCGGTCCTGAAGCAACCGGCGGTTTGGCAGGCCGGTCAGCGGATCGCGGTTGGCCTTGGCCTCCAGCGACGAGATCCGCGCATGGCCCTGGTGCGACAGATGCCGCATCACGCGGATCAGCACCAGTCCGAACAACAGCGCCGCAATCAACGCCGCCGCAACAGCCCACTGCACCCACTGCAAGGATTCCTGATGGCGCGCCTGACTCAGCGCCAGGCGGTCTTCGAGGGAAACCTTCATCGCGTCGATCCACGCATGGGCTGCCAGCAGCACATAGGTGTTGCCGAGTTCGCCCGGCTGCATCGGGCCCGCTTGCGGATCCTGATCCAGGTTGATCGGCGGCTGGCGTTGCCGCATGTCCAGCAGGGCACCCAGCTTGGTCAGCCGCCTTTGCTGGGCGGCGTCGTCCGAAGATAACTGCAGGCAATCCGCCAGCAGGCGGGGCACGTTGGCGTCGTCATCCGGCGCCGCAACGGCCGGAATCGCGTTGGAGAGGATCGCCGCGCGCAGCGACTCCAGCCGGTGCAGCACATGCGCCAGCCGTTCACCCTCGCGCTGTGCGTCGATCATGCGCGACGCAGCCCATCCCGCGACGACGCAGCACAGCAGCGCAAGCAGGCTGAGCGCAATCAGCTTGCGGCGCGACGGGGCATCGAGGATGTATTTGACAGACATGCGCAGGGGGCTCGGATTTCCGCGCACCAGCGCGGCTTGAAGCCTGCACCACCCGATACGCAACCTGGGATGTTAGCAGCGCCGCCGGGCCCTACAGCCGTCACGACCGCACGTCCGCGACGGGCGTCACAGGTACTGCTGTGGCAAGAATCACAGCCGGGCGTTCAGCGCAGAAAGTGCTGCGCCAGCCATAGCGCCAGCAAGCCCGCGCCGATCGTCAGCGATACGCTGCGGGTGTAAAGCGCCACCACGGCGGCAAGCAACGCCGCGATGGGCCTTGGGCTCAATAGCGAGAAATCGACCACGCCCTCACGCACAAAGATCTCGGGCGCGATCAGCGCCGCCAGCACGGCCGGCGGCACGTAGCGCAGCAGCGCCTGCAGCCGCGGGCCGAGGGCCAGCCGCTGGCCGCCGGCGATGAAGGAGAAGCGGGTCAGGAAGGTCACCAGCCCGCAGGCGACCAAGGTAAGGATCAGCCCGATACCGTCACGCATGGTCGGCCCTCCGGTCGAAGCGCCGGCTGGCGGCGCCCGCCGCAATGCCAGCAACCGCTGCCGCGATGATCCACAGTTTGTGCGGCAGCCCCTGCGCAGCCAGGGCGACGCAGCCGGCGACGAGCGCCGCCACAAGTTCGCTGCGGCGGTGGATGCCGGGCAGCAACAGCGCAATGAAGGTCAGCGCAATCGAGAAGTCGAGCGACCACGACGACGGAATCGCCGCGCCGAGCAGTACGCCCGCCACGGTGGATAGCTGCCAGGAAGCCCACAAGGTGAAGCCGGTGCCGAACAGGAACCAGTGCCGATTCGGCGTCGCGGGGCCATCGGCGAAACGGCGGATCGTCGGCGCATAGGCTTCGTCGGTCAGCAGGTAGGCCAGCAACACGCGCCAGCGCATCGGCAGTTCGCGCAAGTACTGCGCAAGGCTTGCGCTGTACAGCGCATGACGCAGATTCACCACGCCAACGGTAGCGGTGATCACCGGCCCCGGTACCTGCGCGCCCCAGAGTTGCGCGAACACCACTTGCGACGAGCCGCCGAACACGACTGACGACATCGCAACCACCGCCCATGCCGGCAGCCCGGCCGCCAGCCCGAGCACGCCAAAGATCAGGCCAAAGGGAACAACGCCCAACAGCAGCGGCAGTTCAGCCTTGACCCCGGCAAGGCACTCGGCCCACGCAGAAGCCGCCTCGGCGGAGGTACTCGAATCTGGAACAGCGGACACGACGCAGACTTTCTTCGGGCAGGAGGCAGGATTATCGCCGAGCCGCCACACCCATCGCGCACACATGTTCGACACATGGCGTTGCTATGCTGCGCAGGCTTGCTATTACGCCTGCGGAGGGCACGATGTCGCGCGTTGTTCAGATCCTGATTGCCGCCTCGGAAGGCGCCCCGATGTCGCCGATGCAGGAAGTTGAGGCCGTCGCCGGCTGCGGCCTGCGCGGCGATCGCTACTTTCGCCCCGGCGGCGACGCAGACCCCGCCGCGCAGATCACGCTGATCGAACATGAGTGCATCGACGAGTTCGTTGCAGCGTCGGGGCTCGCCCTCTCGACCGATCAGCCGCGGCGCAACCTGATCACCCGCGACGTGCGGCTCAACGCACTGTGCGGCAAGCGGTTCCGGGTTGGCGAAGTGGAGCTTGAGGGGATAGAGCTGTGCGAGCCGTGCCGAACCTTTGCCGAGCGCACCTATGCGCAGGTCGTGAAGGCCTTTGTCGGCAAGGGCGGCCTGCGTGCGCGCATCGTCACCGGCGGCCTGATCCGGCCCGGCGACGCGATCAGCGAGCTGGCCTGATCAAGCAGGTTTGCGCGGTGTTCGGTACGGTGCCGGGCGCTCGTTCGCAAGTCGATCCAGCTCGTTCTGGCTGAACCCGGCCTGCAGACGTGCCGGCACATTGAACGGCGGCTTGGGCCACGGCGCATCGAAGCGCACGATCAAGTCACGGTATGCGGATTCGGCTTGCAGCCCGCGCGCCGCGCAGCCGGCGCGGAACCAGCGATCACCGATCGCGACATGGCCGATCTCGTCGCGCAGGATGATCTGCAGCACCGCCACGGTGTCCGCGTCGCCACCCTTGATCAGCTTGGCTATCATCGGCGGCGTGGCATCCAGCCCGCGTGCTTCGAGCAGGCGCGGCACCAAGGCCATGCGGGCGACGAAATCGCCGGCAGTGTCGCAACACATGTCCCACAAGCCGTTGTGGGCCGGAAAGTCGCCGTAGGCGTAGCCATCCGCAGCAAGCCGGCCGCAGACCAGGCCGAAGTGGTAGGCCTCCTCCACCGCGACACCGAGCCAGTCGGTCACGAACTCGTCGGGTTGATCCCAGAACCGCGCCACGCAATCGAGCGCAAGGTTGATCGCGTTGAACTCGATGTGCGCCACCGCGTGCAGCAGCGCTGCATGGCCTTCGCGGCTGCCGGGGGCGCGGCGCGGCACCGCGTCCGGTGATACCAGCTCAGGTCTGGGCGGGCGGCCCGGTGAGCACACGGGCCCATCGACGACGGCGCGCCCGGCACGCAGCAGCGCGCCAGACTGCCAATCCGCGAGCAGCGCACGCACGGCGATGGCCTTCTCCGCCGGGTCCGCACACATCAGCGCCGCCAGCGCGGCGGCTTCAACCGTGGCCTGCTGCGCCGAACTCATGCGCCCGCTTCAGCCTCATCGCCATCCGGCAGATGGATCAGGCCGGTGTGGTAGTTGTACTCGAACACCTCGCCGTAGCGGCCCCACTCGATCGCGGTGCGCAAGGTGCGCTCGGCGTCCGTCGCATCCATCGTCTCGGCGAGCAGGCGCAGGAAGGGTTCTTCGGCAAGTTCGCCCGACGTTTCCTGCTCCAGGCTGTGGCGGATGTGTGCTGCGATCGGCACATGCGCGAGCAATTGCTGGCCGAACAGCTCGTGGCGCAGCGTGTTCTGCCCTTCGACATAGCGGCGCCCGAGCGGCGTGACCGAGATGTCGCCGCGTGCCAGATGAACGAAGCCGAGCAGTTGCAGCGCTTCGGTAAGCGGCAGCAGTTCTTCGTCGGTGAGCTCCGACTCTTCGGCGAACTGTGGCAAGTCGGCGATGCCATTGAAGGGCTCGCCAACCAGCAGTTCCAGCACGCCTTCCATGCGGCTGACGTCGGCTTCCGGCAGGCGGTCGCCCAGGTGCAGGCGCACCGGCTCTTCCGCCGGGCGGCCGGCTCGCGGTGCGCTCGCGGTCATCAAGGCGTAGACCTCGTCGATCAGCGCACGGATTTCGGTGCTGTCGACTTCGCGCGGGCGGCGCAGATCGATCGCCAGTTCGGCGCGAACACGGCCCGGATTGTTGGCGAACACCAGCACGCGGTCGGCCATCATGACCGCCTCTTCGATGTTGTGCGACACGATCAGCATGCCCTTGGTCGGCATCTTGCCGCTGTCCCACAGCTCCAGCATGTCGTCGCGCAAGCGCTCACCGGTCAGCACATCGAGTGCCGAGAAGGCTTCATCCATCAGCAGCACTTCCGGGTCGGTCACCAGCGCACGCGCGATGCCCACGCGCTGACGCATACCGCCGGAAAGTTCGCGCGGCAGCGCGCCTTCGAAGCCGGACAGCCCGATCAGGTCGATCGCCGCCTCGGCCTTGGCCTCGCGCTCATCCGGGGATACGCCGCGGGCTTCCAGCCCCAACTCGACGTTCTGCTGGACCGTCAGCCACGGAAACAACGCGAAGGACTGGAACACCATGCTGATGCCGCGCGCCGGCCCGTACAGCGGCTGACCGCGATAGCGCACGTCGCCCGCGTCGGCCGGAATCAGCCCGGCGAGGATGCGCAGCAGCGTCGACTTGCCGGAGCCGGACTGGCCCAGCAGCGCCACGATCTCGCCTTCGCGCAATTCGAAGTCGACGTTCTCCAGCACCGCACGCGGCGTGCCATCACTGGTGCGGAAGGACTTGCCCACGCCCTTGAGGGAAATGATCGGCCCGGTCATCGCGGACTCCTAGAAATGCATCCGGTCTTCGGCGATGCGATACAGCCGCCGCCAAACGAAATGATTGAAACCCATCACGAATACGCACATCACGCCGATGCCCAGCGCGATGCGCGGGAAGTCGCCAGTTGCCGTCATCCGCGCGATGTAGCTGCCGAGCCCGTGCGCCTCAAGGGTTGTGTTACCCCAGGTGACGTACTCGGACACGATGCTGGCGTTCCACGAACCGCCACTCGCGGTGATCGCGCCGGTCACGAAACTCGGGAATACCGCCGGCAGCAGGTAGCGCTTCCACTTCAGCCAGCCTTTCAGGCCCAGGTTCTTCGCGGCGTAACGCAGCTCGGTCGGCACGCTCGATGCGCCGGCGATCACGTTGAACAGCAGGTACCACTGCGTGCCCAGCACCATCAGCGGCGACAGCCAGACATCCGGGTTCAGGTGCCAGTGCACGATCGCGAGCACCGCGATCGGGTACATCAGGTTGGCCGGGAACGCCGCAAGGAATTGTGCGACCGCCTGCAGGCGATCCGCCGCGCGCGGATGCAGCCCGATCCAGATGCCGACCGGCACCCACACCAGCGCCGCAAGCCCGATCAGTACGATCACGCGCAGCAGTGTGATGAGCCCGAGCCCGAAAACATGCGCCACTTCGCCCCAGCCCACTTCCGCATGCACGAAACTCACGAGCCGCCAGGTCGCGAACAGCACCAGCGCGGCGAGCACTGCATCCCACGCACGGCGCACGCCATCGCTCACCGGTTTCGGGCGCGCGCGGATCGAGGTGCCGTCGTAGTCACGCTTGAACAGCGTGAACGAGCGTTCGAGCAACTTTGCAGCGCCAACCGCGATGCCCTGCAAGCGATCGGTGCGGCGTAGCCAGGTCAGCAGCCACGAGGATTGCGCGGTCTCGCCCGAGGCCTGCTCGAAGCGGAACTTGTCGGCCCACGCCAGCAGCGGGCGGAAGAACAGTTGGTCGTAGCAGATGATGCCGATCAGCATCGCGCCGATCGCCCAGCCGATCGCGACCATGTTCTGCTCCTCGATCGCACGCGCGATGTAGGAACCGATGCCGGGCAGTTTGATGCTCTGGTTCGACACCGAGATCGCTTCCGACGCCACGACGAAAAACCAGCCGCCGGACATCGACATCATCATGTTCCACAGCAAGCCGGGCATCGCGAAGGGCAATTCCAGCCGCCAGAAGCGCTGCCAGCTCGACAGCTGGAAGATGCGCGCCGCCTCCTGCAATTCGCCCGGCACGGTCTTGAGCGACTGGTACAGACTGAAGGCCATGTTCCAGGCCTGCGATGTGAAGATCGCGAAGATCGCCGCACATTCCACACCCAGCAGATTGCCCGGGAACAGCGCGATGAAGCCGGTCACCGTGATCGACAGGAAGCCGAGGATAGGGATCGACTGCAGGATGTCCAGCGCCGGCACCAGCACCTTCTCCGCCACCCGATACTTGGCCGCCAGCGCGGCGAAGATGCAGCTGAAGATCAGCGAAGCGCCGAGCGCGAGGAACATGCGCAGCGTGGTGCGCATCAGGTAGTAGGGCAGCCACAGCGGATCGAGCGACAGCGGCAACTGTTCGCCGATCGCGTAGGGGCGCGCCATCTGCGATGCGCCGTAGGCCAGCATCGTCAGCAGCGCGAGGAACAAGGGCAGCAGGGCCCAGTCCCAGCGGTTGCCGCCAGACTCGACCACCTGGCGCGGGAAGAACTGTTTCGGATTCATCATGTCAGGCGGGGCGGTGCCGGCCGTGGGCGGCGCGAAGCGGGGGTGGACTTTACAGGGATGCCGCGTCGGTGATGTTACGAAACGTCAGCCCGATCCCCTGCCCCGGCGTCTCGGCGCGTCAGCTCAGGTAGCGCGTCTCCAGATGCCGGCGGAAGTGTTCGGGGTTCAGTGCCTCGCCGCTGGCGCGTTGCACCAGTTCCGGCGTGGTCCAGCGGCTGGCTTGCGACCAGATGTTGGCACTCAGCCAGTCGAACACCGGCGCATCATCACCTGCGGCGATACGAGCATCCAGATCCGGCGTCGTGCGGCGAATTGCCGCGAACCACTGCGCGGCATACAGCGCACCGAGCGTGTAGCAGGGGAAATAGCCGAAGGCGCCGCCGGCCCAGTGCGGATCCTGCATGCAGCCATCACGGTAGTCGCCGCGGGTGTCGAGGCCAAGCAGATCGCACATGCCTTCGTCCCACGCAGCCGGCACATCTTCGGCCTGCATCTCGCCGGCGACCAGCGCGTGCTCGATATCGAAGCGCAGCATCACATGGCAGGGATAGGTCGCCTCATCCGCGTCCACACGGATCTTGCCGGCCACCACACGCGTCGCCGCGCGCAGCCAGTTCTCCGGCTCGAATGCCGGCTGGGCGCCGAAGTAGTGAACCAGGCGCGGCGCAAGTCGTTCGAGAAAACCACGCGAGCGCGCCAGTTGCATCTCGAATGCGAGGCTTTGGCTCTCGTGGATGCCCATCGAACGCCAGGACCCAATCGGCCGCCCCAGCCAGGCGCGCGGGCTACCCTGCTCGTAGCGCGAGTGGCCGGTTTCGTGGATCGTGGAGAACAGCGCGACCGAGAAATCGTGCTCGCGGAAGCGCGTGGTCATCCGCACATCCTCAGGCACGCCGCCGCTGAAGGGATGAGTGCTCTCGTCGAGCCGGCCGCGTTCGAAATCAAAGCCGAGCGTTTCGGCGATTTCGCGCACCAGTGCTCGCTGCGCATCGAGCGCGAAGGGGCCGACGGGTTCGATCACCGTCTCGCTTGCCTGCTTCTCGCGAATCCGCGCGATCAGAGCCGGCAACCAGGCGCGCATCGCACCAAACACACGCGCGACCTCAGCGCTGCGCATGCCGGGTTCGAAACCGTCCAGCAACGCGTCGTAGGGCGACACGCCCAGCGCGTCGGACAAGCGGGCCGCCTCTTCGCGGCTCAGGCGCAGCACTTCGCGGAAGTTGGGCAGGTAGGCCGCCCAGTCGTTCGCCTGGCGTTGGGCGCGCCACTCGTATTCACAACGCGACGCGGCCAAGCCCTTGGCTTCGACGAGCTCAGCCGGCAAGGCGGTGGCGAGCAGGTAGCCGCGCTGCATCTCGCGCAGATCCGCGCGGGCCTCGTCGTCGAGCGTCTCCTGCTCAGCCGCTTTCAGCTGATCGGCGATCACCAGATCCGTACTGCGCGCGTGCATCAGCTGTTCCAGCTCCGCCAGCGCGAGCGCTCGCGCCTCGGCGCCGCCCGGCGGCATCAGGGTCTCGCGATCGACGCTGGCGATCTGCGCCAGATGATTCAAGCGGTGCAGCGAGCGGCTGCGCGCCATCAGCGCGTCGTAAGCAGGGGTGTTTGACATCGGTGGTGTCCTTCCAGTCGGTACGGCGCGACCTCGTGAGTCGCGCCGGTGGGTATGGCAAGCGTATGTGCTGCGCCTTGACGTCAGCCCTTGGGCGGCCAGCTCGGCAGATCCAGGCGCGGGCGTTGCGAAAAGTCAGGCACCCGCGGCGGCTGTTTGCTGAGTGCCGCGAGTGCCACGTCGACCGCCTTGTCGAGCTGCGGATCGCGGCCGTTTGCGTAGTCCTGCGGCGCGATGTCGACATGCACATCAGGCTCGGTGCCCCAGTTCTCGACCCCCCAGCCAACATCCTTGAACCAGAAGCTGAACTCGGGCTGCGTGGTGATCGTGCCGTCCACCAGGCGATGGCGCGGCCAGATACCGATCACACCGCCCCAGGTGCGCGTACCCACCAGCGGGCCGAGGCCCATCAGCTTGAAGCAGTGCGAGAAGATGTCACCGTCCGAGCCAGCATGCTGGTTCGTCACGCACACGACAGGGCCGGCCACGGCATGCGCCGGGTAGGGTTCCGGCGCGCCCCAGCGCGAAACGTCGTAGCCCAGCACACGGCGCGCGAGCTTTTCCAGCAGCAGTTGCGAGACATGGCCACCGCGGTTGAAGCGCGCATCAACGATCAGCCCGTCGCGCAGGCTTTCGGTACGCAGATAGCGGTGGAATTCCGAGAAGCCCCAGGTCACCATGTCCGGGATGTGAAGGTAACCGAGCCGACCACCCGAGGCTTCGCGCACGCGGGCGCGGTTGGCCTCGACCCACTCGCGGTAGCGCGCGGCGTCTTCGCCCGGCAAGGCACGCACCACCGCGCGGCGGCGGTTGGCGCCATCGGCATCGGCCAGCAGCAGTTCCACCTTGCGACCCGCGCGCGCCACCAGCCGCGCCTGCGGCGGATGTTCGCGGTCGCACGCAAGGCCGTCGATCGCCAGCAGGCGTTCGCCCGGCTTGGCTTGCACGCCCACGGCAGCGAGCGGCGAATCGTGCCCTTCGCGCCAGGCATCGCCGCGCACCAGGCGCTCGATGCGGTAGCAGGCGTTCGCTTCGTCCCACGAGAATTCGGCGCCCAGATGGCCCAGCGGCAGCGCGGCAACGCGCTTGCGATCGCCGCCCGATTCGTAGCAATGCGAGGTCGCCAGTTCGCCCTGCATTTCCCAGATCAAGTCCGACAGCTCTTCGCGCGTCGAGATCCGTTCGACCAGCGGCGCGTAGCGCGCCCAGATGCGGCCCCAATCCACGCCACTCATGTCGGCCGTCCAGAACTGATCGCGCTGCAGGCGCCACACTTCGCGCAGCATCTGGCGCCACTCCGAACGCGGGTCGACTTCGACCTGCACGCGATCGAGATCGACCCAGCCGGATTCACGCGAGAAGTCGCCGACTTCGGTTTCCTCCTTCGGCTTCTCGCCGATCTTGAAGGCGCGCACACCCTCGCTGGTGTCGGCGATCAGCGCCTTGCCAGGCAGCGCGAGAAGGAAACCGGCCACATCGCCGAGCACCGTGTCGAGCTTCTGCTCACGCATATCCCAGCTTTGCAGCAACGCGTCGGCGACGTCGTGATCCTCATCGCTCTCGGTGGTCACCGGGTGCAGCGTCCAGTAGACGATGCCCTTCGCGGCATCGATGCGACCGTAGCGACCGGCCCCGACCGGGAAGGCGCGCACACGGTCGGCAAGGCCTTCGAGTTCGACGACGACCGGCTTGGGCGGGCGCTTGCGCTCGGCCTGTTCGGCCTTCTTGTCGCCCTCCTCCTTGCTATCGCTTTCCTCGTCGCCGTCGTCCTCATCCTCGTCGTCTTCGTCTTCGTCCTCGTCGTCGCCAAAGCCACGCGGCAAGGGCTCGAACGGGTCAACGCCGTCGGCCTGCAAGGCCACCAGGTAAGGGCGCGTGGCGCGCGGGAAAGAGAGGTCGAAGACGATCTCGTCGTACACCGGCTCAAAGGCGCGGGTCGAGAGGAAGTACAGGTACTTGCCGGACGGGTCCCAGGCAGGCGAGAAGTCGTCGAAATCCTCGCCGCTGGCCATCCCGCTGCGGCCGGAGGCGATCTCCAGCAGCTTGATCGCGCGCGTGGCACGGCTCACCGAGAAGTCGTAGGCAAGCCAGGCACCATCCGGCGAGAACGCGGGCTCGTCGATGCGCCGATAGTCGCAGCGGTCCAGCAGGCGCACTTCGCGCGTAACGAAATCCGCCAACCACAATTCATTGCGATGGTTGGTCACCACCACGCGCAGGCCGTGCGGTGCCGCCACGATGCCGGTGACGCGGCCGAAGTCCGCCTCCAGCACGCTGACACCCTCGTCCGCATGCAGCTCCAGGCGCTCTTCACCGCTGGCGTCGGACACCATCACGACCCCCACGCCCTCGGCCAGCCACACCGGCAGGCGGTAGCGCGCGCCCTGCTCTTCGCCGAGCTGGCGCATCGCGCCTTCCCACAGCGGCAGGCTCACCGCCTTGCCGCGCACAGCCAAAGCAACGGTGTGGCCATCCGGATGCACGCTGAGTGCTTCGAGTTCGGCGTCGCCGCTGACGAACTTGCGCGCCAGTTGTGGCCGCGCAGCCGGCACTTCGATCTCGATACGCGTTGCGTCGCCGCCAACGGGGTTGAGTCGATAGACGTCGCCGCCGCTCTGGTAGACGATCGTCGTGCCATCGGTGGAAGCGTGCCGAACATAGTGTTCGCCATGCTCGGTATGCCGGCGCAAGCCAGCCCCAGAGGGCTCGCACGAATACAGGTTGCCAATGCCTTCATGGTCGGAGATGAACCAGATGCGGTCGCCAATCCACATCGGGCACGCGAGGTTGCCCGCCTTGCGCGGATCGCCGAAGGGATCGAGCGCGGCAAACTCGCCCTTGCCATCGACATCCACCCACAGGTGGCCAACGGTGCCGCCGCGGTAACGCTTCCACAACGCCGGATCACTGGTGTTCCGGCCCAGCACACAAGCGCCGTCGGCGGACCACGAAGCCTCGCTCGCCATCCCCCAAGGCAACAGCACCGGCAGTGGCGCATCCAGCGCCACGGTGAACAGGCGCCGCATGTGGAAGAAAGGCTGATCGGCATTGCTCGCAACAACGACACGGCCGTCCGGCGTCCAGCCAGTCACGGCGGTATGCGCGCCGAGCCAGGTCAGGCGCCGCGCGGCGCCGCCCTGCGCCGGCATCACGTACACCTCTGAATGACTCTCATCGGTGGCGATGAAGGCGAGCCACTTGCCACAAGGCGAGAAACGCGGAAAACCGACCAGGCCGCGCCCGCCGGAAATCCGCCGCGCCACCCCGCCCGCCAGCGGCACCGACCACAAATCGTCGTCGGTGACGAACACCAGCGTGTCGCCCGAAACGGTCGGGAAGCGAAGATAGGCGGGGACATGGGACATGCGGTGAACTCCAGCCAGGGCGCAGCCGCAGCAACGCCCCGTCAAATCAGGGGAAACGGCGAATTATGCCACCGCCCCCCGGCCCCGCTGCGCCGCCCCACTTGGCAGGACAAAAAAACTAGCTATAATTGCGGCCTCGCGTGGGGGGGTAGCTCAGCTGGGAGAGCGCCGCGTTCGCAATGCGGAGGTCGGGAGTTCGATCCTCCTCCTCTCCACCACAGAATTCTTAAGTGCTTGATCTGTCTGAACATCAAGCATATCAGCTGGTCTAGGGCGGTTGTCTTGGGAACAAATCTGGTCACACGACCGGTAAAATTCTCGGATGGCTACCCGCAAGATGACCCACCCCAAGCTCGAAGCTCACGGCGACAAACTCCGGTACAAGAAGCGGATTCCGCGGAATCTCGTTGACCACTTTGGCGGCCGGCAATTCGAAGTCTTCTCGACCCAAACCAAAGACAAGGCAGCGGCCAGGGCTGAATGTGCCCGCTGGCTCGCAGAGCTTGAGACCCAGTTCGAGCAAGCACGCAAGATCCTGAACGGTGCAGCCTCAGAACCCTCGGTGCGCACCATCTCTGCCGAGGGCCTCGGGGCCGCTTTGGCGGTCGAGGTCGAACGCTTCAAAGCCGAACGCCTTGCAGCTGATGAGGTCGCCCTGTCTGAGCCGCCTGGCGCCATGGAGCGATCCCTTGGCCTGCCCTCCTGGGGCATGCACGCCACAGCCGAGCACCGCATCCGCGCCTTGAATATCGACGAGGAAGGAGCTCTGTTAGCTGCACGCGGCGCTGCCGATGAACTCGCACTCTTCGCCAAGCAGGCCGCAAAGTACCTGCGCGCGGTGGGCATCCATCTCGAACCAGACAGCCGGGAAGCACATCAGGCCGGCATCGCGTTCGCACGGGCCAATCGCGAAATCGCTGAGACGATCCGGCGACGCGACGCGGGCCAACTGGACATCACGCCCAATCCAAAGCCACGCGCCGCAGCGCTGTCAGCCCCGTCTGGCGCCCCGTACCTTTCCACGGTCATCGATGCGTTCATGAAGAAGCAGGACGCAGCTGCACCGATGTTCAAGAAGTACCAGGCCGTGTTGCCCATGCTCCTGGAAGTGCTAGGCGACTCGCCCGTCGATGCGATCAAGCAACGCCATATTGAGGACTACTTCGAACTGATCCTCCGGCTGCCGCCGCACTGGACGCATCGCAAGCGCCAGCTCGGCAAGTCGGTTGTGGAGTTGGCCGCGATGGAGTGGGAGCAGACCATGGCCCCGGCAACCTTCGAAGGCACCTACGTCGCTGCGATTCAGCAGTTCCTCAGATACGCCCGCCGCACCTACGGTGACCAAGGATTCCCGCAGCACCTTACGACCGATGGCATCAAGTACCTGGGCGAGCGCGACGAAGGCGAACGCAAGCAACGCGCCATGACGCCCGGCGAGCTCAAGCGCCTGTTCGAAGGTCCAGAAGCTGTCGAATTCGCCAAGGATGCCGCCTGCGCCTCGCGCTACTGGCTGCCCCTTGTCGGGCTCTACACGGGCGCCCGCGTGAACGAGCTCTGCCAGATCAACCCACAGCACGACATCTTGATCGACGAAGCATCAGGCGCGTGGTGCCTGAACATCACAGAGGAGACCGACGCCGCGGAAGGTGTCACCAAGTCGGTCAAGAACGAACCCTCGGCGCGCACGATTCCCGTCCATTCGGCTCTGGTCGAGCTGGGCTTCATCGATTATGTCGAGAAGCTCAAGGCATCCGGCGCGGAGCTGCTGTTCCCCGAATGGCCGCCTCTGCGGGGAAAGGCTTCCGGCAATGCCGAGAAGTGGTTCCGGCGTCACCTGCAGAAGCTGGGCCTGCGCGACGAGACCCCGAAGGCCTGCCTCACAGGCTTCCACACCTTCCGGCACACTTTCATTACTCAGGCGGAAGCCATCAACGAGCCCCGCTACGACGTGATTACCGGCCATGCACGCGAGGGCGAAAGCAAATCGCAGCGGGGCTATAGGGCGCGCAACACACCCATCGCGATCAAGCAGGAGATCATGGAGCGTTTCCGTTTTGATGTAGCGCCGCCACGCCCCGAGCACTGAAGTCCCCTACCCCTCGCCGAATCGAGGCGTCGCAGATTGACTCACTCGCGGCGCCCCCTAGAATGAACCGCTTGCTGCTCCGGCAGCGCCTACGCCCTCTGCGGCAATCGAGATTGAACACCCATGCAGTGGATTGCACCCTCAGAAAAAGACACCGCCTCGGCCACCCTTGAAAAGCGCCTGTGGGATGCGGCGGACCAGTTCCGCGCGAACTCGGGGCTGAAGGCGCAGGAGTATTCCGGCCCCATCCTAGGGTTGATCTTCTTGCGCTTTGCAGCGGTCCAGTTCGCAGCTCAACGGGCGAAGCTGGAGGCTGCGGGGGCTTCGTCTCGGCGTGGCAGCCGTGTGGATGAACCGGCCGCATACCACGCGGAGGGCGTGCTCTTCCTGAGCCCTGAAGCTCGCTTCGAGTACCTGCTCACGCTGCCCGAAGCTGCCGATGTCGGCGCCCAGGTGAATGCGGCGATGCGCGAGATTGAGAAGCACAACGCCCAGCTCGCAGGCGTGCTGCCAAAGACCTACAACCTGTTCACCAGCACGCTGCTGAAGGAGCTGCTGAAGAAGGTCTCGGAGATCCCGGCCAGCGTGGACTACGACGCCTTCGGCCGCATCTACGAATACTTCCTGGGCGAGTTCGCGCGCACCGAGGGCCAGAAGGGCGGCGAGTTCTACACGCCCAGCAGCATCGTGAAGCTGCTCACCGAAATCATCGAGCCCTTCCATGGCCGCATCCTGGACCCAGCCTGCGGCTCGGGCGGCATGTTCGTGCAGTCGGCGCGCTTCGTGGCTGAGCACAAGCACAACCCCGCTGCAGAGCTCGCCATCTGCGGCGTGGAGAAGACCGACGAGACCGGCCGCCTGTGCCGCCTCAACCTGGCCGTGCATGGCCTGGAGGGGGACATCCGCCACGGCGGCAACGTCAATAGCTACTACGACGACCCGCACAACGCCACCGGGCAGTTCGACTTCGTCCTCGCCAATCCGCCGTTCAACGTCAATGCGGTGGATAAGGAACGACTGGAAGGCATGGTCGGCGAAGGCCGGCGCTTCCCGTTTGGCCTGCCGCGCACCGATAACGCCAACTACCTCTGGATTCAGCTTTTCTACTCGTCGCTCAACGCCAAGGGCCGCGCCGGCTTTGTGATGGCGAACTCTGCCTCCGACGCCCGTTCGTCGGAACAGGAGCTGCGCCAGAAGCTGATCCAGGCGCGCGCCGTGGACGTGATGGTGGCCGTAGGCCCCAACATGTTCTACACGGTCACGCTGCCCTGCACCCTGTGGTTTTTCGACAAGGGCAAGGTAAAGACCCTGCGTGCGCACCTGGCCGCGCTGCGTGCATCCCCCGAGACGGATTGGGCGCAGGAAGAAAAACTGGCCAACGCTGCGCTCGCCGACTGTCGCAAGGTTGCGCGGAACGGCAGTCGCGCTGCTGTGATACCGCTACTCGATTTCCATCGATGCACAGGCGCGTGACCAGCCGGAACTCATCGACGCCGTGAATGCAGATGCCGTGCTCCTGGCCGAAGCCTTGCTCGACGTCCTGCAGGGTCGGCGTGTGCTCGCGACGCTCGCAGCGCATCCGCAAGAGATGCTCGTGCGTGGGGCTACTCCGACGACGCGGCGCTGGTGGACCTGATGGCGCTGACCGGCGCCCGGCTCGGCGAGATTCTGCAGTTGCAGGCCAAGCAGGTCGTGCTCAACGGCACGCAGGCAATCATTGCCTTCGATGGTCCACGGATGAAAACGTCGGCGTGGCGCTGACAGATTCCGGCGCTGCTCGATGGCCTGCCAGCCTTGCGCACATGGCTTGCCAACTGGGTCGAGCAAAGCGGCGCGCTGCTCTGTCCGGACCGCCGTATCGTGCTCGAGAGCACGCGCAACGCGGCTGCGAAAGCCCTGCGGCGCGGCGGCGTGGACCCGAGGGTTCGCCGCCGCGCACTGGGGCACCAGGACGTGGATGTCCATGAGCACCATCACGACCCGGCCGCTCGACTCGACGATGAGGACCTTGCCAGCGCCGCGCCGGTCCTCAACGCGGCGCTACGGGCAGTGTGTGACTCGGGACACGCAAGCGCACACACGACTGTGCTCACGGCATCCCGTCCGGACGCTGCACGAGATGGCCCTGGAGCCAGTCCAGCGCCGAAAGCAGGTCCCGGTTGAACGGAACCACGCCGCCGGGAGAGTCCAGCAAGCCGGCGTCGAGGTGCAAGGTGCGTGTCGCCAGATCCACCTGCGGGCACTCGCCCTCCGGCGCATCACGAACGAGCCTGACGCGCCAGCCGATGCGCGGCATGGCGAGCAGCGCCGAGCCATCCGTTGCGTAGGTCAACGCCAACGGGACGCCACCCTGCTCCGCCTCAACCGCCAGCAGCGCCGCTGCGACCACCCGTGAGTCATCGAGCGTCGCGGTCTCTCTCAGATGACCCCGGCGCAGCAGTTCGCGTCAGAGCAGTAAGCCGGCCGGTCGCAGTTCCTGCACCCCGACGCTCGCAAATACACGCGTCAGCACCCCAGCACGCCGCAGCTCCGAACACAGCTGCGGCGCCAGCCGCCAGAGCGACGGCGCGCGGTCGCACCCGAGGCGCAGCAGGGCCGCAACGGCCGCCGCCTCACCGCCGCGCTGGAACACGGAGCCGGTCAGTTCAGCATGCCACCCCAAGGCCGCGGAGACTTGCGTCCGCAGGCGCGGTCGGGTGACCAAGGATTTCCAGAGGATCGGATGCCGTGTGGCGAGTTCGGTGAAACTTGCGATTTGGAAGAGTTCGATCTGGTCCATCGCTGCCAGCAAGCGACGGTCAGAGCTTGAGACGACCGTGTCGTAGAGTTCATCCATGCCGCACCTCCTCCTGCTCGATGCGCGGCAGCGCGACGGGCAGTTCGATGCGGGCGATGGCATCCACAAGCGGCCCGAGCGGCATCTCGCCGTAGGTGCGGCCCACGGTGCCCGACACATGCCCGGTGAGCGCGTCGTGGATCTCTTCTTTCAGGTCAGCTGCCCGGCAGAGCGTCTTGAAGCCATGGCGGAAGGAATGGAACACGACCCTGGGTTCCTCGATCTGGGCACCGGACTTCGAGCGGATCGCGCGCATGAACCACTTGCCGAAGTTCGCGCCCCGGCGCCCGTCGTGATCGGGCTCCAGTGCCGGAAACAGCCACTGGTGCCCGGCCTCGCGAACCGAGTCCCAGTATTCGAGCAGCCCTGCAGCCACCAGATCCCGATGCAGCGGGATCCGGCGGCGGGAGCCTTCTGTCTTCAGGCGCTGCTCGCCGTGGGTATCACGGATGTGGAGAATCGGGCCGAATGCGGGGGCGATTTCGATGTCTTCGACACGAAGCTGGGCGAGTTCTTCCAGCCGGGCGCCGGTAGCAAGCGCCAGCATCGGGATCCAGACACAGGCCTCGCCGCCCCCGGCTGCAGGGCGCCGCGCGCCGCGGAACACCGGCATCGCAAACACACGCGCAAGTTCAGCGCTGGTGAAGCCCCGGCGCATGAGGGTCGGCACTTCGGCCTTCGGAATCCGCAGACCGCGCGCGACGTTAGCGGCGAGCATGCCGGCATCGACCCCCACCTGCAGCAAGGTGGACAGCATGCCGACCCGTTTGGCGACGGTGCCACGGGCGGCGCCGCGCTTGAGGAGATGATTGCGATACGCCGAGATCTCCACGCGGGTAAGTTGCTTAAACGGCGTGCGGCAAGTGCGGCGGAACTCGCGCACAACCGACTCCATGTCCCTCACGGTCGTGCTGGCCCGATCCGGATCGAGCTGGCGCCAGGCGCTGAGGAGTTCTGCGTCGCCCCAGGCACTGCGCTTCGTACGCTTGCCTCCGGCGACAGCGGCCGCGACGGCCGGCGTCTTGCTGTCCAGCCCCCCTGCGGCGATGGGTGGCGGATGCAGCGCATACGGGGACAATGGGGTGAATTCGGGGGAACCGAGAACCGGCGCAGGCGCGCCGCTCAGCGCTTCCGCGCGTGCGGCGTCAAAGCGGGAAAGCCACTCGGATGCAAGCCGCAGTGCCATCGGTTTGGCGAAGGCGTGGTCGGTCGTTTGGAGATTGACGCGGACAACGGGGCCGAAGCGGCTTTGAAGTGAGACCGGCACGCGGATCGAAAACCAGAACGTGCCGTGGTGCTGAACGAGATAGGCCATGAAGCGTCTCCTGATGTGTCGAAGGAACGCTTCCGGTGCCGTGTAACACCACTTTGTAACACCAAAGCAAAAGAGCCGCTAAGCGGCTCCCTTGAATGCCAAGCCCCATAAGGGATTGACAGGTGTTATGGCGGAGAGGGCGGGATTCGAACCCGCGTTAGGTTATTCACCTAAACACGCTTTCCAGGCGTGCGACTTAAACCACTCATCCACCTCTCCGTGGTGAGCCGGCGAATATATCAGAAAGTGGCGCGATTATCCAAGTCCGATGTATTGGCGCCGGCGGCCGCTTTTGGGCGCGGGGTGCGGAGCGAGAGGACCAGTGAACGCGCCGCTTCGCTGGGTTTCGGGGTAACGAGGCTGACCAGTACGATGGTGACGAAGCCGGATACGACGCCAAAGATGCCGCTGGCGATCGGATGAATGCCCCACCACGCGTTGGCCATGGAACCGCCGAAGAAGGGGTGCGTGAGCACCGCGTAAGACAAGGTGGTCGCCAATCCGGCCGCCATGCCGGCAATGGCGCCCCACTTGTTGGCACGCTCCCAGAAGATGCCGAGCACAAGCGCGGGGAAGAAGCCGGCCGCGGCGATCGAGAACGCGAAGCCAACAGTAAACACGATGCTGTCCGGGCGTTGCGAAGCCAGCCATGCAGCGAGAAAGGCCACCAGCAGCAGGGTCGTTTTCGAGATGACCAGACGCCGGGGCGTTGAGGCGCGCGGGTTGATCATGCGGAAGTACACGTCGTGCGAGAGCGCGCTCGAAATCGTCAGCAGCAGTCCGTCGGCCGTCGATAGTGCAGCGGCCAGCCCGCCCGCGGCGACGAGCCCGGAAATGACGTAGGGCAGGCCCGCAATTTCGGGCAGCGCAAGCAAGATCACGTCCGGATTGAGCGTGAGCTCGGCAAGTTGCAGCACACCGTCGTGGTTGAGATCTTCGATCTTGACGAGCCCGACCTTGCCCCAGGATGCCACCCAGGCCGGCAACTCCGCGATCGGGGAACCAACGATGCGGGTATAGATTTCCCACTTGGCGAAGACTGCATAAGCCGGCGCAGTCAGGTAGAGCAGCAAGATGAAGAACAGCGACCAGAACACCGATCGCCGCGCGGACGCCACGCCCGGCGTGGTGTAGTAGCGCGCCAGGATGTGCGGCATGCCGGCGGTGCCGACCATCAGGACGAACACCAGCGCGAGGAAGTTGTTGCGGGCGTCGGTTGTCTCCTGCCCGGTTGTGCCCGCGTGGGGTTGCGCGTGCGGCAAGGGCGGGCGCGCACGGGCCAGTTCGTCGCTACGCGCACGCGACCACTGACTGTGCGCATCAAGCGTGTTGGCCGGCATCTCCCGCAACTGGCGTTGCACGACAGCGATTTCCCGGGCAGCGGCATTCGGTTGCGAGCGCAGCGCATCAAGCCGCGCCTCCGCCGATTCGCGCGCCTGAACCAGCGAGCCCGGCAGCGCGGCGGTCTGGGCCTCCAGCGCTGCCGCGCGCGCCACGCGCAGCTCACGCACCTCCATCTCGTGTGGGTCCGTAGCTAGCCGCTGCTCGACCTTCGTGAGGTCATGCAGCACCTTGCCGTACATGATTTGCGGCGCCGGGATGCCGGTCACGGTCCAGGACAGGATGAACACCGGCGCGAGATAGGCGACGATCAGCACCGCATACTGCGTGACCTGCGTCCAGGTCACCGCGCGCATCCCGCCCATGAAGGAACACACCAGCACGCCGGCGAGCCCCACGAACACACCAATCTCAAACCGGATGCCGGCAAAGCGGCTCGTGATGAGGCCGACGCCGTAGATCTGCGCCACCACATAGACGAAGCTCGCCAGCACCACCGCCGCCACGCCGATGAAGCGCGGCAGGTTGCCCTCGTAACGGGCGCCGAGAAAATCGGGAATCGTGAAGGCGCCAAAACGGCGCAAGAACGGTGCGAGCAGCAAGGCTACCAAGACGTAGCCACCTGTCCAGCCCATCACGAAGGCGAGCCCGTCGAAGCCCGAGAAGTACAAGGTACCCGCCATGCCGATGAAGCTGGCGGCGCTCATCCAGTCCGCAGCAGTCGCCATGCCGTTGAACACAGCCGGGATGCGGCGACCCGCAACATAGTATTCGACGACATCCGAGGTACGGCTCGCCACGCCGATCGCGGCGTACAACACGATCGTGGCCAGCAGGAAGGTGTAGCCGATCCAGCGCGGCGGCAGCCCCGCGCGTTCCGCCCCCGCAAGGAATGCCAGAAAGCCGAGCAGGCCCAGCAGGTACATCAGGTAGAGCTTGGTAAGGCGCTGGCTGTAGGGATCCATGACGAGCGCTCAGGTGCCGCGAGAAGCTGCCGAGTATAGGGCGGTGGCGATCACAACCGGTAATCGGCGCGCAGGCGATCCTGCAGGCGGTTGGCCTGGCGGAAGGCGTGCTTCAGCACTTGCCGTTCGAGGTGGTTGATGCTGCGTACCGGATCGATGCGGTTGGGCGAACCGTACTCCGCTTCGCCCTTCTGGTTCTTCAAACGCAGTAGCTGGATGAAGTGGTAGCCATCAATCACGGCGGCAATGTCCTCGCCGCCGAAGGACACATGCCGCGATGCGTCGCGCAGGCGTTGCGCGGTGTTCGTCGCACGCAAGCCCTGCTCCAGCGCAAACAGCCGCGCGGCATCCACGTAGGGGCGAACGCCATGCAGCTTCAGATCCAGGGTGCGCGGATGCTCGCTGTGCTTGTCGAACACAAAATCGCGGATCAAGCCGAGCGGCGGGCGCCCCTGCAGTGCATTGGCCGCCATCAGGCGCAGGAACAGGGCGCTGCCGACCGTGTGATCGAGCAGCCAGTCGCGCAAGGATTCGGCCAAGGCCGCATCGCCATACAACGGGCGAAAGTCGAAGAAGATGCTCGCGTTGAGCAGTGCAACCGGCTCGGCATGCGTGATCCAGCCGAGAAAGCGCGCACGCCACTCTTCCGCCGAGAGGCACCACTTCGGGTTGCCCGCCATGATCTCGCCCTTGCAGAGGGGGAATCCACAGTCTGCGAGCGCCGCATTCACCGCTTGCGCAAAGGGCAAGAACTGCGCACGCAGCGCCGCCGTATCGGCCTCGCCATTGGCTTCAAACAGGATGCCGTTGTCCTGGTCGGTGGCCAGGGTCTGCTCGAAGCGGCCCTCGGAGCCGAAAGCCAGCCAGCACCATGGCACATCCGGCAAGCTGTGTTGCGCCCGCACCAGGTCGATCGCATGCAAGGCAATCAGATCGTTGAGTGACGAAATCCACTGGATCGTCTGCTCAGCGGCCATGCCCTGTGCAACCAGCCGCGCCGAGAAGGCACGCACCGCATCCGCCGCGACGGCCAGTTGCACGAGATCTCGCGCCGACAGCACTGCATTGACCACCTCTTCCGACGCGATCCGCTGCGCGCTGTAAAGATCGCCGCGCGACACCACGCCGGCGAGGCGGCCGTTGCGATCCATCACCGTCACGTAACGCACGTTGCGGCGCGCCATCAGAAGCACCGCCTCGTAGGCGGTCGCATCGGGGCCAAGTTTCACCACGCCGGGAGTCATCACCTCGGTCACGGGCCGCCACAGGTTTGCTTCTTCCGACAACACAACGCGCCGAAGCACATCGCCGAAGGTCAGGATGCCCTGCGGAATACCGTCCTCCGCGGCGATCAGCACCGAACCGATGCGGCCCGCATCCATCAGCTCCAGCGCTTCGCGTACGCTGGCCTCGGGCGTGACGGTGACCGGCGCCCGCCGCACAAGCGCACGCAAAGGCGTGTGCAGTGAGAACGCGGTGCTCGCCGGCGTGCTGTCGGGCAATACCGGCGCCTCAGTATCGGATGCGGGCATAGAAGGTTTTCTCGGAGGCTTCGCGTGCTTCGCCAAGGGTCACGATACCGCGCTCGGCAAGCAAGGGGATCATGCGCAGGAACAACTGCCCCGTCACCAGCGCGTCGCCAGCCGCGTCGTGGCGGTCCAGCAAGGGTACGCCGAAGCGTTCGGCAATGGCGTCGAGCTTGTGGGTTTCCTGGTTCGGGTGCAGTACGGCGGAAAGCAGCAGCGTATCAAGCACCGGCTGATCAAAGCGCAGCCCCGTCGCGGCCTCCTTCAATTGAAGGAAACGCATGTCGAAGGCGGCGTTGTGCCCCACCAGCACCGTCTCGTGCGCAAAAGCGTGAAAGCGCGGCAGCACGGTCAGGATGTCCGGCTCGCCGCGCAGCCGTTCGCGCGAGATGCCGTGTATCGCCTCCGAAGCGGGGTCGATCTCCCGACGCGGATCGACCAGTTGCTCAAAACGTTCACCGCGCAGCAGGCGGCCATTGACGATGCGAATCGCACCGATCTGAATGATTTCGTCACCGGCGGACGGGTCCAGACCCGTGGTCTCGGTATCGAAAACGGTGTAGGCCAACTCCGCGAGCGGGCGGTCTTCCAGCGCCCGGCCCCGCTCACCCCACGCGAAAAGGTCAAAGTCGTAGAACTCCGGCCGCGCCCCATCGCTCTCAGGCCCACTCTGGACTTCGTCGCCAGCGCCCGCACGCGGTAACAGCACGCGGAACCACGACCGCGCGCTCGCACGCTCGCGCCCGTACGCGAGCTCGCCTTCGTGGCGCCGCAACACCTCGCGGATCGAGCGTGGGCTGGTCTCGCCCGCCAGCAGCATGGGCTCCATTTCCCAGCCGGCGGCCGATTCGCTCGACAGCGCCGTGCCGCCCCACGACAACTCAACCTGCGCCATGCTGGCATCGCCGCGCAGCGCAAGGCGCACTTCGCGCGGCTCGATCGATTCGTACACCCGCTGGGCGAGCACCGTCAGCACTTGCACGATCGCAAAACTATCGACGCGCAGCCAGATCTCGGCATCGACGTCGTCGAGCTTGGTCAGCATGCCGGTGCGGGCCTCGATGCGACGCTGCGCCGCGCCGACGAGGTCGACCCCGTGCATCGCCTCCAGCGCGGTGTTGCCGCGTAACACGTCGGAAAACTCGCGCGCCGTGTCGCTCACCCGCTCGCCAAGGCGAACCGCCTCATCGCGGATCACTTGAAGGAAGCGGCGCTGCTGGCTCGCGTCCAGGTCATCGAATTCAATCAGGTTCTCGGCCGCTGCGCGGATGCTGGCAAGCCCGCCCCGCTGCGATTGCGTCAGCAGCTCGACCAGGCGATCGCGCCGTGCCGCCTGCTCAGACTCGCGCGTAATGTCTTCGGTGAGGATCAGATAGCCGTTCAGGCGCTCCATGACCGGCCGTTCGGTATCAGCGTCGAGCACCGGCGACACTCGGGCGCGGATCAGGCGCCCGGCGGCGGTCGCAGTGACGAAACTGACCACCACGCGCCCGTTCACGCGCGCCATCTGGCGCCACAGCCGATCGCGCGTGTGCGCGAGCAGGCGGCGGTCAAACACCGATTCGATCGGCCGCCCGAGTCCGATCAGACCACCGTCGCCGATGCCGCCGAACAGATCGCGCGCATGGCCGTTGTAGAGCAGGATGCGCCCTTCCCGGTTGCAGGCGAGCACGCCTTGCGGCATCTCGGTGACCAGTGCGGCGAGCTGGTTGCGCTCGCGCTCCACGGTTGCGCGCGCCTGCTCGGCTCGTAACTCGGCATCGCGCCGCGCGGCCTCGAAGGCAATGATCAGGCGATTTACGCGACCGGCAAGTTCGACGAGCTCGGGCGCACCGCTCGGTTCGATCGCACGCCCATGCTGGCCACCCAGCACCAGTTCAACATCGTCGGCCATGCGCAACGCCGCCGGGGCATAGCGCTCGCCAAACTTCCACGCCAGCGCCGCGGCAAGCCCACTGGCGACCAAGCCCACCAGCACCAGAAGCGGCCACTGGTTGCTCAGCAGCGTGGCTAGCGCAGCGCGTGCAGCCTCGTCGAGCTCACTGCGGACGGCCGCAGCAGCGAGCAAGACCGCCAGCAGCGGCAAAGCTGCCAGCACCACACACCACACGATCCGCTCACGCTTCGCGCTCAAGCATCCCCCGTTGCCAGGCGCGCGACGCGCTCAAGGAATTCCCGGGTCGGGAACGGTTTGGCAAGAAAATCCGCCGCCCCCACCGCACGCGCCTTGGCCGCATCGGCCTCGCGTGCGCGCGACGCAAGCATCAGCACCGGCGGCGCGAGCCGCTCCGCACTCACCGCACGGCAAAGCTCGAACCCATCGAGCGCGCCGCGTTGCTCATCGGCAATCACGACCACATCGGCGGCTTCGCTGACAACACGTTCGACCAACTCCGCGGCGTGTTCGACCACCACCACCACGTACCCGGCGCGATGCAGCAAGAACTCGAGCGAGACAACGATTGATTCGTCCGGATCGGCGATCAGGACACGCTTGGCCATTTCTCTCCTCCTCGCCCGCCTTACGTTGAAGCGGGCTTTTGGTATCCACCGCCTGTGTGATGCCCGGTCAAACGGCGCCGGGCAGGCAGCAGTGGAATTGTGCGCCATCAAGCCGCTTGGCGCAGAGAAAACGAACGGTAAGGGCGTCCCCCAACGCCCTTACCGTTTCAATACCGCCGGCGCTCGGCGCCGGCGATTTCCCCTGCTAGCCAATCAGGGCGGCGGCAGCACGCGGCTGCCGCCAGGCATCAGGCCTTGAGCTGATCGAGGATCGCCGGATTCTCAAGCGTGGACACGTCTTGCGTGATTTCCTCGCCCTTCGCCAGCGCACGCAGCAGGCGCCGCATGATCTTGCCGGAGCGGGTCTTCGGCAGGTTCTCGCCGAAGCGGATGTCCTTGGGCTTGGCGATCGGGCCGATTTCCTTGCCGACCCAGTCCTGCAGTTCCTTGATCATCTTCTTCGCCGCATCGCCGGTCGGGCGCTCGCCCTTGAGTACCACGAAGGCACAGATCGCCTCACCGGTCAGTTCGTCCGGACGCCCGACGACGGCCGCTTCGGCAACCAGCGGGTTCGCCACCAGGGCCGACTCGATTTCCATCGTGCCCATGCGGTGGCCCGAGACGTTCAGCACATCGTCGATGCGGCCGGTGATGGTGAAGTAGCCGTTGTCCTTGTCGCGGATCGCGCCATCGCCCGCGAGGTAGTACTTGCCCTGGAAATCCTGCGGGTAGTAGCTCTTCTTGAAACGCTCCGGGTCACCCCAGATGGTGCGGATCATCGACGGCCAAGGTTTCTTCACGACCAGGATGCCGCCCTGCCCCCAAGGCACGTCATTGCCGGTTTCATCGACGATCGCGGCCTGAATGCCCGGGAACGGCAGCGTGCAGGAGCCCGGCACCAGCGTGGTGACGCCCGGCAGCGGCGTGATCATGTGGCCGCCGGTTTCCGTCTGCCAGAAGGTATCGACGATCGGGCAGCGCGCGCCGCCCACGTTGTCGTAGTACCACTGCCACGCGGCGGGGTTGATCGGCTCGCCGACCGAACCCAGGAGACGCAGACTGTCGAGCTTGTACTTGGTCGGATGAACCGCGGGATTCACATCTGCCGCCTTGATCAGCGACCGAATCGCGGTCGGTGCGGTGTAGAAGATCGACACCTTGTGCGACTCGATCATCTTCCAGAAACGGCCGGCATCCGGATAGGTCGGCACGCCTTCGAAGACGATCTCGGTTGCGCCGCAGGCCAGCGGGCCATAGGTGATGTAGGTGTGGCCGGTAACCCAGCCGATATCGGCGGTGCACCAGAAGACATCGTCCGGCTTGATGTCGAAGGTCCACTTCATCGTCAGCACCGCGTGGAGCAGGTAGCCGCCCGACGAATGCTGCACGCCCTTCGGCTTGCCGGTGGAGCCCGAGGTGTAGAGCAGGAACAGCGGGTGTTCCGCATCGACCCATTCCGGTTCGCAGGTCTCGCTCTGGTTCGCGATCAGCTCATGCAGCCACACGTCGCGGCCTGCGGTCATCGGAATCGAGCCGCCGGTGCGCTGATACACCACGACGTTCTTGATCGACTCGCAACCGCCCATTGCGAAGGCCTCATCGATGATCGGCTTGAGCGGAATCGCCTTGCCGCCACGGCACTGCTCGTCCGCAGTGATCACCGCCACTGCGCCGGCATCCTGGATGCGTTCCTGCACGCTCTTGGCCGAGAAGCCGCCGAACACCACCGAATGCGTCGCGCCGATGCGGGCGCATGCCTGCATCGCGGCAACGCCTTCTACCGACATCGGCAGGTAGATCAGCACGCGATCGCCCTTCTTGATGCCGATCGATTTCAAGCCGTTGGCGAACTTGCTGACCAGCGCGAGCAACTGCTTGTAGGTGACCTTGGTGACCTTGCCGTCGTCTGCCTCGAAGATGATCGCGACCTTGTCGCCAAGCCCTGCCTCGACATTGCGATCGAGACAGTTGTACGAGACGTTCAGCTTGCCGTCTTCAAACCATTTGAAGAAAGGTGCGTTCTCGGCACCCAGCGTCTTCGTGAATGGCTGCTTCCAGCTCAGATGCTCGCGCGCCAGCCGGGCCCAGTAGCCTTCATAGTCGGTCTCGGCTTCCTTGCAGAGGGCTTCGTACGCAGCCACACCAGACACGGCGGCAGCTTTGACAACCGCCTCCGACGGCGGGAATACGCGGTGTTCATGCGTTGCGGTTTCGACGTTCGACATCGCCACTAGCCTCCTCGGGTTCTGACTGGTTTGAGTGCCGTTCGGCCCTTTCGATCTGCCCGCAGGCAAACGAAGCGACCCGGCTCTTATGGGTCTGAATTACATCGGCAGCGCCTTACGCAGCTCTTACATAAGACTTGGGGCTTTCCCGCACAGAGCGCCATCGACGGCCTGCTAGAATCCATTGCTGCACTGCGGCGCCTGAACGCGCAACACCACCAACCCCAAGCAATTCCCAAAAGAAACCATGAGCACAAAAGCCATCAACGCGCTTGAGAAATTCATCTTCGCCAGCCGCTGGCTGCAAGCCCCGCTCTACCTGGGCCTGATCTTCGCCCAGGGCGTCTACGTCTATAAATTCCTCGCAGAGCTGTACCACCTGGTGTCGCACGCGACCTCGTTGTCTGAAGTCGAGATCATGCTGATCGTGCTCGGCCTGATCGATGTGGTCATGGTTGCAAACCTGCTGATCATGGTCACCGTGGGTGGCTACCAGACCTTCGTCTCGAAACTCGACCTCGATGAGCATCCGGATCAGCCGGAATGGCTCAGCCATGTGAACGCCGGCGTGCTGAAGATCAAGCTCGCCACCGCGCTGATCGGCATTTCGTCGATTCACCTGCTGAAGGTGTTCATCGACGTGGGCAACAAGATGAGCCAGGCCACCGACGCCTTCCAGCTCATGGTGATCGAGCACGGCGTGATGTACCAGATCGGCATCCATGTCACTTTCGTCATCTCCGCGCTGGTGATGGCGTACACCGACCGCATCATGAACAGCACGCTGCTCATGGGCAAAGACCACTGATCAATCCGGGGGGAGAGACCACATGACCATCATCAAGCAGAGCGACCTGATCGACAGCGTCGCCGGCGCCTTGCAATACATCAGCTACTACCACCCGGTCGACTACATCACCAACCTGGCGCGCGCCTACGAGCTCGAAGAGAGCCCCGCCGCCAAGGACGCGATGGCGCAGATCCTGATCAACTCGCGCATGTGCGCCGAAGGCCACCGCCCGATCTGCCAGGACACCGGCATCGTCACCGTATTCGTCAAGGTCGGCATGGACGTGCGTTGGGAGGGCTTCACCGGCTCGCTCGACGACGCCATCAACGAAGGCGTGCGCCGCGCCTACAACGATCCGGACAACAAGCTGCGCGCGTCGATCCTGCTCGACCCGGCCGGTGCCCGCAAGAACAGCAAGGACAACACGCCGGCGGTGATCCACTACTCGATGGTGCCGGGTGACAAGGTTGACATCACCGTCGCCGCAAAGGGCGGTGGCTCCGAGAACAAGTCGAAGATGGTGATGCTCAATCCGTCCGATTCGATCGTCGACTGGGTGCTCAAGACCGTGCCGACCATGGGCGCCGGCTGGTGCCCGCCGGGCATGCTCGGCATCGGCATCGGCGGCACCGCCGAGAAGGCCGTGCTACTGGCGAAGGAAGCGCTGATGGACCCGATCGACATGCAGGAGCTGCTCAAGCGCGGCCCGCAGAACCGCATCGAGGAACTGCGCATCGAGCTCTACGAGAAGGTCAATGCGCTAGGTATTGGCGCACAGGGTCTCGGCGGCCTCACCACGGTGCTGGACGTGAAGATCCTCGACTACCCGACGCACGCCGCTTCGCTGCCGGTGGCGATGATCCCGAACTGCGCCGCGACCCGCCACGCGCACTTTGTGCTCGACGGCTCCGGCCCGGTCTTCCTCGACCCGCCCTCGCTCGCGGACTGGCCCAGCCTCACCTACGACGCTTCCAAGGGCAAGCGCGTGAACCTGAACGCAGTCACCCGCGAGGAAGTCGCCTCCTGGAAGCCGGGCGACGTGCTGCTGCTCAATGGCAAGATGCTGACCGGCCGCGACGCCGCGCACAAGCGCATGGTCGACATGCTCAACAAGGGCGAGGCGCTGCCGGTCGATCTGGCCGGCCGCTTCATCTACTACGTTGGGCCGGTCGACCCGGTGCGTGACGAAGCCGTCGGCCCCGCCGGCCCCACCACCGCGACGCGCATGGACAAGTTCACCGAACAGGTGCTGGCGCAAACCGGTTTGCTGGGGATGATCGGCAAGGCCGAACGTGGCCCGGCGGCGATCGAGGCGATCAAGAAGCACCAGTCGGTGTACCTGATGGCCGTCGGCGGCGCCGCCTACCTCGTATCCAAGGCGATCAAGACCGCCAAAGTGGTCGGCTTCGCCGATCTGGGCATGGAAGCGATCTACGAATTCGACGTGGTCGACATGCCGGTCACCGTTGCCGTGGATTCGCTCGGCACCTCGGTGCACCAAACCGGCCCGGCCGAGTGGCAGGCGAAGATCGGCAAGATCCCGGTCAAGACCGTCTGAGCGTTTCTGCTCGGATAATGAAGCGGCGGGCGCATTGGCGCCGCGCCGCTTTTCTTTTGGCAGCTGCGGGGGCTTACGTCACTGCCGGCGCAGGGCGCCGCGCCACGCGGCGATACAGCAGCCCACACAGCAGGCTGGCTATTCCGCAAGCCGCGAGCGTGTCACGGATACCCAGCACATGACCGAAGCTCCCGACGGCGAAGCTGCCCAAAGGCGCGATGCCCAAGAAGGCCATCGAGTACAGCGCCATCACCCGACCGCGGAAGGCATCTTCGACACGTGTCTGGATCAGCACATTGCTGCCCGCAACGGCGAGGATCACCGCAAAGCCGACCCCCATCAGCAACGCCGTCGCAAGCCAATGCCACGGCGTCAGCGCGAAACCGGCGAGGCAGGCCCCAACCGCTGGCGCCGCCCACGCTACCCAGCGCGCGATTCGTCGCGGCTCGCCGTGCGTCGCCAGCAGCAGGCTGCCCGCAAGCGAGCCGGCACCCGCACTGCCGACCAGGAAGCCATAGGTGCGCGCATCGCCGCCGAAGATCTCGCGCGCGAACACCGGCAGCATCACCGCATAGGGCGTTGCGAGGAAGCTGATGCTCGCCACCAGCAGCAAGGACAGCCGGATAAACGGATGCGCCACAGCGTAGGCGACGCCCTCGCGCAATGCCTGCAGCGCCGGCGCCTGCACGCGCGGCGGCGCAGGCTCCAGGCGGATCGCCACCAGCGCCAGTAGCACCGCAAGATACGAAGCTGCATTGAGCACGAAACAGGCCGTCTCGCCGAACGAGGCAACCACAATGCCCGCCAGTGCCGGGCCAACGAAGCGTCCGCCGTTCATCAGCATCGAATTCAGCGCGATGGCGTTGGGCAGGTGCTCCGGGTCATCAACCAGTTGCACGGCAATCGCCTGCCGCACCGGCACATCCAGCGCATTGACGCAGCCAAGCAGGAAAGCCAGGCCAATCAGAATGGCCGGTGTGACCAAGCCGAAGCCGGCAAGCACCGCCAACAACACCGCCTGCAGCATCGCCACCGCCTGCGTCCAGATCATCAGGCGGCGCCGGTCGAACCGATCCACCCACACGCCGCCGAACGAACCGAAGACCAGAATCGGGATCTGGCTTGCAAAGCCGATCGTGCCGAGCACGAAGGCAGAATTCGACAAACGGTAGGCCAGCCAGATCATCGCGATCTGCTGCATCCAGGTGCCGGCGAGCGAGATCAACTGGCCAGCGAAGTACAGGCGGTAGTTGCGCGACTTCAGCGCGCGGAGGAATGCGGGCACGGGGCGTCCAGACTGGCCGCTGCGCGGATCGCAGCGGCATCACCGTTGTGACCAGGCATTGTCCCGCAGGTTTCGCGTCGCCGATTTGCTCTGCCTGAAAGGCGGCGCATCTACGACGAAAAACGCCTCGTCTCCGACCACGTCACCCGCTCGCTTGCGCGACAATTCGATCCACTTGCGAACGCGAACCTGCGCCACTTTCCCCCGACCGGCGCAACGGATCGAAGGATATTCATGCTGGCCCGCCTCAGACGTTTCGGAATCGACGGTTTCCTGCTCAGCCTCATCGCAGCGGTAGTCCTCGCCTCACTTTGGCCCACACTGCTGAAGACGGGCGGGCTGATCCACATCGATGTGTTCACCACCTACGGCGTGGCGCTGGTGTTTCTGCTCTACGGCCTGACCCTGTCGCCTCAGAAGATGCGTGAAGGCATCGTTAACTGGCGCCTGCACCTGCTGGTACAAGCCTCGACCTTCCTGCTGTTCCCGCTGCTCGGTATCGGCTTCCACCAGCTCTTCGGGCAGCGGCTCGACCCGGCGCTTGCGCTCGGCGTGTTTTACCTCTGTGCCCTGCCCTCGACGGTATCGTCATCCGTCGCAATGACCTCGATCGCACGAGGCAATGTGCCCGGCGCAATCTTCAACGCCAGCCTCTCCAGCCTGATCGGCGTATTTATCACGCCGCTCTGGATCAACGCCTATCTGCATGCGCAGGGCAGCGGCATGGCACTCGGCCCGGTCATCCTGAAGATCGTGCTGCTGGTGCTGCTGCCGATCGTGCTCGGCCAGCTGCTGCGCCCCTTCGTGCTGCGCTGGGTCGAGGCACACCTCTCGGCAGCAAAGCTACTCGACCGCGCGACGATTCTGGCGATCGTCGCAAATTCATTCGCCGACTCGGTCGCCGAGGGCGTTTGGGCGGCCCACGGTTTGCGCACGCTGCTACTGATCGCGGTGATCTCGATCGCGCTGTTCGCGCTGATGTTCGCGCTGACGAGCCTCTTGTGCCGTAGCTTTGGCTTCAGCCGGGAAGACCGCATCGCGGCCATCTTCTGTGGCTCGAAAAAGTCGCTTGCGAGTGGCGTGCCGATGGCGAAGATCATGTTCGGCGGCAATCCGGCGCTCGGCCTGATCATCGCGCCGATCATGCTGTTTCATCTGCTGCAGTTGATCATGGTCAGCGTGATTGCCCGACGCTTCGCCGCCGAGGCTACAAAAGCCTGAGCTGCGCTTGCCGCGCGCCAAGCGCCTTGCCAGAATCGAAGCACAGCCACACTCACGCGCCGGGAGGCATCAGCATGGCACTACGCTACATGGTCATCGAGTTCATCGACGGCAAGAAGGAAACCTTCACCTTCCCGGAACAACTCGAATCGGAAGCGGGCAAGAAGGTTGGTATCGAGCGCTTCCTGCAAAGCCCATGGATCATTGTGGAAACCGAGAGCACGGTGCTCGCCTTCCCGGTCGCCAACATCAAGAGCGTGCAGTTTTCCGGTGCGATCGACGACCGGCACGCGCTACCGCTGCCGGCCGTCACGATCCGCGGCGCCGAGCAGCGTTAAGCGCGCCCGGGCAGCGCCGCCCGCTCCGCGTTGCGCGGAGCGGTCAAAGCCGTCAGCCGAAGTGGCAGACGTAATGCAGGGTGTCCAGCGTTTCGATATCGAAGCTGCTGTTGCCCGGCACGTTGAAAGACTGGCCTGCCACGTACTCCACCGCAGCAGTGGCGCCGGCGAGTTTGACGCGGCAACGCCCGTCGATGACTTCCATGATCTCCGGCGCGCCGGTGTTGAAGGTCAGGCTGGACGGCAGAATCACACCGACCGACTTGCGCGTGCCATCGGCGAACTGCACCGTGTGGCTGACGCACTTGCCATCGAAGTAGACATTGGCTTTCTTGACGACCGACACGCCGTCGAACTGATCCGCTGCAGACATCAGACTCTCCGAATTGAGCTGGAAATGAAAAAGGCCACGGATTATAGCCGTGGCCTCTCGTCGTCCTGCGGAATGCGAATTACTCGATGCCCAGCACCTTCGCAATCACCGACTTTGCCATGAAACCGAACATGCCGGTGCCAAGCGCAAAAAACAGCACTGCAGTGCCAACCTTGCCCGCTTTCGACTCGCGCGCAAGATTCCAGATGATGAAGAACATGTAGGCGATCAGCGCGGTCAGGAAGAACTTGAGCGACAAGTCTTCAAACTGCGCAACGGTCAGGCCGAACAGGGTGACGGTTTCCATGGGCTCTCTGATTATGGGATTTGTCCAAACCCAAGCTCCATGAACCGGCTTTGGACAAATACCAGAGCGCGTGATTTTACCCAGCGCGCCCGCACCGCACAATAAGAAAATCGCCTACATTTCAGCAACTTGGCCTGACACCACGCTGACAATTCGCGCAACGCCAAAAAGACAAAAGCCGCCCGGAGGCGGCTTCTTCTTGGCGCAAAACCGCGTCAGAACAGCTTGGCGCTCAGATCAAACAGTTCCTGGTTGAACGGGCGCTTCATGTTCTCGATACAGTCGATGATGTCGTGATGCACCATCTCGTTGTGCTGCAGACCGATGCAACGGCCACCGTGCCCCTGCAGCAGAAGTTCGACGGCAAATGCGCCCATGCGGCTTGCGAGCAGGCGATCGCGCGCGGTCGGCGAGCCACCACGCTGGATGTGGCCGAGAATCGTGGCACGGGTTTCCAGTTCGGTACGTGCTTCGATTTCCTTGGCCAGCGCGTTCACATCGGTCACATGCTCGCAGATCACGACCAGCGCATGGCGCTTGCCGCGAGCGATGCCAGCCTCGATCTGCGACAGCAGCGACGCCTTGTCGAACGGCTGCTCTGGCACCACCACGAACTCGGCACCGCCGGCCACCGCGGCCGACATCGCGAGGTCACCACAGTGGCGGCCCATCACCTCGACGACCGAGATGCGCTTGTGCGAACTGGAGGTGTCGCGCAGGCGGTCGATCGCTTCGAGGATCACGTTCAGCGCGGTGTCGAAGCCGATCGTGAAGTCGGTACCGGCAATATCGTTGTCGATCGTGCCCGGCAAGCCGATGCAGGGGTAGCCCATTTCGGTCAGCTTCTTGGCGCCCATGTAGGAGCCATCGCCGCCGATCACGACCAGCGCATCGATCGCGTGCTTCTTCAGGTTCTGGATCGCCTCGCGACGCACCGACTCTTCCTTGAAGGCCGGGAAGCGGGCAGAGCCGAGGAAGGTGCCGCCACGGTTGATGACGTCCGACACGCTGTAGCGCTCGAGCTTCTCGATGCGGTCTTGGTGCAGGCCGAGGTAACCATCGTGAATGCCGTAAACCTCAAGCCCGCTGGACAGGCCCGCGCGCACCACCGCGCGGATCGCCGCGTTCATGCCGGGCGAATCGCCACCGCTGGTCAGGACACCGATTTTCTTGATCATGCTGCGCCTCATTCTTGAACGAATCTAGGGGGTCAATTCGGGGGATCAATCCGTCTGACGCTGCCCGGCGGGGTGGTTCCACCGCTCTTGGCAGCGAGCGCGGCCTTGAAACGCAAGGGCCGCCCTAAGGCGGCCCGCACTACTTCAAAGCTCAGGCACCGCGCTTGCGACGCGCATTTTCCGCGATTCGCATACGCAAAGCATTGAGCTTGATGAAACCTCCTGCATCCGCCTGGTTGTATGCGCCGCCATCGTCGTCGAAAGTTGCGATGGTTTGATCGAACAACGTGTCCTTCGAATCACGCGCCACGACCGACACCGAGCCCTTGTAGAGCTTCACGCGCACCCAGCCATTTACGTTGGTCTGCGTGTGGTCGATCAGCACCTGCAGCGCGCGGCGCTCCGGCGCCCACCAGTAGCCGTTGTAAATCAGGCTGGCGTAGCGCGGCATCAGATCGTCCTTCAGGTGCGCCACTTCGCGATCGAGCGTGATCGACTCGATGCCACGGTGCGCCTTGAGGAGAATCGTGCCTCCCGGGGTTTCATAGCAGCCGCGCGACTTCATGCCGACATAGCGGTTCTCGACCAGATCCAGACGGCCAACGCCGTGCTTGCCACCCAGCTCGTTGAGCTTGGCCAGCACTTCGTGTGCGGCAAGGCGGGTTCCGTTGATCGCCACGACGTCACCGCGCTCGAATTCCAGATCGACGTACTCGGGCGCGTCCGGTGCCGCTTCCGGCGACACGGTCCAGCGCCACATCGATTCTTCAGCTTCGTTCTTCGGGTCTTCCAGATGGCGGCCTTCGAACGAGATGTGCAGCAGGTTGGCGTCCATCGAATACGGCGCGCCACCGTTCTTGTGCTTCATCTCGACCGGGATGCCGTGCTTCTCGGCGTAAGCCAGCAGCTTCTCGCGCGACAGCAGATCCCATTCGCGCCACGGCGCGATGACCTTGACGTTCGGCATCAGCGCATAGGCACCAAGCTCGAAACGGACCTGATCGTTGCCCTTGCCGGTCGCACCGTGGGAGATCGTGTCAGCGCCGGTCTGGCGCGCGATGTCGATCAGGCGCTTGGCAATCAGCGGGCGTGCAATCGAAGTGCCGAGCAGGTACTCGCCTTCATACACGGTGTTGCAACGGAACATCGGGAAAACGAAATCGCGGACGAACTCTTCGCGCAGATCGTCGATGAAGATGTTTTCCGGCTTGATGCCGAACTTCAGCGCCTTGGTACGCGCCGGCTCCAGTTCTTCACCCTGACCGAGGTCGGCGGTGAAGGTCACCACTTCGCACTGGTAGGTGTCTTGCAACCACTTCAGGATGACCGACGTATCCAGGCCACCGGAGTAGGCCAGAACAACTTTCTTTGCTTCACTCATTTCCGTTCCTCGATGATTCCGACGCATCACCCACCGGCAGGCTCAAAGTGGTGCATACAGGCCGGGTAGGTCACCATTCGCGCTGAGCGTGCCGATGCGCGAACAGGATCCTGCACAGCCCCCGCCCGGCGTTCGGGGGCCAGACTAATCGTTGTCACTCAGGGTCGTGGCATACCGCCTCGACGTTGTTACCTTCAGGGTCGATCACAAACGCGCCGTAGTAACCCGGATGGTAGTGCGGGCGCAGACCCGGCGCCCCGTTGTCACGCGCCCCCGCAGCCATAGCCGCAGCGTAGAAAGCGTCGACCGCAGCGCGGTTCGGTGCCCGCCAAGCGAGATGGCAGCGCGTCGTCACATCCGCTGCGCTGACAAACCAGGTATCGATCTTGCTGTCACAGGCAAAGCCCAGCACCCGGACCCCGTCATGCACCGCATCGTAAGCCGGCAAGTAACCCAACGGCGCCAGCGCCGCCGCATAGAACGACTTCGTACGCTCGATATCGGATACACGAAAGGTCATGTGATCGATCATGGTGCAGCCTCCGTCAGCTTACTTTCCGTCAACCCGCCCCATCACCAGATACTCAAGCAAGGCCTTCTGCGCGTGCAGGCGGTTTTCGGCCTCTTCCCACACGACGCTCTGCGGCCCGTCGATCACTTCTGCCGATACCTCTTCACCACGATGCGCCGGCAAGCAGTGCATGAACAGCGCACCGCGGTTGGCCACGCGCATCATGTCGGCATCAACCTGCCAGTCGGCGAAAGCCTTGATCCGTGCTTCGTTTTCCGCCTCGAAACCCATCGAGGTCCACACGTCGGTCGTAATCAGATCGGCGCCGCGCGCGGCTTCCATCGGATCGGCAAATTGCTCGAAGTGACCCGTGCCGTAGAGGTTCGCCCGCTCGGGTTCGACCTCGTAACCCGGCGGCGTCGACACACGAACGTTGAAGTCCAGCACCTCAGCCGCTTGCAGCCAGGTGTTGCAGACGTTGTTGGAGTCACCGATCCAGGCCACGGTCTTGCCCTGGATCGGGCCACGCTGCTCGATCCAGGTGTAGATGTCCGCCATGATCTGGCACGGGTGGTATTCATTGGTCAGACCGTTGATGACCGGCACGCGCGAGTTGGCCGCGAAGCGCTCCACGATGCCCTGCTCAAAGGTGCGAATCATCACGACGTCCGACATGCGCGACATGACCTGTGCGGCGTCTTCCACCGGTTCGCCACGGCCCAACTGCGAATCGCGCGTATTCAGGTAGATTGCCGATCCACCGAGCTGGAACATGCCGGCCTCAAAAGACAGCCGCGTGCGCGTGCTGGCTTTCTCGAAAATCATCACCAGCGTGCGGTCGAACAACGGATGGTAGGGCTGGTAGCGCTTGAACTTGTCCTTGATCCAGCGTGTCCGCTCGAAGAGGTAGTCGAACTCTTCACGCGAAAAGTCGTTGAACTGAAGAAAGTGCCTGGGCGCAGTCGCCATCATCATCTCGCTCGGCCGCGATCCGTATCGCGCGCGGCCCCGTTGGTCATGCAGTTGGTGGTGCGTTGCTCTGAGTACTCGATGCGATCGCGTCAGGCTGACGTCAGCCGCATAGAGGAACCTTCAATTTTACGGCAGCCGTCAAATCACGTCGACCCAATGGAACTTTCTGCCGCAACACCGATTGCAGCCCATACGCCACCGTCCGGCTTTGGCGCCCCCGCCCGCTCTGCTAGAATCCGCGCCACACAACGTTTCAGACCGGCAGTTCAACGGGGTCACAAACCCTCGTCAGGCCCCGGAGCACGCCATGTCGATTGAGAGTTTCGTGATCGTCGGCCTCACGCGCGAGGGCCGCAAATTCCGCCCGAGCGACTGGGCCGACCGCCTGTGCGGCATCATGTCGGCCTTCGGCGCCGAAAAACGGATGCGCTACTCGCCCTATGTGCGGCCTGGATGCACGCTGGGTGGCGAAAAGTGCGTGGTTGTCGACAAGCGGCTGCACGAACTCGAACCGCTCGCCTACAACTTTCTCGTCAACTTCGCGAAGGACAACGACCTTCAGGTCGATCCGCTCGCCGACGAACAAGGCTAAGCCGCGCCGAAGGCGAGGCACAAAAGAAAACGGCTTCCCAAGGGAAGCCGTTTTTCATGCCAGATCAGCAAGAACTCAGGCGGTAGCGCCCAGTGCCTTGATCGCAGCCGACAGACGCGACTTGTGACGGGCAGCCTTGTTCTTGTGGATGATCTTCTTGTCAGCGATCGAATCGATGGTGCTCATCGACTGGTCGAAGACTTGCTTTGCAGCTGCCTGATCGCCCGCGTCGATGGCCTTACGAACCGCCTTGATCGCGGTGCGCAGGCGGGAACGGAGGCTGGCGTTGTGAGCTCGCGCCTTGAGCGCCTGGCGCGCGCGTTTGCGGGCTTGTACCGAGTTGGCCATGTTGGAACGTCCAGTTAGTATTCGTACAGAAAGCCGGCGATTTTAACGACCTTCTGCTAATTAGGCAAGCACTTAAGTTGCCCGCGGCATGCGGGGGTGGCTATCATCCCCTGCTTAGCTTCCCTCCGGCAAACTCAGTGAATCTCCTCAAGGCTCTTGCGACAGTCAGCGGCATGACTCTGCTGTCGCGCATCCTCGGCTTCGTTCGGGACTTTGTCATCGCGCGCGCATTCGGCGCCGGCATCGCGACAGACGCATTCTTCGTTGCCTTCCGCCTCCCCAACCTGCTGCGGCGGCTCTTCGCGGAAGGCGCGTTCTCGCAGGCCTTCGTGCCGATTCTGTCGGAATACAAGAACCGCCGCACCGAGGAAGACACCCGCGCGCTGGTGGACCATGTGGCAAGTCTGCTCGGCATCGCCGTGGCCCTGGTGGCGCTGCTCGGCGTGATCTTCGCGCCCGCCGTGATTCTGGTTTCGGCGCCGGGCTTCGCCAAGAACGCGGACAAGTTCGCCCTGACCGTCGAACTCACTCGCATCACCTTCCCGTACATCCTTTTCATGGCGCTGGTCGCGCTGGCAGGCGGCATCCTGAATGCGTGGAGCCGTTTCTCGGTGCCGGCATTCACACCGGTGTTGCTGAACGTCGCTTTCATCGTGATGGCGCTATTCGCCGCGCCATACTTTGATCCGCCCGTACTGGCACTGGGTTGGGCGGTGTTTCTCGGCGGCATCCTGCAGCTGGCCTTTCAGGTGCCTGCACTGAAGAAGATCGGCATGCTGCCGCGCTTCCGCCCCGACTGGTCCGATCCCGGGGTGCGTCGGGTACTTAAATTGATGGCGCCAGCCACGCTGGGCGTATCGGTGGCGCAGATCAGCCTGCTGATCAACACCATCTTCGCCTCCTTCCTTCCGACCGGCTCGGTTTCGTGGCTCTACTACGCCGACCGCCTGATGGAATTCCCCTCCGGCATGCTGGGCGTGGCACTCGGCACGATCCTGCTGCCAAGCCTGTCCAAACTGCACGCCAAGGGCGACCACGAGGAATTCGCGGCCCTGCTCGACTGGGGGCTGCGCCTGGCACTGCTGCTGACGCTGCCCGCGGTGGTGGGTATCGGCATCCTGGCCGTGCCGCTCGTAACAACGCTCTTCCACCATGGCGCCTTCTCGGCCAATGACGTGATGCAGACGCGCTCGGCGCTGACCGCTTACGCGGTAGGCCTCTCGGGCATCATCCTGGTGAAGATCCTGGCGCCGGCGTTCTATTCGCGGCAGGACATCAAGACGCCGGTCAAGATCGCATTGCTGACACTTTGCGTGACACAAGCACTTAACCTCGCTTTCATCGGGCCGTTGAAGCATGCTGGGCTTGCGCTGTCGATCGGCCTGGCGGCAACGCTCAATGCCGCGCTACTGTTCCAGGGGCTGCGCAGCCGCGGCATCTTCAAACCGCAGCCGGGCTGGGGCCGCTTTGCTATGCGGCAGGCCGGTGCGCTGGTGGTGATGGCGGTGGCGTTGTGGCTGGGCATGGGCGGCGAGCAACGCTGGCTCGAAATGCACGGCCTGCAACGCGTGCTCTGGCTCACGGCGGTGGTGTGTGGCGGCGCGGCCATCTACTTCGCAACCCTGTTCGCGCTCGGCTTCAGAGTCGCCGACTTCCGCCGGCGCGCTTGAGAGGCTGGACGTGGCATCGGACGGATTTCGCAGTTCCTGCCGGTAGCGGTTCGCCGCCGGCGCAATGACACCCAGGGAGGCACCCATGAAGCTCTGGAGTAACAGCATTCGCGACGGCGCACCGATCCCAGGCGAGTTCGCCTTCGCAGTCCAGGCCACGCACGGCCATGTCGCGCTGTCGGCCAACCGCAACCCGCACCTCGCCTGGTCCGGCGCGCCCGCCGGCACCCGCTCCTACGCCCTGATCTGCCACGATCCGGACGTCCCAAGCCGCGGTGACGACGTCAATCAGGAAGGCCGCAGCGTGCCGATCACCTTGCCGCGGGTGGATTTCTTTCATTGGGTGCTGATCGACATCCCGGTCGGCATTGACGAGATCGCTGCCGGCAGCTTCAGCGACGGGGTCGTGGCCCGCGGCAAACCCAGCGCCGGCCCGCTCGACACCCGCCAGGGGCTCAACGACTACACCGGCTGGTTTGCCGGCGACGCCGACATGGCGGGCGATTACCACGGCTATGACGGCCCTTGCCCGCCGTGGAACGACGAACTGCCGCACCGCTACATCTTCACGCTTTACGCGCTCGACACCGATCGGGTGCCGATCGAAGGCCGCTTCGGCGGCGCCGAGGCGCGCGCGGCCATCGCCAAGCACATCCTGGCGCAGGCCTCATTCACCGGCCGCTACACGCTCAACCCCGCAGTCCGCCTCTAAGCCTGCGCCCACACGGGAACCGCCATGCCCGACGCCAGTTACGACGCGGCACGGATCGGCGACATCCTGCGCGGCAGTCGCCTGTTCGGGCAGATTAACGACGCGGCGCTGTCGCAACTCGTCGCGCTGCTCAAACCGGTCCGCAAAGCCGCGGGCGAAGTGGTCTATCGCGAGAAAGAGCCCTCAGGGAGCCTCGTGATCGTGCTGGCCGGCAGGCTGCGGGTATCCCGCAACGACCGGGAAGGGAATCTGCTGCTCTACAACGAGCTGTGCCCGGGCGAGTGCATCGGCGAGACCGGCATGATCCTGCAGCAGCCGCGCACGGCCGACGTCGTGGCCTTGCGCGACTCGACCGTGGCGGAGCTCAGCCGCGCCGACTACGAAACGCTGCTGCAGCAAAACCCGCTGGTATTCAGCCAGATCTTTTCTCAAGCGATCTACCACTACCTGCGCCACCTGCCCCAGATCGCAGAGCGCAAGCGAGCGCAGGCCTTCGCGATCATCCCGCTGCATCGTGGCGAGGAGGCCGCCTTGCTCGCACGCGGCCTCGCCCAAGCGTTCGCGGCGCGGCGGGTCACGCACCTCCGCCCGCCATCGCCCGGCGAAGCCGCGGACGATCAGGCGATCGCCCGCCGCCTTGGCACCGTGGACGCGATGGAAGTCTCGGCCGACTTCATCCTGTACGAAGCGGAAGCGGCGCTCTCGCCCTGGACAAAGTTCGCCGTGCGGCAAGCCGACCAGGTGATCTTCGTTGCACGCAGCACCGATACCCCGACGGTTGGCGCGCTCGAACAACAACTCCGCATGGAGCCGGGGCTGACCTACAAGCGGCAGCATCTGGTGCTATTGCACCCAGCCGGCACTAGCGTGCCAACCGCGCCGACCCCGTGGCGCGCGGCGCGTGAGGTGGAGCGGATCTACCTCCAGCGACACGACGCACCCGGTGACCACGAAAGCCTCGCGCGTTTTCTGACCGGACACGCAACCGGCATCGTGCTTGGTGGTGGCGGTGCGCGCGGCTTCGCGCATCTGGGCGTGCTACGGGCGCTCGAAGAAGCCAACATCCCGATCGACCTGATCGGCGGCAACAGCATGGGCGCCCTGATTGGGGCGCAGTACGCCTGCGGCATTGGCTTTGACGATATCCGCGAGAACATCCTGCGCTTCACGCGCACCGGCGAGCGACCGTCGCTGCCCGTGATTTCGGTGCTCTCCGGACGGCGAATCGAACGCGAGTTGCGGCGCCTGTTCGGCGACGCCACGGCCGACGCGCTCTGGCGCCCCTACTTCGCCGCCGCCTGCAACCTGAGCCAGGCCTGCACCACGGTGCAGGACACCGGCCCGCTATGGCGCGCCGTGCTGGCCAGCAACTCGCCGGCCGGGCTATTGCCGCCGGTGCTGCTCAACGGCGATCTGCTTGTCGACGGCGCCATACTCGACAACGTGCCGGTCGAAGCGATGCGGACACGGCTCGGCACCAAACTCGAAAAACGCCGCGGCAACGGCACCGTGATCGCCGTCGATGTGGACGTGCGCGAAGCGCTGCAGGTCGATGCCGAAGTCAAACGGCTGTCACCCTGGCGCAAGATCCGCGGCCATATGTCGGCCGACGCGCCGGTGGTGCCCGGCATCGGCGACATCCTGTACCGCGCCAGCCACATGGGTGGCCTCACCCAGCGTGGTCGCACGATCGCCCTCTCTGACTACTACCTTGAGCCACCGGTCGCGGAGTTCCCCTTGATGGCCTACCGCCGCGCGCGCGAGATCGCTGAGGCGGGCTACCGCTACGCCAGCGCCGAGATCGAACGATGGGATCGCCAGAACTTCGCGCTGTAGTGCAGGGTGTGCTGCCGCTGTCGCTCAGCCAGCATGAAGTCTGGCTCGACCAGCGCGCGTGGCCTGGCAGCCCGCACTTGATCATCGGCGGCGGCATCCTGTTCAAGGGACGCCTCGATCGCCTGCTGCTTCAGGCTGCACTCGATCGCACCGTGGCGGAATGCGAAGTGCTGAGGCTCGTGCCGCAGGCAGCGGGCGGTCAACAACTGCTCGCAGCCCATCAGCAAGCGCTCGTCTTCGCAGAGATCGCAGCGAACCTGCCCATGCGCGAGGCAGTGCAGCGATGGTGGAACGCCTCGCTGGCAACCCCGTTCGCACTGGACGGCCCGCCGCCGTGGCGTATCGCGCTGCTCAGCGCCGGTGAAGCGGAGCATTGCGTGGTCATCCAGTTTCACCATCTGGTCATGGACGGCTGGGGTACCACGCAGATCATGGCGCGCTGGGCGGCCCACTATGCCGCGCTCGTCGCCGGCGACGCACAGCCAGCGGCGGAAGACGGCGACTACCGCTGCTTCATCGATGAATCACTTGCCTATCGCGCATCGCAAGACTTCGCCGACGACGGCGCCTTCTGGGCGGGGCAACTGCCGAGCTTGCCGCCGCCGCTGTTTGAACGCCACAGCGCCGCCCGCGCCGACCATCACACTCGCCTGCCGGCCGCCACACTCAGCCGGTTGCCGCTGCCGCGCACCGACTATCAGCAGATCGTCGCGGCCGCCAACGCACCGGGCCAGAGCGCTTTCTGCGTCTTCCTCGCCGCGCTTGCGCTCTATTTTTGCCGCGTGCGCGGACTGAGCGAAATCGTCGTCGGCGTCCCCAGCCTCAACCGCAACGGCAAGCGCCACAAACGCACGCCCGGCATGTTCGTCGGCGTACTGCCATTGCGGATCAGCGTGACGCCCGAGGATACGGTGGCGAGCCTGATCGCCGGCATCAGCCGCACGCTGCGTAGCGCGCTACGCCATGCGCGCTACCCGTTAAGCGAAGTCGCTCGCCAGCTGCAGGCCATCCGCAGCCATCGCGACAGCGTGTTCGACGTGCTGCTTTCCTTCGAACGGCAGGACTACTCGGTGCGCTTCGGCGAAGCCTCTGCCGTGGATTCCTGGCAGCTCTTCTCCGGCGTGGCTCGCTACCCGCTCGGGCTCACCGTATGCGAATTCGACGACAGCGGTGATCTGGAATTGGTACTTGAAGGCAGCTCCGCCTGTTTCGCGGAGGGCGAACTTGCGCTGCTCGGCCGCCGCATCCGCCATGTGATGTGCGAGATCGCCCGTCAGACCAGCCTGCCGGTGGCGGCGATAGACATCCTGCCGCCCAACGAACGTGCCGCGGTGCTCGATGGCGTGCACCGCGGGCTGCTGGAAACGGTGTCCCCTGCAAGCTTCATCGCGCAGTTCGAAACCCAGGCGCGCCAAGCGCCCGACGCACGGGCACTGGTTTGGGATGGCGGCAGCCTCAGCTACGGCCAGCTCAACCTCCACGCCCAAGCGCTGGCCACCCGGCTACGCGGCGCCGGTGCCGCACGCAATTTGATCGTTGCAGTCTGCATGCGGCGTTCGGCCGACATGGTCGTGGCGCTATTGGCCATCGCCAAGGCCGGCGCGGCCTTCCTTCCGCTCGATGTCGACGCGCCGGACGCGCGCCTGGCAGTTGTGCTGCAGGAGAGCCAAGCGGTGGCGGTGCTGGTTGATCCGGCGGAGCGCCCGCGGATCGCCGCGCTGCATCCGCAGCCAATCGCGCTTGGGCCGCTGCCCAGTTCGCCGGGCAACAATGTCGCACCCACGTGGCCTGCGCCCGCGCAAGACGATCTCGCCTACGTACTCTTTACCTCGGGCTCAACCGGCCGGCCCAAGGGCGTCATGATCGAGCACGGCGCCCTCGCACGGCGAATCGCATGGCTCGCTCGCGAATGGGCGATTGGCCCGACTGATCGCTCAGCGCAGGCGACTCAGATCACCTTTGACCCAGCCCTCATCGAGCTGATACTGCCCCTTGCCTGCGGCGCCAGCGTTGCACTGCCGCCACCGGGCCGTTTGGCACCGGAGGCGGTGGCGGAATTCTCGGCACGCCACGGCGTTACGTTCACGAGCTTCGTGCCATCCACGCTGCGGCGCTTCGTCGATGCCGCCGGCGGGCTGCCGCGCCTGCAATTGCGTTTTGCGTGTTGCGGTGGCGACGTTCTGCCGCCAGCACTGGCACAACGTTTCCGCGAGACCTGCGGCGCACGGCTCTACAACGTCTACGGCCCCACGGAAGCCTGCATCTTCGCGACGGCCTGGCCCTGCAGCGCGTCGGACGGCGACGGCGCACTGCCTGTCGGACACCCGGTCGACGACACACGCATTTACGTGCTGGACGATGCGGGACGCCCTGCGCCCTTCGGCTGCCAGGGCGACATCTGGATTGGCGGCAACACGATCGCTCGCGGCTACCTCAACCGGCCGGATCTGGACGCTGATGCTTTTGCAGCCGACCCATTCCGCACCACCGGACGCATGTATCGCACCGGCGACCGCGGCTGGCTCACGACGGATGGCACGCTGCACTTCGCCGGCCGCAGCGACCGCCAGATCAAACTGCGCGGCTATCGCATCGAACCAGCCGAAATCGAAGCCGCGCTGCTCGCGGTAGGCGGCGTGAATCAAGCGGCCGTACGCCTTGTCGACGCGGATCACAAGCCGCGCCTGCATGCCTGGGTCGCAGCCGACGGGCAGGACACAGCTGCACTCAACCGCCATCTGCGCAGCCACCTGCCCGACTACATGCTGCCAGCCGGCATCACGATCCTCGCCACCCTTCCGCTCAACAGCACCGGCAAGGTCGATTACGCCGCGCTACCGGAACCGGCCAGCCCGAACCACGGCGACACCATCCGCCAGCCGCGCACAGTGCTGGAGCGCGATCTGCTCCGGCTGTGGGAGGCCGGGTTGAAGATGCACGGGATCGGGATCGATGACGACTTCTTCGAACTCGGCGGCGACTCGCTTGCGGCGGTCGACATCCTGGCCGGCGTTCAACGCCTGACGGGCAAGTCTGCCTCGCTGCTGATGCTGACTGAAAACCCCAGCGTCGCGCTGCTCGCCGAGGCGCTGCAGGATGAGGCAGGCCCGACGCGCCTGATGCTGCCGCTCGGCCAGCAGAGTGGCCGCATCACCCTGTATGTCGCCGCGTCGGGGCATGGCGACCTGATGCGCATGCAAGCGCTGGCACGAGCGCTGGGCCCGGAGATCAACCTGTTCATGCTGCAGCCGCCCACCTCCGGCAAACTCGCCGACATGGCCGACCTCGCAGCGCAGTACGCAGACAAGATCGCCCAGCATGCGCGTCAGCCGGTGATGCTGGCGGGTTTCTCGGTTGGCGGCATTGCTGCGCTGGAAACCGCGCGTACGCTGCAGGCGCGCGGCGTGACGGTACGCGGGCTGGTGCTAATCGACACCGTCTATCCGGGCCCGCTGCTGCGTCGCCCGCGCTTCTGGCGGCTGCTCGCGTGGCTGACGCGCAGCCTGTACGTGCAGGAACTCAGCATGAACGGCCGACGCCTCGGCGCAATGTTCGCCGACACCGGCCTGGTGGCCCAGGTCATGGCCCTCCACGACTACCGGCCGCAGGCCTTTGCGGGCCGCAGCTGCCTGATCAAATCGTCTGGTCTGGCGAACTGGGATCGTTGGCTGTTCCGACCCTGGCTGCGTCTCGGCCAAGGCGCGTTGGCAACGCGCGAGATCGCCGGGCTGCACGGCTCGGTTTTCGAAGTCGGCCATGTGGAAGCCCTCGCCGCCGCGCTACGCGCCGAACTTGGCGAACCCGATTGAGCGCACCGATGCACGACGGCCCCACCGAGGCACACCACGCGCGTTTGCGCCATCGCCGCCGCGGCTTCTTTCTGGCAATCGCGGCGGTCATCGGGCTAGCGCTGGCATGGCAACTCACGCCACTGCGCGACACGCTGGACCTCAATCGCATGGTGGCCGGTCTTCGCCAGCTCGGTCAGCAACTTGGCCCGGCCGCAGCCGTCGGCAGCTTCGCGCTGGCTTGCGTGATCGCTGTGCCGCTGTCGATTCTGATGCTCGTTTGCGCGCTGGCGTTCGGGCCGACGCTCGGCATCGTGTATGGCATCTGCGGTGCGAGCCTCGGCGCCGCGCTGAGCTTCCTGTTCGGTCGCTGGCTCGGGCAGGAGGCGATCAGCCGCGTGGCCGGCCCGCGCGTGCGCTACATCAGCCAGCGCTTGGGGCATCGCGGCGTGCTCAGCTCAATCGCGCTGCGGCTGGTGCCCGTGGCGCCCTTTGCGTTGGTGAACATGGTGGCCGGAGCAAGCACGATCCGCCTGCGCGACTTCCTCTTCGGCAGCGCGATCGGCATGTTGCCGCTGGTATTGGTGAGTGCTGTGTTCGCCGAGCAGATCGTGAACGCCGCAACACGACCCGGTTGGCTGACGCTGCTGTTTGTCGGGATCACGCTGGCGCTGGTGGTGGGTGGCAGCGCGGTGTTGCGCCGGTGGTGGCGCGAGGCGGAAGACTGAGATGAGAACGGCGCGACCCTTGCCGGGTCGCGCCGGATTGCCAATCAGGCCAATGCTTCAAGTGCGCGCGTGGTGATCGCGTCCACACTGCCCTGGCCAGAGATCATGCGGTACTTCGGCGCCTTGGCATCCCCCGTCGCCGCCCAGTCGCTGTAGTACTTCACCAGCGGCGCGGTCTGCGAGTGGTAGACCTCGAGGCGCTTCTTGACGGTTTCCTCGCGGTCGTCGTCGCGCTGCACCAGCGGTTCGCCGGTCACGTCGTCCTTGCCTTCCACCTTGGGCGGGTTGAACACCACATGGTAGGTACGGCCCGAGGCAAGGTGAGCACGGCGCCCGCTCATGCGGGTGACGATCTCGGAATCTGGCACATCGATCTGCAGCACGAAGTCGAGCGCCACGCCCGAGCTCTTGAGCGCTTCGGCCTGCGGAATCGTGCGCGGGAAGCCGTCGAACAGGTAGCCCTTGGCGCAGTCCGGCTGGGCGAGACGTTCCTTGACGAGGCCGATGATCAGATCATCCGATACCAGCTGACCGGCATCCATCACCTGCTTGGCGGCAAGGCCCAGCGGCGTGCCTTCCTTGATCGCGGCGCGCAGCATGTCGCCGGTCGAGATCTGCGGGATGCCATATTTTTCGGTGATGAACTTGGCTTGGGTACCCTTGCCCGCACCCGGCGGGCCCAACAGAATCAGACGCATCTCCCCTTCTCCTGATATGTGTGGCGGCAATCACCAGTATCGGCTGCCGCGCTTACCCTGAACTTACCGCCCCGGCCAACTAACCGGCGGCAGATTCGAAATGGGCCCGCACGCGGGCCAGGTCTTCGGGCGTGTCCACGCCGGCCGGCGGCGCCGACGCAAGCGTGATCACGCGGATCCGGTAGCCATGCCACAGCGCACGCAACTGCTCGAGCATCTCGATCGATTCGAGCGGCGACGGCGCCAAAGCGGCGTAGCGGCGCAGAAAGGACACCCGATAGGCGTAGAGCCCGACGTGGCGCAGCGCGCCGAGTTCGACCGGCAAGACACTGCGGTCGCGGGCAAAGGCATCGCGTGCCCACGGGATCGGTGCCCGCGAAAAGCTCATCGCATTGCCGGCCGCATCGCACACCACTTTGACCACCGCCGGGTTGAAGAACTCTTCGGCATCATGGATCGGGTGCGCGGCGGTCGCGATCGCGGCATCCGGATCGTCAGCCAATGCCTGCGCCACCGCTGCAACGACGGCCGGGTCAATCAGCGGCTCGTCGCCCTGCACGTTGACGACGATCGTCTCGTCCGGCCAGCCGAGCGTCTCGACCACTTCTGCCAGACGGTCGGTGCCACTCGGATGCTCGGGCCGTGTCATCAGCACCTTGCCGCCGCAAGCACGCACCGCCGACTCCACATCGGCGTGATCGGTCGCCACCCAGACCGACTCGGCACCAGAGGCCTGTGCACGCTCCATCACGCGCACCACCATCGGCTTGCCGGCGATGTCGGCCAGCGGCTTGCCCGGCAAACGAGTTGACGCGTAGCGCGCCGGCACCACGGCCTGGAAAGGCGCTGCCATGTTCAGGCGCTCGCCTCGTCGTCGCCCAAGGCGCGGGCCTCGTCTTCAAGCATCACCGGGATGCCGTCGCGCACCGGGTAAGCAACCCGGCAGGGCTTGCAGACCAGTTCGTTGGCCGCCTTGCGGAACTCGAGCGGCCCCTTGCACAGCGGGCAGACCAGGATTTCAAGCAGTTTTGCATCCATTCAAACGCTCCAGTACGCGCTCCAGCGCCCCTTCCCTGATGTCGGCATCCACCGGCAGCACCCAGGTTTCGCGTGGCGCAAAAGCTTGCAATTTTATCGCATCCTTCTCGGTCACCACGAGCGCATCGGCGTCGCGCAGCGCAACGTCATCTGCCGTGAACGGGTGGTGATCGGCGAAGGCCTCTTCAGCCACCGGGTGGAGGCCGAAATCGTGCAGGGTCGAAAAGAAACGCTCGGGCCGGCCGATGCCGGCCAGCGCGCGCAGCTTCAATCCGGAAAATTCGCCCGGCGAACGCCGTTGGCGCGGGTCCGCCAGTCGGTAGAAGGCCGTCGGCCACAGGCGCATCGAATACACCGGTGCCGGAGGGCACTTGGCCCGCACCGCCGGTGGCATATCGCCGTGCGCCAAAACCAGGTGAGCCTGCGCCAAACGCTTCACCGGCTCGCGCAATGGCCCCGCCGGCAGCATCAGGCGGTTGCCCATCTGGTGCGCATCAACCACGACGATCTCGACGTCGCGCTTCAGACGGTAGTGCTGCAGACCGTCGTCCGTCACAATCACATCGACTTCCGGGTGCGCTTCGCGCAAGGCCCGCGCGGCGGCAACCCGGTCGCGCCCGATCCAAACCGGGCAGCGCGAGCGCCGCGCCAGCAGCACCGGCTCATCGCCGCAGACTGCGGGATCGCTGTCGGGCTCGACGCCTTGCACGCCTTCGGCGCTGCCACCATAGCCCCGGCTCACGACAGCTGGCCGAAAACCCGCTGCGCGCAAGTGCTCGACGAGCCAGATCACGACCGGCGTCTTGCCACTGCCGCCCACCGCGATGTTGCCGACAACCACGACCGGCACACCGACCGCATAGCTGCGCAGCCAGCCGAGGCGGAACATCGCGCACCGACACGCAACGACAGCACGGAACAGGAGCGAGAGCGGAAAGAGAAACGCCGCGGGGACGCCGCGGCGTTTCCAGAAGCCTGGAGCAGAACGCACGGTCAGTTCTGGCTGGCCTGCGTGGCGAAGGTGATCTGCGGCAGATCGGCAGCCTGCGCGGCCTGCATCACGTCGATCACCGCCTGATGCGGTGTCTTGGCATCGGCGTTGATGATCACGACCGGCTCCTTCTCGCTCTGCGGACGCGCACGACGCAAGGCATCGGCGATCGCGGCAGGCTCACGGCTGCTGACGGGCACACGATTGACGATCACATCCCCTACCGCCGTGACGATCACGTCGATCTCGTTCGGCACGCTCTTGGCGGCCGGCGCAGCGGCGGTCGGCAGGTTGATCTCGAGCCCCGAAAACTTCGAGTAGGTCGTCGTGAGCATCAGGAAGATGATGATCACGAGCATCACGTCGATCAGCGGGATCAGATTGATCTCGACGTCCTCAGTACGACGTCCGCGGCGAAAGTTCATCTGGAGACTCCGGGCCGCTCAGCGGCGCTCGCCGTGCAGCACTTCCACCAGCTTGATCGCCTGCTGTTCCATCTCGACGACAAAATCGTCGACCTGGGCGCGGAAGTGGCGATAGGCGATCAGCGACGGAATCGCGATGATCAGGCCGAAACCGGTGTTGTAGAGCGCCACCGAGATACCGTGCGCCAGTTGCTGCGGGTTGGTACCACCCGGCGACGTGGAGCCGAAGATCTCGATCATGCCGATCACGGTACCGAACAGGCCCATCAGCGGCGTGACGGTGGAAATCGTGCCCAGGGTCGTGAGGAAACGGCCCAGCTCATGCGCCACGGCACCGCCGGCCTCTTCGATCGACTCCTTCATCACGTCGCGCGAAGCCTTGGCGTTCTTGAGCCCGGCGGCAAGCACGCGGCCCAGCGGCGAGTGGTTCGCCACCCGCAACACCAGCTCATCGGTGATGCCGCCCTGACGGAGATCGCCAATGATCTTGTCGACCAGCCCGACAGGGACAATTTTGCTGCGACGCAGCGCGACGACCCGTTCAAGGATCAAAGCAAGGGCGATGACGGACGCCACGATCAGGAAGTAGATCGGCCAACCGGCAGCCTGAATGATCGCCAACACGTGTGCAGCTCCTTTAGATGCGGGGGATATCGCGAAGCATGGGACTTTAGCGCGGCGGCATGGCGACCGGCAAGCCGGACGACAGTGCACACAATCCACAGATTCTGTGGATAAGTCGGTGGATTGCCGTCGTGACAGCGCGCTAAGTCACCGTCCCACAAGGGATTTTTCTGCTCCGATGCAAAATGAAGCTATGATGAAAGATCATATTTTTCAGTAACTTACAAGCCCTGATTGCCGATTCGTCGATCTGCCGCACGAATTGCCCTGCAAGCAGCGCGGGATGTGGATTCCGCTAGAATGGAGCCAATGTTTACGCGCCCTGACGCCCCATTTCGCCCCGCAGACGAAGCCCTGGCCGTGTCGGAATTTGTCCGACACGCGCGGCGCGTGCTTGAGGGCGCATTTCCGCTCGGCTGGATCAGCGGCGAAGTGGCCAACCTCACCCGAGCGGCATCGGGGCACCTCTACTTCACGTTACGGGACAGTGCAGCACAGGTGCGCTGCGTGATGTATCGATCGCGCGCCCAGTTGCTGCCGTTCCGCCTTGAGGAAGGCCTCCAGGTCGACGTACGCGCGCTCACCACGCTCTACGAACCGCGCGGCGAGTTTCAATTGCAGGTGGAAGGCATACGTCAGGCGGGGCGCGGTGGCCTTTTCGAGGCTTTTCTGCGGCTCAAGGAGCGTTTGGCCGCCGAGGGCCTGTTCGACGAAGCGCGCAAGCGCCCCCTGCCGCCAATGCCGCGCGGGATCGGCATCGTCACGTCGACTGCCGGCGCGGCCCTGCACGATGTGCTGGTCGCGCTTGAGCGCCGCGCACCACATCTGCCGGTAGTGATCTATCCCAGCCCAGTTCAGGGTGCCGACGCGGGCGGGCGCCTTGCCGCCGCAGTTGCCGAAGCAGGCGCCCGCGCGTCGGCCGACGGTATCGACGTTTTGCTGGTATGCCGTGGCGGTGGCAGCCTTGAAGACTTGTGGGCCTTCAACGACGAGCAACTGGTGCGCGCAATCGTACGCAGCCCGATTCCGGTGATTTGCGGCGTCGGCCACGAAACAGACTTTACGCTCGCCGACTTTGCGGCCGACCTTCGCGCGGCAACACCGACGGCGGCCGCTGAACTGGCCAGCGCCGGGCTGATGCTGGCGGCACAGCGGCTGAGCCGCCATCGCGATGCGCTGCGACGGCTCGCCCTGCGCAGGGTCGAAAGCGCCTATGAAACCCTCGACCGCGCCCGCCTGAGACTGCGCCATCCTCGCGAACGGTTGGCGCGACAACGGGATCGCGTCGCAGCCCTCGCGCCTCGGCTTGACCGCGCCGCGGCACTGCGGATCGAAAGGCTTCGCGCGCGCTGTGGCTTGCTCGGGCAACGGCTCGGCCATGCACTGCCGGACCCCGCAGCCAAGCGAATCGTCGTCGAGCGACTTGGGCAAGCACTTTCCGCCAGCTTTGACCGCCGGCTGACAGGTAGCCAACGCCAGCTCGACGCGCTGCGCGCCCAATTGGGTCAGCTCAACCCCGATGCCGTGCTGGCGCGCGGCTACGCAATCGTGCGCGACGAGCAAGGCCGGGTCGTGCGTGACGCCGCCGGGCTGATGCCGGGCGATCTGATCGATGTGCAAACGCGCGACGCGCAAATTGCAGCACGGATCGAGACCCTTTCCGCGAAAGGGTCGAAACCCGGGCCCCAGCACGACTAGAATTCGACTTCCAACCCACAGGAGCACACAAAAAATGGAACATACGCTGCCCGCTCTGCCCTACGCGAAAGACGCACTGGTCCCGCACATCTCGGTCGAGACCTTTGACTATCACTACGCCAAGCACCACCAGGCCTATGTGACCAACCTGAACAACCTGATCAAGGGCACCGAATTCGAAGCCCTCGACCTGGAAGCCATCGTGAAGAAGGCGCCGGCTGGTGGCGTCTACAACAACGCCGCGCAGGTGTGGAACCACACCTTCTTCTGGAATTCGATGAAGCCGAACGGCGGCGGCGCCCCGAGCGGCAAGCTCGCCGAAGCGATCAATGCCAAGTTCGGCAGCTTCGACGCTTTCAAGGAAGCCTTCACCAAGAGCGCAGTCGGCAACTTCGGTTCCGGCTGGACCTGGCTGGTGAAGAAGGCTGACGGCTCGGTCGACATCGTGAACATGGGCCCGGCAGGCACGCCGCTGACCACGGGCGACACCGCGCTGCTGACGATCGACGTGTGGGAGCACGCCTACTACATCGACTACCGCAACGCACGCCCGAAGTTCGTTGAGGTGTTCCTCAACAACCTCGCAAACTGGGACTTCGCCGCCGCCAACTTCGGCGCCTGACCCCGGTAACAACGCCGGGCCTGCGGGCCCGGCGCGCCCTCAACCCGGGCCCAACAGCGTCGCACGCGCAAGGCAGGTAGTATTGCGCGTCTGGCAACAACCCCCTTCACGGCAGATTCCCCTACAGTCCGGGAACGAAATGCCGTAATCGCGAGAATCGGGGGCGCGACGTCGGCCATGCCTGTGGCCGGAACGACACGGGAGATCAAGGTGAGCGAGGCGCAGAACCAGCCGGACGACGAACTGGAGTTCATAGACGACGAGCCGGAAGCCGGAAGCGCGACGGGCCACGAGAGCCTGCGCAAGTCCTGGCGGGTGCTGATCGTCGACGATGATCCGGATGTCCACAGCACGACCGTCCTTGCCCTGCGCAACACGCAGATCCTGCATCGACCGCTGCACTTCCTGCACACCTACTCGGCAAGCCAGACCCGCGAGCTGTTGCAGCACGAGCACGACATTGCGGTGATCTTGCTCGACGTGGTGATGGAGAACGAAGACGCCGGCCTGCGTCTCGTGAAAACCATCCGTGAAGACCACGGCATGAACGAAACGCGGATCATCCTGCGCACCGGGCAGCCCGGATATGCGCCAGAGATCGACGCGATCCGCGACTACGACATCAACGACTACAAGACCAAGTCCGAACTCACCCGCAACAAGCTCTACACGACGCTGACGGCCGCGATCCGCTCCTACGAGCAGATCCGCACCATCAACGCAAGCCGGCGTGGCCTCGACATGATCGTGCAGGCTAGCGCCGAACTGATGGCGCTGCACGGCGTGCGCAACTTTGCCGCTGGCGTGATCACGCAGATCGCCGCGTTGCTGGGCTTGGCGCCCGAAGGCTTGGTGTGTGCGCAGGAAAGCAGTACCAGTGTCGACGCCGGCAGCGACGAAGTCACGGTGATCGCCGCGGCAGGCCGCTATGCGGACCTGATCAACCGGCCGCTCGATGCAATCAACGACCCGGAAATCCGTGCCGCGCTGACGCGCTGCCTGCATGATCAGCGCAACCTCTACGATGGTCCGGGCACGACGCTGTTCTTTCAGGGCAATGCGCACCGCGATGTGGCGGCTTACCTGGATACGCGCGAAACGCTGGACGACATCGACCGTCGGCTGCTTGAAGTCTTCTGTACCAACATCGCTGTCGGCTTCGACAATGCGGCGCTGTTCTCGCGGCTGCACAGCTTTGCGTACTACGACCAGCTCTCGCGGCTGCCGAACCGGATCCACTTCATCACGCAGATCGACCGGCGCCTCGCCACGCACGACCATGCAGACCAGATCCTGGCGCTGGTGGACCTCGATCACTTCGCCGAAACCAACGACGCGCTCGGTCACCGCTTCGGCGACCAGTTGCTGCAGGAAGTTGCTGCGCGACTCAAGCAGGCGGTCGGCGATCAGGTGGTGGTGGCACGTGTTTCGGGCGACACGTTCGGCCTCCTCGGGCCAACCTCGCAGCTCTCGCCCAGCTACATCATGGGGCTGTTCAACGACCCCTTCGTGATCGACGGGCAAGAGCTCATGGTATCGATCACCTGTGGCGTGCTGAGCCTCTCCGACGCGGGCTCAAGCGGTGGTGAGGCGCTGAAAGACGCCAACATCGCGCTCAAGCGCGCGAAGCAACGCAACCGCGGCGAGATCAACTACTTCACCCGCGAGATGAGCGTCGAGATCCAGGAACGGGTAATGCTGTTGCAGGCGCTTCGGCAGGCCTTCGACAACGAACGCCTGTTCATGGTCTATCAGCCGCAGGTCAGCCTGGTCACACGCAAGGCGATCGGTCTTGAGGCGCTCATTCGGTGGCGCGACGACGACGGCAAGTTCATCGCGCCAGACCGCTTCATCCCGCTTGCCGAGCACTCGGGCCTGATCGTCAACATCGGCGAGTGGGTCATGCGGGTCGCCTGCCATCAGCAGGCACGGCTCGCGCGTGCCGGCTATGGCTATCTACGCATGGCGATCAACGTCTCCGTCGCGCAGTTCCGTCACCCGCGCTTCCCGTACATGCTCAAGCGCGCGATTGAAGACAGCGGTTGCGACCCGGCCTGCATCGAGCTGGAAATCACCGAATCGATGGCGATGGTTGAGGCTGACTTCCTGCTTCAGACGCTCGACAAGCTCAAGGAGTCTGGCATCACGGTTGCGGTCGACGATTTCGGCACCGGATTCTCGTCGCTCTCGTACCTGCAGCGCCTGAAAGTGGATCGCCTGAAGATCGATCGCGCCTTCGTGAATGAAATCACCGATTCCGAACGCGGTGCAAAGATCCCGGAAATGGTGATCCAGCTCAGCCACAAGCTCGGCTTGAAGGTGATTGCCGAGGGCGTGGAGGATCTGGCGCAGGCCGACGTCCTGCAAAACCTCGGTTGCCATGAAGCCCAGGGCTACTACTTTGGCCGACCGATGGAACCCAGCGCACTGATGGACTGGCTGGCGGCTCAGAAAGACTGAAACGTCCACCGGCAGCACGACCCCAAAGCCAAGCATGGCACGCCGCCTTAATGTCCGACGCGCGATCATTGCAGCGGTGTTGTTTGGCCTGCTGGTGCCGGGCACGCTGGTCGGGCTGATCGGCGGCCGGCAACTCTACGCCGACACACTGCGCGCGCGAACCGACGAGGCCCTCAATCAGTACGGCGACGTGCTCGCGCTTGGGCTGCAAGAACCCCTCTGGGCTTTCAACCCGCCCGCCGCGCACAAACTGATCGAAGCCGTGATGCGCAGCCCGGACGTGCAGCGGGTGGTGGTTCAGGACACCAGCCTTGGCGTCTTCGTGGAGGAGCATCGGCCGGAGCGGGCGACCGGCTCCACTTACCAGACGACGCGCACGATCCTGCATGACGAGCGCCCGCTGGGCACCGTGCGCATCGAGATCTCCGACGTGCAGGTGATGCGCTCGCTGCGCTCCCAGTTGATCGCGCTGGTGAGCGTACTGGTTGCACAGACCTTGCTGGCCTTCGCGCTGATCGCACTGGTGCTGGAACGCCGACTCGTGAAGCCGCTCAAACGCGTTGGCGCCGAGGCCGATCGACTCGCCTCAGGCGAGCTGGACACGCCGATCGTGCCGCAGTCGGACGATGAGATTGGTGCGCTCGAAGGGCGACTCGAATCCACCCGCCGCTCCCTCGGCGAACTGCTCGGCACGCTGGGCGAGAAGAACCTGCAGCTTGAAGTGGATCTGCTTGAGCGCCGCAGGGCTGAAGACGCCGCCCAGCGCAGCGAAGCGCACATGCGGCTGCTGGTTGCGCAAAGCCCGATCGCGATCATCGAGATCCAGCTCGATGGCACCGTGCTGGCATGGAACACCGCAGCCGAACAGATCTTCGGTTGGCGTGCGCAGCAAGCCATCGGCCGCGAGATCACCTTCCTGCTTCCCGACAACAGTGCGCTTGGTGCCGCAGAGCTCATCCGCGCCGGCGACGACGCGACAGGCGCGGACGGCTCGGGCTGGCGTCAGGAGCTCGACGCCCTGCGGCAGGACGGCACACGCATCACCTGCCAATGGCACAACAACGTGGTGCGCGACGCGCAAGGGCTGCCCCAACGGATCGTCGCGATGGCGGAGGACATCACTGAGCGCAAGGCGGCCGAGCTGCGCATCCGAGAATCGCGCCGCATGCTGCAGAACGTGCTCGACACCATTCCGGTACGTGTGTTCTGGAAAGACACCGAAAGCCGCTACCTGGGTGCCAACACGCTTTTCGCCCGCGATATCGGCCTGCCGATGTCCGAACTGGTCGGCCGCACCGACAGCCAGATCGGCGTACGCAATGCGGCCGGCCACGAATCGGATGACCGCGCCGTGATGAGCGGTGGTGAGCTTCGCATCAACACCGAAGAAGCCGTTACCGTCGCAGACGGTAGCGTGCGCTGGCACCGCAGCAGCAAGGTCGCCCTGCGCGATGCCAACGACAAGGTCGTCGGCGTATTGGGCGTCTATGACGACATCAGCGACCGTAAGTCCGCCGAACTCGCGCTGGCGCAGTCCGAAGCACGCCTGCGGGCGCTCATCGACTATGCGCCCCTTGGCGTATTCGAATACGAACTCGATGCAGGGGCACGGCTGGTGCTCATCACTACCAACCGCGCCGCCGATCGCATTCTCGGCATCGACTGCGCTCGTCTGCGCGGCCAGGCGCTGGAAGAAGCCTTCCCTGGCCAGGCGGAGACGCCGATGCCAGCCGCGTTGCGTCACGTGGCCCGCAGTGGCGAGCGCTATGCGAACGATGACTTCCGCTTTGCCGTGAGCGGGCAGCTGATGACATTCGACGTCCACGCGTTCCAGACGGGGCCGAACCGCGTGGCCGTCCTGTTCCGCGAAGTATCAGACCTGCGGCGCGCCGCATCGGCCCTGCGCGGACTCGCCAGCGCCCGTGACAGCGATGGCGACCCAGGCTTCTACAGTACCGTGCTTACGCTCTTCGCAGATGCGGTCGGCGCCACTCGTGCCTCGATCGGGCTGCTCAGCAACGAAGATTGGCACCCCCTCGCACGAATCGGCGAAGGAGAATTGGGGCAGTCCGATACCCAATTGGCAGAGCTCGCACGGCGAGGCGAGCATGTGCTGTTGCCGGATCATTCGCGTGAGGATCTAACACCCTCAATCGCAGCGCTTGCGCCATCGCGCGGCGGCTACCTGTGTGTACCGCTGACCAGCGCTGACGGTCAATCATTCGGCCTGCTGAGTGCAAGCTTTGACAAGCCGATCAGCAACCCCGAGCTCGCGCGATCCCTGGGCGACGTGTTCGCGCTACGGGCGAGCACCGAGTGGGCCCGCCAGCGCACCCTCAATGCGTTGCGTGAAAGCCAGGAGAAATTCTCGCTGGCCTTCAACGAGGCCCCGGTCGCCATGACGCTCGCCAACATGAGCAACGGCGAGTTGCTCGACGTTAACCGCGCTTTCTCCGACCTATTCGGCTACAGCCATGCAGAAGCGGTTGGGCACACCAGCACGGAACTGGGACTCTTCGTCGAGCCGTCGGTTCGGGTGCAATGGGTCAACGAAGTGGCCAAGCATGGCTATGCGTCCGGCACCGACCTGGAACTCAAGGACAAGGCCGGCCGCCACCTGAAGACACGGGTCTGGGCACGGGTGCTGCCCGATGGCAACACCGACACGATTCTCGTGAACATCATCGACATGACCGAGCAACTTCGCATTCAACGCGAGGTTGAAGAACTCAATCGCACACTCGAGGCCCGCGTCGAGCAACGCACGCGCGACCTCAAACAGACACTGGAGCGCCTGCAGCTGACGCAGAACGAGCTGGTGCAGGCCGAAAAGCTGGCCGCACTGGCCGGGCTGGTCGCAGGTGTCGCCCATGAGCTGAACACGCCGATCGGCAATAGCATGATGGTGGCCAGCACGCTACGCGATTCCACGCTCGGCGTGCATGCCAGCATGCAAACCGGGCTGCGTCGATCACAACTGAACGAATACCTCAACGAAGCCGACTCCGCGACCGACATCCTGATGCGTAACCTGCATCGTGCGGCGGAACTGATCTCCAGCTTCAAGCAAGTGGCCGTGGACCAGACCAGCCAGCAGCGTCGCACCTTCAAACTCGAAGAGCTCGTCAGCGAGATCGTCCTGACGCTGCAACCCACCTTCCGCACCACCCCGTTCCAGGTCGAAACCGAGGTCCAACCCGGCGTGCGGCTCGATAGCTACCCCGGACCGCTTGGCCAAGTGCTGACCAACCTGATCGCCAACGCCATCATCCATGGCCTGGAGGGTCGGGATAGTGGACGGATCCGGATCGTTGGCGGCGAAGACGGTGAAAACGCGATCAGCCTGACGATCCAGGACAACGGCTGCGGCATTCCGCCCGAGCACATGCGCAAGATCTTCGACCCCTTCTTCACCACCAAACGCGGCCGCCAAGGCAGCGGGCTGGGTCTCCACATCGTGCACAACATCGTCACCGGCATCCTCGGCGGCCAGATCTCGGTTGAGAGCGAAGTCGGTGTCGGCACAAGCTTCCGCGTCACCGTACCGCGGATTGCACCGTATATCGACGAGGCAGCACGCGAATGATCCGCTACAATGCGCGCCCGCCTGCCCGAATGGCGAAATCGGTAGACGCTGCGGACTTAAAATCCGCTTCCGTAAGGAGTACGGGTTCGAGTCCCGTTTCGGGCACCACCTGATCTGATGGCGATTCACGGCCAGCACGATTCGCGTGCCGAGCCCCGCGCCGACGAACCGAACTATTCAGCCTCACCCGCCCTCCCCTTCGACCGAGCTACTGCGCGCTGCAGACCACCCGCATCCCGAAACTCAGATCGCTCAGCCCCACCGCTTTGGCTAGCTCCCCCGGCAGGCCTGCGCCGTCGGGAATTCGTTGGTGCGCCCGACAAATCCCGCAATTGAAGTCATGGAGCGCAAATCACGACGGGCCTAGTATCCGGGCCAAGGATCATCACCGTTGCAAGCGAACGCGGGCAAAGGCTGGGTCGACCATTGGCTCACAGGTATCGCACTCGACGGCACAAGCGCGGCCCAGTTCGGATCCAGCGACGGATTGGAGCGATGCGATCCGTCTCAAACGCAGAGTGGCATCGTTAGCTCGCAAGGCAGGCGCCTCGGGAGACGCGTGTGCGGCCAAGCGGCGCCCGGAGCGGGCTCGTCCGTCGCGAGGTTTTCAGCGCCATCGTGCGGCGTGCCAAAACGTCGCGGCATCCGCCCCGATTTGGGCGGCCTGCCGGAGGTTGGCAGGCTTCAAGTGGCGAGCCCCGTCGGAGTCTGGCGGACAGGCTCGAGAGGCAATCCAGTGAATTGGCCGGAAGCGCGGGCGTGCGAGCCCCCGCCCGGACACGCGCGGCTTAACGCCCTAAACAAACAGGTTTCACTCTCGAGCAGCACATGGCCGGACGCAAACGTATCGGATTTCTCGTAAATCACCTTGGCTGGGAGGGGCACTACACGAACCGGCTTTGGCGGGCGGCCGTGGAGATATGTCGTCGCAGGGGGTTCGATCTGCTGGTGTTCACTGGCCCTCAGGACGTTGGCGACTATCTTTCGTTTCGCGTTCAGTCGGCGGTGTTTCGGCTGATCGATGAGCGACGGCTCGATGGCCTGGTACTCAACGCCGGACTGTGCCAGTTCAACGGAAGCGAAGCGTCGTCCCCTTACCTGCAGGACTTCGGCGGGATTCCCACCGTATCGATTGCGGCCACCCTTGCCGGCGTGCCCTCGGTTCTGGTCGACAACGTGAGCGGAATGCGCGAACTCGTCGAACATCTGATCGTCGACCACGGCTACCGCCGCCAGGCGTTCGTGTGCGGGCCCGCCAGCGCTGAAGACGGCCTGATCCGCTACAACACGTGGCAGCAGACGCTGCGCGCCCATGGCATCGAACCTGACCCCGCTCTGGTGCTGCAAGGCGATTTCATCGTAGTGGACGGCGCCGAACGTTTGGCCGAAGCGTGGCGCGCCGGGCACCGGTTCGACGTGGTGGTGGTGGCGAGTGACTTGATGGCCCGCCACATGATCGCCGTGCTCCGCGAAGCCGGCATCCGCGTACCCGAAGACGTGGCCGTGGTCGGATTCGACGATGATCCACACAACCGCTATTCGGACCCTCCTCTGACTTCGGTTGCACAGCCGATTGATGCCCAGGTCGAAACCGCGATCGATCTGTTGGTCAGCATGTGGGCCGGTATGACACCTGCCCCTGTGACCACCCTGCCCTGTACGCTTCAGAAGCGCGCCTCGTGCGGATGCGATAGAGCCCGGTGGACGGTCGCCGCCGAGCTGCGACAACAGGTGATCGAGGCAGCGGGCAGAGGCACACCGTTTGTTGCGGCTGTGCGCGGCATGCTGGGTGCCGCGGAGAACGCAGCGGACCGCGCCTTCGATATCTGGTCCGTCATCGACAGCATGGCGGCGGAGAAGCATCCCGCGCTCGCACATCTGACGCCCGGCGATTTGCAGGTAGTGCGACGCGAGCTGTTCAGCCGCGTCGCGCGCGCGGCGCACCTGCAGCATATGCGCGCGCCAGCCGATCCGCGATCGGGCTGGGATGCCGCGTTGGACGCCTTGCGGGTGGCCAGCCTTTCATCGTTGCCGGATTTCATGGCGCAAGGGCTGCCTCGACTTGGGATCGAAAAGTACTGTCTATCGGTGATGCCGACGCTTGCAAGCTCTCCGCTCGAGAATGGCGCCGAACGATTCACGCCACTCGACGTGCCGGCAGAACTCGAAACCGGGCCAACCGGACAGACTCGATTCGCCGCAGTCGCGACCTACCCAGCCTTGAACGGACATCCGGACGCAGGGGTTTTCAATGCGTCGCTGATCGCACCTGACGCTTGGTTCGACCGCCTCGACGAGTCGGCGCTCCTGGTGCTCCCGGTTGCGTCGCGTTCGACCTGGCATGGGCTCTTGGTCGTTGAGCTGCATCCCGGCAGCGAAGCGATGCTGGTTCAGCTTCAAGCAGCACTGGCCCTGGTGTGCGACCGCGAGTACGACATCGCGCGAGCGATCCGAAAGAACCTGGCCGACTGGAACCGAAGCTTCGTCCTCGCAGAGAAGACGCGGACCGTTGGCACCCTCGTGCGCGGAGTCGCGCATGAGATCAATACCCCATTGGGTGTGAGCGTTACGGTTGCCTCGGTCGTCCGCTCCGAGCTCGACGCACTGGAGGCGAAGTACCACAGCAATCGATTGTCGCGAACCCATGTTCTGGACTTCTTCGCGGCTTGCCGCGAGGGTCTGGGCCAGCTCGAACGCAACCTGTGCCGTGTCGCAAAACTGGTTGAGACGTTCAAGAAGGTTTCGATCACGCAGTTCGCGGACCAACTGGTTGATTGCGATCTGGTCGACGAACTCGCGGCGGTGCTGCAGGGCTTCCGTGCGGAACTGGGCGCCCGCTTCATCAAGTCGGCCGTCGACGCAGTTCGCCCGATGTGGATACGCGCGCAGTTGCCCGTCATCCATGAAATCGTGACGGACCTAATCCAGAACGCGCTCGATCACGCCTTCCCGCCCGGCATGCAGACCGAACCACGGCTCGTCATCTCGGCGCAATTGATCGACAACAACGCGACCGCTCAGATCCGCGTTGCGGACAATGGCACCGGCATCGCGGACGAGCTGCGCGGCAAGGTTTTCGACCCGTTCTTTACCACGCAGCGCATGTCCGGCAACGTTGGTTTGGGTTTGGCGATCGTCAACAATCTGGTCGCGGATGGATTGGGCGGCCTTGTCGAGTGCCAGCCTAACCCGGGTGGCGGCACCGTGTTCGAGATCCGCTTTCCCGCCAATCGCTGCGCGAATTGCTAGCCTGGGCAGGGGCGATCCGATCGGCGCGCCCCTGACCGAAGCCAGAGCGCCGCCGGCTATCTGACCCGCTGTTCGCCCCCTGCAGCGTCGCGTGCAGCTTTGCGGCGGGACTTCTCCTCATAGAGGAAGGAGTCGGCTTGGCTGATAACCGTTTCCAGCGATATGGCCGAATGAGCAGGCAGCTCGCAATAGCCAATACTGCAGCCGAGCGGGTAGCCCTTGCCGCTGCGGGCATTGAAGTTGTCGAACATGCGGTAGATCCGGGCGCGGATTCTCTCCGCCGCGGCGGGCGAACACTCGACACCAAGAATCACGAACTCGTCGCCGCCCATGCGACTGACCACGTCGCCACTGCGAAACGCGTGGGCCAGGATTTGTGCCGCCATGCGGATTGCGAAGTCGCCCTCTTTGTGACCGAAGCTGTCGTTGATGTACTTCAAGCGGTCGAGGTCGGCGAAGATGACAACAAGCGGCCGGCCCGCATTCGCGACCATGGCCGCCTCAGCTCGGGTGAAGAAACCGCGGCGGTTGTACAGCCCGGTCAGCTCATCTCGTTCGGCCAGGTCGGCGAGTCGCCTGTTCTTCTGCGCAACGTCGGCCAGGTCGTTTCGCAGCATGTCGCGCGCGCGAGCCAACTCGGCGGCGACCAGGGCACCACAAAGTGTCGAGGTGATCTCTTCAATCACCACTTCCAGCCGTGAGGTGGGCGGCTCGCTGGTGACATCCAGCGCAAGGTAACCGAAGTGATGGTTGAGCTGGGCGACGGGAAACAGACACATCACTTCAAAGCCACTGGCGCGAAAGAGCGCATCCGGCACCAAGTGCGTTGCCGGGAACGACGCGGCACCGTCGAGTTTCTGGCGAACGCCATCAACCACCGAAAAGATCAGGTGCGCACGGACCAGCGTTTCGCTATGCCGGATGCCATCGAAAGAGACGGGCGCGTCGTAGAGGCCGATATAGCAGCTGCGTTGGCCGAGCCGTGCGATCGCGTTTTCGATCAGGTCCAGGGTCTGATCGATTTCAAAGCTGGACACGCGCGCACGAAGCTGGCCGGTGAACTGCGTGTCATTGAACTTCGAGGCGAACGCGATCCTGAGCTGGTCGAGCGCATAGGCGTTCGAGATCAGGATTTGCCCGTTCTGCAAACGCTCACCGTAGCGTTGCAGCTCCTGCCGCGTCATCGCACTGTCGGCGAACAAGCGCCGGTACATCACGAACAGCAGCGCCTGCAGGGTGCTGAGGTCACCTTGTTGCGCGAGGCAAGCCTCGGCAACATCGCTCACGCACGCATCAAAGGGCTTTGTATCCTCGTCGAAGAGAGACCGATGCAGGCGAGCGATGTGCTGACGATAATCGTCCCGGTACTCGTTCTGAACGACGGCGGCGTTGAGCATCTGCTCGACCACCGAATCATCGGCATTCGTCGATGCGGACACGCCAAGCATCGCAGGCGGCGGCAAACGATCGCTGCGGCAGCCACAGGTCTGGCGCAGTACCAGGCGAGTCGGAACGATATAGCTGTCGCTGACCGCCTCGCCGCGCAACTTTGCGAGGAGCACGTCGAGGGCCAGCTCCGCCTGCTCGCGCAGCGGTTGCCGCACGGTACTCAACGGCGGCCCGGTGCGGTGAAGTGACAGCACATCGTCAAACCCAACGACTGCGAAGTCCTCCGGAATATGCAGACCGCGTTCCGCCGCCACCGACATCGCGGCCAGTGCCATTTCGTCATTCGCCGCAACCAACGCGTCGAAAGGGCTTTGGCGCTCAAGCAGAGCCTCCATTGCGAGGCGGCCGTGGTAGTGGTCAAACTCGCCGCAGACGATCAGTCTCTCGTCGATCGGCAAGCCGGCCGCCTCCATACAGGCGAGGAACACCTCATAGCGGGCGATCGCGTCTGGGTTGCTCTCACGCCCCTTCATGAACGCGATCCGCTTGCAACCATGATCCTGGATCAAGTGTTCGATGAGCGCGCGAAAACCTGTCGTGTTGTCAGGCGCGATGGTCGGCGCCCATGGCAAGGTCAAGCCCAGGCTGACCATCGGCACATGCGCCAGGCGCGCCAGCGCCGCCACCGTCGCGTCATGGTCGCCCGCCGACATGAAGGACGATGTCACCGATATCAGGCCATCGATGTGCGGCGTATCGGCGAAGTTCAGCAGCTGGTTGTACTGACGCTCAAACGCCGACTCGACGTCGATGATGCGCACCGGGAAGAAGAGAAGCTTCAGACCCAGCTGTTGCGCCTTGGCACGAAATCCGTCGATCAGCGGACGGTTGAAGAACCCATCGATCTCATTGATCAGGATGCCGATGCGCGGGCTGTCTTCCCCGTGATTGTCCATGTCCAATTGTGGGTATCTCCCAGCTCAGCCGCGCCCGCAGGCGCATGGCTTAGGAGCGTCGAACGCACGATATGGCCGACTGATCACAAGCCAGCGTTGAATATCACCTTCTTGCTAACGGCAATCGCTGGCGCAACTTGATTGATGCACGCGGCGGGCGCGGGCCGGACTTGCACGTCAAGCCGGCGCGTGCGGTCTGCGCGCGACAACCACCCAAGACAATGCAGCATGCTCGGCACGGTGCCTGACCTTGCGCCCGGGCGCCGCCCTCAAGCGAGGCTTGGCGAAATCCGCCGCACCTCCGCTGCACGACGGCTATGGGCCAACCATTGCTGCAGCGAGGGCCGCATCGGCGCTGCGCAGTAAGCCAGCGTTCCGGTAGCGTCCTTGGGCAGCCAGTCCGGCTGATCGAACTGCGATTGCTGCTCGACGATCCAGAGCAAACCGTTGGTGTGCCAGCCGTCTTCAGGTTGCAAGGCCAACGCAACAACCCCAGTCGCCTGCTGGAGCTCAGCGAGCATCAAGGTCCTGGCTTCGCTGGAAGAACTGTCGCCCCAGCGAGCATCGGGGCTAACTGCTTTCAGCAGCAGATAGCAGATGCCGCCGGCAGTCACCGCCGTATCAATCGCGGCCTTGGGTGCCGCGGCCGCCGGCTGCGGCACCCATGCGCCCGGCTGTAGCTGATTCACATGGCTTTCGAGTGCTGCACGGTTGGTGATTGCGTAGTCGGATTTGCGCCCCACCATGACGAGCCGAAGCCCGCCATGACTGCGGGAGAACTGGACAAGGGCGCTGCGCTCGGAAGCGGAGAATTCGGCGGTCGGAACGCGCCCGCTGGAGGACAGGAGCCGGACGAGGGCACGCACCAAGGGGTCGTCAATGGTCATGGCACAAGAGAGAAAATCAGCGTCGCTGTGGTTGTGGAACATGAGCGGCGCAAAGCCGCGCCCGTCACCGAACCGGCGACATATCGCAGATCGGTTCCGAGCGGCGGATATTGCCTCAAATCCGCGGCAAGTCGCTCTGGCCGTGCGGCGCGGGGCCGGATAGCCTCGGCACCAGATGCGCTGCGTCGAACCCCAGGTGATGCAAGAACTCCCTCAGGATCAGAAGCGTGCTCGGTGATACACGCTCGCTTGACGCTTCGCCGCCCCCTGCGACGCCAAGCGACGCACGCGCCACCATCATCTGAAAGAGGTTCTCGACCGCGTCGCGCGTCACGGAGGCCTCAGACTGGCCTGCGCTCAACTGTGTGACGAGCGGCCCCACCGATTCGCCGCTCACAAGCAGCGCCGCCGGTCTGGTCCAAGCTTTTGCCAAAGGCACCAGCGCATCTTCAACGACGGCGATGGCGTTTTCGAGGTCGATTGGTGCGGGTGGATCGTGACGGAACGGTTGGCCACCGATGGCGCCGGCACCCAGTGGTAGCGACCAATGGTCGCGTGCGGCGTCAGCCGTGCCCGCAACAACCCGGCTTTCGCACTCGCCAATCTGTAGCAGCACCAGCGCCGAGTCCGAAGCAGGCCCTAACCGCGCCCGCGAGTCGCTGTAAAGGCTCGCTAGAGCCGCATCGATCGTCATATGTGACCCCGATTTGTTGTTCCCGCCGGGCCTCGGCCGCACCTCCGCTAGTGCGCAGCTGCGCAGCTGCGCAGCAACAATCTCGCTCACGCAGCCGACAGATGATCGCGGATCTGGTGGTCGGACTTCAGGATGTGGGCGGTCAACCAGTCTGACAGAAACGTGAGCACCGTTTCAGGAGTCGCAAGATTGCCCATGATTGCGACGCTCAAATCCGCCACTGCTTCGATAAAGCCGGCGTGCTCCTCCACATGCAGCTCTAGATTCGGAAAACAGATCGAGCGCATGAACGCCTCTTCCGTCGCGAAGTGCGTCCGTGAGTACTCAAACATCTCGGCAAGAATGTCGTGAAAACGCTCGGAATGCACTGCTTCCGGGGCGCGACAACACTCGGCAAGTTCGTTGCGCAACGCGAAAAGTGTGCGGTGCTGCTCGTCGATGACATCAACGCCAACGCTATACGCGTCACTCCATTCCATGTGCTTCATAGTTCTCCGACGGCGCAAACCCCGACCACGCGCGGCCGGCAAGCATGCGCACCGCAGCATCAGCGATTGGCGCTTCGCCCGGCATGACACAGAACAAGCCCCAGCGGAACAGGCGGTCTTTCGTCAATCTTGTCGGTGACCGTGCGACAGACGCAGCCCGTCTTGTCGTGGGAAATTGGGCCAGCCTAGAATCGGCCGTGCGCTGGCGCCGGCGCCGGAGTGCGTGCTGCGCCCGCCTTGATCGCGTCCCCGACGACGCGCTACCAACGAAGGAGTACCCAGATGCCGCGTCGCCCACACACCCTGCCGAGCCAGCTCTTGGCTGCCTTGTTGAGTCTCACGCTGGGCATCGGGCCCGCGCTCGCCGGCCCTCCCCCCGGGAAGGGCAACAAGCACGGCAACCAGGGCCAAGGTAATCAAACCGAGTATCAGGAATCGTCGGATGTCGGCGTATCGGTAACGCTCAGCTCGGCCGGCATTAGTGTCAGCGCGGCACGTGGCATTGCCGTGGATGTGGGCTATCAGCAGGGTAGCTACAAGCCGCTGCCCCCGGGCATCCGCAAGAACCTCGCGCGCGGCAAGCCTTTGCCCCCCGGTATCGCAAAGAAGGCGGCGCCCGCGCCGATGATCGCCCGCCTGCCGAAACACCCCGGCTACGAATGGCAGGTTTGCGGCACAGACCTCGTGCTGGTTGCGATTGGTACGGCGATCGTGGCGGATGTGCTGATGGACGTGTTCCGCTAAGGTCTGGCCGCAGTATTCGCGCCGAAGCGCCGGTCATCCGCCACGCGGAGCGGCGCGAACGTCCCCACTTCGTCACCCGGCCGCAGGCAGGTTAGCCTGCGCTGCGAACTGCAGAACACGGCTACAGCAGGCTGCAAAGCGGGCTCACAGCATCGACGTACCGCGTCTCATACCCCCCGCCCGGACGGCCAGCACAGGCACGCCCGCCGGGCTGCGCTGTGGGAAACGCCCTTGGAACGCCCCCTCGTCATAAGTCACGGTCGTCGCTCGTGGGCGTCCCGTTTTCGACAACACCCGCCGCACACCGGCAAGCCGCATCCGCCCCCGCAGTCTTTAATGCCGTCACCGGAAGACACCGCATCACGGCTTCCGGTGAGCGGACGCGCGTTCGGGCAATCCCTGTACGCACGCCCAACATGTGGGGGGACACGATCCCCCCGCTTCGTCTCTCCTCGGGGCGAAGCCACTTCGCTTCTGGGGGGAATGCGAGTGGATTGCGGCTGTGTGACATCGCGCATGTTGGTTGTACGTACGAGTACCGGCTTGCCCGGCTGCGCGTCCGCCCTTCTTTTTTCATCCGGCAGGCTCTCTGCCCGCCAAGCTCAAACGCCTTTCCATCCCGATCGCCTTGTGGCCGGCACACGCCTGCCACCACGGCAAACAGCGGGCTCTGCTTTACCCATCGGTAACAAGAATTCGGCCCACGGCACAACCGTGCGCGCTGAGCACTGACGACTGCCATCAAGGCAGCGCACCTCCAACCCACAACGGAGAGAGACACTTGATGTATCCGATTCTGATCCTCGGCGCCGGCAAGATCGGCGCATCCATCGCAAAACTGCTGCACATGAGCGGCGACTATCAGGTCACGGTCGCCGATCGCGATCCCGTCACGCTGGAGCGCCTCGCCAAGCAACTTCATGTGGCGACGCAATTGATCGACCTGTCTGCACCCGAGCAGTTGCGCCAGGCACTGGTCGGTCAGCGCGCGGTGTTCTCGGCGTGCTCGTTCGACGTCAACCCGGCGATCGCGCAAGCGGCGCTGGACGCGGGCGTCTCGTACTTTGATCTGACCGAGGATGTCGAAACGACGCGTCGGGTGCGACAGTATTCAGCCGATGCGCGCGACGGCCAGATCTTCATGCCGCAATGCGGGCTGGCGCCAGGCTTCATCGGCATCATTGCGCACGCCATGAGCCGCCGCTTTGACCGGCTCGACAGCATCAAGATGCGCGTCGGCGCGCTGCCGCAGTACCCGCACAACCACATGAAATACAACCTGACCTGGTCCACCGATGGGGTCATCAACGAGTACTGCAACCCCTGCGAAGTGATCCACAAGGGGCGCCGCATGGAAGTGCTGGCGCTCGAAGGGCTCGAGCGCTTCTCGCTCGACGGCCTCGAATACGAAGCCTTCAATACCTCGGGCGGGCTCGGCACGCTGTGCGAAACCCTGGAAGGCCGCATCAACGACCTCAACTACAAGACCGTGCGCTACCCCGGCCACCAGTACCTGATGGACTTCCTGATCAACGGGCTGAAGATGGGCCACAGCCTTGAGCGCCGCCACGAGCTGCGCGAGATCATGGAGTCCGCCCTGCCGATCACCAAGCAGGATGTGGTGCTGGTGTACTGCGCCGTGTCCGGCTGGAAGGATGGCCACTACTGGCAGGAAACCGACGCCCGGAAGATCTACCATCAAAATCTGTTCGGCGAAGCGTGGAGCTCGATCCAACTCACCACCGCGGCCGGCGCCTGCGCCGCGGTCGATCTGCACCGTGAGGGCCGCTTGCCAAACAAGGGCTTCGTGCGGCAGGAGCAGGTTGACCTCGAACACTTCCTGGCCAACCGTTTCGGCCGCTACTACTCCACCGAATCGCATCACGCCGAACGCGTGACGCTTTGAGGACTACGCTGCATGACTGACAACACCCTGCCGGTGCTCGCCGGCGTTCAGCCGCCGGTGCGCGGCTCCACCTACCCCGCCGCCATCATCGACGGCGAAGCACGCTTCCCGGAAGGGGCGCCCACCCGCGCGCTAAAAAGCCCGCTCGATGGCGCCCCGCTGGGCAGCCAGTTGCTGGCCGACCCCGCGCTCGCCGCCGAGGCGGTCGAGCGCGCGCAGGCGGCCTTCATGGCCTGGCGCACAGCGCCCGCGCCGCGCCGCGGTGAGCTGGTACGCCGAATCGGTGAGGCGGTGCGCCAGCACAAACGCGAACTCGCCCGCATCATCACGCTGGAGGCCGGCAAGATCCCGGCCGAAGCCGAAGGCGAGGTGCAGGAGTGGATCGACATCTGCGAGTTCGCCGTCGGGCTGTCGCGCCAATTGCACGGCCTCACCATCGCCAGCGAGCGGCCGGACCACCGGATGATGGAGCAGTGGCTGCCGCTCGGCCCGGTCGGCGTCATCACGGCGTTCAACTTCCCGGTGGCGGTGTGGGCGTGGAACGCAATGCTCGCCTTCGTCTGCGGCGACTCGGTGATCTGGAAGCCTTCCGAGAAAACGCCGCTCTGCGCGCTCGCCGTGCAGACACTGGTGGGGCAGGCGATTGCGTCGATGGATGAAGCGCCAGCGGGTTTGTCGCAACTCGTCGTGGGCCTCGCTGACGTGGGCGAGGCGATCGCCGCGGACACACGGGTACCGCTTGTCTCGGCGACCGGCTCGGTACGCATGGGCAAGCGTGTCGCGGCCACGGTGGGCGCACGCCTTGGCCGCAGCCTGCTGGAACTGGGCGGCAACAACGCGATGATCGTCACACCCTCGGCGCGGCTGGATCTTGCGCTCCGCGCCATCGTTTTCGCCGCCGCGGGTACCGCTGGCCAGCGTTGCACTACGCTGCGCCGCCTGATCGTGCACGAATCGGTGCTGCCCGCGCTGATGCCCAAGCTGATCAAAGCCTACGAGAGCCTGCCGGTGGGCGATCCGCGCGTGCCAGGCACGCTGGTCGGGCCGCTGATCGACGCCGCCGCTTTCGAAGCGATGCAACTCGCGCTGGACGACGCGAAAACCCAGGGCGGCCGGATCGTTTGCGGCGGAAAGCGCATCACCGACAACCTGCCGGCCGGCGGCTTCTACGTGCAACCGGCCATCGTCGAAGTGCCTGGCAACCTCAAGGTTGTCTGCCATGAGACCTTCGCCCCGATCCTTTACGTGATGCCCTACCGCGAACTGGACGAAGCGATCGCGCTGAACAACGGCGTGCCGCAAGGTCTGTCGTCCGCAATCTTTACCGAACGCATGCAGGAGGCAGAACGCTTCATGGCGGCGGCCGGCTCGGATTGCGGCATTGCCAACGTGAACATCGGCACCTCAGGCGCCGAGATCGGCGGCGCCTTCGGCGGCGAGAAGGAGACCGGCGGCGGCCGCGAGTCCGGATCCGATTCGTGGAAGGCCTACATGCGCCGCACCACGAACACGATCAACTACGGCGATGCGCTGCCCTTGGCACAAGGGATCCGCTTCGACGTCTGAAGCATCGGAATCACCCAGTAGCACCTGTGGTTTCGGGGTCGCCATTACGGCGACCCCTTCTTTCTTTTACGATGCCGGTTTTGCCAGGATGCACACCACGTGCGCAAGAAGCTGATCATCAGCATTGCAAGCCTGTTGCTGGGCCTCGACAGCGTGCATGCGAGCATCGCTGATGATGGCGCCTTGCCCGGCGACTGGCACCGCATTGCGCTGACCGGTGACAAACGCCCGACCGAGTACCGCCTCGAACACGACGGTGGCAAAGCGGTGATTCACGCCCATGCGGCATCGGCCGCGCTCGCGCTGGCACACGAGCCGCCTGCGGACTGGATCAAACGGCCGATCATCCACTGGCGATGGAAGATCTCCCATCCGCTGGAGCATGCCGATAACCGTGTCGGCACACGCGAAGACGCGGCGGCGCGGGTGGTGCTGAGTTTTGATGGCGATCGAAATTCGCTCGGGCTTTTCGACCAAGCCGCGCTCGCCATCGGCAGCCAACTCGCTGGCCGCGAAATGGCCTACGCCACGCTGATGTACATCTGGTCAAACCGCGACCCGATCGGCACCGTGATCGACAATCCCCACACCAGCCGCGTGAAGATGATCGTCGTGGCCAACGGCCCGGGCGGCGTGTGGCAGAGCGCTACGCGCAACTGGGTCGAGGACTATCGGCACAGCTTTGGCGAGAGCCCGGTCCGCCTGACCGGCTATGGCGTGCTCACGGATACCGACAACACCGGCGAGACGGTGGATGCGTGGTACGGCGACATCGGTTTCGACGAACGCTGACCACGCACGACCCGATCACTGCAGCTGCCGCACCGACGAGATGCGGTCGTTCATGCCGCTGCGATCAAAGTTGGCGACATTACCGCTCACCACCTGGCAACGGCCGCGGAAGTTGGCATCAGAGCACACCTCCCAGCGCCCGCTCGACATCCGCATCGACGACACCTGGTCGTTGAATCCGAGGCGCGACAAATCTGCAACCTCGCCCACGATGCGAAGCTGTCGCCCGCGGTAGTCGGCGTCGGCGTAAAGCACGGCAGCGTCATGCGGGCGCTCGCCAAAGTTGCCGTCGTTGCCCGACCAACCGCCGCCTCCACCCCCCCAGCCCTGATTGCCCCCGTCATGCATGCGGCGGATCGACGAAATCTGGTCGTTCATGCCGAGTGGTTCGATGTTTTTTACGTTGCCGTACAGCACCACGCAACGGCCGCTGAAGTCCGCATCGGTACAGGCTTGCCAACGCCCACCCTGCAGACGGACCGACGAGACCCGATCATTGAACCCCCAGCGGCCGAGATCGCGCACGCCCTCAGTCACCGAGATCTGGCGGCCGCTGAAATTGGCGTCTTCGTAAAGCACCGCCACATCGGGATCGCCACCGTCATCGCCATCGCCGCCGGCGTTGCCCCACTGGTTTCCACCCCCGTCATCGCCGCCGAGCCGGCGGAGCGAGGAGATCTGATCGTTGAGCCCGATATCGGCGAAATTGTTCACGCTGCCATCCACCGTCACGCAACGCCCGCGGAAGCCTGCATCGCTGCACAGCTGCCAGCGACCGCCGTCGAGGCGGACCGACGAGACACGGTCGTTGAAACCCCGTCGGGCCAGATCCGGTTCGTGATCGGTCACCGCGATCCGCTGGCCACGGAAATCGGCATCTTCGAACAGCACAGCGGAGCCCTCGTCCCGATGCGCGCCGTCGCCATCCCAACCGCCCTCACTCATCGGACGCAAGCTGACGATGCTGTCCTGAAACTGGGAGCCGGAAAGGTCGCGTTCGCTCTCGTCGAACACACGGCAGACGCCGTGAAAGTCGCGGCGGGTGCACATGAGCCAGGCGCCGGACTCGATCGAAAAGCTCGATATCGCGTTTGCCAAGCCCAGCTCCGACAGATCGCGGTACGGTTGCCGGAGTGTCGTACAAGGCGAGTGATAGTTCGCATTTGCGCACACTTTCACTGCGGGAAGACCCGCCAACACCGCAGCCGACGCAATGCCCCCCGCAAATGCCACCATCACCCGTACGCCGATCCGCTTGTAACGCATTCGCTTCTCCATCTTCTGGGTCCTGCCACTTGGGCTGACTTGCATACGATGCCGCTTCGGCTCATCGTAGCCGCGTGGCAGTTTGCCGCCCGCGCGATCGCAGAACAAGCGTGCGCGGACGCTGCATTGGCGTGCAGGCCAAATTTGCTGCGGCGCAAAATTGATCCAGCGCATGGCTCTCTGAGCTTCGGGCGCTAGGCTTGCGGATCACGTAGCATCGGCACCAGGTATTCCGGGGGAGAACATGGGCAAGGCAATCGAACGAATCGGCAACATCACGGTGGGCCATGTCGGCCTCGGCGGACACGGCGGCGGTATTGGAAGCGTCCGCACGCTGGTACATGACGGTGATACGGTGATGGTGCGCCCGCTCGGCAATCTCGCCGTGCGCTTCCTCGGCGTGGATACGCCGGAAATCAGCCTTCCGCTGCCCGGCTCCAGCGCCTTCGTGCGTACCGACCATCCGGCGTGGGAAGCCTTCCTGAGTGATCCGTTCGCGCCGCATCTGCCGCCGATCGACCTCGACGCGGGCCTGCGTGACTATATCGCGGCGCGCGTCGGGCCGGGCTGCGCCACCAATCACCACCGGCACGCCGAGGCCGCTGAACGCGGGCTGGAAGGCGAAATCGCGTCGGACCTCGCCAGCACCGGCCTGACGCCGGAAGCGTTCCGCTTCTACGTACGCTTTTCGCGCGAAGTGATGGACAGCTACGGCCGCCTGCTCGGCTGGATCAACCGGGAAGAAGCATCGGACGATCGCCCGCCCACCTACAACCACCGCATGATGCTCAAGGGGCTCGCACTGCCCTACTTCATCTGGCCCAACGTAGCGCCGTGGCGGCGAATCGGCGCCCTGCGCGACGCGGTGCCGATCCCCGGCAGCCAGGCGCGCATCGCAGAAACCGACAACCGCCTCAAACAAGCGCGCGAATGGTTCCGCGCCAACCGTGAAGCAGGCGTCGGTGTGTTCGATACCGAAGATCCCCTGCGCCTGCAGGCCTTCGAATTGCGTTACCTCACGCAGCGTAAGGCGCCCAATCGCTGGGTGATCGATCTCTCGAAAGCCGACAACCTGCTGATTGATCCGCAGCGCTACTACACCGTCGAAAACCCGGAAGACCGCCTGTTCGTGCCCGACGACTACCTTGAACTCTTCCTCGCGAAGGGCTGGCAAATCGCTCGCTGACGCAGCACCGGCGGCTCGGCATCAGCTTTCAGCTACGACACCATAGCCGGCCGCTCGCCAGATACGCGCGCCATCAATAAGAAAGGCCGCCCGACAATTGTCAGGGCGGCCTTTTTCTTACCCGCGCCTCGCGGCGCGGGTACTTCAGAAGGGTTTAACGGAAGCTGCCGTTATCCACTTCCGCATTCGCGGTCGGGAGCGTGTAAACGTAGTTGCCACCGTTTTCCCAAGTCACGTTGCCGTTACCGATCTTCTGGTACTTGTACTCGATACCAACACCGCCCTGCGGGAACTTGATCACGCAGGTCCATTGCGGATAGGCCGTCGGCGAGCACTGGCGGAAGCTGTCAGCGTTGGTGCTCCAGTTGCCGATTTCCGCGGTATTGCCAACGATGTAGACGCTCTCGCCCCACACCGTCTCAGCCGTCACCTTGAAGCTAACCGTCACCGAGGTGTCCACCGCCGGCGTCACCGGAAGATTCCAGTTGCTGCCGCCGTTGTTGTCCCAGTTGGTGCCGTCGGTCACGACGAAGTTGATCGCGTTCGCATTGCTCGGCGGCGTGATCGTGGCGGACCAGAAACCGTCGCCGCGCTTGGTCAGCACGGTGTCGGTCACGTTGTTCCAGCCCGAGTAGCCCCAACGCAGCGTCAGTGCGGCGCTGTTGGCCAGCGTGCCGTTGTAGTACAGCGTGACCGGCTGGCCGCCAGTGATCGATGACGGCGTGTAGTCAAGCGGTGCCTTGGTCGGGCAGTAGGCTTCGACACACACGTTGCCCGCCGTAGCGACCTTCCACACACCGCTCTGCGCGCCGATCGTGACACCGACAAGCTTCACGGTGTGATCGGTGGCAGCCGCCGCGGTACGCAGACGGAACACCTGACCCGGCTGGATCGTTGCCGGACCACTCACGAACGCCCCGCCATTCACACTCAACTGGCCGTTGGTGACCGAGATCGTCGCCGGCTTGTAGTCGAGGTAACGCAGCGCTGCCGAGGTGACGAGTTGGTTACGCGCGACGTTCAGACTATCCGGCACGCGGGCCGGCAGGGTCTTCAGCGTCAGCGGCTGCACGATCGCGCCGAAGTGCAGCGCCACCGCGCTGTTCGCGGCGATATTCAGCGTCGCCTGACCGTTGACCACCTTCACCTGCGCGCTCGCCGGGCAGATGCCGGTTTCCGGCGCACCGCTCGCCACCACGTTGCAGTAGGTTGCATCCGGCAGGTTGGTCGCGAACGATTTGCTCCATGCGTCCGTCGTGTTGTTGATCGCGACGAAACCCTTGTTGCCACGGCTGAACGAGATGCGGTTCGCGCCATCAGCCGCCCAGTAAAGCAGCGGAGAAGCGGCGGTGTAGTTGCGGAAGCCGACCATGTTCGCCACACGCTTGTCGCGGTGCACGCAGTCCCACTTGCCGGTGGCGGTCGGGTCGCTGCTGCAGTTCGAAGGCACCAGCTCGAAGCCCTTGTACGGCTGACCAACCGGACCCATGTCGTGGCTGTTGAAGTGATAGCCCGACATCACCTGCGGATAGCCGTACGGATAGCCGAGCATGAACACGTTGGCGAGGAAGAGCTTGTCGCCGTTGAAGGTGTTCATCGAATCGCAATTGGCCCCCGGCGCGTACTTGTCGCAGTACTTGCGCTCGGTATCGTGGTTGTTCACGAACACCGTGGCCTTGCTGCTCGGGTACATGCCCCAGTTGGCAAACGCTTCCGGCATGCGCGAGAGGTTGAAGCCATAAAGATTCATGAACATGTTCTTCATGGCATAGACGTAACTGAACTCGTTCACCGTCCCGATTTCCGGGTAGCGGTTGATGTCGCCCGAGTCGTACAGCGAACCGTCCTTGATCACTTCCTGCGTCAGGAAGTATGAGCCCGGCACCTTCGCCTTGATGGCCGCCAGCTCGTCGGGTTTGATGTGCTTGGCGGCATCGATGCGGAAGCCCGCAACGCCAAGCGAGAGCAGGTCCTTCATGTAGGCCGCGATACGGTCCTGCACCGCCGGGTTGCTGGTATCCAGGTCCGGCAGGCCCGGCATTTCGCACTGGGTCACGTTGTTGCGATTGCCATCGTAATCGGTCGACGCAATCGTGCACTTCGGGTGGAAACTCGCGGCGGTATAGGGCACAGCCGGGAAGTTGTAGCTGCTGTAGCTGGAACCACCGACACCCACAGCCGTCGTCGCAGGCGGCGTTGCCATGTGGTTGATCACGGCGTCGACGTAGACGTCCACGCCCGCTGCCTTACAGATCTGCACCATCGCGTAGAACTCGCGACGATTCCCGCTGCGCGAATCCAGCTTGTAGCTCACGGGCTGGTAGCGGGTCCACCACTCGGTACCCTTCACATGCTCCTGCGGGGGCGACACCTGCACCGCCGCATAGCCTTTCGGACCCAGTTCGGTCACGCATTCGCGCGCCACCGACGCCCAGCTCCACTCGAATAGATTGACGTAGGCCGTGCGCGGTACGCCCGGCTTCCAGTCAGCAGCCCATGCGCCCGGGGCCAGCGAGAGTCCGGCACCCGCGAGCGCCAGCCAGATCGCGCAACGGCGACCAAGAGTCGAAGAAGTCATTCCTGCTCCAGAAACAACTCCGGCCCGGAGTATGAATGGGGGCTCCAGGCCAAAAGTCGGTGAGGGTTCGACAGGTGCACTTGCACATGCCAAACGGATTCTGGAGGTGCCGCCAGCAGCGAATTAGTCGGAAATTGCTGAATCTGACGTTTTAAGGGTTTTCCCTAGTCATCCCAGCGAAACCCCTTGCGCCAAGCGGCGTGCAGCGAAGCGGTGATGACGTGGGAGACAGGCAGCTCAGCGCTGAAATGCCTGTGTCAAACGAAGTACGCGAAGAGAAATACGCCGATCATGGCGACCGTGATACCCAACTTGGCTGCCATGGCGACGACGAAACCAAGCCCAGCAGCAACACCCGCCTTGGCCGCTTGTTGCGCATCCTTGCGGGCATAGAGCTCGCCTGCCGCCGCGCCGATGACGGGCCCCAGGATCAGCCCCGGAATGCCGCCAAAGAGCCCGACGAGCCCTCCGATTCCGGCGCCCGCCATCGCATAACCGCTGGCGCCAACCAGCTTCGTTCCAAGGATGCCAGCGACGAAATCAATCGCCCAGGCGAGCACCGCCAGCGCACCCAGCACCACCACCGCGATAACACCGACCTTGCCGAAATCGTCCAGCCAGGCACCCAACAGCATGCCCGCAAAGAGTAGCGGCGTGCCCGGCAGAACCGGCAGCACCACGCCGGCAATTCCGATCAACATCAGCGCGATCGCCAAAAGCCACAGCCATTCCATGTCCGTTCCTTTGCTTGAATTCGTCAGCCGTATTGGCGGGCATGGCCCTTGAGCACTTCGAGGAACTCTTCGCCGTAACGCTCCAGCTTCTTGTCGCCGACGCCGGAGAGCTCCGACATTTCGGCGAGGCTCGCCGGCCTTCGCTCCAGCATTTGCTTGAGGGTCGCGTCGCCGAACACGATGTATGCCGGAACGTTGTTCTCTTCGGCCAGCTTGCGTCGGCATTGCCGCAGCGCGGCCCACAAGGCACGCGCCTCGTCGCTCTCGAACTCGATCTCCTTGCGCACGCTGGTGGCACCGCCCGGCGTCGCTTCGCGCACCTTGCGTGCCATGAACTCCGCCTCGCCACGCAGAATTGGCCGGCACGGCTCCAACAGTAGCAAGCCGCCGTGCTCGTTCACGCCAATCAAGCCTTGCGCCACCATCTGGCGCAGCAGCGAGCTCCACTGCACGTCGCTCACCGCCTTGCCGATACCGAAGGTGGTCAGATGCTGGTGGCCGCGCTCGACCACCTTGGGGGTCTCACGCCCCTGGAGGATGTCGATCAGATGGCCAGCGCCATACCGCTGGCCGCTTCGATAGATCGTCGACAGCGCTTGCTGCGCCGCGACGGATGCATCCCAGGTTTGCGGCGGCGTCAGGCACATGTCGCAGTTGCCGCAGGGCGACGAAGTCTCGCCAAAATAGCGCAGCAGCACTTCGCGCCGGCAGGCGGGCGCCTCGCAATAGCCGAGCAGCGCGTCAAGTTTTTGCCGCTCAACCCGCTTCACTTCGTCTGGCGCCTGCGATTGCTCGATCATCTCGCGCTGCAGCACCAGGTCCTGCAAGCCGTAGGCCATCCATGCGTTGCTTGGCAGGCTGTCGCGCCCCGCACGGCCGGTTTCCTGATAGTAGGCTTCAAGCGACTTGGGCAAATCCAGATGCGCAACGAAACGCACATCGGGCTTGTCGATGCCCATGCCGAAGGCAACGGTCGCAACCATGATCACGCCATCACCGCGGATGAACTTGTTCTGGTGCGTGGCCCGCGTTTCGGCGTCGAGCCCCGCGTGGTACGGGTAGGCGTTGAGCCCTTCCCCGCGCAGCCACTTCGCGGTCTCTTCGACCTTCTTGCGCGACAGGCAATAGACGATGCCGGAATCGCCCTCGTGCGTGCTGCGAATGAATCGCAGCAGCTGCTTGCGCGGGTTGTCCTTCTCCACCACCGTGTAGCGGATGTTCGGACGGTCGAAGCTGGAGAGGAAGACCTCGGCGTGCTGCAACTGCAAGCGCTCGATGATCTCTGCGCGGGTGGCGTTATCCGCCGTGGCGGTCAGCGCGACGCGCGGAATGTTCGGGAAGCGTTCGTGCAGCACCGAGAGCTGGATGTACTCTGGGCGGAAGTCGTGCCCCCATTGCGATACGCAATGCGCCTCGTCGATCGCGAAAAGCGCGATCCGCGCCTGCCCCAGCAATTGCTGGAAGCGCGGCGTCATCAGGCGCTCCGGCGCCACATAGAGCATGTCCAGCTCGCCCTCAAGCAACTCGCGCTCGATCACCGACACATGCTCGAGCTCCAGCGTCGAGTTCAGAAAGGCAGCACGCACACCGAGCAGCTTCAGCGCGCTGACTTGATCCTGCATCAGTGCGATCAGTGGCGAGACGACAATGCCGCAGCCTTCGCGCAGCAGTGACGGGATCTGGTAACACAAGGACTTGCCGCCACCTGTGGGCATCAGCACCAGGGCATCGCCCCCGTTTGCTACATGCTCGACGATCGCCTGCTGCTGCCCGCGGAAGGCCGGGTAGCCGAAGACATGGCGAAGGGTGTCGAGCGCAGGTGCCGCTGGCGCGGCGTCGAGGGTGGGCTGCATCGGGCCAATTATAACGACCCGCCGCCGCTGCCCCGATCCGGTCAATCAGGTGGCGTGCCGCGCGGCTAAGATGCCTGGGCCTCCAACGTGCCAAACACTCATGCGAATCGCCACCCTGCTCCTCTGTCTGTTCTCGCTGCCGGCTCACGCAGGTCTATACAAATGGACCGACGAGCAGGGCAAGGTCCACTACAGCGACGTTCCACCACCCAGGCAAAGCGCGCAGTCCGTCGATGTCGTAAAGCCCGGCGGTATCACACCAACGCCCGTCCAGGCCACGCGCGAGCCCTCTGCCACTGCACCTGCACGAAGCCGCCGCAATAGCCTTGCCGACGAATACGGGCCCACCAGCGCGGCCTGTCGCAACCTGTCGTCATCGGCGTCGCTGAGCGAGGCCAGGGAGAAAGGCTGCCGGATCGAGCAGTCAGGCTGCACGGCAATGCGCCAGTATCAAGAGGAAACCGAGCGCGCCATCACGCGCCGGCCACGCGATGAGCCGGCCTTCGTACGCGACGTCGGCGACTCGATGCTCGAACAACTCAAGGAGCACATGCGCGCCAAAGGCTGTTGACCGCCTAGTGCGCTCAGCCCAGCTGGGCCCCGCGACGCGCTCGCATCGACGCAACTGCCGCAGCGCCTGCGATCAGCCAGCAGACCGGCCATAAGCCCGCTATCGCCGCGGTCGCGCCAAACAGCCACGGCACGCCAACACCCGACAGATTGCCGAACAGCGAGCGCAGGCCAATCGCCTCCCCAACCCGCCCCGCCGGCGCGAACCGATGCAGCAATGACAGCACGTTAGGCTGACCACAACCAACGCCGGAGCCGAGCAGGAAAGCCAGCAGAAACAATGGCGCACCCGCGCGCGCAAACGGAAGCAGTGCCCACACGCAGGCGATTAGCGCGAGAGCGGCCGCCAACATCCGCCATTCGCCCAGGCGGTGCGCCACCCACGGGATCACGGCGCGCACAGCGAACGTGCCCAGCGCGAAGCAGGACATCATCGTGCCGATCGCCGTCGCGCTCAGCGCGGCGCGGTGCCCCAGCACCGGCCCGAGGAAGGTGAAGGCATCCCACGCCACAGCGTTGGCCGAGGTCAGCAGATAGATGGTTCGCAGCCATGGGTCAGCGAGCAGACCACGCCACCCCTGGGCATGCTGGCTTTGCGGCGGCATGGCTTCATCGCCGTGTGTATCGGCGACCCTGCGTGTGAGCAACAGCGCCAGCAACGTGCCCATGCACAACACGGCAAACGCCGCGCGAAATCCGGCGGCATCGATCATCGCCCCGGCAATGAACGGGCCGAGCACTGACGAAGTGGAATGCCCCAGCGTGAGCCAGCCGAACAGCGCAACGCGCTGCTGTGTGGTTTCTATCGGCAAGCCGCCGACCGCATGCTGTATCGCCACGGAGGCCACCGTCACCCCGGTGCCGCAGAACACCGCGCCCGCCAGCATCGATGGCAGCGCTGGCCAGCACACCGGCAGCAAGATGCCCACCAGGATCGACAACAAGCCGCCACGTACCACGCGGCGCGGACCGAAGCGGTCACTCCAGCGACCGAACTGCAAACCAAGCAGCACCGACACAACGCTGTAGAGACCAATCAGCAAACCAACCGCAGATTCGCCTGCGCCCGATTGCAGCACGAACACGGACGATGCGACCCGTCCACCGGATACCGCGACATGGCCGAACAGCATGATCGCGATCAACGGGAAGAGCGGCTTGGGCAGGCGGGATGGGCGCACCACTCGATTGTAGAGCGCCACACGGCGAGTCTGGCGCGACGTGTTGCAACGCCGTAACAACCGGCACCCGCTGCCGAGGCCGAGGGTACAGCAATGGCCTGTCGGCGCCCCTGCGCCATGCGTTTCACCATACCGGTCGGTATGGGAATTTTGTGCGCTGGCAGCAGCGCAACAGGCCCTCAAAGCCTGTCACCACAGGGGCATGCGAGGCGGATATATTGCGGCGCGTTTCCTCGCCCAGCCCTGCCGCGAGGCAACACTCGCTTGCCCCGAAGGCCGTAGATCCGGCAAGCCCGACTTCGACGCGCGCCACCCGCTGCGTTGAAGCGCATCGCATCGTGTCACTCACCCAAACGGAGCACGCACCATGACGAAACCGCAGCGCCTCGCCATCGCAGTCCTTCTTACCCTCCTCGCCGCACCGGCCATGGCCGCCAACTTCACGCTCTGGATCAACGGCCGCAACGGCGGTGGGCAGATCGGCAATTACGACAGCTTCACCTACTGGGGGCCGGCCAGCACGGCGGCCGGCGTGAACAAGAAGGCGGTGAACTGGGATGGCAAGAGCCACATCGCCGAACAGAACTACCTGATCCGCAACGCGCTGGATTGCTTCTGCACCGGCAACAACTGGTGCTACATCGCGGTGCATAGCGCGGGCGACCTGATGATCGGCTACACGATGGCCAACTACGGTGGCTCCACCCGTTACAAGAAGAACCCGCAGCCCGATGCTTCAGGCACCTGCAGCAACAGCGACGGCACCACGCAGACAGGCTGGAACATCAAGTGGATCAACGTTGCGTCCGGTGCCGGCGGCGGTTCCGAACTCGCTGATATCGGCTCCTGGGCGGTGTCCGACGTGCTGACGCAGGATCTGAAGACCACCACCGCCCGCGCGCTTTACAACCACAACGCAACGCGCGCGGTGTCGTTCAATATGTTTGCTGGTGCCAAGGGCACCTTGTATTCCAGCGTGTTGCCGGGGCAGGACGACGAGGTCGTCGCCTATCACTCGACGGGCGGGGTCTCCGGCTCTTCCGGCGCGAGCTTCTGCAATCCGTCCGACTGGTTCTGCAACGATCTCACGCTGGGCACGGCGAACAACGAGGGTGGCTCCGCGAAATGGAGCTACCACACGGTGAAGTTCCGCGACGATGGTGAAGCCTACAACCACTACACCAATGGCGCCTGGGGCGGCATTGTTTCGGTTGTGCGAACCGATGTGGTGAACAATGCCCGCTGAAAAGCGGCCGCATGGCGCGCGCGGCCCCTTGCTGCGCGCCGCCGCCCGCATCGCCGCATTAGCACTTGGCGCCGCGGGGCTGGCATGGCTTCTCTGGCCCGCGGCATCGGCACATCTGGCGGAACGCATCGGTTCCAGCGCTCGCGTATCGACGCCAGATCAGCCAACCTTCGCCGCCAATGCCGCAACGGACGGCGGCAGCCTGATGACGGCCTCCGAGCGGGCGGCCGCGCTTGCCCTGTGGCAAGAGCGCGCCGCACGAGCCAAGGCCGCGTTGGAGGGCTACCGCAAAGCCACCATGTACCCTTTCAGCTCGCGCCCCGCAGCCGAGAACGCAGATCAGCTCTACCCCAACCGGCCAGTCACGGAAGATCGCCCGCTCAACAATGGCAGCGACGAAGCGGATCCCTCGATCCGCATTCTCACCAGTCAGAGCCGCGTGTTCGTCGCCAGCGGCGAGGATGTGGTCTTCATGATCGCCGCACGCGACCGCGACGGCAACCGCCTACCACTGGAGGTCACCAACGCTCGCGCGACCGGTCTGGCAAACGCCGCGAACGCTTCGCCGCAATCGGTGGCGATGCACTTCAATGACCAAGGCCAGGCGGGCGACGCGGAGGCCAACGACGGCACGCAATCCTCAGTGCTGTTGCCAGCGCAAACGACGCTCGCCGCCTTCGACGGCACGATCCGCGTGGAGCTGGCCTTTCGCGCGGGCGAACGCACCGGGCAGCACATCTTCGACGTGGTCTATTCGCCACAGCCACCGGCCTTATGGGCCGGCCCCTTCAAGGATTCGCTGGAAGCGGGCTCGCTCGTCCTCCGCGTACCGATCGACGTGAGGCAGGCAGGCCGTTACATCATCAACGCCCGGGTCGACGACGCCAGCGGCCACGCCTTCGCACTTGCGACCTTCAACGATGAACTTGAAACGGGCACCAAGGAAGTCGCACTCACCGTGTTCGGGAAACTGATCCGCGACGCAAAGCCCAGCTTCCCGCTCACAGTGCGCGACGTCGACGGTTACCTTCTTCGTGAACAAGGCCATCCGGACCGCGCCTTGATGCCAAGGCTCCCCGGAGTCGTCCGCACGACGGCCAGCTATTCACTCAACAGCTTCTCCGACACCGAGTGGCAGAGCGATGAGCGAACGCGCTACCTCACGGAATACGGCAAGGATCTCGACGACGCTCAGCGGCAACTCGCCGCACTCAACGCCGGCCGCTGAATGCCGGAGGTGTTTTCGAAGACGCTACACCGAGCGACAGAGCAAATAAGAAACGCACCGCCCGATCCACTCGGGCGATGCGCTTCCTTTTCGACTTAACGAGCCGAGAGCCGCGGGCTTACTGACCCGCAACGATCGCCTTTGCGGCGGTGTCAAGCGCGTCCTTCGGCTTCTTGCTGCTGGTGGTGATGTCCTTGAGGGCGCTGGACAGGTTCTTCCAGAAGTATTGCATTTCCGGGTTGTTCGGCATCGGCCGCCCCGCAAACACGCCTTCCATCGCTTGCCTGATCTGGGTGTCCTGGAAGAAGTCCCAGAACACCGCCTTGCTCGCGGGGACACCAATCGGCTTGTCGTCATTCACAAGTTTGATACCTTCCGGCGTCAGCAGGAAATTCTCGATCAGGTTGACCGCCGCAGCACGGTTCGGTGAGCCCTTCGGCAGCATGGCGCCGAGCACGCCCACGAACGGGCGTGCAGGCTGGCCTGCGACGGTTGGCAGCGGAGCAATACCGAACTTGATCCCCGCTTTGTGCAGGCCTTCCCAAGCCCAGGGGCCGTTGATCCACATCGCCTGCTTGCCGGTCTTCATCGCCTCTTCGGCATCCGCGTAGGACAAGGCCGGCTGCACAGCGCCAGCCTTGATCAGCTTGACCAGCACTTCGGCCCCTTTCACCGCACCGGCATGATTGATGCCCGTGTCCTTGCCAAGGTAGTTACCCAGCAAATCGCGCTGAAACGGATAGCCACCGTTAGCCGCGAGCATCGGCCATGTGAAGTAAGGGCTTTGCGTCTCCCAGCCCACGGCGCGAATCCCCTTGCCCTTGAGGCTGGCTTCGATCTCGGCGAACTCTTCGTAGGTGCGCGGCGGCTTGTCGATCAGCGCCTTGTTGTAAATCAGCGAGATCGCCTCGACGGCAATCGGATAGCCCCACTGCTTGCCCTGGGTCGTAAAGCCGTCCCACGCGATCTGCACCGTACCAGTCTTCAATGCCGGGCTGGGTTCGACCGGCGTCAGCCAGCCATTCTTGACCCAGTCACCGATGCGGTCGTGCGGCCAGATCCAGATGTCCGGTCCATTGCCCTTCGCCATCGCGGCGGCAAAGGCCTCGGTCGGATTGTCAGGCGTCTCGACCTTGACCTTGATTCCGGTCTTCTTGGTGAACTCGTCGCCCACCTTCTGAAGCCCCTTCCAGCCCTTGTCGTTGTTCACCCAGATGAGCAATTTCCCGTTCTCCCACGCAAACGCGGGTTGGGCAGCCAATGCGCCGGCGAATACGACTCCCGCCAGCACCTTTACGACAAGGCGCGAACATTTCATGACTTGCTGTCTCCTCCGGTTTGCAGCCTGCGGGAATTGGGCGACGTACGTCGCATCGCCCTTTAATGATCAGTCTTCTTATGCCGCGCGGGGCTTGACCCGCCCTGCGGCTTCCTTTGCTCGCGCCCGGGCCGTGTCCGTGTCATCGGCAGTCGCAAGCGCAACGCCCATGCGCCGTCTGACAAAGGATTCCGGCTTGCCAAACAAGCGCAGATCGCTCTCAGGCACTTGCAGCGCTTCCGCGACGCCATCAAACACGATGCCCTTGGCATCGACGCCGCCGTAGATTACCGCACTGGCTCCGGGGCGCCGCAGCGTCACATCAACTGGCAGGCCAAGAATTGCACGCGCATGTAGTTCGAATTCCGAGAATCGCTGCGAGGCAAGCGTCACAAGACCAGTATCGTGGGGCCTCGGGCTGACCTCGGAGAACCAGACCTGGTCACCCTTCACGAAGAGTTCGACACCAAAGATCCCGCGCCCGCCCAAAGCTGCCGTCACCTTCCCTGCGATATCACGGGAACGCTCCAAGGCCGTCGCCGACATCGCCATCGGTTGCCAGCTCTCGACATAATCCCCCGATACCTGCACATGGCCGATCGGGTCGCAGAAATAGGTCTCGACTTCGCCACCCGCGCCCACCGCGCGCACCGTCAGTTGCGTAATCTCATAGTCGAAATCGATGAAGCCTTCGACGATGACCCGCCCCTGATTCACGCGGCCGCCGCGCGCCGCATAGTCCCACGCAGCAGCCAGCTCGTCCGGTGAGCGCACGGTCGACTGCCCTTTTCCCGAGGACGACATCACCGGCTTGATCACGCACGGGTAGCCGATGCCACCGTCGATCGCAGCCCGCAACTCGTCGAGCGAGTCGGCGAATGCGTAGGGAGATGTTGGCAAGCCAAGCGTCTCACCGGCGAGCCGACGGATGCCTTCACGGTGCATCGTCAGCTGCGCGGCACGCGCGGTCGGGATCACCTCTGCCAATCCGTCCGCCTCGATCCGCGCCAACTCGTCGGTGGCGATCGCCTCAATCTCCGGAACAATCAGCGCGGGCCGCTCGGACTCGACCAACGCTCGCACGGCGGAGGCATCGGTCATATCAATCGTATGTGCCCGATGCGCAACCTGATGGCCTGGCGCATTCGGGTATCGGTCCACCGCAATGACTTCGCAGCCCAGGCGCTGCAATGCAATGATGACTTCCTTGCCGAGTTCGCCGGCGCCAAGCAGCATCACGCGGGTGGCCGATGCGGTCAGCGGGGTTCCAAGTGTCATGGATCTCTCCGGATCATATAAACAGCGAATCATGCCGCGCCCACAGTGAATACACCACCGAACCGGTCAACCAGGCCGTGCGCAACAGTGCGGAGAGGCAAAGCCGGAAACAAAAACGCCCACCTTTCGGTGGGCGCTTTCTCCGCCTAAAACACGCGTTTAGACGCCGTTCGCTATGTTCTTCGCGGCAGCATCCAAGGCGTCCTTCGGCTTGCGACCGTTGATGGTGATGTCCTGCAATGCGCCGCCGAGGTTCTTCCAGAAATACTGCATCTCCGGATTGTTCGGCATAGGCTTACCGGAAAAAACGCTCTCCATGGCTTGCCGGATCTGCGGGTCTGCATAGAAATCCCAGAAGATCTCTTTCGACGCCGGAATCCCTAGCGGACGTTCCTTGTTGAACGCCAGCAGGCCCTCAGCCGGAAGCAGGTGTTGTTCGAGCAGCTGAACCGCCGCTTCGCGGTTCGGCGACTTTGCCGTGATCATCGCGCCCAGGACCCCTACAAACGGGCTCGCCGGTTGCCCGTTCAGCGACGGAATCGGAGCAATGCCGAACTTCACACCTGCCTTGCTCAGCCCTTCCCATGCCCACGGGCCGGTCAGCATCATTGCAAGCTTGCCACCCTTCATCGCCGCTTCCACATCGCCGGTCTGTTGGCTGGCATTCAACACCCCTGTCTTCACAAGCTTCTGAAGTACGTCCGCCCCCTGCACCGCGCCCGGATGATTGACCCCGGTGTTCTTCGGCTCATAGTTACCCAACAAGTCGCGCCTGAACACATAACCACCGTTCGAAGCAAGCAGCGGCCAGGAGAAATACGGGTTGTTCACCTCCCAACCAATCGCCGCGACGCCCTTGGCCTTGAGTCCGGCATTGAGTGCAGGGATCTCCTCGAACGACTTCGGCGGTGTGGCGACAAGCGTCTTGTTGTAGACGAGACTCAGCGCTTCGACCGCCACCGGGTAGGCCCACACCTTTCCCTTTGACGTCACGCCATCCCAGGCAACCTGAACGATGTTGCCCTTGAGCGTTTGCGTCACGGCGAGCGACGCGAGCCAGCCGTGCGCTGACCACTCGCCAATGCGGTCATGCGGCCACATGAACACATCCGGCCCGTTACCGGATGCCATGGCCGCCTCGAAGGCGCCGGTCGGGTTCTCCGGCACTTCGACCACGACCTTGATCCCCGTCTTCTGGGTGTAGCTCGCCGCAATCTTCCGCATTCCCTTCGCCGCCCGATCGTCGCCAACCCAGATCAGTAGCTTGCCCTTCTCCCAGGCCATAGCGGGCGCCGAACAAGCTACCAAGACACCGAGCGCCAACGCGCGCACACCACACTTCATCAGACGATTCAACGAATTCACTTGGGATCCTCGTGGGTTATCCGTCCGCAGCACACCAGAGGGATTCTCGGCGCCCTGCCCGCAAAAAAACGAAAAGCGCTGCACGAATGCAGCGCCTTCTTGTAAGCCAAGATACTGATTCAATTGGAGAAGTCGTGCTTGACCGCACTTGCTCGAAGGCCATTCGAGTGAGCAGCGCGGGGACAGGTCACCAGAGGCGCCACGTAACCGCTATCCGACCGTTCTGCGCTTCGCTTCGGGCGCCACTGCCTTCAACAGGTGCATCTATCGCCCCCCGTCAGCGATGGACTTTTGAATCGGCAAGCCGGCGCAACGCGTTCTGACGTTATTAGATGGCGAAGCGAGCCCGACCTCAAACGCCTCATCTGGGTCTTGGGTTCAGTGCAGCGAAACGCAAGCGCGTACGTCGGGCGTCGCGAGGCGCTTCTGTTTCGGCTCAATTGCGGTTGGAGGGTACGACGTGGTTGAGTGGCCCGCTACGGCGGCCACAGAAGATGAGATGCTGAAAAGAAAAACCCCCACCGGCTGAATAGCGGCGGGGGTTTTTTGAATGGGGTAGTCTGACGCTGACCTACTTTCTCACGGGAGACCGCAATATCATTGGCGCGGCTTTGTTTCACGGTCCTGTTCGGGATGGGAAGGGGTGGTACCAAAGCGCTATGGGCGTCAGACTGTAACTGGTAGGCATGTATAGGTTGCGATCGCTGATTTGGCGATATGTCGCACACCTTGATTAGCTCAAGGTTATAGGATCAAGCCGCACGGGCAATTAGTACTGGTTAGCTTAACGCATTACTGCGCTTCCACACCCAGCCTATCAACGTGGTGGTCTTCCACGACCCTTTAGCGAGATCGAGTCTCGAGGGAAGTCTCATCTTGAGGCGAGTTTCCCGCTTAGATGCTTTCAGCGGTTATCTCTTCCGGATTTAGCTACCCGGCAATGCCACTGGCGTGACAACCGGTACACCAGAGATCCGTCCACTCCGGTCCTCTCGTACTAGGAGCAGGCCCCCTCAAACTTCCAGCGCCCACGGCAGATAGGGACCAAACTGTCTCACGACGTTTTAAACCCAGCTCACGTACCACTTTAAATGGCGAACAGCCATACCCTTGGGACCGGCTACAGCCCCAGGATGTGATGAGCCGACATCGAGGTGCCAAACTCCGCCGTCGATGTGAACTCTTGGGCGGAATCAGCCTGTTATCCCCAGAGTACCTTTTATCCGTTGAGCGATGGCCCTTCCATACAGAACCACCGGATCACTATGACCTGCTTTCGCACCTGCTCGACTTGTGGGTCTCGCAGTCAAGCCTCCTTTTGCCATTGCACTATCAGTACGATTTCCGACCGTACCTAGGAGACCTTCGTACTCCTCCGTTACCCTTTAGGAGGAGACCGCCCCAGTCAAACTGCCTACCATGCACGGTCCCCGATCTGGATTCACAGACCAAGGTTAGAACCTCAACGACGCCAGGGTGGTATTTCAAGGACGGCTCCACGGCAACTAGCGTCACCGTTTCATAGCCTCCCACCTATCCTACACAAGCCCCGTCAAAGTCCAATGCAAAGCTACAGTAAAGGTTCATGGGGTCTTTCCGTCTAGCCGCGGGTAGATTGCATCTTCACAAACATTTCAACTTCGCTGAGTCTCAGGAGGAGACAGTGTGGCCATCGTTACGCCATTCGTGCAGGTCGGAACTTACCCGACAAGGAATTTCGCTACCTTAGGACCGTTATAGTTACGGCCGCCGTTTACCGGGGCTTCGATCAAGAGCTTGCACCCCATCACTTAACCTTCCGGCACCGGGCAGGCGTCACACCCTATACGTCCACTTTCGTGTTTGCAGAGTGCTGTGTTTTTATTAAACAGTCGCAGCCACCGATTCTCTGCGGCCCCATCGCCCTTCGGATGTACTCCTACAAGCTACCGGGGCATACCTTCTCCCGAAGTTACGGTATCAATTTGCCGAGTTCCTTCTCCTGAGTTCTCTCAAGCGCCTTGGTATTTTCAACCTGCCCACCTGTGTCGGTTTGCGGTACGGTCACTCTTTGACTGAAGCTTAGAGGCTTTTCCTGGAAGCTTGGTATCAGTCACTTCGCGAACAAGTTCGCTCGTTATCACCCCTCAGCTAAGCCGCGCGGATTTGCCTACGCAGCACGCCTACAGGCTTGAACCGGGACGTCCAACACCCGGCTGACCTAACCTTCTCCGTCCCCCCATCGCATCAAAGAGCGGTACAGGAATATTGACCTGTTTCCCATCGACTACGCATTTCTGCCTCGCCTTAGGGGCCGACTCACCCTACGCCGATGAACGTTGCGTAGGAAACCTTGGGCTTTCGGCGAACGGGCTTTTCACCCGTTTTATCGCTACTCATGTCAGCATTCGCACTTCCGATACCTCCAGCAGACCTCTCGATCCACCTTCGCAGGCTTACGGAACGCTCCCCTACCATGTGTCATAGACACATCCGCAGCTTCGGCTCGTGGCTTGAGCCCCGTTACATCTTCCGCGCAGGACGACTCGACTAGTGAGCTATTACGCTTTCTTTAAAGGGTGGCTGCTTCTAAGCCAACCTCCTAGCTGTCTATGCCTTCCCACCTCGTTTTCCACTTAGCCACGCATTTGGGGCCTTAGCTGGCGGTCTGGGTTGTTTCCCTCTTGACCCAGGACGTTAGCACCCCAGGTCTGTCTCCCGTGCTCGCACTTCTCGGTATTCGGAGTTTGCTATCGCGAGGTAGATCGCAATGACCCCCTCAACGATTACAGTGCTCTACCCCCGAGAGTGATACACGAGGCGCTACCTAAATAGCTTTCGGGGAGAACCAGCTATCTCCGGATTTGTTTAGCCTTTCACCCCTACCCACAGCTCATCCCCTAGTTTTTCAACACTAGTGGGTTCGGACCTCCAGCTGGTGTTACCCAACCTTCATCCTGGCCATGGGTAGATCATCCGGTTTCGGGTCTACGCCCAGCAACTAAAGCGCCCTTATCAGACTCGCTTTCGCTACGCCTCCCCTATTCGGTTAAGCTCGCTACTGAACGTAAGTCGCTGACCCATTATACAAAAGGTACGCAGTCACCCCACAAGGAGGCTCCCACTGTTTGTATGCATGCGGTTTCAGGATCTATTTCACTCCCCTCCCGGGGTTCTTTTCGCCTTTCCCTCACGGTACTTGTTCACTATCGGTCGATCACGAGTATTTAGCCTTGGAGGATGGTCCCCCCATGTTCAGACAGGGTTTCTCGTGCCCCGCCCTACTTGTCGTACGCTTAGTACCATCGATTTGCTTTCGCGTACGGGGCTATCACCCTTTATTGCCGGACTTTCCAGACCGTTCCACTAGCAATTCGATTATCACGTACAGGCTCTTCCCAATTCGCTCGCCACTACTATGGGAATCTCGGTTGATTTCTTTTCCTGCGGCTACTTAGATGTTTCAGTTCGCCGCGTTCGCCTCCGCGCACCTATGTATTCAGTGCGGGATACCTCGTAAGAGGTGGGTTTCCCCATTCGGACATCCCCGGATCAAAGCTTGCTTGTCAGCTCCCCGAGGCTTTTCGCAGACTGCCACGTCCTTCATCGCCTGTGATCGCCAAGGCATCCACCACATGCACTTAGTCGCTTGATCCTATAACCTTGAACCCTGAATTGCTTCAGGCGGTTACAGTGTTTGATTCAAACGCCAAATGTTTCTTTACACCCCATCGCTGGTTCAAAGGATGGAATGTAATTCGATGCAATCACAACCTATGAAGCCCAGCGCTCATCACGCTGACTTCATACATGCCTTCCAGATTTTTAAAGATCGACAGCTGACTCAAGAAGAGTCATGAATGCAGACACCATCTGCATTCATGACGCGACTTTTGACGTAACCAAGATTGGTGGAGCTGGACGGGATCGAACCGACGACCCCCTGGTTGCAAACCAGGTGCTCTCCCAGCTGAGCTACAGCCCCATGTTCCGTGGTACGAGCCGAACCCATCAGTATTTGATGGTGGGTCTGGTTGGATTCGAACCAACGACCCCCGCCTTATCAAGACGGTGCTCTAACCGGCTGAGCTACAGACCCTGCACGTCCGCTGTCTTTACTGAACAACCGATAAGTTGTGGGAGCTCGGCATCTGCTTTGCTCTAGAAAGGAGGTGATCCAGCCGCACCTTCCGGTACGGCTACCTTGTTACGACTTCACCCCAGTCATGAATCCCACCGTGGTAGGCGCCCCCCTTGCGGTTAGGCTACCTGCTTCTGGTGAAACCCACTCCCATGGTGTGACGGGCGGTGTGTACAAGACCCGGGAACGTATTCACCGCGGCATGCTGATCCGCGATTACTAGCGATTCCGACTTCACGTAGTCGAGTTGCAGACTACGATCCGGACTACGATCGGCTTTCTGGGATTGGCTCCACCTCGCGGCTTGGCAACCCTCTGTACCGACCATTGTATGACGTGTGAAGCCCTACCCATAAGGGCCATGAGGACTTGACGTCATCCCCACCTTCCTCCGGTTTGTCACCGGCAGTCTCATTAGAGTGCTCTTGCGTAGCAACTAATGACAAGGGTTGCGCTCGTTGCGGGACTTAACCCAACATCTCACGACACGAGCTGACGACAGCCATGCAGCACCTGTGTTCAGGCTCCCTTTCGGGCACCAATCCATCTCTGGAAAGTTCCTGACATGTCAAGGGTAGGTAAGGTTTTTCGCGTTGCATCGAATTAATCCACATCATCCACCGCTTGTGCGGGTCCCCGTCAATTCCTTTGAGTTTTAACCTTGCGGCCGTACTCCCCAGGCGGTCGACTTCACGCGTTAGCTACGTTACTCAAAGGTTTTACCCTCCGAACAACTAGTCGACATCGTTTAGGGCGTGGACTACCAGGGTATCTAATCCTGTTTGCTCCCCACGCTTTCGTGCATGAGCGTCAGTACAGGCCCAGGGGGCTGCCTTCGCCATCGGTGTTCCTCCTGATATCTACGCATTTCACTGCTACACCAGGAATTCCACCCCCCTCTGCCGTACTCAAGTCTTGCAGTCACAACCGCAGTTCCCAGGTTGAGCCCGGGGATTTCACAGCTGTCTTACAAAACCGCCTGCGCACGCTTTACGCCCAGTAATTCCGATTAACGCTCGCACCCTACGTATTACCGCGGCTGCTGGCACGTAGTTAGCCGGTGCTTCTTCTTACGGTACCGTCATCCTCCGAAGGTATTAGCCTCGAAGTTTTCTTTCCGTCTGAAAGAGCTTTACAACCCGAAGGCCTTCTTCACTCACGCGGCATGGCTGGATCAGGCTTTCGCCCATTGTCCAAAATTCCCCACTGCTGCCTCCCGTAGGAGTCTGGGCCGTGTCTCAGTCCCAGTGTGGCTGATCATCCTCTCAGACCAGCTACGGATCGTTGCCTTGGTAGGCCTTTACCCCACCAACTAGCTAATCCGACATCGGCCGCTCCAATCGCGCAAGGTCTTGCGATCCCCTGCTTTCTCCCTCAGGACGTATGCGGTATTAGCGTAACTTTCGCTACGTTATCCCCCACGACTGGGTACGTTCCGATGCATTACTCACCCGTTCGCCACTAACCTAGGAGCAAGCCCCTAGATCCGTTCGACTTGCATGTGTAAGGCATGCCGCCAGCGTTCAATCTGAGCCAGGATCAAACTCTTAAGTTCAATCCAAATTGGCCAAACTCATCATCACTGACGATGTAGTATTGGCACTCAAGTCTCTTGCTTTTTCGAAACCGAAGTTTCGATTCGCTTCAACCGAGCACCCACACTTATCGGTTGTCCAAATTTTTAAAGATCAACTGCAAACTGCTCAACTTCTTACTGCGCACATCCGACTGCGTCGTTTGTGCTGAGCCGGCTATATTACCAACTCAAAATTTTCTGTCAAGCGCAGTTTTGATTCATCAAAACACTCTCGCTCTTCCAGGGAAGAAAAACCCCCACCGGCTGAATAGCGGCGGGGGTTTTTTGAATGGGGTAGTCTGACGCTGACCTACTTTCTCACGGGAGACCGCAATATCATTGGCGCGGCTTTGTTTCACGGTCCTGTTCGGGATGGGAAGGGGTGGTACCAAAGCGCTATGGGCGTCAGACTGTAACTGGTAGGCATGTATAGGTTGCGATCGCTGATTTGGCGATATGTCGCACACCTTGATTAGCTCAAGGTTATAGGATCAAGCCGCACGGGCAATTAGTACTGGTTAGCTTAACGCATTACTGCGCTTCCACACCCAGCCTATCAACGTGGTGGTCTTCCACGACCCTTTAGCGAGATCGAGTCTCGAGGGAAGTCTCATCTTGAGGCGAGTTTCCCGCTTAGATGCTTTCAGCGGTTATCTCTTCCGGATTTAGCTACCCGGCAATGCCACTGGCGTGACAACCGGTACACCAGAGATCCGTCCACTCCGGTCCTCTCGTACTAGGAGCAGGCCCCCTCAAACTTCCAGCGCCCACGGCAGATAGGGACCAAACTGTCTCACGACGTTTTAAACCCAGCTCACGTACCACTTTAAATGGCGAACAGCCATACCCTTGGGACCGGCTACAGCCCCAGGATGTGATGAGCCGACATCGAGGTGCCAAACTCCGCCGTCGATGTGAACTCTTGGGCGGAATCAGCCTGTTATCCCCAGAGTACCTTTTATCCGTTGAGCGATGGCCCTTCCATACAGAACCACCGGATCACTATGACCTGCTTTCGCACCTGCTCGACTTGTGGGTCTCGCAGTCAAGCCTCCTTTTGCCATTGCACTATCAGTACGATTTCCGACCGTACCTAGGAGACCTTCGTACTCCTCCGTTACCCTTTAGGAGGAGACCGCCCCAGTCAAACTGCCTACCATGCACGGTCCCCGATCTGGATTCACAGACCAAGGTTAGAACCTCAACGACGCCAGGGTGGTATTTCAAGGACGGCTCCACGGCAACTAGCGTCACCGTTTCATAGCCTCCCACCTATCCTACACAAGCCCCGTCAAAGTCCAATGCAAAGCTACAGTAAAGGTTCATGGGGTCTTTCCGTCTAGCCGCGGGTAGATTGCATCTTCACAAACATTTCAACTTCGCTGAGTCTCAGGAGGAGACAGTGTGGCCATCGTTACGCCATTCGTGCAGGTCGGAACTTACCCGACAAGGAATTTCGCTACCTTAGGACCGTTATAGTTACGGCCGCCGTTTACCGGGGCTTCGATCAAGAGCTTGCACCCCATCACTTAACCTTCCGGCACCGGGCAGGCGTCACACCCTATACGTCCACTTTCGTGTTTGCAGAGTGCTGTGTTTTTATTAAACAGTCGCAGCCACCGATTCTCTGCGGCCCCATCGCCCTTCGGATGTACTCCTACAAGCTACCGGGGCATACCTTCTCCCGAAGTTACGGTATCAATTTGCCGAGTTCCTTCTCCTGAGTTCTCTCAAGCGCCTTGGTATTTTCAACCTGCCCACCTGTGTCGGTTTGCGGTACGGTCACTCTTTGACTGAAGCTTAGAGGCTTTTCCTGGAAGCTTGGTATCAGTCACTTCGCGAACAAGTTCGCTCGTTATCACCCCTCAGCTAAGCCGCGCGGATTTGCCTACGCAGCACGCCTACAGGCTTGAACCGGGACGTCCAACACCCGGCTGACCTAACCTTCTCCGTCCCCCCATCGCATCAAAGAGCGGTACAGGAATATTGACCTGTTTCCCATCGACTACGCATTTCTGCCTCGCCTTAGGGGCCGACTCACCCTACGCCGATGAACGTTGCGTAGGAAACCTTGGGCTTTCGGCGAACGGGCTTTTCACCCGTTTTATCGCTACTCATGTCAGCATTCGCACTTCCGATACCTCCAGCAGACCTCTCGATCCACCTTCGCAGGCTTACGGAACGCTCCCCTACCATGTGTCATAGACACATCCGCAGCTTCGGCTCGTGGCTTGAGCCCCGTTACATCTTCCGCGCAGGACGACTCGACTAGTGAGCTATTACGCTTTCTTTAAAGGGTGGCTGCTTCTAAGCCAACCTCCTAGCTGTCTATGCCTTCCCACCTCGTTTTCCACTTAGCCACGCATTTGGGGCCTTAGCTGGCGGTCTGGGTTGTTTCCCTCTTGACCCAGGACGTTAGCACCCCAGGTCTGTCTCCCGTGCTCGCACTTCTCGGTATTCGGAGTTTGCTATCGCGAGGTAGATCGCAATGACCCCCTCAACGATTACAGTGCTCTACCCCCGAGAGTGATACACGAGGCGCTACCTAAATAGCTTTCGGGGAGAACCAGCTATCTCCGGATTTGTTTAGCCTTTCACCCCTACCCACAGCTCATCCCCTAGTTTTTCAACACTAGTGGGTTCGGACCTCCAGCTGGTGTTACCCAACCTTCATCCTGGCCATGGGTAGATCATCCGGTTTCGGGTCTACGCCCAGCAACTAAAGCGCCCTTATCAGACTCGCTTTCGCTACGCCTCCCCTATTCGGTTAAGCTCGCTACTGAACGTAAGTCGCTGACCCATTATACAAAAGGTACGCAGTCACCCCACAAGGAGGCTCCCACTGTTTGTATGCATGCGGTTTCAGGATCTATTTCACTCCCCTCCCGGGGTTCTTTTCGCCTTTCCCTCACGGTACTTGTTCACTATCGGTCGATCACGAGTATTTAGCCTTGGAGGATGGTCCCCCCATGTTCAGACAGGGTTTCTCGTGCCCCGCCCTACTTGTCGTACGCTTAGTACCATCGATTTGCTTTCGCGTACGGGGCTATCACCCTTTATTGCCGGACTTTCCAGACCGTTCCACTAGCAATTCGATTATCACGTACAGGCTCTTCCCAATTCGCTCGCCACTACTATGGGAATCTCGGTTGATTTCTTTTCCTGCGGCTACTTAGATGTTTCAGTTCGCCGCGTTCGCCTCCGCGCACCTATGTATTCAGTGCGGGATACCTCGTAAGAGGTGGGTTTCCCCATTCGGACATCCCCGGATCAAAGCTTGCTTGTCAGCTCCCCGAGGCTTTTCGCAGACTGCCACGTCCTTCATCGCCTGTGATCGCCAAGGCATCCACCACATGCACTTAGTCGCTTGATCCTATAACCTTGAACCCTGAATTGCTTCAGGCGGTTACAGTGTTTGATTCAAACGCCAAATGTTTCTTTACACCCCATCGCTGGTTCAAAGGATGGAATGTAATTCGATGCAATCACAACCTATGAAGCCCAGCGCTCATCACGCTGACTTCATACATGCCTTCCAGATTTTTAAAGATCGACAGCTGACTCAAGAAGAGTCATGAATGCAGACACCATCTGCATTCATGACGCGACTTTTGACGTAACCAAGATTGGTGGAGCTGGACGGGATCGAACCGACGACCCCCTGGTTGCAAACCAGGTGCTCTCCCAGCTGAGCTACAGCCCCATGTTCCGTGGTACGAGCCGAACCCATCAGTATTTGATGGTGGGTCTGGTTGGATTCGAACCAACGACCCCCGCCTTATCAAGACGGTGCTCTAACCGGCTGAGCTACAGACCCTGCACGTCCGCTGTCTTTACTGAACAACCGATAAGTTGTGGGAGCTCGGCATCTGCTTTGCTCTAGAAAGGAGGTGATCCAGCCGCACCTTCCGGTACGGCTACCTTGTTACGACTTCACCCCAGTCATGAATCCCACCGTGGTAGGCGCCCCCCTTGCGGTTAGGCTACCTGCTTCTGGTGAAACCCACTCCCATGGTGTGACGGGCGGTGTGTACAAGACCCGGGAACGTATTCACCGCGGCATGCTGATCCGCGATTACTAGCGATTCCGACTTCACGTAGTCGAGTTGCAGACTACGATCCGGACTACGATCGGCTTTCTGGGATTGGCTCCACCTCGCGGCTTGGCAACCCTCTGTACCGACCATTGTATGACGTGTGAAGCCCTACCCATAAGGGCCATGAGGACTTGACGTCATCCCCACCTTCCTCCGGTTTGTCACCGGCAGTCTCATTAGAGTGCTCTTGCGTAGCAACTAATGACAAGGGTTGCGCTCGTTGCGGGACTTAACCCAACATCTCACGACACGAGCTGACGACAGCCATGCAGCACCTGTGTTCAGGCTCCCTTTCGGGCACCAATCCATCTCTGGAAAGTTCCTGACATGTCAAGGGTAGGTAAGGTTTTTCGCGTTGCATCGAATTAATCCACATCATCCACCGCTTGTGCGGGTCCCCGTCAATTCCTTTGAGTTTTAACCTTGCGGCCGTACTCCCCAGGCGGTCGACTTCACGCGTTAGCTACGTTACTCAAAGGTTTTACCCTCCGAACAACTAGTCGACATCGTTTAGGGCGTGGACTACCAGGGTATCTAATCCTGTTTGCTCCCCACGCTTTCGTGCATGAGCGTCAGTACAGGCCCAGGGGGCTGCCTTCGCCATCGGTGTTCCTCCTGATATCTACGCATTTCACTGCTACACCAGGAATTCCACCCCCCTCTGCCGTACTCAAGTCTTGCAGTCACAACCGCAGTTCCCAGGTTGAGCCCGGGGATTTCACAGCTGTCTTACAAAACCGCCTGCGCACGCTTTACGCCCAGTAATTCCGATTAACGCTCGCACCCTACGTATTACCGCGGCTGCTGGCACGTAGTTAGCCGGTGCTTCTTCTTACGGTACCGTCATCCTCCGAAGGTATTAGCCTCGAAGTTTTCTTTCCGTCTGAAAGAGCTTTACAACCCGAAGGCCTTCTTCACTCACGCGGCATGGCTGGATCAGGCTTTCGCCCATTGTCCAAAATTCCCCACTGCTGCCTCCCGTAGGAGTCTGGGCCGTGTCTCAGTCCCAGTGTGGCTGATCATCCTCTCAGACCAGCTACGGATCGTTGCCTTGGTAGGCCTTTACCCCACCAACTAGCTAATCCGACATCGGCCGCTCCAATCGCGCAAGGTCTTGCGATCCCCTGCTTTCTCCCTCAGGACGTATGCGGTATTAGCGTAACTTTCGCTACGTTATCCCCCACGACTGGGTACGTTCCGATGCATTACTCACCCGTTCGCCACTAACCTAGGAGCAAGCCCCTAGATCCGTTCGACTTGCATGTGTAAGGCATGCCGCCAGCGTTCAATCTGAGCCAGGATCAAACTCTTAAGTTCAATCCAAATTGGCCAAACTCATCATCACTGACGATGTAGTATTGGCACTCAAGTCTCTTGCTTTTTCGAAACCGAAGTTTCGATTCGCTTCAACCGAGCACCCACACTTATCGGTTGTCCAAATTTTTAAAGATCAACTGCAAACTGCTCAACTTCTTACTGCGCACATCCGACTGCGTCGTTTGTGCTGAGCCGGCTATATTACCAACTCAAAATTTTCTGTCAAGCTTTTCATTTTCGCCGCCGCATTCGCGACAACCAGAACCGCTTGAAACCCTACTGCGCCGTTGCTTTCGCTTCGTCAGCAGCAGAGAGGTGAGACTATAGCGACCCCGCCTTTTCGCGTCAACCGTCAAAGCAAATTAATCTGCCAAGTTTGGTCTTACCCTGGAAAGAGCCGAGCAGAGAAACCTCTGCTCGGCCGTCAGACAGCCGTCACGCGTGCGAATTTGCGTTTGCCGACCTGAAGAACCATCACGCTGCCGGCGTTAACCACCAACCCCTTGTCGGACAACTTTTCTCCGTCGGCTCGCACGCCGCCCTGCTCGATCATGCGCATGGCTTCTGAAGTACTCGCAGTCAGACCCGCCTGTTTAAGAAGCTGGGCGATCGCCATGCCCGCGCCGACCTCGACGGTGACCTCCGGAACATCGTCCGGAATTGTATTGCGCTGAAAACGCGCTTCGAAATCGGCCAACGCATCCTCCGCGGCGGCGCGGCCGTGGAAGCGCGTAATGATTTCTTGCGCCAGTTCGACTTTCACATCACGCGGATTGCGCCCAGCAGCCACTTCGGCCTTGAGTGCACCAATCTCAGCGTTCGAGCGGAACGACAGCAGGTCGTAGTACCGCCACATCAGTGTGTCGGAGATCGACATCAGCTTGCCGAACATGTCGCGCGGCGGCTCGTTGATGCCGACATAGTTGCCCAACGACTTGGACATCTTGTTAACACCGTCCAAGCCTTCGAGGAGCGGCATCATCAGCACAACCTGCGGCGACTGGCCGTGGTGCTTCTGCAACTCGCGCCCCATCAGCAGGTTGAACTTTTGATCCGTACCGCCCAGTTCAACATCGGCCTTCATCGCGACCGAGTCGTAGCCCTGGCATAGCGGGTAGAGGAATTCGTGGATCGCAATCGGTTGGTTGTTGCCAAAACGCTTGGCGAAGTCGTCGCGCTCGAGCATCCGCGCCACGGTGTGCGTTGCAGCGAGCTTGAGCATTCCGGCGGCACCCAGCTCGTTGAACCAGGAGGCGTTGAAGCAGATTTCGGTCTTTGCCGGATCGAGGATCTTGAAGACCTGCTCTTTATAGGTCTCGGCGTTTGCAACGACCTGCTCAGCCGACAGCGGCGGCCGGGTAGTGTTCTTGCCAGTCGGGTCACCGATCAACGCGGTGAAATCCCCGATCAGGAACATGACGTGATGGCCCAGATCCTGAAAGTGCCGCATCTTATTTAGTAACACTGTGTGACCAAGATGCAGATCAGGCGCAGTCGGATCGAAGCCCGCCTTGATGCGGAGAGGACGACCAGTCTTGAGTTTCTCGACCAGTTCGGCCTCGATCAGGAGTTCGTCGGAGCCGCGCTTGATGAGTTCGAGTTGCTCAGTGATCGCTGTCATGCCTTCTATCCGGAAACGTGAAATTTGCTACTATCGCCCGCATTTAACCGCGCGGCCAGTTGCAAATGAGCCACACAAAAGTTTCTATTCTAGCGCGGCTTAAGGGACTTAAAGAGCAGGGTCCTGTCTGGTTTTGGTCGGGGGTCGGCATTGCCGGGGCCTCGGTGTTCGGCATGGTGGCTGCGGTTGCGGTCATTCCTGGCCCTGACGCCACGACGATCAACCAGAAGGCGGTCATCGAGAACCTGCTCGTTTCGCCCGAAGCCGAGATTCTTCCTGACGATGCGGCCTTTTTCCGCGAAGACCGCATCCAGCGCGGCGATACCCTCGCCTCGCTGCTGCAGCGTCTCAATATTGACGATCCGGAAGTCGCCGATCTGCTGCGGACCCACACGCTCGCGCAGAACGCAATGCGTCGCCTGACGCCGGGCGCCACGGTGCATGCGTCGATGACGGCCGGTGGCCGCGTGCTGACGCTCGCACTGCCCGGCAGTTCAAACGATCGGCAATTGCTGGTTGAGCGGCGTGACGGATCGATCGTGGTTCGCGACGTCGCGGTTGAGTTCGACACTCGCATCCAGGCCAAGTCCGCCGAGATCCGCAACTCGCTGTTCGGCGCGACCGACGAAGCGGGTCTGCCGGACTCCGTCGCAGTCGGGTTGGCCGAGATTTTCGGTTCGGAGATCGACTTCCATCGCGATTTGCGCCGCGGCGACCATTTCCGCGTGATCTACGAAGTGCTCTACCACCGTGGCATGCCGGTCAAGACCGGCCGGATTCTCGGGGCGGAGTTCGTCAACGACGGCCACCGCTACACCGCTGTGTGGAACGAGAACGGCGGTCGCGGCGACTACTACACCGCCGAGGGCAAGAGCCTCAAGCGCGGCTTCCTGCGCTCGCCGCTGGAGTTTTCCCGTGTCACTTCCGGCATGGGCATGCGGATGCACCCGATCTACGGCACGATGCGCGCACACAAGGGCGTCGACTACGGCGCACCGATCGGTACCCGCGTGCGCTCGACGGCCGACGGCACCGTGGAATTCGCCGGCCGCCAGGGCGGCTACGGCAATTTCATCGTGCTGCGGCACGCTGGCGGCATCACCACCGCCTACGGCCACTTGTCGCGCATCGATGTGCGCCAGGGCCAGCGTATCCACCAGGGCGACACGATCGGCGCCGTGGGCAATACGGGTTCCTCTACCGGCCCACATCTGCACTACGAATTCCGTGTCGCCGGCGAGCACAAGGATCCGCTCAAGGTCATCCTGCCCGATGCGCCGCCGCTGTCGGGCAGCGAACTGGCGCGTTTCCGCCAGCACAGCGCGACGATCATTGCGCAGCTGAACGACGCGGCGCCGACCTCTCGCGTCGCACGCGCGGAGTGAGCAAACAAACGACGCTGTTTGCCGGGCTGATGTCCGGCACCAGCCTTGATGGCGTGGATGCCGTGATCGCGGATTTCGCGACGCCGCATCCACGCGTCGTTTCCAACGCCTTCGTCCCCTACCCCTCAGACCTGCGCGACGCGCTGCTGGCGCTGAATGCCGCGGGGCACGACGAACTACGCCGTGCGTCAGAACTGTCAGTGCGCCTCGCAGCGCTCTACGCCGATGCCACCCAGGCCGCACTGCAAGCCGCAGGTTTAGCGGCGGAAGATGTTGCGGCGGTCGGCTGCCATGGCCAGACGGTTCGTCACCAGCCCGCGCTCGGCTACAGCCTGCAACTGAATCAACCCGCCTTGCTCGCAGAGCGTTGCGGCATCACGGTCGTTGCGGACTTCCGCAACCGCGATATCGCGGCGGGCGGACAGGGCGCACCGCTGGTGCCGGCTTTCCACGACCGCATCCTGCGCGATGCGCGCGAGCACCGCGTGGTGCTCAACGTGGGTGGCATCTCGAACGTAACCGACCTCGCACCGGGCCGCAGTACGCGTGGGTTCGATACCGGGCCGGGCAACATGCTGCTCGACGGTTGGGCCGCGCGGCATCTGGGCACGGCGTATGACGCAGGCGGAGCATGGGCCGCCCAGGGCGCGGTGCAGCCGGATCTGCTTCAGGCTCTGCTGGCCCACCCTTTCCTGGCCCAACCCGCACCAAAGAGCTGTGGGCGCGAGGAATTCAACCTCGACTGGCTCGATACGCTGGTACTAAGTCACCACATGGCGGTCGACGTACAGGCCACCTTGCTGGAACTGACCGCGCGCAGCATTCTGGATGCCACCTGGCGCGAATGCGGCCGCCCTGATGCGCTGCTGGTGTGCGGCGGTGGCGTGCATAACCTGAGCTTGATGAGGCGACTGACTTCGCTCGCTCCGGGCGTACGCGTCGCCTCGACAGCGGAACTGGGCGTATCGCCCGACTACCTTGAGGCGCTCGCGTTCGCATGGCTGGCGCAGTGCTGCCTTGCCGGCAGCGCGGGCAACCTGCCTGAGGTTACGGGGGCGCGCGGGCCGCGCGTGCTCGGCGCCATCTACCCTGCCTGAACGGATCCCGGCGCCGATGGGATCGCTCTGGATGCTCGTTGCGAGCCTGCTGTTCGCCTGCATGGGGGCCTGCGTCAAGCTCGGTGCGACGCGCTTCAATGCAGCCGAACTGGTGTTCTGGCGGGGTTTCGTATCGCTGCTGCTGATCGGTGCCTGGATCGCATGGCAACGACGCCCCGTGATGACGCCGATGTGGCGCACCCACCTTGCGCGCTCGGTATCCGGCTTCGTTGCGCTGGTGCTGTACTTCCTGGCCATCGTGACGCTGCCACTGGCGGCTGCCGTGACGCTCAACTACACCTCGCCGCTGTGGCTCGCGGCACTTGTCGCGATACTTGCGCATGAGCCGATGCGGCGCGGCATGTGGGGCGCGCTGGCAATCGGCCTGGCCGGCGTGGCGATGGTGCTCAAGCCCAGCATCGACCCGGCACTCTGGTACGGCGCGGTCTTCGGGCTGTGCTCCGGCGCGCTCTCGTCGGTGGCCTACCTGAACGTACGCAAGCTCGGCGAAGCCGGTGAGCCGGAATGGCGCACGGTGTTCTGGTTCTCGGCCGTGTGCGCCGCAGGCGGCCTGCCGTTCGCGCTGTTCAAACCACACGCTGGCGCATGGACGCTCACCGACGCCGCCATTCTGCTTGGCGTCGGCGGCTTTGGCGCACTCGCACAACTCGCCATGACGCGCGCCTACCGCTATGGCAAGACCCTGGTGGCGGCCTCCCTTTCTTACACCACGGTGGTGTTCGCCGCGATGTTTGGCGCAGCGATCTGGGGCGAGCGGCTGGACCCGCTCGCGCTGGTCGGGATCGTCGCGGTCGTGCTGTCGGGCGCGCTCGCCGGGCGGCTCTCGCGCAAACCCGCACCGCCGGCTGAAACGGACTGAACTGCGACGACGCGGGCACTAAATTGATGCCCCGCATTGAAGCGCCGCGTGCCCCGCGCGGATAATGGGCGTGTCCCATCCACAAGGAGTGCGTGATGATCACTGCAGAACTGCGTGACAACTGCGTCGAGGCAGTCGTGTTCGGAGAACTCACGCTGGCCGATTTCCGCCAGTTCGAGGCCCAGGTCGAAGCAGCGATCGGCACCGGGGCGCCGCTGCGCGCGCTGGTCGATTTGCGCGAGATGAATGGCCTTACGCTCGACGCCGCAATCGAGGACTACCGCTTCGCTCGCCGCTACAAGAACGAGGATGGCCGCATCGCGGTACTGACGACCAACGATCTCGATTCGATCGGTGCCTGGCTGGAGCAATCGTTGATCAACGCCGAGCTTCGGCTGTTCGACGACGAAATCATGGCCCGCGCCTGGCTGGCCGGAGAAACCGTCGAATGAGTACCTGGCACACGCTGGTCGAGGCGCCTGCACTCGCGGCGCGCCTCGGTGCGCCTTCGCTGGTGGTGTTCGATTGCCGCCACGACCTTGCGAAGCCGGGGTACGGCCGCGACGCATTCGCCAGTGGCCGCATCCCCTACGCCCGCTTCCTTCATCTCGACGACGATCTCTCTGGCCCCAAGACTGGCCGCAACGGCCGCCACCCGCTGCCTTCCGCGGAAGACTTCGTCGCCCTGATGCGAAGCCACGGCGTATCGGAGACGACGCAGGTCGTCGCCTACGACGACGCTGGCGGCATGTACGCGGCGCGCCTGTGGTGGATGCTGCGCTGGGTCGGGCATGACGCGGTGGCGGTGCTCGATGGCGGCTTCGCCGCCTGGCGAGACGCGGCGCTGCCGATCAGCACCGATGCACCGCTGAATCTGCCGCACGGCACGTTGAGCCTTCGCCCGGGCGTGGCAAGCGTCAGCGCCGACGATGTGTTGGCCAACCTGGCGTCGGCCGCGTTTCAGGTGGTCGACGCCCGCGCGCCGGATCGCTTCCGCGGTGAGAACGAGACGCTGGACCCGGTTGGCGGCCATATTCCAGGCGCGATCAACCGCTTCTTCCGCGACAACCTCGCGCCGGACGGCCGCTTCAAAACGCCGGCGCAACTCGCCGAGGAGTGGCGCAGCCGGCTTGGCGACCGACCCGTGGCGCAGCTGGTATGCCAGTGCGGATCCGGCGTTACCGCCTGCCACAACCTGCTGGCGCTCGAAGTCGCAGGTCTGAGCGGCGCGCGGCTCTATCCGGGATCGTGGAGCGAATGGTGCGCCGACCCGACGCGCCCGGTCGCGCAGGGCGACTGAGCGCCACGCCGCCCGATGCGTCGGCTGCCGCCGCTCGCCAACCTTGAAGCCTTTGATGCCGCCGCGCGCCTGGGCAGCTTCCTGGCCGCGGCGGAATCGCTTGCACTGACGCCCTCTGCGGTCAGTCACCGCATCCGCGCACTCGAAAACGCCCTTGGGCTGAGGCTCTTCGAGCGCCGCCACCGCAGCATCGCGCTTACCGCCGCCGGCGCCGCCTACCATGCGGAGGTCGCACCGGCGATCGATGCGCTCGCGCGCGCGACCGAACGCATCCATGCGGACGGGCACCGCGCGCTTTCGGTGTCGGTCGCGCCCGCCTTCGGGCGTGCCTGGCTGGTTGAGCGCCTCGCGGCCTATCAGACACTGCATCCGCAAATCGAATTTGCGCTGTCCACCTCGACACGGCTGGACCCGGTGCAGCGCGGCGAGGTCGATCTCGCGATTCGCTTCATCGAAGCGGTGCCAGCGGGCCTGGATGGCTGGAAGCTGTTCGACGAGGCGGTGTTCCCCGTCTGTCGCCCGGCGCAGGCGCGCGAACTCCAGCGAGCGTCGGACCTGCTCCACGCCCGCCTGATCCGGCACCCGCTGCTGTCGTGGGCGGCGTGGTTCGCCGCAGCCGGCGTGCAAGCCGCCGAGCCGACCGAAGGCCCGCGGTTTGACGACGGTGCGCTGATGCTGGACGCCTGCACCGCCGGCCAGGGCATCGCGCTCACCACCACCACGCTCGCCGCGCCGCTGCTGGCGAGCGGGCAATTGGTGAGGCCTTTCGCGACGGAGTTGGCGCAAGGTAGCTACTACCTGCTCGCCGCGCCGGGCGTGAATGACAAGCCGTGGGTGATCGCGTTCGCGCGCTGGCTTTGCGGCGCGGCACAGCACTCCACACCGTCCGCCTGAGGCTGCTCCGGCGCCAGGCGGGGCCTGCGTAGGCAGCGTTTGATCTGGCGCACTGTGATGGTGCTCAGATTGATCCACGGCAAGATTTTCCAGCCGCGCAAGACTAGTCTCGGCACTGACCGACGCCCCATCGCGCCAATACATAGACACAAGGGCGAGGTCTCGCGCAGCAACACCAACAGAGCGCGGTCGTGATCATCTGGTTCCTCGGGGGGGGTGCCATGTCCGACTTCGAAATCGTCGCACGCTCGGATTTTTCCGACGTGACCTTCTCGCTTGAAGTGCGCCATCCGCTGATGGCACGCGCCGCCAAGCCTGGCCAGTTCGTCATCGTGATGGAACACGAACACGGCGAACGCATCCCGCTCACGCTCGCGGACTTCGACCGCGACAAGGGCACGATCACGCTGGTGATCCAGGCGGTCGGCAAGACCACCCGCGAGATGCAGCAGAACTGCCGCGTCGGCACCCGCTTGCATGCGCTGGTCGGGCCGATGGGCATTCCGAGCCATATCGGCGCAGCCAAGAAGGTGATCTGCGTCGGCGGCGGGCTCGGCGTTGCGCCGATCTATCCGCAGGCCCGCGCCTACAAGGAAAGCGGCGCCTACGTGATCGGCGTGCTGGGCTTTCGCAACAAGGGGCTGATCTTCTGGGAGGACAAGTTCCGCGCCTGCTGCGACGAGCTGATCCTGTGCACCGACGACGGCTCGGCTGGCATCAAGGGCCTGGTCACCGAGGGCATCAAGCAATCGATCAGCGCACACGCCGACATCGACGAAGTCGTTGCGATCGGCCCGCCGATCATGATGAAAGGCTGCGCCGAGGCGACCCGCCCCTTCGGCATCAAGACCATGGTCAGCCTCAATCCGGTGATGGTGGACGGCACCGGCATGTGTGGCGGCTGCCGCGTGAAGATTGGCGAGGTGGTCAAGTTCGCCTGTGTCGACGGGCCGGACTTCGACGGCCACCTGGTCGACTTCGATGACCTGATGGCCCGTCTGGGCCGCTTCCGCCCCACCGAAAAAGCCGCGCTCGAGGCGTGGCAGGAGAGCTGCCGCCTGCGTGGCGGCGCCGGACACTGAACCCGTCTCTCGCCACCGCGAGCAGGAGGCCAGCATGGCCAAGAGAAAGACGATCCGCACCATTCCGCAGGCGCGGACGCCGATGCCGGAACAGGCGCCGGAGATCCGCATCACCAATTTCGATGAGGTCGCCTGCGGCTACCGGCTGGAGGACGCGCTGCTCGAAGCCGAGCGCTGCCTCGACTGCCCCGACCAGCCTTGCGTGCGCGGCTGCCCGGTCGGCATCGACATCCCCGGCTTCATCCGCAAGATCGCCGAGAAGAACTTCCACGGCGCCTACGACGTGATCACCGACACCAACCTGCTGCCCAGCGTCTGCGGCCGGGTGTGTCCGCAGGAGAGCCAGTGCGAAGGCGTGTGCACCGTCGGCGAGCGGCTGGAGCCGGTGGCGATCGGGCGGCTGGAGCGCTTCATCGGCGACAGGGCGATCGCCGAAGGCTGGACCAACCTGCCCTACATCGAGCGCAACCGGCACAAGGTGGGCGTCGTTGGCTCGGGGCCGGCCGGCATGGCCTGCGCCGCCGACATGGCCAAGGCGGGCTGCGAGGTCACGGTGTTCGAAGCCTTCCAGGAACCGGGCGGCGTGCTCAAGTACGGCATCCCGGATTTCCGCCTGCCCAACAGCGTGGTCGATGCGGAGATCGAAAAGCTGCGTCAGCTGGGCATCCGCTTCGAGTGCAACACCCTGGTCGGCCGCCTGTTCACGCTCGAACAGATGATGGGCGAGATGGGTTTCTCGGCGGTGTTCGTCGGCACCGGTGCGGGCTACCCCAGCTTCATGGGCATCCCCGGCGAATCGCTCGGCGGCGTGCTGTCGGCCAACGAATGGCTGACCCGCTGCAACCTGATGCACGGCCGCGACTTCCCCGCCTACGACACGCCACTGCAGCCGGGCAAGCATGTCGCGGTGATCGGCGCCGGCAACACCGCGATGGACGCGATGCGCGTTGCGCTGCGGGTGGGCGCCGAGAAGGTCACCTGCGTGTATCGCCGCAGCGCCGCCGAAGCGCCGGCCCGCGCCGAAGAGATCCACCATGCGCAGCAGGAAGGCATCGACTTCCAGTGGCTGACCAGCCCGGTTGAACTGATCGGCGATGAGCAGCACCGGGTGCGCGCGATGCGCTGCGAACGCATGGAACTGGGCGAGCCGGATGCCTCCGGCCGCCGCCGCCCGGTACCGGTTGCAGGCAGCGCATTCGAGATCGAGTGCGACATGGTGGTGTTCGCGATCGGCACCAACGCCAACCCGATCCTCGGCCAGACCTCCGGCCTCAAACTCGACAAGCGCGGCTACATCTGGACCGACGACACACTCGCCACCTCGATCGCCGGGGTGTTCGCCGGCGGCGACATCGTCACCGGCGCGGCAACGGTGATCCAGGCCATGGGCGCCGGCCGCCGCGCCGCACGCGCGATGAAGGCCTATCTGGGCCTGCGTGACACCGATGCGGTGTACCTCGCCGCGCCCACCGACCCCGCCGAACGCCTGTTCGGCATCCCGCGCCGCGAACGCGGCTTCGCCCGCGTGCACTTGCCGGAGACCGCCTCATGAGCGCCACCGCCACCCTGGATCGTCCGTCGAGCACCGCATCGCGCGCCGCCGTGCCGCTCGCCGAGCACATCATCGAAGTGATCAGCGATTCCGGCGAGGGCGCGCAGCGCTGCGGGCAATCGCTGGCCGCCATCGCCGCCCGCATGGGTAACGGCATCTGGACGACCGAGATCATCCCGGCCGAGATCCAGCCGCCGGCGCGCAGCGTGGCGGGCGCCAGCGGCATCCGCATCCGCATCGGCGCGCAGCGCGTCACCAACGGCGGCGACCAGACCGAACTGGTGGTCGCTTTCAACGAACAGGTGCTGATCGGCCGCGTGCGTGCCGGCGAGCTCAAGCCGGGCGCGACGATCCTGCTCGAATCGATGTGGCGCAGCCACCGCGATCCGGCGATCGTCGCCTCCTACACCGAAACGGTGGAGGCGCTGCGGCGCGACGGTTTCGATGTGCACGAAGTGCCGCTGGAAGAACGCTGCCGCGAACTGGTGAGCGACCCGCGCAAGGGCAAGAACATGTTCGTGCTGGGCATCCTGTGCAACCTGTACGGCTTCGATGCACGGCTGGCGCGCGAGCAGATCGCGCGCATCTTCGGCAAGAAAGATGCGAAGGTGATCGAGAGCAACGTGATGCTCTACGAAGCCGGCGCCGCCTGGGGCGAGGCCAACCTGCCCTTGCGCTACCGCATCCCGGCGCAGCGATCCGATGTGCCGCAGATCGTGGTGAACGGCAACACCGCCATCGCACTGGGCGTGATCGCATCCGGCATGGATATCTGCGCGATGTACCCGATCACGCCGGCGACTTCGGCCTCGCACTACCTGAGCGAGGTCTTCGAGAAAGTTGGCGGGCTGGTGCATCAGGCGGAAGACGAGATCGCCGCCTGCGCCTTCGCGATTGGCGCGAGCTACGCCGGCAAGTGCGCGGTGACGATCACCTCCGGCCCCGGCTTCTCGCTCAAGCAGGAGGCGATGGGCCTTGCGGTGATGGCGGAAATTCCGCTGGTGGTGGTGAACGTGCAGCGCGGCGGCCCCAGCACCGGGCAGCCGACCAAGGTGGAACAGGGCGACCTGCTTACCGCCATCTACGGCAGCCATGGCGACGCGCCAAAAGTGGTGATGGCACCCTGCTCAATCGAGGATTGCTTCTACTCGATCATTACCGCGCGTAAGATCGCGGAGACCTTCGGCATGGTCGTTGTGGTGCTCTCCGACGCCAGCCTCGCCACCGCACAGCAACCCTTCCCGCGGCCTCAGTTCAGCGAAGACTGGCTCGCGCCACCGGTGGATCAGACCCCCGTCCCGCCCGGTGCCAAGCCCTACGACTGGGATCCGGTCACCGGCCTCTCGCGCCGCTTCCAGCCAGGCCAGCCGGGTGGCATGCACACGCTGACCGGGCTCGCGCACGACCGCAACAGCCGTGTCGCCTATGACCCGGCGATCAATGAAGAGGGTCTGCGCGCGCGCAGCCTCAAACTCGCGGCGCTGCAAAAGACCTTGAAGGCGCCCACCGTCTTTGGCGGTGATTCGGGCGACATGCTGCTCGTAGGCTGGGGTAGCACGATGGGCGCGATCGAGGAAGCAGTCACCCGCCTGCGCAAGGAAGGCCTCGCGGTGTCGGCGATGCACCTGCGCTTCATCCAGCCGATGCCCTCGGGCATCCGCGAGATCTTCAAGCGCTTCAGGCATGTGATGACGATCGAGGGCAACTGGTCGGACAAGCCCACCGACGAACTGATCGACGAGGACAACCGCCGCTACTCGGCGCTGGCAATGATGCTGCGCGCGCGCTTCCTGGTCGATGTCGATTGCTGGAGCGAGGCCCGCGGCCAGCCGATCAAACCCGGCGACATCTGCCGCGTGGTGCGGAAAGCGATGCAACGCAAGGAGCGCGAATCATGAGCGGACTCTTGAGCCAGTGCGTGATCAAGCTGCATGAGGCGCACCATGCGCTGGAGGACTATCAGGGCGGCGTGCCGCGCTGGTGCAACGGTTGCGGCGACAACGCGATCCTCACCGCGATGCAGCGCCTGTGCAGCGAAGAGGATCTGGCGCCGGAAAACACGGTGTTCGTTTCCGGCATCGGCTGCTCCAGCCGGCTGCCGCACTACATGAAGACCTACGGCTTCCACGGCATCCACGGCCGCGCTTTCCCGGTAGCCGAGGGCATCAAGATGGCGCGGCCGGATCTGAACGTGTTCGTCAGCACCGGCGACGGCGACTGCTGCAGCATCGGCGCGGCGCACTGGATCCACGCGCTGCGCTACAACATGAACATCACCGTGGTGCTGCACGACAACCATGTCTATGGGCTGACCAAGAAGCAGGCCTCGCCCACCTCGCCGCGTGGCCTGAAGACCAACACCACACCCTTCGGCGCCACGCTGGAGCCAATGAACCCGCTGACCGTATCGCTCGGCGTGCAGGGCGCGTCGTTCGTAGCGCAGGCGGTGGATTGGGTGCCGGAAGTGCTCTACGACATCCTGCATGCCGCCTACCGGCATGAGGGCTTCTCGCTGGTGCGGGTGCTGCAGCGCTGCCCGGAATTCATGCCCAAGTCCTTCGACCCGTGGCTGCACGACCCGATGCGCACGATGATGCTGACGCACGCAAAAGGCATTCAGCTGAGCGCATCGCTCGCGAAGGTGTACCGCAACCACTGCGAGCACGACCCGATCAACCTCGACCGTGCGCGGCAACTTGCCTCGCTGGAAGACCCGATCCCGGTCGGCATCCTCTACTGCAACCCGGACGCCCCGCGCTACGAGAACCTGCGCCACGCCGGCCAACTGCGATCCCCCGCGGCGATACAAGCCGGGCTGGAACGCGAGATGGACAAATACACCGTGTGGCCCGACAGCGAAACCGCGCCCGCCACCTGACCCGGAGCCTGTGATGGACATGCATGCCAAGCATCAGGATCAACTGGTCTTCCACCTCACCGGCCGCGTCCAGGGCAATGCGCTCGCCAGCATCGACGGCACGGATCTGCGCCCTGCCCTGCTGGCGCCCTATCGCGACCTCGACGCCCTGCGTCACGACTTTCCGCTGGTGCTCGATCCGCAGGGCGAAGGCGGCGATTGCGTGCACACGCTCGCCGCGCTGGTCGACGACATGTTGCAGAAGGTGGCGCCGCGCGGCTTCGAAGGCGAACGCCTGCGTCGCCATGCGCTGCAGCTGGAAACCGCGATCCGCCGTGCAGTGTCTGGCGGCGCCCGTGGCACCCTGAGCGATTTGTGGGATGCCGCAGCCGCACAACTCGGCGCAGCAGAGGACGACACGCTGGAACAGGTGCTGATGCACGCCGGCAGCGCAGTCGCCTGCGATGGCGAGGTGATCGGCTGCACACAGGACGCGCCGGCACAGCTCCTCACCCACGCCTGGCGCATCGCCACCCGCGCCAAGTCGCGCCAGTTCCACGCTACCGCCAGCCGCCTGGTGCAGAAACTGTCGGACATCCTGCGCGCGGCGCACAGCCACTCCCAATCCGGCCGCACGCCGCAAAGCCTGATGGCCGCCCTCGGTGCGCCGCACCAGGCGCAGTTCGACTTCGAGGCGCTCTCGCGCGTGATCGGCAAGGGCGTGCCGCGCGACGAACTGCCGGCGCCGCGCCGCGCGCGCATCGAGCACGCCTTGAAGACACTTGAAACCCAACGTTTCTTCGCCCCCCCAGGGGAGGAAGACGACGCGCCGAGCCGCTACGAATTTGCCTTCGACAATTGCGCTGCCGCCGCGCAGGCCTACCGTGAGCGCCTGCCCGCGCTGGCCAAAGTGGTGCGCGCGATAGGCATCGCCGAGCTTGAAATCACCGGCGCCTACAACGAAACCGAGCACGACCTGATCTTCGCGGCACTCGACGAACACGCGCTGACCGCCGAAGACCTTGCCCGCTTCCCGGACTACCTCGTCTGCATTCCACCGGCGCAGAACGACGCGGCAGACAACGCCATGCTGATCGACCTGCTCTCCGCGGGGATGCCTTTGAAGGTGCTGGTGGAAACCGCAGATCTGCTCGACGACGCCTCGATCGGCACCGGTCATTTCGCCTTCGGCGTACGCGGTGCGCGTCTCGCCACCACCGCCATGGGGCTGGGCGGCATGTTCGTGCTGCAGACCGCGGTGGCCAACTTGTACGCCTTGCGCGATCGCATGATGCGCGGCGTCTCGTGCGCCGGGCCGGCACTGTTCAGCGTGTTCGCCAGCCCTGCAGGTCAAGGCAGCCTGCCGCCTTACCTCGCGGCCGCCGCGGCGATGCAGTCGCGCGCCTTTCCCGCCTTCAGCTACGACGCCGCGGCGGGCAGCAACTGGGCAACCCGCTTCTCGCTCGAAAACAACCCGCGAGCCGAAGACGACTGGTCGATCGAAACCATCGACTACGCCGACAACACCCTTCAGCGCCAATCAGTGCGACACGCGTTCACTTTTGCGGACTTCGTGCTGTGCGACCCACGCCATGCCGCGCACTTCGCCCTGGTCCGACCCAGCGACTGGCACGACGGCATGCTGCCGGTGGCCGACTGGCTCGCGCTCGATGAAGCCGACGCCAGCCAGCACGCGCCCTACCTGCTGGCGGTCGACGAAACCGACACCCTGCAACGGGTGATCGTTGACGCACGCTTGATGCAGGCAACCCGCCGTTGCCTGCTGCTGTGGCGCCGCTTGCAGGAACACGCCGGCGTGCACGACTCCTACGCCGAACGCATCCTCGCCGGTGCAGTTCCGGCACCGATGCCTTCAGCCGAAGCACCCGCGACACCGCCGGCAGCGACGCCAGAAGCCCCGGAACCGGAAGCGCCGGCAGCATCCGAACATTCCCGCGACGAAGCCTGGATCGAGACCGCCCGATGCCCCAGTTGCAACGAGTGCCAGAACATCAACCCGCGGATGTTTGCGTACGACGCCAACAAGCAGGCCTACATCAAGGACATCACTGCCGGCACCTATCGGCAACTGGTTGAAGCGGCGGAGAGCTGCCAGGTCGCGATCATCCATCCGGGCGCCCCGCGTGACCCCAACGAGCCGGATCTGGAGGCCTTGCTGGCCAGGGCGGAGCCCTTCCGCTAGTGCGCGCAGCGCCGCCTTGCGGCGGCAGGCAAACCTGTTTGCTAGGCGCGGCGTGTGCTGAGCGTGTCGCCGGACTTCATGCCCATCGGCTCGGCTTCACTCACTGGAACGACGTTCTCGTCCCAGCACTTGCCGCATTTCTTCGAGGGCGTCGGCTTTCTCGTTTTCCAGCGATATCCGCATGCGTGGCAAAGCATATGGCCATACCACTTGCGTGGGTTCCTGCGGAACATGAACGCCACCCCGGCCGCCAGCGCGACGGAGATGGCGAAGATGATGGCGAATGCAAACATGGATAGGTTCAACCGATGCTGTAGCGAGTCAGAGGATGCAAGTGTCCCGTGAGACACGCAGTCTGCCGATCAATTCCAAGAAAATCGTCAGAAGTTGTATCACCGGCCGAGTCAGCTCGCCCGAGGCGGACGAACGCGGCTGGATTTGTGGCGCGAAGTGACAAGGGTCTAAAGGCGAATTCGCGTCCCACACCGTGGGACGCGCCGACAACGCCGCGCAACGGCGTAGACTGCGATCAGTCCGGACCCTGAATGCCTGCCGACTGCGAGCGTGCCATGACACACGAAGCCACCCGATTCCCGCTTGAAGGCGGCTGTGACTGCCGACAGATCCGCTACCGCATGGAAACCGCGCCACTTTTCGTGCACTGCTGTCACTGCCGCTGGTGCCAGCGTGAAAGCGGCGCTTCGTTTGCGCTGAACGCGATGATCGAGTCGAGCCGGCTCAGCTTGCTGAGCGGCACGCCAGAACTGGTGCAGACGCCTTCGCTGAGCGGCTACGGCCAGCAGATTGCGCGCTGCCCCAGCTGCCGGATTGCGCTGTGGAGCCACTATGCCGGCGCAGGGCCGCTGATCAGCTTCGTGCGCGTGGGCACCTTGGACGAACCGGACCATTTGCCACCCGATATCCACATCTTCGCCGCAAGCAAGCAGCCTTGGCTGGTGCTGCCGCCGGATGCCCTGGTGGTGCCCGAATACTACGATCGCGATCAGTGCTGGCCGGCGGAAAGCCTTGCACGGCGCGAAGCGATCCTGCCGCAACTGGAAGCGTACCGGGCAAGCCTGAAGCCGCCTGGCGGCTGATGTTCGCTGCAGAAGGCAATCGCGGCACTAAGCCCCGCGCGCCATGTCGAACGCATGGCGCTGACGTGTAAGCAATTCAATCTTCGGCGCGCCGTGCCGTTATGGTTGCGTGGCACCCACTGCTGCCGGCGTGTGCATCGCGCCGCGCACCCTTGCAGCAGATTGCTTCCGTAATCGCAACGCAGGATCGACTGATGAACGACGCAAGCCCGCTGGTCCCCCCTAACACCGTTCCAGCGGATATGTACGCGACGCTGTTCGACAACCTGATCAACGGGCTGGCGTACTGCCGAGCGGAATACGAAGGCGACACCGCGGTCGATTTCATCTACCTGCTGGTGAATGAGGCGTTCTGCCGGCAAACCGGGCTGCCCGATGTAACCGGCCGACGTGCATCCGAAGCGATACCCGGCATCACGCAAACCGACCGCGCACTGATCGAACGCTACGGCCGCGTTGCGCGGGGGGGCGCTGCGGAACGCTTCGAGCATTACGTCGAAGCGCTGAAGATGTGGTTCTCGATCTCGGTGTTCAGCCCGGCGCCGGATCATTTCATTGCGGTATTCGACGTCATCACCGAACGCAAGAACGCCGAACTGGCGTTGCGCCAGAGCGAGCGTCGCCTGGCACGCGTCATTGAAGGTTCGGATCAGGGCTTCTGGGAGTGGAATCTGCAGACCGGGGAGTTCTCGGTTTCACCGCGCTTCGAAACCATGCTGGGCTACGCACCCGGCGAGATGAAGCTCGATCCGGCGAACTGGCCCGCCTATGTTGATCCGGACGATCTGCGACTGGCGCACGAATCGATCCGCCGGCACACCGAAGGCGCGATTCCGGCACACGAAGTCGAACTCCGAATGCTCACGAAGTCGGGCGCGTGGCATTGGGTGCTGACCTGCGGTCGGGTGGTGGAGCGCGACGCCGCGGGCAACCCGACGATGATGTCGGGCACGCATACCGATATCCACCAGAAGAAGCAGGCCGAACTGGCGTTGCGGCAAGCCGCCGCGGTGTATGAGAACACCCAGGAAGGCGTGCTGATCACCGATGCCGACGGCCATATCGTGTCGGTCAACCGCGCCTTCACCGCGATGACCGGCTACACGCTCGACGAAGTGCTCGGCATGACCGCATCGATACTGAAGTCCGGGCGTCACGATGCGGTCTTCTTTGCCGCGATGTGGGCCGAGATAGCGGCGACCGGCCGCTGGCAGGGCGAGCTGTGGAACCGGCGCAAGAACGGCGAGATCTATCCGCAGCTGACCAGCATCAGTGCGGTGCGCGACGGGCGTGGCCATGTGTCGCGCTACGTCGGCGTGCTGACCGACATCTCGGCGATCAAGGCCTCGGAGGAGCGGCTGGAGTTTCTCGCCCACCACGATCCACTGACCAACCTGCCCAACCGGCTGACGCTGTTCTCGCGCATCGAACGCGCGATGAAGGTGGCCAAGCGCGAGGGGCATTCGACCGCGCTGTTGATGCTCGATCTCGACCGCTTCAAGGACGTGAATGACAGCTTCGGGCATCTCGTGGGCGACAGTCTGCTGCAACGCGTGGCGGAAGGCCTGCGCTGCCGGCTGCGCGAAGTCGATACGCTGAGCCGGCTGGGCGGCGACGAGTTCACGATCCTGCTCGAAAAGCTGCACCGCCCGGACGATGCATCCCGGGTGGCGGAAGACATCCTCGACACACTGCGAACCCCTTGGACACTGCCAGGCGGATCACAGCTACGTGTATCGGCAAGCATTGGCATTGCCCACTACCCCGGCTCCGCCGTTTCGCCCGAAGAACTGCTGCAGCAGGCCGATGCCGCGATGTACCGCGCCAAGCGCGAGGGCCGCGGCCGCTACCACTATTTTTCGCAAGATCTCACGCACGCCGCGCGTGCCCGCCTTGAATTGGAAAGTGCCCTGCGCAGCGCTATCGAAAACGGCGAACTGCGCGCCTACTTCCAGCCGCAGATCGACATCCGGAGCGGCCACCTTGTCGGCGCAGAAGCGCTGGTGCGCTGGCACAAGAATGGCGACCGGGTAATCGCGCCGGACGCCTTCATCCCGCTCGCCGAAGAGACCGGGCTGATCGTGCCGCTGGGCGAATGGATGCTGCGGGAAGCCTGCCATCAGGCCAGCAGTTGGCCAGCGCGCCGCGGCAACCCGCTGGGGGTGGCGGTGAACGTGGCGGCAGCACAGATCCGCCGCGCCGATTTCGCCGATATGGTGCTGGGCATCCTGGCTGGCAGCGGCCTGCCGCCCGAACGCCTGGAGCTCGAACTGACCGAATCCTCGTTGCAGGGGGAGGAAGATGCGGGCCTCGCACAACTCGCGCGCCTGCGCGACGCCGGTGTGCGCATCGCGATCGACGATTTCGGCACTGGCTACTCGTCGCTCGCCTACCTGAAACGCTTGCCGCTGGATGTGCTGAAGATCGACCGCAGCTTCGTCGAACATGTGGTCAACCGGCGCGACGATCGCGAGATCGTGACCGCCATCGTGCAGATCGGCCGCACACTCGGGTTCAAGGTCATCGCCGAGGGCGTCGAAACGCAGGCGCAGCTCGACATCCTCGATGGTCTCGCCTGCGACCTGTACCAGGGCTACCTCTGCAGCAAGCCTCTGCCGGCCGAAGATTTCATGGCCTTCGCCAAGCACGGCACCGCGCTCGGTAACCGCAGCCCGCAGTAAGGCCGGTGAGCCCCCGCAGGTGCCGGCACGACGCGCCCGCACCTCACCCACCCGCGGCATGCGCCGTGTTCGAGTGAAATTCCCTCACCCCAAGCCGCACGCTTTTCGTTCGACCCCGCACCACGCCGCCGGCAAAGTGGCCCTACCCCGCACACCGGTGCCGCCACAGCCCTCCAGTACCCCGAGCTGATTCGCACCGCCCGCCGCCCAACCCGGGTCGGCCCGTTTGCCCGCCTTGGCGCGGGCGATTCCCGGATCGCTTTGGAGTGAACGAAATGAAACTGTCGGAACGTGATGGCTGGATCTGGCTGGATGGTGAATGGCTACGCTGGCGCGACGCAACGGTGCACCTGGGCACCCACACCTTGCATTACGGACTGGGCTGCTTTGAAGGCATCCGCTGCTATGCAGGTGCCGATGGCGCGGCGATCTTCCGCCTTGACGAGCATCTGGCACGCCTCGAAGGCTCCGCCCGCCTGCTCGGCATCGAAATCCCGTTCAGCCGCGCAGCACTGCACGAAGCCTGCGTTGAAGCAATGCGCCGCAACGGCCTCACTGAAGGCTATTTGCGCCCGTTGGTGTTCCTTGGCGATGAGCGCCTCGGCATGGACCCCGCCGGCTTGTCGGTGCGCGTTGGCGTGATGGCGATGCCCTGGGGCCGCTACCTCGGCGCCGATGCGCTGACGCACGGGGTGCGGGTGAAGGTGTCGACCTGGGCACGGCAGCACCCCAACGCCTACCCGTGCCGCGCCAAGGCGATCGGCGGCTACACCACGGCGATCCTGGCGGCGCGGGAAGCGCGTGCGGATGGCTACGATGAAGCGGTGCTGCTGGATACCGAAGGCTTTGTCGCCGAAGGGCCGGGCGAGAATGTCTTCATCGTGCGCGGTGGCGAAATCCTGGAACCGGAGGTGACCGTCGCGCTCGACGGCATCACCCGCCGCACGCTGCATGCGCTGGCGGCTGACCTGGGCTACCCGGTGCGCGCTGCGCGCCTGACGCGCGACGACCTCGTGCTGGCAGACGAACTCTTCTTCTGCGGCACCGCGGTCGAAGTGACGCCGATCGTTGAAGTGGATCGCCGCCGTGTCGGCGATGGCACGCCGGGCCCGATCACGCGTGCGCTGCAGTCGCGCTACTTCGCCTGCGTGAAGGGTGAAGTGCCGGCACACGCCGACTGGCTGACGCCGATCAGATGACGTCCGCAGTAACCAGCGCCCCCTCGATCGTTGGGGCGCACTTAGGGAAGATCTGAAAAAGTGAGCGAGACGGATGCAGCGCAAGGCGTGGCGCGCGCAGCGACCAAGACATATCAAATGGATAGGCGCGGGAGCGAGCACGCCACAACGCCGCGATGCGCCGTCGCAGCCACTTATTCAGACCTTCCTTAGCCGAGGCGTAGCGGTACGTCTGGCAACTCGTTCGGATTCGCCTCACCGGGCGCCAGCGGAAAATGCTGCCGCAGCAAACCGCCCACGGCAGCCACGGCGGCCGCCAGACCCTGCTCGAAGCGGCCTGCGGCAAATTCGGCCCGCATGTCGCCCAGCAGGTTGTGCCACTCGATGATGCTGACCCGCCGATCCAGTCCGCGGTCGGCAATGATTTCGATGCGCCGTTCCGCGAGCAGCAGATAGATCAGCACCCCGTTGTTGTGCTCGGTATCCCACACCCGCAGCTTGCCGAACAGCGTGATGGCGCGGTCGCGCGCGCTGAGCCGCTTCCAGAGGTAGGAGTTGGGCAGGCCCGCTTCGACCACGATGCGGATTTCGCCGCTGTGCTGCGTTTCGCTCTCGCGGACGAGCGACTGCAAGCGCTTCATGGCCGCATCGTCGATTGCGCGGCGGACGTGGCGCCCGCCGAACAGGCCGTGGCGGATGAAGCGCCATGGGCGCGGAGTTTGAGGGCCGATCGAACCGGGCATCACCAGTCTCCCGAGGCGCCGCCGCCACCGAAATCGCCACCGCCGCCGGAGGAAAATCCACCTCCGCCATCGCCACCGCCACCGAAGCCACCGCCTCCGCCGCCATGCGAGCCCACGCTGAGCGCATTGCCGAGCAAGCTCGCCAGATTGCCGACGCCGACCGCAGCCAGAATGAGCCCAACAACACCGGCGATCGCGGCCAGCACGATGCTGGATGACAGCAACCAACCCGCCAGGCCTGCCACTGCACTGGTGCCCATCACACCGAGGGTGCGGCCGAGCACCGCTTTGAGCAGCACGCTGGCCGCGAGTACGCCAAGGACAAAGAAGATCAGCGTCGATTCCCCGCCGCCACCGGCGTCGCCACCCGTGCGGTATTGCGAGGCGCGCTCAGGCGGTGGCGCCGGCAAGCCCTCGCCACGAATCCGCGCCGCGAGCAGGTCTACTGCCGCATCGAGCCCACCGGCGAAGTCGCCCTTCTTGAATGCCGGCTTCAGTGCTCGATCGATGATCTGCTTGGCAGCCAGATCTGGCACCGCGCCTTCGAGCGCCTTGGCGACTTCGATGCGTAGCCGTCGGTCTTCCTTCGCTACGACGATCAGCAGCCCGTCGCCGACATCGCGCCGGCCGATCTTCCAGGTGTCCGCCACCCGCTGCGCGTAGGCAGCGATGTCCTCCGGCTGCGCCGTCGGCACCATCAGGACGACGATCTGGCTACCGACCTCGTGCTCGAACTGTTCGAGCTTGCTGCTCAGCGCAGTGCGCTGAGCAGCCGACAGCGTGCCGGTCTGGTCGATCACGCGGCCGCTGAGCGCGGGCACCGGCTGCACATCCTGCGCCCAGGCGGGTGCGAAGCAGCAGGCCAGAAGCAGCAGGAAGGCGCGGAGCAGCATCACGCGCGCCGGATCACTTCTTCGCAGGCTGGTCGAAGTTCACTGCCGGGGGCTGCGAGATCTGCGCTTCGTTCTGCACCGTGAAGCTCTCCTTCGGCTTGTAGCCCATCGCCATCGCGGTGAGGTTGCTCGGGAAGCTGCGCGCCAGCACGTTGTAGCTCTGCACCGTCTTGATGTAGCGGTTGCGTGCCACGGTGATGCGGTTCTCGGTGCCTTCGAGCTGCACCCGCAGGTCCTGGAAGGCCTGGTTCGCCTTGAGATTCGGGTACTGCTCGCTGACCACCATCAGGCGCGACAACGCGCCGGTCAGCTCACCCTGCGCGGCCTGGAATTTCTTGAAGGCCTCGGGGTCGTTCACCAGTTCCGGCGTGGCCTGGATGCTGGTGGCCTTGGCGCGAGCCTCGATCACCTTGGTCAGGGTGTCCTGCTCGAAGCTGGCTTCACCCTTTACGGTGGCGACGATGTTCGGAATCAGGTCCGCACGGCGTTGGTACTGGTTGAGCACTTCGGCCCAGCCGGCTTTCACCTCTTCGTCCAGGCGCTGGAAGTCGTTGTAGCCGCAAGCGGTCAGGCTCGTGGCCAGAATCAGGGCAGACAACAGGGTCAGTACGCGACGCAACATCGTGACTCCTTTCGAGAACCGGGACCGAAGGACCGCCGGGCGCGGCCAATTCTACGCATGCAAGATGGGTCCGGCAGGCGGCGATTTCAAGTCCGCGCGCCGTAAAGCGTATTTGTGCCACATGCGGAACTCGCCGGCGATGGCGCTCAGCCAGTCGGCGATGCCGCGCCGCCGCTAGTCCCTGAGGTACTTGTCGTAGATCGCGCGGTAGCGCCCGCTCTTCTTGAGCAGGGCAAGCCCGGCATTGAAGTCGTCGCGCACCTTGGCGCTGCGAAACACCGGCCGGTAGTCCTGCGGGCGCGCGATGGTGAACGCGTGTTCCTGTATCGGCTGCTGCTTGAAGCTGCCGGTCCGGGTGAGCTGAAGCGAGAAGTAGCGGAAGATGTTGCGGTCGCTCAGCACCACATCGTGGCGCCCGTCGTTGAGCATGCGTACCTGCAGCGACTGGTCGTTCTGCTCGTGGTAATTGCCGGCCTGCTTCACCGGCCCCAGCCATTCGGGGTAACGCTTGTCGGCGCCCTGGAAGGCAATCACCGATAAGCCCTTCAGGTCTTCCGGCCGCCGGATCTTCAGCCCGCGTGAGCGCAGCGTGATGAACACGTTGTCGTAGAACACCGCCGGGTCACCATAGTGGCCGCCGTGCGGCTGCATGTCCTCGCCCAGATCGGTCATCGCGGCATCGACTTCGCCAGCCTTGAACGCCACCGGCACGCGAGCAAAGGGAAAGTACACGGGTTTGAGCCTGTGCCCGCCGCCTACGGCGAGCGCCTCGGCGATCACTTCGATCTCGATGCCCGAATTCGTCTCCGGGAAGCAGAACGGCGGGATCTTCTCGCCGAACGCCATCGTCACGTCCTCCGCCAACACGGTGGGCGCAATCAGCATCAGGAGCACGGCAAACAAACGGCGCATTGACGTCCTATCCAGAGTGAGTACCGCGAAGGGCACTTTAGTGCGCTTGCGCAAGCAGAGCCAGCAAGGGCTTTCCCTAAACCCGCCCCGCCCGCTGCCGCACCCGCGCCGCGGCGTGGCGCAAGGCGGCGGCGAACGTATCGGCCAGTGGCGTGCTGGGCCGCTGCTGCGGGCGAATCAGCGTAACCCGAAACGGGATCGACACGCTGATCGGGCGCCAGTGCAGGCCCAGGCCTTCCAGCTCGATCGCGGTGAGCGGATTGACGATCGACACACCCAGCCCCTGCCGCACCAGCGCGCAGACCGACACCGCGCTGGTGGTCTCGATCACCAGCCGGCGCTGCACGCCCTGCGCGGCGAACATCGCGTCGATGGCCTGACGGTACGCATCCTGCGGCGCGAGGCTGACGAAGGACTCGCCCGCGAAATCCGCCGGGTGCAGCACGTTCTGGCCAAGAAGCCGATGGCCATCCGGCAGCACCGCCACTTCGTCGCCAACGAAGATGTCTTCCGCGGTGGTGCCGGGCGGCGGCTCGGCGTGTTCGGTGAGGCCCAGATCGAAGCGCTGCGCGCTGAGCCATTCTTCGAGCAGCGGGGATTCCTGCGGCGTGATCGACAGGCTGGCCTGCGGATGCGCCGCGACAAACTCGGCGCAGGCCGCCGGCAGCAAGCCGTGCGAGAGGGCCGGCAGACACGCCACGCTCAAACGCCCCTGCGCGAAGTGACGCAGCGATTCGGCGGTGGCGGCGACCCGCTCCAACCCCACATAGCTGCGCTGCACTTCGTCGAACAACTGCACTGCCCGCGCCGTGGGCTGCAGGCGGCCGCGCACGCGGTCGAACAACGTCATGCCGACCACCTGTTCGAGCCGCGCGAGCTCGCGGCTGACTGTGGGCTGCGAGGTGTGCAGCAATTCGGCGGCGCGGGTGACATTGCCGGTGTTCATCACGGCGCGGAACACATCGATCAGGCGGTGGGTCAGCAGCATGGCTTATCCATATCAGCAGTGCATGATTGACGCACAAATTCGCATTTTTCGAAATACCTCGCGCGCGGCACACTGTCGCCATTCCCAAATTCAAACCGGACGCGCGACGATGAAGCCCAGCCTGAACCCCACCCAGCTCCTTGCTCTGACCCGCCAGCACGGCACGCCGCTGTGGGTGTACGACGCCGCGGTGATCCGCGCGCATGTCGCCGCGCTGCGCGCCTTCGACACGATCCGCTTCGCGCAGAAAGCGAACTCCAACATCCACCTGCTACGCCTGCTGCGCGAAGAAGGCGTGAAGGTGGATGCGGTGTCGCTCGGCGAGATCGAGCGCGCGCTCGCGGCCGGCTACAGCTCGCGCAAGGGCGAATCGGGCATCGTGTTCACCGCCGACCTGATCGACCGCGCCACGCTGGCCCGCGTGGTGGAGGAAGAGATTCCGGTGAATGCCGGTTCGATCGACATGCTGCATCAGCTCGGCGCCGTGTCGCCGGGCCACCGGGTGTGGCTGCGCATCAACCCCGGTTTTGGCCATGGCCACAGCAACAAGACCAACACCGGCGGCGAGCACAGCAAGCACGGCATCTGGCACACCGACCTGCCGGCCGCGCTGGCCGCGATCCGCCAGCACGGCCTGAAGCTGGTCGGCCTGCACATGCACATCGGCTCGGGTGTCGATTACAAGCATCTGGAACAGGTGTGCGGCGCGATGGTCGAACTCACCCGCCGGCTCGACGCCCCGCTGGAGGCGATTTCGGCGGGCGGTGGCCTGTCGATTCCCTACCGCACGAACGACCCGCAGATCGACACCGAACACTACTTCGGCCTGTGGGATGCGGCGCGCCGCGAAGTCGGCCAGATCCTCGGCACGACGCCGCACCTGGAAATCGAGCCGGGCCGCTACCTGGTGGCCGAATCCGGCCTGCTGCTGACCGAAGTGCGCGCGGTGAAGCAAGCCGGCAAGAACCGCTTCGTGCTGGTGGATGCCGGCTTCAACGACCTGATGCGGCCGTCGATGTACGGCAGCTTCCACCACATCAGCCTGCTGCCGCAGGACGACAGCCCGCGCGCCGAGCACGCCACCGTGATCGCCGGCCCGCTGTGCGAATCGGGTGATGTGTTCACGCAGGGCGAAGGCGGCGTGGTGCAAACGCGCCACCTGCCCGAAGCGCGCGTCGGCGACCTGCTGGTGATCCACGATGCCGGCGCCTACGGTGCCTCGATGTCGTCGAACTACAACTCGCGCCCGCTGATCCCGGAAGTGATGATCGACGGCGACACCGCCCGCCTGATCCGCCGCCGCCAGACGGTGCAAGAACTGCTGGCGCTGGAACTGGAAGCCGGGCGCTAAACCCGCGATTCAGGTTGGCCATCGCATCGCCACCGCGATGCGATGGCCACCGTTCCGAACAAGTTGAGAGCCCGCGCAGCGGGCAGCATCAAGTCAAAGCCCTGCCCGTCGTTAACCGCCTCATCACGAAGGAATCGGGAGCGACCTGCATGCTCGTTTCACTGCCGCTGGCGGCCGTGCTGTTCAGCGCGCTGTTGCTGACCAGCGCGAGCGCTTTCGCGCGCGAGCTGTTCGTCGTCAGTGAGGCGTTCGCACCTTATGTTTTTGAAACCAACGGGCAGCCGAGCGGCTTCGACTACGAGGTCAGCAAGGCCGTCCTCGGCAAGATGGGACACACGCTGAAGCTCGGCTTCATGCCCTGGCGGCGCGCCCTGGTGATGGCCGAGAAAGGCGAGGTCGATGGCGTACTGGGCATCGGCCGCGGCGACCAGAACGAACGCGAAGACTATCTTGCGTTTCCAGAAGAGGCGCTGTCGGCTTCGCGTACAACGCTGTTCTACCTCAGCGCCAAGCCGTTCCGCTACCAGGGCCTGTTCAGCCTTGCCGGCAAGACGGTCGGAACGCTGTCCGGCTACGCCTATTCGCCCGACTTTGCCAACGCGCCCTATTTCCAGCGCGAGCCAGTGGACACCCACAGCCAGAATCTGCGCAAACTGCTGCGTGGGCACATCGACCTTGCCATGATGGATACCGCTGTCGGGGTGTACACCGCACAGCAGATGGGGGTCGCGAATCAGGTGCGATACGAACCGGTCTCGATATCGGGCGGCAAGCTCTATCTCGCGTTCTCTCGATCACGCGGGCTCGAACCGCTCGCGCAAGCGTTCGGCCAGGCGCTGCAGGGGTTCAAGCGGACAGAGGAATTCCGCGCAATCTTCCGGCGCTACGGCATTGATCCGGCCAGCGTGGCGCCGCCGGAATTCTGATGCCTGCCATGCGGTCCGTCGCCATCGCGCTCATTCTGCTTGCCTGCCTGCGTTGCCAGATCGCACAGGCGGCGCCCGAGAAGCCTGCCATCGATCGTTGGCTCAAGGAATTTCAGCCCAGCACACTCACGCGACAGGAACAACGGGCCGAGCTGGAATGGTTCATCAATGCGGCCAAGCCGTTTCGCGGTCAGACGATTCGGGTGGTGTCGGAGACGATCGACACGCACAAGTACGAATCCGCCGTGCTCGCGAAGGCGTTCACCGAACTCACCGGCATCCGCGTGGTTCACGACACCATCCCGGAGGGCGAGCTCGTCAGGCAGCTCAAGCAGCAGATGCTGGGCGGCAAAAACGTCTATGACGCCTACGTCAACGACAGCGACCTGATCGGCACACATTTCCGCTATGGCAAGACGCTGGTTCTCAGCGACTGGATGCAGGGCGACGGTCGCGACGTGACGCTGCCAACGCTCGATCTGAAGGACTTCATCGGACTTGCATTCACGACGAGCCCCGACGGCAAGCTCTACCAGCTGCCGGATCAGCAGTTCGCCAATCTCTACTGGTTTCGTTACGACTGGTTTTCGCGCCCCGAGCTCAAGCAGCGCTTCAAGCAGAAGTACGGCTACGAGCTGGGCGTGCCGCTCAATTGGTCGGCGTACGAGGATATCGCCGCATTCTTCAGCAACGACGTGCGCGAGCTCGATGGCCAACGCATCTACGGCCACATGGACTACGGCAAGAAAGACCCGTCGCTGGGCTGGCGATTCACGGACGCCTGGCTATCGATGGCAGGCGCGGCCAGCAAGGGTTACCCGAACGGCACGCCGATCGACGAATGGGGCATTCGGGTCGAGAACTGCCGGCCAGTTGGTGCTTCCGTGACCCGCGGTGGCGCAACGAACAGCCCGGCCGCCGTGTACGCCCTGCGCAAGTATCTCGACTGGCAGACCCAGTTCGCGCCACCGGGCACGCTGCAGCTGGACTTCACCGACGCCGGGCCGATCCCCGGCAAGGGCCAGGTGGCGCAGCAGATCTTCTGGTACACCAGCTTCACCGCCGCCCTCACAAAACCCGGCCTGCCGATCAACAACCCGGACGGCTCGCCCAAGTGGCGCGTGGCCCCATCGCCCCACGGCGCCTACTGGGAGCCCGGGATGCAGCGCGGCTACCAGGACGTCGGCGCCTGGACGCTGCTCAGCGGCACCCCGGTGCAGCGGCAGAAGATGGCGTGGCTGTACGCGCAGTTCACCGTGTCACGGACCGTATCGCTGAAGAAGTCGATTGTCGGCCTGACCTTCATCCGCGATTCGGATATCCGCTCGCCTGCGATGACACGCTTGGCCCCGAAACTGGGCGGTTTGATCGAGTTCTACCGCAGCCCTGCCCGCGTCTACTGGACGCCCACCGGCCCGAATGTGCCGGACTACCCGGCGCTGGCGGAGCTCTGGTGGAGGCAGATCGGCGCGGCGACCACAGGCGAAAAGACACCGCAGCGCGCGATGGACGACCTCGCACAGGACATGGACAGCGTGCTCGCCCAGCTTGAGACCAGCGGGCTCGCGCGCTGCGCCCCCAAACTCGGCAACGAACGCAGCAAGGAATTCTGGTTCAGTACGCCGGACGGCCCGCGACGCCCGCTGCCGGACGAACGACCGCGTGGCAAGACCATCGATTACGACAAACTGCTGCGTATCTGGCGCGAGGGCGGCGACAGCAAGTAGGCGCCACCGGCCCGCGCTGATCGCCTTGCCAAAGACGGCTCAGCCGGCAGCTACCTCCGCCATGATCCAGGCACGAAAGCGCTGCATCAGCGGCGTTTCGCGTGCGCGATCGGCGGTGACGTACCAGTAGGCGAGATCGGTCGGCACCTCTTGCGGGAACAGCTTGACCAACCGCCCGGCGGCGATTTCCCCCGCAGCAATGCTGCGTCGGGTCACGGCAATGCCGCGGCCATCGATGGCCGCCTGCAGGGCGAGCGATGAATCGTTGAAGACGAGGCCGTTGCTCGGCACCGTCAGTGACAGGCCGGCGCCGCGGAACCAATCGTCCCAGAACGGGTAATCCTCGCGAATCAAGGGATGCGCCAGGAGCGACTCGGGCGTCGTCGGCAGGCGCCCATTCGCATAGCCGGGGCTGGCGACGACAAGTAGCGTGTCAGCCATCAGCCTCACTGCGTTGGGCTCGTTGCAGGGCCCAAAGCCGACGCGGATCGCGACATCGATGCCGTCTCGCGCGAAGTCCAGAACCTGCGCGGTGGTGATGATGCTGAACTCGACGCCCGGCTCGACATCGAGAAAGCGCGAGATCCGCGGGGCGAGCCAGCGCGCCGCGAACGACGGCATCGTTGTGATCGTGAGTCGATTCGGGTTGGTTCGCCGCTTGAGCTTGGCTGCAGCGTCGCCAACGCGACACAGTGCCTCATTCGCTGCGGCCGCAAAGCTGACCCCTTCCGGCGTCAGCGAGACGCGGCGCCCGCTGCGTTCGAACAGTGGAACACCTAGCCAGTCTTCGAGTGCGCGCACCTGCTGACTGACCGCGCCGTGGGTCACCGCCAGCTCTTCGGCTGCGGCACTGAAACTCGGGTGGCGCGCCGCCGCCTCGAACATCCGGAGGGCGCTCAGTGGCGGCAGTCGCGGCGGCTTCTGCATGTTAGCTCAGCTCACAAAGAGGTCAGAAATCATCGACGCAAACATTCGCGGCAAAGCCAATAATCAATCAACAGTTGGCGTATGCACGGAGAAGTGACGATGAAAGTGAATCTAACACACGGCGCAATTGATCTAGCGCAAGGGAAGCTGCTGTCACTTGACGCAGCAGGCGGCTGGACGCTGCAGGTCAGCCACGGCAGCATCTGGGTCACCAGCCCGGATATGCCCGGCGATCACTTCATTCATGGCGGTCAGAAGATCCGCCTGTCGGGTGCTTCACGTGTCGTTGTCGAAGCCCTGCGGGACTGCGCAATCCAGCTCGCCCCCGCAAGCGCAACGCCGAAGTCGCCTGCCCGGCGCGCCGCAGCGCCGGTCACCGCTTTCAACGCGTGTGCGGCGTGATGACTTGAGACCGGGGTAGCGCGTCGGGCCAGATGTGCTCACCCCATAGCACGTCGATGGCGTGAGCCACGGTGCCGGGGTTGCCGCTACACCAGAAACGCACCGGCTTCGCTTCGCCAGCCGGTGCACGATGGCCTTTTTCATCGAGCTTGCGCGCAAGTTGCCGCGCCACAGCGGCGCCGGTGTCGATCACCTTGACCTGCGGGCCAACGATCGACTCGACCAGCTCACGCAGGAATACGTAGTGCGTACAGCCGAGCACGATCACATCGGCGCCGGCGGCCAGCAACGGTTTGAGGTGTGCTTCGAGCATGTGGCGGGTGCCGTCCGCACTCAGTTCGCCGCGCTCCACCGCCTCAACCAGCCCGACACCCGGTTGCGTCACCACCCGCACATCGTGTCCGAAGGTATCCAGCAAGGCCGCAAACTGCGCGCTCGATAGCGTGCCCACGGTGGCGAGTACGCCCACCGTGCCGCTGCGCGTTGCTGCCGTAGCCGGCTTCACCGCCGGCTCCATGCCGATCACCGGCAGCGAAGGCCAGCGCTCGCGCAGCGCACGACCGGCTGCCGCGGTGGCCGTGTTGCATGCGATCACGAGCGCCTTCACGTCATGCCGCACGAGGAACTCGGCCAGCTCAAGCGAACGCTCGCGGATCACCTGCTGCGGTTTATCGCCGTAGGGTGCGTGACCGGAATCGGCGCAGTAGATCAGGGTCTCATCCGGCAGCAGGGCACGGATCTCGCGCAGGACGGAGAGTCCGCCTACGCCGGAGTCGAAGATGCCGATCGGGCGGGTGTCGTTATTGGCCACGGGCGTTTGTGCAGAGCGTTCGAGAAGCGGGAATCATAGCCCGCTCAGGCCGACACGCCACAGACTCCACCGAGGTAACTCGCGAAGCTCTCAGCCGCCGCGACATCGAAGCCGCCATCCGGCGACTTGGTCGTACGCAGGTACTGGTACAGCGCCACGATCAGCTTCATGGCCGCTTCGTCGGTCACTGAAATTTCGCGCGCCCCAAGTTGCTTCACGGTGAGGCGAACCGCGTGCTCAAGCGCCGCCATATCCACCACTTCGGCCTGCCGATAGCGGTAGCCGGCGCCCGTTGCGAGCCATTCGAGTGAGCAGTTGGCCGCCCGCGCAATCTGGTTGGCCTTCGCCAGGCCCGGCTCGGACCCCGCGAGGTACTTGCGGATCAAGGCTTCGGATACGCCCACGCGGCGCGCAAATGCGGCGACCGGGGTATCTCCGATCAGCTCGCGCAGCCGTGCTGCAAAGCCCTCTTCCCCCGACGAATTCGTACTTTGGTTCGACATTAACGCACCATGTTGCGAGACGCGACAATCGCGACTAGACTCGCACCATCGTACGCAATCTCGTACTTCATTACCAAATTCCGATGAGAACCGAATCCACCCTGAGCCTCCTTGAAGCCCGCGCCGCGATCGACGCAATGCGAAGCGAACTCCAGCGTTGGGGCCGTGCCGCGGTGATGGCCGTGGCCGACATGCGCGGGGAATTGATCAGCCTCGAACGCATGGATGGCGCGCAAACCACCTCAGTCCGCGTCGCCACCAACAAGGCCTGGACCAGCGCCCGACTCGACAGCCCGAGCGGCGACGTCGGCCGCGCAGCGCACGAACAGGGCTGGGACTTCTGCTACTACGACGACACACGCTACGTCGGCTGGGGCGGCGGCCTGCCGGTACGCGTAGGTGGCGCGGTGGTCGGCGGCGTCGCCGTCAGTGGTCTATCTCAAGAAGAAGACATTGCAATCGCCGAGATCGGCGTTCGCGCGATTCACGACCTGCTCGGAGCCCAAGCATGATCAGCCCTCGCATTCAGTTGGCCGAGCACGGCCCGGAACTCTCCCGCATCGTGGCCGGCGCCTGGCGCATGGCGGACTGGCAGTGGTCGGCGCAACAGCGGCTGGACTGGATCCGCGGCTGTATCGACCTCGGCGTGACCACCTTCGACCATGCCGACATCTACGGCGGCTACACGGTTGAAGCCCTGTTCGGCGAAGCGCTGGCGCTTGAACCCGGCCTGCGCAACCGGATCGAGCTCGTCACCAAAACCGGCATCGCGCTGACCACGCCGAACCGGCCCGAGCACCGGATCAAGCACTACCGCACCGGGCGCGAACACCTCTTTGCCTCGGTGGACGCCTCGCTGCAGCAACTGCGCTGCGACTGGATCGACCTGCTGTTGATACATCGGCCAAGCCCGCTGATGGATCCGTACGAAATCGCAGACGCGTTCGATCGCCTGCTGCAGTCGGGAAAAGTGCGCGCATTTGGCGTATCGAACTTCACCCCGACCCAGTTCGCGATGCTCAACGCACGCGTGCCGCTGGTCACAAACCAGATCGAACTCTCGCCCTTGCATCGCGAACCGCTGCACGACGGCACGCTCGACCAGGCGATCGCCCTGGGCCGGCCGCCGATGATCTGGTCTGCGCTGGGCGGTGGCCGCCTCTTTGGCGACAGCCCGGAAGCACACCGGGTGCGCGGCGCACTCGATGCCTACGCGCGCGAACACGGTGTATCGCTGGAAACCGCCGCCTATGCGTGGATCCTTCGCCACCCGGCGCGGCCACTTCCGCTTACGGGTAGCCAGCGCCTGCCCGCAATTGCAGCAGCGGTTGCTGCGACCGCGCTGACGATGGACGAGCAGTCGTGGTTTGCGATCTGGCAAGCCGGTGCGGGGCACGAAGTACCCTGAGGGGCCGGGCGATGCCGCGCCTTGCCCCGCGCGGCATTTGGCCACTATTACAACTTTGTTGATTGTAATAATTCCAACATTTCGACTCGCCAGAATGACGGTTTATTGAAGACCGCCTTTCTGGCCATGCAACGACTTCTCTCGGTACTCGCCTTCGCCGTGCTCCCGCTGTCCGCACAAGCTTTTGCACAAACCCGCAGCACCCCAGCCATACCGCCGGTGGCACAGGCAGCCGAGCTGCGCTCGCTGTCTCAACGGCTGGCAAAACTTCACCTCCAACTGCGCCTGAACCTCAACGCGGAGCCCGCGCAGCGCCAGATCGAACAGGGCGTCACCCGCTTCGACGCCACGCTGGCCAGCTTGCGGCAGACCCCGCTGCAAGGTCCGGCGGCCGCGACCTTCAAACGCGTGGAAGCCGGTTGGCAGGAGCAGAAGCAGCTGATCACCGCGATCCCGACTGCGAGCACCGCCGAGCGCGTGATCCTCAGCGCCGAAGAGCTGACGATTGCCGCCGGTCGCCTCGCGATGCAGCTGGAAGGTGCGGAAGAAAGCCCTGTATGGCGGCTGTCGGACCTGGCTGGCCGCAACAACATGCTGGCGCAGCGCCTCGCCCGCCTCTACCTGCAGACACGCCTGGGCGACAAATCACAGGGCCGCCGCGTGGACATCGAAACCACCCGCAAGGAATTCGTCACCAGCCTGGACGAACTGACCCGTGCGCCGCAGACCTCGCCCGCAGTCGCAGACAGCCTCAAACTCGCGCGCCAGCAATGGATCTTCTTCGATGCCGCGATCGGGCCTGACGGCGGTGACGCCAACGCCGCGCGCCATGTCGCGACAACCAGCGAGCGAATCGGCGAGATGATGGACGCCATCGGCAGCAGCTACGCGCGCCTGGCGGCCGAGAAGCCGGCCCGCTAAGCCGACAAACCGACTCAGCGCTCGGCGGGCGCGAGCAGGTCGTAGCTGCCGAGCAATTTGTGCAGCGCCGGGATCGCCTTGACGCCCGCGCCGTTGAGCATTGGCACGACAAGGCGCCGCGCGTTGACCTGCTCGGCATCATCCCGGCTCAGGGCGCCGTAGCCGCGCGGATACGACCAGCCATAGCCCCAACGGTAGGTGGTTGGAAAATACGGTGTTCCGCCCGCCCGGACACCGGCGAGCATCAGTTTCGCAATCGCCGGCTCGGCGACCGCGGCCACACATTGCTCCAAGGTCTCGTCGGCGGCGACACGATCTTCCTTGGTGCCGCCGATCCAGTAGGCGATGTCGTGCTTCACGCAGCAGTCGAGCCACAGCGTCTGTTGCCACGGGGTGCCATCGGGGAAGCTGGAGCAGCCATCGGTCGTAAAGGGTTTGAGCGTATCGGCCCAAGCGACGCTCGCCGCGAGGCCGCAGAGCACAAAAACCGACTGCGCCAAGTGGCGCCAGCCGGGCCGGTTGTGTCGTTTCAAGTTGTCGCCTCCATGTCTTGCCCCGCGCCCCCGCGGCGCGCAGCGTGCTGCGCAAGTGCCCAGCCAACATGTTCGCGCACCAGTTCGGACTGATCCGCCGCGCGCGACTGCAACGCCGCCAGCACGGTCGGTGTCGTCGGCGCATTACCGAGGGCAACCGCGATGTTGCGCAGCCAACGCTCATGCCCGATCCGGTTGATCGCGCTGCCCGCCATGCGGCTCGCGAAATCCTCCGCGCTCCAAGCGAACAGCTCGACCAGCGCCGCCGAATCCAGCCCATTGCGCGGCGCGAAATCCGCCTCCGAAGTGGTGCGCGAAAAACGGTTCCAGGGGCACACGAGCTGACAATCGTCGCAACCATAGATGCGGTTGCCCAGCTGCGGACGCAGCGCTTCGGGAATCGGCCCTTTGAGTTCGATCGTCAGGTAGGAAATGCAGCGCCGCGCGTCCACCTTGTAGGGCGCCACGATCGCCCCGGTCGGGCAGGCATCGATACAGGCCGAGCAGCTGCCGCAGTGGGGCGCGATCGGCGCATCGGCTGGCAGCGCGAGGTCGACGAATAGCTCGCCAAGGAAGAAGGTCGAGCCACCATTTCGATCGAGCAGCAGCGTGTGCTTGCCCCGCCATCCGGTGCCTGCGCGGGTCGCCAGCGCAACTTCGAGCACCGGGGCCGAATCGACGAACACGCGGTGGCCGAATTCGCCGATCGCGTCACCGATCCTGTCCGCCAGCTTCTGCAGCCGGTTGCGCAACACCTTGTGATAGTCGCGACCCAGTGCGTAGCGCGACACATAGGCGCGCTCCGGATCAGCCAGTTGATGCTGGGCGTCGTGCGCCTCGGGCCAGTAATCGAGCCGCACCGATACCACCGACAGCGTGCCGGGCACGAGTTCGGCGGGCCGCGCACGCTTGAGCCCGTGGCGGGCCATATAATTCATCTCGCCGTGGTAGCCGGCCGCGAGCCAGGCCTCCAGGGCTCCTTCCGCGTCACCCAGGTCCACGCCTGAAATGCCGACTGCGGAGAAGCCGAGCGCCCGCCCCCATTCCTTGATCTGCGCCGCCAGTTGCGCCGCGTCCGGAGAAGAATTGTGTCTGACCGCCTGCATGCCCCCGATGATAGCCGCTCGCCCGCCGCAGATTGCCTGCTTGCGGACGAGGCAGCGACGCGCGCACTCGGTGCCGCGATAGCGCCGGCGCTCGAAGGCGGGCTCACGATCTACCTGCTGGGGGATCTCGGCGCGGGCAAAACCACCCTGGTGCGCGGGCTGTTGGAGGCACTCGGCCACCGTGGTGCGGTACGCAGTCCGACGTACACCTTGATTGAACCTTATGCTGTTTCTAAATTAGACTTGTATCACTTTGATTTCTATCGGTTCACGGACCCGGAAGAATTTGTCGATGCAGGGCTTGAAGAGTACTTCGGAGGCCAGGGCATATGCCTGGTCGAATGGCCGGACAAAGGGGCGCCCTTTGTGCCGGCTGCGGACCTTGAAGTCCAGCTTGAGCCGGAAGGCGACGGGCGTCGCGCGCGCCTGCGCGGCTGCAGCGAGCGAGGCCTCCAGTGTCTGAACCGGATCACGCTGCCGTGCCGATGATGCAACGCCGTCGCTTCATGAAGTTCGGCGGTGCGGCAATGACGCTGCTCGTCTCGCGCGTCGGCTTCGCGGCCGAAACCAGCATCCTGGCCGTACGGGTATGGCCTTCGCAGGACTACACACGCGTCACGCTCGAAGGCCGCGACACGCTCAAGTACAGCCATCAGATCGTCAAGAATCCGGAACGTCTGGTGATCGATCTGGAAGGCGCTGAGTTCAACAGCGTGATCCAGAGCCTGCCAGGCAAGATCACCGATAGCGACCCCTACATCAAACTGATCCGCGCCGGTCGCAACCGCCCCGGCGTAGTGCGCCTGGTCATCGAACTCAAGGCCGAGGTCAAACCACAGGTGTTCACGCTGGAGCCGGTCGGCCAGTATGGCCATCGCCTGGTGCTGGACCTCTACCCGGCCGAGCCGATCGACCCGCTGCTCGCGCTGATCGAAAAGCCCGATCCGATCGTCGCCGCGAGTGGCGAAGCCGCGTCCCCGACGCGGCCAACTGCGCAGCCAGGCGGCGACGCCGGCAAACTACCGAGCCCCCCCCTGAACCGGCGTCCTCCGCACCGGTTCAGGCCGCTGAACCAGTCAAGCCGGCTCAGCAAGACAACAAGGAGGAGGTCAGCCCTGCCGACCGCAAGCACCGCGGCGGCAAGGGACAGGTCACCCGCCTGGCCACGATCGCGATCGATCCGGGCCACGGCGGCGAAGACCCGGGTGCAGTCGGCAAGGCGGGTACGTTTGAAAAGAACGTCACGCTGGCAATCGGGCGCCGCCTGAAAGCCAAGATCGATGCCGATCCGCTGTTGCGCGGCATGCTGACGCGTGATGGCGACTTCTTCGTACCGCTCGGCCAGCGCGTTGCCAAGGCGCGCGCGGTGCAGGCGGATCTCTTCGTGTCGATCCATGCCGACGCCTTCATCAAACCCGATGCGCGCGGCAGTTCGGTATTCGTGCTGTCCGACAAGGGTGCATCGAGCACGGCTGCGCGCTGGCTGGCACAGAAAGAAAACGCAGCGGATCTGGTCGGTGGCGTGAACCTCGGCGTCAAGGACGCCCTGCTCGCCCGCACCCTGCTCGACCTCTCGCAGACCGCCACGATGCAGGACAGTGCCAAGCTGGGCCGCGCCGTGCTGGGCGAACTCGGTGGCATCAACCAGCTGCACAAGGGCCAGGTCGAACAGGCAGGCTTCGCGGTGCTGAAGGCACCGGACATTCCATCCATCCTGGTCGAGACCGCTTTCATCTCGAACCCGGAAGAAGAATTGCGTCTGAAGGACGAGGCGTACCAGGACAAGATGGCCGAGGCGATCCTGCGCGGCATCAAGCGCTACTTCGCAAAGAACCCGCCGGTCCAGCGCAACACCGTCGCCTTCATCGGCTAGTGCGTCAGCAAAACATAGTTGTTACTTGAGGAAAACAGTCGTTACCTCAAAAAGTTAGTCGTTACCAGGTCTGCTGTGCGCCGCTCAATGGAGAATCCAGCCTGGTCCCTTGTGCGGCGGGGCACTGCAATCTCACCAACGGTGCCTCCGGTGGCTGCCTCGTACCGCGTTCTGCTGTCGCAATTACTCCGGCCTCTGCGCCGGCTCGACGCTGAGTCAAACCCCTGGGCGAGACGATTCCTTGATGCACAGCGCCACCATAGGAAACATAGAGTCCCTGCAACATCGCGTTCAGCAGCGTTTCGGTCGCTGCATCCTGCAGGCTCCAGCAGTATGAACGCCTGTTGAAAGCGCTCGTTGGCTCTGGTCTGCTTGTTTTGATGCGTCGCAGGTTCTGCCTACTCGGTACAGCCCTTCTACTGTGCGAGGGGTGCGCCGACTCCGAGCTCGGGACTCGGTGCGGATTCCGGTCTGTTTCACCGTCGATGCCGGTAACCGAGGACGACATTGCTGGTCCTGACCGAGCTGCCGTTCCCGGCCAATAGCCGCCATTGGCGACGCCTGCCAAATCTCCATCGCCGGCCTGCCCTGGATGACCGGTTCCCGGCGACCAACTTAGACCATGTCTTGGCTCGATTTCGGCCATTCCGGTCTGTCGTTGACGCTGCCCAATTCAGCCAAAACCAGACATTCGGAACTACTGTTTGCCTGGAAAATTCGGTCCTCCCCTCAATCGAGTAGTCAAACCCTGATTGGCGCGTGTGGCATATCGTATGGCGTGATTGGCATATATATAGCGCCACTGAGCTCCTAGACTTCTTACATCCCGAGAACTTCTCTCGGTCCACCAAAAGGAGTCTGAAATGTCCAATCAAGTAGCCCTGATTACTGGCGGCGCCACCGGCATCGGCAAGGCCGTTGCCCTCAAGCTTGTCGCCAAAGGCGTCACTGTCGTCATGAGCGGCCGTCGTGCGGACGTCGGGCAAGCCGCCGTCGCCGAGGTTTCCGCCGCGGCCCGCGACGGTGCACAGGTTCGCTTTGTTCAGAACGATGTGGCCGATGAGGCTGCGGTCAAGTCGATGATTGACGGCATCGTGGCTGAGTTCGGTCGCCTAGACATGGCGGTCAATAACGCTGGTCTGTCCAACGAGACTGGCACTCTTGTGCAGTCGAGCAGTGACAACTACCGTGCAATGGTTGAGACCAACGTCATGGGTGTGTACTTCAGCATGAAACATGAGCTCGTTCAGATGACCAAGCAGGGAGGCGGTGCCATCGTCAACTTGGCGTCCATCGCTGGTCTAAATGGCATCACCTGGGCGGGGCCATATGCCTCGACCAAACACGCGGTGGTGGGAATGACCAAGTCGTCTGCCCTGGACCACGCGACTCAAGGCATCCGGGTCAACGGCGTGGCACCTGGCGCCATCAAGACCGACATCATTGCCGCCCAGCTCGGCGGTGGCGACCCCAACTACAATGAGGCGAGTATCTCGGCAATGCATCCCATGAATCGACTGGGCCGCCCTGAAGAAGTCGCCAATGCGATCTGCTGGTTGCTGTCGGACGAAGCCAGCTTCGTCACCGGTCACATACTTAACGTAGATGGCGGCTTCCAAGCGAAGTAAGGGCAATGAATAGCACCGCTCCAGACAAGTTGAAGATTCCGGCCACGCTGTGGGAGGGCCTCAAGCGGGCCGGAGTTGATCGTGCAGAGGTTATTCGACGCGCGAACCTGCCTCTGAGTGTGCTGAGGGACGATGCGCCGATTGCCACGACGCAGTTTTTCGCCCTGTGGCGGGCCATCGAAACTGTTAGCCAAGACTCGACCATTGGCCTTCGTATCGCAACGAGTCTGGACGGGGCTGTGATGCCTCTCGCTTTTGTAGCAGCCCAGCACGCTCGAACTTTTCGGGACGCTCTGAATCGGGTCGCTCGTCTTAAGCGACTGTGCGCACCCGAGGAAGTTTCGGTCCAAGATCTTGCCGACCACAGCGCGCTTAGCATCAGTTGGCCACATGGTGGTTCAGATACAGTTCCTCGCGCTTTAGTCGACGCGACCATGGTGTCGTTCGTGGAGTTGGGACGCAGAGGAACAGGCGAGCGCCTGATACCTCTGTCGCTTGAGCTTGCTCGTTCGGCTGTAGCAAGGTCGGCACTTGAGAAATACTTCGGGTGCGACATCAAGTTCGATGCGACGGTCGACCGCATCGCGTGGCGTCGAGAAGACCTAGACAAGCTGTTTGCCACCTACAACAAGGACCTGCTCGATGTTCTCGCTCCGGAATTGGACAGACGTCTTGAACATCATGACGCGTCCGAGTCCGTGACCGAGCAGACCAAGTGGGTTTTGCGGCGTCGTTTGACTGCCGGTCGCCCGGACATTCGCTCCGTGGCCGCTGAACTTGCCATGAGCGAGCGTTCTTTGCAGCGCCGCCTGACGGATGAAGGCGTCAGCTTCCAAGCCCTGGTGACTCAGACCCGACATCAGATGGCACTCGAGCATCTGGCAGACCACTCGCTCACGCTTATCGAAATTGCTTATCTGCTGGGCTACGAAGACCAGAACTCTTTCTTCCGTGCCTTTCGGCAATGGGAGTCGCAAACCCCTTCCGAGTGGCGCGCTGCACATGCTGTTGAGTGTCACGCGGGCAACTAAGTAAGTTCCCATGAACCCCACTGAAGCCCTTGCACCGCTGCAGTCTTTGATTCGTGAATATTTCAAAGGCGAGTACCACGAAATGCTGCTCATCTTCGCGGGCTCAGCTGCGTTGACCTGCATTGCCGTTTGGCTCTGGGTTGCGACGCACTCCGGTTTTGCCATGGGGTTCGGCATCACCGTCTTGGCAACTGCGATGCTGCTGTGTGGAACGGCAGCATCGCTGCTTGTACGGGACAAGGGCTTGGTCGAAGAACTGACCTTGAGTATCGGCAAACCTCAACAAAGCCAGGTGTTAGCCAAAGAGCGAGCACGCATAGAGGTTGTGATATCAAAGTATCGGTATTACCGCTACAGCGCGGCAGTGCTGGCGGCCTTGAGTGTGTTGGGCCTGCTGCTTACAAACAGAGGCTGGGTGCACGGCGTCGTGACTGGATTGCTTCTACTGGTGGTCGCACAGATCGTCATCGACCACTTTTCGGAGCAAAGGGCCACCCAGTACCTCGCAGCGCTTCCGTGAACTGCGGGAGCTGCCCAAGAGGCCTGAGGAGTCGGTGGCCGCTTCGGAGGCGACTTAAGTTCCGCTTCGGGTCGCCATGCGACGGTCAAGCCCAGCGGGGGTGTTAGCCAGGACCGGCACAGCGGTCAACGCATACCAGCGCCAGCAACTCGGTGCTTCACGTCGCAAAACAAGTTTGCGCAGCGGCATAGCCGCGTCGACCTGCACTCGGAAAAAATCCTGGGGCCAGGCCACGTCCGAGCGCTGTTTTCTTGGCGTGGCCTGCCAGTCCTCTAATGCCCGCTCGGGTACGGGCGAAAGCCGGGCCTTCTGGCCGCTGATGGGTAACAACTCTTTTTTTCGCCGAACATAGGTGAACGACGCCGTGACGCCGTTTCGCGTAACAACATTTTCTCGTGCACGCTCTGGCTCTGGCTCTGGCTCTGGCTCTGGCTCTGGCTCTGGCTCTGGCTCAGGCTCAGGCGAGCTAAGCCTATGATTGACGGGCCCGCGAAGTAACGAGTCTTTTTTCCCGGCCCAGCTAGTTCGCCCGCTCATCACGCCGCAGCTGCAGCGCGGCTTCCACCTCCCGGAGCAAGGCTGGATTGCCCGCACGCAGCTCCAGCTTTGGCGGTAGCGGGCGGACGAACCAGCGCACCGTGTAATCAAGTACGGCACCCGGCGCCAGCGACACGCATGCGCCGTGGTTTTCAAGCTCGATATAGACGCCGCCGTCCTGCCCCCAGAGTTCGATCGGCGCATGACCCTCGGCGCACTGTGCCGCACCGACCCGCTCGAACTGCTTCACGAACAGCAGGCGTTCCGGCGTGACATGAGCGAGCCATCCGTCGCGAGCGACCCCGAAATGTTTGCGCCCGACAGCCAACTGTTCCCGCTCAAAGGCGTACCAGGCGAATCCACGCTCACAACGCTGCACGGCAAGCGCCGACGGGGGTACGTGAGGGTCGTCGCTCCCGGGGTAGAAACTCAGCCCGCCCGGAACGCGCGTGACCTCCCAAGGCGCCAAGCGTTGTGCTTGAGCACGGTGGTTACGAATGCGGTAGCGAATCGCGAAACCCTGTTCCTCGGGTAATGCCACGAAGCGCTTGTTGAAACTCAGGCCACAGGAAGCGTCGACATGGCTCTGGCAGACCAGCGCGTCGCCTTCGACCGTGCTTTCGTACGGCGCCGAATCGAGGCCTACCCTCGGTGGCCATCCCCACGCGGCCTGCGGCGCGTCCCAGAAAGTCGAGCCGTAGTTGTCCGGATGCGCATGCGGCTGAGAAAGCACTTCCGATTCGCCCAAGCGGAGCGAAACCACGCGTGCCCCGACGTTCGGATCGACTTCCAGGCAAACGCCCGCCGACGCAAGGCGAAAGCGCCCGTTCGCAAGCCGAATGGGCTGAGTTTCAGCGATCAAAACACTCATGCAGAACCCCTGTTCATGAAAACGTTATCTTAGCTACCCTGAAATCGGAGCGCCCAACGACAGCACCGACTGCACCGGACAATTCAGGGCGAAGACCATACACAGCAGCGCCTATTGAGCCGGCCCATACTTCGTCCATGCGCAATCAGAAACAAATCCATGCTCTCAGAGGGCTTTCATTTTTGCAAACGTTTTCATATCATGACGCCTGACATGAAAGCAGGCCGGCAACGACGCAGTTTCAGCCAAGCAAGTCGCTGAAGATGCTTCGCACAGAGCCCCAACTGGACCCACCCACACCATGAATAGCGCGAGCACCTTCAAGTACGGTCATTTCGACGACGCCACCCGCGAATACGTCATCACCCGCCCCGACACGCCCCTGCCCTGGCTCAACTACCTCGGGCAGGACGAGTTCTTTGGCCTATGCACCAACACGGCTGGCGGCTATAGCTTCTGGAAGGACGCCAAGCTGCGGCGCCTGACCCGCTACCGCTACAACAACGTGCCTTACGACCTCGGCGGCCGCTACTTCTATGTGAATGACGGCGGCGAGGTCTGGAACCCGGGCTGGAAACCGGTCAAGGCCAAGGGCGTGAAGTACGAATGCCGCCACGGCCTGGGCTACACGCGCATCGTCGGCGAACGCGACGGGCTGGAAGTGGAAACCCTGTTCTTCGTACCGCCGGGCGAAAACCTCGAAGTGTGGAAGGTAACGGTGCGCAACAAGTCGGCGCAGCGCAAGACGCCGAAGCTGTTCTCCTACCAGGAGTTCTGCTTCTTCGAAGCGCTCAACGACATGACCAACTACCAGCGCACCTACTCGATCGGCGAGGTCGAGGTGGAGGGTTCGGCGATCTATCACAAGACCGAATTCCGCGAGCGCCGCAACCACTACACGCTGTTCGCCTGCACCCGCCCGATCGCCGGCTTCGATACCTCTCGCGACGCCTTCGTCGGCATCCACGAAGGTCTGCACGAGGCCAAAGTGCCCTTCGCCGGCCAGGCCACCAACTCGGTCGCCTTCGGCTGGAACCCGATCGGCTCGCACCAGATCGATCTGGATCTGGCGCCCGGCGCCGAGGAATCCTTCGCCTTTGTGCTCGCCTACGTTGAGCAAGGCGATGCGCCGAAGTTCGATGCGCCCTTCGTGATGAACAAATCGGTCGGCCGCGCGATCGTCGAGAAGTACTCGGCGCCCGGCGCGGTGGATGCCGCGCTAGCAAGCCTGAAGGCCTACTGGGATGCGCTGCTCGGCAACTTCCAGGTCGACTGCCCGAACGAGCACGCCCAGCGCATGGCCAACACCTGGAATCAGTACCAGTGCATGGCGACCTTCAACATGAGTCGCTCCGCCTCGATGTACGAAACCGGCATCGGCCGCGGCATGGGCTTCCGCGATTCGAACCAGGATCTGCTCGGTTTCGTGCACATGATCCCGAGCCGCGCACGCGAACGCATTCTCGACATCGCTGCGACGCAACTCTCGGACGGCACCTGCTACCACCAGTACCAGCCGCTGACGAAGAAAGGCAACGCCGACATCGGCGGCGATTTCTACGACGACCACCTGTGGCTGGTGCTCTCAACCTGTGCGTACATCAAGGAATCGGGCGATACCTCGATCCTGCAGGCGCCGTGCGCTTACGCCGACAAGGCTTATGAAAACGTTATCACCGATACGCTGCTCGATCACCTCGAAACCTCCATTGCCTACACGATGAAGAAGCGCGGCCCCAACGGCCTGCCGCTGATCGGCCACGCGGACTGGAACGACTGTCTCAACCTCAACTGCTTCTCGACCGAGCCGAACGAGTCCTTCCAGACCGCCGGCGACGTGCGCGACTCGAAGGCCGAGTCGGTGATGATCGCGGGCCTCTTCCTCTACGCCGCACGCGAGATGGCCGGGCTCTACGAGCACCTGGATCGCAATTCCGACGCAGCGCGGATGCGCGGCCACTACGCCGAGATGCTGGATACGGTGGAACGCGTGACCTGGGACGGCGCCTGGTACACGCGCGCCTACGCGGCCGATGGTTCGGTAGTCGGCTCGCACACCAACACCGAAGGCAAGATCTTCATCGAGAGCCAGGGCTGGTGCGTGCTGGGCGGCGCCGGCGCCAATAACGGCCGTGCGCGGCAGGCGATGGAATCGGTGCACCGGCACCTCTACACGAAGAACGGCGTGGTGCTGCAACAACCGGCCTACTCCACCTACGACAAGGCACTCGGCGAGGTGACGTCCTACCCGCCGGGCGTGAAGGAAAACGCCGGCATCTTCAGCCACAACAACACCTGGATTCACCTCGCCTGGTGCCAGCTCGGCGAAGGCGACCGCGCGCTGGAGTACTACCTCTCGATCTGCCCCTCGGCCAAGCAGGACCAGATCGACACCTACCGCGGCGAGCCTTATGTCTATGCCCAGATGATCGCAGGCAAGGATGCGCCCTGCTTCGGCGAAGCCAAGAACAACTGGCTCACCGGCACCGCGGCCTGGACCTTCGTCGTCGTCAGCCAAGGGCTGCTCGGCATCAAGCCGGACTACGCCGGCCTGCGCATCGACCCCTGCATCCCGAAGGACTGGCCCGGCTTCAAGGTGACGCGGCGCTTCCGCGGCGACACCTTTGAGATCACCGTCAGCAACCCGCAGCACGTCAGCAAAGGCATCAAGGCGGTACGAGTGGACGGCAAGGACATCGATCCGACGCAAGCGATCAGGCCCGCTGGCGATGGTCGCACCCATCAAGTGGAAGTCGTGCTGGGCGAATAAGCCCTGACGGAAGGAAAAGGCCGGCGGCTGAATCGCCGTCGGCCTTCTAGCGGTAACGCCCGCTCGGCTCAGTAAGCCGACGCCACCACGGCAACCGGCCGCTTTGCGACCACCGTGATGCGCGGAATCTGCTGGTCTGCAACGGGACGCCCCGAGAGAGCCTCAGCGGTCGCAACGCTGATCTGCACGTCACTGCGGCCAAAACTCTTGCCATCGCTCACGCCGATCGCCGTCAGCATCGCCAGGCAGGCGAATACCACAACGAGCAGCGCGTTCATCACGTCGTCCAGGCGGTTCATGTTCGTGTTCATGGCGGTCTCCTTGGGGGCTTTTTCGGGGCGTCTCGCGACGCGTTCAACGTGATGACACTGTGCCCCACCCCTCTTCGCCAAACGATGACGCGATGCGCAGCGGGAATGTGACCTTTTCACGCCGCGCCCCGTTACACTGCAGCGGCTACACCCTCACACCGCTCCGATGCCAAGCTCCCAGCCCAACAACCCACTGCACGGCCTGACACTCGAGACGATTCTGACGCAGCTCGTCGAGCGCTATGGATGGGAAGAGCTTGGGCTGCTGATCCCGGTACGCTGCTTCCAGCACGAACCCAGCATCAAATCCAGCCTGAAGTTCCTACGCCGCACCCAATGGGCGCGCGAGCGCGTTGAGGCGCTCTATCTTCGCGGCGTCTGACCGGCCGCCGAACAGCAGCCGCCTCCACTCCGCGCTCAGTTCGCCCGCCCCCAAGCCCGGCCGCCCAATGCGGCACTGCCGCAGGCTATAATTCGCGTTTTTTGTCAGACGCTTATGCTGGTCTTCCGCGGCCTCCCCGATCGCGCTGAACACGGTTCGGTGCTCACGATCGGCAACTTCGACGGCGTGCACCGCGGCCATCAGGCCCTGCTGCAATTGCTCGTGCGCGAGGCGCGCGAGCGCGCGCTGCCGGCCACGGTGCTGACCTTCGAGCCGCATCCGCGCGAGTTCTTCGCCCCCGAATCGGCCCCGCCGCGTCTTTCGCGCCTGCGCGAGAAGCTCGAATACATGGCCGAATGCGGCGTCGATCGCGTCTATGTGCTGCGCTTCAACAAGGCGCTGGCTTCGCTTGATGCCGAGGCCTTCGTCGAGAACGTGCTGGTGCGCGGCCTGGGCGTGCGGCATCTGTTGATTGGCGACGACTTCCGCTTCGGCCGCGGCCGTGGCGGCGATTTCGCTTCGCTGCAGCAAGCCGGCGAAACCTGGGGCTTCCGCGTCGAATCGATGCCGACGCTCGATTTCGACGGCGAACGGGTGTCGAGCTCGGCGGTGCGCGATGCGCTGGTCTCCGGCGACATCGAACGTGCCGAGCGCCTGATCGGCCGCCCATACACGATGAGCGGCCGGGTAATGCATGGCGACAAGATCGGCCGCACGATCGGCTTCCCGACTGCGAACATCCAGATCAAGCGCAACCGCGCGGCGCTGCACGGCATCTACACGGTGACTGTGGATGGCATCAGCGACGCGCCCTGGCCGGGCGTGGCGAGCCTCGGCAACCGGCCGACGATCACCAAGAACGGCGCGGCGCGGCTGGAAGTCTTCCTGTTCGGCTTTGAAGGCAACCTGTACGGCAAGCATCTGCAGGTGCACTTCCTGCACAAGCAGCGCGACGAGGAAAAGTACGGCTCGCTTGAAGAACTGACCGCCGCGATCAAGCGCGACTGCGAGATCGCGAAAGAAATCCTCGCGCAGCATCGAATTCCGGTGCCGGCGACCTGAGCGGTCGTCGGCGCCCCGCCTTGTCGGCGGCAGCCCTGCGTGAGTACCCCGCGGCGCCCGCCCTGAACCGAATCCCCTGCATTCACGCAAAGATTGAAGAGATAGCAAGCCATGGCTGATTACCGGAAAACGATGAACCTGCCCGACACCGCCTTCCCAATGCGCGGTGACCTGCCCAAGCGCGAGCCGGGCTGGGTGGCGGGCTGGCAGAAGGGCCAGCTGTACCAGAAGATCCGCAAGGCCAGCGCCGGCCGGCCGAAGTTCGTGCTGCACGACGGCCCGCCCTACGCGAACGGCAACCTGCACCTGGGCCACGCGCTGAACAAGATCCTCAAGGACATCATCGTCCGCTCGAAGACCCTGGCCGGTTTCGACGCCCCCTATGTGCCGGGCTGGGACTGCCACGGCCTGCCGATCGAACACAAGATCGAAGTCACCCACGGCAAGAACCTGCCCGCCGACAAGGTGCGCGAGCTGTGCCGCGCCTACGCCGCAGAGCAGGTCGAGATCCAGAAGAAGGAATTCATCCGCCTCGGCGTGCTGGGCGACTGGGACAACCCCTACCTGACGATGGCCTTCGCCAACGAGGCGGGCGAGATCCGTGCGCTGGCCGAGATGGTCAAGCAAGGCTATGTGTTCAAGGGCCTCAAGCCGGTGAACTGGTGCTTCGACTGCGGCTCGGCCCTGGCCGAAGCGGAAGTCGAATACGCCGACAAGAAGTCGCCGACGATCGACGTGGCTTTCGCCGTGTCGGACGCCGACGCCGGCAAGCTCGCCGCCGCCTTCGGCCTCGCTGCGCTGCCCAAGACCGCCTACGCGGTGATCTGGACCACCACGCCCTGGACGATCCCCGCCAACCAGGCGCTCAACATGCACCCGGAGTTCGAGTACGCGCTGGTCGACACCGGCGCGAAGCTGCTGGTGCTGGCCAAGGACCTGGTCGAGGATTCGCTCAAGCGCTACGGCCTCGAAGGCGCCGTGCTCGCCACCACCAAGGGCCAGGCGCTCGATCGCATCGAGTTCCGCCATCCCTTCTTCGACCGCGTCTCGCCGGTGTATCTGGCCGACTACGTGGGGCTGGATGCCGGTACCGGCGTGGTGCACTCGGCGCCGGCGCACGGCGTGGACGACTTCAATTCCTGGCTCGCCTACGGCCGCCGCAACGACGAGATCATCTCCATCGTCAAGGGCAACGGCGTCTACGTTGAAGACCTGCCGTTCTTCGGTGGCCAGATGATCTGGAAGGCCAACCCGGTCATCGTCGAGAAGCTCACCGAAGTCGGCGCTCTGCTCTCGCACGGCACCGTCAGCCACAGCTACATGCACTGCTGGCGCCACAAGACGCCGGTGATCTACCGCGCTACCGCTCAGTGGTTCGTCGGCATGGACAAGCTGCCGAAGGATGGAAAGAGCCTGCGCGACAAGGCGCTGGGCGCCGTCGAGGCGACCGCCTTCTACCCCGCCTGGGGCAAGCCGCGCCTGCACGCGATGATCGCCAACCGCCCGGACTGGTGCATCTCGCGCCAGCGCACCTGGGGCGTGCCGATCCCGTTCTTCCTGCACAAGGAAACCGGTGAGCTGCACCCGCGCACCGTCGAGCTGATGGAAGAAGTCGCCAAGCGCGTCGAAGTCTCCGGCATCGAAGCCTGGTCCAAGCTCGACGCCGCCGAGCTGCTGGGCGCCGAGGCCGAGCAGTACATCAAGATCAGCGACACGCTGGATGTGTGGTTCGATTCCGGCACCACGCACTGGCATGTGCTGCGCGGCTCGCACAACGACGGCCACACCAGCGGCCCGCGCGCCGACCTGTACCTCGAAGGTTCGGACCAGCATCGCGGCTGGTTCCACTCCTCGCTGCTGACCGGCGCCGCGATCGACGGCCACGCGCCCTACAAGGCGCTGCTGACGCACGGCTTCACCGTGGACCAGCAGGGCCGCAAGATGAGCAAGTCGCTCGGCAACGTGATCCTGCCGCAGGAAATCAGCGACAAGATGGGCGCCGAAATCCTGCGCCTGTGGGTCGCCGCGACCGACTACTCGGGCGAGCTCGCGGTGTCGAAGGAGATCCTCGACCGCGTCGTCGAAACCTACCGCCGCATCCGCAACACGCTGCGCTTCCTGCTCGCCAACACCGCCGACTTCGACATCACGAAGAATGCCGTGCCGGTCGAACAGTGGCTGGACATCGACCGCTACGCGCTGGCCTTCACCCGCAAGCTCGCGACGCAGGCCGAGTCCGACTACGCGAAGTTTGAATTCCACCGCGTGGTGCAGGCGCTGCAGATCTTCTGCTCGGAAGACCTCGGCGCCTTCTACCTCGACATCCTGAAAGACCGCCTCTACACCACCGCGCCGGATTCGGTCGCGCGCCGCGCCGCGCAAACCGCGCTGTGGCACATCGTGCAGACGGTGGTGAAGCTGATGGCGCCTATCCTCTCCTTCACGGCGGAGGAAATCTGGGCGGTGCTCAACGGCAACAACCCGGACGAATCGGTGATGCTGCACACCTTCCACGCCCTGCCGGCGCAGGAAGGCGAAGCCGGGCTGATCGCCCGTTGGGAGACGATCCGCGCAGTGCGTGGCGAAGTCTCCAAGGCGGTTGAAGCGGTGCGCACCGAAGGCAAGATCGGTGCCTCGCTGCAAGCCGAAGTCGAGATCCGCGCGGGCAGCGACAAGTTCGATGCGCTGGCCTCACTCGGCGACGACCTCAAGTTCGTGCTGATCACCTCGGCCGCGACGCTGGTGAAGGTGGCGGGCGAAGCCGACGAGGCGATCGTCGTCACGCCGACCGCGCAACAGAAGTGCGAGCGCTGCTGGCACTGGCGCGCGGACGTCGGCGTGAACGCCGAACACCCCACGCTATGCGGCCGCTGCGACAGCAACCTGCACGGCGACGGCGAGGTGCGTACGCATGCCTAAGCGTTTCCTGGCTTGGCTCAGCCTCTCGGGCCTGGTGATCGTGCTCGACCAGATCACCAAGCTCGCGGTGCTGCGCAACCTGAAGCTCGGCGAGGCGATCCCCTACACCGACTTCTTCCAGCTGGTACTGGTGTACAACCCGGGCGCGGCGTTCAGCTTCCTCGCCAACCAACCGGGCTGGCAGAAGTGGTTCTTCGTCACGCTGGCGATCGTGATCTCGACCTGGCTGCTGGTGCTGTTGAAGCGCCACGCCAGCGAGCGCCTGCAGCCGCTGGCCTTCGCGCTGATCATCGGAGGCGCGCTGGGCAACGTGATCGACCGCATCGCCTACGGTGCCGTGGTCGACTTCCTGTATTTCCATGTCGGCCGTTACGGCTGGCCAGCGTTCAACGTGGCGGACTCGGCGATCTCCGTCGGCGCCGTGTTGATGATTGCAGCCCAACTCTTTGCGGGCCGCCAGCCGGCCGCGGACACCAAGTCATGAACCTGATTGGCAACGAAAGCCTCGTCACGCTGCACTTCCGTTTCGCGCTGCCGGACGGCACCGTGATGATCTCGACCTTCGAATCGACGCCGGCCACGCTGCAGATCGGTCGTGGCGAACTCGGCCGCAAGATCGAGGACTGCCTGATCGGGCTGTCGGTCGGCGCCGAGCGTAGCTTCGATCTGGCCGCCGGCGAAGCCTTCGGGCCGCGCCACGAAGAGCTCGTCGAGCGAATCCCGCGCAGCGAACTTCCCGCCGACGTGGAGCTCGAAGCGCAAGCGGTGCTGACCTTCACCGCGCCGGACGGCAATGCCTTCTCCGGCCAGGTGCTGGAACTGGACGACGAAAGCGTGGTGATCGATTTCAACCACCCGCTCGCCGGCCGAGCCGTGCGTTTCGATGTGCAGGTGGTCGGCGTCAGCTGACATCCTCACTTCCAAAAAGAACAGAACCAGCCCCATACAGAGACCGAACATGGAAGTCCTCCTCGCCAACCCCCGCGGCTTCTGCGCCGGCGTGGAACGCGCCATCACCATCGTCGAACGCGCGATCGCGCTGTACGGCGCGCCGATCTACGTACGGCACGAAGTGGTGCACAACAAGTTCGTCGTGGATGACCTGCGCAACAAGGGTGCGGTGTTCATCGAAGACCTCGCCGATGTGCCGGCTGGCAACACGGTGATCTTCTCCGCGCACGGCGTGTCACAGGCGGTCCGTGCCGAGGCCGAGGCCCGTGGCCTGAAGGTCTTCGACGCAACCTGTCCGCTGGTGACGAAGGTGCACATCGAGGTCCAGCGCATGCGCGATCAGGGCCGCGAGATCATCATGATCGGCCACAAGGGCCACCCGGAAGTCGAAGGCACGATGGGCCAGAGCGAGGGCGGCATGTACCTCGTCGAGACCGTCGAAGACGTCGCTGCGCTGCAGGTCAAAGACGAAAACCTGCTCGCCTACGTGACGCAAACGACGCTGTCGGTGGACGACGCGCAGACGGTGGTGGATGCACTGCGCGCGCGCTTCCCGGCGATCGTCGGCCCGAAGAAGGACGACATCTGCTACGCCACGCAAAACCGCCAGGATGCGGTGAAGTTCATGACGCCGCAGGTGGATGTGGTGTTCGTGGTCGGCTCGAAGAACAGCTCAAACTCCAACCGCCTGCGCGAGGTTGCAGCGCTGCGCGGCGTGCCCGCCTACCTGGTCGACAACGCGGCGGGCATCGACCCGGCCACGCTGGAAGGCAAGCGGCGGATTGGCGTCACCGCTGGGGCTTCTGCGCCCGAGGTGCTGGTCAACGAAGTGATCGAACGGGTCAAGGCGCTCAGCGGCGCCAGTGTGCGCACGCTGGAAGGCGTGACCGAGAACGTGAACTTCCCGATTCCCGCGGAGCTGCGGCCGCAGTCGTAAGCGACAAACCGCTCGCGACGAAAGCCCGGCCTCGGCCGGGCTTTTGCTTTGTCGCGGGCGCGACAAAGCTTGAGCCATCGCAAGCGCGCTGCCACTACAAGCCCTTAATCTGACAGTGATTTCTGCGCTCCGATTCAGTCTCCCCCGACCTTGGAGCGCGAGGAGCTTGCCATGTTCACGATTCTCGCCCTGCTGACCGTTGCAGCAGCCTACCCGACCTGGAAGGCGTTCAAGGACGCCGAGGCCGGCAAGTTCGACAAGCCGGTCTACAAGCGGCCGAACTTCTACATTTGAACCCACTTGCGGGGGCCGTCGGCGCGGCTGACCGACCCTTACGAGTTGGTCCAGCCGCCTTGGCGCGGCTCAGCCCGGCTGGTTTCGCATCCAGTCGGCAGTTTTGAAGAGCGAGCCCTCGAGATGCTGCCGCAGCGCGGCTGACATGGGCTGCGCATCCATCGCCTTGTGCATGCAGGCGAGCCACTGGTCGCGCTCCTTGACCCCGATCGGGAAAGGCATGTGACGGGCGCGCAGCATCGGGTGGCCCTTGCGCTCGACGAACATGTCCGGCCCGCCCAGCCAGCCCGACAGAAACCAGTACAACTTGTCGCGCGACTCATCCAGATGCGCCGGATGCAAGGCGCGCAGCTCAGCAAACTCGGGCTCCAGGTCCATCAGATCGTAGAAACGATCGACCAGGGCGCGCACCGCGGCGTCGCCGCCGAGCATGTCGTACGGGGTGTTTTCGGGGCTCGGATGCATCGTGAGGCTCTCATGAAACGAGCCGCGATAATGCCACGAAGCCGGCACACGCCCGAGCCTGCGGCCATCGCCCTCTCACCACCCTCACCCTTTAGGCGGATTCGTCTTGCGCGGCGAGCGCAGCGCAGCCTCGATGCCCTTGCGTGCCCAGCGCAGAAACTCCACGTCGTCATCCATCGCGGCTTCCGGCAAGGGGTAGTAGCGCAGGGATTGCGGGCTGCCATCCTTCATCGCATAGGTAAATGGGCGCAAACCCTCGCGTTCGAAATCGGGCACGCTCAGTGAGTCCGCCTTCACGTAGAACACATCATCACTGACGATTGCGAAGAACAGCTCACCGCTGTAGAGCCCGTAGGCGCCAAACATCCGCCGCGCGCGAATCGCCCCGAACGGTGCGAGGCGTTCGCAGAGCCAGTCCACATACTCGTTGCATCGCGTCGCCATGCTTTCTCCTGCCCGCTCAAGTTTCTTGAATACCCGCCGAAATCCCTCGTCAGGAGCGCGTTCCGGCGTTTCAGGTGACAAAACTTTACTAGGCCGCTCATAGGCCGGGAGCTAACATGCCCTTCGTCCGCCGAAATCCGCAAGGAGAGATTGTCGCGATCCTGCGGGATCAGGAAGCGGATGCGCAGGAAGAGCTGTCCAACGACCACCCGGATCTGCTGGCATTCATCGGTCGCGACCCCGGCGAGAGCTTCGCTGCGCTGGATGCAGACTTCATCCGCGTGCTGGAAGACCTGATCGACGCGCTGATCGACAAGGGCGTCCTGCGGGTGACCGATCTGCCGCACGGCGCACAGCGTAAACTCTCGGCCCGCAAGGGCCTGCGGCGGCGCCTCGTCGGCGCGCTCGATCTGCTTGGCGACCAGGACGTGATCTGACCCCGCGCGCCCAGCGACAGGACCGGAATTCTGAATGAGCGACACCCAGCCGAACACGAAACCCTGGGAGGTCAACGAGCACGGCGTGCATGACGATCCGCTGCTCGACTGCCTCGCCGCCCTCACCCGTATCCACGGCAGCCCCTGGACCCACGAAGCGCTGGCCGCCGGCCTACCGCTGGTGAACAACCGGCTGACACCCTCACTGTTGCCGCGTGCCGCCGCGCGGGCAGGCCTTTCCGCCCGCCTGGTGCGCCAGGCGCTGTCGGCCGTTCGCCCGGCGCTGCTGCCAGTGATCCTGCTGCTCAACGACGGCCGCGCCTGCCTGCTGCTTGAACTGGGCGAGCAAGGCGATGCGCGGGTGCGCTTCCCCGAGGCCGGCGAGACCGCCGTCGCGCTCAGCCAGGACGAACTCGCAGCCCTGCATGCCGGCGTGGTCTGCTATGTGCGCCCCCGCTTCCGCTTCGAAGCACGTGTACCCGAAGTCGGCAAGGTGCGCGCGCGGCACTGGTTCTGGGGTGCGGTGTTTTCCAACTGGCGGCTGTACCGGGACGCGGTGTTGGCCTCGATGCTGGTGAACATCTTCGCATTGGCGATGCCGCTGTTCTCGATGAACGTGTACGACCGCGTCGTACCCAACCGTGCCGAGGAAACCCTCTGGGTCCTCGCGGTGGGCGCGGTACTCGTACTCGGCTTCGACCTCGCGCTGCGAACGCTGCGCGCCTACATCATCGACACCGCCGCGAAGCGGATCGACGTGTCGCTGTCGTCGAAGATCCTCGAACGCGTGCTGGGCATGCGGATGGAGTCGCGCCCCGAATCCGTCGGTTCGTTTGCGTCAAACCTGCGGGCGTTCGAGAGCGTGCGCGACTTCATCGCCTCGGCCACCGTCACCACGCTGGTCGACCTGCCCTTCGTGTTTGTCTTTGCCTTCGTCGTGGCCTGGCTGTCGCCCTGGCTGCTGCTACCCGCATTCGCCGGTGCGGTGATCGTGCTGTTCCTCGCCTTCGTGGTGCAGGACAAGATGCACGAACTGACCGAGACGAGCTATCGCGCCAGCGCCCAGCGCAACGCCACACTGGTCGAGAGCCTGGTCGGCATCGAGTCGATCAAGACCGCTGGCGCCGAGGGCTGGATCCAGCGCCGCTGGGAACGGACCACGCTGTTCCTCGCCCAGGTCGGCACGCGCTCCAAGCTGCTCTCTTCGCTGATCGTCAACTTCTCGCAGACGGTGCAGCAGGCGGTGTCGGTGGTGGTGATCATCACCGGCGTGTATCTGCTGCTTGATGCCAAGCTCTCGATGGGCGGCATCATCGCCGCAAGCATGCTGACCGGCCGGATGCTGGCGCCGCTGGGCCAGGTGGTCGGGCTGTTGCTGCAGTATCACAACGCACGCACCGCACTGACCGGCATCGAACAGCAGATGACGCTGCCGATCGAACGCCCCGAAGACGCACCTTTCCTGCACCGAGCCCAGTTCCGCGGCGAAATCGAATTCCGCGACGTGAGCTTCCAGTATCCGGGCCGCGAGCAGTACGCGCTGCGGCGGGCTTCGTTCCGCATCACTGCCGGCGAGAAGGTCGGCGTGATCGGGCGCGTCGGCTCCGGCAAGACGACGCTGGAGAAACTGATCCTCGGCCTCTATCAACCAACCGATGGCGCAGTGCTGGTCGATGGCATCGACGCGCGCCAGATCGATCCGGCCGAATTGCGCCGCGCGGTGGGCTTCGTGCCGCAAGACGCCACGCTGTTCTACGGCAGCCTGCGCCAGAACATCGCGCTGGGCGCGCCCTTCGCCGACGATGCGGCGATCCTTGCGGCTGCGGACATCGCCGGCGTCACCGAGTTTGCCAATGCGCATCCGCGTGGCTTCGACATGCCGATTGGCGAGCGCGGCGAATCGCTATCGGGCGGGCAGCGGCAGGCGGTCGCGATCGCGCGCGCCTTGCTGAACGATCCGCCGATGCTGCTGCTCGACGAACCCTCCAGCAACATGGATCACCAGAGCGAAGACCGGCTCAAGAAGAAGCTGCGCGAGTTCGCGCACGCCAAGACGCTGCTGCTGGTCACGCACCGCACCGCACTGCTGGAACTGGTGGACCGCCTGATCGTCATCGACAACGGCCAGATCGTCGCTGACGGCCCCAAGGCGCACGTCGTGGAAGCCCTGCAGCAAGGCCGTATCGGGAGGGCGCACTGATGAAGCTCCGCATCCCCGCCCTGCTCCAACGCGCCGGCCAGTGGTCCTTCCGCAAGACAACCGGGGCGCTCGATCGTTTGCTGCTGTTCGCAAGCAAGCGCGATCTGCACGACGACGCAGACTTCCTCGCCGATGCTGACTGGGCGATCGCCGAGCAAACGCCGCGCGGCGCGCGCCTCGCAGTCTGGATCTCGCTCGCCGCAGTAGTGGTACTGATCATCTGGGCCGCGTTTGCGCAAATCGACGAAGTCACGCGGGGTGACGGCAAGGTGATCCCGTTCTCGCAGAACCAGCTGATCCAGAGCCTCGATGGCGGCATCGTGCAGCAGATCCTGGTGCGCGAGGGACAGACCGTCGAGAAGGGTCAATTGCTGCTGAAGATCGACCCCACCCGCTTCGTCTCTTCGCTGCGTGAAAACCGCTCGCAGTACTTGTCACTGCTGGCCAAGGCAGCGCGCCTTGAAGCGATTGCAGAGGGGCGCGCATACGAGCCGCCACCGGAGGCATTGAAAGAGGTGCCGGACGTGGTGGAGCAGGAGCGCGCCGCCTTCGAATCGAAGCGGCTTGAAGTGGAAGCCACCGTCGGCATCGCACGCCAGCAGCTCACCCAACGCACCCAGGAGCTCAACGAAGTGCGCGCGCGCCGCGAGCAGGCCTCGCAAAGCTACGACCTCACCGCCCGCGAGCTGGAAGTCACCCGCCCGCTGACCAAGACCGGCGCCGTGTCCGACGTCGAACTGCTGCGCCTGGAGCGCGACGTGGCACGCTACCGTGGCGAGCGCGATGCGGCGAATGCGCAGATCCCACGCATCCAGGCGGCGATCGGCGAAGCCCAGCGCAAGATCCAGGAAGTCGAGCTGCAGATGAAGAACCAGGCGCGCTCGGATCTTTCCGACGTCAGCGCAAAGCTTGGCACTTTGTCCGAAGGCAGCGTCGCGCTCGCCGACCGCGTGAAGCAATCTGAAGTGCGCGCACCGATGCGCGGCACCGTGAAACAGATCTTCGTGCACACCGTCGGCGGCGTGGTACAGCCGGGCAAAGAAGTGGTCGCGATCGTGCCGAGCGACGATGCGCTGCTGCTGGAAGCGCGCGTACTGCCCAAGGACATCGCCTTCCTGCGCCCGGGCCAGAAGGCGCAGGTGAAGTTCACTGCCTACGATTTCTCGATCTACGGCGGGCTCGAAGGCACGCTCGAACAGATCGGCGCCGACACCGTGGTGGACGAAAAAGGCAACGCTTTCTACGAAGTGCGCGTGCGCACGACGACCAGCACGATCGGGCCGAAGAAGCTGCCGATCATTCCGGGCATGGTCGCGGAAGTCGATATCCTGACCGGCAAGAAGTCGATCCTGACCTACCTGCTCAAACCCGTGATCCGCGCCAAGGCCGCGGCAATGACTGAACGATGACGCGTCCGCTGCTGGTTCTTGCCACCCACGACGACCACCTTGCCCGGCGCTGGCATGCGCTCGGCGAGCACTGGCCGATCGTGCGCGCCAATCGCTTTGATGCCCTGCCCGCTGGCGCGCGGCTTGCACTGATCGACGCCGAACTACCCGATCTGCCGCCGTTGGGCGACCCGCGCTGGCCGCGCCTTGCGGCCAGTTTGCGCATGGTCTTCGCGAGCAGCAGGCCGAACGATGGCGAGGGCCTCGCCGCAATCGAAGCCGGTTGCAGCGGCTACTGCCATGCTTTCGCGTCGCTGGAGCAACTGACCCAGGTAGTGGATGTTGTGGAGTCTGGCGAACTGTGGGTAGGCCGCGCGATCCTCAACCGCCTGTTGCGCGCGGTGGACCACGCCAGCAAGGCCCCCGCCGCACCCGGCTGGGCCGCCGGGCTCACCGAGCGCGAACAGGAAGTCGCACAGCGTGCCGCACTCGGCGAATCGAACGCAGACATCGCCGCTGCGCTCGAGATCACCGAGCGGACGGTCAAATCCCACCTCAGCGCGGTGTTCGAAAAAATGGGCGTGGCCGACCGCCTGCAGCTCGCGCTGCGTGTGCACGGCATCAAATAGGCGCGCCGTGTAACACCGTTTCACAAGCAGGGCCCGTCTCCCTGTCCTCGAGTACGATGCGCCGCCCCGCCGGGCGGCGTAGTTTCGAGGGCAATCTGAATCAGTCCGACCGGGAGACATTTCATGGCCACCACCACCAACCACGCTGAAGGTACTGTTGCCCGCCTCGAAGGCAAGGCCTGGGTACGCGAAGCGGACGGCAGCCTGCGCCCGATCCACCTTGGCGATCGCATCGCCGAGGGTCAGGTGGTGGTAACGGACAACGGCGCGGTGATCGAACTGCGTGGCCCGCATGGCGACCCGGTGACCCTGGGCGGCGGGCGCGAGGTGCTGGCGGACGCGGGCTTGCTGACGCAGGACGCAGTGCCGGCGCAGGATGCAGCCCTGACGCCGCCCGACGCCGAACTCGAACGCGTGATCGCATCGCTTAACGCGGGCGCCGACCCGCTTGCCGAACTGGACCCGACGGCGGCAGGCCTCGGTGGTGGTAGTGGTGGCGACGGGCACGGTTTCGTGCGCCTGCTGCGCATCAGCGAAGGTGTAGACCCGCTGAGCTTCCAGACGAGCGGCCCGATCGCGACCGACACGGTCGAGCAGCAGACGCTTTCAGCCATCACCACCGACGCCAACGCGGCGCCGGAAGCAGCCCCACTGTCGGTGACCCTGCCTGAAGACACCAGCACCGGCATCCGGCTCGACGGCGTGCTGAGCGACCCCAACGGCGACCCGATAACGCTGGTTGGCACGCCCACGGCTAGCGTCGGCACTGTCACCGTCAACACCGACGGCACCCTCACCTATACCCCGCCGCCCAACTACAACGGGCCGGCAACAATCATCTACACCGTCAGCGACGGCCGCGGCGCCACCACCGACGGCACCATCACCGTTAACGTCACGCCGGTGAATGACGCACCGACCGCAACCAACGTTGCCGTCACAACACTGGAAGACACGCCTGTTGCAGGCCGCACGCCGGGGTCGGACGTTGATGGCGATACGCTGAGCTACGCCAAGGGCTCGGACCCCACGCACGGCAGCGTCACCGTTAACACCGACGGCACCTGGGTCTACACCCCGACGAAGGATTACAACGGGCCGGACTCGTTCACGGTCACCGTGTCGGACGGCAAGGGCGGCACGACAACGGCCACCGTCAGCGTCGGTGTCACGCCGGTCAACGACGCGCCGGTTCCCGGCACCACCGATGGGCCCGCCGGCACGCCGGTCAGCGATGCCAACATCGACCCGGCAACCGGCCACTACACGCTCAGCACCCCCGAGGACACGCCGATCAGCGGACAGGTGAAGGCCACGGACGTTGATGGCGACAGCCTGAGCTTCGCGAAGGCGAGCGACCCGGCTCACGGCAGCGTCACCGTTAACACGGACGGCACCTGGACCTACACGCCGGCGAAAGACTTCAACGGGCAGGACAGCTTCACCGTGACCGTATCGGACGGCAAGGGCGGCACGGCCCTCGCCACGGTGGATATCGGCGTCACCCAAGTAAATGATCCGGCAACCATTTTGCCGGGTGCAGCCGGTGGAGATGCCGGCGCGGTGAAAGAAGACGTAAGGCTGACCGCTAGCGGTCAGTTGGTGGTCTCCGACGCGGATGCAGGCCAAGCGGTGTTCCAGCAGCAGACGGCAGTGGCAGGCACACACGGTTCGTTCTCAATCGACGCCGCGGGCAACTGGACATACCTCCTCAATAACACCGACCCTGCGGTGCAAGCGCTGGGCGAAGGCCAGTCGCTGCCGAGCGAAGTGTTCACGGTCAAGAGTGCCGACGGCACGACCAGCACGGTGACCGTGGCGATCACCGGTACCAACGACGGTGCGCAGATTACGCCGTCGGTTCCGGGCGGTGACACCGGCAGTGTCACCGAAGACGCGGTGCTGCTGGCTTCCGGCAAGCTGCAAGTCAGCGATGTCGACACCGGCGAGGCAAGCTTCCAGGCCGGCACTCAGACCGGCACCTATGGCTCGCTCACGATTGACGCTGCCGGCAACTGGAGCTACTCGCTCAACAACGCAGCGGCCAATGTGCAGTCGCTCAAGGGCACTGACACGGTGACCGAGACGATTGTTGTGAAGAGCCTGGATGGCACGCCGCACAGCATCGTGATCACGGTGCACGGCCAAGACGAAACGACCGCGTCGGGCAACGGTACCGTACAGGAAGACACCACGCTAACCAGCACGGGCACGCTCACCACCTCGGGGGTCGCCACCTTTGTGCCGGAGACCGCGGCAGGCGCATACGGTGACCTGGTGGTTGCCGCTGACGGCACGTGGACGTACACGCTGCGCAACGCCGATAGCGCGGTGCAAGCGCTGAATGGAACAGACAGCAAAACGGAGACCTTCACGGTTGCGCTGTCCGACGGATCGAGCACCAGCATCACGATCAACGTGCTCGGCACCAACGATGCCGCGCAGATCAACCCGTCCGTTCCGGGCGGTGACACCGGCAGTGTCACCGAAGACGCGGTGCTGCTGGCTTCCGGCAAGCTGCAAGTCAGCGATGTCGACACCGGCGAGGCAAGCTTCCAGGCCGGCACTCAGACCGGCACCTATGGCTCGCTCACGATTGACGCTGCCGGCAACTGGAGCTACTCGCTCAACAACGCAGCGGCCAATGTGCAGTCGCTCAAGGGCACTGACACGGTGACCGAGACGATTGTTGTGAAGAGCCTGGATGGCACGCCGCACAGCATCGAGATCACGGTGCACGGCCAAGACGAAACGACCGCGTCGGGCAACGGTACCGTACAGGAAGACACCACGCTAACCAGCACGGGCACGCTCACCACCTCGGGGGTCGCCACCTTTGTGCCGGAGACCGCGGCAGGCGCATACGGTGACCTGGTGGTTGCCGCTGACGGCACGTGGACGTACACGCTGCGCAACGCCGATAGCGCGGTGCAAGCGCTGAATGGAACAGACAGCAAAACGGAGACCTTCACGGTTGCGCTGTCCGACGGATCGAGCACCAGCATCACGATCAACGTGCTCGGCACCAACGATGCCGCGCAGATCAACCCGTCCGTTCCGGGCGGTGACACCGGCAGTGTCACCGAAGACGCGGTGCTGCTGGCTTCCGGCAAGCTGCAAGTCAGCGATGTCGACACCGGCGAGGCAAGCTTCCAGGCCGGCACTCAGACCGGCACCTATGGCTCGCTCACGATTGACGCTGCCGGCAACTGGAGCTACTCGCTCAACAACGCAGCGGCCAATGTGCAGTCGCTCAAGGGCACTGACACGGTGACCGAGACGATTGTTGTGAAGAGCCTGGATGGCACGCCGCACAGCATCGAGATCACGGTGCACGGCCAAGACGAAACGACCGCGTCGGGCAACGGTACCGTACAGGAAGACACCACGCTAACCAGCACGGGCACGCTCACCACCTCGGGGGTCGCCACCTTTGTGCCGGAGACCGCGGCAGGCGCATACGGTGACCTGGTGGTTGCCGCTGACGGCACGTGGACGTACACGCTGCGCAACGCCGATAGCGCGGTGCAAGCGCTGAATGGAACAGACAGCAAAACGGAGACCTTCACGGTTGCGCTGTCCGACGGATCGAGCACCAGCATCACGATCAACGTGCTCGGCACCAACGATGCCGCGCAGATCAACCCGTCCGTTCCGGGCGGTGACACCGGCAGTGTCACCGAAGACGCGGTGCTGCTGGCTTCCGGCAAGCTGCAAGTCAGCGATGTCGACACCGGCGAGGCAAGCTTCCAGGCCGGCACTCAGACCGGCACCTATGGCTCGCTCACGATTGACGCTGCCGGCAACTGGAGCTACTCGCTCAACAACGCAGCGGCCAATGTGCAGTCGCTCAAGGGCACTGACACGGTGACCGAGACGATTGTTGTGAAGAGCCTGGATGGCACGCCGCACAGCATCGAGATCACGGTGCACGGCCAAGACGAAACGACCGCGTCGGGCAACGGTACCGTACAGGAAGACACCACGCTAACCAGCACGGGCACGCTCACCACCTCGGGGGTCGCCACCTTTGTGCCGGAGACCGCGGCAGGCGCATACGGTGACCTGGTGGTTGCCGCTGACGGCACGTGGACGTACACGCTGCGCAACGCCGATAGCGCGGTGCAAGCGCTGAATGGAACAGACAGCAAAACGGAGACCTTCACGGTTGCGCTGTCCGACGGATCGAGCACCAGCATCACGATCAACGTGCTCGGCACCAACGATGCCGCGCAGATCAACCCGTCCGTTCCGGGCGGTGACACCGGCAGTGTCACCGAAGACGCGGTGCTGCTGGCTTCCGGCAAGCTGCAAGTCAGCGATGTCGACACCGGCGAGGCAAGCTTCCAGGCCGGCACTCAGACCGGCACCTATGGCTCGCTCACGATTGACGCTGCCGGCAACTGGAGCTACTCGCTCAACAACGCAGCGGCCAATGTGCAGTCGCTCAAGGGCACTGACACGGTGACCGAGACGATTGTTGTGAAGAGCCTGGATGGCACGCCGCACAGCATCGTGATCACGGTGCACGGCCAAGACGAAACGACCGCATCGGGCAACGGTACCGTACGGGAAGACACCACGCTAACCAGCACGGGCACGCTCACCACCTCGGGGGTCGCCACCTTTGTGCCGGAGACCGCGGCAGGCGCATACGGTGACCTGGTGGTTGCCGCTGACGGTACCTGGACCTACACGCTGCGCAACGCCGATAGCGCGGTGCAAGCGTTGAATGCAACGGACAGCAAGACGGAGACCTTCACGGTTGCGCTGTCCGACGGATCGAGCACCAGTATCACGATCAACGTGCTCGGCACCAACGACATTGCCAGCATCCAGGGGCCGGGGGTTGGCGCCGTGCAAGAGGCCGGCGGCATTGCGAACGCCATCCCGGGCACGCCCAACGCGTCCGGCACGCTGCTGGCCGCCGATGCGGACAACGGCGAAGCGGGCTTCCAGGCAGTTGCTCCCGCCGCGCTCAACGGCACCTACGGCACCTTCACCTTCAACGCCGCGACCGGCGCCTGGACGTACGCACTCGACAACGCCAAGGCCGCGACGCAAGCGCTCACCAACGGCCAGATCGTGCATGACACGCTGACCGTCACGAGCCTGGATGGCACCGCCACCAAGGCGATCGATGTGACGGTGACCGGTGCCAACGACACCGCCGCGATCACCGGTACTGCGACCGGCACGATGACCGAAGACGTTGCCGTCACCTCGGGCAACCTCACTGCGTCGGGCAACCTGGCGGTGACCGATGTCGATTCGGGTGAAGCGGTCTTCGCGACCCCGGCGACGCTGGCCGGCACCTACGGCACCTTTACCTTCAACACCACGACCGGGGCCTGGACCTACGCTGCGAACAACGCGCAGTCCGCAATCCAGTCGCTCGGCGCAGGCCAGTCGCTGACGGACTCGATCACGGTGAAGTCCGCGGACGGCACCGCTTCGCAAGTGATCTCGGTGACCATCAACGGCACCAACGATGGCGCAGTCATCACCCCCGCGACGCCGGGTGCCGACGCGGGCGCCGTGAAGGAAGATGTGACGCTGACCGCGAGCGGCCAACTCGTCGTCACCGATGTGGATGCCGGTCAGGCGGTGTTCCAACCGCAGACGGCGGTCGCCGGTGCGCACGGCACCTTCTCGATCGACGCCGCGGGCAACTGGGTCTACACGCTCAACAACGCCGATCCGGTGGTGCAGGCCTTGGGCGAAGGTCAGTCGCTGCCCAATGAAGTATTCACGGTGAAGAGCGCCGACGGCACCGCCAGCACAGTCACAGTTTCAATCACCGGCACCAACGACGGCGCGCAGATCACCCCGTCCGTACTCGGCGCGGATACCGGAGCGGTGAAGGAAGATGTAACGCTCACGACCGGCGGCCAGTTGCAGGTCTCCGACGTCGACGCCGGCCAAGCGGTGTTCCAGCCGCAGACTGCCGTTGCCGGTGCGCATGGCTCGTTCTCGATCGATGCATCGGGCAACTGGACCTACACGCTCAACAACGCCAACCCGGCGGTGCAAGCGCTGGGCGAAGGCCAATCGCTGCCGAGCGAGGAATTCACGGTGAAAAGTGCCGATGGCACCACCAGCACCGTCACGGTCGCCATTACCGGCACCAACGATGGTCCCGTCGCAGCGATCGACACCAACAGCCTGGTCAAAACGGATACCACTGCAGCGTCCGGCAACGTGCTGACCAACGACAGCGACATCGATACGGCGCATGCAAGCCTGATCGTGTCTGCCGTGGGCGCCACGCCGGTAAGTGGCACCACGGTGGTGGTGGGCAACTACGGCACGCTCACGATTCACGCGGACGGCAGCTACACCTACGTTCAGGACGCCAGCAACGCCGCTGTGATCGCGCTGAAGCCGACCGACGCGCCGCTGCATGACGTATTCAATTACACGCTCTCCGACGGTAGCGCGACGAGCAATGCCACGCTCGATATCGCGATTTCCGGTGCGAACACCGCGCCGGTCGCCATGCCTGCGCATGAGAACGTGACCGAGGGCGGCGCCCTGTTCAACGGCAACGTCGTCGCCACCGATGCCGAAAGCGACGCGCTGAGCTATTCGCTGATCTCGCCAGCACCGGCGGGGCTTACGTTCAACACCGACGGCAGCTACAGCTTCAACCCTGCCAACCCGGCTTACGACCATCTGGCAGCGGGCCAAACGCAAGATGTCGTGGTGACCTATCAAGTCGCTGACGGCAAGGGCGGTTTCGACACCGATACGCTCACCATCACGATCGTCGGTACCAATGATGTACCGGTCATCGGTGGCACCACCACCGGCACGGTGGTCGAAGCCGGCGGCGTCGCGAATGCGATCGCCGGCACGCCGAATGCGTCCGGTACGGTCACCGTGTCCGATGCAGACGCCGGCCAATCGAGCTTCCAGGCCGTCGCGCCCGCTTCGCTCAACGGCACCTACGGTACCTTCACCTTCAACGCCGCGACCGGCGCCTGGACGTACGCACTCGACAACACCAAGGCCGCCACGCAAGCACTCACCAACGGCCAGATCGTGCATGACACGCTGACCGTCACGAGCCTGGATGGCACCGCCACCAAGGCGATCGATGTGACGGTGACCGGTGCCAACGACACCGCCGCGATCACCGGTACGGCGACCGGCACGATGACCGAAGACGTTGCCGTCACCTCGGGCAACCTCACCGCCGCCGGTGCGCTCGCCGTCACCGACGTGGATTCGGGTGAAGCCGTCTTCGCGACCCCGGCCACGCTGGCCGGCACCTACGGCACCTTTACCTTCAACACCACGACCGGTGTCTGGACCTACGCTGCGAACAACAGCCAAGCCGCGATCCAGTCGCTCGGCGCGGGTCAGTCGCTGACCGATTCCATCACGGTGAAGTCGGCCGATGGCACCGCTTCGCAGGTCATCAGCGTCACGATCAACGGCGCCAACGACGGCGCCACCATCGGTGGCACCGCCACCGGCACGGTGGTCGAAGCCGGTGGTGTCGCGAATGCGATCGCCGGCACGCCGAACGCCTCGGGCACCGTGAGCGTCAGTGACGCCGATGCGGGCCAGTCGGTCTTCCAGGCCGTGGCCCCGGCGTCGCTCAACGGCACCTACGGTACCTTCACCTTCAACGCCGCGACCGGCGCCTGGACGTACGCACTCGACAACACCAAGGCCGCCACGCAAGCACTCACCAACGGCCAGGTCGTGCATGACACGCTGACCGTCACGAGCCTGGATGGCACCGCCACCAAGGCGATCGATGTGACGGTGACCGGAGCCAACGACACCGCCGCGATCACCGGTACTGCGACCGGCACGATGACCGAAGACGTTGCCGTCACCTCGGGCAACCTCACTGCGTCGGGCAACCTGGCGGTGACCGATGTCGATTCGGGTGAAGCGGTCTTCGCGACCCCGGCGACGCTGGCCGGCACCTACGGCACCTTTACCTTCAACACCACGACCGGGGCCTGGACCTACGCTGCGAACAACGCGCAGTCCGCAATCCAGTCGCTCGGCGCAGGCCAGTCGCTGACGGACTCGATCACGGTGAAGTCCGCGGACGGCACCGCTTCGCAAGTGATCTCGGTGACCATCAACGGCACCAACGATGGCGCAGTCATCACCCCCGCGACGCCGGGTGCCGACGCGGGCGCCGTGAAGGAAGATGTGACGCTGACCGCGAGCGGCCAACTCGTCGTCACCGATGTGGATGCCGGTCAGGCGGTGTTCCAACCGCAGACGGCGGTCGCCGGTGCGCACGGCACCTTCTCGATCGACGCCGCGGGCAACTGGGTCTACACGCTCAACAACGCCGATCCGGTGGTGCAGGCCTTGGGCGAAGGTCAGTCGCTGCCCAATGAAGTATTCACGGTGAAGAGCGCCGACGGCACCGCCAGCACAGTCACAGTTTCAATCACCGGCACCAACGACGGCGCGCAGATCACCCCGTCCGTACTCGGCGCGGATACCGGAGCGGTGAAGGAAGATGTAACGCTCACGACCGGCGGCCAGTTGCAGGTCTCCGACGTCGACGCCGGCCAAGCGGTGTTCCAGCCGCAGACTGCCGTTGCCGGTGCGCATGGCTCGTTCTCGATCGATGCATCGGGCAACTGGACCTACACGCTCAACAACGCCAACCCGGCGGTGCAAGCGCTGGGCGAAGGCCAATCGCTGCCGAGCGAGGAATTCACGGTGAAAAGTGCCGATGGCACCACCAGCACCGTCACGGTCGCCATTACCGGCACCAACGATGGTCCCGTCGCAGCGATCGACACCAACAGCCTGGTCAAAACGGATACCACTGCAGCGTCCGGCAACGTGCTGACCAACGACAGCGACATCGATACGGCGCATGCAAGCCTGATCGTGTCTGCCGTGGGCGCCACGCCGGTAAGTGGCACCACGGTGGTGGTGGGCAACTACGGCACGCTCACGATTCACGCGGACGGCAGCTACACCTACGTTCAGGACGCCAGCAACGCCGCTGTGATCGCGCTGAAGCCGACCGACGCGCCGCTGCATGACGTATTCAATTACACGCTCTCCGACGGTAGCGCGACGAGCAATGCCACGCTCGATATCGCGATTTCCGGTGCGAACACCGCGCCGGTCGCCATGCCTGCGCATGAGAACGTGACCGAGGGCGGCGCCCTGTTCAACGGCAACGTCGTCGCCACCGATGCCGAAAGCGACGCGCTGAGCTATTCGCTGATCTCGCCAGCACCGGCGGGGCTTACGTTCAACACCGACGGCAGCTACAGCTTCAACCCTGCCAACCCGGCTTACGACCATCTGGCAGCGGGCCAAACGCAAGATGTCGTGGTGACCTATCAAGTCGCTGACGGCAAGGGCGGTTTCGACACCGATACGCTCACCATCACGATCGTCGGTACCAATGATGTACCGGTCATCGGTGGCACCACCACCGGCACGGTGGTCGAAGCCGGCGGCGTCGCGAATGCGATCGCCGGCACGCCGAATGCGTCCGGTACGGTCACCGTGTCCGATGCAGACGCCGGCCAATCGAGCTTCCAGGCCGTCGCGCCCGCTTCGCTCAACGGCACCTACGGTACCTTCACCTTCAACGCCGCGACCGGCGCCTGGACGTACGCACTCGACAACACCAAGGCCGCCACGCAAGCACTCACCAACGGCCAGATCGTGCATGACACGCTGACCGTCACGAGCCTGGATGGCACCGCCACCAAGGCGATCGATGTGACGGTGACCGGTGCCAACGACACCGCCGCGATCACCGGTACGGCGACCGGCACGATGACCGAAGACGTTGCCGTCACCTCGGGCAACCTCACCGCCGCCGGTGCGCTCGCCGTCACCGACGTGGATTCGGGTGAAGCCGTCTTCGCGACCCCGGCCACGCTGGCCGGCACCTACGGCACCTTTACCTTCAACACCACGACCGGTGTCTGGACCTACGCTGCGAACAACAGCCAAGCCGCGATCCAGTCGCTCGGCGCGGGTCAGTCGCTGACCGATTCCATCACGGTGAAGTCGGCCGATGGCACCGCTTCGCAGGTCATCAGCGTCACGATCAACGGCGCCAACGACGGCGCCACCATCGGTGGCACCGCCACCGGCACGGTGGTCGAAGCCGGTGGTGTCGCGAATGCGATCGCCGGCACGCCGAACGCCTCGGGCACCGTGAGCGTCAGTGACGCCGATGCGGGCCAGTCGGTCTTCCAGGCCGTGGCCCCGGCGTCGCTCAACGGCACCTACGGTACCTTCACCTTCAACGCCGCGACCGGCGCCTGGACGTACGCACTCGACAACACCAAGGCCGCCACGCAAGCACTCACCAACGGCCAGGTCGTGCATGACACGCTGACCGTCACGAGCCTGGATGGCACCGCCACCAAGGCGATCGATGTGACGGTGACCGGTGCCAACGACACCGCCGCGATCACCGGTACTGCGACCGGCACGATGACCGAAGACGTTGCCGTCACCTCGGGCAACCTCACTGCGTCGGGCAACCTGGCGGTGACCGATGTCGATTCGGGTGAAGCGGTCTTCGCGACCCCGGCGACGCTGGCCGGCACCTACGGCACCTTTACCTTCAACACCACGACCGGTGTCTGGACCTACGCTGCGAACAACAGCCAAGCCGCGATCCAGTCGCTCGGCGCGGGTCAGTCGCTGACCGATTCCATCACGGTGAAGTCGGCCGATGGCACCGCTTCGCAGGTCATCAGCGTCACGATCAACGGCGCCAACGACGGCGCCACCATCGGTGGCACCGCCACCGGCACGGTGGTCGAAGCCGGTGGTGTCGCGAATGCGATCGCCGGCACGCCGAACGCCTCGGGCACCGTGAGCGTCAGTGACGCCGATGCGGGCCAGTCGGTCTTCCAGGCCGTGGCCCCGGCGTCGCTCAACGGCACCTACGGTACCTTCACCTTCAACGCCGCGACCGGCGCCTGGACGTACGCACTCGACAACACCAAGGCCGCCACGCAAGCACTCACCAACGGCCAGGTCGTGCATGACACGCTGACCGTCACGAGCCTGGATGGCACCGCCACCAAGGCGATCGATGTGACGGTGACCGGTGCCAACGACACCGCCGCGATCACCGGTACTGCGACCGGCACGATGACCGAAGACGTTGCCGTCACCTCGGGCAACCTCACGGCGTCGGGCAGCTTGGCAGTGACCGACGTTGACGCAGGCCAGGCGGTCTTTGCGACCCCGGCGACGCTGGCCGGTACCTACGGCACCTTCACCTTCAACACCACGACCGGTGCCTGGACCTACGCTGCGAACAACGCGCAGTCCGCGATCCAGTCGCTCGGCGCAGGCCAGTCGCTGACCGATTCCATCACGGTGAAGTCGGCCGATGGCACCGCTTCGCAGGTCATCAGCGTCACGATCAACGGCACCAACGACGGTGCCACCATCGGTGGCACCGCCACCGGTGCGGTGGTCGAAGCCGGTGGTGTGGCGAACGCGATCGCCGGCACGCCGAACGCCTCGGGCACCGTGAGCGTCAGTGACGCCGATGCGGGCCAGTCGGTCTTCCAGGCGGTGGCCCCTGCTTCGCTCAACGGCACCTACGGTACCTTCACCTTCAACGCCGCGACCGGTGCCTGGACTTACGCACTCGACAACAGCAAGGCCGCGACCCAGGCACTCACCAACGGCCAGATCGTGCATGACACGCTGACCGTCACGAGCCTGGATGGCACCGCGACCAAGGCGATCGATGTGACCGTGACCGGTGCGAACGACACCGCCGCGATCACCGGTACCGCAACCGGCACGATGACGGAAGACGTTGCCGTCACCTCGGGCAACCTCACCGCGTCGGGCAGCTTGGCAGTGACCGACGTTGACGCAGGCCAAGCGGTCTTTGCGACCCCGGCCACGCTGGCCGGTACCTACGGCACCTTCACTTTCAACACCACGACCGGTGCCTGGACCTACGCTGCGAACAACGCGCAGTCCGCGATCCAGTCGCTCGGCGCAGGCCAGTCGCTGACCGACTCGATCACCGTGAAGTCCGCGGACGGTACGGCCTCGCAAGTCATCAGCGTCACGATCAACGGCACCAACGACGTGGCAATGATTCAGGGGCCCGCGACGGGATCGGTTACGGAAGCTGGCGGCGTGAACAACGCAACGGCAGGCACGCCGACCACGTCGGGCACCTTGATCGTCAGCGACACCGATGCGGGTCAGTCGAGTTTCCTGGCTCCCGCATCGCTGGCAGGCACCTACGGCAACTTCACCTTCAACACAACGACGGGTGCCTGGACCTACACGCTCGACAACACGAAGGCCACCACGCAGGGGCTAGTTGGCGCCCAGGTGGTACACGACACGCTTACGGTCAGCAGCCTTGACGGGTCGGCGTCGAAGACCATCGACGTCACGGTCACCGGTGCTAACGACAACGCGGCAATCACTGGCTCGGCAACGGGCTCGGTGACGGAAGATGCTGCAGTGTCTGGTGGCAACCTGATCGCGTCAGGTGCACTGACCGTGACCGACGTGGATGCAGGTCAGGCCGTATTCCAGTCGCCGGCTTCGCTCGCCGGCACCTACGGCACTTTCACCTTCAACACCAGCACCGGAGCCTGGACTTACGCGGCCAACAACGCACAGAGCGCAATCCAGTCGCTCGGCGTCGGTCAGACCCTGACCGACTCGATCACGGTGAAGTCGGCCGATGGCACGGCCTCGCAAGTCATCAGCGTCACCATCAACGGCGCCAATGACGCTCCAGTGGCCGCAGCCGATACCGCGGCGGTCAAGGAGGACACCACGCTGACGGCAACCGGCAACGTGATCACCACAGCCCCTGGTCGCGACACCGATGTCGATGGTGACCCGCTCACCGTCACCGGTGTCACCAGTGGAACGCCGGCCACCACACCCGGTGGCGGCGTGGGAACTGCGATCGTGGGCACCTACGGCACCCTGACGCTCAACAGTGACGGCACGTACAACTACGCGCTGAACAACACCAGTACCGCGGTGCAGAACTTGACCGCCGGGCAGGTGGCCAACGATGTCTTCACCTACACGATCAGCGACGGTCACGGCGGCACTGCCACCACGACGCTGACCGTGGCCGTGACCGGCACGCAGGATCTCACCGCCGGCACGCCGTCTGTGGTCAGCGTAAATGCCACCGGCCTTAACGGGGAGTTCTTCGGCTACAACGAAACGGCCAGCCCTGGTAGCGGCTACCGTACGCACAGTGATGATGGCACGGCCACTTTCGGCAACCATCTGGTGGCGGGCAACCTCAACTCGGTTGAGGATATGTACACCATCATCAACGGCCGCAACGCCCTCGCGGGTGGCAGTAATAACCTGGTCGGCAGCTCGGCCACGGCGACCACCAACGCCGCCGACGTGGCGTTCAAGGCCCGCTCGCTGGACTACGGTTTCAACCCTACGGTGAACTCGGCGCTGGGCTCTAACAGCAACGTGGCTGCTGGCTCGGCCCTGCCCACCGGTGACGGCAACGCAAGCTCGACGACACGTGGGCTCAGCAACTTCCTCGATCAGGACCAGCCCACCGGCATCGTTCAGACAGGCGCCGGCAATACCGGCGGCACGTCGGGCCTTGGCCTCACCACGGACGCGGCAATTCGCCTCTCTGGCCAGATGTACGTCCAGCATGGCTCGTATGACTTCCGCGTCACCGCCGATGATGGCTTCCGCCTCAATGTCGCCGGACAGACGCTGTTGGAATATGACGGCAACCAGGGCCCCACCACGCGCATCTTTACCAACGTTGCCCTTGGCGATCTGAACGGCGGCTTGCAAGCATTCGAGCTGCTTTATTGGGAGCAAGGCGGCAATGCGCGTCTGCGCATCGAGTACAAAGCCAGCGGCGATCCAGCATCGAGCTACCAGGTGATGGCGCTCACCAACACCGCGCTATTTACCAACGAGTCAGCGCCAACGCTCGTCGATCCGCGGATTCAGGATCTGGTGTACGACGCCGCCTCTGGTTCGTGGCAACTGCGCACCGGCAGCATTCTCGACGGCGACGCATCGAACAATACGATCACCGGTGGTACCAGCCGCGACTGGCTGACAGGTGGGGCCGGCGATGACACGCTGATCGGCAACGGCGGCGCAGATACGCTCGACGGCGGAGCCGGCAATGACATCCTGAACGGCGGGATCGGCAACGATCTCCTCACAGGCGGTGCCGGCACCAACACGCTGACCGGCGGTACCGGCGATGACACCTATCGCCTGACAACCGGCACCGACACCCTGGTCGAGAACGCCAACGAAGGGACGGACACCGTCATCCTCGACAGCACGTACTACGCCGCACATCCGACGGTGACGATCTATACGCTCGCAAGTAATTTCGAGAACCTGACCGCCGAAGGCTCGTTCGCCATCAACTTGTCCGGCAACTCGGCGAATAACCGGATCGAAGGCAACAGCGCGGCCAACGTGATCAGCGGTGGAGGCGGCAACGACTACATCGTGGGTGGCGGCGGCAATGACACGCTGACCGGTGGCAGCGGATCGGATGTGTTTGTCTGGCACCTTGCCGATGCTGGGCCCACCGGCACGCCCGCGGTGGACAAGATCACCGACTTCACTTACGGAGGTGGATACAACAACATCCAGTCCGGCACGGCCGGCGTGCCGACAGGCGGTGGCGATGTGTTGGATCTGCGCGATCTGCTGCAAGGCGAGCACACCAGTTCGGGCAATACCGGTAACGCCGCCTCGGCGGTCGAGATTTCGAACCTGCTGAATTACATCGACGTCGAGGTAACCGGCAGCGGTGCGACCCTCGCCACCGTTCTGCACATCAGCAAATCGGGTGGTTTCACCGGCGGAACCTTCAGCGCTGGCGCGGAAGACCAGACGATCGTGCTGCAGGGGGTGAACCTCTACACGGCGACGAGTGTCACGGCTGGCGACGAAAGCACCCTGCTCAAGACGCTCATCAAGAACGGCACCTTGATCGTCGATTGAAGCTGGAAACCTGACCGCCTCAACCCAACGAGGCCGCTCAAGAGACAACGGGCAACGCCAAGGCGTTGCCCGTTGCTTTTTCCGCTTACTGCGACCGCCCCGCCGCGGCACTCGCACGCCGGCTTGCCGCGGGCCCCGTGACGCCCGCGACCCCGAGCTCGGCCAAGGTGTGCCATTCGGCATCGGTGTGCACCCGCTCGGCGATCACCTGGATCTCCAGGCCGCGCGCGACGTCGGCAATTGCCTTCACCAATCGCTGGTTGCCTGCGTTGTCCTCAATACCTGCAACAAAAGTGCCGTCGATTTTCAGGTAGTCAACGCGCTGGGCGTAGAGCCGTGGAATCGCCGAGAAATGGCGACCGAAGTGCTCGATGCCGAGCTTGACGCCGAACTGCGCAAGGATCGGCGATACCGCCGCGAGGCCAGCAAGCCCCTGATCGAGCCCCGCTTCGGCCACTTCCACCCACAGCCGGCGCGCAGCGGCCGGGGCGCCGGCTAGCAGGCGTTGCAGCCCTTCGCGGAAGCGCAAATCCTGCAAGGAGATGGGCGACAGGTTCACCGCAATCGCACCGCTGTGCGTCTGCAGCCGCTGCAGCGCCAGCTCAACCGCAAGCAGATCGAGGTCACAGGTCATGCCAAGACGATCTGCCGCCGGCATGAACTGGCCTGCGGTCCAAGGCGTGCCATCGTCTGGCGCGCGCATGCGGATCATCGCTTCGTCATGCCAGGCGCGACCATCGACATGCAGCACCGGGAAGGTCGCCAACGCAAAGCCGCGGGCGCGCAGCGCGTCACTCAACAACTGGCGCCATTCGTCATGGGTGCGCGCGGCCAGTGGCGCGTCGTCCAGGCTCACCACCGGCTCGCTGCGGCCGGCACTCTCCGCTGCCATCAAGGCCGCATCGGCCCGCGCCAGCACGGTGCCCAACTCATCGCCACGCTTGTAGCGGGCTACGCCAATGTGCGCCACTGGCGTCTGGTCTGCATGGCCGTGCCGGTGCAGGGCTTCGAGGCCACGTGCTACGGTAGAGGCCCATTCGCCGGCCTCGGTCGCGGCGGCGCCCGGCATCAGCCATGCGAAGTCGGCGCCGTTCAGGCGTGCCACGACATGGCTCTCCCGCCCGCCAGCCACTTCCCGCAGGACGTCGGCAGTGGCGCGGATCAGTGCGTCGGTGCGTTCGCGGCCGAGCCGACGGTTGACCTCGGCAAGCTCGGACAAACGAACCAACGCCAGCGCACCGCTCGGCGCGCTATCGTCACCGTCCAGCTCGCTGCGCAGGCGGCCACTGAAGAAGCTGCGGTTGGGAAGCGCTGTCATGCTGTCGCGGTTGGCATCGGAGCGCAGATCCTCGATGCGGTTGGCTTGCTCGGCAAACATCGCCTTGACCTGCTCGACCATCAGATTCAGCGCGCGCACTGCACTGCGCAGTTCCACCACCCTCGGCTCCGGCATCGTGACGAAGCGCCGCTCGCCGATCGCTTTGGCTTGCTGAACCATCTCGTTGATCGGCCGGCGGATCCAGCGAATCATCCGCGTCACGGCCCAACCGAGCAGCGCGCCGATCACCAGCATCACTCCCAACAGCTGCAAGGTGCCGCGCCACAGCGCATCGTAGGCAAAGCGTTTGTGGGCGATCACGGTGACCTTGCCGGCCTGGCTCCAACCGTCGCTGACAAGTGCCTCACCGGGCTTGGCCTCGATCGGCAGCATGTGTACGAACCACGCAGGCGCATCGGTCTCCACTACCTGCTGGCGCCGCTCCACGCTCACTGCGCCGCCGACGTCGCTGAATCGCACCAACTCGAAATGGCCGGAATCGAACAGCGCGGTCACCATCAATTCGCGCATCGCCGGGTCCTTCGCGTTCTGCGTCATCGACAGCGCAAGCGAGGTCGCCGCATCGGCGCCCTGCGCCAGCAACTGCTGTTCGAGATAGTTGCGCGCGGTCACGGTGCTGACAGCAAAGCTGCCAAGCCAGGCGAGCAGGCTCGCGAAAATCACCGTGATCCAGAGTTGGCGGAGCAATGACATCGTTTCTCCTCAGGGCGTGTAGCCCTCGGCCTTCATTTTGAGTTGCAGGTCTTTCCATCGCGACAGCCGTTCGATCGAGCTGACCGCGCCGCCGGCGTATACGCCCTCGGCGTTGAAGCTGAATACCGGCACCAGATCCGGGCGCTGTGCTGCAGGTCGGATCTCGCCGATCAGGCTGTCCAGCACCAGCGGCTGCGCGTCCGGCGTCTCGTAGTAACCGAGCACCATGTGAGCCTGCGTGATCGAACTGGCAGGGCCGCCGATCCGTGCCTTCACATAGATCAGCCGCAGCTTGGCGGCCGGCACGCCCAGCTCGCGCAGCGAAAAATACTTGGCAATGGTGTAGTCCTCGCAGTCGCCTGCGCCCTTGCCCATCATTTCGATCGGGGTTGCCCAGTAGTCGGGCTGGCGCCAGATCTCAGCGTCATCGGCAAAGCGGATCCGGCGATTGAAGAAGTCGTTGACCCGCTTGAGTGCATCAGCCTCCGGCACGCCCTTCTGCGCCACGATGAACTCGCGCCACTCCTGAACCAGCGCGCCCGCCGCGGCACCATAGCGCTGCTTGGCCAAGGCGATGAGCGACGCGTCGTCCGCCAGCGTGAGCATGGCGCTCGCCGCCAGCACAACGCACGCCAAGGCACCCCACAAGCGTGCGGTAGCCCTGCAGGCGAAGGCGGATTTGATACGAACGGAAGTCACCAGAAACCGGCTCGGCGCAATCTTCTTCAGACAGGCAAATCAATAAGGATGATCGACAGGTGTTCGGCAGTCTTGACCGCCGCCGGCGATGCGAAATCGCTAATTTCGCAAACACCCGTTAAATCCGCGAGCCTATGTGTGAAATACGGCACGATAACGCCTTCAAGCCTTTGTTTTTCTTGATCTTACGTGAATAATCCGCGCGACATATCCCGTCCAGCCACCCTGGCGCTGGGATTTTGCATTGCAGACAGGACACAATCACCCATGCGTTTGGCGAAATATTCGCTTCTTGCCGCACTCGTCGCTACAGCCTTTGTCAGCCCCGCTTTTGCCGGGAACAGCCTGCCGGAAGCCGTCGAGCAGGCGATCATGAAGAACCCCGAAGTCATGGCGCGCTACCACGCGCTTCGGGCCGCCGAAAACGAACAGGGTGCCGCGCGGGGCAACTGGTTTCCCCGCGTGGACGTCGAGGCCTTTGCCGGCCAGGAACGCCGCGACTATCCGAGCGTGGATACCGGCTGGTTCAACCGCCCCGGCGCAAGCGTCACGCTGCGACAGTTGGTGTTCGATGGTTTCGCCACGTCGAGCGACGTGAAACGGCTCGGCTACAGCAAGCTCGCACGCTACTACGAGTTGCTCGCCACGTCCGATGATGTCGCGCTCGGGGCCGCCCAGGCCTACGCCGATGTGCTTCGCTATCGCAAGCTCGAGGAGCTTGCGCGCGACAACTGGGCCACGCACCGCGAGGTATTCGGCCAGATCGAAGATCGCGTCAAAGCCGGTGTCGGCCGGCGGGTGGACCTTGAGCAGGCCGCTGGCCGCCTGGCCCTCGCGCAGTCCAACTGGTTGACCGAAACCTCGAACCTGCACGACGTCACCGAACGCTATCGCCGCATTGTCGGCCAGATGCCCGGCGCGACGCTCGCTTCGCTCCCCGATGTCAGCACCGCCTTGCCGCAGGGTACGAATCCGGTCACCGACGCGGTTGCCGCGAACCCCTCCTTCCAGGCTGCGGTCGCCGCACTACGTGCTGCACGTGCCGAAACCGAGCTGCGTCGCGCAGGCTACATGCCGAGCGTAGAGCTGCGCGTCGGGCAGAACTGGGACCGCAACCTCGACGGCGCGCCCGGCAACTACAATTCGACGCAGGCGCAGGTCGTCCTCAACTACAACCTCTTCCGTGGCGGCTCCGATCAGGCGCGCGTCAAGCAGTCATCCGAGCTGTACTACCAGGCAATCGATCTGCGCGACAAAACCTGCCGCGATGTCGCACAACAGACCGGTATCGCCTACAACGATGTGCGTGCACTGCGCGAACAGATTGCCTACATGGAGCAGCACGCGCTCTCCACCGAGAAGGCCCGCGACGCCTATCGCCAGCAGTTCGATATCGGACAGCGCACCTTGCTCGATCTGCTTGATACCGAGAACGAGTTGTTCGAGGCTCGCCGCTCGCTGACCCGCGCGCGCACCGATGCCATCGTTGCCGAGTACCGGCTCCTTGCGCAAGCACACCGCCTGCTGCCGGCGCTGAAGCTCGCCCCGCTGGCGAAAGAAGCTCCGGAAGAAGATCGCCGCGAGGCACCGGCCGAGGACGCGGCAGTCACCTGTGCAACCGACGTCGTGATTCCCAAGCCGCTCGATACCGCGGCAGCCCTTGCAAACCGACCCGCTCGAAGCGACGCGCTCGCCGAGCGCGCTCGCACCGCAGCGCTGACCAGCAAGCAAGGCGCCGACGCCCTCTTCCATTACCGTAGCGATGCGCTACGGCCGGAGGGAACTGGCTCGCTCGACAAGTTCGTCAGCGACGCCAGCCGCTTCAAGATCGACCGCATCACGGTAACCGGTTACACCGATCGCCTGGGGGCGCCCGAGTTCAATCGCAAACTGTCAGAACGCCGTGCCGCTACCGTCCGCGACTATCTGGTCAAGAAGGGTCTGCCGGCGGAAAAATTCGAAGTGGTCGGCAAGGGCAGCAGCGATCCGCTCGCGAAGTGTGACCAGATCAATCCGAAGAACCGCGACAACGCGGAGTACGTGGCTTGCCTGGCCCCCGATCGTCGCGTTGTCATCGAGCTTCAAGGGCAGCCGAAACCCTGAGCTACGCGCTTGCATGAACAAAAGGCCGCCAAATTGGCGGCCTTTTCTTTTTGCGCATCCGTCGCACCGAAATCACGCGCCCAGCGCTTCGCCCATCACACGACGATAGAACTCGTGGAAGTGCTGCATGCCATCTTCCATCGGCGTCTGGTAAGGGCCCACTTCATTGCGCCCCTCCGCCAGCAAGGCGCGACGGCCACGGTCCATCCGCTCACCGATCTCGTCATCTTCAATGCAGGTCTCCATGTAGGCGGCCTGCTCAGCTTTGATGAATTCCGGCTCGAAAGCGGCAATCTCTTCCGGGTAGTAGAACTCCACGACGTTCGTGGTCTTGTCGACGCCACGCGGAATCACGGTGCTCACCACCAAGACATGCGGATACCACTCGACCATGATGTTCGGGTAGTAGGTGAGCCAGATGGCGCCGTGCTTGGGTACCTCGCCGCCATAGTAGTCCAGCACCGCCTTGTGCCACTTCGCATAGCTCGGCGAGCCCGCCTTCGCCAGTGAGGTAATGCCGACGCGTTGCACCGAATACCAGTCGCCGAACTGCCAGGTCAGATCGTCGCAAGTAACGAAGTTGCCCAAGCCAGGGTGGAACGGCGCAACGTGGTAATCCTCTAGGTAGACCTCGATGAAGGTCTTCCAGTTGTAGTTGCACTCGTGGATCTCGACGTGGTCGAGCACATAGCCGTCGAAGTTGAGCTCGCTGGCGAGTTTCATGCCGGCCAAATCGACGTTTGGCGAGCGCGGCCCCTTGAACAGCAAGCCGTGCCAGGACTCCAGCTTCTGCTTGTTCAGATGAAGGCACGGATTCTGCGGAAAGTGCGGCGCCCCGATCAGCTCACCCGCGTTGTCGTAGGTCCAGCGGTGGATCGGGCAAACGATGTTGTTCGCCTTGCCCGAGCCCTGCAGCATGATCGCCTGACGATGACGGCAGATGTTCGACATCAGCCACACCGCATCGTTGTTGCGGATCAGCATTTTCGCGTGGTCCAGCCACTCGATCGAGCGATAATCAGCGACTTCGGGGACCATGCGTTCATGCCCCACGTAGCCAGGGCCGGCATCGAAGATAAGGCGCTGCTCCAGCTCGAAGACCTTTTCATCGAAATACCAGGACACGGGCAATTGCGACACCGCCGGTGCCAGCTGTTCACGCAGAGACATAATGGGTATCCCCAACCTCCACTGCCGGCAAGGCCGGCGAGCAAAAAGCGTTAAAGTATAATTAAACCAACAACCTACGAAAAGGTCTTTGGCTCGGGCATGATACCGCTCCCGCCAAGGAACTCCACGCCTTCCGGCCAAGACATCCTCGATGGCAAAGACCAGCGACAAACCCAAGTCTTTCGAAGCCGCAATGACCGAGCTTGAATCGATCGTTGCCGCCATGGAAGCCCCCGATCTGCCTTTGGAACAAGCGCTCGCGCATTTCGAACGCGGCACCCGGCTGCTCCGCTACTGCGAGGGTACGCTGAGCGAGGCCGAGAATCGTATCCGCATCCTTGAGAACGGGCGCCTGGAAACCTTCGGCGACGAAAGCAACGCGTCATGAGCGATCCGCAGCTCGCCGCATGGATGCGGCAACGCCAGGCCGAAACCGAAGCCGCGCTGGAACGCCTGCTGCCCGATGCACGCATCGCGCCGCAGCGCCTGCACGACGCCATGCGATACGCCACGCTGGGTGGCGGAAAACGGGTACGCCCGATGCTCGTCTACGCGGCGGGCGAACTCGCCGGCGCCAACGCTCGCGCCCTGGATCATGCGGCCTGTGCCGTCGAAATGATCCATGCCTATTCGCTCGTGCATGACGACATGCCCTGCATGGACGACGATGTGCTGCGTCGCGGCAAGCCAACGGTGCACGTCGAATACGACGAAGCGACCGCGCTGCTGGTTGGCGACGCATTGCAGACGCAAGCCTTCCTGGTTCTCGCCGAACCGGATCTGTTCGACGATAGCCGTCGCCAACTCGAAGCACTGCAGCTGCTTGCACGCGCTTCCGGTTCGCGCGGCATGGCCGGCGGCCAGGCGATCGACCTTGCATCGGTCGGCCAGACGCTGGATCGCGAATCGCTCGAAGTCATGCACCTTCACAAGACCGGTGCGCTGATCCGCGCCTCGGTCCAACTCGGGGCGCTGTGCGGTGACGTTCCCCCTGACGCACTGCAGGCGCTCGATCGTTTCGGCAAGTCCATCGGCCTGTTGTTCCAGGTCGTAGACGACATCCTCGACGCCGAAGCGGACACCACCACTCTGGGCAAAACCGCCGGCAAGGATGCCGCCAACAACAAGCCGACCTACGTGACCCTGCTCGGGTCGAGCGAGGCCAAACGGTTTGCCGCGGACCTGCGCAGCGACGCACACGCCAGCCTCGCCATGTTCGGCGAACGCGCCCGTCGCCTAGCCCAGCTGACCGACTACATCGTGGACCGTTCCTTCTGACGACACGACAAGAATTTGGGGACTTCGTAACACATGAACGCCTATCCCTTGCTTGACCGCATCGAGCACCCGGCCGACCTGCGCCAGCTCGAACGCAAGGACCTTGCCCAGCTGGCCGACGAATTGCGCAGTTTTCTGCTCGACTCGGTATCCAAAACGGGCGGACATCTCTCGTCCAACCTTGGCACGGTCGAGCTGACCATCGCGCTGCATTACGTCTTCAACACACCGGCAGACCGCATTGTCTGGGACGTGGGCCACCAGACCTACGGCCACAAGATCCTCACCGGTCGCCGCAAGGCAATGTCGACGCTGCGGCTCTATCAAGGGATCTCCGGCTTCCCGCGCCGCTGCGAAAGCGAATACGACACCTTCGGCACCGCACACTCGTCCACCTCGATTTCCGCCGCACTCGGCATGGCGATCGCGGCACAGCGCAGCGGCGAGGCGCGCAAGGCGATCGCCGTGATTGGTGATGGCGCAATGAGCGCCGGCATGGCGTTCGAAGCGCTCAACAATGCCGGCGTGGCGGACAGCGATGTACTCGTCATCCTGAACGACAACGAGATGTCGATCTCGCCGCCGGTTGGTGCGCTGAACAAGCATCTTTCGCGCTTGCTTTCGGGCCGCATCTTCAACGGCGCGCGCGACATCGGCAAACGCTTCCTGGAGCAGTTACCGCCACCAGTCTTTGAGTTTGCGCGGCGCACCGAAGAGCACGTGAAGGGCATGATGATGCCCGGCACGCTGTTTGAAGAATTCGGCTTCCGCTACTTCGGCCCGATCGACGGACACGATCTCGACGCCCTGGTGCCGATGCTGCAGAACCTGCGTGACCTGAAGGGTCCGCTCTTCCTGCATGTCATCACGCGCAAGGGCCAAGGCTACAAGCTCGCCGAGAACGACCCGATCCTGTACCACGGTGTCGCTAAGTTCGACCAGACAGAGGGCATCGCAACCGGCGCCGGCAAAGCCGCCGGTAAGCTCACGTTCACCCAGGTATTCGGCGACTGGCTGTGCGACATGGCCAAGGCGGACCCGAAACTGATGGCGATTACCCCTGCGATGCGCGAAGGCTCCGGCCTGGTGCGTTTCGAACAGGAGCACCCCGATCGCTATTTCGACGTTGGTATCGCCGAGCAGCACGCGCTGACCTTCGCTGCGGGTCTCGCCTGTGAAGGCGCCAAGCCCGTCGTCGCGATCTATTCGACCTTCCTACAGCGCGCCTATGATCAGCTGATCCATGACATCGCGCTGCAGAACCTGCCGGTGATGCTCGCAATCGACCGCGGCGGTCTGGTCGGTGCCGACGGCGCCACCCACCATGGCGCGTTTGACCTCTCCTTCCTTGCCTGCATACCGAATATGGTCATCATGGCACCGGCGGACGAGGACGAGTGCCGCAAGATGCTGACCACGGCCTACCGCCACGACGGCCCGACCGCCGTCCGTTATCCGCGCGGCAGCGGCACCGGTGTCGTGCCCGATGCGGCACTGACCACGCTACCGATCGGCAAAGCCGAGCGTCGTCGCGACGGCAAGCGCGTCGCCCTGCTCGCTTTCGGCACCCTGCTGTCGGCCGCGCTCAAAGCCGGTGAGGCGCTGGACGCAAGTGTCGTCAACATGCGTTTCATCAAACCGCTGGACCTCGACATGCTGCGCGACGTCGCCGCAAACCACGAATTACTGGTCACACTGGAAGAGAACGCGGTAATCGGGGGCGCCGGCTCGGAAGTTTCCCGCGCGCTGGAAGAAATGGGCATTGCGATACCGCACATGCGCCTGGGCCTGCCGGATCGATTTGTCGATCACGGCGACCAGGGCCAACTGCTCACTGAAATCGGCCTCACCCCCGAGCAGATCATTGAGCGGGTGCGCGCACGGCTCGCAACTATCGCCGCAATAGTTTAGTAACTTAGTCGGGAATGTTAGGATGGCGCCTTGATTCGGGGGCCATCCGCCCCCAACTAGCCAGAATCCGGGCGCACACCCAGCCCACGCAGGACCACGCCTCCTCCCGGCCAATCCGACGCGCGCCCGGCAGGAAAGGACGTATGGATACCAAGAACACCCCCGACGTCGCCGCCCCGATGCCCGACGTTCAGAGCACGGAAGACCGCCGCCGGCTCGCAATCAACAAGGTTGGCATCAAGTCGATCCGCCATCCGGTCAAGGTTGCCGACCGCAGCGGCGGGGTTCAGCACACGGTCGCGACGTTCAGCATGTATGTGGGTTTGCCGCACAATTTCAAAGGCACCCATATGTCACGCTTCATCGAGATCCTGAACGGTCACGACCAGGAGATCTCGGTCGAGTCCTTCGAGCCGATGCTGCGCGAAATGGTCGAACGACTGGAAGCCGAGACCGGCCACATCGAGATGACCTTCCCGTTCTTCATCAACAAGGCTGCGCCGGTGTCCGGCGTGAAGAGCCTGATGGACTACGAAGTCACCTTCGTGGGCGAGATCAAGCCGGGCGGTGAGTGTGAGTTCACGATGAAGGTACTGGTGCCGGTCACCAGCCTGTGCCCCTGCTCGAAGAAGATTTCCGAGCGCGGCGCGCACAACCAGCGATCCCACGTCACGGTCACCGCTTTCGCAAAAGAGCGTGTCTGGATCGAAGAGATCGTCCAGCTCGTCGAGTCGGAAGCCTCATGCGAGCTGTTCGGCCTGCTCAAGCGGCCAGACGAAAAATGGGTCACCGAACGCGCCTACGACAACCCGAAGTTCGTCGAAGACATGGTGCGTGACGTCGCTGGCCGCCTCAACGCCGAGGCGCGAATCTACGCCTATGTCGTGGAGTGCGAGAACTTCGAGTCGATCCACAACCACAGCGCCTATGCGCTGATCGAGCGCGACAAGCGCACTTCAGCCGTCGCCTGAGCGCAAATCAAACCGGCAGGCGCGGGGATCCGCAATGCCTGCCGGTGTCGCGCGAGGCCGCCCGCTAAAGCCTCGTTCGAGGCAAACCCACCGGATTCACTTCAGACCAGCCTGTCGTGCCACGGCATTGCACCGTGAGCGGGATCTCACCGAACCAGGCGAACCTACGGCCCAAGGGGCCAGCAAGCGTAACGCCACGCGATGCGGCGTTACGCCCAGAAAAACTCAGACCGAGAACGACGACCCGCAACCACAGGTGCTGGTGGCGTTCGGGTTCTTGATGACGAACTGAGCACCCTCAAGACCTTCCGTGTAGTCGATCTCGGCGCCGGTGAGGTACTGGTAGCTCATCGGATCGATCAAAAGCGTCACGCCTTCCTTCGTCACCACCGTATCGTCGTCGTTGGTGATCTCGTCGAAAGTGAAGCCGTACTGGAAGCCCGAACAACCGCCGCCGCTGACGAACACACGCAGCTTGAGATCCGGATTGCCCTCTTCGAGGATCAACTCCTTGACCTTGCTGGCAGCACTGTCGGTAAAGACCAGGAAGTCTGGCACTTCAGTCACTGTAGTCATTGCAAACTCCTGATTCAGAAGGGTTTGATTATGGATTTTGGGGCGCGAGGCGTCAAACCGTTCGACCGGTGAAACAGCCCCGCGTTCCCCACCCGCTGCAGTTGCTCTACCGCACCGGACGATTGTTCAGGGCAATACCGGGATATGGGTAAGGCCCGCCGTTTCTTCAAGCCCGAACATCAGGTTCATGTTCTGCACCGCCTGACCGGCAGCCCCCTTGACCAGATTGTCTTCGGCAACCAGCACGACCACCGTATCGCCGCCCTGCGGGCGATGCACCGCAATCCGCACCATGTTCGAAGCGCGTACCGAGCGGGTGTCCGGCGTGCTGCCTGCGGGCATCACATCGACGAAAGGCTCCCCCGCAAAGCGCTTCTCATAAAGCGCCTGTACGTCGATATCCGGACTAACACGTGCATACAGCGTTGCGAGAATGCCGCGGATCTGCGGCAGCAGATGCGGCACGAAGGTCAGCCCGACCTTGCGACCGGCGGCCTGCTCCAAGCCCTGGCAAATCTCAGGCAGATGGCGATGGCCGGCCACGCCATAGGCCTTGAAGTTGTCGCTCGCTTCGGCAAACAGTGACCCCACTTCCGCCTTGCGGCCAGCGCCGGACACGCCGGATGCAGCATTCGCGACCAGGTGGTCCAGATCGGCCACGCCGGCCTCGACCAGGGGCAGGAAACCCAGCTGAACCGCGGTCGCATAACAGCCCGGATTCGCGATCACACGCGCAGAGGCGATCGCCTTCCGATTCAGCTCCGGCAAGCCGTATACAGCCTCTTCCAACAAGTCTGGCGCGGTGTGCGGAATCTTGTACCACTTGCTGAACTCGTCGAGCGACTTAAGCCGGAAGTCGGCCGCCAGATCGATCACCTTGGTGCCCGCCGCCAGCAACTGTGGCGACTGTGCCATCGCGACGCCATGTGGGGTCGCAAAGAACACCACATCGCACTGATCCAGCCCGGCACTTGCTGGGTCCTGGAAAACCAGATTCACTCGGCGACGCAGGCTCGGAAACATGTCGGCAACCGGCATGCCCGCCTCGGAGCGCGACGTAATCGCCGTAAGTTCGACATCCGGGTGCTGCGCGAGCAAGCGGAGCAATTCGACGCCGGTGTAACCGGTGCCGCCGACAATCCCAACCTTGATCATGGTTCCAACTCCGTAATTCGACGAGACATTCTAAGGCGCCAGATATGACAACGCCCCGACTCGCGGGGCGTTGTGCGACACAGCGAGTGCTGCGTGGCGACCGATTACTCGGCTGCCTTCGCGGCAGCGCGGGTCGGCAGCTTTTCCTTGATACGTGCGGACTTGCCCGAACGATCGCGGAGGTAGTACAACTTGGCACGGCGCACGTCACCACGACGCTTGACTTCGATCGCGGCAACCAGCGGCGAGTAGGTCTGGAACGTACGCTCGACGCCTTCGCCCGACGAAATCTTGCGGACGATGAAAGCCGAGTTCAGGCCGCGGTTACGCTTGGCGATGACGACGCCTTCGTAAGCCTGCAGACGCTCGCGGTTACCTTCCTTGACCTTCACTTGAACGACCACGGTATCGCCCGGGGCGAACTCGGGGATCGTCTTGCCAAGGCGGGCAATCTCTTCTTGTTCCAGTTGCTGAATCAGATTCATCGCGTATCTCCTAAGATTGATCAATGGCCAGTGGCCTCACACGCAGAGCAGGTCGCCACCTGGTACGTGCCTTTCTTCATTCGGAAACGTTGCCATTCCCGGTTTTTGGCGCTTCCGCCTGCTCCTGCCGGTATTCAGCCAGCAGTCGCACTTCTTCCTTGCTCAAGCTGCGCGCCTGGAGCAGATCCGGCCGCCGTTCAGCGGTCCGCCCAAGCGCCTGCTTCAGACGCCAGCGCCGAATCCGCGCATGGTCACCCGACAACAAGACCTCAGGCACCGGGTCGTCTTGCCACATCTCCGGCCGGGTGTAATGCGGGCAGTCCAAAAGACCATCCACGAACGAGTCCTCAACCGCAGATGCCGCGTCATTCAGCGCCCCGGGCAAATGCCGCACCAGCGCATCAATCAGCAGCATCGCCGGCAACTCACCGCCTGACACCACGAAGTCGCCGATCGACACTTCCAGATCGACATGGCGGTCGATCAAACGTTGATCAACGCCCTCGTAACGCCCACACAGCAAGACCAGCGCATCCTCATCAACCAACTCGCGCACCAGATCGTGGTTCAACGTACGACCTTGCGGCGACAGGTACACAACCTTGCCAGCGCGACCAACTCGTTCGCACTGGGCGGACTTGGCGGCCTCGATTGCAGCCTGAAGTGGATCCCCCAGCATCACCATCCCGGGGCCACCACCGTAGGGGCGGTCATCCACCGTGCGGTGATTATCGAACGCGTAGTCACGCGGATTCCAGCAATCCAGCTGCCACAATCCCCGATCAATCGCCCGCCGCGTGATACCGCTTCCGGTCAGCGCAGAGAACATCTCCGGAAACAGCGTCACCACACCGTAATGGCGAGGGCGCTGCGCGGTCGAGATCACCAATCGGCTTCCCAATCCACGCGAATCCGCTTTTCGGCAAGATTCACGTCCAGCACATAGGCGCCGACGAACGGAATCAACCGCTCCGTGTCGCCGTCCTGCACCTGAAGCACATCATGCGCCCCGGTGCTCAGCAAGCCACTGACCGAACCCAACGCGACACCAGCGGTATTCTCGACCGCCAAGCCGATCAGGTCAGCCCAGTAATACTCGTCCAGTCCGGTTGCGGGTAGTGCTTCACGCGGCGCGGCGATGTACAGGCCCACCAGCTTTTCAGCTGCCGTGCGGTCTGCCACACCAACGAACGCCGCGACTATTCCTTTGCCGTGCGCCTTGCAACCACGAAGGCGGTACGGCTGCCAAGCTGATTCTGGCGCATCAGGATCCGCGCACAGCCACCACTGCGGCATCGTGCGCCAAGAGATCGGATCATCCCCGAAGGCATGAACCTTGACCCAACCCTGAATGCTGAACGGGTCCGCGACGCGACCGAGCACTATCATCGGCGCCCGCTCCAGCGAATCAATCAGGCCGAGACCTTTGCGCCCTTGACCAGACGCTCAACGGTCGGCGACAGCAGCGCGCCGTTGCTCTGCCAGTAGGCAAGGCGCTCGGCGTTAACGACCAGACCCTTTTCGGATTCGCTGGCCATCGGGTTGTAGAAGCCAACGCGCTCGATAAAGCGGCCGTCACGACGGCTACGCGAGTCGGTTGCAACGATATTGAAGAACGGGCGCTTCTTGGCGCCGCCCCGGGCAAGGCGAATCACAACCATGTCGAAATCCTGTATGCGGTGTGCAGAAAAGCTCGCCAAAATACCAGATCCACGCAAACTCTGCAAGGACAGCCGTACGTGGAGCTTCCAGCCGACCGCGGCAGCTCTGCGACCCTCACAAGGGTCGACGAACTTTCAGGATTCGCTAATAGAATAGCGGGACTTAACCTGACCGCCCCGCAATGACCTCGACCACCGCCGAATCCGGTAGCACCTCAGCGATCCTGGACTGGCTCGCCACGCAACCGTCTGCGGATCTGGCCGACGAGGCGGTGCAGATTCGCCGGCAGCTTGACCAGCTGGCGACGCCGGGCGTAGCGCCGACGCAGTTTCATCGCTGCATCGAATTGTTTTACGGGCGCGCGCTGCGGGCCGGGAGTGAGCTCAAACCGCGGCTATGTGAAGCCGGGCTACCGCTGGATCGCAATTTGCACACCACCGCCCGCCAAGTGGTCGAAGCGATGTGCGCAATCGCCGGCGGATTCCTGCAGGTGGCCGGTCACGTTCGCAGTGGCGCGATTCGGCCGCAACCGCGGCTGATTGAAACGCTGGCCGCACGAGGCCTGCGTATGCTGAGCGAGGCATGGGAAATTGCCGGGCTCTCCGGTGGCATGCATGTCGCAGAGCTCTGGCCGCTGTCGGTTTCGCTGATATCGGCCGCCGGCGACGAACCGGTGCCGACCGACGCCAGTGGCGAAAGTGCGCAATTTGCGTTCAAACGACTGGTCTCGCTCGGAACGCTGCAACTCGAACGCTTCTCGCAAGCGGAGATCGGCTGGATCTGCGAGTACCTGAATCGAGTAGCAACGCTGCTGCAGCTCGAGCTCAAAGCACCTGCGGCCCCGGATAACGGTTGGTATTGGATTGCAGCAGTGAGCGACGACGGGCCCCAGGCTGTGGTTCGTCGCGCACCGCCTGCGGGGCAACAGTTGGTTTTTGCATCGCCGACCGCGCTCGCAAAGCGGGTGGCCGAACACCTCGCACGCTTGGAGGCGGGCCAACAACCGTTTGAACTGAACCTGCCCCGCGTTGCAGTGGGGGTGCAACCCCTGTCACTGCTGCAGCGACTGCGCAGCGAATGGGCGATTCCCGTCAAACGCGAGCAGCCGCGCCGCAAGACGCAGTACACGGTTCAGGCATGTACCGGGATCCCTGCGATCTGGGACATCATGCGCGGCGATACGCCACGGCGTGACGGCGCGGTACAGGAATGGCAGGTCATCAACGAAAGCCCGGGTGGCTTTGCAATCATGCATGTGGCAGGCGTCGCAGCGGGCTTGGCAGCCGGCACGGCCGTGGCGCTCAGACGTGACGATGAGCAGCCGTGGAGTGTGTGCGTGGTGCGCTGGATTCGCAGCGAGAACCCGTCGCAGATCGAGCTTGGCCTGCAGATCGTCTCGACGGGCGCTACGCCGGTGACGGTCGGCTTCCGCGGCGCGCGGGAGCGTCCAAGCAAAATGGTGCGAGCACTGGTACTGCCGGCGATGCCCGCACTGCGCCACCATCCGGCCATCCTCGCCCCAACCGGCACTTACACCTCGCGGCGATTCGCGCTGGTGTCGGACCTTGACCGCATCTACATTGCTCAAGGCCGGCTGCTCAGCCTTGACATGCAGACCGCCAACATCGAACTGTTCCAGTTCGAGATCGACCCCTATCCAATCTGATCCGTGCTCGGTCGATCAAGCGCGCGCGCAAGAGCGGCCGCCATCTGCTGTGCCGACTGCGCAGCACCAGACTGATCGCCACTAGCCAGCCGCGCCACATCGGCGGCGGACAACACAAAGCGGCTGAAGAGCTGCCCTGAGCTGACGGTACCGGCGGCTCCGACCAGCAGCCAGCCGCCGTCGTCACTCTCGCAGACCCAACCAGCTTCGCGCATTGATTCGAGCATCGCGTCGGTCTCTTCGATCCGCTGTCGCGACGCGGCAGCAAGCTCAGAGAGCGTAGACAGCACGCCCGCCCGCTGCGCCTGCTCGAGTGCAGCAAGTAGCCGTGTGCTCGCGTAGAAGCGGCCCGCAACCGTTGGCGGCAGCACTCTGCGGCGCGCGAGAAAATCGGGAATCACCGCCGTAACCATGGCACCCACCAGAATCACCAGCCATGTCGAGTAAAGCCAGACAAGGAAGATCGGTATCGCCGAGAACGTGCCGTACAACAGCGTATAGCTCGGGAAGCGGGCGAAGTAGACGCCAAGCAAGCGCTGCAACAGCACGATACCGACGCCCGCGAACGCGCCGCCAACGATCGCGTGCCGTGGATTGATCCGGCGGTTCGGCATCGCGAAAAACAGGTAGGCGAAGAGCGCCGAAAACAGCAGCACCGGCATCAGGCGCAACACCATGCTGCGTAGCCAGACCGGCTCATCAACCGCGCCAAGGGACGCCGTCACCGCATACGTGGTTGCAGCTATGCTCGCCGCCAACACGACAGGTCCGAAGGTGATTGCAAGCCAGAACAGGGCGATCCGATTCCACACCGGGCGCGGCCGCTTGACCTGCCAGATTGCGTTGAACGAGCGGTCGATCGTCATCAACAGCAACACGGCAGTGGCAATCAGGGCGACACCACCAAAAAGCGTGAGATCGCTCGCCTTTTGCGAGAACTGAACCGCGTAGGTGGCAATCACCTTTCCTGCCTTGTCGGGCAGGAGGTTGGTGAGGAGGAAAACTTTCAGGGTGGTGCCGAGCTGCGCAAACATTGGCAACTGCCCCATCACCGTAAAGCTCACGGCAACCAGAGGCACCAGCGACAACAGCGTCGTAAAGGTCAGACTGCTTGCGACCAACGAGCCGCGCACTTCCTTGAAGCGCTCAATCAGCAGTTCGAGAAATCGGCGAACTTCCTCCATCCAGCGGCCCCACTCCCTGCCCTGCGTATAATCCGCCCGCATTCTATCGACCCATCTCCGATGAAAGAAATCCTGGTTCTCTACTACAGCCATCGAGGCTCGGTGCGCGCAATCGCCGAACAGATCGCACTCGGCATTGATTCCACTGGCATTGTCGCGGCCCGGCTGCGCACCGTACCACGGGTCAGCAGCAACATCGAAACGCCTGAGGCTGCGATTCCGGAAAACGGCCCGCCCTACGCGGAGCATTCCGATCTTGAAGATTGCATCGGACTCGCGCTGGGTAGCCCGACGCGCTTCGGCAACATGGCCGCACCGATGAAGTATTTTCTCGATGGCACGTCCGCACAATGGCTGTCGGGCGCGCTTGCAGGCAAACCCGCCTGCGTATTCACGTCCACCGGCACGTTGCACGGCGGACAGGAGACCACCTTGCTGTCGATGATGCTTCCGCTGCTTCACCATGGCGCACTTGTGCTGGGCCTTCCCTACACCGAAGGTGATCTGCACAGCACGCAGAGTGGCGGGTCACCCTACGGCGCGAGTCATGTCTCGGGACCACAAGGCGACGCGCGTCTGTCGGACGCCGAGCGCCGCCTCGCTTTCGCACAGGGACGTCGATTGGCGGATGTCGCGGCGCGCCTCGCCGGAGTCGCGCGATGAACATCCGGCGCCTGCAATGGTTAAGCGTCGCCCTGCTGCTCAGCCTGATCGCACTTAGCGTCGCCTGGGAGCTCTGGCTCGCTCCACTGCGGCCAGGCGGTTCCTGGCTGGTGCTGAAGGTGCTGCCGCTGCTATTCCCGCTGCGCGGGATGCTTCACGGCCGTCGCTATACGTTCCAGTGGACGACCCTGATGATCTGGCTCTACTTCACCGAGGGCGTGGTGAGGGCAAGCAGCGATCGTGGCTTGTCGGCCTGGCTCGCCGCGCTCGAAACCGCGCTGTCAGTGGCGCTGTTCGCAAGTTGCGCAGCGTACTCCCACTACAGCGCGCCTTCACGGAGCAAAGGCGCCAGCACTCCCTAAGCAATCGGGCGCCAACGGCGCCCGATTGTCAGTCACACCGTTTCGGCTTGCGGGTTCAACTTCTCAGAACCGGCCTGCAGCTTGTTCAGTGCATTGAGATAGGCTTTCGCCGACGCGATGATGATGTCGGTATCGGCCCCCTGGCCGTTGACCACACGGCTTTCGCGCGACAACCGAACGGTGACTTCGCCTTGGGCGTCCGTGCCGGTCGTGATTGCATTGACCGAGTAGAGCTGCAGCGTCGCGCCGCTCTTGGCAACCGCCTCGATCGCCCGGAACGCGGCATCGACCGGCCCGCTACCTTCGGATTCGGACTTCACTTCCTGCCCATCCACCGCAAGGGTCAGCGCTGCAGTCGGCGTTTCGCCAGTCTCCGAATGGAAGCGCGCCGACACCAGCTTGTAGTGCTCCCGTTCGAGCTCTTGCGCCTCATCAGACATCAAGGCCTGCAAGTCTTCGTCGAAGATCTCGCTCTTCTTGTCGGCAAGATCCTTGAAGCGTGCGAAGGCATGATTCAGCTGCTCTTCCGATTCGATGACGATGCCCAGTTCCTCAAGCCGCTTGCGGAAGGCGTTGCGCCCCGAGAGCTTACCCAGCGTCAGTCGGTTCGTCGTCCAGCCCACATCCTCCGGCCGCATGATCTCGTAGGTTTCGCGATGCTTGAGTACGCCATCCTGATGGATGCCGGACTCATGCGAGAACGCATTCGCGCCGACGATCGCCTTGTTCGGCTGAACCGGGTAGCCGGTAATCGTCGACACCAGCTTAGAGCACGCCACGATCTGGCTCGCATCGATGCCCGTCTCGACGGCAAACACGTCGGGGCGCGTCCGCACCGCCATCACCACCTCCTCGAGCGAGGCGTTACCAGCCCGTTCGCCGAGGCCATTGATCGTGCACTCGACCTGGCGCGCACCGGCCTGAACAGCGGCGAGCGAGTTCGCGACGGCCATGCCCAGATCGTTGTGGCAGTGCGTCGACCAGATCACTTTGTCGGCGCCAGGCACACGCTCGATCAGGGATCGGAAACGATCCCCCCACAGGGCCGGGACGGCGTAACCAACCGTATCGGGCACGTTGATCGTCTTGGCGCCGGCTTTGATGACGGCGTCGAAAATACGCACCAGGAAGTCCATTTCGGAGCGAACAGCATCCTCGGCCGAGAATTCAACATCGTCCGTGTATTGGAGCGCCAGCTTCACCGCCGCGACAGCCGCTTCGACCACCTGGTCGGGCTGCATGCGCAGCTTCTTTTCCATGTGGATCGGGCTGGTGGCAATGAAGGTGTGAATGCGGCCGCGCGCCGCCGGACGTATCGCCTCGCCGGCAGCTCGGACGTCGCGCTCGTTGGCTCGCGCCAGCGAACAGACGGTGGAATCCTTGATGACCTCGGCAATGGCGCGAATCGCCTCGGCATCGCCCGGGCTTGCGGCAGCAAAGCCGGCCTCGATGACGTCCACCTTGAGGCGCTCAAGCTGACGCGCGATACGCAACTTCTCATCACGCGTCATCGCCGCGCCGGGGCTCTGCTCGCCATCGCGCAGCGTCGTATCGAAAATAACCAGACGATCCTTCATTGCATCCTCTCCCGGGCCAAGCTCAGCCCAACAGTCGCCGGCCGCTCAGCCGGACCACGCATTCAAATCACTTTGCCGCCAGAGGCTTACGGCGTACCAAGCGCCAGGCCGCCATCACATAGCCCGACAAGGCATACGCGACGAACAAGCCGAAAAGCACGCCTTCCGGATAGCTGGAGATCGCCAGGAAGACGCCGACCATGGCGAGCACCACCGCAAACGGGACTGAGCGCCGAAGGTTGATGTCCTTGCCGCTCCAGAACTTCACGTTGCTGACCATCGTCAGGCCCGCAAAGATGGTCACAACGCAGGCGATCCAGCGGATTTCGCTTGAATCGATCGAATGACCGATCATGATCCAGACGAATCCGGCAACCAGCGCCGCCGCGGCAGGCGACGGTAACCCCTGAAAATAGCGCTTATCCACGACGTCGATATTCGTATTGAAGCGCGCCAGACGGAGCGCCGCGCCCGCGCAATAGACGAACGCGGCAATCCAGCCCAGTTTGCCCAAATCCTTCAGCGCCCACTCGTACATCACCAGCGACGGCGCGACGCCGAACGACACCATGTCGGACAGAGAATCGTATTCGGCGCCAAACTCGCTCTGCGTGTGCGTCAGGCGCGCAACCCGACCATCGAGCCCATCGAGCACCATCGCCACGAATATCGCGACTGCCGCGTTCTCGAAACGCCCGTTCATCGCCTGAACGATGGCGTAAAAACCCGCGAACAGCGCACCAGTCGTAAACAGATTGGGAAGGATGTAGATGCCGCGGCGGCGAATCAGGGTATCGCGTGGCATCAGGCGGGGTGGGCGCAACTTGGTCATGCGGGTTCTGATCGGTCGGAACAGCAGCATCTTGCAGGCAAATCTGCCACCACAAACACTCGCTGCCCTCAAATGGACAAGCGCCCGATGGTACCAGAGCGCTTCCACTGCAATCCACGGCGCTGGTGCGCCAAAATGAAAACGGCCACCCGCAGGTGGCCGTCTCGCAAGCGTCAGATCAATCAGTTCTTCGACTGATCAACCAGCTTGTTCGCCTTGATCCACGGCATCATGTCGCGCAGCTGGCCACCGACGGTTTCGATCGGGTGCACAGCGTTGAGGCGACGACGTGCGGTCATCGACGGGTAGTTGGTCTTGCCTTCGAGGATGAACATCTTCGCGTATTCGCCGGTCTGGATGCGCTTGAGCGCATTGCGCATCGCTTCACGCGACTGGGCGTTGATGACTTCCGGCCCGGTCACGTACTCGCCGTACTCGGCATTGTTCGAGATCGAGTAGTTCATGTTGGCGATGCCGCCTTCGTACATCAGGTCGACGATCAGCTTGAGCTCGTGCAGGCACTCGAAGTAGGCCATCTCCGGCGCATAGCCAGCCTCAACCAGGGTCTCGAAGCCCATCTTCACGAGTTCAACGGCGCCGCCGCACAGCACGGCCTGCTCGCCGAAGAGATCGGTTTCGGTCTCTTCGCGGAAGTTGGTCTCGATCACACCGCCCTTGGTGCCGCCATTGGCTGCAGCGTAGGACAGGGCGATATCGCGCGCCTTGCCCGACTTGTCCTGATGCACCGCGATCAGCGACGGAACGCCGCCACCCTTGAGGTACTCGGAGCGCACGGTGTGGCCCGGGCCCTTCGGCGCAACCATGATCACATCCAGATCAGCACGCGGCACGACCTGGTTGTAGTGCACGTTGAAGCCGTGCGCGAAGGCCAGCGTAGCGCCCTGCTTGATGTTCGGCTCAACGTCGTTCTTATAAACCTCGGGGATGTTCTCGTCCGGCAGCAGGATCATGACCAGATCCGCGCTCTTGACTGCATCCGCCACTTCGGCAACCTTCAGCCCTGCGCCAGCAGCCTTGGCCCACGAGGCGCCGTTCTTGCGCAGACCGACCGTCACATTGACGCCCGAATCGCGCAGGTTCTGCGCGTGCGCGTGGCCTTGCGAGCCATAGCCAACGATGGTGACCTGCTTGCCCTTGATCAGCGAGAGGTCGGCGTCCTTGTCGTAGTAAACCTTCATGGTATTTCCTTGAATAGCGTGTGAATGGGGCAAATCAGATCTTGAGCACGCGGTCGCCGCGGCCGATACCGCAGACGCCGGAGCGCACTGTTTCCAGAATCAGGTCACGATCAATCGCGCCGACAAAGGAATTGAGCTTGTCCTGCGTACCAGTCAGCTCGATCACGTAGCTCGAATCGGTCACGTCGATGATGCGGCCGCGGAAGATTTCCGCCATGCGCTTCATCTCTTCGCGATCCTTGCCCGTCGCTCGCACCTTGACCAGCATGAGCTCGCGCTCGATATGCGCAGCTTCGGAAATATCGACCACCTTGACCACGTCGATCAGCTTGTTCAGCTGCTTGGTGATCTGCTCGATGATGTCATCCGAACCCGACGTCACGATCGTCATTCGCGAAAGCGAAGGATCTTCGGTCGGCGCTACGGTCAGCGACTCGATGTTGTAGCCACGCGCAGAAAACAGCCCGGACACACGCGACAGCGCGCCAGCCTCGTTTTCGAGCAGCAATGAAATGACGTGTCTCATAAGTGTTGCCTGCTTGTGAGCACACTGCAGTACGGCCACGGAAAGCCCTCGGGTGACCTTCCGCCGCCCAGCATGCCGGTAAGCGCGCTGGGCGGGTGCCGCCGCGGTTGAGCGGCACCCCGTTCTAACGGTGCGCGGGTGTTACAGATCCTCGGACGACAGGATCATCTCGGTGAGACCCTTGCCGCCCTGAACCATCGGGAACACGTTTTCGGTCGGATCCACCTGGAAGTCCAGGAAGACCAGATCGTTCTTACGGCTGAACGCCTCACGGATGGCGCCTTCCACATCGCCCGGCTTCTCGACGCGGATGCCGACATGCCCGTAGGCCTCGGCAAGCTTGGCGAAATCAGGTAGCGAATCCATGTAGGACTCGGAATACCGGTTACCGTGGAAGAACTGCTGCCATTGGCGAACCATGCCCAGATAGCGGTTGTTCAAACTCAGAACCTTGATCGGCAAACGATACTGTTTGCAGGTCGAGAGCTCCTGGATACACATCTGGATCGAGCCTTCGCCGGTGATTACGGCGACCGGCTTTTCCGGGTGCGCGAGCTGAACGCCCATTGCTGCTGGCAGACCAAAGCCCATCGTGCCCAGACCACCCGAGTTCACCCAACGACGCGGCTTGTCGAACTTGTAGTACTGGGCCGCCCACATCTGGTGTTGGCCCACATCCGAGGTCACAAACGCGTCGCCGTTGGTGATCTTCCACAACGTCTCGACGACGAACTGCGGCTTGATGACCTCGGTGCTGTTCTTGTAGCTGAGCGAATTGCGGCTACGCCACTCTTCGATTTGCTTCCACCACGGCTCGATCTGGGCCGGATTCGGGCGATCGCCTGACGACTCCAGCATCTTGATCATGTCGTCCAGCACATCGGCGAGATTGCCAACGATCGGCACATCGACCTTCACGCGCTTTGAGATCGACGACGGATCGATGTCCACGTGGATGATCTTGCGCGGCTCGGACTGGAAGTGCGCCGGATTGCCGATCACGCGGTCATCGAAACGAGCGCCGATCGCGAGCAGCACATCGCTGTGATGCATCGCCATGTTTGCTTCGATCGTGCCGTGCATGCCCAGCATGCCGAGGTTCTGGCGATCAGTGGCCGGGTAGCCACCAAGCCCCATCAGCGTGTTGGTAACTGGGAAACCGAGCAGTCGGGTCAGCTTCGTCAGCTTGTCCGCCGCATCGGCCAGAATCACGCCGCCACCCGCATAGATCATCGGCCGCTTGGCTTCGAGCAACAAACCGAGCGCCTTGCGGATCTGCCCCTGGTGACCCTTCACGATCGGGTTGTAGGAGCGCAAGGTCACAGACTTCGGATACTCGTACTCGCACTTGTGCGCGGAGACATCCTTAGGAATGTCGACGAGCACAGGGCCAGGACGTCCGGTCTTGGCGAGGAAAAAGGCCTTCTTGATTGTCGAAGCGATGTCGCGGACATCCTTGACGAGGAAGTTGTGCTTGACGCACGGACGGGTGATCCCGACCGTGTCGACTTCCTGGAAAGCATCTTGACCAATGGCGGCAGTCGGGACTTGCCCGCTGATGATCACCATCGGAATCGAATCACAATACGCGGTCGCGATACCGGTCACGGCGTTGGTGACGCCCGGGCCGGAAGTTACGAGCGCAACGCCCACCTTGTCGGTGGAGCGTGCGTAGCCATCCGCAGCGTGTACGGCGGCCTGCTCATGGCGAACCAGCACGTGACGAACTTTGTCCTGCTTGGACAGTTCGTCGTAGAGGAAAAGCACGGCGCCGCCGGGATAGCCGAAAACATACTCGACCTTTTCCTCTTGCAGACACCTGATTACAATCTCCGCACCAGTCAAAACCATTGCAGCACCCAAAAAAGACAGAAGCCCCTCCGGAGGGAGGGGGAGGTACATTGTCAACGGTGTGCAACGGATTGGTCAAGGCATCCTCGCTGCAGCACACCATGAAGCGGCGACGGCCACACGAGGTTTCACCTGGCTTCCCGGATCGAACTTTCAGACTTTCTCTCCAGCGTTGAGCGTCGGGCCTTCAAGCAGGCCTTTTTTGCGCTGCGGGATGAAGACACGGCACTCGACGTTGTGCAGGACGCCATGATGAAACTGGCCGAACGCTACGGCGATCGGCCGGCCGAGGAATTCGGCGCGCTCTTTCAGCGCATCCTGCAAAACGGGATCAACGACCATTTCCGGCGCAGCAAGGTTCGAAACCTGTGGACCACTCTGCTGTCTGCGTTCTCGCCAGACAGCGAGGAAGACGGCGGGGACCCGCTGGAAACACTGGGCGCCGAGTCTGACATTGCGGCATTCAAGGCGCCGCACCTGCAGGAAGAGCAGCGGCAGACGCTCGGCGTGATTGAACAGGAAATTGCGAAATTGCCACCACGTCAACGGGAAGCCTTCCTCATGCGTTACTGGGAGGAAATGGATATAGCCGAGACGGCCGCGGCGATGGGCTGCACCGAGGGAAGTGTCAAGACACACTGCTCGCGGGCAACGCACACGCTGGCGGCCGCATTGCGTGCCCGGGGGATCGAGCCATGAACACAGAAGACATCATCGCCAAGCGGATCGTTGCGACGCTTGACCGTAGCCTCAGCGGCCTTGGCCCGCAGGTAGAAACACGCCTTCAACTCGCTCGCCGTGCCGCACTGGAGCATCAACGCGCCCGCACCAGCGGGCTGAGCCTTGCTGGCGTCAGCAGAACCGTGACGGATCTGTGGAATACCCACAGCCGCCTCGCAATGGTGACGCTCACCGCGATTCTGATGCTGGTCGCAGCGGATACGCTTCGCGACAGCGTCATGAGCTCGGAACTCGAAGAGGTCGACAGCGCCCTGCTTTCGGACGACCTCCCGATCGACGCCTATCTTGATCATGGATTTGACCGATGGCTCAAGCCGGACGACTCGGCCAGCTGAGGGCCTGGCTGATTGTCCTGGCGCTACTCGTAGCGCCCTTCGCGGGTGCGGCGACGCCAGCGCCGGATTGGGCCGCGCTGACGCCGGAACAACGCGCGATTCTCGCGCCGCTGGAAAAAGAATGGTCCGCGATGGGGCCGACACGTCGCAACAAATGGATCGGGATCGCTGCGCGTTTTCCTGAAATGACACCCAACGAGCGTGATCGCATCACGCGCCGGATGGAATCCTGGGCCCAACTGACGCCGGAAGAGCGGAAGAAGGCGCGCGATCAGTACAAGCGCCTTCAGAAGCTACCAAGCGACCAACGCCCCGCCCTGCGGCAGCAATGGGATGCGTACAAGAATCTGCCGGATGAAGAGAAGGACAAACTGCGCTCGCGTGCCACCCGCACAAAGCCCAGCATCGGCGGCGCGATTCCGCAGGAGTGGTTGATTCCGCCCTACCTGCGGCCATACCGCAGTGAGCTTCGTCCGCCACCGCCGCCACCGGTCGAACCGCCCCCTGAGCCCGCCCCGGTACTGCCCGAGGCGCTCTACCCCCGCTATTAAACACCGCACGCCGCCACCTGTGGCGGCGGCATTCCTCAAAGATCGCCGTGACCGAAAAACGCCTCGTCGCCGAACTGGCCGGCCTGCGCCGACGCCTTGCCTGCATGCTCTATGAAGCCCTGCTCCTGCTCGGCGTGCTGGCGTTCGCGTTCCTATTGCCGCAGATGATTCTTGGCATGATGACCAAGACCCTGCCCCCTGGTTGGGTCAGCCTGATGCATGTCTTCGGCGTGCTCGGCTTGTACTTCTATGTGCTGTGGGGACGGAACGGGCAGACCCTGGCCATGCAGACGTGGCGGCTGCAGATTGTTGATGCGCAGAGCGGGAAACTGCCGAACGCCTCGCAGCGGCTCATGCGCTACGTGCTGTCATGGCCGTCGTTGTTGTTCTTCGGCGCGGGGCTGATCTGGAGTCTCTTTGACCGCGACGGCCAGTTTCTCCACGACCGCTTCGCCGGCACCTGCGTCGTACTGCTGCCGGGCCGGCCTGGCGAATAAGCGAACAAGACAGCGCCGCCTCAGCGGCGCTCGACCCACCAGAGCATTCCCGCTGTCGCGAGCAGGAACAGGACGCTCGGCGCGAGAGCGCTGACCGCGGGCGGCCAGCCATTGATCACGCCGAGGTTGGTGAACAACCCATTGAGCAGGTGGAAGGTCATGCCAATCACCACGCCAAGCAGCACCTTCGCGCCCACCGCCCCGCTGCGGTGATGGATAAAAGCGAACGGCAGCGCAAGACACATCATGACGATGGACGCGAACGGGTAAACGAGCTTTTTCCAGACCGCCACTTCGTGCCGGCCGGTCTTCTGGTTGTTGTCCTTCAAGTGCTGCACGTACGGGATCAGCGTCTTCAACGCCATTCGCTCCGGCGTCACCATGACCACGCTGACCAGTTCAGGTGTCAGCTCTGATTGCCATTGCATCGATGGCAAGCGTTCAAGCACCGTTCGATCGGCGAGAAACTGCGTCCGCTTTACATCCGTCAGCCGCCAGCCCTCACGCGGCTTGTATTCGCCGCGAACCGCTTCGGACAGCGACACCAAGCGCAGATCCTTGTCGAACTCGTAGATCCGCACGCCCTCCAGGCCCTTGTCCGGCTGAACGCGTTGCGCATTGACGAACAGGCGTCCGTCACGCACCCAGAAGCCGGACTTCAATTCCTGTGGCAAGGTCGAGTTGGTGCTGCGCAGGCGCCACTTCTGCGCCACGCGCTCAAGCGGCGGCGCAACAAATTCGCCCAGCACAAAGGTCATGGTCGCAAACAGCAATCCGATCTGGGCGATCACGATCACCGCGCGCCGCGTAGAGAGACCCGCCGCCCGCATGGCGGTGATCTCGGAGTTGCGCGCCAATTGGGTCAGGGCGAACAGCGTGCCGATCAGCGCGGCAATCGGGAAGATCTCGTAAGCACGACTGGGGAGCGAGAGCGCGACAAAGATCAATGCGTGCTTGAGGCGGTATCCCGCCTTGCCGACTTTATCGAGCTCTTCAACGAGGTCGAAGAAGCCGAACAGCGCCAGAAAGGCGAGCATCACCAGCGCTGACGCCGCGATGATCTCAAGACTCAGGTAACGGCGGATGGTTTTCATCGGCGGAACAGGCGCGACAGCAACTGCATGCGGTGCGCGAACATGCCGATCAGCAGCACAGCCATCGGCACATGCAGGGCCGCGAGGCCCGCACCGAAGCCGATCTTGCCCTGCCCGATCCATGCCTGCATGACCTGCAACAGACTGATGTAGGTGGAAAACACGAAGACCGCGAAGAGCAGGTTGACCGCCCGCCCCGCACGCGGATTCACGAACGAGAGCGGCACGGCGATCAACGTCAGCACCAATGCAGCGAGCGGCAAGCCAAGCCGCCACGACAGTTCACCGCGATTCTGCGGTGTCGGCACCGCAATCAACTGCGGGGTTGGCGTGATGCGCGGAGTGATCTCGAGAACGCCGACCTCTTTCGCCTCGATCCGGATCGCATAGGTATCGAAACGCGTGACGCTGAATTCTGGCGTTCCGGGCCGCCCGTCGTAGCGACGGCCATCCTTCAACACCGCGAAACGATCACCATTCGGCTGAACCTCAACCGACCCGTGCGAAGCCACGATGATCCGCAGGCGATCCGCCAGGGGCATCGACACGAATACGTTCTTCACCTCGGCATCGTTCTCCGCCACCGATTCGACGAAGAATACGCGCCGGCCACCAGTGTCCTCGCGGAACGTTCCCGGAGACACGCTCGATACGTCGTCGCGCGCCTCAAGCTGCTTGCGATACTCCTGCGCCCGCCCCTGCGCCCACGGCGACAGGTAGCCGGAAAGCACCGCAATGACTGCGACGATTGGCAGCGAGAACTTGAGAACCGGACTGATCCAGGCCGACAGCGGCACACCACTCGCAAACCAGACCACCATCTCGGAGTCGCGATAGACACGCGTCAGCGACATCAGTACCGAGATGAAGAGCGTCAGCGAAAGCAAGGTGCCCAGGTGATTGAGCGCGGTGAAGCCGATCAACGACAGCACCGCGTCAGGCGGCAGCCGACCGCCTGCAGCCTGGCTGAGCAGGCGGATCAGGATCACGGTGAGCAGGATGAAAAACAGTGCAACGAAAATCGCCACCGCATTGGCGGCGAATTCGCGCATAGCTGCGCGCTGAAAGACCATTCGAGTAAGCGCCGGTGCGGTTTTGACGGCGCTGGAGGGACACGGGATAATCGTCCGCTCTGCGCGCAAGCGTCCATTGCCAGGAGCAATTGATGGAATTTAGCACGAAATCCGTAACCCCGGAAAAGCAGAAATGCGCGTGCCTCGTGGTCGGTGTATTCGCCGGGAAGACCCTCGGCACCATCGCCACACGACTCGACGAAGCCAGTGCCGGGACCCTCGCCAAACTCATCGCTCGCGGCGATCTCGACGCCAAAGCGGGTGCAACGCTGATGCTGCATCACCTGCCCGGAGTCCTGGCAGAACGCGTACTGCTGGTGAGCTACGGCAAGGAAGACGAATTCAACGAAAAGGCCTATCGCAGCGCGCTGACTGCCGCCGCCAAGGCCCTTGCAAGCCTGAAGGCCGGCGACGCCGTCGTCACGCTTGCTGACGTGGAACTCAAGGGGCGCGATGCCAAGTGGCTTGCGGCTCAAGCGACGCAGATTCTTCGCGACACCGCCTACAAATACGACGCGCCGCGCGCCAAGAAGGATGACGACAAGCGCGGCGCCAGCAAGATCACCCTCGCCTTCGCGGCAAAGCCGAGCGCTGAAACCACGCGCGGCGCAGCCCAGGGCAGCGCAATCGCAGCCGGCATGGCGCTGGCGCGCGACTTGGGCAATCTGCCCGGCAACGTCTGCACCCCCACACACCTTGCCGACACGGCGAAGAAGCTCGCGAAGGAATTCAAGTCCATCAAGGTCGAGACCTTCGACAATGCCGGCATCGAAAAGCTCGGTATGGGCTCCTTCCTGTCGGTCACCAAGGGCTCGCACGAACCGGCTCGCTTCATCGTGATGCAGTACCACGGTGCCAAGAGCAAGAAGGCCAAGCCAATCGTGCTGGTCGGCAAGGGCCTGACCTTCGATTCCGGCGGTATTTCGCTCAAGCCGGGCGAAGGCATGGACGAAATGAAATACGACATGTGCGGCGGCGCATCGGTTCTGGGTACCTTCCGTGCGCTGGCCGAACTCGAACTGCCGATCAACGTGGTCGGCCTGATCCCGAGCACCGAGAACATGCCGGGCGGCTCAGCGGTGAAGCCGGGCGATGTGGTCACTTCGATGTCAGGCCAGACGATCGAGATCCTCAACACCGATGCCGAAGGCCGCCTGATCCTGTGCGACGCGCTGACCTACGCCGAGCGCTTCGAGCCTGAGTGCGTGATCGACATCGCCACACTGACCGGCGCCTGCGTAATTGCCCTGGGCAACCACACGACCGGCCTGCTTGCCAACGACGACGAACTCGCGCGCGAGCTCCTGGACGTGGGCGTTGCCGCGGGCGACCGCGCTTGGCAGTTGCCGCTGTTCGACGAGTATCAGGAACAGCTGAAGAGCAACTTTGCGGACATGGCAAACATTGGCGGCCGCGCCGGCGGCACCATCACCGCGGCATGCTTCCTGTCGCGCTTCACGAAGGCCTACAAGTGGGCACACCTCGACATCGCCGGTACTGCATGGAAGTCCGGTGCCGACAAGGGCTCCACTGGCCGCCCGGTGCCGCTGCTGACGCAGTTCCTGATCAAGCGCGCCGGCGCCTGATGAGATCGCCCGCACAGTGACCGAAGTCCGTTTCTTCCACAACGCGCCGGACAAACTCTCGGCGGCCTGTCGCCTGACGGCCGCCGCGTACCGGCACGGACGCAAGGTCACCGTGTTTGCGCCCGAAGCGGGCCAGGCGACCCGCTTCGACGCGCTGCTCTGGACGTTTCAGCCGCTCGCGTTCGTGCCGCATGTGATGAGCACGTCACCGCTCGCGGCCGAGACACCGGTGTTGATTGATACCCATCTGGAAGATCCGCAGCACCTGGATGTGCTGATCAACCTCGGCAACGATGCTCCGCCCGCTTTCGAGCGCTTTACGCAGGTCATCGAGATCGTGACATCGGACCCCGCCGACCGTGCCCCCGCACGCGCGCGCTGGGCCTTCTATCGTGAGCGCGGACTTGAACCCGAAGCAAACGACCTTTCCGCACGCGAGCGCTCATGACGCCTATCACTCCGAACGATGACCTGGACGCGTCGGACACCCTGCTGGTGAAAGCCGATGCGCTGATTCATCGGCATCGCTCCAGTACCCTGCCGCGGGCCGACGATCTGCCAGTCTTGACGGATGTGCTCGGCGAGGACCTTCCGGTCCTTGAGGACATCGCGGACGAGATTGCGCTTGACGATGAGGTTGCCGAAGCCGCCGCCGCTGTCGCGACGGAACCCGTCACCGAGCCCCCCGCAGATTCCGCCCCGGTGGTCGTCGAACCCGACCCCGCAATCATTGCAGCCGCCGCCGAAGCCGCCGCCAAAGCAGCGCGAGAAGAGGCCTCGGTTCAGGCGCAGGCCGCGCAGATGCGAATAGCGGAGCAACTGATTGAGTTTGACGCGCACATCGCTCAGACCCTCGAGAGCTGGATCAGCAACGAATTGCCCCAGATCGTCGCGGCCGAAGTCGACGGCATGGTTGAACGGCTGCGCATCAAGACGCTGGCACATATGCGGGCAACGCTGGTACCGGATCTGTCGCACAAGCTATCCGAGTTGCTCGACGCAACGCTGAACACGCCCAAACAAGATTGACCCCCGCGGACGGTCGTCACCCTGCACCGCATCGGCGGCGGGGGTGACCGTCCATTCGCTATAATCCAAGGTTTTGATTTTCCAGACGAAAATAATGGAACTCGCAAAGAGCTTCGAGCCCGCCGAGATCGAACGGCGCTGGTACGCAAACTGGGAACAGTCGGGCTACTTCAAGGCCGGTCTGGACAAGTCCAACCCCGACGCCTTCTGCATCCTGCTGCCGCCGCCCAATGTCACAGGCACACTGCACATGGGCCACGGCTTCAACCAGACAGTGATGGATGCGCTTACCCGCTACCATCGCATGCTGGGCCACAACACGCTTTGGCAGCCGGGCACCGACCACGCCGGCATCGCCACGCAGATCGTCGTCGAGCGCCAGCTCGATGCGCAGGGCGTGTCGCGCCACGATCTGGGGCGCGAGAAGTTCCTCGAGAAGGTGTGGGAGTGGAAGGAATACTCCGGTAACACCATCACCCAGCAGATGCGCCGCCTCGGCACCTCGCCCGACTGGAGCCGCGAGCGCTTCACGATGGACGCGGGCCTCTCGAAAATCGTCACCGAGACCTTCGTGCGCCTCTACCGCGAGGGGCTGATCTACCGCGGCAAGCGCCTCGTGAACTGGGACCCGAAGCTGCACACCGCAGTGTCGGACCTGGAAGTCGTATCCGAAGAGGAAGACGGTTTCCTGTGGCACCTGCAGTACCCGCTCACTGACGGCAGCGGTTCGCTGACCGTGGCCACCACGCGCCCGGAAACCATGCTCGGCGACACCGCCGTGATGGTGCACCCGGAAGATGAGCGCTACGCCCACCTGATCGGCAAGACGGTCACGCTGCCGTTGGTTGGCCGCGAAGTGCCGATCATTGCCGACGAGTATGTGGACCGCGAATTCGGCACTGGCGTCGTCAAGGTCACGCCCGCGCACGACCAGAACGACTACCAAGTCGGCCTGCGCCACAACCTGCCGATGATCATCGTGCTGACGCTCGAAGGCGCCGTGCCCGCCGAGGGCACCGTCGTCACCGGCGGCAAGATCAGTGGCAGCACGCCGCTGCCGGCGCACCTGGCCGGGCTGGACCGCTTCGAGGCGCGCAAGCAGGTCGTCGCCGGCTTCGAGGCGCTGGGCCTACTGGGCGAAGTCAAGCCGCACAAGCTGATGGTGCCGCGTGGCGACCGCACCGGCGTCGTCATCGAGCCGATGCTCACCGACCAGTGGTTCGTTGCGATGAGCAAAGCCGGCCCGGACGGCACGAGCATCGCCGGCAAGGCGCTTGAATGCGTGGCCTCGGGCGAGATCAAGTTCGCGCCCGAGAACTGGGTGAACACCTACAACCAGTGGCTCAACAACATCCAGGACTGGTGCATCTCTCGCCAGCTGTGGTGGGGTCACCAGATCCCGGCCTGGTACGCCGACGACGGCCGCGTCTTCGTCGCCCACGACGAGGCGGAAGCCAAAGCCGTTGCTGCGGCCGAGGGCTACACCGGCGCCCTGAAGCGTGACGACGACGTGCTCGACACCTGGTACTCGTCCGCCCTGTGGCCCTTCAGCACCCTGGACTGGACGCCCGAGTGGCCGGCCCAGTCCAACGACGCGCTGGACCTCTACCTGCCCTCGTCGGTGCTGGTCACCGGCTTCGACATCATCTTCTTCTGGGTGGCGCGCATGGTCATGATGACCAAGCACATCACCGGCAAGATCCCGTTCAAGACCGTGTACGTGCATGGTCTGGTGCGCGACGCCGAAGGCCAGAAGATGAGCAAGTCCAAGGGCAACGTGCTCGACCCGATCGACCTGATCGACGGCATCAAGCTCGACGACCTCGTCGCCAAGCGCACCACCGGGTTGATGAACCCGAAGCAGGCCGCGCAGATCGAGAAGAAGACGCGCAAGGAATACCCGGAGGGCATCCCCGCCTTCGGTACCGACGCGCTGCGCTTCACCTTCGCCAGCCTCGCTACGCTGGGCCGCGACATCAAGTTCGACATGCAGCGCTGCGAGGGCTACCGCAACTTCTGCAACAAGCTGTGGAACGCCACGCGCTTCGTGCTGATGAACACCGAGGGCAAGGACTGCGGCCTGAACGAGCACGCGCCGAGCGAGTGCGACGGCAGCTACCTCGCCTTCTCCGACGCCGATCGCTGGATCGTCTCGCGCCTGCAGCGCGCCGAGGCCGCCGTCGCGCAGCACTTCGCCGACTTCCGCCTCGACCTGCTGTCGAGCGAGATCTACACGCTCGTGTGGGACGAGTACTGCGACTGGTACCTCGAACTCGCCAAGGTGCAGATCAACACCGGCAACGAGGCGCAGCAGCGCGCCACGCGCCGCACCCTGCTGCGCGTGCTGGAGACCATCCTGCGCCTGGCGCACCCGGTGATCCCCTTCATCACCGAGGAGCTGTGGCAGACCGTGGCCCCGCTCGCCGGCAAGAAGGACGCCGAGAGCCTGTGCCTGGTCGCCTACCCGCGCGCCAATCTCGAGCGCATCGACGCCAAGGCCGAGGCTCGCATCGAGCAGCTCAAGGCGCTGGTCAGCGCAGTGCGCAGCCTGCGTGGCGAGATGAGCCTGTCGCCGGCGCAGAAGGTGCCGCTGATCGTCGCCGGCCCGGTGGCCGACGTCGAGGCCTTCGCGCCTTACCTGACCGCGCTCGGCAAGCTTGAGAGTGTGGCGGCAGCGGGCGATGCCCTGCCACCCTCGCCCGCCCCGGTGCAGATCGTCGGCGACTTCCGCCTGATGCTTAAGATCGAGATCGACATCGCAGCGGAACGCGAGCGGATCACGAAGGAAATCACTCGCATTGAGGGCGAAGTGGTGAAGGCGAACGCCAAGCTGGCCAACGAAAGCTTCGTCGCCCGCGCGCCAGCAGCGGTGGTCGAGCAGGAGAAGAAACGGCTTGCCGATTTCGGAGCAACGCTTGAGAAGCTCAGAGAGCAACTGGGACGCTTGGGCTGACCTTTAATCAAACTCATGAAAACGGCACCGCTCGGTGCCGTTTTCATTTTCTGGGAGCGAAAAAAAGAGGCGCCAGCGGCGCCTCTGTAAAGGGACTCGAGCACCTGATGCTTAGAACTTGTGGCGGACGCCCAGGTTGAAACCGCTACGGTAGTCGTTGAAGGTGTTGGAGCCGTCGGACACACCGTACTTCACGGCAATCTTGTCATCCGCGTCGATACGCGCGAAGCCGAGATACATGTCGGTACGCTTGGAGAATGCGTAGGTGCCGCCAATGCCGATCTGCGTGGCCTTCTCGTCAAGATCGTTCTTGTCCTTGGAGTACGCATAGGACGCGAGCAGCGAGAAGTTACCAAACGGAACGGTCGCGCCCAGCAGGTAGCGGTTGTACTTCTTCGGTTCTTTCGCAGCGCCGACCGGCGTGCTTTCGAGCTTCGGCTGGGCGTAAGCGCCCGAGATCTTTGCCACCCCGAAGTCAACGATCGCACCGAGTTCAACCACGGTATCGGTGGTGTATTTGGCCTTGTCGTAGTCGTGGCTGTAGTTGGCGACAACCTTGAACATCTTGCCGAACTGGAGTTTCGGCGCAATCGCGTAGAAGCGCTTGTCGCCCGCGTTCGCAACAGCCTCGTCACCACCACGGTTGAACGAGTAGATCGCATCCACCGAGAAGACGTCACCAAAGTACGGCGTCGTGAGGTAGAACGCATTGTTGATGCGGTCGTACGTCTTCACGTGCTGGAAGATGTTGCTCGCCTTGGCAACCTGACCATGCGAGAACGGATCGATGTCACCGTAGATCAGGTATTCCGGCGAGTACTGGCGGCCCAGACGGGCCTCGACAACGCCTGCATCCAGACCCAGCCAGCTCTGGCGGCCCCAAGCAGCGCCACCCTGCGCGGCCGACCCTTGGTCCGCGTTGATACCGGCTTCGATCACGAACTTGCCCTTGAGGCCCGGCGAGATTTCTTCAACGCCACGAAAACCGAGGCGGGAACCGCTCGCGATGCCGCTATCGATGCCGTTGCGACCCGATTTGCTCGCATCGTAGTTGTCAGTGCGATAGGCATAGCCCATATCGACGAGGCCGTATACGGTCACGCTGCTATCGACGGCCATAGCACTACCGCTGATCAGGGCAACGGCGGCAAGTGCAATCTTCTGCTGATGTTTCACTGCTTCTCCTCAGTTTCAAGTGACGCGCGCGCCACGTTTGTGTGTGACACGCAACAGGAGAAGCTTAGTCAGCAAATGTTTCAAAACGACGAAACCGCCAAACCCCGCGTTCGATTGGCGTAAAAAACAAAAAGCCCGCTTTCGCGGGCTTTTTGACTGAGCAACTGAAACGGCGATCAGCGCTTCGAGAACTGCTTGCGACGACGTGCGCCGTGCAGACCGACCTTCTTACGCTCGACTTCACGCGCATCGCGCGTCACGAAACCAGCCTTCTTCAGCGCGGGCTTCAGCGTCTCGTCGTAATCGATCAGCGCGCGGGTGATGCCATGACGCACCGCACCGGCTTGACCCGACTCGCCACCACCGTCGACGTTCACCAGGATGTCGAACTTGCCGACGGTCTCGGTCACTTCCAGCGGCTGACGCACGATCATGCGGCCCGTCTCGCGAGAGAAGAACACGTCGACCGGTTTGCCGTTAACAACGATGTTGCCGTTGCCCGGCTTGATGAAAACGCGTGCCACAGCAGTTTTGCGGCGGCCCGTGCCGTACTTGTAAGGATTCGCGATCGCCATTACTCGGCTCCGTTAAATTTCGAGGGCCTTCGGCTGCTGGGCGCTGTGCGGGTGCGTGTCACCGGCGTAGCACTTCAGCTTCTTCAGCATCGCGTAGCCCAGCGGACCCTTCGGGAGCATACCCTTGACGGCCTTGGTCAGAACGCGATCCGGGAAGCGGTCTTGCAGCTTCTGGAAGTTGGTTTCGTAAATGCCGCCCGGGTAACCCGAGTGACGGTAGTACTTCTTGTCCAGCGACTTGGTACCAGTCACACGCAGCTTTTCGACATTGACGACGACAATGAAGTCGCCGGTATCGACGTGCGGCGTGTACTCGGGCTTGTGCTTGCCGCGAAGGCGACGCGCGATTTCGGAGGCAAGACGGCCCAGAACCTTGTCGGTCGCGTCCACCACGTACCAATCACGCTTAACTTCGTGCGGCTTGGCAGAAAACGTCCTCATGAGAATGTCCCTTGATTTCTTCTAGGACCCGTTCCAGGCCCAAATGCGGAAAGCCGGCAATTCTACTCGCCAACTTCTTCCAAAGTCAAACACTGATCGAAAAACACAAAAAAAAACGCAGCCCGAAGAGCTGCGCCAAGTCCACACCAAAGGAGGAGGGTGGAGGAGACAAACCCGGGATTGCTTCGGCTCGCTGTTGCGGCACCGAATCAATCACTACGGTTTGGATTATGGGCGCCGGGCTTGTGCATTGCAAGGTTCCGGACCCCCTCGCCGAACGAACCTCTTTATGTCGAAATAAGCCCACCTTATGCATCGCCAAGCCAATGATTTTTAATGAACTATTTTAGTGACTGACTTGTCGTTCAGTTGACGGCACGGGCCGCTCGCGCCCAACAATGATGCGGCGCAGCATTTTCGATCAAGCGGTAGAATCGCCCCTCCCCTGCTCGTAGCCTGGGCCCCAGACCAAAAGAGGATGAAGTATGGAATGCAGCGTGAAGTGGGTTGATGACGCGACGTTTCTTGCCAGCACCGGAAGCGGCCATTTTGTGACCATGGAAGGCGCCGCCGATGCAGGAGGGAAGAACCGCGCTCCTCGCCCGATGGAATTGTTGCTCGCGGGCGCGGGTGGCTGTTCCGCCTTTGACGTCGTGACGATCCTCAAGCGGGGCCGGCACGCTGTCACCGGCTGCGAGGCCCAGTTGAAGGCCGAACGCGCCGAGACCGACCCGAAAGTATTCACGCGCATTCATTACCACTTCATCGTGCGCGGCAAGGCGCTCAAGCGGGAAGCGGTCGAGCGCGCCGTCAGCCTGTCAGCCGAGAAGTACTGCTCGGCCTCCATCATGCTGGGCAAGACGGCTGAAGTTACGCACGACTTCGAGGTCGTTGAAGACTGAGCGCTGCCTGCCTAAGACAACGGCGGCCATCGGCCGCCGTTTCTGTTTTACTCGCATGTGGCCATAGCGAAACGATTCAGACCCGGTAGGCCACCGTGGTCATCACCTTTGAAGCGAGTTTCATCGCGAGTCGAGCCGGTGCGGGCAATTCCGCAGCGCCCAGCGCGACAGCGGTATCTGCATGGCCGGCCTCATCCTTGCGCATCTGATCAAGGATCGCGAGCGATCGGCCATCCTGGTGCGGCACGCGATCCATATGACCGGACAGATGGGCCTCGACCTGCCGCTCGGTCTCCGCAAGAAAGCCGAGATTCCAGCGATCGCCGAACTTGCCGGCCACCACGCCAATCGACAGCGCACCGGCGTACCAGAGCGGGTTGAGCAAGCTCTTGCGCCCCCCCATCTCGCCGATACGTTGCTCCGTCCAGGCCAGGTGCTCCGTTTCCTCGTCGGCGGCGCGGCGAAGCGCCTCGGTGACCGACGGGTCGCTGGACGTTAGCGCCTGCCCTTGATACAGCGCCTGCGCACAGATTTCACCGACGTGATTGACGCGCATGAGCCCGGCAACATGCGCCCGCTCCGACTCGGACAAGTCCGCCTCGGGCTGATCAGCACCCGGGGTCGGCCGCACGCTGCGTGCGGGCGCGAAGATCGTGCGCAGCGCGCGATCGAATTCGATGATCAGGCCGTCAATCATGATTGCTCGGATGCGCCTCACTCAATGCGTAGGCCGGCGGCCGTTCGGGCGCATGTACGCCACGGAACAACACACCGGAGAGTTCATTCAGCGCCAGTCGATAGACCTGCCGCTTGAACTCGATCACCGCTTCCAGCGGCACCCAATAGCCCGCCCAACGCCACGCGTCGAACTCCGGCTTCTCGGTTGCCCGCAGAGAGACATCCGAATCGCGGCCAAGCAGCCGCAACAGGAACCAGATCTGCTTCTGTCCACGATAGGTATTACGCCACTCTCTTTTCACCCAGTGGCGTGGGACGTCGTACCGCAGCCAACTGCGCGTGCGACCAAGAATCTTCACGTGCTCCGGCCGCAAGCCCACCTCTTCGAAGAGCTCGCGGAACATAGCCTGCTCGGGCGATTCCCCATGCTTGATACCGCCTTGCGGGAACTGCCAAGAATGCTCACGGATACGTTTACCCCAGAAGACCTCGTTTCGCGCGTTGACCAGGATGATGCCGACGTTGGGGCGATAACCGTCCCGGTCGAGCATGAGAACCACCTGAAAATTAGCTGAATTGCCACGAATTCTTCCACATGCGGCAAACGAAGGAAAGCGACGCCCCCTGAGCTAAAATGGCGGTTTGCCCCGATTTAGCGATTCGACATGCGCGCACGCCAGTTCTTCATCACGACCCTCAAGGAAGCCCCCGCCGACGCAGAAATCGTCAGCCACAAACTGATGATGCGGGCGGGCCTGATCCGCAAGCTCTCTGCCGGGATCTACAACTACATGCCGATGGGCCTGCGGGTGATCCGCAAGGTCGAGAACATCATTCGCGAGGAAATGAACCGCGCCGGCGCGGTCGAACTGGTGATGCCGCTGGTGCAGCCGGCCGAGCTTTGGCAGGAGACGGGCCGCTGGGACAAGATGGGCCCGGAGATGCTGCGCCTGAAGGACCGCCATGAACGCGACTTCGCGATGCAGCCGACCTCCGAAGAGGTGGTGACCGACATCGCCCGCCAGGAGCTGAAGAGCTATCGCGCGCTGCCGAAGAACCTGTACCAGATCCAGACCAAGTTCCGCGATGAACGCCGGCCGCGTTTCGGCATCATGCGGGGCCGCGAATTCTTGATGAAGGATGCCTACTCCTTCGACCGTGACGTGGAAGCCGCAGGCAAGAGCTACGAGAACATGTATGCGGCCTATCGCAAGATTTTCGACCGCCTGGGCCTGACTTACCGCGCAGTGGCGGCCGACACCGGCGCGATCGGCGGCGATCGTTCGCATGAGTTCCAGGTGATCGCCGAAACCGGCGAAGATGCGATCGTCTACTGCCCGCAGTCTGATTACGCCGCCAACATCGAACTCGCCGAAGCCCTGCCGCTGCTGGCCGAGCGCGCTGCGCCCACGCAGGCCCTGAACAAGGTGCCGACGCCGGGCAAGAGCACCTGCGCCGATGTAGCCGCCCTGCTGGGCACCTCGCTCGCCAACACCGTGAAGTCCCTTGTGCTGGCGACCGATGAGGTCGACGAGACCGGCGCAATCGTGAAGAGCACCGTCTGGCTGCTGCTTGTCCGCGGCGACCACGATCTGAACGAAGTGAAGGCCGGGAAGGTCGAGGGATTGAAGGACGGCTTCCGCTTCGCAACCGAAGCCGAAATCGTCGAGCACTTCGGCTGCAAACCGGGATACCTCGGTCCGGTCGGACTCAAGAAGCCGGTCAAGATCGTCGCCGACCGCACGGTGGCCTTGATGAGCGACTTCATCACCGGCGCGAACGAAGTCGACTTCCACATCGCTGGCGTGAACTGGAGTCGCGACCTGCCGGAACCGGACGTCGTTGCCGACATCCGCAACGTGGTGGAAGGCGACGCCTCGCCGGACGGCAAGGGCACGCTCGCGATCCAGCGCGGCATCGAAGTGGGCCACGTGTTCTACCTCGGCACCAAGTACTCCAAGGCGATGAACGCCACTTTCCTTGACGAGGACGGCAAGCCGAAGCACTTTGAGATGGGCTGCTACGGCATCGGTGTGACGCGCATCCTCGGTGCTGCGATCGAACAGAACCACGACGCCCGCGGCATCATCTGGCCGGATTCGATCGCACCCTTCACCGTCGCGATCTGCCCGATTGGCTACGACCGAGCGGAAGACGTGAAGGTCGCGGCCGATGCGCTATACGCGGAACTCACGGCTGCCGGCATCGACGTGATCCTGGATGACCGTGGCGAGCGCCCGGGCGCGATGTTTGCAGACTGGGAGCTGATCGGCGTGCCGCACCGTGTGGTGCTCTCCGACCGTGGGCTCAAGGAAGGCCAGGCCGAATACCAGGGCCGTCGTGACGCCGAAGCGACGAAAGTCGCAGTCACCGAGCTGGCGGCCTTCGTGAAAGCGCGCGTCGGGTCGTAAACAAAGCCATGCGCATGAAACCGCTCCACGCCCTGCCCCTGGTAATCGCCCTGCTCGCTCCGGCCGCATTCGCCGGTGCACAGCGGGAAGAGGACCTATCGGCGAGCGTGCGCGCGGCGCTGCACGGCGCGGTGTCGGACCGCGCCGCGCCGGAGCCGATCTTCCCGAGCCCGGTCGAACGCGTGACCTGGATCAGCGAGATGTCGCAACGCCTGATCAAGCGCATGCCGGATCCGAAAGAGCGGATCGACTTCCTCAAGACGGTCTACTACGAAGCACAGCGTGCGGGCCTCGATCCGCAACTGGTGCTTGGCCTGATCCAGGTCGAGAGCGGATTCAAGAAGTACGCGGTGTCGGGTGTCGGCGCGCGCGGCTACATGCAGGTGATGCCGTTCTGGGTGCGCCAGATCGGCACGCCGGATCAGAATCTGTTCCATATCCGCACGAACCTGCGCTACGGCTGCACGATCCTGCGCCACTACCTCGACATCGAAAAGGGCGACCTGTACCGCGCGCTCGGGCGCTACAACGGCAGCCTCGGGCGGCCAGAGTACCCGAACATGGTGCGGGCGGCCTGGGAGAGGCAGTGGGGCTGGCAGCCGGTCGACAAGGTCGCGCAGCAGACGCTGCCAACGCGGAACTAGAAGCCCGGCCAGAACTCGGGGCGGCGATGGAATAAACCGGCGCCCCCAGGTGTTTGTGAGGTACCCACCCACGGAAGGACACCGCCATGCGCACAGCTCTCGCCTGCCTCTGCACCGCAGCCCTGCTTCTCACCGGCTGCGCCACGACGACTACCAAGGCACCGACGCCCGCAACCGTGCGGGACGGCATTCTGACAAGCCATTCCGGCATGACGCTCTACACCTTTGACAAGGATGGCGCCGACAGCGGCAAGAGCGTGTGCAATGGCCCCTGCGCCACCAACTGGCCGCCGATGTACGCCGCGCCCGACGCAAAGGGCGGTGGCGACTGGAGTGTGATCAAGCGCGACGACGGCAAGCCGCAGTGGGCCTGGAAGGGCAAGCCGCTGTACTTCTGGAGCAAGGACGCGAAGGCCGGCGACCGCACGGGCGACGGCTTCAACGGCCTCTGGCATGTCGTGAAACCCTGAGCTGAAGCGGCGCTCGTGCTGTCGCACGCAGAACTGGTCGCCGAGATCCCGCGCCTGCGCCGCTACGCGCGGGCGTTGGCCGGCGACCGCACGCGCGCCGACGACCTGGTGCAGGACACGCTGCAACGCGCGCTCGAGCGCGCCGGGCAATGGCAAGGCGGTAATGCGCGTGCCTGGCTGTTTACCGTGATGCACCGGATCTGGCTCAACCAGGTCCGCCGTCCTGCGATTGAACAGGACGAGGGTGAAGACGGTTTGCCCGATTCACCAATCAGCCCCTTGCAGGACCGCTGGGGTGACAGGCGCGACCTGGAGCAGGCGCTCGCGCTGCTGCCCGATACCCAGCGCGAGGTACTGCTGCTCGTGGCGCTGGAGGAGTTCCACTACGACGAGGCGGCCGAGGTACTTGGCATTCCGGTCGGCACCGTGATGAGCCGCCTGTTCCGTGCGCGCGAACAATTGCGCCGGCTGCTTGGCGGCGAAGCGCTCCCGCAACCTGCTCTCAAGCGGGTGAAGTGATATGAGCCAGCAAGACACCCCGATTTCCACCGACGAACTGCAAGCCTGGGTCGACCGTCAAACCGATGCCGAGGCCTCGGCCCGTGTCGCCACGATCGTTGCGCAGGATGCCGTACTGGCCGCACGCGCCAGCGCCTGGGCCAGCCAGCGCAACGCGCTGCATGCAGCCTTTGACACGACGCTCGACGAGCCGATTCCGCAACGCTTGCTCGATGCCGCCCGCCCGCCACGGCCACGCTGGCCGCTGCAGCTTGCCGCCGCGCTTGCCTGTGTCGCACTCGGTGGCGTACTGGGTTATGCACTGCCCCGCCCGGCCGCCACACCGGCTGCAGGCGACCCGCTTGCCGGCTTGCCACGGGCGGCCGCCATCGCGCATGCGGTGTATGTGCCAGAGGTGCGGCATCCGGTCGAGGTCGGCGCCGAACAGCAGACGCATCTGGTCGCATGGCTGAGCAAACGGCTCGGCAGCCCGCTGACCGTGCCCGAACTGGGCGCAAGCGGGTTCATGCTGGTCGGCGGGCGCCTGCTGCCCGGCAGCGAAGGCGGCGCAGTGGCGCAGTTCATGTACCAGAACGAGGCCGGCCAACGGCTTACGCTGTATGTGCGGCACAACGCCGCGTCGCCGGAGACCGCCTTCCGCTTCGCGGCGGAGAAGGAGCTGTCGGTGTTCTACTGGGTCGATGGCGGCATGGGCTATGCGCTCTCGGCCAAGCTGCCGCGTGAAGCGCTGCTGCAGATTGCCGAACTGGTCTATCGCCAGCTGCAACGGGGCGGCGCGCCGGGTTGAACGCAATCGCGAGGCTCTGGTCGGAGGGGATGTAAGGTCGCGGCCCCAGCGCCGGTCATCTTAAGCAGGATCCGCCTGCGCGCCTGCACCAGGCCTGCTGCACCGCCCTACCGACGTCACGGAGACACCCATGCTCATCCGCATTCAGGACGACGCGCACCCGATCGTGCCGTCCGAAATCACCAGCGAATCGCTCTATCGCGGCCGGCGAGACTTTATCCGCGCCGCCGGCCTTGGCGGCATTGCGTTCGCAGCGCCAGCCGCCTTCGGGGCCGCGCCCTTCAGCAGCATCCAGAAGAGCCCGTTTTCCACGGATGAGAAGCCCACGCCGCAGAACAGCATCATCAGCTACAACAATTACTACGAGTTCGGCACCAGCAAGGACGACCCGGCGCGCAACGTGGGCCGCTTCAAGACGCGGCCGTGGACGGTGCGCGTCGAAGGGCTCTGTGCCAAGCCACGCACCTTTGCGATCGACGATCTGCTGAAGCTGGCGCCGATTGAGGAACGCATCTACCGGATGCGCTGCGTCGAAGGCTGGTCGATGGTGATTCCGTGGAACGGCTTTCCGCTCGCGAGCCTGCTCAAGCAGGTCGAGCCACTCGGAAGTGCAAAGTTCGTCGAGTTCACAAGCGCCGCCGATCGCGCCAGCATGCCGGGCCTCGCACTGCCCGTACTCGACTGGCCCTACACCGAGGGCCTGCGGCTGGATGAAGCCATGCATCCGCTGACCCTGCTTGCGCTTGGCCTGTATGGCGAAGAGTTGCTGGCGCAAAATGGCGCGCCGTTGCGGCTGGTCGTGCCATGGAAATACGGCTTCAAGGGCGCCAAGTCGCTGGTTCGGATCCGCCTCACCGACAAACAGCCGGGCACGGCCTGGAACAAGGCGGCGCCGAACGAATATGGCTTCTATTCGAACGTCAATCCTGAGGTGGACCACCCGCGCTGGAGCCAGGCGAGCGAGCGCCGCCTGGGCGAGTTCGGCAAGCGCAAGACACTGCCTTTCAACGGCTACGCCGAGCAAGTCGCCAAACTCTATGCCGGCATGGATTTGAGGAAGTTCTACTGATGCAAACCGCAACGCGCCGCCCGACGGCCCCGGCCCGCAACGCCCCCCGCGGGCCGGGCAGCGCACAGATCACGCTCGCCAAACTTGCGCTGTTCGTGCTGTGCCTGCTGCCGCTTGGCTGGTATCTGAACGGGCTGTGGCACGACCAGCTCGGCGCCAACCCGATCGAAGCCATCACGCGCGCCAGTGGTGAGTGGACGCTGCGCCTGCTGCTCGCCACCCTCGCGGTCACCCCCCTGCGCCGGCTCACCGGCTGGCACTGGTTGATCCGGCTGCGCCGCATGCTCGGCCTGTTCGTGTTCTTTTACGCCAGCCTGCACCTGGCCACCTACGTGTGGCTCGACCAGTTCTTCGACTGGGCTGCGATCGCGAAGGACATCGTCAAGCGCCCCTTCATCACCGTGGGGTTTGCCGCCTTCGTGCTGCTGGTGCCGCTCGCCGCAACCTCCAGCAACTTCGCGATCCGCCGACTTGGCGGCCGGCGCTGGCAGGCGCTGCATCGTTCGGTCTACGCGATCGGCGTGCTGGCGGTGTTGCACTTCTGGTGGCTGGTAAAGCGCGACGTCACCGAGCCGCTGATTTATGGCCTGATCCTCGCGCTGCTGCTCGGCGCCCGCGCCTGGTGGCGCGAGCAGGAACGCCGCCGGCAACTGGCGCCGCGTGCCGCACCGCTGGGCAAACGCATCATCCCGATCGTGCAGCGCTGAGTTCAGCGCTGGTCGGCAGCCGCGACGCAATGCGCAATGCATGGCGCCGCGGCGCAGTACACTCCGCGGCGACTCTTTTTGTTCATAGCCGCCATGCGCCTCGCCCCTCACGCTGTTCTCGCGCTCTTGCTGAGCGCCGGCCTGCTTGCCGCCTGCAAGCCCAACGCCTCCGCCACGAGCACACCGGCCACGACCACTGCGCCGGCAAGCAGCGCCGCCCCGGTCGTCGATCTGCTGCCAGGCGCACAGTTGCTGCTGGAGCGCTATCGCAAGCTGATCGTGCTGCTGGCGGACGAGCGCGCAATGAGCGACAAGGAGCGCGCCGCCGCCAATCAGGTCGGCCAGGCGCTGTTCCACGAAAACCTCGCCGACCGCGCGAAACTGGAAGCGCAGATCACCGAGTTAACGACTTCCGGCAACGACCGTCGCTTCGAGACCTTCGAAGCGCTGCTGGCACAGATTGAATCCGGCAAAGGGCTGTTCGATGCCGACCGCCTCGCCTACCGCGAACTGCTCAAGGCGCTGGAGCTCAGCCTGCAGCAGGATTCCACGCTGCCGGCAATCAAACTGCACAAACGCGTCGGCGAAGACCTCGACGCCATGCAGGAGATCGAACACCAGTACGACAAGGAGCTACGGCAGGTCTTCGACCGTTTCGATACGCGCGCGATCACGCTCAAACGCGAGAAGTGGGACGACTACCTCGCGCACCTGAAGAAGCTGTACTCGCGCGAACAGATCATGAAGGACTACGGGCAGATCGTGCCCTACCCCGCCGCCAAGGGGGATGATGACGACCAGGAAAAGCCGGTATTCGGTTACGACCTGCCGCCCAAGACGCTGGTGCTGACCTTCGACGATGGCCCGCACAACGCCTACACCGAAGAGATCGCCGCGATCCTCAAACAATACAACGCGCCAGCGGTGTTCTTCGAGGTCGGCAACAACCTCGGCACGGTATCCGACGCAGGCAAGGCCCAGCTCGGTGCGCGTGCGAGCGTCGCAAAGCGGCTGAAGGCGGATGGCTATGTGCTGGCCAACCATAGCTACAGCCATGCACAGCTATCGAAAGCGTCGGGCGACCCGCTGAAAGCCGAGATCAGCCGCACCGACCTGCTGCTGAAGGCAGTCGACCCGGCGCCGTCCGGCCTCTTCCGCTTCCCATATGGGGCAAGCAGCCGCGAGGCTATGAACGAACTGGCCGCGCTGAAACTGCGTTCGATCATGTGGAACATCGATTCGCTGGACTGGGCCGACCCGGTGCCCAACTCGATCGCCGACCGCGTGCTCAAGAGTGTCGCCAAGGAAGGTCGCGGCATCATCCTGTTCCACGACATCCACGAGCGCACCGTCACCGCGCTGCCCAAGATCCTCGAACAGCTCACGGCCGAGGGCTACCGCTTCGCCGGCTGGGACGGCAAGGGCTTTACCGCCGCGAGCGTGCCCGCCTCGCAGGCGGAGGAGAAGACCACCGTCACGACCGGCTACGAGGATTCATGGGCAGTCGTCGTCGGCATCGACAACTACGCCAAATGGCCCAAGCTGCAGTACGCCGCACGCGACGCCGACGCAATCCGCCAGACGCTGATCGACGAATTCGGCTTCGCCAGCGAACGGGTTTTCAGCCTGAAGAACGGCGAGGCAACGCGCAACGCGATCCTCTCGACGTTCCACGACCGGCTCGCCCACGGCGGCGTAAAGAAGAACGACCGCATCTTCGTGTTCTTCGCCGGCCACGGCGCGACCCGCAAGCTCAGCTCCGGCCGCGATCTGGGCTACATCATCCCGGTTGATTCCGACCCGGCCCAGATGGCGTCCGACGCGATCCCGATGACCGAGATCCAGAACATCGCCGAGAGCCTCACGGCCAAGCATGTGCTGTTCGTGATGGATGCGTGCTACAGCGGGCTCGGGCTCACCCGAGGCGGCGGCAACAACAGTTTCCTGAAGGAGAACGCACGTCGCATTGGCCGCCAGATGCTCACCGCGGGCGGTGCCGACCAGTTGGTGGCGGACGGTGGCCCCGGCGGGCATTCGGTGTTTACCTGGACGCTGCTGCAAGCGCTGGGCGGCAAGGCCGATCTGAACGGCGACGGCTTCATCACCGGCACCGAACTGGCGGCCTACATCGCCCCGGCCGTGGCCGGTATCTCGCAGCAGACACCAGCCTTCGGCAGCCTGCCCGGCTCGCAGGGCGGTGAGTTCGTGTTCCAGCTCAAGTCCGGCAACGAGTTCCTCAGCCCGAGCACCGAACAGCTGCCGCGCGACGCCGTCGCGCTGAACCAGAAACTCGCCGAAGCCGCGCCCACTGTTGCCAGCAGCGCGCCGGTGGTGGTGAAGGATCTGCAAGGCAACGAAACCAAGCTGGCGGTACCGAAACCGGTCGCGGCGAACGCTCGCCAACTGGCGCAACGCGCCAACGACCGCGGGCTGCAGTTGTACCGCGAGCAGCAGTACGCCGCCGCTGAGGCGCAGTTCACCGAAGCACTCAAGCAGCGCCCGGACTTCGCACTGGCCGCGAACAACCTCGGCTTCATCTACCTGAAGCAGCAGAAGTACAAGGAGGCGGCGCGCTGGTTTGAGAACACGATCAAGATGGACCCCTCACGCGCGATTGCCTACCGCAACCTGGGCGACGCCTGCGCGCAATCGGGCGACAAGGACTGCGCGCGCAAGGCCTTCGGCACCTACCTGGAACTCGCCCCCAGCGGCAGCGGCTCGGATTACGCCCGCCAACAGCTCAGCCAGCTCTGATCTGACGATCCCGGGGCGCGCCGGACCAGGGGCCGCCCCGAGCGCCCGCGGGCGGCTCCCGTCCGGCGGGGACGCGAATCGCATGGCGAGGGGCACGCCGGCCTTCTACGATCAAGGTAGCTGCAGGCGATGGCCTGCCCTGACGAGGATCGTCTCATGTCCGAAACTGCCCGCCCGGACGCGCCACCCACCGTTTCACCCGGCCGTTGGTACCCGCTGGGCGCCACGCTGACGCCGGAAGGCGTCAACTTCGCCCTCTACTCACGCAACGCCACCCGCGTGCTGCTGCACCTGTTCGACGAACCGAATGGCCCGGTCACCACCGTGCTCGAGCTGACGGAGCGCGAACGCTACGTCTGGTACGGATTCGTGGCGGGGATCAAGGCGGGCCAATGCTATGGCTACACCGTCGATGGCCCGTTCGACCCCGCCAATGGCATGCGCTTCAACCCGTACAAGCTGCTGCTCGACCCCTACGCACGCGCGATCACCGGCAAGCCGGTGAACACGGACAACCTACTGCTCGCCTACGACCCGCATTCGCCCTTGAAGGATCTGTCGTTCGACGCGCGGGACAGCAGCGCGGCGATGCCCAAAGCGATTGTCGTGGACTCGCACTTCGACTGGGGCAAGGACAGACCGCCGGCGATACCCTTCGAGCAGATGGTGATCTACGAAGCGCATGTGAAGGGCTTTACCGCAGACCCCGCGTCCGGCGTCAAAGCACCGGGCACCTACCTTGGCTTCATCGAGAAGATCCCCTACCTCAAGTCGCTCGGTATCAACGCAGTGGAACTGCTGCCGGTGCACGCCTTCCATGCGGAGGACTTCCTGACCGCGCGGGGGCTGACAAATTACTGGGGCTACAACACGCTCGCCTTCTTCGCGCCCGAGCCAAGCTACAGCACCCGCCACTCGCCCGGTTGTGAAGTCGCCGAATTCAAGACCATGGTGAAGGCGCTGCACGAAGCCGGCATCGAAGTGATTCTCGACGTGGTCTACAACCATAGCGCCGAAGGCAGTGAACTCGGGCCCACGCTCTCGATGCGCGGCATCGACAACCGCAGCTACTACGGCCTGCTGGGCCCGGCCGACGCACCCGCCCGCTTCTACGACAACACCACCGGCTGCGGCAACACGCTCGATTTCTTCAGCGCTGCGGTGATCCGCATGGTGATGGATTCGCTGCGCTATTGGGTCAAGGTGATGCATGTCGATGGCTTCCGCTTCGACCTTGCCTCCGTGCTCGGCCGCGAACGCGGCGGCTTCCAGCGCTCGGCGTCGTTTTTCGATGCCGTAGCGCAGGATCCGGTGCTCTCACGCGTGAAACTGATTGCCGAGCCCTGGGATCTGGGGACATACGAGGTCGGCAATTTTCCGGTGGACTGGTCGGAGTGGAACGGCCGCTTCCGCGACACGATGCGCCGCTTCATGCGCGGCGATCCGGGCCAGCTCGGCAGCATGGGCCGCCGCGTCACCGGGTCCGCCGATCTCTACGGCGATGATGGGCGTTCGGCCTACAACAGCGTCAACTTCATCACCTGCCACGATGGCTTCACGCTGAACGATCTGGTCAGCTACAACCAGAAGCACAACGAGGCCAACCTCGAAGACAACCGCGACGGCGCGAGCGACAACATCTCGTGGAACTGTGGCGTGGAAGGCCCCACCGACGACCCCGCGATCGAGCGCTTGCGCAGCCAGTTGATCCGCAACCACCTGTGTGCGCTGTTCTTCTCGCTCGGTACGCCAATGCTGCTGGCGGGCGACGAGGTGCGCCGCACCCAGCGCGGCAACAACAACGCCTACTGCCAGGACAACCCGCTCGCCTGGTTCGACTGGGGCGCGGTCGAACGCAACGCCAGCCTGCTGCGCTTTACCCGTAATGCGATTGCGTTGACGCGGCGCTACACCGTGCTGCAACGGCGCAAATTCCTGCTCGGGCGCGATATGAACTGCGATGGTGTCGCCGATATCAGCTGGTTCGGCACCGACCTGAACCCGCCGCGCTGGGACGACCCGCAAGCCCGCACGCTGTGCTACAGGCTCGACGGTGGCGAGATCATCTCGCCTGCCGGCCGCTATTACCTCTTCTTCATCCTCAACGCCGACAGCCAACTGCAAGACGTTCGCTTGCCGCCAGCGGGCGACGGCATGCGCTGGTATCGCATCATCGACACGAGTCTTCCGGCCGACGAGGATTTCGCCGAAGCAGGTGCCGAAGTGCTGCTTGAGCCCGACGACCACTACCTCGCCAACCCGCGTTGCACGGTCGTGCTGATCTCACGTTGACGCGTGCCGGCGGCGCGCGGCTCAAGTCGCGCGCCGCCTTGCCGATAGCCTTGCGGTAACGGGCGGCGTTCGGCATGCCCGATCAGACAGGAGCGCGGTGAGTGGCAGTCAGCACAGAGCCATTCGATGTCCTCAGACGCGGCACGATGGCCCTGCTGGCACTCTATGGCGTGCTGGTGTTGGGAGCGTCGCTGGCGTTGCTGCTGCCAGCACCTGCACACAGCGAACTGTGGCTGAACCCAAGCGCGGGCGGCATGGCGCTGGCTGCGGCGCTGGCCCTCAGTGCGGGCATTACCAATGCCCCGCGTTTGCGCGCTGCGACCCTTCTGGTGGCAGCTCTAACGCTCGTTCCACTGGTGCACGCGTGGCCGCCTGCCAGCCTGGCAAGCCGCCTGTGGCCGGAAGCTTCTCGCTCGTGGCCGGCCATCCTTTGCGCCGCGGCGTGGGCAATCTGGGCCTGGACGCTTCAGCGCCCCGCTCCGCGGCTTGCCCGGTTACTGACCCCGGCCGCCGTGACCCTGGTCTGCGGCGGCGCGCTTGTCATTGCCAGCAACCACATCCACCTCGATCTGATGTACGGGCAGCGCGCGCTGCGCCCTCAAGCGCTTCCGCTCGCCGGTGCGATGTTCATGCTCGCGATCCTGCTGCTGCGCGAGCGTTCGCGGCTGCGGCCAGGGGAGCAGCGCGAAGAGTCGCTGATCAGCCGTATCGGCCTCGGGCTGCTGACGATGATCGCCTTCGCCACCGGGCTGATCAGCTTCGCGGCGCTGCAGGCTGAGCTGGAGACGGCGCTCTACCAGCATCTTGAGGCGACGCTGCAGACCCGGCAGTTCGTCTTCTATTCGGCACTCGACGCGCTGCATCTGAACTCGGCGCCGCTGGTTCGCGATCGCCAGATCGGTGCGCTGCTGGCGCATGAAGCCGACAAGCCTGACGCCGCGACCGTGGCCAAGCTGCAGCAAATGGTCGACGAACTGCTACCGCCGGCGAACCCGTCGCAAACCGCCCGCGCCAGCATTGCGCGTGCGGTGTCGATCCGCAATGCGCGGGGGCAGGAACTGGCGCGTCATGGCGACTTTCTGGATGGCACCGTGTTGTGGTCAACAACCCGCCGGCGCAGTGATGTCAGCCTGCTGTGGCATCAGGGTGTGCCGTTCGCGCTGCAACGGCTGGACATTGAGGACGCCCAACGCAATCGCGTCGGCGAGATCGTGATCCAGCACGCGGTGCCGGCGTGGGAGCAACTCGCCGAGACCGATTTCGACCTCGGCAACACCGGGCAGATGGCCATTTGCGGGCTCTATCAAGGGGCTGTGCGCTGCCTCCGCTCGCGTAATCCGGACGCGCTGTGGATGCCGCGCGATACCGCCGTACGCAGCTTCATCGACGCCGCCACGCTATACGGCGAGGCGGGCGACTCCAGCACGCCGCAACTGCTGCGCGACGAGCAAGGGCGCACGGCAGTGATCGCCTACCGGCCGATGGGGCGCTTGAATCTGTCGCGCAAGGTCAGCAGCAATGGCTTGATGATGTTGATCACCGTTGATGCGCAGGAATTCTATGCGCCGCTGCGCCGGCTATTGCACCGCGTGCTGCTGTTTGCGCTGCCCACGATTCTGCTCGGCGGCTGGCTGCTGACCGCGCTGATCCGCCCCCTGGTGCGCGCTTTGCGCGACAAGCAGGCACGTTTCCGCGAGCTGACCGAACTCTCGTCGGACTGGTACTGGACGATGGATGCCGATCTGCGCTTGGTCGAGATCGTCGGCAAGGGCCTCGCCGACGCCGATATTCGCCCCGCGGACTGGGTCGGGCGTACGCTGGAGGGTCTGCCGCTCAGCACGGACGACGCAAGCGGCCTCGCCCCGCTGCTCGCGCGCATGACGCGCCACGCGCCCTTCCATGCGGTGGCACTCAGGCTCCAGACCCAGCCCGACGGGCCGCTGCGCTACCTGGAGCTTTCCGGCGCGCCGCAGTTCCTGCACGGCCGCTTCGTCGGCTACCGCGGCGTCGGCATTGACGTAACCGAGCGCCGCGTGGCCCAGCAGCATTTGCAGCGCGCCGAACAGGAGCTGATGCGCAGCGAGAAGCTGGCCTCGCTTGGGCGCCTTGTCGCAGGTGTCGCACACGAACTCAACACGCCGCTCGGCAACGGCATCACCGCAGCCAGCAGCCTGGCCGGCGAGTTGCGCGACTTCGGCCGGACGATCGAAGGCGGTAGCCTGCGCCGCAGCGCGCTGCAGGATTTCACCAACCTCGCGCAGCAGACGGTGAGCCTGATCGAACGGTCGCTCTCGCGCGCCGCGCATATCGTGCAGCAGTTCAAGCAGGTGGCCGTCGACCAGTCGACCGAGGGGCGTCGCCACTACCTCTTGCACCAGGTGACCGACGAGTTGTTCAGCCTGCTGCAGCCGCGCCTGCGGCCGCAGGGCGTGGCGCTGACCATCGCGATCGCCCCGGATATCGAGATGGATGGCTACCCCGGCGCGCTGGAGCAGGTGATCGAGAACCTTGCGATGAATGCGCTGATCCACGCCTTCGATGGCCGCGCCGAGGGCGAGCTCGAAATCGCTGCACAGCGCAGCGGCGCCGACCACGTGCGCCTTGTCGTGCGCGATAACGGCCGCGGCATGAGCGACCGGGAACTGGCGCGCGCCTTCGAACCGTTCTTCACCACCCGCCTTGGCACTGGCGGCAGCGGCCTCGGACTCTACATCGTGCACACCATCGTGTGCGATGTACTGGGCGGCAGCGTGACGCTGGACAGCGCACCCGGCGCCGGTTGCATCGTTACGCTCGAACTACCACTCGCCGCGCCCTGATCACCAAAGCAGCGGCTTCGCGCCGCCACCACTTTGCGGGTGCCGGTTCAAGTGCATCGCCACCTTGCCGTTAGTTAAGCTTGCGGACAAATACAAAGAGATTTGCTGTCCCGACTCGCATCGGCAAACAGCCCGCAACCACGACGCCAATCCGGGAGGGGGAGCATGGGACATCACATACCGCGGCTGGGCCTGCTCGCGCTGGCCGCTCATGCCTGCTGCGCCGCTGCGCAAGCCCCCGACGATGCTTCAGTGCTGGAACTCGACCTTGGCCAGCTTGGCAACGTAACCGTTCCACAAAGCGCAACGATCACGCCGACCACCTCGCGTCGCGTGCCAGCCTCGGTCACCGTGATCGATCGCCAGATGATCCGCGACACCGGGGCGCGCAATCTGTTCGATCTGCTTGAGACCTACGTACCCAGCTTCCACTACCTGCCGCACCATTGGGAAGCCCCCCATATGGGCATGCGAGGGCTGATCGGTGACCGCGACGACAAGTACCTGATCGTGCTGAACGGGCGCGTCTTGAACGAGCGGACCCATTTCGGTGCCATGAGCGAACGCGATCTGCCGATGCTCGACGATATCCAGCGCATCGACGTCGTGCGCGGCCCCGGCTCGGTGGTGTACGGCCCGGGTGCGGTGTCGATGGTGATCAGCATCCAGACGGAAAGCTTCAGTGACGCGAGCGGCGACGCCGCCACGGTGAAACTCGGTGCGATCGAGCAGTTCCAGAGCCTGGAAGCGAAGAAGACCATCGCGATCGGCGAACGACACGGCCTGCTGCTGTATGCCGGTATCGCCAACTACGAAGGCGCCGAGCCCGACGATGCGCCAGTGGTGTACGGCAACACCTTCAATACCGCCTGGGGCCAGCAGGTGAAGGCCGGCGAACCCGCCCCGTTCGATTACCCCGACAACCATGCAGCCTTCCGCGGGCAACCCAAGCTCAAGCTGCATGCGGACTACCAGCTCGACAACTTCCGCGCCTGGCTGCGCTATACCCGCGGCGGCGAGGAACTGGCTTGGGAGCACAAGGTGTTCGGCACCAAGCCGATCGGGTCGGCTGCCCCAGGCACGCCGCAGTCGGCGATACCCGACCAGGGCGTCGGCTACCAGCAGCTCACGCTGGACATGTCGCAACGCTGGACGCTGAGCCCGGCGATGTCGCTCGAGCTCAAAGGCGGCTACGACACGTTCGACTACCAGCGTGTGTTCGCCAACGTCGCCGCACCCTGGAACCAGGTCGAAAGCCACCGCGAAGAGCAGTACCTGCTGCGCGCCACGCTCAGCGGTCAGGCGAGCGAAACGCAGTCGCTGGCTGCCGGCGCCGAATACACCTATTCCCGCTACGGGCTGGCCAGCCCCGGCTATCCGGACGCGCCGCCCTACTCCTCGTCACTCGGCCTGATGTCTGAATGGGGTTCGGCCGCCTACGGCGTGTTTGCCGAACATCAGTGGCAGGTATCGGACACCCTGACCAACTTCCTCGGCCTGCGCGCCGATAAGGACGACTACACCGAGTGGATGTGGTCGCCGCGATGGTCGCTGGTGTACGCGCCAACCGAGACCGACACCTTCAAGTCGGTCCTCAGCCGCTCGGTGCGCAAGAACAACGCCGAAGAGCTGCGCAAACAGCATCTGGCCGGCCAACTCTCGACGCCAGAGCAGTTGCAAGGGGTGGAATTGATCTACCAGCATGCGTTCTCACGTGCGCTGCGGCTTGATCTCTCGGCGTACTACAACGACGTCGAGGTGATCGGCTTCAATTCCACCACCCTGGCGCCCACGCCAGTCGCGAACTTCACCTATGGCGGGGTGGAACTTGAACTCGAGTACAAGACCGACGCGCTGCGCCTGAGCTTCTCGCACGCCTATACCAAGCTCGATCACTTCGAAGTCGAGCCCGGCGCGCGCCAGAAGATCTCGGTCGCCAATCTCGGCTATGGCAATGACCTGAGCAACTGGAGCAACCACATGACCAAGCTCGCCGCCGTCTGGCAGGCGAACGGGGATTGGCGTGTCAGCGGCGCGCTGAGGGTGTTCTGGGGCTACCCCGGCTCGCAGGACACCACCCAGGCCACCAACGACATCAACAACAGGATCATTCCGGGCCCGTATTCCAGCACCGCAGTGTCCGACCCCGGCTATACCGACAGCTTCCAGGAGGCGGTATTTCTGGACCTCGGCGCGTCCTGCAGGGTGTTCGGGCGCGATACGGTGGCATTCAACGCCTACAACGTGCTCGGCTGGATCGATTCGAAATACAACAAGCGCATGTACCTGATCGATGTGAGCAACTACCGCGCCGAGGCGCCAGCCGTCGCGCTGACCTACCGTCATGCCTTCTGAACCGGACTCGCGCTACATCCTCCATCCCATGCATCCGACTGCACACGTGCGCAACCACGCCCACCGCTAGCCCGATGTCACGCTGCGCTCGCCTGATCCGCATCGGCGTCCTCGCCACGGCCCTTTCAGTGCAGGGCGTCGTCGCCCATTCGGCGCCGCTGGACGCGCAGGTCAAGGCGGCCTATCTGATCAATTTCACCCGCTACATTGTCTGGCCGTCCAACGCGGGGCATATGCTGTGCCTCGTCGGTGCCGACGAGGTGGCGGACTGGCTGGAGCGCAATCAGGGCAAGAGTGGGCTGCCGGTGCGGCGCCTGCTCGAACCCGCGGAAGTGGAAGGTTGCACCGTGCTGTTCCTGGGCCGTGACAGCACACAGACACGCAATTGGCTCAACGCAGCGCGCGACCGCGCGATTCTCACGGTGAGCGAACAGGGTGGCTTTCTTCAGAAAGGCGGCGTGATCAATCTGATCCCCCAGGGCAACACCCTGCGCTTCGAGGTAAACCTCGACAGTGCCGTGCGTGCCAAGCTGCAATTCAGCTCCCGGCTGTTGGCGCTGGCCGCCCATGTTGAAGGGGGCGGTCAATGAAGCTCGAACGGCGCCTGATCCGACTGAGCGTTGGCGTGCTGCTGCTGGGCGTGGTGCTGCATCTGGCGCTATTGCTGGCCTACGAGCAAAGCACCTATCGCGACCGCATCCTGCAGGACCTGCGCGGGCGCGCCGAAATCCTTGCCCTCAACAGCGCGGCCGCGATCTCGTTTGACGATGCCCGTGCCGCCGACGAGAACCTTCAAACGCTGCGCACCAACCCGAGCGTGACCCTCGCGTGCCTCTATGGCGATCGCGGGCGCATCGTGGCGACATACCGGGTCGGTAGCCGCAGCCCCTGCCCGCCGCTCGAAGGTGTCGTGCAGATTCCAGGGGCGATCCGTCATGTCGAACCGATACGGGTACAAAGCCAGACCATCGGTCACCTGCTGCTGCAGGAGCGCCTGCCATCACTGGCCGAGCGGCTGCCGCGTTACGGGTTGATGCTGTCGAGCAGCATCGCGGTGGAGGCCCTGCTGGTGCTGGTGATGGTGCTGACGCTGCGCGCCCGGGTGATCCAGCCGGTGAACGAACTCGCGGCACTCGCTGCGCATGTCACCGAGGCGCGCGACTACGCCCAGCGCATCCGGGTTCACGGCAACGACGAGATCAGCGAACTGGGCACGGCGGTCAACCGGATGCTGGCGGCAATCGAAGAGCGTGCGGTCGCCTTACGCGAGAGCGCGCAACTGCTGCAGGCCCTGATCGACCACGCCCCTGCCACCATCACCATGAAGGGCGACGACGGCCGCTACTTGCTGGTGAACGAACAGTTTGCACGCCAGGTCGGGCAACCGGCCGAGCGCATCCTGGGGCAACGCGACGACACGCTGTTCCCGCCTCAGCTCGCACGACTACGGGAAGAACTGGATCACGCGACGGTGCTCGCCGGCAGCGCTCAACGGCATGAAGAAGAGTTCGGTGATCGCACCTGGCTGACCGAACGCTTTGCGCTGCGCAACACCGCGGGTGAGATCTACGCCGTCTCCGCGATCTCCACCGACATCACCGACCAACGCGAAACACAGGCATCGTTGGCCGACGCGCTGGCGCGACTGACCGAACTCAACGAGTCACTTGAAAGCCGCGTCGCACAACGCACCACGGAACTCAAGCAGGCGATGGAACAGCTCGTTCAGAGCGAGAAACTTGCCGCGCTCGGCAGCCTCGTCGCCGGCATTGCACACGAACTCAACACACCGATCGGCATGGTCGTCACCGCGTCCTCGAGCATGGCGGATCTCGCGCGCAGCTTCTCCGCGCAGGTAGCGGACAACCGCGTCTCGCGCAGCGGCTTCCAGCGCTTCCTCGACGATCTGGCGATCGGCATGTCGCTGATCGAAAACAACAGCCTGCGCGCTGGCAGCCTGATCAACGACTTCAAGCAGGTGGCGGTGGACCAGACCAGCATGCGGCGCCGCAGCTTCCAGCTCGACGAGCTGATCGACAACACGCTGCACGCACTCGGCCCGTTGTTCAAACACTCGCAGCACCGGATCGAAAGCCGCGTCGAAGCCAACATCGAATGCGACAGCTTCCCCGGCGCGATCGAACAGATCCTCACGAACCTGATCCAGAACGCGCTGATACACGGGCTGGCGAACCACCCGGGTGGCCTGATCGAGCTCGAAGCGCGCCGGGACGGCGACGCGGTCGTGCTGGAACTCAGCGACAACGGCTGCGGCATTGCATCGCAGCACCTGGCCCAGATCTTCAACCCCTTCTTCACCACCCGCCTGGGCGAAGGCGGTAGCGGACTCGGGCTCTACATCGTGCACAACCTTGCCGGCGGCATCCTCGGCGGCAAGATCGAAGCTTTCAGCACCGAAGGCACTGGCGCCCGCTTCCGCCTCAGCTTCCCGCTCGTCGCTCCGCGGCGGGTCAAGGCGCCAAACTAGCTTGCCGATTGAATGGGGTTACGCTGGGCCGATTTGGGGCGGAACGCCTTCACGACCGATTCGTCGGTTTCGATGTACGGACCGCCGATCAGATCGATGCAGTACGGCACGGCGGCGAAGATGCCGGGTACGCGGATACTGCCGTCGGGGTTACGAGCACCCTCAAGGGTTTCGCGGATCGCCTTGGGTTGGCCCGGAAGGTTCAGGATCAGGCTCTGACCGCGGATTACACCGACCTGGCGAGAAAGGATCGCGGTTGGCACGAAGGCAAGACCGATCTGCCGCATCTGCTCGCCAAAACCGGGCATCACCTTGTGCGCAACCGCAAGCGTGGCCTCGGGTGTGACATCACGCGGCGCCGGGCCGGTGCCACCGGTCGTCAGGACCAGATGGCAGCCGGCAAGGTCGCACAGCTCGATCAGCGTGGCTTCGATGACAGCCTGCTCATCGGGAATCAGCCGCGTTTCCGCCTGCCACGGACTCCGCAGCGCGGCGCCGAACCATTCCGTCAGCGCTGGCAGGCCTTTGTCTTCATAGACCCCGGACGAGGCGCGATCGCTGATCGAAACCAGGCCGATGCGCAGCGTATCGCTCATGCCTCGTCGCCCTCGCCGCCCTCTTCGCCTGCGCTCTGCCCTTCGCCGTCGTCGGCGTACTCGAAGTCACGCAGGATGCGGAAGATCTCGCGATAAGCGCGCGGCGGCTTGGCCGCTTCACGTTCCTTGATGGCGTTGCGGCGCAGGTTACGCAGATGCTGCAGATCGGCGTCCGGGTAGGCCGCGGCGATATCGCCGAGCGTGCCTTCGTCTTCCAGCAAGCGTTCGCGCAGGCGTTCGAGCTTGTGCTGGCGGGCGATCTCGGCGCGCGACACGCCGGCGAAGGCGTCCAGCGCCTCGCGAATCGGCGCAGGGTCGACCTCACGCATCAGCTTGCCGATGTACTGCAACTGGCGCCGCTTGGCTTCGTGCTTGCCGACACGGGCGTATTCGAGGATCGCGTCGTGCAGGCGCTCGGGCAAAGGCACCTTGGCGAGGCGCGCGGGCGACAGCGCTACGAGCTCAGCCCCCATGTCCTGCAGCTTGTGCATGTCGCGCTTGCGTTGCGATTTGCTGGGGCCGTCGTACTCGTCCGAGTCGTCGTCATTCTGGTGTTGTGGATTGCGGTGCATGGAGTTTCCGAAGGCGATTTGGCCACATGAACGTAAAATTATAGCTTTCGACCCGACGGATGCCCCGGCATGGCCACTTCAAATGGATTCAGCTTCACCCAGGATGCACTGCGCGAGATTGCCGCCGATGTGCTGAAAAGCGCCAAGGGCCAAGGCGCATCGGCCTGCGACGTCGATGTTTCGGAGGGTTGGGGGCATTCGGTCAGCGTGCGCCAGGGGGAAGTCGACACGCTGGAGTACCACCGCGACAAGGGCATCTCGGTCACCGTGTACCTGGGGCAGCAGCGCGGCCACGCAAGCACAACCGACTTCGCACCGCAGGCGCTGCGCGATACGGTGGCCGCGGCGGTATCGATCGCCCGCTTCACCGCCAGCGACCCGGCGGCGGGTTTGCCCGACCCGGAGCAGCTGGCACGGGAGCCGCGCGAGCTGGATCTCTTCCACCCTTGGGCGACCGACGTGGACGCTTCGATCGAACTCGCCCGGCGCTGCGAGGCCTCGGGCTTTTCGGTCAGCGAACTCGTCACGAATTCCGAAGGGGCGAGCGTATCAACGCAGCAAACCCAGTTTGTATCGGCAAACAGCCTGGGCTTCTGCGAGGGCTATGCGACCACACGCCATGGTCTTGGCTGCTCGATGATCGCGGGCGAAGGCGATGGAATGCAGCGCGATGACTGGTACGTCACCCGGCGCAACGCGCTCGATCTGCCGGCCCCCGAAGCGATCGGCGACTATGTGGCGCGCCGCGCTCTGTCGCGCTTGAACGCCCGCAAGTTGAACACCTGCGAGGTGCCCGTGCTGTTCGAAGCCCCGCTGGCCGCCGGCCTGCTGGGGCATTTTGTCAGCGCAGCGAGCGGCGGCAGCCTCTACCGGCGCAGCTCATTCCTGCTCGACACCCTCGGCACCCAGGTGTTCTCGGATGCGGTAACGCTGCTCGAAGACCCGTTCATTCCCGGCGGCCTGGCCAGCAGCTGGTTTGACGACGAAGGCGTCGCGACCGCGCGCCGCGAAGTCGTCACGCGCGGCACGCTCAACGGCTGGTTCCTCGGCAGCTACTCGGCACGCAAGCTGGGCCTGAAGTCCACCGGTAACGCCGGCGGCTGCCACAACCTGATCCTGCAGCCCGGCAAGCTCGGCCTGACCGGCTTGCTCAAGAAAATGGGGCGTGGGTTGTTTGTCACTGAACTGCTGGGCCATGGCGTGAATACCGTAACCGGCGACTACTCGCGCGGGGCGGCCGGCTACTGGGTTGAGAACGGCGAGATTGCGTACCCGGTGCACGAGATCACGATTGCAGGCAACCTGCGCGACATGTTCCGCGACATCGTCGCCTGCGGTAACGACATGCTTGTGCGTGGCTCGAAACAATGCGGATCGGTGCTGATTGGCAACATGACGGTTGCCGGCGACTGAGCGAGCGCACTGGCAACCCCATGCCCCGCGAGGGGTTGCCGAATTTCTTACGAGAGCCTTACAGGACAAGGCTCTCGCGGCGCCGGCGCTGCGCCAAAACCACACTTCACCTTTGCGCGACAGCTCTCGTATAGTCGCGACGTTCCCACACGAACAACCCCATAACAGGAGAGGAGACAACGTGGAACGTCGCTCATTTTTGAAGAACGCTGGCGCTGGCCTTGCCGCAGGTGCCGCCGCCGTCGCCGGCCCGGCGATGGCCGCCGAGTTGCCCACCATCAAGTGGCGGCTGGCATCAAGCTTCCCCAAGAGCCTGGACACGATCTACGGTGCCGCCGAGACGATGGCCAAGCGCGTCGCGGAAGCCACCGGCGGTAAGTTCCAGATCCAGGTATTCGCGGCGGGCGAGCTGGTTCCCGGCCCCGGCGTGCTCGACGCGGTCAAGGATGGCACGGTGGAAATCGGCCATTCGGCGTCGTACTACTTCGTCGGCAAGGATCCGACCTTCGCCTTCGACACGGCCCTGCCATTCGGCCTCAACAGCCGCCAGCAGACGGCCTGGATGATGCAAGGCGGCGGCCTGCAGTTGCTGCGCGAGTTCTTCAAGGACTACAACATCTACAACATCCCATGCGGCAACACGGGGGTGCAGATGGGCGGCTGGTACCGCAAGGAAATCAAGACGGTCAAGGATTTCGAAGGCCTCAAGATGCGCATCGGTGGCTTCGCCGGCAAGGTAATCGCCAAGCTGGGCGCCGTACCGCAACAGATTCCGGGCGGCGACATCTACCCCGCCCTTGAAAAAGGCACCATCGACGCCGCCGAGTGGGTTGGCCCCTACGACGACGAGAAGCTCGGCTTCAACAAGGTCGCCAAGTTCTACTACTACCCCGGTTGGTGGGAAGGCGGCCCGCAGCTGTCGGTCTATGTGAACCAGAAGCAGTGGGAGTCGCTGCCGAAGGAATACAAGACGATTCTTGAAGACGCCTGCCTCTACGCACACGCGGACATGCAAGCCGAGTACGACGCGAAGAACCCGCTCGCGCTGAAGAAGCTCGTCGCGACCGGCACACAGTTGCGGCCCTTCAGCGCGGAAATCATGGCCGCGTCCTACAAGGCGGCCTTCGAGCTGTATGAGGAAACCGCAGCCAGCAACCCGAAATTCAAGAAGATCTACGACGCTTGGAAGAAATTCCGCGACGACCAGATCCTCTGGTTCGGCGTGGCCGAGAGTCGCTACGACAACTTCCTGCAGCAGCAACGAAGCGGCGCGAAGAAGTAGCCGCGTCCAGCCCGGCAACGAAGAAACCCCGCCACGGCGGGGTTTTCTTTTCCTCTTAGGTGAGGCTACCGAGTATTGGAGGCTCATCGCACCGGCAACCAGGGCCAACCATAGGCGTTTGGAATTGGCTGTGCGCTCCGCGCCGAACCCGAATTGCAACGCTGCATCGGCCCCGCCGCCGGGATCCCCCGCGGCAGCGTCAATCCGACTGGCAGCCGGGCCCGCTCGCGCTATCCTTGCGGCCGACACCGGCACACGCTGCACCAACACCCCCTCGGCGCGCATCGCGCCACCTACTGGAGAACACGTACTTGGCTCGCTCTCGCGCCGTGAAGATTCATACCCCCGCCGAACTCGCCCAGGCGCGCAAGGCAGGCGAACTCGCAGCCGCCGTGCTGGCGATGATCGCCCCGCATGTGCGGCCGGGCGTCACCACCGACGAACTCGATCGCATCTGTCACGACTACATCACCGGCCCGCTCGGCGCGATTGCGGCGAATGTGGGTTACGGCGGTTTCCCCAAAACGATCTGCGCGTCGGTGAATCATGTGATCTGCCACGGGATACCGAACGATCGCCCTCTGGCTAACGGCGACATCCTCAACATCGATGTAGCCGTGAACAAGGACGGTTGGTTCGGCGACACCAGCCGCATGTACTTCGTCGGCGAACCGAGCAAGCAAGCCCGGCGATTGGTGCGCAACGCCTTCGATGCGATGTGCGCTGGCATCGAAGCGGTGAAACCGGGCGCGACGCTCGGCGATGTGGGGCATGCGATTCAGACCGTCGCCGCGCAGGCCGGGCACAGCGTTGTGCGCGACTACTGCGGCCACGGCATCGGGCAGATCTATCACGATGCACCAGAGGTCCGACACTATGGCCGACGCGGCGAAGGCCTGGTTCTGGAGCCGGGCATGCTGTTCACCATCGAGCCGATGATCAATGCGGGCAAGGCCACCTCCGTCCTGCTCGCGGACGGCTGGACCGTAGTGACCAAGGATCGTTCGCTGTCCGCACAGTGGGAACACATGGTGGCGGTGACCGAGACCGGATTCGAGATTCTCACGCCCTGGCCCGACGACCAGGGCGACTACCCGGCAATCGGCTGATTGCGCTGAATCGCCGTGCAGCGAGCGGCGGATTCCCGAATCGCCCTGCCGCGCGGGAGCGCATCGCAAAAGAAATTTCTCGCTGGTTCGGAACTTTTGCAAAATGCTACTGACTGAGTAGCTAACAAAGGGGAGTAGCTCCCGATCGGATGTTCGTCATGACGCAGCCCGTGGCAGGGTTGCCGGGCATCCGGGCAGCACGTGCCGACGCGCGGTTGCGAGCAAGACCTTTGCCGTTACCGGCAAAGGTCCGTCCTGAAATGAGCGGCCTGACCGGCGACGGACAGGCCGTTTTCATTTCGACGTTTTCTCAGGAGCTTCAGATGGCAACAATCGGTACCTGGTGGATGTGGGCGGGCTTCTTCGTGCTCGTACTCACGTTCATCCTGATGGACCTCTTTCTGCTCGGCGGCCGCAAGGCGCACAAGGTGGGCTTCAAGGAGGCGGCCGGCTGGTCAGTCTTCTGGGTCAGCGTGGCAATGGGTTTTGCGGCGGCGCTCTGGTTCTGGCTGGACGCCACGGTTGGCCGCGAAGTGGCGAACCTGCGCGCGACCGAATTCGTCACCGGTTACCTGATCGAAAAATCGCTCGCCGTCGATAACGTCTTCGTGTGGCTGATGATCTTCAGCTACTTCGCCGTGCCGGTTGAATACCAGCGGCGTGTGCTGCTCTACGGCGTGGTCGGCGCAATCGTGCTGCGTACCGTGATGATCTTCGCCGGTGCGGTACTGATCGCCAAGTTCCACTGGATTCTCTACCTCTTCGGCGCTTTCCTGATCGTTACCGGCATCAAGATGCTGATCGTGTCGGAAGGCGAGGCGGACCTGTCGAAGAACCCGGTGTTGCGCTGGATGCGCGGCCATCTGCGGATCACCGACCGGATCGAGGACGAATCCTTCACGCTGATCCGTGACGGCGTCCGCTGGTTCACACCGATGTTCGTCGTGCTGGTGCTGGTCGAAATTTCGGACGTGATCTTCGCGGTCGATTCGATCCCCGCGATCTTCGCGATCACCACGGACCCGTTCATCGTGCTGACCTCGAACATCTTCGCGATCCTCGGCCTGCGCGCGATGTACTTCCTGCTCGCCGACATGGCGGACCGCTTCGTGTATCTGAAGCATGCGCTGGCGCTGGTGCTGCTGTTCATCGGCACGAAGATGATGATCGTGGAATGGTACAAGGTGCCGATCGGCATCTCGCTCGGCGTCGTTGCTGCGATCATCACAACCGGCGTGGTGCTCAGCCTGATGGCGACCCGCCGCAGCGCCGCAAAGCTAACCCAGCACTAATCAGAAAAAAGGCCCGCGAATCTCGCGGGCCTTTTCATTTCGCCTACTTGTTTGTCGCATCCGGCTCGGGCGGCGGGATATCGGGCGGAGGAATATCCGGCGCCGATTCTTCCGCAGGCGGCGGCGTCAGCTCCGGTGCATCCATCTGTTCCAGCGGCACGTCGATCTGCACCTTATCGACATCGACGTCGACCTTCTTGTCCAGGCCCATCGTCACCATGCCGGGGAACACGATTACCAGCCCCACCATGATGACCTGGATCACCACAAAGGGCACCGCCCCCCAGTAGATGTCGGTCGTTCGCACGCTCGCAGGCGCCACCGAACGCAGGTAGAACAATGCGAATCCGAAAGGCGGGTGCATGAACGAGGTCTGCATGTTCACACCCAGCAACACGCCAAACCAGATCAGATCGATCCCCAGCTTCTCGGCCACCGGCCCGAGCAGCGGCACAACGATGAACGAGAGTTCAAAGAAGTCGAGGAAGAACGCGAGCAGGAACACCAGGATGTTCACGACGATCAGGAAACCAACCTGGCCGCCCGGCAGATCCAGCAGCAGATGCTCGACCCACTTGTGACCGTCCACGCCATAGAAGGTCAGGCTGAACACCCGTGCACCAACGAGGATGAAGACCACAAAGGCCGTCAGCTTGGCGGTGGATTCCATCGCCTGCCTCAGGAGCTTGCTGTCCAGGCGCTTACGCATCACCGCCATGATCAGCGCACCGGTGGCCCCCATCGCGCCGCCTTCGGTCGGCGTTGCAATGCCGAGGAAGATCGTGCCCAGCACCAGGAAGATCAGCAGCAGCGGCGGGATCAGCACGAAGGTCACTTGCTCCGCCATGCGTGACAGCAGGCCGATCCGCAACAGCTTGTTGATCAGGGCAAGCAGAAACGCGAAGATCACCCCGGACGCCATCACCATGACGATCTTCTCGTCGGTCGGCGCGTCCGGCTTGTTGGCGTAGTACCAGTGCTCGAACGCCACGGCAGCCGCAACCGCCAGCGCCACCAGCACCGCCAGCGAACGCAGCCCGCTCTTGCCGTCCGGCTCGCGGATGGTGCGGGCTTCGGCGGGCAGCGCTGGTGCCCATGCAGGGCGCACCATCGTGACCAGGATGATGTAACCCACATACAAGCCGGTGAGCACGAAGCCGGGGATGAAGGCGCCCTTGTACATATCGCCCACCGAGCGCCCGAGCTGGTCGGCCATGATGATCAGCACCAGCGAAGGCGGAATGATCTGTGCCAGCGTGCCGGATGCAGCGATCACCCCGGACGCAAGCCGCTTGTCGTAGCCGTAGCGCAGCATGATCGGCAGCGAAATGAGGCCCATCGAGATCACTGACGCCGCCACCACGCCGGTGGTTGCCGCCAGCATCGCGCCGACAAAGATCACCGCAAAAGCGAGACCACCCCGCACCGGGCCGAACAGTTGGCCGATGGTTTCGAGCAGATCCTCCGCCATGCCGCTGCGTTCAAGAATCAGCCCCATGAAGGTGAAGAACGGGATCGCGAGCAGCGTGTCATTGCTCATCACCCCCCAGATCCGGTCCGGCAAGGCCTGGAACAGCGACGGCTGCAGCAGCCCGAGTTCGATGCCGACCAGCCCGAACACGACGCCGGTCGCCGCCAGCGCGAAGGCCACGGGGTAGCCGACCAGCAGCATCACGACCATCGACAGGAAGATGATCGGCGCGATGTTGTGGATGAGGAAGTCCATTACTTGCCCTCCCCTTCCGCCAGACCACGCATCTTGCGGATCTCCTCGGCCAGCTCTTCCTCTTCGGAAGGCCCGACAATCCCTTCGCTCGGGTCAGGGCCATGACCGGTAAGGAAGGCGAGCCGTTTGAAGATCTCCGAGAAGCCCTGCAGGATCAGCAGGAACACGCCCACCGGCAGGATCAGGCGCGCGGGCCACAGCTTCAGGCCGCCTGCGTTGGCCGAAGTCTCACCGCTCTGCAGGCTGGTCATGAACACCGGCCACGACAGCTTGAGAATGATGAAGGCCATCGGAAACAGGAAGAACACGGTGCCGAAGATGTCGATCCACATCTGCGTGCGCTTGGAGAACTTGCCGTAGATCACATCGATGCGGACGTGAGCGTTCTTCTGCAAGGCAAACGCAGCGCACAGCAGGAACACGCCGGAAAACAGGTACCACTGGATTTCCAGCAGCGAGTTGGAGCTCATGTTGAAGAGCTTGCGTACCACCGCGTTGCCGGCGCTGATCAGGGTCATGATCAGGATCAGCCAGAACGCGGCACGCGCGATCCGCTCGTTGAGCAGATCGATCAAGCGGGATAGCCGCAGCAGAATGCCCAAGGTTATGTCTCCTCACTGGTGGTGACGCACCCTCGTGTTGGGGCGCGTTTATCGTTGTGGCGCAAGTATGGCATCGGCGGGCGCAAGACATAAAATCCAGCTTCGCACCCAGATGGATACCACCTCCGCATGACCGCACGCCTCTGCCTGATCCGCCACGGCGAAACCGACTGGAACGTCGCTCGCCGCATTCAGGGCCACACCGACATCCCGCTCAACCACACGGGACTCGAACAAGCCCGCCTGCTCGCGCAGAGCCTCGCCGACGAACAGTTCGATGCGATCTACTCGAGCGACCTCGGGCGTGCCCGGCAAACCGCCGAAGCGGTCGCGCACCGCCTGCATCTGCCGGTTCGACTCGATCCGCTGTTGCGTGAACGCCACTACGGCGACTTCCAGGCGCTGACCTACGATGAAGCCCGGGCACGCTTTCCCGAGGCTTACACGCACTTCGAGACGCGCGTGCCGGATGCCGACTTCCCGGGTGGCGGCGAGAGCCTGAACGTGTTCCTCGCACGCGTGCGTGACGCCCTCAACCGGATCGCCGACGCACACCCTGGCGGCAGCGTACTGGTTGCCACGCATGGCGGCGTGCTCGACATGGCGCATCGCGTGGCGGCCGATCTGCCGCTCGAAAAGCGGCGCGATTTCCCGATCAGCAACGCCACCGTAAATTGGCTGATGCGTGAAGACGGCGATTGGCGGATTCTGGTGTGGGACGAACGCAGCCACCTCGATCGTGCGCTGGACGAACTGCCATGAGGCGCCAGCGCCTTGCCGCGCTGCAAAAAACCTGAGGAAACAAGCACCTGTCGCGTGCTAAAATTCGCGTTTTACCCCACTGCCAGACCAACATCGCCATGTTCTCAAAGCAGCAGACCCTTGCCAAAGTCGATCCGGAACTCTGGGCCGCGATCGAAGCGGAAAACCGCCGCCAGGAAGATCACATCGAGCTGATCGCCTCCGAAAACTACGTCAGTGCTGCGGTGATGGAAGCCCAGGGCTCCCAGCTCACCAACAAGTACGCTGAGGGTTACCCCGGCAAGCGCTACTACGGCGGCTGCGAGCATGTCGACGTGGTCGAGCAGCTGGCAATCGATCGCCTGAAGAAGGTCTTCGGTGCCGATGCCGCCAACGTTCAGCCGAACTCCGGTTCGCAGGCCAACCAGGCCGTGCTGATGGCCTTCGCCAAGCCGGGCGACACGATCATGGGCATGAGCCTCGCAGAAGGCGGCCACCTGACGCACGGCATGCCGCTGAACATGTCCGGCAAGTGGTTCAACGTCGTCGCCTACGGCCTCGACGCGAAAGAAGAGATCGACTACGAGGCGATGGAAGCGCTGGCGCGTGAGCACAAGCCGCGCATCATCGTGGCCGGCGCCTCGGCCTACTCGCTGCGTATCGACTTCGAACGCTTCGCCAAAATCGCGAAGGAAGTCGGCGCGATTTTCTGGGTCGACATGGCGCACTACGCTGGCCTGATCGCCGCCGGTTGCTATCCGAACCCGGTGCCGCACGCCGACGTCGTCACCTCGACCACGCACAAGACGCTGCGCGGCCCGCGCGGTGGCGTGATCCTGATGAAGGCCGAGCACGAGAAGGCGATCAACTCCGCCATCTTCCCGGGCCTGCAGGGCGGCCCGCTCGAGCACGTGATTGCCGCGAAGGCCGTTGCCTTCAAGGAAGCGCTGACGCCCGAGTTCAAGCACTACCAGGAACAAGTCATCAACAACGCCCGCGTGATGGCGCGCGTGCTGTCGGAACAACGCGGCCTGCGCATCATCTCCGGCCGTACCGAGAGCCATGTTTTCCTGGTTGATCTGCGAGCCAAGAACATCACCGGCAAGGACGCTGAAGCGGCATTGGGCCGTGCCCACATCACGGTAAACAAGAACGCGATCCCGAAGGACCCGGAGAAGCCCTTCGTCACCAGCGGCATCCGCATCGGCTCGCCGGCGATGACCACCCGCGGCTTCACCGAAATCGAAGCCGAACGCGTGGCACACCTGATCGCCGATGTGCTGGATGCGCCGGCCGACGAAGCGGTGCTGGCCCGCGTGCGCGAAGAAGTGTCCGCGCTGTGCAAGAAGTTCCCGGTCTACGGCGCGTGACGAGCACGCCTCGACACCGCTAGACTCGACGGGCGCCGCATTGCGGCGCCCGTTTCACATCCAGAACCTGTTACGAGCGCCCAGCCAGCCATGAAATGTCCCTTCTGCAGCACCCCGTCCACGCAGGTCACCGACACCCGTGAGAACGAGGAAGGCGACATCGTCCGCCGCCGCCGTCGCTGCCTGCATTGCGACAAGCGCTTCACGACCTACGAACGGATCGAATTGCGCATGCCGCAGGTGGTCAAGCGCAATGGCAGCCGCACCGAGTACGACCACGAAAAACTGCGTGCCAGCATGAAGCTCGCGCTGCGCAAGCGCCCGGTCACGGCCGAGAGCGTCGATTCCGCGATCAGCCGCATCGAGGAAAAACTGCTGTCGCTGGGCGAACGCGAGATCCCGAGTGAGAAGCTCGGTGAACTGGTGATGCGCGAACTGAAGAAGCTCGACAAGGTTGCCTACATCCGCTTCGCATCGGTGTATCGGAACTTCGAAGACGCGGAAGAGTTTTCCGAGGTGATCCGCGAAGTCAGTACCCGCGCGCGCCGCGCCAAGGCCGCCGAGTGAGCTTCAGCAGCGACGACCATCGCTACATGGCACGCGCGCTGCAACTTGCAGAGCGCGGCCGCTACATCACCTCGCCCAACCCCCGCGTCGGCTGCGTGATCGTGCGCGACGGCCGCATCGTCGGTGAAGGCTGGACGCAACCGGCCGGCCAGAATCATGCCGAGATCCAGGCGCTGAACGACGCCGCCGCACGCGGCGAAGACGTCCGCGGCGCCACCGCCTACGTCACACTCGAACCCTGCAGCCACTTCGGTCGCACCCCGCCTTGTGCGGACGCGCTGGTGCGCGCCGGACTCGGCCGCGTCGTCTCGGCGATGGAAGATCCGAATCCGCTGGTGAGCGGCAACGGGTTGCGTCGGCTCAACGAAGCCGGCATCGCCACCGCCAGCGGCCTGCTCGCTGGCGACGCGCGCGAACTCAACGCCGGATTCGTGTCGCGCATGACGCGTGGGCGCCCTTGGGTACGCGTGAAGATCGCTGCGTCGGCCGACGGCCGTACCGCACTCGCGAATGGCCAGAGCCAATGGATCACCGGCGAGGCCGCACGGCGCGATGTACATCACTGGCGGGCGAGCGCCTGCGCAGTGCTAACCGGTATCGGCACGGTGCTCGCGGACAACCCGCAACTGAACGTGCGGCATGTCGCGACCACGCGCCAGCCCAAACGCGTGGTTGTGGACGCGCGACTCGATACCCCGCCAACGGCCGCGCTGTTCAATGGCAGCGATGTCTGGGTCGCCACGGCAAACCCGCAGGGACCAAAGGCGGATGCACTGCGCGCGGCCGGCGCGACCTTGCTCACATGTCCGATCGATGCCGCGGGCCGGGTAGACCTTCCGGCATTGTTCGCAGAACTCGCTCAGCGCGGCGTTAATGAGCTGATGGTCGAGGCCGGTGCGCGCCTGTCAGGTGCCGTCATCGCTGCCGGCCTGGCGGACGAAATCCTGCTCTACCTGGCGCCGTGTCTGATGGGGCACGACGCCCGCGCACTCGCCGACCTACCGTCGATCAGCGCAATGGGCGATGTTGCTCGAATGCGCTGGGCGGACGCCCGCAAGCTTGGTGATGATCTGCGGCTGACGCTGCGTCCGTGAAGCCGCTTCGGCCATTGCTTGCAAGCGCCGCCTTCGTCGGGCTGTCGGTCATTTCGGTCGCGGCAAACGCATCGCCCTGCTCCGGCGTAGACCGCAGCCTGACCATGACACAACGGCAAGCCTTCCGCCCCGCGGTCGAAGCTCATCTCAATGCGCAACTCGCCGCGCCGCTGGGCACGACGATCTCACTCGCACCTGACGACATCTTGCAACAATTCCGAGTTGGGCGATGGCGCATCGTCTATGTGAACACGACCATCTCTGACGAGGCCTTCCTCTTTTACGACGGCCGTCCGGACAGGCGACCGGCCTACCTGGCCGACTGGGCGGGCGCCGCCACCTTCGATGAAGGGCCAGAGATCATTGCTTGGCTGCAAAAGGATCTACCTGGCTTGCCAGCCAAGCTCGCCGCCTGCTTCGCGTGGCATGTGACGCAAGCGCGAGACAAATAAACCGACGGCGCCCGGGTCCCTGTCAGCTCGCAGCGCCACAAACAGCGCATGTTGTGTCGCGCGGATAGCGCACCTCACGCCAGCGCATTGCGAGCGCGTCAAGCAACAGCAAACGCCCCACCAGCGACTCGCCGCAACCGGCAAGCAACTTGAGCGCTTCCGCCGCTTGTGTAGCGCCGACAATACCGGTGAGCGGCGCGAACACGCCGGTCACCGCGCAGCGCAACTCCTCCAATGATTCGCCTTCCGGAAACAGGCAGTGGTAGCACGGTGCGCCGTCCCGGCGGAGGTCGAAGACGCTGATCTGGCCGTCGAATCGGATCGCAGCGCCCGACACCAGCGGTTTGCGGAAGCGCACACAGGCCCGATTCACTGCATGGCGGGTGGCGAAGTTGTCGCAGCAATCGAGCACCACATCGGCCTTCTCGACTTCCTCGTCGAGCGCAGCACCCTCAAGCCGTGCCTGCAAGGCAACGATCTCGATCTCGGGGTTCAACGCCCGCAACGCGCGCTCGCCGGACACGACCTTCGGCTGACCCACCGTCGCCTGGGTATGCAGGATCTGCCGCTGCAGGTTGGTCAGATCAACCTCGTCGCCATCCGCCAGCACTAGCGTACCGACCCCGGCCGATGCCAGGTAAAGCGCAGCCGGCGAACCGAGGCCGCCAGCCCCGACCACCAGCACGCGCGCAGCGCAAATCGCCGCCTGCCCGGCAATATCGATTTCGGGCAGCAGGATATGGCGGGAGTAACGCAGCAGTTGTTCGTCGTTCATGGGCCCAATTCCAGATACAAAAACGGCGCGGAGTGTTTCCGCGCCGTCGGGTCTAGCTGCACCGCGGCCGCGCTATTTGTACTCGCGCAGTTCGGCCGGCGTGTCGTCGTGATCGCCATGCGGGTGATGCTCCCAAGCTTTCACATAGACCTCGTTTGATTTCTTGATCAACCGCTCGGGCGAGCGGAGGTTCCGCAGCTGCGTGTCTTCACAGTAGTGGATCACGGCATTGTGGATGCGCGTGTAGAACGACGGGTCGAGGTGAAAGCCCATGCTCACCAGAAGCCCCTCAACCTCTTCCAGGGAATGGTCGGCCAGTGAGTACGTGATCCACAGCGACTCGGGCCGCAGGCCGCGCTCCACCACCAGCCCCGGCACCGACGTCAGCCGCAGCAGAGCCTGTTCTGACTGCCCCGCGGGCTCGACATGAAAACGCACTTCGCGGCGCTTGCGCAGCACCTCGGCGTCGCAGTTGAGGCTGTGCGCCCTGTGTTTCCTGCCGGCGAGCCGGTAAGCCTTGTCGCGTTCCAACATGGCCAATCCTCCCTCGTTTGCCGGCGCCGCGCTCCCCCACGCCACGTCGCACCGAACCGCGTCCGGCGCGACGTGACATGCGGCTTCAGCGTGTCTTCTGGACGATCTGCATGCCCTTCAGCACGTTGAGCGCTTGCGCCAGTTGATGGTCGTTCTTGCCACCGATTTCAAACGGTGCGAGCGGCGCATCCTGCTCCTCACCGTCCTTCTCCTTGCCCTTGCCCGCCGGCTTCGCCTTGGCGCTTGGCTCGGCCTTCGCTGGCGCGGCTTCCGGCGCCGCGGCCGGGGTTTCCAGATGACGCTCCAGGTCCGCTTCGCGCAAGCGCTGGAACGAGCCATTCGGCGTGTCATCGACCACGATATCCGGCGCGATGCCCTTGGCCTGGATCGAGCGGCCGCTAGGCGTGTAGTAACGCGCTGTCGTCAGTTTGATCGCGGTGTTGCCGGCCAGCGGCAGGATGCTCTGCACCGAGCCCTTGCCGAAGGTCTGCGTCCCGACCACCACGGCGCGCTTGTGATCCTGCAGCGCGCCAGCAACGATTTCGGACGCTGACGCACTCGCACCGTTCACGAGCACCACCATCGGCGCGCTCTTCGCGGCGGCCGGCACCGTCTTCAGGAAGTCATCCTTGCTGCCACGCAGGTAGTCTTGCGGTGCAACGTAGAACTTGTGACGCGAATCGTCGGTGCGGCCGTCGGTCGACACCACCAGCGCCTGCGCCGGCAGGAAGGCACCAGACACACCGACGGCGGCATGCAGCAAGCCGCCCGGATCGTTGCGCAGATCCAGCACAATCGCCTTGATGCCCTGCTTGTCGAGCTTGGTCAGCTCCTTGGCGATCGCCGGCGCGGTGTTTTCCTGGAACTGTGCAACGCGCAGGTAGGCAATGCCCGGCTCGACCATCCGCGCCTTCACGCTTTGCACCTGAATCACTTCGCGCATCAACGTCAGCTCAATCGGCTTGTTCTCACCCTTGCGAGCGATCGTCAGCTTGATCGAGGTCTTCGGCTTGCCGCGCATCTTCTTTACCGCATCGTTCAGGGTCATGCCCTTCACCGCAGTGTCGTCGAGCTTGATGATCAGATCACCCGGGCGCACCCCGGCGCGGAAGGCCGGCGTATCTTCGATCGGCGAGATGACCTTGACGAAGCCGTCTTCCATGCCGACTTCGATGCCCAACCCGCCAAACTCGCCCTGCGTGCCGACCTGCAGATCCTTGTAGGCCTCCGGGTCGAGATAGGTCGAATGCGGGTCAAGGCCGGAGAGCATGCCGCTGATCGCGTTGGTGATCAGCTTCTTGTCCTCGACCGGCTCGACGTAGCCCTGTTTGATGGCGTTGAACACCTCGGCGAAGGCGCGCAGCTCTTCCACCGGCAGCGGCGCAGCGGCTTCTTTGTTGGCGCTGGCGGAATAGTTGAGGCTCAGTGCAACACCCGCGCACAAGCCAACCATCACCAACCCCGCCTGCTGCAACTTGCCGCGCATCTTTGTTTCCTGTGCCATCTGGTTCTCTGTTGTATCGGTCCGGCTCACTGGTTCTTCAACGCGATCCGACCCATTTCGCGGGATCCTGCGCCTGACCGTGATGCCTGATTTCAAAGTATAAACCCGATTCCTCGCTGCCCCCGCTTGCGCCAATGCTCGCGATCGGGTCGCCGGCGCGCACCGAGGTGCCAGCCGGTTTGTAGAGCGCCTCGTTGTTGCCGTAGACAGTCATATAACCATCGCCGTGGTCGATGATGACCAAGTTGCCGAAGCCGCGCAGCCAGTCGGCGTATACCACCCGACCAGCGGCAACTGCGCGGACGTCGCCGCTCGCGACGCGGATAAAGACGCCCTTCCATTGCGCGCCGCCTTCCGCCCTTGGAGCCCCAAAACGGCCGACAAGTTCACCGCGCACCGGCCATTTGAGTTTGCCCTTCAATTCGCCGAAGGCGATCGACGGCACGCTGTCGTCGGCAGATTCCTCGGCCTTGCCGGTTACCGGTTCGCTTGCTGGCGCTTCCGGCGTTTTGGCACCTGTCGTCGGCGAGCGCTCGGCCGGCGGTTTTACGGCGACTTCGGGTGCCGGTTTTGCTGCCGGCTTGGGCTTCACCGGCTTACGGGGTGGCGGCAGGCGCGAAAGGCCATCTAGCAGCTTGCCGAGCCGCTTCTCATCCTGTTTGAGTGAGCTGACCTCGCGCCGCTGCGCCTTGATCTTGTCCTGAATCCGCGCGAGCACTTCGGCTCGCCGCTTCTGCTCACGTTGCAGTTCGGCGGTCTCCGCGGCCTGCTCGCGCTCGAGTGCCGCGACTTGCTCGCGCCGCTGACGGACCTCCTCGATCAGGCGTTCGTGCTCGGCGAGTGTTTGGCGGGCCGCTTCGATCTCACGCTGGCGCGCCTCGGCGAGACGCTCAAGGTAGTACGCATCGCGCGCGATCTGGTTCGGATCATCCGCACTCAGCAGGGCGCGCGTGCCGGCACGGCGGCCGAACACATAGTAACGAAAGAGTGTGTCGCCGAGCGCCTTGCGCTGGGCCTCCAACTTTGCCGCGACGGCGTCGCGTTCAGCTTCGCGCTGCGCAATCTCGGCTTCGGTCGCGGCCCGCTCGGCTGCGATCTCGCGCAGGCGACGACGCGCGGCGGAAATCGCCTTCTCTGCCCCGGAAAGCTCATCTGCGGCCTCGCTACGCGACGCTTCGGATGAGGCGATTTCCTCCTGCAGCCCACGAATCCGCTGGTGGAGTTCATCGAGATCGGCCTTGCGGGCGTCGATCTCTGCGGTGTTGCGCGTCGCCGCACTGCCGGCGGTCGCAAACAAAAGGGCGAGGAGCGCCAAAGCGCCCCTCGCCCCGATCGGTAAGGATCGAATCACGAACCAGCCGGTCTTACTTGGCCTTGCCCTGGTTCGCAACAGCCGCTGCAGCAGCGGCGATCACGTCCGGATCAGCGAGGTAGTAGTGCTTGATCGGCTTGAGGTCGGCGTCGAGCTCATACACCAGCGGCTGGGCCGTCGGGATGTTCAGCTCGAGGATCTCGGCTTCCGACATGTTGTCGAGGTACTTGATCAGCGCACGCAGGCTGTTGCCGTGGGCGGCGATGATCACGCGCTTGCCAGCCTTCACTTCCGGCGCAATGGTTTCGAGCCAGTACGGCACGAAACGGGCAACCGTATCCTTCAGGCACTCGGTGCGCGGGAATTCGGCGGCCGGCAGGTCGTGGTAGCGCGGGTCGTTGGTGTTCAGGCGTGCATCGCCTTCTTCCAGCGCGGGCGGCGGTACGTCGTACGAACGGCGCCAGATCTTGACTTGCTCGTCACCGAACTTGGCCGCGGTCTCGCCCTTGTCGAGGCCTTGCAGCGCGCCGTAGTGACGCTCATTCAGGCGCCACGAGTGCACCACCGGCAGCCACAGCTGGTCGATTTCTTCCAGCACGGTATTGAGCGTCTTGTTCGCGCGCTTGAGCACCGAAGTGAAGGCCAGATCAAACGAGTAGCCCTTTTCCTTCAGCAGCTTGCCGGCGGTCTTGGCTTCCTCGACGCCCTTCGGGGTCAGGTCCACGTCGGTCCAGCCGGTGAAGCGGTTTTCGAGGTTCCAGGTGGACTCACCATGGCGCATCAGAACGATCTTGTACATACAGACTCCTGAAACACGTGTTTTTGCTAGGGGGACACATCAACCGCGCCCGGTCTGGAACGGAAGCCCGTCAAAGGCGTCCTGCGCGAGATGGTGGTATTTTATCGGATTCGGCCACCGCACCTCCCGCTTTTAGGCCGCTTTCTGAGTTGGATCATGGAGTTCATCAAGCAAAACGTCTTCCTTGTCGTGATCACTGTCGTCTCTGGCGCCATGCTGATTGCCGAATTCATGCGTGGCCGCGGGGGCGCCAGCGGCGTCACGCCGGTCGAGGCCACACTTCTGATCAACCGTGAGAATGCAATCGTCGTGGATGTGCGCGAGGCGGACGAGTTCGCCAGCGGCCACCTGCCGAATGCGCGAAACATTCCGCTCGGCGAACTGGCAAAGCGCGCCGGCGAACTGGCGAAGTTCAAGAACAAGCCGATCATCTTGGTCTGCCAGAGCGGCGCGCGTTCCAATAGCGCGCTGAGCACGCTGAAGGCAGCCGGCATTGAGAAGGCCTACAACCTTTCTGGCGGCATCGCCCTGTGGCGCAAGGACAACCACCCGGTCGTCAAGGGCTGAGGCACGCCATGGCAAAAGTCGTGATGTACGCCACCGCCGTGTGCCCGTTCTGCGTGCGCGCCGAGCAGCTGTTGCGGCGCAAGGGCGTGAGCGAGATCGAAAAGATCCGCATCGACCTTGATCCCGCCCAGCGCGACCACATGATGGAGATCACCGGCCGGCGTACCGTGCCGCAGATCTTCATCGGCGAACGCCACATTGGCGGCTGCGACGACTTGTATGCACTGGATCATGCCGGCGAGCTTGATCCGCTGCTTGCCGGCCCGGACGCCTGAACGCGGTCGGGCATAATCCAGTTTCGTTTGCAGGCCCCTCGCCTGCGCCCCATTCAACATCACCACACCAGGCAGTAAAAAATGAGCGAACAAGCACAACCGGTCTTCTCGATCGAAAAACTCTACGTCAAGGATCTCTCGATCGAGGTGCCGAACGCGCCGCAGATCTTCCTCGAGCGCGAAGCGCCGCAGATCGCCGTCGAGCTGAACACCGCCGCCAACAAGGTTGACGACGGCTACTACAACGTCGTGGTGAACGTCACCGTCAAGGCCACCTCGGGCGAGAAGACCGTATTCCTGGTTGAAGTCGCCCAGTGCGGCGTGTTCCAGATCCGCAACTTCGCCGAAGCCGATGTTCAGCCGGTGACGATGATCGGCTGCGCCAACATCCTCTTCCCGTACGCCCGTGAAGCCGTCTCCGACGCGATCACCCGCGCCGGCTTCCAGCCGATCCTGCTGGCCCCGGTGAACTTCGAAGCGCTGTACCAGGCCCGCCAGGAACAGCAGCAAGCCGCTGGCAGCGACGTGGTGATCCAGTAATCACGCATGCGCGCACTTGCAGCCTGGCTGTCCGCCGCCGCGATCGCCTTTCCGGGCGCCGCGGCGGCGCTTGAATTCCGTGCCGTGAACGAGGTGGCGGTGCTCTACGACGCACCCTCGAAGCAAGGCAAGAAGCTCTTCGTGATCCAGCGCGGTACGCCGGTCGAACTGATCGTCGGGCTGGATCAGTGGGCCAAGGTCCGTGACGCATCGGGTGGCATCGCTTGGATCGAGCGTAAATCGCTCGCCAATGCCCGCACCGTGATCGTCACCGCGGCCACCGCCGACATCTACCAGCAGGCCGACGCCGCCAGCCCGGTGGCTTTCCGCGCCGAGAAGGATGTCATCCTCGAGTTCGGCGAGAAGCTGAGTTCCGGCTGGGTCCGCGTCAAACATCGCGACGGCGCAAGCGGCTTCGCCCGCGCCCAGGATGTCTGGGGCGACTGATGCCCCCAGCGTGCGGCAGCGCCAGCGCGCTGCCTGCCACGCACTTTCCCGCCAACCAGCCTAGAGTGAAAGCACCATGAGCCGCATCGCCATCCTGGGTTCGGGCGCTTGGGGGACTGCACTGGCCCTCAGCTTTTCCGCGCGCCATTCGATCGCACTGTGGGGGCGGGAGACCGACCTCCAGGCGCAGTTGCGCAGCTCGCGCGAGAATCCGTTGCTACCCGGCGTGAAACTGCCAGCATCGGTCGACGTTGTCGACTCGCACGCCGAAGCATTCTCCGGCGCGGACCTGGTGCTGGTTGTCACACCCACGGCCGGCCTGCGTTTCTGCCTTCGCTCGGTCGCCGAGCTGGCGCCGTCGCTCCCGGTAATCTGGGCCTGCAAGGGGCTCGAGGTCGGCACCGGCAAGCTGCCACACGATATTGCGGCGGAAGAGCTTGGTGCCGAGCACCCGGTTGCAGTGCTGACCGGCCCGAGTTTTGCGCAGGAAGTCGCGGCCGGGCTTCCAGGCGCCGTCACGCTTGCCGGCAATTCGCTCGCTTTTGCAACGCATTGGGCGGCACAGCTGCATCACAACCGGCTGCGCATCTACGCGGCGGACGACGTAGTCGGCGCCGAGGTGTCCGGTGCGGTGAAGAATGTGCTGGCGATTGCAACCGGCATCTGCGACGGCATGGGCTTCGGGCTCAACGCCCGCGCCGCGCTGATCACGCGCGGCCTGGCGGAGATCACGCGCCTCGGCCTCGCACTTGGCGGGCGTCGTGAAACCTTCAGCGGCCTCGCTGGCGTAGGCGACCTCATCCTCACATGTACCGGCGATCTGTCGCGCAACCGCCGCGTCGGCCTCGCCCTGGCCGAAGGCCGCAAGCTCGACGAGATCCTCGACAGCCTGGGCCATGTCGCCGAAGGGGTACCGACTGCGCGTGAAGTGGCCGCGCTGGCGCGCAGGCTCGGCGTGGACATGCCGATCACCGCGGCGGTCGACGCCGTGCTGCACGAGGGATTGCCGCCACGCGAAGCGGTCGAGCGCCTGCTCGCGCGCGACCCCAAGATCGAAGGCTGATCGCGGCCCTCAGGCCGGCGCGGTGACGCGCTGCGCCGTAGAACCACGGACGATCAGCTCACCGCGCAGCACCACGCGGCGAACCGCCTGCGAGGGCTGCGCTATGCGCTGCAACAGCAATTCGATCGCGGCATGCCCGATGTCGTAGGTGGGCTGTGCAATCACCGTAAAGCCCGGATCCACCAAGCGGACCCAAGGCAGGTCATCGAAGCCTGCCACGGCGATACGTTCCGGGCACGGCAGGCCCAGCTCCCGCACCGCTTCTGCAACCCCGAGCAATAGCAGGCCGTTGCTTGCCATGAGCGCCTCGGGCGGCTGCCGACCGGCGAGGAGCTCAAGCGCGGCATCGCGCGCATCGGCCACCACCGGCCGCAAGGCGGAGGCTTGTGCAGCCAATCCGGCGCGCGCCATCGCCAGAGAGTAGCCCTCGTTCCGCTGCTGGCCCGTCGCACTGCCCGCACCATACAGAAAGGCGATGCGGCGGTGGCCGCGCTCGATCAGATGTTCAGTCAGGCGGTAGGCCGCGTCGACGTTGTCGAGCACGACAGCGTCGGCTTCGGTGCTGCGTTCGCAACGGTCCACAAGCACCACCGGGAAGGTGTAGTCGCTCGCGCGGAACTGCGAGAGCAGTTGCAGCGTCGGCGACAGGATCACGCCGCTGACGTTCTCGTTGTGCATCAGCTCCAGATAGAAGGCCTCCTTCTCCGGGTCCTCATCGGCATTGCACAGGATCACGCGCTGGCCGTGTTCGTAGGCCATGTCCTCCACCGCGCGGCTGACCTCGGTAAAGAATGGGTTACGGATATCCGACACGATCAGCCCGATGGTGTCGGTACGGCGCGAGCGTAGTCGCCGCGCAGCCAGGTCAGGCCGATAGTTCAACGCCTTCGCGGCGGCCTGGACGCGCGCCCGGGTGTCTTCGCTGACGCCAGGCAAGCCGGACAGCACGCGGGAGACGGAGGCCACAGACACCCCTGCGTGTTTCGCCACATCAATGATCCGAGCCATGCCCTACCCCGCCGCAATGTAATCGATTACGCATTCATTCTGCCCCAAAACCCGGGAGGTGTGCGTTCTGAGCAGCAATTTTCTTGCTGGAACGCTTTTAGCCACGGACCCAACCTCCATCCAGCAAAGGCTTTGAAGCCCGAACAAGCGAGGGATAAATAAAAATCTTTGACACATCAAATGTAATCGATTACAAAGAGAACATCCAATCTTGGCATGCACGCTCGGAGTAGGCGATGGAAACGATTACAAGCAAGTGCGTTTTGCTGAACGCTCAGGCCACCGACAAGACGGCTGCGATCCGCCTTGCGGGGCAACTTCTGGTTGAGGCCGGCTACATCGAGCCGGGCTATGTAGACAGCCTGCTCAAGCGCGAAGAAGTCGCGAATACGCTGCTGGGAGCAACGGTCGCGATACCGCACGGCATGGTCGACGACCGTCACCTGATCCGCCGTACCGGTGTGGCCGTGGTGCAGATCCGGAACGGCGTGAGCTGGAAAGACGGCGAGCCCGCACGGCTGATCGTCGCGATCGCGGCACAGTCCGACGAACACATTGCCCTGCTGCGGCGCCTGACCCGCCTGATGCAGCGTCCCGAGAGCATCGAGATGCTGGTCGAGACCGACGACCCGGAGCTGATCGTGAGCGCGCTGGCCGACGTCCCCGCGGCACCACCCTTCCCCGCCCCGGTCGCGCTGCCGTGGCCGGCCGACGCCGAGGCGAGCTGGGCGCTGGACTATCCGAATGGCTTGCACGCCCGCCCGGCGACACGCTGGACCGAGGTTGCCAAGCGTTTCAGCAGCGAGATCCGCATCGTCAAAGGGCTGGAGTTCGCTGACGCAAAAGCGCTCACCGGCCTGCTCTCGCTCGGCGCCACGCGCGGCGACACACTCAATGTTGCCGCACGCGGCAACGACGCACGCCGCGCGGTCGACGCCATGCTGGAAGTGATGCGTACGCTGTCGTCCGAGGAACAGGCCGATGCCGAGCGCGCACGCCGCAACGCGATGGCAGCGCGCCGCCAAGCGCCAGACTGGCTGCCCGAGCACGCCTCGCAAACGCTCTACGGCCTTGGCGCGAGCCCCGGCCTCGCAATCGGCCAGCTGGTGCATCACGCCGCGCAGCGCTTCGACATCCAGGACACCCCGGGTGACGTCATCGCCGACGGCGAAGCGCTGGAAGCCGCGGTGCTGAAGGTGCGCGATGCGCTCAGCGTGCTCGAAGCGGAAACCCGCAGCCGCCTTGGCGCCAATGAGGCAGCCATCTTCAGCGCGCATCGCGAACTGCTAAGCGACGCCGAACTGCTGCGCGATGCCATGGTGCAGATCCTGCACGGTCACGGCCCGGCGTGGTCCTGGCAGCATGTGATCAAGGCGCGCGTAGAGAAGTTGCAGAGCCTCGCCGATCCGCTGCTCGCCGCCCGCGCCACCGATCTGCGCGACGTCGGCGAGCGGGTGCTGGGCACCCTGCTCGGCGTGACACGGCAGCGCATGGTCCTGAACGCACCGAGCATCCTGGTCGCAGAAGACCTGACGCCGTCCGACACGCTGCAGCTCGACATGCGCTTCATCGTCGGCCTTGCCATCAGTGGCGGCGGGCCGACTTCGCACACCGCCATCCTCGCTCGCACGCTGGGCCTGCCGGCCATCGTCGCCGCCGGCAGCGCGCTGCTCGCGGCCCCCGAGGGCAGCAAGGCGGTAATCGATGGCAGCGTCGGCGCGGTGTACCTTGATGTGGCGGGCGCCGACCTCGACCGCGCCGAAGCGGTTATCGCCGCACAGGCCGCCGCCCGTGCCGCCCTGCGCGAAAGCCGCCACCAGCCCGCCGAAACAACCGACGGCCACCGCGTCGAAATCGCAGCCAACGTCGCCAACGCCAAGCAGGCCGCCGCGGCGATCGAGGCTGGCGCAGAGGGCGTGGGCCTGATGCGCACCGAGTTCCTATTCCTTGAACGCGACACCGCGCCGGACGAGGACGAGCAATACCGCATCTACCGCGAGATGACCGAGGTGATGGCCGGCCGGCCGCTGATCATCCGCACGCTGGACATCGGCGGCGACAAGCAGGTGCCTTACCTGAACCTGCCGGCGGAAGAAAACCCCTTCCTCGGCGTGCGTGGCGCGCGCCTGCTGCTGACCCGCCAGGACCTGCTCTACACCCAGTTGCGCGCGTTGTATCGCGCAGCCAAACACGGCCCGATCAAGATCATGTTCCCGATGGTCACGCACACCGTCGAGATCGAAGCCCTTCGCACCCATTGCGCCCGTGCCCGTGCGCAGGTGGATGGCCCGGTGGTGCCGATCGGCATCATGGTGGAAGTGCCCGCCGTCGCGGTCATGGCCGACCGCTTCGCGCCGCTGGTCGACTTCTTCTCGATCGGCACCAACGACCTGACGCAATACACGCTGGCGATCGACCGCCAGCACCCGGATCTGGCCGCTCAGGCCGATAGCCTGCACCCCGCGGTGCTGACGTTGATCGCCAGTACCGTACGGGCCGCAAAGGCATCCGGCACATGGGTGGGCGTGTGCGGCGGCCTTGCGGGGGATCCCTTGGGTGCCCGCATCCTCACCGGCCTCGGCGTCGATGAACTGTCGATGAGCGCGCAGGACGTCGCGTCGGTGAAGGCCGCACTGCGCAGCGAGTCGCTCGCCGCCATGCAGACACTGGCCGAACGCGCAGTCGCGGCCAGCACCCCCGAAGCGGTGCGCGCGCTATGAACTCGATCGCTACATCCCGCAGCCCCGTGGTGCTGACGCTCACGCTGAACCCGGCGCTGGATCACACGATCGCGGTGAGTGAGCTCAAGCTTGGCGAGGTCAACCGCGCGCTGAGCATGCAGGCCGACGTGGGCGGCAAGGGCATCAACGTCGCGTCCTGCCTCGCCGACTATGGCGTGCCGACAGCAGTCAGTGGCCTGCTCGGGCGTGACAACGCCGCGCAGTTCGAGGCACTGTTTGCCGCAAAGCAGATCGACAACCGCTTCCACTACCTCGACGGCCTGACCCGCATCAACACCAAACTGGTAGACCGCGCAACCGGCGAGACCACCGACGTGAACATGCCCGGCCCCAGCCTTTCCGCTGATGCCATCGCACAGGCGACGGCTCACTTCGAGGCCTGCCTGGATGCCCTGCTACCGCAGGCGGGCTGGGTTGTGCTCGCAGGCAGCCTGCCTCCGGGTTGGCCGGCCGAGATCTATGCCCGCCTGATCGAAGCGGTACGCCAGCGCGGCGGGCGTAGCCTGCTCGATGCCAGCGGTGCGGCACTGGCCGCGGCGATCGCGGCCGGGCCGGATATCGCAAAACCGAACCGCGACGAACTCGCCGAACTGGTCGGCCATGCGCTGCCGGACGTCGACGCAGTCGTCGCAGCAGGCCGCAAGCTGCTGCACGACACGCCGGCACTCCGCACCCTGGTCGTCTCGATGGGCGGCGATGGCGCGCTGTTCCTGAATCGCGAAGAAGCGCTGCTAGCACACCCGGCGGAAATCGAGCCCGTCAGCACCGTCGGTGCCGGCGACGCGATGGTGGCCGGCATCGTGGCCGCAACGCTGGAACGCGCAAGCCTCAAGGCCGCCGCACAGCTTGCAACCGCTTTTTCGGCAGCCAAGCTCGCCAGGCTCGGGCCGCATCTGCCGGCACCCGATGAGGTACGCGCACTCGCCGAACGCATACGCACCACCGTAGTCGCCTGACTCCGACACGCACACCACACAGCACACCAAAAGAGGAGATCCACCATGGCACGCATAGTCGCCGTGACCGCCTGCCCCACCGGCATCGCGCACACATTCATGGCCGCCGAAGCGCTTGAGCAAGCTGCTGCGCGGCTGGGCCACACGATCCGCGTCGAAACGCAGGGGTCGGTTGGCACCCGCAACGCACTGAGCGATGCCGACATCGCAGCAGCCGATCTGGTCATCATCGCCGCCGATACACAGGTCGACAAAGCCCGCTTCGGCGCCAAGCGGATCGTCGAGGGCCCCACCGCACCGGCGATCCGTGACGCAGACAGCGTAATCCGCCAGGCCCTGGCCGGCGCCGCTTCGCCGGCAGCGCAGCCCGCTGCCACTGCACGGAACCCCGCGATGCCGCAGATCGTGGCGATCACCTCCTGCCCCACCGGTATCGCGCACACCTTCATGGCCGCAGAAGGCCTGGAAGGCGGCGCCAAGGCGGTCGGCCGCACGATCAAGGTCGAGACCCAAGGCTCGGTCGGCGCGCAGAACGCGCTGACGGCCGATGAAATCGCGAATGCCGAGATCGTCGTGATCGCGGCAGACACCAAGGTGGACAAGAGCCGTTTTGCCGGCAAGCGCATCTACGAGACCAACACCAAGGCCGCCATCAACGACGGCGCGGCCCTGATCCGCACCGCGCTGACCGAAGCACGCGTCGGCGCCGCCGCTGACATGGCCGACAAGGTGAAGGATGTTAAGGCCCAGCAATCGGCCGCGCGCACCGGTGCCTACAAGCACTTGATGACCGGCGTATCCTTCATGATTCCCTTCGTCGTCGCAGGCGGCCTGCTGATCGCACTCGGCTTCGCGCTGGGCGGCATCTATGTGTACGACGACGCACACAAGGGCACGCTGGGTTGGACGCTGTTCACGATTGGCGCGAAGAGCGGCTTCGCGCTGATGGTGCCGATCCTCGCCGGCTACATCGCACACTCGATCGCGGATCGCCCCGGCCTCGCGCCCGGCATGATCGGCGGCATGATCGCCGCATCGATCGGCTCAGGCTTCCTCGGCGGTATCGCCGCGGGCTTCCTTGCCGGCTACACGGTGAAATTCCTCAACGACAAGATCCAGCTTGGCCGCAATCTAGACGGCCTCAAGCCGGTGCTGATCCTACCGCTGCTCGGCACCACCATCGTTGGCCTGCTGATGTACTACGTGGTCGGCGAGCCGGTCGCTGCAGTGCTCGGCGCGATCACCGCATGGCTCAAGGGCCTGCAGGGCTCCAGCGCGGTGTTCCTCGGCCTGCTGCTCGGTTCGATGATGGCCTTCGACATGGGCGGACCGATCAACAAGGCGGCCTACGCCTTCGCCACCGGCCTGCTCGGCAGTGACGTGTTCGCACCGATGGCCGCGGTGATGGCCGCCGGCATGACGCCGCCGCTGGGCATCGCGCTCGCGACGATGCTGTTCAAGAACCGCTTCTCGGAAGACGAACGCGAAGCCGGCAAGGCCACCGCGGTGCTGGGTATCTCGTTCATCACCGAAGGCGCGATCCCCTTCGCGGCGAAGGACCCGCTGCGCGTGATCCCGGCACTGATGGCCGGCTCGGCCACCGCCGGTGCGCTGTCGATGGTGCTGGGCTGCACGCTGCGTGTGCCGCACGGTGGCGTGTTCGTGCTGCCGATCCCGAATGCGGTGGGCAACCTCGGCGGCTACATCCTCGCGCTGGTCGCGGGCACCGCGGTCACCGCCGTGGCGCTATATGCGCTGAAGAAGCCGGTCGAAGCCACCGCCTGACGCAGCACTTCACGCAAGCCAACGCCCGCCGGCTAAAACCGGTGGGCGTTTTCCGTTCTGCGGGCGACAATCTCGCGCATACGATCCGGGCCACGTCGAGCCTGGACAATCCGTGAGCCCCCGACATGACGCACGCCTCACCCTCCGCCGCGCCGCCAGCGGTCAGCTTCCGCGAAGCCTTCCTGTTCTGGCTGAAACTCGGCTTCATCAGCTTCGGCGGCCCCGCCGGGCAGATTGCGATCATGCATGCGGAACTGGTCGAGCGCCGCCGCTGGATCTCCGAGCGCCGCTTCCTGCATGCACTGAACTACTGCATGGTGCTGCCCGGCCCCGAGGCGCAGCAACTGGCCACCTACATCGGCTGGCTGATGCACCGCACCTGGGGCGGCATCGTGGCGGGCGCGCTGTTCGTGCTGCCCTCTCTGCTGATCCTGATCGCGCTTTCGTGGGTCTACATCGCCTTCGGCAATGTGCCGCTGGTCGCCGGGCTGTTCTACGGCATCAAACCGGCGGTTACCGCAATCGTGGTGCAGGCGGCCCATCGCATCGGGTCGCGGGCACTGAAGAACCGCATCCTGTGGGGCATCGCGGCCGCGTCCTTCGTCGCGATCTTCGCGCTGAACCTGCCCTTCCCGGCCATCGTCGCGGCCGCGGCGCTGATCGGCTATATCGGCGGCCGCGTGGCGCCTGAAACATTCAAGACCGGCGGCGGACACGGCAGTGCGCAGAAATCGTACGGCTTGGCGCTGATCGACGACGACACGCCTACGCCGCCGCATGCGCGCTTCCGCTGGGGCAGGCTGATGAGCATTGCGATCGTTGGCGCCGCGCTATGGCTGATCCCGATGGGCCTGCTGACCTTGCACTTCGGCTGGCGTCACGATCTGACGCAGATGGGCTGGTTCTTCACCAAGGCCGCGCTGCTGACCTTCGGCGGCGCCTACGCGGTGCTGCCGTACGTCTACCAGGGTGCCGTCACCCACTACGGCTGGCTGACGCCGACGCAGATGATCGACGGGCTCGCGCTGGGTGAAACGACGCCCGGGCCGCTGATCATGGTGGTGGCCTTCGTCGGTTTTGTCGGCGGCTATGTGAAGGCGGTGTTCGGCCCCGACAGCCTGTTTCTGGCAGGCGCGGTGGCGGCCACCCTGGTGACCTGGTTCACCTTCCTGCCGTCCTTCCTGTTCATCCTCGCAGGCGGGCCACTGGTCGAAGCGACGCACAACGACCTGAAGTTCACCGCGCCACTCACCGCCATCACGGCAGCGGTGGTCGGCGTGATCCTCAACCTTGCGCTGTTCTTCGGCTACCACGTGCTGTGGCCGGCCGGGTTCTCGGGCCGCTTCGATGCGATATCAGCGGCCATTGCGGTAGCGGCTGCGATCGCGCTGTTCCGCTTCAAGCGCAATGTGATCCACGTGATCGGCGCTTGCGCGCTTGCCGGCCTGCTGGTCAGGCTGCTCGCCGGCTGAGCCGGGGCTCAAGGCACCAGTGAGAGGAACAGGAAGGCCGCAAAGATCACCAGGTGCACCGCGCCCTGCATCAGGTTCGTGCGGCCGGTGCCAAGCGTGATCGTGCTGACAAGGCACGCGAGCGCAAGCAACACCAAATCCTTCGGATCCAGCCCCAATACCAGCGGCAGATCGAACCAGACTGCCGCCAGCACGACCACCGGAATCGTCAGGCCAATGCTGGCCAAAGCCGAGCCAAGCGCGAGGTTCATGCTCGTCTGCAGCCGGTTCGCCATGGCGGCGCGCAGTGCTGCTGTGGTTTCCGGCAACAGCACCAGCATCGCGATCGCAATACCGATCACCGACTGTGGCGCACCAGCCGCAGCCACCGCCGCCTCAATCTGCGGCGAAAGCACCTTCGCGAGCCCGACCACCGCCACCAGAGACACCAGCAGCAAGCCAAAGCTGGCGAGCGCCGCTGCCTTGCTCGGCGGCGAAGCGTGCGTGTCGGCATCGTGAGCATCGTCCGGCGGCAAGAAGTAGTCGCGATGCCGCACCGTCTGCACAAAGACAAAGACCGCCCAAAGCACCAGTGACGCGGCCGCGATGAACACCAATTGCGAGGTCGAGTACTGGGCAATTGGCGCCGAGGTGGTGAAGATCGGCAGCACCAGCACCATCGTGGCCATCGTCACCAAGGCAGCCAGTGCGGGGCCGGCACCTTCGGTGCGAAAAGACTGTTCGCGGTGGCGCAAGGCGCCAGCGGCGAGGCAGGCGCCGATTACGCCAGTGCAGATGATCATCACCGTGGCGTACACCGAATCACGTGCGACCGCCGCCTTTTCAGGTCCGCCGGCAAGCATCATCGAGACGATCAGCGCCACCTCGATCACCGTGATCGCGAGCGCCAGCACCAGCGTGCCGAAGGGCTCGCCGACCCGATGCGCAACGACCTCCGCGTGATGGACGGCCGCAATGACAACCGCCATCAAGGCCACCACGCAGGCAATCGTCAGCGCCGTACCGAGCGGCAAATTGAGCGCCGCGCCAAGCAGGGCTATCGCCACCACGGGCACCAGCAGAGGCCAATGACGCATACGAGCAGTCCTTTCCAATCCCAGACGACCAGCCCGTCATTCTGCCCGCTGGCGCGACAGTGCGCTCAGATGCCTGCCGCGAAGCCGTGCTGCCGCCACGCTTCGTAAGCGACCAGCGCGACGGTGTTGGACAAGTTGATGCTGCGATTGCCCGGCCACATCGGCACACGCAGGCAGTGTTCCGCATCGAATTCATCGCGAATCGCTTGCGGCAATCCGGCTGTTTCGCAGCCGAATACCAGCACATCGTCCGGCGTATAGCGCACGGTGTCGTACCGCACCGTGCCGCGCGAGGTCAGCGCGAAGAAACGCTTGCCGGCGAGTGCCGCACGGCAGGCAGCCCAGTCTGGATGTACCGTGACATGTGCGAGGTCGTGGTAGTCAAGGCCGGCGCGCTTGAGCTGCTTGTCAGAGAGATCGAAACCCAGCGGCTCCACCAGATGCAGCCGGGCGCCAACGTTGGCACTCAGCCGGATCGCGTTGCCGGTGTTGGGCGGAATCTCGGGGTGAACGAGCACGATGTCCAGCATGGTTCAGCCCAGATTGCGGCGCAGCGCCGCGATGAAGTCGGCCGCCGCGGCGTCGCCCTCAGCGGGAGCCCAGGGCGCAAAGTCTTCGGGCGAAAAAGGCACATACGGCCCGCCCTTCACCTCGAGGAACACCGTACCCGACTCAAGTGCGACGAGCGAATGCCATACGCCAAGCGGCACATGAAGGCCGAAGGCATCGCTGCTCGCTGACAAGCGCGCAGCACGGATCACCGCACCGTCGTCATCGAATTCAAATACGCCGACGCTGCCGCGAACCACCAGCAAAGTCTCCTCCTTGCCGGCATCCAGATGCCGGTGCGGACGCACATAGCTGTCCGGCTCCATCGCGTTGAAGAAACGCTGCGCCGGAGCGTCGGTCGAGGTATGCAGGTTGAGGTTCTTGCGTCGGCGTGGCGCATCCTTCGCCGCATCCAGCGCCGGCGCCAACAGCGGCGAGTCAAGCAAAAGCGAGCGGGTCACATGCAACTCCTGAAACGACGACGGGCGCCCGCAGGCGCCCGCCAAGACCGCAACGAGGCGATCAGAAGCCAATCGTGATGCCGATGTTGGCAACCGGGTAGTACTGGAACTTCTTCAGGTCATCAGCGAGCTTGGCCTGCTCGGCCGCAACGTCGCTCTGCAGTTGCGAACAGGCCGGCGTGCCGACGATTGCGCTGCCGCAGTTGGCGGTCAGCTCCGCCTTCGGCGTCCCCTGGAATACCACACCGAGGTCGAAGTAGAAGTTCACGCCTGCGGTGGCGACGTTGCCGTAGCCAATGCCCAGGTAGGGCGCCGCCTTGTTGCCCACCTTGACGGTGCCATTCAGCGTGCCGACTGCGGCGGCCGGGTAGGTATTGCCGTTGATCGTGTAGGTGCTGCCCGTCGGCGTGCCGGTGACGTCGACTTTGTTGTCGTTGAGGATCAGGCCGCCGGTGATGCGGAACGGGCCCAGCGGGCTCCAGTCGAGCAGCAAGCTGCCGTTCGACAGCTTGAGCTTGCCGTCGTATTTGACGTCGGTCACTTCGACGGTGTTGCTGTAGTTCAGGTAGGAGTAACCAACCCGTGCGAGCAGCGTCGGCGCAACGCTGAAGCCAACGTCGGCACCAATACCGGTTGTGCCCGCGCGTACGCCAACACCCACGGCGTGTGCCTGGCTGGCAGCGGCAACGGCGGCAACGGCTACGGCAATGCGAAGTGCTCTCATGCGGAAATCCCTCCAAATCAATGTGGCGCGATTATCCGCGCGCAACCCGCGGACGCAAAGCCTGACAAAACTTTGCGTCGCGGATGCACAACGTCAGCAGGTCTTACCCCGCAGGTTTGGCCTGCGCTTCGATCCGCTTGTCCATCCACGCCCCACCGAGCGCGCGATAGAGTTCCAGCGACGCTCCCAGCACCGCGCTTTGTGTTGCGATGCGGTTCAGATCAGCCGAGAACAACGCACGATCGGCGTCGATCACTTCGAGATAGCTGGTGTAGCCATTCTCGTAGCGAAGCTTCGCGAGCTCGGCATAGCGCGTCAGCGCTTCAACCTGGCGTGTCGAGGCTGCGAGCTGTTCGCGCAGCTTCACGCGCGACACCAGCGCATCATCAACTTCGCGGAAAGCGTTCTGCACCGTCTTCTGGTACTGGGCGACCAAGGCTTCGCGCGTGGCACGGGCGCTGTCGACACTGGCGCCGATTCGCCCGGCGTCGAAGATGGGCTGAGTCAGTCCTGCGACACCGCTCCAGACCTGGTTGCCATCATTGAAGAGCGCAGAAAGATCGCCGCTCGCCACACCAAAGAGCCCGGTCAGGCTGATGCTCGGGAACCATGCGAGGCGCGCCGCATCGACGCGGGCATCTGCCGCCGCAAGCTGCGCTTCGGCGGAGCGGATGTCGGGCCGGCGAGTCAGCAGTTGTGAAGGCAGCCCAGCCGGCACATCCGGATCGCGCAGATCAGCAAGTGCCTTGCCGCGCTCGATTGGCCCCGGGTTGCGCCCCAACAGCACCGACAAGGCGTTTTCCGCTTTTCCGATCGCAGCCTCGATCTGCGGTACGGCTGAGACCGCCTGTTCGTATTCCGAACGCACCTGCGCAAGCTCGACTTCTGAGATCACGCCGCCGTCAAAACGCAGCTGAAACAGATCGAGACTGGTCTTGCGCAAAGCCAGCGTGCTGCGCGAAATCTCCAGCTGGCTATCGAGCTGGCGCAGCGTGAAGTAGCCTTGGGCAACGGAAGACGCGAGCGACAACCAGACGCCGCGCTGCACTTCGCGCTGGGCCAGCAGGTCGGCCCGAGCGGCGTCGGTCGCGCGCGCAAGCCTGCCCCACAAGTCGATTTCCCAAGTCAGGTTGAGGCCCACCGAGAAGGCATTGGCGGGTTTGGGCGGGAAGTCGCCTCCCTTGCCGCGCGCGGCCTGCGCACCAAGCCCCAATTGCGGAAAACGGTCGGCCCCGGTAGCCGTCACGCGGGCACGATAGTTTTCAACGTTGGCTGCGGCAATGCGCACATCCGGGTTGGCCACAAACGCCAGATCCATCAACTGGTTGAGCGTCGGATCGTCAAACGCGGTCCAGAAATCGTGCGCCAGTTCGGCATCCACGTCGGATGCGGACGGCGCGGGATTTTCGCTGCGCCACCGTTCGTACGGCTGAAGTGCTGGCTTCGTCTCGCTATGGAACAGCGCGCAGCCGCCCAGCATCGACGCAAGGGTGAGGCTCAACACAGAGCGCTGAAGCTTCTTACTCATGATGCGCCTCCCCGGTAGCGGCCTTCTTCCCGCCCAGCTTCTCGCCTAACGTCTGCACCATCACGAAGAACAGGGGTACGAAGAACAGCGCCAGCGTGGTCGCGCCGATCATGCCGCCGATCAGCCCGGTACCAATCGAGTGCCGCGAGTTCGCGCCCGCCCCGGTCGCGATCGCCAACGGTACGGCGCCTGCGATGAAGGCCATCGACGTCATCACGATCGGTCTCAGCCGCAATCGCGCCGCTTCAACCGCAGCCTCGACGATCGGCAGCCCTTCCTGACGTTTCAGCACCGCGAACTCGACGATCAGGATTGCGTTCTTCGCGGCCAGGCCGACCAACGTAACGAGACCGACCTGGAAGTAGATGTCGTTCTCCAGACCACGCAGGAAGATGGCTACCAGCGCACCGAAGATGCCGAAGGGCACCGCGGTAATCACCGAGAACGGCAGGCCCCAGGACTCGTACTGCGCCGCCAGGATCAGGAACACCATGATGATGCCGAAGGCGAACACGACGGCAGTGGTACCGCCCGCCTGTTTCTCCTCGTAAGCGAGGCCAGACCATGCGAACGAGAAGCCCTCGGGCAGCGTCTCCGCCGCCACTTCCTCCATCGCCTGAATCGCCTGCCCCGAGCTGTAGCCGGCAGCCGCGTTGCCGGTGACCTTGGCCGCCGAGAAACCGTTGAAGCGGCTGATCAGCTCGGCGCCGGTGGTGAAGTGCGTCGTGGTGACCGCGGACAAGGGCAGCATCTTCCCGCCGGACTGGCGAACATAGATGTTCTGCAGGTCGTCAGGCGATTCGCGGTACTTCGGTTCGGCTTGCAAGATCACCTGGAAGACGCGCGAGAAGGCGTTGTACTGACTCACGTACAGCGAGCCAAACAGCGTCTGCATCGCGGCGTACACATCCTGCACCGGCACACCGAGCGTCTCCGCACGGTTGCGGTCGACCTCCACCTTCAACTGGCGCGATGCCGCGTTCACCAGCGTGGTCATGTCGGCCAGCTCGGGCCGCTTCTTCGCCTCTGCCACAAACGCCTTGGTCACCCGGTCGACTTCGGCGTAGTTCGCGCCGCCCTTGCTCTGAATCCAGAACTCGAAGCCGCCTGAACTGCCCAGCCCCGGAATCGGCGGCGGCATCAACGGCACCACCACCCCATCCTGAATCGTGGCACTCGCCTTACGCGCCTGGAACACCGCCGCTTTGGCCGACGCCCGCAGGCCGCCGCCACGCTCCTCGAAGGGCTTCATCTCGACGAACACGATGCCGGCGCTCGACTTCATCTGGTTGTCGATCATGCTGAAACCGGGGATGGAAGACGTGTTGCGCACCGAGGGCAATTTGGCGAAGTCCTGCGCAACCCGCTCGGTCGTCTTCTGCGTGCGATCCAGACTCGCCGCGTCCGGCAGGATCGTGGCGGCCAGTACATAGCCCTGGTCTTCCATCGGCACGAAGGAGCCAGGGATGTGCTTGAAGAGGCCAAGGATGGCCGCGACCATCACGGCAAACACCAGCATCGCCACGGCGACGCGCTTGATGGTCAACTGCACCCCTGCCGCATAGCTCGTCGTCATCCGGTCGAACACACGGTTGAACCAGCGGAAGAAGCGGTTCGGCTCGCCGTGTTGGGGCTTCAGCATCAGGGCCGCCATCGCTGGCGTGAGCGTCAGGGCCACGAAGCCGGAGAGCGCCACCGAGATCACGATGGTGATGGCGAACTGCTTGTACAGGAGGCCCGTCGTGCCGCTGATGAAGGCGACCGGAATGAATACGGCGGAGAGCACCAGCACGATCGCGATCACCGGCCCGGTCACTTCGTCCATCGCCTTGAACGCCGCGTCACGCGGCGAAAGCTTGAACTCGTGCATGTTGCGCTCGACGTTCTCGATCACCACGATCGCATCGTCCACCACGATACCGATCGCGAGCACCAGGCCGAACAGCGTCAGCATGTTGATCGAGAACCCCAGCAGCGTCATGCCGATGAAGGTACCCACCAGTGACACCACCACCGCGACGGTCGGGATCACCGTCGCACGGAGGTTCTGCAGGAACAGGTAAACCACCAGCACGACCAGCACCACTGCCTCAAAGAGCGTATGCACCACTTCGTTGATCGAATCCTGCACGAAGGTGGTGGTATCGAGCGAGACGAGATAGTCCATCCCCTCCGGGAAGGTCTTCTTCATCTCCGCCATCATCGCGCGCACATCCTTTGCGACCTGTAGCGCGTTCGAGCCGGCTTGCTGATACACGGCAATCAGCGTCGTCGGTTTGCCGTTCATCGTTGCGCGGACGAGGTAGTCCTTTTGCCCGACCTCGGCCCGCCCGACGTCCCCGAGCCGCACGATCGCGGCACCTTTGGCGTCGGTGCGCAAAATGATCCGTTCGAATTCAGACGGATCCGAGAAACGCCCACCCGCGACAACCGGGAAGGTCAGCTCGACCGGCCGATCCGTCGGTGAAGCACCGACGCGGCCGATACCGAACTGCTGGTTCTGGGCCGACACGGCGCGCTGGATGTCGGTCGGCGTGATGCCCAGCGCCGCCATGCGGTCCGGCTTGAGCCAGATGCGCATCGCCAGGTCCGGCACGCCCATGATGGAGGCCTGGTTGGCGCCCGGAACACGCTTGATCGCGTCGAGCACATACACGTTCGCGTAGTTCGCAATCGTCTTGTCGTCGAAGCGCCCGTCGGGCGAATACAGGCCCAGCAGCATCAGGAAGCTGTTGGAGCGCTTCGCGACACTGACACCCGCCTTCTGCACGATGTCCGGCAGTTGGGTCATCGCGAGGCTGATGCGGTTCTGCACCTGCACCTGCGCGATGTCTGGATCGGTGCCGACCTTGAAGTACACCGTCAGTGAATACTGACCTGCGGCCGAGCTGGTCGACTGCATGTACATCATGTTGTCGACGCCATTGATCTGCGCTTCCAGCGGCGCGGCCACGGAATCCTCGATCGTCTTGGCATCGGCGCCCGGGTAGGCGGTGGATATCGTGACCTGAACCGGCGAGATGTCGGGGTACTGCGCGATCGGCAATGCGAACATCGCCGCGAGGCCCGCGATCGTCACGACGATCGAGAGCACCGAGGCGAGAATCGGCCGCCGGATACAGAGGTGGGAGATCATTTTCGCGCTCCCTTACTTCGCAGCCGCCGCAGATTGCTCGGTTTGCGGCATCAGCACCGGGTCGACGTCCGCCTTGAAGGGTTCAAGCGTTTTCACGACCTTCACCGGCACATCCGGCCGAAGCTTCATGCCGCCGTCCACCACCAGGTTGTCGCCCGCCTTGAGGCCGGCGGAGACGACCCAGTTGTCACCCTGCATGGACGCCAGCTGCAGCGGTCGCACCTGCGCCTTGCCCGCCGCATCGACCACGAAAGCAAGGTTGCCCTGCGCCGTCTGCAACACCGCGCGCTGCGGCACCACGATGCCGTTGAGGCGATAGGCGCCGTGGAGGCGCACCCTGACAAACTGCCCGGGGCGCAGCGTGCCCTTCGTATTCGGCAACTCGGCACGCGCCAGGAAGGTACCCGTCTCCTGACTGAAGGACGCATCGGTAAAGGTGAGCCGGCCGGTTTCCTCGAAGCGCGAACCATCGGCCAACACCACTTCAACGCGGAAGTCCCCTTCTTTCGGCGCCCGCACCACCCCCTTCTTCACCATGTCACCGAAACTCAACTGCTGATTCTCGGAGATGCTGAAGTTCACCCGCATCGGCGACAGGGCCGCGACATAGGTCAGCAGGCTGTTTTGCGGATCGAGGTAAGTGCCCTCCGCGACTTTGGCGAAACTCGCCAGCCCGGACACCGGCGAGTGAATGCCGGTATAGGAAAGATTCAACTCCGCCGTGATCACGGCTGCCTTGGCGGCCTCAACGCCGGCCGCCGCGGCACGGTAGTTGCCGATCGCGTCGTCGCGGTCCTTCTGGCTCACCGCGTTCTTCTCGGCCAGCGGTTCGATGCGTTTGCGGTTGGCCTCCGCCGTCACCAAGCGCGCCTCTTCCTGCGCCAGCTGTGCTTTCGCCACCTGCAACTGCGCCTCGAAGGGCTTGCGGTCAAGCTGGAAGAGCGGCTGCCCCTCCTTCACCATTGCCCCTTCGCGATATAGCCGCTTCTCAAGGAAGCCGCTCACCCGCGCGCGAATCTCCACCTGTCGGGAGCTTTCCGTCTGGCCGACGAACTCGGGCACGATCGGCACATCCTGCACCACCACCGGCTGCACTGTGACCTCAGGCGCCGAGCCGGCCTGTGGTGCCTGGTTACCCTTTCCGCATCCCGCGAGCGCCAGAAGCAGCGCGCACATCAGCGTGGAGGTCAGCGGGGAGCGGAGGGTGCGAAGCGATGCACCAGCGGAGCGAACAGACTGCGGTGACATGGAAGGTCCTCATTCACGCAAACGGAACGAGCCCCCATTGCTTCGAAGCCCGAATCCGGATCAGACGGATGGGTCATGCTGGGCTGCCGCAGTGCGCAGCCGGACTGGATTGGCTTGCCCCGGGGCATGAAAAGCCCCCTCGGGCGTCGCAGGTTGAAACGCTAATCCAGGTCAAACCCGCCGCGCAACCTCGACAGGCGCGCTTGCGTCAATTCCACTGCAGAAAAGTGGTTTTCGTCGCCAGAGAACAGGCTGGCAAGCGGTTGAGCGGCTGCATGCCTGCGGGGCGCGGGGCGCGGCGGCTGTGCGGCGCCACCGCCGCGGCGGCCGAGGCGGTCGAATTGGCGCGTCTAGTTGTAGATGATTTCGACCGCTTCCGGGCTCAGCCAGTCGCGCAGGTTTTCGAGCAGCGGCTCCTCAAGCCGCACCCGCCAGCCCTGGCCAAAGGGCAGATCGGCCTCTGCCACCGTGTTGCGGTAGCGCAGGCGGATCGGGCAACCGGTCACGCCCTCGCCCTGCGCACGGTATTGCGCCAGCAGGGTTTCGAGCCGCTCTGCGGCCGCTCGCGGACCGCCGCTCGCCGCCACCTCGCCGTTGATCGACAGCTTCAGCGTGCGGGCGAAACGCGCGCGCGCCTCACCCAACGTCATCAACTTGTCGGCGATGATGCGCAGGCCGCCGGTGAAATCATCGTGGCTGACCTTGGCTTCGACGATCAGCACTTCGTCCTGCACGATGCGGCCCTTGTTGGCCTCCAGCACCTCAGCAAACACCGACACTTCAAGCTGCGCGGTGCCGTCATCAAGCTGCACGAAGCACATCTTGCCGCGGTTGCCAATCTTGATGCGCTGGCCGGACACCACACCGGCAAAGACCTGCGGCTCCTTCTGCGGCTCCAGCCGCGCCAGCGGTTTGCGGATGAAGCGCGCAACTTCGGCCTTGAAGGCGTTGTAGGGGTGACCGGAGAGGAAGAAGCCGATCGCGGTCTTCTCCTCCATCAACTGTTCGCGCTCCTTCCAGGGGCGCGCTTCGACGTACTGGATCGCCTGCGATTCGGCGTGCTCCGGCGCATCGAACAACCCCACCTGGGCGGCGTTCGCGGCGGCCTGCTCGGCCGCTTCCATGGCGATGCCGACCGACGCGATCAGGCGCGCACGGTGGGTATCCAGGGTATCGAAAGCGCCGGCACGGATCAGCGCTTCGACCACGCGACGATTCACTGCACGGCGGTCCACCCGCTTGCAGAAGTCGAACAGATTCTTGAACGGACCGCCCTCTTTGCGTGCCGCGAGGATTGCGTTCACCGCCGGCTCACCGACGCCCTTCACGCCCCCCAGACCGTAGCGAATCGTCTTCGCGTCGGTCGGCTCGAAGCGGTAGTTCGAGGCATTCACGTCGGGCGGCAGCACCTTGATGCCGTTGGCCACGGTGTCTTCGAAGAAGATCTTCACCGTGTCGGTGTTGTCCATATCCGCCGACATGGTGGCGGCCATGAAGGCCGCGCAATGGTGGGCCTTGAGCCATGCGGTGTGATAGGTGACGACTGCATACGCGGCGGTGTGCGACTTGTTGAAGCCGTACTCCGCGAACTTGGTCATCAGGTCGAACAGGCGCTCGGCCAGCTCCGGGTCGTAGCCCTGTTTCTTCGCGCCCTCCGCGATGGTCTCGCGGTGCTTGGCCATTTCCTCGGGCTTCTTCTTGCCCATTGCCCGGCGCAGCATGTCCGCACCACCAAGGGTGTATCCCCCGATGATCTGCGAGATCTGCATCACCTGTTCCTGATACACGATCACGCCGTAGGTCGGCGACAGACAGCCTTCAAGGGCCGGGTGGTAGTAGTCGATCGCCTGCTGGCCTTTTTTCCGCAGGATGAAGTCGTCCACCATGCCGGAGCCCAGCGGGCCCGGGCGATAGAGCGCCAACACAGCGATGATGTCTTCGAAACGGTCCGGCCCGAGCTTCTTCAGAAGCTTCTTCATGCCGTCCGATTCCACCTGGAAGATCGCGGTGGTGTTCGCGTCTTTCAGGATCTGGTAGGCCGCCGGGTCGGTGAAACCCAGCGACATCAGGTCGATCTTCTCGCCCGTCAGGCGCTCGACGTATTCGAGCGCGAGCTTGATGATGGTGAGGTTTCGCAGGCCGAGGAAGTCGAACTTCACCAGGCCGACCTGCTCGACGTCGTCCTTGTCGTACTGCGACACCGGCGTGGCGTCTTCACCGTCGGCGATGTAGAGCGGGCAGAAGTCGGTCAGCTTGCCCGGCGCGATCAGCACGCCCCCGGCGTGCATGCCAACACCGCGCGTCATGCCTTCGAGCGGCAGTGCAAGCTCCCACAGCTCGCGGATGGATTCGCCGTCGCCCGGGTCGTCCATCATCTCGCGGATCGAGGGTTCCTGCTCCAGCGCTTCTTCGAGCGACACCGGCTTGTTCTGCACCACCGGAATCGCCTTCGACAGCCGGTCGCACAAGCCATACGGCAGATCGAGCACGCGGCCGACGTCGCGTACCACCGCTTTCGAGGCCATGGTGCCAAAGGTGGCGATCTGGCTCACGGCATCCTTGCCATAGCGCTCGCGCACATACTCGATCACGCGGTAGCGGTTGTCCTGGCAGAAGTCGATGTCGAAGTCGGGCATCGACACCCGCTCGGGGTTGAGGAAGCGCTCGAACAGCAGCGCGTACGCCGTCGGGTCGATGTCGGTGATCTTCAGCGAATACGCGACCAGCGAGCCGGCACCGGAACCCCGCCCCGGCCCCACCGGCACGCCGTTGTTCTTGCCCCACTGGATGAAGTCCGCAACGATGAGGAAGTAGCCCGGGAAACCCATCTGGATGATGGTGTCGGTCTCGAACTTGAGCCGCGCCTCGTAGCGCGGGCGCTCGCGTTCGCGGTCGTCTTCGTTCGGGTAGAGCTCGCGCAGACGGTCTTCGAGGCCCTTCTTGGCTTCCGCGACGAGGAAGTCGTCGAGCGTCATGCCCTCGGGCGTGGGGAATTGCGGCAGGAAGTTCTTGCCCAGCGTGATCGTCAGCGAACAGCGGCGCGCAATCTCGACCGAGTTTTCAAGCGCCTCGGGCATGTCCGCGAAGAGCTCGGCCATCTCGGCCTGTGTCTTGAAATACTGTTCCTCGGTGAAGTTCTTCGGACGGCGGGTATCGGCCAGCACATAGCCTTGCGCGATGCACACGCGCGCCTCGTGCGCCTTGAAGTCTTCCCGCTTGAGGAACTGGATCGGGTGCGTTGCAACCACCGGCAAGTCCAGCTCGGCGGCCAGCGCGGCCGCCTGCCGGATGTAGCTCTCGGTGCCCGGGTGGCCGGCGCGCTGCACCTCTACGTAGAAGCTGTCCGGGAACAGCCGCGACCAGTCGCCCAGCAGGCGGCGGGCAGACTCGATGTTGCCGGCGGCAATCGCAGCCCCTACATCACCCAGCATGGCGCCTGAGAGGCAGATCAGGCCCGATGCGGCGCCGTTCTCGAACCACTCCTTGCGCATTTCGGCGCGGCCGCGGTGCTGGTTGTCGAGAAAAGCCTTGGTCACCAGTTCGCACAACTGGCCGTAGCCGGCGCGGTGCTTGCAGATCAGCATCACGCGGAAGGGCTTTTCGCGATCCGCGTCGTTGGTGATCCACGCATCCACCGCCGCCACCGGCTTGATGCCGGCGCTGCGACAGCCCTTGTAGTGCTTGACCATGCCGAACAGGTTGGCCAGGTCAGAAATGCCCAGGGCCGGCATGCCATCGGCCGCGGCGGCCTTGATGGCGTCGTCGATCCGCACGATACCGTCCTCGATCGAGAACTCGGTATGCATGCGCAGGTGAACAAAGGCGGGCTGGTGCGGGGCGGGTGCGGCAGAAGTCATCCCGCGATTTTACCTGTGCCGGCGAATCAATCCTTCACATTCCCGCCATGCGTGTAGCGCTGCCGCGCGCACCACCCTTACGTTACATTCTCGGCTTCGTCCAAGCGCCAGCCCCGGCCGAAAAGAACAGGAACCCGACATGACGACCGCCCCGACACGCCGCCACGCCCTGCGCTGCCTGGTCCTGACCGCCGCCTTTGTCGCCGCCGCAGAGGCCCGCGCGCTCGATCTGATCACGCCCGAAGAAGCGGCCCGCCCGCCTGCCGAGATCCCGACGATGCGCGGCATCACGCGTGGCCCGAGCGTTACGCAAGTCTCGCCCGCACCGGATGCAAAGGCGCTGGCGACACCGCTGAAACTGAAGATTGCGTTCAAAGCCCGCGGCGGCGCAAAGATCGATCCAAAGACGGTGGAGATGACCTACCTCAGCACGCCGCCGGTGGATCTGCTGCCGCGCGCACGCGCCGGTCTGAGCGCCGAAGGCATCGAACTCGCCGATGTACGCATGCCGCCCGGCCTGCACCCGATCCGGCTGCGCGTGTCGGACAACGAAGGCCGCGAAACCGAAACCCTGCTGAAGCTGGATATCGCGAAATGAAGTGCCCCTACTGCGTTAGCGAAATCGACGCCGCTGCGCTCGCCTGCCCGCACTGCACCCGCGACCTCTACCTCTTCAAGCCATTGCTCGAACGCATTGGCGCGCTGGAGGCTGCACTGGCCGAACAGAAGCTGCGCCTTGATGCGGTGGCGCCCACAGCAGACGCACCGGACGACGATGTCGCGAGCGAAACCAACGGCTGGTGGCCCTGGATCGCGCCGCTGGTGCTCCTGCTGGTCGCCCATTTCACGATCACGGTGTGGCTCGACCTGCCCACGCTCTGGCTACGCGTAGCGTCGCTGTTCATCCCGCTGCCGTTCGGCTACTTCGCGCTGCGTGACAGCAAGCGCCGCTTCGGCCCGGTTTTGGCCGGTGCGGCTGCGATGGCGCTGCTCGCAGTGCTGCTGATGAGCGCGGTGATCGCGCTGATCGACCACACACCGGTGCTGCCAGCCAACTGGCGCGAATGGCAGGAATTCCTGCAGTACGCCACCAGCATCACGATGAGCTTCGCGACCGGCATGATCATCGGCCGCCAGCGCGGCACCCTCAAGCGCAGTGAGCTGCGCCAGCATGCGATGCTGATCAAGGCCGCGGGGGTGATCAGCAGCGGCAACCTGAATCCGGAACGCTTGCATGGCCAGGTCGAAGCGTTGCAAAAGCTGATGGCCGCCGCGATGGCTGCCGGCACCACACTCGCCTCGATCGCAACCGGCTTGAAAGACGTGGCGGGCGGCTGAGCGCCGCCGCCTCCGATTGATCTCGACACACACTGAAGCCCGATGCCGCAGACCTACGCCCGCAACCTGCTCCAGACCCTTGCCCTGGCCGGCCTGACCTTGCTGGCCGCCTGTGAAACCACCCAGGTCCAGCCGCCAACACCCGACGACACGCAGGTGATGCGCGGCAAGGAACCAAACTACAAGCGTGTGCAGGTGCACTTCGGCACCAACCGGGCTGCGGGCGATGGCAGCACGCCGGCACAGGCCTTCGGCACCACCTATTCGGACACGGTCAGCTACGGCAGCGCCGAAGTCAGCATCCCGCGCGACCATCGCATGGGCGAGCTGGAAGGCCCCAACCCCTGGCTGCTGGAATTCCGCCAGGACCCGGAAAAGCACGTCGTGCTGCTATCGGTGAAACCGATGGACCGCAAGCGCTTCCTCGACGAGATCGCAAGCGAGATCGACGAAGCCGGCTCACGCCACGCGCTGGTGTTCGTGCACGGCTACAACACCGGCTTTGAAGACGCCGCCCGCCGTACCGCGCAGATCAGCTACGACATTGGCTTCCAGGGCGTACCGCTGTTCTACAGCTGGCCCTCGCAGAATTCGCTGCTCGGCTATGGCGAGGACGAGCGCTCGGTGGCGAAGAGCCAGCCGCTGATGCGCGACTTCTTCCGCGACCTGGCCGAGCGCCTCGATGCCGAGACCATCTATGTGCTGGCCCACAGCATGGGCACCCGCGCCACCGCGGGCGCCCTGGCCGAGCTGTTCACCGAAAAGCCCGAACTGCGCAGCCGCTTCCGCCAGATCATGCTGATGGCGCCGGACATCGATGCCGACGTCTTCCGGACGCAGATCGCGCCCGCGCTGGTGCAGCCGGACAACCGCCTCACGCTCTACGCCTCGTCCAACGACATTGCGCTGAAAGCGTCGAAGGCGGTGCACCAGGCTGCGCGGCTGGGCGCAGCCGACCCGCTGGTGCTGATGCCCGGCATGGATTCGATCGACGCCAGCGACGTCGCGACCGACCTGCTGGGCCATTCCTACTACGCCGATGGCGACTCGGTCGTTGCGGACCTGGTGGAAGTGATCGCCGACAAGGGCCCGGCGGAACAACGCACCTGGCTGGAGCCTCGGCGCAGCGAGGTGGGCCGCTTCTTCCGCTTCAAGCCGGTTGTGCACCCGGCGCCGGCGCAGTAGCGATCAGGCGATCAAGTCCTCACTGTCGCACTCGCGCAAGCCGTTGCGAGCAACCAGCGCGAAGCGGCGCAGGCTGTTGACGATGTGAAAGGCGGGCAGCCCGCGCTGATAGAGCAGGCAGTAATCGGCGTAGAGCATGTCGTCGTCCACCACCGAAAAGCGCACCAGGATCAGCGAGGCGTTCAGGCGATTGGCAAGGCGCAGGCGCGCTTCGTGGTCGCTGGAATCGCGGAAGCGGTAGAGCGTGCGCATCACGAGAATCTTGCGATCGGTGTCGATCATCACCCGCACATGCGCGGATTCGGTTTCCACCACAAGCGAATCGGCATCGATCTCGAAGCTCAGCATCACGCGGCGGAACAGCGCGATCAGCGTGCCGAGCTCGAACTGATCTTCATGGATAAAGTCGCTCTCGGTGTTCCACGGGGCTGCGGGCAAGGACACAGCGGGCACCGGGGCGGCCGGCGTTGGCCCAGCCGCCGCGCCACCAAGGCCGCGCTTGAGCACGTCGAAGAGTTTGAACATTCTGCCGCCTCCCATTCGCAATAACCGCCGCAGCGGTCCATAAGGGGTTGGACGCATTTTCCCGCGAAAAGATCAGGGCCGCCCGTCGCACGACAAGCGGCCCACGAGGACGGATTTCACGCTTGCCCGGCGGAATCGCGCTGGCCGCCTGCCCCACATCCGGCGATCTGGCCTCGCGCTCGGGCAGAATCTGAGCGTCATACCTCCGCCCCCAATGAACGCCATGTTCCGCCCGTTTACCGCCTTCGCCTGCTTGAGTGGGCTTATCCTCGCCGCGGCAATTGCCTTTGCATTGCTCCAGTTCGGCACCGCCGTCGAGGCGCATCCGATCGGCGCCACGCAAATCGCGCTCGTCATCGCCTTCGCGCTGGCCACACAGATCGGCCTCTTCCTCGCGCCCGGCACGCTGGCCGATCCGAACGCTCGCGGCTGGCTGATCATGCTGCTGTGTGCGGCCTGGATGCTGGTGTTCGGCCATCTCACACTGGGCGGCCTCGGGCTCGGCGGCGGGCGTATGCGAAGTGCGACGCAGCTCGCGGTCACCAGTTTCGGCATGCTGGCCAACGCCTTCGTGCTCGTGCGCCTGATCCTCGCTGCAGCCGAAAAAGCCCGCGCACGGGCGTCCGACACCGCCTGACATCCGGCGCCGGCCATCGTCCCATCGCCAAGCCCACTGAGCGATGGACACCCGATGCCGACACCCCGCTTCCAACCCGACGACTGGCGAGCCGCACTCGCCACCGGCCGTATCGCGTTCCGGCTGACGCAGGACGCCACCTGCGTCACCGAAGGCCTGCTGCGCGAACCTGCACAATTGGATGTCCGCGTCGCGATCGCCACCCTCGACACCCGTACCGAGGCGCATATCGGCGGCGAATTCCTGCACTTCATCGCAAGCGGCCGGCGCAGCGCCACCTACCAGTGCCACGCCCATCGCACGATCGAGAAGTTCGGCCAGGCGATCCAGTTCTCCGCGCCATTCACGCTCCAACTCGCATGGATCGATCCCGCCTCGGCGGCGGCGCTTCACGCGCGCCGCGACCTGTTCGACTGGCAAAAGCTGACCGGCGCACGCGCAGTGCTTCGCCACTGGCGCGCCAAGCTGTGCCCTCGCCACTGACGCCCTGCCGCAAGCGGCGGGGTGCGGGCATACTCGCGTCGTCACGCACCGGCCCAACACGATGAAGTCACGCCCCCTGCTCCATGCGCTGTGTGTCGGCGCGCTCACGCTGGCCCAAGCGGTGCTCGCAAGTGACACCTTGCCGCACATTCCGCTCGCGTCGGCCACACAGGCACAGGGCGATTTGCCGCGGTTGCTGCGCGACGCGCTGACCGATTACGAAGCCGTGCTGCCGGATGCACATTCGATGCGCTGGCTCGAAGCCAACGGCAAGAACGAGCTCGTACCGCACTACTGGAGCGAGCGGGCGCACGCCTTTGAAATCGCCTGCGCCGCCCAGCGCGACGCCTGCGGCCCGCTGCTCGCCGCTCAGATCAAGGCGATGGACCGCGCGCTGCGCGAAGCCGGTGACGCCGCCTATTCGCTGGTCGGCGCGGCAACGCAGAGCGCGATCTCCGATCTGTGCATGCAAAGTCCGCCCGATAGCAGCTTTGCAGTCTGCGGACTGTCGCAGCGCGCGCACCATGCTGCGGCACTGTGGGCCCAGCTCGGGCGCGATGCGCCCTTCGTGCACTACTACAACCGCTATCAGGGCCAACGCACCCAGTATCTCGGCTGGCTGCAAAGCCGCGGCGAGAAGCCCTCGGCATCCACCCAGGCGGATCTGCCCGAACTGCCCGCCTGGATGTCGGCGCGCTACTTCGAAGCCACCTCGGCGCTGGACGGCGCCCGCGACGGCTGGCTCAGCGCGATCGTCGCGACCATGAAGACGCCCGACGCGCCCTTCCCGCTGGTCGCCGCGAGCTACATGGCGCGCTTGTCGTGGCGTTTGAATGATGGCGGCGCTGGCCGTGCATGGGACGCAATGATCGCCGCGCAGCCAGCGCAGAACAGTTGCCCGGCCCGCAGCGAACTGCTGCGCATCGATATCGCCCGCCTGCATGCGGAGGGCGGCAACGCCGCCGACACGAACAAACGGCTGCGCGCGCTGATCGCCGACAACTGCCCCTACACGCAAGCGCTGTTCGAATTCGCGAGTGACAGTCTGCAAGCCCCAGCGCCAGACGATGCCGCGCTCGCCGCGCTGCGCCAGACGCTCGCGCTCGGCATCGGAAGCTGCGACGCCTCCGGCCAGTGCTTGCGCCATCGCCTTGAACAACTGCGGCAGCTGCTCGCGCTCACCGGCACGGATGCAGGCGGGATCGCCACCGTTGGCAAAGCGCAGCAGCAGCGCTTCGACCAGCCGGAACACACGATGCTGGAGCCCGATCTGCAGATGGCCTGGGCCACCGCGATGACGTTGATCCGCACCCCGACGCTCAAATCGCAGGGCTTCACGCTGCTCAGTGCCCTGCAGCAGCGCTTGCTGATCGCCGCTGGCGCCGACCGCCAAGCCTCCGTCACCACACAGGCCAACTACAACCGCTTCGACGCCCTGCACCGTACCGTCGCCCGCGTATCGACCGAGCTGGGCATCGCGTTGCCGATCTCACAAGTGGAAGGCCTGCGCGCACAGACGCTGCTGCGCCGCCTGCGGCTGGAGAGTCTCTCGCGCCAACTCAGCGGCGTACACGATGCACAGGCCGATGCCGACTACGCTGTGCAGCTTGAGCAGGCGCAGCTGTGCCGCAACACGATGGCCTCGCTTGGCCGGCCGCTGGAGGCAGACTGGCGTTACACCGTGCTGCGGCTGGCCGCGCCGTGGTGCGAGCAACTGGTGTCGCTGGCCGACTTGCGGCGCCTCGAAACGCTCGCGACACGCAAGCTCTACGGCAACGACAAGGAGAAGGCCTGGCTCGGCTCGCTCGGTATCGGCGCCCTCAACACGCTGGACGCCTCAACGCAGAATCCGTTGCTCAAAACAGAAACCGACTCGCTCGGCGCGGACGAGGCCTACCTGAGCTGGCTGCAGGTCCCTGGCGGGTATGTCGCAAGCCTCGCTTTCGCCAAGGCGGACACACAGTACAGCCCGCAAACGCACAGCCTGCAAAGCCGCTTTGTGCCGCTGAGCGCAACGCAGGAAGCCACCGTGGCGCTGTACCGCGAACTGCTGATGGCGGGCAGCGCCACCAGCCGCGGCGCACGCCGGGCCGACGCGCTGCCGGATGCAGGCGATGGCCTGCGTTTGAAGGGCATGCCGGTCTGGCGCATGGCAGACGGCAGCTACATCGCGCAAACCACGGCGCCGGCCGGCGGCGTGCGCGCACAGTCGTTGAAGGAGATCGGGCAAGCGCTGTATGCGCTGTTGCTGGCGCCGATGCAGGCCGAATGGGGTGGCGCGAAACGCCTGACGATCAGCCCCGACGGCCCGCTCGCCTTCCTGCCCTTCGAAACCCTGTGGGCGGGCGATCGACAGGTGCTCGAGATGATCGACGTCGCCTATGTGCAATCGCTTGCGGTGCATGCAGAGCTGAGCCGCCGCGCGGCGCAATCGCGTGCCGCCCAACCGGCGCTGCTGTCGGTTGCCGACCCCGACTACGCGCGCCCGGTGGGCGATGAAGGCGCCCTGCCGGCCTGGATGGCCGCGCTGCGCTGGAATCCACTGCCGGGCACGCGGCGCGAAGCCGACGCACTGGCGCCACTGTTCAGCACATCGAGAACATTGCGCGGCAGCGATGCCTCGCGCAAGCGCTTCCTCGGCATGGATGCAAAGGGCGAGATCCGCGACTTCCGCGTGCTGCACTTCGCCACACACGGCTTCGCCGACAACCAGCGCAGCGCACTGGTGCTATCCACCCAGCAAGGCATGCAGCAGGCCTACCTGCTCGACAGTGACATCGCAACGCTGCGGCTGAAGTCCGATCTGGTGCTGCTCTCAGCCTGCGACACCGGGCTCGGCCGTAGCCAGTCCGGCGAGGGCGTGATGGGCCTGCCCTACGCCTTCATGCTGGCCGGCAACACCAACACCGTGATGTCGCTATGGCCGGTAGATGACGCCGGCGCCGCGCTGTTCATGCCCACGTTCATGAAGCACGCGCGTGAGGGGCTGGACCTCGTCGCCGCGCTCAACGCAACCAAGCGTGAATTCGCTGCCGGCACGCACGGCGAGCGCAATCGCGACCCGCGCATCTGGGCCGCCTTCGTGCAGTACGGCGTGCCCCTGGCGCTCGCCGGCACGCGCTGAGCCAGCACACACCGCTCAGGGCATACCCGGCAACACATACACCGGCCGCGGTGGAATCGGTACCGGCACCCAGGCACAGCGGTTCTGCCACGTCACCGGATCCCAGTACCAGCTGTTGCAGGCCGGCGGCGTGTAGTCGTACGCACGACGCCGGGCCTCGCGCCGTTCCAGCCGATCGGCCTCGGCGCGGTAGCGGCGGGTCTCGTATTCCTTGCGGGCATAGCACGCCTCGTCGAGCCCGCGCTTGGCGTCGTAGCAGTAATCAAAGTTGTCAGCCTGCGCGGCGCTCGCCGCAAGCAGCAGGATGGCGGAAATGATGCGAACGGGCGGGTGGCACATGGGCGCGGCATTCCTTGCTGGTGTTGGAATACCGCTTGGACGCAGCGCCGCCGGCGACGTCAGGTTGGCACGCGTCCGCGCTGCCCTTGGGCAACGCGGCCGGCGCCCAAGGCGTGTCAGCGGATCAGATCCACGACCAGCAGAAAGCCCTTGATCACCAGCGCGTTGGCGATGTCGATGAAGAAGGCGCCCACCATTGGCACGATCAGAAACGCCACCTGCGAAGGGCCGAAGCGATCAGTCACCGCCTGCATGTTGGCAATCGCGGTCGGGGTCGCGCCCAGGCCGAATCCGCAATGCCCAGCCGCGACCACGGCCGCGTCGTAATTGCGCCCCATGACCCGGAAGGTGACGAAGATCGCGTAGGCCGCCATCAGCGCCGCCTGGGTGAGCAGGATCACCAGCATCGGCAAGGCCAGCGCAGAGAGCTCCCACAGGCGCAGCGACATCAGCGCCATGGCCAGGAACAGCGCCAGCGCAACGTTGCCCAGCACCGACACCGCGCGCTCGAAGACCTGGTAGAGCCCGAGTGCCGCCAGGCCGTTGCGCAGGATCACGCCGACAAACAGGGTGCACACGAACACCGGCAACTCGAAGGCCGTGCCCTTGAGCACGCCGGCAATCGCATGCCCGCCCATCAGGCAGCAGGCGATCAGGGCCAGCGTTTCGATCATCGCGGGCGCGGTGATCAAACGCACCGTATCCGGCGCTTCGAACGCGGTCGGCGAAGCGTCCCCCGCCCCGCGCTGGCCGGGCAAGCGAAGACCCGCAGTCAGGTAGCGCGCAACCGGCCCGCCCAGCAAACCACCCAGCACCAGCCCGAAGGTGGCGCAGGCCATCGCCAGTTCGGTCATCGAAGCCAAGCCGTAGCGTTCGGCAAACACGGCGCCCCATGCCGCCCCGGTGCCGTGACCGCCCGAAAGGGTGATCGACCCTGCCAGCAGCCCGATCAGCGGATCGAGCCCCAACAGCGTCGCCAGCCCCATCCCAAGCAGGTTCTGCAGCGCCAGCAAGCCGAGCACCACACCGAGCAGCACCAAGAGCCGGCGGCCGCCGTGGCGCAGGCTCGCCAGATCGGCGTTAAGCCCGATGCAGGCAAAGAAGGTCAGCATCATCGGCGCCTGGAGCCCGGTATCGAATCGCATCTGGAAACCGGTGGTGGCGTGCGCCGCGAGCAATGCCAGCGCCACCAGCAGGCCGCCCGCCACCGGTTCGGGAATCGTGTAGGTCTTGAGTACGGCGATCCTCCCCACCAACAGGCGGCCGGTGAGCAAGACCAGCGAGGCCGCGACCAGGGTTCCGTAGATATCGAGCTGCACCATGCGTGATCCTCGCCGGGCGGTGTGGTGGTCATAGAAGCGGCGTGATCGTAACGGCTGCACGCCGCCGCTGGATAGCCTGCTTCGCAAGCGGTATGCGTCGCAGGCACGGCCGCCCTGCGCCACGAGCCTGCGCTAAAGTGCCCACGACTGACAGGGAGGCCAAACCATGTCCCGTATGCTCGAAGGCAAGCGCATTCTCGTCACCCAGGCTGGCGACTTCATGGGGCCGGCGTTGTGTGATGCGCTCACCGCGCAAGGCGCCATCGTTGTCGCCAGCGAACCGGCGCTCGTCGCACCCGATGCCGCAAGTGAAGTCGTCGCCGCCGCGGGCCCTGTGGATGTGCTGGTCGCCAATCTCGCGATTGCGGCGCCGACGACACCGGCGGTCGATGTCGGCGACGACGAGTGGCGCAGCACCTTCGCCGCCCTGGTCGACCCGTTGCCGCGGCTGGTTCGCGCGGTGGTGCCGGGCATGCTGGCGCGTGGCGGCGGCAAGATCCTCGTCATGGGCAGCGCCTCCGCGCTGCGCGGCATGCGCCGGGCTTCCACCTACAGCGCGGCGCGGGGCGCGCAGCTCGCCTATGTGCAAGCGATCGGTGTTGAATTGGCGCCGCGCAACATCCAGGTCAACGCCATCGCACAGAACTTCGTCGACAACCCGACCTACTTCCCGCCAGCCGTCCAGCAAGACCCGCGCTTCCAGGACCGGCTCAAACGTGAAGTGCCGCTGGGCCGCCTGGTCAGCGCCAGCGAAGACGCAGCCTTCGCCGCCTACCTATGCAGCGACGCCGCCGACTGCTTCATCGGCCAAGTCTTCCCGGTGTGCGGCGGTTGGGCGATTCGCTGACGGTTACGCACCCTCGGCGCCACCGTGCAACGCCACCGTGCAACGCCATCGCCACCCGAGCGCGGGCGATATAGTGGCGCCTTTAAGCCACCACCAGCCCGATGCATAACTTAGCGCTGACCCTGGGTCTGCTGGCCCTGCTGATCGCCGCCGTGCTTGGCGCAGCCTTCGCGTGCAGGCAGACGCTCGTCGCGCGGGATCTCGCGGCCGCTTGGCGATACCTGTCTTGGGACGACGCCAGCCTCACAGAGCTTCGCACCCGCCTTGCGCCGCGCAGTAGCATCACGCGCCTTTGGAAAGGCGGACCATCGCTGCGCGCCGTGGACGACGCAATTGCCATGAAGCGCGAGTTCGCCCGACGCATCGCCGGCGACCGCAGCGACTTTCACGCCGCTGGCGAACTCGAGGTAAGGCTGCTCGCGTTGGACGTGCACGGCATGCACTACGCGCTGGCGCCAATCTGCACCGGCCGCCTCGACCTGGAAGCGCTGCACCGCTCCGGGCGCCTGCGTTGCATCTCTGATCCGGTTCGCGGCCACACTGCATTTGCCGCAGTGATGACACGCGAGACCCTGCGGCACTTCATGCTGCCGGAGAACGACCCCTGGTTCGCACCGACCTTCCGCTGGTATTCGGGGCTGCCGACCTCAGTGGCTTTCGTACTGGCTCACCTGGTGCCGGCGGATCACCCTCGTGCCGAGCACTGAGGCGCAAAAGGCCTTGCACCGTCGACCGCGCCAGCGGCGCCGTGCGTTTGGATACCGATGGCGTGTTACGTACGCAATTGCCTGCGCGCATTGACACGCCCCGCCACGGCAGCAGAATGGGCCTGAAACCGGCAACCCAACGAGAGGAAGATCGACCGTATGAAGGGCTTTCGAATACATGGATCCATCGCCATGCATCGCCACGACCAGATTCTGTATTCCGAGATTGACGGCCCCTGGAATCTCGAGCTGATCGAACACTACCGCGAACGCGCAACGAAAATGGCTTGCGAACTCGCGGCCCAAGGGGCGTGGGCGGCGATCATCGAGATCCGCGGCGAAGCGATCTGTCCCCTCGATGCGCTGGAGGCGATCCGTCAGGGTGTTCATGCTTTTGCTGCACAAGGCCGCATCTGCACCGCCTATGTCATCGCACCCGATGTGAAGGGTGCCGCGATCTCGGCGCCGATATGGCGAGGCATCTACGCTGGTGTGATGCCCTTTGAGATCTTCGAAACACGCGAAGCGGCGATGGCTTGGTCCCTCAAGCACCTCGCTGGCTGAAGGCCCGTTTGGCTGAAAGCACCGCAGCCCGTCGCTTGGCTTGAATGCAATGAAGCCTAATTGCTCGCCTGCTCGGCCAGCGTAGTGCGGGTTAGCCAAACGCGTAACCCGCAATTTAACGGGTCACGAATCTGCAGCCGTTTTCTCCGCGCGGCTACGCCTGCGGCGGACCCGACCTACCGGGCTACTCTCCCCTCACCACGCGCAACAGCACTGCAATGCAGACAATGAAACCGACGCCGGGGATCAGCGCGAGCACGGCGAGGAAGGCACGTTTGGCTTCATCCCAGGCAAGGTCCGCGGTGCTACGCCAGACCCCCCAGGCGCCGATAAGGCTCACCAAGAGTACAAGCACCTTGAGGCCACCGCGTCCCACTGATGGTGCGAGCGTCAACAGCACGGCAAGGCTAAGCGCGCCGATCACAAGCGCGACATGGCCACCGTGCAAGGCGCGGCGGGGCGCATCGTCGGGCTCATCCTCAAGCTCCGATTCGGTTTGTGCCGCCGACACGGGCATCGACCTGGACGTCGTCCGCGACGTAACGACCGGCGCTGGCGCAGGGGTGCGCGCGGCAAGGCGTGCTTTGAGCAGCGCGGGGAGTTGCTTGATGTCGGCGCCCAGCTCGCGCGCCAGCGCCAGCACCTCGGCGGATTCGTCCGGCGTGGGGGTGAGCACCGGGAGCACGCCCGGATGTTCCGCGCAGACCTTGGCGGCGCGGGTGCGCGCGAGTTGCATCACCGCCTTGGCGGCAATGTCGTCGCGCGGCGTGCCAACTTCGTCGTAAAGGCGCACCGCAAGCCAGAACAGTGCGCGCGGGCTGCCCAGCGCGGCTGCACGCATCAACAGTTCCGGCACGCGGGCCTGGTACCGCAGGCTGGTCGGGTCGCTACGCTTCTCGATCCTGTCTGCGCCGGGCGGGCGGCGCACGCTCTTTTCGTAGAGGAACTGGGCGAGGAAGTTGAGGCCATCGACGTCATCCGCAGCGGCAGCCGACTCCAGCGAAGCGATGCCGCGCTCCATGTCGATCGGAAAACCGCGCCAGCCGCGCAGCAAGCCTTCGCCGAGCAGCGCCTGCGCCAGACTTTGCCCCTGCGCGGCGGATCGTTCGAGCCACAGCAGCGCAAGCTTGCCCGAGCCCGGCACAGCCGCTTCCGTAGCATGGAGGAAATCGATCGCCAGCTTGCATTGCGCCTGCGCGCTGCCCGCCTCGGCCCGTGCCACCAGCGCGGGGTCGATGCCCATCGCGGTCGCGGCGGCTGCGGTGGCGGCATCGGGCGGTGTGCTCGGCGCAGCGCCACCGCCCCCCGCCGCAGGGGCCGGCGCGCGCTGCAGTTCGGCGTCGACATAGGCCAGCACATCGGCCGCCGCGCGCAGGCCGGCGAGCAGGCGCGCCCGTTCTGCCTCGAGGGCCGGCGGCACCTTTTTCAGGCACCACTCGACGCGCCGATCCTTGGTCGCATCGACACCGCTGAACTGGGCCAGCGCAGCCCCCAGCGCGGGGTTTGCCGGCGCCATGCGGCCCTGCGTCACCATCAGCCCACACACCACCCACGCCTCGGCTTCTTTGCGCGGCGCGAGGCGACGACACTCGCCCCACGCGGCCGGCCAATCCTTGCGTGAAACCGCGTCGTCCAGCCTCGCGGTGCGTGAATGGGCTCCGAAGGCCAGCACCTCGCCGTTGGCGAGATACACAGCGCCGTTCTGGCCATCCATCACATGCAAACCGAGGTTGTTGGCCTGCACCACCAGGTGATTGAAGCCCACTTCGAAGCTGTCGTCGCGCGCCCACAGGCCGATGTTGTAGTAGCGGTCGTTATCCGGGCGCTGCTCGAGGATCTCCAGCCCGTGGTCGTACATGTCGCCGTCACCGTCTTCGGTGTTCGGAAAGCGGGCATCCAGCGCGCGCGCCAGCGCCAGGAAGCGTGGTTCGGGCTGCGTGCCCGGTGTGTCCTGCACTGCATCGAGCTGGGCTTGCGCCTGCATCACATCGGTAGGCAGGGGCAGATTCTCGGGCTGAGCCCAGACAGTCAGCGTAAAGCTCATGGCATGGGGGTCGGGTGTTGAGCAGCGCGCATGGTAGCGGAGCCGCCCGGCACCCAAACACGCCACGCGCGCCGAAACTTGATCTCGCTACAGGAACATGCCGCCCGAGGCTTCGATGCGCTGGGCGTTGACCCAGCGGGCGTCGTCCGAGAACAGCGCAGCGACGAGGTCGCCAATGTCGTCGGGCTGGCCGACGCGGCCGAGCGCGGTTTGCGAGGCGACGAAGGCGTTGAGCTGGGCGTTGTCGCGCACCGCACCCCCGCCAAAGTCCGTTTCGATCGCGCCGGGGGCAAGCACGTTCACCGCGATGCCGCGCGGGCCGAGTTCCTTTGCCAGGTAGCGCGTCAGCACCTCGACGGCACCCTTCATCGCCGCGTAGGCGGCGTAGCCCGGCAGTGCGAAGCGTGCGAGGCCGCTCGATACATTGAGAATGCGCCCGCCGTCGGCGATCAGCGGCAGCATGGCTTGCGTGAGGAAGAACACGCCCTTGAGGTGGATGGCCATCATCTGGTCGAACTGCGCTTCGGTGGTTTCTGCGAAGCCTGCGTGGACGCCAGCCCCGGCGTTGTTGAACAGGTAGTCGAAGCGATCGCGCTGCCACCGCGTTTGCAGCTGACTCCGGATTTCGGCGGCGAAGGCGGCGAACGATGTGCTGTCAGCCACATCCAGCCGCAGCGCCACCGCGCGCGCGCCGAGGGCCTCGATCTCGGCGACGGCGGCGTCAGCCTCGGTCTGCTGGTTGCGGTAGGTGAGGATGATGTCGACGCCACGGGCGGCGAGCTTGAGCGCGGCATTGCGGCCAAGGCCACGGCTGCCACCGGTGATGAGTGCGATCTTGCGGGTCATGTTGAATCTCCTGGACGTCGGTACTCGCCGAAGCACGGCGCGATGGGTGAGATCCTATTGATCCATACGTCAGCGATAAATCCGGCATTAATGATTAGACTGTTCGAATCTCGCGAACAATAAAGGTGACGCCGGTGGATCAACTCGATGCATTGCGGATCTTCCTGCGGGTGGCCGACATGGCGAGCTTCACGCAGGCAGCGCAAAGCCTGGGCTTGCCCAAAGCAAGCATTTCGATGGCCGTGCAGAGGCTTGAAACGCAGCTCGGCACACGGCTGCTCCATCGCACCACACGCCGGGTGCAGATGACGCCCGACGGGCAGACCTTCTACGACCGCAGCAAGGATCTGCTGGCCGATATCGAAGAGCTGCAAGGCATGTTCAAACAGGGCGCACTGCAACTGCAGGGCCGACTGCGGGTGGACATGCCGCTGGGTGTTGCGCGCGCGATCGTGATTCCGCAGTTGCCCGCCTTCATGCAAACGCACCCGGGCCTGCAGATCGAGCTGAGCAGCACCGACCGGCGCATCGACCTCGTGCGCGAGGGCTTCGACTGTGTGCTTCGCGTCGGGCCGCTCGGCGATTCAAGCTTGGTGGCGCGGCCACTCGGCCGCTACCGCATGATCAACTGCGCAAGCCCCGCATACTTCGCGGCGTTCGGCATGCCACAGACGCTCGATGACCTCTCACGGCATCGGCTGATCCACTACGCCTCGGCACTCGGTGGCAACCCCCCGGGCTTTGAATACACGGCCTCCGGGCAGGATGACACCGCGCAGTTCGTCGCGATGGCCGGTGCGCTGACGGTGAACAACTCGGATGCCTACCAGGCCGCGTGCCTCGCCGGCCTTGGCCTGATCCAGGTGCCGGAACCGGGCATCAAACCCTTGCTGGCCAGCGGCGCGCTGGTCGAAGTGTTGCCTCAATTCCGCGCGGCACCGATGCCGGTTTCGATTTTGTACGGCAACCGCCGCAACGTGTCTCGCCGCCTGCAGGTGTTCATGAACTGGCTGGGCGAGATCATGCAGCCGCATCTGCAAGGCTGACCGGCACCTCGCGCACAAGGCCCGGCGGCGACTTCGCGACATCCGCACGCCGGATACGCGCTGAAGCGGTCAGGGCTGCGCCGGCCGCAGCACACATTCCATCAGCGTGTTGTTCTGGCCAGACCAGCCGGCGAAGCCCCCCATGTGCCCCTCGCCACCGCGGATGAACTCGAGGTCGGACCAGCTGACAAACAAGGCACCCCGCTCCGCGTCGCTCGGGTCGCTCCAGGCGAGGCGCAGATAGTGCGCACGGCAGCGTTGGCAGCCACTCACTCGCCGTAAGCTGAGCCGGCGCTCGCGCGCGTCGGGGCCGGTGTAGTGCGCAACGCCCCCGGCGGCGATGCTGATACGGTGGGCGCCGTCTGCGCCACGCCAGTCGCAATCGACCGCGCTGTAGCGGGCGTCGAGCCACGGCGTACCCGGCGTTGGCGGCTCGCCCCCAACCGGCTCATCGGCGCGGAACGGGCCGAAGTGGCTGAGCTGTTCGGTATGCCAAGCCTCGGCACGCACCGCCCATCTGCCCGCGTTGTCGCGTTGCATGTCGGGCGGCAGGCGCTTGCGGATCGCCGCGAGCAGCGCCTCGCAGCCAGCACCGTGGCAATCGAGCGTCTGCCACCCCGCCGAATCGGCGGCCGATTCGCTCAGCACCGCATCGGGCGCTCGCCAACTGGCGGCGTCGTATGCCGCCAGCGCACGCGTGGGCACCATCAGCATTGCGCACAGCGCTACCGCGCGCAGCAAGGCTGCGCCGCTTGGTCGTGAGCTCACAGCCAGTCTCCACTCAATACGAAAGGTGCCCAGAAGTACGGATGTGCCCATGGACGCGCAGCGTCGCCCGGCGCGGCCTTGGTCGACGCGGCCCCCCGCGACGGTGGCGCCGCGCGCGGTGTCATCCGCCGACGCTTTCGCGCCGCCGCGCAGCAGGCTCAGTTGCGCGCTGCGAAGTGCGGCAGCACGGCCCCCGGCATGGCCAGCGTAGAACTGCTGCATCAGCGCGGCGGTGCTTGCATCAGCCACAGGCCACAGGCTCGCGAGCACGCTGCGCGCGCCCTGCCGGCGCACCGCCGCGGCAAGGCCCTCGACCTCGGCGCCATTCTCGTTGGTGCCGCCACCGCTTGCGGTGTTGCAGGCAGATAGTGTGAGCAGTTGCAGGCTCAGGTAATCCATCGCCGCGAGTTCGCGCAGGCTGATCGTCTGCCCGTCGCCCAGCAACAGCACCGAGTTGTTCGAATCCCCCGGGCGGAAGGCGAAGTGGCTGGCGATGTGCACCACGTTGTAGCGGCCGGACAGCGCATCTTCCAGGCCGTCGCGGTCGAACTCGGCATCGAGCTTGATCTGACCCGGCAGGGTGCCATCTGGATTCTTGGCATCACGAACGATGCGCGCCAACTCGCTTGGTACCGCCGGCAGGGGCTTGAAGCCGGCCGCGCCACGTGCGGCGCCGAGCCCTGCCACCTGCCAGTCGGTAACCGGCCCGCTCGCTGGCACGCCGCCGGCCTGCAGCCAGTGCACCAGACCGAAGCGTTCAATCAGGAACTGCTTGCCGTCGTGCAGGGCGGCAAACGGCAGGTAGCGCAGCGATTCGGTGAGCGCCAGCACCAGCGTGGTCGCCTTGGCCTGCGCCAGTTCGGCCGCCACCGGGGCGATCAATACCTGATGCAGCGCCTGCGCGGCCGGCAGCACATCGGCACGCGCTTCAATGGCTTGCCGCAGTGCGGCGATACGCCGATTGAGCTCGACCCGGCTGATCGCCACCTCGCGCCCGAAACTGCCGCGCCCGGTGGCCAGCACGATCGCCAGCCGCTGCTCGCCCACGATGTACGACAACCCCACCGCACCCGGATCGCGCCGCACCAAGGTCTGCAGATCGCTGCCGCGGTGCAGGATCTCGGCGCGCTCAGCCGCCGCCGGTGCGAGTTTGAGCCCATTGACCCACTGCTCGAATTCGACCTGCCACTGCACTTGCCGCAGCTTCAAGGCCTGCAGTCGAACCAGCTCCGTGTCGCCCAGTTTCTCACCGGCGCGCTGGCGCCGTTGCAGGGCCGCCAGCTCGGTGGCCTCGGACACGCCACTCGCCACGAGGGCATCGCCCTGTTGCGCCGCCGCTCTCTCCGCGCCAACGAAATCCGCCTGGGTGCGCTGCACATCCGAGCGCTGCACCAGATCGGCGAGCTCGACCTCCTTGAGCATCGTGAGCACCTGCTCGGCTTCGGCAAGGCGCCCGAGGTCAACCAACCAGCCCGCCAGTTCGCGATAGGCGCCGCCATGCTCCTGCATCAGGCTGCGCTGTAGCGCGGGGTCCAGCGTGCGCGACTGGCCACGGATGCGCTGCATCGCGTTGATCGCCTGCTTGCCGATGAACACCGCCTGCTCGGGGCGGCCCGCCGCGTGGTAGCGCGCGGCAAGCAGCACGCCGGTTTGGAATTCCACCTGCGGCACGCCAGCGGCGCGCGCGATGGCGAACGCGCGCTGGGCCAGCGACAGCGCTTCGGCCACTTCACCCCGTGCGGCAAGCACGCTCGCGAGCCGCGCCATCGTGTCCGCCGTGCGGGCATGGCCCGCGCCAAGCGCCTGCTCGCGAATTGCGAGGGCTTCGCGGTAGTGCTGTTCGACGCCCTTGCCATCACCCTGCAACTGCAACAGCCAGCCAAGGTTGTGCAAGGTGTCGGCGATGTCGGCATGGCCAGCCGGCAAGGCGGCACGGCGGATCGCCAGCGCCTGCACATACCAGGGCTTCGCCGCTTCAAGCTGGCCGGTGCGGCGCAGGATGTCGCCAATGCTGCTCTGTGCACTGGCGATGAACGGGTGGCCGGCGGGCAACACCCGCTCGCGCATCGCCAGCGCATCACGGTAGTGCTTCAGCGCGAGCGCGTTCTGGCCCAGGTTCTCGTAGGCGTAGGCCAGCTTGCTGAGGCTGTTGGCGGTATCGGCGTGGTCGGGCGGCAATACCTTGCTGCGGATCTCGTAGGCGCGCTGATAGGTCGGCAGCGCACGATCAAAATCGCCCAGCACCCGATAGAGGTCACCGAGGTTCGACAGGTCGGTCGCCACATCCGCATGCGTGGGGCCGTGCAGCTTCTCGTCGATCGCCAGGGCGCGCTTCAGATGCAGCGCGGCATCGTCGTGCCGGCCCAGTGTCTGCTCGACCAGGCCCAGCCCGCTGAGCGCCGCGCTCAGTGCGGACTGGTCGGCGCCCGGCGCGGTTTCAAGGATACGGATCGCGTCGCCATAGGCCTTCAGCGCCGCCTCGTACTCGCCGACGCGGTACTGCAGCACGGCGCGGTTGCCGGCGATCGTGCCGGCGAGGGCCGCGTCTGGCCCTGCCTGTAACAGCCCGACGGCACGCTGGTAGAAGGCATCGGCCTCGGCGTAGCGCCCCAGCTTCTCGCTCGCCACCGCGGCGTCGTTCAGCAGCAGCGCCTGCGTTCGGGCGTCGCGATCGGCAGCACCGTCAAGCAAGGTCGTCGCGCGCTGCAACGCCTCGTCGTAACAACCCTTGTCGTAAAGCGCGAGCACACCGCTACGGCCGGCCGCCGCGCTGGCTGCCTCTTTCGTGCATTCGAGCTTGGCGCCCGATGCCGTGCCGCAGGCCAGCGCACTCAGCACACCGAACACCGCGGCCACCTGCCGCCAGGGTGCACGAGGCGAAAAGCGCTTTCCGGCGCCGCGCTTCATCGGGTGCCGAATTCCAGCAGGTGGATCACCGTGACCACTGATGAGCCGGGGTTGTCGCACTGCGCATCCGCTGGCGTCGCGCTCGCTTCCGCGTCGCAAGCCGCGGGCGGTGTCCAGGTACGCACCGGCGATGCGATCGTTTCGATCTGCTCGGTCGCCACCCCTGCAACCAGAAAGTCGCGCACCAGATCGGCGCGGTGCCCAGCCACGGCGAGCCGATACTCGTCAGTGCCGGGCTCGTTGGCATGCCCTTCGATCCGGATCGGCCCGACGAGCCGGCGGCTTTGAGCAAGCTTCGCCACCTGCATCAGCGCTTGCCGCGCGTCGTCGTTCAGCTGGTTGGCATCCGCCGCGAAAGGCGTGTCGAGGGTAAGTGTGAGTTCACGCGGCGTTTCATCCGGATGGGCGACGTTGGCTTGCGCGGCTGCTTCAGCTTTCTGCTTCGCGGCGATCTCGGCGGCGCGGCGCGCACTATCCGGCTTACCGCTGCTCTTCGCCGCTTCTGCACGCGACACCGCTGCGCGCAGTTCGCTTTCGGCCTGGAGCTTGCGCGCTTCGGTACGCAACGCCGCTTCGCGCGCTGCACGTTCGGTCTGCGCCTTGCGCGCTTCACGTTCGGTCTGCGCCTTGCGCGTTTCAACATCCGGGTTATCGGCCGCATGCGCAGCCACCACACCAAAGCCGGCCGCAAGGCTTAACAGCCGCAGGCTCTGCCTCAATCGAACGATGTTCATCCACGCCACCCGATTCAATTGCTTTCGCCGCCCACCGCGGGCGACGCTGCCGCGCCCTGCCCCGCAGCGTTCGTCAGCCGGCAATGCCCCAGTTCCAGACCCTTCAGCGGCGCCAGCGCGGCGCCGAGCCCCGACAGTGACTGTAACGAATCCAGCCGCAGCACGCGCAGGCCCAAGGGCTTGTTCGGCAAGTGCAGTACCAGGGCTTGCCTGCGGTGCGCCGAACGCACGTGCGCCTTGTCTGCCGTGTTTTCCGGCGCGGCGGCGGACGCTTCCGCCGCGCACTGCCCCGCCACGATCATCGCCGTCAGGCTCGCAAACCTCACGCTGCGCTGAACCATTACACGCATCTGACACCTCGCCTCCAGCCGAAAGGGCTGCAACCCACACTAGGACGCCGCCAGCGCACGATCATCAGGCTCGCGCGACGCAAGCCCAGCGACCGCAAGCAGGATCAGTGGCCATTCCAGCCACGCATGCATGCCGGCTGCGACGGCGTAGAGGCCGCGCGCGGCCGGGTAATCGACGATGAAGTAGGCCAGCAAGAGGATGCTCGCGGCCAACGCGAGCGGGCGCAGCGGCATGCCGCGCCAGGTGCTGCCGATCGCGCGAGGCATCAGATGGATCACGGAAAGGTAGTGAAGGCACTGCGCCCACACCAGCGCCGGCAGCAGCGCATCGACCCATTGCGGCGCGTGCTGCTGAATCCAGCCGAACTCTGCCGGCCGCGTCGCCCCGCTTGCCGATGGCGCGCCGGCGAACGCCAGCACGACAAAGAGCAGGATTGGCGCGCTGAACAATGCGAGTAGCACGCCGCGCGCGGGCCAGGCACCGATACATGCCGACGGCGGCGCAAGACCGACCGGGGTGAAGTTATGCGCAATCGCCAACACCGCCAGCACGCCGAACACCTGCGGCGTATCGGCCACCGCCACCAGCGCCACCGGCAGGCTGAGCGCCGCGACCACGAACACCACGCGATGCCCGGCCGGCAGCCGGCGCGCCACGCCCAGCGTTGCCAGCAGCGCGAGCGCCAGCGTTGCCGCATCGCAAGCGGCCGCCGTTGGCGCATCAATCCGCCCCAACCACAGCGCAAGGCGTGATGCCGCTTGCAGCAGCAGCGCCGCCAGCAAACCGCACCACACGAACCGCGGTACCCGATCGCGCCAGAGGCGCCAGACCCAGGCCATCTCCCACAGCACATGCGGCAGGCCGAACACCGCCAGAGCGGCCAGATAGAGCGTGGCCGGTTGCCACACCGCGAGCAGGCCGGAGACAGCTGCCAACGGCATCCAAAGTTGATGGATGGACGTTCTCACAGCAGCGCTGCCCCCAGCACAGCCGACGCCGCATTGGCCGCTACCGACACCGCCGCCGCGATGCGCAGCGGCAAACTCGTAAGGCCCCAAAGCATCAGGGCTTCCGCCAAGGTGACCAGCACTTCGACCAGCCACCACCCGACAAGGTAGTCGTGCGCGCCAAAGTTACCGATCACGCGCCAGGCGAGCGGGTGTGTCACACAGCTTGGCAGCAGCGCCGCAGCAACGCGCCAACCCGGCCCGCGCGGCGCACGCGCCGAGGCCGCGAGGACGATCGGCGCCTCGATCAGCAGCGTGATGCCCAAGGCCGCAAGCTGTGCCGGCACTGTGCGAACCGCGCTTACTGGAACAATTTGCGCCAGGCGCTTACTGGCTTCAAGGTTGCCGCGGGGGCCGGATGCTCCGGCTCGCAGCTCACGACCGGGCGAGTCAGTGTGCGACGGCCCTGAAAGTAGGTGCCCTTGGTATCGAGCTGACGACGGCACACGCCGTCGAACCGCTGAACACGGTCGCCAAGCGACACTTCGGCTACACAGCGTTGCCCCGCCTCCACGCCCTTGCAGAAGCGATCGCTCAGCACCGGCGGTTCGGTGCAGGCCCAGCCTTGCGAGCGTACGGTCTGCGCGACCGAGTCCGAGCGTGCTGCCAGCGCACACACGTCGGCGTCTGCCTGCCAGGGGCCGTCGGGGATCGCTCGCTCAATGCGTGGTGCAGGCTTCACGACACAGTGCAGGTCGATCTGGTAATCGCGGCGATTCAGGTCGCGCTCGCAGATACCCGGCCCGCCGCCTTCGAACGCGTTGCCGTCAACCTGACAGGCGCCATCCACGCGCTTGCCCTCGCACCACTGGTCCGTGCGGTCGAAGGCGCCGGGGTTGTTGCGAAACCGTTCCGCCGCATCGGCCGCCTGCGGCGGCAACACATCGGCACAGGCAAGCACATGCCACGCGAGGAGGAGCAGGCAGGGCAGGATTCGTTTCATCGGAAGATCTCCAGATCTGAGTTCGCCGGTGGCGCCGCGCACGCAGACCACTCAGGGTTTGAACTCGACGCGAACACGGCCGGGTTTCACGGCCAGACCGATCGCCTTGAAATGCGCTGCCAGCGCCGGCTTAACCGGATCGGCAAGTTCAGTATCCACGGTGTAGACCTGCGCCGCTGCATAGATATCAGCCTGTATGCCTTCAGCCCGCAGTGCGGCGACAAGCTTTTCGGCGCTCGCGCGCGGCTTGGGCGTTTTGACTTCGAACTGCGCGTAGGCACCGCGCCAGATCGGAGGCTCGGCGTAGGCCACCACCTCGGTCGCTGGCGGGGTGGCTTGGCGCAGCACCGCAAGGGAGACGGCGGCAGCTGCCAGCGTGGCGGCAAGCGCTAGCCCCCAGGCCGGCAGGCGACGACGTTTGAGAAGGCCTTCGCGGCGCAGACGGAACAAGAGTTGCTCGGTGGCGTGCTCGTCATCCGCAGCGGGCGGCGCCGCATCGAGCCTTGCCTCGTTGAGAATGGCGCGCCGCAGGGCCTGCGACTCGCTTCGCTCGCCACGCGCTGCTTCACGCCCAGCCAGCTCGGCGAGCCAGCGGTCGAGATCGTCTGGGGGCTGGGCCATCAGTCCTCCTCCACGATCAGTGCTCGACACGGCTCAAGGAATTCGCGCAGGCGCTTGCGGCATTGCGAGAGGTACTCGCGCGTTGCCGCCTCGGTGCGTTCGAGAAAGTTCGCGACATCGCGCACGCTCCAGCCATCCAGCGCCGCGCGGCGCAGCGCCTCGGCCCGCTCCGGATGCGCGCGGCCGAAGGCGGCGAAGCCGCTGTTCACACAATCGTCCAACGCGGCCTTCGCATCGCCTTCCGTGCTGCATGCGGTCTCGTCGGCCACGCGTTGCCAGCCGGCATCGTCCAGGTGTTCTTCGCGGCGCGGTGCGCGCGACGCATCGGTCGCGAGGTTACGCGCGATCTGGTAGATCCAGCTTGAGACCGCAGCCTCGCCACGGAAACCCTCGGCATGACGCACCACACGCACGAACGTCTCCTGAAGCAGATCCTCTGCCAGATCCTGCTGCGCGCCGTGGCGGATCAGAAAGGCCAAAAGCGGGCGCCGGTACTCGCGGAACAGCGCGGCGACGGCGCGCTCGCCATCGCGCCCGCCCGCGGCAATGGCGCTCAGCCAGGCACGGTCCCGCGCGTTGCGTTCAGCGGTGTCCATCGCCACCCTTTGATGTGCCAGCCCGCGCACTCACTTCTGAATCGTCCAGTTGAAGACCTGCATCGAGGTGCGATCACCCGGCGTTTTCGGTGCACCGACACCCCGCGTGGTGTAGTCGGCAAAGCCTGCGTCGCGGAAGGCGGTAACGTCATCGTCCTCGACGCCGCGCGTTCGGTCCAACTGCTCGATCGGCGACTGTGCCAGGAAGGAAAAATCCGCCCGCTCGCCCAGGTTGCGCGCCTGCACGGCGATCGTCACCAGGCGCTCCAGCCCCGTCGTGTCGTCATTGATGTCGATCTCGAAACTGTAGCTGGCTTTCGCTTCGAGTCGGTTGCTGGCGCCGCCGTACGGGAACAGCGCGCTGACCCCATAGCTGGCGTCGAGGTACAGCACCGTCACATCGAGCGGCATCTGCCCTTCATTGAGCAAGGACACTTCCACCTTGTCACCCGCATGCAGCACCGGGCTGCGCTCGGCACTCAGGGGCAGAACCTTGCCCGCCCGCGTAATCTGCTTCATCGACACGGCCAGCTTGCCGCCGCCGTTGCGTTCGGTGAGCTGGCTGGCGATACGCATCAGGTTGGTTGCACGGGCGACACCGTGCAGCGCCGTCGCGAGCGTTTCACGCAGCGCGTCGCCCCCCTGCTCCGGCTTCCAGGCCAGCGTAAGCGAACCGCTGCGCAATTCGGCCTCGCAACGCTGACGCTCGGCCGCGGCCTTGCGTGCCTTGCAGCTGACGCCCTGCAAGGCCGGCGGCACCAGCATCACGCGGTCGCGGAACGCCACGATCGCCACGTCGCCGGCATCCGGCGCCTTGAGCCATTCGATCTGCGCACCGGCGATACCGCTCTTCTGCAGGGCGACAATCGGCGCCAGCGCGGGGCAATTGCCCTCACAGGCGTTGGTATCAACCACCACGCGCAACTGATACTGGCCTGCCACCCGCAGCAGGCGTGCATGCGCGGCCGCCGGGATCTCCTTCGGATCGAGCACCGGCTTGCCGTTCTGTGCGACAAACGTCAGCGCGGATGACGACAGCGCGACGTTGTGCGCCTCGGCATAACCAATCGCGGACTCCGTCTTGTCGAGCGGGTTCGCGACGATGGCGAAGAGTGAGCCTTCGGTAATGCGCGACAGCGCACCGGCCGGTATCGCGGGCGTCGCGGTGCGGTCCAGCTTCCATTGCTGAATCGGTACCGCGTCCTGCCCAAGCACCGGGGCGTCGAGCTGGGTGCCGGAAAACAGCGGCGTCACGCGCGTCTGATTCATGCCGCCGTACTGGCTCAGCACATACTGCGCGAGTTGGCGGTATGTCATCACGGCGCCGGATTCGAGCGCCTGCATCAGCGTGAAGCCGAACAGGCCGAAGGGTTTGCGATCGGGATGCCCGAGCGGCAGGCGCATCTCGGGTGCAAGTTCCGTGGTCTGTGCGGCGTAGAAGAACACGCCGCCGCCCTGCCCTTTCGCACTCGCGAATGGGTCTGGCGCGGCTGCGTCGCTCTTGCCACGCGAGTGCACGGCGTCGGCTTCGGCGCGATCCATCGCCTTGCCCGGCACGCCGAGCGCCTGCGGCGAAATGTGCCGATAGCGGATCTCTGCGCTGTCGTCTGCACCACGCACGAGTGTTGCGCTATGGCACGAATCGAAGACCCCCCAGACGAAGGCGCCCTTGTCGATGATGCGATCGACCGCGCGGCGGATCTCGAAATCCACCAGCGCGTTCTGTACCTTGCCGCCATCGTCCGACTCATCCCACTTGCCGATGTCGCGCGGCAGGAAGATCTCGAACAGGCCGTCCGGTTCTTCGCGCCCTTCGGGCGTGTTGCGATCCGCAGGCTCCTGGCTGCCGTGGCCCGAGAAGTACAGCAACACATAGTCGCCCTTGGCGGACTGCGTGGCGAGGCTGTCGAGCCCCGCAAGGATCGCTGCGCGCGTCGGCAAGCCACTGGCCCCCGCGACACCATCCGCCAGCAAGGTGATGTTGCGTGGTGCAAAGCCACGCTGCTGCAGGATGTCGCGCAGGCGCTGCACATCGTTGCGCGGCCCTTCGAGCTGGTAGTTCTTCGCCAGCGAGGGATACTCGGACACGCCCACGATCAGCGCGCGCATTTCGCGCGCCTGGGCGGGCATCAAGGGAATCAGCAGTGCCAGTACGACACCGAATGCGGACTTGGCGATTCGCCCCACGAGCGACCTCCGGCGAGTTCATGGAACACGGGCGCCGACCACCCCCCGGCCGGCGCCCGTGCTGACAGCCACCGCGTCCGGTGCTGCCGAACGGCAACACCCAGGCGCGGTGCTGATGATCAATTGGTGATCATCACATACTCGTTGGCGATGCCGCGGTTGCGCACGCGGATCGTGAACGTGCCGGTCCAGCGCGGCGTCCAGCCGCAGACCATGTCGTCGGAGTTATCGTCGTCCTTGCAGACCAGGTTACCGTTCTCGTCGTAGACGTAGAGGTCGAGGTCCGAGTCACCGTCACCGCTGACCAGCACGCGCGCCGGCTCTTCGCCATTGAAGGTCACGTCGAACGAGTCCACCTCACCGCCGCCCACGACCGTATGTATGCGGCCAGGCCCGCGGTCGCGACCGCGCGCCCCGGCCTTCGCCACATCGTCCGCCAGCGCGATGACATCCGGGCGACCTTCCGCCAACGCCTTGGCGCGGGCCAGGATCGCGTCCGGCGCATAGATATCGGGCTTGCCCTTGTCCGCCGCCGGCTTGCCGCCCGTGCGCTTGACCGTCGCGTCGCGCAGGCCCGCTTCCTTGAGCATCTTTGCCGCAGTGATCAGCGCCAGGGGATCGCCACTGGCGTCGCCATAGCGCGTCAGCGCATGCGCCGTTGCGACACGATCGACCGCCGCCGACGCCGGCGTCGCCGCCGCATGCTTGGTATCAACGTTCGGCTTCTTCGTCGCCGCCGCAGAGGCGGACACAGCAAATGCAGCCGCCATCGCGGCGATCAACAGCTTGCGGGTCAGGGACATTTATCGAGGCTCCTGTTCGCACGGCAAAGCGTGCTCGGGTTCAGGCGCAAATCGCCAAATTTGTATTTTTCGTTCAATTTAACAACAGGGCATCCAACCCTGTCATCAGAATCGCCGACAAGGCAAGCACATATCGGCCGGAGCGTCAGGCCCCTTGAGCGGAGCGCGACAAGACTGGCGACCATTGCCTACGACGAATCAAAGCTCGCCTCATCAGGCCGCCGTTCGCCGAACCCCAGACAGAAATGTGTTGCGTAACGTCGCCACTCCACGTGTCGACGTCATCGTGGACGGCGTGATGCGCGTTGCCTGGTCAGCCACCACTGTTTTCAGCCACCTGCCGGCATCGCCCGAGGGCCGGCATCGCGCCAGCCCCCCACGCAGCCATTCAAGAAGGATCAGACCTTGCCCGCTCCGCACCTGCTTCAGCTCTGCCTCGCCAGCGTCCTCGTCGCCGCGAGCCTTCCGGTCGGCGCGGAAGCTTTGCGTTGCGGCAACAACCTGGTCAGCCCAGGCGACACGAAGACGACCGTCATCCAGAAATGCGGCGAACCCGCCCGCAAGGACTACCTGTGCAAGCGAAAGCGAAGCTACACGCGGCTTGCCGACGGCGTCGAAACCGAGCCGGTACTCGTCACCGTATGCGACCAAGTGGAGGACTGGACCTACGACGCCGGACCCGGCACCTTCCTGACAGTGCTCCGCTTTGAGCAGAACGAGCTGAAATCGGTGCTCTACGGCGACCGAAGCAACTGAAACCCACTCGACGCGCCGCCGCCCGCATGCGAGATCGGTAAAACACGGCGCCTGCAGATCGCACAAGGAAAAAACCGCCACTTTGTGGTGAAATCAGGACACGGGTCGGCCTGAGTGCCGCCCCTGTCCGCAAAATCGCCTTCGTTGGAATCAGCCACCCGAGCAGTGCCGGGGCGCAGCCCGGGCCGCGGACCAACCCGGCCATCGGCCGCCAAACCATCTGGAATCTGCTTTGTTGGCACTCAAGACTCTTCGCAACTGCAACGACGCCCCGGTAAAGCCGTCCAGAACACCCGCCATGCCAATCCGCTGTCGCAACACGGAGTTCGGAGAGTGACGCAGCCTGCAAGCAGTTTGTCGGCACACGATCTGGCGTGCGTACGGGGTCACCGGACCTTGTTCGAGCACATCCATTTCACGCTCACCGCGGGCGAGTGGATGTATCTGCGCGGCAGCAATGGCGCCGGCAAGACGAGCATGCTGCGGCAGCTCGCCGGCTTGGCCCACCCGGCGGCCGGCAGTGTACGCTGGAACGATGAGGACATCCGCGAAGCCGGCGACGCCTATCGCGAGGCCTTGCTGTTCCTTGGCCACCACTCCGCCTTGAAGGAAGACCTGACGCCGCTTGAGAACCTGTGCCTCGCCGCCGCGTTGGACGGCCATGCGCTGGATGAGGCGACCGCGCTAGTCGCCCTGCGCCGTTTTGGGTTAAAGGGCCGTGAGGAACTGCCGGTGAAGTTTCTCTCCCAGGGCCAGCGCCGGCGTGTGCTGCTCAGCCGACTGCTGACGCGCAAGGCGAGCCTGTGGATTCTTGACGAGCCGCTTGCCGCGCTCGACACCCGTGCGGTGGATCTGCTCGGCGAAGTGCTCGCCGACCACGTTGGGCGCGGCGGCATCGCGATCCTCACCAGTCACCAAACGATTCCACTGCCCGGCGGGCGCGAGCTGATGCTGGAGGGCGTGGCATGAACGCGCTGCTCGCTGTCATCCGTCGCGATCTGCTGTTGGCGCTGCGGCGCAAGAGCGAAGCGCTGACCGCGCTGTTCTTCTTCGTCATTGTCGTGAGCCTCTTCCCGCTCGGCATCGGGCCCGACCCAAACCTGCTGCGCAAGATCGGCCCCGGCGTGCTGTGGGTCGCGGCGCTGCTCTCGACGCTGCTCGGGCTCAACCGCCTGTTCGCCGACGACTTCGCCGACGGCACGCTCGAACAGATGGCGGTATCGCCGACGCCGCTCGGTTGGCTGGTGGCAGGCAAGATCCTTGCTCACTGGCTGGTGTCCGGCCTGCCGCTGGTGTTGCTCGCACCGATGCTGGGGCTGCAGTTCGATCTGCCGGTCGATGCGCTGGGCTTGCTGACGCTTGGCCTGCTGATCGGTACGCCCTTGTTGTCGATGATCGGCGCGATCGGCGCAGCGCTGACGCTGGGCCTGCGCGGCGGCGGCGCGCTGCTGTCGCTGATCGTGCTGCCGCTCTATGTGCCGGCGCTGATCTTCGGCGCCGGCGCCGTTGAAGCGCAGATTGCCGGCCTGCAGGCTGGCGGACACCTTTCTTTGCTGGCAGCAATGCTGGCTCTCTCGGTATTCTTCGCGCCGCTTGCCGTCACCGCGGCCATCAGGATTGCACTCGAATGAGCTTTCGCCTTATCAACTGGTTCCGTTATTCCAGCCCCGCTACCTTCTACCCGCTGGCGGGCAAGCTGATTCCTTGGTTCACCGCGCTCGCCGTGCTGTTCGGCGTTGCCGGGCTGTGGGTGGGCTTCTTCGTCGCACCGACCGACGCGCAGCAGGGTGAGGGCTACCGCATCATCTTCCTGCATGTGCCGGCCTCGTGGATGTCGATGTTCATCTACATGGTAATGGCCTTCTGGTCGGCGGTCGGGCTGTCCTTGAACACCCGCCTGTCCGGCATCATGGCCACCGCGCTGGCCCCGACCGGCGCGATCTTCGCTGCGCTGTCGCTGATCACCGGCTCGCTGTGGGGCAAGCCGATGTGGGGTACGTGGTGGATTTGGGATGCGCGGCTGACTTCGGAACTCCTGCTTTTCTTCCTGTACCTGGGCTACATCGCATTGCGCGCCGCAATCGACGACCCGCGCCGTGCGGACCGCGCCTGTGCGGTGCTGGCGCTGGTGGGCGTGGTCAACATTCCAGTCATCTATTTCTCGGTGCAATGGTGGAACACCCTGCACCAGGGTTCATCGATTTCGCTAACCCGATCCCCGTCAATGGCGCACACCATGCTTTTGGGCATGCTGCTGGTCGCGCTGGCGGCGTGGATGTATTCGATCGCTGTCGCGCTGACCCGCGCGCGCGCCATCATTCTTGAAAGGGAACGGCACACCGACTGGGTTGTCCGACTGCCGGAGCTGAACGCATGAACTGGAATTCACCTGCCGAGTTTTTCGCCATGGGCGGCTATGCGCTGTACGTCTGGGGCAGCGTCATTGCCTGCGTCGTAGGGCTGGTCGGCGAACTCTGGCTGCTGCGCCAGCGCCGCAAAGCCATCCTGCAGAGCCTGCGCCGCGAAAGCCGGGCCAATGCCATTGAAGCTGAAGGAAATACCGCATGAAAGCCCGCCACAAACGCCTTGCGATCATTCTGGGTGCGCTCGCCTCGCTCGGCGTCGCGACCGGGTTGATCCTCAACGCGCTCAACAGCAACATCGCGCTCTTCGTCACCCCCACCGAGGTGGCCGAGGGCAAGGCACCTCAGGGCGCCGCCTTCCGCGTAGGCGGCCTGGTGAAGCCGGGCAGCCTCAAGCGTGATGGATTGACCGCACGTTTCGTCGTCACCGATACCGCGAAGGACATTCCGGTGGCCTACACCGGCATCCTGCCGGACCTTTTCCGCGAAGGGAAAGGCGTTGTCGCGCAGGGCAAACTCACGCCGAGCGGCGAATTCACCGCCACGGAAGTGCTCGCAAAGCACGACGAAAACTACATGCCGCCGGAAGCCAAGCACGCGGTGGAGCAAGCCCACAAAGCCGGAGTCACGCTCAAACAATGACCCCCGAACTCGGACACTTCGCGCTGATCCTGGCGTTTCTGGTCGCGATCCTGCAGGGATCACTTCCTCTTATCGGCGCTCATCGCGGCGACCGCACCTGGGTCGCCCTGGCGCGGCCGCTGTCGCAGGCGCTGTTCCTGATGCTCGCGACCAGCTTCGTGTGCCTCGCGATCGCCTTCGTCAATGACGACTTCTCGGTGCGCTACGTCGCCGAACACTCGAACTCGCAACTGCCGTCGATCTACAAGTTCGCCGCAGTGTGGGGCGGCCATGAGGGCTCCTTCCTGCTCTGGCTGCTGATGCTGTCGGGCTGGACGCTCGCCGTGTCACTGTTTTCGCGCAGCCTGCCCGATGACATGGTGGCGCGGGTGATCGGCGTGCTGGGGCTCGTCGCCGCCGGATTCCTGGTCTTCGTGCTGGTCACCTCGAACCCGTTCGATCGCCTGATTCCGGCCGCACCGGACGGACGCGACCTCAATCCGCTGCTGCAGGATCCGGGCCTTGTCGTGCACCCGCCGATGCTCTACATGGGCTACGTCGGCTTCTCCGTGGCCTTCGCCTTCGCCCTTGCCGCATTGCTCGCCGGCCGCCTGGATGCCGCATGGGCGCGCTGGTCACGCCCCTGGACGCTGGCTGCCTGGGTCTCGCTGACGCTCGGCATTGCGCTCGGTTCGTACTGGGCGTACTACGAACTGGGCTGGGGCGGCTGGTGGTTCTGGGACCCGGTCGAAAACGCGTCCTTCATGCCCTGGCTGGTCGGCACCGCGCTGATCCACTCGCTGGCTGTGACCGAAAAGCGTGGCAGCTTCCGCAACTGGACAGTGTTGTTGGCGATCAGCGCGTTCTCGCTGTCGCTGCTCGGCACCTTCCTGGTCCGTTCCGGCGTGCTGACTTCCGTACATGCCTTCGCGACCGACCCGCGCCGCGGCATCATGATCCTGATCCTGCTGGCACTGGTGATCGGCGCTTCGCTCACGCTCTTTGCCGTACGTGCGCCGAAGAGTGGCCTCGGCGGCCGCTTCGCGCTGCTGTCACGCGAAACCCTCCTCTTGTGCAACAACGTATTGCTGGTCGTTGCTGCCGCGTGCGTGTTGCTGGGTACGCTCTACCCGCTCGCGATCGACGCGCTTGGCCTGGGCAAGCTCTCGGTGGGCCCGCCCTACTTCAACTCGGTCTTCGTGCCGGTGGTACTGCCGATCTTCCTGCTTGCCGCGGTCGGGCCCCTGCTGCGCTGGAAAGAATCAGCGCTGAAAGATCTGCTGCCACATCTGCGTAACCCCGCACTGTTCGGCGTGGCAGGCGCGATTGCGCTGCCGATGCTGGCCGGTAAATGGACCCTCGGTGCTGCAATCGGAAGCTTCTGCGCGCTGTGGCTGGCCGCATCGATGCTGCTGCAACTGCGCGAACGCCTGCGCACCGGTCGCCCGCCAGCGGCCTACTGGGGCATGCAGATCGCGCACTTCGGCCTGGCGATCAGCATTCTCGGCGTCGCATTCGTGAAGCACTATGAAGCCGAGCGCGATGTGCGCATGGCGCCGGGCGACACCACCGTCGTCGGCGGCCACAGCTTCAAGCTGATCGGCGTCAGCGAACGACAGGGCCCCAACTTCGTCGCGATGGTCGGCGAAGTCGAGCTGTCGCGCGATGGCAAGTTCATCCGCACGCTGCGGCCGGAGAAGCGTCAGTACAGCACTTCCGGCATGCCGATGACGGAAACCGCGATCGACACCGGCCTGTTCCGCGATCTTTACGTCTCGCTCGGCGAGCCGCTCGACGGCGGAGCCTGGGCGGTGCGGGTCTACTACAAGCCGCTGGTGGACTGGATCTGGGGCGGTGCACTGCTGATGGCGCTGGGCGGCATTCTGGCCGCCAGCGATCGTCGATACCGCCTGCGCAAACGCGAGGCGCTGGCTGCTGAAGGAGCCCGCGCATGAAACGCGTGCTGCTGATTCCGATCGCACTGTTCGTGGTGCTGCTGGGCTTCCTCGCCGTTGGTCTGAACAAGGATCCGCACAGCATCCCCTCGCCCTTGATCGACAAACCCGCCCCCGCCTTCCGCCTGCCTCAGCTCGGCACGGAGGGCAAGACCTTCAGCCCGGAAGACATGCGCGGCAAGGTCTGGATCCTCAACGTGTGGGCTTCGTGGTGCGTGTCCTGCCGCGACGAGCACCCGATACTGGTTGCGTTCTCCCGCACGAACACGGTTCCCCTGGTGGGCCTCGACTACAAGGACAAGCCAGAGGACGCGAAGCGCTGGCTCGCGAGCTTCGGCAACCCCTACCAGATCGTCGCTATGGATGCCGATGGCCGCGTCGGCATCGACTATGGCGTGTATGGCGTACCCGAAACCTACGTCATCGATCGCAACGGCGTGATCCGCTACAAGCAGATCGGCCCCGTCACCCAGGAAGTCCTGGACCAGACCATCCTGCCCCTGATCCGGAAGCTCTCGACATGAAGCGCCTGACCCTGATGTGCGCAGCACTCTGCCTCACTGGCAGCGTGCTCGCCGGCGAAGCACGCCCGCTCGCGGAAGACCCGGTGGTCGAACAGCGCATGATCGCAATCAGCGAAGAGCTGCGCTGCCTCGTCTGCCAGAACGAATCGCTCGCCGGCTCGCATGCCGAGCTGGCCGAAGATTTGCGCCGCGAAATCCGCACCATGATCCGTGCCGGCAAGTCCGACACTGAGATCATGGATTTTCTCGTCGCACGTTACGGCGATTTCGTGCGCTATCGCCCACCGCTAAAAGCCACCACCGTGCTCCTGTGGGGCGGCCCTTTCGTGCTGCTCTTGGGCGGCATTGCCGGCCTGTTGATGCACTTGCGGCAACGTAACGCCCAAACCGACGCCCCCCTCGACGAAGCGGAACGCCGCCGCGTCGCCGCGCTGCTTGCCGACGCCGACAAACGGAACGTCTCTCAATGACCACCTTCATCATCGCCGCAGCCCTGATCGCCCTCTTCGCCCTCGCACTGATTGCGCGCCCGTTCATTTTCAGCCGCAAGCAGCACGACGAAGTCAGCATGGCGCGCCTCAACGCCCGCATCCTGCGCGACGAGATCGCCACCCTTGAGCGCGAGCGCGATCGTGGCGCCCTCACCGCCGCCGAATTCGACGCAGCACGCGAAGACATTCACCGCCGCCTGCTCGAAGAAGGCGACACTGCCGCGCCGGTGCAGCGCGCCAGCCGCCCTTGGCTGACCTTGGGCCCGGTTGCCCTGATGCTGCCGTTGCTGGCCGTGGTGTTGTACCTGCAACTCGGCACACCGGCGGCCGTCACCGGCAACCCGCATGCAGCCGCAGCGCCGAACGGCATGCCCGACATCAACAAGATGGTCGAGAGCCTCGCCGCAAAGCTCGAAGCCAACCCGGACAACCCCACCGGCTGGGCGATGCTGGGTCGCTCGTACAAGGTCATGAACCGTTTCGCCGATGCCGCCGCTGCCTTTGAGCGCATCGGCCCTGCGCTGGAGCAAAACGCCGACTGGCTCGCCGAATACGCCGATGTGCTCGCCATGAACGCCGGCGGCAAGCTGGAAGGCAAGCCTGAAGCACTGGTCAAGCAAGCACTTCAGGTCGATCCGAACAACCAGCTTGCCCTGATGCTGGCCGGCTCCGGCGCTGCCGGTCGTCACGACTACGCTGCGGCGGTTGGCTACTTCGAGCGCGCGCTGCCTCAGGTTGCGCCGGAATCCGAGGACGCCCGCTTCCTGAAGGATGCAATCGCACAGGTCAAGGGTCAGATGGGCGGTGCCGCGCCCACAGCGCCAGCCGCCGCCGAACCCACCGCAAAGGCCCCCGAACAGGCGCCGGCCGCCAGTCAGCGCTCGCTGGCGCTCGCGATCGGCATCGCGCCTGCCATGAAGGCGGAAGCCAGCGGCAAAACACTGTTCGTGATCGCCCGCGCCCCTGGCGAACGCATGCCCCTGGCGGTCGTCCGCCGCAGCGCCGACACGCTGCCGGCAACCATCACGCTGGACGACAGCGCCTCGCTCAATGCCCAGCGTCCGCTCTCGAGCGTAGCCAAGCTCGAAATCGAAGCGCGCATCTCGGCATCGGGCGTCGCACAGGCCGCCTCAGGCGATCTCTACGGCACTGCCAACGTGGCAGACGCCAGCGTATCGGCCCTCGCCCTTCAAATCGATCAGCGCCGGCCCTGATCGCCCGCTATCGGGGCGTAAATCGCCCCGATAGCCTCCACCCCGACGTAAGCGACGTACGCAGTGCGCACGTCTCGCTCTGCACGACAACCGCACGCCGAGAGAACAACGTAGCCTCGCAGTGGCATGCGCGGCACAAGCGATCGCGCCCCCTCCCAATCAGTGTCAAGCTCGCTCGGCGCAGGGAATTCATTCTGAACAGCGCTGCACTCGACGCGCATCAAGCGTTCCGTCCCGACACGGGATCAAACTTCCCGACTCCCCTCTGCACACACGCATACCATGAACAATCTGCACGACCTGCACGAACTCGACAACGAGGACGCAAAACCCGAACGCGAGGCCGCCACCAAACGCAGCACCTGGGTCAGCGTCGCCGTAAATATTGGTCTGACAATCTCGCAAGTGGCTGCGGGTCTGATCTCGGGATCGCAGGGCCTGATCGCCGATGGGGTGCACTCGCTATCCGATCTCGTTGCCGACTTCGTCGTGTTGCTGGCTGTTCATCACAGTCAGAAGGCACCAGATGACGACCACCACTATGGCCATCAGCGTTACGAAAACGCCGCCTCGCTGGTGCTGGGTGCGCTGCTGCTCGCAGTCGGGCTGGGAATGATCGGCTCAGCAGTGCACAAGCTGGAAGCGCCGGAGAGCATTCCCAAAGTACACATCGTCGCCCTGTGGGTCGCACTCGGCGCACTCGTCGTCAAGGAGGTGCTCTTCCGCTACATGCTTCATGTTGCAGAGAAGGTGCGTTCGAGCATGCTGGTCGCGAACGCCTGGCACGCACGCTCCGACGCCGCGTCATCGCTCGTCGTCGCGATCGGGATTGGCGGCAACCTGATGGGCTTTGGCCTGCTCGACCCGATCGCCGCCCTGATTGTCGGCTTCATGGTCGCTCGCATGGGCTGGGAGTTCGGATGGGACGCGCTGCACGATCTGACCGATCGGGCCGCAACGGAAGAACAAGTGGCCGGGATCGCCGCGGACATCCTCGCCACACCCGGCGTGCTCGGCATGCACGAACTCAAAACGCGCAAGACCGGCGACATGATTCTTGCGGACGTTCACCTTGAGATCGATGGCAGCCTCACCGTTGCTCAAGGCCACGACATCGCCCGTCAGGCGAAGCTCCGGGTTATGGCAAATCACCCCGTGCTCTACCTGATGACGCACGTTGACCCGGTTTCACGCACGGCTCCCGAGCCGATACTCCCCTGACAGCCCACAGATGCGCGCGCAGACGCGCATCTTTGATTCCAGTCCGACGCTCAAGAGACCGGCTTCGTCCTCCCCGACAAACGCCGAATAGTCGCAGCTGCGCCGCCTAAGGGCGCTCGCATGCCAGTGAAGTGAGAACAGCGAACCGCCACCCCAAGTGCGAACCTGGATCACACAGCCCCAGAAGGCGAAAAACCCGCCAGAAGGCGGGTTATTCTTGGGAAAGCTTGGGGCGCCATACCGGGATCGAAACGGTGACACCTGGAATCACAATCCAGTGAATTTTGTTTATCTGTCAGTACTGAATCGCGCTGGGAGTCGTAGTCAAGGTGGATGCGTATATAACCGCCGGGAAGGCATCCCTGATTGCAGATTTGCACATTGGCGACGAGGTCATTGTCTTCGGAGAATGGCAAGCCCGGCCGCCGAAAATATCTCCTAACAAGAAGCTACAAGCCTCGAAGTCCCCTGTAAAAACATGGAAGAACCGTCCTCTCAGGTTCTCCCTCACCCACGCAAAGCAAATCACGCGAACAAACACCCAACCATCAAAGACCGCGTGATGAAGGGAAATTCTTGCCGGGGTACATAGGGGGGTACGTAAAAACGAAAAACCCGCAAAGCCTTAAGCTATGCGGGTTTCCGTTGAATCTATGGCGGAGAGGGTGGGATTCGAACCCACGGTACGCTTGCACGTACGCCTGATTTCGAGTCAGGTACAATCGACCACTCTGCCACCTCTCCGCGGTCTCGAAATCGAGCCCACGATTATACAGCGATTTTTCGTTTTGGCTAGCGTTCCTGCCGATTAATTTGCGGGGCGCAGAACTTCGACGCCGCCCATGTAGGGACGAAGTGCTTCCGGCACGCTTACCGAGCCGTCTGCTTGCTGGTAGTTTTCCAGCACCGCCACCAGGGTTCGTCCGACCGCGAGGCCTGAACCGTTGAGCGTGTGAGCCAGTTCGTTCTTGCCCTGCTCGTTCTTGAACCGCGCCTGCATCCGGCGAGCCTGGAAGCTCTCGCAGTTTGAGCAGCTCGAGATTTCGCGATATGTGTTCTGGGCAGGCAGCCAGACTTCAAGATCATAAGTCTTGGCGGCCGAGAAACCCATGTCGCCAGCGCAAAGCGCGACGACGCGGTAGGGCAAGCCGAGGCGTTGCAGGATCTTCTCTGCATGGCCGACCATCTCTTCGAGCGCGTCGTAAGATTTGTCTGGATGCGCAATCTGCACCATCTCAACCTTGTCGAACTGGTGCTGGCGGATCAGGCCGCGGGTATCGCGGCCGTAGGAACCCGCCTCGGAGCGGAAGCACGGTGAATGCGCGGTCAACTTGATCGGCAGCTCTTCGACTTGCAACACCGATTCGCGCACCGTGTTCGTGAGCGAGATTTCCGATGTTGAAATCAGGTACTGCGTAACGACGTTCTCAGCACCGCCCTTTTCGACACGGAACATGTCTTCGGCGAACTTAGGCAACTGGCCTGTGCCGTAGAGCGCATCGGGATTGACGATGTAGGGTGTGTAGCACTCGGTGTAACCGTGCTCGCTGGTATGTGTATCCAGCATGAACTGCGCAAGTGCGCGGTGCAGACGGGCGATCGAACCCTTGAGCAGCGCGAAGCGTGCGCCGGACAGTTTCGCTGCAGTGTCGAAATCAAGGCCGAGGCGCTCCCCAAGATCAACGTGATCGCGAATCTCGAAATCGAATTGCGCCGGCGTGCCCCAGCGACGAACCTCGACGTTCTCCGTCTCGTCCTTGCCTGGCGGAACAGAGTCGTGCGGCAGATTCGGGATGCGCATCAGGAAATCGTTGAGACGCCCTTGCAGCGCGGCGAGCGCCGCCTCGTTCGCTTTGAGTTCATCGCCCAGGCCGGCAACTTCCGCCATCACCGCGGAGGCATCCTCGCCCTTCCCTTTGAGTGCACCGATCTGCTTCGACAAGCTGTTGCGCTTGGCCTGCAGTTCCTGCGTGCGGGTCTGCAGTTGCTTGCGCTCATCCTCCATGGCCTGGAAGCTGGCGCTGTCAAAGGTAACGCCACGGGCGGCGAGGCGCTGCGCAACGGTATCGAGTTGGGTGCGCAGTAGCTGAATATCGAGCATGTCTGAATCCTGATTTTCTTTTGCTATCAGCGAATTATGCCCCGAAGCTGGGGTGGTTTCGCAGGGATGCGCCGCAAGCGAGTGATCCGACTAGGAATTTCAGAATCTCGCTGCAATTGATGCGGCGCACTATTTTATTTGTATTTTCAATGACTTACAAACAACCGATAGAAATAGATGCATTGCTTTAGGGGCCGCCTCACCTAGCCTTAATCATGGCGCCGATCGCACGAAGACGATCCGCCCAACCCAACGGAGGAGCAGGCATGCTGTCACTGCGCGACTGCCTTGATTACTGCGACCTGACCGAAGACGACGTTGATCTGCTCGCGGAACATGAGCACCTGCCGCACGATGTGGCTGCGCACATTGCCTGCGGACTGGTACAGACGTCTTCCGGTGTGCTGCTGATTGATCACGTGATGGAAGACATGATCGAGCAGGCACGAACCGGCGGCCAGGTTGCTAAAGCCGAACACGTTTTACACGTGTATGCGCGGTTTAAAGCCGCGCACCCGCTCGCTCATTGACCCTCCGCCTCTCGTGCGTTGCGGTCTAACCCCTTCAGGTATGCGAGCTTCTGGGCGATCTTCGCCTCCAACCCGCGGTCAGTTGGGTCGTACCAACTGACCGCGGCCATCCCTTCGGGCAAGTAGTCTTCGCCCGCGGCGTAGGCTTCTGGCTCATCATGAGCATAGCGATAGGCCTTGCCGTAGCCCAACTCCTTCATCAGCTTGGTCGGCGCGTTGCGCAGGTGCACCGGCACTGGTCGGCTAATGTCTTCACTGACAAACTTGCGCGCCGCCTTGTAGGCCATGTAAACCGCATTGGATTTCGCTGCACAGGCAAGGTAGATCACGGCCTGAGCCAGGGCTAGCTCACCCTCGGGGGAACCCAGCCGTTCGAAGGTCTGACACGCCTCAAGGCTCATTGTCAGCGCGCGCGGATCAGCGAGGCCGATGTCCTCAACGGCCATGCGTACGACGCGGCGCCCCAAGTAGAGCGGGTCGGCGCCACCATCGAGCATGCGCACCAGCCAGTAGAGCGCTGCATCCGGATTCGAACCACGCACCGATTTGTGCAGGGCCGAGATCTGGTCGTAGAACGCATCGCCGCCCTTGTCGAAACGCCGCAGGTTCTGCGCGAGCGTGTTCTGCACGAATTCGGCGGTGACGTCAGTCAGGCCGCTCGCCTCGGCCGCGGTGCGCAGCGTTTCCAGCACATTCAGAAAGCGACGCGCATCGCCATCAGCCCAGCCGACGAGACGCTCAAGCGCCTCGGCGTCGAACGACAGATCCGCAAACGCATCACGCTGTGCGCGCACGAAGAGCGCCTGCATGTCTTCTGGCTTGATGCTCTCCAGCACATACACCGCAGCCCGCGAGAGCAGCGCGGAATTCACCTCGAACGACGGATTCTCGGTCGTCGCGCCAATGAAGGTGAAGAGCCCTGACTCTACAAAGGGCAGGAACGCGTCCTGCTGCGCCTTGTTGAAGCGATGCACTTCATCGACGAACAGAATCGTGCGGCGGCCCTGTGCGCGATGGATCTCGGCGCGCTGAACCGCTTCACGGATCTCCTTCACGCCGGAGAACACGGCCGACAGCGCGATGAATTCGGCGTCGAAATGCGTCGCCATCAGGCGGGCCAACGTGGTCTTGCCAACGCCGGGAGGCCCCCAGAGGATCATCGAATGCGGGCGCCCCGCCTCAACTGCAAGCCGCAGCGGCTTGCCCGGCCCCAGCAGGTGACGCTGCCCGACCACGTCGTCCAGCGTCTTCGGGCGAAGGCGCTCGGCGAGCGGCGCATTGTTCTCGCTGGGCGTCGAGAAAAGGTCAGCCGTCATGCTTTGCCCAATTCTTTCGCGCAGCGGACAGGCGCGTCGCACCCGTCATCGAGGCGCGGCGACGTACCTGCGCGCTCCGGTCGCAGCAGCGCAGCGCGGTGCCGGTCATCGGCTCACTCACCGACCACATCCGCCCCCTTGGGCGGCGTGAAGCGGAATTCCGCGGCATCAAGCGAGGGGTTGGTCTCAAAACTCGAAAACTGGATCAGCGTGGTCTGGCCAAAGTTGTCGCGCACTTCCATGCCACGCAGCTGCCCGCCCACGAAACCGATGCGCACACGATCAAAACCCGCATCCTGTTGTTTTGGCGTGGCTTCCACCCAGGCCATGCCGTCCGACTGACCCGCGTCCTTCAGCACGAAGTTGCGCTCAAGCTGACCGTCGCCCGTCAGCAAGGCTGCGGGGGTTGCACCGAGCGCCTGCGTCACGGGCTTGACCGTGACCTGATTCAGATCCTTGTCCCAGGTCCAAAGCTTCTGGCCGTCACCGACGATGATCTGAGCGTAGGGCTGCTCGTACACGAAGCGAAACTTGCCCGGCCGCTGGAACACGAAAGTGCCTGACGCTTTCTGAGTGGTCTTGCCATTGCGGCCGACCACCGTCTGCGAGAAACGCGACTTCGCCGCCTTTGTCTGTGTCAGGAACTGCTTGAGGTCATCAAGGCCGCCAGCGTTCGACGACCCGGAAAAGGCAAACGCCGCGACCAGCGCGGCGACTTTGAAATAACGCATCCAGTAATCCTCTCATGCACCGCGAACGGCAGGCGCAGCTCTCTGCGCGGCTTAGGCCGCCTACTCTTCCCGCTGCTGGTTGGGGGCAATCACCTCGCGGCCGCCACTGGGCCCCATCGGCGACACCAGGCCCGCCTTCTCCATCTGCTCGATGAGGCGTGCCGCGCGGTTATAGCCGATACGCAGATGACGCTGCACCAGCGAAATCGACGGGCGCCGCGTCTTGAGCACCACGTCCACAGCTTGGTCATACATCGGGTCGGCTTCGGCGTCCGCTTCACCACCGCCCTCGCCCATCAGGTCACCGCCGCTCTCATCGGCCCCGGTCAGAATACCTTCGATGTAGTCGGGCTCACCGGTTTGCTTCAGGTACTCGACAACCTTGTGCACCTCGTCATCCGCCACGTAGGCGCCATGCACACGGGTCGGGAATCCGGTACCCGGCGCGAGGTACAGCATGTCGCCCATGCCCAGCAGCGCCTCGGCGCCCATCTGATCGAGAATCGTGCGTGAGTCGATCTTGCTCGATACCTGGAACGCAATCCGCGTCGGAATGTTGGCCTTGATCAGGCCAGTGATCACATCCACCGACGGGCGCTGCGTTGCCAGAATTAGGTGAATCCCCGCCGCACGGGCCTTCTGTGCTAGACGGGCGATCAACTCTTCGATCTTCTTGCCGACCACCATCATCAGGTCGGCCAGCTCGTCGATCACCACCACGATGGCCGGCATCGTAGACAGCGGCTCCGGGCTTTCCGGTGTGATCGAGAACGGGTTGGTCAACGGCTTGCCCGCCTTCTGCGCGTCGGTAATCTGCTTATTGAACCCGGCAAGGTTGCGCACGCCCAGTGCGGCCATCAGCTTGTAGCGTCGCTCCATCTCGCCCACGCACCAGTTCAGCGCATGCGCGGCGTGGCGCATATCGGTCACGACTGGCGCGAGCAGATGCGGGATACCCTCGTAGATCGAGAGTTCCAGCATTTTCGGGTCGACCATGATCAGGCGGACCTTGTCGGGCTCGGACTTGTAGAGCAGCGACAGGATCATCGCATTCACGCCGACGGACTTGCCGGAGCCGGTCGTACCCGCCACCAGCAAGTGCGGCATCTTTCCGAGATCCGCCACCACCGGGTTGCCACCGATGTCCTTGCCCAAGCCCACGGTCAGCGCCGAATGCATGTTGTGATACGCCGCCGAGCCAAGGATTTCGGACAAGCGAACAGTCTGCCGCTTCGGGTTCGGCAACTCCAGACCCATGCAACTCTTGCCGGGAATCGTTTCGACGACGCGAATGCTCATTACCGACAGCGCACGCGCCAAGTCCTTCACCAGATTGACAATCTGGCTCCCCTTCACGCCCACCGCGGGCTCGATCTCGTATCGGGTGATCACCGGGCCTGGGTAAGCGGCCAGGATCTTTACCTCGACCCCAAAATCCGCCAGCTTCCGCTCGATGAGCCTTGATGTGTATTCGAGCGCCTCGACAGACGGCGGCTCCACATCATTCGACGCTGGATCGAGCAGCGAGAGCGCCGGCAAACCGCCGCTGGCTGCGTCGGCGAAGAGCACCTGCTGGCGCTCCTTCTCCACCCGCTCGGAGCGCACCACTTCAACCACGGCCGGTTCGATACGGATCTGAGGCGGCGGGGCCTCTTCACGCTTCTTGCGCTCGCGTTTGACCTTCTCTTCGCGCTTTTCGGCGACCTGCTGGCCAACCTTGCGGTCCTGCCACGCCTGAATTCGCGCACGCAATTCAGCGCCACCGTTCTCGACCCAATAACCAATGCGCTCAAGCGCATTCATCCATGAGAACCCGAAGAACAAGCTTGTTCCTGCAGCCCAGAGCGCCAGAAGCACCAGCGTGCCGCCAGTGAAACCCAGGTAGTTCGTGACGATCCGGCCGAGTTCGATGCCCAACACGCCACCCGGTTCGCCCGGCAGCGCCCAGGTGTGGGCGTAGAAGCGGACAGCCTCGATGGCTGCGCTTGCCAGCAGTACGACGATAAATCCGGCAACAACAAGGAAGGTCGAGCGTTTGCTGCCCGCAAGCTCCTGCCGCCAACGGCGCAAACCCGCGACGATGCCCCATACGAGCAGCGCAACCCACCACCAGGCTGAAACGCCAAACACCGAGAGCAGGAGGTCGGAGAACCACGCGCCGAATCGACCGCCCGGATTCAGCACCTTGTCGACCCTGACGGCATGGGACCAGCCCGGGTCGGACTTCTGATAGCCATACAGGATCAGGGCCAGGTAGAAGCCCAGCACGCCGAACAAGAGCCAGCGCGCCTCGCGCACCAAGCCCGCCATACGCTCAGGCAGGGGTTGGGACGGGGCGCGCATCGAACCGGAAAACAGCATCTGAAACCGCTACGGGAGTTTTAGGATTGTGCGCAGCGCCAGCCACGGCGCCGGGAGACCTTACAGGTCGTCAATGCTGTCGCAGAGCACGATGCCGTCGTCGGTTTCCTTGATCAGCCCTTGCACCTGCAGGTCCTTCATCACGCGGCTGACCATCTCGCGCGAGGCGCCGATCATCTTTGCGATGTCCTGCTTCGAGATCTTGCGCTTCACCACGCGGCCGCTGCCATCCTCGGCCGCCATGTCGAGCAGCAAACGCGCAACGCGGCCATAGACGTCCATCAGCGCAAGGCTCTCGATCTTGCGATCAGCCACGCGCAGACGGCGCGCCAGGTTACGCATCAGATGCAGCGCAACTTCGAAGTTCTCTTGCAGGATGCGGCGGAAGTCGGTCTTGGAAATCGTGACGAGATCGGCCGGCGTGACCGCAACAACAGTCGCCGAACGCGGCTCTTCGTCCACGACGCCCATCTCGCCGAACAACTCGCCCTGGCCGATCATGGTGAGGATCACTTCGCGGCCATCCTCGTCGCTGACGAGAACTTTCAGGCTGCCGGTGAGTACAAAGTACACGTAATCGGTTCGGTCGCCCGCGCTCACCACGCTGGAGCCGCGCGGCGCGCGGCGCATGATCGCGCAGCGGGCAATCGGCTGCAGCTTTTCGTCGGACAAACCCTGAAAGATCGGAAACGTCTTCAGGGCGGTGACAGAAACGGGAGTGCTTGTGCTCATGACGTTCTCCGGATCGCGAAGCTTGCGCGTGTAGCGTCTCTGCCGCGCGGGGCACACGGCAGCAGCGTTTAGCCCGCGGATTATGGCACAAGGAATATGCCAACCGGACCACGGGGCCGAGAGTCACCCGCTCGGCTATAATTTTTCGCTATCGGACAGGGAGATAACGCAATGAGCACGACCACTCGCCACACCAGCCTGATCATCCTGGGCTCGGGCCCGGCTGGCTATACCGCCGCCGTTTATGCCGCGCGCGCCAACCTCAAGCCGGTGCTGATCACCGGCCTCGCCCAAGGCGGGCAGCTGATGACCACGACGGACGTCGACAACTGGCCGGCGGATGCCGATGGCGTGATGGGCCCCGACCTGATGGCGCGCTTCGAGAAGCACGCTGCGCGTTTCAACACCGAAATGATCTTCGATCACATCCACACGGCGAAGCTTGACGCACGGCCGTTCACGCTGATCGGCGATTCCGGCACCTACACCTGCGATGCGCTGATCATCGCCACCGGCGCGACCGCCAAGTATCTGGGCCTACCGTCTGAAGAGGCCTTCGCCGGCCGCGGCGTTTCCGCCTGCGCGACCTGCGACGGTTTCTTCTATCGCAACCAGGAAGTCGCCGTCGTTGGTGGCGGCAACACCGCGGTTGAGGAAGCGCTTTACCTCGCCAACATCGCCAGCAAGGTGACCTTGGTTCACCGGCGCGACAAGTTCCGCGCCGAGGCAATCATGATCGACAAGCTGTACGAAAAGGTGGCCGCAGGCAAGATCGTGCTGGAGACGGATGCGACGCTGGATGAAGTCCTCGGCGACAAGACCGGCGTCACTGGCATGCGCGTGAAGAACGTGAAGACGGGCGAAACGAAGGACATCGCTCTCAAGGGCGTGTTCATCGCGATCGGCCACAAGCCCAACACCGACATCTTCAAAGGCCAGCTGGAGATGGATGACACCGGCTACCTGATCACCGAAGGCGGCCGCAACGGCAACGCCACGCAAACGTCCGTGAAGGGCGTATTTGCGGCCGGCGATGTGCAGGATCATGTCTATCGCCAGGCCGTCACCAGCGCCGGCACCGGCTGCATGGCGGCATTGGACGCCGAACGCTACCTCGACAGCCTCGGCAAGGCCTGATCGACCTCACGTTCAGCCCGGCCGCGACAGGCATAGCCCATGAGCAAGCGCAACGCACCGCCCGCGCCGCAGCACTTTGATGCGCTGCGGGCGCTGCGCAACAAGTTGCCAGCCGCGACACCGCGCCCGACGGAATCCCCGCGCGCGTTGCGCGAGGCCGCGCGCGACACGGAAGAGATCGACTTCGCTGCGGCAATGCGGGGCACCCAACCCTTGCCCGCGGCAAACATGGCCGAATTGTCGCGCCCAAAGCCGGCCCCTTTGCCACGCCCGAAGGTGGCGGAAGTCGAAACGTCGGCAGAACCGACGCCCAACACGCCGCGTGACGAGTTCGCCTCGTTCCATGACGCGATGCACGACGTCGTCGCGCTGCGAAAGGACGGCCGCGTTGATCCGGACAAGATGGGGCGGCGCGCGCCAAACCCGCATCCAGCGCATGAAGCCAGTGCCGACACGATGGGCGCGTGGCTCGATCGCGCCGAAAACCCGCACGACCCGGCCGCGCTGTTCCGCCACGCAGTGGGCCCAGCAGCGCCGCTGCGCGAATCCGGCCGGCTTCACCTGACGCCACCCGCGCCCGCACCGCAACCTCGGCAGCGCGAGGCGGACGAACAACAGGTGCTGACCGATAGCATCGTGGCGCCGATGAGCTTTGAGGATCGCCTGGATATTGGCGACGAAGCAGCCTTCCTGCGCCCCGGCATCCCGCGCAGGGTCCTTACAGACTTACGCCGCGGCCGCTGGGTGGTACAGGCCGAGCTGGATCTTCACGGCATGGATCGCGACGAGGCGAGGCTGTCGCTAGCCCAGTTTCTTGCCCTGCGACTGACGCGGGGCGAGCGATGCGTGCGGGTGATTCACGGCAAGGGGCTGGGCTCGCCAGGGCGCATTGGCGTGCTCAAGCAGCTCTCGCGCAACTGGCTTGCACAGCGCGAAGAGATACTCGCCTTCTGCCAAGCAAAGCCGCATGACGGCGGCGATGGGGCTCTGCTGGTTCTGTTGCGCGCCCCGCGCACTCCAACCTGACAGCCAGAGCAACGCAGAAGGGCAGCAACAAAAAGGCCGCCCAAGGGCGGCCTTTCCGGCGCTGACTCAGCGAGCAGCTTAGATAGCGGCTTCGTCGGTCTCGCCGGTACGAATCCGCACAATCTGTTCCACCGGCGTCACGAAGATCTTGCCGTCGCCGATCTTGCCGGTGCGCGCGGCCTTGATGATGCCTTCGATCGCCTGGTCGACCGTGCTGTCGGCCACCACGACCTCGATCTTGATCTTCGGCAGGAAGTCGACCACGTACTCAGCGCCGCGATACAGCTCAGTATGGCCCTTCTGACGGCCAAAACCCTTCACTTCAGTCACGGTCAGGCCGGTAATCCCAACTTCGGACAGCGCTTCCCGCACTTCATCGAGCTTGAACGGTTTGATGATCGCTTCGATTTTTTTCATCTGCTTACTCCTCCGAGATTGTGTTCAAAACTCGTCCTGGTACCGCGCCGTGATTGGGTAACGCCAATCCTTGCCGAAACCGCGCCGGGTGACGCGTATCCCGACTGGCGACTGGCGCCGTTTGTACTCATTCCGCTTGAGCATCCCCACCACACGGCGAACATCCGTCTCAGCGTAGCCAGCGTCGATGATCTCACGCGGGCTCTCGTCGCGCTCCATGTAGGCCTCGATGATCGCGTCGAGCACCTCGTATTCGGGCAGTGTGTCCTGGTCGGTCTGGTCAGGCTTGAGTTCGGCCGACGGCGGGCGGGTGATGATGTTGTCGGGGATCAGCTCACCGTCTCGGTTACGCCAGCGCGCCAGACGATAAACAAAGGTCTTGAAGATATCCTTGATGACCGCAAAACCACCGGCCATATCGCCGTACAGCGTAGCGTAACCCACCGCCATCTCGGATTTGTTGCCGGTCGTCAGCACCAGAGAGCCGGTCTTGTTCGACAGCGCCATCAGCAACATGCCGCGGATGCGCGCCTGAAGGTTCTCTTCTGTGGTGTCGGCCTTGAGCCCGGCAAACATCGGCGACAGGATCTGATCGAAGGTCGCCATCGCGGGCGCAATCGCGATCTCGTCGTAACGCACACCCAAACGCTGCACCAGCAGGCGGGAGTCGTCGAGGCTCATCTGTGCGGTATAGGGCGACGGCATCATCACCGCGCGCACCCGGTCTGCCCCCAGCGCGTCGACTGCAACACACAAGGTCAGTGCTGAATCGATGCCGCCCGATAGCCCCAACAGAACGCCCGGAAAGCCGTTCTTGCCAATGTAGTCCCGCACGCCCATGACCAGTGCCGACCAGACGTCCTCCTCGATCGTGCGCGGCGCGGTGACGCGGTCGCTGACGAGGTCACTGTCGCAATACGAGACGAAATCAAGGCTCTCTTCGAACGAGGGCCCCTGATAGCGCAAGCCGCCGTTGCGTGCGAGCGCAAACGACGCGCCATCGAACACAAGCTCGTCCTGGCCACCCACAAGGTTGCAGTAGACGACCGGGATACCGGTATCACCCACACGATCACGCAACACCTCATGGCGGACCTGGAGCTTGTCCATGTGATACGGCGACGCGTTGATCGCAACCAGCAACTCGGCGCCCGCAGCCCGCGACGCTTCCGCAGCACCGGCTTCCCATACATCGGCGCAGATGTTCAGGCCGATACGCACGCCCCGATGCTCAAACACACAAGCGTCGGTGCCGGCATCGAAATACCGCTCTTCATCGAAGACTTCGTAGTTCGGAAGGCGCAGCTTGCGGTAGGTCGCGAGCACGCGACCTCCAGATAGCACAGATGCGGCGTTGAAGCGGCGATCTCCTTCCTGCAGGGGATGACCGACGACGATCGCGAGATCATCGCTCTCCATGGCCAGCGAAGCCATTGCACGGTCGCAGCTGCGATAGAAGTCGGGACGAAGCAGCAGATCCTCCGGCGGGTAGCCACACAGGCTCAGCTCCGGGGTAACAAGTACATGCGCACCGGCCTTTCGCGCACGGCGGGCGGCCTGGCGGATCTTTTCGAGGTTTCCGTCGATATCGCCGACAACACAGTTGAGTTGCGCGACTGCGATCTTGAGGGGGTCTTGTGCCATAGGGCGAACTATACCGTGAGCGGCACGGGCTGCCGCGCAAAAGCAAACGAGGATTGCAGTCGCCCGCAATCCTCGTTGCCAAACCGAAACGGCTGCGTCACGACAGACGCAAAGCGCTTAGTTCGATTGCGAGAGGTAGATACTCCACAGCCCAGCCAGGGTCGCAGCACCATCGGTGCCAGTCACCGTCTTCATGACCTGGATCGCCTTTGCGCGTTTGCCGGCAACGTAGTAGGCATAGCCGAGGCGCAGCTTGGCATCCTCCGGGCGCTTCAGGCCGCCCTTCTTGATGCCAGCCTCCATCATCTCCAGCCCCTTGTCAGCCTGGCCATGAAGAACATAGTTGTAGCCCAGGTTCACCTGAGCATTGCCATCCTTGGCGGCAACGGCCTGCGCGTCTTGGGTGCCAAGTGCCTGCTTGTCCTCGGCCAGTTGCTTGTTGGTCATGTCGCCGAGGCGGCGATGACGATCGGCATCGCTCCCCTGCCCCATGATCTTCGCTGCCATGCCCTCGTCGTAGGCCTTCTTGGCTTCGATCGGGTAGCCCTGCTGAAGCGCCAGCGCAACGGCATCCTCGTACTCAGCGGAGGTACGCAGCGTGCCGGTCGCGCGCAGCAAGCGCGACAGATCCAGCGCGAGACGATCGCTCATGCCGGGCTGCTGCTTGACCGCGTAGATGACTGACTGCCAATACTCCTTCTTCGGGTAGTTGGAGAGCAGCCGCTCAACCGTCTTGCTGTACGACGTCTGGTCGTTCAGCTTCAGGTAGGCTTGAGCGAGCATCTGCAGCTGCTCTTCGCTTGGCTTCTTCTGGCCCTGCAACTCGGCGCTCAGCGCCTTGGCCGTGCCAGCGAAGTCACCGGAGAGGTAGAGCGACTGCACGTAAATCGTGCGCATCGTCGCGTCGGTGCCGCCGTCCTTCAGGTAGCGGCCAGAGATCGCGGCGGCTTTCGCATAGTCGCGCCCACTGTAGTACTGCCCTGCAGCGGCACTCAGAAGCGTCGTGCGCTCGGCAGCCGGAGCCCCCGGAAGTGCAGCAGCGGACTCGAAGGCGCGCGCAGCCGCCATGGCGTCACCCGCGCTGGCGTATGCCTGTGCTTTGACACGTTCGGTGAGATAGATCTCGTACGGGGTACGGTCCTTTACCGCTTCGGCATCTCGCACCTTGGCGAGCGCCTCTTTCGTTTTCTTTGCCTTGATCAGGTCAAGTGCAGCCTGGATCGGCTTGCCGACTTCCGAGCGCACGGCGGTCGCCTTAGCACCCTCCTCCGCCATCGAGACGGTTGGCATCGCGGCACCAACAAGCCCGACAAGCATTGCAGCAGCCAGATATCCCTTGATCATTCGTGTCCCTGCCGTATTACGCAAAAAGTAAGGGCGCGATGGGACTGCTCCCACCGCGCCACACGGTACTTACATGAACTGCTCAGCACCCACGAGGCCGATCTTCTTGACCCCGATACGCTGTGCCGATGCCATCACCATCGCCACCTTGTCGTATTTCACGAGCTTGTGGGGGCGAAGATGCACTTCCGGCTGCACCGGCATCGCTGCGATCTGCTCCAGCTTCTGCTCGAGGGCTGCGCGGTCAGGGACTACTTCGCCATTGAGCAGGATGGTGCCGTCGAAATCGACATCGATCCGGTAGATCACCGGCGGCTCCGCCGCGGTGGGCGGCGGTGCGTTGACCGGCATGTTCAGCTTGGTCGCATGCGTCTGGATCGGGATCGTGATGATCAACATGATCAGCAACACCAACATCACGTCGATCAGCGGCGTGGTGTTGACGTCGACGATCACATCCGGATCACCCGAACCACCGCCAGTACCAACATTCATTCCCATGTCGTTCTCCTATCCGTTCAGCGAACGACATCGCCAGCTGGCGGCTCGGTGATGAAGCCAACCTTGACGATACCCGCGCGCTGACAGGCAACGACCACCTTACCGACGAACTCATAGCGCGCGCCAGCATCGCCGCGGATATGCACTTCCGGCTGAGGGTCCATCACCGCCACGGTCTTGAGCTTCTCGACCAGCGCGTTGTTGTCAGGCACCGACTGCATGTTCCAGAACGTCTCGCCATCCTTGTTGACCGAGATGACGATGTTTTCCGGCTTGGTCTGCGTCGGCAGGTTCTTTTCTTGCGGCAGCTCGAGCTGGATCGACTGCGTGACAACCGGAATCGTGATCAGGAAGATGATCAGCAAAACCAGCATCACGTCCACGAGCGGAGTCGTGTTGATCGCCGATACGACCTCGTCTTCGTCGCCGCCCGACGAAGGGACGGACATGCCCATTTCTTAGCCCTTCTTGCCGCCGAGCAGCACCATGTGCAGCTCGCCGCTGAACTGACGGACGTAGTCGGAAGCTGCCTTGTTGCGGCGAACCAGCCAGTTGTAACCAAGCACCGCCGGAACGGCCACAGCCAGACCGATCGCCGTCATGATCAGCGCCTCACCGACCGGGCCGGCAACCTTGTCGATCGAAGCCTGACCGGCAACACCGATCGCAGTCAGCGCATGCAGGATGCCCCACACAGTACCGAACAGACCAACGAACGGTGCAGTCGAACCCACGGTCGCGAGGAAGGCCAGACCACCTTGCAGACGGCCGTGAATCGTGTCGTTCGCGCGCTGCAGCGACATGGCGATCCAGGAGTTCAGATCAACCGAGGCGGTCAGCGAATTGCCGTGATGGTGAGCAGCCTTGTTGCCCTCTTCGGCGATGTAACGGAAGGCGCTGTCTTCATTCAGCTCCTTGATGCCCGCCTCAACCGACGGAGCGCCCCAGAACTTTTCCTGGGCTTCCTTGGCCTGCTTGAAGATCTTGCCTTGTTCGATCAGCTTGACGACAGCGATGTACCACGTGCCCATCGACATGATGACGAGGATCACCAGGGTGCCGCGGGCGACGAGGTCACCCTGTGCCCACAGAGCGCCAAGGCCATAGGGGTTCTCAACCGAGATCTTCTCGCCTTGGGCGAGTGCTTCGGTCGCGAAGAACATCAGGGAAAACAGCGCGGCACCAAGGGCAGCGGACGCGCGGCGAGTGATCTTGTGAATGCTCATTTGTATTAGTTCCAATCGTTGATGATCTGTTCAAGAGGGACCGAGCGCCTGCGCTACTCAAGGGTCCATTCAAAATCGATGACTACCCACGCCTGTACGGCTTGGCCGTTTTCGATGGCCGGTTTGTACACACACTTCTTGAAAGCGTTGAGCGCAGCTTGGTCGAGCCGGCGATAGCCGCTCGAATTCTCGACACGACCTTCCAGCGGCTTGCCGGTGACGTCCAGCAGGAAGGCCAGACGGGTCGTGCCGTGCTCACCGGCATCAGCGGCGCCACGCGGATACACGGGCGTCTCGCAACTCACAAACGAAGCGGTATGGCGAACGTTCGACTGCTTGACCACCGGCGCCGGCGCAGCAACCGGAACCGGCTCGGTCGGCTTCGTCTGGGTCACAGTCGAAATCGTCGCGTCGGACGGTGCCGTAGCGGTCGTCACGCGCACCTCAGGCGGCGGGATAAAGGCCGGCGGTGGCGGAGCGAGCTTGGGCGGTGGAGGGGGCGGCGGCTTATCCTCGGGCGGCTTGACCTCTTCGATGATCTTCGTTTCGAGCGGCGCCTTCACGACCTCGACGACCTTGCGAGCAAGGCCTGATACGAGTGCGTAAAAGAGAATCGCGTGAAACAAGACCACGACGACGAGACCAACCGTCCTGCGGCCTGCAGCAGCGGGTTGGGCGTAACTCATGAACAAACCTCGGAAGAAAGCAAAGATCGACTAGCGGCTGAATCCCTGACGGCCAGCCGGCCACGGCCGCGCACGCGCTCGGCAGAGGTGACGGCTAAAGTGAATTCAAGCTTGGCGACTTGCATTTATCGTGTTGGATCCTGAATGGCGTATGCCGGCTCACTACCGCCCTTGTGGGGCAATCGTTCGCAGCACCCACCGAAGTGTCGCTTGAACATGGATCTGATGACGGGTTGAAAGACTGGGCAGCACCAAACAGCAGAGACACCCGGAACCAGAATCAGCGTGTCGGTCGATGATTACGTCACGCGAGGCTCTAGTTTTGCGCCCACGCCGACCGAAGACTTACTTCTGCGCGACGGGCGCGTACGAAAAAACGGCGGGTGCCGTTTGGGGCTGATAGCCGACAAACCGTCTCGACAAAAAGAAGAGAGCCCTTTCGGGCTCTCTTCTGACCCTCTGGCGCGATTACTTGAACTTGTAACCGGCTTGCAGGTAGTAGGTACGGCCGCGCGGATCAGCAACTTGCGGGTTGTAACCCACAGCTTGACCCAGACCAGCATTCAGGGAGAACGGCGGGTTGGCATCGAAGATGTTCAGAATGCCGCCCGTGACGTCCAGCCCCTTGACCGGCGTGCGGTAAGTCGTCTGCCAGTCGAAGGTCACGTACTCCTTGACCTTGTAAGTTGCCTTGGTGAGACCGCCACCGTCAACGAAGACATCACCCGTCGATTCGCCATCACGCGATTCGTAGTAACCATGCTTGTAATTCATGGTCAGACGGTGATCCCAATCGGCCATCGACAGCGTGTTCGCCCACTGGAACTGGTGACGCAAGGCCACTTGCCGCAGGACGTTGCTGTAGATCCCGACCATCTGGTAGTACTCGCCGCCGATCGTAGTCTGCTGCTTGTCGGTCAACATCCACGTGCCCTTGAAGCTGGAGAGAATGCGGCCGAACGAGTAGCGCGACCCAAGGGTGATGTCGTAATCGACCCCTTGTGCCTTACGCTCGCCAAGGTTCTTCAACGGCGTATACCACGCGAGGATCGGCTTGCCGGTCTGCGGATCGACGTACAAATCCGAACGTATTGACCCGTTTGACCAAGCCCCCTCGTAATCGGCAGCAACCTCTTCCTCTGAGATGGTGCCAAACGTGTTCTTGATCGACACGTTCCAGTAATCCGCACCGACACTCGACCAGCTCGTCGGCTCAAAGCGAATGCCGAACGAGAACTGCTTCGACTCTTCCGGCTTCAGCTCGCTGGAACCACCCGTGTACAGCGGGTATTGCGTGCCGGGCGGCTTGCAATACACCGCGCGGGCGTCCTTATAAGGGCAATCGTACGGATTCGCCGTAACGCCATACAGTTGGGTGATGTTCTGCGTTTGAGCAGGACGCGGCGCGCGGAAACCCGTATTGAAGCTTGTACGGAACAATAGGTTGTTCAACGCCTGCCAGCGAGCACCTACTTTGTAGTTGGTCGTACCGCCAACATCGGAGTAGTTGTCGTAGCGCAGCGCACCGCTAACCTCCAGGTTCTTCACAACCGGTGCAATCAGCTCACCAAACAGGCCATAGGAATCACGCGACACATCGAACGGCACGTCTGTGGCGAAGTCAGGGAATTGACCTCCGCGATCGGTGCCCTGAGCAAGACCGCTCGGCTCGTACTTGTCCGCTTCTCGCTTCCAATCAAGGCCGGCGCCGAGCATCAGGCCGCCCGCCGGCAACTGTGCGATTTCCTTGGAGCCACGCAACTCAACCGCGTCAAGAACGGCAGTGCCCTTCTTCCAAACGCCTTGAGCCAGAGCCGATTGGAGAGCCGCCTTGTTCGACCCCGGAGGACCAAAGGGGTTCAGCACACCCGACGTGATCAGCGCATTCAGATCATCGTTGTACAGGTAGCCAGACAGCAGCTCCTCTTGCCACTTGTTCTCCGAGTGCGTATAGGCAGCCGAATAGTCCCATCCAGCGATAACACCCTTCGAACCGCCAGAGAAGTGGATGGCCTCTGTCGTGCCCTTCGTACGACGAGGACCGGCATCGGAAATCCGCCACGGAGCCACCGCGTCAACAATGTCGTAACCGGCCGGTACCGTCCGCAGATAAGGCTGAATGTAGGTATTCCAAATTGAATCGCCCACCGTCAGCGGTACCTCACCCGGAGGAGGTGCGATATTCGAAATCATCGTGTGCTTCGAATAAAGCGCGTCTGCGAACAGGGTGTGATTCTCATTGATCTTGAACTGGAACGAGCCGGTAAAGGCGTCCTGCTTCTGCTCCGGGTAGATCTCGAGGTCGTACGGGTAAATATATCGGCACGACGAACCACTCAGGACGTGCTTCGCCGGACATGGACTCCCGGCCTTCACGGCCGGATTGAAGCTCTGAGTAATGTATTGGTCATCCGGCGCCGCACTCGGGTTATACCAAGTAATCGTGGCGTTTGCGGGGTTGCCGCGCGACGAACTCGGGCGCAGGCGGTAGATCCCGCCATCGGTGCCGGTGAATTTGTAATAGCCCTGGCTCGGCGGAACAGCGAACTTCTTGCGGTCGGCAGCGGCCAACGGATCGTTCTCGGTGTGCGCATAGGTCAGAACACATTGAAGCGATCTTGCTCGAGGTCGCCGAAGCCACCACTGACGCTGATACGCTTCTCTTCTGCGCCACCAGCTTCCGGCGCGTTGTACGAGACCGACGCGTCAAGACCTTGGTAGTTCGATTTCAGGATGAAGTTCACCACCCCAGCGACAGCATCCGTACCGTAGATGGCGGATGCACCGTCGGTCAGCACTTCGACGCGCTCAACCGCTGCGATCGGGATCGTATTCAGGTTGACGCCCGAGCTGCCGCCAATGAAGGTCTGGCCAGCGTAGGTCGCGAGGCGCTTGCCGTTGAGCAGCACCAGCGTGCGGCTGTCGCCCAGGTTGTGCACCGACGCGCTCGAGTAACCGACGCTGCCCGCGCCAACGTTAGACGCCGCGTTCGAGAAACCCTGCATCGCCGGCAGGTTCTGGATCAGTTCCGCAACGTTCGTGGCGCCAGTCTTCTTGATCTCAGCAGCAGAGATCGACTGAACCGGCAGCGCGCCTTCCGACGCAATCCGCTTGATCGCCGAGCCAGTGACCTGGATCTTCTGAACTTGCTCTTCCGCAATCGCCGGCTGCAAAAGCATGCCGAACGCGACGGTCGTGCCGAACGCCTGGAGCAGAGCCCGGTAGCCGGGTCTCAGTGCAAGTGCCATAGGTGCCTCTCCTTGTATTTTCTCAATCAATCTCGTCGGGGTCTCCAACGAGGAAGCTCAGTGGTGAGCGAGCTTATCCCGCAACACCTGAACGGACCGCCTGTCCCTCACAAGGCACTTTTTGTAACTATTGTTATGCCACCCTCTCTCGAGGGCGTCGCATTGTCGCGGCGCGGAAATTGGGGTGTCAATCAACCACCAAGCCCCACTGCAACAGCTACAAACGAGTGTTTTTGCCCCTTCCGGCGGCCCTGACAGCGACGATGTAACTCACTGCCGAAGCAGTCTCAGCAAGACTTGTGCCATGCAAATTCGGACGAAACACAAGGTATTGCGAGTGTTTACGAGATATTTCCGCACCAGATTGGTGCGGCGCACCACAACGAACACCCAGCCCCGCCAAGCGTTACATCGGACCCCTAACACGACTTTGATGTCGGATCTGTGACGCTTTCCCGGCAAAACATGTCGCCGATTCGAAAATCGAACTCGACACAGACTTGCAGGTTCTGAAAAACCTCGATTAGAATGCAGGGCTTCGCTGCTGTAGCTCAGTCGGTAGAGCAACTGATTCGTAATCAGTAGGTCACCAGTTCGATTCCGGTCAGCAGCACCAGACAATGCCAAAGGGGCCCGTTCGCGGGCCCCTTTGTCGTTCACGCCTCCAGCCGCTTTGTATCGCCCCTTCGGCGCGTGACACAAACCCGACAAACTGAAGTTCGGGGTGGCGCCTAGAATCAATCATCCCCAACCGCTCGCGCCAAACTGGCCGCCCTGGAGTCAGACAATCATGTTTCAAATGATTCGGCGCCCTTCTCGCCGTTGGGCGCTCGGTGGCATTGCGCTCGCCTTGGCCACGATCGGCGCGGTTTACGCGATCAGCGCGCGCAAAGATGTCCAGGCCAAGCCCGTCGACGCCCAAGCCAAGCCAACGCTGATGGAGCTTGCGCCGACGGACGTTCTGCTCGCCCAGCAAGTCGCGGTACAGCCAATCGTCTTGCTCGCCGGCACACTGAACCCGCTCACCCAGATTCATCTGCACGCCCCATTTGACGGCCGCGTGGCCGAGGTCAGCGCGCGCCCGGGCGACAAGGTTGTCGCCGGCCAGGTGCTCGCGCGTTTCGATGAGACCGACCTGCGTGCCCGCCATGCGGAACGTGCGGCCGCAGTAGCCAGCGCAGAGGAGCAGATGCGCGTCGCCGAACGCAACCGTGTATCCGGCCGCGCCCTGCTCGACCAGAACTTCATTTCGAAAAACGCGTTCGACAACACCCTCGGGGGCTATGCGGAACGCCAAGCGGCGCTCGATGCGCAAAAGGCGCAGCTCGCGATCGTTCAGCGCGCGTTGAAAGACGCCAAGGTGGTAGCCCCATTTGCCGGAACGGTTTCTTACCGGCAAGTTGAGCCGGGCCAATGGGTGGAGCCAAACCGAAAGCTCTTCTCGTTGGTCGACCTGCGCAAACTCGAAGTCGAGGCTGCAATCCCGAGTCAGCACATTGCGAGCCTGATGCCGGGCCAAAAGGTTCGCCTGCGCGCAGAGGGGTTTGGTGATGAGGTATTCGAGGGCAAGCTGACGCGGATCAACCCGACCACTCAGCCGGGCACGCGCAGCGTGCTGGCCTATGTCGCGGTGGACAACCCGGGGGAGCGCCTGCGCGCGGGGTTGTACGTCACCGGCGAGATCGAAACAGGTAAAGCGGACCCGCAGATCCGGTTGCCCGCCACGGCCATTCAGGCGTCCAAGACCGGGCGCGGCGTGTGGATCGTTGCCGACAACAAACTCAAGTGGCAGCCGGTTGAATACCAACAGCTTCGTGTTGATCTGGTGCGCATCACCAAAGGCCTGAGCGGCGGCGAGCAGGTCGTCGCAATGCCGCTGAAAGGCGCCGCCGAAAACGTCGCTGTCCGGCTCAAGCCCGCGGCCTGATCGAGCAGGAGCGCACGCCATGTGGCTGACACGGATCTCGGTCAAGAACCCCGTCTTTGCGGCGATGCTGATGCTCTGCCTCGCAGTGCTCGGCCTCTTTTCTTACAAACGCCTCACGGTCGAGGCAATGCCGGACGTCACGTTCCCGTCCGTCGCGATCACCACACCCTACCCCGGTGCCACGCCCGAGGTGGTCGAGACGGAGGTCTCGCGCAAGATCGAAGAAGCGATGAACACGCTGGCGGGCGTCAAGCGCGTGACATCCCGCTCCTATCAGGACTACTCGCTGGTGTTTGTCGAGTTCGAGCTTGATGTGAACGCCGACAAGGCGGTCGCCGATGTGCGGGACAAGCTCAGCCAGGTTCGCCCCTCGCTCAAGGATGAGGTCAAGCAATCGACGATCGGCACCTGGGGCGAGGAAGATCGGCCGATCATGTCGCTCAGCTTCACGTCTGATCGCCACACGCCGCGCGAGCTGACGGAGCGGGCCGACAAGCTGGTGCTCAAGCGTCTGCAAACGGTCAAGGGCGTCGGCCGAGCCGATCTCGCCGGCCGCATTGCGCGCGAAATCCAGATCCAGCTCGATCCGTTCCGTATGCGGGCACTGCATATCGGCGTCGAGCAGATCAGCGAGGCGCTGCGCCGCGAGAACCAGATGCTGCCGGCCGGCGCCCTGAAGAACGCACGGCAGGAGATGCAGGTTCAGGTGCAAGGCCGCCTGCGCGACCCCATGGCGTTTGCCGACATCGTGATCGCGCAACGCGGCGATGCGCAGATCCGGCTGCGCGACGTGGCGAGCGTGTCAGATGGCGAAGCAGAACCCACCTCACACGCGCTGATCAACGGCAAACCCGCGCTGTCGATCGACATCTACAAGGTTTCCAAATCGAACACCGTGGAGGTAGCGAACGGCGTGCGCAAGACGATGGATGAGCTGAACAAGTCCTTGCCTGAAGGCATGGTGCTGGACCTCATCTACGACGGCTCGGACGACATTCGCAACTCGCTCAACGATGTGCAGCACACGCTGATCGAAGGCGCATTGCTGACGATCCTGATCGTCTTCATCTTCCTTGGCTCCTGGCGCAGCACCGTCATCACCGGCCTTACCTTGCCGCTGGCCCTGCTCGGCTCGATCTTCATGATCCAGGCGCTCGGCTTCACGCTGAACATGATGACGCTGCTCGCGCTGTCGCTCTGCATCGGCCTGCTGATCGACGACGCGATCGTGGTGCGCGAGAACATCGTTCGCCACGCGCTGATGGGCAAATCGCCCTACCAGGCCGCGCTGGACGGCACCCATGAGATCGGCCTCGCGGTGCTCGCCACCACACTGACCATCGTCGCCGTGTTCCTGCCAGTCGGCTTCATGGGCGGCATCATCGGCCGCTACTTCTACCAGTTCGGCCTCACGGTCGCGTCCGCGGTGATGTTGTCGATGTTCGTCAGCTTCACGCTGGACCCGATGCTCTCGTCCGTGTGGCACGACCCCGATGCGCATGGCCCTACCCGCACAGGCCTGCTGGGCCGTTGGTTGAACGCGTTCGAAGCATTCCAGACACGGCTCTCCGAGCGCTACGGGCGCCTGATCGACTGGGCATTGGGGCATCGCAAGACGGTGCTGGGCGCCGCTACCGCTCTGCTGGTCGGTAGCTTTCTTCTCGTGCCGTACATCGGCTCGGAGTTCGTGCCGAAGGGCGACTTCGGCCAGTTGGGCGGCCGCATGGTGACGCCAACCGGATCCAGCCTCGCCTACACGCTCGCCAAAGCCAAACAGGTCGACGCCGCGCTGCGCGAGTTCCCGGAAGTACAGCGCACCTACATCACCGTGAATGCGGGCTGGCAAACGCAGGGCCCGGAGCAGATCCAGCTCGATATCAAGCTGGTGCACAAGACCAAGCGCAAAGCCACGCAGGAGGAAATGGTTGCCCGCCTACGCAGCCGCCTGCGCGAACTCGGCGGCGTGGAACTCAAGTCGCTCGGCATTGGTGAAGGCGGTGGCGACAACCCGATTGCGGTCAATCTGCAGGGCGATGACCTTGCAGTGCTGACGCGACTGTCGCAAGACCTGGCAAGCCGCATCCGGGCGATCCCGAACGCCGTGGATATCCAGACCACCGCAGAAGACACCCGGCCGATGCTCGAAATCGTCGTGGACCGCGCAATGGCTGCCGACCTCGGCATCTCTGTCGAGCGCGTCGGCACCACACTTCGGCCCTTCATCGAAGGTCAGGCCGCAACAACCTGGCAAGCACCCGATGGCGAAGCCTACGACGTGAAGATCCGCCTGCCGGCGGAGCTGCGTCGCACGGGCTCGGACCTCGACCTACTGTGGATGGCCAGCAGCACCACCGACACCACGACCGGCCTGCCCTACATGATCGCGCTGTCGCAAGTCGCCAAGGTGGTCGCATCGAGTTCGCCGACGCGTATCAACCGCAAGAGCCTTGCGCGCGATATCTGGGTCTTCGCCGGGGTCTCCGGGCGCTCGGCAGGCGATGTGGGCGCCGACGTGCAGAAGGTGCTGGCGGATTTCAAGAAGACGCTGCCGCCCGGCTACCGCATCGTCGAGGAAGGCGAGAACCAGCAAATGGCCGAATCCTTCGGCTATGCAGTGTCGGCATTGGCGCTCGCGATCATCTTCATCTACATGATCCTCGCCTCGCAGTTCGGCAGCTTCCTGCATCCGCTCGCGATCATGACTTCGCTGCCGCTGTCGCTGATCGGCGTGTTTCTCGGCCTGCTGGCGGCGCGCAGCACGCTGTCGATCTTCTCGGTGATTGGCATCATCATGCTGATGGGGCTGGTGACAAAGAACGCAATCCTGCTGGTGGACTTTGTCGAGCATGCGCAGAAGCGCGGCGAGCCGAGGCGGCAGGCGATCATCGACGCCGGTCGCATTCGCTTGCGCCCGATCCTGATGACCACCTTCGCAATGATCTTCGGCATGATCCCCGTCGCATTGGGCCTTGGTGACGGGGGTGAGCAGCGCGCACCCATGGCGCATGCCGTGATTGGCGGTGTGATCGCTTCGACAATGCTGACGCTCGTCGTCGTGCCGGTCGTCTACACCTACCTCGACGACTTTGGCGCCTGGATCAAGCGGCGTTTCCGCCGCGGCCAGCTCGCCACCGAAGCAAGCTGAGCTTCGGGCGGGGCGCGTACAAGGCGCGTTCCGCCCCAGCAACGGTCCGCGCCGCGACGGCCACGCAGCAGGAATGGCGCTGGCGCTCTACCATGGCGATCCAACGCAACCTTCCAGCGTTGCCGCGCACATGGAAACTCGCGTGCGCCGCAACGAGATCCAGGCTCGCCATGCAGCTTCGCCGATTCGCCCTCTATCGCCAGATCCTTGCCCGACCGCGCCTGTTTCTCTCGGCATTGACGGGGCTGCTGGTCGGATTGACGCTGCCCGACTCCCTTGCGCACCACACGGTGACACGCCTGATCATTGCGTGGAACGCGGGCGCCTGCCTCTATCTCGTGCTTGCGCTCAAACTGATCTTTTCGTCCGATCACGTGAAGATGAACCAGCGCGCCCGGACCCAGGACGAAGGTCGTCTGGTGATTCTCACCCTGGTGGTGATCGCCGCCGTCGTCAGCCTCACGTCGATCATCGCGGAGCTTGGCGTGGTCAAGGATCTGCATGGCACGATCAAGTACGCCCATATCGCGCTGGCCGCGCTGACCATCGTCTCCTCGTGGGGCTTCACGCAGGTGATGTTTGCATTCCACTACGCGCATGATTTCTACCTTGCGCGCGCCCAAGGCGGCACCGGAGGCCTGACCTTCCCGGAGTGCGAGACACCCGATTACGGCGACTTCCTCTACTTCGCCTGCGTGATCGGCACCTCCGGGCAAACCGCCGACGTCAGCTTCACTTCGCGGCCGATGCGCCGAACCGGGCTGCTGCACTGCGTGCTCGCCTACGTATTCAACACGACGGTGCTGGCGCTGACGATCAATATCGCCTCGGGTTTGCTCTAGCACCGCGCGATCGGGCCCAATTCGCAGCCTTACAGCCAGCCCGTGAGCCCCGCCAAGGCAGCGGGCCTGCGACAATGCCGCCCGGCACGTTACGGAGCGGGCAAATCCCCCTGGTTTTGCTCTAAGCTCCGCACTCTTTTCCGTATCCCGCATCAGGACGCCCTGCCTTGAGTTCGAGCTTTTCTTCTGCAAATCAGTCGATTGCAGACCACACCCCGATGATGCAGCAGTACCTCGCGCTGAAGGCGCAGCATCCGGGCACGCTGCTGTTCTATCGCATGGGCGATTTCTACGAGCTCTTCTTCGACGACGCGGAGAAAGCCGCCCGTTTGCTCGACATCACGCTGACCGCGCGGGGCAAATCGGCCGGCAAACCGATCGCGATGGCCGGCGTGCCCTTCCATGCGCTCGAACCCTATCTCGCCAAGCTGGTAAAGATGGGCGAATCAGCCGTGATTGCCGAACAAGTCGGCGATCCGGCCACCAGCAAGGGCCCGGTCGAGCGCGCCGTAAGCCGCATCGTCACCCCCGGCACGCTGACCGACGCTGCACTGCTCGACGACAAAACCGACGCGCCACTGCTGGCGGCCACGCAGCACCGCGGCCGCCTCGGGCTCGCCTGGCTCAACCTCGCCAATGGCGACTTCCGCATCCTCGAATGCGAGCCTACGCAACTGGCGTCCCAGCTTGAACGGCTGCGCCCGGCCGAGGCGCTGGTGCCGGACGGCCTGACGCTCGAAGGGCTGGAACAACGCGTACCCGCTGTGCGCCGCCTCGCCGACTGGCAGTTCGACGCTGAAACCGCGCGCCGCGTGCTGCCGGAACACTTCGGCACGCGCGACCTTTCCGGATTCGGTGCCGATGAATTCGAAGTCGCCCTCGCGGCCGCCGCGGCGCTGTTCGACTATGCGCGGGCAACGCAGCGACAAAGCCTCACGCACGTCTCCGGACTGCACGTCGAGCGCGAAGCCGAATTCCTGCGCATGGACGCAGCGACCCGCCGCAACCTCGAACTGACCGAGACCCTGCGCGGCGAGCCGGCGCCCACGCTGTTCTCGCTGGTCGATCTGTGCGAGACCTCGATGGGTTCGCGCTGGCTGCGGCATGCCTTGCATCACCCGCTCTCTGATCGCCAGGCGTGTGCGCAACGACACGCCGCGGTCGAAGCCCTCATCGAAGACCAGGGTCTTTCCGCCGAGGGGCTTGCGCGGGTGCTACGCGGTATCGCCGACGTCGAACGCATCACCTCACGCATCGCGCTACGCAGCGCGCGCCCGCGCGACCTTTCCGCACTGCGCGACACGCTCGCCCGCATGCCGGAATTGCAAGCCAGCGTGCCGACCGGCGCCGCGCCGCTGCTCGCCCAGTTGCACGGCGACCTCGCCGCGCCGCTTGCACCCACAAGCTTGCTTGCCCGCGCGATCGCACCGGAACCGGCGACCAACATTCGCGACGGCGGGGTGATCGCAGAAGGTTTCGATGCGGAGCTCGACGAGCTGCGTGGCATCCAATCCAACTGCGGCGCGTTCCTGATGGAGCTTGAAGCGCGCGAGCGCGAACGCACCGGCATCGCCAGCCTGAAGGTGGAATTCAACAAGGTGCATGGTTTCTACATCGAAGTCAGCCACGCCAACACCACCAAGGTGCCAGACGACTACCGCCGGCGCCAGACGCTGAAGAACGCCGAGCGCTACATCACGCCGGAGCTCAAGGCCTTCGAGGACAAGGCGCTGTCCGCGCAAGAGCGCGCGCTGGCCCGCGAAAAGGGCTTGTGGGAAGCGTTGCTCGACACGCTGGCGCAGGACATCCTTGCCTTCCAGCGCATCGCCCGCGCGGTCGCGCTGCTCGATGGCCTCACCAGCTTCGCACGCGCGGCACTGCGCTACGACTACTGCAAGCCGGTGTTCCGCAGCGAAGCCGGGCTCGCCATCGAGGCGGGTCGCCACCCGGTTGTGGAGCGTCAGGTCGACAGCTTCATTGCCAATGATTGCGAGTTCTCCGCCACGCGCCGCATGCTGCTGGTGACCGGCCCGAACATGGGTGGTAAATCGACCTACATGCGGCAGATTGCGCTGATCGTGCTGCTCGCGCACTGCGGCGCCTTCGTGCCTGCAAAGCGCGCGGAGCTGGGGCCGATCGACGGCATCTTCACGCGCATCGGTGCATCCGACGATCTGGCCTCGGGCCGCTCGACCTTCATGGTCGAGATGACCGAAGCCGCTGCGATCCTCAACAGCGCGACGGAGCGCTCGCTGGTACTGATGGACGAGATTGGTCGGGGGACATCAACCTTCGACGGCATGGCGCTCGCCTTTGCGATCGCGCGCCACCTGCTGGAAAAGAACCGCTCGCTGGCGCTGTTCTCGACGCACTACTTCGAGCTGACGCGCTTGTCGGTCGAGCACCCGGAATGCGCGAATGTGCATCTCGGTGCGGTCGAGCATGGCCATCGCATCGTCTTCCTGCACGCGGTGGAAGAAGGACCCGCGAGCCAGAGCTATGGTATCGAGGTTGCCGCGCTGGCAGGCATTCCGGCGCCTGTGGTGCGCGAAGCACGCCGGCGCCTGCGCGCGCTGGAAAACCGCGAGGCCTCAGGTGGCCCCCAGGCGGATCTATTCTCGGCGCTGCCGCCGGACGTCGAAGAAGCGCCGCCGCATCCGGTGCTGGAAAAGCTTGCTGGCGTGGACCCGGATGCGCTGTCGCCCCGCGAGGCACTCGAGCATCTCTACGCGCTGAAGGCGCTGACACGATGAGCCCGCGGCTCAAGCGCTGCTTCGCGCTACTCGTCGCGTTCGCCACGGTGCTGCTCGCAGTGCCGTCTGCGAATGCCGAGCGTTTCAGTTTTGCCGCCTTTGGCGATCTGCCCTACACCGATATCGAGCGCGCCGAACTGCCGCAGCTGATCACCGCGATGCGCGATTCGGAAGTCGCCTTCGCGGTACACGTCGGGGACATGAAGCACGGAAGCACCCCGTGTGACGACGTGACGCTGCAAGACTTCCGCGACTTGCTGGCGGCAGCCCCGTTCCCAAGCGTGTTCGTGCCCGGCAACAACGAGTGGGTGGACTGTGAGCGCCGCAGCGCAGGCGCCTTCGATCCGCTCGAGCGTCTCGACAAACTGCGCAGCCTGTACTTCGCCAAACCCGAATCGCTCGGCGCGACGCCCTTCAGCGTGATCCGCCAGAGCGACGCCGACTTCACCCACGGCGCCTATCAGGAGCACCTGCGCTGGCAGCGCGGGCCAGTGCTCTTCCTGACGCTGAACGTGCCAGGGAGCGACAACCACTACGGCAGTCAGCGCGAGCCCGGCGCCGAATACCGCCAACGCATGAGCGCGGTGCGCGACTGGCTCGACGCGGGCTTTGCGGAAGCGCAACGCAAATCGCTCCCGGCCGTCGTCATCTTCATGCACGCCAACCCCGATTTCGAAGCCTTCGCCGCCGGAAACCCGCCCCGCCCCTATGCCGAGCTGCTGTATGCGCTGCGCTCTGCGGTGCTGGGTTATAGCGGCGACGTGCTGCTGATCCATGGCGATACGCATGTGATGCGCGTGGACCGCCCGCTGCGCGACACCAACGGGGAGACGATCGAACGCTTCCGCCGTGCTGAAGTGTTCGGCTCGCCGATCCCCGGCTGGCTTGAGATCACCGTGGATACCGAAGCCGAACGGCTGGTTCGGATTCGCCCACGGCCGCTGCGCGACGAGGATTGAGCGTATGGCCCATTCGATTGACGTTTCCGAAGAAGCGGGCGTCCGCTACCTGCATTTCGGCTCGGATTGGGTACAGGGCGCGATGAAGGTGCGCCGCCCCTACGCGCTGGAACTCGAATACACCCGGCACATGGCCGCCGGGCTCCTGCTGCGGCCGGCCCCCTGGCCGCGCAAGGTATTGCTGATCGGCCTCGGCGCCGCGTCGCTCACCAAATTCTTCTACCGCAACGTGCCGCAGGCCCGCATCACGGTAGCGGAGATCGATGCCCGCGTGGTGGCCGTGGCACGCGCGCACTTCAAGCTGCCCGACGAAGACGCACGCCTGCGCATCGTCGTCGCCGACGGTGCCGAAGTGGTGATGCGCAACACCGGCTACTGGGACATGATCCTGGTCGATGGCTATGACCACAACGCCCGCGCCGGCGTGCTGGATACCGCGCCGTTCTACACCGCAGCACGCGCTGCACTGGCCACAAACGGCCTGCTTGCAAGCAACCTGTTCGGCAAGCGGAAAACCTTCCGCGACAGCCTTGCCCGCATCGGCGAGGCGTTCGACGGCCGCACGCTCGCGCTGCCCCAATGCGAAACCGGCAATGTGGTCGCCCTCGCCAACGCCGGGGAGCCGTTTGCGTTGCCCTTCGCTGAGATCCAGGCCCGCGCAGCAGCACTCAAACTCGAAACAGGGCTCGATCTGCGCGACACCTTCAAACGCCTTGCGATAGAGCTGGCCACGCCGGATGACATCCTCCGCTTCTGATTTGGTCACAGTCGATGTGGTGGTGGTCGGCGCGGGTGTCGTCGGGCTTGCCTGCGCGCGCGCCCTTGCGATGCGCGGCCTGCAGGTCGCCGTGTTCGAACGCGAGACGCATTTCGGCCAGGGAATCTCCAGCCGCTCAAGTGAGGTGATCCACGCTGGGCTCTACTACCCCACAGGGTCGCTCAAGGCCGAACTCTGTGTCCCCGGATCGCGCGCACTGTACGACTACTGCGCCACGCGGCAGGTGCCACATCAACGCGTCGGCAAACTGGTCGTCGCCACAGACTCCGCCGACCTGCCCGCGCTCGAACGTATTGCCAGCCAGGCACGCGCGAACGGCGTTGAGCAGGCGCGACTCATTACCGGCGACGCCGCTCGCAACATGGCATCGGAACTGCGTTGCTGTGCGGCGCTATGGTCGCCGGATACCGGCATCGTCGACAGCCATGCGCTGATGCAGGCACTGGCGGACGACGCCGAACAGGCCGGCGCCATGCTGATGTACGGCGCCCCCGTCATCGGCGGCGAATGCGCGGCCGCGGGCCAGGTGCTGCAGATCGGCGGCGCGGTACCGTATCGGGTCGAGGCTCGCTGGCTCGTCAACGCCGCCGGCTTCGGAGCCCAAACACTTGCCGGTGCCCTGCAGGGCTTCCCCGCCGCGGCAGTGCCGCCGCTTTACTTCGCCAAAGGGCACTACTTCGCGCTGTCGGGCCGCAACCCATTCAAGCATCTGATCTACCCGGTGCCGGAACCGGGCGGCCTCGGCACGCACCTGACGCTGGACCTGGCCGGCAACGCCCGCTTCGGGCCGGACGTCGAATGGGTCGATGCCCCCGACTACAGCGTGCCCACCAATCGCGCCCAGGCCTTTGCAAACTCCATCCGCCGCTACTGGCCGGATGTGGCGGTCGAGCGGCTGCAACCCGCCTACGCCGGTGTCCGGCCAAAGCTCGGCGGGCCGGACGCCCCGGCGCACGACTTCCGTATCGATGGGCCGGCGGGGCACGGCGTCCCGGGTGTCGTGCAACTGTTCGGCATCGAATCGCCGGGGCTGACCGCCTCGCTGGCGATTGCGGCGCGGGTATCAAGTCTCGTCGGCGGCTGAGCCAAACATCGCAGCAAGAAACCGTGCGGGCCATCGGCACGCTGCTGATCTATGCTGGATTCACCAGTCGCGCTAGCTGAGCGTAGTGCCGCTGCGCCCAGCAGCACCGGAGCGCACCGGCAGGTGCGACTGTCCTCGCAGGGAGGACAATCCGATGGATTCGTCAGACGCCAAAGCGGAACGCTCACCGTTCCAGACCCCCGCCCTGCTGGCTGCGCTCATCGCCGCTCTGGTCGCCGCCATCAGTCTGACGCCGACACCGGTGCCGGACAGCGGCCGCCCGCCCGCGCTGCCGCCCTCCGAGCAGGCGGGCAGTATCGAGGCGCGCATGTGGGAAGACCCGCTCGCAAGCCCGCTCAAAAGCAGCGCAAGCGCGTCGGAATCAAGCACCGCAAACGACTGCGGCCAGATCGATAGCCAGTTTCACCGCAGTGTCGCGAAGGGCGAGCGGCACATGCGCCTCTTCATCATCGCCAACGCTGGCGGTGCCAGTGAAGACTCCGAGCGCCGCATCCGCGCCCGCGCGGCGGTGCTCTCCGCCCTGAACCGCTGGGGCTACGAGCCTGGCGATTCGGAGCATCTGATCGGCCCCTGCCGCTTCGCAGCGCTGGATAACCAGACTGGCTTCGAAACACCGGTGCGGGCAACGATCGAACGCTTCCAGCTGCGCAAGGACAAGGAACTGGCGCAACGCGGGCGAGGCCGCGGTGACCTCGGCCCCACCTATGCCGGGCGCGCCGACCAGGTCAGCGTGTTCTGGATTGCGGACGCACCCTTGCGCCTGGCCGACACGGTGCAGGAAGCGGCACGCCGCTATCGTCTGCTGGGCACCGCGTTCGACAGCATGGTGGCCGGTGACGAAGAGGGTGGCGGCGCCCGCTATGTGACGCTGGGTCCGCTCGATCGCGATGTCACCGACCGGGTGGAGTCCGGCATGCGCTGCCGCCCGCCCGGCGCCAAGAACGGCAACGGCAGCGACGAGGACAAGAGCCTGCCCGCCTGCCCTGCCGAAGCCAGTGCTGCGCTGGCGCTGCGCCACTTCCGCAGCCAGGTCACGATCGACGCCGACACCTCGCCCGGCGACCCGAGCCGCCATGTGCTCGAAATCGGCCCCACCGACGACATGCTCGCCAACACGCTGGTGGCGGAACTTGAACGGCGCGGCCTCAACCTGATGCGGCCAAGCGACCACACCGACGTGATCGACGCGCGGCGCAGCTCCGAGGCGCATCGCTACGCCTGCCTGTTCGATCATCACGTGGCGCTGGTCAGCGAATGGGATACCCATCATGCGCGCGACTTCCGGCGCGCCTTCGGCGGCCACCTGGGTCAGGTGGCATCACAGTGGCGTGCCGAGCTGCGACGCTCCGATGCCGCCAACGTGCATGGATTCGCCTTCACGCGCGGGCTAGACGGCAAGGGGCTGCAGAGCCGTTCTGGCGACGGCAACGCGACGGCGCCGAGCGGCACGGCGAAAAGCGGCAACAAGCCGCCAGACGCTGCCTATGAACGGTCAACGCTGCAAAGCCAGCGCGACTACGTGCGTCGCCTGGTCGAACAGATCGCTGAGCGCGACACCAACCTGAAGGCGGTGTGCGGGCGCGGTTCGGTGGGGATTCGCGCGATCGGCATCCTGGCCTCGGACTTCTACGACAAGCGTATGCTGCTGCAAGCGTTGCGCGCACGCTTCCCGCAGGTGCAGTTCTTCACCACCGGGCTCGACTCGCGCATGCTCGACCACGAGAGCATCAGCGCGATGCGGAATGTGCTGGTCGTGTCGCGCTTCGACCTGAAGCTCGCCCCGCCGGTGCAACGTTTCGTGATCCCTTTCCGCGATGGCGAGCAGACGGCGCTGTTCCTCACCACCTCTGTCGCGCTACTCGGCAACAGCGCAGATCGCGACGCGGTGGCCGGCTGGGTCGGACGCTGGAACGCGCTGACGCCGCGGCTGCACGAAATCGGCCTGACCCGCGCCCACCCGCTCAACGAATACGCGCGGCGCGAATCCTGCCCGCAACTGGACGTCACCGAAGCACCGGAGAACCTGTTGCGTTGCCAGGACATCCACCCGCCGCGCGACCATCTGAGCGGCGGCACCCTGATCACGATCACCGTTGCGCTGGGCCTCTTCATCGTTACGCTCTACCTGCTCGGCGCCACGGTCTGGTCACCCAACCGCGACGGCACCTTGCTCGGCCTGTGCATGGCGATCATCGTGCTGGTGGTGGTGCCGGTGGTCTGCTACGGCTGGTTGCGTGACACCGCGGAAGCCTGGGCGGAAGAGCCGTTTGCCTGGCTGGACGGGATCAGCATCTGGCCCAGCCTGTGGCTGCGCTGGTGCGCGCTCGTGCTGTCGGGCTGGCTGCTATGGCTGGCGCGCAAACGCATCGGGCGCACGCTGGATGGCGTGGCGCAGCGCTTCGGCCTTTCGGGCGTGCGGCCGCCCTCCAGCCGCCGGGCCTGGCGCTGGCGCCGCTTGCTGCGCGACACCAGCCTGACGCTGCAGCGCCGCCTGCGTTCTGCCTGCATCGGCCCACACCCAACGCACGGGCTTGTGGACGCCCATCACGCCTGGCTGATGTTCCGCCACGCAATGTCGCCTGGGCCGCAACTGCTGATCGGAACGCTGTGGGCCTGCCTGATGATGGGCGTCTTCGCGCTGATCGGTTTGAACTATCCGGTGCTGCCGCCGGTGCGCGGCAAGATCGCGATTGCCCTCTTCATCGCGGTGGCCGCGGCCGGCACCTTCCTGCTGCTGGTACTGATCTTCCTGTCTCTGAGCGTGGCCTTGCGCTTGATGGTGCTGGCGCGCCAACTCAGCGCGAATCGTTCCGACTGGCCACAAGAGGCGGTGGATGCCGCGATGGACGCCCTGCAGGAGCAGTACGTCGATCCGGCGGTCATCTCCGGTGCCGCGCAGGATGCGGGCAACACGATCGCGGAGCGACCGGGCCAACCCGGCAAGCGGCGCATCGTGAAAGCGGCGGATCCGACCCGCCTCGACCGGCTGTTCGACCACTACATCGACATCCTGCTGATCGAACAGATCTCGCGCCACAACGAGTGGCTGCTCTACTTCCCGGGCATCGTGCTGTCCTTGGTGCTGGCAAGCCGCTGGGATTACTTCGAGGCCTGGACGGTGGACCCGATGGCACTGGTGCTGTTCGGTGTTTTCGGCGTGTGTGCCCTGCTGACGGTATGGATCGGCCAATCGGCGGCCAAGAAAGCGCGGCGCACCGCGCTACGAGGCCTTGACGGCCTCGCCGCCAGCCTGCGCAACGATGAACAGTGCCTCACGCAGCTGCTGCGTCATGTGCAGCGTTACATCGGGGAGGTCGATTCGGGAATATTCCGTGCCAGCCACTGGAACATGGTGCGCGCCACGCTCCTGCCGCTGGCCAGTGCGGGCGGCTTGCGCGCGGTCGAAGTGCTGCTCGGGGCGCTGCAGTAGCGCCCCGTGGCCCGTATCGCTAGGCCTGGGCTTGCGGCTCCGGCGGCAGCCACAGGCACTTGCCCTTATTGGCCTTCGCGATCGCAGCAAGCACCTCGTCGTGCGCCGCCAGTTCCTCCGGCGAGGCGCGTACGACGCGCAGCGGATGACGCTCCAGCGGCGCGCCCGAATCGTCGCTACCGGCGGCCGGCGCGGGCTCGCTGTCCAGGTCCATGATCAGGCTGTCCTGCCCTCGCGTCATCGCGAGGTAGACCTCGGCCAGCAGCTCTGAGTCGAGCAGCGCGCCGTGCAGCTCACGGTGGCCGTTGTCGATCTCGTAGCGCTGGCACAGCGCGTCGAGCGACGCCTTCTTGCCCGGGTTCTGCTCCTTCGCCATCTTCAGCGTGTCGATCACGCCGGCGCACAACACGTCGAGCTTGGGCCGGCCGAGGCGGTCGAGCTCCATGTTCAGGAAGCCCACGTCGAACTGCGCGTTATGGATGATCAGCTCGCCGTCGGCGACGAAGGCCTCGAAGTCCTCCACCACATCCTTGAACTTCGGCTTGTCGGCGAGAAATTCATCGGTGATGCCATGCACCGCCATCGCCCCCGGGTCCACTGGGCGTTCGGGGTTGATGTAGACATGGAAATGCCGCCCGGTGAGCTTGCGCGCCACCATCTCCACACAACCGATTTCGATCACGCGATCGCCGGTGCGCCAATCAAGGCCGGTGGTTTCCGTATCGAGGATGATCTGCCGCATCATTTGCTCCTCACCTGCTCGACGCCACGCCGCGCAAGTTCATCCGCCCGCTCGTTCTCCGGGTGCCCGGCGTGGCCCTTGACCCACAGCCACTGGATCTGGTGCAGCGCAGCCAGCTGATCGAGCTCGCGCCACAGATCGTCGTTCTTCACCGGCTTGTTGTCGGCGGTCTTCCAGCCGCGGCGCTTCCAGCCGTGGATCCACTCCGAGATGCCTTTCTGCACGTACTGCGAATCGGTGTGCACACGCACCTGCACCGGCCGCGTCAGCGCCTGCAGCGCGCGAATCACCGCGGTCATCTCCATACGGTTGTTGGTGGTCGACGGCTCGCCACCGAACAACTCCTTCTCGTGTCCACCCGCGCGCAGGATCGCGCCCCAGCCGCCGGGTCCCGGGTTACCGGAGCAGGCCCCGTCGGTATAGATATCTACAATTGAATCGGTCATTCAGGGATGTTTCTTTCTATCGACACCGGGTCACGCTGGGCAACCGGTGCAAAGGCTTTCGCGCGGGCGCGGCGATCGCGCCACGCAGGGGCAACCAGGCGCATGCCGCGCACGCGTTTGGTTGCCTGAATCACATAGGTGCCGCCTGCAAACGGCCACCAGCGGGGGCCGGCATTGTCCATGAAATGCCACTGTTCAATCCAGCGCGGCGGCGTCACCGGCGGAATATAGGCGCCGAACACCGCGGGCTGGCTCTCGAAACTTAGCAGCGCGAGCCAGTCCTTCATGCGGCGTACGCTGAGGAACTGCCCCTGCCACGGGAACTCACCGGTACTGGCCGCAAGCAGACGGCGCACGCCCCACAGGCTGACCGGGTTGAAGGCCGAAATCAGCAACTGCCCTTCCGGCACCAGCACCCGCTCCACCTCGCGCAACACCTGGTGCGGATGCTCGGAAAACTCCAGCACATGGGGCAGCACGACGAGATCAACGCTCTGCGACGCAATCGGCAACTCATAGGTATCGCTGATCAGCGCCACATCACCCGAGCGGGCACAGCGGAACTTGAACCCGATACGGTTGTTGCGCAGGTAGTCGCGCTCGGGTAGGCCGATCTGGATCGCGTGAAAGCCGAACACGTCGGCCACACGGGCATCGACCTGCGCCAACTCCCAGTCGATCAGGTAGCGGCCCAGTGGCGTTTCAAGCCACGCGGCACATCCGGGAATTGACATCGTGAGCAGTGCGCCGAAAATTGCCGGGATGCAGATTGTTCCGCTTTCCGCCTTCTCGGACAACTACATCTGGGCCATCGTCGCCGATGGCCACTGTGTAGTGGTCGATCCGGGTGACGCCACGCCGGTCGAGCGATTTCTCGCCGAGCGCCATCTCACGCTTGACGCGATCCTCATCACGCACCACCACGGCGATCACACCGGCGGCATTGCGGCGCTTTCCGCGCGTCATCACCCCAAAGTCTTCGGGCCGGCGACAGAGGCAATCGCGGGCCTTACCGACACGCTGACGGACAGCGCAACGCTGAGCCTGCTGAACGGCGCCCTGAGCCTATCCGTCATGGCGGTACCGGGCCACACCGCTGGCCACATCGCCTACCTCAGCCCTGGCGCGCTGTTCTGCGGCGACACCTTGTTCTCGGGGGGTTGCGGGCGGCTGTTCGAAGGCACGCCGGCGCAGATGCACGCCTCGCTCGGGCGACTTGCAGCCCTCCCCGACGACACAAGGGTGTACTGCGCGCACGAGTACACCCAGTCGAACCTACGTTTTGCGCTGGCGGTGGAGCCGGGCAACCCGGATATCGTTGCTTACAGCGGGCAATGTGACGCGCTGCGGGCGCAGGCGCGCCCGACGATCCCGACCACAATCGGGGTCGAGCGGCGGATCAACCCGTTCCTACGCTGCGATCAGGCAGACGTGCGGCGCATGGCCGAAGCCGTGAGTGGTGAAACGCTGGCAGACGCCGGTGCAGTCTTCGCCGCGCTGCGCCGCTGGAAGAACGAGTTCCGCTAAGGGCTTCAGGCCAGCAGCGATTGCGCGATGAGCGCGCGATTGCGGCCCAGGCGCTTGGCTTCGTAGAGCGCCGCATCGGCCGACGCCATCAGGGCGCCCGGGGTCGGGGCCTCGCGCGGCGGCACCGCGGCGGCAATGCCAAGGCTGATCGTCACGTTCGGCAGGTCAGCGGTCGGCGCGTGCGGCAGCGCAAGTTCATACACCGCGCGGCGCATGGCTTCGGCGACCTGCAACGCGCCCTCGGCATCGGTATCTGGCAGGATCGCTGCGAATTCCTCGCCGCCGTAGCGTGCCACAAGGTCGGCGGGGCGCTTGGCCTGCTCTGCCAGGCACGCGGCAACCTGACGCAAGCATTCATCCCCGCCTTGGTGCCCGAAGTGGTCGTTGTAGCGCTTGAAGTGATCGACGTCGCACACCACCAAGGCGATCGACGAACTGCGGCGCTGAGCACGGCGCCATTCGCGCACAAGCGTGCTGTCGTACTGGCGGCGGTTGGCAATGCCCGTCAGGCCATCAATTGAAGAAAGGCGCTGCAGTTCGCGGTTGGCGTCGTCGAGGCGACGCGTGAGGACCACCAGCGAGTAGCGCATCTGCGACAACCGCTGCATGGCGCGCACCTTGGCGGCCAGCACAATCGAACTGATCGGTTTGAACAGATAGTCGTCGCCGCCCACCTCGATGCCGCGCTGCAAATCGTCGTCGCCAGTTCGCGCGGAAAGGAAGATGATCGGGGTCCACTCGCCGTGCTGTTCCAACTGGCGAATGCGCTTGGCGACCTCAAAACCATCAATGCCGGGCAGGATCACATCGAGCAGCACGAGATCGGGACGATGGGCCTTGAACAGCTCGATCCCCTCCTCTCCCTCGCGCGCGACCAGCGGCTCAATGCCGATCGCCCGCAACTGATGCGCGATCAATGTCGCGCTGGTGAGCGAATCCTCGATCAGCAGCGCTTTCATGCCCCCTTCGCGACGGAAAACCGGCGACCCGTCCATCAGCCCCGTCATCGTGCCGCCCCGCCAAACACTCGGCCGCGAGGCCGATTCAGTAACGCAACCCTATGAAACAAAAGCATTTTGACCCCATCGCCGCTAGCCCGATACAATCACGCCTTTGCACGTCGCCGGACCTTTCCCATGCAGTCTATCGCGCGCCGGTTCGCTGCGCTGCTTTGTTGCGCAGTCGCACTGGCCATTCCACCCGCCGGGAATGCGGCCGCCGATGACAGCGACCCGCCTCCACCGCCCGCACAAACGGGCGGCACCGCACCGATCGCGGCGACAGCGGGTACCGGCCTGACCGCAGTATCCAGCATCGATCTGTCGAAGCTTGGCACGCCTTCGGTGGCGACGGTGGACCTCACCACCGAATCGTCCGACCTCTGGGCCCGCATGCGCCAAGGCTTCGCGATGCGCGACCTGTCGATGGATTTGGTGACCGATCGCCAGATCTGGTACCTCGCCCGCCCCGGCGCGCTGCGCAACACCCTTGAGCGTGGCCGCAAGTACCTCTACTTCATCGTTGAAGAACTCGAAAAGCGCGGCATGCCGACCGAGCTGGCATTGCTGCCGATGGTGGAGAGCGCGTACAACCCGATGGCCTACTCGCCGGCCCGCGCGTCGGGCCTATGGCAGTTCATCCCGTCGACCGGCAAGGACTTCTCGCTCGACCAGAACTGGTGGGTGGATGAGCGGCGCGACATCGTTGCATCGACCAACGCTGCGCTCACCTACCTGCAGGCGCTCTACGAGATGCACGGCGACTGGCATCTGGCGCTGGCATCCTATAACTGGGGCGAGAACGCGGTCGCACGCGCCGTTGCGAAGAACAAGGCTGCCGGCCTGCCAACCGAATTTGCCTACCTGTCGATGCCGCAGGAAACGCGCTACTACGTGCCGAAGCTGCAGGCATTGAAGAACATCATCGCCAACCCGCAGCTCTTCGGTATCACGCTGCCGCCGATCCCCAACGAACCCTACTTCGTCTCGATCGGAACGCGCGGCGGCATGGATTTGCACACTGCCGCGCAGTTGGCAGAAATGCCGATGAAGGACTTCCTTGAGCTGAATCCGTCCTTCAATCGTCCGGTGATCCCGGGGGAATCCGACCACCACGTGATCGTGCCAAAGGACAAGGCGGGAACCTTCGTCACCAACCTCGAAAATCACGACCGTCCGCTGCTGAGCTGGAAGACTTACACCGTCGAACGTGGCGAACGTGTCGAGCAGATCGCGGCCCGCTTCGGCATCAGCCCAACCAAGCTCCGCGAAGTCAATGGCCTCGCGCCGCGCATGCGCCCAGGCCCCGGCTACACCTTGCTGGTGCCATCCGGCGACGCGGTGGCAATGGCCGAGAGCGCCCCGGTGCTCGCACCAAAGCTCAGCTTTGCATCCCAGGCTCCCGCCCCGGCGCCTCGACTCGGCAAACAGCCGCGTGGGGGCAGCACGGCGCGCCACAGCAGCAAGGCGAGCCACGCCTCAAAATCGGCTGGCGCAAAAGCGGGCGCCCACCACAACAAGCATCGCAAGTAGCGCGCGCTCCGCGCCCTGTCCGGGCCATCTGGGCGCATGTCACCACAGGGTAGTGCAGCACGAAGCTCGCAGGTATGATCCGCGACACACGCTGACTGCCCTGACTGTTACTGCAGAATGCTCCGCCGCCTGATCCTCGCCAGCTTCGCCCTGCTCCCGCTCGCCATGCCTTGCGCGCGTGCCGACGGCGTTAAGGTCGACGAAGCCTCGCGCCTGCGTACGCTGGTGCCCGCCGAGCAACTGGAGCAGTCCGCTGGGCAGCAATACCATCAAATGCTGCGCGCAGCGGCTGACAAGCGCGCGCTCGCGCCTGCCGACCACCCGGCGCTGAAACGACTGCGCGGTATCGCCGAGCGGATCATCCCGTTCTCGGCGCGCTTCAACCCGCGTGCCACCGCGTGGCGCTGGGAGGTGAACCTGATCGCCTCACGCGAGGCCAACGCCTTTTGCATGCCCGGCGGCAAGATCGCTTTCTACACTGGCCTGATCGACGGCCTGAAGCTCAGCGACGACGAGATCGCAATCGTGATGGGCCACGAGATCGCCCACGCCTTGCGCGAACACGCACGTGAGCGCATTGCGAAGACGCAGCTCACGCAGTTAGGCGTCGGCCTCCTCGGCCACTTCGTCGGCCAGGGCCGCTACGCGGACGCCTTCAACATTGGCGGCAATCTGCTCACGCTGAAGTTCTCGCGTGAAGACGAAAGCGATGCCGATGTGGTCGGACTCGACCTCGCCGCCCGGGCGGGCTATGACCCGCGTGCCGGCATATCGCTCTGGCAAAAGATGGCAAAGGCCGGTGGCGGAGGCGGATTTGCATGGCTCTCGACGCATCCGGCCGGTAAGGACAGAATCCGGGAGATCGAGCGCCACCTTCCGGAAGTCATGCCGCTCTACGAGCGGGCTCAGAATCCCCACACACAGAAACAGAAAGGCTGAAACGATGGCGAACGATGCCCCGATTTTCACCGCGGAGACATACAAGGTGCAGGATAGCTTCGGCTTCATGATCAACGCGTTGCGGGCGCGCATGATGGCGGTGATGGACCGCGAACTCGCGCCGCTGGGCATCACCAGCGCGCAATGGGCGGTGCTCGTGCAGGTTGCCGAAACGCCGGGGGTTACTGCCGCAGCACTGTGCCGGCGCGTGCACTACGACACCGGATCGATGACCCGCATGCTCGATCGCCTGGAAGAAAAGGGCCTGATCCGCCGCGCACGCAGCGACCACGACCGCCGCGCCGCCTACCTCCATTTGACCGAAACCGGGGCCGATGTGAACCAGAAGCTGCCGGAGTACGCCGCCCGCGTACTCAACGCGCACTTCGAAGGGTTCAGCGCCGATGAAGTGACACAGCTCCGCGACCTGATGGGGCGCATGCTGGCCAACGCAGAACGCCTGTCCGCCGGCACCTGAGCCAAAACCGCCGCAAATAAAAAGGGGCGCCCGTCGTACTGACGGGCGCCCCTTTTTTCTGTCAGTGCGCTGTGCTTAGCGCTTGGCGAAGGCTTCGGCAGCGCCGTTGTAGACGCCAACGAACTCCTCAACGATCAGCGATGCGCCGCCGACGAGACCGCCATCGATGTCCGGCATCGCGAACAGGCCCAGCGCGTTGCTGGCCTTGACGCTGCCGCCGTAGAGGATCGCCGTTTCAGCGGCAAAGGCATCGCCAGCCTTCTTGATGTAGTTGCGGATGAAGGCGTGCGTTTCCTGGGCCATTTCCGGCGTAGCGGTCTTGCCGGTACCGATCGCCCAGACCGGTTCGTAGGCAATCACGATCGAACCCGGAGCAGCGTTCGGCACAGCAGCCAGCATCGCGTCGAGTTGCTTCGCCAGCACGGCTTCGGTCTGGTTGCCAACGCGCTCGGCTTCGGTTTCGCCGACACACACCACCGGCACCAGGCCGCCGGCCAGCGCCGCAGCGGTCTTCTTGCCAACCCACTCGTCGGTCTCACCGAACAGGGCACGGCGCTCGGAGTGGCCGATCACGGCGTAGGTCACGCCAACATCCTTGAGCATCGACACCGACACTTCGCCGGTATAGGCGCCCTTGTCGTATTCCGACACATCCTGCGCACCCACCCCGATCACGGAACCGGCGGTTTCGGCGATCACCGACTCGAGATAAGCGAACGGCGGGCAAACGGCGATGGCCACACCAGCCTTGGCAGCGGGTACGCCTGCCTTGAGGCCATCCAGCAGCGCCTTGTTGGCGGCCTTGTTGCCGTTCATTTTCCAGTTGCCGATGACGTAGGTCTTGCGCATGGGAACTCCTTGTTTTCGGTTTTTGCCGGCGCGAAGCCGAAGGGGGAAATATTGAATTCTAGATTGACGCCGGTGTTCGGGACACCGGCCAGATCAAATCGGCGGCAGGTACGGCCCTCAAGCCTCGAGTTCGCGCGCCTTGCTCAGCGCATCCTCGATCCGGTCGACTCCGATGACTTCGATGCCGGCAATCGCCTGCTTCGGCAGATTGGCCTTCGGTACGAGGGCAACGCGAAACCCCAGCTTGGCCGCCTCGCGCAAGCGCTCTTGCCCGCGCGGTGCGGGGCGGATCTCGCCGGCCAGACCAACCTCGCCGAACATCGCCAAATCGCGACGCAGCGGCTTGTTTCGCAGCGACGAAACGATCGCAAGGCACACTGCCAGGTCCGCCGCAGGCTCGCCGATCCGCACACCGCCCACCGCATTGACGAACACATCCTGGTCCGCGCACATGATGCCGGCATGGCGATGCAGCACCGCAAGCAGCATCGCCAGACGGTTCTGCTCAAGACCAACACTGAGCCGCCGTGGGCTTGGCGCATGGGCGGGGTCCACCAACGCCTGTACTTCGACCAGCAAGGGCCGCGTGCCTTCTTGCGTCACCAGTACACACGCGCCCGAAACATCCTGTTCGTGCTGCGACAGGAAGATCGCGGAGGGGTTGCTGACGCCGCGCAAGCCCTTGTCGGTCATGGCAAAGACGCCCAGTTCGTTCACCGCCCCGAAACGGTTCTTGAACGCGCGCACCAGACGGAAGCTCGATTGCGTGTCGCCCTCGAAGTACAGCACCGCATCGACGATGTGCTCCAGCACACGTGGGCCGGCCAGCGAACCATCCTTGGTGACATGACCTACCAGCACCAGCGCACACCCGCTCTGCTTGGCAAACCGGGTGAGCTGCGCGGCGCATTCACGCACTTGAGCCACCGAGCCGGGTGCCGACTGCAGCACCTCGGAGTACAGCGTCTGGATCGAGTCGATCACCGCGAGCCGCGGCTTCTGCGTCTTGAGGGTGTCGAGAATGCGCTCGAGGTTGATCTCCGGCAGCATTTCCAGCGCTGCGGCATCCAGCTGCAGGCGCTGCGCGCGCAGCGCCACCTGCTCGCCCGACTCCTCCCCGCTCACGTACACCGCCTTGCAGTGCAGCGACAGTGTGGCCAGCGCCTGGAGCAACAGGGTGGACTTGCCGATGCCGGGATCGCCACCAATTAGCACAACACCGCCGGCGACGAGACCGCCGCCCAGCACACGGTCAAACTCCTCAATGCCGGTCGCAAAGCGCGAGTGTTCCTGCGGCGTGAAATCCGCCAGCTTCTTGATCTGGCTGACTTCGCCCGCGAGGGCGGTGAAACGGCTGGCAGCCCCACCTGCTGGTGCTGCAATCGACTCAACAAGGGTGTTCCATTGCGCGCAGCCGGGGCACTGCCCCTGCCAGCGCGGCGCCTGCGCACCGCATTCGGTGCACTGGTAAACCGTCTTGACCTTCGCCATCAAGCCGCGCCGATGACGCTGACTGGCACGCGATTGGCGAGTGCGCAGAACAACTCGTAGCTGATCGTGCCCGCCGCACTGGCAACCTCGTCGGCCGGCAAACCGCGGCCCCACAGCACCACTTCACTGCCAACCGCGGCATTCGGCAAGTCGGTCAGGTCGCAGGCCAGCATGTCCATCGATACCCGACCAAGGGTGCGAGTACGCTGCCCATCCACGAGGATAGGCGTGCCGGTCAATGCATGGCGCGGATAACCATCGGCGTAGCCGCAAGCAACGATGCCCACGCGAGTCGGCTTCTCCGCCACGAAGCGGGCGCCATAACCGACGGCTTCGCCAGCTTCGATCTGCTGCACGGCAATCAGGCGTGACTCTAGATGCATCGCCGGACGCAGGTCGAGCGACGCAGCCGACTTCAGATCCGGCATCGGCGAGCCGCCGTAGAGCATGATGCCCGGACGCACGCCATCGCGTGCAGCCTCCGGGAAACGCAGCAAGGCCGCCGAATTGGCAATGCTGTGCGGCAGGCCAAGGCTTGCCGCGGCGGCGTCAAAGCGTGCGAGCTGGCCTGCGATACCGGTTTCATCGTCGGCACGCGCGAAGTGCGTCATCAAGGTCACGCTGGCGACGTTGCGCGCCGCCTTCAGGCGCGCACTCAACGCACCCGCCTGCTCGGGCGCGAAACCGAGCCGGTTCATGCCGGTATTGAGCTTGAGAAACACGTCTACCGGCCGCTCCAGCGGCTCGGTCTCCAGCATCCGGATTTGCTCGGCTTCGTGTACCGCGAGGCTCACGCCCAGCGCGCCGGCCATGCGCGTATCCGCGCTGTCGAACGCACCTTCCAGCATCAGCAGCGGTTGCTTGAAACCAGCCTCGCGCAAGGCGACGGCCTCGGCGAAATCCAGCATCGCGTAACCATCAGCGACATCGGCGATCGCTTGCGCGCACCGCACCAAGCCATGGCCATAGGCGTTCGCCTTGACCACGGCCCAGGCTTTGGCGGCTGGGGCGAGCGCTTTCGCTCGCAGGTAGTTGTGACGGAAAGCAGGCAGGTCGATCGTTGCCCGAATCGGTCTAGGCATCGCGATTGATCCCCCGCGACTTGAGGTGCTCGGTCGCGAAGTCGGCGAAGATCGTTACGACACGCGAGCGGAACTTGTCCTTCGGCAGCAGCACCGATAAGGTCTCATAGAGATGCGGCTCGAGCGGCAATGCAACCAGACGGCCGCTCTGGACATCTTTTTCAATCGATGCGCGCGCGGCAATCGCGAAACCAACGCCCTGCTGCACAAGGTGCTTGATCGTCGAGAGGCTGGAGAGCTCCGCGGTTACATCGAGGTTTTCGGGCGGGAATCCGGCTTCGCGGAAGAAACGCTCCGCAGCCTCGCGAATCGCCGCACCGGGGTCACGATCGATGAAGGGCAGTCCGACCAGATCATCGGCCCGCACGCGAACATGGCGGGCCAGCACATGACCCGGCGGCACGATCGCGAACAACTCGTCGCGCCCCACTTCGCGGCATTCAATGCCTGCGTCTGAGGACTCCAGCTCGACGAGGCCGACGTCCAGCTCCTTGTCAGCCACGCGACGCTCAACCCATTCGGAGTTGCCCACGAAGACTCGCGGCACCACTTTAGGGTACTGACGCTTGAAACCGTCCAACAGCGAAGGCAGCCAGTACGACGCGATGGTTGGCGAAAGGCCCACCGACACGACGCCGTTGGGCTCCTGCGTCAGGCCCGCAACCTGATCTTCCATCTCGGCACTCATGCCAAGGATGCGTTCGGCGTAGTCCAGCACGATCTCGCCAGCGGGCGTAAGAGTGACCTTGCCGTAGCCGCGGTCGAGCAGGCGCGTGTTGAAATGCTCCTCCAGCTGTTTGATCTGGAAGGTGACGGCCGGCTGAGTCATGTAAAGCGCTTCAGCCGCGCGCGTGAATGAACGGTGTTTCGCGACGGCCAGGAATACCTGTAACCGGCGGTCGGCCATGGTTGCCATGGTGGATGCTCCTGACGGGAAAAGGGCTCCGATATGCAGGCAGGGTTCTGCATTGCCGCGGACGCCCCCGAAAAGCCCGTCAAACAAGGGTTTTTGCAGCGCACGATTGCATCACAAATCAGGCGGGGCCGCCAGCGACGCAGCCCGAGCGCCTTCGCCGATTCGGCCGAGTCACGCGTTCGTGATATAAAGCCGCGTCCCTCCGGGGCCACGCGAACAGTATCAGGATGACCCCAGGCTTCTACATCATCATGGCCGCGCAGTTCTTTTCTGCGCTTGGCGACAGTGCTTTGCTCATCGCAGCGATTGCGATCCTGCGGGATATGCAGGCACCGGCGGCATACGAACCGCTGCTGAAGCTCTTCTTCACGGTGTCCTACGTCGTCTTGGCGGCCTTCGTGGGCGCGTTCGCCGACTCGATGCCCAAATGGCGCGTGATGCTGATCAGTAACGGCATCAAGGTACTCGGCTGCGGCATGATGTTCTTCGGTGTCCACCCCTTGCTCGCCTACGCAGTTGTCGGCCTCGGCGCGGCAGCCTACTCGCCTGCGAAGTACGGCATCCTCACCGAACTCTTGCCAGCGCGGTTGCTGGTCGTCGCCAACGGCTGGATCGAAGGCCTGACCGTCGGGGCAATCGTCATCGGCACCTTGGTGGGTGGCCTGCTGATCGAGCCAAGCTTTGTCGGAAAGATGCTTGCGTTCGACTTCCCCGGCATCGATACCGGCATCGATACCCGTGGCGAACTCGCTATTTCCATCATCGCCGTACTCTACGCAGTCGCCGCGATCATCAATCTGCGCATCCCGGACACCGGCGTCGACCACAAACCACTACGTAGCGGTCCGATCTACCTGATGCATGAGTTCGTACATTGCAGCCGGCTGCTGTGGCGCGACCGCCTGGGCCAAATCACGCTGGCCGTAACCACCTTGTTCTGGGGCGCCGGTGCGACCCTGCAGTTCATCGTCATCAAATGGGGAGAGGAGAACCTGCACCTGAGTCTCTCCAAGGCGTCGATGATTCAGGGCGTTTTCGCGCTTGGGGTTGCACTCGGTTCGATATTGGCAGCCCGAATCATCTCGATGCGGCGATCGATCAGCGTGCTGCCTGTCGGTATCGCGATGGGTCTGATCGTGAACGTCATGATCTTCGTGCACGACATCCGGCTCGCGATGTTCCTGATGGTCATCATCGGCGCGCTGGCAGGTTTCTTTGTCGTTCCGATGAATGCGCTGCTGCAGCACCGCGGCCACATCCTGATGGGCGCCGGCCACTCAATCGCCGTTCAGAACTTCAACGAGAACCTGAGCATCCTGGCCATGACCGGCCTCTACGCCCTGCTGATCTGGGGCGGCCTGTCGGTCCACGCGGTGATCGTCATGTTCGGCGCCTTCGTCGCCGGCACCATCTTCCTCGTCAAACTCCGGCACGAGGCCAATCAGCGCGAACGGGACTCCGTCAGCCAGCTGGACGATTGCCGGCACTAGGCCGGCTCGCGGAGTTCAACGGACTGAACCGCCTAGCGCAACTCGAAGAGTTCAGGCTGTCTCTTTCACCTTGGGCGGCGACGACGCCAAGGTCTTTCGGGCAAAACACAAGTCCGCCCACGCCTTGCCCTTATCGGCTGGATTCCGTAGCAGATAGGCCGGATGGTAGGTCACCACCACCGGGATCTCGCCAAATCGGAACACTTGCCCGCGCGCTGCACCGATCCGAATTTCTTGTTTCAACAAAGCCTGTGCAGCCGGCCGGCCTAGCGCGACGATGACACGCGGCCGAATCAACTCGATCTGCCGCTGCAGATAGGGGAAACACGCCTCGATCTCATCCGGCTCGGGCGTGCGATTATTCGGCGGCCGGCATTTCACCGCGTTGGCAATATAAACGCCGTGCCCCCGCGCAATCCCCAGACCAGCAAGCATCGCATCGAGCAGCTTCCCGGCTTGGCCTACAAACGGTTCGTCGCGCAGGTCCTCCTCGGCGCCGGGACCCTCACCAACAAAAAGCCAGTCGGCCTGTTGGTCACCGACCCCAACTACCGCATGGTTACGTTGCTCGCACAACCGGCAATGCACACATTCGGAAACTGCCATTTTGATTTCGGACCACCCCCACACATCAGGGAGACCCTTCGAAAAATCCTTACCGAGTTTGCCGACTGCCGACACAAGACTCGAGGTAGAGTCTCCGAAGCGGGCGACCCCCAGCGAAGCGGAAGCGCGAACCTCATCGCCCGAACCCCCATCCACTAAATGATCTGTGCTATCTATTGGCGCGCCAACAACTCGCAACGCATTCGCCGCAGCACCGCGCAAGCGCCATAGCGGTCCAAGTCCGAGTTCCTTACACAACGCTCTAGTCATAAGTCGGAGAGTGCTCAAGACGCACCGTCTGAATCATCCGGGATCTCGCAAAGGCTATTTGGCTCAAAGCAGACAGAGACGCTGTCCCGCTTCAGACCTCGGTCAAAGGTTGTCTCAGCGGAGGCATTCGGGGACAGTCCGACTCGCGATGGTCGCGAAGCCGCGCGGCCATCAAACGCATGGAGCTGGATTCGTCAGCCATGGTCTCGCGGACAGCAGCACTCCGTGCGATCGCTATAAGCCGAATATACACGGTGGACGACGACCTTGATGCTGGACTGCCCCGCCTCGACTAGGGGCAGTCCACCAATCCAGGACTGGGGCCGAAGTCGCAATCGAACTCAGCGGCCCACTGGACAAGCTGATTCAAAGGATCCGTGAACGCAAACGTCAAAGCGGCGGCGCTGCAACGGCGTCCTTGCTGGTCGATGAAGGAGGTCGGCCCATCGGCAAGGCGCAGCTCCGTTATCGCTTCAACAGGGCGCGAAAGCGCGCTGCCAAACGCGCGAGTGACGAGAAAGCCCGAGCCCGATTACTGTCGATTCAGTTCCGCGATCTTCGCGCGAAAGCAACCACAGACAAGCGCAACAGCGAGGGCCTGGAGGCTGCGCAACGGCTCCTTGGACATGAAGCCTACGACATGACGCAAGAATACACCCGCAAGCGCAAGGGCGACGTCTGCAAGCCAGTGAAGTGAGAATTGCGAACCGGCACCATGCTTCCGCAGAAAGCGAAAAACCCGCCAGAAGGCGGGTTTTTCTTGGGAAAGCTTGGGGCGACATACCGGGATCGAACCGGTGACACCTGGAATCACAATCCAGTGAGTTTTACTTATCCGTCAGTACGTTAGTCCAAAATCTCGGTCGCAAAAGGCGGACAACTAACAGTGTCAAAGCCTTGCGCGGCCTAGGGACTCAGGATCTTTGCGAACCGGATTTCCTATGCCTTGTAGCTCTGCGTGCGCATAGGGCGTCCGTCGGGCCAAGATCCGAGTAAGGAGCCCGCAACGACCCAAACGGGCGAGAATTATCACTTGCGGCGTCCCAGTCCTCATCAAAGACCGCGGTGACCGACGGGCAATGACAAAGCTCAGGGGAGTCAATCTCGCGCGCGATCGCCGAGGCGACGGCCCCTTTCGTCGCGATACCGCTTGGCGCACCGGAGCAAGACGAGGCCTCCGCCCACGACGACAACTGCGATAACCGCAAGAGCGAGGCGATCCGACGTCACTTTAGCAATCCTTTTTGGCTGATTCACAGCGTCCACAGTTTAACCATGTCACCGGATAGCCCGCTCGCTGCCGCAAGAAACACCAGCGCGCAACGTCATGAACGGCCGCTCCGCAGCGGTAGCGGGCACCGGCTCTGCCCCTCCCCTCGCCTCCTAACGGCCAATAGCGGTCGTTGGCGCTCGCCCGCGCGCTCAACGAACACACAACAAAAGCCGACGTTCGCGCCTCGCGGCAACGCTTGAGCTCAGGCCGCGGCCCGTCTGGGCCGTCGCACCTGCAACGAATGGTCAGCCGCCAGCACTTTGAACCTTCGCCTCAACGTAGCGCGCAAAGTTGTTAAGGATCGCCTGCCAACCACCTTGCTGCTGCTCGACGGAATGCGTGGTTTCGGCGTCGAAGGTGACTCTGACATCTACCCCACCTGGCGCCTCGATGAACTCTACCGTCGCAGCCCTGTCACCAAACGAGTACTCGAGCAACTGGTTCGGAATGACTTTGGTATAGGTACCGGCAAAGTCAAAGCCAAAGCTTCCGTCCTTTGCCTGCATTCTCGAAGAAAACTGCCCGCCGACACGCAGGTCTACACTGGACTTGGTCGTATGCCAGTCATCGGACGCGGCGTTCCAATGGACGATGTCTTCTGGGGTTGTATATGCCTTCCATACGCTCTTACTCGGAGCGCGAACGAATTTCTCTACCGTAATCTTCATGTCTGCTCCGAATTTTCTATGACTGCTAACGTTGAAAGTAACCGGCACCGGAGCGCAGCGGAGGGAACCAAACTGCGCAGCAGTTTGGTGTCCGGTTGACTGCACTGTTAGGCGGCTGCTGGTAAGCGAGACTAGTTGCCACGGTCGGCTGGAAGTAGAGGCAAGCGTGCGTACGTCTGAAAGAATGCAGCGTCTAGATGCTCGGCCGCAATCAACGGCCGATCAAGAAAGAACGCGTTATCGAACGTGGCGACACTAACCAGCCTACTGCCTATCTTCACCATGAACCCAATGTCGACGAGCGAGCATCTTTGGGGTTCTCCCGAGCTGAAAAGCAGTTCAGGATTAATAAGGGTTGTATTGAATGTTCTACTCCGAAATCTCTTCTCCAAACTCTCGACCATTCGATCCAGATTTGCATTTCCGGATTCAAGCGGCTCGTTGGGAGTCTCCTCAGAAAAGACGACCGCGCATCGCAAAATGGCAATGTCCGTAGCAATACCCGCCGCCACATTGGAATCCGCTTTCGGCTCTTGGTTTGCACCGTACTCTTCTTCGCGCAGTTTTGCGCGTTTAACCCACGAGTAGCCCACTTCGTCGAAGCTCCGCGACGACACCCAAACCTCTTCAGGTTCAGCAGAAATCCCAAATCCGGACTGGCAGGCAATGTCAATGAAAAGATGGTTTTCTGCTTTGACCCACGTAACTTCTTGCCCGGAAAGTCGCCGCAACAGATCCAGCTCTTGTTCTGTATAGAGAAGGTTAGATAGATCGTTCATCCCAGGCGCCTAACGAATGAAAGGGCATTCCCCATCCCGCGGTGCCGGTGGAGCGGCGTCGCGTTTTGAGTGCCACGATGGGATTGCACAACTCATCGTCATCTCGATGGAGGGGAAGCCCATGAAAATTGTGGTCCTTGGAATCGATCTGGCCAAGAACGTGTTTGCGTTGCATGGCGTGGATGAACACGGCAAACCTGCCCTTGTACAACCCTCGGTACGACGCGAGAAGTTGCTCGAGGTTGTCGCCCAACTGCCGCCCTGCTTGATCGGCATGGAAGCATGCTCGGGCGCGCACCATTGGGCGAGGGCATTTTCCCGCTTCGGTCACACCGTGCGTTTGATGGCGCCCAAGTTTGTGGTGCCTTACCGGCTTTCAGGCAAGCGCGGCAAGAACGACGCGGCGGACGCCGCTGCGATCTGCGAAGCGGTGCAACGGCCGGCGATGCGTTTCGTGCCGGTGAAGGATGAAGCGCAACAAGCGCATCTGACGCTGCATCGGGTCCGACAAGGCTTTGTCACCGAGCGCACGGCAATGATCAACCGCCTGCGTGGGTTGCTCGCCGAATTTGGCCATGTGCTGCCGCTCAAAGCGAGCGTTGTCCGCCGTCAGGCGCGTGCGGCGATCGAGACGCTGCCAAGCTTGGCGCGTGACGCGCTCGAAGATCTGCTCGTCACCATCGCCCAGCTCGACGAACGCATCAATGCCTACGACACCAAGCTGCGTCAGATCGCGCGGCAGGATCGGCGCATTACACGCCTGATGGCCCTGCCTGGTGTCGGCGAGACCAGCGCGGGCGCCCTGGTGGCGAGCATTGGCAACGGCCACGAATTCAAGAACGGACGGCAGTTCGCTGCCTGGCTCGGACTCGTACCGGGTCAATACAGCTCAGGCGGCAAGTCACGCCTGGGGCGCATCACCAAAGCCGGGGATGCCTACTTGCGAAGCCTGCTGGTGATGGGCGCTCGTGCGGTGTTGGCGCTGGCCGCCCAGCGTGAAGATCGCATTAGCCGCTGGGCGCGCGCACTCGCAGTGCGACGCGGCTACTGGCGCGCCGTGATCGCTGTCGCGGCCAAGAACGCAAGACTGGCGTGGGCTTGCCTTGCACGCGGCGACACGTTTGAACTCATTGCCGACTAACTCGTTTCCCGCCGATCGAGACGGCACGCGTTGATGAGCCAGGGTTGGACCCGCGCGAGGCATGTCCTGTTTAACTCGTGGCGGAAGCAAGCGCTTTCCGCGACTAACGAATGAGGCCCCCGCGCGCGTCTTTCATCAGGGTCCGCAGCCACAAGCGCTGCATCGATGACCGTTTGTAGTGTCGCAGTCCGTACCCCTCACTCAATCGAGCGACGCAGCCCAACGACCGGAAGAACAAAGCGGTTTGGCAGGAAGCAAAACGGCCACGTGTTGCGTGGCCGTTGGATCAGTTCGCCTTGACTACCGGGGAAGCCCTTGTAGTCCGACGTAAGGGGCCTGCCGCAGGCAGGTCCCCTTGACGGAGATGTTAGGCATCACGGCCGCCCCTACGGAACAAGGCGGTTGCCTTGTGGACCACGCTGCGCCAGAAGGCTGCTTCGGCTGCGGCAAGCTTGGCTGCCCAGGCTGGCATACCAGCTTGCGCCTGCAGCGAGGCCGCTGCCTCCTGACGCGACGCTCCAGCGAACACAGAGCGATAGACGGCGAGCATGACCTTGAACTCAACCAAGAGAATGACGGCAAGCGCCAGATAGCGGACGGACCAAAGAGAATGAATGATGAATTGACCAGACTCTGGCAGCAACTTGGAGGCACACCAGAACCCCAGAGATGCCAATGCAATGGCCCGCAGATAAGCGGGCTTGCCGCGACGCCAATAGCAAGCCAGATACAGGCCGGGAACAACTAGGGCGAGATCTGAAAGCAGTCCGACCTCGAGCAGGCGAGGTGACGACCACTTGGGAGTGTGGAGCGCCACCATGTCGGTGGCCACCACCAAGGCGGCGGCGAGGAAGAACCAATTGGCCTTCAGCCAGATGGGAAGCGATTGGACTCGGCTCATGGTTCGATTCTCCCTCCTCTTGATGCCTAACGTTGGACGTAACGGGCGCCGGAGCGCAGCGGAGGGAACCAAACTGCGTAGCAGTTTGGCGTCCCGTTGACGGACTGGTTAGGCCGCATTTTCCAATGTTGCCGTCTGGCCCTCTTCATCTAGCAATCGCAGTTCGTTGACAAAACGGTCGATGTCAGAAGGAACGACGACAAGGAATATGGCGCAAGACTCTGGCTTGTCTGATGGATCGGAGGGGGCACAGAACATCTTGATATGCACGCCCACATGCCCCGTTGAATCGCGACAGCTAAACGTGACCTGTATTTGCCCAAGGCTCGGGATGTTTGTTTGACCTAGCGTGAATTCTCTCTGGTCAGCGTGCGATGTAGGAAATCCGCTCAAACGCTCAGCTAGATCTGGAAGTTCGCCTGGCGCCACATACAAACTGATAACGCCTGAGAAATGATCACTGCGAGCGACTACGACAAGCTCCTGCAGGGCTGCATCTGACCAATCTAGCGTGAACAGCAGTTGATGATGTGGACGAGCCATATGCGGCCTAACGTTTGACGTGAGGGGCGGCCGGAGCCGCGAAGCGGCGGAGGGGACCGAAAAGCGCAGCTTTTCGGACGTCCCTCTCGACGGAATTGTTAGGGCTCATGCATTGCCCCGAGACACTAGTATCTGGTGATACCGGGAGGCCGGCATGCCTGCTTGAATTTCCCGCGCCAGCGCATGCGATTCGCTTTGCGCAAAAGCGAGCTTCGGGCGCTGGCTGCTTATGCCAAAGCGAATTCGTACAGGCAGACCGAGCGTGGCGCCATATTCTTTGATGTTGTTTGCCAAGAGGCCTTTGGCTTCCGGCTCATCGGTGGCGTCTACTTCGTAGATGGCAAGGTAGCGCTCAAATACCGGCCATTCCACCTCAGCCCAGGCGCCCCAGCCGTAATAACCGGAGGTGTCACTGAACGGAACCGGCAAGAGACAACGAATGAAATACCTCTCACCAAACTGACAGAGGTCAGAAGTCCACTTTGCACGCGCAGACCGTTGTTCTTCTGGTAGCGCCCAAACATCGTCGGGGAGCGCGAAGGCGGTGTCTGTGGGTGCCCCTTCATGCGACTTGCCGCAGACCGAGCAAAGGAAGGATTGGGGGGACGTCACTTTGAGCCCTAACGAATGAAAGGGCATTCCCCATCCCGCGGTGCCGCTTGAGCGGCGTCGCGTTTTGAGTGCCACGATGGGATTGCACAACTCATCGTCATCTCGATGGAGGGGAAGCCCATGAAAATTGTGGTCCTTGGAATCGATCTGGCCAAGAACGTGTTTGCGTTGCATGGCGTGGATGAACACGGCAAGCCTGCCCTTGTACAACCCTCGGTACGACGCGAGAAGTTGCTCGAGGTTGTCGCCCAACTGCCGCCCTGCTTGATTGGCATGGAAGCATGCTCGGGCGCGCACCATTGGGCGAGGGCATTTTCCCGCTTCGGTCACACCGTGCGTTTGATGGCGCCCAAGTTTGTGGTGCCTTACCGGCTTTCAGGCAAGCGCGGCAAGAACGACGCGGCGGACGCTGCTGCGATCTGCGAAGCGGTGCAACGGCCGGCGATGCGTTTCGTGCCGGTGAAGGATGAAGCGCAACAAGCGCATCTGACGCTGCATCGGGTCCGACAAGGCTTTGTCACCGAGCGCACGGCAATGATCAACCGGCTGCGGGGGTTGCTCGCCGAATTTGGTCATGTGCTGCCGCTCAAAGCGAGCGTGGTCCGCCGTCAGGCGCGCGCTGCGATCGAGACGCTGCCAAGCTTGGCGCGCGAAGCGCTCGAAGATCTGCTCGTCACCATCGCCCAGCTCGACGAACGCATCAATGCCTACGACACCAAGCTGCGTCAGATCGCAAGGCAGGATCGGCGCATCACACGCCTGATGGCCCTGCCTGGTGTCGGCGAGACCAGCGCGGGCGCCCTGGTGGCGAGCATTGGCAACGGCCACGAATTCAAGAACGGACGGCAGTTCGCTGCCTGGCTCGGACTCGTACCGGGTCAATACAGCTCAGGCGGCAAGTCACGCCTGGGGCGCATCACCAAAGCCGGGGATGCCTACTTGCGAAGCCTGCTGGTGATGGGCGCTCGTGCGGTGTTGGCGCTGGCCGCCCAGCGTGAAGATCGCATCAGCCGCTGGGCGCGCGCACTCGCAGTGCGACGCGGCTACTGGCGCGCCGTGATCGCCGTCGCGGCCAAGAACGCAAGACTGGCGTGGGCCTGTCTTGCACGCGGCGACACGTTTGAACTCATTGCCGACTAACTCGTTTCCCGCCGATCGAGACGGCACGCGTTGATGAGCCAGGGTTGGACCCGCGCGAGGCATGTCCTGTTTAACTCGTGGCGGAAGCAAGCGCTTTCCGCGACTAACGAATGAGGCCCCCGCGCGCGTCTTTCATCAGGGTCCGCAGCCACAAGCGCTGCATCGATGACCGTTTGTAGTGTCGCAGTCCGTACCCCTCACTCAATCGAGCGACGCAGCCCAACGACCGGAAGAACAAAGCGGTTTGGCAGGAAGCAAAACGGCCACGTGTTGCGTGGCCGTTGGATCAGTTCGCCTTGACTACTGGGGAAGCCCTTGTAGTAGAGCTAACCGGCGCTGCGCGGCTTTATCGCGCAGCGTCCAGCGACCAAAGGGAGCGAGGTTGAGCGCCGGGTTGGGCCTTGGGGTCACTGTTCGTCCTCCGGTTGAAGCGAAGAATATTGCCACGGGAATGCCGCGAGGATAGCCCGCGCCTCCGAATCAAATTCGTGGCGGTAATGATGCGCATGTGGGCCAAGAGTTGGTTTTGTCCCTTGCGAAAAGCCTAGGCTACAGAGAGCATTACTAAAACACTCGATCGGGCCGTAGCCATAGATGAGGTTGTGACGATCCCAGACTATCGTGGCGCCATCCGCCGGCGAATGCACCCAAAGATCGAAGCGCGCGTCGGCGGCGAAGAACGACGAATACTGCGAAATGAATGCTTGGAGTTCGGGTAGTTCAAGTCTTGGGCTTTGATAGCGGCCAGGCTCCCCCTCGCCGCGCGGTGTGTGCAACACGTATAGCGCGAAGAACGGTGGCGTTATGCATTCGATGAGCTTGAGCAATACCGCGGCGTCGCCACCTGGAACACCGGCAACGATACGCTGGGTATGAACTGACGTGGTTTCAACGGCGAAAACCGGAGCGTGGGAATGCGGAACCCATTGTTCCTCGGACTGATGGTCGAGCTTATGCATGAGAGGCCCAACGTTGGACGTAACGGGCGCCGGAGCGCAGCGGAGGGAACCAAACTGCGCAGCAGTTTGGCGTCCCGTTGACGGACTGGTTGGGCGTCACTTCCACTTGAGATTGAGCTTGCGGTTCGACGCAGCGCAGTCCCGGAGGTACAGGTTGATGAGGCTTTGGTAGGGGATGCCAACGTCTTCAGAGATGGATTTGAAGTAGTTGATGCACTCTTCGTCCAAGCGGATGGTGATTTGCTTCTTGAGCTGCGGAGCGTAGGGGTTCTTCGTGGATTTCGAGAAGTCGTATTCAGCGCGCATGGCTTGCACCTTTTCAGTAGGACGCGGCCTCTTGCTTCGTGGCTTTTCGAGCCGAGATGATGCGAATTACGTTCTCGGACGTGCGGTAGCAATGGCACACGACAAGCAGTTTCAGGCCTGAGCTGTAGCCCAGGAGGATGAACCGCTCTTCGTCTTCGGAATGGTCCGGGTCTGCGATTAGCCTTGCCCGGTCGTCGTAGAAGACGGTCTTGGCTTCTTCGAAGCTCACACCGTGCTTCTTGATGTTGGCCTTGGCCTTCGGCTCGTCCCACTCGAAGTGAAGTGTAGTCATGAAGTGACTGTAACTACGGTGTAGTTACGCGTCAAGATCTCGGGATGCCCTAGCCGGTGACGCCCAACGTTGAAAGTAACCGGCACCGGAGCGCAGCGGAGGGAACCAAACTGCGTAGCAGTTTGGTGTCCGGTTGACTGCACTGTTAGCCGGCGGCATAGGTTTCAATGAACTCGCCTTCTCCAGTAGCCCAGGACGACACGGATGCGGCAGAGACAGAAATGCTGGCGCCGGATGTGAAGGTGAGTGAGAGAGTGACATTTCCCGACGCGGTGAATGGTAGCGGGACAAGCGACATGGGCTGACCGTCGACAACAAGCTCACCGTCCGAAACGCGGCCGACGCAACCAGCCGCGGGCCCCGACAAAACGGCTTGGGAGAGAACCAACTCAGCCGGTTGTAAGTAGCCCGACCCTGCATCGAAACCCGGGCGCCCCGTGGAGTGATGGGTGTAGGCCCTCGAAAACAGGACACGAAGTGAACCGTCAGCGCCAAGGATTGCGCCAACATTTGAATCGTGAAATTCGAGGGCGACGTTCATTCGAGACGGCTAACGTGGAAGTAAGCGGACGCCGGAGCGCGAAGCGCGGAGGGAACCTGCAAGCGCCAGCTTGCAGGCGGTCCGCTTGACTGCAGGGTTAGGCAGATTCTTCATCTAGCCAAGTATCGGGAACGGGAAGCGGCGAGTACCAACCCTGTAACGCACGGGTTCTCACATCGTGTAGGGCATCGGGTATGCGGCAACAAGCCTCCATCACATACCCAGAAATTTCAATTGCAAGTGACTCAAGGTTTGCCGCCGTAAGGTCGTACGCAGCTGGTGCAGAGGGAGCCAGTCGTTCGAGTCTGCCATCAGCATGAAACTTTGAGGTTTCTCGTAGCGGGACTCCATCAATCGCCACGGCAACATTGATGTAAAAGTGCCAAGGCTCATCACCAGAATTCCAGGAACTGCCTTGAACTGAAACCAGCTCCGTATAGCCTTCGGACTTTCTCGTGAAATTTCTACCTTGTTTTTTAAAACCCATCGCCTTCATGTGCTTTTCGTGAAGGTGAGAACAAAAGGCATCGCCGAGTTTTCGAGCGGACATAGCTATGGGGCAACTTGCCTAACGTTGGACGTAACGGGCGCCGAGGCGCAGCCGAGGGAACCCAAATCCGTAGCATTTGGGTGTCCCGTTGACGGACTTGTTAGGCGCCGCCGACATACTTCTCGAAGTTGTTGATGTAGTCGTCTACGTTGTCTTCAAGCATGGCCCGATATTGATCGACAAAATAGTTGATCGTTTCTTCACGCTTGGCCTTCATTTCTTCCGCGCTCTCGGCCCAGCAGGCGGCGTTCCAGGCTTGGAAGCGCGCGCAGCCGTACATCATGGAGGCACTCACTTTGCCGCGACCAATGTTCGCGCAATGCTCATTCGCCAGGTGAATGTGGCTATCGGCGCGATCGTAGAACGTCGGGTCTTCCTTAAGGTCTGCGGCCATCAAATTCTCTGTTCTTTATTGAGTGCGCCGTGTAAATCTTGTGCGCCTAACGAATGAAAGGGCATTCCCCATCCCGCGGTGCCGGTGGAGCGGCGTCGCGTTTTGAGTGCCACGATGGGATTGCACAACTCATCGTCATCTCGATGGAGGGGAAGCCCATGAAAATTGTGGTCCTTGGAATCGATCTGGCCAAGAACGTGTTTGCGTTGCATGGCGTGGATGAACACGGCAAACCTGCCCTTGTACAACCCTCGGTACGACGCGAGAAGTTGCTCGAGGTTGTCGCCCAACTGCCGCCCTGCTTGATTGGCATGGAAGCATGCTCGGGCGCGCACCATTGGGCGAGGGCATTTTCCCGCTTCGGTCACACCGTGCGTTTGATGGCGCCCAAGTTTGTGGTGCCTTACCGGCTTTCAGGCAAGCGCGGCAAGAACGACGCGGCGGACGCTGCTGCGATCTGCGAAGCGGTGCAACGGCCGGCGATGCGTTTCGTGCCGGTGAAGGATGAAGCGCAACAAGCGCATCTGACGCTGCATCGGGTCCGACAAGGCTTTGTCACCGAGCGCACGGCAATGATCAACCGGCTGCGGGGGTTGCTCGCCGAATTTGGTCATGTGCTGCCGCTCAAAGCGAGCGTGGTCCGCCGTCAGGCGCGCGCTGCGATCGAGACGCTGCCAAGCTTGGCGCGCGAAGCGCTCGAAGATCTGCTCGTCACCATCGCCCAGCTCGACGAACGCATCAATGCCTACGACACCAAGCTGCGTCAGATCGCAAGGCAGGATCGGCGCATCACACGCCTGATGGCCCTGCCTGGTGTCGGCGAGACCAGCGCGGGCGCCCTGGTGGCGAGCATTGGCAACGGCCACGAATTCAAGAACGGACGGCAGTTCGCTGCCTGGCTCGGACTCGTACCGGGTCAATACAGCTCAGGCGGCAAGTCACGCCTGGGGCGCATCACCAAAGCCGGGGATGCCTACTTGCGAAGCCTGCTGGTGATGGGCGCTCGTGCGGTGTTGGCGCTGGCCGCCCAGCGTGAAGATCGCATCAGCCGCTGGGCGCGCGCACTCGCAGTGCGACGCGGCTACTGGCGCGCCGTGATCGCCGTCGCGGCCAAGAACGCAAGACTGGCGTGGGCCTGTCTTGCACGCGGCGACACGTTTGAACTCATTGCCGACTAACTCGTTTCCCGCCGATCGAGACGGCACGCGTTGATGAGCCAGGGTTGGACCCGCGCGAGGCATGTCCTGTTTAACTCGTGGCGGAAGCAAGCGCTTTCCGCGACTAACGAATGAGGCCCCCGCGCGCGTCTTTCATCAGGGTCCGCAGCCACAAGCGCTGCATCGATGACCGTTTGTAGTGTCGCAGTCCGTACCCCTCACTCAATCGAGCGACGCAGCCCAACGACCGGAAGAACAAAGCGGTTTGGCAGGAAGCAAAACGGCCACGTGTTGCGTGGCCGTTGGATCAGTTCGCCTTGACTACTGGGGAAGCCCTTGTAGTTGAAAGTAACCGGCACCGAGGCGCAGCCGAGGGGACCAAAATGCGCAGCATTTTGGTGTCCGGTTGACTGACCTGTTAGGTGGCGGGGTTAAGAAGTTTCTGGGCGGCATCAACGTAGTTAAAACCCAAATTTCCGTGGTGCTTCGATTGGTAGTAACGAAGTCGGCCGATGAATTCCTCGCTGCTCCAGTGCCCCCAGCCATACATTTCCAACGGCAAATTGTGAAACGCATACGCCAGATCGTGCGCTTGCTCGCCATCGAGATAGCGAAGCTCTACGAACGCGTTGTGCATTAACTCGCACAAGCCTTTCCTTTGCTGTTCCGAAGGAAGGGACATAGACACCTAACGTGGAAGTAACCGGCACCGGAGCGCCAGCGGAGGGAACCCAAATGCGCAGCATTTGGGTGTCCGGTTGACTGCCTTGTTAGCCGCGCAACCGCTGCCCGATTGAGCCACCGAGCGGCGGGCCGAAGGCACAAGGCGCCGAGCAAATTGAACCGCACCGCCAACAGCGCCGGCAAGGGAAAAAGCCCTCACTCTTGCACCAGCCCAAAAGTGCGTTGCCATGCGAACCGCAAGCCCTGAACGCCACAAGCCTGGAGCGCCCAGACCACCACCAACCGATGAAGGCGCCGCACTCGAAGCCCGCAGCTGTTGAGTGAGACGATGCCCAGCAGTGTGATGACCCTCGGAAGAACTGGAGCGTTGCGGCGCCCCGCAAAACGCCCTGCGCACGGATAGCGTTTCACCAGGTGCCAACTGGAATTTGGCTAAACAGAGCAAGTGGCTAACGTTGGACGTAACGGGCGCCGAAGCGCAGCGGAGGGAACCAAACTGCGCAGCAGTTTGGCGTCCCGTTGACGGACTTGTTAGGTGCGGCGCTAATTTGCATTGAGGTTAGCGCGGCCGCTGGAGCGCCGGTAGTAAGACATGGCCCATATGAGCGCTGCGCCAAGCCAGACTGCGGCAACTGGGCGAATGAATGGCCCGAGCGGGCCGCCCATGGCGCGAGCGAGCACAACCGTGACCGCAGTGACGGGAATGCTATGTGCCACGACTTGCCAGAGGGAGAGCGTGCCGAGCGCCTGAGAGACAGCCACTAAGACGGCGGAGACTATTCCCAGGTAGACCACCTCGGGAAGCCACCGCGGAAGCTCAACCATTGGCCCAGCGAAATGAAGGAAAGCGCAGACGAGGCCAAGGCAGAAAGAGCAAGCAATTCGCGCGGGAAGCGATCGAAGCATTAAGCACCTAGCGTTGGACGTAACGGGCGCCGGAGCGCAGCGGAGGGAACCAAACTGCGCAGCAGTTTGGCGTCCCGTTGACGGACTTGTTAGAGGTCGCTGACATCACTTCTTCAGGCGCCAATTTCCGTCGTTCTGAAGCTCCAATGTTGCCACGTCGGGTTCATCGCGTTCCGCGCTCGATAGCCAGGAGCGGTGCCAATGCGTGAATTCGAGCACAAGATGTCTGTCTCCGTGGGAGACCACTCGTTCAACGTAATGTGTTGGGACTGGGAACTTAACGACAGGCGTTGATAGAACTGGATCTGCAAAGAATGTGTCTCCCGCGCCGATACGTATCGTTGTTACTTGCGGCGAATAGCTGCCACTGCCCCCATTGCAGCCAACATCACCATGCCAAAGCAGGACGAACAGCGCGGAGTCGCGGGTTTCGATCGAACAGTTGTCCCACCGGTGAAGGGCGACTAAATATTTGGGGTTCGCTTCAACGTCACAGGCGATCGAGTTCGCAAACTGCGTGCCTGCTAACAACGCACGCTCGCGAACCGCAGATTCCAAGCAGTCTGCGCCCGCGACTGTTGCCAACAGCGACAGGCTAACGCTCATGACAAGTGGGAGCCACCTCAAAACGGATGACCTCTAACGTTGGACGTAACGGGCGCCGGAGCGCAGCGGAGGGAACCAAACTGCGTAGCAGTTTGGCGTCCCGTTGACGGACTTGTTAGCCCGCATAGCGCTTGAACCATGGGAGCGCCACAGCCCGAGAAAGTTGGGCGACTTCGAATTCAAACCCAAACGACACCGAGTGCCAGAAGGCGCTGTTTTCGCGCTGGACCTCGTAGCCGGTAGTGCCATGAACGGCAATGTTGCCACGCGAAGTAACCGACGATACGACGAGCTTGAGTTCGTTTGGGGAGATGGATTTGAGCGTTGCTTCACCACGAAGGGTGCGCTCAAGCTCCACGAGCCTGGAGCAGAAGGATCTGAGACTTGGGCCGGCCACCCAAAGGTCGTTGTGCCCGGCGAACCCATTTGAGCGCACCGCAACCGTCAGATAGGCGTCGGCTTCCATTTGCGGTTCGGAGTTTCCGTCTGAGGCAAGCGTCAATTCGAAAGCGTCGTCGCCGTTTGAAAAGCGGACCATATTTGTGTGCGGGCTAACGTTGGACGTAACGGGCGCCGGAGCGCAGCGGAGGGAACCAAAATGCGCAGCATTTTGGCGTCCCGTTGACGGACTGGTTAGCCGGCTTCATCGTTGCTGTGGCCGGCTGCTGCCGTAATGCGCGCGATTTCTTCTGGCGTTGCCCAAGATATTGCACGAACAAGGATTGCGGCAAACGAAAACCAAACGATCGCAACAGCACCGGGCGGAAAGCGGCCGAACCAAAGGCCAGCAAGGACCGCTACCGAAATACTGATGCTAAGGAAGGCAATGAGTTTTCGATCGGCGGCTAATTGATGCAGTCTTTGGTTGATTTCGGTCATGACGTTATACGAGATTGGAATTGTTTGACGGCTAACGTTGGACGTAACGGGCGCCGGAGCGCAGCGAAGGGAACCAAACTGCGCAGCGGTTTGGCGTCCCGTTGACGGACTGGTTATGCGTTGAGTTGCTGCAGAAAGTGCTTTGCACGATCTAGCTCCTCCGGGCAATAGATGCCCCAATGCTCGTGGTGCTGCCAGTAGGCGACTAATTCGAGCAGGCATTCAATTTGTGGCTTGCTTAAAAGCGAAAGCCTTTGTTTTGTTTCTTCTTCGTACTCCGCAAGTGGCGCGAGGCTGTAAATCAAGAACTCAGTTGCCATTTCCATGGCGTCCGACTCGCTCAACACGTGGCGCAGATAGGAAGGCAGGACCCAACGCGTTGCGGCGGAGGAAAGCGTAGACAGTTCGTCAAATAGATAGCGAACCACCTCTAAAGAAAGCTGAGGTCCGGGATGTTGAGCTAGCTCGCGGTATGACATCTCACAGTGGGCGCAACCATCGGTATGGAACGAAATGTCCGTTAGTGCCGGGCGCGGCACATAAGGAAACGCCTTTTCTACAAGGGGAAGAATGTCAGAGGCCGTCATCGGGAGACGCATAACGTTGGACGTAACGGGCGCCGGAGCGCAGCGGAGGGAACCAAAAATGCGCAGCATTTTGGCGTCCCGTTGACGGACTGGTTAGGCGTGTTCGCATAGGGCCGACCAGCCGAGGCTACTGACATGATGCGACTTGCGTTTGTTCAACTGTGCCAACGTATTTTGATTCATCACCACAGTTTGAGCGGAGCTGAAACGTATATGCCAACCACAAACCACCAAGAAAAACCAGAATTGCTAGTGCGAAACGAAACCCGTATTGACGAGGTAGCCGAATAAGCTGGCCTGCGGCAACCGCACCACCCAAGACGAAGCATGCCGAAGAGAAGTTTCGCCAATGGTCTGTGGCCACCCGACCCGGCAGCCATGCTTCGAGCGCGTTTACCGAGCCGATAGCTAATGCCCATGGCAGCACGAATGCGGAAACGAACAGCAACGCCCACCGCCAGCCACCTTGTGTCGGGGTTGCTGCGGTGTATTCGTTTTGACTCTCGGTACCAGGCATAGGGGTACGCCTAACAGTTATTCAAACGACAGAAAGGTCCACCTACTTCCAATACGGAGTCACCGCTCTCGCCCTGTAACCTTCTGATTTTCATAGGGTTCTTTGGTGGCGTGTCAACCTAACCCTTATATACTACTGTCACGCTGAGCTCCCGGCTTTGACGCGATCCGCCTAGAGTGAGAATTTTCACTCAGTCAGGGAGTAACGTTATGGGGTAACAGCCCCCGAGCACCCCGGTTGCTGGATCAGATCTCGATCGTCTGCCGCCGCCGGCACTACAGTCCGCGCACCGAAGAGGCATATCGTCATTGGACGAAGCGCTTCGTGCTGTTTCACGGCAAGGCCCACCCCGCCACGATCGGCGCACGGGAGGTGGAAGCCTTCCTCAATCACCTCGCGGTCGCTCGGACGGTATCCGCTTCTACGCAAACCCAGGCACTGAATGCGTTGGTGTTTCTCTACCGCGATGTCTTGCGCCAGCCGCTGGGGGAAATGAAGGACATTAAGCGCGTGCAACATCGCGATCGCTTGCCTGTCGTGCTCACCCAGGCCGAGACGCGGTTGGTGCTGGCGATGATGACGGGCACGACCCAACTGATGGCGAACCTGATGTACGGATCGGGTCTTCGCGTCAATGAATGCGTGACGTTGCGGGTGAAGGACATCGATCTGACGACAAAGACGATTTCCGTTCGCAACAGCAAAGGCAGCAAGGACCGCACAACCGTGCTGCCAGCACAGCTCTGCACGCCGATAGAGCAGCACCTGACCCGGGTACTTCAGTTGCACGCGGACGACCGGTCGCGCGGCGGCGGGCTGGCGCCAATGCCCGATGCGCTGTACCGCAAGTATCCGACTGCGGCGGGATCCTTCGCGTGGCAGTTCGTGTTTCCGTCCGCTGCCGTACGTCCCTGGGGCGATAGCGACCGTCTGGTGCGCTGGCACGCATCCCCTTCAACGATCCAGAGAGCATTTAAGGCCGCGGTGAGAAAAGCTCAGGTCAACAAGCATGTCAGCGTTCACACGCTTCGCCACTCGTTTGCAACCCATTTGCTTGCTGCAGGCACCGACATTCGTACCATCCAGTTGCTGCTTGGACACCGCAATCTGCAGACGACGATGATCTACACCCATGTCGAGGCGGCGGTTCGTACCGTAAAGAGTCCGTTCGACCTGCTTTGAGCGATGGCGCCCGGGGCCATTGACCCGCCGCGGGCGCCACGTTCGCCGGAAGTCCAGTGCCCACAGCCATAAAGCCGTCGTTTGAATGTCTGCTTGCGCGCAAACCGGACCACATACCCCTCTTGGCAATGAAGTTCCGCTATGGGTCGACCTCTGCCCTTTACCCGCGATCTTCGTCTGACCGCTTACAGCCTGAAGCAGCCTTGAGTGTCGGCAGTCGGCCCAGCAGCTGGATGTTTCGGCTTGAGCCCGTCCAAAGATACAGGGGCAAGTCCAAAAGACGCCTCACCTGATCTGATCTCTTTTGGAACGCTTGGCAAGAAAGCTATGCTTCAAGGGCTATCGCTGTGCCCTTTGGTTAGCGCACGGGCGGGATACAATGTGTATAGCAACACACATAACAAAGATCACCGCCATGTTCGCTCGCGTCGCTCTGTTTGGTCGCCGCAACGAAACCCTTGTTCGTTCGTGCCAACCCGCCATGTACGCCGCTTCGACCGGTTTCACCCGGGCAGCCGAAGTGCGGTTCAATGCGCTGGAGCGCCGTGCAACTGTGGTGGCAAAGCCGGTTGTATTTATGCCTGCAGCCAAAGCCGTGTCAGCCCGTCGTGAATCTATCGCAAAGTACGGAACCGTGGCAGATCTTTCTAACTTCCAGCAGTACGAAGATGAATTTGAATCCTCGTTTTATGCCCATCTTGGCGGACGAGTTGATCCAGACGTCACTAACTTGCTCGGTTCGTGTTTTCTTGACTAATCGTCCCAGGCGCCTTCTTCGCCAGTTGCGAGCGAACCTTCATCTTCAACCGGCTTCACATATCTAAGGGCAGCCAGGTCACTCATAGACTTGTCCGACAACTCAGTACGGATCACCGTCGACCACTTTCTCAACAGGTGGCACAAAGTCGCGTAGCTCCCCGCGTAGGCGGTTGTGATCTCAACCCGATCATGGCCCAACTCTTCGCTGATTTCCTTCCGCGTCTTAGTCAGCCGTTCCAGATCTTCCAAGTCCCACGGATTGAAAGTCGCCCAACGCGTCCGCTTCACATAGTGGATCAGTTCAACCAGGCGCGATCGTTCGGACTCCAACGCCTCATCGAGAATCTGGTTGATCTCCAGCATCTTCTCAGTGAGCTTGATAGGGCTTTCCATCCCTCCGTCGACTGCCAGGATTCGCTCGTGGTAGTACTGGTGCCGGAGCCCATGCAATGTCACCCCTTTGGACTTCTTGGTGATCCCGGCCTGCTCTACTACCCACTTGAATTTCATGATCGCGGCTTTCTTTGAAAGCCCGAAGCGGGACATTACTGCTGCTGACTCACTATCGCAGTAAGACTTTGCTTCCTCGATCACATCAATCTGGCTTTGCGACAGGATAGGAACAAAGCGCTCTCGACCACCCTTTGTTCCCCACCCACGCTTCCTAAGCCAAACAACTTGGACGCCATCGCGGATGGTGAGGGCGATGCAAGGACGAAAGCACACCGCTTCGGATCGCCGCAATCCAAACGCGCGGACGAGCTTGAGTAGAGTAGCGGCCCATGGATAGCTCTGACCAACTGTCGCGATGATCTCGTCGACATCAACATCCGCTGCGGCCCATGACTTATCCAGCTTCGCGACGAGGGATCGCTTCGTTGGCACTCCGCTAGGCAGATACTTATCAAGTGGCTCAACCAGTCCATGCTTGCCTGATAGGTCCGCCAACCACTTTAGTACGGTTCGCTTGTTCTGCAGCGTGCCAAGCGATTGCCTCTGGTCGTACCACGTCTTGAACAAGTAACAAACGTGCCGACTACCCAGCCCTCTGATTGATCGAATGGCAAAGCCGCCGGCAAGCAAATCATCGCAAATCGCTAACGCCATCTCTTCGCGCTGTCTTTGGCGGATTCCACTTACATCCTTGGCTTTCTTGATGCTTCTTGGTGACTCCAGTTTGATCAACGCCAGTACGGAGGCTCGAAGGCCATTGACGTCATCAATGGCACCAGGCTGGAGCTCACGAGTCGTTCTTCTTCTGTGTATGACTTTCATAACGTCTTGCCGTTGCTCTGTTTATCTCTACTGATCAGTGTCATCAGCGTGTGTGGAAAGTGTATGCGTAAGCATGAAGACTCACCCTTGCCAAGCCCCTATCGGCCACAGCCTGAGTCGCACTTGATTCAATGCGCCTTAGGAGTTTCCACCCAATCCGTGGGTGATCGCGGTCGGCCGCGTGCGGCCTCACTGATTTGGAGCTGGCCCCCACACGGGGTCTGATGGCCTCCACCTACGCAAGCCGATCGCAATTTGACTGGGCCCACGTCGATGCTGTCATTCAGACAGCCGACCACTTCGCTCGCTCAACTTCTTCACAATAGCTATCACCGCACTTCGCTTTCTTCGCCCAGCGCTTGGCCCACAAAGGCTTACCCAGATTCAACTGAGGGCTGGAAAGCAACCATTTACTGCCTAGCTTTGCCACTGTCCTACTCGGCCATGGCACAGCGTTTTAGCTCGGGACAAAGCCCGGCATTCAACTCGACTACGAATGCCGCGGCGCACGCAGATTTGCGATCGTGATTTGAGACGCGGACCACATTTGATCCGGAGATGCGAGCCTTGGCTCGTGATGTGATGCTGGAGGGACGCCTTGCAGTGCAGCTCCATTGGATTGCACAGCCCACATTTTCCCACTCGAAATGGAGCAGCCTCTTTAGGCAGCCACGCTTTGCCCAGAGGGCGAAAGATGTGGCAATCCTATTTGTAATTTGCAGTTAGCGTCAACTCACTTTTTTTTCACTGCATGTTCACATAGTTAATTGGCCTCCTGCCCTTGTCTTTGCTGATGTTCGCCGCGCCTCACTGGTGAGTGCCCCATAAAGACACCGTCCCTTCTTGTGCGCTTTGCGGTGGCTCTGCCAGCCCAGCGGGTCGAATTGTCACCTGTTCAAGCGTCACGGTTTTCCCTTCCTACAAAATAGAGCCGGCCCCTTCGACCAAATTGAGGACTGAGCAATGGGGACTCAAGGGGTACTAGCTGCCGCATATTTCGCGTCGCCAGCGCCCAAAATTACCAATAACAAGAGCATTGTTTTGGTCGCCCACGACGCGAAGTGCGTTCTAACCAAATCGCCGTGATTGATTTTTGGTCGTGTGCGACCCGTTCTTTAGCTAAGAGAGGTGGCGCTGCGTAGGTTTTGGGTCGCCCACGACCAAGATCGGTCTGCGCGAAGTACGTCTTCTGCCTATTTTTGGTCGCCCAACACCAAACACTCAGCCGAGCGATTCAGTGATGTACTCTATTCGTGTCGCCGGCGACCAAAGGAATTGTTCGTTGTGGCGCCGTTTCTAATGGCTAGCTGTAAGAGAATACTCAGCAGCCTCGTAAGCAATCTAGCTCAACTGCTCTTCTCACTGAAAGGTCACCACATCCGTTCCGCCTTTGTCCCCTAGGTTCTTCCGGTTGATGTTGCCTTTGGGAACACAAAGTCACTAGTACCTAAAGACCACCCAACCGGGAATTGTCTGTGTGTTCGTGATCGCCACGATTAAGTGCTGGTCGAATCGATCGTTGCTGACGATGATGAAAGCAACGATCGGGTCGACGGTTTCCATTGGGACTCCTGCGCGATCTTCGCGGTGGGCGAACAAACGTTCGCGGTTGGCGCTGGCGCTCGAAAGCTGCTGACCGGCAACTCAACGTGCAAGACGTTCAATCCTGACTTCTGTACTACTGAGCATTATCGAGCTCTGGTATATGCGGCGATGGCGGCTCAGTCGTCGAATCGCATCGATGTCCTGGTGCTTGGATTGCCAGTCCATACATTCGAGCTTTATCGCGATCGTCTGATTGAGGACTTCACTGGTGAACGCCAGATCACGGCTACGCGAAAAGTGACCGTCCAGCCGCTCAAAGTCGGCCCGCAGCCCATGGGGGGCTTTTACGATCACGCAGAGCGAGTCACGTACGAAGAGGTGAAGATGGCGCGGATGTTGACCATCGCTCCAGGCCACAACACGCGGGATGGGTACTGCACGGTAGGCGCGCGCCCGATGGATACGCGTCGCACGCGGAACCGACTTCCTGCATGCAGAGCTTATAAGCGCGCTCGCGAAGAAGGGAATGCGTGCTCGGCAAAAGCTCACCATTCAAAGATCGATTCCGCTCCTTGAACTGCGCTGGAGCCGAATTCCCCTACTCGGCCTTAGCGGTCGGTGGACTCCCCGGCAGTCTGCTCGCGAACGTCAGCTAACGAGCAGCGACGTACTCATCGCCATCCGACCTGAAGCCGCCGCTCGCCATGGCGAGACAAGCGGTCAATTATGGCTTGAAGCGGGCGGCTGCACTTGGCCAACGACAGGCGACTGCACGATGTCCCAAAGCGGCCGTTTGCGTAGCTGCGCGTCCTGACCAAGCACTGCGTCAGTCAGGCCCACGGTTGGCGCGTTTGCCGGATCGGTGTGCACCGTGGACGTGATGCCTGTTAGTGTGGCCCGCACTCGACCGAGTAGCGCCCTCGGGGCGCGACAGGTCTTCCAGAATGCCGCAATGGGCTGCGTCCTGGGCTTCCACGCACTGGGCTCGCAATCGTTTGAGTTCTTGCTCCAGCGCGCGCAGTTCGCGTACTCGCTGCACCACATGCCCGATATGCGCGTCGAGCAGGGCGTTGACCTCGCCGCAGTTCTCGTGCGGAGAATCCTTGAAACGCAGCAGCACTCGAATCTCGTCGAGCGTCATGTCGAGTGAGCGGCAGTGGCGGATGAAAAGCAACCGCTGCGCGTGGGACTCGGTGTAGAGGCGGTAGTTGCTCTCAGTCCGCGCAGCGGTGGGCAGCAGGCCCTCGCGCTCGTAGTAGCGGATCGTGTCGATCGGGGTGCCGGTTGCGGCGGCGATGTCGCCAATCTTCATGTTTTTCGGTGCCTTCCGGGTTCGCTTGCCTGTGCCTCGATCATAGGCTTGACTCTGGACTGGCTCCAGAGTTTCAAATGGCACCATGCATACACCCTCAGAACTTGCCATCCTGACCGCCCAGCCCGCGCCATGCTCGGGCGGCTGCTGCCAGCACGCCGTGGAGGGCGCGACGCCAGCTACCGTGCCGGAGGCCACACGCGGTGCGCGTTTCCGCATCCCGAGTATGGATTGCCCCGTCGAGGAGGGCGAGATCCGGCGAGCGCTCGATGCCGTGCCGGGCATTCGTGCACTGCGGTTCGAACTCGCGCAGCGTCAGCTCACGATCGATGCCGACGAGCGGGTGCTGGCCGCTGCGCTGTCGGCGATCCGGGCCGCGGGTTTTGACGCGACGCCGGCCGTGGAAGGAGCGGAGCCGGCTGCCCGCGCGACATGGCTGGCCGAAGGCTGGCCGCGCCTCGTTGCCGCGCTGTTGCTGGCGATCGGCGCCGAAGCACTAGGCTACTTCGCGCCAGCGGGGCGTGTCTGGCAAGTTGCGGGCATGTCGCTTGGCGTCGCAGCGATCGCACTGGCGGGCCTGGGTACCTTTCGCAAGGGCTGGTCCGCGCTGCGCCAGGGGCGGCTCAACATCAATGCGCTGATGAGCGTCGCCGTCACCGGCGCTTTCCTGATCGGCCAGTGGCCGGAAGCGGCGATGGTGATGGCCTTGTACGCGATTGCCGAGCTGATCGAGGCGCGCGCCGTCGACCGGGCGCGCAACGCGATTGCCGGCCTGATGTCGTTGGCGCCAGCCGAGGCCGAAGTGCAGGCGAGCGACGGCAGTTGGCGCACGGTGGCGGCGGCGGAGGTGTTGGTGGGGGCGCGCGTGCGGGTCGGGCCGGGTCAGCGTATGCCGCTCGATGGCGTGGTCGTCGCGGGCACCAGCAGCGTCGACCAGTCGCCGCTGACCGGCGAGAGCCTGCCGGTCGAGAAAGTGGCGGGTGACGCGGTGTTTGCCGGCACGATCAACCTCAGTGGCGGGCTTGAATTCACCTGCACGGCCGGCGCCGACGATTCGCTGCTCGCGCGCATCATCCACGCGGTGGAGGCGGCGCAGAGCACACGCGCACCGATGCAGGGTTTCATTGATCGATTCGCCCGCATCTACACGCCCGCGGTGTTCGTCATCTCGTCAGCCGTCGCCTTGTTTGCACCGCTCTTGCTGGGCTGGGGTTGGACACAGGCGCTCTACAAAGCACTGGTGCTGCTGGTGATTGCGTGCCCCTGCGCGCTGGTGATCTCGACGCCGGTCACGATCGTCAGCGGGCTGGCAGCGGCTGCGCGGCGCGGCATCCTGATCAAGGGTGGGCGCTTTCTCGAAGAGGCCCGGCGCCTGCGCGCCGTGGCGCTGGACAAAACAGGGACCGTCACCGAGGGCAAGCCTCGCCTGGTGCACTGGGAAGCGCTATCGAACTCCGACCCCATCGCGGTCGGCGCGAGCCTCGCGGCGCGCTCCGATCACCCGGTGTCGCAGGCCATCGCTGCTGGTCTGCCCGACCACGGCTTGGCGGTGGAGGGCTTCGTCGCCGAGCCCGGACGTGGCGTTCGTGGAACGATCGAGGGCCACGACTATGTGCTGGGCAAGCACAGCCTGATCCATGACATGGGGCTCTGCGACGCCGCACTGGAAGCGCGCCTGGCTGAGCACGAGGCGCAGGGCCGTACGGTGACGCTGTTGGCTTCCGAGCACGCGGTGCTGGCGTTGTTCGCGGTGGCCGACACAATCAAATCCGGCGCGGCAGCTGCGGTGACGGCCCTACGTGCGCAGGGCGTCGAGGTTGTGATGTTGAGCGGCGACAACACGACTACGGCGCGCGCAATCGCCACGCAGGCGGGGATCACGAACGTACGGGGCGACCTTATGCCGGAGGACAAGCTGTGCGCGGTGCAGGCCTTGCAGGCTGAATATGGTGCCACCGCCATGGTGGGCGACGGTATCAACGATGCGCCTGCACTTGCAGCGGCCGACGTCGGTTTCGCAATGGGCGGCGTGGGCACTGACATCGCAATGGAAGCCGCCGACATCGTGATCATGACCGACGAGCTGCACAAGCTCGCCGACACGCTTGCGCTCTCTCGACGTACCTACGCCGTGCTGTGGCAGAACATCGCGCTGGCACTGGGCGTCAAGGGCGTGTTTCTGGTATTGGCACTGTTCGGCTCGGCAACGATGTGGATGGCCGTCTTCGCTGACATGGGCGCGAGTTTGCTGGTCGTCGCCAACGGGTTGCGCATGCTGCGGCCGGCGCGCGATGTGACGGCGACCGCGTTCCCTTGATACACTCCGCCGCCATGCGACGCCTTGTCTTCGTCCTGCTGCTCGTTTTCCTGCCTCTCCAGTCGGTCTGGGGGGCGGCGGCGAGCTATTGCCGACACGAGACAGGCTCGGCTGCCAAGCACTTCGGCCATCACGAGCACCAGCACCAACAGGGCCAGGCCGACCGCAGCGCGGACGCCAAAAGCGGGGTGAAATTGTCTGGTTCGGGCGACTTCGACTGTGCCACCTGTCACTTGACCACACCCACCCTGACAGCGGACCTCGTCGTAGGCGTCGTTCCCACCGACGCGCCACCGCAGTTCATCTATCACCGCAGCGATCTTTCGCACATCCCCGCAGGGCCCGAACGGCCTGATCGCGCGCTCGCCTGACTCCCGGCGAGCCCATCTCTTCACACCTCCCTTCGTGAGCTGACCGTCAGGCAACAAGCCTCTCGGCAGTGGCAATGCGCTCGCCGGATCTCCCACGTCATTTCGTCGTACTCAGGAGAATCCGATGCGATTCAAGATTTTGGTCGCGGCCACCATGTGGGCTGCGACAAACGGGACGAGCTTCGCCCAGAGCACCGAGCCCCAGGCGGCGCGAGCGCTCACGCTCGAAGAAGCCTGGCGCCAGGCTGAGCAGGCCAATCCGGCGCTGCGGCGCAAGGCCGCGCAACAGGCGGCCTTGGAGGGCGCAGCGCAGGACGCGAGCGCGCTGTTCTTCAACAACCCCCAGATCAACTGGGAGGGCACTCGGCGCGAGGTGCCCCAGCCCGGTTTGCCGGACGAGCGCCGCAAGGAGTGGTCCGCGGGACTTTCGCAAACGCTGGAGATCGGCGGGCAGCGCGGCTATCGCGTCTCGGCGTCCGAGGCTGCGATGGCCGCGCAAGCGGCTGAGCTGGAGAGCTTGCGGCGCGAGCTTCAGGTACTGGTCGCGCAGCAGGCCTACCGGGTGCAGGCCTTGCAGCAACGGGTCGGTGTCGAGGAAGCCGCTCTGATCCTCTTCGAGCAGACCGCCACGGCTGTGGCCAAGCGCCGCGCGGCAGGTGAAGACACCAAGCTCGATGCGAACGTCGCCGTCGTTGAAGCCGAGCGCGCCCACAGCCAACTGGAAGCCACCCGCGAGCAGTTGATCGACGCGCGCAATGAACTTGCAGCCACGCTGCAGTGGCCCGCCGGCACGCAGCCCGAGGTGTCGGCGGATCTCGCCGACGGGCTGGAGCAGCCGCTCCCCGCGTTAGCGCCGTTGCTCTCTGCACTGCCGACCCAGCCGCGCGTGCGTGCGCTCGCTGCGCAGGAGGAGAGCGCCCGTTCAAGGCTGGGCTTGGAACGGGCGAGCCGTATTCCGGATGTGACGCTGGGTCTGAGCGTTGGGCGTGAAGGGGCGGTAGACGCGCGCGAGCGCCTGACGACACTGTCGTTGTCCGTCCCCCTGCCGCTATTCAAACGCAATGCCAGCGGCGTGGGCGAAGCCAGCGCCGCACTGACGCAGGCGCAGATCGAACGCGAGAGCAGCTTGCGCGATGGCGAGGCGAACGTGCGCAGTCTGCATGCCCGGCTGCAGAGTTTACAGCGCCGTGTGCAGCGCTTGCAGAGCGTGGTCGCACCGACGCTCGGAAGCAACGCACAGCTCTCGGAGAAATCCCGGCGTGCCGGGCAGATTGGCTTGCTCGAACACATCGTCGTCAGCAGGCAGGCGCTCGACGCCCGCCGCGACCTGATCGATTCCCAACTCGATTTCCAGAACACGCGCCTCGCGTTGATGCACGCCGCGGGCCGGCCCCTCGCCCCCGAACAAGGAAAACAACCATGACTCCAAGCCGCAAATACCGTGGCCTGACGCCACCGCTCAGCCTTGTCGCCAGTGCTGTGGCGCTCGCCCTGCTGGTCGGCTGTGGCGCCAAGAGCGAAACCCCTGAGTCGGCCGACAAAGGCGCGAAGACGGAAACAGTGGCACCGCACAGCGAGGGCGAACTGAGCCTGAGCAAGGACGAGCTGGAGCGCAGCGGCCTCAAGGTCGAGGTGCTGCAAGCAACGCCGCAGAAGGACGAGATTGAGGTCACCGCGACCATCCAGCCCAACGCTGAGCGCTTTGCCCGCGTGGCGGCTCCGGTGGAGGGACGCGTCGTCAGTGTGGCCGCCGCTCTGGGTGCGCCGGTACGCGCCGGCCAACTGCTTGCTGTGGTCGAGAGCGTGGCGCTGGGCGAGGCAAATGCAGGCCTGAGTGTTGCGCGCGCTTCGGCGCGCATTGCCGAGGCGGATCTCAAGCGCGCCGAGGCGCTGCATGCCGACGAGATCATCGCGCAGAAGGACTACCTGCGCGCACGCGCCGAGCACGAAAAGGCAGCAGCCGAGCTGCGCGCGGCCGAAGAGCGCGTGCGCGTGCTCGGGGCCGACCCGTCCGCCGCAGGGCGAGGCGGTGCGTGGCTGAATGTTGTTGCCCCGTTTGCCGGTGCGGTTGTCGCTCGCAAGGCAACGGTGGGCGAGCTGGCGACGCCTTCGGAGCCGATGTTTGCGGTGGCCGATCTGACCACCGTGTGGATCGAGGCCAGCCTCACGGAGGCGATGCAGGCGCGGGTACGCACCGGGGCTGTGGCGACGGTGAGCGTCGACGCCTATCCGGGCGAGCGCTTCGAGGGCAAGGTGACCTACGTCGCCGGCATGCTCGACAAAGCGTCGCGTACGGTGCTCGCGCGCATCGAACTTGCCAACAAGGATGGCCGCCTGAAACCCGAGATGTTTGCCAAGGCGCGCATCGTGGCGAGCGACACGCCCGCCACTGCGCACCTGGCCATCCCCGACGACGCAATCGTGCTGCTGCAGGGGCAACCCACGGTCTTTGTCGCCGAGGGTGAGGGCTTCGCGCCGCGCGCGATCGACGTCGGCGAGAAGCGCGGTGGCAGCACGCTGGTGCGCTCGGGCGTTGCAGCCGGCGACAAGCTGGTCGTGGCGGGCGCGTATGCCTTGAAGGCGCGTCTGCTCAAGTCGCAGATCAGCGACGAGCATTGAGCCAAGGAGAACGAAGATGCTCAATGCAATCGTGGATGCCGCGCTGCGGTACAAGGTGCTGGTACTGGTGGCCTTCGCAGTCGTCGTCGGCCTAGGGGTGCAGGCGTTTCGGGATGTGCCGGTCGATGCCTTCCCGGATGTCACGCCGGTGCAGGTCAACATCTATACCGAGTCGCCGGGGCTCGCAGCCGAGGATGTCGAGAAGCTGCTGAGTGCGCCGATCGAAGGCGCGATGGCGGGGCTTGCGGGCGTGGAGGAAGTGCGCTCGGTGTCGCTGTTCGGCCTCTCCTATGTCGGCGTCTATTTCAAGGACAACGTCGACATCTACTTCGCACGCCGCCTGGTCGGCGAGAAGCTGCAGGAGGCCAAGGAGCGCTTGCCGCAAGGCTACGGCGAGCCGGTGTTGGGGCCGAACAGCTCCGGCCTCGGGCAGGTGTTCTGGTACACGGTGGAGTCGGCCGACAAGAAACTTACAGCGATGGACCTGCGCACCTTGCACGACTGGACGGTGCGGCTGATCCTGCGCACTGCGCCGGGCGTGGACGACGTCATCACCTGGGGCGGTGAAGAGAAGCAGTACCAGGTGCAAATCGATCCGGCGAAGCTGATCAAGTACGAGCTCGGTTTCAAGGAGGTCATGGAGCAGCTCACCGCCAACAACAAGCAGGTCGGTGGGCAGTACCTCAACATCGGGCGTGAGCAGTACCTCGTGCGCGGGCTGGGGCTGGTGGCCAACACGCGGGATATCGGTTCGATCGTGCTGGCTGAGCGCGACGGCGCGCCGATCTATGTGCGCGATGTGGCGACGGTGACCGAAGCTCCGGCGCTGCGTTTCGGTGCGGTGACCCGTGACGGCAAGGAAGCTGTGCTCGGCATGGCGCTCTCGCGTGTCGGCGAGAACGCGAAGAGCGTCGTCGATGCGGTGAAGGGCAAGCTCGCCACCGCGCAAGCCGCGTTGCCCGAAGGCGTGAGCCTCAAACCGATCTACGACCGCACCGATATCGTCGACAAGGCGCTCAAGACAGCGGAGCGCGCGCTGGTTGAAGGCTCCATCCTCGTTGCGATTGTGCTGTTCCTGTTCCTCGGCGAAGTGCGCTCGGCGATCGTCGTGATCGTCACCTTGCCGCTGGCGATGCTGATGGCCTTCCTCATGATGAATCAGTTCGGCATGTCGGCGAACCTGATGTCGCTTGCGGGGTTGGCAATTGGCATCGGCATGATGGTCGACGGCGCGGTGGTGATGGTCGAAAACGCGTTCCGGTTGCTCGCGCACGCGAAGGCGTCCGGTAAGCCGATCAACCAGACGCACCTGATCCTGGAGGCCGCACGCGAGGTGGCCAACCCGATCGCCTTCGCGATCTTGATCATCATCGTGGTGTTCCTGCCGCTGTTCTCACTCACCGGCCTTGAAGGCAAGCTCTTCAAGCCGATGGCGCTGACGATCACCTTTGCCATGGCTGGCTCGTTGGTCCTCTCACTGACCCTGGTGCCGGTGCTTGCGGCCCTGATCCTCAAGCCCAAGGAGGAGAAAGACACCTTTCTGATTCGCCGCGCGAAGGCGGTGTACCTGCCGCTACTCGACTGGGCGCTTGGCAACAAGAAACGGGTAGTGGCCGGCGCAGTGGCGTTGCTGGTCGCCTCGCTCGCGCTCTTCCCGCTGCTGGGCAAGGAGTTCATGCCCACGCTGCAGGAGGGCACGATCATGTTCCGCATCACTGGCATCCCCTCGACCTCGCTGGATGAGTCGATCCGCGTCTCGCACGTCGTGGACGCGACGCTTCGCCAGCGCTTCCCGCAGGTGCGCTCGGTGCTCGCGACGATCGGCCGCGCGGAGAAGGGTGAGACCGCCGACGTGAACTACATGGAAGTGCTGCTCGACATGAAGCCTGAGACTGAGTGGCCAGCGAAGGTCTCGTACGCAAAACTCTCGGCGGACATGCAGGCGGTGCTCGAAGAGACGGTGCCGACGGCGGTCTTCGGCGCGACACAGCCGATCCAGATGCGGGTTGAGGAGCTGATCTCCGGCGTGCGCGCGACCCTCGCGCTAAAGCTCTACGGCGAGGACCTTGCCACGCTCGACCGCTTGAGCGGGCAGGTGAAGTCGGTGCTCGACAAGGTGCCGGGCGTCGCGGATCTCTCGGCCGAGGCCAACAAGGGCAAGCCGCAGTTGGTCATCCGGGTCGATCGTGAGGCGGCGGCACGCTACGGCGTCAACGCTGACGAGGTGCTGGAGATTGTGCAGTCCGGCATCGGAGGCAGCGCGGTGTCGACATTGATCGACGGCACCAAGCGCTTCGACATTGCGGTACGCCTGGCCGAGAACTACCGCGCCAACCCAGCCGCAATTGCAGCGATACCGCTGCGCACCCGCGAAGGCGCGCTGGTGCCTTTCGGGACTGTGGCGAAGATCGAGCTCGACGAGGGCTACTCCTTCGTGCGCCGTGAGGCCCTGCAGCGCTATGCCGTGCTGCAGATGGACGTGAAGGGGCGTGACGTCGACAGCTTCGTGAAAGAGGCCGATTCACGCCTGCGCGAGCAGGTCAAACTGCCGCCGGGGTACTGGGTCGAATGGGGCGGCGCGTTCGAGAACCAGCAGCGCGCAATGGCGCGGCTCGCGACGATCGTGCCGCTGACGATCGGCCTGATCTTTCTGCTGCTCTACACCGCGTTCAATTCGGTGCGGCACGCGACCCTGATCATCGCCAACGTGCCCTTCGCGATCATCGGCGGCATCGTCAGTCTCTTCGTGACCGGGCAGTACATCTCGGTGCCCTCGGCGATTGGCTTCATCGCGGTGTTCGGTGTGGCAATGCTCAACGGCATCGTGATGGTGTCCTTCCTGAACGATCTGCGGCAGCGAGGCCGCAGCATCAGCGAAGCCGTGCGCGAAGGGGCCGCGTTGCGTTTGCGCCCGGTGCTGATGACCGCGACCGTGGCGATCCTCGGCCTCGTGCCGATGTTGCTGTCCACCGGGGTAGGCGCGGAAACCCAGCGCCCGCTGGCCACGGTCGTCGTCGGGGGGCTCTTCACCTCCACGGCCCTGACCCTGCTATTGCTGCCCTTGCTGTACGAGTGGTCCGAACAACGCGCCGAGGCGCGCCGCGCGGCTGCGCTCGACCTCGCCAACGAAGGAGTCTGAGATGAAGGAAATCAAAGCCTACGTGCATCGCAGCCGGATTGCAGACGTGATGCAGGCGCTCAAAGAGTCGGCGCCCTTCACCGGCCGCGATGGCGCACATCGCCACAATCTAACCGCTTACGTCGTGAAAGGCTCGCTGCAGGCGCTCGATCGCCAGGAACAGCACTATTCGCTGGATCTAGGTGACGCGGTGATCGACGAGTACAAGCTGGAGTTCGTCTGTGAGGACGCCGATGTCGATGATTTGGTGGCGATAATCAAGTCAGCTGCTCACACCGGTCGCGGCACCTGTGGATGGGTCTACGTCGTTGACGTCATCAGGGCGGAGCACATCGAATGAGCCCCTCGAATGCCACAGACCGCCTACGGAACACAGGGTGCCGACGGCGCCCGTGGCTGGCCGCGATTCTGTTGCCCTGGCTTGCCGGCTGTGCCTGCTTCAGCGGCGTCAGTGAGGCAGAGTCCATACCGCTTCGTACGGGCAAGATCGTAGCCGTTGGTCTGCTAGCGGAACTACATCCAACGCGGCCCGATCGATGCGCGTGGCCCGGCAGCGAGCTTCATCAGCAGCTCGGCTACGTCGTGATGTACCGCTCGCAGGTGGGCTATCGGACGCGAGTGGTTGCGCTCAACGGCGAGCAGCGTGTGAGTGTGGGCGATGCGGTGGGCGTGGATGCCAGCACCTGTGATGCAGTCGCTGTGAGCAACGCCGCACTCTAATGTGGCCCCACAAGGCTGGACAACGCCGCGACGGATCACTTCTGGGTGGTCCGTCGCGCAGTCTTCGGCCGAACCGTTGATTCAGCGCTCATGGCCCAAGCGGGCGCATTGCGCTGTGATGAGCCGATTGGTCCTGTCTGCCGACAGAGCCTCCGACGAATTGCATCCTGTGGGCTGTGCGTCGACCAGGCATAGATGCAATTGCTCGCATGGTTCCAGCAGCCTCAACAATCGTCCGATAGTCTGCAACACCTTATATACGGGTCGTTGGGGGCTGGCCAGCCTGGTTGGGATGATTGACTGCTTGGTGTCGCATTCTGCGGGGAGCGAACCAGACCGCCCCCCCCGACCGTAAATGCTGCGGAGCCGCGGTTGCGGTGACAGGTCCGAACGTCCGCTTTGGGTCGGACACTTGCAACCATGGCATTTCAAAGCCGACGTTCGCGTGCTCACGGAACACGTCTACCTGAATGTCGGATAAGGCCGAGGATCTGCCCGTCGCGAGCAGCCCCGTCTGACCGCTTCTTTCCTTTGGTGTTAACTGGCAGCAGGATGAGGCTCGATTGGCCAATCCGGCTGCCGCGATCGCCGAGCCGATGATATCGGCGCAGATGTCGTGGCGGGCGAGCGGTTTCCTTTCATCATGGACCTGAGGCACCGTCGCCAACAGCCGATCCCACAGTCGTCGCGGCAAGTAATCGGCGACCGAGCTTCAGAACGCGCGATTGTCAGCGCTGCCGAAGGCGTCGTGCGAGTCGATCTCAAGTACGGGCCTGGACGGCGCCGCGCACGCTCCGAACTGCGAGCACTGCGACGCCAGAGGGCACATAAGCAGTCCGCCTTCCTGCTGCGCACTGGCACCCGATCCCACAGAAAAATCCGAATAGGATCGCCACTGGCCGCCGACCCATGCCACCGCGCAGATACGGCTAACACAAGGGTCGCGGGCTTCACACAAGGATGTCGGAAACAGATGCGATCGGAGCGTACTCATCAACGGTACTCGCGGGGAATCCGTTGGACGCTAACAGACCCGCCTCTCCAGCTAAGCGCCTCTCACGCCAACGCCCCAGTAAAGAACGCTTAGATTCACCTACGAGGCGTATAGCTTTGGAGACCTTCTCAACAGGAGGTTCCAAATGCCTGATCGTGCATCCTCGGTGTTCATCAACTACTTCTCTTGCGACACCTGCGGAAACTTCTTCCAACTTCCGGGGGAGTTGCTTGAGGACGCCACTTGCCCACTGTGCCGAGCGCAGGTCCCAGCTGCGCTCTGCGACGAGATCCTGCCCGGCCTCGGTGTCGTACTCGTCCATGCAGGCACCGGCGGCACGCTCAAGGATGCACGCTTGACTCTTATGCACTGAGCAAAAGCTCTGCTTTTGTTTGCGGTCGGCGCCGATTTGGCGCCGATTCGCGAGCAAAGAGACGTCGGAAGCGAGCAACACTTGAATCAAGACCTACCCGATCCACCCCTGCTATGACTCCAGACCATTCTCTATCTCATAACGCGATTTTTCTGACCCCCGATGAGCTTATCCAGCTCACGGGGCGAAAGCTGCACGGCAAGCAGCTCGCTGCACTTCGCAGCATGCGCATCCCATTTCTTGTAAACGCACTCGGCCGTCCTGTGGTCTCGCGATCAATCTTTCTCGCATCCCAAGCCACGATCGGCAGCCCGACCAAGACGCCAAGCTGGTCACCAGCTCCCCAGAAGGGCTAGAAATGGCCCGCCGACCGTATGCCCACCAACACCTCCCACCTCGCATGCGCGTTCGCTTCAAAGGTAAGCAGAAGACGGCGTACTACTACCTTGAGCTGGCGATTCAATCGCCGGGCAAACGGGCTGAAGTTGCATTGGGCAGTAGTTTCCTAGAAGCGCTACGACGATACGCAGACCTATCGCAGACTGACAATGCGCCGCCAATGACCGTGATCGAGCTGCTCGCAAGCTCGCAGCAGCAGACGGCACCAGGACGGCGCCGTTCAACCCAAGACGACATCAGCTATGCAATCAAACAGCTCTGCCGCTTTTTTGGAGGCGAACGCCCCGCTCCTCTCAGTGCCGTAAAGCCGCCACATATCCGCCAGTACCTGGACTCGCGCACAACATCACCGGTCCGCGGTAATCGTGAAGTGGCATGGCTCTCAAGCGCGTGGAACTGGGCACGCGAGCGCGGGCTAACGGACAGCAGCAATCCTTGCGATGGGGTCAAGCGCAACAAGGAAAGATCTAGGTCTATCTACATCGAGGATGACGAACTTGATGCCATCCTGGCGGTTGCCGACGAGCCGTTGAAGGAGGCGATTGAACTCGCCTATCTGATTGGCCAACGACCATCGGATCTCCGAGAGCTGACCGAAGACGACCTCCGCCGTGGGGTTCTTGAGGTCCGCCAATCCAAGACCGGGGCCGAGGTCGCAATCGAACTCAGCGGTGCACTAGACAAGCTGATTCAAAGGATCCGTGAGCGCAAACGTCAAATCGGCGGTGCCGCAACGACCTCCTTGCTGGTCGATGAAGGAGGTCGGTCCATCGGCAAGGCGCAGCTCCGTTATCGCTTCGATAAAGCGCGAAAGCGCGCTGCCGAGCTTGCTAGCGACGCGAAAGCCCGAGCCCGACTACTGTCGATTCAGTTCCGCGACCTGCGCGCGAAAGCTGCCACGGACAAGCGCAACAGCGAGGGCCTGGAGGCTGCGCAACGGCTACTTGGACATGAAGCCTACGACATGACGGAAGAATATACCCGCAAGCGCAAAGGCGACATCTGCAAGCCGGTGAAGTGAGAATTGCGAACCGGCACCCAAATTGCGAACCGGCACCATACTCTCCCAGAAAGCGAAAAACCCGCCAGAAGGCGGGTTTTTCTTGGGAAAGCTTGGGGCGACATACCGGGATCGAACCGGTGACACCTGGAATCACAATCCAGTGCTCTACCGACTGAGCTAATGCCGCCACTGGGTACTACCTTGCGTTGCTTGGTCCGCCCGACAGGACTCGAACCTGTAACCCCCGGCTTAGAAGGCCGGTGCTCTATCCAGTTGAGCTACGGGCGGGTTCTGTCCGAACGATTTTCCCAAACTTCGCTGGTCGGGGTGGAGAGATTCGAACTCCCGACATCTTGCTCCCAAAGCAAGCGCGCTACCGGACTGCGCTACACCCCGAGAGGGCAAGAATATACACAACCAATCCGGGTTCGTCAAACATAACGTGTGCCGCCGCCGAATTCTGATGCAACGCAACCTTCCCGCAACGTCCCTCATCAACCGGGATACACTCGCTTGGCATTTCCTTGCGAGCCAAAGTTGATTCTGCTATTAACGCTGCTTTCTCACTTGGACCGAGGAAAGCCATCATGGCTGAGGAGATCTACCGCCACTTCAAGCCGTACGAGCCGAAGAAAGGCGAGCAGTACATGAGCGCCAAGCAACTTGCTCACTTCCGTTCGATCCTTGAGGCTTGGAAGCAGGATCTGCAGTCAGACATTGAGCGCACTGTGCACACGATGCAGGACGAGGCAACGTCGTTCGCAGACCCAAACGATCGCGCCAGCCAGGAGTCGGACATCGCGCTTGAATTGCGGAACCGCGACAGGGAACGCAAGCTCGTCAAGAAGATCGATCAGACCTTGGCGCGCATTGACGCCGAAGACTACGGCTATTGCGACAGCTGCGGGGTCGAGATAGGTTTAAAACGTCTTGAAGCCCGCCCGACCGCCACCCAATGCATCGACTGCAAGACACTGGACGAGATCCGGGAAAGGCAAGTCGCTCGCTGACTTCAAGGGCGGCGTAATTGGCCGCCGCGCCCACTTTTTTACAAGCAGGCATCAGAAAACAAGAAGGGCGCCCTACGGCGCCCTTCTTTTCTGCTACGTGGCGTGCAGATCAGAACGTGTGACGAACACCGAACTGAGCACCCTTGCGATAGCCAAAACCGCTGTTGGTCGCGTCAGCCACTTCGTAGCCGCTCTTGACTTCGTCGCTGGTGTTGATCTGGCCGTAGATACCGTACAGCGTGGTGCGCGGCGACAGGTTGTACGTACCGCCGAGGCCGCCCTGCTGAGCCTTCTCGTTCAGATCGTTCTTGTCCTTCGAGTAGGTGTAGGAGGCGAGCAGCGCAAAGTTGCCCACCGGAACCGTCGCACCGACGAAGAAACGGTTGTACTTGATCTTGTTGCCGTTGGCATCCAGCTTGGTGCCATCCTTCGGTTGCGCATAGGCAGCGGTGATCTTGGCCGCGCCGAAGTCGACCGCACCACCGATGTCCCACGACTGAACCGAAGCAGCAGCGCCCTTCACCTTGGCATCACTGTAGTTGGCCATGATGAAAACGTTCTTGCCAAACTTCAGCTTCGGAGCGATCGAGTAGTAACGACGGTTGCCCGCGTTTTCGATGGTTTCGTCACCAGCCAACGACTTGGTGTACATCGCTTCCACTGCAAACACATCACCGAAGAACGGCGTGGTGAGGTAGGCAGCGTTGTCAGCGCGAGCGACGATGTGCGTGAAGACGTTGTTCGTCTCAGCAACGCCACCCAGGCCGAACGGATCGATATAGCCGGCGTACAGGTTAAATTGCGGGGTGTACTGGCGACCGAAGCGCACTTCAGCAGCGCCAAAGTCCAGGCCAACCCAGCTCTGACGGCCCCAAGCCAGGCCACCTTGGTTGCTACCGCCGGTGTCAGCCTTCACGCCGGCTTCGATCTGGAACTTGCCCTTGAGGCCCGGAGTGATTTCTTCAACACCACGAACACCGAGGCGCGAGCCGTTCAACTGGCCGCTATCGAAACCTTGACGGTTAGCCTTGGTGGAATCGTAGTTGTCACCGCGCCACGAATAGCCTGCGTCCACCAGACCGTACAGCGTCACGCTGGTATCGACGGCGAATGCCGGGGCGGCAGCCAGGCCGGCGATGGCCACAGCGATCAGTTTCTTTTGCATGCGATTCTCCTCTTAGTCTGAAGATGCGACGCCGGCGGAAACCCCCGAAGCCGTCGTCCTTCCTGCCTCTCAATGAGAGAGATGGGAGGATGTTGCGGGTGCAGCATTTCGGCGGCAAGGCAAAAGCCGTGTTTAGCCCCCGGAAACGACGCCGATTGTTGCTCGAACACAACAAACGTCAGTATCGCGCTACGGCATGAGAGTACGTCGAAACCCACAGATCCGCTTGCAGGCCTTGTTGAACAATCACTTGCAGACGAATCAGAACGCAATGGCGAGCGTGAAATGCAGGCGGAATTTCTTGTCTTCCTGGCCATAGGCGACGTCCATTCCGAGCGGACCGGCCGGGCTACGCCAACGGCCACCAACGCCGTAACCCAGCTTGAGTCGCATGTCGTTCCACGTATCCTTCGCGTCACCTGCATCCACAAAGGTGGCGACACCCCACGGACCGCTGACCCAGTACACGTACTCTGAACTCAAGACCATCAAGGTCCGACCACCCACGACGGCCGAGCCTTCAGCCACACCCAGGCTCTGATAGTCATAGCCACGCACCGACTGGGAGCCACCGGTGCGAAACAAGAAATCCTGAGGAATACCTTGGCTGGACGGCGCAATGGTGTAACCGCCCTCCCCGCGCAAAATGAGCGTGCCGGACTCAGCTACCGGTTGGAAATACTGCGCACGTCCGTAGAGGCGCAGGAAATTCTGGTCCGACAACAGCGCCCGGGCTCCACCACCAATCTGGAACCCGGCGCTGTAACCCCTACGCGGGTCCGCCGGGTTATCCACTGTGCGAACGTCGGCCCCATAGTTCAGCGTGAACGCAGTGCTGACCTGCTCCTCCGCGCCCTCAGGCCGCGTGATCTCACGCTGATAGTTGAGGCTGACGCGCACCGTGGAGCGCTGCAGCGTACGCATCCGCTGCACACCTACGGAGAAACGCTGGGTAACAAGGTTCTGTATGTCTTCGTTAAGCCAGGTGATCCCGGCTGCGTCTCGGAAGCCGGAATGCGTTTGCGGCAGGAAGACGTCGGCGAACGCGGACTGACGCTTCTCTTCAACCCGCACGGAACTGTTGAGCTCAAAGGCACGGCCGAAAAGGTTGGCGTCGCGATAGTTGACTTCCGAGCGCGCACCGGTATTACTGCTGAAACCTACGCCCACGCCGAAGCGGCGCGGCTCCGCTTCCGTAATCGCAATCCGCACCGGGGTCGCGTCGGCAAGCGCGGGGTCACGGTCAATCTCGACGATGGCGCCAGAAAAATAGGGCGTGCTTTGCAGCGCATTCTGCAAAGCAACCAAACGTTCGTAGTCGTAGGGCTCGCCCTCACGCAAGACGTTGTAGCGCTCGACCAGGTCACGGTTGTACAGGGACAGCCCCTGCAGGTCGATCGCGCCAAGGCGGAAGGCCGGACCAGAATCAACGACGACGAGCAACCGCGCCGCTGCACGCTCCGGATCCACGTCCACCGCCGACTCGGCGATTCGTGCGGCGGCGAAATCATGGCTGGACACATCGGCCAGCAGTTTGCCCTTGGCGGCCGCCCAGGCCGCTTGCGTAAAGGGCTGATCCTTAGTGAGCGGCCATGCGGCAACCAGTGCCGCCCGCCTCGCCTGTCGCTCATCCTTATCCGCCGCCAACTCGCCGGCGAAACGGATCTCGACCTCGCGAACCGTCGTCCGCCGTCCGGGCGTTACACGCACAAGCGTGCGGCCGTTGGGCTCCTGCTCCACCTCGATGCGCGGCGAGAAATAGCCTTCAGTCTCGAGAAGCCCAGGGATCTCTTTGCGCGCACGCCGAACACGGGCAAGGGTATCGCCCTCATCCGAGATCTGTTCGGCCTCCTCGTCCTCTGTTGTGTCCGCTCGCTTCGCATCGAACGCCGAGACGTGCTTGAGGATCAGCGTGCGGACGGTGTCGGGCGCACTCAACTTCAACGCGGCGGCGTTCGCAAAGGCGGCGTATAGGGATAGAACCGTGACCGCGGCCACTCGCAGCCAAAGCTGGTTCGTGGCACGGCTCAAACGCAGCAATTTGGGGGAGTCGGAAGGCACGGCCGGATTCTATCCGCGCCATGCCTGAACAAGACACCCCGACGAATCACGCTTCTGAGTAATAGCGAACGACGCGCTCGACTTCGTTGCGTGACCCCAACACAACCGGCACGCGTTGATGCAGATGCTCCGGCTGAACATCGAGAATCCGCTGGTTGCCCGTCGACGCAGCCCCTCCCGCCTGCTCGACGATCATCGACATCGGGTTCGCCTCGTACATCAAGCGCAAGCGCCCCGGCTTGCTCGGATCACGCTTATCACGCGGATACATGAAGATGCCGCCACGTGTCAGCAGGCGATGCACGTCCGCCACCATGGACGCGACCCAGCGCATGTTGAAGTCCTTGCCGCGAGGCCCCTCCTTGCCCGCAACCAGCTCGTCGATATAACGCTGTATCGCGGGATCCCAGAATCGCGCATTCGAGGCGTTGATGGCGTATTCACGGGTGTCTTCCGGAATTCGCATGTCGGGGTTGGTCAGCACCCAGGCGCCGAACTCGCGATCCAGCGTAAATCCGACCACACCAGCCCCGACGGTTAGCACCAGGAGTGTCTGCGGGCCGTAAAGTGCATAGCCCGCCGCGACCTGCTGGGTGCCGGGTTGCAGGAAAGCGTTTTCGTCGGCCTCGGCGCCCTCGGGGCAACGCAGCACCGAGAAAATAGTGCCAACCGAGATGTTGACGTCGATGTTCGACGAGCCGTCGAGCGGATCGAACAGCAACAGGTACTCGCCCTTCGGATAACGATTCGGTATCGGATACGGCAGCGGCATCTCTTCCGAAGCCATCGCGGCCAGGTGCCCGCCCCACTCGTTCGAGAGCAGAAGAATCTCGTTTGCGACGACATCGAGCTGCTTCTGCGCCTCCCCCTGAATATTGTCAGTACCCGCCTCGCCAAGCACGCCGGCAATGGCGCCTTTGCCGACGTTGACGCTGATCGCCTTGACGGCGCGCGCAACGACCTCGATCTGCAACCGCAAATTCACCGGAATCTGCTGATGCTCCCGCTGCTGTTCAATCAAATACTGCGTGAGCGTGACGCGACGCATGGCTCCCCCCAAGGTTCGTGCGTAGGGCGCGCCCGCGTCAGCCGTAAACAGACCCCCCGATCCGATTACGCCCTTGAGACGCCGACACACCGTTACGCCGTAGCGTTTGTGCACTGCGATTATGGGTCGCGAACCCGCGTGCCGACATTAGAGGCAACACCTATGCCGCGCGGCGCAACGGCACTCGCCAGAGACGCCGGGTACAATTGCCGTCGGGACAGGGATGGGCAACCGTCGTAGAACGATCGGTCACATGAAAATAGTCATCATCGGCGCCGGCCTCGAAGGCGTCGTCAGCGCGTGGTACCTCGCCCGCGACGGGCACGACATCACCGTCATCGAAAGGCGCGAAGGCGCGGCCCTCGAAACCAGTTTCGCGAACGGCGGCCAGGTTTCGGTGAGCCATCCGGAGCCCTGGGCCAACCCGCGCGCACCAGGGCAGATACTGCGCTGGCTGGGCCGCGAGGATGCGCCCCTCTTGTTCCGGATGCCGGCCGAATGGGCGCGCTGGCGCTGGGGCCTGTCGTTCCTGCGTGAATGCACGCCCGGCCGAACCCGCCGCAACACCGAAGCCATCGCGCATCTTGCAGCGCACAGCCTCGAATGCCTGAAGGCGATGCGGCGCGCGGTAGCGCTGGACTATGACGCCGAACGCCGCGGCGTGCTACACCTCTTCTTCGACGCAGGCGAGTTCCGCCGGGCCCCGCATCGCGCGGACGAACTGACACGTTGCGGGCTTCACGCGCGCGTCGTCACCGCGCGTGAATGCATCGACCTGGAGCCTGCGTTGGCCGCCTGCGGCGCCCGCCTGCTTGGCGGCCTTCACGGACAGGACGACGAATCGGGAGATGCCCACCTGTTTGCCGAACGCCTTTCGCACGAACTTGCAGCATCTGGCGTTCAGTTTCTCTACTCCACCACCGCAACGGCAATCGGGACCGTCGGCGAGGCGTTTGCAACCGTTGAGATTGTCGACCAGCACGGCCGCACCGGCGCGCTATCCGCTGACGCCGCCGTGGTCTGCGCCGGACCATGGAGCGGGCGGCTGCTTGAGCCGCTCGGGGAGCGTCTTCCGATCTATCCGGTCAAGGGCTACTCGGTCACGCTACCGATTCTGGAGCCTGACGCCGCACCGCATGTCAGCCTGACAGATGAGACACGCCGTATCGTCTGCTCTCGACTCGGCAACCGTTTGCGTGTCGCGGGCACGGCAGAGTTGAACGGTTTCGACACCGCTCCAAACCCTGCACGCACCGCTGCGCTTCTGCGCTGGACCGAGGAGCACTTTCCCGGCGCTACCGATCTGCAGGCAGGCGAAACCTGGAATGGGTTGCGCCCGGCGACGCCGAACAACTTGCCGCTGATTGGCGCAACGCGTACCAAAGGCCTGTGGCTCAATACTGGACACGGCACCTTGGGGTGGACGCTCGCCTGCGGCTCAGGCGCTGCGTTGGCGGATCTGGTTGCAGGCAGAAAGCCGCCAATCGAGGGCTTCCCGTTTCGCCTGCCAGGCTAAATCGAGCCCTCTGTTTCGTCCCGTAAACGGAACAGGCCGCCCACCACAGCCTACGCTGCACATGGGCGGCCCCTCGAAAGCCCTGACTAACGCATCATGCCGGGCAGCATGCCCTTCATCGACCGCATGAGTTTGCCCATGCCGCCCTTCGAGAGCTGCTTCATCACCTTCTGAGTCTGCTCGAACTGGTTCAGCAGGCGATTAACCTCCTGCACCTGCACGCCCGCACCAGTCGCGATCCGGCGTTTTCGACTCGCCTTGATCAACTCGGGCTTCGCGCGCTCGGCAGGCGTCATCGAATTGATGATGCCCTCGATCCGGCGAATGGCCTTCTCCTCAACACCGCCCTGAAGTTGCGATGCGGCCTGGGCGAACTGGGCCGGCATCTTGTCCATCAGCGAGGACAAGCCGCCCATCTTTCGCATCTGCGAGATCTGGTTCTTGAAATCGTTGAGGTCAAAGCCTTTGCCGGTCTTGAGCTTTTGCGCAAAAGCCCGGGCCTGCTCTTCGTCGACGTTCTGACGCGCCTCCTCGACCAGCGACAGGATGTCGCCCATGCCGAGGATCCGGCTCGCCATCCGATCCGGATAGAACTCATCAAGTCCGGTGAGCTTCTCGCCCACACCGGTGAACTTGATCGGCTTACCGGTGACATGACGCACCGACAAGGCCGCGCCGCCGCGTGCGTCGCCGTCGAGCTTGGTCAGCACGACACCAGTGAGCGGGAGCGCTTCATTGAACGCCCGTGCCGTATTGACGGCATCCTGGCCCAACATCGCGTCGACGACAAACAGCGTCTCGATGGGTTTGACCGCGGCATGCAAGGCCTTGATCTCCTCCATCATTGCCTCGTCAATCGCGAGGCGACCCGCCGTATCGACAAGCAACACATCGAAGTAATGCCGGCGCGCGTGGTCAATTGCAGCATTGGCAATGTCGATCGGCTTCTGCGCGACCGTAGAGGGGAAGAACTCCGCCCCCGCCTGCTGCGAGACTGCCTGCAATTGGTCGATAGCCGCAGGTCGGTACACGTCACACGAAACCGTGAGAACCTTTTTCTTCTGCTTCTCGCGCAGCATCTTCGCGAGCTTGCCCACCGTGGTGGTCTTACCTGCGCCCTGCAAACCAGCCATCAGAATGATCGCCGGCGGCTGGGTGGCAAGATTGAGCGTTGCCTGAGCACCGCCCATCAATTCGGTCAGCTCGCGATGAACAACGCCAACCAGCGCCTGGCCAGGTGTGAGCGAGCCGATCACATCTTGACCGACGGCCTTCTCGCGGACTTTCGCGATGAAGTCCTTCACCACCGGCAGCGCAACGTCCGCCTCCAGCAGCGCAAGGCGAACCTCGCGCAACATCTCGGAAATGTTGTCTTCCGTCAGGCGGGCTTGGCCGCGCATGGTCTTGACGACCTTGGCGAGCCGTTGAGTCAAGTTATCGAGCATGATCCGGGAGCAATCTCGGCCGTGCTGAGCGCACAGCCGTTCAGGTAAACTGCGAAGATGCCTGCGATTCTACTTCATCTGCCCGCCGCCTCGATCTACATCGGCCTGGCCATTGCCTACCGCAGGCTGCAGGGCGAAACGACTGCGCGCCAACAGTTCCTGGCACGCTTTGCGCTGCTCGGCGCACTGCTGCTGCACGCAGCCTCGCTGGGCCTCGACATCACCGACGGCAGCGCACCGCGCTTCGGCTTTTCCGCCGCGCTGTCGATGACGCTGTGGTTGGCCTTGGTGTTCTACTGGATCGAGAGCTTCTTCGCGCATATCGAAGGTTTGCAGGCGCTGGCCATGCCGGTAGCCGCGGTGGCCGTGCTGCTTCCGACGATATTCCCTAGCGAACATGCGCTCCCCAACGCGAGCACCCTTGCATTCCGCATGCATTTCGTTGTCGCGATGTTGGCATACAGTTTGTTCACGCTTGCAGCCCTGCATGCGTTGCTGATGGCCGCCGCCGAGAAACAGTTGCACAGCGCCCGTTTAACCCGCGCGCTTGCCTCGCTCCCCCCTTTGATGACGCTCGAGAGCCTGCTATTCAAACTCGTCGCAGTTGGCTTCGTTTTGCTGACGCTGACCGTTGGCTCAGGCGTGTTCTTTTCCGAAGCCCTCTTCGGCAAGGCGCTTTCGCTGTCTCACAAGACCGTCTTCGCCATCGCAGCCTGGCTCCTCTTCGGCGTTTTGCTTACTGGGCGGATGCTCTGGGGATGGCGTGGCCGGCGCGCCCTGCGCCTCACCCTCGCAGGCTTCACCTGCCTGCTGCTGGCATACGTTGGCACGCGCTTCGTTCTGGAGGTCTTGCTCGGCCGTCCGTGAACGGTTTGAGTTCATAGCCGCGTTACTGCCACCGAATGGCAGAACTCGCCGCCAACACGTTCGGCCATCCCCCAAAGAGTCGGCACCGCAGCGGCGACACGCCGCCGAGCCCCGCCGGCCGTGGCTTTACAAGGCCTGAGCGCTAGCGCATGATCGCGCACCGGTCGCTATCCCTTGTCGAGACAGCTGTTTCATGGTTGCAAATCCTCAGCAAATCGCACTAAGCGGTCTCGCCAGAGCCCTGGTGCAACACGGTCGCCTGACCGAAACCCAAGCGGCAGAGATCGCGGAACATGCACGAACGTCGAAACAACCTTACGCAGCCGAACTGACGCAACGCGGCGTCATCAGCTCGCGCGATCTCGCCCGCTTCTGCGCAGAAACGTTCGGATTCCCGATGTTGGATATTGGCGCTTTCGACGAGAACCAGATCCCTCGCGAAGCGATCGATCGCAAACTGATCGGCCAGCATTCGGTCGTCCCGCTCGCCAAACGGAATAACAAGCTCACTGTTGCAATCGCAGACCCGACAAACCTGCGGGCGCTCGACGAGATCCGGTTTCAGACAGGCCTTGCCGTCGACGCAATCATTGTTGAAATCGACAAGCTGCTGAAGCTTTCTCAAAAGCTTGGCGAGAGCACGAACGACGCGCTGTCAAACCTCACGGGCAACATCGACGAAGAACTCGGTGAGATGGCCGACGCCGAAGGCCTCGCCGAGGCCGACACGGCTCAGAGCGCCGATGTGGACGATGCACCGGTAGTCAAGTTCATCCAGAAAATTCTGGTGGACGCGATCAACGAGGGCGCGTCGGATATCCACTTTGAGCCCTACGAAAAGTACTACCGCATCCGCTTTCGCACTGACGGCATCCTCCGCGAGGTCTCACAACCACCGCTCGCGCTTCGGGAAAAGATCGCTGCACGTATCAAGGTAATCTCGCGGCTCGACATATCGGAGAAGCGCGTCCCACAAGACGGCCGCATGAAGCTGAAACTGTCGGCCACTAAGGCGATCGACTTCCGTGTCAGCACACTGCCTTGCTTGCACGGCGAAAAGATCGTCATGCGTATTCTTGACCCGAGTTCGGCGATGCTCGGCATCGACGCTCTCGGCTATGAGCCCGATCAGCGCAAAGCCTTGCTCGATGCCGTTGAACGGCCATACGGTATGGTGCTGGTGACAGGACCAACCGGCTCAGGCAAGACGGTTTCGCTCTATACCTGCCTGAATATCCTCAACAAGGCCGGCGTCAACATTTCGACAGCGGAAGACCCCGCAGAAATCAATCTACCCGGGATAAACCAAGTCAACGTCAATGACAAGGCGGGACTGACTTTTTCGGCTGCACTCAAGTCATTCCTCCGCCAGGATCCGGACGTGATCATGGTCGGCGAAATACGGGACATCGAGACCGCCGAGATCTCGATCAAGGCCGCCCAAACCGGCCACCTGGTGTTGTCCACGCTACACACCAACGACGCGCCGACAACCTTGGAACGACTCAAGAACATGGGCGTCGCGCCGTTCAATATCGCGTCAAGTGTGATCATGATCACCGCCCAACGCCTTGCCCGACGTCTGTGCAACTGCAAAAAGCCCATCGATGTCCCGATCGAAGCTTTGTTGCAAGCAGGCTACACCGACGAGGATCTGAGCGAGCCATTCGAACTATTTGGCCCGGTTGGATGCGATCGTTGCAAGGGTTCGGGCTACAAGGGTCGTGTCGGCATCTATCAAGTCATGCCCGTAGGCGAAGAGATAGCGCATATAATTATGACAAACGGCAACTCTATCGATATCGCTGCGGAAGCCCAACGACAAGGGATTCGGGATCTGCGGCAGTCAGGCTTGGTCAAGGCTAAGCAAGGCGTCACATCGCTGGCCGAAGTGCTGGCATGTACCAACGACTAAGAACAGGGCAGGCAGATGGCGACAGCAGCGAAAACAGTTCGCAAGCCAAAGGGCTCCGAAGAGGGCGTATTCACTTGGGAAGGCAAAGACAAGAACGGTCGAGTGGTTCGGGGGGAGACTCGCGCAGGCAGCGCGTCGATCGTCCAGGCCAACCTTCGACGCCAAGGGATCAGCAACGCCAAGGTGAAGAAGCGCTCCTTTTCCAAAGGTGGAAAAGTCACGGACAAAGACATTGCGCTGTTTACGCGTCAGCTTGCAACGATGCTCAGGTCGGGAGTGCCGCTACTACAGACATTTGACATTGCTATCAAGGGGGCTTCTAACCCAGCCCTCGCTCGCCTGCTGAACGAGATTCGGGCGGACATTGAAACCGGTGCGGGTCTGGCGAACGCCTTCAGGAAGCACCCCGTCTACTTTGACTCTTTGTATGCAAACCTTGTTGCAGCAGGGGAACAGTCAGGCGCGCTAGAAGCGCTACTTGATCGACTGGCAATCTACAAAGAGAAAATTCTCGCCATTAAGAGCAAAATTAAAGGCGCTCTGTTCTACCCAATATCGGTTGTGGCGGTGGCGTTCGGCGTCGTTGCGGTCATGATGCTATTCGTCATTCCACAATTCAAATCGGTGTTCACCAGTTTCGGCGCAGAACTTCCGGCTCCAACACTAATGGTCATGGCGATGTCCGATTTCTTCATCGCATATTGGTGGCTAGTATTTGGAACAATTGCTGGCGTTGTCATCGGTTTGTCTTTCGCATACAAGCGATCGCCGAATATGCAGTTCACGATGGACCGCCTGATACTTCATATCCCGGTAATCGGCGAGATCATTCGAAAGGCAACCATCGCGCGATGGACTCGCACATTGTCTACGATGTTCGCAGCAGGCGTTCCGCTCGTCGAGGCACTTGACTCGGTCGGAGGGGCCGCGGGTAACCGCGTATATCAGCTCGCGACTAAGCAGGTGCAAAACGAAGTTAGCACCGGCACCAGCCTAACCATTTCGATGCAGAACGTGAACGTATTCCCGACAATGGTCATCCAGATGGTTTCCATTGGAGAGGAGTCCGGCCAGCTGGATGGTATGCTCGGAAAAGTTGCTGACTTTTTCGAACGAGAGGTGGACGACGCAGTCGACGCGCTATCCCAACTCCTTGAGCCCCTCATTATTGTTTTCCTGGGCACCGTAGTCGGCGGCTTGGTTGTGGCAATGTATCTGCCAATCTTCAAGCTTGGCACTGTAATCTAATGTCAATGCCTAGGAGGGGCGAGGGCATTCCTCTCGCCCACTCGGCTTGCCCCTCACCCAATTAGCCTTTGCGCCCTTCTTCGCTGGCGCTCCTTTCTGGCTGTCGTACACGCAGCTGAGGAAACAATTGCATGAACGACCTCGCCGCGCCGCCTGAACTATTCGCAATAGTGAGCTGCGTTATTGGACTGTGCATTGGCAGTTTCCTGAACGTTGTGATCCATCGACTACCGAAGATCATGGAGAGAGAGTGGTATGCTCAGGCGGCGGAACTTAGCGGTGTGCCCGTTGCCAACGCACCCGCTCTGTCGATTTCACAACCGCGCTCCCGATGCCCGCATTGCGGGACGCAGATCGCCAGCTGGCAAAATGTGCCTTTGCTGAGTTACTTGATCTTGCGTGGGCGGTGCGCCCATTGCCGGGCGTCGATTGGTATCCGATACCCGTTCGTTGAGCTACTCGGAGGGGTATCCGCTGCGGTCGCGGCGTGGCACTTTGGTTTCACTTGGGCCGCGCTGGGCGCAATGGCGTTTGGATGGGCGATGATTGCCTTGACCTTCATCGATCTTGACACCCAGCTGTTGCCGGACTCCATCACACTGCCCCTACTTTGGTTGGGCCTGTTGCTCAACGTTGGGGGCACCTATGTACCGCTGGACGTCGCGGTCATCGGTGCTGCGGCGGGCTATCTTGCGCTTTGGTCGGTCTACTGGTTGTTCAAGCTGGCCACAGGCAAGGAAGGCATGGGGTATGGCGATTTCAAGCTGCTGGCTGCGATTGGTGCTTTTGTTGGGTGGCAACAGCTTCCGCTGGTGATATTGGCCTCGTCGGCGATCGGCGCAGTCGTTGGTATCGCACTTATCGTTTTTGCACGGCACGGTCGAAGCACCCCTATCCCCTTTGGCCCCTACCTCGCCGGCGCCGGAGTCGTTGCGCTGTACTGGGGGCCCAGCCTGACCAGCAGTTACTTGGCGCAGATGTAGTTCGCGCCATCCGGTGCGACGATCAGCACCCCATCCGGCCGGCTTGCCCTCTTGTCAAACCGGGTCGGCGGCCCGAAATTCCCACTAAGCGCCCTCGCAAGCAATCCATGCTGCGATGCGTTAGAATTTTGGGCTTGATTTTCAGGAGCTTAGCCATGCCGATCTACGAATACCGCTGCGCGGATTGCGGTTTCCAGAAGGACGTCCTGCAGAAGGTCTCAGATGCGCCCCTGACAACCTGTCCGTCCTGCGGGCACGATGCGTTCAGCAAGGCGTTGACGGCGGCCGGGTTTCAGCTAAAAGGTTCCGGCTGGTACGCAACTGACTTCAAAGGCGGTGGCGCCAGCGCGAAGCCTGCCGACACATCCACGAGCACCGAAACCCCTAAAGCCGCCGGGTGCGGTGGAAACTGCGCCTGTCACTGATGCCTTTCAAGAAGTACCTGATTGCCGGGCTCCTGATTTGGGTCCCACTGACGATCACCGTGTGGGTCCTCCACCTGATTGTAGGTACGCTCGACCAGTCGCTGTTGCTGCTGCCCGAGACATGGCGCCCTGAGCATTTCCTAGGATTCGCAATTCCCGGGCTGGGCGCGTTGCTCACGCTGCTGGTCGTCGTACTGACTGGGGTGGTTGTTGCCAACTACTTCGGCCAACGCATTCTTGGCTTCTGGGAAGGTTTGCTCGCACGCATTCCTGTGGTCAAGTCGATCTATTCCAGCGTCAAGCAGGTGTCGGACACACTGTTCGCGCCCAACGGCCAAGCTTTTCGCAAGGCGCTTCTGGTGCAGTACCCGCGTGAAGGCAGCTGGACCATCGCGTTTCTTACAGGGGCGCCGGGCACAGAGGTTGCGCGCCATTTGCCCGGAGAGCATGTCAGCGTCTACGTGCCGACCACACCGAACCCCACATCGGGTTTTTTCCTGATGATGCACAAGGAAGCCGTCGTCGAACTCGATATGACGGTCGACGAAGCGCTCAAGTACATTATCTCGATGGGTGTCGTGACGCCCAGCAGTCACCACGGCGGGCACAAGCGTTGACGCTGCCTGACCATTCTGGACAATGGGCGCCCTGCCAGAGGCCCAACCCAAGGACCGGCCGGGCCAATCCAGGGCGAAATCGGCCGGGTTGAATGCCTGGCTCGCATTCAGCCCTGAGCGTCAGTCAGACGCCGCAGCGCCCAAATCAGAATTCCTGCTGCCGAACACTTCGCGGCAGCAACAGAACAAATAAAGCACTCCGGAGTTTTTCATGCGTACCTGTTACAGCGGGCTCGTCAGCGCCGCCCATCTTGACCAAATCGTTACCCTCACTGGCTGGGCTCACCGCCGTCGCGATCATGGCGGTGTGATCTTCATCGATCTGCGCGACAGAGAAGGCCTCGTGCAAGTCGTTTGCGATCCCGACCGTCCGGACACCTTCGCCGTTGCAGAATCGGTGCGTAACGAGTTCTGTCTGAAGGTAGTCGGCAAGGTGCGTCGTCGCCCGGAAGGCACGACCAACGCCAACCTGATCTCCGGCGAAGTCGAAGTGCTGTGCCATGAACTGGAAGTGCTGAACCCCTCCGTGACGCCCCCGTTCCAGCTCGACGATGAGAACCTCTCCGAGACCGTGCGGCTGACGCACCGCGTGATGGATCTGCGCCGTCCGTACATGCAGAAGATCATGCAATTGCGCTATCGCACTGCGCGTGCCTTCCGCCGCTTCCTCGACGACCAGGGCTTCATCGACATCGAAACTCCGATGCTGACGAAGAGCACGCCGGAAGGCGCGCGTGACTACCTGGTGCCGAGCCGCGTTCACGACGGTCAGTTCTTCGCGCTGCCGCAGTCGCCGCAGCTCTTCAAGCAGATGCTGATGGTGGCCGGCTTCGACCGTTACTACCAGCTGACCAAGTGCTTCCGCGATGAGGACCTGCGCGCCGACCGCCAGCCGGAATTCACCCAGGTCGATATCGAGACCTCGTTCCTCTCCGAGACCGAGATCACGGCGATCATGGAAGAGATGTTCCGCACGGTCTTCAAGGAAGCCGCCGGCATCGAGCTGCCGAACCCCTTCCCGCGCATCAGCTACGCCGACGCGATGGCCAAGTACGGTTCGGACAAGCCCGATCTGCGCGTCACGCTCGAGCTCGTCGATGTCGCCGATGCATTGCAAGACGTTGCCTTCAAGGTCTTCGCCCACGCAGCGGCCGACCCGACCTGCCGCGTCACCGCACTGCGTATCCCGGGCGGCGCCGCACTGTCGCGGGGCGAAATCGACGGCTACACCGAGTTCGTGAAGATCTACGGCGCCAAGGGTCTTGCATACATCAAGGTCAACGATGTCACGCAACCCAACGAGACCGGCCTGCAGAGCCCGATCGTCAAGAACATCCATGAACAGGCGCTGCGCACGATCCTAGAACGCACCGGAGCGCAGTCTGGCGACCTGATCTTCTTCGGCGCAGACAAGGCAAAGATCGTTTCGGATGCATTGGGTGCACTACGTATCAAGATCGGCCACGAAAAGGGTCATGTTGACGGCCGCGCCTGGGCGCCGGTGTGGGTTGTCGACTTCCCGATGTTCGAATATGACGAAGACGAGAAGCGCTGGAACGCCTGCCACCACCCCTTCACGTCACCGAAGGACGAGCATGTGGATCTGCTCGCCACCGATCCGGGCAAGTGCCTCGCGAAGGCCTATGACCTCGCGTTGAACGGCTATGAGGTAGGCGGCGGGTCGGTCCGTATCCACCGCGAAGATGTTCAGTCGAAGGTTTTCTCGGCCATTGGCCTGTCGAAGGACGAGGCGGAACTCAAGTTCGGCTTCCTGCTCGACGCACTGCGTTATGGCGCCCCGCCGCACGGCGGCCTGGCCTTCGGCCTGGACCGCGTCGTGATGCTGCTGGCTGGAACCGATTCGATCCGCGACGTGATTGCCTTCCCCAAGACCCAGCGCGCCCAGTGCTTGCTGACGCAGGCCCCAAGCCCGGTCGACGAGAAGCAACTGCGCGAACTGCACATCCGCCTGCGCAACGTTCAACCCGCAGCCTGACCAACGCATCACGCCAACAAAACGGCCGCGCCTCCCTTCGGAGCGCGGCCGTTTTGTTTGGTGTCGCCGAGCGGGGGCTCTCACCCCGTCGAGCGGCCAGCGGCGGAATGTCTCAAGCCGGTTGGCCTTGCTGCCGTTGACCGGTGCACTCAGGCGGGGGGCGCAACATGGCGGGCAAGGTCGAGGATCTCACCGTCCTCGTAGTCGAAAACCAGAGCAACATGCGCACGCAGCTGCGCAACATGCTGGCGATGTGCGGCATCACCAAACTGCAGGCTGCGCAAAGCGCTGGCACCGCGATCCGCAAGCTGCGCGACGAGGTCTTCGACATCATCCTGTGCGAATACCACCTCGGCGAAGGCCAGGACGGGCAGCACTTCCTTGAGGACATCCGCAATCATCACCTGATCCCGCTCTCGACGCTGTTCATCATGGTCACCGGGGAGCGCAGCTATGAACGCGTGGTCGGCGCGGCAGAGCTGGCACCCAATGACTACATCCTCAAACCCTTTGCGCCCGATCTGCTGCGCAACCGTCTGGAGCGCGCGCTGAACAAGCGCGAGGCCTTCATGCATGCCTGGCAATTGATCGAGGCCGGCAATGCAGCGGACGCCATCACCGCCTGCGAAGAAGGCGAGCTGAAGTACCCGGCCTACGCGATCGACTTCCTGCGCCTGCGCGCGGAGCTGCTCGCAAATACCGGCCGTGCCGAGGATGCTCAAGCGGTCTACGAAAAGGTGCTGGAACGCAGAGCCGTGCCGTGGGCCAAGCTGGGCCTCGCCAAGGCGCTTCATATGCGCAAGCGTTACGACGAGGCAGAGCAAGTACTGATCGGCCTGCTCAACGAGAGCGAGCAGTATCTCGACGCCTGGGATTGGCTGGCAAAGACACGCGAGGCCGTTGGCGCCCTTGCAGAAGCGCGCGCCGCGCTGGAGAAAGCATCCGAACTCTCCCCGCACACGCTTCGCCGCATGCGGCGGATTGGCGAGGTGGCGCTGGAGCTCGGTGACCTCGAAACCGCCGAGCGAACACTTAACGAAGTGGTGCGGAAGGGCAAATATTCCGATTTCCGCGACCCCGAGGACCACGTCAAGCTCGTAAAGGCTCAACTGGGCGTCGGTGCGCCAGACCGTGCCACCGCGACGATGCGCGATCTCGAGAAGTCGATGCAAGGCTTGCCGAAGACCGAACTTTGCAAGGCGCTCTCGTCCGCGATGGTGTTCGCCCAGCAGGGCGACACCGTCAAGGCCAGCGAGGCCGCGGAACGGGCAGTCAACCTGCTTGACCCACGCCTCGGCGCAACTTCGTCGCTCAAGAAGGACCTCGCCAAAGTCTGTATCGAACAGAAGCTCGACGCCCAGGCCGCCGACGTTGTGATGGACATCATGCGGAACGCCCCTGACGATGCGGCCGTCGATGGCGTGACGAAGATGCTTGGCGATCTCGGGCGATCGGAGCTCGGCAACCATCTGGCGCAGAAGATGAAGACCGAAGTCCGCGACATGATGGGCGAAGGCGCGCGGATGGCGCAGCGCGGCGATTTCGAAGGGGCCGTCGAGCACATGCTGGAAGCGGTGCGGCGCATGCCGGGTAACACGATGGTCCTCTATAACGCAGCGCTCGCACTGCTCAAGTACATCGAGCACTGCGGTTGGGAGCCCCATCACGCCGAACAGGCTCGCGGCCTGATCGACAGGCTGCAAAAAGCCGACCCGGGCAACCCGAAACTCGGGGCGCTACACCTGTACTTCGACGGCCTCGTCAAACGCTTCGGCGTGCGCGGCGACAAACGCGCCTAGCGAGGTGCCCCGCGCCGGGGCCCTGCTACACTGCCGCCGCCACCACCAATTTTCGTTCCATGCTCCGTCGCCTGATTCAAACCCTCGCCATCACGGCAGCCTTGAGCATCGGCGTTGCCTGCCACGCTCGCGAAACCCCTGCGATCGGGGACATCAACGTCACCGCGTTACCACCCGAGGCCCAACAAACCCTGCGGCTCATCTCGCGCGGTGGCCCATTTCCATATCGCAAAGACGGCGTGGTCTTCCAGAATCGTGAGCGCCGCCTTCCCCCGCGCGAACGCGGCTGCTACCGCGAATACACCGTGCCAACGCCGGGTGAGAACGATCGTGGTGCTCGCCGCATTGTCACGAGCTGCGATGGCGACAACTTCTACACCTCAGACCACTACCGCAGCTTCCGGAGAATCCGCCCATGACCCCCGCCAAGCCCAAACCGGTCCTGGCCGGCGTTTTTCGTTGCAGCGCAGAACAGGCGAGCGCGCTGAAGCGCGAGGCCGAGGCGCAGCGGTATCTCACCGCATCGATCGATTTACCGTCTCAGGTCACACCCGCAACATTGTTTGAAGGCTTCGCATCCGCACTGCGCTTCCCTGAATGGTTTGGCGCCAACTGGGACGCGCTGGCCGACTGTCTGACGGACCTCAGCTGGCTCGATGAGTCCGGCTATCTCATCACGCTGCGTGGCTACGGCCGAGCGTTTCCCGCCGGGAGCGCGGATGCGGAAACACTTCAGGGCGTACTCGAAGATGCCTGTGCGTACTGGCAGGACGAGGGCACGCCTTTCGGTGTGCTTGTCGAGGATGGCCCCGCTGCGCTGGCTGAGCTACCGATCCGATGACGTACAAGAAGCCCGTTTCGGTGCTGGTGGTGATTCACTCTCCAGCGCAGGAAATACTGCTGATCGAGCGTGCGGCGCACCCGGGCTACTGGCAATCCGTCACCGGCAGCCAAGAGGATGACGAACCCCTGCTTGTTACCGCGGCGCGCGAAGTATTTGAAGAGACAGGCATTCGCGCAGCGGCGGGAGCACTGACCGACTGGCACCTCAGCCAGCAATACGAGATCTTCCCGCAGTGGCGCCACCGTTATGCGCCGGGAGTCACCCACAACACCGAACATGTGTTCAGTCTGTGCGTGCCGCGCGGCACACCAATCACGCTTGCGCCAGACGAACACCGGGCATGGCGCTGGCTGCCGCTGCGCGAGGCCGCCGAGGCGTGCTTCTCATGGAGCAATCGCGACGCAATCCTTGCGCTGCCACAGCGAATCGCGGCAGCAAGCGGCTCGGCCTAAGCGCAACCCAAACGATTCCTCGCCACTCCCGCCCTGACAAAAACCCTTTCATAACAAGGGTCTGGCGCCACACCAAAGCTTTGACGAGAGGCAAATCGCAGCGTCCATATCCTTGCACATGCGGCGACCGGCTCTAGATTCAGAGTAGGAACAAGGGCCGAATACGGCCCGGCATTCCTGAATCACAGCAACGGAGGACATCATGGCCAATCTGATTAGACATGATCCGCTGGACGACCTCTTCCGTGGCTTCTTCGTACGCCCGGTGGAGTTTGCCCAAGATACCGAAGCGCCGAGCATCAAGCTCGACGTGAAGGAAGCGGCTGAGAACTTTACCGTCCATGCCGAATTGCCCGGCGTGAAGAAAGAGGACATCCATGTCCATATCGACGGACCGATCGTGTCGATCGCCGCCGAACGCAAGGAAGAAAAAGAGATCAAGGAAGGCGAGAAAGTGCTGCGTACCGAACGTTACTTCGGCAAAGTCAGCCGCAGCTTCCAGCTCGGCACCGACATTGATGACGCTCGTGCGGTCGCCAAATTCAACGACGGTGTCCTTGAATTAACGCTGCCGAAAAAGGCCACGACGCAAGCGCGCCGCCTGACAATCAACTGATCCTTACAAACTCATCCCCCGCGGCGGAAGGCTTAGGCCTTCCGCCGTTTTTGTTTGCGCTAAACTCGCGCAGTTCTTTCCGTTTCCTGGAATCGCAATGTCCGACCTCGAATCCCTCGCGCCGGCGCTCAAGGCCAGCGTGCTCGCCGAAGCGCTCCCCTACATCAAGCGCTTCTTCGACAAGACCATCGTGATCAAGTACGGCGGCAACGCCATGACCGATGCGAACCTGAAAGACTGCTTTGCGCGCGACGTGGTGCTGCTCAAGCTGGTCGGCCTCAATCCGGTGGTTGTTCACGGCGGCGGCCCGCAGATTGATGACCTGCTCAAGCGCATCGGCAAGCAGGGTCAGTTCATTCAGGGCATGCGGGTTACCGACGAAGAAACCATGGATGTCGTTGAGATGGTGCTCGGCGGCCATGTGAACAAGGAAATCGTGAACCTGATCAACCGGCACGGCGGTAAGGCGGTTGGTCTGACGGGTCAGGATGGCAATTTCATCCGCGCCCGCAAGCTGCTGATGCCAAACAAGGACAAGCCGGAAGAGATGATCGACATCGGTCTCGTCGGTGAAATCACGTCGATCGACCCAAGCCTGATCAGTTTCCTCGACCAGGGGGACTTCATCCCGGTCATCGCGCCAATTGGCGTCGGCGAAGAGGGCGAGACATACAACATCAATGCCGACGTCGTCGCCGGTAAACTGGCGGAGATCCTCAAGGCAGAGAAGCTGGTGCTGCTGACGAACACGCCCGGCGTGCTCGACAAGGATGGTCACCTGCTGACCGGCATCACGCCACGTGAGATCGACGAAATGGTCGCGGACGGCACGCTGTCTGGCGGCATGCTTCCAAAGATCCACTCGGCCCTGGAAGCCGCTCGTAACGGCGTGCGTTCGGTTCACATCATCGATGGCCGTGTCGAACACTGCCTATTGCTTGAGATCCTGACCGACCATGGCGTCGGTACGATGATCAAGAGCCGGTGATCCGGCGCGTCTCGCTAGCGAAACGCCATCGAGAAAAACAAAGGGCCACGCAAAAACGTGGCCCTTTGTTTATCGCCCGCTTGATGACTAGGGCATCTTCGGCGGTGCTGCGGCAGCGGGTGCTGACTGTGGCACTACGGGTTGCGACTGCGATGCTGCGGGCGCCGACTGCGCCGCGACCGGGGCAGACTGCCCTGCCGCTGGCGGTGGCATATCGCGCCACGCCCCCGCACGCTTGAGCTTCTCCCGCAATCCCGGCAGCGGGTAGTTCAGCGCATAGGCCTTGTGTGCATAGCGCAGTGCGTCGTCATAGCGCTTCAGCTCAAAGTACGCCAAGCCGAGGTTGTAGTACAGGTTCGGGTCTTCGGTCTCAGCTTTCTCCGCCTGCTGGAACAGATCCACCGCCTCCTGCTGCCGCCCGGTCTTGAGCTTGTAGATTCCCCACAGCATCTTGACCACCGCGTCGTCCGGTCGCCAGCGGGCTCCGCGCTCAAACCAGCAGTCAATGCTGTAGCGCGACCCCACGGGCTTCGTCTTCTTCTCTTTGAACGAGAGGTTCATCATCGCCAGCAACGCGCGATGATGGTTCGGGAACGCACGCAGCGTGTAGTCAATATCGTGCCCGGCGGTAGTCGAGGTCTTGCCTCTTACTAGGGCCTCAACTTCCGGCGTGAAGTGCGCCCCCTCGACAAGCTGGATATTGCTGTGCCCACCGTCACTGCCGACCGTCTTGCCGACTTCGCTACGGTAATCAAACGGACCAAAGGCATTCGCCAATTCGCCGCACATGAAACTCATGGACTCGTCCGCAAACGTAGCGCTCGCAGCCGTCACCATCGCGAAACAAAGCAGGGTTCGTATCAACTGAGCACACTCCAGTGAGAATTTCGGTTCTGGCACAGGGCAAGCGCGACGGGTACCCGCACGGATCAGTCCGGGAAGTTGGCGTTCAACCAACCGCTCGTCGCGTTTTCCACGTCAGCGCGCCATGCGGCAGACGAAAACGTGTGATTCGCCGCTTCGATCGCATGGCGCGTGATCTGGCATCGCGCGAGGCCTTTTGAAAGGTAACCGGACTCTGCGGCACGCAGGAACTCGGCTGCTGTGAAGTCGTTACCGGACGTAATCAGAAGGATCGGCTTTCCAAATCGCGCAAGGCTCACGCCGAGGCGGTCCGGCAGGCTGTTTGACGGTTCGGAATCGCTTACATTGCGCGCACGAGCGCTGCGCCAGTTCGCGACGAATTCACGCAGGCGCCTGAGCAGATCCATCTCTCCGCTGAGCAGCTTGCGCCAGAAATCTGCCGACATGAAGCGCTTGCCATAGTAATTTGAGACCAATGCTGCAGCTTCGCCCGCGGTCGTTCGCACCCAAGGGTTGAGCATCACCAGCCCACTAACCCCGGCACTCTCAGCTGCGTAGAACGCGGACGCGGTCGCGCCATCGCATAGCCCCCACAGCACAACATGCTTGATCGACGGCACGCGCGTGCGCAACGATGCCACTGCAGCCCCGATGTCGTCCGCGACGCGCTCGAAATCACGTTGCTCGCCAGAGGAATCGCCCATTCCGCGGTAATCGAACCGCAAGCACGGTACGCCTGCCGCCGCCAACGCGCGAGCAAGCAGTACAAACTGGCGGTGCGAGCCCACGCGTGTCTGCGGCCCGCCGACGACAATCACTACGCCGACGGACGCTGGTACCGGCGGCATCGCGAGGATCGCCGTCATCGGAGTGCCGTCGCAATCAATCAGAAGCGCTTGTTCGATCACGCGGCCGCTCCGGATGTAAGGCGGCCCAGCATCGAAACGAGCGCTGCGGGGAGCCCCGTAACCGTCTCGATTTCCTGAGTCTGCCAAAAAGCGGGCCCGACCAGCGCTTCCGTTTGAATATCGGCGCCTTTCGCACTCAATTTCTCGATTGTGCGCGCAGTGGCTGGCGGCAGATCGCCCCCCGCGACACTACCAATCTCGATCCAGCCTAGCCGCGAGGCGCCACCAAACAGGTCGAACTCGCTCGCTTCCATGCCGGCTGCAAGCGCTGGCGACAAACCGTAGCCGGCAATCTCAACGGTTTCGCCGCGATCGAGCCGCTCGCGAAGCCCGCGGGTGTCAATCCGCGCACTGGCATCTGCTCCCAGTTCGCCGGCAGCCCCGAGCCGCAAAAACTGCGTCAACGCCATCTTTCCCGAGATCACAGGATTGATCAGCACAACGGCGTCGGCAGTCAGCCCGCGCTGGAGAGCTCCAGCCAGCAGGAGCGCACCGAACCGAACGCCACACAACACTATGGGCGTATTACCGGGCGCCGCCTCGCAGAAACGCACAACGTCAGCAAGCCAGGCATCCCAGTCCGCATCGGCGAAATCGCCCGCACTGTCGCCGGTCCCGAACACGTCGCCCAGCAGCACCTGCCAGCCAGCCCCCGCTGCCGCGCGGGCACATTCGCTCAACATGCGCCGCGACTTGTTGGCCTCTTCTGCAAAGGGCTGCAGCAATATCAGACGCCCGACCGGTGCCGCACGCGGGGAAAAGCTCAGGATGAAACGATCGCCACCCGGCCCCGGCAGAAAGCCGGGCTGGCCGACGATGGCAGACGACACGGTCACGACAGTTTCGCGTCGATCAACTTGGCGAGGCTCCCAAAACTGGCGAACGAGGTGCCATCAATCTCGTCGTCGTCGAAGACCAGCCCAAAACGCTCTTCGATCGCGCCGATCACGCCAACCACTGCCATCGAGTCGAGCTCGGGCAAGGCCCCCAGCAAGGGCGTCGCGTCATCAAAGGCCGCAGCGCGGCCACCCAGACTCAGCAGCTCATCAAGAATGGCTGCAAGTTCCTTGCGAATATCCAAGAGATTCCCCAAAACCGTGAACAGGCAGGCGCCAAGGACTTAACGGCAACCCAGATTGCAAGGCCCGTATTATAGGGATCCGAGGGGTGTGCCCTCGTGACAAACTGCAAGCACAAACCTTCACGATGCCCGTACCGCTCCGCGCCCTACCCGTTCCCCGGCTTCCGGTACTCTCCTGGCGCTACTTTCTCGACCGGCGCGCCTGCCCGCTGCCGGCCGTCACCGACGCCGGGCCGGCACTGCCCACGACAAGCGGAAGAGCCGCGATTGCCATTGCGCTGAAGGCGCTGGGCTGTGGTGCAGGGCAACGCGTGTTGGTGCCCACCTACCACTGCCCCACGATGGTGGCCCCCATCGTTGCGCTGGGCGGGCAACCCGTTTTCTACCCGATCAACGCCGACGGCTGCGCGAAACTCGATGTGCTCGAGCAACTGTTGAAAGACGGCGCCACGGCAGTCATCGTCCCGCATTACTTCGGTTTGCCGCGGCCGATGCGTGCGATACGCGCGCTCTGTGATCGATACCGCGCCGCGTTGATCGAAGACTGCGCGCACGCGTTCTTCGGTCGGGTGGACGGGCGAGGCATCGGCGAATGGGGAGATTTCGCGATCGCGAGCCTGACGAAGTTCTTCCCGGTTACCGAAGGTGGCTGCCTGATCCAGCACCAGACCGCGGCACGCCGGGTGAGCCTGGGGCGTCGATCACACAGCGTAAACCTGAAAGTCGCGGTCGATGCGCTGGAACTGGGCGTAATGCATCATCGGCTCGCGGGGCTGAATGTGCTGCTTGGCGGACTTGTGCGCGCCAAGCATCGCCGCAAAGGCGAGCCCACTCAAGCCCACCTCACGCCGGTAGAACCGATCGACTTGCACACGGCGACCGCGCGCGCAGAAGCGGACTTCGCGGAACATGCGCTGCCATTCCGCAAGATCGCGGCGGTCGCCTGGCGCATCGTGAAAGCCGGAGGTACCGGTCGCATCGTCGCGAGGCGCCAGGCTAATTTCAACCGCCTCGCGGAGCAGCTCTCGCAGCTGAAAGGGGCTCGTCCTCTGGTCATGAAGGCGGGCGAAGATGCCGCGCCCTACGTGTTTCCGCTCTGGGTGGACGACCCCGAGCGGGTTTATCAAGCCGTGCGCCGAAGCGGGGTGCCCGTGTTTCGCTGGGACGATCGCTGGCCAGGTACGCCAGAACTGATCGACGACGCGGGCGGCGAATGGTCCCGTCATATTTTCCAGATCGGCTGCCACCAGGACCTGAATAGCGCGGAACTTGCATGGATCGTTCAAACGCTCAAGCAGATCATCGACGAAGGAGCAGCCCCGTGCGCAGGGTGCTGATGGTTGCGTATCACTTCCCGCCCTTGGCGGGGAGCAGCGGCATTCAGCGCACGCTGCGCTTCGTCCAGCAACTCCCGCAGCACGGCTGGGAGCCGATCGTGCTGACAGCAAATCCGCTCGCCTACGATCAGACCAGTAGCGATCTGCTGGGTGAGGTTCCGACGAGCACGCCGGTCCACCGCGCCTGGGCGCTGAACACTTCCAAGCACCTGGCGATTGGCGGACGCTACATTGCCAGCATGGCGAGGCCTGATCGTTGGGTAAGCTGGCGTCTTGCCGCGGTGCCACTCGGCATGCACCTGATCCGCAAGTATCGGCCGGATGTCATCTGGAGCACCTACCCGATCGCGACTGCGCATCTGATCGGTGCTCGGCTTGCGGCGCGCAGTGGCGTTCCTTGGGTCGCGGATTTCCGTGATCCGATGGCCCAATCGGGCTATCCGGCGGACCCGGAAACCTGGAAGCAATTCAAGCAGATCGAAACCGAAGCCGTCAGCCGTGCTGCGCACTCGGTCTTCACAACACCTGGCGCCGCGGACGAGTACCGACGTCGCTATCCGAATCACGCCGGCAAGATCGCGGTCATCGAGAATGGTTACGACGAGTCGAGTTTCAGCGCTGCAAGCAACACCAGCGCGGCGCTCGAACCCGGCAAGTTCACGCTGCTGCATAGCGGCATCGTCTATCCCTCAGAGCGCGACCCTCGACCACTGTTCGCCGCGCTCGGACGCTTGAAACGCGAGGGCGTGATGACCGCCGAGCATTGGTCGATCCGCTTCCGCGCGTCCGACAATGACGCGATGCTTTCCGAACTGGCACGCAAGTACGACATTACCGACCTGATCAAACTGCTCCCGCCAATCCGCTACCGCGAAGCGCTCAGCGAGATGCTATCGGCAGACGGTCTGCTGGTCATGCAAGGGCGAGGCTGCAACGCGCAGATCCCAGCCAAAGCGTACGAATACATCCGCGCGCGCAGACCAATCCTTGCGCTCGCAGACCCGGTGGGTGACACCGCGGGTCTGCTGCGCAACGCCGGCGTACAAACGCTGGCAGCCCTGGAGGACGAACACGCCGTCGAGGGGGCGCTTCGGCAGTTCAGCGAACTCTTGCGCAATGGCAACGCAAGCGTCGCATCGGATATGGTGGCGCAATCGCACTCTCGCGAATCGCGCACCCTGGAACTCGCAAGGCTTTTCGACCAGATCGTCGGTTGATTTCCGCGCGCAAGTGATTTGTTCCTTGGCACTTCGAACAACGCGGCACTACGATCGCGGGCCTCGTAAAGGAGTCTTCGTCCATCATGACGATCGCATGGTCACTACAGCCGGCGAAAGCGTTTCCTGGCCTCTGCGCCGACTGGGACGAACTGGCGCAAAAGATCGGCGACCTGCCGTTTCTCGAATCGATCTTCTTGCGCCCGCTGCTTGAAACCTTCGGCAAGGGTAACGAACACATCGCGTTCGCGCGGCGAAACGGTCAGATCATCGCCGCGGCGATCCTCGAACCCAAGGGGCTTGCGCAATGGCAAACCTTTCAGCCATCTCAGCTCCCGCTTGGCGCCTGGATCGCCTTGCCCGGTGAGTCACTCGACGTCCTTACAAAGGCGCTCGTACCAGCATTGCCCGGACTGAGCCTCGGCCTCGGCATCACCCAACTCGACCCCTTGTTTTGCAAACGTCCCGACGATGCGGCAAACCTGCGCTCGCTCGACTACATCGATACCGCATGGGTCGACGTGCAAGGCGAGTTCTCCGACTATTGGAACCAACGCGGCAAGAATCTGCGCACCAACGTCAAAAAGCAGAAGACCAAGCTGGCGGCCGATGGAATTGAAGCGAAGCTCGATATCCTTACCCGGCCCGAGGATGTCGCGGGTGCAATCGGGGAATACGGCCGGCTTGAAGCGAGTGGATGGAAGGCCGAGACCGGCACTGCTGTGTCGGAAGGCAATGCACAGGTTCAGTTCTACAGCGCCACGATGGAGCGCTTCTGTGCCGCCGGCCGAGGACAGATCTGGCGCTATCGCTTCGGCGACGCAACTGTCGCCATGGATCTTTGCATCAGCGCCGGCAATACGTTGGTAATCCTCAAGACTGCCTTCGACGCAGCACACAAGGCCGTGTCACCCGCCACGCTTATGCATCACGATGCATTCAACGCGGTCTTCGACGCAAAGCAGATCCGACGCATCGAATTCTATGGCCGCGTGATGGAATGGCACACGCGCTGGACAACCGAGTCGCGCAAGCTCTTCCATGTGACTGCGTTCCGTTGGTCAACCCTGCACCGCCTTCGCGACTGGGTGGCTGCAAGGCGCAGCAAAGCCATGGACGAACCCCAAGCGGCGAGTGAATCCAATGCTTAGCATGACGCCGCGCCCGCTGTCGTTGGGCCTCAAACTTCGCTGGCAGCTCTTCAACTTGATGTCGCGAATCGCAGAGCGTTCGCACGCGCTGACTGAAGCGCCCCCAGCACCGGAAGCGGCGAAACCATCACTTTGGGTTTTCGTGTCAACGATTGGCGAGTTACACGCCACGGCGCCGTTCCTCAACGCCCTCATCGAACTCGCAGCCGCTGATGGCCAAGAGATCGTTCTGTTGACCGACCGGGATGGCTACGCCGAGTCGTACCGGAGCCTCCACCCGTCGGCCCATGTCGTCCGCGTGACCGGTAGTCAGTTCCAGGCCGAGGCGCTGGCAGCGACGCTCCGGCCAACCTTGTTCGTCATCGCCGAGATCCCCTGCTGGCCGTCCGATGCGCCATGCCGCCTGCCCTTCGGTTTTCTATACGAAGCGAAACGCCTTGGCGCCGGCACCGCGCTCATAAATGGATGGCTCTACGGCTATCCCACCTCATGCCGCGCCGACGCGATCGAACGAAAGCTATTCCAGCGAGACTGGCTACGCCTGATTGACGTCGTTTGCGCCCAGAATGAACGGGTTGCGAACACACTGCGTGACGCAGGTGCAAACCTCGTCCACATCACCGGCAATATCAAGTTCGACGCACTCGAGACGCTACCGCGCGCCTTCGAGAACACCCGCAGCCCGCGCCTGCTGCAGTCGATTCAGTCATCAGGCCGCCCAACGGTGGTGGCGGGCTGCGTCACCGAGGCCGACGAGCGTGATCTGGTGCTTGCCGCGTTCGAGCCACTTGCCGTAGCCGTGCCGCGCGCCCTGCTCGTGCTGGCGCCGCGCCATCCGGAAAACCCGAAGGTCATGCAGGCCCTGGGCAAACGACTGAACGCCAGCGGGCTACCTTTCGTACGTCGCGCGGAACACGGGGACCAGGCGCTCGATGATGACGTGAAAGTCCTCGTGCTCGACACGATGGGCGAGTTGCGCGACTTTTATGCGCTGGCCTCGATCGCCCACGTGGGCCGCGACCACAACATTCTCGAACCGCTCGCTTACGCCTGCCCTGTCAGCGTTCGGCCTGGCTGGAACAGCACCTACCCGAGTTTCCCGGTGTACGAAATGACGCGCGACGGCGGGTTGCTGATCGAATCCGACGACCCCACAACGCTCGAAACACTCTGGCAATCGCTGCTGACAGACAGCGGCCGGCGCAAGCAGCAAACCGACCGAATGCGCTCGTTGCTTGAACACGCACAAGGCGCCACGGAGCGCACTTGGTCGGCCATGCGTAGCGTCTTTCCGATCACTCGGGAGCACGGATGACCACTGTTCGTCAGGCGCTCGGCCTGGCTGCAACGCAACGCCTGCTAGCTTTTGCCATCAACCTCGTCACCACGATGACGATCGCTCGGTTGATCACGCCGGCCGAGAGTGGGATCTATTCGCTGGCAGTGGGGCTGGTTGCCATCGTTCAGATGTTCCGTGACTTCGGTGTCGGCGAGTACCTCGTCCAAGCACAAGAACTCACGGAAAAGACGATCCGCTCGGCTTTCGGCATGTCGTTGCTGCTGGCATGGACGCTCGGCGGACTACTCCTCGCAGCCGCAATTCCCGCCGCCCATTTCTACAAGGAACCGGTCGTCGCCAACGTCGTGCGCATTCTGTCGATCAACTTCTTCCTTGTGCCTTTCGGCTACATCACGCACGCGCTCCTGACTCGGGAGATGCGCTTCGGCACCATGTTGATCATCCAGACCAGCAGCGCCGCAGTCGGCTCCGTCGCTGCAATTCTGTTGGCTTGGCGTGGTTTTGGAGCCATCGGGCTTGCCTGGTCACTAGTCGCCGCCATGGTGGCCAACACACTGATGCTGCTGGCGGTTCGTCCGGCAAGCGTCGCTTTCAGGCCCGACTTTTCGGCGTGGCGAAAAATCGGCGGCTTTGGCATCTACAAAACAAGCGGCATGCTATTGGAACAACTCGCGCGCCGAACGCCCGACTTCGCACTTTCTCGCTCGCTTGGATTCGCGGCCTCAGGGCTCTATAGCCGTGCAAACGGGTTGGCCGACACCTTTGGCGACTTCGTCGTCGGGACGGTATATCGTGTAGCGCTACCGCAGTTCGCGAAGATCAAGAATGAGGGCGGTCCGCTGGGGCCGACGTACATCGAAACATATCGGATGTTCGCGTGCATACCGCTCTCCTTTTTCAGCTTCATGGCCCTCTACTCGGAACCGGTGATCAACGTCCTGTTCGGGCATCAATGGTTATCGGCCGCGCCAGCCATGTCGCTCATCGCGATTGCCGGCTTGCTCTCGACGCCTGTCATGCTGGCGGCCCCTGCACTAACCGGCACGGGGTCGATCGACAAACTGTTCCGGGCACAATTGATTGCCAATCCGGTTCAAATCCTGGCGATAAGTTTCGCTGCGGCATTCAGCATTGAGGCCGTCGCGCTCTGCATGTGCGGGATGAGCCTTCTACGCGTTGCGCTGTATCACCAGCAAATCAAGCGCGCGCACAAGGTTCCCTTGTCAGCCGTCCTCAGCGCGCTAGTGCCAAGCCTTACAGTAGTCGCCTGTTCGTTGGTGGCACCAGTATTATTCCTAGCTTGGTCCCGCAGCCACAACATTCCCGCATTAGTCACGGCGACCGCAGGCGGCACGATCTTTGTCTCCGGATGGCTCGCCAGCCTGTACGCGCTGAAGCACCCCTACCGGGCGGAACTTGGCCGGATGTACCGTCAGCTCCGATCCGGACGCGCCTGACCGTCAAGCTGACGGGCTGCCGCATGCAGAATAGACAGAAGACCCTACTGCTGCTTAACACGGGCGCCGGCGAAAACCTCGGCGACCGAGCCATGCTCACAAACACCGTGGGGCGCTTGCGAGCGCAATATCCGGATTGGCAACTGCTCGTCAGTGCGCGAACCCCCGGTTTTTTGGTCGAAGAGTTCCGGCTCGAACGCGTGAGCTTCATGATTGACTGCCTTAGCCGTTGGGGCCTTCGGCCAAGTTCTGCGGTCCACGGCTCACGCCTGACTCAACTCTTATACGCCACGCTTGGCACGACCGAATTCGTCCTGCTAGCGCTGGTCGCGCTGGTTTGCAAAGCCGCATCTCGGCGCCCCTTGGGCCGTTTCATGGAGGCTGAGTTCATTCGAACCTTGCTGGATGCCGACGCGGTGCTCTTTGTTGGCGGAGGCTACCTGACTGATCAAGGGAAACTAGAGTGCCGTGCACTGCTGACTACGGGCCTGCTTGCAATGTACTTGAGGAAGCCAGTCATCTTGAGTGGCCAGGGTCTGGGACCGTTTTCGACGCGGCTTACGCGGTGGTTGATGCGGCGCGTCACCAATCATGCGGAGATGATCGGTCTACGCGACTCAGGACACGGGAAGAGTCTTCTGGTCTCGCTTGGCGTCTCTACGGCAAAAGCCGAAACCGTCTGCGACGATGCGCTGACCTTGTCGCCAAGCTATATCGCGCAGTCGTTGCCCAAGACCATCGGTATCCACTGGCGCGTCTCTCCACATCAAGCAGACACGCAGCGAGTACAAAATGTCCTGGAGTGCATGCTCGACAAGCTTGCCTGCGACGGCTGGACAATCCTGTTGTTCCAGTTTCATGAGCGCGAAAAGTACGAGGCGAGCATCTATCGGCAATGGCTATCGTCTGGGCGGTGGCCCTCGGCTCGCTTGATAAAGGATCGCGATCCCCGGGTGCTGCGGGCGGAGATCGCGAGCTGTACCGTCGCGCTGGGCATGGCCTACCATTTTTCAGTGTTTGCACTAGCTGCTGCGGTGCCAGTGCTGGGGCTCTGGCACAAGCCGTATTACCGCGACAAGATCGGCGGTCTCATGACCGCGTTTGGGCACCCGGAGTGGGCGTTGGATGACCGGGTGATCTCGCCCGACTCGCTATACGAAACGCTGACCAAGATGGCCGCGTCGGACTGCCGACCGGCTCTTGTGAAACGCGGAAGCGAATTGGCGGCCCTTCACGAAGACTGGCAAACACGGGTCGACACTCGCCTGTCACAGATTTGAAGCGCTCGCGGCGTTGCCGGCGCGCAGTGTTGCCGTCGCGCCGTGCCAAGCCGCACAAGCGCCCCCACGCTCGCGCACTAGAATGAAGCCTTGTCTTCCGGGCTCCCCGCAGATCATGACGACATTGCTGCACCAACTCCCCTGCGTTTGGTCAGACCGCGCACCAGAAAGGCCCGCGCTCACGTTTTCCGGGCAGACGCTGCACTACGGCGAACTGGCCGAACAGATCGAGCGCTTCGCCCACGGCGTTCTGGCGCTAGGCCTGTCACGTGGCGAACGCGTCGCAATCTGGCTCGACAAACGGCCGGAGACGGTTGTCGCAAGCTTCGGTGCCACCGCGGCGGGCGGCGTCTTCGTACCGATTAATCCGCTGCTGAAGCCTGAGCAAGTCGCGTACATCCTCCGCGACTGCAACGTGCGGATTCTCGTCAGCTCGCCGGAACGCCTGGCCTTGCTCGACTCGGTCTTGTCCGACTGTCACGATCTGCGTCATCTGGTTTCTACCAGCACCTCACCAACGCTTGCCTCGCCGCAACCGGCGACGACTTGGGAGGCATTGACGAATTCAGCTGCCCGAACGCCGCATCGCGTCATCGACAGTGACATGGCGGCGATTCTCTACACTTCGGGCAGCACCGGGCGGCCCAAGGGTGTCGTGCTATCGCATCGGAACATGGTCGCTGGCGCGAAGAGCGTTGCAAGCTATCTGCAAAACACTGCAGACGACACACTACTGGCCGCACTTCCGCTCTCCTTCGATGCAGGCTTCTCGCAGCTGACCACCGGCTTTGCGGTAGGCGCGCGCGTCGTGCTCCTCAACTACCTGCTCCCGCGCGATGTCATCAAGGCGATGGAACGCGAGCAGGTTACCGGGCTGACAGCGGTCCCTCCGCTCTGGATTCAGCTCACGCAGGTCGAATGGCCAGACGCGATCCGAAGCCATTTGCGCTATTTCGCCAACACGGGTGGGCGCATGCCGCTCGAAACGCTCAAAGCGCTGCGCCAGCGCGTGCCGGAGGCCAAGCCCTTCCTGATGTACGGCCTGACCGAAGCCTTCCGCGCCACCTACCTTCCGCCTGAGGAGGTTGACCGCCGCCCGGACTCGATCGGCAAGTCGATTCCCAACTCCGAGGTCATGGTGCTGCGAGAAGACGGCACTCCTTGCGCGCCGCAGGAACCCGGGGAACTGGTCCAACGCGGTGCGCTGGTTGCAATGGGTTACTGGAATGACGCCGAGAAGACGGCCGAACGCTTCCGGCCATTGCCGTCAGGCGTTGCCGGGCGTGAGAGTGGCATCGTGCTACCGGAGATCGCCGTATTTTCGGGCGACACCGTCCGAATGGACGAAGAGGGCTTTTTGTACTTCATTGGTCGCCGCGACGAGATGATCAAGACCTCGGGCTACCGCGTCAGCCCGACCGAAGTGGAAGAAGTCATCTACGGCACACAACTGGTCGGCGAGTGCGCAGCGTTTGGCGTCGAGCATCCGACGCTGGGCCAGGCCATCGTACTCGTCGCGTGCGCACCCGCTGGTCGTACCCTTGATCAAGCTGCGCTGCAAACCGAATGCCGTGCACGACTGCCCGCATGGCAAGTGCCGGCGCACATTGTGATCCGCGACGGCGCGCTGCCCCGCAACCCGAACGGCAAGATCGACCGCAAAGCGCTGTCCGCCGAATTTCAGACCTTTTTTCTAGACGCCACAAAATGAGCGAAACGCGAACCCCGCCGCGCCACGTCGAGATGAGCCAGTTTCCGCACGAAGGCGGCGAGCTACTGGTCGGTGGCATACCGTTGAGCCGACTTGCGGCACGCGTGGGGCAAACTCCCTTCTACGCGTACGATCGCGGCCTGCTTGCGGCGCGGGTCGATACGCTTCGCAGCACCCTGCCCGCCGGCATCCAGCTTCACTATGCGATGAAGGCCAACCCCATGCCGGCACTGGTGAGCTTCATGGCGCGGCTCGTCGATGGGCTTGACGTCGCGTCGGGACGCGAACTGCGCGTGGCACTCGATACCGGCATGGACCCGAGCGAGATCAGCTTCGCCGGGCCAGGCAAAAGCCTCGCGGAGCTGGAGCAGGCAGTGGCCAGCAACGTACTGCTGAACATCGAGTCGGCGCGCGAAGCTCGGCTTCTGAGCGATATCGGTGAGCGGACCGGCTGGGTTGCACGCGTCGCAGTGCGAGTGAATCCGGACTTTGAACTGAAGAGTTCCGGCATGAAGATGGGCGGCGGACCGAAGCAGTTCGGCGTCGATGCCGAGAGCGTGCCTGCGCTGCTCGCCGAGATCGGCCAACTGGGTCTGCAGTTCGAGGGCTTTCATCTTTACGCCGGGTCGCAGAACTTGCGCGCCGAATCCATCGTCGAGGCGCAGCGCAAGAGTTTTGAACTCTGCGTGCGCCTCGCCGAGTCGGCCCCCTCCGAGGTCAAGAGCTTCAATCTCGGCGGCGGGTTCGGCATTCCGTACTTCCCGGGTGAGGGCCATCTGGACCTGGCGCCGGTCGCCGACAACCTTGCACAGCTTCAGCAGGAAGCGGCCGGCAAGGCGCCAGGGGCACACCTTGTCATCGAACTCGGGCGCTACCTCGTCGGGGAGGCCGGCGTGTACGTCGCCCGCGTAGTCGAACGCAAGCTGTCGCGCGGCCATGTTTACCTCGTTACCGATGGCGGCATGCATCACCACCTGGCCGCATCAGGCAACTTCGGCCAAGTGATCCGCAAGAACTATCCGGTTGCGATCGGAAACCGCATGCGTGCGGGCGAAACTGAAAATGTATCGGTCGTTGGCCCGCTCTGCACGCCGCTGGACTTGCTGGCGGACAAAATGGACCTTCCGCCGGCGCAAGAGGGCGATCTGGTGGTCGTTTTCCAGTCCGGTGCCTACGGCTTCACGGCCAGCCCGCGCGACTTCCTATCTCACCCGCAGCCGCTTGAGGTGCTGGTATGACGGCCCGCCTCAACCGGCTGGTCTGCCGCTTCGATCCTGCTCAGATCGACTCCAGTCGCGACCTGCCTGCCGCGTTAAGTGATGCGTTAGACATCACGTTGCCTGGCCTCCAGCTTCAAGCTGCGGGGCCTGATATTCGTTTTGACCGGTCGAGCCGGCAACTCGTGGTGCAAATCGGCCGCCCCACGGTGCAAGACCCCGCTCTCGCTTCGGCCTATGCAAGCGCCGGTCCGTCGGCGTTGCTTGACGCGTTGATTAACGATCCGATCGGGCTCGCCAACAGCCTGGGCGGCCGCTTCGCATTGCTTTGGATCGACCTCGATCGCGCTCGCCTCGGCTGCCTCAACGATCGCTTCGCCACCCATCCACTGTGCTGGGCCGTGGAAGCCTCAGCCATTGCCGTAGCGTCGCGCGCAGATGCGGTCCCGATCAGACAGAGGGAAATCGATCCGCAGGCGATCTTCGATTACCTCTATTTCCACGTCATTCCTGCGCCAAGAACGATATTTCGCGGCGTTGCGCGCCTGGAGCCCGGCCACATGCTCAGCCGCGACAGCGTCGGGCTTCGCGATACGCAATGGTGGCAACCGCGTTTCACGCAAACGCCTGTCAGCGATATCGACACGCTAAAGGCGCAGTTCGTCGGCGCGATCCGTGGGGCCGTCGAACGGGAATCATCGGGGTCCGGACGCGTCGCAGCCTTCCTTTCTGGCGGAACGGATAGCTCAACCGTCATCGGCATGCTGCGTGACGTCTCCGGTGAGCAGCCACGGGGCTACTCGATCGGTTTCGACACCGCGGGCTACGACGAAATGGAGTACGCACGGATTGCGGCCAAGGCTTACGGCGTCGACCACCGCGAGTACTACATCACGGCACAGGATCTCGTCAGCCATATCCCTACCGTCGCAGCCAGCTACGACCAGCCGTTCGGAAATTCGTCAGCGCTGCCGGCCTACTGCCTTGGACTGATGGCACGTGCCGACGGTTACGACAAGCTGCTCGCGGGCGACGGCGGCGACGAACTCTTTGGCGGCAACGCGCGTTACGCGAAGCAAAAGGTTTTTGAACTCTACCAAGCGATTCCCGCCGCGATACGCAGCAGTCTGATCGAACCAGTTGCGGGCGCCGGATGGGCAAGCCGCATTCCCGGCGTAAGCAAGGCCTGCAGCTATGTCGAGCAGGCACGTATGTCGCCGCTCGCTCGAACGGAGCAATACAACCTGTTGCAACGTCTCGGGCAGGACTCGGTGCTCGGCCCGCAATTCCGCGCCCTGACTGACGCCGACGCGCCGCTTCAATTGCGTCGGCGCGTCTGGGATGGCGTGCGTGCCGACACCGTGCTCGATCACGAGCTCGGGTTCGACTGGCGTTTCACCCTCGCCGACAACGACTTGCCGAAGGTGATCGGCACGACCTCATTGGCAGGGCTTGATGTTGGCTTCCCTCTGCTGAACGAGGATCTCATCGCAATCGCCTTGTCGCTGCCTGATGCGATGAAACTCAAGGGTTTCAAGCTTCGCTGGTTCTTCAAGGACGCACTGCGGGGCTTCCTGCCCGACGAAATTCTGACGAAGAAGAAGCACGGCTTCGGCCTCCCCTTTGGCCACTGGGCCTTGTCGGACCCCGCCTTGCGCACGCTCTCGCGCGATTCGGTGCATGGGCTAGTAGACCGCGGCATCCTGCAGCGAGGCTTCGTCGATGCGCTCTTCGGTGAGCTGTTGCCCGCCCATCCCGGCTATTACGGTGAGATGGTGTGGATCGGCATGATGCTTGAGCAGTGGCTACGCGCCAACGCGCCAGACACCCGTTTCTAGCCCGTTATACCAGCGCCTCGCGCAAGGGTTGCGCGAGGTTCTGTGCCATCCGGATCCCGAAACGAAGGCGCCCCGCGTCCCAAGGCGTGAACCGACGCAGCTGGAAGATATCGTCACCGGAAGCAGAGGCCCCCCAGGCCGTCGACACCGCTGCATCGAAGCCAAGTTCGCTTACGAGCGCAACGTGCTCGGGCAGGTAGTCGCGCCCGGGCTTACCGTTCGGATAGGCAAACAATGGCACGCGCGCGCCGATCAGCCGCTCCAACACGTCACGCCCGCCTCCAATCTCTTCCCTCGCACGCGGCAGCGAGATCTTCGCCAGGATCGGGTGGCTCACCGTATGCGCACCGATCGCGAAACCAAGCCGGTGTAGCTGAACGACCTGAGTACTGCTCATCATCAGATCGGTCGGCAGCGTCGTGTGAGCGGCGCGCGCCACGTCAACGACAGCCTGTTCCCGAGCAGTGGGTTCGAGGTACTTGATCTGGTCGATCAAGCGCAACGCAGCCGCTTCCCGCCCTCGCCAGTCCGCCAGGGAGAAGCGGCCCCACTGCGGGGTGTCGAGAACATCGAGCGGCGAACGGCGCACCGCTTCGATCAAACCGTCGTTCCACATGCGCCCACCATCGAGATAGCCGGTGGCAACGAAGAAGGTGGCATGCAAGCCGGCCGCCTGCAAGATGGGCGCGGCGACGGTCAGGTTGTCTGCATAGCCGTCATCGAAGGTAATGGCGGCAGCGCGCGCCGGTAAGGCGCCGTCGCTCAGGCGCCTTACCGCCTCGTCCAAGGGCAGCACATTGAACCAGCGCTTGATCCAGCCCAGCGTGCGCGCAAAGCGCTCAGCATGCAGTTCGCCCGGGAACATCGGATCCGGCGTCGGAGCAACCCGGTGCCAGATGAACACCGACAATCGCGCACGCGTGCCCCGAGGCGACAATACGGTCAGGCCTGCACGGATCATGTGGCGGCTTCCACTCGTTTGGCGGATCTGTTTCCAATGAGCGGCGCGTCGGCAGGCTCAGTCAGCCATGCACGCTCGGCAACCCAGCGCCGCGTAAGCGCCGTCAGCACCAGAAGGTTATACGGAAGGTCAAAGTACGCGAGGCTGAGGAACGCGCCGCCAACCAGATAACCGACCAGCGCCACTTGGCACATCGACCCCAGATCCCGTGCCCACCGCGCCTCCGGCAGGTCCTGAGTGTGCTTGCGCAGCCATGCGCCATCGCGCCAAACCATGAACCACAGCAGCAGGAACAGGAACAAGCCGACGAAACCATGCTCGCCCAGCACCTGGAAATAAATGCTGTGTGCCGCATGCACATCGGTCGGATCGGGGGCGTACTGCTGGAACACGATCAGCGAATAGATCTGGAAACCCCCGCCGAAGAAGCGATCACTCGCCAGGTTCCAGGCCATCCACCAGGCATTGATCCGGCCCATCGCTGAGGCGTCTTGCTGATACTCGCCGATGGTGTGCATGCGCGAGCTCCACTGCTCGGGCATGAAGGCGACCAGCCCGACGGCTGCAACGACCATGACAATGCCACCGGCCAGCTTGTTCGGACTGCGCAACCAGAGGAACCCGGACATGGCCGCGATGGCCAGCAGCGCACCGCGTGAGTGGCTACCCACTGCCGCAGCCGCGGTCAAGAGCATCGCCAAAGTAAAGGCGTGCCGCTGCCACTTTTTGTCGGGCGCCAATTGCAGTTGCAGGTAGCGCATCAGCGGAATCGTGATGATCATCGCGAGCGCGATTTCGTTGTTGCCTTCGATGAAGGATTCAGCCGGGCCCCAGACGCGGAAGTTGCCGCCGGTGGCAATCGTGAATAGGCCGCCCTTGACACCAAAGAACCCGATCGAAAACACGATAGCCCAGGTCAGCCACTGAATATGCGCGCGCGTTCGCAACAGCATCAGTGCGACGAGAATCATGAAATCAATCTTCATGACACGGGTGAACATCTCCCAACTCTTATCCTCGAAGATTGAGAACGGATAGGTGATGCACATCCAGATCATGAACATGAGCAGCACGGCAACCGAGGGCGAGATGAAAGGCTGACGCTTCTCTCGCGTGAGCGTCAGGCCGATCAGGGTGCAGCCGGCCATCAGCGCAGCAACGGGCAAGTCTTCAAGCCGCCAGGTCAGGCGGTGGGGGTTCATGATCGAGATCCAGGTCCACCCCATCACGCCGATCCATGGTCGACGCAGCGCCGCCAAGGCAAAGCCAAGGATGAGAAGCAGGATCAGTATGTCACGCATATTTGCGCCTCACGCCGCCGCACCGCTGATGCGGGAAAAGAGATCCACCTGCGCCTGTGAGGTCGGCTCCCAACCGAAGTTCTCTGCATAGCGGCGCACCGCGGCGCGGTCGGGCGAACGCTCGAAGAGTCGCTGTACAGCTTGAGCAATGCTTTGCGCATCGCGTCGGTCGACCAGTTCGCCGGCCTCCGGCGCAGCGACGACCTCCGGCGTACCCCAGATCCGCGTCGCCACCACGGGCGTACCGCAGGCCATGCTCTCAAGCAGGACGTTCGCCCAGCCCTCGCGGCTCGACGCCAGCACGAGGGCATCCGCAGCGCTGTACCACTCGGAAAGCGCGGTATTGGGTTGCGCCCCAGCGAAGAGCACGCGGCCCTGACGCCCCGGCAGCGCAGCCGCTTCATGCAAACGCGCGCGCTCCTCGCCGTCGCCCACGATGACAAGGCTGGCATCAGGCAGGTGATCCAACGCCTCAATCACTAGATGATGCCCCTTGCGTTCGACCAGATGCCCGACCGACACCAGCAACCGCCCCTGTATCGGCAAGCCTAGTCGCGCTCGGCATTCAGACTGCGAGCGCGGCGAGAAGCGCTGAAGATCGACGCCGTTTCGCATTACATGGAGACGGCTGTCGTCCGCCCCCATCTCGCGCAGCACATCGAGCAAAGCGCTGCAGACTCCGATCGAGCCAGCCGCCTGCGCCGCGGCCCACTGAATCATGCGCCGCGGCAGGGGGTAGCACGGGATCAGGTTGAGGTCGGTGCCGCGCGCGGTAATCACGAACGGCTTCTTGAACCAACCCGCAAGCATGGCGGCCGCCACGCCGTCCGGGTAGTAGTAGTGCGCGTCGATCAAGTCGAAATCAAAGCCCTCGCGCAGCAACCGGGAAACCGTCGCCCGCGCACCCAGCGCAAGGGTCAGCGGTGCAACGGTCATCCCCACCTTGGGCGGTAGCAGGTAGCGTGGATGCCAGATCTTGACGCCATCGCGCTCTTCGTATGCCGGGGTCGCGGCCATGCGCGCCCAGTCGCCGAAGCGTTCAGCGCGCGACGGGAACCATGGCACCGGCGCGACGACGCGCGTTTCAACCTTGCCGGTCTTGAGCAGTTCGCGCAGCCGCGTTTCGACAAACACGCCATGTGTCGGCCGCGCGACGCTTGGATAAAGCGTCGAAAACAGCAGGGTACGGATCGGCCGACTCACGCGCAGACAGGCCCGGCAACCAGCCTACGGTAAATTGCCTGATAGCGCGCAACGCTGTTTCGCCAGGTCCGTTCGCTTTCGACGAACTGCCGGCCAGCTGCGCGCAAGGCGGGCCAGCGCTCTGGCGACGCCAGCAGACGCGACACCGCGTCAGCAAGCGCAACCGGGTTGCCGGCGCGGAACAACACACCGGTCTCGCCGTCGCGGACAAGCTCACGATGGCCGCCGACGTCCGACGCGACGAATACACGTTGCTGCGCCATCGCCTCCAGCGGCTTGAGCGGCGTCACAAGCTCGGTAAGCCGCATCGGGTGTCGCGGATAGACCAGCACATCGACGAGGTCGTAGTAGCGGCCGACCTCTGCATGCGGCACCCGCCCGGTGAATATCACTTTGTCACCCAAGCCCAGGGTCTCCGCCTGACGCTTCAGCGCAGCATCCTGCGGACCACCGCCGACCAGCAGCAACCGCGCCTTCGGGCGTCGCGCGAGAATATCGGGCATCGCTTCAAGCAACAGATCGAGCCCTTCGTAGGCATAGAAGGAACCGATGAAACCAAGCACCTCGGCGCCATCGAGCCCGAGCGACTGTTTGAGTGCGAGGTCCGGGGCCGCCCCTGCGTCGAACGCCTCCGCGTCGACCGCGTTCGGAATCACCGTGACCCGCTCGGCAGGAATTCCGCGCGCAACGATGTCCGCACGCAACCCCTCGCAAATGCAGGTGACATGATCCACGCGACGCAGCGCCCAGGTCTCCAGCGCACGGGTGGCGCGGTAACGCAGGCTGCCCTCCTGTGTGGTGCCATGATCAACCGCAGCGTCCTCCCAGAACGCCCGCACTTCATAGACCACAGGCAGCCCATGTCGGCGCGCAGCACGGATTGCGGGAATTGCGTTAAGGACGGGCGAATGCGCATGCAGGACCTGCGGCTTGAGCTGAACAATCAACTCGTCAATCCGCCGTTCCAACTGGCGCATCAGCTCCAGTTCGCCCAACAGTGGCTTGCCCGACCACGCTGCGGTGGGCATTGGTGTACGAAAGAACCGCAGGCCGTCGACCGTTTCGTCCGCAGCCGCGCATGGCCCCTGTTTTGGCGAGGTCACATGGAAGGTCTCCCACCCCAGGCGGCGCTGCTCGCGAAGGATCGCCGCAGTTCGGAAGGTGTAGCCGCTGTGCAGCGGAATGGAGTGGTCGAGGATATGAAGAACACGCATGTCAGCTTGCCATCCCAAGGGCGGCGGGTTGTACCGCATCACCGGCAACATTACGCAGGAACGCTTCGAACATCAGCAGCGCCCAGATGGAGGCGCTGTAATCCTTCACGCCAGACTGGTGATCGCTGACGAGATGCTGCAAGTACGATTGGTTGAACAAGCCGGTATCGGCCATGCGCTCGCCAAGCAAGGACTCTCGAACGCGTTCGCGCAAGGGGCCGCGGAACCAGCGGGCAAGCGGCACCGCGAAGCCCATTTTGGGCCGATAGAGCACATCCGCTGGCAGATAGGGTTCCATCGCCTTCTTGAAAATGAATTTCCCCTCCATGCCGCGCAGCTTCAGATCCGATGGCAGGGTTGCAAGCCATTCGACCAGCTTGTGGTCCATCAAAGGCTCGCGTACTTCCAGCGAGTGCGCCATTGATGCGCGATCGACCTTGGTATTGATGTCACCGACGAGGTAGGTCTTCAAGTCGAGGTACTGGATCAGCGCGAGCGGGTCGTCAGTGCCGGCGTGGCGGGCATGGCGGTGGAACACCTCGACCGCCGAGTAGCCACCCAGACGTGCGCGGAACGCATTGCTGTAGAGCGCATGGCGTTGGTTGTCGCGGAGGACCGACATGGTATGGAAGTAGGCTTCGACCGAATCGCGTGCGAGCGCTTCGAACGTCGTCTTTGCACGAAACACGCGCGGCGCCCAGTCTGCTTTCGGGTACAGACGCCCCAACAAGCCGAAGACCGGTTTGCGCACGCCCAACGGCAAGGCTGTACGCATGCGCTCCTCCATCACATGCAGCCGGTGTCGGCGGTAGCCGCCGAGGCTTTCATCACCGCCGTCGCCGGACAAGGCCACCGTCACCCGCTTGCGAGCGAGCTGGCAAACCCTGTAGGTCGGAATCGCAGAGCTGTCGGCATAGGGTTCGTCGTACAGCCGGGCGAGTTCGTCGATCAAATCGAAATCGTCGCTCGCCACCGTCTCCACATGGTGATTGGTGCCATACCGGCGTGCAACCATTGCGGCGAACTCGGACTCGTTAAACGCTGGGTCATCGAATGCGATCGAACAGGTGTTGACGGGCTCCGACGATAGATGCGCCATCGTTGCCACGACGGCACTTGAGTCCACGCCGCCCGACAGGAAAGCACCGAGCGGCACATCCGCGATCATGCGCAGTCGCACCGATTCGCGCAGGCGCTCGACCAATTCATCCGAGGCTGCTTCAACACTGAGCCGGTTATCGCAGGTGAAGCGGACGTCCCAATAGGGCGCTGGCCGGCACTGCGTGTCACCTCGGCGCAGGACAAACGACTCGCCTGGCGGCAGCTTGAACGCGCCGCGGAAAATGCAACGCGGCTCCGGGATGTAGCCCAACGCAAAGTAATCCTCGACACACTCCGGTTCAATCTCGCGCGGGAAGCGCGGATGCGCGAGCAGGGCCTTGAGTTCGGAGCCGAACAGGAACATGCCGTCGTCCAGCAAGGCGTAGAACAGGGGCTTTACGCCAAGACGGTCACGCGCAACGAAGAGCGTCTCGCGCTTGCGATCCCACAGCACGAACGCAAACATGCCGCGGAAGCGCGCCACACACGCCTCGCCCCAGGACTCCCAGGCATGCACGATCACTTCGGTATCGCTGTGCGTGCGGAAGGTGTGGCCAAGCGCCTTAAGCTCCGGCACCAACTCCTGGAAGTTGTAGATCTCGCCGTTGAAAACGACGACAACGGAACCGTCTTCGTTGCTCAAAGGCTGTTGGCCCAGCGTCGGATCGATGACCGACAGGCGGCGATGGGCGAACGCCACACCTGGTTCGAAGTGAAACCCGGTCTCATCCGGCCCACGGTGGCGCTGCACGTCCGCCATGCGCTCGACGATTTCGCGCGGCGGCTCGCGTCGCCCCCGCGTATCAAACATGCCGGCAATACCGCACATACTCGCGCTACCTCATCATTCGATGCGCTGCGGCGCACCGGGTTTGCGATTCAAGCGCGCCGATCGATTGCCTCGAGCGCACGCGAATACAGACTTCCATAGCGCGCCACCATGGCGTCGAGGCTGAAATCGGCCTCGATACGGCGACGCGACGCGAGCCCCTGCGCTCTTATCCGCGCAGGATCCGTCGCAAGGGCCAACAATGCATCGGCCAAAACCTGCGGCGCAGCAGGCGGAACCAAGCTACCCGTTTCACCGTCGCGCACGAGCTCCGGCGTTCCACCGACGGCGGTTGCAACCACGGGCAAGCCGCTCGCCATCGCCTCCAGCACGGTATTCGAAATCCCCTCGGCGATGGATGGCAACGTGAAGATGTCAAAACTCCGCATGACGTCCGGCACGTCCGCCCGCTCGCCGGCGAGCCAGACCTTCGACGCAAGTCCGGAGTCCCGAACAGCGGTCTCGATCGCGCCGCGCATGCCGCCCTCGCCAACGATAGCCAGTCTCAGGTTCGGCGCACGATCAGCGATCAGCCCGAAAGCCTTGACCAATCCAACCTGATCCTTTACGGCCTGAAGGCGCCCCACAGTGCCCACCACGCGCAGCGCGGGGTCGTTGAACGGTGAGCCGTCCAAACGTTGTCGAGCCCCAGCCGCCGGATGGAATCGCGTCGCGTCGACGCCATTGCAAAACAGGTGAACACGCTGTTTTCCGATGCCGACGCGGGTGGTGAGATAGTTCTCCAGCTCACGCGACAGCGCAATGTATTGCGTCACGAAGGGGCTGTACGCGCGCCGTACCCAGCGAGGTTTGGCACGATCACCCTGCGGATCATCCACGTCACGACCGTGCTCTCCGTGAATGCGCACCGGCACCCGCGCCGCCCAGGCTGGCGCCACCATTTCCAGCGCGGCCAGATTGCGCGTGTGAACGATGGCGGGCTGCAACTCGCGCAGGACTCGAAACACTTTCGGGAACAGGGCCGCGCCGGGGCCGGGTTGCTTATGCAGTTCAATGACCTGCACATCGGGCCGTGTTATCCGGGCGACGAAGGCCGGATCGGCGTCGGTAAGCGAAATGATGGCGTGGCGAAATTGCGAGGCAGGCAGCCGGTTGATCAGGTTGACCATGCCGTTCTCCAGCCCGCCGACGCGAAAACTGAAGACGATGTGCGCAATCAGCGGCGGCATCAGCTTCGTGGCGTGGCGCGCAGTACGCGCTCGATCTCGGCCTGATGTGCCAGCACGAAACGCTCGACCAGTCCGCGTGCCTCCGGCAAACCTTCACCCTTGCGCGCAATCACGATCACGGCCGCGGAATCGTCCGGTCGATGCGCGAAGCGATCTGCCACCAATGCCAACTTGGCGCGCTTCGGGTCCGACGTGACGCTGTCGCCCAACCAGAGCCAAGACCACACTTCCAGCCGATCCGGCTCGCCCAGCAGTTGGGTCCGCAAAAGGTCGTATCCGTTGCTGAACTGATCGGGCTGCTCGCCACCATAGCGCCAGCGCTTATCTTCCGCGGTAACGAAGCGGTTGTCCCACTGCACCAACTCATGGCCCGGCGTCTGGCTCGCGTAGTAGGCGATGAAAAGCGTGACTACATCGTCGCCGTGACGATACGTCCGCACCAAACGCGCCCGCTCGCCCACATAGGTCGGCTGCCAGCCGGCGACGGGCGGTTCATTCGTCATGACCCAGCCGGCCGTGGCATGCGGTGCCTCCAGCGTGTAGGCCGCCGCACCTGGCGTCGCGGCAAGCCAGGCTTCAAGTGGCCGCCAGACGAGCAGCACCGCCAGAATTCCGAAACAGCAAACCGCAATCGCCCGCGTCGAAGCCGGCGGTGTCGTCGCGAGGCGGTCGGTAGACGGTTCCACGCCGGATTCAGCCGCATCGGACTCACGCCAGAACGAGCCAACCCAGAACAAGGCAACGATGACGACACCAAAGAACAGCCAGCCATAGATCAGGTGATCAACGCCGGTCGCGATCTTGTTGCCCGATAGATGACCCAGCATCACGATCAGGTAAGCGCGTAGCCAATTGGCAACCAGTGGCACCAGAGTGGCGGCAAGAATGAAGAGCAGCCGTCGGCGCAGGGTTCGATAGTTGAGCCAGGCAAACAGGACCCCCACCATCACGGATGCGATCAGGTAGCGAATCCCGCTACAGGCTTCGACCACCGACCACGCGCCACTGGGGATCACAAAACTGTTCCCTTCCCTGAACACTGGCACGCCGGTAAGCCGCAAGGCGGCAACCGTGAAGTCCGCCGTGTGATTCATCAGGGTCGGAATCAGGAACTCACCGAACGGCACACCGAAGAACAGGAAGGCCAGCGGAAAAACGGCCGTGCGCGCCAGCGCGTTGCCCCAGACGCACCACAGCGCCGCGCAGACCATCGCCACCAGGGCGAAGTGTGTCACGGCGGCCACGCTCGCGCTCTCCCCCGCGAGCCAGGCGAAACCGGCCACCGCAAGCGGAATCAGCGCAATCGGAGCCGGGCGCAGGCTCTGGCGCAGAAGCTGATCGCGCATCCCCCAGAGCAGCCAGAGCGAGATTGGCACTACGACGAGTCCGTGAGCGAAGGTCTCGGATCGCCACCAAATCGACGCCATCTCACGCGCGGTCGGCCAAAACAACCCAACCACCAGCGCAAACGCGGCCAGTCCGCTGCTGATAATCAACGCCCCAGACGACGAGGTCTTCACTGCATCCATCGTTGCTGTGCTCATGTCCGTGGCGCCCTCTCCATCAGAACGTCCAGCTGCGCAAGGTGCGCCTCCCAGCTGTAGCGATCCAGCACACATTGGCGCGCGGCTCGCCCTATCGAGCCCGCCCGTTCAGGGTCTGCCAGCAACGAACGAATCGCCTCGACATAATCGGAACTCGTCTGCGCGATCAGGAAGTCCTGCCCATTGATCGCGTTGATGCCGGTCGCAGCGTCGGTCGACACCACGACCGCGCGGCTCATCGCCATTGCCTCGAGCACCTTGTTCTGCACGCCGCGCGCAACCCGCAACGGTGCGACGACGGCGGCGGCATGGCGCAGATAGGGGCGGACATCCGGAACCGTGCCGGTGACGTGAACGCGGGGATCAAGCGCCAGCGCCAGCACCTCGGGGGCCGGGTTCATGCCGACAATCCAGAACTGCGCCTGCGCATCGAATGCTGCAATGGCCGGCCAGGCCTCGCGCACAAACCAAGTAACGGCATCGACATTCGGCCAATAGTCCATCGCGCCGGTGAAGACAATATGCGGCCCGCTCCCGGGGTAAGGCGAGGGCTGGTCGCCCTCTGGCGAAAAGTACGTCGCGTTGACTCCGTTGCTGACGGCAAAAACCTTGGCTGCCACCTCCGGGGCCTGCGACCGGAAGAGCTCAGCCTCAGCCTCGGATACAAAAGTTACCGCACTCGCACGGGTTGCTGCGTGGCGTTCATACGCCAGCAACTTCCTCCCCTCGCGGCGGTACAGCCAAGCCATCGGGCCGCTGTGCTGCGGGGCGTATTGCGTCCACTTCGCCGAGTCGACATCACAATAGTCCGCCAAGGTACGCAGACCCGGTATCGCCTCAATGTATTGCATCATGGCGGAGCAGAACACTGCTGCTTCCTGAATCCCCTGAGCAGCAACGACACTGCGCGCCCACTCAAGCATCGATGACGTACGGTAGTACGCCAGCGTCAGTGCTTCATTGGTCAAAAGGCCGCGCAGACTGGCAATCCGCGCCCAGCGCGGCGCCAACCGCTCGCAGTGCACACCCCCACACCATTCGGAAAGCGCCGCTACATGCTGTTCGTCGGCCGGATCGTCGACGAAGGCACCGAGGTACACCCGATAGTGGCGCGAAAGGTACTTCAGCAGATTGAAGGATCTGACCTTGTCGCCCTTGTTCGGGGGATAGGGGATGCGGTGCACCAGATACAGCAGCGACGGTTTGCTCATCGATACCGGTCAACCCAGGTTGCGGACAATCATCGGCCCAAGACGATTGGCCACGGCCAATGGCAGGCGCTGCCAGAGCGCGATGAACGCGCGGTACTTCGGATTCATCGGATTGTTCTGCGGGATGCTGTCGCGCTTGAACAAACGGTATTCATAGGCGAGCGGCGTCGGCTCAAAGCCCCAGTTCTTCTTGAACGCATACGGGCCGGTGCCCACCTTGCTACGGCCGTAATCGAATACTTTGCAATCGCGTTCGAGGGCGCGACACATCAGCGACCAGTACTTGAAATCATTGGCGGCGAGGTCACGCGCCGCAGGCAGGTCCCCAGCGTAGTACGGCAAGATCTCATCGCGGAAGAAAAAGCTCAGGACGCTCGACAGCGGCGCACCATCGGCCGTTGTGACCGTCATGACTTCGCAATCATTGGCGAAGGCATCCATCAGCGCCGCAAACCAGCGGCGGGACATGGCCGGCGTGCCGTGGCGGCGCACATTGTCGGCGTACACCGAGAAGAACCGATTTACGTCGGCGTCACGGCTGGCGATCAGGCCGTTTTTGATGCCTTTACGCACCATCGCCCGCTGCTTCCGCGGAATCGCCGCCATGTTCGCCTCGTCATCGGCCGCCAGCGTTTTGCGAAACGTCACGTAAAGATCCTGACTGGGCCAATCGGAATGCCTCGGTGCGACGTTGCGATATTCCAGATGACCCACCCCGAGGCGTTGAGCGATCCGTTCGGCTTCCATCTCAAGTGCAGCGATAGCCTCCGCGTCCTCACTGGCAACGCCGCCATATACACAGAACGGGAGCGAGGACAGGGAATGCCCGAAAAGGCGGCTTCGCACCTCGGCCAGCGGTAGGACGCCAACGATTTCGCTGCCGCGCTCCGCCAGCAGGAAGTAGGTGTCGTGCCCTTGATGGTTCTCGATCAACCCCTGCCAAGCAGACAGGTGGAAGAAGGTCGCAGACGGACACGCGCGCACGAAGGCATCCCAGCGCGCACGCTCAGCCAATTCCAGTCGCCGCACGACGACCGGCTGCATCACAGCATCTCGCATCATTCGTTCAGGCCTTGGGAAGAAACACCTGATCGACGCGATCCCAGGCGAAATCGCCCAGCAATCGACGCAGCCGACCTTCCATGTGTTCGAGGTTTACGTAGTGCCGAAACTTCGTCCGTGCATCCGCAGCATCGACGCGCGGCTGGGCGGGATCGATCTCCCAAGGATGGAAGTAGAAGATTGCAGAACGCTTATCCAACTCGTTCACCCGCCTCAAGGACCAACGCGATACCGGATAGGGCAACAAGCGAAAATATCCGCCGCCGCCAGCTGGCCAATTACGGCCAGCCCAACGTACCGTCGTCACCGGGATCTCGAGCAGCCCGTTGGTCAGGTAGTACGGAAACCGCGGCGAATCGGGCATGCCATAGTGATCATGCGCGATCGGGTACACGCTGGAGCTGTAGCTATGTCCGGTTTCGCGGAGCACATCGTGCGCCCACAGGTTCTTCGCCCCAACCGAGAAGCTTGGCGCGCGGTAGCCACGGATCTCGACGCCGGAGATGTCCTCCAGCACCGCTTTCGCAAGAGAAACATCTGCGCGGAAGGCTTCCGGCGTCTGGGCACTTGCCCGCTCGTGGCCATAGCCATGGCTCGCGAGTTCATGCCCTTCCATGACGATCAGACGCACAAGTTTCGGATATCGCTCGGCAACCCACCCCAAGGTGAAAAACGTTGCCTTCGCGCCGTACTCGTGAAGCAGGCTCAGGATTCGATCGACGTTCGCTTCGACTCGGCAAGGCACAGCATCCCACTGGGCGCGAGGGAAATGCGAGGCCAGCGCTGAGACCTGGAAGTAATCTTCCACGTCGATCGTCAGCGCGTTCGACACCGCCGACTTCATCTTGGCGTCATCAGTTGGCACGGGCGACCAACCAGGCATGCAAGTGCGCAGCAATACGTTCCGCGGCGCGCCCGTCCCACAACGCCGGCGAGCGCCCGGCCTTGCCACCGCCGACCAGAATCTGATCCAACGCCCGGATGATTGCGTCGTGGTGGCGGCCAACAAGCGTGTTGGTGCCCTCATCAACGGTAATCGGGCGTTCGGTGTTTTCACGCAGGGTCAGGCATGGGACGCCAAGCGCGGTGGTCTCCTCCTGGATGCCGCCGGAATCCGTCATCACCACTCGCGCCGCTGACATCAGCCCCAGCATCTCAAGGTATCCCTGCGGCGGCAGCTGCACGATTCGCTCGCCTGCAAGGCGCGCAAACAGGCCGAAACGCTCCAGGTTGCTGCGCGTGCGGGGATGCACAGCAAACGCAATCGGCAAACGCTTGCTCGCCTCGCACAGCGTATTGACCAAACCGCTCAGCGTTTCCTGATCATCAACGTTGGACGGTCGATGGAGTGTTACAAGCGCAAATCCGTTGGGCGAGTGCAGCGCATCCGACGCATGCCCAGCCGCGCTGAGCGTCTGGGCAACGGGGACCGCCTGCGCAAGGTTGGCGCGCAACGAATCGATCATCACGTTGCCGACGAACTGTATGCGCGGCTCCGCAATGCCCTCGCGCGCCAAGTTGACCGAGGCGCCCGCCTCTGTCGTGTAGAGAAGATCCGCAATCTGGTCGGTCAGAACCCGATTGATCTCTTCAGGCATGCCACGGTCAAAACTGCGCAAACCAGCCTCGACATGCACGACCGGGATGTTCTTCTTTGTCGCCACCAGCGCACAGGCAATCGTTGAATTAACGTCGCCGACAACCAGTACGGCCGACGCGCCGTGCTCATCCAGGATCGGTTCGAATCGCTTCATGATCTCGGCGGTCTGCACCGCGTGCGAAGCCGACCCTACTTCCAGGTTCACGTCCGGGTCGGGCAGCTTCAGATCGCCAAAGAGTTTGGCGTTCATGGCATGGTCGTAATGCTGGCCCGTATGAACCAACAGATACGGCAGAGGGGGCTGGTGCGCCGCAAACGCTTTGACGATCGGCGCCATCTTCATGTAGTTAGGGCGCGCGCCCACCACGCAAATAACCGGTTTCATCCGGGCTCCTTCAACCGGCATGCCGGCGTTCCTTGTCTTGATCCGCACCGTCCGTGGTGTTGGCACCCAACCCCAACAGTGCACAAATGACCTTTTCGAGCTGCTCTACACGCGCTTCAAGGCGCGACGCCTGATAGCCGGCAGCCACCTCTGCCAGCCGTCGTGCAGCGGCCGGATCAGCCATCAACCTCGCCAGCGCAGACGAATCGAGGCCTGGCATGGCATTGATCGGCGTGACCGAGCGCTCAGGCCCTGACTCTTCACGCATCTCGGTCACAACGTTGTCGACGTCGCTTGCCGTAAGCCCATGCTTCTCCGAAAGAAAGCCTGCCAGCAGCACGCGATCGCAGAGGGTATTGATCCGCCGAGGAATACCACCGGAGGCTGCATGAATCACGTCGAATGCGCTGGCCTCGATGCGGGGATCCCCCTTCCAGCCAACGCAGCCGAGCCGGTGTTCGACGTACGCCCGGGTTTCCGCTAGATCCAGCGGCCCGAGGTGGTACGAAGCGATCACGCGTTGCCGCAGTTGCTGCATGTGCTCGCTTTGCATCGTCTGGCGGAACTCGGGTTGGCCAACCAGAAAACTCTGCAGCAGCGCGTGATCCTCCAACTGGAAATTGGAGAGCATCCGGAGTTCCTCGACCGCTCGCGGAGTGAGGTTCTGCGCCTCGTCGACGATCAACAGGGCACGTTTGCCCGCAGCGGTGAGCTTGACGAGAAAAGTCTCGAGTTGCAGCAGCAGGTCTGCCTTCTCGACGTTCTTCGCTGGGAGCCCGAACGCCGCCGCAACGAGACGAAGGATGTCGTCCGCATCGATCTGCGTACTCACCAGATGGGCAGCAACAACCTTGCTGGAATCAAGCCGCTGCAACAAGCTGCGGACAAGCGTCGTCTTGCCGGCACCGACGTCCCCGGTAATGACGATGAACCCCTCGCTCTGATGCAGCCCGTATTCGAGATAGGCCATCGCACGGCGATGCCCACGGCTACCGTAGTAGAACGACGGGTCGGGGTTAAGCTGGAACGGCTTTGAAGTAAAGCCGTAAAAGGACTCGTACATAAACCCTCAGAAACGCATGCCGAGCGTCGCGGCGACCGAGTTCTCGTCGTAGCTGGAGGCACCACGGCTCGCTTGGTATCGATAGCTCACCGATCCGATGATGCTCTGGCCGAACGAGGTGCTGCCCGACAGGGACGCATCGCGGCGCCGTGTTGTCGTCGTCAAACCCAAGGTCTCGCCGTTTGAACGGCTCGCCCCAAGCAAGGCGGTCAGATTGCTGATTGGCGTTAAGCGATGGTTGAACACCAGCGTTCCACCCATGTCTTCAACGACATCGAAGTTCGCCAACTGATCACCCGGCACGAGCAGCGCGGGATCCACGAGGCGACGCCGGTCTGTGTAGGTCAGTGACAAGGCAAGGCCATTGCGAGCGCCGGTCAGACCGCCACTGACCTGGGCACGTTTCTCCAGGTAGTAGCTCCGGGTCACGAAAGTCGCGCCAGCCAGGATCTCTTCCAAATAGGGCAAGCCTCGATCGTGCCAGGTTTTCGCCGCCGATTTGCCGCCATCGGGCGACTTCGAGCCGGCTTCCGCGTACGCCACCATCAGCCCCAACAACTGGAGACTGCTCAGCGTCGAAGATGTCGTCGTCACATCCCGTACAAAGGTCGCCGAAAACGAGCTCAGAGCGCCTCGCCAGGTAAACTCATAGTTGTAGCCATTGCCGAAGAAGCGCTTCTCGGTCATCCCGGCAAATCGCGTACGGGGCGATGGCGTCCACTCAAATCCGCCGCCATAAATCTGCTGCTCCTCGCCACCAAACGCCGCGAAATTGTTGCGCTCATATCCCACATCGGCGCGCAGCTTGAACATCGGATCGATCGCGTAGATCCCGTAGAGGCGCGCATCTGACGTCTTCGAGTCATTTGCCGTGTCGTACTTGATGACCGAATGGTTTCCGGTGAGGAACCAACCCAGTGGGTCCGGACTCGCACCATTGCCAACGACCAAACTGACATCTTGTCTCAGACTATTGTTGAGGAAGTTGTTCGAAGAGTCGCTCAACGTGGCGCGGTATCGAATCTCGCCGTTCTCACGCGCGCCCCACTGCCAACGAAAGTACGGGCTCAGCGAAAACGTCGTGAGTTGCGTTGCGTTGTTCGGGTTGTAGGCTGCGCCCCCCGCTGGCGCCCCAAGCGTCGTGATTTGCTCCTGACTCGCAGTTGCGCTCGCGTCGAGCAGCAGTTTCCGCTCATACAAATCGACCGTACCGGTGCCGTACATGTTCAGGTTCGTCCGGTTGAGCGAATCTTCGCTCGCATAGACGTTCGCATTCACGCTTGCGCGGAACGAGCCGTAAGAACGGCTGGTGCGACCACTGGTCGCAAAACCTGGTTCGACACGCAAAGACCAATCCGCGACGTGCTTGCCTTCGTTCGACAAGCGAACGTTGTCGGACCAAGTCAGCCCCACGCCCAGTGTCGGCTCGATCCGCCAGTTGTTCGACGGCCCTTCCCCTGCAAAGCCGCTGCCCTGCGGTGTCGCACCATTGAACAGCCCTGTGGATGCATAGTCCGCCACCGCCATGGCGGGAACGGCACCCACGCAGGCTGCCAGCACACACAGCGAAAGCGGCTTACGAGCCGGCCTCATTTTTGCCGTAGCCATAGCCGTATCCATAGCCGTAGACACCGTAGTGACCCGACGACGATTGCTGACGAACCTTGTTCAGCAGCATCAACTTGACCGGACACGCCTCCAGTGTCGCCAGCGACTGCTTGACCATTGCATGCGTGCTGCGCTCGGACTCCACCACCACGATGACTTGCCCCATATGCGTGGCCAACGCGCGCGCTTCGGTCGTTACCAGAACCGGCGGCGAGTCGAAAATGACGATTCGGTCCTTGTAGCGCGTCGCAAGTTCTTCGAGCAGCGCGTTCATGGCGTCGCTGGCGAGCATTTCGGTTGCGCGCTGCTGCGGCCGGCCAGCAGGCAGAATCGTGAGCTTCGCGATGTTCGTATGCAGCATCACGTCGCCGATCGAAGACTCATGCCCCTGGAGCACATCCATCATGCCCGACGAGGCTGGCAGGCCCAGTGCAGCCAGAACCGACGGCTTTGAAACGTCGGCGTCGACCAGCAGCACGGTGTGGTCGAGTTCCATGGCCATCGATATCGCGAGGTTGATAGCCGAGAAGCTCTTACCTTCACCCGGCACCGAACTCGTCACCATGATCAGATTGCCGTTCTCGATCGGAGCGGCCCCCTTGCCCTGCGCGTTGCGCAGCACTGGGCGTTTAATAATCCGGTATTGCTCCGCAATAGGGCTGTTCGGCTTTGACGGCGACACGAAACCAAGCGCGCCAAGTCGGTCCAGGTCGATGTGCACCGTGCGGCGTTCGCGCGCCGGTTCGGCGTCCGGTACCGGAGCTGGCGTCGGCGGCAGTTGAGTCGTTGCCGAAGCAACCACACTCGGCTGCGCGACCGGGGCCTCTGGCCGCGCGCCGGCATCGTCGCCTACATCAAGACCGGCCCGCTTGAGCTGATCGAGACGCTCGACTGCTTTTTCAATGATGCTCATAGCAGCCCCTTTAAAGACCGAATGCCCGAAGCGCCAGAACCGCCGTCATCAGCGCAAAAACACCGACGAGCGACAAAAGGCCACCAGCAAAGTAAATGGATTGCATGCGTTCGCGCTTCGCCCGTACCGGGGTGTCGATCATCGTAACGACGCCCAGTACCGGGAGGCCCGTCACGTCACGCAAGGCACGGCCGTCAAAGAAGATCGGACGGACCTGGAACACAAGGAACGCAACGAGCAGCCCGATCGCGAGCGATACCAGACCCGAAGCTGGCATCAAGAGGGCACGATTCGGCGCCGCGGGCTTGCTTGGGACAGACGGGGGATCGATCAAGCGGAATTCGGCCACACCGGACGAGGCATCCATCTCCACCGACATGTTGGCTGCCTCACGACGAGAGACCAAACTCTCGTAGTTCTTCTTGTTGATCTCGTAGTCACGGTTAAGTTGCGCGAACTCGGCCTCCATCTCGGGCAGCATGCGCTGCGAGCCGCGCATGGCACCGAGGCGCGCTTCGTACTCAGCAACGCGCGTCTGCAGCGAAGCCACGTTTGCCTCCGCCTCGCTCAACGATAGCTTGAGCTGCTGATAAACGGGGTTAGCCCCAAGCGAACCAGACATGCCACCGCTCTTGCGACGTGACTCCACCTCTTGCTTCTTCTGCGCCTCAAGCTGCTCGATGACCCGACGCGTCCCGACGACGTCTGGATGTTGGTCGGTGTAGCGCTGGAGCAGTGCATCCAGTTGTTTCTTCATGGCGTCGATACGACCGTCGATCTCCGGGATGGAGATGCTACCGGCCGAGGCCTGGCCGCTATCAGGCAGGAAAACCGGGTCTTCGCCTGCGAGCTGACGCTTGAGCGCATCGCGCGAGTTCTGAACCTCGCGAAGTTCGAGCTTGGCCTGATTGAGCTTGGCTGTTAGATCGCCAATCTGCGAAACGGCGTCTTTTCCGGAGTCTCCAAACAACGCAAGGTTCTTGAGCTTGAATTCCTTCAGGCGATTCTCGGCGTCAGCCAGTTTCGTTTCGTAACTCTTGATCTGCTCTTCGATGAAGCGGCGCGCCTCATCGGAATCCTTACGCTTATCGCCAAGACCGGATTCGACGAAGATCGAAACCAACGCCTGCACAACCCGTTTGGCACGCTCCGGATTTGTGTCTTTGAAGGTGAGCACAAAGAGATCGTCGCGACCGGCGCCTGTGACCTGAAGACGTTTGATCAGGTCATCGATCAGCACCTCACGTTGCTCACGGGTCTTGACGTCGAGATCAAGGTCCGCCATACGGATCAGTTTTTCGACGTTGGGTCGGCTAATCAGCGTCCGACTCAGAATCGTGACCTGCTGCTCAACGTTGGTTGGGACCGCCAAACCTTGCATGAGCGGTTTCAACACCGACTGTGTGTCGACGAACACGCGAGCGCGTGCCTCGTATTTGTCGGGGATCAGCATCACCACCACGGCCAGTACGACACCGCCGATCCAGGCCGCGAGCAAGCCCCACCAGCGATACCGCCACATTCCGCGGGCGTGAGCTATTGCACTTGCGAGAAGTTCTTCCAATTTTTACGACCTGTCGAATGTGGGCGAGACGTGCTTAGAACCAACCTTGGGGAATGATCAGAACGTCACCCGGGCGCATATCCACGTTCGCGGAAACGTCGCCACGCTTGAGCAGATCCTTCAAGCGAACGCTGTACTGCTTGCCACCTTCGGCAGTGCGCAAAATGCTTGCCTTGTTGCCGTCCGCGAAGTCAGTGATACCGCCCACGGCGATCATGACGTCAAGAAGACTCATCTTCTGTTTGTAGGGGAGGATCTGCGGCTTGGCGGCCTCGCCGACAACCCGGATCTGTTCGCTGTAGGGCCCGACAAAACCCGTCACCACAACGGTGACAATCGGATCCCGAATGTATTTGGCTAGCTGCTTCTCGATGTCACGAGCGAGCGTTGAGGGATCCTTTCCCATTGCAGGCAGATCCTCAACCAGCGGGGTCGTGATCTTGCCATCGGGCCGAACAGGAACCCCCATCGACAACTCCGGGTTGCGCCACACGACAACGCTCAGCATGTCGCCAGCACCGATCAGATAGTTGTAGTCCGACGCCACAGCGCCGCTTGGCGCTGGCGGGTACTGAGTAGCACACCCGCTAACGAACAATGCAAGAGCGGACACAACACATGCAAACCAAGACGCTTTGACCAGAGTACCGCGAGCCATGACGACCCCCCAATGAACGAGCACAAACACGCAAACGCCTGAACGATGGTACGCGAGCCCCGCCAGTGGATGCGCCAAAAATGACACGGTTCGGTTTGTCGACCGCAAAAAAGCGGAACGGCCCTTTCGGGCCGTTCCGCTTTGCTTGATGCGAAGCTACTTGTTACTTCATCTTCCGACGTGCACCGGCAGCCAGTCCGAGCATGCTCAGACCCAGCAGCGACAGCGTGCCCGGCTCCGGAACTTCGAAGTCGATCGACGAGTCGAGTTGCGACTGGCGAACATAGCGGGTTTTACCATCGGCACCGACGAAGGCACGAAGTTGCGACGGCGTCGGGATCGGCGGATCGACGTTGGTATCAAGCGACCACGACAGAATTCCGTTATCGCCTTCAACTTCGGCAAAGGTCTTGCCCGACAGGATGTCGTTCCAGAACCCAGCCACGAACGGATCAGCCGTCTCGTTCGCGTCGGTGATGTCGCCGTCACCATTGAAATCAAACGTGAAGGTACCAAGGATATCCAAGTTCGCAGCTGCGATATCGGAGTCATTCACCTTCATGTGCAGAAGCTGCTTGCCGTTGTTGGCATCGCCGCTCACATAAAACAGGTCGAAGTAACCGCCGTTGAAATACGGCGTGCCGCCAGCGCTAATACCGCCGGTGAAGTAGTAGTTGAAGCTCATGCCCCAACCACCCGGGGTGTTGAAGCCCTCGGTATCATCCGTCAGCGGATCGAGCGGATTGAGCGCGTCAATATTGCGCTGACCGGACGAAGCGGTATCCTTGATATTTACGCCCGGAGTGCCGTTGATCGACGCCCCCGTGGTGTTGCCGATCACGCCAAAGTTATTCAGGATCGACTTGATGTTGGTATCGTAAATCTTGGCGCCGGGGCCAATCGGGCCGCCAGGAACCACCGGCTCGTAGATCGAGGTAGCAAGGCTACCCGTCAGACCGAGTTGAGTGATTTCACCGGTTTTGCCGTCACCGAAGATGCTTGCACCACGGTTGATGTACACCGGACCCGCGACCGCTTGCGCAGCCGCACCGACGAGCACCAACGACGCAGCAATCTTTGAGAGCTTAGTCAGTTTCACGGTTGCTTCCTTTCAGTTATCTCTATCGATCGGGGCCAGTTCGCCCGTCGAATAGCTATAAGCAACCGGTGTGCCACGTTTTAGCCGATCTTGCGATTCTTTGATTTATCAAACACTTAGAGAGCCCAAAAACCGCGCACGACAGATCACGTTCAGTTTCAAATCCGGTGGCTGTAAGGCCTGCCGACACCCACCGGATCGCAGGCTAAGCGGACTTGGCCAACATGCGCGCGCCGATGCTGATCGCCATGCGCTGCAAGGGATTCCGATGCCCACCGGGTCGCCAGGTGCGCACCAAGCGGTTGGTGTAGGCATCGAAGTGATAACCCCACGGCGCGCCGCGGACGCCGCCGCGATTGAGGATCAGCTTGAGTGTCTCGGTTGCAGCGGCGCCAGCGCACAGCATGCAACCCATGACGGTGGACGGCCCTTTGCGATCCTTGAGACTGATTCGGTTCGGCTCAACCAGGTAGTCGTTGTGCAAACGACGAGGGGCAAGCCCAACCAGGAAGCGAAGCGCCTTTTCAGTGTCGGATCGCCCCTCGAAGCCAAAATAGTCCTCAAAACTCATGCCGCCCGGCAAGAAGACCAGCACTGAGGTTCCCATCCCGAGCGGAGCAGCAGTCACTGCCGGTATGCCGAGCCGGTGGCAGGTCGCGAAAGCGAGCTGGCGAGCCTTGAAGGCAAAGAAGTCGAGGCCATCAACATAGACCGAGGCGCCGTCCAGAAAGGCCTCGATGTTCGACTCATCGACGCCCTTCGGAAACACGCGGATGTCAGCCTCAGGGTTGATGTCCTTGGTCATCGCAGTGATGACTTCCGCCTTCTGCTTACCAACGGTGCTGACCATGGCACCGGCTTGACGGTTGAAGTTCGGGTAGTCGAAGGCGTCGAAATCCGCGATCGAGAACTTGCCGACCCCAAGACGCGCGAGCGTCGTGACGTGGAAGCCCCCGACCCCTCCGAGACCCGCGACGGCAACGCGCGCGTCACGCAACCGAGCCTGCTCGGCTTCGGTCGTCCAGCCGAGGTTGCGCGAGAACGCGTTGTCGTAATCAAAACCTGACGCCATACTTTGATTCATTTCTGACGCTCCTCAAGTAATCAGCCGCACAGGCCGGCAAGCACATAGGCGCTCACGTCATCATAGCCTCACGTTAGCGGCGCATTAAGGCAATACGCCCGGCGATTGGCACAACAGAGCTTCCGCAGGCACGGAGACAAAGATGTCAGCCGAACTGGTTCCAGGCAATCTGGGTGATAGCTTCAGCAAGTATTTCGAGATCGTTCCGGCGCTCGACGACGCGGTTCGGCATGAGGCGTTCTACGTTCGCCATGAGGTGTATTGCAAGGATCTGCACTTCGAGGACGAGCGGGCGAACCGTGAGGAGACGGATGACTACGACGCCCAGTCCCTGCATTGCGTACTGCGGACGCGCGGCGAGCATGCGCGGCCGGTTGGCTGCACTCGGATGATCCTGGCCAATCCGGACGATCCGACAGCGCCGCTCCCGTTCGAGAAATACTGTGCGGCGACGCTCGATCGCTCGGTGATCGATCCGGCAGAACTCCCCCGCTCGGCGATTGCCGAGGTGTCCAGATTGGCCGTGGTCTCCGACTTCCGGCGCCGGAAAGATGAGCAGGACAAGCCGGTGTCGATCAGTGACGACGACTTCCGCTCGGGCGGGGCAACGCCTCGCTTCCCATTTATCCCGGTGAGTCTGTACCTCGCGTGCGTCGTCATTTCGCTGCGGGAAGGTATCGACCACTTGTTCGTGCTGACCGAGCCTCGGCTGGCGATGCACTTCGCGCGGATTGGTTTCGATATCCGCCAGATCGGCGGACCGATCGAACACCGCGGCAAACGCGTGCCGTCATACCTGCGGCCGGCCGTAATCAAACGCGACTTGAAGCCGATGATGCGGCCGCTGTATGACGTCGTAGACGCGTCGATAGCGCGGGCTTACGCCGCGGCGGGGCGTTAGGCGGTCACGCGTCGTCGCGCCTGGCGTCGGCCAAGGCCGCACGCGCCAGCATGTGAGCGCTGACCGGCGCTGTGATGAAGACAAAGCCAAGCGGGATCAGGTAGCGCAGGCTGAGCGGGCCATCAAGGAAGTAAAAGTGGACTGCCAGCGCAGCCAACGCGCAGCCGGCACCAAGCGTGGCCGCCTTCGTCGGCGCATGCAGCCGCAGCATGAACTCGGGTAGCCGCACGAGGCCCCAGGCCCCCACCAAGGCAGCGAAGCCGCCCACCACCAACAGCACGGCGACGATAGCATCAGCCCAGATCGGCATCGCGCCCTCCCCGCGAACGAATCAGATAACGGGCCGCCGTCACGGTGCCGACAAAGCCAAGCATTGCGATGGCGAGCATGCCCTCGAAATTGAACGGATTGCCCGAAGTCATGCCGAGCACTGCAATCAGCGACAGCGCCACAACGTAAAGCGTATCAAGTGCCAACACGCGGTCGTGTGCCGCAGGCCCGCGCAGAAGACGGACACCGCAGAGCAGCAGGGCAAGCAGATAGGCAAGCGCGGCGAACGGCAGAACCTGTGCGGTCATGCGTAGATCTCCAGCAGCAAGGATTCATAGCGCGTCTTGATCGTCTGAGCCACGGCTTCTGCGTCGTCGGTATCCAGCACATGCACCTGGAGCCGCGCCATCTTGGCATCGTAGTCGACCGACAAAGTCCCCGGCGTTAGCGACACGATCGCTGCCAATGCCTGCACCCGCACGTCGTCCGGCAACGCGAGCGGCACGCTGATCCACGCGGGCTTCAGGTGGTCTGGGCGCGTCAGGACCAGCCAAGCCACGGCGAGATTCGACGCCGGAATGTCCCACGCCACGCGACCTATCAACCGAATGACGGGCACGATCCGAATGCGCGATTGAAGCGCACGCTTGGGGGCAAGCCAATACGCAATCAGGTAGGCCAAGGGAAGGCCGAGCAACATGTTGCCAACGGAGGCGTCGCCTTGCAGCAACAGCCAGCCGGCCCAGAGGCCGATCACCCACGCGATCGACACGCGCCGGGCCGTCACGGCATCACCCCGACGGGGCGGGCACCAAGCACAGCGCGAACATAGGCGTTCGGGCTGGCAAGCCCCGCTGCCGCGGCCAAGGCATATCGCTGCACCGGCGCAGCAAAGACGGTGAGCGCCACCACACCGCCACACAGCCAGAGCAAGGCTAGACGTTCGACGCAGTGCGCCGGCCCGCCCACCGCACCTGCAGCCCTCAGGCCGGCGCGGGCAAAACCGATCACCAGCATGAGACTGGCCAGCAGCAACGCGACCGCAACCCACGCGAAGGCGGAGGACGCCAGCAACCCATGCAGCGCCTGGATCTTTGCAAGGAACGACGCGGCCGGCGGCAGCCCACCAGCGCACACGGCAGCAGCGAGCAACCAGAGTTTTGCGTTGCCGAGACGGCCGCGGGCGTGCAGATCCGCCACCAGGTACAACGCACTGGCACTGGCCGCGCTCGCAGGCAAGTACATCAACCCTGCCGCAAGCGTTTGCAAGGATCCGACGTTGAAGACAATCAGCAAGAACCCACTCGACCCAAGGACACCCCATGTAGCGACTTGAGTGAGCGAGAGGCTCGCAAGCGCCCCAAAACCCGCCAACAGCATCGTGCCAACACCGGCGAGCAGCACGCAGTTCGAAAAGCTACCGTCGTCAAGCGCCGGACCCCAGAGCGACGTGATGCGAAGTAGCGAATAGGCGCCGAGCTTGGTCAGCAAGGTAAACGCCGCCGCCGATACCGGCGAGATCCGGCCATAGGTTTGCGGAAGCCAGGCGCTGAGCGGCAGCGCCGCGGCCTTGAGCAGAAATACCACCGCCAACAGGCCCGCACCGGCGCGCGCGAGCGGCTGGTCGGCCGGCGCAAGCGCCGGCAAACGCTGAGCTAGATCGGCAAAGGACAAACTCCCCGCAACGCCGTAGAGCAAGCCCGCAGCGATCAGGAACAGCGCGGATCCGGCCAGATTGATCGCGACGTAACGCAAGGTCGCGCCCGCTTCGCGCGGCCCCGCACCCAGCAGCGCTAAGCCGTACGACCCAACAAGCATGACCTCGAAAAACACGAAGAGGTTGAAGACGTCAGCAGTCAGGAAAGCCCCGTTGACACCCATCCACAGCACATGGAACAAGGGGTGTGTAAACGCGGCGCGGTCCTGGTCTCCCCCGACGATGAACACCAGCACGCCAAAGAGCACCCACGCTGTAGCCAGCACGGCCCATGCGCTCAGCCGATCCGCGAGCAACGCAATGCCGAATGGCGCTTGCCAGTTGCCCAGCAGATAGACCGCATCGTTGCCGGATGCTGCCTGGGTGACGAGTGCCATGGCGGCAGCGAGCGTTGCCAGCGCACCAAGCAGGCTCAAGGTGCGGCCGAAACGCGGCAGCGCGAGTGTCAGGATCGCCGACAACAGCGGCAACGCGACCGGCGCGATCGTGAGATGGGCGCTGGAAAGAAACGCCACCGGCTCAGCCCTCCGCCGCGTCGGCACTTGGCCGCGCGCGTTTGATGGCGAGCGCCACGACCAACGCGGTCATCGCAAACCCGATCACGATGGCTGTCAGCACCAAAGCCTGTGGCAGCGGATCGACATGCGCGCTCAGGGTGACGGCGCCCTGTCCCGGCACGATCGGCGGCTTGTTGGCTGCCGGACGCCCCATGGCAAAGAGGAACAGGTTCACACCGTAGGACAGCAGCGTGATGCCCACGATCATGTCGAACACCCGGCCACGCATCAGGCAATACAGCGCGCACGCGACCAGCACGGCGATTGCCGATGCAAGCATCAGTTCAAGCGTCATCGGGCGGACTCCTTGCGGCCAAAGGCAAAGGCCAGGATCAACATCAGCGTGGCGCCGACCACCACAGCCATGACCCCCAGATCGAAGGCTGCCGCGCTTGCAAGCGGAACCTCGCCCACCCAAGGCAACACCGGGTGGCCAAAGGCGCTGGTGAGGAAGGGATAGCCCACCAGCAAACTCGCCGCACCGGTCAGCCCCGCGATCGCCAGACCGGATGCCAACCAGCGCACCGGCCGTGCGTGCGGCGAGCGCCAGGTTCCGAGCGCAAGCGCCTCAAGCACCAAGCCGATGGCCAACAGCAAACCAGCCACAAAGCCACCGCCAGGCAGGTTGTGGCCCCGCAGGTACAGGTAGGCGGCAACAAGGCCCACGCAGGGCATGAGCAACCGCACCGCAAGCGGCAACATGAATGAGCCGCGGAAGCGCCCCAGCACGCCCGCCCGCTCGCGAGCCAGGAAGGCCCACACGATCAGCGCCGCTGCGGCCAGAACGGTAATCTCACCCAGGGTGTCGAAGCCGCGGAAGTCAACGATGATCACGTTGACCGCGTTGGTGCCACCAGCCCCGCTCACGGCGTGCGTCAGGTGATAGTCGGATATGACCTCGGGCTTGCGCTGCATCGCTTCCCAAGCCAGCCAGCCAGCGCCGCCGCCACCTGCCGCGGCCAGCGCGATGTAGCGCAACCGGACGGCGAGTCGGCGCGCTCTTGGCGCCTCGACCGGCAAGCGTTCGAGAGCCAGCAGCAGCAAGAGCACCGTTGCGACTTCAACGAACAATTGAGTCAGCGCCAGATCAGGGGCCGACAAGCCCGCAAAGGCAATCGCAACAGCCAGGCCCACCGCCCCCAAGAACAGCAATACCGTGACCGGCCGCACTCGAGTACTCACCGAAGCCACGGCGAAAACGATTCCGACCGTCCAGATCATCCACGCGCCTGTCACGGTCACCCCGGAAAAGACCGGCCAGTGCGCAACGAAACCGCCTGAAACCAGCGGTAAAGCTGCCGCGAGCACCGCGGCGAACGCCAGGATGGCCATCTGCAGGCGCAGGCGGTCGCCCCGCATTTGCCGCACCAACATCCGCCCACTGCGCGCAAACGCCAGCAAGGTGCGCTCAAAAGCGAGGTAACCGGTCGGCGTCGGGTTAGCCTGGCCATGCAACCAGCGCCCACGCATCAAGCCAGCGTAGATCGCGACGCCCGCAATCAGCGCCACTGCGCTCATCGCCAGGGGTGCGTTGAAACCATGCCACAGCGCAAGCGAGTACTCGGGAAGCGAGCCACCAATTGCAGCTCGTGCGGCGGCAGCCAGCGGCTGGCCGAGGATGGGTTGCGGCATAAACCCGACTGCGACGCAGATCACCACGAGGATGGCGACCGGCAGCGCCATCCAGAGCGGCGGTTCGTGCGGCGTGCGCGGCAGGCCGACCGGCTCGCCGTTGAAGAAAACATCGTGGATGAAGCGAGATGAGTAGGCCACCCCGGCCGCCCCTGCCAGCAGCGCCGCCAGTGGCGCGAAGAAGGCGACGGGGTCATGCCCTTCCAGTGCCAACGCCTCGCCAAAGAACATCTCCTTCGAGAGGAAGCCGTTGAGCAAAGGCACGCCCGCCATGGCAGCCGCAGCGACGATGGCCAGCGAGCCGGTAAGCGGCATGTAGCGCCAAAGGCCGTTCACTTTGCGCAGATCGCGCGTGCCGCACTCGTGATCCACGATGCCTGCGGCCATGAACAGCGAGGCCTTGAAGGTCGCGTGGTTGATCACATGGAACACCGCCGCAACGATCGCGGTATCGGCCGAAAAACCGATCAACAAGGTGATGAGTCCGAGATGGCTGATCGTCGAATACGCCAGCAGACCCTTCAGGTCATGCTGGAAGACAGCAGCCACGCCGCCCAGCAACAAGGTGGTCGCGCCAACCGTACTCACAGCGAAAAACCAAGCCTCCGTGCCGGCCAGCGCCGGATAGAAGCGCAAAAGCAGGAAGATCCCGGCCTTTACGAGCGTGGCCGAATGCAGATAAGCCGAGACTGGCGTCGGCGCCGCCATCGCGCGCGCCAGCCAGAACTGGAATGGAAACTGCGCCGATTTCGTGAATGCGGCCAGCAGCACACAGGTGAGGATCCACGGATAGGCAGCATCGGCCCGCAACAGTTCGCCGCTGCGCAGCACGATGTCGAGGTCGTAGCTGCCGACCACACGCCCGATCAGCACGACACCGGCCATCAACGCCACGCCGCCAAGCGCCGTGACCGACAGGGAAACCCGCGCGCCCCGGACCGCGCCGCGATCGGGCGCATTGAAGGCAATCAGCAGGAACGACGCTACGCTGGTCAGTTCCCAAAACAACGCCAGCAACACAAGGTCGCCAGCAAGGACGACGCCCAGCATCGCCCCCATGAACGCGCACAGCAACGCGAAGAACCGCGGCAGGCGTGTGTCACCGGCAAGGTAGTAGCGGGCGTAGAGCATGACCAGCGCGCCGATGCCACACACCAGCGCAGCGAAAAGCCATGCCAGGGCGTCGAGCCGCAAGGTCGCCGATACGCCCAGTGCGGGCAGCCACTCGATGGCCACCTTGAGCGGGGCGCCGGAAAGCACCCCCGGAGCTGTCTTTGCCAAGAGGGCCAGCAGCGCCACAGCGGACGAAGCTGCCAGTGCAAAGGCGGCGCCACCGTTGCGCAGACGCGACACCAGCAGTGCAGCACACCAGGGCAGCAGGGCCATGAAAATAAGGGTCATGCGTCTCCGTTAGCGCGACAAACGACTGACAGCCAGGGCGGATCTTAGCTGCCTTAAAGGCGCTGGCACACCGGCCCCGTCAAACCAAGCCGCCACAAGTGAGCATATATGACAAAGGAATTTACTTGCTTTTTTCGGATTTACGATATTTACTAATGAGACCATAAAGACAGCTCCCGTGAGGGCTGTCACCCGATGCCCTGTTTGCACACACGGGTCAGGCTCCAAGAGCCCGGCTGCGCGACGTGAGTGCGGATACCAGACAGGGCCGGCAACAAGTCGGAGTGTCATCAATGTTGCTTGAGCGTTACCGCGCGACGCAGTCGGCCATCCATGGGCCGTCGCATCAGCCCACCCGCCATCAGCGTCTTGCTGCAACCGTGCAGCTCGGCCGTGCCGCCCATTCCGGGCCACGCACCGCCACCAGACCGACACCCTGAATAACCGACCCGCTGCAGGCGATTTGGTTCGCCCGCAGTGTTGCATGACGAGGTTGTGCCAATGCCGCACAGCCCGAATCCACAGGCGTGCATGCGGTCAAGGCGACAACGCCCGCCCGCTGCCGTCGAAACAATCGACACCAAAGGAGATTTGGATGCAACAGCAATTCCGCGTACTGGGCGTTGCGCTCGCGCTCGCCGGTGCGTTTGCCACCTCTTCCGCCACCGCCGCAACCCAACAGGCTGGCGCCAGCAAAGCAATCCTGCTGCAAGGTTTTCACTGGAACTCCCCCAATTACACCGGCCCGAACTGGCTGCAGACGCTCGGCGGCAAAGCTGCCGACCTCAAGGACCTGGGCATCACCCACGTCTGGTTCCCGCCGGCATCGGACTCGGCTGACGCGAACGGCTACCTGCCGCGCCAGCTCAACATCCTGAGCAACAAGTACGGCACCGAGACCGACCTGAAGAATGCCGTCAACGCACTCAAAGGCCAGGGCATCAAATCGATCGCCGACATCGTGATCAACCATCGTGTCGGTACGGCGAACTGGGCCGACTTCACGAACCCCACCTGGGATTGCCGCGCGGTCGTCAACAACGACGAGTGGACCGGCAAGTGCGGTAACGCCGATTCGGGTGACGGCTACGCATCCGCACGCGACGTCGACCACAGCCAGGCTTTTGTGCAGACCGACATCAAGGCCTGGATGGCCAAGCTGAAGGCCGACGGCTTCACCGGTATTCGCTATGACTACTCGAAGGGCTACGCCCCCAGCTACGCCAAGCTCTATCACGACGCCTTCGCGCCCGACTTCTGCGTTGGCGAAGTGTGGACCAACCTGGACTACAACAACGTCGACGCGCATCGCCAAGTGTTGATGAACTACATCAACGGCACCGGCAACACCTGCGCGGCGTTCGACTTCACCACCCACGGCCTGCTGGTGCAGGTGCTCAACAACAATGATTACTGGCGCCTGAAGGACAGCGCAGGCAAGCCGGCCGGTGCGATCGGCTGGTGGGGCCAGATGTCCGTGACCTTCGTGGACAACCACGACACCGGCCCTTCGGAAACCAGCACCACCGGTCAAAACCACTGGCCGGTTCCGGCCGGTTCGGTGATGCAGGGTTACGCCTACATCCTGACCCACCCGGGCATCCCGACGGTCTACTACCCGCACGTCTACAACTGGAACCTGCGTGCCGGCATCAAGTCGCTGATCCAGGCCCGCACCGCCGCCGGTGTGACGTCGACGTCGGCCGTCTCGATCCAGCAGGCCACCACCGGCCTCTACGCCGCAATCATCACCGGCACCACCGGCAAGCTCGCGATGAAGATCGGCCCGAACAGCTGGTCGCCCGGCACGGGCTGGACGCTGCTGACCTCCGGCACCAACTACGCCGTCTGGAAGCAGTAAGCGGCGCGGCCCGGGTGTAGTGCCTGCCCTGCCCGGGCCATTGAGATTTGCATTAACGAGGCTGCGCCAATGTCGCGCAGCCCAATACCAGGCCGACGTCAGCGTCCGCCGCGCGCCCCCGGCACCTTGTGCCTCGCGCAAGACGCATGACGTTCGGGCTCTTGTCACACACGAAGGAGACTTACCCATGAAGGTGCATCACCGCGTCGCCCTCACGGCGCTTGCAGTCAGCAGTGCATTGGCCTGCCTTTCCTCCGCACAGGCCGCCACCGAACAGGACAAGGCCAGCTCGGCGATCCTGTTCCAGGGTTTCCACTGGAATTCCGCCAACGGCAGCTGGTATGCCGATCTGCAGTCGAAGGCTGCCGACCTGAAGGCGCTAGGGATTACCCATGTCTGGTTCCCGCCACCTTCGGACGCGGCATCCACGCAGGGCTATCTGCCGCGCCAGCTCAACGTGCTGAACTCCAGCTACGGCACCGAGACCGCGCTGACCGCAGCGACCTCGGCACTGAACGCACAGGGCATCAAGAGCGTTGTTGACGTGGTGATCAACCATCGTGTCGGCACCGCAGGGTGGGCCGATTTCACCAACCCGACCTGGGATTGCCGCGCCGTCGTCAATAGTGACGAGTGGACCGGCAAGTGCGGCAATGCCGACACTGGTGACGGCTACGCCGCCGCACGCGATATCGACCATACGCAGACCTTCGTCCAGAACGACATCAAGGCCTGGCTGTCGTCGCGCCTCAAAGGCGCCGGCTTCACCGGCATCCGCTTCGACTATTCGAAGGGCTACGGCGCCAGCTACGCCGGCATGTACCAGGATGCAATGGCGGCTGACTTCTGCGTCGGCGAAGTGTGGACCAACCTCGACTACAACAACGTCGATGCCCATCGCCAACTGCTGATGAACTACGTCGACGGTTCGAGCGGCAAGTGCGGCGCATTCGACTTCACGACCAAGGGCCTGCTGAACCAGGCGCTGTCGGCGAATGAGTACTACCGCCTCAAGGACAGCAGCAGCAAGCCGGCCGGCGGCATCGGCTGGTGGCCGATGAAGATGATCACCTTCGTCGACAACCACGATACCGGCCCGTCGGAATCGTGCTCGGTTGGCCAGAACCACTGGCCGGTGCCGTGCGACAAGGTGATGCAGGGCTACGCCTACATCCTGACCCACCCGGGCGTGCCGACGGTGTACTACCCGCACGTGTACAACTGGGGCCTGAAGGCTGACATCAAGGCCCTGATCGATGCACGCAAGGCGGCCGGTATCACCTCGACCTCCGCAGTCTCGATCCAGCAGGCAGTCACCGGCCTCTACGCGGCAATCATCACTGGCACGAACTATCAGCTGGCGATGAAGATCGGCCCGAACAGCTGGGCGCCTTCGGGTACCTGGACGCAAGTTGCCTCCGGCGCCAACTACGCCGTGTGGAAGTCTGGTGGTGGCGACACGCAAGCGCCGACGGTGCCGACCAACCTCGCCAAGGGCACCGTCACCGCGACCAGCGTGCCGCTGACCTGGACCGCTTCGACCGACAACGTGGCTGTCACCGGCTATCGCGTCGCACGTAACGGCACCGCGCTGGGCACCACGACGAGCACCAGCTACACCGACAACACTGCAGTCGCCAACACCACCTACACCTATGCGGTGCAGGCGTATGACGCCGCGGGTAACACGTCGGCCTACAGCTCGCCGGCGCTGTCCGTCACCACGCCGAATGGCGGCACCGGTTGCACTTCGGTGGCAGTGACCTTCAGCATCGCCAACGCCAACACGGTGGTCGGCCAGAACCTGTATGTCGTTGGCAACCAGACTGCCATCGGCAACTGGTCGCCGGCATCCTCCTTCGCGCTGACAATCCAGGGCACGGGTGCCAACGCGACCTGGTCCGGCACGGTGAATCTGCCTGCCGGCGCCGCCACGCAATACAAGTACGTGAAGTACAACCCGAGCACTGGCGCCACCGTCTGGGAAAGCAACCAGACCACCAGCAGCGGCAACCGCGAGTTCACGACGACGACCGTGTCGCCCTGCACCGCATCGCGCGCTGACGGCAACTTCAAGTTCTAAAGCAGTTTCAGCAGCAAACGCGGGGCGACTTGATCGCCCCGCTTTTTTTTCGCCCACCCGCGCAGCGGCGCCCCCCAAGTTCCGCGCCGCCGCGTTCGCAGCGAACGCCACACCACCCGGTGCGGCGCATCTACGAGGAGATGACTGTGTTGAGACCCATTGGAACGTTGCTGCTGCTCAGTGCTGCGGCAGCACCTTTCGCAGCCAGCGCAGACTGGTACTTCCGCGGCACCCCCAACGCCTGGGGCACCACCGCGATGACCGCCATGGGCGGTACGCTCTACCAGACCTGCCAGAGCTTCACGACCGGCGACGCCAACGGCGGCCCGCGCTTCAAGATCGACCGAACCGGCACGTGGACCGAGGCCTATCCGTCCGCCGACTACGGCGTGTCGGCCAACACCAGCTACACGATCAAGTTCTACAGCGACACCCACGCGATCAGCGTTACCCCCGTGACGAGCTGTGCACCGGATACCCAGCCGCCGACAACGCCCGGGGTGCCGACCAGCAGCACGGTGAACTACAACAGCGTCGTGCTGAGCTGGACAGCCTCGACCGATAACGTGGGTGTGACCGGCTACAAGGTCGCCCGCAATGGCGCCCAGATCGGCACCACGACCTCCCCATCGTTCACCGACACCACCGTAGCGGCTTCAAGCGCCTACAGCTACGCGGTGGCGGCGTTTGACGCAGCCGGTAACGTATCCCCCTGGAGCAGCAGCCTCGCGGTGGTCACGCCCGCCGCGCCCCCGGAGTGGTACTTCCGCGGCACGGCGAACGCCTGGGGCAAGACCCAGATGACGGCGCTGGGCGGCACGCACTACCAGACCTGCCAGTACTTCGCCGGCGGCGACAGCGGCGGCGGCGCGCGCTTCAAGATCGACCGCTACGGCGACTGGACGCAGGCCTTCCCGGCCACCGACTACGCCGTGACGAGCCCGAAGAGCTACACGATCGATTTCTACAGCGACACCAAGGCCATCACTGCCACCCCGGTGGCCAGCTGCGGCACGCTGCCGGCCTCGGAAGCGACGACGCTCGGCGCCGAATGGTCTGCGACGAAGACGGTGTTCTCGCTCTGGTCGCCCGACAAGACCGATGTAAAGCTGGTACTCGATGGCGTCAGCTACCCGATGAAACGGGTCGCCGACTTCAACGGCTACAGCGACGTCTATCAGGTCTCCGTAGCCGGCAACCAACACCTGAAGAAGTATTCCTTCCTGGTGAACGGCGTCTCGGTGCGCGACCCCTACGGCAAGATGGTCGAGCCCAACACGAACAACAACATCGTGATGGACATGAGCACCAGCGCGCTCGCCACCAGCTGGGCCGCCCGGCCAGCGCTGACCAATCGTGAAGACGCGATCATCTACGAGACGCATGTCCGCGATTTCACGATCAGCGCCAACTCCGGCGTATCGGCCACCAACAAGGGCAAGTTCCTCGGCATGGTCGAAGCGGGCACCACCTTCAGCGGTGTGAAGACCGGCATCGACCATCTGAAGGAACTCGGCGTCACCCATGTCCAACTGATGCCGGTGTATGACTTCGGCTCCTGCCCGCTGGTCACCGACACCGCCTGCTACAACTGGGGCTACGACCCGCGCAACTACAACGTGCCGGAAGAGCGCTATTCGCTGACACCCTTCGATTACGTGAACCGGGCGAAAGAGTTCAAGCAGATGGTGGACGCCTTCCACAAGGCAGGCATTCGCGTGGTGATGGACGTGGTCTACAACCACACCTTCGCGAAGGAGATGTTCGACCCGATCACGAGCAAGTACTACACCGCGACCGACCTTTCGGGTACCGGCAACTCGATCGACGCAGACCAGCCGATGGTCAGCCGCATGATCCAGGATTCGCTCGAATACTGGGCGCGCGAGTACAACATCGACGGCTTCCGCTTCGATCTGATCGGCATCTTCAGCTACGCCGAAGTGCAGAAGTGGGCCGACAACCTGAACACCAAGTTCCCGGACCGCAACCTGCTGATCTACGGCGAGCCGTGGAATGGCTACGCCACCGATACGAAGGAAGCGCAGCGGGTGCGCCTGGGTACGATCGGCCGCATCTGGAACAGCCATGTCGGCGTGTTCAATTCGAAGTTCCGCGAAGCGATCAAGGGCCAGAACGACAACGGTGGCTGCAACGCGGGCGATTGCTTCGCGTTCAACGCCAACCCGGACACCTGGCGCATCCAGGTCGGTAGCCGTGGCGCGATCCGTGCGACGAAGGACGCCAACATCACGATCGACACCTGGGATCCGATGTTCGCGATGGACCCGGAGCAGTCGATCAACTACGTCTCCGCCCACGACAACCTGACGCTGCGCGACAAGATCCTTGCATGGGGCACGCTCAACGGCGTCACCAACGCGAGCTACCTGCGCCGCATTCAGGACTTCGCCAACGGCGTGGTACTCACTGCACAGGGCATCCCCTTCCTGCACGGCGGTGAAGAGCTGCTGCGCACCAAGGGGGGCGACGCGAACAGCTACAAGTCGCCGGACTCGGTAAACCAGATCAACTGGCAGTGGAAGGTCGATAACGCCGACGTGTTCGCCTACTACAAGCAGATGGTGAACCTGCGCAAGGCCACCCCGGCACTGCGCCTCACCTCGTGGGACGCGATCAGCAGCTGCGTAACGACGACGCGCCCGCGCTACGGCGTAGTGGTCAACACGATCAGCGGCTGCGGCGTCACCGACACCATCGTGATCGAGAACTCGTCTGACAACTACACCCACGCGCTGCCCGCCGGCACATGGACGGTGAAGGCTGAAAAGTCAGACGCCTCGGTTGCGCCACGCACGGTGAGCGGCACGGTGGTCGCCGAAGGCACGGCAGTGACGGTGCTCACGAAGTAACACAGCTGCACGCATCAAGCAAAACGGCCGGGCATTGCCCGGCCGTTTTCTTTGCTCGATCGGTGGCCTCAGTTGCCGCCGAGCGCCTCGCGGATCTGCTGCAAGGTCGTCGGATCATCGATCGTCGTCAGGTCGCCCGGGTCGCGCCCTTCGGCCAGCGCCTGGATCGAGCGGCGCAACATCTTGCCGGAGCGGGTCTTGGGCAGGCCGCTGACGAAGTGAACCCGACCGGGTCGCGCAATCGCACCGAGCAGGCCATCGACCGTCTTCATCACCTCCGCCTCGAGCGCCGCGCGCTTTTCCTCCGTATCACTGCGGCTCGGGTCCTTCAGTACTGCAAAGGCAATCGGCAACTGCCCCTTCAACGCGTCATTCACCCCCACCACCGCCACTTCCGCGATGGCGTTGTGCCCCTGCACCGCCTCCTCGATTTCGCGGGTGCCGAGTCGGTGGCCGGCGACGTTGATCACGTCATCGGTGCGACCAAGGATGAAGTAGTAGCCATCCGCATCGCGAATACCCCAGTCGAAGCTCGAATAGACCTGCGGCTCCTTGAACAGCGTGAAGTAGGTGCTGACAAAGCGCTTGTCGTCGCCCCATACGGTCGAAAGGCAGCCCGGCGGCAGCGGCGGCACGACACCCACCACGCCCTTCTCGTTCGCGGCGGCCTCGGAGCCGTCTTCACGGAAGATGCGCAGGTCGTAGCCATACACCGGGAAGCTCGGCGAACCGAACTTGATCGGCGTCTGCTCCACGCCCGGCATCGCGGACAACATCGCCCAGCCCGTCTCGGTCTGCCAGTAATGGTCGATTACCGGCCGCTTGAGCTCGCCCATGATCCATTCATGGGTCGGCTGGTCGAGCGGCTCTCCGGCCAGATACAGGCTGCGCAGGCTCGACAGATCGTGCTTGTGGATCAGCTCGGCCGGATGCTTCTTCAGCACACGGATGGCCGTGGGCGCCGAGAACATCACGCTGACCTTGTATTTCTCGACGATGCTCCACCACACGCCGGCGTCCGGCTTGATCGGCGTGCCCTCGAACATGATCGTCGCCATGCCGGCGATCAACGGGCCATAGATGATGTAGCTGTGGCCGACGACCCAGCCGATGTCCGAAGTCGAGAACATCGTTTCGCCAGCGTTGCCGCAGTAGATGTACTTCATCGACGCCGCCAGCGCGACCGCATAGCCGCCGGTATCGCGCTGCACGCCCTTGGGCTTCCCGGTGGTACCTGAGGTGTACAGGATGTACGAAGGCTCCGATGACTCCAGCCATTCGCACGGCACCTCGGCATTGAGGTGGTGCGCGCGCAGCGTGGCGTAGTCCAGATCGCGGCCTTCCACTCGCGGGAAGCCAACGTCAATGCCGCGATCAACAATCAGCACCCGCTCGGGCGGGTTCTGCGCGAGGCGGCAAGCTTCATCCACCAGATGCTTGTAAGGAACCGCCTTGCCGCCACGCATGCCGGCGTCCGCCGTCACCATCACCTTCGGGCGCGCATCGTCGATCCGTGTCGCCAGGCTACCCGCAGCGAAGCCGCCGAACACCACTGAGTGGATCGCGCCGATGCGTGCACAGGCCAGCATGGCAAACGCCGCCTCGGCAATCATCGGCATGTAGATCAGCACACGATCGCCACGCCCGACACCCAAACCACGCAGGATCGCGGCGGCGCGCTCCACCTCACGCTTGAGTTCGGCAAAGCTGTAGGTGCGCTCGACGCCGGTTTCGGTCGAGATGTAGATCAGCGCAGGGGCATCAGGCCGCTGCGCGGCGTGACGATCGACCGCGTTGTGGCAGAGATTGGTTCGCCCACCGGCGAACCACTTGGCGAACGGCGGGTTCGAGAAGTCGCACACCGTCGTCGGCGGCGTCTGCCAGTCGATCAGATTCGCCTGTTCGCCCCAGAAACCGTTGCGATCGTCGATCGAACGGCGATGAAACTCCTTGTAGCTTGTCATGCTCTCCCCCCGAAGACCAAAACAAAATCCCCTGTTTTGAGCAGGGGATTCTTGGGGGTCAGCCTTACATTGCACTGACGCAGGCGCGGCGGCCTGCGGGGATCAGAGATGCGTGCGGATCGGGTTGCCGATCTCGGTGCGCTCGATGTTGATCAGGTTCGCTCGCTCAGCCAGCAGCGCGAGCGGCATCCCGGTGCGGAACTCCGCGTCGATGAACTCGAGCAGCGGCATCATCGTGCCGACCAATTCGCGCACCCGACGGCGCACTTCGTCCGTCTGGCCGGTACGCAGTTGCGTCAGTGCGTGGTCCACGCTGACTGCGAGGCGGCTGAAGCGGCCGACGTTTTCTGGCGTGACCTCTCCGGAATCCGACACGACGGTGTTGCCGCCCATCAGCTTGCCGTCCTGCACACGCTGCACGGCCAGCGCGATCAGCGATTCGAGCGTCATGTGCGCATCGCCGCCAGCGGTAGCCAGACCGATTGTCAGGCTGATGCGGATGCGCTCTTCCTTGTAGGTCATCACGATCGTTTCGATCGCGCGACGCAGGCGCAGCGCAAACGCACCGCAGGCATCAAGGTCGGCCGACGGCGAGATGATTGCAAACTGCCCTTCGGCCAGATGCGCCACCGTGTCTTCCTTGCGCACCTTGGCCGACAGCAGCTTGGACATCTTGCGGTGGATCAGCTGCGCCACATGGTGGCCATAGCGGGCGGAGAGATCGGCGTAGTGGTCGATCTCGATCGCCATGACCGACACGTCGCCGTGGTAGTTGCGTACCAGCTGCTCGCGGCTCTTTTCGAGGTCGCGGCGGGTCTGCGCCAGCTTCACCAGGGCTTCAAGGCGCGCCAGCAACTCAACGGTAGGCGTGCCTTTGCTGATGAAGTCGGTCGCACCGGCTTCCTTTGCCCGCACGCGCGCTTCCTCCTCGTCCTCGCCCGAGATGATGATCACCGGCAGGTCGTGGATGCGGGCGAGCCGCGAGGTGCGGATGCGTTCGAGCAGGCCGTAGCCGTCCAGCCGCGGCATGCCGATGTCGGAGATCACCACCTCGATTGTCGGATCGAGCAGCAGCGTCTGCCAGCCGGCTTCGCCGTCGGCTTCCTCGCGCACTTCGAAGTTCGCACGGATCTGTTTGATCAGCGACGCGCGCACCATGCGCGAATCGTCCACGATCAGCACACGAGGCAGTTGGGTCGCGTGTTGCTCAGGGGCTTGGCTCATGTCGGGGGTGAGTCCGGAAACGATTCAGGAAGCAATCCGCACCACCACGCGGCCGTGTGCCTGGCCGGCGATGAAGCGGTCGAATTCAGTCGGCAGTGCATCAAACGCGACCTCGCGCGTCAATGCGTCGAGATGGCGCGGGCGCAGATCCGTCGCCAGCCGCGCCCACACATGTTCGCGGATCGCCGCGGGAGCGTATCCGGAATCAATGCCAAGCAGGCTGGCGCCACGCAGGATGAAGGGCATCACCGTGGTGTTCAGATCGGTACTGGCCGCAAGGCCGATGCTCGCGATCGTACCCCAGGGCTTCATCGTGCTGGCGATCCAGGCCAGCACATCACCACCGAGGTTATCCACCGCACCGGCCCACAGGCCTTTGTCGAGCGGCTTCATGTTCGCCAGGTCAAGCTCACTGCGCAGCATCACGCGCGCCGCACCGATCGATTTGAGCCAGTCCGCCTGGTCAGCCTTGCCGGTCAGCGCAACCACCTCGTAGCCCCGCCCGGCCAGCATGTCGATCGCCAGGCTGCCCACCCCGCCGGTGGCACCGGTCACAATCACGGCACCGTTCTCGGGCTTGAGGCCGTTGTCTTCCATGCGCTGCACGCCAAGCGCCGCGGTGAAGCCGGCTGTGCCCAGCGCCATGGCCTGGCGCAGATCCATGCCCGCAGGCAAGGGCAATACCCAACCGCCGGGCACCAAAGCGTATTCGGCATAACCACCATGGTGTGCCACACCGATGTCGTAACTGGTTGCGATGACCTTGTCGCCCGGTTTGAAACGCGGCGCAGCGCTGCGCTCCACCACGCCGGCCAAGTCGATTCCGCCCACGCACGGGAAGCGCCGGATGATGCGGCCTTTGCCGGTGGCAGCCAGTGCGTCCTTGTAATTGATGCTGGAGTAGGCGACACGGATCAGCACGTCGCCCTTGTCGAGCGCATCCTCGGACAGGGTGCGGAAGCCCGCGCTGACGCGGCGGTCAGCGTCCTGATCGACCACAAAGGCCTTGAACGACTTCATCGGTGTCCCCATTCCTGCGCCCCCCGGCAAGCCCGAAGCGTGACGTATTTGACGTTATCGGCCGATTATACGCTGGGCATGAGGGCCAATCGGGCCCCGTTCGGCGCCAGACTTGAGAGCCCTCAAGCCGCGCCGCTCGGGTGCCGTTATTGCCTTATGGCGCCAGTCGGGCCGGAGACCATGCTTACCAAACCATTCGCCGAACTCAACAGCTATGTGCTGTACCTGCGCAGCGTCGAATTCCCGGTGCTGCGCCGCACCGCGCAGGAGCTCAACGCGCTGAAGGACGACGAAGACAACGTCTCGGCGCGCCAGATCGCGGGCTGCGTGCTGCAGGATCCGCTGATGGCACTCAAGCTGATGATCCATCTGCAGCGCAACCGCAGCAGCACGCAGAATCACGACATCACGACGATCGAGCGCGCGATCATGATGCTCGGCGTGACGCCCTTCTTCCGCCGTTTCGGCGAGATCCCGACGGTGGAGGATCAACTTGCGAACCACCCGCGCGCCCTGCTGGGCGTGCTCAAGGTAATCACGCGGGCCAAGCGCGCCGCTTACTTCGCGCGCGACTGGGCCTTGCACCGCCACGATATCGATGTCGACGAAATCACCGTGGCGGCACTGCTGCACGAGGTCGCCGAGATCCTCTGCTGGTGCTTTGCGCCAGATCTGGTGCAGCAAGCCTTCGCGCTGCAGCGCGCCAACCCGGGCATGCGCAGCAGCGCGGCGCAAAAGGCCACGATGGGGATCGCGATTCCCGACCTGCAACTCGCGCTGGTACGCGAGTATTCGCTGCCGGAACTTCTGATCACCCTGATGGACCCGCAACGCACCGACAACCCCCGGGTACGCACCGTGTTGCTGGCCTGCGACCTCGCCCGCCACTGCGCCAACGGTTGGGACGACCCGGCGCTGCCGGACGACTTCCGCGCGATTGGTGACCTGCTGCACATGGATGTCGGCCATGTGATGCAGCGGGTTGGCGTGCCGGCCGACGCCGCCGTATTGCGGATCGGAGAGTCGCCGGAATCCCCGGATTCGCTCTGATCGGATGGGCGACAGACGCGGGCAGCCCCGCTTAACAATACGGCGCTACCTGGGCCGCCTACTACCGTGGCTGCTGGGTCTCGCCGCCACCAATGCCATCGCCGAGCCTTTGCAAGCCTGCACCCGGCCGCTATCGGTCGGCTTCTATGCCATACCCCCTTACTACTACCGCGGTAGCGACGGCGCGGAATGGCGCGGTATCGACCGTGATCTCATCGACGAACTGGCGCGCCGAACCGGCTGCCGATTCGAGCATCGCTTCGAGTCGCGTGTGCGCATCTGGCAGCAACTCCAGGCCGGCTCGCTCGATCTGAGCGCGTCTGCAGTCCAGACGCCGGAGCGCGACCGCTTCGCACGCTTCATCCCCTACACCACGGAACGCAATCTCGTTGCGGTGCGGTCTTCGGCACCGGCGTCGATCAATGCGACGACGGTGATGACGGACCCGACATTGACGCTGGCGATCACGCGGGGCTATCGCTACGGCGCGCCCTTCGACGACTGGATCGAGACGCTCAGGGCCGCCGGCCGCGCCACGGAAGCGGCCGACGAAGAAGCCGCACTCCGCCTGGTGACGATCGGACGCGCCGATGCGGCAATCGTGCGGGATTCCGCCTGGCGTTTGCTTGCGCGCTTGTATCCGGCGGCAAGCCTGCGGCGGCTCGACGTCGGTGCGCCGGTCATCGAGGTCAACCTGGTCCTGTCGCGCGCCCAGATCGGCGCCGGCCTCTACGACAAGTTCAACGCCGCCATTGCATCGTTGAAGCACGACGGCAGCCTGCGCCGGATCATTGATCGGCATGTGTCGCCGGAGGCCGCGCCGGCTCGCGGCAACGAGAGCCCGGCGCCCTGAGGGCCCGATGCGGCCAGCGTCGGAATCAGCGCTGCCGTAACTCGGTGCGAACCGCGAAGAGCTCCGGGAAGAAACTCAATTCAAGCGCCCGGCGCAGAAACCCCACACCGCTCGACCCACCAGTGCCGGGCCGGAACCCGATCACCCGCTCCACGGTCTTCATGTGCCGGAAGCGCCAGAGCTGGAAGTACTCCTCCACATCGACGAGCTTCTCGCACATCTCGTAGGCTTCCCAGCAGTCGCGCGGGTTTTCGTAGATGCTGCGGAACACCTCGACCAGCGCGTCCACCTTGCGGTAAGGCTGCGACCAGTCGCGCTCGATGCACTCGGCCGGCACTGGCAGGCCACGCCGCGCGAGGTGGCGCAGGAACTCGTCGTACAGGCTGGGGGCTTCAAGCGTTGCGCGTAGCGCCGCCTGCTGCGCCGGATCATGGCGAAACACCTCCACCATCGCGGCGTTCTTGTTGCCGAGCAGGAATTCGATCGTGCGGTACTGGTGCGACTGAAAGCCGGACGAGTTGCCCAACACACCGCGGAACTCCATGTATTCGGAGGGCGTCAGCGTCTCGAGCACCGCCCACTGCTCGAACAGCTGCATCTGCACCTGCTTCACACGGGCGAGAATCTTGAAACACGGCCCCAGCTCATCGCGCTGCACATGGCGAATCGCGGCGGAAAGCTCATGGATCATCAGCTTCATCCACAGCTCCGACACCTGATGCTGCACGATGAAGAGCATTTCATCGTGATGCGGCGGCTCGGAGAGCGGCTTCTGCTGCGCCAGCAGGCCGTCCAGGCACAAATAGCCACCGTACGAGAGCCGATCACGCAGGTCGGTGACGATGCTGTCTTCGAGTTCGCGCTGATTGTCCAATTCAGGTCACCGCACTGCGTTCGGCGAAGCGGGCTTCCAGCCACTCGCCGGTTTCCAGCACCGCCGCCAGGGCTTCGGCCGCGTCCCACACATCGGTGAAGCGGATGTAGAGCGGCGCAAAGCCGAAGCGCAAGATGTCCGGCGCGCGAAAGTCACCGATCACGCCGCGCGCAATCAGCGCCTGGCAAACCGGCCACGCCGAATCGAATGCGAAACTCACCTGCGAGCCGCGGCGCGCGGCCTCGCGTGGCGTGACCAGCGTGAGCCCCTGGCCGGCGCAGCGCGCCTCCACCCGCTCGATGAATAGCTCGGTCAGTGCGAGCGACTTGGCGCGCAAGGCGGCCATGCCACCGTAGGGCTCCGCCGCAAGCAGCGTTTCGACGCCACATTCGAGCGCGCTCATGGCGAGGACGGACGGCGTACCGCACAGGTAGCGCGCAACGCCCTCGCCCGCCTCATAGCCGGGCACGAAGTCGAAGGGCCGCGCATGCCCCATCCAGCCCGACAGCGGCTGGCGGAAGCGACTCACATGGCGCGGCGCCACCCATACGAAAGCCGGCGCACCCGGCCCGCCATTGAGGTACTTGTAGCCGCAGCCGATCGCGAAGTCGGCGCCATCATCGTTCAAGGCCACCGGCAGCGCCCCGGCCGAATGCGCCAGATCCCACACGGTCAGCGCACCGGCGGCGTGTGCGGCGGCAGAGAGCGCCGCCATGTCGTGCAGCGCGCCGGTGCGGTAATTCACCTGGGTGAGCATCAACACGGCGGTCTTCGGGCCCAGCGCCGCCGGAATCTCGTCTGCCGATTCGACCAGGCGCAGCGTGTAGCGGCCGCCAAGCAGTTCCGACAAGCCCTGCACGATGTAGAGATCGGTCGGGAAGTTGTCGCGCTCCGAGACGATCTCGCAGCGCGCCGGGTCGTCTTCGCCGACGATGCGCAGCGCCGCGGCGAGCACCTTGAAGAGGTTCACCGACGTCGAATCCGCGGCAATCAGCTCGCCAGCGCCTGCGCCCACCAGCGGCGCGATCTGGTCGCCAACATCAGCCGGCAGGTCGATCCAGCCAGCGCTATTCCAGCTCTTGATCAGATCCGTGCCCCACTCGCCGCGGATCACCGCTGCAATGCGGTCGGGCGTGGCGCGTGGCAGCGGGCCAAGCGAATTGCCGTCGAGGTAGATCACGCCCGGCGGCAGTTCGAACTGGTCGCGCAAGGGCGCCAGCGGGTCGGCGGCGTCGCGCAGGAGGCAGTCTTCACGCGTGGTCACGGCAGCTCCCGCAACACCGCGCGCACCGGGCTGGCATCTGCGGTCGTCAGTTTGAGGGGCAGTGCGATCAGCTCGTAGTCGCCGGCAGGCACCTCATCGAGCACGAGGCATTCGAGCACCGCCATGCCGTGAGCCCGCACGCGCTGGTGGCTATCCAGCGTCTTCGACTGCTCCGGATCGAGCGAAGGCGTATCGATGCCGACCAGCTTCACGCCCAGCGCGGCGAGCAGGTCGATGGTTTCCGGCGCCAGTGCAGTGAAGTCCGCATCCCATTCGTCCACCGCGGCGCGAAAGCGGGTGCGCACCAGCACGCGCGGCGGTGTATCCACCAGTTGCGGTGCTATCAGGTCTGGCGTGATCAGCGCGCGGCGGCCGATTGCGTGAATCACACGGCAGGGCCCGAGGTAAGCATCGAGCGGCACCGCGCCGATCGCCGCGCCGTGCGGGTCGTAGTGCAGCGGTGCGTCGGCATGGGCGCCGGTGTGGGGCGATAGCGTCAGCGTGCTGACGTTGACCGGGCTGTCGGGCCCGATCTGCCAGGTCCAGTGCTGCTGAAACGGTGTATCACCGGGGAAAACCGGGCTGGCGGCCGCAACCGGCGGCGAGATGTCCCAGAGACGGGCAGGCTGCATGGTCTATCCGGCCCGGGGCCGGCATGAATCGGTAAGCGTTCAGTCTAGCCGTGGCGTGAAGCCAGGTCATGTTGCCGCGCGACAGTTCTTCCGGGTTCATGCCAATGGTTTTTTGGCGTTTTTGTCGGATAATGCAATTTGAAGCCCCGCCGTCGAGTGCCGCCCATGACCGAGTCCGAATTCCGCAACCTCGTCGCTCACCTTGAGCGCGAGTGCGACATTGCACCTGGCCGCTACCGCGCCAAGGTCACCGCACTGGCGGGGCTGGGCTACGCCTACGCCGTGGGCATGCTGGCACTCACACTTGGCGGGGTGTTCGCCGGTATCGGGCTGGTGGCGTCGCGACATGCACTGATTGGCGGCAAGCTAGTGCTGATCTGCGGTGTGGCAGCCTTTCTGGTGATCCGTGCGCTGTGGGTGCGGCTTGATCCACCCAGCGGGCGGCGCGTCTCGCGCGAGGAAGCACCGCACCTGTGGCGGCTCGTCGACAAGCTGCGCGCCAAGCAAGCGGGGCCGGAAATCCACGAGATCATCATCGATGAGGCGTTCAACGCATCAATCGTGCAGACGCCGCGCCTGGGCATCTTCGGCTGGTACCGCAACACGCTCACGCTGGGCCTGCCGTTGCTGCAAGCCCTGTCGCCAAAGGAATGCGCCGCCGTGATGGCGCACGAATACGGCCACATCTCGGGCGCGCACGGCAAGACCGGTGCCTGGATCTACCGCATCCGGTTGGTGTGGATGCGGCTGGCGGAAGTTTTCGCGCAGGAAGAGGGTTGGTTCGACAAACTCTTCACCCGCTTCTTCCGCTGGTACATCCCCTGGTTCAACGCCTACAGCTTCGTGCTCGCGCGCCAGCAGGAATACGAAGCGGACCAGGCTTCCGCCCGCTTCGTTGGCCGAACCACCACCGCAAGCGCCTTGATTGCAGCGAGCGTGAAAGGCCGCTTCATGGCCGAGAAGTTCTGGCCCGCGCTGTACGCACAGGCGGACCATCAACCGCGGCCCGGCTTCATGCCGCATGCCGCGATGCGTACCGCATTGCGTGTCGCCGGCGACTCGGAGGACTTCAAGACCTGGATGTGGGATGCGCTGGCCCGCCTGACCACCTATGACGACACCCACCCCAGCCTGCGCGACCGCCTCGATGCGCTCGGCATGAAGCCCGTTGTGCCGACACATCCGGAGCACAGCGCGGCACAAGTGCTGCTGCGTGACGCCCTGCCCCGTATCACGAGCGATCTGGACGCCGCGTGGCTCACCGCGGTGGAGGCCCAGTGGCGCGAGCGACACAACAAGGTGCGCGCAGCGCAAGCCGAGGTGGAGCGGCTTGGCGATGCAAACCCCGCCCGACTCGAAGTCGAGGAGAAATCCCGCTACGCCTTGGCGCTGCTGACGCTTGACCGCGTGAATGAAGCCCTGCCCTTGCTGTGCGAGGCCGCCGAACACGCGCGCGGCAACGCCGAAACCGCAATGGCAGCCGGCCGCATCCTCGCCGAACGCGGAGACGACGCAGCGGTGCGCTACTTCGAGATGGCGATGGACCGCGACGGCGACATGATTCCCGAAGCGACCTGGCGCGCCATGCAGTTGTACGAACACATCGGCAACGAAGCGCTCACCGAGGAATGGCGGGCGCGCTACGAACGCATCATCGCGGACTAAGCTGGCCGCACCGGAAAGCTCAAGCCCTTGCCCACCATTTCACGCAGGCGGGCGCCGGCGAACCAGAACGCCAGATCACCGGGCTCGCGGCCCATGCGCACAGCAAACTGCCGTTTGCAGTCTTCCTGCTGAAACTCGTTGGCAACGACCGTCAGATCCGGGTTCAGCGCGGCGAAGGCATTAATCAGTGCAGCCCACGCGGTGCGTTGCCGGCCGCTGGCGATCATGAAATCAATCACCAACGGGCGCGCCACTGCGCCAGCCACGCGCCGCGCGTGGCGCACCCAGCAGTGCAGGCATCGGGGCCACGGCGTTATGGCGCGAAGCAGTCATGAGCCAATTATCGACAGGCCCGCACCGCGCCGGTGTAAAGACCAGTGACAAAGGCCGCGATGGGGTGGCGGGTAGCGGTGCAGGTGACTCACCAGCGCCACGCCAGCCCTACGCCCGCACCGTGATGCGCCTCAGACTTGTTCAGACCATGCCGGTAACCGACGTCAAGGTCGAAGGTGGGCGCAACACGGTAAATCAGCCCAAGCGTCAGCAGGGCCGGCCCCTGATTGACGTCGGGCTCGGTGCCTGAGCTGTAGACGACTTCGCCGACGGCCTGCAGCGCGTCGTTGAACGCGTGACCAAGGCCGGCAGACAGCGCCCATTGCCGTTTCCGAACGCTGGCGGCGTCGCCGCAGGCGTATGCGCCTACTGCGTTGGCAATCAGCGTCCAGGCTTCGTACTCATAGGTGGCGATTGCCGACACGCCGTAAAACGGCAAGCCGTTGCCGAGGCCACGACTGTGGTCACCCGTGGGCATTGTCGCGAAAGGCTTTAGCGCCAGCGAGGCGCCGTCGGCAGAATAGAAGCGCCACTTGGCGCCAAGGCTCACGTCGCCAGCGCCCTGTGTCGCCAGTACGCCGCCGCTGTCATCAAGGGCTTCGGCGCGCAGCCATGTGGCGTTGAGGTAAACATCCAGCGTATCGATCGCACCGCGCGTCAGCGTGGCATTGGACACCCGCTGGCGGGTGCTGGCATCGCGGTCGCGGGTGTAATCCCCGCTCAATTCAAGTTGCCAGCCACCCTCACCTTGCGTCGCCGCGTCATCCGAAATCAACGGATGCGCTGCATGCACGCAGATCGGGAGGCACAGCAAGAGCGAAGCGCAGCGAATCATGGTCGAAATTCCGTCGGTTTGCCTGGACGCCGAATGTAATCACGGCCGCATTGCGCCAAGCTTGATCCAGACGAAACTCGTTGCGATTGATTCGCATTACCACCGCATCAACCCGCTTTGCCCTCCAGCGCCTCCCAACGCTCCAGCAGGGTCAGAAGCTCCAGCTCGATTTCCTCAAGCCGCGCATTGAAGCGTGGCACGTTCTCTGGCTGCGCCTTGTATATCCCGGGGTCCGCCAGTTGTTGCTGCAAACTGGCCTGTTCGTTCTCCAGTTGCGCGATCTTGCCCGGCAGCTGTTCAAGCTCGCGCTTCTCGTTGAACGAGAGCTTGTTTCCGCGGGCGGGCGCCTTGCGCTCTGCCTCCGGCGCCTTCGCCGTTGGGGCGGGCTTGGCGGCTTCCTTCTCGGCCGCGGCAGCGGCGTCGCGCACGCGCTTCCAATCGTAGTAACCGCCGGCGTACTCGCCCCAGCGGCCGTCGCCGTCCGCGGCGATGGTCTGCGTCACGACGTTGTCGAGGAAGGTCCGGTCGTGGCTGACCAGGAAGATCGTGCCGTCGTATTCGGCGAGAAGTTGTTCCAGCAGCTCAAGCGTCTCGACATCCAGATCGTTGGTCGGCTCGTCCAGCACCAGGATGTTCGCAGGCTGCGCAAACAGGCGCGCCAACAACAAGCGGTTGCGCTCCCCGCCCGAGAGTGACTTCACCGGTGAGCGCGCCCGCTGCGGCGAGAACAGGAAGTCTTCCAGATAGCCAATCACATGCTTGCGCGACTTGCCGATCTCGACCCAGTCGCTGCCAGGGCTGATCACATCGCGCAGCGGCATCTCGGGATCGAGCTGGGTGCGGAACTGGTCAAAATAGGCGATCTGCTGCTTGGTGCCACGGCGAATCTGGCCCTCGTCGGGCTCCAGATCGCCGAGGATCAGCTTGAGCAGCGTCGTTTTGCCCGCACCGTTCGGGCCGATCAGGCCGATGCGGTCGCCACGCATCAGGCGCGTGGAGAATTCGCGGATCACCACCTTGTCCCCAAATCGCTTGGTGACGTTGTGCAATTCTGCGATCAGCTGGCCGCTCTGGTCGCCGCGGTCCAACTGCAGGCTCACGTTGCCCATGCGGTCACGCCGCGCCGCACGCTGACGGCGCAGGTCCTCCAGCCGCTTCACGCGACCTTCGTTACGAGTGCGACGCGCCTCGACGCCTTTACGTATCCACACCTCTTCCTGCGCGAGGAACTTGTCGAAATCCGCAGCCGCCTTGGCTTCGATATCGAGCAGATCTGCTTTGCGCTTCTGGTATTCGCTGAAGCTACCGGGGAAGCTTGCGAGCTTGCCGCGGTCCAGCTCGACGATGCGGGTCGACACCGCGTCCATGAAGGCGCGGTCGTGCGTGATCACCACGACGCCACCACGGAAGGAGCGGATCAATTCCTCCAGCCAGCCAATCGCATCGATATCGAGGTGGTTGGTCGGTTCGTCGAGCAACAACAGATCCGGCTCACCCGCCAGAGCCCGCGCCAGCGCCACCCGCTTGATTCCACCGCCAGACAAGGCGCTGACCTTCACAGCGCCGTCGAGCTTGAGCCGGTCGATCACTTGCTCAACCTTGTGGTGCAGGGTCCAGCCGTTGGTCGCTTCGAGCTGATGCTGCAAATCCTCCAGCCGCGTCAGCGCCGCCGCATCGCCCTGCCCCACCAGCGCCGCACAGGCGTGATATTCGGCGATCAGACGGGCGGCTTCGCCCACGCCGTCTGCCACCGTCGCAAACACGTCTCGGTCCAGATCGAAGTCCGGCTCCTGCGACACGTAAGCGGTCTTGAGGCCCGGCTGGCGCCAGACCGTGCCGTCATCCAGCTTCGCCATACCGGCCAGGGTCCGCATCAGGCTGGACTTGCCGGCGCCGTTGCGCCCGATCAGCGCCACGCGCTCGCCCGGCTCAAGCACCAGCTCGGCATGGTCGAGCAAGGCCACATCGCCAAAGGCAAGGCAGGCAGCATCAAGGGTCAGCAAAGGCATGGCGGTACTCAGGTGATTCAAAGGAAGGCGGTGATTCTACCGGCTCCCTTGCTCAAGCCGGCCGCTGCGTCACCCCAGCCTGTCGAGCGGGCTCGTTACGGCCAGCCCGCCGCAGTTCAGGACGTGGGTGTAGATCATCGTCGTCGAAACGTCGGAATGGCCCAGCAGCTCCTGAACCGTGCGGATGTCCTGCCCCGCCTCCAGCAGATGCGTCGCGAACGAATGGCGCAGCGTGTGCGGCGTGACCGGCTTATCAATCTTTGTCGCCGAAAGCGCCCGCTTCACCGCGCGCTGAATCATCTGCTCGTCAACATGGTGCCGACGCTCCGCACCGCTTCGCGGATCCACCGACAAGGACGCCGCTGCAAACACATACTGCCAACCGAACGCCGTTTCGGAGCCGGGGTACTTTCTCGCCAACGCATGCGGCAAATACACACCGCCGCGACCTTGCTCCAGATCGCGCAAATGAACTTCCCGCCGCCAACGCACCTGCGCCCGCAAACCCTCCACCAACGCCGCAGGCAACATCGTCACGCGATCCTTATTGCCTTTCCCCTCGCGAATCAGAATCTCACGGCGAGAAAAGTCGACGTCTTTCACGCGCAGCCGAACCGCCTCCATCAAACGCATACCGGTCCCATACAACAAACGCACGATCAGGTTCATCAGGGGATCATCAACAGCTGCCACGAGGCGCGACACCTCAGCCTGTGTCAGCACGCACGGTAGCCGTTTCGGTTTCTTGGCCCGCTTCACCTCGTCGAGCCACGGCAAGGTCTGCCCCAGCACCTCGCGATACAAGAACAGGATCGCCGACAGCGCCTGCCCCTGCGTCACCGCGGCAACGTTGTGCTCAACGGCAAGACTCGTGAGAAATGCCTCAACCTCCCCCTTGCCGAGGCCTTCCGGATGACGCTTGCCGTGAAAGAGAATGAAGCGTTTGACCCAACCCAAATAGGCCGTCTCGGTGCGAATGCTGTAATGCTTCACCCGCAGCCGATCCCGCATGAGGTCGAGCAACTTCGGCTGCTGGCCATCCGTACGTACAACCATTGCGAGACCTCAGGATATTCGTCAATACAGGCTGCATATTTCCCCCGTACGGCAATAGCTTCCATGACTTATGACACAGTCTTGGATTGATGAATATCCTGGGATAACGGTTTACTGAAGTCTACTTAACGTTAGCCACTGCAAAACCAATGTCCGCAATTGCGCTGCTTACTGAACCAGGGAGACTTGTTGGTTTCCTGTTGCTGTCCAACCCGGACGCACTTGCCAGTGCTCCGTCGAGTTCCGACTGCATTCTCTCGGGTGTTCCAACCGATCCTACGTTGCTCACGCACCCGCTTGGCGCATTCGTTCAGTCCCACAAGAACACCGAGTTTTCGTGCCATGTCGAGAAACGTGGCGATCTCCTCGTATTAGTTGGCCGGCCGTCGGTTGAGAATGTACTTACCGTCGAAGTTGAACCAACCGGTGCTGGTCACTGGAAAGCATCGACAAATGGCGAGCAACACGAAGGTTTCTGCGAACTTGCCCGGAAATAGCAATGGCTAACAGGTCAGTCAACCGGACACCCAAACTGCTGCGCAGTTTGGGTTCCCTACGCTGGCGCTCCGGTGCCGGTTACTTTCAACGTTAGCGCTCAAGGAGTCTCACATGTCCAATACGCAGTACGCATTTCTTGAGAAGTCCAACGTTCCTAGCCGCGCTTCACTACAGGCGTCAATCGATGCGCTAGGCTACGATCTGAAACTCGACCCTGCCCTTGATCTCACTAGTGACGAAGGTTTCTCGCCATGCATCTTCTATGGAGTACCGGACGTCGGCTTCGAACTTCTTTCTGAGCCGGCCGAAGACGTCATTGGCGACAGCGAGGACTTCAAGGACACAATTGCAAGTCGAGATTTGTGCCTGAGTTTGGTTTGGCGAAGCAGCATGAAGGACTGCGCTGCCGTAATGATTGTTAGCTGTGCCTTGGCTCGGGACTTCGGCGCAGTAATCTCCTACGAGGGGGAGCCACCAGAAACACTTGAAAGTCTCTTGCAGGCGGTCCCACAGATCATTGCGGAGGCGAAACTTGAGCGCTAACCCCTCATTCCAGGGGACCGCCGAGAAGCTGCGCTTCTCGGTTCGCTCCGGGCTTCGCCCTCCGCCGGCCCCTGAACTCGAACGTTAGCGCTTGCTTTGAAGACCACGCTCCCAATCGCTCGATGGCTTGCAGTCGCGCCACTTTGCCTGTCCGTGGTCGGCGGGGTTTTCTTTGGCCTATTCAGTTGCGGCGGCTATGCATGGCACGCCGTCGTGTATTGGCTCGCACTTTCGTCGCTCACAGCCATTGTTGTTGTCGCGCCAACGTGCGGCGTTGCTGGCTGGTGGCGGAAAGCGCTTTACGTATTCTCAACGCTTAGCCTGTTCGTGCTTGCTCAATCCGCCGCAGCTCCGTTCTACCCGTCGGAACCCCAATCGCTTGCTGAGTATGGCCGCAACTTCCTCATCGCAGTCAAATACGGCCCCTGCGCATGAAAGCCCCTCTCAACCAACGCGCTAACAGGTCAGTCAACGGGACACCCAAACGCTGCGCGTTTGGGTTCCCTCGGCTGCGCCTCGGTGCCCGTTACTTTCAACGTTAGGTTGCAACAAGAATGAAGCGCTGGTTTATCGTCTCGGGCGGTCTTTTCATCGTTGTTGGGGTGTTTTACGACGCCATGCCACTTGAACTCTTCGGCGCACTGTTTAGCAGGTTCAGCGACCGCTCGGGCCATGTTTATTACCGCGTCGTACCTGTCGATAGTCCTGACATGCTTAAGCTAGGGCTGCTTTGCGGCGGCACAGCGCTTCTCGTGGCAGGGTTCCTTACCCGTTCCAATCGAGAGAAGTAGGGCAAAACAGGTCCCGCGGAGATGCCACATAATTTTGCAGTCAGCAGGACACCAAACTGCTGCGCAGTTTGATCCGCTATGACGGCGCTCCAGTGCCGGCTACTTTCAACGTTGCCGCCCAAGAATGAAGAGCTTGCACTTACACCTATTTCTATTAATCCCGCTGTTGTCGGCATGCGATCAAGTCGTCGGGTGCCAATTCTCGGACAAGACGCAAACTGTGGTGGCACATGCGCTTGAAGGGCTAACGAACCAGCGACCGCTGATTGGAGTGGCGTCAAAGTCAGACCGCGGCACTCGTCCGAAACTCACGTTCTCCATCGGGTTTGACGGCGCACCAGACCGCGTTTCTGTGCTGGAGATTCGGACCACGGCGCAGCGCGCGATTGAGAAGACTTGCCAAATGGAGGCGCCTCCCATGGAAATATCGTTTTCCTTTCTTCCGAGGGAGGATAGATAGGTGACAACCCTAGTGGGGCGTGGTGATCGCGCAAACAAGTGCATCAGCGGGACGCAAAATTGCTGCGCAGTCTTGCTCCCTCCTCTGCGCTCCGGGGCCCGCTACGTCCCACGTTCTCGGCCGATCAGTAATTGATGTCCGATCCAGATCTTCCTCACCTTTCGAAAGTGGGCCCCACGCCCTTCGAGCTGACCGCCGGCCACGAGGGCGAATTGCAGGCGTTCTTTGAGGCGAACCCGGCCTACTTCCTTGCAGTGCAGGGTGCGCCGGCTGGGGCACAGGAGGCGTACGACGAGATTCACGGGGAGTTACCCGCTGGTTGGTCGTACACGAAGAAGTGGTTGATCGGTTATCGCGATCCGGCGAGTGGCGAGCTGGTGGCCTTTGCCAGCCTGGTGTCCGATTTGTTGGCGCATACGGTGTGGCATATCGGGCTGTTCGTCGTTGCAACCGAGCACCATGGCTCCGGGCTTGCGGCCTCGATCTTTCATGGAATCGAGGCTTGGGTACGATCGAATGGCGCGCAGTGGTTTCGCCTCGGCGTGGTGGCTGGGAATCAGCGCGCGGAGCGCTTCTGGGCTCGCCAGGGATTCACTCAGGTACGCATGCGCGAAGGGGTTGAAATAGGTGGAAGGCTGAACAACGTGCGGGTAATGGTGAAGCCTCTCGCCTATCAGGATCTGCGCAGCTATCTGAAGCTTGTGCCGCGCGACGATCCAGCACTGGACTGACGCAAACAACCCCTCGCATTGGGCCCCCATGCAGCGCACCCACACCCGAACGCTTACATCCTGAGAAGACATTTCGGCTCGATTCGGGGCAGGATTCGCGCTTGATCCAAAGGAAACCCCGCGTGTCGAAGTCTATTGCCCACATCGCCGTGTTGCTCTGCGCCTCAGGCCTGCTCTGGTCGAACGGCGCCCTTGCAGGCACAAAGAAGCCGCACAAGGCGCAGCCTGCCCGCACGGAGCAGGTGCAAGTTCAGGTGAATGACCTGTCGGAGCGCTTCATCGATTTCTATAACGCTGCCAACAAGCCTGGCGTGACCGAGACGCAGCGGTGGAAGCTTTGGCGCACCCATTACGGGTTTGGCGCGGTGCCGCCTGGGCAAGCAGGCGAAGCGGTAGCGCAGGCAATGTTGGCAGACGCTTGGCCTCGCTACCCTGCTGTGATGGACCGCATCGTTGCCGGCTACGGTGGCATGCGCCCGTCACCAGAGCGGCAAGTCCGTTCGATCGCGGATTTGCTCAAACTCAACCAGCCCTTGCACCTGCGCATCACTGCCTATGTCGGCTTCCTTGAAGGCAATGCATTTACCTTGGGTAACCGTGGTGAGGTACGCGTCGCGATTCCGCTTGAGGATGCGCCGGAGCACCGCGCGATTACCGCCGCACATGAACTGACGCATGCGGTGCACATTGCTCTTGGTGCGCTGGATGGCGACGGCGCGCAATCCGTCGCGGCGATCGCAATCTCCGAAGGGCTCGCGATGCATGTATCGCGCGCCGTAGTACCCGGTGCCCGGGTCGAGCGCTACGTAGAGTTCATTCCCGGCTGGTTCCGCGACGCCGAGGGCATGCAACGTTCGATCTATGAATCGATCCGCCCGCAGTTGGCGCGCGAGGATGCCGATACCGTTGGCCGCCTTACGCAAGGACACGGCAACACCGGCCTTGAACGCGAGGCCTATTACGTCGGCTGGAAGATCGTCGAGCTGTGGTTGGCAGAAGGGCGCAGCTTTGCGCAGATTGCGCGCATTCCGCCGACCAAGATGGCCAGCGAGGCCGGCGCCGCGCTGGCCCGCCTGCTCGCCAAGCTACCGCCGCGCGACACCAGCGAGTTGAAGCTCTAGCGCACCCCTGCGGCGATCGTTTGTATCAAGCGGTCGCACGGTGAAACATGAGCGCACCCGGCATCGGGAATAATCCGTAGCGTTTGCTGCGCCGCCAAGTGCCGGCCTCCTCCGGCACCCGCACGCGGCGCTTCGTCATTCGGAGCCCCTTGATGCCCACTCTCACCGCACGCACCGCGGTTTCGTTGCTGGCGCTCGTCGCCGCCATCGGCGCCACCTTCGCCGCTGACCCGGAAACCCCGCTCGACGCCCTGCCCTACACGCCCAGCCTCGACGTCACGGCGATGGACCGCACCGCCAACCCGTGCGAAGACTTCTACCAGTACGCGTGCGGCAACTGGATCAAGAACAACCCGATGCCGGACGACCAGGCACGCTGGAGCGTCTACAGCAAGATGGCGGCGGACGGCCAGCGCTTCCAGTGGGGCATCCTGCAACGCCTCGCCGAAGCTAAGAACGGCAACACCCCGCTGCAGCAGAAGCTGGGCAACTACTTCGCCGCCTGTATGGACGAGGCGCACGTCGAAGCGGCTGGCATGACGCCGATGGCTCCGACACTCTCACGCATCGCGGCACTGCAGAGCACCCGCGAGCTGCCAGCACTGCTCGCCGAGTTGCATCAGGAGCTGCCCGGCAGCAGCCCGCTGTTCGGTTTTGGCGCTGCACAGGATTACGCGGACGCCACGCAGGTCATCGCCTTCGCGGTGGCAGGCGGACTGGGCCTGCCCGATCGCGACAACTACCTCAAGAACGACGCGCGCAACCGCACGCTGCGCAAACAGTATGTCGAACACATCACGCGGATGTTCGGCCTGCTCGGCGACGACGCGACTACGGCGGCGCGCAACGCAGCGACCGTGATGCGGGTGGAAACCGAACTCGCACGCGCCTCGATGTCGCGCGTCGACCTGCGTGATCCGCACAAGCAGTTCAACAAGATGGACGCCCGCCGCCTCAAGGCGATGACGCCCCACTTCGACTGGTCGGCCTACCTCGCAGGCCTGCAGCATGCCGATCTGAATCAGTTCAACGTCACCGAGCCGAAGTTCTATGCCCGCCTCGATGCCCTGCTTGCGCGCGAATCGGTCGGCACGCTGAAGACCTACCTGCGCTGGCACACCGCGCACGCATACGCACCGCACCTTTCCAAGCCCTTCGTCGACGAGAACTTCGCGTTCTTCGGCAAAACCTTGCGCGGCACGCCGCAACAACAGCCGCGCTGGAAGCGCTGCGTTGCGCTGGCTGACCAGCAGCTCGGCGAAGCACTCGGACAGGAATTCGTCAGCCGCGCCTTCAGCGCCGAGCTGAAAGCCCAAACACTGCGCATGACGCAGCAGATCGAAGAAGCGATGGCCAAGGACATCGAGGGGCTCGACTGGATGAGCCCGGAGACCAAGGCACGCGCGCAGGAAAAGCTGCGCGGCATCGTCAACAAGATCGGCTACCCGGAACGCTGGCGCGATTACGACGCCTTCGTCGTCGCGCGTGAAGACCATGCCGGCAACGTCGTGCGCGGCAGCCGCTTCGAAGCCCAGCGCCAGCTCGCCAAGATCGGCAAGCCGCTCGACCGCGGCGAATGGGACATGACGCCTTCCACGGTGAACGCGTACTACAACCCGCAGATGAACGACATCAACTTCCCGGCAGGCGTGCTGCAGCCGCCGCTGTTCGACCCGAAGCTCGATGACGCACCCAACTACGGCAACACCGGCGGCACGATCGGCCATGAGCTGATCCACGCCTTCGACGACGAGGGCCGCAAGTTCGACGCCCAGGGCCGCCTGCGCGACTGGTGGACCAAGCGCGATGCCAAGGCCTTCGAAAGCCGTGCGCAGTGCGTGGTCGACCAGTACGGCAAGTACGTCGTGATCGACGACATCAAGATCAACAGCCGCCTCACGCTGGGCGAAGACATTGCCGATCTGGGCGGCATGATCCTCGCGTGGTCTGCCTGGAAGGCCGAAACCGCGAACAAGACGCTGGAAGCACGCGACGGCCTCACGCCGGAACAGCGCTTCTTCGTTGGCTTCGCGCAGTGGACCTGCGGCGAAGTGCGGCCGGAAGAGCAGCGCATCCACGCGATGACCGACCCGCACTCCCCGGGCAAGTACCGCATCAACGGCGTGGCCGTGAATCTGCCTGAGTTCCAGCAGGCCTTCGCCTGCAAGCCCGGCCAGGCGATGGTGAAGGAAAAGCGCTGCCGCGTCTGGTAAGCGCCGGGCCGGCACGCATGGCCGGCCTGCTACCGCCGCGCCCGCGAGCGGACTAACATGGTGACTTTCCCTTCTGTGGAAAGTCACCATGCGCCGGATCATCCCAGCACTGCTGCTCTGCGTTGCCGCCTCGGCCGAGGCCGGCGTGTACAAATGGACCGACGCTAACGGCAAGGTGCACTACAGCGACCAGCCGCCCCCGGCCGCCGAGGCGCAGAAGGTGCCAATCCGCAAACCGGAGGGCATTACCGCGCCCGAAGTGCCGGAAGAGCACACCAGCACCACCCGCAAAACCAAGCCGGACGATGAAGCCATCGCACGCGAACGCGCGCGCACCTGCGAGATGCTGCGCGCCGAACAGACACGGCTTGAGAATTCACCCAGCGGCAACGCCCTGCGGAATGGGGACGAACGTGCCAAGCGTGCGGCGAACATTGAACAGAATGCCCGCGCCCTGAAGGAGAACGGCTGCTGACCGGAGTTGCGCGGGCCACTTGCCGCCGACAGCCGCCGAAACGGCCATCGCCCCAGATGGCCGGTGCCCTTCCCTCTCAACCCGCGCCCAGCGCGAGCGCAGCGACAGCAATGCTGCCGCTGTCCGAAATCAGGCCTTGCGCCCGATACGCAGCGTCAGCGGCCAGCTGATCGACACGGTGTCCTGCGGATGGCCCCAGACGGCCAGCAGCTTCTGCGTCAGCGCCTCGGTCGGGTCGCTGCCATACATCGCCACATAGCGCCCGCAGGCCGACCAGCTGCGCAGATAGCCTAGAAGTTGCGCCAGCGTCCACTGCACCGACAAGGTGTAGGGCGGGGTCTGGATTTCTTCGAATGGAAAGGCGAGTCGCGCGTAGCGCGTATCCACATGCTCGCGTTCGGGGTTCCAAAGGGCGCCCAAGGTTTCGGTGCGGAACGCCTGCACCAGCGCGTCGATCGCTTCGTGGTCGACTTCCACCGTGCCGTAGGTCCAGGCCGCAATCATGCCGCCCGGCACAAGCACGCGATTGGCTTCGGCGTAGAACGCATCAAGCGGGAACCAGTGCAGCGACTGCGCGCAGGTAATCAGGTCGACGCTGGCGTCGGCAAGGCCACTCGCCTCGGCGGGCGCAACGCGCCATTCAACGCGCGGATGGCTCGGCGCGGCGGCAATCTGCGCCTCGCTGATGTCGGTGCCGACCACATGGTCGAAGCGCTCTGCCAGATCCAGCGTCGCCTGCCCGCTGCCACACCCGACGTCCCACGCCAGCTTGTGGTGCGGCACCCAGGCCAGCAGGTAGTCGTAGAGCGACCGCGGATAGCGCGGCCGGAACAACACATAGCCCTGCGCCAAGGGCGAGAAATGATCAGCCGAATCGTCGGCCAGCAAATGATTGGTCATGGCGATACTCTCGATCGGGGGATGCAGCCAGAAACCGCATTGTCGCGCAATGCGCTGACGGTACGCTGACCACTGTCAAGGCTGCCAAGTCGATTCATTTTCCCACTCCGGGCAAAGGCCTGGCACCAATAGAAACGGCCGGCGTTGGTACGCCGGCCGTCGCCCTGTCGGTAAAACAGGCCACTCACGCAACGGCTACCCCGGTTGCGAGCACCGGGCTGTGTCGTCGCGCGTGCGGGTATTACTTGTCGCTCAGTGCATCCACGCCCGGCAGTGCCTTGCCTTCGAGGAATTCGAGCGATGCGCCGCCACCGGTGGAGACGTGCGAAACCTTGTCTTCCAGACCGGCCTTCTCGACTGCAGCAACCGAGTCGCCGCCGCCGACGATGGTGATCGCGCCGCCCGCGGTGGCTTCAACCAGTGCGTGCGCCACGGCGTAGGTGCCCTTGGCCGACTCGTCGATTTCGAACACGCCCATCGGGCCGTTCCACAGCACGGTCTTCGCGCCACGGATGATTTCGGCGTAGCGCGCGGCGGTCTTGCTGCCGATGTCCACGCCTTCCTGGTCGGCCGGGATCGCGGTCGAATCAACTTCAACCAGGCCATCCAGCGTGCGGGCGTCGAAGTCCAGCTTCTTGGTGATCATCGTGTCGATCGGCAGTTCCAGCTTGTCGCCGGCCTTCGCGATCAGTGCCTTCGCGAGTTCAACCTTGTCGTTCTCGCACAGCGACTTGCCCACTTCCAGGCCTTGCGCCTTAAAGAAGGTGAAGGCCATGCCGCCACCGATCAGCAGCTTGTCGACCTTCGGCAGCAGCGCTTCGATCACGTCGATCTTGCCCGAGATCTTCGAGCCACCAATGATCGCGACCAGCGGGCGCACCGGCTTGTTGACGGCCTCGCCGAGGAAATCCAGCTCCTTCTTCAGCAGGTAGCCCGACGCGCGCGGCAGGTTCACGCCGACCATCGACGAGTGCGCGCGGTGCGCGGTGCCGAAAGCGTCGTTGATGAACACATCGCCCAGGCGGCTCAGCGCGGCGCGGAAAGCAGCCACGGCTTCCGGCGTCGCCTTCACGCTGTTGCCAGCGGCATCCTTCGCCTTGCCTTCTTCTTCCAGGTAGAAACGAACGTTCTCGACCAGGGTCACGTCGCCCGGCTTCATTGCGTTCACAACGGCTTCGACTTCCGGGCCGACGCAGTCATTGACGAACTTCACCGGCTTGCCCAGCAGCTCTTGCAGGCGCCCAGCCACCGGCTCGATCGAGTACTTCGCGACCTTGGCGCCGTTCGGGCGGCCCAGGTGTGACATCAGCACCACCGAAGCGCCCTTTTCCAGCGCGTAGCGGATCGTCGGCAGCGCAGCGCGGATGCGCTTGTCGCTCTCAACCACGCCGTTCTTGATCGGCACATTGAAGTCCACACGGATCAGGGCGCGCTTGCCGGCGAGGTCGAGGTCTTCGATGAAAAGTTTGGTCATGGATGTTCTCGCATGAAAGGTAGAGGGGATGTTCTTGCTTATGCTGGCGCAGCCAGGTTTCAACACAGCGCGAAGCACGGCCGCAGCGGCGCTTCACGACTCGACGCCACCGGCCCGGCGCGCATGCGCACCGCCGACGGCTCGAACCTGCCCAGGCCGGCTTCCGCTGGCGATACGGCAGGCCCGGCTGCGGACCGGGCAGCACTTTAACGCATCCAGCGGCGCGGGGATTTGGTTAGGGTCAGGAGATTGATTGGTTGGTTTCGTTTTACTTGTCGAGTTAACCGCGTCACGCGAGTTGAGCGCTCGGCGTCTGAGAGGCGTGCGTTGGCCGGGGTCCCGCCCCCGGCGGGCGTCTTACTTTCTGGCAACAGCACCAGAAAGTAAGCAAAGAGTGCCGCCCGGCGTTCGCGGTCAGGCACTGCGTGCCTGACTTCCCTGCGTTGCTCGCACGACCGGGGGCCTGCGGAACTCGCCCTCGCTGCGCTCGGAGCTCAGACAGTCCTCGGCCTTCTTCCCGGTCGCGCTCCGCTACTCGGCGCTCTCAACGGGATCCGAACATCGAAACCATCCGCGACTTCACGAGTGTGCCTTGTTCGGAGTCGGCAGCCTGTATGGCGCGCAGCGGAGTCCGGGCCTGCCTCGGCGAAGACGTGAATCGCCCGTCCCGGGTTCCAAGCTGCGGCCTGCATCCAGCCAAAGGTAAGACCGCAACGGTTGAGCGTCGACGCCTTCTCCTTCCCCCCTCTGAAAACGCCGAGCAGCACAGAAGCATCGGGTTCCGACGCGCATAGCGCGGCGGTGGCGAGGACTGTCTGAGGCCCGCAGGGCCGAGTTCCGCAGCCACCCGATGCTTCGAGCAGCGCAGGGCACCCCTTGCGCAGCAAGGGGCGTTGAAGCGGGGCGACTTTCTTTGGGTACTTTCTTTGTTCGCACAAAGAAAGTACCCCGCCCGCCGGGGCGGGACCCGGCTTCAGCGGACAAACGACCGCAACGCGACACGGCGAATCGCAAGCCGAACGATGAGAACCTCGAGCCTCACCCAACCCAGCGGCTCGGCGCCCTCCCCACGAGGCGCTAGAGAAGATCCCGCCGCATCAACACACTGAGATAGTTCGTCTTGGGCCGCCAGTCGTGCGTGCCGACCTCGACGTAACCCCAACGCCGATACATATCGATCAGATCGGTCGCCGGCGCCGCGGTATCGATCATCATCGAGGCGGCGCCGTGCTCGACAGCCAACGCCAAAGCCACTGCGTGCAGCGCGCGGCCGATACCCTGCCCCTTGAAGGCGGGCGTCACCGCGAACTGGCACAGCGTCCAGACCTTTGGATCGCGGTAGCGCTCGACGTCGGACGTAGGCTGCGGCGGCCGAGAGGTGATGGTGCCAACGATGCTGCCGTTGGCTTCCGCCACCAGGCCATGTCCGGCAGCGAATCGCGCGGCGGTATCTTCGGGTGACTGATGTGTCGCCCAGTAACGCAACCCCCGCGCCGCCTGACTGGCATAGCCAGCGCGGATGACGTCGTGCGTCAGGGCGACGAGATCATCGGAATCACTTAGCGGGCGGACGATCAGCGAATTGCTCATCGTCCGCTCCACACCAGACAACGAGGGCTCACTTACCCCAGCTGTCCTTCAGCCCAACCGCCAGGTTGAAAACCGGCTTGCCCACCACCGAATCCTTGCGGTCGGCAACAAAGTAGCCGTGGCGTTCGAACTGGAAGATGTCGCCCGGCTGCGCGACGGCGAGGCCCGGTTCTAGGTAGGCGGTGATCACGCGCTTGGAGTTCGGGTTCAGCGCTTCGAGGAAGTCGCGGCCGCCAGCGTCTGGCTGGGCTTCGGTGAACAGGCGGTCGTAGAGGCGCACTTCGGTTGCCACGCCTTCCGAGGCCGAGACCCAGGTGATGACGCCCTTGACCTTGATGCTGTCGGCGCCCGGCGTGCCGCTCTTGGTGTCCGGCACCAGCTTGGCCAGCACGGCCGTCACATTGCCTTCGGCATCCTTCTCGCAGCCGGTGCATTCGATGATGAAGCCGTACTTCAGGCGCGCCATGTTGCCGGGGAAAAGGCGGCGGAAGCCCTTGGGTGGCACTTCTTCGAAGTCCTCGCGCTCGATCCACAGCTCGGGCGTGAGGTTGAACTTGCGTTCGCCGAATTCCGGGTGGTGCGGATGGGCCGGGGCCGAGCAGGGTTCGACCTTGCCGGCGCCGATCACGTCGTCCCAGTTCGTGAGCTTGAGCTTGAGCGGGTCGATCGCGGCCATCGCGCGCGGCGCCTTGGCTTCGAGGTCTTCACGCAAGCAGCCTTCGAGCACCGAATAGTCAATCCAGGTGTTGTGCTTGCTCGCACCCGTGCGCTCCGCGAGCATCTGCAGGCTCTGCGGCGTGTAGCCGCGGCGGCGCAGGCCGACGATGGTGGGCATGCGCGGGTCATCCCAGCCATCGACGATCTTCTCGTCCACCAGCTGCTTCAACTTGCGCTTGCTGGTGATGATGTAGGTGAGGTTCAGCCGCGCGAATTCGTACTGCTTCGGCAGCGGGTCGGCAAGCAGGCCTGCGTCGCGCAGGTGTTCGAGCAGCCAGTCGTAGAACGGGCGCTGGTCTTCGAACTCCAGCGTGCAGATCGAGTGCGTGATGCGTTCGAGCGCGTCTTCGATCGGGTGCGCGAAGGTGTACATCGGGTAGATGCACCAGGCGTTGCCGGTGGCGTGGTGCTCGGCAAAGCGGATGCGGTAGATCGCCGGGTCGCGCAGGTTGATGTTCGGCGAGGCCATGTCGATCTTGGCGCGCAGGATCATGCTGCCTTCGGCGTGCTTGCCCGCGCGCATCTCGCGGAACAGGCGCAAGTTCTCTTCGACCGAGCGATCACGCCAGGGCGAATTCTTGCCCGGCTCGGTCAGCGTGCCGCGGTTGGCGCGCATCTCGTCCGGCGTCTGCTGGTCAATGTAGGCGTGGCCCCGCTCGATCAGTGCTTCCGCCGCGCGGTACATGAACTCGAAGTAGCTGCTGGCGTAGAACAGGTGGTTGGTGCCGTTCTGCTCCCAGCCGAAACCAAGCCACTTCACCGCATCGAGAATCGAGTCGACGTATTCCTGCTCTTCCTTCTCCGGGTTGGTGTCGTCGAAGCGCATGTGGCAGACACCGCCGAAATCACGCGCCAGGCCGAAGTTCAAGCAGATCGACTTGGCATGGCCAATGTGCAGATAGCCATTGGGCTCCGGCGGGAAGCGGGTGCGGATCTTTGCCGGATCAGGCTGGCCGGCGCCGTGATGGGCGGCATCGCCGGGCGAACCCGCCCAGTTGCGATGGGCGTAGGTGCCGGCTTCGAGGTCGCGCTCGATGATGTTGCGCAGGAAGTTCGCGGCCGGCGCTGCGGCCGGGGTGTTCTTGTCGTTGGGCGTGCTCACGGCGGATGCGGAATCTGGATTCGGAAACCGTGATTGTAACGGCTCCCCGGCCTGTGCCCGCGTATGTGACAAACGCCTCGCCAACGCTTACTCAGGATCAATCCGCACGCAATTGGCATCGCTATAGTGCAAAGCACATGATCTACGCGTAAAGTTCAGCCCGAACCCGCTCCACCATTCGCTTCCTGATGCCAATTACAAAACAACCGGCCCAAGCGGGCTCTCGCGCCCCACAAGGTGTGCGATGACGCCGGTCATAGCCAGCGCCCGTGTGCTGGTCGTCGATGACGACCTCACCACGCGCTCGATCGCGATGGCCGCGCTCAAGGACGCCGGATTCGAGCCCTTTGAGGCCAGCGATGGCGTTGAAGCACTCGAACGCTTTACCGAGCTGCAGCCCGAACTGATCCTGCTTGACCTGATGATGCCGCGGCTCGACGGCTTCGAGACCGCGCGTCGCCTGCGCCGCACGCCGGGTGGCGAACGCGTGCCGGTGATCGTGATGACCGGGCTGGAAGATTCCGGCGCGATCGAACAGGCCTACCAGGCCGGCGCGACCGATTTCATCTCCAAACCGATCAACTGGATGCTGCTGCGCCACCGCATCCTCTACGTGCTGCGCTCGGCGCGCGCGATGGATGAACTGGCCAAGAGCGAATCCAACCTGGCCGATGCACAGCGCATTGCACGCCTGGGCAGCTGGGAATGGCATCTGCGCGAAGGCTATGTGCGGCGCTCGGAGCAGTTCTTCGCACTCTTCGGCGACGACCCGGTAGCCTTCCCGCCGGCGATGGATGCGGTGCTTGAACGCGTCTATCCGCAGGATCGCACGATCGTGCGCGAGGCCTACTCGCAGGGCAAGCGTGGCCAACCCTTCCGCATTGAATACCGCATCGTGCGGCACGATGGCGCGCTGCGCACGGTACTGGAACAAGCCGAACCGATCGCCGCATCGGACGGCGCAGTGACCCGCCTGCAGGGCACGACGCAGGACATCACCGAACAGGTCGAGGCCGAGAAGCGTATCCGCTACCTCGCCTACTACGACAGCCTCACCGGGCTACCCAACCGCCAGTACTGTCGCGAACTGCTGAAGCAGACGCTGCGTCGCGCCACGCGTGCCCGCCACTGGGTGGCGGCGATGGTGGTCGATGTCGACCGATTCGGCCGCATCAACGAAAGCCTCGGCCAGAGCGTCGGCGACCAGGTTTTGCAGGTCGTCGCGCGGCGGCTGTCCGAAGCCGTCGCAGCCCTGCCCGGCCGCGAAGACACCCGCTCCACCGCCGCGGTGGTCGCGCGCATCGGCGGCGACCAGTTCGTCGTCTTCGTCGACGGCGCGCCGGCCGGTGAATCACCCGAAGCGATCAGCGCGCGCCTGCTCGACGCAGTGCGCAAGCCGATCCTGCTATCGGCCACCGAAGTCGCACTGACCGCCAGCATCGGCCTCGCCGTGTTCCCCGAGCATGCCGACGATGCCGACGCCCTGCTCAAGTGCGCAGACATGGCGGTGAGCCTCGCAAAGCGCGAGAACCGCGACGCGGTGCGTTCCTTCTCGCAGGATCTGCGTGTCGCCGCCGAATTGCGACTGGCGCTCGAAAACGAAATGCGCAAGGCCCTCGAACAGGGCGAATTCGAGTTGCACTTCCAGCCGGTCATTTCCTGGCCGGAAGGCACCGTACTCGCGGCCGAGGCGCTGATCCGCTGGCGCCACCCGAAGCGCGGCCTGCTCGCGCCGGGCGAGTTCATTCCGCTTGCGGAAGAAACCGGGCTCATCGTCGAGATCGGCGAATGGGGCCTGCAGGCCGCTTGCAAGCAGATGGCAGCCTGGGTTGCGCAAGGCGTGGCGCCGCATGCCGTTGCGGTGAACCTGTCGGGCATCAGCTTCCGCCATGTGCGACTGCTGTCGGCCGTCAGCAGCGCGCTGGCCGCTGCCGGCCTGCCGGCAAACCGGCTCGAACTGGAAATGACCGAGAGCGTGCTGATGCGCGACGTGGAACTCACCTACGAGATCCTCGCCGAGCTCAAACGCATGGGCGTGCGGCTGATGGTGGACGACTTCGGCACCGGCTATTCGTCGCTCGCCTACCTCAAGCGCTTCCCGATCGATGTACTGAAGATCGACCGCTCCTTCGTCAAGGATCTGGATCGCGACAGCTCGGATGCCGCGATCACGTCGGCGGTGATGGCGATGTCGCAGGAACTGGGGCTCGCCGTGGTGGCCGAGGGCGTTGAAACCGAAGCGCAGGCCGCTGCATTGGCGCGGCGCGGCTGCAAGGCGATGCAGGGCTTCCTGTTCGCACGCCCGCTGCCTGCGGCCGACTTCATCGAGTGGACCCAACGCGGCTGGCCGCGTGCGATGAAGTCCGCCTGAAGCCCTGCCCGCGCTACAGAACGCCCGCCCGGCCAAGCCGCGCGGGCGTTTTTCATGGCGCCTCAGATCTTCCAGCGCACGTTGTCGCGCACCGCAGCCGCCATCGCCGCAACAGCCGCATCGTTCTCGGCCACGATCGCGATATGCCCGCGCCCGGCAGGTTCGGCAAGCGCGCGGTAGCCCTGCATCGTGCCAGTCTGTGGCACATGCACCTTGTCACCCGGAATCAGGAACAGCGACACCATGCCCTTGTCGGTATCCAGCACCACATGCCAGCCGGTACCTTCCGGCCCCGGGCACAGCTTCATGTAGCGCACATGACCGAGCGAGTGCGTCAGCTCGCCGCCGAAATGCGCGAGCACTGCGCGGAACTGATCGGGGTCGGCCAAGCGCGCGGTGGAGAAGGATTCCGGCTCGTGCATCACATGCTCGATCGCAAAACGCGGCGCGTCGTAACGGCCGTGCCCCTGCCACACCGAAACACCAAGCCCGATGCTCAGCACCACCGACGCCGCCACGGCCCAGGCACGCCAGGGCATCTGGCGGCGGCCGCTGACGGCGAGCAGGATGCGCTCGTCGAGACCTTCCGGCACCGGCACATCCAGCACACGGGCGATTCGCGCCTCCTGTGCGTCGATGCGGCGCGCAAACAGGCGGCAAGCGTCGCAGCCGGCTTCGTGGGCGCGGGCTTCGGCGGAGATGCGTTGCGGATCGGCGAGTTTCGCGCGCCGGTACGCGAGGCAGTTCATTTCAGTGGGCGCGTTCATGCGTGTCCTCTTTTCTGATCGGCCGGCGTGCCCTCCAGCAAACCGCGCAACGCCTGACGCGCGCGGGTCAACCTGACCATGATGGCCCCTTCGGTGGTGTCCAGTTGCTGCGCGATCTCGGCACACGAAAACCCGCCCAGCGTCTGCAGCAGAAAGGGTTCGCGCAGCGACAAGGGCAGGCTGCCGATCAGTTGTTCCATCTCATAGAGCGCGATCGGCGAATGCTCGGCCGGCAGGTCGAGATCTTCCGGCGCCTCGTCGGCATAGTCGAACTGCTTGCGCTCGTAGAGTCGTGCATGCTCGTTGCGCAGGATCTGTAACAGCCAGGGCTTCGGATTGTCCTTGTCGCGCAGGCTTTCCCATGCGTTCCATGCGCGGGTGCAAGTCTCCTGCACCAACTCCTCGGCAACGAAGCGGTCACGGCAGAGCCAGAAGGCGAAGCGATAGAGATCCGCGCTATAGGCACGGACCACACGTTCGAAATGGCGTTGGCGAAGCATCAGCAGCATGGCGCTTCCAGTAGGTTCTGCCCGAGCAGACCGGGGGCCGGCCGCAAACCTTACATCGCGTGATCAATGCGGTCGGGGCAGCAAGGCAATTTGCCGCCTAAACTGCGGCCATGTCACCCACTGCTTCGCCCGACGCCACGCCTGATGCCTTGCGCAACCTCGGCCCGCGCTCACGCGAGATGCTGGCTGCGGCGGGCATTCACTCGATCGCGGACCTGACCGCGCGCGGCGCCGTGCGGGCTTGGGACGATGTGCGGCGGGCGGGCCAGCCGGCCAGCCTGAATCTGCTGTGGGCGCTGGTCGGCGCGCTGGACGGCCGCGACTGGCGCGATGTGGCGCGGAACGACCGCCTCGACCTGCTGATGCAGATCGAGGCCATCGCAGAAGCGCGCAAGGCGCTATCGGATCAGGACACCGACGCGCCCTGAGCAAGCGGGCGCGCGCGGCGGCAGATATCCGACACCAGCGCCGCATGGGCGTCCGGTACCGGTTGCTCGACGCGGCGATAGACGCGGCCATCCGGCGTGCGGGCCAGCAGGCCATGATTGACCAGCTCGCGCCGAATCAGCACATAGTCCTCGAACCCCAGCGCAGCCTGGATCCAGCCGTTCACGTCGCGCTCATTCATCGCAATGCGCGCAGGCAGTTGCGCCCACACGCCGAGCACGCACGGCAAGCGGTGGCCGGCTTTGGTGGGCCAACGCAGCAGGCGACCGCTCGCATCAAAGTAGCGCAGCAGCGCCGTCTGGTCCTTCGGCGGGGGCGGTGCTTCCGGTTGCGGCCGCGCTGTCGGCACCGTGTGGCGGTGTTCCGCGCGATAGCTCTGGTAGTTGCGATAGCCGGTAGCGCGCGACAGTGCGTTGAGCAACTGCAGATGGCCGGGTGGCCCGTCGATCTCGGCAAGCTGGCGAGCAAGCGAACGGGCGAGTGCCGAGATGTCGTCGGCGTAGTAAGGCAGGGTAGTACGGGACACGATCAATCCTTTCATCGTGCCGGCCCCGGATTCGGGGTGTCGGTGGTCGCCGTTCCGACGCGGCACAGGACGCGCGTCAGGGTGTGGTACGTGGCAGGTTTAGCTTCCCTTGCGGGGGCGACGCCTCGGTGATCTGCCGACCGGGGCCGGAGTATGCCGCGTGCAGCGCCGCCCGGCAAGCTTGATCAGCACGCCTCGGCAGTACAATCGCCCCAAGGCCCGCGCGCTAAGGGCCTGACCTGATGGAGCTTCCATGCTGTATTCGATTCTTGCGATCAGCCTTGGCGCCGCCGCCGGCGCGGTGTTGCGCTGGCTGCTCGGCACCTCGCTCAACGCGCTGTTTCCCACGGTGCCGCCGGGCACGCTGGCGGCCAATCTGATCGGCGGTTATCTGATCGGCGTGGCGATCGTGTTCTTCGCCGATCAGCCGGGCCTCGCCCCCGAATGGCGGCTGTTCGTGATCACCGGCTTCCTTGGTGGCTTGACCACTTTCTCCACCTTTTCGGCCGAAGTTACCACCCTGCTGCAGCAGGGGCGGCTCGCCTGGGCGCTCGGCGCGGTGTCGATCCACGTGGCCGGTTCGCTGTTGATGACGCTCGCCGGCATGGCCAGCGTCGGGCTGCTCAAACGCTTGTAAGGAGACCACCATGCAAGGCGTGCTGCTGAACTTCTACACCGAACAGAACCGCAAGCATCACGGCCGCCCGCTCGCCGACTGGTTGCTCGACGAGGCGCGCCGCCTCGGCGTAACGGGCGCTACGGTGCTGCACGCGGCCGAAGGCTTTGGCCGCGCGGGGCGGCTCCACGCCGCGCACTTCTTCGAACTCGCCGACCAGCCGGTGGAGGTTTCGATGGCCGTCTCGCCAGCGGATGCCGATCGCGTGATGGCGCGCCTGCGCGAGGAAGGCATCAAGCTCTTCTACGTGCGGATCCCGGTGGAGTTCGGCACCACGGCCGACTAGCTGATCCACACCGTCGGCGGCATTCGCTGCCGGGGGCCACTCTTCCTTGCCGGCGCAGCGGCAGATCTTGCCGCTGCAGCGTGCGCTGACCTCGCTCGTTTCCCCGAGACCCAGCGGCAAAACCGTGGCGTGAACTGCGACCGGACCGTACGCATCTGGTAATAACCATGACTGCATTCTGGTGTGGAACTGGCGTGTACAGGTCATAACTGCCCGCCCGGCAGCGGCCGCCCATCGCAGGCGCGGCAACCCACACGGAGGAGCACACCATGAGCATCAGCGGCATTTCATCCGGCGCCAGCCAGTTCGCCAGTGCGCTGTTTTCGAAGATCGACACACGCCAGCAGGGCTACATCTCGGAAGACGACCTCACGACCGCCTTCAGCATGGTCGACAAGGCGCGCGGCAAGAGCAGCAATATCGACGCGGCCGAGGTCTTCAAGCAGTTCGACAGCGACAGCGACGGAAAGGTCACGAAGGACGAATTCTCAAGCGCGATCGAGAACCTCGCTTCGCAGCTCGACCAGCAGTTGATGAGCTCGCGCATGGGCGGCCCAGGCGGGCCTGGTGCTGCCGGCGGCATGCCGCCCCCGCCGCCGAAGGACGACACCGGTTTCACGAAGGATCAGCTGAGCAGCCAGATCGAGGAAATCGGCAGCAAGGACAGCAAGCGCACCGACCTGCTGAACAAGATCGTCAACAACTTCGACGATGCGGACAGCGACGGTGACGGCAAGGTCAGCTTCAAGGAAGCGATGGCCTACGACAAATCGACGCAGGCCAGCGACAGCGGCACGACGTCGGACACCAGCAATACGAACGCGCAGGCCAACAGCGAGGCGCAGTTGATGATGAAGATCCTGCAACTGGCGCACGCTTACGGCACCTTCGGCACCGATCAGAACAGTGCCGGGGTCGCCAGCCTGCTCTCGACGCAGGCCTGATGCGACGCCAACGCCGGGGTGCCGTCGCGCCCCGGCAGGTCAGCGCAGCAGCGAGATCGCAATGATCCCCATGCCGACGCCGATCATCGCATCGAGCACCCGCCACGAGGCCGGCTTGGCGAACAACGGAGCCAGCCAGCGCGCGCCGTAGCCGAGCAGCATGAACCAGCTGACCGACGCCGCAATGCAGCCGAGCCAGAAGCCAACGCGGTCCAGCCCATGCTCACGCCCGCCGATCGAGCCGATCAGCACGATCGTGTCGAGATAGGCGTGCGGGTTGAGGTAGGTAAAGCCCAGCACCAGCACGATCGCCTGCTTCAGCGGCATCGGCGGCGCGTCAGCGGGCGTCAGTGCGTGCGCACTGAAGGCCGAGCGCAAGGAACGCAGGCCGTACCACATCAGGAACGCAGCACCACCCCAGGTCGCCACTTCCACCGCCACCGGGAAGTGTTCGATCACCTTGCCCATGCCGGTCACGCCGAGCCCGATCAGGAAGGCATCGGACAGCGCGCACACGAGAATCGTCGGCAGCACATGCTGCCGCGTGAGGCCCATCTTCAGCACATGCGCGTTCTGCGCGCCAATCGCCATGATCAGACCGGCGGTAACGAGAAAACCTTGAAAGATGACGTGGGTGTTCATGCTGCACCTGATCGCTCTGCTTGTTATCGAGGCCCGTCGATACGCCCGCCGCCGCGCGAGGCAGCAAGGAGAGGCGGCAACGCTGACCGGCACCGGATCGGTGTGCGGACGTATCGACTGCGTGGGCACTCGCGGCACCTTTGTAGGACCGCGGAGAACAGGATAGCGGCCGAAGCAGCATCGAATTAGCAATCTGAAATATGCAGACAGATCATTAGCATTGCTAATAGTTTGACCCGGCACCGCGCTCCCCTGACTTCCATGCTGTCTGAAAGCGAACGGACGTCGCTCGCACCGCTGCCGCTGTCCAGTCTTTGAACACGCGGTGTTCCATTACTGGACACCGCGGCACCCAAAACCCTCCACGCGCACTCAAGGCCAATCGGGGCGCAATGCCCGCCCGGCATGGGTTTCCGGCTGATCGAGCTGCGCCGCCCAAACGCTTGGCACGGGCACTGCACAGGTACGCCACGAGGCGAAGCAATCGCCCGCACACCTACAACAGGAGGAGACCATGACCTACGCACTGCCCGGCCAAGCTGGCGCGCCCGTCCAGTTCAAGCAGCGTTACGACAACTTCATCGGAGGCAAATGGGTGCCCCCGGTGCGTGGCGAATACTTCGACAACATCACGCCAATCACCGGCAAGCCCTTCTGCCAGGCAGCACGATCCGGCGCCGAGGACATCGAACTGGCGCTCGACGCCGCACACGCCGCCGCCGACAAGTGGGGGCGCACCTCGCCGGCCGAGCGTTCGAACATCCTGCTGAAGATCGCCGAGCGCATCGAGGCCAACCTCGAGCGCCTCGCCTATGCCGAGACGGTGGACAACGGCAAGGCGATCCGCGAGACGCTCAACGCCGACATCCCGCTCGCGGTCGATCACTTCCGCTACTTCGCCGGCGTGCTGCGCGCGCAGGAAGGCTCGATCAGCGAAATCGACGAGAACACCATCGCCTACCACTTCCATGAGCCGCTGGGTGTGGTCGGCCAGATCATCCCGTGGAACTTCCCGATCCTGATGGCCGCGTGGAAGATCGCGCCGGCGCTGGGCGCCGGCAACTGCGTGGTCCTGAAGCCCGCAGAATCGACGCCGATCAGCATCCTGGTACTGGTCGAACTGATCGCCGACCTGCTGCCGCCCGGCGTGCTCAACATCGTCAACGGCTTCGGCCGTGAAGCCGGCATGCCGCTCGCGACCAGCAAGCGCATCGCGAAGATCGCGTTCACCGGCAGCACCGCAACGGGCAAGGTGATCGCGCAGGCTGCCGCCGGCAACCTGATCCCGGCGACGCTGGAGCTGGGCGGCAAGTCGCCCAACATCTTCTTCGCCGACGTAGCGGCGCAGGACGACGACTTCCTCGACAAGGCGATCGAGGGCCTCGTGCTGTTCGCCTTCAACCAGGGCGAGGTCTGCACCTGCCCGTCGCGTGCGCTGATCCACGAATCGATGTACGACGAATTCATGGACCGCGTGCTGGCCCGCGTGCGCGCGATCAAGCAGGGCAACCCGCTTGATGCCGCGACGATGATGGGCGCACAGGCCTCGCAGATGCAGATGGACAAAATCCAGAGCTACCTCGCGCTGGGCAAGCAGGAGGGCGCAAGCTGCCTGATCGGCGGCGAACGGGCACAACTTGGCGGCGTGCTGGCAGAGGGCTACTACATCCAGCCGACGATGTTCCGCGGCCACAACAAGATGCGCATCTTCCAGGAGGAGATCTTCGGCCCGGTCGTGGCCGTGACCACCTTCAAGGACGAGGCGGAGGCGCTCGCAATTGCCAACGACACGGTCTACGGGCTCGGCGCAGGCGTGTGGACGCGCGACGCCAACACCGCCTACCGCATGGGCCGCGGCATCAAGGCCGGCCGGGTGTGGACCAACTGCTACCACGCCTATCCGGCGCACGCGACCTTCGGCGGCTACAAGGAATCGGGCATTGGCCGCGAGACGCACAAGATGATGTTGGACCACTACCAGCAGACGAAGAACCTGCTCGTCAGCTACTCCCCCAAGGCCCTGGGCTTCTTCTGAGAATCCGCCGCTCGGCTGCTGCGCCCGGCGATCTCGGGACTGCGGTGCTCGCCGTACCACTTGTACGGCTGCGCTCCTCCTCCCGACCTCGCCGCGCTCGCGACGCCGATCGACGGACTCTCGCTGGAAGAGCCGCGACTGTTGCGCGGCGAAAACTCGAATCGGGAAGCTCCATCCTTCCCTTGCGGGGGCGACTTGTCGCCCCTTCTTTTTCTGACACGGCTATCGGCCACACGGCGCGATCTGCTGCCAGCCCGAAAGCAGCCGCGGCAGTGCGCGCGCCGGCTCGTAAGCTGCGCGAAGGCTTGACCGACCATGCTGCCTGCCCCAGATCCGCCACGAGGTGATCCGATGCCCCTGCCCGCCACGCTCGACGCCCACCGCCAACGCCTCGCACAAGCCCGCGAACTGGCCTTCGTACAGGGCGAGCGGCCGGATACGCTGGTCGGCGAGGAAGTGCTGGCCTCGTGGCAACGCAGCAGCGCTGCTGGGCTCTCGCCGGACGTGCCGAAGCCACCTGCGCTGGTACCGCAGCCGCGACTGCGCGAGGCGCATGAGCGCAACGGCCAGCTGATCGCGCTGGCGCAGCCCGTGATCGACACCGTCGCGCGGCAGATCCGCGACAGCGCCTCGACCCTGATCCTCGCAGACGCCAATGGGCTGATCCTGCGCTCGCTCGGCGATGCAGACTTCCTCTCGCGTGCCGAGCGCGTCGCGCTGTGCCCCGGCGCGGACTGGAGCGAAACACAGCGTGGCACCAACGCGATCGGCACCGTGCTGGCCACCTCGCGCGCGCTGGAGATCGTCGGCGGCGAACACTTCCTCGCCCACAACACCCAACTCACCTGCAGCGCCGCCCCGCTGTTCGACCCCACCGGCCGGCTCGTCGGCGTGTTCGACATCTCCGGCGACTACCGCGCCTACCAACCCCACACGCTGGGGCTTGCGCGCATGGCGGCGCAGTGGATCGAGCAGCGCCTGTTCGAAGCGGATTTCTCGCGCCACCTGCTGCTCGCCTTCCATCCGGAAGTCGACTACGTCGGCGTGCTCGGCGAAGGCGTCATCGCGGTCCGAGAAGACGGCGCGGTGCTCGGCGCCAACCCCGCCGCGCTGGCGATCCTCGGCCTGCGCCGGCGCGCGCTAGACGGACTCGGCTTTGCACAGTTGTTCGAACAACCGCTCGCGCGGCTGCTCGATAGTGCCCGCCGGCATCCGGCTGCGCTGCATGAGCTCGATGCCCGCGGCGGCCTGCGGGTGTATGCCCGCCTGCGCGGCGAGCTGCCAGCGCCAAGCAGTAGCCCGGCCCGCACGCGCCCCGCGCCGCTGCCCCGCCGCCATGCGCCGGACCTCGACGAACTCGCCGCTGGCGATGCGACGATGGCTGCGCTGGTTACGCGCGCACGCAAGCTGCTGGCACACGACATACCGATCCTGATCCAGGGCGAATCCGGCGCCGGCAAGGAGATGCTGGCGCGCGCACTGCACGAAGCCGGGCCACGACGCGATCGCCCCTTCGTCGCGCTGAACTGTGCCGCGATCCCGGAATCGCTGATCGAATCGGAACTCTTCGGATACGAACCCGGCGCCTTCACCGGCGCGCGGCGCGAAGGCGCCGCCGGGCGCATCCAGCAGGCCGATGGCGGCACGCTGTTTCTCGATGAAATCGGCGACATGCCGCTGGCCTTGCAGGCCCGCCTGCTCAGGGTGCTGCAGGAACGCTGCGTGAGCCCGCTGGGCGGCGATCGCACGATCGCGGTGGATCTGCGGCTGATCTGCGCCACGCACCGGCGGCTGCGCGACGAAGTGGCGGGCGGCGGCTTCCGCGAAGACCTGTACTACCGGATCAACGGCCTCGCGCTGCAGCTGCCGGCGCTGCGCGAACGCAACGATCTGCCGCAACTGGTCAGCCGCCTGCTGCGTGAGGTGTCCGGCGGACGCGAGATCGGCGTCAGTGACGAGGTGCTGCGCGCGTTTGCGGCCTACAGCTGGCCCGGCAACCTGCGCCAGTTGCACAACGCGCTGCGCGTGGCGGTCGCCCTGCTCGACGAAGGCGAAACCACGATCAGCTTCGAGCACCTGCCAGACGACCTGCGCGAGGACATCGCACGGCCGGCGGCGCCCTCGGCTTTGGCGAACGACGCGCTGGCGCAGATCGAACGCGAGGCGGTGCGCCGCGTGCTGGCCGAGGCGGGTGGCAACGTATCGGCCGCCGCGCGCCGGCTCGGCATCAGCCGCACCACGCTGTACCGCAAGCTGCACTGAGCGCCACCGGCCAATTAGCCTGGCCGATGCGATTGCGCCAACATAAGCCGCGCTAATACACTGGGCGGATGAAGATCGATTTCGCCCTGCTCGAATGCTTGGAAGCGGTGGTTACCGAAGGCAGCTTCGAGAAAGCCGCCCGCACGCTGTCGATCACGCAATCCGCAGTGTCGCAGCGCATCCGGCAATTCGAACAGCAAGTCGGCGCGCCGCTGCTGTTCCGCACCCGCCCGGTCACCCCCACGCCCGCCGCACAGCCGCTGCTGCGCTTCGCGCGGCAGACCCAGCTGCTGGCGCTGGATGTATGGCCCGAGTTGCTCGAAACCGTGTCGCGCGGCCGCGTGCGCATCGCAGTGAACGCGGACAGCCTTGGCTCCTGGGTGCTGCCTGCGCTCGCCCCCTGGGCCGAACGCAACGCGGCGATGCTCGACTTCGTCGTGGACGACCAGGAACACACGCAGGAATGGCTGCGCAACGGCGAGGTGATCGGCTCGATCAGTTCCGACCCGGCGCCGGCGCACGGCTTCCGCTCGGTCGCCCTCGGGGTGATGCGCTACCGCTGCGTGGCCTCACCGGCCTTCATTGCGCGTTACCTGCCGCGCGGACTCGACCGCACGGTGATCCACCGCGCCCCGGCGCTGGTTTTCAACCGGCGCGATGCACTGCTGACCGAACACCTGCGGCGGCATTTGCGGATCAAGGAGCCCTACTTCCCGAACCACTTCGTGCCTGCCTACGAGGCCTTCCTGAGCGCTGCGCTACTGGGTTACGGCTACGGCCTGCTGCCGGAAGTGCAGTGCGCGCAGGCGCTGGCAAGCGGCAGCCTGGTGGACATCACGCCGAACACGCCGCTCACGGTGCCCTTGTACTGGCACACCTGGGGCCTTGCGACCGAACTGGTCAGCACACTCAGCGCAGCCCTGGTGGAGGGCGCTGCGCACGCGCTCGAGGCGATGCCGGCGCCAACCCGCGCCGCGCGCAAGACACCGCGCGCCTGACCCGGCGCGCCATTCGTTTGTCGGCGGCGGCCGTTCCACCGCCGTGGCCCGGCGGGTCAAATCGTGGCTTCAGCGGCGCCCTAAGCTGCAGGGCAGATCCAGCGCGCCCCGTTGCGCGGATCGGTCGCCAAGGAGCCACCCGCCATGCCGAAAACCCATGCCGCCCATACGCTGGAAATTGCAGCGCTGATCGAGTCGATCTGGGGCCCCGCGTTTGGTCGCACCGAATGTGCGACCGAATACAAGTACCACCACGTGAGTCGCTTCGGCCTGCACCTGCGGCTGCGCGGCCACGGCTTCCGGTATGCGGACGGCCTGCCCTGCGAGGGACACATCTGCTACATCGAGACCGGGATGGACGAAAAGATGCTGCACGCGGTTTCGATCAGCATGGACGTCGAATCGATGACACGCACGGCGCGCCGCCCGCAGGACGGCCTGTCGCTCGCAGAGGTGCTAATGGTGCATGGCGTGTTTCACGGTAGCCGCGACGCAAGCGAGCTGGCCGACGCCCACCTGCCTCCACCGCCGCCGCTTGGCCTCGCTGATCTGGTTGCGATCGAATCGACGCTGGGCATGCCGGGGGTGCCCTTGCCGCCCCCCGGCACGCAAAGGCCTCAGGCCACCGCAGGCAAGCCGGACAAGGCCATAGCCAGTTCAGCCTCGTCGTAGTCCTGGTCCACCAGGCCGCCCGAGAGGTAGTTCTGGTAGGCGGCCATATCGAAGTGACCATGACCCGACAGGTTGAACAGGATCGTCTCGGCACGGCCCTCGGCCTTGCAGCGCAGCGCTTCGTCAATCGCGCAGCGCACCGCATGGTTGGCCTCCGGCGCCGGCACGATGCCTTCGGCGCGCGCGAACATCACGCCGGCTTCAAAGCAGGCGGTCTGGTGGTAGGCGCGCGCCTCGATCAGGCCAAGCTCCTTCACATGGCTGACCAGCGGCGCCATGCCGTGGTAGCGCAAGCCGCCAGCGTGGAAGCCGGCGGGCGTGAAGGTCGAGCCAAGCGTGTGCATCTTCACCAGCGGCGTCAGGTGCGCGGTGTCGCCAAAGTCGTAGGCGTACTTGCCGCGCGTAAGGCTCGGGCAAGCGGCCGGCTCCACTGCGATGATGCGGCGCCGCTTCACGCTCGCACCGCCGCGCAGCTGCATGCCGATGAAGGGGAAGGCGATACCGGCAAAGTTGCTGCCGCCGCCGGTGCAGCCGATCACCACATCCGGGTCGTCGCCGGCCATCTCCAGCTGCAGCATGGCTTCTTCGCCGATGATGGTCTGGTGCAACAGCACATGGTTGAGCACCGAGCCGAGCGCGTACTTGGTGTCTTCGTTCAGCGCCGCCACCTCCACCGCTTCGGAGATCGCGATGCCGAGCGAGCCCAGGTGATTCGGGTTCTGCGCCAGCACCGCGCGGCCCGACTGCGTCTCGTTGCTGGGCGAGGCAACGCAGCGCGCGCCGTAGGTTTCCATCAGCGCGCGGCGGTAGGGCTTCTGGTCGTACGACACACGCACCTGGTAAATCGTGATGTCGAGCCCGAACAGGCTGCCGGCAAAGGCCAGCGAGCTGCCCCACTGGCCGGCGCCCGTTTCGGTGGCGAGCTTCTTCACACCGGCCTGGCCGTTGTACCAGGCCTGCGGCACCGCGGAGTTCGGCTTGTGGCTGCCAGCCGGCGACACGCCCTCGTACTTGAAGTAGATCTTGGCCGGCGTGCCCAGCGCTTTTTCGAGGCGGCGGGCACGGATCAGCGGGCTCGGGCGCCACAGGCGCAGCACCTCGCGCACCGGCTCCGGGATCTCGATGCGGCGTTCGGTCGACACTTCCTGCTCGATCAGCGCCATCGGGAACAGCGGCGCGAGATCCGCCGGGCCGATCGGCTGCTGCGTGGCCGGATGCAGCGGGGCTGGCGGCGGCACCGGCAGATCGGCGGCGATGTTGTACCAGTCCTTCGGCATCTGGTCTTCGCTCAGCAGGAACTTTGTCGTTTCGCTCATCCTTCTCACTCCTCCGGTTTCGCTATCGTGTTATCCGCTGGCACCGCCAGCGCCGGCAGGCATTCTGACCGATGGTGCTGACGCGTCTCTGACCTGCCTCATGCCCGTGCCATGCGCATCGGTTCATCGCGCGAATCTGCAGTTCATTCCCCGATCACGGCAGGCTGTCGCAGCACGCTCGCGAACCGGCACGGCAGCGTTCAATCTGCAGCCATCGAAAGACGACGCAGACAGGAAAGGAAGCCGCCATGAAAACCGCCGCCAGCCGTATCGCCACCCGAGCATTCGCAGCCCTGATCGCCGCCGCAGGCGTGGCGTTCAGCATCGGCGGCACGCTGTTTCTGATGAGTGCGCCGTCGCTCGAATACGCTGCAGCAAGCAGCATCGCGGCGCAGTCAACGCCGGTGGTGGTCGCGAGCCGCGACTAAGCGCGGTGCGGCCGGGTCGCCCCTGGCCGCCCGGCCTTTCACGCGGCGATGATGTCGGCCGCGCCAGCGACCGCGTAGTGACCCTTGCCTGATGTCTTGACGCGATACATCGCTACATCGGCTCGGTGGATCAGATCGGCGACCGTCATGCCATCGTAGGGAAACAGGCACAGGCCGATGCTCGCGCCGGTTTGAAGGCCGGGGGCGATCGACTGCATCGGGGCGCTGATCTGATCGAGCAGTTTGGTGGCGAGCGCTTTCGCGTCCGCCTCGCCGGCGATATCGCGCGCGATGACGAAGAATTCGTCACCGCCGATCCGCGCCACCGTATCGACCCCGCGTACCGCCGCCACCAGGCGGCTCCCCACCTCCCGCAGCACCTGGTCGCCCACCTTGTGGCCAAGCGTGTCATTGATCTGCTTGAAGCCATCAAGGTCGAGGAAGAAACCGCAGTTGATCTGACCGGTGCGTTGCGAGGCGGATATCGCCTGGGCAATCCGGTCGTAGAGCAGATCACGGTTGGGCAAACCGGTCAGCCCATCGTGCAGCGAGCGATCGAGATGATGCCGGCGCTCCTCGTCGAGCATGCGCTCGCGCAGGAACAGCAGACGACGCTGGCGCTCGGCGAGGTAGCCGGCCGAACCGCCGATCAGGTTGGCCGACACGATGAAGAAGTCGTGCCCCAGCAGCACATGCAGCGGGTAGCCCATCAGCGCGCCGAAGAACAGGTTGTAGCCGAGCAGCATCAGCAGATCCACGCCGAGCGCATAGATGAAGCGGGTGCCGACGAAGTTGTAGGTGTAGAAGGTCACCACCACCATCATCGGGTAGTAGTACGGCGCGCTTTCCAGCGGCAGATGGGTCTGCATCGCAATCAGGCCAACGCCCGCGGCGAGCCCGACCAAGGCCAATACCAGATGGGACGAGCGCGCGAACCAGGGTGTCAGCGAAAAGATCAGCACCACCAACGGCACGCAAAGCGCAGTGCCGCGCGCGACCCAGAGGTGTGCGACAACATCCGGGCTGACGAACCAGCGATCAAGCACGCCGTGCAGGATGTACACGAACATCCCGACCAGGATCGCCGCCTGCCCTTGGTGGCGCGTGCGGGCCCGCGTCGCTTCGAAGAATCCGTCCTCAAGATCCGCGTCGCGAAACCGCAGCGTCAGCGGGTGCATCACGGCCATCTGCTTCCCCCTCCCTCGGTGACGCCCGCCGCCCCGCAGTACGGGCGCCAGGCTGCGGTGTCGCGGTGATTCTCCCACGCCCGCGCTTGCCGGCAAAAGGGTGCCACAAGGCTCCCTCACCCCCAGCGCAACACACCGTCGGCGCGCTGCGCGCCGGCGCTGGCGGCAAGCTTCGGGCGGCTGCTGGATAGCGCCACACCGCCGCGACTGCCGTCCGTCCATCGCGCAAATCTGCAGTCCATTCCGCAACTGCTGCAGGCCATCGCAGCGCGCTCGCGACGCGACGTCGCGAAGTCCATTCTGCAGCCATCGAAAGACGACGCAGAGAGAAGAGGACAACGCCATGAAAACCACCGCCCCCCGCACCGCCACCCGCGCACTCGCAGCCCTGATCGCCGCCGCTGGCGTTACCTTCAGCATCGGCGGTACGCTGTTCCTCATGAGCATGCCGTCGCTTGAGTACGCTGCGGCAAGCGGCATCGCGGCGCAATCGGCGCCGGTCGTGGTCGCGACCAATCGCGACTGAACCTGCAGCCCCCGGAATGGAAACGCCCAATGCGATTGATCGGTAACCTGCTGTGGCTTGTGTTCGGTGGCCTGTGGATGGCACTCGGCTGGTTTCTCGCCGGAGCCATCTGCTTTCTCTCCATCATCGGCATCCCATGGGGGCGTGCCTGTTTCGTGATCGGCCAGCTGGCTTTCCTGCCCTTCGGTAACGAGGCGGTCGACCGCCGCGTCGTCACGCAACGCGAGGATATCGGCACCGGGATCCCCGGGGTGGTCGGCAACGTGCTTTGGTTCATCGTCGCCGGCTGGTGGCTGGCGCTAGGCCACCTGTTCCACGCGCTGCTGTGCTGCATCACGATCATCGGCATCCCGTTCGGGCTGCAGCACCTGAAACTCGCCGGACTCGCGCTGGCGCCGATCGGCAAGACCGTCGTGCAGCTGGACCGCACGCTCGCACGCTGATCCAATGGCGAAACCGCGATCTATCGGAACCGCATCATGCTGACGATTCTTGGCAAAGCGACATCGATCAACGTGCGCAAGGTGCTGTGGACCTGCGACGAGATCGGGATCCCCTTCGTGCGCGAAGACTGGGGCGCCGGTTTTCGCACCACTGACACCGCGGAATTCCGCGCGCTGAACCCGAACGCAATGGTGCCGGTGATCCGGGACGGCGACTTCGTGCTGTGGGAATCGAACACCATCTGCCGCTATCTCGCCGGTCAGCACGGCCGCACCAATCTGCTGCCCGCTGCGCCTCAGGCCCGCGCGCAGGTTGAAAAGTGGATGGACTGGCAGGCGACCGAACTCAACAACAGCTGGCGCTACGCCTTCATGTCGCTGGTGCGACAGCACCCCGATTACCAGGACGGCGAACGACTCGCGGCCGGTATTGCAGCATGGCACCACCACATCGGCATCCTGGAGCAGCAGCTCGCGCGGACCGGTGCTTATGCCGCGGGCGACAGCTTCACGCTGGCGGACGTGGTGCTGGGGCTATCGGTGCATCGCTGGTTCATGGCGCCGATACCGCCGACCTCGCGGCCAGTCTTCCCGGCCGTCGGTGCCTACTACGAACGCCTGAGCGAGCGGCCCGCCTTCATGCGCCACGGCCGCAACGGCACGCCATGAGCGGCCGAACCGACCACACCGATAGCCGTCTCGCGCTCTACGACCCAACCCGCCATGAAGCACTTCGGGCCAGCGCATGGGATGCGGTGCGCGCGCGCACAACGATCGACGAGATCGTCCGCGATGCGGAAGCGCACTTCTCGCCAGACCGCTACTGGCCGCTGCACCCGCGCGATCTTGCGCCCGACGACGATCCGAACCTGCCCGCCACCACGCTGTACTTCGGCGCCTGCGGCGTAATCTGGGCGCTGCACTACTTGCAGGCTCGCGGCGCCGCCCGCCTTGAGCGCGACTATCTCGACCAGCTCGACGCGCTGCGCGAGCGGAACCGTGCCTGGCTCGCATCAATCGGTAGTCAGGACTTCGCTGCCTACCTGATGGGCGATACGCCGATCCGGATGCTCGCGTACGGCGCAACGCGCAGCGAAGCGGATGCGAAGGCGCTCGCCACGCTGATCGACGACAACCGCGAGCACCCGGCGCGTGAACTGATGTGGGGCGCGCCCGGTACCTTGCTGGCCGCCCTGTGTCTCTACGAGCTCACCGGCGACGAGCGCTGGGCGGCGCAGTTTCGCGACACGGCGGCGGTGCTGTGGTCACAGCTTGAGTGGTCTGAGAAGCACGAATGCGCGTTCTGGACGCAGGACCTCTACGGACACCGCACAAACTACCTCGATGCGGTGCATGGATTTGTCGCGGCCGCGGCACCGATCTTGCGCGGCGCACACCTGCTGCCTGCCGCCGACCGCGACGCCTGGCTCAGCTGTATCGCCAACACCATGCAGCGTAGCGTCACCCGCGATGGGCCCTTCGCGAACTGGCGCGTTTTCCTCGACACGCCACCCGGACGCGCCCCCCTCTACCTGATGCAGTTCTGCCACGGCGCGCCGGGTTTCGTGATCTGTCTCGCCGATCACCCGGACGCGGCGCTCGACCCGCTGCTGCTTGCGGCCGGCGAAACGATCTGGAAGGCGGGCCCCCTCACCAAGGGTGCAAACCTGTGCCATGGCACAGGTGGCAACGGCTACGCCTTTCTGAAACTCTACCGACGCAGCGGTGACCCGGTCTGGCTGGAACGTGCGCGCGCGTTTGCGATGCATGGCATCGAACAGGTCGCCGCCGAACGCGAGCACTACGGCCACGGCCGCTACTCGCTGTGGACCGGCGACATCGGCTTCGCGATCTACCTCTGGGATTGCCTGCACGGCGCAGCGGCGTTTCCGACGCTGGATGTGTTCTACCCCTGAGCCAGGCGGCAGCGCGCATCTGCGGCTACTGTTACCGTATCGCATTCAGCACCACCGGCCCACGACGATGACCCAGCAACCCGATTCCGACGAGATCGCCAAGCACATCACTCAGCTTACCGATCTCATCTATGTCGCCAGCAACAGCGACGAAAGCCTTTCGCTGGAACTACGCGTCGCAGCGATGGGGTTTGCGGCGCGCGAATTGTGTGTCTCGGACTTGGCCGAGCGAGACTGCGACCCGGCCGAGCGCATGAACGCCATCAAGGGGCTTTTCATTGCCGCCTTCGAACATGAATTCGCGGCGACGATTGCGACCGTGGAAACGGAACGCGCGATGCGACGCATGACCGCCAAGCGGGCCGACTAGTCCGCGCGCCAGCATCCTCCGCGGCCCCGGCGCGCGCAGCGCGCAGGCGGCCGACGTGCTACCCAGCGCTGCAGCAGTGTGCCGCGCCGGATCCGTCGCGCAACTCTTCCAGGATCGGGCACTCGGGCCGCTCGTCGCCGTGGCAGCGCATGGCGAGCGCGGCGATGGCGTCGCGCATGCGCGTGAGATCCGCGATGCGGCGATCGAGCTCCGCCACTTGCGCCAGGGCCAGCGTTTTCACGTCCGCACTGCTGCGATGCTGGTCCTGCCACAGCGACAGCAAGTGCCGGATCGTCTCAAGCGGAAATCCCAGCTCACGGGCATGGCGCACGAAACGAAGGGTGTCGAGATCGCGCGCCGAATAGCGCCGATAGCCATTGTCGCCACGCACACCGGGCGGCAACAGTCCGATCGATTCGTAGTGGCGGATCATCTTGGCCGAGAGGCCGGATGCCTTGGCGGCAGCACCGATGTTCATGTCTTCAACTCCGCAGAACGCCCGCCTCGCGCGACGGGGCCAAACAGTTCGAGCCTGTGCATCGTCATGGCAATGCCGGATCAACGCTGCCGGCTGCTCGGCACCGGCCGCCAGCGTGTGAGCAGCAGCGCGTTGGTGATCACGCTGACACTCGAGAACGCCATCGCCGCACCCGCGATGACCGGCGACAACATGCCTGCGGCCGCGAGCGGAATACCGACGACGTTGTAGGCGAATGCCCAGAACAGGTTCTGCTGGATCTTGCGCCAGGTGCGCCGGGAGATATCGAGGGCGTCGGCAATCAGTGCCGGGTCACCGCGCATCAGCGTGATGCCCGCCGCATGCATCGCCACCTCGGTGCCGGTCGCCATTGCGATGCCGACATCGGCGGCAGCGAGCGCCGGAGCGTCGTTGATGCCGTCGCCCACCATCGCAACCCGCACACCGCCGGCCTTGAGCGCGGCGACACGCGCAGCCTTGTCGCCCGGCAAGACGTTGGCGAGCACCTCGTCGATGCCCAGCTCGGCCGCCACCGCTTGCGCGGCACCTGCGTTGTCACCGGTAATCATCACGCTCTTGACGCCCATCGCCCGCAACTCACGCACTGCAACGATGGCCTGCGGCTTGACGCGGTCGCCGAACGCGAGCAGCCCGCGCAACTCGGGCGCGCCGCCTGCCGGTATCGCCATCAGCCATGACACGGTGCGCCCCGCTGCCGCGAGCTCGTCGGCGCGCGCTGCAAACGGGCCCGCATCAAGCCCGAGTTCGTCGCGCAGACGGGTGTTACCCAACTGCAGCGTGACACCGTTCAGAACACCGCTCACGCCGCGGCCTGGCAGGGCGCGCAAATCGCTGGCGGCCGGCACCGCAATCGCGAGCGCCTTGGCCGCATCGAGCACCGCCTGCGCCAGCGGGTGCGCGCTGCCAGCCTGCAGGGCGGCGGCGTCTGCGAGGAGCGCCGAGTCCTTGCCCACCGCGGCGATCGCCGCCAGGGTCGGGCGGCCTTCGGTAAGCGTGCCGGTCTTGTCGAAGGCGACCACACCAACGCTGTGCGCGATTTCGAGCGCCTCGGCATCCTTGATCAGGATGCCGTGCTTGGCCGCGACACCGGTGCCGGCCATGATCGCAGCCGGCGTGGCGAGGCCGAGTGCGCACGGGCATGCAATCACCATCACCGCAACCGCGTTGATCACCGCGTTGCTCACATCGCCGGTCGCAAGCCACCAGCCCACGAATGTGATGAGCGCGATCACCAGCACCACCGGCACGAATACCGCGCTGACCTTGTCGACCTGGCGTTGGATCGGCGCCTTGGCTGCCTGCGCGCTTTCGACAAGGCGGATGATGCGGGCCAGCGTGCTCTCGGCCCCCAGCGCGGTGGTGCGCACCACCACCCTGCCCTCACCGTTGATCGCGCCGCCGATCACCGGTTCGCCCGGTTCGCGCGCCACCGGCAGACTCTCGCCGGTGATCAGCGATTCGTCGAACTGGCTGATGCCTTCAAGGATTTCGCCATCCACAGCGACACGCTCGCCCGGCAGCACAACCACCTGGTCGCCGAGGCGCAGTTGCGCCAAGGGCAGCATCTGCTCACGGCCGTCACGCAACACGCGTGCGGTGTCCGGGCGCAGGGCCTGCAAGGCGCGGATCGCGGCCGCGGTTTGCCGCTTCGCGCGCCCCTCCAGCCACTTGCCCAGCAGCACCAGCGTAATCACCACCGCGGACGCCTCGAAGTAGAGATGCATGCCGCCAGCGAACCACTGCCACACCGACAAGCCGAACGCAGCCGACGTACCAAGCGCAACCAGCAGATCCATGTTGCCGGCACCCGCGCGCAGCGCATGCCAGCCGGCGCGGTAGAAGCGCGCCCCGAGCCAGAACTGCACCGGCGTTGCGAGAACAAGTTGCAGCCAGCCTGGCAACATCCAGTGGCGGCCGACGAGTTCGCCTAGCATCGGCACCACGAGCGGCAGCGACAGCAACGCGGCCAGCACCACGCGGATGCCGTCGCGGTCGACGGCAGGGGCCCGCTCGGCCTCGGGGGTCGCGTCCGCTTGCGGCAGCACTGCTTCAAAACCCGCCGCCTCGATCGCCGCGGCAACCGCCTCGACACCAACGCCGGGCAACGTGCGGATGCGCGCAGACTCCGTCGCCAGATTCACCGCCGCATCCAGCACCCCCGGCACCCGCTTGAGGCCCTTCTCGACCCGTGCGACGCACGAGGCGCAGGTCATTCCCTTGATACCGAGGTCTAGCTCGGCGAGCGGCACCTCAAAGCCAGTCTTTTGCACCGCCTCGCGCAGCACTGCGGTGTCGAGCACGGCCGCACTCGTGACACGGGCGCGCTCGGTGGCCAGATTGACGCTCACCGACTGCACGCCGGGCACGGCCTGCAACGCACGCTCGACGCGCGCAACACAGGAAGCGCAGGTCATGCCGCTGATCGGCAGGTCAAGCTCCTTCGAAACCGGGGTGATCGTTGTGTTCATCGCTGTTACGTCCATTGCTGTACCTGGAGCCCGTAGCGTCAGCCTTACCATCATGGGAAGGTCAAGCGCTATTTTCACCCGAGTGGCGCCATGCGAGTGCCGATCTCAACAGGGCAATTACTGATCGTCGAATTCAAGCCGATCGGTGAAGATGTGCACTCCTGCCCAAGCAAGCAACAGCATGAAAGCCACCACCTTCCGACGCCTGATCAACCTGTGGCCACCGTTCTTCTTTGCCGGCATCCGGGCAAAGCGGATCTCAGACGACTTCCGCGAAGCCGACGTCGCACTCCAGCTGCATTGGTACAACCGCAACTACGTCGGCAGCCATTTCGGTGGCAACCTGTTTTCGATGACCGATCCGTGGTTCATGCTGATGCTCCTGCAGGTACTCGGCCCCAAGTACCTGGTGTGGGATCGTGCCGCAACGATCGAGTTCGTCACGCCGGGGCGCGGCACCGTCACCGCGCGCTTTCGCCTCGACGACGCGCAGATCGCCGATGTGATCGACAAGACAGCCAACGGCGACAAGTACCTGCCCACTTTTCATGTCGACATCCTCGACGCCCAAGGGCAGCTCGTGGCCAAGGTCACCAAGACCGTCTACATCCGCCTGAAATCGGCCCATCGCCCCGCCGCAGGCTGATGCACGTCAGTTTCACCCGCTCCACGCAAGGGTCATAATCAGTTCGCGCGAGCACCGCGCCAACCTGACGGAGTCCTGCATGTCCCACGGAGCGGCCACACCTTCCACCGCCAATGCAGCATCCGGCGGCCCAGGCTTGAAATTCGACGTGATCGCCGGCCTCACTGCGGCCGCGGTCGTACTTCCGAAGGCGATGGCCTACGCCACGGTGGCGGGCCTTCCCGTCGCGGTCGGCCTGTACACAGCCCTCGTCCCGATGGTGATCTATGCGCTGCTTGGCACCTCGCGGGTGCTTAGCGTCAGCTCCACCACGACCCTCGCAATCCTCGCCGGTACCGAACTGGCGCTGGCCGTGCCGGACGGTGATCCGACGAAACTGATCGCGGCGGCGGCCACGCTGACGGCGCTCGTCGGCGTCCTGCTGATGCTCGCGTCCGCGTTGCGGCTGGGCTTTGTCGCGAACTTCATTTCCACGCCGGTCCTGACTGGCTTCAAGGCCGGCATCGGGCTGGTGATCGTGCTCGATCAGGTTCCCAAGCTGCTTGGCCTGCACATCACGAAGCAGAACTTCTTCCACGATCTGGTCACCGTCGTACAGCACCTGCCGGACGCGTCGATGATGACCGCGTTGGTCGCAGCGGCAACGCTCGCTGTATTGATCGGCATGGAGAAACTCTGGCCACATTCGCCGGCGCCGCTGGTCGCCGTCGGCGGCGGGATCGCGGCATCCTGGCTGCTGGGTTTGAACGCGATGGGTGTGTCGATCGTCGGCTTGATCCCGCAAGGCTTCCCGTCGCTGACCCTGCCGGATGTCAGCCTGGTGGCGCAGTTGATTCCTGGTGCAGCCGGTATTGCGCTGATGAGCTTCACCGAGAGCATCGCAGCCGGGCGCGCCTTTGCGCGTAACGACGAACCCCGCATCAACGCCAACCGTGAGCTGATCGCGACCGGCGCGGCCAACCTCGGCGGCGCCTTCCTCGGCGCAATGCCGGCCGGTGGCGGCACGTCGCAAACGGCGGTCGTTCGCTCCGCGGGTGCGCAATCGCAGAAGGCCTCGCTGGTGACCGCCGGCGCTGCACTCGCGACAATGCTGCTGCTCGCGCCAATGCTGGGCCTGCTGCCGAACGCGACGCTGGCGGCGGTCGTGATCGTGTATTCGGTCGGCTTGATCCGGCCGAAGGAATTCATGGCGATCCGCAAGATCCGCAACATGGAATTCCGCTGGGCCTGCGCGGCGATGCTTGGCGTACTGCTGTTCGGCACGCTCAACGGGATCCTGATCGCGATCATCATTTCGCTGGTGGGCCTCGCCAGCCAGACCGCACGCCCGCACGTCTATGCGCTCGGTCGCAAGCCCGGCACCGACGTGTTGCGCCCGCTATCTCCCGAGCATCCGGAGGATGAACGCTTCGAAGGTCTGCTGGTCGCACGCCCCGAAGGCCGCATCTTCTTCCTCAATGCGACGGTCGTCGGGGATCGGCTCAACGAACTGGCCGCAGAACACAAACCTAAGGTCATCGTGCTGGATATGAGCCGCGTGCCAGACATCGAGTACTCGGCACTGCAGATGCTCGCCGATGGCGACAAACGCGTCGCCGAACGCGGCATCACCCTCTGGCTGGCGGGGCTGAACCCCGACGCGCTGGCGATGGTGCAACACTCCGGCCTGGCCGATCGGCTCGGGCGCGATCGCATGATCTTCAACGCACAGACCGCAATCGAGCGTTACATCGCACAAAACAAGAAACCCGCCTGAGCGGGTTTCTTGCAAGTCGCAGCAGGCGGCCGGTGCCGAAGCTCCGGCCCGCCTGATCAGTACTTTTCCGGCACGTACTTGAACGGATAGTCGGTCGCCTTCACGCGGCCGATCTTGCGCTTGGGCAGCTTGACCTTCTCTGCCGGAATCTCTTCGTAAGGCACATGCGCGAGCAGGTGGCTGATCACGTTGAGGCGCACTTTCTTCTTGTCCTCAGAACGCGCGACAAACCACGGCGCCCAGGACGAATCGGTCTTCTCGAACATCTCGTCGCGGGCCACGGTGTAGTCGTCCCACTTATCGAAGGACTTCACATCCATCGGCGAAAGCTTCCAGACCTTGCGGCCGTCGTCGATGCGGTCGCTCAGGCGGCGCTCCTGCTCCTCGGGGCTGACTTCCAGCCAGTACTTGAGCAGGATGATGCCGGATTCGACCATGGCCTTCTCGACCATCGGCACCACATCGAGAAACTTCTTCACCTGTTCCGGCTTCGCAAAACCCATCACCCGCTCGACCCCGGCGCGGTTGTACCAGCTGCGGTCGAAGATCACGATCTCGCCGGCCGCCGGAAAGTGCGGGATATAGCGCTGGATGTACATCTGGGTCTTTTCGCGCTCGGTCGGCGCTGGCAGTGCCACAACGCGGAACACGCGCGGGCTGACGCGCTCGGTGATCGCCTTGATGGTGCCGCCCTTGCCGGCACCATCACGCCCCTCGAAGACAATGCAGACCTTCAGCCCCTTCGCCACCACCCACTGCTGCAGCTTGACCAGCTCGACATGCAGGCGCTTGAGCTCCTTGTCGTAAGCCTTGGCGCTCATCGGTTCAGTCGAAACCGGCGCGGCCGGTTCGGACTTCTTGGCGGAATGCTTCTTCTTGTTGCCGGACATGACGACCTCCTTTGGATGAGGCAGACCGGCTTCGGCGTGGATGCTGCGGCCGCGTCGGCCTGCAATCGGGTTTGGCGGCCGCCGCCGCCGGTTACCCGGCAGCGGCGGTTTGCCCTTACTTTGTTGTCGCCGCAAGCGGCGCCGACGGCGCAAAATCGCCGCCGAGCGCCAGATGCAGATTCACACGCTGCACGCGCGCATCACTTTGCACACGCAGCTGTTCGCCCTGCACGGCGATCAGACCAAGCTCTTCGTTGATCAACGCACGACGGTCTATCGACCCGACACGCAGCCGATGGTTCGCAAGCTCCACCTGGCGGCGGTTTTCGAGCACGCGGGCATCAAGCTGCTTGGCACGCGTCTGCAAGGTCACGTTGGCAGCCAGCGCGTTCTCGACATCGGCGAAGGCACGTTGCCCGGCCGCGGTGTAAGCGGCTACGGCGGCCTTCTGCTCGGCCGTCTTCGCCTCGACCTGCGCCTGCAATGCCCCGCCGGTGAACAGCGGCGCCACAATGCCGGCCCCCATGCTCCACACCGGGTTGTTGCGGTCGGCCAGAACGAACAGCGAGCTGTCGATCGAGTTGACGCCTGCGGTCAGCTTGATTGCCGGCAGCCGCGCAGCCTTGGCCTCTTCGACCATGTAGAAGCTCGCGGCGACCTTGCGCTCGGCCGAGATGATGTCCGGGCGGCGCTCCAGCAGCTGCGACGGCAAACCGGCCGGCACCGCTTCGGGCATCGCAGGCATATTGCCCGCCACCGCCAACTCAGCCGCGGGATAGCGACCCAGCAAGAGCTCCAGCGCGCGCTGGGTCTGCGTTTCCGCCAACTTGAGCTGCTCGAGCGAATCCTGCCGTGCCGCCAAGGCCTCGCGTGCAGTTGACACCGCAGTGCCGTCGGTATTGCCGACGCGCTGGCGGGTCTCTTCCAGCTTGATCAGGCTTTGCGTCGCGGCGATCGATTGCTCGGCCAGCTTGCGTTGCTGCTGCGCCTCGATCGCGAGATACCAGGCACGCGCCACACCAGCCGCGAGCGACTGACGCGCCCAGGCCAGATCGGCAACCGTGCTGTCGTACTGCGCGGTAGCGGCAGCACGTTGCGAACGCACACGCCCCCACAGGTCGAGTTCCCAGTTGACGCTGAGACCACCGCCGGTCAGGCCGCTGCCGTCCGACATCTTGCCGCCGGTGCGGCCATAGGCCATCACGCTGGGCCAGAGGCTGCCGCCGGACGCCGTAACGATTGCACTGGCCTGCTCGATGCGGGCCGCAGCGACCTTCAGATCCGGGTTGTTGGCGATCGCCTCGTTGACCAGTGCAATCAGTTGCGGGTCATTGAAGCGGGCCAGCCAGCCATCTTCGAATTGTCCGGAGGGCGCGCCAGCCTTCCAGCTTTCGGGCAGCGGCGCGTTCGGCAAGGTCTGCGCGCGCAGATCCGCCCCTTTGGGCGGAGACTGCAGCGCGCATCCGCCCGCTACGAGCGCCAGCGCGACGGCGAACGCCGCGCGGCTTAGGTTGAAATCAGCCATGGTCCGTTCCTCAGTGAAGCTTCAGGACCAGGTAATTCAGAATCGAATTCACCCGTACGATCACGCGGCGAACCAGCTGCACCGGTTTGATATGTTCGGTGTAGATCGCGCCGTGCCCAGTAGCGCCCGCGGCGAGGAACAGATCGCGATGCTTCTCTTCAAGTTCCAGCTTGACCGCGAAACGGCCCGGCGGCAGCGGCTGCGCACCGGTTTGCGGGATCTGGCCGCTCATCGGGATCTGCCCCTGGCCCTGTGCCCACACGATCGACTGCACCTTGGCCTTGATCACTTCGCCCGGATAAGTCGGCAAGGCAATCTCGGCTTCGTTACCCGGCTCCACGTTGTAGAGCTCGTTCTGCGCGTAGAGGGCGAGAATCTGCTGCTCGTCCTCGACAAACACCATCGCGGGCTGCAGCGGCATCGGCACCACCCAGGAGCCAACGCGCAACTGGTTGTTGATGACGGTACCGTCGGCCGGCGCATACATCGTGGTCTGTGACAGCTCCCACTTGGCGTTGTCGAGTTGCGCGCGGATTGCAGCGACCTGGGCTTGCTCGCCGTTCACCTGAGCACCGATCTGCTCCTTGACCTGACGCTCACTCGCCTCGGCGGCTGCCAACTCGGCCTTGACCTGCTTGACGTTAGCCAGCGCCTGTTCAAGGTCGAACTTGGTGCCCGCCTCGGTTTTCGCCAGTTCCGTGAACTCGGCGACGCGCTTCTGCGCAAGATCGAGTTGGGCACGGATGCCTTCAGTCTTGCTGGTCGCAGCCTTCAGCTGTTCGCCGAGGTTCTTCGCATTCGCGATCGCCGAAGCAAGTTGCGACTCGAAGGAGCGGACCGTCTGCTCATAGGGCGTCGGGTCTAGCTTGAACAGCACGTCGCCCTTCTTCATGTGCACGTTGCCCTCGGCCGGCACGGCGATGACACGGCCACGCACTTGCGGTACCACTTGCACGGTGTACTTGATGACGCGCACATCGGCGGACGACGGCGCGATGACGTTAAGGGTGAGGATCAACCAAGTCAGGCCCACCACCGGAATCGTGACAACGATGACCTTCGAGGTGGTGTTCCACGGCAGCAGCTTGAACTTGAAAAAGATCAGCCAGACGAAGAAGGCGTAAATGCCTACGAGGATCGCTTCCATCAGACGGCCCCTCCCTGGCTGCGCGCCGACAACTGGGCGCGAATCGCTTCGAGTTCGGGGCTCAGTTTGCGAACCTTGGCCATCTGATCGAGTTCTTCCTTAAGGTGGGCAATATCTTTCCGGACGACATCGTCATCAACTGCGGCGGAGAGCTTCTCGCCGTGTTCAAGATAGTAGTCGTCGTGTTTGTCGGTGCCGTAGGCCATCTTGTAGCCGATCGGCTTGGTATAGGCCCACAGCCACGCAATCGGCCACAGCAGACCACCGAAAACCAGCGAGAGCAGGCACAAGGTTGTGATGCCTTCGGTTTGCGGATGGTGTTTCTTGTGCGCCACCTTTTCCGGAAGGATGTGTACCAGCCAGAAAAGCGCAATCGCGCCGGGCGGCAAAGCGATCAGGATGAACCACGCAAGAAAGTTGGCAACCTTGTCTTCCATTTCGGGTGACATGAGGGAAGCCTGTACGCCACGAGAAAGCAGCAGCAACGCCGCTACACAGATCAAGCGCAGTGCGGGCGATTTATGAAACCGGAGCATCGGGGATTCTCCACCGAGAGGTTGGGGGCGTCTGAAACTAGACTGCCGCGTCAGCAATGCGCCGCGGACGCGCGGTGCAATTGTTTGCTTCGGATGACTCGCACGCAAGCCAATCCTGCGTTTGCGGTTGATATGCGTCACGCGACAGGCAGGCCGGCCCGTGAAAGAGACTGTCGCCGGAAGGCAGACAAGAAAACTCTTGCGTCAGCCGCTCAAGGCGTCGCTGGTCCGCAACTCAGCGAAACCACTCGCTCGCCACGCCGCCAGCACGGCGCTGCGTCCTTCGACAGATGGGCGGTACCCGCCTCATCCTGATGCGCGACCACAACGCTGAACGCTGAAGCGCCTTGACGATCGAGATCGAGCCGCAACACCCAGCCGGTTGTCGACGCGGCCGTATTGAAACCGTCGAAGACGAAGTTACCGAGGCTCCAGATGATCGGCTTGCCGCGGTAAAGGCTCGCACCCTGCGTGACATGCGGATGCCCACCCACGACCACATCGGCGCCCGCGTCGATCATCCGGTGCGCAAGTTCAACCTGGCGCGGACCGGGCTCAGGCTCGTGCTCCCAGCCCCAGTGCATAAAGGGGATCACCAGATCCGCGCCCGCCTTGCGCGCATTCTTGATGTCCGCAACGACCTGGCTATCCTCGCTCCACGCAATGCCGGGCCACTTCGCACCCGCCTCGAAACTGCGCGGCTTGAATTCGTTGTAGGCCAACACCGCGATGCGCAGGCCCTTCTGTTCAATCCACAACGGCGCGTGGGCCTCGACCAGATTGGCGCCGCCACCAAAACTCGCGATACCCGCCGCGCGCACATACTTGAGGGTTTCGACGAACGCCTCACGGCCGTAATCGCCCGAATGGTTGTTGGCAACCCCAAGTGCATCGAAGCGGCCTTTCAGCACGCGCATCACGGACGGATCGGCGCGAAAGGTCCAGGGCTTGTTGTCGAGCGCCTTGCCAGTCGTCGCGACCGGACACTCCAGGTTGCCGATCGTAAAGTCGGCGCCGCGCAGCAGCGCATCGAACTCGGCCAGCGGGTCACCGCCGGCGGCAATCGTCTTACCCGGACCGTCGTCCAGCATGATGTCGCCGACGAACATCAGGCGAAGCGTATCCGCCTTAGCCGGCGCGACCAGTGCAAGCACCGACAGCGCCGCCACAAGCATCTTCGTCGCGCTCATTGTGCTGCCCTCTTCTTGCCAAACTCACACCAGTATTCAAGCTCGCCGTCGCGCACCGGCTCGTACACCCGCTGCATGCCGGTGAAGCCGAAACGCCCGCCGCTCGCGAGCGGCAAGGGGAATTCGGCCACATGGATCGGCACCGCTGCGTCGTCGCGGTCGGCATAGGTGTACAGCTTCACGGATGCGCTCTGCGCCGGCGGGCGCTCGAATACGATGCGGAACAAGAAGTACGAGCCGATCGAAACCGGCGCGACTTCGTAGGAAGAGCTGACCGCATTGGCGCGCAGCAGCCGGGTTTCGCCGCCGTAGCTGACATGGCAGCGCACCTCGTCGGTAGCCTGCGCCGAGGTCGCGAGCAGGCTCAGCGCAAGCGCGGCCAGCAAGCCACTGCAACCCAAGCGCCGCGTCATTTGCCGGTGTGCGCCGGGATGTTGATCAACGGTGCCGACGTCATGTTGGCCGGCACAACGACGGTATTGGTGTTGCCCTTCTCGGCGAAGGTCTGCAGCGCCTGATTGGCTTCGTGCTGCAGGTATTCTCGGGTGAGGCTGTCGGCGATGATCTTGTTGGCGCGGGCGATGCCCTCGGCTTCGGTGACGCGGATCTCCGCCTGCTTCTTGGCGATTTCGGTCTGGATCGTCATCGCTTCGAGCTTCTTCTGGTTCGCCACCGCGGCGCGAATCGACTCCTCGATCGACGGGTCCGTCACCACAGCGCGGATCACGACACGCGTCACGGTGAAGACATGCGGATCGTTGCGATCCAGTTCTGCCTGAACATTGCGCCGGATCGATGCGGCCATCTCGTCGCGCTTGGTGTGCATCACCAGGGAGTCAACGCGGGCAACTTCTTCATACACGGCATTGCGCACGATGCGCATCACCACACCCTGCGCCGGCAACCAGATGCCCGAGTGCTCATCGCGCACCGACTGGCCGGCGTACTTCACCTGCAGGGCCGGGATCTGCGAATCGGCGACCTTATAGTAGACGCTCACATCCATGTCGCGCAGGCTCAGGTTGTCCTTGGCCTTGGGCGTCAGGTCCTGCAGATCAATCGCGACTTCTTTTGCGCTGAATTCTGAAATGCTCGAGATGAAGGGCCATTTCAGATAGACGCCGGGGGTCACCGCCTCGGAGGAGATCACCCCTAGCGTGGTGCGCACACCGACGTTGCCGGAACCGATCGTGCCGGCGAGTCCAAAGATGACCGCCCCGAGCAGGAGCACCGCCAACACCAACAACGGAACGCGACTCCGCGATTGAAACTCCATGAAGCACTCCATGCGTGACACGAAATGCACGCATGGTATCGGCTCCGCGCCGGCTAGGGCAGCGCTGGATCAGATTCTGCTCAAGCGCAGATCTGCGGCGGTCAGTGCTTGGGTCGGTGACTTGGAATCCAAGCCCAGATGAATTCGCACTCAACTGGGTGCTCGCCGGCCTCGTCGGTCACGGTGACCGCGACGCTGACCTCGCCCTTGTCGGTGTCCTGCATCAGTTGCCGCTGCTCGGGCGTCAGCGTGGCGACCGCACGCAGACTACCGGTGGCGCGCTTGCGAAAATGCACGGTGAGTGACTTCGCGAGCGGCAGGCAGTCGTCACGCACGTTCATGCCAACCACCATGCCGGTGGCGGTCTCTGCCAGCAAGGTCGTTGCCGCCGCGTGTACGCCCTGGATGTGGTTCTGCACCGGGCGGCGATTCGCAATCGCGATCTCGACCCGCGTCGGGGTCATCTCGAGGTAATCCAGCTTCGCCGTGCCGGTGAAGGGCACAGCGCGGCGCAGCGCGAGGTTACGTGCCGCGGGGCGCAGGAAGGCGGGTAGCGCATCGAGCTTGGCCAGTGTGCGGGCGAGGCGGTTTGGTTTGGCGCTCATGCGACCTCCGCTCAAAGCGATGCGGCCAGTTCAGCGCCCTGGCGGATCGCCCGCTTGGCATCCAGCTCGGCAGCCACATCAGCGCCGCCGATCACATGGGCGGTCTTGCCCATTGCGGCAAGCTCGTCGGCCAGCTTGCGCTGCGGCGTTTGCCCGGCACACACCACCACGTTGTCGACCGGAAGCACTTGCTCCTTGTCGCCAACGCGGATGTGCAGACCTGCGTCATCCACCTTCAGGTACTCGACACCGGTCATCATCTGCACGCGCTTGTTCTTCAGCGCCGCGCGATGAATCCAGCCAGTGGTCTTGCCGAGGCCTGCACCCATCTTGCTCGTCTTGCGCTGGAGCATCACGACTTCGCGCGGGCTCGGTGCGGGTTGCGGCTTCGCGAGCGCGCCGCCGCGTTCGTACGTCGGGTCGACGCCCCACTCCTTGAGCCAGCCATCGAGATCCAGCGCCAGCGAGTGACCTTCGTGCGTGAGGAACTCCGCCACATCGAATCCGATACCGCCCGCACCCACCACCGCCACGCGCTTGCCAACCGGCTTCTTGTCGCGCAGCACGTCGATATACGAGAGCACTTTCGGGTGATCGCCACCGGGCACCGACAGACCGCGCGGCTGGATGCCGGTGGCGATGACCACCTCGTCGAAACCCTTCAGCTCTGCGGCTTCGACCCGCTTGCCGAGCTTCAGATCGACCTTGGCGTTTTCGAGCTGGCGCTTGAAGTAGCGGATCGTCTCGTAGAACTCTTCCTTGCCGGGCACCTGCTTGGCGATGTTGAGCTGGCCGCCGAGTTCTTCCTGCGCGTCGAACAGCGTCACCGCATGGCCGCGCTGGGCCGTGTACATCGCGGTGGCCATGCCAGCCGGGCCGGCACCGACGACGGCAACAGTCTTCTTCCTGGCAGTCGGAATGAACTTGAGCTCCGTCTCGCGGCCCGCGACCGGGTTCACGAGACAGGAGGCGAGCTTCTGTTCGAACACATGGTCCAGGCAGGCCTGGTTGCACCCGATGCAGGTGTTGATCTCGTCGGCCTTGTTCGCCTTCGCCTTGTTCACGAAGGCCGGATCGGCGAGGAAGGGGCGCGCCATCGACACCATGTCGGCGCAGCCATCGGCCAGCACCTGTTCGGCCACTTCGGGCGTGTTGATGCGGTTGGTGGTGATGAGCGGAATCTTCACCACGTTCGCATCCTTCAGGCGCTTGGTCACCCAGGCGAAGGCGGCACGCGGCACGCTGGTGGCGATCGTCGGCACGCGGGCCTCATGCCAGCCGATGCCGGTGTTGATGATCGTCGCGCCAGCGTCTTCGATCGCCTGAGCCAGCTCGACCACCTCCGGCCAGGTGCTGCCGCCCTCGACCAGATCGAGCATCGAGAGGCGATAGATGATGATGAAGTCGGGGCCGACTGCCTTGCGCACCGCCTTCACGACTTCGATCGGGAAGCGGATGCGGTTCTTGAAATCGCCGCCCCAGGCATCGGTGCGGTGGTTGGTGCAGGAGGCGATGAACTGGTTGATCAGGTAGCCCTCGCTGCCCATCACCTCGACGCCGTCGTAGCCGGCCTTGCGCGCGAGCGCCGCGCAGTTGGCAAAGTCGCGGATCGTCTTGGCGATGCCGAAGCGGCCCAGCTCCCACGGCTTGAACGGGCTGATCGGCGACTTGATGCGTGAGGCCGACACCGCTAGCGGGTGATAGGCATAGCGGCCGGTATGCAGAATCTGCATCGCGATCTTGCCGCCGGCTTCATGCACTGCATCGGTCACCGGTTTGTGGTGGCCGACCTGCCAGGGCCAGGACAACTGCGCGGCCGAGGGGTAGGCACGGCCTTGCAGGTTCGGCGCGATGCCACCCGTCACGATCAAGCCGACACCACCCTTGGCGCGCTCCGCGTAGAAGGCGGCCATGCGGTCGGCGCCATCCTTGGCCTCTTCCAGCCCGGTATGCATCGAACCCATCAGCGTGCGGTTACGCAGCGTGGTGAAGCCCAGATCAAGCGGTGCGAGCAGGTGCGGATAGGGATTGGCGACGGTCATGGCGCGATTCCTTACATACGTTGCGAAGCTGGATCTCAGCCCCCGATGCGGCGCATTACACCATACCGTACCGTATGGTGCCAATCATGCACTGCAGCACATTTCGAGGCCGGGTTGCTGCGCGCTCTGGAACATCGCAAGCGCAACACGCCCCATGTCGGGCTTGCGCACTTGGCGCCGGCCGCCCCGAGCTGGTGCGCTGCAGGTGCACAATGCGCCGATGGTGGGCGCGCACCTGATCTGGCGCAACAGCCCGCCGCGCCGCCATTGCGGCCCTGGCAGCGGCGGTGATACTTAATTCAGAAAAGCGCAAGATTCCGCTTGAACAGCACGCGGCATCCGGCTTGCTTTATCACACGCTGGCAACACCAGCCTGAAAAAGTCCGGGTGCCGAGGCGGTCGGGGGACCGCAGCGGAGCAATCCGGGTTCACACATCTCAACGGGGGACATCATGGCAGCCGATCAAGCATCGACGGCGGGCGGACGCAGCGCTCGCGAACCACGCTTTGTCAGCCAGCTCACTCGCAACACCTTCGCCATCGTATTGGCCGGTGGTCGCGGTAGCCGGCTCAAGCAACTGACCGACTGGCGTTCGAAGCCCGCGGTACCTTTCGGGGGCAAGTTCCGCATCATCGATTTCACGTTGTCCAATTGCGTGAACTCGGGCATCCGCCGCGTCGGGGTGGCAACACAGTACAAGGCCCAAAGCCTGATCCGGCATCTGCAGCTCGCCTGGAGCTTCCTCGACGGCCGCCTCGGCGAGTTCATCGAGATCATGCCGGCGCAGCAACAGGTGGATGAATCGCAGTGGTATCAGGGCACCGCCGACGCGGTGTTCCAGAACCTGCACGAGATCCGCCATGCGAATCCGGAATACGTGCTGGTGCTGTCGGGCGATCACATCTACCGCATGGACTACGGCCGCATGCTTGCCGCGCACGCGGAATCGAAGGCGGATCTGACCGTAGCCTGCATCGAAGTGCCGATTGAAGAGGCCAAGGGCTTCGGCGTGATGTCGGTGGACGACAACAATCGCATCGTCGACTTCGCCGAGAAACCCGCCAATCCGCAGCCGATGCCCGGCAAACCGGACGTCGCGCTGGCCAGCATGGGCATCTATGTGTTCAACGCGCGCTTCCTGTTCGAACAGCTGCTGCGCGACGCGGACGATCCGAAGTCCACCCACGACTTCGGCAAGGATGTGATCCCGCATTGCGTGAAGCGCTATCGCACCTTCGCGCACAGCTTTGCCGAAAGTTGCGTCGGCGATCCGGGCAAGCCCGCCTACTGGCGCGACGTCGGTACGCTCGACGCGTACTGGGAAGCCAACATGGATCTGGTGCAGGTGATCCCGCAACTGAACCTGTACGACGAAGACTGGCCGATCTGGACCTGGCAGCCGCAGAGCCCACCCGCCAAGTTCGTCTTCGATGACGACGACCGACGCGGCGCAGCCGTCGATTCGATGGTCTCGGGCGGTTGCATCATCAGCGGCTCGACCATCCGGCGAACGATGTTGTTCTCCGGCGTGCGGGTGAACAGCTACTCGCTGATCGAGGATTGCGTGATCCTGCCCAACGTGGACATCGGTCGCCACTGCGTGTTGAAGAAGTGCGTGCTCGACAAGCGCTGCGTGATACCGGAAGGCACGCAGATCGGCGTCGACCCGGTGCAGGACCGCAAACGCTTCCATGTCACCGAATCCGGCATCACGCTGGTCACACCGGCCATGCTCGGGCAGAAGATGAATCTGATTCGATGAAGAAGAAGCGGCAACCAATCCACGTCCTTTTCGCCAGCGCGGAGATTGCCCCCTGGGTAAAAACCGGGGGGCTGGGCGACGTTGCCGCAGCGCTACCGCCTGCGCTTGCGCAGGCGGGCTGCAAGGTGCGCGTGCTCGTCCCACGCTATCCGGCAATGGCCGAGGCCTTCCCGAACGCCAGGGAATTCGTGCGAATTCCCGGCCTCGCAGTGCGCCTGCCCGAGTCCCGCGTGCTGGATGCGGGCGAGATCGCGCCCGGCGTCACCCTGTGGTTGCTCGATTGCCCGAGCCGTTTCGAGCGCGCCGGCAACCCGTATGTGGATTCAGACGGCAAGGAATGGCACGACAACGTCTGGCGCTTCGGGCTGCTCTCGCGTATCGCGAGCTGGCTCGCCGAAAATGGCAAAGACACCGGTTGGCCGGTCGATGTGCTTCATTGCAACGACTGGCATACCGCGCTGGCCCCCGCCTACCAGCACTACCTGGGCGGCGACACGCCGAGCGTGGTCACGGTGCACAACCTGGCTTTCCACGGCCAGTTTCCCGAATCCGCCATCGGAGACCTGGGACTGCCGCGGCGCGGCTTCCGCTTCGACGGCATTGAATTCCACGGCAAGCTCTCCTTCCTCAAGGCCGGCCTGCAACTGTGTGACCGCATCACGACGGTAAGCCCGACCTACGCCGCCGAGATCCAGACGACCGACTACGGCTGCGGGCTCGACGGCCTGTTGCGCTACCGCAAGGCACGCCTGCAGGGCATCCTCAACGGCATCGACGAGAACCAGTGGAATCCGGCGACCGATCCGCTGATCGAGGCATGCTACGACGCCGACAGCCTCGACAAGAAGGCTGCCAACACGGTCGCCCTGAGACGCGAACTCGGGCTCGACCCCGGCACCAGCCCCCTGCTGGGCGTCGTCAGCCGCATGGGCCATCAGAAGGGTTCGGACCTGCTGGTCGAAGAGGGCGACGCGCTGGTCGCCATGGGCGCGCAGGTGGTGGTACTTGGGTCCGGCGAAAAGCCACTCGAAGCCGCGTTCGAAGCCTTTGCCACTCGCCATCCGGGCCGCGTGTCCGTCACCGTGGGCTACAACGAGCGCCTGGCCCACCGTATCGAAGCGGGCGCGGACATCTTCCTGATGCCGTCGCGTTTCGAACCCTGCGGGCTCAACCAGATGTACAGCTTGCGCTACGGCACGCCACCCATCGTGCGGCGCACCGGCGGTCTTGCCGACACGGTGGTCGACGCAACGGCGGAAACGCTGAAGGACGGCAGCGCGACCGGCTTCGCGTTCGACTACGCCAGCGGCGAAGCCCTGCTCGCCTGCGTACGCCGCGCGCTGGATCTTCACCGCGACCCACTGCACTGGCGGCAGCTGCAGCGTGCCGGCATGCAGCGTCACTTCGGTTGGGAGCTTGCCGCGCGGCAATATCTCGCACTCTACGAATCCCTGTTGCCCGCGGCGCGCTGAGGGCCCGGCGGCCTCACCTTCGGTCGCGGACTAACGAGGGCGCGTGCGCGCTCGATCGAACGCGGGCTACACTGATGTCATGAAGCCCGGAATCACGATCATGAATGCTCGACTGTGCGCGCTCTTCCTGCTGCTGCCGCTGCTCATCGCATCGGCCCCGTCGCATGCGGCGGACGATGTATTCAAGTGGCGTGACGAGAAAGGCCGCTGGCAGTACGGCAACCAGCCCCCTCCGGGGGTGAAGGCCGAGCGGGTCAATGCAACGATCTCGACAGTTCCGGCTTACAAGCCGAAGCCACTTGGTGGCCTGCCGCGTGCGCAGGAGTCCACTGAAGCGCCCGCAGCCGAAGCCGGTGGCCCGGCGGTCACGTCCGCCTCACGGCAACAGATGATGGACGCTTGCGAACAGGCGGGCGGCACCGACTGCGATGCAATCGTCAATGCCGCGTTGAACGCGTCGGTGGGCCAGGCGGCAGCGCGGCGTGTTGGTACCGGTACGTCTTCCGGATCGGGCGGTTCCTCCAGCTCGTCGTCTGGTTCAGGGGCGACCTCGAAGTCCACAACACCGCCGCCGCAGTAGCCACCGCGATCACGCTGTCGCCGGCGACGAATCAGGCCGCGCGAGCATCGGCGCAAGCGCGGTCGACAAAGCGCGATGCAGCGGCGTGTGCGGCAAGGTGCCGATCAGTTGGCGCAAGCGCGCGTCATCCAGTCGGTGTGGCCTCAGCCACAGGTAGCGCATCGCGAACAAGGCCCGGAATATCGGCACGAAGGGCGATGCCAGACGCAGCGCCCACCACGGTAGCTGCGCTCGCTTCAACGACCGCCCGCATACCTCTTCGATCGCCCGATGCAGCTCCGCGCCGGTCAAGGTTTCGCCTGCGTAGTGCAGGGTTTCGAAGGGCGCGAGCTGGGCCCGCCGCGCGGCCACCGCGACAAACACCCGCGCCAGATCAGGCAGGTACGCCCAGGCATGGGGCAGGTCGGCAGGCCCCGGCAAGGTCACACGCCCTTTTCCGACATCCTTCGCAATAACCAGATCGAACCACGAGCCAGGGCCACCGCCGAAGAAGTCACCGGCGCGGATCACGATACTGCGCACCCCCTCCTCTGCCGCAGCGCGCATCTGTTGCTCCAGCGCGATACGTATCCGCGCCTTGTCGGTATTCGCCACTTCCGGCGTCACTTCAGTCAGCACCGGCGGCAACTCGGCGCCGAAGTTATACACATTGCCCGGCAGCATCAGCGTGGCGCCACTTGCGCGCGCAGCGGCCAGCACGCTGGCCGCGAGCGGCGGTACAAGCGTGTCCCAGCGCGTGTAATCGGGGTTCAGCGCGTTGATGAGAACGTCAGCGCCGTGCGCGGCCTCGATCAGCGCGGCCGTATCCAGCGCATCGCAGATCACCGCGCTGACGCCCGCCGGCAACGGAGTCGTGGGTTCGCGGCGCATCTGCGCACGCACCAGCCAACCGGCCGCAGAAAAGGCCTCGACCAAGGCGCGCCCGATTCGCCCATTTGCCCCAAGTACAAGCACCGTTTCTCGCATGATCTGTTCTCCACTGCATCGGTTCGATGTGGCCCCATTGTGCTGCGGCACCAAATGCAAAAGAATGCGCATCAATGAAAGACAGCCATTCACAAATGAATAGCAAGGCCGCTGCCGCGCCAATGCCGGACTGGGACTTGGTCCAAGCCTTTCTGGCCGTGGTGGAGGCAGGTTCGCTGACGCGCGCGGCGACGCAGTTGAACACCAGCCAGCCGACGCTATCGCGCCAGATCGCAGCTCTTGAAGCCCAGACAGGCGCTGCGCTGTTCGAGCGCACCACCCGCGGCCTGAGCCTCACCGAAGCCGGTGAGGCGCTGGTCGAGCCTGCGCGCCGTATGCAGGCGGCGGCGCAGGCGCTATCGCTGGCGGTGGCGGGCCGGGCGCAGACGCTCGCAGGTACCGTACGGCTCACCGCCAGCGAGATGATGTCGGCCTATGTCCTGCCGCCGGTGCTCGCGCAACTGCGCACGGCGCATCCCGAGATCGAGATCGAACTGGTTGCCACCAACCGCATCGATAACCTGCTCGCGCGCGAGGCCGACATCGCAATCCGCATGGTGCGGCCCGAACAGGGCAGCCTCGTGACCCGCCATGTCGCCGACTACCCGCTCGGCTTCTACGCGCACGCCGACTATCTCGCCGGCCGCCCGCCCGTCACACCGAACACGCTGGCCGATCACGACTGGGTCGGCCTGGATCAGTCACCTCAGTTGATCGACGGCTTCCGCGCCGCCGGTTTCGCGATCGACCGGCACTTCTTCGCCTTCCGTTGCGACAACCAGATCGTCGGGTGGGAAGCCGTGCGCGCCGGGCTGGGCATTGGCATCACGATGCAACGCGTCGCGGCACGTGACCCTGACCTCGTACGCTTGTTGCCCGAATTCGCCGTACCGCCGCTGCCCGTCTGGCTGACGGCGCATCGCGAACTGCGTGCCACGCCGCGCATGCGCATCGCGTTCGATGCACTGGCGACCGCCCTCGCGGCCTGAAGACACGCAATGCCGCTGCGCCCCCTCGTCACTTGCCTGATGCCGACCTTCGCGCGGCACACCTGGCTGCCGGCGGCGGTTGGAGGTTTTCTGTCGCAGGACTTTGACGACGCGGAGCTCCTGATCGTCAGTGAAGACGGGCTACCCGAGTCGCTCGCGCCCGCGCTGGCAAGCGGCCGCGTGCGCCACCAACCGTGCCCCGCGGGGCTGCCGCTGGGCACCAAACGGAACCTCGCCTGTGATGCCGCGCGCGGCCAGATCCTGCTGCACTGGGACGATGACGACCTGCAAGCGCCGGATCGTATCCGGCGCCAGATAGCCGCGCTTAAAACGAGCAAGCGCGCGATCCATGGATCCCGCAGCGTGGTATTTCACGAGCCCGCCACCGGTCGCTGCTGGCTCTACCGCTACGAAGACGCCGATCCCTGGGTGTGCGGCGCGACCTTGGCCTACCGCCGCGACTACTGGCAGCGACACCCGTTTGAAGCCCGCACCGTCGGTGAGGACAACGCCTTCGTGTGGGCCGCAGCCGACAACGAGGTCATGGCGGCCGACGATCCAAAGCTGTGCCTCTGCCGCATCCACCCCGGCAACACAAGTCCCAAGGACACCTCGGCTGACTGGTGGCGGGAAATTGATCTGCCGCCATACTGGCGCGCACGGGTCACACCGATGCAGCATCCGGGCGACTAGACTTGCGTTGACCGTACCGCTTCACTCGGGAGGACATCGATGAGTACCGAAGCGCTCAGCACATTCCTGCGGATCGCCCGCTCGGACGCCGCGCTGCTTGCCGAACTACGTGCCGCCGCCGATGCCGAGGGCCTGCGCGTGGTGGCCCTTGCTGCAATCGCAGCACGCCACGGGCACACCATCGACCCAGCCTCGCTCGCAGTCACGCCGCCACGGCGCAACACCGGCACGCAAACGCTGAGCGATTCGTCGCCACCGAATCCGGTACGCGCCCGCTTCGGCGACGCACAACTGTTCCGCGACGCCGCGGGGGAATTGCGCGTCCGCCTCTAGGCGCGGTCACCATTGGCGCGCCCTTGGCCTCGATCACCCCTGGCGGGGTTCAACCAGCTCCAAGGGCAGTCCGTCCGGGTCCGCAAAAAACGTGTAGCGCGCACCGGTGAGCTCGTCGACCCGCACCGGCTCCACCTCCACGCCGGCAGCCGTCAGCGCAGCGAGCTCCGCGTCGAGGTTGTCTACCACGAACGCCAGGTGCCGCAAGCCCTGCGCCTCCGGCCACGACGGCCGAGGCGGCGCACCGGGGAAAGAGAACAGCTCGATCTGCGCACCGTCCGGCAGCGCCAGATCCAGCTTCCACGAATCACGCGCCGCTCGGTAAGTCTCGGCTACAACCCGCAGCCCCAGCACCTCGGTGTAAAAGCGCTTTGAACGTGCGTAGTCGCTGCAGATGATGGCAGCGTGATGGATGCGGCGTGGGGTCATGGGCGTCGTTCAAGGTGGGAAACTATTTGCACCGCACCGGCCGCGCGCCATCTTTGCTGGCGGCACGGGAAAACCTGGTCACAGCGAACACGGCGGGCAAAAGACGAAAGCACATCAGCGCGGCCGCGCGTCCCAGATCTTCTGCAGCCGCTTCACGCTGACCGGCATCGGCGTCTTGAGCTCCTGCGCAAAGAGCCCCACGCGGAGCTCTTCGAGCAGCCAACGGAATTCCTCGAGCTGCGGGTCGATCACGCCGGCCTTGGCCTTGGCGAGCCATTCGCGCTCGAAGGGCTGGGCGAGCGACTTCCATTCGGCGAGCAGTTGCAGGTCGCGCGCAGGGTTGGTGCGCAGCTTGTCGATGCGCACGCCCATCGCCTTGAGGTAGCGGCTGAAGTGCGTGAGCTTTTCGAACGGGTACGCGAGCAGGAAGTTCTTCGGCATCAGCTTGGCGAGCTGCTGCTGCAGGTCGGCGAGCGTGTCGGGCTGGCCCTTGAGCGTGAGGAAGCGCTTGGTCAGTGAAGCGTGCTCGACGACCAGCGCACCGGCCAGGCGCATCAGCTCCTGCGCGACCAGCGAGATGCGTGACTTGGCGTCCTGCGCGCGTTGTGCGAAGGCATCCGCGTTAGTCGGCAGCGGGTCCATCAGGCAGGTGCGTTCCAGCGTCGCGGCGACGAGCTGCGCCTTCAACTCCGCTTCGGTGCCGAAGGGGATGAAGTGCAGCGCCAGCTCGCGCAGGCCGGGCAACTTCTCGACCGCCTTGACCTGGTCCTTCAGCGTGAGCGCGAAGAGTCGTGCGAGGCCCTTGCGATGCACGCGCGCGGCCTCCTCCTCGGTGTCGACTGCAGTCAGACTCACCGACTCGCCGTCGTCCTGCAGCGCGGGGAAGCCGATGACCATGCGGCCGGCGACCTTCACTTCGAGCAGTTCGGGCAGTTCGCCGAAGCTCCAGCTGGTGAGGCCGGTGAGCTGCGCCGGCTGACTCTTCGCGGGCGCCTCCGCCTGCGGCGATGGGGCGCCCGGCTTCGCGGCGGCCCCGCGCTGTGCAGGCTCAGGCGATACTTCCGCCGGCTTGCCTGCCACCTTCAGTGCCGCCAGCTGCGCCCCCATCGACCCCGGCACCTGCGCCGCCTTGAAGGCCGCCTGCACCTGGTCCTTGAGCCGCGTGCGCAGCTCCGGCAGGTTGCGCGACATGCCCAGCACGCGGCCGTGCTCGTCGATGACGCGGAAGTTCATGAAGCAGTGCGGGTTGAGGTTCTCGGGCCGGAAGCTCTCCAGCGGCAGCTTCAGCGAGACGCGGTCCTCGACGAATTTCTGCAGCGCGCGCATCAGGCCGTCTTCGCGATTCACCTCGCCCGCCTCGACCTGTTCGATGAAAGCCTTGCTGCTCTGCCCGATCGGCTGCAAGCGATGGCGATGCTTCTGCGGCACGGTCTTGAGCAGCGCCGTGACCTTCTCTTCCAGCAGGCCCGGCACCAGCCACTCGCAGCGCGCGAGTGGAATCTGGTTGAGCATCGCCAGCGGCACGGTGAGCGTGACGCCGTCCTCCGCGTCGTTCGGCTCGTGCAGATACGTGAGCTTGAGCTTCTGCCCCAGCACCTCGAAACCGGCCGGGAAGCGGTCGCTGGTCGCGCCCTCGGCCTCGTGCCGCATCAGCTGCTCGCGCACCAGGAACAGGCCCTTGGCGTTGCCGCGCTCGGCCGTCTTGCGCCACGCCTCGAAGCTGCGCAGGTCAGTGACGTTGTCCGGAATCTGCGCATCGTAGAAGGCGTAGATCAGCTCGTCGTCAACCAGCACGTCGGGGCGGCGGGTTTTATGTTCGAGGCGCTCGATCTCGGCCATCAGGCGCTGGTTGTGCGTCAGGAAGCCCATCTGCCGCAGGGCAGCTTCGTCGACATCGCCCTGCACCAGGCCTTCGCGGATCAGCAACTCGCGGCACAGCTTGGGGTCGTGCTCGGCATAGCCCACCGCACGCCGCGGGTAGAGCGTGATGCCATGCAGCACACCGCGTTCCCATGCGCGCACGGCGCCGAACTTCTTCTCCCAGTGCGGCTCGTAGACGCTGCGCTTGATCAGGTGGGCGCCCACCTCCTCCACCCACTCCGGCTCGATCTTGGCGATACAGCGGGCGTAGAGCCGCGAGGTGTCGATCAGCTCGGCGGCCATCAGCCACTTGCCGACGGTCTTCTTCAGATACGAGCCGGGGTGCGGCCAGAACTTGATTGCGCGCGCTCCCAGATAACTGCCGGCCGCCGGCCCCGAAGCATCTTCGACTCGGCAGCCGATGTGACCGAGCAGGCCCGTCAGCAGCGCCTTGTGGATCGCTTCATACGAAGCAGGTAGCTCGCTCTCCTTCCAGCCGTGCTCGGCGCACAGCGAATGCAGCTGGCCGTGGATGTCGCGCCACTCACGCATCCGCATCCAGTTGAGGAAGTGCTGCTTGCACCAGGCTTTCTGCTTGCTCGACGACTCGTGCTTCCAGATGTGATCGAAGGCCTTCCAGGCATTCACGAACCACAGGAATTCGCTCTTCGGCTCGTCCTTTGAATCCGGCGACGAGCGGAACTTCGCATGCGCCTGGTCGGCAGTGCCGCTTTGTTCCTGCGGCCGCTCGCGCGGGTCCTGCACCGACAGCGCGGCGGCGATGATCAGCACCTCGCGCAGCGCGCCGCGGTCGCGCGCGGCGAGGATCATGCGGCCGATTTTCGGGTCCAGCGGCAGCTTGGCAAGCTCGCGGCCGATGGCGGTGAGGTTGTTCGCATCGTCGGTCGCACCCAACTCGTTCAGCAGCTGGTAGCCGTCGGCGATCATCCGCGGCAGCGGCGCTTCGAGGAAGGGGAATTCCTCCACCGCGCCCAGCCGCAAGGACTTCATGCGCAGGATCACGCCCGCCAGCGAGGAGCGCAGGATCTCCGGCTCGGTGTGCGCCAGCCGGCGGTTGAAATCCTCCTCGTCGTAGAGGCGGATGCAGATGCCGTTCTGCACCCGGCCACAGCGGCCCGCGCGCTGCTTGGCGGCGGACTGCGCGATCTTCTCGATCTGCAACAGTTCGACCTTGTTGCGGTGGCTGTAGCGGTTCATCCGCGCCAGCCCCGAATCGACCACGTAGCGGATGCCCGGCACCGTCAGCGAGGTCTCGGCCACGTTGGTCGAGAGCACCACGCGGCGCCCGTTCGAGCGCGAGAACACGCGCGCCTGCTCGGCGGCGGTCTGGCGTGCGAACAGCGGCAGGATCTCAGCCCCCGGAGGGTGGTTCTTCCTCAGCGCCTCGGCCGCCTCGCGGATCTCGCGCTCGCCGGGCAGGAAGACCAGCACGTCGCCCGGCCCCTCGCGCTGCAGCTCGCTCACCGCGTCGCAGATCGCCTCGTACAGGTCCTCGCTTTTGCCACGACTCGGATTGCGGCTCTTCGATTCCGCGACCCGCACGCCTGCGCGCACAGGCGGCTTCTCGACCGCATCCTCGTCCTCGATCGGGCGGTAACGCACCTCGATCGGGTAAAGCCGGCCGGACACCTCGATCACCGGCGCAGGCTTTCCGTGCTGCGCGAAGTGGTTGGCGAAGCGCTCGGCGTCCAGCGTCGCCGAGGTCACGATCACCTTCAGGTCCGGCCGCTTGGGCAGCAGTTGCTTGAGGAAGCCGAGCAGGAAGTCGATGTTGAGGCTGCGTTCATGCGCCTCGTCGATGATCAGCGTGTCGTAGGCGGCCAGCAGCGGGTCACCCTGCGTTTCGGCGAGCAGGATGCCGTCGGTCATCAGCTTGATGTAGCTCTCGCGTTTCGTGTGGTCGGTGAAGCGCACCTTGAAGCCGACCGTCGTGCCCAGCTCGCTCTGCAATTCCTCAGCGATGCGCGTCGCGGTCGCACGCGCCGCCAGCCGCCGCGGCTGCGTATGCCCGATCAGCCCCGCCTCGCCCCTGCCCAATTCCAGGCAGATCTTCGGAAGCTGCGTCGTCTTGCCCGAGCCGGTCTCGCCGCAAACGATCACCACCTGGTGCGTACGAATCGCCTCCGCGATCTCCGCACGCCGACCGCTGACCGGCAGCTCTTCCGGGAAGCTGGGCTTGGGCAGGTTCGCCTTGCGCGCCGCGCGCTCGGCAATCGAGGACTCGAACTTCGCGCGCAAGGTCTCCGGCAAGTCGGCAAGCGCATTTGCGCGCTGAGGCAGCTCGCGCAGCGCGCGGCGCAAGCGCGGACGGTCGGCGGAGAGGACGAGGTCAATCAGTTGCGGCGGAGCCATCTCGATAGGGCAAGAAAAGCCCGATTCACGGAAGGCCGGCATTTTACCGCCCTTGCAGGAGCCAAGCCTGACGATCAGGCTCGCGACGCACCATCACCCGGTTTCGTGACATATGTCGCGACGCCGGTCGCAAATGTCGATGAGGGGTTTCGCTGCGGCGGGCTCGGCTGATCCGCATCAATCCTGCCGCTCGCCGGCGCGGCCTAGTCTGGCGACTTCGCTCAGCGCAATCCCCTCGTGCAACACCATCACGCTCGATTTGCGAGGCGCGCGCAGGGGTAGGCTCACGACTGAGGGGGCAACATGCTGCGAGAACTCTGGAAGAGCCTCAAGCGCTGGCGCGCCATTCCTTTCGGTCCAATCGCCGTGGTGTTCCGGCTGGATCGATCCGTTCCGGTCACTCGCAACGCCGCACGGCGCGTGCGCCTCGCAGCAGCGCGACACCGTCGCTGGCTCGCCGCGCCCAAGCCCAGCCACGCCCCAACACACGCTCCTCTGGCAACAACCCAGGACTTGCCGCAGTCACGAGAGAAAGAGATCGCCATGATCGTTGGCGTTGGGCCGGGTTATGGCCACGCGCTCGCTCGGCGGCTCGCGCATGATGGGATGGCGGTCGTTGTTGCTGCGCGCAATGCGGTACGCCTGGATACGCTAGTCGCGCAAATTGAGCGCGAGGGCGGCACCGCATTTGCGTACGGCTGCGACGCGACGAATGAGGCCTCGGTCGCCGAGCTCTTCGCTAAAGTCACAGCCAACCATGGCGCGCCCAATCTGGTTGTCTATGCCCTGCAGAGCTTCGGCCCGGGGCTTACCGTCGATATCGAAGTGCCTGCGTTCGAGGAAGGCTGGCGGAAGAACTGTCTGGGTTCGTTCCTGGTCGCGCGCGAGTCCGCACGCGCGATGCTTCCGCTTCAACGTGGGACGATCATCCTGACCGGCTCCACATCGTCCCTGCTCGGCCGCGCCGGCCACCTGAACCTCGCGGTGGGCAAATTCGGTCAGCGCGCGCTCGCGCAGGTGCTGGCTCGTGAGCTGTGGTCTCAGGGCATCCATGTCGCCCATATCGTCATCGATGCTGACATCCATGAAGGCGTCCAGCGCGACGACGGCGGGCCGCAGTCCGACCCTGTGCACATTTCCGAAACCATCATCGCTCTGCACCGGCAGCCGCGATCGGCGTGGTCCAGCGAGATGGACCTACGGCCATGGAACGAGCTTTTCTGGGAACACTGCTAAACCCTAGCGCATTTGCCTCGCAGGACGTCTGCCTCACGGTGGAAAGAACGTCGCGACCTTAGCGCGTGCATCGCCCCGGCCCAAGCGCCTTACCGCTGACGTCCATGCCATAGCCCAAAGCCCACACCAAACTCGCGCACCGCATGTCGAGCGGTGCATCGGCGCGTTGGTAACCGGCCGCGCTAGCGGGCCAGCCGACTGGCAGGCGGCCGGTGAAGGGTTTGTCGCCGAACAGCACGTCAGCCAGACCAGCGCCTTCGCTGCCGGGTAGCCAGGCCATCACGACGGCATCGACCTTGTCGATGACCTTGTCGAGCAACTGCGGCCGGCCGGCAACGACGACCAGCACGAGTTTGTCGACGCGGCTGCGCATGGCGTCGATGGCGCTCACTTCACGCCGATCGAGCGCAAGCTCGTCGATGTCTCGGTCGCCCACACCTTCGGCGTAGGGCGGTTCGCCGACAAACACGATGCCTACATCGGCGCGGCCGTCGAGCTTGCCGTCTTCCTTGAAGCTGACAGCCGTCGTCGCGCCGCCGACCTGTTTGATGCCTTCGAGTAGCGTGGTGCCGACGATCTCGCCGTTGCCGCTGACGCCCTGCCATTGCAAGGTCCAGCCGCCGGACTGGAAGCCTAGGTTGTCGGCGAATTCGCCGGCAACGAAGATCGACTTGCCGCGCGCCAAAGGCAAAGCGCCCGCGTTCTTCAGCAGCGTCGCCGACTTGGCGACCGCCTCACGCGCGACCGCCCGATGGGCCGCGCCGCCGAATTCGGCCTGCAGGCTGCGTAGCGCGCGTGGGTGCTCGAACAGCCCCATCGCGAACTTGGCACGCAGGATGCGGCGCACCGCATCGTCGATTCGCGCCTGCGGCACAGTGCCCTTGTTCACGGCGTCGGTCAGCACGCGCACGAAGGCGCGGTAGTCCTTCGGCACCATGGCCATGTCGACGCCGGCGTTGATGGCGGTCGTCACCTGCTGTTCGAAGCTGCCGGGCAGTTGCTGGATGCCGTCCCAGTCTGAGATCACGAAGCCCTTGAAGCCGAGTCGCTCCTTCAATACGCCGGTCAGCAGCGCGTTATTACCGTGCAGCTTGTCGCCGTTCCAGCTCGAAAAACTGGCCATCACGCTGCCGGTGCCGGCGTCGATCAAAGCCTTGTAGGGAGGCAGGTAACGTGCAAGCAGCGCCTCGCTGTCGCCTTGCGCGTCGCCCTGGTCGAGCCGGTACTGGACGCCCATGATGCTCTGGCGCGAACTCCCCCACGCCGTGCCGCCGTCGCCGATGAAATGCTTGGCGGTGGGCAGGATCTGCGCGGAGTCCGGTGCGATCGGCGCCATCAGCCCGCCAACGTAAGCGGTGGCGAGCGTGCCGACCGTGGCGGCATCTTCGCCCAGTGATTCGGCGGCGCGGCCCCAACGGATGTCCTGCGTTACGGCGACCATCGGGCTGAAGTTCCAGTAGATGCCGGTTGCCGCCATCTCGCGGGCGGTGACCTCGCCGATGCGCTTCATCAGATCGGCGTCGCCCGCCGCGGCGAGGCCGATCATCTGCGGGAACACGGTGGCGCCAATGACCGACTGGTGTCCGTGCACCGCGTCGATGCCGTAGATCACCGGTATGCCCAGCCGCGTCGCGGTGGCTGCGTCCTGGTAGGCGTCGATCATGCTGGCCCAGCTCTCAGGCTTGTTCGGGCTCGGCCCACTGCCGCCGCCGGAGAGCACGCTGCCGAGCATCAGTGCCGTCACATCACCCGGCCGCGCCTCCGCACGCTCGGCCTGCGTCATCTGGCCGATCTTCTCGGCCAGCGTCATGCGCGCCAGCAAATCCTCCACCCGTGCCTCGACAGGCTGCGATGCGTCCTTGTAACGCGCGTTCTTCGGCACGGGCGCAGGCGTCGGAGCGGACGCGGGCTTGGCAGCGTGGCTGACCCCGGCATCGCAGGCAGCGATACACAGCAGAACGGCGGCGAACGAACAGTGAATCGATCCAGCAAGCCTCACGTGACACTCTCCAGGGCTGATGCGCCGAGTCGGCGACAGATCAGTCGATTCTAGGGCGTGGGTGCTTCGCAGAGGCTGTCCCGGCTTGCGGAGTTTGCTGCGTGTTCGCGCAAATCCGATGCGCGATCGCGTTGTGGCGCGCAGGTTCCGGGACTAGGCTGAACCATAAGGAGCCCCTCGCGGGCGACGCGCAACGATGTCGGTCACAGAACCGGGGCGTGGAACATGAATTCGGGTGGCTCGCGGCAGGCTTGGGCCGGCGATGCGTGGGGAGGTCTGGCAGCGATGCTGGTGGCGCTGCCCTCGGCTATCGCCTTCGGCGTGACGATTTTCGCCCCGCTAGGCGACGACTTTGGCTCACGCGGCGCGATGGCCGGGATTCTCGGCGCGACCGCGCTGGGCTTGATTGCATCAATATTCGGCGGCACCGATCGGCTGATCACCGCGCCCTGCGCTCCGGCGGCCGCCCTGCTCGCTGCGCTGTCGCTGGATCTCGGCCGGCGCGGCACACCCCCCGAGACCGTGCTGTTGATGCTGATGCTGATTGGGCTCATCGCCGGCGCCCTACAGATCGCCTTCGGCCTCTCTGGCATCGGCAAACTGATCCGCTATATCCCCTATCCGGTGGTCAGCGGTTATCTGTCCGCCGTGGGCCTGACGATCATCGGCGGGCAGCTGCCCCGCGTGCTGGGTGCCGACAAGACCGCCAGTCTGTGGGGCGCGCTGCTGCATCCGCAGGGCTGGCGCTGGGAGGCCCTGCTGGTCGGTGCGGTCGTCATCGGCGTGATGCTCGGCGCTCCCCGCGTGATACGCGCGGTGCCGGCCGCGATCATCGCGCTGCTCAGCGGCGTGCTCGCTTATCTCGCACTTGGAGGCGCCAACCCGGCGCTGTGGCAGCTGCAGCACAACCCGCTGATCGTCGGTCCGCTGAACCAGAGCGAGGGGCATCTGTTCGACGCGATGGGGCAACACATGCTGACGCTGCACGCCTGGACGCCCGCGCTGCTCGCGCAGGTCTTCATGCCCGCGCTGTCCCTGGCCGCCCTGCTGTCAATCGACACGCTGAAGACCTGCGTGGTGCTCGATGCAATGACCAAGTCGCACCACAACCCCAACCGCGAGATGATCGGCCAGGGCCTTGGCAACATCGGGTCCGCACTGCTGGGCGGCATCCCTGGCGCGGGCACCATGGGGGCCTCGCTGGTTAACGTTTCCAGCGGGGCGCAGACACGTCGCTCCGGCATGCTGGAAGGGCTGTTCGCGCTGCTCGCCTTTCTGCTGTTGTCCTCGCTCGTAGCATGGGTGCCGATCGCAGCACTGGGCGCGATCCTGCTGGTGGTCGGCTACCGCATGATCGACTGGCACAGTCTCGCCTTCTTCCGCACGGAATCGACGCGCTTCGACTTTCTCGTGATCCTCACCGTGATCGGCGTAGCGCTGGTGTTCAACCTGATCGCTGCGTCCGGCGCGGGCATCGCCCTCGCCGCAGTGCTGTTCCTGCGCGAGCAAAGCCGCAGCACGATCCTGCGACGCAAGCTCGAAGGCGGCGAGATGTTCTCGCGCGTCGTGCGGCACGAGGTTGAGCTGCAGATCCTGCTGCGCGACGGGTTCAAGATGGTGATCGTCGAGCTGCAGGGCGCGCTGTTCTTCGGCACCGCGAATCAGCTCTACCAGGCTCTTGAACCGGAGATCGGCCAGCGCACCTATGTCGTGCTGAACCTGCGCCGGGTGCAATCGCTGGATCTCAGCGCAACGCACGCGCTGGAGCAGATCAAGGAACGCCTCGACGCGGCCGGCGCCTACCTGATCTTCACCGAGATACCCCGCGGCCTGCCCAGTGGTCTTAAGATGAAGCGCTACCTGCGCGAGGTGGGCCTGGTGCGCGATACCGAGAAGGCGCTCGCCTTCCGCGATCTGGATCAGGCGCTGGAATGGATCGAGAGCCAGATGCTCAGCACTGAACCGGGGCTGACGCCGGTCGACGAAGCGCCGCTCGAACTCGACGAGATCGAAACCCTGCTCGGCTGGAGGCCGGGCAGCCTGACAGCCATCGCATCGGTGATAGAAGAGCGCCGCTACGCCGCGGGCACCAAGGTGCTCAATCTCGGTGGCCCGGAGGACGAACTGCTATTCATCCGCAAGGGGACCGTCCGCGTCGTGCTACCACTGCAGGGCAAGGACCACTGGCATATCGGCACGTTCGGCCGCGGCGATTTCATCGGCGAGATGGGCTTCCTTGATCCCTCGCGCCGCGCTGCCGACGCCACAGCGCTCGACGAAGTCGATTGCTATGTGCTGTCGCGCGAACGCTTCAACGCGCTGGCCGATTCGCAGAGCGCGGCGGCGGCGCATATTTTCGAAGGCATCGCCTGCGTGCTGGCAATGCGGGTGCGCTTCATGAACAAGGAACTGCGCGCGCTGCGCACCTGAATCCGCCGTCGCACCGGTCAGCCGACGGGTTCGAACGGTGCCCACGCTACAATCTGGCCGACTAGCCAGTGCGTCGCAGCCCGCCGCGGCACACGGATCACGCAAACCCGCTTCGAGCCCCCGCCATGTCTCTTTCGCCCGCCATTGCCAAATATCTGCCGCAGAAGCTGCGCACCTACTGCGAAGGCTTGCGCTATCCGCATGTGTTCCTCGCGACGATCCCGCTCTTCATCGTCACGCTGGTGTCGTTCGAGCACATCCCCTACGGCAAGGATGTCGTGACCGGGCTGGGGCTGGCGTTGTTCATCAGCTCACGACTGCGCACCTGAAACCCGTTACCACTGGCGGCATCGCGGAAGCGGGCTGGCCAGTGCTCAGGCGCCCGCCATCACCACCTTGCCGGCTTCGATGCCGACAACCTGTGCCAGCGTTGCCACCGGTACATCCATCGCTTCGATGATGTCGCGCCCGTTCTTGAAGCGCTTTTCCATGATGAAGGCGGCGGCAAAGACTTCGGCGCCGGCCTCGCGGACCATTTCAATCAACGCCTGGCTGGTCCGTCCGTTGGAGAGAATGTCGTCGACGATGACGACGCGCGCGCCTTCCCACAGATAGCGCTTGCCAATCACGAGGCGCGTTTCACCGCCCTTGGTCGGCGACGGCACGATGCGCGAATACGCGGGCGGCTCGATCATGGGCGCGTATTTCTTCGCGTAGACCATCGGCACATCGAGCGCGATTGCAGCAACCAGCCCGGGCGCGATGCCGCTTGCTTCCGCCGTCAGCACGATATCCGGCTTGTAGGTCGCCAGACGCCGCGCAATCTCCTGCCCCATCGCGGTCATGAATGCGGGCTCGATGCGGTGATTGAGAAAGTGGTCGATCTTGATGATCTGGTTGTCGACAACGGTGGCTTCGCGATGGATGCGTTCGACCAACTGAGCGAAAGGCGCGGACAGGGCGGCAGGCGAGGTAATCATGTTCAGCAAGTAGCGGCGAGGGAGGAATGCGAACTCTAGCGCGACAGCTCGTACCGCCCACTGAGTCAGCGCAAACCGCGCCGGTAATCCCGGCGGCCACGCTCATCACCCAACCCTGCGCGTCGCGCAGTGGGGACACACGCCTACATCGTGTTCCAGGCTGTGCAGTAGCCGGAGGGCGAGATCTCGTCATCGCCCGGCATCAGCTTGCATCCACCGGGTGCGGTGTCAGACGCGCCGGGCAGGAACTCAAGACAGTTCGCACATTGTGAGATGCCGTTTGGCGTCGGCTGGTACTTCAACGCGGCACGCTGCGCGGCATTGGTGCTGGCAGGGGCCGAACGCGCAAAGAAAACGAGGGGAACACTCAGCACGGCAGCGCCGGATAGCTTGAGCATGCGGCGGCGGGTCAACGGAGCTGTCATCTCGGGCCTCTGTCTGGGTTGGATGTTCTTGTCTGCGCCGCCGCAGCGTGGCGGCCCGCCTTTCCACTATAGTCATCCGAAACTTGGGAGATGGACATGCCGCTTTGCCGTTTTGGCCTCGCCGCCCTCGTCAGCCTGGCGCTCATTGCGCCGGCGATGGCGGACGACCCTGCCACGCCCGCGCTGCTGCCGTTCAACAGCTCGGCCGGCATGGCGCGCCTGGCCCATGCAAGCGGCACCGCGGACTTCCCTGCCCTGGCAAACCAGTTCGAACCGCAATCGAACAGGGCCTTCTGCGGGCCGACAACGGCAGCGATCGTGCTGAACGCGATCCATGCCGGGCGCGGGGATGCGCCACACGATCGAAGCCGATTGCGTCCGGAGGACGAGAAACACCTGCCCGCGGGGTTCGATCTGACGGTGCCACGCTTCACGCAGGAAAGCGTCATCGAACAGGGCCCCAAGACTCGCGCCCAGGTGCTCGGCGAGCCCATCACGCTTGGTGGCAAGACGGTCCAGGATGGGGGCTACCAACTGCGGCAACTCGATGCCTTGCTGCGTGGCCATGGGGTGAGCACCCGCCTCGTGGTGGCGACCGACTCAGTCAGCGACGCGCAGATCCGGCACGACCTGTCCGAGAACCTTGAGCGTTCCAGCGACTACGTGATCGTCAACTATCGCCGCGACGCCGTCGGCCAGAAAGGTGGTGCACACATTTCGCCGCTTGGCGCCTACGACGCCGAATCGGACTCAGTGCTACTGATGGATGTGAACCCGGACAGCGCGGGCTGGGTATGGATGCCGCTGGCAACACTGATCCGCGGGATGCGCACCTTCGATCTGGTCGAGAACCGCGGCTACATCCTGGTGCGCTCGCCCTAGCCGGCGGCCGATCTGCGGCGACGACCGTCGCAGAATGAAAACGGCCGCGTTACTGCGCGACTTCAGCGCGGGGTGATGTTGCCCACTTCGTCAGACAGCACGATCTCTACGCGGCGATTGGCCTGCCGACCGCCAGCACTGTCGTTTCCAGCCACCGGGAAGGCTTCGCCGTAGCCGTGGGTCGTCAGGCGCTCACCGCCCACTCCCATGTCGACCATGGCGGTACGCACCGCATCCGCACGCCGCCCAGAAAGCGACAGGTTGTGGCTGTCGCTGCCGGTGTTGTCGGTGAAGCCTTCGATCATGGCCCTGCGCTGAGGGTATTGCTTCATGAACGCGACCAGCTTGTCGACGTTGCGTGCGGCGCCGGAGCGCAGTTCGGCCCGGTCGGTGTCGAACAACACATCACCGATGCTGATCACCATGCCACGCTCGGTCTGCTTGGCGTTGAGGTCAGCGAGCTGGGCTTCGAGCGCCGTTGCGTGGGCTTGAGCGTCGCTGGCGTCGCGTTTGGCCGAGGCGGTGTCGCGCTGGGCTTGCGCTGTCTTGAGCCCGGCCGCGTCCGCCTCATTCGTGCGCGCATCGAGCCGCGCCTTGTCGCGCGCGGCGCCGGCGTTGCTCACCGCCAGCTCAGCCGCCTTCTGCTTCGCGGTTTCGTTTGCAATCGCGACGCGCTGCCGGGCGACGTAGGCCAGATGGTCGACTTCAACGGTCTGCTCGCCGCGCTGCAACGCTGCGTCGGCGGTGGTGACGGCATCGCCTGCCAACTTGAGTTCGCCACCGGCGAGGTCACGCGTCTGCGGGTCGTCCTGGGCGCTGCGGTAGTCCGAGCGCGCCTGATCCAGCATGGCGTTGTTCATGGGGGCTGTGCTGCAGGCAGCCAGCACGGCGGCGGCGATGAGCGTCATCGCAAAGCTTCGATTTTGGGTCATGGTCATTCCTTGTCTGTGGGCGACTGGGCTTTGCGGTCAAGCTCTTCGCGCAGCACCTTGGCGTCGGTACTCACCTCCTGCGAGGCGTTGCGGGCTTTGCCGGTACGGGCCTTGGCTTCAGCGAGCTGTGCATCCACCTGGGCTTGCTGTGCCAGCCGACGCGCCACGTCAAAGTCCTCGGCGGCCATCGCGAGCTTCGCGCGGTCCAGCTTGTCGCGCGCGGTCTGCATCTCTGCCGGTGCCGCCTCGCCACCGCCTGCGCTTGCGGCACGTGCAACCGCCGCACTGGACACAGCCACCTGCTCTGTCGGGGCTGGCACGCTCGCGCAGGCTGCCGCGAAGATCAAAATGCCCAGCATGATTGCGGGCCGGCCGCTCGCGCGGGTACGGCGCCAAACGCTGTAGTTGCTCGGGAGTTTCATTGTTTCCTCGATCCATTCGTGGTCTTGAGTGCACGGCGCGCTCACTGCGGGAAAGATCCTTCTGTGCGCCGACGACTACGAACGTGGTGTTCAACGCCCAGGCCGTGCCGACAGAAAACCGGGGCCTCGTCGCGCTATGCGCGCCAAAGCTCACGACGTCAGGGTGACGGAGATCGCCCGCGGGGTCGGTACGCTGGCGCACACCAGGCATGGCCCTCGGCGCGGCGCCCACGACCGAGTGGACTCGGGTTCAGCATTTGACGCCGAGCAAGCCGCCCCCTTGCGGGCTGAAGTTTCAGCAAAGGCGGTCGTATACCGGGGATAGCGTCAATAGAACGAAGGCCAAAGAGCCTTCGCACCATTCGGGCTGGCGACATCTCTGGAGAAACCGATGCACCTTCGTACCCTGATCCGCGGCCTCGCCGGCCTGCTCGCGCTTGCGGCGGTGGTGCCCCTGTATGCGGCGCCCAAGCTCGTGTTCTGGAATTCGCAGCAGAACGCGGAGCTGCTGGCCGCGATCACGGCGGACTTCTCCAAGACCTCCGGCATCAAGGTCGAGACCAACTGGCTCAACCAGGCGGATCTGCGCGGCTCGTTGTTGCGACATGCGACGGACGGTGATTTGCCGGACGTGGTGCTGGTGCCAACCGACTTCCTCGCGCTCGACAAGGAACTCAAGTACTCGGACGTGCCCCCCGTCGGCAAGTCGAGCGATCTCGTCCCCAACGCGGCGGGGTCTGGCCTCTTCGAAGGGCGCAACCTCGGCGCACCGATGTTCTGGGGCAACCACCTGATGCTGTTCTATAACCGCTCGCTGGTCAGCAAGCCGGCGCGCACGCTCGCTGAAATGACCCAGCAGCTGCCGGCCCTTCAAGCCAAGGGCGTGAAAGCGCTCGGCACCAACTTCGGCGAGATGTACTGGATGGTGCCGTTCTACGGCGCCTATGGCGGCTGGCCCGTGGATGCCAAGGGCGGCATCACGCTCGATACGCCCGCGATGGCCAAGACACTGGACACCTATTTCGGCCTCGTCACCCGCGGGCTGACCCTGAAGGAGTGCCGCACCGACTGCGCGCTGGACCGCTTCATGGCGGGCGAATTCGCCTATGCGATCAATGGCGACTGGGCGATGCGCGAGTTACAGGATGCGCTGGGCGACAAACTGGGCGTCACCGTCCTGCCCCAGGTGGAGCCGGGCAAGAACCTGGTACCGATGTACTCCGGCTATGTGCTGGCGTTTCCGGGGCTGTCGCTGAAGGGGCCCAAGCGCGACGCCCTGCTGAAGTTCATGCGCTACATGCAAAGCGCCGAAGTTCAGCGCCGCTGGTTCGACGAAACGCGCCACCTGCCGGTTAACGCCACGGTGTACCGCGATGTGCTGGCCAAGGCAGACGACAACCTGAAAGCCTCGCTGAACCAGCTCAAGCTTGCACGCGCAATGCCCAACGACCGCGGCATGGCCTTCGCCTGGGAAGGCCTGGCGAAGGGCTTCTCGGCCATGTACCAGGGGCGCGTCAGCGCCACCGAGGCCGCCAAACTGATGCAGCAGCACGCCGAGCGCGCGCAGCGGCGCACCGACTACTGAACACGGCGCGACGCATGAATACCCGACAGCGTATGCCGGCCCACGCCGGCCGGCCCAACACCTGATCGCGATGCTGCGCAGCTTCCGCTCGACCATCCTGGTCTTCATTCTCACCGCGGCGCTGGTGCCGGTGCTCACGGTGTCGATTCCGTACATCTGGCATGTGTATGCCAGCACTCGGGACGGCGCGGTGACCGAGCTTCGGCTGACCGCCGAACGCCTGGCAACCGAGATCCGCCACGAACTGAGTTTCGCCGCATCGCGCTTCCTGGCAGCCGCGCACGACAAGGATCTCGCGCTGTCGATCAGCAGCCCCTTTTTCGGCACCCGTGCGACCGCCATCGCAGACGAATTCATCCGCGAGTCACCCGCAGTTGCCGCCAACTTCCTGCTCGACAAGAACTACGAGTTGATCGACGTGGTGCCGGAACCCGCCGGCATCGCCGAGCTCGGCCCACTGCTCGCCTACATCCGCGCCGCGATGCCCGATCCGCAGCGCTACCGCGAACACGGCCTGTGGCTCAAGCTCAGCGATGCACGGCTCGCCAACCAGTTACTGCGCGTCGCCGGCAACGAAGGCAAAGCGGCGGACCCACGCCTGCTGGTGCTGGTTACCCCGCTGTTCCTGCAACGCTACAGCCGACAGACGCCGATGGAAGGCTTGGTGGTGGCTGTGATTCCGCTGGCCTCGCTACGCGAGACCGCGAACCGCTACCTCGCCCGCGCGCAGTCGGTCTCGCTTGATTTTGACGATGCGCCGGCGCAGGGCGCGCGCGACGATGTGCAACAGGCGCAAGCGAGGGTCGAAGGCGGCTCGGCCGCCGGCGAGTTGCCGCGCCTGATCGTGAGCGTTTCGGAGCCGAACAGCGTGCGCTTTGCGGACCTGCGACGAACCCTGTGGCTGCTCTGTCTGCTGCTGGTGGTTGCGGTGGGGACGCTCGCCCTCGCCGTAACCTACCTCGGCCGCAGACTTGGGCGGCCGCTGCGCGAGCTTGAAACCCTCGCGCGGGATTACGCCGAAGGTCGCTACGCTGCGGCGCCAGCCAGTTCGGGTTTCGCCGAGTTCCGCCGGGTGTACAGCACGCTCAGCGAAATGGGCCAGCGCATCTCGCGCCAGCTCGACGAACTGCGCAATACCAACGAACAGTTGCAGCAGGCCGACAAGCTCAAGGACGACTTCCTCGCCAGCACCTCGCACGAACTGCGCACGCCCTTGCACGGCATCATCGGCATTGCGTCCTCGCTACTCGACGGCGCCGCGGGCGACCTCTCGCCCAAGGTGTTCCGCAACGTGCGGCTGATCGAGCAAAGCGGCAAGCGGCTCGAAACCCTGGTCAACGACATCCTGGACTTCTCCAAGATCAAGAACCGCGCGCTCGCGCTGGAGCTGCGCCCGGTTGAGCTCTCCAGCCTCGTGGACATCGTGCTGTCGCTGCATGAAGCCGCCGCCCAGCGCGTCGGACTGGAGCTCGTCAACGAGGTGCCGGCCGATCTGCCGCCCGCGTGGGCCGATGAATACCGCCTGCAGCAGGTACTGCACAACCTCGTTGGCAACGCGATCAAGTTCACCCCCGAAGGTACGGTCACGGTGCGCGCGTCTGCAGCCGCGGGCGAATTGCGACTCTCGGTCGCCGATACCGGCATCGGCATTCCAGCGGAAAAGCGCGATCTGATCTTCGACCCCTTCGTGCAGGTCGAGGGGTCGCTCACACGCCGCCACGCCGGCACCGGTCTCGGCCTGTCGATTTCGCGCCAGCTCGTCGAACTGCACGGCGGCACCCTGGCCGTCGACTGCCCCGCGGAAGGCGGTACCGTCTTCACGCTCACCCTGCGTGCGGCGGAAGGCGAAGTTCCGGTGGATGTGACAACGCTGCGTCACCGCCTACCCGGTTTCACGCTCCCGGATGATGAACCGGGCGACGACGCCGACGCCCCCGCGCTGTCGGCGGATTCACTGCCGCGCCACGACGCCAGCGTGCTGATCGTGGACGACGAGCCGATCAACCTGGAGATCCTCTCCAACTACTTCTACAACGAGCCCTACACCCTGCACCGCGCCAGCAGCGGCGCTGAGGCCCTGGAAATGCTCGAGGCGCACGGCCCGGTCGACCTGCTGCTGCTCGATGTGATGATGCCGAAGATGTCCGGCTTCGAGGTGTGCCGCCGCATCCGCGAGAACCCACGTTTCGCGGCCACCTCCATCCTCTTCCTCACGGCACGGGAGCAAGCGCAGGACATCCACCAGGGCTTCGCGCTCGGCGCAAACGACTACCTGATCAAGCCGATCTCGCGCGTCGAGCTGCTGACCCGCTGCCGGTACCACATCCACTACGGCCGCGTGAAGAACGAGCTGGCCCTGCTGAACCAGTCGCTGGAGCAGAAAGTCGAAGCCCGCACGCAGGAACTGCAGGAAACGCTGGCGATCATCCAGCGCAATAGCGATGTGTTCCGCGCGCTGCTCGAAATCAGTATCGAGCTGCAAGGGGACGAAGACCTCGCCAGCAGCGTGGGCGGCTCCCTGGCCAAGCTCTCGGCGCTGTATCCGGGCCGCGGCTTCGCAGTGCTGCTGGGCGGCGCAGGGGCGCGACAAGCGTTTGTCAGCGGATCGGTCGCGGAACCGGGCGCCGGCATTGCCGACGCGTGGGCAGGAGACGAACACTTCCCGACTGCGGACTGGCTGACGGCGCATGACATGATCGCGTTGCCGCTCATCGGCCCCCGCCGCATCGGTCTGGGTCGCATGCTCGCTTGGCCTGCTGCGCTCGACCAGCACGAACGCGAGGTGGTCGAGCTCTACGGCCGGCAGCTCTCCGCGGTGGCCGCGAACCGCCGGCTGCAGGACGAGCTGGAACGCATCGCGCTGACCGACGCACTGACCGGCGCCTTCAACCGCCGCTATTTCGAGCAGACGCTGCTGCAGATGCGCTACACGCAGCAACGCTGCCCGGAGCGGCACTTCGGCCTGATCTCGATCGACGTCAACGGGCTCAAGACCACCAACGACCTCTACGGCCACGAAGCCGGCGATGCACTGATCTGCGCCGTGGTCGAAATGGTCGCCGGCGCGCTACGGCAAAGCGACATGGTGTGCCGCATCGGCGGCGACGAGTTCGTGATCCTCGCGCAGGATGCGACGCTCGACGCCTGCGAACATCTGGTCGCCCGGCTGGAGGAGCGGCAACGGCAGACCCGCATCGTCGTCGACACCCCCCAGGGCCGGCTGACGCTGCCGGTCAGCTTCAGCATCGGCTACGCCTCGAGCGAGGAAACGCCGACCGATGCGCTGCAGCGCGTGGCAGACCAGCGCATGTACACACGCAAACAGGCCCACTACGCCAGCCTGCCCGAGGCAGCCGGCGCCCCACCCGAGGCACTATAGCGGGCGCTCGCGCGGGGCCAAATATGTCATCGGCACGTCGCACGCGTTAAAGCACAATGCCGCTCGTGCAGGCCGGCGGCCCTGCCGCCCCCTGTGATTGCCGCCCGGGAGTGCACATGCGTGGTCTCAAAGGCTTGCTGATCCGCAAGATCGTCATCACCGCCATCTTCTGGTGTGTGCCCTTGCTGCTGTTTCCGTCGCAGTGGTTCATCGCGCTGGGCATGCCAGCGCCCGAGCCACTGTTGATCGCTCGCCTGCTTGGCGCCGCCTACCTCGCGCTGCTGGTCGGCTACGGGGCCGGCCTGCAGGCCCTGCGCCGCGGCGAGAGTCCGCTGGCAGTGATCGACATGGGGATCACCAGCAACGGTGCAGCCGCCCTGCTGATGCTTTACTTCGGCACGACCGGCAGCTGGGCGCAGTGGGGTATCGGAGCGCAGGTCTTCATGTGGCTCTCGGCCCTTGGCGCCGGATCGATCGCGGCTAGCCTGCTGCGCTTCCGCTTGCGCCATCGCGCCGAGCCGAAACCCTCAAGGCCAGACTGACGCGCCAACGCCACGCAGGCTGTCCGGCGCCTGTGATCGGCCACGCACACGGGTTAAGCTTCCGGCATATTCGTTGGAGGCAGACATGCGTGAGGCAATCGTGATCGTGGCGGCACTGCTGGCGGGCTGCGGCGGAGGCGGCGGATCGTCCGGCGGGCAAGACACTGGTGGCGCCGGTGGCGGCAGCAACACCGGCGGATCGGGTGGCGGTGGCGCGGTCGTGTGGGCCGACCCCTACCCGGCCGCCGGCAACCCGGACGGCCATTGCGCGGTGCCGGCAGAGGCCGCCGCCGAAGACGCATCGAAGCCCAGCACCGTGATCGGCGACGGCACACCCGCCAGTTGCACCAGCGATGCAGTCGTCGCCGGTATCGCCAAGGGTGGCGTGATCGCCTTCAACTGCGGCGCCAGCCCGGTCACGATCACCATGACGCAACCGGCTCGCATCTTCAACAACACCGGCCCGAAGATCGTCATCGACGGCGGCGGCAAGGTCACGCTGAGCGGCGGCGGCAAATCGCGCATCCTGTACATGAACACCTGCGATGCCGATCTGGTGTGGACGACCTCGCACTGCCAGGACCAGGATCACCCGCAGGTGTCGGTGCAGAACATCAGCTTCATCGACGGCAACGCCAACGGTGCCAACCCCGACGGCGGCGGCGCGATCTGGGCGCGCGGCGGCCGGCTCAAACTGGTGAACACCCGCTTCTTCCGCAACCAGTGCGACGCCACCGGGCCTGACGTCGGCGGCGCCGCGGTGCGCGCGTTCAGCCAGTCGCAGAACCTGCCGCTCTATGTGGTGAACAGCAGCTTTGGCGGTGCGGCGGGGCTCGGCAACAGCTGCTCGAACGGCGGCGGGCTGTCGGCGATTGGCGTCTCGTACAGCGTGATCAACGGCGTCTTCACGCACAACAGCGCGATCGGAAACGGCGCCAACCCGGCCCGCAGCGGCACGCCCGGCGGTGGCAGTGGCGGCGCGATCTACAACGACGGCAACACCTTCGACCTGAAGCTGTGCGGCACCCGCATCGCCAACAACAGTGCGAAGGAAGGTGGCGGCGCGATCTTCTTCGTCAGCAACGACCGCACCGGCACCTTGTCGATCACCGATTCGGTGTTGAGCGCCAACCCCAGCGCGGGCTTCGAAACCGCCGGCTACCCGGGTATCTTCTATCTCGGCGAGGGCGCGCCGAAGATCAGCGGATCGACGCTCACGCCTTGAGCCGGCGCTACGATGTGCTCGGCGATACCTCGGAGCGGCACATGAGCGACCGGTTGCACGGTTCAAGCGCGAACATCCTGAAGCGGCCTACGGCGTGCGGCCTGCTGTGGCTGAGCTTGCTCAGCCCCCCCGCGATGGCGCTGGACATCACGAGCCTGTGGGACTTCGGCAACCCGACGCTCAGCGAGCAGCGCTTTCGCGATGCACTGAACGGCGCCAGCGCCGACGAGGCGCTGATCCTGCAAACGCAGATTGCGCGCAGCTATGGCCTTCGCAACGAAGCCGAGCGCGGGCGGGCGCTGCTGGCCTCGATCAGCGAGGCGGCCAAACACGCATCGCCCGAGGTCCGCGCGCGCTACGCGCTTGAGCTGGGGCGCACCTGGGCCTCGGCTGCCCACACGCCAGAATCGCAAACCGCGGAAACCCGCGAGACAGCCCGCCGGCTCTACACCGAGGCCTTCGAGACCGCGCGCGACGCCAAACTCGATTACCTCGCGATCGACGCGCTGCACATGATGGCCTTTGTGGACACTGCGCCCGAGGCGCAGCTCGCGTGGGATTTGAAGGCGCTCGCCTACATGGAGTCATCGCCCCAGGCTGAAGCCAAACGCTGGGAAGGCTCGCTGCGCAACAACATCGGCTACGCACTACACGAACAAGGCCGCTACGACGAAGCGATGGCGCAGTTCCGGCTCGCCCTCGCCGCGCGCGAGCGCGAAGGCAAGGCAGAGCGAATCCGCGAGGCGTGGTGGATGATCGCCTGGACGCTGCGCGCGCAGGGCAAGCTCGACGATGCGCTGGCGATCCAGCTTCGCCTGGCGAGCGAGGCTGACGCAGCCGGCAAACCGGACCCGGACGTATTCGAGGAACTCGAACTGCTTTACCGGGCCAAGGGCGACGAAACACGCGCAACCGCCTACGCGGCAAAGCGGCAGGCTGCCGGCTGAGCCCACGCCCTGCCGCACAAGCGGCACGGGCTACAATACCGGCCGTTTCAACCCGGTCCGATTGTCCCCATGCTGCGCCTTACCGAAATCAAACTGCCGCTCGATCACGCCGCTGAAGAATTGCCAGCCGCGATCTGCCAACGGCTGGGCATCAAGGCAAAAGACCTGCTTGAAGTCTCGATCTACCGGCGCGGCTACGACGCACGGCGACGCAACCGCATCCTGCTGGTCTACACGGTGGACGTCTCGGTCGCCAACGAAGCCGGCGTAGCCAAGCGCCTTGCCGGTGACCGCCATGTCGGCTCCACGCCCGACATGGCCTACAAGTTTGTCGGCCAAGCGCCCGAGGGTCTGCAGGAGCGCCCCGTTGTGATCGGCATGGGCCCGTGCGGGCTCTTTGCCGGGCTGATCCTGGCGCAAATGGGCTTCAAGCCGATCATCCTTGAGCGCGGCAAGGCGGTGCGCGAGCGCACCAAGGACACCTGGGGCCTGTGGCGGCAGAGCAAGCTGAACCCGGAATCGAACGTGCAGTTCGGCGAAGGCGGCGCGGGCACCTTTTCCGACGGCAAGCTGCACACCCAGATCAAGGACCCGAAATTCCACGGCCGCAAGGTGCTGACCGAGTTCGTCAAGGCCGGCGCCCCGGAAGAGATCCTCTACGTCAGCAAACCGCACATCGGCACCTTCCGCCTCGTCGGCATGGTCGAGGAAATGCGCGGCAACATCGAAGCGCTGGGCGGAGAGATCCGCTTCCAGAGCCGCGTCGCCGATTTCGACATCGCCGACGGCCAGGTCCGCGGCGTGATCCTCGCCGACGGCAGCCGCATCGAGACGCGCCATGTCGTGCTCGCGGTGGGCCACAGCGCGCGCGACACCTTCAAGGCCATCTACGACCGCGGTGTCTACGTCGAGGCGAAGCCCTTCTCGGTCGGCGTGCGGATCGAGCATCCACAATCGCTGATCGACACCGCCCGCCTCGGCCCCAACGCCGGCCACCCGATCCTCGGCGCCGCCGACTACAAGCTGGTGCATCACGCCAGCAACGGCCGCGCTGCTTACAGCTTCTGCATGTGCCCGGGCGGCACCGTGGTCGCTGCCACCTCGGAAGAGAACCGCGTCGTCACCAACGGCATGAGCCAGTACTCGCGCAACGAGCGCAACGCCAACAGCGGCATCGTCGTCAGCATTTCGCCGGAGAAGGACTACCCCGGCCACCCGCTCGCGGGCATCGACTTCCAGCGCTACTGGGAAAGCCGCGCCTTCGAGGCCGGTGGCGGCACCTATGCGGCCCCTGCGCAGCGCGTGGGCGACTTTCTCGCCGGCCGGCCATCAACTGCCTGCGGCAGTGTCGAACCCTCGTACAAGCCGGGCGTGCACTGGACCGACCTGTCGCAATGCCTGCCGGACTTCGTTGTCGAGGCACTGCGCGAGGCGCTGCCCGCCTTCGCCAAGCAAATCAAGGGCTTCGCGATGGATGACGCGGTGATGACCGCGATCGAGACACGCACCTCATCGCCGATCCGCATCAAGCGGGGCGACGACTTCCAGAGCATCAACACCCGCGGCCTCTTCCCGGCCGGAGAAGGCGCCGGCTACGCGGGGGGCATCCTTTCAGCCGGCGTTGATGGCATCAAGGTCGCCGAAGCGGTGGCGCTCGACATGCTGGGCCAGACGGCCAGCGGCGGCAGCCGCGGCGAATCGACCGAGTGGTAAACCTGCGCCCAAGGACTTCGGCAAACTGACATGACGAAATCTCGCTTCATCACTGCGCTGATCCTGGTCGCCCTCGCGATCTGGGGCTCGATGGCCCTGCGCAACCCTTACCGCGCACAATTGCCGGTCGGCAGCACGGACCTCTCGGCGATTCAGGCAAAGCTCGACAAGCTGCCGAAGAATGAACGCGCACTCGTTTATGGGTATGTGAAGCGCAGCCGCGGTGATGTGCTGCCGCCGCAATTTGCAGACCCGGACGAACCGCTGACTGCGCGCACCGTTGGCGAGGCGATCGCGCTGCAGCGCAAGTTCCTCGTACGCATGGCCGAGCAGGAAAAGAAGATGGAGGCGCGCCGCGCCGAACGCGATGCCGCGCTGGCGCCGCTTCGCGAAGTGGTGTCGATCGACCTCGTGCGGCGCGAGATCATGCCTGCCAGCGAAGCACAACGAGCCCCTGGCGACCGGGGCAGTGCTAAACGTGCGCAGAGCAACGAACACGACGTACTGGTGACAACCTATCGCCTTGAGAACCTGACGAACCAGACGATCCGCTCACTGGAGGCGACGGTAAACCTGCGCAAGGTCCATCCCCGCGAGGACGAACTGGGTATCGCGGACCACTGCTACTTCAATCGCAGCGAAGCGCTGGAACCCGGCGCACCGGTCGAAGTGCGCTGTGCCGATTTGCGCAAGGGGGTATCGGAAGACGACCGCGACTTTGTCGCGATGCCCGGCAGCGAACTCCTGATCGACTGGGAGCCGAAGCACATCCGCTTCGGCGACGGTTCCGAGCTCGAGTACCGAAACTGAGTCGCACCGGGCTCCCAACTCAGAGCCGGTAAGCCGCCACCACCGCCTGCATCTGCTGGGCCAAACGGTCCAGTGATTGGGCCGCCTCGGCACTGCTTTGCGCGGCCGAGGCGCCCTCTTCCGCCATCTGCGCAATGCGTTCGACGTTCTGCGCCACCGAGGTGCTCGCGCTGCTCTGCTCGCGCATCGCATCCGCAATCTCGCCGACGGTTTCGACGGTGCGCCGGCTGCCTTCCTCGATCTGGCCAATCGCTGCACTGGCGTTGCTGGCGCGCTCGACCCCGCTTTCGACGCGCTGCACGGCGGCACTCATCTGCTGTGAGGCAGCAACCGTCGCCTCACGCATCGCGCTGATCGTTTGGCTGATCTGCTGTGTCGACGCTGCAGTGCGCTCCGCCAGCTTGCGCACCTCATCTGCCACCACCGCAAATCCCCTGCCCTGCTCACCTGCCCGCGCGGCCTCGATGGCGGCGTTGAGCGCCAGCAAATTGGTCTGGTCCGCGACTTCCTTGATCACCTGCACAACGGTCGAGATCTGCTCGCCCTGTTCGCCAAGCCGTTCGAGATGGCCCGAGGCCGCGTGGACCACGCTGGCAATCTCGTTGATGTCGCCCACGGTCTGTTCGATCACCTGGCGCCCGTCACTTGCCTGTTCGCCCGAGGCGCCGGCCAGCGCGCGGGTTTCCCCGGCACGGTCGCCAACATGGTTGATGCTCACGGTCATCTGCTCAACGCTGGCTGCCATACTCGCGGCAGCGCTGCTCTGCTGCTCCGATGCAGTCGCCACTTCGCTCGATGTCGTCGCCAGCGTGCCGGCGGCGCCCGCGACTTCGCACGCCGATTGCTGAATGTCGCGCAGATTGGCCTGCAGGCGCTCGATCAAGCCGTTGAAGGCATTCGCCATGTTGCCCAGCTCATCGCGCCCATGTACCGGGGCCCGCACGGTGAAGTCCAGCTCGCTGCCGATCCGCTGCACGCTGTGCTCCAGCGCATGAATCCCTCGACCGATATCACGCACCAGCACCGCGCCAAACGCGAACATCAGCGCCGCACCAACGACGATGATGCCCCATGAGGTCCACTGACCCTCGCGTTCATCAACGGCGGCCTGGGCGCGCGCCTCGTCAGCCAGGCGCTTGTGGTAGTCGGTATGCGCCTTGAGGGTCGCCGTCACCTCATCGCCGGCCGGTTTCCAGCGGTTCGCGACGACGTCGCGCACCGTTGCAACATCGTTGGCGCGCGAGGCGGCGAGGACTTCCTCAAGAATGCCGAGGTACTTGCCGAAGGCCTTGCGGTCGGTCTCGAGCAGGGTCTTGTCGGTGTTGTCGATCAACTGCTTGTCGATGTCACCGAACAGCGTCGCCACCGCGTCACGCGCCGTCTGCACGTTAGCTTCCAGCGCCGTTTTGCGATCCGCCGCATCGGCAACGACATGCGCGTAGGCATTGACGCGGATGAGGAAGAAATTGCGCTCCACCGCGTTCAGCGTCTGCAGGGCGGGCAGCGTGCTGGTGTGCACATGATCGAGCCGCCCGAGCGCCGAGCGCGCCATGTAACCCCCGATCGCGCCAACCGTCACAAGCGCCAGCAACGCAGCTGCCACCAGCATCCAGAGACGCTGGACGATGCTAATCCTCATGATTCACTCCAGTATTCAGAAGAGCGCGCCTGAAGGGGCGCACCACGCGGTCATTGACCCAGGCGTCGCGGCAAACGCCGCTTGGAAAAACGCCAACGAGAATTCCGACATCGGACTGGCATACGGCTGGTGACGAAAGTGCTTGAGGCTGCCTGCAAAGGCGTTTGATCCTGATTAAAGGCGCCGCGCGCGTGAACTTCAAGTTGGCAGATGTCATAGCGGCCGCCGACGCACTGTGGTAGCCGCAATCGACGGACTGCTGCACGTAAGACTGCATGCCGTGATTGCGCTAGCCGCGCGGCCAGTCTATGCCTTCAGTTGAGGACCACGCCCCACAGCGAAGGAGGCCCGCCATGCCGAACGTCACGCTCACCGATGCATTGCGGCGCGAGTACGACACGCTGTTCAACAGCGTGATCATCCGCCCGGAACGGGCAGGCGAAGTCGAGGCGAGCGTCCGCCGCATCAATGGCGATCGCGATCGCCACACGGCGGTGGCCGAAGCAACGGGTATTCCATGGGGGTTCATCGCCGTGGTGCACAACATGGAGGCCAGCGGACGATTCGACCGCCATTTGCACAACGGCGACCCGCTCACCGCGCGAACCGTGCAGGTACCCGCTGGCCGGCCGAAGACCGGGCAAGCGCCCTTCACCTGGGAGGAGAGCGCGATCGACGCGCTCACGCTAAAGGGGCTTGGCGCCAGTACCGACTGGAGCCTCGCCGGTACGCTGTACCAGCTCGAACGCTACAACGGATGGGGCTATCGCCTGAGCCACCCGCATGTTCTTTCGCCCTACCTGTGGTGCTATTCGCAGCATTACAGCAGCGGCAAGTATGTTGCCGACGGCACCTGGTCCGACACCGCCGTGTCACGCCAGTGCGGCGCAGCGGTGCTGTTACGCCGCATGGCGGAGAGTGGCCTCGTCGATTTTCACGACCAGCCCGCCCCCGCAGCCGATGCCGAGCCACTGATCGTGCGCTACACCACCGAAAAACCGACCGACCCCGCCGAGCTCAAGCGTGCCGAAGCCCTGCAGCAATGGCTCAACACCTTTCCCGGCGTATTCGTGAAGGTGGACGGCGAAGCCGGCAAGCGCACCTCGGAGGCCTACAAGAAAGTGACCGGGCACTACCTGCCCGGTGATCCGCGCGGCACTTGATCCGAGTACGGATCAGATGACGTAGTCGGGTTCCGCCGGCGTGCCGATCAAGCGCATGGCCGAGTGGGTGGAAAGATGCACCGCGCCGCTCAGCTCCGCGAGAAAGCCACTTTGGCGCAGGCGATCCATCACCGGGCCCTTCACCTCCGCCAGATGGAGGGCGACGCCCTGCTCAGAGAGACCGCGGTTCAAGTCACGCAGCCCCTGCAGGGCCGACACATCTATGGCGTTCACCGCCGACAACACGAGCAGCACGCTGCGCGTATCCGGGCGCTGGCGCAGCATGCCGACAATCGCATCGCTGACAAACCGGATGTTGGCGAAGTAAAGGCTCTCATCGACCCGTATCGCGAGCACGCCCGGCTGCATCTCAACCGCATGGCGCAGTCGGTTGCGGTAGTGCTCGCTGCCCGGCACGCGGCCCACCTCGGCCAAGTGTGGTGAGCTGGTCCGCCACACGAAATGCGCCAACGACAGGCCGACACCCAGCAGCACCGCGTCAACAACACCTGCCACCAGCACAGCGGCGGCCGTCGCGAGAAAGATCCACGCGTCGCCACGCTCATAACGCCAGGCCAGCCGCAGGACCGACAGATCAATCAACTGGATCACCGCCACAACGATGGTGCAGGACAGGGTCGCGAGTGGCAGCAGCGCAAACAGCCCCGCCGCCGCGGCCAGGATCACCAGCATCCAGAGCGCCGCGAGCACGCCGGCCAGTTGTGTGCGAGCGCCGGCAAGCTCATTCGCGGCAGATCGGCTGAAACTCGCCGACACCGGGAACCCGCCAGTCACGCCGGCCGCCATGTTGGCGAGGCCCAGCGCAACCAGCTCACGGTTCGGATTGACGGTTTCGCGCCGCTTGAGCGCCAGCACCTGCGCAATGGAATAGCTATCGATGAAACCGATCAGTGCAATCGCCGCGATCGCCGGCATCAGGTCGATCAGCAGGCCGATTTGCGGCATCGGCCACGTCAGCGGTGGCAGGCCTTGCGGCAGCGCACCGACCAGTTTGACCGGCAGCCCCAGCGCATGCACCGCGGCGGCAGCCACGGTGATGACGAACAAGGGTGCCGCCTTGCCGAAAAGGTCCGCCGCACGCGCGGCCAACCCGATGCGCCGCAAGCCCTTGGCGAGCCATGCGCGGCACGCGAACAGCGCGAGCAAAGTCGCCACCGAAAGCGCTGGCGACGCCCAGCTCAACTCATGCCGCACCGCCCACACCCGCGCCAGCATCGACTGCGCGTCCGCCGCATGGCTCTCGATGCCGATCAGGTTGGGCACCTGCGTCAGCAGGATCAGGAGCGCCGAGCCGGTCACGAAACCACCGACCACCGGGGACGACAGGTAGTTCGCGACAAAACCGAACCGCAAGCCGCCGAACACCACACGCAGCAAGCCCGAAAACAGCGCCAGCGCGGCGGCCAGCATCGGGTACTGCGAGGGCGCGACCTGCGACAGCCCGGCGAGCACCGCAGCGGTCATCAACGAAGGCAGCGCGGCGGGGCCAACCGACAAGGCCGCACTGCTGCCGACGATCGCGTAGCAGATCACCGGCAGGATGCTCGCGTACAGACCAGCCTGTGGCGAAAGCCCGGCCAGCAGCGCATAGGCCAGGCCCTGCGGCACGAGAAACATCACCAGCGTTGCGCTGGCAACGACGTCATCCCACAAGTCGGCGCGGCGATAGTCGCGCAGCCAGCCGAGCACCTTGAACGAGGATTCCAAACCTTGCCCCTGCGTCACGGTGCCGCGGCACCGAAGCGTCCACCCTACCGCAAACCGGCAAACCCTCGCTCGCCCGCGCCACACACGCGCAGCGCCGGGCGGCGACTCCGGCTCAAGCCTTGCGCACGAACTCCGACTTCAGCGACATCTGGCCGATGCCGTCGATCTTGCAGTCGATATCGTGATCGCCATCGACCAGACGGATGTTCTTGACCTTGGTGCCGACCTTCACCACCAGCGAGGAACCCTTGACCTTCAGGTCCTTGATCACGGTGACCGAATCCCCGTCCTGCAGCACGTTACCGTTGGCATCCTTGATCACGCGCGCCTCTTCGGCAGCCTCGGCCGGCGCGGTGGCCGACCATTCGTGAGCGCACTCGGGGCAGATGAACATCCCGTTGTCCTCGTAGGTGAATTCGGATTTGCATTGCGGACAATTGGGCAGCGTGCTCACGTTGAACCTTGTATGGATTGAAAACCGCGACTTGGATCGGAAAACGCGACATGCCCAGCCCTGCGCGCGGAGTCGGAAGGGCATCAAACGGCATCGCGTTTGCACAAAGGGGGCGCATTTTACCCCTTCACGGCACATGGTTTTCGGCGCACATAACTTGCCGGGCGGAAATGCGCACGCCACACTGGCCGCCTGCCGATTACCGTGGAGCGCGATCGATGCCCGAAATCACCGGCTTCGACCATCTTTACCTGAGCGTTTCCGACCTGGCGCGTGCCGAGGCGTTCTACGACCGCGCAATGCTGGGCGTACTCGGCTTCCGCAAGAACACGTTTGCGCTGCATGGCGAACCGCATGTGCAGTACTACAACCGCCACTTCGGCTTGGTCATCAGGCCAGCGCGCAGCGCCGCAGCGCACGACGCGTACGCCCCCGGCCTGCACCATGTGTGCTTGCGGGTTGAGTCGATCGACGACGTGATCGCCGCCAGCCGCGAATTGCGCGCAGCGGGCATCGACGCTAGCGAGGCGGCCTTGCATCCGGGCTATGCGCCGGACTACTGGGCCACCTTCTTCAGCGACCCGGACGGCATCCGGCTGGAGATCACCAATTACCGCGCCGAGCGCCGTGCGCGGCACGACGACTGGCCGAACGCCTGAGCCGCGCAGGATCAACAACCCTGCCGCTTGCCGGCTGGCACAGCCCCGCTCGCACGCACAAGGGACTATCCTTCGGCCCTTGGTCCGCGTTACGCGGACCCCGCCCTACATTACACAGGTAGCCCAGTGAGCGACTTTCCCCTGATCGAATGGACCGAAGCCGATGCGGCGCGCAGCACACGCTGGCGCTCCGAGGCTGGCGTTGCACCCCCGAAGCGCGTGGTGATCGCCGACGACACCACGAACGCCGACACCGCCTACAAGCTCGCGTGCGAAGGCACGGCGCTGCTTTACCGCGGCGACTTCCAGAACGCCCGCCTGCTGCTGCAGGCAATGGCGCGCCGCGCTGACCGCAAGAAGGCGAAAACCGGCAACACGCCGACCGAGGCCTTCAACCTGCACCGCATGGCCCAGGCCCAGCGCGCCCGCACGCTGGGCATGCTGCTGATCCCCTTCGATGCCGGCCACATGATTCCACTGCGCCGCGCACCGGATGTGCACGACGCCTGCCTCGAAGCCTACGGCGCGGCCGATGAAGCCTATGTCGCATCGCTGCGCGAGTTGCTTGGCCTGATCGGCGCGCACGAATGGCGCAAGAAAGGGGTCGAGATCCCTGCGCTCGGTTCGCGCATCCACCCGTACTACGGCGTGTTCTCGCCGGTGCGTGGCGAGTATGTCGATCTGGTCGCACGCACCGCACTGCCCGCTGCGGCCGAATCGCTGGCCTTTGACATCGGCACCGGCACCGGGGTGATCGCGGCGATGCTGGCCAAGCGCGGCGTCAAGCGCATCGTCGCCACCGAGCAGGACCCGCGCGCCATCGCCTGCGCAAAGGAGAACATGCAGCGCCTGGGCTTCGCCAACCGTGTCGAGGTCGTGAAAGCGGATCTCTTCCCGCAAGGCCGTTCGCCGCTGATCGTGTGCAACCCGCCCTGGGTGCCGGCCAAACCCAGCTCGCCGATCGAACACGCGGTGTATGACCCCGACAGCCGCATGCTCAAGGGCTTTCTTGCCGGGCTGGCCGCGCACCTCGAGCCGAAGGGCGAAGGCTGGCTGATCCTGTCAGACCTGGCCGAGCACCTGGGCCTGCGCACGCGGGAGCAACTGACCGAGTGGATCGAGCAAGCCGGCTTGAAGGTGGTCGGCCGCGAGACGATTCGCCCGCGCCACGGCAAGGCCGCCGACGCCGACGACCCGCTGCACGCCGCCCGCGCGCAGGAAGTCACAACGCTGTGGCAGTTGGCTGCGGCGAACAAGTGAACCGCCTGGCCCCGTACCGGCGCGGCCCGATCCAGCCCTGTGCCCCTTGTGCGCTAGGCGCCCGACTCAGAGCCTGAGAAGGATTTCGTCGCGAGCGGCTCAAGGTCGAAGAGAGAAGCGCAGCCGTACAAGTGGTACGGCGAGCATCGCAGCTTCGAGATTGAGTCGCGCAGCAGAAATACGCTCAGGCTCTCAGAACAGATTGGCCTTCTGTGCCGCTTCGGCCAGCACCTTGGCGAGATCGGCGAGTTGCTGATTGACCTGTTCGGAAGGTGGCGCCACCGCCTTCGCGGACCACAACACGCGACCGTCCGCCACATTCAGCAGCGCGCTCTCGGCGCCGTAAGCGGTACTCACGCTGCTGCCGCCCACCGGCATCGAAATGCCGACGCCAGCGCCACCGCCGCCGCCGCCCCCCCAACTGCCGCCGCCGAAGCCAAAACTGATTGAAGGCCCAGGCGCCACGTAGGAGGCGTCCGGCGCCACCGCTGCGAACCACAGCGCACTCGCACCCGCCGCCTTCGCTGCCGGCAACTGCTGCGCCGCGGCGGCAGCGCGGTCAGCAACTTCGGGCCCAACCCCCGACCCCGCCACTGCGCGCGCGCCGAAGCGCCCGAGCTGCGCGGCAATCTGCTCCTGGCACAAACGCTGGATCGACAGCTCAACGGCCTGGCACACCACCAGCACCTTGGCACCGCGGAGCGGCGCGCCGGACAAGGCCGGGTCCACCCACTGGGAATTGATTTTGGTGCTGGCGCAACCGCCCAGGGCGCCGAGCCCGACCAGCAGAGCCGCGCCTGCGCTCGGCAGCGCAAGAAGCCGTGAATTCAAGCGAAGCATGGCGATATCCCCCATAACGAGCATCCAGCTTACTCCAGCCACGGCAGCCCGATCGAGCCCGGCTTTTCACCGCGCCAACAGGCGCCGAGACAGAAACGCCACAAAGCCTTAACGCCCCTGACATGGACACTGCGCAGGCTTGCCGGTTTTCACTCACAAGGTGACACCGATGCTTGTCCGAAACAGCCTCCTGACCGGCGGCCTCATTTCCGCACTGCTGCTGGCTGGCTGCGGCAGCGACGAGGCCGCGCCCGCGCCCGTCGTAACCCCTGCAACACCGAAGATCGAGAAAGGCACCGCCGCAACGCTGGCGCTGCTGGAGACGACCGATCTGCACACCAATGTGCTCAGCTACGACTACTTCAAGCTTGCCGAGGACAAGTCCTTCGGTTTCGAGCGCGTCGCGACGCTGATCAAGAATGCGCGCAGCGAATTCCCGAACACCCTGTTGCTGGACAACGGCGACACGATCCAGGGCACCGCACTGGCCGACTACCAGGCCCAGGTTGCCCCGATCAGCTGTAGCACCACGCTGGCGATGTACAAGGTCATGAACGCCATCGGCTACGACGGTGGCGGCATCGGCAACCACGAGTTCAACTACGGCCTGCCCTACCTGAACCAGGTCACCGGCAACAAGTTCAACATCGACGGGCTGCCCGACCCGGCCAAGCAAACCGCCTGCGCCGGCCCCGCCTTCCCGCAGGTGCTCGCCAACGTGCTGAGCGTGAAGAGCAAGGCGCCGTTGTTCCAGCCCTACGCGATCCTGACCCGCGAACTGAAGGCCAAGACCGCGGATGGCAAGGAAGTCACCGCGCCGATCAAGGTCGGCATCATCGGCTTCACGCCGCCCACCATCATGTCGTGGGACAAGCGCTGGCTCGACGGCAAGGTCTACACCGCCGGCATCAAGGAACAGGCCGAGAAGTACATCCCGGAGATGCGCGCCAAGGGTGCCGACCTGGTGGTCGTGATCTCGCACGGCGGGCTGGATAACTCCGCCTACTCGCCGACGATGGAGAACGCCAACTACTACGTGTCGCAGGTCGCCGGCGTCGACGCGATGCTGATCGGCCACTCGCACCAGATCTTCCCGAACGCAACCAGCACGGTGCCGCAGTTCAACCTGCCGGGCGTCGACAAGGTCAACGGCACGGTCAATGGTGTGCCGACCGTGATGGCGAACTTCTGGGGCAAACACCTGGGGGTGATCAAGTTCGAGCTGGCGTACGACGGCAAGGCCTGGGTCATCGACAAGACCAAGACCAAGGTCGAGGCGCGCTCGATCCAGAACGCCGACAAGACCTATGTTGCGGTAGAGCCGAGCATCGCCGCAGCAGTGGCGAATGAGCACCAGGCCACGATCGACTATGTGAAGACGCCGATCGGCTCGACCGACTTCCAGATGACCAGCTACTTTGCCGATGTCGGCGAAGTTGGCGCGATCGAACTGGTGAACCAGGCGCAGGCGGACTACGTGGCGAAGTACGTGAAGGCGAACCTGCCGGCTTACGCAACGCTGCCGGTGCTGTCGGTCAGCGCGCCGTTCAAGAGCGGCTTCGGCGGAGGCAACGACTACACCGACGTAGCGCAAGGCAACGTCGCGATCAACAACGCGGCCGACCTTTACCTCTACCCGAACACGATCTACGCGGTGAAGGTGAGCGGCGACAACATCAAGGCCTGGCTGGAGACTGCCGCCAAGCGCTTCAACCAGATCGACCCGGCGAAGACGACCGAGCAGAACCTGATCAGCAGCTTCCCTGGCTACAACTTCGACATGTTTACGACGCCGGATATCACCTACGAAATCGACGTCACCCAACCAGTTGGTAGCCGCATCAAGACCCTGATGTACAAGGGCGCAGCCATCGTCGGCACGCAGGAATTCATCGTCGCGACGAACAACTACCGCGCCAGCGGCGGCGGCAACTTCCCCGGCCTGGACGGCAGCAAGACGATCCTCGCCGCGCCGGACGCCAACCGCGATGTGCTGATCGCGTACATCAAGTCGATCAAGACGGTGACCCGCACCGCCAACGGCTCGGACCGCAGCTGGAAGTTCAGCAAGGTCACGACGGCAGGCCCGGTGACCTTCACCTCGTCGGCCGGCAAGCTCGCGCTCGCCAGCGCGGCGGGGCTCAACAACGTGTCGCTGCTGCGTGCGGACGACGGTTCGGGCAAGAGCCTCTCGGTCTACGCGCTGGATCTCTCGAAATGACCGCCGCGGCCGTGACGGATCAGCTCCGTGCCCGGCCCGGCGTGCTCAAGGCGCTCGCAGGCGTGGCGTTGGCCGCCGCGCTTGCGGGGCTGCTCGGCGCGGCATGGACCCATCATGCCGCGCGCACGCCAGCGCCCGCAGCGATCGAAGCCCTCGCCCAGCAAGCGGGCGCCGGGCGCGACGACGATGCCTTGCAACGGCTCCGCTTGCTGGCCGCGCCGCGCGACGCCGCGATGTCTCAGCGCGCATTGGGCGAAGCCCTTCTGGCGCGCAACAACACCCGCGATAGCGCCGAGGGCATCGCATGGCTGGAGAAGGCGGCGAGCCAGGGTGATGCCGATGCCCACATGGCGCTCGGCAAGTTGCAATTCCTCGGCTCGCCCTACGTCGAACGCGACTACCCCTCGGCCTATCGCCACTTTGCGGCGGCCGGCGCGCAAGGCCATGCGGGCGCGGCCTACTACCTTGGCCTGATGCTGCGCAGCGGCTACGGGGTGCGCGAAAACCGCGCGGCCGCCGCACGCTGGTTTGCCCTCGCAGCGGCAAAACAATCACCCGCCGCGATGTTCATGCTCGCCAACGCCTACCGCGATGGCGACGGCGTACCACGCGACGAGCGGCGTGCGCGCGAGCTCTACGAAGAAGCGGCCGAACTCGAACTGCCGGAAGCCATCCAGACACTGGCCATGGCCTATCGCAACGGCGAACTCGGCCTTCCGAAGGACGAAATGCAGGCACGGCATTTCAGCCTCGAAACCGCCCATGCACTGAAGCACCCCGCGCTGGTGCCCTGAAAGCAGCACCCACAGCGCCGGGACTGTGGGCGCTCTCGTCTGCAGAAAGACCGCGCGATCGGTCACGCAGGCGAGAGATCCAACCGAGATCGACATAACGACCACACGTCGCGGCAGAATGGCGCTTCGCGTCGTTAGCGCGCCGCTCCGGGCGCATATCAACGCCCGAGTTTTGCGTCGTGCCGCAGGAGGGAATCGCCCGCGCTAGCGGTCGCGTCCAAAAGGCGTTCGTCGCGATTGATCTGGCGGCAAGGCTCGGAAAGCCCACTTACGGTTCGGAACAGCCAATGGACTACTTCGTCATCGTGTGCGAGGGCAAACACCCGGTTGCGCCGATCAATGTCTCCCCTCGCATACCCGGCTGGATGCTGGGTCGTGTCGTTGAAACACCAGCCGAACAACCATTGCAGTATGTGTTGAACCCGAAGTACCCGGGGAACCCGAAGGCGATGTACGACGAGAAGTCAGTGCCGATCATGCACGACTCGGTCCGCACGGCGCTGGAAGCGGCTGGCGTGTCGAACATCCAGTATTTCGATGCAGCGCTCAGCAATCCGCTCACCGGCGAAGTCCGTCACGACTACAAGGCATTCAACATCGTCGGGCTGGTCGCCTGCGCCGACATGGCGACTTCACAGTTGATGGGCACGTCGTCTTCGCCGATGGGCGACGCCGACTTCCACAGCTTGGTGATCGACGAATCAAAGACCGGCGGCGCGCTGATGTTCCGCCTGGCGGAGAACATCAGCGCGATCGTCGTACACAAGCAGGTGAAGGACGCCATCACGGCCGCGGGCATCCCCGGTTTTGTGTTCTACGGCCCAGGGGAATGGTCCGGCTGAGCACCTGAAGCGCCCCTGCTGGCGAAACCAGCCACCCGCGGTCATTCCCATGTGGCGGAAGCGCCTTGCGACCCCGCCCGTGGCGGGCCCATCTCTTTGATTCAAGTTGCAGCCCCCGGGAGCCGTAATCCCGGCAGGGGAGCGAACGACTTCGGGCGGGAGGGGGCATGAAATACAAGGTCCAGCCGACAAGCGTCGAGCGGGTGATGCGGGAAGACGATTTCATCGTCTCCAAGACCGACTTGAAAGGTCGTATCACCTACGGCAACCGCATCTTCATGGAGTTCTCCGGTTTCTCCGAAGCCGAGCTGCTGAACGCCCCGCACAACATCATCCGGCACCCGGACATGCCGCGGGGGGTCTTCAAACTGCTGTGGGACACCCTTGCCGACCGGCAGGAGGTCTTTGCCTATGTGAAGAACATGGCAAAAGACGGCAGCTTCTACTGGGTCTTCGCCAACGTGACGCCTTCGTTCGACGCAAACGGCATCGTCACCGGCTACCTTTCCGTCCGGCGCAAACCCAAGGCCAGTGGGGTCAGCGTGTGCGAGGGCCTTTACCGCGCGATGCTCGATGCGGAGCAGAAGGCGGGGCCACGCGATGCGTGCGAGGCATCGATGGCGTTGCTGCAATCCGTACTCCGTGACAAGGGGATGAGCTATGGCGAACTGGTTCTCGCGCTTTGACGCGCGCCACAGCGCGACGGCGCTGTATCTGGTGCTCGCCATCTTCGCCCTGCAGGCGGGTTGGCAGCAGGGCGCGATCGGGTGGCCGGCCGCCGTTCTGCTCGTGGGTGCTGCACTGCTTGCCATCGCATGGCGCTCGCGCCGAGGCAAGGGTGGCGAGACCGCACGCCTGACCGCCTTGTGCGAGGAAGTCGCCGCCGGCAAGTTCGAAGGACGCATCACCGGCATCCAGCCAGGCTCGGCGGACGAAGCCCTCTGCTGGGCGTTCAACGACATGCTTGACCAGCTCGAGGCCACATTCCGCGAGCAGAAGACCGCGCTGGCAATGGCCGGCGAGGGCAAGTTCTATCGCCTGACGCAAACCAGCGGTCTGCACGGCGAGTTCCGCGCCGAGCTCGCGCGCACCAACGCCGTGATCGAGAGCCTTGCGGCCAGCCATGCGCTCCAGCACCGGAATGAACTGCTCTCGCGGCTGGGCACGCTCAACAGCACGCATCTGCTATCCGACCTGCAAACCAATGTCCGCGACATGCAGACCGTGGCGGAAGCCTCGGATGCCCTCAACGCGATTGCCCGCGCGAACTTCGAAGACGCGCAGCAGAGCCGCGCCGCAATCGACCAGTTGGTGCACAGCCTTGGCGATATTTCCACCCGGGTGGACACCACGCTCGCGGCGATCAAGGTATTCAACGAACACAGCGAGCAGATCAGGCGCTCGGTCGACCTGATCACCGGCATCGCAAATCAGACCAATCTGCTCGCACTCAACGCGGCGATCGAAGCGGCGCGGGCGGGCGAGCAGGGGCGCGGCTTTGCCGTGGTGGCCGACGAGGTACGCAAGCTCGCCGAGAACACGAAGCAATCGTCGGAGCAGATCGCAAAGGTGATGGAAGTGTTCTCCGATGACGCCCGGCAGATCCTGCAGAACGCCCACGAGATGCATGGCGCCACCGCGTCCTCGCGCGATCAGATCGCCACGCTGGAACAGAGCTTTGTCCGCTTCGAGGCTTCGTCCCAGAAAGCACTCGTCGAGGTGGAGAAGGTCGGCGACATCAGCGCGGTCTCGCTCGCGAAGACCGATCACATTCTCTACAAGCAGAACGCCTATCTGGTGCCGGTCAACGGTCCGGCCTCCAGCCAGGCCGCCGCGATCGCGACAACCGAGGCGGAGTGCCGTTTCGGCAAATGGCTCGCAGGCGGACACGGATTGTTCACCGCCCCCGCTGCACGCGGCCTGGAGGCGCCCCATCGCACAGTGCATGACGCACTGCAGCAGATGGTGAGCGTACTCAGCGCGGGCGATTGGGCGTCCAACGCCACGGCGAAGCAGATGGCCTACCAGCATTTCGAGACCGCGGAGGCCGCCAGCAGCCAGATGATGGCCATGCTCGATCGCATCGTCGTACAACGCGAGGCCGAGCGGGCACAACACTGAGCGCCGCCGGCCCGGGGTCAGTCGAAGAACGCCGAGTCGGACTTGAAGATGGTCTGGCTGTTCGCGGTCAAGGTGTACTCGTAGCGCCCCTTGTCGAGCAGGCGTTTGCTGCAAGCAGCCGATGGCACGAAGGTCGCCGTTGGGTGAGCGTTGTCGAGTATCGCATTGCGTTCGCCCTTCCGGTTCTGGATCTCCATCGGGCAACGTACCCATGCATCGCGCAGCTGCTCATAAGCGAGATTGACTCCGACCAAGACTGGCGGCCCGCCGTCACGCGCAACCTGGAGCGTGTCGCCACGGCGAGTCACGTGGAGCTGAGGCGGTGCTTCGCCAGCGGGCGCATGCGTAACGCCACGCATTCGGCGCGCCCGGTCACGCGCGGCCTCGGCTTCGTACTCCGAAGCGCTGAGCCGGGTCTGCGTGCCATCGGCGTTCTCAACGATGGTCGGCTTGGGGCGATTAGCCACGCCCGACCACAACAGCACGCCCAGGCAAACACAGGACACCGCGATACCGATGCGCCTGCCGATGCCGTGCGATGGGGGGTCCGCATACGCCGCGTCGAGCATGCCGCCGACCCCCTCCTCCAACTTGCGGCGCGACACCTCAGGTCGCTGGCGCTGGTAGTTGCTCGCCACCTCGTCCGCCACCGCGTTTGAGACTGCAACGGCCATCGCGCTCTCGCGCGGCCGGACGATCGCACGGCAATGCGGGCAAGCGGTATCGCGGCTCGGATCGAGCATGCCACCGCAGGCCTCACAGGCAACCTGCGCCGCCGTCGGCTTGAGCGCGACCGGCGCGGCGACCTGCTCGCGGTCGATCGCAGCGGCCAGGCGTGCGGGGTCATACACACCCACTGGCGATGCGCAGTAGGGGCAAGCGTTCTGCGGGCGCCCTTCGAGCGTGGCGCCACACTGGTTGCATTTGATCGCCTTGCCCGCCGCGGTCAAGGCATGGATGTCGTGCCACTCATAAGGCCGGAAGTAACCCTTCTCGGCCAGGAACAGCATGAAGCTCTGGTAGATGCCATGTTCCTGCGGGCATTCCAGATGCGCGGTGCGCCCGTAGCGCGTGAGGTCGAACACCCGCTTGAGCGGCTGGCCGCAAACCTGGCAAGGCAAGGTCTGCGGCAGGGGCCGGAAAGTCGGCTCGATGGCCATGCAGGCATCGATCTCATGCACCAGCGCCACCAGCCCGGGCCCCGCAATCCGGATCGACTCCATCGCATCGAACCAGATCAACGAACACGGCGCGCAGACGTCGATCTCGACCGTGCGCTTGTAGTGGCCGGCCAGACGCAGCACACGCATCGGCGCGCCGCAGTGGCCGCAGCGGCGCGGCTGGCCGTACGACCTATCGTTCATTTGATCCGTGTCGGGCATCCAGAGACCTGACGCTACGGGAGGGAAGGAACCGTCAAATCAGCATACCAGCGCCAGCACGCACGGCTTCTGGCATTCGACTCGTAGCCCAATTCATGCCTCGCCGGTTTCATACAACAGCCACGCTCTGAAAGCTCGCATCACGGGCGTATCGCCACGCCCCTCCGGCCACACCAGCCAATACGCCCGCCCTTCGTCGAGCACGGCTTCACTTGCGCGCACAAGGCGCCCGCTCGCGAGTTCCTCGGCGATCAGCAGGGGCGGGATCAGCGCGACGCCGGCACCGCCGGCTGCCGCCTCGGCGAGCATCGAGAACAGTTCGTAGCGCGGGCCGGCGAGGTCGCCCTCGACGGTGAGGCCCTGCGCCGCGAACCACTGCCGCCAGGCGTAGGGCCGGGTGCTCTGCTGCAGGCGTGGCAGGCGCGCGAGCTCGCTGGCCGGCAGCGGCGCCGAGCCCCCCAGCAGGGCCGGGCTGGCCACCGGCACCGACACCTCGCCCAGCAGCCGCTGCGCGTGCGTGCCCGGCCAGGGCGCGAGCGCCGCAGTGATCGCCGCATCCAAGCCCGACTCGTCGAACAGGAAGGCTTGGGTGCGGACCGAGAGGTTCACCGTGATGTCCGGGTGCTGCTCGTGAAAGCGCGAGAGCCGCGGCACCAGCCAGCGGGTCGCGAAGGTCGGCACCACGCCCACCTCCAGCGTGCCGCCCTGCCCGCGCCCGGCCATCAGTTCCAGCGTGTCGCGCTCGACCGCATCGAGCCGGCTTGCGACCTGCCGCCGGTAACGCTCGCCCGCTTCGGTCAGCAGCACGCCGCGCCGGGTGCGGCGGAACAGTTCGACACCGAGGAATTCCTCCAGCCCGGCGATCTGCCGGCAGATCGCGCTTTGCGTCAGCGCCAGCTCTTCGCCCGCCTTGGTGAAGGAGCGGTGTCGGGCCGCGGCCTCAAAGGCGACCAAGGCAGCGGTGGAGGGGATCTTGCGGCGCATCGGCGGCTCCGGAGTGCATCGAACTCAATCAGCAGCCCGCATTCTGCGCCCAGCAGCCACAACAAGTGCGCATTTTGCACACCGTCATGCAGGAAAAGCGTTTGCGCCCCGCATGCGCCGGCGGCACGATGCGGGCTACCACAGGCTGCTGACGATGCGCGTTCCGGGGGGACTGTGCACCGCTCGCGCCCGCAGCCCCGACACTAAAGGAGAGAGACATGGCCGGCACCGCCACCTTCAGCTGGGACGACCCGCTGCACCTGCGCGCGCAACTCACCGAAGACGAGCGCATGGTCTGCGACGCCGCAAACGCCTATGCGCAGGAGCGCCTGCTGCCACGCGTGACCGAGAGCTTCCGCCATGAGCGCACCGACGCGGCGATCTTCCGCGAGATGGGCGAACTGGGCCTGGTCGGTGCGACGATCCCGGCCGAGTACGGTGGCGCCGGGCTGGGCTATGTCGCCTACGGCCTCATCGCGCGCGAAATCGAGCGCGTGGATTCTGGCTACCGCTCGATGATGAGCGTGCAGAGCTCGCTGGTGATGCTGCCGATCTACGAATTCGGCAACGAGGCCACCCGGCGCAAGTACCTGCCCAAACTTGCCAGCGGTGAGTGGATCGGCTGCTTCGGGCTGACCGAACCCAACCACGGCTCCGACCCCGGCAGCATGGTGACCCGCGCACGCAAGGTCGAGGGCGGCTACAGCCTCTCGGGCAGCAAGATGTGGATCACGAATTCGCCGATCGCCGATGTGTTCGTGGTGTGGGCAAAGGACGACGAAGGCAAGATCCGCGGCTTCGTGCTGGAGAAGGGCTGGAAGGGTCTCAGCGCGCCGGCGATCCACGGCAAGGTCGGCCTGCGCACCTCGATCACCGGCGAGATCGTGATGGACGAGGTTTTCGTGCCGGAGGAGAACGCCTTCCCCGCGGTACGCGGCCTCAAGGGCCCCTTCACCTGCCTGAACTCGGCGCGCTACGGCATTGCCTGGGGCGCGCTGGGTGCGGCGGAAGACTGCTTCGCCCGCGCCCGCAGCTACGTGCTCGAACGCAAGCAGTTCGACCGCCCGCTCGCTGCGAACCAGCTGATCCAGAAGAAGCTCGCCGACATGCTCACCGAAATCAGCCTCGGCCTGCAGGGCTGCCTGCAGCTCGGGCGCATGAAGGAGGGCGGCACCGCCTGCGTCGAGCTGACCTCGATCATGAAGCGCAACTCCTGCGGCAAGGCGCTGGACATCGCGCGGCTGGCGCGCGACATGATGGGCGGCAACGGCATCAGCGACGAATTCGGCGTCGCCCGCCACCTCGTAAACCTTGAAGTCGTGAACACCTACGAGGGCACGCACGACATCCATGCGCTGATCCTTGGCCGGGCAATCACGGGCATTCAGGCATTTTGTTAAGGACGACACGATGAGCACCGAAGGCGCCCTCTCCCACCTGCGGGTACTGGATCTATCGCGCGTGCTCGCCGGCCCCTGGGCCACGCAGCTGCTGGGCGACCTCGGCGCCGAGATCATCAAAGTCGAGCGCCCCGGCTCGGGTGACGACACCCGCGCCTGGGGCCCGCCCTGGGTCAAGGATGAGGCGGGCGAAGACACCGACGTCGCCGCCTACTACCTCTGCACCAACCGCAACAAGCGTTCGGTCACCATCGACTTCACCCAGCCCGAGGGCCAGGCGCTGGTGCGCGAACTGGCGATGAAGAGCGATGTGCTGGTCGAGAACTTCAAGCTCGGCGGGCTGGCGCAGTACGGGCTGGACTACGCCACGCTGTCGGCGCTCAACCCGCGCCTGATCTACTGCTCGATCACCGGCTTCGGGCAGGACGGCCCCTACGCCGAGCGCGCCGGCTACGACTTCCTGATCCAGGGCATGGGCGGGCTGATGAGCATCACCGGCCAACCGGACGGCCCGCCCACGAAGGTCGGCGTCGCCCTCACCGATGTGCTGACCGGGCTCTACGCCAGCAATGCGATTCTCGCGGCAGTGGCGTGGCGCGAGCAAAGCGGCAAAGGGCAGCACATCGACCTCGCCCTGCTCGACGTGCAAGTCGCCTGCCTCGCGAACCAGGCGATGAACTGGCTCGCCAGCGGCAAGGCACCGCGCCGCATGGGCAATGCGCACCCGAACATCGTGCCCTACGACGCCTTCCCCACTGCCGACGGCCACATGATCCTCGCCATTGGCAATGACGGGCAGTTCGCACGCTTCTGCAAGGAAGCCGGCACCGACTGGGCGCAGGACGAACGCTTCGCGACCAACGCCGCCCGGGTGAAGCACCGCGACACCCTGATCCCCGCGATGCATGAGGTCACCCGCACGCGCAGCACCGCCGACTGGGTGGCCGCGCTCGAATCCGCCGCCGTGCCCTGCGGCCCGATCAACGACATCGGCCAGGTCTTCGCAGACCCGCAGGTGCAGCACCGCGGCATGCGCATCGACCTGCCCCACCCGGCCGCCGGCCATGTACCGCTGGTCGCGAACCCGATCCATCTGTCTGAAACGCCCACCACCTACCGCAATTCCCCGCCAATGCTGGGCGCAGATACCCGGGGCGTACTGGCAGACGTGCTCGGCAAGCAGCCAGGCGAACTGGACCAGCTTGCCGCTAAAGGCGCGATCTAGTCCCGCGCCGGCCGGGGCTCGCACACCCGCCGGCACAGGCGTATCGTCGTCGATGCCCAGCGACGTGGCGCAATCCGAGAATGCCTGACCCACGCGGTACTGGACCGGCAGGATTGCCGCTCACGACCTCCAGGGAGGGCTCATGGCAGAGATCGACAAAGTGTTCGCGGGATCCATCCCGGCGTTCTACGACACCCTGATGGTCCCAATGATCTTCGAGGCCTACGCAGCGGCCACAGCAGCGCTCGTCGCAGCAACCTCGCCGCGCACTGTCCTCGAAACCGCGGCCGGCAGCGGCGTCGTCACGCGGGCGCTCGCGCCGCAGCTCGACGCCGACACGTGCTACGTGGTGAGCGACCTGAATCGCCCGATGCTGGACTTTGCCGCCGCGCGCCAGGGGCCCGACGCGCGGATCGGATGGCGGCAGGTGGACGCCCTCGATCTGCCTTTCGACGACGCCACGTTCGACGTGGTGTGCTGCCAGTTCGGCGCGATGTTCTTTCCTGATCGGGTCGCCGGCTACGCCGAGGCCCGCCGCGTGCTGAAGCCAGGCGGCCGCTTTGTCTTCTGCGTGTGGGACCGCATCGAAGAAAACGCCTTTGCCGACGAAGTCACCCAGGCGGTCGCCGCGGTGTTTCCGCACGACCCACCGCGATTCCTCGCCCGCACCCCGCACGGTTATCACGACGTCGCACGGATTCGTGACGATCTGCGCCGCGCCGGCTTCGCCGACATCAAGATCGAAACGCGCGAAGAGGTCAGCCGCGCGGCCTCTGCCCACGACGCCGCCACCGCATACTGCCAGGGCACGCCGCTGCGCAACGAAATCGAAACCCGCGACGCCAGCCTGCTTCAATACGCGACCGACCGTGCCGCAGCCGCGATCGCCAACCGGCATGGCAACGGACCGGTGGCAGGCAAGATCCAGGCGCATGTGATTGTGGCCGCCGGATAGCCGTACCGACCGCCACCGACGGCGGGTATTCGCTGTGAAGGGCCCTCAGCGCTCCACGCCGAAGGCTTGCACCTGACGAGCGATGCCTGCCGGCCAAATGCTTGATCGGCGCCGGCGCGTCGCCCCCTCCGCGAGCGCGCACCCAAACGTTCTTGAGCCGCTTGCCGTGATCCGATGAGCCACTTCGCCTGCGGCCTCGATCGATCGCAGCCAATCGGATAGCTGACGTGGACGGATCGGACCCGCAACAGGCGACCCCCAGACATCCCGCCGGGCGCTAGGATGGAGTTATTCACTGCACGCCCAATCGGTCGAAGCGCTATTCGATGCCGCGTCACCACCATCACGTCTACGTCATCGAACTCTCGCGGCGAGTGCTCGCCGAGCCGCGCTTTCTAAGAGCAAATCCCCATTACCTTGGCGATAAACCTTGCGTTTATGTCGGCATGACGGGCCAGTCACCGGACATACGCTTTGACAAACACAAGGCAGGGTTGAAAGCGAACCGGTTTGTGAAGGAGTACGGCTTACGCCTGATGCCGGAGCTCTACGAATGCTTCAACCCGATGCCGTACGAGGCGGCAAGGGAGATGGAAGTGGAGCTGGCGATCGGACTACGCGAGGACGGGTACGCGGTATGGCAAGCATGAGTATCCGATCTGCGTGTCACGGTGTCGGCCTGGCTGCAAGCCAAAAATGGAATCGGCGGGCTGCCGTGCCCGCTCGTCGTTAGGAAGGAGCAACGCCATGCCCCGTTACTTGATCTCGTTTGACGACGGCTCGATGGACCACATTCCCGAGGCGCACTTGCCCGCTGTAAGCGAGGCCGCGCACGCGGTACTCCGCGAAGCGAAGTCCGCCGGCGTCTGGATTTTCGGAGGTGGCCTCCAACGCCAGCAGTCGAGCATCGTGAATGCCGATGGAAGCATCACCAACGGGCCCGTGCCGGAGACCAAAGCGGTCCTCGGCGGTTTCTCGATCATCGAGGTGCCCTCGCGCGCCGATGCGCTCGCGTGGGCGGCAAAGATCGCCCAAGCGTGTCGGTGCGCCCAAGAAGTCCGAGAAATCATGTTTGATCCAGAGTCCTGATCGGCGGGTGGGTATGCGCCGCGATCGGGGCTTGATCAGCGACTGACTCGCTTGCGGCATCCGCTGACTGCGACGAGTCCCGTGTCTGCCGCGTCGGGGGACAGTTCGATCCAGCACCGGCGTCTAGTCATCGCAAGTGGCGCCGCGGTCTGATTGACAAGCACCGCCGCGCCGTCGCGTTAGGCAGGCGTCATGCGGCTGCGATGTGCCGGAATCTTCCACCCCTTTCCCTCCTGGCACGGCCCCTCGAACACGACTCGGCGAGTCGCCCGGCTTTGGCACGTGCTTCGTCGTGTTTGCCACAACGTTAGCAAGGTCCGCCAACTGCGTGGCCAGCCACACTGAGACACGGAACCCGCGCCGAAAGCCGACCAAACGCCCCCCACTCACCCAGTTCGTAGGGCATTCCCAGACCAAGGCCACTGCGAAAGCCCGACCCTAAATACTTTCGTAACCCCGTCAAACTAAAGTGCGCGCTCCACAATATTCGTTACTGCCGGAGCAGCTGCATGCAGACCCCAACCCCTTTCCGTACAGCCGCGCTAATCGCCGCCATCGTTTCAGCCCTGAGCCTCGTCGCTTGCGGCGGCAACGACAGCGTTGACACGACTGCAACCACACCAGCCACACCATCAGCGCCAGCCGCGCCGACCGGTCTTGGCAAGGAAGACACCGCCCCCGTCGCAAGCAACGTAGCGGCTTACGTTGACAACGGCGCAACCAACGTGCGCGGCGATGCCTGCCATGCCACGGTCGACACCAACGCTGGCGTCCGGGTGGTGTCTGGCTTCCTGAATATCTGGACGCCGCGAAGCCTGCTCGTCGACGCAGGCCAGACGGCGCCAGCCAGCGGCGCCTGCGCGGCAATCACGGCGTCCGACTGGAGCGGCATCCCCGGCAGCGCGACCGACGGCGTGGTGAAGAACGCCACGGTGCACGCCGCCAACATCGCCTACGTCGAAGCCGCGACCGCCAGCCGCACGGCCGACCAAGAACTCGCCGCCTATCTGGACGACCGTCGCGCCAAGGGTTACAGCGTCTCTGACGGCATGGGCCCCTTGACCAACGCCTGGCGCACCGGCGCCCAGCAAACAACGACGATCACCAGCATCGCGGCCGATGCGAGCACCGTGAAATACGACGACAGCGGCAATAACCTGGGCGTCGGAAGCGCCAGCAACACGAATCTTGGCCTTGCCGTGGACTTCATCGCCGCCATGAGCGGTGACGGCTCCACCGAGCCCGCGAAGCGCTTCTTCAAGTACGGCCGTCCGTGGCGCTGGAGCAGCAAGGTCGTGGTCGCGCCGTCGCTGGTGCCGGCAAAAGGCACAACGCCGGCGACCGACGGCGGCTTCATCAGCGGCCACACGGCCGAAGGCTGGCGCGACGCGCTGGCGATGGCCTACCTAGTGCCGGAGCGCTATCAGGAAATGCTGACCCGCGCGATGGAACTGGGCGAGAACCGCATCCTCGCCGGCATGCACTCGCCGCTGGATGTCATCGGTGGCCGCATTCAGGGTACCGCCGTGGTGGCCTACAACCTCAACAAGGCGGCCAACGCCAGCCTTAAAACCACCGCGGTCACGCAGGCGCACAACTGGCTGCAGACGCAGGCCGGCGTGAACTCGGCAGCAGACCTCAATACCTATGCGCATGCGGCAACGACCAGCAGCGACCGTTTCGCGGACTACACAACCAACAAGGCCAATTTCACCAAGCGCCTGACCTACGGCTTCCCCCAGATCGCCAGCGCGAACGCAGCCGCAGTCGTGCCCAAGGGGGCCGAAGTGCTGCTTGAAACCCGCCTGCCTTACCTCAGCGCCGAGCAGCGCCGCGTCGTGCTGATGACCACGGCGATCGCATCGGGCTACCCGGTCATGGATGACGCAGAGGGCTGGGGACGCCTGAACCTGTTCGCGGCGGCCGACGGTTACGGCGCCTTCAATGGCGATGTCACCGTGACGATGGATGCCAGCCAGGGCGGCTTCAACGCGGCCGACAGCTGGAAGAACAACATCAGCGGCGCAGGTCTGCTGACTAAGAAGGGTTCGGGCACACTGACCCTGGGCGGCGCAAACACCTGGACAGGCGGCAGCGTCGTTTCCGCCGGCACGCTGACCGGCGTATCCACCACCGCGTTCGGCAAGGGCGATGTCTATGTCAGTGGCGGCACCGTCAAGATCGCCGCGCCCAGCACCTTGACCATCGCAGGCAAGTACTCGCAACTGGCCAACGGTAACCTCGAACTGGCACTGGGCAACGGGTCGCGGGGACGGCTCGCGGTCAACGGCGCGATGACGCTCGTCGGCGGCGCGCTGAACATCAGCTTCGCCAATGGCTACCAACCTGCGTTGGGTGACACGATCAACCTCATCACCGCAGGCAGCGTCGCCGGCAAATTCAGCAGCGTCAGCATGCCGGGCTACAAGGTCACGCCGATCTACACCGCTACCTCGGTGCAACTGCGCATCGACGGCTAAGCGGCTTGCCCCCTGCCGCGCGGGGGCGTTGGTGCTTCGAGCGGCATTTCTTTGCCAGTTCATCTCAAAGCCAAAATCATCGGCACCGAAGGCGCCGGGCCAACGGCGCGCCCCCTGAGCGTTTCCCGGCGATTGCTGGCCCGGCACGCTGGCGCCCCTCTCCAGCTGTTGATCGCCCTAGGGCGAACGGGCCGGGTGGCGGATTCTCGCCGCCACCTCATCGGCGGTGCGCGGCCGATGAGGTGGAAGGGCAAGGGCCAAGTCGGCACGCTCAGCGAACACTGTCGCAAAGACGCTCCGCAACCTGCCAGAAGACCTTAACAAAGGGCCCCGGCTCGCCCGGAGGCCGCATCAGACCGACTTGCCAGCCAGCCTCGGCGGCAGAGAGCGGCTCGGCCCGCACCAACCGCTGATCAATCGCAGTCGACGAGGGCACGATGGCCCACGCCACGCCTGATGCCGCGAGAGCAACCGCTGAGGCAAAGTCCGACACGGTCTGCAGCTCACTCACTCGGACGCCGGCACCGGCGAAGTAGCTCATCAGGTGGTCGTAGAAGGCTGGTGCGCCGGCGCGCGCGACGGTGGCGAGTGGATGCCGCGCGAAGTCGGCGAGCGTGCCACCCACACCCCAGGCTTGCGGCACGACGGCGACGAAGCACGCCTCGGCCATCGGCAGCACCGGCCAGCCTGACGGTGCGGGCAGGCGACAGAAGCCAAGGTCGAGCCGGCCGGACTGCAGCAGCTGGATCTGGTGGTGGGTAGAGAGGTCGAGCAACTCGATCCGCACATCGGGCCGCAGTTCGCGGAAGCGTGCGATTGCGCGCGGCACGATGTCCTTGCTGGCGACACCGAAACCGATCCGCAGCACGCCAGCCACCCCCGCCACCACGTCGCGCGCCTTGCGATCGAGGGTGCCGGCATCGTCTAGCAGGCGCTCGGCGTCCGCGAGCAACGCCTCGCCGAGCGGCGTCAGCCGCGTCGCCGCCGCGCTGCGCTCAAAGAGCGCGCCGCCCCAGGCGTCCTCCAACCGCCGGATCTGCTTGGACAGCGCAGACTGGGTGAGGTGCAGGCGCGTCGCGGCCTGGCCGAAGTGCAGCAGTTCTGCCAGGGTAACGAAAGCACGCAGGTCTCTCAGATCCATCATTCCCCGAAGGAATCGTTAGACAGAACATTCATCATTGGCAGGAATTCTGCGCGCGAACCACACTGTTTGTCAGATAGCCCGCGAAAACGGGCCGCCCGCCCGGAGACCAACCATGCAGCACCGCGAACGTAAACCCTTCCCCGCCGACTTCCTGTGGGGTGCCGCCTCAGCCGCCTACCAGGTGGAGGGCGCGTGGGACGCCGACGGAAAAGGGCCATCGGTGTGGGACATCTTCACCCGCGAACCCGGCCGCACCTTCCAAGGCAGCAACGGCGAGGTGGCGGTCGACCACTATCACCGCTTCGAGGAAGACGTGGCGCTGATGGCCGAGATGGGGCTCAAGGCCTACCGCTTCTCGGTGAGCTGGCCGCGCATATTCCCGACCGGGCGCGGCGCGCCGAACGAGGCCGGGCTGGCCTTCTACGAGCGCCTGATCGATGCGCTGCGTGCGCACGGCATCGAGCCGGTGCTGACGCTCTACCACTGGGATCTGCCGCAGGCACTGCAGGACGAGTACGGCGGCTGGGAGAGCCGGCGCATCATCGCGGACTTCGAGCACTACTGCGTCACGCTGTTCCAGCGCTTCGGCGGCAAGGTGAAGTGGTGGGTCTCGCTCAACGAGCAGAACTACAACCTCACCAACGCCTACCAGCTCGGCACGCACCCGCCCGCGGTGCAGGACCGCAAGCGCTTCTTCGCCGCCAACCACGTCGCCTTCCTCGCCAACGCTACAGTCATCGCCGCCTTTCGCCGCCACGTGCCGGACGGCCACATCGGGCCGAGCTTCGCCTACTCGCCAGCCTACCCCGCGAGCTGCGACCCGGCCGAGCTGCTGGCCTTCGAGAACGCCGAAGAATTCACCAACCACTGGTGGCTGGGCACCTACTGCTTCGGGCGCTACCCGCGAGGCACGCTCGCCTGGCTCCGCGAAACCGGCGAGGCGCCAGAGATCATGCCCGGCGACGAGGCCATCCTGCGCGCCGGCACGCCGGACTTCGTCGGAATCAACTACTACCAGACGCTGACCTACACGACCAACGCGCTCGACGGCGTGACGATGCAGCGCATCAACACCACCGGCGAGAAAGGCACCACACCCAGCAGCGGCGTGCCCGGCCTCTACCGCACCCTGCCCAACCCGCGCGTCGAGACCACCAACTGGGACTGGGCCATCGACCCCGTTGGCCTGCGCATCGGCCTGCGCAGGTTATCAAGCCGCTACGCGCTGCCGATCCTGATCACCGAAAACGGCCTCGGCGAATTCGACACGCTGACCGAAGACGAGCGCGTGCACGACGACTACCGCATCGATTACCTGCGCCGCCATATCGAGGCTTGCCGCGATGGGATCAGCGACGGCGTGCAGCTGCTCGGCTACTGCGCCTGGTCCTTCACCGACATCCTCAGCTGGCTCAACGGCTACCAGAAGCGCTACGGCTTCGTGTACGTCGACCGCGACGAACACGACCCGCGCGATCTGCGCCGGGTGCGCAAGGACAGCTTCTACTGGTATCGGCGAGTGATCGCGAGCGGTGGGGTAGACCTCTGACGCGGCCGTAAGGTCCCGCGTCAGGCAAGCGCCGCTTCGTCCGCTTCCTCGCCCAGAAAACCTCCGCTCTGGTGCGCCCATAGCCGCGCATAGAGGCCGTTCTGCGCCAGCAGGCTTCGGTGGTCGCCTTCTTCGACGATGCGGCCGCGGTCGAGCACGACGAGGCGGTCCATTGCTGCGATGGTGGACAGGCGGTGCGCGATCGCGACCACTGTCTTGCCTTCCATCAGCGCATAGAGGCTGCTCTGGATCGCGGCCTCGACTTCGGAATCCAGCGCGCTGGTGGCTTCGTCGAGCAGCAGGATCGGCGCGTCCTTGAGCATCACGCGTGCGATTGCGATGCGCTGGCGCTGCCCGCCCGAGAGCTTCACGCCGCGTTCGCCGACATGGGCGTCATAGGCCTGGCGCCCCTTCGGGTCGGTCAGCGTCTGGATGAAATCGTGTGCTTCAGCGCGCTTGGCGGCGGCGATCATCTCGGCATCCGACGCATCGGGTCTGCCGTAGAGGATGTTGTCGCGCACCGAGCGGTGCAGGAGCGAGGTGTCTTGCGTGACCATGCCGACCTGAGCGCGCAGGCTGTCCTGAGTGACCCGCGAGACGTCCTGCCCGTCGATCAGCACGCGCCCTTGCGGTACATCATAGAAGCGCAGCAGCAGGTTCACGATGGTCGACTTGCCTGCACCGGAACGCCCGACGAGGCCGATCTTCTCGCCCGGCCGAATCGTCAGCGAAAGGTGTTCGATCACGTTTCGTTCGCCGCCGTAGGCAAAGCAGACATCCTCAAAGCGGATCTCGCCGCGGGTCACGACAAGCGGTTTGGCGTCCGCCCGATCGACGATCGCGTGCGGGCGTGCGAGCGTGTTGATGCCGTCCTGCACCGTGCCGATGTGTTCGAACAGCGAGGCCATTTCCCACATGATCCAGTGCGAGATGCCGTTGAGCCGCAGCGCCATCGCTGTCGCAGCGGCCACTGCACCGACACCCGCGAGATCGCGGCTCCACAGCCAGAGCGTCGCCCCGGTGGTTGCTACGATCAGCAGCATCGACAAGGTGTGATTGACGATCTCGAAGCCGCTGACCAGGCGCATCTGCGCATGCGCCGTCTGCATGAAGTCCTGCATCGCGGCGCGCGCAAAGCCGGCTTCGCGCCGTGCGTGCGAAAACAGCTTCACGGTTGCGATGTTGGTGTAGGCATCAGTGATGCGCCCCGTCATCAGCGAACGGGCATCCGCCTGGGCCTGCCCGACCTTGCCAAGGCGTGGCACGAAGAACCATAGCGTGGCCACATACAGCACCAGCCAGCCGAGAAACGGCAGCAGCAGGATCAGATGCAGATTGCCCACTACGGCCACCATCGTGACGAAATAGATCACGACGAAGACCAGGATATCGGTGACCACCAGCACGGTATCGCGCACCGCCAGCGCGGTCTGCATCACCTTGGTCGCGATGCGCCCAGCGAACTCGTCCTGGTAGAAGCTCATGCTCTGCCCGAGCATCAGCCGGTGGAAGCTCCAGCGCAGACGCATCGGGAAATTCCCCGCCAGCGCCTGGTGCTTGATCATCGTCTGCAGTGCGATCACCAGCGGGCTCGCCAGCAGGATCAGCGCGAGCAGCATCAGGTGGCGCCCCTCCACTTCCCACAGTCGCGCGCGGTCGACATGTGCCAGCCAGTCGACGATGCGCCCGAGCATGCTGAACAGCAGCGCCTCGAATGCACCGATAGCCGCGGTCAGCAAGGTCATGCCGAGAATGAAACGGCGCAGGCCGACCGTGCCTGCCCACAGGAATCCGAAGAAGCGTGCCGGCGGCGTGGCCGGCGGCGTATCGGGGTAGGGATGAACGAGTCGTTCGAAGAAGCTGAACACGCTGAAAGTCTCCGCAGCCTGCACGGCAGGCGCTCGCGCAGGGCAACCCAAGCGTAGCCGAATTACGCCGCGCAGCGCGAAGTGCTGCCGCGCAAACGCTGCAGCCTGAGGCTATGCTGTCGCATCCGCCGCTACCGACCGACTCGCCGCCGATGTCCGCCCCCCGTATCGCACCGTACTGGACCCGTTTTCCGTCCTTCTTTCTCTACCCGCTCAGCGGGGAACCGCTGCTTGCATGTATCGGAATCGCGTTGATCGCGACCGCCGCGCAATTGCTGCCGCCTTTGCAGATTCTCGTTTTCGCCGGCAGCGTGCGTTACGGATTCCTGGTCCTGGAACGCACCGCCCGCGGCCATATCGACGACAGCATGGTGCTGTTCAATTCGCACCATGGCGGCAAGCATCTGCCATGGAAACAGGTGGCCGTCGTACTGCTAGGCGCGATCGTGGTCGGCATGACGGCCGGCGTTGCGGGCCGCAATGCCGCGATGCTGGTGCTGGTGCTGCTCGGGCTGCTGTGGCCGGCGAACACGATGGTGCTGGCCGTCACCAACGACATGGGCGAATCGATCAACCCCGCACGCCTGTGGCAGGTCGCCTCGCGCATCGGCATGCCCTATCTGGGACTGTGCGGCTGCCTGCTGTTGCTGTTCTTCGGCAGCGGGCAGTTGCTCACCCACCTCGCACCCGTGGTGCCGCGCGCGCTGTTCCCGACCATCGCCGGCTTTGTCGGCACAGCGTTCACGATTGCGATGTATCGCATGATGGGCTACGTGCTGTACGAGTATCACGAAGAACTCGACATTGATGTTCAGGTGGGCTTCGAGCGGCAAGCCGAACGCCTGCCCGAGCCCGACCAGAAAGCAGCGCGTGCAGCACGCATCGCAACACTGCTGCGCGAAGGGAAGAGCGACGAGGCCCTGCAGGAAGCACGCGCGGCGGTGTCCGAGGCGCCCGACGATCACGATGCGCGCTTGCGTCTGCACAAGTTGCTGCTGGCCCTGCCGGGCCAGGAAGCCGCGCTTGCAGGCAACGCGCGCACGTGGTTGCCGGTGCTGCTGCGCGGAGGCCGCGCCGCGCTGGCGACCGAAGTGCTGGAGGCGGTTCAGAAGCACGACGCGGCCTTCGCGCCCGCCGATCCGGGTGACGTCCTGCCGCTCGCCACCGCAGCGTTCGATGCGCATCGATTCGAGGCCGCCACGCGGCTGCTGCGCGGCTTCGATCAACGCTACCCCGGCCACCGCGACACCGCGGCGGTCTACCTCCTGGGCGCGCGCCTGTTGATCGAACATCGGCGCGACGAAGCGCAGGCCGAACGCGTGCTCGCCGCGCTGCGCAGCCGCTTCCCGGATCACCCCGCCTCGGGCGAGGCGGAAAAACTGCTGGGGCTGATCGCGCGCCTGCGCGCGGCGAATTAGAGCGTGACCAGCTGCGGATAGCGCTGCTTCAACAAGCGGCGCGCACGCTCGGCGCGTTCCGGCTGGCCGGCCTCCTGCAACGCCCGCACCAGACCATTCAGCACCTTCGGCGCAGCCTCGCCCGCTGCGTCGCGCGAGACAAGGCGCAGCGCCAGCGCTTCGGCCGCGTCGAACTCTTCGCACGCCAGCAGGCGCATCGCCACCCGCGACCACGCCCCCAGCGACATGCGCGGTGGTGCGGCTTCCGCGAGCGTCAGGGCCTGCGCAAGGACCGCACCGTCCATCTGCGTCGCGAGCCGCGACGCAGATTTCAGAACGAGTGCAGCCGCCTCGCGTTGCAAGCCGGCGTCGCGCGCCAGGCCGGCCACCCGCAAATGCTCGGCCAAGAGCCCCTCGTCGTCCGGCAAGCGCACAACCAACTGTCGATAGCACTGTGCCGCGCGCTCAAACTGCAGACCGGACACCAGCTCCACCGCACGCGCCCGCAGCTGCGCGGTGGCGGCGTCGGCATCCATGCGTTCGACGGATTGCGCGGTGCCACCGGCCTTGCGCCACCGATAGAGCCCGGCCAACAGCGCACCGCTCACGAAGCCGCCGAAGTGCGCGAGGTAGTTCACTTGCCCATGCGGATCAAGCACGAAGCGCTGCAGTAACTCGTTGCCGATCCACACCGGCAGGATCGCCAGTGCCGGCCAGCTCACCGTACCGAAGACAAAGATCAGCCAGTAGAAGAAGCGGATCTTGCGCAAGCCGAACAGCACGAGGTAGGCGGCCATCACCGCGGAGATCGCCCCCGATGCGCCCAGCGAATAGCCCACCCGATCACCCGCGAAAAGCAGGTCCGGCACCGCGGCGCCGAGCCCACCGACCAGGTACAGCGCGAGAAAACCCCAGGCGCCGAGCGCCGCTTCGACGGTGTAGCCGACGATGAACAGCACGACCATGTTGCCGGCCAGATGCATGATGTCGCCATGCAGGAACATGTGACCCAGAAGCGAGCCTGCGCGCGGCTCACCCGGCTTGAGACTCCAGCGCTCGGTGAATACCTTGCCACGCAGGGCCTCGTAACGCTGGCGCGCGTCGCGCCAGGCTTCGTAGCCCTGGTCGCTGGGCTTGATCACCTGGTCGGCGTGCAGCCGCTGCATGAAGGCGCGGTCGAACTCCATCGTCTCCAGCACAAGGCGGCCTTCGCCCCCCTTGAGAGCGGTTTCCAGCTTGTGCGCCTGTACGTCGCGCCCACGGCTGCGCAGGTCGGCGAGATAGGCCGGCAGCTCGGTATCCGGCAACCCGGCGCTGCCGTAGTACTTGATCGCAGCCGCTTCGCGCTCGTCGTCGCCGCCTTGGCCGAACACGAAGATCAGGATGCACGCGAGCATCAGCGCAAGCGTGACGACCGGTGGTCGCGACCAGTCAGGGCGGGGGGGCAAGGGCAGTATCAGCATGAGAGTCGGTGAGCAGGCACTGGCCGCGGAGTATGAACGATTGCAAAGCAGTCATAGTGCGCGGACGCTTGAAACACAGGCAGGGATAATGCCCGCACCGACCACCCTGCCCCCCACAGAACATGTCCGACCTATTTCGCGTCGTCCTCACCGGCAATGTCCTCGCCGGCCATGACCCCGCTGCCGTTCGCGATCGCATCGCGCAAACCTTCCGCCTCGATGCCACACAGCTCGACGTGGTGTTCTCCGGGCGCCGCGTTGCCGTGAAGCGCAACGTAACCCAGGCCGAAGCGGACGCATTGACCCAGCGAATCGTGGCGCTGGGGCTGAGTGCCGAGTCAGAACCGATGCCGGAAGTTGCGCCGGTGCCGGTGGCCGCCCCGGTTGCACCGATGGTTGCGCCGGTGCCAGCCAAACCTGTGCCGGCGCCGGCGCCGGCGCCAGCCGCCAGCGCATCGGACGAACTCTTCAGCCTTGCGGCACCGGCGGCGCCCGCCCCAACGCCGACAGCCGGTAATGCGACGAACCCAACGGCAGCCGATGCCTCGGTTGAAACCGTGACCTGCCCGCAATGCGCCGAAGTGCAGCCCAAGCGTACGCTTTGCCGCGCCTGCGGCATCGACATGCCGCGCCTGCGCGCAGCGCGCGCCGAAGCAAGCCGCGATGCGAACGAAACCCGCCTTGGCATCAACAACGGGCCGAAAACCACCTTCGGCCCGGCAACGGTTGCGGCGCCGCAGCGCTACGCCGGCAGTGAAGATACGTCGATGCTCGGCTTGGGTTTCTCCGGCCGCTTCAATCGATCCACGTATCTGGCGTCTGCCTTTTTCAGTACGGCGCTGATGTGGGTGCTGCTTGGCATTGGGGCCTACAGCGGGCAGATGTGGCTCGCGGTCGTCGGATTCGTGCTGGGCACGATCTACGGCCTTCGTTGCATGGTGTTGCGGCTGCACGACATGGGGCGCACCGGCTGGATGTCGCTGCTGATGATCGTGCCGGTGGTCAACTTCATCCTCGCGGTGATGCTGCTCTTCGTCTCCGGCGATGATGATGACAACGCCCATGGCCCTGCCCCCGAGGGCGGTGGCGCGAAGCTGGTGTGGTTCTCGATCGCGATGATGGTGCTGGCGAGCGGATTCGCGTCCAAGGGCATCGCGAGCAACCCGGCGGCGGTGGTGGCCATGGCGAATCAGTATCGCCACCATGGCACGCAGGACGCTGACGAGGACTCCGACGAGGACACCAACTTCACCGCAGACAACGTGGTGGTGATGTATTCCATCAAGGGCTGCGAAGACTGCGCCAAGATGCGCACCTGGCTGGACGCGAACGGCTTGCAGTACACCGACTACTCCGTCGACACCGATTCGCGCGCTGCCGATCAGCTCAGCAACAAGATCGCGGCGAAGGGCGGCGCGAACGTGCGGCTACCCGTCATGGAGGTCAATGGCGAGCTGTTGATGGACAACCCGTCCACCGCCACGGTGCGCGCGCACCTGCGCGGCGAGTAGCGCGGCCACCGGCGAGCTGCGGCGCGCCGGCGCGGCCCGCATGTCGCGACATCAAGCCGCCGCGTTGCAGACCGTCCGAAGTTGCTGCGCGGCGTAGAACAGGTCGCGCTCGATCGCGCGGCGCACGCCGGCACTGTCACCCTGCTCAGCAGCTGCGACCACGTCTTCATGCGCGTCGTTCAAGCGCAATGCAAAAGCCGGATCCTCGAACAGCCGGTTCGAGACCGGCCCGACCTGTAACCAGACGGTCTCGATCAGTTCAAGCAGCAACGGCGACCCGCAAGCGCGATACAGGATCAAGTGGAAGCGCTCATTCGCGTCGAGATAGGCCTTGGCATCCTGCTTGTCGAGCGCCGCCCGCATCGCCTCTGACAGCGCACGCAGCTCGGCCCGCCCGGCGTCGTCGAGGCGGTGCGCGCCCTTCTCCGCCGCCTCGCCCTCGAGCATCAATCGGACCTGCAGCACATCGTCGAATTGCGCGCGCGAGAGCTGCGGCACCGTGACACCGCAATTGGGCACATTCACCAGCGCCCCCTCGGCCGCCAACCGCTGCAAGGCCGACCGTACCGGCATCTCGCCGACACCGAGCGCCTCGGCAACCTGGCGGATCTTCAACCGCTCGCCGGGCAGAAACCGGCCCACCGTGAGCCAGCCGCGCAGCGTTGCGTAGGTGTCGTCCTGAAGGGTGGTGCCGGTCGGTGTCTTCATGGGTCAGGATTCTACGGAAACCCGCTCAGGATCGGCCGCATGGCGCTCGGGCCGCGCCCATGTGCGCGAGCCAACTTCTCGCTCGATGAACATGCTCACACGATCGCGGCAAGCACTTCATCAAACGCGGCGATCAAGCGGTCCACGTCGCTGGCGGTGGTGTCGGGGCACACCAGGATCATGTTGTGGAACGGCGTAATCAGCAGGCCACGATTGAGCAAGTAGAGGTGGATTACATGCTCGAGTTCACTGTCGAGAATGCGCTCGGCCTCACTGCCATTGCGCGGCGGCGCCGGCGAGAACTGAAACTCGGTGCGCGCGCCAACCTGCGTGACACACCAGGGCACGCCGCGGCGCTCGATCACACTGCGCAAGCCCTCGGCCAGCCGCTCGGCGAGCGCGAACATGTGGGCGTAGGCGGCCTCGGTCATCACCTCGGCGAGTGTTGCGCGCATCGCCGCCATCGCAAGCAGATTGGCGGCCAGCGTTGTGCCGACGCCGCTGTGCCCCGGCGGCGCGTTGCGCTTGGCGGCCTGCACCCGCTCGGCAAGCTCGGCCGAGAAGCCATACACCGCGCAAGGCACGCCACCGCCGATCGGCTTGCCCAGCACGAAGGCGTCGGGTGCCAGGCCATGGGCGCGCGTATAGCCACCGGGGCCGGTGCTGATCGTGTGCGTTTCGTCGATGACGAGCAGCGTGCCATGGCGGCGGATGATCGCCTGCGCCGCCTCCCAGTACCCGGGCTCGGGCAACACCATGCCGATGTTGGTCATCGCCGGCTCGGCCAGCACGCAGGCGACTTCACCATCGGCCAGGGCCGCTTCAAGCGCTTCAAGGTGGTTGAACTCGACGACGCGGGTGTGCTGCGTGAGGTCGTAGACCTGGCCCAGCAGGCTGTCGCGTTGCCTCGGCCTTCCATCGACCAGATCGACGAACACATCATCCACCGTGCCGTGGTAGCAACCGTTGAATACCAGCACCTTGCTGCGACCGGTCGCCGCACGCGCCCAGCGCAGCACGAAGCGGTTCGCATCAGTCGCGGTCATCGCGAACTGCCAGAACGGCAGGCCGAAGCGGCGTGCGAGTTCGCGCGACACCCACACCGCGTCCTCCGACGGCAGCATCGCCGTGAAGCCCTTGGCGCCCTGCTCGGCAAGTGCGCGCGCAACCGGCTCCGGCGCATGGCCGAACATCGCGCCGGTGTCGCCAAGGCAAAAGTCTGTGTAGTCGAAACCATCCACGTCGCGGAAGCGCGCGCCTTTCGCGCGCTCGACATACAGCGAGAACGGCGTTGACCAGTCGTTCATCCAGTGCAGCGGCACGCCAAAAGCGAGATGCTCGGCCGCTTGTCGCGACAGTTCGCGCGAGCGCGGCCGTTGGGCGGCAAAGGTCTCGCGCTCAGCCTCGAACAGCGCCTGCGCCTTGTTCCAGTCGATACCGTGGCGGGTGCTCATGTCGGGGCCTCAAACGGTCAGTTGCAGATGTTCGCGCTCCCAGGCGGTGATGCCGCGCTGGAAGGTTTCGAGTTCGGTTTCCTTGACCGCGCAGAAGGCCTGTACGAACTCGGCGCCAAGGATCTGATGCAAAGCTTCGCAAGCGCTCAGCGCATGAATCGCCTCTTCCAGGCTGCGCGGCAACTCGTAGTCCAGGTTGTAGGCGCTGCCCGCAAGCGGATCTGACGCCTCCAGCCCCTCCACCATGCCGAGGTAGCCACACGCGAGCGTGGCCGCCATCGCAAGGTAGGGGTTCACGTCCACGCCCGGCACACGGTTTTCCACCCGCCTCGCGGCGGGGCCGGAATTCGGGATACGGATGCCGCAGGTACGGTTGTCGTAACCCCAGCGCACGTTGATCGGCGCCGCGGTATGGCGCGACAGGCGGCGATACGAATTCACATACGGCGCAAACAGCGGCATCGCTTGCGGCAGGTACTTCTGCATCCCGGCGATATGGCTGAAGAAGAGCGGGCTCGCGGTGCCATCCGCGTTCGAGAAGATGTTCTGGCCATCGTCGATACGCACGATGCTCTGGTGGATGTGCATCGCGCTGCCCGGCTCGTGCTCCATCGGCTTGGCCATGAAGGTGGCAAATATCTTGTGGCGGTAGGCGGTCTCGCGTACCGCACGCTTGAACAGGAACACCCGGTCCGCGAGGTCCAGCGCGTCGCCGTGGGTGAAGTTGATCTCCATCTGGCCGGCACCGACCTCGTGGATCAGCGTTTCGACACCCAGGTTCATCGAATCCGAAAAGGCCGACAGCTCCTGAAAGAAGGGGTCGAAGTCGTTTACCGCGTCGATCGAGAAGGATTGCCGGCCCACTTCGGTTCGACCGTTTCGGCCCGGCGGCGGCCGCAGCGGTTCATGCGGATTGGAGTTCTGCGCGATCAGGTAGAACTCCATCTCCGGCGCCACCACCGGCCGCCAGCCGCGGTTCTCATACAGCTTGAGCACCTTGCGCAGCACCGCGCGCGGCGAGATGCCGACCGGGCGTCCATCAAAGTCCTGGCAGTCATGGATCACCACCGCCACCGGCTCGATCGCCCAAGGGGCCCAGCGGATCGTGTTGGGATCGGGCACGCAGACCATGTCCGGGTCGCTCGGGCCGACGAAACGCTCGAAATCCGCGAACTCGCCATTCACCGTGATCGTCAGCACCGCCTTGGACATCTTCATGTTGTCCTCGGCCATGAACAGCGCGCGCGGCAGGATCTTGCCGCGCGCCACGCCGGTCATGTCCGAGATGATGCACTCGACCTCATGAATGCTGTTTTCCCGCAAAAACTGATGCAACGCCTCACTCATGACGACACCTTTTGATCATATCCAACACCATGAACACAGACTCGACTCACCACGCCAGCCAGAAATATCGACAAGCAAGAGACCGACCGATCCGCGCAAGATTTGATCAAATACTAAGGCGCCATCCACTCAAAATCAAATTTGATCAAATAAGACATCACGACAGGCGGCTGTCACATACCGAGCAATGCCTCACACCCGGTGCCGCCAACGCGCCCCCGGCAGGCCGGCCGCTGCGTATGATTCCGCTCCTGAATTGGCCACCCGCCATGCCATCGAGATAACCCGGAACCATCAGCCAGGAAGACGCCATGCCCGCCATCCGCATCACGCCCGTAGTCATCGCCACCGCCTTGCTCGTCACCGCCTGCGGGAAAGTCGAAGAGAAGGCGTCCGAAAAACTCGCCGAAGCGGCGATCGAATCTGCGATGAAGAAGGATGGCGCCAGCGACGCCAAGGTCGACCTCTCGACCGGCGGCGTAAAGGCCACCGTCACCGACAAGAACGGCAAGTCACAAACGCTCGAACTGAACAACGCCAAGGTCACCGAGCAGGACGCCGGCATCCCGTTCTATCCGGGCGCAACGCCGATCGAAGGCTCGTCCTCGCGCATCAGTTCGGCAGAAGGTAACGCGGTGAGCACCACGCTTAGCACCGGCGACGCACTCGACAAGGTGGTCGCCTTCTACTCGCCGCAGATCAAGCGCCTCGCGGCCGGCAAACAGATGATCGAATCATCCGAGGGGGGCGAGTATTCGTGGATGGTGAGCGGTGCGAGCGGCACCGCAAACGACAGCCTGATGGTTCAGGCCAGGCGCAATGGCAACGCCACAGAGATCATGATTCACGCCACGCACGCGAAGTAGGGCTCGCGGCGATGCGGGCCAGGGCCGCCGCGCGCGGCCCAGCAAGATCCACGGGCGCTAGCGCGCCGAGCGTTGCTTAAGTGCGGCCATGACTTCGGCCGCGTGGGTATCCGGGTCCACCTTCAGCCATTTCTCGCGGATCACCCCTTGCGGGTCGATCAGGAAAGTCTGCCGCTTCGCGAACTTCACCAGGGCGAGGTTGGTGAGCGCCCCGTAGCGTTCGGCCACCGCGCCGTCCGCATCGGCGAGCAAGGTGAAGGGCAGCTTGTACTTCTTGGCAAAGGCAAGATGCGAGGCAGTGTCATCAACGCTGACGCCCAGCACCTGTGCACCGAGTGCTTTGAGCTGGCCGTAGCCATCACGGAAATTGCAGGCTTCGGTCGTGCACCCGGGCGTATCGTTCTTCGGGTAGAAGTACAGCACCAGCCATTTGCCCCGGTAGTCGGCCAACGCATGCATCGCACCGTCCTGGTCGGGCAGCGAGAAGCCGGGAGCCGGCTGGTCCACCGCAGGCAACTCTGCCCACGCGGGCACCAAAAGCACGCTACTGAGCAGCAGCGCAAAGATCGTTCTCAGCCAGGCATTCATCTCAATTCCGCTCCTTCAATCCAAGACTTGCGGCGGTGCAGGCAAGCGCCAGCGTCGCGACCAGCATAAACGCAAGTGCCGCCCCGCCACGCTGCCAGATCGCACCGAAAATCAGCCCCGCGGGGATCGCCACTGCGCCCGAAAGCAGGTAGTACCAGCCGAAGGCGAGGCCGCGCGATGCGGAAGGTGCGAGCACACCAACAAGCGTGCGCTCCACGCCCTCTGACAGTCCGGCCAGCAAACCGTAACCGACCGCTGCGAACCAAAGCCCCAGTGGCGCTTCGATCAGGGCAAGCAACGCATAGCCCGACGCCAACGCGAGCCATCCGACACGCAGCATGGCCAACGGACCGATGTGGTCCGCAATCCGACCGCCCAGCATCGAGGTGACACTCTTGGCTAGGCTCATCAGCGCCCAGAGCACCAGCAACTCGGCGCTGCCACACCCGATCTCATGACCGCGCCACATCACAAAGGTTTCTGACACCCGCGCGAGGCCGAAAACCGCAACGACCGCCAGGTAGTGTCGCAAGCCGGCAGGCATCGCACGCCAGCGAAGCGGCGGGCGGGATGCGGCGGGCGCCGCGGCGCGGGGCTGCTCATGCAGCGCAAGGATGATCACCACCACACCGGCCAAGCCGGGCAGCGCCGACCACAGCATCACCTGCGGCAAGGCCATGCCACCCCAGGCCACCGCGGCGGCGGCGAGCAGCGCGCCGAGGCAAGCACCACCGTTATCCATCGCTCGATGAAAGCCGTAAGCGGTGCCGCGCAGCGCCGCGGGCGTGGCATCCGCGACCATCGCATCGCGCGGCGCGCTCCGCAGCCCTTTGCCCACCCGATCTATCGCACGCAGACTGACAAGCACCGGCCAGTGCCCAGCCAAACCAAAGAAAGGCCGCACAAGGTTCGACAGCAGGTAACCGCCGAGCACCCAGGGTTTGCGCCGGCGCCCGTCCGAACGCCCGCCGGACCATAGCTTGAGCCACGCGGAGACTGCCTCCGCCACGCCTTCGAGCAGGCCCAGCACAATCGGCCCTGCCCCCAGGCTCCCCGCCAGCACGAGCGGGATCAGGGGCGTGACCATCTCCGACGCGAGATCGTTGAAGAAACTGACGAAGCCGAGTGTCACGACGGTAGTTGGCAAGCGCAGCATGAGCCCCCCATTCTTCAAACCGCCCCGCGCGCGAGGCCGCCGGCTCCGATGGTACAATCCGCGCCCTCGGTGCCACCGTAGTTCAATGGATAGAACGGCCGCCTCCTAAGCGGCAGATACAGGTTCGATTCCTGTCGGAGGCACCACACCCGAAATTCCTGATGCGCCAGGGTGGCGGCAAGTATGCGGCGACAGGCCTGCGTGCGGGCCAATCGCTCACCCGGCGCAACGATGCAGGGGCTGCCGTGTTCAAGCGAATCACCCTCGTCTGCCTTGCAGCATGCCTCACGGCGCTTCCGGCGTTTGCGGCCGAGACCCCGGTTCGTGTTGTCGGCGTTGAGTTGCCGCCGCTGATCATGAGCACACCGTATGGCAGCACCGGGATCATCGTCGATATCGTCAAGACGGCATTCCGACGCGCCAACCTGAAAGTCGACATCGCGATCGAGCCCTGGGCGCGCGCCTATGCCAGCGTCCGCGACGGTGAAGGTGACGCCCTGATTCCGACGATTCGCTCGACTGAGCGCGAGGCGCTGTTCGACTTCCCGGACGAACCGGTGTTCAAATCGGAAATGTCTTTCTTCCGCTCGTCACGCAAGCCCATCGCGTGGAGCGGCAAACTTGCGGACGTGCAGGCCCGTCGCTTCGTGAAATTGCGCGCAGCCTTGTTTGCGCCCGAGTTCGACGCAGCCGTGCGCGAGGGGCGGATTGCCTGCGAGGAGACCAACTCCTTCGCGTCGGCGATCCGAATGGTCGATGCCGATCGTGTCGATCTGGCTGCAGTGCCCAAGCTCGCAGGGCTGCAGATCATCGCGGCAGAGGGCTTGCAAGGCCGTGTCGCCGCGCTCGACCCGGCCTTCTATGTGCAGAACTTCTTCATCGCGTTCTCGCGCAAGAATGCGTTGGCCTCGCAGCGGCAGAAGGTCGACAGCCAGCTTGCCGCAATGTGGAAAGACGGCACCATCGCCGCGATCATCGACGACTACCGCAAGCGCAACTGGCTGCCGGCGTCCACCTCCGAAGCCCTGCCGCACTGAGGCAATGCGCCGTGATGGTGCATTGCTCAAGTCGCCGACCAATGCAGCCGTAATCCCCGCATTACCCGGAACACGCAGCATGGGCTGCCATAACCGGGACATGCAGGGAGGCTGCAATGTCACTCCGAAACAAGCTGCTGCTGCTCGCCGCAATCGGCGCTGCAGCCCTCGTATTCCTGTCCGGTTACGCCCTGTGGCAGTTCCGCACGGTGGGCAATCAGCTGCACCACAGTCTCGGATCGATGAAGGTCGCCACACGACTGCTGCTTGAGGTCGATGGCGCGAACCTGGCTTTCAAGACCCAGGTGCAGGAGTGGAAGAACATCCTGATCCGCGGCAACGACGCCGCCCAGCACGACAAGTACCTCAAGCAGTTTGGTGAGGAAGAGGAAAAGGTCGCCGCGCATCTGAAGAGCGCAGGCGCTGACCTGCAGGCATTCGGAATGGATCCGAAGCTCGCGGAACGGGTGCTCACCGAACATCAGCAGCTAGGCACGAAGTACCGCGAGGCGCTCAAAGGCTTCGATGGCGCCGACCCGGAAACAGGCAAGAAGGTCGATGCCGCCGTGAAGGGCATGGATCGCCCAGTATCGGCCGCGATCAAGGAACTCTCCTCCGCCGTTGAGAAGCAAGTCACCGCACGGGCGGCATCGAGCGTGACGGCGTCGGAGCAGGCGATCGCCAGCACCACGCTGTGGCTGATCGCCGGCGGCGCGGTGTCGCTGGTAGCGATGCTGGCAGCCAGCCTGCTGATTTCGCGCGCCATCGTGATCCCGGTCCGCCAGCTCGATCAGGTGATGGCGCGCGTCGCCACTGACTGGGACCTGCGCAATCGCGCGGCACTCACCGGCGGCGACGAAATCGCCGACTGCGGCCGCGCGCTGGACACCATGCTCGAGCGCTTCCAGCAAACGATCGCGGCGCTGCATGGTGAATCGCGCAAGGTGCGCAACGAGACGCACGACGTGTCGCAAGCGCTCTCGGACCTCGCGATGAACGCCGACAACCAGAGCGATTCAACCTCGTCCGTCGCCGCTGCAATTGAGGAACTGACGGTCGCCGTTAGCCAGGTGCGCGATTCGGCAGAAGAAGCTCGGCGCCTCGCGCAGAGCTCGCATCAACTGTCTGCTCGCGGCCGCGAACTGATCGGCGCCACCGCCGCGGAGATGGGCGCCATCGCGACACGTGTCGAAGAAACCGCCCACACGCTGGACGACCTCGGCGCCCAGTCCGAAGCCATCAGCGGCATCGTCAACACCGTCAAGGAAATCGCGGACCAGACCAACCTGCTGGCCCTCAATGCCGCGATTGAGGCGGCACGCGCGGGCGAACAGGGCCGGGGTTTCGCCGTGGTAGCCGACGAGGTCCGCAAACTCGCCGAAAAGACCGCCCATTCGACGCAGGAAATCAGCGGCCTGGTGCAGAAGATCCAGGCAAGCACCTCGCGCGCGGTGGCCGACATCAACGCGGTCGTCGAGAACGTCCGGCTGCAGCGCACCCGAACCGGTGAGGCGGACGCCGCGATCGGCTCGATCGAAGATGCAGCAACCCGGTCCAGCATGGCAGCCTCACGCATCACGGAAGCGCTGGCCGAACAATCCACGGCGAGCCAGCTGATCGCGCAGCAGGTGGAGCGCATCGCGCATATGTGCGAAGAAAACACCTCCGGGGTGCACCAGATCGGAGGCAATGCCGGGCAGCTCAGCGCGCTTGCCCAGCGGCTGGAGGACGAAGCGGCGCGCTTCAAGGTCTGAAGCGACTCGCAGCACAAAACAGAAGCGGCCCGATCGGGCCGCTTTGCTTTACTTGATCACCCTCAGATGCGGGCGCCCGCCTTCGGGTGGTGTCGGCGAATCATCGCTGTCCGCAGATTCTGCCGGCGCGGGCACCGCTGCCGGCTCGCTATTCACCGGCGCCGCCGTGGCCGCGCCGTCGAGCTTGGGTTCGACTTCAAACGCCATGCCCTGCCCGTTCTCACGTGCATAGATGGCCGCGATATTAGCGATCGGCACGTAAAGCATCTGCGCCACCCCACCAAATCGCGCCTGACAGCTCAGGGCTTCGTTATCCAGATTGAACTGGTGGGTCGCGTCCGGTGCGATGTTCAGCACGATCTGCCCGTCACGCACGAACGCTCTCGGCACCCGCACGGTGTCATCAACGACGACCGCAACATGCGGTGTGAAACCGGCATCGACGCACCACTCGTACAGCGCGCGAACCAGGTAAGGCTTGGTGGACGGAATGTTGCTCATTTCAGCTGCTCATCGACAAACAAGGACGCAATCGACGCATTTCGGCAATCAGCGCGCGCCGCCAAACGGGGAGCCCAAGAGCCAATACGACCCTGGGCGCATCCCCGAACGCAGCTGCGGGCGCCAGGCGCCGCGCGACAGGTGTTACCGGCGCATCGCGCGCTCGGACGGCGTCAATGCGTCAATGAAGCCCTGGCGGGAGAACACGCGCTCGGCGTACTTCGCCAGCGGCGCAGCGGTCTTCGGCAGGTCGATGCCGTAGTGCTCAAGGCGCCACAGCAACGGGGCGATCGCCACGTCGAGCATCGAGAACTCTTCGCCCAGCATGAACTTCTGCTTCACGAACATCGGAGCGAGTTGCACCAGCTGATCGCGAACGAGGGCGCGGTTCTTCTCGACACCCTTGGCGTTCTTTTCCAGCGCTTCGATGTGGGAGAAGAGTTCCTGCTCGAGCGAGTGCAGCAGCTGACGCGCCTTGGCACGCATGATCGGGTCGGCCGGCATCAGCTGCGGATGCGGAAAGCGCTCGTCGATGTATTCGTTGATGATGTTCGGCTCATAGAGCACCAGATCGCGATCGACCAGCACAGGCACGCGGTTGTACGGATTGATAACCGCAATGTCCTCGGGCTTGTTGAACAGGTCGACGTCGATAACCTGGAAGTCCATGCCCTTTTCGTAGAGCACGATCCGGCAGCGGTGGCTGAAGGGGTCCGTCGTACCGGAGTACAGGTTCATCATCGTAGGCAATCCCCGCGAAGTAGTTAAATCAGAAATGGACGACGCGCCGCACAGGCGGCGCGTCGTTCGCACAGCGTAACGGCAGGCGCGAGCCCGCCGCCTCTGGCTGGTTTAGTGAACGTCTTTCCAGTAGGCCTTCTTGAGCAGGAAGGACACCAGAGCGAGCAAGGACAGGACGGCAATCACGAAGAAGCCGATCTGCTTGCGCGTCTGCTGGGCCGGCTCGCCCATCCAGACGATGAAGGACACGAGGTCGGCCACGTTCTGGTCGAACTGCGCCTTGTCCATCTTGCCCGGCTTGACCAGTTCGAAGCCTTCAAAGTGCTTCGTCTTGTTGCCGTGCCCGTCGTCTTTCTCGGCGAATTTCGCGACCTGCTCGCCCTGCAGCTCCCACAGCACATGAGGCATGCCGACGTTCTCGAACACCACGTTGTTCCAGCCCGTCGGGCGTTTCTCGTCGTGGTAGAAGCTGCGCAGGTAGGTATAGAGCCAATCAGCGCCGCTGCCAAACTCAGATGCACGGGCACGGGCGATAACGGTCAGGTCCGGCGGCGCAACGCCAAACCACTGCTTCGCTTCGTCACGTTGCAGCGCAACCTTCATCTGCTCGCCCACCTTGTCGGCGGTGAACATCAGGTTGTCGCGGATCTGGTCCTCGGTCAGCCCGATGTCCTTGAGCCGGTTGTAACGCAGATAGCTCGCACCGTGGCAGTTCAAGCAGTAGTTGACGAACAGCTTCGCGCCGTTTTGCAGCGACTTGTTTTCAAAGCTGACCGGCGCCTTGTCCAGGTGCAGCTCGGGGCCGCTCGCGAAAGACGCCAGCGGCGCGGCGAAGGCGGCAACCGCCAGCGTGCGCAGGAATTTCATCGTGCGGCTCATTTCCAGGTCACCCTTTCCGGTTCCGGTTTGGTCTTGTCCAGCTTCGAGTAGATCGGCATCAGCGCGAAGAACAGGAAGTAGATCACCGTGCAGATCTGGGCCGTCAGGTTACGACCCGGGGTCGGGGGCAGTACGCCCAGGTACCCCAGGATCACGAAGGCCACGACGAAGATCGCGATCGCAAGCTTCGTCAGCGCGCCCTTGTAGCGGATCGACTTGACCGGGCTCTGATCGAGCCAGGGGAGGAAGGCGAGCACCACGACACCGGCACCCATCATCACAACGCCCCAGAACTTGGCGTCGATGAAGAACATGCCCGGAATCACGATCACGGCGACCGCAGTGGCGATGGCCTTGCCCAGCACCGGTGCGCGCAGCAGCGCCCACACCCAGATCGCCGCAACACCCGCTTGCAGCACGATCAGGAAGTCAGAGGTCACCGCACGCAGGATCGAATAGAACGGCGTGAAGTACCAGACCGGCGCGATATGCGGCGGAGTCTTCAGCGGATCGGCCGGGATGAAGTTGTTGAACTCCAGGAAGTAGCCGCCGCCTTCCGGTGCGAAGAAGATGATCGCGGAGAACACGATCAGGAAGACCGCGACACCGAAGATGTCCTTCACCGTGTAGTACGGGTGGAACGGGATGCCGTCGAGCGGAATGCCGTTGGCGTCCTTCTTCTTCTTGATCTCGACCCCGTCCGGGTTGTTCGAGCCGACTTCGTGCAACGCAACGAGGTGAGCAGCCACCAGACCCAGCAGCACCAGCGGCACCGCAATGACGTGGAAGGAGAAGAAGCGGTTCAGCGTCGCGTCGCTCACCACGTAGTCACCACGGATGAACACGGACAGGTCCGGCCCGATCAGCGGAATCGCGGAGAACAGGTTCACGATCACCTGCGCGCCCCAGAACGACATCTGGCCCCACGGCAGCAGGTAGCCCATGAAGGCTTCGGCCATCAGGCACAGGAAGATCAACGCGCCGAAGATCCACACCAGCTCGCGCGGCTTGCGGTAGGAACCGTAAAGCAGGCCGCGGAACATGTGCATGTACACGACGATGAAGAACGCCGAAGCGCCGGTCGAGTGCATGTAGCGGATGATCCAGCCGCCCGGCACGTCGCGCATGATGTACTCGACGCTGGCGAAGGCCACCGGCACGCCGGCCGCATTCAGCGACGCATCCGGCTTGTAGTGCATGACCAGGAAGATGCCGGTCACGATCTGGATCACCAGCACCAGCAGGGCCAGGGAGCCAAAGAAGTACCAGAAGTTGAAGTTCTTCGGTGCGTAGTATTCGGCCAGGTGGGCCTTGTAGGTCGACGTAAGCGGGAAGCGCTCGTCGATCCAGTTCAATAGTGCCTGCGACTTGGTCGTCATGGCTTAGGCCCCCTTGCTGTCGTCGCCGATCAGCAGCTTGGTGTCGGCGAGGTACTTGTGCGGCGGGATCGGCAGATTGTCCGGCGCCGGCTTGTTCTTGAACACGCGGCCCGCGAGGTCGAACGTCGAGCCGTGGCAGGGGCAAAGGAAGCCGCCCTTCCAGTCCGCGCCCATGCCGCTCTCGGCGCCGGGCTGGAACTTGGAACTCGGCGAGCAGCCGAGGTGGGTGCAGATGCCGATCGTGACGAGGTACTCGTCCTTGATCGAGCGATACGTGTTCTTGCAGTACTCGGGCTGCTCGGAGCGTGCGGAATCCGGATCCGCCACCTCGCCCTTCACTGCCGCCAGCGAAGCCAGCTGTTCCTTGGTGCGGCGCAGAATCCAGACCGGCTTGCCGCGCCATTCCACAGTCATCATCTCGCCCGGCTGCAGCTTGCTGATGTCAGCCTCGACGGGCGCCCCCGCCGCCTTGGCTCGTTCGGACGGCGAAAGGCTGGCCAGAAATGGCACCGCCGCGCCGGCCACTGCACCGCCACCGACCGCAGCCGTGGCAATGACCAGTGTTCTCCGGCCGTTGTCCGTATTTTTGTCGTCGCTCATGACCCTCTATCCCCGGTGATACGTCCCGAAAGCACAAAAACCGCAGAAAAACCGCGGGATTATACCGGAGCGGCACCCCCTATTAGAAGCCCGCCGACGCGCTTGCAGGTGCAGAGCGGCTCAGATGGCGCCGGATTCGCGCAACGCGGCGATGTTTTCAGCCCCCAGACCGAGGGCCGCCAGCACACTGTCGGTATGCTCGCCGAGCCGCGGCCCGAGCCAATCGGTCGCGCCGGGGGACTCGGTCAGCCGCGGCACCACACCCGGCACATGGAACGCCGCGCCGTCGGGCAAGGCCGCCTCCTCCAGCATGCCGCGGGCGGCGTATTGTGCGTCGCGGAAGATGTCGGCAATCGAATAGACCTTGGTCGCCGGCACGTCGGCCCGCTTCAGAACGTCCAGCACGTCGCCGACATCGTGTGCGCCGACCCAGGCGTCGATCGCGGCATAGATTTCGTCGGCCCTCGCGCTGCGCCCTGCGTTGCCGGCCAGCGCCGGATCCTCGGCCAGATCGCTGCGCCCGATCGCCAACATCAGGCGTTTGAAGATGGCGTCGCCGTTCCCGCCCACCACGACGTGCTCGCCATCGCGCGTGGTATGGGTGTTCGACGGGGTGATGCCGGGCATGATGTTGCCGGTGCGTTCCCGCACATGGCCGCCCATCGAGTACTCGGGAAGCAGGCTTTCCATCATCGCGAACACTGCTTCGTAGAGCGCGACGTCCACAACCTGGCCGCGTCCGCCATTCACCTCACGATGCCGCAACGCCATCAAGGCGCCGATCGCGCCCCAAAGGCCTGCAATCGAATCGCCGATCGAGATGCCAGACTTGACCGGCGGCCGATCCGGAAAGCCGGTGACAAAGCGCAACCCGCCCATCGATTCGCCGATTGCGCCAAAGCCTGGCTGCTGCGCCATCGGGCCCGTCTGGCCGAAACCTGACAGCCGCACCATGACCAGGCCGGGGTTGTCCGCCGACAGCACCTCCCAGCCGAGACCGAGCTTCTCCATCACGCCCGGACGGAAGTTCTCGATCACGATGTCGGCATTCGCGCAGAGTTTGCGCGCCAGCGCGACGCCATCCGGATGCTTCAGATTCAGGGTCACCGACTTCTTGTTGCGCGCCTGCACATACCACCAGAGCGAGGTGCCCTCGTGCAGCTTGCGCCACTGCCGCAGCGGATCGCCGCCGTCCGGCGACTCCACCTTGATGACCTCGGCGCCGAATTCGGCCAGCACCCGTGCACAGAAAGGCCCAGCGATCAGCGTGCCGAACTCGACCACCTTCACGCCCTGCAACGGTTTCTGGCTCATTTCCGGCACTCCGAACGCAGGACCGATTGTTTGAGGCTTGTGGCAACGATATGCATGGCGAGCGCCGAGACAGAACGGGCCGGCATCTTAGCCGGCGCGGCGAGCGTGCGTCACGGCCCACTGCTCGCCTAGAATCGACGCCAGACATCTCGCGCGCACGGCCAACCGGGAACCCCACATGAAGATTTCGCTTGAAGCGCTGGCCATGCTGGACGCGATCGAAGCACGCGGCAGTTTCGCCGCCGCTGCGGACGCGCTGCATCGCGTGCCTTCCGCGCTGACCCACGCCGTCAGAAAACTCGAAGAGGATCTCGGCTTCGAGCTGTTCCAGAAAGTCGGGCGTCGCGCCGTGCTGACGGCCGCCGGGCGGACCTTGCTCGACGATGGCCGGGCGTTGCTGCGAGCCGCAGGCGATCTTGAATGCCGCGCCCGGCGGATTGCCACCGGGTGGGAATCCGAGTTGCGTATCGCGATCGAAGGCGCGCTGGACGCCGCCGCCTTGAACCCGATCATCGCGGAGTTCTACGCTAACTATGGCGGCACCCGCCTCAAGCTGATGTACGAAGTGCTTGGCGGCACCTGGGATTCCCTGGCAACCGGGCGGGCTGATCTGGTGATCGGCGCCGTCGGCGATCCGCCACCGGGTGCCAGCTACGCCACCCGCAGCTGGGGCACGCTGGAGTTTGCCTTCTGCGTGGCGCCCCACCACCCGCTGGCCGATGCACCGGAGCCGATCCCGGCCGACCTGGCTCGCCAATACCGGGCAATCGTCGTGGCGGACACCTCGCGTCAGTTGGTCGCTCGCACCGCTGGGCTGCTCGACGGACAAGACACGCTGACGGTGCCGGATATTGCGGCCAAAGCGGCAGCACAGCGTATCGGCCTGGGCGTTGGCCACCTGCCGATAGCGCTGGCTGAAAGAGAGGCCGCAGCGGGGCGGTTGAAGATCAAGAAACTCGACGCCCCAAAGCCCATCGCGCCGCTCTGGCTTGCTTGGCAGTCGAACCAGCGCGGGCGAGCGCTCGACTGGTTCGTCGAGCGTCTGCTGGAGCCCGGCTGCGCAGCGCTGCTGCAGCGGATTGAGGACTAGCGCCCGCGGCGCAGCTCAGCCGCCTGATCCGCCTTAGCGCAGGCGCGCTGCTTCGCGCGCGGCGGCCACAGCCTTGCGCCGCTCGGCCTCCGCGGCGTCAACCTGGGCGCGGATCGCCTCCGGGAACTCGGCGCCACGCTGATGCTCGAGCGTGGTCACGACCCGCACAGCGGGGTTCGAAATGCGGCCTTCGGCTGGCATCACCTTGCGGATCGAGGCCTCGGAACTGCCAGTTATCCGCGCAACGTCGCGCACGAAACGGTCATCGGCCTTGCGTGTTTCAGCCTTGAAGAATGCCGCCTGGGCCGGCGTAAACGGCGCCTCCGGTGGCACTTCGGCCGCGCGCGCCGTCGCAGCAAAGGCCGCGACGACAAGGATCAGGCGATAGAACAGGTTTCGCATGGGCAGCAGAGGATCAGGGCAGCAAGATTGTCGAGCCAGTCGTCCGGCGTGCTTCAAGATCGCGATGCGCCTGCGCAGCGTCCGAAAGCGGATAGCGCTGGCGGATCTCGATTTTCACGGTGCCATTCTGCACTACCTCGAACAGCTCCGCCGACATCGCGAGCAGGTCTGATCGTTTCGCGGTGTAAGTGAAAAGCGTCGGTCGCGTCACGTACAGCGAACCCATTTTTGCCAGCAGGCCAAGATCGAGCGGCGGCACCGGCCCCGTGGCATTGCCGTAGGTCACCATCGTGCCCAGCGGACGCAGGCAGGCGAGCGAATCCATGAAAGTATCTTTGCCGATCGAGTCATAGACGACGGCCACACCGGCACCGCCGGTGATTGCTTTCACCTGGTCGGCAAAACGCTCACGCGTATAGATAATCGCATGGTCACAGCCATGCGCTTGGGCGAGCGCGGCTTTTTCGTCGGACCCAACTGTGCCGATCACCGTTGCGCCAAGCGCCTTCGCCCACTGGCACAGGATCAAGCCAACCCCGCCTGCGGCGGCATGCACGAGGATCGTGTCGCCGGCCTGAACGCGGTAGGTGCGTCGCAACAGGTATTGCGCGGTCAGCCCTTGCAGCATCATCGCCGCGCCGGTTTCAAACGAAATCGCATCCGGCAGGCGCACCAGGCGGTCCGCCGGCAGATTGCGGACCTGCGCGTAGGCTCCGACTGGCCCGCCAGCATAGGCAACGCGATCGCCGACCGCGACATCGACCACGCCAGGCCCTACGGCCACCACTTCGCCGGCGCCCTCAACACCGATGCCGCTCGGGAGCGTCAGGGGATAGAGGCCATTGCGGTGATAGACGTCGATGTAGTTCAGTCCAACCGCGTGATGACGGACCTGAGCCTCACCCGCAGCGGGCGGCGCGACATCCACAGCCTGCCATTCGAGCACTTCAGGGCCACCATGGCGGGGAATGCGAATTGCCATCGACATGCGAATCTCCTTGCGAAAGCGGGCGGCATGCTTGATGCCGCCCAGCTGCGTTTTAGCGGTCGCGCACCGTCGCTGCGGCCGCATCCACCACCGCGAGGGCGGTGATATTTACCAGACGCCGCACGGTCGCCGAGGGCGTCAGGATGTGCACTGCCTTGGCCGCGCCGAGCAGGATCGGGCCAACCGTGACGCCGTCACCGCCAGACATCTTGAGCAGGTTGAACGCGATGTTAGCCGCATCGAGGTTGGGCATCACGAGCAGGTTCGCTTCACCCTTCAGCGTCGATTCCGGATGCACCCGCTCGCGGATCTCCGGCGACAGCGCTGCGTCACCGTGCATTTCGCCATCCGCCTCAAGCTCGGGCGCGAGCTCGGCAAGGCGCTCGCGCGCAGCACGCATCTTGCGCGCCGAGGCGGAGCGCGAGCTTCCAAAGCTGGAATGCGACAGTAGCGCCGCACGCGGTTCGATGCCGAAACGGCGCAGCTCTTCCGCCGCCATGCGGGTGATCTCGGCAATCTCTTCGGCGTCCGGGCTTTCGTTCACGTAGGTATCCGTGATCGCCATCATGCGTGCCGGCAGCAGCAGCAGGTTCATCGCCGCGAACAGCTTCGCACCGGTGCGCAGGCCGATGATGTCGGACACGCGGCGCAGGTGGTTCTCGTAGGCGCCGTAGGTACCGCAGACCAGCGCATCGGCGTCGCCCTTATCCAGCAGCATGCAGCCGATCAGCGTGGTGTCGCGGCGCAGTTCGGCCTTGGCGATATCGGGCGTTACGCCGTCGCGCGACATGCGGCGGTAGTAGCGTTGCCAGAGGTCGCGATAGCGTGGGTCGGACTCGGGGTTCACCACCTCGAAGTCTCGGCCGAGCGTCAGGTTCAGGCCGAAGCGCTCGATACGCTTTTCGATCACCGCGGGGCGCCCGACAAGGATCGGGTGCGCCAGGTTTTCATCGACCACGACGCGTACCGCACGCAGCACGCGCTCGTCTTCACCCTCGCAATACACCACCCGCTTGCGGTTGGCGGCTACGCGCTTGGCCGCATTGAAGACGGGCTTCATCACCATGCCCGAGTGGTACACAAACTCGGTCAGATGCTGGACGTAGGCATCCATGTCGGCGAGCGGGCGCGTGGCAACCCCGGAGTCCATGGCCGCCTTGGCCACCGCCGGCGCAATCCGCACGATCAGCCGCGGGTCAAAGGGCTTCGGGATCAGGTAGTCGGCACCGAAGCGCAGCTCCGCGCCGCCGTAGGCCATCGCTACCACGTCGCTCTGCTCTGCGCGCGCGAGTTCGGCGATGGCTCGCACACACGCCAGCTTCATCTCGTCGGTGATGCGCGTAGCCCCAACGTCCATCGCACCGCGGAAGATGAACGGGAAGCACAGCACGTTGTTCACCTGGTTCGGATAGTCCGAACGACCGGTCGCAATGATGCAGTCCGGCCGAACCGCCTTGGCCTCCTCCGGCATGATCTCGGGCGTCGGGTTTGCCAGCGCGAAGATCAACGGGCGCGGCGCCATCTTGGCGACCATTTCCGGCTTCAGCACGCCAGCCGTGGACAAGCCGAGGAAAACGTCCGCCCCCTCGATGACCTCGGCCAGCGTCCGCGCGCTGGTCTCCTGCGCGTAGCGGGCCTTGTTCGGCTCCATCGTCGCGTCGCGCCCACGCCAGATGACGCCCTTCGAATCGCAGACGTACACGTTCTCGCGCCGCAGACCGAGGCGGCACATCAAGTCCATGCAGGCGATTGCAGCGGCACCTGCGCCGGAGCAGACCAGCTTCACCTCGTCGATGCGCTTGCCAACCACCTCCAGCCCGTTGATCAGCGCCGCAGTGGAAATGATCGCAGTGCCATGCTGGTCGTCGTGGAAGACCGGGATGTTCAGCCGCTCGCGCAGCTTCTGCTCGACATAGAAGCATTCGGGCGCCTTGATGTCTTCGAGATTGATGCCGCCCAGCGTGGGTTCGAGCGCCGCGATGATGTCGATCAGCTTGTCGGGATCGTTCTCGTTGAGCTCGATGTCGAACACATCAATGCCGGCGAATTTCTTGAACAGGCAGCCCTTGCCTTCCATCACCGGCTTTCCGGCGAGCGGGCCGATGTTGCCAAGGCCAAGAACGGCGGTGCCGTTGGTGATGACGCCGACGAGGTTGCCGCGCGATGTCAGCTCTGCTGCCTGGGCCGGGTCCGCCACGATGGCCTCGCACGCGGCTGCGACGCCGGGCGAATACGCAAGCGCAAGATCGCGCTGGTTGGTCAGCCCCTTGGTCGGCGTGACCGAGATTTTACCGGGCGTGGGATAGCGGTGATAGTCGAGCGCCGCAGCGACGAAATCCTTGTCCATTGTTCTTGCCTCGCGTGATTGTCTGAATGCAATGCCCGCCGCAGCCACTCTGGGTGGGGCTGACGACACTGGGCGTGCTGCACGTGACACCGGTGCGGAGCAGACCTCCGGATACACACCGGCAAGCCGTTGTCCCGATCGGACAACGCTGGGGGGAAGGACGTAGCAGTACGTTCGGCGCGATTCTACCGCAGTGCGTCATGGCCGGTACGCCACGCGGCACATATCACCCTAAAGTAGGAAATGGCAAGTGCCGTTGTAACAGTTACACGTCGAAGAACGTGCGGTAATCAGACTCGGGAGAATCGTAATGAAGAGCAGCCTAATCGGACTTGTCATCATCGGCGCCGCAGCAGCCGCGGTGTCTTTCAAGCCGCAAGCCACCAAGGAGGACGCACAGGCCGCGATGGATCGTGCCACCCGTTACGCGGCCAGCAACGGCAACGAGGCGCTCGTAAAGAGCCTGCAGAAGGCCAACAGCCCGCTCCATGCTGGCGCGACGCGCGTGCTGGTGCTGGACATGGCCGGCAACGTCGTCGCCGACCCAACCCAACCCCAGCGCGTCGGTCGTAACGTGCTGGATCTGAAAGACACCCACGGCAACTACCTGTTCGTGGATGCGCTGCAGGTTGCCAACGCGAGCGGTGAAGGCTGGGTGTATTACAAGACGCGCAGCCCGATGACCCGCGCCGAACGCCGCGAGGCCGCACTGGTGAAGCGCCAGGGCGACGTGGTGCTGCTGGCGACGCTGAACGACTGAGCAACGCAGATCCACAAACAAAACGGCGACCCGCGGGTCGCCGTTTTCACGTCTGGATAGCGTTTAGCGCGTTAGCGCGTCACGCGCCCTTCGCGGTCAATCACCGACATCTCGATGTACTTCGCGCCACTGCGCGACGCACTGCCGAAGGTGTAGCTCAGGCCGCCAACGTCGTAGCCGGACATGCTCGCGATGCCGCGCGCCAGGCCAGCCTTGCCGCCGCCACGCTTGAGGCCTTCGGTGACGACCTTGGCGGCGAGATAGCCTTCCATCATCGCCTGCGTCGGCTCCTCGGTGTAGGGGCCGTACTTGCGGTAGTTGGTCGTGAATTCACGCACCACCGCGTACGCCTCATTGCGCGGATTCGGCGCGACCTGCACGAGTGCTACGCCACGCGCAGCCTTGGCACCGGCAAGCTCCGACAAGCGCACGCCTTCAACCGTGGAGAGACCCACCAGCTGACCTGCGCCACCCTGCTCGCGATAACGCTTGACGAAGGCGGCAGCAGCCGGCGCCTCAACCGCCAGCAACACGGCCTGGTGCTCCTTCTCAAGCACGGCGTCGGCCAGCGCGGCGATCTTGTTGAGCTCTTTCGGCTGTGCAACCGCGGCCTCGACGGTTTGCCCCTGCTTCGCGGCCACCGACTTTGCCAGGTCCCGGTACTCAAGACCCGCCTGGTCTTCCGAGTAGAAAACGACGAACTTGCGGATGCCGATCGTCGCCAGCTGCTTCATGACCTTGTCGATTTCATCCGCGTAGCTCGGGCGCGTCAGGAAGACCATCGACGCCGCCTTGTCGTTCGCGATGAAACCAGCGCCAGTGCGCGGGCCAACCAGCGGAACCTGGGCGCTGTCGAGCACCTTGTCGGCCACAAGCTTCTGCACAGCCGCGGCACCAACGGTGCCAAACAGGGCGGCGGGCTGGTGCTCCTTGATCAGCGCCTTCGTTTGCGCGGAGATATCCGCACCCTCATCCACCGCCATCAGCTTGATCTGCTTGCCGCCAACGCCGCCGCGGACGTTGACTTCATCGAACCAGCTCTTGGCCCCCATCTGGATCTGCCAGCCGACACTGCCTTCCTTCGTCGCGCCCGGCGCAACCTGAAGTACCACCAGATCTTCGGCCCCTGCCTGCGGAGCAATCCCCCCAAGGGTCAGCGCCACGAACAGCGCGTTAAGACTGCGCCTCACCATCCACCTCCTGATTTTTGTGCCGGACTCTTGGTCCGCATTCTGTTCTTGGAATTCGGGCAATTCACGCCGAACGTGAAAAGAGTAACTGAGTTTCACAAATTTCGGTTGCTTCGCGTTTGTAAAACTACATCAAACGGAAATTGCTGTCAGACCCCCCAGTCAAACCCCATATCGCCCTGCCCCATCACCTGTGCTTTTGGCACAATGCCGTGGTGCACCAATCAGACAAGGATTCCATTGTGCGACGCGTCGTGTTCAACCAAAAAGGGGGCGTGGGCAAGTCCACGATTACCTGCAACCTGGCCGCCATCGCCGCCAGCCGCGGCAAACGGACACTGGTCGTCGACCTGGATCCGCAAGGCAACAGCACGCATTACCTGATGGGCAAGGCGGCCGACACGCTGGAGAAGACGCTCGCCGACATGTTTGACCAGACCCTGCGTCTGCGCCTGCTGAACGACCGCGTCGAAAGCTATGTCCACCGCACGCCGTTCGAGCGGCTCGACATCCTGCCGTCGGCACCCGCGCTGGAAGAGCTGATGAGCAAGCTCGAGTCGCGCTACAAGATCTACAAGCTGCGCGACGCGCTCGACGAGCTGGCCGACGACTACGACATGGTGTTCATCGACACGCCGCCGGCGCTCAATTTCTACACCCGCTCCGCGCTGATCGCCGCGCAGCGCTGCCTGATCCCTTTTGACTGCGACGACTTCTCGCGCCGGGCCTTGTACGCGCTACTGGAGAACGTGACCGAGCTGAAGTCCGACCACAACGAGGATCTCGAAATCGAGGGCATCGTCGTGAATCAGTTCCAGCCGCGTGCCGCGCTGCCGCAGCGCATCGTTCAGGAACTCCAGCAGGAAGGTCTGCCGGTACTGACCAGCTTCCTGTCAGCGAGCGTGAAGATCCGCGAGTCGCACGAACAGGCCAAACCGATGATCCACCTGGACCCCAGCCACAAGCTGGCCAAGGAGTTCACCGCGCTTTACGACTCGCTGCAGGGGCGGCGCGCCGCCACCTGAGCACCCGACTGGCTAGCGCAGAAAGTCGAGCAGCAGGCGATTGAACACCGCCGGTTGCTCGACGTTCGAGAGGTGCGCGGCCTGTTCGATCACGCGCAGTTCGGCCCCCGGAATACCCTCGGCCAAGGTTCGAGCCATCGACACCGGTGTGCCGACATCCTGCTCGCCAACCAGCACGAGTGCCGGCGTCGCGATCTGCGATAGACGGTCGGTCGTGGCGAGCCCCGCAATGGCGTGGCAGCAGCCCGCATAGCCCTGGCGCGGGGTCGTTTCGATGATGCGGCCGATCTCGCAGACGCGCTCGGCGTGGCGTTCGCGATAGGGTGCGGTAAACCAGCGCTCCAGGGTCGCCGGCACCAGCCCGTGCAAACCCTCTTCGAGCACCGTCCGGATCCGCGCCGGCCACTGGGCGGCCGCCTCAGGCGGGTAACCGCTGGATGTGTCCGCCAGCACCAGGCGACCGATACGCTCCGGCCACCCCAGCGCGAGGTGCTGCGCGATGAAGCCGCCGAGCGAAATCCCGACCACATGGCTTTGCTCGACATGCAGTGCGTCCCACATCGCCACGATGTCTCCCGCCAGCATATCAAGGCTGTAGGCACCCGCCGGCGCATCGCTGCGGCCATGTCCGCGCAAGTCCGGCCGCAGCACGGTGAAACGCTGCGCCAGCGCTTCGGCCTGCGCGTCCCAGATCGCGTGGTTCGCACCCAGCGCGTGCAACAGCGTCACACAGGGGCCGTTACCCTCTTTGCGGACATGCAGTCGCAGCCCGTCGAGTTGAAGATCCATGCTCCCGACTCCCTGGCGTTTGATGAGGCCGGAACCTTTGCCGGCGCGAAGTGCCTGAGGGCTGCGGCGCTGCTTATTTGACGAGGATTGCTGCGGCGCCACAGCGACTGACCTAGATCATATTCATTTTCTGCACGATCCTTATACTCCGCGGAAAACATACGCAGGCCGCTGCCGCCAACCGATACGCGCACATCCCCGCGTGGATCCCGAAGGCTCCCCCGACACTGCGCCCGATTCCCCTTGATGCAGGAGCATTGTAATGACCGTTACGAATGTCGCCGAGCTCGACGCCCTCTTGGTTCGAGTAAAGGCTGCCCAGCAGAAGTTCGCCAGTTTCTCCCAAGAGCAAGTTGACCTGATCTTCCGCAGCGCAGCGCTGGCCGCCGCCGATGCGCGCATCCCGCTGGCGAAGATGGCCGTCGAGGAAACCCGCATGGGCATCCTGGAAGACAAGGTCATCAAGAACCACTTCGCATCCGAGTACATCTACAACAAGTACAAGGACGAGAAGACCTGCGGCGTGCTGGACGAAGAGCCGGAATTCGGCATCATGACGATCGCCGAACCGATCGGCATCATCTGCGGCATCGTCCCGACCACCAACCCGACCTCGACCGCCATCTTCAAGGCGCTGATCGCACTGAAGACCCGCAACGGTATCGTCTTCTCGCCGCACCCCCGCGCCAAGAAGGCCACCTGCTACGCAGCCAAGCTGGTGCTGGATGCAGCAGTTGCCGCCGGCGCCCCGAAGGACATCATCGGCTGGATCGACGAGCCGACGGTTGAGCTGTCGAACGCGCTGATGCGTCACCCGGAAATCAACCTGATCCTTGCCACCGGCGGCCCCGGCATGGTCAAGGCAGCCTACTCGTCCGGCAAGCCGGCGATCGGCGTCGGCGCGGGCAACACCCCGGCCGTGATCGACGAAACCGCCGACATCAAGCGCGCCGTCGCGTCGATCCTGATGTCGAAGACCTTCGACAATGGCGTCGTCTGCGCATCCGAGCAGTCCGTGATCGTCGTCGACAAGGTGTACGACGCAGTGCGTGAGCGTTTCGCCCACCACGGCGGCTACATGCTGAGCAAGAAGGAAACCGAGGCTGTCCGCAAGGTCATCCTGGTTGATGGTCACCTGAACGCAGCTATCGTTGGCCAGTCCGCGATCAAGATCGCCGAGATGGCCGGCGTCACCGTGCCGCCCTTCACCAAGGTGCTGATCGGCGAAGTGACCGACATCAACGACGCAGAAGCCTTCGCACACGAGAAGCTGTCGCCGTGTCTGGGCATGTACCGCGCCAAGGACTTCTACGACGCCTGCGACAAGGCTGTCGCACTGGTCACCATGGGCGGTATCGGCCACACCTCGGCCCTCTACACCGACCAGGATCTGCAGCAGGATCGCATCCGCCACTTCGGCGACAAGATGAAGACCGCTCGTATCCTGATCAACACCCCGTCGTCGCAAGGCGGTATCGGTGACCTCTACAACTTCCGGCTTGCACCCTCGCTGACGCTGGGTTGCGGTTCGTGGGGCGGCAACTCGATCTCCGAGAACGTCGGTCCCCAGCACTTGATCAACAAGAAAACCGTTGCGAAGCGAGCCGAGAACATGTTGTGGCACAAACTTCCGAAGTCGATCTACTTCCGCCGCGGCTGTCTGCCGTTCGCCCTTGACGACCTGCAGGGCAAGAAGCGCTGCCTGATCGTGACCGACCGTTACCTGTTCGAAAACGGTTATGTCGATGAGCCGGTTCGCCTGCTCAAGAGCCTGGGCATGGAAGTCGAAGTGTTCTTCGAAGTGGCTGCCGACCCGACACTGGCCGTCGTGCGCAAGTGCCTGTCGCTGGCCAACGCCTTCCAGCCGGACGTGATCCTGGCGCTGGGCGGCGGTTCGCCGATGGACGCTGCGAAGATCATGTGGGTGATGTACGAGCATCCGGAAGTCGCGTTCGAAGACCTGGCGCTGCGCTTCATGGACATCCGCAAGCGCATCTACAAGTTCCCGAAGCTGGGCGTCAAGGCGATGATGGTTGCCGTGCCGACGACCTCGGGTACCGGCTCGGAAGTCACCCCGTTTGCCGTCGTGACCGACGAAGTGACCGGCGTGAAGTACCCGATCGCCGACTACGAACTGACGCCGAGCATGGCGATCGTCGACGCGAACCTGGTCATGAACATGCCCAAGTCGCTGACCGCCTTCGGTGGTATCGACGCTGTGACCCACGCGCTCGAAGCCTATGTGTCGATCATGGCCAACGAGTACTCGGATGCACAGGCCCTGCAAGCGCTCAAGCTGCTGAAGGACTACCTGCCCTCCGCTTACGAGAATGGCGCCAAGGATCCGAAGGCCCGCGAGCAAGTGCATAACGGCGCGACCATCGCCGGTATCGCGTTTGCCAACGCCTTCCTGGGTGTTTGCCACTCGATGGCGCACAAGCTGGGTGCCGAGTTCCACATCGCTCACGGTCTGGCCAACGCACTGCTGATCTCGAACGTCATCCGCTACAACGCGGTCGACATCCCGACCAAGCAGGCTGCGTTCTCGCAGTACGACCGTCCGAAGAGCGTTGCCCGTTACGCCCAGATCGCCCGTCACCTCGGCATCGAAGCGTCGCGTGACCATGAGCGTGTCGAGAAGCTGGTCGAGTGGGTTGATGGCCTGAAGAAGACCCTCAACATCCCGGCATCGATCCAGGCTGCTGGCGTGTCCGAAGCCGACTTCCTGGCCAAGGTCGACAAGCTGGCCGAAGATGCGTTCGACGATCAATGTACCGGCGCCAACCCGCGCTACCCGCTGATCAGCGAACTCAAGCAGATCCTGCTCGACAGCTACTACGGTCGCGCCTACGTCGAAGCGTACGAACGCGAAGAAGAGACGGAAGCCGCTCCGGTGGCTGCCAAGAAGGGCGGCAAGAAGGTTGCCTGATCGCTTCGGTTGAAGTCGTAAAGAAAAGCCCCGGGTGCGAACCCGGGGCTTTTTGTTTTCAGTGACTCAAACGCCAGCGCCACCTACTCGAAAGCCACGCTGCGCGTGATCGAATCAGGGGCTTGGCGTCACATGTGTGGCCGGGTACTCGACGAAGCCGTTCTGGCGGCAGAAGCTCAGCAGGCGAATGCCGGCCGCGTGCGCGATCCGAATTGCCAGCGTCGTGGGCGCCGATATAGTTGCCAGCACCGGCACGTTCATGCGCGCACACTTGCGCACCAACTCGTAGCTCGCGCGGCTCGTGAGGAAGACGAGGCCGCTCGACGGCGTAACGCCGGACTTCGCCATCCAGCCGAAGAGCTTATCGAGCGCGTTGTGCCGCCCGACGTCTTCGAACACCCGCACGATCTCGCCTTGCGCATCGCACCAGGCGGCCGCGTGTGCGCATCCGGTCGCGCGCGTCAGCGCCTGTTGCGCCGGCAAACCTTCAAGGATGCGCTGCAGGCGCGGATGATCGAGCTCGAACGTCGGCGCCGCACTCACCCGCTCCGGCGTCAGATCGAGCAGCCCCAGACTCTCTGTGCCACACACGCCACAGCCGGTGCGCCCGGTGAGGCTGCGTCGATGCGCTTTCAAACAGGCAAATGCGGACTGCGCGATTTGGAGCTGCACCTCGACGCCGTCTGCATGTGGCAGCACCTCGATGTCGAAGACCTCCCGCCTGTCCTTGACGATGCCTTCAGACAGCGCAAAGCCCAGTGCGAAACAGTCCAGATCGGCGGGTGTCGCCATCATCACTGCATGCGAGATGCCGTTGAACACCAGCGCGACCGGAACTTCTTCCGCAACCTCGTCGGCGCAGTCCTCCACGCCGCCTTGCGAGTGCCGCAGGATGCGGACCTCCTGCAAGGCGTCCGGAAGGCTCTCTAACACATCGTCGGACATGAACGTCCTTCTGTTGGAGCGAAACGCGGCGACCGGGCGGTTAAGCCCGACCGCCGCGGCGGTCAGTCGGCCATGGCCGCTTTGCGCATGCCGGCCTTCATCTTGCTGTACTCAGTCTGGACATACTTCTCAGCCCAGGCCTGATCCGCGATCGCTTCAACCTTGACCGCGCTGAACTTGTACTCCGGCGTTTTCGAGATCGGATCGAGATGGTCGACGGTCAGCTCGTTACAGGCGCCGATCCACCACTGGTAGGTCATATACACCGCGCCCTTGTTGACCCGATCGTTATGATTGGCGCGGGTGATCACCTTGCCGCGGCGCGACGACACCCAGACCAGGGCCTGATCCTTGACGCCGTAGGTCTTCGCATCATCCGGATGGATCTGCACATAGCCCGGCTCGTCGGCCAGGGTCTGCAGCGCGGTGCAGTTGCCGGTCATCGAGCGGCAGGAGTAGTGGCCGACCTCGCGAACGGTACAGAGGCCGAGCGGGTAGTCGGCATCCACCTTCTCCAGCGGCGGGCGCCATTCGGTGCCAAAGAGCAGCGCCTTGCCGCTCGGAGTGTCGAACTTGTTGCCCTTGTAGAGCCAGGGCGTGCCAGGGTGATCCTCGCTCTCGCAGGGCCACTGCACATAGCCGAGGTCGGCCATCTTCTCGTAGGTCGCACCGGTGTACAGGTGGCACAGCCCGCGCAGTTCGTCCCAAATCTCTTGCGCGTTGTTGTACTTCATCGGGTAGCCCATGGCCGTCGCCATCAGGCTGTGGATTTCCCAGTCGTCCTTGACGTCGCCCTTCGCGTCCACCGCCTTGTAGCAACGCTGGAAGCCCCGGTCGGCGCTGGAGAACACGTTCTCGTGCTCACCCCACGAAGTGGCCGGGAAGATCACGTCGGCCATCATCGCGGTCTTCGTCATGAAGATGTCCTGCACGATGATGAGCTCGAGCTTCGCGAAGGCCTCGCGCAGCATGCCCAGATCCGGGTCGGTCTGCAGCGGGTCTTCGCCGAAGATGTAGTAGGCCTTGAGCTTGCCTTCGTGGATCTTGTGCGGCACTTCGGTGATGCCGAAGCCCTTCTCGGCGGGGATGCTCGGCACGCCCCAGGCCTTCGCGAATTTCTCGCGCGCTGCTGCATCGGTCACCGGGTAGTAGCCCGGCAGCGTGTTGGGCAGTGCGCCCATGTCGCAGGCGCCCTGCACGTTGTTCTGGCCGCGCACCGGGCCGACACCGACGTTCGGCCGGCCGAGGTTGCCGGTGATTGTGGCAAGGCTGGAGAGCCCCTTGACCACATCCACCGCCTGCCCCCACTGCGTCACACCCATGCCCCACAGGATCGTCGCGCTCGGCGCACCGGCGTACATGCGCATCGCATCACGCACCAGTTGCGGATCGAGCCCGGTGATCTCGGCGGTGTATTCCGGCGTGTATTTGGCGACCGCCGCCTTGTATTCCTCGAAGCCCTCGGCGTACTGCGCGACGAAATCGGGCTTGTAGAGGTTCTCGTTGATCAAGACGTTGGCGAAGGCGTTCACCAGCGCCATGTTGGTACCGTTCTTCAGCGGCAGGTACAGATCGGCGAGGCGCGCGGTTTCGATGTAGCGCGGGTCGCAGACGATGATCTTGGCGCCCTTCTCCTTGGCCTTGATGATGCGGCGCGCGACGATGGGGTGCGAATCCGCCGCGTTGTAGCCGAACACCAGGATGCACTTGGTGTCTTCGATCTCGTTGATCGAATTGCTCATCGCGCCGTTGCCCAGCGTGACCATCAGGCCGGCCACCGAGGGGCCGTGGCAGACGCGGGCACAGCAGTCGATGTTGTTGGTACCGATCACCGCACGGGCGAACTTTTGCGCGATGTAGTTCGATTCGTTGCCGGTGCCGCGCGACGAGCCGGTGACCATGATCGAATCCGGCCCGTGCTTGTCCTTGATCGCCTTCAGGCGCGTCGCGGCGAAGTCGATCGCCTCATCCCAGGACACCGCCTCGAAGTCGGCACCGCGCTGGCGGCGGATCATCGGCTTGGTCAAGCGCGGCGTCAGCAGCTTGGTGTCGTTGAGGAAGTCCCAGCCGTAGTAGCCCTTCAGGCACAACTCGCCCTCGTTCGTAACACCGTTCGCGCCTTCGGCGCCGACGATCTTGTTGCCTTCGACCAACAGGTTGATCTTGCAGCCCGAACCGCAGTACGGACACACCGTAATGACCTTCTTCATCTCACAAGTCCTTTTCCGGAGGGATTCGAATTCAGTTCAGAACTGCACGCCGGCAGCCAGATCGAGCGCCGCCTGCGCCTGACGCTTGCGCAGCGTCGCGGCCATGCGGTCCTTGTCGATCAGGTGCAGCGCCTTGGTCGGGCAGGAGGGAATGCACGCCGGGCCTTCGGCACGATCGATGCAGAGGTCGCATTTCTGCGCCTCGGATTTGGTCTTGCGCGAGGCCAGCACCGTGTCCGAACCGGCCGCCGCAGGCACCGTCACCACCGTCATCGCGCCGTAGGGGCAGGCCACCACGCAGGTCTTGCAGCCGACACAGCGCTCTTGCAACACCTGGACGCTGTCCTGCTCGTAAACAATTGCGCCGCTCGGGCAGGCGCGCACGCAGGGTGCGTCATCGCATTGGCGACACAGGATCGGCGTCGTGATCGTGCCACTACGCACCACCGTCAGACGTGGCGCGAAGCTCCGTGGCGTCAGCCCGTCGGCAGCATCGCCGGCCGGGTGCGCCATCGCACAGGCAATCTCACAGGTACGACAGCCGATGCACTTGCTCGCCTCGGCGATGACAAACCGGTTCATGCGTAAACTCCTGACAAGGTGAAGGAAGCCGCCAGCTGGGTGAGCGTCACCTGCGCGCCTCAAACTTTCATCATCAGCGCATTCCGATCGCCACAAATAGACAGGGATCAATGTTTCCGCGCCGACAATTCGCTGATTCGAAGCGAGGGCGAGGGTCGGGGCCGTCAGCCCTCAGGGCACGCCATATAGATATCTGCGCGCACGGACCGGCGCGCGCAAGCGCCACTCACCGCTGCTGCCGATACTTGCCCGGGACGCACTTGACCACGGTCAGATCAGCGCCAAGCTGCCGCGGCCGCTGGCAGTGGATGGTGGACAATGCGCCGATGCATGAACTGTCCCTGGCCGAACGCGTGATCGGCATCGTCGAAGGCGCAGCCCGCAAAGCAGGCGCGCGGCGCGTGACCCGCATCGCGCTGGCGATCGGCGCACTCGCGCATGTCGAGGCCGAGACCCTGCAATATTGTTGTGAGGTCGTCAGCCGTGGCACGCTGGCCGAGGGCGCCAGGATCGAGGTCGAGCGCACGCCGGGCCGGGCGTGGTGCGAAACCTGCCAGGCGGAAGTCGAACTGGAACAGGTCGGCATGCCTTGCACGACATGCGGCGGCTTCCGACTGAAGGTGACGGACGGCGATCAGATGCGCGTGGTCGATGTCGTGATCGAGCCGGGTGCTCCGGCCTGACAAGGTAGTACCGCTGCGGAACGCGGCCCGCGTGGCCCGTGTCGCAGCCTGGAAGATTTGGAGAACTGTGCGATGTGTGTGACCTGCGGATGCGGGGGCGGCGACGCCCACATTGACGGACACGGGATGCGTTACGCTCGCCCGCGGCGCGCTGCCGCCACGCCCCCAGCGGCCGCATCGTTCAGGCCCGCCCACGGCGCGCTCGACGCGCGGCATGCGCCGGGCACCAGCGAGGCGCAGATCCTGCGCATCGAGCAGGACATCCTCTCTGACAACGACACGCAGGCCAACGCCAACCGCAGCCGCTTTCTTGCGCGCGGGCTGTTCGTGCTGAACTTCGTGTCCAGCCCGGGCTCCGGCAAGACCACGCTGCTGGTCGATACGATCCGGCGTTGGGGCACGCGCTCACCGGTGGCCGTGGTCGAAGGTGATCAGCAGACCGCCTTCGATGCCGAGCGCATCCGCGCGACCGGCGCGGCGGCGGTACAGATCAACACTGGCAAGGGCTGCCATCTCGACGCCCACATGGTCGCCCAAGCGGCGGATCAGCTCGCCGAGCAGGCGCAGCTGCCCTCCGACGGGCTATTGCTGATCGAGAACGTCGGCAATCTGGTCTGCCCGGCCGCCTTCGATCTGGGCGAAGCGCACAAGGTCGTGATCCTCTCGGTCACCGAGGGTGAGGACAAACCGCTGAAGTACCCGGACATGTTCCGCGCCGCCGATCTGCTGCTGATCAGCAAGATCGACCTGCTGCCGCATCTGGACTTCGATGTCGATCTCGCCGTGCGCTACGCACGGCAGGTACGCCCGGATCTACCTGTGATCCAGCTCTCGACACGCAGCGGTGAGGGCTGCGAGGCCTGGCTGGACTGGCTCGCGGCCGGCGTGGCCGCCGTTACGAAGGCCCCGGCCGCTTGATGATCCGCCGGCGGCTGCGCGTCACCGGCATTGTTCAGGGCGTCGGCTTCCGGCCCTTCACTCATCGCCTCGCGCACGCGCTGCAGCTCAGCGGCTGGGTCCGCAACGACGCAAGCGGCGTCACGATCGAAGTACAGGGCGATGCGCCCGCGCTGGACGCCTTCGCAGCGCGCCTGCGTACCGATGCGCCGTCTTCCGCACAGATCGACACGCTGGAGGTCGAACCCTGCGAACGCCTTGGCGACGGGGCGGGCTTCCAGATTCTCGACAGCGAAGCCGGCGGCACGCAGCGCGCGACAATCGGGCCGGACCTCTGCATCTGCCCCGCCTGCCTCGCCGAACTCTTCGACCCAGCCAATCGCCGCTACCGCTACGCCTTCATCAACTGCACCGATTGCGGCCCGCGCTACACCATTGCCGCACGCCTGCCATACGACCGCGCCAACACCAGCATGGCGCGCTTCGCGCAATGCCCGGCGTGCCTGGCGGAGTACCGCGCGCCGGGTGACCGGCGCTTCCATGCCGAGCCGAACGCCTGCCCCAGCTGCGGCCCGCGGCTGGGCTTCTTCCGCGCAGCGGACGACGGCAAGGCCCTGCCCGTGAGCCCGACCGTCGATCCGGTGGCGGAAGCGCTCGCGCACCTGCGCCGCGGTGACGTGGTGGCAATCAAGGGTCTGGGCGGCTTCCACCTTGCCTGCGATGCGCGCAACGCCAGTGCGGTGGAGAAGCTTCGCACGCGCAAGAACCGCGAAGAGAAGCCGCTCGCCGTGATGGTCGCCAACCTCGCCTCGCTCTCCGAGTTCGCGGCGTTCGGCGCCACGGAAGCTGCCGCGCTGAATGATGTCGCCCGCCCGATCGTGCTGCTGCCTAAGCGCGGGGACACCGATGCACGCCTGCCCGGCGTCGCGCCCGGCCTCGGCTGGCTGGGCGCGATGCTGCCCTACACACCGCTGCAGTACCTGCTGTTCCACGAAGCCGCGGGTCGGCCTTCCGGCACCGACTGGCTCGCAGAACCGCAGCCGCTGACGCTGGTGATGACGAGCGCCAACCCGCACGGTGAGCCGTTGATCACCGACGACGACGAAGCGCTAGAACGCCTGCGCGGCATTGCCGACGCCTGGCTGTTACATGACCGGGAGATCCTGATCCGCTGCGACGACAGCGTAGTGCGGCCGCTTGCGGGTCAGGCAACACCACAGTTCCTCCGCCGCGCCCGCGGCTACACGCCTCGCGCGATCCCGCTCGCCGCAGCGGCCTCACGCCACGACGTGCTCGCACTGGGCGGATTCTTCAAGAACACGTTGTGCCTCACCCGCGGCGATCAGGCCTTCCTGTCCCAGCACATCGGTGACCTCGACCGCGTCGCAAACTGCCGCGCGCTGGAAGCTGCGGTCGATCACCTGACCGGGCTGCTGCAGGTGAAGCCCGAGGCGCTCGCGCACGATCTGCATCCGGACTTCTTCAGCACCCGGCTCGCGCTGCAACTGGCCGAGCGCTGGCAGGTGCCGGCGCTGGGCGTGCAGCACCACCATGCCCACATCGCCGCGGTGCTGGCGGAACACAAACGTGACGCGCCGGTGCTCGGCCTGGCGCTGGACGGCGTCGGCTTCGGCACCGACGGCCAGCCCTGGGGTGGCGAACTGCTGCGGGTCGACGGCGCGCAGTTCGAACGGCTCGGCCACCTGCGTCCGCTGCCCATGCTGGGCGGCGACCGCGCCGCACGCGAACCCTGGCGCATGGGGGCCGCGGCGCTGGCGCTACTTGGCCGCCAAGACGAGATCACAACCCGCTTCGCCAAGGAACCCGGTGCCGCAGCGGTCGCACAGATGCTGCGCGGCCACGCACCGACAACCACCAGCATGGGGCGTTGGTTCGATGCCGCCGCCGGCCTGCTGGGCATCCAGCCCCGCATGAGCTTCGAGGGGCAGGCTGCGATGCGACTGGAAGGCTTGGCTCAGGCCGTCGGCCCGCTGCGCCTCGCGGCGCCGCTACATCGGATCGACACCGTCGCGGGCCGTATGCAGCTGGATCTTTCCCCCGCGCTGGCCGAACTCAGCGAGATGGCGGACGTCAAGCAGGCCGCCGCGCTATTCCACGCAGCCTTGATCTATGCACTGGCGGACTGGGTCGGCGCTGCGGCAGAGTCGCAGGGAATCCGCACCGTGGTGTGTGCCGGCGGCTGCTTCCTCAACGCGATCCTCGCGCTGGGGCTGCGCAGCGCGCTGCAACACCGCGGGCTGACGATGCTTGAAGCACAGGCCGCACCGCCCGGCGATGGCGGCCTCGCGCTGGGTCAGGCCTGGGTTGCCCGACGCATGATTGAACAACCGGGCGCCTGGAAAAACCCTGGTTTCTAAGCGAGACAAGGCGCGAACGGAAAATTGCGACGCCGCATATGGCTGATATGCAAGACGGAATTTTTCGTGAGCAACGCAGTATCGCGACGAAAGCAGGTGTTTTTCGAGGTACCCAACACGACCGGCCCGAGGCCGGCGCCCCAAGAGGACTGACCATGTGTCTTGCGATACCTGCCCGCGTCGTCGAACTGCTCGCTGACGACCGCGCGCGCATTGAACTCTCCGGCGTCCAAAAAGAGGTGTCGCTGGCGTTGGTGGAAGACGTGGCGGTCGGCGACTATGTGATCGTGCACGTCGGCTTTGCAATCGGGCGGCTCGACCCGGAGGAAGCCGCGCTGACGCTGGCCACCTTCGCCGAACTGGATGCCGCCATGGCGGGCGAACGCCTGCTGACGCCGCCGCTGGCCTGAGCATGAAGTACATCGACGAATTCCGCGACGGCGACATCGCCCGCAAGCTCGCCGCAACGCTCGCAACCGAAGTGCAGCCCGGTCGCAGCTACCGGCTGATGGAGTTCTGCGGCGGCCACACCCATGCGATCTCACGCTACGGCCTGCTCGACCTTCTGCCGCCCGGTGTGCAGATGATCCACGGCCCCGGCTGCCCGGTCTGCGTGCTGCCGATCGGGCGCATCGACAGCGCAATCGAACTGGCGCGCGACAAGGGCGTGATCCTCTGCACCTATGCCGACACGCTGCGCGTGCCGGCGTCCGGCGGGCTCTCTCTGATGCGGGCGAAGGCGCAGGGGGCGGACGTGCGCATGGTGTATTCCTGCGACGACGCGCTGCGCATCGCGCGTGAGCACCCGGATCGCGAGGTGGTGTTCTTCGGCATCGGCTTCGAGACGACCACGCCGATGACGGCGGTGGTAATCCAGCAGGCGGCCGCGCTCGGCCTCACCAATTTCAGCGTGTTCTGCAACCATGTGCTGACGCCGGCCGCGATGGTGCACATCATGGAATCCGAAGGCGATCCATCGCGCGTCGCGCTCGACGGCTTCGTCGGCCCGGCCCATGTCAGCACCGTGATCGGCTACGGCCCCTACGAGGGCTTCGCGCAGCACTACCGCAAGCCGGTCGTGATCGCGGGCTTCGAGCCGCTCGATGTGCTGCAGTCGATCCTGATGCTGGTGCGCCAGATCAACGAAGGGCGCGCCATCGTGGAAAACGAGTTCACCCGCGCCGTGACGCGTGAAGGCAACCGCAAAGCGCAGGCGCGCGTCGCGGAAGTCTTCGAGCTGCGCGAGTGCTTCGACTGGCGAGGCCTGGGCGAAGTGCCGGACAGCGCGCTGCGCATCCGCGCCGAGTACGCCACCTACGATGCCGAGCGCCGCTACGGCATGGCCTACCGCCAGGTGCCGGACCCGAAGGCCTGCGAATGCGCGGCGATCCTGCGCGGGCACAAGCATCCGCGCGACTGCAAGGTGTTCGGCACGGTGTGCACGCCGGATCACCCGATCGGGGCCTGCATGGTCTCGTCCGAGGGCGCCTGCGCGGCGCATTACACCTACGGCCGCTTCAAGGAAATCCCGTTGCGCGCGGAGGTGAGCGCATGAGCTACACCCGCCCGCTGGACCTCAAGCACGGCCGTGTCGACCTGAGTCACGGCAGCGGCGGACGCGCGATGGCGCAGCTGATTCACGACCTCTTCGTGCGCCACTTCGACAACGACTACCTGCGCGCGCAGAACGACGGCGCCTGCTTTCCGCTGCCTGCCGGCACCGGCCGCATGGTGATGGCGACCGACAGCCACGTCGTCTCGCCGCTGTTCTTCCCCGGCGGCGATATCGGCTGCCTGTCGGTGCACGGCACGATCAACGACGTCGCGATGGCCGGTGGCAAGCCACTCTATCTCGCGGCCGGCTTCATCCTCGAAGAGGGTTTCCCGCTCGCCGACCTGCAGCGCATCGTCGTGTCGATGGCAGAAGCGGCGCGTGAAGCCGACGTGCCTATCGTCACCGGCGACACCAAGGTGGTTGAACAAGGCAAGGGTGACGGCGTGTTCATCACCACCACCGGCATCGGCGTGGTGCCGGACGGCATCCTGCTCGACCCGCGCCGCATCCAGCCCGGCGACCGCATTCTGGTGTCCGGCTACCTTGGCGACCATGGCGTGGCGATCATGTCGCTGCGCGAAAACCTGTCCTTCGACACCGCGATCAAATCCGACACTGCTGCGATCCACGGCCTTGCTGCCGACATGCTGGCCGCTGTGCCGGGGCTGCGCGCACTGCGCGACCCGACGCGCGGCGGGCTCGCCGCCGTGCTCAACGAATTTGCCAGCGCCGCCGGCTGCGGCATCGTGATCCGCGAAAAGGCGGTGCCGGTGCGCGACGAAGTCGCTGCGGCCTGCGAGTTGCTCGGGCTCGACCCGCTCTACGTCGCCAACGAAGGCAAGCTCGTCGCGGTCTGCCCGGCCGAGGATGCCGAGCATCTGCTCGATGTCATGCGCAGCCACCCCCAGGGCCGCGATGCCGCCATCATCGGCGAGGCCATCGTGGACCCGAACGGCTTCGTACAGATGGAAACCACCTTTGGCGGACGCCGCATGGTGGATTGGCTCACCGGAGAACAACTACCCCGCATCTGCTGAAGCCGACGGCGACGCCCCCCGAACTACGTCGCCCGCCCCCTCCTGCCTACCGCTGCTCGCGCAAGTCACCACCGCCGAATCATGCCGGTGACATGCGCGTGAGAGCCTCCTTTTCGCCGGCCTCTCGGCGCCCGTAACGATCTCGTCCCCCAACCGCATCGAAACCCGATCACGTCAACCAAGACTGTCGTCCAAGTTTGATGCGCCCCAAATGTTCGCCCTCGAAGGCACGTTGTAATGGGCGGCGTTTTTTGTGTCGTGCCACGCAGATGCTGATGGCCGCAGTGAGCCAACCGTGGATCCGACACCGGTGATGCCTTACACCCCGAGGAGGAAGGCTGGATGAACCGTTTCGTGATCGCGGAACCTGCACGATGCATCGGCTGCAATACCTGCATGGCCGCATGCTCGATGGTGCATAGGGCCGCGGGTCTGCAGAGCCAGCCACGGCTGACCGTGACGCTGCATGGCGGCAAGACAGCACCCGTGCTGTGCCGCCAATGTGAGGATGCGCCGTGTGCGCGGGTGTGTCCGGTCAACGCCATCACGCACGCCGACGATGCGATCGTGCTGAACGAGACGCTGTGCATCGGCTGCAAGCTCTGCGCCATCGCCTGCCCCTTCGGCGCCATCACCCCGTCCGGCACGCCGGCCTCCGGTGTCGTGCCCTGCGGCCGCGACTATGTGTCGCCGGACATGCTAACCGCCACCGAGCCCACACTTGAAGGCTCGGACAGCGCAGCGACACTACATCCGATCCTGGTGTCCGTTACGGGTGTGCGCAGCATCGCAGTCAAATGCGACCTGTGCGACTTCCGCGCTGAAGGCCCCGAGTGCGTGCGGGTCTGCCCGACGCGCGCGATGCATGTGGTGGACAACCGCGCGCTGGACAACGCCGGCGACCTGCGTCGCAAGCAGGCAGCCACCGCGCTGGCCGCACACACCCCGTTCGGCGGGGAGCAGGAGCAATGATGAACACGCCTCTCGGTCTCCTGCTGCTGTCTGTCCTGCTCTATCTTGCTGGCGCGCTCGGTTCGCTTTTACTGGCACGACGCGAATCGCTCGCAATCCTCTGCTCGGGCATCACAGGCCTGCTTGGCGGCCTGGTCGGCGTCGCCGCCAGCCTGCCCGTGCTGCTGAGTGGTACGACCCTTCGTTACCTTGCTGACGGCCCCTTCGCCTTCGCGCACTTTGCGATTCGCCTCGATCCGCTTGCCGCGTTGATGGTGTTCGTAATCTCGGCGCTGGTTGCGGTGTGCTCGCTGTATGCCACCGCCTATGTGCGCGAGTACGCCGGGCGCGGCGCCTGGGCGATGGGCTTCTTCATGAACCTGTTCGTCGCGTCGATGGTCGCGCTGGTGGTCAGCGACAACGCGTTCTACTTCCTCATCTTCTTCGAGATGATGTCGCTCGCCTCCTACTTCCTGGTCATCTTCGACCAGCATGAAGAGGCAGTCAGTGCGGGCTTCCTGTATTTCCTGATCGCGCACGCCGGGTCGGTGCTGATCATGGCGGCCTTCTTCATTCTCTACAGCTACAGCGGCAATCTGGACTTCGACAGCTTCCGCACGCTGCACCTGACCGGGCCGATGGCCTCGCTGGTGTTCCTGCTGGCCTTCGTCGGCTTCGGCGCCAAGGCCGGCATGGTGCCGCTGCACAGCTGGCTGCCACGCGCCCACCCGGCGGCGCCGTCGCACGCGTCCGCGCTGATGTCCGGCGTGATGGTGAAGATCGGCGTATTCGGCATCATCAAGGTCGGCATCGATCTGCTCGGCGCCACCGCAAGCTGGTGGGGCCTGCTCGTGCTGGCCGTGGGCGCGATCTCGGCAGTCCTCGGCGTGCTCTACGCGCTGGCCGAGAAAGACCTCAAGCGCCTGCTCGCGTACTCGACCGTCGAGAACGTCGGCATCATCCTGATGGGTGTCGGCGCCGGCATGGTTGGTATCGCAAACCACCTGCCCCTGCTCGCCGCGATCGGCCTGCTCGCTGCGTTCTACCACCTGCTCAACCACGCCGCCTTCAAGGGCCTGCTGTTCCTCGGTGCCGGGTCCATCCTTTACCGCACACATACCAAGGACATGGACCAGCTCGGTGGGCTCGCGACCCGCATGCCCTGGACGGCCGGCGCCTTCCTGATCGGCGCGATGGCGATCTGTGCGCTGCCGCCGCTCAACGGCTTCGTCAGCGAGTGGTTCACCTATCAGGCGTTGTTCTCGATGGGCAGCTCCAGCGACATCTTCGCCCGCCTCGCCGGACCGGTCGGCATGGTCATGCTGGCGCTGACCGGCGCGCTTGCCGCGGCCTGCTTCGTCAAGGCCTACGGTCTGAGCTTCTCCGGCCTGCCGCGCAGCGCCCATGCGGAGCATGCGCAGGAAGCGCCCCTGCCGATGGTGATCGCGATGCTCTTGCTGGCAGGGCTGATCGTGCTCTGCGGCATCGGCGCCGCTTGGGTGAGCCCGGTGATGGCCACGGTTGCCGCCTCGCTGACCCACTCCGCCGCCGCGCCGGTAGCGATCGGCCAGACCTTGTTCCCGGGTGACCCGGGGCAGGCGCATCTGTCGATCCCGCTGGTCACCGTGTTGCTGCTCGCGCTGCCGATGCTGCCGATGCTGCTGGTTGCCGGCCTGCGCGGCGCACGCCTCGGCCGCCGCCACGGCGGCGACGCCTGGGCCTGCGGCTATGCGCAGGAACAGGTGATGGTGCCCTCCGCTGCCGGCTTCGCCGCTCAACCGCTGGGTCATATGTTCGCGCCGCTGTACCGAGTGCGCGACACGCTGGACCCCGGTGCCGCATCGCGGCGCGCAGTGCAGTGGTGCATCGACGCGACGACGCGGATCGAACCGCTGTGGGACGCCAAGGTCGTGCAGCGGGTGGTCGATGGCGTGCAGTGGTCGGGCCGCAAGATCCAGCATCTGCAGCATGGCGACTTCCGGGTGTACTGCCTCTATGTGGTCGTCACGCTGGTCGTCCTTCTTCTGGTTGCGGTCTAGGAGCCCGCCATGCCCAGTTTCGAGTTGCTCTGCCTCGCCGTCCTGCAAGCGCTGGTGCTGCTGGCCATCGCACCGCTGATGACCGGCATTTCGCGGATGATCCGCGCCCGCATGCATTCCCGGCGCGGCCCCGGCGTGCTGCAGGACTATCGTGACATCGTGAAGCTGCTCAAGCGCCAGGATGTCGCCCCAGCCTCCGCCGGTTTCGTATTCCAGGCGACGCCGTATGTGATCCTCGGCGCGATGCTGCTGCTGGCGATGGCTCTGCCGGTGTTCACCCGCCACTCGCCAGTCGGCGCCGCGGCAGACCTGATCACCTTCGCCTACGTCTTCGCGCTCGCCCGCTTCTTCTTCGCACTCTCCGGCCTCGACTCCGGCAGCTCGTTTGCCGGCATCGGTGCGAGCCGTGAGGTGACGATGGGCGTGCTGGTCGAGCCGACCATGATCCTCTCGCTGGTCGTCGTCGCGCTGGTCGAAGGCAGCACCAACCTCGGCAGCATGAGCGCGGCCATCTCCGGCGGCTACCTGCAAGCGCCAATGGCGATCCTGCTGGCGATGGTCGCTTTCGCCTTCACCGTGTTCATCGAGATGGGCAAGCTGCCCTTCGACATGGCCGAGGCGGAACAGGAGTTGCAGGAAGGCCCGCTGACCGAATATTCCGGCGCCTCGCTCGCAGTGCTGAAGCTGGGCCTGGGTCTGAAGAAGATCGTGCTCGCGCAGTTCCTGCTCGGCGTGTTCCTACCCTTCGGCAACCTGGACAGCTTCACCGCCGGCGACATCGCGCTCGCTGTCGTCGCACTGCCGCTGAAGCTGCTGACGATCTTCGTGCTCGCCGGCCTGATCGAGAACAGCATGGCGCGCGGCCGCTTCCTGATGACCTCGCGCGTGACCTGGATCGGCTTCGGGTGCGCGGTGCTGGCCTTTGTCTTCTACCTCACTGGGCTCTGAAACGGATCATGGAGAACCTTGCGCTCACGATCATTCTGTTGCCCTTCCTCGGCGCGATCATCACCGCGCTGAGTCCGCAGCGTTTCGCCAAATGGGTGGCTACTGCTTTCTCGGCACTCGCTGCGACGGCGGTTGTTGCACTCGCGATCGGCTTCGACCAGGCCGGCAAGCTCGCACGCGAAGTCGATCTGCTGTCCTTCGGTCAGGCCTCCCTGATGGGCCTGACGATCGACCGCCTCAGCGTGTTGGTCTGCGTTGCGGTCGTCGTGCTGGGCTTCCTGGTGGTCGCCTACTCCACCGCCTACCTCACCGACGGCAATCGCGAGCACCCGCATGACGGTCGCCCGCGTTACTACGCCTTCCTGCTGCTGTTCATCGGCGCGATGGCGGGCCTGGTGCTCTCCTCCACGCTGGTCGGCCAGCTGGTGTTCTTCGAAATCACCGGCGCCTGCTCCTGGGGGCTGATCGGCTACTACGAGAAGCCGAAGGCACTGAAGTCGGCAATCAAGGCGCTGATCATCACGCACATCGCCGCAATCGGCCTCTACTTCGCGGCCGCATGGCTGTTCGTCGACACCGGCTCCTTCGCGCTCACCGGCCTCGCGCAGCTGAACGACGGCGCCAAGATCGCGGTGTTCCTCGGCATCCTGGTCGCGGCCTGGGGCAAGTCGGCACAACTGCCGCTGCACGCCTGGCTGCCGGATGCGATGGAGGCGCCGACACCAGTGTCGGCCTACCTGCACGCGGCCTCGATGGTGAAGGTGGGCGTCTACCTGTTCGCTCGTGCGCTGTACTCGGCTGGCGCGGTGCCGGAAGTGATCGGCTGGGTCGGCGTAACGATGGCGGTCGTGACCATGGTCTACGGCTTCGCGATGTACCTGCCGCAGCGCGACATGAAACGCCTGCTCGCGTATTCGACGATCTCGCAGCTGTCGCTGATCTTCATGGCGCTGTCGCTGTCGGTGTTCGGCTCCGAACTCGCCTTCAAGGGCGCCGTGGCGCACATCTTCAACCACGCCTTCGCGAAGAGCCTGTTCTTCCTCGTTGCCGGTGCGCTGAGCTACAGCTGCGGCACCCGCATGCTGCCGTCGCTGCGTGGTCTGCTCAAGCACATGCCGCTGCTGGGCATCAGCTTCTGCGTCGCCGCGCTATCGATCACCGGCGTGCCGCCCTTCAACGGCTTCTTCAGCAAGTTCCCGATCTTCACCGCGGGCTTCCAGCTCTCCGCCGCCCACCTGCTGCTGTTGCCGCTGGTGGTGATCGCGCTGATCGAATCGGTCGCGAGCTTCGCATGGTTCCTGCGCTGGTTCGGCGACACGACGCCGGGCGAAGCGTCCGAAGCGGTGGCCACGGCGCAGCCGGTACCGCTGGCGATCCGCTTCGTGCTGGTGACGCTGATCGTGATGTGCGTGGCGTCGAGCTTCATCGCCGCGAGCTGGCTTGGTTAAGGAGTTCCCATGAACGGACCATTGATCGTCAACGCGCTGGCCGGGCTGCTAATCGTCACTTCACTGCTGGTGACGATGGCCGGCAACGCGACCCGCGCAGCCCGCCTCTATGCCGCGCAATCGCTCGTGCTGGTGCTGATCTTCCTGACCCTGGCCTACACCCACGGCGCACACGAGCTGTACTGGTGGGGCCTCTCCGCCTTCGTGACCAAGGTCGTGCTGGTGCCATGGATCATGCTGCGAACGCTCGCCACGCTGCCGGAGAAGGAAGACCTGCCCGGCGTGCTGAGCCCGGCCGTGCTGATCGTCGTGGCGGCCCTGATCGTCGGGCTGTCGTGCTACGCGGTCTCATCGGTACATCTCGCGGTGGTGGACCCGCTCAAGCCGGCGCTGGGCGTGTCGCTCGGCCACTTCCTGCTCGGCCTGGTATGCATCGTCAGCCAGCGCAATCTCCTCAAGCAGGTGTTCGGCTTCTGCCTGATGGAAAACGGCTCGCACCTGACGCTTGCGCTGCTGGCCTGGCGTGCGCCCGAACTGGTCGAGATCGGCATTGCGACCGACGCGGTTTTCGCGGTGCTGATCATGGTGGTGCTGGTGCGCCGCATCCAGCGCTCGATGAACACGCTCGACGTGCGACAACTCACGGCCTTGAAGGGCTGACGACATGACTTCGATGGAACTGCTCCCCGCCCTGCTGCTGGTCCCGCTGGTCGCCTCGGCCCTCGCGTTCGCATCGCGCTGGGCCGGCGCCGCCGCGAAGCCGCTGGTCACGCTGATCCACGCTGCGAGCATGACGGTGCTGCTGCTCGGCACGCTCAGGCTCGCCGGCGAGTTGCTGCTGGTCGACCAGATCACCGCGCTGCACGGCTGGATGCAGGTGGATAGCCTCGGCGCTGTCTTCCTCGGCCTGATCGGCGTGGTGGGGTTCCTGATCGGCCTCTACGCGATCGGTTACATGAACTACGAGCTGGCGCATGGCGCCATCGACGTCGGCCGCCTGTGCAACTTCTACGGCATCTTCAACCTGTTCGTGTTCACGATGCTGCTGGCGGTGACCGCCAACAACGTGATCATGATGTGGGTGGCGGTCGAGGCGACGACGCTGGGTTCGGCCTTCCTGGTCGGCTTCTACGGCAAACGCTCCTCGCTCGAGGCGGCCTGGAAGTACGTGATCATCTGCACCGTCGGCGTAGCCTTCGGCCTGTACGGCGTGGTGCTGGTGTACTCCAACGGCGTCGCGGTGCTGCCGGTCGTGGGCGATGCCTCCAGCTGGACGGCGCTGCTCGCGCAAGCGCAGCTGCTGGACCCGACGCTGGTGAAGCTGGCCTTCGTGTTCGTGCTGATCGGCTTCGGCACCAAGGCCGGCCTGTTCCCGATGCACGCCTGGCTGCCCGACGCGCACTCCGAAGCGCCCAGCCCGATCAGCGCCCTGCTCTCCGCCGTGCTGCTCAACTGCGCAATGCTGATCGTGCTGCGCTTCGGCATGGTCGCCGCAAAAGCCGTCGGCCCCGCATTCCCGCAGACGCTGCTGCTGATCTTCGGCCTGCTGTCAGTGGGCGTCGCCGCGTTCTTCATCGTCGTGCAGCGCGACATCAAGCGTCTGCTTGCTTATTCCAGCGTCGAGAACATGGGCCTGATCGCCTTCGCGTTCGGCCTCGGCGGCCCGCTGGGCATCCTCGCCGGGCTGCTGCACACGATCAACCACAGCCTCGTGAAGGCGCTGATGTTCTGCGGCTCCGGCAACATCCTGATCAAGTACGGCACGCCGTCGATGGATTCGGTGAAGGGTGTGCTGAAGGTAGCGCCGGTCACCGGCGCGCTGTTCATCGCCGGCGCGCTCGCGCTGGGCGGCGTGCCGCCCTTCAACATCTTCATCAGCGAGTTCATGGTCGTCACCGCCGGCCTCGCAGCCGGCCACCCGTGGCTGATCGGTTTGTGTCTGCTGCTGCTGACCATCGTGCTGGCGGGCCTGGTGCGCATGCTCGCCGCCACCGTATTCGGGGCCGCGCCGGAAGGCATTCCGCGTGGCGACACCGGCGCGCTGACGCTGCTGCCGATGGGCGTGCTGCTGGTCGCGATGCTGGTGATGGGGATTCGTGCTCCGGCGCCGGTCAGCCAGTTGCTGGCCCGTGCCGCCGCACAGGTTCAGACAGGCAGCCAGCCGCAGATGGCACAAGTGCAGGCACCCGACGCGGCGGCCACGCCGTCGCCCGACGCTGCGCCAGCGGCCCAATAAGAAGCGCCCCGGGAAAGGAGACCCAGAGCATGTCCGTAGCAGAAGAATCCCGCGTGGGCCGCAACTACATCGCCGGGCTGGCGGAGAAGTTCCCCGCCGCGATGCTGGAGGTTGAATGGCAAACCGCCGACCAGGTCACCGTCACGGTGAAGCCCGACGCCCTGCCAGATGTGGTCGCCTGGCTGTACTACGACCAGGGCGGTTGGCTGTCGGTGCTGTTCGGCAACGACGAGCGCACGCTGAACGGCAACTTTGCGGTCTATTACGTGCTGTCGATGGAACAGGGCGTGAAGTGCTGGGTGGTGGTACGCGTACTGGTGGACCCGGTGGAGCAGGAGTTCCCCTCGGTGACGCCCAAAGTGCCGGCCGCCGTGTGGGGCGAACGCGAAGTGCGCGACATGTACGGCCTGCGCCCGGTCGGCCTGCCCGACCAGCGCCGCCTGGTGCTGCCGGACGACTGGCCCGAAGACCTGCACCCGCTGCGCAAGGACACGATGGGCTACAACCAGCGTCCGGCGCCGACCTCCGACACCGAGACCTACGAGTTCGTCAATGATGGCGGCGAGAGCCGCGTGGTGCCGCTGGGCCCGCTGCACATCACCTCGGACGAGCCGGGCCACTTCCGCCTCTTCGTCGACGGTGAGGACATCGTCGACGCCGACTACCGCATGTTCTACGTGCATCGCGGCATGGAGAAGGTCGCCGAAACCCGCATGGGCTACGACGAGGTGACCTTCCTCGCCGACCGCGTCTGCGGTATCTGCGGTTTCACGCACAGCGTGGCCTACGCCAGCTCGGTGGAGAACGCGCTGGGCATCGAGGTGCCGGCCCGCGCCAAGGCGATCCGCAGCATCTTCCTCGAAGTCGAACGCCTGCACAGCCACCTGCTGAACGTTGGTCTCGCGAGCCACTTCGTCGGCTTCGACACCGGCTTCATGCAGTTCTTCCGTGTACGCGAGAAGGCCATGACGATGGCCGAGTTGCTCACCGGTGCGCGCAAGACCTACGGCATGAACCTGATCGGCGGCGTGCGGCGCGACATCCACAAGGACGAGCGCAACAAGACGCTGAAGCTGATCGCCGAGTTGCGCAGCGAGATCACGCCGCTGGTCGACATGCTGATGGCCACGCCCAACCTGACCCAGCGTACGCAGGGCGTCGGCCGGCTCGACCCGAAGGTGGCGCGCGACTTCAGCCCGGTCGGCCCGGTGGTGCGCGCCAGCGGCTACGCGCGCGACATCCGCATCGATCACCCCTACGCCGCTTACCCCGACCTGCCCTTCGGCCTGCATGTGCTCGACGGCTGCGACGTGCTCTCGCGCGTGCTGATCCGCGTGAAGGAGTTCTACGACTCGCTGGTGATCATCGAACACGCGCTGGCCAACATGCCGGAAGGGCCGATCCTCAACGAAGGGTTCAGCTACCAGCCGCACCGCTTCGCGCTCGGCTACGCCGAGGCGCCGCGCGGCGAGGACATCCACTGGAGCATGATCGGCGACAACCAGAAGTTGTTCCGCTGGCGCTGCCGCGCGCCGACCTACGCGAACTGGCCGCCGCTGCGCTACATGCTGCGCGGGAACACCGTGTCCGACGCGCCGCTGATCGTCGCCAGCATCGACCCCTGTTACTCCTGCACCGACCGCGTCACGCTGGTCGATGTGAACAAGGGCAAATCCACGACCGTGCCGTACAAGGAAATCGAGCGCTACGGTCGCGAACGCAAGAACTCGCCGCTCAAGTAAGGGGCTGATGGATGTTCAAGCTGCTCAAAATCATCCGCAAGGCGGGCGAGGCGACTGAAAAGTACCCGTTCGCACCGATGCCGGTCAGTCCGGGCTTTCGCGGAAAGCCCGAGTTCACCGCCGAGCAGTGCATCGCCTGCGCGGCCTGCGTGGTGGCCTGCCCGCCCAATGCGCTGACGATGCACACCAACACCGAGCGCGGCGAGCGCACCTGGCAGCTCAACCTGGGGCGCTGCATCTTCTGCGGCCGCTGCGAGGAAGTCTGCCCGACCCGCGCGATCGCGCTGTCGCCCGACTTCGAGCTGGCGGTGGGCCGCAAGGAAGACCTGATGCAACGGGCAACGTTTTCGCTGACCCGCTGCGTCGCCTGCGACACGCCCTTCGCGCCGAGCAAGGAGATCGAGTTCACGATGGCGCTGATGGTGCACAGCGGGCTCTCCGAGGCCGAAGCCGAAGCGATGCGCCCGCAGTTCGAGACCTGCCCCGACTGCAAGCGCAAACAGGCGCTGTGCAGCGTCGAGCCGGAAACCTTCGTGAAGCGAGGCTGAGATGAACAAGCCCATCGAATTCGCGCCCCGCAACGCGCAGGGCATGCCGACTCCGATCAGCGAGAGCGAGCACATCGCGCAGTTGAAGCAGACGCTGCTCGGCGACATCAAGCGTTCCGCCTACGTCTATCGCGTCGACTGCGGCGGTTGCAACGGCTGCGAGATCGAGATCTTCTCGGCGATCACGCCGGTCTTCGATGCTGAGCGCTTCGGCATCAAGGTCGTCGCCTCGCCGCGCCATGCCGACATCCTGCTGTTCACCGGCGCAGTCACCCGCTCGATGCGGATGCCAGCGATCCGCGCCTACCGCGCCGCGCCCGATCCGAAGATCGTCGTCTCCTACGGCGCCTGCGGCTGCAGCGGCGGCATCTTCCACGACCTGTACTGCGTCTGGGGCGGCACTGACCAGATCGTCCCGGTCGACGTGTTCATCCCCGGCTGCCCGCCGACCCCGGCTGCGACGATCTACGGCTTCGCGGTCGCGCTCGGGCTGCTCAACCAGAAGCTCAAGGGCAGCCACCATCAGGAAGCCGAGGGCGAAGTCGCGCAGGTGCGGCACCCGGACGTACCGCTGGATCTGCGGGTGCTGATCGAACGCGAGGCGCGCCGCATGGCGGGCTACCTGCACGGCGGACGCATCGCGGATGACTTCATGGGCCTGATGGTCGCTGCGCCGACGCCGGAAGGGTTCGTCGCCCGTGCGCGTGAACACCTCGCGGAGAAAGACGACCCGCGTCTGTCGGAGATCTTTGCCCATCTGCAAAGCACCTGCCTCGGAATCGGCGGAGCGACCGCGTGAGCGGCAAGGTCATCTTCTACCAGCTCGGCCAGAAGTTCCTCGACCGCAAGGAGGACATGCCGGCCGAGGCGAAGCAGGTGGTCTACTACTCGCTCGCGATCGGGCACCATATCGGCGTGATCGACTGCCTCAAGCCGATCCTCGAATGCCCGGCCGACGACTACGCCGCCTGGCTCGCGAAGCTGCCGGAGGGCGCCGCCCGCAGCAAACTCGAAGGCTTGCTCAAATGGGGCGAGATCAACATCGACAGCACGGCTACGCACTTGCTCGCCAGGGCGCTGGACGGCGCCCGCCCGGGCTACAGCGAAACCGAGAACCAGTGGGCGACGCGGCTGATCCAGTCGCTTGCCGATATCGAAGCCGAACCTGCGATCTACCTGATCGCGAAGCACCGCGATGCCTGACCTGATCCTCACCGTCGGCAACAGCATGATGGGCGACGACGGCGTCGGCCCGCTGCTGGCCGAACTGCTCACGAACGCGCCCGCCAGCGGCTGGGCGGCGATCGACGGCGGCTCCGCGCCGGAGAACGTCGCACATCAGGTGCAGGCGCTCGCGCCGCAGACCGTCGTGATCGTGGACGCGGCGGACATGGCGCTCGCCCCCGGCGAGGTGCGCCTGGTCGACGATGCGAACATCGCCGACATGTTCATCATGACCACGCACAACCTGCCGCTCAGCTTCCTGATCGAGCGGCTGCGCGAAACGGTGCCGCAGGTGCTCTTCGTTGGCATCCAGCCCGACATCGTCGCCTTCGGTTTCCCGATGACCGAACCGGTGCGCAACGCCGTCACCACGCTGCACGCGCAGCTTGTCGCCGGCGCAGACCTCACCGCCCTGCCCTGGCTCTGAGCCTCCTCCGGCCCGTCGCCTGACCGCCCGCGCGCGCGCCATGCGACGCGCCAGCGGCCGCCTGCCCTCGCGCTTACCGCCAATCACCGTGGCGGATTGCGGATTTGCGCGCTAAACCTCAACGTGGGCCCAAGCGGAACACAGCGCCGCTTATCGACCCATAGAGCGATTTTTAGATCCGCGCCCTACGCCTGATGGATGTCAAAAACGCTGAACTCAGCGCAAACGCGAGCAAGTCGGACACATAAAGTGCAAGGAAACTGCTTGCGATGACAACGCACGCGGTGTCATTCCCCTGACGACAAAACCAAGGAATCAAGCGAAATGGAACGTCCGATCGTCGAGAAGTCCGCAGCCAGCGGATTGCGCAAATTCTCGCTGCTGAAGGAAGACCCGGGCCGCTACCTGATGCGCGCGGTGCTGGCAGGCATGTACCTGTCCATCGTCGTACTGGTGTATTGGTCGCTGCTCAACAACCTGCACGACACGCCGTTCGGCAAGGTGCTGGCGAGCCTCTTCTTCGGCGTCGGCCTGTCGGTGATCGTGTTCACCAACTCCGAGCTGTTCACCAGCAACAACATGTACCTCGCGGTGTCGTCAGCCGAAGGGAAGACGAGCTGGCCGCAGACGGTCGCCCTGTGGGTGGTCTGCTACCTGGGCAACCTGATCGGGGCCGTGGTGCTCACGGCGCTGCTCTATTTCGCAGGCGTGCTCGACTCGCTGCCACCGGAACATGCGCTGAACCAGGGCGCGGTACACAAGGCCGAGCAGGCTGCGCAAGTGATCTTCTTCAAGGGCATCCTCGCGAACTGGGTGGTCTGCCTCGCGGTGTGGGTCGCACTACAGTTGAAGGAAGACCTCGCGAAGATCGTGGCGATGATCCTCGTCGTGTTCATCTTCCTCTACCTCGGCTTCGAGCACTCGATCGCCAACATGGGCACTTTCTCGATGGCGCTGCTGAGCCACGGCGGGCTGACCTTCGGGCAAGCGGTATACAACCTGATCTTCAGCACACTCGGCAACGTGGTGGGTGGCGCGGTGTTCGTCGGCCTGGCTTACCGCTACCTCAGCCCCGAAGCGATGGATCAGGCGGAAGCCGCCGAAGCCGCGCGCGAACTGCCCCCGCCGCGCAAGGCCCCGAAGGCCGCCGCGCACTGAGGCATCAGGCCTGCGGCGTCGCCAGCCGGCGCCGCAGAAAACGCATCAAGGCGCCCAGCACCGGCAGCTGGGCATACAACTCCTCAGCCGCATCCCAGTAGTCGCGGTGCATCGTGACCAGCCCCTGCGCATCGAAGCACAGGTGGCTCGCACCGCGAATCACGCGCTCCGCGGACTCGCCGCGGAAGCGCAGGTGGAACTCCCAAGTCAGCATCGCCGCGCCCTCCGCCGGGAATCTTCCCGTCACGATGAACCGCGGCACATCCACCTGCTCGAACATGTGCCGGAACACGCGGGCAATTGCCGCGCGTCCGACCACCTCGTTGAACGGGTCCTTGAAGCTCGCTTCCGTGGCATAGCGCGCGGCGAGCGCGTCCACGCTGTCCAGCGTCAGCCTCTCGTAGGCATCAACCAGCGCGTCGAGCGCTGACTGGGTGCTCATGCGCCAGTCGCGCGCCGCACCGCACGCAGGTAGAGCCATTCAGGGAGCAAGCGCAGGAACTTGAGCAGCAGGGTGAACCTGCGCGGGAAGTGAATCTCGAAGCGGCCGCGGGCGATGCCGCGAAGGATCGCATCGGCCGCCTCGGCCGCAGTGATCAGTGCCGGCATGCGGAACTTGTTCTGCGCGGTGAGCGGTGTTTCGACGAATCCCGGGTTCACCAGAAAGACGCTCACGCCGCGCGGCGCGAGGTCCATGTAGAGCGACTCGGCGAAGTTGATCACGCCGGCCTTCGATGCCCCGTAGGCCAGCGCCTTGGGCAAGCCGCGGTAGCCGGCGACACTGCCAACAATCACGATGGCGCCTTCGCCCTGTTGCAGCAGTTGCGGCGCGATGGCCGCAACGCCGTTGATGACGCCCATAAGGTTGATCTCGATCGTCGTGCGTGCGCCTTCGACGGTGAGGTCCCACGCATGCATCGGCGTGTAGGTGCCGGCATTGAAGACGACCACGTCGATGCCACCCCACAGGTCGAGCAGCTGCAACACCGCGGGCAGCAAGGTGGCATGTTCGGCCACATCGAGTGGTATCGCGATGCTGCCGGGGAAACGAGCGGCGAAGACGCGCAAACGCTCCGCGCGCCGGGCCGACAGCGCAAGATGAGCGCCCTGCTCCGCAAGCGATTCCGCTAGGGCTGCGCCGATTCCCGTCGAAGCACCGACGATCCACACACGCTTGCCGCGCCAGTCACGAATCGGCTGATTCATCGCCATGTGTACCTGCTAACGCTTGCGAAAGCTCAGCGTCACCTGCCCGAGCTCGACACCAAACTTGGTCATGAAGGACCGGTTCAGCATCGTCTTGTCATCCATCAGGAACATCCAGTCGTCGAAGGCGACGTGATAGACGCTGCCATCCACCGGCAAGGCCATCGTATAGCGCCAGCGAAGGGCGTTGCCCTGCGCCTCACCGATCGCCTCACCCACCACATCGTCAGCACGGCCAGTGTATCGGCCGTCCGCCAGCTTTGTCACGGTCCACACGCGGCGTTGCGTGCTGCCATCCGAGTATTCGAAGTGTTCGTCGAGCGTACCGACCTCGCCGCGCCACTGCGCGGCTATCGTCACCTTAAAGCGCTTCGCCACCTTGCCGGAACGGTCCTGAAACACACCCCACGCGTCGACGGTACCGTCGAAGTAGTGCGCCAGATCGAGCTGCGGTTTCTCGTTGCGGTAGTCCGCGATATCGACGCTGGAACAGCCGCCAAGCACCAGCGCCGTCATGGCCGCGATCAGCCAAGTCTTCATCAGGAAGCTCCTTCAGGTTCCACATGCTTTCGAAGCCGCCACAAGAGCGCAGCGGCGGCGCATTTCAGCGCGATCGGCAACACGGCATACACCGCGGCCAGCGCGAGCAAGGCACCCGCGTCGCGTGCGCCCGGGCGGTAACCAAGCCAATCGAGCAAGGGCAGCGCGACGCCCGCAGCGAGCGCGAGATTGAGTTTGGTGACGAGGTTCCACCAGCCGAAGTAGATGCCACCCGCCGCGGCGCGCGCCGGGCGTGCCAGCAGATCGGCCAGCAGCGCGGGCGGAAACGTGATGTCCGCACCCAGCGCGATGCCGGACATCACGCAGATCACGAGGAAGGCGATCACATCGCCCTCACCCAGCGTCACCGCCCAGCCGAACGCCAGTACCGCGAGCAACATTGACGCAAACCAGGCTGGCACCTTGCCGATGCGCGTAGCGAGGCGGACCCAGAACGGCAGGATCAGCGCGCCGCTGACAAAGTAGGTGGCGAGGAACAGCCCCGACAAGCGCTCGCGCGCCAGCACGTCCGCCACAAAGAACAGGAACAGCGTTGCCGGAATTGCCGCCGCGATACCGTTGAGGGCGAAGATCGCCATCAGAGCGCGCACCGGTCGGTCCCGCAACGGCGCAATCGCCTGCTCAAAGCGGCCGACGGTGCCGGGCGCATGCAGCTGCGCGCGCGGCAAGGGTGCGAAGCGTGCGCTGAGCAACGCGGCCAGGCCAAGCAGCGGAATGAACACCCACAGCAGCCGCACGAGCCCCTGCGCCTGATCTGGCGCAAGCAGTTCGGGCAGCGCCGACGCCAGCACCACGCCCAGCAGCGCACAGCCTTCGCGCGCAGCAGTCAAGCGCGTGCGCTCGCCGGCATCGCAGCCAGCCTCTGCCCCCCAGGCCGCGTAGTTCACGCTGGCCAGTGAGTAGCCGGCATACGCCACCACGAGCATCGCGGCGAGCCAGGTCAGCCCTGCCCCTGAAGGCGGTCGCAGCAAGCCGACCATGCCCAGCGCCAGCACCGGCAGCGCCAGCAAGGTGAGCCTGCGCCGCGCCTGCAGGCGATCGCTCCAAAGCCCCAGCAGCGGATCTGCCACCGCATCGCCCAGCCGCGCCGCCAGCAGCACCGCCCCGACCGCACCGAGCGACAGGCCAAGCGTGTCCGCGTAGAGCTTCGGCACATGCACATACATCGGCAATGCCGCGAAGGCGAGTGGCACCGCCAGCGCGCCGTACGCCAACAGACGTGCGAGCGACGCCGGCGCGCCTGCCGCAACGCGCGCGATGCCAAGCGTCATAACGCGCTGCCAAGCAAGCGGGAGCGCAACTCCGGCGCGCGGGTGCGCGGGTCAAGCCAGATGCCGAAGAACGCCCGCGCAAAGGCCGGATCGCGCACCTCGCCGGTAAGCTGGCCGCGGTGGTAGAAGGCCGCGCCGCGATCGGGCCAGTGCACGCCCACGATCACATCGCCCTTGCGCACATCGGGAAACACGCGCGCCAGTTCGGCACGCCAGCGCTCCAACGTCGCTTCGTCACGCATGCCCAGTCGGCGCATTTCTTCCACGCTGGTATCAACCAGGCGTTCGGCCGAGAAATCGCGCGCGTAGGTCAGCGCCAGCGCGTAAGGCGAGGCGCCTCGGAAGCTGGGCCCCGCCGTCCATAACTGCGCGTCGTACAGGCGCAGGCCGAACCAGGTCATCTCTCCGGCGCCAAGCGGCCGCCACTCGCTCGTCTGGCTGCGCAGCGCCTCGGGCAAGGCGCGCGCGCCTTCGTTGGCCGCGAGCGGCAAGCCCAGGCTCACAGCCAGCAGGATCAGGAAGCAGCGGATGGCGCGCATGATCCGCTCAGGCCGGTGCGGCGGCGAAGGTGTAGTGGTGCACATCGGTGGAGCCCGCGCGGAAGCCCGCCTCGCAGTAGGCGAGGTAGAACTGCCACAGGCGCATGAAGCGCTCGTCGAAGCCCTGCGCCGCAACCTGTTCGCGCACCGCGTTGAAACGCTCATGCCAGATTGCCAGCGTGCGCGCGTAGTCAAGCCCGAACGCGAGGTCGTCCACCACCTCGAGCCCCGCCTTGGCCGCCTGCTTGCGGATACGCTCCGGCGACGCGAGCATTCCGCCCGGGAAGATGTAGCGCTGAATGAAGTCCGGGTTCTTGCGGTAGAAGCCGAACAACGAATCCTCGATCGTGATCGCCTGGATCACGACCCGCCCGCCGGGCGCTACGCGGTCGCGCAGTTGCTGGAAGTAAGACGGCCAGAAGCGTTCACCCACCGCCTCATACATCTCGATCGATACGATATGGTCGTAGTGGCCGCGCACGTCGCGGTAGTCACACAACTCAAACGCGGCGAGTTCGCCAAAGCCGCCGCGTTCGGCCCGTTCGCGCGCGAACTTGAGCTGGGCCGGTGACAGCGTGAGCCCCAATACCTCGCAGCCATATTCGAGCGTCGCGATCTCGGCAAAGCCACCCCAGCCACAGCCCACTTCGAGGATGCGCTGGCCGGGCTTGGCGCCGAGCTGTTCGAGAATCCGGCGGTACTTGGCGCGCTGAGCTTCGGCCAACGGCTGGTGCGGCTCGGCGAATAGCGCGCTGGAGTAGGTCATCGTTTCGTCCAGCCAGAGCTGGTAGAAATCGTTACCCAGATCGTAGTGCGCCTCGATGTTGCGGCGCGCGCCCTTGCGGGTGTTTGCACGCAGCGAATGCCAGATCTTGTAGCCGAGCAAACGCAGCGCGTTGCCATGAATCGCACGGCTCATCGCATCGCGGTTCTGCGCCGAGAGCGTGAGCAGCGCGGCGAGGTTGTCGGTGCGCCAGAGCCCGTTGACGAAGTCTTCCGCAAAGCCGATCGAGCCCTTGCTGATCAGCGTCTCGAACACGCCCCAATCACGAATCTCCAGGCTCGCAACGCGGTGGCCTTCGCCCACGTTCACCCGCTCGGAGTTCGGCAGGGTGATGTCCAGGCTGCCGCCACGCATCGCGCCGAGCATCTTCAGCACCGCGTTCGCGGCGCCCGGCAACAGGTCGATGCGGGAAGCGAGCGTATTTTCGATCGCGCTCATGATGTCGTCTCCTTGAGAGGCGGAACGGGTTTGCGGTGAAAGGGCACGCGCTTGAGGAACAGCTTCAGCGCCTGCCAATGGATACGGGCGACCACGCCCAGCGTCATGAACGGAAAACGCAGGGCCACGCGCATCAGTCCCGGCGCCGACAACGCCTCGGCGCGGCCTGACATGCGGGTCGTCAGCTGATGGCGGCCAGCGTCGAAAAGATCGATCGCCACACTCGCGACGCTACCGCGCTCGGCGAATCGGAATCGGTACTCCCCGCGCACCGGGAAGAACGGCGATACATGAAAGACCTTGCTCGAGCGGAAGCTGTCGCCACTCACGATCGGGCGCGCGTCCGGATGCGCGACCAGGTAGTTGTGACGCTCGCCGAAGGTGTTGTTCACCTCGCACAGCACCGCGCGCAACACCCCCGCCCGGTCATGGCAGAACCAGAAGCTGACCGGGTTGAAGACAAAGCCCATCAGGCGCGGAAAGGTCTGCAGCACGACTTCGCCGTTACAGGCCTCGGCCAACCCATGCTGAGCCAGCAGCGCGCGAATCCAGGGCAGCAGCGGGCTGCCGTCGCGCGCACCATGATCACGATAACGGAACGAGAACAGGCGAGCACGCTCGACGCCAAATAGCACGTTGCCCGCCTCGTGCAGACGCGAAAGCGGCAGGCGCACCCAGGCCAGCGGATAGGCAAAGCGGTGCATGACCGGCCAATGGCGAGCGTGCATCACGCCCCCCAGGCACAGCCGCGGAGCGGTGTCCGCTCTCATGCACGCGCCTCGACGCGCACTGGCTCGGCCTTCCACGGCGCGACCGCACCCAGCACGCTGCACACGTCCACCGCCGACTTCAGGCCGTCCTCATGGAAGCCATAACCGGTCCAGGCACCGCAGAACCAGGTGTGATTGCGCCCCTGCAGCATCGGCAGATGCGCTTGCGCAGCAACGGCGGCCGCGTCGAACACCGGATGGGCATAGTCGATTTCTGCAATCAGATGCGACGGCGACGGCTCGCGGAAGGGGTTCAGCGACACCACCACCGGCGTCTTCCATGGCAAGGGCTGGAGCTGGTTGATCAGGTAGGACACCGCGACCGAACGGTCGGCGGACGCGCCCGCGCTGGCGGCGTAGTTCCACGCGCTCCAGGTTGAACGCCGGCGCGGCAGCAGCGCCGGGTCGGTGTGCAGTAGGGCGCGATTGGGCTGATAGCGCACCGCCCCGAGCACCGCGCGCTCCAGCGGCGTGGCCGCACTGCCAAGGATGGCCAGGGTCTGATCGGAATGACAGGCAAAGATCACCTGATCGAAGACTTCCGCGCCGCCCGCGGTGAGCAGCTCCACCTTGCCGGCCTCACGCCGCACACCGCCCACCGGGCAGCCCAGGCGGATCTCCGGCAACTGCGCGGCGATGCGGCGTACGTACTCGCGTGCGCCGCCCTTCACCGTCATCCATTGCGGCCGATCGCTCACCTGCAGCAGCCCGTGGTTGTGGCAGAACTGCAGGAAGGTTGCGACCGGGTATTCAAGCATCGTACGCGGCGGGCAGGACCAGATCGCCGCCGCCATCGGTACCAGATACCAGTCGCGGAACTCGACGCCATAGCCGTTGCGATCGAGGTAGTCGCCCAGCGATATCGGCGGCAGTGCGTGCTCGCGCGCCTCGCGGGTCGTTTCGCGATTGAAGCGCACGATGTCCTGCAGCATGCGCCAGAAGGCCGGCCGGGCTAGGTTGCGTTTCTGCGCGAAAACCGTGGCGAGGCTGCTGCCCGCCCACTCGATATCGGGCTCGGCAACGCTCACCGCAAAGCTCATGTCGCTGTTGACCACCGGTACATCAAGCGCCGCGAACAGCGCGCAGAGGTTCGGGTAGGTGCGGCGGTTGAATACCAGGAAGCCGGTATCCACCCCATGCGTAACACCTTCCAGCGTGACATCCACCGTGTTGGTGTGCCCGCCCAGCCGCTGGGCCGCCTCAAACACCACCACATCGTGCTGCTCGCGCAGCAGCCACGCCGCACCCAAGCCAGCGATCCCCGAGCCGACAACGGCAATGCGCTGGCGTGGCCCTTGCGCCAATGAGCGCGCGTTGAATTCATGCATGTGCATCGCGAGTCCCTCTCGTCTGAAATGTCGCGCCCACTCAGGGCGCAGCGAGCAGCGATTCGATCTTCGCCACGATCGCCGGGCTTTCCGGCTGCATGCCGCTGTCAAAACTCACAACGCGATTGCCGCTGCGATCAATCAGGTACTTGTGAAAGTTCCAAGAGGGCGCTGCGCCTGTCGACTTGGCGAGCTGGCGGTAAAACGGATGCGCCGCGGCACCGACCACTGAGGTCTTCGCCGCCATCGGGAACTTCACACCGTAGGTCATCTTGCAAAACTCGGCGATCTCCTTCTCGCTGCCCGGCTCCTGCTGGCCAAAGTCGTTCGACGGGAAGCCGACTACGACCAGTCCGCGGCCGGAGTACTTCTGGTAGAGCCGCTCGAGGCCTTCGTACTGCGGCGTGTTGCCGCAGAAGCTGGCGGTATTCACCACCAACAGCACCTTGCCGGCGTAGTCGCACATCGAAAACGTCTCGCTACCGGACAAGCGCTTGAAGCGGTGATCGAGCAGCGGGGAACACGTCGCTGCCGCACTCGCGATGCCCGGCAACATCAACAGCAGCGCAAGCACTTGGAAGCGAAAGCGATTCATCAGCAGCCCCATCGCTCAGCGCGCCCCGTCAATCGCCGGCAGACGCGGAACCGCCAGCTCAGCACCATTGTTGTGTAGGACAATAAGCAAGCGGTCATGCTCAATCTCGGCCGCAACCGGACATGCCTCGTCGGCGGCGTGGGCCATTGTCCACCCCAAAGCGCCGAGCAACACCAAGGCCGACGCCATGAACAGCAAGACTTTGCGGTTTGTTGAAGCAATCGCTGCGGGTTTCATGGTGAGCTCCTTTTGTCCTGGACAAATCAGGTTTGTGTTCGTACGATAGACACATGCATTCTCGCAGTCAAGCTTTTGTCCAGGACAAAACACCAATGTCGAAGGACCCAACCAAACTTGCGATCGCCGCCGTCGAGCGCGAAACCGGGCTGCCAAAAGACACGCTCCGCATGTGGGAGCGGCGTTACGGCTTTCCGCAGCCCGAGCGCGACGAGCACGACGAGCGTCTGTACCCGGCCGACCAGGTAGAGAAACTCCGCCTGCTCAAACATCTTGTGGACCAAGGCATGCGGCCGGGCAAACTGATCGAGGCTTCGATCGAAACCCTCGGCGAGATGCTGCAAGCCAGGCAAGCGCAGACGATTGACTGCCCCAATGCAGCGAGCCGCTGCAACAGCATCGTCGAGTTGCTGCGCCTGCATCGCAGTGAGGAGCTGCGGCGCACCCTGCAGCAGACCCTGCTCAAGCAGGGCTTGCAGGCCTTTGTGGTGGAAACCGTCGCACCGCTCAACACGCTGATCGGCAATGCCTGGCTACGCGGCGAGATCCAGGTGCCGGAGGAGCACCTGTACACCGAGCAGGTGCAGAACCTGCTACGCAGCGCAATCAATGCTCAAGGCGGCGGCCAGCGCCCACGTGTGTTGCTGACCACCTTCCCGGACGAACTCCATGTGCTGGGCCTGCTGATGGCCGAGGCCCTGCTCGTCAGCGAAGGCGCGAGTTGCGTATCGCTCGGGACACAGATGCCGATCGCGAACATCGACAGCGCCGCCCGCGCCGGCGACTTCGACATCGTGGCCTTGTCGTTCTCCGCGGCCTTTCCGGCGCGTCAGGCGGTGGAGGGATTGACGCAGCTGCGCGCGGCGCTGCCCGACGGCGTCGCGCTATGGGCCGGCGGCAGGGCGATCGCCGGACGCCGCGACGCAATTCCCGGTGTCAGCATCATCACGGACATTCGCGAAACCCTCAGCGCGCTCGAAGCGTGGCGTACCGCCAACGCTGCGTAGGCACCCGCAACCGGCAAGTCACGAACACGATCTAGAATGAGACCCGCAGATTGACGTTGCGGGAGGTATCCGATGCTCTACCCCGACCTCTACCAGTCGCTTGAAGCGGCCCGCTGGAACATGGCTAAAGACGTGCCGTGGGAGCGCTTCGACAGCAGCCTGCTCTCGGACGAACAAGCGCTCACGGTGAAGATGAATGCGATCACCGAGTGGTCCGCGCTGCCCGCCACCGAGATGTTCCTGCGCGACAACCGTGACGATTCCGACTTCTCGGCCTTCATGTCGATCTGGTTCTACGAGGAACAGAAGCACGCGCTGGTCTTGATGGAATACCTGCGGCGCTTCCGCCCCGAGCTTGCCCCCAGCGAGCCGGAACTGCACGCGGTGCGCTTCGAGTTCGACCCCGCTCCGCCGCTGGAGACGCTGATGCTGCATTTCTGCGGTGAGCTGCGCCTGACGCAGTGGTATCGCCGCGCATCGGCATGGCACACCGAGCCGGTGATCAAGAAGATCTACGACCTGCTCTCGCGCGATGAAGCGCGGCACGGCGGCGCCTACCTGAAGTACATGAAGCAGGCGATCGATCGCGTTGGCGACAGCGCTCGCGCCGCCTTTGCGAAGATCGGCGTGCTGATGGCCAGTTCTGCGCGCAGCGGCAAACCGCTGCATCCGACCAATCTGCATGTGAACGAAGCGCTCTTCCCGCGCGACACGATCCAGTCCCGACTACCGGATCCGGAATGGCTCGAACACTGGCTGTCCGAACAGATCCGCTTCGACAAGGACTGCGAGCAACGCGTCATCGGCGGCATCCTGCGCAACCTCTCGAGCCTGTTTGGCCAGGCCTTCGAGACCGCGCAGGACCTCAACCGCTTCCGCAAATCACTCAGCCCGGCGCCAGGCTGAGCCAAGGGCTCGATATGCCTTCAGAATCCCGCGGCCGCATCCGATAAAGCAGGATGAAGGGCGCTTTCGGGCGCCCGCGGGAGGGTCTCAATGCGGCGCGCCCTGCTTCGCATCGGATTACTGCTCTGCTGCCTGCAACTGCTCGCGCCCGGGCCATGTCTGGCGGCGCAGGACCTCCACGGCCGCCGGGTTCTGCTGCTCTACTCGTATCACCCAGGCTTCCCCACCACCAGCAAGATCCACGACGGCGTGTTCGCGGTGCTGGCGCCGCAAGGCATCCAGATCGACGAAGAGTTCATGGATGCGCGCCACCTCACCGACGCCGAAAGCGCCGTGCGCTATCGCGAGTGGCTCGCCTACCGCCTTGCCCGCAAACCGCGCTACGACCTGGTCATCGCCGCGGACGACGCCGCCTTCAACCTTGCAACGGATTACGGGGCCGGCCTGTTCGGCAATGCTCCGGTGGTCTTTCTCGGCGTTAACAACGTCGAACGCGCCATCGCGCAGCGTGGTTCGCCGCGGGAGACGGGTGTTGTGGAGCATGTCTCGATCCCGGAGACGTTCGCGCTCGCCCGCCGACTGATGCCCGGATTGCAGCGGGTTGTCGTGATTGCCGACGACAGCCCCGGCGGCCGCGCCGACCTGCAAACCCTGCGTGCCAAACAGAAGTTCGGCTTCCCGGACATCGCGATCGAGGTCGCAGATCTCACGCAGATCAGCTGGGATCAGCTCGCCAGCCGCCTCGAGCGCCTAAACCCGGACGAGGCGGCCCTGCTACTGGCGGCCTATCACGACGCCAGCGGCCAACCGCGCAGCTTTGAAGACGGGGTCGATTGGATCGTCAAGCATGCGAGCGGGCCAGTGCTCCACCTCTGGGAGCACGGCGTCGGTCGTGGCCTGCTCGGCGGCTACGTCATGAGCCACCGCGAGCATGGCCTGGTGGCGGCTGACATGGCCTTGCGCATCCTGCGCGGCGCTGCACCGAACACCATCCCGATCCGCGAAACAAGCCCGAACCGCCCGATCTTCGACCACCGCGCGCTCGTCCGCTGGCGGCTCCCGGAAGACCAGTTGCCGCCTGACACGCTGATCCTCAACCAGCCGGTCCCGGTCTGGCGCGCGCACCCCGCGGCCAGCGCCGCCGCCGCCACGCTGGTGGCTGGCCTCACCCTGCTCGCGGCAGCCCTCGCGCTGCGTACTGCGCAGCGCCGCCGCGTGCTCGACCGGACGCTGCGCGAGCGGGCGCTGCTGCGCACCCTGCTCGACTCGATCGCCGACCCGGTTTTCGCGAAGGACCAGGACGGCCGCTTCGTCGCCTGCAACCCCGCCTTCGAGCGGCTTAGCGGCAACGCCGAGGCGCAACTGATCGGCCGCTGCGATCACGACTTCTGGGAGCGCGGCCTGGCAGACTTCTACCGCGCCCACGACCGCGCCGTCATGACAACCGGCGAGGCGCGACGCAACGAGGAATGGGTCGTTTACCCGGACGGCCACCGTGTCAGGGTCGATACCTTGAAGAGCCCGATCATTGGCGGCGACGGGCAAGCGATCGGAATCGTCGGCATCTGCCACGACATCTCGGCGGCATACGAGGCAGCGCTGCGCCTGAGACAAGCCGACGCGGTATTTCGCAACACGGCCGAGGGGATTCTCGTCACCGACGCCAACCATAAGATCCGTGCGGTGAACCCGGCGCTGAGCGAGATCAGCGGCTATCCAGAAGACGAGTTGCTCGGCCAGCACCCGCGCATCCTCGACGCGGAACGCCCCGCAAGTGAAGCACGTCAGGCGATGAGCGAAGTCTTGCAGCGCGATCACCGCTGGATCGGGGAGTTGTGGCTACGCCGCAAGAGCGGCGAGCCGATTCCGGTCTGGGCGACTGTCATTGCGGTGCAAACCGAGGATAACCAGATCGCTGAATACATCGCCGTGCTGGCGGACATCACGCCCTTGAAGAATCGCCAGCAACAACTGGAACTACAGGCCCACCACGATCCCCTGACGGGCCTGCCGAACCGGGTACTGCTGCAGGACCGCCTCCAGGGCGCACTCAACCGCGCACGGCGCGACCGGCGGGAGTTCGCGCTGCTCTTCATCGACCTCGACCGGTTCAAGGAAATCAACGATCAGTTCGGCCACGCCACGGGGGATGACGTGCTGTGCGAGGCGGCGCGTCGGATCGCCGGCAGCCTGCGCCTCGGCGACACGGTTGCACGGCTCGGCGGCGATGAATTCGTCGTGATCCTCGACGGACTTGAGCACGAGAACACGATTGAACAGGCGATCGACCGGATCCAGACCGCGCTTCGCGAGCCCCTTCCGGCCATGGGGCGCAAGAGCTTCAATCTGCGCGCCAGCATCGGCGTCGCGCGCTATCCCGACGATGGCGAAGACGCCGACGCCCTGCTCAGCCACGCCGACGCCGCGATGTATCAAATCAAGAGCACCCACCGCCGCTGAGCCACGCGCGTGAGCGGCTGCCCCCAGCTAGGCTAGACTCTCGGCTTGTCATCGAATCCGACCAACATGAGCAATCGCTATCTCCGCCCGCGCTTCGAACAGCGCATCTGCCCGCCAGAGCAACTGGCCGCCCGCGTCGCGATGCTGCCGCGGCCGCTGGTTTTCACGAACGGCTGCTTCGACATCCTGCACCGCGGACACGTTACCTACCTGGCCCAAGCCCGCGAGCTCGGCGCGGCGATGGTGGTCGCGCTGAATACCGATGCGTCGGTCAAGCGCCAAGGCAAAGGCGACGACCGACCGATCAACTGCCTTGAAGACCGGCTCGCCGTGATGGCCGCGCTGGACAGCGTCGACCTGGTGACCTGGTTCGACGAAGACACCCCGATTGCCCGGATTCTGGATTGCCGCCCCGACATCCTGGTCAAGGGAGGCGACTGGGCGCCGGACCGCATCGTTGGCGCGCCCGAAGTGATCGGCTGGGGCGGCACGGTGCACTCGATCCCGTTTGAGCACGAACGCTCGACCACAGCCCTGCTCGGGCGGATTCGCGGCGCGAGCTGACATGAAAAAGGCCCGCGACAGCGGGCCTTTCTTTCAAACGGCGCCGGCTCAGCTGGCCGCGCGCCCGCGCCGCTGGAACTGAGCCAGCCGCGCCTGGATATAACCCTTGAGCTCTTTGAACGGCACCGGCTTGCCATAGATCGTCACGTCGTCAGGCAATCCGCCACGCTCGGCGATATCCTCCTGCGACAGGCCGGTCACCACGATGATGTCCATGTCTTCAAGCTTGGGGTCCGAGCGCAGCTTAGAAATCATCGCGAACCCGTCGAGGCCAGGCATCACAAGGTCGGAAATCAGCAAGTCGGGCTGCTGACGACCGATTTCCAAGAGACCATCGAAGCCAGACTCGACGAGGCGTACCTCGATCGGCAGGTTCCAGGTCTCAAAGGTGTGGGCATACAAGCGCTGGAGGATACGATCATCCTCCGCCACAAGAATGCGCAACACGCCCACCGGATGGGGTGCCGCGACGCCTGAAGATCGACGCCGCAGATAGTCTTCAACCGAACCGATGCGGATGCGACGGTGACCGCCCGCCGTCTTCCACGCCTCCAGCAGGCCGTTTTCGACCATTTGCTGAACGGTACCCAAGGAGACGCCGAGCATCTGTGCAGCTTCGCTTGTGCTGCAGTACTCGCGCTCCGGCTTCGAAGGAAGTGCGTGAAGGTCGCTCATGACCACGGGATGATACCGAAATCATCCCGGCGGCGCAGCGTCGAGCCGCACTGGGCGTGACCGGTGTCGCGTTTCAGAGACTGTTGCGCCCCGAAGCCTGTTGCGTCCAGACCAGTCCGCCCAGAATCGCCGCCAGCCCGACGTAGTGGTAGAGCGCCAGCGCTTCACCAAGAAATGCCGCCGCCATCAAGGTGCCGAACGCGGGAATCAAGTGAAGGAAAGCCGCCGCACGCGAAGCGCCAATCTCGGCCACTGCGCGCATGTACGCAAACAGCGCAAGGACCGACGGGAACACCCCCAGGTAGAGAATGCCGGCAAAGGCCCGCCCGCTCGGGTGCGGCAAGCCCTGCAACCAGAGCTCGCCGGCCCAGGCCGGCAGAAGCATCAGTAGTCCGAGCACCACAGACACCCAGAGCAGGACCAGTTTGTCGATCTGCGGCGCCACATTACGCAACAGCAGCGTGTAGCCGGCCCAGCAGGCCATCCCCGCGACCACCCACAGATCGCCGGCGCCGGAATCCATCGAGAACACCTGAGTCGGCTGGCCTCGCGTGACAATGAACAACACACCAATCACCGACACGCCCATGCCGAGCCAGGCGCCGGGCCGCAAAGGCTTGCGCCAGACGGCTGCGGCGAGCAGAGCCACCATGATCGGCATCAGCGCGTTGAGCAACACGCCGTGCGTTGCCGGTGTGGTTTGTAGCCCAACATAGACGAGCGTGTTCGAACAAGCGATGCCGAGAAAGGCCAAACCGAGCAGGCGCCCACGCATCCTCAACAGAGGCGCGAGTCCGGCTTGCAAGCGAGGCAGGGCCAAAGGTGCGAGCAAGACGGCGGCAACGAACCAGCGGCCCATCGCGAGTGAGATCGGCGGCACTTGTGCGCTGACACCGCGGGCAAGCACGAAGTTACCGGCCCAGCAGAGCGCGGCAAAGATCAGCAAAAGCTGGGGGCGAAGTGGCGCGAGAACACGCGCCGACGCAGCAACAGGGGTGGCGAACATCCGTAAAACCTCGGGTAGAGGTGACCAAACGCCTGGCAGGGGTGGCGCCAGACAACTCGATCGAACGGATTGATTGCCCGCCGACCGCAACTAAGGCTGAAATTCTAGTTGCGATCGAAATTGCAGCAGGAGATTGTTGCCGTATCAGCCGAAAATTCGCAACAAACCAAAAACAGATCCGAATCAAAACACTGTGTATTGCCGAAAAAACCGGGCCCACACACCAATCATTGCTGCACCACAGCAATGCATTGCTGTCCAAGCAGGTGCATGACGCTATGCCGACTCTGCATGCCGCGTCAGATCGAGCAGAGAAACGACACGAAGCACGGATTCGTGGGTTGCCTCGAGCACGACCGGCGGCGCGACGCCCGCATCCAGCGCCTCCTTCCACCGCAACGCGCAAAGGCACCACCGATCACCCGGTTTGAGCCCCCGAAAGCGCAGCTCGGGGCGTGGCTGCGAAAGGTTATTGCCGCGCTCGGCCGAAAACGCCAGGAATTCAGCGGTGACGCGTGCGCACACCACATGGCGCCCGAGATCGTCGGGCCCGGTTTCACAGCATCCAGTGCGGAAAAATCCGGTCAACGGGTCGTAGCTGCATGCCTGCAGTGGCCCACCCAGCACGTTGCGCTCTATCGTCACGACTCCCCCTGTCCTTCCAGATCGCCGCGCCCCCGCGCGGCGCCCGGATTAAACCGCAAACACGTGTTTGACTCGCAGCACTGCAAGCTGCCCTTCGGCGATCGAGATCAGCCGATCGATATTCGGATGCTTGCCCGGATTCGCGCGCGCATCTTCCGTATGTTCAGCGTAGAGCTCGACGCCCTTCTTCGCTGCTTCGATGTTGATCGAGCCGTGCAATTGCGCAAGGTGGTTGTACACCGCCAACGAACCGGCCTGGCCCGGCTTGTTTTCGATCGTCGCAACGACGGCGCCTTCCGCGTCGATCAGCTGAATGGCTTCGAGGTGGGAAACCTTGGGAAGTTGCTTGAGGGTGTCGGCAAAACTCATATCGAAATCCTGGTGCGGAAATGAAAAACCACGCCGCAGCGCGCGGCGCCGGGGCGTGGTCAGAATCAAAGAAACCTCAGATCTTCTTGGCCAGCGCAGCCGCTTCACCGATGTAGCTGCCCGGCGTCATGTCGAGCAGGCGCTGCTTGTCGGCCTCGGGAATCGCCAGCGTCTTGACGAAGTCCTGCAGCGCGGCCTTGGTGATGCCGGTGCCACGCGTGAGCGCCTTGAGCTGCTCGTACGGATTCGGCACGGCGTAGCGGCGCATCACGGTCTGGATCGGCTCGGCCAGCACTTCCCAAGCGGCGTCCAGATCGGCGGCGAGCTTGGCCGGGTCGGCTTCGAGCTTGTTCAGCCCGCGCAGGCAGGATTCCAGGCCCAGCACCGTGTGGCCGATGCCGATGCCCATGTTGCGCAGCACGGTCGAGTCGGTCAGGTCGCGCTGCATGCGCGAGATCGGCAGCTTTTCGCTGAAGTGGCGCAGGACTGCGTTGGCGACGCCGAAGTTGCCTTCGGCGTTCTCGAAGTCGATCGGGTTGACCTTGTGCGGCATGGTCGAGCTGCCCACTTCGCCGGCCTTGAGCTTCTGCTTGAAGTAGCCGAGCGAGATGTACATCCAGATGTCGCGACAGGCGTCGATCAGCATGGTGTTGCCGCGGCCGATGGCGTCGAAGAGCTCGGCCATCGAGTCATGCGGCTCGATCTGGATGGTGTAGGGGTTGAACACCAGGCCCAGCGACTCGATGAAACGCTGGTTGAAGGCGGCCCAGTCGAAGTCCGGGTAGGCGGAGAGATGGGCGTTGTAGTTGCCGACCGCGCCGTTGAACTTGGCGGTCATGTCCACCGCGGCGAAGGCCTTGCGCGCGCGACGCAGGCGGTAGGCGATGTTGGCCATCTCCTTGCCCAGCGTGGTCGGGCTGGCGGTCTGGCCATGGGTGCGCGAGAGCATCGGCAGCTCGGCGTGCTGGTGCGCCAGCGCGACGAAGCGGTCCACCACCTTGTCGAAGGCCGGCAGCAGCACGGCTTCGCGGGCTTCGGCCAGCATCAGCGCGTGCGAGACGTTGTTGATGTCTTCCGAGGTGCAGCCGAAGTGGATGAACTCGGTGACCTTCATGACTTCGGCGTTGGCGGCGAAGCGCTTCTTCAGCCAGTACTCCATCGCCTTGACGTCGTGGTTCGTCGTCGCCTCGATCTCCTTCACGGCTTCGGCATCTGCGACCGAGAAGTTGGCGATCACTGCGTCGAGCTCGGCGATGGTAGCCGGCGAGAAGGCGGCGGCTTCGGCGATGTGCGGCTCGGCGGCCAGCGCCTTTAGCCACTCGATCTCCACCCGCACGCGGTTACGGATCAGCCCGAATTCGGAGAAGTGCGGGCGCAGCCCGTCGACTTTGGCGGCGTAGCGGCCGTCGAGCGGCGAGAGCGCGGTAAGCGGCGTGGTGGTCATGATCGATCAGCCAGAAGTGAGCAAAGCCTTGAATTATAACGAATCGCTTGCCATTCCCGAAGCTGATAATTGTGCAAGGCCTCGCCTAGGTGGAGGCCCGGAGCAGGGCCTCGTATTGCGCGGCCAAACGCTCAGCCACGTTCTCGATCGCGTAGCGCTCGACAATACGGCGGCGGGCGGCATCAGCCGTCGCGGGATACTCGGGGCCGGACATCAGTGCGGAGAAGGCTTCGGCAAAGGCCCCCGCCGTGGCCGCGACGATACGCCCGCCCTCGCCAACGATCTCCACAGCATCGCCGACATCGGTGCTTACCACCGGCACCCCACAGGCCATGGCCTCGGCGAGAACGTTCGGGAAGCCCTCACTCTTCGACGTGAGGGCCAGCAGATCGAATGCGGGGTAGATGCACTCCAGGTCGTGTCGAGCCCCCAGAAGATGCACCGCATCGCGCAGCGCATACTCATCCAGCCATGCCGCAAGTTCGGCATTCTCGGCGTCAAGCCCCTTGCCAACCAGGACAAAGCGCGCGTCGGGGCGCACTTGTCGCCACACGGCAGCCGCTTCAATGAACAACCGGTGGTTCTTCACCGGGCTCCAGCGTGCAACCATGCCGACAACCGGAGCGTTTTCGCCCATATCGAGCTCAAGGCGAAGACGTCGACGCGCATCGTCGTCAGGGTGAAAACGCCGCACGTCGAGCCCGTTCGGCAGAACCTCGGTTCTGGCGGCCGGCCAGCCGAGTCGCTCGCAGCAGTATGCAGCGCTACGCGTCGACACGTTGAAGATCTTCGCCACTCGACCGACATACCACCGGGACAGCGCAATGGTCATGCGAGTAAAGCGGCTGTGGCCATGCGCCGGGTCCGGTGTGTCACGCACGCTCCAACAAACAGGTAGCCCAAGGCGAGCACCCAAGAAACTTGCCGCGAGGTTGCCGTGGTACATCCAACCCTGCAGCAGATGCGGCCTCAGATCACGTACGGTGCGGATGAAACGGCCGATTTCGGTGAACGGCCACCGCCCGGCTTGAAAACCGATGAATATCGGCTCGATACCGATTGCGCGATACTGCGGTGCCAACGTATCCAAGCGACCGAGCACGATCAGGGACACTTCGATACGGCGCCGATCAAGCGCCGTCAGAAGCTTGAGCAGCGCGTGCTCTGCGCCGCCAATGCCCAAGCCGGTGATGACGATGCACACGCGAACGGTCGTCATGAGTCAGGCCTCGCGCCGTTCTTCAGCGGCTTCGGGCGCGTCCACCTCTTCCCAAACGCGCATCCACAGCATCTTGCCGACGAGAATGCCGATCCACCCGAGCAGCAAGACGCCTTGGGACGCCCCCATCCGCCAGAGCATCAGACCACACAGGGCAATCAGCGCATTCAGGGCCCATAGCAAAGGAACCGACAGCTCTACCGACAAACCCTTCAGGCAAAGAATGTGATGCAGATGGGTGCGGTCCGGCCGCATGGGTGAGGCCCCCTGCAAGACGCGGCGTACAGACACGGTGGCCATGTCTAGGAGGGGAAGCGCCACGGCGTACAACAGCAGAACCGGCGGCATCGCCGGCTTCGCGCCACGCGACAAATGAATCGCGAACCAGCACAGCAAGACGCCCAGCGCCAAAGCACCCGCGTCGCCCAGGAAAACATGAGCACGCGCCAACATCGGATGGCGCGCGTTCACCACGAGAAAGCCCACGACACAGGACATCAGGCCCACGATCAACAGCACTTCGGTCTCGCGCCCGGCAGCCTGCGCAACAAACAGGAAGACCGAAAGCGCAATCAAAACGTGGCCGCCAGCCAGCCCGTCAGCGCCATCAGAGAGGTTGAGCGCGTTCACGACACCCACTATGACAAACACCGTTACCGCGGTATCGAGCGCGCCGAGCGGCAACCCACCCTCCACGCCGGGAACGGGAAGCTCGCCGAGAGAAAAGCCGGTGGCACGCAGCAATAGCCATGCGGCAACGCATTGCGCGATGAGCTTCGCCCGCGCAGACACCGGCCTTGCATCATCGACCACGCCGACGGCAAGCACGAGGCCGACCGGCAGCATGGCCTCATACAGATTGCCACCGATCCCTCGCAACTTCAGCGCGAGGATGTAGGCCGACATGATCGCCAGACCGCCGACGACCGGCACCGCACGGCCGTGGCGCTTTCGCTCGTCCGGCTTGTCCATCAGGGCAAGCCAAGGAGCGAGTCGCGCCAACACGAGGCAGAAGATCAGCGAGAGCGCGAAGGGATAAAAGACGTAGTTGAAGCTCATGCGCCGCCTGCGAGGGGAAAGTACACATCAAGCGTGCGCGCGATTATTCGATCGTCAGACAACTCCGCAAGCACTTTGCGCCGCGCCGCGGCACCCATAGCGCATGCCCGCTCGGGGGCTTCCAGCAGCGCGAGAACCGCCTGCGCCAGCGCCTTGGCGTCGCCCGCGGGCACCAGCAGTCCGTTGACGCCATCCTCCACCAGTTCGCGTGATCCCGGTACGTCCGTCGCAACCATTGGGCGCCCACAGGCAGCGGCTTCGAGCAAGGCTCGCGGCATTCCTTCACCCTGCGTGCTCGCCAGCACTGCGATATCCGCCTGCTGCTGCAGTTCCCGCACGTCGCTGCGATGGCCAAGAAACTCGACCACCCCTTCGGCTCGCCATTGCTCAAGCACGGCGTCGGGCACGCTCTCTGGATTGCCGGAATCGGGCGCTCCCGCCAACAAGAATCGCGCATTGGGTCGGGCGGCGCGCACGATACGCGCTGCCTCAACGAAGACACCGACGCCTTTCGACCAGAGCAGACGCCCCATCATCAAGACGTTTGCGCCTGCCACGCGCGGCTGCGGCGGGCAGAACGCTTCAACGTCAACACCATCCCCGGGAATCACATGTACCGACGCATGAGTCAGCGCCCCGAACGCGGCCAGCGTGTCCCGGTTGTCATGGTTCTGGAAGATCACCTGGGTGCCGATCAGCGACCTCCGATAAAAACCGACGACAACCGGGCGGATCAGACGCGCCTTCAAGCTCGTACCCAGCAGCGCAAAACCGAGGCCGGTTATCGAGTTCACCACTCTGGCGACATTCGCCCTGCGCGCCGCCCAGGAGCCGTACAGCACACACTTGATCGTAAAGTGGTGAACGAGATCGGGCCGTACCGCGCGATAAAGCGCCAGCAGGCGACGCATCGCACGCGCCTCCTCCAGCGGATGAATGCCTGAGCGCGATAACGCGAAGGCGCGCCAATCAAAGCCCTCGTTGCGCAAGCGCGCCCCGAACTCGCCCGCCGGGCTCAGGAGAATGACCTCGTGGCCCGCTGCCCGCAGCGCACGCGCGAGCGGCAACTTGAAGTTCCAGAGGAACCAATCGGTATTGGCGAACAGGAGCACCCGCATCGTTCAAGACACCTGCGAGCGGTAACGCTGATACCACGCTTGGAACATAAGGATGTCCCACAGATAGTAGTGCCATGCAGCCTGGCCCCGCAGATGCTCCTCCCACTTGCGGCGAATCGGCGCCGGATCGAACAGCCCGCTCTCCGCCAACGCAGAGGGAGACAGCAGGCACTCCGCCCATTCACGCAACGGCCCCCTCAGCCATGGGCCAAGCGGAATGCCGAAGCCTTGCTTCGGACGCTCGAAGAGCGATCGCGGAACGTGCCGTGCAAGGAGTTCGCGCATCAGCCATTTGCCGTTGCCCTGCCTTACCTTGAGAGACTCCGGCACCGTCCAAGCGAATTCGACAACGCGGCGGTCAAGAAAGGGCGCGCGCGTTTCCAAACTCACTGCCATCGCAGCACGATCGACCTTGACCAGGATATCGTTGGGCAAGTAGGCAAGCGTGTCGTGCGCCTGCATGAATTCGATGTCGCTGCGTCCAGCGCGCGCAGCCAATTCGGCCGCATCCAGAGCAGGCAAGCGCGCACCCGGCACAAGCAGCGCCGGGTCCTTCCAGTGCGAGATCAACTCGTCATAGAAACCAGCGGGCGACCGTTCACGCAACATGCGCGCGATACGACTGAACTTGTCCCCGGGTGAGTTGCGCAGCAAGCGTGGGCACAGGGGCCCGAGCCCATGCCCGAGCGCGTCCCACGCTTTGCTTGGCACAAGGCCTAACCCCGCCGCCGTCGCCCGCCGCAGCGGATACGGCACGCGCGAAGCAGCACGCCAGAACCCATCGCCGACAAAGTAACGCGTGTATCCCGCAAACAATTCGTCACCCGCATCGCCGGAAAGGGCGACGGTGACGTGCTGCCTGGCAAAATGAGACACGAGCCAAGTCGGCAACTGCGACGAGTCCGAGAACGGCTCGTCGTAAAGATCGGCCACGCGTGGCACGACATCCAGTGCGTCGCTACCGCTGAAGTAGAACTCGCGGTGGTCGGTGCCAAGGTGTGCTGCCACTTCGCGTGCATAGCGGGCCTCGTCGAAAGCATCTTCGCGAAAACCGATCGTGAAGGTCTTCACCGGCCGCGCGGTGCGCTTCTGCATCATCGCGACCACGAGCGACGAGTCAATGCCGCCAGACAGGAACGCCCCGAGCGGCACGTCGGAAAGCATCTCCTGCTCAACGACCTCGCCCAGCACCGCTTCCAGCCGATCAACCCAGGGCTCGTCTGCCCCCGGAGGCGCCATGCGACTCGATTCACCGGCCAACATCACATCACGAAGCGACCAGTATGGTTGCGGCGTGCTGGCTCGGCGATCACGCACTTCAAGCCAATGGGCGGGAGGTAACTTGTGAACGTTCTGCCAGATCGACCAGGGCGCTGGGATGCTGTTGTAATGCATCAGCAGCCCCACCGAGTCACGGTCAATCTGCCCACGCCACGACGGATGGGCATACAGCGCGCGAAGTTCGGAACCGAACAGAAACGCCCCATCGGGCATGCTGCCGTAGTAGAGCGGCTTCTCGCCAAGGCGGTCGCGGGCGAGAATCAAACGGCCAACCGCGTGGTCCCAAGCGGCGAAAGCGAACATGCCGTCGCACCGAGAGAGCGTTTCTTCAACGCCCCAGTAATCCAGCGCCTCGATCAGAAGTTCCGTATCCGAGTGTCCGCGCCAAGCCACCCCGCCCCGAGCACGCTCAAGCTCAGCTCGTACGACAAGGTAGTTGTATATCTCGCCGTTGAACACGATGGTCCAGCGGCCAGATGCTGCGTGCATCGGCTGAAACCCGGCCTCGGTCAGATCAATGATCGCGAGACGGCGATGCGAGAGCGCCAGCCCGATGTCCGACTGAGCCCATTCGCCACGCCCGTCGGGGCCCCGGTGGGCGATCGCCTCCCCCATCGAGCGGGCCATCGCGCCAAGCACCTCAGACGGCGCCGAGACGCTCCAAAAGCCCGCTATGCCGCACATACCGTTCCATCCCGCAATGCAAAGTTCTGGAGATTAAATGCAGCACCCGGTGTCATCAAGCAGAGGCATCTCGCAAGAAGGCCGCCAACTTGTGACCCAGCTTCGCCGTAGCGTATCCGTTTACCACTTGTTCTCGCCCCGCAACACCGGCAGCGGTACCCACTTCAGGCTCACGGATCAGCATCACCAGCGCATCTGTCCAGTCATCGCTCGTGACTGCGCCCCAAGCGCCACCGCCGTCGATCACCTTGCGATTCATGCCCCACGGCGACGCCACGGCTGGCACGCCGCACGCAAGGTAGGTGAGCATTTTGAAACTGCACTTGCCACGGGTCCAAGGCGTATCCGGCATCGGCATCAACCCGACCCATGCCGACTGCACCGCGGCGACCTCGCGCTGGGGGGACCAAGGAATGAACTCAATCCGATCGGGGTCGAGCGATGCAAACACAGGGGGCGCGTTACACACCACGCGCAACCGCGCTTGCGGAACGGCAGCCAATGCGCCAGCCAGAGCCTCCTCGATCTCATAGAGATACGGCAACCCAGCCGAACTGCCGGACCACACGATCACCGGCCGCGCATCCCGATCACCAGGCCGCCAGACGTCCGTATCAACGCCCGTCGGCAATATCTCCACGCGGGTCTGTCGCGCGAAATGGTCGGCAATGTACTCGTTGCCGCACAGCACCAGCCGAGCGCGTGCCGCAAGGCAATCGACCAGCCCCGCGCGCTGCGTGAGCCAGATTGCATCGTCCACATCAAGCACGGTTGGCGCGCGACACAAGTATTCCGGCAAAGAGAGTGTCGACACCATCTCGCGTTGGAACATCACCACATCCGCAGCGTTCGCGGTCGCAGCGGCGTACGCCCGCTCGGCCAGCGTCATGGCCAGCCAAGGCAGGCGTTGTATACGAGACTCTGGTGGATAGCTACCAAAGCGCGCTGGACGCTCCTGTAACGAAACGCCAGCTTCAGCAAGTTGCGGCAGATACTGACGAACGCGGAATCGCGCAGAGGGAACATTGACCCCCTGCGTGAATGCCACGGCGCGGAGCGGCTGAATCATGGTAGCCGCCTGAAAAGACGCAGGCGGCCAGCAATCAAGCGGCGCAGGCCCGCAAGATCCGTCGCAAGCACGACTACGCAATACGTGGCTGCACCAAGCAAGACCTTGATACACAACCCCAAAGCACCGCTGATCGGCACCATGAAAACCGCAAGCGCCATCGCGGCTGCCGCACCCGCCACCACCAGCAAGTCCCTGGCCGCCCACCGCGGGCTCAGGGTATGCCGACCAACCAAGTAACTTGCTATGCAGCCGCTAGCTTGCGCGAGCACCGCCACAACCGCGGCCGCGCCAATTCCGTAACGTGGGACCAGCAGCAAGTTCAGCGAAACGCCCAACACCGCACAACCGCCCGCAATCAGACTCTGCGTACCCATACGCTGCGCAAGGTGCAGCGGCAAGTCGAACAAATAGGAGCGCATGCCTCCTAGCAACGCGGCCAGGGCAAGCCAAGGCATTACGTTTGATGCATCCGCACGGAACGCCGACCCTAGCAGCACGTCAGCCAAATCGTGCGCAACCAGCGCGAATCCCAGCGCTGCAGGAACCATCACAAGCAATGACAGTTGCGCATAGCGGTTCACCTGCGCCTGCAACTCGTGGCTACCCGCCTCCCACTGGGCGATCAGCCGCGGAAACCACGCGAGATGAAATGCGCTGAAGAGCAGCCCGAACCCTTGTTGAGCAAGATCCCCCCCCGCGCTGTACGCGCCTAGTTGCGCCGGCGCGACATTCGCGGCGAGCACGAGTCGGTCACCCCATTGCAGCAGCGCGCCAGTAAGCAGAGCGAACATCACTGGCAAGGCATAAGCGTGCACTTCAGGGAGTTTTGCGGCATCGAAACGCCCTCGCGCCACCTCCAGCCACGCCAAGCGGCCAAAGAGCGCAGTGGCACACAAGAAACCCAAGCATGTGCCCGCAACCGCGCCTGCAGCCCCCCAACCCAGCAGCAAGGCAACGCCCCCTGCGATCAGCGCGATGATCGCTTTGCAAAGATAAAGGCGCCCGTAGCGACGGGCCTGCAGTGTGCTGGAACAGTGTTGCGCCGAGAAATCAAAGCCGGCCTGAGACAAACCCAGTGCAAGCGCCAGCCCCACCACGCCAGTCGGCAACCAGTGTGGCGAAGCAATCCCGAGCGCAATCGCGAGCAGGACGACAACGCCCGCCGCGATAAGGAGCAGACGGCCCAAGGTCCCTACAAACGCCGCCCCCCCGGGGCGCGGCAGGAAACGGGCGAGCGCCGAATGAATCGGCTGTACCAACACGCCGGCAATGAATCCACTGACGACGACCGCCAGCGTCCAGCGCGCGTAACCCTCCGGGCCGAGCAAGCGTGCAAATACGGAAACGGTCAGAACCGCGAGCGCACCCGATGCCCCCCGAAAGACGAAGTACGCGAGACTCGAACGCAGCGACATCGCCAGCTCAAATGCGACGCAGTCGATACTCGACTTCGTAGCACGGCAGCAAATAGCAGAGATTTTCCTCGTGGAATTCCTGTAGCCAAGTCGTAAGGTTAAACACCGGCCCGATAAGACGCCGGATCAACCCGCGGAACGGAAACGGCGAATCGAAACCCAAATGCACGGAGGTGAGCTCGAACACCGGTGTGCGACCGTAGTTCGGCACCTTGCGCGTCAACAAGGCGTCACGCGCAAAGTACGACATCGTGTAGAGACCGAAAGCGCGCCTGTGCGTCGGGTCCGAATAAAAGTATGGGTTCGAAAAGTGGGGTACTTTTATGGTCGCCACGGCACCTGGCGCAAGCGTGCGCCCAAGCTCATCGACCAGACGTACCAAGTCGTCGACGTGCTCAAAGAAGTGAGCGGAATAACACGCCGACACGCCCGCAGTAGGCAACTCAGCAAGCACCTCGAATACATCGCCGACGAGGTCCACGCCTTCAAAGTCGAGCGCATCAATTCCAACTGACGCAGCATCTTGTTTTCGCGGGCCGCAACCGAGTTCGATACTTAGCCGCTCGCCGGCCCGGAAGCGGGGCAACACCCCGCGCTTGTCAAGAACAGCCATGTAGGTAGGAATCTTCGGTTCAATGCAACGGCGCAGTATACCGTCTCACCTACGCCTCACTATCCGCGCAGGCAGTTCTCAGACCGAACAGAGGTGACAGGGTGAGCGCGGTCGGCAAACTCAGCCCAATCACGTAACATCTGGTGGTGCCGAGGAAACCCCTCGCACAGTATGAGCGACATGCGTGCGACACCCGGTCGGTCGCCCGCCGTGGCCATCGCAAGCAGACATTGGGTTCCTAGCCCCCAGGAGGGACGCAGCTTTAACGCGTACTCACATTCACTCGCAGCTTTTACGGCGGTCAAGGTATCGGGAGCCCAAGTTTGCAACGCTAGAGCCCGTGCATGGTCGCCAAAGATCGACCAGGCCGGCACGTTCTCTACGGCGCGCCTTACGCGGTCGCGATCCGCAGCCGTCGCGGCGCTGCGGATCGACGCCCACTCATCGTAGGCACGCTGCACGGCCACGTAATCGCGGGCAACCCAAAATAGGCAGGCGGCCAAGCCTAGAAGTACTGCGCGGGTCACCCAATTTGGGACAAGGAGGAACCGAGCTTGCGAATCAGATCGAAGCAAAACGCCGCACAGCATTCCCGCCGGTATCACAAAATAGGTATACCAAAGCGGATACTCGACAAAGCTGTGAAGGCCGACCACCACCAATCCGCAGAGCGCAAATAGGCGCTCGGAGGTAACCGGCTGCCGCAACTGGTGCAAGCCCCACCAACCGACCGCGCCGAGCAGCCCTACAGCAAAAGGTAGCCCCATTGTTGCAGCCAGATGCAGCGGAAGATTGTGCGCATGCTCAGCAAACTTTGAGAATGGCAGCGACGGCGTTACAGCCATCTGCGCCACCGCCCAACCGTGAAACCCGCCAACCCCGACGCCCATCCAAGGGTGTGCTCGGATAGCAGAAAGAGCGAGGGACCAATCGTACAAACGCTGGCCATTGCTGCCTGCATCCGCTGCACGGGCAATCGAGGAGGTCAGCCCAAGAAGATCAAGCGCGCCGCTGTACGCAAAAGCGATCTGGATCAGCAATGCTGCAATACCTACCGCCACGGCTCGCCGGCCAGCCACTCGCCCCGCCGGGTCAGTTCCGCGACCGGCGACTAACCCGAGCAGTACGAAGCCAAGCATGTAGAACCAAGGCGCGCGTGAGGCCGACGCCGCAATTGAGATGCTCAGCCAAACAACAACCGCGCCGGTTAGCCAACGTGGCCATTTCCAGTTCTCTGCACCAACTACGACCGCGGCCAACCCTAAGGCCAGCAGCGCGGCATAGTGGTTCGGTTGCCCAACGTTGCCATAAGTTTGGCGATACGCCTTGGCAAGTACGGCGCCGCCTAGCGAAACGTCGAATAACTGCAGCGCGCCAATCATCGACTGACAAAGCGCCACTGCGAGCACCGCCTTCGCGACAAACCCCGATTCGCGGCCAGCACCAAAGTCAGCCGCAACCAAGAACACCAGCAGATATGCCAAAAAACCCACAACCAAGGCATTAGCGGAATGGCCCCATGTCACCAGCACCCAAAGCGAACTCATCGCCAGCGGCAATAGTGGTGCTATTGGCAAGCGATGTACTGTTTCGCGAAGTTGCTGACCAATAAACACAGCCAATAAGACCACAACAAGCAAAAATTCTGGCCAAAAGACCGCCTGTGGGCTACTACGAAAACTCAAAGCGGTAGGTAACGCAAACAGCAACGCAAGTGCGCAGTTCTTTCCCGAGCCTCGATCACCGCCCCCCATCATCGCCCCCACCACGGACTGGCGTCGACGAAGCCCAGCACCTTTGCTGTCTTGGCATCAATGATCGCCGTCATATCGCGCCGTCTCGCAGCAACAGGAAGCCACCGAACGTCCTCCGCCTGCTTGGCGTGTGCTGCCAGCCAGGTAGCCACAGCCGCCGACTGCTCCTTGGTTGGAAGCATACCTACCTGTTTTGCGACTTGCCGCACATCACCCGCCATCGACTCGTACGAATGGAAGTACTGCGGAAAGGCGTTCAGGTCTGGCCCGCCGCTGGCTGCGGATAGCAGGATACGATTTTTCTCTTCAACCGCCGTCGGAATCCGCGCGCCAACGATGACGGGACCCCAAAGCGGAATCGACTTGAAAGCTGGATCGCGTACTGCGGCAAGCTCTGCCGGAGCAATCTCGGATGCCGACGTCACATCAAAACGGTCGACGTTGAAGACCACGTACGCAGGACGTGAGCCAAAGATCGTGTTGGCCCCGTAGCCAAAGGCCGCGAACTGGGCGATTGCGATGACGGTCAAATCCAATAACAAGGTGCGTTTGCCGGGCTCGTATACGATGAAGGTCAGCATCGGACCGATCACCACGTCCACGCCGAGTAGCACAAGGAGCACCTTATTGACGCCTAACGCCTGATCCAGAGGAGTCGGGTACCAAACCATAAGCGTCAGAACAACAAACCCGCCCACAATCAACGCGCTGAGTGCGAAATGGACGCCTGCAGCCCGAAGCTTCTTCATGGATTCGCCTTCAGAATAGGAAAAGCCAAGGCTAACGCCTTGGCTCTTAGTGCTAACCGCGCGGGCGAACCCGCAGCATCAGGCCCTTCGATAGTTAGACTGCGCCGCGGCAGTTAGCCGGCGAGAAGCGGCCCGAAACGGTGCCGGCGGTACCAGGGCCGAACGTCGAAGCGGCGCCCTTGCAATGCCAATCGATGTTGCCTTGGGAACCAGCAGCCAATGCGACACCGCCGATAGTCGGAACAAGCACCAGGGTGTTTGCGCCAGCCAGCTGCGGGATGCCCGTTGCGGTCGTATCGTAAGTAATAGTGATTTCGCCATTACCGGCAGCGCCGCTTGCGATCTGAATCAGCGAAACATACTTAGAGGTATTGAAGCAGTAAACGATGTTGGCAGCGCAACCAGCAGCACCAGCGGCCGTCGCTTGCGTCAAGTTCGCAAGGCTACCATCGTTCTGCCAAGCCTCAGAAACCGCACTCTTAGCCGACTCCGCCAAAGTGAGACCTTCCGAAACTTTTGCGCGAACGGTGTAGTCCTGATAGGCCGGCAGCGCCACGGCAGCCAAGATGCCGATGATCGCAACCACAATCATCAGTTCGATCAGGGTGAAGCCTTGTTGAACCTTTTTCATGCTGTTCTCCTCGTTGAGAAATTCGGGCGGGGACACCGCTCGGGTTCATATGAGCAGATTACGTGCCAGCGTCATGACACTACCCAAAAATCAGCGTAGAGCGCCGCAACGCTGGCGCCTCGAGCTCATCCGCCTCGGACACGACGCCGGCGAGTGACGTTTTTTGTCACATCGACTGACGCGGCACGACAAACCATTTAACGAATACACACCTTCCGCACCTGTTTCATGTCCGTCACCCCCTGCAGCACCTTCTCAATACCGTCCTGCCGCAGTGTACGCATGCCATCAGCTAGCGCAGCGGTGACCAACTCCGAGACCGGGGCGCGTGTCTGCACCAGATGCTTGACCTCGGCAGAGCCGACCATCATTTCGTGTAGGCCGACGCGGCCTTTGTAGCCGTCGGTGCAGTGTTCGCAGCCTTGCGCTCGGTAGAGCAGCAGCTGCCCTTCGTGGCCGAATTGCGCTTTCCATTCGGCGAGTAGCGCCGCCTCGGCGGCCGCCGGATCTGCCTGAAACTCGGGCGTCTGGCGCATGTCTTCGCAGTACTCGGCGATCAAGGCCGCCACCTCTTCGTCGTCGGGGTGGTAGGCCTCCTTGCAATGCTTACAAAGCCGCTTGGCGAGGCGCTGGGCAAGCACGCCGAGCAGCGCGTCGGCAAAGTTGAACGGGTCCATCCCCATGTCGAGCAGGCGCACGACCGATTCTGGCGCGCTGTTTGTATGCAGCGTGGAGAGCACGAGGTGGCCCGTCAGCGAGGCTTCGATGCCGATCGTCACGGTTTCCTTGTCGCGCATTTCGCCGACCATGATTACGTCAGGGTCGGCGCGCAGGAAGGCACGCATTACCGCAACGAAATCCAGCCCGGCCTTGCGGTTGACCTGAACCTGGCGCAGGCCGCGCTGCGTGATCTCGACCGGGTCCTCGGCGGTCCAGATCTTGGTGTCGGGCGTGTTGAGCTCTTTCAGGATCGAATGCAGCGTGGTGGTCTTGCCGGAGCCGGTTGGGCCGCAACAGAAGAAGATGCCGTAGGGCTTGTTGATCGTGTTGCGCAGGCGCTCGAGATTGCGCGGCGACATGCCCAGATCCGACAGCGGCAGCGGCTCGCCGTTGGCCAGCAGACGCATCACCACGTCTTCCATGCCGCCCGCGGTCGGGATGGTCGCGACGCGCAGCTCGATATCCAAGGGCCCGTACTTGCGGAAGCGGATCTTGCCGTCCTGCGGTTTGCGGCGTTCGGAGATATCGAGGTCGCACATGATCTTGATGCGCGTGACCAGCGGGTTGCGGTAACTCGCAGGTACCTCGATGTACGGCACCAGTGAGCCGTCCTTGCGGAAACGGATCAGCGTCTTTTCCTTGCCCGGGCGCGGCTCGATGTGGATATCCGAGGCGCCCTGCCGATGCGCCTCGATGATGATCTTGTTGACCAGCTTGACGAGTTCGTTGTCGGCGGCCGCGGAGATTTCGTCCTGCGACGGCGCGTCGCGCTCGTCGTCGCCCAGGCCAGACAGCATGTCGGACACCGAAGCCTCATCCATGCCCTGCTCGAACAACTGCTGCGCCGTCTTCTCGAACTCGCGCCGTGTCGTGACGCGGAACGATAGCTTTGCGCCCGGGAAGACATTGTCGGCCACCCGCGCGCCGCGCACCTGCTCGGGGTCGGTTGTGAGGACAATGATCCCTTCCTGCGTCTCCTCCAGCGGCAGCCAACCCGCCTGCAACACATAGTCCTTCTTGATGTTGCGCAGCAGATGCATTGACTTGACCCGCTCCTGCCGAAACGGCTCGTAGGGCACGCCGTAGAACCGGGCCATCGACTCACCAACCAGCGCTGCGGCTATCCGCACTTCGTCGAGCAGAATTGCTTCGATCGTTGTATTCCGCGCGCGGGTCTGCTTTTCGATCTCCTCAAGTTGCTCGGGAGTCACGGCGCCAGTGCGCGTCAGGTAGTCGTACTTGTTGCGTAGCGGTTTCTCTTGGGAAAGACGCTGCGCGAACGCGACGCCCAAAGTCTGCGCAAGCCCCTGCAGCCCCTCTTCGTCGATGGCGGTAAAGGCCGAGCCATCCCGCGCGTTGATCAGTTGCACAACGCCAAGCAGTTCGCTTTCCGCCGCCCCCATGATCGGCGCCACCAGCATCTGCTTGCTGTGGTAGCCGCTGCGCTCATCCACCTCGCGGCGAAACTCAAGATTGGGCGAGATCTGGCTCAGCTCAGCCGCGTCGTAAACATCGTGGATGTTGAGCAGCGTCTTATGCAGGGCAACGTAGCCCGCGACGCTGCGGTCCGAGATCGGCAACCGGATCGCCTTGATCGAATGCAGACCGGTCTTGACCTTGGAGACGATCGCCGCCCCCGACTCGTCCACCGTATATAAAGTGATGCGTTCGGCGCCAAACAGGCTGCAGATATCGGCCGAGAGCTCGAAGATGATCTCGTCGATATTGTTTGTGGCGTGTATGCGCGCCGTCAGCGCCTGCAGGCCCTTGAAAAACGCGAGCCGCCGGCTCAGATCGCCGGCGCTGGTGCGCCCCGGAATGGCACTCATCGATCAACCCCCAGATGGCTTACTGCCAAGGCCCGATGATACTGCCACCAACCCTGGCTTGCGCCGGGATCAGAGCGTGAACACCTGGTCGTTCCGAAGAATCTGTGGCTTCAAACGGCCGCTGTACGCCGCCAGCTCGGCGGTGATCTCGGCAGCCTGCGCCGGCTTGAGGTGTGTCACATAGATCTCGGGCGACACGATCAGCCGATCAAGCACCGAAAACAGCATCTGCGGACACAGATGGCGCGCGGCGAGCGCCAGGTCATGCTGCATGTTCGGGAACGCAGTTTCGATGATCAGGGCGCGCAGGTCGTTGATTGCGTTGATTGCCTCGATCTGCGCGTCACACACGGTGGTGTCACCCGAGAAAACGAGGCTTGCCCCTGTCTCGGAACGGATCTGGTAGCCGACCGCGGGCACCGCGTGCAGCGCCGGCAGCGCTGTAATCCGCCGGCCATCAATGTCAGCCCACTCGCCAATGCGCAACTCGTTGAAGCGCATCAGCGGATGCGCGCGATCCGGTATCGCAGAAAAATCGGGCCAGATCAGCCAGTTGAAGATATGTGAGCGAATGATGCGCAGCGTTTCCGGCGCCGCATGAACGGTCAGCGGGCGACTGCGGTAGTCACCGACGGTGTCGATGATGAATGGCAGGTAGGCAATGTGATCGAGATGCGCATGCGTCAGGAACACATGGTCGATTGCCATCAGCGCCGGAACATCCAGTACCCCGGCGCCAGTGCCGCAATCGATCAGGATGTCGTCGTCGACCAGAAGCGAAGTCGTGCGGACATCGAGCCCACCAATGCCGCCGCTACAGCCGAGTACCCTGACCTCCACGGCCCGATCCGCCTGCGAGCGCTCAGCCGGCGCGCAGGTAGAACTCCATCTTGACGCCGGCAAGCTCGATCACGTCGTGATCCTGCAGCGGATGCGCCTGCGCATCGATCTCACGGCCGTTGACCACCGGGAAAGCAGTGCCCTCGACATGCGTAATGAAGTAGCCATGCGCACGGCGCGTGATGACAGCCACCTGCAGGCCCGGTTTGCCAAGCGTGGTCAGCGATTTGGTCAGCTCAAGCTCGCGGCCCGCATTGCGGCCAGAGAGAATCTGCACCACGCCGATCTGGTTAGCCTGGTCCGCCTCCGGCTGCGACCAATTGGTGCCGGAGAGCCCCCCAGTCGTCACCCCTTGCGTCGCGCTCTGTGCTTCCGCGAAGCCCGTCACCATGGTGTCGGCGGCAGCGCGCATCGTGGTGTTCTGGGTCTTCGTGAAGTCCTGCGGCACTTCGAAGGCCTTCTCGAAGGTGTTGGCCGACGCCGGTGGTGGCGTGTCCTTGAGGAACTTGAGCCGGTACTTGCCGAGCTCGACGATATCGCCATCCTTCAACGCATGCTTTTTCACCGGCTGCCCATTCACATAGGTGCCGTTGGTGCTGTTCAAGTCCTCAAGGAACGCATCCTGGAGGATGGTCGCAATCGATGCATGCTCGCCGCTGATCGCCAGGTTGTCGATCTGGATGTCGTTGTGCGGCTTGCGGCCGATCGTGATGCGCTGTTTGTCCAGCGCGATTTCCTTCAGCACGAGGCCGTCCATGCTCAGGACGATTTTGGGCATGCGGAACTCCAAATTGGGGTAAGTGCCACTTGCGGACAAGCTCACCAAGGGTGGAATCATGCCGCGCCCCGCCTCGGGGGGCAACGGGTTCCGGTCAAATCAATAGGGCAAGGCTGTGCCGAGTTTGGCACTGCGCGCGCGCGCCAGCACCTCGACGCCTAGCGCGAGGTCCTGCACCGCCAAGCCTTGCGACTCGAACAACGTGATCATGGCCGGATCGGTGCGCCCCGCGCGATGTCCTGCGACGATCTCGCCAAGTTCCACCAACCGCCCTTCGGTCAGCCGCCCTTTCTCAAGCGCAGGCAACAAATCGCCCGCTTCCCGCAACGCCGTCGCCCGTGTGTCGACGACGATGAGGCCAGCGCGTCCGACGGTTGTTTCGTCGATCTCGCGCCGAATCAGCGCGTTGGAGCCCGCGGCGTTGATGTGACAGCCGGCCGGTAACCACGCGCCGTCGAACAGCGGCTTGGGCGATGTGGTGATGGTGACCACCACATCGGCCGCGCGCACTTCGGCTTCGACATCCTTGGCGGGCGTCACCGAGCGCCCGACTTGCGCCGTCATCTCGGCGCAGAAGGCATCGCACTTCGCAGCATCGCGCGCGACCACGGAGAACTGTTCAATCGGCAGGCTGAGCGCCAACGCTTCGATCTGCCCGCGCGCCTGCCAACCGGCACCGAAAATTACGGCGCGGCGGGCGTTCGGCCGTGCGAGCCAGCGCGCCGCGACGCCGCCTGCTGCGCCCGTCCGCATCATGCCGAGCCGGTCAGCTTCGATCACCGCCAGTGGATCGCCGTTGTCGGCATCGAACAGGTGAAGCCAGAACCGCACACCGGCGCGCGACGAGGTATAGGTCTTGTAGCCGGTGACGCGTCGCGCGTCGAGCAGACCGCCTTGCAGCAGGTGCTGGATCACGGCGCCGGCCCGCACGCGCTGGCGTGGGTAGTCGACCGCCTCACCGGCAGCAAGCGCGCGATGGGCAGATTCCACCGCGGCAAGCGCCAGCGGCATATCGACCACCTGTGCAACCTCCGTCTCGGACAAATACAGCGCAGCCATGTTAGCCCTCCTCCAACACCCTGTAGCCCGCCTGCCGGCGACGAGCTATCAGCCAGCCGATCAGCACGACCACCAAGGCCCCGACCGCCGAGGCGACGTAATGCAGCCAAGCCGGCTGCCCCGCCACCAACGGCCGCATTGCCGGATCGCTGAAGATCATCGCGCCCGCGACCCAACCGAGCAGCCCGGCACCAAGGGTGACGATGATCGGCATGCGCTCCATCGCCTTCATGATGATCTGGCTCGCGAACACGATGATAGGAATGCTGACAAGGAGCCCGAACACCAGCAGCGGAATGCTGCCGTGCGACGCGCCGGCCACCGCGACGACGTTGTCGAGGCTCATCACGAAATCCGCCACGATGATCGTCTTGACCGCGCCCCAGACGTTGCCGGCACCGTGGATCTCGTGCTCGCCTTCCTGCTCCGGCACCAGCAGCTTCACGCCGATCCACAGCAACAGGATCCCGCCGACGATCTTGAGCCACGGCCAGTCCATCAGTAGTGCCGCAAAGGCCGTCAGCACCACACGCAGCCCCACCGCCCCGAGCACGCCCCACAGGATACCGACCCTGCGTTGCGCGGGCGCCAGGTTGCGACACGCCAGCGCAATCACGACCGCGTTGTCGCCCGACAGCACCAGGTCGATGACGATGATCTGCGCAACGGCGTACCAGAAAACGGGATTGGAAAAATCGGGCATCGGGGCGGGGGCGTTTAAAAGTGAGAGTTTAGCGGAGCATGCCGCGCGGGCGTTCGACGCCTCAAAACGAAAACGCCCGGCTCACGCCGGGCGCTTGATGCAGCGGACCTCGACGGATCAGAGCATCGCCTTGAGCAGGCGCGCCATCTCAGACGGGTTGCGCGTCACCTTGAAGCCGCACTCTTCCATGATGGCGAGCTTGGCGTCGGCCGTATCAGCACCACCGGAAATCAACGCACCGGCGTGGCCCATGCGTTTGCCGGCCGGGGCGGTCACGCCAGCGATGAAGCCAACGATCGGCTTCTTCATGTTGGCCTTGCACCACATTGCCGCTTCGGCTTCGTCCGGACCGCCGATCTCGCCGATCATGATCACCGCGTCGGTGTCCGGATCGTCATTGAACATGCGCATCACGTCGATGTGCTTCAGACCGTTGATCGGGTCACCACCGATGCCGACTGCCGAGGACTGGCCCAGCCCGATTTCAGTCAGTTGCGCCACGGCTTCGTACGTCAGCGTGCCAGAGCGCGACACCACACCGATACGGCCCTTGCGGTGGATGTGACCCGGCATGATGCCGATCTTGATTTCGTCCGGCGTGATCAGCCCCGGGCAGTTCGGCCCCAGGAGCAGGGTCTTCTTGCCGCCGGCCGCTTCCTTGGCCTTCATCTTGTTGCGCACTTCGAGCATGTCGCGCACCGGAATGCCCTCGGTGATGCAGATCGCCAGATCCAGGTCGGCCTCGACGGCTTCCCAGATCGCAGCGGCAGCCCCCGCCGGCGGCACGTAGATCACCGACACGGTGGCGCCGGTTTCCGAAGCGGCCTCCTTCACCGAACCGAAGATCGGGATGTTGAAGATGGACTCGCCCGCCTTCTTCGGGTTCACACCCGCGACGAAGCAGTTCTTGCCGTTGGCGTATTCCTGGCACTTTTCGGTGTGGAACTGGCCGGTCTTGCCCGTGATGCCCTGGGTGATGACCTTGGTGTCTTTGTTGATCAGAATCGACATTTCAGAGTTCTCCGGGCATTACTTGACGGCAGCAACGATCTTTTCGGCCGCTTCGGCCATGGTGTCCGCCGAGATGATCGGCAGACCCGATTCGGCAAGGATCTTCTTGCCGAGGTCTTCGTTGGTGCCCTTCATGCGAACGACCAGCGGCACGGCCAGATGCGTTTCCTTGGCCGCGGTCACCACGCCGGTGGCGATGGTGTCGCACTTCATGATGCCGCCGAAGATGTTGACCAGGATGCCCTTCACCTTGGGGTTCTTGAGCATGATCTTGAAGGCTTCGGTGACCTTCTCGGTCGTCGCGCCGCCGCCCACGTCGAGGAAGTTCGCCGGCTCGGCGCCGAAGAGCTTGATCGTGTCCATGGTCGCCATCGCCAGGCCGGCACCGTTCACCAGGCAGCCGATGTTGCCGTCGAGCGAGATGTAGGCGAGGTCAAACTTCGAGGCCTCGATTTCGTCAGCGTCCTCTTCATCCAGGTCGCGATAGGCAACGATTTCCGGATGGCGGAACAGCGCGTTCGCGTCGAAGTTGAACTTGGCGTCGAGCGCCTTGATGTTGCCGTTGCCTTCGAGGATCAGCGGATTGATTTCCGCCAGCGAGGCATCGGTTTCCATGTAGCAGGTGTACAGGCGCTTGAGCGTATCCACGGCTTGCGGGATCGAGGCTTCCGGTACGCCGATGCCACTCGCGAGTTCCTTGGCTTGCGCGTCGGTCAGGCCAGCCGCCGGATCTACGAAGACCTTGATGATCTTCTCCGGCGTGTTGTGCGCGACTTCCTCGATGTCCATGCCGCCTTCGGAGGACGCCATCATGGCAACCTTCTGCGTGGCACGGTCGGTCAGCGCGGCAACGTAGTATTCCTTCTTGATGTCGGCACCTTCCTCGATCAGCAGGCGGCGGACCTTCTGGCCCTCCGGCCCGGTCTGGTGCGTGACCAGTTGCATGCCGAGGATCTCGTTGGCGAGCGTGCGCACTTCGTCGAGCGAACGGGCCAGCTTCACGCCGCCGCCCTTGCCACGGCCACCGGCGTGAATCTGGGCCTTCACCACCCAGATCTTGCCGCCCAGCTCCTCGGCGGCCTTGACGGCCTCATCGACGGAAAAACACGGAATGCCGCGCGGCGTAACGACGCCATATTTGCGCAGGACTTCTTTCGCCTGGTACTCGTGAATCTTCATGGTTGCCCTTCGATCTCTGCCCCCGCCCGGGGTCGCCGGGCTCAGCGGGCTCAATGTTGGTATCGGGTCGGAACACGGGCAGACGAGACGGACTGCGCCCCCTTTGACGCAGCGGATGCCGACTCTCCCCCTCCCTCGGCAAAAGCCAGACCGGGCGCTCGGCAGCCCCGTTGCCGCAGTGCAACACCCGGATTCGGCGGATTGTAACCGAATCGCCCTTGCGGGTTACTTACGTGTTTTCCGAGTCGGCAACGGTACGCGGCCGGTACCACCGCGGGTAGTACTTGCGCGCCGCGGCGCCTGATGAATCCAGCGCGTGGCAGCGGTCGAGCTGGTAGGGCTTGCGGTCGCCGGAGTCATCTTCGCGCACCAGGGTCGCAAAGGTTTGCAGCGCGACGGTTGGCAAAGTCAGCAGCAGTTCGGTGACATGGGTGCAGCCCTTCACTTCGGCGAACCGCTCCATCATTGCCTTGCGAAAGCCTTGGAACAGATTCAACCCGATCAGCTGGCGATAGGCTGGTGCGATCGTTTCGCAGTAGCCGGTGTACGGCGCCCATGCGGTATCGGCCAGTGCATCAACGATGTTGAAGTGGCGATCGATGGTCAGGCGCACCCGCATCTCGTGCACCGGCGTGCCGGCCGGCCGCACGCCAGAGAGTATTTCGTAGTCTGCGTCCTTCAAATCCACCAGCGTGGCATCGAGGTCGAACAGGCCGTCGTCGCGCACAAAGCCTTCTGCCTCGATGCGGCGCGTGTGGAGTCGCCGGCGCGCAATGGCCGGTTCCGGAAAAGCCATGATTCCCCCTGCTTCAGCCCGCGCCCCCTGCGCGATCGGCCTGCGTAACACCGCCAGATGATAGCAATGCCTGCATCGGCAGCCAGGCCTGAATGGGTGATGGCCGACAATGCCAAGGCACGGAGCGTTGGGCGTACTCGCCCCGCGCGACCGTCGTCACCGCTCAAGCATGGATCACACGCCAGGCATGGCGCGCGATCATCAACTCTTCATTGGTCGGGATCACCCAGGCATTGACCCGGCTCGCACGCGCGCTGATTCTCGCGAAACCACGAACCGCGTTGGCTTCGCGGTCCAGGTCGACGCCGAGCCAGCTGGCCTGTTCCAGAATTTTCGCGCGCACAGTCGGCGAGTTCTCGCCGATCCCGGCGGTGAACACCACCGCATCGAGCCCGCCCATGGCCCCGGCCAGCGACGCCAATTCGCGCGAGGCTCGGTAACAGAAGTGATCCAGCGCCAGCTTGGCGTTGCGATCGTCGGACTCTTCCAGCACCCGGCAGTCACTCGAAACACCCGACATACCCAGCAAGCCGGAGCGGTGGTAGATCAGCTTCTCGATCGCGCGTGCATCCATGCCGCGCTGATCCATCAAATAGAGCAACACGCCCGGATCCACGGAGCCACAGCGGGTGCCCATCGGCAGCCCCTCAACCGCGGTAAAGCCCATCGTGGTCGCCACACTGCGGCCGTTGAGGATCGCACACATGCTCGCGCCATTGCCCAAGTGAAACACCACAGTGCGGCCCGCTGCAGCGCGCTCGTCATGCTGCGCCAGCACCGACGCAATGTATTCGTACGAGAGCCCATGAAAGCCGTAGCGCCGAATGCCGGCCGCGGTCATTTCATGCGGAAGCGCATACATCTGGGCGATCAGGGGCTGATCGCGGTGGAACGCGGTATCGAAGCAGGCCACCTGGGCCGCCTTGGTGCCGCTTTCGAGCAGCAGGCGAATCGGCAACAGGTTGTTTGGCTGATGCAGCGGCGCAAGCGGTACGAACGCCTCAAGCCGCCGGAGCGTGGCCGGATCCACACGCACCGGCTCGGCAAACTCGACGCCGCCATGCACCACGCGGTGCCCGAAGGCCTTGATCCGGAGGCCGTTCGTATGTGCATCGAGAAAGGCCGTCAGGTGCGCCATTGCGCCTTCGTGGCCGAGCTGAAAGCCACTTGGCCAGCTTTGTTCGCCAAGCACCACACCATCGGCATCCTTGCCGACAAACCTTGGCGCAGTGAACAGCCCCTCAAGTTGCCCGCGCAAACGCAGTTGCAGATCGCCATCGACTGCGGCGAAGACGGAGAACTTCAGGCTCGATGAGCCCGCATTCAGTACGGCAATCGCTTCTGTCATAACCCCTCCCCCGAAGGGTGCCGTGAATTCGGCACGACAGCAGGCCAGCCAAGCACGCCTGCCCCGTCCGCCATCGTAGGCAAGGCCGGTTGCAGCACTCTTGCGCTGGGGCAGGAAACGACGATGGCCGGCGCCTTGCGGCAACCGGCCATCGGGAGCGGGCTAAGGGAAGATCAGCCGCGCAGGGTGCGGCGCACGTGGCGCGCGATCATCAGCTCTTCGTTGGTCGGGATCACCCACACTGCAACGGCGCTGTCGTCCATCGAGATGCGCGGACCACGCGTCTGGTTGGCCGCCGAGTTCAGGCGAACACCCAGCCAGTGCGACGCTTCGCAGATGCGCGCACGGATCAGCGCGGCGTTCTCGCCGACGCCGCCGGTGAACACCAGCGCATCGACACCACCCAGCGCAGCAGCGAACGAACCGATTTCGCGCGCAACGCGATAGACGTAGTAATCGACGGCCAGGCGGGCGCGCGACGAATCGCTCGCAAGCAAGGCACGCATGTCGCTCGACACACCCGACAAACCCAGCAGGCCGGATTCGCGATACAGCAGCTTCTCGATATCGCGCGCGTTCATGCCCTTCTGGTCCATCAGATACAGCAGCACGCCCGGGTCGATCGCGCCGCAACGCGTGCCCATCGGCAAACCGTCCAGCGCCGTGAAGCCCATCGTTGTCGCAACACCCAGCCCTGCCGACAGCGCCGCCATGCTGGCGCCGTTGCCCAGGTGCAGCACGATCGTGCGGCCGGAGGCGGCACGCTTGTCATAGTCCCCCAGCACGCTGGAGATGTACTCGTACGAGAGGCCATGGAAGCCATAGCGGCGGATGCCCTCTTCCGCGTATTCGAGCGGCAGCGCAAACAGTTCGGAAACCTGCGGCTGCGTACGGTGGAAGGCCGTGTCAAAGCACGCCACCTGCGGCAGATCCGGGAACTGCTCCATCAGCAGGCGGATCGGCGTGAGGTTGTGCGGCTGATGTAGCGGGCCGAACGGCACGTACTTCTCAAGACGCGTCATCACGCTCGCGTTGAGCTTGGCCGGTGCCGAGAACTCCAGACCGCCGTGCAGAACGCGGTGGCCGACGGCTGCAGGCCGCGGGACGCCGTGGTCTGCAAGGAAGCCGCTGATGCACTTCATCGCGCCTTCATGGCCCAGTTGCGTACCCTCAGCCCAATCCTGGCTGGCGAGCACGGTGTCGCCCGCATCTTTGGCGACGAACTTGGGGGCCGTGAACAGGCCTTCGACCTGACCACGCAGACGCAGGGCGAAATCGTCGCCAATCGATTCGAAGACGGAGAACTTCAGGCTCGATGAGCCCGCATTGATAACGAGGATAGGTTCAATCATTTTGTTTCATGGGGGTTTCGCCGGTCTGGCGATAGTGGGCAATAAGCGCCATAACGGCAGTCGAAGCCATCCGGGTTTCGACTGAATCGGCGCGGCTGGTAAGTACGATCGGCACTTTCGCACCGAGCACAATGCCGGCGCTGTCGGCGCCGGCCAGATACTGGAGTTGCTTGGCAACCATGTTGCCGGCCTCGAGGTCGGGCACGATCAGGATGTCGGCCCGCCCCGCCACCGGCGAGACGATCTTCTTGGTCTTGGCGGCCGCTTCGCTCACCGCGTTGTCGAACGCCAGCGGGCCGTCGATCACGCAGCCGGTGATCTGCTTGCGATCGGCCATCTTGCACAGCATCGCGGCATCGATCGTCGACTGGATCTTCGGATTCACCGTTTCCACCGCCGACAACACCGCCACCTTGGGCACGGCAATACCGAGGATGTGCGCCAGCTCCACCGCGTTCTGCACGATGTCGACCTTCTCCTCCACCGTCGGGAAGATGTTGATCGCCGCATCCGTCACCAGAAGCATGCGCGGATAGGCCGGCACATCCATCACGAATACATGCGTCACGCGGCGCGAGGTACGCAGGCCGTTGCTGGCCTTCACCACGGCGCCCATCAACTCGTCGGTATGCAGGCTGCCTTTCATCAGCGCCTGCACTTTGCCGTGGCGTGCCATGCCGGCGGCGTGGTCCGCGGCAGCGTGGCTGTGCTCACAGTCGATCAGCTGGTAGCCGCTCAGGTCAATGTTCTCGGCCTGCGCAACGGCATGGATCTTCGCCGCCGGCCCGATCAACACCGGGATGATCAGGCCCTTGCGCGCCGCCTCGATCGGCCCGAGCAAGGAATCGCGGTCGCAAGGGTGTACCACCGCCGTCAGCACCGGCGGAATGCCCTCGCACGCGACGTACATCTTCTCGAACGCGTCATTGCGCGGCATGTAGAACGCGGCCTTGCGCGTGTCTGCAAAACTGCCCTTGGTGCCCGGCGGCAACACCGTCAGCGACCCCCAAAGCAAGTCATCGCCGTGCTGATTGACGACGCGAATATCGAGCTGCACCGAACGGTCGGACGCATGCTTGTGACGCACCCGGACGGATGCGGTGAGCTCATCGCCATCGGTGATGAACCCGTCCGCGTGCAGTTCCTGACCGACGATGCGCGAGCCAGGGCCGGGCAGTCGCCGCGTCACCACGTTGGACATCAGCGCAACGGCGCACACGCCCTGCACGGACAGCTTCTCGTCGGTCTTGTCGGTCTCGGGGTGGAAGATTTCGGCGTCACCGGACAACTGCGACAACATCGCCACGTTGGACGCTGTCACGGTGTGGGTGATTTCCATCGACGCGCCGACGTGCAGATCGTCGTAGGTGAGGTTCTTCAACTCATCCATAGCGTCGTGTCCGCGGAAGGGGTGCTGCTGATTCTGCCCGCCATACTGCAGTGCAATATTGACAGCGATCAGCCGCGTCCCCGTCCTCGTTCATTTTGCTTAGTACACCTTCAGCCCGCGGGCGCGGAACTGCTCCTTGACCCGCTCGGTCAGCTCATTGGTTGGCGGCACGGCATCCGCCAGCGGGTACTTCAGATTCAGCGCATCCCACTTCGAACGGCCCATCTGGTGGAAGCGCAGCACATCAACGCGCTCGACGCTGCGAATGCTCGCAGTGATGTCGGCAACGCGTTCGACGTTGTCGTAATCGTCGGTCAAGCCCGGCACGAGCACGAAGCGCACCCAGGTCGGCCGGTTCAAGTCGGACAGCCGCTTGGCGTAGTCGAGCGTCGGTTGCAGCGGCTGATGCGTAACGCGGTAGTAGGTGTCCGGATCGCCGGACTTGATGTCGAGCAGGTTCAGGTCGACATCCATCAGCTCTTCGTCCGATAGCTTCTCGCCCAAGCGGCCACAGGTGTCGAGCGCAGTGTGCAGACCGAGCTCCTTGCAGCGGCGCAGGATGCGCTTGGCAAAGCGGTGCTGCACCAGGGGCTCACCGCCACTGATCGTCACGCCGCCCTTGGACAAGGTGAGCGGGCGCACGTACTTCTTCAGCTCCGCCATCAGGTCGCCCGCGGTCGTGGGCGTCCCGTGCATCTTGTGCCAGGTATCGGGGTTGTGGCAGTACTGACAACGCATGAGGCAGCCCGACAGAAAGACCACGGCGCGAATGCCGGGGCCATCTACCGCGCTGCCCATTTCGTACGAGTGGATGTAGCCGACGAGCTGCTGGTCCTCGTTTTCCGCGATGTCCTCGAGGTCGGCCTCGTGGATCGCAAAATGATCCGGGCCACCCGACTGGGTGGCCCCGGATTGGACCTTCAGCTCGTAGCGACTGCCGGAAAGGCGTGTCGCCACGAGGGGATCTCCTTACATGGAACCGTGGAAGGTACGGTTGATCACGTCCATCTGCTGCTCACGCGTCAGCTTGACGAAGTTCACCGCATAGCCAGAAACACGGATGGTCAGCTGCGGATACTTTTCCGGGTGCTCCATCGCATCGACCAGCATATCGCGGTTGAGCACGTTCACGTTGACGTGGAAGCCTTCGCTGCCGAAGTAGCCATCAAGGCTGCCCTTGAGCTTCTCGGTGCGCTCTTCCGACGAACCGAGCGCGCTCGGCGAGTAGGACAGCGTCAGCGAGATGCCGTCGGCGGCGTCTTCGTACGGGATCTTGGCAACCGACATCATCGCGGCCAGCGCACCGTGCGTGTCCTTCTGGTTCGACGGGTTGGCACCCGGCGCGAAGGCTTCGCCCTTCTTGCGGCCGTCCGGCGTCGAGCCGGTCTTCTTGCCGTACACCACGTTGGAGGTGATCGTCAGCACCGACTGGGTGTGCATCGCGTTGCGATACGTCGGGTACTTGCGGATCTTGTCCATCATGGTCGTCACGAGGCCGGTGGCGATTTCATCCACACGGTCGTCGTTGTTGCCGTAGCACGGGAAGTCGCCTTCGGTGACGTAGTCGACGATCAGGCCGCGCTCGTCGCGCACCACCTTGACCTTGCCGAACTTGATCGCCGAGAGGCTGTCCGCGGCGTGCGACAAACCGGCGATACCGCAGGCCATCGTGCGCAGGATGTCGCGATCATGCAGCGCCATCTCGATCGCTTCGTACGCGTACTTGTCGTGCATGTAGTGAATGATGTTCAGCGCATTCACATAGGTCTTCGCGAGCCAGTCCATCATCGTGTCGAGACGGGCCATCACGGTGTCGTAGTCGAGGTAATCGCCTTCGAGCGGGGGCAGCACCGGGCCGACCTGCTCGCCGGAGATTTCATCGCGGCCGCCGTTGATCGCGTAAAGCATGGTCTTGGCGAGGTTCACACGGGCACCGAAGAATTGCATCTGCTTGCCGACGCGCATCGCGGACACGCAGCAGGCGATCGCGCAGTCATCGCCCCAGCGCGGACGCATCAGTTCGTCCGACTCGTATTGGATCGACGACGTGTCGATCGACACCTTCGCGCAGAAGCGCTTGAAGCCTTCCGGCAGCGCCGGCGTCCAGAACACGGTGAGGTTCGGCTCAGGAGCCGGTCCCAGCGTGTAGAGCGTGTTCAGCATGCGGAAGCTGGTCTTGGTGACCAGGGTGCGGCCGTCTTCGGCCATGCCGCCGATCGATTCGGTCGCCCACACCGGGTCGCCCGAGAACAGCTCGTTGTATTCCGGCGTGCGCAGGAAGCGGACCAGACGCAGCTTCATCACGAAGTCGTCCATGACTTCCTGGGCGAACTGCTCGGTGATGCGACCTTCCTTCAGGTCACGCTCGAAGTACACATCGAGGAAGGTCGACACGCGGCCCACCGACATCGCGGCGCCGTTCTGCTGCTTGATCGCGGCGAGGTAGCCGAAGTAGGTCCACTGCACCGCTTGCTGCGCGGTCGCGGCCGGCTTGGAGATGTCGCAGCCGTAGTTGGCGGCCATTTCCTTGAGTTCGGCCAGCGAACGGATCTGCTCCGAGAGTTCCTCACGGGCGCGGATCACGTCTTCGGTCGAATGCACGTCGTTCAGTTCAGCCTTCTCGCGCTTCTTCGCGGCGATCAGGAAATCCACGCCGTACAGCGCAACACGGCGGTAGTCGCCGATGATGCGGCCACGGCCGTAAGCGTCCGGCAGGCCGGTGACGATGCCGGACTTGCGGCACGCCAAAATGCTCGGGGTGTAGGCATCGAACACGCCGGCGTTGTGGGTCTTGCGGTACTTCGTGAAGATCTCGGCAACGCGCGGATCGGCCTTGTAGCCGTAGGCCTCGAGCGAGGTCTCGACCATCCGCCAGCCGCCGTACGGCATGATCGCGCGCTTCAGCGGCGCTTCGGTCTGCAGGCCAACGACCAGTTCCAGATCCTTGTCGATATAGCCGGGGGCGTGCGCGGTGATGCCGGACGGAATCTGCGAGACATCCAGGATGCCCTTCTCGCGCTCCTCAGCCAGCAGCGGCTGGAGCTTTGCCCAGAGGGTTTTGATGCGGTCGGTCGCGCCGCAAACGAAACTGTCATCACCTTCGTACGGGGTGTAGTTACGCTGGATGAAGTCGCGCACGTCGACTTCCTTCTGCCAGCGCCCTTCGACGAAGCCGCGCCAGGGTTCGCCTACGACCTGAGTGTCATTCTTGACCGCTACATCCATGATTGCCCTCCTGTGGCATTTCTGATTTGTCGCCGTGTCCAAGGGACACGCTGTCAGCCGGGTTGCCAGACGAAACACGTTCGCGGCGGCGATTGATGCACCGGACATCGCACGCACGGCTGACGCGATCACACGCTGGAACCGTCAATTCACCTGTGCAGCGTATGCCTCCTAAGTGGCAACAACAAGAAAGTCAGGTCAACGATTTTGCGCTTTGCGTTTGCTATAATGCGAAACATCATTGCGCATGGCGAAATCTATAAATTTCGTACATGACGCCATTAGTCGATCTAGCGGCTTTTCCGCGCCGCACAATCGAGCCTGCAGGCGCCTTTGTTGTTACTCAATAGCTGGCCAAAGCGCCCATTTGCTCGCTTTGAAGACGGTATCGCCTTAAAGTTCACCTGAATTCGGCCGAAACAAAGGTGAAGGTGCACTCCCGCACAACAACAATGCAGCCGCATGTGACCGAACGCATGTACCTGAAGCCCGGACGGCACACTCTCTTTGCCACATCCCTTGTTTGCGCGAGCGTCGCCGCGCAAGCCGCCGGGCTTGGCGAAGCATCGCTGCGCAGCGGCCTCTCGCAGCCCCTTCGTGTTGAGATTGCGCTGGTCGGTGATGATGTCGGTGCACTTGGAAACGAGTGTTTCCGTGTGCTCACGCCAAGCGGCGCGAGCGACGATCTGCCCTGGGTTCGCAGCGCTCAGATGCGGCTGGAGCAGAGCGGCAACCGACACACGCTGGTCGTGACAACCCGTCAGGCGATCCAAGACCCCGCCTTGATGCTGGGCGTCCAGATGGACTGCGGCGTGCAGGTGCGCCGCGAGTACGCATTGCTGCTGGGCCCCACATCGGTTGACGCACCACGGACTGTGCCGGCGGAGGGCGTTTCGGCACTGCCAGCCGCCCGCCCGGCCGCTTCCCGCGGGCGCGTTGAGACCTGGACCGCCGCGGAAGGCGAGAGCGCCGCATCGATCGCCGCCGCCTTGGTACCCGGCGATCGCGCAGCGCAGCGCCGGACCGCGCGCGAAATAGTTCGTGCGAATCCCGAATTGTTTGCCGGCAATCCAAATGCCGCCCAGACGGCGCTGCCGGCCGGTACGCAACTTCAGGTGCCGATGCCGGGCGCCAAGCCCACTCCGCGTGCAGCACCGACCGAGGCTGAAGCCCCGAAGTCAGCCCCTGAACGCCGCGTCACCCCCGAGCGCCCGGCAGAACCGTCTCCCGTGCCGCGCCCGCGGCGGGATGCGGCGAAGTCGGCTGATCGCTTGACCGTCACAACCGAGGATGGAGACGGCGCGCTGCGCCAGTCGCTTGAGCTCGACGAGTCGCGTCGGCAATCCGTGCCGGACGAATCGGCCCGGTCGCGCCTGCGCCGCGAGCAGCAATTGATCCTCGCGATCGACGACCGGATTGCAACCACGCTCGAACTCAATGAGCGCATCAGGCAACTGGAAGCAGCCCAGCAGCGCCTGCAGGCGGAAAACCAGCGCCTCGCAGGACTGATCGCCCAGCAGAGCGGGGCCGGCGGCGCGCCCTCGCGCCTGAGCTCGTCAGCAACCCCAATCGACTGGCGCCTGATTGCCGGCGGCACGGTGCTCGTGCTGGCTGCGATTGCCGCCAGTCTCGCATGGCGGCGCCGGCGGATCCGCATCCTTCCGGTTGAGCCCCTACCCGCCGCTGGCAGCCCGGAGCCAACGCCGGAAGAAGAGGATGCCGAGTTCGAAGGCGAGGAGCCGCTGACCCCGGCCGATATCTGGCCGGAGCGCGAAGGCGCGCCTCCGATGGGGGGCGCCACGCACGAGAGCATCGACTGGACGCCGCCGACCCTGTCGCCGGGCGCGCTCGGACCGAGCAGCCTGCTGCACATCGACGACGAAGTCGAAGAGCACGATTCTGCGGTTGAACTCGCCGAGATCATGATGTCTTTCGGGCGCGTCCAAGGTGCCGCTGAAACGCTGGCCGACTTCATCCGCGCCAATCCGAAGCAGGCTGTACGCCCGTGGATCAAGTTGCTTGAGGTCTATAAGGCGGCATCGATGCGGGTCGAATTCGACGCACTCGCCGGCCAGTTGAACAAGACCTTCAACGTCAAGGCGGTTACCTGGGAAGAGTTCGATCAAGTCAAGGAGGCCAACGAGTCGGTCGAACAGATGGGCCACATCATCGGTCGCATCCTGAACACCTGGCGCACGCGCGAGTGTCAGGTCTATCTGCACACGCTGCTGCGCGACAACCGCAAGGGCACGCGCCAAGGATTCCCGCTCGGCATCGTTGACGACATCCTCTGCCTCAACGGCGTACTGGAAATTGAGCTCGGCGCGTTCAAGCCAACACCGGAAGAACTTGCCGCGATGGAGACACCCCCACCGCCTCCGAGCGAGACGGCCGCCGGTCCGAGCACGGTGGCCACCGAGGTCAACAGCACCGCGTTGCCAGACGAAATCACTTTCGATGAGCACGCCCTGCCGCCTTCGCGCCCGCGTGCCCCAGCACCCGCATTCGAGCCGGAACGCACCGAGTCGATGATCGAGTTCAACCTCGACGAAGAACTCCCGCCGCTCAAACCGCGCGACCAGTAGGTCGCAGTGACGACTCAGACCGGGTTGTCGATATCCACGAAGACGCAGTGAATGCCCAGTTGCGCTTGCAGATGGGCGCCCAGTGCATGCACGCCGTAACGTTCCGTCGCATGATGGCCAGCGGCAATGTAGGGGACACCGCTTTCGCGCGCGAGATGCACGGTCGGCTCCGAAACTTCACCCGACACAAAGAGTTCGGCGCCCGCCGCAATGGCGGCCTCGAACATGCCTTGCGCCGCTCCAGTGCACCAGGCGATGCGCTCGATCTCGCCAGCCGCATCGCCCACCACCAGCGGCTCGCGGCCGAGCCGCGCGGCGAGCGAACGGGCCACCTGATCCAGTGAGGTTGGCCCCGGCAATCGACCGATCACCCCGACATCCTGATCGCCAAAGCGGGCCACCGCCTCCCAGCCCATCACGCGGGCAAGCTGAGCGTTGTTGCCCAACTCCGGGTGCAGATCGAGCGGCAGGTGATAGGCGTACAGGTTCAGATCGTGGCCAAGCAGGCGGGCCAGGCGACGGCGGCGCGTTGCGATGACTCGCGGATCTTCGCCACGCCAGAAATAGCCGTGATGCACCAGCAGGCCGTCCGCATCGTGCGCAATTGCAGCGTCGATCAACGCAAGGCTCGCGGTCACCCCGCAAACCAGGCGGCGGACCTCGGCGCGACCTTCCACCTGCAAACCGTTTGGGCAATAATCCTTGATCCGCGGGGCTCCCAGCAGTTCGTCCAGATAGCGTTGCAGTTCATCGCGATGCATTGTTTTATCTCCCTCCCCACGGTGGGCATTCGACCACAAGGCGCCGCAGCACCCGGGAGGCCGCGCTACCCGACTCGGAATTTTGGATTATGCGCCGCTTGTGGCTGATCTTCTGCCAGGCCGTCACCGCCTCGCTGGCGGTGGTTTTCGTGCTCACCACGCTGAAACCGGGCTGGTTCTCGGACCGCCGTACGCTTGCGCAATTCGTGCCGGTACAGGAAGCCCCACCCGCGGCCAGCGGAAGTCAGGCAGGCGCAGGCAATACCGCAGTCTCGTATGCGCCGGCGGCGGCGAAAGCCCTGCCATCGGTGGTGCACGTATTTACCAGCAAGGAAGTGCGCCAGCCACGCAACCCTTTCGCGGACGATCCGCTGTTCCGGCACTTCTTTGGTGACCGCAACGATCCATCTGCGTCGCGACGTGCGTCCGGGCTCGGCTCGGGCGTCATCGCCAGCCCCTCCGGTTATATCCTGACCAACAACCATGTCGTTGAACAGGCGGACGAAATCGAAGTCGCGCTCTACGACGGTCGCAAGCTCGCCGCGACCGTGGTCGGTCGCGACCCCGATACCGATCTCGCTGTGCTGCACATTGCCGCGGACAAGCTCCCGGCTGTCACCTTCGGGGCGCCCGAGGCCCTAAGGGTTGGCGACGTGGTGCTGGCCATCGGCAACCCGTTTGGCGTCGGCCAGACCGTCACAATGGGCATCGTCAGTGCGCTGGGGCGGTCGCAACTGGGGATCAGCACGTTCGAACACTTCATCCAGACCGATGCCGCCATCAACCCCGGCAATTCGGGTGGCGCGCTCGTGGACGGAAGCGGCAACCTCGTCGGCATCAACTCTGCAATCTACTCACGATCGGGTGGCTCACTGGGTATCGGCTTCGCGATCCCGGCGTCGCTGGCGCGCAACGTGATGGAGCAGATCATCAAGAATGGCGAAGTCACGCGCGGCTGGATCGGCGTCGAGGTCCGCGAGGTCTCTGCAGAACAAGCCGTCAGCCTCGGGCTGCCGGCTCAGGACGGCACGCTGGTAACCGGCATCGTCAACGGCGGCCCGGCCGACAAAGGCGGGGTCGAGCCCGGCGATTTGCTGGTATCGATCAACGGCAAGGCGGTGGGCGGGCCGCAACGCATGCTCGAAACGATCGCCGCTTTGCCACCCGGCGCCGACGCTACGCTGTCGCTACGCCGCGGCGCGAAAACGGTGGAATCGCGCGTGAAGATCGGAAAACGCCCGCCGCCCGACGCAGGTAGCTAAGGCCCTGCGGCTGCAAGCCGCTCGCGCCCGGAGGCCTCGCTCAATCGCGCCCTTGAACCGCGGGGGCGTCAGGCCGCGGCGACATGAAGCGCGCCACCAGGATGCCCGCCTCGTAGAGCAGGCACATCGGCACCGCCAGCATGATCTGAGAAGTGACGTCCGGCGGGGTGATGACTGCTGCGACGACAAAAGCGCCGACGATGACGTAGGAGCGGATTTCCTTGAGTTTCTCGACGGTCACCAGGCCCGCCTTGACCAGCAGAATCACCACCACCGGCACTTCAAACGTCATGCCGAACGCGAGGAACATGGTCATCACGAAAGCCAGGTACTGCTCGATGTCCGGCGCGGGGGTGATGCTCTTCGGCGCAAATTGCGTGATGAAGGTAAACACCGTGCGGAACACGAAGAAGTAGCAGAACGCCATGCCGAGCAGGAAGAGCAGCGTGCTGGCGATCACCAGCGGCGCAGCCAGGCGCTTCTCGTGCGCATAGAGCCCGGGCGCGATAAAGGCCCAGGCCTGCCAGAGAATGAACGGTAAGGCGACAACGAAGGCCGCCATCATCGTGACCTTGATCGGCACGAAAAAGGGCGTCACGACACCCGTCGCAATCATGCGTGTGCCTTGCGGCAAGGTCTGCATCATCGGCGCAGCGAGCAGATCGTAGATGTGCGACGCAAACGGCATCAGGCACAGGAATACGATCAGGAACGCCGCAGCGGCCCGCACCAGGCGAGTACGCAACTCGATCAGGTGCGAGATGAAACTCTCTTCTTGAAGATCTGACATGGCCGTGCTTAGCGTCGGGTTAAGTCGCCCGCAGCGGGCTGTCCGAACAGATCGAGCTGCGAATCGTTGTGGGTCGGCTCTTCCGCCGTGCTTTCGACAAGCGGCGTTTCAGTAGCCGCCTCAGCTTTCGCGACCCGCACCGGCGCGAGCTCGCTGAGCTGCTCGACTTGTGGCGCGGTCACCTCGCTGACACCGGTAGCCACTGCGGATTCGACCTCGGCGGCGACGGGACGCATGCTCTCTTCGAATTCGCGCGCCTGCTCGCGGATCGAGCTTTCGACTTCACGCGCCGACTCAACCACTTGAGATTGCAGGCGACGCATTTCGTCGAGCTGGATCTCACGGCTGATGTCGGCTTTCACCTCCGCAACATGGCGTTGCATGCGGCCGAGCAGATGCCCGATCGTGCGCGCAACGCGCGGCAGCTTTTCCGGGCCGATGACAACCAGCGCCACCAACCCGATCACCATCAGCTCGGAGAATCCAACGTCAAACATGCAAGGGCTCGCTCAGAAACGGAAAGGGCGCCGCCAGCGGCGCCCTGCAGTCGATCACGCAGAGGGCGATCAGCTCTTTTCCTTCTCGCGCGCAGGGGCGTCGATGGTCTGCTTGGCGATCTGAGCCGTGTCGGCCGAACCCGCGGCCGCATCGCTGCCTTCACGCATGCCCTGCTTGAAGCCCTTCACCGCGCCGCCAAGATCCTCGCCGATGTTGCGAAGCTTCTTGGTGCCGAACACGAGAAGAACGATGACCAGCACGATCAGCCAGTGCCAGATGCTGAATGAACCCATTTGAAGCGCTCCTCAATACTTGATCATGGCTGGCAACGGTGCACCGCCGCCAATGATGTGGGCGTGGAGATGATACACCTCCTGTCCACCCACCTTGCCCGAGTTGATGATCGTGCGGAATCCATCGGTCGCGCCTTGCTCGGCAGCAATTTTTCCCACGACGGAGAAAAGGCGTCCCAGCACTTCGGCGTCGTCAACCGTCGCAGTAGCGAGCGACTCGATGTGTTGTTTCGGGATTACAAGCACGTGCACCGGGGCGATCGGACGGATGTCCTTGAACGCCAGCACGAGTTCGTCTTCGTAGACTTTTGCCGCCGGGATCTCTCCGCGTGCGATGCGGCAGAAAATACAGTCGCTCATGGCTGCACCCGGGCGGCCTTTTCGTCGATGCCCGAGATGCCCTCGCGACGACGGAATTCGACCAGCACATCGTCAACCGACAGGCCGAACTGGGACAGCAACACCATGCTGTGGAACCAGAGATCCGTCACTTCGTAAACGATATGGCGCAAGTCACCATCCTTGGCGGCCATGATGGTCTCGGCCGCCTCTTCGGCGACTTTCTTGCAGATCGCGTCGGTCCCCTTGGCATACAGGCTCGCGACATAAGAACTGTCCGCCGATGCACCCTTGCGTTCGGCGAGCGTGCGCCCGAGGCGCTGCAGCACTTCCGGGTCGATCATTTGTAGATGTCCTTCGGGTCTTTGAGAACCGGATCGACCGCCTGCCACTGCGCACCATCGTGCAGGCGGGTGAAGAAGCAGGAACGCCGACCAGTATGGCAAGCGATGCCGCCCTCCTGCTCGATCTTCAACAGCACGACATCGCCGTCGCAATCGAGGCGGATTTCGCGCACGCGCTGCACATGGCCCGACTCCTCACCCTTGTGCCAGATCTTGCGGCGCGAACGGCTCCAGTACACCGCCTCGCCGGTCTCGACGGTACGAGCCAGAGCGTCGCGGTTCATCCATGCGAACATCAGCACGTCGCCGGTATCGGCATCCTGCGCGATCACCGGCACGAGGCCCTGGTCGTCCCAAGTGACTTCGTTGAGCCAGCGGGTTTCCGTCACGGCCGCATTCACAGTCGCACCTCGATGCCTTGGCTACGCATGAACTCCTTGGCTTCGCGCACCGTGTGCTGGCCGAAGTGAAAGATGCTCGCCGCGAGCACCGCGTCGGCACGGCCTTCGGTGACACCGTCGGCCAGATGCTGCAGATTGCCGACACCGCCGCTCGCGATGACGGGAATCGACACCGCATCTGACACTGCGCGCGTCAGGCCAAGGTCGAAACCGTTCTTCGTGCCATCGCGATCCATGCTGGTCAGCAGGATCTCGCCCGCGCCGAGTGCCGCAACCCGCTGCGCCCACTCGATGGCGTCGAGCCCGGTGTTTTTGCGGCCGCCATGCGTAAAGACCTGCCACTTGCCCGGCGCGACCTGCTTGGCATCGATCGCAACGACGATACATTGCGAGCCGACCTTGCCCGAGGCATCCGCCACCAGTTGCGGGTTGTTCACGGCGGCGGTGTTCATCGAAACCTTGTCGGCCCCCGCGTTGAGCAGGCGCCGCACATCGGCGACTTCACGCACGCCACCGCCGACCGTCAGCGGGATGAAAACCTGCTCTGCGACCTGCTCAACCACATGCAGGATGATGTCGCGGTCGTCGGAACTGGCCGTGATGTCGAGAAAGGTGATCTCGTCCGCGCCCTGGTCATCGTAGCGACGCGCGATCTCAACCGGGTCGCCCGCATCACGCAGCTCGACGAAGTTCACGCCCTTGACCACGCGCCCGGCGTTGACATCGAGACAGGGGATGATGCGTTTGGCCAGCATGAATCAGCCTTCCGTCACGCCGTTGAGCTCATCGGCGCGCGCCTGCGCGACCTTGAAGTCGAACTTGCCTTCGTAGATCGCACGGCCGGTAATTGCCCCGATCACGCCCTCTTCTTCGACCGCGCACAAGGCGTCGATATCGGCAAGGCTGCCGATGCCGCCGCTGGCGATCACAGGAATGCGCAGCGCCTGGGCGAGCTTCACGGTGGCTTCGATATTGACGCCGCCGAGCATGCCGTCACGGCCGATGTCGGTGTAGATGACCGATTCGACACCGTAATCCTCGAACTTCTTGGCGAGGTCGATCACGTCATGGCCGGTGAGCTTCGACCAGCCATCCACCGCCACCTTGCCATCCTTCGCGTCGATGCCGACGATGATATGGCCCGGGAAGGCGCTGCACGCATCGTGCAGGAAACCGGGATTCTTCACCGCGGCGGTGCCGATGATGACGTAGCTGATGCCATCGTCGAGGTAACGCTCGATCGTATCCAGGTCACGAATGCCGCCACCGAGTTGCACCGGGATGTCATCGCCCACGGCAGCGACGATCTGCTTGATGACGCCTTCGTTCTTCGGCTTGCCGGCAACAGCCCCGTTGAGATCGACGAGGTGGAGCCGACGCGCGCCCTGGGCGAGCCAGTGGCGAGCCATTTCAGCCGGATCTTCAGAAAATACGGTCACATCTTCCATGTCGCCCTGTTTGAGGCGCACGCAGTGTCCGTCCTTGAGGTCGATCGCGGGAATCAGGAGCATAGTCAGGTCAACGCAGCTAGGTTGGTAGTTGGCGCGCCCGAAGCAACACGGCTTCGATCCATTCGCACCTGTTGGAAGTTGGAACCGGCCTCAGGGCTTCCAGCGCACGAAGTTCGCGAGCAGCTGCAGCCCTGCAGCAGCGCTCTTCTCCGGGTGGAACTGGGTCGCAAAAATATTATCCCGCGCCACCGCACTGGTAAAGGCAATGCCGTAGTGCGTGCGAGCCACCGCATCGGCCGCGTCGCGCGGCGCGCAATAGAAGCTATGCACGAAGTAGAAGCGGGCGTTCGGCGCGATGCCGTCGAACAGGGGATGCGCGCGCAGCGCCTCGACCTCGTTCCAGCCCATATGTGGCACCTTGAGATGACTTCCGTCTCCGGCCGTCATGGCCGAAGAGAACTTCGGCACCTCACCACCGATCAAGCCGAGGCCGGCGGTGTCGCCCTCCTCGCCATGATCGAACAGCATCTGCATCCCGACGCAGACGCCCAGAAACGGCTTGCTGCGCGAAGCACGTTCCACCGCATCGCGCAGGCCACGCGCGAGGAACTCGCGCATGCAATCGTGCAGCGCGCCCTGCCCCGGCACGACCACGCGATCGGCGGCGTCAAGCTGAGCCGGCTCGGCAGTAACAATCACCTGCGCCTCAGGCGCAACATGCTCGAGCGCCTTGGCCACCGAGCGCAGGTTGCCCATCCCGTAATCAACAACGGCAATCTTCATCGCGACCTCAGAGCGAACCTTTGGTCGACGGCATCATGCCCGCAGCGCGGGGGTCTTCCGTCGTTGCCATGCGCAGCGCACGGGCAAAAGCCTTGAAGATGGTTTCGCACTGGTGGTGCGCATTGCGACCACGCAGGTTATCGATATGCAGCGTGACACCAGCGTGGTTCACAAAGCCCTGGAAGAACTCGTGCACAAGCTGGGTATCCAGCCCGCCGATCATGCCCGCCGTGAAGTCGCAGTGCAGTTCGAGCCCTGGACGACCGGAAAGGTCGACCACAACGCGCGACAGCGCCTCGTCGAGCGGCACATAGGCGTGACCGTAGCGGGTAAGACCTTTCTTGTCGCCGACCGCTTTGGCGAAGGCCTGGCCGATCGCGATACCGACGTCTTCCACCGTGTGGTGGCCATCGATATGCAGGTCGCCTTCACATTGAACGTCCAGGTCGATCAGGCCGTGGCGGGCGATTTGATCGAGCATGTGATCAAAGAACCCGATTCCGGTGGCGAGCTTGGACTGACCGGTGCCGTCCAGGTTGAGCCGCACGGTGATACGGGTCTCGAGCGTGTTACGGGTGACTTCGACTTGCCGCATGGCGCACTATCGGGCGGGAACGCCCATCGGGGGTTGGGATCGAAGGGCCATGATAGCATTGCCTCGTTGCGCCGCAGCAGTGTTGCAGGCTCGCCACGACCCCCGAATTTTCCACCCGCCAAGATCACCATGAGCCGTTTCTGGAGTGACGTCGTCCGAGGCCTGACGCCGTACGTACCGGGCGAACAGCCCAAGCTGGCCAACCTGGTCAAGCTCAATACCAACGAGAACCCCTACGGCCCGAGCCCCCGTGCGCTGGAAGCCATCGCCGCCGAGGCCGGGGACTCGCTGCGCCTTTACCCGGATCCGAACGCCGATCGGCTCAAGGCCGCGATCGCCGTCCACCATGGCATTACCCCGGCGCAGGTATTCGTCGGCAATGGTTCGGACGAAGTACTGGCGCACGCCTTCATGGCGCTGCTCAAGCACGACGCGCCGTTGCTGTTTCCGGACATTTCCTACAGCTTCTATCCGGTCTATTGCGGCCTTTACGGCATCGAGCCGGGCATCGTGCCGCTCGATGACCATTTCCGCATCCGCATCGACGATTACATCGGCCGCGCCAATGGCGGGATCATTTTCCCGAACCCGAACGCACCGACCGGCAGCCTGCTGCCGCTGAGCGAAATCGAACGCCTGCTGGAACACAACACCAATTCGGTCGTCGTCGTTGACGAAGCCTATGTCGATTTCGGCGGCGAGAGCGCAATCAGCCTGATCGATCGCTTCCCCAATCTGCTGGTGGTGCAAACGCTATCGAAGTCGCGCTCGCTCGCAGGCCTGCGTGTTGGCTTCGCGGCGGGCCATCCTGATCTGATCGAGGCCCTTGAGCGGGTGAAGAACAGCTTCAACTCCTATCCGCTTGACCGGCTGGCGATCGCCGGCGCGGTCGCGGCGTTTGAAGACGACGCGTATTTCCGTGCGTGCTGCGACAAGGTCGTCGCGAGCCGGACGCGGCTCGTGGGCGCACTCGCAGGCCTCGGTTTCGAGGTGCTGCCGTCCGCCGCCAACTTCATCTTTGCGCGACATCCGCAACGCGATGCCGCTCAACTCGCGGCGCAACTGCGCGAACGCAGCATCATCGTGCGGCACTTCCGTCAGCCGCGGATCGAACAGTTCCTGCGCATCACGATCGGCACCGACGCGCAGTGCGACACGCTGCTGCAAGCACTGGCCGAGATTCTCGCCGGCTGAGCTGGCGCACCGGCATAAGTAAAACGGCCGCCCGAGGGCGGCCGTTTTGTTTCAGTCCGCTTCGACCCGCAACTCGGCGGATCTCGCGTGTGCCTGTAACCCTTCGCCGTGCGCGAGGATTGACGCTGTTTTGCCCAGGCGCTGCGCGCCAGCCTTCGACATCCGGATCACCGAGCTGCGCTTCTGGAAGTCGTACACGCCAAGCGGCGACGAGAAGCGCGCACTGCGAGAAGTCGGCAGCACATGGTTCGGGCCCGCGCAGTAGTCCCCCAGCGCCTCAACCGACCAGTGGCCAACGAAAATCGCGCCGGCATGACGGATCTTTGCGACCAGCGGGTCGGCGTCCTCGACCGACAGCTCCAGGTGCTCGGGCGCAATCTGGTTCGCGATCTCGCAGGCCTCATCGAGATCGCGCACTCGAATCAACGCGCCGCGGTTATCGAGCGAGGTGCGGATCGTTGCGGCACGCGGCATCGTCGGCAGCAGCTTGTCGATAGACGCCGCCACTGCATCAAGGAAGGCCGCATCGGGACACAATAAAATCGACTGCGCCATCTCGTCGTGCTCGGCCTGCGCGAACAGATCCATCGCCACCCAATCGGGGTTGCCACTGCCATCGGAGATGATCAGCACTTCGGACGGGCCGGCCACCATGTCGATGCCCACCGTGCCAAATACGCGACGCTTGGCTGCCGCCACATAGGCGTTGCCCGGGCCGACGATCTTGTCCACCTGGGGGATCGTCTGCGTGCCGTAAGCCAGCGCAGCAACCGCCTGAGCGCCGCCGATCGTAAACACGCGATCGACGCCCGCCACCGCAGCAGCGGCCAGCACCAGCGCATTGCGCTCGCCGCGCGGCGTCGGCACCACCATGATCAATTCGCGCACACCCGCGACTTTGGCTGGGATCGCGTTCATCAGCACCGAGCTTGGATACGCCGCCTTGCCACCGGGAACGTAGAGTCCGGCGCGGTCAAGCGGGGTGACCTGCTGACCAAGACGCGTGCCGTCGGTCTCTTCATAGTCCCAGCTCGTTAGCGGCTGGCGCTCGTGGTAGGCGCGGACCCGTGCGGCAGCCTCTTCGAGTGCGGTGCGCTGCGCCGCCGGCAAACCCGCCAGGGCCGCATCGAGATCGGCGCGGGAGAGTTCGAGTTCGGCAAGCGACGCGGCCTCCACGCCGTCGAAACGACGGGTGTAGGCAAGCACCGCCGCATCGCCCTCAAGGCGCACAGCGGCCAGGATTTCGCTGACCGCGCGCTCGACCGCTTCATCCGTCGATGCCTCGAACGCGAGCAACTTTGAAAGCCGCGCGTTGAAACCGGCTTCGGCCGACGAAAGACGCAGGATTCCGGTCATTTGACCACCCCGGCAAACGCATCAATCACAGGTTGCAGCAGCGCATGCTTCATCTTCAGCGAAGCCTGGTTCACCACCAGCCGCGAGCTGATCGCCATGATTTCCTCAACCTCGACCAGATTGTTCGCGCGCAGCGTGCCGCCGCTGGAAACCAGATCGACGATCGCGTCAGCCAGCCCGACCAAGGGCGCGAGTTCCATCGAGCCATACAGCTTGATCAGGTCGACGTGCACACCCTTGCTCGCGAAGTGGTCGCGCGCAGTTTGCATGTACTTCGTCGCGACGCGGATACGCGCACCACGCTGCACCGCCGCGGCGTAGTCAAAGCCTTTCGGCACCGCAACGCACATGCGGCAGCGCGCGATCTTCAGATCGAGCGGCTGGTAGAGCCCTGCGCCACCGTGTTCGATCAGCACGTCCTTGCCGGCAATGCCGAGATCGGCCGCGCCGTACTGCACATAGGTCGGCGTGTCGCTCGCACGAACGATGACCAAGCGGACGTCTGGCCGGTTGGTGTCGATGATCAGTTTGCGCGACTTCTCCGGGTCATCGATCGGCGTGATGCCGGCGGCAGCCAGGAGCGGCAGCGTGTCTTCAAAGATGCGCCCTTTCGAGAGCGCAAGCGTGATGCCATCAAAGGCCATATCAGCTCACCCGCTTGACCGTGGCGCCCAGCGCGCCGAGCTTCTCTTCCAGCCGCTCGTAACCGCGATCGAGGTGGTAGATGCGGTCGACCAGGGTTTCACCCTCGGCCACGAGGCCGGCGATGATCAGGCTGGCCGATGCACGCAAATCGGTCGCCATCACCGTGGCGCCCTGCAGTTTGTCGACGCCGGTCACGACCGCGGTATTGCCGTCGATACGGATGTTGGCGCCGAGGCGGATCAGCTCGACCGCGTGCATGAAGCGGTTCTCGAAGATCGTCTCGCGGATGATCGCGGTGCCGTCAGCCACCACGTTGAGCGCCATGAACTGCGCCTGCATATCGGTCGGGAAGGCCGGATACGGTGCCGTGCGCAAACTGACCGCCTTGAGCCGTGCGGGGGCCTTGAGCGTGATCGCGTCGCGCTCCGAACCGATTTCGCAGCCGGCGTCCATCAGCTTGTCGACGACCGAATCGATGTAGTTCGTGCTGGTGCCGGTGAGGCGTACCTGGCCGCCGGTGACCGCCGCGGCGCACAGGTAGGTGCCGGTCTCGATGCGGTCCGGCATGATGCGGTGCGTCGCGCCATGCAGCTTGGCGACGCCACGGATACGAATCACGTCGGTACCGGCGCCGGAAATCTGGGCGCCCATCGACACGAGGCAGTTGGCCAGATCCACCACTTCCGGCTCGCGTGCGGCGTTCTCGATCACCGTCTCGCCCTCGGCGAGACAGGCCGCCATCATCAGGTTCTCGGTGCCGGTCACGGTGACCATGTCGGTGAAGAGCCGCGCACCGCGCAGCTTGCCGACCTTGGCGTCGATGTAGCCGTGCTCGACTTGCACTTCGGCGCCCATCGCCTGCAAGCCCTTGATGTGCTGATCCACCGGCCGCGCACCGATTGCGCAGCCACCCGGCAGCGACACCTTGGCATGACCGACGCGCGCCATCAGCGGGCCGAGCACCAGCACCGCAGCACGCATGGTCTTCACCAGCTCATACGGCGCGAGCGGGTTGTCGAGGCCCTTGGCATCCAGCGTCACGGTGTCGCCATCGCGCTCGACCTTCACGCCCATCTGCGCGAGCAGCTTGAGCATGGTGCCGATGTCGTTGAGACGCGGCACATTGGTCAGCACTAGCGGTTCATCCGACAGCAGCGCGGCACACAGGATCGGCAGTGCGGCGTTCTTGGCGCCGGAGATGGCGACTTCGCCGGCGAGCGGGCGGCCGCCGGTAATCAGCAATTTGTCCATCTTATTCGCCGAGCTCCTTGCGGAACGCGGCCCATTGTTCGGGGGTGTAGGTAGTCAGCTGCAGCGCGTGAATCTCGTTGCCCATCAGCGGGCCCAGCGTGGCATAAACCGCCTGATGCTGGCGCACCCTCGGTTTGCCTGCGAACTCGGCGCTGACAACGATGCCGGTGAAATGCACACCGTCGTCGCCCTGGATCTGGATGAAATCGCAGGGCAAGCCTTGCGACACGAGACGTTCGATTTCTTCAGCCTGGAACATGATCTTCTTGGTTGGTGGCGACGCGAACGTTCGCCGTCAGCCGCGCAGCTTGTACCCGGACGCCAGCATGCGCAGCGTCAGGGCCGCAAGGACGGCCAGAAACACGGAAACGATCGAAAGACTCAGCCACGGCGAGACATCGGAAACACCGAAGAAGCCGTAGCGGAAACCATCGATCATGTAGAAAAACGGGTTGAAATGCGATACCCGGTGCCAGAAAACCGGCAACGAATGCACCGAGTAGAACACGCCGGCCAGCATCGTGAGCGGCATGATCAGGAAATTCTGGAAGCCGGCCAGCTGATCGAACTTCTCGGCCCAGATGCCCGCGATCATGCCGAGCGACCCCAGGATCGCGCCGCCGGCCAGCGTGAAGGTCAGCACCCACAGCGGCGCCTTCGGTGCGACGAACACAAAGATCAGCGACGCAAGCCACACGCCAAAACCGACCAGCACGCCACGCAGCACCGAAGCCAGCACATACGCGGCGTAGAACTCGCGATACGAAATCGGCGGCAGCAGCACGAATACGATGTTGCCGGTGATCTTGCTCTGGATCAGTGATGAGCTGCTGTTGGCGAAGGCGTTCTGCAGCACCGCCATCATCACCAGCCCGGGGACGAGAAAGGCGGTGTACTCGATGGCGCCATACACGGTGACATGCGGATCGAGCACATGCGAGAAGATCATCAGGTACAGCACGGTCGACAGGACCGGCGCACCGATGGTCTGGAAACTGACTTTCCAGAAGCGCAGCAACTCCTTGTAGAGCAGCGTTTTGAAGCCCGAGAGGTTGACGCCGCTCATCCGGCCCTCCGCATCACGTCGACAAAGACCTTTTCGAGGTCCGGCTGACCCACTTCAAATTCGGAAATCGCGGCGCCGGCGTCACGCAGCGCCACGAGGCGGTCGAGCAGGACCGTGTAATCGTCCGAGGCGAACACCCAGTGATCACCGTCGCGCTCGGGCGCCGCGCCGGTCAAACCGGCCGGCAAGTCGCCGGCGATTCTGACGCGCAGCGTGTGGCCATCGACCGCGCGCAGAAGATTCGCGGTGTTGTCGAGGGCAACGATACGACCTGCTTTCAACATCGCGATGCGGTTACAGAGCGTCTGCGCCTCTTCGAGGTAGTGCGTCGTCAGCACGATCGTGTGACCTTGCTCGTTGAGTTTGCGCACAAAGGCCCACAAGCCCTGCCGCAGCTCCACATCCACGCCGGCCGTCGGTTCATCCAGCACGATCACTGGCGGGCGATGCACCAGCGCCTGCGCGACCAGCACGCGGCGCTTCATGCCACCGGACAGTTGGCGCATGTTGGCGTCGGCCTTTTTCGTCAGATCGAGGCTCGCGAGCAGTTCATCGATCCAGTCGTCGTTGCGCTTGAGGCCGAAGTAGCCCGACTGCAGGCGCAGCACTTCGCGCACCGAGAAGAAGGGATCGAACACCAGTTCCTGCGGCACGACGCCCACCATGCGACGCGCTTCGCGGTAGTCGTCGACGACGTCATGCCCCATCACGCGGATGGAACCTGCGCTAAGGCGGATCAAGCCCGCCAGGGCCGAGATCAACGTGGTCTTGCCAGCACCGTTGGGGCCCAGCAGCGCGAAGAACTCACCCTGCGCCACATCGAGATCAACCCCGCCAAGCGCCTGCAGGGCGCCGTAGTGCTTGACCGCCCCGCGAACCGAGATCGCGGCGGTCACTGTGCTGCCTCGCCGAGCGGCAACACGTCTGCCAGGTCATAAAGTGCTGCGAGCGAGCGCAGCTGCGGCGGCACGCCTTCGATACGAAGCGTGCGCCCGCTTCCGGCTGCGCGCATCCACGCCAGCACAACGGCCAGCGCCGCCGAATCCACCGAGCTCACGCCGGACAGGTCGATCACGCGGCCCGCACTGCATTCGACCTGCCCGCACAGGCGCCGGCCGGAGTCCAGCAAGCTGGCGGCCGTCTCCATCGTGATCGGCCCTTCGATGATCAGGCGCTCGCCTTCCTCGCGGATCATTTCTTTGCCGCGCCCTCGCCGCCAGCGGCGTTCTGTGCGTTCTTGCTACGCAGCGACTTGATCAGTCCGTCGATACCGCCGGCCTTGATCTCTTCACCGAACGCATCGCGGTAATTCGTGATCAGGCTGACGCCAGCGACTGCCACGTCGTAGACCTTCCACTCCTCACCCTTCTTGTACAGCGTGTAGTCCACCGAATCCGGCGGTGAGCCCGCCTTGCGGACCTCGGAGCGCACGGTGACTTCGGTGTCTTCCGGTTTCAGCTTGAGCGGCTTCACGGTGATCTGGTGATCCTTGAATCGCACGATCGCGTTGGCGTAGCTGCGCACCAGCAGGGTCCGGAACTCGGCGGTGAGATCCGTCTTCTGCGCCGGCGTAGCGCTGCGCCAGTCGCGGCCGACCGCGAGCGAAGTCATGCGTGCGAAGTCGAAGTTCGGCAGTACCTTGGCGTCGATCAGCTCGAGCGTCTTGCGCATGTCGCCGGACTGGATGGCCTTATCCTGCCGCACGATCGTCTGCACATCGGTGGCCACCGAGCGGATCAGCTCATCCGGGGCGGTAGCCGCCAGGGCGAGCTGCGCGGCACCAACACCCGCCACGATCAGCGCGCTGGTGAAGATCCTGTTGAAGAACCTGCGGTTCATGCTTACTCCTTCTTCGTGACACCCGCGTCAGGCGCGGCGTCGGTTTCATCCCACACGTCGTCGTCCCCTTTGGGGCGCGGCGGATTGCCGTCGTACACAAGGTTCTGCCTGCGTTGCAGGTAGAAGTTGCGGATGAAGACGTACTTGTCGAGGGCGGCCTCATCGAGAGCCTTCTCGGCATCAAGCAGATTGGCGCGGTCGTTCACAACTTCAAGCCCTGCGAGCGAATTCCGCACCGCAACGCTTTCGATCACGAGATGGCGCCCGCCGGTGTAGTAGTCGACCGGCAAGGCCGCCGTGTCACGCAGCGTGCTCGGGCCCAGCAGCGGTAGCACCACATAAGGCCCGCTCGACACGCCCCAGCGACCGAGTGTCTGGCCGAAGTCCTCGTTGTGACGCTCCAGCCCGAATTCCGAGGCCACATCAATCACGCCGAGGATGCCGAACGTGGAGTTGAGCGCGATCCGGCCGACATCCGACGCGGCCTCGCCCAGCTTGCCCTGCAGCAAATTGTTGATGACGTTCGGAATATCGCGGAAGTTGTTGATGAAGTTGCCGAAGCCCACCCTCGCAGGTAGCGGCACGGCCGCGGCATAGCCCTGCGCGAGCGGCTTGAGCGCGACGCGATCAAGCCCGTCGTTGAAGCTGTACATCGCCCGATTGAAGGGCTCGATCGGGTCGGCCGTCTGCGCCACCGCGGGCACGGCTTGCATCAACAGCCAGAGCCCTGCGGCGAAAATCGAAGCGCGCATTACTTGCCTCCTTGGGCTCCCTCGGACGCCTTGTCGAACAGGAAGCGTCCAATCATGTCCTCAAGCACCATTGCCGATTGGGTTTTCGTGATGGTGTCACCGGACTTCAGGTTCTGTTCGTCGCCACCCGGCTTAAGTGCAACATATTGTTCGCCAAGCAGGCCGGCGGTGTTGATGGTCGCAAAGGTGTCGCGCGAGAAGGCGTAGCGCCCATCTACCGAGAACGTCACGGTGGCCTGGAAATGCTCGGTGTCGTAGCGGATATCCGTCACACGGCCAACCAGCACGCCCGAGGCCTTCACCGGCGCACGCACCTTGAGCCCGCCGATATTGTCGAAGCGCGCATGCACCTGATAGGGCTGCTGGATCTTCTCGCCACCGAGGTTGCCCACCTTGAGCGACAGGAACAGCAACGCAATGATGCCGATCACGACAAAAACGCCGACCCCGAGGTCGATCGTGGAACGATTCATGAAAGCTCCCGAAACATGAACGAGGTCAGCACAAAATCGAGCGCCAGAATCGCCAGCGCCGAACTGACCACGGTGCGGGTAATCGCGCGCGAAATGCCTTCGGCCGTGGGCACGCAGTCCCAGCCTTCGAACACCGCAATCAGCGACACCGCCACCCCAAAAACGAAACTCTTGATGACCCCGTTGACGATGTCGTAGCGGAAATCCACGGCCGCCTGCATTTGCGACCAGAACGAACCGCCATCCACACCGATCAGCACGACGCCGATCAGCCAGCCACCGAAGATACCCATCGCCGAGAACAGCGCCGCGAGCAAAGGCATTGCGAACACGCCCCCCCAGAAGCGCGGCGCAACGACGCGGGAGATCGGATTCACCGCCATCATGTCCATCGCCTTGAGCTGCTCGGTCGTCTTCATCAAGCCGATTTCGGCTGTCACCGCAGTGCCAGCGCGGCTCGCAAACAGCAGGCCGGCCACGACGGGGCCGAGCTCGCGCGTCAAAGACAGGGCCACGAGCGTGCCGAGCGCGTCACTGGAACCAAAGCGCTGCAAGGTTTCAAAGCCCTGCAGGCCGAGCACCAAACCGACAAACAGGCCCGATACCGTGATGATGAGCAGCGACAGCACGCCGCTCATGTAGATCTCGCGCATCGTCAGGCTGCGGAAGCGCCGGAAGCTTTGCCCCGAGTACGCCAACAAGCCAAAGAAGAAGCGCGCGGCAAAACCGAGCCGCCAAACCGCGTTGATTGCCCAAGCGCCGAGCCGGGATACCGTTTTACGCATCGCGCTCAGACCCCTTCTGCTCGCAGCAGGCTCGCCGCGTAGCCCGGAGCCGGATAGTGGAAGCGCACCGGGCCATCCGCCTCCGAATAGATGAACTGGTGGACATAGGGATCGGACGACGCGCGGATTTCGTCCGGCGTACCCTGCGCAACCACCTTGCCCTCGCCAATGAAATACACGTAATCGACGATCGCAAGCGACTCGACAACATCGTGTGTCACGAGGATCGACGCCGCGCCCAGCGCATCGTTGAGGCGGCGGATCAGTTGCCCGATAACGCCCAGCGAGATCGGATCAAGCCCGGCAAAAGGCTCGTCGTACATCATCAGCATCGGATCGAGCGCCGTTGCCCGCGCCAGCGCCACGCGCCGCGCCATGCCGCCGGAAAGTTCGCTCGGCCGCAGCTTCGCCGCGCCGCGCAACCCCACCGCGTGCAGTTTCATCAGCACGAGATCGCGGATCAGTTCTTCCGGCAGCTCGGTGTGCTCACGTAGCGGAAACGCAACGTTGTCAAAGACAGGCAAGTCGGTAAACAGGGCGCCGAACTGGAACAGCATGCCCATCCGGCGCCGCATCGCGTACAGCGCATCACGCGGCAGCGCGGCGACGTCCTGGCCGTCCACACGCACTTCACCGGCCTGAGCGCGCAGTTGCCCGCCGATCAGCGACAGCAGCGTCGTCTTGCCCGAGCCGGAGCCGCCCATGATCGCAACCACCTTGCCGCGCGGCACGACGAGGTCGACACCACGCAGGACCTGGCGGCCCTGGTAGGCAAACGAAACATTGCGGACTTCGACAAGCGCGTCGGACACGGCGTGAAGGGGGAAGGCGGAAGGGGCGCGATTTTATCAGAGCCTGCGCCCGAACCCTCGGCAGATGTGGCGTTGCAACATCATTTACTCACGGCAACAGGTATTCACGCGAGGCGCGGCAAGCCGCTACACTGTGAGTGTCCAAATTTCGACACCTGCCGATGCCCGCTCCACCCGACGACCGCCCCCTGCTATTGCTCGTCGACGACGACACCTCGATCGTCGAGACCTTGGCATGGGCGTTCGGGCCGGATTTTGAAACGCTGACCGCCGGCTCGCGCCCGGAAGCGCTGAACTTGCTGCGTGGCTGCAAGCGGCCGATCGACGCTGCCCTGATCGACCTTGGTCTGCCGCCGGTGCCGCATCGCCCGGACGAGGGCCTTGCGCTCGTCAGCGAGCTGATCGCTGCGGCGCCCGACCTGCATATTGTTGTGCTCTCCGGCCAGGACGCGATGGCGAGCGCCCGCCACGCCCGCGCGATCGGCGCCTTCGAGTTCCACCCCAAGCCCTCGGCGCCGCCCGTGCTGCGGGAAGCCTTGCTGCGTGCCGTAGCGCGCACACGCCAGGCGCGTGCCCGCAAGCCTGACGCGGTAAAGCTTGTCGGGGAGTCGCCGGCGATCGTCGCGCTACGCCAGCAATTGCGTCGCCTGGCAGACGCCCCCTTCCCCCTGCTGCTGGAAGGTGAATCCGGCACCGGCAAGGAACTCGCCGCCCAAGCCCTGCACCAGACCGGCTCGCGGGCCGGAAAACCCTTCGTGGCTGTGAACTGTGCCGCCATCGCGCCCGGCCTGATCGAGGCTGCGCTGTTCGGCCATGCGCGCGGCGCCTTCACCGGCGCCACCGCGGCGCGGACCGGCTTTTTCGAGGAAGCGGGTGACGGCACGCTTTTCCTCGATGAGGTCGGCGAACTGCCGCTGGAACTGCAACCCAAGCTGCTGCGCGCGCTGGAGAACGGCGAGTACCTGCGCGTCGGCGAGACCGCCGCGCGGCACGCAAGCGCTCGCGTTGTCACGGCAACCAACCGGAATCTGCGCGACGAGGTGAAAGCCGGTCGCTTCCGCGCCGACCTCTACCACCGCCTCAGCGTCCTCACCCTCACGCTGCCGGCGCTGCGCACGCTGGGCGACGACCGTTTCGTGCTGCTGGAACACTACCTGCCGCAGCTCGCAGCCGAGTCCGCGCTGCCGCCCTTCGCGCTGGACCGCGACGCGCGCGCACTGTGGGGCGATTACGCATTCCCCGGCAATGTGCGCGAGCTGCGCAACATCGTGCTGCGCCTGCTGGCCCGCCACGCCGGCGAGACCGTAGGCCGCGCGCAACTCGCCGCCGAACTGGATCTCGACACCGGCCCGCGCGCCAACGCCGATGAAATCGACTCGCTGCAGGAGGGGTTCTCACTGGACGACGCACTACGCCGTACCGAGCGGCGCTATATCGAATCGGCGCTCGCGCTCGCGCGTGGCAGCATGTCGCAAGCCGCGCGTCTGCTGGGCATCAACCGCACCACGCTGTACGGACGTATCGGCGTGCTGGGCCTGCGCATGCCCGCCGGCGAAACCCGCGAGGACTGACGCGTGAGCGCGGCGATGTACCTCGAACATTACGGCCTCAGCGAGGCGCCGTTTCGAATTACCGCCGACCCCGGCTATTTCTTTTCGGGTGCCGAACGAGGGGCGACACTCGACGCCCTGCTCTTCACGTTGCGCTTCGAGGAAGGCATCGTGAAGGTCACCGGCGAGGTCGGCGCAGGCAAGACGATGCTGTTGCGGATGCTGCTGGAACGCCTGCCAGCTGAAGCGCTGCCGATTTGGCTCGCAAACCCGTCGCTGACGCCAGAGCAATTGCTGCAAGCGATCGCCCGACAGATCGGCGTGCCGCCCGATGCACAGTCCGAGAATCGCTTGCTCGACGCGATCGAGCAGCGCCTGATCGCACTCTATGGCGAAGGCCGCCGCGTCATCGTGCTGGTCGATGAAGCGCACGCCATGCCGAGCGCTTCGCTCGAGCAAGTGCGGCTGCTCTCCAACCTGGAAACGCCGCGGCACAAACTCCTGCAGATCGTGCTGTTCGGTCAGCCGGAACTCGACGCGCTCCTCGCCGGGCCGACGCAACGCCCCTTGCGCGACCGCATCACGCATCACTTCCGGCTCGCCCCCCTTAGCGCCGCCGAGACCCGCGCCTATCTGCTCCACCGACTGCAGGCCGCCGGCCACCGCGGACGCCCGCCCCTGTCAGTACGTGCGATGAATGCCATCAGCCGCAGCGCCGCCGGGCTGACGCGGCGTATCAACATCCTCGCCGACAAGACGCTGCTTGCCGGATTCGCCGCCGGGAAACACGACATTGGCCTGCGCGAAGTACGCCTCGCCGCGCGCGATGCGGGCCTGCCTGATCCGTTGCCGATACGCAGTGCGGCAGCGCTGGTCGCGCTCACAGTAATCGGAGGAGCCGCCTTGCTCTACGCAATGCCTGGCCGTATTGCCAGCGGAACCAGTGCAACTGCAGCGCCCACCGCCGCACCGGAAGTACCGGCCGCTAGGGCCGCGGTCAGCCCGGCCGCCAGCGCAGCAACGATGAAGACTGCGCCACCACATGCCGACCTGCTGGGCAGTTTTGTGGCGGAACGCTTGATGCAGTCCCGCGACTGGGTCGCGCAGAGCAAGGGGGAGCGATGGACCGTGCAAGTGGGCGCGGCGGCTCCGGAGCAGGCTCGCGAGCTTGAAGCGCTGATTCACCGTATCGAAGCGCTCGGCGACGGCACCCCGGTCAACTTGTATGCGGCGCCCGGCACCCCCGTCGGCCGCATCGGCGTCGTGTGGGGCGACTTTGCCAGCGCCGCCGAGGCACGCAGCGCGGTGGCCGCCGCGCCCGACTGGCTGCGCATCGCGCGTCCTTACGTGAGGCCGATTGCGAGCATACGGCCAGCACCCCGCAAGGCAAAAACTGCCAAGGCCGCGCCGGCCGCGGCCGAATCGAATTCGGTTAAGATGGGATTCGATCCCACCGCCCCAGAGGAAGCCGGACCCCGTCCATGATGCGACGCGCTGTTTCCGCCCTTTCCGCCGCCACCCTGCTGGGCCTGGCCGGCTGTGCGCAAAACCCCGTTCAGCCGGATGCGGCCAAACATATCGCCGCTGCGCCGGCCGCCGCGCCCACCGCAGCCGGCACACCCGCCCCGATCCCGGACCCGGTCGCGCAGAGTTTTGCGCTGCCACGGCCCAAGGCCAGCGCCCATACCGATACGCATTCGGTGGTCGTACACAACGTGAAGGTGCAGGATCTTCTGTTTGCCCTCGCGCGCGATGCCCGGATCAACGTGGATGTGCATCCGGGCCTGGAAGGCACGGTCACGCTGAACGCGCTGGACCAGACCCTGCCGCAACTGCTCGCTCGGATCGCCAAGCAGGTCGATATGCGCTGGGAAATGCAGGGCAACACCTTGCTGGTGATGCCGGACTCGCCCTTCCTGCGCAACTACAAGATCGACTACGTGAACATGAACCGGGATACCACCGGGGCCGTGTCCATCCTGAGCGAGATCGCCGCCACGAGTAGCGGCGCAGAGCGGAATGGCGGTGCAGGCCGAACCGGGGGCATCGGTGGCTCGAACAACGGCTCGTTCAGCCGGGTGGAGAACCAGTCGCAGAACCGCTTCTGGGACACGCTGATCCAGAACGTCAAGGATCTGCTGCGAGAAACCGACCGGGTGATCACCGAGCCAGCCAACACGGTGGTGATCGACGAATCCCGCCCAGGCGCAGCGCAGGCCAGCCGCCAGATGGCGCGCGGCAACGCAGCGGTGCAACAAGACAAATACCAGCTCGACCGCTGCAAGAAGCTCTACCCCGACGACGCTGACGCGATGCGCAATTGCTATGCGACAGCAACGCGGCGCGGCGCGCCGGATGGTGACAACGACGAGTCCTTGGGCCAGTGGCCGACGCAGGTTGTGCGCTTCCGCGAGTCGGCGTCGGTCATCGCGAACAAGGAAGCCGGCATTCTGGCCGTCCGTGCGACTGCCCGGCAGCACGAGAAGATCCAGGAATTCATCGACAAGGTGGTCAACAGCGCGCGGCGCCAGGTACTGATCGAGGCGACGATTGCCGAGGTCGAGCTTTCCGACAACTACCAGCAGGGCATCGACTGGAGCAAGCTGAACCTCTCTGGCACCGGACTGACGATCGTGCAGAAGGCGGCTGGCGCGATCACTGGCCCGACTTCCAGTCTGATAGAGATCGGTTTTACCTCGTCGGGCGGCAGTTTCATGGGCACGGTGAAGCTGCTCGATTCGTTCGGCACGACCAAGGTCCTGTCGAGCCCCAAGATCTCCGCACTGAACAACCAGACGGCGGTGCTCAAGGTCGTCGACAACACCGTCTATTTCACGATCAACACCACGTCGAGCCAGAACCAGACGCAAACGCAGATCACCTACGACACTGAATTGCACTCGGTGCCGGTCGGCCTGGTACTGAACGTGACACCGCAAATCGCCGACAACGACACCGTCACCCTCAACGTGAGGCCTAGCCTGACACGGATCTCGGGCTACGCGAACGATCCCAACCCGGTGCTCAAGCCACTTGGCATCACGAACCAGGTGCCGATCATCCGCTCGCGCGAGATCGATTCGGTGATCCGCGTTGAGAACGGCAACGTCGCCGTGATGGGCGGGCTGATGGAGGACGCGATCGACCTCAACAAGGACACGGTACCGGTGGTCGCCGGCCTGCCCTTTGTCGGCGCCTTGTTCCAGAACCGCAACGACACCCGCCGCAAGAGTGAGCTGGTGATCCTGCTGCGACCGACGATCGTGCGCCAGGCGAGCCTCGACGGCGACTATCGCAACCAGCGGGGCAACCTGCCCGCGACCGACTTCTTCAAAGGCGAAAGCGGGCCCAGCCTGCTCAACCTCGAACAACTCCCGTCGCCGGCGAGTACCCAGTGAGCCTGCTGATCGACGCGCTCCGCAAAGCCGAGGCAAACCGCCAGCAGGCGGGCAACGGCAATGCCACCACCGCGGCAGAAGTGGCCGAGGCGCTGACGCTGGAGCCGATCGATCTTGACAGCGCGGACCTGCCCAAGGCGCCCCCCGCCGGTGCCCCACGTACCGCGAGCGGGCCGACGCGCCCGCCACTGCCAAGTGCCACCGCGACCGCCACCGCAGCCGCGGACGAAGCGGCGCGACGCAATGCACGCCAGTTGTTCGGTGCAAAACCGGTGCGGCGCACCTCCCCCGCCTGGTGGGCCGCGGGCATTGGCGCGGCGATAGCCGCTGCCGGCGTCGGCTATGTGTGGTGGCAAACGCAACCGCGCAGCCTGGGCGTCGTCACGCCAATCAGCGGTGTCGCGCCTGCCCGTGTCACCGGCACCCCGGAACCGATCGCCGAACAAGCCGAACCGGCGCCAACCGTAGGTGCTTCGCAGCCTGACGTAACAGCGCGCAGCGCGCCCAAACCGTCGCCGGACGCACCCAAATCGCCGCCGCGTACAGTGCGCCAGCCGGTCAGCGACCTGGTTGATGGCTCCGCGGGCGCGGTGTCAGTCCGTGCTGGCGCAACTGCTGCACGCTCGCCTGCAGCGGTCGCGATCGATACCGCCTACGCGGCGTACGAACGCGGTGATCTGGTTGTTGCGCGTGCGCTGTATCAGGAGGCGCTGCGCAGCGACCCACGCGCCGCCGACGCGCTGAATGGCCTCGCCGCCACTGCGCTTCGCCAGGGCCAAACCAAGGAAGCCGAGCATTACTTCGCACGAGCACTGCTGAATAACCCGCAAGACCCGGTTGCGGCCGCCGGCATGCTGGCGCTGGGACGGGAGGCCGATCCGATCACGGCAGAAAGCCGGCTGAAGACGGCGATTGCGGAACAGCCGGAAAGCGCCGCCAACCACTTCGCACTTGGCAACCTGCAAGCCGCCGCGGGGCGCTGGCACGATGCGCAGCAAGCCTACTTTCGCGCGCACACGCTGGAGCCGGACAACCCGGACTACCTCTTCAACCTTGCGGTTGCGCTCGACCGCGTGAATCAGCCGCGGCTGGCGCGGCAGTACTACGAACGCGCGGTGCTGGCGGCAGACAAGCGACCAGCAGCCTTCGACCGTGGCGCCGCGATGCGCCGTGCGCAATCGCTCGCCAGCCAATAGCCGGATGACCGACCCGTTCTCGCTTAATCGCCAGCCCTTGGGGCAACTGCTGATCACGCAGGGCCTGATCGGCGAAGACCAGCTCCGCATCGCGCTGATGGAGCAGGCGCGCACCAACCAGGCACTCGGCAAGCTGCTCATCGAGCTGGGCTTCGTCTCGGAAAGCACGCTGCGCGATGCCTTGTCGGAAACGCTCGGCAAGCAGGCGGTCGATCTGTCGCGTGCGATTGTCGATCCGATCGCGCTGAGCCTGGTACCGCAAGAGCTGGCAAAACGGCACCGCCTGCTGCCGCTGTCGTTCGACCCGCAAGGGCGCGCGCTGACCGTGGCCATTTCCGATCTCGACGACATCGTCGCGCTCGACAAGCTGCGCAGTTCGCTGCCCGACGACATCTCGATCGAAACGCTGCTCGCCGGCGATTCCGAGATCGTCCGCGCGATCGACCAGCACTACGGCTACGAACTCTCGATTGACGGCATCCTCAACGAGATCGAGACCGGCGAGGTCGACTTCCGCAGCCTCGCGTACTCGGGCGATGAATACAGCCAGCCGGTCGTGCGCCTGGTGGACGCCCTGCTTGCCGATGCGGTGAAGCGCGAATCCTCCGACATCCACTTCGAGCCGGAAGCCAACTTCCTGCGCATCCGCTACCGCATCGACGGCATGCTGCGTCAGATCAGGGCCTTGCACCGCTCGTACTGGGCGGCGATGGCCGTGCGCCTGAAGGTGATGTCCAACCTCAACATCGCCGAAACGCGCGCGCCGCAGGATGGCCGCATCTCGATCAACATCAGCGGCCGGCCGGTGGACTTCCGCGTATCCGCACAGCCGACGATCCACGGCGAGAACATCGTGCTACGCGTGCTCGATCGCCAGAAGGGCATCGTGCCGCTCGATGATCTGGGGCTGGCCGAAACCCAGCTCGACATGCTCAAGCTGATGATCGCGCGGCCCGAGGGCATCATCCTCGTCACCGGCCCGACCGGCAGCGGCAAAACCACCACGCTTTACTCAATCCTTCGCCACATCAACGACGAAGGCATCAACATCATGACGCTGGAGGATCCGGTCGAATACCCGATGCCGATGATCCGCCAGACCTCAATTTCGGAAGCCACGAAGCTCGACTTTGCGAACGGGGTGCGCGCGATGATGCGGCAGGACCCGGACGTGATCCTGGTCGGCGAGATCCGCGATGCAGACACCGCCGAGATGGCCTTCCGCGCCGCGATGACCGGCCATCAGGTGTATTCCACCCTGCATACGAATTCCGCACTCGGCGTGATCCCGCGGCTGCTCGATATCGGCATCCAGCCGGACATCATGTCGGGCCACATCATCGGCGTGGTCGGCCAGCGCTTGGTGCGCAAACTCTGCCCACACTGCAAGCGCGCCCGCGCGCCCGAGGCCTTCGAGCTGCGATTGATGGGCATCGCGCCGGAGCGCGCACCCGCTGCGATCCATGAACCGGGTGGCTGCACGCGCTGCGAATTCCAGGGCTTCAAGGGCCGCAGCGCGATCATGGAAGTGGTGCGCATGGATGGCGACCTCGATGAGCTGGTCGCACGCCGCGCCACCTTGCGCGAGATCCGCAACGCCGCGCGCGCCAAGGGCTTCCGTACGCTCGCCGAAGACGGCGTGCGGCGCGTTCTGGACGGCACGACCTCGCTGGCGGAGCTCGCCCGCGTCGTCGACCTGACCGACCGCATGTCCTGAGGCCAGCGCAAGTCATGGCCGTGTTCGCCTACCGCGCAATGAACCGCACTGGCCGCGTGATCCGCGGCGAGATGGAAGCGATCAACCTGGTCGACCTCGAGCTGCGGCTGCGCCGCATGGACCTCGATTTCATCAACGGCGAAGCCGCCCGGACCGGCATCGCATGGCGTCGCGGCAAGATCCCGCGGCGCGAGCTGATGCACTTCTGCTTTCACCTCGAACAACTGACACGCGCAGGCGTGCCCATCCTCGAGTCGCTGTGCGACCTGCGCGACTCCACGGTACATCCACGCTTCCGCGAGATCGTGGCGGGCCTCGTCGAGAGCATCGAAGGCGGCCGCAGCCTCTCGCAAGCGATGCAGGAACAACCCAGCGCGTTCGATTCGGTGTTCTGCGCGCTGATCCGCGCCGGTGAAGCCACTGGCAACCTGCCCGAAGTGCTCGGCGCGCTCAACGAATCGCTCAAGCGCGAGGATGAACTGGCGAGCTATACACGGCGACTGGTGATCTACCCGAGCATTGTCGTGACGGTGATCTTCGCTGCCATCGGGGTGTCGATGATCTACGTGGTCCCCGAGCTATCGCGGCTGTTTCTATCTACCGGCCAGCAACTGCCGCTGCACACCCGCATCCTGATCTGGGTTTCGCAGATCGTGAGCAACTACGGCGGCTGGCTGCTCGCCCTGCTGACGGCAAGCGTGATCGGGGTTCGCCTGCTTGCGCTCAATCACCCGGGCATGCAGGTACGAATCGACCGCGCGAAACTCTCGGCGCCGCTGTTCGGCGATGTGTATCGCAAGATCGTGCTGGCGCGCTTCGCATCGCTGTTCTCGATGATGTATGGCTCCGGCATCGCGATCATCGACGCCGTGCGCATCGCGCAGGATGTCGCCGGCAACAAGCTGGTGCAACGTGCGCTCGGGCAGGTAGAGCAGCACATCGCCGAGGGGCAGAACGTCACCGCCGCATTCGGCAAGGTCGGCCTGTTTCCTCCGCTGGTCACGCGCATGTTGCGCATCGGCGAGAACACCGGCGCGCTCGACAAGGCGCTCGAGAACGTCAGCTACTTCTACGAACGCGATGTGCGCGAGTCCATCGCGCGCGTGCAGGCCATGCTGGAACCCTTGCTCACGCTGCTGCTCGGCGCCCTGTTGCTGTGGGTGATGATGTCGGTGCTGGGCCCGATCTACGACATCATTACGCGCATGAAGGTCTGACGTGTCCCTGCGCCATCTGCTCTATCTCGATTCGGGCGGGCTCGCCAGTTGGTTCTGGCAGTCAGGCGAACTCAGCCCCGGCCCTCGCTTTGAAGGTGATGACGCGGGACTGGCCAGCTTCAGCACCTGGCTTGAGCAATGCCGCGGCGCGCACTTCACGCTGGTGGCGGACTGTGTGGAAGAGGGGTTTCAGGTCGATACCACCCCGCATGTGGTCGGTCCGGATCGCCGCGCGCTGATTGCACGAAAGCAGAACCAGCATTTCTACGGCTCGCCCTACGCGACCGCGATCTCGCTCGGGCGCGAACGCGCCGGGCGCCGCGACGAGCGCATCCTGTTTGCCGCGCTGACCCGCCCCGCGCTGCTCGACCCCTGGATGGAGCGGCTGCGCACCGCCGACGTGGTGCTGACAGGCATCACATCACCCGCACTCTTGCTACAGCACGTATTGCGGCAGCACGTACGCAGCCACGCGCGCCTCCTTGTTGTCACCCTCACGCCAGCGGGCCTGCGGCAAACACTGTTTGAAGACGGCAACCTGCGTTTCTCCCGCTTGGCCACGAGCGCCGAGTCGCATACGGCGGCCTGGGGCGCGGCGATCCCGTTCGAAGTCCAGAAAACTTACCAATATCTGGTGACTCAGCGCGTCATCGCACGCGGCACCCCGATCGTCACGGCCGTGCTGGCGCACGAGGGTGACATGGCTGCGGTACGCAACGCCTGCGTGGATTCCGATGTGCTGCGTTACGTCCTCGTCGATCCGGTCGAGCGCGCGCAATCGCTCGGGCTGCGTCGCCCTCCGGCAGACTCGGACTCAAGTACCTTGCTGCTGCACGTGGCCGCGCGCGAGAACAGCGCCGCTCAGTTCGCCCCTGCGCGCGATCGGCTTGCCTGGCGCTGGTGGATCGCGCGGCGCATCGCCGTCGCATGCGGCCTCGTCGGCATGAGCGCAGCCCTGCTCTTCGCCAGCAAGACAGTATTCGACACACGGGCGCTGCGACAGTCGATCGAGGAAATCGGACTCGACACCCAAGCACGGCATCTGCGCTACGAGCGGCTGCTCGCAACCCTGCCGAAACTGCCGGTATCACTCGACGCACTTCAGGCCGGCGTCGGCGGCTTCGAACGCTTCGACCACCTGGCCCTTGGGCCTGCGGATTCACTGGTACGCCTCAGCCGCGCGATCGATCGTCACCCGGGTATCGAACTCAAGCGCCTTGAATGGTCACTCGCGGCCGAGGCGCTGGACCGCGCCAACGGCGCACGCCCGGCGAATACCACGACCGCACCGAACGCCCCATCACAGACACCGGTGCGCGACATGCTGACGCTGGAAGCCACCCTGCCCTCATCGGCCGGCCTGAGCCAACGCGAAGCGGTCATGGCAATCAACGCCCTGCTCGACGATATCCGGCGGGAAGGGGCCATCGAGGCCAGCATTGTGCGTTTGCCGTTCGAGTACACGTCGGACCGCACGTTGCGCAGCAGCACCGGGCCGCGCGAACCCGAATCGCGCTTCGTGCTCAAGGCGAGCTATCCGGAAGGGAGGCCGCGGTGATCAACGCCCCGGCCATGCGCCGCTTCGTCATCGCCCTACTGCTGGCGGCAAGCATGATCGGCATCGGCTTTGCCGCGCTGTCGGTCGCACTGCACGGCAAGGAGCAAGCCGAAATCGACTATCGCCGCGCCAACGACGAACGCACCGCGATTGCGTCGCGCCTCAGCCGCGCCCAGCAGGACGAGCCAGAGATCCGACGCGCATTGGCGCAATACGAAAACCTCCGCAAGCAGGGTGTAATCGGCCCGGAACGTCGGCTTGAATGGGCCGAAGCGCTCACGCGAGAACGCGCGCAGCGCAAGCTCTCTCAACTGGAGTTCGAGGTCGCGCCGCAACGTATGCTCTCAACCGCCACGCCGGAACTGCCGCTGCAGGCCAGCACGATGACGCTGCGCGCCCAACTCTGGCATGAGGGTGACCTCTTGCGCCTGCTTGCCGACCTTCGCGGGATCCGCAGTGCAACGGTGCTACCCCGACGCTGCACACTCGACCGCGGCACCGATGCCGCGGCGGATGGCGCTCCCGTGTCGGCGGTTTGTGAGCTAGACTGGATTACGCTTGGTACTCCAGGCCCGCACACGCCATGAAACTCACCCCCCTGATCCTTCTGCTCGCTGCCGGTACGGCATTCGCGCAAAACGCGACGCCGGACCCTTCCGCGCCGCTGGGCCGCCTGTTCAATAGTGCCGAACGACGTGCCAAACTCGACGCCATGCGCGAACGCAACGTCGAGCCAGGCGTCGCCGCGCCGGCGGAGACCGAATTACGGCTGGACGGCATCGTGCGCACCAGCGACGGCCGCAGTACGGTGTGGGTGAACGGCGTTGCACGCAATGACCGCGCCTCGGTACTCAAGATCGGCGAGCGCAGTGCGCGCGTCGCCACCGGAAACGGACAATCCATCGAATTGCCGGTCGGCGCTTCGGTCCGCATGGTTTCCGACGACGGCACACGGTGAAGTCAAAGGGCTCTGGCGGCTTCGCGCTGCCGATCCTGCTGATCCTTTTGAGCGCCATTGCCGCCTTTGTCGCGGTTCGAACCCTGCGCACCTTTGGCGGCTTTGAGCTGCAAGCGAGCATCCGCACGGACAAAGCCTTGATGCTCGCTCGTGACGCGGTAATCGCGTATGCCGCTTGGGAGGACAGCTCCCCCGGCAGCCTCCTTTGCCCGGACTTCGACAACAGCGGTGTTGCTGACCTGAACTGCAGCAGCCGCGCAGTCGGGCGTCTTCCCTGGAAAACGCTGGGCGTTGAAATGCCTCTGGATGGCAGCGGCGAGTGCCTGTGGTATGCCATCTCGCCCAACGCTCGCAACAATATCGCCCCTGCGTCGCGGGGTTCGGGCGGCACGATGCCGGCAATGAACCCCAGCTACCTCGGCGATCTGACCCTCAGGGACAGCACCACCGGAATGAGCCAACCGGTGGTCGCCGTGATCATTGCGCCGGGCCGCCCCCTGTCTGGACAATCCCGAACGGCCACACCATCGGGCTGCAACGGGGGCAGCGCAAATGCGTTTCTGGAAAGCCGCGGGGGGATCGATAACGCGGCCGGCGGCCCCGGATTCATCACCGGCACGCCGGATACCGCGTTCAACGACCGTGTCATTGCCATTACGTCTGAAAAACTGTTCGCGGCCGCAAAAGCGCGAGTACTGATCGCGCTCGCAGGGCGTGACGCCCCGGCGACACACGGTCTGCGGGGCTTGTACGCCTCTGGCGTCGACGCCGCTTCATTGCTTGCCGATGACGGAACCGGCCGCTTGAAGCTCAACTTCCTGGACACAACCGTTCTGGCCGTGTTTTCGCCGCCCGCCAGCGTCTCACCGAAAGCGGACGGCGATTGCAGTCGCTACGATACGGCGGGCAACTACACTGCCGAATGGCTCTGCTTCAACCGCTGGCTCGACTACACGCAATACAGCCCGATCGCGCCGGACAGTGCTCGCCTCAGCCTGCCAGGCTGGCAGGCTGAATTCAGCATCGCCAATCCGCCTCGACTCGTTCGCGCTCCGACCCCATGACCAGCACACCCATTCGTCACAATAGCAGCGGCTTCACACTGATCGAGCTTGCTGTCGCAATGACCGTGATCGCGATTCTCGGCGCAAGCGTGCTGATGGCTGTGCGCGTTCAGATGGTACAGCGACAGACCTCGGAGACACGGGCAGCGCTTGAGGAGGCACGGGAGGCGCTACTGGCATTTGCAGCTGCAAATGGTCATCTCCCCTGCCCGTCGCTCGGCGGAGCTCCCGATCAGGGGCAGGAAAACCGCGACCCCAATACCAAAGCCTGCAAGTCGCGCCGGGGTCTTCTGCCCTGGAGCGATCTCGGCATTGTGGCGATCGACGGATACGGCCGTCGCCTCGCCTACGCCACCGGCAATGAGGTGAGTGACGCGTCACCGCCAATCACACTCGACACCAGTGTTGCGGCAACGAAACTATCCGTCCAAGGCGGCCAAGCTTTGGGCACGCGGATCGCCAGCGATGGTGCCGCTGTCGCCGCGATCTGGTCGTTCGGCCCCAATGGACTGTTCGGCACCACTGCCGATGGAAACACCATCGACGGCAGCGCGACCGCGGGCGCCGACGAGACAACCAACGGGACTAACAGCGCGTCAGTCGTCATCTCGCGACCGATCAGCGAGAACGCGGGCGCCCCAGGTGGCGCGTTTGATGACGAAGTGATCTGGATCTCGCGCTATGTGCTGTTCAACCGCATGATTACCGCCGGCAAGCTGCCTTGACCCGCGTCGCGTTACGGCGACACACTGTCTGGCATCATGCACAGCACGATGAGCTTCATTGAACGCCTGCGCAACGCGGGCATCACCCCCAACGACAGCGAGGAGCTGCGGCTGCAGAAGGCGCTGCTTGTGCTGGCGAGCGGCCTCGTGTCGGTCGCGGCAATCGGCTGGCTGCTGATCTACTGGGCGCTTGGCCCGAAGCTATCGACCACCCTGCCCTTCGTACTGCAGGTGCTGGTTGCCGCGAATCTGCTGATCTACGCGGCAAGTGGGAACTTCGCGGTGTTCCGTTTCAGCCAGCTGGCGATCTTCTTGTTCTTCCCTTTCATTGCACAGTGGGCGCTGGGCAATTTCGTCACCGCGTCCGGCGTCATCCTGTGGGGCTTGCTCGCGCCCGTCGGGGCACTGCTGTGTGCCGGGCCACGCGAATCGGTGCCGTGGTTTGCCGCCTACGTTTTCCTGACCCTGCTGACCGGTACCTTCGACTTCCTGCTTGCCGATTACCTCGTCGCTGCACCGTCGCCCGTGCCGTTGAAGGCCTCGATGGCCTTCTTCACGCTCAACTTCGCCACCATTTCCACGATCGTGTGGTTGCTGATGCGTTTCGCTATCGTTGAGCGGCAAAAGGCGCGCGGCGAGCTGGAAGACGCCCACCGCCAGCTGCATGTCGAGCAGGAGCGCTCCGAGCGCCTGCTGCTCAACATCCTGCCTCACCCGGTTGCCCAACGGCTCAAGGACGATGACTGCACGATCGCGGATGGTTTCGCCGAAGTCACCGTGATGTTCGCCGACATTGTGAACTTCACCGAATTGGCTTCGGACATGACGCCGCAGCAGGTCTTCGGCATGTTGAACCGCGTCTTCTCGCAGTTCGACGAAATGGCAGAACGCCTCGGGCTCGAGAAGATCAAGACGATCGGCGACGCCTACATGGTCGCGGGTGGTCTCAATACCGATCTGCGCGACCCCTGCGAGGCGGTGGCACAACTGGCGCTCGACATGCGCGACTGGCTCGCCGGTGCTGGCGCGCGTGGCGCCAATCCGCTGCGGGTGCGGATCGGCATTGGTACCGGGCCGGTGGTCGCCGGCGTCGTCGGCAAGAAGAAGTTCATCTATGACCTTTGGGGCGACACGGTGAACCTCGCGAGCCGGATTACCGGCGAGGGCGCCCCCGGGTCGATCCAGTGTGATGCCGCCACCTACGACCGGCTCCGCAATCGGTTCGTGTTCGACCCTCCGCACATTGTCCCGATCAAGGGCAAGGGCACGGTCGTAGTGCACCGCCTGTCGGCCCGTCGCGACCTGGTGGAGATCGCGCCAGATCTGCCTCAGCGCGTCGTATCGCCGGCCTGAGGGCGATCCAGGCGGAAGCAAACGCCGCCATCCCGGTTTTCCGCCAGCCGCACACGCCACCCCAACAAGGCAGCCTCGCGCGCGAGTTGCATCAGCCCGACACCGAGTCCCGCGTCCGATGCCACCGGCTCGCGCATCAGGCGCGTGGCACGCTCCGGTGGCACCGCCATGCCGTCATCGCGAACCTCAAGCGCAAAACCACGCCCCTCCCCGCGCAGATGTACCGCAATCGTTGGCCGACCGCGGGAATCAGCTTTGTCGCGTGCGTTCTGGACACAGTTGTCGACGAATCGATCGAATAGGCCCGCCGGCACGCTCAACATCGGATCAGGGCTACCGACGCACGCCACATCGTGCAATCGCACCTGCAGTCGCGCCCACCAGTCGGGCAGCATGATCGACTCGCTTGCATCGGGGCCGGGCTGGCGCAGCTTGTCCAATGTCAGCCGCAGACGCGCGGCCAAAGTGGGCAGCTGGCGCTGGATCAGCGCTTGCGTTCCCTCAGGGTCGCGATTAAAACCGCTCTCCGCCGCGTAGAGAATCGCCTCAAAGGACTGCAGCAGATTCTTTACATCGTGGGTCAGGCGCGCGCCGGTCTCATGGATCGCGCGCAGATAGCCAATCTCGGCGAGGTCGGCAGCCTGCCGCCGGGACACCAGGAATTCGGCAAGGATGTTGACCATCAAATCCCAACGCCAGAGCGTGACCGCATCCGCCGTGCCGCGTGTACCGATGGTCACCACCAGATCACCGTGTGCGATCCGGTTCGTATGGCGCCCGAGGCGCCCGACACTCCCATCAAGCCCCGGCTCTGCTTGCCAGGCGACACCCGTCACACCGGGCAACTCCAGCATCCGACTCGCCGCGGCGGCAAGAAAGGCCGTCGCCGAGGGCGCATTGCGCGCTTCTTCCGATACCTCGCCCAGCCATTCCTCAAGCGGCAATGACCCAGCCAATGCGCGGCGCGACAACAGCAGCGCCACGCCGGAATAGCCCCCCCTCGGATTCCAGAGCCAGCCCAACATGAGCAGCACAACGGCGACCGAGCCCACCGACTGAAGCAGCGCTCGCTCGTAAGAAGCGCCCGTCAGAAACATGAAGGCCAGCGCGGTCAGCACGATCACGCCCACCGCCAGCATCGCAGTGGCCGCGGCGGCGAAGTCCGGCAGGGCGCCCGCGCGCTGCCACCGCTTCGTCAGCGCAGCCAGGGCAACCAGAACGACGACCACGTAGCCGCTGTCACGAGCGAGCCGCGCGAGCAGACTTCGCACGTCCGGATCCAGCGGCACGCCGAGCGGCACCACCCAGGCCAGCAGGACGAGTACGAGATAGCCGAAACCGAGCAGATCGGGCAACCGCTCCCGCCGAGCGCTACGGCTGGCCGCCTGCGCAACGACCAGGCCAGCCAACATGCAGAGCCATACCGAGAGACTCACCCAGCCAAGGGCCCACTGGAAAGCGACAAGCCCCGCGAGCAGCAGCACCAGCGGCATCACGTCGAGCCGGCGATTGGCCGACACCATGGGCTGCCAAAGCAGAAACGCACCCAAGTGCGCCGTCAGCAACATGCGGCCGGCCCAGCCGTCGAACCCCGCCACCAGCGCAAGTTGCAGACACGCCAACATCGCGGCCAGCGCGTGGCCTGGCTTGCGCACCGTGTCGCGCCATTGGTCGCCGGCGCTCACTGCCATTTCGACGATGCGTCCAGATTACGTCGCAATAGCGTCGAATTTTCGACACCACACCCCAAACAGCAACGCCTCCCTCGCGACAAACCCACGGTATCACTTGACTGCCGCGCCGCCCGCGGTCGGGCACGGATCCTGCTGATCATCTCGGGCACACAGCCTCCAACGGAAGTCCTTCATGAAACGGCAAGCCGGCTTCACCTTAGTCGAGATCGCAATTGTATTGGTCATCATCGGTCTGCTGCTTGGCGGCGTCCTGAAAGGCCAGGAGCTAATCGAGAGCGCCAAGGTCAAGAACATCGCCCAGGACATTCGGGCGATTTCAGTTGCAGTGCTGACTTACCAGGACAAGTATCGGGCGCTTCCAGGCGACGATACGAAGGCTGGGGGCTCCACTGGTCGATGGGGCGCCGACGCGTGCAGCGTGTCAGGCGCTGGCAACGGCGTTATTGACGGCGATCCGTTTGCCGCGAAAGACTCCGACACCGAGCCGATTTGCGCTTGGGAGCATCTTCGTCGCGCAGGGCTTCTCACCGGCGAAGTCACGGATGGAAACCCCAAACATACTGATCTCGGGGTGTTTGGACTGACCAGTTCCCCTATCAGCAACGGCGCGAACCGTCTGCGCGGCGTGCTCTACATCTGTGCGAACAACGTTCGGGGGCGCCGCGTTATTCCGTTAGACGCACTCATGGATGACGGAGACCCAGCGACTGGATCAATGGTCGCGACGAGCGCGCTGAAAGCAGCCAGCAGCGGTGGCTTTACGTTGACTCCCGTGTCATCAGGTACGGTCGTCGACGGCGATTCCTACATCGTGTGTATGGGTTTTTGATCGCCCTACGCGATTACAACGGGCCGCAATAGCGGCCCGTTGTCATTCACACTCCCTGCAACAACCTTGCCTCCGCCGTCGCAAGAGACTCTGGCGTCCCCAGCAGCACCACCACGTCGCCGGTCTCGAATACCAGATCCGATTCAGGGTTGATCGCACGCACCCCGCGCCGGCGCACCGCGGACACTTTCGCCCCCGCCTCCGGCAAAGCCAACTCGGCGATCGATCGCCCGATACAGCCGGCGCCGTCGGGCAAAGCCACTGAGTGCAGGCGCTCAAGCGTAGCGTCCGGGTCATCCGCGGCATCGGAGCGCCCGTGGAAGTAGCCACGCATCAGCGCGTAGCGCTGCGAGCGGATGTCGCGCACGCGGCGGATCACACGCGACAGCGGCACGCCGGTCAGCGCCATGGTGTGGCTGGCCAGCGTGATGCTGGTCTCAAAGATGTCGGTGACGACCTCGGCAGCCCCCGCAGCCGTCAGCTTCTCAAGCTGTGCTTCTTCAAGCGCACGAACAACCACCGGGATGTCCGGCCGCAACTCACGCACCAGATCCGTAACCCGACACGCAGAGCCCACGTCCGCGTAGGACACCACGATCGCAGCGGCGCGCGCCACGCCCGCCGCAATCAGGGTTTCGCGACGCGCGGCGTCACCATACACAACGGTCTCGCCGGCCGCCGCGGCTTCGCGTACGCGATCGGGGTCCAGATCGAGGGCGACGTAGCCGACGCCTTCCTGCTCGACGAAGCGCGCCAACAGCTGCCCCGTGCGGCCATAGCCGCAGATGATCACATGCCGTTCGGTCGTCATGGATTGCGCAGCCACGCGCGTGAGCTCCATCGATCGCAGCAGCCACTCCGACGCGACGAAACGCATCACCAGTTTATTGCTGGCTTGCACGATGAAGGGCGCAGCCAACAGCGACAGCACCACGGCGGCAACGGCGGCCTGTATCAGCGCATCGCTGCCGAGTTTGTTGGCGGACATCTGCGAAAGCAGCACGAAGCCGAATTCGCCGCCAGCGCACAGCCACAAGCCGCTGCGTACCGCGTTGCCCGGCGTGGCGCCGAAAAGGCGCGCTGCCGCAAACACCACCGCGAATTTCGTCGCCAGAATGCCAACCAGCATGCCCAGCACCAACAGCAGATGCCCGAAGATCACCCTCGCATCGAGGAAGGTGCCGACCGTGACGAGGAAGAGCCCGAGCAGCACGTCGCGGAACGGCTTGATGTCCTCTTCAACGCGATAGCGATACTCGGTCTCAGAGATCAGCATGCCGGCGACAAACGCGCCCAGCGCCAATGACAAGCCAAAGTGCTCGGTTAGCCAGGCCAGCCCCAGCGTCACCAGCAACACATTGAGCATGAACAGTTGCGACGAACGCCGCCGGGCCACCAGCAAGAACCAGCGCCCGAGCAGGCGCTGCCCGAAATACAGCACGATCGCCAACAAAACCGTGGCCTTGAGGCCCGCAAGCAAGAGCAACTGCAGTTGCGCCTCGGGCGGCTGAGAAAGCGCCGGGATCAGCACCAGCAAGGGCACCACAGCAAGATCCTGGAACAAGAGCACCCCCATCACCATGCGGCCATGGGGTGCATCAAGCTCCATCCGATCAATCAACAGTTTCGACAGCAACGCGGTGGAGGACATCGCGAGCGCCCCCCCCAGAACCAGCGCAGCCCCCGGCTGCACACCCAGCAGCGCGCCGAATCCAAGTGTCAGCAGCGTCGTCGCCCCGACCTGCGCCGCACCGAGGCCGAACACCAGCCGCTTCATGCTCATCAGATGGGGCAGCGAGAACTCAAGCCCGATCGTGAACATCAGGAACACCACGCCGAACTCCGCCAGCGCGCGAGCGCTCGACTCATCCGGTATCAGGTTCAGTCCCGCCCGCCCGATCAACGCACCAACGGCAAGGTAGGCCAGTTCGCCCGGCAGGCGCATGCGGTGAAACAGCATCACACCGACCACGGAGGCGGCGAGCAGCAACAGGACGAAATCGAGCGTATGCAACGGCGACATGGGCGTGGTGGCAGCGGGCCTCACCTCGAAAGGGCGGCAGGACCCGTCTGTTATAATGAGGATCGAGTTTAACCGTTGCGCGACCATGCAAGAAACCAAGCCACAAGCCGTTTCCCGGGCGACCGACGACGAATTGCTGTCACTCGGTCGCGACGTGCTGTCGATCGAAGCTGAGGCGGTTCTGACCCTGGCGCGCAGACTGGACGCCAGTTTCGTTGCTGCGACCCGGATGATTCTGGGTGCCAGCGGTCGCGTCATCGTTACCGGCGTCGGTAAATCCGGCCACATTGGCCGCAAGCTCGCCGCCACCTTTGCCTCCACCGGCACGCCGGCCTATTTCGTACACGCAGCCGAGGCGGCGCATGGCGATCTAGGCATGATCACAGCGTCGGATGTCGTGATTGCGCTCTCGAACTCCGGCACCACCGGGGAGGTCCTGACGATTGCCCCGCTGATCAAACGCCATGGCGCGCACCTGATTGCGATTACCGGCAATCCGTCCTCGGCACTGGCCAAGCTTGCGGACGTGCATCTCGACGCGACGATCGAGCGCGAGGCCTGCCCGCTGAACCTCGCACCTACAGCCAGCACCACCGCAGCCCTTGCGTTGGGCGACGCGCTGGCGGTTGCACTGCTCGACGCGCGCGGCTTTGGCCCGGACGATTTCGCCCGTTCGCATCCTGGTGGCGCACTGGGTCGCAGGCTGCTAACCCGCGTGTCCGACGTGATGCGCACTGGGGAGCGCATTCCACGCGTACCGGAAACGGCGACGTTTGCCGAAGCGCTGCTTGAGGTCACCCGCGGCGGCATGGGCATGACCGCAATCGTGAACGATCAAAACCACGCTATCGGCATCTTCACTGATGGCGACCTTCGCCGCCTGCTTGGTGCCGAAACCGACATGCGCGGCCTGAAGGTCGCCGACGTGATGCACCGCAACCCACGCAGCATCGCACCCGATGCGCTCGCTGCGGAAGCTGCCGCAACGATGGAGCGCGCGCGCATCAACCAGATTCTGGTGATCGACGATGCGCAGCAACTGGTCGGCGCCCTGAATACGCACGACTTGATGGACGCAAAGGTAATCTGATGGATCGCGCACACGAACGCGCAGCACGCCTCAAACTAATGGCCTTCGACGTCGACGGCGTACTGACCGACGGAACCATCTGGTTCACCGCAGAGGGCGACGTCATGAAGGGGTTTTCGACCCTTGATGGCCATGGCCTGCGCATGCTGCAGATGGCCGGCATCGAACTCGCGATCATCACCGGCCGCCGCTCCAAGGCACTGGAGCAGCGTTGCGCGAATCTTCAAATCGAGCGCCTCTATCAAGGCGTGGAAGACAAGCGCGCAGTGCTTCACAGCCTGCTTGGCGATCTCAAGCTCGAACCGGCTCAGGCTGGCTACATGGGTGACGATGTCGTGGACCTGCCGATCCTGCGTGCATGCGGGTTCTCGGCAACGACGTCGGATGGCCACGCGCTGGTGCGCAATCACGTGGATTGGGTTGCGGGCAGACCCGGCGGGCGCGGTGCGGTGCGCGAAGTCTGCGACTTCATCCTCGCAGCGCAAGGCAAGCTCGACGCCTTCCACGCCCGTTACCTGGCCGACTGATGAAGCGCACCTGGTCCGGTCTGTTTCCGCTGCTTCTTGCGGCTTTGCTGGCTGGCACGGCGTTCTGGCTCGAACGCTACGTCAGCGGCCAAGCCACGCGAGCCGATGGCCGCTTTCGGCACGACCCGGACATGGTTGCGACCCGCTCGGTGCAAGAACGATTCGACGCCACCGGCAAGCGACTGTACGTGCTGGAAGCCGCCGTCGCGCGCCACTATCCCGATGACGACAGCACGCACGTCGAGGACGCGAACCTGCAGCACTTCGGCAAACCGCAGACGCTGCATGTCACCGCGCGGCAAGCCCGCATTTCCGGGCCGGGCGACGAAGTGTTCCTGAGCGGTGAAGTGCGCGGCCGTCGCGACGCCGCAGAAGGACTGCCAGAAATGACCTTCGAAACCAGTGAAATCACCGTGCGCCCGGACGAAGAGAAAGCCGTCACCGACAAGCCGGTGCACATGACGCGCGGCCAATCGGTGATCGACGGTGTCGGCTTGGAAATTGACCAGATCAACGGCGTTGCGACCATCGGCCAGGCCCGCGCAACGCTCTATCGCAATACGAAGGGAAGCGGGCAATGACTCTCGCACGCATCGTAAGTTCACTGCTGCTCGCAGGCGTTCTGTTGGCGTCAGCAACGGCGGCCCACGCCGAACGCGCTGACCGAGACAAGCCGGTCAACATCGAAGCGGACCGTGTCACCGTCGACGACAAGAACAAGGTCCAGATCTTCGAGGGCCGCGTAAAGCTTACGCAAGGCACGCTGACGATCCTGTCCGACAAGGTGGTCGTGACCCAGGACATCGAAGGCTTCCAGAAGGGCGTCGCCACCGGAGGCCAAGGCGGGCTTGCGCGCTTCCGCCAGAAACGCGAGCAGAAGGAAGAGTGGGTGGACGGCGAAGCCGAGCGGATCGAATACGACGCGAAGACTGATCTGGTCCAGCTTTTCAACCGCGCCAAGGTGGTGAGCGGCAAGGATGATGTGAGCGGCCAGTACATCAACTACGACGGCTACAACGAGACCTACCTCGTCACCAACGGCCCCAACGCCACCGTCGTCCAGAACACTGAGGCACGCGTCAAAGTCACGATTCAGCCGAAGAAGCAGGACGCCGCCGGCAAACCCGCCGGTACCGGCCAGCGCTAGGCATCTCGCCCACGGCCGCTCCGGGGGGTGCGGCCTTCAGGCACATCCATCGGAGGGGGAATGGACTACCAGACGATTCTGGTCGAACGCCGTGCGCGTGTCGGCCTCATTACGTTGAACCGGCCCAAGGCGCTCAATGCCTTGAACGATGCGCTGATCGACGAGTTGGGCGCCGCGTTGAACGGTTTTGAGCACGACGACGATATCGGCGCGATCGTCATCACCGGGTCGGAAAAAGCCTTCGCTGCCGGCGCCGACATCAGCGCAATGGCCGACTGGGACTACATCGACGTCTACAAATCCGACTTCATCACCCGCAACTGGGAGCGCATCAAGAGCTGTCGCAAGCCGATCATCGCTGCGGTAGCGGGATTCGCTTTGGGTGGCGGCTGCGAACTCGCGATGATGTGCGACATCATCATCGCGGCCGACACGGCGCGCTTTGGGCAGCCCGAAGTCAAACTTGGGATTCTGCCCGGCGCCGGCGGCACCCAACGCCTGCCACGCGCAATCGGCAAAGCCAAAGCCATGGATCTGTGCCTCACCGCCCGGATGATGGACGCGCTCGAAGCCGAGCGCGCCGGCTTGGTGTCCCGCGTCGTGCCGGCCGAGCGCCTGCTCGACGAAGCCCTTGCCGCGGCGGATACGATCGCAAGCTACTCCCTACCTGTCGTCATGATGATCAAGGAGTCGGTCAACCGCGCGTATGAGAGCAGTCTTGCCGAAGGGCTTCTGTTTGAGCGGCGGGTATTCCATGCAGCCTTCTCGCTTGCGGACAAGCGCGAAGGCATGAGCGCGTTTCTCGAAAAACGTGCAGCCCGGTTCACACATCGCTGAAACCAGTCGCCACGCAGTCATTCTCCTGTCATGCGGCATAGCGCAAACTGCGCGTCGAGAGACGCGCAAAGCGCATTAGGTCACAACAGAAAATTGCAATCAGATCAGTGAATTAGATCGCCATCGGCTTGACTGCCCGGTCAGATATTGCACCGCAACAAAAAATACTTGACGCGACCAAAGTCGCCTCTATAATCGGAATTGTTGCGGTGCAAAATCTTTTGCCCCTGAGTCAATCAAAGGAGATCAACCATGTTCGCTACCCCTGAACAATTCGCCGCTGTGAGCAAGGCCCAAGTCGAATCGCTGCTGAGCATCGCCAACACGGCGTTTGCCAGCGCCGAGCGTCTGGCCAACCTCAACCTGACCGCCGCCCGCGCGCTGCTGGAAGACAGCATTGCCAACGCCAAGACCGTACTCGGCGCCAAGGACGTGCAAGAGCTGCTGACGCTGCAAACCTCGCTGGCCCAGCCGATCGTCGAGAAGAGCGTTGCGTACTCCCGCAGCGTCTATGAAATCGGCGCCCAAGCTCAGGAAGAAATCTCCAAGTTGGTCGAAGGCCAACTGGCTGAAGTCAACAAGTCGGTGTCCGCCACCCTGGACAAGGCGGCCAAGTCTGCTCCGGCTGGTTCTGATGTCGCCATCGCCGCCGTCAAGTCGGCCATCGCAGCCGCCAATTCGGCCTACGACAGCCTGACCAAGGCGACCAAGCAAGTTGCCGAAATCGCAGAAGCCAACGTGACCGCCGCGACCGACGCAACCGTCAAGGCCGTCAGCGGCTCCGCGCCGGCCAAGGCATCGAAGAAGGCCGCCTGATCGCCTCCTTCTGAGGGCAGCTTCGGCTGCCCTGCAACAGCCCTCCATCGGGCGTCGCGTGCAGGCGCGATTCGTGACGTCCGACTTAAGGCCGCAGCGCAACCCTGCGGTCTTTTCTTTTGTGCCGTCGAATCACGTGCTCGCCAGCGATTCGGTCGGAAACCCCATCGCGGCCAACGACGTGCGCAATGCATCCATCGCCGCCACCACGGCAGCCGGCTCGCCCTTGGCACCCAGCTCGATCTGGCGGCGACCGCCCGGGGCATGTGCATTCGGAAGGCTAAAAACCGTGACGCCGAACTGCTCCTGCACCGAAAGCATCAGCGCGCTGATCTGACTCTCCTGCGCGTCGAAGACCCACATCGATGACTCCACATACGGCTCGGCGTGATGCAGTGCAGACAGTTCGCCGTCCAACACCCATTCGAGCATCGGCCACGCCATGACCGGGAAGCCCGGCACAAAGTAGCCGTTTTGAATCGCAAACCCGGGAATGCGGTTGTAGTGGTTGGGAATGATGCGCGCGCCTGTCGGATAGGTGCCCATCTCGAGCCGATTGGCCGTCGTCTCGGCCCCGAACCGGCCGCGAATCTCGGCCTCGGCCTCTGGATGCAGCGCTAGCGGCACTCCAAGCGCCGCGGCGGCGGACTGCCGCGTATGGTCATCCGGCGTCGCGCCGATTCCGCCGAATGAGAAGAAAACATCGCCACTCGAAAAACAGTCGCGCAAGGTGGCGATCAACCGGTCACGCTCGTCGCCGCAGTAGCGTGCCCAAGCGAGCCGCATGCCCCGCGCCTTGAGCAACGCAATCGCTTTGGGTAGATGCTTGTCCTCCCGCCTGCCGGAAAGGATTTCATCGCCAATGATCAGAACACCTATCGCCATGCCGCCAGCTCCGCTTCGTCAGGCGAATGATGATACGCCCCACCCTGGCGAAGGCGGCAGGCAGTCAGGCGCTCACGGCGAAATCAAACACCCGTCGCAGCGCTGCACCCGCAAGGAAAACACGTACCGGCGCAGCGCAGTCAAAGAAACACCCGAAGCCGGTATTGCCCGCCTGCTCAACACGCATGAATGGGTCGACCCGCAGCAACACGTCATGGTCGGTCACCAAGGTCGCCTCGAACACCAGGCCTTGTTCGGGCGCACGTGAGAACAGCGCGTTGCGCAGGGTCGGATCGCTATGCACACGATGGCGCTCACCGCGCGGCGTCGCAAACCGGGTGAGCGCGGCAGCGCCGTCGCCATGCACCGCACCGGCGCCGCTGCGCACACCTTGCAGCATCACCGACAGATAGGCCGACAGCGCGTCGCCCACCACCTCGTCCTGGGATGGTGCGCCCAGGCGCGCAAGCGCGCCTGGGGTCAGCACCCCAAGATACCCTCGGCCGTTCCCCAGCACCGCCTGGCCATCACGGAAGGTTACGCCAGGCAGCGCAGTCGGGCCGGCATCCAGGTATTGCGCATACGGCAGATCGAACAGCACGCTCACGTTGCGCCCTCAACTCACCTTGTAACTGAAGCCACCCTTCTTGCTCACGCCCACCTTGATCCGCGCAATCGCAGCGCCTTCCGCCATGCGCGCAAGCACGCTTTCCGAAATCTCGGGCAACAAGGTGCCACTGAGGATGTTGTCGACGTTGCGGGCGCCGGAATCCGCCTCCACGCAACGTGCAAGCACGGCCTCTACCAGCGCATCGTCATGGCTGAAGACTGCCTTGTGGTTCTCCGCCACACGCCGCGCAATCTTGGCGAGCTTAAGCCGGATGATCTGAGCCAGCACATCGTCAGCGATCGGGTAGAAGGGCACGACGCTGAGGCGCCCGAGGAAGGCCGGCTTGAAGGCTTTGTAGAGTTGCGGACGTATCGCATCGAGCAAGGCGTCAGGCGTTGGCAGTTCCTCCGGCCCCTTGTTCAGGCACGCCGACATCAGCGTCGACGAAGCCACGTTCGAGGTCAGGATGATGATGGTGTTGCGGAAGTCGATCTCGCGCCCCTCTGCGTCTTCCATGACACCCTTGTCGAAGACCTGGAAGAACAGTTCGAGCACATCGGGGTGCGCCTTTTCGACTTCATCAAGCAGCACGATGCTGTAGGGCTGGCGACGCACCGCCTCGGTCAACACGCCGCCCTCGCCATAGCCCACATAGCCCGGGGGCGAGCCCTTGAGGCCGGACACCGAGTGAGCTTCCTGGTATTCACTCATGTTGATCGTAACGAGACTGCGCGCACCGCCATAAAGGATTTCGGCCAGGGCATGGGCAGTCTCCGTTTTCCCGACCCCCGAGGGGCCGACAAACAGGAACACGCCTTTGGGTTTGTTCGGATCCTCAAGATTGGCGCGTGCAGTCCGCACCCGCTGCGCAATCGCCTCCAACGCGTGATCCTGCCCGATGACCCGTTCAGCCATCGCGTCGCGCAGACCGAGCACGGCGCGGATCTCATCTTTCACCATGCGCCCGAGCGGAATACCGGTCCACGCGGCAACGATCTCGGCGGCTGTGCGGCCATCAACCTGCAGCGGTACCAGAGGCGCTTCGCCCTGCACGCCCGCCAATTGCACCGTGAGCGCTGCCAGCTCGCCATGGCGCGGATCATCCGTAGGAGCACCTTCGGCCAGGGCTGCGCGCAGCGCCAGTATCTGTGCAACCAATGCGCGCTCCTGTTGCCATTGCGCATCAAGCCGAGCAAGTTCGGCGGCGTGGGCTTCACGCCGGGCGCCAAGATCCTTGCGACGCGCGTCATGTGCCATGCCCAGCGCCCCTTCTCGAGCAAGGCTTGCCAGCTCTACATCGAGGCGATCGATCTGTTTGCGCAGATCGTCTATCGGCCCCGGTGTCGCGCTCTGGGCCAGCGCAACGCGCGCGCAAGCAGTATCGAGTACCCCAATCGCCTTGTCGGGGAGCTGTCGGCCCGTGATGTAGCGAGCTGACAGCATCACCGCCTCGGTGATCGCCTCATCCAACACGCGAACACCGAAGTGCCGCTCCATCAACGGCGCCATGCCACGCAGCATTGCGCAGGCAAGCTCAGGCGTCGGCTCCTCGACCTTGACGACCTGGAAACGCCTCGCCAGCGCGGCGTCCTTCTCGAAGTACTTCTTGTACTCGCCCCAGGTCGTGGCGGCGATCGTACGGAGCTCTCCGCGCGCCAACGCGGGCTTGAGCAGGTTGGCCGCGTCGTTCTGACCGGCCGCGCCGCCAGCACCGATCATCGTGTGCGCTTCATCGATGAACAGGATGATCGGATGCGGACTCTTCTTCACCTCGTCGATCACGCACTTCAAGCGATTCTCGAACTCCCCCTTCACGCTCGCGCCGGCCTGCAACAAGCCCATGTCGAGCACGTGCACCGATACACCTTGCAACGGCGGCGGCACGTCGCCCTGCGCAATACGCAGCGCCAGGCCCTCGACGACAGCGGTCTTGCCGACACCAGCCTCGCCCGTGAGGATCGGGTTGTTCTGTCGGCGCCGAAGGAGGATGTCCATCGCCTGACGGATTTCAGTATCGCGCCCGATGACCGGGTCAATCTTGCCTTCCGCAGCGCGCGCCGTGAGGTTGGTCGTGTATTGATCAAGCGCTGGCGTGCGCGAGCGCGCGGGGGCGGCATCCGCGGGTCCAGCCTCGGGGCTGACTCCCTCTTGGCGCGTTGCCGTTGCGAGTTCCGCCTCGGCCGACCCCGCCGTCAACGCGGCGAGATCATGCTTCAACGCGTCGACGGGAAACTTGGCGAAGAGCTTGGATGCGCGATACGCCATCTGGGCCAGTTTGCGGTCCGACAGCAGGCCATGCAGCAAGTGCGCGCTTCGGATACGCGCCTGCGCGTCATCGATCGATGCAATCAGCCAGGCCGCTTCGAGCAACTGCGGAATGCGCTCGGCGAACACCGGCGTGCGGGTATTACCGGTCGGGAGGCGTGACAACTCCGCCTCCAGGTCCTGTTGCAGGCCTTGCACACTGACGCCGGCACGATGCGCGACCACGGCAAAGTCGCTGCCAGCTTGTTCCGCGAGGGCCGAGAAAAGATGTTCAATGTCGACCTCATAGTGCCCTCGCCCCATGCAAATCGCCGCGGCGCGTTCAGCCGCTTGGCGGCAAGTGTCGTTGAGTTTCCCGATCAGGACTTTGAGATGCGTACTCATGTTGGGCTCATTGAAGGTTGCGTTTGCCCGCGCATGAAGCCGGGCATGAATCGGTAGGTGGCATCGTCCGGGTCATCGGCCAGAGGCTCGCTCGCAAGCCAGCTGTCCCAACCGAGGCGCCCGCCACCTGCGAGGCCAACCTTCAAGGGTTGAACCTCACGGCGATCGAGCAGCACACGGAGCTCGACCTCGATGGTCGGTCCAAGCGCGATGCCGAGAAGTCGGTCGAGAGCGCGCGCCGCAGAGCCCCCCGGCATGAACGATAGGAATGCACTGCGCGCAAGCGGCCCGACCTCGATGCGGATGCGCGAATCGCGCTGGTAGATCCGCGCGCCGCAGACGGCATCGACGCCCAGCGTGGCGTTTGCCATGCCGAGTTGGGCAAGGCTCTCGTCCGGCAAGCGGAACCATTGACCAACAAACGGAACCAGCTTGATCGGCGCGTCAAAGTACTCGGCCAGCACCGCCGCAATCGCCGACACCGAGCGGGGCGCGGTGCGCAAAATGCCTGCGTAGTAAGCCAGCGTCTCGTCGTGTAGCGATGCGTCGGAGCCATCGTCGAGACGCTCGCGCAAGGCCGTCGCGCCAAACCCAGCGAACGACAATACCGTGGGCAGATAGCGCGAGCGGCCTTCTGCCTCGAACTGAAAATGCGGCCGGTATTTCTCCCAGGCGCCAAAGAACTGAACGGCGCTCCGGTTGGCGAAAATATCCAGGAAGGCGCGCGCAGCGCGGTCACGGTGCAGCACCTCGCGGTCAAGCAGGCGCTCGGTGTAGTGCTGCGGCAGCACACCCTGGTTGCCTGTGAATCCGAGAAAGGCCGGCGTCAGCTTGACCCGTTGCGGCGAGCCGTCCTCCGCGCGGGACTCAATCTCCAGCTGCTCGATTTCGCTGGCCGGAAACGACAGCGCAAGCGAGTTACCAAACCGGACATGTTCGCCCAAGGCCTCGTGCGCGCGCTCATTGCGCCGCCGAAGATGTCGCCGCAGCAAGCGGACAGCCTGGAAGAACTCGGTGCGCTGCGGGGCCGCAAACAACCGCCCGACTGCACTTGAGAACGGACGCCTCACACGAGCACCATGTCACCGCTGCGCGGTTTGCACACGGTCAGGATCTCGCCACTGCGCGTGGAACGGACGCGCAAGCGCGTGAAGCTGTTGAGATGCACGTACAGTGCGAAGAAGTGCTCGAGCACCGCGACAAAGAGTGACAGGCCGACGCCTACGAAAGCCTGCTCGTCGACGCTGATCTCGATGTCAATGCCACGTACGAAAGCCGGAAAGGGATCGCCCGGCAGCATGGCACTCGACGGTCGATGCTCGATCGACGTCAGCCCATCGATGATCCGCTGATTGCTCGCCGTACGGCTGGCGTTATAAAGCCCGAAGGTTTCCTTCAGCGCGTCTACGCCATTCTCCGCAAGCGACAATCTGTTCAACGAGAGATGCGAGATCAGACGCCACAGCCCCTCATCCTCGGTACGAAAGCGGTGGCTAGGCGTAGGCCGGCGCAGGAACGAAATGCGCCGAGCGACTGATCCCCCCTCGATGAACAGATCACCTTCTGGCAGACCGTAAGGCAGCTGAGACGGCAGGTTGCGATTGGTCGCCGTGACCTCGATGCTGAGCGTTTCGGTCCGCTCCTCGGCGCCATCGTCCGCCACATCGACCAAGGCGATTTCGTACTCGTAGCCGGGCGACACTTCCGCGACCCGGGCATCACGACGCAGATGCCAGTAGCGCGCCTCGTGCGCCGGCGTCTCGGCATGCCGCAACCCGTAGAAGGGGCGGAACTCGGAAATGCGTTCGCCGCGGCTGCTCTTTTCAACACGCGACACGCGATTGATCGAATAGAGCTCGAAGGCCGCCGCGCGACGCGCGTCAACAACCAGCGGATAGTGCGCACGCGCATGGTCCAGACGAATCGGCTCTGCGTTGCGCTCAAACAGGTTAACCACCGGGGTGCAGCCCGTAACGAAGTTCGCCGCCGTGACGCGCTCGAGAAGCGCCGGCTCGAGCTCCGTGGCACCCTTGCCAAGGAAGAACTTCAACTGGATTTGCCGCGTGTTCGGCGGCAACGCTGTGCGAATCGCCGCGAAGTCTAGATCGAAGAAGTCGAACTTGCTGGGGAACAGGAAGAACTCCGTCAGTAGGCGATACGCCAGCTGCGAACGCGCGTCATAGTCAAGCAGCCCTTCATCGATACCGAAACCCACTGGCCGGATCGCTGCGCATCCAAGTACCTGCCATGCGCTGTGCTCCGGCGTCCCCACCGCAAGCCCGCGCAGCGACGAGAACAACGCCTCGCGCAAGTGACAAACGAGAGAGGGCTCGCCATCGAGAAACAGGCGCAAATGCGGGATGTCGATCGCGTTAAGCGGCAACGCGCTCCCGGTTGCCTCCAGCGTCAGAGTCAGCGCACAGGTCGTTTCTGCAGGTACGCGCAAGCTGCGCCCCGATACCACAGGCTGCTCAAACCCAGCAGCAGCAATGCGCAAGGGCGCCAGCGTAACGTCGTAGGCGGTGCGGAAGCGGCACGCAACGCCACCCGAGGGGCGAGTCGCCAGGGAAGTGCCGCGCGGCAATACCACCGGGGCGGACAACTGCGCATCAGCCCCGCCAGTATCGAAGCGCGCAATCGAACACGACGGCAGCGGCCGCAAGTAGTGCGGTGCGAGCACGCCGAGCAGGCTCTCGGTCAACTCGGGGAAATCATCGTCGAGCTTCTTGTGCACCCGCGCCGACAGCAGCGCGAATGACTCCAGCATGCGCTCGACGTGTGGGTCTTCGCACGCCTCACCAGACAACAACAGCCGCGAGGCGATCTTTGGAAACTGTTCGGCGAATTCGCGCGAATGCCGACGCAGGAAGGTCAACTCGCGCTCGTAATAGGGCAGCAGATCGTTCATGCGACCGCCTGAAGCGCACGTCGGCTGCTCGCGACGGAGTACTGTTGCGTGCAAGGCTGCAACACCGCATCGAAGCCAACCGGCTCCGCCGTCGGCGGCACATACAGCACGGCCTGGATCGCGAAATTCAAACGGCCAACGCTACGTTCGTCGCCACGCAGTGCGACGTGCACCCGTTTGAGCCGTGGCTCATGTTGCAAAATCGTCCGCTCGAGCGTTGCGCAAATTCGCGCTCTGTCGGCCGGATTGGCGAGGCTCAGGCCGACGAAATCCATCATGCCAAAACTGGCCAGCGAGCGCGCCGCCTCCGGGTAGCTTTCCAACAAGGCTTCACGCAAGCCGCAACGGCTATTGAGCAGGGACTCAAGGTCCCGCGCGACACTGTCCTTGAGCTCTTCAATCGACCAGCGCCGCAGCGGCGCCGGATCGTCCCCACGGTGCGGCGCATCGTCGAACAGTCGCTCAAACAAGGTTGGGGAAAAACCCTTCATGACATCTCTTCTGCGTTGAAACACGGCGCCGCTGGATGCATTGCCGTGTTCCGGTTCGGCGAATTAGATCTCGTAGGTCGAGTTGTTCTTCGCCAGGCTCCACTTGGCAACCTTGTTGCCCTTGACACCGCCAGCGATGTCCTGTGCGGTGTAGGTCCATTGCACAGCGGCGTACTTCAGCGTGAAAGTCTCCGTCGGGATGCCTTCGCCGGCCACCGACGGCGTCACCGACGCCAGCAGTACATGCTTGAGCTTGATCTCGAGGTACTTCACGCGCTTATCGCCATCCGCACGCATGAAGTCGATGGTCACTTCGTCGAAGGTGTGACCGGCCGAGCAGCCTTCCCAGATGCGCGGCGAGGTCAGATCCAGGTCCTTCACGAAGATCATTTCGCCGTGCTCGCAACGCTCGGCGGTGTGGCCGCCGGCGGTCGACGCGGTCGCCGAACGCGGCTGGCGAATCAGGTGGCTCCAGGAGCTGACCTCGATCCATTCCTTGTGCTCAGCATCGCGGGACTCGCCCTTGATGTCGTACTTGCCTTTGAACTGAACGTAAATGTCCTTCACGTTGTGGCTCCTAAGTTACTTGGGGTAGAAAGTTACGCGCCTGAGGATTGAGGCAGCTCGGCCACCAGGCGCAGTGAAACCGTGAGCTCGTCCAGCTGGAAGTGCGGGCGCAGGAACGCGACTGCACGGTAGACACCCGGTTTGCCCGGGACCTCGGATACCTGAACCGATGCTTCGCGCAAAGGAAACTCCGCCTTCGCCTCTTGCGAGGCCCCGTCATCAAGCAGGACGTACTGCGAGACCCAGCCGTTCAGATAGGTCTCGACGTTGCCAGCAGATGCGAAACTGCCGATCTTGTCGCGCATCATCGCCTTGAGGTAATGCGAGATGCGGCACACCGCGAAGATGTACTGCAGCTGGGCGGAGAGCACCGCGTTGGCATTCGCGGCATCGGTGTTGTACTTCTTCGCCTTCTGCACCGACTGCGCGCCAAAGAAGGCTGCATAGTCAGTGCCCTTGCAATGCACCAGCGGGATGAAGCCGAGATCGGAAAGTTCCTTCTCACGACGATCGGTAATCGCAACTTCCGTGGGGCACTTCAGCGCGACTTCACCCTCGTCCGTCTTGAAGGTGTGGGTAGGCAGATCTTCCACCAAGCCACCGCCTTCGACCCCGCGGATCGCAGCGCACCAGCCATACTTGTCGAAGGCGTCGGTGATGCGGGACGTAAAGGCATAGGCGGCGTTCACCCACAGGTACTTGCTGTGGTCCGTGCCGTCCACATCCTCGACGAAATTGAAGCCCTCAACCGTCGTGCCATCCTTGGGGTTGTAAGGCAGACGACCGAGGAAATGCGGCAGGGTCAGGCCAACGTAACGCGCGTCTTCGGACTCTCGGAACGACTTCCATTTCGCATACTCGACGGTGTCGAACACTTTCGACAGGTCGCGCGGCTTGCCGAGGTCGGTGAAGCCTTCGAGGCCAAAGAGCTCTGGCGACGCGGCGGAGATGAAGGGGGCGTGCGCCGCAGCAGCCACATGCGACATCTGCTCGATGAAGTACATGTCCTCAGGTTGACGCGTGATGTCGAAGTCACCGAGCAAGGTGCCGAACGGCGCGCCACCGAAGGTGCCAAACTCTTCTTCGTAGACCTTCTTGAACAGCGCGCTCTGGTCAAATTCGACCGCACCGCGAAAGTCCTTGATGAGCTCGCGCTTCGTGACGTTGAGCACCTTGATCTTGAGCATCTGACCCGTCGCGCTCTGCTTGCAAAGGTACTCAAGGCCGCGCCAGGACGACTCCAGTTTCTGGAACTCAGGCGCATGCATCACTGCGGAGAGCTGATCGGACAGCATCGCGTCGAGCTCAGCAATACGTGCGTCGAGCGTCGCGGCAAGGTTCTCTGATACGACCACCGTGCCACTCATGACCTGCTGCACCAACTCGCTGATCAGGTCGCGCGCACGGCTGTGCTCTACCGGCGAGCGCGCAACGCGGCTCTCCGAGACGATTTCATCGAGCAGGCTGTAGCCCGCTTCATTGGCTTGCTGAGCAAGCGCCAGGGCGGATGCACTCATTGCTTACTCCTCCACCTTGGCTTCTGCACTCAATGCTGCGAGCTTCTCGGTGCTGTTGAGCACGTCTTGCAGCAGGTCTTCAAGCTTGTCGTTTCCAGCGAGCTTGTTTCGCAGGTCGGCCAACTTGCTGCGCGCCTCCAGCAGCTTACGAAGCGGGTCGACTTGCTGAACAACCGACTCCGGACGGAAGTCCTCTAGCGAGCGGAACTTGAGGTCGACTGCGAACTCGCCCCCCTCACCCGTCAGCTTGTTCTCGACACGGTAGGCGGCACGTGGCTCCAACCCCTGCATCACATCGTCAAAGTTGTCGCCATCGATATTCACGAAGCGACGGTCCCGCAGACGCGGTTGCTCGACGTCGGACTGGCCAGCAAAGTCACCAACAACCCCGACTACAAACGGGAGCTCCTTCTGCTCGATCGCGTCACCGCGTTCAACTTCATAGGTCAGCTGCACGCGCGGCGGGCGCACACGGGTCAGCTTCTGCTGAACACTTTCCTTCTTGGCCATGATTGGTTTCCTGTTCGTATCGGGGTCGGTTACTTGAGAGCGCCGAAGGGGTCGGCAGAGGCTTTGGCTGCAGGAGCGGGGGACTTCGATGCAGTCGGCGTTGCGGGGGCAGGTTTGACGGCTGGGGTCGCCGCAGCCGCGGTTGTCGCGGGAGCAGCGGCAGAGGAGGTTGCTGGCTTCGCAGAGCGGCTCGCAGTCCGCGCCTTCTTCGGATCGTTCGCCGGAGCGACCGGAACGAGTACATCCTCCTTGATCGTCTCGCGCAGGGTGCGCGCCAGTCGCTCAGCTTCGCCGCGCGTATCGCCGCCGAGCGCGACACCACCACGCAACTCTTGAATATTCCGCACTGCGATCCGAAGGCTGGCGACGAGCGCCAGCCCCTTCGCCTGAACGTTCGCCGGGTCCCGCTGCACAGCCTCATCCGCAGCGGCAATCGTTCCCGAGTAGTTACCGCGATCAAATTGCAACTGGGCCATGCGCACCCACGGCGCCGGATCGGTGGGATTGGCCTTGGCGGTGCTTTCGAGCATCGCCTGCGCCTTCTGGACATCCCCCGACGCCACCAGTTCATCGACGCGCTGCTGGACTGCCGCGACATCCTTGAATTGGTCCAGCTCGGAGAGCTGTGAGGTGGTTGCGCAGGCACTCAAGAGCAGCGCTACGCAGACGGAAGCCGCCGATGTAGCAGTGTTAAAACGACGTCCGGAATTCTTCATTGTTTGGCTCCCATTCTCGATTCAGGGTGGCAAAGCACCGAGCTATGTCGCACTTCACACCCGCTTCGCATATCCCGTTGGCGTATGCAACATGGGTGGTACTCTACGAACAAGAAAACGCCGTTTCAATGACGATGCCATACGCACTGTGCAGTTCTTCCGCATCGGGAGTCCGTCAGAAAATCGCACGAGGGGCGCTGCTGACGCTCGCCCTTAGCTTGTTGGGATGCGCCTCGAACGAGACAACCAACCTGATCAGCTCGGCGGCGGATAGCGCCCTCGGGTCCGTCGGACTCAAACGGGCAAACGCCGATTCGACCAGCGGCTTTGATGAAGTGGCATTGCGGATTCACGCATCCAAAGTGCTTAACGCGGGGCCGGACGGCAAAGGCACGGCGCTCGTTGTTCGCGTGTACAAGTTGCGCAGTGCGGAGGCGTTTCTGGCGATGCCGCCCGACGCAATCCTGACGCCGAATCGCGAGAAAGAAGCCCTCGGTGCAGATCTGGTGGAAGTCAGAGAACTGGTTTTGACACCGCTTCAGTTGCTCGATCTCAAGGAGAAAGTGACACGTGAAGCGTCCGTGCTTGCGGTTGCGGGCGCGTTTCGCACGCCCTTGCCACAGCGGTGGCGTGCGGTGTTCGAGAGAACAGCAGCTGCGAAGACCGGGCTTGTGCTCGGTGCCCACGCATGCGCATTCAGCGTAAGCGTCGGAAGCCCCGCAGGTTGGGGATATGACGCACCAGCGAAGCTCGGTTCAACGCGATGCGGTCAGACCGAGACGCAAGGGCAGTCGATGCAATCAGGAGAATTGATGTGAAGGCAGCAGCAAAGGTCTTGTGGGGAGAGGGGCTCTTTTTGCGGCCCCAGCACTTTCAACGGCAGGATCTCTACCACGAAAGCCGACTGACGGAGCTTGGACGCACCATGCACCCCTATGCATGGGGCTTCAGGCTGTTACGGTGGGACAAAGACGCGCTCAGTTCTGGCGTACTACGGCTCGAAGAGGTAAGAGCCGTGTTTCCGGACGGCGAGTTCTACGCTGCGCCAGACGCCGACGAGCTACCTGAGCCCGTCAACCTTGCACAGCTATCGTTTCCGCGGGAAGCGATCACCTTTCACTTGGCTTTGCCCCACCTACGCACGGCGGGCGGCAATCAAACACAGGCGGGAGATACTCGCGGCAACGCGCGCTTTCGCCCAGCGAGCGAACTCGCGGCCGATCTATTCACCCGCGCCGCCGAGGCCGATGTCATGCTCCTACGCAAGCAACCTCGCCTGCTGTCGGACCAGGATGCGATCGAGCAATTCATCACCCTTCCGGCAGTGCGTATCCGCAAAACGTCAACCGGCGGCTACGAAATCGATCCGGCTTTCATGCCACCCGCGGTTGCCATCGAGGCGCTGCCAACGCTCTACGCGCTGCTGCGGCGCACGCTGGATATTCTGCAGGCCAAGTGCGCCGCGCTTTACGGCTTCCATCGCGAGCCCAGCAAGAACATCGTAGAAATCCGTTCCGGCGACATTGCATCCTTCTGGCTGCTGCACACGGCGAGCAGCGCATTCGCACGTCTCAGTCATCTGTTCAAACACCCGCGTCTGCATCCCGAGCGCCTCTTTGAGTCGCTGCTGGAGGTCGCGGGAGCCCTGATGACCTTCGCCAAGAGCCACACGCTCGAGGATCTCCCGGTCTATGACCACAACGATCCAGCCGAGGGCTTCTTTCGCCTCGACAGAATCATCCGGGAGTTGCTGGAGACTGTCATATCAACCCGATGCGTAACGATCACCCTTACGGAGACCAAACCATCGTTCTTCGTGGGTCGTATGGACTCTGACAAGCTCGGTGCCGATACCGCCTTCTACCTCTCCGTCAGCGCAGATATGCCGCCCCCGGAGTTGGTCGAGGCTGTGCCGCTGCGTTTCAAGCTGGGCGCCCCTGACGACGTGGACAAGCTGCTGTTGTCCGCGATGCCTGGCGTGAAGCTCACAGCAGCCCCACAAGTCCCGGCGGCAGTGCCTGTACGACCCGGCAACTACTACTTCTCGCTGGAACCGAACGGACCGCTATTTGAACGGATGCGCCAAGCGCAATCTGTTGCCCTCTATGTGCCCACAGGCTTCCGCGATTTGCGACTTGAACTCTTCGCTCTGGTGCAGTGATGAATCCCTCCCTTCCACCGTCCCTGTTCGCCGATAGCGAACTCCGTCGCCGTCCGAGCGAATCCTCGCGCCAGCCGAAAACGCTCGTCGACATGATGTACGACGGTTTCTACCTGATGTTCCTGATTCGCAACCGCAACGCGCCAATCGACGCGGATCAGTTTCGAGAGCGCCTGCGCGAATTCCTTGATGAGTTCGAACGTTCGGCAAAACGCGCAAATATCGCGACCGACGACATATTCGCTGCGAAGTACGCCTTCTGCGCCTCGATGGACGAGCACATCCTCGCATCGCGCTTCTCCATCCGCGATGCATGGGAACGGCAACCCCTGCAGCTGGCATTCTTCGGCGATCAGCTCGCAGGCGAGCGATTCTTTGAACGCTTAGAGGCCCTGCGTGCCGAGGGCGCCACACGACTCCAATCGCTCGAGGTCTACCACCTTTGCCTTCTGCTCGGCTTCCGTGGTCGATACCTGCTCGAGTCGCCGGAGAAGCTCGGCTACCTGGTGGGTCGGCTCGGCGATGAGATTGCCCACTACAAAGGAAAACGCGCCGCGTTCGCCCCTGACTGGGCAGCACCGGATTCGATACGACATGCCCTGCGCGGAAACCTGCCGTTATGGGGAGTGATTTCCGGCTACGCCCTGATCACGTTGGCGGTGTTTGTTGGTCTGAGTTCATGGCTCGACAAATCCACCGCCCAATCAGTTTCGAATTTTCACGAGGTCGTGAAAGTCGCACCACGACAGGCTCACGTCACGATCAGCCTGCCATAAGAGGAGAGAGCGTTCGCGCAACCCTTTTAGCCGCTGCGTTGGGCGCTGTGGTCTGAATCAAACGTAGAGAGATTTCCGCCAGAGAAGATGAATGGCGATCACTCGACCTGGCGCCGCCCGGCCTCCCGCAGGCCCGACTGCCTCATCTGGGTCTTGGGTTCAGTGCAGCGAAACGCAAGCGCGTACGTCGGGCGTCGCGAGGCGCTTCTGTTTCGGCTCAATTGCGGTTGGAGGGTACGACGTGGTTGAGTGGCCCGCTACGGCGGCCACAGAAGATGAGATGCTGAAAAGAAAAACCCCCACCGGCTGAATAGCGGCGGGGGTTTTTTGAATGGGGTAGTCTGACGCTGACCTACTTTCTCACGGGAGACCGCAATATCATTGGCGCGGCTTTGTTTCACGGTCCTGTTCGGGATGGGAAGGGGTGGTACCAAAGCGCTATGGGCGTCAGACTGTAACTGGTAGGCATGTATAGGTTGCGATCGCTGATTTGGCGATATGTCGCACACCTTGATTAGCTCAAGGTTATAGGATCAAGCCGCACGGGCAATTAGTACTGGTTAGCTTAACGCATTACTGCGCTTCCACACCCAGCCTATCAACGTGGTGGTCTTCCACGACCCTTTAGCGAGATCGAGTCTCGAGGGAAGTCTCATCTTGAGGCGAGTTTCCCGCTTAGATGCTTTCAGCGGTTATCTCTTCCGGATTTAGCTACCCGGCAATGCCACTGGCGTGACAACCGGTACACCAGAGATCCGTCCACTCCGGTCCTCTCGTACTAGGAGCAGGCCCCCTCAAACTTCCAGCGCCCACGGCAGATAGGGACCAAACTGTCTCACGACGTTTTAAACCCAGCTCACGTACCACTTTAAATGGCGAACAGCCATACCCTTGGGACCGGCTACAGCCCCAGGATGTGATGAGCCGACATCGAGGTGCCAAACTCCGCCGTCGATGTGAACTCTTGGGCGGAATCAGCCTGTTATCCCCAGAGTACCTTTTATCCGTTGAGCGATGGCCCTTCCATACAGAACCACCGGATCACTATGACCTGCTTTCGCACCTGCTCGACTTGTGGGTCTCGCAGTCAAGCCTCCTTTTGCCATTGCACTATCAGTACGATTTCCGACCGTACCTAGGAGACCTTCGTACTCCTCCGTTACCCTTTAGGAGGAGACCGCCCCAGTCAAACTGCCTACCATGCACGGTCCCCGATCTGGATTCACAGACCAAGGTTAGAACCTCAACGACGCCAGGGTGGTATTTCAAGGACGGCTCCACGGCAACTAGCGTCACCGTTTCATAGCCTCCCACCTATCCTACACAAGCCCCGTCAAAGTCCAATGCAAAGCTACAGTAAAGGTTCATGGGGTCTTTCCGTCTAGCCGCGGGTAGATTGCATCTTCACAAACATTTCAACTTCGCTGAGTCTCAGGAGGAGACAGTGTGGCCATCGTTACGCCATTCGTGCAGGTCGGAACTTACCCGACAAGGAATTTCGCTACCTTAGGACCGTTATAGTTACGGCCGCCGTTTACCGGGGCTTCGATCAAGAGCTTGCACCCCATCACTTAACCTTCCGGCACCGGGCAGGCGTCACACCCTATACGTCCACTTTCGTGTTTGCAGAGTGCTGTGTTTTTATTAAACAGTCGCAGCCACCGATTCTCTGCGGCCCCATCGCCCTTCGGATGTACTCCTACAAGCTACCGGGGCATACCTTCTCCCGAAGTTACGGTATCAATTTGCCGAGTTCCTTCTCCTGAGTTCTCTCAAGCGCCTTGGTATTTTCAACCTGCCCACCTGTGTCGGTTTGCGGTACGGTCACTCTTTGACTGAAGCTTAGAGGCTTTTCCTGGAAGCTTGGTATCAGTCACTTCGCGAACAAGTTCGCTCGTTATCACCCCTCAGCTAAGCCGCGCGGATTTGCCTACGCAGCACGCCTACAGGCTTGAACCGGGACGTCCAACACCCGGCTGACCTAACCTTCTCCGTCCCCCCATCGCATCAAAGAGCGGTACAGGAATATTGACCTGTTTCCCATCGACTACGCATTTCTGCCTCGCCTTAGGGGCCGACTCACCCTACGCCGATGAACGTTGCGTAGGAAACCTTGGGCTTTCGGCGAACGGGCTTTTCACCCGTTTTATCGCTACTCATGTCAGCATTCGCACTTCCGATACCTCCAGCAGACCTCTCGATCCACCTTCGCAGGCTTACGGAACGCTCCCCTACCATGTGTCATAGACACATCCGCAGCTTCGGCTCGTGGCTTGAGCCCCGTTACATCTTCCGCGCAGGACGACTCGACTAGTGAGCTATTACGCTTTCTTTAAAGGGTGGCTGCTTCTAAGCCAACCTCCTAGCTGTCTATGCCTTCCCACCTCGTTTTCCACTTAGCCACGCATTTGGGGCCTTAGCTGGCGGTCTGGGTTGTTTCCCTCTTGACCCAGGACGTTAGCACCCCAGGTCTGTCTCCCGTGCTCGCACTTCTCGGTATTCGGAGTTTGCTATCGCGAGGTAGATCGCAATGACCCCCTCAACGATTACAGTGCTCTACCCCCGAGAGTGATACACGAGGCGCTACCTAAATAGCTTTCGGGGAGAACCAGCTATCTCCGGATTTGTTTAGCCTTTCACCCCTACCCACAGCTCATCCCCTAGTTTTTCAACACTAGTGGGTTCGGACCTCCAGCTGGTGTTACCCAACCTTCATCCTGGCCATGGGTAGATCATCCGGTTTCGGGTCTACGCCCAGCAACTAAAGCGCCCTTATCAGACTCGCTTTCGCTACGCCTCCCCTATTCGGTTAAGCTCGCTACTGAACGTAAGTCGCTGACCCATTATACAAAAGGTACGCAGTCACCCCACAAGGAGGCTCCCACTGTTTGTATGCATGCGGTTTCAGGATCTATTTCACTCCCCTCCCGGGGTTCTTTTCGCCTTTCCCTCACGGTACTTGTTCACTATCGGTCGATCACGAGTATTTAGCCTTGGAGGATGGTCCCCCCATGTTCAGACAGGGTTTCTCGTGCCCCGCCCTACTTGTCGTACGCTTAGTACCATCGATTTGCTTTCGCGTACGGGGCTATCACCCTTTATTGCCGGACTTTCCAGACCGTTCCACTAGCAATTCGATTATCACGTACAGGCTCTTCCCAATTCGCTCGCCACTACTATGGGAATCTCGGTTGATTTCTTTTCCTGCGGCTACTTAGATGTTTCAGTTCGCCGCGTTCGCCTCCGCGCACCTATGTATTCAGTGCGGGATACCTCGTAAGAGGTGGGTTTCCCCATTCGGACATCCCCGGATCAAAGCTTGCTTGTCAGCTCCCCGAGGCTTTTCGCAGACTGCCACGTCCTTCATCGCCTGTGATCGCCAAGGCATCCACCACATGCACTTAGTCGCTTGATCCTATAACCTTGAACCCTGAATTGCTTCAGGCGGTTACAGTGTTTGATTCAAACGCCAAATGTTTCTTTACACCCCATCGCTGGTTCAAAGGATGGAATGTAATTCGATGCAATCACAACCTATGAAGCCCAGCGCTCATCACGCTGACTTCATACATGCCTTCCAGATTTTTAAAGATCGACAGCTGACTCAAGAAGAGTCATGAATGCAGACACCATCTGCATTCATGACGCGACTTTTGACGTAACCAAGATTGGTGGAGCTGGACGGGATCGAACCGACGACCCCCTGGTTGCAAACCAGGTGCTCTCCCAGCTGAGCTACAGCCCCATGTTCCGTGGTACGAGCCGAACCCATCAGTATTTGATGGTGGGTCTGGTTGGATTCGAACCAACGACCCCCGCCTTATCAAGACGGTGCTCTAACCGGCTGAGCTACAGACCCTGCACGTCCGCTGTCTTTACTGAACAACCGATAAGTTGTGGGAGCTCGGCATCTGCTTTGCTCTAGAAAGGAGGTGATCCAGCCGCACCTTCCGGTACGGCTACCTTGTTACGACTTCACCCCAGTCATGAATCCCACCGTGGTAGGCGCCCCCCTTGCGGTTAGGCTACCTGCTTCTGGTGAAACCCACTCCCATGGTGTGACGGGCGGTGTGTACAAGACCCGGGAACGTATTCACCGCGGCATGCTGATCCGCGATTACTAGCGATTCCGACTTCACGTAGTCGAGTTGCAGACTACGATCCGGACTACGATCGGCTTTCTGGGATTGGCTCCACCTCGCGGCTTGGCAACCCTCTGTACCGACCATTGTATGACGTGTGAAGCCCTACCCATAAGGGCCATGAGGACTTGACGTCATCCCCACCTTCCTCCGGTTTGTCACCGGCAGTCTCATTAGAGTGCTCTTGCGTAGCAACTAATGACAAGGGTTGCGCTCGTTGCGGGACTTAACCCAACATCTCACGACACGAGCTGACGACAGCCATGCAGCACCTGTGTTCAGGCTCCCTTTCGGGCACCAATCCATCTCTGGAAAGTTCCTGACATGTCAAGGGTAGGTAAGGTTTTTCGCGTTGCATCGAATTAATCCACATCATCCACCGCTTGTGCGGGTCCCCGTCAATTCCTTTGAGTTTTAACCTTGCGGCCGTACTCCCCAGGCGGTCGACTTCACGCGTTAGCTACGTTACTCAAAGGTTTTACCCTCCGAACAACTAGTCGACATCGTTTAGGGCGTGGACTACCAGGGTATCTAATCCTGTTTGCTCCCCACGCTTTCGTGCATGAGCGTCAGTACAGGCCCAGGGGGCTGCCTTCGCCATCGGTGTTCCTCCTGATATCTACGCATTTCACTGCTACACCAGGAATTCCACCCCCCTCTGCCGTACTCAAGTCTTGCAGTCACAACCGCAGTTCCCAGGTTGAGCCCGGGGATTTCACAGCTGTCTTACAAAACCGCCTGCGCACGCTTTACGCCCAGTAATTCCGATTAACGCTCGCACCCTACGTATTACCGCGGCTGCTGGCACGTAGTTAGCCGGTGCTTCTTCTTACGGTACCGTCATCCTCCGAAGGTATTAGCCTCGAAGTTTTCTTTCCGTCTGAAAGAGCTTTACAACCCGAAGGCCTTCTTCACTCACGCGGCATGGCTGGATCAGGCTTTCGCCCATTGTCCAAAATTCCCCACTGCTGCCTCCCGTAGGAGTCTGGGCCGTGTCTCAGTCCCAGTGTGGCTGATCATCCTCTCAGACCAGCTACGGATCGTTGCCTTGGTAGGCCTTTACCCCACCAACTAGCTAATCCGACATCGGCCGCTCCAATCGCGCAAGGTCTTGCGATCCCCTGCTTTCTCCCTCAGGACGTATGCGGTATTAGCGTAACTTTCGCTACGTTATCCCCCACGACTGGGTACGTTCCGATGCATTACTCACCCGTTCGCCACTAACCTAGGAGCAAGCCCCTAGATCCGTTCGACTTGCATGTGTAAGGCATGCCGCCAGCGTTCAATCTGAGCCAGGATCAAACTCTTAAGTTCAATCCAAATTGGCCAAACTCATCATCACTGACGATGTAGTATTGGCACTCAAGTCTCTTGCTTTTTCGAAACCGAAGTTTCGATTCGCTTCAACCGAGCACCCACACTTATCGGTTGTCCAAATTTTTAAAGATCAACTGCAAACTGCTCAACTTCTTACTGCGCACATCCGACTGCGTCGTTTGTGCTGAGCCGGCTATATTACCAACTCAAAATTTTCTGTCAAGCGCAGTTTTGATTCATCAAAACACTCTCGCTCTTCCAGGGAAGAAAAACCCCCACCGGCTGAATAGCGGCGGGGGTTTTTTGAATGGGGTAGTCTGACGCTGACCTACTTTCTCACGGGAGACCGCAATATCATTGGCGCGGCTTTGTTTCACGGTCCTGTTCGGGATGGGAAGGGGTGGTACCAAAGCGCTATGGGCGTCAGACTGTAACTGGTAGGCATGTATAGGTTGCGATCGCTGATTTGGCGATATGTCGCACACCTTGATTAGCTCAAGGTTATAGGATCAAGCCGCACGGGCAATTAGTACTGGTTAGCTTAACGCATTACTGCGCTTCCACACCCAGCCTATCAACGTGGTGGTCTTCCACGACCCTTTAGCGAGATCGAGTCTCGAGGGAAGTCTCATCTTGAGGCGAGTTTCCCGCTTAGATGCTTTCAGCGGTTATCTCTTCCGGATTTAGCTACCCGGCAATGCCACTGGCGTGACAACCGGTACACCAGAGATCCGTCCACTCCGGTCCTCTCGTACTAGGAGCAGGCCCCCTCAAACTTCCAGCGCCCACGGCAGATAGGGACCAAACTGTCTCACGACGTTTTAAACCCAGCTCACGTACCACTTTAAATGGCGAACAGCCATACCCTTGGGACCGGCTACAGCCCCAGGATGTGATGAGCCGACATCGAGGTGCCAAACTCCGCCGTCGATGTGAACTCTTGGGCGGAATCAGCCTGTTATCCCCAGAGTACCTTTTATCCGTTGAGCGATGGCCCTTCCATACAGAACCACCGGATCACTATGACCTGCTTTCGCACCTGCTCGACTTGTGGGTCTCGCAGTCAAGCCTCCTTTTGCCATTGCACTATCAGTACGATTTCCGACCGTACCTAGGAGACCTTCGTACTCCTCCGTTACCCTTTAGGAGGAGACCGCCCCAGTCAAACTGCCTACCATGCACGGTCCCCGATCTGGATTCACAGACCAAGGTTAGAACCTCAACGACGCCAGGGTGGTATTTCAAGGACGGCTCCACGGCAACTAGCGTCACCGTTTCATAGCCTCCCACCTATCCTACACAAGCCCCGTCAAAGTCCAATGCAAAGCTACAGTAAAGGTTCATGGGGTCTTTCCGTCTAGCCGCGGGTAGATTGCATCTTCACAAACATTTCAACTTCGCTGAGTCTCAGGAGGAGACAGTGTGGCCATCGTTACGCCATTCGTGCAGGTCGGAACTTACCCGACAAGGAATTTCGCTACCTTAGGACCGTTATAGTTACGGCCGCCGTTTACCGGGGCTTCGATCAAGAGCTTGCACCCCATCACTTAACCTTCCGGCACCGGGCAGGCGTCACACCCTATACGTCCACTTTCGTGTTTGCAGAGTGCTGTGTTTTTATTAAACAGTCGCAGCCACCGATTCTCTGCGGCCCCATCGCCCTTCGGATGTACTCCTACAAGCTACCGGGGCATACCTTCTCCCGAAGTTACGGTATCAATTTGCCGAGTTCCTTCTCCTGAGTTCTCTCAAGCGCCTTGGTATTTTCAACCTGCCCACCTGTGTCGGTTTGCGGTACGGTCACTCTTTGACTGAAGCTTAGAGGCTTTTCCTGGAAGCTTGGTATCAGTCACTTCGCGAACAAGTTCGCTCGTTATCACCCCTCAGCTAAGCCGCGCGGATTTGCCTACGCAGCACGCCTACAGGCTTGAACCGGGACGTCCAACACCCGGCTGACCTAACCTTCTCCGTCCCCCCATCGCATCAAAGAGCGGTACAGGAATATTGACCTGTTTCCCATCGACTACGCATTTCTGCCTCGCCTTAGGGGCCGACTCACCCTACGCCGATGAACGTTGCGTAGGAAACCTTGGGCTTTCGGCGAACGGGCTTTTCACCCGTTTTATCGCTACTCATGTCAGCATTCGCACTTCCGATACCTCCAGCAGACCTCTCGATCCACCTTCGCAGGCTTACGGAACGCTCCCCTACCATGTGTCATAGACACATCCGCAGCTTCGGCTCGTGGCTTGAGCCCCGTTACATCTTCCGCGCAGGACGACTCGACTAGTGAGCTATTACGCTTTCTTTAAAGGGTGGCTGCTTCTAAGCCAACCTCCTAGCTGTCTATGCCTTCCCACCTCGTTTTCCACTTAGCCACGCATTTGGGGCCTTAGCTGGCGGTCTGGGTTGTTTCCCTCTTGACCCAGGACGTTAGCACCCCAGGTCTGTCTCCCGTGCTCGCACTTCTCGGTATTCGGAGTTTGCTATCGCGAGGTAGATCGCAATGACCCCCTCAACGATTACAGTGCTCTACCCCCGAGAGTGATACACGAGGCGCTACCTAAATAGCTTTCGGGGAGAACCAGCTATCTCCGGATTTGTTTAGCCTTTCACCCCTACCCACAGCTCATCCCCTAGTTTTTCAACACTAGTGGGTTCGGACCTCCAGCTGGTGTTACCCAACCTTCATCCTGGCCATGGGTAGATCATCCGGTTTCGGGTCTACGCCCAGCAACTAAAGCGCCCTTATCAGACTCGCTTTCGCTACGCCTCCCCTATTCGGTTAAGCTCGCTACTGAACGTAAGTCGCTGACCCATTATACAAAAGGTACGCAGTCACCCCACAAGGAGGCTCCCACTGTTTGTATGCATGCGGTTTCAGGATCTATTTCACTCCCCTCCCGGGGTTCTTTTCGCCTTTCCCTCACGGTACTTGTTCACTATCGGTCGATCACGAGTATTTAGCCTTGGAGGATGGTCCCCCCATGTTCAGACAGGGTTTCTCGTGCCCCGCCCTACTTGTCGTACGCTTAGTACCATCGATTTGCTTTCGCGTACGGGGCTATCACCCTTTATTGCCGGACTTTCCAGACCGTTCCACTAGCAATTCGATTATCACGTACAGGCTCTTCCCAATTCGCTCGCCACTACTATGGGAATCTCGGTTGATTTCTTTTCCTGCGGCTACTTAGATGTTTCAGTTCGCCGCGTTCGCCTCCGCGCACCTATGTATTCAGTGCGGGATACCTCGTAAGAGGTGGGTTTCCCCATTCGGACATCCCCGGATCAAAGCTTGCTTGTCAGCTCCCCGAGGCTTTTCGCAGACTGCCACGTCCTTCATCGCCTGTGATCGCCAAGGCATCCACCACATGCACTTAGTCGCTTGATCCTATAACCTTGAACCCTGAATTGCTTCAGGCGGTTACAGTGTTTGATTCAAACGCCAAATGTTTCTTTACACCCCATCGCTGGTTCAAAGGATGGAATGTAATTCGATGCAATCACAACCTATGAAGCCCAGCGCTCATCACGCTGACTTCATACATGCCTTCCAGATTTTTAAAGATCGACAGCTGACTCAAGAAGAGTCATGAATGCAGACACCATCTGCATTCATGACGCGACTTTTGACGTAACCAAGATTGGTGGAGCTGGACGGGATCGAACCGACGACCCCCTGGTTGCAAACCAGGTGCTCTCCCAGCTGAGCTACAGCCCCATGTTCCGTGGTACGAGCCGAACCCATCAGTATTTGATGGTGGGTCTGGTTGGATTCGAACCAACGACCCCCGCCTTATCAAGACGGTGCTCTAACCGGCTGAGCTACAGACCCTGCACGTCCGCTGTCTTTACTGAACAACCGATAAGTTGTGGGAGCTCGGCATCTGCTTTGCTCTAGAAAGGAGGTGATCCAGCCGCACCTTCCGGTACGGCTACCTTGTTACGACTTCACCCCAGTCATGAATCCCACCGTGGTAGGCGCCCCCCTTGCGGTTAGGCTACCTGCTTCTGGTGAAACCCACTCCCATGGTGTGACGGGCGGTGTGTACAAGACCCGGGAACGTATTCACCGCGGCATGCTGATCCGCGATTACTAGCGATTCCGACTTCACGTAGTCGAGTTGCAGACTACGATCCGGACTACGATCGGCTTTCTGGGATTGGCTCCACCTCGCGGCTTGGCAACCCTCTGTACCGACCATTGTATGACGTGTGAAGCCCTACCCATAAGGGCCATGAGGACTTGACGTCATCCCCACCTTCCTCCGGTTTGTCACCGGCAGTCTCATTAGAGTGCTCTTGCGTAGCAACTAATGACAAGGGTTGCGCTCGTTGCGGGACTTAACCCAACATCTCACGACACGAGCTGACGACAGCCATGCAGCACCTGTGTTCAGGCTCCCTTTCGGGCACCAATCCATCTCTGGAAAGTTCCTGACATGTCAAGGGTAGGTAAGGTTTTTCGCGTTGCATCGAATTAATCCACATCATCCACCGCTTGTGCGGGTCCCCGTCAATTCCTTTGAGTTTTAACCTTGCGGCCGTACTCCCCAGGCGGTCGACTTCACGCGTTAGCTACGTTACTCAAAGGTTTTACCCTCCGAACAACTAGTCGACATCGTTTAGGGCGTGGACTACCAGGGTATCTAATCCTGTTTGCTCCCCACGCTTTCGTGCATGAGCGTCAGTACAGGCCCAGGGGGCTGCCTTCGCCATCGGTGTTCCTCCTGATATCTACGCATTTCACTGCTACACCAGGAATTCCACCCCCCTCTGCCGTACTCAAGTCTTGCAGTCACAACCGCAGTTCCCAGGTTGAGCCCGGGGATTTCACAGCTGTCTTACAAAACCGCCTGCGCACGCTTTACGCCCAGTAATTCCGATTAACGCTCGCACCCTACGTATTACCGCGGCTGCTGGCACGTAGTTAGCCGGTGCTTCTTCTTACGGTACCGTCATCCTCCGAAGGTATTAGCCTCGAAGTTTTCTTTCCGTCTGAAAGAGCTTTACAACCCGAAGGCCTTCTTCACTCACGCGGCATGGCTGGATCAGGCTTTCGCCCATTGTCCAAAATTCCCCACTGCTGCCTCCCGTAGGAGTCTGGGCCGTGTCTCAGTCCCAGTGTGGCTGATCATCCTCTCAGACCAGCTACGGATCGTTGCCTTGGTAGGCCTTTACCCCACCAACTAGCTAATCCGACATCGGCCGCTCCAATCGCGCAAGGTCTTGCGATCCCCTGCTTTCTCCCTCAGGACGTATGCGGTATTAGCGTAACTTTCGCTACGTTATCCCCCACGACTGGGTACGTTCCGATGCATTACTCACCCGTTCGCCACTAACCTAGGAGCAAGCCCCTAGATCCGTTCGACTTGCATGTGTAAGGCATGCCGCCAGCGTTCAATCTGAGCCAGGATCAAACTCTTAAGTTCAATCCAAATTGGCCAAACTCATCATCACTGACGATGTAGTATTGGCACTCAAGTCTCTTGCTTTTTCGAAACCGAAGTTTCGATTCGCTTCAACCGAGCACCCACACTTATCGGTTGTCCAAATTTTTAAAGATCAACTGCAAACTGCTCAACTTCTTACTGCGCACATCCGACTGCGTCGTTTGTGCTGAGCCGGCTATATTACCAACTCAAAAATTTCTGTCAAGCTTTTCATTTTCGCCGCCGCATTTCGCGACAACCAGAACCGCTTGAAAGCCCGCTGCGCCGTTGCTTTCGCTTCGTCAGCAGCAGAGAGGTGAGACTATAGCGACCCCGCCTTTTCGCGTCAACTGCCAGAGCAATATTTTCTGATCCGCGCTCGCTCGCCTACTCACGCTGATAGCCGGAAAGCTGTGTCGCGTCAGTAGCTCGGTGCGGCGACGTAGTTCTCGAAACGCGTACTCTCGCCGCGGAACGTCAGGCGGACCGTGCCCGTTGGGCCGTTACGGTGTTTGCCGACAATCAGCTCGGCCGTGCCCTTGTCCGGAGAGTCCGGGTTATAGATCTCGTCGCGGTAGATGAACATGATGATGTCCGCGTCCTGCTCAATGGCGCCCGACTCACGAAGATCCGACGCAACTGGGCGCTTGTTAGGGCGCTGCTCAAGACTGCGGTTGAGCTGCGAGAGCGCGAAGATCGGCACGTTGAGCTCTTTCGCCAACGATTTGATCGACCGCGAAATGTCGGACAGTTCCTGCGCGCGGTTGTCGGTCTCCTTCAGCGAGGTCATCAGCTGGAGGTAGTCGATGACGATCAACCCTAGCTTGCCGCATTGACGATGCAGGCGACGGCAGCGCGCGCGCAGATCGGTCGGGTTCAGGCCAGGCGTTTCATCGATGAAGATGGGCGCTTCGTGGAGCAGCCCAAGCGCCATCGTGAGGTTCTGCCAGTCATCGTCAGTCAGCTTGCCGCTGCGCAACCGGGTCTGGTCGAGTCGCCCAACGGACGCGATGAAACGCATTGCCAACTGGGTCGCGGGCATTTCCATCGAAAAGATCGCAACGGGGAGCTTTGAATGAATGGCGACGTTTTCGGCCACATTCAGCGCAAAAGTGGTTTTTCCCATACCAGGGCGGCCGGCGATAACAATCATGTCGCTGCCGTGCAGGCCCGACATCTTGTCATCTAGATCAACTAGGCCGTAGGGAATTCCCGTGACTTCGTCCGGGTCGTCGCGGTCGTAGAGTTCCTGGATGCGGTCGACCACTTGCCCGAGCACCGGCTGAATCGGCACAAAGCCTGACGCGTGGCGGGCGCCTGATTCGGCGATCTCGAAGATCTTCGCTTCAGCCTGATCGAGCAGGTCCTTGGCATCACGACCGGCAGGCGCGAGCGCATTGGCCGCGATGTCATCGCCGATAGTGACCAGCCGACGCAGAATGCAGCGCTCGCGAATGATCTCGGCGTAGCGACGAATATTTGCCGCCGACGGGGTGTTGTTTGCGATTTCGGCCAGATAGGCAAGGCCACCGATTTGTGCGGCCTCAGCCGACTTGTCGAGCGACTCGAACACAGTCACGACGTCGGCAGGTTTGCCCTGCTCGACCAAGGTGGCGATGTGCCGAAAGATGCGACGATGGTCGTCGCGGTAGAAGTCGCTTTCGTTGACCAGATCAGCGATGCGGTCCCATGCCTCGTTGTCCAGCAGCAGACCACCAATCAAGGACTGCTCCGCCTCGATTGAGTGTGGCGGCAGCTTGAGCTTGGCAAGCAACGGATCGGGCGCGTCGGCGGACATACTGAACTGGGACATGAATTACCTCGAATCGATCGGCGATTCTAACCAAGCACCGACCACTGCGCGGACAACACAAAAAACAAAAGGCCCGCGAACGGGCCCTTTGCTTGACGACGGAAGCGCTTACTGCTGCTGTTGCTGCGCCTCTGCCTCAACTGCCTTTAGGCTCAGGCGAATCTTGCCCTTGTCGTCGGTCTCGATGACCTTGACGCGGATGACTTGGCCTTCCTTGAGGTAGTCGGAGACGTTCTCAACGCGCTTATTCGCAATCTGAGAGACGTGCAGCAAGCCGTCGCGGCCCGGCATGATGTTGACGATTGCGCCGAACTCAAGAATCTTGAGCACCGGGCCTTCGTAGATCTTGCCGATTTCGACGTCAGCCGCAATCGCTTCGATCCGGCTCTTGGCGAGTTCCGCCTTGGCGCCATCCACCGAAGCGATGGTCACGGTGCCATCATCCTGGATGTCGATCACGGTGCCGGTTTCTTCGGTCAGCGCACGAATAACCGCGCCACCCTTGCCGATCACGTCGCGGATCTTCTCCGGATTGATCTTGATGGTCAGCAGACGCGGCGCGAACTCGGACAACTCGGTCCGGTGCCCGCCCATGGCCTGCTTCATCAGCTCCAGAATGTGCATGCGGCCTTCGCGCGCCTGCTCCAGCGCCTTCTTCATGATGGCCGGGTTGATCGAGTCGATCTTGAGGTCCATCTGCAGAGCGGTAACACCGTTTTCGGTACCGGCAACCTTGAAGTCCATGTCGCCGAGGTGATCTTCATCACCCAGGATGTCAGTCAGCACCGCAAAACGGTTGCCGTCCTTGATCAGGCCCATGGCGATGCCTGCCACGTGATTCTTGAGCGGGACACCGGCATCCATCATCGCGAGCGACCCACCACACACCGAAGCCATCGAGGACGAGCCGTTCGATTCGGTGATCTCAGAGACCACGCGCATCGTGTAGCTGAACTCGTTGTCCGGCGGCAGGGCTGCAACCAGGGCGCGCTTGGCAAGACGGCCATGGCCGATCTCACGGCGCTTCGGCGCGCCGACACGGCCGGTTTCGCCGGTCGCAAAGGGCGGGAAGTTGTAGTGGAGCATGAAGCGCTCCTTGTACTCACCGGCGATGGCATCGATGATTTGCTCATCGCGGCCAGTACCGAGGGTCGCAACGACCAGCGCCTGAGTCTCGCCACGGGTGAACAGGGCCGAGCCGTGGGTGCGCGGCAGCACGCCAGTACGGATCGTGATCGGGCGCACCGTGCGGGTGTCGCGACCGTCGATGCGCGGCTCGCCATTCAGGATACGGTTGCGGACGATCCGCGACTCCAGGCCGAACAACAGATCCTTGATCTGCGCATCGGTCGGCGCACCGTCTTCACCGGTTGCGAGCGCAGCGATGGTCGCGGCGGTCACTTCCTTGATACGGTCGCTGCGCTGCTGCTTGACCGTCAGGCCGAAGGCTTCGTTCAGACCAGCCAGCGCGAGCTCTTCAACCTTGGCCGCGAGCGCCTCATTCTTGGCCGGCGGCTGCCAGTCCCATTCCGGCTTGCCCGCTTCATCAGCCAGTTCGTTGATCGCGTTGATCACGGTCTGCATCTGCTGATGGCCAAAAACGACGGCGCCGAGCATCACGTCTTCCGGCAGCTCGTTTGCTTCCGATTCGACCATCATCACGCCAACTTCGGTACCGGCCACCACCAAGTTCATCTGGCTGGTCTTCAGTTCGGTAACGGTCGGGTTCAGGATGTATTCGCCATTCGCGTAGCCGACGCGGCAAGCGCCGATCGGGCCTTGGAACGGAACACCGGACAGCGCAAGTGCGGCCGAAGCGCCGATCATCGCGGGGATGTCGGCATCGACTTCCGGGTTCTGCGACAGCACGGTCACCACAACCTGGATTTCATTATAGAAACCATCCGGGAACAGCGGACGGATCGGGCGATCGATGAGGCGCGAGGTCAGCGTCTCTTTTTCGGTCGGGCGACCTTCGCGCTTGAAGAACCCGCCGGGGATACGGCCCGCGGCGTAGAACTTCTCCATGTAGTCGACCGTCAGCGGGAAGAAATCCTGACCCGGCTTCGGGTTCTTGGCGGCGACGACGGTGGCGAGAACAACGGTATCTTCAACAGAGACGACGACGGCACCGTGTGCTTGACGGGCGATCTCGCCGGTCTCCATGGTGACCGTCTGGGAGCCGTACGTGAAGGTCTTCTTGGTCGGAGTAGGCAGCAAGGGAAATCCTTTCAGTCTGCCCGTCGCGGAGCAACGCCTGCGGCGAATGCCGCGCGTCTGCGCAACGGAGCTTCAAATGGAACAATGCCGGCGTGGCCCGTAGGGCTCGCCGGCATTGCGATATCAGCCGAACCGCGGGAGTTGCGTCGTGATCACGGCTGACAGCCGTCGATTACTTACGCAGGCCCAGGCGTTCGATAACGCTGCGGTAGCGGTCGACTTCCTTGCGCTTCAGGTAGTCCAGCAGCTTACGACGCTGGCTGACAAGCGCGAGCAGGCCGCGACGGGAGTGGTGATCCTTGGTGTGTTCCTTGAAATGACCGGTCAGGTCATTGATGCGGGCGGTCAGCAGTGCGATCTGCACTTCCGGCGACCCGGTGTCACCCTTGGCGCGCTGGAAATCAGCAACGATCTGCGCCTTTTGTTCGGTAGCAATAGCCATCTCTTCTAATCCAGTTGTCTGTGTCTTCAGTCGAGCCGCGCATTATAGCGGCGAATTTTCTGTTGCATCAAGCACCTGCGACGCTCGCAATGAGCCTGCGAGGTGCCAGCCGACCGTCGGGATCCACCCGGCCAAGGCCGAGAAAACGCCCATCGGCAAATACACGGCATTCCACCGCGCCTGGCGGCAGCGGGACAGCGACAGACTGACCGTGCAGAAAACTGCCTGCTGCATCCGGAGCAAGCGGAACAGCAGGCAAATGTGACGCGAGCAGATCGGCCGGACGCAGTGCGTCGGCGCGGGCCTGCTCGCCAGATTCAAGAACTTCGAGCGATACGGCGTGATCGATGACAAACGGACCGATTGCAGTGCGCCGCAAGCCAACGAGATGTGCGCCACAACCGAGCACCTCGCCAATGTCTTCCGCGAGCGTCCGGATGTACGTCCCCTTGCTGCAACACACTTCAAGATCGAACTCATCACCGCACAGCGGACCACATCCGATGCGGTGGATCGTTACGCGGCGCGGCGCCCGCTCAAGCGTCACACCCTCACGCGCATACTCGTAGAGCGCCTTGCCGTCGCGCTTGAGCGCCGAGTACATCGGCGGCACCTGATCGATCTCGCCTTCGAATCGAGCAACGACCTCCGCGATCTGCGCGTCGTCGGTCACCACCGGTCGTGTGGACGTCACCTCGCCCTCAGCATCGCCCGTGGTCGTTGTCACGCCGAGCTTCACGCGCGCAAGGTAGGTCTTGTCCGCATCGAGCAGCATCTGGCTGAACTTGGTGGCTTCACCCAGGCACAACGGCAACAAGCCACTCGCCAGCGGATCGAGCGTGCCAGTATGACCGCCCTTGGCCGCCCAATAGAGGCGGCGCACGGTCTGCAGGGCGCCGTTCGAACTCATGCCGGAAGGCTTGTCGAACAACACGACCCCATCCACTTTCAATCGAGGCGCGCGAGCGGGCCGTTGCGCACTCATGCGTCCGGCTTCTCCGCCTCGTCGGGCGAGGCAGCGGCCTCATCCACATCATCACTGTGTGCGGCGTCGCTACGAACCGCCTCGTCGATCAGCGCGGATAGCTGTGCACCACGCTCGATCGAGCGGTCATAAACCCAGTGCAGATCCGGGATCGTGTGAATGCGGATTCGGCGCCCCAGCTCACGGCGCAAAAAGCCGCTCGCACGACGCAGGCCTTGCGCAAGCTCCGGCACGGCACGCTCGCCTTCGATCGTCGTAAAGAATACTTTGGCGTGCGAGTAATCCGGACTCACTTCAACCGACGTCAGCGTGACGAAGCCGACACGGGGATCTTTTACTTCCATGCGGATCAACTCCGCCAATTCACGGCGGATCTGCTCGGCGACACGGTCGCCGCGCGAAAATGTCTTTGCCATACGGCTACTCCTGCCCCCATGCAAGGGGCTTCAAACAAAACGGGCCCCGTCGCGGGGCCCGTTGGCGCTTCACCGCGACGCGGATCAGAGCGTCCGTGCGATTTCCTGGATTTCGTACACTTCCAGGTGATCGCCTTCCATGATGTCGTTGAAGTTCTTGATCTGCAGGCCGCATTCGAAGCCGAACTTCACTTCCTTCACGTCGTCCTTGAAGCGCTTCAGCGACTCCAGTTCGCCGTCGTGCACCACCACGTTGTTGCGCAGCACGCGGACGCGGGCATGGCGCTTGACGTTGCCGTCCAGCACATAGCAACCGGCCACCGCACCGACCTTCGAGATGCGGAAGACCTGGCGGATCTCCACGGTACCGATGATCTGCTCGCGACGCTCAGGCGCCAACATGCCCGACAGCGCTGCCTTCACGTCATCCACAGCGTCGTAGATGATGTTGTAGTAGCGGATATCAACGTCGAACGCCTCGGCCGTCTTCCGCGCGCCAGCGTCGGCCCGGGTATTGAAGCCGATAACCACCGCCTTCGAGGCTTGTGCGAGGTTGATGTCGCTCTCGGTGATGCCACCGACGGCAGCGTGGATGACCTGCACCCGAACTTCATCGGTCGAAAGCTTGGTAAGCGCATGCACCAAGGCTTCCTGCGAACCCTGCACGTCCGCCTTGATGATGAGGGGCAGCGACTTGATTTCGCCTTCCTTCATCTGCTCGAACATGTTCTCCAGCTTCGCAGCCTGCTGCTTGGCGAGCTTCACATCGCGGAACTTGCCCTGACGGAACAGTGCGATTTCGCGCGCCTTACGCTCGTCGGCCAGCGCCATGGCATCGTCGCCCGCAGCCGGAACGTCCGACAAGCCAAGAATCTCGACCGGGATCGACGGGCCCGCCTCGTTGATCGGCTTGCCGTTCTCATCAAGCATCGCGCGGATCTTGCCGAACGTCGCCCCCGCCAAGACCACGTCGCCGCGCTTGAGCGTGCCGCTCTGAACCAGCATGGTCGCAACCGGACCACGCCCCTTGTCGAGGCGCGCTTCGATGATGAGACCCTTGGCCGGCGCCTTCTCGGCGGCGGTCAATTCGAGCACTTCGGCCTGCAGCAGCAGGTTCTCGAGCAGGTCGTCGATGCCCATGCCGGTCTTGGCCGACACCGGGATGAACGGCGAGTCGCCACCGTACTCTTCCGGCACGACGCCTTCGGCGACCAGTTCCTGCTTGACGCGGTCCGGGTGTGCATCGGGCTTGTCCATCTTGTTGATCGCAACGACGATCGGCACACCAGCTGCCTTCGCGTGGTGGATCGCCTCCTTCGTCTGCGGCATCACGCCGTCGTCGGCAGCCACCACCAGAATCACGATGTCGGTCGCCTTGGCACCACGCGCACGCATGGCGGTAAACGCCTCGTGACCCGGGGTATCGAGGAAGGTGACCATGCCGCGGTCCGTTTCGACGTGGTAGGCGCCGATATGCTGCGTGATCCCGCCGGCTTCACCCGACGCAACCTTGGCGCGACGGATGTAGTCGAGTAGCGAGGTCTTGCCGTGGTCGACGTGGCCCATGACGGTCACGACCGGCGCGCGCGGCAGTTGCTCAGCATCCTTGCTCTGCGAATCGTCGAGCAGCGCCTCAGGATCGTCGAGCTTGGCGGCGATCGCCTGGTGCCCCATTTCCTCGACGAGGATCATCGCCGTTTCCTGGTCCAGCACCTGGTTGATCGTCACCATCTGACCCAGCTTCATCATCTGCTTGATGAGCTCGGTCGCCTTGATTGCCATCTTGTGGGCGAGGTCAGCCAGCGAGATGGTTTCCGGCACATGCACTTCGCGCACGATCGGCTCGGTCGGTGCCTGGAAGTTGGTGTCCTGCTGACGGTTGTCCTTGCCATGACGGCCGCCGCCACGCGCACCACGCCATCCAGCGGCTCCGCCGCCGGTGTCGCCACGCGTCTTGATCTGGCGACGCTTGGAATCGTCCTCACGGTCGCCCTTCTTGGCCGGGCCCTTCTTCTCTTCCTTCGCGCCCTCAGCCTTGACGGGCTTGTGCAGGGTGCCGGACTTGCCGGCAGGCGCCGCAGCTGCAGCGGCCGGCGCAGCCGGTTGACGCGCCTTCTCAGCAGCCTCGATGGCGCGCTGACGCGCAGCCTCTTCATCAGCCTTCTTGCGCGCTTCGCGTGCCTGCTTCAAGCGCAGCTCTTCAGCCTGAATGCGGGCAAGCTCCGACGCACGGCGTGCTTCGCGTTCGCGAGCCGCGCGCTCTTCGGGCGACAGCATGTCAAGGATCGAACGCGGCGCCGCAGGAGCGGCTTCAGGCGCAGGCTCGGCAGCAGGAGCGGTCTCAACAGCAGCCTCAACGACGGGCGCTGCGACCGGCTCAGGTTCGGGCTCTGGCTGGGGTTCCGGCTCAGGCACGGGCTCCGGCTCGGGTTCGGGCGCCACTTCGACGACCGGCTCGGGTTCGGGCTCGGGAGCCACCTGCACTTCGGGTTCGGCCGCCACAGGGGCAGCTTCCGCGACGACCTCGGGAAGCGTCGAAAGATCTTCCTCGTGGTGATCGAGCGCCTCTTCGCCTTCCGGCTGCGCACCTTCGGCAAGCAGCTCCGAAGGATCACGCTTGACGAAAACGCGCTTCTTGCGCACCTCGACCTGAATCGTCCGTGCCTTGCCAGTGGCATCAGAAGCCTTGATCTCGGACGTCTGCTTGCGCGTCAGCGTGATCTTGGCTTTCGGAGCCGTTTCTCCATGAGAGCGACGCAGATAGTCCAGCAAGCGCGCCTTGTCGGCTTCGCTCACTCCATCGTTTTCGCCCGACTTTGCAACACCGGCCTTTTGCAACTGCTCAAGCAAGACGGATGCAGGCATCCTCAGCTCGCTGGCGAACTGCGCCACGCTCATTTCTGCCATATACGAAACAACCTCCGTCTTACTCGAACCAGTGCGCACGGGCCTTGGTAATCAGGTCCTTGGCACTTTCTTCGGTGATACCCGCAATCTCGGTCAGCTCGTCGACGGCAAGGTCAGCGAGATCGTCGCGGGTTTTAACGCCGGCACGCGCCAGTTTGGCGGCGAGCGGCTTGTCCATGCCTTCGAGTGCCAGCAAGTCTTCAGCGACATGCTCGAGTTGCTCCTCGCTGACGATGGCTTCGGTCAGCAGAACGTTGCGGGCACGTGTCCGCAGTTCGTTAACCGTCTCTTCGTCAAAGGCTTCGATTTCCAGCATTTCAGAAAGGGGGACGTAGGCGATTTCCTCAAGAGAGGTGAAGCCTTCGTCAATCAGGATGTCGGCGACTTCGTCGTCCACATCGAGTTTCTCAGTGAATGCGCTACGCAGACGGCCGCGCTCGGCCTCGCTCTTCTGCGTGCTCTCTTCCACCGTCATCAGGTTGATCTGCCAGCCCGTCAGCTCGGACGCGAGCTTGACGTTCTGGCCGCCGCGGCCGATCGCGATCGCGAGATTGCTCTCATCGACCACCACATCCATCGCATGAGCTTCTTCGTCGACCACGATCGACGACACTTCGGCCGGCGCCAGCGCCTTGATCACAAATTCCGCGGGGTCGGCTGACCACAACACGATATCGATGTTCTCGCCACCGAGCTCATTGCGCACCGCGGTAACCCGCGAACCACGCAGGCCGACGCAAGTGCCGATCGGATCGATGCGGGCATCGTTGGCCTTGACCGCGATCTTGGAACGCATACCAGCATCACGTGCGCAGGCCTTGATTTCGAGGAGGCCGTCTTCCATCTCCGGCACTTCAAGCTCGAACAGCTTGGTGACGAACTCCGGCGCGGTGCGCGACAGGATCAGTTGCGGACCGCGGGCGCCACGGGCGATTTCCTTCAGATAGGCGCGCGTACGGTCGCCCACGCGAAGGTTCTCCTTCGGCACCATCTGGTCCTTGGGCAGAACTGCTTCGAGGCGGCCGACTTCGACGATCGCGTTGCCACGCTCCATGCGCTTAATGTTGCCGGTGACGAGATGCTCGCCGCGCTCGAGGAAGTCATTCAGGATCTGCTCGCGTTCGGCGTCGCGGATGCGCTGCAGGATCACCTGCTTGGCCGCCTGCGCACCGATACGGCCGAAGTCGATCGGCTCGAGCGGTTCTTCGACGTACTCGCCAACCTGGATGTCCTCGAACTGCTCGCGTGCATCGATGATGCCCATCTCGGCCTCATCGTTCGTCACTTCGGCGTCCGGCAGCACCAGCCAACGGCGGAACGCTTCGTGAGCGCCCGTCTCGCGGTCGATCGTGACACGCACATCGGCGTCGTCGTGAATGCGCTTTTTGGTGGCCGAAGCCAGCGCCGACTCAAGCGCCTGGAAAACGATCTCCTTGGAGACGTTCTTCTCGCGCGACAGCGCATCGACAAGCAGCAAAACCTCGCGGCTCATTGCATCAACCCCTCAAATCTCTCAAAACTTGGGAACGATCCGCGCACGCTCGACATCGTCGAATGCGAAGCGCTGCTCGCCGGTTGCGGTCTCAAGGATCACGGTCTCGCCGTCGACCCCTCTCAGGGTGCCGCTGAAATTGCGTTGATTGGCGACTGGGATCCGCACGCGCAGCTGGACTTCCTCGCCAGCGAAGCGCTCGAAATGCGCCAGCTTGGTCAGCGGGCGATCAAGCCCGGGCGATGAGACTTCCAGCCGGTCGTAGTCGATGTTCTCGACCTCGAACAGACGGGTCAGTTGGTTGCTGACGGTTGCGCAATCCTCGACGGTAATGCCCTCAGGCTTGTCGATGAACACGCGCAGAAGCCGGCCACGGGGCGACGACTCGATGTCGATCACCTCGAAACCCAGGCCCTCGGCCGTCTTTTCAATCAGCAGTTTCAGATCCATGCGCCGCTACAAACAAAAAGTGGGCGCAATGCCCACTCATCAAAAAACAACAATCGCGGCCCAAAGCAATGCGGCCGCCAGATCGTATAACCGGCGAGAGTTTAGCAGACCTGGCGTGCCACGTAAATGCGTTTACTCGGCAACCGGCGGCTTGCGCGGCCGACGGCCACGACCAGCTGGGCGCTTGCGTGCGCCGGCTTCACCTTCCGGACGCGGCGCAGCCCCATCCTGCGGGGCGGGCGCGCCTTCGGGACGCGGCGGGCGCGGCCCGCCTTGCGGCTTCCTTGGTTTGTTCGGGCGCTTCGGGCGGCGCGGCTCAGCGCCCTGCTCCGGCCTCACGCCATCAACCGGCGCATCAGCACGCCCGACTTCACCGGGCTGACCTGCCTCGACCGGACGTGCACCGCGTGGCGGACGGGGCCCCTTGCCGCCCTGCGGGCGCGGCCCTTGCCCACCTTGCGGACGCGGACCACCGCCTTGCGGGCGTGGGCCACCATCGCCGCCACGGCGACGACCGCCTTGCGGCGCGCCACGACCGGGCGCGCGATCGCCACGCGGGGCGCCGCCAGGATTGAGCGGGCGCACGCCGGGGACGGCCAGGCGCTGCGCCTTGGCCCAAGCCTCGGCGTCTTCCGCCTCCAGATCGACCTCAAGCTGATGCTCGTCCGGCTCTGCAAACGGCGATTCAGGCTCGACATCCTCCGGCAGCGCCGCCATCAACGCACGCACATCGGCGTCGGACATCTCAGTCCAGGCGCCGCGCTTGAGCTGACGCGGAAGCTGGACCGGGCCATAGCGAACACGCATCAGCCGGCTCACCGTCAGCCCAACCGATTCAAACATGCGACGCACTTCGCGATTGCGACCTTCGGAGATCGTGACGCGATACCAGTGGTTGCTGCCCTCGCCGCCGCCATCGTGCAGCGAGTTGAAACGCGCTTCGCCGTCTTCAAGGGCGACGCCCGTCGTCAGCGTGGCTTGTTGTTCTTCGGTCAGCTCGCCAATCACGCGCACTGCGTATTCGCGCTCGAGTTCGTAGCGCGGATGCATCATGCGGTTGGCCAGATCGCCGTTGCTGGTGAAAAGCAACAGGCCGGAGGTATTGAAGTCGAGTCGGCCGATCGCGATCCAGCGCCCGCGATTGAGCACCGGCAGGCGCTCGAAGACCGTGGGACGGCCTTCCGGATCGTCGCGACTGACGATCTCGCCCTCCGGCTTGTGGTACATCAGCACACGCGGCGCGCGTTCGGTGAAACGGATGTTCACCAACTTGCCGTTGATCTTGATCCGATCGCCCGGGCCGATCTTCTGACCGAGCCCTGCGGGCAGGCCATTCACGCTGACGCGGCCGGCGATGATCCACTCTTCGAGTTCGCGCCGCGAACCGTAGCCGGCTTCAGCGAGCAGTTTGTGCAGTCGCTGCGGCTCGTAGGCCTCAGCCTGCGCCTTGACGCCACGGCCACGGCGGCCAGGCGCGGGTGCGTTGCTATTCCGCCGCTGCTGCGGGCGCGGTTTGCGTTGCGGTATCGACAAGATCCATCACCTTTTCAATTTCGGCCAGAGGCGGCAGCTCGGTGAGGCTGCGCAGGCCAAGTTCATCCAGGAAGCGTCGCGTGGTGGCGTACAGGCCCGGGCGCCCCGGGGTGTCGCGATGGCCGACAACATCGACCCATCCGCGCGATTCCAGCGTTTTCAACACGTTCGGAGAGACGGCAACGCCGCGAATATCTTCAATATCGCCTCGCGTGACCGGCTGACGGTAGGCGATGATCGCCAGGGTCTCCAGAACAGCACGCGAATATTTCGGCGGTTTCTGTTCGCGCAACCGATCGAGGTAGGGCTGGTACTCCGCACGAGTACGGAAACGCCATCCGGTCGACAGTTGGGCTAGTTCGGCGCCGCGATCATTCCAGCGCTCACGCAGGGTTTCGAGCAGGCGGCGAATCAGATCCGCATCCAACTGCTCATCGAAGAGCCTGCGCAGCTCGGCCATTGCAAGCGGCTCGGCGGCTGCCAGAAGGGCAGCTTCCAGCACGCGCAAGGCAAATTCGAAGTCTATCGAATCTTCGGCTTGCACCGGAATGCCAGCTTCAGTCGGCATCCGAGGTGTTAAGTCTGACATAAATCGGCTCCAGAGGTGCAACCTGGCTGACAACAACCAGGCGCTCCTTCACCAGTTCCAGCACGGCAAGGAAGCTGACAACCAGCATCGGCACGCCCGCCGTCAAATCGAACAACTCGACGAAGGGTTGGAATTGGCCACCGCCGAGCTGGCGCAGGATGGCGGTCATCCGTTCGCGAACCGAGAGTTCCTCACGCTGGATCGTGTGGTGACGGGTCAGCTTCGCCTTACGCACGAGACCCAGCCAGGCGACCTGCAGATCGTGCAGGCTCACTTCAGGCAAACGTTCCGCCACCTTTTCGGCCACCCACACGGTGACCCATTCGTAATCGCGCTCCACCCGCGGCAGTGCATCGAGTCGTGCGCCGGCGATCTTCATCTGTTCGTATTCGAGCAGCCGGCGCACGAGTTCGGCACGCGGGTCGGCCTCCTCCGCTTCCGCCTGGGCAGGCCGCGGCAGCAGCATGCGGGACTTGATCTCGAGCAGCATCGCGGCGATCAGCAGATACTCGGCCGCAAGCTCAAGGTTGCTGCGGCGCATTGCCTCGACGTACTTCAGGTACTGCGCCGTCAGCGGCGCCATCGGAATATCGAGGACGTTGATGTTCGCCTTGCGGATCAGATAAAGCAGCAAGTCGAGCGGCCCCTCGAAGGCTTCGAGGAACACCTGCAGCGCATCCGGCGGGATGTAGAGATCCTTCGGCAGCTCGAACAGCGATTCGCCGTAGATCCGCGCCAGGGCCGGGGGCAGCGGTTCCTCGTGCGGGCGCAGGTCGAGCATCGGCGTCTCGACTTCGCTCACTGCGCGTCACCTATCGTCAGATTGCAGCGAACAGCACGCCCCTTCATGAGCCGGTCAATAACAGGATCAAACGCTTCAGTGGGGCGATCAACGGCCACAGCACGTAATCCAGCACCCGCAGGTACAGCAAGCCGATCAGAATCATGAAACCGTAGGGCTCAAGGCGCGCGAACTTCCATGCCAAGGGCCCCGGCAACAGGCTGATCGCGATGCGGCCGCCATTGAGCGGCGGAATCGGCAGCAAGTTCAACAGCATCAGCGCGAGGTTCACGACGATACCGGCAGTCGCCATGGCGAAGAAGTAGTCACCGCCATAGCCATCCAGTGCCGTCTGCAGACCAATCATCAAGCCCCATCCGAAGGCCTGCGCGAGGTTCGCGGCCGGCCCCGCAGCGGCGACCCAGAACATGTCGCGCTTGGGGTGGCGCAGGCGGCCGAAGTTGACCGGTACCGCCTTCGCCCAGCCGAAGGGCGGGAAGCTCGCGCCAGTGGCGAGGTTCAGCAGCACGATGCCGAGCGGCACGGCGAGCGTGCCGACCGGATCGACGTGACGCAGCGGATTGAGGCTGATGCGTCCGGCCAAATGCGCGGTGGGGTCGCCAAGGCGGAAGGCCGCATAGCCGTGTGCGGCCTCATGCAAGGTGATCGCCAGCAACACAGGCAGCGCCCAAACCACGATCGTCAGGACGATGTCCATGGCCACTCAATTTCAGGGAAAACAGCAGTTTACCAGACGACCTCAGTCGTCCAGCCCGAGCGGCCCGAGCGGCCCGAGGCCGCGTCGGATCACCTCCGGCGCACCGCCGGTCAGGTCGATCACGGTCGTCGCTTCCGGGCCGCAGGCGCCCGCCTCGATCACCAGATCGACCTGCTTTTCGAGGCGCTCGCGAATTTCCTCGGCGTCGGTCAGCGGCAGATCTTCGCCCGGCAGCAACAGGGTCGAGGTGAGCATCGGCTCATTGAGTTCGCCAAGCAGGGCCGCGACAACCGGATGGGAGGGGCAGCGGATGCCGATCGTCTTGCGCTTGGGGTGCAGCACGCGACGGGGCAGCTCCTTGGTGCCTTCGAGGATGAAGGTGTAGGGGCCGGGGGTCACCGCCTTGAGCAGTCGGTACTGCGCGTTATCGACCCGCGCATAGTGCGCAATCTCGGAGAGATCCCGCACCATCAGGGTCAGGTGGTGGCGGTCGTCCACGCCACGGATGCGGCGGATGCGCTCGATCAGGTGCGCGTCGCCCGTCTGCCCCGCCAACGCGTAGGCCGAATCGGTCGGGAAGACCACAAGGCCGCCGTCGCGGATGATCTCCGCGGCCTGTCGCAGCAGCCGTGGCTGTGGGTTTTCAGGAAAGAGTGAGAAGAACTGGGCCACGTTTGCAGACCGGGCAGGAAAGCGCGGATTCTATGCCTGCAGCCCCAAGGCTGTCGCGGGTTTCAGAGCTTTGACCAGACGGGCGTCAGATCCTCCGGCAGCGGATCGGATCCGCCGAGGTCGACGCTACTCTCGCCAGGCCCGTGAAAGTCCGACGCGCGCGACGCAAGAAAACCGTAGCGCCGGGCGACGCGAGCGAACTCCAGCGTGGCCTCGCGATTATGCGACCCGGAGACCACCTCGATTGCCTCGCCGCCCAAGTCGTGAAAGCGCACGAACAGTTCGTCGAGCTCGCGCTTGGACAACCGATAGCGGCCCGGATGCGCGATCACGGCCAGGCCGCCCGCGGCATGGATCCACGCCAGCGCGTCCTCCATCGTCGCCCATACATGCTCGACGTAGCCCGGCTTTCCGCGCACAAGGTAATGGTCGAACACGCTCTTCACGTCACGCGCGGCGCCGATCTCGGCAAGGTAACGCGCGAAGTGCGAACGGCTGACGAGCGCCGGATTGCCGACATACTTCAAGGCACCTTCATAGGCGCCACGAATGCCGATCGCGGCAAGCGCCTCGCCCATGCGCGCCGCGCGGCCGTCGCGGCCGGCGCGGACATCGGCCAGGCCGTCCGCCAGCACGGTACACGCCGGATCTACGCCAAGGCCGACGATATGCACCGTCTGCTCGCCCCACGACACCGACACCTCCACCCCATTCACGAACGCAAGCCCGTGGATACGGGCGGCCTCGCGTGCGTCGGCCAAGCCGGCGAGCTCGTCGTGATCGGTCAGCGCAAGCAGTTCGACGCCGTTGCGCCCGGCGCGTGCGACGACCTCGGCAGGGGCAAGCAGGCCATCCGAAATGGTGGAGTGACAGTGAAGATCGGCGTTGATTGGGGGCATGCAGCAAGTGTACTCCACCGCCCCGCCGGTAACCCGGCGATCTTGCGCGGCACTCAACGCGTGTCGAAGAAGGTCTGCAGGAGGGCGGCTACGTCAGCCGGCCGCTCCAGGTGCAGGTTGTGGCCGCAATCGCGAAGGGTGGCGAGCTGCAAGTCCGGAATGACGGCCAACCGCGCGCTCACCTCATCGCGCGTCAAACCAAGCCGCTCCAGCAGCGCGGTGTCGTCGGCCAGCACCGCGAGGACGGGTGCGGCGATGCGCCGCCACACGGCGGCCGTCTCGGCGAAGCGGTAAAGCGCCGGGCTGACATGCTTGTGCGCCGGGTCCGCCGCGCGGATTACACCGCCCAGGCCATCCTCCTCACCAACATGACGGGCGAGGAACTCAGCGCGCTCCGGTGACAGACGCGGATTCTCGAAACGCAACTGGCGCGCCAGACCGGAGAAGTCCGGGTAGCTGCGAAATCGCTCCGGCTCGCGCAACTGGTGCAGCCATTTTTCGAGGCGACCAGGGGCGTCCTCCGGTTCGGCGTCGCGCAGGCCGAAGGCATCGAGGGACGCGACTGCGCGCACCCGGTTTGGCCGCACCCCGGCATACATGCAAACAAGATTGCCGCCGAGGCTGTGGCCGACCAGGCGCACCGATTCTTCCGGGCTGTAGGCCTGCAGCAAGGCGTCGAGATCACTGAGGTAGTGCGCAAAGAGGTAGCTGTCGGCGCTCCACGCGCTCTCGCCGAAACCGCGCAGGTCCGGCGCGATCACATCCCAATCGTCCGCCAGTGCATCGACAAGGAAGTGGAAGGACGCCGACACATCCATCCAGCCATGCAGCAGGAAGAGCTTGCGCGCTCCGGTACATGGCCAGCGCCGCACATGCAGGCGCAGACCACGCACATCGAGCCATTCGCTATGCGATTCACGGCGCGGCATCCACGGCATTGCAGCAGTCGGCATGGCGAGTTCCGTGCGCGAAAAGCGTAAATGTTATCAGCAGGTTGCCGTGCCTCAGCCCTTCCGGTAGAGTCCCGCCCCTGTCGCTCGGGAGAGCGCCTGCCCCGTGCAGGCCGCCGAAGGCGTAACCCCGGAACCGCTCAGGTACAAAGGACCGACGACACGCGCAGCGCGCGCCGCTGCGTGGAACACAATCTGGAGAGCAGGCGCGGCATCGACCGCGCCCACCGAAGGGGCAGCATGCCAGGCGGCATGTAATCTCTCAGGTACCAAGGACAGATGGGGCCCGCCGCACAGCGCATCGTGCGGCGGGCCCTTTTGCGTTTTTGGACTAACCTGAATTTGCCACCTTATTTAGCACCTTAGTTGCCAACACTCCGGGAGCCTCACTTGGGCAAGCAGACACCTCTTTTTGACCTCCATGTGGCCGCAGGCGCGAAGATCGTCGACTTCGCCGGCTGGGACATGCCGATCCACTACGGCTCCCAACTTGAAGAGCACCACCAGGTGCGCCGCGACGCCGGCATGTTCGACGTCTCGCACATGCTGCCGGTGGACGTTTCCGGCGCCGGTGCGCAGGCCTTCCTCAGCAAGCTGCTCGCCAACAACATCGGCAAGCTCACGCTGCCTGGCAAGGCGCTGTACTCCTGCATGCTGCAGGACGATGGCGGCGTAGTCGACGACCTGATCACCTACTTCTTCGCGCCGGACGACTACCGCATCGTCGTGAACGCCGGCACCGCCGACAAGGACATCGCGTGGATGCGCACGCAGGCGGCGAAGATGGGCGCCAACGTCACCATCGCGTCGCGTCGCGATCTGGCGATGATCGCGGTGCAAGGCCCGAATGCGCGCGCCAAGGCCTGGGCAGCCCTGCCCGGCTCGCAAGCCGCCAGCGAGGGGCTCAAGCCCTTTCAGGCCGCGAAGTGGAATGGCGGGTTCGGCGAAATCATGATCTGCCGCACCGGCTACACCGGCGAAGACGGCTTTGAACTGATCGTGCCGGCGCAACGCGCAGCCGAGATCTGGAAGGCGCTGGAAGCTGCCGGCGTGAAGCCGATCGGCCTGGGCGCGCGCGACACGCTGCGCCTGGAAGCCGGTATGAACCTCTACGGCTCGGACATGGACGAGACGAAGAACCCGCTCGAATCCGGCCTCGCCTGGACGGTGGACTTCACCGAGGGTCGCGACTTCATCGGCCGCGCCGCGCTCGAAACCTACGATCGCAGCAAGCAGTTGGTGGGTCTGTTGCTCGAAGACCGCGGCGTGCTGCGCGGCCACATGCGTGTCGTCACCCCGCATGGCGAGGGCGAGACGACCAGCGGTTCGTTTGCGCCGTCGATGAACGCCTCGATCGCGTTCGCGCGCGTCCCGGCCGCGGTGCAACTGGGCGACACCGTGGAGGTCGACATCCGCGGCAAGCTGCTGAAGGCGCGCGTCACCAAACTCTCGTTCGTGCGCAACGGCAAGGTACTGGCCTGAGCGACACGACTGCCGGCAGATTCAGACGATGCATCGCGATGTTTTGACTTCATCCCGGTGCGCAAATGAAGGCTGCGGCGACACTTGATTGGCTTTGAACATCTGAACTTCACTCACAGGAGCGAACACATGAGCACCCCGACCAGCCTGCGCTACACCGAATCGCACGAATGGGTCCGCATGGAGCCGGACGGCACCGTGACCGTCGGCATCACCGACCACGCGCAGAACGCACTGGGCGATGTGGTTTTTCTTGAGCTGCCGGATGTCGGCCGCACGCTTAAGGCCGGCGAGAACTGCGCCATCGTCGAATCGGTGAAGGCTGCGTCCGACATCTACGCCCCGATCGCGGGTGAAGTGATCGAAACCAACCAAGCCGCGGTGGATGCTCCGGAATCGGTAAACGCCGACGCCTACGCCGCGTGGCTGTTCAAGCTCAAGCCGGTGAATGCGGACGACGTGGCGAAGCTGCTCGACGCCGCGGCCTACGACAAGATCGCCGACGCCTGATTTACGCGTATCGATCTGCTGCGCGATCCAATCACGGGCCTGCGATGCTCGCCGTACTCAAGTACGGCTGCGCTTCTCGGCCCGAGCTTGGGTCGCTCGCGACGATCGCTTCGCGCAAATCCGCGTTTCTGAGCACGCGATCTACCCTGATTGCCGGCGCCCAAAAGAACAACACACCGCGCCTCTGCCCCGACCTGTACCGCATCCTGACAGAGCCAGACCATGCTGAACCTTCCGCTTTCCGCGCTTGAACAGCGCGATGACTTCATCGGCCGCCACATCGGCCCCGATGCCGCCGAGACCGCCGCGATGTGTGCCGACATCGGCGCCGCGTCGCTCGCCGCGCTGATTTCCGAGACCGTGCCTGCCGGCATCCGCCTGGCTGCGCCGCTGCCGATCGCCGCCGCCGTGCCCGAGCACGAAGCGCTCGCCAAGCTCAAGGCCATTGCCAGCAAGAGCGTGCTGAAGCGTTCGCTGATCGGTCTGGGCTACTACGACACGATCCTGCCCAAGGTCATCCTGCGCAACGTGCTGGAGAACCCGGGCTGGTACACCGCCTACACGCCCTACCAGGCCGAAATCGCACAGGGCCGCCTCGAAGCGCTGCTGAACTGGCAGCAGATGGTGATGGACCTCACCGGGCTGGAACTGGCGAACGCCTCGCTGCTCGATGAAGCCACCGCCGCCGCCGAAGCCATGGCCATGGCGCGCCGCGCGTCGAAGTCCAAGTCCAACGCCTTCTTCGTCGACAGCGCCGCCTTCCCGCAGACCATCGACGTGGTGAAGACGCGCGCCAAGTACTTCGGCTGGGATCTGGTCTTCGGCACCGCCGAGGAAGCCGCATCCGCCGACGTGTTCGGCGCGCTGCTGCAGTACCCAGACAAGACCGGCGCGGTGCGTGACCTCACCGCCACCATCGCCGCACTGAAGGCCAAGGGCGCGCTGGTGGCCGTGGCGTCGGACCTGATGGCGCTGGTGCTGCTCAAATCGCCGGGCGAAATGGGCGCGGACATCGCGCTGGGTTCGGCGCAGCGCTTCGGCGTGCCGATGGGCTTCGGCGGCCCGCACGCCGCCTTCTTCGCCACCCGCGACGAGCACAAGCGCTCGGTGCCGGGCCGCATCATCGGCGTGTCGGTCGACGCGCGCGGCAAGAAGGCGCTGCGCATGGCGCTGCAAACGCGCGAGCAGCACATCCGCCGCGAGAAGGCCAACTCCAACATCTGTACCTCGCAGGTGCTGCTGGCCAACATGGCTGGCATGTACGCGGTGTATCACGGGCCCAAGGGCCTGCAGACCATCGCCTCGCGCATCCACAAGCTCGCTGCGATCTTCGCCGCCGGCTTGAAGCAGGCCGGGTTCAAGGTGCTGGGCAGCCAGTTCTTCGACTCCTTCGATATCGCCACCGGCGCACAGACCGCGGCGATCAATGCTGCAGCGCTGGCCGCCGGCTACAACCTGCGCCAGGTTTCGCCCTCGGTGCTGGGTGTGTCCTTCGATGAGAAGACCACCCGCGCCGATGTGCTGACGCTGTTGAATGCCTTCGCCGAAGTGGGCCGGCTCGCCAATGTGTGCGAACTCGCGCGCGCCTTCGATGAATCGGACCTCGCCGCGCTGGAGCAGAGCTGCGCGATCCCCGCGTCGCTGCTGCGCACCGATGCCATCCTCACGCACCCGGTGTTCAACAGCCACCACACCGAGCACGAGATGCTGCGCTATCTGAAGAAGCTGCAGAACCGCGACCTCGCGCTCGATCACTCGATGATCTCGCTGGGCTCCTGCACCATGAAGCTCAATGCCACCAGCGAAATGATCCCGGTCACCTGGCCCGAGTTCGGCGACGTGCATCCCTTCGTGCCGCGCGAGCAGGCTGCGGGCTACCTCGAGATGATCGAAGGCCTCGCCGACTACCTGCGTGCCGTCACCGGCTTCCCCGCGATCTGCATGCAGCCGAACTCCGGCGCGCAGGGCGAGTACGCCGGCCTCGTCGCAATCCGCCGCTACCACGAGTCGCGCGGCGACGCGCACCGCAACATCTGCCTGATCCCGAAGTCCGCCCACGGCACCAACCCGGCCACCGCGCAGATGTGCGGGCTGGACGTGGTGGTGGTCGACTGCGACGAGAACGGCAACGTCGACGTCGCGGACCTCAAGGCCAAGGCGGAACAGCACAAGGACAACCTCGCCGCGCTGATGATCACCTACCCCTCGACGCACGGCGTGTTCGAGGAAGCCGTGAAGGACATCTGCGCCACGGTGCATGCCTTCGGCGGCCAGGTCTACATGGACGGCGCCAACCTCAACGCGCAGGTCGGCCTCACCTCGCCCGCCACCATCGGCGCCGACGTGAGCCACATGAACCTGCACAAGACCTTCTGCATCCCGCACGGCGGCGGCGGCCCCGGCATGGGCCCGATCGGCCTCGCGGCGCACCTCGCCCCGTTCATGGCCGACCACGCCGTGAAGCCCACCGGCGCCGACGCGCGTTCACACGCCGGCCAGGGCGCGGTCAGCGCGGCGCCGTTCGGCTCGGCCAGCATCCTCACCATCTCGTGGATGTACATCACGATGATGGGTGGCGAAGGGCTCAAGCAGGCGACCGAGTACGCGATCCTCAACGCCAACTACGTTGCCGCCAAGCTCGCGCCGCACTACCCGGTGCTCTACCGCGGCACGCACGGCCGCGTCGCGCACGAGTGCATCCTCGACATCCGCCCGATCAAGGCTGCCACCGGCATCACCGAGGTCGACATCGCCAAGCGCCTGATGGACTACGGCTTCCACGCGCCCACGATGTCCTTCCCGGTCGCCGGCACGATCATGGTCGAGCCGACCGAGTCGGAATCGAAGGGCGAGCTGGACCGCTTCATCGCCGCGATGACGCAGATCCGCGAGGAAATCCGCAAGGTCGAACAAGGCACCTGGCCCGCAGACGCCAACCCGCTCAAGCACGCCCCGCACACGCAAGCGGACGTGATGGTGGCGGAGTGGTCACGCGTGTATTCGCGTGAAGAAGCGGTCTTCCCGCTGGCTTACGTTGCCGAGAACAAGTTCTGGCCGAGCGTCAATCGGATCGATGACGTGTATGGGGATCGGAATTTGTTCTGTGCGTGTGTGCCGATGGAGGAGTATTCGGCGTAATTGCCGGAGTGCTTCTGCTGGCGCTGTGACGAGAAGGGCCGCCCGATGGGCGGCCCTTCTTCTTGGAACGCTTCGGCAGCACTTCAGTCCTTGCGCCTACGCACCGCAACACCCACTAGGAAGGTAATGCCGAGCGACATCATCGCGAAAGGAGTTGGCTCCGGCACAGCCGAAACTGTCATTGAATAGGCCAGATCACTTGTTGGTATCCAGACAAACCTGTCCGACGGCCTCCCCTGCAATGCCCCCACCCCGAGCGAAACCAGACTCGCTTCTCGGTCGGCGAAGTAAATGTACTGTGGAGCCCCAGAGCGCAATTGCAAGGTCAACGCAAAGCGGGAATTCGACGGCAACGCCAGTGCCGGAGAAAAATCCACTCGCCGAGCAAAACCCTGAATCACGCCATCCGTGGCACTGAACTCTTTTGAAAAGAGCGTAGCGCCCAGAATGCTCTGATCAGCAATTCCATAACGGCTCCACTCGCGAATGCTCGCAACGTACGACACCCCGGCGGTATCTGGAACAAAGAAGGAGAAGGACTCGACTTCAATCGCTCCGTTTTCGGAGAAATCGAATAGTTGCGCGGCTCCAGATTTGTTTAGTGACGAAAACGCGCCCGTCGAGAGTTTCCATTCATTGACAGCTCCCCCCACCGGCGCGCTATAGGTTGTCGACGCGCTTGCGGTACCAATGGTGCCAGCAAGCAAAATGCCCACCAAGATCATTCTCATCTGCACACATCTCCTTCGACGTTATTGTTGGACTTCCAACTGCGAGCCAGAGCCGCACCCAATACAAAGACGGCGGTCGCGCAACGATATGTCGCCCTCATGGGGCCATGGACACGTTCCAGCCGACGAAACCGCGAGCACACAACCAACGAACGCGCGTTTCATCACGACTCCAAGAGTAGCGAATGCACCTATCAATTCGCGGCACCCTGCTATGACGCACAAATTATGCCAATCAGGAAATCGCGCGCACTTGCGGCCCGAGACTTGGCACGAAAACAGGTTGATGTAAGTACTCCCGACATCGACGATCGCATAGCGCCGTGAGGCGCGTAGATTGGGTTGAGCGCAGCGAAGCCCAACGCCTCCGCAACCGCCGCAGCATGGCAACGGTGCGTCGACCGGGGTCCCGCCCCCGGCGGGCGTCTTACTTTCTGGCAACGGCACCAGAAAGTAAGCAAAGAATGCCGCCCGGCGTTCGCGGTCAGGCGCTTTGCGCCTGACTTCCCTCGCATGCTCGCGAAGTCGGGCGGCTGCGGAACTCGGCCCTGCGGCCTCAGACAGTCCTCGCCGTCGGCGCTGCGCGCCGATGCCCCTCCCCCGCTGCGCTACTCGGCGCTCTCGACGGGACCCAAGATCAAAACCGTCGCCATTTTCGCGCACCGTGAATTTGCAGAGAACGGTTGATGGTCGGCGCTTTTCTTCCCCCCTCTGAAACGCCGAGCAGCGCAGAAACATCGGGTTCCGACATGCGTAGCATGGCGGTGGCGAGGACTGTCTGAGCACCGAGCGCAGCGAGGGCGAGTTCCGCAGCCACTCGATGGTTCGAGCAGCGCAGGGCACCCCGACAGAGTCGGGGCGTTGAAGCGGGGCGACTTTCTTTGGGTACTTTCTTTGTTCGCACAAAGAAAGTACCCCGCCCGCCGGGGCGGGACCCGGCTTCAGCGGGAAGGCCAGCGCAAATTGCCTGCGCCATTCGCAAGCCGAAGCGTTGGGCTTAGAGATAGGCCAACGCTAGCTAACAACACCGCAGAGCCTTCCGTTTGAGCCCGCTCAACTCATTCTCACCGCTGAGAAAAAATAGCACCCCCCACTTGGTACGCTGGCAAGTACAACGAGCCGCCGCAAGAGCGGCCGACCAGCGCCGTGCCGTCCGACCGGCAACGGCCATAACGCCGCGCTGATGAAAGCTGTTTCGCCATGACTGATGTCGCCCGTGTTTCCGCCTTTGGCCGCCAGGCCGCCAACGTGGGCCGTGCCCTGCCCTTTTCCGAAAGCATCGGGTCGCCGGACGACCTGCCCGAAGCGCTTGCCGCAGCCCTGAAGACCGCGCTTGGCGCGGAGGCCGATGCGCTGCAATTGATCATCCACTCGCCGGCATTTGCCACCGTAGGGCAGAGCAGCCCGGAGAATGTGTTCGCCTTGACGAGCACGCGCTGGATCCTGGTCGCTAAGACGGCCACTGGCACCGTGACGAGCACCGCCCCCTTCGCCGCCGCAGCGGTCATCGAGCTGACGATGATCCTGCTCGGCGGGCAGTTGCGGATCGAGTCGGTGGCTGGCGCCGCGGGCTGCGCGGTGGGCTTCAACATGGTGTCGATCGAACTGTTCCGCGAAGCGCTGTTCATCATGCTCGCGGGTGCCCGGCCCGCCGCAACGAACCCTACGCGCGGCGGCAACATCGAGGCGGAGCTTTCGGTGCTGAGCTTCAAGTTCCGCACGGCACTGCAGGAGCAGACGCCAAGCGGCGTCGCGCTGCGCGATGTGCGCAGCTGGACCAGCGAGGTGTCGCCCCTCGCGCGGCTGTTGTTCATGAAGCCTGCGGCGCCGGCGGGTGTGCTGGCGGTGACCGACAGCTACCTCGGCGTGATCACCGATCCGCCGGCGGGCAAGGAGAAGCAGCACAAGGGCAAATCGCCGCACGGCAAGATCGCTACCTATGTGCTGCGGCAACACCCACTGGTATTACATCTGCCGCAGCCCCAGCGCCGCGGTGACAGCACCGTGCGGATCGCGATCGAGAGCGACGTCGGCTTCGCGCTGAGCGTGCCGGCACGGCAGATCGGTGGCATCGCGAGCCTGCTCAGCGCGCTTTTGCCGCCTGCCACCGCGTGAGTCGGCAGGGGCCCGGCCACAACACGACAGATCAGCCCCTACACGCGGCCCCAGCCCGGCTGTTACCCTGACATGTGTGCGGGTGGAGCCCGCAGTGCATTGGCGCTGCCGGGGGGCTGCGCCACCTTGGGGGCCGGGACTTCACGTGCTTGATCGGATCGTCCGTTTGCTTGAAGGCGCACTGGCAGCCGCGCTGCTCACCGGGCTTTGCCTGCTGAGCGCGTCGGCCGATGCGGCCCACGCGCTCAATGCGGAGGCGCCACCTAGTGGCCCGCTGGGGTATTACGCCGACTTCCTGCAGGAATCGGGTGTGCGCCTGACGCCGGATGAGGTCATGACTCGCCTGCGGCGCGGCGAAGGCGCTACGCCACGCCGCCCTGTGCCGGATTTCGGCATTGGGGCACGGCCGGTGTGGCTGCACTGGCGCATCGAGAACCATGCTGCGCAGGCGCTGATCCGGCGACTGAGCATGGATACGCCGTGGGTGGACGACCTCGATGTCTACGTGATCCAGGCCGGCACGGTGCAGGCGCACTGGCAGACCGGCGACGCACGACCGCAGCGCCAGCGCCCGATCGCTGGCCTGGGTTTCGCGTTCGATCTGCATCTGGAACCGGGCCGCACGGACGTACTGATGCGCGCCGCAACCGCCGACCCGATGGTGTTGCCGACCTCGCTGCAAGCGATCGAGACGGCCGGCACAGCGCATCGCTGGACGCATTACAGCCACGGCTTCGTGTATGGCTACCTGTTGGCGCTGATTGCCTACAACCTGCTGCTCTACACCGGGCTGCGCAAGCGCAGCCATCTGCTCTACGCGGTTTACCTCGCCGCCTTCATCCTGATGAATCTGGGCTACACCGGGCACGGTTACGCGTGGCTGTGGCCCGACTACCCCGGGGTACAGCGCTATGTGATTCTGATCAGCATGGTGCTGTTCGGCGTAGCAGGGCTGCAGTTCGCCGCGCGCTTTCTCGATCTTGCGCGCCATGCGCCCGCCTTGCGCAACGCGGTGCACCTGCTGTGTGTCGCCGCCATGCTCGCTGTGGGGGCCGCAGCCGCAGCAGGGCAACAGGCAATCACGGCCTGGATTGCGTTCGGCTTCGTGGTGATGTTTGCGTTGGTGATGCTGCTGCTCGGTGTGCTCGCGGTGCGCCACAGCTACACCGCGGCGCGCTATTTCCTCGCCGCAGCGGTGGCCGGCATGAGTGGCACCCTGGCGAGCTCATTGGCGGTATGGGGCTTCATCCCCTTCAACGAGTGGACCTATCGCGCCGTGGAGCTTGGCATGCTGGCAGACGCGACGCTGCTGGCGCTGGCGATTGCCCACCGCTTCCGGCAGGACCAGCAGGAGCGCATCCGGGCGGAACACCTCGCGCGTACCGACCCGCTGACCCGGTTGCCCAACCGGCGCGCATTCCGCGAACAGGCCGAGGCGATCTGGAGCACCGCACTGCGGCGCGAGCGCGACATCACCCTGGTCATGATCGACATTGATCACTTCAAGCAGCTCAACGACCGCTACGGCCACCAGCGGGGCGACGAAGCGCTCGCCGCGGTGGGCCAGATCCTGCTGGCCGCGGGGCGGCGCGGCGATGTGGCGGCACGCTGGGGTGGAGAGGAATTCGTGCTGTTGCTGCCCGAGACCAACGAAACGCAGGCGGCGGCACTGGCCGAGCGTTTGCGCCAAAAGATCGCGCTGATTCGGCTGCGCGCGGGCGATACCGAGATCTCGCTGTCAGCCAGTTTCGGCGTCGCCCAGCGTCGCGGTGAAGCCTCGCTCGATGCGCTGATCGACAACGCGGACAGGCTGCTCTACCGCGCCAAACAACTCGGGCGCGACCGCGTCGTCGCCAATTCAAGCGAGCCCGCGCAACCGCTGGTCGGCCCCACCGCCTGACAGTCCCACACCTTCGCACGTCCAAGCCCTTGTGCCCGACACAAGGAACGCAACGTGCAAGAACACATCCGAAATCTGCTGATTTGCATCGCGCTCGCGCTGGTCGCTCAACCCGTATTTGCCGGCGAAGCGCCGGCTCGCGCGCCAAGCGCTTGCGATGGCCCGGTCGTCTGCGCGGGTGACCAGGAACAAATTCGCCACCCACGCAGCGGCAAACTGATTCTGCTGCGCAGTGGCGCGCTGTTCATCCAATACCACTACGACCCGCAAGGGCTGCTGGAGATTGCCGAGGCATCTGACGGGCGAGCCGTGCGCCTTGCGTACGACACCCGGGGCCGCGTCATCCACATGTGGGCCACGACCGACGGGGCGCAGGCAAAACGCGAGTTGCGATTCGCGTACGGCGACACCGAGAGACCGATACGCATCGAACTGCTGGGCACTGGCGTGATCACGGTTCGCTACGACGCCGACGGCGAAATCGCGGCGGTGCGCTCACCGAGCGGTGCAGCCACCGCACTGGGCGTGACGCAGGCCTTTCAGGCGTTGATGGCGCTGGTGAAACCACCTTGCCCGCCGCTTTAGGCGGCTGCGCTGTGCGCGATCAGCAGTTGGTGCCGGCGGTGCAGCCGCCAGCCAGGCGTTTGCGTGCATCCTCGAAGCCGCCGTAGTTCTCGACCTTCGAATAGCCCATGTCGCGCAGTGTTTGTTGCGCGATGCCGGCACGGCGCCCGCTCTTGCAGTAGAGCACGACCGGTGTGTCCTTGCCCGGCGCCAGCGCGGCAATGCGCCCGCCGATCTGCTCGTAGGGCACGTTCATCGCGCCATCCACATGCCCCGCGGCAAACTCTTCCGGCGTGCGGACATCGATCACGACCGGCGTCGCCGCAAAGACCACCGACGCCCACAGCGCCACGCCCATACTCATCACCAAGCGGTGCAGAAAACCACGGATTTTCATTCCATCCTCCTTGAAAGACGCCGGGCCGCCACGGCAGCCGCTTGGCGGCACTGTAGCAGCCCAGGCTGGCGCACGCCCCCGGGCGGTGACATAGTGGCGGCCCGTTCGTCCGAACTGCCCGCCATGTCTCGACTCCGCTTGGACAACCCATACCTGCTGTTGTTGCTGACCGTGCTGTTCTGGTCCGGCAACTGGGTCGTCGGGCGCGGCCTGCGTGGCGATGTGCCACCGGTGGCGCTGGCCTTCTGGCGCTGGACACTCGCCTTTGCCTGCACCCTGCCCTTCGCCTGGCCCCACCGCCACCAGATCGGCGCCGCACTGCGTGGCCACCTTGGCATGTTGCTGTTGCTGTCCTTGCTGGGCATCAGCGGCTACAACACCATCACCTACATCGGTCTGCAGCAGACCACGGCCACCAATGGCGTGCTGCTGAACTCCTTCATCCCGATCGTGATCATCGGCCTTTCGTGGGCCTTCTTCGGCAAGCGGCTATCGCTGCGGGAAGGCTTCGGCGCGCTGATCTCCTTGTGCGGCGTCACCGTGATCGTGGCGCATGGCGATCTCGCCAAACTCGCGGCGCTGTCGCTGAACCCGGGCGACTTGTGGATCATGGTGTCGGTGTTCGTCTGGGCCGGCTACACGCTGCTGCTGCAATACCGGCCGGCGGGCCTGCATCCGATGGCGATGCTGTCGATCCTGACTGCACTCGGCGTGCTGATGCTCGCCCCGCTTTACGGCTGGGAGCTTGCGCAGGGGCGCCTGATTCACCCCAGCGCGGCCGCTTTTGCAGGCATTCTCTACACTGGCGTGTTCCCGGCCTTTCTCGGCTATGTGTTCTGGAACCGCGCGGTGGCGCAGGTCGGCGGGCCGGTATCCGGGCTGTTCATCCACCTGATGCCGGTGTTCACGCCGCTGCTCTCCGCCCTGTTTCTCGGTGAGGCGCCGCACGCGTACCACTTTGCCGGGATGGCACTGATCCTCGGCGGCATTCTGCTCACGACACTGCAGCGCACCGTAAAATCCACGCAAACCTAAACAGGAGTTCGCGCATGAGCACCACTTTCCTCGTTCTCACCGTGATCGGCGACGACCGCCCCGGCCTCGTCGAGCAGCTCGCTGCCGCGATCAGCGAACACCGTGGCAACTGGCTGGAATCCTCGATGGCGCATCTGGCGGGCAAGTTCGCCGGCATCGTCGAGGTCAGTGTGGCGAGCGAGGAGGTCGACGCGCTGCGCCGCGCGCTGGCGAGCCTCGGCGCGTTGAAGGTAACGGTGGAAGAAGCCGACGCCGGCGCGGAATCGCACAAGGGCCGTCGGCTGACGCTGGCGCTGATCGGGCACGACCGGATCGGCATCGTGCGCGAGGTCTCGCAAGTGCTGGCGCGCCATGCGGTGAACGTCGAGGCGCTGAACACCTTCACCGCCAGCGCGCCGATGTCGGCCGAAATCATGTTCCACGCGCAAGCCGAACTGCAGGCCGCGGACGATCTCGACGCGCGCGCGCTGAAAGCCGACCTGGAGCGCATCTCGGACGACCTGATGGTCGACATCACGCTCGACGAAGTCGTGAAGATCTGACCTGACTTCGCTGAAATAAAACCGGGGCGCCCGGTGAATCAACACCGGCGCCCCGTTTCGTTTGCGCGACCGCGCTGGGTCAGTGATCGGCCTGCACCTTCGGCAATACCAGGTTCAGCAACACCGCCAGTACGCCACACAGGCTGATGCCTTGCAGGCTGAAGCTGCCGATATGGACACCGAGCCCGCCAATGCCGGTAACCAGGGTGACCGACACGATGCACAGGTTGCGCGGGTTCATCAGCTCGACCTTGCCGTCCATGATCGTCTTGAGGCCGATGCCGGCGATCGAACCGAACAGCAGCATCATGATGCCGCCCATCACCGGCATCGGAATCGTCTGCAGCAGCGCGCCGAATTTGCCGACGAAGGCCATCAGGATCGCGAAGCCGGCGGCCCAGGTCATCACGACCGGGTTGTAGTTCTTCGTCAGCATCACTGCGCCGGTGACTTCGCCGTATGTCGTGACCGGCGGGCCGCCGAACAGGCCGGCGACGTTCACCGCGAGGCCATCGCCGAGCAGCGTGCGATGCAGGCCGGGCGAGTCGGTGTAGTCCTTGCCCACGACGGAGCCGATCGCGAGGATGCCGCCTACGTGCTCGACGATCGGCGCGATCGCGACCGGGATCATGAAGAGGATCGCGGCGATGTTGAACTCCGGGTGGCCAAACTGGGGCAGAGCCAGCCACGGTGCGTCGATCACCTTCTGGAAGTTCACGATGCCCAGGAACAGCGACAGCACGTAGCCAACCGCCACGCCAACGAGAATCGGCACCAGCTTCAGCAGGCCCTTGGCGCGGATCGCGGTCAGCATGGTGGCGATCAGCGACACCGCGGCAACGCCCAACGCGGTGCCGTACGGAACCACCTGCGCATCACCGGCCTTGCCGGAAGACATATTGACGGCCACTTGCGCGAGCCCGAGGCCGATCACCATCACGACCGGGCCGATCACCACCGGCGGCAGCAGCTTGTGAATGAAATCCACGCCACGCCATTTCACGAGGCCGGCCGCCACGTAGTAGAAGAAGCTGGCTGAAGCGAGCGCGCCCAGCGTGGCCGGCATGCCCCAGGTCTGCACCGAGTAGATCACCGGCGCGATGAAGGCGAAGCTCGATCCGAGGTAGATCGGCACCTGACGCTTGGTGCAGATCTGGAAGATCAGCGTGCCGATGCCTGCGCCAAGCAAGGCGAGGCTGGGGTTCAGGCCAGTGAGCAGCGGCACCAGCACGGTGGCGCCGAAGGCGACAAACAGGATCTGCGCGCCGGATAGCGCGGTGCGCCATACGGGCTCGGGGGTAGCGGACATGCAGGGGGCCTTTCCGGGTGACGGAGGGTGGATGAAAAAACGGCCGCGGGTGGCGGCCGATCGATGGGTCAGACTTTGGTGCCGAAGATCTTGTCTCCGGCATCCCCGAGGCCGGGGATGATGTAGCCGTGCTCGTTGAGGTGGCTGTCGATCGCGGCGGTGTAGACCGCAACGTCCGGATGCGCCGCCTCCAGTGCGCGGATGCCCTCGGGCGCCGACACCAGGGTCAGCGCGGTGATGTGGCGGCAACCGTTGCGCTTGAGCATCTCGATCGTCGCGATCAGCGAGCCGCCGGTCGCCAGCATCGGGTCGATGATCCAGGCGCTGCGCTCCGCCAGGTTGCCCACGAAGCGCTCGAAGTACGGCTCCGGCATCAGGGTTTCTTCGTTGCGCGCAATGCCGACGACCGAGACCTTGGCGCTCGGCACCATGTCCAGCACACCGTCGAGCATGCCGATGCCGGCCCGCAGGATCGGCACAACAGTCAGCTTCTTGCCCTTGATCTGGTCGATCTCGACCGGGCCGGCCCAGCCTCCGATCGTGATGCGCTCCAGCTCAAAGTCCTTCGCAGCCTCATAGGCGAGCAGGCGGGCGAGTTCAGCAGTGAGTTCGCGGAACTTCTTGGTGCTGATGTCGCCTTCCCGCATCAGGCCGATCTTGTGTTTGACGAGCGGGTGCTTTACTTCGACGACAGGCATGGGGGCTCCGGGAACAGGCGTGGGGTAGGTATGGCGGCGCACTCTAGCCGAAAGCGAGGCGGCGCCATCGCGATCAGATCAAGCGCGGCTCGGGTATTCAACGTTTGCCGCCGATCAGGCCAGCAGCACCGATCACGATCAGGATCACCGGCCACCAGGTGCCCATCTGGTGAAAAAGATCCCTCAGGTGGAAGAGGCCGAGGTTGTTCAGCAGGAACAGGATGCCCACCAGGATCAGGACGATCGGGCCAACGCGGAAGTGCATGAAACGCTCCAGAATGCGATAGCCCCGAACTGTGCCGTGCCGCCGCCATGGCCGCAAGGGGGCACGGCGCCCAGCGCGGCCAAGGGCGCCGGCAAGTTTCCGCAACGCGCGCGGCAAGCACAGCCGTCGCTTGCCACCGCCTCCCGCGAGCGCCTAAGATTGCGCCCCTCGCGCTGCAACAAGTGCAGACAAATCAATTGGATAGCATACGAATGAGCCTCTACGCACTGGACGACCGCACACCGCAGCTGGGCGAAGGCAGCTGGGTCGCCGAGAACGCCACCGTGATCGGCTCGGTCACGCTGGGCCGCAACGTCAACGTGTGGTTCGGCGCCACCCTGCGCGGCGACAATGACCCGATCACCGTCGGCGACAACAGCAACATCCAGGACGGCTCGATCCTGCACACCGACGACGGCGTGCCGCTGACGATAGGCGCCAACGTCACCGTCGGCCACATGGTCATGCTGCACGGCTGCTCGATCGGCGAGGGATCGCTGATCGGCATCAACGCCGTCGTGCTCAACCGCGCAGTGATCGGCAAGCATTGCCTGATCGGCGCCAACACCTTGATCCCGGAAGGCAAGGTGATCCCGGATCGCTCTTTGGTCGTGGGCACGCCGGGCCGCATCATCCGCGAGCTGAGCGACGAGGAAGTCGCCAACCTGGAACGCAGCGCAGCCGGCTATGTGCGCAACGCAGCCCGCTACGCCGCGGGGCTGCGCCGTATCGGGTGACACATCCGCTCACAGGCAGGCGCTGTCCGCCCTGCTAGACTGGGATCAGCCATTCTGGGAGATGAACGGATGAAACCCCTGCAAAGCCTGCTGATCGCCGCCGCCTGCGTTGCCGCCCCCGCATGGGGCCAGACAGCCGCCCCTGCTGCCCCCAGCGTGCCGACGATCGACCTGAGCGTTGAGAGCAGCCGCGCCGCGACAAACGACCTGCAACGCGCGGTCGTGTACGTCGAAGCCTCGGACGCCAACCTCAATGCGCTCACCAATCGCGTGAATCAGACGATCAACCGCGGCCTTGCTACCGCCAAGAGCGCGACCGCCGTGAAGGTACGCTCCGGCAACAGCAGCACCTGGCCGAACTATGTGCGCAACTCGCAGAAGATCGAGAGCTGGCGCATGCGCTCCGAGTTACTGCTGGAGAGCCGCGACTCGGCCGCGCTGTCCGAGCTGCTCGGCAAGCTGCAGGGCGATTTCGCGCTGGGGCAGATCAGCTTCGCGCCGTCCGTCGAAACCCGCCGCAAGGCTGAGGACGAAGCGATCGTGGACGCGCTGGCAGCCTTCAAGGCACGCGCAGAACTCGCCGCCAACGCGCTGGGTCGCAAGTACCGCATCCGGCATGTCGCGATCAACACGAACCAGAGCTTCCGCCCGATGCCGATGCCAGCAGCCAGGGCGGCGGTGATGAGCGCGGCGTCGGACAGTGGTGCTCCCGCAATGGAGGCCGGCGAAACCCAACTCAACGTGATTGCAACCGGAACCATCGAACTGCAGTGATCGCCCTGATTCAACGCGTGTTGCACGCATCCGTGGTGGTGGACGGTGAAACCGTCGGCGAAATCGGCGCAGGGCTGCTCGCGCTGGTGGGCGTGCGGCCGGAAGACGACGAGAAGAGTGCCGCACGCCTGATCGAACGCATCCTCGGATACCGGGTGTTCAGCGACGAGGCCGGCCGCATGAACCGATCGCTCGCCGATACGGCGGGCGGATTGTTGCTGGTGCCTCAGTTCACGCTGGCCGCCGATACCCGCAAAGGCACGCGGGCCAGCTTCACCTCCGCCGCGGAGCCAGTCCGCGCCCGCAGCCTGTTCGACCATGCTGTCATCGTTGCGCGGGCCAGCCACAGCCGGGTCGCCACCGGGCAGTTCGGGGCAGAGATGGCCGTCAGCCTGACCAACCATGGCCCCGTCACGTTCTGGCTGGAGTCCTGACGTGCGCGCCTGGCACCCCGCCCTGCTGCTGGCTGCGCTGATGCTCGCCGCGTGCTCCAGTTCGCCGTCCCGCACGCCGCAGCCCGACCAGAACAATCCCGCGTTCGTCCGCCTGCCCGATGCATCGCTCGCAAACGACGTCGTGGTTTTCGCGCTTGGTTTGGTGGATACCGGCTATCGCTTCGGTGGCCGCAACCCTGAAGCCGGGCTGGACTGCAGCGGCATGGTCAGCTACGTGATGGAGCAAGTTGCTGGCGTAAAACTGCCGCACAACGCGGCGCAGATCGCCGCACGGGCGCGCCCGATCGAGCGCAATCAGATCCGCCCCGGCGATCTGGTGTTCTTCAACACGATGAAGCGCCCGTTCTCACATATGGGCATCTACATCGGCGAGGGCCGATTTGTCCACGCTCCCTCAACCAGCGGTGCCGTGCGCATCGAACGCCTGGATACCGCCTACTTCGCGCAACGCTTCGAAGGCGCCCGTACGCTGCTCGATTGAGGCTGCGCGCCGTCGGCGAAAGCAGGCCCAGCGGCTCGACTCAGGGGGTGCGGTCGAGTAGCGCCTTCAAATGCATTGCCGGAATCGCATAGGTGATGCCGGATGGCTGGGTCAGCGCACTTTCCTTGCTGCCTTTGACGAACACCATATTGGCGATCGCGAGCACCAATCCGCTGTCCTGGTCGTACACCGGGCTGCCACTGTTGCCCGGGTAGGCAGTGGCATCGAGCTGAAGCACCGGGAAAGCCCCCTCCCGAATACGCCGGATCGCTTGCGGGTTGAGCTGCGAGCCGTGTTCGGTCGGCAACACGATAGGCGTGATTGCGGCCACGATGCCGCGGTGCGTGGCGGGATTCAGGCCCAGCACACCGATGATAGGGAAGCCGGTAAACGCAATCGGCTGGCCCTCGCGCGCATGCATACCGTCGTCAAGCTTGAGCGCCGGCAGCGTGACGCCCGGCAGCTTGAGCAGCGCGAGATCGTGCGCCGGATCGCTGCCAATCTTGGTGACCTTGTGGGTGCGCTGCACACCACCCTCGCCGAAGCTGATCGCAATCAGCTCTTCGAAATGCTCCGCATCGAGCGTCGGCGGCACCACATGTGAATTGGTCGCGATCCGCGTCCCGTCTCCCACGACAAAGCCGGTGCCCATCAGACGGAACTGCGGTGATCGATCGCGCTGATAGGTGCCGATCGCGACAATCGAGGGTTTGATGCGCTGAACCGTGTCGACCAGATCCGCGCGCGCTGGCGCCATGGCAAGCATCAACAAGCATATCAGCACCCGGCCGAGGCCCCGCAGCATGCTCGCGTGCCCGCTAACGCATGGCAATCGGAGACGGTGCAACCAACTGGGCGTCGTAAGGGTGGTTGGCGCGGCGGAACATGCCGTAGATGCGTTTGACATAGTCGACCGTCTCCCGATAAGGCGGAATGCCGCGGTAGCGATCGACCGCGCCCTCGCCCGCGTTGTAGGCAGCCAGCGTCAAGAGCACGTCGCCGCGGTAGTAGGCCAAGAGCCAGCGCAGGTAGGCGAGGCCGCCCTTGATGTTCTGCGCGGGGTCGTAGATGTTCCGCACCTTGAAGCGCTGGGCGGTTTCCGGAATCAACTGCATCACGCCGTACGCGTTGCGCGGGCTGCGCGCGAGCGATTCGAAATTCGACTCAGCGGCCGCCACCGCAAGCGCGAGGCGTGCATCAATCGCGTATTGCGGCGCCAGCAAGCGGATCAGCTGCGCAATCCGACGCTTGTTCGGTGGCAGCGCCGCCAGCACAGCATCGAGATCCGCTTCGTCGGAGGCCACCGGGTCGTTACGCCCTTGGGGCGCCCGCGGCATCATGCACGGCGGGAGCACCCCGGCCGACGGGCCGAAGAAGCGCTGTGCACCTTGTGCTGGCTCGAAGCCGGCCGCCGCTGCGCGCGCCATGAGCGTCGCCGCAATCCGGTCGTCCTGCTCTACGCCGCGACCGTTGCCATACATCCAGGCAAGCGCAAACAGACCTTCGGCGTCGCCGTAGCGCGCAGCATCACAGTACAGCTCCGCCGCACGGAGGGGGTCTTGCGGCATCCCCTCTCCATGCTCGTACTGCGTACCGAGCGCGACCAGCTGCCGCGCGAGCATCGCTCGCGGATCGGCCAGCGGCTCGTCGGCCGCCGCCACGGGCACGCTGACGGCGAACAGCGCCAGGAGGAGCAAACGCAGGCTACGCATGGCATCTCCCGGCACCAGACGGTACCGCGTCAAAGCCTCCAGAGGCGTGCGCCGGCGGCTTCGACTTCAGCCGGTGCATACGCGCTCTTGACGTCGGTAAACACGCCGCCCGGCAACAGCTTGGCGGTAAGCTGAGCGACGCCCATGTCGGCGTATGCCTGATGGCTTACGGCCGCAACGATCGCAGACGCCTTCGGTAGCGCATCCCACGGCGTCAACGACACGCCGTACTCATGCTCTGCCTCGCCGCTTTCGGCGATCGGGTCGTGCACATGAACGTTAACGCCAAAGCTGCGCAGTTCGCGGATCACGTCGATCACCTTGCTATTGCGTAGATCGGGGCAGTTCTCCTTGAACGTCAGGCCGAGCACGATGACGTTGGCGCCTTTGACCGGCAGGTCGTTCGCGATCATCTGCTTGACGGTCTGCTCGGCGATGTACTTGCCCATGCCGTCGTTGATGCGGCGCCCAGCAAGGATCACCTGCGGGTGGTAGCCGAGCATGTCCGCTTTGTAGGTCAGGTAATACGGGTCGACACCGATACAGTGGCCGCCAACCAGCCCCGGACGGAACGGCAGGAAGTTCCACTTCGTGCCGGCCGCTTTCAGCACTTCCAGCGTGTCGATGCCGATCTTGTGGAAGATCAGTGCCAGCTCGTTCATGAGCGCGATGTTCAAATCGCGCTGCGTGTTCTCGATCACCTTGGCGGCTTCGGCCACCTTGATGCTGGATGCCGGGTACACCCCAGCGGTAATCACTGCACCGTAGAGCGCCTGCACCTTCTCGAGGGTCGCCGGCGTATCGCCCGACACCACCTTCACGATGCGGGTGAGCGTGCGCTCTTTGTCGCCCGGATTGATCCGCTCAGGGCTATAGCCGACAAAGAAGTCCTCTTTCCACTTGAGCCCCGAGTGCTTCTCGATGATCGGAATGCAGACCTCTTCGGTCGCGCCGGGGTACACCGTCGACTCGTACACCACGATCGCACCACGCTTGATGTGCTTGCCAACCGATTCGGACGACTTGACCAGCGGCGTGAAGTCCGGCTGGTGAGCATCGTCGACCGGCGTCGGCACCGCCACGATGATGAAGTCCGCCTCGGAAATCACCTTCGGATCGGTATGGCAGGTCAGCTGCGTTGCGGCCCGCAGATCGTCGCTGGACACCTCGCCAGTCGGATCAACGAACCCGCGGTAAGCAGCAACCTTCTGTTCCGAAAGGTCGAAGCCCAGCGTGCGATACTTTTTGCCAAACTCGACGGCGAGCGGCAGGCCAACGTATCCAAGGCCAATCACAGCAACGGTAGTCATGATCTTTGCGGCGTGGAAGCCAGTAGGTTTGTCAGAGGGTCTTGAGCAGCGATTCGGCGTCGCTACGCAACGTTGAGTTTTCCGGCGCCGCTTTGGCGACCGCAGCGGCTTCGGTCTTGGCGCCGGCCTTATCACCGGCCTGGACCAGCGCTCGTGCGAGGTTCAGGCGCAAGGATGGATTATTCGGCGCACCGGCAACCGCCTTGCGCAACACGTCCACCGCAGGCTTCGCTTGGCCCGAATCGAGCAGGATCTGCGCCTTGGTATCGAGAATCGCGGGATTGTCGGGCGCGAGCTGAAGCGCCTGGTCGACATACGACATCGCCTTCGGATCTTTCACTTTGCTGCCAACCCAACCCAAGTTGTTGAGCGTGACTGCATTCTTGGGATCCAGCTCCAGCAAGGCCCGATAGGCCTTGGCCGCGGCCTCGTAGTCCTTCGCGGCGATTGCACGCTCCGCGATGTACGAACGGAACGGGATGTCCTTGGGGTTCTGCGCCAACCAGGCCGTCGCCAACTTGTCGGCCTCTGCTCGTTGCCCGGACTCAATCAGCCCACTGTGGTACTTGATCGCAACCGGACCGACCTTGGCGAGTTCGTATGCCTTGGCGTACGCCTTGTTCGCTGCAGTCCAATCCTTCGCCTGCGCATACGCATCGCCTTCGTAGATCCAGCCGGCAGCCTCTTTCGGATGCTGCTTCTGCACTTCCCTCGCGATGGTCACCGCATCGTTCGTGCTGCGCTGTTCGATCTTGAGCGCGACCAGTCGCTGTTGCGCTTCAAGCAGATCAGGGCGTTGCTTGAGCACTTTGCGAAGCGTGTCTTCGGCGGCCTGAACATCCTTCGCCACCCGCTGCAGATCGGAGAGCATCAGCCAAGGCGCAGGCAACTGGGGTTGCACGCCAATCAGCTTTTGCAGCGTCGCAATTGCCTGCTGCGTCTCACCCGCACGGGCTTGCGTCCGCGCGGCAGCCATTAAGACGTCAGGGTCGGACGGGAAGGCCGCCACGAGATCCTGCGCCACCGTCAACGCGCCCTTGTTGTCTCCGGTCCCCTGCAGTAGTTCCAACAGCGCGAGTTTGGGTGCCGCAACGGCAGGATTTGCGGCCACGGCGCGATCGAGCACCTTGCGGATCTCCTCCGGTTTGGCACCGCTATCGGCCATCTGCCGCGCCAGCAGCAAGTACGCCTCGACCGCTTTCGGATTCTTCTCGATGATCTTCTCGAAACGGGCACGGGCCTCGGCGGGTTTGCCTGCCATCACGTCCAGTCTCGCGAGATTCATCGCTGCCGCGAGATAGTTGGGCTGCAACTCAAGCGACTTCTCGAATGCCTTACGCGCCCCAGCGCTATCCTTGCCCGCAACCAAGACACCGCCAAGCAGGTTGTAGCCCAACGGGTTCTGCGGCTGGCGTTGGATCATGCGATCAACGACCGCACGCGCCTTCGGAATATTGCCGCTGCGCAGATGCGCCATGATCAGGGTTACTTCCGCCTCGTCACTGCCATCTTCGATCGACGCGGCGGCCTCAATATCGCGCATCGCGGCGTCGCTGTCGCCGGTTGCGAGTTTCGAGACCCCCAGACGCAAGCGCGACGCGGCATCCTTCGGGTCAAGCGCAGCCGCTTTCGCGAACAGCTCAGACGAGCGCGCGAAATCGCCGTTCTGCAGCGACGCCTGCCCGGCGAGCATCAGGGTCTCACGGTCCGGGCTCTTCGACAGCAAAGGGTTGAGGGTGTCAAAGGCCTTGGCCGGATCCTTGGCCGCCAGCTGCGCTCGCGCCAGCAGGCGGCGCGGCCCCGGTGCGTCCGGCGCCTTCGCGACCAGTTTTTCGAAATTTGCTTGGGCTTGCACGAAATCGCGCAGGCGCATGTGCGCCACCCCCGCCAGCATGACGGCCGGGAGATAGTCCGGCGCTGCGCTCAGCACCTGCTGCGCCGCATCCCGCGCCTTGTCGTTCTTGCCGCGATAAAGCGCAACAACACCTTCCAGATGACGAATCAGGATGTGTTTCGGCGAAACCTTCTTCGCTTCGGCAATCGTCGCCTCAGCTTTATCCAGTTGCTTCTGGTTGATGTAGATCTGCGCCAGACGCATGCGCGGCGGCACCAGTTGGGGGCGCAGCTTGATCGCGCTCTCAAGGTCCGCAATCGCCTCGTCCGCCTTGCCCGCGGCGAGTTTGAGCTCTGCACGAAGCGTAATGGCTTCGTACTCGGACGGATTCTTCGTGATGGCGTCGTCGAGGATCGCAATCGCCGCCGGAATGTCGTGCCGCGATACCTTGAGTCGAGCGAATGCGATTGCGGCCGGACCAAAGCCGGGCACCGCATCCAGCGCCTCGCGCAAAGCGGCCTCAGCACGCTCCTGCTGATTCAGCATGAGATACGCATCGGACAACCCAACCGCCACGGCGGCTTTGGCGGCCGGCTGCTGCGGCTTCATGGCGCTGTATTCGGTGACCACTTGCTGCGCCTTGTCGAGCGCAAGCAGCGCGCGGGACAGCGGCACGGCAACGGTCTCAAGCGGATAGCCCGCCTCAAGCGCCTTGCGCAGTTCCTTCTCCGCCCCCGGTGCGTCACCCGTGTCGAGCAGGATCTTGCCGAACAGATAGCGCGCTTCGGCGAGGCCGGGGTTCTTCTGCAGTGCGTTCTTCAGCTGGATCGTCGCAGCGTTGGTGTCTCCCTTAGCCAGGTAGTCGCGAGCGGAGCTCAGCATCTTCTGGGGATCGTCACCGCACCCAACGAGCAAAGCCGCCGCAAGCAACGCAGCCAGAAGGCCTGAAACACGGAACTGGGTCATGAAGGGGTCCTGTCGGATCAAACCGGGTCTTTCTTCAACCCGAAACGGTTCATCAGATCGTAGAGCGTTGGCCGGCTGATCCCGAGCACTTCGGCGGCGCGCGCAATGTTGCCGTTAACGCGAGCCAGCACCCGCACCACGGCACGCCGTTCAGCCTCGTCTCGCACCGCGCGCAGATTGAGCGCGTCAAGATCCTCGTCCGGCGCATTCAGCCCAAGGTCATCCGCCGTGATGCGACCGGCATCCGCCATGATGACCGCGCGCTTGACGCAGTTCTCCAGCTCTCGCACGTTGCCAGGCCACCGATGCGCAGCAAGCGCGGCCAGCGCATCATCGGTAAAGCCCATGGACCCGCGCCGGTGCTCATTCGCAAACCGCTGCACAAACGCGTGAGCGAGCAACAGGGCATCACCATCGCGATCCCGAACCGGCGGAATATCAACCACGATCTCGGCAAGGCGATAAAACAAATCCTCGCGGAAGCGGCCCTGCGTGATCAGGGACTTCAGATCCTGGTGCGTTGCGCAGACGATCCGCACGTCGACCGGAATTTCCTCCCGCCCACCGATGCGCTCGACCACGCGCTCCTGCAGGAAACGCAGCAACTTGGCCTGCAGCGCGATCGGAAGATCGCCTATTTCGTCGAGGAACAGCGTGCCTTTGTGCGCCAGTTCGAACTTGCCAGGCGTTTGCTTGACGGCACCGGTAAACGCGCCCTTCTCGTAGCCGAAGAGTTCGCTTTCGAGCAGGTTTTCCGGAATCGCGGCACAGTTGATCGCCACGAAACGCGCCGCGCGCCGCGGAGAGGCTTCATGCAGGCCGCGCGCGAGCACTTCCTTGCCGGTGCCACTCTCGCCAAGCAGCATGACGGTAACGTTCGCGCTCGACACCTTCTCGATCGTGCGGAGGATGCGCAGCATCGCCGCATCCCGCGTGATCACCGTGCCAAGCGGACCACCGGCGTGCTGGGTCTGAAGACGGCGGTTTTCGTGCTGCAGGTCGTAAAGACGAAACGCCCGGTCTATCGTCAGCATCAACAACTCGGGCTCGAAGGGCTTGGCGAAGAAGTCGTAAGCGCCTGCGCCGACCGCGCGCACGGCGTTCTCGCGGTCGTGCTGCCCTGTGAGCACAATCACCTTGGTGTCCGGCGCAAGTGACAGGATTTCACCCAGGAGCCTGAACCCTTCTGTGGTGTCGTCCGGCGACGGGGGCAAGCCGAGATCCATCGTAACCACAGCCGGCTCATAGCGGCGGATCTGAGCGATCGCCGACTCACGGTCGTCAGCGGTCACTACCTCATACTGGTCGAACGCCCAGCGCATTTGCTTTTGCAGCGCAGGATCGTCCTCGACGACCAGTAGCGTGCGTTTTCGGTCATTCATGTTTCATGCCGCCTCAGCCGGCGATACCGCTTCCCGTACGCACGGGAGCCATACCTGCATCGTTGTTCCGCGCCCCGGCTCGCTCTCGACGTCGATCCGGCCACCTAGTTCGGTGATGTACTGCAGGGTTTCGTAGGCACCGATGCCCATGCCGGCATCCTTTGTGCTCTGGAAAGGCTTGAACAGTCGCTCGCGCACAAACTGCACCGACATGCCACAACCGCTGTCACGGACTTCAATGCAGGCCATGCCGTCGCGCTCGAATACCCTGATTCCGACAATACCATCGTCCCCAGTGGCGTCGAGTGCATTTTGCACCACATGACCGACAACTCTTTCGATGCGCTCCGGGTGAGCCATCGCCACCGGCGCGGCATCCAACTGAACGCTGACAAGCGGACGCTGGTGTCGTTTGCCATCGGCAATCCGCTGCGCCAATTCACCCAGGCTAACCGGGCGACGCATGTCGATGGAGCGCTTCTCCTGCAGCTGCGACATCAGCCCTTTCATGCGCTCCTGCACATGACGCACGGTGTCCAGCATGTCCTGCTGAAATTCGGGGTTGTCCTTGTGGCGATCAGCATTGCGCAGCATCAGCTGCAACTGGGCCACGAGGTTCTTGAGGTCGTGCACGACAAATGCCGACATCCGATTGAACGCGTCGAACTTCTGCGCCTCCATCAAGGCCTCTGCAGCCTGATGACGCCCTAAATGCACCGCTGCCTGACGCGATGCTGTCTTGAGCAGATCGAGCACCTCCCAATCAATGTCGATGCTCGTACGTGCCGTCATCAAGACAACGAAACCGACCAGTTCAAGCTCGACAAACAAGGGCACGATCAACCAGGCATCCGGCACCTGCTCCAGCCAGGCCGGAGGCTCAAAGCCCTCGTAGATCGAGGGCTGGCTGCGCACTTCCGCCAGGTCAACCACCCAGCCACGCTGCATCAGAAAGCGCGCGAACGGGCCGTCAACCGCCTCCGACGCGTCAACCTGCACATGGTTGAGTCGTGCGTACGGCGCATAGCGGCCACTGTGATCCTTCAACCACAGCACACCACCCGGGCTTTCGACAAGGTCCGCCAAGCCCCGGATTACCGCAATCGACAGATCGGCGCTTCCCCCCGACACCGCCAGCGCCTGGGTAAAGCGCAACCATTCAGCACGGTAGTCGTATCGATAGCTGAAGAAATGCTTCGCGAGGAACACACGCAGCTTGGCGCGAAAAGCCCCGGAGAACAGCACGATCGCGCAACCCATCAAGCCGCCGAACAGCAGCAGGATCTGCAAGGCAGCGCCCCACTCACCGCCAAAGAAGCGAACCCAGTAGCCTGCGCCGGCGACAACGAGCAAGAAGAGACCCGCTACGCCAAGCGTCGCCGAGTGGAAGACGACTTCGCGCGACACGCTGATGCGGAAGTTCCAATTGCGGCTTCTGCCCGCAGAGATCGCAACCAAAACCATCGCAGCGCACCACACGAAACCGCGTACGCCCCACAAGGTCAGATCAACGCGCCGGAACATGAAGGCGTCGGCCCCGACATACACGTCGAAGAAGAAGGCGCCGAGCAGTCCCACCGCGAGGGGTTTGATGCCCCAACGGGATTGTTCCGGGAAATTTCGGTAGAGCTGCTCAATCGCAACCAGACCGGCCACCGCGCTGGCCAAGGTCAGCACAGCGACGAACTGCCCACCGAGCAGGCCAGGCACCAAGCCCGATGCGCCGAAGAGATCTGCGAGGAAACGTACCCCAACGACGCCGAGCGCAATCTGCCGCACTCGCGCGATCGACGGCGACAGCTCAGTGCCAGTCAATTCGAGCAACGAGAACAGGAACATCAGCCATGCGGCAATGCGCAGGCTGTCCAGCATTCCGCTGATGGCCCAGAGCAGCCAGGTCGCATCGAGGGCAAAAGCGAGAGACACCAACGCCCACGCCAGACTTGCCGTGATCGCATACAGCAACAGCGCGCCCTGCCGACCGCCGCGCCAGCTGAGCCGCAGGTGCAATCCGACGAGGACGAAAACAAGTGCCGCCAGACCATAGCCAGCGGCAACCATCACTGCGGGAACGGCGCTCATCGACGCCCCTTAACCATTTGCCGCGAATGCACGGCCACCAGATTTGTCACCCTCAATGGGCTCCTTCGCCGGTCAGCACTACCCGAACCGTCTCCGCAAGAATCAATACGTCGAGGAACAGCGTGTGGTTCTTGACGTAGTAGAGGTCGTATTGAAGCTTCTGGATCGCGTCGTCGACGGTCGATCCATATTGGTAGCGCACCTGCGCCCAGCCGGTCAGACCCGGCTTGACACTGTGGCGTACCGCGAAGAAGGGAATGTCACGCGCGAGTTGGTCGACAAAGTACGGCCGTTCCGGACGCGGACCAACGAGACTCATCTCGCCACGGATGACGTTGAGCAGTTGCGGGAGTTCATCAATACGCGTCTTGCGAATGATCCTGCCAACCCGCGTGACCCGATCGTCACGGGCAGAAGCCCACCGCGGCTTGCCATCTTTCTCGGCGTCGGTGCGCATGCTGCGAAACTTGATTACGTGAAAAACGCGGCCGCCGCGCCCTACGCGCTCTTGCGTGTAGAAGATCGGGAGGCCAGACTCAACCGCGATCGCGATCGCCGTCAGCGCCATGACCGGCAGAGCCAGCACCAGCATGACAGTCCCCACTACCAAGTCGAACGTGCGCTTGATCGTGGAACGGAGCCAGCCTTGACGGAACCCGTCACCGTAAATCAGCCAACTGGCTTTGAGCGCATCAATCCGCACCTGCCCACGCACGCGTTCGTAGAACGACGAGAGGTCGAGCACCTTGACGCCCGCGAGCTTGCAGTCAAGCAGCTGCTTGAGCGACATCGAGCCTCCGCGACGTTCGCGGACGGCCACGATGATTTCGTTCACATCGTGCGCCCGTACAGCCTCGAGCAGAGAAGCATTCGCCGCCAGGATCCGGTGGTTTGAGACGACCACGTCATCGTTGTTGACGGCGGGATAGAAACCAACAACCTGCAGGGCTCGGGTGCTTTGGTTGCGCAAACTCTGATCGACCGCCGCGGCTTCGTTGCCGGTTCCGATGACCAGAATGCGGCGGCGAAGGAGCGGTTCGCCGGCAGCGCCGACGACAAACCCGCGCAGGGCGAGGATCGATCCCAACAGCAAAACAACCGTCAGCTCACCACGCTGCTGATCGAAAACACCCCATGGCAGGATGCGGAAGATGGCATAGGCGATCGGGATGCTGGCAAGCAGCGACAACAGGATGCGGGCCAGGGTGTCGTACAAGCTGGAGGTCGGACCGCCGCGGTAGAGGCCCAGCGCGCTGTTAAGCGCAATCATGATGACGGCGAACACCAAGGCCGACGGCGCCAGCGCCTCTACGAGCGCAAAGCCGCCGCTGAGCTGCATGGTCGCAGCAACGAGAATCCCGGCAAACAGCAGCAGGCTATCGAAGAGCACCTGCGCAAACGCGTTGGCCGGTACGTAGTGATTGAAAAGTCGAAACATGGTGTCCCACCCTTGCGCTACGCCGCCCTGCCCGGCGGGCAACGCGCAATTGCTTTAATGGGACCGACGATACCCGAGCGCGCAGGACATTGGCGTGAAGGACGTCACATTCGACAAAGCCGTCAAATTGCGCGTTTATTCAATTAAAACAAAAGCTTGACAACATTTCACGAAAAGAAAACGCGCGCCCACGTGCGCACCGTCACAGTTCGACTTGTGTTCCGAATTCCACCACCCGGTTGGCTGGAATCCTGAAAAAGTCCGCCGCGCTGCCCGAGTTTCGGAACATGAAGATGAAAAGGCGCTCGCGCCACATCGGCATGACACCCTTGATGCGCGGAATGAGCTTCTCGCGGCCAAGGAAGAACGAGGTTTCCATCATCTCGAACTCGAAACCTTGGCTCTGCGCCTGGATCAAGGCTGCCGGGATATCCGGATCGTCCTTGAAGCCGTAGTGCACCGAAATGCGCATGAAGCCGTAGTCGAGATGCTCGACCCAGACGCGATCGATCTCGGGGACGAAGGGAACATCTTCAGTCACCACGGTCAGCAGCACGACGCGCTCATGCAGCACCTTGTTATGCAACAAGTTGTGCAGCAGCGCGCGCGGTACGCCGTCCGGGTTGGTCGTCATGAAAATGCCCGTGCCCGAGACCCGCTGTGGCGGCGAGTGAAACAGCGACTGAATGAACAGCTCAAGCGGGATCGTGTCGGTGCGGGTGCGCTCCGCAACGACTTGGCGGCCACGGCGCCAGGTCGCCAGCAGCAGAAACACGCCCAGTCCCATGGTTAGGGGGAACCAACCGCCATCGAGAATCTTGACCGAGCAGGCTGAAACAAAGGCGAGGTCGACGATCAGGAAACCGGCAAGAAAGAGCCCGCCCTGCAAGCCAGACCATCCCCACAGACTGCGCACGACGATGAAAGCCAGCACGGTATCGATCAACATCGTCAGGGTGACCGCGATGCCGTAGGCCGACGCCAGGGCACTCGACGACTTGAAGCCAATGACCAGCGCGAGCACCGCACCGAGGAGCCCCCAATTGATGCCCGGCACGTAGACTTGGCCGATTTCGCGCGCCGAGGTGTGAATCAGGCTGAAGCGCGGGCAGTAGCCGAGCTGCATCGCCTGGCGAGTCAGCGAAAAAGCGCCGGAAATGACCGCCTGTGAAGCAATGATCGCGGCCAGTGTTGCCAGCCCCACCATCGGGTAGAGCATCCAGGGCGGCGCGAGCAGGAAGAACGGATTGCGTGCCGCCGCCGGATCCGACACCAGCAGCGCACCCTGACCAAGGTAGTTCAGGTAGATGCAAGGCAAGACCAAGCCGAACCAGGCAAGCTTGATCGGCTTGCGGCCAAAATGGCCCATGTCCGCATACAGCGCCTCGGCGCCAGTCACCGCCAGCACGACCGAGCCCAGCACCAGGAAGCCGTGCAGTCGGTGCTCCGCGAGAAACTGAAAGGCGTACAACGGGTTGAGCGCCAGCAGGACGCTTGGCATCTCGATGATCTTGATCAGGCCGAGCACACCAAGCGTAATGAACCAGATGATCATGACCGGGCCGAAAAGCGCACCCACGCTCGCCGTTCCTTTGCTCTGGAACGCGAACAGCAACACGATGATGACAAGTGACAAGGGCAGGATCAATGGCGCAAAGGCTGGCTGCGTTACGGCCACCCCTTCGACCGCGGAAAGCACCGAGATCGCCGGCGTGATCACCCCGTCGCCGTAAAACAGTGCCGCCCCGAACAGACCGGCCGCCGTCAGCCACCACAAAGCCCGCGGATCCTTGGCGGCGGTGCGCTGGGCGAGCGCCATGAGGGCCATGATGCCGCCCTCGCCGCGGTTGTCGGCCCGCATGATGAAGACAACGTACTTCAGGGCCACGATGATGATCAGGGCCCAGAACACCAGCGACAGAATCCCGAGCACGTTGGCGTGTGAAGGCTCCAGCCCGTGCGAGCCAAACACCTCTTTCATCGTATACAGGGGGCTGGTGCCGATGTCCCCGAAAACCACGCCGATGGCGGCGACAGTCAGTGCCGCAAGGCGACCGGAGGATTGCTGCCCGGCGTGGGATCCGTTTGGGGTGTTCTGCATGTTCGATGGAGCGGGCCAACGAGCGCCCGGTGCTGCCCTGCAATAAAAGTGGCGCGGATTATAGGCGTGTCCCCGTTGCACCGCACCCAAGTTCGCTCAGGCACTGCGGCGTGGGCAGGCGAATGGGGTGTCGGTGCTACACTCGGCCGCAATTCAAGCGTACGAGTCACGATTGCATGGACGCCCTCCAACCACCGATTCCAGCCGGCAAGGTCTACCTAATTGGCGCGGGCCCCGGTGAAGCCGATCTGCTGACGGTGCGTGCCGCTCGCATGATCGGTCAAGCGGACGCCGTGGTCTATGACCACTTGGTCGGGGATGGCGTGATGGCGCTGATCCCGGCTGACGCAGAGAAGATCTATGTCGGCAAGGAAGCCGGCAATCACACACTGCCACAGGAGTCGATCAACACGCTCCTGGTGCGCCTCGCTCAGGCAGGCAAGCGTGTCGTGCGGCTCAAGGGCGGTGATCCGTTCATCTTCGGGCGCGGCGGGGAGGAAATCCTAGAACTGATCGGCTCCGGCATTCCGTTTGAGGTCGTACCGGGTGTGACGGCCGCGAGCGGTGCCGCCGCGTTCTCGGGGATACCGCTGACGCATCGGGAGGTAGCGCGCACCTGCGTATTCGCAACCGGCCATTTTCATGACGGCAGCTGCGATCTCGACTGGCCGGCGTTGGCACGCCCGAACCAGACGGTAGTGATCTACATGGGAATCGGCGCGTTGCCCGTTATCAGTGCGCAGCTGGTGGCGCATGGGCTCGCCGCCAGCACACCCGCCGCCGCGGTGCGGCACGCAACACTACCGACGCAACGCACCATCGTCGGCACGCTAGAGGATCTACCTGGGAAAGTGGCGCAAGCCGGCCTGAAGCCCCCCGCCCTGCTGATCATCGGCGAGGTCGTGAACTTGCGCGAGCAGCTCAACTGGTTCGAAGACCTGCCGCGCTGATGTCGGACCCGCCTGTACAGCGGATCCGACACAGAGGAAATCAATCAGGCCGCGACGCGCTCGACGCGCAGATCGACCTTGATTGGCGCACCCTGAGTCAGGACGCGATGAGTCGTGGTGTTGGTATAGAGCAACTTCCCGCCGTAGGAGATCCGAGCCGACAGCACGTAGGTGCGCTGCTGGTCGATCCGTGCGGACGGCACGGAGATTTCGAACGGGATTGGCCCATCCTCTTCAGCCGACAGCCGCATGCGCGCGAGCACCTGCGCCGGCGCGCCGGACTTGGAGATGTCGGTCAGCTCGATGTCAATCACGGCCTGCGGCGGCAGCGCCATGCCATCACCGTAGTTGATACGACCGCGAACGGTGGCGTGAGCGGTTTCCGGCAGGGAACCGACTCCGGCCATTGCGAGCGCCAGCACAGCAAAAGCGGTGCGACGCCGGGCGTTTGGTTTGCCTGCAGCCATGGGACTCAATAAAATCAGGGGTTCGACGCGTATCTGGGGGCGGGCCCTGAGATTTCAAGCGTCGTGAAGTGGTGCCGGGAGAGGGACTCGAACCCTCACAGTGTTACCACCGGCGGATTTTGAATCCGCTGCGTCTACCGATTCCGCCATCCCGGCGCGGAAAGTCAGTCATTATCCCGGAAAACCGCCCCCTCATCAAGCAAAGCTCATGCCGTTAACTGTTTCAGAGTTTGACTTCGACCTGCCGCCGACACTGATCGCGCAGTCCCCTTTGGCCGAGCGCAGCGCCAGTCGCCTGCTGCGCGTTGCTCCGGACACGCTTGAGGACCTGAGCTTCAGGGATCTGCCAAGCCTTCTCGCGCCCGGCGATCTGTTGGTTTTCAACGACAGTCGTGTGCTGCATGCACGTCTGTATGGACGGAAATCGACCGGCGGCGAAGTGGAGGTGCTGATCGAGCGCCCACTTGGCGACCATGAAGCACTGGCCATGGTGCGTGCGAGCAAGTCGCCCAAGCCCGGCAGCCGCATGACTTTGATGGACGCCTTCGATGTGGAAGTGCTCGGCCGCGTGGGCGAGTTCTTTCATCTGCGCTTTCCGCAGGAAGCGACGGTCATTGAATTGATCGAGCGCCACGGCCGTCTGCCGCTGCCGCCTTACATCGACCGCGCCGCGGCCGAAGCAGACGAGGCACGCTATCAGACGGTCTATGCACGACACCTTGGATCGGTCGCAGCGCCGACCGCCGGGCTTCACTTCGACCAGACGGTGCTCGATCAGCTGGCAGCGCGCGGCGTCAAGACCGCAGCGGTAACCTTGCACGTCGGCGCCGGTACGTTCCAGCCAGTGCGCGTCGAGCGCATCGAAGACCACGTCATGCACCGGGAGTGGTACGTGATTCCGGAAGACACCGTTGCCGCAATCACGGCAACCCGTGCGGCCGGCGGGCGCGTTGTGTGCGTCGGCACGACGAGCCTGCGTGCGCTCGAATCAGCGGCGCGCGACGGCGAATTGAAGGCTGGCGCGGAAGAGACCGACATCTTCATCACGCCGGGCTTCCAGTTCCGCGTCGCCGACCGCCTCATCACCAACTTCCACCTGCCACGCTCGACGCTGCTGATGCTCGTATCCGCCTTCGCGGGCCTCGATACGATCCGCAACGCCTACGCACACGCCATCGCAAACCGCTATCGATTCTTCAGCTATGGCGATGCCATGCTGCTCGACAAGGCTTCCACATGAAATTCGATCTTCTGCGCACGTCAGACGGCGCCCGTCGCGGCCGCCTGCAACTCAACCATGGCGTGGTGGACACGCCGGTGTTCATGCCGGTCGGCACCTACGGCACCGTCAAGGCGATGAGCCCGCACGAGCTCGACGACATCGGCGCGCAGATCTGCCTCGGCAACACCTTCCACCTTTGGCTGCGCCCCGGCATGGAGGTCATGAAGACCTTTGGCGGGTTGCACGACTTCATGGGTTGGCGCAAGCCGATCCTGACCGACTCGGGTGGATTCCAGGTCTTCTCGCTCGGGGCGTTGCGTAAGATCACCGAAGAGGGCGTGCGCTTCTCGTCACCAATCGACGGTGCGAAGCTGATGCTGACGCCGGAGGAATCGATGCGCATCCAGCGCGGACTGAACTCCGACATCGTGATGATCTTCGACGAATGCACGCCCTACCCCGCCGATCACGCCACCGCCGCCACGTCCATGCGCCTGTCGATGCGCTGGGCGCGACGCTCGCGCGACGAATTCGATCGACTGGAGAACCCCAACGCTTTGTTCGGCATCGTGCAGGGCGGCATGCATGAAGACCTGCGCGACGAATCGCTGGCCGGGCTTGCGGATATCGGCTTCCATGGTTTCGCCATCGGCGGCCTGTCGGTCGGCGAACCCAAGGAAGAGATGGAGCGCATCCTGACGCACACCGCACCAAAGCTTCCGACCGACAAGCCACGCTACCTGATGGGCGTTGGCACGCCGGAGGACCTGGTGTACGGCGTGTCGCGCGGCATCGACATGTTCGACTGCGTGATGCCGACCCGCAACGCCCGCAACGGCTGGCTGTTCACGCAATGGGGCAACCTCAAGATCCGCAACGCCAAGCACCGCAACGACCCGCGGCCGCTCGACGAGGCCTGCAGCTGCTACACCTGCCGGCACTTCTCACGCGCCTACCTGCATCACCTGGATCGCGCGACCGAAATGCTGGGCCCGCGCCTGATGACGATCCACAACCTGCACTATTACCAGCAACTGATGCGCGAGATGCGCGAGGCGATCGACGCAGACCGGTTCAACGCATTTGTTGCCGACTTCCACGCCCGCCGCGCCCGCGGCATTGACTGACGCCGCGCAAGAGCCGCGTGTTCGGCCCGGGCAGCGTCCCGGGCGCGACGCTGCGCGCTGCTATACTCGGCGGTTTGTGAATAAATCCATTCATCGGAGTGTAACGTGCTGATTTCCAACGCCTATGCCCAGACCGCGGGTGCCGCGGCTGACCCGACCGGCGGCATCATGGGCCTGCTGCCGCTGATCCTGATGTTCGGCATCCTGTGGTTCCTGATGATTCGCCCGCAGATGAAGAAGGCCAAAGAACACAAGGCCGTGCTGGAAGCGCTGCAAAAGGGCGATGAAGTCATGACCCAAGGCGGCGTCGCCGGCAAGGTGGCGAGCGTCGGCGAAAGCTATGTCCGCGTCGAGATCGCCGATGGCGTCGAAGTGCTGGTTCAGAAGGCCGCCGTGGCCACGGTTCTGCCCAAGGGCACGCTGAAGAGCGCCTGAGCCATTCATCGGCTGGGAGGCCCGAGCCTCCCGCCGCCCGCCCCCTCGCCCGGTCCCAAACCATGAACCGTTACCCCCTCTGGAAGAACCTCCTGATTCTGGTGGTTCTGCTGTTCGGCATCCTCTACACGCTGCCCAACTACTTCGGCGAAGTGCCTGCGGTGCAGGTATCGAGCGCAAAGTCGACGATCCGCCTGAGCGAATCCGCACTTGCGACCGCCGAGAAAGCGCTGTCCGACGCGCGCATCAGTCACGACGGCGTGTTCTTCGACAACAACTCGGTCCGCGTGCGTCTTGGCAGCACCGACGCGCAGATCAAAGCGAAGGATGCGCTGGAGCACGCCTTCAACCCGGATCCGAAAGACCCTGGCCATACGGTTGCGCTGAACCTGCTGTCGGCGAGCCCGAAATGGCTCACCGCGATCCATGCGCTGCCGATGTACCTCGGCCTCGATCTGCGCGGTGGCGTACACTTCCTGCTGCAGGTGGACATGAAGGGCGCGATCACGAAGCGCCTCGACTCGACCACCGGCGACATGCGCACCATGCTGCGCGAGAAGGACATCCGCCACGGCGGCATCGTGCGTGACGGCGAGTCGCTGGTTGTCCGCTTCCGCGACGTCGCGACCCGCGACAAGGCACGCAACGTGATTCGCGATCGCCTGCCCGATCTACAACTGGTCGACAAGACCGAAGCGGACGAGCAACTGATCGTCGGCACGCTGACCGAACAGGCCAAGCGCCGCATCCAGGAAGACGCGATCAAGCAGAACATCGTCACCCTGCACAACCGGATCAACGAACTCGGCGTGGCCGAACCGGTGATCCAGCAGCAGGGGGCGGACCGCATCGTGGTGCAGCTGCCGGGTGTGCAGGACGTTGCCAAGGCGAAATCGCTGATCGGCCGCACCGCAACGCTGGAAGTGCGCATGGTCGATGAAGCCGCCACGCAAAGTGGCAGCAGCGTCGGCGTGGATGTGATTCCGGAGCGCCGTCGCGATGGCTCGGTGATCCCGGTTGCAGTGAAGAAGCAGATCGTGCTGACCGGCGACCGCTTCAACGGTGCCGACGCCACCTTCGACAGCAACCAGCAACCCGCTGTTGCAGTAAGCCTGGACGCCGCCGGCGGCCGCATCATGCGCGATGTCACCCGTGACAGCGTCGGCAAGCGCATGGCGATCATCCTGTATGAACGCGGCAAGGGCGAGGCGATCTCGGTCGCCACGATTCAGGGCGAGTTCGGCAACCGCTTCCAGATCACCGGCCAGTTCTCGCCGGACGAGACGACGAGCCTGGCGATCCTGATCCGCTCTGGCTCGCTGGCTGCGCCGATGGACATCATTGAGGAACGCACGATCGGCCCGAGCCTTGGTGCCGACAACATCGCAAAGGGCTTCAAGTCCACGATGTGGGGCTTCATCGCCATCGCGATCTTCATGGTGATCTACTACATGGTGTTCGGCCTGGTATCGGTGATCGCCCTCGGCGCGAACCTGCTGCTGCTGTTGGCCTTGCTGTCCTTGCTGCAGGCAACCCTAACACTGCCTGGCATTGCGGCGATCGCCTTCACCCTGGGTATGGCGATTGACGCGAACGTGCTGATCAACGAGCGGATTCGCGAAGAACTGCGTAACGGTTCGACACCGCAAGCCGCAATCGCCGCGGGTTACGAACGCGCCTTCGGCACGATTCTCGACTCCAACGTCACGACGCTGATTGCCGGTATCGCACTGCTGATCTTTGGCAGCGGCCCGGTGCGCGGCTTCGCGGTGGTGCATTGCCTTGGCATCCTGACCTCGATGTTCAGTTCGGTGCTGGTGTCGCGCATGGTCACCAATTTCATCTACGGCGGCCGTCGCAAGCTGCAGTCGATCGCAATTGGCCAGATCTGGCGCCCCGCTGCCGACACGCAAGAGTAAGCAACAACACGCGGGCGGCCGCGGCCGCCCGCCTTTGAATCCTGTTTCATAACGGAAGCCAACATGGAATTCTTCCGCATCAAGAAAGACATCCCGTTCATGCGGCATGCGTTGATTTTCAACGTCATCTCGCTGATCACCTTCGTCGCAGCCGTATTCTTCCTCGCTACGCGCGGCCTGCACTTCTCGATCGAATTCACCGGCGGCACGGTGCTGGAGGTGAATTACGCTACCGCCCCGCAGCTTGAGCCCATCCGCAAGGCCCTGAGCAACGACGGCTTCGTCGACTTCCAGGTGCAGAACTTCGGCAGCTCGCGCGACGTGATGATCCGTCTGCCGAACCGCGAAGGCGAGTCGAGCGCGCAGATCTCGGAGCGCGTGAAAGCCACGCTGGCGAAGGTTGAAGGGCCCACCGCCGAGTTGCGCCGCGTGGAATTCGTCGGCCCGCAGGTTGGTAAGGAACTCGCTTCCGACGGTGGCCTCGCGTTGCTGCTGGTGGTGGCCGGCATCGTCGCCTATCTCGCAGTGCGCTTCGAGTGGCGCCTTGCAGTCAGCGCGATCGTCGCCAACCTGCACGACGTCGTGATCATCCTGGGCTTCTTCGCCTTCTTCCAGTGGGAGTTCTCGCTGCCGGTGCTGGCTGCGGTGCTCGCAGTGCTGGGCTATTCGGTGAACGAATCAGTGGTCGTGTTCGACCGTGTGCGCGAGACCTTCCGCAACAGCCGCAAGCGCGGCCTGTCGGTCGAGGAAGTCATCGACCACGCGATCACGTCGACGATCTCGCGAACCATGATCACGCACGGCTCGACCGAAATGATGGTGCTGTCGATGCTGGTGTTCGGCGGCCCGACGCTGTTCTACTTCGCGCTCGCGCTGACGATCGGCATCCTGTTCGGCATCTACTCCTCGGTGCTCGTCGCAGCCCCGCTTGCCAAGTGGCTGGGCGTCAAGCGCGAACAGTTCATCATTCAGCCGAAGAAGAAGGAAGAAGCCGTCGTCTGACGCACGCTTCGCAAGAAAAACAAAGGGCCGCTTATGCGGCCCTTTTCATTGCAGCCGCGCGATGCGGCGGCAGTCGGTCTCAACGCCCGTAGGTGTCCTCGAAGCGCACGATGTCGTCCTCGCCCAGATAGGAACCGGACTGCACCTCGATGATCTCGAGCGGTACCTTGCCCGGGTTGGCCAGACGATGCGTATGCCCGAGCGGGATGTAGGTGGACTGGTTCTCGGTCAGCAGGAAGACCTGATCGCCGTTGGTCACCTCGGCCGTGCCCTTGACGACAATCCAGTGCTCGGCGCGGTGATGGTGCATCTGCAGCGAAAGCTTCGCACCCGGATTCACGACGATGCGTTTGACCTGGAAGCGCTCGCCATTATCGATCGAGTCGTACCACCCCCAGGGGCGGAACACCTTCCGGTGGCTATTTGCCTGCGAGCGACCTTCCGCCTTCAGGCGGGCGACGATCTTCTTGACGTCCTGGGTGTTGCGCTTGTGCGCCACCATCACCGCGTCCGGTGTCTCGACCACCACCATGTCCTTGAGACCGATTGCAGCAACCAGGCGCGATTCGGCCATCACCATCGTGTCTTCGCTGGACTCGAACATCACGTCGCCACGACCAACGTTGCCGGCTGCGTCCTTCTCACAGACCTGCCACAGCGCATCCCAGGCACCGACGTCGGACCACCCCGCGGCCATCGGAACCACGACGCCACGGCCGAGCTCGGGAGCGGAGGGCAACTTCTCCATCACCGCGTAGTCGATCGAGTCCGACGGCGAAGTCAGGAAAGCCGCCTTGTCGGCGCGCACGAAGTCGGCGTCGTCGGTTGCGCTGTCCATCGCGCGGCGGCAGGCCGCAGCCATTTCCGGATTGAAACGCTCGATCGCAGCCAGCCAGCGCGAGGCTTTCATCATGAAGATTCCGCTGTTCCACAGATAGTCGCCGGCGGCGACATACTTCGCGGCTGTTGCCGCATCCGGCTTTTCGACGAACGCATCGATCGCGCGTGCACTGGCCGCGCCAGCGACGCTATCGCCAGTCCGTATGTAGCCGTAGCCGGTTTCGGCACGGTCGGGCACGATACCGAAGGTGACAAACGCACCGTTCGCTGCAAGACCCGCGCCCTCTGCGATCGCGGTCTGGAAACGCGCGACGTCGGGAATCACATGGTCAGCCGGCATCACGAGCAGCACCGGGTCGGCGCCATCACGCACCGCGAGCAGCGCCGCCAGCGTCAGCGCCGGCGCGGTGTTGCGGCCAGCGGGCTCCAGCACGATGCGGCCGCGCTTGCCAAGCTGGCGCAACTGCTCGGCGATCACGAAACGATATTCCTCGTTGCTGACGACGATGGTGTCGGGCGCCACGGCGGCGTCAAAGCCATCCAGCCGGCGCGCGGTCGCCTGCAGCAGCGTGTCGGTGCCTGTCAGCGCCAGCAACTGCTTCGGATACTGCTCACGGGAAGCCGGCCAGAGTCGGGTGCCGGAGCCGCCCGACAGAATTACGGATTGAATCGTCATGTTTGTTTTCCTTACGCGGGGGAGGCGACACCATCTGCGTGGGTCGCATAGCCATGGGGATTCTTCTGCTGCCAACGCCAGGTATCAGCGCACATTGCGTCAAGGTTGCGCGTCGCGCGCCAACCCAATCGTTCGGCGGCCAGTGCGGGGTCCGCATAGCAGGCGGCTACGTCACCCGCACGGCGCGGCGCGATGCGGTAAGCCACCTTGCGGCCGCTGCCGCGCTCAAATGCGGCCACCATGTCGAGCACGCTGTAGCCCTGGCCGGTGCCAAGGTTGACGGCCAGGCAGCCCGGCTCGCGACGCAGCCGCTCAAGTGCGCAAAGATGGCCCAGTGCGAGATCGACCACATGGATGTAGTCGCGCACGCCGGTGCCGTCCGGTGTCGGGTAGTCGTCGCCCCATACATTCAGGAACTCACGCCGGCCGATCGCCACCTGCGCGACGAAGGGCATCAGGTTGTTCGGGATGCCCTGTGGGTCTTCACCGATCAGGCCGCTCTCGTGCGCGCCAACTGGATTGAAGTAACGCAGGATCGCAATCCGCCAGGACGGGTCGCTGCGCTCCAAGTCGCGCAGCATGTCTTCGATCACCAGCTTGGTGCGGCCATACGGATTGGTGGCCGACAGCGGATGATCCTCGGTCAGCGGCAGGCGCTGCGGATCGCCATACACGGTGGCCGATGAGCTGAACACCAACGACTTGACCTGGCATTCGGCCATCGCCTCGAGAAGACGTAGCGTGCCAACAACGTTGTTGTCGTAGTAGCTGAGCGGTTTCTCGACCGATTCGCCAACCGCCTTCAGGCCAGCAAAGTGGATCACCGCCTCAGCGCCGGACTCACGCAATGCAGCCACGAGCGCAGCGCGGTCGCGGATGTCGCCGCGTACGTGGCGCAGCGTACGACCGGTGATGCGCTCGACACGCGCGAGCGCCTCAGGGTGGCTATTGCTGAAGTTATCGAAAACGGTAACGTCGTATCCTGCCTGCAGCAGTTCGACGCAGGTGTGGGAGCCGATGTAGCCAGCGCCACCAGTCACGAAAATCATTGAGCGTTCCTTTGACAGCCTAGCTTTCCATTGTCATGGATTCTGCTGCGCTGCAAAAGGAGAAGCATCACAGACAGATCCGCAGAACCTTCTAGCATGAAACGCGCCTGCAACACTCGGCGCCTATGGTGGCTATGCACACACACGACACGAGGCCCCAGATGATCTGTTTCTCCCCCTTGCCGGTGCCGAATCGCGGCCCCGCGGCGAACGACCCGGTCTTGCGCATCAGCGATGCCGAGTTGGCACGCGCGATGCGCCGCGCCGAACTGCACGAACATGAACTGGCCGACCCATACGGCGACGATGACGGCGACGAAGCGGGCATCAGCTGGGTCGTCTGACGTACCCCGCAATGAAAAAGGGCGGCCACAGCCGCCCTTTTCTTTTGCGCCGGCGAATATCAGCCAGCAACTGATTTCACATGGCGCACATCTTCACCGCGCGCCATGTAGAACACGTACTGCGCCATGTTCTTCGCGTGGTCGCCAATGCGTTCGAGCGCCTTGGCGACGAAGATGATGTCGATACCGCCCGAAATCGTGCGCGGGTCTTCCATCATGAAGGTGATCACCTGGCGCATCACGCCCTTGAATTCAGCGTCGATCAACTTGTCCGAACGCACCACCTCATCGGCGGCATCGGTATCGAGGCGAGCGAAGGCGTCGAGCGCCTGACGCAGTTCGTTGATCGCCATCTCGGACATATGCGACAGCTGCACCCGCGGCACCGCTAGCGCGCCGCCATGAATCGCCTTCGCCATCTTCGCGATCTTCTTCGCTTCGTCGCCGATGCGTTCCAGGTCGGTGATCGCCTTGAGCACCGCGAAGATCAGACGCAGATCTATCGCCGCCGGCTGGCGCTTCGCGATGACCTGCGAGCAGGCCTCGTCGAGGTCCATTTCGAGGGCATTGACCCGATGATCGTCCTCGATCACGCGCTCGATCAGATCCTGATTGCCGTCGATCAGGCCTTCGATCGCGCGCGAAATCTGTTGTTCTACGAGTCCGCCCATCTGCATCACGCGGGTGCGGATGCTTTCCAGCTCAAGGTCGAACTGCTTGGAAGTGTGTTCGGTCATGCCTCAATCCTTTCACGCATAACCCGGAGAGGTTACGCACCCAAGATTTCAACTGCGTGACAGTCGCTCGACACCGCTCGGGCTGCTGATCAGCAGGAGATCAACACCGCGACGGGCAAACAAGCCGCTCGTGACGACGCCAGTGATGTGGTCAATGGTACTTTCCAGCGCGGCCGGATCGGTGATGGAGAGACCATGCACGTCCAGGATGACATTGCCGTTATCGGTCACCACACCCTCACGCCAGCGCGGATCGCCGCCCAGCCTGCGCAGTTCGCGCGCCACATGTTCGCGCGCCATCGGGATCACCTCCACCGGCAGCGGGAACTTGCCGAGCACGCCGACCTTCTTGCTCGCGTCGGCGATGCAAACGAACTCGCGCGCCACGGCGGCAACGATCTTCTCGCGCGTCAGCGCTGCGCCGCCGCCCTTGATCGCGTTGAGGCCCGGGTCCACCTCATCGGCGCCATCGACATAGATCGGAATCTCAGTGACCTCGTTGAGATCCAGCACGCGGATCCCCAAGCCTTCCAGCCGCACACGGCTGGCTTCGGAACTCGCCACCGCACCGACAAAGCGCGATTTGATCGGCGCCAGCGCGTCGATGAAGAGGTTGGCCGTCGAGCCGGTGCCGACGCCCAAGACGCAGCCCTCCGGAGCGTTGGCCGCGACATAGTCCGCCGCAGCCTGTGCGACGAGTTGCTTGAGTTGATCCTGGTTCATGATGGGTTCGTGAGCATTGCAGCAGTCGGACAGCGATTGTAGCGAAGCGCGCGCAGCCTCGCCGGAAAGCCGCAGCATCGGCGCCACGCGTCGGGCAACGGCGTCATCGAAGTGGCGTGACATCGTCATGCCCCTGCAACACGCGGCCCGGAAGATCCGCCGCCATGCCGCGCGTGAGAACTCTCTTTCTATCCGACATCCACCTCGGAACCCGCGCCTGCCAAGCCGAGCAACTGCTCGACTTCCTGCGCGAACACCCCGCCGACAAAGTGTTCCTGATCGGCGACATCATCGATTTCTGGGCGATGAGCCGCAGCATTCACTGGAGCGCGGCGCAGAACACCGTGGTGCAGAAGCTGCTGCGGCGCGCCCGCCATGGCGAAGAGATCGTCTTCATCCCCGGCAACCACGACGAGGCGCTGCGCGACTACTGCGGCACCGTATTCGGTGACATCCGCGTCGAACACGAACATGTGCACACCACCGCAGACGGCCGCCGCTTCCTGCTCGTGCATGGTGACGAGTTCGATCAGGTAACCCGCTATCACCGCTGGGTCGCGGTGCTCGGCGACATGTCCTACACGCTGCTGGTGCGCCTCAACATCGTCCTGTCATGGGTGCGTCGCAGACTCGGCTGGGCCGGCTACTGGTCGCTTGCCGGCTACGCCAAGCGGCGGGTCAAGACCGCGCTGCAGTTCATCTTCGATTTCGAGGAATCGGTGATCCACGCGGCGCGCGACCGCAAGCTCGACGGCGTGATCTGCGGCCATATCCACTGGGCCGCGATTCGTGAGGTCGATGGTCTGACCTATGTGAATTGCGGCGACTGGGTGGACTCCTGCACCGGCATCGTCGAACACCTCGACGGCCGCCTTGAACTGGTGACCTGGCGCGGCGCGGCAACCGCCGCCCTGCCCAGCCCCGAACTTCTTGAGAAAGCCTGATTGATGCGCGTGCTGATGGTGTCCGATGTGTTTTTTCCACGCGTAAATGGCGTGTCGACCGCGATCGACACCCACCGTCGCGGTCTGGCCGAGCACGGCGTGGACGTGCAACTGGTGGTGCCGCGCTATGAGGATGAAGACGGCGAGCCCGGCATCACGCGCCTGCCCGGCTGGCGCGTGCCGATGGACCCGGAAGACCGCTTCGTCGCCCCCTTTCGGGTGCGGCGTGCGGTGATGACCGCCGCGCAGCACGCCGACCTGATCCACATCCAGACGCCCTTCACCGCGCATTACGCGGGTCTCGCCGCAGCACGGCGCTACGGGCTTCCGGTGGTCGCCACCTACCACACGCTGTTCGAGGAGTACCTGCACCTGTATGCACGCTTCCTGCCCGAAGCCTGGCTGCGCGGCCTGGCACGGCGACTGTCGCGCAGCCAATGCAATGCATTGAACGCGACGATCGTGCCCTCCAACGCGATGGCGCAGCGCCTGCGCGACTACGGCATCACTGCCCCGCTGCATGTGCTGCCAACCGGCGTGCCGATCAGCCAGTTCGCGCTGTGCGACCGCGCCAGCCACCGCGCACGCTTTCGCGCGCGCTACCGGATTCCACCGGATCAACCGGTCGCATTGTTCGTCGGCCGCGCCGCGCACGAAAAGAACATCGGCTTTTTGATCGAGGCGCTGGCGCACGCCCGCGTTGTCCAACCCCGCCTGCTGCTGGTGGTGGCGGGTGAAGGGCCAGCACTTGAATCGCTGCGCGAGAAGGCGCACACGCTGGGCCAGAGCGAGCATGTGCGCTTCATCGGCTACCTCGACCGCGCACGCGAGTTGCCGGACTGCTACGCCGCGGCGGATCTGTTCGCCTTCGCCTCCCGCACCGAGACCCAGGGCCTGGTGTTGATCGAGGCCATGGCGGTCGGCCTGCCGGTCGTCGCACTGGCGGAGATGGGTACTTGCGACCTGCTTGGCGCCGGCCGTGGTGCGCTGGTGCCGCCAGACGAGGTGGCCGCCTTCGGCGACGCGATGGCCCGGCTCGCCAGCGACAGCGCCTTGCGCACCCGTCTCGGCGACGAAGCCCGCGCACTCGCGCGCGACTGGTCGGACCTCACCCTCACTGCCCGTCTCGCGGCGCTATACCGCGAAGTCCGGCTCGCCCATTCCAGCCAGGAGCCCGCATGGAAAGCCCCTTCAAAGGCAAGACAGGCCTAAGGCGCTTGTGGAACGCCTTCCATTATTCGATGGAGGGTTTCCGCGCAGCCTACCGCCACGAAGACGCCTTCCGGCAGGAGGCGCTGCTCGCCGCGCTGATGATCCCCGCCGCGCTGCTATTGCCAGTGAGCATGCTGGGGCGCGCACTGATGATCGCGAGCGTGCTGCTGGTGTTGATCGTGGAACTGCTGAACTCCGCGATCGAGGCCGCGATCGACCGCATCTCGCTCGACAGCCACACGCTCTCCAAGCGCGCCAAGGACATCGGCAGCGCCGCCGTGTTCGTCGCGCTGAGCAACGTGGTCGTCGTGTGGGCCTGTGTACTGCTTGCCTGAGGATCGACCATGCCCGCTCCGCTTCGCATTGCCGTTGTCACCGAAACCCATCCGCCGGAGGTCAACGGCGTTGCCATGACGGTGCAGCGCCTGATCCACGGCATGCGCGGCCGCGGCCACCGCATCACCGTCGTACGCCCACGCCAGCAGCGGCGCGAAACACCGCTCGCCGACGAGTGGCTGGTTGGCGGCCTGCCGCTGCCCGGGTATCCGGGCCTTCGCTTTGGCCTGCCCGCCAGTGGCTACCTGCACCGCGGCTGGTCGATCCAGCGGCCGGACGCAGTCCATGTGGTCACCGAAGGCCCGCTCGGCTGGTCCGCGATCCAGGCGGCACGCAAGCTGGGCATTCCGATCAGCTCCGGCTACCACACCAACTTCGATCGCTACTCGCGCCACTACGGCGCCGGGGTGCTCAAACCGGCCATCGCCCGCTGGTTGAGGCACTTCCACCGCAGCGCGGATGCCACGCTGGTTCCAACCCCCGAACTCGCCGGCGCGCTGGGCGACCAGGGTATTCCCGGCGTACGCGTGGTGGGGCGCGGCGTGGATACCGAGCTGTACTCGCCGATGCGCCGCGACGCCTCGCTGCGCGCACGCTGGGGCGTGGCGCCGGACGGCCTCGCGGTGCTCTACGTCGGCCGCCTGGCGCCGGAGAAGAACCTTTCACTGGTTGAGGCGAGCTTCCGCCACATCAACGCCGCGATGCCGAATGCGCGCATGGTGTGGGTCGGCGACGGCCCGGCCCGCAACAGCCTCGCCCGCGCGCACCCGGATCACCACTTCGCCGGCGCCCGTTACGGCGCCGACCTTGCAACGCACTACGCGTCGGCCGACCTGTTCCTCTTCCCCAGCCTCACCGAGACCTTCGGCAATGTCACCGTCGAGGCAATGGCCAGCGGACTCACCGTCGCCGCCTACAACTGCGCCGCCGCCGCGCTGCTGATCCGCAACGGCGAGAACGGCGCCACCGTGCCCGAAGGCGACGAAGCCGGGTTCATCGCCGCCGCCGTGCGCCTTGCCCAAGACGCCGAGCTGCGCGCCACGCTGGGCGAGGCAGCACGGCGCAGCGTGCTGCCGCTGGCGTGGGAGGCCGTCGTCGCAGACTTCGAGGCGAGCTTGCGGGAGACAATCTCCCGCCGAGCATCCACCAAAGAATGAGCTTGGCAAATCACGGGATCTCGCCTTGAGTTAAGGCTGTAGACGTATGCGGAGGCAGCCATGGGACTACTCGATCAACTCGCGGGCGAACTGCTGGGCGGCAGCGACGGCGCCAGCCCGGTGCTGCAGATTGCGCAGCAGCTCTTGCAGAGTCACGAAGGCGGGCTGGCCGGCCTGTTGGCCCAGCTTAACCAGGGCGGGCTGGCCGATCAGGTGAAGTCCTGGGTGGGCACGGGCGCGAACCTGCCGGTTTCGGCTGATCAGCTGTCCGCGGCGCTTGGCCCTGCGGTGATCGGCAAACTTGCAGCCGCGCTGGGCATGGATGCCGGCACCGTGACCAACCAGCTCGCACAAGGGTTGCCACAGCTGGTCGATACGCTCACGCCGGGCGGCTCGGTGGAAGGCGCCAGCGATCTGCTCTCGCAGGGATTGGGGAGCTTGTTCGGACGCTGATCGTGCCTGCCTCGGCAGGGGCAACTCAAGTCGCACATCGAAATGACGTTTCTGTAAGATCCGTCAGATCATGGTCCGCCAGACACGCATGCCCCCCCACTGCAATCTCCCGGCGCAGCCCGCTGCACCGCTTGGCGCGTCAGCCCTTCAGCCCAGCCCGACGAGGTCGAGCCGTGTCTAGCTGGGTCCTGGCTGCATTCGTTCTGGGTATGCCCGCCGCATTCTGGATCGGGGCGCGGCGTGCCGATCATGCGATGAAGCGCGAACGCGAGGCCTCGGAGTCCGCCCGCACCGCAGCGCTTGCGGCGGTCGCGCAGCTGCGCCTGCTGCAGGCACACCAGCAGGCGCTGATGGACAGCATCGACGACCTCGCATGGCTGAAGGACACCGACTGCCGCTTCATGCTGGTGAATCGCAAGTTCGGCGAGGTCTTCAACCTGACGCCGGAATCACTGATCGGCAAGTCCGACTATGACCTTTCGCCCCCCGACATGGCAGCGCACTACCAGGCCCACGATCGCATGGTGATGACTTCGCGCCAGGTCGAACGCACCGAGGAAGAGATCCATCGCCCGGACGGCGAAATCGGCTGGGCCGAGACAATCAAGGTGCCGGTGTTCGGGGCGGATGGCGAAGTCGTCGGCACCGCCGGCATCGCGCGCGACATCACGCTGCGCAAGCGCTACCAGCGCGAAGTGGAATTCCTCGCCCGCCACGATCCGCTGACCGGGCTGTTCAACCGCCGTCACCTCGAAGAGCAGTTCGAGCCCTTCGCCGCCCGCCACCCACGCTTTGCGGCCTTGTTCCTGGATCTCGACAACTTCAAGCTGATCAACGACACCGACGGCCACTCCGTCGGCGACGAACTGCTGCGCCAGCTCGCCTCGCGCCTGAAAGGCGAAATCGACCGCAACGACCTGCTGGTGCGCCTGGGTGGCGACGAATTCCTGCTGCTCTCACCGCTCGGATCCGACAGCCCGGAAGCGCTGGATCACCTTGCCACCCGGCTCGAAGGTGCGATCGGTACGCCGTACGAGATCGGCGGCACCAAGTACGTGGTGTCGAGCAGTATCGGCATCGCGGTGCACCCGGAACACGGTCGCGACCGGCAAACGCTGATCAAGCACGCCGATATCGCGATGTATGAAGCGAAGAAGAAGGGGCGCAACCGCGTTTGCTGGTTCGAGGAAGCGCTGGCCAGCGAAACCACCGCGCGCCGCCGCATCGAACTGCGGATCCGCGATGCGCTGAAGGAAAACGCCTTCGAGCTGCACTACCAGCCGGTCAACGACGCACGCACCGGCCGCATCGTCGGTGCCGAAGCGCTGCTTCGCCTGCGTGACGCCCAAGGCAGTCCGATTTCGCCCGCGCGCTTCATCCCGATCGCCGAGCAGACAGGCTTGATCGAACAGGTCGGCGAATGGGTGCTCGACACCGGCTTGCGCCAGCTCGCCGCCTGGCGTGCGGAAGGGCATCTGAACCTGCGGCTGGCGATCAACATCTCTGGCACCCATTTCGGCAGCCCGCGCTTCGTTGAGCGCCTCAGCAGCCGGCTGCGCGAAACCGGCGTGCCCGGCAACGCGCTGGAACTCGAACTGACCGAGGGCGTGCTGATGGCCGACGCCGACGGCAACATCTCCACGCTCGCCCGAATCGCTGCGCTCGGCGTTGCGCTCGCGGTGGACGACTTCGGTACCGGCTACTCCAGTCTGGCTTACCTCAAGCAGTTGCCGATCCACCGCCTGAAGATCGACCGCAGCTTCGTGCAGGGCCTGCCGGTGCACCCGGGCGACATCGCGATCACGCGTTCGATCCTGCACCTGGCGCAGACCTTCGGTTTCGAAGTCACCGCCGAAGGGGTCGAAACGCAGGCGCAGCTTGATTTCCTGCGCGATGCCGGCTGCCCGGCGGTGCAAGGCTATCTGTTCAGCCCGGCACGCGCAGCGGCTGACTTTGCGGCACTGCTGGCACCGGAATTCAGCGCATGAAACTCGCCGCGTTCGCATCCTGCCTGCCGCACAACACCTTGGACGAAGCGCTCGACTACCTCGTCGCGCACGAAATCTACGGCCTGGAACTCGGTGTCGGCGGCTACCCGGGCACCCGCCATGCGGATGCCCGCCTGCTGGCCGGCGACAACGCGGCATGTGCGCGGCTGCGCAACACCTGCCAGTCGCACGGCGTGGAGCTGATGGCGCTGTCCTGCCACGGCAATCCACTGCACCCGGACGCCACGATCGCCGCCGCGCACGACGGCGACTTCCGCGCTGCACTCGAAGCCGCGAGCGAAATGGAGATCCCGGTGGTGGTCGGCTTCTCAGGCCAGCCGGGAACCGGCGGCGTGCTCAACTGGCCCGTGATCGGCTGGCCGCAGGAATACGCCGACCAGTTCGAGCATCAGTGGCGTGAATCGCTGATCCCCTACTGGCAACCGCTCACCGAACGCGCCCGCGCGCTCGGCGTGAAGATTGCGCTGGAACTTCATGGCGGGTTTGCGGTGCATTCCCCCGCCACGCTGCGCCGCCTGCGCGAAGCCTGCGGCCCGGCGCTCGGCGCCAATGTGGATCCGAGCCACCTCTGGTGGCAGGGTATCGACCCGGCACGCGCGATCCAGCGGCTGGGCGATGCGGTGTTCCATGTGCACCTGAAGGATGTCTGCTTCCGGCCCGACGTCATGGATGATGCGGGCCTGCTCGACTGCACGCCGCACGCCCGCATGGACGAACGTGCTTGGTACTTCGCGCCACCCGGCGAGGGACACGACGCAGCGGCGTGGCAGGGCATCCTCGATACCCTGCACGCAATCGACTATTGCGGCGCGTTATCCATCGAACACGAAGGTTACGCGCCCGCCACCGAAGCCATCGCAGCGACCGCTCGCTGGATGCGCGCGCTGTCGCTGCGCGAGCGGCGTTCGGCTACCAGAACTTCCACCACCACTTCTTAGCCTCCATCGAGCGCTTCACCTCCGGCGACCACTGCGGCGACACCCCCGCCGTAATGAAGAAGGCGCCGAAACGCTTGTCGGCTTCGTTGATGTGCCGCGTGAGCCACACCTTGAGGAAGTGCAGCAACTCGAAGGTGATGGCGGCCTGACCGCTGTCGAGCTTTTCCTGCAAGGCGTGCACCTGCGCGATCAGATCCTCGTGGTTCTGTTTGTGCTGGGCGAACTCCGGATAGTTGCTCACCCGCATCAGGCTCTCTTCCACCGCGAAGTGGGTGCGGGTGTAGTCCGCGAGCTTGTCGAGAATCGCGCGCGACGTGTCGCGGCCGTGGTGTTCGTGAATCGCTTCGTGCAACTGGTTGAGCAGGTCGACCAGCTCCTTGTGTTGCGCGTCGATCTCCTCAATGCCGACGGAAAAATCGTCGGACCAATGAAACAGTTCCGTCATGACTGCTACTCCCCCTTCCCCCGAAAGGACATGGCCCGCACAAATCACTGCCCGGGCCGCACAGGGCGAGAACCTTAGCGCTTGAGCGCTGCACCGAGTTGAGCCGCATCAAGCGGCGCGATGCGGGTACCCTTGAGGTTTTCCCCCATTTACAGCGCCTTCTCCGGCGCGCTCACCACGATGAAGATTCTGATCACCGGAAGCAAAGGCACCGTCGGCCAGGCCGTCGCGCACGCAGCGCAGACCAGCGGCCACATCGCGATCGGCTGGGACCGCAGCGCCGCAGATCCGCTTGATCTGGCGAGCCACGGCCCTTACATCGACAGCGTTGCGCCGGACGCCATCATTCATCTGGGCGTGGCCGCGACGCCGACCGGACGCGACAACGAAGGCTGGCGCACCACCGTCGACTGGTCGCTCGCGCTCGCTGACGCCGCCGCTCAGCGCAAGCTGCCGTACGTGTTCACAAGCACCGCGCTGGTGTTCGACAACAGTGTCAGCGGGCCCTTCACCCTGGCATCCGCAAGCAACGCGCGCGAAGGCTACGGTTTCGAGAAACGTTGCGCAGAACACGGCGTGCTGCTGCGCTACCCCAGTGGCACACGCGTGGCGCGCCTGGGCTGGCAGATCGACCCGGCAGGCCAGGGCAACAACATGGTCGCCCACGCGCACAGGGAGATGGCCGCACACGGCCAGGTCGGCGCCTCAACCCGCTGGCAACCCGCCTGCTCGTTCATTGACGACACCGCAGCCGCGCTGCTTCGCCTGCTGGCCACACCACCCGGTCTGTACATGCTTGATTCGAATCGCGGCGCAAACTTCGCCGACATCCTTCAGGCGCTATCCGACCAGTATCACTTCAACTGGCAGATCTCGCGCAACGAGGACTACGTCTACGACCAGCGCCTGATCGACCCACGCCCTGGACTACCCGACTTGGCGGCCCGTCTGCCGGCGCTGCACGGCTGAGGAAAGAAAACCCCACCGCACACAGGCACGGTGGGGCAAAGGGCTACGCACACAATGAAAGTCCGTCGCCGCCTCCGCTAGGAGGGCTGACGACGAGTTCATTGTGCGGCCCGCCATCGCGGGCACCCACGGCCCACAAGGCCAAGCGTTTGTCTTCGCAGCACGCAGCAGCGCGGCGGCAATCGCGCCGGCCGCGAAAAGAAGAAACCCCGCGATGCGGCGCATGGCGGGGTAAAGAAACCACTAGAGGAGAGATCAGCCAGCACACAGAGGAGACTGCGCTGACGACGGATTCATTCTCCCGCCATGGCGTCATTCCAACCATGCCCGGGGGAGCCATCGGCTTGTCCGCCGGAGCCTGAGCGGCATCTCCCGTGCCCGGCGCGCGTCCGCCGCACCACCCTCGCACGCCCCCAAGAACGCGCGCTCCGCATCCGGTGGCCGCGGCAAAAGAAAACCCCGCGGTGCTCGGCACGGCGGGGTGAAGAAACCACTAGAGGAGAGATCAGTCAGCACACAGAGGAGACTGCGGTGACGACGAGTTCATTCTCCCGCAGCGCCGTCGTGCTCACCATGGCGCGGCGGGCCAGCGTCTTGTCCCTGGCGGACACGGATCGCGCCCACCGTACGACGCAAAGAAAAAGCCCCGCGCGGAGACCGGGCGGGGCAAATTTGGGCATCAACTTCATCCCATGCAGAGGCAGGCCAAGTGTGGCGGACGGTGGCCTAACAGGCCTTGTCCGCCGCGGCCAATCACTTGACCCGCCCGCGTCACATCCACTGCGCCAGCGAGATGCCAAGGCCGAATGTGGTCTGCCGGTGGTTGTAGTCGATCAGCGATTCGCCGTAACCAGTGAAGACTTGGGCGTGGCCCTTCAGGTTGCCGTAGATCGGGAAGGACCAGTCGAACTGGACACTGCCGCGGCTCTCATCGCCACCACGCAGGCTGTGTCGCGCAAGCAGCGAGAACTCTTGCTCCTTCAGCTTGTAGATCATGTTTAGGTCGCCGCGACCAATGTAGTTCTCGATCTGCGGGTTGTCGTCGGTTTCCGGATCTTCCTGCAGGCGGTACCAGGGGCGGATCAGCACCGCAAAATTGCCCGCCTCCAGCCCGGCCTGCGCGTAGATGCGGTTCCACGAGCGCGAGATCGGCTCAGTACGGCCGTTCGACTGGTGGATCAGGCCGAGGTTGATCATGCTGAGCTTCACCCCACCCATCTGCAGGTTGGTGCGCCAGGTATTGATCAGCTCCGGCGCGTAGTTGGTCTCGCGGAACGGCGCCGAGAAATCCTTGTTGTAGAGCTGCCAGTAAGACTGTTGGGTATAGCCCATCCACAAGTCGCCGTTGTCACCAATCATGTTCTCCCACAGCTTCACCTTGAAGCCGATCTGGAACTTCACCTCGGTCGAGTCGTACGGGATCTTGCCGCCTGAGGCTTCGCGCGAATTGCTCGTCACGTAGCCGCGCGAGGGCGAATAGGGGTCGTCGTTAACATCCGTCGAATAGTGCGCCGCGAGGAAATAGATCGGCGTGTGGTAGCGGAACTGGAAGGTGCCCGTCTTGTGCTTGGGATCCAACTCCCAGCGCTCCGACAACGGCGAGGGCGCGACGCTCTCGACCGGGCGCTCGGATGCCGGCGCCAGCGCGAGGCGGGTATTGCGGCCAGACTCACGGTCGTAACAGGCGAGCCGCTCGGCATCGCCGGCAACGCCGATGCAGTCCTGAATGTCGGCCATCACCGGTGTGGCCGCGAGCATTGCGACAAGGCCGAGGCCGGTGGCGTGGGTCTTCATACGTGCTCCGTGGGGTGGATTCTTGATGTGGATGGCGGATTCTCTCGTCATGCACCGGCACTGCTCAAGCGCTTGTTCGCCTGCCGTTGCGGCGTGGCGACATGCGTGACACCAATAAAAAAGGGGCCGCAGCCCCTTTCTTGTCCGCAGAGCGTCGCTCAGGCCGACGGCGGCACGTAGCCCTGAACCTGGTCAGCCCCCGCACCGAAGAAGTATTTCTCCATCTGTTCGGCGAGGTACTTGCGCGCGCGCGCGTCCATCAGGTTGAGCCGGTTTTCATTGATCAGCATGGTCTGGTGCTTGATCCAGCCCGCCCAGGCTTCTTTCGACACCTGTTCGTAGATCTTCACCCCCAGCTCGCCGGGGTAAGGCGGGCGGTCAAGCCCTTCGGCCTCGCGGCCAAGCTTGATGCACTGAACCGTGCGCGTCATCGTAAGCGTCCTTTCTGCAAATGGGTGCGCGGCATGCGCCGCGGCAAGCGCGCCATTCTAGCTCGCCCGCCGGTTCGAATCAGGTTTGCGGCGGCTGGTAGAGCACCTGGGTGCCCTTGCCGGCAGCCTTGGCCGCGTACAACGCCGTATCCGCCGCTTCGATCAGCGCCTCGGCGTCGCGCGCGTGTTCCGGGAACAACGCGATGCCAATGCTCACGCCGACCGACGCCTCGCCGTCGTCAAAGGCAAACCGTTGCGAGGCAATGCTGCGGTTGACTCGCTGCGCAAGCGTGATCACCTCCGCCGGCTTCGCCTCAGGTACCAGCACGGCGAATTCATCGCCTCCCAGGCGGAACAGCAACTCGTTGCGCCGCACGATGGCCGCCACGCCATCGGCCACACCGATCAGCACTCGATCGCCCGCCTGGTGACCGAAGCGGTCGTTGACTGCCTTGAAGCCATCGAGATCGAAGGACAGCAACGCGACCTGCTCACCGTGCCGCTGTCCGACCGCCAGCATTCGATCCAGTTCCTCATGGAAGCGGCGACGGTTGTAGAGGCCGGTCAGTGCATCGTGTTCGGCGATTTCGATCAGCCGCTGCGCCGTCTGTTTGCGTTCGGTGATGTCTTCATACACCCACACCCGGCCGATGCGTCGCGCGCCGTCCTCCGACCTCACCAGTGCGGACACTTCTTCGAGCACCCGCCCATCGCTGAGCGGAATCTCGTACCGCGGCGAGGCCGCCTGCCGCGACAACACCGCATCGAGGTGCAAGCGGTAGGCGGTATCGTCGGCGCGCAGCGCGGCGCTGCGCTCGATCAGCGCCTCGTCGCGCAGGCCCGTAAGGTTTTCATCCGGCGAAAACCCCCACATCTCGCGCAAGGCGTGGTTGCAGTAATAGACGCGTCGATCGCGATCAACAAAGAGGATGCCGACCCGCAAGGTGTCGAGCAGTGACACAAGACGCAGGCGTTCGTCTTCGGTGCGCTGCAGATAGTGGCCTGTCAGCGCCTGCGCGCGACGCAGTTCAGCAACGGTGTCAAGCAAGCGGGCTTCGACATCCTTCCGCGCCTGGATGTCTTCAACGGATAGCCGCACACCAAGCATGCGCCCCGCCGCATTCTTCATCGCCACCCAGTGGCAGGCGACCCAGCGCAGCCCGCCGTCTTTTCGTTGGATCCGGATCTCGAAGTCGCTGCGGCCCTCACCGGCGAGCGCGCTGCGACCCAGCGACGTGAGCTGGGCGCGGTCCTTCAGCGGCACCATCAGTTCGATCAGACTCGGTGCCAGCAGGCATTCCGCGCGTGAATAGCCGCTGACGCGCTCCACCGAGCGGCTGATCCATACCAGCGCGCCGGTGCGGTCGAACCATGCTTCGACGCTGTGCGTGGAATCGGCCAGCGCACGAAAGCGCGCCTCCTGCCGCGTCAGTGCGCCAATACGAAGGGCGCGCAGGCGCGCGAGGCGATCAAACTCCGACACCACCGCGTCGAAGGCGGCCCAGCCAGCGGCTTCACCCGCCAGCGCGCCACCTGAACGATCGCTTGCGCGCACCGCATCGCGCAGGTCGTCGAACACCTGCTGCATCCAGCGCCGTGCGAGCGACAGCGCGATCAACGCGCCGAGCGAACCAAACAGCCCCGACACGATCACGACCAAGCCGAGCGGCCAGGCGCCTGGGCCGGTGACCGTCGTCGCCGCCAGCAGCGACGTCAGCGCCCCCCAGAGCGCCGCAAACGCCACCGCAGCTATCAAGGCCCGCGCGAAGCGGCTGCGGTGCGTCATGCGGCGGCGCCTAGAGCAACTTCATCAGCACCTTGGAGCGGCGCTGGAAGTTGTACAGCTCACGCTTTTCCTGCGGCAGCTGATCCGGCGAGACTTCGCGGAAACCGCGCTCACGGAACCAGTGCTCGGTCCGCGTCGTCAGCACGAACAAGCGCTCAAGCCCCGCGTTGCGAGCGCGCGCTTCGATATGCTGCATCAGCCGCTCACCCAGCCCACTGCGCCGGAACTGCTGGGTCACGGCGAGGCAGGCCATCTCCGCGGCACGCTCTTCCGAGAACGGGTAGAGCGCCGCGCAGCCGACCATCACGCCATCGTGCTCGACCACCGAGAAGCGGGTGATCTCCATTTCGATCAGCTCGCGCGAGCGCCGCACCAGCGTACCGTCGGCTTCCAGTGGCGCGATGATCGACAACAGCGCGCCGACATCTTCGATCGTCGCCTCGCGGAATCGAGCGAGCGACTCCTTCGACACCATGGTACCGACACCCTGCCGGGTAAAGAACTCCAGCAGCAGCCCACCGTCCTTGTCGCGATCGAGCAAGTGGGCACGATTGACGCCGGAGCGCACCGAGCGGATCGCGCGCGGCAGGAACAGGTGCAGGTCTTCGGTCAAGCCCCGGCCGTCGCGGAACATGCGCTCGGCCTCATCGGCGGTGATCGTCTCGATCAGCCGCCCCTGCTCGTCGAGCAGGCCCGGCGCATCGCACAGGTAGATCAGCTTCTCTGCCTTGAGTGCAATCGCCACCTGTTCGGCCACCTCTTCCATCGCGAGGTTGAAGATCTCGCCGGAGGGCGACACCCCCAGCGGCGAGATCAGCACGACATTCTGCTGGTCGAGGTCGGCGGCGATTTCATCGGCGATGACCTTGCGCACCGCGCCGGTGTATTGGTAGTCGATGCCGTCGACCACACCGATCGGCTTGGCGGTGATGAAGTTGCCGCCGGTCACGCGCATGTGTGCGCCGGCCATCGGCGTGTTCGGCAGGCCCTGCGAGAGCCTAGCCTCGACTTCGATGCGGGTGCTGCCGACCGCCGCCTTCACGCATTCAAGCGCATCGGCATCCGTCACGCGCACGCCTTCATGCAGGCGCGAGGGCAGCTTGCGGCGCGCGAGCTCTTCCTCGATCTGCGGCCGCGTGCCGTGCACCAGCACCAGGCGCACGCCCATCGCGGCAAGCAGGTTGCAGTCGTAGCAGAGCTTTTCGAGCAGGTCGCCTTCGGCGACCTCGCCGCCGAAGCCGAGTACGAAAGTCTTGCCGCGGAAGGCGTGCACGTAAGGCGCAGCACCTCGCACCCATTCAACGAATCGGATCGCATCGGACTCGCGCATCATGGTGGCGGCCGATACCTTGTCGCTGATGACCCGGGCGTCCGGGTCCGCTTGCTGATCCGACTGCGTGTGCGGCATTGATCCTTCCTCGTGCAATGGGCCAGCGGCCCGATTAGAAATCACCCCAAAGCGCCAGCATCGCAGCCATTGCGGCGATGCCAGCCGTTTCCGTACGCAGGATGCGCGGCCCAAGCGCCAGCGGCTTGCATCCCGCGGCGCGCGCAGCGGCCAGTTCGCGCTCGGACCAACCGCCCTCCGGACCAATCATCAGCGCAACCGGTGTAGTCGGTGCGGGAAGCGCGGACAAGCGCTCACCACCTTCCGGCGACAGCACCCAGCGCTCCCCCGCAAACGGCTGCGCGAGCCATTGCGGCAGTGTCAACAACCCATCCACCGGCATCACGCGATTGCGCCCGCTCTGCTCGCAAGCCGAAACCGCGACCTGACGCCAGTGCTCCACCCGTTTCTCAGCGCGCGCGCCGTCCAGTTTCAGCACGCTGCGCTCGGCCGCCACTGGCTGCACTGTGGCGAAGCCAAGCTCCACCGCCTTCTGCACGATCCAGTCCATCTTGTCGCCCGTCGCCAGTGCCTGTACCAGCGTTACCGTCAGCGGCGCCTCACGATTCAGCGCGACAACCGATTCAATCCTCGCGAGTGGGTCGCGGCCCAGTTGCAACAACACCGCCTCGGCTTCGTGCCCTGCGCCGTCAAAGAGCGTGACACGAGTGCCCGCACGCAGGCGCAGCACCCGATCCGCATGGTGGGCGACTTCCGGTGGAAGCGTGAATTCATGCCCCGCAGCGGGCAGGTCCGGGCAGAAGAAACGAGCGTGCATCGTACTATTATAAGTTTTACGCACCCCTTGGACCTCACCGTGGTCAGCACCGCAACGCCCTTGTGTGCCTTTGGCACCCCTGCGCCCGACTTCGATCTGCCCGGCACCGACGGGCAGCGGCACACGCTTGCGTCCTGCCGCGGGCCGAACGGCCTGCTGGTGATGTTCATCTGCAACCACTGCCCCTATGTGAAAGCGGTGCTCGATCGCATCATCCGTGACGCGCGCGATCTTGCGGCACTGGGTATCGGGTGCGTTGCAATCATGTCGAACGACCCGTCGGACTATCCCGAGGACGGCTGGGACGAAATGGTCCGCATCGCACAGGAGAAAGCCTTTCCTTTCCCTTACCTGCTCGATGCAGACCAATCCGTAGCGCGCGCCTATGGCGCCGTCTGTACGCCGGACTTCTTTGGCTATAACGCCAGCCTCGGCCTGCAGTACCGCGGTCGGCTGGATGCTTCGCGCAAGGACGCCGCGCCCGCCGATGCGCCGCGCGATCTGTTCGAGGCCATGCGGCTGGTCGCTGAGACCAGCCAGGGGCCGCGCGAACAGATTCCGTCGATCGGCTGTTCGATCAAGTGGCGGAGCACCTGAACATGCCGATGTTCGCTCGCGCACGCGCGCTCGAATCCGTAGTCCGTGAGGTGGCGCGCGAAGTCACCATGCCGCTCTATCTGAAAGCCGGGCGCCAGCATAAATCCGACGGCAGTTCGCTGACCGAGGCGGATGGCGCAACGCAGCGAGCCCTTGCCGAGCGCCTGATGGACGTCGTCGATGCGCCGGTGCTGGGCGAGGAAATGAGCGCCGAGCAGCAACGCGACTGCTGGGCGCAGGGCGCGCAGGGCTTGTGGGTGATCGATCCGATCGACGGCACCACCAATTTCGCCAACGGCATCCCGGTTTTCGGCCTGTCGGTCGGTTTTCTGGTCAACGGCGAAACCCAATTCGGGGTGGTCTACAACCCGATCGCCGATGAAGCCTTCTACGCCGGGCGAGGCGCCGGCGCCTGGCTCAACGGCCAACGCCTGCCGCTTCGCCAACCGCCCGACACCCTCTCCGCGGCAGTCGGCGGGGTTGATTTCAAACGCGTTCCACCCGCGCTTGCCGCGCATCTCGCGGTGAACTCGCCGTGCTTCTCGCTTCGCAACTTTGGTTCGAGCGCGCTGGAATGGTGTTTTATCGCGGCCGGCCGGCTGGATGTGTATCTGCACGGCGGCCAGATGCTGTGGGACTACGCCGCCGGCCGATTGCTGGTCGAAGAATCAGGCGGCGTCGCCAGCGCGCTGGACGGCAGTCCGTTGCGCGCGAGCCCGAGCGGCAAGCAGTCCGTCGTCGTTGCAGCCAGCCCCGCGCTACATGCGCAATGGCTCGGCTGGCTGCTGCGCGCCGGCGGCTAGACCGCCCGACGCGAACTACTTCGTGCCGCCCTCTGCCTGATCCAGGATCTGCTGGCGCTTTTCAGCTTCCTGTTCCTGGATCTTCTCAACCGCCTTACCCACCGCTTCAACCTGTTCACGTGGTGTCGCGCTTTGCGACACTTCGACGCCGGCCTGCCGCGCCGCATTGCTGACGGCCGCCCCCTGATTCTTGAGGTTGCTTGCCGCCAGCCAGCCCACGATGGCCAGCACGATCAGAATCACGATCAAACGCATGGGGGTCTCCTGGGGCCCTGATTGAGCCGCCGATTGTAGTCGGTCACACGCGCTCTGAAGGGCCTGTCCGGCCGCACCGGGCTTGCGCTAACATGGGTTCCTGACCATCGGAGGAGGCGCCGTGTCCGCGAAGCATCCGATCATCGCCGTTACCGGCTCGTCTGGCGCAGGCACGACGACCGTACAGAAGAGTTTCGAGTGGATCTTCCGGCGCGAGATGGTCGAAGCCGCCTTCGTCGCGGGGGATGCATTCCACCGCTACGACCGCGAAGGCATGCGGCGCGCCATCGCCAAGGCCGAGCGCAAGGGCGGCCCGCCCCTGTCGCACTTTGGCCCCGATGGCAATCTCTTCACCGAGCTCGAGGCCTGTTTCCGCAACTACGGGGAAAGCGGCACCGGCCAACGCCGCTGGTACCTGCACGACGAAACCGAGGCTTCGCAGTGGAAGCAACGGCCCGGCACCTTCACGCCGTGGGAGGACATCCCGCCCGATACCGACTGCCTGCTCTACGAAGGGCTGCACGGCGGCATCGTCACGGACACGATCGATCTGGTCCGCCATGTCGACCTGCTGATCGGGGTGGTGCCCATCATCAACCTTGAGTGGGTGCAGAAGGTGCTGCGCGACACCAAGGTCCGCGGATACTCGATCGACGCCGTGCAGGACACGATCCTGCGCCGGATGCCGGACTATGTGCACTACATCGTCCCCCAGTTCTCGCGCACCCACATCAACTTCCAGCGCGTGCCGCTGGTCGATACTTCAAATCCTTTTATCGCGCGCAACGTCCCGACCCTCGATGAATCGATGGTGGTGATCCGTTTTCGCGATCCGAAAAGCACCGATTTCCCCTATCTGCTGGCCATGCTGGATGGATCGTGGATGAGCCGTCCGAATACCATCGTGGTGCCGGGCGGCAAGATGGATCTAGCGATTCAGCTGATCATGACGCCGCTCGTGCTGCGCCTGATCGAACGCCGGCGCGCACTGCTCTGAGCACGGGCAGGGGCCCTTCTGCCCCGGCAGAGGGCCATAAGGAAAACCAGCTAACGCCCATAAACGGTTTTCGCTCATAATTACGGTCTTTGCTGCACCGCAACGGTGCATCGGCCGTCTGAGACGCGTCCGTCCGAAAGTCGCGCCAGGCCATCCCGGACCAACCCAGAGTGTTCAAGATGTCGACCAATCGCCCGCTTCCCGCATTCAACGCGCTGACCGGCGCCATTCGCGCGCTTGCCATGGATGCCGTTCAGAAGGCCAACTCCGGCCACCCCGGCATGCCGATGGGCATGGCCGAAATCGCCGAAGTCGTGTGGCGCCGCCACCTGCGCCACAACCCGGCCAATCCGAAGTGGGCCGATCGCGATCGCTTCATCCTCAGCAATGGCCACGGCTCGATGCTGATCTACGCGTTGTTGCACCTGACCGGCTACGACGTCTCGATCGAAGATCTGAAGAATTTCCGCCAGTTCCATTCGAAGACGCCGGGCCACCCCGAAGTCGGCTACACGCCGGGCGTCGAGACCACCACCGGCCCGCTCGGCCAGGGCGTTACGAACGCAGTGGGTTTCGCACTCGCAGAGAAACTGCTCGCCGCTGAATTCAACCGCCCCGGCCATGCGGTGGTGGATCACTACACCTACACCTTCCTTGGCGACGGCTGCCTGATGGAAGGCGTCTCGCACGAGGCCTGCTCGCTCGCCGGCACGCTGGGCCTGGGCAAGCTTATCGCGTACTACGACGATAACGGCATCTCGATCGACGGCCATGTCGAAGGCTGGTTCACCGACGACACCAAGAAGCGCTTCGAAGCCTACGGCTGGCAGGTGATTGGCCCGATCGACGGGCACGACGCTGCTGCAATCGACGCCGCCACCGTGTCGGCAAAGGCCGAGACGAGCAAGCCGACGCTGATCATCTGCAAGACGATCATCGGCATGGGCTCGCCGAACAAGGCCGACAGTCACGATTCACACGGCGCGCCGCTCGGTGCCGCGGAAATCGAAGCCACGCGCAAGGTGATCGGCTGGGACCACCCCGCATTCGAGATCCCTGCTGACGTCTACGCACAATGGAGCGCCAAGGAAGCCGGTGCCGCCCGCGAGACCGAGTGGAACACCCGCTTCGCCGCGTACAAGGCTGCCTTCCCGGAACTGGCCGCCGAGTTCGTGCGCCGCATGGCCGGCGAACTGCCCGCCGACTGGTCGGCCAAGCGCGACGCCGCGCTCGCGAAGATCGTCGAGAAGGGCGAAACCATCGCCACCCGCAAGGCCAGCCAGAACGCCATCGAGGCGCTGGCGCCGGCACTGCCCGAACTGCTGGGCGGTTCCGCCGACCTCGCCGGTTCCAACCTGACGCTGTGGTCCGGCTCCAAGAGCGTGACCCGCGACGCAGGCGGCAACTACATCAACTACGGTGTGCGCGAGTTCGGTATGACCGCGATCGCCAACGGCCTCGCACTGCACGGCGGCTTCATCCCCTACACCGCGACCTTCCTGGTGTTCTCGGACTACGCGCGCAACGCGATCCGCATGGCGGCGCTGATGAAGCAACGCCAGATCATGGTCTACACGCACGATTCGATCGGTCTCGGCGAAGACGGCCCGACGCACCAGCCGGTGGAGCATGTCGCCAGCCTGCGCATCATCCCGAACCTGGATGTCTGGCGCCCCTGCGACACGGTGGAAACCGCGGCCGGCTGGATCAACGCGCTGGAGCGTGCCGACGGCCCGACGGTGCTCGCGCTGTCGCGCCAGAACCTGCCCTTCGTTGCGCGCAGCGCCCAGCAGATCGCGGACATTCGCCGCGGCGGCTATGTGCTGTCCGACGCCGAAGGCGCCAAGGCGGTCATCATGGCCACGGGTTCGGAAGTCGCGCTCGCACTGACGGCGCAGAAGCAACTCGCCGAAGCCGGCATCCCGGTACGTGTCGTGTCGATGCCCAGCACCAATCTGTTCGACAAGCAGGACGCCGCCTACAAAGCCGCGGTTTTGCCTGCAAACCTGCCGAAAGTGGCTGTCGAAGCCGGTGTTTCAGCCCATTGGTACCGTTATGTGGGCTCAAACGGTGCCGTAATCGGCATGGACAGCTTCGGAGAGTCCGCTCCGGCTGGCGAATTGTTCAAACATTTTGGGTTTACCCCCGATTACGTCAAAAAGGCAGTCGAAGCGCTGCTGTAAAGTCGATGTGATTTCTTAGGCGCACATGGACTCCCCCGGTCCGGTGCCGGTCGCGCGCAACGCGGCAGTCGTTCAGGGACATAGCACTACCCCCTTTACCAGGAGAAAACAATGACGATCAAGGTTGGTATCAATGGTTTTGGCCGTATCGGCCGTATGGTTTTCCGCGCTGCCGTTCAGAACTTCTCTGACATCGAAATCGTTGGCATCAACGACCTGCTCGAGCCCGACTACCTCGCATACATGCTGAAGTACGACTCGGTGCACGGCCGCTTCAAAGGTGAAGTGTCGGTCGAAGGCAACACCCTGATCGTCAACGGCAAGAAGATCCGCCTGACCGCTGTCAAGGATCCGGCCGAACTGAAGTGGGACGAAGTCGGTGCGGACGTGGTCGTCGAATCGACCGGCCTGTTCCTGACCAAGGAAACCTGCCAGAAGCACATCGCCGCCGGCGCCAAGAAGGTTGTTCAATCGGCTCCGTCGAAGGATGACACCCCGATGTTCGTGTACGGCGTGAACCACACGACCTACGCGGGCCAGGACATCATCTCGAACGCCTCCTGCACCACCAACTGCCTGGCCCCGATCGCCAAGGTCATCAACGACAACTTCGGCATCAAGCGCGGCCTGATGACGACGGTGCACGCTGCTACCGCCACCCAGAAGACCGTTGACGGCCCGTCGAACAAGGACTGGCGCGGTGGCCGCGGCATCCTGGAAAACATCATCCCGTCGTCGACCGGCGCTGCCAAGGCTGTCGGCGTGGTGATCCCGGAAGTCAAGGGCAAGCTGACCGGCATGGCGTTCCGCGTTCCGACCTCCGATGTGTCCGTGGTCGACCTGACCGTGGAACTCGAAAAGTCGGCCACGTACGAAGAAATCTGCGCTGCTGTGAAGGCCGCGTCGGAAGGCCCGATGAAGGGCGTGCTCGGCTACACCACCGACAAGGTCGTTTCGACCGACTTCCGTGGCGAAGCCAACACCTCGGTGTTCGATGCTGAAGCCGGCATCGCGCTGGACGGCACCTTCGTCAAGCTCGTCGCCTGGTACGACAACGAGTGGGGCTACTCCAACAAGGTTCTGGAGATGGTTCGCGTCGTTTCCAAGTGATTGGCCTGAGCGCATGAACTGACACGGAGCTCCTGGCGCCATAGGCCGCTGGGACCTCCGTGTTTTTTCTGGCCTCGATCTCCGGTCACCGCCCCTCTACCGGTTTGAGTTTGCGCAACGTGCCACGGCACACGCGCAGGCACACTGGCAGTTGCGCAAGCGCCGACGCCATAGAGCGGTGCGCGGCCCCGGATTCTCACCCCTTGAAATCGAGAACATCGCCATGCAATTCAAGAAACTGTCCGATCTGGACCTCGCGGGCAAGCGTGTATTCATCCGCGCCGACATGAACGTCCCGCAGGACGATGCCGGCAATATCACTGACGACACCCGTATCCGCGCCTCGGTGACCGGCATCAAGCTGGCCCTGGAAAAAGGCGCCGGTGTCATGGTGACCTCGCACCTCGGTCGTCCGACCGAAGGCGAATTCAAGCCTGATGATTCCCTGGCCCCCTGCGCACAACGTCTGTCCGAGTTGCTGAACATGCCGGTGCGTCTGGTTCAGAACTGGGTCGATGGCGGTTTCGACGTGAAGCCGGGCGAAGTGGTCGTTCTCGAGAACTGCCGCGTCAACAAGGGCGAAAAGAAGAACAACGAAGAGCTGGCCGCCAAAATGGCGAAGCTCTGCGATGTTTATGCCAATGATGCCTTCGGTACTGCACACCGCGCCGAAGCCACCACGCATGCCCTGGCAATGGCCGCTCCGGTTGCCTGCGCGGGCCCGCTGATGGCCGCCGAACTGGATGCGATCGGCCGTGCACTGGGCAACCCGAAGCGCCCGCTGGTCGCGATCGTCGCGGGCTCGAAGGTTTCGACCAAGCTCACGATTCTCGACAGCCTCGCAGACAAGGTTGATCAGCTGATCGTGGGTGGCGGCATCGCCAACACCTTTATGGCGGCCTCGGGCCTGCCCGTCGGCAAGTCGCTGATGGAAGCCGATCTGGTGCCGGAAGCCAAACGCATCATCGAAAAGATGGCTGCGCGCGGTGCCGGCGTGCCGATCCCGACCGATGTCGTCGTCGCCACCGAATTCAAGGCCGATGCGGCGGCAACCACCAAAGCGGCAGCCGATGTCGGTGCTGACGAGATGATTCTCGACATCGGCCCGAACACCGCTGCGGCGCTGGCTGAACAGCTCAAGGCCGCGGGCACGATCGTCTGGAACGGCCCGGTTGGCGTGTTCGAGTTCGAACAGTTCGCCGGCGGTACGAAGGCAATTGCCGACGCGATCGCCGACTCTGAAGGTTTCTCGATCGCTGGCGGTGGCGACACCGTGGCTGCGATCGGCAAGTTCGGCATCACCGACAAGGTCAGCTACATCTCGACCGGCGGCGGTGCCTTCCTCGAGTTCCTCGAGGGCAAGACCCTGCCGGCGGTCGACGCGCTGATGAAGCGCGCCGAGGCCTGACGCAGATGAGCGCGGCGGCCTGCGTCGCCGTGCGCATTTGCGGCAGACCTTAACGCTGCAAACTAGAATCAACGGTGCGCGGGAAGTGCGTTGCGGCGCTTCCCGCTCCCGGTTCCTCTCCCCCCTGATGACGGAATGACCGTCATGACATCCCCCCAAAAAGGAGCTCGGATGCAACGCCATACCAAAATCGTCGCCACCCTCGGACCTTCGTCGTCGGATCCGGAAACGCTTGAGCGCATGATCGCTGCAGGCGTCGACGTAGTTCGCATGAACTTCTCGCACGGCAAGCCTGAAGACCATATCGCTCGCGCCAACATGGTTCGCGCAGCGGCCGCCAAGGTCGGTCGTAACGTCGGCATCCTCGGTGACCTGCAAGGCCCGAAGATCCGCGTCGGCAAGTTCGAGAAGAACAAGATCACGCTGGCTAACGGCGCGAAGTTCATCCTCGACGCCACCTGCGAAATGGGTAACCAGGATCGCGTTGGCCTCGACTACAAGGAACTGCCGCGCGACGTTTCGCCCGGCACCATCCTGCTGCTGGACGACGGCAAGATCACGCTGGAAGTGGAAAAGGTCAAGGGCACCGAGATCCACACCAAGGTCGTTCAAGGCGGCGAGCTGTCGAACAACAAGGGCATCAACCGCAAGGGTGGCGGCCTGACCGCTCCGGCGCTGACCGCCAAGGACATGGAAGACATCAAGACCGCCGCACAGATCGGCGTCGACTTCCTCGCCGTGTCCTTCCCGAAGAGCGCAGCCGACATGTACATGGCCAAGACGCTGATGCGCGCGGCCGGCGGCCATGCGCTGACGATCGCCAAGATCGAGCGTACCGAAGCCGTTGAACTGAAGGCGCTGGAAGAGATCCTGAACTCCTCCGACGGCATCATGGTTGCCCGTGGCGACCTGGCTGTTGAAGTTGGCGAAGCTGCGGTGCCGGCGCTGCAAAAGCGCATGATCCGCATCGCCCGCGAAATGAACAAGCTGACGATCACCGCGACCCAGATGATGGAATCGATGATCTCCAGCCCGGTTCCGACCCGCGCAGAAGTGTCCGACGTTGCCAACGCGGTGCTCGATGGTACCGACGCGGTGATGCTGTCGGCCGAGACCGCCGCCGGCAAGTTCCCGGTTGAAACCGTCGAGGTGATGGCGCGCGTTGCGACCGAAGCCGAGAAGTTCAACCCGATCACGCTCGACCAGCACTTCCTCGACCGTACCTTCAGCCGTATCGACCAGTCGATCGCCATGGCCGCGCTGTTCACCGCGCACCATATGGGCGCCAAGGCGATCGCCGCGCTGACGCAGTCCGGCTCGACCGCGCTGTGGATGAGCCGTCTGAACTGCGGCGTGCCGGTCTACGCACTGACGCCGGATCAGGAAACGGTTCGCAAGTGCGCGCTGATGCGCGAGGTCTATCCGATCCTGACGCCGCCGCAAGACAACGTCGATCGCGAGCGCCTGCTCCGCGATGCCGAAAAGATCCTGCTGAAGAACAAGGTTGTGCAGCCGGGCGACATCGTGGTCTTCACCTGTGGTGACCCGGTGGGCCAGTCTGGCGGAACGAACAGCCTGAAGATCGTCCGTATCGGCGAAAACAGCTGATCCGGATCTCCCCATCCAACCCAGAGATTGGAAGAATCCATGTCCAAGATTTTTGATTTCGTGAAGCCGGGTGTCATCACCGGTGACGACGTGCAGAAGGTGTTCGAAATCGCCAAGGCGAACAAGTTCGCGCTGCCCGCCGTCAACTGCGTTGGCACCGACTCGATCAACGCCGTGCTGGAAGCCGCCGCCAAGGTGAAGGCTCCGGTCATCGTTCAGTTCTCGAACGGTGGCGCACAGTTCATCGCCGGCAAGGGCCTCAAGCTCGAAGGTCAGCAAGCCGCGATCATCGGCGCGATCTCCGGTGCCAAGCATGTGCACGCCGTGGCTGCCGCCTACGGCGTGCCGGTCATCGTGCACACCGACCACGCAGCCAAGAAGCTGCTGCCGTGGATCGACGGCCTGCTCGACGCCGGTGAGAAGCACTTCGCCGAAACCGGCAAGCCGCTGTTCTCCTCGCACATGCTCGACCTGTCGGAAGAGTCGCTGGAAGAGAACATCGAGATCTGCGAGAAGTACCTCGCTCGCATGGCCAAGATGGGCATGACGCTGGAGCTCGAACTGGGCTGCACGGGCGGTGAAGAAGACGGCGTCGACAACAGCCACATGGATCAGTCGGCCCTCTACACCCAGCCGGAAGACGTGGCCTATGCCTACGAGAAGCTGATCAAGATCAGCCCGCGTTTCACCATCGCGGCCTCGTTCGGCAACGTGCACGGCGTGTACAAGCCGGGTAACGTGAAGCTGACCCCGTCGATCCTCGACAACTCGCAGAAGTACGTGTCGGAGAAGTTCGGCGTACCGGCCAAGACCCTGAACTTCGTGTTCCACGGCGGTTCGGGCTCCACGGCACAGGAAATCGCGGACTCGGTGTCCTACGGCGTCATCAAGATGAACATCGACACCGACACGCAGTGGGCATGCTGGGAAGGCATCCTGAAGTACTACAAGGCCAAGGAAGGCTACCTGCAAGGCCAGCTGGGCAACCCGGAAGGCCCGGACAGCCCGAACAAGAAGTACTACGACCCGCGCGTGTGGCTGCGCAAGGGCCAGGAAACCATGATCGCCCGCCTCGAGCAGGCCTTCAAGGAACTGAACGCGGTCGACGTGCTGTAAGCACCCGCACCCGGCTCAGCCGAAAGGCGCCGTCCCGAAAGGGCGGCGCCTTTTTTCTTGGCCGTGCGGCGGGTGACGAATTGCTGCCGCGGCCGAGTTATGGAAAATCCTGACGCGAATTCGCGCCGCAAATCAGCGAGAATGCCGGCCTCGCGATGGGCGCCCCACGGCCTGGCCCATTGATTTCGCCTGCGACATCCCCCCGTTTCGCGGCACACCCACCCTGAAATGGAGTAATCCGATGCCTCTCGTCTCGATGCGCCAGCTGCTGGATCACGCAGCGGAACACGACTACGGCCTGCCCGCCTTCAACGTCAACAACCTGGAACAGGTCCAGGCCATCATGGAGGCCGCGCAGGAAACCGGCAGCCCGGTGATCATGCAGGGCTCCGCAGGCGCGCGTAAGTACGCGGGTGAAGCCTACCTGCGCCACCTGATCCTCGCCGCGCTCGAAACCCACCCCGATATTCCGGTCGTGATGCACCAGGACCATGGCGCGAGCCCGGCGGTGTGCATCCAGGCGATCCGCTCGGGCTTCTCCAGCGTGATGATGGACGGCTCGCTGCTGGAAGACGCCAAGACGCCGTCGAGCTTCGATTACAACGTCGCGACCACGCGCAAGGTAGTTGAACTCGCGCACGCTGTGGGCGTGTCGGTCGAAGGCGAACTCGGCTGCCTCGGCTCGCTCGAAACCGGCCACGGCGAAGCGGAAGACGGCCACGGCGCCGAAGGTGCGCTGTCACACGATCAGTTGCTGACCGATCCGAACGAAGCCGCCGAGTTCGTCCGCGCAACCGGCGTCGACGCGCTGGCGATCGCGATCGGCACCTCGCACGGGGCCTACAAGTTCACCCGCCCGCCCACTGGCGCCGTGCTGCGCATCGACCGCATCAAGGAAATCCACGCCCGCATCCCCAACACCCATCTGGTGATGCACGGCTCGTCATCGGTGCCGCAGGACTGGCTCGCGATCATCAACGAATTCGGCGGCGACATGGGCAGCACCTATGGCGTGCCGGTCGAAGAGATCGTCGAAGGCATCCGCCACGGCGTGCGCAAGGTGAACATCGACACCGATCTGCGCATGGCCTCGACCGGTGCGATCCGTCGCCATCTCGCGAAGGACGGCAAGAACTTCGATCCGCGCAAGTACTTGCTGGAAGCCAAGAACGCCATGAAGGCGATCTGCAAGGCGCGCTTCGAGGCGTTCGGATCGGCCGGCCAGGCGCAAAAGATCCGTGCGTTGTCGCTCGACAGCATGGCTGCGCGCTACAAGTCCGGCGAGCTGGCGCAGAAGATCGCCTGATTCAGATGCCGACGGTGCGAGGGCGCTGGCAACAAAGCTCGCGCCTCGCAGCACCGCGGGGTGTCGCGCCCCGCCGGGGGGCGGTATAGTCGGGGCGCGCACCCCGCGCGGCCCCTCCCCCCGGCTCACCATGACACCAGTAGGTTCTCCGCTGCACCGCGCCCGCGCGGCATTCAAGTACGGCCTCGAGTGGGTCGAGTTCTTCGGCCTCGCGGTGGTCGGCGTCGCGACATCGATCGCGATGGGTGAAGAAGTCGTCGCAATGTGGCGCAACAGCCGCGTCACACTGACCGATCTGCTGTTGATGTTCCTCTACCTCGAAGTGCTGACGATGATCGCGCAGTACTTCAAGAGCGGGCAGCTGCCGGTGCGCTTTCCGCTCTACATCGGCATGGTGGCCCTCGCCCGCTACCTGATCCTCGACCTCAAGGAGCTCACCGAATGGCGCATGCTGGCCATCTCGGGCGCGATCCTGCTGCTTGCGATCGGCGTGCTGGTGATCCGCTATGGCCATGTGCGCTTCCCGTACAACGAAGACCGCGACACCCCGGCCAAGAAACCCTATGTAAGGGAATGACTCCCGCTCAACGCCCCCCGTGCATGCGGTAGTTCGCTCCCCGTCACGCGGTAAGCCTTGCGCTGCGGCCCTTGCAGGGCTATACGAATGGAATGCGCAGCGCGCATTCCTTCCCTCTGCATCCCCGAACCAGCAAGGAGCTTCCCATGGCGGGCGCCAAACGTGCACTCTGTGTCGGCATCAATCAATTCAAGAACTACCCCGGCGCGCAACTCAACGGCTGCGTGAATGACGTCGCCAGCATGCAGGACATGCTGGTCAAGTACCTGGGATTTCCTGCCGAGAACATCCAGACGCTGACGGATGCGCAAGCGACCAAGGCCAAGGTGATGGGTGCGCTGGGCAAGCTGGTCGACGCGGCAGTGGCCGGGAAGGTCTCGCACCTGGTTTTCAGCATCTCGTCGCACGGCACCCAGGTGCCAGATCTCAATGACGACGAGGCCGACAACGCCGACGAGGCCTTCTGCATGCACGACCTCGCTGAGAAGAACGGCGAATGGGACCGTGACCGCGTGATCGTCGACGATGAGCTGCGCGCACTCTTCGCCAAGGTGCCGAAGACCGTGCTGGTCGAATGTTTCTTCGACACCTGCCACAGCGGCACCGGACTCAAGGCGCTTGACCTGATCCCGACACGCAAGCCGCGCTGGCTGCCGCCGCCTACGCCGATCGCGATCGACAACATGACCGGGCGCAGCGCACCTGGGCTACGCAAGCGGCTCGATGACGCGGGGATCGATCACGCAATCCTGTGGGCCGCCTGCAAGTCGAGCCAGACGAGCGCGGACGCCAAGATCGGCAAAGCCTATGCCGGGGCGTTCACCTACTACCTGACTGCGCGGATCAAGACGGCCAAGGGCCAGATCAAGCGCAGCGAGCTGCTCAAGCAAGTGCGTGACGATCTCAAGGCCAATCGCTATACCCAGGTACCGGAACTCAACTCCGACCGCGCCACCAAAACGCGCCAACTCGGCACCTGAGCGCAGCTCGGCAGGCAAACGAACGGGGGCGCGCTTCGGCGCGCCCCGTCGCTTGATGGCAGGCAAGGCGCCGGCACCCGCGCCGGATCAAGCTCGCATCTCCCCCAAAACAGAGCACACAAAAATGGCCTTGATCCGACTGGACGAACCCACCGTCCGCCCCAAAACACCGCCCAAGGGTTTTGCCTTGTTCGCCCTGGGCTTCCGCCCCTTCTATCTGCTTGCGGCGCTATTCGCCACCTTGGCGGTACCGCTCTGGCTGGCGCAGTTTCACGGCCTGCTGCCCGCGCCGCCGTGGATGCCCGGTCTTTTCTGGCATGCGCACGAAATGGTCTTCGGTTTCGCGGTTGCCGTGATCGTCGGTTTTCTCTTAACCGCAGCGCAGAACTGGACCAGCCTGCCGACGGCGAAGGGCGCCCCGCTCGCAGCCCTCGCCGCGGTCTGGCTGCTTGGCCGCATCGGCATCTACGCGGCCCCGCCGCTACTGGCCGCCGTTCTGGACCTGGCCTTCCTGCCGCTCGCCGCGGTGTCGCTTGGTCGAGTCTTGTGGCGCGCAAAGAGCCAGCGGAATTATTTCACCGTCGCGCTGCTGCTCGCGCTCACGGTGGCAAACGGGCTGTTCCACGCCAGCGTGCATGGCCTGATCGCCGCAGATCCATTGACCGTAATGCACGCAGCGCTTGCGCTGGTGATGATGCTGGTCACGATCATCGCCGGGCGCATCGTGCCGAGCTTCACCGCGAACGCGTTGAAAGGGGTGCGGCAATTCCAGAACGACCAGATCAACGCCTGCGCGATCGGCTTTACCGGCTGCGCGTTGGCGCTGTCGGTGGGAGGCGCCAACGCCGCGCTGACCGCTATCGTCGCGCTGCTCGCAGCGGCCTTGCAGGCGATACGCACTTGGGGCTGGAACCCGTGGGCCACGCGCAAGACGCCTCTGCTGTGGGTGCTGCACCTCGGGCACCTGTGGCTGCCGGTTGGCCTGACACTGCTCGCCGTCGCGGCCCTCGGCTGGATTCCGCAATCGCCCGCATGGCATGCCTTCGGCTTTGGCGCGATGAGCGCGCTGATCCTCGGCATGATCACGCGCACCGCACTCGGCCACACCGGCCGCCTGCTGCTCGCCGGCCGCAGCGAGACGGCCGCCTATGCGCTGCTGCACGGCGGCGCCTTGATTCGCGTGATCGGGCCGCTGGTGCTACCCGGCGCAATGAGCGCGGTGCTGGGCCTTGCAATGCTGTGCTGGAGCGGTGCTTTCGCGCTGTACCTGATCAGGTATGCGCCAATCCTGATTAACCCGCGTGTGGACGGACGTCCGGGGTGAAAAAGGTTGGGGGGATCGGGTGAGGAGCGAAACCCTCACCCCCCATAAGGGATTGGAGATGCACCTGAGTGTCGTTTTGGGCTGAGCACCACGCGGCACCCGACAAGGACCGCGCAGCCCTCAGCCCCGGGAACGACGGCCCCGATTCAGTTGTGTTGCGCGTCGTGGCGCTGGCGCCAGATGTGACGCGACTGGCGGTTATCCGTACTCACCACGCGGCGCTGCTCACCTGCACCAACGTAACCATCGCTGCCAGCGCGCGCCAGCTTGCGATCGCCCGATGCCTGTTGGCGCTCCATGCGGCCCGCTTCATGGGTCGTCAGGCTGCCGTCGGCCAGGCCGTTGCGGATCCGCGTCTGTTGATTGATGTCCCGCGAGACATCGGCCTGCATGCGTTGGCTCGATACCGAATTCGGATTGCCACGTTGCGCATCGTGCTTTTCGCTACGGATCAACTCGCTCTCGGCGTTCTGCGCCTGCTTGATGCGTGCCGCTTCCTTGCTGCTGACCTGACCATCGCGCGAGGCATGCGCCTCCATCTGCTCGATCTTCGATTGCTGCTTCTCAAGGCGCGCAGCCTCGCGGGTGTTCAGCGAGCCACTCTGCAGGCCTTGTTCGATACGTTCTTGCTGTTTGACGTTGCGGTCCACCGCCGTCGTGTCGGCCGCCATCGCAGCGGCGGCAGGGAGGCCGGCGAGCAGCACGGCCAACAGGCGAAGCGTCGTGTTCATTCGAGTCTCCTTGCGCAGTGCGCGGATTTGTTGCCGTTTCGCTGACACCGCCTACCCGGTCGTCATCGCGTGACTGCATCGTGCCCGAGCACCGCCCGACAGGCGTTTCGCGGGCGTGAGGCATTGCAACGCTTTGTAAGCGCCGTGGTACGGTATGTCGCATGAAGAGCCTGATACACATTAGCCTCGCAATCGCCCTCATCGGCCTGCTGGGCCAACCCGCCCGCGCCGCACTGCCGGACGACGTTACACGCGCGCTGCGCGCCGGCAACATTCCAGAGTCCGCGGTGTCGCTATGGGTTGGCGCACCGGACGGCGGAAAGCCGCTGTGGGCGCACCGCAGCGATACGCCACGCAACCCCGCGTCCGTGATGAAGCTGCTGACCAGCCTCGCGTCGCTCGAACTGCTGGGGCCGGCGTGGACCTGGAAGACGGATGTGCTCACGCGCGGCACGCTGAGCGCCGGGGTCCTCGAGGGTGACTTGATCCTGCGCGGCGGCGGCGACCCCTTCCTGACCTGGGATCGGCTGGGCGGCCTGCTGCGCGATGTGCGCAGCCGTGGCGTACGCGAAATCCACGGCGACATCCTGCTCGACCGCAGTCTGTTCGCGCTGCCACCGCACGACCCGGCGGCCTTCGATGGCCGCGCGGTGCGCGCCTACAACGCGGCGCCCGACGCGCTGGCGGTGAACTTCAACGCGATCACGCTGCGGATCAGCCCGCGTGCGGACGGTGGCGTGGACGCTGTGCCAACGCTGCCGTTTGCCGGCCTGCAAGTCGAGAACAGTCTGCGCGCACAAGCGGGCGACGGCTGCCCCAGCTGGCGCGATCTGGTCGCGCCGGAAATCACCGCCAAGGGCGAATCGGTGAATGTGCGCCTGCCCGGCCGCTTCCCCACTGCATGTGGCGAGAAGATGCTCAACCTTGCTGCGCCCGATCCGGTGCTGATGGCCAATGGCGTGATCCGCGCGATCTGGCAGGAGCTGGGCGGCCGCTTCACCGGCCATGTGCGCAGCGCCACCACCCCGGCCGACGCAAGCCTGCTGACGAGCTGGCAGTCACCGCCGCTGGCCGATGCGCTGCGTGAGACGGACAAGTACTCCAACAACCTGATGGCAAGACAGATCTTTCTGAGCCTCGCGCTGCTGGATGGCGCTGCGCCCGCAACACCCGAGGCGGCAGCGACGCGCCTGCGCGCATGGATGCCCACGCGCGGTCTGGATCCGCAGCAGTGGGTGATCGAAAACGGCTCCGGGCTCTCGCGCCAGGAGCGCAGCACCGCAGCCCAGCTCGGCACGCTGCTGCGCGCGGCCTGGATGAGCCCGCGCATGCCTGAATTCATGGCCGCGCAGCCAATCATCGGCATCGATGGCACGATGAAGAAACGCCTGCCAGGCACCGCGGTGGCCGGACGCGGCTACGTGAAGACCGGAACGCTGGACGGCGTAAAAAGCGCCGCCGGTTATCTGCTGGATGCGCGCGGGCGCTGGATCGCATTCGCGTGGCTGATCAACCACCCGAACGCCGACGCCGGCGATGCGGCGCTGGAGGCCCTGCTGACACGGCTCTACGCTGCCGAGTAGCAGGCCTGCCCCAGCCGGCCTACTTTGCGAGCTGCGCGAACACCGCCATCAGTTCCGCGTCGCCCATGTCGCGGGCAGACGCCAGCTCGCCGGCCGAGGTCGCATGGCGCAGCTTTCCTTTCGCATCGAGCACCGCAACCGCGGGGATGCCCTTCTTGCTCGGGTTGCCATAGTCAGCGGCCACATCCTGATTGCGGTCCCAATTGCCAATATCGACCTTGGTGACGACGTACTGCCGGGAGACATGCTGGGCGAGTGAGCCCTCGCCCATCTTGCGCGCGAGCTCGCGGCAGTCCTTGCACCAATTGGCGCCGAATACCAGCAAGACATGCTTCTTCTGCTGCTTGGCCTGCTTGAGCGCGGCGGCAATATCCGCTCGCGCATTGGCGGCTTCGTCGTAGGGCATCGTGTCAGCCGCCCGGGCTGATGGGCCGAGGCAGGCCAAAAGGATGAACAGATTCAGGGCGAGGCGTGAGGCGCGTAGCATGTCGGCTTGCTTCATATCGGCTGCAAAGCGCCAATCTAGCACCGCAGGGTATCCGCAAGGAGAGCAGGAAATGGAATACCGTCGTCTCGGCCGCTCCGGCCTGCAAGTGAGCCAGCTCTCGCTCGGCTCCTGGGTGACCTATCACAACCAGGTCGACACACGCGCCGCCCGCGAACTGATGGCCGCGGCCTTCGACCATGGGGTGAACTTCTTCGATAACGCTGAGGCCTACGCCGGCGGGCAGTCAGAAACGATCATGGGCGCCGCCCTGCGCGAGCTGGGCTGGTCGCGCGTGAAGTACGTGGTGTCGACCAAGTTCTACTGGGGTTTGTCGGAGGGGCCGAACCAGCGCAACACGCTCAACCGCAAATACCTGCGCCAGGCAATCGACGGATCGCTGCAGCGCTTCGGGCTCGACTATGTCGACCTCGCGTACTGCCACCGCCCCGATCCGAACACGCCGATCGAAGAGACGGTGTGGGCGATGCACGACATGGTTGAGCAGGGCAAAGCGCTGTACTGGGGCACCTCGGAGTGGGCCGCTGACGAGATCCGCGCCGCGTGGGAGATTGCCGAACGCCACCATCTGCACAAGCCGGTGGTGGAGCAACCGCAATACAACCTGTTCCACCGCGCGCGCGTCGAGAAGGAATACGCACGCCTGTACGACGACATCGGCCTCGGTCTGACGACATGGAGCCCGCTCGCCTCCGGGCTCCTGACCGGCAAGTACCGCAACGGTGTGCCGGCCGGCAGCCGCGGCGCGCTGGAATCCATGGCTTGGCTGCGCGATGCGCTGACCGACCCCGCCAAGAACGCCATCGTCGATCGCTTCGTGGGCTTTGCGAGCAAGTTGAGCTGCACCCCGGCACAACTGGCGATTGCATGGTGCAGTGCGAACCCGCGCGTATCGAGCGTGATCACGGGCGCCTCATCCGTCGCCCAGTTGCAGGACAACCTTGGCGCGCTCGTCGTCTTGCCCAAGCTCGATGCCGACACGCTGCAACAGCTCGATGCGCTTTTCCCAAGCATCTGAGCCAGGCGCCGCATGGCTGGATTCAAACTGAGCACTCGCCGTGGCGCCAGCGTCCTGATCGGGCTCGCGCTGCTGGCGCTCGGCGCCTGTGGAGGCGGCGGCAGCGATAGCACTGCGCCGGCGCCGTCACAACCGGACCCCGCCCCGCCTGTAAGTGGACGTTGGGTGCCTGCACTGAGCGACACCTGGCAATGGCAGCTCAACGGCAGCCTGAATACCAGCTACGTTGCCAGCGTCTACGACGTCGACCTGTTCGACACCCCGCAAACCACGATCGACGCCTTGCATGCGCAGAACCGCAAGGTGGTGTGCTACTTCTCGGCGGGGAGCGGCGAAGACTGGCGGCCGGATTACGGCGGCTTCGCGGCGGCCGACCTGGGTGCCGCGCTGGCCGGCTGGGCGGGCGAACGCTGGCTCGACACGCGTTCGGCGAGCGTGCGCAGCCTCATGGCGGCGCGCCTGGATCTGGCCGTCAGCAAACGATGCGACGGCGTGGAGTCGGACAACGTGGACGGCTACGCCAACACGAGCGGCTTTCCGCTGAGTGCCGCGACGCAGCTGGACTACAACCGCTGGCTGGCGGCGCAGGCGCACGCCAGAAAGCTCGCCATCGCACTGAAGAACGATCTGGAGCAGCTGCCGGATTTGCAGGGCGACTTCGACTTCGCGATCAACGAAGAGTGCTTCGCGCTCAATGAATGCAGCGCGTACGCGAGCTTCATTGCACTCGGCAAGCCGGTGTTCAACGCAGAGTACGCGTCGCGCTATCAGCAGAACACCAATGGCGCGCGCACCGCCCTGTGTGCCGCGGCACAACAGGCGCAGATCCGCACCCTGGTACTCGCGCAACAGCTCGACGACAGCTACCGCTACGCCTGCCCCTGAACCAGCCGCGTGATCAGGCTTCGCAGCGCTCGAGCGAGAGTGCGGCGAAACGCGCCTGCAGTGCGGCGAAAGGCAGGTCGCGCCCGATCAGAACGATGCGGTTGTCGCGCTGCTCGCCATGCGCCCATTCGCGACCGTAGTCGAAGCCAGCAATGCGATGCACGCCCTGGAAGATCAGCCGGCGTGCCTCGCCTGCAATCGACAGGATGCCCTTGTAGCGCAGCAGATCGTTGGCATGCGTTTCGATCAGCGATTCAACGAAGCCCGACACGGCGTCCAGATCGAGTTCGCCGTCGGCTTCCAGCACCACCGAGCCGATCGCGGCATCGTGACGCGGCGCCTGGATGCCCTCGGCACTGGCGGCACTGCGCACGAAACGATGCACCGGCTTGCGCGGCGGCAGACCACGCTCGTCGAGTGAGAATCCGCCGATGTTCAGCAGATCGCGCCACTCCTCGTCGGCAGTGCCCGCACGCAGCAACGGGGCGCGCGCGTTGATGTTGCGCAGGATCGGGAGCAGTGTGCTGGGCGCTGCCGCATCCGCGCAGTCGGCCTTGGTCACCAGCAGGCGATCGGCGTAGGCCACCTGGGCACTGGCAACGCGCTCACGCTCCAGCTGCGATAGCGCATGGCAGGCGTCGACCAGCGTGATGACGCCGTCCAGCGCGTAGCGATCGCGCAAGGTCTCGTCCCAGAAGAAGCTCTGGATCACTGGGCCCGGGTCGGCCAGGCCAGTGGTTTCGATGACGAGCCGGTCGAACGCGATCAGCCCCATGTCACGCCGCTCCGCCAGGTCGACCAGCGCGGCGGCCAACTCCCCCTGCACGCTGCAGCAGATGCAACCGTTCGACAGCTCCACGATGGTGCTGGCGCCAGGGCCGACCAGATCGCCGTCGATACTTTCGGCGCCGAACTCGTTCTCCACCACTGCAATGCGTTGTCCGTGCGGTGCCGCGAGCAAGCGGTTGAGCAGTGTCGTCTTGCCCGCGCCGAGAAAGCCGGTAAGCAAGGTGACGGGAATGGGCGTGGTAGTCGGGTTCATGGCGGTTTCCTTTGCGGAGTGCGCGCGGGTCTGCATCGCGGCCGGTGCAGACCCCCGAGCACTCGGGGGGTGTTCAGCGACTCAGCAACACTTGCCGTTGCCCTTCGCACCGAAGCGGGCGTCCTGACGTTCGCGGAAGAATTCCTCGTAGGTCATTGGCGTCTGCTCAGGATGCGTCAGGCGCATGTGCTGAACATAGGTGTCGTAGTCGGGCTGGCCCACCATCAGGCGGGCTGCCTGACGGAGGGTTTGCCCCATGCGAGCGAGGTCGCGAAACATCGTTCGCCTGTTTCTGTTACGCAGCGCTGGCCGGCATCGGCTGGTAGGCCGATTCCTGCGCGGTCGGATGCGTGATGCGGTAGGCGCGCATGGCGGCGCGGATGCCGAACACCAGCACGGTCAGCACCACGAAGATGAAGAGGCCGCACAAGCTAGCGTCGACATAGTCGTTGAAGATCACCTGCTGCATCTGCTCGATGCTCTTCGCCGGCGCCAGCACTTCGCCGCGCTCGGCCGCACCGCTGAACTTGGCGGCATGGGCGAGGAAGCCAACCTTCGGGTTCTCGCTGAAGATCTTCAGCCAGCCGGCGGTCAGCGTGCAGGCAAGCAGCCAGATCGTCGGCACGACGGTGACCCAGGCATAGCGCTCGCGCTTCATCTTCACCAGCACCACCGTCGCCAGGATCAGCGCCACGGCAGCAAGCATCTGGTTCGCCACACCGAACAGCGGCCACAAGGTGTTGATGCCGCCAAGCGGGTCGACCACGCCCTGGTACAGGAAGTAACCCCATGCCGTCACGCAGAGGCCAGTGGCGAGCAGGTTGGCGACGAGCGACTCAGTGCGCTTGAGCGAGGGCACGAAGGTGCCCAGCAGATCCTGCAGCATGAAGCGGCCCGCACGCGTGCCCGCATCGACCGCGGTCAGGATGAACAGCGCTTCGAAGAGGATCGCGAAGTGGTACCAGAAAGCCATCATCGCCTTGCCGCCGATCGCGCCGGAAAGAATCTGCGCCATACCGACGGCGAGCGTCGGCGCGCCACCGGCACGCGAGATGATGGTCTTCTCGCCAACATCGGCCGCTACCTGCGTGAGCATCTCCGGCGTCACGACGAAGCCCCACTGCGAGATCGCCACCGCGGCGGTTTCCGCAGTCTTGCCAAGCACCGCGGCCGGGCTGTTCATTGCGAAGTACACCCCCGGTTCGACGCAAGACGCGGCAACCAGCGCCATGATCGCGACGAAGGATTCCATCAGCATGCCACCGTAGCCGATGAAGGCAGCGTGCTTCTCGGTTTCAAGCAGCTTCGGCGTGGTGCCGGACGAAATCAGCGCATGGAAGCCGGACACGGCACCGCAGGCGATGGTGATGAAGAGGAAGGGGAACAGCGGGCCTGCCCACACCGGGCCGGTGCCATCAACGAACTTGGTCAGCGCAGGCATCTTCAGATGCGGCGCAACGAACGCGATACCGATCGCCAGCCCCATGATCGTGCCGATCTTGAGGAAGGTGGAGAGGTAGTCACGCGGCGCGAGCAGCAGCCAAACCGGTAGCACCGAGGCGATGAAACCGTAGCCGATCAAGAGCCAGGTGAGTTGCTTGCCGTCGAAGGTGAACATCGGGCCCCACGTCGGGCTCGCCGCCACGTCGCCGCCGAACACGATGGCGGCCATCAGCAGCACGAAGCCGACGATCGAGATCTCGCCGATCTTGCCCGGGCGGATGAAGCGCAGGTAGACCCCCATGAAGAGCGCGATCGGGATCGTCGCAGCCACCGTGAAGGAACCCCAGGGCGAGTCCGTCAGCGCCTTCACCACGATCAGCGCGAGCACCGCGAGGATGATCACCATGATCATGAAGGTACCGAACAACGCCACCACGCCCGGGATCGGCCCGAGCTCGGACTTGATCAGGTCGCCGAGCGAACGGCCATCGCGGCGCGTCGAGATGAACAGCACCATGAAGTCCTGCACCGCGCCAGCGAAGATCACACCCGCGAGGATCCACAGCATGCCGGGCAGGTAGCCCATCTGCGCTGCGAGCACCGGGCCGACGAGCGGGCCGGCCCCTGCAATGGCCGCAAAGTGGTGGCCGTAGAGCACGTATTTGTTGGTCGGCACATAGTCCAAACCGTCGTTGTGTTTCCAGGCCGGCGTCATGCGCGAGCCATCAACACCGACCACCTTGTTGGCGATGAAGAGGCCGTAGTACCGGTAGCCAATCAGATAGACCGAAACCGCGGCCACCACCACCCACAGGGCGTTGATGGTCTCGCCACGGCTCAGCGCGACAACAGCAAGTGCGGATGCACCGAGCAGGGCTAGTGCGGCCCAGCCGAGGTGCGGCAGAAAGCGTTTCATGGTCTCCTCCAGTGCTGGCCCGAACAGAAGCCGCATGGGTTATCGATATCAGTCGACGTCAGCGCTCTAACTGCGACGTTGGCTTAAGTATCGATAAGCGGATTTGATTGCACATCCGCAGGACTACCGAGGCTCGCTACGTAGCCTTACGTAGGAAGCAACCCTGATGGCAACACGCCGCGCCTGACAATCGTCGAGACACCACGAACACTTGGTCATAGAAAACCCCGCCAAAACAACCGTCAAAAACGGTGCTTCGCGCGGGGTCATAGAAGCTCAGCAAATTGAGGCGGCGGAGGCTCAGTCAGGTGGCATCGATGTCGATGATCTCCTCGCAGGTGCTGTAGTTGTTGTCGTACGCGCCGGGGTTACCGCTGGTATGGATCAGTCGGTAGAAATGATGGTCGCTTTTCACGCCGCCTTCGCCCAGCTTGTAGATATGGACGATGCGCTTCTTCATGTCGATGCCGTTTGCATTGAAGCAGTAGTACTTAGCGCCCCACCAGCCGTTCGGAAGTCGCCGTTTGTTCTGATAGGCATACAGACCGAAACCCTTCACGTCGTAGTCAAAGCCACTGTGAAACCAGCCCGCCGGGGGGACCTTGTCGAGAGGGTAGTCGCTCGAGCGCGCCTTGCCATCGCGCAGGTCGAGCACGAGTTGCTGGTTCATCGATCCGATCTGGTTCCATTTCACGGTCGGCATTGGCTCTTCTCCTTTGAACGGGGTTGGGGGTACGACAGCTCTGATCATGCAGGATAGATAGGCTGCATGGCGACGGGCAAGGCGACTTGCGAAGTGCCAGGTGTGCGGTTTGCACTGCGCCGGTCGCTGTCGAAGCGTCGGCCGCCCTGTCTACGGCCGCGGCGCGGGGATTGCGATTCTGTGCTTCGGTGCTATAACCGGTCGATCACCAAGCCGCACCCACCGCATGCAACTCCGTCTGAAAGTCCTGATCCTTGCGGTCGCCCCGCTGCTGCTTGCCATTGCCGCGGTGGCGGCTGTCGTGCGCATCGAGTCACGGGCGCTCGCCGAGGCCGAGTTGGCGGCGGTCGAGCCGGTACTGGTGGCCGCGCGCAAAGCCGAGTTGCAGCACTACGTCGAACTGGCGCTCGGCGCGCTGACCCATCTGCACAACCAGGGCGATGACGCAGCGGCGCGCACCGCCGCGCTGGCAACGCTAGCCAAGCTGGACTACGGGCGCGACGGCTACTTCTTCGTCTATGACATGGGTGGCCGCAACCTGATGCACCCGCGCCAGCCCGAACTGGTGGGGCAAGATCTCTGGAACCTGCGCGATCCGCAGGGCACGCCGACGATCCAGCGGCTGGTCGCGCAAGCGAAGGCGGGCGGCGGATTCGTCGAGTTCATGTGGCAACGCCCTTCCACCGGAAGGCTCGAACGCAAGCTCGGCTACGTGGCGCTGGAGCCCAAGTGGGGCTGGATGGTTGGTACCGGCATCTACCTCGACGACCTGGCCGAAGCCCGCGCGCGCATCGACCGTGAGGCCTCGCGCGCGATCAACGCCACGCTGGGCGTGATCGCCGGTATTGCCGTCATTGCCGCGCTGCTGGTGGCGGTCGGCGGGCTTGCCCTGAACCTGTCGGATCAACGCGACGCCGAGGCGCGCATGCGCGCACTCGCCCACCAGGTGGTGCGCTCGCAGGAAACCGAACGCGCCCGCGTCGCGCGCGAACTGCACGACGGCGTCAGCCAGTGGCTGGTGTCGGTGAAGTACATGTTCGAGTCGGTTCAAGTTCGCCTGGAAGCACTCAAGCACGACGACCTGGCACCGGTGGCCGAGTCGCTCGCGCGCGGCATTACCCGCCTGAACGAAGTGCTGCGCGAGATACGCCGCATATCGCACGGCCTACGCCCCGCCCTGCTCGACGACCTGGGCCTCGCTCCCGCACTGTCGCAGATCGTCAACGAGTTCGGCTCCCGCACGCAAATCACAGCGCAGTGCGACGCCGACCGCGACATCGCGCTGCCGGAAGCCGTGGCGACGGCGCTCTTCCGGGTCGTGCAGGAAGCACTGGCGAATATCGAACGCCATGCCGGTGCGCACACGGTCAGGGTTGCGCTTTCAAGCGCTGACGGCGGGGTCCGCCTGCGGGTTTCGGACGACGGCAAAGGGTTCGATCTCGACGAGGTGCACGAACACCCGCGCGGCGGCCTTGGGCTCTCCAGCATGCGCGAGCGGGTGGAAACGCTGGGCGGACGTTTCGACTTGCGTTCCGGCCCGGAGGGCACGACGATTGAAGCCCTGCTTCCCGAATCTGCGCTACGGCCCTGAAACGATGTCCCATCCAACCGGCGGTTCTTCCTCCATCCGCATCCTGCTCGTCGACGACCACCCGCTGGTGCGGGATGGCGTGAGGGCAAGGCTCGAAGCAGTGCCCGGCTTCCGCGTCGTCGCCGAGGCCGGCTCGGCAGCCGAAGCGCTGACGATGGTCGAACAGCACTCGCCCGACATCGCGCTGATGGATGTCGGCCTGCCGGGCACCAATGGGGTGGAACTCGCCCGCCAATGCCACGAGCGATTCCCCGCCCTGCGCATCGTGATGCTGACCATGCACGACCAGCCGCAGGTGGTCGTCGAAGCCTTTCGCGTCGGCGCCCGCGGCTATGTACTGAAGGACAGCCCGGCGCAGGAGATCGTCGCCGCCATCGAAACCGTGATGGCCGGCCGCCGCTACTACTCGGCTGGCGTGGCAGACGCGCTGGCACACGGCGCAACGCCCGACCCGCTGCTCACGCAGCGCGAGAAGGAAGTGCTCGCCTTCATTGCGGAAGGCCTGTCGAGCAAGGAGATCGCTCAGCGGCTGGATCTATCGGTGCGCACCGTCGAGACGCATCGGCTCAACATCAAACGCAAGCTGGAACTCGACGGTTCCGCCGCACTGGCGCGCTTCGCCGTCGAACGCAAACGGACCGGGCTGTAAGCCAATCAACGGCCGCCGAAATGCGTGGGCCGCAGCAGCTCGATCTTGAACTCCGGTTCGTACGGGGGCACGTGGCATTCAACGACGTCGCGGTCTGACAACTGCAAACACAGCCCGACGACTTCGGCCTTCACCGGCAACGACGCCACACAGCGATCCGCCAACACCGCCGCATGAACCGCCGCAGCCCCGCGCTGCGTGAGGTAGCCGACAACGCGGGCGAGTGAGTGCCCCTGGTAGAGCACGTCGTCCACCACCAGCACCGTCGCGCTTGAAAGATCACGCGCAGAAAACTCGGCGTTCTCCGTCAGTTGCGTGTCGGCGTGCAACAGTGCCAGATCGTCCCCATAGCGCTTGAGTTTGATTTCGTAACGCGGCAGCGCCAGGCCGTAGATGGCCTGCAGCCGCGCCTGCAACATCGCGGACAGCGGCCCGCCGCGCCGAAGGATGCCGAGCAACAGCGGATCATCCGCCCCGGCGAGCAGCGGAAAGGCCTGCGCCGCCATCCAGTCGATCACCCGCTCAAGGCGCGGCGCATCGTAAAGCGTGAAGCGTTCCCCTGGTACCGAGGTATCCATGACATGAGCTCCGCTCACCAGAACTGTTCATAGTGTTCCGCGTGTGCCGACCCGATGCAATCCGCAACAGCGCCTTCGAGATGTGGCGGCTCTCAAGAATGCAAACTATCGCAAGATCGGCCGCCCCCATGATCTCGTCGCGCCCTCGACACGAATGTTCCAGTCCAAAGCCGGCACAATTGCCGACGCACGCTGCCGACTCGGCACCGAGACCGAAGCGGGCGCGCGAAGCCATCAAGGAGAAGAAAAGCAATGTTCCATACGTTTGTGTGCCGGCTGGCCCCCGCCATGCTGGTCGTTTCGATGCTCGCTGGCTGTGCGGCTGGTGGCCTCACTATCCCGATCAAGGATCCAGTGCCCTCAGAACACAAGTTCAGCGGCGAAGCGCGCAGCAAGCAAGATCAGTTGAACTTCGTCGACAGCCGGCCAGCAAGCGACAAGGCGAGCTTCTCGACCTGGATCGTCCCGATGAATTTCGTTGCCAAAGGCAAACCACTCGATCCGGTTGCCTTCGTTGCTGAACACACCACAAAGGAACTTGTCGCTCGCGGTATTCCTGTAACCCAGGGCGCTGGCAATCAGGCGATGGAAATCAGCATCTCCAAAGTCGGCATCGACAATCATCGCGCGACCGGATTCTCGCCAATGGTGACCTTGACCTTTCTGGTGGCCGACGTCACAACACCCGCCGGCAAGAAGCGGATGACGGCCTACGTGAAGCGCGCCAAGGTCCCGGTGTGGGGCTTCGACGAACTCAACGACCCATGCTATAGCGAGCCGTTGAGCCTGATCACCAAAGAGCTCGCGGCAAAGATCAACCGCGATGTGTACGGTCTCAAATCCGACGACTCAGAGATCGATCGCTTGGTGGCCAAGGTGAACGCGGAAGCCGCGACCAACCCCCTCAGCTACTTCGATGTCTATCAGCTTGGTTTCAGCAACAATCCGCGCGCGATTGAGCCGCTCGTCAAACTGACTGCGCACAATCAGGAATACGTGCGCCTCGCTGCGATTTCCTCGCTCGGCATCCTGAAGGCGACCAGCCAGCAAAAGTTGCTCGAGAACCTCTACAGCGGCATCGGTGCCGATATCTGGCAAGACCGGGCGATCGCGCTGAAGGCGATCGGCGATCTCGATACGCCGGAGTCCAAGGCTTTCCTTCAGGCTGAGTTCGACCGCCTGAAAGACAAGAACGATCGTGGTGCGGTCTGGACCAAGAAGCTGATCGCGCTCTACCTTTGAACGCGACACCAAATGCAGAAAGGGGCTTGACGCCCCTTTTTTCATTTCACGACCAAACCACGCGAATCAAGGCAACCACTACAGCCCAAGCTGCCCCCACATCGAGTCGACACGCTCTTTGACCGCCTCGTCCATGACGATAGGCGTACCCCACTCGCGCTGCGTTTCACCCGGCCATTTGTTGGTCGCGTCCAGGCCCATCTTGCTGCCGAGCCCCGCGACCGGTGAAGCAAAATCAAGGTAGTCGATCGGCGTGTTGTCGACCAGCGTAGTGTCGCGCGTCGCATCTACCCGCGTGGTCATCGCCCAGATCACTTCTTTCCAGTCGCGCACGTCGACATCGTCATCCACGACGATGATGAACTTGGTGTACATGAACTGGCGCAGGAAGCTCCAGATACCGAACATCACGCGTTTGGCGTGGCCCGGGTAGGCCTTCTTGATGCTCACCACCGCCAGCCGGTAGGAGCAGCCCTCCGGCGGCAGATAGAAGTCGACAATCTCCGGAAACTGCTTCTGCAACAGCGGCACGAATACTTCGTTGAGCGCGAGCCCAAGCATCGCCGGCTCATCCGGCGGTTTACCGGTGTAGGTGCTGTGGTAGATCGGGTTACGGCGCATCGTGATGCGTTCGATCGTAAACACCGGGAAGTCCGATACCTCGTTGTAGTAGCCGGTGTGGTCACCGTAGGGGCCTTCGGGCGCCATATCATCGGGGTGGATCACGCCTTCAAGCACGATCTCGGCCGACGCGGGAACCTGCAACTCGGAGCCGAGGCACTTCACCAATTCAGTCTTCGCCCCGCGCAACAGGCCGGCGAACTGGTACTCGGACAGGCTATCGGGCACAGGCGTCACCGCCCCCAGGATGGTCGCCGGATCGCAGCCGAGCACCACGGCAACCGGAAATGGTTTTCCCGGATTTGCTTGCTGATGTTCGCGAAAATCCAGCGCGCCACCTCGATGCGCCAACCAGCGCATGATGACCCGGTTAGGTCCGAGCACCTGCTGGCGGTAGATGCCAAGGTTCTGACGCTGTTTGTGCGGGCCGCGCGTCACGACCAGTCCCCAAGTGATCAGGGGCGCAGCATCACCCGGCCAGCAGTGCTGGATCGGCAGACGCGACAGGTCGACGTCCTTGCCCTCCCATACGACCTCCTGACACGGCGCAGAACCGACGACCTTCGGCGACATGTTCATCACCTGCTTGAAGATCGGCAGCTTCTCCCAGGCATCCTTAAGCCCCTTCGGTGGCTCGGGCTCCTTCAGGAAGGCGAGCAACTTGCCGACTTCGCGCAAGGCCGTCTTCCAGTCACCGTCCTCGCCCATGCCATAGGCCACGCGCTGCGGCGTACCGAAAAGGTTGGCCAGAACAGGCATCGCGCACGTACGCCCCTGCGTGTGCGCGTTCTCGAACAAGAGCGCCGGACCGCCCGCACGCAAAACGCGGTCGGCAATCTCGGTCATCTCAAGGTGTGTATCCACCGGATGGGCGATGCGCTTGAGCTCGCCGCGGCTTTCGAGTTGCGCAATGAAGTCGCGCAGATCCTTGTAACGCATCGCAGTTGGCGTCTTTCAAACTGGGTCCGATATGGCCGCGATGATACCGCCAGGGCTCCACCTCCGCCGCGTGGGCGTCGACGGATTTTCTTACACCGCATTTGTCGCAACCGACAAACAGAACAAAACCATCAACGATTTCAATTAGATAGAATCCAAACGACGGCTGGCACGAAGCCTGCTTCAATCTCTGCGAGTCAGGACATCGTCCTGCCACCCAACGACAACGAGGCTAAATCGTGAAAATGAAATCACTCGCTGCCGCCATCCTGCTGATCGGCGGTGCTGCAATCTCGACGGCCGCAAGCGCCGGCGCAGTCATCACCAACGGGACCGTCAGCCTTGGCGTTAACGACCTGGGCGCGCTGAACTACGGCGGCGTCGGCCTCAAGTACAACGTTACCGGCGGCGACAGCACGGTGTACGGCTGCACCTGCGAAGGCTGGGGTGCTGCGATTGCTTCGACCGGTGTAGCTGGCTACCAGAACACCTCCGTCGGCACTGGCGGCCTGAGCCTGGTGTCCTTCACCTCCACGGCATCGACCGCCATCTCGGTGTCGCGCGTGCTGAACGCTTCGGGCGCCGCGATTCTGGAAGTGACGCACAACTACCATCCGATTTCCACGACTTCGGCGCTCTACGCTGACGACGTGTCGATCAAGAACCTGCAGACTTTCGCGATTGCATCGGGTGACCTGCGCTATCGCCGCGTGATGGACTGGGACATCTACCCGACCGCTTTCAGCGAATTTGTGACGATCCAAGGCGTGCCGGGCGCGCTGGGTATCGCCAACGGCAGCAACCTGCTGCACACGACGCGCGACGGCTTCTCGTCTTCGAACCCGCTGGCCTCAAGCCACCGCGTACTTGGCGCGACTGCATGCGCACAAGACGATGCGAACTTCACTGACTGTGGCCCGGATGACCACGGCGCGCTGTTCGATTTCAACTTCGCAGCGGTTGGCGCGGGTGAAACGATCAAGTTCACCACCTACTACGGTGCTGCGGGGACTGAAGCCGACGCAGACCTCGCTCGCCGCATGGTCGATGGCGACGCATCCGACGTCGAAATCGGCATCTACTCATACGGCCAAGCCAACGTAGCCGGCGGCCCGACGACTGGTGTGCCGAACACCTTCATCTTCGGCTTCGGCGCCTCGGGTGGTGTGTTCATCCCGCCGGGTGGCGATGTTCCGGAACCGGGCAGCCTCGCGCTGGCTGGTCTGGGCCTTGCCGGTCTGGCAGCTGCACGCCGTCGCCGCGCGAAGTAAGTTTTCGCTGCAGCACGCACAAGTACCCCTTTCCGGTTTCCGGAAAGGGGTATTCTTTTTTTGTGTCCAGCCTCCCGCCAACAAATGAAACTCCGCCATCTCGCCGTCTTGCTCGCCACCCTGACGCCACTCGCATCGCTCGCAACGCCGATTCATAATTTTCTCGACATCCAGCCGCGCTCGGCCGCCAAGGCAACAACGCCGCTCGATAAGGGTTACGACGCGTTGAACGAAGGGAAGTACGACCAGGCGAGGCAGTTATTCAGTGAAGCCGCGAAGGCGGAACCCGCCAATCCCCTGCCCTTGCTTGGGCTGGCGGACATCGCACGCCTGCAGCACAAGGACGCTGAGGCCAGCGACTGGGTGAAGAAGGCCTACAAAGTCGCCCCGCAATCTGTGGACTCCTTGGTCGCCATGGCGCGCCTGAGCATGGCCACGAAACAGTGGAAAGAGGCCGAGCGTTTTGCGCTCGAAGCCGCCAAAGCCGGCCCCACTGCGGCAGCCCCTCAACTGGATCTGGGTGAGCTGTACCTGAACGTCCTTCACAAACCGGATCTCGCGGCAGAGGCGTTCCGAAAGGCGTCAGAACTGAAGCCAGACCATGCTGGCGCGCGCTTTGGCCTCGGGATGGCATTGCTCGCGAAGCAGAACCCGGCCGACGCAGCGCGCGCCATGAATGAGGCGGTGCGCCTGGCGCCGGAGAACCCGTTGTCGTACTACGGGCTCGGCCAGGCGGAAGCGGCACGGGGTGACTACCGGGCTGCAGCGCGCGCCTTCGACCGCGCGGTGGCACTTGATCCGAAATTTGGCTCCGCGATGGTCGCAGGGGCGGACGCCCGGCAAGCCTCTGGCGACATGAAGGGGGCCATCGAACTGATCGACAAAGCCGCCACGGTTGATCCGAATTCGGCCCAAGTCCGATTCAAGCAGGGGATGCTGCATCACGCCGCCGGCGACGCGGCCGGTGCCTATGCCGGCTACCTGGCGGCGATCAAGGCCGATCCGAAGTTCGCGCTCGCCTACAACAACGCAGCCGCGCTGGCTGCGTCGCGCAAGGAACGTCTTGACGACGCCCTGGCCTGGGGCCAAAAGGCCGTGGCACTGTCGCCGAACGAGAACACCTATCTGGATACGCTCGCCGGCGTCCAATTGGCACGTGGCAACCGAGCCGAAGCGACCAAGCTACTCGAGAAGATCGCCGCGTCGGAGCACCCTCAGGCCGACTCACTCTACCAACTCGGGCTGTTGCGGCAAGCGGCAGGGCTCAACAAGGAAGCGGTGCAGGCCTATCGCCGGGCCTTGCAGATCGACCCGGCGTTTGCGGGCGCCCGCGATGCGAACACGCGCATCGCGCAGCTCGATACGAAACGCTAGACCTCAGTGCGTCCCGCGCAGGGCGTAGTCAAGTACTAGCCCGACGAACACGGCCGCACCAAACCATGTGTTGTGCAGGAAGGCCTTGAAGCACAGGGCACGATCGCGTGCCCTGATCAAGGTGTAGTGGTACGCCGCAATGCCGGCTGCCAGCGCGAGCCCCAGGTTGAAATAGACACCACGCTGGAACAACCAGCCGACCCAAGCGAGCAAACCGATCGTGGCTGCATAACAGATCATCACAGCCGCCACATCGAAACGGCCAAAGGTGATGGCAGAAGTTTTGATGCCGATCTTCAGGTCGTCAGGTCGGTCAACCATGGCGTACTCGGTGTCATAGGCGACCGACCAGAATACGTTCGCAAGCAGCAGCCACCATGCAACCGCGGGCACTTCGTTCCAGAGCGCCGCGAAGGCCATCGGAATGCCGAAGCCGAAGGCGACGCCCAAGTAAGCCTGCGGAATCGCGAAGAAACGTTTCGTGAACGGATAGCTCGCCGCCAGGAAGACCGCCGGCACGGACATGTACCAGACCAAGCGCTCCAGCGGCAGGATCAGGCAGAAGGACAGCACCCCCAGCACCGCCGCGAGGGCCAGCGCTTCACCCGTGCCGATCGCGCCGGTTGCAAGCGGGCGCTGCGCCGTGCGCTCGACGTGACCATCAAAGTCGCGATCTGCGTAGTCGTTGATCACGCAGCCGGCTGACCGCATCAGCACGGTGCCGAGAACAAAGATCCAGACCACCCAAAGACTCGGCTTACCAGCCCCGGCGAACCATAGCCCCCAGAGCGTCGGCCACAGCAGCAACAGAATCCCGATGGGTTTGTCGAGCCGCATCAGGCGTTCATATGTTCGCAGGCGTTCGTACAGGGTCACTTGAAAAGCCTCGGAAGCGTCGGCAAAAAGACCTCGGTTACAAGAAGCGGGCGACCAGCGCGCTTGAACACGCTACGACGCGCCCACAATGCTCCGTTCGGCGCGACGCCGCTCGCCGCGATCGCGCGTTGCCAGCGCGGATCCCGCGCATCGAGCGCCTTGAGATGCAGTTGCCCGCGCTGCACCGAGCGATCCGCGAACAGTACTGCCCCCAGCGGGCGGGTACCGAGCCCCGCGACGAGGTGCCACGCGCCACGTAGATGCTGGGGCAGTACCACCGAATGGGCGAACACGACCGGCACACCATCGGCACACAGCAGCACTTCACGCACAAGCGCCGACGCATGCCAGCGCAGACCGATCAGACGGCGTTCATCCGGCAACGGCAGACCGAGGCGTTGCTGCAGGACGCGGACCTCAAACGCGTCACAGCGGGCACGGATACGGGCGGTCAGCGACCCCCTGCCAGTAAGCCAGGTTCGCATCTCGCTGCGCGGGACACAGGGCGTGTTCGCCAGCCAGCGCTCGTGACGCGAATGGCGCAAGGTTCTAGGCATCATGCTGGGCGCGGATGATACCCGGATGAGCGCGGTTTCATCCTGTTTCAGATCCGCGAAAGGGGGCTTGTGGGTGCATGCTAAACTCCGCCGCATCCTAGGGCGCACGCCCATTCAGACACCGACCAGGGGGCCACGATGGACTTGATTGCCCATATCGCGCAGCAGTTCGAAGACAGCGCCAACGCGAAAATCGCTGCGGTCGACGCCATGGCCGCGCCAATCGCAGGCGCGATCGAAGCGATGACCCATGCGCTGATGAACGGCGGGAAGATTCTCGCTTGCGGTAACGGCGGCTCAGCAGCCGACTGCCAACACTTCGCCGCCGAGCTGATTGGCCGTTTCGAGCGCGAACGGCCAGAGCTGGCCGCGGTCGCGCTGACCACCGACACCTCGGCAATCACAGCGATCGCGAACGACTACTCCTACGAACAGATTTTCGCCAAGCAAGTCCGCGGCCTCGGCCAGGCGGGCGACGTGTTGCTGGCGATCTCGACCTCGGGCAACTCCGGCAACGTGATGGCTGCGATCGAGGCAGCCCACCAGCGCGACATCCGGGTCGTGGCGCTGACCGGCAAGGGTGGCGGCAAGATCGGCGCAATGCTGCGCGACGGCGACGTGCACCTGTGCGTGCCGCACGACCGCACTGCTCGCATCCAGGAAGTCCACATCCTGGCGATCCACTGCATCTGCGATGGCATCGACTGCCTGTTGCTGGGGTCTGAGGCATGAGTCTGCGCAGCATCGCATTGGTGCTGGCAGTGGCGACGTCGCTGCCGGCCTGCGTCCCGATGGTTGTCACCGGCGCAGCCGTGGGCGTGACGGCGACCATGGATCGCCGCTCCTACGGCGTACAGGTGGAGGATTCGACGATCGAGGCGAAGGCCTCTTCCGCCATCAGCAACAAGCTCGGGCCGACCGCCCGCGTGTCGGTGACAAGCTTCAACCGCGTCGTGTTGCTGAGCGGCGAAGTGGCGGACGAGGCAGCGAAAGCCGAAGCGGAACGGCAGCTGCGCGCATTGCCGCACCTGATCCGGACGGTGCACAACGAACTGACGATCGGCCCGCGTTCGAGCTTCTCGCAGCAGAGCGGCGATGCGCTGACGACGTCGAAGGTCAAAGCACGACTGGTCGAGACCAAGGAAATCTCCTCGACTCAGGTCAAGGTCGTGACCGAATCGGGTGTCGCGTATCTGATGGGTATGGTTTCGCCGCGTGAGCAAGAAGTCGCGACCTTCGTGGCGAGCACCACCACCGGGGTACGCAAGGTTGTCCGCCTGTTCGAAGTGATGACGCCGGAGCAGATCCGCCAACTCGACGTGGTACAGGAATCGCTGAACAGCAGCATGCCGGCGCCCACCAAGCCGGCACAGTAGTTGCACCGCCGCTTGCAGCGGAATGCTGCTGCGCACATCACGGGCCGCCTCTGCGGCCCGTTTTCATTGGAGTCCCCCGAGCGCACGTGGACGCAATTGACCTTTTGCGTCCGCAAGAGCAGAATGCGAACCATTCCTATTCATGTTGCCACAGCCGTTTTTCAAACATGGGCTTGTGGCAACGCTCTCCGCGGGACTAGGCTATGTACGTGTGTGTCTGCAATGCCGTCACTGAACGGCAAGTCCAGCAAGCCGCCGGCAATGGCGCGCGTCGTTTGCGCGACCTGAGCGCGACGCTGGGCGTAGCCACGCAATGCGGTCGTTGCGCGCAGCACGCCCTTGCGTGCCTGCGCGATTGCCATGCCTGCCCCAACGCACAAGCCCCAGCGCAAGAACGGAGAGTCCGACATGAAAGGCGACAAGAAGGTCATCCAGTTGCTCAACAAGCAGCTTAAGCACGAACTCACCGCAATCAATCAGTACTTCCTCCACGCCCGGATCTACAAGAACTGGGGCTTCGACCGGCTTGGCTCGCACGAGTATCACGAGTCGATCGAAGAGATGAAACACGCCGACAAGCTGATCGAGCGCATCCTGATGATCGAGGGCCTGCCGAACCTGCAGGACCTCGGCAAGCTGATGATCGGCGAGAACGTCGTTGAATGCATGCAGGGCGACCTGAAGCTCGAGACGACCGCCCACGGCGACCTGAAGGACGCGATCGCCCACTGCGAATCGGTGCGCGACTATGTGTCGCGCGACATCCTGCAGGAGATCCTCGACGACACCGAGGAACACATCGACTATCTCGAAACCCAGCTCGAACTGGTCGAGAAGGTCGGCCTGCAGAACTACCTGCAGTCGCAGATGAAGCCGGCGGATTCCTGATACGCCTCGCGCTCATACCAACGCCCCGCCTCGCGCGGGGCGTTTTCGTTTCAACGTCTTCAGTCGAGTCTGGGATAGCCGGTAATGCGCTGGATCTCGGTGTAGAGCGGCGCGAGGCGTTCGTACATGTGGCGGTAGACGCGCGTGTAGAGCGCCTCGTAGAGCGCCGCATTGGCGTGGATCGGTTCGAAGGTCCGCGCGACGCGCGTCATCGCAGCCACCGCCGAATCGAAGTCGCGGTGCAGACCCAGCCCCACCGCGCAGTCGATCGCCGCGCCGAGACCGGAGGTCTCGTAGGTATGCGGACGCGAGGTCGGCAGATTGAAGATATCGGCAGTCAGTTGCATCGCCGCGTCGGATTGCGAACCGCCACCCGACACCCGCAGCTCGCGCATCGCCACCCCGCTCCGCTTCTCGATGCGCTCGCGGCCGTCGCGCAGCGCGTAGGCCAAGCCCTCGAGGATCGCGCGGTACAGGTGGGCCTTGGTATGCACATCGCCGAAGCCGATGACCGCGCCCTTGGCATCCGGCCCGGGGTGGCGGATGCCCGGCGACCAAAAGGGCTGCAGCATCAGGCCCATCGAGCCGGGCGGCACGGTAGCGACCATCTCGTCGAAGAGCGACTCGGGCACGATGCCGGCCTGCTCTGCCGCCAGTTGCTCCGCCTGCCCGAACTGCTCCTTGAACCAGCGCACCATCCAGTAGCCGCGGAAGATCTGCACTTCGCTGCTGTACTGGCCCGGCACCGCGGCCGGATACGGCGGCACCCAAGGAAGCGCCTCGAAGTAGCGCCGCGTGGTGACGTTCACCGTCGCCGTCGTGCCGTAGGAGAGCGCGCCGACCTCCGGCGTCGGCGCGCCGGCACCGAGGATCTCGCAGGCCTTGTCCGCCGCCGCGGCAATTACCGGCAGACCTTCCGGGATACCGGTGTCGGCGGCCGCCGCCCGCGTCACCTGCCCCAGCGTCGCACCCACCGGCAGGAGCTCGGGCAACACATCGGGCGCCAGCGCGAGCGCCTGCCATTTCCAGTCCCACGCCCGCGCCCAGGCGAGCCGCTTGAAATCGAAGGGCAGATAGCCGACCTGCGCGCCGACCGAATCCACATGGCGCCCGGTCAGGCGGAAATTGAGCCAGCCCGACAGCAGCAGGAACTTGTGCGTCTTCGCCCACAGCGCCGGCTCGCACTCGGCGAACCAGTTGGCCTCAGCCTCGCGCTGGAAGTAGCGGATCGTGTCGGCCACGCCGGCCGCCTTGAACGCCGCCCGCCACCATGGCGCGACAGTCGGCACGCGCTGCGCCTTGCGCTGGTCGAGCCAGATCAACGCGGGATGCAGCGCTTTGCCCTCGGCATCGATCGGGATCACGGTGCCGCGTTGGGTCGTGACAGCCACGCCGCGCAGCGCGGGCTTCAGATGGCCGTACGAGGCCCAAAGCTGCCGGCAGGCCTGCGCCGTCGCCGCCCAGAAGCCCTCGGCATCGTGCTCCAGCCAACCGGGTTGCGGCGCGCGGTAGTCGTCGAAATGCACCTGCGCCTTGCCAACGAGTGCCCCCTGCAGATCGAACAGCAGCGCGCGCACGCTCTGCGTGCCGCAATCGAGCGAGAGCAGAAGATCATCCGGGGCCGGCATCGTCATGCGTGCTCCAATCCTGGCGTGGCTTCGCGCGGCAGCGCATGGCAGCGCTGCACAATGTCCAGATAACGCGCCACCTCGGCCCGCCAACGCGTCGCGTCCCAGCCGAGCAGCGGGCGCGCGATCTGTTCGACGCGCGGCAGGATCTCCGCGGCACCATGGCGCAGCAGCAAGCCAAGCCGGGTGCGCCGCAGCAGCAGGTCGTCGAGGTGTTGCACCTGTTCCGCCTGCGCAGCGTAACGCAGCTCGGCCCACAGCGTGGGCGTGCCGCAGATCCGCGCCAGTTCGCCCGGCGCGGCGCACGCGACCAGTGCCTCGGTAGCCACGCCGTGGCGCCCGATCAAACGCTCGCATAGCGCGGGCGGCAGCGCAGCCAGCGCGGCGGACTTGGCGACCGGCGCAAAGATGCTGCCCGTAGCGCTTCGGCCGGCGGCTGGCAGGCGTGGCGCCAGACGCGCCAGCGCATCCACCGCAATCGCGCGGAAGGTGGTCAGCTTGCCGCCGGTCACGGTCAGCAGCCCGGCTTCGTCCAGCACAATGTGATCGCGGGTCTCCTTCGACGGGTCCGCCCGCCCGCTGGCCACCACCGGCCGCACACCGGCGTAGGCCGACAACACATCCGCATCGCACAGCGCGAGCGACGGAAACTGCCAGGCCAGCGCCTCGAACAGATAGTCCGCCTCGCCGCGCGTGATGCCAGGCTCAAGGGCGAGGTCGGCGGCGTGGTCCTCATCGGTGGTGCCTACCAGCGCTATGCCTTCCCACGGATAGGCAAACACCGGCCGGCCGTCGCGCGGGTGCATGAACGCCACCGCCTGCGCCAAGGGCAGCCGCCAGAGCGGAAACAGCAGATGGCTACCGCGTAGCGGACGCAGCTTGGGTGCGGCCCCCAGGGTGGCGCGCAGGCCGTCGGCCCACACGCCGGTGGCGTTCACGACGCAACGGGCGCGCAGCACGTAGGCGGCGCCCGCCTCCGGCTGCAGCCGCGCGCCGCACACACCAGTCGCGTCGCGCAGCAGCGATTCGACCCGGGTGTAGTTCATCAGCCGCGCGCCATGCACACGCGCTTCCTGCAGCACCCGCAGCACCAGCCGGGCGTCATCGGTCTTCGCGTCGAGATAAGTGCTTGCGCCCTGAAGACCAGCCCGGCCGAGGTGGGGCGCAAGCCAGGCGGCACGGTCGGCGGCGTGGTAGCGGCGGCTGCGCACACCGGCGAAGGCGTCGTAGATCGCAAGTCCCGCACCGAGCAACCAGCGGCCCGGCGAACGACCGCGGTAGTGCGCCATCAGGAAGCCTTGCGGCTCGACCAGCCCGGCGGCGTCGCGCATCAGTGCGGCGCGTTCGTGCACCGATTCGCGGGTCAGCCCGGGCTTACCCTCGCGCAAATAGCGCAGGCCACCGTGCACCAGCTTCGACGAGCGCGACGAGGTGCCCCAGGCAAAGTCGCGCGCTTCGACCAGCGTCACCGACAAGCCGCGACGCGCCGCCTCCAGCGCGATGCCAGCGCCGGTGATGCCGCCGCCGATCACCAGCAGGTCGCAATCGGTATTCATCAATCGCGGTCGCCGAAGAGGTTGCCGGGCGTCATCACGCCGTGAGGATCGAGTTGCCGACGCACCGCGTCGAGCATTGCGAGCCCCGCAGCACCCTTCTCCGCGGCGAGCCAGGGCGCATGGTCCTGGCCGACACCATGCTGGTGGGTGATGGTGCCGCCTCGCGCGACGATGGCCTGCGACACCGCGCGCTTGAGTGCTTGCCAGCGCGCGAAGCTGGTTTCGAAATCCGGCCCGACGCGGAACACGAATGTCGAGTAGACGCTGGAGCCCTGCGGGTAGACATGCGAGAGGTGGGTATAGCAGTGCGTGCGCTCGCCGAAGGTCGCCAGTGCGTCGCGCCCGGCCGTCTCGATAGCCGCCATCATCGGCGCCACACGCGGCCAGTCGCAGGCGGTTTCCATGGTGTCGACCGCGTAGCCGGCGGTCCACAGGCTGTTGCGCAGATACACGCCACGGAAGCGGTTGGCACGCCACTTCTCGCCCAGCAACTGGCCGGTCGAGACGCCGCCGTGCGCGCGGATGATCGCGCCGGCCTGCCGCCGCATCGCGCGCAGCTGCGCCTTGCTGCCGGTGAAGCCGGCGAACAGCAGGCATTTGTCGGCGCCAGCGCCGCGCAACGCGAGGTAGCGTTCCAGCCAGCCGATCGCGGCAGCGTGGCCGGCGAGCTTCAGCGTGGTCAGGGTCTCGATCGGGTTAGCCAGGCGCATCATCGACAGCCCGATGCGGGCCTGCGCCAGCGCCTGCACCGCGGCCTGGGCGCGCGCCCAGTCGGGGAAGAACACGCCGATGAACTGTTCGGCTTCGAGCAAGCGGGTGACCCGAACCGTCGCCTCGGTCAGCACACCGAAACGGCCTTCGGAACCGAGCACCCATTCGCGCAGATCCGGCCCCGCCGCCGAGGCCGGAAAGGTGGGCAGATCAAGCGGCCCGGAGGGCGTTTCCAGATGCCCGCCGGCGAACAACTGTTCAATGCGCCCGAAGCGCGAGGACTGCTGACCGGACGATCGGGTGACCACCCAGCCGCCCAGCGTCGAATACTCGAAACTCTGCGGGAAGTGGCCCAGCGTGTAGCCATGGGCGCGCAATTGGGCTTCGAGGTCGGGGCCGAGCACGCCAGCCTCGAAGGTGGCGAGCTGGGCGTCGCGGTCCAGCGCGGTGAGCCGCATCATGCGGGTGAGGTTCATGGTCAGCACCGGCTTGTCGCCGGCCGGCGAAAGATGCCCGACCACCGAGCTGGCACCGCCGCAGGGACGCACCGACACGCCGTGCGCCTGCGCCCAGCCGAGCAGTTCGCGCACCGTCTCGCGCGTTTCAGGGAAGGCGACCCCGTCGCTGACGCGGCCGAGCGCGCCGAAACGCAGGCGCAGCCAGTCCGCGCACGATTGGCCAAAGCTCGCCGCCAAGCGCGCCCCAGGTGAGGTATCGATCAGCGGATGCGGCGGCAAGCGGCTCGCTTGTGCCGCCACCTGCGCCAGCGCTGCCTCGTAGGCGGCATCGTTCGGCGCCGTGCCCGGGCCGACGATGTCGGCCAGGAAACCCAGAGCCTCCGGTTTGAGGGGCTGTTCGATGGCGGTATCGCCCCAGCCGTTCCAGCGTCGCATGTAGTCACTCCCTGTCGATGTCGGCCCCCGGGCGCGTGCCGGCCCGGGTCTTCCGCCGCTTAGCCCCCTGCGCGGAGAAAGTCCGGCGAACGGATGACCACACGCGGCGGCGACAGGTAGGATTGTCTGCAGAGCCCAACGCCAGCGCTTGTCGCCTGCTGACAGCCGCCTTGTGAATCCATGACAGAACTCGCAACACCCGAAACGCAACCCGCCGCAGCGATTCCGCCACTGGCGCAGGCACGTGTGGTCGGCCCTTACGCACAAACGGCAATCGACACCGCAGCCGAACGGGGGCTATCGCCCGCACGGCTGGCGGTGACGCTCGGGCTGCCCGCGGAATCGCTGGCGCCGGCCACCGACAACCTGCCGGTCGAGCGCTACATCCGCCTGCTGGAAGTGGCTGCCGAGGCCTGTGGCGATCCGCTGTTCGGCTTGCACGTGGGCGAACGCACGCGGCTATCGACCTTTGCGGTCTATGGCCTAGTGCTGTGTTCCTGTCGCAGCTTCCGCGCTGCGACCGAGCAGACGCGCCGCTTCGAAGGACTGGCGCATGACCTGGGGCGCTCACGCATCGAAGAGCACGGCGCAATTGCGCATTACGTGTGGGAGTCGCCCTGGCTCACCACGCTGCCCAGCCGCCATCTGCCCGAGAGCGTGATGGCGGGCATCCTGAGCTTTGCGAACTGGCTGGCCCACACCCGGGTGCCGGTGATCGACGTGGCCTTCGCGCATGCGGCGCCCGACCCCGCGCTGATACCCGCCTACGAACAGTTCTTCGGCGCGCCGGTGCGTTTCGATGCGCCGCAGAACTGCGCGCGCTTCCCGGCCGAAATCCTCGACTGGCCGGTACCCAACGCCGACACCAGCCTGTTCCCGGTGCTCGCCCGCCATGCCGAGCAACTGCTCGCCGCGCGCGAACGCGAAGCGCGGCAGCCGGAGATCATCAACGCGGTACGCGAAAAGATCGTCGCACTGCTGGCGCACGACAGCGCACGCCTTGGCGATGTAGCCGATGCGCTGGGCAGCACGCCGCGCACGCTGCAGCGCAAACTGGCGGAGGCCGGCACCAGCTACCAGACCGTACTCGATGCAACCCGGCGCGAACTGGCCGAGCAATATCTGCGCGAGCCCGGCATGACGATGACCGAGGTCGCCTTCCTGCTCGGTTACCGCGAGCAAAGCTCGTTCAATCACGCCTTTCGCGACTGGTACGGCATGACGCCAGCCGCATGGCGCGAGCGGGCACGCAGCGGCAGCTGACAGGTCGCCTCGACACAATCAGTTGCCGACCTGGCGCAAGTTCCGCCCCCGGTGGCCGGAGTAGGATGCAGTTTTTCGCTCTCACAAGGAGACACCCGTGAACATCCGCCTGATCGCCGCGACCGCGCTGGCACTGTCGGCCACCATCGCCCACGCCGACCCGGTCACCATCAATCCGCCGCCCAAGCACGAGTGCAAGCAGCCGAGCCCGCTGGGCATGGAGCCCTCCACCGCGCAGATCAAGAGCTACAACAAGGCTTTCGACGCCTACAAGGCCTGCATGTCGGCTTACATCGCCGACCGCCAGGCCGCCGGCAACAAAATCGCCGAGCTTTACAAGGCCGAAGTCGAAGCGGGCAATGCTGCGATCAAGGAATTCAACGACTGGGCGAACACCGTCAAGTCGGACAAGGACAAGTAAGCACCGCAACCGTGCTGAAACGCAAAAGGCCACCGCAAGGTGGCCTTTTCATTGGTTGGCGCAGCGCTACGCGGCTTCGAGCTTTGCCATCGCCAGCATCAGCCATTTGATGCCGTGCGCACCGCCGAAGTTGATCTGCACTTTCGCATCGCCCCCGCTGCCTTCGGCGGAGACGATCACGCCTTCGCCGAACTTCGCATGCCGCACCAGCTGGCCAATGCGGAATCCCCCCAGATCACGCGAGGGCACTGACGACGCGCGCGGCGGGGTGCGGTGTGCCGATTCCTGCGACGGCTCGTAGTAACGCGCAGCCGCCTGCCGTGGCGTGAGCCACTTGATCAGCTGCGGCGGGATCTCGTCGATGAAGCGCGACTTCAGCGAGTAGCGGGTCTGCCCGTGCAGCATGCGGCTTTGCGCCAGCGTGAGGTAGAGCCGCTTTCTCGCGCGGGTGACCGCGACGTACATCAGGCGTCGTTCTTCTTCGAGGCCGTCGGTTTCCTGGATGCTGTTCTCGTGCGGGAACAGCCCTTCCTCAACCCCGGTGAGGAAGACCGCGTCGAACTCCAGGCCCTTGGCCGCGTGCACCGTCATCAGCTGGATCGCCTCCTGCCCGGCATCGGCCTGGTGCTCGCCGGCCTCAAGCGAGGCATGAGCGAGGAAGCCCGTGAGCGTCGGGTCTTCGGCTTCCGAAATGAAGTTCGCGCCGGCGTTCAGCAGTTCATCGAGGTTGGCGAGACGCTCTTCGCCTTCACGCTCGGCGCGGTAGTGCGCGCGCAGGCCGGAGTGTTCCAGCACATGGTCGATCACTTCCGGCAGCGGCAGATCGCGCGTGGCCTGTCGCATGTCTTCAATCAGGCGCACGAACACCGCGAGCGAGGCCGCCGGCCGCCCGGCCAGATGCGGCACCGTGGCGTAGAGGCTGGTGTTGTAGGTGCGCGCCGAGTCGGCGAGCAATTCCAGCGAGCGGGCGCCAATCCCCCGCGTGGGGAAGTTCACCACGCGTGCAAACGCGGTGTCGTCGTCCGCATTCGCGATCAGCCGCAGGTAGGCCAGCGCATGCTTGATCTCCTGCCGCTCAAAGAAGCGCAGGCCGCCGTATACCCGGTACGGAATGCCGGTGGAAAAGAGCTGGTGCTCCAGCACCCGCGACTGCGCGTTGCTGCGGTAAAGCAGCGCGATGTCGGATCGCGCCGCGCCGTCTCTGATCAGCGATTGGATCTCTTCCACGATCCAGCGCGCCTCGTCCATGTCGGTCAGCGCCTCGTACAGCCGGATCGGCTCGCCCGCGCCGGCCTCGGTCCACAGGTTCTTGCCCAGGCGGCGGCTGTTGTTCGCGATGATCGCGTTGGCCGCGTCGAGGATGTTGCCGTGCGAGCGGTAGTTCTGCTCCAGCCGGATCACGCTCTTCACCGCGAACTCGCGCTCGAAGTCGCGCATGTTGCCGACGTCCGCGCCGCGGAAAGCGTAGATCGACTGGTCGTCGTCGCCCACCGCGAACACCGCTGCCGGCTCGGCGCCACCGTGGCCCGCCAGCAACTTCAGCCACAGGTACTGCAGGCGGTTCGTATCCTGGAACTCGTCGACCAGGATGTGGCGGAAGCGGCTCTGGTAATGCGCACGCAGCGGTTCATTACGGGTCAGCAACTCGTAGGCGCGCAGCAGCAGTTCGGCGAAGTCGACCACGCCCTCCTTCTGGCACTGGCGTTCGTACTCGGCGTACAGCGCGACCTTTTTGCGCGTCCAGTCGTCCCAGGCCTCGGCGGCGTCTGCGCGCACGCCGGCCTCCTTGTTGCCGTTGATGAAGTGCTGCAGATCGCGCGGCGGATACTTTTCGTCATCCACGTTGAGCGCCTTCAACAGCCGCTTGATCGCTGCGAGCTGGTCGGCGGAATCAAGAATCTGGAAGGTCTCCGGCAGGCCGGCGTCGCGGTAGTGCGCGCGCAGCAGCCGGTTGCACAGGCCGTGGAAGGTGCCGATCCACATGCCGCGGGTATTGATCGGCAACATTGCCGACAGGCGCGCGAGCATCTCCCTCGCCGCCTTGTTGGTGAAGGTCACCGCCAGGAGGCCGTGCGGCGTGGTCTGACCGGTGGAGATCAACCAGGCGATGCGTGTGGTCAGCACCCGCGTCTTGCCCGAGCCGGCCCCGGCAAGAATCAGCGCCGGCTGCGGCGGCAGCGTCACGGCGGCGAGCTGTTCGGGGTTGAGGTTGTCGAGAAGCGAAGTCATGGGGCACGGCCGGGCAGGAAAGCCGACATTGTACCGGCCCGCCACAGCCCCACTGTTGCGGGACAAGGCGGGCCGACGGCGCTACCCTTGCTCGCCATGAACACCACCGACCACCCCTTCACGCGGGCCACCGCCAGCACGCTCGGCGCCGAGGCCCTGCTCGCGGTCTGGAACGAGGCCTACCGCGGCTACTTCGTCCCATTCCAGTTCGATGCGGCGATGCTGCAGCGTCACATGTTGCTGGGCAGTATCGACCTCGACCGATCCTGCGTCTGGTTCGACGGCAAGACGCCGATGGCGGTGGCGCTGGCCGGCGTGCGCGGCACGCGCGCCTGGCTCGGCGGCTGGGGCATCGCGCCGGACTGGCGCGGCAAACGACATTCACTGCCGCTGGTGCGGGATTTCATGCAGGTGCAAGTCGCCGCCGGCGCGCGCGAGATCGCGCTCGAAGCCCTCGAACAGAACTGGGCGTTGCGCACCTACGAGCAGGCCGGGTTCGCTTACACCCGGCGCCTGCTGGTGCTGGAAGGCGGCTTGAACTGTGCCCCGCGGCCCGGCCAGAGCGCGTCTACCGACACCGTGCTGACGGCGCTTGCCACCCTGCCACGCGCGCCAGCCTGCTGGCAGCGCGACATCGCGGCGCTGCGCGCACAAGCAGATCTGCAACCCGTGTGCATCGGCTCGGCCAACGCCATCACTGGCGCTGCACTGGTCCGCATCGACGGCGACTGGCTGCGCGTCACCGACATCGCCAGCAGCCCGGATGCCACGGACGCCTTGCTGGCCGCACTCGCCGCCGCAGCGGACGGCCGGCAGGTGCGCCTGGTGAACGAGCCGGAGGGCACGCTGGCGGAAGCGCTTTGTGCAGCGGGGCTTGCTATCGCCAACGCACAGCGTGAGATGGCCTGGCGGCCAGGTTAGCCCGCAGGCTCGCGCGGCAGACCCGCCTTTTCAAGCGCTGCCAGCAGCCGCGCCTGCCAGTCGCGGCGATAAAGGCTCACGGCAAGATAGCGTGCCGGCGCACGGGCGAAGGCCGGGTTGATCGCCAGCGTGCTGCTCAAACTCCTGCGCGCCGCGGCAAGCTCGCCACACTCGGCAAGGCTGACGGTCAGCACCAGGCCGCCCCAGAAGTTGCTCGCCAGCAGGTCACGCGACACCGCCGCCAAAGCCCCGGCGTAGTCACCGCGAAACCAGGCGAGCAAGGCGAGGCCGACACCGATCACCGGCGACGCATCGCCGGGCGATTTGGCACATTCGGCCAGCAGTGCCTCGGCGCGTTCGGCCTCGCCGAGCATGATCAGCTTGACCGCAGCGATCGCCCGCGCCGAGTGCCCGGTCTGGTTCAAACGCACGCTGCGCTCGATCGCCTGCAACGCGCGGTCGTTCTGCCCGAGCGCAATGCAGGCATTGGTCAGTGCAGCCAGCGCGTGCTGGCTTTCGGGTTCGAGCCGTACGGCCTCGGTGGCGTGATCCAAGGCGCGTTGCATCGCATCGTGGTCCGCCTCGCCGAGCAGGAAGGCGTCGTGCAGCGCTTTGGACAGCGCCGCCCGCGCCGCCGCAAATGCCGGCTGCGCGGCGACCAGCGCCTCAAGTGATTCCCGTGCTTCGCGTTGCCATGCAGAGTCGTTCAGACGCCGCATGTGCTCGGTGTTGAAGCGCGCGACGATTGCCTCGGGCGAGGGCGCTTGCGCGCCCTCCGCCGACCCGCCGAGCGCACGGAACATTTCGCCGGCGTTCGGATCGGCGATGCGGTTGACGATGCGCCGCGCCAGTTCGTCCTCCAGCGCGAACAGATCATTGGCCGCCTCGGTGTAGGTGTCGGCCCAAACCTGCAACCCCCGAAGGCGGTCTTCAAGCTGCACGGCGACGCGGAGTCGCTGGCTGTCACCGCGTACGCTCGCCGTGAGCAAGAAACGGGCGCTGGCCGCATCTTCGAGGTCGGGCGAGAGTACGTACACGTCGTCAAGACGATTCAACAGTGCTGCCAGCTGATGCGCCAGGCCACCCGCGAAATCGTCCGCCACGCCAGCCGCCTGCGGCCCCGTGCAGCGGATCACCACCGACGCGCGGCCAAGCAGGGGCTGACCATCTTGCGCGGGCGCGGTGTCTTCGCTGACTGGCGTTTCGAGTGCGCCGCAGAACTGCGGCTGGTAGTTGCCCTTGGCCAGTTCCACCCGCAGCGAATCCTTGCGGCCGGCGGTGAGGTAGTAGTGCTCCAGCGCGCGCCGCAGCTTGCCCATTTCGATGCGCACGATCGGGTCGACCAGCGGATCGAAGTCCACACCGCGGCCGAGAAATTCGCACGCGATATAGAAACCCTTCAAGCGGTCGCCGCGCCCCGCGAGCGTCTCGTTCGTGAGGAACTCAAGCAGGCGGCGACTGCGCTGTGAGGCCACGAAGCCCTCGCTGGCGGTAATGGCTGCGACCTGCTGACGAACCTGCTCAGGCGTGAACGGCATGCGGCCCCCTAGTTGGATCGGGCGATTTTCCGCTGCGAATGATGCCTCAAGCCTGCAGCGAACCCCTCCGGCTGCATCAACACATCGCAGCAGCGGTTTACCGTAAATCACTCTGGCGGCGGCATCGCGCTGACCAGAATGCGCCGCATGTCACCGACTGAAAGACACGCGATGCAACCCGCCCTTCCCCGCCCCACCCAACTGCTTGTGTTCGCCGGCACGCCGCAACGCCTTGGCGTCAGTACCGATCTGCTTTCCCAGCTGTACCAGGAGAGGCCCGCCTTTCGCACGCTTTGGGACGACTACGTGCTGGCCCAACTGGGCCTCAAATACTGGATCAGCGACAACAGCGCCAAGGCCGAATTGCGGCGCTTCGAATACCTGCAAACGCTCGGCGAACTGGAATCGGAGATCCGCGCCTACCTGCGTCATGCCTGGGACATCACACGCGAGGGTCACTCGACGCAAGCCGAGGACACACCTGCAGAAATCCTCCAGACGCTTCGCGACGAGCATGGGCTCAAGGGGCCCTCCGTCTATTTTGCGCCGTTGTTGCCACTGGTCGAGATTGCGTGGCTTGAGCGCAGTCCCAACGACAGGGTCATCAAGTTCCTGCTCACCAGCGCAGAGTATCTCTGCAAGCGTCTGAGCGATCTCGCCAGCGGGCTCGACGTGGTGCCGACACGGCATCTGCTCGCCTTCGTCGGCCGTTTCATGTGCCCCGAACACCGGCCGCCGGAGCTTCAACGCCTCGCAGGCCTTGGGCGCGCCTACATCAAAGGCCACAGCAGCCCGCGACTTGTGCGCGGTCGCGAGCGCCTGCTGTGGCGCTGCGCCTACCAGGTTGCTCACAGCAATAACGAGCGCCGCCCGAATTGGGCGCAGTGGTACCGATTGCTCGACCTGCTTCCCCGCGAAACCAACGGCCTCGAATCCGAAGCCCTGGCGCACACCCCGCTTCCCGCGCTGCTGGCCGATCTTGAGCGCGCCAACGTCAACCGATGAACGACACCCCACCCCCTCGATAAGGAAGGACCCCGTCATGCACACCAAAGCCAAGCTCGCCGTGATCACCCTAGTACTGATCTCGACCACTGCCAACGCGCAGGCGGCCAACCCCCAGACCCAGCAACCCGCAAAAGGCAGCACCTATCGCGACACCGCCCACATTACCGAGATCCGCATCCTGACCCAGCGCGTCAATCAACCACAGCAGATCTGCAACCAGGTACCGGGCGCGCCCGCACAGGCCAAGGCACAGCCCAAGCACCCGTATGGCGGTGCGGTGATCGGCGGCGTCGCCGGTGGCCTGATCGGCCATACAGCCGGTGAGGGATCGGGCAAGGACGCGGCCACCGCTGGCGGTGCAGTGATCGGCGCGATGGTTGGCGAGCACATGCAGAAGCAAGCAGCGGCCGCCCAAGCGCAAGCGCAGGCACCGACGATGGTGACGCAGTGCTACTACGTCGATAGCTGGGTCGAGCGCCAAAGCGGCGCGATCGTCACCTACACCTGGCGCGGTCGCACGATGACCGAAACCCTGCCCTATGTGCCGACCTTCCACGCTGGCGACGACGTGCCGCTGAGTGTCAGCACGGCGCTCGCCGGCCACGCGTAACGCTGGCGCTTACCGTAAATCACTGCCGCGTCGTCAGGGGCCTTCGCAGAATGCAATCCATCAAGTCCGCCGCGGCAGGCGTCGCGGCAGACCCACAAGGCCCCTGAATTCCAGAAAGGAAATCATCATGAAACGGCAAACCCTCAAAGCAATTCTGTCCGTAGTCTGCATGGCCGTCATGGCCCATGAATGCATGGCGATCGCCAGCACCGCGGCCCCGGCGCAACGCCTCAGCCACTACAGCCAGGTGCAGCTCGACACGGTCGACATCACGGCGGCCGGAAACGGTCGATGGGACGGCGTCACTGACACGCAACGGCAACAAGCGCTGGCGCTGGCACGCGAGAGCTTTGCCCGTGCCGCGGCAGGTGCGGGCGCACAAATCACCGCGACCGAAGGCGAAACGCTGCGCCTGAGCCTGACGTTGGAGGACATGAAGCCCGCCAACACCACTCGATCGGTGATCAACCATGTGTTGCCAATCGGTTTGGTCGCAAACGTCGGCAAGAGCGTATCGGGTGCCGGCGCCTCGCGAACGATGGGCTCGGTCACCATCGCAGGCGAACTGCGTGACGCCCGTAGCGGCACCCTCGTCGCTTCCTTCCGCGCGGAAACCAGCCCCGACCCGATGAACCTCAATGCGGTGATCAGCCAGGACGCCGCGATGAAGGCGGCCATCGAACGCAGCGCCGAGGCCTTCGCCACGGCGCTCAGCAAAGCGCGCAAGGGTGAAGACCCCTGCGCTGGTTCAAGCACCTGCCGACTCACGCTGCAGCCGGTCGCAGCCGGCTGATACGCCGCCCCTTTCCGTCGCAGCGAACACTGCCCCAACCCGCCCCATCAAGGCCCCCATGAAAGCCCAATCTGCATTCCTGTCGGCGTTGCTTGCCGGCCCGCTTATCGCCGCCAGTCTTGGTGGCTGCAAGTCGCCGGAAGCGCCCAAAGCCGGCACACCCGAAGTCGTCGTCGAGACGGTCGTCCGGCGCAACATCGCCATCGAAGCCACTTACCCGGCCCAGACCATGGGCTCGCGCGAAGTCGAAGTCCGCCCGCGCCTGACCGGCATCCTGCTCAAGCGCAGCTACCAGGAAGGCCACCCGGTCAACGAGGGCCAGCCGCTCTACCAGATCGACCCGGCCGAGTTCAGGACCGCGCTGGACCAGGCGGAATCGCAGTACGCGCAGCAGAAGGCGGTGCTCGACAAGGCCCGCCGCGATCTGGCCCGCGTCGAACCGCTGCTGAAGGAAAAGGCCGTCGCGCAGAAGGATGTCGATGACGCCCGCTCGGCGATGGAGCAGGCGCAAGCCGCGCTTCTCACCGCGCAGGCCAACGTCACCAAGGCGCGCCTGAACCTGGACTACACCCGCGTCGCCTCGCCGGTGTCCGGCATCGCGAGCCTGTCGCTGATGTCCGAAGGCTCGCTGGTGAACGGCCCCAGTTCGCTGCTGACCAAGGTCGTCCAGATCGACCCGATGTATGTGATGTTCAGCCTGCCCGAGCGCGAGAAGCTGTACTTCGAACGCAAGCGCGCCGCCGGCATGCTCGACCTGCCGCACAAGGCACCGCTCGAGGTGCAGCTCACGCTGGCCGACGGCACGGTGTACCCGGTGAGCGGGCGCCTGAACTTCTCCGACACGCTGATCTCCACCTCCACCGGCACGCTGCAACTGCGCGCCGAACTGCCGAACGCGAAGGCGCAGCTGATGCCGGGGCAGTTCGTGAAGGTCACGCTCAAGGGCATCGAGGCGAAGGACGCGATCGTGATCCCGCAGAAGGCTGTCGGCACCTCGGCGCAAGGGCAGTTCGTCTACGTCGTCGGCAAGGACGGTGTGGCGCGTAGCCGCCCGGTCGAGACCGCCGGCACGCAGGGCGATCGCTTCTTCATCAGCAAGGGCCTGGAGGCCGGCGACCAGGTCGTCGTCGAAGGGCTCGCCAAGGTGCGTGCAGACAAGCCGGTGAAGCTGGTCGCGGCCGACCAGCCCGCCAAGCCCACCACCGCTGCACGCTGAGGAACGACGATGATTTCCAGAACCTTCATCGACCGCCCGATCCTCGCATCGGTGCTGTCCATCCTGATCATGCTGGCCGGCGCGGCCGCGATCTTCAAGCTGCCGGTCGCGCAGTTCCCCGACATCACGCCGCCGGTCGTCTCGGTCACCGCGCAATACAGCGGCGCCAATGCCGACACCTTGCAGAAGACCGTCGCTGCGCCGATCGAGGACAAGGTCAACGGCGTGGAGAACATGATTTACATGGAATCCACCAGTGCCGCCAACGGCACGATGACGCTGAACGTCTACTTCGACATCGGCACCGACCCGGACCAGGCCGCGACCAACGTCAACAACCGGGTGCAAACCGCCCTGCCGGTGCTGCCGGACAGCGTGAAGCAGAACGGCGTGATCGTGCAGAAGAAGTCCACGAACATGCTGCAGATCGTCACCCTGTCGTCGCCCGAGGGGAAGTACGACACGGTGTTCCTCTCCAACTACGCCTACCTGAACGTGGTCAACGCGCTCAAGCGCCTGCCCGGCGTGGGTGACGCCACCATTCTTGGCGCGCAGGACTACGCGATGCGCGTGTGGCTCAAACCCGACCGCCTCGCCGAGCTGAAGATGACCACCGCCGACGTGGTGCAGGCGATCAAGGAGCAGAACGCGCAGTTCGCGGTCGGCAAGATCGGCGACACGCCCAACGACGGCAGTCCGCAATTCACCTACACGATGAGCGCCCAGGGCCGCATGACCGACCCGGAGGCCTTCGAGAACATCATCCTGCGCGCCAATCCGGACGGCTCGAGCGTGCGCATCCGCGACGTCGCCCGCGTCGAACTCGGCGCGCGCGACTATTCGATGTCCGGCACGCTCAACGGCAAGCCGGGTGTGATGGTCGCGACCTACCTGCAGCCGGGCGCCAATGCGCTGGACGTGGCCAACGCGGTGAAGGCCACGATGGCGCAGCTGTCGACCAGCTTCCCCGAAGGCGTGAGCTACAGCGTGCCCTACGACACCACGCCCTTCGTGAAGGGCTCGATTCACGAAGTGGTGAAGACCCTGCTCGAAGCAATCGTGCTGGTCTTCCTCGTGGTGTTCCTGTTCCTGCAGAACTTCCGTGCCACGCTGATCCCCTGCATCGCGGTGCCGGTGTCGCTGGTCGGCACCTTTGCCGGCATGTACCTGCTCGGCTTCTCGATCAACACGCTGACGCTGTTCGGCCTGGTGCTGGCGATCGGCATCGTCGTCGACGACGCGATCGTGGTGCTGGAAAACGTCGAGCGGATCATGCGCGACGAACATCTGCCGCCCCGCGAAGCCACGTTGCGCGCGATGCAGGAAGTCACCGGCCCGGTCGTCGCGATCGTGCTGGTGCTGTGCGCGGTGTTCGTGCCGATCGGCTTCCTCGGCGGCCTCACTGGCCAGCTCTACAAGCAGTTCGCGATCACCATCGCGGTGTCGGTCACCCTCTCCGGCTTCGTCGCGCTGACGCTCACCCCGGCGCTGTGCGCGCTGCTGCTCAAGCCCGGCCACACCGAGCCGGCGGCGTTCTTCCGCTGGTTCAACCGCCTGTTCGACAAGGCCACCGAGCGCTTCGGCGCCGCGGTCGCTGCGATCATCCGCCGCTGGGCGCTGGCGCTGCTCTGCGCCGGTGGTGTGCTGCTGATGCTGGGCGGCCTGGTGAAGACGGTGCCGACCGCGCTGATTCCGCCGGAAGACCAGGGCTACTACCTCGCCACCGTACAGCTGCCGGACGCCGCCTCGCTCGCGCGCACGAAGCAGGTCGCCGCACAGGCGGGCGACGCCGCCAAGGGCTTCGAAGGCAATGCGGATGTGGTGGTGCTCTCCGGCTACGACATCCTCACCGGCAACCTGAAGACTTCCGCCGCGACGGTGTTCTCGGTGATGAAGCCGTGGGAGGAACGCGGCGTCGCGCTCAACATCCGCAACGCGATCTACGACTTCATGCACGGCACGCAAGGCAACCGCGAAGCCATGATCCTCGGCTTCAACCCGCCGCCGATTCCGGGCCTGGGCACCACCGGCGGCGCCGAGTTCTACATCCAGAACCGCGGCGAGGGCGACATCCAGCAGCTCGCCAAGGTCACGCAGGACTTCATCACCAAAGCCGGCCAGCAGCCGGAACTCACCGGCGTCACCACGCTGATGCGCGCCAACGTGCCGCAGGTTTATGTGGATGTGAATCGCGACCGCGCCAAGGCGCTGGGCGTGCCGATCAACAGCATCTTCGATGCGCTGCAGGCCACCTTCGGCAGCCTCTACGTGAACGACTTCAACAAGTTCGGCCAGACCTACCGCGTGCTGCTGCAGTCCGAAGCGGATGCCCGAATGCGGCCGGAAGACGTGGGCAAGGTGTATGTGCGTTCGAGCGGCGGCCAGATGATTCCGCTCGGTGCGGTCGCCGACGTGCGGCAGATCAGCGGGCCGGAGATCATCAACCGCTTCAACGGCTTCATGGGCGCCAAGCTCATGGCCAACCCGGCGGCGGGGCACAGCTCGGGCCAAGCGATTGCCGCCATCGAGCGCGTCGCCAAGGAAGTGCTGCCCGAAGGCTACGCGCTGGCCTGGACCGGCACCGCCTTCCAGGAAAAGCGCGCCGGTAGCGCCGCCACGCTGGCCTTCGCGTTCGGCCTGGTGGTGGTGTTCCTGATCCTCGCCGCGCAGTACGAGAGCTGGAAGCTGCCGCTGGTGGTGGTGACCGCCGTGCCCTTCGCGATCTTCGGCGCCTTCGCCGCGGTGTGGCTGCGCGGGCTCAACTGCGACATCTACTTCCAGATCGGCCTGATCACGCTGATCGGGCTGGCCGCGAAGAACGCGATCCTGATCGTCGAGTTCGCGCACCAGCTCCACCAGCAAGGCCACAGTGCCCGCGACGCCGCGCTGCAGGCCGCCCGCCTGCGCTTCCGCCCGATCGTGATGACCTCGATGGCCTTCATCCTCGGCGTGGTGCCGCTGGCGATCAGCTTCGGCGCGGGCGCCAACAGCCAGCACTCGATCGGCACCGGCGTCATCGGCGGCATGCTCGCCGCCACCTTCCTCGCCGTGCTGTTCGTTCCGATGTTCTTTTCCCTGCTGTCCGGCAAGGGTGCGGCCAAGCAGCCCGCCGCCGCGACGAAGGAGCATGACCATGCGTAAGACAAGCTTTGCGATCCTGCCGCTGCTGCTGAGCCTCACCGCCTGCAACATGGCCCCGGTGTATCTGCGCCCGGATGTGGAAGCGCCCCCGCAATGGGGCCAGGCCGAGCACACCGGCGCCCGCAGCGAGGCCGCTGTGCCCAGCGAATGGTGGAAGCTCTTCGGCGACGACGCGCTGAACCAGCTGATCGACACCGCGCTCGCCGAGAACAAGGACATGAAGGTCGCCTACGCCCGCATCGAGCAGGCCCGCGCGCAACTGGGCATCACCGATGCGCAGCGCTATCCGCAGGTCACCGCCGGCCTCAGCGACCAGCACACGATGCGCAGCGCCGAAGCCGCGCCGCGGTTGCCCGGCGACCGGCACGGCGAAGACATCAAGGCGACCATCGGTGTGTCCTACGAGCTGGACCTGTGGGGCCGCCTGCGCAACGCCAGCGATGCCGCACGCGAGAAGCTGCTGTCCAGCGAGTACAACCAGCAGGCGCTGCGCATCTCGCTCGAATCGCAGGTCGCCACCGCCTACTTCAAGCTGCTTGCGCTCGATCGCCAGCTTGAGATCGCGCGCCGCAACCTCGCCACGCAGGAAGAAACGCTGCACATGACGCAGCGCCGCTTCGAAGGCGGCGTGGCCTCGGGCTACGACTACGCCCAGGCGCGCGCGCAAACCCAGCAGACCCGCAGCAGCATCCCCGACCTGGAGCGCCAGATCACGCTGCAGGAGAACGCACTGAGCACCTTGCTCGGCCGCAACCCGGGGCCGGTGCCGCGCGGGCGCAGCATCGACACGCTGACCGCCGATCTCGACATCCCGCCCGGCCTGCCCTCGCAACTGCTCGAACGCCGGCCCGACATTCTCGCCGCCGAAGCGCAGCTGCGCGCCGCCAACGCGAATATCGGCGCCGCCCGCGCCGCCTTCTTCCCGAAGATCTCGCTCACCGGCGCCACCGGCTACGAGAGCAGCGAGCTGCACACGCTCGGCGACCCCGGCAGCGCGCTGTGGAGCCTCGCCGCCGGCCTCGCGCAACCGATCTTCATGGGCGGCCAGCTGAAAAACCAGCTGCGACAAGCCGAAGCCAGCGAGCGCGAGATGGTCGCCACCTACCAGAAGACCGTGCAGACCGCCTTCCGCGAAACCGAAGACGGCCTCGTCAACCTGCGCGAGACCCGCGAGCAGGCCGACAGCAAACGCCAGCGCGCCACCGCCCTCGGCGAAGCGCAGCACATCTCCTTCCTGCGCTACCAGGAAGGCCTCACCAGTTTCATGGACGTGCTCGACGCCGAACGCAACCAGCTGCAGGCAGAACTCGACGTCGTCACGCTGCAGAACCAGCAGCTCGCCTACACGGTGAGCCTGTTCGCAGCGCTGGGCGGTGGCTGGGCGCAGCAGCCGTGACTGCGAGTCAGGCGAGTGCATCGCTCGACGCCATTCGCCGGCGCCACAACGGCGGCCCGGCAAATGCTCGGCAGCTGCGACGCGAAGTCACCGAGACAAATGCCGGGCTTCGAGAATCAAAGCCCATTCAAGACGTTTTGCAGTTCTCACGTTGTCGTGGTGGCGAGTGAAATAGCGCACATCATGCAAATCGGGTGCAACCGCACGCCCCGAATCGCGCAATAGACTATGAACACCACGGGATCGCCGAAGAACCGAATGCCCCCTCCGAAGCATCGTCCCTGTTCGATCGATCCACCCGGCTTCATGACTACGAAAGCGTACAAATCATGAGCATTAGGCTCTTCCGCTGTTTTTTGGTCTGCGCACTTTGCGTTGCATCTTCCTTTGCATCCGCGTCAATCGTCTACAACACACTATCCCCTGCTGATTCCGAGGCGATCGGGTTAGGTTGGTTTGCGGGCAATCCCGGCAACGGAGCCAACTACATCACCGCCGACGAATTTGTGCCAAGCCAATCGGGCTTTGCATCCCGGGCATATGCGCCCGTCTGGTATGTGCAAGGTGCCGTGGCGCCAATCCAATTCCAGATTCGCTCCGATGTCGGCGGTGGGCCAGGTGCTGTCTTGGGTGCCGGAATTGTTGACCCACTCGTTCCAGGTGGCCTCGTCGCAGCAGACTTCCTCAGTGATCTCTGGCTTGACGAAGGAACCAAATACTGGTTCTCGATAGCTACGACAGACGCATCGACAATGCTGACCTGGAACATCAATTCTCAGGGGTTCCGTGGAGCGCATTCATTTACTGGCGCGCTGTTTCAGGGCCCCGATGAGTGGCTCACGCAAGCAGACTCCGACCTCGGCGCGCTTCGGATCGATGTGAGAGATCCAGCGAGCGTTCCCGAGCCCAACGTCCTTGGGCTCGCACTAGTTTCCCTCGCACTCTCGACCGGCATGATTCGGCGCCGCGGCCGCACTGCCGCTTAACGCAGGGCGTTGAATCAGCAAACCGCGCGAACACCTCGGGCGCCATGTTGGCAGCCAACACGGCGCTCATAGCTCCCGAGGCGCGGCGCCCGACGACGGCGTTTCCAACAGCAGCGACTAGCAGACCTTGGACAAGTCGATCGGATAACGTGCGACGTTCGGATAGCGTTGCTGCACAAACGCAACCGGGTCGGGGCTCCCGTCGTAGAAGTTATCCGGCAACAGAGTCCGGTGACGTGGCCGAACTAGACCACCGCCCGCCATGCTGAACGTTCGTAACCGAAGTGATGCCTGAATACGATGGTCTACAAACAGTCGGCGTTACCCCACGCTGAAACCTTGTTTCGTGTTCTCGGACCAGACATCAAACGCTCCCTCGGCCTGTGCGGCAACATGAAACAATGTCCGATCGGCACGGAGGCCACGGGTATCTTGACGCGCTTCGCACCCTAGATGTCCCCTGCGGCCTGTTGCCGCCCGGAAGGTCAGTCCGAGCACTCGTCGCGATTCGACAGCAGCTCAAGACGGGCGCCAATACCAGGCAATTGCATCGCGGCGGTAGCGGTCGCCCGAACTGCCGACCGCCACGGCGCGCCCGCATTGATCCAGAGCCACGCGCCCGGCGCGTTCGTCGTCTGCAGTACCCCACTGACGGGTGGCGAGCACGCGGCCGTCGTTACCCGCGATCTTCATCATGAAGAGATCATTACCGCCCGCATTGGATTGCCCCGCGACCACGCTGCCGGTTGTCTCGCCGAACAGGACGATGTTGCCCTCACGGTCAATCTGCAGATCGGCCAGCCATTCAGCGCCGGATGACCCGAGCTGCCAACTGCGCAGCACTCGCCCGTCGGCCGCACTGACGCGAGCGACGAAGACATCCTGCTGGCCCAGCCCGACCGCACCTGGAAAGCTGCCGTAGACCGAGCCGCCGATCAGCAGATCGCCGCCCGCCAACGGCCGGATCACGGCAACATGATCGAGTGGCACCGCACTGTAGCGGGTGGTCCACGTTGCCTGCCCTAAGCCATCCAGCCTGCGCAGGTACATCCCGCGCTGGGTGCCGCTCTGCACCGCACCGCTGACAAAGGTGGCAGCGCCATCGGCCGTTTCGAGGCTCGCCAACCCGCCGCCGATGTCGGGTTCGGTGCTGTTCGATCGATGGGTCCACGCCGCGGTCAGGCGGTCGTCGGCAGTGCCCGCGCCCTGACGGTCGAGCCGCATTGCGAACGCATCGCTCCACGCCTCGACGTAGTTGGTCGGCACGTACTCATCGTCGTGTCCGGCGATCAGCAGGTTGCCGCGCGCATCCACGGCGGCGCGGCGTGGATGCTGGGGTCGATCGGTGCCGATCTGAAAGGTCCGCCACGGCGTGGCCAACCCGGCGCGCTCGGCCCAGGCGACAAAGGTGTCGAACTGGCCTGCGTTGTCTGCACCGTCCAGGTTGCCAGTGGTCCGACCGACCACGAAGACCGTGCCATCGCGGCCAATCGCCAGCGCTTCGGCCGCGTCCGCGCCCGGCGTATCGAAACGTGCGCCGGCATCCCAGAGCAGGGAGCCGTCGGAATCAAGCCGACGCACAACGGCCCGGCTGTTCCCGGCTGGTTCGATATTCGTCTGGCCAACCACGCCATTGCTCCAGCCCGCGAGCCAGATGTGCTGCTGCTCATCAATCACGACATCGTTCCACTCGCTCGAAAGCGTGTCGCGATACCACGAGATTTCCTCGCGCAAGGCCACACAGCCGACGGGGCTGCTGACCGGCGGCTCGACTGCCCCGCCACCATCGCCACCACCGCCGCAAGCGGCCAGCAGGGCCGCTGCCAAACTGCTTAATGCCATTGCCGCATGACGCGTCGAACCATGCTCCATGTTGTGCTCCTTCATTCTCTCAATTGGAAACCTGCGCATCGGGGCTCGCCCTCCGCCTTGGCAGCCACCAGCGCCACCGTGGCCCGCCAATCGGGCGGTCCTGTCGCCCCGAAGAACAAAACACCCCAACGCCTACGCGATCAACAAACCCGCCTGTTCCAAGCGCCTACGGACCTCATCGAAGCCACCTTCGTATTCCCAATACATCACCCGGCCATGCGAACCGGTCACCAAGAGGTAGCGATCGCTGATCGACTGGATGCGCTCGATGGCGACGAGCTTGTCTGCAAAGGGCGCCTCATCCATGTGCTCGACGATTTCTGTGTTGTCCGGTGTGTAGCCGTGGACCACCAGCGACGGCCTCACGCGCAGCGCGATGAACTTCATGACGGACTCCTGAGTTGGAAGGCGTGCTTGCCACGCCCGAAAGCCACTCTCAGGCTTGCCCCCAAGGGAAGGTCAAGCACCCTGATGAAGGTTTTTTTCGCTTTGAGTGCTTGACCTTCCGGCAGGGGCAAGCTGGAGGCTTCGCTTCCCTTAACTGCCTCTTGATAGGAGCGACCATGAACGAGTTCCAACTACCTGACATGACCTGCAGCCACTGCGCCAGCATGGTCACCAAGGCCCTGAAGTTGACCGACCCCGACTGCGAGGTGAGCATCGACCTGAAAGCGCAGAAAGTCGGCGTACGCAGCACCGAAGACCGTCAGACCCTGGCCGACGCGTTGGCTGAGGCCGGCTACCCACCGGTCTGAGAAGTGCAGGGGCCGCACCCGGCGCGAGGCCGGTACAGCTCAGCCATCGCGCCAGTGCAGTAACGCAGTGCGGGCCTTCAAAAGAGAAACGGGGCGCATCGAGCGCCCCGTTTCATAGCCAGGTTGGTCGCGATCAGACCTCTGGTTTGGGCTTGTTCATCCCATCCCGAATCAGATTCCCCAGCAACACATCGACCAACGTGCCGCCCTGCCCGCTGCCGCCGCCTGCAACGATATCTGGCACCAGCTTCACGCCGGCTTTCGCGAGCGCTTCGGCGACCTGCACCATCGCGTAGTTGCCGGATTCCATCGAGGCGATCTTGAGCTTGATGACTTCCGCTTCGGCGCCACCCACGGCCTGGGTCTTCGCGGCTTCAGCCTCGCCCACGGTGCGCAGCACGGTGGCGTCGGCTTCGGCGTTGATCTTCTTCGACTGAGCCTGACCTTCGGCTGCCTTAACGGTGGCCTTGGCGTTGAAGTCGGCAATCGTCACCTGGCGCTCGGCATCCACCACGCGGGCCTGGGTGGCGGCGAGTGCGGTGGCCTGCTCGAGTTCCTGCTTCACCACCTGCGCCTGGCGCTGGGTGTCGTAGGTGACGCGTTCCTGCTCGGCGATCTTGCGGTCGGTGAGCGTCTTCATCAGTTCTTCAGGCGGCACGATGTCGCCAATCAGCGTATCGACCGCGCCGACGTTGTATTCCTTCAGCGCAGCCGCGATTGCCTGACGTGCTTCGTCCTGCCGCTTCGAGCGGTTCTTCAGGAAGTCGATGATGTCCGAGCCCTGCGCAGCGTTGCGGAAGTAGTTGCCGATGGTCGGTTCCAGCACCTGGGTCACCAGCGCCGCCATGCCGCCGAAGCGCGCGATGACCTTGGGTGCGTCGTTGCGCGGGATGTGAATGATCTGCGAGACGTCGAGGTTGAACTTGAAGCCGTCCGCCGAACGCACGGTGATCGTCGAGAGGTTGGCGTCGAGCTTGTGCGCTTCGGTCTTGCCCGTCGCCCAGTTCAGCACCACGTTCGCGGTCGGCACATTGCTGACCTTGTGGGTATAGGGGTTGATTGGGTACTTGCCGGGGTCCAGCGGGTCGACCCACACGCCCTTCTCGCCGCGACTCACGAGGTTGCCGTGGCGGAATGACTCGCCGGTCACGTCGTGGCCCTCGCGGCCGACGTAGGCAATCACCACGCCCACGTTGGCGATCGGCACCTCGACCATGTCGACGATCTCGACCGTCGCGAAACGCGGGTTGATGAAGTAGCGGCCTGCCAGCAGCACCTGCTCCTGCAAACCCTTGCTGCCGCCGTTGTCGACGAAGGCCTGTGGGTTCTGGAACATGTTGTGGCCGGCGATCTCGGGGCCAGCGATCTCGCCAGTCACCAGCGGCTTGCCCTCCTTGGTCGTGATGATGCCGACCTTGTTCTCGGGGATATCCACCGCGTCTGCGAGATGCACTTCGAACAGCGCGGGGTTGATGCGATACGTCCCCGGCGTGATCACCGACATCTGCGGCCCGCGCTCACCGCCGCCGGAGAGGAAGGCATGGCCATCCTGGAACGAATCGCAAGCCACCTGCCGCGCGATCACTCGGCCGCTGGGCAGCGGTGCGCCATCCAGCGCTTCCACCACGCCGAGCTTGCCTTGCGGAATGCTCACCGCCGGCTTGAGATCGACCTTGAACAACAACGTGTTGATCCGGTAGGTGCCGGGCGGAATCAGCGCCATCTGCGGGCCGCGCTCGCCGCTGTTCTGCAGGAACGCGCGTGCATCCTGGTAAGTGTCGCACTCGACCTGCTTGGCGATGATGCGGCCGCTTGGCAGCGGATTGCCGTCGCAGGCCTCGACCACGCCGACCTCACCCTGCGGCACGGTGAAGAACTTGACCAACTCCACAGTGTATTGCCACGGCCACAGCGCCACATGCAGGCCAGGGGCGAGCGTATCGGCCTGGTAACCGGCCTCACCGTTGAGCGCGATGATGCGGCCGTCCGGCAGGTTGCGGTTGGCGCCGAACAGTACGAACTTCTTCGTCACCACGCCAAGGCTGTCGTCCGGCACGATGATCACGCCGAACAACCACAGCACCCACTTGTAGCCGATCGCGACGACGATCAGGCCGATCAAAACGAACAGACCGGTGGCATGTCCGGCCAGCAGTTCAAAAAAGTCCATGGGATCCTGTTTTCAAGAATGAGGGGAAAGGCAGGATCCTCTGGCGATTCACGGCACTACGCCCTGCAGCAGATCAAGCCCGCAGCGAGGATAGGTGCACAGCGCGTTCGCACGTGCCAACAAGCGCACAGCGCTTGCGTTGTGGTGGAACGCCTTATTCGTCGATCGGCCGGTCGACCCGCTCGCCCGATTCCCATAGCGACCACGCCACCGAAATGCCGGCCGTGATGTTGTTGCTTTGCCGTACCAGCGGGCTGTCTTCGAAGGCGGCGCCGGAAACGGTGCTGCCGCGCACGAAACTGCCGAACCACGCCCGCCCCATGCGGCGCGACAAGGTCAGCGTGAGCTGTGCGCCGCCGTAGCCCGACTTCGCCGCATAGGCGGGGCGATCAACGCGAGCGTATTCCGGCGCAACGTCATATACATAGGCATGGCTCGCACGGTCGCCAAAGTAAGGCCCGCCGGACACCGCGAAACGCCAGCCAGGCACCGGCTGATCGAAGATGTCGAACGAGAGCGTTGGCGTGCTTGCCCAACCGGCGTCCTGCGAGGTTCCGATCGCGATCACCTTGCGGATTGGCAGCCGCGCCATCAGGCGATAGCCGTCTTCCCAGCTACCCGCAATCCGCCAGACAATCTGCGGGCCGATCTCGATCGTTGGCTTCAGGTCCGGCATGCCAGCCCGTGCTTCGTTGCTGTTGCTGCGCACAGGCACACCGGCGGAGAGGCTGATGTCCAGTTCCAGCCGGTCCGAATCGAACAACTTGCCGCGCAGACCGTCGCGATCGGCGCGCAGGCGATCACCGCGGTAGACCACGAACGGCACCGGCAGCAGATAGGCGTGCTGCTCGTCGGACCCTCGGTAGTCCGGCAAGGTCATGGCGCCCACGCCCAGACCGAGCTCCCACTTGGGCAGGTCGGCCGCGTGCGCAGGCACGGCAACCAGCACGGCGAGCGACGCCAGCAGGGGGAAAGGCTTCATGCGTGGCAGCTCCGCAAAAAAGCCGTGATTCTAGGGCCATTGAGGCATGACCACCCGAGGCGGATCAATCCAGCGCGAGCGTCGCCTCGTCGTGACCGAGTAACTGCGCCAGCCCCGCCACGACCAGTTCGTGATCCGCGCGCTGCGGCAGCCCCGACACCGTGACGGTGCCGATCATCCCAGCGGCGGCAACGCGGATCGGGAAACAGCCGCCGTGCCAGGCGTAGTCGCGCAGCGGCAGGCCCATCTTTTCGTCCAGCCCCTTGCCGTCGCGGCGGCACTCCAGCGATACCGCGTAGGAGCTGCGCTGCATCAGCGTGACCACGTTGTGCTTGCGGCGCGCCCAGTCCGCATTGGCCGGCGAGGTGCCCGGCATGGCGTGCAGGAACACGATGTCCTCGCCACGGCGGATGACGATCGTCACCGCCTGGCCAGCGGCCTTCGCGCGCGCCCGCAGCGCCTCACCCAAGCGCCATGCAATGTCTTCGTCGAAGGCCGGGAAGATGAGGGCCTCTTCCTGCCGCGCGAGTTTTTCCAGTTCGTGTTCGAAGTCCATCGCATGCCTCAACCGAGTTCGCCGACGCGGGCGACGCGCCCGTCGCGGAAGGCCACCAGCCCAAGCTCGATCAACTGCATCACTTTCAGCGCATCGCTCGCTGGCACCGGGTTCGGCGCGCCCTGCAGGATCGCGTCGCGCACCGCGGCGTAGTAGCGACTGTAGTCACCCCGCTCGCCGGCGTGCTGGTGCGGGATCAGGGTGTCGCCCGAACTGATCGTGAGGACACCCGGCCGCGGATCGATGCCCCAATCGGCGCCACCTGGCCGGCCGCCCAGCTTCAGCGCGTCTTCCTGCGGATCAAGCCCATACTTCGTAAAGCTGCCGAGCGTTCCGTGCAGCACGTAGCGCGGCCCGAGCTCCGGCACCAGCGCACTGCCATGCAGGATCACGCGGAGCGTGTCGTAACGCAGGACGGCATGGAACCAGTCGTCCGCAGCAGCGCCATCGCGTTGCTTTGCCAGGTCGAGCGAAATCGTCTGCGGCGTACCGAACAGCTGCAGGGTTTGATCCAGCAGATGGGAGCCGAGGTCGTACCAGAGTCCGCTGCCCGGCGCGCCGGATTCGCGCCAGCGCTGACGCACCTGCGGCCGGTAGCGATCGAAATGCGATTCGAAGTGCGCCACGCGCCCCAGATCGCCTGAAGCCAGCACCTTCTGCACGGTGAGGAAATCGGCATCCCACCGGCGGTTGTGGAACACCGACAACACACGGCCCGCGGATTCGGCGCGGGCGATCAGGTCTCGCGCCTCGCCCGCATCCAGCGTGAAGGGTTTGTCGACCACAACATGCTTGCCGGCGGCCAACGCCTTTACCGCGAGCGGGTAGTGGGTCTCGTTGGGCGTCGGGATCACGACGAGGTCGATGTCCGACCGCGCGAACAACGCATCCGGTGACTCACACACCTCGACCTGCGGCCAAGCAGCGTGCACCTTGGCCGGGTCGCTGCTGGACATGGCAATCAGCTCCAAACCCGGCACCGAGGCGATTAGGGGCGCATGGAAGGTGGCGGTCGCAAAACCGAAGCCGACGACGCCGACTCGCACTGTTGAACTCATCTGAAAACTCCTGGAATCCGTGGCAGCGCCGGCAGTATGGGCGCGCCCGCCGCGCCGCACCACCCGAACGCCGGAGCGAACGCCCGGCGCCAAACCACCGGCTGCACGCAAGGGCTTGTTACAGCGCAAGAAACTGACTCGCGCACCTAACATTGATCGCTCGTCGATCTTATAATTTTGCTCGCGGTTTACCCTTATTTTTTGCAGCGCACCATCCCGCCCCTCCCCCAGGGGGTGTGCCGCGAGAAAGCCCCCATGAACGCCCCTATGTACCTCCCCTGGCTGGCCCGCAAGGCTGGCATCAGCGACGAACAGGCGCTGGAACTCTGGCACGACGCGCTGCGCCATGCTACCGACACCACCGGTTGGGTCGGCGGGCCTGAATACTGGGCTGTAGCGCATGATCGCCTGCTCGAACTGACCGATGCAGAACGCCAGCGTCGCCTCGCGCCGCGTCTGGTCCGCATGGTGCGCACGCAGAATCACCTCGCGCAGTTGCCACTGCAGGCCATGGAAGACATGCTCGGCGCGCTGCGCGCCAGCGTCCGCCGCGCAGCCTGATCTCACGCCCCGATGCCGGGCGCCGCAAGCGTAGCCCGGCATATGGATACCGCGCTGCAGCGTGCGGGCGGTAGAATGCGCGTTTTCGCCTTTTTGCAGCGAGCACGCGCCCATGCAGGACAAATACACGCCGGCCGAGATCGAGTCCGCGGCCCAACAACACTGGGATTCCACCCAGGCCTTTGAAGTCTCCCGGGACGATTCGCTCCCGAAGTACTACTGCCTGTCGATGTTCCCGTACCCCTCGGGCAAGCTGCACATGGGGCACGTGCGCAACTACACGATCGGCGATGTGCTGTCCCGCTCGCACAAGATGCGCGGCTACAACGTGCTGCAGCCGATGGGCTGGGATGCCTTCGGCCTGCCGGCCGAGAACGCGGCGATCAAGAACGGCGTGCCGCCGGCCAAGTGGACCCGCGAGAACATCGCCTACATGAAGAAGCAGCTCAAGTCGCTCGGTTTCGCGATCGACTGGAGCCGTGAGCTCGCCACCTGCGACGCCAGCTACTACAAGTGGAACCAGTGGCTGTTCCTGCGCATGCTCGAAAAGGGCATCGCCTACAAGAAGACTCAGGTCGTGAACTGGGACCCGGTCGACCAGACCGTGCTCGCCAACGAGCAGGTGATCGACGGCCGCGGCTGGCGTACCGGCGCGGTGGTCGAGAAACGCGAGATCCCCGGTTACTACCTTGGTATCACCCAGTACGCCGAAGAGTTGCTGGGTGACCTGGATGAGCTGACCGGCTGGCCAGAACGCGTAAAGCTGATGCAGGCCAACTGGATCGGCAAGAGCATCGGCGTGCGCTTCGCGTTCCCGCACGAGATTTCGGACGAGTCTGGCCTGATCGGCGACGGCAAGCTGTGGGTCTTCACCACCCGCGCCGACACGATCATGGGCGTGACCTTCTGCGCGGTCGCCGCCGAGCACCCGCTCGCGACCCACGCGGCGAAGAACAACCCCGAGCTCGCCGCCTTCATCGACAAGTGCAAGCACGGCTCGGTGATGGAAGCCGACATGGCGACGATGGAGAAGGAAGGCCTGCCGACCGGCCTCTTCGTCACCCATCCGCTGACCGGCAAGCAAGTCGAAGTCTGGGTCGGCAACTATGTGCTGATGAGCTACGGCGACGGCGCCGTGATGGGTGTGCCGGCCCACGACGAGCGCGACTTCGCCTTCGCGAAGAAGTACGGCATCGCGATCGAGCAGGTGATTCAACACCCTCTGCGTACGATTCTTGATGCGGGTCACAAAAGCGGAGACGAAGCCGCAGACCGAGCCTTTACAGAATTTGACCTTGCCGGGTGGAAGTCGTGGTACGACACCAAAGACGGGACTTGCATCAACAGCGGCAAGTACGATGGGCTGACGTACGGCCCTGCCGTCGATGCTGTTGCGAGCGACCTCACCGCACTCGGACTCGGCGAGAAGAAGGTGCAGTGGCGCCTGCGCGACTGGGGCATCTCGCGCCAGCGCTACTGGGGCTGCCCGATCCCGATCATCCACTGCGATGACTGCGGCTCGGTGCCGGTGCCGGATGATCAGCTGCCGGTCGTGCTGCCGGAAGACTGCGTGCCGGATGGCTCAGGCAATCCGCTCAACAAGCTCGAAAGCTTCCTCGCCTGCAACTGCCCGAAGTGCGGCAAGCCGGCGCGCCGCGAGACGGACACGATGGACACCTTCGTCGATTCGTCCTGGTACTACGCGCGCTACGCCAGCACCTTCTCGGACAAGGCGATGGTCGATGCCGAGACCAACTACTGGATGACCGTTGACCAGTACATCGGCGGCATCGAACACGCGATCCTGCACCTGCTCTACTCGCGCTTCTGGACCAAGGTGATGCGTGACCTCGGCCTGGTGACTTACCGCGAACCCTTCTCGCACCTGCTCACGCAGGGCATGGTGCTGAAGACCGCGTTCTCGCACAAGCCAGAGGGCGGCGGCAAGAATTACTACTGGGAAGACGAGGTCGAGATCGAGCGCGGCCCGCAAGGCCAGATCCTTGGTGCCAAGCTCAAGAAGGACGGCACCCCGCTGGACTTCGAAATGACCACCATGTCGAAGTCGAAGAACAACGGCGTCGATCCGCAAAGCCTTATCGAACAGTACGGTGCCGACACTGCGCGCTTCTTCATGATGTTCGCTGCGCCGCCAGAGCAAACGTTGGAGTGGTCCGATGCTGGGGTCGAGGGCTCCTATCGTTTCCTGCGGCGCGTCTGGAAGTTCGCATGTGACCAGAAATCAGTCATCGAATCAGGACTGAGCCACCTTGCGAACGGTGCTGCGTTGCAGGCTGCAGCACCCGAAATCAAGAGCGTGCGACGCGAGATTCACCTGTTGCTCAAGCAAGCCAACTACGACTTGAGCAAGCAACAGTTCAACACCGTTGCGTCCGCAACGATGAAGATGCTCAACACTCTCGAACGTATGCCGCTTGCCGCCCGCGAAGTCGGCACCAGTCAAGATGTCGCGGAGACATTCGCAGCCGCCTATGCGGTTGCCGCTGAAGGCTTCGGCATCCTGCTGCGCGTGCTCTCGCCGATCACGCCGCATATCGCACACGCGCTGTGGCGCGAGCTGGGCTACGGCGACGACATCCTCCACGCCGCCTGGCCAGAGCCGCAGGAAGATGCGCTGATTCAGGATGAGGTGGAGCTGGTGCTGCAGGTGCTGGGCAAGACCCGCGGCAGCATTAAGGTCCCCGCTTCGGCCGACAAGGCAGCGATCGAGGCCGCCGCAGTGGCGTCCGAAGTCGCGCAGAAGTTCATGGAAGGCAAGCCGGCGAAGAAGGTCATCGTCGTGCCGGGCCGCCTGGTGAACATCGTCTGCTGACGTGGCCGCCGAGCCCAAGATCCGACGTGCAGAGCCGGGCGACGCAGCAGCGCTTGCCCGGCTGATGGCGCCGCCCGAAGTATTTGCCAACACGCTGCAGCTGCCCTACCCCGGTATCGAACTGTGGGTGGAACGGCTCAAGAACAACAAGCCGAACGAGTCGCCGCTGGTGGCGGAAGTCGACGGACAAATCGTCGGCTGCGCCGGCCTTCATCGCGAGATCGAAGTGCGGCGCGCCCACGCAGCCCAGCTCGGCATCACCGTCGATCTGGCTTGGCAGGGCCAGGGCATCGGCCGCGCACTGATGACGGCCCTGCTCGACACCGCCGACAACTGGCTCGGCCTGTTGCGGATCGAACTGCAGGTGTTCGCCGATAACGCGCGCGCGATAAAGCTGTACGAGTCCTGCGGCTTCGTGCAGGAAGCGGTACTGAAAAGCCACGGGCTGCGCAACGGCGACTATGTGGACACCCTCGTGATGGCGCGCCTTCACCCCAAGCCGCCGCGCCTGCGGCCGGAGATTCAACCGTGACTCGAATCCGATCCGCCCTTCTGCTTGCAGGGCTGACCCTGCTCGGCGCCTGCGGCTTCCACCTGCGCGGCCCGCAGCCGCTGCCGTTCAAGTCGATCCACCTGGGTGTGTCGGCCTACAGCGAATCAGGCGCCAACCTGCGCCGGCAGATCGCAGCCAACGGCGGCACCAAGATCGTGGATAGCCCGGCCGAAGCCGAAGTCAGCCTGGTAATCCTTCAGGACGTGAAGGAGAAGATCATCCTGAGCCTGAACACCGACGGCCGTGTGCGTGAATACGAGCTGCGCGACCGCATCGTGTTCAAGGTGGTCGATCGCGGCGGGCGCGAAGTGATCCCGGCCACCGAAGTCGCCACGAAGCGCGAGATGACCTTCAACGACGCACTGGTGCTGGCGAAGGAACAGGAAGAAGCGCAGTACTACCGCGAGATGGAGAACGACCTGATCCAACGCGTGCTGCGCCGCATGGCTGCCGCACCGTGGCCGCTGCCGGAGTTGCCGGCCACCCAATCGGCGCCGACGCGCTAAGCAGATGGCGGTTCGGCCGGAACAGCTCGCCAGCCAGCTCGAACGCGGCCTCGCGCCGCTCTACATCGTGCATGGTGACGAACCACTGCTGGTGCTCGAAGCCGGCGACGCGATCCGCGCCGCAGCACGCACCCGTGGCATCGACGAACGCGAAGTGCTGGTCGTCACCCAGGGCTTCAAGTGGAACACCCTGGAGATGGCCGCGGGTAACTTGTCCCTGTTCGGCTCCAGCAAGCTGATCGACCTGCGCATTCCGACCGGCAAGCCCGGCCGCGAAGGCGGCGAGGCGCTGCAGCGCTACGTCAAACACCTCGACCCGCAAGGCGTCATCACGCTGATCACGCTGCCGCAACTCGACTGGGCTGCCCGCAAGGCCGCATGGTTCGTCGCGCTGCTCGAAGCCGGCGTCGAAGTCGAATGCAATGCGCCGGCCCTGCCCCAGTTGCCGGACTGGCTGGCCGGGCGGCTGGCACGCCAGAAGCAGCGCGCACCGCGCGATGCGCTGGAATTCATTGCCCAGCACGTCGAAGGCAACCTGCTCGCCGCACATCAGGAGTTGCAGAAGCTCGGCCTGCTGTTCGAGCCAGGCGAGCTGACGCTTGAGCAGGTGCAGGACTCGGTGCTGAACGTCGCGCGTTACGACACGGAAAAGCTGCGCCTCGCCCTGCTCGAAGGCGACCCCGCCCGCCTGACCCGTCTGATCGAAGGTTTGCAAGGCGAAGGCGCGGCGCCACCGCTGGTGCTGTGGGCGATGGCGACCGAGATCCGCACGCTGGCGCTGCTGCGCGCAGGGCAAGACAGCGGTCAACCGCTCGCGGCGCTGTTCAAGCGCGAGCGGGTGTTTGATCGCGAGAAACAGGCTCTGATTCAGCGCGCCCTGCCACGTCTGCCGCTCGGCACACTGCGCGCGGCACTGATGCATGCCGCCCGCGTCGACCGCATCATCAAGGGCGTCGGCGATGGCGAGCTCTGGAACGAGTTCCTGCAGTTAGCTTTGCGGCTGGCGAACACACCACGGCGCCGGCGAGCCTGACACGACAAGCGTGGACAAAAAAATGGCGACCTGAGGTCGCCGAGCTTTTGTTATTCACCCTTGCGCCGAAGCGGTGGGTGTCTGTACGCGCAGTCCGTTGTTTGAAGCGGCGGTTATTCTCGCTCGCCATTGGGTGACAGGAACAGCCCGGTGCGCACGGCTGGCGTCATGACAAGGGGGAGGAGCCATGCGCGTCCCGATGCGGGGAGGGAGGGATTTCACCGGGAAGCTCTGTGCGTCTCCGGGCGTCCGTCAGGGTTAACCCTAATCCACCTTCCGCACCAAAGCAAGGAAATCGCCATTCAATATTTTTATGGCATCGCCGGCACCAAGCGCCGCAAGCCCTTGAATGGAAAAGCGGCGGCTCCGTAGAGCCGCCGCGTTCCAATTGAACTCACCGCCCGATCAGGCGGGAGCTCCCTGCGCTCCCGATGCGTCAGCCAAGCGGCCAGGCATCGGGCCTCCCCCCAGGGGGGCCCGGGTCGGAAGCGCAGTCAGTCTCCCCCGAGACGTTCTTACTTCTTCTTCATCGGCGGCAGATCGGTACAGGTGCCTTCGAAGACCTCTGCCGTCATGCCGATCGACTCACCCAGCGTCGGGTGCGGGTGGATCGTCTTGCCGATATCCACCGCATCACAACCCATCTCGATCGCCAGCGCGATCTCGCCGATCATGTCGCCCGCGTTCGGGCCGACGATGCTGCCGCCGACCACGCGATGCGTCTCTTCGTCGAAGATCAGCTTGGTGAAGCCGTAATCGCAGCCGTTCGCGATGGCACGACCCGAAGCGGCCCACGGGAACTTCGCCACGTTAATCTTGCGGCCACTCGCCTTGGCATCGATCTCGGTCACGCCAACCCAGGCGACTTCCGGCTCGGTGTAGGCCACCGACGGAATGATCGTCGCGTCGAAGAAGGACTTCTGACCGGCTGCCACTTCCGCGGCGACGTGTGCTTCATGCACGCCCTTGTGCGCCAGCATCGGCTGGCCGACGATGTCGCCGATACCGAAGATGTGCGGCACATTGGTGCGCTGCTGCTTGTCGACCGGGATGAAGCCGCGGTCGGTGACATGCACGCCGGCCTTCTCGGCGCCGATCTTCTTGCCGTTGGGACTGCGGCCCACAGCGGAGAGGATCAGGTCATACTTCTGCTCGTCGGCCGGAGCGTTTTCGCCTTCGAACTTCACCAGGATGCCATCCGGCCGGCACGTCACACCCACCGTGCGGGTCTTCAGCATGACCTTGTCGAAGCGGTGCAGGTTCTGCTTTTCCCAGACCTTGACCGCATCACGGTCGGCACCGGTCATCAGGCCTTCCAGCGCTTCGACCACGTCGATGCGCGCGCCCAGCGCCGAATACACCGTCGCCATTTCCAAGCCGATGATGCCGCCGCCGATCACCAGCATGCGCTTCGGAACCTGGCGCAGTTCCAGCGCGCCGGTGGAATCGACAATACGCGGATCGTCCGGCAGGAAGGGCAGCTTCACCGCCTGCGAACCAGCCGCGATGATGGCCTTCTGGAAGCGGATGACCTTCTTCTCGCCGCTCAGCTCGGAGCCCGAACCGGTGGTCAGCGCCACTTCCAGGTGGTAGGCGTCGAGGAACTGACCGTAGCCGCGAACGATATCGACCTTGCGCGCCTTGGCCATGCCGGCGAGGCCACCGGTCAGCTTGCCGATGACCTTTTCCTTGTGCGCACGCAGGCGGTTCAGATCCACCGTGGGCTTGTCGAAGGCGACGCCCACGTCGGCAAAGTGCGAGGCCTCCTCGATCACGTTTGCCACGTGCAGCAACGCCTTGGACGGGATACAGCCGACGTTCAGGCACACGCCGCCCAGCGTCGGGTAGCGTTCGACCATCACCGTCTTCATGCCGAGGTCGGCCGAGCGGAAGGCGGCGGAGTAGCCGCCGGGGCCTGCGCCCAGCACCAGCATTTCGCACTCGATATCGACTGCGCCGCTGTAGCTGCCGGCAGGCAGCGGGGCCGCCGGGGCTGCCGCAGGAGCCGGGGCGGCAGCGGGCGCTGCGGGCGCTGCGGGCTTCGGCGCTTCGGCGGCAGCTTGGGAAACAGAGGCAGCAGCAGCCGCTTCCAGCGTCAGCACCACGGCACCTTCGCCTACGCGGTCGCCCACCTTGACCTTGAGCTCCTTGACGACGCCGGCAGCCGGGCTCGGCACATCCATCGTCGCCTTGTCGGATTCGAGCGTCAGCAGCGCGTCTTCGGCCTTGACGGTGTCACCCGGCTTGACCGCGATCTCGATGATCGGCACATCCTTGAAGTCGCCGATGTCCGGCACCTTCACTTCGATAATCTGGCTCATCCTTGAGGTCTCCGGCTCAGAGCAGCACGCGGCGGAAGTCCTGCAGCACGCCGGCGAAGTAAGCATTGAAACGGGCAGCCTCGGCACCGTCGATGACGCGGTGATCCCACGACAGCGACAGCGGCAGCATCAGGCGCGGCACAAAGGCCGAGCCGTCCCACACCGGGCGGATCTGCGACTTGCAGACGCCCATGATGGCGACTTCTGGCGCGTTGATGATCGGCGTGAAGTACACGCCACCGATACCGCCCAGCGAGCTGATCGTGAAGCAGCCGCCCTGCATCTGGTCGGGCTTGAGCTTGCCGTCGCGTGCGAGCTTCGCCAGTTCGCCCATTTCCTGTGCGATCGCGGAGACGCCCTTCTTGTCCGCATCGCGGATCACCGGCACAACCAGGCCGTTCGGCGTGTCGGCAGCGAAACCGATGTGGTAGTACTGCTTGAGCACCAGGTTGTCGCCGTCGAGCGAGGCGTTGAAGGTCGGGAACTTCTTCAGCGCCGCAACCGCCGCCTTGATCATGAACGCGAGCATGGTCAGCTTGACGCCACTCTTCTCGAGTTCCTTGTTCATCTGCACGCGGAAGGCTTCCAGATCGGTGATGTCCGCGTCGTCATGGTTGGTGACGTGCGGGATCTGGACCCAGTTGCGGTGCAAGTTGGCGCCAGAGATCTTCTTGATGCGCGACAGCGGCTTGGCGTCGACCGGGCCGAACTTGCTGAAGTCGACCTTCGGCCACGGCAGCAGGTTGAGCTCGCCACCACCGGTGACGCCGCCACCTGCAGCGCCCGCCGACCCGGCCGGCACCAGCGCGCCGGTCGAGATCTGGCTGAACACGCCCTTGATGAAGTTCTGCACGTCTTCGTGCAGCACGCGGCCCTTGGGCCCGGTGCCCGGCACCTTGGCGATGTCGACGCCCAGGTCGCGCGCGAAACGGCGCACCGACGGGCTGGCGTGAGCCTTGCCGGCCGGCGCGGTGATCGCCGGCGCAGCCGCAACCGGAGCAGCCACGGCGGGCGCGGCAGCGGGTGCAGCGGCAGCGGGTGCAGCAGCCACCGGTGCGGGGGCCGCAGCAGGCGCCGGAGCCGGCGCCACTGCAGCGGCCGGCACGGCAGCGCCGCCCGCAGCCTCGATCACCAGGATCAGCGCGCCTTGCGACACGCGATCACCGACCTTGACCTTCACATCCTTGACGACGCCAGCCACCGGCGTCGGCACATCCATCGTTGCCTTGTCGGATTCGAGCGTGACGACCGGTGCGTCGGCGGCGACCGTGTCGCCCACCTTCACGGCCACTTCGATCACCGGCACGTCGGCAAAGTCGCCAATATCCGGCACCGTAACTTCGACCAGACCACCGCCAGCAGCCGGTGCGGCCGGCGCGGGAGCAGCCGCGACAGGGGCGGCCGCCGCGGGTGCGGGTGCAGGGGCTGCAGCGGCGGCTGCCGGGGCGGGCGCCGGCGCAGCGGCGGCGCCTGCTTCCAGGATCACGACCAGCGTGCCCTCGGCGACCTTGTCGCCGACGACAACCTTGATTTCCTTGACCACGCCGGCAACCGGGCTCGGCACATCCATCGTGGCCTTGTCCGATTCCAGCGTCAGCAGGGTGGCTTCGGCCTCGACCGAATCACCCGGTTTGACAGCCACCTCGATCACCGGCACGTCCTTGAAGTCGCCGATGTCGGGAACCTTCACTTCGATGAGTTGGCTCATGTGCGTTCCTCTGTGGGAGGCAATCCCCGCGACGCAAACGCGCCGGTGCAGCAGGCCGCATCCAGGCGGCCCACTGCGCGGGGTTTGCGATCAGACGGTGATGGGGTTCGGCTTGTTGATGTCGATGCCGTATTTGGCAATCGCCTGCGCCACCTTTTCGCGATCGATCGTGCCTTCGTCGGCCAGAGCCTTGAGGGCAGCAACCGTGACCCAGCGACGATCCACCTCGAAGTGGTTGCGCAGGGCTTCGCGGGTATCGGAGCGGCCGTAACCATCGGTGCCGAGCGTGACGTAGCGACGCGGCACGTAGGGGCGGATCTGCTCGCTGAACAGCTTGACGTAGTCGGTCGCGGCGATCACCGGGCCGGTCGTGTCCTTCAGCAGGGTCTCGACATGCGACACACGCGGCGTTTCGAGCGGGTGCAGCAAGTTCCAGCGGGTGACGTCGATACCGTCGCGCGCCAGCTCGTTGAAGCTCGGGCAGCCCCAGATGTCGGACTCGACACCCCAGTCTTCGCGCAGCAGGTCCGCCGCAGCGATGACTTCGCGGAAGATCGTGCCGGAACCGAGCAGCTGAACGCGCGGCTGCTTTGCCTTGCCCTTCGCGCCTTCACGGAACTTGTACATCCCCTTGAGGATGTTCGCTTCCGCGCCCTCGGGCATCGCCGGATGCTCGTAGTTCTCGTTCATCACGGTGATGTAGTAGTACACATCTTCCTGCTCACCGTACATGCGGCGCAGGCCGTCCTGAACGATCACCGCCAGCTCGTACGAGAAGGTCGGGTCGTAGGTGACACAGTTGGGCACCAGGTTCGCGAGAATCTGCGAGTGGCCATCTTCGTGCTGCAGGCCTTCGCCGTTCAGCGTGGTACGGCCGGCGGTGCCGCCGATCAGGAAGCCGCGGGCGCGCGAGTCGCCTGCCGCCCAGCACAGATCCATCACGCGCTGGTGGCCGAACATCGAGTAGTAGATGTAGACCGGGATCATCGGCACGTTGTGCACCGAGTACGAGGTCGCCGCGGCGATCCACGAGCTCATTGCACCGGCTTCGTTGATGCCCTCCTGCAGGATCTGCCCTTCGCGGCTCTCCTTGTAGAACATCAGCTGGTCGTGATCCTGCGGCACGTACTTCTGGCCGAACTGGTTCCAGATGCCGAACTGACGGAACATGCCTTCCATCCCGAAGGTGCGGGACTCATCCGGCACGATCGGCACGACGTGGCGGCCGATGTTCTTGTCCTTGAGCATCGTGTTGAGGATGCGGACAAAGGCCATCGTGGTCGAGAACTCGCGGCCTTCGCCGGACGCTTTCAGCTGCGCATCGAACGCACTCAGCGCCGGCACTTGCAGCGTATCGCCCTTGACGCGACGGCTCGGCAGATAACCGCCGAGGTCCATGCGGCGCTGGCGCATGTAGGTGAGCTCTGGCGAGCCTTCCTCGAACTTCACCAGCGGCATCTCGTCGACCTTGTCGTCCGGCACCGGGATCTCGAAGCGGTCACGGAAACGCAGCAGCGATTCGTGATTCATCTTCTTTTGCTGGTGGGTGATGTTCTGCGCTTCACCCGAAGAGCCCATGCCAAAGCCCTTGATGGTCTTGGCGAGGATCAGCGTCGGCTGGCCCTTGTGCTCGGTGGCGGCCTTGTATGCTGCAAACACCTTGAAGATATCGTGGCCGCCGCGGTTCAGGCGCCAGATGTCGTCGTCGGTCCAGTCGGCGACCAGCGCCTTGAGTTCCGGTGTGTTGAAGAAGTGCTCGCGAACGTAGGCGCCGTCCTTCGACTTGAAGGTCTGGTATTCGCCGTCCACCGCCTCCATCATGCGCTTCTTCAGGATGCCCGCCTTGTCACGCTGCAGCAGCGTATCCCAGTGCGTGCCCCAGATAACCTTGATGACGTTCCAGCCGGCGCCGCGGAATTCGGCTTCCAGTTCCTGGATGATCTTGGCGTTGCCGCGCACCGGGCCGTCGAGACGCTGCAGGTTGCAGTTCACGACGAAGACCAGGTTGTCGAGCTGTTCGCGGCCGGCCACGCCGATCGCGCCCATCGAATCGACCTCGTCCATCTCGCCGTCGCCGAGGAAGGCCCAGACCTTGCGGCCTTCGGTCTTGGCGAGGCCGCGGTTGTCGAGGTATTTCATGAAGCGGGCCTGGTAGATGGCCTGCAGCGGGCCGAGGCCCATCGACACGGTCGGGAACTGCCAGAAATCCGGCATCAGCCAGGGGTGCGGGTAGGACGACACGCCCTTGCCCGAGGTCTCCTGGCGGAAGTTGTCGAGCTGCTCGTCGGTCAGGCGGCCGAGCATGTGCGCACGAGCGTAGACGCCCGGGATCGAGTGCCCTTGGAAGAAGATCAGGTCGCCACCGTCCGGGTTGGAAGGCGACTTCCAGAACCAGTTGAAGCCCACGTCATACAGCGTCGCGGCCGACGCGTACGAGGCGATGTGACCGCCGACGTTGGTGTCCTTGTTCGCGCGCACCACCATCGCCATGGCGTTCCAGCGCAGGAAAGCCTGGATGCGGCTTTCGATCGTGGTGTCACCCGGGTATTTCGGCTGTTGTTCAGCCGGGATGGTGTTGATGTATGCAGTGTTGGCGCTGTACGGAATGTCGGCGCCATCTTCGCGCGCCGCTTCGATCAGGCGCTCGATCAGGTAATGGGCGCGCTCAGGTCCTTCCTGGGCCAGCACGCCGGCGAGCGCTTCAAGCCACTCCTTCGTCTCCTGCGCGTCGATGTCGGACTGCAGCAGCACGTTGGGCAAAGAGGCCATCGGTGCGATCTCCTTCCTCGTTTGATTCGGGCAATCAAAAAACCCGCCGCCTCGGTGGGCGGCGGTTGCGTATCCAGTCCTGCGGCAGTCCATCGTGGGCGCGCGCAGTTCTAGCTTAATCCGTGGCTGAAGCAGCGGCCAGCGGGAAATCGGCGTTACTTTTCAGAAGATAAAACAGCTTACCGCATCGTGCAATAGAAAATTGCTCAAACAGGCAACGCCCGAGATTCAAACGGGCGTTTGCAAACCATTGATGCAATGCAACATTTTCTGCGCCGCGCGATCGAACAGGCTGCTTGGCATGCCATTCGAGCGCTTCAGAGGAAAGGCCATCGCGGCCAAGAAAGAGACATCCGCCTTCACGGCGGCAGCGTCAACGACTGGCCGCCCGTTTGCGATCGTCGTCGTAGGCGAACACGACCTGCCCGCGGCGCACTTCAGCCAGATAAGCCATGCGACTCGTCTTGATGGCCTCGTGATCGCTGACCGAGAACGGCCGTTGATAGGTCATCAGCACGCCGTCCACCGGGTCATGCAGATCCTCCAGCGCCTCGCGGATCTTCGGGCCTTCGGTGGTGCCGGCCTGGCGGATCGCCGCGACCAGCAGACGCAGCGCGTCGTAGCCCTGCGCCGCGGCTGAAGGCGACAACATCCGGTCGGAACCGGCCGCCTTCTGCCAGGCCTCGCGGAAAGCCTGCGCGCGCGGATGCGGGTCTTCGACCAGGTAAGTCTGCGGCATCCGCGCGCCTTCCGCGTTGGGCCCGGCACTGTCGATGAAGGTGGACATCGACAGTGTCCAGCTGCCGATCATGGGTACCTTCCAGCCCAGCTTGGCAGTGGCGTTCGCGATACGGGCAAGTTCCGGACCGATACCGTAGGTCAGGATCGCCTCGGCCCCGGCGCGTTTGGCGCGCAACACGGGCGCCGAGAGATCCACGTCACCCGGGTTGTAGCGTTCGACCGCCACCGGACGCAGGCCGCGTTTTTCCAGCGCGCGCTCGAGGTCATTTCGCCCAAGCTGCCCATAGTTGGTTGCGTCGTGCAGGATCGCCACCCGCGTGAAGTGCCGCCGCTCAACCGCCTCGTCGACGATCATCGCGGCCTGCAAGGCATCCGCGCAGGAGAGGCGGAAGATGTAGTTATCGGCATACGCGGGCGGCAGAAACTGGCGGGTGATCAGCGAGCCGGTCGCCACCGCGGTGATCACCGGAATCCGGGCCGACTGGTAGTAACGCTGGCTCGCCAAGGCGACCCCGGTGTTTACGATGCCCACCATCGCGACCACCTTGTCCTGCCCGATCAGCTGCTGCGCGACCGCAACACCACGTTCGTTGCGCGCCTCGTCATCGCGCTCGACCAATTCCACCGGCCGCCCCAGCACGCCACCGGCGGCATTGATCTCGGCCGCCGCGATGCGGATGCCATCGCGCATCGACAGCCCCATCGGGCTCGATCCGCCTGTGAATGGACCGGACACACCGATCCGGATGGAATCCGCCGCCCAGCACGGCGACAGAAGCAGGCATAACGCGAAAACACGCAGCACGGATGCGATCAAGAGCGCTCTCCTCCGCTATTCTTCTGTCTCTGCAGCGCCGTGCGGGGGAAACCCCTATCGCCGACGGCAGGCGAACCCGGACAATGCCCCCCGGCGCCCAGATTCCAAGATGAACATTCTGCCCCGTTCCGGCAAGGAAGGCGCAAGTCGCCTCGAACTCTTCACCACCGCCCCCTACGTGGCCGTGGTGGTGTTCGCACTCGCCATGCTCACCATCGTCTGGATGCTGCAGACACAGGAAGAGCTCGTCGAGCGCAACGCACTGGGACGCGACGTGCAGTGGGCCGAGCGCACGATGCGCACGCATTTCGTCGCCAACGAGGACTTCCTCAACGAGCTGACGCGCGACATTGCCTCCGGCACGGTGGATGCCGACACCTTCCAGCTGCGCACCAACCAGTACCTGGCGAACAACCCGGAGCTGCTGAACGTCGTCTGGATCGACGCCAGCGGCAAAGTGCGCTGGACGGCCCCCTTCGACACGACCGACTGGCTGCCGGGCGATGCGATGACGCCGGAGCAAGGCCAGGTCGCCCGCCATGCACGCGAGATCGGCCGTGCTGCCTACGGCCAGCCCTACCGTGGCGCCAGCGGCAGCGCGCTGGTGGAAGTATTCATCCCGGTGCAACGCGGGCGCTCGCCATGGGGCATGGTCGCCGCGGTGTATTCGGTCGATGGCCTGCTGCACCACCTGGTGCCTTCGTGGTTCTCCGACAAGTACCGCCTCGTGCTCACCGACGGCAACGGTGAACCACTCGCGAGCAACGCCACTTCGACCAACGCGACCGATTCGTCGCTGTCGTCGCTGATCGTGTTTGACCCGCCCGGCAATGGTCTCGCGCTGCGCGCGACGGCGTTCCGCGGCGAGGCCGAGCTGCCCAGCGCGCTACCGGTGTCGCTGATCATCGGGCTCTCGGTGCTGGTGTTCTGGAGCCTCTGGGCGCAGCGCGGCCACATGCTGCGGCGGATCAAGGTGGAGAAGGAACGCGACCGCATCTTCAACCTGTCGCTCGACGTGCTGTGCACGATGACGCTGGACGGCCACTACCGGCGCCTCAACCCGGCCTTCGAGCGCATCCTCGGCTATGCCGCCGACGACATGGTCGGCCGCCAACTGCTGGAGTTGGTGCACCCGGACGATCTCGACAGCGCGCGCGAACAGATGCGGTTGCTGGCCGAAGGCCGCCCCGCCACCTTCGAGGCGCGCATGAAGTGCGCGGACGATCGTTACAAGTGGCTGGTGTGGAGCGCCAACCCGGTGCCCGGCGAACGTGTGATCTACGCAGTGGCGCACAACGTGACCGACCGCAAGGCTGCCGAAGATGCGTGGCGCGCCGAATCGGCCTTCCGCAAAGCGATGGAAGAATCGGTGCTGACCGGCCTGCGCGCGACCGACATGAAGGGCCGCATCATTTATGTGAACCGCGCCTTCTGCCAGCTCACCGGCTATTCGGAAGAAGAACTGGTCGGCATCGAGGAGCCCTTCCCCTACTGGCCCGAGGACGAAATTGACCAGCAGCGTCAGCACCTGATCCAGTCGCTGTCCGGCGAAGCGCCGGCCGACGGCTTCGAACTGCGCATCCGCCGCAAGGACGGCAGCTATGGATACTCGCGGCTGATGGTGTCGCCGCTGGTGGATGCCGCAGGCGAGCAGACCGGCTGGATGGCCGCGATGAGCGACATCACCGAATCCAAGCGCATCCAGGCCGAACTCGGCGCGGCACACGAGCGCTTCGTGGCGGTGCTGGACGGGCTCGATACCGCGGTGTTCGTTGCCGACGTGCAGAGCGATGCAATTCTCTACGCCAACCGCGCCTTCCTTGCCGACTTCGGCCTCGACGCGATCGGCCGCACTACGCACAGCCTAGCGTTACCGCAACCCGAGCTGGGCGACTATCCGGTCGACCCGCGCCGCCTGACCGCCGCACAACTGCCGCGCGAACTCTTCGACGGCGAACTGCAGCACCCGATCTCTGCCCGCTGGTTCCATGTGCGCGAACGTGCGACGCGCTGGGTCGACGGCCGCGTCGTGCGCATGGCGGTCGCCACCGACATTACCGACCGCAAGACGGTGGAAGAACTCAACCGCCAGCAGGAAGAGCGGTTGCAACGCACCTCGCGGCTGATCACGATGGGGGAGATGGCCTCCACGCTCGCACACGAACTGAACCAGCCGCTCTCGGCGATCGCCAACTACAGCTCGGGCTGCGTGAACCGGCTGCAGAGCGGACGCTACAAGCCCGAAGAACTGCTGGTGGCCATGCAGAAGGCGGCGCACCAGGCGGACCGCGCCGGCAAGATCATCCGCCGCATCCGTGACTTCGTACGCAAGAGCGAGCCACAGCGCGGCGCAGTGCGACTCTCCGACATCGTCGAAGATGCGCTCGGCTTTGCCGAGATCGACGCCCGCAAGCATGGCGCGCGCATCGACAACCGCATCACACCTGACCTGCCGCCGATCTTTGCCGACCGCATCATGATCGAGCAGGTGGTGCTGAACCTCGTCAAGAACGGCATCGAATCGATGAAGGACAGCGAGGAAGACCGCCGTGTGCTGACCGTGACCGCGCGCGTCGCCGAACACACGATCGAGGTGTCGGTGCTGGACCACGGCCACGGCATCAGCGCAGAAGACCGCGAAAAGCTCTTCAACGCCTTCTACACCACCAAGAGCGACGGCATGGGCATGGGCCTGAACATCTGCCGCTCGATCATCGAATTCCACAACGGACGTCTTTGGGTCGACAACAACCCCGAAGGCGGCTCGATCTTCCGATTCACCCTCCCGACGGAGAAAGCCCTTGAACAACTCGTCGAACCTGCCTGAACAGACCGTCCATATCGTTGACGACGACGAGGCGCTGCGCGACTCGCTGATCTGGCTGCTCGAATCCGAAGGCTACACGGTGGCCACCTACGCCTCGGCCGAAGACTTCCTCGCGGCCTGGAGCCCCACGCTCACCGGCTGCCTGCTGCTGGATGTGCGCATGCCCGGCATGAGCGGCCTGGAGCTATACGAAAAGCTGGTGGCGCAGCACTCCACGCTGCCGGTGATCTTCATCACCGGCCACGGCGACGTGCCGATGGCGGTATCCGCACTCAAGAAAGGCGCCGTCGACTTCATCGAGAAGCCCTTCAACGACCAGGACATGCTGCGCCTGATCGGGCAGTGCCTCGAAGCCGAGCGCAGCCAGCGCACGCAACGCCGCCAGGACGCCGAAACCGCGCGCCGACTCGACCAGCTCACCACGCGCGAGCGCGAGGTGCTGGATCTCATTGTCGCCGGCCGCCTCAACAAGCAGATCGCCGACGACCTGGGCATCAGCATCAAGACAGTCGAGGTACACCGTGCCCGCGTGATGGAGAAGATGGGCGTCTCATCGCTCGCTGAACTGGTGCAAATGGTGATGAGCGCCGACGCCCCGCGGCGCTGAGCACACGCCGACGCAATAGAACCGCAACCGCGGCCCGGCAGGACAAACCACTGTCCCGTCGGGCTAGGGTCTTTTTGCGGAGCCCCCGATACGATCAAGCATCGCTACGGAGCGCCCGCAATGTCCCCGATCTCAGCCACCCTCCCGATCCAAGCCACCCATCCGACGCAGCCCGGCACGCGGCGCGTCGACATCGCCCAGCGCTTTGACTTCACCGGCTCCGCCGGCAAGGTCATGATGCAAAGCGCGGTCATCCAGCGCGAAATGAACAAGAAGGGCCACAGCAGCGATTACGTTGATTTCGTCAACGAACTCAGCAGCCAGGTCGTTCGGACGCAAATGGCGATGCAGACAATCAAGACCTACGCCAAATCAGCCGAGGCAGCGAATGATTGGCTCGCCCACCAGAACGAGTCGAATGACTTCACTGCCTTCAGGGTACGCACGCCCGAGGCCCCACCGCCGCAGGACGAAACAACTGCCGAAGCGCCAACCGCCGATGCAAGCGGAGATGCCAGCACCGCCGCGGCGCGCATTGCCAGCGCCTACCAGGCAGCCAACTCAAGTGCGCCGACCACACAGCGCTTCGAAGCCTACGCCTGAGCCCTGACAAAGCGCTCGCCGCCCCGACAACGCGGTGGTAAACTGCCCGGTTTTCCTGAATATTCCGGGACTTAGCCCATGACCGCCCGCATTCTCGATGGCAAGGCAATCGCCGAACAGGTCCGCGAAGACATCGCCCTGAAGGCAGCCCAACTCACCGCGCAAGGCGCCCAGCCCTGCCTCGCCGTGATCCTCGTCGGATCGGACCCCGCCTCGGCGGTGTACGTCCGCAACAAGGTCGCCGCCTGCGAGAAAGCCGGTTTCCGTTCGCTGAAGTTCGAATATGCGGCTGACGCGCAGCCCGAAACAGTGCTGGCGAAGATCGCCGAACTCAATGCCGACGCGAGCGTGCACGGCATCCTGGTGCAACTGCCCCTGCCCAAGCAATTCGATGAAGAGGCCGTGCTCGAAGCAATCGACCCGGCCAAGGATGTCGACGGCTTCCATGCCGAGAACTTCGGCATGCTGCTGCAGGGCCGCGAGAGCTTCTACCCCTGCACCCCGTGGGGCGTGATGAAGATGCTGGAAGTCGGCGGCGTTCAGGTGCAGGGCGCCGACGCCGTCGTGATCGGCCGCAGCAACATCGTCGGCAAGCCGATGGCCGTAATGCTGCTCTCCGCCGGCGCCACGGTCACCGTGTGCCATTCCAAGACCAAGGATCTCGCCGGCCATGTGAAGCGCGCCGACATCGTCGTCGCCGCGGTGGGCCGCCCGAACTTCGTCACCGGCGACATGCTCAAGCCCGGCGCGGTGGTGATCGACGTCGGCATCAATCGCCTGCCCTCGGGCAAGCTCTGCGGCGACGTCGACTTCGAATCCGCCAGCCAGGTCGCCTCGCTGATCACGCCGGTGCCCGGCGGCGTCGGCCCGATGACGATCACGATGCTGCTCGGTAACACCCTGCTTGCCGCACAACGCGCGGCCGCCAAGGCCTGAACACCCGCCCCCGCGGACATGCGGATGAGGCGTGACCACGCACGCCCATCCGCGATCTTGCTTCTCTGGACGAAAAAATGAACGAACAACCCGTTGTCGGCATCGTGATGGGCTCCAACTCGGATTGGCCGACGATGCAGGCCGCCGCCCGCATCCTCAAGGAATTCGGCGTGCCTTTCGAAGCGCGCGTCGTCTCCGCCCACCGCACGCCGGACCTGATGTTCGAATATGCCGAAGCGGCGCGCGACCGCGGCCTGCAGGTGATCATCGCGGGCGCTGGCGGTGCAGCCCATCTGCCCGGCATGCTGGCCGCCAAGACCACGGTGCCGGTGCTCGGCGTGCCGGTGCAAAGCAAGGCGCTCTCGGGCGTCGATTCCCTGCACTCGATCGTGCAGATGCCCAAGGGCATCCCGGTCGCCACCTTCGCGATCGGCGAAGCGGGTGCGGCCAACGCCGGCCTCTTCGCGGTTGCGATGCTGGCCAACGAGAACAGCCGCCTGCGCATCATGCTCGACGCATTCCGCGCCAAGCAGACGCAGAGCGTGCTGGACATGAAACTCGACGAAGTCTGAACTTCTCGCCGACGGACTGAGCAGATGAGCGCAATCCTCCCGCCCGCCACCCTGGGCATGCTTGGCGGTGGCCAGCTCGGCCGCTTCTTTGTGCTGGCCGCCCATGAGATGGGCTACAAGGTCTGGGTGCTCGACCCGGACCCCAACAGCCCGGCCGGCGTCGCCGCCGATCGCCACCTGAAAGCAGCTTTCGACGACTACGCCGCGCTGGATCAACTGGCCGCCGGCTGCGCGGCGATCACCACCGAGTTCGAGAACGTGCCGGCCGGCACCCTCGACTACCTCGCCAAGTTCGTGCCGGTGCGCCCCTCGGCGGACGCCGTTGCGATCTGCCAGAACCGCGTTGCCGAGAAGACCTTTCTGGCGAACAACGGCATCCCGCACGCCCCCTTCGCGCCGATCAACACGGAAGCCGATGTGCGCAACGCGCCGTCCGTGCTTTTCCCCGGCATCCTGAAGGTCGCCCGCTTCGGCTACGACGGCAAGGGCCAGGCGCGCGTCGCGAATCACGACGAAGCGCTCGCCGCCTTCCAGGCCTTCAAGGGCGAAGCCTGCGTGCTGGAGCAGATGCTCAAGCTCGACTACGAAGTGTCGGTGGTGCTGGCGCGCGACGAGCATGGCAAGGTGAAATGCTTCCCGACCGCCGAGAACGCGCACGCACGCGGCATCCTCGACGTTTCGATCGCACCGGCGCGCGCCTCCGGCTGCCAGCGCGATACCGCTGAAGAGCTGGCCGAGCGCATCGCCGAGCAGCTCGACTACATCGGCACCATGGCGGTCGAGTTCTTCGTTTCGCGCGGCGAGCTGTATGTAAACGAGATGGCGCCGCGCCCGCACAACAGCGGCCACTACACGATCGACGCCTGCGTCACCGATCAGTTCGAACAGCAGGTGCGCGCGCTGGTCGGCCTGCCGCTGGGTGACGCTCGCGCGCACAGCGCCGCGGTGATGGTGAACCTGCTTGGCGACATCTGGTACGACCCGACCCAGCCCGGCCCGGATTCGCACGGCCACTACCGCGAGCCGGACTGGTCGCAGCTGCTCGCGATCCCGAACCTGAAGCTGCACCTCTACGGCAAGCACCACGCCCGCCCGGGCCGCAAGATGGGCCACTTCACGGTGATCGACGCTGATCCGGCCAAGGCAATCGAGACCGCGATGGCTGCGCGCAAGGCCATCGGCATTCAGGACGAGTAAGCGCCCAGCGCACTGACGCCCGCAGATGATCCAGAACCCGACACCCGAATCGCTCGCCCGCGCCGCGGCCCTGCTACGCGCGGGCGAACTCGTCGCGCTGCCGACCGAGACGGTGTACGGGCTGGGTGCGGATGCCGCCAATCCACAGGCGGCGGCGAAGATCTTTGCCGCCAAGGGGCGCCCAGCCGACCACCCGCTGATCGTGCATCTGGCCGACGCCGAAGCGCTGACCGTTTGGGCGCGCGAGATTCCGAAGGAAGCAATCGCACTCGCCCGCGCCTTCTGGCCCGGCCCGCTGACGCTGATCCTGAAGAAGGAAGCGGATGTGCCGGACGTGGTCACCGGCGGGCAAGACACCGTCGGCCTGCGCGTGCCGGATCACCCCGTCGCGCTCGCGTTGCTGCGCGCCTTCGGCGGCGGTATCGCGGCGCCCTCGGCCAACCGCTTCGGCCGCATCAGCCCGACCACTGCTCAGCATGTGTTCGACGAACTGGGCGAAAGCGTCGCGATGATCCTCGACGGCGGCGCCTGCAACGTCGGTATCGAATCGACGATCCTCGACCTCTCGCGTCTGAACGAAGCCGGGCCGGTGATCCTGCGCCCGGGTGCGATCGGCCCGGATGCAGTCGCCGCCGTGATCGGCCGCCGCCCGGCGATGCGCGCGCCGGCCGCGGCGCACACCGAAGATACGCCGCGCGTTTCAGGCTCACTCGCCGCGCACTACGCGCCGCGCACGCCACTCGCCCTCGTCGCAAGCGAAGCCCTGGAATCCGCGCTCGCCAGTGCCGGCCCCGAGGCGGCCGTGATCGCGCGCCGAACCGCGAGCACGCTGGCGCACCGCGTTTGGATCCAGGCGCCGGCGAGCGCCGCCGGCTTCGCGCACGACCTCTACGCCAACCTGCGCGCGCTCGACGCGCTCGGCGCCAGCCAGATCCTCGTCGAAGCGCCGCCCGCGGAAGCCGGCTGGGAAGCGGTGCTCGACCGGCTGGGCCGCGCCGCGGTCGGCTCTGGCGAAGACGACGAAACCTGAGCCCCCGCCGTGCGCGTGTTCCGTCTGCCGTGCTGGCTGCTGATCGGGCTCGCCGCACGCGCCAGCGCCGGTGAAACCCGTGAATCCCCTGCGGCGCCCGATAGCGAACCGGCCAGGATCGTCGTAACCGGCACGCGCGACGCCCAAGCCGCTCGGCGCGATGCCGCCACAGCCAAGGTCATCATTGGTCGCGAGGAAATCGAGAAGTATGGCGAGGCGACGGTCGGTGATCTGCTGCGGCGCTTGCCGGGTGTAACCGTCAGTGGCGCACCGGGTTCGCCGGGCGAAGTGAAGATGCGCGGGCTGAGCGGCGCCTACACGCAAATTCTGGTTGATGGCGAACGGATCGGCGGGCACGGGCGTAACCGCGCCGGCCCGATCGACCTGATTCCGGCCGAGATGATCGAACGCATCGAGATTGTGCGCGGCGGCGTCGCCGAATTCAGCGCACAGGCGGTGGCCGGCACCATCAACATCGTGCTGCGCGATGATGCAGGGCGCGCGCAGACACGGCTGCGCCCGGGCCTGTCGGAAGTCGACGGCCATGTGTCGCCGCAGATCGGGCTACAGAACACCGGCCGCAGCGGCGGCTTGTCGTGGCTGTTTTCGGCCAACGCCAACCAGCGCGACCAGATTGCCGACCAGATGCGGCATAGCCTGGATTACGACGACAGCGGAGCGCTGGAGACCGAGGCGCTGACGCACCGCGAGGTGACACAGCGCACCCGCGACGCCAGCCTCGCCCCGCGCCTTACTTGGCGGCTCGACCGCGCGAACCAACTGAGCCTGCAACTCTTCGCCACCCACACCGAGAGCGAAGCGCACGGCGATGAACACACGCAAGCCCTGTTCGGCACACCCAAGGCGGCCACTGCCCATGAAGACAGCAGCCGCGAGCGGGATCTGTGGCGACTCGGCGGCGGCTGGCGCCTGCGTTGGAACGACGGCGACACACTGAACCTGCGCCTCGGCCTGAACGGCAACCGCGAACGCAGCAGCACACTGCGCAACGAGTACGACGCAGCCGGCAGCACCAGCAGCATCAGCGACAATCAAACGACGGTGCGGGAACAGGGCAGCAGCGCGTCGCTGCGTTGGGCTGCAGCCGAGGGCGCAACGCACACGCCGGCAATCGGCGCGGAATGGACCGACAACCGCCGCAGCGAACAGGCAGCCACGCTGGAGACCGGCGCAGCGGCAATCTCGTCCAATGACAATCTCGAACAGCGAGAGCTGAACGCCGCGGCCTACCTGCAGGATGAATGGCGCCCGTTCGAGACGACGACACTCACCGGTGGCCTGCGTCGTGAGGTGCTGCATTCCCACACGCAGGACAGCGCCGGGGCGCCGCTGATCGCGCGCTACGGCATCTGGGCGCCGTCGCTGCAACTGGCGCAAAAGTTCGGTGAAGCCGGGGCTACGGTGTTACGCAGCAGCCTCGCGCGCACCTTCCGCGCGCCGCGCCTGGACGATCTCTCGGGCTTGACGGTGCGCGCACCCGACAACAGCCTGACGCGGCCGGATCGCAGCGGCAACCCCGAATTGCGACCTGAAACCGCATGGGGCTTCGAGCTGGCGCTAGAACGCTACTTCGATGCGCACAGCATGGCCTCGGCCAACCTGTTCACCCGCCGCATCACCGATCTGATCCGCCGCGAGCTGACGCTGGGCGCCGATGGCCGCTGGGTATCACGCCCGGTTAACGAGGGGCAGGCGCAGGTCCGCGGTGCGGAGCTGGAATGGAAGCTGAACCTCACGAGCTGGCTTCCGGCCGGGCCCGTACTGCAGATCAACGGCAACTACACACACACGCAAACACGCGACGACGCCGGCAACAAGCTGGAAGACACGCCCGACCAGATCGCCAACCTCGGTTTTGAATGGCAGCCCGCCGGACCGGGGTGGAAACTCGGCGGCAACGTTAACTGGGCGCACAGCTACACCGTGCGGCTCTCCGACCAGCAGACGCGCAGCGTGGGCGACAAGACGGTGTACGACGCCTACGTAAGTTGGGCGATGACGCGCGACGCCCTGCTGCGCCTGAGTGGCTCCAACCTGGGCGGCTGGGGTAGCAGCAGCCGGACCACCGCGGAAACCGGCGGGCAGCCGGTGGCCGATGAGCGCATCAAGGTCGCCGGCCTGCCTACCTGGCAACTGGCACTCGAACTCAAGTTCTAGGCCCGCTTCCCAGTCGCCAAACCGCGCGCGACCGAGAAGCGGGCCAAGCAGAACTGCCCGACGCGTCAGCCCGCCAGCGAGCCGGCCTGGGCCTCGAAGCTGCCGTCACGGAATTCGCGCAACGTCGCCTCGATCTCTTCGCGGGTGTTCATCACGAAGGGGCCGTACTGCACGATCGGCTCACCAAGCGGCTTACCCGCAACAATGATCAATCGTGCATCGCGGCAAGCCTGCACCACAACGCCCTCCGCATCCGGGGCGTTCGCGAGGATCGCCATGCGCCGCTCGCCCACCCCGTCCTGGTCACCACCCAGCGCCACTTCGCCGCGATAAACATAGACGAAGGCGTTGTGCCCCGCCGGAATGCGTTGCTCGAAGCGGCTACCTGCCGGCAGATGCACGTCCAGATACAGCGGCTCGGTATCCGGCCGCTGCATCGCACCGGCCACGCCATGGCTTTCCCCCGCGATCACGCGCACCGTAGCGCCGCCCGCGTCGACGAACTCAGGGATTGCCGCGCCCGGAATGTCGCGATACCACGGCGCATCCATCTTGTGCGCGCCCGGCAGGTTCAACCAAAGCTGGAAACCTTCCATGCGGCCTTCGTTCTGCTCCGGCATTTCGGAGTGGATCACGCCGCGCGCAGCGCTCATCCACTGCACCCCGCCGTCCTCGACCAGGCCTTCATGGCCGGCGCTATCGCGATGACGCATGCGGCCGGTGAGCATGTAGGTGATGGTCTCGAACCCGCGGTGCGGATGCGGCGGAAAACCGGCGATGTAGTCGGAGGCCGATTCACTGCCGAAGGCGTCCAGCATCAGGAAGGGATCGAGCCGGCGCTGCAGCGGCTGCGTCAGCACACGGGTCAGCTTGACCCCGGCGCCGTCGGAGGTCGGCACGCCGGTGACGAGGCGCTCGACCTTGCGGGAGCGGGTCAGCGTGATGGTTTCGGGCGCGTTCATGATGATTCCTTTCGTTGCGGGGCCGGACCGCCCGAGGGCGGCCGGCCGCCGATAACCCCAAGCGCTCAGACCAGCGCTTCGATTTCGCGTTCAGCTTCGGCGAATGCCTTGACGGCAGCCTCCGCGCCCATCGCCAAACCTTCGGCAAACACCGGGCGCACGTCGGTCATGCCAAGGAAACCCAGCACCGTGCGCAAGTAAGGCAGCAGCGTATCCATCGGCGTATCACGGTAGATGCCACCGCGGGTCAGCGCAAGGTAGACCGTCTTGCCCTTGACCAGCCCCTCGGGGCCGTTGGCGGTGTAACGGAAGGTCACGCCGGCACGGGCAATCGCGTCAATCCAGTGCTTGGCCTGCGCCGGCACACCCAGGTTGTACATCGGCACGCCCAACACCAGCACGTCGGCGGCCTGCAGTTCGGCGATCAGTGCGTCGCTCGCGGCGACGATCTCGTTCTGCGCCGCGGTGCGGGCGTCTGCTGGCGTAAACAGCGCGCCAAGGATCGTTTCGTCGATAGCGGGCAAGGGATTCGCTGCGAGGTCGCGCACCGTTACGTTAGCGCCGGCATGCTTGGCCAGCAGGCTCTCGGTGATGCGGTTGGCGAGGCGGGTCGATTCCGATGCGTTGCGTTTGGCGCTGGTATTGATCTGCAGGATGTTCATGTGAGTCTCCGTTCGGTTGGGCGCCGAGCCGGGAGGGCTGCAAGCGCTGTGGTGTGGAGAGACTTTATTGCGGACCAATCTGCACCAGAAGCCCTTAAAACGCACAACATCGTTCCGCCAATGCAACAATAGCGGCTGCTTTTCTGGATTGGAGCCCCGATGCAACTGGACGCCAACGACCTGCTGCTGTTCGCCCGCGTCGCCGAGAGCGGCAGTTTCAGCCGCGCGGCGGAACGGGTCGGCCTGCCCAAGTCCACCGTATCGCGCCGAATCGCCGCGCTCGAAGCGAACCTGGGCGAACGCGTGCTGACCCGGACCACCCGCCGCCTGACGCTGACCGACTTCGGCCAGGGTCTGCTCGAGCACGCCAACCGCTTGGCGGAGGAAGTGGATGCCGCTGCGGCGCTCGCCGAACACAGGCAGAGCGAACCAAGTGGCCGTCTGCGCGTTTCGATGCCGGCTGATTTCGCGGCAACCGTGCTCGCCGACATGCTGGTGGACTTCGCAGAGCGCTATCCGGCGGTCACCCTTGAACTGGACCTGTCGCCGCGGCGGGTGGACCTGGTCGGCGAGAACTTCGATCTGGCCGTGCGCATGGGCGATTTGCCCGACGACGCGACGCTGGTCGCCCGCCGTCTGGCGGATGTGCGGCCGGGCCTGTTCGCGTCGCCGCGCTATCTGGCGGCGCACGGCACACCGTCCGAGCCGCCGGCGCTGCTGGACCACCGCGCCGTGCTCTTGCTGAGCCGCGACGGCGATCCGGCGATCTGGCGGCTGCGTCGTGGCAACGAGCGCTGGGAAGGCAACCCGCCAGGGCGCCTGATCGCGAACTCGATGGGCCTGATGATTGGCTTTGCCCTGCGCGACGCGGGCATTGCGCTCGTGCCGCAGGACTTCGTCGCCGCGCACGTCGCGCGTGGCGAGCTGTTGCGGGTGCTGCCCGACTGGGCTGCCCCGCCGGTCACCGCTTGGGCGGTCATGCCGAGCCGGCGCTGGGTGCCCGCCAAGACTCGGGCGTTCGTGGACCGCCTGACCGAAACCCTGGCGCGGTGCGACCGCAGGCCCATCCCCTGAGATTGGCAAACGCAAAGAAGAACGCCCCGACGATGCGGGGCGTTTCTTTGCAGCTGGCGGCTCAGGCTTACTTGATCGCCTTGAGCACCATCACTTCCTGCGTGCCCATCTGCAATTCGAGTTTCGCGGCTTCGCCCTTCTTGACCTTCTTCGGTGCCACCTTGAGCTGACCACCGGCCGGGAAGACCGTTTGCCACTTGCTGGCATCGAAGCCGGCGGGCAGATCGAGCTTGCCGTCGCGGTAGGCGTAGTTGAGCAGCACCAGCATCCGGGTGCCTTCGTACTCACGCTCGAACGCAAAGATCTGCTCGTCCTGCGCCGAGATGGGCTTGAAGCTGCCAACCGAGAGGGCCGGTTCATTGTCGCGAAGCCCGATCAGGGCGCGGTACCAGTTGAGCAGCGACGTCGGGTTCGCGTCTTCGGCAGCGACGTTGTTGGTCTTCCAGTTCTGCACCAGCGGGCGGAAGGCCGAGTCGGAGTTGGTGAAGCCACCAAAGGGCTGGTTCGCATCCCAGGCCATCGGGCCACGGATCTTCTGGTCGTCGTGGTAGCTCTCGTCCGACAGGCCAAGGCCGATTTCTTCGCCGTAGTAGATGAAGGGCATGCCCGGCAGCGTCAGCAAGGTGGCCGCGGCCATCTTGTAGCTCTTCACATCGCCGTTGAACTGGCGCCACGGGCGCGCACCGGCAAACCAGTCGTGGTTCGACAGGATCGTGCCCATGCGTGCGACCGGGAAGGTCTGCAGCGTGTAGAGCAGATCGGGCATCACGCGGCCCATCTTCACGCTATGCACGATGTGCTTCTGCAGGCCGAACGCAAACGCGCTGCCGCACGAGTTCTCGCCGGCAAACGGCACCGGGTCGCTCGGTGCTTCACACACCATGTAGCGCTTGCCGTACTGGTCCAGCAGCTGACGGACCTTGTTCATCAGCACATGGTTTTCCGGCTGGTTGTCCCATGCGATCGAGCCGTTTTCGTACAGCACGCCAACCGCATCAAAGCGGAAGCCATCCACGCCGCGGTTGAGCCAGAAGCGCAGGTTGTTCATGTGGAAATCGACCACCTCCTGCTTGCGCAGGTTGAAGTCGGGCATGCCGGCATCGAAGGCAGCGTAGTAGTACCAATCGCCCATCTCGCGCCACGGGTCGCCCGAGAAGGTCGTCCAGCCTTCGGGGTGCGGCTGCGCCCAGACATACCAGTCGCGGTAGGGCGACTTGACCTTCATGGAGGCGTCGAACAGCTTGTGGTCGGCCGAGCTGTGGTTCATCACATAGTCGACGATGATGCCGATGCCGCGCTTGTGCGCCTCGGCGATCAGGTTGTCGAAGTCGGCCAGCGTGCCGTAGTCGGGCTCGATCTCGCGGTAATTCTCGACCGCATAGCCGTGGTCATGGTCGCTGCTGCGGAAGATCGGCATCAGCCAGATGCCGGTGATGCCGACCGACTTGAGGTAGTCCAGCCGACTCGTGAGGCCCTTGAGGTCACCGATGCCGTCGCCGTTGCTGTCCTGGTAGGCGCGCACGAGGATCTCGGTAAACACACCCTTTTTGTACCAGTCGGGAGCGAGGCCGCTATCCACCGGCGCAAACGGCACCGGGCCGACATCGGAGAACCCATCCACCGTAGCGGGTACCGCTACGGCTGCAGGCGCCTTGGCCGCGGGGGCGGCGGGCGTTTCGGCACAAACCGGCCAGGCGGCCAGCCCGGCCAGGGCTAGGCAAGACGCCAGAATCCGTCGCTTCAGCTCACTTCGCATGCTGATCCACCTCTTATAAAAATTGTTTCGGCGCCCATAAGACGCAGTGGAAGATTCTAGGTTGCATTGGCACGCCGGCACCCAACCAATTTTGCTGTTTGCGACAAATTCAAAGTTACCTCCGGCTCGGGCAGAATGGCGGGTCTCGCTTTCACGCCTCGCGCTGATTCCAACTCATGGAACTGGATGTCCTGATCGTCGGCGCCGGCCTCGCCGGCGGTAGCCTCGCCTGCGCCCTGGCCGGCAGCCCGCTGCGCGTCGGCATGCTCGAAGCCCGTCCGCCCCGCCGCGCCGATGGCTGGGATGCACGCGTCTACGCCGTCAGCCCGACGAACGTCGACTTCCTCACGCGCATCCGTGCCTGGCAGCATCTTGACGCAAGCCGCATCAACCGCGTCGAAGCGATGCAGGTGTTCGGCGATCGCGGTGGCGCGCTGAACTTCTCGGCCTACGACGCCGGCCTCGATGCGCTGGCCTGGATTCTGGAAGCTTCGCCGTTGGCCGTTGAGCTGTGGGAAACGCTGCGCCGCCAACCCAATCTGAGCCTGCTGTGCCCCGCGCGCCCCAACGCACTGGACGTCGACGACGACGCGGCAACCGTGACGCTCGACGACGGGCGTCGCATCCGTGCCCGCCTCGTTGTGGCGGCCGATGGCGCCGACTCGTGGGTACGCGGTGCCGCGGGCCTGCCGGTGCACACCACCCCTTACGGCGAACTCGGCGTCGTGGCCAACTTCAAGTGCGAAGGCGCACATCACGACACCGCCTTCCAGTGGTTTCGCGAAGACGGCATCCTCGCGTGGTTGCCACTGCCCGAGAACCGGATCTCGATTGTGTGGTCCACCCCGGAGGCACACGCACGGGAATTGCTGTCGCTGGCGCCCGATGAGTTCTGCACACGGGTGGCTGCGGCAGGCGGGAACCGGCTTGGCAAGCTGGAACTCGTGACCCCGCCTGCGGGCTTTCCGCTTCGGCTGATGCAGGTTCCGCGGGTCGTCGCACCGCGCGTTGCGTTGATTGGCGACGCAGCGCACGCGATCCACCCGCTCTCAGGGCACGGCATCAACCTGGGCTTTCAGGACGCCCGCGTACTGGCCGATCTGCTCAACGGGCTGCCCGCACACCGCGATTGCGGCGAGCTGACAACCCTGCGCCGCTATGCCCGGGCGCGTAACGAGGAAGTGCGGCTGATGCAGGGGGTCACCCACGCCTTGAACCGCCTCTTCCGCCCCCGCAACCCGCTGCTGGCCGCCTTACGCAACGGCGGCATGCAAGTAACCAACCGACTGCCGGTCGTGCGCAGCGCCCTCGTGCGCTACGCGGCTGGCCTGATCTGACCTTCGGAGTTTTTGATGAAGCATCTCGTCGCCGCCACGGCGCTGTTCGCCACCCTCACCGCCCCCGCCTTTGGCGGCGAGGCGGAAATCCGCAAGGCGGTTAACGATTTCATCGGCCAGGAGGCGATCCAGTCCGTCACCCGGACGACCTACGGCGGCCTCTATGAAGTGGTGCTGGAAACCGGCGAGATGGTCTACACCGACGAGCAGGGCAGCTTCTTCATCGACGGCCAGCTGGTTGACCTGAAGCGTCGCACCAACATCACGGCCGAGCGCCAGGCGGTGCTCAACAAGGTAAATATCGGGGACCTGCCGCTCGACCAGGCGGTGAAAACGGTGCGCGGCAATGGCAAGCGCACGCTGGTGACGTTCGAGGATCCCAACTGCGGCTATTGCAAGCGTTTCGTAGCCGAAGCGCAGCAGCTCAAGGACGTGACGATCTACACCTTCCTGTACCCGATCCTTTCGCCAGATTCGGCCGAAAAGTCCAAAGCGATCTGGTGCAGCAAGGATCGCTCGGCAACGTGGCAGGGCTGGATGATCGACGGCAAGCTGGCCAAGGCGGCCGACTGCAGCAACCCGATCGAAAAGAACGTCGCGCTGGGTCGCAAACTGCGCATCAACGGCACGCCGACGATGTTCCTCGCCGATGGTTCGCGCCTTGGCGGCTTCATGCCGCGCGCGAAACTCGAAGAGGCGATTGCGCAAGCCGAGAAGAACAAGCCGGCCAAGGGCAAGTAAGGGCGTGGGGCAAAATGGCCCTGCCCTCAAGATTTCCGTCCCCCGTCCGTAGTCGATCTATGGGCCCCACTTGTGGCCCCGACGAGGATGTTCATGGGCACCACGCCCACGCCTGACATCGCGAAACCAGTGCCATCGGATCTATCCAAGGTCCGATGGTGGCGATCGTCCGGCATCCGCCTGACACTGGCCAGCCTCGCAATCCTGCTGGTGTTCGCGCTCGCGCTAGGCTTCAACTCGAGCCGGCTGATTCGCGCCGCGCTTGACCGCGACCTGCGCCAGCAAACCGCGCAGATGTCGCGCCTGATCAACTTGACGATCGCCCCTTACGCCGGAGAGGGGCGGCTAGAGCTGCTGCAGGACTATCTGCGCGAACTGCTGGCCGAATCCGATAGTGAATCCGGCCTGACCTATCTCGTCGTAATCGGCCCCAAGGGCGAGGCGATCGTCAGTGCCGGACATGTGCCACGCGCCCCCTTGCCCGCAGCAACCGCCGACATCGAGCGCGCGGTTCAAGAAGGCGTGATGCATGTGCGTCAGCCGATCCTGCTCGCCGCGAACGAAGTGGGCACCCTGCAGTACGGCCTCGGGGTTGGTGGCTTCAAGCAACTCGTGAACGGATTGTTGCGCGACGGCCTGCTGATCCTGACCTTGAGCTTCGTACTCGCCGCCGCCTTTTTCGGGCTGACCGGCTTCCGGCTGTCACGCCGGCTCAGCCGCCTTGTGCGCGCAGCGCAGGCGATTGCCGGTGGAGACTACAGCCGCCATGTGAATGAGCGCGGGCGCGACGAGTACGCGCAGCTTGCTGCATCGTTCAATACGATGGCCGGCGCCATTGATGAGCGCATCGATGCACTCGAGCGTTCGCAGCGCGAGGTGCGCGAACTCAACGAGACACTTGAGCAACGCGTCGCCAGCCGCACCCAGGAACTGGCCGAGCGAAATGCCGAACTCTCCGAGACGATCGAAACCCTCAACCACACGCGGCAACGCCTGGTACGTACCGAAAAGCTCGCCGGCCTCGGCAAGGTGGTGGTCGGTGTCGCGCACGAGCTGAACACCCCAATCGGCAACGCCAAGGTGCTGGCCTCGGCGCTGGAAGACCGCACCGGGCAGATGCGCCATGCGCTTGACAGCGGTATCCGTCGATCCGAGCTCAGCGACTACCTTGAAGCCACTGAAGAGAGTGCGCGGCAGCTGGTGGGCAACCTTGAGCGCGCGGCCGCGCTGGTCGTGCGCTTCCGCGATACTGCGGCGGACCGCCGGGAAGGCGAGCGCCGCCGCTTCGATGTCGCCGAGTTGCTGCGCGACTGCGCAGTGTTGGCGCGGATCCGCGCCGAGCGCCAGGACGTTCAGACAGAGGTTCGCGTCGCCGGCCCGATCGAAGTGGATAGCTATCCGGCGCTATGGGAGCGGATGCTGCTCAACTGCCTCGCCAACTGCTATCAGCATGCCTTTGCGGCCCGCGAAGGCGGCAACATCGTGATCACCGCCGACGCCGATGCCGTGCGGATGACGATCCGCATCCGCGACGACGGGGTGGGCATCTCCGGCGAGAACCTGGAGCGGATCTTCGACCCCTTCTTCACCACCGCCCTCGGGCAGGGCGGCAGCGGGCTCGGGCTGCACGCGGTCTACAACATCGTCACCGGCGTGCTGGATGGCGACGTGGCCGTGACGAGTGAGCCCGGTCACGGCACGACGCTGACCATCGAATTACCGCGCACTACGCCGGAGTAAGCGGCGTATCCGGCCTTGCCGATACTGCTATCAGGCTAGGCCAGTGGCAGCCTCTGCTCGATCACGCTCGACAGCGGCAATCAGTTCGTCATCGCGACCGCGGTCTCGTTCCGGTACGCCATGGTGCAGCGCAGGCTGCGAGAGCGCGTGATCGGAGGGCGAGCGTTCATCGACCCGATGAACCATCTCACGATAGAAGAAAGCTGCAGCGCCGAACGGCATGATAGACCGCCTTGAGGGCATATGCCCACGGTAGAAGATGGTGCAAGCCTATGCCTCGCGGTGCATCCAACCTCTGACGGTAATCAACTGGCCCCGCTCCGGTGCATCCGCACACACGCGACCCCGGTTTGGGCCGCCGAACGCCCCAATGTGGGTCAAGCAGGGAAAATGACGAGGGTTCGCAAGGAGGAAAAAAGGGGCGCCTCAGCGCCCCTTCGATTCGCCCGCCGCGTCAGCGGCGCCGCATCTTGACGTGGTAGCAGGCCCAGAGCAGCGCGAGCCAGCACGGGATCGCCAGCACCGACGCACGCAGCGGCGGGATCATGTACATCCCGACCAGGATCGCCACCATGAAGGCGAGGCAGAGGTAGTTGCCGAACGGATGCCAGAGCGCCTTGAAGGCGGGTGTTACGCCCTCGCTCAGTTTGGCTGCGCGGAACTTCAAATGCGCCAGCGAGATCATCGCCCAATTGATGACCAGCGCGGCAACCACCAGCGCCATCAGCATCTCCAGCGCTTTGGCCGGAATCACGTAGTTCACCACCACGCACAGGCCCGTCACCAGCGCCGACAGCCCGATCGCGAGCATCGGCACGCCGCGATCATCCACCTTCATCAGTGCGCGCGGCGCATTGCCCTGATCCGCCAAGCCGTAGAGCATGCGGCTGTTGCAGTATACGCAGCTGTTGTACACAGACAGCGCGGCGGTCAGTACGACGAAGTTGAGGATGTTGGCGGCCACATCGCTGCCCAGCATCGAGAACACCATCACGAACGGGCTGCCGCCATACTCGTCACCCGCCTCGGCGTGTTGGGCCAGGGTCGCGACCAGCGTATCCCAGGGTGTCAGCGACAGGAGTACCGCCAGCGCGCCGATGTAGAAGATCAGGATGCGATAGATCACCTGATTGATCGCCTTCGGGATCGTCTTGCCCGGGTCGCTCGCTTCCGCAGCCGTGATGCCAACGAGTTCCAGCCCGCCGAACGAGAACATGATGATCGGCAGCATGATCGCCAATCCGGACCAGCCGTTCGGGAAGAAGCCACCGCGCTCCCACAGGTTGCGAACCGTGGCATCCGGGCCCGCATGGCCGGAGAGCAGCAGATAGCCGCCCAGCACGATCATGCCGATCACCGCCACCACCTTGATGAGCGCGAACCAGAACTCGGTCTCGCCGTAGGCCTTCACGCTGGCGAGGTTCACCAGGTTGATGATCACGAAGAACGCGGCCGCGGTGGCCCACATCGGAATCCAGGGCCACCAGTACTGCACGTACTTGCCCACTGCCGTCAGCTCGGACATGCCGACCAGGATGTACAGCACCCAGTAGTTCCAGCCCGACATGAAGCCCGGCAGATCGCCCCAGTATTTGTACGCAAAGTGGCTGAAGGAGCCGGCAACGGGCTCCTCAACGATCATCTCGCCAAGCTGGCGCATGATCAGGAAGGCAATGAAGCCGCCGATGGCATAGCCCAGCAGCATCGACGGGCCGGCGGATTTCATGACGCCGGCAGACCCAAGAAAGAGGCCGGTGCCGATCGCGCCGCCGAGCGCGATAAGCTGGATGTGGCGATTCTTCAAGCCACGCTTGAGCTCGCCTTCATGGAGCGGATGGTGATCCATTCGTTTTCTGGTCGTGATGGAGAAAGTGCAACGTTCTCATATCTCACACAACACCGCTTTGGCGTTTGATCCACGCCGTGCTCGCTGCGTAAAACGGCGCCACCGCCATCGCCCCGCGCGGCGCGCTGACATAAAAAAACCCACGGCAAGCCGTGGGTCTCTTTGCCAGCGCCGGAGGCGCAAACGTCCTTCGCGCCTCAGGGCCGCGCGCCATTACCAGAGGGTTTCGCGCTCAGCCGTCGCCGAGATCTTGTGGATCGACAAGTCGGCGCCGTTGAATTCCTCCTCGGCATCAAGGCGAATTCCAACGACCAGCTTGAGCAAGCCATACACCGCCGCCCCACCCACCAGCGCGACAACGATACCGCCCAGCGTGCCGAACACTTGAACCGGCAGGCTGACACCGCCCAGGCCGCCAAACGCCTTGCTGCCGAAGATGCCAGCCGCAACACCGCCCCAAGCGCCGCAGAGGCCATGCAGCGGCCACACGCCCAGCACATCGTCGATCTTCCAGCGGTTTTGCGTCAGCGTGAACATCCACACAAACAGCCCGCCCGCAATTGCACCCACGAACAGGGCACCGATCGGATGCATCAGGTCAGACCCTGCACAGACCGCCACCAGACCGGCAAGCGGACCGTTGTGAACGAAGCCCGGGTCGTTGCGGCCGGCAGCCAATGCTGCAAGCGTGCCGCCAACCATCGCCATCAGCGAGTTCACCGCGACCAGACCGGAGATCTTGTCCATCGTCTGCGCGCTCATGACGTTGAAGCCGAACCATCCGACCACCAGAATCCAGGCGCCGAGGGCGAGGAACGGAATATTCGAAGGCGGGTGCGCGGCAACAGCGCCATCCTTGTTGTAGCGACCGCGGCGAGCGCCGAGCATCAGCACTGCCGCCAGGCCAATCCAGCCACCCACCGCGTGCACCACCACACTGCCGGCGAAGTCATGGAACTGCACGCCAAAGCCCGCTTCGAACCATTTCTGCACGCCGAAGTTGCCGTTCCACATGATCCCTTCGAAGAACGGATAAACGAAGCTGACGATCAGGAACGTCGCGCCCAGCTGAGGCAGGAAGCGCGCACGTTCAGCGATGCCGCCCGACACGATCGCCGGAATCGCCGCAGCGAAAGTCAGCAGGAAGAAGAACTTCACCAGGTCGTAACCGCCGCGCTGGACGAACGTCTCCGCGCCAGTGAAGAAGTGAATGCCGTAGGCGACGCCGTAGCCAATGAAGAAATACGCGATCGTGGATACGGCGAAGTCGGTGAGGATCTTGACCAGGGCGTTGACCTGGTTCTTCTTGCGCACCGTGCCGAGTTCCAGAAACGCGAAGCCGGCGTGCATCGCCAGCACCATGATGGCGCCCAGCAGAACGAATAGAACGTCGCTGGATGTCTTGAGTTGCTCCATGAGGGGCTCCATAACGAGATGGCGCACCAACAAGCAACAACCGCACCAATTTGGCGTTTTCTATAAAATCAACAACTTATGCTGATTTCGCTGACTGGAGCATGCTCGTCACGCATTGACGCGGTGCATGAGCGACAAAACTGCACCGTCGTCGTGCATTACATCGCTCCTGCGCACGAGTCAGGTGCCTGACTTCGCCCCAGGAGGGGTCTGCCCCTTCGGCCATAGCACCCACATTTGGCCACGGCTGCGCATCTTGCCGGCCTGCGCGCCGGCCTCAGCGCCAAACCCCCAGTAGAAATCCGCACGCACGCCGCCTTTGATCGCCCCCCCGGTGTCCTGCGCCACCACCAGTCGTTGCATCGGTTTGTCTGTGCCCGGCGCAGTCGTTGCAAGAAACACCGGCGCGCCAAGCGGCACGCTGCGCGTATCCACCGCAATCGATCGCCCCGCCGTCAGCGGCACACCTTGCGAACCGTTCGGGCCATCGCCGTTCGCCGGCTGTTCGCGGAAGAAAACAAAACTCGGGTTCGCATTGAGCATTTCAGTGAGGCGACCGGGGTTCGTACGCGCCCAGCTGCGGATGCCCTCCATGCCCGCCTGCTCGAGCTTCAACTCCCCCTTGTCGATCAACCAGCGGCCGATCGACTGATACGGATGGCCATTCTGGTCGGCATAGGCAATGCGAACACGGCTGCCATCCGCGAGCTGCACCTGGCCGGAGCCCTGCACCTGCAGGAAGAAGAAATCGATCGGGTCGGCAGCCCACAGCAGAACCTTGTCGCCCAACTTGTCCGGGCGGGCCTCGATTTGCGCTCGCGAGTAGTAGGGCACCACCTTGCGGCCCTCCAGCCGACCGCGCAGCCGCATGTTCTTCAACTCTGGATAGAGCTCGCCCATATCGATGATCAGCAAGTCGTCCGGCACCGCATAGACGGGCGTGTCGTACGACTTGGATCGGGTGCGGCTGCCGCGGATCAGCGGCTCGTAGTAGCCGGTGATCAAACCCTCGTTCGATCCATCCGGGTTCACCACCCGCCACGGCTGCCATTCGCGCTCGGCAAAGGCGCGCACCGCAGCGGCGCTGGGTTTCTCGCCCAACTCGCGGGCCGCCTGGCAACTGGCCTGCCAGGCGGGCGCCTTCATGGCCCGGCATGAGGAAAGCATCGCAACCCAGGCTTGCGACACATCGTCGGCGCCCCAGCCCGGCAGGTCGCTCCAGCTTGCCGGCTGCAGCGGATCGGCCTTGGGCTTCTCGGGCGGCTTCTCCGGCACGGTCGGGCAAACCGGGCAGGCCGGGCATTCGGCGGCGGTAGGCGCAGTCTCCGGCACCGTTGCACACGCGGACAGCAGGGCAAGCAACACGGGAACAGCGGTATGCAAGGCGGGGCGGGTGCGAAGCATCGTTCGGCTAAACTTGTGAGTTCGTGGCGCGGGCCAGTATAACCGTCGCCCCCTTTCTCTCACGCGCGGGGCCATGTGGCATGTGGGTCATATTTCTTGAGGCGGGCGTCGCGCTCGCACTGCTGCTGATCATCGTGTGGGCCACCTGGCCGAAGAAGGACCCCGCGCGCATCGAAAACAAGAACCCCGGAGAGACGCACCGCGATGGCCACCCTTGAACACCTGATCGCGCGCGCCGAGGCGCTGATCGACCGACTCGAATCGGTGCTGCCGCCGAATGCGCCCCCCCCCGACTGGAGTGCGCCGGCGCATCGCTGGCGCAGCCGCAACGGACGCGGCTGGCTTGAGCCGGTGCATCACCCACACCGCATCCGGCTGGCCGATCTGCAGGACATCGAAGACCAGAAGGCGCGTTGTGACGCCAACACCCGCCAGTTCGTGCGCGGTGGCCGCGCCAACAATGTGCTGCTCACGGGTGCGCGTGGCACCGGCAAGAGCTCGCTGGTCAAGGCGATGCTGGCCGAGTACGCAGCGAGCGGCCTGCGCCTGATCGAAGTCGACAAGAGCGATCTGCTGCATCTGCCCGAAATCGTCGATCTCGTGGCGGGACGACGCGAGCGCTTCATCGTCTTCTGCGACGACCTGTCCTTCGAGGACTCCGAGCCCGGCTACAAGGCGCTGAAAAGCGTGCTCGATGGCAGCCTCTCCGCACCGCCGGACAACCTGCTGATCTACGCCACCAGCAACCGCCGTCATCTGATGCCGGAGTACTTCGCCGAGAACCTGCAGACGCACAAGGTGGGCGACGAGCTGCACCCGGGCGAGGCGGTCGAGGAGAAGATCTCCTTGTCGGAACGCTTCGGCCTGTGGATCTCGTTCTACCCGTTCGGCCAGAACGAGTACCTGTCGGTGGTGTACCACTGGCTGCGCGTCTTCGGCGTGGCCGACGCACAGATCGCCAGCGAGGCAACGCGCACCGAAGCGCTGCAGTGGGCGCTGATGCGCGGCTCGCGCAGCGGGCGGGTTGCCTGGCAGTTCGCACGCGATGTGGCGGGCCGCGCCACGCCCGGCACTTCTTCAACCCACCATGCAGCATCCGATGATTGAGACCCTGTTCCCGAATGGCCCCTGGCATTACCTCGCCGGCGGGCTGCTGATCGGTACTGCGATTGGCGCGCTCTATCTGCTCGCGGGCCTCGTCGGCGGGCTGTCGACCTTCTTCAGCGCCAGCCTCTCCTGGGTATCGCGCCTACCCGCGCTGCACCAGGCCAAGCTGCTGGAGAGCCGCAACTGGCGCCTCGCCTACGCGGCCGGCCTGGTCCTCGGCGGCGTGCTGTTCGCTGCGAGCCTCGGGCATTTCGGCGCCAGCACCCGCGTACCGCCCTGGCTCATGCTTGCCGGCGGCCTGTTGATCGGCTTTGGTGCGCGCCTCAGCGATGGCTGCACCGCTGGCCATGGCATCTGCGGACTCGCGTCGCTGCGCTGGCCCTCGCTCGTTGCCGTAGTCACCTTCCTGAGCACCGCAATCGTCGTCGCCCAACTGGCCGCGCACTTCGGGGTGCTGCCATGAGCCGGCTGGTCATCGCACTCCTCTGCGGGGTGGTCTTCGGATTTGGTCTCTCACTCGCGACCATGACGCAGCCTGAGGTGGTGCTCGCCTTCCTGCGCTTTCAGGATCTTGGTTTGCTGCTGGTGCTCGGCGGCGCGGTCATCGTCGCCCTGCTCGCCTATCAGATCGGCCCTCGCCTGCTGGCCCGCCCGCTCGCCGGCGCCTTCTTTGAAAAGCGGCAGACGCCATTCTCGCGCCGCACCGTGATCGGCGCTGCGATCTTCGGCGCTGGGTGGGGCCTCTGCGGCGTGTGTCCCGGCCCGGCGATTGCCGGGCTCGGGCTCGGCAACCTCGATCTGCTGTGGGCACTCGCAGGCATCTTCATCGGCGCCTGGCTGCAGGCGCGTTTCTTCGGGAGTAGCGATGCGCAAACGCGTTGAAGTGGCCGCCGCCGTGATCACGCGGCCTGATGGCAGTTTCCTGCTCGGTCAGCGCGCGCCGGACACCTTCTATGCCGGTTACTGGGAATTCCCGGGCGGCAAGGTCGAACCGGGCGAATCCGCCCACGCCGCCTTGGTGCGTGAACTGGAAGAGGAACTTGGCATCACGGTCAAGCGCGCAAATCCGTGGATCACGCGCGAACACCTGTACGAGCACGCGCATGTGCGGCTGCATTTCTTCGAGGTTGCGGAGTGGTCCGGCACACCGAACGACCATGTGCACTCGGCGCTCGAATGGCAACAAGCCGATGCCCTCAGCGTGTCGCCGATGCTGCCGGCGAATGGACCGATCCTCAAATCGCTGCGCCTGCCGCGCACGATGGGCGTTACCCACGCCGCGGAGATCGGTATCGACGCCCAGCTCGCCGCGCTGGATGCCGCGCTCGCTGCCGGCTTGCGACTGGTGCAGATCCGCGACGTGACCCTCGCGCCGGAAGCGCGCGAACAGCTTGCGCGTGAGAGCGTGGCGCGCTGCCATGCACACGGCGCCCTAGCAGTGGTGAACGGCGACGCCGCCCTGGCTGCGGCAGTTGGCGCCGACGGGCTGCATCTGCGTGCGGCGCAACTCCCCGAGCTTTCCGAGCGGCCGGCTTTCGACTGGGTCGGCGCCTCGTGCCACACGCGCGCCGACCTCGAAGCAGCCGCCCGCCTCGAACTCGACTACGCCCTGCTCGGCCCGGTGCTGCCTACGGCGACACACCCGGGCGCAAGCGGCATTGGTTGGGGCGCCTTCCACATGCTGACGCGCGATCTGCCGATGCCTGTGTTTGCAATCGGCGGTCTGATCGCGACCGATATGGATGCCGCGCGTGGCTACGGTGCTCACGGCATCGCGGCGATCCGCAGCGTCTGGCACCGCAGCGCCCCATGAAGCCGCGCTACACCGACAAGGTGGTGGTGATCACCGGAGCGTCCGACGGCATCGGCGCGGAACTCGCACGCCAGCTCGCGTCGCAGCGGCCCAAACTCGTGCTCGCAGCACGCAACGCCGACAAGCTCGCCACGGTCGGCAAACAGTGCAGCGCGCTCGGCGCGCTGGTGCTATGCGTGCCGACCGACGTGGGGATCGAAGCCGATTGCGCGGCGCTGGCACGCAAGGCCGTCGAGCGCTTCGGCGGCATCGACGTGCTGGTGGCCAACGCGGGCGTATCCGGCCACGCGATGTTCCGCGAGGTCAGCGACTTCGGCTGGTACGAGGACATGATGCGCGTGAACCACTTCGGCACGCTGTGGTGCGTGCGCCATGCGCTGCCGCATATCCTCGCGCGGCATGGGCAGGTCGTTGGCGTGTCGAGCCTCGCCGGGCTCTTCGGCGTGCCGGGGCGCACAGCCTACTGCGCGAGCAAGTTCGCGATGACCGGTTTCCTTGAGGCCCTGCGGATCGAAGTGGCGGCGCAGGGCGTCGGTGTCACGATCGCCTACCCGGGCGTGGTGGCGACCGAGATCCGCTACCGTGGCTACGGCGCCGACGGCAAACCCGCCGGCAAGAGCGGGTTGGACGAGGGCCGCGCGATGCCGGTGGAGACCTGCGCCAACCTGATCCTGCGCGCGATGACACGGCGCAGCCGCGAATGCGTGATGACCGGCCAGGGCAAATTCGGCCGCTGGCTCAGGCTGCTGCTGCCGGATCTGGTCGACGCGCTCGCCCGACGCAAGCTCGCAAAGAGCGTCGCAGCCCGCTAAGGCTGCGACGCTTTAGTTGCGCGGGTCAGCGCCCGGCGGCAGATCGTCCGCCAGCGGTTCCTGCCCGGGTACGCGATAAGCCTCGTCCGCCCACGCGCCAAGGTCGATCAGTTTGCAGCGTTCCGAGCAGAACGGGCGCCAACGGCTCTCGGGCGCCCACACGACGGGCTGGCTGCAGGTGGGGCACTTGACGGTGCGCGGGGTCGGGTTGCTCATGCGTGTTGCCAATCAGAATGGAAGATGCCGGCGCGGTCCGTGCGCTCGTAAGTGTGGGCACCAAAGAAGTCGCGCTGCGCCTGAATCAGGTTGGCCGGCAGGCGCGCCGAACGGTAGCTGTCGAAATACGCCACCGCCGATGCGAAGGTCGGCACCGGCACGCCGGCCCGCACCGCATGGCACACCACCTCGCGCAAGGCGGCCTGGTAGTCCGCTGCGATGCCGGCGAAGTACGGGTCCAGCAGCAGGTTCGCCACCGCCGGATTCGCCTGGTAGGCATCGGTGATGCGCTGCAGGAAACGCGCACGGATGATGCAGCCGGCGCGGAAGATCTTCGCAATCTCGCCGTATTGCAGATCCCAGCCGTGCTCATCCGACGCAGCACGCAACTGCGCGAAGCCCTGCGCGTAGGAGATGATCTTCGACAGGTACAACGCGCGGCGAACCGCCTCGACGAAGGCCGCGCGATCGCCCTCGAACGGTGCCGCGGCAGGGCCAGCCAGCACCGCACTCGCAGCCACCCGCTGATCCTTCAAGGCGGAAATGCAGCGCGCGAACACTGACTCGGTGATCAAGGGCAGGGCCACACCCAGATCCAGTGCGGACTGCGAGGTCCACTTGCCGGTGCCTTTCTGGCCTGCCTTGTCGAGGATCGCATCGACCAGATAGCCGCCGGTCTCGGCATCCCGCTTGCGGAAGACCTGGGCGGTAATCTCGATCAGGAAACTGTCCAGCTCGCCCGTATTCCAGTCGGCAAACGTGTCAGCCAGTTCGTCGTTCGACAAGCCGGCGACGCCCTTCAGCAGCGCGTAGGCCTCCGCGATCAGCTGCATGTCGCCGTACTCGATACCGTTGTGCACCATCTTCACGTAGTGGCCGGCGCCGTCTGGGCCGATGTAGGTCACGCAGGGCTCACCGTCGGGCGCACGTGCGGCGATCTCGCGCAGGATCGGCGCCGCCAGCTCATACGCATCGCGCTGCCCGCCGGGCATGATCGACGGCCCCTTCAGCGCGCCCTCCTCGCCACCGGAGACGCCCATGCCGATGAAGTTGATGCCGGTCGTCGCCAGCTCACGGTTGCGCCGGATCGTGTCGGTAAACAGCGTGTTGCCGCCGTCCATCAGGATGTCGCCGGGCGCCAACAGCGGGCGCAGCGCGGCAATCGTGGCATCGGTCGCGTCGCCCGCTTTCACCATGATCAGGATGCGGCGCGGGGTTTCCAGCGCAGCGACGAATGCCTCCAGCGACTGCGTCGGCACCAGCTTGCGCCCCGGGTTCTCACGCACCACCTCTTCGGTCTTGTCGAAAGAGCGGTTGTAGAGCGCCACGGTGTAACCACGGCTTTCGATATTGAGCGCAAGGTTGCGGCCCATCACGGCCATGCCGATGACGCCGATCTGTGGCTTCGTCATGATCATTACTCCAGTCAGGGGACGGAACGGGCGAGGCCCGACCAGGCTCGGTTGCGCTGCGGGTCCGCAGCGATGCCGGCTCTTTTCGAACGCGCGAGTTTAAGGGATTCGAGCGATGCGGCGGGCCGGAGGTTCCGGCTGCGCGATCAGAGATTGCAGAAGGTCAGTTCGAATTCGACATCAGATTCGGCTTGCCGCGTGCGGGCCACGCTGGCGGCGCCGACGAAGCGCACATTCAGCGCGTACTTGTTGGCGCTGATTTCCGGTACGAAAGACTCGTCCTGCGCGAGACGGATCCGCAGCATTTGCGCGCTGCGCCCGCCCATCATCATCTGGAACTGGCCGCGGTGCGCGACCAGGTTGTCCGGCCGGCCACTGGCGCGTAGCAGGCGCAGCACGATCGCAAGGCCTTCGCGGATCGGCGTCATCGGCCCGATCCAACCCCGCAAATCCGCCTGGCGGGCTTCGGTACTGCGGTGCAGCCAATAGTGGTACGAGGGAAGGTCGAACTCGCACACGCCGCCGGGAATCGCCGCGCGGCTGCGAATGTTCATCAACCATTCGTTCTCGCGCAGGTACTGGCCGATCTTGCCGGCCATGGCCAACAGCGCGGCACTGGCCTGCTCGATCTCGTAGAGCGCGCCGGAGAGCGCTTCTTCGGAGATGTCTGGGTTGTGCCGGAAGGACACCAGAATCTGGCGCTGGCGTTCCAACTCCTGCACCAGATCGACCTTCAGGTCGGCGCGGCTGGCGACATCGAGAATCTCGAAGACGCTCACCAGCGCGGTGTGATGTTCGTACGCCCCATCCGACAGCGTGAAGTGCAATGCCTTGTCGAACAGGTCCTCAAGCCGCAGCAGTGTGCGAATGCGCTCGTTCAGCGGATATTCGTAGGTGATCACTGCGCGATTCCGGCGTCCGTTTGTCGTTGTGTAAAACGCGAAACTTGAGAAAGTGCTTTAAATCATAGCAGGGAATTTGTCACGAAAGCCGCGCCGGCATTGAGGTTTCAGCACGATAACGGCGATCGAGCTCATCGACTTGACGCTGCAGCGCAGCAATGTCACCGCTGTTGTCGATCAGATCGTCTGCAATTGCGCGCCGTTGGGCTCGCGAAGCCTGCGCAGCCATGATCGCTTCGACTTGTTCGCGGGCGAGCCCGCTTCGCCGCATGACGCGTTCCAGTTGCAGCGCCTCAGGTACGTCAACCACCGCAATCCGGTCGCAACGCGAGCGATAGCCCCCAGATTCCACCAGCAGCGGCACGACCAGCACGACGTACGGCGCAGCCTGCGCCGCAGCCACAGCCGCGTCGCTGCGTGCGCGAATCATCGGATGCAGGATGCCCTCCAGGCGCTGTCGCGCAGACGGTTCACCGAACGCCAGCGCACGCATCGCGGCGCGATCAAGGGCACCATCCGCCCCGATGATTTGTGGGCCAAACGCCTGCTGCAATGCGGGAATCGCATCACCGCCAGCTGCCGTGAGCTGGTGGGCGATCTGGTCGGTATCGACAATCGCCGCCCCCAATGCCGCGAAGCGCTCCGCTGCGGCACTCTTCCCGCTACCGATGCCGCCGGTCAGACCGACCACAAGGGGGCGTGTCGTCACGTCAATCAGCGTCCGAGCGGGCAGTTCGCACGCGGTGCACTGGGCACACGCGACGAGGTGTCGCTCGAAAAACTGGCGAGCTGGTCAGCCGGACCGGTCACTTCCAGTTTGATGCTGCTGGTATCGCGAGCCTCGATACGGGCACTGCGTACCCCTTTGGTCTTGAGGGCCTCAAGGGCGCGGTTCGCCGACTCCTCACTCTTGTAGAGGCCGAGCGAGATCGCGTTCTGATTGGCGCCCGGATCCTTGACGATGAAGTAGTCGTTTACGCCGAGCGTGCGCAACTCCTCGGCCTTCTTCTCCGCGCCGGCCCGATCCGTTTGCGGTGGCAGGTGTACCCACCACGAACTCGTGCCGTTCACGGTCTGTTCCTTGGCAGTGAACTTGAGCCCTTTCGCACGCAACGCAATTGCGTCGGCCTGGGCCTTGGTCAACCCACCCCAGCTGACACACGCTAGCGCCAAGGGTTTGGTCGCAGGCGCCTCGACCGGTGCGGATTCAGCCGCGGGTGCCGTCTCGCTGCTCGCCACCACCGGGGCCGACTCCGACGCCACCGGCGCTGGGTCCGCCGCAGCCTGCTCAGGCGCTGGCGCGTCGTCGCCATGGCCAATGATCTTGAGCTTCTCCGGGTGCAACTGACTCGACAGGCGATCCGGCTCTCCGCCCGGGGCAGCCGAGAAGCCCGTCATGTTCATCAGCGCAAGCAAGGCATTCGCGCCAAGCAGCAGATAGAGGAAGAACGTTTTCATGGTGCGCGATTATCGCAGGAAGGGCGCCGGGTCGGCCTCATCAAACATCGAAGATCACTTGGGGGTCCGGCTTGCGGCCGCTCAAGGCGGCAGCAATGCGCTCCGCCGCCGACACGCCGCGCGCATGGGCCTCCTCACAAACCGAGAAACCGCTGACATCCGCATGCGCAAACTGCAAGGTTGGCAGGCCGCGCGCAAACCAGTGTCGCGCTGGATCCGCCAGAAAGCCAGGCAAGGGACGCGCCATCGCGTGGCCGTGCCGGATGCAGTCAATCCTCGAAACATGGTCGGCCAGATCGGGGTAGGCCGGCGCGAGCTCGCTCAAAGCCATTGCCGCCCAATGTTCCCGCGGTTGTGCCAACAGCTCACGCCGCAGAATCTTGCTGGGCGCCCCTTGCAGCGAGTGATACCAGGTCCACACCGTCGGCGCTTGGGCCGCCGAGAGGCGCTGATGCGTGGCGACCACGTAACCGAGCGAACGCGAGCCGTAGAGCACGTTGTCCCAAGCACGCTGCGCGCCGGGACGCTCGGGTGGAGAACTATGTAACGACAACTGCGCCATCACCCAAGGTGCGTAGTCGATGCGCGCCGCATAGTCACGTGCACTGTCGGGCAAGCCCTCGATCACGCGCGGAGCGACGAACAAAGGGCCCGCCCAAACGATGGCTTTCGACCGGACACGACAGGTCCGGCCGCTTGCAATGTCCTCTACCCAACTCTCATACCCGCTGCGCGTCGCCCGCACGCGCCGGACTATGGCATTGCATTGCAGACGCTCGCCGCCGATGCGTGCGGCGAGCCCCTCGGGGATCCATCCATTGCCTTCAGGTGCGGTGAGCACCACGTCGCTCGATGCCCCCTCCGCTTCACCATCACGGGCGGCAAAGTAGTGAAGGCCGGCCCAGGCGGATACCATCGCAGCGGGGGTACCGAAGTCATCGCGGCAAGCGTAGTCCACGTACCAGTGCAGCGGCGCGGAATTCAGCCCTTGGCCGCGCAGCCACGTCGCGAAACTGACGTGGTCCAGCGCGAGCGCGTCGCCATCCACCTTGCTGGCCGCCATTGGTAGCGCGAACGCCTTGCCAGCGGCGCTACGCCGCCGGAACCGCGCGACCAGCTCAAAGAACGCTTGCATCTGCCCCCGCTCCGCGGCGGTCAGCCCCGCCTCGGGGACGATGCCCTCCTGCCAGTGCCCAAAGCGGAGGAGCCGCTCCTGAGGGGCCGCGACAAGCAGCCTCTCCGCATATCGTGGACGCACCGAATCCGGCGCTCCTTCGATCGCCCCTAGGTCGCTCAATAGCCGCCGAAGCGTAGCGCTCTCGCGGGTGGGCAGCGGCAGATAGTGCGCGCCAAGCGGATAGCGGGAAATCGAATTGCCCCCACCGCGCGCATTGCCGCCCGGAGCACTCTGCAAATCGGCGACCATGAAGTCGTCAATGCCCGCTCGCGCAAACCACCACGCAGCGGAAAGCCCCCCTATCCCCGCGCCGGCGATCAGCACCGCGGTGTCAGCCGTTGCGTCGAATCGTACGTCACCGGCCGGCGTTTGCAGCCTGTGACCAATCGCTGGATCGACACCAAGCCAGTCCCCTGGCGGAAGCCCGGCAATCCGATGCTTGGGCGCGCAAGCGAGCAATGGGAGCGCCCCTGCGGCGCCAATCAGCGCACGTCTATCCATCGACTCTCCGTTATCACCATGAGCTTCTGGGAACAGCGCTCGCAGAAACGACGAAAGGCCGGAGATTACTCTCCGGCCTTTCGCGTTACATCTTGCTACTCGCGCAGCAACACCGCAGAGATCAAGCCTCCGACGGGGTCACCACTTCGGCCGTTTCCGGACGATCAACCAGTTCGACCAGCGCCAGCGGCGCATTGTCGCCGACACGGAAGCCACACTTCAGGATACGAAGATAGCCACCGTTACGGTTTGCAAAGCGCGGACCGAGGTCATCAAAAACCTTCACGACCATCTCGCGGTCGCGCAGGCGGTCAAAAGCGAGACGGCGATTTGCCAGGCTCGGCTTCTTGCCCAGGGTGATGATCGGCTCCACCACGCGGCGAAGTTCCTTCGCCTTGGGCAGGGTCGTCTGGATAACCTCGTGACGCAGCAGCGCGTTCGACAGGTTGCGCAACAGGGCCTGACGGTGGGCGCTGGTGCGGTTCAGCTTGCGAAGACCGTTACGGTGACGCATTTTCGTATTCCTCTTTCAGTCTGGCCTGACAGCGATCAACCGAGCTTTTCGAGCCCGGCCGGCGGCCAGTTTTCCAGCTTCATGCCAAGGGTCAGGCCGCGCGAAGCGAGCACTTCCTTGATCTCGTTAAGTGACTTGCGGCCAAGGTTCGGCGTCTTAAGCAGCTCGGTTTCCGTGCGCTGGATCAGATCACCGATGTAGTAGATGTTCTCGGCCTTCAGGCAGTTCGCAGAACGCACCGTCAGTTCAAGATCATCCACCGGACGCAGCAGCAGCGGGTCAACCGTCGTCTTCTGCACCGGTGCTTCGGTCGCAGTGACGGTCGGGCCGAGGTCAGTAAAGGCCTCAAGCTGGTCACGCAGCACGCCGGCCGCAAAGCGGACAGCTTCCTGCGGATCCACCGCGCCGTTCGTCTCGATGTCCATCACCAGACGGTCGAGGTCCGTACGCTGTTCAACGCGAGCCGCTTCAACCTGGTAGCTAACGCGACGCACCGGGCTGAACGAAGCATCCAGCAGGATGCGGCCGATCACCTTCGCATCCGCGTGAGCGGGGCGCATGTTGCCCGGAACGTAACCACGGCCTTGCTCAACCTTCAGGTGCATCTCAAGCTTACCGCCCGGGGCGAGGTGAGCGATCACATGATCCGGGTTGATGATCTCGACGTCATGAGTCGTCTCGATATCACGCGCGGTCACGACGCCTTCGCCGTTCTTGGACAGCTTCAACGAAGCCTCGGTGCGATTGTGCAACTTGAACACAATACCCTTGAGGTTCAAGAGGATGTCGACGACATCTTCCCGCACACCATCAAGCGTGGAGTACTCGTGAAGCACGTTCTCAATCTGCACTTCCGTCGGCGCATAACCCGGCAACGACGACAGCAGGATGCGTCGCAGCGCGTTGCCCAGGGTATGACCGAACCCGCGCTCGAACGGCTCCATCACGACCACGGCATGCACCGGGGAGACGTTTTGGACGTCGATGATGCGCGGCTTCAGAAGAGTGTTGCTTTGCATGGGCAATCCTTCGTGTGGGGGCGCGCCCGAGGGCGCGCCGTGCCATTAACGCGAGTACAGTTCGACGACCAGGCCTTCATTGATCGAGGACGACAATTCCGCGCGCTGCGGATAGGCCTTGAACGTGCCCTTGCCTTCCTTGATGTTGACCTCAAGCCACTCCGGGAAACCGCGTTGCTCGGCGGCCTCGAGGGCAGCCTTCACACGCAGGTGACCACGGGTCTTGTCTGCCAGCGAAACCACATCACCCGGACGCAGCGAGTACGACGGGATGTTCACGCGCTTGCCGTTGACCAGCACGCCGTTGTGGCGCACGACCTGACGAGCTTCAGCGCGCGAAGCGCCGAAACCCATACGGTATGCCACTGCATCCAGACGGCCTTCCAGCAGCTGGAGCAGGTTTTCGCCGGTTTGACCCTTGCGACGATCTGCTTCGGAATACACGCGGCGGAACTGACGTTCCAGCACGCCGTAGATCCGGCGGATTTTTTGTTTTTCGCGCAGTTGCACGCCGTAGCCGGACAGACGCTGACCGGACTTCTGACCATGCTGACCCGGCGCGTAGGCGCGGCGCTCGATTGCGCACTTATCGGTGAAGCACTTCTCCCCTTTCAGGAAGAGCTTCTCGCCTTCGCGGCGGCACTGGCGACACTTGGCATCTAGATTGCGAGCCACGTTTGAACTCCTTTAAATGCGACGCTTTTTCGGCGGACGGCAGCCGTTATGCGGGATCGGCGTGATATCGGTGATCGAAGTCACCTTGATGCCGAGCGCATTGAGCGCGCGCACCGACGACTCACGACCCGGGCCGGGGCCGGTAATGCGGACTTCAAGATTCTTGATCCCGCACTCGACCGCTACCTTGCCGGCCTGGTCAGCCGCAACCTGCGCAGCAAACGGGGTGCTCTTGCGGGAGCCCTTGAAGCCTGCGCCACCGGCGGTCGCCCACGACAGGGCATTGCCCTGACGGTCGGTGATCGTGATGATCGTGTTGTTGAAAGACGCGTGGACGTGGGCAATGCCCTCAGCCACGTTCTTTTTGACTTTTTTGCGAACCTTCGCAGCGGTCTTAGCCATTACTTAGCCCCTGATTATTTCTTGCCGGCGATCGGCTTGCGCGGACCCTTGCGGGTACGGGCGTTGGTACGGGTGCGCTGACCCCGGAGCGGCAGACCGCGACGATGACGAACGCCGCGATAGCAGCCCAAGTCCATCAGACGCTTGATGTTCATCGTCACTTCGCGACGCAGGTCGCCTTCGACGGTGAACTTGCCGACCTCGTCGCGAAGCCGATCCATCTCAGCTTCGGTCAGATCCTTGACCTTGGTCGTGCGCGCCACGCCCGCGGCATCACAGATCTTCTGTGCGCGAGTGCGACCGATACCGAAAATCGACGTGAGTGCGATTTCCGAGTGCTTGTGGTTCGGGATGTTAACCCCAGCGATACGGGCCATGCTGTTACCCCAAATACGCTAAACGTGTTGTACCGAAAGCGCGGGGCATCAGCCCTGGCGCTGCTTGTGACGCGGATCTTCGCAGATCACACGCACCACACCTTTGCGACGGATGACCTTGCACTTCCGACAAATCGGCTTGACCGAAGCCTGAACTCTCATGTTTCGCTCCTAATTTCCAAAACTATTTGGCCCGGAAGACGATGCGACCTTTGGTCAGATCGTAGGGCGTAAGTTGTACTGTGACCCTGTCGCCGGGAAGGATACGGATGTAATGCATCCGCATCTTTCCGGAGATATGGCCCAACACGACGTGCCCGTTTTCGAGCTTTACCTTGAACGTCGCGTTCGGCAAGGTCTCGACGACCTCGCCCAACATCTCAATGACGTCTTCCTTGCTCATCCCTACTTGGTCGGCAGCCCTGCACCCTTGAAGTTCGCCTTCTTGAGAAGGCTCTCGTATTGGTGCGACATGATGTAGGCCTGAACCTGGGACATGAAGTCCATCGTGACGACCACGATAATCAGCAGCGATGTTCCACCGAAGTAGAACGGCACGTGCCAATTCAGAATCAGGAACTCAGGAATCAGGCAAACGACCGTGATATACACAGCGCCAGCCAGCGTGAGCCGCGTCAGAATCTTGTCGATATACCGAGCCGTCTGTTCACCCGGACGAATCCCCGGAACGAACGCGCCACTCTTCTTCAGATTGTCGGCCGTCTCCTTCGAATTGAAGACGAGCGCCGTATAGAAGAAGCAGAAGAACACGATCGCCGATGCGTACAGCAGCACGTAGACCGGCTGCCCCGGTGACAGCGTAGCGGCAAGGTCCTTGACGAAACGCGCCACCGGCGACTCGCTCGCACCGCCGAACCACTGCCCCAGCGTTGCCGGAAAGAGAATGATCGACGAAGCAAAGATCGGCGGAATCACGCCAGCCATGTTCAACTTCAACGGCAGGTGCGAACTCTGACCGCCGTAAACACGGTTGCCGACTTGACGCTTCGCGTAGTTCACCAGGATCTTGCGCTGGCCGCGCTCAACGAACACGACCACCGCCGTCACCACCGCAACGAGCGCGCAGATGAACAGCGCCGAAACGGGATGCATTGCCCCGGTCCGTACCAGTTCGAACAGGCCACCAACCGAATTCGGCAGTCCCGCTGCGATACCCGCAAAGATGATCAACGAGATCCCGTTGCCCAGACCACGCTCAGTGATCTGCTCACCCAGCCACATCAGGAACATCGTGCCGGTCACCAACGTCGTAATCGTCACGAAACGGAACGTCAAACCCGGATCCAGCACCAAGCCCGCTTGCGCTTCAAGCGCCACCGAAATGCCGAACGCCTGAAACAGCGCCAGCGCAACAGTGCCGTAGCGGGTGTACTGCGTGATCTTGCGACGCCCGGACTCGCCTTCTTTCTTCAACTGCTCAAGCTGCGGCGACGCAACGGAAAGCAGCTGCATGATGATCGATGCCGAAATGTACGGCATGATCCCCAGCGCGAAGATCGTAAAGCGAGACAGCGCGCCACCTGAGAACAGGTTGAACACGCCCAGGATTCCGCCCTTCTGCGACTGAAACAGCTCGGCGAGTCTGACGGGGTCGATTCCAGGAACTGGGATATGCGCGCCGATCCGATAAACGATCAACGCACCCAGCAGGAACCAAAGCCGCCGCTTCAGATCGCCGAACTTGCCGGTCTTGCCGAGTGTTGCCGAAGGATTCGCCACCATTGCGTCCTGGCTTTACTCGGCCACGCTGCCGCCGGCAGCCTCGATCGCAGCCTTCGCGCCCTTGGTGGCACCAACGCCACGCAGAACGACCTTGCGACCGATTTCACCCGACAGAATCACCTTCGCGGACAGCGCGTCGCCAGCGATCAGGCCGGCGCTCTTCAGCACCAGCAGATCGATTTCAGCCGCTTCCAGCTTGTTGATCTCGGAAAGGCGGACTTCAGCGTTGCGAGCCGCAGTCAGCGAATTGAAGCCACGCTTCGGCAGGCGACGCTGCAAAGGCATTTGACCGCCTTCGAAGCCAACCTTGTGGAAGCCGCCAGCACGGGACTTCTGCCCCTTGTGGCCGCGACCGCAGGTCTTGCCCAAACCACTACCAATGCCGCGCCCGACACGCTTCTTAGCATGCTTGGAACCAGCGCCCGGCTTAAGGTTATTCAGTTCCATTTAGCCCTCGCACTTCACCAGGTACGCAACTTTGCGAACCATGCCGCGCACCGCCGGCGTGTCCTCAAGTTGAACCGTGGAATTGATACGGCGCAGACCAAGGCCACGCACGGTGGCGCGGTGGTCTTGCTTGGTGCCGATCAGGCTCTTCACGAGCGTGACACGAATCGTCTTGTCAGCCATGACTTACCCCAGGATCTGTTCGACGGTCAGTCCGCGCTTCGCAGCGATCTCAGCCGGCGTATTGATTGCCGAAAGACCGTTGAGCGTTGCACGCACGACGTTGTACGGGTTGGTCGAGCCGAGGCACTTGCAGATCACGTCGGTCACGCCCATCACTTCGAAGACTGCGCGCATTGCGCCGCCCGCGATGATGCCGGTACCGGTCGGCGCCGGCTGCATCAGAACTACCGATGCGCCATGCTTGCCGATGATCTGGTGCTGCAGCGTGCCGTTCTTCAGAGAAACCTTGAACAGCTTGCGGCGCGCCTCTTCCATGGCTTTCTGGACAGCGACCGGAACTTCGCGGGACTTGCCCTTGCCCATTCCGATACCACCGTCGCCATCGCCAACCACCGTGAGCGCTGCGAAACCGAGGATGCGACCACCCTTGACCACCTTGGTGACCCGGTTGATCGACACCATCTTTTCGCGCAGGCCATCATCGCGCTCTTCACCAGCCTGTGCTTTTTTCGTCTGTTGCTTAGCCATGACGTCCCCGCTCAGAACTTGAGGCCGCCTTCGCGGGCCGCCTCAGCAAGCGCCTTGACGCGGCCGTGGTACTTAAACCCGGCACGGTCAAACGCAACCGCTTCGATACCGGCGGCCTTGGCGCGCTCGGCAATAAGCTTGCCCACTACGGCAGCTGCCGCGGCGTTCCCGCCGTTCGACAGATCCTTGCGGACGTCGGCCTCGACGGTCGATGCCGCCGCGAGAACCTTCGAACCACAGCCCGAGATGACTTGGGCGTAGATATGGCAATTGGAGCGGAACACAGTGAGGCGAACCGCCTTCTTTTCGGCAATCACGGCGCGGGTTTTGCGAGCCCGACGCAGACGCGTTTCCTTTTTGTTCATGATCTTCCGCCCTTACTTCTTCTTGGTTTCCTTCAGGACCACCACCTCGTCGGCATAACGAACACCCTTGCCCTTATAGGGCTCAGGCGAGCGGTACGCGCGCACTTCAGCGGCAACCTGACCAACCAATTGCTTATCGATACCCTTGATCAGGATTTCGGTCTGAGTCGGCGTTTCGACCTTGATGCCGACCGGCATCTGGTGAACGACCGGGTGCGAGAAGCCCAGCGTCAGGTTGAGCTTGTCGCCTTGAGCCTGAGCACGGTAACCGACGCCAACCAGGTTGAGCTTGCGCTCGAAACCCTTGGTCACGCCATTCACCATGTTCGCCACCAGCGCGCGGGTCGTACCCGACAGCGCGTTGCCCAGATCAGCACCGGCAACCGCCTTGCAGACCAGCTTGTCGCCGTCACGCTCCACCGTCACCGACGGATGCAGCTTCTGCTTCAGCGAACCCAGCGGGCCCTTAACCGACACTTCACCTGCAGCCAGCGCCACCTCAACACCTTGCGGCAGCACCACGGGGTTCTTTGCTACACGAGACATCGCACCCCTCCTTAGGCCACGATGCAGAGCACTTCGCCGCCCACATTGGAAGCGCGTGCCTTGCGATCGGTCATGACGCCACGCGGCGTCGAGACAATGGCAACACCAAGGCCGTTCATGACCTTCGGCAGGTTGTTGCTACCACGGTAAATACGAAGTCCAGGACGGCTCACGCGCTCAATGCGCTCGATAACCGGGCGGCCTGCGTAGTACTTGAGCGAGATGTCCAGCTCACGCTGACCACCTTCACCACGAACCACGAAACCGTCGATATAGCCTTCGTCCTTCAGGACTTCAGCGATAGCCACCTTAAGCTTGGACGTCGGCATAGAGACAGATGCCTTCTGCGACGACTGCGCATTGCGAATGCGCGTCAGCATATCGGCGACCGGATCGGACATACTCATTCTTCCGTCTCCTTACCAGCTGGCCTTGGTCATACCCGGAACTTCGCCGCGGAAAGCAATCTCACGCAGCTTGTTACGGCACAGACCGAATTTGCGGAACACACCGCGCGGACGACCGGTCAGCGCGCAACGATTGCGCTGACGGGACGGCGACGCGTTGCGCGGCAGCGACTGAAGCTTCTGGCGCGCAGCTGCGCGCTCTTCGTCTGTCAGCTTGCTGTCATTGATCTTCGCGACGAGTTCGGCGCGCTTTGCCGCGAACTTTGCGACCGTTTTGGCGCGCTTATCTTCACGGTTGATCAGAGCGAGTTTCGCCATAACACCCTCAATTCTTGAACGGGAACTTGAACGCCGCGAGCAGCGCGCGCGCTTCGTCGTCCGTCTTGGCAGTCGTGGTGATGCTGATGTTCAGACCGCGCAGCGCGTCGATCTTGTCGTACTCAATCTCGGGGAAAATGATTTGCTCTTTCACACCGAGGTTGTAGTTGCCACGACCATCAAAGCCCTTGGCGACAATGCCGCGGAAGTCGCGAATACGCGGCATCGCGATCGTCACCAAACGATCCAGGAATTCGAACATCCGCGGACCGCGCAGGGTCACCATGCAGCCGATCGGATAACCATCACGAATCTTGAAGCCGGCGATCGACTTCTTCGACTTGGTGGTTACAGGCTTCTGGCCGGCAATCTTCAGCAGATCACCCACAGCATTGTCGAGCACCTTCTTGTCGCCGACCGCTTCACCGACACCCATGTTCAGGGTGATCTTCGTGATACGGGGGACTTCCATCACCGACTTGTAGCCGAACTTGTTCGTCAGCTCACCAACAACGGTCGATTTGTAAAACTCTTGCAGGCGTGCCATCACCACTCCTTAACGATCGACCAGCTCGCCGTTCGACTTGAAGAAACGAACCTTGCGGCCGTCCTCAAGGACGCGGAAGCCAACGCGATCACCCTTCTGGGTCGCAGGATTGAAGAGCGCGATGTTGGAGATGTCGATCGGCATTTCCTTTTCGACAATCCCACCCACCTGGCCACGCACCGGATTCGGACGAACGTGCTTTTTCACACGATTCACGCCCTCGACCACAACATGCTGATCGTCCACGCGGACCAGCACGGAACCGCGCTTGCCCTTGTCTTTTCCGACGAGGATTACGACCTCGTCACCCTTGCGGATCTTGTCCATATTCGGCCCTTACAGCACTTCCGGCGCGAGCGAGACGATCTTCATGAAACGCTCGGTACGCAACTCGCGCGTAACCGGCCCGAAGATGCGCGTACCGATCGGCTCGAGCTTGTTGTTGAGCAGCACCGCAGCGTTCGTATCGAACTTGATCAGCGAGCCGTCCGGACGACGAACACCCTTGGCGGTACGAACCACCACGGCGCTATAAACGTCGCCCTTCTTCACGCGACCGCGCGGCGCGGCATCCTTGATGCTCACTTTGATGATGTCACCGACACCAGCGTAGCGGCGCTTGGAGCCGCCGAGCACCTTGATGCACATAACCGAACGCGCGCCGGTGTTATCGGCCACGTCCAGAATGGTCTGCATTTGGATCATTGCTTAACTCCAACTTAATCCGCCGCGTGAGCGGCAGTCAGTCTTGGAACCCGTTCGGGTGGAAACAGATTGGCGTCCGGATGAAACCACCCGAACGCCAATCGGTGAAGCGCGAGATTCTAGCAGAGCCCCGGCGGGTTCCGCAAGTATTAAATTACGCGAGCCTTTTCGAGCACTCGCGTCACGCGCCACGCCTTCGTCTTGGAGACCGGCGCACACTCCTCGATCTCAACCAGGTCGCCTTCAGCGGCAACACCGGCATCAACGTCGGCGTGGTACTTCTTCGAACGAATAATCACCTTGTCGTAGAGCGGGTGCTTAACACGACGCTCGATCAGCACGGTGACCGTACGTTCCATCTTGTCGCTGACAACACGGCCGCTCAAAGTCCGCTTGATGGCATCAGTCATTTTGCGGCTCCCTTCTCGCGAAGAATCGTACGAACGCGAGCGATATCGCGACGCACGTTACCCAGTTGGGCGTGGTTGTTCAGCTGCTGAGTTGCCAGTTGCATACGCAGCGAAAACTGCGCCTTCAACAGATCAAGCAACTCCTTGTTCAGCTCAGAGGGCTCTTTCGCCCTGAGTTCGCTGGCTTTCATCTTTATTGCCCCACCTGGCGAGCAACGAAAACCGTCTCGATCGGAAGCTTGGCCGCGGCGAGGCGGAAGGCTTCACGGGCGAGCGTCTCATCAACGCCATCCATTTCATACAGCACTTTACCCGGCTGAATCTCAGCGACCCAGTACTCCGGATTACCCTTGCCGTTACCCATACGGACTTCAGCCGGTTTCTGCGAAATGGGCTTGTCCGGGAAAATACGGATCCAGATACGGCCGCCACGCTTGATGTGACGCGTCATTGCACGACGCGCCGACTCAATCTGGCGAGCAGTCAAACGGCCACGTCCGATCGCCTTCAGGCCGTACTCGCCGAAGCTGACCTTGGTGCCGCGGGTCGCAACGCCGGTGTTGCGGCCCTTCTGCTCCTTACGATACTTCCTTCTCGCCGGCTGCAGCATTGTTCGCTCCTGCTTTGTTTACGCGCTTGGCACCGGCCTTGTCAGCCGCCCCATCGCCGTTTGCACGGCGGGCCGGACGACGAGCGCCCGGCTTCGCATCACCTTCTTTGGCACCGCGGCGAGGACGGCGGTTTTCACCTTCCGGAGCCTCGACGACCGCAGGCTGTTCGCCACGGCCGAGGGTGTCACCCTTGTAGACCCACACCTTGATGCCAATGATCCCGTAGGTCGTCTTGGCTTCCGAGGTGCCGTAGTCGATATCGGCGCGCAGCGTATGCAGCGGCACACGACCTTCGCGATACCACTCGGTACGTGCAATTTCGGCACCGTTCAGACGGCCCGAGCTCATGATCTTGATGCCCTGGGCACCCAGACGCATGGCGTTTTGCATCGCACGCTTCATCGCGCGGCGGAACATGATCCGCTTTTCAAGCTGCTGCGCGATCGAGTCGGCGATCAGCTTGGCGTCGACTTCCGGCTTGCGGATCTCTTCGATGCTGACGTGTACAGGCACCTTCAGGATCTTCTGCAGATCAGCCTTCAGCTGCTCGATATCCTCGCCCTTCTTGCCGATCACAACGCCCGGACGGGCGCTGTAAACGGTGATACGGGCGGTTTTCGCCGGACGCTCGATCAGCACACGGCCAACCGAAGCGTGACCCAGCTTCTTCTTCAGATGCTCGCGAACCTGCAGGTCCTCGAGAAGCATCCCCGAGAAGTTCTGGCTGTTTGCGAACCAGCGCGAAGTCCAGTTACGCGTCACCGAGAGGCGGAAGCCAGTCGGATGAATCTTCTGTCCCATGTGTGCTCCTTACTCGCCGACAGTCACGTAGATGTGGCAAGTCGGCTTGAGGATGCGGTTACCGCGTCCCTTTGCACGCGCCGTGAAGCGCTTGAGCGACGTACCCTGTTCGACGTAGATGCTCGTCACCTTGAGAGTGTCGATATCAGCGCCGTCGTTATGCTCCGCATTCGCGATCGCCGACTCGAGCACCTTCTTGACGATCTTGGCGCCCTTCTTCGGGCAGAACGTCAGAGTATTCAGGGCTTGGTCGACTTTCTTGCCGCGCACCAGGTCAGCCACCAGCCGACCCTTTTGGGCGGAGAGACGGACGCCGCGCAGAATTGCTTTGGTTTCCATCGTCGCTCCTTACTTCTTCGCCTTCTTGCTGGCGGCGTGACCCTTGAACGTACGGGTCAGCGCAAATTCGCCGAGCTTGTGACCGACCATGTTCTCGGTGACATACACCGGAATATGCTGACGACCGTTGTGCACCGCGATCGTGAAGCCGACAAATTCGGGCAGCACGGTCGAACGACGCGACCAGGTCTTGATCGGACGCTTGTCATTGGAACCCCGAACGGCATCGACCTTCTTGAGAAGGTGCGCATCGACGAAGGGGCCTTTCTTGATAGAACGAGCCATTTCTTACCTCTTAGCGCTTGTGCCGACGCTGGACAATCATGGTGTCCGTGCGCTTGTTCGAGCGAGTACGGTAACCCTTGGCCGGGGTACCCCACGGGCTGACAGGCACGCGACCCTCACCGGTCTTACCTTCACCACCACCATGCGGGTGATCGATCGGGTTCATCGCGGTACCACGCACCGTCGGACGGATGCCACGCCAACGCTGAGCACCAGCCTTACCGATCTTGCGGAGGCTGTTCTCTTCGTTGCCGACTTCACCGATCGTCGCGCGACACTCGATGTGCACCCGGCGGATTTCACCGGAACGCAGACGCAGCTGAGCGTAGCTACCTTCGCGAGCGAGCAGCTGGACCGAAGTACCAGCGGCGCGAGCCAGCTGGGCACCCTTGCCCGGGAGCATCTCGATGCAGTGGATCGTCGTACCAACCGGAATATTCCGAATCGGCAGAGCGTTACCCGACTTGATCGGCGCCTCGGACCCGGAAACGATCACTTGACCGACTTCCAGACCACGCGGAGCGATGATGTAGCGGCGCTCGCCATCGGCATAGCACAGCAGCGCGATGTGGGCGGTACGGTTCGGGTCGTATTCGATACGCTCGACCTTTGCCGGGATGCCATCCTTGTTGCGCTTGAAATCGACAACGCGGTAGTGCTGCTTGTGACCACCACCCTGGTGGCGCACCGTGACGCGACCATGCGCATTGCGGCCAGCGTTCTTCGTCTGCTTTTCGACCAGACCGGCGAACGGCTTGCCCTTGTGCAGATTCGGGTTGACCACTTTGACGACGCCGCGGCGACCCGCGGATGTCGGCTTGACCTTGACCAGCATTTAAGCGGCCCCCCCTTCAACGAAGTTGATCTCCTGACCGGCCTTCAGACACACAAAGGCTTTTTTCCAGCCCTTGCGGCGACCCGTCGTGCGACCAAAACGCTTGACCTTGCCCTTGACGTTCGCGACCTGCACCGAATCCACTTCAACCTTGAAGAGGAGCTCGACAGCAGCCTTGATCTCGGGCTTGGTGGCGTCAGATGCCACCTTGAAAATCACCTGCTCGTTCTTCTCCGCGACATAAGTCGCCTTTTCGGAGATCTGCGGCGCGAGCAGAACCTGGTACAGACGTTCTTGAGAGAAGCTCATTGCCACATCTCCTCCATCTTGGCGACCGCTGCCTTGGTGACGATCACCTTCGGGAAGCGGATCAGCGAAACCGGATCGGTTTCCTGCACGCCGAGCACCAGCACATCGTGCAGGTTGCGCGAGGACAGCAGGAGGTTCTCGTCCAGGTTGTCGGTGATCACCAGCGCGGAATCCAGGCCCATACCCTTGAGCTTCTGAACCAGAAGCTTGGTCTTCGGGGCTTCGATACCGAAACCATCAATCACCACCAAACGGTCTTCACGGGCCAGCTGCGAGAGAATCGACGCCATGCCGGCGCGATACATCTTGCGGTTCAGCTTCTGCGTGAAGTTCTCGTCCGGGCTATTCGGGAAGGTGCGACCGCCCCCACGCCACAGCGGGCTGGAAGTCGAACCAGAACGCGCGCGACCGGTACCCTTTTGACGCCACGGCTTTTTCGTCGTGTGCTTGACCTCAGCGCGGGTCAATTGCGCACGATTGCCAGAACGGGCGTTTGCCTGGTAGGCCACCACGACCTGGTGCACCAGCGCCTCGTTGTATTCGCGGCCGAACAAAGCATCGGATGCCTGAACGGTCGACGAAGCCTGGCCCTGCTCATTAATCAGCTTCAGTTCCATCTCGCCCCCGCTCACTTGGCCTTGACAGCCGGACGCACCACGACGTCACCACCGTCGTGACCGGGCACTGCGCCCTTCACGAGCAGCAGGCCGCGCTCAGCATCCACACGCACCACTTCGAGACTCTGGACCGTCGCACGGACAGCACCCAGATGACCCGACATGCGCTTACCCGGGAAAACACGACCCGGATCCTGCGCCATACCAATGGAACCCGGCACGTTATGGCTACGCGAGTTACCGTGGGTTGCGCGCTGCGAACCGAAGTTGTGACGCTTGATGGTGCCAGCGAAGCCCTTACCGATGGACACGCCCGTCACATCGACCTTCTGGCCGACGGTGAAGATTTCGACGCTGATGACATCGCCAGCCTTGTACGAGGCGAGCTGTTCGTCAGCGAGTCGAAATTCCTTCAGGACGTGACCGGCTTCGACACCGGCTTTGGCGAGATGACCGGCAGCCGCTTTGTTAACGCGACTTGCACGGCGCTTGCCGAAAGTCACCTGAATCGCGGCGTAGCCGTCGACATCAGGCGTCTTGATCTGGGTCACTCGGTTGTTCGACACGTCAAGCACCGTCACCGGGATGGAAACACCATCCTCAGCGAAGACGCGAGTCATGCCGACCTTGCGACCAACAAGGCCTAGACTCATGTTGTTCTCCTGAAAATCCGGTTGCGATTGACCGGACCGCTAAAAAGTCGAATCGCGCCCAAACAGATGGGCGCGAATCCGAAATTATAACCGCGTGCTTAAAAAATACGCAAGCGGTTCAAATTACTGCAGCTTGATCTCGACGTCGACGCCTGCTGGCAGGTCGAGCTTCATCAGCGCATCAACCGTCTTGTCCGTCGGGTCGATGATGTCCATGAGGCGCTGATGGGTGCGGATTTCGAACTGATCGCGCGAGGTCTTGTTAACGTGCGGCGAACGCAGCAGGTTGTAACGCTCGATGCGGGTCGGCAGCGGAACCGGGCCGCGCACGACTGCGCCGGTGCGCTTCGCGGTTTCAACGATTTCCTGGGCGGACTGATCGATCAGACGATAGTCGAATGCCTTCAGGCGGATGCGGATCTTTTGGCTTTGCATGATGTATTCCTAAAGAGCGGTAAAGAACGCAAAGAACAAAGGGCGCCCGTTCGGGCGCCCCTGCACAACAATTACTCGATGATCTTGGCGACGACGCCAGCACCAACGGTACGACCACCTTCGCGGATTGCGAAGCGCAGACCTTCTTCCATGGCGATCGGGGCGATCAGCTTGACGGTGATCGAGACGTTGTCGCCCGGCATGACCATCTCGGTGCCTTCCGGCAGCGCGATCGAACCGGTCACGTCGGTGGTACGGAAGTAGAACTGCGGGCGGTAGTTGTTGAAGAACGGGGTGTGACGACCACCTTCGTCCTTCGACAGCACGTACACTTCACCGGTGAAGTGGGTGTGCGGCGTGATCGAACCCGGCTTGGCCAGAACCTGACCACGCTCGACGTCTTCACGCTTGGTGCCGCGCAGCAGCACGCCGACGTTGTCGCCAGCTTGACCTTGGTCGAGCAGCTTGCGGAACATTTCAACGCCGGTGCAGATGGTCTTGACCGTCGGCTTGATACCGACGATTTCGATTTCTTCGCCGACCTTGACGACACCGCGCTCAACGCGACCGGTCACCACGGTACCGCGACCCGAGATCGAGAAGACGTCTTCGATCGGCAACAGGAACGGCTTGTCGATCGCGCGCTCCGGAGTCGGGATGTAGGAGTCGAGTGCGTCAGCCAGGGCCATGATGGCGCCTTCGCCGAGCTCGCCCTTGTCGCCTTCGAGGGCCTTGAGGGCCGAACCCTTGACGATGGGCACATCGTCGCCGGGGAATTCGTACTTGGAGAGCAGCTCGCGCACTTCCATTTCGACGAGCTCGAGCAGCTCGGCGTCGTCGACCATGTCGCACTTGTTCAGGAAGACGATGATGTACGGCACGCCGACCTGACGGGCGAGCAGGATGTGCTCACGCGTTTGCGGCATCGGGCCGTCAGCGGCCGAGCAGACCAGGATCGCGCCGTCCATCTGGGCGGCACCGGTAATCATGTTCTTGACGTAGTCAGCGTGACCCGGGCAATCAACGTGCGCGTAGTGACGGTTAGCCGTCTCGTACTCGACGTGTGCGGTGTTGATCGTGATACCGCGCGCCTTTTCTTCCGGCGCCGCGTCGATCTGGTCGTACGCCTTCGCTGCGCCGCCGAACTTGGCTGCCAGCACGGTCGTGATTGCTGCGGTCAGCGTGGTCTTGCCATGGTCAACGTGACCGATGGTCCCGACGTTCACGTGCGGTTTCGTCCGCTCGAATTTTTCCTTGGCCATTTTTAGTCCTTAATTGATCAACGCATCACTTCTTGTTGATGATGGCTTCCGCGACGTTGCGCGGCGCTTCGGAGTAGTGCTTGAACTCCATCGAGTAGGTCGCACGACCCTGGGTCAGCGAGCGCAGCGTGGTCGAGTAACCAAACATCTCGGCCAGCGGCACTTCGGCCTTGATGACCTTCATGCCCGCAACGTCGTCCATGCCCTGGACGATGCCACGACGCCCCGAAAGGTCGCCCATGACGTTGCCCATGAAGTCTTCCGGCGTTTCCACTTCAACCGACATCATCGGCTCAAGCAGCACCGGATTGGCCTTGCGCATACCATCCTTGAAGCCCATCGAGGCGGCCATCTTGAACGCGTTTTCGTTCGAGTCCACATCGTGGTACGAACCGAAGTGCAGCGTCACTTTGACGTCCACCACCGGGAAGCCAGCCAGCACGCCGTTCGGCAGCGTTTCCTGCAGGCCCTTGTCCACCGCGGGGATGTACTCGCGCGGCACGACGCCACCCTTGATCGCGTCGACGAACTCGTAGCCCTTGCCCGGCTCGTTCGGCTCGATCTTGAGCACAACGTGGCCATACTGACCACGACCGCCGGACTGCTTGACGAACTTGCCTTCGGCATTCTCGACGGTGCCGCGGATCGTTTCGCGGTAGGCAACCTGCGGGGCGCCCACGTTCGCCTCGACACCGAACTCGCGCTTCATGCGGTCGACGATGATCTCGAGGTGCAGTTCGCCCATACCGGAGATGATGGTCTGACCCGACTCTTCGTCCGTGCGAACACGGAAGGACGGATCTTCCTTCGCGAGGCGGTTCAGCGCGACGCCCATCTTTTCCTGGTCAGCCTTGGTCTTCGGCTCCACGGCGACGTGAATCACCGGCTCCGGGAATTCCATGCGCTCAAGCATGATCACCTTTTCCAGATCGGAAAGGGTGTCACCCGTCGTCACTTCCTTCAGACCGATCGCAGCAGCGATGTCGCCGGCGCGAACTTCTTCGATTTCTTCACGGTTGTTCGCGTGCATCTGCACGATACGACCGATGCGCTCTTTCTTGCTCTTGACCGGGTTGTAGATCGTGTCGCCCGACTTCACCACGCCCGAATAGACGCGGAAGAAGGTCAGCTGACCCACGAACGGGTCGGTCATCAGCTTGAATGCAAGCGCGGAGAACGGCGCATCATCGGTCGCCGGACGGGTGTCGGCGGAGCCATCTTCCTTCTCACCATCAACCGGCGGGATGTCGACCGGCGAAGGCATGTAGTCGATGACTGCGTCGAGCATCGCCTGGACGCCCTTGTTCTTGAACGCCGAGCCACACAGCATCGGGACGATCTCGCCCTTGATGGTGCGATCACGCAGTGCGGCCTTCAGATCGGCCTCAGACAGGTCACCTTCTTCAAGGTACTTGTTCATCAGCTCTTCCGATGCCTCGGCTGCAGCCTCGACCATCTTCTCGCGCCATTCCTTGCACTTGGCAGCCAGTTCAGCCGGGATCTCGCCGTACTCGAACTTCATGCCTTGCGAAGCGTCATCCCACCAGATGGCCTTCATCTTGACCAGGTCAACGACGCCACGGAAGTTGTCTTCCGCACCGATCGGCACCTGGATGGGGATCGGGTTGGCCTTCAGACGCGCGCGCATCTGATCGTGAACCTTGAAGAAGTCCGCACCCTGGCGGTCCATCTTGTTCACGAAGGCGAGACGCGGAACACCGTACTTGTTGGCCTGACGCCAAACGGTTTCCGACTGCGGCTGAACGCCACCAACGGCGCAGTAAACCATGCACGCGCCATCGAGCACGCGCATCGAGCGCTCGACTTCAATCGTGAAGTCGACGTGCCCCGGGGTGTCGATGATGTTGACGCGGTGCTCGGGCAGAGACAGGTCCATGCCCTTCCAGAAACAGGTCGTCGCGGCCGACGTAATCGTGATGCCGCGCTCTTGCTCCTGCTCCATCCAGTCCATGGTGGCAGCGCCATCATGCACTTCACCGATCTTGTGATTGACACCGGTGTAGAACAGGATGCGCTCGGTCGTGGTGGTCTTGCCGGCGTCAATGTGCGCCGAGATACCGATATTACGGTACCGCTCGATCGGGGTTTTGCGTGCCACGGTAGTAACCTCTACCTAAACGAAAGTCCGCAGCAGGTGCGGACAGAAAATCGGTACTTCTGGAAAAGCAATCGAGCCCTTTTCAGGGCCCGACTGCTCTGCGACGGGTCGCAATCAGAAGCGGAAATGCGAGAACGCCTTGTTCGCTTCTGCCATACGGTGAACTTCTTCGCGCTTCTTCATCGCAGCGCCGCGACCTTCAGAGGCCTCGAGCAGCTCACCAGCCAAGCGCTGAGCCATCGACTTTTCCGAACGCTTACGCGCAGCTTCGCGGATCCAGCGCATCGACAGCGCCATACGACGCGACGGACGCACTTCAACCGGAACCTGGTAGTTCGCACCGCCAACGCGGCGGCTCTTCACTTCCACGACCGGCTTGACGTTGCTGATTGCGCTACCAAACACCTCGAGCGGATCCTTGCCGCCCTTGGTCGAGATCACTTCCAGCGCGCCATAGACGATGCGCTCGGCGACGGCCTTCTTGCCGCTCTGCATGATCACGTTGATGAATTTCGAGACATCCTGGCTGCCGAATTTCGGATCCGGCAGGATATCCCGCTTAGGTACTTCGCGACGACGGGGCATTTCAACCTCCTGCTATTTCGAAAGGGATCAGGACTTCTTCGGACGCTTCGCGCCGTACTTGGAGCGCGACTGCTTCCGATCCTTGACGCCCTGGAGGTCAAGCGAACCGCGGACGATGTGATAACGCACACCCGGCAAGTCCTTCACACGACCACCGCGGATCAGGACCACCGAGTGCTCCTGAAGGTTGTGACCTTCACCGCCGATGTACGAGATAACCTCGAAACCGTTGGTCAGGCGAACCTTGGCGACTTTACGAAGCGCCGAGTTCGGCTTCTTCGGGGTCGTGGTGTAAACGCGGGTACAGACGCCGCGCTTCTGCGGACAGGCTTCGAGAGCCGGCACTTTGCTCTTGGAGACCGGGGTTTCCCGACCCTTACGAACGAGTTGATTGATTGTTGGCATTACTTTTCCTCGGATCGCACCACCGATGAAACACGGATTGGGCCGCGATCAAGACACAGGAAGACCGACCCCGCAAGGTCGACCCACTAAAGAGGCCGGATTGTAGCCAACCCGGCCCCGAAGCGTCAACGACGCCTTATTCCGACTGCGCGCCTTCGACCGCCGCCGGCTCGTCATTGAAACTGCCCGACGGCGGCAGATCAAAGGTCGCGCCGGACTGCGCGCGGCGAGCACGGTGGTAGGCAAGGCCAGTACCGGCCGGGATCAGACGACCGACGATGACGTTTTCCTTCAGGCCGCGCAGTTCGTCGCGCTTGCCCAGGATCGCCGCTTCGGTCAGCACGCGCGTGGTTTCCTGGAAGGAAGCCGCGGAGATGAACGAATCGGTCGACAACGAGGCCTTCGTGATACCCAGCAGCATGTACTCGTACTGCGCCGGCAGGCGACCCTCCGCGATGAGCTTGTCGTTCTCGTCCAGCACTTCCGAACGCTCGACCTGCTCTTCGCGGATGAACTTGCTATCGCCCGGATCGGTGATGACCACGCGACGCAGCATCTGGCGAACGATCACCTCGATGTGCTTGTCGTTGATCTTCACGCCCTGCAGACGATACACGTCCTGCACTTCCTCGATGATGTAGCGCGCGAGTTCTTCGACACCCTTGAGACGCAGGATGTCGTGCGGATCGGCCGGGCCGTCCACGATCAACTCGCCACGCTGCACCACCTGGCCGTCGTGCACCATCACGTGCTTGTCCTTCGGGATCAGGAACTCGTGCACCGTGCCGTCAGGCTCGGTGATCACCAGACGCTGCTTGCCCTTCGTGTCCTTGCCGAACGACAGCGTACCGGTGACATCCGCCAGCATGCCGGCATCCTTCGGCGAACGCGCTTCGAACAGTTCCGCCACACGCGGCAGACCACCGGTAATGTCACGCGTCTTCGCCGATTCCTGCGGGATACGCGCCAGCACGTCACCGACTGAAACCTGCTGACCGTCCTTCACCGTGATCAGCGAGCCGACCTGGAAGGTAATGGTCACTGCATGATCGGTGCCGGCGATCTTCACTTCTTCGCCCGCTTCGTTGATCAGCTTGACCTGCGGACGCACGCCCTTGGTCGCCGACTGGCCACGGCGCTTGGCGTCGATGACGACCAGCGTGGACAGACCGGTGACTTCGTCGATCTGCTTGGCAACCGTCGCACCTTCTTCGACGTTCTCGAACTTGATGGTGCCCGAGTACTCGGTGATGATCGGACGGGTGTGCGGATCCCAGGTAGCCAGTTGTGCACCGGCCTTCACCGCGCCGCCATCTTCAACCAACAGCGTGGCACCGTACGGGATCTTGTGGCGCTCGCGCTCGCGGCCCATTTCGTCGGTCACGACAACCTCAGCCGAGCGGGCGATCACGACCTTCTCGTCCTTGGCGGTCGTCACGTAACGGGTGTTGCCCGCGTAGCGGACCACACCCGCCGACTTGGCTTCGACCGAGCTGGCAACGGCAGCTCGCGACGCGGCACCACCGACGTGGAAGGTACGCATCGTCAGCTGCGTGCCCGGCTCACCGATCGACTGCGCGGCGATAACGCCGATCGCTTCACCGGAGTTCACCAGATTGCCGCGGCCGAGGTCACGGCCGTAGCACTTGGCGCACATGCCGTAGCGGGTTTCGCAGGTGAGCGGCGTACGCACGCGCACTTCGTCCACGCCAAGCGCGTCGATCAGGTCGCACGCATCTTCGTCGAGCAGCGTGCCGGCGTAGATTGCAGTCTCCTGCGTATCCGGATTCACGACGTCGTCAGCGGCGGTGCGGCCCAGAATGCGGTCGCGCAGCGGCTCAACAACTTCACCGCCTTCGATGATCGCGCGCATCGTGAAGCCGAGCGCGGTACCGCAATCGTCTTCGGTGACCACGAGGTCCTGCGTCACGTCGACCAGACGACGCGTCAGGTAGCCGGAGTTCGCCGTCTTCAACGCCGTATCCGCGAGACCCTTACGAGCACCGTGGGTGGAGATGAAGTACTGCAGAACGTTCAGACCTTCGCGGAAGTTCGTCGTGATCGGCGTTTCGATAATCGAGCCGTCCGGCTTCGCCATCAGGCCGCGCATACCGGAAAGCTGACGGATCTGAGCCGCGGAACCCCGCGCGCCCGAGTCGGCCATCATGTAGATCGCGTTGAGCGATTCCTGGCGGACTTCCTTGCCGAGGTGGTTGATCACCGGTTCGGTACCCAACTGCTCCATCATCGCCTTGGCGACCTGGTCACCCGCACGACCCCAGATATCAACGACCTTGTTGTAGCGCTCGCCGTCGGTCACGAGACCCGAGGTGTACTGCTGCGCGATTTCCTTCACTTCGTGCGCAGCGGCGGCAATGATGTCCTGCTTCGAGGTCGGCACCAGCATGTCACGCACCGCAATCGACAGACCGGCACGCGTCGCGAGGCGGAAGCCGAACTGCATCAGGCGGTCGGCGAACACCACGGTCTCCTTCAGGCCGCAACGGCGGAAGGCGTGGTTGATCAGCTTCGAGATCTCTTTCTTCTTCAGCGCCTTGTCGATCACCGAGAACGGCAGACCGGCAGGCAGAATCTCGGAGAGGATCGCGCGACCGATGGTGGTGTTGTAGCGCGTGATCTTCTCGCGCTTTTCGCCTTCGGGCGTCAGCTCGACTTCACGCACACGGATGAACACGCGAGCGTGCAGCGAAGCCTGACCCGACTCGTAGGCACGCTTTGCCTCGGCGACATCGATGAAGGCCATGCCTTCGCCCGGCACGTTCACCGCTTCGCGAGTGGCGTAATACAAGCCCAGCACGACGTCTTGCGACGGCACGATGATCGGCTCGCCGTTCGCCGGCGACAGCACGTTGTTGGAAGACAGCATCAGCGTGCGGGCTTCCATCTGCGCTTCGAGCGACAGCGGGACGTGCACGGCCATCTGGTCACCGTCGAAGTCGGCGTTGAACGCCGCACAGACGAGCGGGTGCAGTTGGATCGCCTTGCCTTCAATCAGCGTCGGTTCAAAGGCCTGGATACCAAGGCGGTGCAGCGTCGGCGCACGGTTCAGCATGACCGGATGCTCGCGGATCACCTCTTCGAGGATGTCCCACACCATCGGTTCCTGGCTTTCGACCATCTTCTTCGCCTGCTTGATGGTGGTGGCATAGCCACGCAGCTCAAGCTTGTTGAAGATGAAGGGCTTGAACAGCTCGAGCGCCATCAGCTTGGGCAGGCCGCACTGATGCAACTTCAGCTGCGGGCCCACGGTAATCACCGAACGGCCCGAGTAGTCGACGCGCTTACCGAGCAGGTTCTGACGGAAGCGACCGCCCTTACCCTTGATCATGTCGGCGAGCGACTTGAGCGGACGCTTGTTCGCGCCGGTCATCGCCTTACCGCGACGGCCGTTGTCGAGCAGCGAGTCGACCGCCTCCTGCAGCATGCGCTTTTCGTTGCGCACGATGATGTCCGGCGCCTTGAGCTCGAGCAGACGCTTCAGGCGGTTGTTCCGGTTGATCACGCGGCGGTAGAGGTCGTTCAGGTCGGAGGTCGCGAAGCGGCCACCATCCAGGGGCACCAGTGGGCGCAGATCCGGCGGCAGCACCGGCAGCACTTCCATGATCATCCAGTCGGGGCGGATGCCCGACTGCGTGAAGGCCTCGAGCACCTTGAGGCGCTTGGCGATCTTCTTGATCTTGGCTTCCGAGCCTGTGGTTTCGAGCTCCGAACGCAGGCGCTCGATTTCGCGCGGCAGGTCGATCGAGCGCAGCAGTTCGCGCACGGCTTCGGCACCCATCAGCGCGGTGAACTCGTCACCGTACTCTTCGGTCTTCGCGATGAAGTCTTCTTCAGTCAGCAGCTGGCCGCGCGTCAGCGGGGTCATGCCGGGATCGACGACCACGAAGCCTTCGAAGTACAGCACGCGTTCGATATCGCGCAGGGTCATGTCGAGCACCATGCCGAGGCGGCTCGGCAGGCTCTTCAGGAACCAGATATGGGCGACCACCGAGGCCAGCTCGATGTGACCCATGCGCTCACGGCGAACCTTGGCAAGCGTGACTTCCACGCCGCACTTTTCGCAGATCACACCGCGGTGCTTGAGGCGCTTGTACTTGCCGCACAGGCACTCGTAGTCCTTCACCGGGCCAAAGATCTTGGCGCAGAACAGACCATCGCGTTCCGGCTTGAACGTCCGGTAGTTGATGGTCTCCGGCTTCTTCACTTCACCGAAGGACCAGGAGCGGATCTTCTCCGGCGACGCGAGACCAATGGTGATCGCGTCGAACTCTTCCTCGTTCGGCAGGCTCTGTTTGAACAGATCAGCGAGCAGGCTTTTCATCTTTCGTCACTCCATTCCGAGACGGCTCGGCCGTCTCAGTAGCGGTCCAGGTCGATGTCGATCGCCAGCGAACGGATTTCCTTCACCAGCACGTTGAAGGATTCCGGCATTCCGGCATCGATCTTGTGTTCGCCCTTGACGATGTTTTCGTAGACCTTGGTACGACCGGTCACATCGTCCGACTTCACCGTCAGCATTTCCTGCAGCGTGTAGGCGGCACCGTAGGCTTCCAGCGCCCACACTTCCATTTCACCGAAACGCTGACCGCCGAACTGCGCCTTACCGCCCAGCGGCTGCTGGGTGACGAGCGAGTACGGGCCAGTCGAACGCGCGTGCATCTTGTCGTCGACCAAGTGGTGCAGCTTCAGCATGTGCTTGTAGCCAACCGTCACCTTGCGCTCGAACGCTTCACCGGTGCGGCCGTCGAACAGGGTGACCTGCTCGCCGCCTTCGAGGCCGGCCAGCTTGAGCATCTTGCCGATTTCCTCTTCGGTCGCGCCGTCGAACACCGGCGTTGCAAAGGGCACGCCCTTGGTCAGGTTCTGCGCCAGTTCGACCACTTCGCCGTCGGTCAGGGAGTCGATTTCCTCGTCCTTGCCGCTGGTGTTGTAGATCTCGTTCAGCAGCGAACGCACTTCCTTGGCGGTGGCCTGGCGGCGCAGGGTCTCGTTGATCTTGTTGCCCAGGCCCTTGGCTGCCCAGCCAAGGTGGGTTTCAAGGATCTGACCGATGTTCATCCGTGACGGCACGCCCAGCGGGTTCAGCACGATATCGACGGCGGTGCCGTTTTCCATGTACGGCATGTCTTCGACCGGAACGATCTTCGACACCACACCCTTGTTACCGTGACGGCCGGCCATCTTGTCACCAGGCTGCAGGCGACGCTTCACAGCCAGATAGACCTTGACCATCTTCTGCACGCCCGGGGGCAGTTCATCGCCCTGCGTGAGCTTCTTCTTCTTCGCTTCGAAAGCGAGGTCGAAGTCCTTGCGGGTCTTCTCCAGACCTTCCTTCAGCGACTCAAGCTGCTGAGCGATGGTCTCGTCGGCCATGCGGATATCGAACCAGGAATGCGGCTCGACCTGGTCGAGGTAGTCCTTGGTGATCGCAGTGCCCTTGGCGAGCTTCTTCGGACCGCCGTTGGCGACCTGGCCAATGATCAAACGCTCGATACGCGAGAACGCATCGCGCTCGACGATACGCATCTGGTCGCCCAGATCCTGGCGGAAGCCACGCAGCATGTCGTCGATGATCGACTGGGCGCGCTTGTCGCGCTCGATGCCTTCACGGGTGAAGACCTGCACGTCGATGACGGTGCCGTTCATGCCGGACGGCACGCGCAGCGAGGTGTCCTTCACATCGGACGCCTTCTCACCGAAGATCGCACGCAGCAGCTTCTCTTCCGGCGTCAGCTGGGTTTCGCCCTTAGGCGTGACCTTGCCGACCAGCACATCACCCGCATCGACTTCTGCGCCGATGTAGACGATGCCGGACTCGTCGAGGCGGCCCAGCTGCGCCTCGCCCAGCGATGCGATGTCGCGGGTGATTTCTTCGGCGCCGAGCTTGGTATCACGCGCCACAACCGTCAGTTCCTCGATGTGGATCGAGGTGAAGCGGTCGTCAGCCACCACGCGTTCGGAGATCAGGATCGAATCTTCGAAGTTGTAGCCGTTCCACGGCATGAACGCGACCAGCATGTTCTGGCCCAGCGCGAGTTCGCCGAGGTCGGTCGATGCGCCGTCCGCCAGCACATCACCCTTCGCAATACGGTCACCGTTCTTCACGACCGGACGCTGGTTGATGTTGGTGTTCTGGTTCGAGCGGGTGTACTTGGTGAAGTTGTAGATGTCGACGCCGACTTCGCCCGGCACCGTTTCATCGTCGTTCACACGCACCACGACGCGGCTCGCATCGACATAGTCGACCACACCGCCGCGCAGTGCCTGCACGGTCGTTCCCGAGTCCACTGCCACGGTGCGCTCGATACCGGTACCGACCAGCGGCTTCTCCGGACGCAGGCAGGGCACGGCCTGACGTTGCATGTTCGCGCCCATCAAGGCGCGGTTCGCATCGTCGTGCTCAAGGAACGGGATCAGCGAGGCGGCGACCGACACGATCTGCGACGGCGACACGTCCATGTACTGAACCTGATCCGGCGTCACGAGGGTGAATTCACCCTTGTGGCGGCACGAGACCAATTCGTCGATCAGGGCGCCGGTGCCATCGAGCTCGGCGTTTGCCTGCGCGATCACGTAGCCGCCTTCTTCGATTGCGGACAGGTAATCGATCTGCTCGGTCACCTTGCCGTTTTCGACCTTGCGGTACGGCGTCTCAAGGAAGCCATGGCGGTTGGTCGTCGCGTAGACGGCGAGCGAGTTGATCAGGCCGATGTTCGGACCTTCCGGCGTCTCGATCGGGCACACACGACCGTAGTGGGTCGGATGCACGTCGCGCACTTCAAAGCCTGCACGCTCGCGCGTCAGACCGCCCGGGCCGAGGGCCGAGACACGACGCTTGTGCGTGATCTCGGACAGCGGGTTGGTCTGGTCCATGAACTGCGACAGCTGCGACGAACCGAAGAACTCCTTGATCGCGGCCGAGATCGGCTTGGCGTTGATCAGATCGTGCGGCATCAGGTTGTCGGATTCGGCCTGGTTCAGGCGCTCCTTGACGGCACGCTCGACACGCACGAGGCCGGCGCGGAACTGGTTTTCCGCCAGTTCGCCAACGCAGCGCACGCGGCGGTTGCCGAGGTGATCGATATCGTCGATTTCGCCACGACCGTTGCGCAGCTCGACCAGCACACCGACCACCGCGAGGATGTCGTCGTTACAGAGGACGCCAGCGCCCTCCTCGCCCTGCGGGCCGACACGCTCGTACAGGCGACGCTGCCATTCCGGCGCCTTGTCATCCAGACGCTCCGGATAGGCGCGGCGGTTGAACTTCATGCGGCCGACGGAGGACAGGTCGTAGCGTTCGGGCGCATAGAAGAGGCCCTGGAACAGCGCTTCGACCGCATCTTCGGTCGGCGGCTCGCCCGGGCGCATCATGCGGTAGATCGCAACGCGCGCCTGCCACTGGTCGGCCGTTTCATCCGAGCGCAGCGTCGACGAAATGTAGGCGCCACGATCGAGGTCGTTGATGTACAGCGTCTCGAAAGACTGCACACCACCACGCGACAGCTTGGCGAGCACTTCTTCCGTGATCTCGTCGTTGGCGCGCGCGATCAGTTCGCCGGTCTCGCTATCGACGACGTTCTTCGCCAGCACGCGGCCGAGCAGGAAGTCCTCGGGGACCGCCATCGTCTTGATGCCGGCTTCGTTCAGCTCGCGGATGTGCTTAGCGGTGATCCGCTTGTCCTTCGCGACGATCACCTTGCCATTGCCGTCGGTGATGTCGAAGCGCGCGACTTCGCCGCGCAGACGTTCCGGCACCAGTGCGAATTCGAACTCCGAGCCCTTCAGGTTGAAGGTGTCGAAGTCGTGGAAGGTCGCGAGAATGTCCTCGGCGGTCATGCCGATCGCCTTCAGCAGGATCGTGACCGGCATCTTGCGGCGACGGTCCACGCGGAAGAACAGGAAGTCCTTCGGGTCGAACTCGAAGTCAAGCCAGGAGCCGCGGTAAGGAATGATGCGGGCCGAGAACAGCAGCTTGCCGGAGCTGTGCGTCTTGCCGCGGTCGTGCTCGAAGAACACGCCCGGCGAACGATGCAGCTGGGAAACGATGACCCGCTCGGTACCGTTGATCACGAAGGAACCGGTCGTCGTCATGAGCGGAATCTCGCCCATGTAGACTTCCTGCTCCTTCACTTCCTTGACGGTTTCCTTGGCAGCTTCCTTGTCGAGGATCACCAGACGCACGCGGGCGCGCAGCGGCGACGCGAAGGTCAGACCACGCTGCTGACATTCCTTGACGTCGAACGCCGGCTCACCGAGCGCGAAGTAGACGAACTCCAGACGGGCGTTGCCGGAATGCGAGGTGATCGGGAAGATCGATTTGAAAGCGGCCTGAAGCCCCTGATCACGACGAGCCTGCGGCGGCACATCGGCCTGCAGGAAGGACGTGTAGGACTCCAGCTGAGTAGCGAGGAGGAAAGGCACATCGAGAACGTCCGCACGTTTTGCGAAGCTCTTGCGAATGCGCTTTTTCTCGGTGAACGAGTAGGCCATGAGTTCTCCGGTAAGCGAAGGGCACTGGCAGTCCGTCCGTATGACCCCCCGGAGTCATTTATGGTTCGGACTGGCTAGCCTCGACTGGGGTTGCGGATCTGGTGGCTGGCCTCTACCAACCTCTGGCGGACGACGGAAGCGCGGGGTCCGAAGCCCCGGCAGAACTCCCGTCCGACCAGTTCCTGTCTTCTGCAGTCGATTCAGAAGACACAGGAAAAACCGCCTAATCGACGGGTTTTCCTGTGCGTCCCGAAAAAAGCACAAAAGGCTGGTGACGCCGAAACGTCACCAGCCCATGCTTTCGCAGGTCGATTACTTGACTTCGACCTTGGCGCCAGCGTCTTCCAGCTGCTTCTTCAGCGCTTCGGCGTCGGCCTTGGCGATGCCTTCCTTGACGGGCTTCGGAGCGCCGTCGACCAGGTCCTTCGCTTCCTTCAGGCCCAGGCCGGTCGCAGCACGCACGACCTTGATGACTTCAACCTTCTTGTCGCCGGCGGCAGCCAGGACAACGGTGAACTCGGTCTGCTCTTCAGCAGCAGCAGCCGGGCCGGCGGCCGGGCCAGCAACAGCCATCGCAGCGGCGGACACGCCGAACTTCTCTTCGAACGCCTTCACGAGGTCGTTCAGTTCCATAACCGTCATCGAACCGACGGCTTCCAGGATGTCGTCTTTGGTGATTGCCATTTCAAAACACTCCAAATTCAGATTCGTACAAACCGTACAGAAAACCGGACCAACCGATCAGGCGGCAGAGCCTTCGGCTTCGCGCTTCTTGGCCAGTGCGCCAAGCGCCACAGCCATGCCCGAAACCGGCGCCTTCATCACACCCAGCAGCTTGGCGAGGAGTTCCTCGCGGCTCGGGATGCTTGCCAGCGCCTGAACGCCCGCCTTGTCGAGCACTTTGCCCGCGTAGCAGCCAGCCTTCAGCTTCAGTTTGTCGTTGGTTTTCGCGAAGTCGTTCAGCACCTTGGCTGCAGCGACAGGATCGGCCGAGAAGCTGTAAATCAGCTGGCCAGTCATGTGCTCGGCAAGGCCGGCGAAGGCGGTGTCAGCCACCGCACGACGCGCCAAGGTGTTCTTCAACACGCGCAGGTAAACGCCAGACGCGCGTGCCTTCGCACGCAGCACGGTGACGTCGGTCACCTCAATGCCTGCGTACTCCGCCACGACAACGGTCTGCGCGTTGGCCAGCTGTGCAGCGACCTCGGCTACGACGGCTTTCTTGTCGTCTAGATTCAGACCCATGAGGTCTTTCCTCCTATCAAGTCAACTCGCGACGATCCTTGCGGACCGCCACACCCACGGCGACCTGGATCAGGAGCGTGCCGGCCTAGGCCGGCGAAATCCTGTTCTGGATACACCGTCTGCGCAGGTTGTTCGCACGATTAAGCTCTCGGCCAAAACCTCGAGCACCCGCGGTCTTTGACGATCCAAGCCACCCGGAGGTGGCTTGGCCCAAAGTTCTTGCTATTGCGGTGGCGCTACGCCACCGCGCCACATCAGGCGGAGACGCTGGTGGGTTCGACGCGGACGCCGCCACCCATCGTGCTCGAAACCGCCATCTTGCGGATGTACTGACCCTTCACGGCAGCCGGCTTGGCCTTGACCAGCGCATCAACCAGCGCGCCAAGGTTCTGCTGCAGCGCTTCAACCGTGAACGAAGCACGGCCGATAGTCGCGTGAATGATGCCGGCCTTGTCGGTACGGTACTGCACCTGACCCGCCTTGGCGTTCTTCACCGCGGTGGTGACATCCATCGTCACGGTGCCAACCTTCGGGTTCGGCATCAGGCCGCGCGGACCAAGGATCTGGCCCAGCGCGCCGACGACGCGCATCGCGTCCGGCGTAGCGATACACAGATCGAAATCGATCGTGCCGCCCTTGACCTGCTCAGCCAGATCATCGAAACCGACAACATCTGCACCAGCAGCCTTCGCTTCTTCAGCCTTGGCGCCCTGCGCAAACACGGCCACGCGCACCGACTTGCCGGTACCGGCAGGCAGCACGACAGAGCCACGCACCAGCTGGTCCGACTTCTTGGCATCAACGCCAAGGTTCACCGCCACGTCGACGGATTCGTCGAACTTCGCGGTCGAGGTTTCCTTCACCAGCGCGAGCGCTTCGGCAACGGTGTAGACACGGTTGCGATCGATCTTCGCGCGCAGAGCCTGCAGACGCTTGGATTGCTTAGCCATCTCAGAGGCCCTCCACGGTGATGCCCATGCTGCGCGCGGAGCCAGCGATGGTACGGACAGCGGCTTCCAGGTCGCCGGCGGTCAGGTCGACCTGCTTGGCCTTGGCGATCTCTTCGCACTGCGCGCGGGTGATCTTGCCAACCTTGTCGGTATGGGGCTTCGGCGAACCCTTCTGCAGACCAGCAGCCTTCTTGATGAGGATCGTCGCGGGCGGCGTCTTCATGATGAAGGTGAAGGACTTATCCGCGAAGGCAGTGATCACCACCGGAATCGGAAGACCGACTTCCATGCCTTGCGTCTTGGCATTGAAGGCCTTGCAGAATTCCATGATGTTCAGGCCGCGCTGACCGAGCGCCGGGCCGATTGGGGGCGACGGGTTCGCCTTGCCGGCCGGCACCTGCAGCTTGATGTAGCCGATGATTTTCTTTGCCATGATGGCTCCTGATTGATGAGTGAAAGCGCGCGTTCGGCGAACCTACTTGCGCTCCTCAACGCCCTGCCGCTTGCACGACGCGGCAAGGCCCGCACGAGGCGGGCCGGTACGACTTAAACTTTTTCGACTTCGCCGAAACTCAATTCGACAGGCGTCGCGCGCCCGAAAATCGTGACCGACACGTTGAGTCGGCTCTTTTCGTAATTCACCGACTCGACGTTGCCGTTGAAGTCCGCGAACGGGCCTTCCTTCACGCGCACCATCTCGCCGATTTCGAACAGCACCTTCGGCTTCGGCTTTTCGACGCCTTCCTGCACCTGCTGCAGAATCTTGTCGACTTCCTTCTGCGTGATCGGAGTCGGCTTGTTGGCCGTGCCGCCGATGAAGCCGGTGACCTTGGGCGTGCTCTTCACCAAGTGCCAGGACTCATCGTCCATGTCCATTTCCACCAGCACATAGCCGGGGAAGAACTTGCGCTCGGTCGTAACCTTCTGGCCGTTGCGCATTTCGACAACTTCTTCGACCGGCACCAGGATCTGGCCGAACTTGTCCTGCATGCCGGCGCGTGCAATGCGCTCGACCAGTGCACGCTGCACCGACTTCTCGAAGCCGGAATAGGCGTGTACCACGTACCAGCGCATGCTCATGAATGCCTCCAGCCGAGGATCAGGTCATACAGCGCCCACTCGAGCGACTTGTCCGCAACCCACAGAAAGATCGCCATGACGACAACGAAGGCGAACACGATGCCGGTCGTCTGCAAAGTTTCCTTGCGCGTCGGCCAGACAACCTTCTTGACCTCGGTCACGGCGTCGGCCGCAAACACGGCAAAGCGGCGGCCAGGCTCGGTCACCCATGCCACGGCGACGCCAGCAGCGACGCCGGCGAGGACGACGAGCACGCGAAGCACCGTCGGCTGCGCAGAGAGTAGATAGAAGCCAGCCACGCCGGCAGCCACGAGCAGCAGCGCCAGCGCAAACTTGATTTTGTCGGCCATGGGTGGAAATTACCCGCTATGCGTTGTGGCAGGGGCAGAGGGAATCGAACCCCCAACCTTCGGTTTTGGAGACCGACGCTCTGCCAATTGAGCTATGCCCCTGCAGCAGAGACTACAAAGCTCCAGCGAAGACCGGAGCTTGTCGCAGGCGCCCGATTTTCATCGGACGCCCACTCGGAAACAACAATTACTCGATGATCTTGGCGACGACGCCAGCACCAACGGTACGGCCACCTTCGCGGATTGCGAAGCGCAGACCTTCTTCCATGGCGATCGGGGCGATCAGCTTGACGGTGATCGACACGTTATCGCCCGGCATGACCATCTCGGTGCCTTCCGGCAGCGCGATCGAACCGGTCACGTCGGTAGTACGGAAGTAGAACTGCGGGCGGTAGTTGTTGAAGAACGGGGTGTGACGACCACCTTCGTCCTTCGACAGCACGTACACTTCACCGGTGAAGTGGGTGTGCGGCGTGATCGAACCCGGCTTGGCCAGAACCTGACCACGCTCGACGTCTTCACGCTTGGTGCCGCGCAGCAGCACGCCGACGTTGTCGCCGGCCTGACCTTGGTCGAGCAGCTTGCGGAACATTTCAACGCCGGTGCAGATGGTCTTGACCGTCGGCTTGATACCGACGATTTCGATTTCTTCGCCGACCTTGACGACACCGCGCTCAACGCGACCGGTCACCACGGTACCGCGACCCGAGATCGAGAACACGTCTTCGATCGGCAGCAGGAACGGCTTGTCGATCGCGCGCTCCGGGGTCGGGATGTAGGAGTCGAGTGCGTCAGCCAGGGCCATGATGGCGCCTTCGCCGAGCTCGCCCTTGTCGCCTTCGAGGGCCTTGAGGGCCGAACCCTTGACGATGGGCACATCGTCGCCGGGGAATTCGTACTTGGAGAGCAGCTCGCGCACTTCCATTTCGACGAGCTCGAGCAGCTCGGCGTCGTCGACCATGTCGCACTTGTTCAGGAAGACGATGATGTACGGCACGCCGACCTGACGGGCGAGCAGGATGTGCTCACGCGTTTGCGGCATCGGGCCGTCAGCGGCCGAGCAGACCAGGATCGCGCCGTCCATCTGGGCGGCACCGGTAATCATGTTCTTGACGTAGTCAGCGTGACCCGGGCAATCAACGTGCGCGTAGTGACGGTTAGCCGTCTCGTACTCGACGTGTGCGGTGTTGATCGTGATACCGCGCGCCTTTTCTTCCGGTGCCGCGTCGATCTGGTCATACGCCTTCGCTGCGCCGCCAAACTTGGCTGCCAGCACGGTCGTGATTGCTGCGGTCAGCGTGGTCTTGCCATGGTCAACGTGACCGATGGTCCCGACGTTCACGTGCGGTTTCGTCCGCTCGAATTTTTCCTTGGCCATGTCACTACCCCAGATGTCGTAATAAAAACCCGGAGCGAGGACATCTCCCTGCACCGGGCCAACAGAAACGAATGGTGCCCTTGACGTGGATTGAACACGTGGCCTCTCCCTTACCAAGGGAGTGCTCTACCACTGAGCTACAAGGGCACTGCAATAACTTGGAGCGGGTGAAGGGAATCGAACCCTCGTCGTAAGCTTGGAAGGCTTCTGCTCTACCATTGAGCTACACCCGCAGGCCGACGACTTTCGCCGCCCGCCTTGTCACTTACTACCGCAACAAGGCCGAAATACTTGGTGGAGGGGGAAGGATTCGAACCTTCGAAGGCAGAGCCGTCAGATTTACAGTCTGATCCCTTTGACCGCTCGGGAACCCCTCCCCGTGCGAAGCCAGCTACTTTAGAGAGACAGAGACGCCCTGTCAACCCGATTTTTGAAATAGGCGAAAAATAGTCGTCGAGGGCCATCTCTCCCCGACGTGGATTGGCGCTTCCTGCCCCACTTCCTATAGTGGATTGACGACCTCCATCGAGGCGAATTCCCAAACTGTCTCAGGACTGACATTGCGGCGGCGCAGCGTTGCGCACTCGCCGTGACAATCCGCGCCTGGCGTCGAGAGTTTCGACACGAGCGCAAGGCTGCCCATTCAAAAGATGGGATCGGCCGGGCAGAGCAAAAACACGATTTTTGTAGAGGAGACGCCCCATGGCGGAAGCATCGGCCGCCCAGGTCCCCGCACGCGCGGTGAGCCTGGAAGACAAGTACGAGATCACATCCGGTCGGGTTTTCATGACCGGCTACCAAGCGCTGGTTCGGCTGCTGATGATCCAGAAGGAGCGGGATCAGGCGGCCGGGCTCAACACCGCCGGCTTTGTATCGGGCTACCGCGGCTCGCCGCTTGGTGGCCTCGACCAGACACTCTGGAAGGCCAAGGCGCATCTCAAGAGCCATGAGATCGTCTTTCAGCCCGGCGTAAACGAGGACCTCGCTGCGACGGCCGTCTGGGGCACCCAGCAAGTCAACCTCTACCCCGGCGCGAAGTACGACGGCGTGTTTTCGATGTGGTACGGCAAGGGGCCCGGTGTAGACCGTTCGGGCGACGTGTTCCGCCATGCGAATGCCGCAGGCACCAGCCCCAAGGGCGGCGTGCTGGTGATCGCTGGCGACGATCATGCCGCCAAATCCTCGACGCTGCCGCACCAGACCGACCACTTCTTCAAGTCGATGATGATGCCGGTGCTGGCGCCCGCCGGCGTCCAGGAATACCTCGACTTCGGTGTGCATGGCTGGGCGCTTTCGCGCTACTCGGGCTGCTGGGTCGCCTTCAAGGCGCTCGCCGACACGGTTGAGACCTCCGCTTCCGTCGACATTGACCCGCACCGGGTGAGCGTGAAGATTCCGACTGACTTCACGCTGCCGCCGGACGGTTTGAACATCCGCTGGCCGGATCCCCCGCTGGTGCAGGAAAAGCGCCTGCTGCACTACAAGCTGTACGCGGCGCTCGCCTACTGCCGCGCAAACGGTCTCAACCGCATCGTGATCGATTCGCCGCAGCCACGACTGGGCATCATCACCTCGGGCAAGGCCTACCTCGACGTCCGCCAGGCGCTGGACGATCTGGGTATTGATGAAGCGCTTGCGGCCGAGATCGGCATCCGGCTCTACAAGGTCGGCATGGTCTGGCCGCTGGAATGCGAAGGACTGCGCCAATTCGCCGAGGGGCTGGACGAGATCCTGGTGGTTGAGGAGAAACGTCAGCTGCTCGAATACCAGCTCAAGGAAGAGCTCTACAACTGGCGCGAGGATGTCCGCCCGCGCGTCGTTGGGAAGTTCGACGAGAAAGGTGAGTGGGCTTTTGAGGTGGGCGGCCAGGGCAAGGTGTGGCATGGCGACTGGCTGCTGCCCGCGGCCGGCGAGCTGACACCGGCGATGATCGCCCGCGCGATCGCAAGCCGCATCGCGCGCTTCCACACCTCCGATCGCATGAAGGCACGCCTCGCCTTCCTCGAAGCCAAGGAGCAGGCGCTGGCAAAAAAGGTGTTCGCGATCGACCGAGTGCCGACCTTCTGTCCCGGCTGCCCGCACAACACCTCGACCAGGGTGCCGGAGGGCTCGCGCGCAGTCGGCGGCATCGGTTGCCATTACATGGTGACCTGGATGCACGGGCGCAACACGACCACCTTCACGCACATGGGCGGAGAGGGCGTGACCTGGGTCGGCCAGGCGCCCTTCACGAATACCCGCCATGTGTTCGCGAACCTCGGCGATGGCACCTACTTCCACTCCGGCCTGCTGGCGGTGCGGCAGTCGGTCGCGGCGCTGCAGCGCGCGGCCCTCGGCAACGAGAAGGCGCCGGGCATCACGTACAAGATCCTCTACAACGACGCCGTTGCGATGACAGGCGGCCAGCCGATCGACGGCCCGCTGACGGTGCCAATGATCGTCGCCCAGCTGAAGGCCGAAGGCGTGCATAACCTGGTCGTCGTCACCGATGGCACCGAGCGCGCCTATGGCCCGAGCGATCTGGACCATGTGCTGATGCGGCATCGCGACGAAATGGATGCGGTGCAGCGCGAGTTCCGCGAGCTGCCGGGGGTTTCGGCCATCATCTACGACCAGACTTGCGCCGCCGAGAAACGGCGCCGGCGCAAACGCGGCAGCTTCCCAGACCCGCAGCGCCGCGCCTTCATCAACGAAGCGGTATGCGAAGGCTGCGGCGATTGCGGCGTGCAATCGAACTGCATGGCGATCGTACCGGTGGAAACCGAATTCGGCCGCAAGCGGGCGATCGACCAATCGGCCTGCAACAAGGATTACTCCTGCCTCAACGGGTTCTGCCCGAGCTTCGTGACGATCGAAGGCGGCAAGGTACGCAAAGGGCGCGCGCTCGCCGGCCAAGCTACGGAGGGTTTCGCGCTGCCGGCGCCAAGGCTGCCGGACACCGCACAACCGTTCGGCATTCTGATCACCGGCGTGGGCGGCACCGGTGTCGTGACGATCGGCGCGCTGATCGGCATGGCGGCGCATATCGACGGCAAGGGTGTCACGGTGCTGGACATGACGGGCCTCGCGCAAAAGGGTGGCTCGGTCTACTCGCATGTGCGGATCGCGAATCGGCCGGAAGACCTGCATGCGGTGCGCGTTGCGGCCGGGGAAGCGGACGCCGTGATCGGTGGCGACGTGATCGTTTCGGCATCGGACGAAGCGCTCGCAAAAATGGCCCTGGGCAAGACCCGTGCGGTGGTGAACTGCGCCCAGTCGCCAACTTCGGAGTTTGCCCACAATCCGGACTGGCAGTTCCCGCTCGACAAGATGCAGGCTGCGATTGCGGATGCGATCGGCCCGAACTCGGTGGACTTCCTCGACGCGCAGAAACTCGCCACCGCGCTGATGGGTGACGGCATCGCAACCAATCTGTTCCTGCTCGGCTATGCCTGGCAGCGCGGGCTGGTACCGGTGTCGGAAGCCGCACTGATGCGGGCGATCGAAATGAACGGGGTGGCCGTCGACATGAACAAGGCTGCGTTCGCCTGGGGGCGCCGCGCCGCGCACGACCGCAGCGCGGTGGAGCGCATCGCCTTCCCGGCGCCAGTGATCCCGCTCAAACCCACGCAGACGCTCGACGAATTGCTGAGCTCGCGCGTCGCCTTCCTCACGGCTTATCAGGACGTGGCCTGGGCGGAACGCTATCGCACCGGGGTCGAGGCCGTCCGCCGCGCCGAGTCGGCCTTGGGCAGTACACGACTCGCCGAAACGGTGGCGCGCAATCTGGCCAAGCTGATGGCTTACAAGGACGAGTACGAAGTCGCGCGCCTCTACACCGACCCGGCCTTCCTTGAGCGGGTCGCCGAGACCTTCGACGGCGATTACCGCGTCAAGCTGCACCTCGCGCCGCCGCTGTGGGCAAAGCCCGACCCAGTCACCGGCAAGATCCGCAAGATCGAATACGGCGCCTGGGTGCTGACTGCGTTCAAGTACCTGGCCAAGCTCAAGGTGCTGCGCGGGGGGCGCTTCGATGTGTTCGGTTACACCCGCGAACGGCGCATGGAGCGCGCGCTGATCGCGGAATACGAGGCCGACATCAAACGCCTGGCGGCCGAGCTGACCGCCGAGAAGCTGGATCTGGCGTTGCAGATCGCTGGCTTGCCGGAAAAGATCCGCGGCTTCGGTTACATCAAGGACCGCAACCTTGCCGAGGTGGAGCGCGAACGCAAGGCGCTGTGGCTGCGCTGGAGCCAGTCCGAAGCGAGCGGACGCCCCGCGCTCAAGTCCGTCGAAGCGGCATGAAGGACGCGGGGCTGGCCGCCCCGCGTCTCAATGGCGTCTGTCGTCGCGGCACGACAGCGCGGGGCATGTCCTGCAGCACGGTTCGGCGATAAGATCAGCAACAGGTGGCAGCGGATAAGCTGCCACCTGCTGACTGCATCGCGTCAAGCCGGTCTTCCGGCTTTGCGCCCGTTCGCCACTCACACCCGTGCCGATGACGACCCTGCCGCCGACGCCCGCCAGCCCACCCGAGCGCGAAACCGCGCGCCCAGACAGTGCGCGCTATGGCGCGGTGTCGATGCGCGCGCTGCTGCTAAACGGCACGCAGCGTGAACGCTTCCTGATCTTCGGCGCCTGGCTCGCCTCCATCGCCGTCAGCGTCGCATTCGGCCTCGCCACGGTGGCTTGGGGCTGGTCCGGCATTCCATTGCTGTTCGGCGGCGTCAAGGTATTCATCACGATCTATCCACCGCTGCTTATCTGCCAGCTGTGGACGCTGTGTTTCGGCTGGTGGTGGGGCGCCGTACCTGCTTACCTGGCGACCCTTGTGCTGGCGCTGTACGCCGGCATGCCACCACATTGGGCGCTGCTGTTCGCCTGCGCCAACCCGCTGGGGTTTGCGGTGTTGAGCCTCGGCTACCGCGCCATGGGCATGTCGCGCGCACTGCGTTCCCTGCGCTCGTGGCTTTTCTATGTACAGATGTGCTTCGTGGCAGGGGTATTCAGCTCGGCCGGCGCGCTGATCTGGTGTTACACCAACCGCATCGACACGATTGGCCAATTGCCGATCTGGCAGGGCTGGTGGTTGGGCGCCTTCGTGCAAGGCATCGCGATTGTTGCGCCGCTGCTGATGCTGGGCTGGCCGGCGATCGAGCAATGGCAGCAGAGGCGCCCGGCATTGCTGCACCGTGAGTCGGCAGACCCGCGCCGCCTTGCCTTGCGCCTCACGCTTGCGGTGGTGGCGGGTGTCGTCGGCTATGGCTTCCTGAGCCTGAGCATGGGTGCCGGCCGCGTGGACGAAACGCTGCGCAGCGGCGAACTTGCCTTGTTGCCCGCCGCAGCGGAGGTGATGCTCTCGACCACCTGGGTGTTCTTTTGGGTCTTCGCGCTGATCGTCGTGTTTGTTGGCCTCTTCGGCTACAAGGTGTTCGTACGCTGGATGGATGAGACCGACCGCCTCGTCGCGCGCCTGGAACACGCCAACAGCGAACTCGCGGTGCTGAGCCGTACCGACGGGCTGACCGGGCTGTACAACCGCGCCACGATCGACGCCCTGTTGCAGGAAGCCTGGCAGCGCGCCAAACGTTTCGGCGAGCAGCCCTGCAGCCTGCTGATCCTGGATATCGACCACTTCAAGCAGATCAACGACCGCTACGGCCATGCGGTTGGCGACGCAGTGATCCGCAGCGTTGCCACGGCGATACGCGAATCGACACGCGGCGCCGATTCGATCGGGCGCTTCGGCGGCGAGGAATTCATCGTGATCCTGCCGGCGACCGATGCGCCGGGCGCCGAATTCCTCGCAGAACGCATCCGGCTGCGCATCGAGCAGACCGAATTGCGCAGTGCCGCCGGGCCGATTCGCTTCACCGTCAGCATTGGTGCTGCCGACTTCCGCGTGCAGGACGACGACGCGACCGCCTGGCTGCGGCGGGCAGACGCGGCGCTCTACCGCGCCAAGGCGGCGGGCCGCAATCGCACGCACTTGGCTGGCGACGCAGAAGTGCACGTCGCCTGAACCGAGCGAAGGCGATCACTGCGCGCGCTACAGCGCGAGCCCGGTCGTCCGGATAACCGCCGCCGCTTGCCTGCCCCCACCGAATTCGGGAACCATGCGGGCATGCAGACGCCCACCTTTCCTGCCACGCGTGCCCTCGTCGCCCAACTGATCGGCGCCTGCTGCGTTGCGCTGTTCGCCAAAACCGGCGTGCTGTTCGGCTTCCCGCTGTTCGCGTTGGCCTGCTTGCAGGGGGTGTTCGCGGCGCTGACCGCGGCGCTGATGCGGGCAGATCGCTGGTGGCTGCCGCTACATCTGGTCTTCCTGCCGGCGGTGCTGGTGGTCAGTGGGCTCGGGCTGCCACGCGGGGTATGGGCCGTTGCCTTCGCCGTGCTCGCGCTGGTGTATTGGACGAGCTTCCGCACCCAGGTGCCGTTGTTCCTCTCCAACCGCCGCACGGTCGCCACGCTGGCCGAGGCGCTGCCGGACGGCCCCATGCGCGTGCTCGACATCGGCAGCGGCACCGGCAGCTTTGTGCGTGCGTTCGCGCGTCTGCGGCCGGAGTCGCAGGTGGACGGCATCGAAGCCGCACCCGGCCCGGCGGCGCTCGCGGCCTGGCTCGCTCGGCGCATTCCGAATGCGGGCCTCGCGCGCGGCGACTTCTTTGAGGCAGATTGGTCCGGCTACGACGTCGTCTATGCCTTCCTGTCGCCGGTGCCAATGGCCGAGGTATGGGACAAGGCGCGCGCCGAGATGCGGCCGGGAAGCGTGCTGGTCAGCAACTCATTCCCGGTGCCGGATGTTGAATCCAGCGGCGTGCTGCAGGTGGACGACCGACGAAAAACTCAGCTTTACTGTTACACGGTTGGTGCCGTTAAAGAGGAAGACGTACCCCGCCGACGGCCGATATGGCCCACCCGGCAGGGCAAGCACAAACGCAATCCGACCCAGCACACAGCCCGCTGAGCCCAAGCCGCCAGCGGCCCGGAGACCTGAACACCATGGCAGAAATCATCTGCATCATCGGCAACAAGGGCGGTACCGGAAAGACCACGTTGTCGCACACGCTCAGCCACGGCCTCACCTTGCTCGGGCGGCGCGCGGCCTGCGTGATGACCGACGAGGATCGCGAGCCGCTGTCGCCGCAGGGGCGACGCTATGTCGTGGCCGACGCCCGTTCCCCGGTTGCGCGCAACAAGGTGGTCGAAAAACTGCGCGATCTGAAGAGCTGGATCGGCGTGCTGGACGGCGGCGCCAACCGCACCGAGACCGACATCCTGCTCTACCAGATGTCCGATGTGGTGTTGCTGCCCTTCCGCGACTCGGCGGAGGATCTGCGCACCGTGATGCGCGATCTCGACCTCCTGCCCAAGGCCTGGGCACTCCCCTCGCAGTGGCCGCGCAACCGCTTCCAGCTCGATGCGGCAACGCGGCTGATCGACACGCTGCCCCTGGAGTTCCGCGAACGCATCCTGCCGCCGTTCTTCGCGCTGTCCTCGTCCAAGCTGCTGTTGCAGGAACGCGTGCCGGAAGATCTGCCGGCGCAGCTCAACAACAGCGCCCGCGCCTTTGCCAAGCAGGTGCTGGCGATCTTCGAGGATCCGCACGACGACGTTGCCGACGCCCTTGAACGCGCCGCGCTGGCAAGCGAGCTCAACGAGCAGGACTGACAACCGGCGGCCCCCCGCTCGCTGGGCTATGATCGAACGCTACCTCGCACGACACCGGAGAGCGCAATGAGCGGCGAACACACGATGCAGGATCCACTCGAGTTCATGAAGAACCTGTGGGGCCAGATGGGCTTTGCCCTGCCGGGCATGGTCGCACCGACGCTGGATGTGGGCGAACTTGAGAAGCGCATCACCGACCTGAAGGCGGTGGAAGGCTGGCTCAAGATGAACCTGAACATGCTGCAGACCACGATCCAGGGGCTGGAAGTGCAGCGCGCCACGCTCGCCGCGATGCAGGCGATGGGCGAGAGCGCCCGTGCCGCAGCGGCCGCCGCCGCGAACGCGCGCGCAGAAGAGGCCGCGGCACCTGCCGCCAGCGGCGAGGCAGCAGCCAACCCGTTCAATCCCGCAACGCTGTGGCCCTGGAATCTGGTGCAGGCGAGCAAGCCGGCCGAAGCCGCGCCTGAAACCCCGCCGGCCGAGCCGCCGCGCAAGGGCCGCGCGCGCAAGTCCGCGGACAAGCAGTGAGCGTATCGGAAAGCCGCTTCGCAAGCGGCTTTGCGCTGGCAGCGGACTGGCACCTCGCGCTCGACACCTGTCTTGAGCGCCTCGCGCTGCCGGCGGGCGCCAACCTGGGCTTCTGTTACTGGTCCGACCATTTCAACGCCGAGGTGGAGGCGATTCTGCAAGCGCTGCAGGCGCGCACCGGGGTTACACACTGGGTCGGCGCCAGCGCACTAGGCCTTATCGGCCGCGAAGGTGCACAGCTCGACGCACCGGGCATCAGCCTGTTGGTCGCGCAACTGCCGCCGGATAGCTTCCGCGTCTTCTCCGGTCGGGCACCCTTGCCGAACGCCCGCGAGTTCGCCGCACACTCGGCGATCGTGCACGCTGATCCGGCCACGCCGGACATGCCGGATCTGGTTCGCGACATGGCGGGCAAGCTCAGTGGCCTGCACCTCTCGGGCGGCATGGCGAGCGGGCGCGACGGCAACCTGCTGATTGCCGACGCGGCCTTCACCGGCGGCCTGTGTGGCGTTGCCTTCGATCGCCGCATCGCGATCCTGGGTGAGCTCTCGCAAGGCTGTCGCCAACTCGGCCCCGCCCGCGTTGCGACCGAAGTTGAGGACAACCTGATCGGCCGCCTTGATGGCCGCCGCTCGGTGGCAGTGTTCCGTGATGCCGTCAGCCCGCTCTACCGCGATGACTTGCGCCGCGCCGCACGGGGCGTGCAACTGGCGCTGTCCGATGAAGCGGACCCGCGCCACTACACCGTGCGCCACATCATCGGCATCGACCCGAACGGCGGGCGGCTTGCGATCGACGACCTGGCCGAGGAAGGTCAGCAGGTGTTCTTCGTGCGTCGCGATGCGGACTCGGCCACGCACGATCTCGACACCATGCTGCTGGCGCTGCGCGAGCGCTGCCCGTCGGCGCCGAAGGCCGGGCTTTACGTCAGCTGCACCGGCCGTGGCGGTTCGCTGTTCGAACGCGACGACAGCGAGGTTGAAGCGATCCAACGCGTCTTCGGCAACATTCCGCTCGCCGGCTTCTTCGCCTCCGGCGAGCTGCTCGGTGAGCGCCTCTACGGCTACACCGGCGTGCTGACGCTGTTCTGTTGATCCGACGGAGAATCCCGATGCTGCTCTACGTCGACACGCAATTCGCGTCGCCTTACGCGATGTCCGCCTTCGTCGCTTTGCACGAAAAATCGCTTGCGTTCGAGATGCGCACGCTCGACCTCGCGGCCGGCGAGAACCGCGGCGGCGACTACGCGCGCAGATCGCTGTCGCAACGGGTTCCGACCCTGGTCGATGGCGACTTTTCGCTGTCGGAATCCTCGGCAATCACCGAGTATCTGGACGAAGCCTATCCCGGTGCAGCGCTCTACCCCACGGCGCCTCGCCAGCGGGCGCGCGCACGCCAGGTGCAGGCGTGGCTGCGCAGTGATCTGATGGCCATCCGCCAGGAACGCTCGACCGAGGTGATGTTCTACCGGCCGACGCCGGCGCCGCTATCGGCGGCCGCCACCGCGGCGGCGGAGAAGCTGTTCGCTGCCGCCGAGGTGCTGCTGGCGCACGGTGGCGAGAACCTGTTCGACGCATGGTCGATCGCCGATGTCGACCTCGCGCTGATGCTCAACCGTTTGGTGCTCAATGGCGACGCCGTCCCCGCCGCCCTGGCGCGTTACGCCGCCCATCAGTGGACACGCCCATCGGTACAGCGCTGGCTCGCGCTGAGCCGCCCACCGCTCGAGCAGACCTGAACGCCTCAGGCCGCCAGCGCCAGCAGCAGCGGCAAGCTGAGCATCGCAATCAGCGTGGAGACTGAAATCAACCACGCCACCCCGGCCGCGTCGCCGCCCAGCCGCACCGCGAGGATGTAGGCGGACGAGGCTGACGGCAGGCCCGCCCAGAGCACCAGCACCGCTCGCGGCGTTCCGCTCAATCCGAAGAGTTGGGCAGCGAACCACGCAATCAGTGGCAGCGCGGCGAGCTTAACCGCCAGCACCGCGGCAGCGGGCACCGGCGAAACCCGCGTTCCCTTGAAGCGCAAAGCCGCCCCCACGGCGAGCAAGCCCATCGGCACTGAAGCTTGTGCGAGGCGTGACAATGCCGCATCGGCCGCCGCCGGCGGGTGCCAGCCGAGCAGGTTGCAGGCGAGCCCAGCCAACGTCGCGAGAATCAAGGGGTTGCGCACAAGCTCGGGCAGCAGCCGCGTCTGCGCGTGCCGCGCCAGCAGCACCACCGACGCCGCGTTCGCAAACGGCACCGTCATGCCACACAGCAGCCCCATGGTCGCCAGCCCCGGCTGACCCAACGCGCTACCTGCCGCGGCAAGGCCGATGTAGGTGTTGAAGCGAAAGCCGCACTGCGCGCGCGAAACCGCTTCCAGCGGCGTGTGCTGGCCAAGCCGCGCAAACAGTACTGAAAGCCCGACGCCGCAGGCCATCGTGCCCAAGCCGGCGCCGAACAGCGGCAATGCGGCGCCCGCTTCGATCGGGTTGCGTACCAGCGCGGAGAACAAGAGGGCCGGGAACAGCACGAAGTAGATCAACTGTTCGAGCCCGCTCCAGAACGCCGACGGAAAGCCGGCCAGACGACGCAGCGCGACGCCGAGCAGAATCAGGGCGAAATCGGGGGCGAGCAGGCGAATGCCATCCATGCGTTCATGCTCGCGTGAGGCGCTGCGTCACGGCAATACGCGATTTCCGCAGGCATTTGCGCTGTGTCGGCCGCATGTAAGCCAGCAGCGCTAGAGTGGCTGGATTTCGTCACGAAGGAGTGCGTCATGAGTCGTCCATTCCGCGTCCTCGGCATCCAGCAGATTGCCATTGGTGCCGCCGACAAATCCCGCCTCGCCCACTTGTGGGGCACCTTGTTCGGCCTCGAAAAGACCGGCGATTTCCGCAGCGAGCGCGAAAACGTGGACGAGGACATTTTCGTGATGGGCGTCGGTGTGGCTCGCTGCGAAGTGGACCTGATGCAGCCGATCGACCCGGCCAAGAAACCGCGCGTGGACGAGCCCCAGCTCAATCACATCGGCTTGTGGATCGACGACCTGCCGCGCGCCGTCGAATGGCTCTCGGCCCAGGGTGTGCGTTTCACGCCGGGCGGCATCCGCAAGGGGGCGGCAGGCTTCGACATCACCTTCATCCACCCCAAGGGCAACGAGGCCACCCCGTTCAGCGGCGAAGGTGTGCTGATCGAGCTTGTGCAAGCCCCGCCGGAGGTTGTAGCGGCGTTCGACGCGCTCGCGCGCAGCTAGCACCGGCCGCAGTCACCCCCCGGCAAGCCGCGTATCATCGCCGCTCGGCCCGCGTGACGCCGGGCCGCGGCGCCATGCATGACGTCGTCCCTGCTGCGGAGTGAAGACATGACACCACGCCCGAACCCCGGCTCAACGCCAGCGCTGCCGGCCTTGTCGATGCCCGAACCGGATCTCGACGAGCATCTGCGCTCCGACCGCGGCTTCCCGTCAGCCTTCCTGCGTGCGATCTGCGCGGTCGCGCTGGAGGATGGCGACGTCAGCCTCGCCGAGTTCGCCGCTTTGGACGAACTGGTGCGCCGCACTGCCGATTCGGCACTCAGCGCAGCCTTGCTGTTACATGGCGTCGAGCATCCGGTGCCGCTGCCCGTGGCGCTCGCCGACCTGCAGCAGGCCAGCAGCAACACCGACAGCGCATTGCGTGCGGCAGCCTTCGACGCGGCCCTGCCGCTGCTGCGCCTGCAAGGTGAGCGAAGCCGCGACATCGTCACCCGCTTCGCCGATGCGCTTGGCCACCCGCTCTCCCCGGCCGACCTTGACGCGGGCCCCAACGGCCAGGATGCCCCGCTATGGACCCGCATGACGCGCGGCTCCAAGCGCCTGCTCGACCGCGAAGGCCTCGTCGCTCTGACCGAAGATTGCATCCACCTGACCGGCGATACCGCGTTGCGCGCGCCGCTCGAGGCCTACCTCGACCGCCAGCTTGACGCTGGCGAACTGCGTCGGCAAGTCGAACTGGCCTGCGCGAACGCCCTGCAGCGCATTGACGCCTTCGAAGCCCAGGTGGCAGCGCGCGTCGACCAGGCCGGCGACTTGCGGCAAGCCGCGGGCGCGCTGACCACTGAAGCGGAGCAGTTGCGCCGCCAGATCGGGCAGAGGCTGGCCGTGGTCGACGCACGCATCGCGTTCGAGCGACAGACCTTCCGCGAGGATATCGACGAACTGGTGCACGACGCCGGCAACGGCTTCGTGCTGGAAGCCTCAGAACGCCTCAAGACCGACGACTGGACCCAGGCGCGGGTCTGGGAGAGCATCGGCCAGAGCCAGTTCGGCAAGGACATCGAGCGCCGCGTGACCCGCGCGATCGGCCGCCGCGAGGAAGCGCTGCGGCTGATGTACGAGGATCTGCGCCTGTTCCAGGAAGACATGCAACTCACGCGCGTTTCGATCCTCGAACGCCAGCACCACACGCAGTACGCCCAGCTGATTCCGCCGCTGCGGCTTGGCGCGCGGGTGGCAAACGTGGTGGACGATGCCGCGAAGCTGACGCTGGGCGCCGGGGCCTTGTCGATTGTCGGCACCGGCGCGGCGGCCTACCTGCTCGGCAGCGCCGCAGTGCTGCCGCTGGTCGCACCTGCTGCACCGCTGGTCGGTGGCGCGATGGTTGTGGCGGGGCTGGTGAAGTGGTTCAGCGATCCGCAACGGCGCAAGGACAAGGAACTGCAGCATAAGCGCGAGGCCTTCGAGCGCGCGCTGCGCGAGCAGCTTGAAGAGGCGGAACGCTCCTTCACGCAGCAACTCGAACGCATCGGCCGGGCCTTCCACGAGACAGCCGAGAACACGCTGCGGCCGATGATCCTTGAAGGGCAAGCAGCCGAACGCCTCGCCAGCCATCAGGGTCGCCTCGCACGCCAACTGGTTTCGCGCTCACGGCAGGGTTTGAGCCGCATTCGCGCGCAGCTGGGGCAAGCGTCCGACGCGACGGACTGAGACGCTCGTTCCCCGGTAACACCGCCGCACCGGACGCGCTGCCGCCAGAAATGCGAACGGCCGCCCGAAGGCGGCCGTTCCTGAAGGGGGTGCTACCACTACGCTGCAGTAAAAAGAGGGGACCGGCTTAGGGGCCGGCCCCGCCCAAAAGAGGGAGCCCAACTGCAGGCTCCCCTCCCCCTTGATTCCTTTGGTGACCCGGCCGCTCTTTGGCAACTCGGGCTGTGGCGCTTGGCACGCTTATCGGAAGCGCAGGATCGGCTGATCCACTGACAGGCTCTCGCCCTGTTTGGCGAGCACCTCGGCGACCACACAATCCTGTTCGGCGCGCAGCACATTCTCCATTTTCATTGCTTCGATGGCTGCGAGCCTTTCCCCTGCCTTGACCTCTTGACCGACCGAAACAGCAAGATCAGTCAATAAGCCCGGCATGGGTGACAAAAGGTACTTCGACAGATCGGGCCGGGCTTTGCGCGGCATCAAAGAAAGCAGCTCGGCCGCGCGCGGGGCCAACACCAGCGCAGTGACATTGATGCCTGCGTGGAAGAGTTTCCAGTGCCAGCCATGGCGCTGCACCTGCACCACGATCGGCTCGCCATCCATCCAGCCCTCGAAACGCGGCGCGCCGAAAACCCAGTCGCCCACCAGCGTGTGGCGCAAATCACCACAGCGCACACGCTGGCCGCCTTCGATGTCTTCCAGCTCGACGCTGAAGCAGCGGTCGCGGATCTGCACGATGTACTGCTTGCCGACCTTGCGCGGGTGGCCCGGCAGCTGCGCCGAGATTTCGGTCTCCCGCATGTCGGTACGGCGATACAGCGCGGCGGCCACCGCGGCCATGCGGCTCAGCTCGGCATCTTCCGCCGGCGCGCCGGTGAAGCCGCTCGGGTACTCCTCGGCAATGAACGCGGTGGTGAAGTTACCGGAGCGGAAGCGCGGATGGCGCAGCAGCGCCGCCTGCAGCGGAATGTTGCTGGCGACGCCGCGGATCACGAAGGCATCGAGCGCCGAACGCATGCGGCTGATCGCTTCCTCTCGGCTCGCGCCATGGGTGATCAGCTTGGCGATCATCGAGTCGTAGTACATCGAGATCTCGCCGCCCTCATACACCCCGGTGTCGACGCGCACCATACCCGGCATCTCCTGCGGGGGACGGTAGGTCACCAGGCGCCCTGTCGATGGCAAGTAGCCGCGGAAGGGGTTCTCCGCGTTGATGCGGCACTCCATCGCCCAACCGTCGCGCTTGATCTCGTCCTGCGTGAAGGCGAGCTTCTCGCCCGCCGCCACACGCAGCATCTGCTCGACCAGATCGAGGCCGGTGATCATCTCGGTCACCGGGTGCTCGACCTGCAGGCGGGTGTTCATTTCGAGGAAGTAGAAGCTCATGTCCTTGCCGACAACGAACTCCACCGTGCCGGCCGACTGGTACTTCACCGCCTTCGCCAACGCCACTGCCTGTTCGCCCATCGCACGACGAACCTCTTCGGTGAGGAAGGGGCTGGGCGCCTCTTCGATCACCTTCTGGTGCCGGCGCTGGATCGAGCACTCGCGCTCCCACAGATAGACCGTGTTGCCGTGCGCGTCGCCCAGCACCTGGATCTCGATGTGGCGCGGCTCCTCGACGAATTTCTCGATGAACACACGGTCGTCGCCAAAGGCGTTGCGCGCCTCGTTGCGGCAGGAGGCAAAGCCCTCGTGCGCCTCCTGGTCGTTGTAGGCAACGCGCAAGCCCTTGCCGCCGCCGCCCGCGGAGGCCTTGATCATCACCGGGTAGCCGATGCCCTGCGCAATCTTCACCGCCTGCTCGGGCGTGTCGATCGCATCGTTGTAGCCAGGGATGGTGTTGACCTTGGCTTCAAGCGCGAGCTTCTTCGACGCGATCTTGTCGCCCATGGCGGCGATCGAGTAGTGCTTGGGGCCGATGAAGACGATGCCCTCTTCCTCAACGCGGCGCGCGAAGTCCTCGTTCTCGGACAGAAAGCCGTAGCCCGGATGTACCGCCTGGGCGCCGGTCTGCTTGCAAGCGGCGATGATCTTGTCACCGACGAGGTAGGACTCCTTCGACGGTGCCGGGCCGATGCACACCGCCTCGTCCGCCAGTTCGACATGGCGCGCATCGCGGTCCGCCTCGGAATACACCGCGACGGTCTTGATGCCCATCTTGCGTGCGGTCTTGATGACGCGGCAGGCGATCTCTCCGCGGTTCGCGATCAGGATCTTTTCAAACATGTTCGGTTCTCCCCGTCGCGATCAGAGCGGAATGTTGCCGTGCTTGCGCCACGGGTTCTCGAGCTTCTTGTCGCGCAGCATCGCGAGCGAGCGGCAGATCCGCTTGCGCGTCTCGTGCGGCATGATCACGTCGTCGATGTAGCCACGGTGACCCGCGATGAAGGGGTTGGCGAACTTGGTGCGGTACTCCTGCTCGCGCGCGGCGAGCTTGGCCGGGTCACCCTTCTCTTCGCGGAAGATGATTTCGACCGCGCCCTTCGGACCCATCACCGCGATCTCGGCACTCGGCCAGGCGAAGTTCACATCGCCACGCAGGTGCTTGGAGCTCATCACGTCGTACGCACCGCCGTAGGCCTTGCGGGTGATCACGGTGACTTTCGGTACGGTGCATTCGGCGTAGGCGTACAGCAGCTTGGCGCCGTGCTTGATGATGCCGCCGTATTCCTGCGTGGTGCCCGGCATGAAGCCCGGCACATCGACGAAGGTGACGACCGGGATGCCGAAGGCGTCGCAGAAGCGCACGAAGCGCGCGGCCTTGATCGAGCTCTTGATGTCGAGACAGCCGGCCAGCACCAACGGCTGGTTCGCGACGATGCCGACGGTGCGGCCTTCCATGCGCGCGAAGCCGATCATGATGTTCTTCGCGTACTCGGGCTGCAGCTCGAAGAAATCGCCCTCGTCGACGATCTTGATGATCAGCTCGCGCATGTCGTAGGGCTTGTTCGGATTGTCCGGCACCAGGGTGTCGAGCGAATCGTCCATGCGGTCCGGGCTGTCGGTGGTCGGGCGCACCGGCACGCCGGCGCGGTTGTTCGCCGGCAGGAAGTCGACCAGCCGGCGCGTCATCAGGATCGCCTCGACATCGTTCTCGTAGGCGCGATCCGCGACACCCGACTTCGACGAATGCGTCAGCGCGCCGCCCAGCTCTTCCGCGGTCACCTCTTCATGCGTCACCGTCTTTACGACTTCGGGGCCGGTGACGAACATGTAGGAGCTGTCCTTCACCATGAAGATGAAGTCAGTCATCGCCGGCGAGTACACCGCACCGCCCGCGCACGGCCCCATGATCAGCGAGATCTGCGGGATCACGCCGGAGGCCAGCACATTGCGCTGGAACACTTCGGCATAGCCGCCCAGGGAGGCAACCCCTTCCTGGATACGCGCGCCGCCGGAGTCGTTGAGACCAATGACCGGCGCGCCGACCTTCATCGCGTGGTCCATGATCTTGCAGATCTTCTCGGCGTGCGCTTCGGACAGAGAGCCGCCGAACACGGTGAAGTCCTGCGAGAAGACGAAGGTCATGCGGCCGTTGATGGTGCCGTAGCCGGTGACGACACCATCGCCGGGCACCGTTTGTTCCGCCATGCCGAAATCGTGGCAGCGGTGTTCCTTGAACATGTCCCACTCTTCGAAGCTGTCTTCGTCGAGCAGCAGTTCGATGCGCTCGCGCGCGGTGAGCTTGCCTTTGGCGTGCTGCGCCTCGATGCGTTTCTGCCCGCCGCCGAGCCGCGCGGCGCCGCGCTTCTCTTCGAGCTGACGAATGATGTCGTGCATGTGTTCCCCCAGATTGTCGTGTCGCTGCCGGCCATGCCCGCAACGATGCGTCCCCCGACGCGGCGCCCTTCGATACGGCCGACGCCCCGCCCTTACTGCGCAGCCCGACGCAACAGCTCCCCAGCTGCTGCGCCCGGCGTTGTGTCCCCACGTTCCACCGCTTCGCTGAGCGCGCCCAAGGCGGCGCGCACCGCGGGGTGGGCATCGAAGCGCGCCCTCAGCCCGCTCTCGATCAGCGCCCACATCCATGCCACCGCCTGCGCCCGGCGTTTGGTCTCGAAATCGCCGCTCGCCTGCATCGTGTCGCGATAGCGTTCCACCGTTTCCCAGAAGGATGCGACACCTTCCTGACGCAAGGCTGAAAGCGTGAGCACCGGTGGCGTCCACGCAGCGTTCTGCGGACGCAGCATCGTCAGAGCGGAGCGGATCTGCCCCTGCGCCAGCGCCGCCGCGTTCGGGTCGATATCCGCCTTGTTGATGACGATGAGGTCGGCCAGTTCGATCACGCCTTTCTTGATCGCCTGCAGGTCGTCGCCAGCATTTGGCAACTGCAGCAGGCAGAACAGATCCGTCATGCCGGCCACGGTCGTTTCGCTCTGCCCGACGCCCACGGTTTCGACGATCACAACATCGAAACCCGCCGCTTCGCATAGCAGCATCGCTTCGCGCGTGCGTTCAGCCACGCCGCCCAGGCTGCCTGACGAGGGGGACGGGCGGATGTAGGCCTCGATACGCTGTGAGAGGCCTTCCATGCGCGTCTTGTCGCCGAGGATGGAGCCGCCGGTGACGCTGGAACTGGGGTCGACCGCCAGCACCGCGACGCGATGGCCGCGCGCGATCAGCCACAGGCCGAGCGCTTCGATAAAGGTGGATTTGCCGACACCCGGCACGCCCGAGATGCCCAGCCTCAGCGCTTTTCCGGTTCGGGGCAGCACCGCCTGCAGCAAGGCATCGGCTTGCGCGCGGTGGTCGGCACGGGTGGATTCGGCCAGCGTGATGGCCTTGGCGAGCGCGCGCCGCTCGCCAGCGAGCAAGCGGGCGACGAACGCTTCCAAGGCGGCGTCCACGCGGGGCGCCCTCTGCTCAGCCAAGCCGCTTGCGAATCTGCGCGAGCACCTCGCGCGCCGCAGCAGGGATCGGCGTGCCCGGCCCGAAGATGCCCGCCGCACCCGCGTTGTAGAGGAAATCGTAGTCCTGCGCCGGGATCACGCCGCCAACGAAAACGACGATGTCGTCCGCGCCCTGCGCCTTCAATGCGCTGACGAGCTGCGGCACCAGCGTCTTGTGGCCGGCCGCGAGCGTAGACACGCCAATCGCGTGCACATCGTTCTCCACCGCATGGCGGGCGGCTTCGTCCGGCGTCTGGAAGAGCGGGCCGACGTCGACATCGAAGCCCATGTCCGCAAAGGCGGATGCCACCACCTTGGCCCCGCGGTCATGACCGTCCTGCCCGAGCTTGGCGACCATGATGCGCGGGCGGCGCCCCTGCTCGGCGGCAAAGGTCTCGATCTCGCCCTTCAGCGATTGCCAGTCTTCCTGACCTTCCACGACGCCTCCGTACACCCCACTCACCGTTTGCGGATTGGCGCGGTGCCGGCCCCACACCTTCTCCAGCGCATCCGACACTTCGCCCACCGTGGCGCGCGCGCGCACCGCGTCGATCGCCAGTGCGAGCAGATTGCCTTCGCCGGTTTCAGCACACCGCGTCAGCGCATCGAGACAGGCCTGCACGCGGCTTCCATCGCGACGCTCGCGAACCTGCTTGAGGCGCGCGATCTGCGATTCACGCACCGCAGTGTTGTCGATGTCGAGGATATCCACGGCATCCTGCTTCGCGAGCTTGTACTTGTTGACGCCGACGATCACGTCCTTGCCCGAGTCGATGCGTGCCTGCTTCTCGGCCGCGCACTTCTCGACCTGCAGCTTGGCCCAGCCGGACTCGACGGCCTTGGTCATGCCACCCATCTTCTCGATTTCTTCGATCAGCGCCCAGGCCTTATCGGCCATTTCCTGCGTGAGCGTCTCCATCATGTAGGAGCCGGCCCAGGGATCGACCACGTTACAGATGTGGGTCTCTTCCTGGATGATGATCTGCGTGTTGCGTGCAATGCGGGCCGAGAACTCGGTCGGCAGCGCAATCGCCTCATCGAGCGCGTTGGTGTGCAGCGACTGCGTGCCGCCGAACACCGCCGCCATCGCCTCGATGGTGGTGCGCACGACATTGTTGTACGGATCCTGCTCGGTGAGCGACCAGCCGGAAGTCTGGCTGTGGGTACGCAACATCATCGACTTCGCGCTCTTCGCGCCGAAGCCCTGCATGATCTTGTGCCACAGCAGCCGGCCGGCGCGCATCTTGGCGACTTCGAGATAGAAGTTCATGCCGACCGCCCAGAAGAAGGACAGGCGCCCGGCGAAGGCATCCACATCAAGCCCGCTCTTGATGCCGGTGCGCACGTACTCCATGCCGTCGGCTAGCGTGAAGGCGAGCTCGATCGCCTGGTTCGCCCCTGCCTCCTGGATGTGGTAGCCGGAGATCGAGATCGAGTTGAACTTCGGCATGTGCTGCGCGGTGTAGCCGAAGATGTCCGCAATGATCCGCATCGACGGCGTCGGCGGATAGATGTAGGTGTTGCGGACCATGAACTCCTTGAGGATGTCGTTCTGGATCGTGCCCGAGAGCTGATCCTGCGACACGCCCTGCTCTTCGGCCGCGACAACGTAGCCGGCGAGTACCGGCAGTACCGCACCGTTCATCGTCATCGACACGCTGATCTTGTCGAGCGGGATGCCGTCGAACAGGATCTTCATGTCTTCGACCGAATCGATCGCCACGCCGGCCTTGCCCACATCGCCCACCACGCGCGGGTGGTCGGAGTCGTAGCCACGGTGGGTCGCCAGATCGAAGGCCACCGACACGCCCTGCCCCCCGGCGGCGAGCGCCTTGCGGTAGAAGGCGTTGGATTCTTCGGCGGTGGAGAAGCCGGCGTACTGGCGGATCGTCCAGGGCCGCGCCGCGTACATCGTAGGCTGCGGCCCCCGCACGAAGGGCGCGAAGCCGGGCAAGGTATCGGTGTGCGGGAGATCGGCGATGTCGGCGCGCGTGTAGAGCGGCTTGACGGTAATGCCCTCGGGCGTGACCCAGTTGAGCTTGGCCAGATCGCCACCCGGTGCGGCCTTGGCGGCGGCAGCCTGCCAGGCGGCCAGATCGGCGGACGTCTTGAATTCCGACATGCGAGACTCCCTTGCCCCGACGCCGAGTCGCACCGCCACACGAGCGGTCACAGACGCCGGGTGGAATAAAAGGGGCCGACCCTTGGGCCGGCCCGGGCCACCGTGTCACATTGCGGCGCCTCCCCCCAGACGCACCGCAATGTCGTCCGTCCTGCGATTTGGCTCACTCCCCCAAGCTCGCCGCAGACAATCCGCTGGATCGCCCGCTATCGCATTCCGGCTTGACAGCCCTCGGAACCAATAATACGTTATCCATAATTATGAATACAAGAGGTCAACTAGAAGTGTTGCCAAAAGGTGACTCGCCGCAGCGGATTACCCGCTCCGCCCTCTTTGAAGAGGTCGCGGAACGGCTGCGGACACGCATCTTTGCGCACGATCTGCCGCCCGGCAGTTGGATCGACGAGCAGGCCATCACCGCCGAATACGGCATCTCCCGCACGCCTTTGCGGGAAGCACTCAAGGTGCTCGCCAGCGAAGGGCTGGTCACCTTGACGCCGGGCCGGGGCTGCAAGGTGACGCTTCTGACCGAGCAGGATCTGGACGAGATATTCCCGATCCTCGCGCTGCTCGAAGGCCGCTGCGCCTATGAAGCGGCATTGCGCATGGACGAGGCCGCCCACGCGCGGATCGATGCACTGCATGACGCACTGGAAGCGCACTTCGTCGCCAACAACATTGAAGCCTTCTTCGAGGTGAACCAGCAGTTCCATCTCGCGATCCAGGAAATCGCCGGCAACCGCTGGCTGACCCAACTCGTTCAGGACACGCGGCAGAAGCTCAAGCTGATGCGCTTCCACTCTCTGTTCCGCGAGGGGCGCCTGCAGGAATCACTCGAAGAACATCGCGCGATCGTTGCGGCGCTCCGCCAGCCCGACGCCGCCGCAGCCCAGGTGGCGATGGAGAACCACTTGCTGCAGGGGCGCCGCGCCATGGGGCGGCTCGGCTCCGCCTGAGGCGCGTCAACGCAAAACGGCCAGCACCAGGCTGGCCGTTGCACAGGCGCCGAAGCGGCCCGACTTACTGGAAGTAGTACTTGCCCGAGAAGTTCAGGCGCGTCGCTTCGCCCTTCTCGCCATCGAGCGTCTGCCGACGCGCCCAGATGACTTCGGCACCGACATCCACCAGCTTCGGGAACGGGCTCCAGAACAAACCGGCGTGCCCCTGTTGCACGTTGCGGTTTACGCCGTACTGGCCGGAGCCAAGCCCCTGCGCCTTGGCAAAGTCGGTGTAGTCGTTGTCGAAGTTGCGCTGGTAGCCGTAAGCAAAGTTGTAGCGGATGCGGTCGCTCGGCTTGATCTGGTAGCCCAGCACCACGCCCAGCGCCTGCTCGGCCAGCACTTCGTTCACCGCGGGGTTGTAGATCGCGCCCTCGATGTAGTTGAAGTAGCGCCCGATACCGTTGCCACCGGTCACCGCAATGGTCAGGAAGTCGTCGCCGCGCGTCTTGATGAAGCTCGAAGCAGCCAAGCCATAACCACGCTTCGAGGCATTGCCCAGCGCACCCTTCACCTCCATCTCATGCGTCACGCCGCGCGCGCTGATCGTGCCCCAGTCAAACGCCTTGTCGTAGCGCAGCACCAGATCCGGCATGCGCGAGAAACCGTCCGCGGTCGCCACGCCGGTGTCGTCCAGCACATAGCTCACCGAGTTCTCCAGCGCCGCGGTGAAGTTGCCGATATCCGGCGTCACGTAGGTATAGCGGATCATCGGCTGGCGGATGAAGGTCGCGCCAATCGGGCCGTTGAAGTCCACCGTCTCCGGCAGCGCATCGACGTCCATGAAGGTGGACCAGGTCTGACCGACCAGCCAGGAGCCGACTTGGCCGTAGGCATGGCGCAGGCGGAAGTTGTAGCTGTTGGTGCTCTGCTGGGTGTAGATCGTTTCGAGACTGCCGGTCACCGCCGAGTTGCCGGTGCGCGGATCGTTGTTGAAGTCGCCTTCGATCTTCACGTTGATCGGCCCGACCGGCGACGGCGTGGAGGCTTCCACACCGAGACGCGACGTACGCGCCGTCATGTAGGTCATGCCCTTGCGGTTGCTCTGGCCATCGAGCGGGATGTAAGGCGCAAACGTCGAGTAGTCGCTCGCGCCATTGTCCGGCCCGAAGTCGTGCACCAGGTTCAGCTCGGCCACGCCGTAGACATGGAACGAGGTCTCCTCGCCCGCGCGGCGGTAGGAGCCGGGGATGTCGCCCTTGACCACCGCCTCCTTGCCCTGCGCCTCAACCTGATCCGCGACATCCTTGATCGCGGCCGGCGAGGCGGCGGTCGCGGCGGCCTTGGCTTCCGCTGCCGTCGCGCCAGCAGCGGCGGTTGCGGCGTCACTCTTCTGCTGGGCGGCCTTCAGCGCCTGCACCTCGCGCTGCAGTTCCTGGATCTGGCGCTCGAGGCGCTCGATCACCTTTGCATCCGCGGCGGCGTGTGCCGGCACAGCGAGGGCCGCAGCCACGGCGGCAACCATTACGCGCAGTCTTGTTGTCGTCATCAGTGTTCTCCGTACTCGTGGTGTCGCCTCGCCCGCGTCATCCGGCGTGCTTGATCTGCGACAGGAAGGCCTGCGCGCGCGGATGGGTCGGTCGAGAGAAAAACTGCGCCGGATCGCCCTCTTCAACGATCCGCCCGCCATCAAAGAAGATCACGCGGTCGGCCACTTCGCGGGCAAAGCCCATCTCGTGCGTGACCACCAGCATCGTCATGCCGCTCTTGGCGAGATCACGCATCACCAGCAGCACTTCGTTGACCATCTCCGGGTCCAGTGCGCTGGTCGGCTCGTCGAACAGCATCACCTTAGGCTGCATCGCCAGCGCGCGCGCAATCGCCACACGCTGCTGCTGGCCGCCGGATAGTTGCGAGGGGTACTTGTGCGCATGCGCTGCCAGCCCCACGCGTTCAAGCAATTCGCGCGCGGTCTTCTCGGCCTGTTCGCGCTTCCACTTGCGCACCCGCTGCGGCGCGAGCGTGATGTTGTCCAGCACCGTCATGTGTGTGAACAGGTTGAAACTCTGGAACACCATGCCGACTTCGGCGCGCACGGCGTCGATGTGTTTCATGTCGTTGTCGAGCTCGATGCCGTCGACCACGATGCGGCCAGCGTCGTGCTCTTCCAGCCGGTTGATCGTGCGCAGCAGCGTCGATTTGCCGGAACCGGAGGGGCCAATGATGCAGACGACTTCGCCTTCCTTGAAGGATACCGACACCTCGTTGAGCGCGGTAAAACTGCCCCAGCGCTTGACGATCTTGTCGACCGAAATGATCACGTCACCCTTGCTCATGCCTAGCGCTTTCCGACAGCCAGCTTGCGCTCCAGCGCACCGGCGAATTGCGTGAAGGTCGTCGTCAGCGCGAGGTACACCGCCGCCACCGTGATGAAGACCGGGAAGGGCTGGAAGCTCGACGCCTGCACCCGGCTGCTGACCATCGAAAGCTCGACGACACCGATCGCATAGGCCAGCGACGAATCCTTCAACAACGCGATCAGGTTGCTCGCCAGCGGCGGCAGTGAAATCCGAACCGCCTGCGGCAAGGTCACATCAAGGAAGGTGTAGAACTTCGACAGCCCGAGCGAACGGGCGGCCTCGACCTGGCCCGTGGGCACGGCATTGATGCCGGCCCGGATCGCCTCGGCGTTGTAGGCGCCGACGTTCATCGACAGCGCGATAACGGCTGTCCAGAATTCATTGAGCTGCAGTTTTGGCGAGATCTCCGGCAGCGCGAAATACACAAAGAGAATCTGCAGCAGCAGCGGCGTGCCGCGGATCACCCACACATAGAAATCGGCCAGCCAGCGCAGCGGCGGCAGGTGCGAGAGCTTTCCAAGTGCCGCCAGCACCCCGAGCACGAGCCCGGAAATGCCGGAGACCAGCGTGAGCTGGATCGTCATCAGCGCGCCGGCCGAAAACTGATCTGCCGCGGGCCCTACCGGGGCCGGCAGCATCGCGAGCGGCGCCGACATGAGCCACAGCAGCACACCGAGGCCTAGCACCGATCCGACCAGCACCAGCGAGTCGCGATCCTTCAATCTAGTGATCATTGAGTCGTTCTATCGAAACTGCGGGCCGCCGTGGCGGCCCGCACTGACTACGGGGAATCTGCGCAGAAACTCAGTTCTGGCAGGTAATGTCTTCCTTGAAGTACTTCTCGGAAATCTTCTTGAGCGTGCCGTCTGCCTTGAGTTCTGCAAGCGCCTTGTTGAGCTGGTCGCGCAACTCGTTGTTGCCCTTGCGCACGACGGTGGCGATGCGCTCGACGAACAGTAGTTCGCCCGTCTTGAGCCCAGCCGACGCGTTCTTTTCGACAGCCGACTTCGCCACGAAACGGTCCGTCACCCACGCATCAACGCGGCCACTGATCAGCGCCTGCTGCGCATCGGTGTCTTTCGGGAAGGTCTTGACTTCCTTCGCGCCGGTCACTTTCTTCGCTGCATCGGCATAGGTCGTCGCAAGCTGCACGCCGATCACCTTGTTGGCGAGTTCGCTACCCTTGGTCGGGCCACCGGCCTTGGTAACGATCTGGCCACCCGAGCAGTAATGCGGATTCGTGAAGTCGACCGACTTCTGGCGCTCTTCGGTGATGCCATGGCTGGCGATTGCAGCGTCGAAGCGATCCTGGCGGATGCTGGCAATCAGCGCGTCAAACCCAAGCGCCCGCCATTCCACCTTGAGCCCCAGCTTGGCCGCCATCGCGTTCATCACATCGATCTCGTAGCCGGTCAGCGTGGAGCCCTGAAAGTAGTTGAAAGGCGCATACGCGCCTTCGCTGGCGACAACAATGCTGCCGGACTGCTTGATGGTCGCCCAATCGCGCGCCTGGGCGGGTAGCACCGCGCAGGCCAGGCCGAAGGCGACGGCGAGAGAATGGATCACACGCATCGTTTCGCTTCTCCGAAGGAGGGAAATAGGCGTCCCGGACGGGACGATGTAAATGAGTTTAGGCAGCGCCCGGTGGCGAGTCCACAACAGGTGTCGGATGAATCAGACACTGAAGACCCCCCAGAGCATCTTGCCAGCCAGCAAGACCAGCACACCTGCGAAGGCGCGTTTAAGCGTGGCGACCGGCAAACGGTGGGCCAATCGCGCACCAAGCGGGGCCGTCAGCATCGAAGCAAAGATCAAGCAAACCAAGGCAGGCAGATAGATGTAGCCAAACGCCGCAGGCGGCAAACCCGACTGGCCCCAGCCGTTCCACAAGTAGCCCAGCGAGCCCGCAACGGCAATCGGAATGCCGACGGCCGCCGAAGTGCCGATCGCACGCTGCACCGGCACATTGCACCAGGTCAGGTAGGGCACGGTCATCGAGCCCCCGCCAATGGCGGCGAGCGCCGACACCATGCCGATTCCGGTACCGACGCCAGCCAGCCCGGCCCGTCCGGGCAAACCACGCCGCGCAGCCGGTTTGAGGTTGAACATCATCTGCACCGCAACGAGCGTGATGAAACAGGCAAAGAACACCGCCAGGCCACGGGTGCTGACGCGCGCAGCGACCAAGGTGCCCAGCAGCGTGCCGAACACGATGCCGGGCGAAAACGCCTTTACCACGTCCCAGATCACTGCGCCGTGCGCATGGTGCGCACGCGTGCTGGACCACGCGGTAAAGATGATGGTCGCCATCGACGTACCGAGCGCCAGATGCAGCACATGCTCGTGCGGCACACCGGTCGCGCTGAAGATCATCACCAGCAGCGGCACCATGATCGCCCCGCCACCCAGGCCCAACAACCCGGCCATGAAGCCCGAGAAGAAGCCAAGCAGCACATAGGCGAGCCACCACGCGTCAGGCGTCATTCAGCGGTCCCAGGCCATGAAAAGCCCCAGATCATATGCAACTGTGCGGACGGCGTCTGTCCGTAGTGATGCGTAGATGCCTCTACATCGATCCAGTAATCAAGCACTGCCGATCAACTGTTCGGTGATGTAGCGCCACTCCGCCGGATCAACCGGCGTGATCGACAGACGGCTTGCCTTCTGCAACACGCGCATCTGCTCAAGCGCAGCATGCCGACGCAACTCGGCCAACGCGATGAGCGGCGTCTTGCGCACGAAGCGCACGTCGACGTTAAGCCAGCGCGGATTCTCATGGCTCGATTTCGCATCGAAGAAGCGGCTCGACACGTCGAATTGCGTGGCGTCGGGGTAGGCACGGCGCGCCACTTCGACGATCCCCGCGATGCCCGGCTCGGCGCAGGACGAGTGATAGAAGAAGGCCAGATCGCCAAGCTGCATCTGGTCGCGCATGAAATTGCGCGCCTGGTAGTTCCGAACGCCATACCAGGCAACTGTCTGACCCGGCATTGCCGCGAGGTCGTCGATCGAGCAATCGTCCGGCTCGGACTTCATCAGCCAATAGCGCATTAGACCCCCACAAACGCAAAGGGCGCGAAGCTCAGCTTCGCGCCCTGCACAATGGGATCCCCCGCCTGTGCCGTTCGGATCGGCATCCTGAACCTGGGTTCAGGTCGGTCGCGTTCCAGCCGCATCAGGTGCGCCCCGAAGGGTGCTCACAACAGCGGTTTGTAGGTCGGCGACCAAGTCGCGTAGACATTGGTCCAAGGAATCTACGACCCAAACGAACACCGCAGGGGAAAACCGTTCCGGGCCGCTTTCGCGCCCCGCGGCGCCTGTCTCCAGACCCCGTGAAACCTGTATTACCGCGCCTTGCGGCGCACGACGCCAGTTGAACTGCAGAAGGCTCAGAAGAGCTTTTCCTGCTGGGCGAGCGCTGCGTCGATCCGCTCTCCCATGGCTGTCATTCTACGCCGGTATCCCGGCAGATCCAATCCGGCGCCGCTCTGTAATTGCACAAGTTCATGCGCAATGTTGATCGCGGTCATCACTGCGAGCGTATCGGACGACGCCTTGGTGCGTGCATCGAACTCACGCATCTTCGCATCCACCAACGCAACCGCCGCGAGGAACGAGTCGCGCTCTTCGGGCTTCACGGAAACGCTGTATTCGCGCCCCAATACGGAGAAATCGACGCTCTCGGTCACGACACCGCTCCATCCGGAATCATCGCAAGCACGGACTCGATCCGGCTCGTCGCAACCTCCACCTTGGCCTTGAGGCGCTGGTTGTCGGCTTCCAGCGTGACAACCCGTTCGCGCAGCGACAGGTTGTCGGCGCGCAGCGTCTGCACCTGGCGAACCAGCGTATCGAGCTTGGCTTCGAGAGCCGAGAGTTCCTGTTCCATGCGACCGATCTTAGGAGTCGTCGGCGACCCGGTCAAGCGCGCGGCATCACGCAGGCGTGTCACACTTTGGCAGATGCCATGACAGTAGAATCAGGGGCTTGCAATTTGCCCATGAAGCACGCCCGCCATGCAAACTTTCAGCCCCTTCCGCCTGCATCGTGCATTGATCCGGCGCAAGCACCTCGCGTCATCGATGGTGCTCGCGTTGATGCCGGTCGCGGCGCTGGCTGCAAACGTGAGCGTGCTGGACGACACCGGCGCGCGCGTCACGCTCAATGCCCCGGCGCAACGCATCGTCAGCCTTGCTCCGCACGCAACCGAGCTGCTGTTCGCGGCCGGCGCCGGTGCGCGTGTCGTCGCCGCAACGGAATACAGTGACTACCCCGCCGCTGCGGCGAAACTGCCGCGTGTGGGCGGCTACCACGCGCTCGACCTTGAACGAATCGTTGCCCTCAAACCGGATCTGGTCGTTGGCTGGGCATCGGGCAATCCGGCCGCGCAGCTTGAACGCCTCAAGCGCATGGGCGTGCCGGTCTTCCTCAGTGAGCCGCGACGTTTCGATACGATTGCCAGCGATCTTGAGCGGATCGGCGTGCTGACAGGGAACGACGGTGAAGCAAAAGCCGCCGCGAAAGGCCTGCGCGAGGGCATCGAGACGCTGCGCCAGCGCTACGCATCACGTAAGCCGGTGCGGGTGTTCTACCAGGTGTGGTCCGATCCGTTGCAGACGCTCAATGGCAAGCACATGGTCAGCGATGTGTTGAGCTTGTGCGGCGGGCGCAACGTCTTTGCCGAACTTGACCCGATCGCGCCGACAGTGACGCGCGAAGCGGTGCTCAAAGCCGCGCCCGAGGCGATTCTGACCGGCCGCGAGCCCGCCACTGACCAGGGCTCACTCGACGCATGGCGCGCATGGAAAGCGCTGCCAGCGGTGGCGCTTGGAAACCTGTTCTACGTGGACGGCGACCACCTGAACCGAGCCGGTCCGCGCATTCTCGCCGGGGCGCAGGAAGTGTGTGCCGTTCTCGATCAGGCGCGCGAGCGGCTCGCCGGCAAACGCTGATCAGATGCGCACCGCGCCATCCTTGCGCGAGAAGAAGCGAGCCCCGCGCACTTCGCACAGGATGGCCTCGTCGCCGCTGTCGACCGGCACCGTAAGCACGCGCCACAAGCCCGGAATCGTGATGCCCGCTTCGATCTCCTGCGCCACGTCGGCGATGGCACCGAGGGCGTGGTGCTCGACGCACAGCACGAGGATGTAAGCACGCCAGCGCGGCGCCAACTCGCAACGCCGCCGCACCACATAGGCGCGACGCACCGGATCGTGGCGCCGGATATCCCGCACCAGCGCACGCAGCTCATGCATCTCGAGCCCCGGCGGCAATGAACGCAGCGCTTCGAGCGGCGCATCCAGCGCCGCCTGCACGAGCTGCGCCTGGCGCAGCAGCTTGCCGAGGCGCTTGCGATACGGACGCGCTGCCGCGCCGATTCCGCTGCTCTCGTAATGTTCGATCAGCAGCGCGGCAGCTTGCAGGCCCACCGCATCGTCCTCGCCGATCGCGCGGCGCAGGTAGGCCACGCCCGTCGGATCGCCACGCCCAAGCAGCAAGCGCCCCATTGCGAGCAACGCATCCGGGCGTCCGGGCGCCTGCGGCATCAGTTCCCGGTACACCGAGAGCGGGTCACGATCGCCTGCATAGCGCTCGACCAGCAATGCAAGTTCAAGCCGCTCGGAGACGCCCAGTTGGGCGCCCTCGGACTCGAGCTTGGCGATCTTGTCGAGCGCGCGGGTCACTTCCCAGTGGCGTTTGCGCCAGCTGCGCTGCTGCCCTTGCCACCACTGCTGATCGAGTTCGCCAGCGAGCCGCCCAACCGACTCGCCAAGGAAGCGCCGCGCCGCGCTATCCGACCCAACGCCCTCGCTCGGCACCGCGAGGCCCAGCGCGTGCACCCGCGTGCGCAGGCTCGGGTGGGTGCTCAACCGCGATTCGTCGCTCTGCTCATGCGACAGCGCTTCGAACCATTCGGCGAATGCCTCGCGGTCGAAGCCCGCACGCAGCGCCGCCGCCATATGGCGATAGGGCAGGATCGACGGCCGTTCGGAGTGGTTAGCCTGCGCGTAGACCTTGGCCCAGTAGTCGTCGGCCAGGAAGCGGTGCTTCAGCGCAATCTCGGCCAGCGCTTCGCCAAGCCGCTTGGCACCGACAACTTCTGCGGCACAGGCGTCCGCCTCCAGTTCATCGAGGTGCGACAGCACCAGCGATTCGGCGCAATACAAGGGTGTCTCGATTTCCGTGATGAGCGAGAACGCCGGTTGCAGCGGACTCGCCACCGCCTCCATGTTTTCAAGCACCTGGTGCCACAAGGCGCGCAGGTAACAACCGATGCCACCCAGCGCGATGCGCTGGCGCCGCAGATGGCCAAACTCATGTGCGAGAACAGCGACGAACTGGCGCGGTGAGGTCGCCAGCGTCAGCGGCAGCCCCATCACCAGCGTGTTGCGCATCGGCACGCCGATCCAGCGGTTCGGCCGCTGCGTGATCGCTGCGTTCAGCTCGCCGGTGATGCACACCGAGTGAATCGGCGGCGTACCGAAACGGCGGCGCAGGCGTTCGAGCAAATCGAACAGCGCGGGCGCTTCGTCTGGCCCGAGCGCGAGGCCATCGGGCGCCGGAAAGCGGCCACGCAGCATGCGCGACACCAGCATCAGCAGATGCAGCGCAGGAATCGCCAGCAAGCCGCGCAGGAAGCACAGCACCGGCTCTTCCTGAAAGCCACCATCGAAAAGTGGTGACAGGGCCCAGCCGATCATCAGCACCGCCGCAACGCCAAGCAGTACGACAAACCCCACCCCGGTCGCCGCCCGCATCGTGACGAGGAAGCGGAACCAGCGCGGATAGCGCAAAGCGCGCCGCCGGGCGCGGTCGAAGAGGCGTTCGAAGTCCTGTTCAAGCATGGGGGCGCAGTCTTCCTGCTTGCGCGGCGTCAGGCAAGAGGGCGCCCGACCGACGGCTGCGCCGGGCGCGGTACTCAGGCCGGGACAAAGTGCGGTCTGCCTGCATCGTCGAGCGCCCGCACCGGGTGGCCAAGCGCACGCCCAAACACCGACGCCGAGGCCACTTCGTCAACCGGGCCCGCTTGCCAGGCACCGTCGCCGAACAGGATCAGCAGATGACTCGCCCAGCGCAGCGCGAGGTTGATGTCGTGCAACACCATGACGATGGCTGCACCCGCGTCCGCGACGCCACGGAAGTGATCGAGCACCGCGATCTGGCCGGCGAGGTCGAGATGCGTGAGCGGTTCGTCCAGCAGATAGAGCCGTGGCGTCTGCGCGAGGAGTGCGGCAATCGACACGCGTTGGCGCTCGCCGCCCGAGAGGGTCTGCACATTGCGCCGCGCGAAGCCTGCCAGGCCCATGGCCGCCAGCGCGTCGGCCGCGATGCGGAGATCGTCCTCGCTTTCCCACTCGAAACGCTCGAGCCACGGATGACGCCCCACCAGCACCGCTTCTTCAACGCTGCTGGCGAAGGGGTCGTCCGGATGCTGCGGCAACCAGCCGCGGAGTTGCGCCAGTGTGCGGGCCGACCAGCGCGCCAGCGGCGCCCCGCCGCACTCGAGTTCGCCCTGCGACGGGTGCAGGCCGGCCAGCGCAGCCAGCAGCGTGCTCTTTCCGACGCCATTGCGGCCGAGTATCGCAAGCCGATCGCCGGCCTTGAGATCCAGATCGAGCCCACTCACGGCGCGGACCTGGGCGACGCCGACATCAAGGCGACGCGCACGCAGCAGCATGGATGTGCGTGCCTCGCTCATCGCGGATGCCGGGAGAGGAGCCACAGGAAAAGCGGCACGCCGATCAGCGCGGTCAGCACGCCAACCGGCAACTGCAAGGGCGCGACGACGGTACGCGCTGCAGTGTCCGCGATCAGGAGCAGACCGCCGCCACCGAGTGCCGAGGCCGGCAACAACAAGCGCTGGTCGTTGCCCAGCACCAGCCTCAGCAGATGCGGCACGACGAGACCGACAAAGCCCACCGCGCCGACTGCCGTCACCGCCGCAGCGGTGAGCAGTGACGCGAGCAGGAACACGATGGTCGCAACGCGACGCGTATCGACACCGAGCGCACGCGCATGCCGCTCGCCGCGGGCGAGCAGGTTCAACTCGCGCGCCATCGGCAGACTGGCCAGCACGCCAAGTATCAGTACGCCCAGCACCAGCCACGGGCGATCCGCCGCGCCTGCATCACCCATCAGCCAGAACAGCATGCCGCGCAGCGCACGGTCGGGACTGAGTGCAAGGAGCAGCGAAACCAACGCGCCGCAGCCGGACGCGACCACCACGCCCGTCAGCAGCAAGCGGGTCTGTGTCCAGCTACCGGAACCCCGCGCGATGCCGAACACGGCAAACATGCTGAGCAGGGCACCGGCGAGCGCCGCGCCGTCCACCCAAGGCGTGGCGAGCCCCAACAGCAGCGCCGACAGCGCGCCCACTGCCGCGCCACCGGAGATACCCAGCACATAGGGATCGGCCAGCGGGTTACGCAGCAGCACTTGCATCAGCGCACCCGACAAGGCCAGCAGGCCGCCGCAGCCGAAGGCAGCCATCGCACGCGGCAAGCGCAGCTGCGCCACCACGGTGGCGGCCATGTCGTCCGGCTGGCCGCGCAGCGCGTCGAAGATCGCGCGCGGCCCCGCTGCCACCTCGCCCGCGGCCAGTGCAGCGAAGAACGCCGCCAGCACCACGGCAGCGAGGCCAAGCAATACGAGCAGCACGCGGCGAGGGCGCATCGGCGAACGAGCGATTGCGATCGAAAGGGTGCTCATTGTCGCGCGCCCCGGCCTGCCAGCGAAATGCCTGCGCTCAGCGGGTGCTGAAACGCAGGCCCGCGAAGATGCTGCGTCCGGCCGTGCCGTAGCCGCGCACCGTCTCGTACTGCTCGTCGAAGAGGTTGTCGAGCCGCACTTCCAGTTGCGTTTGTGGCATCAGCTTCCAGTTCGCGACGAGATTGACCAGGGTGTAGGCGTCGAGCTTGTGCAGGTTCGCCGCGTCGTCGTAGCGATCGCCGACATAGCGCACTTCGACGCCAGCACGCCAGGCGTCCTGCACATAACGTGCGTTGAACGCCCCCTGCCACTCGGCACGCCTTGCGAGTTGCGTATCGGTATCCGGGTTACGCGCATGCAGCCAGTCGAGCGAGCCATCCACGACGAAAGCGCCAAAGGTATTGCCGGCTTCGGCGGTGACGCCATCCAGCTCGGCGTGCGCAATGTTTTGTGGCGTCCAGGTCTCATCCAGCGCGATCTGGTCGCTCACACGATTGCGGTAAGCGGTCAGCGATGCTTTGGCCTCGCCCGACTCCCACACCACGGCCGTCTCCACGCTGCGGCCCTGCTCGGCCTTCAGGTTGGGATTCGAGTAGCCGGGGTAGTAGAGGTCATTGAATGTCGGCGCGCGGAACGATGTGCCACCGCCGACGCGCACTCGCCACGCCTCGGCGAACTGCCAACCCCAGGCGGCCGTGCCGGTGGTATGCGCGCCGAATTGCGAGTTGTCGTCGCGGCGCACGTTGAGCTGCACGCGCTGCGCACCGTAGTGGGCGCTCCAGCCAGCGAACAAGGCATTGATCGTGCGGGACTGATCAAAGCTGCCTTCAGCCTTGGCCTGCTGCTGCAGCCATTCGGCGCCGAGCATCAGGCTGCCCGGCCCGATGCGGACATCGTTCTGCCACGACGCCTGGTCCTGCTCGGTGCGGAAGGTCATGCCGGTCGGATTCCACATCGCGTAGTCACGGCTGTCGTCCACCGAGCGACCAAGGCGCAAGGTGCTAACCCAGTTCTCGGCAAAGCGATCACGCAGGCTTGCGCCATAGCTCGCCACCTTCACGTCGGTATGCGAATCAAAACCGATGCCGCCGTCGTACCAGCTGCGGCCGTTGTTCTGCAGTGCAGTCAGTTCTAGCGCGTGACCATCGGCGATCTTCCAGCCGAAATTGGCCGCGAAACTGTTGCGGCGATAGCCGTCGTCGTCCGGGTCGTAGCTATAAGGCTGCTTGACCGGATCGTTGATCGCCGAATAGCCGTTCGTCTCCTGATGCGTCACGCGCAGGCCGCCGCTGAACGCGCCGTTCTTGCCCGACACCCCTGCCGCATACTCCTGCATGCCGTAGGTGCCCACGCCGGCAAACGCATCCGCCGCAAAGGGTTCCGTCGCGCGACGGGTGAAGATCTGGATCACGCCACCGATCGCGTCAGCACCGTAGAGCGCCGAAGCCGGGCCGCGGACGATTTCAATACGCTCGATATCGTCGAGCGACAGGTGTTCCAACGACGCGCCACCGCTGGTGGCGGATCCGATGCGCATGCCATCGACCAGCACGAGGCTTTGCGACGCGCTCGCGCCGCGCACGATGAGGCCCGCCGTCTTGCCAGGCCCGCCGTTGGAATAGAACTGCAGGCCGGGCTGGCGGCCGAGGAACTCGGTCAGATCTGCAACGCCGGCACGGGCGATTTCTTCGCGGCCGATCACCGTCACGTCGGCGAGGGTCTCGGCGATACGCGTCGCTTGCCGCGTGGCGGTGACGACGATCGTGCTGGTGGGACTATCGTCCGGCGCGGCGGCGAACGAAGGAACGGAAAACGCCGCGAGAACGGCGGCGGTGACGGGGCAAACCCGAAGGCACTTCATTTAGAGGCAACTCCCTGATCGTCCGCGCACGCGACCCCGCGTGCCGGACATGGCACACGGACAGCGCAACGGGGAAACGAGCAGGCAGGGCGCAAAGCGCTCAGGCTGATCAACCGACACCCCGCGGCCTGTCCTCCAGCGCAAACACCCTGCTGACACAAAGGCGCTTGCGGATGTCTGACGGGCCGGTATCCGGGCTTGCGAGCGGGCGCATGTGCGCCGGCCCTGCGTCGCCTTCCCGGGAACAATCCCAGTGGCCGATGACGCCGGGCTCTCGCCTACCGTTGCGGGGGCAGCACAGGAATAGTCCGCATGCGGACGCACCTGTTTCCCGTTTAACCCTGGCGCGCGACACGCCGGGGCACCTTTCAGACGAAACTCCGGCCGCAGCCGGAGTAAGCGCCGCAGTTTAACATTGCCGCTTTCGCGTCGCAGCAAAGGTTTCTCCGATGATCGAACTGGTACTCGGCGGTGCGCGCTCCGGCAAGAGCCGCCACGCAGCGCAACGGGCCGCCGCCGGCGCACTGCCGGTGACGCTGATTGCCACCGGGGAAGCGCTCGACGAAGAGATGCGCACGCGCATCGCGCGCCACCGGGCCGAACGCGACCCGCGCTGGAAGACCATCGAGGCCCCGCTCGACCTGCCACGCCAGCTGATTGTTCAGGCCCGCCCCGGCAACTGCGTGATCGTCGACTGCCTGACGCTGTGGCTCAGCAACCGCCTGCTCGCCGCGCCAGACGACGCCGGCGATGCCGCGGGGGAAGCTGCGGCAGCCGAGCTGATCGCAGCACTCAAGCGCTGCGGCGGACATGTGATCCTCGTCTCGAACGAAGTTGGCCTCGGGCTGGTTCCCGAAACACCCCTCGGGCGCGCCTTCCGCGATGCGCAGGGGCGACTGAATCAGGCAGTGGCCGCGATGGCGCAGCGCGTCGTGTTCGTTGCGGCGGGTTTGCCGCTGGTGCTGAAGGGCTGAGGCAAGCGCCAAGCGCACGCTTCACCCGGCGCAAAGGCTGAACGGCCCCTGCGTGCTAGCATCCGCCCCCTTCTGCCCGCCCCGGAATTCGTCCGCCATGTACGCCGATATCACTTCGCCCGACACCGCGCTGAGCGCGGCACTGCAAGCCCGCATCGACGGCAAGACCAAGCCGCCGGGCAGCCTGGGGCGAATCGAAGCGCTCGCAGCGACGATGGGCCTGATCCAGCAGAGCACGTCGCCCTCCGTGCGTGCGCCACATATCGTCGTGTTCGCCGGCGACCACGGTGCGGCAAAGGTGGGCGTGTCGGCCTACCCGCAGGATGTGACCTGGCAGATGGTGGCCAACATGCTCGCTGGCGGCGCGGCGATCAACGTGTTCGCACGCCAGGCCGGCATCGCGCTCTCCGTGGTCGACGCCGGGGTCGCACGCGAGCTTTCCGATCTGCCCGCCACCGGAGCAGACGGCACCCGTTTCGTGCGCGCGAAGGTCGCCGCCGGCACCGCGAACTATCTCGACACCGCCGCGCTGAGCAGTGACCAGCGCGACACCGCGATCGAAGCCGGTGCGCGGATCGTGCGCGAGCTGGCGGCAGCCGGCTGCAACACGATCGGCTTCGGAGAGATGGGCATCGGCAACACCGCGAGCGCATCACTGATCACCGCCGCCCTCACCGGCGCTCCGCTGGCCGACGTGATCGGACGCGGCACCGGGCTCGACGACGCGGGCCTCGCACGCAAACACGCGCTGCTGGCCCAGGCTTGGCAGCGCGCTGGCGCACCCCGCGATGCGCTGACCGTGCTGGCAGAGTTCGGCGGCTGCGAGATCGCGATGATGGTGGGGGCATTCCTTGAAGCCGCGCGGCAGAAGATGACCGTCGTCGTAGATGGTTTCATCGTCACCAGCGCCTTGCTGGTCGCTAACGCGCTCGCCCCCGCGGTGCGCGACTACTGCGTGTTCGCACACCGCTCGCAAGAGCCAGGTCACACCACGCAGCTGGCGCACCTTGCTGCGCAACCGCTGCTCGAACTCGATCTGCGGCTCGGCGAAGGCACGGGCGCGGCGCTCGCGATACCGTTGCTGAAGACGGCTTGCGCCATGCTGGCCGAGATGGCGAGCTTCGAATCGGCTGGCGTGAGCGGAAAATCCGCATAGCTGCGTGAGCATGCTGCGCTGGAATCTCGAACTCTTCTTCACTGCGCTGGGCTTCTTTACGCGCATCCCGGTGCCGCGCTGGGTGCCGTATTCGCCTGAGCGGCTGAACCACGCGGCGCGCTGGTTTCCGGCGGTGGGTTGGGTCGTCGGCTGCGTTGCAGCCGCCAGCTTGTGGCTCGCGGCGCAGGTATGGCCGCTGCCGGTGGCGGTGCTGATTTCGATGGCGATATCGATCCGCCTGACCGGTTGCTTCCATGAAGACGGCCTCGCCGACGCCGCCGACGGCCTGGGCGGCGGCTGGGAGAAGGCGCAAGTGCTCGCGATCATGAAGGATTCGCGGCTCGGCACCTATGGGGCGGTGGCACTGGGTCTTGCACTGGCCGGCAAATTCGCGCTGCTATGTGCGCTGGGCGCCGACAAGGCAGCGCTTGCCTTGCTCGTAGCACACCCGTTTTCGCGGCTGTGCTCAGGCACCTTGATCCGCCTGATGGACTATGTGCGCGAGGATGCACAGGCGAAAGCGAAGCCGCTCGCGGTACGCATGTCGAACGGCGAATGGCTGCTGTCGCTCACCTTTGGTGCCGCGCCCCTGATATTGCTCGCGCCGCGCCCCGCACTGGCGGCCTTGTGCGCAGGCGGACTCATCACGCTGTGGTGGGCACGGGTGCTGCACCGCCGGCTCGGCGGCTACACCGGCGATTGTCTCGGCGCGACGCAACAGCTGACCGAACTCGCCTGCTACCTCGCCTGGACGGCGGCATGGACCTCCATCTGATTCGTCACCCGGAAGTCGCGGTGGCGCCCGGCACCTGTTACGGCGCCAGCGACGTACCGCTCGCTGCGCCAATCGATGCGGCCGTCGCGCATCTGCGGCCCCTGCTGCCGACCGCCGCGGCGCTGTTCGCCAGCCCTTTGGCGCGCGCGCGCCTGCTGGCCGATGCGCTGGGCGAGCCGGTCATTGATGAGCGCCTGCGCGAAATCAGCTTCGGCGATTGGGAGTTGCAGACCTACGAGGCCATCGGCAAGGCCGCGCTTGACCGCTGGGCCGACGATCCGCTCGACCACCGCCCGCCCGGCGGCGAGTCGGCCTCCGAGATGAGTGCCCGCGTGCTGGCGTTCTTGAACGAACTGCAGGCAGAACGGCAAGGCGAGGCCGTCGTCATCGTTGCCCACGGCGGGCCGCTGCGCGTGATCGCCGGCCATCTGCTCGGGCTGCCGCCAGCGCGCTGGCTGACGCTCGATTTCGCTCACGCGCGCCTGACCCGCATCCAGGTCGAAACCTGGGGCACGACCCTCAAACTCTTCAACCGCTGACTGCGTGCTATCGTCGGCCCCATGCTGCTGACTGACCCGATTCCGCTTCACGAAGTACGCCGCGTGCTGGTGATCAAGCTGCGTCACCACGGCGACGTGCTGCTTACGGCCCCCGTGCTGCACGCACTGAAGGCCCGCGCGCCGCACTGCGAAATCGACACGCTGGTGTATCAGGAAACCGCGCCGATGCTGCAGGGCCACCCTGCCATTGCGCAGCTGCACGGCATCGATCGCAACTGGAAGAAACTCGGCCCGCTCGGGCAGGCCGCGGCGGAGCTGGGGCTGCTGAGGCGGTTGCGCGCACGCAAGTACGACCTGGTGCTGCACCTCACCGACCACCCGCGTGGCGCCTGGATCGCGCGCCTGACGGGGGCACGCTGGGCCGTCGGCCCCGCCCGCCCGGCACGCGGCCGGATGTGGCGCAAGGCGTTCAGCCATCTGCAGGGCGAGCCGATGAACGCCCGCCGCCATACGGTGGAGCGCAACCTCGATGTGTTGCGTCGAATCGGCCTCTACCCCGAATTGCACGAGCGCGTGCTATCGATCCACCCCGGCGCGAATGCCGACATGCGTGCGGATGCACTGCTGCGTGACGGCGGTGTTGAGGCTGGCCGCTTCATCGCGGTGCACCCGGTCTCGCGCTGGATGTTCAAGAGCTGGCCGGCAGAACACGTCGCCGAACTCTGCGGCCGGCTACAACGTGCCGGCTGGAAGCTCGTCTTCACCTGCGGGCCGGACGCCGACGAAAAGGCCTTTGTCGCACGCATTCTCGAAGCCTTGCCCGAACCGGCACTGAATCTCGGCGGGCAACTGAACCTGCGCGAACTCGCGGCCGTGATCGGTCGCGCCCGGCTGTTCTTCGGCGTGGATTCGGCGCCAATGCACATCGCTGCCGCGCAGCAGGTGCCTACGGTGGCCTTGTTCGGCCCCTCCGGCGAGCTGGAATGGGGCCCGTGGGGCGTACCGCACCGCGTGGTCAGTAGCCAGATCCACCCCTGCCGCCCGTGCGGCATCGACGGCTGCGGCGGCGGCAAGATCAGCGATTGCCTCGTCCAGCTGCCGGTCGATCAGGCCTGGGCTGCCGTGCAGGATCTGCTCAACGACACCGGCGGCACGCCGGTGGTGCACCTGCAGCGCGCGTGAAGCTCGCCCTCGTCCGCCAGCGCTACACCGCCTTCGGCGGCGCCGAGCGTTTTGTCGAGCGCGCGATTGCGGCACTTGGCCGCGACGACATCGAGATCACATTGCTGACACGGCGCTGGAGCGGCGAGCCCGCTTCGAATCTGCACCTGCGCAAGCTCGACCCTTTCCACATCGGCCGCACCTGGCGCGATGCGAGCTTTGCGCGCGCCGTGCAGCACGAGATCGCCAGCAGCGATTTCGATCTGGTGCAGTCACACGAACGCGTGCCCGGCTGCGATATCTACCGCGCCGGCGACGGCAGCCACCTCGGTTGGCTCACGCATCGCGCACGTGCCCGTGGCAAGCGCTTTGACGCACGCTGGTGCGGCCCCTACCACCGCTACACGCTGGCCGCCGAAGCAGCGATGTTCCGCCACCCGAAGCTGCGTGCGGTGATCTGCAATTCGCGCTTCATCCAGCGCGAGCTGATGGAGTTGTTCGGCCTGCCCGCAGAACGCTTGCCGCTGATCGAGAACGGTGTCGATCAGCAGCGCTTCCGCCCCGCGGGCGCCGACGAGAAGCGCGCCGCGCGCGTCATGTTCGGCTTGCCGGCGGATGCCGCCGTGCTTGGGTTCGTCGGCTCTGGTTTCGAACGCAAGGGGCTCGCCGCGGTTATCGAAACGCTGCCGCGCGACGCCCATCTCGTGGTCGCTGGCAAGGACAAGAGCGAGCCGCACTACCGGCGCATGGCGCAGCGCCTGGGCCACGGCAATCGGGTGCACTTCCTCGGCCCGCAGCAAGACGTTTCACCGATCTACCGTGCCGCCGACGGTTTCGTCTTCCCCGCCATCTATGAACCCTTCGGCAACGTCGTGCTGGAAGCCATGGCCAGCGGCCTGCCTGCGATCACCTCACCGAGCTGCGGCGCTGAATCGCTGATCGAACACGGCGCCAACGGCTGGCTCGCCGACGCATTCGACCGTGAATCGCTGCGCGCCGCGCTAGCCGAGTTGATGACTACGATCGACTCACCAGAGCGCCTCGCCGCCATCGCCAGCGCCGCGCGCCGAACCGCCGAGCAGCAAACACCCGAGCGAATGGCCGAGGGGCTGGTGGGGCTGTACCGGCGATTGCTGGGTAACTGCCTGGACATGTGACGCAGTTGGGTGGGCGATCCTCGGCGCTTGGCCAGAATGGAGCCCCCCCACACTCCTTACAAACGCGTCGAATCGCGTCGCGCCCGCCATGCAGCAACTCTTGTTAGTGTTGGTTTTCGTTGCCTTTGCCGTTTCCGCCCCAATCAAGGTGACTGCGCTTTGCGCGACACTGCTGCTGCTGATCACGCTCACGGTGGTGGCAGTAACTCACGCGGTGGCCGGCGTATCCACAACCGTCAGTTCGGCGTTCAAGGCCGTCTTCCTGTCGCTTTGCTTCCTTGCCATCTGGCTGCTGACGCTGCTCAGCTATGTCAAGGGAAGCGGCAGTGCCAGCTTTCATAACCTTTCGCTATTGATGCTGCTTGCAAGCCTGTTCGGGGCCTTTGTCATGGGTTTCAAGGTGGCGCTGCCATTGAGCTTCAGCTCCAGCGCAATCGTCGCAGTGCTGTCGGCGGGGATCTCCGGTGCGTTGATCTGGGGGGCCCGCAGCTACCTCTAGATCAGACGATCGCAGGCGGCCCTGCCGCGCTTACAAGCGCTGACGACTGCGCCTGACCCAATCGCACCGGGTCGGGCAGACCCCTCCGGTATAATCCGCGCCGTCTTTTGCCCCGGGGGCTTCATGTCTCAATCCACGCAGCTCTATCGCCGCCTGCTGAATTACGTTCGCCCATACAAGAAGGCGTTCGTCGCGGCGCTGTTCTGCATGATCATCGCCGGCACGCTCGAGCCAGCGATGGCCAAGCTGCTGCAACTGATGATTGACGAGGGCTTCACTGCGAACGCCTCGGCCAAGGTGTTCTGGTACCCAGCGGCCATCGTCGGCGTGTACTTCATGCGCGGCGTGCTGTCCTTCCTCACCGACTACGCGATGGCGTGGGTCGCCAACAAGGTGCTGCTGGATCTGCGCAACGAAATGTTCGCAAAGCTGATCCGCCAGCCAACGCCCTTCTTCGACAACCGGCCGGCCGGCCTGCTGATGTCGAAGGTCGCCTATGACGTGCAAGGGGTGCTGGACGCGTCGACCAACGCGGTGAACACGCTGATCGGCGACGCGATCAAGGTAATTGCGTTGTTCGGCTTCCTGCTCTACCTGAACTGGCAGCTCACGCTGATCGCATTTGTACTGGTGCCGCCGGTGGCGCTGGCGGTGCGCGCGTTCTCGGGCCGCCTGCGTCGCATGACGCGCGGCTCGCAGGAATCGATGGGCCTGATCAACCATGTGCTGGAAGAAGCGATCGGCGCGCACAAACTTGTAAAGGTGTTCGGCGGCCAGGTCTATGAATCGAGCCGTTTTCTGAGGGCCACGCAGCAGCTGCGCGGTTTCAACATGAAGGGCACCGTCGCCGCTGCAGCGCAAGGGCCGATCGTGCAGACGCTCGCGGCAATCGGCATCGGCAGCATCATTGCCGCGGCGCTGTGGCAGGGCCAAAAGGGCGGCCTCACGGTGGGCGAGTTCAATGCCTTCATCGTCGCGATCGCACAACTGGTGCCAGCGATGAAACGCCTCACCGATGTGAACGCACCGCTGCAGCGGGGGCTGGCGTCGGCCGAAAGCGTGTTCGAGCTGATCGACGCCGATACCGAATCGGACACCGGCACGCGCGAACTGGGTCAGGCGCGCGGCGATGTGCGCTTCGAGCAGGTGCGCTTCCGCTACCCCGGTGCCGCGCGCGACGCGCTGGACGGCATCGACCTCGCAATCCGGCCCGGCGAAATGGTCGCGCTGGTCGGCCAGAGCGGCAGCGGCAAGACCACCATCGCGAACCTGCTGCCGCGTTTCTACCCGGTCAGCGGCGGCCGCATCCTGCTCGACGACATCCCGGTGGAGGACGTTCGGCTGGAAAGCCTGCGCGCCAACATCGCACTCGTCAGCCAGGAGGTGGTGCTGTTCAACGATTCCGTGGCGAACAACATCGCCTACGGCGCAATGAGTGGCGCCACGCGCGCCGAGATCGAGGCCGCCGCAAAGGCCGCCAACGCTTACGAATTCATCATGCAGATGCCGAACGGTTTCGACACCGAGATCGGCGAGCGCGGCACCAAACTCTCCGGCGGCCAGCGGCAACGCCTGGCGATTGCGCGCGCACTGCTGAAGAACGCGCCGCTGCTGATTCTCGATGAGGCGACGTCCGCGCTGGACACCGAGAGCGAACGCGCGGTTCAGGCCGCGCTGGATGCGCTGATGAGCGGCCGCACGACACTGGTGATCGCGCACCGGTTGTCGACGATTGAACGCGCCGACCGCATCGTCGTGATGGACCGCGGCCACATCGCCGAGACCGGCACCCACGCCGAACTGCTTGCACGCGACGGTCTGTACGCCAACCTCTGGCGCATGCAGTTCCGGCAGGACGACGACACCAACGGAGCCACCTGAGCATGTGCGGCATCGCCGGCTACTTCGGCACCCGGCCGCTCAGCGGCGCCGCGGCCGAAGCCATGTTTGCCGCGATCGCGCGGCGCGGCCCGGATGCGAACCACGCCGTGTGCTGGCGCGACGGCCAACGCGGCAGCGAACCCGCCGGCGCGCAGCGCGCGTTGATGCACGCACGGCTGTCGATCCGCGATCCTCGGCCGGAAGCCGACCAACCGATGGGTAATGCCGACGGCAGCCTGTGGATTTGCTACAACGGCGAGGTGTACGGCTGGGAAGACGAGCGCCGCGCGCTCGAAGCACAGGGCGCAACCTTCCGCACCACCTCGGATACCGAGTTCATCCTGCGCGGCTACGAGGCCTGGGGCATCGAAGCACTGCTGCCGAAGTTGCGCGGCATGTTCGCCTTCGCACTGCTGGATCTGCGCAGCGGCACGCTGCATCTGGTACGTGATCGCATGGGCCTCAAGCCGATGGTCTATCACCATGACGAAGCGAGCCGCACGCTCGCCTTCGGCTCTCTGGTGCGCAGCGTGCTGCCAGCAGTGCCGCCGGCCGAACGCGATTTCGACCCGGAAGGCATCGACGCCTACCTCGCCCATCGTACGATCCCGGCGCCGCGCACGGTGTTCCGCGCCATCCGGCGATTGGAGAACGCCCATCGGATCGAGTTCGACCTCGCCAGCGGCCGCCTGACAAAGCGCCGCTACTGGCAGCCGACACCCAACGGCCGCGACCCGGCCGAAGTGCTGGACGAGGCCGTCCGCCTGCGCACCGTGGCCGATCGCCCCGTGGGCGTGTTCCTGTCCGGCGGCATCGACTCGTCGGTCGTCGCCAGCCGGCTCGCGCTGCAGGGCTATACCAACATCGAGAGCTTCACCGCCGGCTTTGACGACGCGGCGATGGACGAAAGCGCGCTCGCCGCGCAGATCGCCGCGTCGCTGGGTCTGCCCAACAACCGCATCGCCATGGCGAGCGATGTGTCCGGCGATTTCGAACAGGTCGTCGCCGACCTCGACGAACCCTTCGCGGACCCCTCGGCCTTCCCGACCTGGGCGCTCGCGCGCGAGGTCTCGAAGTCGGTCAAGGTGGTTTTGTGTGGCGATGGCGGCGACGAGATGTTTGCGGGCTACAAGCGCTACCGGCAACATCTTCGCTCCGCCTGGCGGCGCCATCTGCCGGCGGCCGCGGCGCTGCGCCCGGCCGGCAACGTAACGCCCGGCAAAGCCGAACGCCTGCGCCTAGAAGCCTCTCTGTCGTGGCCAGACGCCTGGTCGCTGCGCTTCTCCGGTTTCTCCGCCACCGAGCGCGAGGGCCTGCAGCCGGTACTCGGCCGCGTTCCAGCACATCGCTGGCGTGCCGCCGAGATTGGCAACACCGATCCGCTCGGTATGCTACTGGAGCTGGACCGCCTGAACTACCTGCCGGAATACATCCTGCGCAAGGCCGACCTGACCACCATGGCGCACGGCCTCGAGGGTCGCGCGCCGCTGATCGACCATGTCTTTGTCGAATCGCTGGCGAGCCTGCCAAGCGGACAACGCTTCACGCAGCCGGCCAAGGCCTGGCTCGCCGGGCGCTGCCCGCCCTGCCAATCGCTCGGCCTGCTGACGATGAAGAAGCGCGGCTTCAACCCGCCGATCCGCGCGCTGGTGCGCGAGGGCCTCGCCGCCCGGCTGCCCGGCTTCGGCGCGCGTTTGTCCCACGCCAGCGATGGCCAGCTTGATGCCGCGGCAATCGAACAGTATGTAGAGGCCTGGCGCAAGGACGGCAGCCTCTCCGAGGGGCTGCTGCAGTTGCTGATGCTCGACGAGAGCCTGCGCCAACTCGGTCGGCTGCGGAGCGCCATTCATGGCTAGCCGCGGCTTTGTGCGCGCATTGACGGTGCTGCGCGCACTGCCAACCGTGTTGCACAACCGCATCGCCCCCGCGGGCGGCGACACCCCGCGACGCATCCTGATCGCGCAGTTGCTGCTGCTGGGCGACACGCTGATGCTCGCACCACTGATCGCCAAACTGCGTGCGCGCTACCCGGCCGCGCAGATCGTACTGACCTGCCCGCCAAGCTTCCTGCCGCTGTTCGCGACGCGACCGTGGGATGTCGAAGCCCTCGGTTTCGATCTGCGCGACGCTGCGGCACTACCGCGGCTGCGGGCAAGCGGCCCGTTTGACCTGGCCGTGGTGCCAGCCGACAACCGCTTCTCTTGGCTGGCGGCGGCAGCGGGGGCACGGCACATCGTCGCCTTTGCCGGGGACGCGCGTTGGCGCAAGAACCTGCCGGTGACCGAATTCCGTCCGCTGCCAGTTGCACCGTCCGCTTTTGGCGACTTTGCCGCGACGCTGGTGGACGGCGACCCGCCGCCGCCCTATCGCGTTGGCGACTGGCCCGCGCCCGTTGCGCGTGAATTCGCCCGACCAATCGAGCCCTACGCCGTGATCCACCTCGGTGCCAGCAGCCCGCACAAACTCTGGCCGGTCGAACGGTGGCGTGAAGCCATTGATTACTTGCAGGGGCAAGGTCTGAACGTGGTACTCGCATGCGGGCGTGGCGAGGAGAAATTGATCAACGAGGTCGACCCGGCGCAGCGATGCCCGCGTTACGCCGGCACGCTCGACCTCGCGCAGTACTGGGCATTGCTTGCCAAGGCGCAGGTACTGCTTTGCCCGGACACCGGCATCGCCCATCTCGCACGACTCGCCGGCACACCCACTGTCACGCTGTTCGGCCCCGGTTCGCCGGTGTTGTTTGGCGCCGGCGAGTTCTGGCGCAACATGCCCTACGCCGGACTCTGGGAGCCGGATATCGCATGCCGTAACCAGCAGGCGGTATTCGAAAAACCGCTGCCCTGGGCCCGCCAGTGCTGGCGCACGCCGGCACAATGCGGCAATCCAAAGTGCATCCGCGCAGTGTCGCTCGATACGGTCCGGGTCAGCCTTGAAACCCTCCTCGCAAACGGACGTCGCGCTCAACCATGATGGCACCGGACGCAAACCCTTCGACGATGCAGCGTTTCATCGAAACCACCAGCCTCGCCGCGTTTGCGGCCCTGCTCTTCTTGTGGTCGGTGCCGGATGTGATTGCCGCCCGCAACGCGCTGCTGGCTTTGCTGCTGGTGCTTGCGCTGCTGCTGAAACCGGACTTTTCGCAACTCAGCGCCTGCTTGCGACAACGCAGCGTCGCAATCCCGCTGCTCGCGCTCACAGCCTGGATCGCACTGCATTGCGCGGTGCTCGCCTGGAACCCGGGGCGCGCGTGGCATGAAGCGGCCCAGTGGTTCAAGGCGGTGCCAATCTTCGCGCTGGGCGTTGCGCTCGGCCAGGGGCCGGGCTGGCGAACCCAGCCGAATCGCGTGTCGGCTTGGGGTGGCGCCACGGTCGTCGCCTACCTGATCTATCTGATCTTCCAGGTGATCTACAAACCGTGGGATCTGCCGGCGCCGGCGGGCCAGATCCTGCTGCAAACCACCCGGATCGGCTCCCGCGATCTGGCCAGCTACTTGGGTACCGCATTGGTCGCGCTGCAACTGGCCGACTTAGTCGCCTATTCCGCACGCGGCCGCGGTCTGGTGAACGGGCCGGTTTGGCTACGCGCGCTTGCACTGATCGCCGCCACCGCACTTACGGTTGCAACGATGACGCGCAATGCGCTGCCGATATTGCTGCTGCTCGGCGTAATTGCGGCCAGCGCATTCATCGCAACCCGCCCGCGCCAGACGCGACTGCGCGCCATTGCGCTGGTCGCCGTGGCGGCGGTACTGCTCGCCAGCGGCATCGCGATCAACGTGAAACACGACGCGCGCTGGGCCCGCTTCGCAACCTCAGTCGCGATCGGGCTCGACATCGAACACCAGAAGGCTTGGCTCGCACAGGAGCAAACCCCGCTGCCGCTGAACGCACAGGGCCTGCCGGTCGACGACTCGGCCTACATGCGCACCGCCTGGATGAAAGGCCTTCTGACCGAGATCGCGCGACATCCGCTCGGCGTAGGCTACGATCGCAACGCCTTCGGCAATGCGCTGCGGGCCGACTACGGCAAATGGGTCACCACCGGCCACGGTCATGCAGGCGTGTTCGATTTCACCGTTGGCGTCGGTATCCCCGGCGGCCTGCTGCTACTCGCCTTCTTTGTCGCGCTGGCGGCAGCCGGTTTGCGGCGCTGGCGGGACGATCGCGATGCCGCCGGCCTCGCCTTGCTGCTGTTCGTCGTCTCCTATGCGAGCCGCGCCTTCATCGATGGCATCGTGCGTGACCACATGCTGGAGCAGTTCATGCTCATCGCCGGTCTGCTGCTGGCGCTCGCCCACACCAACAAGGCCCAACAGGCATGAAGAGCATCCTCGTCATCCGCCGTGACAACATCGGCGACCTCGTCTGCACCACGCCGCTGATTCACGCCTTGCGTACGCGCTTCCCCGATGCCCGGATCGATGCGCTGGTCACGAGCTACAACCTGCCGGTGGTGTCGCGCAACCCGGATCTGGACGAGGTCTTCGCCTACACCAAGACACACCACCGCGTGCGCGGCAGCGAATCGGCGTTGGGGGTGCTGTGGAAGCGCGCGCGCCTGATGTACCGCCTCCGGCGGCGCCGCTACGACTGCGTGGTGCTTGCGAACTGCGGCTGCATGCCGCGCCCGGTGCGACTCGCGCGCCTGATCCAGCCTAAGCATGTGGTCGGCTTCACCGAGGCCGGCAAGCCCTGGGCGCGCCACATCGACATGGGCATCCCTGTCGAACGCCGACCGGAACATGAGGTGGAAGAATTGTTCCGGTTGCTGACGCCGCTGGGCATCACCGACAGTGCGGGGCCACTTGTGGTGAATGCAGATGCCGAAGCCACCACTGCCGCAGCACGTACGCTGCGCCAGCAACGTTGGTCGCGCGCGCGCCCCACGCTGGCAGTGCATATCAGTGCGCGGCTGCCCAGCCAACGCTGGCCGGCGCAACGCTTCATCGACACGCTGAGGACACTGGGGGGCGCAGGCGACTTGCAGTTCATGCTGTTCTGGTCGCCTGGCGACGAGAACAACCCGATGCACCCAGGCGACGACGGCAAGGCGAACGAGATCATCGCCGCCCTCGGGGCCGACTTCCCGATGCTGCCGTGGCCCAGCAACAGCCTCGACGAGCTGATGGCGGGCCTTTCGGTGTGCGACGGCATGCTTTGCAGCGACGGTGGCGCGATGCACCTGGGCGCATCGCTCGGTCTCCCGATCGCGGCCCTGTTTGGCAAGTCGGATGCGACGCGCTGGCACCCCTGGGGTGTCGCCCATGAAATCCTGCAACCGACGAGCCTTGAAGTGGCCGACGTGACCGCGCCGGAAGCTTTGGCAGCGCTGGCACGTCTGCGCCCGGCGATCGACGCACGGGCTCGCACGCGCGGCGTACTGAAATGACACCGCGCAGCATTCTTGTCGTGCGCCGCGACAACATCGGCGATCTGGTTTGCACGACGCCGGCCATCGCAGCCCTGCGCCACGCGTTTCCCGACGCGCGCCTGGCTGCCTTGGTCAATTCGTACAACGCCGACGTGCTCGCCGACAATCCGCATCTCGATGCGGTCTATGCCTACACCAAGCTCAAGCATCGTGAGGCAGGGCAGAGCGCATTCGGCGCAGTGTGGGCGCGTGCGAAGCTGTTGCACACAATCCGCCGCGAGCGCTTCGATGTCGCGATCCTGGGCAAATCATCGTGGGACAAGCACGGCCTGCGTCTCGCGCGGCAATGTGGCGTTGCGCGCACGATCGGCTTCGCGAGCCCCGACAGCCGTGCCCGCCAGCCGGATGTCGCCTTGCCGCCCCCCGATCCGCTGATCCATGAGGTGGAGGCGGTTGCGCAGTTGCTGGTGCCCTTGGGTGTGAAGACTTCGCCCGGCCCCTTGCAGGTGTTCCCGGACGTCGCGCTGGCCGCAAACGCCGAAGCGCGTTTCGCCGCGCTTGGCAAACGCCCGCGCCTGGCCTTGCATTTGTCCGCCCGCGAAGCCACGCGACGTTGGCCCGCGGAGCGCTGGATCATGCTCGCGCACGCCGCAGCGTATGCCGGCTGGGGCATCGTGCTGTTCTGGTCGCCCGGCGCCGCGGACGATCCGCGCCATCCGGGTGACGATGCATTTGCCGCCGAGATCGCTGCTGCACTCGAACAGATCCCGTTCGTCGCGTGCCCGACGCATGGGCTGCGCGAACTCGTCGCCGCGTTCTCACGCTGTCACGCCTTCGTCGGCGCCGACGGTGGCGCGCTGCACCTCGCCGCTGCCGCAGGGCTGCCCATGGTCGCACTGTTCGAGAACTCACCGCTCAAGACCAAGCACTGGTATCCGTGGCAAATCGCCCACGAGTTGCTGTGCGGCCCCGAGGCCAGCGTTGCCGGCATTGAACCGGAGCGGACCATTCTCGCACTGAGCAAATTACCCAAGCGCGAGCTGACGTCCGCGTAGGTAACGTCAGCTGCGCTGAACGGCGCTCCAGGCCGGCGCAGGCGCCATTGCACTACGCGGCAGGTGCGCGCGTGACCAGTTCGCGAGTCCCCATTCAAGCTGCACACTTACCGGCGCACCGCGCAGCTCGCGCGGCAGCGCGTGGCCGAGGAAGGCCAAGGCGTCCGTAAGTGCCTGCGGCGCCGGTTGCTCGGCCACCGCCAACGCAAGCGTCTGCTTCGAGAGCTTCTCGCCAGCCTGATTGCCGGCGACGGGCAGGTGCAGATAGTCCGGACGCCGATAACCTAACAGCTGCTGCAGAAAGAGCTGTCGCGGGGTGGAATCGAGCAGATCGGCTCCGCGCACGATCTCCGTGACCCCTTGCTCGGCGTCGTCCACAACCACGGCCAACTGATAGGCCCAGACCCCATCGGCGCGAAGCAGCACGAAGTCGCCGACCTCGTGTTCGATATCCTCGCAAACCCGCCCCTGCAGCGCGTCATCAAAACAGATCTCGCCGGGCGTTGTGCGCACCCGCCAGGCGCGAGCTTCGCGCCCTGGCGCCAACCCGCCCCGACACGTTCCGGGGTAGCGCAGAGCGCCGTCGCGTGCGCGTACGGTTGTCGAATCAGCGATTTCCTTGCGCGAACACGCGCACGGATACACCAAGCCCAACGCACGCAACCGGTCAAGCGCGGCCTCGTAGCGGTCGCCGCGCTGGCTCTGCCAGACGATGTCGCCATCCCACTCGAGGCCGAAGCGAGCGAGGTCTGCGATGATTGCGCGATCGGCCCCAGGCACGATGCGGGGCGTATCGACATCCTCGATCCGCAGCAACCAGCGCCCACCGCGCGATCGCACATCCAGCCAGCTGCCGAGGGCGGCAACCAGCGAGCCGAAATGGAGCGGACCGGTCGGCGACGGCGCAAATCGGCCGATGGGTGTGATGGCAGGCGCAAACGGGTACATAACGGACATTTTCGAGCCTGGCGGCAGGCGGCATACTTTGCGGCCGGACTGTATCACCCCCACGCATGGTCACCGACACCTCCTCCCCCGACACGCCCCTCGAACAGCGCCTGCTGATCGAGCGCGTTGCGCTGCTTGGCGAGAGTTGCCGCGTGGCAAGCCTTGGCGGCGTGATTGCAGTAGTGGTGATGGCGGCAACGCTGTGGCCAACCGCCGGTGCCCTCGCGACCACCGCCTGGGCCTTGGTGATGGCGGTTCTGGTGTTGTCGCAACTTGGTTTCCACCGCGTGATGTGCGCCCCCGATCTGCAGCCGCTGCGGGCCGAACGCCTCGAACAGCTTTATCACGCGCGCAATGCGCTGACAGGACTCGGCTGGGGCATCACGATCTTCTTTGTCGCCCGCCCTGACGACCTCGTCATACTGGGAACCGTGATCCTCATCGTCATGACAGTGGCCCTGGCCAGCGCCGGCACGCAGGCCGTCAGCCGCATGAGCTTCTTCACGATCGTCCTGCCCAGCCTTGCACCACCCGTCGCCTTGCTGATGATTCAGCCGCCACCCACGCTACCACTCGCCGGCTGGGGCTTGCTCGGCTACCTGCTGCTGCTGTTCGGCCTGCACGGCGCCTTCAATCGCATCCTGGTCGGCACGCTTCAGCGCCGGCTTGAAAGCGAAGCGCTTGCGCGCGAGCAGCAGGTGATCTTCGATACCGCCGCCGAGGCGATCGTCCTCGTACGGGGGCCGCATATCGTCAAATGCAATCAGCGCTTCCTCGAACAGATGCGCTGCCCGGCGGCAGACGTGGTCGGCAGTCCAATGTGGATCTGGCATCTGAATGCGGACGACTGGTCGCAGCACAGCGAAGCGGCATTGCACGCCTTCCGGGAGGCGCGCCCCTACACCTACGTGGCACCCATGCGGCGGCGGGATGGCAGTGCGTTCCGCGCCGAAATGACGGGTATGCCGGTGAGTGCTACGCACCCGGAGGCCGGTATGGTGTGGATGGGCTCGGATATCACCGAGCGGCTCGAGACCGAGACCGCGCTGCGCATCAGCGAAGAACGCTTCCGCCGGCTGATCTCGATGTCGTCCGACCTGTACTGGGAGCAGGACGCCGACCTGCGCTTCACCCATCTCTCCGGCGCCGGCATGGAGCGGATTGGCGCCGCGTTGCAGGACTGCATCGGCAAGCGGCGCTGGGAAGTCGCCAAGATCGAAGGCATCGCACCCGAACAATGGGCCAAGCACAAGGAACAGCTCGAAGCGCATGAGCCCTTCCGCGATCTGGTGTTCTACGTCACGCGCTCGGACGGCACCCGGCTATGGTTTTCCACCAGCGGCAACCCGGTGTTTGACGAGGACGGTCACTTCGCCGGCTACCACGGCATCGCCAGCGACATCAGCGATCGAATGCGCAACGCAGAACGCTACCGCCACCTTGCTTACCACGATCCGCTCACCGGTCTGCCCAATCGCCGCCTGCTGGCAGACCAGCTGGAACAAGCGATCGCGCAGGCAAAGCGGCGCGATGGCCTGGTCGGGCTGATGCTGCTCGATCTGGACGACTTCAAGATCATCAACGATTCCGATGGTCATGCCGTCGGCGACGCCGTGCTCGCCACGATCGCGCATCGCTTGCGCCTCGCCGTGCGCGATTCCGACACGGTCGCCCGGGTCGGGGGCGACGAGTTCGTCATCCTGCTGCCCGAAGTCGACGGCCCGCAGGCAGCCGAAGCCGTGGCGGCCAAAGTTCTGGAGGCGGTGCGCGAACCGGTTACTTCAGACCAGCGTGACTACCTTCTGGGTGTCTCGATCGGCATCGCGCTCTACCCGACGCATGCCGGCGGGGGCGAACTGCTGATGCAGCGCGCCGATGCCGCCATGTATCGCGCGAAAACCCTGGGCGGCCGCAGTGCAGTATTCGCCAGCGCGCCAGCGGACAACTGAGAAGGTCGTCACTCATACGCGCATCGCGATAGCGGCCGCGAAAGCGCCCTCCATTCACCATCCGGCATGCAGGGAGGTCATCCCGCTGCTCGCCCCGACGATCCCGCACCGGAATCGGGATACCCTTTGTCTTTTGCATCAGGAGGCATTCTGTGCCGCAACTACCAAGTGGCCGCCGGATCGGCCTATCCGCTGACAGCGTATTTGAACGGGTGCTCGCAGCCGACCCGGAAACCCTTAACGAGATCCGGAGCACGGTTCACGACCCGCGTGACCTGTTGCCGTTGATCGATCTGGTCGAGTTCATCCCGACCGTCGGCGCCAAGGAGCCGGGCGTGCCCAGCGCCACCGGCCTGGTCGCCGCCGATATGGGTAGCGAGCGCTGCAACTGGCCGGCCGCTGATCAGGACGCCCTGCGCGACTGGCTCAATTCCGCTGCAGCAGAGGAATGGCTGGAAGACCGTTTCGACGAGCTCGAAGCCGCGCTCGAGGATCAGGAAGACTGAGGGCGCGCGCGGCACGCCTGCCATGCTGCACGCCGGACATCGGAAGCACCGCAGCGTCATCCACCCCATCGCACCAACAAAAAGCCCCGCAGGCGGTGTGCCGTGCGGGGCTTTCTTCGGCGCCGCCAAGTGCTGGCGACGAAGTCGTGCTTAGACGTTGAACAGGAAGTTGAGCACGTCACCATCCTTGACGACGTATTCCTTGCCTTCGGAGCGCATCTTGCCCGCCTCTTTCGCGCCCGCCTCGCCCTTGTAGGCGATGAAATCGTCAAAGGCGATCGTCTGGGCGCGGATGAAACCCCGCTCGAAATCGGTGTGGATCACGCCAGCGGCCTGCGGTGCGGTGTCGCCCTTGTGGATCGTCCACGCGCGCACTTCCTTCACCCCTGCGGTGAAGTAGGTTTGCAGGCCCAGCAGATCGTAGCCGGCGCGAATCAGGCGGTTGAGACCCGGCTCGTCGTAGCCAAGATCGGCGAGGAAGGCCATCTTGTCCTCGTCTTCCAGCTCCGCCAGCTCCTGCTCGATCTTCGCGCACAGCGCGACGACCGGAGCCCCCTCCTTGGCTGCATGCTCGCGCAGGCGGTCGAGGTAAGGGTTGTTTTCAGCGCCGTCTTCCAGCACGTTGCCGACGTACATCGCCGGCTTGATCGTCATCAGGCACAGCGGCTTGAGCAACACCTTGTCGTCGTCGGACAGATCGAGCGTGCGAACCGGCTTCCCCTCGTTCAGGTGCGGCAACACCTGCTCAAGCACCGCGACCAGCTTGCGTGCATCCTTGTCCCCCGCCTTGGCCTTGTTCGTGTCGCGCTTGAGCGTGCGCTCGACCACAGCAAGGTCGGCCAGTGCGAGTTCAGTCACGATGGTCTCAATGTCGGCGATCGGGTCGACGCGGCCATTCACATGCACCACGTTCTCGTCATCGAAGCAGCGCACGACGTTCACGATCGCGTCGGTTTCGCGGATGTTCGCGAGGAACTGGTTGCCAAGGCCTTCGCCCTTCGAAGCGCCAGCGACCAGGCCGGCGATGTCGACGAACTCAACGATCGCGGGCTGAATCTTCTGTGGCTTGACGATCGCGGAAAGCTGCGCGAGACGCGGATCCGGGACCTCAACAATGCCGACGTTCGGCTCGATGGTGCAGAACGGATAGTTCTCGGCCGCGATGCCCGCCTTGGTCAGCGCGTTGAAGAGGGTGGACTTGCCAACGTTGGGCAGACCGACGATGCCGCACTTGAGGCTCATGATTTCAACTCTTTCAAAAGCGAACCGCGCATCACGCGGGTCGGGACGCGAATTTCGCCGCCCCACGCTTGAGCATGGGCCCGCGAAATGCGCGCTCAGGTCTTGGGTTTCGGTTTGGTATTCACGGCCGCCGTGGCACGCTCCCACTCACCAGCCTGCATTTTTGGCCAGGCATCAAGCGCACGGCCGATCGATTCGTCGATGAGGGTCTGCTCATCACGCGACGGCCGGTGGAGCACAAAGTTCGCCACCTGATTGCGGTCGCCCGGGTGGCCGATGCCAATCCGCAGGCGCCAGAAGTCCGGCGTACCGAGATGCGCCTGGATATCCTTGAGGCCGTTGTGACCGCCATTTCCACCGCCGCACTTGAGCTTCAATTGCCCCGGCAGGATGTCGAGCTCATCATGCACAACGAGAATCTCGTTGGGCTGGATTCGATAGAAACGCGCCAGTGCGCCAACCGCCTGCCCGGAACGGTTCATGTAGGTCTGCGGCAGCAGGATCCACATGCCGGCCGCGCGGGCATTGCCCACGACACCGTGGAAGCGCGACTCATGCGACAGCGACACACCGAGTTCGCGCGAGAGCAGCTCACAAAACCAAAACCCGGCGTTGTGCCGGGTTTCGACATACTCGGGCCCCGGATTGCCGAGGCCGACCACCAGTTTCGGCGCGACTTGCGTCATGCGTCTCCAGTCTCCGGCCTCGACTACGGGTTGGCCTCGCTCAGGCTCAGGCCTGGGCTTCGCCTTCGGCCGCTTCGCTGCCGCCCTTGGTCTTCATGATGGTCGCGACGACCGGGTCACCGTGGGTGACAGCCTTCACGCCTTCCGGCAGCTTCAGGCCCGACACATGGATCGAAGCGCCCGAGGCGAGATCCTTCAGGTCGACTTCGATGAAGGCCGGCAGGTTGCCCGGCAGGCACTCGACGTCCACTTCGTTCATCACGTGCGACACGATGCCGCCTTCGAGCTTGACGCCCGGGGCGATGTCAGCGTTGACGAAGTGCAGCGGCACCTTGGTGTGCATCTTGTGGGTGGCATCCACGCGCTGGAAATCCACGTGCAGGATCTGCTGCTTGTAAGCGTGCCACTGGGTGTCACGCACCACTGCGGTTTCCTTGGCGCCTTCGACTTCGATCGTCAGCACGGAAGCGTGGAAAGCTTCTTTGCGCATGGCGTGGAACAGATCGTTGTGATCCATCGTGATCTGAACCGGGGCCTTGTCGCCACCGTAGATGATGCCGATTGCCTTGCCAGCGCGACGCAGGCGGCGGCTCGCACCCGTACCTTGTTCGACGCGCTTTTCAGCCTTGATAACGAATTGCATGGTGATACTCCGTTTGCCTCGTCCGCGACCAGACGATGGCGGGTTAAAGACATGGGGCGCGGTCACCCGCACCCCATGTCCGGAAAACTGATTACTCGTCGGTGAACAGCGAGCTGACCGACTGCTGGTTGTTGATCCGCATGATCGTATCGGCCAACAACGAGCCGATCGAGATCTGGCGGATACGGTTGCAGCCGCGTGCATCTTCACGCAGCGGAATCGTATCCGTAACGACCAACTCGTCCAGATCAGATTCGGAAATCCGGCTCACCGCCGCGCCCGACAGCACCGGGTGCGTGATGTACGCGAGCACCTTCTTCGCGCCATTTTCCTTGAGCGCCTGGGCTGCCTTGCATAGCGTGCCGGCGGTGTCGACGATGTCGTCGACGATCACGCAGGTACGGCCCTTGACGTCACCGATGATGTTCATCACTTCGGAAACGTTGGCTTTCGGACGACGCTTGTCGATGATCGCCAGATCGCACTCGAGTTTCTTGGCGTAGGCACGCGCACGCACCACACCGCCAACGTCGGGCGAGACAACCATCAGGTCGTCACCACGATGACGCGCGAGGTCGTCGAGCAGCACCGGGGTCGAGTAGATATTGTCGACCGGAATATCGAAGAAGCCCTGGATCTGGTCGGCATGCAGATCGACCGTCAGCACGCGCTGCACACCCGAAGCCTGCAGCATGTTGGCGATGACCTTGGCGGTAATCGGAACACGGGCGCTGCGCGGACGACGATCCTGGCGGGCATAGCCGAAGTACGGAATCGCAGCAGTGATACGGCCGGCCGACGCGCGTTTGAGCGCATCGGTCATGACCAGCAGTTCCATCAGGTTGTCGTTGGTCGGATAGCACGTCGACTGCAGCATGAACACGTCCTTGCCGCGGACGTTTTCGAGCAATTCGACATTAACTTCACCGTCGGAGAACCGACCCACGGTGGCCGCGCCGATCGACATACCAAGGCGCTTGACCACATCAGACGCCAGCTTCGGATTGGCGTTACCCGTAAAGACCATCAGGCTGCCGAAAGCCATGACCGACCCCTATGCGTTGGAGATTTCAGCACCCGAAGCGCACAGCGCGCACCGGATCAACCGCTCTCCGCCGGTTCCGGGAACCGACAGAAAAACAGCGGGCAGGCCTAGGCCTGCCCGCTGTGTTTGGCTGGGGAAGAAGGATTCGAACCTTCGAATGCCGGAATCAAAATCCGGTGCCTTGACCAACTTGGCGACTCCCCAAGAAACCTTTACTGCTGCTCTACCGCGCCGGACCCGCCCAATCGTGCAACGGATGCCAGTCCAGCCCCCGCGCCGACCACGCCACCACTTCGGCGGGCAGCTTTGCGAGCACTGCCTGCGCTTCGGCCTCGCTCTCGCAAGGCAGGAACACACAGGCGCCAGAACCGCTCATTCTGGCATCTCCCATCGCGCCGAGCATTTCAACCGCTTGAGCAACCGCAGGGTAGCGGCGGCATACGACTGGCTGAAGATCGTTCCGCGTTGGTGATCCCGGAAAGCTCGCAATTATGGTGGGTTCTGTATTTCTTGTCAAATCCTCGGCGGAAAAAATTTCAGCGGTTGGCACCTGAACGCCGGGCTCGACCACAACATACCAAGCCGGCGCCAGGTCGAGCGGCTGCATCCGTTCGCCCACACCTTCGACAAACGCGCTGCGGCCAAAGATGAAAAACGGCACATCCGCGCCGAGTTCAAGCCCCCAGGTCTGCAAGGTTTCGCGCTCGGCATTGACGCCCCACAGCACATTGAGCGCAAGCAGGATCGACGCGGCATCCGAACTGCCGCCACCGAGCCCGCCGCCCATCGGCAGACGCTTCTCGACCTCGATATCCACGCCGAGTGCGACGCCCGCTTTCTGCTGAAGCAGGCGCGCCGCGCGTACGACCAGATCCTGCTCGGGAGGGACGCCAGCGAGTTCGGACAGGCGATTGATCTTGCCGTCATCGCGAACCGTCAGGGTGATCCAGTCACTGCGGTCGAGCAGGCGGAAGGCGCTCTGCAGCAGGTGATAGCCGTCGGCGCGACGGCCAACCACGTGCAGAAACAGATTGATCTTCGCCGGCGCCGGCACTCGCGCGACACGGCCGCGCACATCCACACCACTCATTCCACGACTCCGTGCAACCACGATTCGATCTTGACGCGCACCACCACATCTCCTTGCCTGGCTTCGATCAGGCTCGGGCCGGCGACGGATTCCACCGCGCCGTAGCCGGAATAACTCAAGAGCCAGCCGCTATCGCGCATCGACACGATACGCGCGTCGGAATCCCGCTCGATCGCGACAGCGCTGGCGCCCGGCTCGGCACGCAGCCAGCCGGAGAACTGGCGCAGCGGCAGCGGCACACCGATCACCTGCTCGGCAAGCGCGACATCATCCGCAGCCTCGAAGGCACGCCCATCGCCGAGCTGAACATGCGCGCGTTGCGGATCGAGCTGCAGCTCTGCGACCGTCTGCCCCAGCGGCGTTTCAAGACGCACCGTGTCGCGCATGCCAAGGTGCGTCCAGTTCAGACGCAGTACGTCGGCGCGGCTGGCCTGCCTGACCAGCACGCGGCCGCTCAGCGAATAGTCGCCTGCGCGAAGCGGCGCCTGCTGCGGCGCCGTGGCACAAGCATTGAGAAGCGCCGCCGCGACCAGACCCAACGCGGCGGCGATGCGACGCCCGAAGCTCATGGTGTGAAACGTTTGATGACCTTCGCGAGTTCCTCATTCTGAGGATGCGCGGCAAGGGCGTCCTGCCAGGTCTTACGGGCGTCGTCCTGGCGCCCCATCATCCACAGCACCTCGCCAATATGCGCGGCAATCTCCGGATCCGGCCGCACCTCGAACGCCCGCTTCAGATGCTCATAAGCGGATTCCAGATTGCCGCTTCGATACAGCACCCAGCCCATCGAATCGAGGATGAACGCATCGTCCGGCGCCAGCTCAAGCGCCTTGCGGATCAGTGTATTGGCCTCTGCAAGACGGATGTTGCGATCCGCAAATGAATAGCCGAGCGCATTGTAGGACTGCGCCTCGTCGGGCTTGAGCTTGATCAGGCGGCGCAAATCGCGCTCCATTTCGTCATACTTGCCCAGGCGTTCGGCCAGCAACGCGCGGTCGTAGATCAGCTCGGTCTGGTCAGGCTGCTTGCGAATCGCGGCATCGAGCAGCGCATAGGCCTCGGCCGCGCGATCGAGTTCCCGCAGGATCTGCGCTTCGGCAAGCAGGAAGGTGTTTGCTTCCTTCGGCTCGGCAGCGCGCAGGCGCGCGAGTTCGCTGCGCGCCCCAGCCAGATCGCCGCCGCGAGCCTGCAAGAGGGCTGCGCGAATCCAGGCCGAGTTGCGCTGCGCACCGCCGGTGATCGCGCGATACGACAGAATCGCCTCGGGAATCCGCTTCTGCTCCTCCTGAATCTGGGCAATCTGCATCCGGACCGTATCCGGGTCGGGCTTGCCGAGCACCAGCAGGCGCTTGAATTCAGCCTCCGCCGCATTCGCGTCACCCGCCTGCAGCAACAGCAAGGCCCGGGTGTAGCCGATCTCGCCGTTGTCCGGCGCCAGCGTCACCAGCTTGTCGAACTCCACCCGCGCCGCGTCGTACTGCCGATCAGCGGCCAGCAAACGGGCATAGGCATGCTGGATATCAACCGACTGCGGCTGCTTGCTGCGGAAGGCGGCGAGGAAGGCGATCGCGTCCTTGGTTCGCCCCTGTTGCTGCTGCAGTTGCGCCTTGAGCAGCGCCGCCGGCTCCCAATCGCTCTTGCGCACCAGCGCAGCGTCGAGCGAGGCCAGCGCAGCATCGGCATCGCCTGCATTGAACGCCGCATGCGCACGCGCGAAGTTAGCCTCGGGCAACTTCAGATAGGGCTCCGTGAGCCGATCCACGCTGCGCCGAACCTCGGCCTTGTCCGGGTAGCGTTGCAAGGTGCCATTCAGCGCCATCAGCAGTCCCGCCGGGCCCTCTGGGCTTTTTGCCAGAATGCGTGCGAGCTGCGGCTCCAATTCATCGAGCTGCCCCATGCCGCCGGCCAGCAAACCGGCGAGCATCTGCACCGCCTGCAGGTTATCCGGCTCCAACTTGTTCCACAGGCGTGCAGCCTCAAGGGCGTCCGGTACGCGGCGTGCGTAGAGGGCGATCTCTGCGGCGCGATGGGCGATGCGCGCATCCTGCGTTTTTCGCGCCAGGTCCAGATAGCCTTGCGACGCCAGCTCCAGATTGCCGCGCGCGCCAGCAATTTCCGCCAGCAGAAACTGGTACAGCACTTGTGGCGTCAGGGCGCTCGCCTGCTCTGCTGCGGGGCTCTGAGCAGGCGCCGACTGTGTCGCCGCGGGCTCGTCGGCACGCGCCACGAACACGCCGGCGCCAAGGCACAGCCCGAGCACGAGGCGCGAAACGGTTTTCAGCAACGGGCGCGGCGACATGGCGGAAACTCCAATCCGGGTAGGCGTCATCTGGGACAGTCGGAAGTAACATGCGTTCGTCCGATGTTATCAGCTTGCCGTGATACCCCTCGATGCCCGAACTGCCTGAAGTTGAAACCACTTGTCGCGGCATCGCGCCGCATGTCGAGGGCCGCACCGTCACCGCGGTGGCTGTGCGCGAGGCACGCATGCGTCGCCCGGTCCCGCCCGAACTGGCTGCCGAGTTACCGGGGCAGACGATCGCATCGGTCACCCGCCGCGGGAAATACCTGTTGCTGAGCGCCCCGGCGGGCACCGTGCTGATTCACCTCGGCATGTCGGGCAGCCTGCGGGTGGTGCCGCCCGATGCGCCGCTGCGCAAGCACGACCATGTCGACATCGTGTTCGGCGCGCACGCGCTGCGCTATCACGACCCACGACGATTCGGCGTGATCGACTGGTGGGTCGCGCCGATCGACACGCACCCACTGATTGCACCGCTTGGCATTGAGCCGCTCTCCAGCGCCTTCAGCGGCCCCTGGCTGTATCGAGCTACGCGAGGGCGGCGCAGCGCGATCAAACTCTTCCTAATGGATGCCCATACGCTGGTCGGCGTCGGCAACATCTACGCATCCGAAAGCCTGATTCGCGCTGGCATCCGGCCCAGTACGCCGGCCGGGCGAATCTCCGCTGCGCGCTGCGAGCGACTGGTGGAGGCCGTCAAGGACACCCTGCGCGCGGCGATCCAGGCCGGCGGTTCGACGCTGCGCGATTTCGTTGGCAGCGACGGCGAGCCCGGCTATTTTCAACAGGAAGCCTTCGTCTACGGGCGTGCAGGCTTGCCCTGCCGGCAATGCGGAACGCCGATCCGGCAGCAAGTGATGGGCCAGCGCAGCACCTTCTGGTGCCCGGTGTGCCAGCACTGAATTAGCGCGCACGCGAGCACCCGCGCAGCCGATTACCGTTCGTCGGCCGCGGCCCGCCCAGCCGGACTGAATTTCGTTATGCTTGAGGAATTCGTCAAAATCCAGGCGCTGATCGTCGGCGCGGGCCGCTGGCGGCTGATCTCCACCCCCGGGAGCGGGTATGAACCTGACTGACAGTTTCTCCGAGTTTTCAGAGTGGCGCGACAGCGTCGGCCAGTCCATTTCGCAGCTGAAAACCTGGCTCACCCGCAACGAGGTCGGCGACGCCCAGACCGACTTGCGCCTGCGCTACCTGCTCGAGCGCCTGCGCGACGAGAAGCTCACCGTCGCTTTCGTCGCCGAGTTCTCGCGCGGCAAGTCCGAGCTCATCAACGCAGTGTTCTTCGCCGACTACGGCGACCGCATCCTGCCCTCCTCCGCCGGCCGCACCACCATGTGCCCGACCGAGTTGCAGTGGGAAAACGGCCAGTCGCCGTCGATCCGCCTGCTGCCGATCGAAACGCGCGGACGCGGCGCCAGCGTTCAGGAATTCAAACGCCACCCGGAAGAATGGATCACGGTCCCGATCGATGTTGAATCGACCGAGAGCATGCAGCGCGCCATGGCACGCGTTGGCGAGACCAAGCGCGTCGCGCCGGACGAGGCGGAGCGCCTCGGCTTCGCGGTGGATCCGAGCGGCAAGAAGGGCACGCGGGTCGAAGAAGATGGCAAGGTCGAGATTGCGGCTTGGCGCCATGCGCTGATCCAGTTCCCGCACCCGTTGCTGAAGCAAGGTCTCGTCGTGGTCGACACCCCGGGCCTGAACGCGATTGGCTCCGAACCCGAGCTGACGCTTTCGCTGCTGCCCAACGCGCACGCGGTGCTGTTCATTCTTGCCGTGGATACCGGCGTCACGCAGAGCGATCTGGCCGTCTGGCAAGAACACATCGTTGCCGGCAAGGCGCAGCAGCGCGGCCGCGTGGTGGTGCTCAACAAGATCGACAGCCTGTGGGACGGCATCCGCTCCGAATCGCAGATCGACAACGAGATCCGCGGCCAGGTCACCAGCGTGGCGCGCACACTGTCGGTACCGGAGAACCAGGTATTCCCGGTTTCGGCCCAGAAGGCGCTGCTCGCCAAGGTGACGCGCGACCCGGACCTGCTCGACCGCAGCCGCGTCGAAACACTTGAGAGCGCGCTGACCAGCGAGCTGCTGCCGACGCGCCAAGAGATCGTGCGCGACAACGCGCGCGGCGAAACCGGCGAGATCATCCGCCGCACCCGCGAGCTTTTGAATGCGCGTTTGCGCGGCGTTCAGGAGCAGGTGCGCGAACTCTCCGAGTTGCGCGGCAAGAACCGCAGCGTCATCGAGTACATGATGCGCAAGGTACGCGCCGAGAAGACCGAGTTCGAACAAGGCCTGCAGAAGTACCACGCAACGCGCAGCGTGTTCACCAGCCTGTCGAACAACCTCTACGCACACCTTGGCCTCGACGCCCTTCGCCACGAGACCCGGCGCACGCGTGAAGCGATGCTGGATGCGAACTTCTCGCGCGGGCTGCGCGAGGCGATGGAGAGCTTCTTCGATCAGCTGCGCGGCAACCTGCGCAAGTCTTCGGACGAGGTCGGCGAGATCCAGCGCATGCTCGACACGATGTACAAGAAGTTCGCCATCGAGCACGGCCTCAAGCTCGCCGCGCCGTCGAGCTTCTCGACGCTGCGCTACGAGAAGGAAATCGAGCGCCTGCGCGCCGCCTTCAACCAGCAGCTCAACACCGTCGGCGCGATGGTGCTGCACCGCAAAGGCACGGTCACGCAACGCTTCTTCGACACGATTGCGCTGGAAGCCCGCCGCACCTTCGAAATGGCCAACCGCGACGTTGACCAATGGCTGCGCGCGGTGATGAGCCCGCTCGAAACACAGGTGCGCGAGTATCAGATCCAGCTCAAGCGCCGGCTTGAAAGCGTCAAGCGCATCCACGAGGCCACCGGCACGCTGGAAGAGCGCATCGCGGAGCTCGATCAGGCCGAGCGCGGGTTGCTGCAGCAGATGGCCGAGCTGACCCGCCTGGAGCGCGGCATCGCCGCCGCAATTGGCATCACCGGCGATCTGGCCGAAGCCGAGGCTCCCGCCCGCGCCGCCTGATCAGTGCGGTAGCCGGAAACGCAAACGGGCGGCCAAGGCCGCCCGTTTCTATTGCTGCACCGGCGCTTACTTCTGCGCGGTCAACTTGAGGAATTTGTCCATCAGCTGATCCTTGGTCTCAACGCGTTCCGGATTCAGCGGGATGCAGTCGACCGGGCAGACCTGCTGGCACTGCGGCTCGTCGTAGTGACCGACGCACTCGGTGCACTTGTTCGGGTCGATTTCATAAATTTCGGCACCTTGCGAAATCGCGTTGTTCGGGCACTCGGGCTCGCACACGTCGCAGTTGATGCATTCGTCAGTGATCATCAAAGCCATGGCTTCTTACCTCTTCCTTACCCTCGCAGGGCGCTAATCTTCTCTCTCAACCGCGCCTGCACGGCCGGTTGCACGAACTGACTCACATCGCCGCCGAGCAGTGCGATCTCGCGCACCATCGTCGCCGACAGGAACATGAACTCATCGGCCGGTGTCAGGAACACGTATTCGACCTCGGGATACAGCCGGCGGTTCATCCCGGCCATCTGGAACTCGTATTCGAAGTCCGACACGGCACGCAGGCCGCGCAGCACGATGCGCGCATCCTGCTTCTTCAGGAAATCCAGCAGCAGGCCGGAAAACCCGTCGACCTCGACGTTCGGATAGCCGCTGAGCACCTCGCGCGCGATCTGGACCCGCTCGTCCAGTTCGAAGATCGGCCGCTTGCCGCGGCTGTCTGCGACCGCGACGATGACCTTCTCGAACATGCGCGAAGCGCGCCGCACGAGGTCTTCATGACCGCGCGTCAGCGGATCGAACGTTCCCGGATAAACCGCTACGCGTTCCCTCATGCGTCGCCTCGTTGCAGTAGTTGATAGTGAACTTGTCCGGCCTTGCCGGCCTTGACGGCACGCAAGCCACCCAGGGTTTCGACCGGCGATTCCGCTTCGACGTACACAAAGCCGTCATCGGCCAACATCCGTTCGAGCTTCGGCGCGAGCCGCTCCAGCCACTGCTGGCGGAACGGTGGATCAAGGAAGATCAGATCGAAGCGGCGTGGTGTTGTGTCGACCAACCTCAGCGCGTCGCCACGTTGGCATACCAAGGCCTCGCCCCCAAGCAGGCGGGCGTTTTGCTGCAGGACAGCATACGCAGCCGGGTCGCGCTCAACAAGCAGCACATGGGCAGCACCGCGCGAAGCCGCCTCGAAGCCGAGCGCCCCGCTCCCGGCGAACAGATCCAGGCACGACCAGCCATCGAGATCCTGCCCCAGCCAGTTGAACAAGGTTTCGCGCACCCGGTCGGGCGTTGGTCGCAGCCCCGGCACATCCGCCACCTGCAGGCGGCGCGAACGCCATTGGCCGCCCACGATGCGCAATTGGCTCATCGGGCAGCTCCGGACACCGCAAACTCAGGATGGATGGGGGGCATCTGCTAGACTTCTGGGTCGAATTTTCCTGCCGGCGCAGCCTCTGCAGGCTACTGCGGGCGCAGCATATTAGCGGCACACGGGCTTGCGCGCCACTCGCGCACCCGGCATCCACGGAAGCTCCCATGTTCGATTTCTTCAAGAAGAAACCCGCCGACAGCGCTGCGCCGCAGCCAAGCCCTGCCGCGCCAGCGCCCGCAACGGCCCCGGAAGTGGCGCCGGTTGAAGCCGCGCCGATTGCTTCAACGGTAACCGCCCCGGCCGCTGCGCCAGAGACGAACAGCGCGCCGGCGGACGCACGCTCTTGGGCCGCGCGCCTGCGCGACGGCCTGTCGAAGACCCGCGCGAAGCTGAACGCCGCGGTCGGCCCGACACTGGGCGCCGACGTCGGCGACGTGATGTCGGACCTGTTCTCACGGCGCAAGATCGACGACGAACTGCTCGACGAGATCGAGACCACCCTGCTCACGGCCGACTGCGGTGTCGACGCGACGCAGTACCTGATCGACGAAATGCGCAAGCGCTGGAAGCGCGACAAGCTCGAAACCGGCGAGCAGCTCAAGGGCGTACTGATGGAACTGCTCGAAGGCCTGCTGACGCCGCTGCAGCAGCCGCTCGACATCCACACCCACAAGCCGACGATCATCATGCTGGCCGGCGTGAATGGCTCCGGCAAGACCACATCGATCGGGAAACTGGCCAAGCGCTTCCAGGCCGAAGGCAAGAGCGTGTTGCTTGCGGCGGGCGACACCTTCCGCGCCGCCGCCCGAGAGCAACTGCAGGAATGGGGCCGCCGCAATGATGTGACGGTGATTTCGCAAGATGGCGGCGACCCGGCCGCCGTCGTGTTCGACGCCATCAACGCCGCACGCGCCCGCGGCATCGACATCGTGCTGGCCGACACCGCCGGCCGCCTGCCTACGCAACTGCACCTGATGGAAGAGATCGCCAAGGTGCGTCGCGTAATCCAGAAGGCGGACCCGACCGGGCCGCATGAAGTGTTGCTGGTGCTCGACTCCAACATCGGCCAGAACGCGCTGGCGCAACTGGCCGCCTTCGACAAGGCGGTTGGCGTCACCGGACTGGTCGTGACAAAGCTCGACGGCACCGCCAAGGGCGGCGTGCTCGCCGCCATCGCACGTACCAACCCGAAGCCGATCCGCTTCATCGGCGTGGGCGAGCGCATCGACGACATGCAGCCCTTCGTGGCGCGCGAATTCGTCGAGGCGCTGTTCGACGCCGCGCCTGCCAAGTAGCCGATCACAGCCAGGAGCGCGCCGCGTGATCCAGTTCGACAACGTTTCGAAGCGCTACCCCGGCGGGTACGAAGCGCTGATCGGCATCAACCTGCGCATCGAGCGCGGCGAGTTGGTCGTGCTGCGCGGCCACTCGGGCGCTGGCAAGAGCACCCTGCTGAAGCTGCTGCCGGTACTCGAGCGCCCCACCAGCGGCCGCGTGCTGATCAACGATCAGGACGTGAGTCGCTTGTCGGCCGGGGCGATTCCCTACCTGCGCCGCAGCCTCGGCCTCGTCACGCAAGACAGCCGCCTGCTCTACGACCGTAACGTGCTGGACAACGTGATGCTGCCGCTGATCCTCGCCGACATGCCGGTACGCGACGCCAAGGCGCGTGTCCGCGCGGCGCTGGAGCGCGTCGGCCTGGCACAGCATGAACGTTCGATGCCGATTTCGCTTTCGGGCGGCGAACAACAACGCGTCGCGATCGCGCGCGCGATCGTCAATCGCCCGACCATGCTGATCGCGGACGAACCAACCGCCAACCTCGATGCGGCCTATGCGCAGGACATCGCTGCGCTGTTCCGCGACTACAACGAAGCCGGCGTGACGATGATCATCGCGACCCACGACGAACGCCTGTTCGCCGATCGCGCGCCGCGCCGCATCGAACTCTCGAAGGGAAGGCTGGTGAGCGCATGACCCGCTGGTTCGCCCTCCACGGCATCGCGCTGACGCGCGCCGTCAAACGCCTCACCCATACCCCGCTCGGCACCCTGCTATCGGTGCTCGTGGTTGCCATCGCGCTGGTGCTGCCCGCCTTGGGCTATGTGCTTGCCGACAGCGTCGCCCGACTTGCACAAGGCCTGTCCGGCCAACCCGAGATCAGCCTCTTCATGGAAGTGGGCGCCGACAAGGCCAAGGTCGCCGCAGTCGAACGTGCGCTGCGCAGCGACAAAGGCGTCACCGGCCTGCGCTTCGTTCCGCGCGACGAAGCGCTCAAGCAGCTGGCAAGCGGCAGCGGCCTGGGCGACGTAACCCGCGCGCTCGGTGAGAATCCGTTGCCCGACGCCTTCATCATCACCCCGCACAGCGACGCACCCGCCGAGTTCACACGCCTCGCCGAGAGCTTCCGCAAACTGCCCGGCGTCGCGCATGTGCAACTCGACACCGAATGGGTGCAGCGGCTGGCAGCGTTGGTAAGCCTTGTGCACTCGGCGGTCGGTGCACTGGCCGGCCTGCTGGGCGCCGCGCTGGTCATCGTCACCTTCAACACCATCCGGCTGCAGATCCTGACGCAGCGGCACGAGATCGGCGTCAGCCTGCTGCTCGGCGCAACCCAACAATGGGTGCGCCGCCCCTTCCTGTGGTTCGGTGCGCTACAAGGCGCGCTCGGCGGCCTCGCCGCCTGGGGGCTGCTGCTCGGCATCCTGGCGCTGATGCAGGGGCCCGCCACCCGACTCGCGGAGTCCTACGGCATCCCGCTCGAACTCGGCGGTCCGGATCTCCTCGGCGTAACCGTGCTGATCGGTTTCGCAAGCCTGCTCGGCTGGCTCGGCGCCGCGCTGTCGGTTCGCCGGCATCTGCATGCGGCCGGTGAGCGCGGTGACGACTGAACCCGGCTGCACGGCCCCGAGGCTGCGAAATCGATAGCACGTAAAAAAGGCCGGGGTGCAAACGCCCGGCCTTTTTTGTTACTGCCTATAGCAGATCAGAACGGCCGTGCGCCGTAGGCCTTCTCGAACCGCGCCGCGATCTCATCGCGCGTCGGCGCGTAGTTCTGCGGGCCGCGAACTTCGATCTTGTAAGCGCCCATCACGCTTGCAAGCTGACACGCCTTCTCCAGCGACCAACCGTTGGATAGCCCGTACAGCAGCCCGCCGCGGTAGGCATCGCCGCAACCGGTGGGATCAGCGATCGCGGTGATCGGCACCACCGGTACGCGCGTCTCGCGCCCGTCAGCAAAGATGTCCGAACCTTCGCCGCCGCGCGTGACAACCAGCCCCTGTACCTTGGCCGCGATCTGCGGCAGCGTGAGACCGGTGCGCTCGCACAGCAGGTGTGCTTCGTAGTCGTTGACGGTGCACCAGGTCGCCCAGTCGAGGAACTGCAGGAAGTCCTCGCCCGAGAACAGCGGCATCGCCTGGCCCGGATCGAATACGAAGGGGATGCCCGCGGCGTGGAAGTCGCGTGCGTGCTGCAGCATGCCGTCTCGACCGTCCGGCCCGACGATGCCGAGCTTCACGCCGGCCGCATCCGCCACATGGTTCTGGTGCGAGAAGCTCATCGCGCCGGGGTGGAAGGCGGTGATCTGGTTGTCGTCCAGATCGGTGGTGATGAAGGCTTGCGCGGTGTAGCTGCCCGGCACCTCGCGCACATGCGTATCCGGAATCCCGAGGTCGGCCAGGCGCTTGCGGTACGGCGCGGCGTCCTCACCCGCCGTGGCCATGATCAGCGGCGCACCGCCGAGCAGCTTCAGCGCGTAGGCAATGTTGCCGGCGCAGCCGCCGAACTCGCGCCGCATGTCCGGCACGAGGAAGGAAACGTTCAGGATGTGGATCTGGTCGGGCAGGATGTGCTTCTTGAAGCGATCCTGGAACACCATGATCGTGTCGTAAGCAATCGATCCGCAGATAAGGACGGACATGGCGGCTCCAAACTTTGTAAAGCCGCGATTCTAAGGCGGACGAGGGCAATCATCGCCGTGCGATTCGCTGAAGCGAGGAAGACCAAAGGCCGGGGCACGCCCGGCCTTCCGAAGCGCATCGCAGCGCCGAAATCAGAACCCGAACACGACGTTCACGCCGCCGTAGCTGGCGTTGACCTTCTCCTGGTTCGAGATGTCGTAGCGCCAACCGCCCACCTTGAGCGATTCCGGCTCGTACTCCTCGATACCAATTCGGGCGTTGACCCAGCCTTGCTTCGTGATCCGGTAGCCCGCCTCGATCACATAGCCCACGGCGTTCTTGTAGTCGACCGTCTCCGTCGCAGCGCCGTCGCGCTTGAGTTCCGCGCTGATGCTATTCACGAAGCGCAGGCCGGCGCCGAAACGCCACTTGTCGACACCGGTGTAGTAGCCCATCAGCTCGAAGGGCACGCGCGAGAAGGTGGCATCGCCGTTCTTGGCGCTGGCGTAATCGGAATGGTAGTTCAGCGTAGCCTGCACCGAGATCGGCATGTTCGTCGGCGCCCACAGCGCGCCAGCGCCGATGCTGAAGAGGTTGCCGGCACGCAGTTCGGTGGAACTGCCATCGGTGTAGGTGATGGTGGCGATCTCGTCGCCGCCGTACGTGAGGCCACCGGTCAGCGCGAAGAAGACGGAGCGGCCTTCATCGGCCTGGGCACTCAGGGTGCAAAAACAGGCCGCAACGGCGGCCAACAGCATTTTCTTGTTCATCTTGGGTCGGGTCGTTGTGCTCGCGAACCATCGCGGCGAGCTGCGCGAGCGCTCATCCGGCTTGGCGGGCGCGGGCGGATTCTGCCGTGTGTCCTGCCCATCGCGTGGCCCATTCCGTCACGCCAAGTCATGGTGATGTGCCGCGATTGATCCTGCGCAAGCGGGCTTGCGCGTAGGGCCGCGACGGGACATACCCGCCGCAGAGTGTGAAGTAGCCTCGCGCGGCAAACGGGCCATCCGCGGACAATGCCGGCGAAACACTGCGCTGCCTGCAAGCGCACCGAGGCCGCAGCCGATCTGCCGAACCGATCATGAGCCATACACCACATGCTTTCCGGAGAACTGCGTGATGCCTGCGCTGAGTGTGAAAACCCGCTGGGTGCTGGGCCTGCTGGCCGTGACCGCGCTGCTCGCCAAACCCGCCTACGACTACCACCTCGCTCGCCAGGCGCGGGCCGCGGCGCAGGCACGGTATGCCGCGGACAAGGCGGAGTTTCAGCGTTTGTGCCGCGAGGTTGCCGGTTACAAGTTCTATCGAAAGGCTGAGAACGTTGAGGGGATTCTGCTCTTGAAGGTACGTCGCGATGGTGACTGGCAGGATCTTATGGCGCCGGGGGCTGCCTTTGCGCTGGAGGGCACTGATGAGAGCTACATATCCAGCTTTCTCTATAACCGCGATCCAATCACGACGGCGGGCGATAACAGTTACTTCGTCGACGGCGGCCAAGCGGCATCGTCTATCTCCGGCTTCAAATATGTCGAAGTCGTCGATGAGAGAAATGGCGAGCGGGTTCACTACACGCCACGCTGGGACGAACCGTGGCAGTACGACAAGTCCTACTTAAAGGGCTACATCAAGTTCTGGCTTGATAAGAGCCCTCCGCTAGACCCCCCCCGCTATGCGGTGACCTTCGAAGACCACGTCGTCCCTGAAGAGCGGGCGCGCGGCTTGGCCAGCAGCACCGTCAAGGTGATCGATACGCAGACCAATGAAGTGATGGCCGAGATGCTCCGCTATGCCTGGAGCCCGCCAGGCGCGTTCTCAAGGAGCGCCACTCCTTGGCTATCAGCGTACAAGTGCCCAGGCGTTGGGCATGGGTCAAGTACGGCAACTCGTCAATTTGTCGACCGCGTGCTCGTTCCCCCGGGTGCGACTGCACCCCCTCCGCCCAAGTAGTGAAGGGGCGTAGATTGGGTTGAGCGTAGCGAAGCCCAAGGGTTGGCTTGAGCGCGGGTTGCGGCGGCTGGCGATTCGCGTGGTCGCGTTGCAAGCGTGCGTTGGCCGGGGTCCCGCCCCCGGCGGGCGTGTTACTTCTTTTGCTTCGTCAAAAGAAGTAACCAAGAAAAGACGACCCGGCGTTCGCGGCCCTGCGGGCTGCCCTCACTGCGGTATCGCCCGTCGGCCGGCCTCGCGAACTCGGCGCTTCGCGCCTCAAACAGCGAGTCCGGACTACCCCGCCGGCCGACACCTCCGTTCGGCGCTCTCGACGGGACCCAAAGTCAAAACCATCAGCGGCGCGACGCTTGGGCGTTGTTCGTAGCCTGGATGAAGCACGGCGGAATCCGGGGTGGGTGCATTCATCCGTTCCACCGGAACTACGAATACGTCGCAGCGGTTGATCGCCGACGCTTTTCAATCCCCCTCTGAAACGCCGAGCAGCGCAGAAGCATCGGGTTCCGACATGCGAAGCATGGCGGTGGCGAGGACTGTTTGAGCTCCGAGCGCAGCGAGGGCGAGTTCCGCAGCCACCCGATGCTTCGAGCAGCGCAGGGCACCCCTTGCGCAGCAAGGGGCGTTGAAGCGGGGCGATTTTCTTTGGGTACTTTCTTTGTTCGCACAAAGAAAGTACCCCGGCCGCCGGGCCGGGACCCGGCTTCAGCGGGACGGCCGGCGCAAATGGGCCACGCCAATCGCGAGCCCAATCGTTGGGTTTCGCGTAGCTCAGCACCAACCTACGCCCCACTCCCCGTCCAAGCCACAAAACAAAAGAGCCCGCACTCAGCGGGCTCCTTCCACAACGCACACGACCGTCGCAACGGCCGCAACCAAAGCCTTACTTCAAGGCCGCCAGCGCCGCCTCATAGTTCGGCTCGTTCTTGATTTCGCTGACGAGCTCGCTGTGCAGCACCTTGTTGTCGGCATCCAGCACGACCACCGCACGGGCGGTGACACCGGCGAGCGGGCCACTGGCGATGTCCACGCCGTAGGCCTGCTTGAAGGCCTCGCCACCGCGCATGGTCGACAGCGTCATCACGTTCTTCAGGCCTTCGACTTCGCAGAAGCGCTTGGCGGCGAAGGGCAGGTCGGCGGAGATGACCAGCACGACGGTGTTGTCGAGCGACGAGGCCTTCTCGTTGAACTTGCGGGTCGAGACTGCGCAGGTCGGCGTATCGAGCGAGGGCACGATGTTCAGCACCTTGCGCTTGCCGGCGAACTCGGCGAGGCCATGGTTGGCGAGGTCGGCGCCGACCAGCGCGAACTCGGCGGCGGTGCTGCCGGGGGCCGGGAAGGTGCCGGCGACATCGATCGGGTTACCGCCCAGAGTGACTGTGCTCATGGTGTTGCTCCTGTCAGGGTTGAGGGTGGTGTTGCGGGCGCCATCTGTCGGGCGCCTCGGGTTCTCTGTTTGTACGCGTTTCGCGTGACAAGTTCGCGAGCCTACACCGAATCGGCCGCAGATTCGGCCACCGTGCGTTCGCCCGTCTGCAGGCGCCACAACGCGGCGTACTGGCCGCCGAGCGCGAGCAGCGCGTCGTGCGTGCCCTGCTCGACGATGCGGCCCTGCTCCATCACATAGATGGTGTCGGCGTGCCGCACGGTGGACAGCCGGTGCGCGATGATCAGGCTGGTGCGGTTGCGGGTGACGCGTTCAAGCGAGCGCTGAATCGCAGCCTCGGTCTCGTTGTCGACCGCGCTGGTGGCTTCGTCCAGCACCAGGATCGGCGGGTTCTTCAGAATCGCGCGGGCCAGCGCGATGCGCTGCCGCTGGCCGCCGGAGAGCTTCTGCCCGCGCTCGCCGACCGGCGTGTCGTAGCCCTGCGGCATCTGGGCGATGAACTCGTGCGCTTCAGCCGCCACTGCGGCGGCGACAATGTCGTCCCGCTTGGCCGTTGGCAGACCGTAGGCAATGTTGTCGGCGACGGTCGCATCGGCGAGGAAGCTGTCTTGCGCGACATAGCCGATCGCGCGGCGCAGGTCTTGCAGGTTGGCCTCGCCGATGGCGGTGTCGTCGAGCAGGATGCGGCCACGCTGCGGTTCGATGAAGCGCAGCAGCAGCTTCACCAGCGTGCTCTTGCCGCTGCCGGTGCTGCCGACGAAGGCAACGGTGTGGCCGGCCGGCACCGTCAGCGAGATGCCCTGCAGCGTGGGCTGTTCGCCGTAGGCGAAGTGCACCGCGTCGAAGGTCAGCGCGCCCTTCACCGAACCGGCCGGCAGGTGACGGCCCTCGTAGGGAATCGCAAGCGGCGTGTCGATCAGGTTCATGACCCGTTCGATCGAAGCCATCGAGCGCTGGTACAGATCGGTCATGTCCGCCAGCCGGGTCAGTGGCCAGAGTAGGCGCTGCGTCAGGTACACCAGCACCGAGTAGCTGCCGACACCCAACTCGCCGTTCAGCGTCAGGAAGCCGCCGTAAAGCAGCGTCACCGTAAAGCCGGCGAGGATCGCCATGCGGATCACCGGCGTAATTGCGGCGGAGAGGCGGATTGCCTCGGCATTGCGCACCCGGTAGGCGTCGGAGCCCTGGCGCACATGCTCGGCCTCGTAGGCTTCCGCGGTGTAGGCCTTGATCGTGGCGATACCGAGCAGGTTGTTCGACAGTCGTGACGCGAGCGTGCCGGCCGCCTCGCGCACACCGGCATAGCGCGGCGCAAGCCGGCCCTGGAACCAGAAGGCGCCGTAGAGGATCACCGGCACCGGGATCAGCGACAGGAAGGCGAGTTTGGCGGTAAGCGCGAAGAACACCGCGCCCACCATCAGCGACGAACAGAACACCTGGATCAGGTCGTTCGCGCCGCCGTTGAGGAAGCGCTCCATCTGGTTGATGTCGTCGCCGAGGATGGACATCAGGTTGCCGGTGCGCTGGCGCTCGAAGAAGCCCATCTCCAGCCGCTGCACATGCTGGTAGGCCTGCTGGCGCAGGTCGTGCTGCAGGTTCTGCGCGAGGGTGCGCCACTTCACGTCGTAGAGGTACTGGAAGAACGATTCGCCGACCCAGATCAGCGCGGTGACCGCGGCCAGCAGCACCAGTTGGTCCTTCGGCTCATGCACGCCGACGCGTGCGAGGAAAGAGTCCTTACGATTGACGACTACATCAACCGCAACACCGATCAGCACCTCCGGCAGCACATCAAAGAACTTGTTGAGCACCGAGTACAGCGAGGCGAGCCAGACGTCGCGACGGTAGGCGCGCGCGTGGCCAAGCAGCCGGGCAAGCGGGTGCTGCGCAGTCATGACGGATCCCCCTTCGGTGGCTCGGACGCGCCTGACGAGGCGGTGGCTGCGCTGTCCGGCAAGCCCAGCACCCGCGCCAGCGGCTCGCCAATGCGCTGCCAGGCTTCGATGTTGCGCGCGCTGGCAGCGAGCGCCTGCTTCACGGTGGGCCGCTCGTCATCCGTCAGATGCGCCGCCGCATAGGCGTCGATCTCGGCCGCAAGGGCTGCATCGCGTGCGCCGTCCAACGGACTGCTGACGATGTAACGGCGGGCCCAGGTGGAGGCGCGCGCAAACAGTGTGTCGATATGCGCCTGAGTGAAGGCCCACACCTGCCGTGCATGGCCGTGCTCAGCCAGCCACCCCGCGAGGCTGTCGCGCACCGCGCGCGGCAGGGCATCTTCGAGGCTCAGGGCCAGCACCTTTTCCGCCGCCTCGGGCGTCGGTGCATATGCGAGCGCGTTGCCGTAAGCCCATTCGAGGCCGGTATCGCGGTTCTCCCGGCTGCGTGCAAGCAGGGCGTCGAATTCGGCTGGCGTTGCGTGGGCGGCGAACACCTGCAGCAAACCCACATAACGATCGCGCGACACATTTGGCTCGGCGCGCGCGAATTGCTGGCGCGCCAGCCCGATCACGCCAACATCGCCCGCCAAGCCGCGCAAGGTTTCCACGTCGGCAATCAAGATCGCGAACGCGGGTTGCTCCTGCTGATCGGTCGGCAGCGCCGCCAGCCGCTCGCCCACCGGCGCCAGCCAGCCACGCACACGAGCATCCCAAGCGGCCGCGTGTGGCGTGTTGCGTGCGAACCCGCGTACCGCACGCATCACAGCAATCGCGCTGCTCCAGGTTTGCGGCGTATCGGACACCGGCAGCGCGTCGAGCATCGCAACGACCGTATCGATCCGCACGTCGCCGGTTTGCGCGAGCGCCCAGGCATCGCCCAGCAGGCGTGCGCGCTGCTCCGAACTGAGTTGCGGGAAGCGCGCCAGCAAGGCGTGCAGGCTGTTGTCATCCCAAGCAAGGCGCCACAGATCGAAGGGCGAAGGCTCGACACTACGCATCGTGCGGCAGGCGGGGCCGGTGACGACCTGCGGTGCGCTGCCCAGCTCGATGCGCTCGCGAGCAGCGCCATCCTGCGCCGCCAACTGCAGCGGCAGCGGCCATTGCTCGTCCGCCCCGGCAATCGCGCCGAAACCATAGCGCTGTTGGCGCAGGCTGATCTGTTCCTGCCCCTGCTCACAGGTGCGGCTGGCGAACACCGTCGGGTGGCCGGGGCGAGTCGTCCACGCCTGCGCGAAGGCCGCAACCGGTTTTCCGCTGCGCTTGGCGAGTGCGTCCCATAGGTCCGCGCCCGTTGCGTTGCTGTAGGCATGCTTGCCAAGGTAGCTGCGGATGCCATCGCGCAGACCCTGCTCACCCAGGTACTGCTCGATCAGGCCGATCACCATGTGGCCCTTGTTGTAGGTGGTCGCATCGAAGGAATCGAAGGCTGCGCGATCGCTGGCAACGGCGCGCGCGATCGGCTTCGCCGTGGGCAGCGCATCATCCAGCATGGCCTTGTCGCGCTCGTGCCCGAGGTTATCGAGTGCGCGCCACGCCGGATTGAGCTCCCGCGCGGCCTTCACGCCCATCCATTCGGCAAAGGCTTCGTTGAGCCACAGATCGTCCCACCAGGCCATCGTCACCAGGTTGCCGAACCACTGATGCGCGATCTCGTGCGCGATCGTGGTGAAGCTGCCTTCCCGCTGGCGGAAACCGGCGCGGTCGGGATCCATCACGAGCAGGGACTCGCCATAGGTGATCAGCCCCCAGTTCTCCATCGCGCCCCGCTTTCCGGGTACCGCCAGCTGATCGAGTTTGGGCAACGGATAGCGGATGCCGAACCACTGGTGGTAGTAGTCAAGCACCTGCCAGGTGGCGGCCATCGCGTAGCCGGTTTGCTGGCTGAGGCCTTCAGTCGTCCAGATCGCCAGTTCGATGCCGTCGTGCGTGGCGCGGGCCGCCTCGAATTCGCCCACGGCGAGCGCGACCAGATACGACGCCATCTTCGGCGTCGGCATGAAGCGCACTTCCTTGCGGCCGTCGGGCAGACTGCGTTCGCTCGCCTGCGGCATGTTGCCCAACACGGTGAAGCGGGCCGGGGTGCGCACACCGATGTCGAAGCGGGCGCGGAAGACGGGCTCATCGAACAGCGGCATCATTCGGCGCGTGCCGATCGGCTCCATGTCCGTCGCGAGCATCCGCTTTTCGACGCCGTCCGGGGTGCGGTAGCGCGCCACGTACAACCCCTCGCCGTTCTCTTCGATACGGCCCTGCCAGCTCAGGCCCAGCGTGTGGCGCCCTGGCTCCAGCCTGCGCGGCAGCCGGATCGTGATGGTCTGCGCCTGGGCGTCCGCCTCGACGGGCATGGCCTGCGCGACGCCGTCCAGCGCGTCCGCGCGCACCGTCAGTGCGTCGGCGTGCAAGACGATCTCGCGTGTGGCGCGGCGCAGGTCGAAGCGGATTGTCTGGCGGCCGGAGAAGCTGTCGGCGTAAGGATCGGCGTCCAGCTCGACGCGATAGTCGACCGGCACCACGCTGCGCGAGAGCGCGCCCGGCACCTGATCGAGTTTGAAGGCATATGCCGCGCCGGCACACAGCGTCAGGCTCAGGCCGAGAAGGCTGCCGCCAAGTCTGCGCAGGAACATCGTTGTCTCCATCGGGTGCGCTGGCAGGGGGCCAAGCGCCGAGGGCGACAGTTTAGGGCCAGACGCAGCGCTTGCCGGCTAGTGCAGCGCGACGCCGCCCAGCAAGGAGGCCGGCACCCGCACAGCGCAGTCGACAACCGGGACGGTGACTCACGGCTGCCGGGTGCGGCCCGCGAAATTCGTCACGCTTGGCGCGACGCAATCTTTGACAAGCACCTTTGTGCAAAACCCGGACAATTGCATCCATCCCCTTTAATGCGCCCGAGGTCTGGATGTCCGCAACGCTCCCCCTTCCCTGTGCAGGACGCTGCCGGCACTTTGCGCCGGAAAGCTCGCATTGCCACCTGCACGGCAAGGGTATCGAAGCGCCGTTCGAGCAGCGCTGCGATCACCACGAGGTGATGGAGTCGTTCTCGGTAAGTAGCAATCTTTCGCTGCTCGACGGCCTCGATCTGGACCGGGGCTGACCCCGGCCAGGCAATCAGATCGCGTCCGGATCGAAGGACATGCCGGCGCCGGGTTCCAGCGCCTCCCACACGATGTTTTCTTCAAACGCGACGTGCGCGGTCAATGCCGCGGCAAACGCACGCACGCCTTCCACCGTAGGTGTGGCCAGCGCATCGGCGAGTTCGCGCAGGCGCTCGTGATCGCGCCGCGTGCGCTCAGCCAGCTCGGTTCGCCCTGCCGCCTCCAGGCGCGGCAGCACATGTTTTTCTTCTTCCTCGAAATGCGCCGAGAGTTCGCGCTCGAACGTATCGCGAATCCGCTGCGCAACTGCCGGCAGCGCAGACGGGTCTTCCGGCGTGAGGGCCCGCACCGCGAGTGCGAGCTTGAGCGCCGAAGCGTGTTCGTGAGAAAGATGGATCAGGCGAGGGCTGCGTGTCATGTGTGGTTCTGGCCTAGCGGTTCGGAAGCCCCGTCTGCTTGGACGGGAAAATGGCAGATTCGCATTTAACGGCAAAGTTCTGCACCAAGGATTGAGGCGGATCAAAGCGCGCCGATCGCCGCCAAGGCAGGCATGTTGCTTGCACGGTACCCTCCGAACGCCTACCCTTGCCCGCTTTGCCCGGTACGGCAAGCCCGGACACACGCCGGACGCCCTTGACCGCTGCGCAGCCCAACCGGGCAGCGCGATACCGGGATGCGCCCCATTCAGGAGCCCAGAAACGATGCACATGCCCCAACGGCTTGCATGCTTGATTAGCGCTGCAGCCGCGCTATCCGGCGCGATCGGCGCATTCGCGGCCGAGGTGCCGCCGGGCACCAAACTCCATCCGGTGCAGGAGATCGTGCGCGGCAACGCCACCGAACCCGCAACCTTGGACCCCAACAAGTCCGAAGGGCGACCAGAGTCCAGCCTGGCGCTGGAAATGTTCGAGGGTTTGGTCAGCCTGGATACCAACGGGAAGGTGATCCCCGGCGTGGCGCAGAAGTGGGAAAGCCTCCAGAACGGACAGGCCTGGCGCTTCACGCTCAGAAGCAATGCCAAATGGTCCGACGGCAGCCCCGTGACCGCACACGACTTCGAATACTCGTTCAAGCGTATGGTCGATCCGAAGACCGCGTCGCAATACGCCTGGTACCTCGGCAAGGCGAGCAACATCAAGAACGGCACCGCAATCGTCGAGGGCAAGGTACCGCCATCCGAACTCGGCGTAAAAGCGCTCGACGACCACCACTTGCTGATCTCACTCGAGCAACCCGTCTCTTATCTGGTCGCGACCCTCGCACACGGAAGCCTGATGCCCGTGCCGCTCAAGGTCATAGAGAAGCACGGCGACAAGTGGACAGACCCCGGTGTCATGATTTCAAACGGCGCCTACAAACTCGCCGAGCGGGTCGTCAACGAGCGGATCGTGATGGTGCGCAACCCGCACTACTGGAACAACGCGAAGACGGTAATTGACAAGGTCACCTTCCTGCCGATCGTTAACCAGTCGGCCGAGTACCAGCGCTATCGCGCCAACGGCATGGACATGACCGCCGACGGCGGAGTACCGCCAGAGCAACTGAAACAGATCCGCCGCGAGATTCCGAACGAGCTCGTGACTTGGCCGCAACTGGGCACGTACTTCTACGCATTCAACCTGCGCAAGAAACCCTTCGATGATGTGCGGGTGCGCAAGGCACTATCGCTCGCGCTGCAGCGCGAAGTCATCGCACAAAAGCTTGTCGGTACCGGCGAGACGCCCGCCTACAGCTTCACGCCTGAGACAGCTGAAGGCTACGTACCTGTAGTCCACGAGTGGCAACGCTGGACACAAGCCCAGCGCGAAGACGAAGCACGCCGACTGCTAGCCGAGGCCGGATTCACCAAGACACGACCGCTGCGCTTCGAGCTGCTCTACAACACGAACGAGAACCATAAGAAGATCGCGCTTGCCGCGGCATGGATGTGGCGGCGCATCGGGCCGGTCGAAGTGGTACTGGTGAATCAGGAATGGAAGAGCTTTCTTGATTCGCGCAGCCGCGGAGAGTTCGAGGTATCGCGTTTCGCGTGGATTGCCGACTACAACGAACCTTCCACAATGCTGGATCTGTTCCACTCCAAGCACGGCAGCAACGACAGTAAGTACAACAATCCTCGCTACGACGCGATCATGGAGCAGGCCAAAGTAACCGCCGATGCGGACGCCCGTGCGCGGCTGTACCAGAACGCCGAGCGCATCCTTGCGCAGGACTTTCCTACGGCCAATGTGTACCACTACAGCGTGCGCCACCTGATCAAACCATGGGTCAAGGGCTACGGCCACAACCCGGAGGGCCGCATCCTCACGCGCGACCTCTACATCCTCGCGCACTGAAGCCGCCCATGCTCAAGTTCATCCTCCGCCGCCTGCTGCTTGAAGCCTTGCCAACCCTGCTGGTGCTGGTGACGGTCACCTTCTTCCTGATCCGCCTGGCGCCCGGCGGCCCGTTCTCGTCGGAGGCGAACATGCCGCCCGAGGTGATGGCTGCCATCGCGGCCAAGTACCGACTCGACCAGCCCGCCTGGCAGCAGTACCTCGGTTACCTCGCCGACCTGGCGCGCGGCGACTTCGGCCCCTCGTTCAAGTACAAGGACTTCACTGTCAACGATCTGGTGTGGGCCGCCGCGCCAGTGAGCTTCCGCCTGGGCTTGATGGCCTTCGTCGTCGCGGTCGTGGTCGGCATTGCAGCGGGTGTGACCGCCGCGCTGCGGCAGAACAGTTGGGTCGATTATTCGGTGATGGGGATTGCGATGATCGGCGTAGTGCTGCCGAACTTCGTGCTCGCGCCGGTGCTGGCGCTGGTCTTCGCAATCGGCCTCAAGTGGTTGCCCGCCGGCGGCTGGGAGGGCGGCAAGCTGATCTACGTGGTGCTGCCGGTGGCGGTGCTGTGCCAGCACTACATCTCGGTAATCGCCCGCATCACCCGCGGCAGCATGATCGAAGTGCTCGGCAGCCCCTTCATCCGCACGGCACGCGCCAAAGGCCTGCCGGCGGGCTACATCCTGCGCCGGCATGCGCTGCGCCCGGCGCTGCTGCCGGTGATCTCCTACCTCGGCCCCGCCTTCGTCGGCATCATCACCGGCTCGGTGGTGGTCGAGACCTTCTTCGGCATCCCCGGCATCGGACAGCTCTTCGTCAACGGCGCACTGAACCGGGACTACCCGATGGTGCTCGGGCTGACGATCCTGATTGGTACGCTGACGATCTTCTTCAACGCGGTGGTCGACATCCTGTACGGCTTCATCGACCCGCGCATCCGCATCCACTGAAGGGCCGACGATGCATTCGCCTTCCCACGCGCCGTCGGCGCCCACCTTGGTCGAACGCCTCGCGCGACCGCTGCCGCCGCTACCCGGGCTCGACGACACCCTGTCGCAAAGCATCCGGGGTCGCAGCCTGTGGGCCGATGCCCGCCGACGCTTCCTGCGCAACCGCGCAGCGCTCGCGAGCCTGGTGATCCTCACCGTGATCGTGCTGCTGTGTGCCTTTGGCGCCTTGCCGTCGCCGCACGCCTTTGACGAGCCGGATTTCGACAACATGCACGTCGCCCCCGCCACCGACACCGCACACTGGTTCGGCACCGACAACCTGGGGCGCGACCTCTATGTACGCACCCTGCTCGGCGGCCGCATCTCGCTGATGGTCGGCGCCCTCGGCGCGCTGGTCGCTGTGCTGATCGGCACGCTCTACGGCGCGACCGCCGGTTTCCTGGGCGGCAAGACCGATAGCGTGATGATGCGCTTCCTCGAGATTCTCGCCAGCTTCCCGGTGATGTTCCTGGTAATCCTGCTGATGACCTTCTTCGGTCGCGAGTTGTGGCTGATCTTCCTCGCGATCGGCGCGGTCAGCTGGCTGGACATGGCGCGCATCGTGCGCGGCCAGACCCTGTCGCTCAAGCGCAAGGAATTCGTCGAGGCGGCGCGAGTCTGCGGCGTGTCGCGCTGGGGCATCATCACCCGGCACATCGTGCCCAACGTGCTGGGCATCGTAGCGGTGTATGCCACGCTGCTGGTGCCCTCGATGATCCTGTTCGAGAGCTTCCTCTCGTACCTCGGGCTTGGCGTGCAGGAGCCGATGACCTCATGGGGCGCACTGCTCGAACAGGGCGCCAAGTCGATCGAGGCCGCGCCCTGGGAGCTGGGCTTCCCGGCCGCTTTCCTCGTCACCACGCTGTTCTGCTTCAACTTCATTGGCGACGGCCTGCGCGACGCGCTGGATCCGAAGGACCGCTGATATGGACCACACCCACGCTCCGTCCCGTTCGCTGCCCCCCGAGGGGGCGCTCGGCGGCTTCGGGCGGCCGCGCGCCGCCGGTGCCCTGCTCGACGTCCGCAACCTGAACGTCCGCTTCGCCACGCCGGAAGGCGAGGTCGCCGCGGTTAATGACCTCTCGTTCTCGCTGCAGGAAGGCGAATCGCTGGGTATCGTCGGCGAGTCCGGCTCCGGCAAAAGCCAGACTGCGTTTGCGCTGATGGGCCTGCTCGCGAGGAACGGGCTCGCCACCGGTGAAGTGCTCTACGGCGGCGCCAATCTGCTCGCGCTCTCGGAAGCCGAATTGAACACCCGCCGCGGGGCCGAGATCGCAATGATCTACCAGGACCCGATGACCGCGTTGAACCCCTACCTGACGGTCGGCGACCAACTCACCGAGGTACTGCGCTTCCACAAGGGGCTGGACCGCAAGGCCGCATTGGCGGAATCGGCGCGCATGCTGGATGCGGTGAAGATTGCAGAGTCGAAGAAGCGTCTGACCATGTACCCGCACGAGTTCTCTGGCGGTATGCGCCAGCGGGTCGTGATCGCGATGGCGCTGCTGTGCCGGCCGAAACTGCTGATCGCGGACGAACCGACCACCGCGCTCGACGTCACGGTGCAGGCGCAGATCCTGCGGCTGCTTCAGGATCTGCGGCGCGACTTCCGCACTGCAGTGATCATGATCACGCACGATCTGGGCGTGGTTGCCGGGGTCTGCGACCAGGTGCTGGTGATGTACGCCGGCCGCGTGATGGAACAGGGCCCGGCGGAAGCGCTGTTCGCGCAGCCCAGTCACCCCTACACGATGGGTCTGCTGCATGCGGTACCGCGGATGGATCACCAACACGGCAGTGACCGTCTCGCGACCATCCCCGGCAACCCGCCCAACCTGCTCGCGCTGCCGCCCGGTTGCCCGTTTGCGCCACGCTGTGTTGAACGCGACACCGCCTGCCTCGCCCCTGCCCCCCTCACCGCCTTTGGTGAGGGCCGTCGTCGTGCCTGCCATCGGCCACTCGAACAGCTTCGCTACACCGATGCCACCGCAGCACCCGCAGCCGATAGCGCGCAAGCCAACGATCGGAGGATCGCACCGTGAGCGCGCCCCTGCTTGAAGTTCACGACCTGCAAGTCCAATTCCAAGTCGGGCGAGAGGGCTTGCTGCCTTGGTCAGCACCGCGGCTGCTGCGGGCGGTCAACGGCGTGAGCTTTACCCTGAACGCCGGGGAAACACTGGGCATCGTCGGTGAGTCCGGCTGCGGCAAGAGTTCGCTCGCACGGGCACTGATCGGCCTTAACCGGATCGCAGGCGGCAGCGTGAAGCTGGCCGGGCGCGAGCTCGCTGGGTTGCCCGAAGCCGACTGGCAGCCGCTGCGCGCCGACCTGCAGATGATCTTTCAGGACCCGCTGTCTTCGCTGAACCCGCGTATGACCATCGGCGACATCATCGGCGAGCCCCTGCGCACGCTGCGCCCGGGCATCGGTGCGCAGGCGGTGAACGCTGAAGTGGAGCGCGTGATGGCGCGCGTCGGCCTGCAACCCAACGTGATCAACCGCTACCCGCATGAATTCTCGGGCGGCCAGTGCCAACGCGTCGGCATCGCGCGTGCGCTGATCGTCAAGCCGAAGCTGATCATCTGCGACGAACCGGTGTCGGCGCTGGATGTGTCGATCCAGGCCCAGGTCATCAACCTGCTGATGGATCTGCAGCAGGAAGACGGCCTCGCACTGGTCTTCATCGCCCACGACCTGGCGGTGGTGCGTCACATCTCAAACCGCGTGCTGGTGATGTATCTCGGCCGCGCGATGGAGATGGCCGATGCCGACGCGCTGTTCCGCGCACCAGCCCATCCCTATACCCGCGCTCTGCTCTCCGCTGTCCCGATCCCGGACCCGGCACGCGAGCGCAGCAAGGCAGTGCAGATCCTCGAGGGCGACCTGCCAAGCCCGATTGCGCCGCCCTCTGGCTGCGTGTTCCGCACCCGCTGCCCGCTCGCCATCGAAGCCTGTAGCGCAGCGATACCGCCTCTGACCGCCCAGGGCGGCAGCACCCATGCGGTCGCCTGCACGCGCGCACCGCTTGAGCCGGCAGGCTGATCAGTCGGCGGCCTCACGCAATTTTCATCAAGTCATGACGCCCATTGCCAACCGTACCGACCCGGGCTGCGGCATCGCAATATGAAACAGGGCCCACGGCGCCTTTCGCTGCGCCCATTCAGCCGCAATTTATGACCAAATTCGCTGGACCAGCCTGCGCAGCGCTTCTCGGGCAGGGTGCGCGAACACGCTGCGCGGCATTTATCCCAAGTTCATTTGCTGCAACGCAAAACGCGTTCTTGCCAACTGGATAGCTTTTTGTCATTTTTGGCGCTTAAAATCGCCAAACACAATCAAGACGCGACTTCACCACAAGCGAAGAATCCGCGACAGAGACAAAACCCGATCGCGCTCCAACAACGCGACCGTTCTTCCAGAGCGAGAACACAAGACATGAGCACGCAAACCCAGAGCTTCGAAGTCGGACATCGCGTCCGCATCGGTCACCTCGACGCCGGCGCTGCCGCCCGGCAGGCCTTTTTCAACGGACGCACGGGCACCCTGGTGCGCAAGAACCGCCTCGGCGGCAATGCGCGTGAAGCCATGTGGTACGTCAAGGTTGATCCGGACGAGGCCTGCGCTTCGCTGGAAGCGCTGTTCTACGCATCCGAACTCGAACCCGTCGCCTGAGTGCGCTGCACGGCCGTTCCGGCACACCGCAATTGAGTGCGCCGGAGCTGCCGTTGGTCTGCATGCGGAAACAAATCCCGGGAACAAAATCCGTTATTAGCACTCTCTAGCGTCGAGTGCTAACATTGTTCCAGAGGTAATTTGTTGGAGGTATGCAGATGACCACATCGCTGTCGTTCCCCGTCCCGTCCGCACTGGGCAGTCTGGATCAGTACGTTCAGGCGGCGAACCGGTTCCCGATCCTGACGGAAGCGCAGGAGCTTTCGCTCGCACGCAAACTGCGTGATGAACAGGATCTCGAGGCCGCGCGTCAGCTCGTGCTCTCGCACCTGCGGCTGGTGGTTTCGGTCGCCCGCAACTATCTCGGTTACGGCCTGCCGCACGGCGACCTGATCCAGGAAGGCAACGTCGGCCTGATGAAGGCCGTCAAACGCTACGACCCGGATCGCGGCGTACGTCTGGTGAGCTTTGCCATCCACTGGATCAAGGCCGAGATCCATGAGTACATTCTGAAGAACTGGCGCCTGGTGAAAATCGCTACCACCAAGGCGCAGCGCAAGCTGTTCTTCAACCTGCGCAGCATGAAGTCCGACAGCAGCACGCTGACCACCGGCGAAGTGGCCGAGATGGCGCGCGTGCTGGGCGTGAAGCCGGAAGAAGTGCGCGAGATGGAAACCCGCTTCTCGGGTGGTGATGTCGCGCTTGAACTGGGCCCGGAAGAGGATGACGACGGCCGGGTCGCGCCGATCGCCTATCTGGCCGACGCCAACGCCGAACCGACCGCCGTGCTCGAGGCGCGCGGCCGCGACCGCCTGCAAAGCGAAGGTTTGGAGAGCGCGCTGGAAGCGCTGGACGAACGTAGCCGCGCAATCATCCGCCGCCGCTGGCTGGCTGACGACGAAAGCGCGACGCTGCAAGAGCTGGCCTCCGAATACGGCGTCTCCGCCGAGCGTATTCGCCAGATCGAAGCCAAAGCACTGCAGAAGATGAAGGGCGCGCTGGCGGCTTACGTCTGACCCGGCTGCCAGGCCCTCCCAAATGACCAAGGCCCCGCAAGGGGCCTTGTCGTTTTCGCCCGCCCTACTCGCTTTGCTGCCCAGGGCGGCGCGGCCGATCCTGCTCCGGTCGCCCGTGTTCGCGTGGCTCGTGCGCGCGATTGCCGCCGCCTTCAGGCGCGCGCGGCGCCTGCGGGCCGACGGCCGGCATCGCCTGGCGATCGGCGCGCGGTTCTACCGGCCGCCCTTCCGGCACGCGCGGGCGTGGCGCCGCGTGCTGCGCCTCTGCGCCGGACACGCCCGACACCCCTGGCATGGGCATCGAGCGCGGCGGATTGCCGTGCGGCTGCGGCGCTGCCGGCTGTTCGCTGCCCGGTGCGGGCGGCCAACGCCGGGGCGGCGCCCCCTCGCTGCCGCGCGGCATCACTGCCGAATCGGAACGGCTCGCCTCGCCCCCTTGCCTCGGCATGCCCGGTACGACGCCGGGCTGGTTCTGTTGTGGCCCGATGTTAGGCATGCCCGGCTGGCGCTGCGGCGGCGCGGATTGTGGCCGCACGTCGCGCTCGATCGGTATCGTTGGCATCGGGGCGCTACGCGTTGGCGGTGCCGCCGGGGCTGGCCGATCAACCGGCGCTGGCGGCGCGGCACGCTCGCCGCCCCAGCCCTGCGGCGCCCGACGCGGATCGCCGATCGGATAGCGCGGCAGGTCACCGCGCTGCGGATCCCCCGGAATACGAGGCGGCATCGACTGCGGCCCCGGCCCGCCGGACGGGCGCGGATCCGGTACTGGCATGTCACCCCCGCCCGGACCGCGCGGCGGACGCGGCGTGACGCCCGGCGGTGGGGGCGGCGCGCCACCGATCGGCAAGTGCCGAATGACATCCGTGTTCACCCCGCCCTGACCATGCTGTATCGGGCGTTGGCGGAAGAAGTCGTCACGCGACACAAAGGTTGCGGCGTCGCGCTGCGCGCCATAGCGGTAGTCGATCGGCCGGCGCGGGTAGTCGCCATTCGGGCCGCCCGGCATCGGCGGCATGCGTGTGACGTGCGTGATGTTGATACGCTGGATGTAGGTCTCGCTGTAGGTGTAGACCGGGCGGTACACCTCGAAGGGCGCAAGCGGGAACCAACCGACGACCGGGCCGAGACGAACACTGATCGAGAAGCCCGGCGCGCCACCGTAAAAGCCGACCAGCGCCGGCGCATAGACCGGCCGCGCAACATAGCTGCCCGGTGCCCACCCCCAGCGCCCACCGATCATGATCCAGCGGCCATAGTGGAAGGGCGCAAAGCCCCAGGGGGCGTCGTCGATCCAGGTCCAGCCCCAAGGTGCCACCCACGCCCAGTGGCCGTAACGGTAAGGCGCCCAACCGGGCGCCACCGCCACCGGGTACCACAGCGGGCCGTAGCGGCTGTCTTCCTCCCAGCGGCCGTGACCATCCAGCGCTTCGATGCCGGTCATCTCGGGCGACACATAGCGGCTCGACGCAAGCCGATCCTGTTCGCGGTCACGACGCTCGGCCCATTCATCAAAGCTGCTGCGACCAGCTTCTTCCGACGCCACAAGGCGCAGCGCTACCGCATCCAACTCAACGCGTTGGCCGGCAAGCACGGTAAGCCGCTCGGCAATTCCGCTGACACGCGCACGGCCGGCAAACACGGAGACCCAGGCACGGCGTGAGCCAGGGTCGTACTCCAGAGCATAGTCGCCCGCGCGTTGCGCCTCGACACGCACACCACCGGCACTCATCACGAGCTGATCGTCATCCGGCAGGCTGCGCAGGCGCACACGTGCCACGCCGCGTCGCACTTCAAGCGCGATGGCTGCATCGTCGACGCGGTCAAAATTGAGTTGTGAATCGGCATCCAGCCGAACCGAAGTACTCCCGATACGGACTTCTGCGCGACCATCCGTCGCGGTCCAGAGCCCGATGCCGGACGTTACCGGCATGTTCACATTGATCGGTGCCCAGTCCTGACTATCGGCTGTCCATGCCTCGATCCGACCTTCGACATAGCTGACCCGGCCGACCCGCCCCGGCGGGTCCGGCACCTCGGCCGATGCCTGCGCCATGAGGCAGAGCGCGCCGATGAGCGCACACACCCAACGCAAGCCGCCGTCTGCTCGCCACTCCCGCATGAAAGCCCCCAACGCGCCGCGCGCGTACCAGAATCGCCACGCCGACTTGGCGGGCGTACACGCTCAACGCCTCACTGTTCAGCGTAGCTGACGGCGGCGGGGCTGCGAGTTGTAACAGTCGGTGAAGCTTACTTGCCCGCGATCAGGAGGCGCAGATCGTCGGCGATGTTCTGCGGTGTCTCGCCGTGGCGGATGTACAGCCGCAAACGACCCTGCGGATCGTAGGCATAGGTGCCGGCAGTGTGATCCACCGTGTAGTTGCCGCCCGCGATGTCCCCCTGCTTCTGCGCGAAGATGCGGAAGTCTTTCATCACACGCTCGGTCGTTGCGGCATCACCCCGCAGGCCGAGGAAAGTGGGGTGGAAGGCGGGCATGTATTCGGACAGCAGTTGCTGGGTATCGCGCTCCGGATCAACCGTGACGAAGACCACCTGCAGGCGCTCGCCATCGGCCCCCAGCAGCTTCACGACCTGAGCCATCGTCGAGAGATTGGTCGGGCAGACGTCCGGGCATTGGGTGTAGCCAAAGAAGACGGTGACCGCCTTGCCCTTGAATTCGGCGAGCGTGCGCGGTTTGCCATGCTGGTCGGTCAGCGTAAAGGCTTTCGCATAGTCCGCCCCGGTGATGTCGGTGGCGTGGAATTTCGGGGCGTCAGAAACGCCGCAGCCGCCTAACAGGGCGGCTGCGAGCACGGCAAGAAAGCGGCGGCGCATCACAGGTAGTGGTCGATCAGCAGGGCGGCGAACAGCGCTGAAAGATACACGATCGAATAGCGGAAGGCGCGCCGCGCCAGTGCGTCCGAGTAGTCCACCCAGAGTCGCCAGCCATAGCGGATGAAGCCAGCGCCCAGACCGACAGCGGCGACGAGGTAGGGCAAGCCGCTCATCTTGGTCGCATACGGCAGCAGCGTTACCGCGAACAGGATCAGGGTGTAGAGCAGCACCTGCAAGCGGGTGTATTCCGAACCGTGGGTTACCGGCAGCATCGGCAAACCGGCGCGGGCGTACTCCTGGGTCCGGTACAAGGCGAGCGCCCAGAAGTGAGGCGGCGTCCAAGCGAAGATGATCAGGAACAGGAGGCAGGCATCGGCCGAGACCTCACCGGTCACCGCGGCCCAGCCGAGCACCGGCGGCATCGCCCCCGATGCGCCACCGATCACGATGTTCTGCGGTGTGTAGGGCTTCAGCAGCACGGTGTAGATCACCGCATAGCCGACGAAGGTCGCGAGTGTCAGCCACATGGTCAGGGGGTTGACCGCCTGCCACAGCACGGTCAGACCGAAGCCGCCCAGCAGGCCCGAGAACGCCAGCGTCTCAGCCGGTGTCAGCACGCCGCGCGGCAGCGGTCGTGCGCGCGTGCGCGCCATCACGGCGTCGATCTTCTGCTCGATGAGGCAATTGATCGCGGCCGCCGCGCCAGCCACGCAAGCGATCCCCAGCGTGGCGGCGATCACCGTCGCGGCATTGGGTAGCCCCCCTGGCACCGCGAGGAACATGCCGATCACCGCGCAGAACACGATCAACAGGTTGACGCGGAATTTCGTCAGCGCACCGAAGGCGCGCAAACGATCGGCCAGTGGCTGAGCAAATTCAAGCGAGAGCGTTCTCATTCAGGCACCTCCCCCGACGCACCACCACGGCACGCGGCCGCACGGCGTGATTGATCCGGACCATCACCAGCACCAGCACCAAAGCGCCGGCGTTATGCATCACCGCAAGCGGCAGTGGCAGGCTCAACAGTACGTTGGCCGCACCGAGCGAAATCTGCAGCACCAGCGCTGCAAGCAGCAGCGCACCGAGCCCGCGCGTTGCGGTACGCCGCAGCAGCGCAATCGCCAGCGCGGCAAGCAAGGCCCCCGCCACCAGCGCTCCGCCACGATGACTCAGGTGAATCGCGGTCAACGCCGCGTTTGAGAGCAGATCACCGCTGGCTGTCATGCCCAGTTCGCGCACGAGGTGGAACGCATTGTGGAAGTCGGTCTCCGGCCACCACTGGCCGTGACAGGTTGGCAGATCGGCGCACGCCAGTGCCGCGTAGTTCGTGCTCACCCAGCCGCCGAGAACGACCTGGCACGCAAGCGCGAGAAACGCAGCTCGGGCAAGCCAGGCTTGCGCCGGCGGTACGTCGATGCGGCGCAAGCCCGCCAGCCGGCAGGCAAGCCACGCGAGCAGCGCCGCGGTGGTCATGCCGCCGATCAGGTGACCGCTGACAATCGCGGGTTTCAGCAGGAGCGTGACCGTCCATTTGCCCAGGAGCCCCTGAAAGATCACCACGCCAACAATGGCCGCAGCAAGACCCAGCGGCGCGCCCTCGCGACGGCGGCGCCAGGTCAGCATCGCAATGCCGAGGATCATCAGACCAAGCGTTGCCGCCAGATAGCGATGAACCATCTCCTTCCAGGCCTTGGGCATCGACACCGGCCCCTGTGGCGCGTCGGCCTGCGCGGCAGAGATCGCTTCGGCCGCGTGATGCGGACTCAATTGGCCATAGCAACCGGGCCAATCCGGGCAGCCGAGACCCGCATCCGACAGCCGGACGTAGGCGCCCAGCACGATCACGATGCAGGCCAGAGAGAGGGCGGCGAGAACGAGTCTGCGCAACATGCCGTTCAGCCCAGCCGCGAGTACTTCAGGATGCGGGTCAGATCCTTGATGATCCGCTTCGGCTCAGGCTGTGCCGGGTAACGCATCATCCGGTTGCCCAGCGGGTCGACCATCTCGATCCGCCCTGCTGGCGCCGCGGCGGCCTCGGCGCGCACCACGCGCAGCCCCGGATGCTCTGCGAGCAATTCGGCACTGGGCGCGCTGCCGTCGGTCACGAGCCAGACCCGCTCGACGCGCTCCATCTCCTTGCCCTGTGCTGTGCGCACCTGACGCATGATCCAGAGGTCGTGCCGGCAGGCGGCGTCGCACGCCGCTGGCGCGGCGTAGACCATCACCCAGCGGCCCTTCAGGCTTGCAGGTTCGATCGCAGCGCCGCCGAGCTCGACCATTCGGCCCGGTTGCCACGGCGCTGGCTGCAGCAGCTCGCCGTAGTTGGCGCCCGTCGGCGCTCTGCCGAACCAGTAGAGCGTGTAGCTTGCGATGACCGGGGCGGCACAGACCGCGCCAATCAGCAGCAAGGTGCGGCGGGCGTCAGGCTTCATCACGTCGCAAACTCCTCCATCCAAACCACAGCGTCAGCCCCGCAGCGAGGGCTGCGAGCAAGAACCATTGCAGCGCGTACCCGCGGTGCTTCTCCGGCCCGAACGCAGGTGGCGCCCACTCGCGCACGAGGCCATCACCCACATTGCTTTCGAGTTGCAGCACCAGCGGGTAGACCTTTGCTGCGCCTGCCCACCGCTGCATCTGGGCAACATCGATGCGCGACCACAGCGCGTCGCGGGCATCGCCGCCCGCGAGCGTGTAGCCGCCGGTCGCAGGCTGCACCGCCACCCCGATCAGTGCCTGTGCCGCGCCGCTTGGCAATGACGGCAATGGCAACTGACGACGATCGCCCGGCATGGGCGCCCAACCCCTGTTTACGAACAGCCAGCTGCCGTCGGCGAGCGCGAGCGGCGTAAGCACATGGACGCCTGCGCGGCCGGCGTGGGTTCGGTTGTCGATCCAGACGGTGCGGTCGATCAACCACTTCCCGCTCACCACCACACGAGCGCCGTCGTAGTGCGCCGCGTCGGCAGACGGTGGTAGCGGCTGTGCCGAACCTGCTGCAGCATGGGCAGCGGCGAGCGCTGCCTTGAACTCGGCACGCTGCAATTGCCAGCGCCCCAAACCCAGACACAGCACGCAGAACGCCAGGCCAGTCAGCAGTGCCAGCGCGCGGCGCAGCGACGCACGCCGGCTGGCCGACGCCGCCGGGGCTGAACTACACTGCGTGACAACCATTCCGGAGTGAGACATGCGCGTTCTGGTGATCGTGTTTCTGGTGCTGATCGTGGCAAGCCTGGCTTCCGCGCTGGGCTTCCTGCTCAAGGACCGCGGTGCCGGTCAGCGCACCGCGATGGCCTTGTCGATTCGGGTTGGCATGTCCTTGCTGCTATTCCTGTTGCTGATGGCGAGCTATCACTTCGGCCTGATCAACGGCAGGCTCTGAGTCCCCCCGCAGTCAAAGCCAGTAGACGACGACGAACAGGAACAGCCACACGACGTCGACGAAGTGCCAGTACCAGGCCACCGCCTCGAAGGCGAAGTGGCGTTCTGCCGTGAAGTGCCCCTTGATGCTGCGTGCGAGGATCACGATCAGCATCGTTGCGCCGATCGTCACATGCATGCCGTGGAAGCCGGTGAGCATGAAGAAGGTGGAGCCATAAATGCCGGACGCCAGCGTGAGGTTCATCTCCGCGTAGGCATGGTGATACTCATACGCCTGCAGGCACAGGAAGATCACGCCGAGCAGCACGGTCAGCGCGAGCCCATTGATCAGCTGGCCGCGAGCGCCCTTCAACAATCCCCAATGCGCCCACGTCAGCGTGACGCCGGAACTGAGCAGGATCGCAGTATTGATGGCCGGAATACCCCACGCGGCCATCGGCGTGAAGGCCTCTTCCGCATAAGGGCCGGCATTGGGCCAGGCACTCTTGAACCCGTCCCACAGCATCGCGGACTTGCCGGAACCTAGCTCAGGCAAGGCCAGCACGCGAACATAGAAGAGCACGCCGAAGAAGGCCGCAAAGAACATCACCTCCGAAAAGATGAACCAGCCCATGCTCCAGCGGAACGAACGGTCGACCTGTGCGCCGTACTTGCCGCCTTCGGATTCGCGCACCACCTGGCCGAACCAGCCGAACAGCATGTAGATCAGCGTCGCGAAACCGGCCGCCACCATCCAAGAGCCAGGCGATACCCGGTTGAGCCACATCGCCGCACCCGCACCGATCAGCAACAAGGCGGCGGAGCCGAAGATCGGAAAGCGTGAGGGCTCGGGTACGAAATACTTTTCGAGCGTGGAGCTCATCTGTGCGTCTCCCTGTCGATGCTGTTTTATGTCGGCGCCTTCAAGGCGACGCCGTAACCCATGACACAACCATCACGAGTGTGAAGATGAACAACGCACCCGCGATCAAGCCCGCCACCACCACCGCAAGCGGATTCAGCGAACTCGCGTCTTGCTGATAATCCTGTCGTTTGCGCACACCGATGAACGACCACAACACCGCACGCAGCGTTGCCAGGAAGCCAGCCCGCGGCGTCGCCGTCACCCGGCCCGCCCCGCAGCGGCCACAGGCGCAGCGCCTTCCACCTCGAAGAAGGTGTACGACAAGGTCACGGTATTCACTTCAGCCGGCAGCGCCGCGTCCACCACGAAAACCACCGGCATGACTCGGCGCTCGTGTGGCGCCAGGGTCTGCTGCTGGAAACAGAAGCACTCGAGCTTCTTCACGTACTGCGCGGCGACGCGTGGCCCATAGCTCGGGATCGCTTGCCCCACCACCGTTTTGTCCGTGGTGTTCTCGAGCACGTAATCCACCCGCACCAGTGCGCCGGGGTGCGTGCTCACACTCGACTGCTGCGGCGAGAAGCGCCACGGCAACGCGTGGGTGTTGGCGTCGAACTCGACGATCAACGTGCGCGAGGCATCGACCTGGCTGTTGGCCGCCTGCGCATCCGCCTTCATCAGGCGATTGATGCCAGTGACCTCACAGATCGTGTTGTAGAACGGCACCAGAAGAAAGCCGAAACCGAACATCGCGACCGCAGCCACGGCCAGCCGCAGCAGCAGACGACGATTCTCGGAGGCGCGTTCCAGTGAGCTCATTGGTGGTTCTGCAGCCAGTACTTGAGCATCACGCCGAAGAAGAACACCAGGGCGATCGATCCCAGCCCCAGTGCCGTCTTCAGGTTGCTGCGCGTTGCGCTCCGCTTGGCCATGTTGCGACTCACTTGACCTGAGGCGGCTCTTCAAAGGTGTGGTACGGCGCCGGCGACGGCACCGTCCACTCAAGCCCCTCGGCACCATCCCAAGGCTTGGCTGCGGCCTTCTCGCCACCGCGCACACACTTGATGACCGTGAAGAGGAAGATCAGCTGTGAAAGCCCGAACCCGAAGGCGCCGATCGTGGCGATGGCATTGAAGTCCGCGAACATCGGGTTGTAGTCCGGAATGCGCCGCGGCATGCCGGCCAGGCCGAGGAAGTGCATCGGGAAGAAGGTGATGTTGAAGAAGATGATCGAGCACCAGAAGTGCAGCTTGCCGAGGCGCTCGTCATACATGTGCCCGGTCCATTTCGGCAGCCAGTAGTAGGCGCCGGAGAACAGCGCGAACAGTGAGCCGGCCACCAGCACATAGTGGAAGTGCGCCACGACGTAATACGTATCCTGGATCTGGATGTCGATCGGCGCGATCGCGCAGATCAGCCCGGTGAATCCGCCCATCGTGAACACGAACAGGAAGCCGACCGAGAACAGCATCGGCGCCTCAAAGGTCATCGAGCCGCGCCACATCGTCGCGACCCAATTGAACACTTTCACGCCCGTCGGCACCGCAATCAGCATCGTTGCGTACATGAAGAACAACTGGCCGGTCGCGGGCATGCCGGTCGTGAACATGTGGTGTGCCCACACCATGAAGGAGAGAATTGCGATCGACGCCGTCGCGTAGACCATCGAGGCATAGCCGAACAGGGGCTTGCGCGCAAAGGTCGGAATCACCTGCGAGACGATGCCGAAGGCCGGCAGGATCATGATGTACACCTCGGGGTGCCCGAAGAACCAGAACACATGCTGGTAGAGCACCGGATCACCGCCACCGGCCGCGTTGAAGAAGCTGGTACCGAAGTGCCGATCCGTGAGGATCATCGTCACGGCCCCCGCCAGCACCGGCATCACGGCGATCAGCAGGTAGGCGGTGATCAGCCAGGTCCAGCAGAACAGCGGCATCTTCATCAGCGTCATGCCAGGGGCGCGCATATTCAGCACCGTGACGACGATGTTGATGGCGCCCATGATCGAGCTGATGCCCATGATGTGGACCGCGAAGATCGCCATGTCCATGCCCATGCCCATCTGGATCGACAGCGGCGCGTAAAGCGTCCAGCCAGCCGCCGATGCTCCGCCCGGCACGAAGAACGACCCCACCAACAGGATCGCAGCCGGCGGCAACAGCCAGAAGCTCCAGTTGTTCATCCGCGCGAAGGCCATGTCGCTCGCGCCGATCATCAGCGGGATCTGCCAGTTCGCGAAGCCGACGAAGGCCGGCATGATCGCGCCGAATACCATCACCAGCCCGTGCATGGTGGTGAGCTGGTTGAAAAACTCCGGCTGCACCACCTGCAGGCCAGGTTGAAAGAGTTCGGCACGGATCGTCAGCGCCATCACGCCCCCGGAGAGGAACATGATGAAGCTGAAGATCAGGTACATCGTGCCGATGTCCTTGTGATTCGTGGTTTGAATCCAGCGCATCAACCCGCTCGGGTGATGGTGGTCATGTCCGTGTTCCAGGCCGTGTGGGACCGCACTCATGCTCTAGCTCCTGTCTCGGAATCGGTGCGTGATCAACCGGCCGCGGCCGTGTTGGCAGATGCCTGCGGGGCCGCGGGCTGCGCTTCAGCGGCCATGCGTTTCTTCTGCGCCGCAACCCATTCGGCGTACTTCGCAGCAGACACCACATGCACCTCGATCGGCATGAAGCCATGCTCCTTGCCGCACAGTTCGGCGCAGTTGCCGCGATACACGCCCTCCTTCTCGGCACGGAACCAGGTGTCGCGGATGAAGCCGGGGATCGCGTCCTGCTTCACGCCAAAGGCCGGCACCCACCAGGCGTGGATCACATCGTTCGCGGTGGTGAGGATGCGGATCTTCTTGCCCACCGGCACGACCACCGGGTTATCGACTTCGAGCAGGTAGTTGGCGCCCTTGGCCGCCCCGCCTTCGATCTGGTCGCGCGGCGTGGACAGCGTGGAGATGAAGCGCACGCCCTCGCCCTCGCCCTTGAGGTAGTCGTAACCCCACATCCACTGGTAGCCGGTGGCCTTGATCGTGATGTCCGGGTTTGACGTGTCCTTCATCGAGATCACCGTCTTCGTCGCCGGGTAGGCCATGCCGAGCAGAATCAGCACCGGCACGACAGTCCAGGCAATCTCGACCGCTGTGTTCTCGTGGAAATGGGCTGCAACCGCGCCCTTCGATTTGCGGTGCCGGAACACCGACCAGAACATCACGCCGAAGACACCGACGAAGATCACCAGGCAGATCACGAGCATCATCGAATGCATGCCGTAGATCTGTTCGGCAATGCCGGTGACAGGGGGCTGGAGGTTGTAACGTGCGTCGGCTGCCGACGCGGCGTTGGCGACAAACGCCATTGCCAGTGGAACTGATGCGCGAGTGGTATGCCTCATGGGTCCTCGAAAAACACCGGATGAGTGCTGCTTCTGACGACAGCTTTGCAGTCCGTGAGCACCCGACCTCGCGACGCCTCACACGACCGCTTGCCGCAACTCCAACTCCCGCGCGGGGGAACGACGCCCTTTCGGGCCGCCCCGCCGCGTTCGGTTTTGATGGTGCCACAGCGAGGGCGCTCGCAGCAACAAATGTTGATTCATATCAATGTGTTGCATTGCCGCACATGCTGCATCGCCATATCCATCTGCCTGAACACACACCGCTTACGCAGCACAGAAAAACAAAAGGCGCCCGAAGGCGCCTTTTCTCTCTGCGTGCAAGGGGTCAAGCGACAGCCAGCGCATCCAGCAACTTCTGATGGACACCGCCGAAGCCCCCGTTGCTCATCACGAGGACATGGTCGCCGGGTGCGGATTGCTGCACCACAGCACGCACAAGTTCATCGATCGACTCAAAGGTGCGTGCCCTCTCGCCCAGCAGATTCAATGCCTCGGCCGGATCCCAGCCGAGTTTGTTCGCATAGCAATAGACAAAATCCGCCTGCGTGAGGCTTGGCGCCAAACGATCCTTCATCGTGCCGAGCTTCATCGTGTTGGAACGCGGCTCCAGCACGGCGAGGATGCGCCCTTGCGGCTGCCGCCGGCGCAAGCCTTCAACGGTGGTTTGGATCGCAGTCGGGTGATGAGCAAAATCGTCATACACCGTAACGCCGCGCACGACGCCACGCACTTCGAGCCGCCTCTTGATGCCCTTGAAGCCCGCGAGCGCGGCAATCGCATCCTGCGGGCGCACGCCGACATGGCGAGCCGCCGCAATCGCCGCCAGCGCATTGGCGCGGTTGTGCGCTCCAGCCAGCGGCATCTCGGCACGCCCGATCTCGTTGCCATGAAGAGAAAACACCGCCTCCGACACCGAATCACCCTCTCGCGCGTGCCACGCACCCGCGTCGTCAAACCATTCGAGCTCGCTCCAGCAACCGCGGTCGATCACGCGTCGCAGACTCGCCTCGGCCCCGTTGGCCACGATGCGACCAAGGCGCGGAATCGTGCGCACCAAGTGATGGAACTGGGTTTCGATCGCGGCCAGGTCGGGGAATATGTCTGCGTGGTCGTACTCAAGATTGTTCAGGATCACCGTGCGCGGGCGGTAATGAACAAACTTCGAGCGCTTGTCGCAGAAAGCGGTGTCGTACTCATCGGCTTCGATGACGAAGAAGGGCGACTCGGTCAACCGCGCCGACACGCCAAAGTCCTGCGGCACCCCACCAACCAGAAAGCCGGGATTGAGCCCGGCGGACTCCAGCAGATAGGCCAGCAGCGACGTGGTGGTGGTCTTGCCATGCGTGCCCGCAACCGCCAGCACCCACTTGCCCGGCAGGATGTGCTCAGCCAGCCACTGCGGCCCGGAGGTGTAGGGCAAGCCGCGATCCAGAATCGCTTCGAGCAGCGGATTGCCCCGCGACACCGCGTTGCCCACCACATACATATCTGCCGCCTGATCCAGCTGCGACGGATCGAAGCCTTCGATCAGGCCAATCCCCTGTTCCGCCAGTTGCGTGCTCATCGGCGGATAAACATTGGCATCGCAGCCAGTGACGCGATGGCCTGCAGCGCGGGCAAGCAAGGCAATGCCGCCCATGAAGGTGCCGCAGATACCAAGAATGTGAATATGCATCAGGGACGGCGCAGCCGGGAGACCGCGCGGGGTGTGGTTAGAATAGGCTCAATTGTAGCCGAGGCCCCGCGCCCAACCCCGATGCCGCTCGATGCACCGCCCCCGCGCAGTTCGCTGCGCCAGAACGTCGCCGCACTGGCAGCCCGCCTGATGGCCGAAGACGGCATATCCGATTACGGCCTCGCCAAACGGAAGGCTGCGCGCCAACTCGGCGTCACCGAGGGCGAAGCGATGCCGAACAACGCCGAGATCGACGCCGCATTGCGCGAGTATCAGGCGCTCTACCCCGACGACGAGCATGAGGAACGCCTGGAAACCATGCGCGAAACCGCCTGCGAGGTCATGCGGCTGCTCGCCCCCTGGCGCCCCGCCCTGACCGGCGCGGTGCTCGACGGCTCGGCGAATGGATTCTCGGAAGTCGAAATCGACCTGTTCGCCGACAGCGCCAAGGAAGTCGAGATCTTCCTGCTGAACCAGGCGCTCGACTATGAACACCGCGAAGTGCGCCGGCCAGGCCCGGAGTCGCCCGAGGCGATCCTCGCGTTTGAATGGGACGAAGTGCCGGTCAAGCTCTGCGTGTTCGGCCCGCTGGCGGAACGCATTCCGCGCCGCAACGGTTCGGACCGCGCCAAGCTGCCCGCAGTGGAAGCCCTGCTCACTTCACCGGCACAGCGCGAAGAATGAACCCCACCACTCGACGCGCCCTCGCAGCGGCGCTGATCATCGGTGTATCCGCCATTGCCGGCTACGCGGGCTGGCGCACCCAGCGCCATGTCGACCAAGCAACACCCGCACCGAAAATCAGCGACAGCGCACTCCGGCAGCTGATGGCATTGCAACTGCCCGACTCGGACGGCCGACCTCAGGCCCTCCAGCAATGGCAGGGCAAAGTGCTCGTCATCAACTTCTGGGCGACCTGGTGCCCACCCTGCCGCAAGGAAATGCCCTTGCTGGATGCGGCGCAACGCAAATGGGCGGACAAGGGTGTGCAAATCGTTGGCATCGGCATCGACGAAGCCGACGCGATTCACAACTATGCAGTCACGAACAAGCTTGCGTTCCCGCTGCTGGTCGGCGGCGCGGAACTGGTCGACCTCACCGTCGCGCTCGGCAACGCAGCGCAAGGACTTCCGTTTTCAGTCGTGATCGGGCCAGACGGCCGCGTTGCACAAACCAAGCTCGGTGCATTCAAGGACGATGCGCTGGAGAAACTGCTGCAGGAACTCGCCCCGCGTTGATCTGGCGGCCGCCGCGCTTGCAAAGTGCGGCATCGAGTGGCATCGTGCAGCGAACTCGCCGCATGAGGCTGGCCGACTATTTTCGTCGGTTCCTGCCTCGACGGTAGTCATCTTCGTCGATTTCCGGCAAACTTGTCGGTTATGGCGACCTCCAATCGCAAATCGAAGCGCACTTCTGCTGCACCGCCGCAGCGCCGCATCCTCGTGCTGCACGGGCCGAACCTGAACCTGCTCGGCACGCGCGAGCCGGAGGTGTACGGCCGCACGACGCTGGCGGACATCCACGACATGCTCTCGGCGCGCTCGCGTGCCGATGGCGTGCTGCTCGAATCCTTCCAGAGCAATCACGAAGGCGAGCTGATCGACCGTGTACAAGCTGCGCGCAGCGAAGGGATCGACTTCATCCTGATCAATCCGGGTGGTTACACCCACACCAGCGTCGCGTTGCGCGACGCTTTCTCCGCGGTGCAGATCCCGTTCATCGAGGTGCACCTGTCGAACATTCACGCCCGCGAGCCTTTCCGGCATCACTCCTATTTTTCGGAGATCGCGGTGGGCGTGATTTGCGGACTCGGCGCCCAGGGCTACGCGCTCGCGCTCGAGTACGCACTCAACCGCATTCGCGAAAACTAAGCCGTCACCGCCTCCCCAGACAAATGGCGGGCCGGCATCCACGTGAGGGAGCAATAAATTGGACCTGAGAAAACTCAAGAAGCTGATCGACCTCGTCCAGGAGTCAGGCATTTCTGAACTGGAAGTGACCGAGGGCGAAGAAAAAGTCCGCATCGCGAAGCATCTCGGCGCACCGAGTGGTGCCGCCCCGGCACAGTACTACGCGGCGCCGGCCCCGGTTGCCGCAGCACCGGCACCGGCCGCACCCGCCGCGCCGGCAGAAGCCGCGCAGCCGGACGGCCATGTCGTCAAGTCACCGATGGTCGGCACCTTCTATCGGACCTCGGCCCCCGGAGCGAAACCCTTCGTCGAGCTCGGTCAGTCGGTTTCGAGCGGCGACACGCTGTGCATCATCGAGGCGATGAAACTGATGAACGAGATCGAGTCCGATGCAACGGGCACGATCAAGGCGATCCTGGTCGAAAACGGCCAGCCGGTCGAATACGGCCAGCCGCTGTTCGTGATCGGTTAAGGGTTCGGGCGCGAGCCCTTCCCCCTACCGACCCTATTCACCTTTCACGGACACTGCCTCATGTTTGAAAAAGTCCTGATTGCCAACCGGGGCGAGATCGCGCTGCGCGTGTTGCGCGCCTGCCGCGAGCTTGGCATCCGCACGGTTGCAGTGCACTCCGAGGCCGACATCTCGGCCAAGTACGTCAAGCTGGCCGATGAGTCGGTCTGCATTGGCCCGGCCGCCTCGGCGCAGAGCTATCTGAACGTGCCGGCGATCATCGCCGCCGCGGAAGTGACCGACGCCGAAGCAATTCACCCGGGTTACGGCTTCCTGTCGGAAAACGCCGATTTCGCTGAGCGCGTCGAAAAATCCGGCTTCGTGTTCATCGGTCCGCGCCCCGACACCATCCGCCTGATGGGCGACAAGGTTTCGGCCAAGCAGGCGATGATCGAAGCAGGCGTGCCTTGCGTGCCCGGTTCGGGCGGCGCACTGCCGGACGACCCGAAGGAAATCACCAAGATCGCCCGCGCGATCGGCTTCCCGGTCATCATCAAGGCGGCCGGTGGTGGCGGTGGCCGCGGCATGCGCGTGGTGCATACAGAAGGCGCGCTGATCCAGTCGGTTACGATGACCCGTACCGAAGCACAGGCGGCCTTCAGCAACCCGACCGTCTACATGGAAAAGTATCTGGAGAATCCGCGCCACGTGGAGATCCAGATCCTCGCCGATCAGCACGGCAATGCGATCTACCTTGGCGAGCGCGATTGCTCGATGCAGCGCCGCCACCAGAAGGTGATCGAAGAAGCGCCTGCGCCCGGCATCGATCGCAAGCTGATCGAAAAGGTCGGCAAGAGCTGTGTCGACGCCTGCAAGCGCATCGGCTATCGCGGCGCCGGCACCTTCGAGTTCCTGTACGAGAACGGCGAGTTCTTCTTCATCGAGATGAACACCCGCGTTCAGGTGGAGCACCCGGTGACCGAGATGATCACCGGCATCGACATCGTGCAGGAGCAGATCCGCGTCGCATTTGGCGAGAAGCTGCGCTATACGCAGAAGGACGTCGTACTGCGCGGTCACGCGATGGAGTGCCGCATCAACGCCGAAGACCCGTTCAAGTTCACGCCGTCTCCCGGCAAGATCACCAACTGGCACACGCCGGGCGGCCCCGGTATCCGCGTGGACTCGCATGTGTACAACGGCTACACGATCCCGCCGAACTACGATTCGATGATCGGCAAGGTGATTTCGTACGGCGACACACGCGAGCAGGCAATCCGCCGGTTGCGCATCGCGCTGTCCGAGATGCTGGTCGAAGGCATCAAGACCAACATTCCGCTGCACCAGGAACTGCTGCATGACGGCAACTTCATGCGCGGCGGCACCAGCATTCACTATCTCGAAGCGAAGCTGGCGAAGAAAGACTGAGGAACACGACGATGTGGCTGCAGGTTGCCGTTCAGGCGGATGAAGCGCATGCGGAAACGCTTTCCGAAGCGCTGATGGACGCGGGAGCGTTGTCGGTGTCGATCGATGACGCCGATGCCGGCACGCCTGACGAGGTGCCGCAGTTCGGCGAGCCGGGCCATCCGGCCCAGCCCTTGTGGCAACACAGCCGCGTCGTCGCGTTGTTCGATCGTGATGTCGAGCTGGCGGTAGCGCTCGCCGAAGCGGCGGCGCAGGCCGGCCTCGATGCGGTACCGCCATTCACCGTCGAAGAGGTCGCCGAACAAGACTGGGTGCGTCTGACGCAAAGCCAGTTCGATCCGATCGAGATCGATCCCCGCCTGTGGATCGTGCCGTCGTGGCATGTGGCACCGAACCCTGACGCGATCAACATCGAGATGGATCCGGGCCTCGCATTCGGCACCGGCTCGCACCCGACCACCCGACTGTGCCTGCAGTGGGTGCTCGACAACATTCCCGCCGGCTGCAGCGTGCTCGACTACGGCTGCGGCTCCGGCATCCTCGCGATCGCGGCGGCCAAGGTCGGCGCGGGCAAGGTTGTCGGCATCGACATCGACGAACGCGCGCTCGAAAGCACGCGCGACAACGCCGAGCGCAACGGCGTGTCGATCGAGGTGGTGCATAGCGGCACACCGGTTACGGCCCGCTACGACCGCGTGATCGCGAACATTCTGACCAACCCGCTGTGCGTGCTCGCCCCCGCCATTGCGGCCTGTGTCGCAGACGGCGGCAAGCTGGTGCTCTCCGGCGTGCTGGAACCACAAGCCGAGCAGGTCATCGCCGCATACGCCCCCTACATCGCGCTCAAAGTCGGCGCGACACATGAGGGCTGGGTGCGCCTGGAGGGTCAGCGCTAATGCTGATGACGCGCTGCCCGCACTGCGGCACCGCGTTCCGGGTCAAACCCGAGCAGCTCCGCGCGCGCGGCGGGCGGGTGCGCTGCGGCCACTGCCAAGCCCCCTTCTCTGCGCTCGAATCCCTGATCGATTCGCCGCCGGCGCCGCAAGGCACCGAGGATGCGAACACCGAAGCGGCGGTCACGACCTCGCCCGCGACGCCCGCGAGTACACCTGCACCTGCACCTGCACCTGCACCTGCACCTGCACCTGCACCTGCCAGCGTGACGCCGTCGCCCGCGGTTGTGACAACGCCTCCGCGCGTCGCCGCGCCAGTCGAGCCGCCGAAAGCGCCACTCGCGGTGAACTCGGCACTCGCCACACATCGCACCAGTTCCTGGGCCGGCACCTCGGCCACCGAGATCGTTCCGCCGATGCCGGAGCTCGATCCCGCCGCGCCGCGACGCAGCAGCTACGAGCTCGATTTCGACCTCGATGCCGACGTGCCCGCGACCGCCACGCCGGCCCCCGTTGCGCCACCCGCCACGGCCGACTTCATCCGGCCCGCGCGCGACGACGAGAAAACGACACTCACGTTCGACTGGCGCACCGGCGGCGACATCCCGGGCGGGCATGGCGGTGCAGCACAAGCACATGAGGCGGAAGTCGACCTCGCCGCTTCTGACTGGCACAGCGAGCCGGTTGAGCGAGTCCCGGTCGAATCCCTGTCGGAAGTACCGCTCGAGGCAGAAGAACTCGCACCCGCGGACGAAGACGACGCGCCGGTCTTTGTTACCGCCTACGCTTCACCTGCAGGGGTGACACAAGAACCGAGCTGGCCGACCGAGGTGCACGAACTCGATGCCATCGAGGAAGACCGCTTTGCCCCGCTGCCCGAGCCGGCCGTTGCCAGCGCCGCCGTGGTGGGGGACGACCTGCATACGGTACCGGGCGAGCCCGAGCTGATCGAGCACGTCGACGACGAAGATGAGCCGCCGCATGAGGCTGCGCAGCAGTTCGCCTGGGAAAAGCCGCGGACCCCGAAATCCGTCAGCTGGATGTGGGGCATTTCGATTTTTGTACTGTTCGCCGGCGTTGTCGCCCAAGGACTGCTTTGGGCTAGGCACGACATCGCGCGTGAGCTGCCCGAGACCCGGCCATTGTTCGAGGCGGCCTGCGCGAAGCTGGGCTGCGCAATGCCGTGGCCGCGCGTGTCGTCGCAGATCAGTATCGACGCCTCGGATCTTCATCCTCGCCCAGGCAAGGACGGCCAGTTTGAATTGAGCGGCACACTCCGCAACAAAGCGGCATTCAGCCAGTCTTACCCGCACATCGAGGTTACGCTCACCGATGTGTTCAATCGTGCGCTGGTCCGCCGCGCGCTACCGCCTGAGGAATGGCTGCCGCCGAATCTGCAGCACACGCAGGCCTTTGCAGCGGGCAGCGACGTGTCCTTCACGCTCTATCTGGACGCAACCGGCCAGAAGGCCACCGGCTACAAGCTCTACGCCTTCTACCCCTGACCGCCATTTGCGGCGGCGCAACAAATCCCGCTTATACAACAATCGGAAAGATGAATTGGTGCTCCCTTTAAGGCGGAGTAGTCTTTGTGCTGTGCACAAAAGCATAACAAGGCACGCAGTACAACTACCCTGGGGGTACAGATCATGAGTGAAAACGCTCTCGAAGTTTTTGAAGTCTCCAACGGTTCGGTGCGCGTCTTCGGTGGCGTCTATGCCGCCAATGATGGCTTCTTCGCCGAAATCCACGAACAGCGTGACGGGTCGATCCGCCGCGTCGACAAGTCCGACATGCTGCCTTCGCACGAGATCGCGGTGGCATGGATGCAGAGCCGGCCCTGGTTCAAGCACTCCGCCGCCTGATTCCGCCCCTCGCCCGACATCCGGGCGCCCTGACGTAATGGCCACCAAACGGTGGCCATTATTCATTTTGGGTCCCCGATAGAAAAAACTATCGACATATCAAAAGCTTGAATTTGTTAGCTGCTTTGGCTGCGACTAGAATTCAACTCAGCAGTAAAGCAAAAAGAAAGGAATAGTCATGGCCCCCCTACCGCTTGACGTGATGGAAACCGGCACCGGTCGCAACTGCGTATTCGGTGGTGTGTATGCCGCGAACGACGGCTTCTTTGCAGAGATCCACGAACAGAAAGACGGCCGCGTCCGTTTGATCGCGAAGTCGAGCAGCATGCCGACCCGCGAGATCGCGGTGGCATGGATGCGCACCCGCTGCCAGGCAAACTAAAGATCTCCCCCGCTGGGCGAGCTTAACGCGCGCACCGGCACAAGCACCGAGACAGGTGCAAAGCAAACAGGGCCAAACGGCCCTGTTTGTCTTTTTGGGTCGGCGTGCGCGATATGCGCTCAAGGAGCGTCGGCAGCCCGCCACAGGTACCAGCAGGCAACGCTGCGCCAAGGCGCCCAGCACTGTCCCGCCGCGCGAAGTTCGCTGGCGCTTGGCAAGCGATCCTGGCCATAGGCTCGGGCATAGCCTGCACGAATGCCGTAGTCGTCGAGCGGCAGCACGTCGATACGGCCCAGCGTGAAGATCAGGAACATCTCCGCCGTCCAGCGCCCGACGCCTCGCACGGCTGTGAGCCGCATCACGATCGCATCGCTGGACAAGCGCTCGAGTTCGCCACTCGCCATCGGCACGACACCTTCCAGCGCCTTGGCGGCGAGGTCACGCAGATAAGCTTGCTTCTGCCTTGAAAGTCCGGCCGAACGAAGTTGCTCATCGCTCGCAGCGAGCACCGCAGCTGGCGGCGGGAATGCGTGCTCGGGAAACAGCGCGAGGAAGCGGCGATGAATCGTCTCCGCAGCCCTGCCGGCAAGTTGCTGGTACATCACCGCCGTAGCCAGCGCCTCATACGGCGAACGAGCGGGGTCGGGCGCCAACAGACAGCGGCCATGGCGTGCTATCAGCGCAGCCAGCACCGGATCCGCCGCCGCAAGCCCACGCTCGGCGGCACGCAGCCGGCGCGGCGTGATCAGAATCGGCTTGGTCACGCGCGCAAGGGGCTGCGCAGGAAACTCGTCAGCGGGCCCGAATCGTCTTCGGAAATCGGTGACGGTACTTCCGCTGGCGGCTGCCAGCCTTCGACGCGATTGCCGCCCGCTTGCCGCGCACTCACCAAGGCAAGATCGGCGCGACGCAACACGGCATGCGACCGCTCACCGACCATGCAGTCGGCAACGCCAATGCTGACACTCACGGCGATCGCGCCATCAGCAAGCACGAAAGGCTCCTCGCCGATCGCCTGGCGCACACGTTCTGCCAGGACATGCGCCTCGCCCACATTCGTATCGGGCAGAAGGATGCAGAACTCGTCGCCACCGAAGCGTCCGCAGACATCGTCCGCACGGGCGACACCGATAATCCGCTTTGCCACTTCAAGCAGCACCCTGTCGCCGGTGGCGGCACCAAAACCGGCATCGATATCACCGAAGCGGTCTACGTTGATCATCACAACGCTGTAGGGGCGCCCGCTCCGCAGCCAGCGCGCGTGCTGGCGAGCCAGCAGTTCGGTGAGAGACAGACGGTTCGCGAGTCCGGTGAGATCGTCGATGCGCGCAAGCCGGGCCAGCTGAGATGAGACACGGATGTTCGCCCAGAGCAGGCAGCCGAACGAGAACACAATCGACAGCACGCTGACACCGGCATAGCAGAGCACGCGCGTGGTCGCATCGTTGGCATTCAGACCGCCGGGCAACAAGTTTGCGGCGATGCGGGTGCAGAAGATACCGCCAAGTCCGGTCGCGGCCAGCAGGATCACGACGCGAGCGGATTGCTCCTCGACAGCACCAGGGCCGAGCACACGCAACGCGATCGCACCGCTGGCCAAAACCAGCAGACCCGACATCAAGGTCACTCGGATCGTCGCCTGCATGCCCTCGCCCGCAAAACCAAAGCTGATGACCAGGCCCGCCAGTGCGGCGAGCGGCACCAGCCACAGGCGGGCCTCGGCGCCATCAAAACGGCGTACGCCTTCGAGGAAGGCAACAAAACCGGCGAGCACGCCGGCATTGAACACGGCACGCCCGCCGGGCAAGCCGATCCACATCAGGCCGACCAGTGCGATCAGGCCGGTCGCCACAAGACTCATACCAAGGCACCAGAGGTCACCGCCGGGCACCTCGCTCCGCCGGCGAATCGTCAACGTCAGCACCAGTGCCAGGGCGGTGTGAATGGCGGCCGCCATGATCGCCATCGTCGGTTCGTGAAACTGCATGGTGACGCTCCTTCCCAGCCTCGCTGACGGGCATGTATCACCTGCCGTCGCGCCGCCTCACCCGATCATTGCAATCCGGTCATGCTACGCCCGGCGTTTCGCTTGCGAGCGAGAAATTCGTCAAACCTGCCGACAAACGGCTGGCGGCGATCAATCCCGCGGGCGCCGTACCAATCCAGCCAGGCGCGCGCCGATCAGCAAGCCCAGCCCCATCGCGCCCACCACGAAGCAGGCCTTGAAGAAGCACGCGAAAGTCGCGGCCAGTTGCGCCGCATCAGCATGCGCGCCTTCACGCGCGATCTGCATCGCGCCGGCGATGCCTTGGTAGATGAACACGCCGGGCATCATCGGTACTGCGCCAGCAAAGGCCACGGCGGCAAAAGGCAGACGCATGCGGTCAACCGCAACGTTGGCCATTGCCCCGATCGCGAGGCAGGCAAACAAGGTCGCGATCTCCTGCGACACGCCGTTGTGCATGGCGACGTAGCGGATGCCGTGGCCCACCATGCCACACAGGATCGATGTCCAGAGCACACGCCAGGGTTCGTTGTAGAACGCGCCGAAGCCACAGGCCGCCACGCCCGCCAGAAGTACGTCGACCAGCAAGGTGATGTTGGCGTCTGGCGAGGGCACCGCGGACACGGTGGTCATGCCCAGCGTCAGCCAGCCGCCCAGGAAGACGCCGAGTGCCGCCGCAACGAGGATCCCCGTGGCCAGCCCGAGGCGTGCGATCCCGGTCTGCATGTGGTTTTCCAGCATGTCGTAGAGGCCATTGATCAGATGTGGCCCCGGCACCAGCATCAACGCGGGCACCATCAGGCAGAACCCCGGTGTGGCGGTCCATCCGGCACGGATCACCAGCCCGCCGAGGATCGAGCCGATCAGGGCCGCGGTGAACGGCATGGCGAACAGCACGACATGCCGTTTCGCGAGTTCCTGGCGCGCCAGCAGGCCAAGCCCTGAGGACACGCCACTCACGGCGACCGCCCCCCAATCCGCTTGCAGCAAGCGCGCCAGCGCTGCGGCTGCAACGCCGAAAATGCAGGCGAGCAGCCAGCGGTTATGGCGCACGGCACGGCGCTCGATCGACTCCAACTCTGCAGTTGCTTCGGCCAACCCGATGCGGCCTTCGCACACCTCATCGATCACCCGATTGACGACCGAGCTGACGGCCACGTTGATGCGCAGCTCGGGGGCTTGCGCGTGGAACTGTTGCCCGCCGGGCGAAAAGAGCGTGACGCCGCGGTAGCTGACGAAGACCAGGATATCGAGGCCAAGGTGCGACGCCGCGCGGAGCAATTTCCGCCGCAGCAGTTCAGCGCGCATGTTGTATTCACAGAGCAATCGCGCAGCGAGAACAAGAAACCGCATCGCCGGCAAAACATCGGCTGCGGGAATGGGAGTGGCGTGCTGGGCTTGGGCAGTATTCATCGTGTGACCTCTGCTGGCGCCCGCGTGGTTGCGGGGCCGGATCGCTGCCGGATGAGCAGCGTGGCAATCGTAGCGGATGCGGCGCGACAGCCACGCCGGATCGGTCAACTCCGGCCTTCGATGCGGGAAACGCTGGACAGCGCGTCCGCCGCAACTATGCTATTCGAATCCCCCCGACCGACGAGGGTACGTGGCACAACTGCGCACCCCGACTCTCCAGCCCGACAGAGAAGGAGTTACCCATGGTGTTTCGCAAACGTCAGCTTGTGGTCTCAATCGCAGTCGCACTGTCCAGCGTTGGCGCCGCCTCGGCGCAGGAAGCATCCGCCCCGGCGGTCAAACGCGCCCAGATCCATCTGCAGAACTTCGGCGCAAACGTGCAGGCATCCGAAGGCGATCAGTTCATCGCACGCGGCACGATTACCGATGCCGACGGTAGTGAGCATGTCCGCTTCGACCGCACCTACAAGGGGCTGCGCGTGATCGGCGGCGACATCGTCGTGCATTCGAATGCGCGCGGACAAGCGCAGCGCTTCAGCCACACGATGGCGACACGGCATCAGATCGACACCCGCCCGACGCTCGACGACCTCGCGGCCACGGCCGTCGCGGAATCGGCATTCCGCGGGCAGCGCGACGGCGCCTCGCGCAGCGAGCAGGTGATCTTCGCGCGCGGCAGCCAACCCACGCTCGCCTATGAAATAGTGACGACCGGCACGGCACCCGACGGCACACCCAGCGTGATGCACACCTTCATCGACGCCCACGGTGGCCAAGTGCTCGACAAGTGGGACGAGATCGAAACAGCCGCCACCTTGGGCACCGGCAAGAGCCTGTTCGACGGCTCCGTTTCGCTGACCACCGACAGCCAGAGCACTGGCGGCTACGCCTTGCGTGACCCCTCGCGTGGCAACCACTACACCACCAACCTGAAGAACCGCACCAGCGGCGGCACGATCTTCACCGACGCCGACAACGTGTGGGGCGACGGCACCACCGCCGACACCGCCACCGCGGCCGTCGACGCCACCTTCGGGCAGAACGTCACCTGGGATTACTACAAGAATGTGCACGGTCGCAACGGCATTGCGAACGATGGACGTGGCGCCTATTCGCGGGTGCATTACAGCCGCAAGTATGTGAACGCGTTCTGGAGCGACTCCTGCTTCTGCATGACTTACGGCGACGGTGATGGCACCAGCTACTATCCGCTCACCTCGCTCGACGTGGCCGGCCACGAGATGACGCACGGCGTCACCAGCCGTTCGGCCAACCTCACCTACTCGGGTGAATCAGGCGGCCTGAACGAAGCAACGTCGGACATCTTCGGCACGCTGGTGGAGTTCTATGCCAGCAACGCATCGGACCCAGGCGACTATCTGATCGGCGAGAAGATCTTCGTCGCGAACAAGGGCGTCAGCAACCCGACCAAGGCGCTGCGCTACATGTTCAAGCCAAGCCTTGATGGCTCATCGCCCGATTGCTACAGCAGCACGCTGGGTTCGCTCGACGTGCACTATTCGTCCGGCGTGGCGAACCACTTCTTCTACCTGCTCGCCGAGGGCGCCAAGGTGCCGACCGGCTTCAACCTGTCGGCCTCACAACTGGTCTGCAATGCAGATACCGGGCTCACTGCGATCGGGCGCGATGCGGCAGGCAAGATCTGGTACCGCGCGCTCACGGTGTACATGACGTCCAACACCAACTACAAGGGCGCCCGCACCGCAACGCTCAGCGCGGCGGCGGACCTCTTCGGGGCAAGCTCTGCGCAATACGCCGCCGTGGCACGCGCTTGGTCGGCCGTCAGTGTGAATTGAACCTCGCACACCGGCGCGCACGGCGCTGGTTACGCAAAACGCCCGGCGGCCACGATCGCGCCGGGCGTTTTTGCATGAATTTGCCAAGCTGGTCTGGTGCAACGCGCACACTTGCGGTACGAATCACCCCTCCAGGGCTCCACCGTCAGACCATGCCTGTAACGCCTGACACGATCTTGCTCGAACCACTCGCCACGCACCACGCAGAGGCCTTCTGGCCCCATGCGCAGTCCGATGCGCTGTATGCGTTCGTCCCGATCGAGCAGCCGGGTTCGCAACAGGAACTGGCCGCGTGGTTCGCGCGTCTCGCCGCTGGCGCGCCCGCGCACCTGAACGAGGAGTGGCTCAACTGGGCCGTGCGGCTTCCGGAAGACGGCGCCGTTGCTGGCATTGTGCAGGCGACGGTGATGCCCGACGGAGAGGCCGAACTGGCCTACCTGATCGCGCCGGCATTCTGGGGCCACGGTATCGGCCGCGTGGCGGTGCGACGCATGATTGAATGGCTGTGGCACGAGCGTGCGGTGGCGGTGCTCCGTGCGGTGGCGGACACCCGCAACCTGCGCTCGCAGGCGCTGCTCGATGCGCTTGGCTTTGTGCTCGCCGGGGAGGTGGCGTCGTCGATACGCGGCGTGCCGAGCACGGACCGAGTGTACGCCGCTCAGGCGCGCAGCGTGCTCCGGCGCGCCTGATTCGACACCGCGCTCAGACGGACGCGTCGTCCTGCTGCGCCTTGCGCCCGCCAAACAGGCGGCGGGCGGCGGCCACCAGCGCAACACCGCCGAGCGCGATCAGCTTGAACGACTTGGCCGCGAAGGCGGCAATCACGGCGAAGAGCCCGAGCTTCTTCACCGCCAGGCCGCCGACAAGCGCGGCGAGCCCGTACTCAGCCACCTTGTCGGTGGAGGCATTGAAGTCCGAGTAGCGCTTGCCGTCGCCGTACTCGAGCGCGGCAAGCAGGGCATGCGCGACCGGCTTGTCCTGCGCGATGCGATCGGCGCCGGTAACCAGGTTCAGGCTGAAGTAACCATCGCGCCCGAGTGCGTAGGTGTTGTAGTTGATCGAACCTTCAGCGCTTTCAGGCTGGCCTTTCTGGCGTGCGCGGATCGACCACACAAGGCGGTGCGTGGCAGCATCGTAGGTCGGCGCCTGCACCCAGCCGAGCACGTCGAGCTCAGGGATGCCGCGCGCACGGCGATCTTCGTTGCTGGCGGCGGTGCCTTGCTTGATGTTTTCAAGCAACTCGTCGGCCTTCCAGTCACGCGCGTCGTCGTCCTTGATGTAGCCCGCCTTCTCGAACTCCGCCACAACCAGCCAGTCGCCCTCGCCGTCCGGGAAGATCACGCCAGCGAGGCGATCATCCGCGCTGTTGCCCATCGCGTGCATCAGGTTGCCAGCAGCCGGCTGCGGCACCCAGATGCGGCCTGCGGGCAACTTCAACGTGGCCTGGTCGAGCAGCTTCACTTCGGCCGGGCCGACCACCTTCACCGCTTCGGCGGCCTGCACCGCAGCCGACATCTCTGCCTGGCGCGCGGCGACCTGGGCCTCTTCGGCCGACGATGGGCCTGCACACAACAGCATCGAACACACGCTAAGGCAACTCAGGGCACGGCGGGCAAACGCAATCATGATCGGTCCGAAAAGGTCGGGAACATTGGCGGGGCTGGCCCTGCCGGGAAAGGAGGGGGTACGATGCCCTCCGCCGTTGCCGGCAGCAAGGGCTGGCTGCGGTGCCGTGTGTCCTCGCGCACACTGCAAAGCAATCCTTGTGATTTTGATGCGGGCAGTCCAGATTAGAAGCTCACAGATCCGCCCGAGAGCGGCATACCCACAGCGAGGAGAGCAAGGCAATGACGATTACGGTACGGCAGATGCTTCAAGCCAAGGGTGGCAAGGTGTTCACCGTTTCGCCGGATCAAAGCGTGTTGCATGCGCTGGAGTTGATGGCGAAGAACGATGTGGGTTCGGTGCTGGTCACCGAAGGCGAGCGCCTCGCCGGCATATTCACCGAACGTGACTACGCGCGGAAAGTGGTGCTCAAGGGCCGCACCTCGGCGGAGTCGACCATCGGGGACCTGATGACCTGCAATGTGCTGACCGTCTCGCCAACGCAGACGATCGACGACTGCATGGCGATCATGACCAACAACCGCATCCGCCACCTGCCAGTGGTTGAGAAGGGCCAGCTGATCGGCATCGTCACGATCGGTGATGCGGTGAAAGCGGTGATCGAAGAACAGCAACGCACGATCAGCCAGCTCTCCAGCTACATCTCAGGCGAACTCACGACCTGATTCGGCAGCGCCGCCGCCGGGAGCTCAGTTCGCCCGCGGCAGACTCATGCTGAAATCCACCACCGCGAAGCGCCCGCCGGCATCCACCACGCTGACAGTGTGGGCGCCGGCGGTAGCGACCTCGATCAGCTGAGTCGCAGCGGCCGGCGCGCTGCGCAGCACCCGCCCGTCCAGCAGCCACCACACGGCGCCGCTCGCCCCCAGCAGCTGCAACTGCACCCGCGCGGAGGCCTGGCCAGGCGCCGGCCGAAGCACACTGCCCGGCGTCAGACCATTGATGCGGAGATTGCCCGCACCGTCGCCGGCGGCCACGCAGCGCGGCGACCAGGCGGGGATGCCAACGCGTTCACGCATTGCAGGGCCGAGGAAGGGCTCCAGATGCGTCGGCCAACGCGCGACGCGGCGGGCCTGGGCATCGGCTCGACAGGCGGGTGTAGTGCGCAAGCCGCTGTCCGGATCGATCCAGACCGTATCGAGCTGCCCGCTCGGACGCACGCGGTCCGGCAGCGTTGGCGGCGCGGCACCGTTAAGCGTCCATGCAGTGCGCTGCTGGTGGCAATGCGCCGGATCGGTGTCGGCCAATGCGCGACCAAGCGGCCAGCAGATTTCCGCCACGCCGACGTTCTTCGGCGGCGTGCGTGGCGCGCTCGCGGCGGCGCCGGGCAGCGCCGCCGCGATGTCCTTCAGTAGCGGCGCGGCGATGTTGGCCCCGAAGAAGCCGGGGTTGGGTGTGCCGTCCGGGCGGCCGACCCAGACACCTATCGTGTGGCGATCGGTCACACCAACCGCCCATGCGTCGCGAAAACCAAAGCTGGTGCCGGTTTTCCACGCCACGCGCCGCGAGCCCGCCTCGATGAAGGGCCGGTCGGGGTGACCACCGGTTTCAAGGATGTCGCGCACGATGAAGGCGGCCCCCTCGCTCATGATGCGGTTCTCCACCCGCGGGGCATCGGGCGTGAGGCGTGGTTGGCCAGCCAACCCGCCCGCGGCCAGCGCCCGATACGCGCCGACGAGTTCCTCCAGCGTTGTACCTGCGCCACCGAGGATGAGTGACAGGTTGGGCGTAGCGCCCTTGGCCATGCGCAAACGCAGGCCGCCCGCCCGCAACCGGGCGGCAAAACGTTGCGGCCCCACGCGGTCGAGCAGATCGACCGCCGGCACGTTGAGCGACCGTGTCAGTGCTTCGGCAACGCTGACCGGGCCGGAGAATGCGGCCTGGAAGTTGCCGGGCTCATAGCCGGAGAAAGCCTGCGGCGCATCACTGAGCAGGCTCTCTGAATGAATCAGGCCTTCGTCCAGCGCGATCGCGTAGAGGAAGGGTTTCAGCGTGGAGCCCGGAGAGCGCACGCCTCGCACCATGTCGACGTATGCGTAACGGGCGCGATCGGAGAAATCCGCCGAGCCGGCATAGCCGAGCACCGCAAGACTGGCGTTGTCCATCACCAACGCCGCCATCGACACCTTCGGCGGCAATTGATCGACGCGATCCAGCAACATGCGCTCCAGCGTGCTTTGCACCTCAGGTTCCAGCGTGGAGCGTACAAGCTGCAAGGCGCCTTCGGTACGCGCTGCTGCGGCCGGGGTGCGCGCTTCGCCGCGCAGGCGCTCGGCCGCGAGCGGCGCAAGCCAATGCGCGCGGATCGGCTGTGCGCCGACGCGCTCAACACGCGCATCGGCCACTTCGGCTGCCGACCACACACCAAATGCAGCCATGCGATCGAGCACCTTGTCGCGCGCGGCCTGCGCCTTGTCCGGCGCACGATCGGGCCTCAGCCGCGACGGCGCCTGTGGCAAGGCCGCGAGCATTGCGGCCTCGGCGTGGCTGAGGTATTTGGACGGTTTGCCAAGGTAAGCCCGGCTCGCCATTTCAACACCTTCGACGATGCCGCCCATCGGCGCATGGTTCAGGTACAGCGTGAGGATTTCATCCTTCGAGAAGTGCACTTCAAGCTGCAAGGCACGCACGACCTGGCGCAGCTTGCCGCGCAAGGTGCGTGGCGGCGGATCGAGCATGCGCGCCACCTGCATCGTCAGCGTCGATCCGCCGGAAACGATGCGCCCGTTGCGCGCCCACTGCCACGCCGCACGCAGCATCGCGAAGGGATTCACGCCCGGATGCCAGCGGAACCAACGGTCTTCGTAGTTGAGCACCGCCTGCAGGTAGCGCGGTGACACCTGTTCTGCCGTAACCGGGTAGCGCCATACGCCATCCACTGAAGGCCAGGTGCGCAGCGGGGTGCCGTCGGCTGCGGCAACGATCAGTCCGGCCTCGTGCGGCGGAAGCGGCAACGGAAACAGGCGATCGAGCACCCACGCCGTGAGGACGAGGCAAGCAAGCGTCGCCAATGCCACGCGTGCGCTGCGGCGCACAGCCAGTGCAGCGAGCATCCGCTTGATCGCCACACTGCGCGCTTGCATCCAACTCAAGTCTTTCGCCTCAGCATCGCATCGCTCGTGACGACCTGCGCGTCGTCATCGCGAGCGGCTTCAACCCACCGCATCTTGCGGGCCGACCTGCTGGCCATCAGCCGGGCCGGCATCGCGCTCTGCGCGCCCCAGCAGGCGGCGATACCACAGCGTCCACAGCATCAGCAGCGCGACCAGCCCGTAGCCAATGAATGGGGCCACCGCGAGGAAGCGGGCGGGTGGCCAGGTCCATGCCAGCCAGGTACGCAGCGCGGCCTCGGCGGTGAGGCCGCTCCCCCACACCGCGGTCATCACCGACACCGCCCGACGGGCTCCCGAGGTGGCCCACCACGCCTCGATCATCTCGTGGGCGTCGTCTTGCTCACGGGCCATCGTCGCGCGCGCGAGGTAGAAAATCAGCGGCTTCTCAAACAATAACGACACCAGAAAGGCCACGCCAATCGCACCAGAAGCCAGGGATTCGCGGACCAGCAATATCCGCGCATCGCCACCCAGAGCCAAGCCCACCAGCGACATCGCAATGCCGACCAACACCAACACGCTCAGCGCGTCCAGACGCCGATGCCGCAGCAACTCGCCCAGGCTCCAAAGCAGGGGCGGAATCGCCGAGGCAATCAAGCCCCCCAACTCGCCCCAGCGCGGCTCGGCCAGCGTGTAGGCCATCCACGGCAGCGCCAGATTGACGGCGAGTTCGGCGATGAGGTTGATGTGTTTTCGGTTCATGGTATTCACAAGCGGCATACGGCCAATCAACCGAAAGCGTAACCCGACACGCGGCCGTTCGCGTCGCCCGCGCGCGCGAACATTGCCCTCGCTAACGTGGGCGCGGACTGCGCGCCTAGGCGCGGCATGCCTCGGTGGCGTCGTCCCGAATGAGGTCGGGGTAAAAGCGATACGGCACCTTGACCGCCGGCAGCGGAGAGACGAAGCACTTCACATTGCCCGCACTATCCCGACGCGCATACATCAACCAGCCCGCGATGAACCGGTCGTCACGGATATAGAGGAAGGGCATCGGGTTGCGGCCCGGACCGAAATCGAGCCGGATCTGGCGGTCGGTCGCGGAAATGCTCACCTTCTCGCCGGTATCGAAGTGGTACGCACCCGCGAATTCCTGTGGGTTAGGTATTGGCGTTGAGGCGCTGTCGGCATCGGGCCGATCACGAGCAAGCATCCAGTCCACCGGGTCCTTGGTAAAGGCCAGCAGTTGCACCCCCGCGTGGTCCATCGCTTCTTCGTGGACATCCGGATTGCCGCCCGCACTCCGCAGCAACGATACCGGATTGCGCGCAACGGCAATCGGTACATTGTTGTCGGACAAGCCGCTGTAGACACGCACCGTATTGCTGGCGACGGCATCGAATGCGTGGCCCCAATCTTCCGCGCCAGTCAGCGGGATGTTCGAGAAGTAAAGCAGATCGTCATTCGTGAGTCCGCCCGCGACCGGCATGACGGCCGAGAAGCGCTTCGGAAAACTCAGCGCCATCGCCCAACTACCGAATCCCCCCATGCTGCCGCCGGTGATCGACACCCGCGTCTTGTCGACGCGATAGCGGCTTTCGACGTCCCGAATCACTGCATCAAGAAAGACCGGGTCGTGCCAGGTAATTGGCCACTCAGCATTCGTTGGATATTGGTAGAAATCCACCTCCTGCTGTGGTGCGATGATGATTGCCGGAAAGTGAGTGCCAGTATTCCGCATGAATCCCATCACGCCAATCCGGATCATGTTGTCGAATCCAAGCTCACCCAAGCGAGCAGAGCCGTGCAGGAAAATCACCAGCGGCCAGCGTTTGTCGGAACTCGTCTCGTAACCCGGTGGAACGTAGAGCACATAACGCGAGGCGCCATCTACAGGTACCGCAAGCGACTCCTGAGTGAACGCCACGGGCTTCTCGTCGCCTGCGTTATCACCACCACAACCGCTCAGCATCAAAAGTACACATGCCAGCGCGGCAAGAACTCTGCATTTCATTGATCGATCTCGTCAGAAATGGGCGCCGGAGCGCCTCTCAGGCTGGCTTCGGCAGCGCTAACGCTGCATGCCGCAAGAAAATTACACCGGCATTGTCTTTGTCGCCGCAAAGACAACCCACACCGCATCGACGGCGAATGTGACAGTACGCACGGCGATGGTCGAAATCCGCGATGACGGCGTCGTATCCACTAGGCATTTGGTGTCGAATGGCCGCAGACCTGATCAACCGATTCCAGCGAGAAGAATCGAAGTGGCACAAAAAGGGCATCAACACCTGTGAATCGGCTTGCCCAAGGTTGCTAAACAGGACCCAGAGTCGACGCGGAATTTTGCGGACGGCGACTTGCTCGCAAATCGGACTCAACAACCATGGAGTACTCATGAAGCCAGTCATCACCGCGGCGAGTATTGCTCTGCTGCTGGTTCTTGTGGCGTGTGGCGGATCGTCGGATAGCCCCCCAGCAGCGGCAACCATCGCCAACCCGAGCGACCCTGCCGCCAGTGCAGACGCCGTTGCGGTCTTGCACTATGTGCATGCCCTGTCGTCCCAGCGCGGCTCAGGGGTGGTGGTTGGACAGAATACCGGGCACGGCGACCAAATCCTCAACCAAAGCGGCAACGTCGGTTATGCGCCTCTTGTTGGCGCACTCGAAGCAAGCAGCGGAGAACTGCCCGGTATCGTCGGATTGGACTATGAGCACGATGAGATTTTCACACCGGAGCGACTCGCCGCCGCAAACAAGGTCCTTATCGCTCACTGGCAGAAAGGTGGCCTAGTAACTATCAACTGGAGTCCGCAGAGCCCGTGGCTCAACGATGAAAGCGATCTTGCCGGCAACCGCGGAGTCTGGAGCAACACCCGCCAGACTGGCGACAACATGAAGAACGTCGACCTCCGCAAGTTGCTGGACCCGGCATCCCCGATGCACGCTATCTGGCGCAAGAAGCTCGATCGGATCGCGGCCGCTCTTGGCGAACTACAGAGCGCAGGGGTCGTCGTGCTGTGGCGTCCGATGCAGGAAATGAACTGGAACCTGTTCTGGTGGGGCGCCACAAATCCGCCAAGCACCGGTACGGACCCGTACGTCGCGGTCTGGCAGGACATGCACCGCTATTTCACCAAGGACAAGGGGCTACATAACCTGCTTTGGGTCTATTCGCCCTATTCGTATTACCCGGTCACGTGGCGATACCCTGGCAACAATTTTGTCGACGTCGTAGCGGCAACCTCCTACAACGACAAGCTGGACATTCCGTACTACAGCGATCTGCGCGACCTCGGAAAACCCATGGGCATGGGCGAATGGGGCGCTGTCGGCGCTGTGACGTTGACCGGAAGCTTTGACGACCGCCTCTACGTGAGCCGGCGGCAGAAGGATTACCCCGAGATCGCCTACTGGGTGAGTTGGCACAACTGGGACTGGGGCGACGGCACGTCCGCACACATGTCGATCAATGGCAATCTGAACGCAGACGCCATGATGCGCGACGCCTCCGCGCTCACTGTCAGCCGGCTGAAGTGGAAAGACTTTCGTTGAAAGATGTGCCACGGAGCTGGCTGCAAGCGATGCGCATCAAACGATGCTGGACTGGCGCCGGTAGCACCCAATCGCCCGCGCTCGTGCTCGTGCTCGCCAGGGCCACAAGCGCGAAACGCTGGGTGATCAAGGGTCGCGCGCTTCCGATCAGCGCAGAGACTGCATCGGCGGAGTGGGATCTGTGGGAGGATCTGGCTCAATTCATGACCGACGTAAGCGAGCCCCAATTCATCAATCGCACCGTTCGGGGTCTCGCGTGGGAGACGGCAAGGCAACCTGCACGCGACTGGATGCCCGGGTTACACAAAAGAGGCGATATAGCCAATGCAGGCCATACGCCCGCCCCATCCCAGCGAGGTTCGACCTAAGGTGCGCCGAATTGGCCAGAGGCGCAACCTGCGGCTCACGGATTCTGGAGCCGAATATCGCCCGCCGTACCGTCTGAGGTGGACACGCTCCCGCTGAGCGGCAATCAGTCAGCAAACCCATCCCAGTCGACGGGGTTCTCGATCCTCACTCCCGTCAATGGCGCTGATCCCACAATTCTCGCCACCTGCTCATCGACAAGCACAAGCAAGTCGTACTCGGCCAGCCGGAAAAGGCGCAAACCTTGGCAACGGCCTTCGTCGATAACGAGTCGATCGATCGAACGCACCATCACGGGGTGTCGCCGCGCGGGCTCATACACCGATAGCCCCCTATCCATCGCCGCCACCATGCCAATGATGTTCGCGGCGTTGTACGCCCTCGTCTCGCCGGTTGCGGTGTTTGTTACTCGTGCCGGGTAGTAATCGATATTTGAAACTCCGGCACTCTGCAACACGTCGCACATCGTTGCGGAAAAAAGAGGAATGGCTGAGTTGGGTCTCAGGTAATCAGGCCAAACGAAGCCATGCGGGGACTCGAATTCGAATTCCAACGGCGGCATCGGCCGTACAAAACGCACGCCACTCACCCAGTCGAGCTGCTCTATGGCGGTTCGAAGCACGATGGACGGATAGGTTTCGCGAGCAGAACGAAGCAGGTAATGCATGATCAGTACCACTCCGGCAGGGTTTCATAGGCGCCCTGCAGAAAGGGGGCAATCTGCGCGCGCGCCACGTTGATATCAACATCGTCAGGAGGGATCTCGATGTAGCTCTCGGCGCCCAGACGGAAGGCATCTTCGGGCTGGCGCGCAGCGAGCTTTCTGAACAGCGTTGCCTCCGTCACATGCATCTCCTCAACAACAGCCCTCGCGATCGCATCTTTGTCGGCCGGTTCCTCTGTCTTGTCGCAGAACCCCTCGGCCTTGAGCAGCCGTACGGTCCGCTCAAGCATCGCCCAGACAGTCTCGAAATAGATCTTCCTGTGCGCGCCAAGGTGCCCCTGCAATGGCCTCCCTGTGCCACGTGATCTCGCCAAGTAGTACGCCGCGAAGAACTGACTCGCCGAGCTGGGCAGGAAGATGCAATTACCGCCGCCATTGATGTCATACGCCCCTTTCTTCGCCCACGGATTCACCTTTGGCTTTCGCGGCAATTTGTTCGTGCCGTTCATGCAGCAAACCGCGACCATGTGGTGGGGAGCGGCGATCCATCCCTTGATTGGTGGAGGTTGATATTTCTCAGCGCGCGCGCTGGTCTTGCCACCCTTAAGGTATGTCTTGAAGATCGTCTGATCATCCCAGGCAGGCGGCTCCAATGGACTCACCCACGCGCCCGAAGCGTCCTTCGGGTAATAGCAGGATCGATCCGCATCGCCTTTTATGTAACTGCGTCCCGCCTGTGTAAGCGCGTCGTCATTGCGCGTAAACGTCTCTGGTGGAAGTGGCTCCTGTTCTTTCTTCTGATGGTCCTCACCGCAGAAGATGCACTTCTTGTCGCCAGGTTCGTCTAGTACCAAGCCAACCGCAACACCCTCGCCGATTTGCGTCATCACGACACCTCCATGCACATTCTCAGCCGTTACTTGTCCTGCGGCGCCCGCGGATCGACGATCGTGATCGGCGCCGAGGCGGGGCCGATGCCGCGCAGTTCGGGTCGGTACATGTCTTCCGCGAACGGGGCCGGAACGACGTAGCGGCCCGGCGTGACGACGCGGACCATGTAGAACACGTTGAGCTCACCCGGCTCAAGCCGCGCCGCGGCGACATAGCGGTCGTCGCGGAACTCACGGTGCTTGATGCGCGCATCCTCCATCGCCTGGCCGACGTTGATGTTGCCAACGGTGAACTCCTGCGCTGATGGCCCCTGCGAGAGATTGAGGTTCTCGACTTCGAAACCGGCCGGAATGTGGTCGACGATCAAGCCGTCTTCGATGCGCTGCTTTGCGCTGGCGGTGACGCGCACGATCATCATGTCGCCCACCTTGAGCGGGCGCCCCTTCCATTCCTTGCCATCGGCCTCGTACCAGGTGCGGGTTAGCTTGATGGCGTCGGACTTCGGTTCGGGCGCCTTGACCGGGTAGCCGCTGGCTTCGATCTCGACGAACAGGGCCTCGCTGTGGCTGCTATCGATCTGCACGCCACGGGCGAGTGCGGCAGCGTCGAAGCTGCGTGCTTCGGAGCTCTTCGAGGTGAGTGTTTGGGCCGCGTCACCGTTCTTCAGCACGGCGCTCCATTCCTGCTTGCCGTCGCCGCCCGCCGCGCGTGCCGCGAGGAACAGCGACAGGCGTTCCTGAGTGGACGCCCAGCCACCACGCTCGCCGAGGCGGTCAGCGAGGTCAAAGAGGATCTGCTCCCGGCGCGGGTGCGCAATCTTGTGCCGCACCAGCAGCGCGTACGACAGCGCCAGGTCACGCACCGGCGAGCCGTAGTCACCCAGCCATTCCCAGTAGTAGCCGGTCGGTTGAACGCCATAGCGGCGCGTCATCGCTTCATCGAGTGCAACCTTGGCGCGCGCCGGGTCACCGGAGAGCTGCAAGGCAATCGCAAGATGAACCAGCGGTAGCGGTGAACGCGCGCGGTCGCGGTACTGGTCGTGCAACAATCGCAGCGTAGCGAGCGGCGCGGCCTGCTCACGGGCGAGCATGTAAGCGAGGTGCGCCATCTCGGCGAAGCGCTGATGGCCGTTGCGCAGCAGCTCGTAGTCCTGCGCCTTGTAGAAGCCCTTGTCGTCTGGCTTGACCGTGCCGGGGATGCTGGGGAAGTTGTTGGGCGCGTTCTGCAGTTGCTGCAGCATCCAGGTCTGCGCGCGCTTGCTCATCTCCGCCGGCACGGTGAAACCGGCCTCGCGTGAATCCTGCAGGAAACCGGCGACATAGGCGGTCAGCCACGGTTCGTAGTTGCCCTGGCCCCACAGCGTGAAGCCCCCTTGCGCGCCCTGCATGCCGGCGATACGGCCGATCGCGCCTTCGATGAAGGCGGCGCGCTGCTCACGGGTGCGCGGCTCCAGCCCCATCGCCTTGGCACCGGCCTCGTCGATGAACACATGCGGATAGGCCGCGCTGGTGGTTTGCTCAAGGCAGCCGTAGGGGTAGTCGAGCAGGCCCTTGACCAGCGCCTTCACGTTCAGCGGCGGCTTGTTCGAAAGCGTGACGCTGACATTGCTCGATGCCTTGAAGTACGGCGCGATCATCGTCGGATCGAGCTTGAGGCTACCGTTCGGCTCGATGCGCGCGCGGCGTACCACGCGCTCCATCGGCACTGGCGGTTGCACCTGCAGGGCCGATTCGCGTTTGATGACGATCGGCTTGGCGCCGCCCGTCTTCAACTGCAGCGTGACGCGAGCAAGGCCGTAGGCATCCGTCGCCTCGGCCTGGAAGCGCAGCGTGCTGCGTTGCTTGTCGGCGAGCTTGAGCGTGCGCTCTCCATCCTTGATCTTTGCCGGGTCGGTCGCTTCGAGCTTGAGCGTGATGTCTTGCGGCGCACCGGAAAGGTTAGTCACATCGAGTGCAATGGTCGCCAGATCACCCGGCGCGATGAAGCGTGGCGTCGCGAGTTCCGCAACGATGGGCGCGGCGACGGTCATCTCGCGTTCGGTGTTGCCGTAGCGCTCGGCGGTCGAGGCCACGGCCATCAGCCGCAGCGTGCCATTGAAGTCCGGAATGTCGAGCGGGATTTCGGCTTCGCCCTTGGTATCGAGCTGCACCGGGCCGCTGAAGATGTCGACGAGCTTCACCTTCTTCGGCATCGACTGGCTGTCGCGCATGCCGGCGTCACCGCCCCATTTGAGCTTGCCGCGCGTGCCATCCATTTTCTCGATCAGCTTGCCGTACAGATCGAGCAGTTCAGGCGCATAGCGATGCTTGCCGAAGAAGAAGTCGAAGGGGTCCGGCGTCTTGTAGCGCGTGATGTTGAGGATGCCCACATCAACCGCCGAGAGGGTCACCGTCGCCACTTTGCCCGCCGCGCCATCGACCTTGACCTTCACTTTTGTGATGCGTTCCGGTTGCACTTTGTCGGGCGCCGTCACCTGTACCTTGAGGCGGCGGTCCTCACGCGCCAGCGGCAGGTGCGCGAGGCCCAGCGCACGCGCCGGCGTCACGCGGTCGCCCTGGCTGCCGGGGCGGAACACGACGGCGGACACATACAGATCGTGCCGCGCCCACTTCGCATCGACCGGAATGCTGACCGTGGTGCCACCGGTCGAGGCCGCGACGCGCTTGGTCCACAGCACCTTGTCGCCTTCGACCACGACCAGCGCTTCGCCATCGTGCGGCGGCGTCAAAGTCAGGCGCACGTTGTCGCCCGGTTTGGCCGGCACGCCTTCGAGCTTCATCTGCACACGATCCGGCCGGTTGCCTACATCGTCGGCGTCCTGTGCGTTCCAGCCGGCATAGAAGCGATAGCGCAGCGTTTGCTGCGTGTCCGGGTCTTCCACTTCGAGGCGGTAGCGCCCCCACTTGACCGGCAAGGACACTTTGGCGCGCTGCTTCAGCACCACCGCGCCGGATTCGATCAGCTCCTCGGTCTCGGTAAAACCGGAATGCCAGCCGCGCTGATCGTCGAAGCGCCAGTAGTACTGGCGGTCTTCGCGGAACAAGCGGATCTTCGCCTGCGCCAGCGGCGCCAACACACCGGCGGGCGTCACGCGGACCAGCTCGAAATCGGCGTTCTGTTCTTCGCGCGACACATCGCGGTCGAAGGCCGGGCGCACGCCGATCATCGCCTTGGCTGGCCACCAGATGCGTTCGACCGAACGCACCACCGGGCGGCCTCCGGATTCAAGCAGGCTGAAGGACGCACGCACCGTGACCGGCGACTTCGCACTATCGACACCCGTCGGCACCGTGACATTCGCGGCGCCCTTGTCGTCGAGCGCGGTTTCTTCCATTTCGCTGCGGCGCTTGAGCGTGTCGTCAGCGAAGTCGCCAAAGATGAAGCCGTTCCACTCCTTCGTGAAAGGCGTGCGCGCACGTTCGATCGCTACGCTGCCGAGCAGCCGATTGCCCGCCGCCGGCGCGCCAAAGAGGTAGTCACCCTGCACCGCCACCTCAAACGCGTCGCCGCCCATCAGCGGCGCCTTGGCGGTCTTGAGATCCAGCTTCATGCGTTCGGGCAGGAATTCCTCAACCTGGAAGCTCCACACCGCATCCGGCGCCTTCGCTGCAGGATCGGCACGCACCTCCAGCATCCAGCGGCCGGTCTGCGCGTCGGCCGGCAGGCTGAGCGCCTGCTGGAAGTAGCCGGGCTGCTTGTCGTTCGGGCGCCAGCTTTGCGTAACGACCGCACGGCCATCCGGCCGCTTCAGGATCGCCTGCACCGGCGAGGGCGGCAGCGCGCGGCCGTCGGCATCGCGTGCGAGCAGCGAGACGTTGAACTTCTCGCCCGGCCGGTACAGATCACGTCCGGCGTACACGAACAACTTCGCGTCGCGCGGCAGGTGGCCACCGATATCGAACTCCGACAGGTCCAGCCCTGGCTCGCGCAGTGCAACCAGCGACAACTCCTTGCCGCGCCGCCCCAGCAGCAAGTGGGCCGATGCGGGCAGGCCGGCGATCTGCACATGCCCGTCACCATCAACCTTGGCTTTGGCGAGCCGCTTCGCGTTCGCGTCGAGCACCTCGATGTCGACATCCCCCATCGCCTTGCCGCTCACCAGCGAGGTGGCGAAGACATCCATCGTCTTGGTGTTGCGATGCGCGTGCAGGCCGATGTCGGAGACGTAGAAGTAGGTGACCTGGTATTCCTCGCGGAAGCGCCCCGGCTGGCTCATCACCGCGATGTAGACGCCGGGTTCCTGCAGTTCCTTCACGTCTTCCACCGGCAGGAAGGTCACCTGACGCTTGTTCGGTTTGTCGCCGGTCAGGAAGCGGCCCGCGTACACGCTCTTCGATACATCGCGCAGGCGATCGAGCTGCCAGGAACCCACCGTGCCCTTGAGCCGGCTGTTAGTGTCGTAGCCATACTCATAGTTCTCCTCACCGCCCTCGCCCGCCGCCTCCTCGTCCGAAGCCGGCGCACGCCGCCCCGCGATCACTTGCTCGATGAAGCGCGGCAGGTTCTCCGGCTCGACGCGCAGGAACTGCACATCCACTTCTGCGACGTTCACCGTGACGACCGGCAAGCCGCCGTTCTGCTTCGCAGGCAGCACCGTACCCTTGCTGGCAAAGAAGTAGGAAGGCGGCATCTCTTCCGTCGCCAGCTCGCAGGTCTTTGCGCTGGCGAGCTTCGCGCCGCTCGCGGCCAGCACGCCCTCGTTTACCGTGATGCGATATTTGCGCTGCGGCTGGATGTAGGGGAACACGACGATGCGCGGGTTGCCATCCACCACCCAGCTGCCCTGCAGAATCTTTTCACCCGGCGCCGCTTTGTCAGCATTGCGCGGCTTGCTGCCGTTGGCCTGCTCCTCGCCCGATTCGGACTTGCCGTCGATGCGGCCGAGGTCGGTCACCTGGAAAACCTTGTCGAGTGCCTGGCTGCGATCCACCGGTTCTGAGAACACCACCGCCAGCGCGGGCTGATCCTCGAACAAACGCGCGCGGCAATCGGTCGCCGCGAAGGGGCCGCCGGTATCCGCGATCACCGCATCGCCCGCCATCGTCCCGCCCGCGCCGGCTGCACGGTGCTTGTACCACCAGCCACCGCCAGCGGCCGCGAGTGCCACGACGACCGCGCCAGCGGCCAGGATGCGTTTGTTCGCAAACGGGTTCATGCCCATGCTCCAGAACGGATTCGGATGTGGCGGCGAGTATGCCGCTTTGGTAATCCGCTCGGTAGCGGATTTGGGGTGGGGGAGCGACGGATCGCACGGCGGGGGTGTTCGGTGCCGTGGTGCGGGCACTTTGCGCACAGTGGCGGCAACGCAGCGCCGGCCGTTGGGTTGGCATCGGGGAGCGGCGTGGCTTGGGCTGCGCGTCGCAGAGCACAACGGTTCGGCTTGCGATTTGCCGCGTCGCTTTGCCGCGGCTTTTCCGTTCAAGCCGGATCCCGCCCTGGCGGGCGTGTTACTTCTTTTGCTTCGCCAAAAGAAGTAACCAAGAAAAGGCGACCCGGCGTTCGCGGTCAGACGCTTTGCGCCTGACTTCCCTCGCGTGCTCGCGGAGTCGGGCGGCTGCGGAACTCGGCCCTGCGGGCCTCAGACAGTCCTCGCCGTCGGCGCTCCGCGCCGATCCCCCGCCCCCGCTGCGCCACTCGGCGCTCTCGACGGGACCCAAAATCAAAACCATTAGCAGAGCGACGCTTGTGAGTCGTTCTGGGCCTGGATGGAGCTGAAGCCGTAGCAGGCGCCCCCATCTGTTCCACCGCAACGCCCGGATTCCGGTCTGCGATGAAGTTGCAGCGGCTGATCGTCGACGCTTTTCAATCCCCCTCTGAAACGCCAAGCAGCGCAGAAGCATCGGGTTCCGACGTGCGAAGCATGGCGGTGGCGAGCACTGTCCGAGCACCGAGCGTTAGCGAGGGCGAGTTGCGCAGCCACCCGATGCTTCGAGCAGCGCAGGGCACCCCTTGCGCAGCAAGGGGCGTTGAAGCGGGGCGATTTTCTTTGGGTACTTTCTTTGTTCGCACAAAGAAAGTACCCCGCCCGCCGGGGCGGGACCCGGCTTGAATGGGAAGGCCGGCGCAAAACTCACGCGCAATTCGCAAGCCATCGCGTTGGACTTCGCAACGCTCAGCCCAAGCAACTCCAGTGCATGTGCGCAAGCGTCCAATAGTAGCCAGCGGAACGCGAGGGTACGTCAGTTGTCCTTACGCGGAACGAGAACTTGATCGGTAAATAGACGCGAGGGGGAGCCGGAACCGCCCCCGTACGTCGGGCATATCCGAGCGCGCAACCAAGCGCTGCTCCCACGAGACTCAAATCCATACGTGAAGGCAAACACGGTCAATTCACCGAGCACTTCGTTGGCCTGAATGTCCAGCACTCTTACCGTGCTGCTCGCGACCCCAAGCGCACGCTCCTCCGGTACGACGTGGTCTTCGTAGGTCACGCCGTATCGGGGCTCGGGGCCGGATGCAGGTCTCTTGTCGAGGTTGGCTCTGATGTACCCCTTGAGCCATGTCTTGTCTTGCTGCCAAGGCTCGTCGTAGCTAATCACATAGCGATTCCGTTCTCCATTCGATGAATCGACAGTGTCGACAAAACGATAGCCGGGGCGTTCGTGTGGTCCCGCCTTGTAGGATGTGTTGATCCCGCCACGCGCCGTCGGCGTTATAGGACTTGGCTTACCGTCGGGGCCGAACGCCTCTTCGTAGCCAAGAAAGTCTTTGATGTATTCCTCAGCCGTTCCCTCATGGGCAAAGGCCGCCCCCGGCCACATGCGGTCGTGCCACTCGTTCTCGCCCGCCGGCGGGCGCACCCTGAGCAGCGTGATGCCTTCGACGTCCTCAACCCTGCGATAGATCTTCTCGCCGGCCTCGGTCTTGCATTTCTGTTCCCACAGAGCAAGGCCAGCCTTCGCGCGTTCTCGCTGTGCTTTCTGCTCAGCGGTTTCTGAAGGCGCGCAAGCGTTGAGCGCTAGCACCGCCGACAGGAGAACGACGATCGAACTTCTCATGTTTGCTGCAAGGTGATTCATCAGGAGTTCCATCCAGAAACCATACCCACACATCCGACCTTCGGCGACCGTGACCGTACGGCAATAAATCGGATCACCCCGTCGCTGCATCCACCGCCGTCGGCCCCACCAGCGCCACCAGATCCGCCGGCGTAATGCCGACGAGATACCCGCGACTGCCCCCGTTGATGTAGAGCTTCTCCAGATCGAGCACCGTGCGCTCGACATAGACCGGCATCTGCTTGCGGGTGCCGAAGGGCGAGGTGCCGCCGACGCGGTAGCCGGAGTGGCGTTCGGCAACTTCCGGCTTGCAGGGTTCGACACTCTTCACGCCGATCGCGCGCGCGAGGTTCTTCAGCGAGACCTCGCGGTCGCCGTGCATCAGCATCACCAGCGGATGGGCGCGGTCGTCCTGCAGGATCAGCGTTTTCACGACGCTGTGTTCGTCCACGCCGAGCGCTGCGGACGAGACCCGCGTGCCGCCGTGGTCGACGTAGGTGTAACAGTGTTCGGTGAAGGCGATGCCGCGGCTCTTGAGCAGGCGATTGGCGGGCGTGGAGGGGATCTTCGGACTCACGGTGTCTTCCTGAAATGCGTTGTCACACGGCGGTAACGCACGCGTCATGTTTGGGTCACGGCCGGATTCTAGAGTCACCCCGACAAAAAACGGACAAGACAGGGTGAGAAGCATGCTGCAAATTGAATCCAGGCCCGAGCGGGCCCGCACGCGTGATCTGCAAGTTCGGTTGGCGAGCTGCGAGACCGAGATCCGCGAGGCGCAGAAGCTGCGCTGGCGCGTATTCGCCGACGAAATGGGTGCGCGCCTCAACAGCCGCGAACACGGCGTCGACCGCGATCATTTCGACCCATTCTGCGAGCACCTGATCGTGCGCGACGAGGCGCAGGGCCGTATCGTCGGCACCTACCGCATCCTCACCCCGAGTGCTGCGCGCCGCATCGGCAGCTACTACTCGGAAACCGAATTCGACCTGACCCGTTTTCACCTGATCCGCGACCGCCTGGTCGAGATCGGGCGTTCCTGCATCGACCCGGAATACCGCAGCGGTGCGGTGATCGCGCTGCTGTGGGCTGGCCTTGCGCGCTTCATGCAGGAGAACGGCTACGAATACCTGATGGGCTGCGCGAGCATCAGCATGGCCGATGGTGGCCACGCAGCGGCGGCGATCTACGACCAGCTCGAAGCGCACCAGGCGCCGGCCGAATGGCGCGGCTTCCCGCGCCTGCGCCTGCCGCTCGAAGCGCTGCGCAACGGCCAGCGCGCCGAGATGCCGCCGCTGATCAAGGGCTACATGCGCGCCGGCGCGATGGTGTGCGGCGAGCCGGCGTGGGACCCGGACTTCAACACGGCCGATCTGCTGTTGCTGCTGCCGATGGGCCAGACCGACGCGCGCTACGCGCGCCACTTCATCGGCTCGCGCGGCGAGTGAGCCTGGCCAGACGGGTGTCAGGGCTGGCCGCTGTGGCCACGCCGTTGGCACGCGGGGTGCTGGGAGGCGCCGCGAGGGCGCGGGTTACAATTGCGCCACGCCAACGGCCCGCAGCGGGCCGGATGGCGCACGTGGTCGGCGCAGTGCGTACGGCCAGCCCGCAGCCCCGCCGACCCGTACTTGCCTTGTTCAAACAGATCCGTGCCGCCTGGCGGCTCCTGCGCACCGTCCTGCATTTCTTCCGCGGCTGCGCCATCGTGGCGATCCGCTTTCCGTGCTGGACGCCCGCCCAACAACTGGCCGCCAAGCAGCGCTGGTCGATCCAGCTGCTCTCGCGCCTCGGCGTAACGCCGGTTCTGCATGGCGACGTGGTGAGCGGCGGCGCACTGGTGGTTGCAAACCACATATCGTGGCTGGATATCTTCGTCATCAACGCTTTGCGCCCCTGCACCTTCGTGTGCAAGGACGATGTGAAGGACTGGCCGCTGGTGGGCTGGCTGGTGGCCAACACCGACACCATCTTCATCCAGCGTGGCAACCGCGCGGCCGCCCGCCGCACGGCGGAATCGATGGTCGAGCATCTGCAGGGCGGGGTTTCGATCGTGGTGTTCCCCGAAGGCACCACCACCGACGGCACGCACATGCTGCCCTTCCGCCCCGCCTTGTTGCAGTCCGCCGTGGATGCCGGCGTGCCGGTCGCCCCGGTCGCGATCCGCTACCGCGATCCGCAGCACCCGATCAGCCCTGCGCCGGCTTACGACGGCGATATCTCGCTGTGGCAATGCATGCGCGCGATCACGCTGGCGGATGGTCTGGTTGCCGAAGCCTGGGTATTGCCGGCGATCAACTCACAAGCCGAACGCGCCCACCTCGCCGCACACGCCAAACACGAAATCGCCACCCAGCTGGGCGTGCCGCATCACGCACCCGCCAGCGCACCGGGCTGAGTGATGGCGCGCTAATCCGCCAGCTTACAAACCGTCGGCCAAGGCCCGCCAGGCTTCGAGCTTGGCAGCCAGATCACGGCTCGCATGCGCCGGGCTGGTGGAGGGCAGCCGGATACGTTCGATCGCGCACGCCGTGGCATCGAGCTGCGGCAGCACATGGCGGCGGAACAGCGTTTCAGCCGCGGAGCCATTAAAGGCAATCCGTACGATCGCTGGGTGCTGCGCGAGAAAACCGGCGAAATCGTTGGCTTCGACGCTGTCACCCTCGATCGCTGAATCAAGGCTGCCGATGCGGCGGCAGGCCGCGAGCACATCCCACAAGGCCACGCCAGCCGCCTGCAGATGCCGCAGACGGTCCGCATAGGCTACCGCCGGATCAAAGCCGAACAGCGTCCCGACAATGGGCCAGAACGCGTTGCGCGGGTGGGCGTAGTACTGCTGCGCGGCGAGCGAGGCTTCGCCCGGCATCGAGCCCAGCACCAGCACCCGCGCGCCCGGCGTGGCGACCGGCGGAAACGCCAGCAGGCGCTCAGCGGGGGATGGCATCGATATCGAACACGGCGCGCACCGGGTCGTGGTCCGACTGGGCATCCGGGTACTCGGCATTCAGATGCACGATCTGGTAGCCGCGCAGCGCCTGCCCGGCCAGCGGGGGCGACACGAACACATGGTCGAGCGCCTGCGCGTTGCCCTGGTAGATGAAGCTGTAACGCTCCTGCGGCGGCAGACCAAGCGTGAGGTTGGCAAGCCCGGCAGCCTCCAGCGCCTGCGCGGCGGGGCCGAAGGCGAAATCGTTGAAGTCACCCAGCACGACGATGGCCGCATCAGCGCGATGGCCGCGCAAGGTGCGCACGAAATCGGCCACCACGGCAGCCTGCGCCACCCGCTGCACTTCAGAGCCCGCGAAGGGGGGCTGCTGCGGCCCGAACAAGGGCTGGTCCATGCGTTTCGACACGAAATGCGTTGCCACCACGACCAGGCGCTTGCCGGCAACCGTGAACTGCGCAACCAGCGGCTTGCGGCTGGATTCAAAGGCCGGGTCGCTGGGTGCGATGCGGCCTGCAGCGGGTTGCAGCTTGCCGCCCACGCCGATCGCCACCGCATCCTTCGCGCCGCCAACGCTGCCATCGAGCTGCACTCGTGCAGGGTCGTACAGGATCACCTGCCGGATGTTGGCGCCGGGCGCCCCGCCGTCGGCGTTGTTCTCCGGCGCGATGTCGATCCAGCGGTAGGCCGGCCCACCCGCGGCACGGACTGCATCGGTAAGCCGCGTCAGCGTGCGCGTCGCATCGGTCACGCCGTTGTCGCGTGCGCCGCTGCTGTCCTGCACTTCTTCGAGCGCCAGCAGATGCGGGGCGCGCAGCGGCCCGACGATCTGCCGCGCCAGTGCATCGAAGCGCGCCTGCGGCGCATCGCCGCCGAGGTTCTCGACGTTGTAGGCCGCCACCGCCAGCTGGCCTGGCGCCAGGGCGGGCGCGGCGTCCGCGGGCAAACTCTTCGATACGAGCTGCGGCGTCTCGGTGAGCTTGAGCCGATAGCTGCCGTAGGCGTAGTCGACCACGCCACGCACGCCGCGCAGGTGATCGCCCACCTTCACACCGGCCGGCGTTGCAGCGAGCGAATCGTCGATCAGGATGCGATGCGGATTGAAGGCACCCGGTGCGATGGTGAGTGCACCACGCGCCGAACGCAGCCCGGTTTCCGCCTGCGCCGCGGCGATCACGACCAGCTCGCCGCGCTTGCCGCGCGCGCTCACCGCCACTGCATCGTCGATCTCGACCCGCATGCCTTCGAGGCTCTCGAAGAAATCCATCGCATAGCGCCGGGGTTCCAGCGCACGACGGGCGGCTTCGACGTTGCCCAGCGTGGGCGCGATCGCCGCGGTAGGCGGCAGCCGGCCGCCGTCGCCGATGCGCACAGGTGCCGGCAGGGGCACACCGGCGGCAAGGCGCTGCCAGCGCGCGTCGTCGAGCTGCGTGATCGTCAGGTTGTCGGGGTTGCGGCCCGGTCGGTACTCGCCGACACGGCCGCTCACGGCGAGCCGGTCGCCAACGGCGGGTTTCTCACCCTTCGCGAGGTATACGAACACCGCATCGGCGCTCCGTTCATCCGCATCCGGCGTTTCGTCCTGCAGCCAGAAGCCATTGCGGGACACCGCGGTCACCACGCCGCGCAGATCCTCCACGGAACGGCCCGCGTACGGGCTCAGGTGACCGGTGCCCTGAACTTCGCCGATCGTCATCGCGGACGCACCGGTGGCGGCGAGCAAGGCGAGCAGGCCCGGGACAATACGGTGCAAGGGCAGCTTGGTACGCATCATGGTGCGCTAGCGTACCGGATACCGCAGCGCAGCGTGCCCCGTACGCACGCGTACGTCAGAATCAGCCAGACACCCGACCAAGGAGTGGCGCGATGAGCTGGCCGACGCACGAAGTGATGAACCAATCGCCGGAGCTGGGCGACTACAACCTGTTCGAAGCCGACGCAGCGCTGCGCGAAGCCGCCAACCGCGAGGGCGCGGCCTGGGCCAGCGATGCGCTGCGGGCGACCGGGGCGGAACTCGGGCGCACCGAGGTATTCGAGGCTGGCCGCCTGGCCAACACCTACGGGCCGGTACTCAATGCCTTCGATGCGCGCGGACACCGCATCGATCAAGTCGAATTCCACCCCGCCTGGCATGAGCTGATGCGCGGCATCGTCGCACGGGGCTTCCATGCCTCGCCGTGGGCAGAGCCGCGCCCCGGCGCCCATGCCGCGCGCGCTGCCGGCTACCTGATGCAGGCGCAGGTCGAAGCCGGTTCGCTGTGCCCGACCACGATGACCTACGGCGCCATTCCGGCGCTGTCGCGCGACCCCCAGCTCGCACGCGATTGGCTGCCGCGCCTGATGTCGCGCGACTACGATCCCCGCGACGTGCCGTTTGCCCTGAAGCGCGGCGGGCTGATCGGCATGGGCATGACCGAGAAACAGGGTGGCTCCGATGTGCGGGCCAACACCACGCGTGCTGAACCGGATGGCCACGGCGGCTGGGCGCTGACCGGCCACAAATGGTTCTTCTCCTGCCCGCAGATCGACGCCCACCTGGTGCTGGCGCAAACGCCCAGCGGGCTCTCGTGTTTCTTCGTGCCGCGCTGGCGGCCGGACGGCACGAAGAACCCGGTGCTGGTGCAGCGCCTGAAGGACAAGCTTGGCAACCGCTCCAACGCCTCGTCCGAAGTCGAGTTCCAAGGCGCGTATGCCAGTCTGCTCGGCGAGGCCGGGCGCGGCGTGCCGACCATTCTCGAAATGGGCACCTATACACGGCTCGATTGCGTGCTCGGCACCACTGGCCTGATGCGCCAGGCGCTCAGCCGCGCGGTGCATCACGCCCGCCACCGCAGCGCCTTTGGCGCGATGCTTGTCGCGCAGCCGCTGATGCGCAATGTGCTGGCCGACATGGCACTTGAAGTGGAGGCCGCGATCGCGCTCGCACTGCGGCTCGCGCGCGCCTTCGACGAACACGACGATGCCTCGCAGCACCTGCGCCGATTGCTCACGCCGGCGGCGAAATACTGGATCTGTAAGCGCGGCCCGGAGCTCGCCGCCGAAGCTATGGAGGTGATGGGCGGCAACGGCTATGTCGAATCCGGCGCCCACGCGCGCATCTATCGCGAGATGCCGGTGAACTCGATCTGGGAAGGCTCGGGCAACGTGATGTGCCTCGACGTGATGCGCGCACTCGCCCGCAGCCCGCACGCGGCCGATGCCCTGGCCGCAGAGCTTGCCCCCGCAACCGGGCGCAACGCGGACTTCGACCGCTTTGTCGGCACGCTCCACCAGAGCCTGCGCGCGGGCGAGCCTGATCCAGCCGGGGCGCGCCGACTCGCGCAGAACGTGGTGCTGGCCGTGCAGGGCGCACTGCTGCTGCAACATGCGCCCGCCGGTATCGCGCAGGCGTTCTGCCGCTCGCGCCTGGCCGGGGACTGGGGCTACAGCTTCGGCACCCTGCCCGCCGCCAGCGACCTCGATCGGCTGATCCAGCGCGCGCTGCAGACGGAATGACCCTACCCGCGGCGCGGCGAAAGGGCTAGGCTAGCGGCAAAGAACAAGGAGAGAGACGCCGTGCTGCTCCGCCGCCGCATCCTGATGCTGGCCACGTGTGTTCTGGCCAGTCTGGCCGCCACCGCGGGTGAAACGATCGTGCGCTTTCCGCGTGGCGCCAATCCGACCGATTTTCGCTACACCTACCCGGTCCGCATCCTGCAGCTGGCGCTCGACAAGACCGCCGCGGAAGACGGTCCGGCGCGCGCCGTGCAGGCCACGGAGCCGATGACCAATGCGCGCATCCAGGCCGAAATCGAGCGCGGCGGCCTGATCGACATCGCGAACTATCCGCCGGGCCGGGATCTCACGCAGCGGCTGCAAGCGATCCCGATCTGCATCCGCAAGGGCATCCTCGGTATCCGCATCTTCATCATCGACCGCAAACAGGCGCCCCGCTTCGCCGCAGTGCGCACGCTGGACGACCTGAAGGCGCTCAGCGCCGGTCAGCTGAAAGACTGGCTGGATACCCGGGTGCTGCGTGCCAACGGCCTGCAGGTAGTGACCTCGGAGAACTACGAAGACCTCTTCGAAATGCTCGCGACCGGCAAGTTCGATTACTTCCCGCGCGGCGTCCATGAGCCCTATCGCGAAGTCGAGCCCCGCGCGCTGCGCTTTCCGGACCTGATGGTGGAAGAGACCCTGGCGCTCAACTACCCGCTGCCGGACTACTTCTTCGTGCGCAAAGGCAATACCGCGCTGGCGAACCGCGTGCAGCGCGGCCTCGAACGTGCGATTGCCGACGGCTCCTTCGAGGCGGCGTTCCAGAAGGAGTTCGGCGAGTCCTTGCGTCGCGCCAAAGTCGCGCAACGCAACATCATCCATCTCGACAACCCGGATGTCGGGCCCGTGCCCAACCCGGACGACCCGAAGCGCTGGCTTCAGGCCACCAGGGCCGCCGACGAGGGCGGCAAACGCAGCAACGGCAAATCAGCCCATAGCGACTGAGAGCCAGCGCTCGAACGCCTCGGGCGTGATGATCGCGACGCGCTCGCGCAGCAGGCGATGCTTTGCCAGCCGCAGCACCGCCTTGTCGCGGCTCAGCAGGAGGTTTGCGCCACCGGTGAAGGCCAGCTCGATGAACTTCTGGTCATCGCTGTCGCGGCACTTGGGCAACAGGTATTCCGGCTCGATCGCAGGCACCAGCTCGACCCGCGCGCGGTATTCGGCAAGCAGCGCGGCCTGCGCATCCGGTGCGACCGCGAACTGCGTATAGGCGAGCACGCGGCGCAGTTCTTCGAGGGTTTCTTCCCTTGCCAGCAACACGAAGCGGCCCGCCTCGCAGGCCGCGCGCAAATGCGGCAGCTTCGGGTCACGGAACAGCCACAGCGCCAGTACGGTGTTGGAATCGAGCAGCACGCGCGGCTGCGCCGGAAGGGTTTCTAGCAAGGCAGACATAGCCGCGACTCTAGCCTAGATCGCAGCCGCATCAACGCTGCATGCCGCGGCGATTGCTTTGCACCCGCTGCTCGCCTACGGTTGAAAGGCGGCCACCGCTTGCGTTAGGCACGCCGCCGCGCCGGCAGCCACCCATGAAGCCCGATCGCCCCCTTCCCGATGCAGACACGTTGCAACGCCAGCTGGTTGAAGCGCTGCACACACCCGACTGCTACCCGCACCCGGTGGGCACGGTGCGGCTGCTGGAAACCCATATTTCGCGCGTGCTGCTGACCGGCGACTTCGCCTACAAACTGAAGAAGCCGGTCGACCTTGGCTTTGTCGACTTCAGTACGCTCGCGCTGCGCCGGCGCGACTGCGAAGACGAGCTGCGTCTCAATCGCCGCCTCGCACCCGAGCTCTACCTCGCCCTCGTCACCTTCTGCGGCGACCCCCACGCGCCACGCCTGCGCAGCGACGCCGACGCAGCAGATGTCATCGACTACGCGGTGCAGATGCGCGAGTTTCCGCAGGATGCGCTGCTCGACCGCATCGCGGCGCGCGGTGCGCTGACGCCCGACATCATTGATGCCGTTGCCGACGCGATGGCGCACTTCCACGAGAGCGTTGCGCGTGCGGGCGTCGATGATATTTACGGCACCCGCACCACGGTTTGGAACCCGGTCGCCAACATCATCGCGCCGCTTCGCGCGAGCGCGCAGAACGCCGACGAAGGCGCGCTGCTGAGCCGGCTCGACGCGTGGTGCACCGGCGAGTATGCACGGCTCGAAACGTTCTTTGCCGAACGCAAGCGCGACGGTTTCGTGCGTGAAGGCCATGGCGACCTGCACCTGGGCAATATTGCACTGCTGCACGGCCGGCCGCAGGTGTTCGACTGCATCGAGTTCAGCGCCGCGCTGCGCTGGGTGGACGTGATCTGCGAAGTGGCCTTCCTGTTCATGGACCTCGAAGCGCATGGCCGCAGCGACCTCGCCTGGCGCTTCCTCAACCGTTACCTTGAACACGGCGGCGACTACGCGGGCCTCGCCGCCCTGCGTTTTCACCATGCCTACCGCGCGCTGGTGCGCGCCTATGTCGCCGGCATCCGCGCCGCGCAGCCGGATGCCGCCAGTCACCCGCAGGCCACGCTCGACCGCGCGCGCTACCTCGCCTGCGCAGCGCGGGTGCTGCGCAAGCCAGCGCCACAGCTGCTGCTGATGCATGGCCTCTCCGGCAGCGGCAAATCGTATTGGGCTGGTATCGCACTCGAACTCATCGGCGCAGTGCGCGTGCGGTCGGATGTCGAGCGCAAACGCCTCAACGGCCTGGGCCCCACGGCCCGCAGCGGCTCGCCGGTCGACGGCGGCATCTACGCCGAAGCCGCAACGCGCGCCACCTATGCGCGGCTCGCGGAACTCACCACCGGCTTGCTGGCGGAAGGCCACAGCGTCATCGTCGATGCCGCCCATCTCAAACGCTGGCAACGTGACGCCCTACGCGCCACGGCACAAGCGCTTGGTCTGCCCTGCCGCATTCTCAGCTGCGTCGCAGCGCCGGCCACGCGGCTCGCACGGCTGCAGGCGCGCGCAGCGGCCGGGCTGGATGCATCGGAGGCCAGCGCGGCGGTGCTGATGCACCAGCGCGAGCACAGTGAGCCGCTGGCGGCCGACGAACAGGCGATCACGCTCGAGATCGACAGCGAACGCGCGACGCCCGAGCTGCTGCGGCGCTCACTCGCTACACCGAGCCACGCGGCGCGCGTGCGCGATCACGCGCCATCCTGAGCGCTTGCATCGAGATCGGGCTCGCCGCACAGGCGGCGCAGCTCGGCGCGGGTGGCCGCCATCAAGCGCATCGCCGCTGGCCAGTCCTGGCCATCGGGCGCCAGGGTCGCGCCTTGCTCGAAACGCAGTGGCTCGCGATGTGGCAGCCAGGTGCCATCGCGCAACAGGGCACGACTGCCGCGCAAGCCGGTGCAGACGACCGGCACGCCGGCATGCGCGGCAGCGAGGAAGGCACCAGCATGAAAGCGTCGCAGGCCTGCTGCGCGCGTGAAGGTGCCCTCGGGGAAGACCACCAGCTGCGCGCCGCGCCGCAGGGCCTCGACCAGCACTTCGACATCCTCCGCGCCGCGTAGCGCATCGTGGCGCTCGACGAACAGGGCACCGAGGCCGCGCAGCAGCGTGCCGGCGACGCGCTGCTGCGCGAGTTCGGCCTTCGCAACGAAACGGTACTGCGGCGGCAAGGCCGCGCTGAGCAACAGCCCGTCGAGATAGCTCGCGTGATTGCACACCAGCAGGTGCGCACCAGCGGGCGCGGCCAGGGCGGCAGGTGTCTCGATCGACAGCCCGCACAGCTGCATCCAGCCGCGTGCGGCACGATGGACCCAGGCGCGCGCCCAGGCGTGCGCGGGGCAGAACGCCACCAGCACGCACGTCGGTGCCGCCAGCAGCGCGAACGCCGCAAGCGACCAGTACGACCACAGGCGCCCCGCCAGCCAGCGTGCGCTGACGCGCAGGCGCGCCAACAGGCCTTGCACCAGCAGGCGCACGCCCTGCAGCCACAGCGGCCAGTCGCGCTGGCGCAGTTCGCCGGCCAGATAGCGCTCGCGCGTGGCAGCCCGGCGCAGTTTGCCGCTGGAGGTCTTGAGCACCGCATGCGGCGGCGCAAGCACGATGTCGTCGGCCGCTTCGCCAAGCACCGCCTGTGTGCAATCGGCGATGCGCCGCTGCAGCGCCGCACGGGCCGTGGCATCGCGTTCGCGCGTTTCGGCCAGCACGACGAGGCGCTCGCCACCGCCGCCCGCTGGCGCACACGCGAACACCGCCACACAGCCACGGCGCACGCCATGCAGCGCACCGACCGCCTGCTCCAGATCGTAGGGGTAGAGGTTGCGGCCGCCGCGGATGATCATGTCCTTGATCCGCCCGGTGAGATGGATCTCGCCATCAGCGAGATACGCCATGTCGCCACTGTCGAGCCAGCCGTCGCGGAACAACCGGGCGTTTGCCACCGGGTTGCGGTAGTACCCGCTGGTGGCCGAGGGGCCACGAAACTCCAGGCGGCCAATGCGCCGCTCCGGCAGTTCGTCGCCCGCCAGATCCACCACGCGCACTTCATGGCCCGGCAGCGGGCGGCCGCAGGCCGGAATCAGCACCGCATCGTCGCCCGCTGCAGCGGGTTCCGCGCGGCGCTCCTGTGCGAACGGAGCGGTGCGGATTCGATCGATGCGCGGACCGCGCCCCGGCGGCGGAAAGGCGAGGCCGACCGAGCATTCCGCCAGCCCGTACACCGGCGCCAGCGCGTCACGCCGCAAGCCGGCCGGCGCGAACCGCGCAGCAAAGGCGTCCAGCGTTGCCGGGCTGACCGGCTCGGCGCCGTTCAGCGCCATGCGCCAGCAGGAAAGATCCAGCTCCGCCAAGGCAGCATCCGGCACCTTGCGCACGCACAGTTCATAGGCGAAGTTGGGGCCGGCCGACAGCGTCGCGCGGTGTTGCGAGATCGCCTCAAGCCAGCGCGCGGGTCGCGCCAGGAAGGCCAGCGGGGACATCAGGACCAGTGGGAAACCGTAGTAAAGCGCGCCCAGCCAGGCGCCGATCAACCCCATGTCGTGATACAGCGGCAACCACGAGACGAACACATCATCCTGCGTGACCTGGCAGGCGCGCCCCATCGCGCGCAGGTTCGCAAGCAGGTTGGCGTGGCTCAGCGCCACACCCTTCGGGTCGCCGGTGCTGCCGGAGGTGTATTGAAGCAGCGCCAGCGCATCCGCGGCCGGGTGCATGACATGCTGCGCCGTGCCGACCAGTTCGTCCGGCGCCAGCACCGCGACGATGCCCGGCGCCGCGGCCCGCAGGCGCAGCGCAACCGGCTTGGCCTGCGGCACCGTGATCAGCAGGCTGGCTTGTGCATTCGCGAGGATCGTCGCGTGGCGGCGCACATGCTCGTCGATCTGCGCCAGCCGCGCCGGCGGGTAGATCGGCACCGGCACGCCACCGGCAAGCAGCACGCCGAAGAAGCTCACAAGGTAGTCGTGCCCTGTCGGCAGCATCAGCGCCACCGTCTGCCCGCTACGAAGACCAGCGGCGATCAGTGCGGCGGCGCGCTGGGCAGCGCCCTGCCACAGCGCGCCGTAGGTCAGGGGCTGGTCGGCGCCTGCCTCGTTGAGCAACAGTACATGCACGCGATCAGGCTCGCGCTGCGCGCGCCACTCAAGCACGTCGACCAGGCTTGTCGCCTGCTCGGGCGTGCCCTGCTCGCGGGCGCGCTCGGCCGGGAGCGCCGTCGACGCAACGCTGGTCGGCAGTTCGCCAGCCCAACGCAGCAACTCACGCAAGGTATCGGCCTCGGCGTACGCGCGCTCCGGGAACTGCAGCCTCAGCGCATCCGCAATGCGACTGATCAGTTCGACGCGACCGAGACTATCGAGCTCGAGATCGCGGCCAAAGGCGCTGTCGGCGTCGAGCGCGATCTCGCGGCCCGGATGCGTTTCGCGCAGCAGGGCGGCAGCAATCTCAAGCGCTTGCGCGCAACGGGCATCGCGCGTGGCGACAGCATCGGCCATGATCGGCCCTCCACCCACGGCGAGGGCGAGAGTGCCGCATCACCGGGGCCTATCCTCAGCATAGGCGCCGGCGGATCAGCCGTCAGAACCGGTAACCGAGGGTCAGCTGGATCCGGCGCCGGTAGGTGTTGGGCACGCCGCTGCCCCACAGCAGGCCACCGGCCATCAGCGCCGCTTCCCATGCCGGCGCGAGCCGCAAACCACCTTCAAGCTCGGCGGTGGCGCCGCTCTTGCCATCCTGTTCCCAGTCGAACACCGGCTTGATCGTGAGCTTCACGAACCGGCCGTCGCCCCAGCCGTCGTTGAGGCTCGCTTCGAGCTTGGTGTAGTTGATGTCCTTGCGGCTCTCATCACCTTCGAACGAGACGACCTGCTGCAGCAGGCCCGCGAGGGTCAACGCGTGCTTGCTGTCGTCGATGCGGTAGGCGCCGGCCGGCAGGCGCGTACGCAGCGCAGGCGCGATCTGGTACTTGCCGCTGCCGAGGCTGGCCGGGTCTGCGGTCGGCAAAGTGAGCTCGGCGTATGCGGTGAGTGGCAGGCCGAAGACATCCACCGCTTCGAGATCGGCACGCAACTTGATGTCGCCGAGTCGCGGGTCGAGCAGCTTGCCGCTGTAGCGGGTGTCGGCATCGGGAAACGGCACATCCAGCCGCAACAGCGACAGATGCGCGGCGGGGAAGTACTCAAGGCGCAGCGTGCTGCGGGTTGATTCGTCAGCCGTGCCGCGGTCGGTATTCTGGCGCTTGAACTGGAAACGCCAGGGATAAGGCTGCGCCGGTGCGGCGCTCGAAGCCGGTTCGTCGTCGGCCGCGGCAGGCGTGCTTGCCCACAAGGCGGCAAGCAGCACGACAAGGAAGCGGCGAGGTTGGTGGGGACTGAGCATTACGAGCGGAATTGTCGCCGCAGCGCGCGACAGATGAAAGCCGGCGTGCGGCTCAGGCGCCGATGCGCAGGCCGGTTTTCTTCAGGATGGCGGTGGAGAACAACACGTCGTGCGCGCGGCAGGCCGCGCCCAGCAGGGCATGGATCTCCGCAACGCGGGCGAGCACCTCTTCGCGCGTATGACCGTGCACCATCGCGAAGAGGTTGTAGGGCCACAGCGGCAAGCGCCGCGGCCGGCGGTAGCAGTGGGTGACGCAGTCCATGTGGCCGAGCTGTTCACCGAGCGCGTCCACCTGTTCGTCATCGACATCCCAGACCGACATGCCGTTGGCGGTATAGCCCAGGGCGTAGTGGTTCGGTACCGCAGCGATACGCCGCACCCTGCCGTCGGCCTGCATGGCGCGGAAGCGTTCGAGGATGCGCCCGGGCTGTTCGCCGAGCGCCTCGCCGATCGCCTGAAAGGGCTCAACGGTGAGCGGCAGGCCAGCCTGCGTGGCGAGCACGATGCGGCGGTCGAGTTCGCTGTCGTCCATCTCGCTCGCTCCTGATCAAACCGTGAACTTGAGTTCGACGAAGAACTCGTGTTCCTTCGGGAAGGCGTACACCGGCAAACCGGTCTCGGCCTCGATCCGCGCAATCGCGGCATCAATGCCCTGCGGCGTTTCGGTCGCCAGCACGAACCACATGTTCAGCGCATGCTCACGGCGGTAGTTGTGCGCCACCTCGGGCAGCGCATTGACCTGCTCGCACACGACATCCCAGCGCTCGTCCGGCACCGCCAGCGCCGCCAGCACGAAAGCGCCGCCCATCCTGGCGACATCGAACATCGGCCCGAAGCGCGTCAGCACGCGGCGCTCAAGCAGGGCGGCGATGCGATCCACCACCGCCTGTTCGCTGATGCCAAGGGCGTCGGCGAGCGCGACGTAGGGCCGCTCGATCAAGGGCAGACCGTCCTGCAGCGCGGTGATGAGGGTGCGATCGATCGGGTCGAGCTGCGCAGGTTCGGTTGCGAGCGGGCGCGCCATTGGCTCAGCGTTCCGCGTAGCGGGCACCGCGCTGCTTGTAGCGGCGGGTCGAGAACAGCACCTCGGAAGGGCAATCGGCAATGCCGGCCTCGGCGACCGCGCGTTCACGGGTCTGCAACACGGCTTCGCGCTCGCGCCCGTGGATCATGCAGTACAGGTTGTAATGCCAGCGCTCGGACACGCGTGCGCGCCGGTAGCACAGGTTCACGCCGGGCAGCGCGGCGATGCGGCGGCCGGCTTCGGCGGCGCGCGCATCCGGCACATCCCACACGCACATCGCGTTGGCGCGAATGCCCAGCTCGTGGTGATGGACCACGATACCGATGCGACGGATCGCGCCGGTCGAGAGCCAATGCCGCAGCTGTTCGATCACTTCGGTTTCGTGCATGTCGGCACGCATGCCCAGCCGCGCGAAAGGCCGCGGCACCAGCGGCAGGCCTTGCTCCAGCGCCGCCAGAAGGCGCCACTGACGGCTGTCCAGATTCACGCGGGCGCGGGTGAGGTCGACCGAGCGTGCCGCGCGCGCTTCCGGGCCGCGCAGATCGAAACCCAGATCCAGGTGATAGCCCTCGAGCATCGGCAGGTCGAGCGGTGCCGCGCCGGTGGCATCCTCGATACGCTGCAAGGCGGCGTCGATCTGGCGCCGTTCTCCTGCAGTGAGCACGAACCAGAGGTTGTATTCGTGCTCGCGCGCGTAGTTGTGATTCACCTCGGACATCAGCGAGATGTAGCCCGCGACGGATTCGACGCGGTCCTGCGGCACGCTCAGCGCGGCCAGCGTGGATGCGCCGAATGCTGCCGGCGTGAGCACCGCGCCAACACGCGAAATGGCGCCCTCGCGCTGCAAACGACGCAGCGCGGACAGCACATCGCGCGGCGGGCGGCCATAAGCCTCCGCGATGCGGGCGAAAGGCTCCGGGTCGAGCGGCAGATCGCGCTGCCAGCGGTTGAGCAGTTCGAAACCGAAGGCTTCGTCATGCACCTCGTCGCCGCCCTGCCCACCGAGGAGCGTGAGAATGTCGACCGAGCCGCCGCTAGAGGGCACGGAATGGGGCGGCGGCATGTCGGTCATCATCCTGGGTTTCATCAGAATCCGATTCTCGCGGCGCGCGTCGTGAAGAAAATGCCGGACGGCGCGTCGATGGAAAAGCTTGCGAGCGTGTCAAAGCGCTCGGTGTTGATCACGCTGACCCGGTTGTCATCGCGCGCCGAGAGCCACACCTCGCCGCCGCGCGGCAGGAATTCCAGATGCAGCACGGCGCGACCGGGTTCCAGCGACTTGACGACACTGCGCGACAGCGAATCGATCACCTGTACTTTGCCGTTATCCGGGAAGGCGAAGTTGACCCATATCTGTCTTCCGTCAGGTCGCGCCATCACGAAGACCGGCTGACCCGCCACCGGAATCTGCGCAACCTGTTGCCAGCTGCGGGTATCGACCACCCAGACCTGGTGCCGACCAATCGCCGGCAGCCACAGGTAGCCATCGGCCATCGCCCAGCCGCGCAGGTGCGGCATCTTGTAAACCGGCAGCTTCTCGTCACCGCGGCCCCAATCGCGCAAGACCTTGCGCACACCTTTTTCAGGCTGCCAGAGATCAAGCAGTGCGAGGCCATCCTCGCCGAACAGGCCGGCGAGGTAGTAGCGCCCGTCCGGCGTCACCAAACCGTCATAAGGCTGCAGGCCGGCGGCGTATTTTTCGGTGCGCGGCGTTTTGGGGTCGGACAGGTCGGTGACCCAGATCTCGCCTGCGTCGAACAGCGCGTAGGCGAAGCGATTGCCGGGCAGGTCGGCCAGCCCGACCACCTTGGAGCGCTTGCCCTCTGCGCCGTAGGTCGAAGGCACCTCGGCCAGCGGCGCCAGCGTATCGGCGTCGAAGGCGCGGATACCGCCCGGCTCGTAGTTCTGCGCGACGACGATACGGCCGTCCTGGCTGATGGCGCCGCCAATCGAGTTGCCGGCTTGTTGCACGCGGTGCGTGATACGGCGGGCCAGCAGGTCGACACGCGTCAGCGCGCCGTCGCGGCCGAACACGAAGGCGAAACGGCCATCGCGTGCGAACACCACCGAAGCATGCGACAGATCGCCCAGCCCGCTGACCTCGCCAAGCACGGTGCGATGCGAGGTGTCGACCACCGCGATCTTGCCGCTCGCGCGTGCAATGACGACCCCCAGATCGCCTGTGCCGCGCAACTCGGGCGCTGGCGGCTGCGAGGCGCATCCGGCGACCACGCCGGCAGCGAGCAGCAGCGCCCGGATCCGCAGGTCAATGCGCACGGGCAAGCTCCTGCGGGAAACCGTTGATCAGCTGATCGAGGATCCAGTCGGCCTCACCCTCGGTCAGGAAAGGTGCCCAGGGTGGCATCGGCGTGCCCGGACGGCCGTGCAGGATGGTGGCGAGCATCGCCTCGCGCGGCCGGTTGGCCAGTGTTCCGGCGTTGAGCGCCGGCCCCAGCCCGCCGGTCAGCTGCATGCCGTGGCACGAGCCGCAGTCCTGCCGAACCAGGTGAATCAGCGCGTCAACGCGTTCGGCCGACGGCGCCGCGGACGCATCCGAGGCCTGCCAGAAGCCCAGCAGCAAGGCGCCGACCGCGCCGATACGGATGATGCGATCAAACAAGTGTGGCGACATGGATTCGCGCTCCCCCTTCGCGAGATGGGGCCAGCATGCCGACCGGGTGCTACGCCAGCGTTGATCGCAGTCAAGCCGCCGGACGCACTGTCGGCGAATCGGGCGGGGCCTGATCTGGCACAAGCGGGCCGCTCCGCGCTGCGGCGGCTCTTTTGTTGGGTGTTGCGCCGGTTGATGGTGATCAACACCCCATGTTGCCCCCTACAGAAAACCGCAATTTGGCCGAGAATCAGATAAGTGTTGCTGCAGACACGCCCATTAGAAGAACAAGGAGACATCGTGACCGCGATTCAACTGATGAAATCGCCGATGCGGCCTTTGGCTCAACGCCGCTGGCGCTGCTGGCTGAGCGTGCTGTGTGCGGCATCACTGCTCGGCGGTTGTGCGAGTTGGTATGGCCGCGACGCGCAGCAGGAGGCCCTGAAACGCGCCGAGTCGCAATTGCAGCAACGCGTGATGCGCTACGCCGACGGCTACATGGACAGCGTGTCGCTGGCGGTGCGGCAAGTCGAGGATCAGGTGAACGACCCGCACTCGCGGCGCCTGCTCAACGACTTTCAGGTCAAGCAGTCCACCGCAGCGGTGCAGATCGGCTCCGGCCCCAGCGCCAAGATCAATGCGCTTGACATGCTGATCCTCGCGACGCTGACCCGGAACGTCGTCGAACAGCGCCTGCCGCCGGTGCTCGGCAAATCCGCCGCGCCAGTGATCAACACTTTCGGCAAGCTCGAAACCGGCGCCTGGGCGCTGGTGGATTTTCTGACGCCCGCCCAACGCGACGATCTGCGCAGCAAGCTCGAAGCCTGGAAGCAGACCTCCACCTCGCTGGACAGCGTCGCCTTCAACCGCCTGGCCGACTTCGCACGGGCAACCGGCCTGCTGAAACCGGGCGACGCGCCGGACGATGGCGTGTTCGGCCTGATCGGCCTTGACCCCTTTGCTGGCCTCAGCCCCGCAGTAAAGGAGATCGAACAGAGCCGGCTGCTCGCCGAGCGTGCCATCTACTACGCCCAACGCTCGCCGATGCTGCTCGATCTGCAGACGCGTTCCTTGTCCAGTGCGCTGGCCGACATGCCTGAGTCGCGCGCGATGTTGGCGACCTCCACCCGCGTCGGCGACGCCGCCGCGAAGATGGCCGAAACCGCGGCGCTGATGCCCGGCACGCTGAGCAGCGAGCGCGAGGCGGCCATCCGCCAAATGTTCGCCGCCCTGCAGCAACAGCAAGGCACGATGACCGCGATGCTGCTCGAACTGCGGCAAAGCCTCGAAGCCGGCCGCGCGGCATCGGATTCGGTGCATGGCGTGATCGAGAGCACCGACGCGCTGCTGACCCGGCTCAAGGTCGGCGAGCCGCCGCCACCGAACGCGCCGCCGCCGGGCCGCCCGTTCAACATCACTGAATACACCGCAGCCGCCGCAGCCCTGGGCGACAGCGCGCAGCAGATCCAGAGTCTGGTCATGCTGCTGGAGAAGGACACCCCAGCCGCGATGAAGCTGGCGGAAGCGGCGCGCGCGCAGGGCGAGGTGCTGATCGACCACCTCTTCAAGCGGCTGACCCAGGCCTTCGGCGTGCTCTTCCTCGGCGTGCTGGTGATCGTCGTCGCGTCGCGCTGGATTACCGGCCACTTCCAACGCAAGGCGCTGCAGCGCTGAGCCCGCCGCCGACAAAAAGGGCGCCAGAACGGCGCCCTTTTTTCTTGTGCAACACACCGTACGGGCTACTTGCCGCCAGCGAGTGCCCACGCGACCAGCGTCCGGATGTCCTCTTCCGGCACATTGTTGGGTGGCATCGGCACCGGCCCCCAAACGCCCTTGCCGCCCGCCTTCACCTTCGCGACGAGCTTGTCCGGCATGTCCGACTGGCCTTTGTACTTGGCCGACACATCCTGCCAGGCCGGCCCGACCACCTTCTTGTCCGGCGCATGGCAGGCGGCACAGTTGTATTTCTTCGCGAGCTCGGCACTGGCTTGCACCTGTGGCGCCCCCAACGCTGCGCCTGCGGCGATCAGCAGAACGATTCGCTTCATGTAACCCTCCCCCCGATTTGCGGGCTTTGATTCGAAAACGCCGGCGGGTCTCCCCGCCGGCGTTCCCATTCCCTCTTGAGACCTTTGGCCGCGCGGGTTGGCGGCCGCCGGGCAACACGCGATCAATAGACGTCGTTCTGCGTGTTGTTCAGGTTGAAGTGGCCGGTTGGCGTGATCAGGCGCGGATCGCGGATCACGGCCTTGAGCGCGAGGGTCTTGTCGTCGACCACCACGATCGCGGACTCCTTGTTCTTCGCTGACCACACGGAGAACCACACTTCGTCGCCGGCCTTGTTGTATTCCGGCTGCACCACACGGCGGGCGCCGTCATCCTTGATGCCCGACCATTCGCCGATCGGCAGCACCTTGAAGCCCTTGTCGAGGTTCTTGATGTCGAACACCGCAACCGATTGCGAGATTGCCGGTTCCGGATTGAGTGGCGTGTCGACATACAGGTGCGTCGATTTCGGATGCGTCTTGAGGAATAGCGAGCCACCGCCCTGCCCCTTCAACTGCGCGACCATCTTCCACGCATATTCCTTGTGCTTGACCGGATCGGTACCGACCAGCGCAATCGTGTCGTCGCCAAGATGGCCGGTCGCCCAGACCGGGCCGAATTTCGGATGCACGAAGTTGGCGCCACGACCCGGGTGCGGAATCTTGCCGACGTCCGCGATACCGGCGAGCTTGTCTTCCTTCGCGTCGATCACGCCGATCTTGTTCGACTGGTTCGCGGCGACCATGAAGTAGCGGTGCGTGCTGTCCCAGCCGCCGTCGTGCAGGAAGCGGGCCGAGCCGATCTCGGTGATCTTCAGCGCGTCGATGTTCGAGTAGTCGACCATCAGCGTCTTGCCGGTCTCCTTCACGTTGACGACGAACTCCGGCCTGAAGTGCGACGCGACGATCGACGCCACGCGCGGTTCCGGATGGTAGTCCTGGGTATCGACCGTCATCCCGCGGGTGGCGACGATCTTCTTCGGCTCCAGCGTGTTGCCGTCCATGATCACGAACTGTGGCGGCCAGTAGGTGCCAGCGATCGCGTACTTGTCCTCGTAGCCCTTGAACTTCGAGGTATCGACCGAGCGCGCCTCAAGACCGACGCGGATCTCGGCAACGTTGTCCGGCTTCTCCATCCACAGGTCGATCAGGTTGATCTTCGCGTCGCGGCCGATTACGAACAGATAGCGGCCAGACGCCGACACGCGCGAGATGTGCACCGCATAGCCGGTCTTGATGATGTTGATGATCTTCTTGCTGTCCCCGTCGATCAGCGCGATCTCGCCGGCGTCGCGCAAGGTGGTCGAGAAGATGTTGGCGATGTTGTAGTTGTTCATCTTCTTCGTCGGGCGCTTCGCCGGCGGAACGATGACCTTCCAGGTCGCCTTCATGTCCTTCATGCCGTATTCCGGCGGCTGCGGAGGCGTTTGCTGCACGTAGCGCGCCATCAGGTCGACATCCTGCTCGCTCAACTCGCCCGAGGTCTGCCAGTTCGGCATGCCGGCCGGCGACCCGTAGGCAATGAACACCTTGAGGTAGTCCGTGCCCTTGCCGATCGTGATGTCCGGTGTCAGCGGCTTGCCGGTGGCGCCCTTGCGCAGCACGCCATGGCAGCCGGCGCAGCGCTCGAAGTAGATCTGGCGCGCCTTGTCGAACTCCGCCTTGCTCATCGGCGGCGCCTTCGGGTTGATGTCCTGGTACATCTCCACGTCGGCCAGTGGCGAGCCGCCCGCCTGGTATTTCACCTCGGCGTCGGTAACCCCCATCTTGTTGTCCGCCGCCCATAGCTGGCCGCCCCCCAATGTGGCCAGTGCGGCCAGCGTGGCGATCGATAACGCCTTCTTGTTCATGTGCTCTCCCCCAATGTAAGACCGGTGCCCAGACCGTCTGAGACGGCGCCACTGTCTTCCCCACTCCCAGTGGGGTCATTGATGCGAGTCAAGATCGCCGGAGCGCCTTTGCGCTTGGGCGCGGGCAGCTATCATGGGCGCAACGGAGACCATGCATGACGACACAGAACCCACCTGATTTCGACGCAATCCTGGATGCACTTAGCGAGGTCGCCGACCCCGAACTGGGCGTCGGCATCGTGCCGCTCGGCCTGATCTACGAAGCCCATGCCGACGGCGCAACGCTGCACGTCACGCTCACGCTGACCTCGCCGACCTGCCCGCTCGGCGATGTGCTGATCGCCGATGTCGAAGATGCGCTGACAGCCCGTTTCCCCGGCTTTACGCCGGCCGTGACGCTGACCTTCGAGCCGCCGTGGACGCCGGAGCGCATGAGCCCCGCCGCCCGCGCGGCGATGTCATGAACGCGGTTCGCCTGCTGCCAGTAGCCAGCGCGCTGGCCGCCCTGCTCGCCGCAGTGTGGGCAGGGCTGGTGCGCCTGGGCTTGCCGCTGCCGGTGCCACTCGCGCAGTGGCCACTGATGCACGCAGCGCTGTTCGGCTGCGGTTTCTTCGGCACCGTGATCGCACTTGAACGCGCCATCGCCTACGGGCGCGAAGCCGCCTTCGCGGTGCCGCTCGCCAACGCCACAGCCACTGTCGTCGCCCTTGCAGGGCTGTGGGAGCTGGCGCTCTACATCTGGGTCGGCGCTGGCGTCGGCCTCGTCGTGGTGGCCTTCCTGCAAGCCCGTGCGATACGCGAACCGTATGCGGATGTGCTGACGCTGGCGGCGAGCTTCCTGCCGCTGGCCGCAGTGTTCGTGCTGGGCGGACATGGCACTGCCGCAGCGCTGAGCTGGATCGCCTTCCTCGTGCTGACGATCGCGGCCGAGCGGCTCGAACTCTCCCGCGTGATGCCGCGCCCCGCATGGGCAACCGCGCTGCCGCCGCTGCTCGCTTTCGCCCTTGCGGTGCCAGTGTGGTTCGCCGTGAGCCACCCGCTCGGCGCGCAACGCGGGCTCGCGCTCGCCTTGCTGGCGTGGGTCGCGTGGCTGGCGCGCTTCGACGTGATCCGCATCACCCTACGGCGGCCGGGTCAGCCGCGCTTCACCGCGGTATGCCTGATCAGCGGCTATGCCTGGCTGGCAATTGCCGCCATCGTGCTCGGCGCTGCCAACGCGCCGCTCGGCGCCGGCGACGCCGCCTACGATGCGGTGCTGCATGCGGTGTTCGTCGGTTTTGTGATGTCGATGCTGTTCGGCCATGCGCCGATCATTCTTCCGGCGATTACCGGCTGGCGCCCACGCGTACGCCCGGCGCTGTATCTCGCGCTGGCCGTGCTTCATCTATCGGTTGCGCTGCGCCTAAGCGGCGATGCGGTCGGGCTGACTAGCCTGCGCCAAACTGGCGGCGTAATACATGTCGCCGCGCTGGTGCTCTATGCGCTGCTGCTGGTGCAAGGCGGCGGCACACGCATTCGCCTGAGCGCGCCGGCCAAGCGCTAGGCTGTATCAGATCCAGGCCTCGGGGGGCAGATCAAACTCCCCGATATCGCGCTCGCACAGCCGCTCAGCCAGCTCACAACCGGGCGGGCACAGCGACGGATCGCCCCACTGCGTGGCGCACCATATCTCGTCGAGTTGGTCGTCCGGAGCTGGCGCACGCACTGGGCAATCAACCGCATGTGGCGTCATATCGCCTCCTGAGCCGTCGCGGCGCGAAAGCCACGATTTTGATGGAATCGTGGATTAATAGACCATCAGCATCAGAATCGTCAAACCGCCGACTTGACGCAGCGCCGCAAAACCGTGGCCAACGGCGCACGCGGCGCCACGCCAATAGGCAACCCTGCCATGCATCCATATGCATATGCCCGCGCAGATATTGGGGCGCCCGACACATGCGCCTAGAATCCGCCCACAGCCCCAGAGGCCTTCCCCTTACAAGGAGACGCACACCATGCGCATCGCGAATGACGTGACTCAACTGATCGGCCGCACTCCGCTGGTCCGCATCAATCGTCTGACCGCCGGCTCGGCCGCCACCGTCGCCGCCAAGCTGGAGTTCTTCAACCCCGCACACAGCGTGAAAGACCGCATCGCGATCTCGATGGTCGAAGCGGCCGAGCGCGACGGCAAGATCAAGCCGGACACGATCCTGCTGGAGCCCACCTCCGGCAACACCGGCATCGGCCTCGCCATGGTCTGCGCCGCACGGGGCTACAAGCTCACGATCGTGATGCCGGAGACCATGAGCCGCGAGCGCCGCCTGCTGCTCAAGGCCTACGGCGCCGAACTGGTGCTGACGCCGGGGCCGGAAGGCATGCCAGGTGCGATCAAGCGTGCCGAGGAAATGGCCGCCGCCGATCCGCGCTACCTGATCCCGCAGCAGTTCACGAACCCGGCCAACCCGGCCATTCACCGCAACACCACCGCCGAGGAGATCTGGGCCGACACCGATGGGCAGGTCGACATCTTCGTCTCCGGCATCGGCACCGGCGGCACAATCACCGGCGTGGGTGAAGTGCTCAAGGCGCGCAAGCCCGGCGTGAAGATCGTCGCGGTGGAGCCGGATGCGAGCCCGGTGCTGTCGGGCGGTGCACGTGGCCCGCACCCGATCCAGGGCATCGGCGCCGGCTTCGTGCCGGAGATTCTCAACACCTCGATCTACGACGAGATCGTCCGCGTGAAGAACGCCGACGCATTCGACCTCGCGCGCCGCGCCGCAACGGAAGAAGGCCTGCTCGTCGGCATCTCGTCCGGCGCAGCGCTTTGGGCGGCAACCGAGCTGGCGAAGCGGCCGGAAAACGCTGGCAAGCTGATCGTCGTGGTGATTCCGTCCTTCGGCGAACGCTACCTCTCGACCCCGCTGTACGAGCACCTGCAGGTGTAAGTCCGGCGTTACGCAGCGTCGACAGTGGCATAGACAAACGCGACTTCGGTCGCGTTTGTCATTTGTGTGCCGGGTTAGGATGTCGGCTCCTTGCCTGCGGATACCACGACGACATGTACGACTTCGATACCCCGCTACCACTCGCCGATCGCGCGCATTCGATGAAATGGTCGCGCTATGCCGGCCGCGACGTGCTGCCGATGTGGGTCGCCGACATGGACTTTGCCGCACCGCCACCGGTGATCGACGCACTGCGCGAGGCGGTCGACTTCGGCCACTTCACGTACAGCAAGCCGACCGCGACGCTGACCGAAGCCACCATCGCCCATCTGGCCGACGCCTACGGTTGGCAGGTTGCGCCGGAGTGGCTGGTGTGGCTGCCGGGCCTGGTCTGCGGCATCAACATCGCAGTGCGCGCCGGCTGTGACGCCGGCGACGCCGTATTCACGGCCACGCCGGTCTACCCGCCCTTCCTCGCCGCACCGGGGCTCGCGGAGCGCCGCCTCGAACGCCTTGACCTGGTGCGCGGCGCGAAACGCTGGGAATGGGATTTCGACGCCGCCGACGCAGCGCTCGCGAAGAGCCGGATGTGGTTGCTCTGCCACCCGCACAACCCGGTCGGTCGCGCATGGGACGCCGACGAACTGCGCCGCATCGCGGAACTGGCCGAACGCCACGACGTGGTGCTGTGCTCCGACGAGATCCACTGCGGGCTGGTGCTCGATCCGGCCAAGCGCCATGTGCCGATCGCGGCGCTGGACCCGGCAATCGCGCGGCGCAGCATCACGCTGATGGCGCCCTCGAAGACCTTCAACATCCCAGGGCTCGGCGCCGCGTTCGCGGTAATCCCGGACGCCGCGCTGCGGCGCCGATTCGAGAGGGTGATGGCCGGCATCGTGCCGCATGTGAATCTGCTCGGTCTGGTCGCGATGGAAGCGGCCTTCCGAGACGGCGAGCCGTGGCGCCGGGCCCTGATCGACTACCTAGCCGAGAACGCGCGACGCGTCGAATCGCGGATTGCGGCCTTGCCTGGCGTGAGCATGACGCCCGTCGAAGCGACCTACCTTGCCTGGATCGATTGTCGCGAGCACGCATTGGAGCATCCGTCGGCCCACTTCGAGGCCGCCGGCCTGGGCCTCTCCGATGGCCGGGACTTCGGCGCGCCGGGTTTCGTGCGCCTTAATTTCGGCTGCCCGCGCAGCACGCTTGAGGCCGGCCTGGATCGCTTCGCCGCAGCGCTCTCAAGCCGCTGACCACACGGCGGCGCCTGAAAACACAACGGGCCGAATCCCACTGGGAATCGGCCCGCAATTTCGGTCAGCGCAACCCGCTCACCGATCGCCGTTGTCTCTTACGGCGTCATTCTTCTGGTTTGTCTCCATCCTCTGGCTCGATTCCTGGACTGGCGCGATAGCTACCGGAATCTGCATTTCTTTAGCCTTCGCCTTCTTGGCTGCCTGACGAAGTGCGCGGAGTGTAGCCAGATCGGATTCTCCGGTCGACAACTGTCAAGCCAGCAATTCAAGTCAAATGACAGCCGTGTTGCAATCAAGCTAGAAGCAGCCCGGGCAGTAATTCGCGACCGAATTGCGAGCCCAGGCAAATCAGTGATCGAACCGCTCCACTGCGCCGTGCAGATCCTGTGCCGTCTGCGCCAGCAACTGCGACCGGTTGGCGATCGCAACGCTTTCGCCACTGGCCTCGGCGGCAACCGCGCTCAGGCGCGCCACCGCTGCAGCCACCGAATGCGCAGCCTCGCGTTGCGTGCGCAGTGCCTCTTCGATGCCGGCGATGTTGTCGTCCACCCGGCTGGCACGACGCAGGATCGCCTCGATTGCACCACTCGCGCGCTCGGCGTTGCCCAAGCCGGCTTCGACTTCCTGCACCGCGCGCGCCATGCGCTCGGTCACGTCGTTCTTCACTTCGATGATCTCGCTCACCATGCGCGTGATGTCGCCGGTGGCGCGGTTGGTCTGCTCCGAGAGTTTTCGCACCTCATCCGCCACCACGGCGAAACCGCGGCCGGCTTCACCGGCGCGTGCGGCTTCGATGGCCGCATTGAGTGCGAGCAGGTTGGTCTGCTCGGCCACCGTCTTGATCATCTGCACCACCTGACCCACGGCATCGGACTTGGCGCCCAGCGTCTCGACCGAGGCAGATGCCGCCTCCACCGCCTCAGCCATGCGCCGCATCGCATCGGCCGCCTCGCTGATCACCGCGCCGCCGTCGCGCGCCGCTTCGCGCGAGCGCACCGCCGCGTTGGCTGCCTCCGCTGCACGTTCGGAGATCGTGCCGACGGTCTGTTCCATGTCGCTCGCAACGTTGCCGGCGCTCGCGCTGGCATCGGCCTGCGCCTGCACTCCGGCCGAAATCCGCGCGCTGGCGGCGGCCAGCTCGGTCGCCGCCTCAGCCAAGGCGCGTGCCGACGAGGCCGCGACGCCCACGGTGCCACGCAGGTCGTCCTGCATCGCATGCATCGCAGCGATCATCGGGCTGCGGCTGATTTCCTTCTCGTCGAACTGGAAGTCCAGCTTGCCGGCCTTCACCGCCTTGGCGAACTCGGCGCCCACCTGTGCGCGCAGCAGCACGGTACGCAGCATGAAACCAAGGAATGCCAGTACGCCGGTGACGACGAGCATGGCACCGAACTGAGCGGCGATCTGGCCGCTGCTGACCGCGTGCTGTGACGACCAGACCGCGTCGGCGCAGGCCCACAACACGGCGCCGAGCAGCACCGTCTTCTGGTCGCAATAACCGAGCAGGATCATCACCATCGCAACCGCCGCGAGCCGCGGCCAGGCGGCGCCACCGCCCAGTTGCAGCAGCAGCACGGCCATTACGACGACGCTGGCCATGGCGATCAGGCGGGTTGGCGTCGCGCCGGGCGCCAGTCGGTGCGACACCGCCAGGGGCAGAAGCGCCACCAGCGAACCCACGATGGCCGTGGTCAGCGCTCCACCGCCCAAACCTATCGCCACCGCCACCAGCCCGCCCAGCCCGACCAGACCCAGCACGAGTTTGTCGGTAACCGAGCGCGCAGCAAAGAACACCCCATCGCGCGACTGAGACAGCCGCATGATCATCGTCGTCATGAAATCTCCGTGCAGATCGAATACGGTGCAAGCAGGGTTATCGGCAGCGAACGCCGCAACCTGAGGCGCAACACTGCAATCGGCCTGCAATGCCGGGCGGCGAAGATCACTGCCCCGCTTCCTGTATTCCGAAAGGCGCGCCATGCCGACCACGGTCGCCGACAAGACTTCACTGCACCTCGCCAATCTGTACACCGAACTCGAAGCCCTGCGGGCGGACATCGCCGACGAGGGCGAAGGCCTGGTCGACCAGTGGGCCAGCTGGATCCGGCGCGCCGACTTCGCGCCCTCGGCACGCAACCTGGCCTGCTACCTTGCGCTGCGACGGCGCGACCTGTGTGCACTGCAGGAGGAACTGACCCGCTTTGGCCTTTCATCGCTGGGGAGAAGCGAGTCGCGCACGCTCGAATCGCTTGCCGCCACGACCGCGCTGGTGGCCCGCGCAGCCGGCGTGCCCGAAGCGCGCCAACCAGCCCTGCCCGCGCGTGGCGATTTCATTGCCGGCAACCGCCGCCTCGAAGAAGAATGTCTGCGGGTCTTTGGCGTGCCGAGCCCGCAGCGGCGCACACGCATCATGGTGACCTTGCCCGACGCTGCGGCGGACGACAGCGAACTGCTGCGCGGCCTGCTGCAACGTGGCGTCGAACTGGTTCGCATCAACTGCGCACACGGCGACGAGGCGAACTGGGCGGCCATGATCGACCGACTACGCGCCACCGAACGCAAACTCGGCCTGCCGCCGCGCACGCGCGTGCTGATGGATCTCGCAGGGCCGAAGCTGCGCACCACCGTTTTTGCCGGGGCCAGCGACAAGCCGCGCTTCGGTGTTGGCGACAGCTTCTGGCTCGCGCGCGCGCCGTCCGACGTGCCCACGGGCGAACGGGCGATCGGCTGCAGCCTGCCCGAGGTCATCGGCCAGCTCGCGCACGGCGACCCGGTTTGGGTGGACGACGGTGAACTGGGTGGTCAAGTCACCGAACGGCGCCACGGCGCGGTTCGGGTGCAGATCACCCATGCACCAAGCGATGGCAAACGCCTGAAGGCGGACAAGGGGCTCAACTTCCCCGCCTCCGAACTCGCGGTGCCGGCGCTTACCGAAGCCGACCTGGCCGCACTTCCCTTCGTGGCACGCCACGCGGATATCGTCGGCTATTCCTTCGTGCAGGGCGCCGACGATGTCGCGCGCCTGCAATCGGCGCTGGAGTCCGCCGGCCGGCGGGGCGCGCAGGCGCCGGCCTTGCTGATGAAGATCGAGACACGGCGCGCGGTGCGCAACCTGCCAGAGATCATCGTTGCTGCCGCCGGTCGCAACCCGGCCGCGGTCATGATCGCGCGTGGCGACCTCGCGGTCGAACTGGGCTACCAACGCTTGGCCGAGATTCAGGAAGAGATCCTGTGGCTCTGCGAAGCCGCTTCGGTACCGGTGGTGTGGGCGACCCAGGTGCTCGAATCGCTCGCCAAGCGCGGCCAACCTTCGCGCGGGGAAATCACCGACGCAGCGATGGGCGTGCGCGCCGAATGCGTGATGCTGAACAAGGGGCCTTACATCCTCGACGCGGTCGATCTGCTCGCCGACGTGTTGCAGCGCATGGAGGCCCACCAGCGCAAGAAGACTGCGCGGCTGAGAGCACTGCAGTCTTGGCAGGCCTTGTTTTGATCTAGTCCTGAGCAGAGGCGGCGCGCGCCGCCAGCGCCGCATGCCTGCGCACGACTTCATCGATGATCGTGCGAAAGACCTGTTGTACAAGCGCCGGATCGAGCCCATGGCTTTGCGCCAGGGCCTCGTAACGCCGGCCTTGTTCGCGCTCGCGCGAGGGATCAACGGGCTTGGCGCCGGCTTCCGCCTTGAGCCGCCCGATCGCTTCGGTCACGTCGAAGCGACCGGCCAGCAAGCCGACCAGCCGTTCATCGATCTCATCGATCTGGTCGCGCAGGGCGAGAAGCTCGGGTTGCGTCATCAGGAAGGCATGCCGGCGGAACCGATCAGCCCACCGCCGCGAGGCGCGCGCTGACTTCGTCCGCCGTCAGCGGTTGGGAGAACAGGTAGCCCTGGAAGCTGTCGCAAGCCAGTGCGGTCAGCGCGATGCGGGTGCCTTCGTCCTGCACGCCCTCGGCGACCACCGCCAGACCCAGGCCACGCGCAAGGCTCACGATCGAGGCGACCACCGTCGCTGCGCGGGTGCTGCGCACCATCTCCTCGACCAGGCTGCGGTCGAGCTTGAGGATGTCGAGCGGCATCCGCGCGAGCATCGCCAGGTTCGAATACCCCATGCCGAAGTCGTCCAGCGAGATTCGGATACCGGCATCCTTGAGCCGGCCAAGCACGCGCGCGACGCCCTCGGGGTCTTCGATCAGCAGCGATTCGGTGATCTCGACCTCCAACGCGTCGGGTGGCAGCCCGCTCGCCTTGAGCGCATGCTCGATCGCCGGCAGCAGTTCGACATCTCGGATCTGCCGCGCCGACACGTTCACCGCCACGCGCAGGCTGTGGTGCCCGATCGCCCGCCAACTGGCGAGCTGCATGCAGGCGTGCTCAAGCACCCAACGACCGATCGGCACGATCTCGCCGGTATCTTCAGCGATCGGGATGAAGCGCGAGGGCGGCACCCAGCCAAGCTTGGGGTGGCGCCAGCGCAGCAGCGCCTCCAGCGCCACGACGAGGCCGTTACGTGCAGCGACGCGCGGCTCGAAACGCAGTTCGAACTCACCGCGCTCAGTCGCGTGACGCAGTGACTTCTCCAGCGCAAGCCGTTCGTGTGCGGCCTCGGCGAGCGACACATCAAACAGCGCATGGCCACCGCGGCCCGACTGCTTGACCGCGTACATCGCCATATCGGCACAGGCGATCAGCTGCTCCGGCTCATTGCCGTCCTCCGGATGCAGGCTCGCGCCGATACTGCAATCCAGATAGAACTGCTCGCCGCTGACCGCGAAGGGCTGCTCAAAGCAACGCCGCACGCGCGCCACCGCCAGCGCAAGCTCACGATCGGCCAGCCCGCGACCGGCGCCGACCGGCGCTTCGAGCGGCATCACCGCGACGAACTCATCGCCACCGTATCGCGAGAGCAGGCCGCCATCGCCACAGGCTTGCGCCAGCCGCTGCGCGACGTCACACAGCACGCTGTCGCCAGCCGTGTGGCCGAGCGAGTCGTTGATCTGCTTGAAACGGTCGACGTCGATGAAGATCACCGCGACATGCTCGCCGCCAGCCGCGGCATGCAGCATCTCGCCAAGGAAGGAGATCAGCGCACGCCGGTTGGGGCAGCGGGTGAGCGGATCGCGTTCGGCAAGGAAGCGCACCTGACGCTCGATTTCCTCGCGCCTGGTGATCTCGCGCTCCAGCCGCTGCACGGTTTCGGACAGTTCCCGCGTGCGCTCGGCGACACGGGTTTCCAGTTCGGCCTTGTCGGCACGGGTGTCTTCCAGCGAACGCACCGCCTGCATGTAGCGCAGGTTCTGCGAGCTGGTACGTTCGAGCTGGGTCAGCCGCGCGGTCAGCAGCTCACGGTGCGTCGCCAGCGCCGCCGTCGTGTCGCCGATCCGCTCGTAGTGTTTGTGCAGCTGATCGAGGCAGGCCACATGGCAGTCCAGCAACGCATGCTTCTGAGCCGCCGCCAGCGCGCGATCCATGTGGGCATCGAAGGTTTCGCTGTCACTGATCTCGGCGGCAATCGTCGCGAGGTGGTAGTGGCTCCACGCCTCGATGATCGGCTCGCCCATCGCTTCGCCCAATTCAAGCGCGTCCTCGATCGCGTCACGCGCGGCGTCCAGCGTGCCGCGCAGCTGGTGGATCACCCCCAGCTGGCCGAGGGCGAGGGCGCCGAGGCGATTGGCGCCCTCGCGGCGACTGATCTCGAGCGCTTCGACCAGGGCTTCACGCGCCTCCTCATGGCGGCCGAGCGCGATCAGCGGCGTGGCGCGGTTATAGAGCGCGTAGCCCAATTCGATAGCGTGCTGCGGGCAGCGCAGGCGGTAGATGCGTTCGGCGCGCTCGGCCAGGTGGAGGCCCTCGGCCGGCCGGCCGGAATTGGAATAGGTAACCGCCTCGGTCACCAGAGCGCGTGCCTGACCGCGAGCATCGTCGATCAAATCGAACAGGTCGCGCGCGGTTTCGATGTGGCGCAGCGAATGATCGAGCAACCCACTCGCCGCGCAGACCGTGGCCAAGTGGTGGTGTGCCCAGGCTTCGCCGAGGCGATCGCCGTTGGATTCGAACCAGGTCAGAGCCGCGCGCAGATGCGTCGTCGCATCCGGCACGCGGCCCAGCACGCGCAGGATCTCACCCAGGCCGAGCCGGATGTTCGCCGCCAGCGGACCATCGGACGCGTTCAGCGCATCATCGAGCAACTCTTCGGCATAGCGCAGCGCCCGTTGCGGTGCTGTCTCGCGCAGCCGATCAAGCTGTGCAAGTGCATCCATCCGCCTATCCGCGCCGCTACCAACGTCTGACACCTGAGCTGCAAGAACCACCGTGACCTCCGCATGCGTGCGCGGAGTCTGCCACGACTTGGGCGGGTCGTCAGAGCCATCTGTCCGCGTTCGCGGGCGGATTGCCGGGCGCCGCGCAATTTGCGCCGGGTGCACAAGCAATCGCTGTCAATTCGGAACCGTCTGGAAACTGTGCAGGCAGTCACGGCCTTTGCATTGCGGCCAGCGGCAATTCGGGATTACCCGCAAAGCGGCCTGCGGATTAGGTTTTCGATCTTTTCGCTCGATCAGAAAGTTTTTTTTGAATTGCGCAATCCCCGCAAGGATTGCAAACGACGAGGCTGGTTTAATTCGTTCCAAGGCGTTACGGACTCCCCCCGTCCCCCCCCCGAAGTCGCTTCCCCCAGCGGCCTCTCCTCCTCCGTAGCGTCCTTGTCTCCCCCCGCCCGTCGGTCGAGTCCCCCCTCACCGACGGGCTTCATCTTTCTGGCTTCCGCTTCGCTCACCTGTTCGCCCCGCGCCGGCAATTCCCGGTCGCATCGACGACAACCGAGCGCCGTTTGCTCCACTAGAATTTCGCTCCATTCCAGAATGGCGGAACGGGCGTGCGCGTGGGCGCAAGCACCGGCTTCTGCCCCGCCTATGCACGGCGCCCAGACCGAGGAACCCCCATGCGAACCGACACGCCACAAGCGATCTACCTGAAGGACTACACCCCGCCGGCCTTCCTGATCGAGACCGTCGATCTCGACGTCGCGATCGAGACCGGGCACGCCACGGTGACCGCGGCACTCGCCTGCCACCGCAACCCGGCGGCGGCTGACCCGAGCGCGGCGCTGGTGCTGACCGGAGAAGAACTGAAACTGGAGACGATCCGCCTTGATGGCCGCCTGCTTGGCCAGGGCGAATACGCGCTGTGCGATGACCGCCTGCTGATCCACGCCGAACTGCCCGAGAGCTTTACGCTGACCACGGTCAGCACGATCAACCCGGACGGCAATACGCAGCTGTCGGGCCTGTACCGCTCGAAGGACGGTTACTTCACCCAGTGCGAGGCCGAAGGCTTCCGCCGCATCACCTGGTTCCTCGACCGGCCTGACGTGATGGCGAAGTACACGGTCACGATCCATGCCGACAAGGCGCAGTTCCCGGTGCTGCTGGGCAACGGCAATCCGGTCGGCGCCGGTGACGAAGAAGGCGGCCGCCACTGGGCGAAGTGGGAAGACCCATTCCGCAAGCCGAGCTACCTGTTCGCGATGGTCGCGGCCAAACTCGACATGCTCGAAGACTGGTTCGTCACCAAGTCGGGTCGCAAGGTGCGCTGCGCGGTGTACGTGGAGCCGGGCAAGCTCGACCAGTGCGGCCATGCGATGGCAGCGCTGAAGAAGTCGATGAAGTGGGACGAAGACGTGTTCGGTCTGGAGATGGATCTGGACCACTACATGATCGTCGCGGTCGGCGACTTCAACATGGGCGCGATGGAAAACAAGGGCCTCAACATCTTCAACACGAAGTACGTGCTGGCCCGCCCGGACACCGCCACCGACATCGACTTCCAGAACATCGACCGCGTCGTCGCACACGAGTACTTCCACAACTGGACCGGCAACCGCGTGACCTGCCGCGACTGGTTCCAGCTCTCGCTGAAGGAAGGCCTCACGGTGTTCCGTGACCAGCAGTTCGGCATGGACATGCATTCGGCCGGCGTGACCCGTATCCAGGAAGTGCGCACGCTGCGCACCGCACAGTTCCCGGAAGACGCCGGCCCGATGGCGCACCCGATCCGGCCGGCCAGCTATGCCGAGATCAACAACTTCTACAGCGCCACGGTGTACGAGAAGGGCGCTGAAGTGATCCGCATGATCCACACGCTGATCGGCAAGGACGCCTTCCGCAAGGGTATGGATCTCTACTTCGCGCGCCACGACGGTCAGGCGGTGACCTGCGAGGACTTCGTCGCCGCGATGCAGGACGCGTCCGGCCTCGACCTCACACAGTTCAAGCGCTGGTACAACCAGGCGGGCACGCCGAAGCTGGTTGTGCGCGGCGCCTACGACGCAGCAACCAAACGCTTCACGCTGGATGTCGAGCAACTGTATCCGGCCACGGCCTACGAAAAGCGCCTCGAAGCCGAAGGCAAGCCCGTTGCGCGCGGCGCCTACCACCTGCCACTGGTGTTGGGTTTGCTCGATGCCGACGGTCGCGAGCTGCCGCTTCGCCTCGCGGGCGAGACCAGCGCTGCGGGCACCCAACGCGTGCTGTCGGTTACCGAAGATCGTCAGAGCTTCGTGTTCGAGGACATCGCGGCCGCACCCGTGCCCTCGCTGCTGCGTGGCTTCTCGGCGCCGGTGGTGCTGGACTACCCGTACACCGCCGCGGAACTGACACACCTGATGGCGCACGACAGCGACGCCTTCTGCCGTTGGGAAGCCGGTCAGCGCCTCGCAACCGACATCCTCACGGCAGGCATCGCGGCCTACCAGGCTGGCGACGGTGATTCGCTCGCGTGGATACCGACGACCTACGCCGATGCGATCCGCGCGCTGCTCGGTTCGGCCTTCGCGCCGGGCGGCGATCCGGCGCTGGTGGCCGAAGCCCTGGCGCTGCCGTCCGAAGTGGTGCTGATCGAGGCCACCGACGGCACCGTCGATCCGGACGCGATCCACGCCGCCCGACTCGCGCTGCGGCGCCATCTTGCCCGTGAGCTCAAAGGCCCCCTCGCTGCGGCCTACCATGAGCTGAAGGTGGATGCGCCCTATTCGCCCGAGGCCCAACAAGCGGGCGCACGCGCCTTGCGCAACGCCTGCCTCGGCTACCTTGCCGAGATCGACGACGCCGAATCGCGCGCCTTGGTCATGACGCAGTTCGATACCGCGGACAACATGACCGACACGATGGCCGCGCTTGCTGCGATTGCGCAGTTTGAGTTGGCAGAACGCGACGACGCGCTCGCCCGCTTCCTCGACAAGTGGAAGGACGAGGCGCTGGTTGTCGACAAGTGGTTGATGGTTCAGTCCACCGCGCGCGCTGCGGATACGGGGCAGCGTGTGCGCGCCCTGCTGCAGCACCCGGCGTTCGACATCAAGAACCCGAACAAGGTGTATGCGCTGATCCGCGCGTTCTGTGCCGCGAACCCGAAGCATTTCCATGCCGCCGACGGTTCGGGCTACGCGTTCGCCGCCGATGCAATCCTGCAACTCGATGCGATGAACCCGCAGGTGGCATCGCGCATCGCACGCGCCTTCGACCGCTGGCGCAAGTTCGACACACATCGCCAATCGCTGGCGCGCGTGCAGCTGGCTCGCATCCAGAGCCAGAACGGCCTCTCGCGCGACGTGGCTGAAGTGGTCGGCAAGGCGCTCGACAGCTGAGCACGCGCCGACGCAACGTGAGCCCCGCCCCGGCATCGCCGCGGCGGGGCTTTTCATTTCACACGCAAAGTTCGGCGGACACCTTGCGGCGCCCGCCGGCCTGTGACGCCCTGCTTACCAGCTTGCCGTCAGCGAATACTTGCCGTTGGTCGAGCCGGTGCCGCCGCTGTAGTAGCGCACCTGTACATAGCGCGTGACCGTCGTCGTGCCGGTGTTGGTGGTGCTTGCGGTATCGGTCTTGCCGGCACCCAACTCACTCTTCGCGATCTGCGTGCCCGCAGAGTTGTAGAGGTAGAGGTCATAGTCAGCCGTGCTGAGGCCCGCCACCAGTGTCGCAGTGAGCGTCTTGCCGGCCGGCAGATCGACGCGGTACCAGTCCTGATCGGTACTGGAAGCCATCGTGCCGGCCACCTTCGACGGCTGCGACAACAGCATCGGCGCAGTGCGGGAGTTGTTCGGCTCCACCTCGGTCACGTTCACGACACCGCCGCCACCGCCACCACCGCCATTCGCCGCCGCCACTGCCGCGCTGGCATCGACGAGGCCCGCACCGCATCCGGAGCAGGAGCCCGGGAAGGGGCGCACGGTGCTGGTGAGCACACCCTTCACCTGATCCGGCGTGAGCGCCGGATTCTTTGCAATGACGAGCGCCGCGACCGCAGCAACATGCGGTGTCGCCATTGAAGTGCCCTGGTAAAAGGCATAGGAATCCGCTCCGGGCGACTTGGTGCCCGCGTTGAGGGTGGACAGGATGCCGTTGGACGCGCTGCCACTCATGTCACCCCCGGGTGCCGCGAGCGTCACGATGCTGCCGTAGTTGGAGTAGTACGCACGATCGCCATAGCGACCGGTCGCCGCAACGGCGATCACGCCGGAGCAATTCGCCGGGTTCGAGTTCGACGCGTTCTGGTTCTCGTTGCCCGCCGCCACCACCACCACGGTGCCGCGGGAGCGCGCCGAGGTGATCGCGTTCTGCGTGGTGGTGTCGCAAGCACCACTGCCGCCTAGCGACATATTGATAACCCGCGCAGGCGTGGCGTTTGCCGGGACGCCGCTGACCGCGCCCCCTGATGCCCAGACGATGGCATCCGCGATATCCGAGGTGTAGCCACCGCAACGCCCCAGCACCCGCAGCGGTTGCACGCGCGCACCGTAGGCGATACCGGCAACCCCGCTGCCGTTGTTCGTCAACGCGGCAATCGTGCCGCCCACATGCGTACCGTGCCAGCTTGAATTCGTTGCTGCCCAGCCGGTGCCGCACTCGCCGGCATTGGTCCAGTCGCCCGGGTCACTCGCGTCGGCATCGCGGCCATCGCCGTCGTTGGACACGGCAGTGTCGGAGATGAAGTCGTAGCCTGCGACGATGTTCGCGGCGAGGTCGGCGTGTGGCCGATAGCCGGTGTCAATCACTGCAACCACCACGCCGCTTCCGTTGCCCTGGTCCCACGCCCCCGGCACACGCATGCCCCCGGTGGCTTCGTAGAGATCCCACTGCTCGGCATAGCGCGTGTCGTTCGGCGTGAAGAGCGCATGCATCATGCGGTCCGGCTCCGCGTATTCGATACTGGCATCGCGGGCCTTCAGTTCGGCGATCAACTGCGACGCTTCAGCCTGCGTGACCTTGCGGTCGAGCTTCACGACGTCCGCACCGAGGGCGGTCTTTCGCAAAGCATGCATCGTCACACCCAGGCGCGCGCCGGCAGCTTCAAACACCTGCGCACGCTGCGTCGCCACCGGCGCCGATTGCGCGCCGATGTTGAGCGTGTTGCGGTATTTCACGATCAGGCGATCGGTGTGTTCAACCGGTGCCTGCGGCACATCGAACGCGCTGATGGTGCCGCCAGCAATTGCAAGTTGGGGAAGGGCTGCCGCGAGACATGCGGCGATACCGGTCACGCGCGTGACCGGGGAACGGCGAACGATCATCTTGGACATCTCCTGTTGTGGTCCAGACCCCACCGGGGTATCCGGCGGCAGTCAATTCCGCGCGACCCGATCACCCGATTAAGGTGCGCGTCGTCACGAAACCCGCTGAGCGAGTCGGCCGAGTATGCCGCTCACATATTTGTACGTGCGAATCACTTTTTCGGAGACAACCCACTCGCAACACGCCATGCAATATGGGTAGATCTCCCATGCTCGGCACGCGTCCTCCGTATCGAGCCTCAGAGCACAATAGAACCCACGCAGGCAATCCTCAAGGTCGAATTCGCACCGCAACGCAGCCACTGCAGCGAGCGCACGGACCCTCTATTTGTTGGGTCGAAACACGAACCTGCCGACGGCGTCAGCCGGCCACGCTGCGCGTCGGCACGGGGCTTGGTATCGGAATCTGCTACGCAAACGCGCAGGCGATGCAACGTGTGATAAGGCGCTCGCCAAAGCGCGCGGGCGGCGCAAGCATCGCGTTACCGTCAACACCACCCGAGAACCATGAATACCCGCACTCTTGTTCGTCGCGCCGCGGCAGCGCTGGCGCTCCTTACGCTGGCCGGCTGCGCCAGCCTGTGGCATCGCACCGACACTCACACCCAATCGGGCAGCGCCGTCGAATACCTGTTCCCGGATGCCAAGCAAGCGCCACAGATGGCACCGGGCGTCACCACGCTGCGGCCGCCGGTCAAGGTCGGTATCGCGTTCGCCCCCTCCGCGCAGTGGGGCACCGCGATTCCCGAGCAGCAGAAAACGCTGCTGCTTGAAAAGGTGAAGGGCAACTTCGCCAGCCTGCCTTACGTGGGCAAGATCGAGGTGATTCCTTCATCCTACCTGCGTGCAAAGGGCGGCTTCGCGAACCTCGAACAGGTGTCGCGCATGTTCGACGTCGATGTCGTCGCACTGGTGTCTTACGACCAGGTCCAGTTTGTCGACAACGGCGTGCTGTCGATGCTGTACTGGACCATCGTGGGTGCCTATGTCATTCAAGGTGATCGGTACGATGTGCAGACGATGGTCGACGCCGCTGTCTTCGATGTTGCGAGCAAGAAGCTGCTCTTCCGCGCACCGGGCACGAGTCGCATCAAGGGCAGTTCGACCCTGGTGAACTACAGCGAAGCGTCGCGCGAAGCACGCGCTGCAGGATTCGACGCCGCGGTGAATGATCTGATCCCGAACCTGAAGCGCGAGCTCGACGGCTTCCGCGAGCGCATGAAGACCGATAGCAGCGTGCAGGTCGTCAATCGGTCCGGCTATAGCGGCGGCGGTAGCCTCGGCCTCGCCGGCGTGCTGGTGGCGATCGGCCTTGTGATCCTGATCGGGCTGCGCCGCCGGTCATGAACACCCACCTGCGCTGGCCATCCGCCAGCCTTGCGATAGCGGCGATCAGCCTCGCCGCCATCGCGCTGCCCGACGCGTGGGTCACCAAATTCGAGCTGACGCGAGCACCACTCGCAGGCGCCGCCCTCTGGCAACTCTGGAGCGGCCACCTGCTGCATTTCGGCACGGCGCACGCACTGACCGACCTGGTGACCCTGATCACCGCCGCCGCCATTGTCGAATCGGCGCTGGGCAGTCGCCGAGTCTCGCTGCTCTATTGCGTGGCAGCGCCCGTGCTGAGCCTGGCAACATTGCTCACGGCGTCAGCACTCACCGCCTATCGCGGTGCATCGGCGCTCGCGGTGATGATGGGCTTTGCGGCAGCCGGCGTGCTGTGGCGCGAGGCCCGCCTGCGCGCGCCGGTGGTGTTGCTCATCACGGCCTTTGCGGCAAAGCTGGCCGGCGACGCACTTGGCAGCGCCACCGATCTGGCTGGGCTGCCAGCGGGCGTGGCAGTGGTATGGCAGGCGCACGCCGCAGGCGCCTTGCTGGGCGCCGGGATCGCGCTGCGCCTCGCGCGTGAGGGCAGCGCCGGGCGCTACGGCATGATCTCGACGTAGTCGTAAACCGGGCAGTCGAGAATTTCGCGCTGCAAGGCTTCCGGCAAGGCGGCGTACCAGTCCGCAAGCGGATAACGGTCGATCGCCTGCCCGAGGTGGCGCACCAGTTCGCACACCGGGTCGGTAATGCCACTACGCCAAGCATCGTCTTTGCGCACATACCCCATCCACAGATTCTTCATGCAGTTGCCGCGACACCAGGCTTGCGCTTCGCAAGCGCCGCAGGGCATGTCGGGGTGCTGCTGCAGCGGGCTGGGCAGGAGCCAATTCTCGGCAAGGTCCCCCATCTGCATGTCCGGGAGGTGCATCAGATCCGGGCACGGGAAGATGCGCCCGTCCGGCATCACGTTGAGGATGTGCGATGAGACCCGACACTGCGCGCGACCATGGTGGCGTTCATCAACGAGTTGCGGGAACAGCTTGTTGCGCACGATGCCCATCAGCGGGATCACCGGCAGCAAGGCGTCGGCATCGCGGAAGAAGCGCGCCACCAGATCGTCGAGCACCGCCTTGCGGCGTATCAGTGCTGCATCGCCATAGGCGTGATCGGCAACGAACTGGAAGTAGAGGTAGTCGAAGCGATCGAGCAGCGCTTCGATCTGCGCGAGGTCGATCTCGTCGCTGGACCAGGTCATACGTGCGGTGAGCGAACCGCCGACCCGTGCATGCACCCGCTCGACATTGCGCATCACCTGACGATAGATGCCGCGCCCGCGATAGCCGTCGGTGACCTGCTCGCCTCCATCGATCGAGACCAGGATATTGTCCAGTCGCCGCAGCACCCATTCGGGCAGATCGTCGAGCAGGGTGCCGTTGGTCTGCAGCTGGAAGCGGAAGTGCGGGTATCGCCACATCACTGCTTCCATGAATGCGCGGTTCAGGGTCGGCTCGCCGCCGTAGAAGGTGACGTAGACGTCCTTTGCGCCAAGGTGTGTTTCGACGAAACGGTGCAGCGTGTCGATGTCGTACTCGACCTTGCCCTGCGAGCCAAGGACGTCGCCTTCACTGATCGAGCAATAGCTGCACTTGAGGTTGCACTGCAGCGTGGTCAGCAGTTGCAGTTCGACACGATGGCCGATGATCGCGGGGAGGTCGCTCTGCACTGGGGGCCGCGAGCGGACGAATGAAATGGGTTGCGCGTGCATGATGCCAAGGGCTTTGCCGGGGGAGCGCGATTTTGAGCGCCACGGCGAAGCCCCGCTTGGAGCAAGGTCAACGCCGGCGCAGTCTGTGGTCGCCCGAGACAATGCGCGCGGACACCGACCGGTGGAGCACGACGAGCGCGGCATGAAAAAAGGCCGGCGCCTTTCGGCGACCGGCCTTTCCAAAACGCATCGGCTGAGTCTTACTCGACGCCCTGGCTGTGCAGGTATTCGTCGTAAGTGCCGCGGTAGTCGATGATCTGACCGTCCTGCTTGATCTCGATGATGCGCGTCGCCACCGAGCCGACGAACTCGCGGTCGTGCGAAACGAACAGCAGCGTGCCGTTGAAGTCCATCACGCCCGAGTTGAGCGATTCGATCGACTCCATGTCCATGTGGTTGGTCGGCTCGTCGAGCAGCAGCACGTTCTTGCGCTGGAGCATCAGCTTGCCGAACAGCATGCGGCCCTGCTCGCCACCCGAGATCACCTTGACCGACTTCTTCACGTCATCGCCCTTGAAGAGCAGTCGGCCGAGCGTGCCGCGGACCAGCGTCACCGCGTCGTCGCCCTCATAGCCGCCTTCGCGCACGTAGCCGGAGATCCAGTCGGTCAGATTCTCGCCGCTGGCGAACTCGTCGGCGTGGTCTTGCGCGTAGTAGCCAAGCTTGGCCTTCTCGGCCCACTTCACGGTGCCGAACTGCGGCTTGAGCTCGCCCATCAGCAGTTTGAGCAGCGTGGTCTTGCCGACGCCGTTCTCACCGATGATCGCCACCTTGTCACCGGCGTCGATGGTGAGCGTCAGATCCTTGATGATCGGCTTGCCCGGTTCGTATGCGAAGGTAAGCTTCTCGATCTCCACCGCCTGGCGGTGCAGCTTTTCCTTCTCGTCGTAGTCGAAGCGGATCCACGGGTACTGGCGGCTCGAGGGCTTGAACTCGTCGATCTTGATCTTCTCGATCTGCTTGGCGCGGCTCGTGGCCTGGCGGGCCTTGGACTTGTTGGCCGAGAAGCGGCGCACGAACTCCTGCAGTTCGGCGACCTTTTCCTTCGCGCGGGCGTTGTCCTTGGCCTGCTGCTCGCGCGCCTGCTGCGCGGCTTCCATGTAGTCGTCCCAGTTGCCCGGGTAGATCTGGATGCGGCCGTAGTCCAGGTCGGCCATGTGGGTACAGACCTGGTTCAGGAAGTGACGATCGTGCGAGATGATGATCATCGTGCTCTCGCGCTGATTGATCACGTTCTCCAGCCAGCGGATCGTGTTGATGTCGAGGTTGTTGGTCGGTTCGTCGAGCAGCAGGATGTCCGGGTTCGAGAACAGCGCCTGACACAGCAGCACGCGCAGCTTCCAGCCGGGCGCGACTTCGCTCATCGGGCCGGTGTGCTGCGAGGTCGGGATGCCCACGCCCAGCAGCAGTTCGCCCGCACGCGCCTCGGCGGTGTAGCCGTCGTACTCGGCGAAGTGCGCCTCCAGCTCGGCGGCATGCATGTAGTCTTCTTCGGTCGCCTCGGGGTTCGCGTAGATCGCGTCCTTTTCCTTCATGCAGGCCCACATCTCGGCATGGCCTTGCATCACGACGTCGATCACGCGCTGGTCTTCGTAGGCGAACTGGTCCTGGCGCAGGAAGGCCATGCGCTCGCCCGAATCGAGCGACACGTTGCCGGCGGAGGGCTCCAGCACGCCGGCGAGGATCTTCATGAAGGTCGACTTGCCTGCGCCGTTGGCGCCGATGAGGCCGTAACGGTTGCCGTCGCCAAACTTGATCGAGACGTTCTCGAACAGCGGCTTGGCGCCGAACTGCATGGTGATGTTGTTTGCGACCAGCACGACGTATCCCTTTGCTCTGCCATCGGGCGGCCGTCCGCCCGGAAAAACCGCATATTGTAACGCGGAATTATTGCTTTCCACTCAAAGACTTGCGCCCCTTGCGCGAAAGCCGGCGAACTTCGCGTTGTGGTGCGCCCCGCGATGGTCTTAACTGCAATCTGAAGCCGCTCCCCCCGCAGGAGGCACGCCATGCTCGCCGATGCCCCAGTCACGACCCTGTTGCCCGTCGTGGATCTCGACCGCGCCCGCCATTTCTACGAACAAAGCCTGGGCCTGCGCCCGGTCGGCGCACGAGCGGACGGCAAGTTCATATACGCCTGCGCCGGCGGCGCCTTGCTGGCGCTCTTCCCGCGCCATCAAGGCACGCGTGCCGAACACACCGCGCTCAGCTTCCAGGTGCCGGACGTCGAAGCCGCTGTGCGGGCACTCGAGGCAGCCGGCGTGGTGTTCGAGGACTACGATCTGCCCGGCCTTCGCACCGAGGGGCATCTCTGCGTTCTGGGTGCAGAGCGGGCCGCCTGGTTCAAGGACAGCGAAGGCAACATCCTGTGCGTGCATCAGGACCTTGCGTGACAGGGCCTTGCCGCACGGCGGGATGCGCGCCGTGACGAGCCCGGCCGACGCAGCGCAGTACACCGCTGCGCTCGCGGCGCGCTACCACGAGGTACGGGCCCTCAGCCTCGCACTCGCGGAACCACTCAGCGCCGAGGATCAGTGCGTACAGTCGATGCCGGACGCGAGCCCGACGAAATGGCATCTCGCCCATACCACGTGGTTCTTCGAAACGCTGGCACTCCGCGCCAGCCTGCCCGGCTACCGCCCCTTTTCCGAAGCCTTCGCCTATCTGTTCAACTCCTACTACGAATCGCTCGGCGCCCGACAAGCCCGGCCGGAGCGTGGGCTGCTGACGCGGCCGCCTCTGTCGGAGGTGCTGCAGTACCGCGCACAGGTGGACGAAGCGATGGACGCACTGCTCGCAACGTCGATCCCCGTTGAGCTGGCAGCCACCATCGAACTGGGGATCCAGCATGAACAGCAGCACCAGGAGTTGATCCTCACCGATGTGAAACACCTGTTTTCACGCAACGTGCTGCTGCCGGCCCATTCCGCCGCCTCACAGCGGCCGCGCACCGCGCCAGTGGCGCTAGCGTGGATCGAATTCGAGGGAGGCCGTTGCGAGGTTGGCCACGCTGGTGCGGGCTTCGCCTTCGACAACGAGTGCCCACGCCACGCGGTGCTGCTGCCGCCGTTCTGCCTCGCCAACCGGCCCACGACCTGCGGTGAATACCTCGCCTTCATCGCCGACGACGGCTACCGGCGCCCGGAATTCTGGCTGTCCGACGCATGGGCAACGGTACAGGCCCAGGGCTGGCGGGCGCCGCTGTATTGGCGCGAGATCGACGCCGAATGGCACATCTTCACGCTGCATGGCGAACGCTTGCTCGACGCCGATGAGCCGGTGTGCCACCTGAGCTTCTATGAAGCAGCGGCGTTCGCGAACTGGGCGGGCGCACGGCTTCCGACTGAATTCGAGTGGGAGGCCGCGATTGGCTCGGCGGCATGCGATGGCCACTTCATTGAAGCCGGTCGCCTGCATCCGGAGGCCGCGCACCCGGGCACCGGTTTGCTGCAGCGCTTTGGCGACGTATGGGCGTGGACGCGCTCGTCCTACGACCCCTACCCCGGTTTTCGCCCGTTTTCGGGCAGAGCCAGTGAGTACAACGGCAAGTTCATGGTCGGGCAACTGGTGCTGCGCGGGGGCAGCTGCGCGACACCCGCAGGGCATGTCCGCGCGAGCTACCGCAACTTCTTCCCGCCGGCCGCGCGCTGGCAGTTCTCAGGATTGCGACTCGCAAGGGAGTGCTAGACCATGGACCGTCCGCCCGCCTACGCCACGTCACGCCTGGCCCGCAGCCACACCGCCCACGGCGGCTTCGCGCGCGACTTTGTCGAAGGCCTTGCCGCGCACCCGCGCCGCCTGGCGCCGAAGTACTTCTACGACACAGCGGGTTCAGCCCTGTTCGACCATATCTGCGCGCTGCCCGAGTACTACCCCACGCGCACCGAGATCGGCATCCTGCGCGCCTGCTCCGAGGACATTGCCGCCTGCATCGGGCCAGGCGCCCAGATCGTCGAGTTCGGCGCAGGTTCCGTGCTGAAGATCCGCCTGCTGCTCGACGCGCTGCACTCGCCGGCCGGCTTCATCCCGATCGACATCTCCGGCGAGCACCTGCACGCTGCGGCCGCGGCGCTGCAACGCGACTATCCGGCGATCCCGATCGAGCCTGTGGTGGGCGACTTCACCGCACCGATCACGCTGCCAGCCTGCCCCGCAGGGGCGCGCCGCGTGGGCTTCTTTCCGGGGTCCAGCCTTGGCAACTTCGAGCCGGACGATGCAATCCGCTTTCTCCGCCACGCAGCCGAAAACCTCCACGGCGGCGGCATGCTGATCGGGATTGATCTCGTCAAGGATCCGGCGCGCCTGCACGCCGCCTACAACGACGCGGCGGGCGTCACGGCCGCCTTCAACCGAAACGTGCTGGTGCGCGCGCAGCGGGAGCTGGGTGCAGAGCTCGCACCGGAACGCTTCGCCCACTACGCGTTCTACAACGCCCCCTTGCGGCGGATCGAAATGCATCTGGTCAGCGAGACATCGCAGCGCATCGTCGTACTCGGGCGGCGTTTCGACTTCACGCCCGGCGATACGCTGCATACCGAAAACTCCTACAAGTACACGATCGACGACTTTCGCGAACTGGCGCGCAGTGCCGGGTATTCGCCCGGCGCGTGCTGGTGTGATCCGGATCGCAGCTTCAGTCTGCACTGGCTGGCGATGCAATGAAAAAGGCCCCGCGGCATTCACGCCACGGGGCCATCTGCGTTACTAAACGAGTGCCTTACTTCGCGATCGTGTAGACCACGAAGGACTGCGGCTGCACCGTGGTGCTGAAGCTGCCGCCAGAAGTCACAGCGCCGCCAACGCCGCTCGCAGGCCACGCCACCGACACGCTCGCGCCAGCAGGAAGGCCGGTGAAATTCACGCTCGATGCGGTGGAGCCATAGTTGATCGCGACGAGCGCCGTCTCGCTTGCAGTGCTGCGCGTGAAGCTCATCGTCCAACCGTTAGCCTGCGGATTGTCGTAGCTGCCCGCGGCCAGCGCCGGATGCGCCTTGCGCACCGAGATCAAGGCCTTGTAGAAGCTCAACAGCGAGTTGGCATCGCCCAGCTGCGCAGCGACGTTGTTGGTCGAGACATTGCTCGACACTGCACGGAAGGGCTTGCCAGTGGTGAAACCGGCCGTCGTGGTGTCGGCCGTCCAGCTCATCGGCGTGCGCAACTTCCAGTCGCCACTGAGGCTGTTGTTGTTGGCCATGCCGATCTCTTCACCGTAGTAGATGAAAGGCACACCGGGCTGCAGCATGTAGGTTGCCACCGCGAGCCGGTATTGCGGCAGGTTGCCGTTAACCTGCGTCCACAAACGATCGCCGGCAAAGGCGTCATGGTTCGACACCATCGCCGCCATGTTCGCCGGCGCGCCGGTGAAGTAGTTCGCCACCGCCGCCACCGCACTGCTGCTGCCCTTCGCTGCGCTGACGATGTCGTAGTTGTGGCCAAACGCGAACGCACTCCCGCAGGCGCTGGATGCACTGAAGCCCTTCGGATCGATCGGCGCCTCACAGACCATGTAACGGTTTTGGTAACCGTTGAGCATGGAGAGGATGTCACCCATGATCACGTAGTTCTCCGGCTGGCCTTCCCAGGCCGAAGGGCCGTTCTCGACCAGGTTGCCGACGGCGTCGAAGCGGAAACCATCGACACCGCGGTTGAGCCAGAAGCGCATGCTGTCGTGGTGGTAGGCAAGCACGCTGGCGTTGCGCAGATTGAAGTCTGGCATCTGATCCCAGAAGCCGGCGAAGTAGTAGCCGGTGCTGCTCGACTTCCATGGGTCGTTGCCGTAGATGTTCCATCCGCTCGGCTTGGTGCTGGACCAGATGTACCAGTCGCGCCGCGCGCCGTCCTTCGCCCCGCTGGAGTTGAGGAACAGCGGGTTCTGCGCAGCGCTGTGGTTCATTACGTAGTCGATGATCACGCCGATGCCGCGCGCGTGGGCGGCGGCCACGAAGGCGTCGAAATCGGCCAGCGAACCGTACTGCTTTTCGATCGCGCGATAGTCGCTCACCGCATAGCCGTGATCGTTGTCCTGCGACTGGGTCACCGGCATCAGCCAGATGCCGGTCACGCCCAGGTCCTTCAGGTAATCAAGGCGCTGGGTGAGACCCTTGAGGTCGCCAATGCCGTCGCCGTCGCTGTCCTGATAGCCACGGACATAGATTTCGATGAACGGCCCCTGCTTCCAGGTGGCTGGCAGTACGGAGCCGGGATCGCTCTTCGCCACCGCGGAGACATCCGCGTCCGGCAGCGTTTCCGGCGGCACAACCGTTACCGACCCGCCACCACCACAGGCAGCAAGCGAAACCAGCATGGGCAGCAGAGCAAATCGAAGAGCACGACGCATGAAGCCTCCTGTACGGGGCATGAGGGAATCGCGTGATTGTCGCGCGAAAAGCCCCCGAGGATGTTGACCGCTCGTACCCTTGGCTTTGCGCGGCGCGCCACGGCTCGCGGGTAGAATCCCGCGTCTGACTGCAAGGATCACGTTCATGGACTTTCGTTCCCGCCTCGACGCCGCCTGGCGCACCCAGAACTCGCTGCTCTGCGTGGGCCTCGACCCCGACCCCGCCAAATTTCCCGCCCATCTGAAGGGGCGCCCGGATGCGGTATTCGAGTTCTGCCGCGCCATCGTCGACGCCACCGCCGATCTCGCGTGCGCCTTCAAACCGCAGATTGCCTACTTCGCCGCCGCCCGCGCCGAAGATCAGCTCGAAGCGCTGATCGCGCACATTCACGCCAAGCACCCGCAGGTGCCGGTGGTGCTGGACGCGAAGCGCGGCGACATCGGCGCCACCGCGCAGCAGTACGCCCGCGAAGCCTTCGAGCGCTACCAGGCCGACGCGCTGACGGTGAACCCCTACATGGGCTTCGACTCGGTCGAGCCCTACCTGGAATGGAAGGACCGCGGCCTGATCGTGCTGTGCCGCACCTCCAACCCGGGCGGGTCCGACCTGCAGTTCCTCGAAGTCGGCGCTGGTCGCAAGCTCTATCAGCATGTCGCCGAGCTCGTCGCCACCAAGTGGAACCCGCACGGCCAAGCCGCGCTGGTGGTCGGCGCGACCTTCCCGCAGGAACTCGCGGATGTACGCAAGATCGTCGGCGACGTGCCGCTGCTGGTGCCGGGCATCGGCGCACAGGGCGGCGATGTCGAAGCCACCGTCAAGGCCGGCCGCACGGCCGCTGGCAGCGGCCTGATGATCTCGTCCTCGCGCGCGATTCTCTATGCTGGCAAGGGCGAGGACTTCGCCGATGCCGCGCGCGCCGTGGCACTCGCCACCCGCGACGACGTGAACCGCTACCGCGGCTAAGCGGCCAAGGCCGCGCCGGCGCGGCAGACCAAAAGCAAACGGGCCACAGCGTGCGATGCCGCTGTGGCCCGTGTTGTTTCCAGCGCGCGGATCAGGCGACGCCAGGGCTGCGACGCAGCGCCCGGAACAGCCACTTGAAGCCACGCCACAGCAGGCGCAAGCCCAACAACGCGGCGAAGGCTTCCGCGAGTGTGGTGACGAAGGCGAGGAAGGCATTGCCGCGCGCTTCGCGGCGCTGGAACTTGCGGATCGCCGAGTCGCGCTTGATCTCGATCGAATCGTAGAAGCTCGGAATCACCAGTAGCGTCAGCAGCGTCGAGGTGATCGTGCCGCCGATGATCGCCACTGCCATCGGGCTGTAGAACTCGCCGCCCTCGCCGACACCGATCGCGACCGGCAACATGCCTGCGATCAGCGCAAAGGTGGTCATCAGGATCGGGCGCAAGCGCTTGCGGCCCGCGGTCATCAGCGCCTCTTCACGATCCATGCCTTCGCTCTCGAGCTTGCGCGCAGCGTCCAGCAGCAGGATCGCGTTCTTCGCGACCAGCCCCATCAGCATGATCACGCCGATCAGGCTCATCAGGTTCATCGTGCCGCGCGTCAGCAGCAGCGCGAGCACCACACCGATCAGCGACAGCGGCAAGGACAGCATCACCGGCAGCGGCGCGGTGAAAGAGCCGAACTGGATCACCAGCACGAAGTACATCATGCCGATGCCAGACAGCAGCGCGATCAGCATGGCGCCGAACACTTCCTGCTGGTCCTTCGAGGCACCACCCAGTTCGAGCCCGTAGCCGGGCGGGAAGGCGATCGACTTGGCGAGCTTCATCGCGTCTTCGGTCACCTCGCCGGGCGAGCGACCTTGTGCGTTCGCCGACACGGTCACCATGCGCTTGCCGTCGATATGCTGAATCTTCGACGGCCCCTTGCCGGTGGTGATGGTGGCGATCTGGTCAAGCGGCACCACGGCACCGCTGCCGGCCACGGCGATCGGCAGTCGCTCGATGTTGCCCGCGTCGACGCGGTCTTCCGGCGCCAGTCGCACCGCCACATCGCGCGTTTCACCGGCCGGGTCCACCCAGTCACCGACCTCGACGCCGGCAAAGGCCACCCGCAGTGCCTGTGCCGCATCGTTGGCCGAGATGCCCAGCGCGTTGGCGAGCCCGCGGTCAAGTTCGATCCGCAGTTCGTCCTGCGGGTCCTGTTCCGAGAGCCCGACGTCGACCGCGCCCGGCACTTTGCGCAAGCGCGCCATGAAGTCGTTGGTAATCGCCTGCAGCGTGCGGGCGTCGGCACCATGGAAGCGGATCTGCACCGGCTTCTGCGCGCCGTTGTTCAGGTCGTCGAGCACCACATATTCGGCACCGACGAGCTGCTTGAGCTTGATCCGCAGGTCGCTCGCGATCTGCTGGGCCGAACGCTTGCGCTCGGAGCTCTTGCCGATGTCGAGGTAGATGCGACCGCCATCGGGGTTGATTTGGCTGTTGGTCGCCACCGTTTCGGGAATCGTGCGGGCCAGCGTTGCTGCGGCCTCCAGTTTGCGTCGCGCGTATTCAAGGCTGCTCGACGCGGGCGTGCGCACATCAACCGCGATCACCGGGTTGTCCGACGCGGGCAGGAAGCTCGACCCACCGAACTTCACCTGGAGTCCGATCGCGGCGACGAAGCTCGCAGCCGCGAAGGCAAACATCCACGCGCGGTGGTGCAATGCCCAGGCGACCAGACGGCCATAGCGCTCCGACTGGCGATCGAACCAGACGTTGAAGTGCGCCAGCTTTTCAGCCAGCCCGCGCTTCGGCGCAAGGTGGTGCCCAGCCGGGTCGCCCCAGTAGGCGGACAGCATCGGATCCAAGGTAAAGCTGATGAACAGGCTCACCAGCACCGAGGTCACGACGGTCAGGCCGAAGGGGCGGAACCATTCGCCCGACATGCCCTGCATGAAGGCCACCGGCACGAACACCGCAACGATAGAGAAGGTGGTTGCCGCCACCGCCGGGCCGATCTCCGCCGTGCCGCGCAGCGCCGCCGTCATGCGGTCCTCGCCGGCCTCCATGTGTCGCACGATGTTCTCTCGCACCACGATCGCATCGTCGATCAGCACCCCGATCGCGAGCGAGAGCCCGAGCAGACTCATGAAGTTGAGCGAGAAGCCGCATAGCCACACCGCGATGAAGGCCGCGATCACCGAGGTCGGCAGCGACAGCGCGGTGATCAGCGTGGAACGCCAGGAATTGAGGAAGGCGTACACCACCAGCACCGTGAGCCCCGCGCCAAAGATCAGCGCATGCACCACGTTGTTGAGGCTGTCCTGCGCTTCCTCGCCGCCGTCGCGCGTGACGACCAGCGTGGTGCCCTTGGGCAGTTCCTTGCCGACCGTCTCGACCAGCTTGCGTACCTTGTCGGCAATCGTCACCGTCGACGAATCGCGCGAGCGGATCACCGACAAGCCGACGTTAGGCTGGCCATTGCGTACCGACAGGCTGTCGATGTCGTTGAAGCCGTCGCGCACCGTGGCGACCTGCCCCAGCCGCACGACTTGTTCGCCGCGCCGCTGCACGACGATCTGCTCGAACTCCGCCGGGCGCTCGATACGGCCGACGAGGCGGATGCTCTGGTCCTGCAACTCGCCGCGCACCTTGCCGACCGGCGCGGTGGCGTTCTGCGCACGCAGCGCAGCGACCACCTCGGCGACCGACACATTGAACGCGCGCAGCTTTTCGGCATGCAGCAACACCGACAGTTCGCGCTTCAACGCGCCACGCACCTCGACCACCGAGACGCCGGGAATCGCGCGGAAACGGTCGGCAAGCTGGTCCTCGGCGTAACGCGAGAGTTCGGCATGCGTCATCGTCGACGACGACAGCGCCAGCTGCATGATCGGCTCCGCCGACGGATCGACGCGCTCAAGCACCGGTTCGCGCATTTCCACCGGCAGCTTGTAGCGCACCGAGGCAATCGCGTTACGGACCTCGTCGGCCGCTTCGATCAGGTTCTTGCTGAACTTGAAGATCAGCACGATCGTTGCGCTGCCCTCGGCTGCGGTCGAGCGCACTTCGTCGATGCCGGCGATGCTTTGCAACGCCTTTTCAACCCGGTTGATCACCTCGCGCTCGACCGAGTCGGGCGAGGCGCCAGGGTAGGCAATGCTGACCACCAGCACGGGTGGCTGCACATCCGGAATCTGGTTGACGCGCAGCTTGTTGAGCGCCAGCAGGCCGGCAAACATCAAGCCCAGGATGATCACCACCATCGCGATCGGACGGCGGATACTGAAATCGGACAGGAACATGGTGGTCGCGCTCTGAGTGGGTGTGGGGCGTCTTACTTCTGTGCCTTGGCCGCAGCACGCTCGACCGGCTGGCCGTCAACCAGGCCAGTGTTCGGCGCACGCAGCACCTCATCGCCAGCGGCAACGCCAGCGCGTACCACCCACAAACCGTTGCGGGCATCGCGGTCGCCCAAGGTCACCGCGACCTTGTGCAGTTTTCCGGCGGCCACACGCCAGGCATACACATGGTCGCCCTCACGCGTCAGCGATGCCTCCGGCAACATCGCGACCGCTTCGCCGGAACTCACCACCTGCCCTTCCGCGTACAGGCCGGCCACCCGCGGCACATCGCCTTCGACGGATACACGAACCGAAACCTGGCGCGTCACGTCGTCAGCGCTCGGCGCGATGTGCTGCACATGGCCCACAAAAGCGGCGCGGTTCGCGCCAGCGACGCGGAAATGCACAAGCTGGCCGGCCTTGAGCTCGGCCACGCGCTCCACCGACACCAGGCCTTCGAAGCGCATGCTGGCAGGGTCGATCACCTTCAGCAGCTCCTTGCCAATCTGCGCGGTGTCGCCCGCAGAGACTTTGCGGTCGCTGACCACGCCGTCGAACGGGGCACGCACTTCGGTACGCTGCAGTTGCTGACGCGCCGCCACCACGCGGGCGCGTGCGGCAGCCAGATCGCTCTGCGCCTGGTTGCGGCGGGCTTCAGCGTCCTCCACCGACTGGGTCGAGCTCATGCCCTGCCCCTGCAGCGTGGTCAGGCGCTTGAACTGCCGCTCGGACTGGTCCAGCGAACGCTCTGCGGCACGCGCGGCTTCCTCGGCAGACGACAGGCTGTCGCGGATCGACGTGTCGTCCATGCGGACCAGCAGGTCGCCCTTGCGGACCACGTCGCCGTTGTCGCGCAACACCTGCAGCACCGTCGTTGACACCTCGGCGCGCAGGTCCGCGCGGCGCTCGGGCTGCAGCGAGCCCGTCAGTACCGGACCGCCGGCGTGCAGGGCACTGTCTACACGGGCGACATCCTCGGGCGCCAGCAACAATGGCTGCGAAGCTGCCTTCTTCGCGGCTTCGGCCGCGTCGTTCTTGTTCGGGCTGCAGGCGCTCAGCGTTGCGCCAAGCAGCGCAACAGCGATGAAGGCAACAAAACGCGACATGCGAAACACTCCGGGGCGGGACATCATTTCGGATTTCCGTGGCAATTCATGACCAAAAGTCCCGCGAGCTTACCGTCGCCCGTGCCACGTAGTATGGCAATTGCGACATAAAGATACATTGGCACACATAAGTGCTTCGGCTAGGCTCCAACGACGGCCACACAAAGCCCTTGGCAGTACGCCAAGGCGATCGCCTGACCCGCATCAACCCGACCCGGCAACGCCAGTGCAGCATTGGTTCTCCATGGCACAAGAACGAGGGATATCGACATGCAAGCACGACTGATGGGTGGCGCACTCGCACTGCTTCTGGCGCTCACGCCAATGTTCGCCTCGGCGGCCATGAGCGCGAAAGAGAAGGAAAAGGAACGCGCCACGATCCGCAAGGACGTCAAGGCAACGCTGAACAAGCTGTACCGCACACAGCCGTCAGCAAAGTCCTTGATCGCCGGCGCCGCGGGCTACGCCGTGATCAACAACTTCGGCATGAAGATCCTCGTCGCGGGCGGTGGATCGGGCAAGGGCATCGCCTACAACAAGGCGGGCAAGGAAGTGTTCCTGAAGATGGTGGAAGTGCAGGCGGGCCTGGGCATGGGGGTGAAGAAGTTCTCCCAGGTCTGGGTCTTCCTCGATGAAGCGAAGCTGAAGAAATTCATGTCCGGCAGCTTCGAGACCTCAGGCCAGGCCAATGCCACCGCGAAGTACAAGCAGAGCGGCGGCGCCTATGCCGGCGCCTTCGCAGTGGATGACGGCGTGTGGATCTATCAGTTGCAAGGCGACGGCCTGGCACTTGAGCTGACCGCGAAGGCCACTAAGTACTACCGCTACGACGAACTCAACTGAAGCACGCGTTCGCCCAGAACAGCAACGGGGGCCACGGCCCCCGTTCTTGTATTCAGCGCAGCTTGCCTTTGAGGCTCAGCGCCATGATCGCGGCGCCGATCAGGATCATCGGCAGCGACAACCATTGCCCCATCGAAAGCTGCCCGGCCAGCAGGCCGAGGAAATCGTCCGGTTGGCGGGCAAATTCCGCGATGAAGCGGAAGGTGCCGTAGCCGATCAGGAAGCTCGCCCCCATGAAACCGACCGGGCGAGCCTTGCGCGACACCAGCCACAGGATCACGAACAGACACACCCCTTCCAGCGCAAACTGGTAGAGCTGCGAGGCATGGCGCGGCAAACCGCCGTATTGCGCGAGCTGCGCCATCAGGGCCGGGTCGAGCAGCGCGGCGGCGCGGTCCTCATTCGCCGCTTGCGGGAACATCATTGCCCACCATGCGTCGGGCGAGGTGATGCGCCCCCACAGCTCACCGTTGATGAAATTGCCCATGCGGCCTGCGGCCAGGCCCAGCGGCACCAGCGGCGCGACGAAATCGCCCACCTGCAGAAAGCTGCGCCCGGTCTTGCGGCCGAAGAACCATAGTGCGACCAGCACGCCGAGGAAGCCCCCGTGGAAACTCATGCCCCCCTGCCAGACCGCCAGGATTTCCGCCGGGTGACCAAGGTAGTACGCCGGCTTGTAGAACAGCACATAGCCCAGGCGGCCGCCCAGCACCACACCCAGCACGCCCCAGAACAGCAGGTCGTCGAGATCCTTCTCGACCCAGCCCTTGATCGGGCCATGCTTGGCGCGCCACTTGCCCAGCGTCACGAAAAGCATGAAGGCGACCAGGTACATCAGACCGTACCAGCGCACGGCCAGCGGGCCGAGCGAGACAGCAATCGGGTCGAACTGCGGATGAACAAGCATTGATGGGCTTCCAGTTTCGCTAGAATTGATCTTTTAGGTCGGATGCGAGGCGGTGCAACCCACCTCTGGCTTCCGGGCGGTCCGGGTTGTCGCGCCGGGGCTCATCGGCCCCTTGCAGCGCAATCCGCCGCGCCGGCCCCGCGTTCCGGAAAAGCTGAATTGTATCGGTGCCGCTGTGACAAACAGCGTCGCCGGGCGCCGACGGCGCCATTTCCTGGAGTGAGCACCATGCCTGAGTACCGTTCCCGTACGTCCACCCACGGCCGCAACATGGCCGGCGCACGCGCCCTGTGGCGCGCCACTGGCATGAAGGATGGCGACTTCGGCAAGCCGATCATCGCGATCGCCAACAGCTTCACGCAGTTCGTGCCGGGCCATGTGCACCTGAAGGATCTGGGCCAGATGGTCGCGCGCGAAATCGAGGCGGCCGGCGGCATCGCCAAGGAATTCAACACCATCGCGGTGGACGACGGCATCGCCATGGGCCACGGCGGCATGTTGTACTCGCTGCCCAGCCGCGAGCTGATTGCCGACTCGGTCGAGTACATGGCCAACGCACACTGCGCCGATGCGCTGGTGTGCATCAGCAACTGCGACAAGATCACCCCAGGGATGCTGATGGCCGCGCTGCGCCTGAACATCCCCACGGTGTTCGTCTCCGGCGGCCCGATGGAAGCCGGCAAGGTCACCGTGGCCGACCCGGCCGGGCAGAAGATCATCAAGCTCGACCTCGTCGATGCGATGGTGAAGGCTGCCGACAAGGCGGTCAGCGACGCGGAAGTCGACGAAGTCGAACGCTCGGCCTGCCCGACCTGCGGTTCGTGTTCCGGCATGTTCACCGCGAATTCGATGAACTGCCTCACCGAGGCGCTGGGCCTCTCGCTGCCGGGCAACGGCACCATCGTCGCCACGCATGCCGATCGCAAGCAACTCTTCCTGCGCGCCGGCCGGCTCGCGGTGGAGCTGTGCAAGCGCTACTACGAGCAGGACGACGCCTCCGTGCTGCCGCGCTCGATCGCGACCTTCGAGGCTTTCGAGAACGCCGTTGCGCTGGATGTTGCGATGGGCGGCTCGACCAACACCGTGCTGCACCTGCTGGCTGCCGCACACGAGGCGCAGGTCGACTTCAAGATGAAGGACATCGATCGCATCTCGCGCAAGGTGCCTTGCCTGTGCAAGGTCGCCCCGATGACCGACAAGTACCACATCGAAGATGTGCACCGCGCCGGCGGCGTGATGGGCATCCTAGGCGAACTCGCGCGCGGCGGCCTGCTGCACCGCGAATGCCACACGGTGCATAGCAAGACGCTGGGTGGCGCGCTGGACACCTGGGACGTGATGCACGCCCACAGCCAGGATGTCTTCAACTTCTACCTTGCGGCGCCGGGCGGCGTGCCGACCCAGGTCGCCTTCAGCCAGGACAAGCGTTTCCCGGAACTGGATCTGGACCGCACCGCAGGCTGCATCCGTGATGTCGAGCACGCCTACTCGAAGGACGGCGGCCTTGCCGTGCTGACCGGCAACATCGCGGAAAAGGGCTGCATCGTGAAGACCGCCGGTGTCGATGAATCCATCTGGAAGTTCACCGGCAAGGCCATCGTGTTCGAGAGCCAGGAAGACGCCGTCGAAGGCATCCTCTCCGAGAAGGTGCAGGCCGGCCATGTCGTCGTGATCCGCTACGAAGGCCCCAAGGGCGGTCCGGGCATGCAGGAGATGCTCTATCCGACCAGCTACCTGAAGAGCCGCGGGCTCGGCAAACAGTGCGCGCTGCTCACCGATGGCCGCTTCTCCGGTGGCACATCCGGCCTGTCGATCGGGCACGCATCGCCCGAAGCCGCGATGGGCGGCGCAATCGGCCTCGTGCAGGACGGCGACACGATCGAGATCGACATCCCGAACCGCCGCATCCACCTCGCGGTGAGCGACGAAGAACTGGTGCGTCGCCAGGCCGCGATGGAAGCCCGTGGCGACAAGGCCTGGAAGCCGGCCTCGCGCGTGCGCCCCGTCTCGCAGGCATTGCTCGCCTACGCTGCGATGACCACCAGCGCAGATACCGGCGCGGTACGCGACCTCTCGCAGCTCAAGCGCTAAGCACCCAGGGCCACGCCGGACGCGTGGCCCTTTTTGATTCCGGATACGGCCGGACTCTTTTCCGCCGCAACGATGAAACCCGCCAGCCACCCCACCGCCCTGCGCACCCAGCAACTGCTGCACGACACAGGGCTCGACGTAAAAGTCGTCGAGTTCGACCAGCCCACCCGCACCTCGGCCGAAGCCGCCGCCGCGATTGGTTGCAGCGTCGCCGAGATCGCCAAGTCCATCGTCTTTCGCGGCGCCGATAGCGGGCAGGCCATCGTCGTGGTCGCCAGCGGCGACAACCGCGTCAGCGAAGAAAAGGTCGCCGCGCTGGTCGGCGAAAAGCTCAAACGTGCCGACGCCGATTTCGTACGCAGCGCCACCGGCTATGCCATCGGCGGCGTCGCACCCTTGGGCCACGCGCAGCCGGTGCGCCTGCTGCTCGACACTGATCTGCAACGCTTCACTACGGTCTGGGCGGCTGCCGGCACGCCCTTCTCCGTCTTCCCCCTCGCCCCCGCTCAGCTCGCCACCCTCACCGGCGCAGCGTGGAGCGATGTTCGTGCCGGCTGACCGACCCACAAATAAGAAATGAGACAACGCGTAATGAAAACAGTCGCCCTGATTGCCCACGATGGCAAAAAAGACCAGATGGTCGCCTTCGCAAAGACCCACCGCGACCGCCTGGAACGCTGCAAGCTGATGGGCACCGGCACCACCAGCAAACGCATCCGTGAAGAAACCGGCCTGCCCGTACACGGCCTGCTCAGCGGGCCCCTCGGCGGTGACCAGCAGATCGGCGCGATGGTCGCCGAAGGCCGCATCGACCTCGTCATCTTCCTGCGCGACCCGCTCACCGCACAGCCGCACGAACCAGACATCGCCGCGCTGATGCGGGTGTGTGATGTGCATGATGTGCCGCTGGCGACGTGCCTCAACAGCGCGCACCTTTTGACGGTGGCGATTCTTTTGGATGAGGTGGTTTGACGCGCTAGCGCAAAAACGGACCGACGCGGCCCGCATCTGAAGGCGGGCCCGCAGCGCTGCGTGTTGCCCTCACACCTCAGCGGATCGTTACCACTCAAGCGCCTTCGCCCACGCTGCCGGGACCGATGAACGAAACGATTGCGGAGAAATCCGATGCGCAGCCGAACCTCCGAAATCGCAGAGGTTCAACTTGCGCCGCGCGTCTTGTCGCTGTTGCGATCGCAGTAGCCGGCGTGCTTTGGTTTGGTGTGCTTCGATGGCTGCCAACCAGAACAGCTCCGCCCTTCGCCGAACTGACTGTAATCCGTGGGCGTGTTGTTGTAGACCGCTGTTTTTTTGGCGGTCGAAACCCCGTTAATGCGTGCTACCGGTTGGAAGCCGATGGCAAACGCGCTGCGCCGTACGTCTCGAAATATCTCGTTGATCGGAACCTCGGTCGAAGAATTGACGTTGCCGCCGCGCCCACGGGAACCATGTGGATAGATCCGGCAGTTACGAACACAGATCCGCGCAGTAGCGTCTATCAGCTAGCCATCGAGGGTGTCGTCGTTCCGGATATGTCCTACGACGAAATTGTGGGGCGTATTCGGGCCTTGGAATTGTGGGGACGGATTGTCGATCTGGCACTTGGATCTCTTGTTGGTCTGCTCGCAATTGCTGCAACGATTACGTTCTTTAAGTCCCGTAGGGTGAGCTGAGCACGGCGAAGCCCAACGTTTCGGCTACCGATAGGTCGTGTCGCATTGCCACGGTTTGTCCGTTCAAGCCGGGTCCCGCCCCGGCGGGCGTGTTACTTCTTTTGCTTCGCCAAAAGAAGTAACCAAGAAAAGACGACCCGGCGTTCGCGGTCAGGCACTACGTGCCTGACTCCCCTGCGTTGCTCGCACGACCGGGGGCCTGCGGAACTCGCCCTCGCTGCGCTCGGAGCTCAAACAGTCCTCGGCCTTCTTCCCGGTCGCGCTCCGCTACTCGGCGCTCTCGACGGGACCCAAAGTCAAAACCATCGGCGACGCGACGCGTGTAAGTTGCTCGAAGGCTAAACGGAGCGGAATCCTGGGCGGGCGAGTTCGGATACTCAACTGCCCTTCCCGGATTCCGGCCTGCGGCCTGCATCCGGGCTACGAAAGCCCTGCCGCGGTCGCACGCCGACGCTTTTTCCTCCCCCTCTGAAACGCCGAGCAGCGCAGAAGCATCGGGGTCCGACGCGCGTAGCGTGGCGGTGGCGAGCACTGTTCGAGCTCCGAGCGCAGCGAGGGCGAGTTCCGCAGCCACCCGATGCTTCGAGCAGCGCAGGGCACCGTGCGCGAAGCGCGCGGCGTTGAAGCGGGGCGACTTTCTTTGGGTACTTTCTTTGTTCGCACAAAGAAAGTACCCCGCCCGCCGGGGCGGGACCCGGCTTCAGCGGGAAGGCCATTGCAACTGAGCCACCCCAACCGGAAGCCCCAGTGTTGCGCCTGACAAAGCGCACACCCCAAAGATCGCACCCGGCGCGCCGCTTGCTAGTCCCCCCAAGCCATGCCGCCCGAAATCAAACAAGAAACTCCAAACCCAGCCCCGGTCCAGCGGGTGATCAAGATCCGCCGCGACTACAACAGCTGGGTCGCGCGCGAGACGATGGAGGACTACGCGCTGCGCTTCACGCCGCGCAGCTTCCGCCGCTGGAGCGAGCTGCGGGTCGCGAACACGGCCTTCGGCGTGGCGTCCTTTCTGGTGCTCGAAGCGGTCGGCGCCACCATGTTGGTGCAGGCAGGCTTCATCAATGCACTGTTTGCGATCATCGCGACCGGGTTGATCATCTTCCTCGCCGGCTTGCCGATCAGTTTTTACGCGGCCCGCTACGGGCTGGACATGGATCTGCTCACGCGTGGTGCAGGCTTCGGCTACATCGGTTCGACGATCACCTCGCTGATCTACGCCTCTTTCACTTTCATCTTCTTCGCGCTCGAAGCGGCGATCATGGCCTACGCGCTGGAGATGGCCTTCGGCATTCCACCAGCCTGGGGCTATGTGCTCTGTGCGCTGGTCGTGATTCCCCTTGTTACGCATGGCGTCACCACCATCAGCCGGCTGCAGACGCTGACCCAGCCGCTTTGGTTGCTGATGCTGGCGCTGCCCTTCGTCTTCGTGCTGTGGCAGGAGCCGACGGTACTCGCCGGCCTCGCGAGCTATGCGGGCGCCGATGGCCATGGCGGCCGCTTCAGCGTGCCGTTGTTCGGCGCGGCGCTCACCGTGGGCATCGCGTTGATTACGCAGATGGGCGAGCAGGCGGACTACCTGCGCTTCATGCCGGAGCGCACCGCCGCCAACGGCAAGCGCTGGCTTGCCGGCGTGATCGTCGGCGGCCCCGGCTGGGTGGTGCTGGGCGTGGCGAAGATGCTAGGCGGCGCGCTGCTCGCGTGGCTGGCGCTGCGCAACGCGGTGCCGGCCGACAAGGCGGTGGACCCGAACCAGATGTACCTGATCGGCTTCTCGCATGTGTTCGGCGCACCGGGCTGGGCGCTGTGGGCAACGGTGCTGTTCGTCGTGATATCGCAGTTGAAGATCAACGTCACCAACGCCTACGCCGGCTCGCTCGCGTGGTCCAACTTCTTCGCGCGGTTGACGCACAGCCACCCCGGCCGCGTGGTGTGGATGGTGTTCAACACGCTGATCGCGCTGATGCTGATGGAGCTGAATGTCTTTCAGGCGCTCGGGCAGGTGTTGGGGCTGTACTCGAATATCGCAATCAGCTGGATGATGGCGGTTGTGGCGGATCTGGTGATCAACAAGCCGCTGGGCTTGTCGCCGCGCGGTATCGAGTTCAAGCGCAGCCACCTGTACGACATCAACCCGGTCGGCGTCGGCAGCATGGCGATCGCCTCGGCTTTGAGCATTTCGGCCTGGATCGGTTTGCTCGGCCCCGCCTTGCAGCCCTTCGCATCCTTCATTGCCATCGGCACAGCGCTGGTGTGCTCGCCGCTGATCGCGTGGGCGACCGGCGGCAAGTACTACCTCGCACGCAAGGCCGAAGTACGCAGCAACGGCGCGCATCGCTGCTGCATCTGCGACCGCGAGTACGAATCGGACGACACCGCCCACTGCCCCGCCTATCAGGGGCCGATCTGCTCGCTGTGCTGTTCGCTCGATGCGCGCTGCAACGACCTGTGCAAGCCGCATGCGCGGCTCTCGTCGCAGTGGAACGGCGTGCTGCGCAGCCTGTTGCCGCGCGCCGCACTGCCGTATGTGGAAACCGGCCTCGGGCATTACCTGCTGTTGATGGCCGGCATCGTGCCCTTTCTCGCGCTACTGATGGGCCTGCTCTACTACCACGAGTGGGTCGTCGTCGGCAGTCAGCATGCTGCGCTGCTGCCGCACTTGCAGCAGAGTTTCATCAAGGCCTTTTCCGCCCTGTTACTGGTAAGCGGCGTGGTGGCGTGGTGGATGGTGCTGACGCACAAGAGTCGACAGGTTGCGCAGGAGGAATCCAACCGCCAGACCGCCGCGCTAATGCAGGAGATTGCCTCGCACCAACGCACCGACGAGCAACTTCAGAAAGCGCGGCAGGTGGCGGAACAGGCGAACCTCGCGAAGAGCCGCCACATCACCGCGATCAGCCACGAGTTGCGCACACCGCTCAACAGCATCCTCGGCTACGCGCAGATTCTGGACGGCGACGAATCGATTCCAGCGCACCGAAGGCAGGCCGTTTCGGTAATCCGACGTAGCGGCGACCATCTGCTGTCGCTGATCGAAGGCACGCTGGATCTCGCGCGTATCGAGGGCGGCAAGCTCACGCTCGACATCCGCCCGCTCGACTTCCCCGACTTCATCGCGCAGATCGTCGGCATGTTCGAACTGCAAGCGCGCAACAAGGGCCTCGCCTTCCACTTCGAACAACTCGGCGAGTTGCCACCGGTGGTGCGGGCGGACGAGAAGCGGCTGCGCCAGATCCTCATCAACCTGCTCGGCAACGCGGTGAAGTTCACGCAGCGCGGCGAGGTGCGCTTCCGCCTGCGATACCAGCGCGAAATGGCGCTTTGCGAAATCATCGACAGCGGCCCGGGCATTGCGGCCGACGAAATCGAGCACATCTTCGAGCCCTTCGCGCGCGGCAGCGCGGCGAGCCAGGGTGGCGCCGGCGGCACCGGGCTCGGCTTGACGATTACCCGCATGCTGACCGACCTGATGGGCGGCGAACTCTCGGTGCGCAGCACGCCCGGCACCGGCAGCACCTTTCTCGTCCGGCTGTTCGTGCCACAGGTGCATGGCCTGCAGGCGGTGCGTGCGCGGTCCGACAAACTGCGCATCGGCTATGTTGGCGTGCGACGGCGAATCCTGATCGTCGACAACGAGCGCGTGGACCGCGAGCTGCTCCGCAGCATTCTCGCCCCACTCGGCTTCGATCTCGCCGAAGCGGCCAGTGGCTACGAATGCCTGGAGCGTGTGCCCGACTTCAAACCGCACCTGATCTTCATGGACCTCGCGATGCCCGGCATCGATGGTTGGGAAACGCTACGTCGCCTGCGCATGCAAGGCTGCGACGCCACGCTGGCGGTGCTCTCGGCGAATGCCTTTGACCGCGGACTGGACAACGACGTTGGTTTGCCGGCCGAGGACTTCCTCGTCAAGCCGCTGCGGGTCGAGCATCTGCTCGACTGGATCGGTCACAAGCTCGCGCTTGAATGGGTCAGCGCAGAACCGCCCGCAAGCCAATCGCCACCCACATCACCGCGCCCGGCAAGCCTCTGCTATCCCGACGAGACCGCGCTGACCACGCTGGAATCCGCGATCACGCTCGGTTACCTGCGCGGCATCCTTGATACGCTCGCAGCGCTCGAAGGGCAGGATGCGCGTTACCTCGAATTCGTCCGCGTCATGCGCGGACTCGCACGACAGTTCCAGTTCGAACCCATGCAAGAGATCATTCGCAAAGCGCGCAGCGCACAGCACGGAGACGCCCATGCCGAGCAGTGAGCGCCCCGGCGTCGTGCTGATCGTCGACGATCTGCCGGAAAACCTCTCGTTGCTGCACGACGCGCTCGACGAGGCGGGCTACACCGTGCTGGTCGCAACCAACGGCCACGATGCGCTGATGCGGGCGCGGCAGAGCCTGCCGGACGTAATCCTGCTCGACGCATTGATGCCCGGCATCGACGGCTTTGAAACCGCACGGCGCCTGAAGGCGGACTTCGCGACTCAGTCGATCCCGATCGTGTTCATGACCGGGCTGACGGAAACCGAGCATGTTGTCGCCGCCTTTTCGGCCGGCGGCGCCGACTACGTGACCAAGCCGATCCGCCCGCAGGAAGTGCTCGCGCGCATCGCCGCGCACATGCAGAACGCACGCCAGATGCGCCAGGCGCGCAGTGCGCTCGATGCCTTCGGGCAGGCAACCGTAGCGGTGCGTTCGGCCGACGGCAAGCTGGTCTGGCAGACGCCGCTCGCACGCGAACTGCTGCACGCCCACTTCGGCACCGAGCGCGACGAAACACCACCGCGCCTGCTCGAATGGATTTCCGCAGCGGAAGCCGCGCGCCGCGACGGACGCGAACCCAGCACCCTGCTGATCGCAAACGGATCACGCAGATTGCTGGCGACCTTTCACGATCAGACCGGCGACGAGGAATGGCTGGTCGTGCTGCGCGAGGAGAACGACGCCTCCGCGATCGAGGCATTGATCGCCACTTTCCGTCTGACCACGCGGGAGGCGGAAGTGCTCTACTGGGTCACCCAGGGCAAGACCAGTCCCGATATCGGCCAGATCCTCGGAAGCAGCCCACGCACCGTCAACAAACACCTGGAGCATGTGTTCGAGAAGCTCGGCGTCGAAACCCGCACTGCGGCGGCCGCGCTCGCAATGAATCGCCTGCGTGGCTCGCAACGCGGCCCGGCCACCTGACCAGGCGGAGTGGCTGACGCGTTACAGACGCTTGCAAGCGTAACGGAGCATCGAGGGCCGATTCGGGTCAGACTTTCAACGCTCGCCCTGCCTGCGATACCGGCGGAGCAAGCGGCGTGGGCGCCCGCCCGCGCGCACTGGATGTGAGTCCATTGCTGCAGAAGGAGGAATCACGATGCCTGCAATCCGTTCGATCCTCAGCACCCTTCTTGTCGCCGCGCTTTGCCTGCTCCAGGGCTGCGCATTTGCCGTTGGCGCCGCAGCAGGTGGCGCCGCCGGGTACATGCTCAAGGAAAAGGGATACACCGTTCAATCCCCGGTGACACACGAGCACCGCTAAGCGCGACGCATCAAAAGACAAAGCCCCGGGCTAGCCGGGGCTCACTTGCCAGTCGCGCAGGGCGGTTACTTGGCGGGCTTGGCTTCAGGCGTTGCTGCGGGCTTTGCTTCAGTCTTCGCTGCCGGGGTTGCGACCGGCGCCTGCTTCGCACTGTGTTTCGTCTTCTTCACCGCCTTGGTCGTCTTCGCTTCGGCAGCCGGCTTGGCTTGCGGTGCGGACTGCGTCGCGGCCGGCGTCGCGTCGGCGGCAAACACACCAGCAGCAAAGGTCAGGGCGCTCAGGGTCAGGATCAGCTTTTTCATGGTCAGGCTCCTTGTGTTCGGGTTAAGTGCCTTCTCGCTGAAGGCATGGCTGCATTCTGCGAGCACGATCCTTAAGCCCGAATGAGCCCGGATTAAGCCGGACTTAAGCCTTCAACCCGCGCCATAGACCGAGAGCGCCGGATGGTCGGGCGCCACTTCTGCGATCGTGGCGTTGATCAGCCTGCGCGCGATCGTGATCTGGTGCGGCAACGGTGGCAGCGCGTCGATGTGGAACCACGCGGCATCGAGAATTTCGGCGGGGTCGGCGACGATTTCGCCGCTCGCCCAATCCGCCACGAACGCAATCATCAGCGAATGCGGGAAGGGCCAGCACTGGCTGCCGAAGTAGCGCAGGTTCTTCACGCGCAGGCCCACTTCCTCGAAGACCTCGCGGTGCAGGCAATCCTCGACCGATTCGGAAGGCTCGACGAAGCCGGCGAGCGCGCTGTAGATCACGCCGGGAAACCGCGCGCCGTGTGCAAGTAACAACTCGCGCCCGTTCGGCCCATCGCGCTTGATCAGCGCCATCATCGCCGGCGCGAGGCGCGGGTAAGCGACCTGCCCGCAAGCCGGGCAACGCCTTGCCCGCCCTTCGTCAAACAGCTCGTTGGCATGGCCGCAAGCACCGCAGAAACGATGGCTACGCGCGAAATCCAGCAACTGCTGCGCCCGCCCGGCCACCGCCAGCAGCGCTTCTGGCAGCCGGTTGAACAACTGCCGCAAGGGCACCGCCTCCAGCCCTTCGGGAAGCTCCGCATCGCTCAGTTCGGCCATGTGGCAGGCACGGCCATCGAGCACGCCGACCGAGTGCAACACACCGATCGGCAGATCACGGTAAGCGGCATCAGGCAGACGCGCACCATCGCCATCGCGCAACACGACCAGCGCGCCTTGCAGGAAGAGGAAACGGTGCGCCGACGCGTCTTCGATGTCGGCAGGCGCCCAACCGGGCTGAAAGTCGATAGGGAGTTGCATCGCGTGGATTCCGTTCGGGGGACGACAGCATAACGCGCCCACGCCGCCGAGTTCGCTGATGCTTCACGAGCGCCACGGCCAGTGCTTGCCAAACGAGGCTAACACCCCACCTACGCAATCTGACGTATTCCTCGATCCGGGCGCCGGCCCTAATGTGGCACCGCAGCATCCCACTGACCCCGTGACCCCAACTGATTCGAGGAAGAGCGTCCATGAGCACCCGTCGCAATTTCGTGAAAATGACTGCAATGTCCGCCGCGCTCGCCGTGTGCGGCTTCACTTCGCTGGCCGCGCAAGCCGCCGACACGATCAAGGTCGGCATCCTGCATTCGCTGTCCGGCACGATGGCCATCTCCGAAACGGCGCTGAAGGAAACCGCGCTGATGGCGATTGAGGAGATCAACGCCAAGGGCGGCGTGCTGGGCAAGAAACTCGAACCGGTGGTGGTCGACCCGGCCTCGAACTGGCCGCTTTTCGCCGAGAAAGCGCGCCAGCTGCTGTCGAAGGACAAGGTCGCGGTGACCTTCGGTTGCTGGACCTCGGTGTCGCGCAAATCGGTGCTGCCGGTCTACAAGGAACTCAACGGCCTCTTGTTCTACCCGGTGCAATACGAGGGTGAAGAACTCGAGAAGAACGTGTTCTACACCGGCGCCGCGCCCAACCAGCAGGCGATCCCGGCGGTGGAATACCTGATGAGCAAGGACGGCGGCGAGGCCAAGCGCTTCGTACTGCTGGGTACAGACTATGTGTACCCGCGCACCACCAACAAGATCCTGCGCGCCTTCCTGAAGAGCAAGGGCGTCGCCGATGCGGACATCATGGAGGAGTACACCCCCTTCGGTCACTCCGACTACCAGACCATCATCGCCAAGATCAAGAAGTTCGCCTCCGAGGGCAAGAAGACCGCCGTCGTGTCGACGATCAACGGCGACTCCAACGTGCCCTTCTACAAGGAACTCGGCAACGCCGGCCTGAAGGCGACCGATGTGCCGGTCGTAGCCTTCTCGGTGGGTGAAGAAGAGCTGCGTGGCGTCGATACCAAGCCGCTGGTCGGCCACCTCGCCGCGTGGAACTACTTCCAGTCGATCAAGAACCCGACCAACGCCGCCTTCATCAAGGCTTACCAGGGCTGGGCGAAGAAGAACAACCTGCCGAAGGCCGACACCGTCGTGACCAACGACCCGATGGAAGCCACCTACATCGGCATCTACATGTGGAAGCAGGCGGTCGAGAAGGCGAAGAGCACCGATGTCGACAAGGTCATCGCCACGATGGGCGGGCAGAAGTTCAAGGCACCGTCTGGCTTCGAGGTCGAGATGGACCCGAAGAACCACCACCTGCACAAGCCGGTGTTCATCGGCGAAGTGAAGGCGGACGGCCAGTTCAACGTGGTGTGGAAGACCAAGGGCCCGATCAAGGCCCAGCCGTGGAGCCCGTACATCCCCGGCAACGACAAGAAGAAGGACGAGCCGGACAGCAAGTAAGCCCGGCACGCACCTGAACGCTGCACCGCGCCGCGGTGCAGCCCTCCCGGCCGGCGCGCCCTCGGGCATGTCGGCCGGCACCACGAACACGGAACGGCCTTCCCATGGTCAGACTCCTCTTTCTGCTTGCGCTGCTCGCCCGCCTCGCCTGGTCGCCGGCCTGCGCAGCGCTTGACCCCGCCCAGCTCGCACGCCTCGGTGCAGACGACTCTGACGAGAAGATTGCCGCGATCGCCGCCCTCGCCAGCGCCGACCCCGAAGCGGTGCTGCCCGTCTTCAAGGCGCTGTCGGAAGACGCGCTGTTCGTCGCCGGTGACAAGCTGGTGCGCCTCGACGGTGAAACCTACATCGATGTCGCGACCGGCAAAGCGCTGGCCGCGCCACCGGACAATGCCGAAGCGGTCAGCATCAACAACCGCGTGCGTCGCACGCTGGACGCCGCACTCGCCGGCCTGCGCCTGTTCGCCAGCGAGCGCGAGGTGCGCCTTACCGCCGCCAAGGACGTGAGCGCCAACGCAAGCGCCGAGATCCTGCCGCTGCTCGACAAGGCCCTCGCGAAAGAGGCCGATCCGCAAATCAAGCAGCTGCTCGTGTTGGCACAAGCCAAGGCAAGCCTCGGTTCGCCCGACGCCGCTGCGCGCCTCAAGGCGGTCAAGTCACTCGCCGACAGCGCCGACCCGGCCGTGCGCCAACTACTCGCCGCAATGCTCGACAAGAGCAGCGGCAGTTACGCCGAGCCCGACGAAGCGGTGCGCATTGCCGCCGTCGCCTCACTCACGCAGATCGAACGCCGCATCGCGGTGGGCGAAAACCTCGGCCGCATCTTCACCGGCATCTCGCTCGGCTCGATCCTGCTGCTCGCCGCGCTGGGGCTCGCGATCACCTACGGCGTGATGGGCGTGATCAACATGGCGCATGGCGAGCTGCTGATGGTGGGCGCCTACACCACCTGGGTGGTGCAAGGCCTGTTCCGCAGCTATGCCCCGCAGTGGCTTGATGCCTACGTGCTGGCCGCGATCCCGCTTGCTTTCGTGGTTGCGGCGCTGGTCGGCGTGGCGATGGAACGGCTTGTGATCCGCCACCTCTACGGCCGCCCGCTGGAAACCCTGCTCGCTACCTGGGGCCTGTCGCTGGTGCTGATCCAGGCCGCGCGCGTGATCTTCGGGCCACAGAACCAGGAAGTCGCCAACCCCACCTGGATGAGTGGCGGCATCGAGCTCTATGCCGGCGCCATGCTGCCGCTCAACCGCATCGCGATCATCGGCTTCGCACTGTTCGTGCTGCTGATCGTGTGGCTGATGATGCAGAAGACGCGGCTCGGCATGTTCGTGCGCGCCGTGACGCAGAACCGCCCCATGGCCGGCTGCGTCGGCGTGCCGACACGGCGCATCGACACACTGGCTTTCGCGATTGGCTCCGGCATCGCCGGCCTCGGCGGCGTCGCGCTGTCGCAGATCGCCAACGTCGGGCCCGACATGGGTCAGGGCTACATCGTCGATTCCTTCCTCGTCGTCGTGCTCGGCGGCGTCGGTCAGCTCGCCGGAGCAGTGTGGGCGGCACTGGGGCTGGGCATCGTCACGAAGTTCCTCGAAGGCTGGGCCGGCGCGGTGATCGCGAAGATCCTCGTGCTGCTCTTCATCATTGTGTTCATCCAGAAGCGTCCGCAGGGGCTGTTTGCCCTTAAGGGCCGCTTCGTCGAGAACTGATCCGGCCCATGAATAGCCCTGCTGCGCAACCCAATCCTGGCCCTGCGATGCTCGCCGTACTCGCGGTACGGCTGTGCTTCTCGAACCAGCCTTGGGCTGCTCACAACGGACTCTTCACGAGCCTCGCGCCATGAAAGAACCAAGCATGAGAACGCCCATCTCGCTTCGACTTCTCACCGCCATGCCACGCAGCGGCTGGATCGCGCTGGCGCTGTTCGCCCTCGTCGCCTGGGTGCTGGTGCCGGTCGCGCACCTCGCGCTGCCCGAGGGTCACCCGCTGCATGTGTCGGACTACTTCGTGACGCTGACCGGCAAGGTGCTGTGCTACGCGGTCGTCGCGGTGGCGATGGACCTGATCTGGGGCTACGCGGGCATCCTGTCGCTCGGCCACGGTCTGTTCTTCGCGCTCGGCGGCTACGCCTTCGGCATGTACTTGATGCGCCAGATCGGGCGCGACGGCAGTTACCACGCCGACCTGCCGGACTTCATGGTCTTCCTCGACTGGAAGGAACTGCCCTGGTACTGGGTCGGCAGCGACAGCTTCCTCTGGGCGCTGGTGCTGGTGCTCGTGGTGCCGGCCGCGATTGCGTGGGTATTCGGCTACTTCGCCTTCCGCTCGCGCATCAAGGGCGTGTATTTCTCGATCATCACGCAAGCGCTCACCTACGCCGCGATGCTGCTGTTCTTCCGCAACGAAACCGGCTTCGGCGGCAACAACGGCTTCACCGACTTCAAACGCATCCTCGGCTACTCGATCACCGCGCCGGAGACACGGCTGGTGCTCTTCGGCCTCTCGGCGCTGTTGCTGATGTGCACGCTGCTGCTCGGCCGCTACCTCGTCACCTCGAAGTTCGGCCGCGTGCTCGCCGCGATCCGCGATGCCGAGTCGCGCGTGATGTTCATCGGATACAACCCGCTGCACTACAAGCTCTTCATCTGGACCCTCTCGGCCGTGCTGTGCGCGCTGGCCGGTGCGCTATACGTACCGCAGGTGGGCATCATCAACCCGGGTGAGATGAGCCCGGCGAACTCGATCGAAATCGCGATCTGGGCTGCGGTCGGTGGCCGCGGCACGCTGATCGGCCCGGTGCTCGGCGCCTTCACCGTGAGCCTCGCGAAGAGCTGGTTCACCGTGAGCTTCCCTGAATACTGGCTGTTCTTCCTCGGGCTGCTGTTCATCCTCGTCACGCTCTACCTGCCGGAAGGCCTGGTCGGTCTGTGGCGGCGCATTCGCAGCACACGCGATACGACACCCGCCGCACCCAAGGCCGTCGCGAAAGCCGCACACGCCCCGGCGAGCACCTCCACCCACAGCACCCCGCCCGACGCTGCCGCCGCTGAAGGAGCATCCGCATGAAAGTGGGCACCCTCGAACACGCCGATCCGACCCAGCGCGAACAATGGGAAGACGGCGCGCCGACCGGCCGCGTGATGACGCCCGGCGAGCTGGATCTCTCGCACAAGGTCATCCTCTACCTTGAAGACATCACCGTCAGCTTCGATGGCTTCCGCGCCCTCAACGCGCTGACGCTGACGATCGACGCCGGCGAGCTGCGCTGCATCATCGGCCCCAACGGCGCCGGCAAGACCACCATGATGGACGTGATCACCGGCAAGACGCGCCCCGACGCCGGCCGCGCCTTCTTCGGCCAGACGATGGATCTGACGCGCATGCGCGAGCCGGAGATCGCGCACGCCGGCATCGGCCGCAAGTTCCAGAAGCCGACCATCTTCGAGCAACACACGGTGTTCGAGAACCTCGAACTCGCGATGAAGACCGACAAGCGTGTGTGGCGCAGCCTGCTCGCGCAACTGACTGGCGAGCAGCGCGACCGCGTCGCGGAAACGCTCAAGCGCATCCGCCTCACCAGCGAGGCCGACCGCCCCGCCGGCCTGCTGTCACACGGCCAGAAGCAGTGGCTGGAGATCGGCATGCTGCTGATGCAGGAGCCGCGCCTGCTGCTGCTCGACGAACCGGTGGCCGGCATGACCGACGAGGAAACCGAACGCACTGCGGAACTCTTCGTCTCGCTCGCCGGCGAGCACTCGCTGATGGTGGTCGAGCACGACATGGCCTTCGTCAAGGCGCTGGGCGGCAAGGTCACCGTGCTGCACGAAGGTAGCGTGCTGGCCGAGGGCGACCTCGAAACCGTACAGAACGACCCACGCGTGATCGAGGTCTATCTTGGCCGCTGATCGCGCGGCGCACCGCGTGCCCCCCTCTGCCGCTCCGGCGCGCGGCCTGCTACGCTACGCGCATGGTTACCGGCACCGGCAAGTTCGATTACTTCCTCTGGCGTACTTCGCTGAAGTGGCAGGACGCGGTCGCCGCCGCGACGGCGGTGATCGAGCGCTGGAACACGCTGACGCCATTCGTGATGACAACGGACAAGCGCGACGCGGTGTGGATCGTGCGCCACGGTTCCACCGCGGCCCCCTTCTTCCAGTTGCGCGAGGATTCACTGCGCGGCTCGGTGCCACGCGTCGGAGATCCGCTCGGCGCGCTACTGCTGCTCTGCCTGGTGCGGGTTCACGGCGACAAGTTCCGGCTCACCTTTACCGACGGGCAGCCGATCGATGCGGCAAAACTCGACCCAAGCGAACTCGCGTCGCTGTTGCCGCATGCCAAGCACGATGTCTTCCGCAAGCTGCTGATTGCCGGCAGCGAGTTGCCGCCGCCGGCTTCGCCGACAACACCCCCGGCCGCCTGACCGCAGCATTCCACAACGCCTCCCGGCGGCGCGACGCGCACGCCGGCGCACGCCCTCGCCCGTATTGCGGAGCCTGACCATGCTCACCGTATCCAACCTCAACCAGTACTACGGCGGCAGCCACATCCTGCGCGACCTCTCCTTCGAGGTCCCGACCGGCAAGGTAACCACCCTGCTCGGCCGCAACGGCGTCGGCAAGACCACGCTACTGAAAACGCTGATGGGCCTGGTCCCAGCGAAAACGGGCACCGTGCGCTTCGGCGAAGCCGATCTCACGCGCAGCCCTTCGCATGCGCGGGTGCGCGCCGGCATCGGCTATGTGCCACAGGGCCGCGAGATCTTCCCGCGCCTGACGGTGGCCGAGAATCTGGAGATGGGCCTCGCGGTGAAGCCCGCCAGCGCGCAGGTGCCCGAGCGCATCTTCGAGATGTTCCCAGTCCTGCGGCAGATGATGAAGCGCCGCGGCGGTGACCTCTCAGGCGGGCAGCAGCAGCAACTCGCGATCGGTCGCGCATTGGCCGCGGGGCCGAAGCTGCTGATCCTTGACGAACCGACCGAAGGCATCCAGCCGTCCATCATTAAGGACATCGAACGCGCCATCCGCGCACTCGCCGAATCCGGCGAGATGGCGATCCTGCTGGTCGAGCAGTACTACGACTTCGCACGTTCGCTGGCCGACCAGTACATCGTGATGGAGCGCGGCGAGATCGTGATGCGTGGCGAAGGCAAGAACATGGACGCAGACGGCGTGCGCGAGCGCTTGTCGGTCTGAGCGCCGGGGCTTCAAAAGCACAGCGCCGGCTGGAAGCCGGCGCTGTTTCATTTTGTTGCGGTAGCAGGCGGTCGCCGCAGCCAGCCGAACCATACGCCAACCAAGGTCGGCCCCCACAGGCAGACGCCCGCGACCTGGTCGCCGAGGCCGCCATCGCTGAACAGCGCCGCCACCAGCCCGATACTCGTAAGCACCCCCAGCGCGATCGGCCAAGCCCAGATCGCGGCTGCACTCAGCGGTTCGCGTGGCAAGCTCATGCGCCCACCCCGTCCGCGGTCACAACCGAAGCCCGCCTGCCCGGCCGCGACGCTGCTCGCCGCTTGCGCAGCCACAGGTAGAGCCCGCTGCCGAGCACGAGGATGCTGGCGAGATCCAACACCGCCCAGACAATCTGCATCGGCCGCCCACCGTAGTCACCGAAGTGCAGCGGCTGTGACACCAGCAAGGCCGTCAGGTACCAGGGCAGCGCCGGCGCAGCCGTCACCTGCGCGGTCTTCGCATCCACTAGCACGGGCTGCAGCAGACGCGAGGTCAGCGGCGTATTGCCGCGCAGGAAGTAGGTGTGGTGGTGCGGGCTCGAATACGCGGTGCCGGGGAAGGCGACAAACGAGAGCTTCATGCCCGGCGCCTTTTTGAGCGCCGCATCCAGCCCCTGCTGCACCGAAGCGCGCTCGGCCAGCGGCACGGTCGGCTGGCCCGCGTAGGGCGCCAGCAGCGCCGAGAGCTGATCGTGCTGCCAGAACTTGATCAGCAAATCGGCCCAGGTGTTGATCATGCCGGTCGCACCAACGACGAACAGCCACACCAGCGTGACGATGCCGAGCAGGTTGTGCAGATCCAGCCATTTCACGCTGGCACGCCGCTCGCGCCGCACGCTGCCGAATTCGAGCTTGCGCATGAAGGGGCCGTAGAGCGCGACGCCGCTGACAATTGCAACGAGCAGCAGCAACCCCATCAGGCCGAGGAAGAGCTTGCCCGGCAGGCCGGCGAACAGGTCGACATGCAGCTTGAACATCACCCACATGAAGCCGCGATCGGCGCGCGGTTCGGCGAGCAACGCGCCGGTGCGGGCGTCGACCGCAACCGAGCGGTAGTCGTCGGTCGGCGCCGGGGTCGGCGTCATCGTGACGAACCAGATGTCCTCGCTGTCCTCCGGCTGCGAGGCGTACTGCGGCACCCGGTCCGGAAACTGCCCACGCGCGACTTCCAGCACCTTGTCCAGGCTCATCCGCGGCGTATCCGAAGGCATCGCCGGCGCCTCCACCTCGGTGCCGAGCAGGTGCCCGATCTCGTGGTGAAAGATCAGCGGTAGCCCGGTCAGGCACAAGAGCAGCATGAACACCGTGCAGATCAGGCTGCTCCAGGTATGCACCCAGGACCAGCGCTGAAGCGTCTTTGCGCGCATCGCGGTCAGAACCGGTAGGTGGCCGACAGCATCGCGTTGCGCGGCGCGCCGTAGGTGAATTGGCTATAGGCGTCGAACATGCCGTAGTAGGTTTTGTCGAACAGGTTGTTGACGTTCAACTGTGCCGACCACTGCTTGTTGATCTCGTAGCGTGCCATCAGGTTTACCAGCGCGTACGCCTTCTGGTCGATCTTTTCCGTCACGCCGAGCGGGTTGGCCGCGTAGGTGTAGGTCTCGCCCTGCCAGTTCACTCCGCCGCCCAGCGTCAGGCCTGCGAACGCCCCCGGCAGGCGGTAGCTGGTGAACAAGCGCAGCAACTTGCGCGGGTAGATCGTGTTGATGTCCGCGCCGTTCGCATCCTTGAGCTTGAACTGGGTGTAGCCCGCGCTGGCGCTCCAGCCCTTGGCCAGTTCGCCTGCGAGTTCCAGTTCGAAGCCCTTGCTGGTCGCGCCTTCGGACGCGCGGTACGCGGTCTCGGGCGGCGTCGTGCCGGCGATCATCTCGCCAGTGCTCTGCGCCAGGTTGTCCTGCTTGATCTGGAACAGCGCCGCCGAGGCATTGAGCCGGCCCTCGAAGAACTCGCCCTTCACCCCGATCTCGGTGCTCTTGCCGACAATCGGATCGAGGTACTGGCCGTTAACGTCACGCTTCTGCTGTGGCTGAAAGATGCTGGTGTAGCTCGCGTACAGCGAGGTGTTCGCGCTGAGATCGAAGACCACGCCCGCGTAGGGTGTCAGTTCGTGATCGAAATGCATCGCATACGGGGCACTGAATGCGTCGTCGCCGGAACGTTCGTACTTTGTCAGTCGCGAACCGAGGATCAGCTTGAGCGGGTCTGCAATGCTGAAGCTCGCTGCCGCGTACACCGCCTGCTGTGTCGTCGTGGCGTCGCCGTAGTAGGACAACGCACCCCACACCGGTTCAGGGAATGCACCGGTCCACGCGTTAAAGTCCGGCGCCGCGCCACCCGCCGCGGCGCGGCTGTCAGCATTGAAGTCCTGCTTGGAATACACATAACCGGCCGCCAGCTCATGGCGCCGCCCCAGCAGCTCGAACGGCCCGCCGACTTGAACGGTCGCGTCGTGCTGCTTCGTATGAACCTGGTAGGAACCGGGCCAGGTGTACATGCCTAGGCCGGTCGTGCGATCGGGTGCGCCGTACATGTAGAGCAGATACGAGTCCGCGGTGCGATCGCCAAGGCTGTAGCTGGCCTTGAGCGTCCAGTCATTGGCGAGGCGATGTTCAATCGACGCGAAGTAGTTCGTATACACCGAGTTCCAGCGTGTCCAGTCGGCCGCCGTCGTTTTTGATCGATCCCAGTCGGTACGGCTGCCATCGCTGTACCAGACCGGCAGACCGCCCCACATCGAACCCTTCGGGTCGTTCTCCTGGCGGCTGACGCCGACTGACAGCAGGGTACGGTCCGTCAAGTCCGCTTCTACGGTGGCGAACAGCGTCTTGCGGCGCTCGGTCAGGTTGTCGATCCAGCTATCGCTGCCTGCGTACTCGCCGACTGCGCGCGCCCGCACCGTCTTGGCGTCATTGACCGGCGTCGACACATCGACGGTCGTCCGCAGCTCGTTCCAGCTGCCGATACCCACTACTGCAGAACCCTTGAAGACCTTGCTGCTTGCACGCTTGCGTACCAGGTTCACCGCACCGGACGGATCGCCCGCACCGGTCGTGAGGCCGGTCGCACCACGCACCACTTCCACACGATCGTAGATCGCGAGGCTGCTCATCGCCTCGCCGGAACTCCACGCCTGATCCCAGGTGGTCGGCACGCCGTCGATCATCAACGCGTTGATGTCGAAGCCACGCGCGGTGAACTGCGCGCGGTGCGTCTCGTACTGGTTCACCGAAACGCCGGTCACGCTGTTGAGTACGTCGGTGATCGTCTGCAGCCCCTGATCTTCAATCTGCTGCTGTGTGACGACGGACACTGACTGAGGTGTGTCGCGCGGGGCGAGGCTCAAGGGCGTCGCGGTCCTGGCGCGGCCGGTCGTATACGACCCCGTGCCTTCCGTCGTTTCGCCCATCACCCCGGCACGCACCGCCACTTCGGGCAGTAGCGTCTCAGTGCCCGCATCCGCCGCGTGCGCCAAGGCTGGCAAGGCAAGCGCCACCATCGCCGAGATTGTTTTGAGTTTGCGCTTGCTCGAGTTTTCAGACGCGATCAGTCGGTGCACGCCGGATTCCTTTGTTTTCTGGATTGGTCGGTTCGCGGCCAGCTGAAAACATTGCGATCTGACGATGCAACGGGGGGGCGGCCGCATTCGCAAATGATAACGATTTGCATTTGCGAATGCAACGAACACCGTTTGATAGAAGGGCAATCAACGAATGCGGCAGCGGCCGAGTCGGTCAGCGCCCGGCTCTGGCACACAAGGCGGCACCCAAGCGTTTATCAAACCGCTTGCATCGTGATCACACGGTCCGTTCGTACATGCGAACGCATTGGCCACTCAAGAGGCGCGGGCGCCGAGTGCCGCTGCGGACATTGATGCGGCTGCGCGCTGTTCGCTCGCCCCAGGACGCCGAACCTTCAAACGCAGCAATAAAGTCATTCTACAAACCGAACGATTATCAAACTCGACGCACACATTGAGAATGCGCAACGGGTCATTCAGCCCATTTCAAGGAGCTCACCTCATGTGGAAAACACCCGCCATCGCCTTCGCGACGAGCCTCACCCTCTCGGTCAGCGGTCCAAGTGACGCTGCCGTAGCGAGCGACCAACCCGTCGCCCGACACATCGCAATAGCCGGCGATGAGGCCGCCGCCGCGCCGTTGATCGAAGCCGCGTTAACGTATGCAGCGTTCTGGAACAGCGGCGACGAATCGTTTGCGCGCCGAGCCCTCGCGAGCGGTTTCATCGACCGGACGCTGCCCGCCGGGCGCCCTCAGGGCCTGGCAGGCCCCCTGCAGGCGTCAAAGGCATTCCGCACAGCGGTACCAGACCTCAGCGCCGAGGTGGTAGACCTCGTCGTGGCTGGCGACCGGGTGAGTGTGCGATTGCACTTCCGGGGCCATTTCACCGGCCAGTTCGGCACTGTTCAGGGCGCTGGCCAAGCAGTGGATTTCGCCGCCTTCGATCTCTACCGCGTCGAAGACGGACGGATCGCTGAGAACTGGCACCTTGAGGACAACCTCACCTTGATGCAGCAACTCGGGCTGGTGAAGCACTGACGACCGAGGCGGCCGAACGAAGCGCGGATCGGCGTCGGTTTCGGCCTGCGGCCGACTTGATCAAACTTGCGATCAAGCGAATTCATTGTTCGATGTAAAAGCTTTTGTGTGATGCAACAAGGACTTGCGTAGAGTACGTCTCAGAGAACACGAGTTGAGACGACGAAGGAGAACGCAACATGATGATGCTTGCACTGACTGTTCCGATGGTGATCCTGGCTGCCTGGCCGAAGCGCGACGACATCGCCGAATTCATTGAAAAGCTGGATCAGGAAGACCGCGCGCAATAAGCGCCCCCGACCAAAGAGCGCCTCTTGAAAGGCGCTGCCGCATAAATGGAAAGCCCGCCGTTAGGCGGGCTTTCTTTTGGTTCCGTTCTTGAGGCAGCCGCCTCTCGGAACCGTGGTTTGCGCGCTGAGCGCGCGGGCGACTCAAGGTCGCCGGGGGCTGTGCCCCCACTGGCCCTCGAAGGGCCGTATGGTGAAGTGTTACGCCTTGACGTTGATCACTCGTCCGATAGTCTGTCCATTGAGATTCGTCGTCTGGGCGACCTGCTGGGCTTGCTGAGCCTGTTCCGGGCGCTCTTCTGCCCTTGCACGCTCCGCTTGCTGCGCCTGACGGGCAGAGGCGGCTTCCCTAGCCTGAGTAGCCTGCTGCGCATCGGGTGTCTGGACGACGCTCCCCGAAAGGGGACTTACCTCCATTGACCCTCCTTCGCTGAACCGACCGATACGAAGTCATCGGCCTGACTTCACTATAGGCACCCCAACGCACTTGTGCAGGGTACGACGTCCCTCGCAGTTATAAAAAATGTGACATCCCGTAAAATTGCGCCCGTGAGCACCGAACAAAACCCCAGCAACGCCCCGGAAGCCTCGCCGCTTGGCAAGGCGGTGGCCTATTGCGACCAGTACGCGCCCGAGCTGCTTTTCCCGATTCCGCGCAGCGGCAAGCGCGCCGAAATCGGTATCGGCACGGATCTGCCCTTCACCGGGCACGACCTCTGGAACGCCTACGAAATCTCGTGGCTGAATCCGCGCGGCAAGCCGGTTGTCGCGATCGGCACGCTGGCCGTGCCGGCAATCTCTCCGAACCTGATCGAATCCAAATCGCTGAAGCTGTACTTCAACAGCTTCAACCAGACGCGCTTCGAATCGGTGCAACGCGTTCAGGAGACGATCGCGCGCGACCTGTCTGCCGCCGCGGGCGCGCCAGTCGCGGTACACCTCGAAACGCTCGACCAGCGCCCCGGCCGCACCCTCGGTACGCCGGAGGGCGTGCTGCTCGATACGCTCGATATCGACATCGATACCTATGAACCGGCGCCGGAACTGCTCTCGGCGGCTGGCCCGGTGGTCGAGGAGACGCTGTACTCGCATCTGTTGAAATCCAACTGCCTCGTGACCGGACAGCCTGACTGGGGCATGGTGGTGATTCGCTACCGCGGCCCGGCGATCGACCGCGCCGGCCTGCTGCGCTACATCTGTTCCTTCCGCACGCACAACGAATTCCACGAGCAATGCGTGGAACGCATCTTCGTCGACATGACCCGCCAGTGTCGTCCGCTGCGGCTCGAAGTCTGGGCGCGGTACACACGCCGCGGCGGGCTGGACATCAACCCTTGGCGCGCCAGCGAGGCCATGCCCGGCCCGGGAAATCTGGGCGAAGTCCGGCAGTAGCGTCATCTTCGCACCGATCTGGTGCCTTCAAATTCGCCCGCCATTTTGCATGCGGCAATCTGGTGCATGGCAGCGCTTCGGCGGTGCGAATCGCTGCGCTCGCGCCTGAGATACCGACGAACCCCGCGCTTGGCCCGAGTTTTGCTCAAGCCTGGGGATGCGGGCGAACTCCCAATCCTTGCAGAGAGACGACAAGACCGACTGCGTGCCGGACATCGCCATGCGCGATGCCGGCCACGCGGCGCCCCCGTTTGGCTGGCGTGCGCGTCTGGCGCTGGGCTTCGAACGCCGCGGCGAACGCAGCGTGCTGGCTCGCCGCGAACACCTGGGGCCGTTGCGGGTGCAGAAAGCGCTGTACCCGGAAGGCGATGCGGTCAGCCACGCGATCCTGCTGCACCCGCCGGCAGGCATCGCTGGAGGCGATTCTCTTACGATCGACGTGTCGGTCGGCGCAAGTGCCAGTGCGCTGCTGACCACGCCCGGCGCCGGCAAGTGGTATCGGGCTGACGGCCGACGCGCCGAGCAACGCATTCACCTCAACATCGAGGCCGGCGGCAGTCTCGAATGGTTGCCGCAGGAAAGCATGGTGTTCGACGGCGCGGACGGCGATGCGGCGCTGGAGGTGAACCTCAGCGGCGACGCACACTTCATCGGCTTTGACCTTTGGTGCCTTGGCCGCCGCGCGCGCGGCGAACGCTTCGAGCGCGGCCGCATGCATACCCGCCTGCGTATCGCCCGTGATGGCCGCCCGGTCTTCGCCGAACAGGCAACACTGCGCGGCAGCGATGCGCGTTTCGCGTCCGCCGCGGTGCTCGGCGGCGCCACCGTATTCGGCAGCCTGTTGGCAGCCGCCCCCAACATCGACGCTTCGCTGATCGAAGCCTGTCGTCATGAGCGCCCCACGGCCGGGCTAGGCGCCGTCACCCGCCTGCCCGGCCTGCTGGTGGCCCGCTACCGCGGCGACGACGCCGAGGCCGCACGCCACTGGTTCGCCGCCCTCTGGGCCATCGTAAGGCCGGCGCTGCTGAACCGCCCCGCCTGCCCGCCCCGCATCTGGAACACCTGATTTCCGCGAGAGACCCATGGAACTGACGCCCCGCGAAAAAGACAAGCTGCTGATCTTCACCGCCGCGCTGCTCGCCGAACGCCGCCGCGCCCGCGGACTGAAGCTGAACTACCCGGAAGCCGTCGCCTTCATCTCGGCCGCAATCATGGAAGGCGCGCGCGACGGCCGCACCGTCGCAGAACTGATGAGCTACGGCACCACGCTGCTGAGTCGCGACGACGTGATGGACGGCGTGCCAGAGCTGATCCCCGAGATCCAGGTCGAGGCCACCTTCCCCGACGGCACCAAGCTGGTCACGGTGCACCACCCGATCATCTGACTCTCACGTACTCACGACACGCCATGGAAGACAAGATCGAACACGCCCGTCTGCTCGCCCGTTTCAAGCTGCAGGTTCGTCGTCAGCTCGACCAGAGCGTCGACCTCGACCGCCTGGTGCAAGACGCCGAATACGCCCGCACCCGGCTTGCCGAAATCGAAGACCTCGCCGAGGACGAAGAACTGCTGGTGATGTTGCTGACCCTGCGCGAGATCCTCGTGCCGCGCAAAGCGGCTCCGGCGGCAACGGCCGATCTGGCACCGCCACCAAAGGCGGCCGAATCACGCAACTACAAATTCGGCGCGCGGGGCTGGTAGACGTGCAGATCGAACAGCTGACGCCCGCCACCTTTACGGCACACCGTGAGGCGCTCGCCACCCTGCTGATTGACGCGGTGGAGGGCGGCGCATCGGTCGGATTCGTGCTGCCGATCAGCCGTGACACGGCGCTGGCATGGGTTGACGGCCTCGCCGACTCGATCGCCGATGGCTCGCGACTGCTCTGGCTCGCGCATGACGCGGGCCGCCCACTGGGCACCGTTCAGCTCGAACTCGCGATGCGCCAGAACGGCCGCAACCGCGCCGAAGTGCAGAAACTGCTCGTGATGCGCGGTGCGCGTCGCCAAGGTATTGCTCGCGCACTGATGGCCGCGCTGGAAGACGCCGCACATGCGTTGCAGCGCGGCCTGCTGTTCCTCGACACCGAAGCCGGTTCGCCGGCCGAAGACTTTTATGGCGCGCAGGGCTGGCAGTACATCGGCGGCCTGCCCGAGTTCGCCTGCTCGCCAGACGGCGTCTGGGCCGCCAACGCGATCTATTACAAGACCCTGTTCCGCAGGAGCGCCACATGATTCCCGGAGAACTCGACACGCCCGAGGGCGACATCGAACTCAACGCCGGCCGGCCAACGATCACCCTGGTCGTCGCCAACACCGGTGACCGCCCGATCCAGGTCGGCTCGCACTATCACTTCGCCGAAACCAACGCGGCGCTGGATTTCGACCGCGCCGCCGCACACGGCTACCGCCTCGATATCGCTGCGGGCACCGCGGTGCGCTTCGAGCCGGGCCAGACCCGCACGGTCACGCTGGTCGCACTCGCGGGCGAACGCAAGGTGTTCGGCTTCCGCGGCCTCGTGATGGGAGAGCTGTAATGGCGAAAATCTCGCGCCGCGCGTATGCGGAAATGTTCGGCCCCACCACCGGCGACCGCGTGCGCCTCGCTGACACCGAACTCTGGATCGAAGTCGAGAAGGACTACACCCTCTACGGCGAGGAAGTGAAGTTCGGCGGCGGCAAAGTGATCCGCGACGGCATGGGCCAGGGCCAGAAGCTCTCACATGAAGTGGCCGACACGGTGATCACCAACGCGCTGATCCTCGACCACTGGGGCATCGTCAAGGCCGACATCGCGATCAAGGCGGGCCGCATCGCCGCGATCGGCAAGGCCGGCAACCCGGACATCCAGCCCGGCATAACGATTGCCATCGGCGCCGGCACCGAGATCATCGCCGGCGAGGGCATGATCATCACCGCCGGCGGCATCGACACGCACATCCACTTCATCTGCCCGCAGCAGATCGACGAAGCGCTGATGAGCGGCGTGACTACCATGCTGGGCGGCGGCACCGGGCCGGCCACCGGCACCTTCGCCACCACCTGCACGCCGGGCCCGTGGCACATCGCACGCATGCTCGAAGCGGCCGATGCCTTCCCGATGAACCTCGGCTTCCTCGGCAAGGGCAACGTATCCCTGCCAGGCCCGCTCGCAGAGCAGATCGAAGCCGGCGCGATCGGGCTCAAGCTGCACGAAGACTGGGGCACGACGCCGGCCGCGATCGACAACTGCCTCGCCGTGGCCGAGCAGTACGACGTGCAGGTCGCGATCCACTCCGACACGCTCAACGAATCGGGCTTCGTCGAAGACACCGCCGCCGCCTTCAAGGGCCGCACCATCCACACCTTCCACACCGAAGGGGCGGGCGGCGGCCATGCGCCGGACATCGTCAAACTCGCCGGCCTGCCCAACGTGCTGCCGAGCTCGACCAACCCGACGCGGCCCTACACCGTGAACACCATCGACGAGCATCTCGACATGCTGATGGTGTGCCACCATCTCGACGCCTCGATCGCCGAAGACGTGGCCTTCGCCGAGAGCCGCATTCGCCGCGAGACGATCGCCGCCGAAGACATCCTGCACGACATCGGCGCGATCTCGATGTACTCGTCGGACTCGCAGGCGATGGGCCGCGTCGGCGAAGTGGTGATCCGCTGCTGGCAGACGGCGCACAAGATGAAAGTGCAGCGCGGCGCCCTGCCGGGTGACGGTGAGCGCAACGACAACTTCCGCGCCAAGCGCTACATCGCCAAGTACACGATCAACCCGGCGATCGCACACGGCATCGCGCACGAAGTCGGCTCGATCGAAGTCGGCAAGCTCGCCGACCTGGTTGTGTGGAAGCCGGCTTTCTTCGGCGTGAAGCCCAGCCTGATCATCAAGGGCGGCATGATCGCCGCTGCCGCGATGGGCGACGCCAACGCTTCGATCCCGACGCCGCAGCCGGTGCACTACCGCCCGATGTTCGGCAGCTTCGGCGGTGCGTTGAAGACCTCTGTCACCTTCGTGTCGCAGGCCGCGCTGGACAACGGCAGCGTCGCGAAGCTCGGTCTGTCGAAACCGCTGGTGGCGGTGAAGAACATCCGCAAAGTCACCAAGGCCGACATGATCCACAACGACTGGTGCGGCCACATCGACGTCGACGCCGAGACCTATCAGGTGCGTGCCGATGGTGAGTTGCTGACCTGCGAGCCGGCCAGCGTACTGCCGATGGCGCAGCGCTACTTCCTGTTCTGACCATGGTCACCGTCGCCGACCTTCGCATCGCGCCCGCCGACCCCGGCGAGCCGGCGATCCGCGACCTGATCGCCGAGCTGGACGCGCTGATGCATGCGCTCTACCCGGCCGAGAGCAATCACTTGCTCGACGTCGAAACGCTGCGGCAGCCGCATGTGCGCTTTCTCGCTGCACAGTTGGCGGGCGATGTAGTCGGCTGCGGTGCCTACGTCGCGTATTCGGACTACGCCGAAATCAAGCGCATGTTCGTCGCCCCACGCTGCCGTGGCCTGGGCATCGCCCGCCGCTTGCTCGCCACACTCGAAGCCGACGCGGTGAACGCTGGCCTGCCGCTCACCCGGCTCGAAACCGGCATCCATCAGCCGGAAGCGCTGGGCCTCTATGAGCGCGCCGGCTACCGCTTACGCCCGCCCTTCGGCAACTACGCTGAAGATCCGCTCTCCGTTTTCATGGAAAAGGCGCTGCATCTGGCGCCCGCTTGAATCATGCTGCTGATTGAATCGCTCTACACCGGCGACGCTACGCCGACCGAAAAACTGGTTCTGAACTTCGACGCCCGCACCAAGAGCCGGCTGCGGACGCAGCTCGCGAGCAGTGAGGAAGTCGGCCTGTTCCTGCCACGCGGCACGATCCTGCGCGGCGGCGATTTGCTGCAAGCGAAGGACGGCCGGGTCGTCGAGGTGGTGTCGGCCCCCGAAGCCCTGCTGGAGGCGCAATGCGCGGGCGCCTTTGAGCTTGCCCGCGCCGCCTATCACCTTGGCAACCGCCATGTGGCGGTGCAGGTGGGCGCCGGCTGGCTGCGCATCCAGGCCGACCATGTGCTGGAAACCATGCTGATCGGGCTCGGCGCGCAAGTGCGTCCGGTGACCGCCGCATTCGAGCCGGAGGCGGGTGCCTACGCCCACGGCCACCACCATAGCGAACGCGGCGCCACCGAAGCCAAGATCCACATGATGGCCGGCGCATGAGCCTGAGCATTAGCACCGCCGCACCGGATTCGGACGACGCGCGGGCCTTGCTCGATGCGCTGTCCGACACGCTCGCCGCAATCACCGGCGATAGTGGCCGCAGCAGCTTCGACCCCGCCGACGTACGCGGGCCCGGCGCGCGCTTCGTGATCGCCCGCGACGCGAGCGGTGAAGCCGTGGGCTGCGGCGCCTACCGCCCGCTGCAGCCAGGCATCGCCGAGCTCAAGCGCATGTTCGCGCGCACACGCGGCGGCGGCATCGGACGCGACCTGCTTGCTGAACTGGAACGCAGCGCCGCCGCCGATGGCTATCGCGAGTTGTGGCTGGAAACCCGACGCGTGAACCTCACGGCGGTCGCCTTCTACCGCGCCCACGGCTATCGCGAGATCCCCAACTTCGGCCGCTACATCGGCCGGCCCGAGGCGATCTGCTTCAGCAAGACGCTTGCCGCGAACGAGGCCGCCGCGTGAGCTCGCTCGCCGCGCTGACCCGCCTGCTGCATCTCGCCAGCCCGGCCCTGCCGGTCGGCGCCTTCAGCTATTCGCAGGGGCTTGAGTGGGCGGTGGAGTGCGGCTGGGTCAGTAACGAAGCACAGGCGCGCGACTGGATCGGCGACCTGATGCGCTACGGCATCGCACGCTGCGAAGCACCGGCGCTGGTGGCGATGATGCGTGCCTGGCGCACCGGCGAAGTGAGCGAAGTGCTGCGGCTCGACGCGGAATTCCTCGCTACCCGCGAATCCATGGAACTGCGCGCCGAGACCGTGCAGATGGGCTACTCCTGCGCGCGCCTGCTGCGCGAACTGGAATCCTTGCCCGCCTTCACTCGCCAAGCCCTGACCGGCATCGGCGAGCTCTCCTACCCCGCCGCCTGGTCCGCTGCCGCCGCTGCCTGGACCCTGCCGCCGGAAGACGCGGTGGTGGCCTACCTTTGGGCGTGGCTTGAAAACCAGGTGATGGCCGCGGTCAAGATCGTGCCGCTCGGCCAGAGCGCTGGCCAGCGGCTACTCGTTGCCCTCGGCGAACCGATCCCCGCGCTCGCACGTGCGGCGATGACGATCGGGCCGGATAAATGGGAGAACTTCACGCCTGGGTTGGCGTGGGCAAGTGCGATGCATGAGGGGCAATACACGAGGTTGTTCAGGTCATGAACGGCGAGCGTGTTTCGCTTCTTTCGACTTCGGTGCATTTGTCGCCATGTTGCGGCTGGTCCGTTCAAGCCGGGTCCCGCCCCGGCGGGCGGAGTACTTTCTTTGTACGAACAAAGAAAGTACCCAAAGAAAGTCGCCCCGCTTCAACGCCCCTTGCTGCGCAAGGGGTGCCCTGTGCTGCTCGAAACATCGGGTGGCTGCGGAACTCGGCCCTGCGGGCCTCAAACAGTCCTCGCCACCGCCGCTGCGCGTCGGAACCCGATGCCTCTGCGCTGCTCGGCGTTTCAGAGGGGGATCGAAAAACGTCGACGATCGCCCGTTGCAGGCTGCTCGTAGCCCGGATCCAGGCCGCCGGCCGGAATCCGGCAGGTGCGCTTGAACATCTGGATACGTCCACCCCGGATTCCGCTCTCCTTCATCCAAGCTACGAACATCACACACGCGTTGCTCAACCGATGGTTTTGACTTTGGGTCCCGTCGAGAGCGCCGAGCAGCGCAGCGAACTCGGGGAATCGGCGCGCAGCGACGACGGCGAGGACTGTCTGAGCGGCGGGCGTAGCCCGGCGCGAGTTCCGCAGCCGCCCGATTTCGCGAGCAGCGCAGGGAAGTCAGGTGCGCAGCACCTGACCGCGAACGCCGGGTCGCCTTTTCTTGGTTACTTCTTTTGGCGAAGCAAAAGAAGTAACACGCCCGCCGGGGGCGGGACCCCGGCCGACGAAGGCCTGCAAACCAACAACGCCAATCGCAAGCAGCAAGCGCGAAACCGCACACCAAGCGTTGGGCTTCGCAAGACTCAGCCCAACCTACTTCCCCGCGTCCGCCTGCATGGCGCTTTCGCCAATTCAAGAAGACTCACACCATGACCACCCAACAAGCCCTCCGCGTCGGCATCGGCGGCCCCGTCGGCTCCGGCAAGACCGCCCTCACGCTCGCGCTGTGCCAGGCACTGCGCGAGAAGTACAACATCGCTGTCGTCACCAACGACATCTACACCGCCGAGGACGCGCAGTTCCTCGTGCGCAACGAAGCGCTGGCGCCGGAACGGATCATCGGCGTGGAAACCGGCGGCTGCCCGCACACCGCGATCCGCGAAGACGCCTCGATCAACCTCGAAGCGATCGACCGCCTGAACCAGCGTTTCGCCGGGCTGGAGATCATCTTCGTCGAATCCGGCGGCGACAACCTCGCAGCGACTTTCTCCCCCGAGCTCTCGGACCTCACGCTTTACGTGATTGACGTATCGGCCGGCGACAAGATCCCGCGCAAGGGCGGCCCGGGCATCACGAAGAGCGATCTGCTGGTGATCAACAAGATCGACTTGGCACCGCTGGTGGGCGCCTCGCTGGAGGTGATGGACCGCGACGCGAAAAAAATGCGCGGAGAAAAGCCATTTGTTTTCAGCAATCTCAAATCCGGGCAAGGACTTTCGGACATCATCGCTTTCATCGAAACCCAGGGCATGCTAGCCCCCGCCTGACTATTCAAGGAGAACACCCATGCGACCCATCCGCCCCCTGCTCGCTGCCGGTCTTGTCATGGCATCGGGTACTGCCCTTGCCCACCCTGGCCACGAGGCAATGAGCCTGGCTAGCGGCTTCAGCCACCCCTTCGGTGGCGTGGATCATCTGCTCGCAATGCTGGCCGTCGGACTCTATGCCGCCCGCCAGGGCGGTACGGCACGCTGGGCACTGCCGGCCACCTTTGTCGCGGCAATGCTGACGGCGGCTGGGCTGGCACAAGCGGGCATGCACTTTCCGCTGATTGAGGCCGGTGTCGCTGCATCCGTGCTGGTGCTGGGGCTGCTGATCGCGGCGGCGGCACGTCTGCCGCTTGCGCTCACCGCACCACTGGTCGCGACGTTTGCCGTTTGCCACGGTGCCGCACACGTCGCCGAGAAGGGCGATGCGGGCCTGCTCGCCTACGCGGCCGGCTTCGCGTTGGCGAGCGCGGCACTGCACGGCTGCGGTTGGCTGATCGGGCGCCGGATTCCGGAAAGCGCGTCGGGCGCACGTCTGCAGCGTGTTGCAGGCGGCGCACTGGCCATCGCAGGCGGCATGCTGCTGGGCGCCTGAGCGCGACGAAATCGGAGCGTGGCGCCGGGCGCCAGCGGCTTGCGCCGCGCCACGTCTGACCGAAGGCAAACCGCCGGGCGCGGCTTGCTCAAACGGATGATTGACACCTGCCCGCAAGCGGCAGGATGCTGCGCCAACACACTGCGTGGAGCTTGGCATGCTGGCATGGATCTCGCGACTGCTGGGCTTGGGAACGGCTAAACGCCAGGAAGCGGAGGCGCCGAACGAACCGGCCGCCGCGCAGGCAGCGACGATCTCGCCCACCCCCGAAGCGGAGCCGGCGCCTGCTGCAGAAGGCGCGTTGTTGCAGCAGGTCTTGCTGGACAAACAGCGGCGCGCCACTGGCTACCTCTTCTCGCTTCAGGCCGGACGTACTGGCCAATTGGCGGATCAGTCACCGCGGGTCCGCGCCCTGCTCGACGATTTGCTGATTGCCCGGCTGCTGACCCTCGCGCCGCACTGGCCCGCGCAGCGCAGCGCATGGATCGCAATTGACGACACTTCGCTGGCGCACGGTTCGCTGCCACGGCTGGCCGCGCTGCGCACAGTGCTCCATGTCCAGCCCGCCGAGCCGGAACAGGCGGCCGCGCCGGAGACGGTCAGCCGGATCCGTAGCCTTCAGCGCGAGGGCATCCGTATCGGCCTGGACGCAGCGCCCGGCGCACCGTGGTTCGAGTCGCTCGCCTGGCTCGCCGACGTCTTCCTGCTGGATTTTCACCAAGCGCCGGCAACACTGCAGCGCTATCACGCCCAGTTGGGCGGGCAGTTTGCGCTGATTCCGCGGGTTGCCACCGGCGTCGACACACTCGACGCGCTCGATGCCGCATGGAAGCTGGGCTGCAGCGAAGCAGCCGGCGCCTTCGCGCAGCTACGGGGCAACTGGCAAGGCAACCGCATCGCGCCCGGCCCCCTGCGCGTCGCAGCACTGCTCGCGCGGATCGGCAGTGACACCGAGAATCGCGAAATCGCCGCGGCGCTCAAGCAGGACATGGCGCTCTCCTACCGGCTGCTACGCTTCGTGAATACCGCCTCGGGCGGGCTGCAGCACACGATCGGCTCGATCGAACAAGCCCTCGTTCTGCTCGGTCGCGAACAGCTCTACCGCTGGCTGGCCTTGCTGGTGTGCGCGAGCGCGCAGCGCGGCGAGGGCGACGCGATGATGGAAACCGCGCTGGTGCGCGCCCGCATGCTCGAAGTGCTGGCCGATCGTGTCGCACCGGAGGCGCGCGACGATCTGTTCGTTACCGGGCTGTTCTCGCAGCTCGACATGCTGCTGCAGGTGCCGATGGAAACCGCGCTGGAACCGCTTGCGCTCACGCCCGCAGTGCGCGAAGCCTTGCTGGGGCGCCGCGGCCCATGTGCCGACTGGCTGGCCGTGGCCGAAGCCGGCGACAACAGCGACCCGGTCGCGCTGCTTGTCGCATGCCGCAAGCTCGGTATCCCGGCCATGCGGGCTGCGAGTGCGCGCATTACCGCGCTGGCCTGGGTACACAGCCTCGCGGCCGCACCGGACACTCAGGCGGCCTAGACGTCCATTCGCCGGTCCGGAAGCTGGTAAAGCAGATCCGGCAAGCCTTCCTCGTTGTCCGCTGCCGCGCCCTCGCGACGCAGCAGCACTTCAAAACCACGATGCTCGTAGAAGCGGCAAGCGCGCGGGTTGTCGCGGAAGCACCAGAGCCGAACCGGGAAGGGCAACTCGCATACCGCGTAACCGAGCAGTGCGCTGCCAACGCCGGTATCCACCGCATCCGGACGCACATAGAGTTGGTCGACCCAGCCACAGCCCCCGCGCTCCGCCAGCGCGCAGAAACCGACGATACGGTGGCCACGCTCGGCGACCAGCACACGGGAACACGGTATCAGGTGCAGCGCCACCCATTTGCGCACCGACTCGTCGTCATGCGCGAGCGGAATCGACGGCATCAGCGCCTTGCGTGAGGCAAGCAGCACATCGGCGACTGCATTGGCGTCGCGCCGCACTGCCGGGCGGATATTCAGCATTGCCTCAGGCCGCCGCCACAGCCGGCGGGCCGCGCCGCAGCAGGCCGCCAAGGCGCCAGGCCGCGGTGCCGCAAGCGACTGCGCTGAGGGCCAGCACCAGGCGCGTATCGAGCAGGATCAGCGCTGCGCCGACCAAGGCAACCGCAACGTTGGCGAGGCAGAAGGTGGTCGAGAGCAATCCCATCACCGCGCCCTGGCCGTGCTGGTCGAAGCTTTGCGACCAGTGCACCGGCATCGACGTACTGTAGATCGACAATGGCACGCCGATCAGCACGATCACCACGATGCCAAGCGTCGACCAGCCGGTTGCCAGCACCACAAAGCAGGCAGCCACCACCCACGCGGTGCTGCGCGCAGCGGCGAGCGGCCTGAATCGCTGCCCGATGCGCGGCCACACCAGCGCGCTCATCAAGGTCATCAGCAGGCACATGCCGGCGGTGACCCAAGAGATACCGGTCGGCCCCAGCCGAGCGAACTCGACCAGCCACAAGGGGTAGAACTCGTAGAAGCCATTCAGACCGAAGGTGAACGCAAGTTGGAGCCAGAATACACGCCGAACCGCCGGATCCTCCAGCAGCCGGAAGGCGTGTTGCTCACGCGCGAAGGCAACCCAGCCACGGCCGCCGGGGTCCGCTTTCGCGCCGGTGTTGGGCACCAGCCAGGCGAGCAGTACCAAGGCCGGCAGCATCATCGCCGCGGCCACCACGAACGGCACCCAGCCACCCAGCGGCATCAGGAAGCCACCCAGCAACGGGCCGACCAGCCAGCCGATGTAGAGCGAGGCATTCACCATCGAGAACGAGCGCGTCTTGTCGATCTGCGGATGCAGGTCCGCGGCGATCGCGCGGGCAATCGCGGCATTGCCTTCGCAGAGGCCGGTCGCAAAGCGTGCAAGAGCGAAGAGCGGGAAGTTCTCAGTCACAAGCGCAAATGCACTCAACGCGTAGCCAAGGATCGCAAGGGTTAGCGTGGCAAGCATGATGCGACGGCGGCCGTAGCGATCGGACATCGGGCCCAGCACCAGGCTACCGAGCAAGATGCCGAAGGGGTTCAGGGCAATCGCGATACCCAGCAGCAGCTTCGGATTGAGCCCGGCCCAGTGGGTGAAGCCGTTGACCGGGCCGTCGATGAACAGCGGCGAGAGAATCGGGTACGGCAGCGCGACGCCCACGGTGGACATCAGGGCGACGCAACAGACGGAGAACAACACCAGGCGCGGGTGACGCATAAATTTGAAGCGCCGCCAATCGTTGTGCGATCGCGGCGCTGGCTCATTTAATTGTTGAGTATTTTACTCAACAATCGCCGGATTGGCGAGCCGGTCGGTGCCGCGCGGGTAGCGCGGGCAACGCCGTGGGCCCTGCATGCGGCGGATCACGCCGAGGCAGGTGCAGGTTGGTCGAAACTTGAAATGCGTTGCTGTGCGCGGGCCACCGCGCTGACCAGGGCAAGGATCGCGGCGGTCGTGACGTTGCCGTGCAAGCCGGCGCCAAACGCGCTGCCGGGCACGCCTTCCATCGCGATCTCGACGAAGGCAATCGCGCGGGCATCGGAGCCCGCCGTCAGCGAGCGCTCCTCGAACGACACCACTTTCACCGGCAAGCCCAGCGCGTGCACCGCAGCGTCGAGCGGGCCGTTGCCAGTGCCCTCGCGGCGCGTCTCAACACCGCCGTCGCGGGTAACAAGGCGGATGCCCTGCTGCTCACCGGATTCAAACAAGTGGTGCTCGACATAGGCCGGCGACTCCGCCGCGAGGTAGGTCTCGCGGAAGATGCGCCAGAGCTCGGACGCCGTCACTTCGCGGCCGACATCATCGAGATGGCGCTGTACCTCGGCTGCGAACTCCACCTGCATGCGGCGCGGCATCGCCACGCCGTAATGCTCTTCGAGCAGGTAGGCGATGCCGCCCTTGCCCGACTGACTGTTCACACGGATCACCGATTCGTAGCTGCGGCCGAGGTCCTTCGGATCGACCGGAAGATACGGCACTTCCCAGATCGCGTTCGGGTCCTGCACCGCGAGGCCCTTCTTGATCGCATCCTGGTGCGATCCGGAGAAGGCGGTGAACACGAGGTCGCCCACATACGGGTGGCGCGGGTGGATCGGCAGCTGCGTCACCTCTTCCGCCACGCGCGCGACGGCGTTGATGTCAGAGAAGTCGAGCTTCGGGTCGACGCCCTGGGTGTAGAGGTTGAGCGCAAGCGTCACGAGGTCGACGTTGCCGGTGCGCTCGCCGTTGCCGAAGAGGCAGCCTTCGATGCGGTCGGCGCCCGCCATCACCGCGAGTTCGGCCGCCGCCACTGCGCAGCCGCGGTCGTTGTGTGGATGCACGCTGAGGATGATGCCGTCGCGGCGTGCGAGCTTGCGATGCATCCACTCGATCTGGTCGGCGTACACATTCGGCGTGGCGCCCTCCACCGTCGCGGGCAGGTTGATGATCACGCGCTTCGCCGGCGTCGGCGCCCACACCGCGGTCACCGCATCGACGATCTCCTTGGCGAATTCAAGCTCGGTGCCGGAGAACACTTCCGGGCTGTACTGGAAAGTCCAATCCGTCTCCGGCCGTTCGACGGCCAGCTGCTGGACGAGCTGTGCGCTTTCTACGGCAATCGCCTTGGTGCCTTCGCGATCGGTGTTGAACACGATGCGGCGGAAGTTCGGCGCGGTGGCATTGTAGAAGTGCACGATCGCGCGGCGCGCGCCGGCGAGCGACTCGAAGGTACGGCGGATGAGGTGCTCGCGCGCTTGGGTCAGCACGCCGATCGTCACGTCGTCCGGGATGTGGTCGCCTTCGATGAGCGTGCGGACGAAGTCGAAATCGGTCTGCGAGGCGGAAGGGAACGCGACTTCGATTTCCTTGAAGCCAACTGCGACGAGGGTCTTGAAAAGCTTGAGCTTGGCGGCGCCGGACATCGGCTCGAAGAGGGCCTGGTTGCCGTCGCGCAAGTCGGTCGAGAGCCAGATCGGCGCCTCGGTGATCACCTTGTCCGGCCAGCGGCGGTCGGCAAGGCGGACAGGTTCAAATGCTCGGTACTTGGTGGCGGGCTGCTTCAACATCGTTTTCTCCTGGATGCGCTTTCGATACGGACATTTCGAGTCGCGGCGCGGGCCCCGATCAGGGACTCCCGGACTGCCAGGCTGCCGCTGTACACGGCCCGGCAGTCGGTCAGCAGTCGTAGCGCAGAGAACAGGTGAATCAGGGTCAGCATGGGAGTCTCCTCGGGATCGGGGATACCGCCGGCGGACGCGCGAAGACGCACGAATCCCGCAAGGCGGACGGGTACAACTCAACAGGAGGGGTTGGGATTTAGATGCGCGCGGGGCGCAGCAGTCGGCCCAGACCCAGGAACAGGGTCAGGGAGGTCAGGCTCAGCAGGAGAGCGAGGGCCGATTGCAGTTGCATGGCTCAAACCATAATCGGCGCGACACCGATCCGTCAAGTGGGTTTGATCGCAGTCAACGTGGCAAACTTGATCCGCGTTATGGCCATTAGCGGCTTGCCGTTCAATGATCGCCGCCCTGGCACCCGTGGCGGTAGTCATTCACGCAATCGATGCGCTAGACTGGCCCGGCTGCTCTAACCATCCGAGAGAGGACAAGAGACATGAAGCAAATCCTGACCGCCGTTGCCGTCGCTGGCCTGCTGGCTTCCGGCGCGGCCTTTGCCGACGCGGGCGCCGACCTGGCGAAAGCCAAGAACTGCCTGGCCTGCCACGCTGTCGACAAAAAGGTCGTTGGCCCCGCATACAAGGATGTTGCCGCAAAGTACAAAGGCGACAAGGGCGCCGAAGCGAAGCTGATCGACAAGGTCAAGAAGGGTGGTTCGGGCGTGTGGGGCAATGTGCCGATGCCGCCGAACCCGCAGGTGAATGACGCCGAAGCGAAGCAACTGGTGCAGTGGGTGCTGAGCCAGAAATAAGCGTCTCGCCGCAAAGCAAAAAGGCCGACTTGAAGTCGGCCTTTTTTGTTACGGGCGCGTCAGGCGCGCACCAGATCGGTCTTTACCTTGGTCTTAGATTTAAGCTCGTTGCAGCGGTTGCACCACCAGTTGCTGGCGCCACAGGCAGCGATCTTTTCCAGCTCGCTGCCGCAGTCGGCACATTCGCCGCGCACTCGGTAATCCGCAGCGCAGGCTTCGCAGTGCCACAGCTTGCCGCGCGATTCGAGCGGCGTGGCATGGACGGGGCATAGACGTTCCATCGCAATCACCCGAACTGAAGGCTATCGGCGAACGCCACCGCGGCTACCAGCGCCTTGCTGACATCCTCCGCGCGGAGCTGCAGCTTGCTGATCTGTTCGCCGAGCAACGCCGGGTCGAGTCGCTCACACGCGATTGCGAGATCGAGGAAGGGGCGATAGATCCCTTCTCCGCGCAGCAACGCGTCGTTGATGGGCTCAGGCAGCGTCATTTCGCTCAACACCGCTTCGGGCGTGGTGCCGAGCAGCACATGGATCAGCGAGAAGGCGCCGGTGATGAAGAGGTTATCGACCTCGCGTTTCTCGACGAAGGCCGCGCCGATCAGTTCCATGAAGCGGCCACGCGCAATCGCGGCCTGCATCAGGGCCGGCGCGAGCGGATCCTTGCTCGCGGACACCAGCAGCAGCGACAGCCACTTGTTCAGCTTGTCCATGCCAAGAATCGTGACCGCATGGCGGAAGGACTGCACCTCGACCATCAGGCCGAAGGCCGGCGAATTGATGTAGCGAAGCAGCTTGTAGGACAAGGCCACGTCAAGCTTCAGCGCCGCCTCGATTTCCTTGACCTCGGCCTCGTTGCGCACGAGGTTCAGCAGGCGGACGATCTGCGCATGCGAGGGGGCGAGCTCCTTCGCCGCCTTGACGCCTTTCAGGAAGAACCAGCCAGAAGCGCCGTCATAGCCGTTCTGCACCGCAGTGGCGAAGGCCGGCAGATCGGGCAAACCCGTCGCGATCGCGATGCCGGGGAAGCCCACGGGCTTGGGCGTTTTGTTTGCATCGGCCAGCACGAAGCGGAATTCGGCCCCGTCGGGCAGCGCCATGCCCGGCTGATACCACGAGAGGCACACGTTGATGCCCGCTTCCTGCAGTTGCGGAATCAGCGCCTTCGTCTGCTCGTACGCCAAGGCCGGTGCCGGGATCTCGACCATCGTGTTGGGCGGCATCTGCCAGTCCATCAGCTCGGCGGTCGGCACCAGTCGGCCGAGGCTGACAAAAACCGTATGGTTGCTTGGCCAGCTGGCGGACAAGGCATTCAGCGCCGCCACGGCCACCGGCACACTGGGCGCATGCACGACCAGGCGGTTTGCGGTGATCGCGCGCTGCTTGTTGACGACCGGTTCGCGGGTGATCAGAACGGCTTGGCTCATATCGGCACGGTATCAGGTTGAACTGCTGTCGGACGAAAAGCTGAAGGCATCGGCAAAAAACGCGTCGGCCGGCAGACCGCAGCGGGTCGTAAAGTCCGCCCGCGCGGCGTCGATCATCGGCGGCGCCCCGCAAGCGTAGACCTGCACGCCGCTCATGTCCGGAAAATCTGCCAGCGCGGCTTGGTGGACCAGACCGGTGCGGCCTTGCCAGCCCTCCGGAGGCATATCGGATATGACAGGCACAAACTTGAACCCGGGCAGGCTCGCTTCCCACTCGCGGGCAAGGTCGAACAGGTAAAGCCCGGCGCGGTCGCGCGCGCCCCAGTACAGCGTGACCGGGCGGTGATTGCCGGTCGCGATCATGTGTTCGATCAGGCCCTTCATGGGCGCGAAGCCGGTGCCGCCGGCGACCATCACGATCGGCTTGCTGCTCTCACGCAGGTAGAAGCTCCCGAGCGGCCCCTCGAAGCGCAGGATGTCGCGCTCCTTCATGGTGTTGAACACATGAGTGGTGAAGCTGCCGCCTTCGACGAGGCGGATATGCAGCTCCATCTCGCCCTCGCGCTCCGGCGCATTCGCGATCGAGAAGCTGCGACGCTTGCCGCCGGCAAGCAGGAAGTCGATGTACTGACCGGCGAGGAAGCGGAAGGTATCGTTGGCCGGCAGCTTCAGCGTCAGCACGATCACGTCGTCAGCGGCGCGCACGATGCTCTGCACCCGGCAAGGCAGCTTCTTGATCGGGATGTCGGTGATGCGGCGCACATCGCGCACCTCCAGCACCAGGTCGGAGGTGGGCTTGGCGCAGCAGAACAGGGCGAAGCCCGTTTCGCGCTCGGCCACCGGCAAGGTCGTCTCCGGCGATTTGCCGTGATCCACCGACCCCTCCAGAACCCGGCCTTTGCACGATCCGCAGGCGCCGTCGCGGCAGCCGTAGGGCAGCATCAGCCCGGCGTCCAATGCGGACTGCAGGACCGAGGTATCGGGGTTGGCAGGAAATTCGAGACCGGCGGGTTGAAGCTTGACCTGGTAAGACATGGAAGTGTTGAGCTTGAAGGCAATGCGATAATCCGGGGATGGTAGCCCAACGCAACCCGAAACGCCGCCCCGCCCGCGCAACGACCGGCCGACGCCCGGCCGGCAGACTTACTCGCCGCCGTGTGCTGATCGTAGGCAGCGGCGACGTCGCTGCGCGTGCGATTCCGCTGCTGGCAAAGCGCGCGCGCGTATTCGCACTGGTTCGCCGTGCTGAAGCGGCCGCGCCGCTGCGCGCCCTGGGGGCGCTGCCGCTGCACGCCGATCTCGACGATGCGCGCAGCCTGCGCCGCCTGGCCGGCATTGCGCCGGCCGTGCTGCACTTTGCGCCGCCGCCTGATCGCGGCGATGGCGATCCGCGCAGCCGCCGCCTCGTCGCCACACTGGCGCGTCGCGGGCTTCCGACACGCCTCGTCTATATCAGCACAACCGGCGTGTATGGCGATTGTGCGGGCGCCTCGGTGCCGGAAACGCGCCCCTTGCGCGCAGGCACCGCACGTGCCAAACGCCGCGTTGCCGCGGAACGCACGCTGCGCGCATTTGCGCGGCGCAGCGGCTGCCGGCTCGCGATCCTGCGTGCCCCCGGCATCTACGCGGCCGAACGACTGTCGCTCGCCCGGCTGGAACGCGGTGACCCGGTACTGCATGCCAGCGAAGACGTGTTCACCAATCACATTCATGCCGACGACCTCGCGCGGCTGGCAATCGCCGCGCTCACGCGTGGCGGCAATTGCCGCGCGTGGAATGCGAGCGATGATTCCGACCTGCGTATGGGCGAGTGGTACGACCGCATGGCCGACACCTTCGGCCTGCCGCGTCCGCCACGCGCCACGCGCAGCGAGATCGAGCGCGTGCTGAGCCCGATGATGCTGTCCTTCATGTCCGAATCCCGCCGCCTCGACAACACCCGCCTGCACCGGGAACTCCGCGTGCAGCTTCGCTATCCGACCGTCGATGCCGGGCTCGCACACGCGCGTGCCTGGTTCGATCAACACAAGGGAAACAAGCAATGATGTACATGTGGCTCAAGGCGATCCATGCCTTCTTCGTCGTCAGCTGGTTCGCCGGCCTGTTCTACCTGCCGCGCATCTATGTGAACCTGGCGATGGTGCCGGCCGACAGCCATGCCGAACGTGATCGCCTGCTGATGATGGCGAAGAAGCTCAAGCGTTTCATGCTCCCGCTGATGATCGGCACCTGGATCTTCGGTCTCTCGATGATCTTCTACGGCGGGCTGGAAGCAGCCAAGGTCTGGCTCTCGCAGGGCTGGTTGCATGCCAAGCTGTTCATCGTGCTGCTGCTAACCGGCTACGACGGCTACTGCGGCCGTTTGCTGCGCGACTTTGCCGCTGGCCGCAACACCAAGAGCCATGTGTGGTTCCGCGTCTTCAACGAAGTGCCGGCGGTCGCGCTGCTCTTCGTCGTGATCCTCGTGATCGTCAAACCCTTCTGAGATCGCGCCGATGAGCGAGAACTTCTTCTCCCCCTGCCCGCGCGGGCTCGAGCCCTTGCTCGCCGACGAACTGACGGCGCTCGGCGCACAGTACGTGAAGCCGGTGCATGGCGGCGTCGCTTTTGCCGGTGACTGGGCCCTGTGCTGGCGGGTTAATCTGGAGAGCCGCATCGCCACCCGCGTGCTGTGGCGCGTGGCCGAACGCGGCTACCGCAGCGAAGACGACATTTACACGCTCGCACGCGAACAGGCGTGGGAGAAGTGCTTCTCGGTGGACCGCACGCTGCGCATCTATGTCACCGCGATCCGCTCGCCGCTGCGTAGCCTGAATTTCACGACGCTGCGCGTGAAGGACGCGATCTGCGATCGCTTCCGCGATGTGCGTGGCCGCCGCCCATCGATCAACACCGAGGCCCCGGACATCCGGGTATATGCCTTCCTCACCGCCGAAACCTGCACGTTGTACCTCGACACCTCGGGCGAACCGCTGTCGCGGCGCGGCTTCAAGCGCGCCAAGCACGAAGCGCCGCTGAAGGAGAACCTCGCCGCCGGCATCCTGAAACTGAGCGGCTGGCAGCCCGACGAAGCCTTGCTGGATCCGATGTGCGGCAGCGGCACCTTCCTGATCGAGGCCGGGCTGATCGCGCTGGACATCCCGCCGGGCGCAGAACGCGATTTTGGTTTCGAACGCCTGCACAGCTTCGACCCGGTGGCTTGGAAACGGCAACGCACGATGGCGCTGCAGCGTCGCCGCCCCGCGGACGACGTACGCCTGTACGGCGCGGACATCGACATGCGTGCGGTGGACGCAGCGCGCTACAACCTGCGCGAAGCCGGGCTGGATGATCTGGCGCAGTTCCGCACCAGCGACATCCTGAAGCTCGAAGCCCCGGAGTCGCGCGGCGTGCTGCTGTGTAATCCGCCTTACGGCGTTCGGCTGACCGCGCCGCGCGCGGCAGCCGGCCGGCGCGATGAACCGGCGCCCGCGGCGGAGGGCGAGGAAAGCGAACTCGCCGCCTGGTATCCGAAGCTCGGTGACCACCTGAAGCACGCGTTTGCCGGCTGGCAGTGCTTCTTCTTCAGCGGCGACCCGGCCCTGCCGAAGAAGATCGGCCTCAAGGCAAGCCGCCGCACGCCGCTGATGAATGGCGACATCGAATGCCGACTGTTTGCCTACGACGTGGTCGCGGGCTCCAATCGCCGCGTGCGGGACGAAGCGCCCGCCGAGGACTGAGGGCGATCAGGCAACGGTTGTGCCGTCCCGTGCGATCAGGCTGACCGGGGCGGCCGCCAGCCGCAGTGAGAGCGAGCGGCGGCGCCGTATCGGCATGTGGTCGTAGAGCAGCAACTCGGCCGGCCGCCACATCGCCACCCAGGCAAAGATCGTCAGGCTTTCGCGCACCGCGCGCGCGAAGCGCGATGTCGAGTCGGGGTCGATCGTGTTCGCGAAGCCGAGCAGGATTGCGACGACGAGCAGGCCAATCACGGTCGCGATACGGCCGCTGCGCATCACGCGCGACAGGTCGCGCGTCGCGGCGAGCGCTTCGTCCTCGAAATGGCGGCGCAGCGCCTTGACCACCCGTTGAACATCGCCGGGCCGGTCTTCGTCGACAACGAACTCGATTCGCAGCGGCACGTTGCCGCGCTTCGAATCCGCTTCGTCAAGCAAACGCTCCGCGACATCCGCATGCAACGCGGGGCCGGCGAACGGCGAGTCGTCCGGCGCCAGCAGGGCGGCCACCGAGCGCATTTCGAGACGCAGACAGTTCGGTTCGTTCGTTCTTGTCATGCCATCACCCCCAGTGCAGACGGACGATGGTAGCCCCGCGGCGTGTCAATCCGCCATCAGGTTCCGTACATGCAAGCCTTCAGCGACAAAGGTTTCGATCAGTTCGGCCTGGTGTGCGAAGTCGCGTGTTTCCATCTGCAGAATGACCTCCGTTTTGCCCACCGGCACATGCAGCTCACCGCGCCGGTGCTCCACATGTCGCACGTTGATCCCGAGCGCGGCGACCGTCTTGAGCAGGCTCAAAAGCCGGCCAGGGCTGTCCGGGATCGTTACCGCCACGCTCATCAGGCGGCCGCTTGAGGCCAGCCCGTAGTCGATCGAACGGCCGACCAGCGTCATGTCGACATTGCCGCCCGAGATCACCACCACCGCGCGGTCGTTCGGCTGCAGCTTGACCTTGCCGCGCATCAGCGCCGCGAGCCCCACCGCACCCGCGCCCTCTGCGATCGTGCGGGTTCGCTCCAGTGTTGCGACAATCGCCTCGGCAATCGCGTTGTCGTCCACCGTCACGATCTCATCGACGAAACCTGCAATCACCGCCGAGGTACAACGCCCCGGCGCCTTCACCTTGATGCCGTCGGCGATCGTGTGGGCGCCCGGTGCGCAGGTTTCGAACAGGCCGTCTTTCAGGAAGTGGCGGTAGGGGGCGACCGTCTCGGTCTGCACACCGATGATTCGAATATCGGGCCGCTGCAGCTTGAGCGCCAGCGCAATACCCGAGAGCAGGCCGCCGCCGCCCAGCGGCACCACCGCCACCGTCATGTCCGGGCAGTCTTCGAGCATCTCCAGCCCGCAGGAGGCCTGGCCGGCGATCACGTCCCAGTCGTCGTAGGGATGCATGAAGGCGAGATCCTGCTCGGCCGCCACGCGATCAGCGAGCTCGCGCGCCTGCTCGAGATTCTCGCCGTGCAGCAGGATCGTCGCGCCCATGCGCCGACACGACTGGATCTTGGTGATCGGGGCGTTGACCGGCATCACCACCGTCGCCGCGACACCGGCATTGGCCGCAGCGCGCGCGACGCCCTGCGCATGATTGCCGGCAGACACCGCCACCACGCCGCGCAGATCAGGGCGTGCGGCGATCAGGCGGCGCATCTTGTGCGTCGCACCGCGGATCTTGAACGACCCCGTGCGCTGCAGGTTCTCCATCTTCAGCCACACCGGCGCGCCAAGCTCTTCGCTGAGGATGTCGTTCTGCCATTGCACGGTGCGCAGCACGGCGTCGGCGATGCTGTCGGCCACCCGGCGCAGTTGCGCCAGATCGGGACATTCCGCCGGCAGGTCGGTTAGGGGGTGCAGATTCGGGTTCGCGCTGGGGCTCATGGCGGCTCGCGTCAAAGGTGGTAGCGCCGGGTGGGCGCCGCCTCGCGGCGGATTCTGGGCCGACGGCCCCACAATCAGCAAGCCGTGCGCCGTTGGTCGGGTTCCTCAAGTCGGTTGTCATGCCCGCCGTAGACCGGGCAGTAGAATGTGTTTTCCCTCCCCCCGACGTCGGAGCCCGCATGCAAGTCTGGCTGCTGGTGGCAAGCCTCGCGCTGGTGCTGTGTGCCGTAACGCTGGCCCTGTTTCAGGCGCACCGCCGCCTGCGTGCGGCGGCTGGCGAAGAGCAGCTCAGCGCCCGCGAGCTGAACCGCCTGCGCGACATTTCCGCCTTCACCGCCGACTGGCAGTGGGAGCAGGACGCAGAACTACGCTTCGTACGCTTCTTCGGCGGCACGATCTCGCGCCACAAGGTGCCGGTTGAGCATCTGCTCGGCCACCGCCGCTGGGAAATCCCGGGTCTGGTCTGCGACCCGCAGGAAATGGCGACGCACCGCGCCACGGTGGAGGCCCACCAGCCCTACTACGACTTCGAATACGGCGTCCGCAAGCCGGATGGCGACTTCCGCTGGTACGTCAGCAGCGGCCGGCCGGAGTACGACGAACACGGCAACTTCACCGGCTATTTCGGCTACGCGCGTGACGAAACCCGGCGCAAGCAGGCCGAACTGGCGCTGCAGGAGAGCGAGCAACGCCTCGCGACGATCCTCGATGCGCTGCCGGTTGCGCTGGTCGTGCTCGACGCCGCAGGGCGGGTACAACTCTGGAACGCTGCCGCGCAGCGGCTGTTCGGCGTACGGCGCGAGGACATCGTTGGCCGCAGCGATGCGCGCAACGCCCAGGGCGCCATGGCCGCCGCCGTGTTGGGTGAGCATTTGCTCGGCCATGCCGACCCGGCCACCGTGGCGCCGCGCAGCGAGGAGATCCGCTGCGAGACAATTCGCGGCCAAACGCTGTGGTTGCATGTGCTCAGCGTGGCGCTGTACGACAGCAACGAAGCCTTCTCCGGCACGATCCGCGTGGTGCAGGACATCACCGCGCGCCGCAATGCCGAGGACAAGGCCCATCGCGAACATGCCGATCTCGACGAAGCGCAGCGCATCGCGGCCCTCGGCTCCATGCGTTGGGCGCCGGGCGAGCGCCTGGCCCATTGCTCAAGCCAGATGATCACACTGCTCGGCCTGCCGCCGGGCGAGGTGGACCAGCCGATCCGTCGCCTGCTCGGCCGCATCAATCGCCGTTGCCGGCATGAGCTGATCGCACAGTGGCGCGCGCTGCGCACCAGTGGGGTGGCGGTCGAGGCGCGCTGCGCGGTGGACAGCATGAGCGGCCGCCATCTGCTGGTGCGCGGGCATCTTGAAGTCACTGCCGAACGCGAACCCGTGCTGCGGGTGACCGCCACCGATGTCAGCGACCTCGAACTCGCCCGCGCGTCGGCGAATTCGGCCCGCGTGCTGTTCGAAACCCTGTTCGAGCACAGCCCGGTGGCGCTGAGCCTGTCCGATCTCGATCGACGCGTGCTGGTCAAGGTCAATTCGGCGTGGCGCGCGCTGTTCGGCATCGAGGCCGACGAGGCGATCGGCCAGTCCACGCTCGCGCTTGGGCTCTGGTTCGACCCGGCAGAGCGCGACGTAATGCTCGAAACCGTGGCGCGCGAAGGGCGCGTCACACAGATGGAGGTGCACGGCCAGCCACGTGACGGCGAACCCCGCGTCTGCGAACTCTCGGGTGTGCAGCTCGAACTGGACGGCCACCGGATGTTCCTGTCCTCGGTGGTCGATGTCAGCACCCAGCGGGCGCTGCAGGCCCGCGTGGAGAGCATGAACCGGGAACTCGAAATGCGCGTCGCGCACCGCAGCGAGGAACTGCGTGCCAAGCATGCCGAGCTCGGGCTCGCGATGCAGCAACTGGTGCAGGCGGAAAAGCTCGCCGCGCTGGGCGGCCTGGTCGCCGGCGTGGCGCACGAATTGAACTCCCCGCTGGGCAACACGCTGACCCTGGCCAGCAGCCTGCGCCAGCGGATCAGCAACTTCGCCCGCTCGCTCGAAGACGGCAGCCTGCGAAAATCCACCCTCGCCGGTTTCACCAAGGATGCGGGCGAAGTCGCCGGGCTGATCGAACACAACGCGCGACGCGCCTCCGAGCTGATGGCCAACTTCAAGCAAGTGGCGGCCGACCAGACCAGCGAGCGCCGTCGCCGCTTTGACCTGAAGAACACCATCGAGGGCGTGGTCGCAGCCTTGCGCCCACGTTTGGCCCATGTGCCGCAAAAGCTCGAACTCGATCTGCCGGACGACGTCGAGCTGGACAGCTACCCGGGCCCGCTCGAACAGGTCATCACCAACTTCATCAACAACGCGCTGTTGCATGCCTTTGACGATCGAAGCGACGGTCACATGCGGCTGAGCGCAGAGGCCGTGGATGCCGACCGGGTGCAGATCGTGTTTTCGGACGACGGCAACGGCATGGCGCCGGAGATCATGCAGCGCGCCTTCGAGCCCTTCTTCAGCACGCGCGTTGGCCACGGCGGCACCGGGCTCGGGCTCTATATCGTGCGCAATCTGATCGAAGCCCCGCTGGGTGGGGCGCTCAGCCTCGAATCCACCCTCGGCGAGGGCACCCGCCTCACCGTCGACCTGCCGCGAGTGGCCCCCATCGAAGCCGCCAGCCCGAGGTGAGCGCGCAGGCCTTGCGGGTTGCAGTGCACGATGGACGCTGCGCGCGCAAGCTGGGATAGTCGCGCACCCTAGTTCAGGAACCCACGCCTTGTCGCAGCCCGATCACGCGCCCAGCCTCGCTCCCCGCCCACGCCGCTGGGCCCACACCTTGTTGCGCCTGGTCGGCTGGCGCATCGACCTGCCGCCACCGACAGCAGCCAAAGTCCTGCTGATCGTGTATCCGCACACCTCGAACTGGGACTTCCCGCTCGGTCTGCTGGCACGTTGGGCCTGCGGCTGGCCAGTGCGCTGGATCGGCAAACACACCATCTTCGTCGGCCCATTCAACCGCCTGTTGCGCAGCTGGGGCGGGATTCCGGTCAATCGTGCCGCGACCGGGGGCTTCATCGAAACACTGGCGGCCGACATCCGCCGTCGCGACACCCTGATCCTCGCGATGGCGCCGGAAGGCACGCGGCGCCGCCTGGATCACTGGAAGTCCGGCTTCCTGCGCATCGCCCGCGCGGCCGACATGCAGCTGGGCCTTGCCTACATCGACTTCGCAACGCGAACGATCGGCATCCGCAGCTACATGACACTCAGCGGCGACGACGCGGCCGACATGGCGCGTATCACCGAGGCCTATCAAGGCGTGGTCGGCTACCACCCCGAACTCGCCAGCCCGATCCGGCTGCGCCCGCCCGCCAACGCGGCCGAGAACAAGCCCTAGCGGTCAGGCGCTCGGTGCGATCTCGGCGAGGCGCAGGCGGAGGCGTTCGAGCGCCCGGCCCAGCGGCACCGTAAGCCGGCGCGTGGCGGCCGCATCGCCCGCCTTGGCAGCCCCCTCGAGTTCCGCCGCAGCAGTCCCGACGCGCTCGAAACCGGCATTGCGGGCGCCGCCCTTGATCCGGTGAGCAAGGAAGCGGACGGCTTCGAGATCTTCGATGTCGAGCTTTTCGCGCAGCGCCACCAAATCTTCGGCCGAGGCCGTCACGAAGCCCTGCGCGATGCCATGCGCCCGCTCGGTTGAACCCAGCAGTGCCGCCAGATGGGCGAGGGGCTCCGCCTCCTCGTCGTGCACCTCCTCGGCCATCAGACCTTGCGGCGGCATCGCCGGCGCGCAGCCCAGCTGGGTCAGCGCCGCATGCAGCGTCTCCAGCGTCAGCGGCTTGAGTACCACGCTGTCCATGCCGGCAGCGGCACATGCGCTGGCGGTGGTCTCGCTGCCATCGGCGGTGACCGCTGCGATCGGCGTGCGCGCCAGCCCCCTCAGGCGCTCGCGCTGGCGCATGCGGGCCGCGAGGCTGATGCCGTCCTCACCCGGCATGCGGTAATCCAGCAGCACCGCGCAGTAGGTGCCGGTGCAGAAGGCCTCGAATCCCGCCTGCGATTCGCCGACCAGCTGCGCATCGAAGCCAAGCAAAGACAGCAGCTCCTTCGCAACGCGCAGGTTCAACGGCTCGTCGTCGACCACCAGCACCACGCGATTCGCGGGCGGCGCGGCGGCTGGCTCAGCTGCGCGCAACGGTGCGGGGTCCAGCGCACGGCTGAGTGCCTGCTGCAGCCGCGAGGGCAGCAGCGGCTCGGCTGCCAATTCGATGACGGCACCGCGCAGGCTGCGAATCGTGCCGCCGACGTCGCGCGTAAGCCTCACGCTGGGTTGGCCCTCGAGCGCGGGGGCGCCGTCGGACAGCGTGATCTGTGTGAAGTCGCGCGCCTCGGGGCTCACCACATGTGCCCCCCAGTTGCGCAGCCAGGCTTCGCTTTCCTGCCGCCAGAACGGGTCAGCAACCGCCATGCGAACGCAAACGCCGACGAAGCTGCGTTCATCGGCCGATGCCAGCAAGGCCGAATCCGCCTCGACGGTGAAGCTGAAGAGGCTGCCACCCTGCCCGCCGGCGGTGTAGTCGAGCCGGCCGTGCATCGCATCGGTCAGCGCACGGCAGATTGCGAGCCCGAGCCCGGTGCCGGGCGAGCCAGGTCCGCCGAGCGGCTCGAAGGGTTGGAACAGACGGTGACGCTCGCTGTCGGGAATGCCGGGGCCGCTGTCCTCCACCTCGACGATCAGGCGCCAGCGACGCGTCGTGAGCGGAGCAGCGGCGAGCTTGAGGCGAACGGCGCCACGTTCGGTGTAGCGGATCGCGTTGGATACCAGGTTTGCCATCACCTGCCGCACGCGCAGGCCGTCGAGCACCAGCGGCGGCACCTGCGGCGCGACCGAAAGCTGCAAGGCAAGCCCGCGCTCGGCGGCCATCGGCGCAAACAGCGAAGCGACATCCTCGGCCAGCGCGCGCACATCGGTCGGCTGCGGATCGAGCGAGAGCCGGCCTGCTTCGATACGGGCGAAGTCGAGCGCATCGTTCAGGATCGACAGCGCAACCCGCGCCGAGCGCGCCACGACGCCCAGCTGATAGTGCTGGTTTTCGTCGAGTCGGCCATGCGCCAGCGCGTCGACCATGCCGGTCACACCGTTCATCGGCGTGCGCATTTCGTGTGACAAGGCGGCCAGGAAGGCGGCCTTGCGGTCGGCCGAATCCAGCGCCGCATCGCGCGCCTCAGCCAGCGCCGCCTCGCTTGCCAGCCGGCGAGTCACCTCGCGCTGCAGGCGACGGTTCCAGACGACGATGATGCCGATCACCAGCGCCAGCACCGCCAGCACCGGCAGGCCGATCGACAGCACCTTCTGCCACGGCAACACGAATCGGTACTTCGGCACCAGCCAGCGTTCATTGAGCTGGTGCACTTCGGCCGGCGTCAGTGAATCGAGCGCAAGCCCGAGTAGCGCGACCAGCTCGGGCCAATCGCTGCGCACTGCGATGTGCACCTCGCTCGGCGCCTCGACCCAGCTGCCGGCCACTTTCAGCACGCCGGCGTAATCCTTGGCGAGGCGCGGCGCCACGGCGGTCAGGTCGTTGAAGCTTGCCTCGGCTTCGCCGCGCGCCACCGCATCGAGCGCCTGCTCCAGGGTATCGAACTCGATGACATGGACGCCCGGGTAGTTGCGCGCAAGCCGCGGCACCAGGAAATGACCGCGCTTCATCGCCACGACCTTCCCGAGGTACTGCCCCGGCTCGTGGAAGAAGTCGCCTTCGCTGCGCGTGACCGCCACGGTGGCGGTCGTGAGCAGCGGGCCGGCGAAGCGCGCGAACTCTTCGCGTTCGGCGCTGCGCGAAAGGCCCAAGGCGAGATCGATCTCGCGTGTGGCGAGTGCACGCTGCAGGTCAGCCAGGGTGTAGGCGCGCGGGGTCTCGATGCCAACGCCGAGGCGCCGCGCAAGAAGGTCGAACTTGTCGGCGAACAGACCCTGCATGCGGCCATCCGGCCCGCGCTCGGTCAGCGGCGCGTAGTCGGCGATATAGCCGATGCGCAGGCGCGGATGAGCGGCCAGCCACGCGCGCTGGGCTGCGTCGAGCTGCAAGGGGGTTGCGACCGGGGCCAACTGGAGCGGCACCGGCGCCCAACGACGCACGACCGCCGCGCGTTCGTCGGCACTGATCGAGGCAATCGCGCGATCGAGCAGCGGCGCGAGCGCGGCGGCCTGGCGGCCGACACCAAAGCGCAGGCCGGAATCGATCGGTACCGGGCCGCGTACCGAGAGGTTGGAAAGCAAGCCGCGTTCGACCTGATACTCGGCCGGTGCGAGCGCGCCGAAATAAGCGTCGGCACGCGCTTCGGATACCGCGCGCAGCGCATCCGCCGTCGTCGGCACCCTGAGTAACTTTGCGCGCGGGTAGCGCTGTGGCACCAGCTCGGCCGCGGCATAGCCCTCCTCGACCGCCACGGTGCGCCCTTCCAGCGTTGCGTCCGGCGACAGGCCACTGGTATCGCGCCGGGCGATCATGACGACCGGCGTGTCGAGGTAGGACTGCGTGAAGTCCATGAAGCGCTCGCGCTCGCCGGTGCGACCGATCGACGGCACCACGTCAATCTCGCCGGCACGCACTTTGGCAAACAGCGCCGCGGCGTCGCGTTCGACACGAATTTCGTAAGTCGCGCCGATACGCCGCGCAATCAGCTCGAGCATGTCGGCCGACATACCGATGTAGCGCCCCTCTGCGCTGAACTGTTCGATCGGCGCCCAGTCCTGGCGCGCGACACCGACCCGGATCACCGGATGCGTAGCCAGCCATGCACGCTCGGACGGCGTGGCTTCAACCGGTGCGGCACCGGCGGGTTGGGTCGAGAGAACGAGCACGGCAGCGCACACACGCGCAGCCCAGGCTGCAACGGCGACAAACGAGGGGCGGATGGGGGACATGGCGCGATGATAGCGGCGCGCCGGCCCGGCTACCCGCGGCACAGTTCGCAAGATTGGGAGGGAAGCCCGGCGCCGCTTCAGCGCGCGCCACCTGCCGCGATCGGTGCCGGCCCCGGCGGATCGGCTAGAATTGCGGTTTTTCCAAGCGGAGCGAAGCATGTTCTCCGGAATCGTGGCCGCAACCGGCCGCATCGTTGCGGTGACCCCGCTCGACCAAGGCGTCCGCCTGACCACCGATGTTGGCAACTGGGATCTTTCCGATGTGGCGCTCGGTGATTCGATCGCCCACAACGGCGTCTGCCTTACCGTGATCGCGAAGGAAGGCCAGCGGATGCAGTTTGACGTGTCGGCCGAAACGCTGGCCTGCACCGTCGGGCTCGCCGAGCCGGGCGAGGTGAACCTCGAGAAGGCGCTGCGTCTGGCCGACCGAATCGGTGGCCACCTTGTCAGCGGCCACGTCGATGGCGTCGGCGAAGTGCTGAAGTTCGCGCCGATCGGCGAGAGCCACGAGCTGGTGATCCGTGCCCCGCGCGCATTGGCCGGCTACATCGCCCGCAAAGGATCGATCACGGTGGATGGTGTGAGCCTCACGGTGAACCGCATCGAAGGCACGGATTTCTCGATCAACCTGATCCCGCACACGGTTGAAGTCACGACCCTCAAGCGCCTCACGCCAGGAACCAAGGTGAACCTCGAAGTCGACCTGATCGCCCGCCACGTCGAGCGCATGCTGGCCTGGGAAAAAGAAGCGTCAGCCTCCGACATGCAGACCGGCGGAGGGCAGTCATGAGCGTACTGGCACCGATTACCGCAATCATCGAAGACATCCGCGCCGGCAAGATGGTGGTGCTGGTGGATGAAGAGGATCGCGAAAACGAGGGCGACCTGGTTCTTGCCGCCGAACATGTCACGCCTGAAGCGATCAACTTCATGGCCAAGCATGGCCGCGGCCTGATCTGCCTGACGCTCACGCAACAGCGCTGCAAGCAGTTGGGGCTGGGCTTGATGGTAAAGGACAACCGCTCGCCCTTTTCCACCGCCTTCACCACCTCGATCGAGGCGGCCGAAGGGGTGACGACGGGCATCTCCGCGCAGGACCGTGCGGTCACCGTGCAGGCAGCCGTCGCCCGAAACGCAACGCCGGATTCGATCGTGCAGCCGGGCCACATCTTCCCGCTGATGGCACAGCCCGGCGGTGTGCTGGTGCGTGCCGGCCACACCGAAGCCGGTTGCGATCTCGCACAGTTGGCCGGTTGCGAGCCTGCGGCGGTGATCTGCGAGATTCTCAAGGACGACGGCACGATGGCGCGCCTGCCGGATCTGCTGGAATTCGCGAAGGAACACGACCTGAAGATCGGCGCAATCCGCGATCTGATCGAGTATCGCGCCCAGGCCGAGGTGCTGATCGAGCGCGTCACCGAAAAGACCGTGGACACCGCGCACGGGCCGTTCCAACTCTGTGCTTTCGCTGACCGGGTATCGGGCGATGTGCATCTGGCGCTGTCGCGTGGTGACGTGCGCCCCGACACCGAGGCGCTGGTGCGGGTGCATGAGCCGGTTTCGGTGCTGGACTTTCTCGACCCCGCCGGCAGTCACCACAGCTTTGGCATTGACGATTCGCTGCGCCGGATTGCCGCGCACGGTAACGGCGTGCTGATTCTGCTGCGCAGGCCCGAAAGCGGCGAAGAACTGATCGCCAAGCTCACGCCGGACAGCAACCGCCGCCCGGCGCTGAAATGGGACCCGCGGATTTTCGGTATCGGCGCGCAGATCCTGCGCAACCTCGGCGTCGGCAAGATGCGCGTGCTCGCAAGCCCGCGCAAGATCCCCAGCATGACCGGCTTCGGCCTCGAAATCACCGGTTACGACGCGCCGACCGCCTGACCCCAAACATCGCACGGCGCCCGCATGGCGCCTACAAGGACTGACATGCCCCGCTTCGAGAAGATTGCCGAGATCACCCCCGACCTCAACGGCGCCGGCCTGCGTGTCGGCATCGTGATGAGCCGTTTCAACCAGTACGTATGCGAAGGCCTGCTGTCGGCCGCGACCACTGAACTGATCAACCGCGGTGTTGCCCACGATGCGATCCAGATCGCCACCGTGCCGGGCGCACTCGAGATCCCCCTGGCGCTGCAGACGATGGCACGATCGGGCCGTTTCGATGCCCTGATCGCGCTCGGCGCGGTAATCCGCGGCGAGACCTACCACTTCGAACTGGTGTCGAACGAACAGGGCGCCGGCATCACCCGCGTCACGCTCGACGAGAGCATCCCGATCGCGAACGGCGTGCTGACGACCGAGGATGACAACCAGGCCGAATTCCGCATGCATCAAAAAGGCACCGAGGCCGCTCAGGCGGCGATCGAGATGGCCAACCTGCAAAAGGCACTCCGCGCATGAACACCCCAACCCCGAACAAAACGCCGCGCCGCCTGGCGCGCGAACTGGTGCTGCAAGGCCTGTACCAGTGGCAGCTGACCGGCAATTCGGTTCCGATGATCGAGGAACACCTTGAGATCTCGGAAGAAACCGCGGGCGACTGGGTGCGCTCCGACCGCATCCTGCTGCGCGCGTTGCTGACCGGCGCGACCGAGCACGCCAGCGAACTTGAAGCCGAGTTCGTGCCGCACATCGATCGCCCGATCGGGGAACTCTCGCCGATCGAACGCGCAATCGTGCTGCTCGGCGTGTACGAACTGAAGCACTGCCCCGAAACGCCGTATCGCGTGATCCTCAACGAAGCCATCGAGCTGGCAAAGAACTTCGGCGGCACCGAAGGGCACCGCTTCGTGAATGGCGTGCTGGACAAGTGCGCGGCGCGGCTGCGCGCGGTGGAAGTGGAACACGCCAAGAAGGGCGCGCCACGCAAGTGAGCCGCGCGCCGGTTCTGCTCGACATGCCCGGGCAGATCGACACGGCGCGCCTCACGCTGCGCCCGCCCCGCGCGGGCGACGGCGCGGCCGTCATGGAAGCGGTGTGCGACTCGTTGGTGGCGCTGCGCCAGTGGCCGGCAAACCTGCCGTGGGCAGTGCCGGAGCCAACGCTGGAGAGCTTCGAAACCTTCTGCCGGCGCGCCGAAGCCCAGTTCGTCCTGCGCGAAGACTTCACTTTCCTGATCCGGCACCGTACCGAGGATCGCCTTGTCGGTGCCTGCGGCCTTCACCGCTTTGATTGGCTCGCGCGACGGTTCGAGATCGGCTATTGGGGGCATACGCCAAGCCTTGGCCACGGCTACCTAAGCGAAGCAGTCAGCGCGATCCGCGACCTGGCCTTGCACACGCTCCATGCTCGCCGACTGGAAATCGTCACCAACGCACGCAACCTCCGCAGCCGCGCGCTGGCAGAGCGTTGCGGCTTTGTGCTGGAACACCTGCGACCGCAGAACACTCCGGAACACGGCGGCGACGCCGGCGAGGCAGCGGTTTACGTGCGTATCGCCTGAAGCGCCGCCCCCATTCCGGCGCAAATCAGTAAACAGCTAGAATACTGAAATTACGTACAGCCATCGATCTGCTGGCCGCCTGTCGGCGCGCCCGTAGAAATCGGCGCACAGCGGTATATAGTCACGCCCGCACGAACAAAATGCTTGCGCAGGGAGCCTGAATGGAATTCCAGAACTACTCGATGATCGAGACGCTGTCCCCGGCCGAGAATGCGGGCTACCCCGCCCTCGGTACGCTGGTTGAGCAGATCCTGCACCTGCTCAACTCGAACATCGTGTTCAGCGACATCATCATTCACCAGAACAGCCCGGTGATGCTGCGCCAGCCCAAGCGCCTGGTGGCTGCCTGCGACACGCCGGTAACCGGCGAGGATCTGGAGGAGTTCTTCAAGGTCATCGAACCGAACTGGGAAGAGCGCATCATGGAGCGCGCCTTCGATCGCTCGAAGGACCTCTACAGCGCCCGCATCCGCGCTAACTGCTTCACCTTCCAGGGCCGCAAGCGCCTAGGCTGCGTGATTCGCCGTTTCCCGACCGAGCCGATGCCGATGGAAGACCTCGGTCTGCGCCCGTCGATCCAGGAGCTGGTCAAGCTCAACAGCGGCCTCGTGCTGTTCATTGGCGACACCTGCCAAGGCAAATCGACGACGATCGCCTCGCTGCTCGACGAGATCAACAAGACCCGCTCGGGCCACATCATCACGATCGAAGACCCGGTCGAAACCCTGATCCCGCAGCGCCGTTGCATCATCACACAACGCGAAGTGGGCGAAGACGGCGACGTTGGCAGCTACTACCTGGGCGCCCTCGATGCACTGCGCGAACGCCCCGACGTCATCCTGATTGGCGAGATCCGTGACGCGCAAACGGCGCAGGAAGCGCTCGCCTTGTCGGAATCCGGCCCGCTGGTGTTTGCTACGCTGCACGCGAAGACCACCGAGCTGGGCCTGCAGAAGATGCTGCGCCTGCTCGGCAACACCGAAACCCAGGCGCAGACGCTGGCCAGCTCGCTGCGCAGCGTGATCTGCCAGGCGCTGATTCCGTCACTGAAGGGCGACTCCTACTACCTCGCCACCGAATGCCTGACGCCCAACGCCGAAGCGCAGGCGCTGATCGCATCGCGCAACGTCGGCGGCATCCGCCCCTTGCTCGACAAGCTCAACGCGGTGCCGGACTCCCGCTCGCACACGATGAACTCCGACCTGCAGATCCTGCTGAAAGCCAAACGCGTCGGTCTCGCCGACGCCCGCAAGGCAACCACCGACCTGGCGCGCTTCCACGAGCTATTCGAACGCTGATTGCTTCGCAGGCAACGAACGAGACGGCGGGCGCTTGCTCGCCGTTTTTCTTTTGCGAAGTGCCGGAAGGCCGGCCGACTCGCGGCCCCCGACAATACGGGGCATTATTCACCGCATCGAAGTTCGGCGGATTGGAGCGCGTCGCATGCAATTCGAATTCGAGTTCTACAGTTCAGAGATCGAACGCATCGAGGCGGACGGCAGCGAGCTCAAGGTACATTTTTCGGCCGCACATCTGCACGCGGTCGCGCCGGGCGGCACCCGCGTGCCCGGCTACGCCGGCAAGCTCATGATGCACTTTTCGAACGCCCACTGGACTGGTGCGCCTGAACGCTGCATCGGAGGGTTGGCTGACGGGAGCCTGTCGGTTGGCGCTGTGCGGCAAACACGTTTCGAACTACCGCTCGACGCATCCGGCTCGATCGTTGCGGAGTTCCGCTTGATCTCCGGTTCGCAGTTTTCCGTACAGGCGGCCCATGTCAGCTGCGCAGCCCGGGCGCCGGACCAGTTCGTCGAGAGTTATGCCTGCTGACGAATCGGCATAAAAAAGGGGAGCGCACGCGCGCTCCCCAACTCTCTTGCCGCCACCTCGGAGGCGGTGCGTTCGATCAGGCTTCCACGATCATGCGCGAGCGCATCTCCAGGTGCAGCGCGTGGCAGAAGTGCGTGCAGTAGATCCAGAACACGCCGACCTTGTCCGCCTTGAAGGTGACCGACTTGGTTTCCTGCGGGTTCACGATGAACTGAACGTCGTACTTCGGGATGCCAAAGCCGTGCGTCAGGTCTTCCACGTTGTCGAGGTTGGTCAGGATGATCGTGACCTCGTCGCCCTTCTTCAGCTTGAACTCCTGCAACTGGTACTGCGGCGCGTAGGACGCGATGCGCACCGTGACCTTGTTGCCCTTGCGCTCCACGCCGGAGTCTTCGGCCTTCTTGGTCGCGAGCGGGAAGTCGTCGAGCTGGAAGACCTGCTTGGTCTTGATGATGTCGCGCTTGACGATGATGAAGTCGTGCGGCTCCGGCCAGACCGGGTCGTCGCGCAGCAGGCGCATCTTCTCGCCCGAGATGTCGATGATCTGTTCGTTCTCGGGGTGCAGCGGGCCGACCGGCAGGAAGCGATCCTTCGAGAACTTGCAGCCGACGTTGAGGTACTTGCCGTCCGCTTCCTTGGTCTCGGACATCGAGGCGTTGATGTGACCTGGCTGGTAGTGCACATCGATGCGGTCAACCACATACTTGCTGTTCTTGTCGCCAGCGTAGAACTTGATCGCCGCGTCGATGTTCCACTTCACGACCTGCGAGTCGAGGAACAGCGTGGTGTAGGCATTGCCGCGACCGTCGAAGGCGGTGTGCAGCGGGCCGAGGCCGACTTCCACTTCGGCGACGATGGTCTTCTTGATGTCGTCGAGCTTGCCGTCGAACCACTCGTGCATCTTGGCGATTTCGATCGTGGTCGTCGTCGGCGAGAGCTTGCCGGCGCAGATGAAGTACTTGCCATCGGGCGAAGCATTCACGCCGTGCGGGTTCTTCGGCACCGGCACATACGCGGTCAGCGCGGTCTTCGGATCCTTGTTGGCTTCCTTGGTGCCGTCGACCACAGGCACCTTGCTGTCGCCGTAGGTCTTGAACTTGCCCGCCTTGACTGCTTCCTCGATGCGCGCAACGTGGAAGAACAGGCAGGCGTCCTTCTCGGCGGACATCATGTCCTGGTAGTGCACGCCCATCTCGGTGTTGTACTGGTTGGTCGCCGCAAAAGCGCCGTCGTAGGTGGTCGCAACGAGGTCGCAGTTGCCGTCGATCACCACCTGCCAGCGCACATCCATGGTCTCGGCGTCCACGCAGGTAAACAGCGAGCGGTAGGTCGCCGGGTCATCCGAGGTCTTGCCGTTGTTCGGCAGCGGAATCGAGAACTCGGCGCCGCAGAACACACGCGTCGTGCGATTGATTGCCGCATCGACCGGGTCGCGCTTGTCCGGGAAGATGCCGTGGAAGCCCTGAACGTTCGGAATGTCGGTGATCTTGTCGCATTCCATGATGTCCAGGCGGATACGGGCAATGCGCGAATTGAGCTTGTCGTTCACCCACGCATACTTGCCGTCGTAAGTGCCGTCGGCATAGCTGCCGTGCACATGGTGGGTGTCGCCAACGTGGTACAGCGGCGTGCCATCGGGCTTCGTGCCGATGATGGCCTTGGATTCGTTGGTGGTACCCCAGCCGGTCAGCGGATCGGGCGTGAATACGGGAATGCGCTTGATCTGGCGGCCGGACGGCAAACCCAGCACGCGCACGTCGCCGGAGTGACCACCGGACCACAGGCCGTAGTACTCGTCGAGCTGGCCGGGCTTGATCTCGTGTGCATCACCGCCTGCCGCCGCGGCCGCCTTGGCGGGGGCGGACTGTGCCGGCGTCGCGCCCTGTTCACCCTTGTTGCAACCGGCCAGACCCAAGGTCGCGCCGGCCAGACCAGCCATCGCCGAGCTGCCGAGGAACTTGCGGCGGCTGACGTCGGGGGTGCTCGGCTCCTGGTGTTCCTGCTTCTTGTCCATGTTCTCTCTCCTCCGGAATGGTCGGCGCGGGCCCACGCCGGTGTGGCACGGGTGCGACAATTTGACGCACGGACTCTATGCGCCGCGCGGAGGGAAAAAATTGACTCGCGACAATTTGTCGCAGGCGCCCCGAAGGCTCAGGACTCGGGCGGGCGCGCGAGCTTGCGCTGCAGGGTCCGGCGGTGCATGCCAAGCGCCCGGGCGGTCGCAGAAATGTTGCCGTCCTGCTCGGTCAGCACGCGATTGATGTACTCCCACTCGACCGCATCAACGCGCATCGGCTCATCAATCGCCTCCGCCTCGGCATCGCCTTCGGTGCGATCAAACGCCGCTTCGATTTCTGCGATGCTCGCCGGCTTGGTCAGGTAGTGCGTGGCGCCCAGCTTGATCGCTTCAACCGCGGTGGCGACGCTGGCATAGCCGGTCATCACGACGATGCGGCAATCCGGCTGCGCGGTTGCGAGCGCCTCGACGACTTTCAAGCCCGACCCATCCGGCAACTTCAGGTCCACCACCGCGCAATCGCTCGGCCACTCGCACGCGGCTCGGCAAGCGCCCGCGACATGCATTTCCGCATGGACCTCGTAGCCGCGCCGCTCAAAGGCGCGACACAGCACCTCGGACAAGGAGGGGTCGTCTTCAACGATCAGCAAACGGCGTACGTTCATGGGCTCAGTGCAGCCAGGGGGAGGGTTATCACCAGCTCGGTACCACCGCGGAACGGGCGTGCGTCCAGGCGGCCGCCGAGCCGGGCGATGGTAGCGTGGCTCAACTCGCCGTGACTTTGCGTCGGATCACGCATCGCGTCGCGCAGCGCTTCAGGCACACGCGCCCCGCAGTCGCGCACGGCAATCTGCAGACTGTCCGCCTCCACGCGCGCCGCAAGCGACACCGCGGCGGGCGCCAACGACGCGGCATGGTCAAGCAGCCACTGCAGCGTATGGCCGAGGCTTTGTTCAGCCACGACGGTGTGCGCGCTGTCGCATTCCAGATCCACGCGCACCTGCGGCTGGCGAATACGCCATTGGTCCGCCAGCTCGGCTAGCCACTCAGCCAGCGGCATGCGCCGCGCGTTTCCGCCGCGTGCTACGCCTGCCGCGCTGGCGAGCGTTTCCATGGCCGTGCGGCAACGGGCCAGTTGTCTGCCAAGTTGCGCCACGTCGCCGCGCAGCGCCGCGGGCAGCGCGGCGTCAGCCGCCAAGTCCTCAAGCGTGACGCTCATCGTCGCCAGTGGCGTCGCCAGTTCATGCGCGGTCGTGCTCGCCAAGCCCGCCAGTGCAACCAGTCGCTCCTGGTGCAGTACCGCTTCGCGCGCCGTGGCCAACTCGCGTTCGCAGCGTCGCAGCAAGTCCGCTGCACGTGCCAGGAAGCCCGCCAGCAGTGCAGCGGCCGCAACCACCGTCAGCCACATGCCGGCCTGGTGCAGTGTGAACGCGGCAACGCCGTGCACATGGGGTACCCGGCTCGGCAGCAAAGCCTGCACGCTGTAGCTCGCCACCGCGCAGGCGAACATCGCCCAACAGCCAGCACGCGGCAGCAGGTTCGCGCCCAGCGCGATCGGTACCAGATATGCGCCCACTGCGGGGCTCGCAAGCCCGCCGGTCTGCTGCACCAGCACGGATAACGCCAACGTATCCGCAAGCAACTGAAGGAAGATGCCGCGCGGCGTCAGCCAGGCCACCTGCCGCCTGCGCAGGGCACACAGCGTTGCAAGGTTGAGCGCCAGCAAGGCCAATCCGGCCAGTGCAACGCCCTCAACCGGAAGGTGCGCGCCGAACAGCCCGAGCGCGGCAAGCACCCAACACACCGCGACAAACAGCCAGCGCAAGCGCACCAACAGCATCAGGCGCGCCTGCGCAGCGGGCTCGAGCGGCGACAGCGTGCGCGGAAGGCAATGGATCGACATGGGGCGCAAGCCTAGCGCCGGCCCCTGCCGCATGCCCTTGAGCGCAAACAATTACGCAAGCGCCACCGCGGTCACTGCACCCGGCGGCACGCCTGATAGAATGAGGGTGTGGAGCCCATGAACCTGACCCATCATTTCCTGATCGCCATGCCCGCCATGGACGATCCGAATTTCGCCCGCACGCTGACCTACATCGCCGAGCACAACGAAGACGGTGCGCTCGGCGTGATCGTCAATCGGCCGATCGACATGACGCTCGGCGAGCTCTTCAGCAAGGTCGACATCGCACTCGAATCGGCCGACCTGGCCCAGCGCCCGGTCTACTTCGGCGGCCCGGTGCAGACCGATCGCGGCTTCGTGCTGCATCGGCCGGCCGGCGAGTGGCATTCGTCGCTGAAAGTGAATGACAGCGTGGCCCTGACCAGCTCGAAAGACATCCTCGAATCGCTCGGCGCGAACGGCGAGCCCGGCGAGGTACTGATCTCGCTCGGTTATGCCGGCTGGTCGGCCGGGCAGCTTGAAGACGAGCTCAAGCAGAACGCCTGGCTGACGGTGCCCGCCGACCTGAGCATCATCTTCGATCTGCCGCCCGAAGACCGGCTCGATGCCGCGATGAAACTGCTGGGCGTGGATTTCACCAACCTCTCGGACGTCGCCGGGCACGCCTGATGGCCACGGTGCTCGGATTCGACTTCGGCACCGCCCGCATCGGCGTCGCCGTTGGCGAGACCGAGGTGGGCATGGCCCAGCCGATTCAGGTGATCCAGGGCGAAGCCAACGATGCGCGCTTCGCTGCGATTGCCAAGCTGATCGACGAATGGCGGCCGACCACCCTGGTCGTCGGCCTCCCCGTGCATGTCGACGGCACCGAACACGACATGACGGCGCGCGCGCGCCGTTTTGCCAACCAGCTCAACGGCCGCTTCCGGCTGCCGGTGGTGCTGGTCGATGAACGACTTACCTCGCTCGAAGCCGAAGCGATGCTGCGCGAAGCTGGCCACGGCTGGCGCGGACGCAAGCAACACCTCGATGCCGTTGCCGCGCAACGCATTCTGCAAACCTGGTTTGAAAGCTCACATGCCACCGATGACCTTACCGGATGCTGAGCAGCTGATCGCTGCGCTGACGGAGCAGATCCGTCCCCATGTCACCGCCGACACCGCGATGGTCGGCATCCACACCGGCGGGGTGTGGCTCGCCAAACGGCTGCATGCGGCACTCGGCCTGAGCAAACCGCTCGGCGTGATGGACGTTGCCTTCTACCGCGATGACTACGGCAAGAAGGGGCTGCACCCGAGTCCGCGCAAGAGCGAGATCCCCTTCGATGTCGCGGGCGCACCGATCATCCTGGTCGACGATGTGCTCTACACCGGCCGCACCACCCGCGCCGCACTCAACGAGCTGTTCGACTACGGCCGTCCGGCGCGTGTTGACCTCGCGGTGCTGGTCGACCGCGGCGGCCGCGAGCTGCCGGTTGCGCCGCGCTTCGTCGCCCACACGCTGGAAACCCCGCTCGCCCCCACCGATAGCCTGCAACTCGAAGAGGCCGGCGAAGGCGCACTGACCCTGAGGCTGATCCATGCTTAACCCGCAACTGACCAAGGACGGCAAGCTCGCGCACCTGCTGACGCTGGAAGGCCTGCCCAAGAGCATCCTCACCGAGATCCTCGATATCGCGGCGCCGTTCACCGAGGTCGCCGAGCGCGAGGTCAAGAAGCTGCCGCTCTTGCGCGGCAAGAGCGTGTTCAACGTGTTCTTCGAGAACAGCACGCGCACCCGTACCACCTTCGAGATCGCTGCCAAGCGGTTGTCGGCCGACGTGATCAACCTGAACGTGTCCACCAGCTCGACGAGCAAGGGCGAGACCCTGCTCGACACGGTGGACAACCTCTGCGCGATGGGCGCGGACATGTTCGTGATGCGGCACGCATCGAGCGGTGCGCCCTACCTGCTCGCCCAGCACCTGCGCGCCACCGGGCGCGACCACATCAGCGTGGTCAACGCCGGCGACGGGCGCCATGCGCACCCGACGCAGGGCCTGCTCGACATGTACACGATCCGCCACTACAAAAAGGACTTCACCAACCTGACGGTGGCAGTGGTGGGCGATGTGCTGCATTCGCGCGTGGCACGCTCCGAGATCGCCGCGCTGACCACGCTGGGCGTGCCGGAAGTGCGTGTGATCGGCCCGAAGACCCTGCTGCCGACCGACGTCGAACGCATGGGCGTGCGCGTCTTCCACGACATGCGCGAGGGCCTCAAGGGCGTCGATGTGGTGATGATGCTGCGCTTGCAGAACGAACGCATGCAAGGCGCGCTGCTGCCCTCCAGCCAGGAGTACTTCAAGGTCTGGGGCCTGACCCCGGAAAAACTCGCACTCGCCAAACCGGACGCGATCGTGATGCACCCGGGCCCGATGAACCGCGGCGTCGAGATCGACTCCGCCGTCGCCGATGGCGGCAATGCGGTGATCCTGCCGCAGGTGACTTTCGGCATCGCGGTGCGGATGGCCGTGATGAGCATGCTGGCCGGACACTGAGACCAAGACGATGAAGATCCAGATTGCCAACGGCCGTGTCGTTGATCCGGCCCACAAGCTCGATACCCAGCAAGACGTGTTCATTGCCGACGACAAGATCGTCGCGCTCGGTGCCGCGCCGGCCGGCTTCACCGCGGACCGCGTGATCGACGCGCGCGGCCTGGTCGTAGCACCCGGTCTGGTCGACCTCTCCGCACGCCTGCGCGAGCCGGGTTTCGAATACCGCGCGACCCTTGAATCGGAGATGCAGGCTGCGATGGCCGGTGGCATCACCAGCCTCGCCTGCCCGCCCGATACCGACCCGGCGCTGGACGAGCCGGGCCTCGTCGAAATGCTGTGCCACCGCGCACGCAAGCTCAACTGTGCCCACGTCTATCCGGTCGGCGCGCTGACCGCGGGCCTCAAGGGCGAACGGCTGACCGAGATGGCCGAGCTGACCGAGGCCGGCTGCGTCGCATTCGGCCAGGCCAACACACCGATGAAGGACAACCTGGTGCTGCTGCGCGCAATGCAGTACGCCTCCACCTTCGGCTATCGCGTCTGGCTGCAGCCGCTCGATCCCTACATGTCGCGAGGCGTTGCCCATGACGGCGAAGTCGCGTCGCGCTTCGGCCTGACCGGCATCCCGGTCGAAGCCGAAACCGTGGCACTCGCCACGCAACTGCAACTGGCGAAGACCACCGGCGTGAAGCTCCACATCACCCGCCTGTCGTCTGCCGCCGGCCTCGATCTGATTCGCCGCGCACGTGCAGACGGGCTGGATGTCACCTGCGACGTTAGCGCGCACCACCTGCACCTGTGCGACATCGATATCGGCTTCTTCAACCCGCTCACGCATCTGGTGCCGCCGCTGCGCGCCCAGCGCGACCGCGAAGCACTGCGCGCAGCACTGGCGAATGGCGAAATCGACGCGGTGTGTTCCGACCACACGCCGGTGGACGACGACGAGAAGCAGATGCCGTTCGCCGAAGCTGCGCCGGGCGCAACCGGCCTCGAACTGCTGCTGCCGCTGACGCTCAAGTGGGGCGCCGAGATGAAGCTGCCGCTGCTTATCGCGCTGTCGCGCGTGACCGCCGACGCCGCCCGCATCATGGGCATCACCAAAGGCGGCCATCTCGGCGTTGGTGCCCGCGCCGACGTGTGCATCTTCGATGCCGAAGCGCACCGTACCGTCACCCGCGAAAGCCTGCGCAGCCAGGGCAAGAACACGCCCTTCCTCGGCTACGAACTGCCGGGTGTCGTGAAGCACACGCTGGTCGAAGGCCGCGTGATGTTCGGCGGCTGAGCGCACGCGATGCAACATAGCTTCTGGGACGAGCGCTACGGCCGGCCGGGCTACTTCTACGGTACCGAGCCGAACGACTTCCTGCGCGCGCAGGCGGCCGCGCTGCCGATCGGCGAGGTGCTGTGCATCGGCGAAGGCGAAGGCCGCAATGCGCTGCACCTGGCGCGCCTAGGGCATCGCGTCACCGCGGTGGATCAGTCCGAAGTCGGCATGGCCAAATTGCGCGAACGCGCTGCGGCAGAGCAGCTGGCGGTCGAGGCGATGGTCGCGGATCTGGCTGAGTTCGATTTCGGCGCAGCACGCTGGACGGCCATCGTGTCGATCTTCTGCCATCTGCCAAGCGCGCTGCGCGTCGATGTGCATCGCCGCGCCGCACACGCGCTGGCGCCCGGCGGGCGCATCATCCTTGAGGCCTACACGCCACGCCAACTGAACTACGGCACCGGCGGGCCAAGCGACCCGGACATGCTGTGCGAAGCGGAGGCGCTGCACGCCGAACTCGCGCCGCTGACGTTCGATCACCTGATCGAGCTCGAACGCGAGGTCATCGAAGGCCCCGCCCACAACGGCCTTGCGTCGGTGGTGCAGCTCGTCGCGCGGCGGCCAGGATGACACCCCCCACGCTCCCTACGTTCACGGCCCGTCGCCTACCGCCATGAAACTGATCGACACCGCGGCACTGGAGGCGCGCCTCGCCGACTTCGCGCGCGAACGCGACTGGGACCGCTTCCATAACCCGCGCAACCTGATCCTCGCGCTCACCGGCGAGGTTGGCGAGCTGGCCGAGATCTTCCAGTGGCTCACCGACGCACAGGCCGAGGCAATCATGCAGGGGGACGAGGCCGAGCATGTACGGCAGGAGGTCGCCGACGTGCTGCTCTACCTGATGCGGCTGGCGATGGTCTTGAAGATCGACGTGGATGCGGCCGTGCGCGACAAGATTGCGCTCAACGCGAAGAAATATCCGCCGCTGGCGGAGTAGCAGCTCGCGCGGGGCTCAGGCTCCGCCAAGCAGTGTCGGCGCGCCGTGCTCGACGTTCCAGGTCAGTTCGCTCAGCTGCGTCAGCGCCGCCACACGGCGCAGCAGTTCGCGGTCGTTCCACGGCTTCTGGAAGATGCCGAATACGCCCTCGCAGTCCCGCACCCGGCCCTGCAGGGCTTCGTGCCCGGTGATGGCAATGATCGGTAGCTGTTCGGTCGCGAGACTACCCTGGACCGACGCGATCAGCTCGAAACCATCCATGCGCGGCATTTCAAGGTCGGTAATCATCAGATGGAAGCGCTCACGGGCCAGCGCTTCTTCCGCCTCCACCCCGTCCTGCGCCAGCGTCACGCGGTAGCCCGCCAGTTGCAGCAACTTGGCAAGCTTGGCGCGAACAACCGCCGAATCATCGACGACCAGGATCGATCTTTGGCGCGATGGCACCTCGGGGCGCTCGCGCTGCTCGGCCGGTGTCAGCGGCTGCGTGCGAAAAATCGGTGCAGAACAGAAGAAGACCAGCGCGAGCCCCATCAACACCGCGATGAGGTAGCCGTAGCTCGACACGATGTCCGCGAACACGTTCCAGCTCTCCAACCATGCGCCCGAGAATACGTTGAGCATTGAATCGACCTCTGTGCGTCGCGCCGGCGGCGTGAAACTCTGACAAAAACGCCTAAATCATGGGCGCGTTCACGCGCGCGCGAAATGCCGTTCGCATTCCTGGGCGCGAAGCAGGTCACATTCGACTTCAATTCTTTCTATATGGGCCTGGGCAGAAGGCGAGTACCGGCGGCGGCGCAGGCAGCGCGGCGACCGAGGTCCCGCGCTTTGGAAACGCGAAAACCGGCGCAATCCGTCGATCGCCGCACGCCTGAGCGCTATCGCCCGCGCATCAGGGAAACAGCGGCGTACCTTTCCAGCTACCGTCTGCCTGCCGTTCGAGGCGAACGCGGTCATGGAGCCGGAAGGCGCCGGCTTTCCAGAATTCGATCACCTGCGGCGCAACGCGGAAACCGGACCAGAACGCCGGCCGTGGAATCTCGCCGATGCCGAATTTGAGCGCGAACGCGGCGACACGCTTTTCCAGCTCCCAGCGCCCTTCCATCGGCTGAGACTGTTTCGAGGCCCATGCGCCGATGCGCGAGTCACGTGCACGGCTGGCAAAGTAGGCGTCCGCCTCTTCCTTGCTGACTGGCGTGATCGTTCCCTGCACGCGGACCTGGCGCTGCAGGCTCTTCCAGTGGAACAGCAGCGCCGCCTTGGGGTGCGCGGCCAGCTCGCGCGCCTTCTGGCTCCCGAGATTGGTGTAGAAGACGAAACCCTGCTCGTCGAAATCCTTCAGCAACACCATGCGGCAGGAGGGCATGCCGTCCTCGCCCACGGTGGACAGGGCCATCGCGTTCGGATCGTTCGGTTCGTTTGCGGTAGCCTCGGCCAGCCACTCGCCGAAGAGCGTATAGGGGTTGTCGACTGCGATGCTCACAGCAGCGTCTCCGTTTCGGTATGCACTCAGTGTTCGGTAAGGCGCGCGAGACGCGCCGGATCTGCGTCGGTCACTCGCACGCGTTTCTGGCGCGACGTGGCGCCGGATTCCAGGCTGACCGAGCGCTTGGCAATGCCCAGCGTGGTGGCGATGAAGGCCAGCAGCGCCTCGTTCGCCTTGCCATCCACCGGGGGCGCAGCCAAGCGGATCTTCAGCGCATCGCCGTGCAACCCCGCGATCTCGGTTCGCTTGGCGCCTGGCTGAATATGCAGCGCCAGCACAGCACTGCCGTCGGCGCAGAGCGTCAGCCAGCTCACATCAATGCAAGACTGGCCGGCGCCATGCTTGCTAGCAGATACACCAGCACCTGCAGGACCAGCAGCAGCAACAGCGGTGACAGATCCACTCCGCCGATCGGCGGCATTCGGCGCTGCAAGGGCAGCAGGAACGGGCGGCACAGCCCATTCACCAGCGGCGCGATCGGCGCGCGCGGATTAACCCAGGACAGCACCGCCGCGACGATCACCACCATCATGATCAGCCGCACCAGGCTGATCAGAAAGGCCACACTACCGGTCAGAAGCACCGTGCCGATCAACGCCGCCGGATCGGCGAAGACGCCTTTGAGCAGCAACACCGCGGCGATGACCAGACATTCGATCAGCCAGGCCGGCACGATGCACGACAGATCCAACCCGCTGCGCGAACCGAACAGCTTCTGCATCGGCACGACGACCCAGTCCGTCGTCGCGAGAATGAAATGCCCGAGCGGGTTGATGAAGGAGAGCCGCTGCCAGCGCATCAGGGCGCGGACGAGCAGCAGGGATGTGATGAAGCTCCCGACGGCGTTCAGAACCAGAATGACCAGACCCGCAAACATCGTTGTGTATCTCCTTTGCGTTGTGCGGGGGGAATCAATCGCGCCCGAGTTCGTCGCCGAGCTCGCGACCGCGCGCGTCGGCGGCGGCCAGCGCCCGTGCGATCAGGCCTTTGAAGTCATCCTGCTCCATCGACGCAAGTGCCGCGGCGGTGGTGCCGCCTTTCGATGTGACCCGCGCGCGCAGCGTGGCCGCATCGTCCTCACTCGCCGCCGCAAGTTTGGCAGCGCCCAGCACGGTATCGATGGCCAGCGCCCGCGCCACGTCGCGCAACAGGCCGATCGCCTCGCCGCCTTCGATGAGTGCCTCGATAAAGTAGAAGACGTAGGCAGGGCCGCTGCCAGACAAGGCGGTAACCGCATCCACCTGTGGCTCGCTGCTCAACCATGCGACGGACCCGACCGCGCCCAGAATGCGCGCGGCGGCATCGCGTTCGTCCGCGGTGACGCTCGCATCAGCGAAGAGGCCGGCTGCACCGGCACCCACCAGAGCCGGGGTGTTCGGCATCGCACGCACGATTCGGCGATAGCCGCCAAGCCAGCGCACCAACGCATCGACACGGATGCCGGCGGCGATACTCAGCACCAGTTGCGTCTTCAGTTGGCCGGCAATTGGCGCGAGCGCCTCGCGCATGCTTTGCGGCTTCACCGCCAAGACCAGCACATCGCACGCAAGCGCCTGCGCATCAACGCGATCAGCCGTGCGCACACCGAAACGCGTTTCAAGCCCCTTGCGGGCATCGGCATTGAGGTCAATCGCCTGCAGGTCGCTCGCCGCGAAGCCACGTTCGATCAGGCCGCCGATCAACGCGGCCGCCATATTGCCGCCGCCAAGGAAGGTGATGCGCATAGGGTTCTCTATGGAGTCGATTCAGTAAGAGGGGTGCGAGTGCCGAAAATGGCCGTGCCAATGCGCACGACCGTCGCGCCTTCGGCGATCGCAAGGTCAAGATCGGCCGACATGCCCATCGACAGCGTATCCAGCCCCAACGCAAAGGTTTCGTTCAACTGGTCGCGCAGCGTACGCAGCAGCGCGAAACGGCTGCGAAGCAGGCCTTCGTCCTCGGTAGGCTCCGGTATCGCCATCAGGCCGCGAAGCCGCAGTTGCGGCAGAAGCGAGACTGCGCGCGCAAGTTCGATCAGCTCGCCGGGCGCGACGCCGGATTTCGAGGCCTCGCCACTGACGTTCACCTGGATGCAGATGTTGAGCGGCGCGTGATGCGGCGCGCGCTGTTCGGACAGGCGCTGCGCGATCTTCAGGCGGTCGACCGAATGCACCCAATCGAAATGGGTGGCCACCAGGCGGCTCTTGTTGCTCTGCAGCGGACCGATGAAATGCCACTCCAGACCTAGCGCAGCGAGCTGTTCAACCTTGGCGCAACCTTCCTGAACGTAGTTCTCGCCAAAGGCGCGCTGGCCTTCTGCGGCGGCCTCGACAACCGCATCCGCCGGAAAGGTTTTGCTGACGGCGAGCAGGCGAACTTCGGCCGGATCGCGGCCGGCACGAAGGCAGGCAGACTCGATCCTTGCGCGAACTGCTTGCAGATTGGCCGAAAGGGCTGTCATATAATCGTTTCGAGTCATTCGACCGGGCTGGCCAAGTATAGCAGCGCGCTTGGCGCCCACTGTCTGCGCCCCGCTTCCAGAGAGACGCCATGGATATCACCGAACTGCTTGCCTTCGCGGTCAAGAACAAGGCCTCCGACTTACATCTATCGGCCGGCCTGCCGCCGATGATCCGGGTCCACGGCGACGTGCGTCGGATCAACCTGCCGCCCATGGAGCACAAGGAAGTGCACGCCATGGTGTACGACATCATGAACGACTCGCAGCGCAAGCAGTACGAGGACGTGTGGGAGACCGACTTCTCCTTCAACGTGCCCAACCTTGCGCGTTTCCGGGTCAACGCCTTCAACCAGGACCGCGGCGCGGCCGCCGTGTTCCGGACGATTCCGTCCAAGGTGCTGACGCTCGAAGAGCTCGAATGCCCGAAGATCTTCAAGGACATTTCTCAGAACCCGCGCGGCATCGTGCTGGTGACCGGGCCCACCGGCTCGGGCAAGTCGACGACGCTCGCGGCGATGATCGACTTCGTCAATGAAAACGAATACGGCCACATCCTCACGATCGAGGATCCGATCGAATTCGTGCACGAATCCAAGCGCAGCCTGATCAACCAGCGCGAAGTGTCGCGCGACACGCAGTCGTTCAACAACGCGCTGCGTTCCGCGCTGCGTGAAGATCCGGACGTGATCCTGGTCGGCGAATTGCGCGACCTGGAGACCATCCGCCTCGCGCTGACCGCCGCCGAAACCGGCCACCTCGTGTTCGGCACGCTGCATACCTCGTCGGCCGCCAAGACGATCGACCGTATCATCGACGTGTTCCCGGCGGCCGAAAAGGAGATGGTCCGTGCGATGCTGTCCGAATCGCTGCGCGCGGTGATCTCGCAGACGCTGCTGAAGAAAAAGGACGCCACCGGCCGCGTCGCCGCGCACGAGATCATGATCGGCACGCCCGCGATCCGGAACCTGATCCGCGAAGCGAAGATCGCGCAGATGTACTCGCAGATTCAGACCGGCCAGCAATACGGTATGCAGACGCTGGACCAGTGCCTGCAGGAGCTCGTGAAGCGCAACATCGTGAGCACGGCCGAAGCCCGCCTGCGCGCCGCAAACAAAGACAACTTCCCCGGCTGATACGCATGCATAGGCCCGCTGCGCAAACCGATCTCGAAACTGTGCTACTTGCCGTGCCGGATGTACGGCTGCGCTGCGCGTTTCGACCTCGGTCCGCTCGCAACGGCCTCTGCACACGTCTGCCGCGCGAACAACAAAGGGACTGAACATCATGGAACGCGATCAGGCACTCAAATTCATGCACGACCTGCTCAAGCTGATGATCAGCAAGCGCGGGTCGGACTTGTTCATCACCGCGGGCTTTCCGCCGGCGATCAAGATCGACGGCAAGATCGTGCCGCAGTCGAACCAGGTGCTGACACCACAGCACACCGCTGAGCTGGTGCGCTCGGTGATGAACGACCGTCAGGCCGCGGAATTCGAGTCCACGAAGGAATGTAACTTCGCGATCTCGCCGGCCGGCATCGGGCGCTTCCGGACCAACGCGTTCATCCAGCAAAGCCGAGTGGGCATGGTGTGCCGGACGATTGCGCAGAAGATCCCGACGATCGACGAACTGGGGCTGCCGCCGATCCTGAAGGACATCGCGATGTCTAAGCGTGGCCTGGTGATCTTCGTCGGCGGCACCGGCACCGGTAAGACCACCTCGCTCGCCGGCCTCGTCGATTACCGCAACGAGAACAGCTACGGCCACATCATCACGCTGGAAGACCCGATCGAGTACGTTCACCCGCACAAGAACTGCGTCGTGACGCAGCGCGAGGTCGGCATCGATACCGACAGCTGGGAAATGGGCCTGAAGAACACGCTGCGGCAGGCGCCGGACGTGATCCTGATGGGTGAAATCCGCGACCGCGAGACGATGGACTACGCCGTCGCCTTCGCCGAAACCGGCCACCTTTGCCTCGCCACGCTGCACGCCAACAGTGCGAACCAGGCGATCGACCGGATCATCAACTTCTTCCCGGAAGACCGTCGTCACCAACTGCTGATGGATCTGTCGCTGAACCTGCGCGGCATGGTGTCGCAGCGCCTGATTCCGATGAAGGATCGCAAGGGCCGCGTGCCGGCAGTCGAGATCCTGCTCAACTCGCCGCTGATTTCCGACCTGATCTTCAAAGGCGAGATCGCGGAGATCAAGGATCTGATGAAGCGCTCGCGCGAGCTGGGCATGCAGACCTTCGATCAATCGCTCTTCGAGCTGTACGAACAGGGGCTGATCAGCTACGAGGATGCGCTGCGCAACGCCGACTCGATCAACGACCTGCGCCTGCAGATCAAGCTCAACAGCAAACATTCGGACCGCGACCTGTCGGCGGGCATCCAGAACCTCGACATCGTCTGAACGCCGCACCGCGCTGAATCGTGTCGGCACTTGGCGCCGACACACACTGCATACACATCAAGCGCAGCATGCCGACCTGCCCATTACCCGGAGGCTCGACATGCTGCGCTTGATGCTCTTCACCGCCGTGCTTTCGATCTCGGCGCCTGCCGCGTGGGCCGACAACGGAACGCTCGACAAGGCGCTGCCTGCCTTTGATCGGATCGAAGTGAGCATGCCCTTCGACGTGAGCTGGCAGGCGGGGCCACCGCATGTGTCGGCCGAGGGTGATGCCGAATACATCGAACGCCTGCGGTTTGAGGTACGCGACAGCAAACTGTTCGTTGACGCCCGCCCTGGCAACTTCAGCTGGTTCGGGGCCGAGCGCAAGCTCAAGATCCGCATCAGCTCGCCCGGCCTGCGCGAAGCCCGGCTGATCGGTTCGGGCGATCTGATGCTCAATGCGCTGAGCGGCGAGGCGCTTGCGATCAGCCTTTCCGGCTCCGGCGACCTGGTCGCGCACGGCGTCAAGGCGAAGCGTCTCGATGTGCGTTTGTCCGGCTCGGGCGACGTGGTCGCAGACGGCGAAACCGACACCTTGCAGGCCGCGCTTTCGGGCTCCGGCGATATCAAGCTGAAGGCGCTGCAAGCGCGAGAGGCAACGCTGGCGCTTGCCGGCTCCGGCGACATCGAAGCGCGCGCCGGCGAGCGGGCTGCCGCCAGTTGCACCGGCTCGGGCGATATCGATGTGTACGGCCCCGCCACACAGCGCGAAGTCAGCAAGGTCGGCAGTTGCGACATCGACTTCCACCCGTGACCCAGGCCGCGAGGCTAGCGCGCCGGCCTGTTAGAATTACAGGTTACCCGCAACCCTAGCCAGGAAGTCCCGTGAAGATCGTCTGTCTCGACCTCGAAGGCGTACTCGTCCCCGAAATCTGGATCGCCTTCGCCGAAGCCACCGGCATCGAAGCCCTGCGCCGCACCACGCGTGACGAGCCGGACTACGACAAGCTGATGAAGTATCGCCTCGACATCCTGGCCGAGAAGGGGCTGGGCCTGCCACAGATCCAGAAAGTGATCGCCGGCCTGTCGCCGCTCGAAGGCGCCAAGGCGTTCCTCGACGGGCTGCGCGAGCAGTATCAGGTCGTGATCCTGTCCGACACCTTCTACGAATTCGCCAAGCCCCTGATGGAACAGCTCGGCATGCCGACGCTGTTCTGCCATCGCCTCGAAGCGGACGCCACCGGCAAGCTGGTGAACTACCACCTGCGCATGCCGGATCAGAAGCGCGCCGCGGTGAAGGCTTTCCAAGGGCTCAACTTCAAGTGCATCGCCGCCGGCGATTCGTACAACGATACCGCGATGCTCGGCCAAGCCGAAGCCGGCATCCTGATGCACCCGCCCGAGAACGTGATCCGCGAGTTCCCGCAGTATCCGGTGGCGCGCGACTACGACACGCTGCGTCGCTACATCGACGAAGCCGCCGCCCGCATCTGAGCCTTGCCCGGGGCGCCGGACGGCGCCCCTTCTGGACGCATCCCCCCATGCACACGCAACGCTTCTACACCCTCACCGCTTCGTGCCCCGACCGCGCCGGCATCGTCGCTCGCGTGACCGGCTTCATTGCCGAGCACGGCGGCTGGATCTTCGAATCCAACATGCACACCGATCACGAAGCGCAGCGCTATTTCCTGCGCATCGAGATCCGCGCCAATTCGCTGCCCTTCCTGCTGGCCGAGTTGCGCGAGCGCTTCGCGCCGATTGCGCGCGAGTTCGACATGGACTGGAAGATCACCGACAGCGCGGTGAAGAAGCGCGTCGTGCTGATGGTGAGCAAGCAGGAGCACTGCCTGTACGACCTGATCGGCCGTTGGCAGAGCAAGGAGCTGGACATCGAGATCCCCTGCGTGATCTCGAACCACGACACCTTCCGCGGCTTCGTCGAGTGGCATGGGATCCCGTTCCACCATGTGCCGGTCAATGCCGACAACAAGCCGGCCGCCTATGCGGAAGTGCGCCGCATCTTCGAGGAGGTGCGTGGTGATGTGATGGTGCTGGCGCGCTACATGCAGATCATCCCGCCGGAGATGTGCCGCGACTATCCGGGCCAGATCATCAACATCCACCACAGCTTCCTGCCCAGCTTCGTCGGCGCCAAGCCCTATCACCAGGCGCACACCCGCGGCGTGAAGCTGATCGGTGCGACCTGCCACTACGTCACCGAAGAACTGGACCAGGGGCCGATCATCGATCAGGACGTGATCCGCGTGGATCACTCCGACTCGGTCGAAGACATGGTCCGCTACGGCAAGGACATCGAGAAGGCGGTGCTCGCGCGCGGCCTGCGCTACCACTTGGAAGACCGGGTGCTGGTGCATGGCAACAAGACGGTCGTCTTCCGCTGAACCTGCCCCCGTCCGCAATCAGGGCGCCCGCGAGTGGGCGCCCTTTTTGTTGGGGATGCCGCATAGCCGCCATCTATCGACGGCATCGAGACAGTCGATTGGCCTCAACGCTCGTGGCTACCTAAACTCGGCACATCGATCACACACGACCAGCAGGAGCACGACATGCGCGCCTTCCTCCACACAGCGGCCGAGGTTCTCGTCGAGACGCTTGCAGCCCTCGGCGAGGCAGGCTGAACCGCAACACGGCGAGATCGCACCGACGCGCGGGCACCACGGCCGCAGGGCCACGTACAATTGCGCGATGCTCGCTCACGGAGTAAACCGATGACCCGCCGCATCGCCCTTGCCTTCACCGGCGCCTCCGGCATGCCCTACGGCATCCGCCTGCTCGAATGCCTGCTGGCGGCCGGCGTGAAGGTCGAGTTGCTGTACTCGCAGGTCGCCCAGATCGTCGCGCGCCAGGAGATGGATCTCGCGCTGCCAGCGCGGCCAGCCGAAGTGCAGGCCCTCTTTGCCGAACGTTTCGGTGCCGCCGAAGGGCTGCTTGCCGTGTATGGCCGCGAAGAATGGTTCGCGCCGCTTGCCTCCGGCTCGAATCCGCCCGACGCGATGGTGATCTGCCCTTGCACGATGGGCACGCTGGCTTCGATCGCCGCAGGGCTGTCGTCCAACCTGATCGAGCGTGCCGCGGACGTTTGCCTGAAGGAGCGCCGCCCACTGGTACTGGTGCCACGGGAGACGCCCTTCTCCACGCTGCATCTGGAAAACATGCTGAAGCTCTCGCGCATGGGCGTCGTGATTCTGCCGCCCAGCCCCGGTTTCTACACGCATCCGCAGACTGTGCAGGACATGGTGGATTTTGTCGTCGCGCGAATCCTCGATCAGCTCGGTGTGCCCCACACGCTGATCGCCCGCTGGGGCGAGACTCCGGAGGTCGATGCATGAGACGCGTAATCTGGACCAGCGCACTGATCGCGCTGACGCTGGCCGGCTGCAGCAAGCTGACGATGCAGAACTATCAGAAGCTGCAAACCGGCATGACACAGCAAGAGGTGGAAGCCCTGATCGGGTCAGCCGGCAGTTGCGACGAAACGCTGGGCATCCGCGCCTGCACCTGGGGCGATGAAGCGCGCAATGTGAAGGCGAACTTCGTCGCCGGCAAACTCGTGCTGATGTCCGCGCACAACCTCAAGTAGGCGCGAACGCGGGCGTTACAACTCGGCGCGCGTATCGCCAACGTCGAGATAGCGACGGCGCAGCACCAGGATATCGGGCAGGCAGGCTTCGAAAGCGGCCACCACGGCAGGGTCGAAGTGCCGCCCGGACTGGCCACGGATGTAGGCCAGCGCCTCGTCGAGGGACATGGCCGGCTTGTATGGCCGCACCGACATCAGCGCGTCGAACACATCGGCGATCGCCACCACGCGCCCCTCAATCGGGATCGCTTCACCCGCCAGCCCGGCCGGGTAACCGCTGCCATCCCATTTTTCGTGGTGCGATAGCGCAATCGAGCGTGCCGCGCGCAGCAGGTCGTCGTCGTGAATGCCGATGATCTCGGCGCCGATCGTGGCGTGCAGCTTCATCGTCGCCCACTCCTGCGGATCCAGCGGACCCGGTTTGAGCAGGATGTTGTCCGGAATGCCGATCTTGCCGATGTCGTGCATCGGCGCCGCCATCAGGATCAACTCAGCAGTCGCCGGCCCGAGGCCGTAGGCCAGCGCGATCAGCCTTGCACTCTGGCTCATTCGCATCACATGGTTGCCGGTCTCGTTGTCGCGGAATTCCGCCGCGCGAGCCAGGCAGCCGATCAACTGGCGGCGCGATTCGCTCAGCTCACCGGTGCGCTGCGCCACCATGCGCTCGAGTTCCTGCGTCTGGTCATACAACGCGAGGTGGGTGCGCACACGTGCGCGCACGATCGCAGGGCTGATCGGCTTGGTGATGTAGTCGACCGCGCCAAGCGACAGCCCGAATTCCTCGTCCTCGGCGGCGTCCATCGCCGTTACGAAAATTACCGGGATACGGCGGCGGTCCGGATTCGCCTTCAGGCGCCGGCACACTTCATGGCCACTCATGCCGGGCATCATCACGTCGAGGAGGATCAGGTCGGGCGGTGCATCCGAGTAGATCTGCCGCAGCGCGCGTTCGCCGCTGTTGGCCACCTTGACGCGGTACTCATCCTTGAGCACCGCGGAGAGCAGGTCCAGGTTGTCGGCGGCATCATCGACGATCAGCACCGTCGGCCGGGAACGCAGGTCAAGCATTGATGCACCCTTCTCGCGCGAACGATTTGCCGCCAGCCCGATGCCGGCGGTTCATCCGGGCCTGCGCGCGGCCCTCACGACCGGTTTACGGGCGAGTGGCCGCCGGCTTGAGCAAGCGCTCATTCGCCCAGCCAGCGCTGCATGAACATCGCCTTGCCCCACGCCGGGTCCAATGCATAATCGGCAAAGCCGCAGGCCTGATACAGCGCACGCGCTGGCGCATTGCCTTCGAGCACCTCCAGCGTCACCTTGCAGCAATCCAGCGACTGGGCCAGCGCGATCACCTGCTGCATCAGCGCGCGCCCGACCCCGCAGCCGCGGTGCGCGGGGAGCACGGCAAAGTCGTGCACATTGAGCAGCGGCGCTGCCGCAAAGGTTGAAAAGCCCTCCATGCAGATCGCCAGGCCAGCCGGCTGCTCTTCGACATAGGCCAGCAACACATGAACGCCGGGGCGATCGGCGAGCGCGCGCGGCAGGCGTGCCTTGGCCTGATCGCTGAGCCCGTCGCCACCACCGGCCGGGTCGTGGGCGTAGGCGTCCAGCAGCAGCAGCATGGCGGCAGCGTGTTCGGGTTGGTGCAGGTCGGCGCGGAAGATGTCGAGCTTCATCGTGTCGGTTCAGGTGCGGGTCAATGGGAGCTGAGGCAGCGCCTCGAGCGCGCGCGTCACGGTCTGGCGGCGTACCGCTTCGCGCGATCCGTCGAAGCGGTGCAGTTCTGCAAGGGTCATGCCTGCGCGACTCGCCCAGGCGATCCAGACGGTGCCGACTGGCTTCTCGGGCGAACCGCCGGTCGGGCCGGCGACACCGGAGACCGCGATCGCGTGACTCGCGTTCGAGCGGGCAAGCGCGCCTTCGGCCATCTCGCGCACCACCGCTTCGCTTACGGCGCCGTGTTCGGCGAGCGTCGCGGCACGCACGCCGAGCATCTCCTGCTTGGCGTCGTTGGAATAGGTGACCCAGCCGCGATCGAACCATGCAGAGCTGCCCGAGGTTGCGGTGATCACTTCTGCGATCCACCCGCCGGTGCAGGACTCGGCGGTTGCAAGCGTGTGTCCGCGGGAGGCGAGCCAGTCGCCGGCGTCCTGCGAGAGTCGTTCGAGCTCGTGTTCCATCAGCCGATCAGCCTTTTCAGAATCGCCAGCACCAGTAGCGCATAACCGGCCGCCAGCAGATCGTCGAACATTACGCCGAGGCCGTGCTTGAAGCGCGCGTCGCACTGGCGGATCGGCGGCGGCTTGACGATGTCAAAGCCGCGAAACAGGACGAAGGCCAGCAGCTGCCACAACAGGCCCGCCGGGGTGAAGAACAGCACCAGCCACATCGCAACGAACTCGTCCCACACGATGCCACCGTGGTCGATCTCACCCAGCTTGCGGCCGGTCACTTCAATCGCAAACGCCCCCAGCACGAAGCACCAAGCGAGAAACAGCAGGAAGCTCCATTCGGTGTGGAACAGCCCGCGCAGCATCGGATACAGCGCCCATGCGGCAAGCGTGCCGAAGGTACCGGGCGCCTTCGGGGCAAGGCCGGACCCGAAGCCCAGCGCGAGAAAGTGCGCCGGATGCGCAAACAGGAAACGGACTGTGGGGCGGATGCTCATGGCGCGATCCTATCAGGCCGCATCGCTGACGGCTGCGGGCGCCGGCTGCCAGGCGGACACCAGCGCAGCACTTGCGACCAGCAGTGCGCCAGCGATTTCGCGAACGCCCATCGCCTCGCCGGCCCACCACCAGGAGAACAGCGCGGCGAACACCAGCTCGGTACTCATCAGCATCGCCGCCAGGTTGGCGGGCAGGCGCTGCAAACCCCACTGCATCGCCACGATGATGCCGAGCATCGCAAGGCCGACGAAGGCCGCCATGCCAAGCGGCGCCGCATCCGAGGCCGGCATTTCGCCCTCGGCGAGCAGCCAGCCCGCTGCCAGCACCAGCTCGACAAGAAAGATCAGCGCCACGCGCGGCCGCTCGTCGCCATGGGGCAGCGCGCGGATCAGCACGTTGTAGACCGCGAGGCTGAGCCCGGCGAGCAGCGCCACCCATTCCCACGGCGTGGCGGGCCATGGATAGCCCAGCGCGGGATGCCACAGCATGAGCAGCGCGCCACTGCTGCACAGCGCCAGCGCAACGTAGCCGCGCAGACCGGGACGCTCGTGCAAGAGCCACCATGCGAGCGGCACCGTCCATAGCGGTGCGGTGTAGAGCAGCAGCACCACTTTCATCACCGGTGCATGGGTCGCGGCCGCGTTATAGCCGAGGTTGCAGATCGCCGAGGCAAGCGCCATCACGAGCAGCCGCGGATCGCGCAGGAAAGCTGGCAGGCGCCCGCGCGACCAGATCAGCGCGCCAACAGCGCCGAAGGCGAACGCCAAGGTGTTGGCCTGTGCGCTGCTGAGGCCGCGCTCCAGCAACCAGCGGAAGGGCCACCAGATTGCGGCCCAGCACATGGCAGTGCCGATCAGCGTCAGTGCAGGGCGGTTCATGCGAAGTGATCGAAACCGCGCGGGGGTAGTGCCACGATCGCGCCATCGCGCTGCCGCAGTTGCAGGCCGGGTGGGGCCACGCAGGTGCCGATACGGCTCAGCGGCAGATCAAGCTGTTTTGAGATGGCCGTAATCGCGTCGCGTTTGTCCGGTGCGGCGCAGAAAAGCAGTTCGTAGTCGTCGCCGCCGGCCAGCACACAGCGCTGCGCCAGCGCGGCATCGCCACAGGCCGCCTGCGCGTGCGCCAGCGGCAGCGCTGCCTCGTCGAGCACCGCGCCGCAGGCCGAACGTTCGAGGATGTGCGCCAGGTCGCCGGCAAGCCCGTCCGACACATCCAGCATCGCCCTCGCCACACCACGCAGCGCCAGACCGAGCGCCACGCGAGGCTGAGGCCGTTCGAGCGCCTCGACACAGGTGTCGCGCCAGTCGGCGTCGAGCGGCGTGCCGTCGAGCAGATGGCGCAGGCCCAGCGCGGCCAAGCCCGGCCAGCCGGAAACCCAGATGTCGTCGCCCGCGTGGGCGCCACTGCGGCGGATTGCACCGCCCACCTCGACCTCACCGAACGCGGTCGCGCACAGGTTCAAGGGGCCGCGGGTCGTGTCGCCGCCGATCCAGTCGACGCCGTAGGCCTCGCTGCACTCGGCAAAGCCGCGCGCCAGCGCTGCGATCCAATGCTCGTCGACCGCGGGCAGCGACAAGGCGAGCGTGATCCAACGCGGCTGCGCGCCCATCGCGGCGAGGTCGGAAATGTTCACCGCCGCGGTCTTCCAGCCCAACCGTTCGGCGTCGGTATCCGGCAGGAAATGCGTGCCGGCAACCAGCATGTCGGTCGTCACCACCAGTGCGTGCCGAGCCGACGGCTGCACGATCGCGCAGTCGTCGCCCACCCCCAGCACGGTATGCCGCGTGGGGCGGGTGAAGTGGCGGGCGATCAAGTCGAATTCGGAAGTCATCGTTCTACGGGCAGGTCCGGTGGCAGCGCGAGGCGCGATTATCCCCTGTGCAGCCGGGTACGCGTCAGATGTTGGCGCTGCCGCTCGCTCGCCACGCGGCCTGTCATGCGTTTGCCATCAAAGGCTCACGGTCGCGTCATCGGCACTGCATAGGCTCGGGCGATCCACCCGACCACAGGATCCTTCGATGCACACCCACACCTCGCACCGCCCCCGCCATCAAACCCTCGCCATTTCCCTCGCCATCGCGGGCATGCTCACGCTTGGCGGCTGTGGTGGCGACGACAGTTCGCCGGCCATCACGCCGACACCGCAAGCCTTCCGCACCCTCGGCGGCACGCAACCGATCGTCGTCGCCCACCGCGGCGCTTCCGGCTATCTGCCCGAGGAGACGCTGGAGGCCTACCAGATGGCGATCGACATGGGCGCCGACGTGATCGAGCCCGACCTGGTGTCGACCAAGGACGGCGTACTGATCGCGCGGCACGACCCCAACCTCGCCTACAGCACCGACGTCGCCAGTCACCCGGAGTTCGCCGATCGGAAGAAGACCACCACGGTCGATGGCGAAGTGCAGACCGGCTGGTTCGCCAGCGACTTCACCCTGGCGGAAATCAAGACGCTGGGCGGCATCTCGACCGACGCCGAGCGCCCCCAGCAGTACAACGGCCTCTACAAGATCGCGACCTTCAAGGAGATCATTGACCTCGCGAAAGCGCAGAGCGCCAAGCTCGGCCGCACGATTGCGGTGTACCCCGAGACGAAGAACCCGAGCTACCACCGCGACCTGGGCCTGCCGCTGGAGGGCACGCTGATCTCGATGATCAATGCCGCCGGATGGAACAGCAAGACGGCGCCGATCTATGTGCAGAGCTTCGAGCCGGGCAGCCTCAAGTACATGAAGGAAAACGGCCTCAACACCAAGCTGATCCAGTTGATCGACGCCGACGACGTGGATCTGAAGACCGGCCAGCTCACCTATGCAGCGCCCTACGACAAGCCTTACGACTGGGCCAAGGCGGGCGACCCGCGCGGCTTCAAGGACATGGTGACGCCGGCCGGCCTCGCCGAGATCGCCACCTACGCCGACGGTATCGGCCCGTGGAAGCCTTACATCGTGCCGGTAAAGGGCACGCTGGATGCGAACGGCGCGGTCAAGGACATGAACGGCGACGGCAAGATCAACTATGCCGATGCAACCACGCAGACGCCGACCACGCTGATTGCCGATGCGCACAAGGCCGGCCTGATGGTGCACGCCTACACCTTCCGCAACGAGAAACGGCGGCTTGCCTTTGACTACAAGGGCGATCCGCAGGCCGAGTACCTGCAGTACTACCGGCTCGGCATCGACGGTCTGTTCTCCGACTTCACCGACACCGCGGTCGCCGCACGCGCCGCTTACCTGAAGGAGCTCGGCCGCTGATTCCCGAGGCGGCGCTGCCCGCGTCGAGCGATCGGCGCGGACAATATTCCCGCCACCCGGCATGCCTTGAGGGATACGATGCCGGCTGGCGCCGCAGCGTCTGTTGTAGCGGCGACCAGCTACCTCCATCGAGCATCCTGAAGTGCGATGACCCTCCTGCGCAGAGTTCTTGTCCTGATCGCCGCAGCGCTGCTCCTGCTGCCCCCCATGCCGGCCGCCGCCGACTGTACCCTGCTTCGCTACGCAACAAACCCGAACTACCCACCCTTCAGTTGGCCCGGCGAGCGCGATGACTACAACGGCGCCAGCGTCGAGCTCCTCAAGCTGGTGGCCCCGCCCGGCGTCACGCTGGTGCCAATGATGTTCCCCTGGAAACGCTCGCAAGCCATGGCCGAAGCGGGCCAGATCGATCTCCTGCTGAGTTTGCGCATCACCCCTGAACGCGAGCGCTACCTGAGTTTCACGCGCACGGCGGCCTTCGCCAACCCGATCGTGGTGTTCGTGCCGGAGACCAGCCCGATCAAGTACGCAGACTGGCAAACCCTGAAGAGCTACCAGGGCGGAGTGAGCCTGGGCGACGCCTTCGGCAACGGCTTCGACGAATACATGCGGGACAACCTGAAGGTTGACACTGCGCCGACGATGATCGAGAACTTCCGCAAACTCAAACTCGGTCGCATCGACTACTTCGTCTCCGGCGACTACCTCGGGCGCGCCTACCTGCGCAGTGCCGCTGGCAAAGCCGGAGCGCGCGTGGTCAGCATCGATCCGCCCATCAGCAGCGGCAGCATCCACTTCGGCTTCAGCCGCAGATCTGCCTGCATCGGCCTTCTCAAGGACATGGACGCGCGCCTTTCGGAGCTCAATGCCAAAGGGATACCCGCCAGATTGCTCGATGACGCACTCAGCGCTTTCGCGCTCGAGTCCGGCTATGAGTGGAAGTAGTGCGCAGAAGGCTCAGCTGAGCACGCTTGCATCCACTACCAATCAACTGAACGCCTCCGCGCTGCCGTCCACCACGCCGCACCGCGAGCGCATCCGTCGCGCAGGGCACCGCCTGCCCCGCCACTTCCCGCGCGGAAGATTCACCTGATGCCCGACTACGAAACCCTCGATGCGATTGCCGACGCCTACACGCCCTTGCTCGGGGGGCTTTGGCTGATCTTGGCGCTGTCGCCGCTGGCACAGCGGCAGTGGCGTCTCGCCGGCATGCGCATCGGGTTCGGGCTGGCGACACTGGTGGTCTGCTACAGCCTGATGTTTGCCGACAAGGCTTTGGGCCTCTGGCCCGCCGTGGGCCTCGACTACAGCACCCACAGTGCGGTCGCGATTGCCGCGGTCGCCATCCTGTGCACCCTGTTGCCGCGCGGGCGCCCGGTGTGGCTGGCATCGCTGCTCGCCTACTTCGCGCTGATGCTTTATCAGCGTTATCACAGCGTGGCGGACATCCTCAGCACCTCCGCGATCGTCGCTCCGCCCATCGTCTGGCTATGCGTGCGCTTCGCCGGCAAGGTGGCGCCACAGCGCAGCACGCGGGCACAACAAACCTAGCGGCCGCATTGTTTCGCGGACCCCCCGTAATACACACGGTCGCGCCCCAACTCGAAATACAGCAAATCGTCGGCCGTCGTTCCGATGAAGGCCTCGACCGGCGCGTTCGCCGCGTCCTTTGGCGCCAGGCTGAATCCGATGGCGTCCTGCAAGCTCGCATCGGCCTCGGCGCCGAGGATCTTCAGCACCGGTTGATCATCGACACGCCCAGCAGTCTGCAGGGCGTACAGCGCCACATCCGTCCCCTCCGGCCGGCCGTACGTGAGGCTCACAACATCCCCCGCCTGCGCCATCTCAACGTAGTAACGCGGGTCGGCAGCGCAGAAGCGCTGCGTGAAATCACCCGCCGCCACGGTCGCCGGCATGGCGAGGAAAGACAGTGAGAGACAGGTAAGCAGTCGGTTCATGAAGAGTCCTGAGCGTCGAGTCAGCGCAACGGCGAACGGCATTCTAATTCGCGACCGTCACCAGTCAGCGGACCGCGCTACCAGCGCGCAACAGGGCGGATCCCGTTTCTTGCCCCGCGACAAGGAAGCGACCGCCCCCGGACTGCGACACTTTGCCGCACCAAAGGTCCGGAGTGCCTGGCAATGCCCCGTTTCACCCGTTTTCTTCGCGCAACGATCGCCTTGGCCGCCGCGCTCTTGTGCCTGCAGCCCACGGCAGTACAGGCGCTGGCGTATGAAGCCAAGCTCGCGCCCGAACTCTTCACCGCACCGGATCTCTGCGCCTACACCGATTGCAAGGCGGTGCTGCCCGGCGCCGAGCGCTTCTCGCCACGCGATGGGCAGCCGCGCTTCGCGACCGGCTACAAGGGCGACAAGGCGATCGGCTACGTCTTTCTCTCGACCGATCTGGTCGACATCCCGGCCTACTCCGGCAAGCCGGTGATCACGCTGATCGGCATGGACACTGCCGGGCGCTTCACCGGCATCCATGTGCTGAAGCACTCCGAACCGATTCTTCTGCTGGGAATTCCGGAAACGAAGCTGGACGCCTTCGTCGGCCAGTACCTCGGCAAATCGGTTGCGCAGCATTTCGAGGTCGGTAGTGGTGACAAGCAGACCGTCGGGCTCGATGCAATTTCCGGCGCGACGGTGACCGTCGTTGCCGAAAATCAGGTCATCACCCGCGCGGCGCAGCAGGTGGCACGCAAGGTCGGCATCCTGAAGAGCGAAGTGCGCCCGAGCGCGCGTTACAAGGACGTCGGTGACATCGCGGACTGGGACGCGCTGGTGAAGGCCGGCGCCGTATCGCGCCTGACCCTGCAGCCGGCCGACGTGGGCGAGCCCGATACCGGCCAGCCTTACCTCGATTTGTGGGTCGGCGTGCTGAACCACCCGACGCTGGGCCGTGCGGTGCTGGGTGCGACCGAATGGCGTGCGCTGATGACGCGGCTCAAGCCGCATGAAACCGCGCTGATGGTGATCAGCGATGGCGCCGGCTCCTTCAAGGGCTCCGGCTTCGTGCGCGGCGGCATCTTCGATCGCGTTCAGGTGAAGCAGGATGCGGACACCTACACCTTTCGCGATCTCGACTACCTGAACCTCTATTCCCTGCAGGCGAAAGGCCACCCGAACTTCCGCGAATCGAGCATCTTCATCCTGCGCGATGCAAGCTTCTCCGCCGCCTGGCCGTTCCGCTTCGTCTACCTCGCCAACAAGCAGGACAAGTCGACCGGTCAGCGCCAGTTCATCAACTTCGAGACCAAGCTGTGGCTGCCGGATGCCTGGCTCGAAGGTGGCCGCCCGGCAGTGAGCGAACCCGAGGCCCCTTGGAAGAAGATCTGGCGCGACAAGGCGGTCAGCATCGTCTTCTTCGTCGCCTTCCTCACCATCGTCGCCTTCACCTACTCACGCCGCGACTGGCTGACTGCGCGCGCGACGATCCGCGACAAGCGCTGGGTGGCCTGGCCCAAGTATGTGTTCTGGACGGTCAGCATCGTGTGGATTGGTGGCGTGCTGATGGCGCAGCCCTCGATCACGCATGTGATGACCTGGTTCCACTCCCTGATCTCGCGCTGGGAGTGGGAGCTGTTCCTCACCGACCCCTTCATCTTCGTCTTCTGGTGGTTCATCTTCATCACGCTGTTCGTATGGGGCCGCGGGCTCTTTTGCGGCTGGCTGTGCCCCTTCGGTTCGCTGTCCGAGCTGGCCTACAAGATCGCCGGCAAGCTGGGTTTGAAGCGCTTCCAGCGCCACGTCCCGAAGCCGCTGCACGACAAGCTGAAGTGGGTGAAGTACGGCGTGTTCTTTGCGCTGATGGCGGTGTCGCTGTGGTCGATGACGGTGGCCGAGCAATTCGCCGAGGTCGAACCCTTCAAGACAACCTTCCTCGTTGGCCCGTGGAACCGCAGCTGGCCCTTCCAGTTGTTCTTCACGGTCGTGCTGGGGCTCTCGTTGTTCATCGAACGCCCATTCTGCAAATACCTCTGCCCGCTGGGCGCCGGGCTTGCGATTCCGACCAGCTTCCGCCTCTTTGGCCTGCGCCGCAAAAAGGAATGCGGCCCGTGCAAGGCCTGCGCTGTGCAGTGCGGCTCGCTGGCGATTGCGGCAGACGGCAAGATCGACCAGCGCGAGTGCCTGCTATGCCTCGACTGCATGGTGTACTACCACGACGCGCACGCCTGCCCGCCCCTGGCGACCGAGCGCAAGCGGCGCGAGAAGGCGGGCCTCAAGCTCACCCCGATCGGGCGCGACGGCTACTTCATTCCGATCAAGGAAGTGCGGGGCGAGGCTCCGTAGGCTCAAGCGCATGTGCTCCGCCCTTCGCATCGCCTTCCTGTCGATCACGCTGCTGCTTGCCGGCACGGCCGCTGCCGCCGAACTGCATGTGGCGGCCGGCGAGTCGATTGCGGCGGCGATCGTGCGCGCCCAGCCGGGCGACACGATCCGCGTGGCGCGCGGCCAGTATCACGAGCACCTGCGGATCGAAAAGCCGCTCACGCTGATTGGCGAGAACATGCCAACGATCAGCGGAGACATGTCGGGGGATGTGATCCGCATCGTCTCGCCCGACGTGCGCGTCGAAGGTTTCGTGGTGCGCGATTCGGGTGACGACCTCGCGAAGCAGCAGGCTGGCATCTACATCCAGCCGGGCGCGCACCGCGCGGTGGTGCGCAACAACCAGCTCGCCTACAACCTGTTCGGGCTGTGGATCGAGAAGGCCAACGACGTGGTGGTGGAAAAGAACCGCATCGCCGGCAAGCGCGACTACCTCTCGCCCAACCGCGGCAACGGCATCCAGCTCTACAACACGCAGGGCGCGAAGATCCTCGACAACCACATCAGCTACTCGCGCGACGGCATCTATGTCGACGTGTCGCACCACGCGCTGTTCCGCGGCAACGAGATCCACGACAGCCGCTACGGCACGCACTACATGAACTCCTACTTCAACACCTGGGAGAAGAACTTCGTGCACCACAACCGCGGCGGGCTCGCGCTGATGGAGGTGCATGACCAGGTGGTGCGCAACAACATCGCGTGGGCCAACACCGATCACGGCATCATGCTGCGCACGATCCAGCGCGCCGAGGTCAGCGGCAACATCATCGCCGGCAACGGCCGCGGCTTCTTCATCTACGACGCCCAGGACAACACCCTGACCGGCAACCTCGTGGTGCGCAACGAAGTCGGTGTGCACCTGTCGGCCGGCTCCTGGCACAACCAGGTCGACGGCAACGACTTCATCGGCAACCACGAAGGCGTGCGCTACGTTGGCGCGAAGGACGAGGTGTGGGGGCCGAAAGCCGGCAACCACTGGAGCGGCTACCTCGGCTGGGATCGCAACGGCGATGGCCGCGGCGACGTACCCTTCGAAGCCGCCGACCTGGTGGACCGCCTGATGTGGCGCTACCCCGCGGCCCGCGTACTGCTCAACAGCCCGGCGGTCGAAACCCTGCGCCTTGCCGCCCGGCAGTTCCCGGTGCTGCGCGCACCCACCGTGGTGGAACCCTCGCCTGCGATGCGCCCCCGCCACCCAGAATGGAGATACTGGCTTGAACGCGCCCGCCATTGAACTCACCGGCGTCACCAAGCGCTTCGGCGAAGTGGAAGCCGTGCGCGGCGTCTCACTTGCCGTCGCACCCGGTCGCACCTTCGGCCTGATCGGCCACAACGGCGCCGGCAAGAGCACGTTGTTCCGCATGATGCTCGGGTTGATCGTGCCGGACGCCGGAACGCTGCGCCTGCTCGGCGAGCCCAGCGACGGCGCGCGCTTCCGCGAAGTGCGCCAGCAGATCGGCTACCTGCCCGAACACGTCGCGCTGTACGACAACCTGAGCGGCCTCGAAACCCTGCGCTTCTACGCCAAGCTGCGCGGCGCGGCGCGCGCCGAATGCGATGCGGCACTGGAACGTGTCGGCCTCGCCCATGCGGCGACACGCAAGGTGCGCGGTTACTCGAAGGGGATGCGGCAACGGCTCGGTTTTGCGCAGGCGCTGCTGGGCAAACCGAAACTGCTGTTTCTCGACGAGCCCACGAACGGGCTGGACCCGCAGGCGATCCACGATTTTTACCGCGTCATCGCCGAGCTCAAGGCCGAAGGCGCAACCGTGGTGCTGACCTCGCACATCCTCGCCGAGATCGAGCAGCGGGTGGATGAGGTGGCGATCCTGCGCGAAGGCCGCATCGTGGCGCAGGGCAGCGTCGCCGAACTGCGCGAACGGGCCGAGCTGCCGGTGCGGCTGATCGTTCGGGTGACGGCCGAAGCACGCGAGCGACTGATCGCAACGCTGGGCGCTAGCGCGGAAGACGCGGCCCATGTGGCGTTGAGCGTGAATCGCGGCGACAAGCTCGCGCGCATCGCTCAGTTGGCGGCGGAGCCGGGCGTCAGCGACCTGCGGCTGGTCGAGCCTTCGCTCGAAGCCGTGTTCCTCGAACACTCGCAGGAGGCCGCATGAACATCGTGCTGCAACAGATCACCGCGATCGCCGGCAAGGAATTCCGCGACCGCGTGCGGAACCGTTGGGTGTGGGTGATCGCCACGGTGTTCGCCGGCTTCGCGCTCGCAATTGCCTACTTCGGTGCCGCGAGTGAAGGCCAGGTCGGCTTTCGCGGCATCGACGTGACGATCGCAAGCCTCGTCTCGCTGGTCACCTACCTGATCCCGCTGATCGCGCTGGTGCTGGGCTTCGACGTGATCGTCGGCGAACGCGAGCGCGGCACGATGGAACTGCTGCTTGCGCTACCGGTGACGCGCGGCGAGGTGCTGGTCGGCAAGTTCGTCGGGCTTGCCGCCACGCTGACGGTGGCCACGGTGCTCGGCTTCGGGCTGGCCGGCGCGGCCTTCCTCACCGCGGGTGGCGACGCGTTGTTCCACTACGCCGGCTTTGTTGCGTCGGCGATCCTGCTCGGGCTGGTGTTCCTCGCGATCGCGGTACTGCTGTCGGTACTGGCAAGCGACCGCGCGCGCGCCTCGGGCTACGCGGTCGGCGCCTGGTTCCTCTTCGTCATCGTGTTCGATCTGGTGTTGCTCGGCGGCCTCATCGCCCTGGGCGGCAGCGGCGCAGGTGACGCCCTGCCCTGGCTGCTGCTCGCCAACCCGACCGACGTCTTCCGCATCCTCAACGTGTTCAGCCTCGACCAGGTCGGCGCGCTGTACGGCCTGGCCACCGTCTTCCCGCCCGCGCTCGCCAACCCTGCGGTGCTCGGCGGCGTGATGGCCGGCTGGATCGCCGCACCGCTGGCCCTTGCCTACTGGAGATTCAAGTGAAACCCCGTTTCCGCATCCTGACCCTCGGCCTGTTTCTAGCCCTGGCCGCCTGCAGCAAGGCACCGGTCGACGACAAGCCGGCTTCCATCGCGCGTGGCGACGCGTGCTCGCTGGACGGCATGACGCTGGCCGACTTCCCCGGCCCCAAGGGCCAGATCGTGTGGGCCGACGGCCAGCACGACTTCTTCTGCGATACGCGCGAGATCATCGCGACCCTGCTCAAGCCCGAACAGCAGCGCGCAATGAAGGGTGCCTATGTGCAGGACATGGCGAAGACCGACTGGGACAAGCCGCAGGACGCGTGGATCGACGCGAAGGCCGCCTTCTACGTGCAGGGCTCCAAGCGCCACGGCAGCATGGGCCCGACGCTCGCGAGCTTTGCCGAACGCGGCGCAGCCGACGCCTTCGCACAGCAATACGGCGGCAAGGTGGTGGCCTACGCCGAGATCAAGCCGGACGCCGTGAGCATGGACGGCGGCATGGACCACGACCAGAAGATGTGAGCCCACGCGGGGCAGCCGGTCGGCTTGTGGGACAATGCCGCCCCGATGAACACCGTCTGCAGCCCCGCGCCCACCCGCCCCGATTTGCCCGACTTCGACGTTGCGCAACTCGGACAAGTCTTCACGCCAGAATCGGTCGTGCAGGCGATGCTGGCGCTGCGGCAGCGCCACGGACGCGTGCTGGAGCCCTCCTGCGGCAACGGTGCCTTCCTGCGCCATCTGCCAGGCGCGGTCGGCATCGAACTCGATCCGCGCCATGCCCCGCCGGGCGCCCTGGTCGGCGACTTCTTCGCGCTGCCGGTACATGAGAAGTTCGACACCATCATCGGCAACCCACCGTACGTCAGGCACCAGGACATCGCCGCCAGCACCCGTGCGCTGCTGCCCAACGCGCTGGGCTTCGATCGCCGCAGCAACCTGTTCCTGTTCTTCATCGCCAAATGCCTGGATCACCTGGCCACGGGCGGTGAGCTGATCTTCATCACCCCGCGCGACTTCCTCAAAGCCACCAGCGCACGGCCGCTGAACCGGCTGCTGCATGCACGCGGCACGATCACGCATGTGATCGAACTGGGCGACAAGAAGAGCTTCGATGGCGCGCTGCCCAACTGCCTGATCTGGCGCTTTGTCGAGGGCGATTTCTCGCGCCGCACTGCGCTGATCGACGCCGCCCACCACCGCACGCTCGACGACGCGCTGGCCGCGGCCGCGCGCGGCGACTGGGAGATGCGGGACTTCGTCGAACACGCCGGGCAGCTCGCCTTCGTGCGCGACGCCCACGAGGTACCGCTGACCGAGGTGTTTGCGGTGCGCGTCGGTGCCGTGTCCGGCGCAGACCCGATCTTCGCCGACCCGCAGCACGGCACCCGCGATTTCGTCTGCTCGCGCACCCGCACCAGCGGCGAGACGCGCCGCATGATCTGGCAACCCGAGTCACCCCACCCGGCCTTGCTGCCGCACAAGACCGCGCTGCTCGCACGTCGCATCAAGCCCTTTGGCGAAGCGGACTGGTGGCAGTGGGGACGCGGCTATCCGCAAAGCAGCGCGCCGCGCATCTACGTCAACCACCGCACCCGGGTTGCGGAACCTTTTTTCCTGCACGACAGTCCCCATTTCGACGGGGCGGTACTTGCGCTTTTCCCGCATCGCCCCGATGTAGGGCTGAATGTGCTGTGTGCGATGCTGAACGCGGTCGACTGGGCGGAGCAAGGCTTCGTCTGCGACGGCCGTTTCATCTTCGGCCAGCGCGCGCTGCAAAACGCCCGCCTGCCGGCAGCGTTTGCGGCTTTTGCACGGAACCCCGACAGCGCCTGAGCGCCGACCCGCGCCGCCTCGTCGGGGTTAAACTTGGCGCCCCGACCGAGGAGACACCCCAATGGTCCCGCATCTGACGACGGCCCTGACCGGACCGCTTCTGGAACTCGAACGCTGCTTCCTCGATAACGCCACGAGCATCGAGGCCTGGCTGCGGCAACAATGGCTCGATCACATGCCGCCCTTCTACGGGTCGGTCGATCTGCGCAACGCCGGCTTCAAACTCGCGCCGGTGGACATGAACCTGTTCCCGGGCGGCTTCAACAACCTGCATGAGAGCTTCCTGCCGCTATGCGTGCAGGCCGCGCAATCGGCAGTCGAGCGCATCTGCCCGGACGCGTCGAAGCTGCTGCTGGTACCCGAGAACCACACGCGCAACCAGTTCTACCTGATGAACGTGGCGCGGCTGGCGAACATCCTCGGCCACGCGGGCCTGAAGGTGCGTATCGGCAGCCTGCTGCCCGACATCACCGAACCGACCACGCTCGATCTGCCGGACGGCCAGAAGCTCACGCTCGAACCGCTGGTACGCAAAGGTGATCGCCTGGGCCTGAAGGACTTCGACCCCTGCGCGGTGCTGCTGAACAACGACCTCTCGGCCGGCGTGCCGACAATCCTGAAGGATCTCGATTCGCAGTGGGTGATACCGCCGCTGCACGCGGGCTGGACCACCCGCCGCAAGTCGATCCACTTCGCCGCCTACGACCGCGTTGCCGAGTCGTTCGCGAAGATGCTGAGGATCGATCCATGGCTGATCAACCCCTACTTCGGCCGCTGCGGGAAGATCGACTTCCATGAGCGTGTGGGCGAGGAATGCCTGGCAGCGCAGGTCGATGCCACGCTGACGAAGATCCGCGCAAAGTACGCCGAGTACGGCGTCGAGGATCAGCCTTTCGTGATCGTCAAAGCCGATGCCGGCACCTACGGCATGGGTGTGATGACCGTGCGCGATGCGTCGGAAGTGACCGGCCTCAACCGCAAGCAGCGCAACAAGATGTCGGTCATCAAGGAAGGCATGCAAGTCAGCGAGGTGATCATCCAGGAAGGCGTGCATACCGTCGAACAGGTCAATGGCGGCGTCGCCGAACCGGTCGTCTACATGCTCGACAAGTACGTCGTTGGCGGCTTCTACCGCGTCAATACCGAGCGCGGCATCGACGAAAACCTCAACGCGCCGGGCATGCGCTTCGAGCCACTCGCGTTCGAAACCTGCTGCAATACACCTGACTGCGCACAAGCCCCCGACGCAGCACCGAACCGCTTCTACGCCTACGGCGTGGTCGCGCGGCTGGCGCTGCTCGCCGCCTCGGTCGAGCTGGAAGAAACCGCACCGGCCGAACTGGAACTCGCATGAAAATCGCCTTCATCGTCGATCCGCTCGAAGGACTCAAACCCTACAAGGATTCGAGCATCGCGATGATGCGGGCGGCGCAGGCGCGCGGGCACCAGGTGTTCGCGATCCTGCGCAAGGATCTGCGGCTGCGCGATGGCATCGTCAGCGCGCGCGCAGTGCCGCTCACGCTGGCCGCCGACAATCACGACTGGCACACGGCGGGTGAGCCCGGCGACTTCGCACTGAGCGCCTTCGATGCGGTGTTGATGCGGCAGGACCCGCCTTTCGACTTCGAGTACATCACCGCCACCTGGCTGCTCGAACGCGCCAAGGCGCAGGGCGCGAAGATCTGGAACGACCCGCGCGCGGTGCGCGACCACTCGGAAAAGATCGCAATCACCGAGTTCTCGCAATTCACCGCGCCCACGCTGGTCGCCCGCGCCACGGAAGACATCGACGCCTTCATCGAAGAGTTCGGCGACGTGATCCTCAAACCGCTCGATGGCATGGGCGGCAGCGGCATCTTCCGCGTACGCCGCGACGATCCGAATCGCAACTCGATCATCGAGATGCTGGGCCAGCTTGGCAGCCAGACCATCATGGCGCAACGCTACATCCCGGCCATCAGCGCGGGCGACAAGCGGATACTGATCATCGGCGGCGAAGTCATGCCCTACAGCCTTGCGCGCATCCCGAAGGCCGGCGAATCGCGCGGCAACCTAGCCGCCGGCGGCCGCGGCGTGGCGCAAGCACTGTCGCCACGTGACCGCGAGATCGCCGAAACACTCGCGCCAGTGCTCTGGGCACGCGGACTTCTGATCGTGGGCCTCGACGTCATCGGCGATTACCTCACCGAGATCAACGTCACCAGCCCGACCTGCATGGTCGAGATCGAGGCGCAGACCGGCTGTATGGTGGCAACGAAGGCGATAGAGGCGCTGGAGCCCTGAAAACGCCGCGGCCTGACGACGCGACACTGATCCGACTGTGGCGTTTTCCCTTTCAGAACATCGTCACTGAGCTAATGTTTGCGTTTGCCTATACCAAAGAGGTGTTGGATGAACGCGCATATCCGCCTGCTTCCCGCCCTTGCCCTTGCGCTGATGTTGTGCGCCTGTGGCGGCGGAGATGAAGGCACAACGAACGACCAGAACGGGATTGCGGACTTTAACGTCTCAAGTCCATCTGTGGCTCCACGCGTGCCGCAGTCCCAAGATCTCTCCGGCCAGGAGTTCTGCAAAGACCAGGCCAACGGCCGTCTCGGCTCATACTTGCTGGTAAACAACAACTGGAACAAGGGGGCCGTCACCAACTATACAAGTTGCCTGACGATGAGACCTGGCGCTGACGGCAGCGTAAGCCCAACTTGGCGCTGGGATTGGCCACTGAGTAGCAACGAGTCGATACACGCGTTTCCGGAGCTTTTTTTCGGACAGAACCCTTGGTTCTCCAGCTCCACAACTGCGGCACTGCCTCGGGTCATCAACACGATCAAGGATGTCACCGCGCGTTTCGGCGCACAGGTCACACACTCGAACAACGGCGGCGGCAATTTCGCCTTCGACATCTGGATCACGAAGGCAAGCATTCTCGCACCAGGCGCCAGCAACCTACCGCTCCATACGGAGCTCATGATCCTGCTGGACGAATGGGGCAACTTCTCACCAGTTGGCGACAAGATCGGCGAGACAACGATCGACGGACGCGACTGGAATGTGTACCAGATCACTGCAACATGGGGCCCCGGGCCGTGGCAGTTCGTCACCTACCAGCCCAAGCAAAAGCCCAGCTCACCTTATCAGGTCAGTGTGCGTCTATTTCTCGACGACCTGATAGCCCGCCGCGTCATTACCGGAGCCGAGTGGCTATCGTCGATCGACCTTGGAAATGAGGTCATCGCAGGGGCTGGGACAACTACATTGCAAGACTATTCAGTCGAAGTCCGCTGACTTTGGCGGCGGGGGCTGCGGTGCTCCAATTCTGAATCAAGCGCAATGCCGGGCGCTTTCAGGCAAGGTACATTCTGGTCGTCACCGAACCAAGAATACGCCGCCGATGCAACGCGCCCGACGACTCATTGCAGCCATTCTCTCCCTGTTCGCGATCGCGGGTTTGAGTGCCTGTGCTCGCTACACCGCCCACCATGAAGAATCCTTCGTCTTCGGCACTCGGGTTGAGATCACGACCTGGGGAGTGCCCGAGGCCAAGGCGCGCGAGGCCGTGGGAGCCGTGTTGCGCGAGTTCGACCGTATGCACCGGGCCTACCATGGCTGGCAGCCGTCGGAACTGACCGCACTGAACGAGGCGCTGGCCCGCGGCGAGACGGCGACGGTGTCGTCGGAGCTGGCCGGCATGCTGAGCGAAGCCAAGACCCTTGCGGCACAGGGCGGGCAGCTCTTCGATCCGGCGATCGGCAAATTGATCGGCCTTTGGGGTTTCCATCGCGACCAGTACGAGCCCGTCACCCCCGATCCGGAGGCGCTGCGGGCGGCCGTGGCTGCGCACCCGTCGATGGAAGATCTGACGATCGATGGCACCCGCGTCAGCAGCCGCAACCGTGCGGTGCAGCTCGATCTGGGTGGCTATGCGAAGGGCTGGGCTTTGGATCGCGCTGCAACCATCCTGCGTGACCAGGGCGTCGCCAACGCGCTGATCAACATCGGCGGAAACGTGCTCGCCCTGGGCGCGAAGGGCGAGCAGCCTTGGAAAGTCGGCATCCAGAATCCGCGCGGCGCCGGCGCGATTGCCGCGCTCCCGCTGAAAGACGGCGAGGCGATCGGCACCTCAGGCGATTACCAGCGCTTCTTCGAGCGTGACGGCCAGCGCTTCTGCCACCTAATCGATCCGCGTACCGGCAGCCCCGCGACCGAGACACGCAGCCTCACGATCCTGATCACAGCGCGGCCGCGTGCCGGCACACTGTCCGACGCAGCCAGCAAGCCGGCCTTCATTGACGGCGCACACTGGCGCCAACGCATTGCAGCCTACGGCATCGACCAGGGCCTGCGTGTGGATGCCGCGGGCCGCATCCAGGTGACCGAAGCACTCGCGCGGCGCATCGAATGGCTCAACGGCAGCAAGCCGGACGAGGTCGTCGAGTAATTGGCGCGACGCAGCACTTTGCCCGGCAGGGTGCTTTAGAATCGCAAGTTACCCTCTGCCCTGCAGACCGGAGTCAGGCATGCTCGGAATATTCCTCGTCACCCACGGCACGCTCGGCGAGTCACTGATCCAGTGCGCCTGCCATGTGCTGAACCGGCGTCCGGCGCAGATCGCGCAACTGGGCGTATCGGCAGCGGACGACCCGCTCGACGCGCTGCCAACAGCACGCGCGCTGATGCAGACCGTGGACAGCGGCGATGGCGTGATCGTGCTCACCGACATCTACGGGGCCACGCCGAGCAACATTGCCCTCAAGCTCCTCAAGCCCGGCGTCGTAGAAGGCCTGGCAGGCGCAAACCTGCCGATGCTGCTGCGAATCCTCACCTACCGCGAAAAGAACGACATCCACACCGTGATCACCAAGGCGATTGCGGGGGGTTGTGATGGCGTGCTCCATATGAAAGTGGATCGGGATGCCAAGAACTGAAGTCGAGATCGTCAACAAGCTCGGTTTGCACGCGCGCGCGTCGGCCAAGCTCACGCAGGTCGCGAGCGCGCATGAATCGGAGGTTTGGCTCGAACGCAATGGGCGTCGTGTCAACGCCAAGAGCATCATGGGCGTCATGATGCTCGCCGCCGGCAAGGGGGCGAAGGTGATCATCGAGACCGAGGGCTCGGACGCCGACGCCGCCATGCAGGCGTTGGTCACCCTCGTGGCAAACCGGTTCGGCGAGTCCGAGTAATGCCGCAAACGGTGGCACGGCCGGAATCGGTCTCCTTTGCGCTGCATGGCCTGCCGGTCTCGCACGGGATCGCGATCGGCTACGCCCACCTGATCTCGCATGCGCTGCTGGAAGTGCATCACTATGTGGTGTCGCCCAAGGCCACCGCGAAGGAACTGGCCCGGCTTGACGATGCCATCGCCGCGGTCGGCGCCGAACTCGACGTGCTCCGCCAGACGCAAAGCGCCGCGGCGTCTGAAGTCGCCGTGTTCGTCGACCTGCAGCGCATGTTGCTGCAGGACCCGCTGCTGATCGAGGAAGCCCGCGAGCATATCCGCACCCGCCGCTGCAATGCGGAGTGGGCGCTGGTGCAGCAGATGGAAGTGCTGGTCGAGCAGTTCGACGCGATCGAGGACGCCTACCTGCGCGAGCGCAAGGCCGACGTCGTGCAGCTGGTCGAGCGCCTCGTCAAGAGCCTGCTGGGCCACCCCGGCTACGTGCCGCCGAAACAAAGTGATGGCTTCGCGACGATCGTCGTCGCGCATGATCTGTCACCGTCCGACACGATCCATTTCAAGGACGCCAAGATCGCCGGTTTCGTGACCGACATCGGCGGCGCCACCTCGCACACCGCGATCGTCGCGCGCAGCCTGGCGATCCCGGCCGTAGTCGGCCTGCAGCATGTGCGCCACACCGTGAACGACGGCGATGTGCTGATTGTGGACGGCACGCGTGGCGTCGTGATCGTCGCGCCGGACGAGCGGGTGCTCGAGGAATACCGCATCCGCCAGGGGCAGCTCGAACTCGAACGCTCCAAGCTCAAGCGGATTACCAGCGCCACCGCACGTACGCTGGATACCGAACGCGTCTTCATCAAGGGCAACATCGAGCTCCCGCGCGACATGCAAGGCGTTCGCGAGGTCGAAGCCGACGGGGTGGGCTTGTTCCGCACCGAGTTCCTCTTCATGGGCCGCGACGAGCTGCCAGACGAGGACGAACAGTTCGAAGCCTATCGCAGCGTGCTCAAGGCCCTGCCAGGCAAGCCGGTGACGATCCGCACGCTGGACATCGGTGCCGACAAGGCGCTGCGCGGCATGGAGGTGCACGGCGATCAGAACCCCGCGCTGGGCCTGCGCGCAATCCGCTACTGCCTTGCTGAACCGCGCATGTTCCTGACGCAGCTGCGCGCGCTGCTGCGTGCCTCGCACTTCGGGCAGTTGCAGATCATGCTGCCGATGCTCGCGACGCTCGACGAAATCACGCAAAGCCTTGCGATGATCGAACGCGCGAAGGCCGAACTGCGAGCCGAGAAAGTGAAGTTCGCCGACGGCGTACCGATCGGCGGCATGATCGAGATTCCCGCCGCCGCGCTGTCGGTCGGGCTGTTCACGCGCAAGCTCGATTTCCTCTCGATCGGCACCAACGACCTGATTCAATACACGCTGGCGATTGACCGCACCGACGCGGCCGTGTCACACCTGTACGACCCATGGCACCCGGCTGTGCTGATGCTGATCCATCGCACGATCCAGGCCGGTAACCGGGCGGGCGTCCCGGTCTCCGTGTGTGGCGAAATGGCCGGCGACGTGGCCAACACCCGCTTGCTGCTGGGCATGGGGCTGCGCGACTTCTCGATGCACCCGACGCAGATCCTCGAGGTCAAGCAAGAGATCCTGCGTGCCCACACCGGCGAGCTGGCGGTGAAAGTCGGCAAGCTGATGAAGCTCGACGAGCCGGACAAGGTTCGCGAAGCCATCCAGCGGCTCTGAATCCGGCTCGCAGCCTGGCCGGTCAGACGGGTGTCGTCTTCGGCCGCCAGGCCTCCTGATAGGCGCCGATGAGGCTGGCGCGGGTGTCCTTGTAGCGTTCCCAGTCAAAACCTTCGAGGAATTCGAGCGCCGTCTTCGCGCCGCGATCGAACAGATCCAGCTTGGCCGCGTCACTGAGCTGGAAGTTCAACCAGTCGTGGTCGGCCGTATCGATGTAGGCCACCAGTTGGCGGAAGTCCGGGTTCTTCCGGATGAACTCGTAGTCCAGGCAGTGGCGCGATGAGTTGAAGGTCTGTGTGATCAGCTTCAGCGCGCCAGTGATGGTGTGGGCGCGTTCATCCCATTGCAGCTTCACGCCGAAGGTCGGCCGCGTCGGCACCTTGTGCGTGGAATGGAAGACATCGATCGGGAAGTTGGACAGCACGCCGCCATCCACGAACACCGCCTCCGGCGGCGGGAAGCCGATGTTGTCGTCGGCCACCAGCCCGCCCATGTCTTCCCACTGCTTCAGATGGCCCTCGTCGCGCAGGCTCAAGGGCACCCGCACCGGCTTGAAGAAGAGCGGGATCGACATCGAGCAGCGTGCATAGTCCGCCGGGTTCACCGCACCGACATCGGCCCAATACAGCGCGGCCATGCGCGGGAACTCGACCTTCGTTTCGGTCGCGATGTCCGCGGCCACCACACACAGATAGTCCTTCGCCGGGTCGAGCGGCGGCAGCGCATCCGCACCGTCGAGCTGCGAGGCACGGTGCCGCGTGCCATCGCGCAGGCGCCATCCGGCCGGCGTCGTACCCATGCGCGCCCGCAGCGCGGACGTGGTGGCGACCTCCTTGCCCAGCACCACGTCGCGCATCCAGGCATGGAAGCGTTCGCCGCGGTTCAGCCCGTGGATCTCGTTCATGTTGTCGACCACCTGCATCGCCTTCCAGATGCCCTTCGCGAGTCCCGGCCGCTTGAGCATGGTGTCGATGAAGTCGGGCGCGTCGTCGTCATCGTCGTCCTTGCCGTCGACGAAACTCGCCATCGGCATGTTGGCGACGATCTCGGTCAGGCGCTCGCTCTTCGCCTCGGCGGGCGTGCCCAGGGCAGCGAGCGCCAGCGCAGTGATCGAGCCGGCTGATGCGCCCCCAAGCCCGGAGAAGCGCAGCCCCGCCTGCTCCAGAATGTAGACGTAGCCGAGCAGCGCAACGCCCAGCACGCCGCCGCCCTCCATCACCAGGTCGACATACTGGTGGCCGGCGGCGTCGACCACGTCGCTGTAGATCCGCTGATCCAGCCCCCGGGCTTTGAGCAGAGCGACCGTCGGCTTCACGCAATCGAAGAACTGTTGTGCCTGCATGCTTGATCTCCTGTCCGGCAGAGCCGGTCTGGCCCTCAGGTCTGCGGAAAACCGTTGGGGAAGTTGGGCACCGATCCGCGCTGCGGGCTGCCCATGCGCTCGTAGCCGCCACCCGTCTTCTTGCGCTTGAGCTGCTGCCATTCCCACGAAATCGCGGTGGCGAGGAAGCCCTCTTCGGGGGCGGCTTCCGGCGGTGTGGCGACCGGGCTGCGCGGATACTTCACACTGACTTTGTAGTACACGAACTTGCGTGCGGTGTTGATCATCGATTTGAGCGTGCTTTCCACCGCAGCCTGATGCGCCGCGTTGCAGCTGAAGGTGATCGGCGTGAGGTTGGCGATGTTGTCGCCGGGGCCGCCGAGCTTGTTGTTCAGCAGGTGGCCCATGACATAAAGCCGCTTGTCGTTGCGTCGCTTGTTCACCTTGTCCCAGATCGGCGGCACCACTGACGGCGAGCTGCCGGCGCCGTGCTCGGGCGTCAGTGGGTCGGCCGTCATGCTCTTGCCGCCGCGCTGCGCATCAACGCCACCGTAGCTGACGCTGGTCGGGATGCCGTCGCCAAGCTCCAGCGCCGGGTCGCTGTCATCCGTCGGCACGCCGGCCTGGCGGAACACGCCGCCCAGTGCGTTCAGGTGCTTCTGTACCGTCTTGGCGTGCTTGTCCGCTTCCGCGTCATCCTTGGCGTTCTTGCCGTCGCGGATCGCCTTGTAGACATCGCGCTTGAGATCCTTCGCCTGTGACTTGAGACCGCCGTCGGCAATCTGCCCGATCGCCTCGTCGATCGCCGTCTTCTTGCTCTCAACGTAGATCGCCGGCGCATCCTCGGTGCCTTCGGTCGAGATCGTGTGCGATTCGCCGCTCTTGCTGCGGAAGCCCACGCGGGTCTTCCACCAGTCCGCAATCGCACCGGCCACCGCCTTGATGCCGCGAAGGATCGCATCAATACCCGCCTTGACCTTGTCGATCAGCCACAGGATCGCGTCGTCCACCTTCTTGCGGATCGTGTCGACCAGCTCGCGGATCTTCTTGCCGACGCCGCCCAGCCCGACCTGTTCGGCCAGGAAACCGATCACCACCGGCATCGCGCGGCGCATCAGCCCTTCCACCCGCGCGCCGGCCTTGTCGATCGCGCCACTCGCAATCTCCGACGCCGAATCGAGCGCGCTGATCGCGATGCGGATGATCTGCTGCGCGTAGCGCTTCACTGCCTTGAAGACCTTGTACACCCGACGTGCGATGTCGACGATCTCGGACAACCCGCCGGATGCCGCAGCAGCCGTCGCCACGATCGCGATTTCCTCCGCCACCTTTCCCGCCACCCATTCGGCCACACCCTGCAGCACCGTACTGCCGAATTCCTTGGCCTTGTCGATGATGCCCTTGGTGTTCTCGGCGGGCGACTTGGAGGTGTCGATTGCGCCACGCACCCAGGCGATCGCGCTGCCAAAGCGGCGCATCCAGGTGCGCAGCTTGTCCACCTTCTTCGGGTCAAAGCGCTTCTTCAGCAGATCGAAGATGTGGTTCACCGACAGCCCCAGCACATCCAGCGCGAAGCCGAACACTGCCATCGGGTCCTTCCAGCTGCTCGGCGCGCTGATGCCCTTCTCGGCCAGTTCGCCGAACAGCCAGCCCTCGATGCCGAAGCCAAGGTGGCTCAGGATGTTCTTGCCGAATCGCTTGAAACCGGCGCCGGTGGCGCGCACCGCATTGCGCACGAAGTCGATCGGCGCGCGCATCACGCGGTCCCACACCGAGAAGGCCTTGCTGATGAGTTCGCCAAGCAGCTCCGGCGGCACGTCGAAGACCCGCAGCACCAGCCGGAAGCTCGCTTTCACCGCCCCCATCAAGTCGCGGTTCTTGAACACCAGCTTGATCAGCGCACGGATCTCCGTCTTCGTGCGAGCCCAAGCCTCGCCGTCGCGCGCGAGCGCTTCGAACAGCTCGATCTGGCGCAGGATGATCGGGATCAGGAAGTCGACGAAGGGGTCGCGGATGCAGCTCGGGATCATGTCCCAGATCTTTTCGGCGAGCAGGATCGGGATGCCCCAAACGTCCAGCACCACGTTGGCGATGCGGCGCAGGAAGTTGAGCGCTCGGCCGAGGAAGGCGCCGAGCCGATCCACCATCGCGAGCAGGCCATCGGCCACCTGCATCAGCTTGCCGCCGGCCCAGGCAGCCAGCGCGTCAATCTGGTCCGCTACCCACTGCGTCGCCGACACGATGAACGACAGCCCGACGCCGGCCGCTACACCAACCCAGCCACCCACCGCCTTCGCCACTCGGCCGATCGCGCCCGTGAGCCCGCGCGCGAGATTCACCAACCCGCTGCCGAAGCGATGGGCGCCGCGTTGCAGCGTAGGGATCAGGGTGTTCTGCAGGTAGGCACGCGCCTGCACCACCATGCTGCCCTTGCCCCAGTGGGCCTTGATCCAGCGTACGCCCTGCACCACTCCCACCACGGCCGCACCCAGCGCCACCAACGGCCCGGCGGGCGAGGCCATCACCGCCACCGCGCCCACCACCGTGGCGACCGTCTTGATCTCTTTCTGATAGGGCGCCAGCACTTCCTTCACCGCGTCCCACAGCTTCTCGACCTTGCCCTGCACCCACTGCAGGATGCCGTTCTGGCCCTCCGGCCCGTCGCCGATCCCCAGCTTGTTCTTCACCCAGGTCCAGGCGTCGGCCGAGGCCTTGCGGATCGGCGCGCATTTGTCCCACACCCAGCTCGCCAGTTGTTCGATCTGATCCCACTGCTGCTTGGCGACCTTCTTGATCCAGTTCCACACCGGCGCCCCGACCTTGTCCCACAGCGACTGGCACAGGTCCTCGATCTTCTTCACCACCGGCTGCAGTTTCTCGACGATGGGTTGCAGCAGCTTGGTTGCCAGTTGCTCCACTTTCTCGGCCGCCTGGCGCAGCGGCGTGCAGTCGTTGGCGGCGATCTTCCCGGCCGCCTCCTGCACCCATTGCAGCATCGGCGCAAAGCGGGCAGTAAGTTGTTTGCCGGCCCCGGCCACCGCATACACCGGCGCCATGACGCCGTCGATGACCTTCTTGAAGCCGTTGGTGACGCGCTCCTTCAGGTAATCCAGCACGCCTTGCGGGCCCTTCTGAACAAAGGGCGCCAGTTCGGGCGCATAGCGGTTGACCAGCTCCATCGCCAGATCGCCGGCCGCCTGCTTGACCGTATCCACGGCGCCGCCGAGCAGCGCCCGCCCGCGATCGAGCAAGCCCGGCTTCCGCTGCACCGTGTTGCCACTCGTGCGCCCGCTGACGGTGTAACCGCCGCCCGCCACCACTGCCGCGCTCGCGCTACTGGCTTCGGCTTCCAGCGCACCGCCATCGTCGCCAAGGCGCTGCACCTGCGGCTGCGCCGGCCCGCGTTGCTGGATCACATGGGCCACTTCGTGCGCAAGCAGCGCCAGATCGTCCGGCCGCTCGCCCTTCGCGAGCACGATGTCTTCGCCATACGTGAAGGCGCGCGCACCGGTCTGGGCCGCCGCCCGCTGTGCCGCGGCGTCGGTATGCACACGTACGCTTGCCAGATCCGCATTGAGGCTCTGCTCCAGGCGGCGACGCACTGGCATCGCGAGCGCCTGGCCAGCACCGAGCCGGCCCGGCATGCGCTGGGCGGTACCCGCTGCCGGGCGCGCGCGCGCGGTGGTGGCCGGTGCAGGCCTCGCCGCCACCGCCGCGCGCGCAAGGGCGGTCACGTTTCGCCCTCCTCACGCAGCGGGCAGACCTGGCCGCTCTTGCGATACTCACGGCGAATCGCCGCCTCCAGCGCCGCGGCGTCGATGCGGCTGCCGGCCTCCAGTGCCAGCAGCGCCGCATGCAGCACCACATTGCGCCACTGCCCGCCCGCGAAACTGCAGCGCGCCGCAAAGCGCGACAACACCTCTGGTGGCACCGCATGGTCGCGCGGCAGATGGATCGCAAGAATGCGTTCACGCACCGTGGCATCGGGCGCCGGGAAGTCGATCGTCACGTCGATGCGGCGCAGGAAGGCGCTGTCGATCCGTTCCGCGCTGTTGGTGGTCACCAGCAGGATGCCGTGGAAGCGCTCCACCGCCTGCAGCAGGAAGTTGGTTTCCAGGTTCGCATAGCGGTCGTTGGCGTTGCTGACCCCGGTGCGCCCGGCCATCAGCGCATCGCCTTCGTCGAGCAGCAACACCGCATCGACGGCTTCGGCCGCCTCGAAGATGCGCGCGAGATTCGCTTCCGTCTCGCCGATGTACTTGCTGACGGTACGCGCCAGGTCGATGCGGAAGGCCGGTTTGCCCAACTGCGCGGCGAGGATGCGCGCAGCGGCTGTCTTGCCGGTGCCGGAAGGCCCTTTGAAAAGCGCCCGCACGCCCGGTGTGAGCCCGGCCGCCAACGCATCGCCCACGCCTTCGGCGAGCCGTTCGCGCTGCCGGCAACGCAGCTCAAGCCAGCGCATTTCCTCAGCCGCGCGGGGCGGCAAGGCCAACTCGCTCCAATCACCCGCGCCGGGAAGGGCCTCGGCCAGCGACGCCAGCGTCGCGTCACTGCGCGCGGCCAGCAGCTCAGCCAAAGCACGCGCCGGCTCGGGCCGTGTCAGCGCGCGCGCGATCAACCGCTGCCAGATGCCGGCAGGCAAGCGATGCGGCGCGGCCAGGAAATCAGGAGAATCTTCGAGCCCCGCATGGCGCCACGCGCGTTGCAACATCGCGGCACGCGCCTGCGGTGCGGGCGGCGCCAAGCGGAGCACCGTCACCTGTGGCGGCAGCTCGCCACCGGCCAGGGGCAGCAGGCAGATGTCAGCAAGCGGCGCGACCAACGCCAGCGATTCCGGTAGTTGCCGTCGCGCGTCCAGCACCAGTGCGGCGTCCGACAGCAGTGCAATGCAGCGTGCCGACGCCAGTTCGGCAGCCGACGTCGCTGCGCTCGCGCGCAGGCTCAGGCAAGCGTGGCCGGCCGCAGCCGCGAGCGCAGCCGCGAGCGTCATGCGGCCGCTGCCAGGCAGCCCGCGCAGCGCAAGCAGCCGAGGGGCGTCGGCCGCCGCCTCCGGCACAACCAGCGCATCGAGCGGCGACGCAGCCTCGCGCGGACGCAAACGCAGCGTCGCGTCCTCGACCCGCCGCGCGCACAGCGCGTCCCACACCGCGAGCGGCACCGACAGCGTCCACGCGGCACGCGGGCCTTGCTGCTCGGCGTGCAGCAGCCCGGCGTTGAGCAGCGCCTGCAGGCGCTCGCGTACCGCATCCGGCTCCAGCGTCGGGTGGCAGGCAGCAAGCCAGCCCCAAGCCGGGCGTGCGGTGCCATCCTGCAAATCGGCGGCGAGCGCGGCGAAGCGCGGGTCGTCTTCGATCAGGCCGATCTGGAAGACCAGTCCGATCGCCGCGTCATCCAGCGCCAGTGCTGCTTGCATGCGACGGACCGGCAGTCCGGTCTGCGCACCCGCCCATGCGTCGGCGGCCTCATGCCAGGCATGCCAGCAGGTCTCCAGCGCGAGCCCTTCGAGTTCCGGGCGGTCGATCTGGTCGAGGTAGTCCTGCAGGAAGGGGTGGTGCGCGAACAGCGCGTCGGGCGAGCCTGCCTTGTGCAGGGCCGGCGCCAGCCATGCGAGCACCGCGCCGAAGAAGAACAGCCGCGCATGGTTGGCTGCCCCCGGCGGCACATCGGCAAAGGCGATCGGCGCGCGCGGCGCGTTCATGGCCCTACCCCTGCATCAAAGCGATAGCGCAGATCGCAGCCCGCGGCAGGCAGCCAGCCGAGATCGCGATCCAGGCCAGCGAGGCGCACCTCGATCGGCAACGCGGCAAGACTCATCTGCACCACCACACGCTCGGCGCTGCGGCGGACCGTAGCCGGCCTGTGCAGCAGGCGATCAGCGGCACTGGCCTGCGGCCATCCGGTCGCGAGTGCGAGGCGCGCACGCACGAAGGGTGCGAAACGTGCGGCCCAGTCGCCCCAAGAGCGAATCGCCCCCGGCACCACTCGGGCGGATGCGCGGACGCGACGGGGTGCAACCCAGCCGGGCCACTGCGCCCCGTCCACCACTTCATCTGCCGGCAGATCGGCGACACAGAAGCCGGCCGGATGCCAAAGGCCGCAACGCCCGTCCGCCTCGACGCGTCGCCATGCGCGCGTTTGTGCGGCCCAGGGTGCGAGCCAATGCGCTGGCAGGCGCCAATCGGCATTCGGGGCGTCCGCCCAGCAGCCTGCCGCACAATCCTGCGGACGGCCGGCTGCATTCGCCAGCCAGGTGCTGAGCGGGTCGGCATCGAAATCCGTGCCAATCAATTCTCGCGCCAGCAGCGCGATGAAGTCCCAAGGGTGCAGCGCAAGACCGCGGTCCGCCGGGCGGGTGAAGTCCGGGTAGAGACCGAGCGCGACCGCCAGGTTGAGCAGATGAAAGGCGCCGCCATACTCGGTGGCGATACCAGCGCCACCCGCATCCACGGCTGGCGCCGCCGGCATGTTGGCCTGCGGCGCCGGAACGGCCAGTACATCAGGTGTGGCGAAGATCGCCGCATCGACCCCGTCGCCATCGGGCGACGACATGTTCGGCGGATTTGTCGCGGGCGACGGCGCCGGCAGCCCCCAGCGCATCGGCGGCTGCCGCGCGCCGCGGGTGGTCGATTCGGGCTGTTGCTCCGGCGGCGTGCCCTCAGTTGGCGGCGGCGCAAGCGGATCGTTTGCCGCCTGCAGAATCGACGCGACGGTGCGGCCGATCGCATGGTGAACGCGGATCGGCGCCACGGGCGGTTCGGACGCGACGCCTTGCTGGCCGCCGCGCGCTGCGCCGACCGATGGTTGATCGCGCAAGGGCGGCGGCGCGTCCGCTTCGCCGTTCTGCATCGCCGCACGATCGGACAGTTCGCGAGTCGGTAGCGCGGCCAACCAGCGCGCCGGCGGCCGGGGCGCTGCGCTGACCGCGGCGGGCGCACGCGCCAGCCCCAACGCAAGCCACAGCCAATGGCGCGCAGCTTCCGGCACGCCCTCAGGCGCACTCGCCGCGCAGTCCGACAGGGCATGCTCTAGGGCCACCGACGCGGGCGATTCAGCCGGCGTTGCAAGCTCGCCGACTGCGAAGTGGCGGATCAGGGCCTGACGCAACACAAGGGCCTGGGTGCCGACCGCTTGTGCGAAGTGCACCGCGCGCCCTCGTTGGGCGAGCAGCGCCAGCGCGCCGGGCACTGCTTGCGGATGCTGCTGCCACGCGGCGATGACACCGGATGCACCGTGCAGCGGCAGGCTGCACCACCACCAGCAACGCTCGATGCGCTGCGCGAGCAGATCAAGCGCTGCGCACGCGAGCCACTCGGCGGTGTCGGCGAAACACACTGCAAGTGCGTCCGGCATGACAGCCTCGCGCCACGGGTGGCGCGCAGCGGCAAGGCGCGCCCGTGCCTGCCGCACGATCGGCCCCCAGTCGGCCTGAGCACGCGACAGCGGTGCGGCGAGCGCATCGTCGGTGAGTACGCCGCCGGCCTCACGCAGGCAGAGGATGGCCGCCCCGGGGTCGAGCCCCGACAGCGCCACCTCGGCGCGGCGCGCAAAGCGCGCAGCAAGCTCGCGCGTCTGCGCGCTGCCACGCACCCGTGCCCGCACGATGCGCAGGCCGTCCATGTTCAGCCGCCTTTTCCGCCCTTGGGCGCCGGCTTTTTGCTGGCGGTGCGCTTGGGCGCCGGTTTCACCGGCGCGGCGCGCGCAGGCGACTTCTTCTTTGCTGGCGCACTACGCAGGTTGGTTACCGCGCTCGGCGCCAACGCAACGCCAGACACATTCAGCGCCGGTTGCGTGCTGACTGCGGACGCCGCTGGCGCAGCGCTTACCGTGCTCGCCACGGGGGTCGCCGCCATCACCACCGGTTGCGCCAGTACCGTGGCAATGCTCGGGTTGCTCACCGTCGGCGATACCGCAAGGCCCGCGTTCAGCACCGCGGGGTTCACCGTGAATCCGCCGCTTGGCGCCGGCGCAGTGGTGGCCGCGTTGTTGCCAGCCACTGCCGAAGCAAGCCCCGCGTTGAGCGCGCCGGTGGCGGCAGCGCCAATGCCGCTGGCGACTTCGGTGACGCCAGCGAAGAACAAGCGCAGACGCGGATACGCAACCACTTCCACCTGCAGGATCAGGCCTGGGTCGAAGTTGCCATTCACGCCCAGCGGCTGGAAACCGATCTCGAAGAAGCCGGGGTCCACACGCAACACATAAGGCATCACCGTGGCGATGCCGCCGCGGTGATCGGCATCGACCAAGGTGAAGCGGAAGAAGTAGGTGTTGAAGGTCGGGTTGTAGCCGTCGAACGTGAAGCGCGGCGCGATCAGATCCGCACTGACGAAATTGCCGAGCATCGAGCTGACACCCCAACGGCTGCCGCTGGTGACGATGCCGCGATTCTGGATCGAGGCCGCGGCCACCACCACCGGTGTCGCCTGCGGCGCGGAAACCGGCCGCCACGCATTGTTGGAGAAGCCCAGCAACTGCCCTTCGGCCGGCGCATTGGCGAGCACGCTCTTGCCCTGCAACGCGCTGATCTGGTTCGCCGCGGTGGTGCCGGTGACATCCCCCGTCATCGTCGCTGGCCCGGTATTACCGGCCAGTGCGTTGAGGCGGTCGATGATCGCGTTCATCAGCGTTGCCGTGATGAGCTCGCCGGGCTGCACATGCGACAGAGTCGCCGTAACGGTCGGCCGCAGCACGCCGGGGTCGATGGTGCCGATGATGCCGGTGTTGAGCAGGCCCGGTGCGATGTGCAACAGATCATCGCGGATCGCGCTGCTGGCGAGCGGTTGTGCAAGGGCCGCGGCGGACGCGCGTTGCACGCCGGTGGCGTTGAAGGCGGTGCTGGACACGCTCTTGATCAGGTCGGCCATGTCGGTCTCCTCAGAAAGTGGGGTAGCGGTCGTGATCGAAGCGGGCGCGGTTCTCGCGCGACGCCGCAGGAAGGGGCAGATGGCGATGGCCGAAGAGCAGTGCGCCGCTGGCATTGCCGTCGTCGCCACGCAAACGGAAGCGCCAGATCAGCTGTGCCGGTTCGCTCGTCAGGTTGATCGGCGGCAGCATCGCCGCGCCGCGCCATAGCGGTTCGAGCAAGGCGCCATCGAGGAAGTCGTCTTCGCTCACCGCGAGGCCGGCAAAGAAGGTGTCGGCATCAATGCCGCGCCGCGTGCTGCTCGCGAGCGGCAGCACGCCCACCGGCGGCAGGTAGCGGAACACGCTGGCCGCCTGCAAGCCAGCAGGCAATACGTCACCCGCGTTGATCAGCTCGGCAATCTGCAGCGCGAACTGGCGGATGAAGGCTTCGCCCTCTGCCGCGCGGCGCCCGCTGCCGAGCAACAGAAGATCGGCCGCCGAGGCCGGCGCGTGCAGGCTGCGGCGTACCGCCCACATGTCCAGCCACGCAAGGCCACCGGGCTGCCAGCCGAACAACGCGAGCGGCACTTCGTTATCCGCCACCACGCCGGCCGCATCGAGCAGACCGTAAGCGCGCAGCGGGTTATCGAGCCCGCCGAGCGGATCGGCGAGCGCCTCGGCCACCACGTTGCCGCCAAGCGCCGCGAAGGCCGCGAGGTGGCGAGCACGATGCCGGCCGAGGGTGCTGCTGTCGTTGAACAGCGGAGCATCCGACCCCAACAGCGCACCGGGTATCGTCGCCAGCCGGAAGCGCAGCCCCGACAGCCGCCAACGGGCGCCGCAACGGTTCAACGCCGCGCCGCCCTCGCCCGATACACCGGGCGCCTGCTCGGCGGACAGCGCCTGCGCAGGGCCGACCAGCAGCACCTGCAGCGCGGTGCCGTACTGCACCGAGGGCGTCGGGTTGCCGCTGGGCTTGGGCCCGCACAGGCGGAATTCGCCCGGGCCGAGCGGTGCCGCCGGCGCGTGTGAATCGTCCGGCACCAGCGCGATGCGCAGTGCGGCGGCGAGGCGCAGCACGCTGCCGTCTGGCGCAATCGCGGTGCCGGGCGACAGATCCACTGCATTGAGCAGCGAACCGTTCGCACTGCGCGCACGGGTGACGACCAGCCCACGGGCGATACCGGTGCCGGCCGCGCTGGCGATGGCGGCATCGCGTGCCGCGCTGGCGGCCTGCTCATCGGCCATGTCGCGGCCGGAGAGCAGGCGCCCGCCGAAGAAGTTCACCGCGCGCAGCGCACCATCGAAGTAGCCGGGTGCCGCGGCTTCAGCCAGCGCGCTCATGGCAGCTCCCCGTACTGGCTGATCTCGACCATCAGCTCCATGCCGTTGTCGAAGCCGATTGGCTTGCCACCGAGCGCCAGCGTGACGACGATGCCCTTTTCGCCAAAGCTGCTGAAGCCCACCGTCAGCACCGGGCTGTCGAGCTTGGCCACCGCGATCGCCTTGAGGATGTACATGTGCTTGCGGTCGGCATTGGGCTGGATGTAGCCATCGAAACCGATCGTGAAGGGCGCGCGGTCTACAAGCTCGAGCTTGCCGAACACCGGCCCGCGCGTGCCGTCGAAACCGATGATGCCGGCCGCGACGATCTTCACGCCCGCAGCTGCGGGCGGCGCGCTCACCGCACCGGGCCGCCACGCGTCGATCGTGGCATCCCACACCAGCGCGTCGCCGTTGCTGGGTGCCGTATCGACGACTTTGCGCTTCTGCAGGCCGGCCACCGTGTTGTCGCCCGCGGGGCCGTTCGCGTCTCCCCCCAGCACCACCGGCGCGCCACCACCGGTGGGCGCGGGTACTGGTCGCCAAACGCTGCCGTCAAAGCCCAGCAGTTGCCCGCTCGCAGCGCCGGTCGCGACGAGGCCGACGCCCTGCAGGGCGGTGATCTGCGCCGCGGTGATCGCCCCGGTCAGATCGCCGCCGGTCGCCGGCAGCGTCGGCGACCCGTGTGTGTGGTCTGCCCGCGCATAGGCGAGGCTGGCGCCCACCGCAGGGGTCTGGTTGAACAGGGTCTCCGGCACCACATCGGTCGCGGCCGCCGGCTGCGCGGTCTGGCCGAGGCCGTAGAGTTCCTGCAGCGTGCGGGTCGGCAGCAGCAGCGGGCGGGCGCTGTCGTCCAGCGTCAGCGAGGCGACGTCGAGCGCGCCGGCATTGAGGCGGAAATGCAGGCTCGCGAGCAGCACCGGTTCTTCCGGATGCAGCGCGGTCGGTGCCGCAGGCGGGCCGGCGTCCACCGGCACTTGCGGCCGCACCTCGGTCACCCACACCCGCTCGGCCAGCGCGATCGCCGCATCGAAATCCGCCGCCGCCACCTGCCACGGCCCGCCCACCGCTTCACCGGCGATCAGCGTGCGCACCAGCGCCGGCACATCGGCCAGCGCGAGCGCGGTACCCGCCGAGGGCGCGGGACGGATCGCGCGGATCAGGCGACCGAAGCGATCCGTCAGCCATTCCTCGACCTGCGCCGGCGGTTCGGCGACGAAGGCGAGATGGAAGGTTTCCGCGATCCGCGTCGCGACGCCCTCGCCTTCGCCGCAGCAGGGCGTAACCGGCAGCGGCAGTCGGTCGGTGTCGCACTCGTGGTAGCCGAGCACGACATGCGCGCGCTGGAAGCCCGCGTCGTCCGCCGGCAGCAGCGTCGCCGCATTCGCGCCGACCCAGGCGGCAAAGTCGGCGCACTGCCGCGCATCGACCCGCACCACCTTGCCGGCGACGGTCAGCGCAAGCCCGGGCTCGACCCGCACCTCGCTGCCCGACAGCGACACCGCCAGGCCCAGCGCAGTGCCGTAGCCGTGCAGCACACGGTTGTGCTGGCGATCGCGCTCGAGGAAGTAGAACTGCTCCTGCTCGAATTCATCGGCGCCAAGAATCTGGCCCAGGCTGTAGCGCACACGCTTGTCGGCTTCGGGCGTCGACGGCGTGGCGGCAGTGGAGAAGGCGGCATCACTCATGAGCGATTCTCCCGGAGAGGGATTGTGGTGAACGGGGAGGCCGGTCGGGCCTCTGGGTTTTGGATGTCCGTTGTGCAGCACTTAGGCGCGCCGCACTGTGTATGGTCTGGCGCGCGCCGGTTGGGCAGGACTTTGGAAGACCCGACCTTTGACGGGTGTGGCTCGCGATTGGCGCAGCCGGTTTGCTGGCGTGCGTTGGCCGGGGTCCCGCCCCCGGCGGGCGTGTTACTTCTTTTGCTTCGCCAAAAGAAGTAACCAAGAAAAGGCGACCCGGCGTTCGCGGTCAGGCACTGCGTGCCTGACTTCCCTGCGTTGCTCGCGCGACCGGGGGCCTGCGGAACTCGCCCTCGCTGCGCTCGGTGCTCAGACAGTCCTCGGCCTTCTTCCCGGTCGCGCTCCGCTACTCGGCGCTCTCGACGGGACCCGAAAATCAAAACCATCGGTTGAGCAACGATTGCGTGTGTTTCGTAGCCTGGATGGAGCGCAGCGAAATCCGGGACGGGCGCATCCAAATCTTCAAACGCACATCCCGGATTCCGGCCTTCGGCCCGCATCCAGGCTACGAGAATCGGACAACGGGGAAACGTCGACGCTTTTCCCTCCCCCTCTGAAACGCCGAGCAGCACAGAAGCATCGGGTTCCGACGCACGCAGTGCGGCGGTGGCAAGCACTGTTTGAGCTCCGAGCGAAGCGAGGGCGAGTTGCGCAGCCACCCGATGCTTCGAGCAGCGCAGGGGACCGTGCGCGAAGCGCGCGGCGTTGAAGCGGGGGCCGCTTCTTTGGTTCCTTTCTTGTCGGCACAAGAAAGGAACCCGCCCGCCGGGGCGGGACCCGGCTTCAGCGGACCAACAGTCGCAATGCGACACGGCCAATCGCAAGCCGCCCGAAGAACGTCGGGCTTCGCCAAGCCCCGCCAGCGCAGTCCGCCAGGAAACAAGAACGCCCCCAATCACGACAACACCCCCAAGAGCCCAAGTCGATCGCGATCCACCGCCCACCGCGCCGCCCCTTCCGGCGGCGCAGCCAACCTCGCCATCCCCAAGTTCGCGAAATCGACGATGGCCGCCGCAATCGGGTCGTCCGCCGCGAGCTGCGTTTCGTACCCGACGCGCGCAGCCCCCAGGCGGAAGGCGTAGTCGACCGTCTCCACCGAGCCGGCCACATGCGCCGGCAGGGCAATCGCGAGCACATCGCGCACACGCGTGAGCGTGGCAGCAGCGCCAACCGCAGTGCGCCGCACCGGCACCCGCACAAAGAGGGTGTGCGCGGCGCCATTCGGGCGTTCGAGGTAGCGCACGTCGCCGGGGCGCTCGGCGAGCGGTGCGTCGTCGTCGAAGATCGACGGGTCGACGCAGGGGTCTGTCGCGATGCGGACGAGGCGTTGCAATGCCGGCAGCGTGCCGCGGCGTGCCAGCAGACGGTGGCCGTAGCACACCAGCAGGCGGCGCCGGCGTTCGTCGAGCTGCGGATCGAGCGCAAGGCCCAACCAGCCGGCCAGCCAGGGCAGCGCTTCGCGCGGCGCGGTGCGTGCGTCGAACAGCAACTGCACCGCAGCGATGCGATCTTCCCAACTGGTGAACAGGCCCTCGACGTTGGCGAGTAAGCGTTCGAGGAAGTCCGCAGCAATCGCGTCCTCGCGCCAGCACGCGGGCAGGTAGCGCAGATAGTCGAAGCGCGGGTACCAGATGCGCAGCGCGCCGACGCGTGGCGTGGCGAGGCCGTTGCCGAGCAGCACGATGCGCAGTTGCGCATAGCGGCCTTTCACCCCTTGCAGCAGGAGTTCGCGACTACCGCGTTCGCACTGGATCGGCTGCGCATCGCGGCGCGCGAGCCAGGGCAGTTCGGCGCCGATCGCTCGCGGCACCAATGCGGGTTGATCGTGCCAGGGCGCATTGCGCAGTCCGGCAAGGTCGTCAGCCGCGCGCGCCTGGATGCGGATCGCACAGGCGGGCGGTATCGCTACGTCCATCACGATGCGGTGCCAGGTGCAGCCGGGCTCGCCGGCATCAAAGGGCGGGCGCGCCGCCGTGCCGGGCCAGGTATCGACCTGCAGGCGGCGGCTGTAACGCGGCCGCCGCTGCACGACCAGCGGCACCCAGTGCCCGTCGCTGTCGTACTTCGGCGCACCGGCAACCGACACCAGGCCGCGCCCGCCGTATCGCCGCATCGGCTGGAATTCGGGCAGCGGCTCAAGCGACAGCACACCCGCACGCTCCACCAGCAGGATGCGGAAGGCCTGGTTGCCATCGTCGCCCACCACCCACAGTTGCGCGCGTGCCGCGCTGCCGTCGTCCGCTGCGGGGGCCTCGGCCAGAAGCGCATGGCCGGCGAGGCGGAAGGCATCGGCGTCTTCATCGGCAATCACCGCGCGCACCGCGTCAAGGCTCAGCCGCACGCGCGCCACCGCGGGGTCGCCCGCCACGATCACCAGCGCGCCCCAAGGATCAGCGTCACCCGCCAGCGGCGTGTCGAGCAGGATCGCGCGGCCATCCGGCAAGGACTCGACCGCGATGGGCGAGCGCAGCGCCAGAGCGATCGCATGGGCGAAGTCGATCCGCTTCGGCGCAGGTGGCAGGGCTCGCGGTCCGCCGCCCTGCGGCCCGAAGTCACCCGATTCAGCAACCGGAGCCGCGCCGGCTGGCCCGACGCTGGCGAGTCGGCGATCAAGCCGCCATAGCCGGGCATCGACCGGCGTGGCGGGCAGTGCGTCGGCGGGTAGCGCGCGGTCGAGAATCCACAGACCACAGGCATCCGCCGCGATGTCGCAGGGCATGAAGGCGCGCACGCCGGGCGCCGCGTCAGGCCACGCCAACCAGCGCGGCGACCCGCCGGCGATGAGGTCGAAATCAAGCAGGCCGGCCGGTGCGATGCTGCCGGCGATCAGCCGGTGATCGGGCGTCATCGCGAGGCCGGCGAGTTGCGGCGCGGCCTCGTCGGCCACCGACGCATCACCAAAGCGCGGCTGACCCACGCCACGGAACGCCGGCGTCGGTTCGCCCAGCAGCGGCAGCTCGGGGCCGAAGGCCTGGGTCACCGCGCCAACAACTTCCGGCATCGGCCGCTCCACAGGCCAGAACACGCTGAGCTGCCCGCTCTGCGCGCACTGACGCAGGATGCGGCGGCCGTCTTCGTCGATCCAGAACACATTGCCGTCGGCATCCGCCGCGGCACCGCGGCGGCGCGCGGCGCCGGGCTTCACGTCGAGCGGTGCCGCGCGGAAGCGGAAGGCCTCGCGCGGCAGCATCAGCTCGGCGTCGTCCGCGTCCCAGCCTTCTGCAGCGAGTTCGCCCGCGCTGGCACCCGCCGGCCACAGGGAAGCGAGCGTCGGCGAACCAGCGAGATCGCTGCGCACGCACGCGCCCCAATCCTTGGGGCCGAGCAACAGCCAGTAGCGGGAGCCGTTGGAATCCATGTCAGAGCCCGCCCGGCCGCCCGAAGGGCTCGGAAGCCCCCTCGGGGGGCAGCGAATGGAATGAGCGTGGGGGCATCATGGTCCTTAGCACTGATCCGGAATGAAAGGCACCGGCAGGCGGCGATCGCCGCTGGCGCTGCCTGCACGGCCCAAGGTCGCATCGCGCAAGCCAACCAGCGGGTTCTCGCCGGGTGCGAAGTCGCGTGCTTCGACCAGCAGGCCCAGCAGTTCTGGTTGGTCGAGATCGGCGAATGCGATGCGCTCGGTCGGTTGCGGGCCGGAAGACGATTCCTCACCCAGCAGCAGGTCGTTCACCAGCCGCACACCGGGCACCCGCGCGACCACTGCAAGTAGCTGTGCAGCGATCACTGGCGCACGCAGCGGCCAGCCGCCGGGCGTGATGTCGTCGATGCCGCCTGGCCGCGTGCTGGCGTCGGCAAGCGGCAGCGGCGACAGGAAGGCCAGCAGCGCGGCCCGCACCCGCGGCCGCAGCTCGGCCAACGCGACACCGGGATCGGGTTCGAGCCCGACCGCGATCCACAGGCCGCGATAGCGCGGGCCGGTGACGTAGACATCGGTGGTGACGAGGCGGCGCGGATCAAGCCATTCGCACACCGCGCGCAGCACCACCGGATCGGGCCGCGGCGCGTCCGGGTGTTTCGGGTCGCTGGCCGGCACCACCATCACGGTGACGGCGCCCGCCTGCGTGCCGACATCCGCCTTGAAGGCGCTCAGCACTTCCACGCGTGCGAGCCGCACACTGGGGGTACGCAGCGCAAGGTCACGGAAATCTTCTGCGGTGACCGCGCGGTCGCGATGCCGCAGCCAGGCCTGGATGCTGCGCTCGCCCTCATCCGCCGACTCCGCATTGCGCCCGCCCCAGGTGGCAATCGGATTCGCAACGCTGAGCCCTGCGGGCAGGCGTGGCCCCAGCTTCACCGCACCCGCGGCGACGTTGCCTTCGGCGCCCTGGGTGATGTCGTAGTCGACGAGGATCGTTGCATCGAAGGGCGGCCGCGCACCGCGCAGACCGTCGCCAAACTTCAGCAGGCCAGCCTCCGCATCCACCGCGAACACGCGGCTCAGCTCGCCGCCGCCAGCGGGTTGCAGGCTCTGCGGCAAGCGCGCGTCGCGCAGCGCGATCTCGGGTGGCGCGGCGTACAGCTCGTCGGTCGCGGCCCACGGTGTGCCGGCGACCGAGACCTGCACGCTGCCGGTGACGATAGGCCCCCGAGCGAAGCGGAACTGCTGATCCGGCGCGCCGCTGCCGAGCCCGATCACCTCGTTGCGCACCAGGTCGCGCTGTTCGACGGCGCAGGCGTTGATGCCGGCCCACAGCGGGGCAAGGCGCGCACCGCCCAGATCCCCTTCCGGCCGGATACGCAGCCACAGCACCACACGCGCATCGGTCTGCGGATCTTCGAACAGCGGCGGCAACTCGCCCGAGCCCGCTTCAAGCGGGTCGACATCATCAAAAGTCAGCAGCCCTTCGGCGGCCGGCAGTTCCACATCGAGACGCAGCGGTTCGACCTCGCCATCGCCGCTCATGCGCAGCGGCAGGCTGCGCCAGCTGGCGAGGCGATCCGGTGGCGGGCCAAGGTGATCGGCCGCGGCGATCTCCACCACCAGCTGCGGCGGCTTGTGCGTGACGCCCTCGCCCGCGGCGAGTCGTCGTGTGGTCGCGGGTTCGGGCGCCAGCACCATGCATATCGTCAGCACCTTGCTGGCGATCGCGGCGCGGACGTCTTCGCGCGTGGCATTGCGGTCGGCGCTGCGGCGCAGGAGTGCAAGCCAGAAGCACTGGCCTTCGGTTTCGCCGATCTCGGTGCCGGGCGCACTCGCCAGATCCACGGTCTCGTACAGGCTCAGCTCCGGCGCGGCGCCGCCGGTCGAGAAGCTGGCGTAGAGATCCTGATACGCGGCGAGCGTCACCGCGTCAGGCGAGGCGAGTGTGCGCTTGAACACCAGCGCGGATTCGACCGGCAGCACATCCAGCCCCTGTGTAGTGCGGAAGGGCAGGCTGCCAGCGCGCAGCGGTTCGCCGCGATTGAGCGTGAGTGTCGCAAGTGGGCCGCGAGCGTTGTCGAACGCCACCACGCCACGTGCCGGCTGCGCCGGCAACAGCGGCACCCCGAGCAGTTGCAGGAACTTGAGGCGATTTCGCTCCGGTATCTGATTCGCGCGGTAGAGCATGTTCTCCGCCATGAAGGCGAAGAGCTCCAGCAGCGTGACCCCCGGATCGGCCTCGTTGAAGTTGGTCCACTCCGGTGTGTGCGACGGTATCCGTGCGATCGCCTCATCGGCGATATCGCGGAATGCGCGGTCGTCGAGCTTGGGCAGTTCGATCGGCATCAGCTGCCTCCGAGCGTGAGCGTCAGACCGACCCGTTCCTGCCGGCCGGTCGCAACAAGGCTGTAGGTGATCGTGACGCGCGCCGCAAACGGATCGTCCGGCAGCACATCGACATCGACCTGCGATACGCGGATACGCGGCTCCCAGCGCGCCAGCGATTGCTCGACGCGGCCGCGGATCAGCTGGTGGGTGGTGATCGTGTTCGGCTCGAACAGAAACTGCTCGAGCCCGGCGCCGAACTCCGGCACGCCGACGCGCTCGCCGCGGTTGGTGGCGAGGATCAGGCGCACGTTCTCGCGGATGTTGTCCTCGCCCGATGAGCGGGCGAGTCGCCCGTCAGGGGTGATCGTGAGCGGCCAGGCCAGGCTGCGGCCGAGGAGGTGGTCAGCGTTCATGGTCTGGTGCTTTTGCTGTGTTGCGGTGGCAGCCAACGCTCGGCTGTTGGTTGGGCCGCGCGTTGAAGCGCCGAAACTGAGCGGTTTGTCGTGTGCGGCTTGAGATTGGCGCTAGCGGTTTGCTGGCGTGCTTTGGCCGGGGTCCCGCCCCCGGCGGGCGTGTTACTTCTTTTGCTTCGCCAAAAGAAGTAACCAAGAAAAGGCGACCCGGCGTTCGCGGTCAGGTGCTGGGCACCTGACTTCCCTCGCGTGCTCGCGAAGTCGGGCGGCTGCGGAACTCGCGCCGGGCTGCGCCCGCCGCTCAAACAGTCCTCGCCGTCGGCGCTACGCGCCGATCCCCCGACCCCGCTGCGCTGCTCGGCGCTCTCGACGGGACCCAAAGTCAAAACCATCCGCCGCGTGAAGCTTGCGCATTGTTCGTAGCCTGGATGGAGCAGAGCGGAATCCGGGGCGGTCGCGACCTGATGTTCGACCGCACCTCCCGGATTCCGGCCGGCGGCCTGCATCCGGGCTACGAAGAAGCTGCGACGGTTGATCGTCGACGCATTTCTTTCCCCCTCTGAGACGCCGAGCAGCGCAGCGTTGCCGGGTTCCGACGTGCGCAGCACGGCGGGGCCGAGGACTGTTCGAGCTCCGAGCGCAGCGAGGGCTAGTTCCGCAGGCCCCCGGCGACGCGAGCAGCGCAGGGGACCGTGCGCAAAGCGCGCGGCGTTGAAGCGGGGGCCGCTTCTTTGGTTCCTTTCTTGTCGGCACAAGAAAGGAACCCGCCCGCCGGGGCGGGACCCGGCTTCAGCGGGAAGGCCGACGCAAACTGGCAACGCAAGTCGCAAGCCGAAACCTTGGGCTTCACGAAGCTCAGCCCTAGCTACGCGACCATTACCCGTGGCGCCTTTGCGCCCAGCAACAAAACCAAAAATCATGACCCGCCCCCCTTCTTCTTCAAGATCGGGAAACAGATCGCAAAGAACGGCAGCCACGCAAAGATCATGTCCAGCAGCGCGACCATGACGAGCAGCAGGATCAATGCGCACAGCGTGATGATCGGAATCGACAGCGAGCAGATCATGCCGAGTTGGTTGGGGTCGTTCTTCGAGCACGGCCCCATGTCGCCGACATCGAGGTCCTTGTGCAGCGGCCACGGCAGCACCGAGCGCACGAGATCGATCAGGCCGAGCCCCTTGGCGCGGGCGACCTGGCCGCAGAGCAGATCGCTCATGACGAAGGCCGTGTTCTTGTCGAACTTGCGCAAGCCCGCGGCGCTGGTGTCGACCGGCAGGCCAATGCGGATCGGCCGCGCGGGCGCATCGGGGTCGAAAAAGCTGGCGAGCTGGAAGGCTTCGGTGGGTGCCGAGAGCAGCGCACCGTGCTTGAAGCATTCCGGCTTCAGATACACGCAGCGGATCACGAACCAGTTCTCCGCGTCGAGCCGCGGCGGCGCGGTGACGTTAAGCAGCTTGGCGCGCTCGGGTGCCGCCGGCAACGCAGCGGCGGCGAGTTCAACGAGCCGGTTGAGCGCGCGGAAATGGCGACGCTCGAGCGGCGAGATCTGGAAGGCCGCATCCTGTTCCGCCAGCGCCATTGGCAATGGCGCATCGGTGGGCACGACGCCGTCGGCGAGCGGATACAGGAAGCCCGGCCAGCCGCGCCGCGCCGCGAGCCCGGTCCAGGCGAACACGCCCGATGCCGCTTCCAGCGCGCTGCGTGCCGCATCGGCCGCGACCAGCGCAGCACACAGCGAGGACGGCATTGCGAACAAGCGCTGGGCGTTCTCTGAGACCGACTTGCCGGCGTCGTAGGCGAGCCCCTCCGGGTTGGCCTGATACGCGTTGCCCACCGCCTCGGCGAGCGAGTTGGCGAGCCCGCCCCCGACCTGCGCCGCATCCAGCGCATCGAAGAAGCCGCGCTCCGCGGCACTCATCGCCGGCAGCGCGGTGCCGGCCGCACGTGCGCGCACTGCCTGCCACACGTTCGGGAGTTCGGCCGCCAGCCAGCTCGCGAAGTCGGTCAGCACATACCAGCCGCCGATCTGCATCGCCTCACGCAGACGACGACGTGCGAGCGTCGAACGCCCCTCTTCGTCGTCGAGGAATTTCTGATCCACTGCCACCGGACTAGTGCGCTCGTGGCGGTTGTAGTGCGCCCAGCCCTGTTCGATCAGCTGGCGCCAGGGGCCGGTGACGGTCTTGCGCAGCAGCGTGAGGCGCGCGTCATCGTCCTCCACCGCGCCGCTGTCGGACGCCGGCGGGGCTGCGGCGTCGTCGATTGCGCCGCCGAGGTAGGCCTCGCGCTTGCCGACCGGCACGAGGCCTGCCCACATCCTGCGCGGCCGCTCGCCGGCGGGCCCCGCCTCGCGCCATGCGAGCGGGAACAGCGGCAGCATCTCTTCGCCATCCGCCGCCGCGTCGCTTGCCGCCGCCACCCAGCGCGCACCGACCCAGGCGTACTCCTGCCACTGTTGCGGGTCGTAGGCGGTGTGCGTCGGCTTTGCGAAAGCACCCGTGGTATTCGCGGCGGTCGGAAGCAGCCGCCGCACGACGAAACGCACCGCCTCCTTCTTCGCGCTGTCGAGCGCGCGATCCGGCAGACCCGGCACACCGCACACGAGGCTCGCACCGACCAGGTAGTAACGTTGATGCGCGGGCTGGAACAGTTTCAGCGGCCGTTCGACCGGTGCCGCCACCTCGGGCGCCTCAGCCTGCACGTTGAGACGTAGCGGCTTGCCAATGCGTGCGGCAATGCGTCGTGCCAGGGGCGACGCCGCGGGTGCAGGCTTCGGTGCCGCAGGCATGCCGTCGCGCCAGGTTTCGCCACGTGCCTGCAAGGCTGCCAGCGCCGCGGTACGCGCTGCCGAATCGGGCTGCGCGAGGATCGCCGCGATGCGCTCCATGAAATCGTCGTCGGCAAAACGCAGCAAGGCTGGCCGCAGCGTGCGCTCACGCGCCCCGCCCCACAGCGGCGCAGGCGCCTGCCAGACGCTGTCGTGATCAGGGAAGCGCGCGCGGTCCATGGCTACCAAATATTCCCGGCGCCGGGGGTATAGGAGGCGCTGATCACCGAGTTCGAAATCAGCGTGTCGCACTGCACCACGCCGGAGAAGCGCGACATGCCGGCGTTCACTGTGACCATGCCCGCATTCACCTCGACCATTGCACCCGCATTGACGGTTACCTTGGCTGCAGCGTCGATCGTGATGCCCGAGGTTTCGAGCTTGATCGAGTTGCCGTTGGAGTCGACCACCTCGACCTTGCCGGGGCCGTCCTGCAGCGTGATCTTCTGGCCGCCCGGGGTTTCGACGATGAACTTCTCCTGCCCGTCCTGATCGTCGAGCGTGAGCTTCACGCCATTGCGCGAGCGGATCACCTTGCGGTAGTTGTTGCCGGCACCGTCCATCGAATCCGGCGGTGCATCGCTGCCGTTCCACAGTGCGCCGACCACGCAGGGGTGGCGCACATCGCCGCCGACAAAGGCCACCAGCACCTCGTCACCCACATCCGGGATGAACCAGCTGCCGCGGTTGTTGCCGGCCATCAGCGTGGTCAGGCGCGCCCAGCTCTCGTAGTGCGCGCTGCCGGAATCCGGCACCCAGGGCAGCTTCACGCGAACGCGGCCCTGGCCGTCCGGGTCCTTGATGTCGGTGACCTGGGCCGGATAGACGCCGTACCACGGGCCGCCAAGGCCGCTCGCGGCGCGGGTGCGGAGCTCGTCGCTCGGCATCATGACGCGCCCCCGATCCATGCGCGCTCCAGCGCGATGTCGCTGCGCAAGCCGATCCGATTGTCGAAACGATGCGTCACGCCAACAAGATCGTATGCACCCGAAAAGAGCGGGCCGACTTCGGCGATCTCGATCCGCGCGCCGACCTTCAGATCGGCGGTGGTTTCGGCCACACCATGGGCGACGACGAAGCGCCGCGCACGTGCGGCGAGCCAAGCGCGGGCAATCGCGTCGGCCTCGGACTGTGTGGCGGGGAACACATGCGAGACAACTTCGGTGCGCGCCCCGAGCGCCTGCGAGATCAGATCCGCACCGCGAGTGCCACCGCCTTCGGACGACAGCGACGAGGCCGCCGCCTCGCCGGTGAGCGCGTCCTTCGCCGACACATCCCAACCCCCCACACGCGCCGTATCTACCTGATGCGCCAGGTCCGCAACGACACGGAAGCCGCGCAGGCTCGCACCGATCGTCAGCGTGAGCGGCGAACCGCGCCGGCTGCTGCGTTCGGCCGCATGCAGGGTGCGGTCGTCCACCCAGATTTCGAAACCACCACGCCGCGCGCGTTCGCGCAGGAAGCGCAGGTCAGTTTCGTTCACCTGCGCAAGCACACGATGCGTATCGCCGGAGAGATTCACCTCCGGCTGCAGGCCGTGATCGTTCGCGATCTGGCGGATCACATCGGCATCGCTCATCTGCTCGAACACCCGCGTGCGGCGCGCCATGCGCAGGCTTTGCAGGCGGTCTTCAGCGAGCACCGTGATGCCCGGCGGCGTGCCCTCTTCGAACGCGGCCTCGATTGCGCTGATGCGGCCACGGAACAGCGTGGCGTCGCCGACACGGATTTCGAGCTGCTTGCCGAAATCGAACACGCGGCGGTCGAAGTACAGGTAGTCCGGCGTGCCGTTGCGCGGGCCCCAGTTCTCCAGCGTCAGGCTGCAATGCGCGAGGCCGGCGTCGCTATCGCTCACCGCGAGTTCGCGCAACCCGCTGGCGACCTGCGGATAGGTCTCGCCATCGATCACGACGGTCGGGCGTGCGGAGCGAAGGGCTTCCGGCGGCGGCATGCTCAGTCGTCCTTGAGCCGGTCGCTGCGTGCAGCCAACCAGGCCAGCACCGCGGCGAGGGTGTGCGGGTCGGCCGCCGGCGCGCTGTCTGCCGCAGGCGTGTCGGGCGCGGCGCTGGCCGCACCGGACGGCGCAGGCGCCGTCACCACTTCGAAGTCGTTGATCACGATCGGCATCGCTCAGCCCCGCCCGATGTTCAGGTTGATCAACTGACCCGGCGCCAGCAGGCGCGGGTTCTCGATGCCATTGGCCTGCGCGATCGCCCGCCAGTCGCCGCCCTGCCCGCTCGCGGCGGCCATCTGCTGCAGGCTGGCGCCGGTGGGTGCGGCGGTCAGCGCCTGCGCGCCTGGGCCGGTACTGCCGGCACCAGCTGCGCCCGGCGCGGTGGCGCCCGAGCCGCCACCGGTGAGCGGTGTGCGCGGTGCTGCGTCGGGGCGCCCGACCGGCTGCGCGAACTTGAAGGCCGAAATGCGCGGCTGCGACATCGCCAGCGAGACTTGCGCGCGCAGGGGCTTGCCCTCCGGCGCGAAGAACTCCAGCGACTCGTCCATCGAATCGATCATGCCGTTGAACTGGAAGGTGCCCCAGAAGAAGGCCACCGCCGGCGGCACGAACTTCTTCTTGTCCTTCGGTGCCGGCTGCGGCGTGATGAACCAGGCGACTTCCTGGGTCAGCTTGCGCACATCGTCCACCTTGCCGGCGCCGCGTTCGGCTTGCGGCAGCGCACGCGCCTCGATCGGCGCGGTGGCGTCGAACCACAGCTGCACGGTGAGCTTGGTGGTGCCCGCGCCGACGAACTGGATCGATGGCGGCGCACCGGAATCCCCCCCACCCTGTGGCTGCTGCACCTGGTTGGCGAAGCTGACCTTGAGGCTTTCCGGATTGAACTGCACAAACACGCTGCGGCCGCCGGACTTCACGGTTTCGAAGTCCGGTTCGAGTTCGACCAGGCGTGCCTTTTCAAGCGGAATCGCGACCGGCATCAGCGGCCTCCCGGCGGTTTGAGCGACAGGGTTTCGTAGGCGAGCTGCAGTTCCTCCACCGCGACCATGCCGTCCTTGGCATTCAGCGCGGGCGCCTTCAGCTTCACGGGCAGGCAACGCGCAGCAAGGAAGCGCACGCGCTCGGTGCTTCCGTCGGCAGCAAAGATCACCACCTCGCAGTCGGCGCGCACACGCGGGTCTTCGACGGTCTGCTCAACCCATTCCCACAAATCGAAGTTGGCGGTCATTCCGCGCTTGAGCGTGAGCGTGCCGTAGCTCACCGGCGAGGCGAGCCGCACCAGCTGCCCGTTCGCACCGCCTTCGCGGATCGTCTTCGCCTCCATCGTGATCTCCAGTCCGTCGCACTCGGCGAAGGACGCTGCGGCCATGCGCTCGGCGCTGCCGGCGCGATTGATCTCGACCGCGAAGTTGAAGGCGGTGAAGGGATACACGACGGTTTCGGGCCGCGGGTTGTCCATCTCAGGCTCCTTCAACCCGCAGGGCATCACCGTTTCGGACGAGGCGCACGGTCAGGAACTCCAGCGGCGTCGCCGGTGCAAAGCGCAACTCCACGATGAAGCGGCCGTCGTCGCGGTCGCGCTGTTGCCCCGGATTGAGCGTGAGCTGCCACGCCTCGGCCGGTTTGCGCCCGGCAAAGGCACCACGGGCATGCAGTTGCGTGAGCCATGCGGTGAGGCCGCGCTCGACCGAACGCTCCAGCGCAGCGCCGTTCGGCTCGAAGACCCATACGTTGCCCTCGCGGATCAGCAGGCGGCGCAGCAGGCTCATCAGGCGGCGCACATTCAGCGGCACCCAGTCGGGATCGAGACTCAGCGTGCGCGCACCCATCAAGCGCACCCGCAGACCGTCGTAACGCCACAGGTTGGCGCCAGCACCGAACAGGCGCAGCGGGTCGGCTGGCGGGCGTTCCAGACCAATCGCGTCGGCCACCACTTCGTTCGCCGCGGCGATCCACGCACCGCGCGACAAGGCACGCCGCGCAATCAGCCCGCAGGCCGCCCCTTCCGGCGCGAAGGCGACCACGCCATCGGCACGGCGGCGGCGCAGCCAGGGGTGGTAGATCGCCGCGTAGGACAGTGCCGCGACCTCGTCGTCACCCAGCATGGATTCGCCGCCGCCCGGGCCGTGGCGCGACAAGGCGGCGATGTGGCGCTGCGCATCGGCGTCGTCCATCCATGCCGGCGCACCAAGCACGGCAAGGCTGTCGGCCCGCGCCGCGGCGATGCGCAACATCGCCCGCTGCACGCGCAGCGCGGTGCGGAGCCCTTCCGGCGCATCCGGCTGCGCTGCCCAGCCGGTCGTTTCCGCCTGCGGCACGATCGCACCGATCGACCAGTCGCTGTAGCAGCCCGGCGCCGCGACGCGCACCCGCAGGTAGCGCCAGGGTGTCGGTTCGCCGTCGAAAGCCCAGCGCGTGTCGCCGCCCTGGTACAGCACCACCGCATCCTGCCAATCCGGATGCCGTGCGCCTTCAAGGATGAATTGATCCGCCACCGGGTCGGCGGTCCACTGCGCGGTGAGGCGCGATTCGCCGTCGACCGCTATCGTCAGCAGCGGCGGCGCCACGCGCACCGGCACGCAGGCGGCAAAGGGGAGCGCCGCACCGCAGGGGCCGGTCGGGCCCGCAACCGGGTCGGACGACGCCGGTGCGGGCCATGAAGCCGCGTGGGCCGGGCGCCACGGCGGCAGGGCGAGGTCGGGCGCCGCGAGCAAGGTGGCCTCTTCCAGCGCGAGCAGGCTATGCACACCGCGCACCGAGCGCGCCGGCATGCGTGCAGGGTCGAAGGGGAAGCGCAAGGCCTCGGCGCGGGCAACCAGGGTGTGCATCGTCGCGTCCGCGAGGCGCGGGTCGAGGAACAGTGCCGCCGACAAGCGGCGCAGCCCGTCGCGCGCCATGCTGCTGCGCGCATCCTGCACCGCGTCGAGCCAGCTCGGTGCAGCCCAGGGAAGACCGATCGGCAGGCAATCGCCTAAGCCACGGCCGGCAATCGGAAACGCATTCGTTCGCGCCTCGGCCCAGAGTGCCGCGTGCTTGGCAGGAATCACGACCTCGTGAGCCGGGTCGGCACTCCAGCGCGCGTCGTCACGCGGCAGCGCCTGCCAGGCGCGCGCATGGCCGGGGCACAGGCCAACGTCGGTCAGCGTGCGCGCGCCTTCGAGTTCGTCGTCGCTCATCAGCGTGATGCGCAGACGTTCGCCGAGCGGCTCGTCATTCAGCGCGCAGGGCGCGGGCAGCTGTTCCAGCAAGGCCACCTGCGCCTTGAGCGTGACGGTGCTGGCGTCGCGCGCGGCGAGCACACAGTCACCCAGCGTGGCGAGGAACACCCGTGCGCCAGCCCGGAGCCGCAGCGGATGACCGGCCTGCGGCCAATCCGCGCTGCGAAGCGTGGCCGGCAATTCGATACGCAGCACGCCGCACCATTCCGGTCCGATCGGCGACGGCGCCGCCACCTGATCGTCCGCCACAAAGCTCACCGTCACCGACCTTGCGCGCGGCAGCGCAAGGCTGCCGTCGAAACTCGCCGGCATGGCCTTCGGTACGCCGAACCACCAGGATTCGGCAATGCGCGCATCGACACGCGTGCCGTGCTGGCCGTCGTTGCGTTTGAGCACACTGGCAACGCGCAGGAACGTGACAACGCGCGAGAAATCCGTTGCCACAACCGCATCAGGCGCATCGCTGACGAAGCGCAGCAGGTCGCCCGCTTCCGGCAGCGCCGTGCTCGCCGGGTCCAGCGCAATCCGGTGCGGCGCCTGCCCATCCCATGGGTTGCCCGCGCTCAGCACGCCCAGCGCCGCGCGTTCCAACCGCACACCAGCGCGCAAGCCGAAGCCCCAACGCCCGCCGCTCGCCGCGCGTGCCTGAACCGCGCGCCAGCCGAGCTTGGTCTCGACCCACAAGCCCGCCAGCGGCAACTTGGCCGTCACCGGCCGCAGCGCGACCCGCACCACCCAGCAGCGCCGCCCACCGTTGGCAAAGAAGCTCTGCACCGCCGGCGCGAGTTGCGCGGTGACCGGCGCACCGCTGCCAGCATCGATGAACAGATCGTGCTCCGGGCCGAACACCGAAGTGAACGCTGCGAAGTCCTCGCACAGCACCGGCCGATCGATCGGGCCGCGACGCGCGAAGCCGACGAACAGCGCGATGTCCATGCGGGGGAGGCGCTCGTCGAGGGCGACGGGGGCGGATTCGAAGGCGAGACCTGGAAGACGGAGGCTCATCGTCATGGCCTCCGACGCATGTTCTGGCACTGGCGGTCGTGGTCACGCGTTGGCGTTGGCGTGGCTTGAGCTGAAGGCATTGAAGCCCAACGCGCAGAACGACGGATGACGCCTAGCAACCGTGCTTCGGCCGGGGTCCCGCCCCCGGCGGGCGTGTTACTTCTTTTGCTTCGCCAAAAGAAGTAACCAAGAAAAGGCGACCCGGCGTTCGCGGTCAGGTGCTGCGCACCTGACTTCCCTGCGTTGCTCGCACGACCGGGGGCCTGCGGAACTCGCCCTCGCTGCGCTCGGAGCTCAGACAGTCCTCGGCCTTCTTCCCGGTCGCGCTCCGCTACTCGGCGCTCTCGACGGGACCCGAAAGTCAGAACCATCAGCGGCGCAACGCCTGGGTGATGTTCGTAACCTGGATGGAGCGAAGCGAAATCCGGGGCAGGCGCATCCAAATCTTCAAACGTACATCCCGGATTCCGGCCTTTGGCCTGCACCCAGGCTACGAGAATCGGACAACGGGGAAACGTCGACGCTTTTCCCTCCCCCTCTGAAACGCCGAGCAGCGCAGAAGCATCGGGTTCCGACGCACGCAGTACGGCGGTGGCGAGCACTGTCCGAGCACCGAGCGACAGCGAGGGCGAGTTGCGCAGACACCCGATGTTTCGAGCAGCGCAGGGCACCCCTTGCGCAGCAAGGGGCGTTAAAGCGGGGCGACTTTCTTTGGGTACTTTCTTTGTTCGCACAAAGAAAGTACCCCGCCCGCCGGGGCGGGACCCGGCTTCAGCGGACACACACTCAAAGCGAGACACGACCGATCGCAAGCGATAGTGTTGGGCTTCGCTGCGCTTAGCCCAACCTACGCCACGAAACTCGGCGTGCGCGATAGAAGAATCGCGTGCGAAAGGCACGGCGCCTCCCCTCACTCCATCTCCAGCCGCTCGTACGCGAGCACCAGTTCCTCCATCGCCACATCCGTCCCCTTGGCGTTCATCGGCCCCGAGGTGTGCTTGATGATGCGGGCACGCAGGAGCTTCCAGGTCTGCACGACTTCGGTGTGATCTTCGTTCTGTAGCTGGATCGTCACCGTGCGCATCGCGTTCTGGTTGCCGTTGCGGATTTCGTTGAGCCAGTTGTAGAGGCGCAGCGAGCCGATGACGCCGCGCTTCAGGGTGACGTCGGTGCTCTTGTTGAGCCCGGTGATCTTGCGCACCGAGTTTTCACGCTCGTTGCCGTTGCGGTATTCGGCGACGGTGACTTCCATACCGATGCCGGAGACTTCCTGGAAGCCCGCGTCGGGCCCCTCGGTGTTGCCATCACCGAGGTCGACGAGGAAGTTGAACTGCACATAGGGGCGATCGCGTAGCACGGCCATGGTCGGGTTCTCCAGTTAGCGACGTGCATCGGCAGTCCACTGCCCGATGCGGAAGATGACGAATTCGGCGGGTTTGAGCGGTGCGACGCCGATCAGGCAGATCAGGCGCCCGTTGTCGAGATCGTTCTGCGTCATGGTCGAACGGTCGCAGCGCACGAAGTAGGCTTTCTCCGGCCGGTCGCCGAGCAGCGCGCCCGACTGCCATTCGTTGAGCAGGAAATCTTCGATCGTGCGGCGCACGTTCGCCCACAGACGCTCGCCATTCGGTTCGAACACCGCCCACTGCGTGCCCTTGTCGATCGAGCGTTCGAGGTAGCAGAAGTAGCGGCGGATATTCACGTACTTCCACTCGGGGTCGGAGCTGATCGTGCGTGCCCCCCACAGCCGCATACCGCGACCTTCGAAGTAGCGGAAGCAATTGATCCCCTCGGGGTTCAACACCTCTTGCTGCGCGCGGTTGAGCATCAGCTCGAAACCGATCGCGCCACGCACCACTTCGTTGGCCGGCGCCTTCCACACCGCGCGTTCGATGTCGTTGCGCGCGTAGATGCCAGCGACGAATCCTGAGGGCGGCAGCATCAGGTCTTGCCGCGTGATCGGGTCGCGCACCTTGACCCAGGGGTAGTACAGCGCGGCGTACGTCGAATCGAAGCGGGCGCGCATGGTCCGCACGGCGGCGATGGACTGGTCGTTGCCGCTGTCGAGCACGGCGATGCGGTAACGCATGCGGGCGGCGTGTGCGATGACGGTGTTGAGGATCGCCTGCGCATTGCTGCGCGATGCGTCCGACAGCTCGTAGCCGAAGGTGCTGCCCGGTGCCGCGACGATCGAGATGTCCTCGATGTCTTCGAACGATGCGAGGCCGGTCTTGTACGGATCCGTCAGCTCGGCACGGCCGGTGTATTCGGTGGCGGTGAGCGGCGCGCCATCGTTGCCGCCAGCCAGGCGAATCTCCATGCTGCCGAGCGCGCCGTCGGCATCCGGCGCGCGCAGCGCGTTCGCCAGCGTGTTGGTCGGGTCGGCGGTCACGCCTGCGCCGAGCGGGTTGGCGGCGGCATGCGCGCCTTCCAGCGCAGCGATGACCGCGAGCGCGTCGTCAAGGTTCTCGCCAGCCAATACTTCGATCGGAATTTCGCGCGCCTGCGGATCGGCCGCCGGCAGCACGCGGAAGCGCGCGGTGAGCGAATCCGGCGCGCCGCTGCGGGTGTGCGCCGGATCGGCCGCAAGGCCTTCCCAGACTTCGGCGCCACGTGAGCCGTCCATCGGCTCCACCGCGACCGACAGCGTCAGCACGCGGATGCGATTACGGGCGGCCGGGTCGGTGTTGTCCGGATCAAGGTCGGCAAGTTCGACATGCGTGCCGCCGTCGGCAGGCTCGAAGGACCAGGTGCGGGTTTCCGAATCCCAGCGGGCGCGGTGCAGTTGCCCGTTCTCGCCGTCGGCGGTGTCGATCAGCGCCAGGTCGTTGTGCAGCAGCGTGGATACGCCCGGTGCGCCGTCGCGCAGCCCGAGCACGTTCTGCCCATAGTGGAAGAACACGCGGATGCGGAAGTTGCCGGCGCGGCCCGGGAAGCGGGCGCGCAGCTCAAGGCCGCCGCCAAGCACACGGTCTTCCAGCAGGTTGGCGGCGGCGCGTGCAGCCGTTACCGCGGCGGTCACATCGTCCGGCACCAGGGGGGCGGCGTTGGCAGCGGCAGCGGCGGTGGCCGCATCGTCGCTTGCGGCCTTCGCGGTGTCGTGCAGCGGCGCTGCCGCAAGGATATGGACCAATGCAGCGGCGGCAGCGGCAGACGCCGCGTTGGCCGCGGCGCCATCACCGCTGGTGGCGGCACTGGCGGCTTCGCGCACCTGGCGCACGATCTCCAGCGCGTGGATGGCGTCTTCAGACACCAGCAGCGCACGCGCATGGCCATCGCCCTGGGTCTCGCCCACCTCGGCGGCGAGCGCGGCCTCGGCGTCGTCGCTCAGCGTGGCAGGCGGCGGGCCGTAGGGCTTCGGGTTATCCGGATCGGTGTCGTCGAGGCGGCGGAAGATGCGGCTGATGTAGAGGCGCTTGCCGCCTTCCTCGAAGAAGCTGCGCGCGGCGTGCCACAGGTAGTTGGTACCGCCGACCGGCGTGCCGCTGTCGTCGAAGGCCAGCGCGCGGCCGTCGCCGTAGAAGTATTCAAACTCGACCAGCCCGGTCAGGATGTCCGGCCGCTGTGTGATCGGGCCGTAGCGGCAGGGGCCGACGAAACCGGTGGTCGTGGTGCTGACGCCTTCGATGGATTTGGCACGGAAGGACGTCTCTTCGACGTACACGCCGGGTGCGAGATATTCGGGCATGGCGAGCTCCTAGGGTTGCACGAAGAGCGCCCGCGCGCCGGGGGTTGCCACCGCAAGCGGCTGGCCATAGCGCAGGCTGACGGAGAGATCGGCGCCCATAACGACAACCGGCGGCTCGCCGGCGGCGGAACGGGCAACGGGCTTGGCAGGCTGTGCGAGCAGATCGCACAGCAGTGGAATCGACGCCGCGGACTGCCGGCGATAACGCAGCGACAGGGTCAGCGGCCAGGTCACATCGAATGCGCTGCGCGTACCGGCGCCCGCATCCGGCGGCTCCGGGTAAGGGAAAGCAAGCAGCGCCTCGCCGCGCGCGTCGGCCAGCCCTGTTGCCAGCCGCGTCGCGCCCTGAAAGACATCGACCAGCGCCCATGCGGCCGGCGGCGCCTTGTCAGGGTCGGCCAGCGGCAATTCGCGCACACTGGCACGAACACAGGCCCAGCCTGCCGGTACGCTGCGCGCCGGCGCCGCGAACAGGGGAATCGGGAAGTGCTCGATCGGCGGATCGCCTGGCGCAACGCCGGGGCAGGCCAGATGGGCAAGCCGGTTCTGCGGCAGCCGGACGCGAAAACGGCTAGGCAGCACCCGGCCGCGCGGATCGTTGACCGCCACCTCGAACAGCCGTGCAAGCAGCGCCGGGTCGTCCCCTTCGCCCGCCTCCCACGCACGCAGGCCGGGCAGGCCTTGCGCCGTCCAGTACCCGGACGGTGTGGGCAGCAGCGAGACCGGCGGCAGGCCGCTGTCGGCAAGCACGATGCTCGCCTGCAAGCCCTCGCCCAAGGGCCCGCCAAAGGGGTCTTCGAGGCGCAGGCCGACACCGGGGCGCAGGCGAAGGCGCTCCATCTCGCGCACGCTCACGGCGTCACCTCGCCGACCGGAAACACCCGCTCGAGTACCGGCGCGTAACTGTGCAGCGGCACGCTGGAGTCGAGCAGGACCGCGCGCGCCACATACGTCATGCCGATCACGAGATGCGGTTTGAGCTTGTCCCACAAGCCAAGCCAGTCGGCGATCTGCAACGGGTCGCAGACCACTTCCACGCCTTCGTTGTCCGCAAAAACGTCGCTGGCCGGCGCGTAGTGATTGAGCAGGCTGGCCGGCAGCAAGGGCACGTCCTCGACCTGCCGCATCGCCCAACCCAGCATCATCTGGCTGGTCTCGACATCCTTGTGCCAGCTCACCAGCAGGTAGTGCAGATCCACCGGCAGCGAGGGCCGCAGGCGCGTGCCATCGGGCGCGGTGCGCGGCGGCAGCGAACGCCGCGCGGTGTTGATCGTGACGCGGTGCAGCAAGAGCCCAAAGCCGCCGTCGGTCGCGTCCTTCACGTCCTTGTAGGCGTTGTCGAAGTCGGCTGGCCGCAGCAAGGCGACCGGCAGCTCGGCAAACGCCGCGGGCCGTGCTTCGGCGAGCAGGCCCTGCAGGGTCTTGCTGACAGTCGCGATCGCGTTGGTTCCAGCCACTCAGTGATCCCCCTGACTTGTCTCGCGCGCCACGCGAAAGATCACGCGGCCATCGGGCAAGGTCTGACGTTCAACCCGTGCGTGCGCCACCAGCCAATCAAGTGCCGCCGCCACGTCGCGCGGATCGGCATCGACCCCCTCGGTGGGCAGCCACCATTCGGCAATGCCTAGCTCGCTATCCGCCGCCCCGGGGTGCGCGGAGAGGTAGCTCTCGATCGCTTCGACGACCCGACCCACATGCGAATCGCTGGCTGGACACACGCCAACCTCCATCAGGCGCAACAGCCCGCTTATGCGAATGGCGTGCCAGTCCCTGCAACTAAACGCAAGCGACTGATTTGAATGGGGATTGATTGCCGCCGGGATGCGGCTGCGCCGAACGGCCGGGTGGCTGGCGACCCACCCCCTGGCCGTCCGGCGCCGGCCTCAGGAGTTCAAGCTGCGCCGCTCGAATGCGACCGGCAGATGCCGCCGCGCCGGGGAGCGGCGTTCGCGCGGGGCGGGTGCGATTTCACCCGGGTGGGTCTGGAATGACCCAGTCGCGGGTGTCGAGGCCACGGCGCCGCGGTCAAGGCCGTACTTCTTCAACATCTTGCCGAGGCAGCGGCGTTCCTTGCCTGCGATCCGCGCCGCCAGGCTGACGTTGCCACCCGCTTCGCGCATCAGGTTTTCGAGGTACTGCCGCTCGAAGCGCTCGATCGCCGCCGCACGCGCTTCGTTGAATGACAGCGGGCCGGATGCGGACGGTCGCGGCACCGGGGCGGACTGGCCACCCAGCCGGAGCACGCCGCCCTCGCACAGCAACAGGCTGCGGTGGACCAGGTTGTCCAGTTCGCGCACATTGCCGGGCCAGAGATGGGTTTCGAGCCATTGCAGGCTCGCCGGGTCGAGCGAGCAGGGACCGAGTCCATAGCGCCGGGCGTAGCGAACAAGGAAGTGCTCGGCCAGCAGGCTGGCGTCGCCCGGCCGTTCGCGCAGCGGCGGCAGCTCGATCGCCAGCACATTGAGGCGCCAGGCCAGGTCCGGGCGAAAGCTCCCGGCTTCGATCAGCGCCGTCAGCCGCGGGCTGGACGCGGCCACCACACGTACGTTCGCCGCCCGTTCGCGGCTGCAGCCAAGCGGGCGATAGCTCTGGTCCTGCAGAAAGCGCAATAGCGAAACCTGAGCGCGCGGCGGCAGCGCATCCAGCTCGTCGAGGAACAGCGTGCCGCCATCGGCCGCTTCGATGAGGCCGCCGCGCGTCTGCCGTGCATCGGTATAGGCGCCCCGCTCTGCGCCAAACAGCTCGCTTTCTATCAGCGCATCGGGCAAGGCGCCGCAGTTGAGTGGCACAAAGGGCGCCTCGCGCCGCGCCGACAGGTAATGGATCGCCCGCGCCGCGACTTCCTTGCCGGTGCCAGTTTCACCGGTGATCAGCACGGGCGCGTCGAAACGCGCCAGGCGCTCGATCAGGCGCAGCGCATGCAGGAAGACCTCGGATTGGCCGATCAGATGCGGCAAAGCGGACATCGGAAACCTCCGGCGCCGTCCTCCAGCGGGACGACAGTTCACTCGGGCGGACTGTCGTTATAGGCGAGCGGCAAGCCAGCGTCATGTTTTTCGGTCGAACGAGAGCGCCCTGTCGCATATGGGCGACAAGTCCATGTCAGCTTTTCGGCAATGCGCCCGATGCATCCATGGCGGCGCCGCGTCAATCGCAAAAAAGGGCAAAACCTGACCGGGATTGCTCAAGTTTCCGGGGCCCGCACCGATAACCGTGCTGTACATGGCCAGTCCCCTCTCCGGAGTTCCAAAAAAATGATCAAGAATCTGCGGATATCGTCCCGACTGGTTCTTCTTTCCAGTTTCCTGCTTGCCCTCGTCGTTGTCGTCGTGGCCTTGGGTCGTTCCGGGCTCAGCACCGCCACCGCGCAGATGGAAAGCGCCTACACCCAGCACACGGTGCCGATGTCCTTGCTCGGTGTTTCGCTCGACACGCTGCACCGTAGCCGCATGCGCATCGTGCTGGCGATGGAGACCCAGTACGTCAAGACCGCCGAAGAGCACTTCGAGGCCATGCGTCAGCTCGATGCCGACGCAATGAAGGGGCTGCAGACGGTTTTCAAGTCGATGACCGATGCTGCTTCCAAGAAGCACATCAAGGAATTCCAGACCCACTACGCCGAATTCACCGAGTCACGCGACAAGATGGTGAAGATGTACGGTGAGGGCGACCGCATGCAGGCGGTGTCCGAGTTCCGCTCGAACGCGCTGCCGGCGTTCGAGCAGGCGATCGACGCCCTCACAGCGCTGCTGAAGATGCAGGTGAAGGAGAACGAAGCGTCCAATGCCGCCGTGGCTGCTAACGCCGCGAAGATCAAGAACACCACCATGGCAATTGCGCTGGTCGGCCTCATCGCCGCCGTCGCACTGTCGTTCTCGATCATCCGCTCGGTCACGAAGCCACTGGGGCAATCGGTCAAGCTGGCCGAGAAGATTGCCGACGGCGACCTGAGCACCGAGATCCGCGTCGAGCGCAACGACGAGACCGGCAAGCTGCTGACCGCGCTTGACGCGATGCAGCAGCAGCTGCGCGCGATGATCGGTGCAATCGAGCAATCGAGCGCCAATATCGCCGGCGCCGCCCAGCACCTGAATGGTGCCTATCACGAGATCGAAGGCAGTGCCGCACAGCAGAGCGAAGCCGCCGCCGGCATCGCCGCCGCCGTGCAGGAGATGACCGCCGGCCTCGACCATGTCGCCGAGCGCGCCGCGCGGGTGCGCGAAGAAGCCCAGAACGCCCATCGCATGTCGGAAGAAGGCTCGGTACTGGCCGACGCCGCGAGCGACGAAGTCGGCCGCGTTGCCGAGTCGGTCAATACCGCAGCGTCAAACATCGGCCGCCTCGAAGAACACTCCACCCGCATCAGCGGCATCGCCGGCATCATCAAGGAGATCGCCGACCAGACCAACCTGCTCGCGCTCAACGCCGCGATCGAAGCGGCGCGCGCCGGCGAACAGGGGCGCGGCTTCGCAGTGGTGGCGGACGAGGTACGCAAGCTGGCCGAGAAGACCGGCAAGGCAACCAGCGAGATCATGACCGCGCTCGGCGCGATCCACGGTGAGACCGAAAGTGTCGCCCGCGTGATGCGCGCATCGGCCACCCAGGCGAATTCGTCGGTCGAAGCGATCAGCCGCCTCGGCCCGGCCCTCGGCTCGCTCAAGAGCGGGGCCGATACGACCCGCCACGAAGTCGCCGAACTGGTCGAGACCTACAACGAACAAAGCGCGGCCAGCCATGCGATTGCCGAGCACATCGAGCGGATCGCGCAGATGAGCGATTCGACCAATGCGGCGATCACCCGCAGCGCCGGCTCGGTGAACGACCTCGAATCGATGGCGGCAGAACTCCGCGCAGCGGTATCCAAGTTCAGGCTTTGAGCGGACCGGGAGAGACGCTCCTGACGGCGGGCCGCCCACATGCGGCGGCCCACCGTTTTCTTTCCTGCCTTGATGCGGCGGTTTGACTTCCAGCCGCCCCCGCGTTAGTTTCCTGCCACTGCGCCGATTTGATCTACAGCTTGCGGGCGCAATACAAATCCGGCTAAAGCGAGGGCAGCCCGACCGTTTGCTCTCCGAGAGCCGGTCGGGTTTTTGTTTTTCTGACGGGCAACCATGACTTCTTCCGGATCCGTTGGCGTCGTCTCGCCGCAGACGGCGCATTTCGCAGAGCCGCTCACGCTGAAAAGCGGCGCGGTGCTGCCAGCCTACGATCTCGTCTACGAGACCTACGGCACCCTTAACGCCCAGCGCGACAACGCGGTGCTGGTCTGCCACGCGCTGTCAGGCTCGCACCATGTGGCGGGCACCTACGCCGGCAAACCCAAGAGTGTGGGCTGGTGGGACAACCTTGTCGGCCCCGGCAAGCCGCTGGATACCAACAAGTTCTTCGTGATCGGGGTGAACAACCTGGGCGGCTGCTATGGCTCGACCGGGCCGACCTCGATCAACCCGGCCACTGGCAAGCCCTGGGGCGCGGACTTCCCCTTCGTGACGGTGGAAGACTGGGTCGCGGCACAGGCCCGGCTGGCCGATCTGCTGGGGATCGAACGCTTCGCGGCCGTGGTGGGCGGCAGCCTCGGCGGCATGCAGGCGCTGGAGTGGACGCTGGCCTTCCCGGACCGCGTGCGCCACGCCGCGATCATCGCCGCGGCGCCGAAACTCTCGGCGCAGAACATCGCGTTCAACGAAGTCGCGCGGCAGGCGATCAAGTCCGACCCGCAATTCCACGGCGGCCACTACTACGAGCACGGCGTGGTGCCAGTGAATGGCCTCAAGCTCGCGCGCATGGTCGGCCACATCACCTATCTGTCGGACGACGCGATGGGCGAGAAATTCGGCCGCAAGCTGCGCCACGGCGAGCACAAGTACCACTGGGACGTGGAGTTCGAGATCGAGTCCTACCTGCGCTATCAGGGCGACAAGTTCGCCGGTTACTTTGACGCCAACACCTATCTGCTGGCGACCAAGGCGCTGGACTACTTCGACCCGGCCTTCGACTACGACGGCGACCTCGCCGCCGCGCTCGCGCGCGCCAAGGCCGACTTCTTCGTCGCCTCGTTCTCGACCGACTGGCGCTTCTCGCCAGAGCGCTCGCGCGAGCTGGTGTTCGCGCTGATCCAGAACGGTCTCAAGGTCAGCTACGCCGAGCTGGAAAGCACGGCCGGCCATGACTCCTTCCTGCTCGACGATCCGCAGTACCACGCGGTGTTGCGCGCGTGGTTCGACGGCATTGGAGTTTGAGATGTCTACCCGTTTCGACTTTGAAGTGATCGCGCGCTGGGTGCAGCCCGGCGATACCGCATTGGACCTCGGCTGCGGTGACGGCAGCCTGCTCGCCTTCCTGCGTGACACCCGGGGCATCAAGGGTTACGGCGTGGAAGCCGACCCCGATCGCGTCGTGGCCTGCATCCGCAACGGCGTCAATGTGCTGCAGATCGACCTTGAGAAGGGCCTCACCGATTTCAACGACGGCCAGTTCGATCACGTGATCATGAGCCTGTCGCTGCAGGCGGTGCACCACACCGAGAAGATCCTCGACGAAATGCTGCGCGTCGGCCGCGAAGCGGTGGTGAGCTTCCCGAACTTCGGTTACTGGAAGCACCGGCAGGCGATCCTCAACGGCCGCATGCCGGTCTCCGAGACCTTGCCCTACGAGTGGTACGACACGCCGAACGTCCGCTTCTTCACGATCGCGGATTTCGAGGCGCTGTGCGAGCAGCGCGGCATCCGCATCCTTGAGCGCGCCGCGTTCGACGAAGACAAACCGGTGGCCGAAGAGGCCAACTTCCTCGCCAGCATGGCGATGTACCGGCTGGCGCGCTGAAACACGGCCCGGCTCGCCGGGCCGCCCTGCACCACCTCGGGCTCAGACCGCTGCGCCGGCCAGCAGGCTGTGGATCACCCGTTGCACGCCGCGCTCGGTATTGCAGGGCGCGCGGAAACGCGCACGCGCCACGACCGCCGGATGCGCGTTCTTCATCGCGTAGGAGTGGGCGGCCTCGTCGAGCATTTCAAGGTCGTTGACGAAGTCGCCGAAGGCCATCGTCTGCTCACGGGCGATGCCCAGCGCCGCCTGCAACTGCTGCAGCCCGCGCCCTTTGTTGACGCCTGCCGCCATCACGTCGACCCAGCGCTCGCCCGATACCACCGCTTTGAGTGACGGACCGAGCGCCGCGAAGTGCGGGTAGATGTCGCGTTCGGCAGATCCCGGCACGCACAGGGCCAGCTTGAGGAAGTCATCCGCCACGGCGGCGAGGTCATCGACCACTTCCAGCCGCGGGTAGTACTTGGCGACCTCGTCGATGAATCCCGTGCCGCCGCGCTCGACATAGGCCGAGCGTTTGCCGCACATCACCGCGCCGACATCGAGGCCCTGCTGCACCAGCCCGCGCCAGATCGCCACCAGTTCGCTCACATCCGCGCGCGCGAGGCAGCTCGACGCCAGCTCCCGCTCGCCCATCATCACCAGCGCGCCGTTTTCCGCGATCACCGGCATCGTCGCCGCCAGCTCGGGAAACAGCGCCAGGATGCTGTGATACTGCCGCCCGCTCGCCGGGCAGAACACCACATCGCGCGCCGCGAGTTGCGCCAGCGTGTGGGCGAAGTCAGCCGGCAGCTGCTTCTGTTCGTCGAGCAGGGTGCCATCCAGATCGCAGGCGATCAGTCGTATTCCGTTCATCTTTGTTCAACCTTGTTGCGTGTACAGGGCGTGTTTCGAACCGCCCCTCAGATCGTGACTTCGATTCGGTTGTCTTCCGGATCGAGCAGCACGTATTCGTAGTAGCCATCGCCGGTCCAGCGCGGGCCGTCGAGCACGCGCAGCCCTTCGGCCACGCTTTGCGCATGGTGCTGGTCTACCGCTTCCTGGCTGCCGACCGAGAAGGCCAGATGGATCAGCCCGAGACGTTGGGCCGCCACGCTATCCTGACTGGCGGGGATGCCGGGCATCGCCATCAGCTCGAGCCGCGCGCCATCGGCGAACCTGAGGAAGTAGGAGCGGAAGTCCTTGCGCGTGTTGTGGTAACGATCGCCGGCGGTAGCGCCGAAGCGCGTTTCGTAGAAACGCCGCTGTGCTTCAAGGTCCGCCGCCCAGATCGCGACGTGCTCGATCTTCATGCCTGAATCCTTTCAACCACGCCCCGTCAGCGGGGCCATGACTGCATCTTGCGCGGCGGCCAATCAAAAGCCAAACTTGTATTTCTTCTGTTTTTATAAGTTCTACTTGTGATCAGAACCCTGCTGCATCATCTGCCGGGCTTTGCTGCGGTGGCGCGCCATGCGAGCTTTTCCAAGGCCGCGGAGGAACTGGCGCTGACGCAGGCCGGCGTGAGTTACCAGATCCGCCAGCTCGAAGAACGGCTGGGCTTTCCGCTCTTCATCCGCGGCCATGGCCAGCCGCTCAAGCTCACTGAACGCGGTGCGCTGTTGCTGGAGGAATACCGACTCGCCGAGAAGTCGATCGAGCGCACGCTGGACATGATCCGCGTCGGCAGCGAACGCCAGCGCATCCGCGTCACGGCGCCGGTGGACCTCGGCAGCTGCTACATCACGCCGCGCCTGCCGCAAATCGAGGCACGCGGCCTGATCGTCGACCTGCATCTGTCCGACCAGCCGGTTGCGCTGGTCGATAGCCGCTTCGACCTCGCCGTGCGCAACGAGCCGAACGAGGAGAGGCTGGTGCACGAACCGCTGCTGACCAGCGCGAACGTGCTGGTGTGCAGCCGCGCTTACGCCGACGCACACGGCATTCCGGACACGGTGAGCACGCTGGCCCGCCACCGCCTGCTGCTGCGCAATGCCGAGCGCAGCCACAGCTGGGGTGATCTGCTTGCAGTAGCGGGGCTGGAACTGGCATCGCTGGCCGATACGCGGGTGCTCGGCAACAGCTTCGCGCTGCTCGAAGGCGTGCGCGCCGGGCTGGGCATCACGCTGCTGCCGCGCTATCTGGTGGCTGAGCAGATCAACCTCGGGCGCCTGCTTGAGATTCCGCTGGCCGACGCCAAGCCCGCCGCAACCGGCTTTTACCTGAGCTACTACCCGTCGGTCACTGCGCGGCTGTGGGCCGCCGTGCTGCTCGACTGCCTTGCCAGTGCCGACGCCGTCTAGCGGCCGCTCCGGATCGCGCCTCAGCCCTGCGCGTACTGCGACAGGAAGCGCTCCAGCCGACGATCGCCGCCGTAGGCGATGTTGATGCGGAAGTACGGCGAGGCCTGCATCTGCGGCCTGAACGTTTGCCCCGGCGCGAGCAGGATGCCGGCCTGTGCCGCTGCGTCCACCAGCGGCGCGGCGTCCTCCACGCCGGTCTTGCGTACCCACAGGAAGACGCCTGCCGACGGCACGTAGGGCACTTCGCAGCCGGTGCGCTCCAGCATCCGCAGCGTGCTGGCGCGCGCGGCGTCGAGCCGTTCGCGCAAGCGTTCGCAGTGGCGGCGATACTGCCCGCCGATCAGCATGCCGTGCACCACCGATTCGTTCATCTCCGGCGAGGTGTTGTTCGTGAGCAGTTTCAGATCACGCAAGGCCGCGATCAGCGCCGGATTCGCGGCCACATAGCCGACGCGCAGATCCGCCGAAATGGTTTTCGAGAAGCTGTTCACGTAGATCACCCGCGCAAGCTGGTCGAGCGTTGCGAGCCGCACCGTCGGCGTGGGCTGGAAGCCGCCGAACACGTCGTCCTCCAGGATCGCGAAGTCATGCTGCTCGGCACAGCGCAGCACGCGGTGCGCAACGGCCGGCGAGAGATCGGTGCCGGTCGGGTTGTGCAGCGCCGACTGGGTGTAGAAGAAGCGCGGCTTGTGCTCGGCCGCGAGCCGTTCCAGCGCCTCCGGGTCCGGCCCCTGCGCGGTGCGCGGCACGCCGATCAGGCGGGCGCCTTGCAGCCGCAGGTTGCCAAAGAAGGCGTGGTAGCCGGGGTCATCCACCAGCACCGCATCGCCCGGGCGCACCAGATGCCGCGCCACCAGATCCAGCGCCTGTGACGCACCCTGCGTCAGCAGCACCTGTTCGGGCTGGGCCGCGACGCCGCGTGCCGCCAGCCGCACGCAGATCTGTTCGCGCAGCGGCAGGTAACCCATGGAGTTGCCATAGCGGGTGAGCCGCGGATTCTCTTCGCGCGCAATCGCCCGCAACTGGCGGCGGATCTCGTCCTCAGGCAACCACGAAGGCGGCAGCCAACCGGCGCTCGCGCGTAGCTGTTCATCCGGCGCATCAAGCCCGCTGCGCACCACCCAGGCCACATCGAGCGCGCGATCCGGCACCGGCTCCGCGGCGCGCACTGGCCCGCTGTCGTCGCGTGACTGCACATAGAAGCCGGAGCCACGGCGCGACTGCAGGTAGCCAAGTGCGACCAGGCGTTCGTAGGCCTCGACCACGGTGAAGCGGCTCACGCCGTAGTGCGTGGCGAACTGGCGGATCGGTGGCAGCCGGCTGCCGCCGCGCAGCAAGCGGTCGTCGATCTGCTCGCGCACGCCGCGCACGATCTGCTCCACCAGCGGCAGGCTGGTCGATGTGTCGAGAGTAAGGCTCAGCATGGGGTACTCCGCGTGCAGGTGTCATGGCGAAACGACCGGTACGGTCCCGCACACGCCACAACAAGTGTCAGGGTTAAATGCGCCAAGTGTCCGGTATTGTCCGTTCAAACGCAACGGAGGTCACCATGTCGCAGCTCCTCTCACCACAAGCCCCCTCGCAACGGCGCCCCCGCCCGTATGTCCGCTACATCGCCGCCGCGCTGGCCCTGTGCGCCACCACCGCAGACGCTGGCCCGCCGCGCCCGGAAGTGGTCTGGGCCGAACGCCAGATCGTGTTCTGGGCCGAAGCGGACACCGGTGCGGTGCACGCCGTTGGCATCCGGCAAGGCGTCAGCGAATTCGGCGTGCTGCGCGCGCCACAGCGCCGAGGTGTATCGCAGCTGTCGCTGGATGCGCGCAATGCAGTGCTGACGGTTTGGGGCGACGATGCGATCTACCGCTACGACGCACACAACCTGAGGCTGCTGAGCCGTAACGAGACCCGCATTGCGCGTGCGGCCACGCAACCGCACCGTTGGGTGGAATGAGGCCGATGCGCACTGCAGCGCCAGCAACCGGCGCCTACCTGCTGGGCTTTCTCGGCGTGGCCAGCTTCAGCCTGACCTTCCCGATGACGCGTGTGGCGGTCGCTGAACTGGACCCGGTATTCGTCGGCCTCGGCCGCGCCATCGTTGCGGCGCTGCTCGCCTTGCTGGTGCTGCAATGGCAGCGGGCACCCTGGCCTACGCGGCATCAGGTGCGGCGGCTCGTCGTCGTTGCGCTGGGCGTTGTCGTGGGGTTTCCGCTGCTCAGTGCGTGGGCAATGCGTTCGGTGGATTCAAGCCACGGCGCGATCATCGCGGGCCTCTTGCCACTCGCCACCGCCGCAGGCGGTGCCTGGCGCGCCAAGGAGCGGCCAACGCTGCAGTGGTGGCTGTGCGCAGCACTCGGTAGTGCGCTGGTGCTGGCCCATGCCTTCCGCGTTGGCGATGGCCAACTGGGCGCTGCCGACCTCGCGCTGACGGGCGCCGTGTTGGCCGCAGCGGTCGGCTATACCGAAGGGGCGATGCTCGCCCGCGAGATGCCGGCGGAAAGGGTGATCTGCTGGGCGCTGATCATCGCCGCGCCCCTGATCCTGGTGGTGCTGCTGGTCTATCCGTTGCACTGGCAGCCGGCCTCGCTCGCTGCCTGGGGGGCTTTCGGCTACGTCAGTGCCTTCAGCATGTTTCTCGGCTTCTTCGCTTGGTATCGCGGCCTTGCGAAGGGCGGCATCGCGCGCATCAGCCAGATTCAGCTGCTGCAGCCCTTCCTGACCCTGTTGGCAGCCGCCTTCCTGTTCGGCGAGCTCGTCGAACCCGGCATGTGGCTATTCGCCGCCGGGGTCATGACCTGCGTGGCCATCGGGCGCCGCATGCCTGCGGTGCCGGTGAATCAGGGGAACACGAACAGCCGGTAGCGGCGCGGTAGGCCCGGCCGATACTCGATCCGCCCACCGTTGGCGACCGGCCCGGCAAGGTTCTGGTCACGTGCATAGACCTTGATGTTGCCGGAGGGATTCGCGAGCAGCGAATCGGCGTCACACAGGATCGCCCCGCCTTCGTAGCGCTTCGTGACACAACGCGAAAGCCAGGCCGGCCCCTTGATCTCCGGTTCGGGCTTGGCGACCGGCGCCGGCGGCAGCGCGGCCTCACCCTCCACCTTGGGTGGGGCAACGGCGGTCGTACCCGCCGCTGCCGCAGCGGCCGCAGCAGCGGCTTTGTCCTTCTCGGCTTTCTCGGCCTTCTTCGATTTCGGTTTGGCTGGCTTCGCCGGTGCCGCCGGCTTGGCCGCGGGTACGACAGGCTCCACCGACGAGATCGCCGGCGCGGGCGCCGGTTCGGGCGGCGCGGGCGGAGGCGGCTCGGGCGCCGTGGCACACGCACCAAGCCAGAGCGCCGCCACCATCGGCAGGATTCGCGCTGTTGCTGACATGCTTGCACCTCCAGTAATCATCAGTCCTTTGTATACCACCGCGCCGATTTCCGCTCGCCCGACCGGATCAACGGTTGCCGCCTCAGGCGCAGCCGCGGGCCCACAAGCTACATAACGGGCCGAGTTCTCACGGCTTGAGACAGGGCGCCGGCTGCGCCCGTTCCCGCCAAGGCGCGCCCAGCCTGGGCGGACAGATCCGACTTGCCAGCCCTTGCCCCATTGGTTAGCCTCTTCGTTTCGCCAGGGGTCCCCGGAAGTCGGGGTGAGAGACACCCTCTGCACCTGATCCGGGTCATGCCGGCGTAGGGAGGCGAAGCCGCCACCGGGCACCCTGCCCGCCTGCCTGCTTCCTCCCCGCCCCAAGAGAGGAAGCACCATGAACGCCAAAGAACAATTCATCGCCTCGAACGCGCATGTCGACGAGGCCGCCATCCAGCCGCTGCCCAATTCGCGCAAGGTGTACTTCGAAGGCTCGCGCGCCGACATCCGCGTACCGATGCGCGAGATCACGCAGGCCGACACGCCCACGGCTTTCGGCGGCGAGAAGAACCCGCCGATCTATGTGTACGACTGCTCCGGCCCCTACACCGATCCGGCGGTGAAGGTGGATGTGCGCAACGGCCTCGCCGCGCTGCGCGCAAAGTGGATCGAGGAACGCGGCGACACCGAAGTGCTGCCGCATCTGTCGTCGGAATACGGCCGTGCGCGTGAAGCCGACAAGAAGCTCGACGAACTGCGCTTCAACCTTCAGCGCAAGCCGCGCCGCGCCAAGGCAGGTGCCAATGTCACGCAGATGCACTACGCGCGCCGCGGCATCATCACGCCGGAGATGGAGTTCATCGCCATCCGCGAGAACCTCAACCGCGCCGCCTACATCGAATCGCTGAAGGCCACCGGCCCCACTGGCGAGAAGATGGCCGCCTTCATGGGCCGTCGTCACCCGGGGCAGAGCTTCGGCGCCGCGATTCCGGACGTCATCACGCCAGAGTTCGTGCGTGACGAAGTCGCCCGCGGCCGCGCGATCATCCCGAGCAACATCAACCACCCCGAAAGCGAGCCGATGATCATCGGCCGCAACTTCCTCACCAAGATCAACGCCAACATCGGCAACAGCGCGGTGTCGTCGTCGATTCAGGAAGAGGTCGACAAGCTCACATGGAGCATCCGCTGGGGCGGCGACACGGTGATGGATCTCTCGACCGGCAAGAACATCCACGAAACGCGCGAATGGATCCTGCGCAATTCACCGGTGCCGATCGGCACGGTGCCGATCTACCAGGCGCTGGAAAAGGTGAACGGCAAGGCCGAAGACCTGACCTGGGAGATCTTCCGCGACACGCTGATCGAGCAGGCCGAGCAGGGTGTCGACTACTTCACGATCCACGCCGGCGTGCTGCTCAAGTACGTGCCGATGACTGCCAACCGCATGACCGGCATCGTCAGCCGTGGCGGCTCGATCATGGCCAAGTGGTGCCTCGCGCATCACAAGGAAAACTTCACCTACACGCACTTCGAAGAGATCTGCGAAATCATGAAGGCCTACGACGTGGCCTTCTCGCTCGGCGATGGCCTGCGCCCCGGCTCGATCTGGGACGCCAACGACGAAGCGCAGCTCGGTGAATTGAAGACGCTCGGCGAACTCACGCAGATTGCGTGGAAGCACGATGTGCAGGTGATGATCGAAGGCCCCGGCCATGTGCCGCAGCAGCTGATCAAGGAGAACATGGACCTGCAGCTGGACTGGTGCGACGAAGCACCGTTCTACACGCTGGGCCCGCTGACCACCGACATCGCGCCGGGCTACGACCACATCACCAGCGCCATCGGCGCCGCGCAGATCGGCTGGTACGGCTGCGCCATGCTGTGCTACGTCACCCCGAAGGAACACCTTGGCCTGCCGAACAAGGACGACGTGAAGGCCGGCATCATCGCCTACAAGATCGCCGCCCACGCCGCCGATCTCGCCAAGGGCCACCCGGCCAGCCAGATCCGCGACAACGCGATGAGCAAGGCGCGCTTCGAGTTCCGCTGGGAAGACCAGTTCAACCTCGGCCTCGACCCCGATACCGCGCGCTCGTACCACGACGAAACCCTGCCGCAGGAAGGCGCCAAGGTCGCCCACTTCTGCTCCATGTGCGGCCCGCACTTCTGCTCGATGAAGATCACGCAAGACGTGCGCGACTTCGCCGCCGCGCAAGGCGTGTCGGAAGAAGAGGCGCTGAAGAAGGGCATGGAAGTGAAGTCGGTGGAGTTCGTGAAGACCGGCGCACAGGTCTATCACAAGGTCTGATTCGAGCCTTCTCTTCAAGCACAAGGGCCGCGTCTGCGGCCCTTGTTGTTTCCACGCTTCGGCGTGATGCAGCAGGCATCCGGCTCCGCCTGGACTCAGACGCCAGCGCGCTTGCTGCAGCTGCGCTCCGCGCCTGGCAACACATCCATCGCATGCCGCATGAAGTCGACAAAGCTGCGCAGCTTGGCGGGGTAGTGTGCGGCGTAGGGGTACATCAGGTACACCGGCAGAGGCGGTGCTCCCCAGTCCGGGGCAAGCTGCACCAGAGCGCCGCGCTTGAGCTCGTCTTCGACCACCCAGGCGGATACCACGGCAATGCCGACGTCGCGCAACAGTGCGCTGCGGATCGCGTAGAGGCTGTCCGACGCGATGCGTGGCTGGATCGCGATGCTGACCTCGGTGCCATCGGCATCGCGCAGCGTCACGTCATTCCGATAGAAGGGTCGCAAGGCCAGCCACGGCAGGTCAGCCAAGTCGTCCGGGGTTCGCGGTGTTGAGTGGCCACTGAGCAACGCAGGACTGCCGACAACGATGCGCGGCACCTCGGCCAGCTTGAGCGCAACCACCGATAGATCGCTGACCGCACCCACCCGGATGGCACAGTCGACACCCTGCTCGATGAAGTTCAGCGGCGCGTCGTGCAGCAGCCATTCGACTGAAACCTTGGGGTAGCGCTCAAGATATTCGCTGAGCGGGCCAACCAGATGGTGCTGCCCGAACGCATGCGGTGCGACCACGCGCAGCACGCCTTGCGGCTCGTCGATCGCCCCGCGCAGGCCCGACTCGAATTCGCCCCACGCGGCCAGCAAGTCCTTTGCGCGTTCGAAGTAGCGCGCGCCGGCCTCGGTCAACATCATCGCGTGCGTGGTCCGGTGTAGCAGGGTCAGCCCCAGCGACTCTTCGAGCGCTTTGAGGCGCCGGCTGATCGTGGGCTGGGTTGCATTCATCTGCAGCGCCGCGGCGGAGAGGCTGCCGGCCTCCACGATCCGCACGAAGGTTTGCATCAGCGCGAGGCGATCCAGGCTCGGTTTCATACGTTAAGTGTATAGCCGTTCTTCGCTTCATACGCCTACCGCGCAGACCGGAACGCTCTCAGACTGCCTGCACAAAATCATCCCTATGCAGGTCGCCCATGAACACCCAAGTCCTGTCGACAGAGAAGCCCTTGCAGAACGCCGATACACCGCTTGATGCGGGCCTCGTTTTTCTACTCGCGAGCGCAGCGGGCCTCAGCGTCGCGTCGCTGTACTACAACCAGCCGATGTTGAGCACGCTGGCGGCTGAGTTCCATGCTTCGCCAACCGTCATCGGCCGTATCCCCACGCTGACGCAACTCGGCTACGCGCTCGGGATCCTTTTGCTTGCGCCGCTGGGTGATCGCTTCGATCGCCGTACGATCATCCTGTGCAAGGTGGCGCTGCTCGCGCTGGCCCTGCTTGCAACCGCGGCTGCACAGTCGATCACGCAACTCGGCGCCCTGTCGGTCGTCATCGGCATCACCGCCAGCCTTGCGCAGGATGCGGTGCCCGCAGCAGCGGCACTGGCGCCGGAAAGCCGCCGCGGCAAGATCGTCGGCAGTGTGATGACAGGCCTGTTGCTCGGCATCCTGCTGTCGCGGGTGGCGAGCGGACTCGTGACGGAACTGTTCGGCTGGCGCGCGTTGTTCATGATCGCTGCGGGCTTGGTCGCGCTACTTGGCATTGTGGCCGCGCGCCGCCTGCCCCACTTCGCGCCGAGCACCGATCTGCCCTATGCGGCCCTGCTCGGCTCGCTCGTCACGCTATCGCGGCGCCATGCCGACATGCGGCGCGCTGCCCTCGCCCAAGGGCTGCTCAGCGCGGCATTCAGTGCGTTCTGGTCAACCCTTGCCGTGATGCTGCACCAGCCCCCGTTTGGCTACGGCAGTGCTATCGCGGGCGCGTTCGGCCTTGCCGGCGCGATCGGCGCACTCGCTGCGCCGGTTGCAGGTAGCCTCGCCGACCGCCGTGGGCCCGAACACGTCACACGCATTGGCGCGGTACTCGTGATCATCAGCTTCGCCGGCTTTGCGCTGCTGCCACACAGCCTCGGCATGCTGATCGCCGGAACACTCGTCTTCGACCTGGGCGTACAGGCCTCACTGATCGCGCACCAGAGCATCGTCTATGGCCTGGAGCCCGGTGCGCGTAGCCGGCTCAATGCCTTGCTGATCGGCGCGATGTTCGTGGGCATGGCCGGGGGGTCAGCGCTTGGCAGCCTCGCATTGGATCTCGCCGGCTGGCGAGGCCTGTGCGCCTTCGCCGGAAGCACGGCACTTGCGGCACTGGCGGTACGTCTGTGGCCGCATCGCGCAAGGACGTAAGCTGACGAGGGCGCGCGCCGCGCTGCTCCCGGCCAATGGGAGCACGCGGCCTATAGCCCCAACTCACTCAGCCCCGGATGCTCATCCGGCCGTCTCCCCTGCGCCCAGTGGAACTTGCGTTCCGACTCGGCGATCGGCAGGTCGTTGATGCTGGCGAAGCGGCGGGCCATGAGGCCGTTCTCGTCGAACTCCCAGTTCTCGTTGCCGTAGGAACGGAACCAGTTGCCGGCGTCGTCGCGCCATTCGTAGGCGAAGCGCACCGCGATGCGGTTGTCGGTGAAGGCCCAGAGTTCCTTGATCAGGCGGTATTCGATCTCGCGCGCCCACTTGCGGGTGAGGAAGGCTTCGATTTCGGTACGGCCGCGCGGGAATTCAGCGCGGTTGCGCCACTGGCTGTCGGGCGTATAGGCCAGCGCCACGCGCTTGGGGTCGCGGCTGTTCCAGGCGTCTTCGGCCATGCGGACTTTCTGGATCGCTGTCTCGCGCGTGAAGGGCGGCAGCGGCGGGCGGGCTTCCGTGTTCGAGCTCATGGGGGCTCCTGTCAAAGTGGGTGTGCGGGTTGAGGGAGAGGGGTCAGATGCCGGGCATGCCGACGTAGCCGGGCAGCGCTTGCATGCGGGCAAGCCAGTTGCGCACGGCAGGGTAGGCGGCTAGATCGACGCGGCCTTCGGGTGCCAGGGCAATGTAAGGGTAGACGGCGACATCCGCGATGCTGGGGATCTCCAATGCGACCCAGTCATGCTGAGCAAGCCGGGTTTCGAGGATGCCAAGCAGGGCTTCGGTGATCTGAGTGGCCTCGTCGAGCGCGATGCCAGCGCGGCCGAATTTGTGGTGCAAGCGCAGCGCGTTGGGGCCGCGGGCGACTTCGTTGGCCGCGGTGGATAGCCATGCCGACACCGCCGCGAGCGCGGCCGGATCTTGCGGCCACCACTGCGCGCCGCCGTAGCGGCTGGCGAGGTAGACGAGGATCGCCTGGCTGTCGCGCACGACGGCGTCGCCGTCAGTGAGCACCGGCACCTGGCCGAAGGGGTTCATTGCGGTGAAGTCGCGCGATTTGTGCTCGCGCGTGGCGGCGCTCACCACCACGCTCTGGTAGGGCAGGCCGAGCAGGCTCAGCATCAGGCGCACCTTGTGGCTGTTGCCGGAGAGCGGGAATTCGTAGAGCTGGATCATGGTGGCGTCCTTGTGACGGTCGGGGCTCAGAGCTCGAGCACCAGCTTGGGCGTGCTGGCACGCGAAACGCAGATGCACATCTGCCGGCCCTGCGTGCGTTCGCGTTCGTTGAGGGCGGTGTCGGCGTGCTGCGGCGTGCCTTCGATGACCTTCACCGCGCAGCTGCCGCAGTTGCCGACCCGGCAGTCCGATCGGGCCGGCACATCGGCGGCTTCCACCGCGGCGAGGATGCTCTGCGTCGGCGCGACGTGAATCGTCTTGCCGCTGCGGCGCAGTTCCACTTCGATCGCTTGCGCGCTGCCGTCGCCGGTCGGCGCGACAAAGCGCTCGCTACGGATGCGATCAACGGCGACACCCAACTCGGCAGCGGCGGCCTGCACGCCGTCGATCAGGCGTTGCGGGCCGCATACGTAGATCACCGCATCGGCGGGCGCGTTGCGCAACACCTCGGCCACCGGCATGGCGCGCTGATCACTCGCCCACACCGTAAGGCGTGCGCCGAACTCGCGCTGCATGCGGTCGCGGTAGGCCATGTCGCCTGCGTTGCGCCCGGCGTAGTGGATCTCGAACGCACGGCCCTGCGCCTTGAGCGCGAGCGCCATCGCCTTGATCGGCGTGATGCCGATGCCACCGGCAATCAGCACCGCCGGGCGCGCATCGTCGTGCAGCGCGAAGTCGTTGCGCGGCATACCGCAGCGCAGGCGCATGCCGAGCTGGTAGTGCTGATGCACGAAGGCTGAACCGCCGCTGCCGTTTTCGTGCTGCAGCACGGCGATCTCGTACGCATCGCGGCGCGCCGGGTTGGAGCTGATCGAGTAGTGCCGCGTCGCCTCGCTGCCATCGGGCAGGCGCACCGGCACCTGCAGATGCGAACCGGCGCTGACCTGCGGCAATTCAGCGCCGAGCGGGTGGCGCAGTTCGTAGGCCCGCACGCGGGGGCTCAGTTGCCGCACGCCGCTGATCACCAGTTCCAGTTCGCCGTGGCCGAGTTCGTTCGGTGAGCGTGCGGCCATTGCGCCGGCGCGCAGGGCGCGGTTCTCTTCGAGCAAGGGCTCGATCATCTGATCGAGTTCCGCCTCGGTGAAGCGCGGGGTGATGTGCTGCGGGCAGTTCCACTCGATCGCCTCGACATGGATCAGCACGCCGCGTTCCACGCGGGCGCGGTAGCTGGGCACTTCAAGCTGCGCGATCAGTTCGGGCGCGTCGGCCTCATGCACGATGCGCGCGCGGCCCCAGATCTTGAGGCGGCGGCGGTTCGCGTAGTCCATCAGGATCAGCGAGATGCGCTCGTTGGCGTTGAGGTTGCCGACGCTGAGGTACTGCCGGTTGCCGCGGAAATCGGCGTAGCCGATGGTGCGGGCGTCGAGCACACGCAGGAAGCCGGCCGGGCCGCCGCGGTGCTGCACATAGGGCCAGCCGTTCTCGCCCACGCTGGCCTGGTAGAAGCTGTCACGCGCCTCGATGAATTCGATGTCGTGGTCTTGCAGTTCGTTGCGGGGGTCTTCCGCCAGCTCGAAGCCGAGATTGTTCTCACGGCTGCCGTAGCGCGTCTGCGCTGCTTTGACGCTGGGGGTGAAACTGATGTCGGCGAAAGCGCGGGGCATGGCGGAAGTCCTTTCGTTCAGGGGCGGTGGCCTGCGCGCAGGGCGTCAGGCCACCGGGGGGGCAGCAATCAGGCGGCCTTGCGGGTGACGTGCGGAAAATCCACGTCGGTTTCGGCCACGTTGTTGATGTAGTTGGTCAGCACGTTGAGCGCGACGTTGAGCACGATCTCGACCACGCTGGCGTCGTCAAAACCCGCAGCACGCAGGCTGGCCAGGTCGGCATCGCTGACGCGGCCCCGTTCGGCAGCCACACGGCGGGCGAACTGCAGCGCGGCGCGCGTCTTCGCGTCAGCCGAGTACGCGTCGCGGGCAGCGTCGATTTCCGCTGCGTCGATCTTCGCGACATGCGTCGACAGATAGGTGTGGGCCGAGAGGCAGTAGTCGCAGCCGTTGTATTCGGCAATCGCCAGCGCGATGCGCTCACGCAGTTGCACGCTCAGCACGCCCTTGGCCAGCGCACCGTTGAGCGAGAGGTAGCCTTCGAGCGCCGCCGGGCTGTTGCCGACCAGCTTCATCAGGTTGGGGACGACGCCCAGCTGCTTGTGGACCGCGTCGAGCAGCGGCTTGGAGGCGACGGGCGATTGTTCGACGGACGGGATGGCGATGCGGGACATGGTGTAACTCCTGTGTTCGGTTGGTTTCGGATTCCGCCGCACACCGTGTGCTGCGGGGTGACTGCATTCTTTCAACTTCCGAATCAAAGAAGAATCCGCGCGCAGAGCAATAATTTGTTCCACAAAACGGAACACTGAAGCCGCCGCCGACGCTCGGCGCGTGAACGAAAAAAAGGAGCCCGAAGGCTCCTTGTGTGGGGTGTGTGAATCGTGGGGTGGCGCGTTCAGCCTTGCCCGCCGAAATGCGCCTGCAAGTCGTCGAACCCGCCGATGTGGCGCTCGCCGAAGAAGATCTGCGGCACCGTGCGGCGCTGGCTGCGCTCGATCATTTCATGCAGGCGGACGGGGTCTTCGCTGACCTTAATCTCGGTGTAGCGCAGGCCGCGCGAATCGAGCAGCGACTTGGCGGCGGTGCAGAACGGGCAGTGCTCGCCCGAGTAGACGGTGATGTCGTCCATGGTGCTTCTCCAATCGGGAGCAGGTCAGGCCACTGCGTTGAGCGCGACCTTGGGGAAGTCGATCTCCAGCCGGCTCGCCTTGCCCAGGATGTTGGTCAGCACGTTCATGCCGACGTGGGTGATGATTTCGACCAGATCGGCGTCGCTGTAGCCGGCGGCGCGCGCCTCGGCGATCTCGGCGCTGGTGACGTCGCCGCTGTGCTCGACCAGCGAGCGGGCGAACTTCACCGCGATGGCGGCCTTGGCGTCCTGACTGGTGCCGGCACGGTTGGCGCTGATCTCGTCACCGGTGAGGCCCGCCTTGCGGCCGATCGCGGTGTGCGCCGAGAGGCAGTACTCGCAGGCGTTCTGCTGCGCCAGCGCCAGTGCGATGCGTTCGCGGGTGGCGGCGTCGAGGCTGCCCTCGTTCGCCACGCCATGCAGGCCAAGGAAGGCGCGCAGCGCAACCGGCGAGTTCGCGAAGACCTTGAGGAAGTTGGGCACCATGCCCAGCTGCGACTGGATCGCTTCGAGCAGCGCCTTCTGTTCGGCGTTGGCGGTTTCGAGGGTGACGACGTTGATACGGCTCATGGGACTTCCTTTCAATGGAGGTGCTGGGTTTCGTTGCCGCGTCGCAGGAGCTCAGCGGATGGATGCATTCTTCCAACTTCCACCCAAGAGAAGAATCCACATCGAATACAATTGATACTTGCGTTTGGTGGAATAAAAGAACGGAGCCCGGGCACATGGATCGACTGCATCTGATGAGCGTGTTTGTCGCGGTGGCCGAAGCCGAGAGCTTCGCAGGCGGTGCGCGCAAGCTGGCGATGTCGCCACCGGCGGTCACCCGCGCGATCGCGGCACTGGAAGAGCGGCTCGGCGTGAAGCTGCTGACCCGCACCACCCGCTATGTGCGCGTGACCGAGGCCGGCCAGCGCTATCTGGACGACGCACGGCGCGTGATCGCCGCAGCCGACGAAGCGGACGAAGCCGCGGTGGGCATCAATGCCGAACCGCGCGGCCACCTGACGATTACCGCGCCGGTGCTGTTCGGCCGCATGTACGTGATGCCTGGCATCACCGACTACCTGCAGCGCTACCCGGACACCACGGTGTCCGCGATGTTTCTCGACCGCGTCGTCAACATGCTCGAAGAAGGCATCGACGTCGGCATCCGCATCGGCGAGCTGGCCGACTCCAGCTACAAGGCGCTGCGCGTGGGCCATGTGCGACGGGTGATCTGCGCGTCACCGGCCTACCTCGCACAGCACGGCATCCCGCAGCAGCCGGAAGACCTCGCGCAACACCCGATCATCGTCGCCAGCAGCCTGAGCCCGACCGTCGAATGGAAGTTCATGCGCGACGGCACGCCCGTCGCCGTGCGCATCAAGCCCCGCCTCACCGTCACCAGCAACGACGCGGCCATCGAAGCGGCGCTGCGCGGCACCGGCATCGCGCGCCTGATTTCGTACCAGATCGCGCCGCAACTGGCCGCCGGCGAACTGAAGGTGGTGCTGAGCGAGTACGAACCGGCACGCATGCCGATCCATGTGCTGCATCGCGAGGGCCGCAACGCCTCGGCCAAGATCCGCAGCTTCGTCGACCTGATTGCCGAGCGGCTGCGCCGCGACCCCTCGTTGAACTGAGCCCCGCACCCTCGCATTTGCGCTGGGTCACCATCGGCGAGCGCGCTCTGTGATGTGCTGTCACTGAACGGTTGCTGCCTGGCCACTGATCGGTGTCAGGCGCCAGCGGCGCACTGTTTGCAGCCTGTGACCGACCATGAACCCGCGAGCGGAGTCCCGATTGCCGCGACGTTTCGTTACGCTGCTGAGGCGGCGCTTCCCCGCGTTTGAGCAGTTGTGGCTGCGTTTCCCGGACAGCGTGTTCGTGATCCGCTGTGAATCCGATGGACGCTTCGTCATCGAGGCGATCAACCCGGTGCTGGCCGGCGTGATCGGTCGGGCCAGCGATGCAGTCGCCGGGCTTGAGCTGGATGCAGTCGTGCCGCCGGACTACCTGGCCGCCACCCTGCAGCACTATCGCGATTGCGTCGCGAGCGGCGAAGCGATGACCTACGAGGAGACCGGTGGCCCGGCGGGCACTGAGCCCCGCTATTGGCAGACGCTGCTGGTGCCCGCCAGCGACGAGTCCGGGCGGGTCGAGTACATCCTCGGCATCTCGCGCGATGTCACCGCACTGCGCCGCGCCGAAGCCTCATTGCGCGACGCGAACGAGGCGCTCGAGCAGCGCGTCGTCGCGCGCACGGCGGAGCTCGAACACGCCAACCGGCGCCTGACCGACCTCGCTACCCATGACGAACTGACGCGCCTCTACAACCGCCGCCACCTGTTCGAACTGGCCGCGCGGGAATTCAGCCGCGCGCAGCGCAGCGGGCAGCCGCTGGCCGCACTGATGCTGGATCTGGATCACTTCAAGGAGATCAACGATCGCTTCGGCCATGCAGCAGGCGACGATGTACTTCGGCGACTGGCGATCGCGCTGCAGGGCGCCCTTCGGCAAACCGACGTGATCGGCCGCTACGGCGGCGAGGAGTTTCTCGTACTGCTGCCGGACACCGACGCCACCGAAGCCCACCGGACCGCAGAGCGCCTGCGCGCATGCTGCGCGGCATGCGCGCACTGCTGGCAGGGTCGCCGGATCAACTGCACGCTGAGCATCGGCATCGCCCACTTCGACCCTGCGCGCGACGACCGGCTCGACAACCTGCTGCAGCGCGCCGACATGGCTTTGCTACGCGCCAAGGCCGCCGGCCGCGACTGCCTGGTGGTCGCCGCCTAGCAGCGGTGACATCGCCGCGTAGGCGGCCAGATGCTCGATCAAGGCCTTCACCCGCGCCGGCGTGAAACCCTGCTGCGGCCACACGGCAAATACATCGCGGCCCGCAGGGCGCCAGGGCTCCAGCACGCGCGTCAGCGCACCACGCTCGACCGCCGCATGGCATTCGGTCATCGGGCACAGCAAGAGCCCGAAGCCCTGCTCCGCCATGGTCACGGCCAGCCGCATGTCGTTCACGCGCAAGCGGCTCGCGGTTGGCATCAGCGTACGCTCGGCGCCGCTCGCCGGATCGCGAAAGCGCCACGCGCGGATCGGCTCGGCGACGATCAGCGCATGCTGCGACAGCGCATCCGGGTCGGCCGGGCTGCCATGCTGGGCGAGGTAGGCGGGTGAGGCGACCAGCACCAGCTCGATCCGCCCCAGCCGGCGTTGCACCAGCAACGAATCCGCCTGCGGACCAACACGGATCGCGAGGTCGGCGCCGCGCCCGACGATGTCCTGCACCTCGTTGCTGAGCTCCAGTTCCAGGCTCACCGCCGGATAGCGCGCAAGAAAGCCGGGCCAGGCCCCCAGCAGCGCACCGTTGGCAAGGTTCACCGGCGCCAGCACGCGGATCGAGCCACTCACCTGATGCATCGACTGGTCGAGCGACTGGGTGGCCTGCGTCAGCGCATGCAGCAAGGGGCGGCACTGCGCGTAGTACTGCCAGCCCTCGGCCGTGGGCACGAGGCGGCGCGCGGAACGGTGCAGGAGCCGCACGCCCAGCTGCTGTTCAAGCCGCTGCAGACGGCGCGTCACGGTGGCAGGCGGCGTGCCGCTGCGCGCCGCCGCCTGATTCAGGCTACCGGCCTCCACGATTGCGACGAAAAGCGCGAGGTCATCGAACACATATTCCATTTTTGGAATCCATTATTGAATTTCTGCCCGTAGTTGCATTCAAGCATGAACCCTAGACTCCAATCACGTCTTTCCAAATGAGGAGTCCGAACATGAGCACCCCACAACGCCAGCGCATCCTGTTCGCTTTGCTGATGTCGCTGTTGATGTCCGCGCTGATGACCGGCTGGGTTACCTGGCTCAACCTGGGCCTGCAGCCCGGCTTCTTCGCGCACTGGCGCGCCGCATTTGTCGCAGCCTGGCCGGCGGCCTTCCTGATCGTCGTCAGCTGCGGGCCGGCCGTGCAGCGTGCAAGCCAGGCACTGCTGGCGCGCATCAGCCCGCAGGGCTGAGTGCGGCACCGCAGCGTTGCGCTCCAGGCTGCGCGCGCCTATCAAGAAGCATGGCGCACCGGTGTGCACGGCATGCGCCGGAACGAAGCCTCACACGAGGCGTCCAACACAGGCGGCGGGCAGGGACCCTGCCCCCGCTACGCGCGGCGCCGCCCACCGGCGGCGCGACAAACAGGGGGAAACCGGCATGGACACGCGATCCACCAAGGCAACGCACGACGAAGACCCGATCGGTGATGCCCGCTTCAGTAGCGAGCGACCGACGCTGTTCGGCGATGTCGGCTTCGACGCCGCCTACGCCACCGAAAGCCACCCGGAAGGCCTGCGCTACGGCGAGAAACCGCGCGCACCGGGTGTCGAACCCCACCGGGCGAAAGCCGACCCAGCGCAGGACGCCGATGGCCACGGGGTCATTTCGGTCGGCTGAACCCGCGGGCGTCCGGCGCCGCCAAGTGCCGGATGCAAAACGATTTTTATCGATCCGACAGGTCGGATCGGGCTACAATCCGCGCCCTCGCGCAGCGGGCCCGGAGAGCTTCGCGCGCCTGCCGCAATCACATCCGCCAGACCCCGACGAGACGCCCCGATGAGCCTGCCCACCCACCCGCTTGAACTGCTATCCCCCGCGAAAACCGCCGAGATCGGCCGCGAGGCGATCCTGCACGGCGCGGACGCGGTGTACATCGGCGGCCCCTCGTTCGGCGCGCGCCACAACGCCAGCAACACCGTCGGCGAGATCGCCGGGCTGGTGGCCTTCGCGCACCGCTACCGGGCGCGCATCTTCGTCACGCTCAACACCATCCTGCACGACGCGGAGCTGGAGCCTGCTCGCAAGCTGGTGCATGAGCTCTACGACGCCGGCGTCGATGCGCTGATCGTGCAGGACATGGGCCTCCTGGAACTCGACATTCCACCGATCGAGCTGCACGCCTCGACGCAGTGCGACATCCGCACCGTCGAGAAGGCCAAGTTCCTCGCCGAGTCGGGTTTCTCGCAGATCGTGCTGGCGCGCGAGCTGACGATCGAGCAGATCGCCGCGGTGCGGGCAGCGGTGCCGGCCGACACGGTGATCGAGCACTTCATCCACGGTGCGCTGTGCGTGGCCTTCTCCGGCCAGTGCAACATCAGCCACGCCCACACCGGGCGCAGCGCCAACCGCGGCGACTGCTCGCAGGCCTGCCGCCTGCCCTACACGCTGCAGGACCAGCAAGGCCGCGTGGTGGCCTTCGAGAAGCACCTTCTGTCGATGAAGGACAACAATCAGAGCGCCAACCTCGCGCACCTGATCGCTGCCGGCGTGCGCAGCTTCAAGATCGAGGGGCGCTACAAGGATGCGAGCTACGTCAAGAACATCACCGGCCACTACCGCCGCCTGCTCGATGAGCTGATCGAGGCGCAGCCCGAGCTTGCACGCAGTTCCAGCGGCCGCACCGAACTCCTCTTCACGCCGAACCCGGACAAGACCTTCCACCGCGGCGCGACCGACTACTTCGCCACCGGGCGCAAGGCCGACATCGGCGCCTTCGACACACCAACCTTCGTCGGGCTCTCGCTCGGCACCATCACCCGCGTCGGCAAGGACAGCTTCGAGATCGACGCGCTCGAGCCGCTCGCCAACGGCGACGGGCTCAACTACATGCACAAGCGCGAGGTCGTCGGCCTGCAGGCCAACGTTGTCGAGAAGCTGGGCGCCGGCGAGGAAGGCACACTGTGGCGCGTGTTCCCGAACGAGCCGGTGGCGCAGTTGCCGGGCCTCAAGCCCGGCGTGGCGGTGAGCCGCAACCGCGACCACGCCTGGGAACTGGCGCTGCTCAAGAAATCGGCCGAACGCCGCATCGCCGTGTGGGCGCAGTGCGCTGAAACCGCCACCGGCCTCGCACTGACGCTGACGGATGAGGACGGTTTCAGCGCCACCGCCGAAGCCGCTTTCGACAAGCAGCCGGCGCAGAACGTAGCCCGCGCCGAGTCGACGCTGCGCGAGCACCTCTCCAAATTTGGCGCCACCGAATTCGCGCTGCAGGAACTCACGCTGGCGTGGTCGGCGCCGCTGTTTGTGCCGGCCTCGGTCGCCAACGCGCTGCGCCGCGACGCCGCTGAGCGACTGATGGCGGCGCGCCTGGCCGGCTGGCAGCGCCCGCTGCGCCGGCCGGAGGTCGAGCCGCCGGTGCCGTATCCCGACGAGACGCTGTCCTTCCTCGCCAACGTCTACAACCAGGCCGCGCGCGACTTCTACACCCGCCACGGCGTCAAGCTGATCGCCGCGGCCTACGAGGCGCACGAGGAAGGCGGCGAGGTGCCGCTGATGATCACCAAGCACTGCCTGCGCTTCTCGTTCAACCTGTGCCCCAAGCAGGCCAAGGGCGTGCAAGGCGTGCAGGGTCAGGTACGCGCCGAGCCGATGACGCTGGTGAATGGCAACGAACGCTTCACGCTGAAGTTCGACTGCCGCCCCTGCGAGATGCACGTCATCGGCAAGGCCAAGAAGCACATACTGCAAAGCCCGCCTCCCTCTCAGGTGCCGGCCAGCGCGAAGCTCACCTTCTACAAGCGCCGCGCTGACGCCCCTGCGCTGTCCTGATATCCGCTCGTCGCCGCTGCTTGGGTCCGGAAGGCAGATGGGCCTAGACTGAAACATTGCCCCTGGGCTGACGCACGGCGACAGCAGTGGACGACCTGCTTTTCCTCGACGACAGCGAAGATGCGGAACCCCCTGCCGCCGAGGCTGACGAGGCCGGCTGGGTCGTCTTGGTCGTCGACGACGACCCAGATGTGCATATCGTGACCCGCATGGCGCTGCAGCACTTCCGATTTCAGGGCCATCCACTCAAGTTCGTCGGCTGCTACAGCGCCAGCGAGACGCTGGCGATACTGCCAACGCTGCCGGACCTTGCATTGATCCTGCTGGACATCGTGATGGAAGGCGTTTCGTCCGGCACCGAACTCGCGCGCAAGATCCGCGCTACACCGCGCTACGACAAGGTCCAGATCGTCGTTCGTACTGCGAGCGGCGGCTATGGCGGCACTGCAGCGTTTAGCGACATTCCGATCCATTCGTTCATCTGGAAGCACGAGACCGGCAAGGCAGAGCTGGAGCACATCGTCGCTGACGCCCTGGCAGCCCACTGCGCCGCCACACCAGCGCCCGCCTGAGGCTTCGTCCGACTTGCAAGTTGGCAACACGTTCTGCCTACAGCCTTGCCCGATCACTGCCCTCCGCATAGCCTGTGGGGCCCCAACGCTGGAGACTGGCCAATGAGCGTCCGTGACCGAGTCCGAGTGATCGAGGAGCGCCTGCTCTCCGACAACTGGTACATCCTGAAGACCACGCATTTCGAGTTCCGCCGCGGCGACGGGCGTTGGCAGGCACAGCACCGTGAAACCTACGATCGCGGTAATGGCGCGGCGATTCTGCTCTACAGCCTGACGCGACGAAGCGTGATCATGACGCGCCAGTTCCGCTACCCGGCCTTCGTCAATCACTACGACGAGCTGATGATCGAGGTGCCCGCCGGTCTGCTCGACGAGGCCGACCCCGAAACCCGCATCCGCGCCGAGGCCGAGGAAGAAGCCGGCTACCGCGTCGGCAATGTGCGCAAAGTCTGCGAGGCCTTCATGAGCCCCGGCGCGGTGACCGAGCGCCTGCACCTGTTCATCGCCGAATACGACCCCGGCGACAAGGTCAGCGACGGCGGCGGGCTGGAACACGAAGGCGAAGACATCGAAGTGTTTGAACTGGACTTCGACGATGCGATGGCCATGGTGGCCGATGGCCGCATCTGCGACGCCAAGACCATCATGCTGCTGCAGTACGCGGCGCTGAACCTGTTCCGCTAGGCGCTTCCGACACTGGCGGCGCAAGCATGGGCCGCCACCTGCGTTTGCAGCAAGCCCTACCTAGAACTTCAGCTCAAGCCCGACTTTCAGATCCGGGCTTGTGCTGTTGCGCGCAGTGTCGACGGCCATGCCGACGCCGTAGCGCAGCAGCACACCATCGTCGAGCAGATAGCGGCCACTCACGCGCGGTGTGAGCGTTGGTTCCGGCGTGTTGAGCAGGCTCTCGTCGACACGACGCGAGCCGGACGCCGCAATGCCGAACGACAGTGCCGGGCGGTATTCATAGTCGGCGCGCCAGGCGTAGTTCATCTCGGTCTTGCGCAGATCGGCCATTGGCTCTCGCTCGACCGAGATGTCGGCGTCCATCGTCAGGCGACCAATGCGCGAGTGCACGCGCGGTCGCAGCCCCATGCCCCAGCGGGCGTCGTCGTCGAACTGACGGTCGAGCCGCATGCCCATGTCGAGCCGCAGCGGAACAGGGCCGAGCCTGAACTTGCCGAAGTCCACGTCGTGATCGAGCCGCAGCGAGTCGAGCCTCGGCCCTCCACCGCCGGTGCTGAGGGCTTCAGTGGCGAGGGAGGTACTGCCGGCCGCGCTCTTGCCGAAATCCACGCTCATGCCGAGCGTATCGGTGCCGCGCGTAGCCGCGTCGGACTGCGCACGCAGCTTGAGCTGCGGATCGTCCGGACGCACCGTGAGCGTTTGTTCGCGTACGTATTCCGTGCCGCTGGCGGAGGTCGCAACACCAAGCGTCGCGAGCGCCAGCAGGCTCACCTTGCAAGACAACATCGCCCGAGTATCGCGGATCGAGCGGCCACCGCGCGCCCGTCGCGCCCGGCAAATTGCAAGCAAATGCTAAGTCCCTCAGGCGGGCCGCAGACGCGGCCAGGCCAGGGTGCCAAGGCGCGATTCAAAGCCGTGATGAAAGGCGGCACCGGCTGCCACGCTGCCGAGCCAGGCGAGCAGCACGCCCGCACCCTGCACGACCGGATCGGCCGGCAGGTTGGGCCACACGATCGCCGTAACCGCCATGCAAACCGGGAAATGGATCAGGAAGACGGAGTACGAGATCCGCGACAGGTAGGCGAGCACCCGATGCGAAGTCCAGCCTGCGAGCGATGCATGCCGCTGCGTGAGCGACAGCGCCACCGCCAGTACGGCGGCCAGCGCAAGGCGATCGCGGAAGTCGACCAGCAACGCCAGCGTCGCCATTGCCAGCATCAGCACCAGCCAGCTCGCGCGCCCGCGTTGAGCCCCCCACCAGGCGAAAGCGCCGAGTGCGTAAGAGCCGAAGAAGTAAGGCGCCGCCACATCCCAGGCCGGATCGCGGTTGAAGCCGAACATCGACAGCACGGCGAGCAAGGCAACCAACAGCGGCGGCGGCAAATGGCGGCGCACCACCCGCCAGCGTGACACCTGCATCAACGCGGCGAACAGCAGGAAGAGCTGGAAATCGATCGCAACGTACCAGACCCCGGCCGACAAGGCGGCGTGCCCGACCAAGTCCTGCAGCAGGAACACATGCGCCAGCACTTGTGCCGGCGTCGGTGCGGCGGGCAGCAGGTCGTGGTCAAACTGCGTACGCGCAAACGCCGCCGTGAGCATCGCGATCGACAGCACGACCAGCATCGGCAAGGCGAGCCGCACATAGCGCTGCCACGCGAGGGCCGGCAGCGAAGTGTCCACGGTGAGGCGCCCCTGCGGCGCGAGGCTGCGCGCGGCAAGAAAGCCACCCACCACGAGGAAAGCCTGCACCGCCAGACGTGCGTCGCGGGCCAGCCATTCGAAGAGTGCGGGCGCCAGCACAGCCGCCACGTCGGACATGGGCCCGTAGAACGCGAGGTGGTGCAGAACGATCAGTTGGGATGCAACTGCCTTGATGAGATCGACAAAAGGCAGGCGTGAAGCGGGACGGGTCATCAAACCAGCATCCGGCTGCTGTTCGGCCGGATGGTGAAACGAAAGACCGCGATTGTAACGCCTGCCTCGACAGCGTGCGAGACGTCGTGCGCCGGCGACGTCCAGGGCTTGGCCTGGCGTCGCCGGCGAGGTTCTAGAACAGCTCGACCTCGGTCGCGGCCGTTGCGCCGAGCTTGAAGTAGCCGACGTCCTGCGCCAGGGCTCGCGCGATATGGTCGATCCGATCGCTGGTGACGGAGACGCTTTCCGACGCGTCGGCGTTTTCGGCCGCCATCTGCGCGATCTGTTCGACCTTGGTGGCGATGTCGTGGGTGTTGGCCCGCTGTTCCGACAGCGCGGTATGAATGCGGCTGACCTGATCGCACGCCCCAAGGGATTCCTGCTTGAGCGCATCCATCGCCAGGCGCGCATCCTCGGCCATCGCCGCGCTGGTTTCAACGCGCTCGACACCCCTCGAGATGGTGCTGACGACTTCGCCCGTGACCGCATGGACGTCGGCGATCATCTGCGCGATCGACACCGTCGCCCCGCTGGTGCGCTCGGCCAGCTTGCGCACCTCGTCGGCCACCACGGCGAAGCCACGGCCCGATTCGCCGGCACGCGCGGCCTCGATCGCCGCATTCAGCGCCAGCAGGTTGGTCTGGTCAGCAATCGCACGGATCGTCGTGACGATACCGGCGATGTCCTGCGCCCGCGCATCCAGCCGAGTAACCTGGCTGGCGGCCTCCTGCACGGTGCGCGCCACCTCCTCGACCTCCTGCCGCACGAAGGAGATGATCTGGCTCGACTCCACCGCCGACTGCCCCATGCTGCGCACATGCGTGTTGGCGTCGCCCGCATCGGCCGCAATTTGCTCGGCGCTGGTCGAGAGCTGTTCCACGTTCGCCGCAATCGCGGCCGCCGCCTCACTCTGCCGCGCACCGTTGGACGCAAGCGCATGCGCCTTGTGCTGCAGCTCGCCGGCGCCTGTGCTCATCTGCACGGCCTGGCCGCGCAAGCTGCTCGCCACATCGGTCCAGCGCGCCCGCATCACCGCAAGCTGGGCCATCAGGCTCTCGGTGTCGCCGGGGCGTACTTCAATCGTATGCGTCAGATCACCCTGAGCGAGATAGCCCGCGAGCTTCGCACCATGCACCGGCTCCGCCCCGATCAAGCGGTAGATCAGGCCCACCAGCTTCCACGCCACACCGCTGACCACCGCGCAAATCAGCAGGGCCAGCCCTACCGCCCCCCACAGGGTGCGATCGATCGAGTTCTGCACCCGCACACGGGTTTCATCCTGCAAAGCATTGATGCGGGCACTCAGCCTGTCGATCGCCGCCTGCGCCACCTCGGCCCGCTTGTCGAAGCCGTCGGCACCCTTCATGACCTGATTGCCAGCCTCGCGACCGCCTTTGTAGGCCTCGACCATGCCCAAACCCACCTCACGCAGCGTATCGACCTCGCGCGACAGCGCATCGATGTCGGCGCCGAAGGCGGGGGCCAGCGCAGTCAGCTTGGCGAGCGATGCGCGTGCGGCGCTGTAGGCTTTTTCGGCATCCGCCACGCCATCCTGCTCACCGGTGGCCGATGCGTCGGTGAGGAACTGCTGCACCTGCACGATCTGCAGCTTGGTCACCGCCAACTGGTCGACCATCACGTCGGTAACGCTGTGCTCGTATTCACTTTGCGCGCGCAGGGCACTGAGCTGCAGCACGACAACGGCGGCCAGCACCACGACAAGTGCGATCGTGATACCCACGAACGCGAACATGAGGGGGCGAATCTTTTTCATCAGGGGCTTTCGCTTACGGAATTGGCCGGTTCGGACTTTGGAGCACTGCACTGAATACCAGATTACGGCAGCGAATGGCATCCCTACAGGTCAACCGCGCTTGCCAGATGCGATAACCTTGGACCGAGCCGCAGCCAGGGCGGCTCGCAACACGCCAGGAGCCTCGTCTTGTCTTCCCGTATCCCCAACGCGCTGACCATCGCCGGCATCGACCCCTCCGGCGGCGCCGGCATCTATGCCGACCTGAAGGCCTTTTCCGCGCTCGGCGCCTACGGCTGCGGTGTCGTGGCCGCACTGACGGCGCAGAACACCCAGGCAGTCACCGGGGTGCACACGCCGCCCACCGATTTCCTCCGCCTGCAGATCGACACCCTGTTCGCCGACGTACGCATCGACTCGGTCAAACTCGGCATGCTCGGCACCGCAGACATCGTCGCGACGGTAGCCGACCGGCTGGCGCATCACGCAGCGAAGTTCGTGGTCTGCGACCCGGTGATGGTTGCCAAGAGCGGCGATCATCTACTGGCGAAGTCCGCAGTGGCCATGCTCAAGGAAGCCCTGCTGCCGCAGAGCTTCATGATCACCCCCAACCTGCCCGAAGCCGGCGTGCTGCTGGATCAGCGCGCGCCGGAATCGGTCAAGGAGATGTACCGCGCCGCCGAACGCCTGCGTGAGCTGCTGCCGCTTTCCAGCGAGCGCTGGGTGCTGCTCAAGGGTGGCCACCTGCCTGGCGGCGAGTTGATGGATCTGCTGTTCGACGGCGACCGCATGGTCGAGATGCCGGGCCAGCGCATCGAAACCAAGAACACCCACGGCACCGGATGCACCTTGTCGTCGGCAATCGCCGCGCTGCTGCCGCAAGCGGCCGACCAGTTCCGGCCAGTGGAAGCGGCGGTCCGCCACGCGCGCGAATGGCTGCTGCGCGCGATCGCCGCGTCGGACGAACTGGAGGTCGGCAAAGGCCACGGGCCGGTGCATCACTTCCACGCCCTCTGGCGGCGCTGATTGGGGTCAGCTGCAAGCGGGCGCATGGCGGCTTGCGGCGCCGGAAAATCGGTTGCAATCTGCAGGCGCCGCGATCGCGCGGTCTGACCGGAGGAAGACAGCCATGAAACGCCCTGCGTCCGCCCTTGCCCTTGCTGTATCCCTCGCCGCCAGCCCGATGAGTTACGCGGCGCCGCCTGACGCCAGCGCCGCCTTCACCCAACTCAAGGCGCTTGAAGGCCGCTGGGTCGGTCATGTCCAGAAGGCCGACGGGCCGCCGGCGGAAGTCACATACCGCAACATCTCGGGCGGTACCGCAGTGATGGAAGTGCTGTTCCCCGGCACGCCACACGAGATGACGTCGATCTACCACCTCGATGGCGATCAACTCGTCATGACGCACTACTGCGCGATGGGCAACCAGCCACGCATGAAGCTCGTCGCAGTCGATGGCAATCGCCTGCGCTTTGACTTCACCGGCGGCAGCAACATGGATCCACAGCAATCGACCCACATTCACGGCGGAGAGATCCGGCTGCAAGGCCCTGACACGATAGAGGCCGAGTGGGACGTGTTCGCAAAAGGCAAACCGGCCGGCACCAACCGCTTCTTCCTCATGCGCCCGAAGACCTGAGCGCATTGCAGCGCTGCAACCGCAAAGCGGCAGCGGGAACTGCCGCGCATAATCGCGGTCAGGGCAAACGCCGCCCGAACAGACAAGAACAAGATGCCCACACTGAACCAACTTCGCACGCGTCTGCGCCCCTGGCGCCTGCCCGTCGCCTTCGTCCTGGCGCTGGCCCTGCTGATCGGCTGGATGCTCAGCCGCGGCAAGGAAGTCGAGTTGCGCAGCGCGACGCGGCAAGCCATCGCGCAAACCCTGATCGCGACCGGCCGGGTCGAAACGCCTGCCCAGGTGCAGTTGGGCCTGCCGGTGGCCGGCATTGTCGAAACCCTGGCGGCTAAGGAGGGCAGCATCGTCAAGCAAGGCGAGCTGCTGATCGCGCTGCGCGCTGATGAAGCCCGCGCCAGCCTGGCCGCCGCCGACGCGGCGGTGGTCGAAGCGCGTGCGCGGCTTCGGCAGGTGGAACAGGTGGCCGGCCCGGTAAGCAGCCAGCAGCAACGGCAAGCGGAAGAAAACCTGCGTGTCGCCCAGCGTGAATATGAACGGGTTGAAGCGATGATTGCGCAGGGCTTCGTATCGCCGAGCCGGCGTGACGACGCCCGCCGCATCCTGCAGAACGCCGAGGCCGCACTGGCCGCCGCGCGCAGCCAGGCTGCGGCGAACCTGCCCGCCGGTAGCGAGATGGCCGCCGCTGCAAGCCGGCTGGTTCAGGCCGAAGCCAACCTGCGCGCCGCCCGCGCCCGCATGGCCAACCATGAGCTGCGCGCACCGGCCGATGGCACCGTGCTGTCGCGCGAGGTGAACGTGGGCGACATCACGCAGGCCGGCCGGGTGCTGATGCGCTTTGCCGCCGGCGGCACCCTGCGCATCGTCACGCAGATGGATGAAAAACACCTCGCGCACCTCAAGCCCGGCGTGGCCGGCAAAGCCGTGGCCGACGCCTACCCGGGCCAGCCTTTCGACGTGGTGATCGACTACGTCGCCCCCGGCGTCGATGCACAGCGCGGCACGGTCGAAGTGAAGTTCTCGGTGCCGCAGCCGCCGGCCTTCCTGCGCCCCGACATGACCGTCTCGGTCGAGATCGTGGTGGCACGCAAGGACAGCGCCGTGGTGCTGCCGCTCGACGCAATCCATGCGGCCGAAAGCGAATCGCCCTGGGTGCTGCGGGTGCGCGATGGCCGCGCCGAGCGGGTCGCCATCACGCTGGGCGTGCGCGGCATGGGTGCCGCCGAGATTGCGAAGGGCATCGACGCCGGCGAGCTCGTCGTCACCGCATCGGAACCGACCCAAGCCGGCGAGCGCGTGCGCGGCAAGGCACCACGCAAGGCCGGCCTGCAGGGCGTGCCCGGCATGACGCGCTGAACCGCCGATGCGCGTCCGCCTGCCGTTTGAACTGCTCGTCGCGCTGCGCTTCCTGCGCGAGGGGCGTACCCAATCACTGCTGATCCTCGGTGGGGTGACCGCAGGCGTCGCGGTGACGATCTTCCTCACCCACCTCATCGGCGAGTTGCAAAGCTCGATCATCGAACGCGTGCTCGGTAGCCAGCCGCATGTGGTGATCCGCCCGCCCGACGAGGTCAATCGCCGCGCACTTCCCGATGGCCCGGGCACGCTCGCCACCGACCAGCCTCGCGCACAGCGCCTGCGGCCGGTGGATCAGTGGGAATCCGTCGCCAAGCTCGCCGCCGCGACGCCGGATGTCGTGGCCGTGTCGCCGCTCGTCACCGGCCCCGCCTTCGCGCTGCGCGGCGAGGCGAGCAAGTCGGTCGCGCTGATGGGGGTCGAGCCGGACGCTTACCGCCGCATCGTGTTGATGGACAAGTACCTCACCGCCGGCCGCTTTGCGCCGTCCGGCACCAACACCGTGATCGGCATCGAACTGGCAAAGGATCTGGGCGTATCGCTCGGCGACCGTATCCGGGTGCAGACCGCCGGTGGCCGCGAAGAAGTGCTGACGATCACCGGGCTGTTCGACATCGGCAACCGCGACCTGAACCGCCGCTGGGTCTTCGTGTCGCTGCGCCTGGGGCAATCGCTGCTCGAACTGGCGGGCGGTGTCTCGCAGGTCGACCTTCGGGTGACGGACATCTTCGAGGCCGAGGCAATCGCCCGCCCGCTTGCCGACGCCACCGGCCTCAAGGTCGAAAGCTGGATGACGACCAACGCGCAGCTGCTCGCCGGCCTGAAGAACCAGAGCACCTCGCTCAACCTGATCCGCAGCTTCGTCACGCTGATCGTCGCACTCGGTATCGCCAGCGTGCTGGTCGTGTCGGTAGTGCAGAAGCAGCGCGAGATCGGCATCCTGCGCGCGATGGGCGCCGGCCGCCGGCAACTGCTGGCGGTGTTCCTGATCCAGGGTGCGCTGGTCGGCAGCGTGGGTTCTGCGCTCGGCGCCTCGCTCGGCTGGGGGCTGCTGCAGATCTTTGCGTCGGTGTTCCGCAACGGCGATGGCACGCCGATCTTCTCGCCCGAGCTGCCGGCCGATATCGTCATCGGCGCCTGCCTCATCGCCACCGTGGTCGGCACCCTCGCCGCGATGATCCCGGCGCGGCGCGCCGCCTCGCTCGACCCGGTCGACGCGATCCGGAGCTGACGATGGCACAGCCCGTGATCCGCCTCGCCGGCATCCGCAAGTCCTACAACATCGGCACCGAAGTCGAGACCGAAATCCTGCACGGCATCGACCTCGACATTGCAGCGGGCGAGTTCGTCGCGCTGATCGGCCCCTCAGGTTCCGGCAAGAGCACGCTGCTCAACATCGTCGGCCTGCTCGAACGCGCCACCGCCGGCCGCATCGAAATCGACGGCATCGACTCCGCAACGCAGGACGATGCGGGCCTCACCCGCCTGCGCAACCGCAGCATCGGCTTCGTGTTCCAGTTCCATCACCTGCTGCCCGCCTTCAGCGCACTGGAGAACGCCATGATGCCGGGCATCATCGCCGAGGGCCGCGCCACCGACGCCCACGAAGCTGCCGCGCGCGAACTGCTGCGGCGCGTCGGCCTCGAAGCGCATTCGCACAAGAAGCCGAACCAGCTCTCCGGCGGGCAACAGCAACGGGTGGCAATAGCGCGCGCGCTGCTGCTGGGGCCGCGCCTGATCCTCGCCGACGAGCCGACCGGCAACCTCGACACCCATACCGCCGACGAGATCTTCGCGCTGATGCGCGAGGTGAATCGCGAGCGCGGATCAGCCTGCCTGATCGTCACCCACGACCCGCGCCTCGCGGAACGTTGTGACCGCGCAGTGACCATGATCGACGGTCGTCTGCGCGCAGACTGAGCAGCACCGGCCGGTGCTTGCGGGTATGCTGTTGCACCCCATTTTTTGCCGCAACAATGCCGCTTGCCGATCTGCTCAGCCGCGTTAACGACGACGTGCTGCAGGAACTCTTCACCAGCGCCGCGATTGCGAAGGGCCGCCAGTACATCGGGCGCGTGCGCGAGCTGACCGTCTCTGGCGACGCGCTGAGTGCGCTGGTTACCGGCAGCGCGCCGCGCCCGTACCGCACGACGGCGCGCCTCAGCCAGCGCGAACTGCTCGGCGAGATCTCGCTGGAGTTGCACAGCCGCTGCTCCTGCCCGGTCGGCACGCGCTGCAAGCACGTCGTAGCCCTGCTGCTGGCTGCGCAGCGCCCCGGCGCATTGGTGGAAAAGCCGCGAAGCGAAGTGCTCGAATGGGCGCAGCAACTACGCACCCGGATCGGCAAGCAACGCCTTGGCACCAAGCCCAAGGCGGCAGCCAACCGCCAGATGCTGCATTACACGCTGACGCCCGGACTGCACGGCACCGGCGCGAGCCTGCGTATCGACAAGGTCAGGCGACTCGCCGACGGCGAGATCGCGCAGCGCGAGCCTTGGTACAACATCGATCAGGCTCTCCTCAAGCCGCCCGCTTTCGTCGACGACGAGGACCTCGCGGTGTTGCGGCAGATTCGTGCGATTGAACGCAGCAACGCACGCACGAGCGACTGGGGCGAAGTGCCGATCAGCGGACGCTATGGCAGCGCCTTGCTCGACGCCCTGCTCGACACCGGCCGCGCCTTCCTCGGGCAGGCACACGACGCCGTGCCACAAACGGAGATCCCGTTGCAGAAGGGGCGCAGCCGCAGTGGCCGCATGAGCTGGCAGCCCACTCGCGAGGGCGGCCTGCGCGCACACCTCGACACCACGCCGCCAGCGCTGGCGGTGCTGCACACGCAACCCTTCCGCTACATCGACGCCGAGGGCCGCTGCGGTGTGCTCGACGTGCCCGATGCCGAAGTCGTGGCCGAGGCACTGTCCCTACCGCCGCTCAACAGCGCCGAGTTGAGCCTGGTCGCCAGCGTGCTGGCCGAAGTGGCGCCGAAATTGCCGCCACCCACGCCCGCATCGCTGCCCCGGCTCGAAGCCCCGGCGCGCCCGGTCTTGCGGCTGCAAAGCCTGCATGTGTGGCAGTTGCAGGCGCATCGTGACTACCGCGACACGCTGCACGCCACCTACGACTTTGCACAAGCCGCATTCCGGTATGGCGATGCGGAACTGCCCGCTGGCAGCAGCGAAACGCTGACGACGCTGCCCGACGGCCGTGCCGCCCGCATCGTGCGCGACAGCGCCGCCGAAACCGACGCGCTGGCCGCATTGCGCCGCGCCGGGTTCGCGCCAGTGCCAACGCGCGTGCTGAACACCTTCGAACGCCTGCCCGAAGGCATCCTGGGCCTCGCCAGCGAGACCGCATGGCGCGAATTCTTTACGGCGGAAGCCCCAGCCCTGCGTGCCGCCGGCTGGCAGATCGAATGCGCACCCGACTTCCGCCACCATGTGCTGACAGTCGATGACTGGCATGCCGAGCTGGAAGAGGATGCCAATGGCTGGCTCGCGCTCTCGCTCGGTATCGAGGTCGCCGGCCAGCGCCTCGATCTCGCCCCGCTGCTGCATGCGCTGTTCCAGCGCGACGCCCGCTGGCTGGACCGCGCCGCCATCGAAGCGATCGCCGACGACGAAGCGATCGAGCTGATCGGCCCGGACGGCGCGCGCATTCAGCTGCCCGCGGCGCGCGTCAAACCCCTCGCCTCGACCCTGGTGGATCTGTTCGACACGCCGGGCGCGACGCTGAAACTGAGCGCCCTGGATGCGCCGCGCCTCAGGCAGGCCTTCACCAACGGCGACTGGACGCTGGATGGCGTAGACCGCCTTGCGCCCTGGATTGCGCGCCTCGCCGATGCCGCGAACGTGGCACCGGTGGAACCCCCCGAGGGCTTCGCCGGCACGCTGCGCGCCTATCAGCGGGAAGGCCTCGCGTGGATGCAGCACCTGCGTGCGCATGAGCTGGGCGGCATCCTGGCGGACGACATGGGGCTCGGCAAAACCGCGCAGACCCTCGCTCACCTGCTGACCGAAAAGCGCGCCGGCCGCATGGACCGCCCCTCGCTGGTGGTGCTGCCGACCTCGCTGGTGTTCAACTGGCAGCAGGAAGCCGCGCGCTTCGCGCCCGATTTGCGCGTGCTCAAGCTGCACGGCGCCGATCGCCGTGAACACTTCGAATCGATCGACACCCACGACGTGGTGCTGACCACTTACCCGCTGCTCGCACGCGACCGCGAGGCGCTCACCGCGCGCAGCTGGCACTTCCTGATCCTCGACGAAGCGCAGACGGTGAAGAACGTTCGCAGCCTCGCCGCCCAGGTGGTACGCGAAGTCGATGCGCGGCATCGCCTCTGCCTCACCGGCACGCCGCTGGAAAACCACCTCGGCGAGCTGTGGTCGCAATTCGACTTCCTGATGCCCGGTTTCCTCGGCGACGCCAAAGCCTTCACGCAGGCCTGGCGCACGCCGATCGAAAAGCACGGCAACCTGCTGCGGCGCGAGCTGCTGGCGCGGCGCCTGGCGCCCTTCATCCTGCGGCGCCGCAAGCAGGAAGTGGCCGCCGAACTGCCACCCAAGACCATCATCGTGCGCAGCGTCGAACTCGAAGGCCGACAGCGCGACCTCTACGAGACCGTGCGCGCGACGATGGACAAACGCATCCGCGACGAGGTGGCCACGCGCGGCTTTGCCCGCAGCCAGATCGTGATCCTCGATGCGCTGCTCAAGCTGCGCCAGGTCTGCTGCGACCCGCGCCTGCTACAAACGCCGGCCGCCGCCAAGGTGAAGGAACACGCCAAGCTTGACCTGCTGATGGACCTGCTGCCCGGCCTCGTCGAAGAGGGCCGCCGGGTGCTGCTGTTCTCGCAATTCACCACGATGCTGGATCTGATCGCTGACGCACTCGCCGAGGCGAAGATCGCCCATTTGAGGCTGGACGGCAGCACGCGCGACCGCCAGGCGGTGGTGGAAGCGTTCCAGAACGGCGATGCGCCGGTCTTCCTGATCAGCCTGAAAGCCGGTGGCGTCGGACTCAACCTCACCGCCGCCGACACCGTGATCCACTTCGACCCGTGGTGGAACCCCGCGGCCGAAGACCAGGCCACCGACCGCGCCCACCGCATCGGCCAGACGAAGAACGTGTTCGTCTACAAACTCGTGGTGGCGGGCAGCATCGAAGAGAAGATCCTCGCGCTGCAGGAACAGAAGGCCGCACTCGCCGCCGGCATCCTCTCCGAAGACCACGCGGGCGACGCGAAATTCGACGAAGCCGGGCTGCAGGCGCTGTTCGCACCGCTGCCGGACTGATGCCCTGATCGCGGCCGGCGAGCCGCCTTGGCCCTGCGTCAACGACACCGCCGGGCCCGCTTGCGATCGTGCGCTGCGGGCCTAGGCTGCAATCAGGCATCTCGCCGTATTGCTCGTGGAGCTTGGATCATGGCCTATGAGACTTTCGTGGCGTTCAAGTCGGACTTCCTCGCCGCACACAAAACCACTTACCAGTTCGACGCAAAAGCGGATTTCGCGCAAGCCGCAACCGCCTTCAGGTACTACCTGCACGGGCTTGAGCAGGGCGCCCGCAGCGGGCTCAACATCGGCCTGATCGAACACCTGCAGGACCTGCTTGCGAAGAACAAATCCGTCTTCGACGGTGGCGGCATCTTCGTCGATACGAGCACCCAGGACCGCTGGCGCCTGTTCTACAACGACGCCTTCATCCTCGGCGGCATCCACTCGCACGGCCCGTTCACGCTGGTCCACACCGATCGGCTCGAAAGCGCCTGGGTCGCCGCCGGCAACGATAAGCGCATGGGCTTCGCCGGCGCGAAACAGCTCGACTTCCACGCGGGCGACAAACCCTTCCTGCGCGTGACCCAGCGCGAAGTGCTCGCACTCAACATCTTCGGCTACGCCGGCTCGCCGGGCGAAGACGGCAGCATGGTCTTCAAGTGCACCAACCCGCAGCTGGCGGATAGCGCCACCTTCGTGCGTTACAAGAACGAGGTAGGTGGCGTGGAAAGTGCGCTCGCCGCCTGAGTACCCGCGTTAGCCCAGCAACGGAAGCATCACCCGCGCCAGCAGCCCGCCTTCCGGGCGATTCTCGAGTTCGAGCCGCCCGCCCATTTCGCCGATCAGGCGGTCGACGATCGCGAGGCCGAGCCCACTGTGGCCGCTGCCGCCGCGGGCGGCGTCGAGGCGGGCAAACGGGCGGCGTGCTTCGTCGAGGCGATCGGGCGGGATGCCGGGGCCGTGATCGGCGATCTCGATCAGCGCGTGCGTGCCGTCGCGGCGCAGCGCCAGTTGCACGGGCGGTGCGCCGTAGGCGAACGCGTTACCGAGCAAGTTGGCGACGATGCGTCGCAACGCGGCGGAACGCACCTGCGCGCGCAGGCCGGGCTCGAGGGTGAGCTGCAGGCCCTGATCGCACCAAGGCGCGGCCATCTCTTCGAGCAGCAAGGCGAGCTCGCGGGTTTCGAGCGGCTCGCCACCTGCGCCACCGGCGAAGAGGCGGAAGTGATCGATGATTTCGCCGAGCTGATCGAGTTCGCGCAGCATCGCGGCCTTGCGTTTGTCGTCGATGCCCTGCGGACCAGCGGCAAGTTCGATCTGCAGTTGCAGGCGGGTGAGCGGGGTGCGCAGGTCGTGCGCAATGCCGGCCAGCATCGTGGTGCGGTCGCTCTCAAGCCGGCCGAGGCGCGCGAGCATGTCGTTGAAGCGACCCGCGAGCACGCGGATCTCGCTCGCGCCGGTCAGCGACAAGGGCTGCGGCGCGCTGGCCGAGCCAACCGCCCCCAGCGCATCGCCCAGGCGACGCAGCGGGCGATTCACCTGCACGACGAGGAACAGCGCCGCCGCGAACGCAATCACGAAGCCGAGTACCGGCACAACGATCGCTGAATCGAAACGGCGGATAGGCGGCGGAAACGGCAGTGCGGAAGCAGGCACCCACAGCCACTTCGGCGCGTCGCCGGCAAGGCGGATCCAGATGCCGGGCCCCTCGCCGCGCATGCCGCCGGGGCGAATCTCGGCACTACGCCCGAGCGCCTGGGTCAGCGCGGTTTCGAACTGTTCAACACGCAGGCCATGGCCGCGCAGATGCGGTGGCGCGCCGGGGTCGGCGTCGTTGGGCGGCGGTCCGCCAGGGCCGCCCAGATCACCGTCAGGCGGGAGGCGACGGCCTCCACCGGAAGGCGGCGGCCGACCTTCGTCCGCACCGGGCGGCTGCGCGTGCATCCAGCCGCGGCCCCGGCCGAACATCGGCGGTTCATCGCCCTCGGCGATCCGGACATCGTCGCGCACCGTGCCGCCCGCCTGGGCGAGCTGCGCTTCGGCGGCCTTGACACGCGCGGCGATTGTTTGCGCCGCCTGGGTGGCACGCAGGTCGGCAACATGGGTCTGCAGCAGCCAGGCCATCAGGCCGTAGCTGCCACCCAGAACGAGGAACAGGATCAGCGCGAGGCGCAGGTTGAGCGACTGCGACCAGCGGCGCAGTCGGCTCATGGGGCAGCGGCGTCGGGCGGATCCGGCACGAACACATAGCCCACACCCCACACCGTCTGGATGTGGCGCGGGCGTGCCGGATCGGGTTCGACCAAGCGGCGCACGCGCGAGATCTGCACATCCATGCTGCGCTCGTAGGTTTCGGACTCCGGTCCGCGCGCGATTTCGATCAGGCGTTCGCGCGTCAGCGGCTGATGCGGATGGCGCGCCAGCGCAGCAAGCAGGGCAAATTCACCGGTCGTCATCTCGATCCGCTCGCCGCGTCGCCACAGGCTTCGGCTGGAGAGATCGAGCCGGCAATCGCCGAAGCTGACGGCCTCTTCTTCCGGCAGCGGGGCGCCAGCGCGCGGCGCGGTGCGGCGCTTGAGCACCGCGCGGATACGGGCGGACAGCTCGCGCGGCAGGAAGGGCTTGCCAAGATAGTCGTCGGCGCCCATCTCGATGCCAACGACGCGGTCGATCGGATCATTGCGCGCGGTCAGCATGATGATCGGCACATCGTCACCGGTGGCGCGAATGCGGCGGCAGACCGACAGGCCATCCTCACCCGGCATCATCAGATCGAGCACCAGCAGATCGGGGCGTTCGCGCGGCAGGCGGCGCACCGGATCGGCAGCATCGGCAAACACGCGCGTGTCGAATCCCTCGCGGTCGAGATATTCGGCGAGCAGCGCGCGCAGTTCGGGGTCGTCATCGATCACCCAGATCAGCGTTTTTCGTTCCATGCCTGCCACTCTAGCGCGCGCACGCGACGCTGCGCATTCACGATTCTTACAGAGTGCAACCGGCCCGGCTCACGAGCGCCAACGCTCGTAGTCGCGCCGCTCGCGCTTGGTCGGTCGGCCATGGCGTTCGGCGGCCGGCTCCACCTTCAGGCGCCGGGCATCGGCCAACTGCTCGCGTGCGGCGATGCTCTCCGCCGTCTCCTCGTAGAGCAGCTGAGCCACCGGGGCTGGGCCGCGATTGTCCGCAATGCCGAGCACGATGACCTCGCGGCTGACCGGGCCATTGCTGAAGGCCACGCGGTCACCCGGGCGCACTTCCTTCGCCGGTTTCACGCCCAGGCCATTGATCCGCACCTTGCCACCCTCGACGGCCTCGGTCGCGAGACTGCGGGTCTTGAAGAAGCGGGCGGCCCAGAGCCATTTGTCGATGCGCGTTCGCGCGCCAGGATCCTGATCCATGCGCAGATGTCCTTGCCAATGAAGCAGTGAGAATAGCGCGCGCTCACGCCCTGTGCGCGGCAGCAGCGCCGGGCGCACCCGCGGCACAACTGGAAACTCGCCCTACAATCGCGGCTTGCGTTTGATCGGCTCACCCATTTCAAAGGAGTTCCGCATGCGTCACCACGTCATCGCTTCACTGCTCGCCTCTCTGCTCGCATTCGGCACGGGAAGCGCTCTCGCTTCCGACGTCAAGGTCGAAGGCGCCTGGGTACGCGGCACGACGCCGTCGCAGAAGGCCACGGGCGCCTTCATGCGACTGAGCAGCGCACAGGGTGCAGCGCTCGTCGGCGCCTCGTCGCCAATCGCCGGCAAAGCCGAGGTGCACGAGATGAAGATGGTGGCCGACAACATGAAGATGAACCCGGTGCAGAAGCTCGCGCTGCCGGCCGGCAAGACTGTCGAACTCAAGCCCGGCGGCCATCACGTGATGCTGCTCGATTTGAAGGAGCCGGTGAAGGATGGCGACATCGTGAAGCTGACGCTGGAAGTCGAACAAGGCGGCAAGCGTGAGCAGATTACGGTGGATGCCGCCGTGCGGCCGCTTGGCGACATGAGCACGCACGAGCACATGCATTGATCGCAGAGGATCTCCGCTTCCGCATTGCCGGCGCAGCCGATGCGTCGGCCGTCGCACAACTGCACGCAGCGAGCTGGCGCAGCGCCTATCGCGGTGTGCTGCGCGATGACTACCTGGACGGCACGCTCGCCATCGAACGTGCCGCGCTGTGGCATGCACGCCTGGTAAATGGCGCCGATGCGCCGCTGGAAGTGCTGCTGATGGAGGACAGCCGCGGCCTGCTCGGCTTCGGCTGCCTGTGTCCGGATGCCGACCCGGCATGGGGGCCGCTGATCGATAACCTGCATGTACAGCCCGCGCTCAGAGGCGAAGGGCTGGGCCGGCGCCTGATGATGGCGCTGTGCGACCGGATGGCCGCACGCGCCATCACAACCGGGTTTCACTTGTGGGTACTGGAGGCCAATCTCGCGGCGCGCGCGTTCTACCGCCGGCTCGGTGGTTGCGAGCAGACGCCCGAATACCATGAGATGCCAGATGGCGAGCGTTACCCCTGCCTGCGGGTGAGCTGGGCCCGCAGGCCAATCTGAGCGCTCAAACCGCCGCGGCGCTAACCACCACTTCGACTCGCCAGCCGGCACGCGCCAGCCCTGCCACCTTGACGCAGGCGCGCGACGGCGCACACCCCGGCACCAGCCAGGCATCCCACACCGCGTTGAAACCGTCGTAGTCGGCCATGTCGGTCAGGTAGACCGTCGCGGTGAGCAGCCGCGCCTTGCTGCTGCCGGCACGCTCAAGCGTCGCTTCAAGCGCGCTCAGCAAGCCCCGCGTCTGCTCGGCGATGTCGCCGCGTTCGTCCGCGGGCACTTCAACGGCGTGCACAACGCCGCCGTATGCCACGGCGTCGGCATAGCGCGGCGTTACGCCGATACGCTGGATATCCATGTCGGTCATTCGTTTCGTTTGATTTCAGTATGTGAAGAGCTGGCCTTCGCCCATGAAGACGGCTTGCCCCGCGACACGCACCGCAGCGACGCGTCGCTGGCGGATCTCAGTGGTAACAACGATGCGGCTCGGCCGCCCCAGATCCTCGCCTTGCGAGATCTCCCACGAGAGGTCCGCTTCGCTGCGCGAGTCATGGGTGCCCAGAAGCCCGCCAAGCGCGGCTGCGGCCGAACCGGTCGCCGGGTCCTCGACGATGCCAAGGCCGGTCGCGAACATGCGCGCATGCAGCAAGGTGGGGCGATCGAGATCCTCGGTGTAGGCGTAGATGCCGTGCGCAAGACCCGCCAGGCCCGTTTGCATCTCGGCATTGTTCGGCACGATGCGCGCGAGCGCCGCGCGGTTGCGCAGCGGCACGCACAAGAACGGCACACCGCACGACGCCACGCTGCTGCGCGGCAGGATGTCGTCCTCGCTGAGGCCGAGCATCGCGGCGATGCGCTGCGGCGCCGGTGCAAAGCTCGGCGCTTGAGCCGCGGCGAATTCAGCCCGTACCGGCTGTCCGCCCTGCACGGTCACTCGCACCGGCACAGGCCCGACGCCCTCTTCCAGCACCAGCAGATGCTCACCATCCGCCATCGGCTGCGCTGCGAAGCGTGCCAGCAACAGGGCGGTGCCAACCGTCGGGTGACCGGCGAAGGGCAGCTCGCTCGCAGGCGTGAAGATACGCACCCGCGCGGTATGGGCCGGATCATCGGGCGGCAGCACGAAGACGGTTTCAGAGAGATTCAGCTCGCCCGCAATCGCCTGCATCTGCCCTGGATCGACTGCAGCACCGTCGGCGAACACGGCCAGCGGATTGCCCGAAAACGGGCGGTCGGTGAAAACGTCGGCAAGCCAGTAGCGGTGCATCGCGGTGCGCTCGAGAAAAAGGTGTTTACAGATCAACCGGTTGCGAAAAAACGACAGTCATTGCAAGCGGCCTGGGCTTGGAATTTGAACACTTGATGCGGCTCAAACGCCAGCGCCCCCCAAAAACCACACTGCACGTGCAGTTTTTCTGCACAGCAACAATCAATCAATTGGGGGAGTTATGTCCAGCATCATCCGGACTGCGATCGCGGGGGCGATCGCGACCAGCATGTTTGCCGCGGGGGCGGCATTCGCTGCCGACGGTAACTGGCTTGTACGTGGCCGAGCCGTCAGCATGATCAATGACAACAGCAACACCGACAACTTGCTGCCAGCAGAAGTCACGGCCAGCGACAAGTGGTTGCCCGACCTCGACATCAGCTACTTCTTCACGCCGAACTTCGCGCTGGAAGTGGTGTTGAGCGTGCCGCAAACGCACGACATCGAGCTCGGCGGCACCAAGATCGGCACCGTCAAGCAGCTGCCGCCGCACTTCATGCTGCAGTACCACCACCCGATGGGGGCGTTCAAACCCTACGTCGGCCTGGGCGTGAACATGACGCGCTTCTGGGATGTGGATCTGCCAGCCGGCATCGATATCGAGCGCACCAGCTGGGGCGCTTCGCTCCAGGCAGGCCTCGATTACGAGATCAGCCCGCAGTGGTATCTGAATGCCGATATCAAGAAGACCTGGATCGGCACCGATGTGAAGGCCGGTGGCGTCGTCGTCGATACGCTGAACATCGATCCGTGGTTGATCGGTATCGGCGTTGGCTACCGTTTCTGACCGACACGGCACTGCATGATCAAGGGGCGCTTCGGCGCCCTTTTTGCTGTGCAGCGGCGGCTGGCACGTAACACTACGGATGGCCGGCCGGCGCCGGCTGGCTAGAATCCGCTTTCCAACCGGCGGATAGCCTCATGTTCCTGCGCATCGTCTCGATCCTGTTCCCGCTCTTTGCCATTGTCGGCCTCGGCTGGCTCGTCGCACGCCGCGCGAAGCCCGATCTCACGGTCGCGAACAAGCTGAACATGGATGTCTTCGTGCCAGCGCTGGTGTTTGCGGCGCTGGTATCGAAGGAGTTCCACCTCGGCGACTTCCTGCCGCTGGCCGGCATCTCGGTCCTCATGGTCATCGCGTTCGGAATCGTCGGCTGGATTGGCGCGCACCTGAGCGGCGTAGCGGTGAAGACGCTGGTGCCGCCGACGATGTTCAACAACTGCGGCAACCTCGGCCTGCCGCTCGCGGTGCTGGCCTTCGGCGAGCAGGCACTGGCGCCGGCCGTGGTGATGTTCATGGTGTCGAACTTCCTGCACTTCTCATACGGCGCCTGGCTGCTCGATCACAAGACCCGGCTCGCGACGATCTGGAAAGTGCCCTCGGTGCTCGCCACGCTCGCGGGCATCGCAGTCGGCGGCGCCGGCATTGCGGTATGGCCGCCGCTGATGCTCGCGATCAAGATGGTTGGCGACATCTCGATCCCATTGATGCTGTTCTCGCTTGGCGTGCGCCTCACCGACGCCAACTTCCACGCCTGGCGCATCGGCGTTGGCGGCGCGCTGCTGCGGCCGGTCGGCGGCCTGCTGGTCGCAGCCGTGGTGGTGTCGGTCGTCGAGCTGCCGCCCTTGCAGCGCGCGCTGGTGATCGTGTTCGGCGCGCTGCCACCCGCGGTGCTCAACTTCATGTTCGCCGAGCGTTACCGACAGGAGCCTGAAAAAGTTGCCTCGATCGTGATGATCGGCAACCTGTTCGCGCTGCTCTTCCTGCCGATTGCACTCGCACTGACGCTGCAGCACTGACAAACGCTTACGTTTCCGACACTTTGTCGATCCACGGCGCCGCGAGAATCGCGGCAGATCGACTACCAGGACCTGCCATGAAACGCATCGCCCTCGCTCTGCTGCTCAGCCCGCTGGTCGCCCTCGCAGAGGAAGCGCCCCTGCCCGCCACCGACGCACCCGCCGAGAAACTGGTCGTAAAAGGCGTACGCGATCCGGCGATCATGCCGTACGCCGACGCCTACAAATTCTTCAGCCAGATCGACCGCGTCGAGCACGACAAGGTACGCATGCGCATGCAGGTGAAATCGGCCGACAAGTCGGTCAAGGCCTCGGACATCAGCATCCGCCTTGTGGGTGACAACACCGACATCGCAGTACCGCTCGGCGAGGAGGGTGACATCGAGGTACCGCGCTCCGAAGCGGCGCTCGCCGACAAGGCCGAGTTCGTCACCAACCAGAAGAAGGACAGCCTGCAGGTGCATCTGACCCTGACGCCCAACCTGCCGGTTGCCGGGCGCGTGAGCTACGCGGACGCGCTGACGTCCGCCGACCAGGCCCGCCGCCTCGTGAAGGAAATCGTCCCCTGGTACTTCCGACTGCTGATCTCGGACCCGAACGCGATACGCGCCTGCTTCGAGCGCGACGGCGGCGAAGCTGCGCTGCTCACCGGCAGCGGCAGTGAAGCCCTCGCGATCAAAGGCAAGCGTCAATGCGCCGTGGTGCCGCTGGACCCCAAACAGAGTGATCGCTGGCAAGCATTGGCACTCAGCCCGCCCTACAAGCTCGAATTCACCCACATCGGCTGGTTCTCCGACGGGCTTCCGGACTGATCAAGCAAGCCCCTGCTGCGCGCGCCAGGCCGCCACACGCGGATCCATCACCCGGCGCCACAGCGGCGGCACCAAGGCCAGCAGCACGAGTGCGGCGTACCCCGCGGGCAACTGCGGCGCCGCCGCCATGTGGCGCAGGATCTGGTAACGCCGTGCGGCGTGGGCGTGGTGATCCGAGTGGCGTTGCAACTGGAACAGCAGCAGGTTCGTCAGCAGGAAGGGGCTGTTCCAGGAATGATGTTCGGTGACCGGCCCGTAGCGCCCGTTGGGCAGTGGAGCGCGGATCAGACCGTAGTGTTCGAGGTAGTTCACGATCTCCAACAAGGCGATCGCGCCGACGCCGATACCCAGGTAGGCGACCAAGCCGGGCGCCCCCAACCACAGCGCGAAACCAACCGCCCAGGCGAGCGACAGCCCCCACCACAGCAAAAGCTCGTTGCGCCACCACGGCAAGTTGCGGCGTGACAGGCGGGCCCGTTCGAGTTCCCAGGCCCGCACCGGATTGGTCGTGAACGCGCGCCACAGGAAGCGATACACGTTCTCGCCCAGGCGCGCGGTGGAGGTATCACGCGGCGTGGCGACATCCACATGATGGCCGCGGATATGCTCGATCTTGAATCCGCCGTAGCCCACGCTCGCAAGCAGCCAGCCGCCGGCGGCACGCTCTGCGCGGCGAGTCTTGTGGATCAGTTCGTGCCCGACGTTGATCGCCACCGCACCGCCCACGGTTGCAAGCGAGGCAAGCAAACCGACACGACCGGCCAGCCCCAACGTTGCCTGGCTCACCGCCCATACACCCCACACCAGCAGAGCGCTCCAGGCCGGCACTGCCAGCAGCGTCAGGGCCGGATACCAGGGATCGGCCAGCAGCGCGCGCTCTTCGTCCGGGCCGGGGTTCGCTGTATCGCGACCCAAGCAGGTGTCGAGCAGGGGCACCAGACCGAACACCACGAGCACCGTCAGCCAAGCCCCCCAGTCCGGCACCGCGTAATGCGCGCCGAGCATCAAACCGGCGGGCGGCAAGACCAGCGGAATCAGAAACAGTGCGTAGGCATAGCGCTTTAAACGGATCACCCTTTGCACGCAGCGCCCTCCTGTAAGCCGGCATGTAGCTTACGGTCGGCCCACCGCTTCGCGTCTTGTCGAATCACGTCACGCGAGCAGCCATGAAAAAGCCCCGCTCGCGGCGGGGCTTTCGGGCAACGGTGGCCGACGCTTACTTCGCGCCGATCTCCAGCGCCACGGCTTCGACGTAGGTCACTTCGACCTGATCGCCAACCTTGACGTTCTTCAACTTCGCCGGATCATCCACCTTCAGGGTGCGCGACTGCTTCGGACCACGCAGCGTTACGGTGCCCGCCTTGTGATCGACCTTCGTCACGTCGGCCACGATGATCATGCGGCGGCCCGCTGCGCCGGCCGGCTTTTCACCCGGTGCGGCAGCAACCGCATCGGTGGCTTCACGGCGCTCACGCACGCCCTTGCCACCCTTCTTCAACTCGAAAGCGATCGCTTCGGCATAGGTCACCGTCAGCACATCGCCAACCTTGATCTGGTCGAAGTTCTTCACCTCGTCGCCAGCGACAACTTCAAACACATTGCCCTTTTCACCCTTGAAGGTAACGGTGCGGGTAGCGGCATCCACCGCTTCGACCTTTGCCTTGGCGCTAACGCGACCAGCGGCACCAACCTTGCCCGGGGCCTGGCCCACGGCAACGGCGGCATCCGCAGCCATACCGGCAACTGGAACACACGCAAGCAGGGCAACAAGCAGGGCGGAATGAAGTTTCATGTTTTGCTCCGGCGCAAATGAAGGAACTGCCGATCATACGCGCGCAGACAGTGCGAGCGTTATGACATGACTCACTCTTTCGGCTTCCGCCGCGCACGCGGATGTGCAGCGTCGTAAGCCTTGGCGAGGTGCTGGAAGTCGAGATGGGTATAGATCTGCGTGGTGGCAATGCTCTCGTGCCCCAGCAACTCCTGCACCGCACGCAGGTCACCGGACGACTGCAGCAGATGACTCGCAAAGCTGTGCCGCAGCATATGCGGATGAACATGCACGCCAAGGCCGCTGCGCTGCGCCCACAGCGACAGGCGCTGCTGGATCATGCGCGGGCTGATGCGGCCACCGCGGCTGTTGACGAACAGCGCCACCTCGTCGGCGCGTGCATGCTGGCCGCGTGCAGCCAGCCAGGCCGCCAGCGCCTCACGTGCCTTGGCGCCGACCGGCACGGTGCGCGTCTTGTTCCGCTTGCCGGTCACCATCACTTCGGCCTCGCGCAGGTCGAGTGCCGGCCCGATGTCCAGCCCGGCGAGTTCCGACAAGCGCAGGCCTGACGAGTAGAAAAGTTCGAACATCGCCCGATCGCGCAGCGCAAACGGATCGTTTTCCGACCCTTGCGGCGCATCCAGCAGCGTCGCTGCCTGATCGGGCGAGAGCGCCTGCGGCAGCGCCTTCGGTGACTTGGGCGGCCGGATGCCCACGACAGGATTGGCGCCCAGCGCACCCGACTTTGCCCACCAGGCGAAGAAACCGCGCCAGCACGACAGATGCCGCGCGATCGAACGCCCGCTCAGCCCCCGGCCATGCAAGCGGGCCACATAGCGCCGGATATCGTGTGGCGAGACCTGTTCGAGCGCCCGCCCGGCGCTCAGCTCGAGCAAGCGCTGCAGATCGCGCCGGTAGTTGCTGATCGTCAGCGCCGCGAGCCGCCGCTCATGCGCGAGCATCGCCAGCCATGCCTCCATCGGCGCCGTGAGCTCCGCTGGTGCTGACAGATCCATCTCAGCCCAGCGCCGGCGAGAGGCGCGCCATGATCACGACATCCTCAAAGCCATCCGGCACCCGCACGGCGAAGCGCTTGAGCCCTTCCTGCACGAATCCATGCTTGCGATACAGGGCGATCGCCGCGGCGTTGTCGGCCCGCACGCTCAGCTCGATACGCAGAAAGCCGGCTTGCGCCGCGCGCGCCAGCGCAGCATTGATCAGCGCATTGCCGATACCGCGGCGGCGCCAACCTGCAACCACGCCGATCCCGAGCAGGCCGACGTGGCGTTTGAGCGGGCGCCCTTCCGGCGTGATGTCGCACCAGCCAACCAGGGCGCCATCTGCGAGCGCGACAACGTGCGGATAGCCGTGCTCGATATTGGCATTGACGAATCGCCCGACCGCGTCGAGCGACGGCGCTTCATAGCTGGCGAGAAAACGCCCTTCGCGGGCCACGCTATCGACCGCCGCGCGAAAGGGCAGGATGTCGTCAGCGCGGATGTTCTCGATCGCGACGCTCATCGGGAAGGCAACGCTGAGCTAACCGAGATGGTTGATCAGCGAAGCGCTGACCAGATCGGCGATGCGCGCCACATAAAGCGTGCCCATTTCCGGATAGAAGCGCTCGATATCTTCGCTGCCCAGCGCGAGCAGGCCGAACACCACGCCGTCGCGGCGCAGCGGCAGCAGCGCGACCGAGCGCACATGAGCACCGGCCTCGCCAAACCAGCCGACCACTTCCGGCTGCGTCGCCGGGCCGCAGTAGGGGTGGCGCAGATCCGCCGCGAAGAAGCGGAATTCTTCAGAGACGGGCGAGAACTCAACCGTGTCGCGCTGGATGATGCTGTTCCACACACGCAGCGCCACATGCGGCACTGCGAAGTCTTCAACAAGATGCGTGTCGATCACGCCGACCACCGCTTCAACGCTGTTCGACTCAAGCAGGCCCAGCGTCAGCCGATGCACCTTCTCGCCGATCACGTCGTTCTCTTCGCCAAAGCGCACCAGCTCGGCCATCTTCTCCTGCATCAGCTGCAGCTTCTCGCGCATCGCGAGCAACTGGCGCTCGGTCAGCGAGATCGCCTGGCCGGTATCGGGATGCGGCACGGCCAGTTCGGCCAGCAGCGCCGGCTGCTCGTTGAAGAACTCGGGATTCGCCTGCAGGTAGGCAACGACTTCCTGATCGGTCATGCGTGTAAACCTCGTTTCTGCGGTGGCTTGCCACCGCAGTCATCAATCGATTTCGATCTCGCCTTCGAACACGGTAACAGCCGGGCCGGTCATCAGCACCGGCTGGCCCGGGCCAGCCCAGGCGATGCTCAACTCACCGCCACGCGCATGCACGCGCACCGGGCTGTCAAGCAGACCACGGCGAATGCCGGACACCACCGCCGCACAGGCACCGGTACCGCAGGCGAGCGTTTCACCGGCTGCACGCTCGAACACGCGCAAACGGATGGTGTGGCGGTCGACGACCTGCATGAAACCCGCGTTCACCCGCGCCGGAAAGCGCGGGTGGTGCTCGATCAGCGGACCTTGCGTCGCGACCGGCGCGGTATCGACATCGGCCACCACCTGCACCGCATGCGGGTTGCCCATGCTGACGGCACCGATCGTGATCGTCTCGCCCGCAACGTCCAGCAGCTGGGCCGGCGCATCGGTATCGGAAATGAACGGGATACGCGCCGGATCGAGCACCGGGGCGCCCATGTCGACCGTCACCAACCCATCGGCACCGAGCCGCGGCGAGATCACGCCCGCGAGCGTCTCGACGCGGATCTCGTCCTTGTCGGTGAGGCCCTTGTCGCGCACATAGCGCGCGAAGCAGCGCGAGCCGTTGCCACACTGCTCCACCTCGCCGTCGAGGTTGAAGATGCGGTAGCGGAAGTCGACGCCGGGCAGGCGGCTTGGCTCGACGATCAGGATCTGGTCGCAGCCCACGCCAAAGCGGCGGTCGGCCAGGAAGCGCGCCCGCTCGGGCGTCATCTCGAAGGGCTGGCGCACCGCGTCGATCACGACAAAGTCGTTGCCCAGGCCCTGCATTTTCGTGAAGCGGAGTTTCATGTGTGCAATTCTCCCACAGGCCAGCGCGGCTCGATCATTCCGTCAGCTGCCGCCAGCGGCGATAGATGCAGTCGTCCATCACCACCGTGGCGCCCGCATCGCGTGCACGCTGAGCAGCCGCCTCGTCGACAACATGGTCCTGCATCCAGATGAAGGGAATGCCGAGCGCTACTGCCTCGTCCACCATCGGGCCGACGCGCTCCGCGTTGATGTAGAAGTCCGCCAGATCGATCTTCTCTGGCACGTCGGAGAGGCGTTTGTAGACCTTCTCGCCGAAGATCTCCGCCGCCGCCGGATGGATCGGGATCACCCGATAGCCTTGCTGCTTAAGGAAGGCGCCGATGTAGTGACTGGGCCGCTCGGGCTTGGGCGATGCGCCGACGATCGCGATCGTCTTCACCTCGCCCAGCGCCGCGCGCAACGCGCTGGTGTCCGGATTCTTGAACATCCCATGCTCCACAGATGTTTCAGCGCGCCTTGCGCTGCGGGGTGGTGCGAATGAAGGGCCGGATCGCCGCAACCTGCCACGGTCGGCACGCCAGTAGCAGGCTCACCGGCTGGCGCTCGCTCTGCGGCAGCGTGCCCTCGTCCCAATGCAGCTCCGCAAACTCACGCGCGAGCTTTTTCAGTCGTTCGGCCAGCGCATGACGCGCACCGGGCGTAAGGCGCCCGTTGAGCAGAAACATCGCCTCGCCGGCGCCAGCGAAGTCGCTCGCGAAGAAGTCCGCCACGTTGTCCTTGAAGGCTTCCATGATCGGCCCGTTCGGCGTCCACGAGAAGGTGCGGGCCACACGCAAACGTATCCGGTTGTTAGGCATCAGCTCGATGAAGCCGATGCGATCGAGCCGCGCGAGCAGGCCGATCAACTCGGCGCGCTCGAATTCGTAGAGCGCAAGCATGTCCTCGAAACCGAGCAGATTGAGTGCGGACAAGGCCGCGAGGAAGAGCTTGGGCTCGCTGACGATCTCGCGCTCCTGCGCGACGGTCAGCCGAGATACCAGCCGTGCCTCGCGATCGAAGCCGCCGGTCAGCTCGGCAAAGTCGATGCCGACCGCATCGCACACGGTATCGAGTCGCGCCAAGGTGAAGTTGCGTTGCGCAAACCAGCGCTTGACGCTGGCCTCTGACTGCCCGACGCGACGGGCCAACTCGGCGTAGGTGATACCGCGCGCCTTGAGTGCGGCTTTCAGCAGATCAACGACTTCCACAGCTTGGGTCATGGTGGCTGGCCAGTAGTGCGTATCAGGAAATGATACCGGCGGCGGCGCGTACCTCGACAGCGAATCCGCCACGCGAGCATCCGGTGCGTGCAGGCACAATGGCGCCATCGCTCCGCCCCAAAGGCCAGACATGACGCTCCGCATTCAACGCGCCGACCTCGATGCCGCCAGCCAGGCCGGTCTGTTGCCCGCCGATTCGGCCGACGCACTGTGGCAGTTCCTTGCCGCCCGCCGCGCCGGCGACCCGGACGCACCGCGTTTCGACTTTACCCATGTGCTGTACTACCTCGGTGGCCTGCTCGCGATCGGCGCGATGTCGCTGTTCATGACTCTGGGTTGGGAGCAGTTCGGCGGCTGGGGCATCTTCTTCATCGCGCTGCTGTATGCAGGCGTTGCATGGAAGCTGGCGGAACGCTTCGAGCGTATGGGGCTGGCCGTGCCCAGCGGCATCATGGCCGCGCTGATCGTGGTGCTGGTGCCGCTGGCGGTGTGGGGCCTGCAGAACGCCTTCGGGCTGTGGGCCGAAGCTGAACACATCAAGGGCTACCGCGATTACCACGTGTACATCGACTGGCGCTGGATCACGCTGGAATTCGCCACGCTGGTCGCCGGCACGCTGATGCTCTACCGCTGGCGCACGCCCTTCCTGGTCATGCCGATCGCGGTGACGCTGTGGTACATGAGCATGGACCTCGCCGTCTTCATCCTCGCCGCGGACGACAACTACCACTGGAGCGAAGCCTCATGGACCTTCCGCAAGTGGTTCTCGCTCGCCTTCGGCCTGATCATGCTGCTGGTGGCCTTCTGGATCGAGCTGCGCAGCCGTTCGCGCAAGGATTACCCGTTCTGGCTCTATCTGTTCGGCCTGATGGCCTTCTGGGGCGGGCTCAGCTCACTCGGCTCCGGCTTGTTGTCCGGCAAGCTGATCTACCTCGCGATCAACCTGCTGCTGATCGGCGTTGGCGCGCTACTTGTGCGGCGGACTTTCGTGGTGTTCGGGGCGCTGGGCGTCGCGATGGTGCTGGGCGATCTGTCGCACCACTACTTCCGCGACAGCTGGCTGTTCCCGCTCACGCTCACGGCGATCGGGCTCGGCATCGTGTTTGCCGGCGTTGCGTGGCGCAAGCATGAAGCGCGGCTGACCGAACAGCTACGTGCGCTGCTGCCGGGCGAGCTGCGCACGCTGATCGAATCGCGTCAGACCACGCGCTGAGGCAGTGCGCGCACCGCGCTGGCGTGACCCGGCTGCATCAGCCAGCGCTGCAGCAGCCGCGCGATATCGAGATCGAAGCGGCGCGGCGGCGGCTCGCTGAGCAGGGTGGCGAGCGCCGCCTCGTCGCGCGCGCTGCCAAGATGGCACCACTGGTCGAACACATGCGTCGCTGCGCGGCCACTTTCCTCATGCAGCTCCGCGATCGCCACCGGGCCTGGCCACGGCCACGCGCGCGGCGCGAGTGATGCCAATGCACGCAACAGGCGCGCATCGTGGATCTCCGGCCGCTCGGCATCCACGCAGACACCGTCGCAGCGCTTCAGGCCGTACGCCTGGCAGGCGCCGCGGCCGTTCTCCAACCCCAGGCGCTGCGGACACAGGCGGTGCAGCAACGCAAGTTCGCGCAGCGTGTTGTCCGCCTCGCGCTGGCCGCGGAAGCTGCCAAAGACCTCGCGCCACGCAAGCGGATCGCTGCCATGCAGTTCGATCTCTTCGAGCACCGGTGGGCGGCGCCGGTTCGGAATGAAGCTCCAGCCAAGCGAGCGGGTCGGGTATTTCTCGGGCACATGGCGGCGCAGCAGTGCCAGCTCACGCAACTGCGAATCCAGATCGCCCGCAGTGAACTCGGTTTCCACCCGCCGCACCTGGTTGCCCAGCTTCACGCTCTTGGCGTCGCCCCTGCCGGTGAACAAGCCCAGCACCTTCGAACGCAGATGGTTGGAGCGCCCGCACTGCAGCAACTGCCCGCCGGCACCGAACAGCAGATAGACGCCCGGTGCCTCGGGCAATGCTTCGAGATCGCCCTCCGGCAGCTTGGGCACGGCGGCCCCTTCGCTACCAGCACGGCGCAGGGCCAGCAGCAGCCGGTCATGATCGAAGCTCGCCGCGGCATCCTGCATCAGGCGCCAAACAAGGTCGGCATCGGTCATCGCACGATGGCGGTTCTCCACCGCGTAGCCGTGGCGTTCGATGATCGCGTCCAGACCGTGTCGCGCGTGCTCCGGGTACAGCGCCCGCGACAGCTTCACGGTGCACAGCACCGGCGGGTCGAATGCAATCTGGCGCGCTGCGAATGCTGCGCGAAGGAAGTTGTAGTCAAAACGCGCGTTGTGCGCGACGAACACCGCGCCGGCCAGGCGCTGCGCGATTTCGTCGGCCAGCGCACGAAAGTTCGGCGCGCCGGCGACCATCTCGTTGGTGATGCCGGTGAATTCCTGGATCCGGTACGGAATCGGCATTTCCGGGTCGACCAGGCTGGACCAGCGATCGACCACCTCACCGCCCTCCACCCGCACGATCGCGACTTCGGTGATGCGGTCCCGATGCGGATCGGCGCCGGTGGTTTCTAGATCGACAATCGCAAGCGGACGTTCAAAGAGCGGATTCATGGGGACCGGAAAAGCGAAAAGCCTCTCGGACGAGAGGCTTCGGGAATTCAGACTTCGCTCTGATAGGGATAGGGCTTTTGCGCGACCTTGGCTTCCGCGTTGCGGCGCGAGGTTTCCAGATCCTGCGGCTTGTCCCACCACAGGGCGCGGCCTTTGCGTTGCTCTTCGGCTTCCTGCGGATGCTTTTCCATCCACTCGCGCATGAATTTGGTGTGCTCGGATTCGTACATCGCCATGGTGATTCCTCCTCAGCCCGCAATTCTAGCAGGCTGAGCCACCCGGCAGTTCAGCCCGGGCGGGCTTCCGAGGCCTTCAGCCGCGCGATGCGGACCACTTCCGGGATGCGGCGCACCGCACGCATCAGCCGCGCAAGGTGCAGGCGATCGCTCACCTGCAGCGTGAAGTAGATCTGGTGATGCGACGCACCCTCGCCATCCATGCTCACATGCTGGATGTTCGAGTGCTCCTCGGCAATCGCGGCGGCGATCTTGGCCAGCACGCCACGGCGGTTTTCGGTGATCACACGGATCTGCACATCGAACAGGCGCTCGGTTTCGGATTCCCACTCGACGTCGACCCAACGCTCGCGGTCAGCGCGGTTGCGCGACAGATTGGGGCAGTCGTTCAAATGCACTTCCATGCCCTGGCCCTTGCGCAGCAGGCCGACGATCGGGTCGCCGGGAATCGGCCGGCAGCAGCGTGCGAGCTGCACCGCCATGCCTTCGCTGCCGCGGATCAGGATCGCCCCGGCCGGGCGCGGCCGGATAGGCTGCCCTTCAACGCCCTCGACGCCGACCGACTCGACCACCGTCGCAAGCCGCTTCGCCACCACCGCCGGCAAACGCTTGCCGAGCCCGATATCGGTGTAGATGTCGTTCTTCTCGCGCGCACCAGCGTCGCGCAGGAAGCGGTCCCATACCAACTTGTTCAGCGCCGCCGGCGTCAGCCCGTGGGCACGCAGGGCCTGCGCCAGCAAACGCTCGCCCAGCGCGACGGACTCTTCCTGCTGGGCGGTCTTGAGGAAATGGCGGATCTGCGCGCGCGCCTTGCCCGAACGCACATACGACAGCCACGCCGGGTTCGGGCTGGCATGCGACGCGGTCACCACCTCCACCTGATCGCCGTTCTTCAGCTCGGTGCGCAGCGGCATCAAATCGCCGTTGATGCGACAGGCCACGCAACGGTTACCGATATCGGTATGTACCGCGTAGGCGAAATCGACCACCGTCGCACCGCGCGGCAGATTGAAGATCTTGCCCTTGGGGCTGAACACGAAGACCTCGCCCGGGAAGAGGTCAATCTTCACGTGTTCAAGGAATTCGGTTGAGTCGCCCGATGTGGATTGCAACTCGATCAGCGACTGCAGCCAGTTGTGCGTGCGCTGCTGGATGTCCGACAGCGGGCCTTCGGACTCCTTGTAGAGCCAATGCGAGGCCACGCCGCTGTCCGCCACCTGGTTCATCTCGCGTGTGCGGATCTGCACCTCGACCGGCGTGCCGTAAGGGCCGAACAGCGTGGTGTGCAGCGACTGGTAGCCGTTCGCCTTCGGGATCGCGATGTAGTCCTTGAACTTGCCCGGCACCGGCTTGTACAGCTCGTGCAATGCGCCAAGCGTGAGGTAGCAGGTCGGGATGTCCTTCACGACGATGCGGAAACCGTAGATGTCGAGCACTTGCGAGAAGGTCAGGTGCTTGTCGACCATCTTGCGATAGATGCCATACACATGCTTCTCACGGCCCCACACTTCGGCATCGATCTGCCAGGTCGGCAGACGTTCCTGGATCGCGCCGAGCAGCTTGCCGACGATCTCGCGGCGATTGCCGCGCGCCGCGCGCACCGCCTTCGACAGCACGCGATAACGCATCGGATGCAGGTAGCGGAACGACAGCTCCTGCAGCTCGCGGTAGAGATTGTTGAGCCCCAACCGGTTGGCGATCGGCGCGTAAAGCTCAAGCGTTTCGCGCGCCACACGGCGCTGCTTTTCCGGCCGCACCGCATCGAGCGTGCGCATGTTGTGCAGCCGGTCCGCGAGCTTGATCAGGATCACCCGCACGTCGCGCGCCATCGCGAGGAACATCTTGCGGAAGTTCTCCGCCTGCGCCTCCTCGTGGGTACGCGCCTCGATCTTGTCGAGCTTCGACACGCCGTCGACCAGCTCGGCGGAGACCTTGCCGAAAGCATCCGCGATCGCCTGCTTGGTGATCTCGGTGTCTTCCATCACGTCGTGCAGCAGCGCCGCGATCAGCGCCTGCGCGTCAAGATGCCATTCGGTAAGGATCTCGGCGACCGCGACCGGGTGCGAGACATAGGGCTCGCCGCTGCTGCGGAACTGCCCGAGGTGAGCTTCGGCGGAGAATCGCGCGGCCCGCTCAAGCCGCTCACGGTCATCTTCCTTCAGATACTCCGCGACCCGTCGTCGCAGGGTCGAGAGGTCGACGCCCTCAAGCGGATCAATCTCGCCGCCGTGCGGCGCGGCGGCGGCGTTGGCAAGCGTCGTCGGGGTCGGCATCTGTGGCGCGGCGGCTTCCATGCTCACCCCCGGCACCATCGGCGTGCATGCACACGACCCGCCTCGCCCTGCGCGGCCGGTCGACTGCGATGCATGCCATCAGATTCCATGCGCTCTTCCCCGATTCAGTGTTCAGCCCGCAGGAAGGAGAACGCGTCGGCATGACGCGCCTTCTGCACGTTGAGGCGCACGCGGCAGGCGCGGACAACCGCCGCCAGATCCGCCTGAGCCTCGGCTAAGTCATTGTTGATAATACAGTAATGAAATTCGTCCACATGCTCCATCTCGCCCAGCGCGGCATCGAGACGGCGGGCGATCACTTCATCGGCATCAGAGTTACGACCACGCAGACGGCGTTCGAGTTCGTCCATCGACGGCGGCAGGATGAAGATCCCGACCGCCTGCGGGAAGGCCAGCCGAACCTGGCGTGCGCCCTGCCAATCGATTTCGAGCAGGATGTCCATGCCGGTCGCCATCTGCTGCTCGATCCAGGCGCGCGACGTGCCATAGAGATTGCCATGCACCTCGGCCGACTCGAGAAAGCCGCCAACCGCGCGCAGCGCTTCAAAGCTCGCACGATCGGTGAAGTGGTAGTGCTGGCCGTCGACTTCGCCCGGGCGCGGTGCGCGCGTGGTGTGAGAGACCGACAGGCGGATGCCGCGATCACGTTCGAGCAGGCCGCGTACCAGGGTGGTCTTGCCCGCGCCGGATGGGGCGGAAACGATATAGAGCTGTCCGGGCATGGCTTACTCGATGTTCTGAACCTGTTCGCGCATCTGCTCGATCAGCAGCTTCATTTCCAGCGCAATGCTGGACAGCGCGCCTGATACCGCCTTCGAAGCCATCGTATTGGCCTCGCGATTGAGTTCCTGCATCAGGAAGTCGAGCCGCTTGCCGGCCTGACCACCGACCTTGAGCACGCGTTCGACCTCGTCGCAATGCGTGCGCAGGCGGGAAAACTCCTCGACCACGTCGGCACGCTGCGCGAACAGGCTCACTTCCTGGCGGATGCGGTCCTCGTCCAGCGTTGCGACGGCGTCGCGCAACCGGGTGGTGAGCTTTTCCTGATACTCGGCCACCGCGGCCGGCAGGATCGGCTCAGCTTTGGCAACGAGCCCACGGATCGCCTGCACGCGTTCGAGGATCATCGCGGCGAGCTTTTCACCCTCGCGGGCCCTCGATGCCACCAGGTCATCCAGCGCCAGCTTCACCAACTCGCCGGCGGTCGCCAGCAGGCTCTCGAAGTCCGGCCCGGTCTCGCCCAGCATGCCCGGCCAGCGCAACAGCTCGCCGACCGACAGCGGCGCGGCGTCGGTGAAGCGGTCCCGCAGTTGCGCCTGCGCGGCGCTCAGCTGATCGACTAGGGTCTGGTTGAGCGACAACTCGGCCGGCAGCGCAGCGTTGGCCTGCCAGTAGAGCCGGCACTCGACCTTGCCGCGCGACAGCCGCGCCGTGATCGCCTCGCGCAGGGCGGGTTCGGCCAGGCGCAGCTCTTCGGCCATGCGAAAGCCCAGATCAAGGAAGCGCGAATTGACGCTTTTGAGCTCAAGATTGAGGCGCGCGCGACCGCTTTCACGGGCGCAGACCGCATAACCGGTCATGGAATGAATCATCGGAAGCTTCCGCTGTGGCGGCCGTGAAATGACAAATTCACGCGGCCGAATTGCAGGGGTGGGACAAAAAGCTGAAAATCAAGGCCCTTTCGCCGAATGATACGTGCGCCCCGATGCCCGCTCAAGCAAACTGCCCGTTGCCATCCGGCTTTCAGCTGGAGCAGTACCGCATCGAGCAGCAGCTCAGCCTCGGTGGTTTTTCGATCGTTTATCTGGCGACCGACCCGGACGACATGCCGGTGGTCATCAAGGAATACCTGCCGAACTCGCTGGCACTGCGCAAGGACGGCGAGATCGAGCCGCGCGTACCGGACGAGCATCAGGCCGCCTTCCGCTACGGCATGAAGTGCTTTTTCGAGGAAGGTCGTGCGCTGGCGAGCCTGAATCACCCCAACCTCGTCCGCGTGTTGAACTTCTTCCGGGCCAACAGCACCGTCTACATGGTGATGGCCTTCGAACGCGGCCGCACGCTGCAGGACTTCATCAACAAGAACAAGGGCGACATCCGCGAGAAGTTCATCCGCGGCGTGTTCACCCGGCTGCTCAACGGCCTGCGCGAAGTGCACGCGAACAAACTGCTGCACCTCGATATCAAGCCGTCGAACATCTACCTACGCAACGACGGCACGCCGGTGCTGCTCGATTTCGGCGCGGCACGGCAAACGCTGTTCAATGACGCGCCGATGCTCAAGCCGATGTACACGCCCGGCTATTGCGCGCCGGAACAGTTCCGCGACCGCGAGCACCTTGGGCCGTGGAGCGATATCTACTCGGTCGGCGCCAGCATGTACGCCTGCCTTTCCGGTGCGCCGCCGCAGCGCTCGGACGAACGCATCAAGAAAGACCAGCTTGAACCGGCGCGCAAGCGTTGGTCGCAGCAGTACTCCGCCCAACTCCTGGACACGATCGACTGGTGTCTCAAACTCGATCCGCTGGAGCGCCCGCAAAGCGTGTATGCGCTGCAAAAGGCGCTCGCACGACGGGTTCGTCAGCCGCATCCTGGTGATGTGGTGGCCGCAACCTGGATCGGCACTCTCGGCACCCGACTTCGGTCTTTTATCTCGCGCTCATGAAATTCACCATCTATCAGGAAAGCCGGCCCGGCAAGCGCCGCTCCAACCAGGACCGCATTGCCTACTGCTACTCGCGCGATGCGCTGCTGATGGTCGTCGCCGACGGCATGGGCGGCCATCTGCATGGCGAGATCGCCGCGCAGATCGCCGTGCAGTACATCACCGAGAGCTTCCAGCGCGAGGCGCGCGGGCAGCTGCAGGACGAGATGCTCTTCCTCTCGCGCGCGCTGACCAACGCCCATCACGCGATCCTCGACTACGCCTTCGACAAGAACCTACCCGATCCGCCGCGCACGACCATCGTCGCCTGCGTGGTGCAGAACAGCCTCGCGCACTGGGCGCACGCGGGTGACTCGCGGCTCTACCTGCTGCGCGACGGCCGCGTCGCCTTCCACACGCGCGACCACTCGCGCGTGCAGGTGATGGTCGAGCAAGGCCTGATCAAGGAAGGCGAGCAGGCCACGCACCCGTTCCGCAACCGCATCTTCAGTTGCCTGGGTGGCACGCACTCGCCACAGATCGAGTTCTCGCGCCGCACGCCGCTGTATGCTGGCGACACGCTGCTGCTGTGCTCCGACGGCGTGTGGGGCCCGGTCGGCGCGGAAGAGGCGATTGCCGAGGTCGATACCCGCAACATCCTCGAATCATTGCCGAAGCTGATGAACCGCGCCGAAGTGCTGGCCGGCCCGACGGCCGACAATCTGTCGATCGTCGGCATGACCTGGCACGACGATTTCGCCGAATCGCCGCCGACGACGATCTCGACAATGACGATGCCGATGGACAGCTTCACCACCAAGATGGAAGGCTTTGCCGCCGGCCAGGCCGCCCCCGCCAACAGCGAACTGAGCGACGACGACATCGAGCGCGCGATCGCAGAAATCAACTCCGCGATCAGGAAGTACACCAAATGACCAGTACCCGTCCGAGCGGCCGTTCGGCCAACGCCCTGCGCGATGTGCGCATCACCCGAGGCTTCACGCGCCACGCCGAAGGCTCGGTGCTGGTCGAATTCGGCGACACGCGGGTGCTGTGCACCGCCAGCGTCGAGGAATCCGTACCGCCCTTCCTGCGCGGCAAGGGTGAAGGCTGGGTTACGGCGGAATACGGCATGCTGCCGCGCTCCACGCATACCCGCAGCGCCCGCGAAGCGGCCAAGGGCAAGCAAAGTGGCCGCACGCAGGAGATCCAGCGCCTGATCGGTCGCAGCCTGCGCGCGGTGGTCGACCTCAAGGCACTCGGCGAACGCCAGATCACGCTGGATTGCGATGTGCTGCAAGCCGATGGCGGCACCCGCACTGCCGCCATCACCGGTGCCTGCGTGGCGCTGCATGAGGCGCTGGACAAGCTCGTCGCCGCTGGCAAGTTGCCCGCCAACCCGATGCGCGAGCGCGTCGCGGCAGTGTCGGTCGGCATCGTCGATGGCCAGCCTGTGCTGGATCTCGACTACGCGGAAGACTCGAACTGCGACACCGACATGAATGTCGTGATGACCGCATCGGGTGGCATTGTCGAAGTGCAGGGTACCGCCGAGGGCGCCCCTTTCTCGCGCGCCGAGCTCGACGCGCTGCTGGCGCTCGCGGAACGCGGCATCGGCGAGCTGGTCGAAGCACAAGGGCGCGCGCTGGCCGCCTGATCCTGCTGTCCCGGTCCGTGCCAGGGCGGCGCCCCTGGCTCGGCGCCGCGCCCCAGGCACGGTGCCCGAACGGGCAACCGCGCCAGCATCCCAATCAATGCTTTTCGTGAGCCTTCCACGATGAAACAACTTGTCCTCGCCTCGAACAACGCCGGCAAGCTGCGGGAGTTTTCCGCGCTGCTCGCGCCGCTCGGTATCGAAGTGCTGCCGCAATCGCACTTCAACGTGCCGGAGGCCGAGGAGCCGCATTGCACCTTCGTCGAGAACGCGCTCGAGAAGGCCCGCCACGCAGCGCGCCACACCGGCTTGCCCGCGCTGGCGGACGATTCCGGGTTGTGTGTGTCGGCACTCGGCGGCGCGCCCGGCGTGCAGTCTGCGCGCTTTGCCGGCGAGCCCAAGTCGGACGCACGCAACAACGCGCTGCTGCTCGAGAAACTTGCTGGCGTTGCCGATCGCCGTGCGCACTATGTGTGCGTGCTGGTACTGGTGCACAGCGCAGATGACCCGCAACCGCTGATCGCAGACGGCGAATGGCATGGCGAGATCATCGACACGCCTCGCGGTGAGCGGGGCTTCGGCTACGACCCGCTGTTCCTGCTGCCGGATCTTGGGCAGACCGCCGCGGAACTCGATCCGGCGCTGAAGAACACGCTCTCGCACCGCGGCGCGGCCTGTCGTCACCTGCTCGATCGCCTCAAGCGCAGCGCCGACTAAGGAAGGTCTGAATAGGTGAGCGAGACGGATGCAACGCAAGGCGCGGCGCGCGCAGCGACCGAGACATATCAAGTGGATAGGCGCGGGAGCAAGCCCGCCGCAACGCCGCGATGCGCCGTCGCAGTCATTGATTCAGACCTTCCGGGAACGGCATGTCGCAACGCCGGATAATCCCGCTCGTCGTCCGTCCGCCAGCGATCACCCGCGCGCAGTTGGCCGCACCGCCACCGCTGTCGCTATATGTCCATTTCCCCTGGTGCGTGCAGAAGTGCCCTTACTGTGACTTCAACTCGCATGCGGTGCGCGACGGCATACCCGAACAGGCTTACCTCGACGCGCTGATCGCCGACCTTGAGGCCTCGCTGCCGCAGGTATGGGGTCGCCGCGTGCAGTCCATCTTCATTGGCGGCGGCACGCCGAGCCTGATTTCCGCCGCAGGGCTCGAACGCCTGCTGGGCGACATTCGCATGCGCCTGCCGCTTGCAGGCGATTGCGAGATCACGCTTGAAGCCAACCCGGGCACCGTCGAGGCCGGCCATTTCGCGGACTTCCGCAGTGCCGGCGTAACCCGGCTCTCGCTCGGCATCCAGAGCTTCGATGACGCCTTCCTCACGCGCATCGGCCGTATCCACGGCGGCACCGAAGCGCGCCGGGCGGCTGAGCTGGCCGCCAAGCATTTCGACACCTTCAATCTCGATCTGATGTATGCGCTGCCCGGGCAGTCGCTCGCGCAGGCGCTCGCCGACGTCGACACCGCCCTGAGTTTCAAGCCGCCGCACCTCTCCTGCTATCACCTGACGATGGAGCCGAACACTGCCTTCGGCGCCAACCCGCCGGCCGACCTGCCAGACGACGATACCGGCGCCGACATGCAAGAGGCGATCGAGGCCAGGCTTGCACAGGCCGGCTACCAGCACTACGAAACGTCGGCCTTCGCGCAACCGGGTCACCGCTGCCGCCACAACTTGAATTACTGGGGATTTGGCGACTATCTGGGCATCGGCGCTGGCGCGCACGGAAAGCTGTCGTCACACACGGGCATCGTGCGCGAGATGCGGCACAAGCATCCAAACGCCTATCTCGACGGTGTCGCGAAGGGCTCGGCAGTGCAGGAGCGGCGAGAAGTCGGCACCGAAGACCTGCCGTTCGAATTCATGATGAATGCACTGCGCCTGACCGATGGCGTACCAGCAGCGCTGTTTGCGGAGCGAACCGGCCTGCCGCTGGCGGCCATCGAGGCCACGCTGGTGCAGGCGCGCCGCGACGGCCTGCTGGAACCGGACGGCGAACGCCTGCGCCCGAGCGCCAAGGGCCAGCGCTTCCTGAACAGCTTGCTCGAACGCTTTCTGCCGGAGATCAACACTTCGGCGGAATGATTGCGGCCCGTGCAGCTTGCCACCGACAGCTGTCACGCAAGCTCGTTAGCATCGCGTCTTTGCCCTCTGGCCAGATCGGCAACCGAGCCGGTCGGCGCCCTAAAACGTGCGCATCTTCCTGATTCTGTTCACACTGTCCGCGATCGCGATCGTGGGGCTCTTTTCGCTGGTTCATGGCGACCCGCGCCCGCAACTAGAAGCGACCTACTGGCGGGCCAAGCCCGATGTATCGCGCTTGCCCGATCCGCGCGACGTAATCCCGATCGAACCGGCTCAGCCCGAGGGCGCCGGCATCCACAAGTGCGTCAAGCGCGGCAAGATCAGCTACACGGACCAACCCTGCCCGGCCGACCACGACCAGCGCGCGCTCGATCCGGAGCGCAGCAAGATCGTGACGCTTCCGGCACAGAAGCCAGCGGCGCCCGCTGGCGCACCGGCCGCCCGCCCGGCCCCGGGCGGGATCGACATCGCCGACGACGGCAGCATCCGCCGAACCCACTGACGGCCACTGCGCGGCGACCGATCAGATTGCCGCCTGGCTGTCGATCCAGCGCCGGATCTTTGTTTCAAGTACCGGCAGCGGCAGTGCGCCGTCGACCAGCACCTCGCGATGGAAGGCACGCAGATCGAAGCGCGCACCAAGGCGTTGCTCGGCCTCGTGGCGCAGTGCGAGGATACGCAGCTGGCCCAGCTTGTAGCCCAGCGCCTGCCCCGGGTCGGCCATGTAGCGTTCGACTTCGATCACTGCGTCGCCATCCGACATCAACTGGCTCTGCTGCATGTAGGCGATCGCACGCTCGCGTGACCAACCCATCGCATGCAGCCCGGTATCCACCACCAGGCGTGAGGCGCGCAGCATTTCGTCGTTGAGTTTGCCGAACCACTGGTAGGGGTCGGAAAACAGGCCCAGCGAAGGCCCCAGCGTCTCCGCATAGACCGCCCAGCCCTCGACGTAGGCGTTGTCGTTGGCGAAGCGGCGGAAGCGCGGCAGACCACCCAACTCCTGCGCAATCGACATCTGGAAGTGGTGCCCGGGCGCAGCCTCATGCAGCGACAGCGTCTCCATGCCCCAAATCGGAATCGCGCGCAGGTCGTGCGTATTCACATAGAAGATGCCAGCGCGGCTGCCGTCCTCTGACGGCATTTGATAGAACGCGCCGGGTGACGCATTGGCGCGGAAGGCTTCGACGGCGCGCACCTCATAGTCCGCATTCGGGCGTTGCGAGAAGAGCTCTGGCAGATGCGGATCGACACGCCGCTTGATCTCCCGAAAACCTTCCAACAGCGCTTCGGGCGTGCTGTGATAGCTGCGCGGATCGCTCGCAAGGTGGTGGAAGAAGGCCGCCAAATCGCCCTTGAAACCGACCTTGATGCGCACCCGCTCCATCTCGCCACGAATACGCGCAACCTCGCTGAGCCCGATCGCATGGATCTTCTCAGCCGGCAAACTCAAACCGGTATTGGCAAGAATCCGCTCGCGATACCACGCCTGCCCATCGGGCAGCGCGGACCAGCCGTCCGTCGTACGGCAGGCAGGCAAGTATTCGCGGGCAAAGAACGTTGCCAGCTTGCGGTAGGCGGGGAGCAACTTTTCGCTGATCAGGGCCTCGTAGGCCGCCTCCAGCCGCGCGCGTTCCGCCGAGGGAAGGTCGGCCGGCAAGCGCGCGATCGCGCCGCGGAAAACGCTTTGCTGAGGATCGGACACCGCAAGCGCGTCGAGCTGAGGTTGCACCTTCAGCGCAGCACGGCGTGGCAGCGTGACGCCGCGCGCGATGCCTTCGCGCATATTGGCGATCGCACTGTCGACCCAGGCAGGAAACTCCGCGGCGCGCGCCAGCCATGCCTCATGCTGCGCCACCGTCGCCAGAGGCTGCTGCCCGGCCCCTGAGCCCAGCACAGCAAGATCCACCGCAATGCTGTTGAGCTGCGTGATCGGCATCAGGTGCTCGGGGAACCGAACCGCGGCGATCGTCTTTTCGCGTTCGTCGATGAATACGTCGAGCGTCAGTTGATCCGCCGCTGAGAGCCGGTCGCGCGGCAGGGCGCGCGCAGCGGCCAGCGAACGCTGCTGCAGCGCCGCGAAACGGGCACGCTCGGCCAGGCTGGCCGGATTGCCAAGCCGGTCGTCGTAGCGGGAATCGCCGATCGCGGTGGCCAACAAAGGCGCGAGCTCGAGCGTTTGCTCAAAATGGGATTCGACCAGGGCATGCAGGGTGGCTGCGGGGTCGGTCTGCTGCAGGGCCGTCAGGGGCGCTGGTTCCACGCTGTGGGCAGGGTTCAAGGCAAGCAACAGAGCAAGCCCGAGTCCGCCCGCCATGCGGGTTATCGTCAATTCAGTTGGCATGGGGGTCGAGAATACCCCAGTGCGCCTGCGCGACGATTCGTAGATGCGTCAGGCTGGGTCGGTAAGCAGACGTTCGATGCGCGCGTGCAACGCGTCCCAGCCGGGCTCGCCGAGATACTGCACGACGATTCGCCCCTTGCGATCGATCAGATAGCTGGTCGGGGTGAGGCGCACGTCGCCAAAGGCCTTTGCCGCGTCGCCATTCCGGTCGATCGCTACCGTTACCGGCAGACCAGTGCGTCGGGTGTAATCCTTGACCCAGTCCGGGTTGTCGTACTGCATCGCTACCGCAACCATTTCATAGCCGCGCGGTGCGTACTTGCGCCAGGTATCGACCATGCGCGGCATTTCCTTCACGCAGGTGGTGCAGGTGGTTGCCCAGAAGTTCACCAGCACCACTTTGCCCTTCAAGTCAGCCATGCGCAGCGGCTGGCCATCGAGGCGTGTCACGGCCACGTCGGGCACCGGGCGCTCGCGACCGAACGCAAACCAGCCGCCGAGCGCGAGCAGGGCAAACAAGGCGACGATGCTAAGCTGCTTGGAGATTCGATTCATTGTTTGGAGTTCGCGATGCTGGCCAGACGCACGATTGTCACTGCATTGACCGCCCTTGTCACCGCAGGTTCAGCCCTCGCCGGCGGGCTCGACATGTTCAGCGACAAGGATGCCAGCGCAGGCCTGCGTCAGGCGCTCACACAGGGCGCCGCGGCGGCTGTGAGCCAGCTTGGCCGCAAGGATGGCTTCTACGGCAATCCGAAGTTGCAGATTCCATTGCCGGAAGGCCTGCGTCGCGCCGAGAGCGTGATGCGTCTGGCTGGCAAGGGCGGCGAAGTGGATGCGCTGCACGCCGCGATCAACCACGCGGCGGAAGATGCCGTGTCGCAGGCGCTACCCTTGCTGACAAGCGCGGTGAAACAAATGACCGTATCCGACGCGAAGGCGATCATCACCGGTGGTGACGACTCGGTGACCCGCTACTTCCGCAGCAAGACAGCCGAACCACTGACCGCGCGTTTCACGCCCACGGTGAAGCAGGCAACAGCGAAGATCGGCCTCGCCCAGCAGTACAACGCGCTGGCCGGCACGGCTGCCGGCTTTGGCCTCGTCAAGGCCGAGGATGCCGATATCGACCGCTACGTGACGCGCAAGGCGCTCGACGGGCTTTACACCGCGATCGGCGAAGAGGAACGGGCGATCCGCCAGAACCCCGCCAGCGCAGCCGGAGCGCTGGCGAAGAAGATATTCGGCGCACTCTGAACGCGCGCCGGGCGGCGGCCCGCCCGGCAGCGCCACCGCTCAGAGCACGTAGCGGGAGAGGTCCTCGTTGCCAGCCAGGGTTTCGAGCCGGCCATCGACATAGCTGGCATCGATCCGCAAACTTTCGGTTCCGGGCTTGCCCGCGTCAAAACTGATCTCTTCGAGCAGTTTCTCCATCACGGTGTAGAGCCGGCGGGCGCCGATGTTCTCGGTCTTCTCATTCACCAGGAAGGCGATTTCGGCGAGCCGACGGATACCATCCTCGGCGAAGTCCAGCGCAACCCCCTCGGTCGCAAGCAGCGCCTGGTACTGGCGCGTCAGGCAGGCGTCAGTGGCCGTCAGGATGCGAACGAAATCTTCAACGGAGAGCGAGTCCAGCTCAACGCGGATCGGGAAACGCCCCTGAAGTTCGGGGATCAGGTCCGACGGTTTGGCCAGATGGAACGCACCGCTTGCGATGAAGAGGATGTGATCGGTCTTGATCATGCCGTACTTGGTCGTGACCGTCGTGCCTTCGACCAGCGGCAACAGGTCACGCTGAACGCCCTGGCGCGAAACGTCGGCCCCGCCGACTTCCGAGCGCGATGCGATCTTGTCGATCTCGTCAAGGAACACGATGCCGTTCTGCTCAACGTTCTTCACGGCGTCGAGCTTCACTTCCTCGTCGTTCACCATGCGCGCGGCTTCCTCGTCCGCGAGCAGCTTCAGCGCTTCGCGGATCTTCAGCTTGCGCAGCTTCTTTTGCTGGTTACCCAGGTTCTGGAACATGCCCTGCAGTTGCTGCGTCAGCTCTTCCATGCCGGGCGGCGCGAAGATCTCGGCGGTAGCGCCTTGCACGCTCGCTTCGATCTCGATTTCCTTGTCGTCCAGTTCGCCTTCGCGCAGCTTCTTACGGAATTTCTGGCGGGTCGCGCTGTCCTCCGGCGTCGCCACCTCCGTCGCGAAACCGACCGGGCGCGCGGGTGGCAACAGCACATCCAGCACGCGGTCTTCCGCCGCGTCCTCAGCGCGCGCGCGCACCCGGCGCATGGCCACTTCGCGCGCATCCTTGACGGCAATCTCCACCAAGTCACGGATGATCGTATCGACGTCACGGCCGACGTAGCCGACCTCGGTGAACTTGGTTGCCTCGACTTTCACGAAGGGCGCGTTCGACAGCCGCGCCAGACGGCGCGCGATCTCGGTCTTGCCGACACCGGTCGGGCCGATCATCAGGATGTTCTTCGGCGTGATTTCCTGGCGCAGGGACTCATCCACCTGTGCGCGGCGCCAACGGTTGCGCAAGGCAATCGCGACCGAGCGCTTTGCGCGGTGCTGGCCAACGATGTGTTTGTCGAGTTCGGAGACGATCTCCGGCGGGGTCATCTGGGTCATGCTTAGCCCTTCAGAAGTCGGCGACGAGAAAGCGCACAGCGGCGCCGGCTCACCACTCCAGGGTTTCGATCGTATGGTGCTGGTTGGTGTAGATGCAGAGGTCGCCGGCAATCTTGAGCGACTTTGCGACCACCTCGTCGGCCGGCAGTTCGGTGTTCTCGAACAGTGCGCGCGCAGCGGACTCGGCGTACGCGCCACCCGAACCGATCGCTCCGAGGCCCTGTTCAGGCTCCAGCACGTCGCCGTTGCCGGTGATCACCAGCGTGTGTTCCTTGTCGGCGACAAGCAGCATGGCCTCGAGTCGGCGCAGCATGCGGTCGGTCCGCCAATCCTTGGCGAGCTCAACTGCGCTGCGCATCAGGTGGCCCTGGTGCTTTTCCAGTTTCGCTTCGAAGCGTTCGAAGAGGGTGAAGGCATCGGCCGTGCCACCTGCGAAACCCGCAAGGACCTTGCCGTGGAAAAGGCGGCGCACTTTGCGTGCCGTGCCTTTGATGACGATATTGCCGAGGGTGACCTGCCCGTCGCCGCCCAGTGCAACCTGGTTTGCGCGACGTACCGACAGGATCGTGGTGCCGTGATATTGCTCCATGGCTCTTCCGGTAGCAGCCGGAGACCCCGGCCCGTTTTACCAGTGTGGGGGCGGCGGAGCGAAACGCAAGGACCGAAAAAGGCCCTGCCAATCAGATGCGGCGCAACTCCATCGTTGCCACCTGATGCACGCCCATCACGCGCAGCAGCGCGGCAACCATGGCGTTGAGCCCGCGAAAGACGCACAGCTTGCCTTGGGCCTGGAACTGAACCAGCACATTGAACAGGTTGCCGGCGGTAACAAAGTCCATGCGCTTGAGCCGACTCGCATCAACCTCGACCGTCGTGCGGTCCGCGCCATATCTCGCGAGCTTGCGAATCGCGTCGGCCTGGGCCGAGGTCAGTTCGCCTTCCATGACGAAGCTGGCGGATTCCTCCTCGATCGGCACCAGCTCGAGGCTGGGGATGCTCGCAGTCGGGGACTCCTTGGCCTTGGCAACAGCGTCTGCAGGCGGCGCTTCGTAAGAGGGCGGCGACTCCTCAAAGGTGATCGCGTAGTCGAGGGCCACTTCCTCAAAGCGGTCTGCTTCGGCAAGCGCCTGCAGCAGCTCCAGCACCATCAGCCAGATCGCCTGGCCCTCGCGACGCCCCTGCACCGCGTGACCTTCAATCATCGGCAGCATGTTGCGCGCGTTCAACAGCGTGACGCTGACACGTGCGCGGCGCAAATTTTGCAGACCATGCACCAGCACTTCACAGCCCGCTTCGTCCGCCCCGCGCAGTTTGCCCAGGTCGATTCGCAGCTTGCCGGCCTTGGTCGCGATCTTTGAAATCTGCTCGAATTGCGGGCCGACCGCGGCACCCAGCGTACCGGTCAGGCTGACCGAGGGCGTGGCGTCGCGCGAACTGGGCTTGGGCGCTTTGGCGGCATCATCCGCATCGCTCCAGATCGGCGGCGAGCGGCCGAACTGTTCGGCGTAAGCCACACCGCGCTGATCGAACGCTTCGCGCCGGCCAGTCAGGCGGTACAGATCGAACAGCATGTTCCAGAGCGTCTCGTTGCTGCTGCCGCCTTCATCCAGCGCGGCTTCGAGCACCATTGCGGCGGCTTCGTCATTCGCATTGGCAAACAGAATGGCGGCCTCTTCAACGGCCGGGTGGTCGGCGTCAGACAACTCGTCGACATGAATCTTCCCCGCGGCGAGCGCAAGTGCGCGCGCATCGCCCTGAGTGAAGTCGAGGGTCGAGGTACTTGGATCGCCTTTACCGCTGCGTGCGCCGGACTTGTTACCGGACGCAGGCTCCTGCGGTTGTGGCCCTTTGCGGAAGAACGGAATCGCCAAGATAGTCTGCTCTGAGATGACGAGGGTGCCCCACCTGAAACCCTCGCACGGCCGCATAGGATAGGCAGCAAATGCCCGCCCTGCAAATGAGGTTACCCTACAAATTACGACTGACGCCGAGCTTTCATGAGTTGCAGTAGCTGCCAACGCCGTGACCGAAGTCACCATTCTGGTCGATTTGCCCCGCCGGCCTTGCGCGCGTTAGCGTTCTAACTCCTGTTACAAGTTTGGCGGCAGATAGCACTTGAAGTTCCACGAATATGGGAAATAATTCCATTTATGGAACGCCTCCCACGGATTCCTTGCTGACGAGATCATGGACGCTCCCACCGGACACCCGACCCGCGCCGACATCCTGCTGGATGAAACCGAACGCATGCTGCTGCCGCTCGCGCGGCTGCTGATTGCCAACGGTATTGGTTATCCGCAGCTCGCTGCGCGGCTCAAGCACGTTTTTCTTGCGGCGGCGCGGTTCGAGCTCGCCTCGGAAGGGGGCCGCCAGACCGACTCCGCGTTGAGCTTGCTCTCTGGCGTGCACCGGAAGGATATCCGCGCCGCGAAGATGGCCGCCGAGAATGGCGAGCCCGCCATGGGCGCGCCGCTGTCCCGCGCGGCCGAAGTATTCACTCGCTGGATGCACGACCCCGACCTGCGCGCACCGGATGGGTCGCCCAGGGCGCTGCCGCGAACCGGCCCGGCGCCGTCGTTCGAGACGCTCGTTGCCTCGGTGTCCACCGACTTTCACGCCCGTAGCATGCTCGATGAGCTGCTGCGCCTGGGCGTTGTTCGGATCGAGGGGGAGTCGGTCGTGCCGAGCCGCGACGGCTTCGTACCGCGTGAGGGCTTCCGCGAACTCGCCTATTACTTTGGCGAGAACCTGCGCGACCACATGGCTGCAGCGGCAACAAACCTGTGCGCTGCAGATCGCGGCGAGAAGCCGGTCTTTCTTGAACAAAGTGTTTTTGCCGACGGGCTGACGGAAGCTTCGGCGGCCGCGCTCGGCGACGTTGCGCGCGGACTCTGGCGCACCGCTTTTGACAGCATGGTGGGTGAAGCCGCCCGTCATTGCGAACAGGACAACACGGCGGTCGCCGACCGCCGGATGCGTTTCGGCATCTATTACTACGCCGAACCGACAACACCCCAGGAGGACAAATCGTGAAACTCGGTATCAAGGGATGGATTGCCACGCTGGCGACGGGCCTCGTGCTCGCCGCTTGCGGTGGTGGCGGCGGCGGGGACTCGGGTGTCGGCTCGGGCGGCACGGGGGTTGCGCCCAATGGTTTCAGCAGCGGCACCGTAACGGGCTTCGGCAGCGTCATCATCGACGGTGTGCGCTTCGACGATAGCAGCGCAAGCATCGAAGTCGAACGTAACCCGGCGAGTCCGACCGCGGGTACCAGCAGCGACATCAAGCTCGGCATGAAGGTTGAGACCGAGCTGAACCCGGACGACACGATCAAACACCTGACCGTTGCGCCGGAAGTGATCGGCCGCATTTCCAGCCTCAGTGGCACAGGTTTCGTTGTTGCCGGCCAAACGGTGGTGATTTCGACCGACCCGGCAACGCCGACGGTCTTTGAAGGTGCGACCGGCCTTGCTGACCTGGCTATCGGCGACATCGTCGAAGTACACGGCGCGCGCGACGCCAGCGGCGCAATCGTCGCGACACGTGTCGAACGCAAAGACCCGACGACAAGCGCCACGCTGGTACGCGTGGTCGGCATCGTGACCGCGCTGGACAGTACCGCCAAGACCTTCAAGATCGGCACGCTGACCGTCGACTACGGTGCTGCGACCGTGCTGCCGGCAACTGCTACGCTGACCGAAGGCCAGCGCGTCGCGGTGTGGAGCAACGTCGCGGTGAGCGATGCGGGTGTGTTGACCGCCAAGGCAGTGCGAATCAAGAACCCGAGCATCGCGGATGGCGCAAAGGTTCGACTCGGCGGGCTGGTGGCCGACCTCGGCACCACGAATGTGACCTTCAAGCTTGCTGGCGTGAGCGTGGATGCCAAGACCGCCACGTTTGAGAAGGGCACCGTCGCAGATCTGGCCAACGGCCGTGCCGTGCGGGTTGAAGGCACATGGACCGCGGGCAAGGTGGTTGCGAGCAAGGTCAAGTTCGTTCGCGACGAGGGCGATGCCGAGGTGAGCCTCACCGGCGCGATCACCGATTTCGTATCGGTATCGAGCTTCAAGGTGCGCGGCGTACCGGTTGACGCCTCCACCGCAACGCTGTCGGGCGGCACGGTGGACAACCTCGCCAACGGCGTGCTCGTGAAGATCGAAGGGGCCTACGATGCCGGCGTCGTCAAGGCGACCTCGCTGACTTTCTCCACCACGCCGGACGGTGGCAAGCGCACCTTCCCCGGCAAGGTCAATAGCTACAACGCTACAACCGGCAACTTCCGGCTGTCGGGCTTCGACATGATCTTCCATGTCACCGACACCACGGTGTACACCAACGCCAACGGTAGCGCCGCCAGCGTTGATGACCTCGCCAACGGCAAGCGCATCCTCGTGCGCGGCAGCTTCAGCGCCGGCGTGCTGGTGGTCAGCGAAGTGAAGTTCGTGCCGGATGCCGGCATGGGTGTGCGGCTTGAGGGCCTGCTCTACGCACTCGACGCCACTGCGAAGAGCTTCGAACTCAACGCCGTTGTCGTGACCTGGAACGACGCCACGGTGTTCGAGAACGGCAGCGCGAGCGACCTCGCGAATGGCGTCAAGGCCGAGGTCACCGGCACGGTCAGCAGTGGCAAGGTGGTCGCGACCAAGATCGAGATCAAGCGCAGCGACCTGCCGACGATTGCCGAGGTGCGTGGCGTGATCACCGACTTTGTCTCGGCGACCGACTTCAAGGTCGCCGGCCAGAAGGTCACGACGACCGATACCACGGTCTTCAAGGACGGTCTCGTCGGCGCACTGGCGAACGGCCGCATCGTGGAAGTCCATGGCACGCTCAATGCGGGCCTGCTGACCGCCACGATGGTCCAGTTCGAAGACTGATGCGGTGCCGGGCAGACGCCCGGCGCTGAGATCAAGGGGGTCGGGCACTGCCCGGCCCCTTTTTCGTGCACCAAACGCCAGCGACAGCGCCCCCTGCCACCGGAACGCCGCAGCAGACGCGTCGTCGCCCGGTTTGCCGCGCCGCCTCCGGTAGAATCACGCCTCCACGCCTGCGGTTCCCGATCCCGATGCTGTCCACCCTCAACGCCCCGCAACGCGAGGCGGCGAAATATCTTGATGGTCCCTGTCTCGTGCTGGCCGGCGCCGGCTCGGGCAAGACGCGCGTCATCACCGCAAAGATCGCGCACCTCGTGAAAACCTGCGGCATGAGCGCGCAAAACATCGCCGCGATCACCTTCACGAACAAGGCCGCGAAAGAGATGCAGGAGCGCGTCGGCCACCTGCTCAGCGGCGGCGAATCGAAGGGCCTCACGGTGTGCACCTTCCATGCGCTGGGCGTGCGCATCGTGCGGCAGGAAGCCAAGCTCGCAGGCCTCAAACCGCAGTTCTCGATCCTTGACGCCTCCGACACACACCAGATCGTTGCCGACCTCGCGACCAACGCGGACAAGGCCATGCTCAAGGCGATCCACTGGACGATCTCAGGCTGGAAGAACGCGCTGATCACGCCGCAAGAGGCCGAAAAGCTCGCCAGCGACGAGATCGAAGCCGCTGCGGCAAAACTCTACCCGGCCTATGAGAAAACCCTGCGCGCCTACCAAGCGGTGGACTTCGATGACCTGATCGCGCTGCCGGTGCGCCTGTTCGACGAGCACCCGGAGGCCCGCGAGCGCTGGCAGAACAAACTGCGCTACCTGCTGGTCGACGAATACCAGGACACCAACCGCGCTCAGTACAAGCTGCTGCGCCAGATCGCCGGCGTGCGCGGCGCCTTCACCGCGGTCGGCGACGACGATCAGGCGATTTACGCCTGGCGCGGCGCCGATGTGGAAAACCTCAACCAGCTCGCGCGCGACTATCCGAACCTGCGCGTGATCAAGCTGGAACAGAACTACCGCTCCACCAACCGCATCCTGACCGCCGCAAACACGCTGATCGCCAACAACGAGAAGATGTTCGACAAGCGGCTATGGTCCGAGCACGGCATCGGCGACCCGATCCACATCGTTGCCACGCGCGATGCAGAAAACGAAGCCGAGGTGGTGATCAAGCGGATGCAGGCGCACAAGTTCGAATGCCGTACGCACTGGCGCGATTACGCGATCCTGTATCGCGGCAACCATCAGGCACGCCTGATCGAACAGACCCTGCGCAACTTCAAGGTGCCCTACGTCATCTCCGGCGGGCAGAGCTTCTTTGACCGCGCCGAGATCAAGGACATCACCAGCTACCTGCGCCTGCTGCTGAACCCGGACGACGATCTCGCCTTCATCCGCTCGATGACCACACCGCGCCGCGGCATCGGGCCCGCGACGCTTGAAGCGCTCGGCAACTACGCCGGCAAGCGGCATATTGGCCTCTTCTCTGCCGCGTTCGAGGAAGGCGCGGAGCAGCATGTGCCGCACCGCCAGCTCGAAGCAGTGCGCGAGTTCGGCAACTTCATCAACAAGATCGAATACCGCGCCCAGCGCGAACCTGCCAAGCAGGTGCTCGACGACCTGATCCGCGCGATCGGCTACGAAGCCTGGCTTTACGAACACTGCGAGCAGCGCGAGGCGGAAACCAAGTGGAGCAACGTCTCCGACTTTGTCGGCTGGCTTGGTCGCAAAGGCGAGGAAGACAAGAAGAACCTGCTCGAACTGACGCAGACGATCGCGCTGATCTCGATGCTCGACAAGGAAGACGAGGATTTCGACGGCGTCCAGCTCGCGACGCTGCATGCGAGCAAGGGCCTTGAGTGGCCACATGTATTCCTGATCGGCGTCGAGGAAGGCCTGCTGCCACACCAGAGCAGCATTGACGAGGACAAGGTCGAGGAAGAGCGCCGCCTGATGTACGTCGGCGTGACCCGCGCACAGCGCAGCCTGACGATCACCTACTGCGACCGTCGCAAGGCAGCGGGCGAATGGCACACGGTGGAGCCCTCGCGCTTCATTGAAGAACTGGGCGCCGACAGCGTGAAACGGCCGGACAAGAACGCAGTGGTGTCGAAGGAAGACGCAAAGGCCAAACTGGCCAACCTGCGTGCGATGCTGGGGCGGACCTGAAGATCGCCAGGCACCCTGACGAAACACGCGGCTTGCGCTACGCTGAACAGACCTACCGAGCCCACGGAACCGCCATGCGCTACCTTGCACTGCTGCTTGCCGTCCTGATTTGCCCGGCCGCATTCGCACAACGTTATGTCGAGGTGAAGTGCCCGCCCGCCTTCGACACATCGCTGAAGCTCGCCGGTGGTTACGCCACCTTTGCGCCTGCTTCGGCCGAAGCAAGCGCCGCCGAAGTGCCGAGTACCCCCGCCGCGCTGGCCGGCGCCGAGGTGTATGTCGGCGACCCGACCAAGACCCCGCAGCTTCAGGAAGAACAGGGCAGCAAGGGCAGCCAGCGCGTGACGTGGTATCTGCCGGGCCCGAAGATCATCGCGTGCCGTTACGAAGGCACCGAACGGCGCATCTACCGGATGATCTACCCGCCTGCGAACGAGTGCTCGGCGCTCCGCACACCGCCCGCCGGCAAGCCGCTGATCGTCAGCTGCCGAACAAGGTAGTCACGGTGCGGCTGTCGCGTCGTTAACCGCCCGACAGCGCCGCGACAATCATCACGTCCTCGCCCTCGCCCACCGGCACCGCGATGCCGGGCACAGCCGCGCTGCCGACGAAGATGCGGATGTGCCGACGGATGCCGTCTTGCTCGTCGATCAGCCGATGCCGCACACCGGGCCAGCGGGCATCCAGCGCCGCCATCACATCCGCCAGTGTCGCAGGCGCGGCGCAGTCGACCAGCACATCGGCCAAGCCGCCGCTGTACTGATGCAGATGCGTCGGCAGGCGCACTCGCACGATCACGCGAGTCGCTCCGCTTCAAGCGCGTAGATCTCGGGCAAATGCCGCGCGATGCAGCGCCAGTTATCGCCTTCGTCCGTGCTTGCCCATACCTCGCCACCCGTGGTGCCGAAGTAGACGCCGGCGGTCGACTCGCCATCCACCGTGAGGGCCTGGCGTAGCACGGTGAACCACGCCTGCTCGCCCGGCAGCCCGCTACGGCACATCTGCCAGCTATCGCCGCCATCGCGCGAGCGCATCACACACGGTTTGCCTTCGGGCGACACCCGCGGCCACACGCTGCCGGCATCCATCGGGATGGTCCAGATCGTGTCGGGCTGGTGCGCGTGTATCACGATGCCGAAGCCGATATCGCGGCGCACGCCGTCCTGCGGCAGATTTGCGCCAATATCGACCCAACGGCCATCCGCCTCGTCGCGGCGGAATAGCCCGCAATGGTTCTGCTGATAGAGCCGACTCGGGCGCGCCGGGTGCATGCGCACGCAGTGCGGGTCTTGCCCGAACACCGGGTAGGGGTCGGGGTAGAACTCGGCGCGCGCGCCCTGATTGATCGGCGTCCAGTCCGCCCCGCCCGCGCGTGACTCGAAGGTGCCACCGCTCGACATCGATACGAACAGGTGTGCAGGGTCTCGCGGGTCAACCAGCACCGAATGCAGCTTGCCGCCATCTGGCGTCTGGTCCTTGTCGTCGCCGCACCATGCGCGTCGGTCCGGGTGCGCGTTGAAACCCTCGACACTGGCCCAGTTGAGGCCACCGTCACTCGAAACGAAGAGGCCTTGCGGACTGGTACCAGCATACCAGGTACCCGGCTCGCTCGCGTGCCCCGGGGTGAGCCAGAACACGTGCTCCACCACCCGCCCTCCTGCCGCCTTTGGGAAGGCGGGTGGTGTCACCGCCTCCTGCCAGGTAGCCCCCGCGTCGGTGGAACGGAAAACGGTCGGCCCCAGGTGGCCGGTGCGCGCAGCAACCAGCGTGGTGCGGCCGTCGCGTGGGTCGAGCCGCGCATGGTGGATCACGTTGCCGAGGAAGTGCGGACCTTCAAGGCGCCAGTCTGTACGCGCAGCGTTGCCACGCAGAATCCAGAGTCCCTTGCGGGTTGCGATCAACAGTGCAGTGTCAGCCATGGCGCGCTCCTCACTCGATCCGGGTCACCATGACCTGGTCGATCTTGAAATTGTCGATATCGACCGCCTCGAAGCGGTGGCCGGCAAACTCGAAGCCTTCAGCGCGTTTGGGGATGCGCTTCATCATGTACATCATGAAACCGGCGGCGGTGTCGTAGCCCTCTTCGCCCGGTGCGTACTCGACGTCGATCAGGCCCTTCACATCGCCGATCGGCGTCATGCCGTCGACCAGCCACGACCCTGGGCCGCGCTGCACGATCTGCTGGTCGTACTGCGGCACGACGATGTGGTCCATCAGGCAATGCACCAGATCGTCCAGCGTCACGGTGCCGACCACCAGCGCGTACTCGTTGACCACCACGGCGAAGTCATTGCGCGCGTCCTTGAAGCGTTCGAGCATGTCGGCAAGATTCAGTGCGTCCGGCACCACCAGCGGCTTGCGCAGTTCCAGGTGACTGAGTACCGCGGGCAGGTTGTCGATGTCACCGGCGGCAAGCACTGGCATCAGATCGCGCAGTTCTAGGAAGCCAATCACGTCGTCGATGCGTTCGCGGCACACCAGGAAATCCTCGGCGTGGCCGGTCATCAGCTTCTCGCGCAGCGTGGCCGCGTCTTCGGTGATATCGAGGAAGACAACGCTGTCGCGCGGCGTCATCGCAGCGGCGACCGGGCGTTCGCCAAAGCCCAGCACGTTGCCGATGAGTTGATGTTCGTTACCCTGCAGGGCGCCGGAATCCGCCCCAGCATCGACCATCGCCACGATGTCGTCGGTCGTCACGCGGTCTTCGCGTGCAGCCGGCAATCCGGTGACATGGAAGAACAGATTCGCGACGCCGTTGAAGAGCAGCACCAGCGGCGCCAGCACAATGGTCAGCACACGCATGGGCCGCACGATGCGGATCGCCCAGCGCTCCGGATCCGCCATCGCAATGCGCTTTGGAATCAGATCGGCAAACTGGATGAACAGCGCGGTGATGGTGACAAAGGACATCAGAAAGCCAAGCGAGGACGCCACCTCCTCGCTGCCACCGCCTAGCTGGATCAGGCGGGCAAACGTTGGCGACAGCGCCCCCTCGCCGACGATGCCACCGAGAATCGCAACGGTATTCAGCCCGACCTGCACGACGGTGAAGAAGTAGCCGGGCCGCTCCTGCAGCCCGATCACATCGCCGGCGCGCGGTTCACCGCCGTCCAGAATCGCGTGGAGCTTGATCTTGCGCGCGCTGGCGAGCGAGATCTCGGCAATCGAAAAGAAGGCGCTCAGCGTCATCAGGCCAAGCACGATCAGGAGTTGCAGCGACATCGACATCCGGTTTCCCCGTTTTGCACCCTGCCCTGCGGACTATAGGTGATGACGCGCCGGGCTGCGAGCGCCGCCCGGAAACAACAAGGGCGGGCCACTTTCGCGACCCGCCCCTTACAGCAGCTGTGCCCGATGCCTTAGCCGCGACCGTGCATCAACTTCTTGAGCATCGGCGTCAGCGCCAGCAGCACCAGACCAGCACCGATCGACGAGCCGACGAGGAACCAGTACAGCGGAATATCAAAGCGCTGCAGCATGTGCTCGAGCGTGCCGGAGAGGTAGTTCGCAACCGCCGAACTGAGCAGCCAGACCCCCATCAACAGTCCGGCGAAGCGCGCAGGCGCCAGCTTGGAGACCATCGACAGCCCGACCGGCGACAGCATCAACTCACCCACCGTGTGCAGGAAATAGACGATGAACAGCCAATGCGGGCCGACCTTTCCGGTCTGCTGCGCTTGGGCCTGTGCGATCGCCAGCACAATGAAACCCAGACCCAGCACGATCATGCCGAGCGCCTGTTTGGCGGTAACCGGCAGCGCGAAACGGGACCGATCCAGCTTGGTCCAGAAGGCCGAGAACACCGGCGCCAGCAACACGATCACAAGCGGGTTGATCGACTGGAACCACGATGCCGGGATCTCGAAGCCGAAGGCGTGGCGATCGGTCTGCTGGTCGGCGAACAAGTTCATTGTGCCGCCGGCCTGCTCGAAGCCCATCCAGAAGAAGATCACGAAGAAGCAGGTGATGCAGATCGCCACGATCGCATCCCAATCCTCGCGGCTGAGCGGCTTGGCGTTCGGATCCTTGCTGCCGAAGCGGTTCGGCAACCATAGCGCGAGGCCGATCACCGCAAAACCAAGCGCAAGCTTAGCCACCAGCGGCAGCGGCGCAACCGCCGCCGAAATCAGCCCCCACAGCGCAATCGCTGCGTACACGAACGGCACGCTCGCGGCGCTGATCGCGAGAATGCGCGACCAGTCGCGGCGATCCATCGCGCGCTGGCCGGCACGCAGACCGGCATCGCCGAGCAAGTGTTGCCAGCGCAGCAGCGTGAACACACCAATCGCCATGCCCACACCAGCCGAGGCGAAGCCCCAGTGCCAGCCCAGCTTTTCGCCCAGCGTGCCTGCGACGAGCGGCGAAAAAAAGGCACCAAGGTTGATGCCCATGTAGAAGATCGTATAGCCACCGTCGCGGCGCGGATCGTGCTCGCGATAGAGCTGGCCGACCATCGTCGAGGTATTCGGCTTGAAGAAACCGTTGCCGAGAATCAGCAAGCCGAGCGCGAGGTGGAGCAAGGGCTCGAACGCCATCGCGAAATGGCCCAGCATCATGATCAGGCCACCAATGACAGCCCCCTGGCGCAAGCCAAGGTACTTGTCCGCAAGGTAGCCACCCAGCAGCGGCGTGAGGTAGACCAGGCCGGTATAGATGCCGTACAGCTCCAGCGCATCCTTGCGCTCATAGCCCAGCGCATTGACCAGATAGAGCACCAGCAGTGCTCGCATGCCGTAGTAGGAGAAGCGCTCCCACATCTCGGTGAAGAAGATGACCTTGAGACCGGGCGGGTGGCGCTCGAACTCGTCAGCGGCGGGGACTGCCGGATGCACGATGGCGGACATGGGTTCTTTTCTATTGTGGTTGGGGCCGGGTAGGCCGAAAAGAAGACGGCGCTCCGGTGGGAGCGCCGCGATTGTCGCATTCTGCTGCGGGGGGCGCAGCCCCCCGATTAGCATGGAACCGCTCAGTGGCCGTGACAGCCGCCGCTGCCGTCGCACGCATGAGCCGCTTCGCCATCATGGCTGTGACAGTGTTCGCCGTCTTCATGATCGTGATCGTGGTTCTTGCAGGCGTGCGAGCCACCGCAGGGCGAGGCGATCGGCGCCTGATCGATGTCGGCCATCGTCAGGCCGTTCTTCAGCATGGCGGCCAGCGCAGCATCCATGCTCGCAGCGTGATGGCGGAACCATACCGGCAGCTCTTCGGCCAAGCGGCGGCCAAGCCCGAAGTCACCTTTGTCCAGCTCGCTGCGCACCGCGCGCATCACGCCCAGCACACGCTCATGCTCATTGCGATGGCAGCCGGGGAAACCGATCGATTCGGCCCAGGCGTTTTCCTGCTCGAAGTGGGCAACACAGTGCTCGATCAGCGCGTCGAGCGTGGCTGCGAGGTCGGCATCGGTCGCCATGCACATCGCGTTGACCGCGGCGGCAAAGTCTTCGTGGGTGGCATCCATCTCGGCATGGCCGAGCACGAGTTCTGGCGTCAGTTCAAATGCGGCCATGGCGGCCTCCTGCAATGCAAAGTCGGGCAGTGTAAGCGAAGCGGCGCGCCGGCGAGGTGACCCGAGTCAACGTAAAAAGGGGGCGCATAGCGCCCCCGCAAGGCATCCGGGAGGAGACCCGGAGAGCCGACTACAAGCGAACTATTAGCGTTCGTTGGAGCCCGACATCACATCGACCCAGACCGCCAGCAGCAGGATGCTGCCCTTGACGATCATCTGCCAGAAAGTTTCCACGCCGAGCATCGACATGCCGTTGTCGAGGCTGGTCATGATCAGTGCGCCGATCATCGCGCCGGACACCGTGCCGGCACCACCGCGCATCGACGTACCGCCGATGAAGCAGGAGGCGATCGCGTCAAGCTCACCCATGTTACCGGCCGAAGGCGAACCCGAGGCCAGGCGTGCCGTGGTGGTCAGGCCGGCGAAGGCACACATCAGACCCATGATGCCGAAGATCGACATCTTGATGAACTGCACATTCACACCAGAGAGGCGGGTCGCTTCAAGGTTGGAGCCGATCGCATAGATGCGGCGACCGAACACCGTGCTGTTGGCCATGAAGCTGAACACACCGGCCACCACCAGCAGAACCAGCACCGGCACTGGCACACCCTGGTAGGACTCGAGCGTATGAACGAAGCCGAAGATCAGCGCGCCGGTCACACCGAGCTTGATCGCGTCCTGCCACATCGGCGCGACAGTCAGGTTGTATTTGGCGCGGTTGGTACGGGTACGCAGGCTGATGAAGACCAGCACCGCGAACAACACGAGCGCGAGGATGTAGCCGATGTTGGCCGGCAGGTAGGCCTGACCGATCGCGATGAGCCCTTCGGATTCGACCGGCACCGTGGAACCCTGTGTCAGGCCGACCAGGATGCCGCGGAAGGCCAGCATGCCCGCCAGACCGACGATGAAGGACGGCACACGCAGGTAGGACACCCAGTAGCCGTTCATCAGACCGACCAGGACACCGGCAAAACACACGATCGCAATCGTGCCCGCAACCGGCACCTTGTAGGTCGCATCCAGCACGGCCGCGAGACCGCCGAGCAAACCGAGCAGCGAGCCAACTGACAGATCGATTTCACCCGCGATGATCACGAACACCATGCCGGAAGCCAGCATGCCGGTGATCGCCATCTGCCGCAGCAGGTTGGAGAAGTTGCGTGACGTGAGGAAGGACGAGCCGTCCGCGGTCATCGTCATGTAGCCGAAGAAGGACCAGATCACGACGATCGCGATCCCCAGCGCCAGGACTTTGTACTTCCCGAATAGTGTTTTGATGTTCTTGGCAACGGAACTCATTTGGTGTGCCTCTGTAGTTTTTTTAGTGGTCTTGCGAATCAGGCTGCAAGCGATTGTTCGGATTGGCCCAAGGCGGCAGTCAGCACCTGTTCCTGCGTCAGGCCCTGATTGACGAAGTCGCCGCGCAGCTTGCCTTCGCCCATCACCAGCACGCGGTCACTGATGCCCAGCACTTCCGGCAGCTCGGAGCTGATCATGATGATCGAGAGCCCCTGCTTGACCAGCTCGAACATGAGCTTGTAGATCTCGTACTTCGCACCGACGTCGACGCCGCGCGTCGGCTCATCGAGGATCAGCACCTTCGGGTTGGGCAGCAGCATCTTCGAGACCACCGCCTTTTGCTGGTTACCGCCCGAGAGGCCACGGATCTGCAGCAGCGGCGTCGCTGTCTTGATGCGCATCCGCGCAATCGACTGCTGAATCGTGTGCATCTCGGCCTCGGCGTCGATACGACCCATGTGGGCGTAGCTCGGCAACGTCGAAATCGTGATGTTGTGGCCCACGCCCATTAGCGGCACGATGCCATGGCGCTTGCGGTCTTCCGGCACCATGCAGATGCCCTGCTCGACAGCGTCCTTCGGCGAATTCACATGCAGCGGCTTGCCTTCGAGCGTCATCTCGAGCGAGTGATGGCCCGCGTAGTAGCCGAAGATCGCCATCGCGAGCTCGGTACGCCCGGCGCCCACCAGCCCTGCAACGCCCAGGATCTCGCCCTTGCGCAGCTGGAAGGAAACGTTATCCACCCGCTTGCGCTTCGGATTGTTCACGTCGTAGCAGGTGACGTTCTTCGCTTCGAAGATCACCTCACCGATCGGGTGTTCTTCGCGCGGGAAAAGGTTCTTGATTTCGCGGCCGACCATCATCGTGATGATCTCGTTGGTGTCCATTTCGGACATCGGCCGGGTGCCAACGTGGGTGCCGTCGCGGATCACGGAAATCGTGTCGCAGACCTCGGCAATCTCGTCGAGCTTGTGGCTGATCATCACGCAGGCCACGCCCTTCTTCTTCAGATCCTTGATGATGTCGAGCAGGATCTGCGTTTCGGACTTGGTCAGCGATGAGGTCGGCTCATCGAGAATCAGCAGCTTGGCCTTCTTGTTGAGGGCCTTGGCGATCTCGATCAGTTGCTGGTGACCACCGCCGTAGTGCATCACCGGCAGCGCCACGTTGATGTCAGGCATCTTCAGTTCGTGCATCAGCTCTTCGGCGCGCTGATACATCGCCGAATAGTTCATGCGGCCACCGGGCAGCGTGATCTCGTTGCCCATGAAGATGTTCTCGGCGACCGAGAGCTGCGGTACGAGCATCAATTCCTGGTGGATGATGACGATACCGGCTTCTTCGGTTTCGCGGATGGTACGGGCCTTGAGCTCCTGGCCTTCCCAGAAGATCTGACCTTCCCAAGTGCCGTGCGGGTAGACCGCGGAGAGCACCTTCATCAGCGTAGACTTGCCTGCGCCGTTTTCGCCACACAGGCCAACGCATTCGCCAGCGCGCACTTTAAGGTCGATTCCGTCGAGCGCCTTGACGCCGCTGAATTCCTTGACGATGCCTCGCATGTCCAGGAGGTATTCGGACATGGCTTTTCCTTCTAGTGAGTAAAGAAGGCAGGCGCGCCGGGAAGGGGAGGTGGCGCGCCCACCGGGGCCGGCGTCGCTTCCGCACCGGAGCGGAAGCGGGCCGGTGCTGCTGACTTACAGGCCGAGCTGCTTGGCGGTGTAGAAGTTGTCCTTCACCAGCGTGTCGATGTTGGCCTTGGTGATGATCGTCGGCGTCAGGAGCAGCGAGTCGATCTTCTTGGCCGAACCATTGTCGAGCGCGTTGTTGAAGGCCGGCTTCTCACCCTTGGCGAGCTGCACCGACAGCTTGGCGGCTTCCGAAGCGATCAGCTTCAGCGGCTTGTAGACCGTACCGGTCTGCGTACCAGCGATCACGCGCTTGCAAGCAGCCAGGTCGGCGTCCTGACCGGACACGGCAACCTTGCCAGCCAGGTTCTGGGCAGCCAGCGCCTGGATTGCGCCACCGGCGGTACCGTCGTTCGAGGCGACGATCGCGTCGATCTTGTTCTTGTTCGCGGTCAGCGCGTTTTCGATGATCGACAGCGCTTCAGACGGGTTCCACTCCTTCACCCACTGCTGGCCGACGATCTTGATGTCGCCCTTGTCGACGTACGGCTTGAGGACCTTCATCTGGCCTTCGCGCAGCAGCTTGGCGTTGTTGTCGGTCGGCGAGCCGCCGAGCATGAAGTACGAGCCCTTCGGCTGAGCCTTCACGACCATTTCGGCTTGCAGTTGGCCAACGCGCTCGTTGTCGAACGAGATGTAGGCATCGACATCGGCGTTCAGGATCAGGCGGTCATACGACACGACCTTGATGCCGGCCTTCTTGGCTTCCTTGATGACGTTCGTCAGCACCTTCGAGTTGAAGGGAACGATCACGATCACGTCGACTTTTTGCGCGATCAGGTTTTCGATCTGCGAGATCTGGCGCTGCTCGTTCGCATCAGCCGACTGAACGCTGACGGTCGCACCCATGGTCTTTGCCGCTTCGACGAAGTAGTCGCGGTCACGCGCCCAACGTTCGACGCGCAGGTCGTCGATGGAGAAACCGATCTTCGGGTTTGCCTTGTCAGCAAAGGCCGGAGCGGCCATCAGGGCGGTACCAACAGCAAAAGCGGTCAACAGGGCACGACGCATCGGGCTGGTTTTCATTGAAGTCTCCTTTGTAGTGGCGCTTGCGGGCTTTTGCCCGCCATCTCTTCTGGCCCGTCCGCGACGCGGGCGGGGGTGAAGGCTCGGGATGCTGCCGGGACAACCGAACTAGGGTTATCCCTGATTGGGGTGAACCCTAATCCAGAATGTGAGCGTTGCCAATGGGGTCATCAAAATATTTTTTGATCTAACCCCAGGCCGAGCAATCAACGTCAAGCAGAAGGCCGGAGACATCAGGCCAAAGGAGGGAAAACGGTCAGCGGCGGCGTTCGGCGCGCGATTTGAGGGCGGCGTTCATGGCCTCGAATCCGGGCCGGGCTTCGCGCTCAAGGCGCGCTCGGAAGAACGGAACCAGCACGCCGGTAAAGCATTCGCTGTGCACAAGGCGGGTGGTGCCATCGGACCGGGGCACCAGCTTGAAACGGTGTTCGCCGTTGAGCAGCCCGCTCATCAGCAGGCGGCCTTGCCAACGCAGTTCGCGCGGCGCTTCGGAGGTCAGCACACGCGGCCAGAAGTTGCGCCGTTGCGCTTTCGGACCACAGAAGACGCTGATATTGAGCGAGCGTCCGGCGATCGGCTCGCCACGCACTTCGCGGATGAAGGGGTTCCACTCCGGGTAGGCGGCAAAGTCGGTCAGGATCGTCCAGACCTGATTCGGCGGGGCCTGGATATCAACCGTAGTACGCAGCTCATGCATCGGGGCAACCCTCGGGCCGGCTCGTGGCGGACCCAGTCATTTTGAATTTTCCGGCAGTCTAGCAGCGGCCCCGAACGCCGGGCAGCACCAATTCGGGCAAAGTGCTCAACCCAATGCGGTTGGCACCAGAAAACCGCCGCTGCGGCGTGCCACCCCCGCGTGCACCAGCGCATCGGCCAGCCACGCCGCGAGCGCATCGGGCGCTTGTTGCAGGTAGCGCTGATTCGCTTCGCGGTAGAGGGGCACACTCGCAAGGTAGGCGGGCAGCGTATCGAGCGCCAGCTGGCCACGTTCAAGCAGGGTGAAGCTCAGGCAGCCGCGCAGCGCGTTGCGCGCAATCCGGCTGCCGTCCTGCTCGAAAGCCTGCAGCCGAGCAAAGGCCGACTCGAAAGCCTGGTCGACCTCGACGAACGGGGCGCCATGACCCGGGATCACGCAATCGATCGGCAGGCGCGCGAGTCGTTCGAGCGTCTCGCGCGCCGCGTCGAGACCGCCACCTGCACCGATCACATCCGCGAACAGGATGCCAAAGCCGTGGCGCCACAGCGCGTCACCCGAGATCAGCAGCCGGTGATCGGCGGCGTAGAACACCAGCGCGTCCATGTCGTGCCCTGGCGCGGCCAACGCCTCCCAGCGCATGCCGCCGGCGACAAAGCGGTCACCCGGCTGGATCACCGCATGCGCGGTGAAGCGCTCGCCGCGCTGATCCGCAGCAGAGAGCAACAACGCGGCCTCGTCCCAGGTCGCGACGGCGCCCGCGATGCCCGCCGGCACCGCTACTGCGCAGCCGAACGCGTGAGTCAGCGCCGCATTGCCCCCGATGTGGTCGGAGTGGGAGTGGGTGTTGATGAGCCGTGTCAGGCGTCGCCCGTCGAGCGCTTCTCGCACCAGGCGCACCGTCTCCAAGGCATCGGTGACATAGCCAGAATCCACCGCGCAGGCATCCGGGCCGTCCAACAGCAAGACCGTATTGGCCGACAGCCAGCCGCGCTCCAGCACACGGATCGACGGCGGTAACGGCGCCCCCATCCGCGGTTTAGCGGTCGCAGTCTGAACGCAGGTCGACGTCGAACCAGTCGGCACACGCGCGACGTTCGGCAACCCTGCGCAGGATCAGGTGTTTGTCGGCGTCACTCGCCTGCGACCAGCCGGCAATCTCGTCCAGCGTGCGCTGACAGCCCTCACAGCACCCGCTGCGCGGGTCGATCCGGCACACCCCGGTACAGGGCGAAGCGGGTGGCAGGCGCGACATGTCAGGCAAACACCCAGGGCATTGCGTGACTCAACACGATATCGACGAGTCGGCGATCGCGTTCCGAACGGGTCGACGCCATCTCCAGCAGCCGCTCGTAGGCGCGCGCCTGCAAAGCCAGATCGCCGGCCTCGATCGCCATCTCGATCAGCAACTCGTGTGCCTTGCGCAGCCAGTCCTCGCGCATCGCGTCCGGCGTCGCGACAACCCGCGTCAGCAGCTCGAGTGCCGTCGCGTTCTGCCCGCGCAGCCTTGCCACGCGGGCGCGGTGGAACAGTTCCGCAACTTCCGAATATTCGGTGCGGTGGCTTTCAAACGGGTCGGTCGCACGACGGATCATGAACTCGGCTTCATCCGCATCGCCCCGTGCGAGCAGCACGTCGATCAGCGTGTCCGACACGCGAGCCTTGATGTAGCGCGGCAGTCGCGCATCGCCCAGGTAAGGGCGCAACACGTCGTAGGCTTCGTCGATGCGCCCCAGTTCGATCAGGCTGCAGCCCAAGTTGTTCGCCGCGCCGACCTCGCGTTGCAGATCGCCGCAGGCACGCCAGCCATCGACCACTTGGCGGCCGGTGAGCACCGCCGCCGCATGGCTGCCGGATATCGCAAGCAGGAACTGAAGGTCGGCACGTGCAGCGAGGACCTCGTTTTCACTGCCATTCGCCTCGTAGAAGGCCAAGGCGCCACGCAGCGCCCGCTCAGCCGGCCCTGACGCACCAAGCAGTGCAAGCACCAGACCGATGGATTGGCGCGCGGCGGCACGCAAGGCCTCGTCGCCAACCTGATCGGCAAGGCTGCAGGCACGTGCCGCGCACTCGAGCGCCGGTTCGCCTTCGTTCAGGATCGCCGCGTAGCGGGCCTCCAGCACGAGCAGACGCGCTTCGGGCAGCGTGAGATCCGCCTCGCGGCAGCGCAGCGCGCCCTCGGCGCACAGATTGCGGGCACCACCGACATCGCCCTCCTGATAGCGGGCGATCGCGGCTTCGCGAAAACGTGCGGCGGCCTCTGGCGTGAAGTCCTCGTTATCCATGCTTGCAGCCTAGCACTGCCCCTGCGCCGTGTTTGCAAGACCTTGTCGCCGCGCCATCATTGCGCGCGCGACTCGGCTCGCCGGCGCACGACCAAGCGCATCGGAAATGAAGGCCGCGGCATCAACCAGCGCGTCCAGCGACACGCCGGTCTGAATGCCGAGGCCGTCGAGCATGTAGACGAGATCCTCGGTCGCGGCGTTCCCGGTCGCGCCAGGCGAGTACGGGCAACCGCCGAGTCCGGCGACCGAGCTGTCGAAGGTGGCAACGCCGAAGTCCAGTGCCGTCAGCACATTCGGCAGCGCCTGGCCCCAGGTATCGTGAAAATGCCCTGCCAGCCGCTCGGCAGGCAGGCGAGCACAGAGCTGTTCAAACAACCGGGCGGTGGAGCCCGGCGTGCCGCGCCCGATCGTGTCGCCCAGGCTCACTTCGTAGCAACCGATGGCGAGCAGGCGTTCGCTCACCGTCAGCACCGCCGCAGGGGCGATCTCGCCCTCGAACGGGCACCCCAGCACGCAAGACACGTAGCCCCGGACAGCCACCCCGGCGTCGCGCGCGGCGGCCATGATCGGCGCAAAACGCTCGAAACTCTCATCCACCGAACAGTTCGTGTTCTTGCGGCAGAAGGTCTCGGATGCCGCGGTGAAGATCGCCACCTCTTTCGCCCCCGCAGCCACGGCAGCCTCAAACCCCTTGAGATTCGGTGCGAGCACCGGGTAGCGGATACCGGCCCGCTGCGGCAGACCGGCCATCACCTCGGCCGAATCGGCCATCTGCGGCACCCACTTGGGTGACACGAAGGCGGTCGCCTCGATCACCGACAAGCCCGCATCTGCGAGCTTCGCGATCAGCGCGAGCTTGGTCGCGGTGGGCACCGCCTGCTTCTCGTTCTGTAGCCCGTCGCGCGGGCCGACTTCAACCAGGCGTACCGATCGTCCTTCGTATCGCTTCATCGCACTCACCCGAAATGTCTGCTCGCACCGTCGACTGGTTCCTGCCCAGCCAACAATCGCGTCGCTAGAATCGTTTGCCAATTCCACACAACCACCGACCTAAGCATGCGCCTGCTCCGATCGATCCTGCTTGCCATCACCCTCGCCCACGCCCTGCCCGCTTTCGCCAATGAGGACGAGATATTCGAGTTCCGCTATCGCACCGACACGCCGATGGGCACGTCGTTCCCCACTGTACGCACGCTGCACGGCCCGATCCCGTACGACAAGCCCTACAGCGCTTTGTCCCCGCGGCAGAAAGAGATCGTCCGCAGCGACTATGAGCTGGCGCCCGGCGATCAGCCACCGTTTCCCGCGAACGGGCTCGGCAGCCTCTATTCGCCGCTTCTGCGCACACTGGACAAGCTCAACAGCGTGGTTGCCGCGGTGCCGTTCTCCGGCCCCCTGCTCGCCGTGCTGAATGTCGACGCCTCAGGCGAAGTCACCAACGTGGTCTTCTACAAAGCCCCCGAAGGCGCCGAGATTCGCAATTCACTTGCACTCACCTTCATGAAGGTGCGCTTTACGCCCGGCACGCGCGGTGGGAAGCCGGCCGACACCGAATTCCTCATCGATACGGAAATCGGCGTCTGCGACAGTTCAGTGCAGGGCTACAGCGCAGCCGCCCGCTGCAAGTAGGTCGCGGCAAGAGCGCCAGCTAGGGTTATGTCGCCGCGCCGGCCGCGGCGACATAACCCGCCTTCAAAGCAAGCCCTTCATCTTCAGCAAGCCCCACACCGCAACCGTGGTTGCATCCTTGATCTCGCCGCGGCAGATCATCGCCTCGACCTCAGCCAGCGGGAACGCCTTGGCAACAAGCCCCTCTTCTTCGGCGTCACGCTGTTCGCCGGCGAAACCCAGCCCGGTCGCATGGAACACGTGGTAGCCCTGGCTGCAGAAACCGTAGGCAAGGAACAGATGGCCAACCGGGCGGATCGAGCTCGCGACAAGGCCGGTTTCTTCACGCAACTCGCCCGCGGCCAGCGCCTCCGGATCGGCGCCCGGCGTGTCTTCCCAGGAGCCTTGCGGCAGCTCCCAGTAGCGCCCGGCAACCGGGTAACGGTATTGCTCGACGAGGTAAACCATGCCGTCCTGGATCGGTGCGATAACGACGAAGTCCGGCTTCTCCACCACGCCGTAGATGCCGCGATGTCCGCTCGGCCGCCGCACCTGATCCTCACGCACGCGCAGCCATCGGTTCTGGTAGACAACCCGGGAACTCAGGCATTCGATTTCTTCGCTCATCTCGCTCGATCCGGCAGTTTTACTCGCGCCATTCTCACAGGATGAGGCGGAAAAGCTGTTTCACGACGTATCGAAATCAGTAGCCGCGCGCGCGCTCGACGAGCCCGCTCACCGAGAGACCAGCCTCAAGCCGCGCAATCTTGTCGGCCACCTGACGCGCGGTCAGCGGGATCTGCGTGCGGGCGGCGATATGCGGCGTGGCAGTCACGCGTGGATGGGTCAGGTAGGGGTGACCCGCCGGCAAGGGTTCTTCGCGGAATACGTCGAGCACCGCCGCGCCGAGCTGCCCACTGTCGAGTGCGGCAAGCAGGTCGGTGTCAACAATCAGGCTGCCGCGCCCGGCGTTGAGCACCAACGCCCCCTTCGCCAGCCGCGCGAACCGCGCAGCGTTGAGCAGGTTCTCGGTGTCGCGCGTGTGCGGCAGCACGCAGACCACGGCATCGAGCCCGTCGAGAAAACGATCCAGCGCCGCCGTGCCGGCGTGGCATTCGACCCCCGCGATCTCGCGCGGGCTGCGGCTCCAGCCGCGCAGCACGAAACCCAGCGGGGCCAGCGCGGCAAGCGTGGCCTGCCCCATCACGCCAAGGCCCATCACGCCAACCCGTGCCCCGGTGGCCGGCGGGCTGCGCCAGCCGCCCCAGTCTTCGCCGCGACGCGCAGCCGCGGCGCTCTCGTCGAAGCGCCGCAAATGGCGCAGCACACCCCACACCGCATAGCCTGCCATCTGCGCGGCCATGCCCGCATCTTCAAGGCGTATCAGCGGCAGATCGGCTGGCAGGGATGGATCGCTCAGCAAATGCTCAACGCCAGCGCCCATCGAGAACACTGCACGCAACCCTGGCTGCGCGGCGTACAGCGCGGGTTGGGCGCCCCATGCCAGCGCGTAGCGGCATGGCGGCGCATCGGCGACCTCGTGGACCTTGATCGGCGCGTCGCAGGCGTCGAATCCGGCCTGCCATTCCGCCGCGCTGTAGCCCCCCGCGGCGACCAGGTCGATATGCGTCTTCATGTGCGATTCCAGTCGAACACGAGCGCCTCGTGCAGCAGGGGCTGGATGAACGCCACAAAGGCTTTGTGCGCCGGATGCTCAAGGTAGGCGTCGCGCGCTGCAGCGGTCTCGAAAGCCAGCAGGAAGGCGTGCGTGTAGCCGTGAGCGAGCCCCTCGGGGCTGACGTTGGTGCCGTCCTCGAAAGCCTTCACGGCATCGATCGCCCACTGCAAGGCACGGAACGCGGCCACCGCCTCGTCCACTTGCGTTGCGGGCAGATCAGGCCGGAAGCGGAACAACACCAGATGCCGGATCATGCCGCGACCTCCTCGAAATCAAGCAGGGCAGCACCGTCGCTGACCTGGTCACCAACCGCAAAGCGGAAGGCCTTTACGATACCCGCGCCGGGTGCAGTGATCGTATGCTCCATCTTCATCGCTTCCAGCACCAGCAGCGGCGCGCCGCGTTCGACACGCGCGCCGGCCTCGGCCAGCAGCGCAACCACCTTGCCCGGCATCGGCGCTGCGAGCCCGCCACCCGCCTCACGGCCCTGTGCGCTGCGCACCAGCGGGTCGACCGCCGCGACCACCCAGCAACGGCCGTGCAGGAAGACATGTCGGCGTTCGCGCGCGACGACCACCGTCGCGTTCAACCGGCTGCCATCGAACACCGCACGCAGTTCGTCGCGCGGCCCAAGTTCGCCACAGGCATGCACGCTGCGGCCCTCGCACTCCAGCCGGAATCTGCCCGCCTCGTAGGCAATCATCACCTTCACTTCACGCTCGTGGTGGCGGTAGACGAGCACGCGCCGCGCTGCACCGGTGATGCGCCAACCGTCACGCGCTGCCCACGGTGACGCATCGACGACCGCATCCTGACGTTCCCGCAGCAGACGCGCCAGCGCTGCCAGCAGGAAGACTTCGCCCGGCGCATCGGCCTCGGCGGGGAACAGGTAGTCGTGCTCGCGTTCGATCAAACCGGTATCGAGATCCGCCGATGTAAACGCCGGGCACGCGACCAGGCGCGAGAGAAACTCGACGTTATTGCCCACGCCGACGATGCGGTAGCCGCCCAGGGCCTGCAACATGCGCGCGATGGCGCGCTCGCGGCTGTCGTCCCACACGATCAGCTTTGCGATCATCGGGTCATAGTGGGGCGTGATCGCATCACCTTCCTCGATGCCGGAATCGATGCGCACGTGCACGCCTTCGGTCGGCGTATCGAGATGGCTCAGCGTGCCGGTTGCGGGCAGGAAGCCGCGCGTGGGGTCTTCGGCATAGATGCGGGCCTCGATCGCATGCCCGCGCAACGCGATCTGCTCCTGCACCAGCGGCAGGGCCTCGTCCGCCGCGACACGCAGTTGCCACTCGACGAGGTCGAGGCCGGTGATCATCTCGGTCACCGGGTGCTCGACCTGCAACCGGGTGTTCATCTCCATGAAGTAGAAGCGCCCATCCGGCTCGCAGATGAATTCCACGGTGCCCGCGCCGACATAGCCGATCGCGCGCGCCGCCTCGCACGCCGCCGCGCCCATGGCCGCGCGCCGCTCTGGCGTCATGCCGGGCGCCGGCGCCTCTTCAAGCACCTTCTGGTGGCGACGCTGCACGGAACAGTCGCGCTCGAACAGATGCACGACATTGCCACGGCGATCTGCGAATACCTGGATTTCGATATGCCGGGGCCGCTGCAGATAACGTTCGACCAGCACCTTGTCGTCGCCAAAGGCGGCCAGGGCCTCCCGCTTGCAGGACCCCAGCGCCGCCATGAACTCGTCCGCATGGTTGACGATGCGGATACCTTTGCCACCGCCGCCGGCGCTTGCCTTGATCAGCACCGGGAAGCCAATCGTCGCCGCTTTTGCAGCGAGAAGGTTCGCGTCCTGATCATCGCCGTGATACCCCGGCACCAGTGGCACGCCGGCTTTCTCCATCAACGACTTCGCGGCGGACTTCGAGCCCATCGCGCGGATCGCCGACGCCGGAGGCCCGATGAACACCAGCCCTGCCGCCTCGCAGGCCTCGGCGAAATCTTCGTTCTCGGAGAGGAAACCGTAGCCAGGGTGGATCGCCTGCGCACCACTGCGTTTGGCCGCATTCAGGATCGCGGTGATGGACAGGTAGGACTCGCGCGCCGCAGCCGGGCCGATGTGCACCGCCTCATCGGCCAGGCGCACATGCCGCGCCCCCGCATCGGCATCGGAATAGACCGCCACGCTGCGGATACCAAGGCGGCGCGCGGTGCGGATCACACGGCACGCAATTTCGCCGCGATTGGCGATCAGGATCTTGTCGAACATTCATCTCCCCCGATGATGTTTGCATCGCGCCGCTGGGGCGGCGTTCTGTTGTGGATTGCGTTGCACTGGCAGATCCCCCGATCTGCCGTGCGACGGTGGTTCTGGTGGCTCGTCATGCAGGACCGAGTGAGGCAAACATGGGCGCCATCGATGGCGCACCAGGGTTCGGTCGGCAGAGGGTCGCCAAGCCCAACCCTCACATTGAGAGTCGACTTCGGCTCGCGATGGCCGTTGTTGGTTTGCAAGCGTGCATTGGCCGGGGTCCCGCCCCCGGCGGGCGTGTTGCTTCTTTTGCTTCGCCAAAAGAAGTAACCAAGAAAAGGCGACCCGAAATAGTGCAGTGTTTGCACACACTGCCCGCTCCAGCGGCACGGAGCAGTTCTCCGCGAAACCCCGCTTACGCCGTTCGCGGTCAGGTGCTGCGCACCTGACTTCCCTGCGTTGCTCGCACGACCGGGGGCCTGCGGAACTCGCCCTCGCTGCGCTCGGTGCTCAAACAATCCTCGGCCTTCTTCCCGGTCGCGCTCCGCTACTCGGCGCTCTCGACGGGACCCTAAAGTCAAAACAATCGATGGCGCAACGCCAATGCCCTGTTCGTAGCCGCAACGGCGCGGAGCGGATTTCAGGTTGGGCGAATCCAAACAATCGACCGCACTTCGCGGCTTCCGGCCTTCGGCCCGCATCCGAGCTACGAGAACAAGGATACGGTCAATCGTTGACGCCTTACGATCCCCCTCTGAAACGCCGAGCAGCGCAGAAGCGTCGGGTTCCGACGCGCAGCGGCGGTGGCGAGGACTGTCTGAGGCCCGCAGGGCCGAGTTCCGCAGCCACCCGATGCTTCGAGCAGTGCAGGGCACCGCGTGCGAAGCGTGCGGCGTTGAAGCGGGGCGATTTTCTTTGGGTACTTTCTTTGTCCGCACAAAGATAGTACCCCGGCCGCCGGGGCGGGACCCGGCTTGAGCGGGAAGGCCACCGCAACCGGGCCGCACAAATCGCAAGCCGCTAGCGAAGCATCGCGCCATGCAAGGCACCACCGCTTACTCGCCCTCCCAATAGTCCACCGCATCCGCCCTCCGCCCGACGTGGCGAAACGTGGCCACGCCGTCGCCACCGGGCGCCTTGCCGGCCATCACGAGAAACTTGTCGGAGTCGGGGTATTCGCACACGTCCGGCTCGCGCATCGAGCTGATCACCAGCACCCTGAGCGGCACGCTGCCGGTGTTGATGAGGTGGTGCGCGGTGTCGCGACCACCCGCGGGGGCGCCCATGACATCGCCGGCGGAGACCGGGTGGTGCGCATCACCGAAGCGATAGCTGCCCTCGCCCTCAAGCACGACATAGAACTCATCGTTGGCGTGGTGGTTGTGGAAGGGGCAGATCGCCTTGCCGGGCGGGATCACGTCATAACCCACGCCGAGATGGCGCAGGCCGAGCAAAGGGCCGAGGGCCGCATAGGCGTCGGCGAAACGTTCGCCGTGGCTGAAGGTTTCGAGCGACAGATCAGCCAAACGCAGCACGGGTTTCGCGTCGCTCATCGGCCTACTCCACCGGCACCCAGTTGGGTTTGCGCTTTTCCAGAAACGCGGTGATGCCTTCGCGGCCTTCGCGGCTGGCGCGGATCTCGGCCAGGCGTCGTGCAGTCGCATCGGTCAGTTCGCGCGAGAGCGGCTCACCTTCCACGTCGCGGATCAGGTCTTTCACGGCGGCCTGCGCGGCCGGGCCACCGAGCAGCAGCAGCGCGATGACGCGGTCCACCTCGGCGTCGAGCTGATCGGCGGCCACCACCTCATGCAGCAAGCCGTAGCCCTTCGCGCGGTGGGCGTCGAAGCGCTCGCCGGTGAGTACCAGTCGGCGCGCCTGGCGCGCGCCGATCGCCGCAAGCACGTAGGGGCTGATCGTCGCCGCAGCGATGCCGAGCCGGACCTCAGTCAGTGCGAACTGCGCGCCTTCGACACCGACGGCGATGTCACACACGCTGATCATGCCGACACCACCGCCGTAAGCCGAGCCCTGCACCCGCGCCACCACCGGCTTGGGACAGGTCGCAATCGCATACAGCAAGGCGGCGAGCTGGCGCGCATCGTTGAAGTTGGCTTGCCCGTCGAGATGCGACGCGCGCTTCATCCATTCGAGATCCGCGCCGGCGCAGAACGAGGGGCCATCCGAGCACAGCACGATGACCCGCACCGCCGGATTGCCCGCGAGCAGATCGAAGGCGCGGTGCGTGTCATGGATCAGTTGCTCGTCGAGCGCATTGTGGCGCTCTGGTCGATTGAGTTTGAGGCGGCCGACACCGCCGGCCACCGACATCTGTACGACTTCGCTCATGTTGCTCTCCCTTACATCCGGAACACGCCGAAGCGTGTCGCTTCAATCGGCGCATTCAGCGACGCGGCGATCGCGAGACCCAGCACGCGGCGGGTGTCGGCCGGGTCGATGATGCCGTCGTCCCACAGGCGCGCGCTGGCGTAGTAGGGGTGGCCCTGGGTTTCGTATTGCTGGCGGATCGGTGCCTTGAAGGCCTCTTCCTCCTCCGCGCTCCAGCTGCCGCCTTTCGCCGCGATGCCATCTTTCTTGACCTGCGCGAGGACGCTTGCGGCCTGCTCGCCGCCCATCACCGAGATGCGCGCGTTGGGCCACATCCACAGGAAGCGCGGTGAGTAAGCACGGCCACACATGCCGTAGTTGCCCGCGCCGAAACTGCCACCGATCACCACGGTGAACTTGGGCACCTTCGCGCAGGACACCGCAGTCACCATCTTCGCGCCGTCCTTCGCAATGCCGCCGTTCTCGTACTTGCGGCCCACCATGAAGCCGGTGATGTTCTGCAGAAACACCAGCGGAATGCCGCGCTGGCTGCACAGTTCGATGAAGTGCGCGCCCTTCTGTGCGCTCTCCGAAAACAGGATGCCGTTGTTCGCGACGATGCCGACCGGGTGGCCGTGGATGTGTGCGAAGCCGGTGATCAGCGTTGCGCCGTAGCGCGCCTTGAACTCGTCGAAGCGCGATCCGTCGACGATGCGCGCGATCACTTCGCGCACATCGAAGGGTTTCTTCGAATCGGCCGGAATCACACCGTAGAGCTCACTGGCGTCGTACAACGGTAGTTCGGGCTCCGCCATGGCGGGGCCAGCCGGGCGCTGCGTATTCAGGTGCGAAAGGATGCGGCGCACCTGCCCGAGGGCGTCGTGATCGTCTTCAGCGAGGTAGTCGGCCACGCCCGAGAGCCGCGTGTGCACATCGCCGCCACCGAGGTCCTCGGCACTCACTTCTTCGCCAGTGGCGGCCTTCACCAGTGGCGGGCCGCCGAGGTAGATCGTCCCCTGGTTCTTCACGATCACGGTTTCATCGCTCATCGCCGGCACATAGGCGCCGCCCGCGGTGCACATGCCCATCACGCAGGCAATCTGCGGGATGCCCGCAGCACTCATGTTGGCCTGGTTGAAGAAGATGCGGCCGAAGTGATCGCGATCGGGGAACACCTCGTCCTGCATCGGCAGGAAGGCGCCGCCCGAATCGACCAGGTAGATGCAGGGCAGCCGGTTCTCGGCGGCGATCTCCTGCGCGCGCAGGTGCTTCTTCACCGTGATCGGGTAGTAGGTGCCGCCTTTCACCGTGGCATCGTTGGCGACGATCATGCATTCGCGGCCCGATACGCGACCGATGCCGGCGACCACGCCGCCGGATGCGACATCGCCGCCATACATGCCCCACGCCGCCATCGGCGAGAGTTCAAGGAAAGGTGTGCCCGGATCGAGCAGTGCTTCGATGCGCTCGCGTGCGAGCAGCTTGCCGCGTGCGCGATGCTTGTCGCGCGCATCGGCGCTACCCCCTTGCGCCACCTGCGCGAGTTTCGCGCGCAGGTCGTCGACCACCTTGCGCATCGCCTCGGCATTCGCCTGAAAGTTCGCGTCGCGCGGGTTGAGTTGTGAATGCAGTACGGTCATTGCGACAGGCCACCCCCCTGGCCGGAATCACAAGGCGCGCCGCTCATGCGGCGCGCGGCGGTACTAGCCCGCTTGCGCAGGCCCCCCAAAGGCCGCGGTGGCATACACCGTGGCGCGATAGTTCAGCGCGTAGCGGCCCCCCGCCGCGTGCGCACTGAAGGTGTCATCGACCATGGCTTCCGCCTCGGCACGACGCGGCGTGCCCAGCCGCGGCATGTAAGAGCGCGAGAACACCAGCGCGACAAAAGCACCGTGATCGAGCGATAGCCGATGCGGCACTTCAAAATGCCGTGTCGCGGGCCCGAGGAACTCGGCGGGCGCGCAGTCGTCCAGCATGCGCATCTGCTCATGCGCATCGTCACGAAAATGCGCGAGCAGATCGCCCAGCGCGCGATCGGCAGGATCCAGCATGGCGCGCTCATTCCCGATCAGCGCGACCCAGCCGCGTGGGCGCAGGATGCGCGAGAACTCGGTGCGGCTCGCGAGCGGATCGAACCAATGAAAAGCAGTTCCGACGACGATGCCATCGACCGATGCGTCCGGCAGACCAGTGCGTTCGGCCGTGCCGGACAACATGCGGAAGGACGGCAGCGCCGACAGCAATTGCGCGCCGGCGGTCCGCATCGCGTCATTCGGTTCCACGCCCGTTACCGAAAAGCCATGCTGCAGGAAGGCCTGCGCGAGCAGGCCGGTGCCGCAGCCGACATCGGCCAGCTGCTGGCCCGGGCGCGCGCCGACCGCTTCCATCAACAGACCGGCGAGAGAGACCGGGTAGCCCGGTCGCCCGACGATGTAATCGCGAACCTTGTCGGTGAAGAGGGTGCTGACCTCGGCATGCGCCATCTCAGAACGGCCCCCCCGCGAGCCACTTCTCCAACTGCGGCAGGCGGTCCACGCCCCAGAAGGGCTCACCCTCGACGATGAAGAAGGGCGAACCGAACACGCCGCGCGCAAGCGCAACGTCGACCTCGGCCTTGAAACGGTCCTTGATCGCGCCCGAGGCCATCGCATCGGCCAGCTCGGTGCGATCGATGCCAAGCTCGGCGGCAATCGCCAGGACGACGTCCGCCTCCGAGATGTTCTGATCTTCGACGAAGTAGGCCCGGTAGGCGGCGCGCGCGAACTTGCGCGCAAGGCCGGTGTTGCGATCGTTCAGCCACAGGAACGCGCGCGCAGCATGTTGCGTCGGAATCGGGAAGTGCGTCGGCATCCGGAACGGCAGGCCGAGAAAGCGCGCGGATCGTGCAACGTCGCGCTGCACATACTCGCCCTTGAGCGGCACGCTGGGCAGCGGCGCGGCCCCCATTGCCTTGAAGGCGGCGCCGAGCAGGATCGGGTGCCAGATCACAACCCGCCCGTACTTGGCGGCGATCTCGTCGATCACCTCGGCGGCGAGATAGCCGTAGGGGGAAGCGAAGTCGAAATAGAAGTCGATTGGAGCAGGCATGCGGTGTGTCCTCAGAAGGGGCCGTCGGCCAGCCACTTTTCGAGAATCGGCAGGCGCGAGTAGCCCCAGAACGGCTCGCCGTCGACGATGAAGAAGGGCGCGGAGAACACGCCACGCGCCATCGCCAGATCGGTTTCGGCCTTCAGGCGATCCTTCAGCGGCGCGCTGTTGAGCGCCTCATGCGCTGCAGCGCGTTCGAGGCCGAAGGATTCGATGATTTCCAGAATCACATCGAGGTCGGCGATGTTGCGATCCTCGACGAAGTAGGCCGCGAAAACCTTGCGGGCAAACTCCTTCGCACGCTCCGGGTCACGATCCTGCCCCCACAGGAATGCGCAGGCCGCGGCCTGGGTTGGCACCGGATAGGAACTCGGATGCTCATACGGCAACCCGAGATAACGCGCGAGGCGCGCAACGTCCTTTTCCACATACTCGTTGCGCAGCGGCAGCGTCTGCATCGGTGCGCCGCCAACCGCCTTGAAGGCATTGCCGATGACGACGGGATGCCAGATCACGCTGCGTTTATGCCGCTCGGCGATCTCCTCGATCATGTGGGCCGCGACATAGGAATACGGGGAAGCAAAGTCGAAATAGAAATCGATGAAGGCGCTCAATTCAGCTCTCCAGGGGGTTGGACAACGCTCGGGCGGTCACCTTTGCGGCACCCGCCCATGCTAGTCCAAGGCGCTGTCAGCGTCTTGCGCAATCGCGTTGCAGCGGCGCAGTTTTTGCGTCAGGCGCCGGCCAGCGCCCGGCTGATCACCAGCCGCTGGATATCGCTGGTGCCCTCGTAGATCTGGCATACCCGCACATCACGGTAGATGCGCTCGACCGGGAAGTCGCTCACATAGCCATAGCCGCCGTGGATCTGGATCGCATCCGAGCACACCTGCTCGGCCATCTCGCTGGCGAAGAGCTTTGCCTGCGAGGCTTCCTGCAAACACGGGCGGCCCGCATCCTTGAGCGCCGCCGCATGCCACACCAGCTGGCGTGCGGCCTCGATGCGCGTGGCCATGTCGGCGAGCCGGAAGGCCACCGCCTGGTGGCCGATGATCGGCTGACCAAAGCTCTCGCGTTCCTTTGCATAGCGCAGCGCGGCTTCCAGCGCCGCCCGCGCCATGCCGACGGCCTGCGCGGCAATGCCGATTCGGCCACCTTCGAGGTTCGCAAGCGCGATGCGGTAGCCCTCACCTTCGGCGCCGAGCAAGGCATCGGCGCCGACGCGGCAGTCCTCGAACAGGATCTGCGCGGTGTCGGACGCACGCTGCCCCAGCTTGTCCTCGACCCGCGCCACGATGTAGCCGGGGGCGCTGCTCGGTACGACGAAGGCGGAGATGCCTTTCTTGCCCGCTGCAGGATCGGTCACCGCAAACACGATCGCGACATCGGCGTGCTTGCCGGTGGTGATGAATTGCTTCACGCCGTTGATGCGCCAGCCATCGCCGTCGCGCAGCGCGCGGGTACGGATTGCACCGGCATCGGAGCCGACATGCGGTTCCGTCAGGCAGAAACACCCAAGCTTTTCGCCGCGCGCCAGCGGCGCAAGCCATTCGCGCTTCTGCGCAGCGCTGCCGAAGGCCTTGAGGGGCCCGCAAACGACGGAGTTCTGCACGCTGACGATGGTAGAGGTCGCGCCGTCGGCCGCCGCGATTTCTTCAATCGCCAGCGCCAGCGACACATAGTCGAGGCCCGCGCCGCCATCGCCTTCCGGCACCACGATGCCCAGCACACCAAGGGCGGCCAAGCCTGCGAGCGCCTCGCGCGGAAATTCATGGTCGCGATCCCAGGCCGCGGCGTGCGGGGCGATGCAGTCCTGCGCGTAGGCGCGCACCGCATCGCGGATCATTTCCTGGTCTTGCGTCAGCAGCATTGCGTGTCTCCTCGCCGCCGATAGGCGGACGGGTAAGGCCTGATCGGGATCGCCCCGGGTCGCAGGGCAGTCGCCGGCGTGACGCTTGTGGCACCCGCCGTGGGGGCCCGATTGTCGCCGCCCGCGACGCCTGAGACTGACTTCCCGATGACGATCTTTGATCGGCCAGCCCGCCGCAAAGGCCCGCTTACGGCCCTGCCGTGGAACCGCCGCTGCTACCCGGCGTGGAATGGCGCGACGCGCCACCGAGAATCGCGTCAGGGGCTACCGTCTGCACACCCTCACCCGCGCGCGGCTTGCGCGGAATGATGCTGCCGGTGATGTAGACGCGCTCTTCGCCGTCGTCCGCCGTAGCAGCCGTACTCGTATCGCTTGCGGCGGCTCCGTCTGTCGCGGGGTCTGTCGCGCAAGCGCTCAGGGCCGACGACAAGGCTGCCGCCAGCAGGCATAGAAGGATCTTGTTCAAGAGTGTCACTCCACAAGGGGTTGAGAGGGCATCGGGTGGATGCCTGCCGACAGCCTATCGGCCCCTGTGTCGATTGAACAGTCACCCGGGCGGTGATTTGCCACAAACGCAAAAGAAAACGCCCCGGCCGGCAAGCAGTCGGGGCGCTTCAGGTACTGGAACCGGCGGGCTTTGCCCGCGCCGTCGCCGCGTCAGTGCCGCTGCGATTTGTTCTGATTTTCGAGCGTCGTGACCATCGCGATCAGCAGCGCACCGACCACCACTGCCACGACATAACCACCGAAGAATCCGATCAAGCTTGCTGTAATGTCCATCCTCGCCTCCCCTGGCGTTTGGGCGTGATCGCGCCCGTTCTTGTCCCGTTCCACCACAGTACGGCGAGCTCAATCACCACACTGCCAACAGGGGAAAGATTACGGACGGGCGGCCGCTGGGCGTTGATGCCGGTCAACGGCCGCCGGCATCAGCCACGCGCCTTGAACAAGCCTTCGCACACCGGCCGCTGTGCATCGTCGGCCGGCAGCTTTGCGCACATCTGCGCCGCCTGCGCGACGATGCGCCGATAGCTGGCCTGGTGCTTGCCGCCCGCGTTCCACTCGGCGAGCTTCTTGGCGCTGCGCTCAAGCACCGCGCGATTGCGTTCATAGAACGCGTTGGGGGTGGAGGCTGTTTCGGCGAAGAGCTTGCTGCTGGCCACCTCGATGCGCGCCTCGTCGGACGGCGCCAGATCGAGCAGACCATTGAGGTAGCCGCCGCCCCACTGCAAACGCGTTGCCGAACCTTGCGACGCCGTCCACGCCTCCTCGTACCACTTCAAGGCAGCGGCCACATCGCCGCGCTTCTTCGCATTGCCGCCCAGCATTCGCATGAAGTAGTAGGGGGCGTGAGAACGCTTGAGTTCAGCCTTCAGCAATGCATCCGAATCGTCGAGCAAACCGGCGTCGGTCAGCACGCCAGCTGCGGTGTAGATCACTGACTGACGCTCGAAACCATTGCTGGAGGCCGCGTCCGCAGCGCTCACCTGGCTGCGCAGCAGTGCCGGATCCAGCGGCGTTGCGCCCGCCAGCTTGCCGAGCGCGACACGCGCACCAAGCGCCGACAGGCGATCGGTGGTGGACAGCGTGGCGTCCTGCGTCAGCGATTCGAGCGACTTGCTCCATTGCGCAGCCAGCGCAAGGCGCGGCGCGCCGCCAGCCGGTGTGAGCAAGGTCACGACCTTGTCCGGATCAACGATCAGCAAGTCAAAATGGCTGCGCACCTCCGCCGGACCAGCAAGCAGCTTTGCCAGCAGTTGCGCACCGGCGTCGCCCGCCAGCTTCGGTAGCGGTTCCACCTGCGCCTGAGCCACAAAGGCCTTGAGCGCGAGACGGGTCGCCAGCTCGGCTTCCGCAGGCGGCACGGCGGCCGCGAGGCGCGCCAGCGTGCCGGGCAGCGCGGCCTTGCTGACCAGCTGTTCTTCGTCGGCATCGAAAGGGTAGAAGGCCAGCAGGCGCCAGTCGTCCGCCGTGGTCGGCTTGCCGGCCAGCGCAGCAGCAAGGACCTCCTTGACCGGTCGGTTCGCATTCATGCCCAGCGCGAGCACCTGCAGATAGCGTTGCGCATCGACTTCGCCAGGCAGGCGCGTCAGCTCGGTGCCGTCGGGGCGGAACAGGATCATCGTGGGGTAGCCACGCACCTTGAAGCGGGCCGCCAGCTTCTGGCCTTCCGGCGAATCACCGTCGAGCTCGAGCGGGATGAACTGCTTGGCGCGTTCGGCAAAGTCGGCGCGGTTGAACAGCGTCGCCTTGACCTGGTTGCAGTACGGGCACCACACCGCCCCCCAGTACAGGAAAACCGGCTTGTTGCTGCGCTTCGCCTCGGCGAAGGCGGCATCCACGTCACCCTTGAACCACGCGACGGCGGCGCTGCCGCTCGCAGCTGGAACAGCCGGCGGCGTCGCGGGTGCGGCCGGAGCGGCGGTTTCGGGGGTTTTTGAACAGGCGGCAAGCAGAAGCAGGCAGAGCGGCGCGAGGCGCCATGGGGCGAGGGTCATCGGGTGATCCGGTTCGGGCCGGCGGGTGGCGCCAGCGGTGTGGGGCATGCCGCGCTTCTGGCGCGGCCTTCAAGCCACCATTTTGCCGCATGGCCCCGGCCTGCGTATGCCGAATCCCGACAATGCTTTGCAGCAAAGGATCAACGCGCGCAGGCGAGCGCCGCCACCCCAGCCAACATGCACAGGGTGCCGACCAGCCGCAGCGGGCTCAGCGTCTCGCGCAGCACGCGGGCCCCCAACCATACCCCGAGCAGCATCGACAGTTCGCGCAGCGGCGCCACATAGCTGAGCGGCGCGATCACCATCGCCGTCAGCACCAGCATGTACGCGACTGGTGATAGCAGGCCAACCGCCAAGACCGGGCCACGAAACGCCAACCACTGTGTGCGTACCGCCGCCGCATGGCGTGCGGCCAGCGGCGCGAGCAATACCGTGCGCACGCCAAGGCTGAGGCAGTAGTACAAAACCGGCGACATGCCGATGCGCTTGACCGCCCACGCGTCGATCAGCGTGTAGATCGCGATACACAAACCGGTGAGGCCGCCCCAAAGCAAACCCCGCCGCTGTGCCGGCGAGCGAGCACGCAGCGGCACAAGACCACTCACCAGCACGATGCCCGCCAGCAACAGGGCGATGCCGGAAGCGCCGACCAGGCCCGGCAGTTCGCCGAGAATTAACACGGCGGCAAGCACCGAGAACAGCGGCCCGGTTCCGCGTGCGAGTGGATAGACGATAGCGAAATCGCTCGCGCGATAGCCCTTCTGCAGCACCAGGCCATACAGCACGTGCACCGCAGCGCTCGCCGCGATGACCGACCAGCCGGATACGCCGGGCCATTGCGAAGGGTCACGCCACAGCAGCAGCGCAATCAGCGGCATCGCCGCCACCAGGCTGACAAGCCCGTACAACCAGACGAAGGGCAAGCCGCCGGAAGCCCGCTTGGCTTGCAGATTCCACAGCGCGTGCAGCAGAGCGCCGCACAGCACCAGCGCAAACGCTTCAGCGCTCAGTGCCACACCCCCGCAGTGCGATGCAATCGCTCACCATGTGATCGGCGTACCGTCGTAGTTGAAGTAGCCGCCGTTCTCCGCGGGCCCGACTCGCTCAAGCACGCCGCGCATGCCGACCACCGAGTCGTAAGCCTCGATCTCGGCGTTCGGGCCGCCCATGTCGGTCTTGACCCAGCCCGGATGCAACGTCACCACCGTGGCACCACGCGGGCCGTATTCGTTCGCCGCGCACTTCGCAACCATGTTCACCGCCGCCTTCGATGCGCGGTAGAGCAGCCCCTTGCTGCCGCGAGCACCGCTGATCGAGCCCATCTCGGATGAGATCACCGCGATCGTGCCGCGCGCACCGATCACCGAATCGGCGAAGGCCTGGATCACACGCATCGGGCCGAGCACGTTGGTACGCATCACGGCATCAAAATCGGCATCGCCCGGCGCCAGAAAACTTGTCGTCTCCGGCCCATACAGTCCGGCACACACGATCAACAGGTTGAGCGGATCTTCGTCGGCATGCCATGCGGCGCCGGCAATCGAATTGGCCGAGGTCACGTCGAGCGGTAACACCTCGACACCCTTCACACGCAGCAGCTCGGTCGCCTTCGCCGGGGTACGCACGCCGGCGTAGACCTTCCAGCCCTGGATCGCGTATTGCCGCGCGAATTCCAGACCGATACCGCGTGAAGCCCCTGCGATCAGAACCGTCTTGCGCGTCATGCCTTGCTTCCTCCAGATTGAGTCCGATTCGTCAGCCATACGCCCAGCAGCACCAGCGCGCCGCCCGCGAGCACCAGCAGGCCGACATGTTCGTCGAGTATCAGCGCGCCGAGCAACACGGCGCTGAGCGGCACCAGATTGATGAAGGCTGCCGCGCGCGCAGCGCCGAGCCGCATCACGCCCTGCGCGTACCAGACATACGAAAAGCCGCTGCCCAGCACACCGAGATACAGCAGCGAAGCCACGGCGCGCCAGGAAACCGTGGGCATGCCGCGCAGGCTGCCCTCAATGAGCCCGGTCGCCAGCAACATGACGCCGCCCGCCAGGGATGCATAGAAGGTCATCGTCAGCGGTGCGAGCGTGCGGCTCGCACGCCGCCCGATCAGGGTGTAGGCACACCATCCGGCCACGCAGCCGAGTATCGCCAGCTCGCCGACACCGATCTCGCCACGCAGCAGTGCCAGCGGGTCGCCGCGACCGATCACCAACAGGCAGCCCGCCAGCGCGATCGCCACGCCGGCAAGCCGCGTGCGGCTCAAGGATTCACCCATCAACAGCCACGCGGCGAGCGCCACCGCCACCGGATTCAGCGCAATCACCAGCGCGCCACGGCCCGCCTGCACATGCTGCAGGCCATAGAAGAAACACAGGTTATAGAACAGGATGCCGGTGGCACCCATCGCGCAGACACGCCCCAGGTCGGCGCGGCCGATTCGCGGCAGACCGCCGGCGCTGCGCCACACCAGCAGGCCAAGCGTCAGCGTGCCCAGCACGAAGCGCCAGCCGGCGGCAGCAAGAGGAGGCATCTCGGCCGCGACGATGCGGCCCGCGATCCAGGTGCCGCCCCAGATGAATGCAACCAGCACCTGCAGGAGGATGACCATGGACGGGCGGGATGCGGCTTTCAACGGAGAGTTCCTCGGTGTCGGACGCTCATCATAACGGCCGCCCGGGCGCCACCGATCAATCCACAACGCTCCGCGCAATCGCTGCGAGCTCGGCACACACCTGCGCGGATGCTCGCGCGGCAATTTGCGACTCTACGGCACAACGCGCGGTGGTCTCCGCGCCGGCGAGCACCGCTTCCGCCCAAGCCACCGCAAGCGCCAACGCCTCGCCGGCCGCCGAGGCGGGCGCATGGCGCTCACGCAGCCAGCCCAGGATCGCCGGCGGCACGTGCCAGGTGGCAAGCAACAGCCAGGTGGCATCGATGCCATCCACCGCACGCCCTGCCGCCGCGGGCGCAGCGAGCCGCCCCAGATTGTGCGCAAAGGCCGCCAGCCGGAGCGCTGCCGCGTCGTCCGGCGCCAGCTGCGGCGCCAGCAGGCCCACCGCACGCGCGGCCAGCGCTCCGCAACGCCATGCGTACAGCGCCTCGGCTGTCGGCGCTTCGGCTGGCAAGCTCGATTCGACCACCTGCTGCACGCTTGCCCGCGGCATGCGTGCGAGCAAGTCGCTATCGATCACCGCCGATTCGCGTGCGCCGTGCACCGGCTCCCCACACAGCCCGAGCAACCGCAATTGCAGCACCGGGTCGGCCGCAAACGCGTCGCACACCAGTGCAGGCCCAGCGCCCCCTTCGGCGAGCACCTGTCGGAGCCAGTCGAGCTTCGGGCTGTGCCGCGGCCAGGCCTGTGGCGCGCCCCAGTCGCCACAGCGTCGTGCGCCAATTAACTCCTGGGCGGCTCGGCGCACCTGCGCGGGCCTTACGCCGAAGCGATCGCAGAACCCGCGTTCGAAGCTGCTGCGATCGGCATAGCCCATGCGCAGCGCCAGGCGCTCGGCCTTCTCGTCCGTGCAGAGCACCGCGTCAAGCGCGAGGCGCGCGCGATGCGCCGCGAGCAGCGTCGAGAAGCGACAGCCCTCCGCCGCCAACTGTCGCCGCAAGGTGCTTGCACCCATCGCCAGCGCGGCCGCGGCTGAATCAAGGCCTGCGCCACCAAGGTCGGGCAGCGCGGCGAGCCACCCGGCCACGCGACGCACCGCGCTGGTGTGCTCGAGCATCTGGGTCAGTTCGCGCTCGTACATCGGTCGTATCGTCTGGCGCAGCGCCTCACTGGCGCCTGGCAAGTGCAGCTTGAGCACATCAGCCGCGTAGGTCAGCGAGAAAGTGGTGGCGCCCATGCGGGGCGTAACGCCCAGTAGCGCCGCAAGCGTTGCCGGGTCGCCGGCGTCTTCGGTCATCACCTCGGCATGCAGCACGGGCAGCCTCACCCCGCAGATGTAGTCGAGCACGCGCACCAGCCATACGAGAATCGACTCGTAGCGCTGGCGCCTGCCGAGGCGCTCCGGACGCAGCACCGGCACCAGCACCATCGTCAGCTGGTGACCATCGCTCGCCCAACGAAAACTGCCATCGGGAAAAAGCACCGGAGCGAGCCGCGCGAGCTCATCGAGTGCCGCCTGCAGGGTGTCATGGGCGCGCAGGTAGTAGACCAGGCCATCGCCCGCCCCCATGTCGAGCTGCCCCGCCAGCCATGCAAACGCATGCGGATCGCCAGCGGCATGCAGCCATTCGCTCATCTGCAACGCACTCTCGGCCGGGAATGGCGTGGTGTCGGAGGGCGCCACGCGTTGCAGCCCGAAACGCGACTGCAGCACTGCCAGTCGATCCGTATCGTCGCGATAGCGTGTAAACAACGCCTGGAAGTGCCGCATCTGCGGCACGTATTCTTGGTTCTCGCTCATCCTCTGTCCCGCCATCCCCCGCGTTGCAGTCTACCGCGCCGGCGAGAAAGCAAAACAAGGTGACAGAGCGCGGCGGCCGCAGTCGCGAGCGGATTTGCAGTATGCCGGCCTCATCCGGCTCATTAGAATGCCGCCTCCCGCTGGCCTGTGGCCGCCACGCCGCGCCATTCAGCACGGTGCCCGGACAGACGGCCCGATGCACAAAGCCACCCAAGCACTGCGAAACGGCGGCTTGCGAATCGCAAACGCTGCGCTGGCGCGCGGACTCCGAATCAAATCCGTCCGGCTGATCCCCGGACGCCGAGGATGACGGCATTCATCCACTCGATTTTGGTAACCAGCATGTTCAAGCGAAGACTCAACCCCCTCATCTGCGCCCTCGGCGCCCTCTCGATTTCCGTCTTGCTCGTCGCGTGTGGCGGCGGGGGCGGCGGCGGCGAAACGGCGAGCGGTGGCAATAGCAATAGTGGTGGCACAAACGGCTCAGGGGGCACGAACGGATCTGGCGGCACGACGACGCCTGACCCCATCGCGCTTGCCCTGCAAAGCGGCGACGCCACGGCACTGACCGCCAAGGACCGCGAAGTCCTGCTCGCACGCGCGGTGTCCGCCGCAACGACGCTGGGCGCGAAACAGACCCAGGCCTTGGCCTCGATCTACAGCGCCGACATCACGCAGCTGGCGCTCGACCACACCACCAACAGCAGTTCGATCACCGCAGCCAAGACCACGATCGCGACACCGCTGATTGTCTCGGACAATGGCACCGGCATGGCAGCGATCGCGCAGATCGGCAGCGGCCGTGGTCTGGCCTACGGCGCCAATGTGCTGAGTTGGATGGCCGGTACCACGCGCGAGCAGCAGCATCTGCCGCTGTTCAACCGTGCCTTCGCCTGGCTGATGACCGGCGACGGCGCCGCCAAGCTGCCTGCGACGATCGCCGTCGGCACCGCCGGCTACGACGCCAACACGGTGAAGAACTACATCGTTCGGGCCGGCAGCAGCGCCACCGTGACGACCTGCAAGATCGATGATCCGGACAACACCTGCTGGAAAGACCTGAACCTGATCGTGTTCGGCTCCGGCACCACCGACAGCCCGCGCCTCTCGGCGCTGGTGCGCAGCTACCTGGAAGCGGGCAAGTCGGTGATCTACATGCACCCGAGTTGGGTCGATTCGGCCGGCGGCCGCACGGTGCTGAGCGCGATGGGGATGAACCTCGGTGGCTATCCCGGCAACTACTTCGCCAGTGCCGCGGGCGTATCGGTCGGCGCCACACGCACCCTTGCCGACAGCCTGGCGCGCGGCGACCAGTTCGGCGCGCTGGTGAGCACGCTCAACCTGCTCAACCGCACCGATCTGACACTGGATTTCACCGATACCACGCCGCTCAAGCCGATCGATGCGGTGCAAACCGCGCTCTCGTCGATGCAGTCGCGCGGCATCAACGTCTTTACCGACCCCGACAGCGAGCTCTACCGCCTGCTGGTGCTGTGGGCCGACCAGGTTCGCACCGGCGTCGTCTACGGCGCACCGCTCTCCAGCAAGGGCGATTCGGATGATTTCCTGCGCGCCTATGCCTCGGATTCCTGGCTGGTGTTCAACCGCGCGGCGACCACGATTCCGCCGAAGGGCGCCGGCGATTACATGCCGGCCAGCGCAAACAGCATCGCAGTCAGCAGCGACTTCGAAGACATCGATGTGACGATCGCGCAAACCGGCGGCACCACGCTGATCGGGCGCGGCGCGATCCCGGGCAAGCCGGTGACGATCCAGGTCGTCGATGCGGCGGGCGCCACCAGCCTGGGCGTGCAGACGAGCTATCTGCGCACCTATGGCAATCCGGTCACTGACACCACCTATGCGCGCCCGCGCCGGCCGCATTCCTACACGATTCCGCTCGCCGCCACCGGTGACACGAGCTTCGTCACGCCTTTCGGCGGCCCGCTGATGCTCAACTACGGTGGCGCCACCGCCGGCACGGTGGTCAAGCTGCGTATCAAGGGTGCGGCCAAGTACGCGCACTTCGACTTCACGCAGAATCCTTCGCAGGCGCAGATCGACGAGGCCGTTGCGGCGCTCAAGCGCGCCGATTTCGGCTGGCAAACCAACAAGCTGGTTGGCGGCGAAATCCAGCAGACGATTGGCTATGCGCAGAAAGTGATCGGCACGCTGGACCCGAAGACCTACGTCGTCGACCGCATCAAGGGCATCCTGTTCGACAGCAACCACTTCGCCAACGGCTACAACAACATGCCGATGTCGACGCTGGCACAGAGCCTCTGCACCCAACTCGGCTGGACCTGCGATGGCCCATTGCACCGCGCGCCGAACGTGCAGCACTTCATCGGCTGGCTCGCCGCCTGCGGCTATCTGTGTTCCGGCAACCCGTCGGACGGCTTCGCCGGCATCGACACGGGCTGGGGTTGGCCGCACGAACTGGGCCACAACACGGTGCAGCGCGTGATGCACATTGCGCCTAACGGCAAGGGCTGCGTTGTGGAGTGCGACAACAACATTCTCGCCAGCGCAACGATGATGCGGCAGTACGCGCTGATCGGTATCGACACCGGCCACGCCACCGACCACCCGGGGCTCTACGCCGACATCGTCGCCAACCGCGCCACCGGTCTCAGCGACGAAGCGCTGCGTGCCGATATGGAAGTACGCCTGTGGCAAGGCGCGAGCCAGGACCCGATGCGCGCGGTGCACTTCCAGATGGCCTTCCAGTACGCCAAGCTGCGCGCCGGACTCGCAAAGCCGACGATGGAAAGCACGCTGGAGTTCTTCCAGTTGCTGACCAAGGCCGACCGCCTCGTCGCCAAGGCCTGGGACGCCAGCAACAAGGGCAAGTACGGCATGGGCCGCTTTGCCGACAACAAGATCAGCAACGAAGACCTGTTCTACGTACTGAGCTCGAAGATCATCGGCCAGGACATGCGCAAGCACTTCGCGATGTACGGCATCCCGCTGAGCCAGACCGCGCTCGATTCGATCGCCGATCTGGGCCTGCCGCTGGCATCGCGCAGCTTCTACGCGCTGGCGAACGGCAAGCACAACCAGCCCGCCACCGGCGCCTGGATGGACATCGAGAGCAGCACACCGGCCTACGCGTTCTGAGCGCTCGAGCCAACAAAAAAGGCCGCCCTCGGGCGGCCTTTTTCATGTGTGGAACGACTTCAGAACAGCTCGACCGCCATCGCCGTGGCTTCGCCGCCACCGATGCACAGGCTGGCCACGCCGCGCTTGAGGCCGCGCTTTTTCAACGCGCCAATCAGCGTCACGATCACGCGGGCGCCCGAAGCACCGATCGGGTGGCCCAGCGCGCAGGCGCCGCCGTTCACGTTGACCTTCTCGTGCGGCAGCTTGTGGTCGTGCATCGCGGCCATGGTGACCACCGCGAAGGCTTCGTTGATCTCGAACAGGTCGACGCTGTCGGTGTTCCAGCCGGTCTTGGCGTAGAGCTTTTCGATCGCCCCAACCGGGGCGGTCGTGAACCAGCCCGGCTCATGCGCATGGGTGGCATGGCCAACGATTTTCGCGACCGGCTTCAGCCCCAGCTTGTCAGCGGTCGAGGCGCGCATCAGCACCAGCGCCGCGGCGCCGTCGGAGATCGACGACGAGGTTGCGGCGGTCACAGTGCCGTCCTTGCGGAACGCCGGCTTGAGCGACGGAATCTTCTCGGGCTTGGCCTTGAACGGGGATTCATCCTTGGCGATCTGGACGTCACCGCCCTTGCCGGCCACCGTCACCGGTGCGATTTCCCACTCGAAGCTGCCATCGGTGTTCGCCGCCAGCGCGCGGCGGGTCGATTCGATCGCGAAAGCGTCCTGCGCCTCACGCGTGAAACCATATTTGGCTGCAGTGTCTTCGGCGTAGTTGCCCATCGACTTGCCGCCACCATTCGCGGTCTTCTCGTAGGCGTCTTCCAGACCGTCCAGAGCCATGTGGTCGAACACCGTGGAGTGGCCATAGCGGTAGCCGCCCCGCGCCTTCGGCAGCAGGTAGGGCGCGTTGGACATGCTTTCCATGCCGCCCGCGACGATCACGTCCACCGAGCCGGCGAGCAGCTGGTCATGCGCCATCATCGTGGCCTTCATGCCGGAGCCGCACACCTTGTTGATCGTGGTGGCAACGGCCGACAGCGGCAGCCCTGCGCCCAGCGTGGCCTGGCGCGCCGGGGCCTGACCCTGACCGGCGGGCAGCACGCAACCCATGATGACTTCCTGCACCTGCTCCGGCTTCAAGCCGGCGCGCTCTACCGCTGCTTTGATGGCAACGCTGCCCAGCTGGTGACCAGCGAAGCCGGACAGTTCGCCCATCATGGCGCCGATCGGCGTACGGGCGACAGAAACGATGACGACGGGATCAGACATGGTGAAAACCTCGATTTGGGTAGAGAGGAATCAGAATGTGGCGGCGCGAGCCTACGGCAGCCTGACGGGGGCGAAGCATAGGCGCAAATTGTTGCAGCGCGCCATAGGTATTAGCCCAGACATTTGCAGCCTAAGCCGTAACAGCAATGTCCGCCAAACCCCTGCGCGCATTGCCTTTGCGCCCGTCGGGTCACCTTTTTGCTACAAGGTCTCGGCGAACAGCTCTCTCCCAATCAGCATACGGCGGATCTCGCTTGTGCCAGCACCGATCTCGTACAGCTTGGCGTCGCGCCACAGCCGCCCAACCGGGTATTCGTTGATGTAGCCATTTCCGCCCAGCGTCTGGATCGCCTCACCCGCCATCCAGGTTGCCTTCTCGGCTGAGTAGAGGATCGCGCCAGCGGCATCCTTGCGCAGACTGCGGGCATGGTCGCCGCGGTCGCAGGCCTGGCCGACCGCATACACGTAGGCACGTGTGGCCTGCCATGTGGTGTAGAGGTCGGCCACCTTCCCCTGCATCAGCTGGAATTCACCGATCGCCTGGCCGAATTGCTTGCGATCGTGGATGTAAGGGATCACGACATCCATGCAGGCGGCCATGATCCCCAGCGGCCCCCCGGAGAGCACTGCGCGCTCATAGTCGAGCCCGCTCATGAGCACCTTCACGCCATTGCCGACGCCGCCCATCACGGCTTCGATCGGTACCTCGCAGTCCTCGAACACCAGCTCGCCGGTATGCGAGCCGCGCATGCCGAGCTTGTCGAGCTTCTGCGCGACCGAGAAGCCCTTCATCCCCTTCTCGATCAGGAAGGCGGTAATGCCGCGCGGGCCGGCCTCCGGGTCGGTCTTCGCATACACCACCAGCACATCGGCGTCGGGGCCGTTGGTGATCCACATCTTGGTGCCGTTCAGCACATAGTGGTCGCCGCGCTTGTCTGCACGCAGTCGCATCGACACCACGTCGGAGCCTGCATTCGGCTCGCTCATCGCGAGCGCACCAACGTATTCGCCGGAAATGAGTTTCGGCAGGTACTTGTCCTTCTGCGCGGCGTTGCCGTTGCGGTGAATCTGGTTCACGCAGAGATTCGAATGCGCACCGTACGACAAGCCCACCGAGGCCGAGGCGCGCGAGATCTCTTCCATTGCGATGATGTGCGCGAGGTAGCCCATGTTGGCGCCGCCATAGTCCTCACTCGCCGTCATGCCCAGCACACCCAGATCGCCGAACTTGCGCCACAGGTCCATCGGGAACTGGTCCGTTCGATCAATTTCGGCCGCGCGCGGCGCGATCTCCTTCGCCGCAAAATCGGCGACCGTGTCGCGCAGCATGTCGAGGGTTTCGCCGAGGGCGAAATTGAGGCCAAGGCTCATGGATCGGCTCCTGAACAGGTCTGGAAGGCCGCGCCGCGCCCCTCTTGTGGAGGATCGCCGCGCCGCCGGATTCGGGTGATGTCCGCCCCGTGCGGTGGCCGGATCTTAAGCCCGCACGCCACCGTATGGTGTCCTGCGCCCGACAAACAGCCTTGACAGCCAATGCCGCAGCGCAACATAACCCGAGTTACACTGATCCGCTGGATGCTGCTGCCATGAGTGACGCACTCGATTTCCCCTTCGCCGACCTGCCCGCGCCGGGCGACACGCTGACCGTTGAGTCCGGCGTGCGCTGGGTGCGCATGCCTTTGCCCTTCGCGCTGGATCACATCAATCTGTGGTTGCTCGACGACGGCGAGGGCGTCGCGATTGTCGACACCGGCATTGGCGACGCGACCACGCGCGGGCTTTGGGAGCAGGTGTTCGCACGCATCGACCGCCCGGTCACGCAGATTGTCGTCACCCATGCGCATCCCGATCACATCGGCAATGCGCGCTGGTTGTCGGACCGCTTCGGCGTACCGGTACACGCCACGCTCGGCGAGTACCTCTGGGCGCACGCGATCCGCGACGGCCGCGCCGGCTTCACCACCGAAGCACTGGTTGCGCTGTTCCGCCGCCACGGTCTTGACGATGCACGCGCGGAAGCGCTGCTGACACGCGGCAACCACTATGCGCGCGGCGTGCCGGAGCTGCCCGAGAGCTATCTGCGGGTCCGCGACGGCAGCACGATCATGATCGGCGGCAAGGCCTGGCGGGTGATCAGCGGCTACGGACATTCGGCCGAGCACGCGGCGCTATGGTGCGAAGCGCTGCATGTGCTGATTTCGGGCGACATGCTGCTGCCGCGCATCTCGACCAACGTCAGCACCAGCACCGTGACACCGCAGGATGATCCGGTCGCGCAGTACATCGAATCGCTCGGCCGCTTTGCGGAATTGCCTGCCGACACGCTGGTGCTGCCCTCGCATGGCCGCCCCTTCCGCGGCGCCCAGGCGCGCATCCAGCAACTGGTAGCGCACCACGAAGAACGTTGCGGCGCGCTGCTCGCAGCGCTGGATCAGCCGATGAGCGCGGGCGAACTGCTCGCGACGCTGTTCCCGCGCGAACTCGATACCCACCAGGTGATGTTCGCCATGGGCGAAGCGATCGGGCACCTCAACCACCTCGCCGCTCGCGGTCTTGTCAGCAAGCTGGAAGCTGGCGGGCGCATCCTGAAATTTGCGCGTACGGGCGACGCTTTGTCCGCCCCTCAGAACAAGTAACTCCGGGAGAGAAACACCATGGCCGTCAACGCAGAAACCGCTAAGCCCGAACTGCCCGATCCGCAGGAGGTCGCGAAGACCTATGCCGAGGTCGCCCAGCGTGCATCGAAGCTGCTGCACGAACATGTGAAGCGCCAGGCCGCGCGCGGCATTTCGCCGCCGGAAGATGAACTGGGCATCGCGCAGGCCTTCATGGACATGATGGCGAAGCTGCTCGCCAACCCCTACAAGCTCGCCCAGGCGCAGATGAATCTGGTGTGGGATTACTTCTCGCTGTGGCAGCACTCGACGCTGCGCTTCATGGGCATGAGCGGCGCGCCAGTCGCCACGCCGGCGAAGGAAGACAAGCGCTTCAAGGACGAAGAGTGGCAGGACCACTTCCTGTTCGACTTCATCAAGCAGAGCTACCTGATCTCCGCACGCCACATCCATGACGTGGTAGGCAGCGTCGAAGGGCTCGACGAGATCTCGCGCAAGAAGGTCAACTTCTTCACCAGCCAGTACATCAACGCACTGTCGCCGTCGAACTTCGCGCTGACGAACCCGGAAGTGTTCCGCGAAACAGTGAAGAGCCACGGCCAGAACCTGGTGAAGGGGCTCAACAATCTGCTGCGCGATGTCGAAGAGGGCGATGGCCAGCTGCGCGTGAAGATGACCGATACCTCGGCGTTCGAGTGCGGCAAGAACGTCGCCACCACGCCGGGCAAGGTCGTGTTCCAGACCGACCTGATCCAGCTGATCCAGTACACGCCGACCACCACCGAGGCGCTCAAGCGCCCGCTGCTGATCGTGCCGCCGTGGATCAACAAGTACTACATCCTCGATCTGCGCGAAAAGAACTCGCTGATTCGCTGGGCCGTCGAACAAGGCCACACCGTGTTCGTGATGAGCTGGGTGAATCCGGACGAGAAGCTCGCCCAGAAGGGCTTCGATGACTACGTGAAGGAAGGCGTGCTCGCCGCCGTTGATGCGATCGAGCAGCAGACCGGCGAGAAAGAGATCAACGCTGCGGCGTACTGCCTCGGCGGCACGCTGCTGGCCACCACGCTCGCCTACATGGCCGCCAAGAAGGACAAGCGCATCGCCAGCGCCACCTTCTTCACGACGCTGACCGACTTCTCGCAGCCAGGCGAACTGGGCGTGTTCATCGATGAAGGCCAGGTCACCAGCCTCGAGAAGAAGATGGCCGAGCGCGGCTACCTTGAAGGCACCGAGATGGCCAACACCTTCAACATGCTGCGCAGCAACGACCTGGTCTGGTCCTTCGTCGTGAACAACTACCTGATGGGCAAGGACCCCTTCCCCTTCGACCTGCTGTACTGGAACTCCGATTCCACCCGCATGCCGGCGAAGATGCACAGCTACTACCTGCGCAACATGTACATGAAGAACGCGCTGGTGCAGCCGGGTGGTATCGAGATCGACGGCGTAAAGATCGATCTCGGCAAGATCAAGGTGCCCTGCTACTTCATCTCGACGATCGAAGACCACATCGCGCCTTGGAAGAGCACCTACCTTGGTGCCAAGGTATTCGGCGGGCCGGTGCGCTTCGTGCTGGGTGGCTCTGGCCACATTGCCGGCATCGTCAACCCGCCGTCGGCGAACAAGTACGGCTACTGGACCAACCCGACCAAGACGCTGCCGGAAAGCGCCGAAGACTGGCTCGCCGCCGCGACGCAGAACCCGGGCTCGTGGTGGACCGACTGGCAGGCCTGGGTCACCGCGCACGACGACGCAAAGGTGCCGGCGCGCGACCCGATCAACGGCAAACTCAAGATCCTGGAAGATGCGCCGGGCAGCTTCGTCAAGGCACGCCTGGACAAAGCGCCCAAGGCTGCAAGCTGAGCGCCATCAAATCCGCGCAAGAAGGGGCTTCGGCCCCTTCTTCTTTTTGCGCCCGGGCTTTCCTGCGCGGCGATCCGCGTTCTACACTGCCCGTCTGCCGCGCATCCAGGAGAAAACGCATGCCGTCCCGGCCGTCCCGAATCCTTTCGCTGCTCATGTCCGGCGCTGTCGCATTGACGGTCAGCGCCCCGCTTGTTCCGGCGTTTGCCGAAACCGCTGCGGCGAGCGCGCCCGCCAAACAATCGTCCGGCAAGGTCTTCTCGCAGCAGGAACTCGATGAGTTGCTGGCGCCGATCGCGCTGCACCCGGATGCGCTGCTCGCGCAGATCCTGATGGGCTCCACTTACCCGCTCGACATCGTAGAAGCCGCGCGCTGGCGCAAGGCCAATCCGAAGGTCGACGGCAAGGCGCTCGAAGACGAACTCGCGAAACAGACCTGGGACCCCAGCGTGAAGTCGCTGGCGACCTTCCCGTCGGTGCTCGACATGATGAGCGAGAAGATCGACTGGACGCAGAAGCTGGGCGACGCCTTCCTCGGCCAGCAGAAGGCCGTGATGGAAACGGTGCAGAAACTGCGTACCAAGGCCAAGCAGGCCGGCTCGCTCGCCGACACCAAGGAGCAGAAAGTCAGCACCGCCAATGAAGGCGGCACGACCGTGATCAAGATCGAGCAGGCTGATCCGCAGGTGGTGTACGTGCCGACTTACAACCCGGCGGTCGTTTACGGCACCTGGTGGTACCCGGCGCCGCCGCCCTACTACTACTACCCGCCCGGCTACGTGCCCGGCGCAGCCTTCTTCACCTTCACGGCCGGTGTGGTCGTCGGTGGCGCCTTGTGGGGTAACTGCAACTGGGGCGGCAACGACATCAACATCGATATCGACCGCTACAACCAGGTCAATCACTTCGACAAGAACACGGTCAACAACGTCAAGAACGGCAAGTGGGAACACAACCCCGAGCAACGTCGTGGCGTGCCCTACCAAAGTCAGGGTGCGCAAAGCAAGTTCGGCGGCGCACAGGTCCAAAACAACAAAGCCCGCGATGAGTTCCGCGGCCGCGCAGAAACCGGCCGGCAAGACCTCGGCCAGCAGGGTTTCGATCGCAATGCGGCGGGCAGTCGCCCCAGCGCCGGCACCAGCGATCGCGCCAGCGCGAGCAACCGAGCCGGCAGTGGCGCAGCCGACAATCGCGCGGGAAGCATGGATCGCAGCGCCGCTGGCGACCGCGGGAGTGCGCAACCGCGCGCGTCGACGAGCGATCGCAGCTCCAGCTCCGCTTTCGGTGGCGTGAACTCCGGTGCGCGAGCCAACGACTACAGCAGCCGCGGCAGCTCCAGCCGTGCCGGCATGAGCAGCAGCGGTGGCGCGCGTGCGAGCGGCGGCGCACGGGCCGGTGGTGGCGGCGGACGCCGCCGTTGAGTGATGCGCAACGCAGAACGGATGATGAACCGATGACCAATTCGCACTCTTCGCGCCTCGCGCGCACCCTGCGTGGAATCACCTTCGCCGGCGCACTGATCGCCCTGCCCGCTTTCGCTGCCGGCGGCGCGCCACGCGTCTTCCCACAACCTGAAGAAGCAGCCGCCGCACTGGTCGACAGCCTCAAGGCCGCCGATGGCAAAGCGGTACTCGCCGTCTTGGGCGGCAAGGCACGCGACTGGGTATTCACCGGCGACAGGCCGACCGACATCAAGGTGTGGCAGAGCTTTGTCGAGGCCTACGACGCACAGCACACCGTGGTCGAAGTAGCCGACGGCCGCGCGGTGCTGATCGTTGGGCCCGGCCGCTACCCCTTCTCGTTTCCGATCATGCGCGTGGCGGGCGGCTGGCGTTTCGACGCCGAACAGGGCAAGGAAGAACTGATCAACCGCCGCGTCGGCATGAACGAGCTCTCGACCATCGAGGTGCTCAAGGAGGTCGTCGCTGCCCAGCGTGAGTACGCGCTGATGGATCGCAACGGAAACGGCTCGCCGGAGTACGCGGCACGCTTTACCAGCAGCGAGGGCAAGCGTGACGGCCTCTACTGGCAGACCGCCGAGGGTGAGGCGCCGAGCCCGCTGGGGCCGCTCGTCGCCGATGCGCAGGCCGAGGGCTACGGCAAACACGCGCGCGGCGCGCCCTTCCACGGTTACCTGTTCAAGATGCTGACCGGGCAAGGTCCGGATGCCGTGGGTGGCGCGCAGACCTACACCGTGAATGGCCTGGTCGGCGGTTTTGCGGTGCTCGCCTATCCCGCCAAGTACGGCTTGAGTGGGGTGAAGTCGTTCATCGTGAACCAGAACGGCGTGATTCTTGAGAAGGATCTCGGGGCAAACACCGCGGCGATCGCGGCCAAGACGACGCTGTTCAACCCCGACAAGGGATGGACGCCGGTCGCCAAACGCTGATCAGCCACGCAAAACAGAAACGGGCCGGTCGCTTGAAGCACCGGCCCGTTTTCATTGGCTAGGCGAGCGCAGGGCTTTTCAGCGCAGCGTCTGGTCGAGGAAGGTCCAGGTCAGGGCCCACATCCTCGCCCGCTGCGTGTTGTCGGCGGCCCCGGCGTGCCCGCCCTCCATGTTCTCGAAGTACCAAACGTCCTGGCCGAACTCGCGCATGCGCGCCGCCATCTTCCGCGCATGGCCGGGGTGTACCCGATCGTCGCGCGTGGACGTGACAAACAGGGTGCGCGGATATGTCACGCCCGCCTTCAGGTTCTGATACGGCGAGTACTTCGAGATGTAGGCCCACTCCTCGGCGATGTCAGGATTCCCGTATTCGCCCATCCACGACGCGCCCGCCAGCAACAGGTGATAGCGCTTCATGTCCAGCAACGGCACCTGACACACCACTGCGGCAAACAGGTCTGGTCGCTGCACTTCGGTCGCCCCCACCAACAGCCCGCCGTTGCTGCCACCCATGATCGCGAGCCGCTTCGGCGAGGTGATGCCGCGCTGGATCAGGTTCTCTGCGACCGCGATGAAATCGTCGTAGGCGTTCTGGCGCTTCTCCTTCAAGGCTGCCGCGTGCCAGCGCGGGCCGAATTCACCCCCGCCGCGGATGTTCGCCACCACGTAGGCGCCGCCTTTTTCGAGCCAGCCTGCCCCAACGCCACCGTTGTACGCGGGCGTCAGGGCGACTTCAAAACCGCCGTAGCCGTACAGCACCGTGGGCAGTGATCCGTCGCGCGGCACGCCCTTCGGCATGACGATGAAATAGGGCACCCGGGTGCCGTCACGTGACGTGGCTTCGTACTGTGCCGCCTCCAGCCGCGACGCGTCGAAGAAGGCTGGCAAGCGCTGCAGCACCTGCGCGCCGGGTTTGCCAAAGTGCAGATAGCTGAGTGTTGAGGGTGTGAGGTAGTCCGAGGTGGTCAGCAGGTAGTCGTTCGAGCGTTCGGCATCAAGCGGCATCGTCTTGCTCGCGCCCAACTCGGGTACCGGCACCACGCGCTGCGACCATCCCTTGCGACCCGGGCGCACCTCCATCACCCGCCCACGCACCCGGTCGAGCAGATTGAGCACGAAGCCGTCCTTCACGGCGTGCCATTCCTCCATCGCCACCGTTGCGCTCGGGGCGAACAAGACCTCAGGTACCGCGGTGCGCGCACGGGCACTGTCGAGCGGCAGCGCGAGCAGCGAACCCTTTGCAAAACTGTGTCCGTTGCGCGTCCAGTCGTCGCGCAACTCAAGTATCAAGCGGTCGCGCCACACCAGCGCCTTGGCGCTGTCCGGCTTGTCGAGTTTCACCGCTTTGGCTTGCTGCCCGATGGCGTAAATCTCCTCGGTGAAGAAGCTCGGCCGGCGGACGATGAAGTTGCGCGGCGCAGCCTGCGTCTGGTCGAGAACGGCGGAAACCATCATGTCCTCTTTGCCCGCCTCGAAGATCGTCTGCGCCTGTTCGATCGGCGTGCCACGCCTCCAACGCTTGAGGATGCGCGCATAGCCGGAATCGGTGAGGCTGCCGGGCCCGAAATCGGTACCCACGATCAGCGTGTCGCGATCTACCCAGGTGATTTCGGTCTTCGCATGAGCGATGCGGAACCCCCCGGCGACGAAATCGCCGGTACGCGTGTCGAACTCGCGGATTTCCACCGCATCACCACCGCCGCGAGAGAGCTTTACCAGGCAACGCTCGCCGCTCGGCCCAAGGCATTCAACACCTTTCCACACCCACGACTGCCCCTCCGCGTGGCCCAGCGCATCAACGTCGAGCACCGTGCGCCAGCGTGGTGTGCCCGTGCGGTAGTCGGCCAACGGGGTGCTGCGCCAGATGCCGCGCGGGTGCTCGGCGTCTTGCCAGAAGTTGTAGGCGCGCGATCCAATCAAGGTCACCGGCACCAGCCGTTGCGGCGAGTTGTAGATGTTCAGCAGGCGCGCATGCAAGGCCTCATATCCCGGTGCCTGCTCGAGCTTGGGCAGGGTCTCGGCGTTGCGGGCACGCACCCAGTCCAGTGAGGCAGGGGTATCAACCGCCTCCAGCCATTGATACGGGTCTTCGTCACCCGCGAACACAGCGCAAGATGCGGAAACGGCGGCCAGACAGGCCGCCGCCAGGGTAAAGCGAACGAACATCGGAACAGGCTCCCGCGACAGATCGATTAGGAGCAGGGGCCAAAGGCCCGTGCAGCCCGGCAGGCTATCACCGCCCACCGGGTACACTTTGTCAGTGTGTATCGGCCGTCACAACCTGCGCCGCGCAAGCATGCAGCAAGCCCGGCAGCTCCGAGGTATCCGGGTCGAAATCGCGTGCGAGCGCGTCACAGCTATCGACCAGTTTGATCACATGATCGTCGCTGCTGGCGATCGCCGCGGCGCGCAGCGCCGCCCAGGGCGGCAATGGATCCGGCAGCGGCCGCAAGCTCATCGGCCACGGTCGGCCAATCGCAACATAGGCCGCGCAGAAGGCCAACCAGTAGCGCTGAAGCACCGGCTCCGGCGCGGCCATCCACGGCCACAGCACGCGCAACGCATGCAGACCGGTGACCAGGTGCAACGCGGTGAAGTCACCGGTGGCACGGTAGAGGCGGGCGGCGGTGACTGCGAGCGAGTGCCAGGCGCGCGCCGCACCCTTCTCGATCCGCAAGGGCGGCACCGCGGCCAGAAACGCGGGATGCGCCAGCACTTCCGCCAAGCGCCCCATGATCATCGGGCGCTCGAACACCACGTTCGCGAGGGCCGTGCCTTGCGACAGACTGCGCAAGCCCTCCGCCGCGCCGGTGCTGCCGGCAGCGGTCGGAAGCGGAGTCTCCCGGCGGAAGGCGCTCAGCACCGCAAGCCCGGCGGCCGTCTCGACATCCACGCCGAACCGCACACCGTAGGCGAGCCGGATCAAACCGTGAAACGCCGCGGTAACCAGACCCTCGAGCAAGTGTGGCAACTCGCGACGCAGCACTGCATCGCGGCCGTCCGCAGCGATCTGCGCCTCGAAGTCAGCCCAACTGGCCGCAAAGCCGCCAGCTGGAGTCTGCACCGCCAAGGGCCTGATCAGGCCGCGCTGCGCTTCGGCATAGGCATCCAGGCGCGCTGGCGCGGCACCCAGCGCATGCAGCGCCGCCAGCACCATCGGCAGGTGATTGCTGTTGCCATTGGTCAGCGACGGATCATCACCACGCAAGGCGTTGAGACGGAGGAGAAGCGCATCGTTCGGCATGATCAGTTCATCGGGGCAGGACGACCCGCGATTGTGACACCCGCGGCGGTGGTACGCTCCGCGTTCCCGATCTCGCACGCACCTGCATTCATGTCGTACACCCGCACGCTTTTGGTCGCCGCAGCCCTGCTCAGCCTGCCCCTGCCCGCCGCGGCCGAGGACTGGCTCGTAATCTCGGGCTATTCCTACCACTTCGAGCGTCGCGACGAATACCGCGCCGACAACCCCGGCGCCGGTTGGGAACGCCCCTCCGAGGAGTATCCGCTGTCATGGATGGCCGGCTACTACCGCAACAGCTACGACAAGGACACGTTCTACGCCGGCGCCCGCTGGGAACCCGAGCTGGTGAAGTGGGAGCATGTGAAGCTCGGCGTGTTCGTCGGCCTCGCCAGCGGCTACTGGACGCCAGTCGTCGCGCTGCCGATGGCGAGCTTCCAGTGGGGCCGCTTCGGCTTCAACCTCGTCGGCGCCCCATCGATCCGCGAATACTCGGGCTACATCGGCGGGCAAGTGAAGTTCAAGTTCGACTGAGGCGGCGCGGCAAGCGCCACCTCGATCGCCACGATCAATCGGCCGGGTTGTACTTGGCCAGGAAACGCTCGATTGCGTGGTAGAGCTGGAAGCGGTTCTCTTCGATGTGGAAGCCGTGCCCTTCGCCGGCGAAGACGTGCCATTCGACGGGGGTTCCGTTTGCCTGCAACGCATCGCGCATCTTCTCGCCATGCGGGAGCGGCACGCGGGAGTCCTCGGCGCCGTAGGCCATCAGCACCGGCGCACGGATCGATTTGGCGTTCTTCAACGGTGACACCCGGTTGAACATCTCGGCATCCGCGTCCGGATCGCCGATCATGATCTTTGCGTCATTTTCGATCCAGGCGCTGTCAGCATGGTCAGACCAACTGATCGAGAAGAACAGCGCCGGATCGGTCACACCGACCATGTTGATGCCGCAGCGATACTTGTCCGCGTCGCGCGCCAGCGCCGACATCGTTGCAAAGCCACCGTAGCTCGCGCCCATGATGCAGACACGCGAAGGGTCGATCGTGCCCTGCTTCGCCAGCATGCTGACCCCGTCGTTCAGATCGTCCTGCATCTTCAGGCCCCACTGCTTGAAGCCCGCCGAAAACAGGTGGCTGCCGAAGCCCATCGACCCGCGGAACTGCGGTTGCAGCACCGCGTAGCCCCGGCTGGCCAGGAACTGAACCTCGGCATTGAAACCCCAGCGGTCGCGGGACCAGGGGCCACCATGCACCAGCACGACAAGCGGAAGGCGCTTCGGCGCCGTGCCTTTTGGCAGCGTGAGGTAGGCCGGAATCGCAAGTCCGTCGCGCGCGGGGTAGCGAAGTGCTCGCGTCGCAGAAAACTCGGCGCCGTCAAGATCCGGTCGCGTCTTCAGCAGCGGTTCGATATGGCCCGCCTTGACGTCGTAAAGGAAGTACTCACCGGGCGCGGTATCCGAATAGGAGTAGACAAGGACGCGCCCGGAAGCATTGCCGCGCACCATGTTGACACGCCCTTTGAGCGTTGCGTCAACGCGTGCCTGCACCGTCGCCCACGCCTCGTCGAACCATGCCGTCTCAGGCTCGGCGTCGCCAAAGACGGTGACGCCCTGAAGCTCGCGCGACTTGCGGGCGAAGATCAGACCGGAATCCGCCAGGTCGGCCACCGGGTGGGCGACCAATTGCTCGCCAAGCTTCCGGTTTGCAATGTCGTACGCGAACAAGGCCGTGGTGTCCCGCCCCCGCGCGCTCAACACATAAAGCTCTTTGCCCGATGCATCGAAGGCCGCCGGCCAGACCTGATCGTGCTCAAGCATGCCGAATTCTTCGAGCTTCACCCATGGCGCGTCAGCGCTGTCACGCAGCCACAACGTGCCGCGGGTCTCGCTTTTGTTGACCGTCACTACTGAACGCACGACACCTTTTGCATCGACCACGGCGTCGATGACCTGACCAGGCATGTTGTAGGTCAATGTCTGCCGTTTTGCATTGCGCGTGTTGACCCGCTCCAGTACGAGCGCCTTGGTGCCGTACTTGGCGGTCTGGACGATTACATCATCACTGCCGTCCTCCATCGCCCGGCGCAGGTAGGCGTACGTGGGGTGCCACGCACCGTCGCCAACCTGCTTCTTGGGCGACGGAATCACCTCGCGCCAGTTGCTTCCGTCGCGGTCAACCGCATAGATACCACCGCTGCCGGCAAAGAACTGGTCGGAGCTACTGGAACCCGAGCGGTCATCCGTCGCGGAGAGTACGAGGCGGTTGTCGTTAACCCAAGCGAAACGGCCAACGTCCATATCCTTGAAGCCGGTGACTGGGAATGCCTTGGTGTTGTCGAGATCGACCACGACGAGGTTGATTCGACCACCCACCGTTGCCAGGCCTGCAACGAAACGACCGTCTGGCGAGAGCTTCATGTCGCGGTTCTGCGCATGCCGGAACAGCGTTTCAACCGGGATCGGCGCGGCAAACACGGATGGGAATACCGAGGAAATCAGCAGTGCACATGCGATGCTGGCGTTTACAAGTGTCTTGAACATGGATTGAGGGGACGGTCGGGTCGGGGCGGATGTGGGGATTGTTCCTGCCGAATCGGATTCAATGCTTCCAATCGGGAGAGCAGTCTTGCGGCGAGCACCACGGGTCAAAGGGCGAAATTCTAGGTAGCCCGTCCGTCACCCGATATGACGGGGCTCACATCCATGCTGCGACTCCCAGACGAGTTCGCAGTGCACCGAGAAATATGTCGTCACATCGGCAGCGCGGTGCACGATAGGACGCGCAGGCTGGGCCCCCAACCCCCGCGCACAAGGCTCAGGCTTCAGCGATTCAATCGCCGATCGCGGCAAGCAAGCCCCGCGCATCGCCGCCAACGTTCGGCAGCACGCTGGTGCGTGCGATCTCCGTCAGCGGTTCGCGCGCAACACGCTGCAACGTGCCGCGGATTTCCGGGTGCAGCGCGTAGAGCTGGCCCAGCGCAGCGAGTGCCTTGGTGCGATCGGTGTGGCTGGGCAACGTGAGTACCTGCGCCAGCGTGCCGGCAAGTGCATCGGCCACCGCGGGATCCTTGATCCATTCGATGAAGGTGAGCACCAGGCGGCCGGTGAGGTTGCGCACTTCGTTGTCCGGGTCCAGCATCCGGCCGTGCAGCGCGGCGATGGATGCTTCCGGCCGCCCGGTCCAGGAGAGCATCGCGATCGCGTCCTTGCGCTCGGGGTGGCGGGCGTCGAGCGCGATCGCGATCATGCGGTCCTGCTGGCCGTTTGCAAGATCGCGCAACTGCGCATCGAAAGTGCGCAGTTCCGGATCTTCCGCAACCACGATGCCCGATGGCGTAATGCGTTCCCCCGGCATGTAGCCATCCGCCAGCACTTCCTGCACGCGGTACTCGCGCTGCGCGATCAGCTGGCGCGCTTCCGGCGGCACGCGGGCGGCGGCGCGCGGCGCGGTGGAGGGTTGCAGCACCGGGTCTGCGCTGGCGTCTTCAAGAATCTCGACGACGTAGTGCAGGCGGCTTCCGACCATCGCGCCATTGCACGACACCGCGGCGATTGGCAGCTTCTTGAGTTTTTCGCACCACTTGAGCATTTCCTTCTCGTTCTGCGTGACGGCCTCACCCGGCTTGATGGGCAATTGTGAGGTGACCTGCTCGCGCGTCAGGCGCTTGATGCCGATGATTTCGGTTTCGCCCCAGACGAGCTGGCGCTGCGCAAACGCGAGCGTGGGCAGTAGCGTGAGCAGGGAGAGCACAACACCGGAAACGAGGCGCATGGAAGAATCGCAGCAGGAAGGATTGCGGATTGTCCGGCGATCCCACCACGCGCTCAAGTCCCGATGGCAACACACGGCCGGGAATCTTTTCCGGTCTGGCGCGTCCATTGCAGACCCCAACCACGGAGAGCCCACGATGCAAACCGGATCGCAGCAGCCCCTGCAACAGGAATTCGACAGCCTCTCACCCGCCCGTGTGGCGAACCGACGTGAGTTCGTCGCCGGTCTCGTGGCGAGCGGCTTCGCGCTGGCCGTGCCGCCTGTCGCTGCGCAGAGCGTGATCAAAACGCCTGCCGACGGCCTCGTCGCCGGCACGGTAGAAATCCCGGCCGGCGACATCACGCTGCGCGGCTACCGCGCGATGCCTGCCGGAAAAGGGCCTTTCCCGGTCGTGCTGGTGGTGGAAGAGATCTTCGGCGTGCATGAGTGGATTCAGGACATCTGCCGCCGCCTCGCGAAAGTGGGCTATCTCGCGGTTGCGCCCGATCTGTTTGCGCGCCAGGGCGATCCAACCCAGTACGACACGATTCCCAAGATCTTCGAGAACGTGATCTCCAAGGTACCGGATGCGCAGGTCATGCGCGACCTCGATGCCGCCGCCGCCTGGGCCGGCAAGAACGGTGGCAACGCAGCACGGCTCGGCATCACCGGCTTCTGCTGGGGCGGCCGCATCACCTGGCTTTATGCCGCACACAACCCGAACCTGAAGGCGGGCGTGGCCTGGTACGGACGCCTGGTCAGCGCGCCGAGCGAGTTGTCGCCGAAGCACCCGATCGACCTGGTTGGCGAGATCAAGGCGCCGGTGCTGGGTTTCTACGGTGGCAAGGACCAGGGCATTCCAGTCGATTCGGTCGAGAAGATGGGGGCCGCGCTGAAGGCGGCTGGCAGCCGATCCGAAGTGCGCATCTACCCGGAGGCGGATCACGGTTTCCTCGCCGACTATCGCCCAAGCTTCAACCCTGCCGCGGCGGCAGACGCTTGGCCCAAGGCGCTGGCGTGGTTGCAGCAGCACGGCGTCTGATCGCCGCGCATTTGGCCCGGCGCAAGGGCGGGTGCGTTCGCAAGGGTATGCTTGGCGGCTCTCTCAGCATGCCCTGAACGTGATGCAACTGCCCGCGCCTGCCGTGAGTATTTCCCTGCTTGGTTACTGGCTCGGCATCGCCGCGGTAGCTGCCTGCGCGGCGGCGGCGGTGCTGGAAGTCGGCCGCAAGCAGTTCGACGCCTTCGGCGTGGTGGTGGTCGCTTTTGCCGCAGCGCTGGGTGGCGGCACAACGCGCGATCTGCTGCTGGGGCGCACGGTATTCTGGGTTGCCGACCCGACCTACCTGATCGCCGCCGCACTGGCCGGTATTGCGGCCTTCGCGGCGGCGCGCCGCATGCGCCTGCCGCTTGACCTGTTCCTGATTCCCGACGCAATCGGCCTCGCTCTGTTTACGATCGTCGGCACCAAGGTGGCGCTGAACGCCGGGACCCACTGGACAGTCGCCGCGCTGATGGGCGTGATCACTGGCGTGGTCGGCGGCATCCTGCGCGATGTGCTGGCGAATGAAGAGCCGGTGGTGTTCCGCGGCGAGCTGTACGCCACGGCCGCGGGCGCCGGCGCGCTGAGCCTTGTCGCCCTGCTCGCACTGGATTTCAATGCGCCCTGGGCGGCGTTCTGGAGCGGCACGCTGATCTTCCTGCTGCGGCTGGCGGCAATTCGCTGGCGGCTTGCGCTGCCCAAATTCGAGTCACTACGCTAGCCGCTGTGGCATCCACGCGCTGACTGCCCGGCGCGCTCGTTCCCTGCCATGCCGCCCATGTCGGTGCCAAGTGAGGGCGAGTTGGGCGTATAGTCCGCGCCTTCGCGAAAAAGGAATCTCCCGATGCAACTCGACCGCATCCTCCAGTCTCAGGGCTTTGGCAGCCGCAAGGAATGCCGCGGCCTGGTGCGCCACGGCTTTGTCCGCGTGAATGGCGAAGAGATGGACGACCCCTTTGTCGAACTTGATCCGGCCGGGCTGGAATTCGAGGTCGATGGCGAGCTATGGTCATACCGCGAGGTGGCCTATGTGATGCTGCACAAGCCCGCCGGTTACGAGGTGTCGCACAAGCCGGTGCACCACCCCAGCGTGTTCGCGCTGCTGCCCGCACCACTGCGCGCACGTGGCGTACAGGCCGTCGGCCGTCTCGACGAAGACACCACCGGCCTGCTGATCCTCACGGAAGATGGTCAGCTGATTCATCAGCTCAGCTCGCCGAAACGCGCGATCCCAAAGATCTACACCGTCACGCTGAAGCACCCGGCCACGCCGGAGCTGGTCTCTGCGCTGCTTGCTGGCGTGGAACTGCACGACGAGCCCGAGCCGGTGGTCGCGGCAGGCTGCGAAATCATCGGTGAGTGCCTGCTGCGCCTGACGATCACTGGCGGCAAGTACCACCAGGTCAAGCGCATGATCGGTGCAGCCGGCAACCGCGTCGAAGCACTCCACCGCGGAGAAATCGGCCGCCTCGCCTTGCCGGCCGACCTCGCACCCGGCGAATGGCGCTGGCTCAGCGAGGCCGATCTCTCCGCGCTGCGCTGCGACGCCGCCTGAGTGGCGTTCAGCTAACGCGCCCGCTCAGCGGGCGAGTGTCAGCGAACGGGCGTTGAAGCCGCCCGAGAGACTGAATTCCCACTTGCCGCCGGCCGGCACGCCGGTCAGCGGCAACGTGGCCTTGCCTCCCGTCAGTTGCAGCGCCAGCAGCATCGGTTCCGTACCGAGCTGGCGCACGCGCAGCACCGGGTAACGAGTGGCATCCCAGGTCACGCTCAGCATGCCATTCGCCTCGCTCCAGCTGAGCGGTGACGCACTGGTCGCCGTATCGCCGACCGACTGCGCAGCGGCCACCGGCGGAGAATCCAGCGTCAGCGGCAGCGTCATCGCCCCCTGCAACACCTCGACCTTCGCAATCGTGCCGGGGTTGGGCAGCGCCACATGGAAATGCTGCAGGCTGCTGCCAGCCTCGTCGGCCACCTTCACTGGCGTGAAGGGCACCTCGACCACGGCACCCGCAGCGGTCGTCACACGCAAAGTGAAGGCGCCTCCCGCGGCATAGGGCTGGGTTGACATGCGCGCGCCGGGGGGCGCCAACCGCACCTTGTTATCGCGGATATCACCGAAGAAATCCAGCATCTCGACCGGCTCGGCGAACGGCGTGATCTGCGGATAGGTGAAGCTCTGCATGAAGGTCTGCACGCGGCTGTAGTTGTAGTCCGAGAACCACTCGCTATCGCAATAGCCCATCACATCGTGCGCGACGCTGGTGGCCGGGAAGTAAACCGTTTCGGGGCCCGCAGTGCCATTCCGGTCGCTGTCGAACTCGTGCACCGGATAGGGCCCGAGGCCACCTCCGGCGTAGGGGAAGTCGGCCTCGGCGTCGGGCGGACTGCCGCAGGGTGCGTGACCCAAGCTCATGTTGTGGCCGACCTCGTGCGTCATCGTGTCAAGCCATGCATTCGCGCCGAAGCGGTTCGCAGCAAGCGCGACCGAGTCCAGCCCGATCGCAGCCAGCCAAGCACCGCCGCCCGAATTGGTTGCTCCATTCTGGTAGGCGAGGCCAGACGTACCGCCGGAGAATCCGGGCGAAGGCACAAGGCCGTAGTAATGCTTTCCACCGCCTTCGAGATCGCGCAGTTGCCTGACTTCCTGCAAGGCACTACTCCAGCTCCCGTCGACGGTACCGCTGACTGTCTTGGTCGTCAGCGTAAAGGGCGTCCGCACGCTGATCGTGATTCTCGAAGCATCGATCGGGTAAGCGCGCGCGAACATGCGTCGTACGACCTCGACATCCGGCACCGCACCCGTCGAGTTGTTCGTCACCAGCGGTACGAGCACCAGGTTCAGGTTGGTTGGCCGGCCGACACTCGGCGTCGCGCTGCGGGTGGCACCGCTGTTGGCGGGCGAGGTATTAGCCACCGTCACCCCGATTTGCAGCCCGCTCTGCACGCATGAAGCGGGGATCTGCGCGGAGAAGGTGCCCGCCAGATCGTCCAGCGCCGGGGCGGTCGTCGGCAGCGCAGACGGCCCGCTCAGCGTGAGCGTCGGGCTTGCCGCACAACCGCTGATCGTTGCCGTCACCTTGGGGCTCGCGATGCGCTGGTTGGCGCTGATGTAGGCCCGTACCAGCGCGATCTTGCCGGGAACGAGGAACTGATAAGTCGCGCCAACCGGTTGCGAGTACGCCTGAGCGACATCGACACGCGAGATGGTCACGACCGGCGCCGAACCGGTGGTCAGCGTAAACACGCCAGCCTGCACCGACTGCCCGCCAGGGCCACTGAGGATCACATTGCCGCTCTTAGCCGGGGCGGCAAAGTCGAGCGACGTGGCCGTCTTGTCCAGCACCGTTGCGGCCACACCGCCCACGCTGACCCCCGTGACGGTATCGAGCGCGAGGCCGGTGACCTGCACCGAGACGCCTTCCGGCCCGCTGGTGGGCGACATGGCGCTGACGGAAATCAGCGCCGGCAGTAGCGTAAAGGTCTGCGTGAGCGTACGACTGCTGCCGTTGGAAAGCACCAGGGCAAGGCTGCCGTCGGCAGCACCGGCCGGCACGACAACGATGAGCTGGGTGCCGGTCCGCGCCGTCGGGGTCACCGCAACACCGCCCACACGCACCTGACTCACGTTCGCCAGATTGGTGCCGGTCAGCGTCAGCGAATCGCCCGGACGTGCGCTGGTCGGCGACACGCTGCTGACCTGCGGCACGCCGAGCACGGTCAGCGTGGTCGGCGAATCGACCGTCGCGGTACCCGATACCAGCGTCACCGTGCCGCTGACTGCGGAGTCGGGCACGACGAAGCTCAGCCGCGTCGTGCTGATCAGCGTGAAGGGGACGTCAGCGGTACCGAGGCGCAGGCCGGTGACACTGTTGAAGTTGGTGCCGATCACCGTAACCGTATCGCCCGGGAAGGCGAAGGACGGGCTCAATCCGGTCACCGTGACCGTTGCGGTCTGCGGGCCGCCGCCCCCGCCGCCACCACCGCAGCCGGCAAGGAAGGCTGCGCTCAGGAACAGGATCAGAAGTCGGTACAGGTAGTGCATGACAGCGTCCTCTCAGGCCGACGGGCCTGCGTGCGGGAGGTCGGATTATGACAAAGCGTTGGCGCGAAAGATCCGGCGGGACGTCGACCGCCGGCAGCTGGCCGATCAGTGGCCGCGACCGCGTGCGGCGAACTCACGAATCAAGCGCACCGTATCAATATCGGCGGCACGGTAGGCAGCCTTAACGTAACCGGCGAATTCGGCGTCGCCTCCGCTCTGTTCGTTCAAAGTCGTCCGGTAGGCAAAACGCAGCACAAGCAAGCCTTCACCCGGCTCTTCGATGCTGACAGCCAGCTGTGCGCCCGGTCGTTCGCCTTCTGCGGCCGATTCGAAGCTCACCACGCGATCAGGCTCGATACGCACGGTGTCGCGCATGCGGAAGCTGCCGAAATCCAGCACACGCTCCACCTGCGTCCCGCTGCGGCTGAGGATCTCGCAGCCCACCAGCGCCGGCTGGAAAGCGCAGGGATCTTCGACGCGCCACATCAACCCGGCCCACACCTGTTCACGCGTGAGCGTATCGGCCAGGGCCTCGAGCGGATCGTTGATCACCACTACATGTTCGAACTGCACGGATTGCCTCGTTGCCGCTTCGGATTCTGCAAAGTCTCGCACAGGCAACGTGTTTCCCGCCGGGTCGCAGCGGTTTCCATTTGTATTCAGCGGCATAGCGTCGGCAAAGCGGGCGAGTTGATCTATACTCCGAAACTTCCGAGGAGCGCTGCGAGAGTCGGGCATGCCCCGAATCCCAGGCTCGGACCCTGCCAGAGCGCGTTCGCGCAGGCGGGCAAGAACTGCGCTCACCCTGTCCAACCCTCGCCGGGCTTGGGTAGCGTGAGCGAACCGGAACTTGCCGGTCACATCCCTGCTTCCCTCCCGGCCACACCGTTCAAGGAGTTCGTATGAACACTGTGGTCGATACCAAAGATTACGTCATCGCCGACCTGTCGCTCGCCGACTGGGGCCGCAAGGAAATCAAGATTGCCGAGGGCGAAATGCCCGGCCTGATGGCGATCCGCGAAGAGTACGCCGCTGCGCAGCCGCTCAAGGGCGCGCGCATCACCGGCTCGCTGCACATGACGATCCAGACCGCGGTGCTGATCGAGACGCTCACCGCGCTGGGCGCCGAAGTGCGCTGGGCCTCATGCAACATCTTCTCGACGCAGGATCACGCCGCCGCCGCGATCGCCGCGCAGGGCATCCCGGTCTTCGCCGTGAAGGGCGAAACGCTGACCGACTACTGGGACTACACCCACCGCATCTTCGAGTGGGCCGACGGTGGTTTTTCCAACATGATCCTCGACGACGGCGGCGACGCCACGCTGCTGCTGCACCTGGGCGCCAAGGCCGAGAAGGATCTGTCGGTGATCGCCAAGCCGACGTCCGAAGAAGAAACCATCCTCTTCGCCGCCATCAAGGCCAAGCTCGCGACCGACCCGACCTGGTACTCGACGCGTCTGGCACAGATCAAGGGTGTCACCGAAGAAACCACGACCGGCGTGCATCGCCTGTACCAGATGCACCAGCGCGGCGATCTGAAGTTCCCGGCGATCAACGTGAACGACTCGGTCACCAAGTCGAAGTTCGACAACCTCTACGGCTGCCGCGAATCGCTGGTCGACGGCATCAAGCGTGCCACCGACGTGATGATCGCCGGCAAAATCGCCGTGGTGTGCGGCTACGGCGATGTGGGCAAGGGCTCGGCTCAGGCACTGCGTGCGCTGTCGGCACAAGTGTGGGTCACCGAAATCGACCCGATCTGCGCACTGCAGGCCGCAATGGAAGGCTACCGCGTGGTGACCATGGAGTACGCCGCCGACAAGGCCGACATCTTCGTCACCACCACCGGCAACTTCCATGTGATCCAGCACGACCACATGGCCGCGATGAAGAACAACGCCATCGTCTGCAACATCGGCCACTTCGACAACGAGATCGACGTCGCCTCGCTCGAGAAGTACCAGTGGGAAGAGATCAAGCCGCAGGTCGATCACGTGATCTTCCCGGACGGCAAGCGGATCATCCTGCTCGCCAAGGGCCGCCTGGTGAACCTGGGCTGTGGCACCGGCCACCCGAGCTACGTGATGTCGTCGAGCTTCGCGAACCAGACCATCGCGCAGATCGAGCTCTTCACCAAGACCGCCGACTACCCGGTGGGCGTCTACACGCTGCCCAAGCACCTCGACGAAAAGGTCGCGCGCCTGCAGCTGAAGACCCTCAACGCCCAGCTGACGACGCTGCGCCCCGAGCAGGCTGCCTACATCGGCGTGCCGGTCGAAGGCCCGTACAAGGCCGAGCACTATCGCTACTAAGCCGGCATTGATGCGCACCCGCGTCGCGCTTGGCTGCGCCCTCCTGCTGCTCGCCGCCTGTGGTGGCGAGCAGTGGGTGCGGCTATCGCCCGAAGAGCAACAGAAGCTCGCCACGCCCGGCATTCGCATCAACGCGATCGCGGAACAGGCGACGCCGGTGATTGCGGATCTGCTCGCCGCGACCGAAGCGGAAGTGCTGATCAACGGCCGCCCGCTGAGCGAGGCGGAACTGGCGATGGCACAGACGCTCGGCATCGCCGCGCCGCAGAAAATCCGCATCGAAGTTCGCCGCCGCTTTCCGATGCCGGAGGATCCGCGCATGGCCAATGCGGCGCGTGAGCTGGGCCTGATCTTCGGCACCGATGACGAAGCCGGTCGCACACAGGGTTACGCGATTCTGCTCAAGCCAGAGTTCGCCAACTCGCGACGGCTGATCTCGCACGAGCTCGTCCATGTCGCGCAGTACGAACGGCTCGGTGGCATTGCACCGTATGCGCGGCAGTATCTGGTCGAGATGCTGGCGCTTGGCTACAGCCGCGCGCCGCTCGAACAGGAAGCCTACGCGCGGCAGATCACCACGCCGTAGTCCGACCGATGTCGATGAACTCCTTCCACGCGCGCAACAGCAAGCCGCGCGCCACGCAAAGCAAACGCAGCGTCACCGCGCATGCCGGCACCCGCGTAGACCAGTTGTTGGTCGAGCGCGGCCTCGCTGCATCGCGCACCGCGGCGCAGCGGCTGATTGCGGCGGGCCGAGTGAGCTGGCAGTCGCCGCAAGGGACGCAGCAGGTTGGAAAACCGGCCGACTACCTGCCCGACAGTGCCGAGCTGCAGGTCGCCGAGGATGCCGAGGACCGCTTCGTGTCGCGCGGCGGCCACAAGCTGGCGGGCGCGCTGGCGCAAAGCGGCGTCGCAGTCGCCGGGCGCTGCTGCCTAGACCTGGGCCAGAGCACCGGCGGGTTCAGCGACTGCCTGCTGCAGGCGGGCGCGGCGAAAGTGGTTGGCGTCGAGGTCGGGCACGGCCAGTTGCATGCGCGCCTTGCGGACGACACACGCGTCGTCACGCTGGAAGGCCTCAATGCCCGTTCGCTGAGCACCAGCGATCTGGGCGAACACTTTCCACAAGGCGGCTTCGACCTGGTCACCGGCGATTTGAGTTTCATCTCGCTGACCCTGGTTCTGCCCGCCGCTGCCGCACTGATGCACCCGCAAGCCGACCTGCTGATGCTGGTGAAGCCGCAATTCGAAGTGGGCCCAAAAGGCCTCGCGAAAGGCGGCATCGTGCGCGACACGGCGCTTTACCCGGAAGTCGAAGCCAAGATCCGTGCGGCCTGCGCCGACTGCGGCCTCACCGTGCAAGGTTGGTGCGACTCGCCGATCACCGGCGGCGACGGCAACCGCGAATTTTTCGTCCATGCGCGCCGCGCAGCGGACGCCCCCGAATCAGCAGGTCAGTGATGACAGACAAACCCACATTCAGCATCGAATTCTTCCCGCCTGCGACGCCCGAAGGCGTCGAGAAGCTGCGCCTCGCGCGCGCCCAACTGGCGCAACTCAACCCGGCGTTCTTCTCGGTCACCTACGGGGCCGGCGGCTCTACGCGCGACCGCACGCTGGAGATCGTGCGCGAGATCCAGGCCGAAGGCCTACACGCGGCGCCGCACCTCTCGTGCATCGGCGCAACCAAGGACAGCATCCGCGACCACCTGGCGGAGTTCCGCGCGATGGGCGTGACCCGCATCGTCGCACTGCGTGGCGACCTGCCCTCCGGCATGGCTGACCCGGGCGAGTTCCGCTACGCCAACGAGCTGGTTGCCTTCATTCGCGCCGAAACGGGTGACGCCTTCCATATCGAGGTGGCCGGCTATCCGGAATTCCACCCGCAGGCGCGCAGCGCCACCGCCGACCTCGACGCCTTCGCAACCAAGGTGCGCGCCGGCGCCAACTCCGCAATCACGCAGTACTTCTACAACGCCGACGCCTACTTCCAGTTCGTCGACGAAGCGTGGGCCCGTGGTGTGGAGATCCCGATCGTGCCAGGCATCATGCCGATCGCCTCGTTCAGCAAGCTGGCACGCTTCTCCGACGCCTGCGGCGCCGAGATCCCACAATGGATGCGCCGCCGCTTCGAGGCACTGGGCGACGACACCGCAAGCGTGAAGGCGCTGGGGCTGGATATCGTGACCGAGCTGTGCGAGCGTCTGCTCGAAGGCGGCGCACCGGGCCTGCACTTCTACACGCTGAACCAGGCTGGCCTGACCAGCACGATCTGGCAACGCCTCGGGCTCGCCTGAAACAACCGCGCCAGGGCCGCCCGCTGGGGCTGCGCCTGGCGCCATAGGCCCCTGCCCGCTCAGAAGCGGGAGCCGGGCTCGGTGAGGAAGCGCTGCTCTTCGGCTGTCGACGCGCGCCCCAGCACCGCATTGCGATGCGGGAAGCGACCGAACCGCTCAATCACATCGCGGTGGCGGCGCGCATAGTCGAGGTAAGGTGCGCCATCCGGCCACGACGACGCGAGCGCTTCGAACAAGCGCACCGATTGCGCCTGCGCGTGTGCATCCTCGGCATGTTCAAACGGCAGGTAGGCAAACACGCGCTGCACAGCGCTCAAGCGCTGGTCGTCGCCGCGCGCGACCAATGCGCTGGCGGCGGAGAGCGCCGACGCATCGCCCGCAAAAGCGCGCGGCGTGTCGCGGAAGACGTTACGGGTGAATTGGTCGAGCAGCAGGATCCGCGCCAACCCGCCCGCTGGCACGGCATCCCATTCGCTCAGGTCGCCGGCGAGCGCACGCTCGATCCACCCGCCAAACTGGTCAGCGATGCTGCGATCGAAGGCATCGGATTTGCGGAACCACTCAGCGCGCGGCGAACCGAAGCCGATGGCTCCGGGCGGCAGGAACCAGAAATCGAGTATCGGCTGCCAGTCAGTCACGTGGCGCATCCGCCTCGCGAACAGTGGCCAGACCCGGCTCAGCCTCGCCGTAGGCCTGCCGCCAGCGCGTCGTCAGGGCGTCGTAGTCGCTCGCCTTCTGCTCGGGCAGACCATCCGGTACATGCCAGGCCGCGACGCGCGTCTCCACCGCGAAGTGGCTGGCGGGAGGCACGCGCGCCGGGTCGTCGAGGCTCCCAACGGAGAGATCCATGCGCGGCGAATCGATGAAGTGAAAACTGAGCGGGGTGCCGCATTCGGCGCAGAAAGCGCGCTCGGCGATACGCGAGGAACGGTAGCGTTTGGGCACCACACCAAGCCAGCTCACATCACTGACCGCCACATTCACCCACGGCGCAAAGACGCTGCCAAAGGCGAGCTGGCACATTCGGCAATGGCAGTAATAGCCCTCTGGCTTCTCGATCCGGACACGGTAACGCACCGCGCCGCACAAACAACCACCTTCCAGCTCCACCGCTTCGCTCATCACAGCCCCCTCGCAGCACGCAGCCGGAACACTTCTGGCTCCGCGACGAGCCAGACGGCTGGTCAGCGTGCCTTGTCGTAGCCCGACATCAAACGTTCCCAGTAGAGCGTACGTCGCGCGTAGTCCTCCACAGGCTCCAGCCAGATCAGCTTGGCCTCCTGGCGGGACGTATCGCTGCCGGAGGTCAATGTGCTGGCGAGCCCTTGTCGCACCGGCAGCTGCCCACTGACAGCAGGGGTCAGCGTGTAGTTGATCCACGCCTCGGCAAGGTTGCGGTCGCGCGCGCCACGCATCACCGCCCAGCAATCCAGCCAGGCAAGCGCCCCTTCACGCGGGATCACATAGCCAATGTCGGCGCCGGCCTTCTCGAGCATCTGCACCTGTTGGTCGCCATAGTTGGCGTAGACCAGCGCGATGTCCTTGCTGCGGAACAGCTCCACGACTTCTTCGGGCTTGCTGTAGAAGCCCTGCACGTTGTCGCGCAAGTCCCGCAAGCGCGCCACCGCCTGCGAAAACTGCGGTTGCGAGAGCCGGAAGGGATCGCTGAATCCCAAGGCCAGTGCAGCGAGGCTGAAGTTGTGGCTGCTGCCGTTGTAGGCCAGCACTTTGCCGCGGTACTTCGGATCCCACAGCGCAGTGATCGATACCGGTTGTTTGGTAACGAGCTTGCGGTTGTAGATCAGCCCCATCGCCGAGTAGGTGTAGGGAATCGCGTAGGCCTCGCCCTTGCGCGTAAGGCCCGGGATATTGGCGAGGTTGCGGAAGCGCGCAGTCTGATTGTGGGTGTTCGGGATATTGCGCAGCCGCAACGGCAGCACCAGACCGTTGTCGATATAACGTTGCAGCTCTGCGGTATTGGCGGCGATCACGTCGAACGGCGTACCGTCCTTGCCGCTGTTCGCACGCTCCCACATCTCGTCGTCGGAACCGACATAGGTGACGTCGACGCTGACGTTGAAACGCTGCTCGAAGGCCTGCACCAAGTCACGATCGGCATAGCCGGGCCAGGTCAGCAGGCGCAGGGTCTCGCCCGCGCCCGCCGGCGACGCCAGCAGCAGAACCGACAGGAGGCTGATCAGGCGCCGCAACATACGGAATTGGCTACGCGGTCTTGCGGCGTGTGCGCGGTGCTGGCTTCTCGGCCGGGGCAGCAGCCTCGTCAGCACCCGCCTTCTTGCGGGCTGGCGCCTTGGGCGCCTTCTTCTCGAACTCGAAACCGACCTTGCCGTCGTCACCACGCACAAGGAATGCCGAGAACTTGCGACGCGTACGCGACGAGACGAAGTTCTTCAGCAGATCCGTACGCCCATCTGTCAGCAACTTCTTCATCTGCGTCGGCTCGATCTCCTGCTGCAAGATCACCTTGCCGGAGCGGAAATCGCATGATTTGCCCGGGCCGACCGATTTCTCGCAGACATAAGAGAGGCCATGGTCGTAGACGTTCGCGCGGCACTTCGGACAAGCCCCGAGCGCCTCCTGGCCCGAGAAATCGACCGGCTCGGCGAGTTCGTCGTCCTTAGGCTGCCCAAAGTCGAACTCAGGCTGCTTCTCGTCGTTGAGCTTGATGATCGCGTTGAACGGCCGACCCATCTTGTTGCGGAAGCCCACCAGCGGCCCCACCTGGCCCTCGGTCAGCAGCGTCTCGATTTCACGCGGTTCGAACTGGCGCCCCGCAACGATCTTCCACAGCGAGTATTCGCAGTCGCTGCACTGGAATTTCTTGTAGGTCTCGCGAATCAAGCCGCTGCACTTCGGGCAAGGCGACTTCAGGATGCCGAAGTCGCCGGGAATCGTGTCGCTATCGTAGGTTTTCGCGCGCTCGACGATGTGCTTGGTCATCTCGGCGATTTCGCGCATGAAATCGGCGCGCGAGAGTTCGCCACGTTCGATCCGGCCCAGCTTGTATTCCCACTCGCCGGTCAGTTCGGGCGAGGTCAGTTCCTCAACCGACAACCCCTTCAGCAGCGTGATCAGCGAAAACGCCTTGGCGGTCGGGATCAGCTCACGGCCCTCGCGCAGCATGTACTGCTCGGCGATCAGGTTTTCGATGATCTGCGCCCGCGTGGCAGGCGTTCCGAGGCCGCGGCCGCCCATCGCTTCGCGCAACTCTTCATCATCCACGAGCTTTCCTGCGCCTTCCATGGCGGACAGCAGCGTCGCTTCGTTGTAGCGTGCCGGCGGCTTCGTGACGTTGGGCTTCACCAGCACATCGTCAGTGCGCACCACCTCACCCGGCTTGACCGGCGCGAGGGCGGGCGTGGCATCGTCCTTGTCCTCGGCGCTCGCGGCTTCCTTACCCCAGATCGCGAGCCAACCCGCGTTGACCAGCACCTTGCCCTCGGTCTTGAAGGCTTCGCCCTCGACGCGGGTGATGCGCGTCGTCACCAAGTATTCGGCGGCCGGGTAGAACACCGACAGGAAACGCTTGACCACCAGGTCGTAAATCTTCGCCTCGGCCTCGGACAGGCTCTTCGGCACCGTCCCGGTCGGGATGATCGCGAAGTGGTCCGAGATCTTGGCGTTGTTGAAGATGCGCTTGTTCGGCTTGACCCAACCTTGCTTGACGATCTGGTTGGCGTAAGGCGCGTAGCGATCCGGCAGCCCAGCCAGCACACCACCGACGGTCGGCAGATAGTCTTCCGGCAGCGCGCGTGAATCGGTTCGCGGATAGGTCAAGGCCTTGTGCTTCTCGTACAGGGCCTGCGCGAGCTGCAATGTGGTGCGGGCAGAGAAGCCAAAGCGGCCGTTTGCCTCGCGCTGAAGACTGGTGAGGTCAAACAACAGCGGAGAGAGCTGGGTCGACGGCTTGCTCTCTTCCTCAACTTTGCCCGGCTTACCGTCGCACTTGGCGCGGATCGCCTCAGCGCGAGCCTTGTCCCACAGCCGGCTGGCGGTCGCGTGTTCGTCGTTCTCGTCCTTCTTGAACTTCTCGTCGAACCAACGGCCGACATAGCCGCCCGCGGCGGCACCAAACTGACCTTCAAGCTCCCAGTAGTCGCGCGACACAAACTTGCGGATGCGTTCCTCGCGCTCGATCACCAGCGCCAGCGTCGGCGTTTGCACACGGCCGACGGTCGTCAGGTGGAAGCCGCCACTCTTCGAGTTGAAGGCCGTCATCGCACGCGTGCCGTTGATGCCGATCAGCCAGTCGCTCTCGGCGCGGCTCATCGCCGCATCGGCGAGGCCAGAGAGCTCCTTCGCCGGGCGCAGACGGGCAAAACCCTCGCGGATTGCGGCAGGCGTCATCGACTGCAGCCACAGGCGCTGAACCGGTTTGTCGGTCTTTGCGTGCTGCGCGATGTAGTTGAAGATCAGTTCGCCTTCACGGCCCGCGTCACAGGCATTCACCAGCCCGGTCACGTCCTTGCGCTTGATCAGCTTGGTCAGCAACTTCAGTCGGTCGGCCGTCTTCTCGATCGGATTCAGCGCGAAATGCGGCGGAATCATCGGCAGGTGCGCAAAGCTCCACTTGCCCCGCTTGACCTCGTATTCCTCCGGCACTGCCAGTTCCAGCAAGTGGCCGATGGCGGACGACAGCACGTACTGCTCCGACTCGAAGTAGTCGCCTTCACGGGTAAATCCCCCAAGCACCCGGGAGATGTCCTGCGCCACGGAGGGCTTTTCGGCAATGATCAGTAGCTTGCTCATGTTGGGTCGATTACGGCAGCGGCCGTTGCACCTTAAGGGTGCGAACGTCCAGCAAGAATGGGTGGGCGCCGCGCGCGCAGCCGCGCAACGGCGATCGGTGTCTCAGTGCAGCAGCTCTGCGGCCGGGCTCTCGTCGCCCCATGCCGGCCCCTCGGCGCTGGACAGCAGTTCTTCCATGATCAGTGCATCGACGTTGTCCTGCTGTTGCCACAGCACCATCAGCACAATCACTTTCAGCTTCGCCAGGCTCAGGTCGGCGCCCGGAAGGGCCATCGCACGCTCGATGATGCGCTCACGGCCCAAGGGGTCAAGCACGCCCGAGTGCTCCAGGAAGGTAATGAAACCACGGCATTCGGTATCGAGCCGGGCCAACTCCGGACCACTGTAGATCCGGCTCGATCGGTTATCGCGATCGATTTTCGGTGAGTCGCTGCCGGCAACCCGCTGCAGGCCGGACAACCATTCCAGCGCCGAATCGATGTCTTCCGGCTCGAAGCCCGCCGCGCTGAGCTTGCGCGCGAGCAACTCCGGCTCGGGGCAGGCCTCAGGGTAGCCATAGCTTTCAAACACATAAACAAGGATATCGATCATCGCGCAGCCAAGGGTCATTGCAGGCGCTGGAAGCGTCCGCCGGGCAGTCGTGCGACCCGGCCAGCGAGTTCCAGCTCCAACAGAATGGCGAAGAGGGCATCGGGCGTCAACTTGCTGCGAGTGCACAAGGTGTCCGGATCGACCGGATCGAAACCCAGCGCGTCGAGAACCTGCGCCTCTGCTCCGACCGTGCCGCCTTCTTGGGCGGCAGTATTCGGGGCGGCCAGCGCTGGCGCCACGCCCTCCTGCCAACGCAATTCGTCGAGCACATCCTGCGCCGATTCCACCAGTTTCGCGCCCTGCTTGATCAGATGGTGACAGCCTTTTGACAGCGGCGAATGGATGGAGCCAGGAATCGCAAACACCTCACGCCCGAGTTCGCCGGCAAGCCTTGCGGTAATCAGCGAGCCGCTCGCAGGCGCAGCCTCGACGACCAGCACACCTTGTGCGAGCCCGGCGATCAGACGATTGCGCCTTGGAAAATTGTGCGCCACCGACGGGGTCCCCAGCGGGAACTCGCTGACGATGGCGCCGGCCTCGGCAATCCGGTGCGCCAGCGGCGCATTGCGCGCCGGGTATATCCGGTCGGCCCCGGTGCCAATAAAGGCCACCGTGCTGCCGGCCCCGTCCAGTGCCCCGCGATGTGCCGCAGCGTCGATACCCAAAGCAAGTCCGCTGACAATGGTCAAGCCAGCTTCGGATAGTGCGCGCGAAAACGCCTCCGCATTCGAAATACCCTGGGCCGTCGCACTTCGGCTGCCGACAACCGCAAGCGCGCGCCGGCCAAGCAGGGCCACCTGCCCTTTGACGTAGAGCAGCAGAGGCGGATCAACGGCCTGCAGTAATGCCGCAGGGTACTGCGCGTCAGCCAGCGTGAGCAGCGTGTTGCCTGGCTGCGACGCCCATGCAAGCGCGGCATCGACGGCTGCGGCGTTGTCTGTATCAAAAAGGCGTGCGGCAAGCGCTTCGCCGACGACACCCGCCACCGCACGCCGCCCCGAAGCGAAAACGGCCTCCGGAAGTCCGAAGGCCGCAAGAAGGGCGCGCTGCTTCTCCGGCCCGACACCTGGTATCAGCGTCAGGCGGAGCCATGCCGCCAGGTCGGCGGTGTCGTCGATCAAGGCTGACGGACGGCGTCAGCCACCTTGACCGGACCGCCACTTTCAACCACCAGCGCATACGCCACGCGATCGAATACACGGAACACAAAAAGCGCGCCGTAGCGTTCTTCAGGCAGTGCGATCGTCTCGTTCTTGCCGTCCATGTCGTACTTGGCATCGCCACGGGTGCGGTAGATCGCCAACACATGGCCCGGCTCCAGACCTGCGGCGCGCCCAGCCGAGATCGTCACGATGCTGTACTTGCCGGTGTACTGGATGCCGTCGTGCACCTTGACGATTCGCGCCTCAACCTTACGATCCGGCGCATGCGGCACGTAGGACATGATTTCTTGCTTTCCGGCCGGAAGCATCCGGTCGCCGGCATTGACCTCACGCTGAACGGAGGTAACTTCCAGCGTAGCCGGAGATCCGTCTTGCACCACGCGTGCAGAGCCGAGATAGGCGGCTTCGTAACCGAGCAATTCGTTGGTAACCGGGTCCTTCAAGGGTTGCGCGCGGCGGTAGATCTGCCAATCGCTGACGCCCGCGGTGACATTGCGAGCGAAGATCGTGTCGCCCGGCCCGTTGAGCAGACGGTTGTCGTCGGACGCAACGATCGTGGCGCTGCCGGCCAAGTCGTTTTCCGACACGAAGAGTGGGCGCGACAGGAAGGGTTCGATCCGGTGCAGCGGTACGCTTGCGATCGGGCTGAGGTCTTCGGCGCGAACCTGCGGCTTCAACTTAACGGTGCCACCATCACCCGACGGTGGCGTGGTCGTCAGATACGGGCCACTGCGATCCAGGTAGATTGTCTGGCCAGGATAGATCCAGTGCGGGTTCTTGATCTGTTCGCGGTTAAGGCGCCAGACTTGCGGCCACAGCCACGGGTGCTTGAGGAATTTGCCTGAGATATCCCACAGCGTGTCGCCCTTGACGACGGTGTAGGAGTCGGGGGCGTTGTCCGCCAGTTTGACGGTATCTGCCACCGCCGAAGCCGAAGCGACGGACAGTCCCAGAGCCAGGGCCAGCGCGGATATAATGCGGAACATGAATCTGCCTCGGTGTTGTTGAGCCATTATCGGGCGGACGCCCTGGCGGCCTGTTATCGGTGCTTTAGCACACGGGCATCGAGATTTCACTTCAGATTCTGCACATAGTCACTTCATCCAGCAAGCATTTATGGCGCTACTGCCCATCCTTCACTATCCCGATCCGCGCCTTCATACGAAGGCTTCGCCGGTGACCGAAGTCACCGACGAGTTGCGCACACTTATTCGCGACATGGCTGAAACCATGTACGAGGCGCCGGGCGTCGGGCTCGCGGCGACCCAGGTCAACGTCCACAAGCGCATCGTGGTGATTGACGTCTCCGAGGACAAAACCGGCCTGCGCGCCTATATCAACCCGGAGATCATTGCGCGCTCCGGCGAGCAGGTGTGCGAGGAAGGCTGCCTCTCGGTGCCCGGCATCTACGAGAAAGTGACCCGCGCCGAGCGTGTGAAGGTGCGGGCGCTCGACGAACAGGGCAAGCCCTTCGAGCTGGAAGCAGAAGGGCTATTGGCCGTGTGCATCCAACACGAAATCGATCATCTGGATGGCAAGGTTTTCGTTGAATACCTGTCGCCACTCAAGCTCAACCGTATCAAGTCGAAGCTCGCCAAGCGCTCGCGCATCACGGCCTGACCACACCGGGGTCGCGCGCCGCGCGGCCCGGTTCAACCAATCCATGCCTTCCGCCCCCAGATGAGAGTCGCTTTCGCCGGAACACCCGAATTCGCCGCCGAGGCACTGCGCGCAATCATCGCTGCGGGCTTTGAAGTGCCCTTGGTGCTTACACAGCCAGACCGCCCTGCCGGCCGTGGCATGCAGTTGATGCCCAGCCCGGTCAAACAAGTGGCGCTCGCCCACGGCATCCCCGTCGACCAGCCCGAAAAGCTGCGCACCGATGCACAGCAAGCCACGCTGCGCGCAGTCAATGCCGAAATCCTGGTAGTCGCCGCGTACGGCCTGATTCTGCCGCAAGCAGTGCTGGATCTTCCACGCCACGGCTGCGTGAACATCCACGCTTCACTCCTGCCGCGCTGGCGTGGCGCCGCGCCGATCCATCGGGCAATCGAGGCGGGTGACAGCGAGACCGGCATCACGATCATGCAGATGGACGCCGGACTCGACACAGGGGACATGCTGCTCAAGCGCGCAATCCCGATCGCACCCGACGACACGACAGCCAGCCTGCACGACAAGCTCGCCGTTTTGGGGGGCGAGATGATCGTGGACGCGCTGCACCGGATCGCGCTGTGCGAATTGGCGCCTGCGCCGCAACCGGCGGAAGGCGTCACCTACGCCAGCAAGATCGCAAAAACCGAAGCTGCGCTGGATTTCCGCGAGCCCGCCGAGGTCCTTGCGCGACGTCTGCGCGCTTTCGACCCGTTCCCCGGCGGCGTCGCCTCAATAGATGGCCAGCCGATCAAACTCTGGCGGGCCGTCGCGGAAGCGGGTGCGGGCGAACCGGGCATGATTCTTGGGGCAGACGGCCATGGTGTGCGCGTCGCTTGCGGCAGCGGCGTCCTGCGCCTGACGGAGCTGCAGAAGCCGGGCAGCAAACGCCTGGCGGCAGCGGATTTTCTGCGGGGCTTGCCCTTACAAGCCGGCCAGCGTTTCGCGCTTCCCGACGCTTGATTTGCGGGCGCATAGCGCCCATATCGAAACGGACACGCCTTCGCACAAGGAGCCCCGATGTTCGGAAACTGGCTGAAAACCTCGATCCTGATGGCCGGGATCATCGCGCTGTTCGGCGTCGTCGGCGCGGCGATCGGCGGCAAGGGCGGCATGATCCTGGCGCTGCTGCTCGGCGGCGGCATGAACCTGTTCTCGTACTGGTTCTCGGACAAGATGGTGCTGCGCATGTACAACGCGCAGGAGGTCGACGCGGCGACCTCGCCCTACCTCTACAACATGGTGGAGGGGCTCGCGCGCAACGCGGGGCTGCCGATGCCGCGCGTCTACATCATCAACGAACAGCAGCCCAACGCCTTCGCCACCGGCCGCAACCCCGACAACGCTGCGGTGGCCGCAACCACAGGCATCCTGCAGATGCTGACCGAGCGGGAACTGCGCGGCGTGATGGCACATGAACTCGCGCATGTGAAGCACCGCGACATCCTGATTTCGACGATCTCCGCCACCCTCGCCGGTGCGATCTCGGCGCTCGCCAACTTCGCAATGTTCTTCGGCGGCCGCGATGAAGAAGGGCGCCCGGCCAATCCGCTGGTCGGCATCCTTGTCGCGATTCTCGCCCCACTCGCTGCCAGCCTGATCCAGATGGCGATTTCACGTGCACGCGAGTACGAAGCCGACCGCGGCGGCGCCGAGATCAGCGGCGACCCCGGCGCACTCGCCGATGCCCTGCATAAGATCGACTACTACGCTCGCGGCATTCCGATGCCCTCGGCCGAAGCGCACCCCGAGACCGGACAAATGATGATCATGAATCCGCTTTCGGGCGGCGGCCTCGCCGGTATGTTCTCCACGCACCCGCCCACCGAAGAGCGAATCCGCCGCCTGCGGGCAATGCGCGGCAGATGATCGACGCAGCAGCGAGCGCGCTTCCGGCGGACCTGATCCAGGCCTACCGGGCGGCGCATTACCGGGTGCTCACGGCCCCTCCGCTGCTGCTTCGGATCGACCGGCCAGATCCGGCGCTAGCCAATTTGTTGTCGGCTCACGGCGCCAACCGGGCCGTGCTGCTTACGGCGAGCAACCCTGCCAGCGCCCTGTTATCCGACAACGACAACGCACAACGGCACACCCGCCTGCTCGATGCGCTCGCGCAGCGGAAACTGCTGGCGCTTCCCGCACGCAACGAATCACCGAAGGGCGATTGGCCCAACGAAGCGAGCGTGCTTATCTTGCATGCCGATATTGAGCTGGGGACTGAGCTGGCCATGGCGTTCGGCCAGAACGCCTTCGTCGCGATTGCATGCGACGCAACGCCAAGGCTGGTGCTGCTACGCTGAGACGGCAGCGCGGGCAGCTTGCGCCGCCGGCGGCAAACAGGTAAACCTCAGTTCCAACTTCTGACCGGGCCGGCGACGGCCCCCTTCCCATGTCCAGTTTCCGCCCCCGCCCTGCCGGCCGCGCAAGTGTGCGTTCCGACTCGCCCCGCACGCCGCAGCGCAGCGCCCCTCGCCCGCCGGCACTACCGCCGATGCCACCGGACTCGATGGCCCGCGCGATGTGGGTGGCGGCGGAGGCCGTCGCACGGGTGCGCGACGGCTATGCGCTGAACGACGGCCTGGCCAGCTTGTGGGCGGCCCACCCCGATCTTCCGCCCAGCACACGCGGTGCGGCACAGGATCTGATCTACGGCACGCTGCGCGACTTCGGCCGCGGCGACGCCATGCTCGCCCGCCTGCTCCGGCAACCATTGACGGAGCCGACCATCGACGCGCTGCTGCGAGTCGCCCTGCACCGCCTCGAAGTCCGTCCGGAGACGGCGCACACGGTGGTCGATCAGGCAGTCGAGGTGGCAGCCCGCGTCGCCCGCGGCGGCCTCAAGAGCCTCGTCAATGCGGTGTTACGTAACGCGCTGCGGCAGCGCGATACGCTCGCCACCGCGCTCGCGCGCACCCCGGAATCGCATTGGCGGCATCCGGCATGGTGGATCGATCGCATCAAACGCAACCAGCCGCAAACCTGGGAAGCCGTTCTTGGCGCGGCGAACACGCACCCGCCGATGACACTACGGATCAACCCACGCCGCACAACGCCGGACGCAATGGCCGCCGAACTGGTCGCCGCCGGCCACACCGGGCGCTGGCTCGGCCCCTACGCCTGGCGCCTGGATCGTCCGGCGCCTGTGGCATCGCTGCCAGGCTATGCAGATGGCCGCCTCTCGGTCCAGGATTGGGGCGCGCAGCAAGCGGCCGCAATGCTGGATGTGCGCGACGGCATGCGGGTACTCGACGCCTGCGCCGCGCCGGGCGGCAAAGCCGCACACATGATCGAACTGCATGACTGCCGCCTGCTGGCGTTGGACGCAGACCCTCGCCGCGCGCAACGCATCGCCGCCAACCTGGAACGCCTTGGTCTGAGCGCCGACGTGCGGTGCGGTGACGCTCGCTCACCGCGCGAATGGTGGGATGGGCAAGGTTTTGACCGCATCCTCGCCGATGTACCGTGCTCCGCCTCAGGCGTCGCGCGCCGCCATCCGGACATCAAGTGGTTGCGTAGAGCCGACGATATTGGCAATTTTGCAACAGTTCAGCGCGAGATTCTCGAAGCGCTCTGGCCGCTACTCAGTCCGGGCGGCAAAATGCTATACGTGACGTGCTCGTTGTTCCCGGAGGAAAACAGTCTTCAGGTTGCCCGCTTTGCGGCGCGGCATTCAGACTGTCAGCGCGTCCCGCTCGACGCAGCGCTCGAGCGAACGCTGCTGCCCGATGCGGACCATGACGGTTTCTTCTTTGCCTTGCTCGAAAAACAGGCCTGACTTCCTAGCGCTACTGCGCCAGCTGCTGATCGGCTGCACGCTGCTGCTCGGCCTCACGGCACTGCCGGCGGCGGCGCAGAGCACGGCCGCGATCCGCTATGCGGAGCTCCTGCCGACCGACGACCAGTACGTCCTGAACGCCGACGTCTCGGTCGAACTCAATCCGCGCCTCGAAGAGATCGTGCTGCGTGGCATTGCGCTGCATTTCGTTGCCGAGTTCATCCTCACCCGCGGCCGCTGGTACTGGCTCGACGAGACGATCGTCGAGCGTCGCATCGCCTTCCGCCTGACCTACCACGCACTGACGCAGAAGTACCGGCTTGCGACCGGGTCGCTGGGGCAGAACTTCGACACGCTCGAAGAAGCGCTGCGCACGATGACCCGGCTGCGCAACTGGGCCATCGTCGATCGCAGCCGGCTGCGCGGCGGCGAGTCCTACAACGCCGCGCTGCGCTTCCGGCTCGACACCGACCAGCTGCCCAAGCCCTTCCAGGTCACCGCGATCGGTTCTCGCGATTGGACGCTGGAGACCGACTGGTCGCGCTGGACTTTCCTCGCATCGGCGGCTGAGCGCCGATGAGGGCAGTCATTGCGGCGGTGTCCGCGCTGGCCGGCATCATGCTGTTCTTGCTGGCTGCCGCGAGTTCCAAGTCCTCCGCCCTGATCCGCAACTACCCACTGCTGCTGGGTCTCAACGGCACGGTTGCCGCGGTGCTGCTGGGGCTGGTCGGCTTCCAGATGCGCACGCTGTGGGTGCAGTACCGCGAACATCAGTTCGGCTCGCGCCTGAAGCTCAAGCTGCTGGGCCTGTTCGCGCTGATGGCGCTGGTGCCGGGTCTGGTGATCTACGGTGTCTCGCTGCAGTTCGCCACGCGTTCGATTGAATCCTGGTTCGATGTGAAGGTGGATGCCGCGCTCGACTCCGGCATCCAGCTCGGACGCAACGCCCTCGACTACCTGCTCGACCAGCTCGCCGGCCGCGCGCGAGATACCGCCGACACGCTGGCCGAATCGCTCGGCGATACCGGCACCGCGGTATCAGCCGCCCGCCTTGATCGCCTGCGGGATGAAGCCGGGGCCGACGTCGCCGCGCTGCTTGCCGGCAACGGCAAGGTCATCGTGTCGAGCGTTGGCAGCGGCACCACGCTGGCGCTGGAAACACACTCGAGCGCCTCGCTCCGCCTCGCGCGCGGCGCACGCGGCCTGCGCACCGTGGAGGGCGAAGGCAGCGGCGAGCTGTGGCTGCGCGTGATCGTGCCGATTCCGGCTCGCAACCTGGCCGCGAATATCGAGTTCCTGCAGATGTCCAAGCGTGTGCCGCCGCAGATCGTGCGCACCATGGAGAACATCCAGAACGGCAGTCGTGACTACCAGGAGCTGCTGCTCGGCCGCGAGGGCCTGATGCGGATCTACAGCCTCACGCTGACGCTGACGCTGCTGCTTGCGCTGTTCGCTGCGCTGGCGGCGGCGTTCGAGATTGCACGCTCGCTCTCCGCCCCCCTGTCCATCCTCGCCGAGGGTACGCAGGCGGTTGCGGCGGGCGACTTCTCGCCGCGCCAGGCACTGCCCGGTCGCGACGAACTGGGTGTGCTGACACAGAACTTCAATCGCATGACGCGCCAGCTGCAGGACGCTCGCGCGCAGGCGGAGCGCAACCGCGCGGAGGTCGAAGCCGCACGGGTGTACCTTGAAAGCGTGCTCGGCAACCTTTCGGCCGGTGTGCTGGCCTTCTCCGACAACGGGCGTCTGCGCGCAGCCAACCGCGGCGCAATGCTGATTCTCGGCGACGATCTGGCCGGCTTCGAGAGCCTCACGCTCGATGCCTGGCCACGGCATCAGGCCTTTCGCGACGTGGTAATCGCGGAGTTCGACAAACACGACGACGACTGGACACGCGAAGTCGAGCTCACCCGCGACGACGGCCGCAACCAGACCCTGCTGCTGCGCGGCTCGCGCCTGCCGCCCGGCAGCGCCGGTGGCTACGTGGTGGTGTTCGACGATGTGACCGAGCTGATTTCCGCCCAGCGCAATGCCGCATGGGCTGAAGTGGCGCGCCGGCTCGCGCACGAGATCAAGAATCCGCTCACGCCGATCCAGCTCTCGGCCGAACGCCTGCAGCACAAGCTGGCGTCCAAGCTCGATCCGGATTCCCAGGCGATGCTCGCGCGCGCCACGCAGACCATCGTCAACCAGGTCGAGGCGATGAAGAACATGGTCAACGACTTCCGCGACTACGCGCGGATGCCGCCATCCAACCTCGCGCCGCTCGACCTGAACGCGCTGATCGGCGAAGTGCTCGGCCTGTACGAGAGCTCACGCGTAAAAATCGAACTGGAGCTCGCGCCCGAGCTGCCGCGCGTGCTCGGCGACGCCACACAGCTGCGGCAGGTGATCCACAACCTGCTGACCAATGCCGAGGACGCCCTGAGCGACGAGGCCAACCCGACCGTCACGCTCGCCACACGTCGCGACAATCGCCGTGTCGAATTCATGGTGCGCGACAACGGCCCGGGCTTTCCGCCCGCCATGCTCGCGCGCGCCTTCGAGCCCTACGTCACCAGCAAGGCGCGTGGCTCAGGGCTAGGTCTGGCGATCGTCAAGAAGATCACGGACGAACACCACGGCGAAATTTCGATCCTCAATCTGGAACCCCACGGCGCGGAAATCCGTCTCCGACTTCCGCTTGCTCCAACCGTCTGATACCGTTGCATGCTATGGCAAAGATTCTGGTGGTCGACGACGAAGTCGGCATCCGCGAACTGCTCTCCGAAATCCTCTCGGACGAAGGCTACGATGTAGTGCTCGCCGAGAACGCTACGGCGGCACGCAATGCGCGGCTCGCCGCGCGCCCGGACGTGGTATTGCTCGATATCTGGATGCCGGATACCGATGGCGTCACGCTGCTCAAGGAGTGGTCGGCAAACGATCTGCTGACGATGCCCGTGATCATGATGTCCGGACACGGCACCATCGACACGGCTGTCGAAGCGGTGCGCCTCGGCGCAATGGATTTCCTCGAGAAGCCGATTGCACTGCAGAAGCTGCTCGCAGCGGTGCGGCGTGGCCTGCAGCGGCAACCGGCGGTGCGCCCGCGTGCGGCGCTTTCGCTGGCGTCCTTCCCTCGCTCGGGTCCGCTCAAGGAGTTGCGGCGCCGACTCGAACAGATCGCGGAAAAATCCCGTGTTCTGACCTTGCGCGTCAGCGGCGGCAGCATCGTCGAACTGTGCGCGCGCTGCCTGCAGACGGGCGGTGCACCGTGGTTCGATCTGGCAGCGTTGACGCAGCCGATTGATCTATCGGCGCTCGAAAACGCGCGCGGCGGTGTGCTGTTCGTGGAAGACCTCGCAAACCTCTCGCGCGCGCAGCAAAAGAACCTCAGCTTCGCACTGGAGCGCCTCGAGAAGTACGACCTGCGTGCGGTATTCGGCTGCAGCCGGAGCACCGAAGAACTCGCGAACGACGGCTGGGATCCGCTGACACTCAAGCGCCTGTTTGAGGTCACGCTTGCCCCTCCCTCACTGACCGAACTGAAGGACGAAGTACCGGAGATGGCCAATCAGGCGCTGGTGCAGCTGTCGGAATCCGGCGAGGTGCCGCCGCGGCGCTTCGCGACAGCCGCATTGAACGTGCTGCGCAACAAGGCCTGGCCCGGCGGCTTCAACGAGCTGCGCGCTGCAGTGCGTTCGCTCGCCCTAGGCACACTGGAAGACGAGATTGGCGCCGAAGATGTGCAGCGCCTGCTCGGCCGTACGCCAAGCGCCGCTGCGTCGGCCCTGCCACTCGATCTGCCGCTGCGTGAGGCGCGCGAGAGCTTCGAGCGGATGTACTTCGAATACCACCTGCAGCTTGAGAGCGGCAACATCACCCGACTGGCTGAAAAGACGGGGCTGGAGCGCACGCACCTGTACCGCAAGCTCAAACAGCTAGGCATCCCGCTCGGTCGCCGCAACGACGGCTGAATCTCCCGAGACTCAAAAAAAGAAGCCGCCCGAGGGCGGCTTCTTGCTTTCAAGGGCGCGCTTCGATCAGGCCGCTTCGCCGAGGTAGGCGGAACGCACCTTCGGGTCGTGCAGCAGATCCTGCCCGCTACCCGACAAGGTGATCTTGCCGCTTTCCATCACATAGGCGCGGTTCGAAAAGCCCAGCGCGAGGTTGGCGTTCTGCTCCACCAACAAGACCGTGACGCCCTGCTTCATAACGGTGTGAATCACCTCGAAGATCTTCTCGACGATCAGCGGCGCGAGGCCCATCGACGGTTCGTCCAGCAGCAACAGCTTCGGGCGTGACAACAGCGCACGGCCGATCGCGACCATCTGCTGCTCACCGCCGGAAAGGGTGCCGGCCACCTGCGGCAACCGTTCCTTCACGCGCGGCAGCATTTCGTACACCCGCTGCAGGTCGGCCTCGATCTCGGCCTTGTCGCTGCGGGTGTAGGCGCCCATGCGCAGGTTCTCTTCGACCGTGAGGCGGGTAAAGATGCCACGCCCTTCCGGCACCAGCGCGATACCGGCGCGCAAGCGCTTGTGTGCGGGCATGCCGGCGATCGCGCTACCGGCATAGCTCAAGTCTCCACCGGACAATTGCAGGGTGCCGGCGATCGCGTTGAGGGTCGTTGTCTTGCCGGCTCCGTTGGCCCCGATCAGGGAAACCAGCTCACCCGAGAACAGTTCAAGATCGATACCCTTGACGGCCTGGATCTGGCCGTACGCGATCCGCGCGTCGCGCAGCTGCAGCAGCGGTGCAGCCGGATTGTCATGCGGCATGGTGTGCGCCTCCCAGATAAGCCTCGATCACCGCGGGGTTGCGCTGCACTTCAGCGGGTACGTCCTCAGCGATCTTCTTGCCGAAGTCGAGCACCGCGACACGATCGCAGAGGCCCATCACCAACTTCACATCGTGTTCGATCAACAGCACCGTTGTGCCGTCGCCGCGGATAGTTTCTATCAGGTTGCGCAGTTGCGCGGTTTCGGTCGCGTTCATGCCGGCAGCCGGTTCGTCGAGCGCCAGCAAGCGCGGTTCGGTTGCAAGGCCGCGCGCAATTTCAAGCCGACGCTGATCGCCATACGAGAGATTGCGCGAGAGCGTACGTGCATGCTTTTCGATGCCCACGTACTTGAGCAGTTCGTACGCGCGCTCGGTCGTCAGCTTTTCCTCCTCGCGTGTATGCCGCGTCTGAAGCAACACACCGAGCAGGCCGGTCTTGGTGCGGATGTGATGGCCCGCCATCACGTTCTCGAGCGCGGTCATCTCGCGGAACAGGCGGATATTCTGGAAGGTCCGCGCGATGCCGCGATTGACGATGCGATCCGGCTTGCCGAGAGGCAGTTCGGAGCCGTTGAAGACGAACTCGCCTTCCTCGGGTGTATAGGCGCCAGTCAGCACGTTGAAGAAGGTCGTCTTGCCGGCGCCGTTCGGGCCGATCAGGCCGTACACCTCACCCTTGTTGATCGTGAGCGAGACCTCGGTGAGCGCCTTCAGGCCACCGAAGCGTTTGCTCACGGCGCGAGCTTCGAGCAGGGTGATCATTGCGCAATCTCCTTGTCGCCGAGCAGATCGGCCTTGGAGTAGCGCGACTGGGCGGGCACGAGGCCCGCAGGCTTGAGCAGCATCATCAGGATCATGGCAAGCGAGAGCAGCAGCATGCGCAGCACTTCAGGATCGAGGAAGACCTTGCCGAAGATCGCCATCTGCACCGGCAAGGCGATGTAACGCAGCACTTCCGGCAGGAAGGAGAGCGCCAGCGCGCCAACGATGACGCCGGCAAGGTTGCCCATGCCACCGAACACGATCATCGTCAGGATCGCGATCGACTCCATCAGCGTGAAGCTCTCGGGACTGACGAAGCCCTGAAACGCGCCGAACAGGCCACCGGACACGCCACCAAAGGTCGCGCCCATCGCAAAGGCCAGCAGCTTGAGGTTGCGCGTGTTGATGCCGATCGCCTTAGCGGCGAGTTCGTCATCGCGGATCGCAGCCCACGCACGCCCGATTCGCGAAACCTGAATGCGTTTGACCAGGATCACCGCGAGCACGACGAAGGCGAGGAACACGTAGTAGTAGAGGAACAGCGACTTGATCTGGAAGCCTTCGGTGATCTGCAGGCCGCGGTTCAGGTCGAGCCCGAACAAGGACATGCCGTCGATCTGATCGATGCCTTGCGGGCCGTTGGTGATGTTGACCGGGTGCGTCAGGTTGTTCATGAAGATCCGGACGATCTCGCCGAAACCCAAGGTCACGATCGCGAGATAGTCGCCGCGCAGCCTCAAGGTCGGGAAGCCCAAGGCGATGCCGGCGAGCGCGGCAAACCCGGCGCCGAGCGGCAACACGATCCAGAAGGGCAAATGCAGCCCGAAGTGGGGCGACGCGAGGAAAGCCCAGGTGTAGGCGCCGACGGCGTAGAACGCGATGTACCCCAAATCGAGTAGCCCCGCGAAGCCGACCACCAGGTTGAGGCCGATCGACAGCAGGATGTAGAGCATCGCGAAGTTCAGGATGCGCACCCAGGTATTGCCGAACATCGCGGCAACAACCGGTGAGACGAGCGCGATCACAACCAGCGCGACCAGCGCTGCCTTCGGGTTGCGCTTACCCAGAAACGGAATGGCTTGCGAAATATCGTTCATGTCTGCGTCCCCGCGTTACGCACGGTCGGCCACACGCTCGCCGAGCAGGCCAGTGGGGCGGAAGATCAGCACGATGCCGAGGATGATGAAGGCGAAGATGTCCTGGTAGCTGGAGTTGAGCCAGCCACCGCTCCATGTCTCGATGTAGCCCGCGCCGATCGCCTCGACCAGACCGAGCACGATGCCGCCGACCATGGCCCCGGCAAGGTTGCCGATGCCACCGAGCACCGCTGCCGTAAAGGCCTTGAGCCCCGGCATGAAGCCCATCGAATAGTGTGCGACGCCGTAGTTCGAGGCGATCATCACACCGGCCACTGCAGCCAGTGCCGAGCCGATGATGAAGGTCAGCGCGATGATGCCGTTGGTGTCCACCCCCATCAGGCTCGCGACGCGATGGTTCTCGGCGGTCGCGCGCATCGCGCGGCCCATGTTGGTGCGCGTCACCAGCAGCACGAGGCCGACCATCATCGCGGCCGAAAGGCCCACGGTGGTCATCTGCACCGGCGTCATGAACACGCCGGTCACGACCTCGATCGGCGCGGTCTGAATCAGTTGCGGGAAGCTGTGATAGTTGCGGCCCCAGATGATCATCGCGAGGGTCTGCAACAGAAACGAAACGCCGATCGCAGTGATCAGCGGCGCCAGACGCGGCGCATTGCGCAGACGTCGGTATGCGGTGCGTTCGATCGTGTAGCCGATCGCCATGCAGGCCGGCATCGCCACCATCAAGCCGAGCGCGAAATAGACGATCGGGCTGAGGCCCGGAATGGCCGCCTGAAAGAAAGTGATGGCCGTGTAAGCGACGAGGGCGCCGACCATCAAGACATCGCCGTGGGCGAAGTTGATCAGGCCAAGAATGCCGTACACCATCGTGTAGCCCAGCGCGACGACAGCATAGACGCTGCCGACCACAAGGCCGTTGATGATCTGTTGAAGCAGGGTTTGCATCACGGGAGGAATCCTCGCGGAAAAACACACGGCCCCGATCTGGAAAGGGCTGCGCACCGCAGGGCGCAGCCCCCTAACCCGTCGCTGGGTCAAGCCGCGTTAGTGCGCACCGGACGGTGCGCACCTCGGCACATCAGTTCTTCAGCGCCTTCCAGGCACCGTTTTCAAACTGATAGACGGTGACAGCACCGTTCTTGATGTCGCCCTTGTCGTCAAACGCGATCGTGCCGGTTACGCTCTTGAAGTTGCTGGCCTTCAGCGCCGGCAGGTACTTCGCCGGATCGGAAGAGTTTGCCTTCTTCATTGCCTCGATGATCGCGGCAGCAGCGTCGTACGCATACGGCGCGTAGATCTGAACATCGGCGCCGAACTTCTTCTTGAAGCGCTCCTTGAAGTCCTTGCCGCCCGGCATCTGCTCGAGCGGCAGGCCAGCCTGGGTGCAATAGTCGTTCGGGCCGATCGCATCGCCCGCCAGCTTGATGATCTCGCCGGTGCAACCGCCGTCGCCGGTGATCCACTTTGCGGTGATGCCCAGTTGCTTCAACTGCTTGAGCATCGGGCCGCCTTGCGCGTCCATGCCCGAGTAGACGATCACATCCGGGTTGGTGGCCTTGATCTTGGTGAGAATCGCCATGAAATCGGTGGCCTGGTTGTTCGTGAACTCACGTGCAACCACGGTGCCGCCGCCAGCCTTCACACCCTTGTCCACCTCGTCCGCGAGGCCCTGACCATAGGCCGTACGGTCATCGATGATGGCGACCTTCTTGCCCAGCTTTTGCGCCGAGTACTTGCCGATCACAGCGCCTTGCTGCACGTCGTTGGCGATGGTACGGAAGACGCCCTTGTAACCCTGTTGGGTCAGCTTCGGGTTGGTCGCCGACGGCGTGATGACCGGGATGCCAGCCTGATCATAGATACGCGAAGCCGGGATCGTGGTGCCCGAGTTCAGGTGGCCGACAACGCCCTTCACGCCGGCATCGACCAGGCGCTGCGCAACCGTGGTGCCCGTCTTCGGGTCGGCCGCATCGTCTTCACCGATGAGTTCGAACTTGACTGCCTTACCGCCGATCTTGATGCCCTTGGCGTTGTATTCCTCAACGGCCAGTTTGGCGCCGTTCTCATTGTCCTTGCCGAGGTGCGCGATGTTGCCGGTCAGCGGACCGACGTGGCCGATCTTGATGACTTCCTGGGCCTGGGCGGCGGAAATTCCGAGCCCCAATACGGCGAGGGCAATAACGGTCTTCTTCATGAGCTGTTCCTCCTGTTGAGAAAACGAACTGGTGCAAGGCTGATCGAAATGCGCACGCGCCGTCCGGCAAGCCGGTGCGGCCGCGTCGCGTTGAATAACGATACGAGCGGGGGTCAACGACGATCCACCCAAGCGGGCATCCGGATCGCCCAACGGCCGCGCCATGTTACCCAATGCGGCAAGGCGTCGGGCATTATGCCCCAGCGCGGGGCACCGAAAAGCGCGGAATGTACGTATCCGGACACCTGCACAGGCAGTGTCGCAAGGGGCGTGCCAGGCAAGGCGGGGCAGCAGGGAAAAGTGAGGCCGGTTTGAGCTGACCCGGGTTGCAGCGCAGCGCGACCGCCGAGTTCCGGGCCGTACACCGCGTGGCGATACCCGCCTGCCGGCGATCCGGCCGCCCAAATGAAAACGCCCCACGTGGGTGGGGCGTCCTGTCAGGTCTGCGATGCGCCGCGTTGGTGCAGGCGCCGGGCCTGTGAGTTCAGGCCGTTACGGTGCCCGGCGTGACAGCGGCAACGTCACGCGGCGAGGCGTAGCGTGCAAGTGAGAGGTCGTCGGCGCGAATCGCCGGACGCCGCCCGAGCACCAGGTCCGCCATCAGCTGGCCGGAGCCAGTCGCCATCGTCCAGCCGAGGGTGCCGTGCCCAGTGTTAAGGTAGAGGTTCTGAATCGGTGTGGCCCCAACAATCGGCGTGCCGTCTGGCGTCATCGGGCGCAAGCCGGTCCAGAACTCCGCGCGAGGTAGATCGCCGCCGCCCGGGAAGAGGTCATGGGTGACCATCTCCAACGTGGCGCGGCGCTTCGGATTGAGACCCAGGTCGAAGCCCGCCAGCTCCGCCATCCCGCCAACGCGGATGCGGTCGTCGAAACGGGTGATCGCGATCTTGTAGGTCTCATCGAGCACGGTCGAAACCGGTGCGCGCTCGGCGTCGATCAAGGGCACCGTGAGCGAATAGCCCTTCACCGGATAGACCGGAATGCTCACACCTATCGATTTCAACAGGCCTCGCGAGTAGCTGCCTGCGGCGAGCACGACGCGATCTGCGGTGAGGCGTTCGCCCCCCACGCGCACCGCGCTGATGCGCCCGGCTTCCACGTCGAAACCATCGATCGTGGCAGTCATTTGGAAGCGGACACCCAGCCCCGCCGCCAGTGCAGCGAGGCGCGCAGTAAAGAGTTGGCAATCGCCGGTCTCGTCGTTAGGCAGGCGCAGCCCGCCGACCAGACGATCCGATACGCGGACCAGTGCGGGTTCCGCGGTCGCCAGACCAGCGCGATCGAGCAGCTCATGCTCAACGCCTAGCTCGCGTAGCACCTGCACATCGCGCTGCGCCGCGTCCACCTGGGCTTCCGAGCGGAATAGCTGCAGGGTGCCGCGGCTGCGCTCCTCGTAGGTGATGCCCGTCTCTCTGCGCAGCTCGCGCAAGCAGTCGCGCGAGTACTCCGCCAGTCGCAACATTCGCGCCTTGTTTTCGCTGTAGCTGCGGGTGTTGCAGTTGGCCAGCATCTGCAACATCCAGCGCAGCTGGAACAGACTGCCGTCCGGGCGGATCGCCAGCGGGGCGTGTTTCTGGAAGAGCCACTTCATGGCCTTGAGCGGAATCCCGGGCGCCGCCCAGGGCGTCGAGTAGCCTGGCGACACCTGACCCGCATTGGCAAAGCTTGTTTCAAGAGCCACGCCAGCTTGCCGATCGATCACCGTAACCTCGGCGCCACCACGAGCGAGGTAGTAGGCGGTGCTGACACCGATCACGCCACCACCAAGAACCAAGACTTTCATCGCCAATCCCTTAGCCAGACTTTGATGTTGCTAGTCTATTGACGCCAAGGCAGTGCTATTCACTAACGTTTAGGTGCATTAAAGTGGTCTTTGCGCCCAATCTTCGGGCATGCGCGACATGAACAGGGAAATATGCGCCAACTCGATAAGATCGACCGGAAGATCCTCGATGTGCTGCAGCAGGACGGCCGCGTCACGATGACGGAACTCGCTGAACGTGTCGGGCTGTCGACCACCCCCGTCGCCGAACGGGTGAAGCGGATGGAGCGCGAGAAGGTCATTACCGGGTACCATGCGAGGGTCGATCCGCGCGCGCTCGGGCTCAACCTTCTCGTGTTCGTAGAGATCCGGCTCGCGTCGAAATCCGGCGAGCTGTTCGACGAGGTCAAGCGCGCATTGGCCTGGCTGCCCGAGGTGATGGAATGCCACCTCGTATCCGGCGACTACGACTACTTGATCAAGGCGCGCATTACCGAGATGGCGGACTACCGGCGCCTGCTGGGTCACGTTCTGAACCGCCTGCCCGCGGCGGCCGAGTCGCGCAGCTATGTGGTCATGGAAGAGGTCAAAGAGACCCTCTTCCTGCCAACCGATTGACGCACATCAGGTCGCCTGAACCGGCTCCGGGTAGCACGGCTGCTGCGCCTGAATTCGGCGGCGTGTCGCGCGAGCATGGGGCACCCATGCCAGCAGTCGCCAGCGGATGAACATCGCAATGCCGCGCACCCACTCATCTGCCGCCATCGCGAGCCATACGCCAAGCAGGCCCCAACCGGCATGCACACCCAGCAGCCACGCTACGCCCACCGCCACGCCGAACATCGAGAAGACGCCGAAGCCCACCGGGAAACGCGCGTCGCCGGTGGCGCGCAGTGCATTGATCACGACCAGATTGAATGTCCGCCCCGGTTCCAGCAACACCACCACCCACAGCAACTGACTCCCTGCGGCAATGATTCGCGGATCGTCAGTAAAGAACGTAAAGATCGCTTTCCCCGAAAGCGCAGCGAGCAGCGCCAGCGTTGTCGACGCGGCAAAGCCCCATAGCAAGGCTTTACGTACTACGCGGTTCGCGTCATGCAGGTGGCCGGCGCCAATCTGATGCCCGACCACGATCTCGGTGCCAAAGCCGATCGCCAGGCCAGTCAGCAGGATGAAATAGCTGACTTGCAGCAGGTAGGTATGAGTCGCCAGTTCGCCCGACCCCATGGCAGCGACGAAGGCCAGTACCCAGGTAAACGCGATGCGATAGGCGACGTTCTCGCCGGCGCCCGGCAGACCGATATGCGCCATTTCTCCAAGTTCGGCCCGCCGCACGATGAGCCAGTCCGTTCTGCTGGGCGTAACGGCCAGACGCTGCCGCCACAGCCAGATGTGCATCGCAAGCGATGCCACCCGTGCAAGCAGGAAGCCAAGTCCGATCCCGACCAAACCCAGGCGCGGCACCGGCCCCCAGCCGAACATCAACGGTAGGCCCGCGAGCAGCGAGAGGGCGTACATCGCCAGCATCAAACGCAGCGTATCGCGGGTGAAGGTGTAGGCCCGCAGCACTGAGGACATGGTCGCGATGATTGCATCGACCGCGAGTACCACACCGAGGATCACGAGGTAGGGCTGGGCTTCTGGCCGCAACGCCGGCGGCAGCTTCATCAGACTCAGCAGCGGGCCGGCGCCAAAGCCGACGATCGCGGCCGATAGCAGGCCAAGCCACACCGCGGCCGCAAGGCTCGCACGCGCGATGCGTTCCGCCCCCTTGCGATCACCCGCGCCCAGATACTGCGTAATCACCACACTCGCACCAACGCCGATAAGCCGGAACAGGATGATGAAGAACGCCATGATCTGGTTCGACAGACCGAATGCGGCAGCGGTGTCGTCAGAGATCCGCGCGGTCAGCCATACGAACAGGAGGCCAACCGAGGCATGAAGCAGGTGTTCGGAGAAGATCGGCCAGGTGATGGCAAAGAGCCGGGGGCGTGGGGGCGCAGGATGTCGTGTCATTCGCAGCAGGTCCGTTGTTCATGCCGCGTTCGAGCTGTGCGCTTCTGTTTGGTTACGCGGCGAACTAAGTATGCCTGTCGCGGCGCGCGCCGACCGGGTGGATTTTCGGGGGTTGATCGTCACCGGGTGTAAGCGGAAATGAACAAGGGCAGCTTTCGCTGCCCTTGTTGGGATTTTGCGTTTGTCCGCGAATCAGTGACCGCGCTTCTTCATCCGCTCGATCATCGCCAGCTGCGCAGCGGCTTCGGCCAGTTCGGCCTGGGCACGTGCGTAGTCGAGCTTCGACTCCTGGTTCGACAGCGCCTCTTCGGCCTGACGCTTGGCTTCCATCGCCTTGGCTTCGTCCAGATCGCGACCACGGATTGCCGTGTCCGCAAGCACCGTCACCAAACCCGGCTGCACCTCAAGGACGCCGCCAGCGACGAAGATCAGCTCGTCGTGCTCCTGGTTCGGCAGCTTCAGACGCACCGCGCCAGGACGGATCCGGGTCAGCAGCGGCGTGTGGCCAGGCAGGATGCCCAGCTCGCCCGCTTCACCCGGCAGCGCGACAGCTTCAGCCAGACCCGAAAAGATCTGCTCTTCGGTGCTGACCACGTCGACATGAACCGTCATTGCCATTTGCTTTTCTCCGCTCTAGGTCGCGCGCCCCGCTTACACGGAGCGCGCAAACCTGCGCCTTACTGCAGCGTCTTGGCCTTCTCGAAAGCCTCTTCGATGCCACCGACCATGTAGAAGGCCTGTTCCGGGAGCGCATCGCACTCGCCAGAGGTGATCATCTTGAAGCCCTTGATGGTGTCCTTCAGCGTCACGTACTTGCCGGGCGAACCGGTAAACACTTCAGCAACGTGGAAGGGCTGCGACAGGAAGCGCTGGATCTTACGGGCGCGGGCGACAAGCAGCTTGTCTTCCGGCGCCAGTTCGTCCATACCGAGAATCGCGATGATGTCGCGCAGTTCCTTGTACTTCTGCAAGGTGGCCTGCACAGCGCGCGCGGTCTGGTAGTGCTCTTCGCCAACAACCAGCGGATCCAGCTGACGCGAGGTCGAGTCGAGCGGATCGACCGCCGGGTAGATACCCAGCGCAGCGATGTCACGCGACAGCACGACGGTCGAGTCGAGGTGGAGGAAGGTCGTCGCCGGCGACGGGTCGGTCAAGTCATCCGCAGGCACATACACGGCCTGGATCGACGTGATCGAACCCACCTTGGTCGAGGTGATGCGTTCCTGCAGGCGGCCCATTTCTTCCGCCAGGGTCGGCTGATAGCCCACCGCAGACGGCATACGGCCCAGCAGCGCGGACACTTCAGTACCGGCCAGCGTGAAGCGATAGATGTTGTCGATGAACAGCAGGATGTCGCGGCCTTCGTCGCGGAACTTCTCTGCCATCGTCAGACCGGTCAGCGCGACGCGCAGACGGTTGCCCGGCGGCTCGTTCATCTGGCCGAACACCATCGCGACCTTGTCGAGAACGTTCGACTCTTTCATCTCGTGATAGAAGTCGTTGCCCTCACGGGTACGCTCACCAACACCGGCAAACACCGAGAGACCCGAGTGCTGCTTCGCGATGTTGTTGATCAGCTCCATCATGTTCACGGTCTTGCCGACGCCGGCGCCACCGAACAGGCCAACCTTACCGCCCTTGGCAAACGGGCAGATCAGGTCGATAACCTTGATGCCTGTTTCGAGCAGCTCAACCGACGGCGACAGCTCGTCGAACTTCGGCGCGGCCTGGTGGATCACGCGCTTCTCGTCGCCAGCGATCGGGCCGGCTTCGTCGATCGGACGGCCCAGCACGTCCATGATGCGGCCGAGCGTGCCATGACCCACCGGCACCGAAATGCCGGCGCCGGTCGCGTTGATCTTCATGCCACGACGCAGGCCATCGGACGAACCCATGGCAATCGTGCGCACCACTCCGTCGCCCAGCTGCTGCTGAACTTCCAGGGTCAGGCCAGATTCGACCAGACCGTTATCTTCGGCGGCATCCAGTTGGAGCGCTTCGAAGACCTTCGGCATCGAATCACGCGGGAACTGAACGTCCACCACCGCGCCGATGCACTGAACAATGGTTCCTTGACTCATCGTCTTTCCCCAATCATTAAAACCGTTACACCGCCGCGGCGCCGCCGACGATCTCGGAGATCTCGCGGGTGATCGCTGCCTGACGGGTCTTGTTGTAGACCAGCTGGAGTTGCTTGATCACGTTGCCCGCGTTATCGGACGCAGCCTTCATCGCCACCATGCGTGCGCTCTGCTCGGACGCCATGTTCTCGGCCACGGTCTGATAGACCGCCGCCTCGACCAGACGGAGCATCACCTCGTCGATCACCGCCTGCGCATCCGGCTCGTAGATGTAGTCCCACGAGCTGTCCGGAGTACCCATGCTCTCGCCGGTGAGCGGGAGCAGCTGAACAATCCGCGGCTCCTGCTTCATCGTGTTAACGAACTGGTTGAAGGCGATGTAGACCGCCTCAACCTGCCCGCCGAGGTAGGCATCGATCATGACCTTGACCGGACCGATCAGACGCTCAAGGTGCGGGGTGTCGCCCAGCTGCGTGACGTGCGAGATGACCTTCGCACCCATGCGCTGCATGAAACCCAAGCCCTTGTTGCCGATACAGGTCACGCGGATGTCGTTCGCACCAGCCTCTTCCCATTCTTTCAGGCGGTTGACCGCCATCCGGAACAGGTTGGTGTTGAGACCGCCACAGAGTCCCTTGTCGGTGGAGATGAGCACCAGCCCCACCTTCTTGGGATTCTCGACCTTGGCGAGGAACGGATGCCGGTAGTCGGTGACGTTCGCAAGCGCGAGGTTGGCGGCAAGCCGGCGAATCTTCTGGGTATAGGGGCGGCCCGAACGCATGCGCTCCTGAGCGCGACGCATCTTGGATACCGACACCATCTCCATGGCCTTGGTGATCTTGCGCGTGTTTTGCACGCTCTTGATCTTGTTACGGATTTCCTTTCCGCCCGCCATGTCGCTCTCCGCCTCTTACTGCCAAGTCTTCTTGAAGGCGTCGAGCGCGGCAGCCAGAGCCTTTTCGCCGTCGGCGTCGAGGTCCTTGGTCTGTTCGATCTTGGCGTGGAGATCCGCAGCCTGGCTACGCACATGCTGTTGCATGGCGGACTCGCAGGCGAGCGCACGGTTGACCGCGACGTCGTCGAAGTAACCCTTGTTCACCGCGAAGAGCGTGACGGCCATGTCGGCAACCGACAGCGGGGCGTACTGCGCCTGCTTCATCAGTTCGGTCACCAGACGACCGCGCTCAAGCTGCTTACGGGTGGCTTCGTCGAGGTCCGACGCGAACTGGGCAAAGGCTGCGAGCTCACGGTACTGCGCCAGTGCGAGACGCACACCGCCGCCGAGTTTCTTGATGACCTTGGTCTGCGCTGCACCACCGACGCGGGAAACCGAAATACCTGCGTTGATTGCGGGACGGATGCCGGCGTTGAACAGATCGGTCTCAAGGAAGATCTGGCCGTCGGTAATCGAGATCACGTTGGTCGGAACGAACGCGGAAACGTCGCCAGCCTGCGTTTCGATAACCGGCAGAGCGGTCAGCGAACCGGTCTTTCCCTTCACGGCACCGTTCGTGAACTTCTCGACGTACTCCTCGTTCACACGAGCGGCACGCTCAAGCAGACGCGAGTGCAGATAGAACACGTCGCCCGGGTAAGCTTCACGGCCCGGCGGACGGCGCAGCAGCAGCGAGATCTGACGATAGGCCCAAGCTTGCTTGGTCAGATCGTCATACACCACCAGCGCATCCATGCCGCGATCGCGGAAGTATTCGCCCATCGTCGAGCCGGCGTACGGCGCGATGAACTGCATGGCTGCCGATTCGGAGGCCGATGCGGCCACTACGATGGTGTATTCCATCGCGCCGTTCTCGGTCAGCTTGCGCACCACGTTGGCGATGGTCGAGGCCTTCTGGCCCACCGCCACGTAGATGCAGATCATGTTCTGACCCTTCTGGTTGATGATCGCGTCAACCGCGACGGCGGTCTTGCCCGTCTGACGGTCGCCGATGATCAGCTCGCGCTGACCACGGCCGATCGGCACCATGGAGTCGACCGACTTCAGGCCGGTCTGAACAGGCTGCGACACCGAACGGCGCCAGATCACGCCCGGCGCGACCTTTTCGATCTTGTCGGTTTCTTTCGCGTTGATCGGGCCTTTGCCGTCGATCGGCTGACCCAGCGAGTTCACGACGCGGCCGATCAGCTCAGGGCCAACCGGAACGTCGAGAATCTTGCCGGTGCACTTGACGGTGTCACCTTCAGAAATGTGTTCGTACTCGCCCAGCACCACGGCGCCGACGGAGTCGCGCTCAAGGTTCATCGCGAGGCCGAAGGTGTTGCCCGGGAATTCGAGCATTTCACCCTGCATGACGTCTGCCAGACCGTGCACACGGCAGATGCCGTCGGTCACGGAAACCACGGTGCCTTCGTTGCGCGCCGTCGCCCCCAGTTGCAGGTTCTGAATGCGACTCTTGATGAGATCGCTGATTTCAGACGGGTTGAGGTTCATACCTAGAGCTCCTAATTCTGTAGCGCGGCGGCCATCGCGGCCAGCTTGCCGCGGACCGAGGCATCGATCACTTCGTCGCCGACGGCGATCTTCACTCCGCCGATCAGTTCAGGGTCGATCTGCACGGTAGCCTTGACCTTTGCCTTGAAGCGGTTTTCAAGGTCGGCAACCAGGCGCGCAAGCGTTGCGGCATCAATCGGGAAAGCGGAACTCACCAAGGCATCCTTGACGCCTTCGTGCGCATCTTTCTGCGCGACGAAAAGCGAAAGGATCTCCGGAAGAACAATCAGGCGCTCGTTTTCAGCAAGCACATTGACGAAGTTCTTCTGGTCGGCGGTGAGGTCGCCTGCGACCTCGACGAATACGCGTGCGGCTTCAGCAGCCGTGACGCGCGGATCGCCGAGGTTTTCCCGGATACGCGGTTCGCCTGCGACCGCCGCCAGGCGCGCTAGCGCCTGAGCCCACGCTTCGAGAGCGTTGGCTTCACGTGCCAGCTTGAACGCCGCTTCGGCGTAAGGGCGCGCGACGGTGACGTTTTCGGCCATGGCGTCTTACAGTTCCTGTTTCAGGTTGGCCAGCAGGTCGGCGTGGACTTGGGCGTTGATTTCCTTGCGCAGGATCCGCTCTGCACCGGCCACGGCGAGTTGGGCGACTTGCTCGCGCAACCCTTCCTTGGCTTTCTGCATGGCGGCGCCAGCTTCCTTCTCGGCGGCCTCGCGGGCGGCAGCGACAATACGTGTCGCTTCGCTACGGGCTTCATCGATCAGAGCGGCAGCCTGCTTCTCGGCTCCGGCACGGACATCGGTTGCGGACTCGCGCGCCTTGCGCAGTTCGTCGACAACCTTTTTCTCGGCCAGAGCGAGATCGGTCTTGGCCTTGTCCGCAGCGGCGAGCCCGTCGGCGATTTTCTTCGCACGCTCGTCGAGTGCCTTCGCGATCGGCGGCCACACGAATTTCATCGTGACCAGCGCCAGCACGAAGAACACAACGAGCTGGGCAAACAGCGTTGCGTTCAGATTCACGGCATCACTCCCGAATCAGTGGAAGGAATGAACCGGATCAGAGCTTGAACGGGTTGGCGAAGGCAAACATCATCGCGATACCGACACCGATCAGGAACGCAGCGTCGATCAGACCGGCCAGCAGGAACATCTTGGTCTGCAGGGCGTTCATCAGCTCGGGCTGACGGGCGGACGCTTCGAGGTACTTCGAGCCCATGATGCCGATACCGATACAGGCACCGATAGCACCGAGACCGATGATCAGACCAGCGGCCAGAGCAACGAAACCAAGAACGTGTTCCATGACGACTCCTCTATTTCAGAAAAAGTGGGGTTGAATCAAAAAACTTACTGCTTTCGGTGCAACGCTAGTGTCAGTGGCTTTCGTGAGCCTGACCGACGTAAACAAGCGTCAGCATCATGAAAATGAAGGCCTGCAGTGCAACGATCAGAATGTGGAAGATCGCCCAGGCGGAGCCCGCCAGCACATGGCCCGCCCAAAGCAGCGGACCCGCGACACCCGACGTACCCCAGGCGGCGCCCATCAGCGCGATCAGCATGAACAGCAGCTCGCCTGCGTACATGTTGCCGAACAGTCGCATGCCGTGCGAAATCGTCTTCGCGGCGAACTCGATCATCTGCATCAGGAAGTTGATCGGGTACAGGAACCACTTGTCGCCGAACGGCGCTGCGAACAGTTCATGCACCCAGCCGCCAAGACCTTTGATCTTGATGTTGTAGTAAAGGCAGACGAGCAGCACGCCGGCCGACATCCCGAGCGTCGCGTTCAGGTCGGCGGTGGGGACAACGCGCAGGTAGGCGTGCTCGTTGCCGCTGATCTTCTGCCAGATCATCGGCAGCAGGTCGAGCGGAAGGAAGTCCATCGAGTTCATCAGGAACACCCAGACGAACACGGTCAGCGCAAGCGGTGCGACGAATTTGCGCGATTCAGCGCTGTGGATGATGCCCTTGGCCTGGTCATTAACCATCTCGACCAGAATTTCGACGGCGGCCTGGAAACGCCCCGGAACGCCGGAGGTCGCCTTGGACGCCGCGCGCCACAACAGGAAAACAGTCAGCAGACCCAGGCCGACCGAGAAGATCAGCGTGTCGACGTTGAGAACGCTCCAGTCGACGATGTTCTGCTGTGCGTGGCCGGTGGTGTTGTTATGGGTAAGGTGGTGAACGATGTACTCGCCCGCGGTAGGCGCGCTTGCTTCGTGTCCGGTGGCCATGTCAGGTTTTAACCAAAAAAGCGAAAACGTTAGCTTGAAGCGTCACGACCAAACCGATGACCACCGCGCCCCAATGGACGTCGGGATAAATCAGGCGGGCCGCAGCCAGTAATCCGATACTCAAGGCAATCTTGATCAGTTCGCCCAAAAAAAAGGCCAGCGCATAAGAAGCGCCTGGGCGCTTCGAAGCAGCATGGAGCCGGATGGCGAACAGCCAAGCAGGGAGGACACAGGCGACGCCCCCCAACGCCGCCGAGAGCGCGCCGCGAGTACCGAAGGCCACCATTCCTAAAACGGTGCCAATCAGTGCGGCCATAAGCTGCAGGACGATAACTTTATACATTCCCTGCACTGCCGCGAACATCTGCGCGCCTCGAAAAACCACGCAATCTTAGGTATTTAGCTGATTGAAGTCAAACTTAGTACTTGCCCTAGGCGGGCGATCTGGTGCATTGCACAACGCACCGCATTGGTGCATCAGTCACCTCGCGGATGACGTGACGCAAGGATCGAATTCCCAACCGGACACTGCATAATTGGCGCGCCGGGAAGCCCCCCGGCGCCCGCCCCCAAGAGAACATGACAATCGAACATAACCCGATGATGCTCCTGAAGACGCGGCGCTTCCTGCCGCTCTTCACGACCCAGTTCCTGGGCGCATTCAACGACAACGTGCTCAAGCAGGCACTGCTGCTGCTGATCACCTTCCAGGGTGGCGAGGTGATGGGGCTCTCGCCGGCCTTGATGGTCCAGGTGGCATCGGGCCTCTTCGTACTGCCGATGTTCCTGTTTTCGGCCTCCGCCGGCCAGATCGCCGACGCATTCGACAAGGCAACGCTGATCCGCTGGGTGAAGCTGGCCGAGATCGGCATTGCGCTGATAGCCGCGGCGGGATTCTTCTTCAAACTCGTGCCGCTGCTGCTGACTGCGCTGTTCCTGATGGGGCTGCACTCCACGGTATTCGGTCCGCTGAAGTACTCGATCCTGCCGCAGCATCTCCACAACGACGAAGTGGTCGGCGGAAACGCATGGGTGGAAAGCGGCACCTTTGTCGCCATTCTGCTCGGCTCGATCATCGGCGGCCTCCTGATCGCAGTACCTGGAACCGGCCCGATGTGGGCGGGCTGCGCATGTGTCGTGCTGGCCGCCAGCGGCTGGCTGGCAAGCCTGTCGATCCCGGCGGCACCGCCGCTGGGTCAGGTCAAGCTCAACTGGAATCCGTTCAGCGAGATCGCGCAGAACATGCGTATCGCGGCGCGCAACCGCACCGTGCTGATGGGCATGATGGGGATTTCGTGGTTCTGGTTTTACGGTGCGATGCTGCTCTCGCAATTCGGGCCGTTCGTGAAGGATACGATCGGCGGCAGCGAACATCTTTCAACCTTTCTGCTGTCGACCTTCATTGTCGGTATCGCGCTGGGCTCGCTGCTTGCGGAGCGCGCGTCGGGCGGCAAGGTTGAATTGGGGCTGGTGCCGCTCGCATCGCTCGGCATGACCGTGTTCGGCGTAGACCTTTATTTCGCGAGCCCCGCAACGCCGCATCAAGGCATTGATGTTGCGGGCTTCGTGGCAATGCCGGGCTCGTGGCGCTTGATGGCAGACCTCGCGCTGATCGGCGTGTTCGGCGGGCTTTATACGATTCCGCTCTACGCTTTGATCCAGACGCGTTGCGAGCCTGCCTACCGCTCGCGCATCGTCGCGGCGAACAACATCCTGAATGCCGGTTTCATGGTGGCCTCGGCCGGTTATGCGTTCTTCGCGCTGAACCAGGGTGCGAGCATCCCGCAGATGTTCCTGTATGCGGCACTGATGAACATCGCGGTGGCTGCGTTCATCTACAGCCTGGTGCCGGAGTTCATGCAGCGGCTGCTGGTGTGGCTGCTGGTGCATACCTTCTACCGGGTGCGCGCGAAGGGCTACGAGAACATCCCCGCCGAGGGGCCTGCCGTGGTGGTGTGCAACCATGTCAGCTTCGTCGATCCGCTGATCCTGATGGCGGAGAGCCGGCGCCCGATCCGCTTCGTGATGGACCACCGCATCTTCAAGATGCCGATCATCAACTTCGTCTTCAAGGAAGGGCGGGCGATTCCGATTGCGCCGGCGAAGGAAGACGCCGCCATGCTCGAAGCCGCCTACGACGAAGTCGCCAAGACGCTGGAAGCCGGCGAAATCGTCGGCATCTTTCCGGAAGGCCGGATCACCGACAGTGGCGACCTGTCGCCCTTCAAGGCAGGTGTTACCCGGATTGTCGAGCGCACGCCGGTCCCCGTCGTGCCCATGGCGCTCTCCGGGCTATGGGGCAGCTTCTTCTCACGCAAGGACGGCCCCGCCATGACTAAGCCGTTCAGGCGTGGATTGTTCAGCCGGATCGAGCTGAGTATCGGCAAGCCGCTGTCGCCGGCCGAGGCAACGCCCGACGCTTTGCGTGCCGCGGTTGCACAGCTGCGCCAGCGCCCCTGAACACCAGGTCTCCATTCCCTCTAACCGCGGGCCGAACCCTCATGCATGACTACCCACTCACCGCCGGCACCACCCTTCTGATCGTGTTGCTGATGTTCGGCACCGCGTGGAATGTAGGGCGTGCACGCGAGAAGTACGGCGTGAAAGCCCCAGCCACCACAGGCAACGAGTACTTCGAGCGCGCTTACCGGATCCAGCTCAACACGATGGAATGGGCGATGGTGTTCTTGCCCACCCTGTGGCTGTTCGCCGCCTATGTGAACGATCGCTACGCGATGCTCGCCGGGCTGATCGGCCTCGCCGGCCGTGTGCTTTACGCCGTCAGCTACCAGCGCGACCCTGCCACACGCGGTACCGGCTTCATGATCGGAATGATCGCTTTCGGCATCATCGGCCTGTGGGCAGGCTTCGCCGTGCTGCGTACCCTGGTTGGCTTCTGAACGCGGCAGGCGCGTCACACTGCAAATCCTCGCCGATGCGCATCCGTGTCGGCGACTACGGCTGGCGATCGCGATAGCCCAGGGGCCGCACACCAACGCCGGCGCACGGCCTCGGCCACGTAGCGCAGTCCGAGCGCCCGCTCGGCACTGCCACGCCGCGCAACCGATCAATCAAGTTACGGCGCCACACGCCTGGCTTGCCCGTTGGTATGCAGAGCGGATCGGCGGAATCGCTTTGTGGCGAGCCTCCGTCACCCTCCTGACACCACGCTGTCAGGAGCCCCCCTGCATCCTGTCTGCACCTCAACCGCAACAGGAGCAACATCATGGACAAAGCACTCCGCCAACAGCAGCGCGTCGTCTGGTTCGAACTGCCGGTACTCGACCTCGATCGCGCCTGCGCTTTCTACGAGCAGCTTTTCGGTGCGCCGCTGCAGCGCGAACAAATGGGGCCGGAGGTCACGATCGCGGTGTTCCCGTATGACGGAACCGGCGTGTCCGGCTGCTTGCAACGCGCGCCCGGCGTGGTGCCCGCGAGTACCGGCACGAAGGTCTATCTGAACGCTGATTGCGGGCTGGATGCCTTGCTCGCGCGAGTGGAGGCCGCCGGCGGTAAAGTGGCACTCCCGCCAGTCATGCTGCCGGGCGACATGGGCCGCTTCGCGCATATGATCGACACCGAGGGCAACCTCGTCGGCCTGCACGAAGCCTGATGCGAAAGGACCCTGCCATGAAGTTCGGTTACACCATCGTCTATGTCGCTGACGTGCGCGCGGCGCTCGATTTCTACCAGCGCGCCTTCGGCTTTGCGACGGCCTTCGTCACCGACGACGCGCAGTTCGGTCAACTCGACACCGGTGCGACGGCGCTGGCGTTCGCACGACACGACGTCGCGGCCGCCTCATTGGGCGGCGAGTATCGGCCGCTGAATGCCGACGCGGTGCCCGCCGGCATCGAGGTGGGCTTCACGACCCACGACGTACCGGCCGCGTTCGAGAAGGCAGTCAACGCCGGGGCAACCGCCCTTACGGCACCGTCCATAAAGCCGTGGGGGCAGACGGTGGCCTACCTGCGAGCGCCGGAAGGCACGCTGATCGAGTTGTGCACCCCGATGGGCTGAACCCCAGATGCGCCGCGCCGACCGACTATTCCAGATCACCCAGATCCTGCGCGGCCGCCGACTCACCACGGCCGCGCAGTTGGCGGAGCGGCTCGCGGTGTCAGAGCGCACGATCTATCGCGACATCGCTGATCTATCCACCTCCGGCGTGCCGGTGGAAGGCGAGGCTGGCGTCGGCTATCGCTTACGGCCCGGCTTCGATCTGCCACCGCTGATGTTCAGCGCGGACGAGTTGGCGGCACTCGCCCTTGGCGCCCGCGTGGTCGGTGCCAAGGGCGGCAGCGAGCTCGCGCTGCATGCCGCCAGCGCATTGGAAAAGATCAGCGCGGCGGTCGGTCCGGCGCTGCGCGCCCGCTTGGAAACCACCGCACTCCTGGTGCCTGACTTTGGCGTCACGCCTGGAACACAACATATCGAAGCACTGCGCCGTGCGGTTGATCAGCGCCTGCGCATCGCCTTCGACTATGTCGACGAGAAGGGTGCGCGCAGCACCCGCTTCGTCTGGCCGCTCGGACTGTTCTTCTGGGGGCAGGTGTGGACGCTCGGTGCGTGGTGCGAACTGCGCAACGACTTCCGCAGCTTCCGGCTCGATCGCTTGCTGCAACTCGCGCTCGCCGGCGACCAGTTCCCCGATATGGAAGGCCGGCGCCTGGCGGATCTGCTACGCCACTGTCACGCCTGAACGCACGGCAGCCAAAGGCCGAAGCCGCAAGCAGCCGTCCAGCGATGACGCGCTGACGGTGCCCCGAGCCAAACAGACGCCCTCTATGCGACGGGCGATGCCGGACGAAGCGCATGTCCACTCAGCGTCAGGCGCCGGGGATCACGCGCGCCGGGCATCGATTATCGGCTTGGCGCCAGCCCCCCGATCGGCACGCTCAGCCCGCGCCCGGGTGGTCCTTCAAGTAGCCGGCAAGCCGCGTGTCTTCCTTGACGATGTGGACCTGTAGCCAGTTCTCCATGAAGTCCGCAACGCTCTCAGTTGTCCAGCGATCGTTGTGGATGTCGGCACTGATTTCGGACAGGCGCGCGAGTTGTTGCTCGTGCATGGCGTAGTGCGCCGCGTAGCCGGGATAGCCGACCTCCCGCATCACCGATTCTTCGTGCCGGAAGTGGGCGCGAACGTAGCGGAAGAGCTCCATTGCACAGCCGACCAGATCCTGCTTCTCGGTCGCTTCGACGAGCTTGTTTGCTAGCGTGAAGAGATATTCGTGCTGAGCGTCGATCTTCGTCTCGCCTACACGATAGGCGTCGTTCCATTCAAATCGTGTCATGTCGTATCCCGACCTGCAGAAAGCGCTCCGAGAAAGGCGTCCATCGCAAGCAACCACGGCGCTCAAACACCGGCGTCCGCCGACTGGCCGAGTGCCGCCACCACCGCGACCTCCTTCACCGACAGCACACGGTTGACGTCCAACAGTACGACGAACTTCCCGGCGATCTTTCCCATGCCCTTGATGAAATCACTGCGAACCCGCGCGCCGAACTCGGGTGGCGGTTCGATCTCGGTCGGCGGAATTTCGATCACTTCATTCACTGCGTCGACGACGATCCCCATCTCCTGAACACCGTTCTCCGTGGTGACGTCGACAATGACGATGCACGTGCGGCGCGTGTTCTTCTGAGGCTCGCGACCGAATCGCACCGCCAGGTCGAACACCGGCACCACTGCGCCACGCAGATTGATGACACCGCGAACAAACGAAGGCGTCATGGGCACTTCAGTCAGCGCGCCGTATTCGATGATCTCGCGGATCGAAAGGATGCCGATTGCGAAGGTCTCGTTGCCGAGCTGGAACGTCAGGTATTGCAGATCGCTCGGCTCGACAGCCGGCCCAGCGCCGTCCGGCGCGCGACCCTTGACGGGCGGCTTGGCCAGTTCCATTCCTGTGCTCACCATCGCCGCCCCCTAGAACCGCGAAAAGCCGGTGTCGCTCATCGCCGCACTACCGTTGCCGCGCTTTGCGCCGATCGGGCAGATGGTGACCGCGCACTCCGCGATTTCGCAGCCCCCTGGCGTGCGCCATCGTCGCGCGCGCCAATCGCGAAGAAGGACATCAGCTGCTGAAGCTCATTCGCCTGCGTGCTCATTTCGCCCGCGGTTGCGGCCAGCTCTTCGGACGCTGCCGCGTTCTGCTGGGTGATCGTATTGAGCTGATCCATCGCCGAATTGATCTGCTCAACGCCGACGCTCTGCTCGCGGGACGAAGCGGTGATTTCCTGCACCAGATCGGCAGTCTTGCGCGTCGCAGGGACGATCTCGTCGAGCAGCTTGCCGGCCCGCTCTGCCAAGCCCACGCTATTGCCGGCCAGTTGCCCGATCTCCTGCGCCGCCACCTGACTGCGTTCCGCCAGCTTGCGCACCTCGGCAGCGACCACTGCGAACCCTTTTCCGTGTTCGCCGGCGCGGGCGGCTTCGATGGCTGCGTTGAGTGCGAGCAGATTGGTCTGGTAGGCAATGTCGTCGATGATGCCGATCTTCTTGGCGATCTGCTTCATCGCAGCAACCGTCTCGGTTACGGCCTGCCCGCCTTCAGCCGCCTTCTTGCTGCCGTCACCGGTCATCGTGTCGGCAACCTTTGCGCTCTCGGTGTTCTGCTTGATCGAGGCCGACATCTCTTCAACCGACGCTGAGGTCTGCTCGACACTCGCAGCCTGTTCGGACGACGCTTGCGACAGTGCCTGCGCAGTCTCGGTGACCTGCTCGGTGGCCGACACCAGCGCCTCGGAGGTGTTGTTGACCGCCGCAATGGTTTCGGAAAGCCGCGTCACGGTGGCATTCACTGCATCGCTGAGTTCCTTGATCTGGCCGCGATATTCCGTGGTGATGCTCATCGTCAGGTCACCCGTCGACACCGCCGCCATGACTTGCTTGACCTCGTTGACCGGGCCGACCACGCCATCCATCGTCGAATTCAGGCCTTCGATGATTTCGCGATAGCCGCCCTGATGCTGGCTGGCATCGGCGCGCACATCGAGCCGGCCTTCCGCGGCCGCGTTGGACACCGTGACCGCGTCCTTGATCAGCGCGTTGATGTTGTTCTTCATCATCATCAGCCACTGGTGGATCTGGTCGCGCTCCGATGCCTTGCCCATCGTGGCGCTCATGTCGCCGTTGGCGATCTTCGTTACATAGGCCACCAGTTCGGTCAGCCATGCATGCACCGCATTGACGGCATCCTTCATGCGCTGGTGGTCGCCGTAGCAGGTAATCGTCACCGACTCCGACAGATCACCCCCAGCGATGCGCCGCAGTACCCGGTTGCCCTCGGCAACCGGATTGACGATGTTCGATACGGTTTCGTTGACGCCCTTCACCAGCTGATTCCAGCCACCTACGAACAGATCGGCATTGGCACGTTTGTCGAGTTCGCCCGCTGCGGCCGCCTTGATGATGATGTCCGTCTGCGCCAGCAGGTCGTTCATCATCTTCACTGCAGCGTTGAGGTTGGTCTTGATGACGTCGAATTCACCGTTGTAGTGGTCGGTGATGGTGGGCGGGATGACGCCCTTCGAGATCTTGTCGACATAGTCGGCCGTTACATTGAGCGGACCGATCACCGCGTCGAGCGTGTCGTTCACGCCTTGAACGATGGCCCGATACTCGCCCTTGTACTGCGAGGCATCGGCGCGGGTCGACAACTGCCCCGCGACCGCGGCTTGCGACAGCCGGCCTGCCTCGGCGCTCATGTTCTTCAGGGCCGCGACGGCTTTGTCCAGCGCCGCGAGCAGCATCGCCACTTCGTCCTTGCCGGACGCATCGATCTTCACGTTCAGATCGCCTTCCGCAATCTTGCTGGCCGCATCCAGCGCAGCGGAAACCGGGCGGGTGATGCTGCGGGTGATGAAGAAGCCGAATACGCTCGCTAGCAACGCCGCCGCAACCGCCAAGCCAATCACGATACGGTTGGATTCGGCCGCGGTCTGCTCGGCCTGCTTGCCCGCGTCTTCCATCAGCTTGGTCTGGAAGTCGTTCAGCTTGTGCAGCGTATCGAGGTAGGTCGCCTGAGCCTTGCGGACATCGCCCAACATATAGGCGATCGCCTCGTCACGCTTTCCGGCCTTCACCAGATCGACGAATGCGCCTTGCGTCACCAGATACTCCTTGCGCGCATCGACGACGTTTGCCAGCAGGCGCTTGCCTTCTTCCGACTGGATCAGCTGTTCGAGCTTGCCAAGCGCATCGCTGATGGTCTTGCGTGCCTCTTCGAGCCGGTCGAGTTCCTTGGTGGCTGCGGCCGGCGGCAACAGCAGCGCGTTGCGCATCGCACGCGCGATGACGTTGACCGCATCCATCACGTCATTGACGAGCACGGTCTTCTTGAACTTGTCGTTGGCCATGTTGCTGACTTCGGCGCTCAGCACGTTGATTCGGCTGACCGAGAGCACGGAAACCACGATCAGAAGAACGAGGACAGAAACAAACCCGAACCCGAGCCGGGCTCCGATTTTCAGGTTGTTAAGCATGCTTTGCTCCTTCGGTCATTCAGCGGGCTGACTTGTTCATTCGGACGCCGCAGCGGCGGCAGTGATTTGCAACTTTCGGTTCGGTTCATGGCGGGCGAGTCGTCTGACCAAGCCCGGCACATCGAGAATCATCGCGACGTTGCCGTCACCGAGGATCGTGAAACCACTGATGCCGTCGAGGCCGCCGAACACGGCGCCAAGCGGACGGATCACGGTCTGGAATTCACCCATCAGGCGGTCTACAACCAGGCCCGCCCGGTGGCCGGCGTACTGCACGACCACCACGTTCTCGCGCTTCACCGGATGCAGCAGGAAGGCCAGTTCCGGGTCGCTCGCCAGCGCGGCGGCGCCTTCGCGCGTCAGCAGCGCAGTGCCTGACGAAACCGGGCTGTCGGACGCCTCCAGTTCGTCGGCATCGTCGTCGGCCTCAAGCATCTCGGCCTCGCTGTCCTTGACATTGAATAGCTGTCTGAGGCGGATGAAAGGCAGCACCTCGCCGCGCAGGTTGAGGTAGTCGCTTCCGTGCGCGGCCTGTGATTCGTCGGCGGTCAGCTCGACACACTCGACGACCATGTCGAGCGGCACCACATAGGTGGAGCGACCGACCCCGACCAGGAAGCCATCGATGATCGCCAGCGTCAGCGGCAGGCGGATCCGCGTCGTGGTGCCCTGGCCTTCGCTGCTTTCGATCTCGACCGCGCCGCGCAAGGCGTTGATGTTCTTGCGTACGACATCCATGCCGACACCGCGCCCGGACAGGTTGCTGACCTGATCGGCGGTCGAGAAGCCGGGCTCGAAAATCAGACTGTAGATGTCCTGATCCGACAGGTGCTGGTCGCTCTTGACCAGGCCGCGTTCGCGCGCCTTGGCAAGTATCCGCTCCCGATTCAGGCCGCCACCGTCGTCCGACACTTCGATCACGATGCTGCCGGAATCGTGGTAGGCGTTGAGCCGCAGCGTGCCGTAGGCCGGCTTTCCGCGCGCAATTCGAAGCTCGGCGTGCTCGATGCCGTGGTCCATCGAGTTGCGTACCAGATGCGTGAGCGGATCGCCGATCTTTTCCACCACGGTCTTGTCGAGTTCGGTTTCGGCACCGCTGATCTCCAGCCTGATGTCTTTGCCGAGATCCGCGCTCACATCGCGCACGACGCGATTGAAACGATTGAAGGTGGCACCGATCTGCACCATGCGCAGGGTGAGCGCCGAGTCGCGCACCTCTTCGACCAGACGCGATAACCGTGCGGCCGCTTCGAGCAGATTCGGCAGCCCGTGTTGCTGTGCCAGCAGGCTGGCGCCGGCGCTCGCAATGATCAACTCGCCGATCAGGTTGATGTGCTCGTCGAGTTTGTCGGCGTTCACCCGGATCAGGCCGGCCTCGCCGCCGGAGCGTTCCTTGGCCTGCTTCTGCTTGTCGAGCGCCGCCTCCACCACCTTCGGCTGGACGACCTTCTGGTCCACCAGCACCTCGCCGATTCGCGGCGCCTGGGCAGTATCGTTCCCCGCCTGCCGATTGAGGGCGGCGGCCAGCTCCGATTCGGTCAGGGTTCCACACTTCACAAGGATCTCGCCGAGCTTGAGATCCTCGTCCGGCATCTCTTCGATCAACCGCAGGTAATCGGCAACCTTGCTATGCGGTGGCAGGATCGAAATCTGCGCCTCGTCGCGTACGAACTCGAACGCCGATTCGATCTTCGCCTTGTCGGCATCCGTCCTGAAACGGATCTCGTAGCCGAGATAGCTGGCCTCCGGATCGAGCGCCGATAGCGGCGGTACGAGATCGGCCAGCGTGATGATGTGTGCGATTTCCCCAAAGCTCGTGAGGTAGCGGATCATCGCCAGCGGGTCGAGCCCGCTTTGCAGCACCGTGGCATTGAAGCGCAGCGAGAGGTGCCAGTGATCCGTCCCGACGCCGCCTTCCTGCGGCGTTTCGGCGGTCCGCACCGCAGGCGACGGTGCCGCGGCTTGAATCGTTGCCGGCAGCGACGTTCCAACATAGGCCCGCAGTCGCTCGGTGAGCAGCTCCGCAGTGTGCCGGGTGTTTTCGTCCGGTTCGCCGCCCTGCGCCACCAGGTTGATCAGCGACCCGATGTGATCGCGAACAGCCAGGAAGGTGGCAACCAGCGGCGAGTCGATCTTCAACTCGCCATTGCGCACCCGGACCAACACGCTTTCTGCGATGTGCGTGAACGCGACGATGTGGTCGAGGCCGAACAGCCCGGCGGAGCCCTTGATGGTATGCGCCGCGCGAAAGATCGCATTGATGGTTTCGGCGTCGTCCGGCGCCTGCTCCACCCGGAGCAAGGCCTCTTCCATCTCCTCCAGCAGTTCCCGCGCTTCGATGATGAAGATTTGGAGAGCGTCATCCAGATTCATGTCAGGCGTCCCGCTCGTTACTGCGCCGCCGTTACTGCCACGGCGTCGAATTGATCAGAGAGGTTGCACAGGTGAAGCACCTCGAGCACCGCACCGCTATGGCCAACGAAGTGCAGCGGAACCTCACGCGCCGTCGCTTCGCGCCGGGCCGCGATCATCAACTGCAGCCCCGCACTGTCGAGTTCGTTGACGCGCGAGAGGTCGACTTCAACCTGGCGTCCCGAATTCAACGCCTCAAGCAACTGTTCGCGGGTCAGACCGGCGTTGACGATGGTCATTTCGCCCTCGATGACAACGGCGGTCGTCTTCTGAGTCATGTTTCCCTGCCTCGAAGCGCGGAACGAGTCCGCTTGCGCAAGCGATCGATCGGGAGGCCTTGAACTACTGCGCGCCCGAGGAATCGGTGCTGGTGTGTACATGTCGGACAGGAACGAAGCGCTCGTCGCATCCACATGCCACGTGCATCCAACGGCCGCGTTTCCGAAACATTAAGGGTGCCTTTTGGCCAAGTTCGTTGGCATTTGCGCTGGCTCAAAAGCGGATTGGCACCCGCGCACCGCAGAACAGGCTGAAGACCAGCAGTTTCTAGGGCTGGCGCCTTTTCGCCCGACTTGAGCGGTCGGGGCAGGCATTGCAGGCGCACAATCAGGCTTCGCCGATGCGTCAGGGGTACGCCATGAGCAAGCACGACAAACCCAAGCCCAAGCCGAGCTATGCGCCCGCGCTGCAACGCGGCTTGCATGAGGTCAGCCATCAGGTCGAAGCCATGCACCGCGCGATTGCCGGGAAAACCTTCGGCGCCCTCAAGCAGGTTCCGGTGGTGGCGCAACCCGCCGCGTTGATCGAGAGCATCCACGATGCGGTGAGCGCGGGGGTTCACGCCGCGGTGCGGCTGGGCAACCGCGGCCTCTTCAGCCTCGCCGGCGAGGCGGAGCGCGCGCTCGCCAGCGACGCGCCGCCCGGGCCGCGCGAGAGCGGGCTACGCGCCGCGATCAACGGCGTCTTCGGCGACCATCTCGCTGCACACGGCGAAGCGCTGGCGACGCCAATGCAACTATTCGAACGTGGCCGACACAGCGCTGCGGTGCTCGATCACCTGCATATCCCGCAGCGTCGGGTCTGCATCTTCCTGCACGGGCTCGCGTGCGACGAGCATTGCTGGGTGCCGGATGCCGACAGTGGCGAGCCGGATTACGGCGCACAGGTCCATGCGGATTTCGGCTATACCGTGCTCTACCTGCGCTACAACAGCGGCCTGCCGATTGCAGACAACGCCAGCGCCTTCGCCGAACTGCTCCAAACGCTGTGCGCGGCGCAGCCCAGCCTGCAAGAGATCCTGCTGATCGGCCACAGCATGGGCGGCCTGATTGCGCGTTGCGCGCTGTGGCAGGGCGCCGGCAGCCCGTGGCTGGCGCGTACCCGCATGCTGATCTGCCTGGGCTCACCGCAACTCGGCTCGCCGCTCGAACGGCTGGGCATGGTCACCAACCGCTTGCTGGATAGCTTCGACGTGACCGCCCCGATCGGCGCCATCGCGCGCCGCCGCAGTGCCGGCATCCGCGACCTGCACGACGGCATCGGCGCCGATGCGGGCCAGGACCCGCCCGAGGTCGAGCTGCGCTTCCTTGGTGCAACGATTGCCGAAGACAGCGACAGCGCGCTCGGCAAGCTGGTTGGCGACGGACTCGTGACCCCGGACAGCGCGCTGGCTGAGCGGCCTCGCGCAAACATCGCCCGCGCTCAGCTCGGTGGCCTCGGCCACATGGCGATGCTGCATGAGGCCCGCGTCTGGCAACAAGTCCACACATGGATCGCCGAAGGCTTCGTGCCGACAGCGTAAAATCCCGCTTCCGCCCGCATCCAGACCCCCGACGATCATGAGCAAACCCGACCCCGCCCGCTGGGGCTTCACCACCCGTACCGTTCACGGAGACCGTCTCGGCGGTGTCGAACACGGTGGCATCCACAAGCCGATGCACACCTCGGTGCAGTACGGCTACGCCAACGCGGCCGAACTGATCGGCGTCTTCAAGGGCGAGATTGCCGGCTTCAATTACGCACGCCAGGGCACGCCCACGGTGGCCGCGCTGGAAGCCTGCGTCAATCGCATGGAAGACGGCCGCGGCACGATCTGCTTTGCCACCGGCATGGCCGCCATCGTTGCGGTGTTCACCACACTGCTGAAGGCGGGCGATCACCTGATCGCCAGCAAGTTCGTGTTCGGCAACACCAACAGCGTGCTCGGCACCCTGCAGGGCCTCGGCATCCGCGTAAGCATGGTCGACGCGACTGACGCAGCCGAGGTGGCAACCGCTGTAACCCCGCAGACCCGCATGGTCTTCGTCGAGACGATTGCCAACCCGCGCACCCAGGTCGCCGACCTCGCCGGCATCGGTGCGGTGTGCAAGGCACATGGCCTGATCTACGTGGTCGACAACACCGTCACCTCGCCCTGGCTGTTCAAGCCCAAGGCGGTGGGCGCGTCGCTGATCATCAATTCGCTGACCAAGTCGATCGGCGGCCACGGCAACGCGCTGGGCGGCGCAGTCACCGACACCGGGCTGTTCGACTGGTCGAACTATCCGAACATCTTCGAGGGTTACCGCAAGGGCAACCCGGCCACCTGGGGGCTTGGGCAGATCAAGAAGAAGGGGCTGCGCGACCAGGGCGCGGCGCTGTCGTCCGAGGCCTCGCATCACTTGGCTGTGGGCGCCGAAACGCTCGGCCTGCGCATGAATGCGACCAGCGCCAATGCACAAGCCCTGGCCGAAATGCTGGAAGCCCACCCCGCCGTGCGTCGCGTGTATTACCCCGGTCTCGCGTCACATGCGCAGCATGCTCGCGCGCAGGAACTGTTCTGCGGCAATAGCTGGCTGCTCGCCTTCGAGTTGAAGGACGACGCCGACTGCCTGCCCTTCATCGACCGCCTGACCCTACCGATCATCGCCACCGGCCTTGGTGACACCCGCACGCTGATCATCCCGGTCGCCCACACGATCTTCTGGGAGATGGGTGCCGAGAAGCGCGCCGAGATGGGCATCGCCGAATCGCTGATCCGCGTATCGGTCGGCATCGAAGACCAGCAGGACATCCTGGGCGACTTCAAGCAGGCGCTCGGCGACTGAAGCGCAGTTGCGACATCGTGCCCCGCCAGCCGCGCAGCACGATGCCGATTTGCTTCAGCCGCCAAGGCTGGCAACACAGCGCTGAAGCGTTGCGTGCTCTTCCCGCAGCCGCCCGCGCAGCGCCTCGGTCGCCGGCACGAAAGGCAGCCTGACATCGGCCTCGCACCACCCGAGCTCGGCCAGCAAGGCCTTCAAGGGCGCGGGGTTGGGTTCGGCGAAGAGCGCGCGGGTCAGCGGCAGCAGCGCCACTGCAATGCGCCGTGCTTCGACGAGCAGGCCGTCACGCAAGCGTGCATGCATGCGCACATGCAGCGCCGCCTCGATATGCGCCGACGCCGCGATGGTGCCGTGCGCGCCGGCACACAGTGCGGCGAAGTTCTGCGAGTCGTCGCCGGAAAGAACCCGCAGCGGTGTCTCGTGCACCAGCCGCAACAGGCGCTCGACGCTGCCGCCGCATTCCTTGATACCGACGACGCGCGGATCGCGCGCAAGCGCCTGCAAGGTCTCCAGCTCCACATTCACCGCCGTGCGATAGGGGATGTTGTAGACCAGCACCGGCAGATCCGCCGCTTCGACGATCGCTTCGAAATGCCGCTGCACGCCGTCCTGTGTCGGGCGCACATAGGTTGGCGGTGTGGCCAACAAACCCTCGGGCCGCAGCGCAGCGAGATGGCGCGCCTGGGCGACGGCTGCCTGCGTGGCGGCCTGCGACACGCCGAGTACGATCGGCAACGATGGCGCTGCGCCACGCAGCGTCGCGAACACCGCGGCCTGCTCGTCAAGGCCGAGCAGCGCGCCCTCACCCGTCGTCGCTCCCGCGACCAAGCCGGCGATGCCTTGTGCGGCCAGGTGCCGCGCCAGACGCGCGAGCGCCGCATGGTCGACGGACTCGCCGCTGAACGGCGTGATGATGGGGACCCAGATACCTTCGAAACGTGATTGCATGAATTGCCTCATTCAGAACGGATTGAAGAGCCGTTCCGCCGGAGGGGTTCCGGAGCGGGGCAGAAGATACAGATGCAATGCGTGAGCGACCCCGTCCGGCATTCCGCCCGACGGGACGCGACATCCCCGTCAGCGGAGAAGTCGTTTTTTGGATTTCAGCCCGAGCGCGCACACGCACGCCGCCGCAGTCGCGGGGCTTGCCTGAAGACGATTCGGGAAACGCAGGTGCATGGCGTCGGGAATTAGGGCTGAGGCGTCATTCTGACCGAAGTGCGCCCGCCACGAGGGCGCGTGTTGCGCGCGCGCCAATTCGCGGACGGCGGCCAGCGCTTTGCCAGCGCGGCCGCCGCTGCGGCTACTTCGCGTTGATCGTGATCGGCATGCTCGCCTGCGAGGTGCGGCCCGCGGCGTCCCTGACTGTGATGTTCAGCAGGTAGCTGCCCGTCACGGGCGCGGCCCAGTTCAGCACGATCGACTGACCGCTGAGCGAGAATGCCACCCCCAGCGGCACACCGGTGATGGTCACCGACATGGCACCGCCAGACACATTCGAGATGCCGATGGTGCCGCTCAATGGCTTGCCGGCCACCCCGGTCAGGGCCGGGGCGGTAATCGTCGGGCCCGCCGGTGCGCTGGCAATCGTGACCATGAAGACCCCCTTGCCACTCAGACCAGTCTTGCTGTCCTTCGCGGTCACGGTGACGGTGTAGGTGCCCGCAAGCGGACTGGCCCAGCTCACCACGCCGCTCGCGCTGATCGCCATGCCGGCCGGTGCACCGGACAGCGCGTAGACAACCGGGTTGCTGGCAACCGCGGCCGCGCTGAACGACAGCGGCGTGCCGACCTTGCCGCTGATGGCGCCCGATGGCACGGCCGGCGCCGGCTGTGCCGCGATCTTCACACTCAGCACGCCTTGGCCGGTCAGGCCGGTCTTGCTGTCTTTCGCGGTCACCGTCACCGTGTAAGTGCCCAACGCCGGGCTCGCCCAGGTGACGACACCTGTGCTGCTGATCGCCATTCCGGCCGGGGCGCCTGTAAGCGCGTAGGTCACCGGGTTGCTGGCCGTTACAGCAACGCTGTACGAGAGCGGCGTACCCGCCATGCCGTTGACGGTCGCGGCGGTCACCGCCGGCGGTAGCGGCGCCTCGATCTTGACGGTGTAAACGCCTTGGCCGCTGAGCGCTGTCTTGCTGTCCTTGGCGATCACCGTCACCGCATAGCTGCCGAGCACCGGCGTCGCCCAGCTCACCACACCCGCAGTGCTGATCGTCATGCCAGCCGGCGCGCCGCTGAGCGTGTACGTCACCGGATTGGTCGCGCTCACCGTAACGCTGAAACTGAGAGGCGTACCGACCTTGCCGCTGATCGACGCCGGCGACACCACAGGCGCCTTCGCGACCGCGCTGCTGCCCGCGAGCGTGCTCAGCAGGCTCGATACATTCGGCGTACCCAAGCCGGTGAGCTGGTCATACCCGGTCCGCGCGAAGCAGCTTGCGCAGGTTCCGTGCGAGCCTTGAGCAACATCGGCGAACACCGATGCATAGGTCCCGGGAATTGCGCCGATCTGCCCGTACAGCGACACATGCGGCGCGCCGACCAGGGTCTTGCCATTTTGCAGCCGCATGGCATTGGCCACCGCCAGCACGCCGGCCCACTGCGGTGTCGACAGGCTGGTGCCGCCCGCGCTGATCCAGTTGACCGTCGAGCTACCCGGCGGAATCACCGCCACGAACTGGCCCGTCGAAGGATCAGCATTGAAGGCCACGTCGGCAACCCCGCGGCGCGGCAGGCTGCCAACCCCCGGCACAGCGCTCGCCTGGTAGGACGGCGTCGGCACATAGGCGCTGACACCACCGCCGGTGCCGGACCAGGCGATCTCGGTTCGCGTGCCCGAACCGGTGTAGGTGAGCGAGGTGCCGCCGACGGCCACCACGTTGGTCGAAACCGCTGGCCACGACACCGCGGCGCCGGAATCGCCGGTGGCGGCGAGGTAGGTCATGCCGGTGCCGGTGAATGCCGAGTCGACCGAACTCGTCCAGTTGCCCTCGGTGGCACCGAAGCTCATCGACACCACGCCGGGGCCCATCGTGTTGGCAAGGCGAACCGCGCCGACCAGGCTGTTGAGCGACGGGTCGGGCGCTTCGATCAGCACGATGCGCGCCAAGGGCGCCGTAGCGTGCGCCCATTGAACATCCAGCGTGATCTCGGTTGCCCAGCCGGAATCGAAGGCCGGCGCGGCATTTGTCAGCGCGCCGCTGGCGTTGCTGTAGGCCACCACCAGCGCGCAGCCGTCGGTGGCGGCCGGGGCGGGCAAGGGCAGTGCGGTGCTTGTCGTGAGCGTACGGCTGGTGCAGCTCGGCAGGCCGAACTTCTGGTTGAACGCATTGAGCTCCGCGGCGACATTCGGATCGTGATACGCATCGACGATGTAGATCGTCTGGCCGGCACCCAACTGGGCGGCCTGCGCGGAGGTCAGTGCGGTGCCCGAAGCGGGCAGCGCGGGCAAACCATAGGCGGCGCGGATCTGTGCCGGCGTGTAGGTGGACACCGCGGTGCTCGATGCCATCGGCGTGACCGACCCATCGGCATTGAGCGGCTGCACGCTGCGCGCCTGCATCCGGCGCGCGGTGAGCAGGGATTCCACCGTGAGGCGGCGGCTGCTCATGGCTGCCTGCGTCGCAGGCACGTACTGGGCACGGGGGCGGATCAGCGCCGATGCGCTGTTGTCGATCGCATCACGGTCGTCCGGCTCGTCGAGCAGCACCGGGGCGACGTGAAACGCCGGCTGCGCTAGCTGGTCCGCGGCGGTCGCCGGCACCGTTTCGGCGGGCACCTCGATCGTCGTTTCGGTCAGCACGACCGGCTGGGCTGCCGGCGCGCTGTTTGCGCCGTCGCCAGCGCCGCCGCATGCGGCAAGCAGCAGCGATGCGAATGCCGCCAGCAGCATGCCGCGTTGCGACGCCTTAAGTCGGGAATTTCTCTTCATGGCCACTCCAGGTTCAAGTCACGGAGGGCCGATTGGCGACAACGCCGATGCGCGCTTTGCGCAGTGTCGCCGGTGATCACCGGCGGGCGTTGGCAACCCCGCTACCGTAGCGCTTGTGCGCCGTAGGCCGGAGGCTTTGCGTCCCCGCCTTTCGACGGGTTTGCCCTCACTGATGTGTGTGCGACGCCGCCAAGCAATGCTGGCAGCTCATGTCACGTATTGAGCGTAAGAAATCGCGGCGCGAATAGGAAGGTCGGCTGTGTGGACTTGTGTGTCACCGAGCCGTGATGCGGCTTTCCGCGGCGATACATGCCTGAGCAACAAGCGCATCACGGCGCCGTATGCGGCTCAGCGCGGAGTGCGCACCGGCACCACGACCGATTTACCCTGCCGTGTCACGGTGAGCTGCACCTGCGCCGCGCCGCGGCGGTCGTCGAGCAGGGCAAGCAGCTTGTCGACCGATTCGATCGGCTTGCCATCCACCGCGGTGATCACGTCGCCGATGATCACCGAACCGTTCGCGGTGAAGCCCACGCCACGCAGGCCGGCCACCTCGGCGGCGGAGCCGCGTTCGACCTTGACGACGAACACGCCGCGCATGTCGAACATGCGGGCGAGCCGCGCGTTGATGCGCTCATCCAGCTCCAGGCCGAGGTTGGGGCGCTCGTAACGGCCGCTGCGGATCAGCTCCGGCACCACGCGGTTGACGGTATCGGCGGGCACCGCGAAACCGATGCCGGCGCTCGCCCCGCTGGGGCTGTAGATCATCGTGTTGATGCCGATCAGCCGGCCGGCCGAATCGAGCAGCGGGCCACCGGAGTTGCCGGGGTTGATCGCGGCATCGGTCTGGATCAGATGGTGGATCGCGCGCCCATCGTCTTCACCCAAGGAACGATCCAGCGCCGAGACGATGCCGCTGGTGAGCGTCCAGTCCAGGCCGAATGGGTTGCCGATCGCGAACACCTTCTGCCCGACGCGCAAGTCGCCACTGCTGCCGAGCGGAATCGGCGCGAGCCGCTTGTCACCGAGCTTGATGCGCAGCACCGCGATGTCGTGCTCGGGGCTGGCGCCGACCAGCGTGGAGCGGTAGTCCGTGCCGTCGGCCAGCCGCACCGTCGCTTCGCTCGCGCCCTCGATGACGTGGTAGTTGGTAACGACGTAACCGGATTCGTCCCACAGGAAGCCCGAGCCACTGCCCTTCGGCACGGTCATCACGTTGCGGGTCCACAGGTCGCGTACCCGTTCGCGCGTGGTGATGAACACCACCGCGTCGCGGCTGCGCTCGAACAGGGCGATCGTGGCCTTTTCGTCCGGCTGCAGTTCGCCGCGGGGGGTGACGGCTCGTGGCGTGGCCGCGTTGCCGGCCACGCGCGCCAGCAGATCGGGCGCGACCATCGTCGCTGCCGAAGCGAGCACGGCGCCTGCAAGCAGCCAGCCCCAACGCTGCAATCCCTGGTTTCGCTGCCCTGCCATGTGCGTTCTCCCGTTCGGGCTGCGCCCCTGCGCGCGCCTGATCGCGTGTGATGTGGCGGCGCACCGTGCGAACTTCAAGTGCTTGAATCGTAGCGGCCCAACCCCCATTTTTGGTCCATGGGCCGCCATGCCGGCGCGCCGTGAGGACGACAAGGAGACATCCATGATCTACCGGAGTTTCATCCCCCGCGAAGTGCTTGCCCAGCTGGACCGGCTGCAGCGCGAACTCCAGCCCACCGAGCGTTCGTCGAGCATCCGCGGTGCCACGCAGGGCAGCTTTCCGCCGATCAACATCGGCAGCACCGCCACCGCCGTTGAGCTGTACGCATTCGCGCCGGGCATCGACCCCGCCACGCTGGATGTGCAGATCGAACGCGGCGTGCTGACGCTGTCGGGCGAACGCAAGTCCGATCTGCCGTCAGCGGATCAGAAGGCCACGGTGCACATCGGCGAGCGCTTCAGCGGCCGCTTCCGCCGCGTGGTCACGCTGCCGGACGACATCGACGCCGGCGCCGTGAGCGCCCGTTACCGCGACGGGCTGCTGCATGTCAGCGTGCCGCGCCGCGTTGCCGAACAACCGCGCAAGATCGAAATCCTGTGAGGAGCCCCGCCATGACCCAGGCCACCCCCAACAGCGCCGCACGTGAAGACGATGTGCTGATCCCGGCTGTCGACGTGATCGAAGACCCGCAGGGCATCCTGCTGATCGCCGACCTCCCCGGCGTGCCGAAGGAGCACCTCAACATCCAGGTCGATGGCGACCTGCTGACGCTGGAAGGCGCGATCGCGCTGCCGGCACCGCAGGGCATCACGTCGATCCATGCGGAAGTCGAGGCGCCGCGCTTCCGCCGCGCCTTCACGCTGTCGCGCGAACTCGATGCCGAGCGGGTTGAGGCGGAGCTGCGCCACGGCGTGCTGCGGCTGCGGATTCCGAAGAAGGCGCATGCGCAGCCGCGCCGCGTCGAGGTCCGTATCGACTGATCCGGCACCCGGCCCGCCCCGCTTCACGGCGCGGGCCGGTTTTGCTAGCGTTATCGGCCTGACTTCTGCAATCAGGGAGGTCTTGTGTCGATCCTCGATAGCATCCTCGGGCAGGCGCAACCGCTGCGCATGCCGCTCTTCGCGGTGAGCCTAACCGCACTGCCCCACGCCAACACCCCCGTCCTGCTCGGCCTGCACTGGCATGCCTTCCGGCGCGATGCCGGGCAGCGCGACGCGCCGCTGCGTGCGGTGCCGCTGTCACTGCTGCAACTCAATCCACGCTGGCGCGCACTCGCCGAGCTTGAACACGAAGTGCTCGATGCCGCGTGGCAATTGGGCGCCTGGTCGCTCGACCGCGACGAGCACCGCGCCTGCAACACCGTGGGCGCGCCCGGCGCCGAGGCGCTGGCCTGCCGACGCGCGTTTGCCGACCCGGTGTTGTGGGCCGAACGCGACGACGATCTGCCAGTGGAATCCGCCCCCGATCGTGAAGCGCTGATGCATCGGGCCGGTGACGTGGGCTATGTGCAGTGGCAGTTCCGACCGGTATCGGGCGGCATCTGGCCGAGTGCGGACGGCGACGACACGCTGCGCGCCGATGGCCGCCGCGAGCCGCCCTGCCCGGTAACGCCCCAGCCCCCGCGCGGCGACGGCAACCGCCACATGAGCTATCGCCTGGGCCGCACGGCACGCCTGATCTTGCGCTGAAGGCCCTGTCGCGCAAGGGCTGCGCGCGATGTTGCGCTACCCTCTTGAAAGCCGGAATTTCGCTCCTACATCGGCTTTTGCCGGCACACCCGGCCGGGTTGGTCGCCGCGTTCGAACGCGGCGGGCGCACCCGTATCCCTTCCTGGTGATCTGAATCGTAAAAGGAGAAAGGACATGAAACTCCGTCCCCTTAATGACCGGATTATCGTCAAGCGGATCGAAGCTTCGCGCACGACGGCATCCGGCATCGTCATCCCCGATACCGCCTCCGAGAAACCGGTGCAGGGCGAAGTCATCGCCGTCGGCCCCGGCAAGACGCTGGACAACGGCAACCTGCGCGTGCCAGCGGTGAAAGCCGGCGACCGCGTGCTGTTCAGCACCTACGCCGGCCAGACCGTGAAGCTCGATGGCGAGGAGTACCTGGTCGTCCGCGAGGACGAGGTGCTCGCCATCATCGAAGCCGCGGCCGACCTGAAGAAGGCCGCCTGAGCCATCCCCCGTTCAAGACAATCAGGAGTCAGACATGGCAGCCAAGGACGTCAAGTTCCATGAGAACGCCCGTGCCCGCATTCTGAAGGGCGTGAACACGCTGGCCGACGCGGTGAAGGTCACCCTCGGCCCGAAGGGTCGCAACGTCGTGCTCGCACGCAGCTTCGGCGCACCGGTGATCACCAAGGACGGTGTGTCGGTCGCCAAGGAGATCGAACTGAAAGACCGGTTCGAGAACATGGGCGCGCAGATGGTGAAGGAAGTGGCCTCGAAGACCGGTGACATCGCCGGCGACGGCACCACCACCGCCACCGTGCTGGCGCAGGCGATCGTCAAGGAAGGCATGAAGTACGTGACCTCGGGCATGAACCCGATGGATCTCAAGCGCGGCATCGACAAGGCGGTGAGCGCCGTGGTCGCCGAGCTGCAAACGCTTTCGAAGCCGATCACCACGAGCAAGGAGACCGCCCAGGTCGGCACCATCTCGGCCAACGCGGATGAGTCGATCGGCAAGATCATCGCCGACGCGATGGACAAGGTCGGCAAGGAAGGCGTGATCACCGTCGAGGACGGCAAGAGCCTTGAGAACGAACTCGACGTGGTCGAGGGCATGCAGTTCGACCGCGGCTACATCTCGCCCTACTTCATCAACAACCCGGACAAGCAGACCGCGGTGCTCGAAGATCCGCTGATCCTGCTGCACGACAAGAAGATCTCCAATATCCGCGACCTGCTGCCGGTGCTCGAAGCCGTCGCCAAGGCCGGCAAGCCGCTGCTGATCATCGCCGAGGATCTGGAAGGCGAGGCACTCGCGACCCTGGTGGTCAACAGCATGCGCGGCGTGCTGAAGGTGGCCGCGGTGAAGGCGCCGGGCTTTGGCGACCGTCGCAAGGCGATGCTCGAAGACATCGCGATCCTCACCGGCGCGACGGTGATCTCGGAAGAGACCGGCCTGCAGCTGGAGAAGGCGACGCTGGCCGAGCTGGGCCGCGCCAAGCGTGTCGAGGTGCAGAAGGAAGCCACGCTGATCATCGACGGCGCCGGCGACCAGGCGAAGATCGAAGCGCGGGTGAAGACGATCCGCGCCCAGATCGAGACCACCACCAGCGACTACGACCGCGAGAAACTGCAGGAGCGTGTCGCCAAGCTCGCCGGCGGTGTCGCGGTGATCAAGGTGGGTGCCGCGACCGAAGTCGAGATGAAGGAGAAGAAGGACCGCGTCGACGACGCGCTGCACGCGACCCGTGCGGCGGTCGAGGAAGGCATCGTGCCGGGTGGCGGCGTGGCGCTGCTGCGTGCGCGCAGCCGCATCGAATCGCTCAAGGGCGACAACGCCGACCAGGAAGCCGGCATCCGCATCGTGATGCGGGCCCTGGAAGAGCCGCTGCGCGCCATCGCCGCGAATGCCGGCGACGAGCCCTCGGTGGTGGTCGCGAAGGTGCTCGAAGGCAAGGGCAACTACGGCTACAACGCGGCAACCGGCGCCTACGGCGATCTGGTGGAGATGGGCGTGATCGACCCGACCAAGGTCACGCGCACTGCGCTGCAGAACGCCGCCTCGGTCGCCGGCCTGATCCTCACCACCGACGCGACGGTCGCCGAAGCGCCGGCTGACGAGAAGCCGGCCCGCTCGCCGGCTGACATGGCCGACGCCGACTACTGATCCATGATGCGGCCGCCGCCCGGCGGCCCGTCATTCGCCCTTTGGCCACCGTTCGCGGTGGCCTTTTTTGTTCTGCCGCGGGCCTACGCAAACAGCTCGCGATCGCGGCGCTTGAGCGGATCGCTGTAGTACCGCGCCCACCACGCTTCCTCACCGGGGGCGCGCGGCGGTTTGGTGAGTTGCAGCGCACGCCGTGCGGCCCGGGCGCGCTGCTCGACCACGCGGAAGTGGTAGTGATCGAAGATGCGCAACGCTTCGATCATGTAGCTCGTTGCGATGCGCCGATCGCGGATGCACAGCAGGTTCTCGCCGTTGGCGCTGTCGGCAGCGACCGAGAAGTTGTACGAGCCCATGTAGACGCGCGCCGAGGGCTTGTCGAAATCGATCACGACGAACTTGTGATGCATGCGCGTGCCCCAGTTGCCGGCAAGCCCCGTCGGTTCCGATTTGAACGGCTCCGGCACCTTGCCACTCAGCGCTGCCGCGTGCACCGGCGCGATGTTGCCGCCCGGGCGTTGCAGGTCGATGCCCGCAAGACGCCCCTTCACCGCGCGATCCGAGATCCCATACACAAAACGGTCGGGCCGGCCGGTGAGCTGCGTGATCGCGTCCTGAATCGGGCCTGGCGTCTGGTACAGGAAGGCGAGTGAGTAGAACAGGCAGGAACGGGCCTTCGCGATATCGGCCGCGATTGCGTCGAGGCAGCCCGCACTGGTCGCGTGCGGCGAGAAGGTGACACGTGCATCAACACCGTCGAGCCCCAGGCTCTGCCAGCCCGCAGGCGGCATCGCGGCAAAATCCGCCGCCTTGTCGCTCGCCCAGTAGGCCTCGAACGCGGCTTGGAAGGGCGTGATTGCCGCGGCGCCGCGCACCAGGATCGCGTTGTTGGATTGCACGTACAACCCGCGCCAGCTGAAGTTGGTCGAGCCACACACGGCCGCCTTCACCTGTTCGCCATCGACCACGATCGTCTTGTTGTGTTGCAGCCCGCCAAGGTGGTGCCGCTTCACGTTGGCCGCGCCGGCAGAAAGGCGCAAGCGTGCAGCAACCTGCGATTCGGCGGACTCCGCTTTCGCATGCGAAGCACTGTCGTCGATCACGATGCGCAGGCGCGGGCCAAGCGCTTCAAGCCTTCGCACGATTTCCGGCTCGCAGATGTCGTAGGCGACGACACACACCTTGGCCGTCGGGTCACGCAACGCTTCGTCGAGCAGTTCGATGACCGTGCTGCGCGCTTCGAAGCCCATCCACGCGAGCGCCTCCGCCGCTTTCGGATGCGACGGCACGAAGCCCAGCCCGCCCTCGCTCGATGGCGGGATCAGCGTATCGAGGCCCTCCGCGCCCTTGCAGTAACGATCGACAAACGCCTGCGAGGACACGAAACCGCGGGTGAAGGCGACATTGAGCTGGCCAGGGTAGGTTTCGCGGCGGAGCGCAATCTCGGCCTCCTGCGGAATGCCGTAGCTGAGCTCGTCCTGCGCGTTCATGAAAACCGGCGTGACCCGGTAGGCGAACGCGCCCGGCAGATCGGCGTTGCGCGGCACATGCACCCAGCGGAACATCTGCAGCGGCGACAGCCGGCTGCTCAGGCTGCTGGCCCTGACCTTGCCATCCGGTCGCGGGAATCCAATGCGGTTATGCAGCGCAAAGTAGCGATCCCTGCCCGGCTCCCGGTACTCCACCGCGAAGCCGACGAAGTCGGCAGGTGGCGGACCATTTCGCCAGTTCATCGCAAGCAGGGCCATGCCTTCGCCGCGATGGATCTTCAGCGTGAATGCTGCGTCTTTGTTTCGGCCGATCACCTGATAGCTCACCGCTTCGCCCCCAGAAAGGATTTCGCCACCTGTTGGTATAGCGGCGGGCGGACAGGCTGCCAAGCGAACAATTCACCTTTCGCCGCAGCGTGCCTTGCGGGCTTCAGCGATACCGGTCCAGCAGGCGTGCGATGGCGTGTTCGCGCACCAGATCCGCCGCCGCACGCTGGATCTTTGCGGCGTTGATGCGCGAGCGGGGCGAGATGCCGCAGGCCGGTTCGAACACCGGTTGCATCAGCGGTGGATGGATCGCGACGCTGCTGCCGCTCTGTTTCAGGTAGTAACGAAAGCTCAGTTCTTCACCAGTGCGTAGTCGTTGTAACCACGGAGAAACTTCTCGATGTTGGCACGCATCGAGGGCGCATCGTCACGCTCCAGCCGCGCCTGCACCGCGGGCGGCGGGTCCACGTAGACATAGCCCTGCACCATGCCGACACGCCTGCCGGCGAGCTCCTCCATCCGCCGCACCGGCGGCTGGCTGTTGCGCACCACCAGCCAGCCACGGTCCTGAAACAGCGGCACCGTCCAGATCAGCACCGCGCTGCGCCACGCCGGCGTCTGGTTGCAGGCTACATCGACCTCACCGGTCGTCAGCGCGGCGTCGAGCCGCTTGCTCGGCAGCACCCGATACTCGGGCGTACGCCCGATGCGCGCCGCGAGCGCATCGCCGATGTCCTTGAGCAAGCCGCTCTTGAGCGTATCGCCCTGGATCTCGGCAATCGGAAGGTGGTTTTCGGCGGTGACGGCGAACACGATTCGGTCCGCCGCGCACGCTGGCGAGGCCAACGCGCAGCACAGCAGCAGGGCGCGCAGATTCCTGTGCAGGCTCAAACGGACACTCCGGGATTGTGGGGGGACGCGGCACCGCTCACGGTGTCACGATGCGCATGCTAACGCAGCCCGCAATCAAAGCCCCGGCAGCTTTGTGCGGCGACGCTAAGCCTCTTCCGGCGCAGCGACCACGCAGTTGCGGCGCTGCTTTGCCGCCCGCGCGAGCGCGCTGACGCGATCGAAGAGGCGCACGGCGGTGGTTTCCGAGCCGCGCTGCACCACCCCGACGCTGGTCGTGACGCGCACCAGCCGGCCATCGCTGGCGACGATCTCGAGTTGTTCGGTGTGCTGGCGGATGCGCTCCGCGACTTCGACCGCCTCCTGCAACTCGGTGTCGGGCAGCACCAGGCAGAACTCCTCGCCACCGTAGCGCGCCGACCAGTCGATCGTACGCACGCTGCGTTCGAGGATGCCGGCAAAGGCGCGCAGCACGGCATCGCCAGTCGGCCAGCCGTAGGTCATGTTGATGTCGTGGAAGTGGTCCAGGTCGAGGAACACCAGCGACAAGGCACGATGATTGCGCCGCGCGGCTTCGAGTTCGCGCTCGACATGCTCGTCGAGGTAGCGGCGGTTGTGCAGGCCGGTCAGCGCGTCGTGATAGGCGTCGCGCGTGGCTTCGCTCATCAGCCTGCGCCCCATCAGCGTGATCAGGCTGGTCACCCGCTCGGTGACCACGCGGGTGACGTTCTCGAAGTGGTCGATGCGCAGATCCTTGCCCTCGCGCGCAAGGCTTTCGGCCAGCTCGTCGGCCACCACCAGCCGACCGCGGCCGTCGCCCTTGGCGCGGTAGAGCGCCTGATCCGCGGCTTCGAGCAGATCCTCCAGCCCGAGCGATGCGTGCGCCAGCGCCAGCCCGCCGCTGATCGACAGCGGCGTCACATCGCGCTGCGCCGGCGCCGTCGGCACCGCGGCACGCCAGAACTCGCGATGGCGCAGGCGCGACGCGTGCGCATCCTGCGGGCCGCCGGTCAGGATCGGGAAGCGGATCGTGCAGAAGTGTTCGATGAAGCGGCGCGCATCGCGGGTGACCGCCTTTTCGTCCTGCCGCTTGAGCATCACGACAAACTCGCCGCCGCCAAAGCGCGCGATCAGGTCGTCCGGCGCAAACCACTCGCGCAGGCAATCCGCGAGGAAGACCAGGATCTCGTCGCCGGCCTCATGGCCATAGCTGTCATTGACCTGCTTGAGGTGATCGACATCGAGCAGCAGCACGCCGATCGCGCCCTCGCCATCGACCTGGTTCCGTGCCAGCTTCTCCGCGCGTTCCTGCCAGGTACGGCGGTTGAGCAGCGCGGTGAGGCGGTCGTAGTACACCTGCGCCAATTGTTCGGATTCGCGCCGCTCCAGCCGCAGCAGACGCTTCACACGCCACGCAAGTTCGACCGGCGCCGCGCTGGCGGCCATCACGTCGTGCAGGCTGCCGGAATCGCCCCGCTCGTCGAGAAAACGTTGCACCAGCGCAGCATGGGCCGCATCGCGCATGACGATCAGCGCCGGCCGGCTACCCGCATGCAGCGTGCGCTTGAGACCCTCGACGCCGTCCATCAGGTCGGCGCGGATCACATACACCGCATCCGGGTGCTGTGTCTGCAAGCCCGGCGCGATGCACTTGACCTCATGCCCCGCCAGCCGCAGCAGATCCGCCCTGATCGCATCCGGATGTTCGACGCCGTCGGGCGTCACCCAATACACCTTGGCCTGCACTGCCGTTCTCTCCCTCTGAGCCCGCCGGTCGCCCAACACGGCTTTCGAACCAGGCTAGGGTAACGGCATGAAGATCTCGCGACTTGATGCAAACCATGCGATATGACGTTCGTCAGTCATCTGTCATTGCAGTCGCCAGCGCATCGCGCAGCCAGATCTGCGCCGGGTCGGCATGGGCGCGGGCGTGCCAGCCCATCAGCACCGAGAAGCCGGCGACCTCGCAGGGCGGGGCGAGCACTGCGAGGCGGTCGGACCATGCGCGTGCGAGGCGTGCGGGGACCGTGGCGACGAGGTCGGCGCCGGCCAGCACGCCGGGCACCAGGAGGAAGCTGTTGAGCGAGATCGCGACGCGGCGGCTGCGCCCGAGGGTGGCGAGCGTGTCGTCCACGGTGCCGTGAAAGCCGCCACCGGTCGGCGAGACCAGAACATGGTCGAGCGCACAGAAGCGGTCGAGATCGAGCGGTGCGGCGGCGGCGGGGTGATCGCGGCGCATCACGCACAGGAAGCCTTCGTCGTAGAGCGGCCGCGCGCGCAGTGTGGCCGGCATGGACGGGCGTGCGGCGAGCATCAGGTCGATCTCGCCGGCGGCCATCAACTCGACGGTGTTGCGCGCATCGAAGCCGATCAGCGCGAGGCGGCAGCCCGGCGCGATTTGCGGCAGGCGGGCGGCGAGCCGCGCCGTGGCAACGCTGTGGATCGCATCGCTCGCGACGATGCGGAAGGTGTGCTGCGCGCTGGCGGGGTCAAAGCCACGGCCGGCTGCGACCAGGCCTTGCAGCTCGCCGAGCAGGTTGCGCAAGGGTTCGCGCAGGGCCTCGGCGCGCTCGGTGGGCGTCATGCCACGCGCGGCGGGGATCAGAAGCGGATCGCCGAAAGCATCACGCAACTGCCGTAACTGCGCAGACAGCGCCGGCTGCGAGAGGCCGAGACGGTTGGCGGCGCGGGTGACGTTGCACTCGGCAAGCAGTACGTCGAGGGAAACGAGCAGATTCAGATCGAGCCGGGGCGGAATCATAGGTATCCAATTTTCGGATGGCTCGTATCACGATAATCCATTTCTCCGATGACTTGCGCAACCCTACAGTGGGTACATCGACCACACGCACTCGGAGTTCCACGATGTCTCTCGCACAGCAACGCATTCTCATCATCGGTGGCAGCAACGGCATGGGCCTGGCCGCCGCACAACGCCTTGGCTGCGCCGGCGCCGAGGTGTTCATCGCAGGCCGCTCGCAAGCCAAGCTCGACGCCGCACTGGGCCAGATCGAAGGCCGCGCGACCGGCGTGGTGGCGGACTTCACCGATGCAGCATCGCTCGCCGCCGCCGCGGGACGCATCGGCCGCCTCGATCACCTGGTGCTGGCTGCGTCGAGCAACGCCGCCTGGGGCCCCTTTGCGCACACCAGCGCCGATGCGCTGCGCCAGGCGATGGAGGGCAAGCTGATCGGCTACTGGCAGAGCCTGCAGGCAATGCTGCCCATCCTGCGCCGTGATGGTTCGGTGGTGATGCTCAGCGGCGCCGCGTCGCGTACCGCAATGCCAGGCACGGCCGGCCTTGCCGCGGTGAACGGTGGCATCACGCAGATGGCGCAGACGCTGGCGAAGGAACTCGCACCGCTTCGGGTGAACGTGGTGTCGCCCGGCCTGGTCGACACCCCCGCCTACGACGGCCTGCCCGCGGAAGCCAAGCAGGGCATGTTTGCCGGCGCCGCGAAGAGCCTGCCAGCCGGCCGCACCGGCACCAGCGAGGACATCGCGGCCGCGATCGAATTCCTGCTCGACAACGGCTTCACCACTGGCGCGCTGCTCGATGTCGACGGCGGCGCTCGCATGAGCCTGTGAGGACGCACGCAATGAACATCCTGATCGTGTTCGCCCACCCGGAGCCGAAGAGCTTCAACGGCGCGCTGTTCGACACCGCGGTGGAGACCCTGCGCGCCGCCGGCCACACCGTGGCGACCAGCGACCTCTACCGCATGGGCTTCAACCCGGTATCGGACCGCCACAACTTCAACACGGTGAACGACCCGGCCTTCCTGAAACTGCAACTGGAGGAGCTGCATGCGGCCGAGACCCACGGCTTCGCGCCGCAACTGGAAGCCGAAATCGCCAAGGTGGAAGCGGCGGACCTGATGATCTGGCAGTTCCCGCTATGGTGGTTTGGCCTGCCGGGGATCCTGAAGGGGTGGGTCGACCGCGTGTTCGCGATGGGACGCGCCTACCGCTATGGCCACATCTACGACACCGGCGTGTTCCGCGGCAAACGCGCGCTGCTGTCGCTGACCACAGGCGGGCCGCAAGAGGCCTACACGGCAGACGGCTTCAACGGTGATCTCGACGCGATCCTGCGGCCGGTGCAACGCGGCATCCTCGATTTCACCGGCTTCTCGGTACTCGCGCCGCAGGTGCATTACCAACCGGTGCGCGTCGAGCCCGCGCAGCGTGAGGCCTGGCTCGCAGATTGGGCGACGCGTTTGCGCAACATCGAGAACGAGACGCCGATTCTCGTCGGGCGCTACTGATCTGCAACGCGGCGGCACCGGTAACGCCGCCGCGCCCGTGCCGCGTCAGAGGCCTTGCGAGCGGCGGTACTGCAGCGGCGAAACCCCGCACCAACGTTTGAACTGGCGCGAGAAGTGCGCCGCATCGGTATAGCCCAAGGCCTCGCCGACCGCGGCAATTGCATAGCGCGAATCACGCAGCAGCTCGCATGCCCGCTGCAGCTTGATGCGCGAACGGTACTGCCGCGGCGCCACGCCGTACACGCGTGAAAACAGCGCCTGGCCGTGCGCCGCGCTGTAGCCGGTTCGGCGGATCAGGGTTTCGATCGACTCTTCGCTGTGCGGTGCGGCAACCTGCGCCTCGATCCAGCGCGCGAGTCGCCCCACCGCCTGCAGATGCGCCGGCGGTGGCGTGCTGCTGCCAGCGCCGTGCACTTGCAAGCCGCTCGCGAGCGCGGCCAGCAATTCGCAGAGCAAAGCCATGGTGCTCAAGCGCGCGCCGGGGCCATCGAGCAAGCCATCGCGGGTGCAGGCAATCAAGCGCTCGATCACCGGCGCCACCGCGTTGCAGACCTGGCTGCCGGCCCTCAGCACCGTGGTGCCGGCCAAGCACAGCAGTTGCCGCAGCCCGGGGTCGTCCACATCGAAATGCAGGCACCAGTAGGCCATCTCGCCCAGCCCTTCGTTGCGGCTCTCGTGTGCCTCGCCGGGCGTGATCAGCAGCAGGTCGCCCGGCGCCTGGCTCATCGCTGCAGTCGCGGTCTCAATGCGCTGGCGACCGCTCACCAGATAGTTCAGCTCGAACTGACGGTGCTCATGCTCGGGTAGTGCCAGCGGCCGCGCACGCGGCGGAAGTGCGCACCACTGACGGCAAAGCTGCCGTTCATGTCGGGCAGATAGGCGCTCTCGCACGCTGCGCTGAGCGGATGCGCCGTGTCGCGATTGCTGTTTTCGAACCGGATCATGTTCATGACCGCATGATAACGTTTTCAGATTTATGCTCCAATGGTGGCCAGAATCCGGAAAAAGGGCAAGCGCCCCCCGCCACGGGGCATCGGCCCTGCGCCGATCGGGGATTAACCTGCCGGGCAAAGGAGCAGCAAAGCCATGTCTGATTTCAGTTTCATCAACGCACACCATTCCCCCTCGGGGCCTTTGCCAGCTTTACCTTGGGCTTCCCCGGCCCGAACGGAGGCTTCGATCTGGAGCGCGCCCAGCCGCCTTGTGAAGAGGTTTTTGTCGGCCTCGAGAGCGCCGAGCAGGAAAACGTTTTCTGCGCGTTGCCCTTCACCCGCGATACCCGCAAGGACGAATCGGCGCGCTTTTCCTCTGCGCACAGCGAGATCCAGGAAATCGGCGACCGAGTGCGCCTGGAAACCTTCGCCGCCGGGCAGATCCGGCGCGAGTTCGGCATTGCCACCGATACCTGGCATGCCGGCGACTTGCGCTTTTCGCTGATTTCGCCGGCGCTGTCGGCACCAGATCCGGATACCGCAGACGAGGCCAGCCTGAAAGCCGCGCTGGTGCCGGCGATCTATGCCGAAATCGAGGTCGATAACCGCGCCGGGCGGCGCGCACGACGCGTGGCCTTCGGCTATATCGGCAACGATCCGTACCGCGGCATGCGCCATATCGCGGGCGAAGGCTTCGTCGGTGTTGGCCAGGGGCGCGAAGTTGCGCTGATGACCGACGCACCCGGCGCATGGAGCGGCATCGGCTTTCACCCGGCCTTGATCCTCGGCGAAGCGCACCCGGAGAACCGCGTCTGGGCGCTCGGGCAATGCGGGCTGCTGGTCGCCGAAGCCCCGGCCGGTCAGATCACGCGAATCCGCTATGCGATCGCGTTCCACCGCGCCGGCATCGTGACCACCGGGCTCGATACGCAATACCTCTACAACCGCTGGTTCAACAGCGTGGAATCGGCCGGCGCGTTCGCGCTGTCGCGCTTCGACGCGGCACAGGCGGAAGCGGCGGCGCACGAAGCGCGCCTTGCGCAAAGCCGCTTGTCGCAAGCGCAGCGGCTGATGCTGGCCCACGCAACACGCGCCTACGTCGGCTGCACGCAGCTGCTCGAACACGAGGGCCGCCCGCTGTGGGTGGTCAACGAAGGCGAGTACCGCATGATGAACACCTTCGATCTGACGGTGGATCACCTGTTCCACGAACTCGCGCTGCACCCCTGGGCGGTGCGCAACGTGCTGGATCTGTACCTCGCGCGCTACAGCTATGTCGATCAGGTCGCGCTGCCGGGGCAAGCACCCGTGCCGGGCGGGCTGTCCTTCACGCATGACATGGGCGTCGCCAACGCCTTCTCGCCGATCGGGCATTCGTCATACGAGCGCGGCGGGCTCGCCGGCTGCTTCTCGTACATGACGCAGGAACAGCTGTGCAACTGGTTGCTGTGCGCCGGGGTGTATATCGAAGCGCAGGGCGACGAGGCCTGGCTCGCCGCCCAGGCGGGCACGTTGGCGGCCTGCCTCGACAGCCTGCTGCAGCGCGATCACCCGGACGCCGCCCAGCGCGACGGCGTGATGCACGCAGACAGCAGCCGCTGCCTCGGTGGCGCCGAAATCACCACCTACGACAGCCTCGATACCTCGCTCGGGCAATCGCGCGCCAACACCTACCTTGCCGGCAAATGCTGGGCCGCTTACCTGATCCTCGAACGCCTGTTCGCCCGCCTCGGCGATGCCGCGCGCGCCGAGCAATCGGCCACCCAGGCGCGCCGCTGCGCCGATACGCTGGTCGCGGCCGTAGCGCCAGACGGCAGCCTGCCCGCCCTGCTGGAGCCGGACAGTGCCGGCTTCCACTCGCGCATCATCCCGGCGATCGAGGGCCTCGCCTACCCGTGGTTCGCCGGCCGCCGCGACGCCTGCCAGGCTGACGGCCCCTACGGCGACTATGTGCGTGCGCTCGCCCGCCACCTCGATGCCGTGCTGAAGCCGGGCATCTGCCTGTTCCCGGATGGCAGCTGGAAGCTCTCGTCGAGCAGCGACAATTCCTGGCTCTCGAAGATCTACCTGTGCCAGTTCGTCGCGCGCGAAATCCTCGCGCTGCCGGCCAGTGCCACCGCACAAGCCGACGAAGCACACGCCGCCTGGCTGAGCGACCCGCGCAACGCGTTCTGGAGCTGGTCTGACCAGATCGAAGCCGGTGTCGCAATCGGCAGCAAGTACTACCCGCGCGGCGTGACTGCCACGCTATGGCTCGGAGAGCGCACATCATGAAACGCTGGCTTGCCGCGATTCCGCTTTGCCTTGGCGCGTTCAGCGCCGCCGCGCAAACGCAACCCGAGTCACTCGCCCAGGCCTGGCAGGGCATCTTCAAGGTCGGCGCAGCGATCTCGCCCGGCCAGGTGATGTACGGCGGCACGCTGATCGAACAGCAGTTCAACATCATCGTGGCCGAAAACGCGATGAAGGCGGGCAGCCTCGCGCGCGCCGGTGAAGGCCAGTACGACTTCACCACTGCCGACGCGATGGTCGACTGGGCCCTGGCACACAAGGTCGCCGTGCGCGGCCACACGCTGGTGTGGCACAACCAGTCGGTCGACTGGATGTTCGACGATGGCCACGGCGGCACCGCCAAGCGGGAAGTCGTCGTCGCACGACTGCGCAAGTACATCCACGATGTGGTGGGCCACTTTCGCGGCCGCGTGTTCGCGTGGGACGTGGTGAACGAAGCCTTCGTGCCCGACGAACCCGGCACCGAGCAGGTCAAGGGCTGGCGCAGCAGCGCGTTCTACCAGGTGATCGGCCCGGAGTTCATCGCACTCGCCTTCCAGTTCGCGCATGAAGCCGACCCGCAGGCGCTGTTGTTCTACAACGACTACAGCACCGAGCACCCGGCCAAGCACCAGATGATCCTTGCGCTGATTCGCGACCTGCAGGCCAAGGGCATTCCGATCCACGGCATCGGCCATCAATCGCACTACACGATCGCGCAGCCGGCGGACTTCAAGGTGCTCGAACAGCACATCGTGGACATCGGCAAGCTCGGCCTGACCAACCACATCACCGAGCTGGACATCAGCCTGCATCGCGATATCAAAGTCAGCAGCGCCGACGATGCCACGCCCGAACTACTCGCGTTGCAGGCGCAGCGCTACAGCGATCTGTTCGCGATGTGCGCACGCCAGCGCGACAAGGTCTCGGCAGTGCTCACCTGGGGCATCTCGGACGCCGGCTCATGGTTGCGCCAGTGGCCACAAGCGCGCTTCGACGCACCGCTGCTGTTCGACGACGACATGGAACCCAAGCCTGCCTTCGACGCACTGATCAAGCTCGGCAAGGCCAGCCCACGCTGAGCGCGTGACGTCGTGACCCAGCCAACGCAAGAACTCGCGATGCCACGCTGGCTCTCGAATCAGCAACGTGATAACGTTTTCATAGCCTGGGCATCAAGGTGCGGCGGGACGCGGATAACAAAGTTGGCGGAAGGTGAACCCGGCATCAGCCGGCGCGCCCGCCCCCACGCTCAAGGCCATCCAGAAACCAAAGCAAGGAGACGTTTCATGAGAAGTCAGCTCGCCATTCTGGCTCTGCTGCTGGGTAGCACCGCCCTGCCCGCCGCGGCCGACGAAGTCCCGACCGAAACCCTGAACGCATGCCAGACCGCCGCCAACGCCAAGAAACTCAAAGGCGAGGCGTTCAACAAAGCGGTTGGCGACTGCATCGCGAAAGCCCGCCCGGCCAACCCGGCCGTCACCCCGGCCGCCGTGCCGCAAGAGAAGAAGCAGAAGTGCGGTGCCGCCGCCAATGCCAAGAAGCTCAAAGGCGCTGAGCGCGAAGCCTTCATGAAGCAGTGCTTCGAATCAGGCGTCACCACCGGCGATTCCTCCGCCGCGGTGCCCGCCGAACTCAAGGCCGCCTGCGACGCCGAAGCCAACCAGCGCAAGCTCAAGGGTGCAGACCGCAGCAGCTTCGTCGCCGAATGCGAGAAACGCTGAACGCCTAGCACTCCGCAAGAGCGCCTCGCGTACGGGCGCGGTGCTCTTGCCTCACGCTGGCCGCGCAACGCGGCCACACAGCGCACACGCTATGCGCGCACCACACCGTGCAGCGTATCCGCGCACTAGAATGCAGGCCCTGCCCTGCAACGCAAACGCACCCGCCCACCACCCATGCCGCGCCTCGCACACCTGACGACGCTCGCCCTGGTCGCCTGCCTGCTCAGTGCTTGCGCCAACGTCCACCTCGCCGGCCCTTACAACCAACGCGCGATTGAACAAGCACAACGCGATTCGATCGAATGGCAGAAGATCGGCGTGCCCGAGCGCGCCGCCGACGCCAACGCCCGCGCCCACCAACTGCAGCAGCGTGTGGATCGCGACGAAGTCAGCTTCACGGAGTTCGCGTTGTCGGTGTTGATGGATGCGTTGTTTGGTGGATGGCGCGATGCGCCGGGGAAGCAGTAGTCGGAATTCACTCTCAGCCGCCAGTGCGGCCGGTCTGCGTCGGTCGGTCACGGTGACTACTATCCCTTGCAGCCGAACTGAACCACGTCATTCCGCTTGGCGATATGATCTCTATGAAGCGGGGCAATACAGAGCGTGTATTTGCGACGTTCGCGCGGTCTTCGTTACAGCGCGGGGTCGAGCCGGTGTTCTTCGCCCGGCGGCGAATCGGCGTATCAGGACGTCACCTCAGGTTAATTTGTCATCTGACATCTAGTTAGGGTTAGCCACCTTGGGGCCACTATGAGCGATCGACGCGCGAATATAGAAGCCGTACTACAGCGTGTCGATGAAACACTGGAAACTGCGCAGCTCGGCCTGTCCGACTTGCTTGATACAAGCAGAAGTCGGCGCATGAGTGGGTTACGAAACCTCATTGCATTCGGTCGCTCAGTTACCTTCGTCTTGCAGAACCTAAGATCCGTTGTTGGTCGAGATTTCGACGCGTGGTACGAGCCACACCAACAGTCGATGAAAGACGACCCTCTCATGCGTTACTTCGTTGAGGCGCGGAACGAATTGGAAAAGCAGGGCAAGTTGAGCGTTTCAACTAGCGCTCACATTAGCTCGTTCTCACCAGGCGATATTACGAAATTTGGTCGTCCACCAGCAGGAGCAACAACGTTTTTTATTGGCGACCAATTAGGTGGCTGCGGATGGGAAGTTGAACTCGCCGATGGATCAATAGAGAAATACTATGTTGAACTTCCGACGTCCATCGGCGAAGTCAAACAGCACTTCTCAAATCTTCCAGAGGCAATCGCGCCTGAGTTGAAGGGCGCCACGATCGAATACTTATCACAACGGTATATTGAACGTCTCGCCTCTCTCGTGATAGGCGCACGTGAGCATTTTTTGGGGTTGTCTCCACCCCACGAAAAGAAGAAAAGGCCGTCGCATCTGAAGCTCGTGAAGTGAGACAAACGGCCGACCGTCCGTTGCAGGGGACCGCCCGCAAGCGACGCGTGCGGCCCCCCTACACGCTTCACACTCAAGTGGTCCCTGCAGAGTTAGCACTCCATGCCCGCACCATTCTCGATTTAGCTCTACCGCTGGCTGGCGAATACCCACGTTGATTTGCGACCGCTCGTCGACCGGGGTCCCGCCCCCGGCGGGCGTCTTACTTTCTGGCAACAGCACCAGAAAGTAAGCAAAGAGTGCCGCCCCGCTTCAACGCCGCGCGCTTCGCGCACGGTCCCCTCCGCTGCTCAAAGCATCGGGTGTCTGCGCAACTCGCCCTCGCTACGCTCGGAGCTCGGACAGTGCTCGCCACCGCCGCGCTACGCGCGTCGGAACCCGATGCTTCTGCGCTGCTCGGCGTTTCAGAGGGGATCGAGAAGCGTCGACGTGCGACGGTTATCGTCGGGTTTTGACGCAGGAGAATTTCTGTCGGCGCAGCCCCGGACTCCGCTGCCCGCCATCCGGGCTACGCACAACGCACAGGCGTTGTGTCGTGGATGGTTTTGACTTTCGCGTCCCGTCGAGAGCGCCGAGTAGCGGAGCGCGGCCGGGAAACAGGCCGAGGACTGTTTGAGCTCCGAGCGCAGCGAGGGCGAGTTCCGCAGGCCCCCGGTCGTGCGAGCAACGCAGGGAAGTCAGGTGCGTAGCACCTGGCCGCGAACGCCGGGTGCCCTTCTCTTTGGTTCCTTTCTCTTGGGCAAGCAAGAGAAAGGAACCCGGCCGCCGGGACGGACCCCCGGCCAACGCACTGTTGAACAACAACACACGGTTGATCAAGCCAGGGCCATCACATCGCTCAACCAAAATTGCGACGCGCCAACATCCCTCTGGCGCGAGCAGCTTCGCAGCCCACGCCGGTGGCGCTACGCTTGCCCCTTCCACAGCGAGGGCAACGCCAATGGCCGACGACACCACGCCACCCCGCAACTGGTTCGACCAGGGCGGCGAAGCCTATGCGCGCTTTCGCCCCGAATACCCGGCCGAAGTGACGCAGTTTCTCGCCTCCGTTTCACCCGGAAGAGCACTGGCAGTTGATGTCGGCTGCGGCAATGGCCAGCTGACCGGGCATTTGGCGCAGCACTTCGACAAGGTGCTGGGGCTGGACCCGAGCGCTGACCAGATCACGCACGCTACGCCGCATCCGCGCGTCGAGTATGGATGCGCCGCTGCAGAGCGCTTGCCGGTCGTGGACCACAGCGCGGATCTCATCACCGCCGCGCAGGCCGCGCACTGGTTCGACTTACCGCGCTTCTACGAAGAAGTGCGGCGCATCGCCGTGCCGCACGCCGTTGTGGCGCTGGTCAGCTACGGTGTGTTGCGACTGGATGAAGGGTTGGACACCCGTTTCCGACACTTCTATTGGCAGGAGATCGGCCCCTACTGGCCCCCGGAACGGAAGCTCGTCGACAACGGCTACGCCGATCTACCGTTTCCGTTCGATGAACTGGCGGCGCCGGTGCTGGAGATCTGCAAGGCGTGGACGTTGGAAGAGTTGCTGGGCTACATCTCGACCTGGTCGGCTGTTCGCAACGTGCGGGAGGCAGGGCGTGAGAGCATCCTGCAGCACTTTGCCGCAGACCTGGCGCAGCTATGGGGCGAGCCAGCGTTGCGAAGGGAAGTGCGCTGGCCGATCAACATGAGGGTGGGAAGGCTTTGAGTGCTCAGCGCCGCGATTGCGAACGTCCGGTGGTCGGGCGGCGGTTCGGGCTGCAACACGTTGGCGCAAACCGGAGAATTCGTTCTCATCGCCAAGACACAACAAGGCCCGCGGCGATGCCGACGAGCACGACTGCGCCGGCGTGGTGCAGCAGCCCGTGGTATCTGCTGAACGCAGCCAGTGTGCGAGGCTGCGTGAACAACCAGCTCACCGAGCAGTCCCAGAACAGCACAACGGCGACCATCCAGGCCGCGGCGACACCCCTGCCCAACATCGTCGTGTCCTTGCCCGCCAGCACGGTGAATAGTGTCAGGTAGAACATCGCGTTCTTCGGATTCAGAATGCCGGACGCAAATCCACGCCCAAAGAAGGCCGGAAAATCGGACCGCTCAGCTGGAGCTACGGACACGGACCCCGACGAGGCCGCCCCCCTCCAGAACTGCATCCCCAGCCAGGCCAGATAGGCACAGCCGCTCCAGTACATGAGGGCGTAGGTAAGCGGGCTGCGTTGAAGCCAGGTCACGCCGCACAACGCCGCGATGATGAAGACACCATTGGCGCACGCGATGCCCAGGGCGGTCTGGTAGCCCGCGCGCCGGCCGTAGCCCAGCGAATGATTGATGAGCAGGAAGAAGTCGGGACCGGGGCTTAGCAGCGCGAGAAAATGGGCGCCAGCGAGCACCACGAATTGTTGCCAGGACATGCGGAACTCCGTCAGATACAGAGCCGCAAAGGTGATTCACGATTGGTGATCGGGTATAGAAGGATATTGCTCAGCGGCCAATCCGACGCTGATAGTCGCCCGGCGTAACGGAGACACGCTGGCGAAATGCCCGCTGAAAGTGGCTTTGGTCGCTGAAGCCGAGTTGCAAAGTAACATCGGCGATCGCTTCGCCATCGCGCAGCAGTCCTCGCGCCTTATTCACTCGGCAATCAATCTGGAAGGCATGAGGCGCAAGCCCGGTATTCAGTTTGAAGACGCGAATCAGGTGGTATCGGCTGACGCCGAATAGCTTTGCAAGTTCGAGTATCGACAGATTCTGATCACAATGGCGATCGAGGTAGGTCGTTAGATCGGCGACCCAACGCGGAGGCGATGCCTCAGGTGCGACGGCATCAAACGCGAGGCCGCCGACAAAATCAATCAGTGCTTCTTCTTTGGCTGCGGCGGACGCTGGGCTGAACAGTAGGTCGTTCAGCTGGCAAAAGCGTCGGTACGAGTCCGGCTCTCGAAAGCGCTTTGGCCGCGCCGCGGGCATTGCGTTAGCGTGTTGAGCAATCTCGTCATGCAGGGTACTGACCCACCCCACGTCGAGATACAGCATTTGGTAGCTCCACGCGGCCTCAGGTATCGGGTTGCACGCGTGCACACAGTTGGCGGGGATCAGCACAACATCGCCTGCGTGCAGGGGTAGGTCGTCCCAGCCATCCACCTGCAGCAACGAACGCCCGGCATCAACAGCGCCGATGGATAGCGTCGGGTGGGTGTGCGGTCGATAGCAGGCGCGGCTCTGCCACGCACGGCGGCTTTCAACGAACGGCAGTGCGGCGTCACGCCAGAATTGTTGTTGCGTCATCGGTGCGATTGCTCAGCGCATGAATGCCTGGCGATCATGGCACATCGCACGTCGCGCCACCGCACCGGTTGCGCCGTCGGCCAACGCATTCTGCGTCGGCCGCGGCACCCGCGCAGCGCACTCAAATGCTCTTGAGCAACTCCTCGCGCTTCTTCTCGTACTCCGCATCCGAGATCAGCCCCTTGTCATGCAGGCGCTTGAGCAGCTCGAAGCGCTCTTCCTGCGCCTTGATCGCGGGGCTCGCGCCGGCGGGTTGCGCAACGGCCGCGGCGGCACCGGCTGCGGGTGCCGCACTGGTAGCGGCCGGCTTGGCCTGGGCGGCGAGCGGCACACGCAGCCAGTCGCTGCGTACTAGGGTGACGCCGGCCTGCGGGGCAGCGACGAGGGCGACGGTCTTTTCGGCTTCAGCGCGTGAGCCGTGGTTGAAGTTCACGGTGAGCTGGCTGCCCTGTTCGGTGCGGACTTCATGCATGACGTCGCGGCCGGCTTCGCCGACCAACACGTTCAGCGCGCCGTCTGCATAGAAGGCGCGGCCGGCTGCGGTGAGGGTGCGGGTGTAGCCGCGCTCCTTCTTCGGGCCGGTCGAGACGAAGAGCACGTCTTGCGTGCCGTTCGCGACACCCAGTGCGGCCGCGAGCGCCATCTGCACGCGCTTGATCTCTTCCGCCGAGAAGAGCGGCAGCACCTCGCCGCGCGCGGAGCGGTACTGCAGCTTCGCGAGCGCAGCGGCGAGTTCGGCTTCGCCAATTTCGGCAGGCTGCTGGTTGGGGGCGTTGTCGGGCGGGCCGCCGCGCTGGCTGAGTTCGACGCGGTCGATCTGGTTCCAGTACAGCGCACCTTGCGGCGCGGCGCGCCAGGCTTTGACCTTGGCCGGCGTGAGATCGAACAGGCTGGTCAATGCGTCGGCGTGCGCCGGCCCGGCGAGCAAACCGAGGGCCAGGGCAGACACGCTCACGAGGGTACGGAATCTTGGGGACATACCTGACATCCTTTCAGTCAGCGGCCGGGCCAAGCCGGCCAATATGCAGCGCGCTGATGCGCACCGTGATCACCATGGCAATCAAACCACGCCTGTCGGCCAAACGCCAAAAGCGGGGCACGCCGATGAGGCGCCCCCGCGGGTATTTCGCGACCGGTCACACCCACCTTTTGGGCGGATGTGACCGACGGGTGATCACCACCAGGCTTCAGCTTGAACGCCGATCGTGCTGCCGCTGGTCTGCGTCACGTCACGACCCACGCTCTGCGCTTCGGAGCTCCAGCGGTACGGGTTGGTAACGCTGTCGCTCCACGAGGTGTAGTTCCAGTAGAGGCGGAAGGTCGGGCGCGACCACGGGTCGTTGCCGGCGCTCAGCGCGAGGGTCGGCGTGATCTTCCACATCGACTGGCTTTCGCCCTGCGACGGCGAGACATGGTTGTAGCCACCCTCAACCAACCAACGGAACGGGCCGGAGATCTGGCCATCGAGGCGGGCGCCGATTGCATATTCGGTGCTGTCGATGCCGTTGTTCTTGGCCGAGTTCTTGCGGTACCGCGCGATCGCGTCCCAACCCATCTTGGCGCCCGTTACGAAGCCCGATTGCTGGATCGTGATGTCGAACACGTCCTTGTCGTTCTCGTAGCTGGTGTAGCCGATACCGATGAGGTTCGAACCACCGAGCACGCCGTTGAGGTTGTGATACGCGGCGATGTGGGTGGTGGCGTTGGCTTCCGGCGCCGTGGTGACCGGCGTGGTGGAATGGTCGTCGCGGTTCGAATCCTTGCGATAGTGGCCGTAGAACGACAGCGTGCCTTCCGGCATCGTCTTCACGCCAGCAAAGCGGGCCGAGATGGTGTTGCCGGACAGCGTTGCGAAGCGGTCGGTCGAGGCGTTGCCGTAGATGTCGCCATGCCAGGCCACCGAGAACTTGCCGACCCCGAAGTCCATGTCTTCGATACCGACACCGTCGCCGTCCAGGTTTTCCAGGAACTCATCGTTGATCCCGGTCTGCAGGCGCTGGTAGTAGCGCTTGCCGCCCCAGATGCGGCCGTTGAGCAGTTGCGGCACGTTCTCGCCGAACAGGTAGATCTGGCCGAACTCGGTTTTCAGCGTGCTGCTGCCGCCAACTTCGCCCCAGCGCTGATACGTCTTGGGCATCACCGTGACACCCCAGGCCGACTTGTCGGTCGGCGATGCGATGCGGCCGGTGAAGGTGGGTTCGATCACCGTGTCGCATTCGTTGCCGAGACGGAACGGATTGATCGACCCGAGGCCGTAGCAGGCGCCCTTGCCGCCATCGGCGTTGATCCCCATGCCGGCGCGCATGTAACCGTGGAACTCCAGCGCCTCGGCGCAGAAGGCCACGCTGCTGAAGCCGGCCAGCGCCAGCGCAAACGTGCTGCCTACAACGATGTGCTTCATCTCCTACTCCTCCTTGGTTGAGCGCCGCTTACTGCGCCCTGGTCGTCGTGCGGGGCGTTATAGCCCCTTTTGTGAAAACGTTTTCATTGCTGCCCTGTGCATGTACGCCATGAACAGGACCAGCCCTCCACCCGAAAAAGGGCGTTGGGAGGCGGCCTGAGGACCACCTCCCAACCGAAGCCACTGAAAGTGGCGGGAGGTGAACCTGGTGTTGCGCCGGCCGTGACGCCGATCGCGCTGAGCGCGGCCCTGCGCTCATGCCATCACCTGCACCGCGCGGCCGTCCGGACGGAACAGGTGGCAGGCGGCCGCGTGCGGACGCAGGCCAATCGCGTCGCCCGCGCGCAGGCCGCTGCGGCTACCCGGCGCCTTCACGGTGACAACCTGATCGGTGCCGTCGATCGCGGCGTAGACGATGGTGGTGTCGCCGAGGTGTTCGAGCAGGTCGACGCGCGCGGAAATGCCATCACCGGCTGGCGCCAGATCAAGGTGTTCCGGCCGCACGCCGAGGGTCAGCTCGCTGCCGGCGTCGGCCGCGATGCTGCGCGGCAGTTCGAAGCCCGAGGCGCGGCCGACCTTGAGCGCGATGCTGTCGGCCCGGCGCTCGGTGATGGCGCACTGGATGAAGTTCATCTTCGGGCTGCCGAGGAAGCCGCCGACGAACTGGTTGGCAGGCTCCTGGTACAGATCGAGCGGGCGACCGACCTGCTCGATCACGCCGTGGTTGAACACCGCGATGCGGCTGCCCAGCGTCATCGCCTCGACCTGGTCGTGGGTGACGTAGATCATCGTGGTGCCCAGTTCTTCGTGCAGCTTCGAGAGCTCGATGCGCATCTGCACGCGCAGGGCGGCGTCGAGGTTGGAGAGCGGCTCGTCGAACAGGAAGACCTTAGGCTTGCGCACGATCGCGCGGCCAATCGCGACACGTTGACGCTGGCCGCCCGAGAGCGCCTTGGGCTTGCGATCGAGCAGATGGGTGATCTGCAGGATCTCTGCGGCGCGGCCGACGGCGGCGTCGACCTCGGCCTTGGGCTTGCCGGCGAGCTTGAGCGCGAAGCCCATGTTCTCGCCCACCGACATGTGCGGATACAGCGCGTAGCTCTGGAACACCATCGCGATGCCGCGCTCGGAAGGCTGCACATCGTTGGCACGCTTGCCGTCGATCAGCAGATCACCGCCGGTGATGTCTTCCAGGCCCGCGATCATGCGCAGCATGGTGGATTTGCCGCAGCCCGAAGGGCCGACGAAGACCATGAATTCACCGTCGGCAACGTCGAGGTTGATGCCCTTGATGACTTGCGGGCCTGATTCGTAGGTCTTCTCGATGTTGCGCAGATGCAGGGTGGCCATGTGCTTACTCCAATCCGGTAGCGGCGCGCTGCGCCGTGATGTAGCCGCGATACCAGTGGGCGCTGTCCTTGAGCACCCGGCGCTGGGTCGCGTAGTCGACGTAGATGAGCCCGAAGCGCTTGGCGTAGCCGGAATCCCACTCGAAGTTGTCGAGCAGGCTCCAGGCGAAGTAACCGCGCAGATCAACGCCCTGCTGCAGCGCCGCCGCCGCGGCTTCGAGGTGCCAGCGCAGGTAGTTCACGCGGTCGGCGTCGTGCACCGCATCGCCTTCCAGCGTGTCGGGCGTGGCGGCGCCGTTCTCGGTGATGTAGATCGGCGGCGGGTTGTAGCCGCGGGCGAGGCGCACCAGGTGTTCGGTCAGCCCTTCCGGGTAGACCTCCCAGCCCATGTCGGTGAAGCCACGCTCGCCCGGCGGCTGCACGCGGCCTTCGCCGCTGCAGTAGCTGCGCATGTAGTAGTTGAGGCCTAGGAAATCCATCGGCTGGCCGATGATCGCCATGTCGCCCTGCTCCACTTGCGGCGCATCGCTGCCGAGGTGGGCGACGACATCTGCCGGATAGGCACCGCGGAACAGCGGGTCCATGTACCAGCGGGTGGAAAGGCCATCGGCAAGGCGCGCGGCGCGACGATCGGCCTCGCTGTCCGGGTTGGCCGGGTAGGCCGGGCTCTGGTTCAACACGATGCCCAGTTGTGCCTTGCAGCCGGCGGCACGCATCGCCTGCAGCGCCATGCCATGCGACAGCAGCAGGTGGTGCGACACCAGGAAAGCCGCCGCGCGATCGCGCAGCCCCGGCGCGAACTGCCCGGTCTCATGCCCGAGGGTGGCGGTACACCAGGGTTCGTTGTGCGTTGCAATCGTTTTCACGCGAGATCCGAAACGCCGCGCGAATTCCGCGGCGTACTCCGCAAAAAGCGCACAGGTCGCACGGTTGCGCCAGCCGCCGGCGTCTTCAAGCGGTTGCGGCAGATCCCAGTGGTACAGCGTGGCGTGGGCGGCGATGCCGGCTTCGTCCAGCGCATCGAGCACGCGGGCGTAGAAGTCCCAGCCCTTTTCATTCCATGCACCGCTGCCGGTGGGTTGCACGCGCGGCCAGGCACACGAGAAGCGGTAGTCAGTCACGCCCATCTCGCGCATCAGCGCGATGTCTTCGCGATAGCGTTGGTAGTGCTCACAGGCGATGTCGCCGGTGTCACCGCCGTCAGTCTTGCCGGCGGTGTGGGAGAAGGTGTCCCAGATCGACGGTCCGCGACCGTCAACCTGGGTGGCGCCTTCGATCTGGTAGGCGCTTGTGGCAACCCCCCAGGCGAAGTCGGCCGGAAACAGGTGCTTCATCTTGGACTCCGGAATGATGTCTTTTGTGGTCTTCATTACGCGCAGTTCGTTGTTTTCATTCAGCCCTTGACCGCACCTGATGTCAGCCCTTCGATCAAGCGCCGCGAGGCGATGACGAACAGCACCATCAGTGGCAGCACGGCAATCGCCGAGCCCGCCGAAATCGCACCCCACGGCACTTGGCCGGTGCCTTGCAGCGCACGCAGCGCCAGCGGCACGGTGAACATGTCCATGTCGCGCATGATCACCAGCGGGCCTGCGAAGTTGTTCCAGGTTCCGATGAAGGTGATCAGGCCGAGCGAGCCGAGCGCAGGGGTCACCAGCGGCAGCACGATGCGCCAGAAGATGCCGAACTCGCTGCAGCCGTCGATGCGCGCCGCCTCGACGAGTTCCTTCGGGATCGCGGTGCCGATGAACTGGCGCATCATGAAGATGCCGAAGGCGCCGCAGGCACCGGGCACGATCAGCGCCTTGGCCTCGTTCATCCAACCGATCGCGCTCATGATCAGCACGGTCGGGATCATGAAGATGAAGGCCGGCAGCATCATCGTCGCCATGATCACGGCGAACAGCGATTCGCGGAACTTGAAGTGGTACATCGCGAAGGCGTAGCCGGCGAGCGAACAGAAGAACAGGTTCAGCACGGTGACCGAGAACGCGATGAAGAAGCTCAAGCCCAGGTTGCGCCAGAAGAAGGGCAGCTTTTCGATCAGCAGGCGCACGTTCTCGATGAACGCGGTGCCGAACCACAGCGGCGGCGGTACCGACAGGATCTCGGTGTTCGTGTGCGTCGCGAAGACGAACATGAACCAGAACGGGGCGAGCATGATCACGCCACCAAGGGCAACGATCACATAGGCGAGCCAGCGGCTGGGGCTCACGCGCTTTCTGACGGCAGCCATGGCCTCAGTCCTTCTGAGCAAAGAATTTGTTGTTGGCCCAGGTCATCAGGCCAATGATCACGAACAGGATCCATGCGACCGCGCTCGCGGTGCCGAAATCGCTATCGACGAAGGCGGTGTTGTACATGTGCATCGCGGCGGTCTTGCCAGCCTGATTGATGCCGCCCGTGCCACCGGTGATGATGAAAGGCTCTTCGAAGAGCTGCAGGTTGCCGATGATCGTCAGCGTCACGGCGAAGAACATCATCGGGCGCAGCAGCGGCACCGTGATGTGCCAGAACTGCTGGCGTGACGATGCGCCATCGATCGTTGCAGCTTCATACAGATCACGCGGAATCGTCTGCAGGGCCGAGAGGTAGAGCACCGTGTTCCAGCCCACGTAGCGCCAGAACACCAGCGATGAAATCATCCATTTCGTGTATTGCGGCTGGGCCCAGTCCACATTGGTCGTGGGGAACAGCCAGGCGAGCGGGTGCAGGCCGGCAATGCTGAAATTGCCGATGCTGGTGAGCGCCATGTTGATGACGCCGAAGTCGCGTGAGAACAGCGAGTTCCACACCAGCGCGATCGCGACCGTCGAGGTGATGAAGGGCAGGAAGTACACGCCGACCACCGCGTTGCGATGCTTGCGCAGGTAGGTGTGGGCAAAGTAGGCCAGCGGTATCGCGACCAGGTGCTGCGGCAGACCCGAGACGATCGCGATCCAGAAGGTGTTGTAGAGCGACTTCTGGAACCAGTCGTCTTCGAGCACGAACTTGAAGTTCTCGATGCCCACCCATTCCATGCCCTGCAGGCCGGTGGACGGGTCCCAGGTCTGGAACGCGAGCCACATTGAAAACAGCAGCGGGAACAGGCCAAAGACCAGGAACAGGATGAAGAAGGGCGAAATGAAGACATACGGCGCCCATTCCCATGCCTGCAACTTGCGGCGGCGCCGCGGCGGCGAGGCAGCCAGTTCGCTGGCGGCAGGGCTGTCGGAACTCGTGACGGACATCATGCAACTCCAGTGTTTCGGGGGGCCGGAACAGGCGGTGGGGGTTCGGGGGGTGCCTGTTCCGGCGGGCTAGTGCTTACTTCTTGCGACGAACGCGCTTCTCGATCTGGGTCTGCGCATCGGCAAGGGCGGTCTTGATGTCCTTGTTCTGCTCAAGCACCTTGTCCAGTTCGGCGTTCACGATGTCCTGCGCGGTGCCGTCGAACTTGTCGACCGCCACGGCCGGGATCTTGTCCGCCGCAACCTTCCACAGCTGGCGTGCCTTCTGGCCGCCGAGGAACTCGATCGGCTGGTCGAGGAAGGGGTCGTTCTGCGCTTCGATCAAGGCCGGGAATGCGTCGAGCTTGCGGAAAGCCTCGATCTGCATGTCCTTGTTGAGCGTCATGAACTTGATGAACTCCCAGGCTTCCTTCTTGTTCGCGGCGGCCTTCGGGATCGCGTAGAACGAACCGCCCCAGGACGCGAAGCCGCCGTTCGGCAGCTGGGCCGAACGCCAGTTGCCCTTGGTGTTCGGGGCCAGCCACTGCGCGAAGTGACCGGCGAGCCAGGCACCCATCATCTGGGTTGCGACCTGGTTGCGCTTGAAGCCTTCCGACCATTCCGGCGACCACGCGGCGATCTTGGCATCGAGGCCCGCGGTCCGCGCCGCCTTGGCAAGCTCGAAGGCCTTCGCAAAGCGCGGCGAATTCACCAGCACCTTGCCCTTGCTGTCGAAGTAGATGCCCTCGCCGTCCTTGAGGCCGGTGCGGATGTAGATGTCCTTCAGGTCCACCGCGTTGGAGAGCAGGTAGGTACCGGATGCGGCCTTGAGCTTCTTGCCGCTTTCAAGGAAGGAATCCCAGCTCTTGGTCAGGTCGCCTTCGCTGATGCCGGCCTTCTCGAGCAGGTCCTTGCGGTAGAACAGTGCGCCGGGGCCGATGTCAGCCGGCATCGCGGCGACATTGCCGACCCCGCCGGTGGCCTGCGGGAAGGTGAACTTGGCGAACTTGTTCTGGTACTGCATCGCGCTGTAGGGCGCCTTGCTCAGATCTTCCAGGCCGCCCGATTCGGCGAACTTGCCGATGAAACCGACTTCAACCGCCATCACGTCCGGCAGGTTGGTGCCGGTGGCCAGCGCGGTCGTCATGGCGTTGTGGTGGTCGCCGAAGGCCAGGCTCACCAGCTTGATCTCGACATCGGGGTGGGCCTTCTTGTACAGCGGAATCGCCGCCTTGACCGCTTCGTCAAAGCTCGGGAACGACGCGACGGTTACGGTGGTGGCGGCCTGGGCGCAAGCGAAGGCCAAGCCGAAGCTCAGCCCGAATGCGATGCGCGTCAGTCGGTGGGTGACAGTCATCCTCTTCTCCTCTGGTGTGCCGGGCGCGAGTCTGTCACGCCCGATTGATCTTGCACGCTTCACGTCTTTTTCTGAAAACGTTTTCACGCGACGGGCACATTGAAAAGCAATTCCCGGATGAAGTCAACGGCTTGACGCAAATTGCTGATTGCCGCGCAACGTTCGGCAAATTAAGGGGATAGCGAATCCCGCTCGCACCATTTAAGTGCCGCGTGTTCTAGAATCACGGACAACCCAGCGGTGCAATGCCATGAAAACGACTGCCAAGCCAAGTATTCGCAAGAAGGACCCGTCCATGCCCTCCGGTGCCACGTTGATCGAGGTGGCCGAGGCGGCGGGGGTTTCCGCCAGCACGGTGTCACGCATCCTCAACGGCACTGCGCGCGTGTCGGCCGACAAGCGCAAGGCCGTCGAAAAGGCGATTGTTGATCTGAACTTCACACCCAACGTGCTGGCGCAGAGTCTCAAGCGCGGGCAGTCGAAAACGATTGGCGTGATCACGCAGGCGGTGGACAGCCCGTTCTTTACCGAGACCCTCAAGGGGATCGAAGACGGCATCAGCGGCAGCGGGTTCGCCGCGCTGATCGTCAGCGGCCACTGGAACCCGGATGAGGAAGCGGAGCGCGTCGGCCTGCTGATGGCCCGCAAGGTGGACGGCATCATCATCGTCAGCGGCAACATCCCCGACGACCAGATCGTGCGCTTCTCCGAGCATGTGCCGATGGTGGCGACCGGCCACGGCTGCGAATCGGACCGCCTGCGCGCAATCCGTGTCGATAACGTGTGGGGCGGCTACCGGGCAACGAAGCACCTGATCGAATTGGGCCATCGCCAGATTGCCCACATTGCCGGTATTCCTACCCTCACTGACGCCACCGATCGCCTGGCCGGCTACAAGCAGGCGCTGGAGGAAGCCGGCATTCCGTACAACGACGCGCTGGTGGTACAGGGTGACTTCCGCGAGTCCGGCGGCCTGCTGTGCGCAAACCAGTTGCTCGATCGTGGCGTACCGTTCACCGCGTTGTTCGCCGCCAACGACCAGACCGCCTATGGCGCGCGGCTGGCCTTCTTCCGCCGCGGCATCCGTGTGCCGGACGACATCTCGCTGATCGGCTTCGATGATCTGCCCGGCAGCCCCTACACCACGCCACCACTCACGACGATACGACAGCCGGTGTACGAAATCGGCCGCATGGCCGCCGCCGCGATGCTGGCCCTGATCGGCAACAAGCCCTTCAAGATCGAACCCCCGCAGCTAGAGCTGACGATCCGCGAAACCACCCGGCGCCTGCGCTGAGCTGGTACCCGCCAATCATCGGCCGGACGACGGTCCGGCCGCGTCGCCTGTGGTCAGATGCGCTCAGTCGCCGACGAGCATCGCCATGTCTTTCAACATCGAATCAAACGAGGGTCTCCGGATCCGCCCGGCCAAAACGCGCGACGCCACACGCATCGCCGCCCTCGGCATCCAGGTCTGGCTGCATACCTATGCCACCAGCGGCGTATCGGGTGTGATGGCGGACTATGTGCTGCGTGAGTTTTCGGAGACGCGCCTGGTCGAGAAGATTGAAGATCCGCAACGCCTCGTGCTGATCGCGGAAGACGCCGACCATCTGCTCGGCTATGCAGTGCTGCACTTCGCCGCGCCACAAGCGGATCTGCGCACCGAGCTGGAAACCCTCTATGTGCAGGCGCATTCGCACGGTCAGGGCATTGGCCGTGCGCTGCTTGTCGAAGCCCGCTCGGCCGCTGCGCGCGGTAATGGCAGCAGCGCAATCTGGCTGACCGTCAATGCGCGTAACGATCGCGCGATCGCCTTCTACCAGCGTCAGGGTTTCGTCGAAATCGGCGAGACGGACTTCATGCTGGGCGGCGCGCCACACCGCAATCTGGTGATGGTGGTGCGGCCGGACTGAGGCCCGGCCGAGGCGCCCTCAGAGCCCGCCCTGCACCTTCACCGCACGGGCGCGATGCAGGTAGTCGTTGTAGGCCGGTATCGCGATCGCAGCGAGGATGCCGACCACGAACACCGCCAGCAAAGCGACCACCGCGAAGGTACCGGCCTTGCCGTTGGGGGGCGGTTTGGGGCCGAAGCGGTTGCTACCACGGCTACCCGGAATCAGCAGAAAGGCGAGGTTGGCAAGCGGCACGAAGGCAAGCAACGCCAGCCAACCGCTCTGGTCGAAATCGTGACTGCGCTGGATCGCCAGAATCGCGTGGAAGACCACAAAACCCACGTAGCCGACGACGATCAGGATGCCGCCCAACATTGGCATGCCCATCGCGGCGGACAGGAAACCAGCAAGCGCACCGATCAACCCGACCAGCAGCGTCGCGCCAATGCCATAGGCAAGATAGCGCACACGACCGATACGGCCGCGGGGCGAAAACGGGCGAACCACACCGACCGCATCATCGGCAACAGGCGCATCCAGCACCTCGGCCTGCGGCGGCGCGTAGGGGTTCGCAACAGGGGATACAGCGGCGTTCGACTCAGCGCTCATGCGCACGGCTCCATCGGCGGGGGAACCGCAATCATAACGGGGCCGCCCAATGGCGCGGCCGCGCCGCGCTTACACCTCAGCCCACATTCGCAACAGGTTGTGATAAGTACCGGTCAGCTTCACCAGCTCGCCGACGTCGCCGAGTTGCTGACGCAGCTGCGTGATTGCCAGATCCATGTCGAACAGCAGCGCGCGCCGGCTGTCGTCCCGCACCATGCTTTGCAGCCACATGAAGCAGGCCACCCGCTCGCCGCGCGTGACCGGCTCGACGCGGTGCAGGCTGGTCGAGGGATAGAGCACCAGGCTGCCTGCGGCGAGCTTCACTTCGTGCTCGCCGTAAGTGTCTTCGATCACCAGCTCGCCGCCGTCGTAGCTCGCCGGGTCGGCGAGGAACAAGGTTGCCGACACATCGGTTCGCACCGGCCGGCCACCGCCCCCCGGCAAGCGGCGGACCGCATTGTCGACATGCGCACCGAAGTGCTCGCCGCCGGCGTAGCGGTTGAACAGCGGCGGATAGACCTGCGCCGGCAGCGCAGCCGAAAAGAACAGCGCGTTGCGCGACAGCGCCGCCAGCACGATCTCGCGCGCCTCGGCAATCGCCGGCGAGGATTCCGGAAGTTGCCGGTTGCGCTTGACCTGCGCGCTCTGGCTGCCTGCGGTGACCCGACCATCCGCCCAGTCGGCAGCGTCGAGCACCTGCCGCAGGCGGGTGAGTTCTTCGGCGTCGAGTACGGAGGGGACTTCAATCAGCATGGCAGCTCCAGCGGTTTGAAAAGGCCGCCACCGTGTCGTGGCGGCCTGCAGGGTCAGAACGAGACTTCGGCGGTGAGCGAACCGGAGCGCCCGACGCCCGGCACCACGTGGCCACGGTAGAGGCCGTCGTAGTAGAGCTTGTCGAGCAGGTTATCGAGGTTCACCCGCAGCGTGTAGTTGCGCAGCGTGTATTGCGCCATCGCGTCCCAGCGGGCGTAGCCCGGCGCCCAGTTGGTGTAGTTCTCGGGCGGCGTGCGGCCACTGACACCCTGCACCCCGGTGCCGACCTTCCATTGGCCCAGGGCATACGTGGTCCACAGGCTGCCGGAGTGCTTGGGTGTGTTGCCCGGCACGTTGCCAACCTGCGACGCGGTGCCGGCGTCGATCTTCGCCAACATGAAGGCGTAGTTCGCGAACACTTCCCAGCCCTCGACAATGCGCCCGGCAACCGACAGCTCGATGCCATTGGTGTGCCGCTTGCCGGAGAGCAGGTAGTTGGTCTGGCTCGCCGATTCCACGTCGGTATTCCGCTCGTGGTACTTCTCGGTGCGGAACAGCGCGGTCGCGATCGACGCGTTGCCGTCGAAGAGATCCCACTTTGCGCCCAGCTCGATGTTGCGGCTCTCTTCCGGCGGCGTGTTGGCGCCACGGGCGTCGAACTGGTAGAGGTCGCCGGAGGTCGCGAACGCGGTGCCATAGCTCAGGTAGTACGAGGCCACATCGTTCGGCTGATAGATCAGGCCGGTGCGGTAGCTCCACTCGCGGTCGCTGCGCTCGTAGATCGGGTTCGGGTCGGCCGCAGTCGGCGTGCGTTCATAGCGGCCGCTGAAATTGTCCCAACGTACACCCAGCAGTGCCTTCCAGTGCGGCACGAACTCGACCAGATCCTGGCCATAGATCGCAAAGCTCTCGGCATCGAAACTGTTGAAGTTGTTGCGCACGCGCGTGTCCGCCACCGTCGCACCGGTGTTCGGGTTGCCGATCGTCGCCGCCGGTTTCGCAAGCGTACCGGCATAGCCCCAGCGCTCGTCCGACTCGCGCCCGATCTCGATGCCGCTGGCAATCTGGTGCGTCATGCCGAACCAGTTCTGCTCGGTGGTGTAGTCCGACTGGATGAAGCGCTGCTGGTAGTCGCCACCGCGCGTCTGGTTGCCGCGCACCACCGGCGTCGCATCCGTCACCGGGGAGGTCAGCGGCCACTGCCCCGCGCCGTTGCCGCTGTTCACGCCTGCGGTGCTGGCCCACAGGTCGCGTTTGTATTCGCCGTAACGCGCGCTCGTCTTGATCTGGCTCTTCGCATCGAAACGGTGTGTCCAACTGAAGGTACCGACGTCGGCCGAATCACGCTGATAGTCCTGATCCAGCCCGTACCACTTGTCCGCCGCCTCATCCACCGGGCGGCCGTTGCGCCAGCGGAAGCCGTAGTCCGGGTTGTCGTTGTAGTCGAGGTGGTAGTAGGCGAGGTTGAACTCGTCGGCGGTGCCGATACCCCAGCGCACGCTGGGTGCCACGCCGATACGGTTGGTTTCCGGCCCTTCACGGCCCGGTTCGCCGGTGGTGTACATCGCATTCACACGCACCGCGGCCTCGTCGCCGATGCGCTGGTTAACGTCCGCAGTGATGCGTTGGTAGTTATCGAACCCCAGCGTGCCGGACAGCCTCGTCTGGTCCATCAGATACGGCTGCTTGCTGACCTGGTTGATCACGCCGCCGGTGGTGCCACGGCCGAACAGCATCGACGCGCCACCCTTGAGCACTTCGACGCGATCGTTGTTGAAGAGATCGCGGTTGTACTGGCCGACATCCTTCATGCCATCGATGTAGATGTCGTTCACCGCCGAGAAGCCGCGGATGTTCATGTTGTCGCCGATACGGCCACCCTCGCCGGCGTTGAAGGTGATGCCCGCGACGTTCGACAGCGCTTCGCGCATCGTGTCCTGCCCGCGATCACGGGTCAGCTGCTCCGGCACCGCGGTGTAGGTGTTCGGAATATCGCGCGGCAGTTGCTTCGATTTGCCGATGGTCGTCGCGCCCGGCTGGTAGGTCTGGCGCGGTGCGTCCTGCACCTCGCGCGTGGCCTCCACCGGCACGTCCTTCAGCGTGTTCTCGGTGGGCTCGTTGCTGCTCTGCGCATGCGCGCCCTGCGCCGCGAGCAGGCTCGCCGCGATCAGTGACGCAACCGGTTTCTTTCGACTCTTGATGCTCACAAGTGACTCCGTGGGGTTGGGGTGGCGCTTCCGCACTTAGCGGCGGATTGCGTCGGGTTTGGTAACGAACTGGATGCGGGTGAGCCCCGCTTGGGCGGCGTCGGCGATCAGCTTCGCGACGTCGCCGTAGGGCACGGTTTCATCGGCCAGCAACTGGATCTCGCTGTCCGGCTTGTCGCGGCCGAGCGTCGTCAGCCGCTCTGCAAGTGCCTCGCGGGTGATCGGCTCGCCGTTCCAGTGCGGCTGGCGCGCGGCATCGATCGCGATGCGCAGCGGATCGGGTGGCGTCTGCATCGGTGCGGCGCTGGCGCGCGGCAGTTGCAGCTTCACCGCCTGCGAGACGGACGCGGTGACCATGAAGATCACCAGCAACACCAGCATCACGTCGATCAGCGGCACCATGTTGATTTCGGCGCGCGGCGCGCCGACTTCGGACTCAAAACTCCCGAATGCCATGGCGGGCGACCTCAGGCCACCTGGCCGCGCGTGCGCGCCGCCAGGCTCATCACACGCTCGCCGGTCTGGCGCGCATCCTGGCTGCCAAGATCGGTCTTCACACCGGTCGACAGGAAGGCGAACACGTCGTACGCGAAGGCGTTGAGCTGCGAGAGCGTCTTCGCGTTCTCACGCGCGATCAGGTTGTAAGCGAGCGCCGCCGGAATCGCGACTGCAAGCCCCACACCCGTCATGATCAACGCCTCGCCAACGGGGCCGGCGACCGCCTCAAGGGTATTGGTGCCCGCCGCGCTGATCGCCGACAGCGCGTGGTAGATGCCCCACACGGTGCCGAAGAGGCCGACGAAGGGCGCGATCGACGCCACCGAGGCGAGGAAGGTAAGGCCGTTCTCCAGCCGCGTGCGGTCCTGCTCGATCGCGCGGCGCAGCGCACGGGTGAGGAATTCGTCCGGGCTCGCCGACGCAATCACGCCAGCAACTTCACGGCCACGGGTGCGCAGGGTATCCACCGCGTTGAAGCCGTGGTGCACCAGATGCGAAAACGGGTCGGTCACGCCACGGCCGCGCAGCCACTGCGCGATCTCCTCGATCGATGCAGCCTGCCAGAAGTGCGTCAGGAAGCCGCGGCTCGCACGGCGCTGGCGAACACCACTCACCAGGCGCGTGAGGATCAGCGTCCAGCTACCGATGCTGGCCGCCAGCAGAATCACGAAAGTGCCACGGATCACACCGTCGGCATGGGCGATCAGGGGGCTGAGGTTGGCGAGGGCTTCCAAGATGGGCTCCAGTCAAAATGGGCGAAGGCGGTCGTATGCCGGCGTCGCGGGTCAATGCAGGATGAAAGGAATGGGCACCAGCACCCATTCCGCGATCGCCTCGCTACCGCGGCGGGCGGGTACGAATTTCCAGCGGCGCACCGCTTGCAGCGCCGCTTCGTCGAGGCGGCTGAAGCCGCTGCTGCGTTGCAGTTCCACCTGGCTTGCGGCGCCACTCGGCTCGACCCGCACGCGCAACACGACGCGGCCTTGCTCGCCCAATCGGCGCGACAGCGAGGGGTATTCGGGGCGCGGGTTCTGCAGGTAGTCGGCATCAAAGCGCGGCGCGCTGACCGGCGCCGGCTCCGCGCTGGCCTCGCCGCCGGCGGGTGGCGCCGCCGGGGCCGCCACCGGCACAGCCGGCGCATCATTGCTTGCCGCGCTGCTCGCCGGTGCGCTGACGACGGTCTCACGCACCGGGCGCGGTTGCGGCTGGCTCGTCGGTCGCGTGTTCGTCTGCGGCAAGGGCTTCGGCGGCGTGACCGGCGCCGGCTCCGCCAGCGGCATCGGGGCAGCGCTAACCGATACCGACATTGACGCAATGCGCGGCATCGTCGCGGACGGCGCACGCGTCACCACGAATACCCATAGCACCAGCGCATGGGCAAGGATCGCGGCGATCGGAATCCAGAATCGGTGTGTCGGCACCGGCAGGGCGAATTGCATGGTGTGGGGCTCAAAAGAAGCGGGCGCAGATTGCGCAAAGCTCAATCTGTTAACGCGAATTATTCGCATTTGCAGTAAATCGGTCAAGTCGAATCGCCCGAACCCGCCTTGCGCCAAGGTCCAATTGCGCTTGTTGATGCGGCAAATCGCGCTGATCGGCCCCGCCTTGACACGCCGCAAGGCCCCCCCGCTGCGACCGACATACCCTCGCCCGGCTTATTTCTGGAGGGGTGTTTTGCGTAAACCCGAACTCGTTTGTCCGGCCGGCAGCCTGCCTTCGATGAAGGCCGCGATCGATCACGGTGCCGATGCCGTCTACATGGGCCTGAAGGACGCCACCAACGCGCGCAACTTTGCCGGCCTGAATTTCGATGCGGCGGCGGCGCGTGAGGGCATCCGCTACGCGCACGCCAAGGGCCGCAAGGTGCTCATGGCGATCAACACCTTCCCGCAAGCGGGCCAGTCCGCCACCTGGCGACGCGCGGTGGACACCGCGGCCGACTGGGGCGTCGACGCGGTGATCCTGGCTGACGCGGCCTTGCTCGACTACGCCGCGAAAACCCATCCGAACCTGCGCCGCCATCTCTCGGTGCAGGGCTCGGCAACCAACTACGAAGCGATCAACCTGTGCCGCGACCTGTTCGGCATCGAACGCGCGGTGCTGCCGCGGGTGCTGACCGTGCCGCAGGTCGAGCATGTGATCCAGAACACCCCTGTCGAGATCGAAGTGTTCGGCTTCGGCAGCCTGTGCGTGATGGTGGAAGGGCGCTGTTTGCTGTCTAGCTACGCCACTGGTGAATCACCGAACACCGCTGGCGTCTGCTCGCCGGCCAAGGCGGTGCGTTGGGCGCAGACGCCGCAGGGCATGGAATCACGCCTGTCCGGCATCCTCATCGACCGCTACGGCAATGACGAGCCGGCCGGTTACCCGACGCTGTGCAAGGGCCGTTTTGAGGTCAATGACGAAACCTACTACGCACTCGAAGAGCCGACCTCGCTGAACGTCGTCGCGATGCTGCCGGATCTGATGAAGATCGGCGTCTCGGCGATCAAGGTGGAAGGGCGCCAACGCAGCCCCGCCTATGTTGCCGAGGTCACCAAGACGCTGCGCGCCGCGATCGACGCGGCCGTCAGCGAAGGCGCGCGTTACCACGTCAAACCCGCCTGGCAGGCCGGCCTCGGCAAACTCGCCGAAGGTCAGCAGCAAACCCTCGGCGCCTACAGCCGCCCGTGGAAATGAGTCGTTCGATGAAGCTCTCTCTTGGTCCCCTGCTTTACTTCTGGCCGCGCGATACCGTGATGGCCTTCTACGCCGAAGCGGCCGCATGGCCGGTCGACACCATCCACCTTGGCGAAGTGGTCTGCAGCCGCCGCCAGCAGATGCGTCTGGCGGACTGGCTGGATCTGGCCAAGACGCTGACCGCCGCGGGCAAGGAAGTGGTGCTGTCGACGCAGGCGCTGCTCGAATCCGAATCCGAACTCAAGACACTGCGCCGCCTCGCGGAAAACGGTGAATTCCTTGTCGAAGCGAATGACCTGGGTGCGGTGAACTGCCTGCGTGGAAAAGGCCCCTTCGTGGCCGGCCCGCATCTGAACATCTACAACGCCGACACGCTGGCGCTCTACGCCGGACTCGGTGCGACCCGCTGGGTGCCGCCGGTCGAGATGAGCCGCGACCGACTCGCCACGGTGCTCGAAGGCAAACCGACGGGCATCGAGACCGAGCTCTTTGCCTGGGGGCGGCTGCCGTTGGCCTTCTCGGCCCGCTGCTTCACTGCGCGCCACTTCAACCTGCGCAAGGACGACTGCGAATTCCGCTGCCTCGAGTTCCCGGACGGCCTGCAGCTCGACACCCGCGAAGGTCAGCCCTTCCTCGCGATCAACGGCATCCAGACGCAGTCGGCGGCGAGTCATTCCTTGCTTGGTCACCTGACCGAAGTGCAGGCCCTCGGTGTCGAGCGCCTGCGCATCAGCCCGCAAGCGCAGCACACCGAAGCACTCATCAAGCACTTCCGCGCCGAACTCGCAGGCCGGACACCCCCGGATGCCACCACGCTGGCGCCCACCACCACCTGCGACGGTTACTGGCGCGGCGTGCCCGGAATCGAACTGGAGACAACATGAAACGACCCCCACGCTTACTACGTGCGCTGCCCCCCGAGGGGGCTGCAGCCGCCTTGAGACGGCTCGGCGGAGGCTGCCATGCCCTTGCCTGATTTCACGCTGCCGGGGCCGCTGGCCGCGATTGCACGCCACCTGCCCGAGCGTCCCGCCGCGTTCGCCTTCACGACTGCGCTGAACCTCGCCAAACGCGCCGGCAAACTACCGGGCGACTGGGAATTTCTGGAAGGCCGCACGGTACGGATCGAAATCGAAGATCTCGGGAGCGGTGTCACCTTCACCGCCGCCGCCGGGCGCTTCCATCCGGTCGGCAACGAACCGGAAGTGCGCTTCGCCGCGCGCGCGGCGGACTACCTGAAGATCGCGCTGCGTGAAGAAGACCCGGACACCCTGTTCTTCCAGCGCCGCCTCAAGATCGAAGGCGACACCGAACTCGGCCTCGAACTGAAGAACCACCTCGACGCGCTGGAACTGCCCGCCTTTCTCGATCGCCTGCGGCCCCACTGAGGCGCGCAGGAGCCACCCCCCGTGCGCGGCTGATCCACCGCGCTGCCAGACGCAGCGCGGGTTTCAGCTCAGCGTCATACGTTCGGTGACGTGACACACGTCACCGACGCGACAGGCGATACGCGGCAATCTCCGGTCAGGCACGATCCGTCCCGGCGCCCGCCGGCGGGTGCCTGTATGCCGGCCCGCGCGCCGGCCCGAACGCGGCTGGTGCCGCAGGAAGGCAAGTCGCCCATGTGCCAGCTGCTTGGCATGAACTGCAATACGCCGACGGACATCTGTTTTTCGTTCACCGGCTTTCAGGCGCGCGGTGGTCTGACCGACCAGCACCGTGACGGCTGGGGCATTGCGTTCTACGACGGCTGCGGCGTGCGCGTTTTTTTGGACGCGCAGGCGACGATCGATTCGCCAATCGCGGCCTTGGTGCGCAGCTACCCGATCCACTCGAAGAACGTCATAGCGCACATCCGCAAGGCCACCCGTGGTGCGATCGGACTCGAGAACACGCACCCCTTTCAGCGCGAACTGTGGGGGCGCTACTGGATCTTTGCCCACAACGGCCATCTGCGCGACTTCTCACCGAGCTTCAACGGCAGCTACCAGCCGGTTGGCGCAACCGACAGCGAGCGCGCCTTCTGCCATATTCTTCAATCACTGCGTGCACGCTTTCCGGCCGGCGAGCCCTCACCTGAAGCGCTTTATCAGGCGCTGCGTGCGCTCGCCGCAGAGATTGGCGCGCATGGCGAGTTCAATTTCCTGCTGTCCGATGGGCGTCGGCTTTACGCTCACTGCGCGTCGCGCCTCACCTATATCGTGCGGCAAGCACCATTCGGTGTCGCGCATCTCAAGGATCAGGACCTCAGTGTCGATTTCAAGGAAGTGACCACCCCGCACGATCGCGTGGCCCTGATTGCCACGACGCCGCTGACGGACGATGAGACCTGGGAATCGGTGCCACGCGGCACACTGCTTGCATTCAGGGACGGCATGCCTGAACACTTTGACGACATGAGTACCGGCGTTGGTTGCGAACCCGGCGCCAGCCTGGAGGCCGCATGAGCGCGCAAACCTGCGAGCTGTGCGAGGTCACGGGCGGCGAACTCCTGTGGCAGGACACACGCTGCCGCGTGATCCGCGTCGCCGACGCGCACTATCCGGCCTTCTGCCGCGTCGTGTGGCGGGGCCATGTGGCCGAAATGACCGATCTTGATACGACCGACCGCGCGCATCTGATGGCCGTGGTGTGGGCCACCGAACGCGTGCTGCGCGATGCGATGCAGCCCGACAAGATCAACCTGGCAAGCTTCGGCAACATGGTGCCGCATGTTCACTGGCACGTGATACCGCGTTTTTCCGACGACCGGCACTTTCCGCAGTCGGTGTGGGGCACGCCGCAGCGGGATGGCCTTGCTCACGCGGGGCCAGCGTCGTCAGTGCTGACAGCAGCGTTGGAACAGATACTCGGGCCGGCCACTGACGCCGTGCCCGGACGATAACGACAAGCAGGTAATGCAGCGCCGTCCCCGACGGCACCGAGAGGAACAGAACATGGCCATCGCGACCGAAAACCGGCCCGATTTCAGCAGCCCTGAGGCCTGCCTGGCGTGGCTTGCAAGCCTGAATCCGACCAACCTGCACGAAACGCATGATGCGCTGGCGGCGATGCTCGGCAACCTGCAGGAGAGGCCGCCATTGCCGGCGCAGCACCTTCAGGTGCTCGAAGCGGCGCGCAGCGCGGTGGAGTTCGTACAGACGGAACTGGCGCGTCGCTACGCGGCGCGGCCCTTGCCGCCGGTCAGTCAGGAAGACGAGACGCTGCGCATCGTCGTCGAGCTGTGGCAACAGATGCTGCGCGGCTACACGCTGATCGCGCAGCGCAGCGCACTCGACCCGGCCTTCATCGACCGCCGGCCGATGCTTGCGCAACGCCGTATCCACTACCACGGCAGCCTGATCCTTGAATACTTCCGTGCCCGCCGCGAAGTGCCCCCGGGCATGTGGGCCGAACTGCACCGGCTTTACGGCGCCGCCGAGGACTGGAACGTCGCGACCGTGCGCGTCGGCGAGCCGCTCAACGAAACCTGGCGCGCACAGAGTTGCGCCGAGGCCTACATCGCGATCCTGCTGGTCGACGCTGCCAACCCGTACGGCCGCACACCGCGCGAATTCACCTGGATCCTGCGCTGGGCGCAGCGCTTCGCACCGCACTGCACGATTCACACCGACGTCGCCGTCGAGGAAAAGTCCGCCTATGCGATCGACCTGTCGCAGGACTTCGGCCTGCGCCCGATCGCAGTCGCCAACCCGGGCAAGACCCTGCGCCGCGTTGATAGCCAGCGCCTCGCCGCACACATCCAGGCTGTCGTGGCGCAGTTCAAGCGCGGCGCATCGCCCGCTTCGCTCGGCCTGGGCGAAGACTGCGTGCAACCCGCTTGCGCGCGCCTGCTGGTGTCGCTTTACCGTCCCTGGGGCCTCGCCGCCGCCGGCCGCCGCTTTGCTCGAAAGACCACTCACGGCGCGATCCAGATCGCAACCGATCTGCCGTCGATCGGCTATTTCGTTGCAGGACGGCCGTTCGAGCAGCCCTCCGAGGTGCGCGCCGGTACCTTCCGCGACATGATGTCCGTCTACACCATCGGTGAGCAGGTCGAATCAGCCGATCGCACCGAAGGCGAGCTTTATGCCCGCGCAGCACAACTCGGCCTGGTACTCGAACACTGGGAGATCGCCGACCAGTCGCTGCAAGGCTTCCGCATTGCGCGCCACACCTCGGGCTCGCGGGTCGACCACCGGCAACTGGTCGCGCTGCGCCCTGCCGACGGCGAGAACTTCCTGCTCGCCGAAATCAGCTGGCTGATGTATCGCAGCAACGGTCAGTTGCTCGCGGGCGTGTCCTTGATGGCGGGCGTTCCGGTCATGGCAGGGGCGCGCATCCGCAATGCCAACGGCGCCGGGCTACGCGAGAACTACCACCAGGCCTTCATCCTGCCGGCGGTGCCTGCGCTCAAATCCGAATCGAGCCTCGTGCTGCCGGCCGGCTGGTATCAGGCCGACCGGCTGATCGATGTGCACGCGGAGAAGCCCTTCACCGCCCGCATCATCAAACTGATCACCCGCGGCACCACCTTCGACCGCGTGAGCTTCGAACGCCTGCCGGGCTGAACGCCAGCGCTTACAGCACCGGCCGCGCAACGCGTTCGGCCGGGAACACCGCGGAGAAGGTGGAACCGACCGCCGGCGTCGACTCGATCTGAAGGCTCGCCTGATGGCGGCTGAGTGCGTGTTTGACGATCGCGAGCCCCAAACCGGTGCCACCGCTCTCGCGTGAGCGACCGCGGTCGACACGGTAGAAGCGCTCGGTCAGGCGCGGCAGATGGTGCGGCTCGATGCCAAGTCCGGTATCGGTCACGGCGAAGCGCGCACCACCGCCCGCGGCCACATTCCAGCGCAAGCGCACTTCGCCGCCTTCTGGCGTGTAGCGCACCGCATTGGATACCAGGTTCAGCAAGGCGCTATGCAGCTCCTTGCGGGAGCCGCGCAGCCCAACCGGGCCGTCAAGCTCCAGCGTAATGCGGTGGCGGCCGGCCGACAGCGCGAGCGCCTCGTTCATGATCGTATCGAGCAGCGGCCCCATCTCGACCGTTTCATCGTAGGACGCGGCGGCACTGGTTTCGAGCGCTGCCAGCTCAAGCAGATCCTCGACCAGATGCTGCATGCGGCCCGCCTGTTCGGTGGCGAGGCGCAGATAGCGGCGCGCTTCCTCGGGCGGCAGTTCGTCCAGCATCTCGTCCAGTGTTTCGAGGAAGCCCGACACGACCGTGAGCGGCGTCTTGAGCTCATGCGACACATTGGCCACGAAGTCGCGCCGCATCGTTTCCAGCTTTTCGAACTGCGTCACGTCGCGCGACAGCACCATGCTCTGCTCTTCGCCGAAGGGCACGATCTGGATCGACAACACCATGCCGGCGTGACGAGCGAGGCGACAGGTCAGCGGCTCGGCGGTGCGCTCGCCGGTCAGGTAGGCGACGAAGTCCGGCTGGCGGACCAGGTTGGTGATCGGCTTGCCAGTGTCGCGTTCGCCGTCGAGCCCGAAATGCAGCTCAGCGGCCGGGTTGATCCACTCGATGAAGTTCTCCGCCGACAGCAGGATCACGCCGGACGGCATCGCCGACGTCGCTTCGCGGAAGCGCGCGAGGGCCTGCGCGAGCCGGTCGCGCTGGTTGAGGCTGCGGCGCGCATGGCGCGACAGGTCGGCGAACACGTAGTCCCACACGCCGAAGGCCTGTGGCAACGGTGTGCCGATCGGTTCGCGTGTCCACAGCACGAGCTTCTTCAGGCTGCGCAGGTGGTAGAAGAACAGCGCGCCAAGCAGGGCAACAAACAGCAGCAATGCGGCGGTTGCCCCGAACAGTGGCCAGCATGCGAGCGCGACCACCAAGAAGGCAATCAGCGCCCCACCGAAACCACCCCAAACATAACGCGCAGGCCGCATCGCTCGCCTTATTCGCTCGTCAGCGCAACGTCGGACGAGAAGCGATACCCCGCACCCCGCACCGTCTGGATCAGGCTGTCGTGCTGCGTCGGTTCCAGCGCGCAGCGCAGGCGACGGATGTGGACATCGACCGTGCGCTCTTCCACAAACACATGGTCACCCCACACCTGGTCGAGCAGCTGTGCACGCGAGTGCACGCGCTCCGGATGCGTCATCAGGAAGTGCAACAGGCGGAATTCGGTCGGGCCCAGCGCCAGCGGCGTCGGCCCGGCGCTGACACGGTGAGTGGCCGGGTCAAGGCGCAGGCCGCCGAGCTCGACGGCGTCGTCCGTCACCTGCGGTGCGCGGCGGCGCAGGAGCGCCTTGATGCGCGCCACCAACTCGCGTGGCGAGAAGGGCTTGGTGATGTAGTCATCGGCACCGATCTCGAGCCCGGCAATCTTGTCCGACTCGTCGGAGCGCGCAGTCAGCATGATGATCGGGATCGACCGCGTACGCTCCTCGGCACGCAGGCGCTTCGCCAGCTCGATGCCGGAGATGCCGGGCAGCATCCAGTCGAGCAGGACGAGGTCGGGCAAGGCATCGCGCACGATGCGCTGGGCGGTCTCGGCGTCCGCGGCACGCACCACGGTATGGCCGGCGCGGGTGAGGTTGGCTGCGATCAGTTCTTGGATCGCGGGCTCGTCTTCAACGAGCAGGATGTTGGCTGGCATGGTCTGACTCCGGTCGCCTCGGGGTAGAGGGTTCGGCGACGAGTCTATTGCGTTCACTTGAACGATTTATGACACGTCACGTTATTGAAACACAGCCGTCGCCGCGCTGACGTCCCGGCGACACATGACGCCCGGGCGACAGACAGCACCGCAGCCCCGTCGCAGCATGGCGTTGCGCGATCCCGCGCGCTCCGCACGGTGTCGTCCGATGACCGAACACTTCGATGCGCTGGAAACCCGCGCGCCCGCCGACCGTGAGGCTGCGCTGATGGCCCGGCTGCCGGCGCAGATCGCGCTGGCGCAAGCTCACGCAGCGGCCTACGCCGATAGCTTTCGCGGCATCGATGCGGCCGCGATACGCTCGCGCTCGGCACTTGCCGCGTTACCCGTGGTCCGAAAAGCCGACCTGCTCGCGCGACAACAGCAGCACCCGCCCTTCGGCGGCTTTTCCACGGTGGGCTGGGGCCCCGATTGCGCGCGCGTCTTCGCCTCGCCAGGCCCGATCCATGAGCCTGAGGCGCCACGGCGCGACTACTGGCGGATGGCGCGCGCCCTTTACGCGGCCGGCTTCCGGCAGGGCATGCTGGTACACAACAGCTTTTCCTATCACTTCACACCGGCCGGCTCGATGCTCGAATCCGGCGCGCAGGCACTCGGGTGTACCGTTTTCCCGGCGGGCACCGGACAGACCGAATTGCAGTTGCAGGCGATCGCCGCGCTGCGCCCCGACGCCTATGTCGGCACGCCATCATTCCTGCGAATCCTGCTCGAGCGCGCTGCCGAGAGCGGGCTCGCATTCGACAGCTTGCGTCATGCGGCGGTATCCGGCGAGGCTTTTCCCGAGACGCTGCGCGAAGCGCTCGCCTCACAGGGCATTGCCGCCTACCAGGTATATGCGACAGCGGATCTCGGTGTGATTGCCTACGAAACCGCGGCACGTGACGGGCTCGTCGTCGACGAGGACATCATCGTTGAAATCGTGCGACCGGGCAGCGGGGACCCGGTACCCGAAGGTGAGGTCGGTGAGGTCGTCGTAACCAGCTTCAACCCGACCTATCCGCTGATTCGCTACGGCACTGGTGATCTATCGCGGGTGCTGCCGGGCACAAGCCCGTGTGGGCGCACGAATACGCGCCTGGCTGGCTGGTTGGGGCGTGCTGATCAGGCGGCGAAAGTACGCGGCATGTTCGTCCATCCCGGCCAGATTGCGGCAATCGTAAGGCGTTTCAGCGAGGTCAGCCGCGCCCGACTGGTGGTCGACAACCCCGACGGCAAAGACCGGATGGTGCTGCACTGTGAGACCCCGGAGCATGGCGGCAACCTTGAAGCCTCGCTCACCGATGCGTTGAGGGAAGTCACCAAATTGCGGGCCGAGGTACGCCTGCTTGCACCCGGCGCCCTGCCCAACGACGGCAAACTGATCGAGGATCTACGGCGCTACGACTGAACCCGCCTCGCCCACCAAAACGGCGGGCTCAGGTCGGCAGCTTGCGCGGCTTGTGCTTGGCCTTCGCGAATACGCGATCGAACAACCAGTTCGGCGCGATCGCGAGAAGCCGGGCGACGATACCCATCTGCCACGGGATGACGGTGTAGCTGGTCCCGCGTTCAATGGCCCGCGCAAAACGCCGCGCGGCGACATCCGCATCGAGAATGAAAGGCATCTTGTACGGATTAACCGCGGTGAGGGGGGTGCGGATGTAGCCCGGCGCGATCGTCACGACCTGCACACCACTGGCACGCATCTCGACGCGCAGGGCTTCGAGGTACTTCACGGCTGCCGCCTTCGAGGCGCTGTAGGCGCTGCCACCCGGCAAGCCACGCACGCCAGCGACCGAAGCAATGCCGACCAGCCGGCCGACGCCGCGTTCGCGCATCGCTGCAACGAAAGGATGAAAGGTGGCGAACAGGCCGAGCACATTGGTGCGCAGCACCGCGTCGAACACCTGCAAGTCCTCGGCGTGTTCGGTCAGCACACCGACCGAGATGCCCGCATTGGCAATCACCACGTCAGGCAAACCATGGCGCGCAATGAAGGCGTCGGCCGCAGCCTTCATCGCCGGCAGGTCCGCCACGTCGGCCGAGAGGGCCATATGGCCCTCGCCCGGCAGTGATTCGACGAGCGCTGCGAGTTTGTCCGCACGGCGCGCCACCAGCCCGAGCACGGCACCCTGCGCGGCGTAATGCCGCGCGAGCGCCTCGCCGATGCCGCTCGACGCACCGGTCAGGAAGACCCGCTGCCGTGCGCTGTCGCTCACTTGCGTCCGCGCTCGCCGCGGGCGCGCACGATCAACTGATCAACGACCGCGAGCGTGCCTTCGAGCGAGTTGGTCATGCTCGGTGCGGTCATGTACTTGCCGTCGACCGCCAAGGTCGGCACGCCCTGGATCTGGTAGGCGGCAGCAACCTGCGTGGCGCGCTGCAACTTGCTGGCCACCGAGAAGGAGCGGAAGTTCTCGTTGAATTTGGCGACGTTGACGCCGTTCTTCTGCAGCCAGGCGTTACGGGTCGCCTCGTCCTCGAGATTCACACGGTCGTTGTGGATCGCCGAGAAGGTCGGCAGCGACATGCGCTCGGTCTCGCCCATCAGTTCGTAGGTCAGGTACATCTTCGCCAGCACCGTCCACGCGTCACGATTGAACGTGATCGGAATACGGCGGAACTGCACATCCTTGGGCAGCTGCTTGAGCCAGGCCTCAACCACCGGCTCAAGCTCGTGGCAATGCGGGCAACCGTAGGAGAAAAACTCCAGCACCTCGATGCGATCGCCGCTCTCGGTCGGCCGCGGCGGGTTGATCACGCGGAAGTCCTTGCCAGCCTGCAGCGCCTTCTGCGCAAAGGCGCGCGAAGACATGGCCGCAAGCGCGGCGAGCGAAACGATCTGCTTGAAGAGGTCACGACGATTCATGCGTTGGGGCTCCGATAATGGGTTCAGTGACCCGACTGCGTGGCGGCAGGGGTCGATGCTTTGACCTTGACCACGTTCGATTCGATCCCGGCCTGCGCCAATTGCGCACGCGCGGCGTTCATGTCTTCCGGCTTGGCGTAGGGGCCAATGCGCACGCGGTGCAGTGTGCCCTTGTCACCCGCCTCGATGCGCTGAACGCTCGCCTCAACGCCCATCAGGGCAAGGCGAGCCTTCAGGTTGTCGACCTCGGACGGGTCGGCAAAGGCGCCAAGCTGCAGATAGAAGCGATCGGCCGACTCGGCTTGCGCGGCCGGTTTGGCGTTCTGGGCCGGCGGCAGCGCCGCCTGATCGCCCTTCGGCAGGATGTCGTAGAAGTCGAATTTCTTGTCGCCATCGGGCGCCGACTGTGCAGCAGGCTGTGCCGGGGCTGCGGTGGCGGCCTGCTCCGCCGGCTTCTCGACCGGCTTGTCGCCGGGTTTGCCGGGCAGGGCGATCGGTGCGCCACCGATGCTTTGTGCCGCCTCTGGCTTGCCGCCGGCCTTCTGGAAGTCGTACGGCCGAGAGAAGTACCAGGCAAGCGCGGCTGCAATCAACACGCCGATGATGAGACCGACAAAGACGCCGATCAGGGTACTGCCCTGGCTACTGTTGCGCGCGGGCTGGGGACGCGGTTTCTGGGCGCGGCTCATCGTAAATGCACGGTTGACGGATAACGGGCAAGTATAGCCTGCCGCCCGCCGCGTTGCGGTGCGGCGCCCGCGGCTTTGTCCGGCGTGGCTTTGCCGGTAGAGTCTCGGCTTTGCCCGGCGGCGGCTCGTGCCCCGGGCCGAACCCCGGTTTTCCATCAGAAGAATCGCCTGTGCGCCTGTTCCGCCTGATCAAGATCGTGCATGTGAGCCTGCGTTTCGGGCTCGACCGGATCGTCCTCGACAGCACCTCCGAGCGTTTGTCCGCCTGGGCCGGCCGGCTGTTCTTCTGGCGTGATCTGTCCGCCCCGCGTGCGGTGCGGCTGCGCGAAGCACTTGAGTCACTCGGGCCGATCTTCGTCAAGTTCGGCCAGGTGCTGTCCACCCGGCGCGATCTGATCCCGCCCGACATCGCCGACGAGCTGGCAAAACTGCAGGACCGCGTCCCCCCCTTCCCGACCGAGCAGGCGCTGGCCGTGATCGAGGCCGAATACGGCCGATCGGTCGATCAAGTGTTCAAGCGCTTCGATCGCAAGCCGATCGCATCCGCCTCGATCGCGCAGGTGCACTTCGCCGAGCTGCATGACGGCACGGAAGTCGCACTCAAGGTGGTGCGTCCGGGCATCGAACGCGTGATCGAGCATGACCTCGGGCTGCTCGAAGCCGCCGCCTACCTGATCGAGCGCGTGTGGGTGGACGGCCGGCGGCTCAAGCCGCGCGAGGTGGTCGCCGAGTTCGCCAAGCATCTGCGTGACGAGCTCGACCTGATGCGCGAAGCCGCCAACTGTTCGCAGCTGCGGCGCAACTTCAAGGGCTCGCCGCTGCTGGTGGTGCCCGAGGTGTACTGGGACTACTGCTCGTCGCGCGTGATGGTGATGCAGCGCATGGTGGGCACGCCGATTTCACAGCTGGAGCGTCTGCGCGAGCAGGGCGTCAACCTGCCGGCCCTGTCGCGCGCCGGCGTCGAGATCTTCTTCACCCAGGTGTTCCGCGACGGCTTCTTTCACGCCGACATGCACCCGGGCAATATCTTCGTCTCGGCGACCGGCAAGTACATCGCGCTCGATTTCGGCATCATGGGCACGCTGGAAGAGCGCGATAAACAATACCTCGCGCAGAACTTCATTGCGTTCTTCCGGCGCGACTACAAGCGCGTCGCGCAGGCCCATGTCGACGCGGGCTGGGTGCCGGCAGGCACACGGGTCGATGAATTCGAGAGCGCGATCCGCGCCGTCTGCGAGCCGATCTTCGACAAGCCGTTGAAGGACATCTCCTTCGGCAAGACCCTGCTGCGCCTGTTCCAGACGGCCCGCCGCTTCCAGATGGAAGTTCAGCCGCAACTGGTGCTGCTGCAGAAAACCCTGCTCAATATCGAAGGCCTGGGTCGCGAACTCGACCCCGAACTGGATCTGTGGAAGACCGCCAAGCCCTTCCTTGAACGCTGGATGAACGAGCAGATCGGCTGGCGCGCCTTTGTCCGCCATGTCGAGGAAGAAGCGCCAAGCTGGGCGGCGTACTTCCCGCAACTACCTCGTCTGGTGCACCAGGCCTTGCAGCACGAAGACCGCGATGCGCTGCGCGAATCGCTGGCCGAAATCGAACGCCAGCAAGCGCGTACCGCGACCTGGCTGCGTGTCGTCGGATTCGCTGCCCTGGCGCTGGCGGCGATCGAACTGTGGCACCTCTGGCACGGTTGAAATCCGGCCCCGGATCGCACGCAAAAAATCGGGAAATCTTCAATCGCATCAGGGCTATAATCGCGCCCGATCGATTGCGCCGGCGTCATCCGTAATGCCGGCACAGGCTGTCGAGTAGGGCCTCCGGTGCGCACCGGGGGCTTTTTACTGGCCTCGCGTTCCCGCCTGGGTTCGCCGCATCCCTCTCCCTGACCATGCTGCTGAGCTTTGTCATTGCCTACTGGCTGATCTCCATCGGAATCGGCCTCTACGCCGCGCTGCGGGTACACAACAGCCGCGACTACGCCGTCGCGGGCCGCAGCCTGCCGATGTACATCGTCACCGCGACGGTGTTCGCAACCTGGTTCGGCTCCGAAACCGTGCTGGGCATTCCCGCCACCTTCCTGAAGGAGGGCCTGCACGGCGTGGTGGCCGACCCCTTCGGCTCCTCGCTTTGCCTGATCCTGGTCGGCCTGTTCTTCGCCAAGCCGCTTTACCGCCTTAACCTGCTGACGATCGGCGACTACTATCGCCAACGCTTTGGCCGCACGGTCGAGATCATCACGACGATCTGCATCGTGATCTCGTACCTGGGTTGGGTTGCGGCGCAGATCAAGGCGCTGGGCCTCGTCTTCAACGTGCTGTCGGACGGCGGCATCTCGCAAGACATGGGCATGGTGCTGGGGGCCGGTTCGGTGCTGATCTACACGCTGTTCGGCGGCATGTGGTCGGTGGCGATCACCGACTTCATCCAGATGATCGTGATCGTGATCGGCCTGCTCTTCATCGGCTGGGAAGTGTCGGATCAGGTGGGCGGCGTCGGCGTGGTGGTGAACCACGCGCTGGAGCACGGCAAGTTCAACTTCCTGCCGGAACCGACGATGTCGGCCATCGTGCCCTTCATGGCAGCGTGGATGACGATGATGCTGGGTTCGATTCCGCAGCAGGACGTCTTCCAGCGCGTGCAATCCTCGGCCAACGAGAAGATCGCCGTGCGCGCATCGGTGCTGGGCGGTTCGCTGTACTTCGTTTTCGCCTTCGTGCCGATGTTCCTCGCCTACTCGGCGACCCTGATCGCACCCGATCTGGTGGCCAAGTACATCGACAGCGATTCGCAGCTGATCCTGCCGGAACTCGTGCTGCAGAAGGCACCGCTGTTCGCACAGATCATGTTCTTCGGCGCACTGCTGTCGGCGATCAAGAGCTGCGCCTCGGCGACGCTGCTGGCGCCGTCTGTCACCTTCTCGGAAAACCTGCTGCGTCCGCTGATCACCACCTGGCGCCCGAACCTGACCGACCACCAGTTCCTGCGGATCATGCAAGCCGTGGTGCTGGTGTTCACCGCGAGCGTCACCTACATCGCGATGAACTCGAAGCTGTCGATCTACGGCCTGGTCGAAAACGCCTACAAGGTCACCTTCGTCGCAGCCTTCGTGCCGCTCGTCACCGGCCTCTACTGGAAGCGGGCCACCAACCAGGGTGCGATCGGCTCGATGGTGCTGGGCCTGATGACCTGGCTCTCGCTCGAAGCGCTCGCCGCGATGCCGACACCGCCAGAGTGGATCGCGACCTGGCCGCCGCAGTTCGTCGGCTTCCTCGTTGCGATCGGCGCGATGGTGCTGTTCTCGTTATTGCCGCAGAAGATCGGCAACAACGGGGTGCTGGTCGGTCACACAGGTCCGGTGGGCTACCACCCAGCGGCGGGCCACGGCCCGCACCACACCGGCGAGCCCGCACACCCGCACCATGGTGCTGCACGTCCGCCGCACCCGCAGCCTTGAGCGCGTAGCCATGCCAGGCAAGGGGTCGCCACCCGATCGGGGGCGGCCCCTTTCTGCATTTTTGGGGTGCCGCGCGAGCCGTGCTACCGTTCTACGCAGGGCGCCACATCGGCGCAGGACACCGGCTTGCAATCCACCAATCGAAATCATCTTCCTCGCGATCTCGCCATCGCCGTCACCCTGCTGACGACGTACGCCTGTCTGCACCCGTTTTCCGGCTGGCATTCGATCGGCGTGGGGCCTTTCGACTTTCTCGTTGCGCCTTGGCCCCGCTACTTCACCGGCCTTGATATCGGCCTGAACGTGCTCGGCTTTGCGCCGATCGGCTTCGCATGGGGCACGGTGCTGTCGCGCGGCATGCCGCCGGGGCGGCGGGTGTTGATCGTGTGGATCGCCGCGACGCTGCTGAGCCTGACGATCGAGACGATCCAGAACTACTTGCCAACACGCGTCGCGAGCAACATCGACCTCTTCGCCAACAGTGCCGGCGGCCTGCTTGGCGCGATCCTCGCGCTGCGCTTCGGCCGCATCTTCGACGACAACGGTGCGCTCGCGCGCTGGCGCGAACGCCGCATCCTGCCCGGCCGCACCGGCGGGTTCGGCCTGCTGGTGGTCGGCCTGTGGTGGGTGTCGCTGCTGAACCCCAGCAGCTATCTGTTCGCAAATGGCGACCTGCGCAACCTGATCGACCTGACGCCCAGCTATGTGTTGAGTGGCCACGGTTTCCTGCGCGTTGAGCTCGCGCTGACGGCGGCCAATGCGGTGGCGATTGGCTTGCTGGCGCGGCACGCGATGCGCTCGCCCTCGCTGCTGCTGGCCGCCACCGTGCTGCTCGCGGGCATCGGCGTGAAGACGCTCGCCAGCTCGCTCTTCCTGGTGCCCGCGCAGCCGTGGCACTGGGCGACCCCCGGCGGGCTGCGGGGGCTCGCAATTGGGGTCGCCTTGCTGGCGCTGTTCTGGCGGGCCAGTGTGCATACCCGGCATACGCTGATCGGCCTCGCGCTGATGACGGCCACCGCGCTCGTCAACCTCGCACCGGACAACCCCTACTGGGATGCCATGACGCGCATCCGGCAGCAAGGCCATGTGCTGAACTTCCACGGCCTCACGGAGCTCGTCGGCAGCTTCTGGCCCTTCTTCGCGCTGCTCTGGCTGAGCTTTGGCACTCGGCGTGCGGAGAGCGTGCGGTGAGCCAGTTCGCGGACACGCTGATCGCATGGCAGCGGGCGCACGGCCGTCACGATCTGCCTTGGCAAGCCAGCCGCGACGCTTATCGCGTGTGGCTATCCGAGATCATGTTGCAGCAGACGCAGGTGGATACGGTGATCCCGTACTACCAACGTTTCCTGGCACGCTTTCCCGATCTGGCCTCCCTCGCCGCCGCACCGGTCGACGACGTGCTCGCGCTGTGGAGCGGGCTCGGTTACTACGCCCGTGCGCGCAACCTGCATGCCGCGGCGCAGCAGATCGCGCGTATGCACGGCGGCCGCTTTCCGCAATCGGCCAGCGCGATCGCCGAGCTGCCGGGTATCGGCCGCTCGACGGCCGCGGCGATCGCAGCGTTCTGCTTCGGCGAACGCGCAGCCATTCTCGACGGCAACGTGAAGCGGGTGCTCGCGCGCCACTTCGGCATCGAAGGCTTTCCTGGCGTACGCGCCGTGGAGCAATCGATGTGGGCGCTCGCGGAATCTCTGCTGCCCGCGCAGGGCGTCGACACCTATACCCAATCATTGATGGATCTGGGCGCGACGGTCTGCACCCGAAGCCGGCCGCGCTGCGCGGATTGCCCGGTTACCGGCAGCTGCGTGGCGCGTCAGCAGGGTCGCCAAGCGGAACTGCCGACGCCGCGCCCAACACGTGTTGTGCCGGAGCGCCAGAGTCGGGTGCTGATTGCCCGCAATGATGGCGCGGTGCTGTTGCAGAAGCGCCCGCCACACGGCATCTGGGGTGGCCTGTACGCATTGCCGGAGATCCCGGACGAGCTCGACGCCGAAGCCCATGCGCTGGCGCTCGGGCTGCGCGCAAACGGTGGCGCAACGCCCTTGCCACCGCTACGACATGCCTTCACGCATTTCCGGCTAACGCTGGAGCCCCAACTACTCGATGTGAGCGGCGAAGGCATTCACGACCCCGCCTGGCGCTGGGCGGCACCGCATGAATGGGACTCGCTGGGTTTGCCAACGCCAGTGCGACGCCTGCTCGATAGCCTCTAGGAAAACGGCAGCCAAGTCGGTCCGACGGCGCCCGACTGGGGGCTGGGCGAGCAGTGTCGATACGTCCCCGGTCGCGCGACGCCGTCAGGCGTCCTGCTTGAGCAGACCGCGTTGAACGAGGAACTGCTGGATGATCGTCAAGCGCATCAGTGGGTCGTCCAGCTCAAGCAACTTTTGTTTGGCCTTGACCGGAATCGGCAGGATTTCGGTATAGCGGTACCCCACCCATGCCGCGTCGTCGAAACGATGCGGCGCCGGAATCGCCTTTTCACCCGCGTCGGCAACCACCGCCTGCAACAAGGGCAGGGTATCGGCCAGCGCTTCGGGCGGCGCTTGCACTTCCGGCTCCGGCACCCACTCGACTACAGCCCTGAGCAAACCATCGGGCTGGGCGACGGCCTGCGCAATGCGGAACCGGCGCTCGCCGGTCACCACAATCTGCAGGATGCCGGGCTGATCCATGTCCCACTCGACGATGCGCGCGCTCGTGCCGACCTGGGCGGGCGTTGCCGGCGCGCCGGTCTCCTCGCCCTCTTCGATCAGGCAGACGCCGAAACTGCTGCCGTCCCGAATGCACGCCTTGACCATGTCCATGTAGCGCACCTCGAATACCTTGAGCGGCAATCGCGCTTCGGGGACAAGTACGGTGTGCAGGGGAAACAGAGGCAGTTCGGCGGGCAGTTCGGGCATCGGATTGGTCTCGCGGGCCCGCGAAACGCGCGCCGGGTGAAGTGGCGGAAGTGTGCCATGTTTTCCTGCACGCGCCCGACCGAGACGCACGCAATCTCTGTGCCATAATCGTTTCCAACGAATCGAGGAAACCCCATGGACGACAACAAGGCGAAAGCACTTCAGGCCGCGCTGGCCCAGATCGAAAAACAGTTCGGCAAGGGCTCCATCATGCGGATGGGCGATGGCGAAGTGGAATCGGACATCCAGGCGGTGTCGACCGGCTCCCTCGGGCTGGACATCGCGCTGGGCATTGGCGGCCTGCCGCGTGGCCGCGTGATCGAGATCTACGGCCCGGAATCGTCAGGCAAGACGACCCTCACGCTGCAGGCGATTGCCGAGATGCAGAAGATGGGTGGCGTGGCCGCCTTCATCGACGCCGAACACGCGCTCGACGTGTCCTACGCGCAGAAGCTGGGCGTCAACGTCGGCGACCTGCTGATCTCGCAGCCGGATACCGGCGAGCAGGCGCTTGAGATCGCCGATATGCTGGTGCGTTCCGGCAGCGTCGATATCGTCGTGATCGACTCGGTCGCCGCACTGACGCCGAAGGCCGAAATCGAGGGCGAGATGGGCGATCAACTGCCTGGCCTGCAGGCCCGCCTGATGTCGCAGGCGCTGCGCAAGCTGACCGGCAACATCAAGCGCACCAACACCATGGTCATCTTCATCAACCAGATCCGCATGAAGATCGGCGTGATGTTCGGCAACCCCGAAACCACCACCGGCGGCAATGCGCTGAAGTTCTACGCCTCGGTGCGTCTGGACATCCGCCGCACCGGCACGATCAAGAAGGGCGACGAAGTCATCGGCTCGGAGACCAAGGTCAAGGTCGTGAAGAACAAAGTCGCGCCACCGTTCAAGGAAGCGCACTTCGACATCCTTTACGGCGAGGGCATCTCGCGCGAAGGCGAGATCATCGACATGGGCGTCGAACAGCGCTTTGTCGACAAGTCCGGCGCGTGGTACGCATACAACGGCGAGAAGATCGGCCAGGGCAAGGACAACGCGCGCGAATTCCTGCGCTCGCACCCGGAAACCGCACGCGAAATCGAGAACAAGATCCGCGTACAACTGGGCCTGCCTGAACTGCCGGCTGGGGAAGCCGCCGCGGCCTGAACCAACGAGGCACATTGGCGATGAGCGGCGACGAGCTGAAGGCCCGCGCGCTCCGAACGCTGGCGCAGCGCGAACACAGCCGGGCCGAGTTGGCGCGCAAGCTGGCCGCGCACGGTGAGCCGGACGCGGTCGAAGCGGTACTCGACCGGATGAGCGAACTGGGCCTGCTGTCCGACAGCCGCTTTGCCGAAAGTTACGTGCGCAGCCGTGCCGGCCGGCTCGGCCAGCGACGCATCCAGCATGAACTCGCACAGCGCGGCGTGGATCCGGAAACGATCTCCGAAGCGCTGGCGAGTGAGTTGGGCGAGACAGAACTGGAGCGCGCCCGTGCAGTGTGGGCGCGCAAGTTCGGCAGTACGCCGGGCGATGCAAAGGAATGGGCGCGCCAGGCGCGCTTTCTGACCGCCCGCGGGTTTTCCGCGGAGGTCGTGAGAAAAGTGTTGAAAGAGCCGTTCGATGAGTCTGCTTAAGGTAGGCGGTCTATCCAAGCGCTACAAGGCACGCACTGTCGTGCGCGATGTCGGCTTCGAAGTCGGCAGCGGTGAGGTGGTCGGCCTGCTCGGCCCCAACGGCGCCGGCAAGACGACGTGTTTCTACATGATCGTTGGCCTGGTGCGTGCCGACGGCGGCACGATCACCCTCGACGACAAGGAAATCACCCACCTGCCGATCCACAAGCGGGCGCATCTGGGCTTGTCCTACCTGCCGCAGGAAAACTCGGTATTCCGCAAGCTCACGGTGGCCGAGAACATCCTCGCGGTACTTGAACTGCAGAAGCTGCCGAAGGACAAACTCGCCGCGCGGCTCGATGAGCTGCTGGGCGAGTTGGGCATCACGCACTTGCGCGATGCAACCGCGATGTCCCTCTCGGGCGGCGAGCGGCGGCGGGTTGAAATTGCCCGCGCGCTGGCCACCAACCCGCAGGTGATCCTGCTCGACGAACCCTTCGCCGGCGTCGACCCGATCGCGGTGATCGATATCCAGAAGATCATCCGCTTCCTGAAGGATCGCAACATCGGCGTGCTGATCACTGATCACAACGTGCGCGAGACGCTGGGCATCTGCGACCGCGCCTACATCATCACCGAAGGGGTGGTGCTCGCCAGCGGCCGCCCCGACGAAATCGTCCAGAACGACAAGGTTCGCGAGGTTTACCTCGGCGAGCATTTCCGACTCTGATCGCGCAACCCCCACGATGAAGCCCTCGCTCCAGCTCCGCATCTCCCAGCAGCTCGCGCTGACCCCGCAGCTGCAACAGTCGATCAAGCTGCTGCAGCTATCGACACTGGAGCTCAACAGCGAAATCGAGCGCATGCTGCTCGAGAACCCCTTGCTCGAACGCGAAGACGCCGAGTCGGACCCGGAAGCCTGGGGGCAATCCGCCACCACGCCGAGCGGCGACGAACGCACCGACACCGCCAACGATGCGGCGGCCGAAGCGGCCGAGACCTCGCCCGAACCGAGCGAGCCGAGCTTCGACGATGCCGGCAGCTATGACGACGGCCCCACCGAGTGGTCCGGCGAAGGTGGCGGCAGCGGCAATCGCGACGATGACGACGAAACGGATTTCCAGGAATTCCGTGCTGCGCAGACGAGCCTGCGCGACCACCTGGATGAACAAGTTGCCCTGATGCCGCTGTCGGACCGCGATCGCGCGCTGCTGCGCTTCATGATCGAAGCGCTCGACGACGATGGCTATCTGACCCAGCCGCTCGACGAACTGCTGGAGCTGTTGCCGCCCGAGTTTGAAGTTGACGTCGACGAGCTGCAGATCGCCCTCGCGCACCTGCAGAACCTCGATCCGCCGGGCATCGGCGCACGCTCGCCAGGCGAATGCCTGAAGCTGCAATTGCGCCTGCTGCCTGAGAGCGCTGCGCGTGAAGCCGCGATCATCATCGTTGAGCAGCATCTGGAGCTGCTGGCCGCGCGGGATTTCGTGCGACTCAAGCGGCATCTGGGTTGCAGCGACGAAACGCTGCGCGAGGCGCACCAGCTCGTTTGCAGCCTCGATCCGCGCCCCGGTGCGCGGTTTGCCGCAATCGAGACGCGATATGTGATCCCGGATGTGATCGTGCGCAAGGTGCGCGGCCACTGGAGTGCGACACTGAACCCGGACGCGATGCCCAAGCTGCGGATCAACCAGCTCTACGCCGGAATCCTGCAGCAGAACCGCGGCTCGGCCGGATCGCTGGCCGGGCAGTTGCAGGAGGCACGCTGGATGATCAAGAACGTGCAGCAACGGTTTGACACGATCCTGCGGGTATCCCAGGCAATCGTTGACCGCCAGCGGCAGTTCTTCGATTATGGGGACGTGGCAATGCGTCCGCTGACACTGCGCGAAATCGCGGAGCAGCTTGATCTGCATGAGTCGACGATCTCTCGGGTGACCACGCAGAAGTACATGGCCACGCCAAGAGGTATCCTTGAACTGAAGTATTTTTTCGGCAGCCACGTCGCCACGGATTCTGGCGGCGCGTGTTCAGCTACGGCGATTCGTGCGCTGATTCGCCAGCTGGTCGCGGCAGAGGATCGCAAAAAACCGCTATCCGATGCGCGGATTGCCGAGCTTCTCGGCCAGCAGGGGATTGTCGTTGCGCGACGAACCATCGCAAAGTACCGCGAGTCGCTCAACATCCCGCCGGTCAGCCAGCGCAAGATGATCTGAGAGGATAAATCATGAACCTGAACATCACCGGACACCATCTCGAAGTTACCGCCGCGCTCCGCGACTACGTAACATCGAAACTGGATCGCGTGATTCGCCACTTCGATCACGTCACGAGCGTTAACGTGATCCTGTCGGTGGAAAAGCTGAAGCAAAAGGCGGAAGTGACGGTACATGTACGCGGCAAGGACATTTTCGTCGAGAGCATTGACGAAGATTTGTATGCCGCAATCGACGCCATGACGGACAAACTGGACAGGCAGGTTCTCAAGCACAAGGAAAAGTCCTACGATCACGGCCACGAGGCGCACAAGCGCCAATCTGCAGAATCGTAATCACGGTCGCTCTAGTGAATCCCGGCGCGTAAGCTTGCGGAAAGCCCCCGCGCCGAACATGAGCTGACCCCGGATCTGCGCGCCTTCGGGCGCGCAGTGCATTTCTGAACCCCAAGCATGAATCTCATCGCCCCGCTGCTGCCGCCGTCCAATGTGCTCGTCGATCTTGAGGCGAGCAGCAAGAAGCGCGTCTTCGAACAGGCTGGCCTGCTCTTCGAAAACCATCAGGGACTCGCGCGCAGCGCCGTCTACGACGCGCTTTTCACGCGTGAAAAGCTCGGCTCCACCGGCCTTGGACAAGGCATTGCGATTCCGCACGGCCGTATCAAGGGCCTGCGCGACGCCGTCGGTGCCTTCATCCGCCTTGCGCAGCCCGTGCCATTCGAGGCCCCGGACGGCAAGCCGGTGAATCTGATGTTCGTGCTGCTGGTGCCGGAAAGCGCCACCGAGCACCACCTGCGACTGCTATCGGAGCTCGCACAGATGTTCTCCGACCGCAGCTTCCGCGATGCACTGGCGCAGGCCAGTGATGCGTCCGAGGCCCACACCCTGTTCGTGAACTGGAACCCGAATGCGGCGAACTAGCGTCGCCCGGATCTACGAGGACAACCGCGACCGGCTCGGCCTGAGCCATCTCGCCGGCCCGCTCGATGTCGAGGTTCAGGTTCCAAACGAGAAAGTGTGGCCAGCCGAGCTGGTAGGCCACCTCAACATCATCCACCCGAACCGCATTCAGGTGATGGGCGAGGCGGAGCTGGGCTGGATTCGTCGCCAGGCACGCGACAAGGTACAGCATCAGCTGGAAAGCATCCTGCTGGCGCACCCGCCAGCGATGATCGTGGCGGACGGATGTGAAGTGCCGCCGCTGATCCAGAGTGCGTTCGAAAGCGCACGCGTCGCAATGTTCACGACCTCGGCCGAGACGGCCCGCGTGATCGATTCGCTGCGCACCTATCTTGCGCGCAACCTTGCCGAGAAAACCTCGCTGCACGGCGTGTTCATGGATGTGCTCGGGCTCGGCGTGCTGATCACCGGCGATTCCGGCGCCGGCAAATCCGAGCTTGCGCTCGAACTGATCTCGCGCGGTCACGGTCTCGTCGCGGACGACGTGGTCGAAGTGTCGCGCATCGCGCCAGGTGTGCTGGAAGGGCGCTGCCCGCCAATGTTGAAGGACTTCCTGGAAGTCCGTGGCCTCGGCATCCTGAACATCCGCACGATCTTCGGCGAAACCGCATGCCGCCGGAAGATGAAGCTCAAGCTGGTGGTACATCTGCATCGCCAGATCCGCGGCGAAAGCGCGCAGATGCCGCGCCTGCCGCTGGAAGACGACATGCAGGATATCGTCGGTGTGCCGACTCGCCGCGTCACCCTGCCGGTTGCCGCCGGCCGCAACCTTGCGGTGTTGCTGGAAGCGGCGGTGCGAAATACCATTCTTCAGTTACGTGGCATAGACTCGATGCAGGAATTCGTTGATCGCCAACGCTCTGCGCTGGATCTCGACGAAGAAGACCTGTAGCCCGAACGCTCGCATCTCCTTCCGCCACATCGGTGGCGGCTCTACCCCAATCTCTCCTCCGGAGGCCTTGCATGAATAAGCTTGTGATCCTGGCTGCAGCTCTGGCCGCGCAGTTCGCCCTGCTCCCCGCCCACGCCGCCGACGAGGCGAAGAAGCCGACTGCGCAGCAGGAAAAGATGAAGGTCTGCAACGAGAAGGCGACCGGCATGAAGGGCGATGAGCGCAAGAAGTTCATGAGCGACTGTCTGAGCGCCAAGCCCGCTGCCGCCGAAGCCGATGCCAAGGCACCCAGCGCCCAGCAGGACAAGATGAAGGTTTGCAATGAAAAGGCGACGGGCATGAAGGGCGATGAACGCAAGAAGTTCATGAGCGACTGCCTCAGCGCCAAACCCGCTGGCGCGCCCGCCGCCGATGCGAAAGCGGACGCCAAGTCCAGCACCTCTCAGCAAGACAAGATGAAAGTCTGCAACGAAAAGGCAACCGGCAAGACGGGTGACGACCGCAAGAAGTTCATGAGCGAATGCCTTAAGGGTTGAACCCTCGCCGCTGCGACCAAACCCCGCCCTTAGGCGGGGTTTTTGTTTGGAGCCAAGGCGCGGCTGGCCGCTGCCGCTAGAATTCAGAGGCGGAGTCCTCAGGGGTAAGGCCATGACAGAGCCTGTGCTGATCGTGATGTGCAACTTTCCTGACGCGGCGACGGCAGAACGCATCGCGCAGCGTCTTGTGGAACGTCGGCTCGCCGCCTGCGTCAACATCCTTGCGCCGATTCGTTCGATCTATCGCTGGCAAGGCGCCGTCGAACAGGCAGAGGAAGTGCCGGTCCTGATCAAGACCGCCGCATCCCGCTACGCGGCGCTCGAAGCAACGTTGCTAGCCGAGCACCCCTATGAGGTGCCAGAGATTCTCGCAGTTGAAGCAAATCGCGGCGCCGCGGCCTACCTGCAATGGGTGGTCGCGATGACCGAACCTGACGAACAATTGCCCGACGGGCTCTAGAAACACGACCGATGAAGTTCCTGATCTCGCTGTTGCTTTGCTGCCTCACAACAAGCGCCCTTGCGGCGCCGGAATTGCTGGAACCCGAGAAGGCGTTCGGCGTCACGGCCGAAGCCAAGGACTCGAAGACGATTTCGCTGCATTTTGCGATCGAGAAGGGTTACTACCTCTACAAGCATCGGTTCGCATTCGAGCCCAAGGACGCTACCTTGACGCTCGCACCCGCCAGCTACCCTGCCGGCGAGCGAAAGCAGGACGAGTTCTTCGGTGAAGTGGAGATTTTCCGCGGCGACCTCGCAGTCTCGGTGCCCGTTGCGTCCGGAGCGCTCGGCAACGGACAACAGCTGAGCGTTACATACCAAGGCTGTGCAGACGTGGGGGTTTGCTACCCACCGCAAACGACATTGGTGACGCTCGGCGGCGCCGAAGGTGGCGGCTTGCTGTCGCGCGCGCTTGGCAAGCTCGGTGCTCGTGACGAACCCGCCCCGGCTGCCACCGCGCCCGCGATCGCGGCGACAGTGCCGGTCACCGCGGACGAGAGCGGGCGTCTTGCTGGGCTGTTGAGCACCGGCAAGCTCTCATTGATCCTGCTGAGCTTCTTCGGTGCCGGTCTGCTGCTTGCCTTCACGCCTTGCATGCTGCCAATGCTGCCGATCCTCTCCGGCATCATCGTAGGCCAGGGCGCACACGTGACCCGTGCGCGCTCAACCGCCCTGGCAGGCGTCTACGTGCTGGGCATGGCGCTGACCTACGCGGTGGCGGGTGTAGCGGCGGGTCTTTCCGGCACGCTGCTGTCGGCGGCATTGCAGAATGCCTGGGTGCTCGGCGGCTTTGCGGCGATCTTCGTCGTCCTTGCATTCGCGATGTTCGGCTTCTACGAACTGCAACTTCCCTCGGCATTGCAGAGTCGCCTTTCCGACCGCGCCAACCATCAGCGCGGCGGCTCAGTGCTGGGCGTGGCGGTGATGGGCGTGTTGTCGGCCCTGATCGTCGGCCCCTGCGTCGCGGCGCCACTCGCCGGCGCCTTGCTCTACATCGCCAAGACCGGTGACGCGCTGCTCGGCGGCGTGGCGCTGTTCGTGATGGCGCTGGGCATGGGCGCCCCGCTGATTCTGGTGGCCGTTGCCACGCGCGGCCTGCTGCCGCACGCCGGCCCTTGGATGGAGTCCGTCAAGCGCAGCTTTGGCGTGATCCTGCTCGCGCTCGCGCTGTGGCTGGTCACGCCGGTACTGCCGCAGGTTGTCGTGATGCTGGCGTGGGCCGCGCTTGCGATCGTGTGCGCCGTATTCCTGCATGCGCTGGACCCACTGCCACCGCAGGCAAAGGGCGCGCGGCGCTTCTGGAAGGGGGTCGGGGTACTGTTGCTGATCGTCGGCAGTGCGCTGCTGATCGGCGCTTTGGGTGGCAGCCGTGATCCACTGCAGCCACTCGGCTTCCTGCGCGGTGCAACGGCCGCCGAGGCCAATACGAAACTGCCGTTCCAGCCAGTAGCCAGTGTTGCAGAGCTTGATGCCCGGCTCGCCGAAGGGCGGCCGGTAATGCTCGACTTTTACGCGGACTGGTGCGTCAGCTGCAAGGAGATGGAGCGCTTCACCTTCAGCGATCCGCGCGTCGCAGCAGCCCTGAAAGACACGCTGCTGCTAAAGGCGGACGTCACCGGCAACACCGAGGCGCACCAAGCGCTGCTGAAGCGCTTCGGGCTGTTCGGCCCGCCCGGCATCGTCTTCTTCGACGCTGCCGGGAAGGAAATCGATTCGAGCCGGGTCGTCGGTTTTCAGCCCGTGGATGGCTTTCTTGCGACACTCGCAGCACGCAGCGCGCAAAAAAGTGGGTCGTGAAGCCCCCGCCTCACGACCCGATACGACTACCGACCACGAACCTCGGATCCGTGGTTTGGACCACCGGAGCCGAAAATCCCGCCACAAGGGAGCCATGCAACGGGATCGGGGCGCATTCTGCCTTAAAGGTGAGGCACCTGTCTATGCGCATGGCATTTTTGTGTGGAGTTCTTCGCAGCTCAGCAAGCCGACACAGGCACTTGCGACGCTTGCATTGTAGACGACCGGTCTAGTACGATTCGCCCCATGAACCGGACCACTGACACCCGCGAGCACATCCTGCAGACCGCCGAGAGCCTGATTCTCGGCAAGGGCTTCGCCGCCGTGGGGCTTGGCCCGATTCTCAGCGCCGCTGGCGTACCCAAGGGCTCCTTCTACCATTGGTTCCCCTCCAAGGAAGCGTTTGGGGTGGCCTTGCTCGAGCGCTACTTCGAGCGCTATCTCGAAAGCCTCGATGAGCGTTTTGGCAGCGCCGCCGGCACCGGACGCGCGCGGGTGCTCGGCTATTTCGCCGACTGGATGGACCGCCAGCGCGACGGCGGCTGCGCGCAGCAATGCCTCGCGGTAAAGCTGGCCGCCGAAGTGGCCGACCTCTCCGAGCCGATGCGCCAGGCACTCGAAGTCGGCACGCGGCGCATCACCGCGCGAATTGCGGGCGCCCTGCAGACCGCCTCGCAAGACGGTTCGCTGCCGGCAGGCGCGGACCCGGCAAGTCTGGCTGTCACGCTCTACACCTTGTGGATCGGCGCAAGCGTGCTGACCAAGGCACAACGCGACGCCACGCCGTTTGAAGCCGCCTGGGCGCACACGCTGCACCTGCTAGGCGCCGATCTGCACTGACCGATTGAAATCATGTTTTCCGATCGACTTCGTCCTGACTCTAGCCGACCGGTCTAATCACAACACCCCACCTGGAGTATCACCATGAACGCTGACAAGCTGCTGCACCCGATTCAGGTTGGAAACCTGAGCCTGCCGAATCGCATCTTCATGGCACCACTGACGCGCCAGCGCGCGAGCCAACCCGGCAATGTGCCGACTGCACTGAACGCCACCTACTACGCGCAACGCGCCTCGGCCGGCCTGATCGTCACCGAAGCCACGCAGGTGATGCCCGAGGGCCAGGGCTACGCCTGGACCCCCGGCATGCATACCGACGCCCAGCAGGCTGGCTGGAAACTGGTGACTGATGCGGTTCACGCGGCCGGTGGCCATATCGCGCTGCAGCTCTGGCATGTGGGCCGCATCTCGCACCGCCATGTTCAGCCGGACGGCAAGCTGCCGGTAGCCCCTTCGGCGATCCAGGCCAATGCGCAGACCTTTGTCGTCCACCCGGATGGCAGCATGGGCATGGTGCAGACCGATCTGCCGCGTGCGCTCGAGGTCGAGGAATTGGCGGGCATCGTCGCCGCATTCCGTGCTGCCGCGCGCCGCGCCATTGATACCGGCTTCGACTTCGTCGAAATCCACGGTGCCAACGGCTACCTGCTGGACCAATTCCAGAGCACCGGCCCGAATCAGCGTACCGATGCCTACGGTGGAAGCGTCGAGAACCGCGCTCGCCTGACGCTCGAAGTGGTCGATGCGATCGTTGCCGAAATCGGCGCCGCGCGCACGGGCATCCGCCTGTCGCCTTTCGGCACCTTCAACGACATCGCCGACACCGAAGCCGAGGCGATGGCCTTCTACCTCACCGAGCAACTCGATGCCCGCAAGCTGGCCTACGTGCATATCGCGGAACCGGACTGGGCGGGCGGTCCGCAGTTGGCCGACGCTTTCCGCGCCGCGCTGCGCCAGCGCTTCAAAGGAACGCTGATCTTTGCCGGCGGCTACACGCTTGAGAAGGCCGAAGCGCTGATCGCCAGCGGCGTGGGTGACGCGGTCGCGTTCGGCCGCCCCTTCATCGCCAACCCGGATCTGCCGGCACGCTTTGCCAAGGGCGCGGAGCTGAACGCCCCGGACGCATCGACCTTCTACGGCGGCGCGGACAAGGGTTATACCGACTACCCCAGCCTCGCAAGCTGATCAGCTGTAAACGAAAAACCGGCCGGGTTACCCCGGCCGGCCAGCGGCTTGCCCTCACGCAACCCCGCTCTGCAAGCGCTCAGGGCTGCAGGTCTTTCGGCGCCGGTGCGGGTGCCGCACCACGCGGCCCGCGCATGCCGCCACGCCCACCATGCGGCCCCATTATGCTGTGCGCGTCAAACGCCTTCTTCTGCTCTGGCGTGAGCTGGTCGTAAAACTTGCGTGTCTCGACGAGGTGCTTTTCCATCTGCGCCTGACGCAGCTTGGAGTGCTCGAGCATCGCTGCCATACGGTCCGGTGCCGGCTTGTCGCGCAGCGCATCGAAGTCCGGGCGATTCTTCGCCATCGCTTCCATGTCGGCGAGGATGCCGTCGCGATAAGCCTTCCACGCGGGCTCTTGCGCGGCGCTGAGCTTGAGTGTGTCGTGCAGCGCGTCGAAGCGCTTGGTGGCCATCTGCTGCATGCGCGCCGGGTCGATCGGGCGCTTCTGGCCGTGCATGGGCGGCATGCCGTCGCCCATCGGGCAGTCTCCCGGTCCAGGCGCGGCAAGGACCGCCGCGGTGGTCAGCGCAGCTGCACCGGCCGCGAACAGCAAGGCAACATGTCGTTTCGTGTTTTTCATGTGATCCTCCGGTATTCGGTTCTGGGCCGACACACCGTGTCCGACCCTGCACTTGCATTGAAGCACCGTCCGCGCGCCAAGGTGTTTACCCCGCAGGCGGGCATGTTTCCGGTTGTTACCGGCGCCCTTGTCTGGACCACTGCATGAGCACACGCTATTTCACAGGCCGTGCTGGCCACCTGGCCGATGGCACGCCGTCCGCGATTGCCAAACAGCCCGTGGTGGTGGCGCTGCGGCTCGGGCCGCTCGGCTTCGCGGGCGACGAGCAGGCGGATCATCGCTTTCATGGCGGTCCGGATCAGGCCTTGCACTACTACCCGGCTGAGCATTACGCCGCGCTGGCGGCACGCTTCCCCGCGCTGGCGCGCTTCGGCCCCGGCGATCTGGGCGAGAACATTTCCGACACCGGCTGGCTTGAGCACAACGTGCGCCTCGGTGATGTATTCGCGCTGGGCGAGTGCCGTATCGCCGTCACGCAACCACGGGTGCCTTGCCACAAGATCGCCAAGCGTCTGGACGAGGCGGACGCGCCGGCGTTTGTCGCAGAGACGCTGCGCCTCGGCTGGTACTTCCGCGTGATTCAGGGCGGCATCGTCACGCCGGAAGCGCAGCTTGAGCGGGTGGAAAGCGACCCCGCCGCGCCGTCGATCGCGACGCTGTGGCAACTGCGACTCGACCCGGCGGCCGACCCTGAATTGATCAACTGGCTCGCGAACCACCCGGCGTTGGGCCGAGCATGGCGCGGCAAATTTGCGCAGCGCGCCGAATGGCTGGCCCGCAATCCGCCACTGTTCCGCTAGGGCTACACGGCGGCGGCTTGAATCAGATCTGGCCGATCCAGTCGTGATCGTGCTGCAGGAAGGCCGCCCGCAGGTTGCCGATCTGGTAGTCCGGCAGGGGGCCAAGGCCGAACCATTCGATGTTCTGCGCCAGGTTTGCCGCGTTGGCGGTGCCGACGATCGCGCTTGAGACGCCCGGCACCGAAGTCGCAAACCGGATTGCAATCTCGCCCCAGGCATGGCCGAGATTCGAGACCGCCATCGCGCGCCAGCGCAGCCAGTATTCCTCGCAGTAGTCGCCGAGCGGCCTCTCCGCAAAGCGCCAGGGGTGGTTCGCTGACGGACGCTTTGCGATGAACCCCTTGCCCGTGATGCGTGGCAGGACGCGATCGATGACGCGTTGGTCGCACAGGTTCAGCGAGGCCATGAAACCGTCGAAGCGGCCACAATCGACGGCGTAGTCGAGGTCTGCGTTCTCGCCCGAATAGGCGACCGCGCGCACTTTGCCAGCCTGCTTGGCCGCCTCAAGCGCATCGATGACTTCGCCGCGCGCGAGCGTTTCGGCCGGGCAGGAATGCAGATGCACGATGTCGATCCGGTCGGTCTGCAAACGCTGCAGCGCCGCCTCGACGCCCGCGGTGATGCAAGGGCCGGTCCAGTCGGCGAAACCGTCAATGCCGTAGCCGAGCTTGGTCGACAGCACGATCTCGCTGCGCCGCCGCGCGAGATGGCGCCCGATGCGCTCTTCCGACAAACCGTAGCCACGCGCCGTGTCGATCAGCGTGATCCCGGCATCCACGGCGGCATTCAGCAGCTTGCCGACACTCGCTTCATCGAGCCGTGCATCGCCAATCTGACCGGCTCCCAGGCCCAGCGCAGACACTTCGATGTCGCTTTGGCCGTAACGGCGGCACGGAATCATGGTGGATCTCCTTGAATCAGGCCCGGCTCGATCGCAGCAAGCGGGCCAGGCGGGCGCCGCCCGGCGACGGAATGAGCGGCAGGCGGAATTCGACCCCGGTAGCGTTTTCGCGTTGGACCTCGAAACCCAGCGCACGGTGCAACCGCAGCAAGGCCGGGTTGGCCTTGTACACGTAGCTCCACAGGACTTCGATGCCCAGCGCGTCGATCAACGACGCAAGGCCGCCCAAAAGCTCGCGCAGCACGCCAGCCGTGCGGTAGCTTGGATGCACGGCGAAGGCCGTCACGAACCAGCTTGTCGCCGTTTGCTGGGTGACCATGCCATAGGCGACCAGCCGGCCGTCACGCCACACCTGACACAGCTGCGACACTGGAAGGCTTTCCGCGATGCGCGCGCGGCAAGCCTCGGCGTCCGCGGCCAACCCGCTGGCGCGGCGCGTTAGCAGTTCGAGCGCCAGCAGCGCATCGACCAAGGCGTCGTCGGTCGCCGCATCGTCCAGCGCGGGAGCCGCCTCCTGCATCACTCAGGCCTTGCGCCGGAAGACCAGGTCCCACACACCATGCCCGAGCTTCAATCCGCGATTCTCGAACTTCGTCAGCGGGCGGTAGTCGGGCTTCGGCGCATAACCGTCGGCGGTGTTCTCGAGCATCGGTTCGGCCGACAGCACTTCCAGCATCTGCACCGCGTAGTCTTCCCAGTCGGTTGCGCAGTGGATGTAGCCGCCCGGCACCAGCCGCTTGGCGAGCTCATGCACAAAGGGGCTCTGGATCAGACGCCGCTTGTTGTGACGCGCCTTGTGCCACGGATCGGGAAAGTACACATGCACGCCGGCCAAGGACGCATCGGCCAGCATGTCGCGCACCACCTCGAAGGCGTCGTGCTGCATCACGCGAATATTGGAAATGCCGCGCTCTTCGATCAGCTTGCACAGGTTGCCGACACCGGGGCCATGCACCTCAATGCCGAGGAAGTTGTCGCCCGGTCGTGTCTGCGCGATGGCGGCCGTGGTGTCGCCCATGCCGAACCCGATCTCGAGGATCGTCGGCGCGGCGCGGCCGAACGCCGCAGCGTAGTCGAGCGGTGCGGCGCGGTACTCGACGCCCCAGCGCGGCATGCCTTCCGCAATGAAACGTTCCTGCGCCGGCGACATGCGCCCCTGGCGCACGACGTAGCTGCGGATCGGGCGCGTCTTCGGGTCGTCGACCGACAGATGCTTGCGCGGTTCGGGTGTGTCGCTCATGCGGTGGTTCCGGAAATAACACCGCCGCGGCGCTGCGCGGGCAACGGCGAAATCCGTCCGTATTGCCCCGCCGAGTCCGCGGCGTCAGGGATTACATGGTCAGCTGCCGATCAGGCCCGTCGTAGGCGAACTCGGGCTCGCCGAATAGAACTTCTTCGGCATGCGGCCGGCACGGAAAGCCTCGCGCCCCGCTTCGACCGCCTTCTTCATCGCACCGGCCATCAGCACTGGATCTTGCGCAAGTGCGATGGCAGTGTTCATCAGCACGCCGTCGCAACCGAGCTCCATCGCGATCGCCGCATCGGACGCGGTGCCGACACCAGCGTCCACCAGCACCGGTACTTTCGACTGCTCGATGATCAGCTTCAGGTTCCACGGGTTCAGGATGCCCATGCCGGAGCCGATCAGCGACGCCAGCGGCATCACCGCGACGCAGCCGATCTCTTCGAGCATGCGCGCCTGGATCGGGTCGTCCGAGCAGTAGACCATCACCTTGAAGCCGTCCTTCACCAGCGTTTCTGCGGCCTTCAGGGTCTCCGGCATGTTCGGGAACAGCGTATTCGGGTCGCCCAGCACTTCAAGCTTCACGAGGTCGTGTCCATCGAGCAGCTCGCGCGCCAGGCGCAGCGTACGCACCGCATCGTCCGCGCTGTAGCAGCCGGCGGTGTTGGGCAGGTAGGTGAATTCGGACGGCGGCAGTGCGTCGAGCAGGCTCGGTGCGTTCGGGTCCTGGCCAATGTTGGTGCGACGGATCGCCACGGTGACGATCTGCGCGCCGGAGGCGACAATAGCCTCGCGTGTCTGCGTGAAGTCGCGATACTTGCCGGTGCCGACAAGCAAGCGGGAACGGTACTCGGTACCGGCAATGATCAGCGGGTCAGTCATGTTCTTGGGCTCGGGCTTCAGCCGCCGCCGACAGCGACGACGATTTCAAGGCGGTCGCCCGCTGCGAGGGCAAGCTCGGCGTGGCGACCCTTAGGAACGATCTCGCCATTGCATTCAACCGCGAGCCGCTTCCCGGCATAGCCGAGGCGCTCGAGCAGTTGGGCAACGGTTGTATTGGCGGGCAGGGATTGCGGGGCGCCGTTGAGGACGATCTCGATCATGGCATTTCCGCGACAGAGGCGCGGATTCTAGCACGCGGGCTGCTACGCTTAAGGCTTGCCGCCCGTCGCAGTCAGTGCCAAGATCCGGCACCATACGCATCCGTACTGGGTGCGGGCCGGATCAATCAGTCGCAAAACCAAAAATACCTACACGAGGAGACCCTGATGTTCGCACGCCAACCGCTAGGCCTGGCCATTGCAGCGCTGTTCGCGCTTCCCGCATCGGCAGCCGATTTCACGAATACCTTCTTCTTCGGCGACAGCCTGACCGATTCGGGCTACTTCAAGCCGATCCTCACGGCGAGCGGTGCAGGCACCCTCGTGAATGCCGGCTTCGCCGGCAAGTTCACCACTAACCCGGGCCCGGTGTGGTCCGAGGCGCTGGCAGCCAAGCTTGGCACCACCGCCGCACCGAGTAACACCGCCGGCGGCACCAACTACGCACAAGGTGGCGCCCGCGTGAATAGCACGCCCGGTTTCGGCGGTGGTCCGGCCACGACGGCCACGCCGATCACCGGCCAAGTCGGCGCCTACCTCACTGCCAACGGCGGCGCGGCCGACTCGCATGCGCTCTACACCGTTTGGGGCGGGGCGAATGATCTGTTCTACGCCGCAGGTGGCGGGGTTCCGGTAGCCAGCCTGCCGACCTTCGTGCTGACGACCGTAACACAGCAGGTCGGTGCCGTCGAAGCGCTGAAGAATGCCGGCGCGAAGTACATCATCGTGCCGAGCCTGCCGAACATGGGCAAGACTCCGGCTGCGCTGGCTGCCGGCGCCACGGCTGCTGCCGGCCTGACGCAATTGTCCGCCTCGTACAACTCGCAGCTGTTCGGGCAAATGGCCGCCAAGGGCCTGAACGTGATCCCGCTCGACACGTTCAACCTGATTACCGAAGTGCAAGCCAATGCCGCCGCCTTCGGCTTCACCAACTCCGGCACCGCCACCGCCTGTCTGACCACCGCCACGAACCCGACCGGCACCTCGCTGTTGTGCGGTGCGCCGGGCTCTACCGTCGCCAACCCGCAGGAATACATCTTTGCCGACGGCGTGCATCCGACCACGCACACCCACGCGATCCTCGCCGACTACGCATACTCCATGCTGGTGGCCCCGCAGCAGATCGGCATGCTGGCCGAAACGCCGGTCCGCACCCGCAACACGCTGACCAACACGCTGCTCGATCAAGGCATGGAATCGCCGACCAAGCCGAGCCGCCTGTGGGTAAGCGCCAATGGTGGCCAACTCAAGTACGCCGACTCGCCTGAATTCGGTGGCGCCGACGGCATGCCCTGGGGCATCACGGTCGGCTACGACACGCGTACGCAGTTTGGTGGCCTGGGCGTCGCCTTCAACGGCGGCAGCTACAAGCCGGACTTCGCCGCCGACGGTGGTTCGTACTCGCAGACCGAACTCTCCGCCAGCCTTTATGGCGGCATGGTGTTCGGCCAGCTCGGCCTGTCCTTCGCCGGCACGATCGGCTACATCAACTACAACACCGACCGCGATGTTCACCTCGGCAACGTGACCCGCACGATGAGCGGCGAAACCGAAGGTTCGAACGTGTCAGCCGGCATGCAGGCCTTCTACCAGCTGCAATCGGGCAAGCTGACGCACGGCCCGGTCGCCGGCCTGACCGCTCAGCGTGTCCAGGTTCGCGCCTTCAACGAATCGAATGCAAACGGCGCTTCCACCGCGCTGAGCTTCGGTTCGCAAGTCCGCCAGTCGGTACTCGGCCGCCTCGGTTATCAGCTGAGCTACGACGCGACCAGCTTCATCCCCTACGGCCGCATCGGTGTCGAGCACGACTTCATCAAGTCGACCGATCGCGACATCGAAGTGGGCCTGCCGTCGCTGTACTCGGGAAGCTACAAGCTGCCGGCCGGCGAAGTGGATCAAACCGCGGCAACGGTGCAGCTGGGTAGCCGTTTCCACCTGAGCCCGGCACTCGGCGCATGGGTGGAATTCAACGGCAACTTCGGCCGCAAAGATGTCACCGACTACGGCCTGTCCGGCGGTCTGCGCTACGCCTTCTGATCGACGGTTTGCCTGAAACCCCAACGGCCCGGTACAATCCGGGCCGTTTTCACGTTCCGGTGTTGCCACCCGAACGTTCGAATCGGCCCTGAGCGGGCGTCGTATAATGGTAATACCCTAGCTTCCCAAGCTAGAGCCGTGGGTTCGATTCCCATCGCCCGCTCCACTTCTGTCTGCCGAACAGCTCCCGGACTTACCTGCACGCACGGCCAAAGGCCATCGCGATGTTTCTGCACGTCAAAAAACAAACCGCCCGACTGCGCGGGCGGTTTGGGCAACGCTGCAGCGCGGGCGCTTAGCGGCGCATGCGACGGCTGCTGATCGTGATGATCATGCCGAGGCCACCCAGCAGCAGTGCATAGGTCTCGGGCTCCGGCACCGCCGGGATTGCGCCGGCACTGGCAATCGCGTAACCGGCGCCGAATAGCGGCTTGATCGAAACACCAAGCAGGTAGTCGCCAGCGGCGAGGTTGAAGAAGTCATACGTTCCGAGGGCGTAGCTGCCGGAGAGTTTGTTCCAGTCGCCGTCGAGCAGCGTCCAGAAACCGGTCGCGCCGACACCGCTGACTTGGGCGAACACGGTGGAGGGACCCGTGATCGTGAAGGAGACGACATCGGCAAAGCTCTTGGTCTTGCTTGCGGTGGACACCGAACTGAGGCTTGAACCAAGGGTTCCGAGGTCCGCAGCCTGCGCACTCAGGGCGGTGGCCATGAGCACGAGTGCGGCAAGGAAGGTTCGCATGGTTTTCATGGCGATACTCCTGTTGAGGTTGGGGCCATAGCCTCAACGCATAAGCCGTGCCATCTCGCGGCAGACCGCAACGCCAGCAGGAAAGAAGCGCCAAGCATTTGATTTCGTTGGCGATTATCCAAATGCCAGTCCGACGAAACTGGGATCCGGACAGCTCGCGGCACCACCCGCCAAGAGTGGAATTGGTGCGCCGCACCAAAACCGGTGCATCGTTTTGTCGCTAGACGTAAGCGAAGCCAGCTGCAAGATGCCGCGGCTGATCCTGCTCAAAGCGGCCCGAATGCCGGCGTCCGATGCTGGTACCTTAGCGAAGCCAGCTCACGGAAAGGATTGTCATGAAAGTCAAAAAGCGCCCACAGTCGCGCGCCGAAGAGCTCGCCAATTCCATCAGCCACGGTATCGGCCTGCTCGCGGCACTTGTTGCTGCACCGATCCTGATCGTCGTAACCGCACGCAGCGGCAATGCCGCGAACATTGTCGGCGCGGCGGTATTTGCGGTGTGCATGGTGCTGACCTACCTGAATTCCTCGATCTATCACTGGATGCCGCAAGGGCACCTGAAGCAGGTGTTCCGCAAATTCGACCATGCGGCGATCTTCCTGCTTATCGCGGGCACCTATACACCCTTCACGCTTGGCGTGCTCAGCGGGGCGATGGGCTGGACGCTCTTCGGGCTGGTGTGGGGCATTGCGGCGCTGGGTCTGCTGCTGATGCAGTTCAACCGACTCGGCAACCAGTGGGTGTCGAACGGCCTGTATCTCGCCATGGGGTGGCTGATCGTCGTCGCGACGGTGCCGCTGGTGACGCACATGGCACCGGCTGGTCTATTGCTGCTTCTTGCCGGCGGGCTCGCCTACAGCGGTGGCGTGGTGTTCTATGCGCTCGATGCGCGCCTGCGCTTTGGCCACTTCGTGTGGCATCTGTTCGTACTGGCCGGATCGACCTGCCACTTCTTCGCGGTGCTTTGGTACGCCAACTGAGTAGCCGAATCAGAACTCGAATTCCAGCGTATCGAAGGGCCGCATCCGGCTGCGCGACTCATAGCCGAAGATCAGCGCCGGGTTCAGGTTGAGCTGGCGGAAACGCTCCACCGGCACCGTCGCGACCACCGCAAACTGCGATCGCGCGCTGTCGCGGATCACCGGCTCCATGTAGAACTGGCCTTTGCGATTGATCAGCGCATACACCAGCGGCTGATCGGCCCGCACGCCGCGGCGCATGACCAGCCCCAGCTCGCCGCTCGCGAGCCGCACACCAGAGCCGGGTGGATAGATGCCCAGCTCGCGGACCAGCGCATTGACCAGCGGATTGTCTGCCCCGCCGTGGCTGATGAAGGTTTCGCGCAAGGCCTGGTCCGCCGACAGGGCTGGACGGCTCGCCCGCGGGCTGACCTTTGCGCCGAAGATGTCGGCGAGGCGGATTACTTCCGCCAGTTGCGCCGCCGACCCATGGCGCACCCGCGTCGGCAGGGCATCCGGCGCTTCGTGATGCAACGCGACGGCGCGCAGCCAGTCGTTGTCGGTCACTCCGGCAGACTCCAGCAGGTACAGGCCGCGCACCGGATGCTGGTGGATGATCTCGCGCTGCGGTGCGCTGGGTGGCGCGGTTTGGGTGACCAGGCTGGTTTGCAGCTGCCGCATGCCGATGTTCATGCTCAACGCGGCACGCAGCAGCTGTTCGCGCTGGTGCGGTGGCCAACCCAGGCGGCGGGCGACCAGTTCGCACAGCGTGGCGGCATGGATCGCGTGGGCAACCGCATAGTTGGCGCCGTTCCAGCGCATCATCTGGAACAACGCGAGATCGGCGTCGCGCTCGCAAAGCTCGCTGATCAGCGGTGCGAGCTCGCTCAGGCGGTCTGAAAAGTCCGGCGTACGTTCAAAGGCATGCAGCAAGCTGGCGAGGCGGGCCTCGGTTCGCGCCCAGCTGCCCACCGGGTCACTGAGCACCTGCCGCCTTGCCGGCTCCGGGCGCACCGGCGGCCTTTCTGACGGCGCGGGCGGGCTGGCGTCGGCGACATAGGCGCCGCGCACGACCAACTGATCAAGCTGGTCCGGCATCTGGATGCGGTAACCACGGCGCAGCAGCAGCTTGCCGCCGGCGTCGAACACATCCCACGGCAGCGGCTCATTCAGGCGCAGCGAGCTACGCGAAAGGCGGATCGAACGCATCAGCTAACTCCCCCGACCCTGCTGACAGGGTCTGAACCGTTTATCGGCGCAGCGGGTATCCGGCTTGAGCCAGCCGCTCACGATGTGCGTCCCTCAGCCCGCACCTGCGCCGCGATCGCCGCCGGGCCGCATCGCGCGAAGAAAGGCTCGGCCCTTCTGCCGCAGACTCAAGTTCTCGTCCGACAGCTCTTCGAGGAAATCCGACAGGCGTTTCGACTTGGCGACGGCAATCAGGGTCAGTACGGTAGACAGGATCAGCACGAAGAAGAACACATTGACCCGGTCGATCAGCGGCGCTTCCGCTTCGGCGATCAGGTTCATGCCAAGGAAGCCGGTCGAGATCGTGCCGATCAGCCCGAAGATCGTCACCACAGTCAGCCGGACCACGGTGTTCGACTGGCGCCGCGCGCTGTCGCTATCAAGGTAGTCGTTCATCTCGGCGACCTGCTCCTTCACCTGCACGAACAGGGCATCGTTGCCCAGTTGTGTCGACGCACGGCGAAACAGCGATTGCACCTGGCCGCGCTCGGAAATCTCCGGGAACCAGTAGCGATGCGTGAAACCGAGGAACAAGGCGTAATTCGCACGGATGCGGCGCTTGAATCGGCGCACCGATTCGACGCGACGAATATCAAGCCCGCCAATCGCGGCGGCCAGGCGGTCCGAGAACACCAACAAGGCCGCACGATGGAAGTGCGCGATCAGGAATAGCAGAAAGTACTGGTGGCGGAACTGGGCCAGCAGCCCGCGCTCGGCATCGCGGTAGAACTCGCAATCCGCCTCGCCAACGACGATCAGCGACTGGCCCGAGCAGAGGAATCGGGTATTCGGCCCCGCCGCTGAGTTGGACCAATAGCGGTCGTCGCAGTGGCGCTGCTCGAATTCACAGACCGAGGGGTCATTCAGCGGCAGCGGATCGCCCGGGCGCAGATGGGCGACCAGGCCCAGCCGGATGAAATCCTCGCGCGACAGCGCGCGAGGCTTCTCCAGCGCGAGGTAGGCCATGAACGGCATGCGGTGGTATTCGATCTGGCGGTAGCGCAGCGGCCCATCCTCGCGCACATGGTCCGACACCAGCGGCTGCAGCAGCCACGCCCAGTGCACGCCGACACACGGAGCCCGGTTGCGGCACACGAAAGCGAGGTAGCGCGACCGGGCATCGCTGTCGGAACTGCTCAGCACCACATCGTCCGCCCCAAGCCACTCGGCGCGATGTACGTTGTGCAGCCCCTGCCCGGCGTCGTCCCAGCCCGATGGATAGGCGCGGCCGAAACGGTAAAGCAGTTCCTGCGCGGTGCTCAGCGGCAGCGATTCGGCGTGGAGCTCCACGTTCAGCAGGATCAGATCCAGCTCAAAGAAGAAGTACAGGTCGACATGCGCGACGGCCAGTCGAACCGGCGTATCGCCCGGCGCGACCGTGATCCGCAAAGCCTGAACATCGTCGCGGCGAAACACGCGCATCGGCCCGGCCGGCAACGGGCCGTCCGGCAGGTCGTCGGCACAGCGCGGATCCCCGTACAAAAAGCGCTGCACGTACGGCAGGAAGGAGACGAACTCCTTGTAGTGGCGTTCGTGGAAGTGCTGCGGATCTTCGGTGAACTCGTCCGCAACGCGGCGCCAGGGGTGCTGCCAGCGTGGATCATCCAGCGTGCGCCAGGGCTTGCGGCGCACTTCCTCGCCGTGCGCGCCCTCCAGCTGCAGCGGCCACAGCAAGACATGGCGGAAATGGCGGACGATCTGGTCCGCAGCGGATCCCGGTTCGCTCGATGACATCGGCCCCTCCGGCTTTCAGCGTCGGCCGCGGAATACCCGCCCCTGACGCGAGAACACAAGGATAGGTCAGCCGTGCGAGACTGTCTGCCCTCGCCCTACTCGCAAGAGGCTCGCCATGCCGCTGGACGAACGCCGCGTCGCCCTGTTCATCGACGCCGACAATGCCCCCGCGCTGTATATCGACGTGATTCTCGCCGAGCTGGCGCGCCACGGCACGGTCTGCATCCGCCGCGCCTACGGCAACTGGAAGAGCGATCGCCTCAACAGCTGGGAAGCGGTGCTGAACCTGCATGCGATCCAGCCAATGCACCAGATCGACTACACCAAGGGCAAGAACGCGACCGACCTCGCGCTCGCGATCGACGTGATGGACACGCTGTATTCGCGCGAGATCGACGTCTTCGCGATCGCCTCGTCGGACTGCGACTTCACCCCGCTGGCGACCCGCCTCCAGGCCGCAGGCAAGCGGGTGATCGGTTTCGGCGAGCGCAAGACACCTGTGGCCCTGGTGAACGCCTGCTCCACCTTCCTCTACCTGGAGCAGGAAACAAGCGGGGAGACGCCGGAGGAAGTCACCTCGATCGCACCGCGCGACGCCAAGGCGCTGAAGGGCGACGCGCGACTGATGAACCTGCTGCGCAACGCGGTCCACGCGGCGGAAGATGATCAAGGCTGGGCACCGCTCGCCAAGGCCGGCGCACTGATCGGCAACCAGGCTTCGTTCGATTCACGCAACTACGGCTTCAAGAAACTGGTGGATCTGTTCGATGCAATCGACCTGTTTGAAGTAACCCGCCGCGACGGGCACCCCTTCGTGCGCGACAAGAAACGCAAGATCAGCTGATTGTCGGGCCACAAAAGCAAAACGCCCCGCATTGCGGGGCGTTTTGCTTGATACGAGGCTGAATTGCGGTGTCGCTATCAGTCCGCTGCCAGATTCGCGGCAAACACGCTGTCGGCGTTGTCCGGGAATTCGTAGCGGGCAAACGCACGGCGGATGCGGGCCTTGTTATGGCGTGCGCCGTGGTCGATGAAGCGGATACCGATTGCCTTGCCGTTCTGCGCCATCGTCATGAACGCAAACCGCCAGCGGGCGGTTTCCGCCAAACGCTCTCGCAGTTCGCACTCATTGGCGATTTCCACACCCGCCGCCTTCAGCGAGTCGAGGAATTCAGCGTAGGACTCTTCGCAAAGCCTTCCCATATTTCTGCTCCGTTATTCTGCGGTGGTCGTCCACCATGACGCCTCTAACGGGGGGCATTACGGAAAGGTTGACAGCGCTTTTCAGCCGCTTTGAGCGCCGCCACTTGCGCGAAACCGGCTCTGCGGCCGAGACTTCGCCTTCCTGACAAAAAACTGACGCCCATGAGCGACACCTCTGCCAGCAACGAACGCCGCACACGCCAACGCTTTGCCGCCCAGCGCGACGGCAAGACGATCTTCTGGGTTGAACTCGATGGCCACCGCCTGCCGCTCAACGACCTATCGCTTGAGGGCTTCAGCTACGCCTCGGCGATTTCGCCCGAGCTTGGGCTTGAATTTCCGTTCGCACTGCGGCTCGAAGGCATTCCGGACCGCGTCCGCGGCCGCGCGCGCATCGTCAATTACGTCAATGCCGCTGCGGGCGGGCAGGTGGGCTGCCGTTTCCTGAGCTTCGATGGCGATGGCGCCTTCGATCTGCACGACTGGCTGACGGTGCATGTCATCACCAGTGCATCGGTGCGCATCTCGGAGCAGGAAGCCAAGGCGATCGTGGCCGGGCCCTCGCTGATCTGACGCCCGCCCGCTTAGAAGGTCACCCGCCGCGACGGGCGACGCGATCGTCGCGCCTTACTTTGTCGGCTTGCGGCGCAAATGCCGGCAGCTCGCGTCTGAGCAAGGTCAGCAGCAAACGGTCACCGTGCACCCGCAACACCGGCCACACGGGTCGCAAAACCGCCTCAGCCTCGTCGCGGCGCCCTTGTTGCGCCAGGGCCAGCGCATAGGCGCCGCTGCATTGCGCAAGCGATAGCCATGTCGCGGGGTTGGCCGCATGGGCCTGCAGGCTGCGTGTGGCGCCGGCCAGGGCGGTGACGGCCTCGCTGCGGCCATGGCGTAGCGCGATCATGCCGCGCGCCCAATCGTGGAAGGGGCGGCGCGACGCCGGAAGCTTGCGCGGATCGACGCCGGCAAGCAGCTCCAGCGCCGCCAGCAAATCACCGACCCGCGCTTCGGCCAGCGCCAGATCGACACGGAGCGCCAGATCCGCCGGCGCCGCCAGGTGCGCCGCGCGGCTTGCGGCGACGAAGCCGGCGTAGTCACTGGCCGCGTAGTTCACCATCGCAAGGCGTTGATCGACCAGCGTTGGCGACTTCGCATGCAGACGCTCGCGCCAAGGTTCGAGCGCCGTGCGCGCCTTTTCGAGTTCCCCCTGCGCCGCGCAAATGCACGCCGCACGGGCGGCAAGATCGAAGGCCGGCATCGGCTTGCGCACCTGGCTGGCCAGTTGGCCGGCGAGGGCGGCGGCATCAGTCCAGCGGCCGAATGCCATCGCCCGAAGCAGGCGGTCGTGGCAGATCGCGTAGCGATACTGCAACAGCGCCGGCAGCAGGGCGAAAGCCAGCACACCCAGTGCCAGCAACACGACGATTGCTTGCGCCAGAACGAGACCGGACGCGAGCAGGAACGCGACCAGCGCGACCCAGTAGCACTGACGGCGCAGAAGTTCGGCACAGAAAGTGCGAAGGCTGGGCTCTGGCTGCTGACGTAGCGGCAACAGCGCCTGGGGCGCCGCCGGCGGGTAGCCACCGCGTTCGTCACGCGGCGCGATGAGCTCCGCCACGTCGCGCAGGCGAATGTTGGCCAGCCCGCGTGCCGCCAACGAGGCAATCGCCTGCTCTGCGTTGCCGGCGTCGACCGAATCCATCACGGTGTGCCCCGCCGGATCATGGGCACTGAAGAAAATGCGTGCCATCGTGAGCCCCCTGCCTGCGGGGCCACACCAGCCGAGGCCTCGCGAATCACGATGCTGGCATACGCCTTTGGCATTTTCGACGCCGTTCGTCCGGCCCTTCCGACCGGCCTTCGGCGCGCGGCGGATGACACCTTGCGCGGGTGTCGGAGCGTGGCCTACGTAGTGCGGCGAGCGCTCAGTAGTGCGGTGGAATCTCTTCGCGCAGATCGCGCGGCTCGCCACTTCCGCCACCCCCGCCAGCGCCGGCACGCACCTGCTCGGTCAGCGCGCGGACGTGCTTCTGCAAGGCCTCGATCTGCTGCTGCTGGCGATAGACGGTGTGATTGAGCTCGTCGAGCAGGTCTTCGGCGAAGCTGAGTTTGACTTCGAGGCGGGTGATGCGCTCTTCCATGGGCAATCCTTGAGTGGCGGCGCCATTCTAGGGCAGGACCGGAGAAGTCGTTATGGCAGCGCGCCGGCACCGGAACCCGGATGTCGCGATCCGCACTGCCGGCGTGCCGCGCGAGCCGGCACGCCGCTGCACTCAGGCAATGCTGGTTCAGCCCGCCTTGACCTTGGTGGTGTAGGCGAGATCGCTCTGCAGATTGGTCTGGGCCACACCAATGCGCAGCAGCGCGTAGGTGACGCTGGCGAATGGATCCTCGTAGTCCGGCCGGCTCGCTTCCAGCACCGAAACGCCCTTCGGAATCAGGCGCCCGCGGCCGGTATCCACCGTCGGCTCCGCCTTCAACACCCGTTCGTAATCGGCGCCACGCACGAGCAGGCTGAAGCCCGGGCGCAGCGACAGCACCTTGGCGCTGGAGAGCCCGCCGCTCACTTCCTCACGCGCGCGCTTCGTCAGCACATAGCTGATCGGATCACCGGCGAACACCGCTTCGCTGGTTTGGTCGCCGAGCAGGCGGTCGAGACTCTGGTTGAGGAAGTTCAGGCAGGGCGTGGTCAGCGCCGGCAAGCCGAGCAGGCCGATCAGCTCCTTGCCGGTATCGCCGGTGATGAAGTTGAGTGCCTCCCGCCACAGCGGCGGTTCTTCGTGCCGCAGCACCTTGAACTGCAGCTTGAGCGCGCCGCCCGGCACTTCCATCACGCGGTTCTGGAACGCGCGGCGGAACGACAGACCCAGCTCGGTCGGCTCGGCCGCGACCGGTTCCTTGCCGCTGGCCTGCTTGTAGAGCTTGAGCCCGGCGTTGAGCACCCAGTTGAGGTTTTCCAGGCCGGGGTTGTTCTCGCCGCGATCCTGCGCGATCGAGAACTGGAAGGTCAGCCTGTCCTTCGGGCCGAAGCGCTTGTCGTTACGCGCGAAGTGGAAACCGACCACCGAGATGCCGAACAGCGCATCCGGATTGTCGTCGTTGCCGTCCAGCGCGGGGTCTGCCTCCTCCGGGCCGGCAACGCGATCGGTGTTGCCCTCGCTGATGAAGGGCAGCACGAAGAAGCTGGTTTCCCCCTGGCTCGTATCGGTCAGCTCCATGCGTCCCTCGCGCATGCGGAACTCGACCCCGTGCAGCGCATGGTGGCCGTTTGCGTCGCGGCCGAAGGCGCGCGGTGTCCAGATCTTGGGGTCTTCGACCAGGGCGCGATCGCTCACGCTCATCGGGTCGATGCGGATCAGGCCGGCACGTGTCGGCCCGGACGGGGCACTGAAGAAGGCGGGCATGGTGCAGCTCCTGCGGGGTGGTCTTTCAGACTAGACCCCCCGCGTGAAGCTGCAATGTCGGATTGCGCCGTTCAGCGGCGGCGCGGCAACGCGCGCAGGGCGCCACGCAGGCATGCCGACTGCAGGCGCCAGCCGAGCACCGCGGCAATGCAGAATGGCGCGAGCCCCAGCCGCACTGCACCGCTGGCGAGCGGCGAAAGATCCGGTACGCGCGGGCCGCGCATCACGCGCCGGCCAAGCGCGAGTGGTGTGGCCACGCTCCAGGCCACCAGGCGATAGGTGACATCAACGCCTGCGCGGCGCGGCAGCGTTTCTTCACTGGGGATCGGATGCATGGTTCGCTTGTCCGGCAGAGTCAATCGAGCAGCCTAACCGATCCACCGCCCGATTTCAGGCGGGTTCGGCATCGTCGTCGGGCTGCGCCGCCTCGGGCACCACATCGCGCGCCTTGGCCGCCGCCAGCATCGCGGCACGGGTGCTCGGGGTTTCGAGGCTGATGCGGCCCAGCGTGCCGCTGCGGTAGTCGGTCAGCAGGATCAGCGCGGCTTTTTCAAGGTCGAGATCGCCACCCTTCATGCGGCAGCCACGGCGCTTGGCGACTTCCTCGACCACGCCGGGCCCGTCGAACCCAGCCGGGTTGAACTTGTAGCGCGCGCCCAGCTGGGTCGGATAGCGCGCCAGCAGGCATTCTGCGAGGAAGGCGGCCACCGCTTCCTCGATCACCGCGTTGGTGCCCACCGCATGGCTCGCGGCAAGCATGTAGCCGTCGCTGTCATGCTCGATCTTCGGCCACAGCAGGCCGGGGGTGTCGGTCAGCGTCATGCCGGGGCCCAGATCCAGCGTCTGCTGGCCCTTGGTCACGGCGGGCTCGTCGCCGACGGCGGCCACCTTGCGTTTGAGCAGCGCGTTCATCAGCGTGGATTTGCCGACGTTGGGGATGCCCATGATCATCATGCGCAGCGGCTTGGTGTTGTCGTCGCGGTGCGGTGCGAGCTGGCGGCAGGCGGGCACGATGCGTGCCACGTCCGCTGGCTTCTTGAACGACAGGGCGAGCGCTCGCACACCGGGCTGTGCGTTGTAGTAGTCGAGCCACTCGCGTGTGGCTTCGGGGTCGGCGAGGTCCGCCTTGTTCAGGAGCTTCAGGCAGGGGCGCTGCCGAAACAACCGCAGCTCCTCAATCATCGGGTTGCGGCTGGCCTCCGGAATGCGGGCGTCCAGCACCTCGATCACGATGTCGACAATCTTCAGGCTTTCGGCGGCTTTCTTGCGCGCCGAGGCCATGTGTCCGGGAAACCACTGGATCGCCATCGGGGTCGTGTCCGTTCGGAAAGCGTTGCAAAAGGGGCGTCATTGTCCCACCCCTCGGGCGGAAAGGCACCCTGCCCCAGCAGCCGGGTGCCTCAGGGGGTGTCGACTGCACTCGGCAAGGTGACGGCGAAGCTGCTGCCGGTGCCGGGTTCGCTGCGAACCGAGATCTGCCCGCCGAGCGTCTTCTCGACGATGCTGCGCACGATATCCAGCCCGAGCCCGGTGCCGCCGCGCCCGGCCTTGGTGGTGAAGAAGGGTTCGAATATCTGCCCCAGCAGCGCCGGCGGCATGCCGACGCCGTCGTCACTGACGCACAGCTCGATCGCGCCGGAGGGCAGGCGGCTTGCCGAGATGCGGATCGTGCCGCCGCTGCGCGCCTCGAACGCGTGTGCCACCGCGTTGGATACCAGGTTCGCGATCACCTGACCCAAGGGGCCGGGGCTGGTATGCAGCCGCAAGCCGGCCGGCAGGTCGAGCATGAAACGGTGTTTGCCCTCGGCGAGCATCGGTGTCAGCGTGTAGCGGAACTCGTCGACCCACTGCGCGAGATCAATCTCGCGTCGTTGCGACGTCGCCTGATCGAGCGCCATGCGCTTGAAGGATTCGAGCAGCTCGCAGGCGCGCCCGAGGTTGCTTGCCAGCATCGTGGTGGCCGCTTCGCTGGTGTCGAGGAAAGCGTCGAGCTCGGAGCGCCGCAGCCCGCCGGTCTTGAGGTCTTCGCGCACGGCGCGGATGCGGCCGGTGAGCGACGTCGCGAGCGCAGTGACGTTACCGATCGGGTTGCCGATATCGTGCGCAAAGTTCGCCACCAGGCGGCCGAGCGACGCAAGCTTTTCCGCCTGCATCACCTGCTGTTCGAGCTCGCTGTTGATCTGCCGCAGCCGACCTTCGGTCTGACGCCGTTCGCTGGTGTCGAAGATCGACACCAGCACGCTGGTGCCGTCGTCCCCCGGAATCGGGCTGAGGCCGATCTCGCACGGGAAGGTACTGCCATCGCGCCGCAGTGCCTCGAGGGCGCGCCCCTGCGCCATGCGGCGCGGGCGTGCCGCGCCGAAGTACTCGGTCACGCGCTCACGATGCTGGACAACCTGGTCCTGCGGAATCAGCACATCGACCAGCTCACCGACCAGCGCCGCGGGTGCGTAGCCCAGGAGTGCCTGCACCATGCCGTTGGCAAAACGGATGCGGCGCTGCTGATCGACGATCAACAGCGCCGAGGGCATCAGTTCCACCACCTGGCGGAAACGCACCTCGGCGGTCTTGCGGCGCAGCAAGCTGCGCACACGCGCCAACAGCAGGCCGGGTGACACAGGCTTGGTGAGGAAGTCATCGGCGCCCAGTTCCAGGCCTTCAAGCTGGCTGGCCTCGCTGGTGTCCGCGGTAATCACGATGACCGCGACATCGCGCGTTTCGGCACCGTCGCGCAGTTGCCGCAACACATCGAAACCGGAGAGCTCCGGCATCATCACATCGAGCAGAATCAGTTGCGGGCGATCCGCCAGGCGAGCAAGTTCCAGCGCCATGCGGCCGCTGGTCGCGGTCTTGATCCGGTAGTGGTGTTTCAACGTGGCCGCCAGCACATGCAGGTTGGCCGGCTGGTCGTCGACCAGTAGCACAAGCGGCTTGTCGTGTTCGCCTTGGGTCATGCGGACACCTCCAGATCCAGGGTCGCGATCAGCTGCGCCACGCTGGCGAGCGCCCCGTCGTGATCGAAGTGATCGATCTGCCGCAGCAGTCGCCGCAGGGGCTCACCCGGCCCATCGTACGCCGTCAGCTGGCGCAGTGTCTCGATCAGTGCGTCGGGGATCAGTTCGCGACGCTCAAGATAGGGCGGCAACGCCCGCAAGGTATCGCGCAAACCGGGCAACTCGCGCGCGCGCGGCCCGGCGTCCGCATCCGAGAAATGCGCACGGATCACCGCGACCGCGGTAAGCAACGCCGCGGCGAAGTCTGCCCCAGGGCGCTGCGTGCCGTCGCTACGCAGCGCCTGTTCGGCGGCCGCGGCGGCGCCGGCCAACGCCACCGCGCCCAGGTTGCTCGCCGCACCCTTGATCGCATGCAGGCGGCCCAGCGCATCGCCGATGCGGCCGTCGGCCAGCAGCGCGTCAATTGCATCGGCCGCGCCGGCGCAATCATCCGCCAGCTCGCAGAGCAGTCGTTTCAGGCTGGCCACATCACCGTCGAGTCGCCGCAACGCGGCAGACAGATCGAAACCGGGCAGTGGCGGCAGCACCGGCTCCACATCAACCACCACCACATCGGCGGCAACGCCGGCCTGTGGCAGCCAGCGCAGCAGCACCTGATCGAGCAGCGCCGGGTCGATCGGTTTCGGCACGAAGTCGACCATGCCGGCCTCCTGGCTCAGCCGACGATCTTCGGGCAGCACGGCCGCCGTCATCGCAACAACGGGAATGCCCGCGCAACCGGGCAGCGCATGAATGCGCTGCGTGGCTTCGAGCCCGCCCATCACCGGCATGTGCAGATCCATCAGCACAAGGTCGAAGGGCGCCTCCATGACACATTGCACCGCTTCGCCGCCGTGCTGCGCGGTATGCACCACGATGCCCCGACGCGCCAGGAAGCCCGCCGCCACCTGCTGGTTCTGCGCGTTGTCTTCCACCAGCAGCACACGCGCGCCGTCGAAGCGCAGTGTCGGTGTCGGCACCGCCATCACGTCGCCAGCGGGATGGGGAGCCGGCGGCCAGTGCGCGGGAAGCTCGTCGGCCGCGAGCGCCGGCAAGGTAAAGCTGAAACAGGCGCCCTCGCCAGGCTGGCTCTCGACGCTGATCTCGCCGCCCATCGCGTTGACGAGGCGCTTGCAGATCGCCAGCCCGAGGCCGCTGCCGCCATGCCGCCGCGTAACGCTGCCGTCGGCCTGCGTGAAGGGCTGGAACAGGCGTTCGATCTGCGTTTCGGACAAGCCAATGCCACTGTCGCGAATGCTGCAACGAAGCATTGGCGTGCCATCGCTGCGCGCCTCGGCGGGCTCTGCCTGCAAGACGACCTGCCCCTGTTCGGTGAACTTCAGAGCGTTGCCCAGCAGGTTGTTCAGCACCTGCGCAATGCGCAGCGGATCGCCGAGGATCGGCTCTGACAGGGCTGGCGAAATATCGATCCGCAGACCAAGCCCGCGCTCCTCGGCGCGCGCCGCGAACAGGTTGGCCGCATCCTGTGCCAACTCGCCGAAGCGCAGCGGAATCTGCTCGACCTGGAGCTGGCCGGCCTCGACCTTCGAGTAGTCGAGAATATCGTTGAGTACGCCCAGCAAGGTGCGGCCCGAAGCGATCGCGGTGTTGAGGTAGTCGCGCTGCTCGGCGGAGAGCTCGCCGTCGAGCACCAATTGCGTCAGTCCGAGCACGGCGTTCATCGGCGTTCGGATTTCGTGGCTCATGTTGGCCAGGAATTCCGACTTCGCGCGGTTGGCCGCCTCGGCCGCCTGGCGGGCCGAAGCCATTTCGGCGGCGAGCTGGCGCTCCTGCGTCACGTCTTCGAAAAGCCAGACCGTGCCGCGCGACAGATCGCGCGGATCGATCGCCCGGCCTGCCAGGGCACAGATGAAGCGGCTGCCATCCTTGCGCTTGAGCTCCTGATCGCGCCGGTGGATGCCGCCCGTCTCAAGCTCGGCATAGATGGTGCCGCCGGCAACATAGGCGGCCTCGTCGAGGTACCAATCGCGCGTGGTGCGCCCGATCAGCTCGTCGCGACCGTAGCCGAGCATTTCTTCAAGGCGCCGGTTGCACTTCTCGACGACACGGTTACGCAACAGCGAAATGCCGAGCGAAGCGGATTCGAAGATCGCCGTTTGCTCGTCGGCCACGTTGCGCAGCGCCGCCTCCTGTCGCCGCGCCTCGGTCACGTCGCGGTTGACGCCGACAGCGCGCAGCGGCGTGCCATCGCTCGCGCGCACGATCACCGCCAGTGCGCGCAGGTGCCGCACCTCGCCCTCCGGCGTGACGATGCGGAACTCGGTGTCGAAGCTGCCCGCACCGCGCAGTGCGGCATCGAGCTCGGCCGCGGCACGAGCGCGGTCTTCCGGGTGCATGCGCGAGACCCACGCCTCGTAAGCACCCGAGAATTCGTCGCGCTTGGCGTGGTAGAGGTCAAACATCCGGTCGTCCCACAGCAACACGTCGGCGACCACGTCCCAATCCCAGATGCCCGCGCCCGCCGCCTGCGTGGCCAGCGCCAGACGCTGTTCGCTCTCGTGCTCGGCCTCTTCGACCAGTTTGCGCTCGGTGACGTCGGTCACCACGCCGTTCCACAAACTGCCGCCGTCGCCGCTGGGCGTACCGTCCGACTCGATGCGGAACCAGCGCGTCTGGTCGCGCACGACGAAGCGGCACTCCATCCGGAAAGGCGCCATCGCCGCGACCGCCTCACCCTGCCGCCGCATCAGCTCAGGCAGATCCTTCGGATGTGCGCGTGAGAAGGGCAGCAGGGGGTCGCGCGCAATCGCCGCCTCGTCAACGTCAAGCAGCTCGCAGAAGCGCGGGCTGACATAGTCGAAGCCATGACTGCCGTTGGCGCCGACGCGGAAGGTGTAGATGCCGGCCGAGATGCGACGTACCAGGTCGTCGAAACGCGCATTGCTGCGCGCCAGTTCCTGCGTGCGTGCGGTGACGCGCTGCTCCAGCAGGGCCTGCTCTTCGGCAAGCCGCTCTGCCATGCGATTGAAACTCGCGCCGAGCTCGCGGAACTCGCTGCTGCCCGCAAGCGGCGCGCGTTCATGCAGATCGCCGGCTGCGATGCGCTGCGTGGCGCCGAGCAGCTGGCGGATCGGCTTGACGATGCCGCGCGCAAACATGCTGGCGACGACGAAGGCAGCGAACACGAGCAACGCCAGCGCTGCGAGGCTTTGCATGCGCAACGCGGTGGCCGGCGCAAAGGCCTCCTCGGCGTCGATTTTGACGACCATGTACCAGCGCAAGGCCGGCAGATAACGCCATGCCGCCGCCACTTGCACACTGCCGTAATCGCGCCCGATGCCGCTGCCACGCTCGCCGCGGATGGCGGCCTGCATCGGCTCGCCAAGCTTGTCGAGCGGCCGCCGCAGGCGGAACGCGGCATCCGGCACCCGCCGCAACGGCACCACATAGAGCGCCTTGTCACCCTCGACCTGGGTAACGATCGTCTCACCGGTATTGCCAAGTCCGGTCGGATCGGTGACCACCGCGTTGAGGTGTTCCAGCGACAACTGCAGCGCGACGGTGCCGATCGGTTTGCCGTCGCGGATCACCGGCGACACCATGAAGACGGACGGCCGCCCGCCGGATGGCGCGTAGGCGGCCACCGGCGTGACCTGCGTCGTCAGCAAGGCCAGCGCCTGGCGGTGTGCCTGCGCGAGAATCGTGTCGCGGTAGGGGCCGGTTTCGAGGTTGCTGTCGAAGTCCGCCTCATGCAGCACCGAGAACACCACCGTGCCATCGGCGGCGATCAGCAGCAGATCGTAGCCGCCGCTGGTGTCTTGCACGCTGAGAAAGTAGTCGCGGTAGCGGGCCGCTTCGATCTGGTACTGCGTGGCTTCGGTGCTGGCCAGCAGCGAGGGCAGCACGCTCAGCGCATGCTGGGCCGTTGGCGAATTGGCCAGCGCACGGCTGTCGCTGACGCGCTCTTCGAGGTAGCTGTTGATCTGGTCCGACTTCTTGTCCGCGATCGCCGACAGGTGCGTCAGCATCGTCGCGGTGAGCGTGCGTTCGAACGCGGTATCGGCCCACCAGGCAAGCCCGCCGACCGGCAGCGCCGACAGCAGCAGGAAGCCCAGCAGCAGGCGCGGCAGGATGCGGCCCGGGCTCACGGCGTGCCGCCTTCAAGCATGTGCTGCCAGGCTTCCCGGCTGCGATAGGCAGGCCAGGGCGCCGGCCGCAACGGGTAGTCCGACGCGAAAACCTGTTCGAACTGGCCGTCCGGCAATGCGCGGCCGACTCGCATGCGCTTCCACAGGTGGCGCGTGGCGGCATCCACCGCTTCGATCGATGAGGGGCCGCCGACCGATTGGTGCAGGAGCGCGGCGTTGACACGGACCGGGTCGTCGCTGCCGGCGTCGCGTACCGCCTGCGCCCATAACTTCACCCCGACGTAGGCGGCTTCGACCGGGTCGCTGGTCGGCCGATCCGCGCCGAAGCGGGCACGCCAGGCCGCGACGAAACGCCGGTTCTGTGGCGTATCGACAGACTGGAAGTAGCTCCAAACCGCATAGTGTCGTGTCAGGCGCCCGCCACCCCAGGCCCGCATTTCAGGTTCGGCAACGCTGAAGGACATGACGGGTTGATCGACAAGCCCGGCCGCGACCAGGGCGGCGAAGAAGGCCGCGTTGCTGTCACCGTTGAGCGTGTTGAGCACCGCGACCGGCCGTGCGGCGCGCAATTCGGCGATGACCGCCTCGAAATCGTGGCTGCCCAGCGGAAGGTAGTGCTCGCCGGTGACCTCGCCGCCGCGCGCCTCCACCAGATCGCGGATGATCAGGTTGGCGGTGCGCGGGAAGCGGTAGTCAGAGCCAACGAGGAACACGCGTTTGCCGTATCGCTCCAGCATCCAGTGGGTGCCGGGCACGATCTGCTGATTCGGCGCCAGGCCGGTGTAGAGGATGTTGGGCGACTGCTCCATGCCCTCGTACTGCACCGGGTACACCATCAGATGACGATGGCGCTCGACCACCGGGCGTACCGCGGCGCGGCAGGCCGAGGTCCAGCACGCGAACAGTGCGCTGACATGTTTCTCGGAGATCAGGCGCTCGGCCTCGCGCGCGGCCTGGTCTGCATCGGAACGGCTGTCCGCCAGTTCCACTTCGACCGGCCGCCCCAGCACGCCGCCATCGGCGTTGAGTTCGGCCACCGCCATCTGCACCGCATCGACCAGCGGCCGCTCGCTCGCCGACATCGTGCCGCTCAGCGAATGCACGACACCGATACGGATCGGGGCGGGCGCTGGCCGGTGCCGGATGAACAGCACGGTGCCCACAATGCATATCGGCAGGAGGACGAGTAAGGCGTATCGCCTGGGCATGGAAGGCACGTTCCGGCTGGTCGCTTCCTTCAATTACGGCCGTGGCGGGCGCGCCTTGAACCGACCGCAGTGGCAACGATCTGCACCCGACCGCGTTTTCGCTCACGCTGTGCAGCACGGCGCTGTGGGAGACTGCCCGCCGTGCGGCGTATCGGCCGCGTCGCCCGGAAACGGAGTGGATGCTGTGAGTCTTCTGTTGCTGTTGATCGGCCTCGTGGTGGGCCTCACGACCGCGCTCGCCAATGACCTGAGCGGCTGGCTGGGTGCGATGCTGGGCGCCTTGCTCGGCTTTCTGCTTGGGCGGGTGGTATGGCTGACGCAGCAGTATCAGGACGTCGCTGAACGGTTGGAAGCCAGCGAGAACGCGCTCGCCGCACTACGCGAACATTTCGACCGCGTCACGCTGGCGATCCATCAGCGTTTCGTTGCACTGGAATCGGGCTCCGGGGCCACCGCTGCGGCGAGCCCAGAGGCAGAGCGCGCGACCGAAGCGCCTGACGTCGTGGCGGTGCCATCGCCGAGCGTCGAACCCACGCCGGCCAGCGAACCCGAGCTCACGCTCGACCTGTCGCCAACGCCGGCGCCAATCACGCCAGCGTCACTTGAGCCGATCGCGACAGCGCAGACCAGCGCAACGGCGGTAAGCAAGGACGAGGCACCACTTGAGGCTGCAGTGGCTCAAGTGCGCACGGACGACGCCCCGACCGACCCGATTTCGCCCGATTCCGCGCCGGTCAGCGTGCCGGCCGAGGCGATCGACGAACCGCCCCCGGAACCAGCCGGCCCCAACCTGATCGAACGCGCCTTCGACGCCGCGCGCGCCTGGCTCTTCGGCGGCAACACGCTGGTGCGCATGGGCATCGTGCTGCTGTTCCTCGGGCTGGCCTTCCTGCTGCGCTACGCGGCCGAACGCACCACGCTGCCGATCGAGTTCCGCTACGCTGGCGTTGCGGCCACCGCGCTCGGCCTGCTGGTGGTCGGCTGGCGGCTGCGCGAACGCAACGGGCCCTACGGCTTGCTGTTGCAGGGTGCGGCGGTGGCGGTGATGTACCTCACCACTTTCGCGGCGATGCGGCTGCATCCGCTGATCCCCCTGCAGTTTGGCTTCGTGCTGATGGTGGCGGTCGCGGCGCTCGCTGGCCTGCTCGCGGTAAAGCAGAACGCGCCCTCGCTGGCAATCGCCGGCACGCTGGGCGGCTTTGCGGCACCGATCCTCGCTTCCACCGGCGGCGGCAGCCATGTGGCGCTGTTCTCCTACTTCCTGCTGCTCAACGCCGGCGTGCTGGGCATTGCCTGGTTCAAGGCCTGGCGGGTACTCAATCTGGTGGGTTTTGCCGGCACCTTCCTGATCGGCACCGCATGGGGGCTGCGCAGCTACCAGCCGGAGCTCTTCGCCAGCACCGAACCCTTCCTCGTCGCCTTCTTCCTGATGTACGTGACGATCGCACTGCTGTTCGCAAGCCGCCGCATGGCCGAGTGGACATCGCCGATCCGCGATGCTGACCACGGCGAACTGCTGCGTGGCGCCCTCGCGCATGCCAACGCGATCGACGGCACCCTGCTGTTCGGCGTGCCGCTGGTGGGCTTTGGCCTGCAGGTGGCGATCATCCGCCACATCGAATACGGCATGGCGTTCAGCGCCTTCGCGCTGGGCGCCTTCTACCTGATCCTGGCACGCGCGCTGCTCGGCCGCGATCGAGTCCGCAACCTGTTGCTGGTGGAAGTCTTCCTCGCGCTCGGCGTGATCTTCGCGTCGCTGGCGATCCCGCTCGCGCTCGACGACCAATGGACCGCCGCCGCGTGGGCGGTGGAGGGTGCCGGCATCTACTGGCTCGGCCATCGCCAGCAGCGCACGCTTGCGCGCGCCTTCGCGCTGCTGCTGCAGGCCGGTGCCACGCTGTTCTTCCTGCGCACACTGGGCAGCGGCACTGCCGACCCCGGCCCGCTGCTGGCCGGTTCCTGGCTCGGCACGCTGATGCTGGCCGGCGCGCTGCTGTCGAACTGGCGCGTCGCCCGCATCGCAGCTGCGAACGACAACCCGCCCGCCGACGCCGCCCTCCAACCGCTCTTCGCGGTGCTGGGCCTCGTCTTCGCCTACCTGCTGGCGCCGATGCTCGCCGGCAGCACCACCACCGCGGTGGCCTGGGCGATCGCCGGCGTCGCCACGGTGTGGGCGGCACTGCGCTTTGCGGACCGCGCCGCGCTGCTCACCGGCATGCTGGTGCAGGTGGCTGCCGGCATCGTGTTCTTCGCCAACAACCACGGCGCGGCGGCGGATGGCGGGCAAGTCTTCGCGGCTGGCCTGTCGGGCCTGGTGGTATGCGGGCTGATCGGCCTCACGGTGCTCGCCAGCACGATCCTCGCGACCCGCCATGCCGATGCGCTGCCGGGGCTGTCGGTCGGGGTCGGGCTCTTCCTCGTCTTCGGCCTCGCGCTGATCAACTTGGCGGTGCTCTTCGTGCTGCCCTGGCGGGTGGCGAGCGGCGTGTGGGCGCTCAGCGGCGTGCTGATCCTGTGGCTCGCGATTTCGCTGCGGCAGGCGGTGGCGATGTGGTTCGGCATTGCACTGCAGGTGGCGGCCGCGGCGGCCTTCCTGATGCAGGTGTGGCCGCACGTCGCGCTGCATGCCGACCCGGATCTCTCACCGCTGCGCCATGCCGGCTTCCTGGTGCCGCTGGTGATCGCGCTCGCGGCATGGGTCGCCGCATGGCGCCTGCAGCAGCGCGGCGACGAGCAGTTTGCCGACATCGCACCGAAGCTCTCGCTGCTCGGCCTGCTGTGGGGCGCGCTGTGGTGGGGCTATGCCTGGCTCGCCGAGATCGAACGCTTCGTCGTACCGGCGCAGCAGCACGCCGCAACGCTGGGCCTGATCGCTGCCACCGCGATGCTGTGGACGCTGGCGGCACGCCGCTGGGCCTGGGCCACGCTGGCTAACCTGTGCCTGGCGCTGACGCCGCTCGGTTGTTTCGCACTCGCGGCCGACTATCACGCCGGCTATGCGCCCTTCGCCCGACTCGCGGGCGCGGGCTGGCTTGCGATGCTGGTCGCGCACCTGCTCGCACTGCGCCTGCTCGGGGAGGGCGATGAAGCGCCGTGGCCGGCGATCGGCATCAAACTCGCTCACGCGCTCGGTGCATGGCTGCTGTTGACGGTGCTGGCACTCGAAGCGCGCGTACTGTTCGCCGAACTGGGCGACGAACGGTCTGCATGGCGCTGGCTCGGCTGGGCGCTGGTGCCCGCCGCCTACCTGATCTTCACTGCGCGCGAGCAGTGGCCGCAGCGCTGGCCCTTCGGCGCGCACGCATCCACCTACCGCACCCTGGTCGCCACGCCGGTGGCGCTGTTGATGATGCTGTGGGTGATGGCGGCAAACCTGCACTCGACAGGCGCTGCAGCACCGCTGCCGTACATCCCCATTGCCAACCCGCTGGAGATCGCCTGCGGCATCGTGCTGCTCGCGGTGTGGCGCTGGCTCACGCGTGTCGATCTGGCGTACGACGCGCAGCAATTGCTGCGCCCGAGCTTCGGCGCGGTCGCCTTCCTCGTCTACACCTGCGGCGTGGCCCGCGTCGTGCATCACTGGGCCGGCGTACCCTTCGAATCGCACGCGCTGTTCGCATCCATGACGCTGCAGGCAAGCCTCTCGATTGCGTGGAGCATCGCCGCGCTGGCGCTGATGGTGAGCGGCCACCGCTCGAAGGATCGGCTGCGCTGGCTGATCGGCGCGGTGCTGATCGGCGTGGTCGTCGCCAAACTGTTCCTGATCGAACTCTCGAACACTGGCGGGCTCGCGCGCATCGTGTCCTTCATCGCGGTGGGCGTGCTCTTGCTGGTGGTCGGCTACTTCGCGCCGCTGCCGCCCAGGACCAACGAATCGAACGAAGAGGCCACATCATGAGCCGCGTCGCCACCCTCCTAGTCGCGCTGCTGTGCTGCAGCGTTGGCCACGCCGCCGAAGAACAAGCGGCGGACTTCGCCGCCCGCGCCAGCATTCGCGTTGCGCAGGCCGCACCGTACGCGCGGCTCACGCTGCCGATCGACGCCTACCTCGCGGCCCGCTCACCGGATCTGCGCGATCTGCGCATCTTCAATGCAAACGGCGAGGCGGTGCCCTTCGCGCTGATCGCTACACCGCCGCAGACGCGCGCCAGCGAACAGCAACGCGCACTGCGCTGGTTCCCGCTGCACGGCGAAGCCAACACCACTGGCGGCGACCTGCAGGTGGACGTGCGGCGCGACACCGCCGGCACCGTGGTGTCGGTACGCGAGCAGGCGGGCAAAGCGGCCGGCAAGCCGCTGCGCGGCTACCTGATCGATACCGGCAGCAAGGATGCGACGCCGGCGGCGCTCGACATCACGCTCGGCGAGGGCGTCAGCGGCTTCCACCGCGTCAGCGTCGAGGGCAGCGACGATCTCGCGCAGTGGCAAAGCCTGCAGCCCGACGCCGTGCTCGCAGTGCTCGATTTCAACGGCGAACAGATCCGCCGCGAGCGCATCGAACTTGGTCAAACCAACGCGCGCTACCTGCGCGTGCTGTGGCGCGAGCCCGCCGAAGCGGCGCCGATCACCGCAGCGAAGTTCATCACACGCGAAGCGCACACCGAGCCCCCCGCGATGGTCTGGACACCCGCAAGCGCCGCGCTGCGCGACGCCAAGGGCGACTATGTGCTGAAGCTGCCGACGCCGATCCGTGCCGAGCAACTGCGTGTCACGCTGCCGCCGGGCAATCTGTTGGCCCCTGTCGAAGTCGCTACGCGCAACGACGAACGCGCGCCCTGGCAGCGCCTCACCAGCGGCGTCGTCTACCGCCTCAGCGGCGAAGGGCCGGATCGCACCTCGCCCGACATCGCGCTCGGCAACATCGCGATTCAGCATCTGCGCCTGCACGCCGACCCGCGCAGCGGTGGCCTCGGCAACACCGCGCCCGCGCTCCAGGTCGGCCTCACGCCGCAGCAGCTCGTCTTCCTCACCCGCGGCCCGGCGCCCTACACCCTCGCCCTCGGCAACCCCAAAGCCGCACCCGCCGCGCTGGCGATCGGTACCCTGGTGCCCGGCTACGGCCAGCCCGACGCACCCAGGATCGCGGACGCCGAAGCAGCCTTCGGCCCCCAGGCCAGCGCCGCCGACAGCAGCAGCCCCGCCACGCCGGAATCACCCGCCGCCACGCGCAAGTGGGTGCTGTGGGCGGTGCTCGTCGTGGGTGTCGCGGTGATGGGCGGCATGGCGTGGTCGCTGGTGAAGCAAACGAAGTAGCTGCTGATGATCGCCGCTCGGCGTCGCGCGCAGCAGAGGCCGGCCCGCGTTGGGCGCTGCACAACAAGCTGATCGCCCGCCAACGGCCAAGCTGATTCGGCTTTCCTTTCCCCACGTGTCGCGGCATCCTGTTCCATCACCGCGTGACGTTCGGATCGGGGGCCACAGATGGGCGACGTATCCGCAGAGCAGGAAGACCAGCCGCTGACGTTGAGTTTCGACGAAGCGCAGCGGGCGGTGTTGGTGGATTTCACACCGCAGCCGGGGGCGGCTGCGGTCACCGAAGAAGGCTTGCGTGCAACACTCGCGGAGCACGGCTGGGGTGCGTTCCGGATGTCCGCAGAGGCGCTCGCAGCCCTGCTGGCGGCCTGCAGCGCCGGTACTGCCGTGGCGTCGCTTCGAATTGCCGAGGCCGTGGATGCGACGTTCAGCGTCGCTTTGAGCGAGGATCAAATGCTGGCGCATTTGAGCCTGGTACCCGCAGAAGGCGGCGCAGCAGTATCTCGGGATGCCGTGCTCGCTGCGCTGACCGAACTCGGCGTTCAATCCGGCGTTGACCAGACTGCCCTGACCGAAGCGCTCGCGGCCGGCGTTGCCGATCACATGGTGATCGCACGCGGCCTGGCGCCGGAACACGGCGCCGACGGCAGGCTTGAACCCTGCCAGACACAGCCCCGCACCCGCAGCCCGAAGGTCAGCGAAAGTGGGCAGGTGGACTACCGCGATCTGGGCGATCTGCTGGTGGTGCATCCGGGTGACGCGTTGATGCGCCGGATACCACCCACGGCCGGCACGCCCGGCCGTACGCTCACCGGCGCCATCGTACCGGCGCAACCTGGCAAGGCCGTTGTGTTCGGCGCAGATCTGCCGGGCACGAAACGAAGCGCAGAGGACCCGGATCTTCTCGTGGCTGCGATCACGGGTCAGCCGGTCTTGCGGCACGACGGCATGATCGTGGAGCCGGTGCTGGTGATCGAGTCGGTGAGCATGACGAGCGGCAACATCCGCTTCGAAGGCAGCGTGAAGATCAAGGGCGATGTCGAGTCGGGCATGACGGTCAGCGCCACCGGCGATATCGAGGTCGGCGGCGTGGCTGAACTCGCGACGCTGGACGCCGGCGGCAGCGTGGTGGTGCGCGGTGGCATCATCGGCGCACTGGGTCGCAAGGACGGCAAGAGCAGCGGCGCGCCGATCACCCGCGCGGCGGTGAGCGTGGAAGCGGGCTACGCGCAGAACGCGCATATCGAGGCCGGTGACTGCATCGTGATCGAGGACGCCGCGATCCAGTGTGAGCTGGTCGCTGCAAACCATATCGTCGTCGGCAGGAAGAAGCGCGGCTGCCTCATCGGCGGCCGTCATCAGGCGACGATGAGTCTCACGGCAAAAGAAGTCGGCAGCCCGCAGCGCCTGACGACGCAGATCGAACTGGGCATCAATCCGGCGATGCACAAGCAGATGCTGGAGCTGGCAAAGAGCCGCGACGCCAAGGAAACGCAGTTGCTCGAAGTCAGCAAACTGCTCGCGCTGGCGCGTCAGCATCCGGGCAGGCTGCCGGATGCCACCGTGACGAAAGCGCGCCAAACGGCCGCAGCCATCGCGGCTGCAATCGCCGAGCTGCGCGAGCAGTACGAAGAGATCAACCGCAAGGTTGCGCTGTCGCTCGGCGCACGCGTGATCGCAACACAGAAAATCTACGAATCGGTGGAAGTGCATCTCGCCGGGCACCGGTTCCGCGTGCCACGCGAATATGGCGCCTGCGCCGTGGGGCTCGACCGCGAAGGCCAGCTCGGCCTGCTGGCGCCGGATGAGCCCGCGTTGGATTGAACGGCCGAATCCATCGCCGCGATGAACCGGACGGCATCGTCGGCCGGGGCGTATCATCGATCGCATGGCCACCTCATCGAAACGCAAACCGGCAGCGCCGCCCGCAAGTACCGCGGCCGTATCGGAGAAGCCGTTTCTGCGCTTCTACCATTCGGAAGCATTGCGCCAGAAGACGCTCGAACTGCTGGCCTTGATCGAAGGCGCGGACGATCCCGGCGAACATGGTGTCGCGCTCGCCGACCTGGTCGTCGAACTGATGAACAGCGGCATGGACTACTTCTTCATGCAACCGCTGAAGGAGTCGAAGGCCGGCTTCATCGTCCAGCAATCCGCGAACCTCGGGCTGACCGGCGCCCAGCAGGTGATCGGCTCGGTGATCCGCAAGATCATCCAACGCATGGACGCAGCCCAGCTTGTGTCGGTCAGTGGTTCAATCAGGCGGCTGATGGTTTGAACTGTGCAACGCGCCGACCGCGCCAGCGAGCACAATGTCATCAGCATTTGCGCTGGATGAAGTCGGCATGTCGTCACCCGCTGTACAAAGCGTTTCCTTCACCCACTCCGGATACACCACATGGCACACGACTTGGTCTTGCTTGCACAGGCGCTGCAACGCTCGGCGAAGCGGCTTGCGCTGATCGGACTGCTGTTGCCGCTATGCGGCTTGAGCAGCTGCGGCGGTGGCGGGTCCGACGCGCAAACCACGCCACCGAGCGCGCCCATGTCAATTGAAGCCCCCACCTGGCTCAACAGCGGCGTGCGCGTGATGGCGCTCGGCGACTCTCTGACCGAGGGTTGGCCTGCGACCTACGGCGGTTATCGCTTCGAGCTGTATCGCCGTTTCATCGCCGCGAAGCTGCCGGTGGACTTCGTCGGTTCGGTCACGAACGCGTCATACGGCCTGCCCGACCCTAACCATGAAGGCCATGGGGGCTGGACCTCGTACGACCTGCGAGACGGCCGCCCGAACGGCCTGGACAACGGCAATGTGCGCAACTGGCTTGGAGCCTGGCATCCACAAGTAATCCTGCTGCTGGCCGGCACCAACGACGTCTTCTACACGCAGGGCGACGACACGATCGCCGCCAACCTGCTTGCGCTGATCGACCGCATCCGCGAAGTGGCACCCGATGCCGAACTCTTCGTCGGCTCCACGCTGCCTCTGGCCGATCCGGGCCTTGCCGCACGCGTCGTGCGATTCAACGCCATCGTGCAGCAAGGCCTCGCCACGCGCATGCAGCTCGACCCCCACTTGCACAGCGTGCCGACGCACGACGCGCTCAGCATCGACGACCTCGCGGACGACGGGGTCCATATTCGCCCCGAGGGGCCGGGCAACGGGAAACTGGCCGACGCGTGGTTCAGCGCGATACGCAGCACGCTGGAACGTCTGAGCACTCACTGAACCTTCGGCCAAACAGGAAATACCGCGCGGCGGGTGAGCGGCCGCCGCCGTTAGAATCCCCCGTCGCCAAGCCCACCGGGCTGGCCGCTGCTTGGAAACGGGATTCTGGATGGCAAACGCCCGCTATGTTTTTCTCGACGGCATTCGCGGCGTTGCCGCACTGTTGGTGCTGACCCGACACACGGATGCACTCTGGAACTTCGAGATTTACCGGGGCTACCTCGCCGTCGACCTGTTCTTCGTGCTGAGTGGCTTCGTGATTGCCAGCGCCTACGACCGACGATTGCGCGATGGTCAGCTGACAAAAAGCGGCTTCATGCTGGTGCGGTTGATCCGGCTCTACCCGATGTATCTCCTGTCGCTCGTACTTGCCATGCTGGCCTGGAGCCTGTCGGCTACGCCAACACCAATGCTCGCCGGGTCGCTGTGGGTGGCCAGCGCGATGACGGCATTCTTTCTGCCGACACCGCCGCACCGCGATTCAATCCTGTTCCCTCTCAACGGACCATACTGGTCGCTGTTTTTTGAACTCATTGCGAACCTCGGCTACGCGGTCTGCCACCGGGTTTTGAGCAATCGTGTGCTGGTTTGGATCCTGTCGTTCACGGCCCTGGTACTGACGCGGATGGCAGTTCGCATGGGCGGCCTCGACGACGGCTACTCGTTCACCGCCGAGTCATTGCTGATCGGGCTGACACGCGCGGTGTTTGGTATCGCGATGGGCGTGCTGCTGTTCCGCACCGGTGCTCGCGTCAGTAACTGGGTCGAGCGCCTTGGTTCGCCATGGCTTGCCTTCCTCGTTGTGTGTGGCGTCATGCTCTCGCCCGATATGGGCCGCCTCAACGTCGTAGTGGACCTTGCCGCGGTCTGCCTGCTCTTCCCTCTCGCGGTACTCAGCATGTCGCGGGATAGCGCCACCCGTTTCGACCGCGGGCTGCTCGCACTCGGTGCAGCGAGTTACCCGATGTACGTGCTGCACGCGCCGGTCGGCGAACTCGTGCAGCACCTTGCACCGACAATGATTACGACATTCGCGCCGTACAGCGGTGTGGTCTTCGTCGCGCTGTTCGTACCCTTGGCAGTCTGGCTGGAGCGACGCATCGACGTCCCCTTACGTCGATCGCTGACGGGCCGTTTGATCGGACGCACCCCGCTTCAGCGCGCATAAAGGCAGTCAGCGAATCTGCAGATCCTGCTCGGCTAGCCAGGCGAGGGCGTCGTCGATGTTTTGGCTGCGGCGGTAGCGGACCATGCGGCGTGCGCGCTCGGCGAGTTCGCTGACGATCAGCGCGTGCAGCATGGAAGGCAGGATGTCGGTTGCTGCAACCATGCCCGCGGCGACACCCGCTTCGAAGAAGGCCCACCAGGCGTCGAAGCACTCGGGCGTGCCGCCGCCCCATTCGCGTGCGTCGGTTAACAGACCCCAGGCTCGCCCGTTGCGGGCCTGCCACAAGGCGCGCGCATCGCGGTGCATGTTGCGCGCAGCAACGTCATTCCACTCACCGACGAGACGGCTGACCAGAATGTCGCCCTGCCATTCCAGCGAATACGTTCCGTGCTGAGCCCATTGCATGTGCGCTCCCGGCAGACGGTTGGCGGATGCGATGAGTATAGACAGCCGCCGCTCTGCGTGCGGCGGAGCGCAATATCAGCGCGCGCAGTGCCGCGCGATCGCATCCACCAGGATCGCCTGCACGCCGGGCGCGAGATCGTGTCCCATGCCTGCGATCACCTGCAGTTGCGCGCCGGGAATATGGCGTGCGGTATCGCGGCCTGCCGCGAGCGGCACCAGGGGGTCGGCGTCGCCATGCAGCACCAGCGTCGGAGCACCGATGCGCTTGAGAAGGCGGCGCCGGTCGCCGCAGGCGATCACCGCCAGCAGCTGATTCACCGTGCCGGCAGGGTGATAGGCACGGCGCACGCCGGCTGCGATCTGGCGCCGCAAGTGTTCACGCGCAATCGGGAAGCCGGGGCTGCCGATCACGCCGAAGACACCGATCAGATGCTCGACGACGCTTTCCGGATTGCCCGGTTCGGCGGGCCGGCTCAGCAGCGCACGCATCGCATGCAGCTTGGGGCGTGAGAGCCGCGGATTGCCGCTCGACGACATGATCGATGTGAGGCTCAGCACTTTCTCCGGATGCCGCACAGCCAGCAGCTGCGCGATCATGCCGCCCATCGAGGTACCCACGATGTGGGACTGCGCGATACCGAGCGCGTCGAGCAGGCCGGCGCTGTCATCGGCCATATCGGCCAGCGTGTAGGGCACACGCGGCGGCAGGCCCAGCGCACTGCCGACGATCGTGCGCAGCAGCCCGGGCCGCTTGCGCGCCTTGAGGTGCGTCGACAGGCCGCTATCGCGATTGTCGAAGCGGATCACGCGGAAGCCGCGCGCCACCAGCGCGTTGCAGAAAGCGTCCGGCCAGCTCACGAGTTGCATGCCCAGGCCCATGATCAACAGGATCACCGGCGCCGCTGGGTCGCCCAGCGCTTCGTACTCGATCTCGATGCCGTTGACCGCCACGCGGCTCATGCCCGCGCCCCCGTCGCGCCGGCGCGCCGCTTTCGTGCAGGCTTGGGTGACACAGCCGCCAGCCGCGATGCCGCAGACAGTTCATCAAAACTCTGTCGCAGCGCATCGGCGAGCTTTTGTGGCTGCGGCATTGCGATACGCGCGCTGGTGATGCCGAAACCCAGCTGGCCTGCGTAGCTCATTACCGTGATGTTGAGCCCAAGCCCGTGTTCGACGATCGAGATCGGCCAGTAGTCGATCATGCGAGCACCGCAGCAGTACAAGGGTGCGGTGGGGCCCGGTACGTTGGAGATCACGAGGTTCGCAATCGGCGGAATCCGGTTCGCAAGCGTGCTGCGACAATACAGCGCCGCGAGCCCGCCCAGCACCCAGGGCAGGCCGATGGACGGGAAGTCGGTCGGCAGGATGGATTCCGCGCGCTTGGCCACCGCCTTCACCGCGCCCGCGGCTTCGCGAATCGTTTGAAGGCGGGCCAGCGGGTCGGCGATCTGTGTCGCAAGGCTCACCACAGCCATCGTGGCCTTGGTGGTGAACTCCGCATTACCGGCTTCGCGCAGCGAGATTGGCATTGCTGCGATCAGTGATTTCTCGGGCACGCCGCCGCGGTGCGCGAAGTAGCGACGCAGCGCGCCGCTGCACAGCGCAAGGACCACATCGTTGAGCTTGGCGTCGTTCGCAGTGGCGATCTGCTTGAGCGCGTCGAGCGGCAGGCTGATCGCGGCGAAGCGCCGCTCACCGGTGATCTGCACATTCAATGCCGTCTTCGGCCCCAGCGCGAGACTGCGCCGCAACGCCGATTCGCCCGATGCTTCGCCGCGCGCGCCAAGCGCTTGCTTCGCCAGCCCGCCGAGCAGACGGGCCGCTGCAGGCAGATGGCGCACCAGTTTCAGGTACTGCGCCGCGTCGTGCTGCACGGCGGCAGCGGCAAGGCTCAGCACGCTCGGAGGCGGCGCAGTTCGTGCTCGACGTGTGGGCGCGGCAGGCGTCGCGGCAGGCTGCGCCTCGCTGTCGAACAAGGCGTGTGCGAGTGCGACGCCGGCACTGCCGTCGAGCACCGCGTGGTGGATCTTCACGTAGAACGCAGCCTGCCCCTCGGCGAGCCCGTTGATCACGTACAGCATCCACAGCGGGCGCTCGCGATCGAGCAACTGCGCATGCAACTCACCGATGCAGTCTTCCAGTTCTGCTTGGCCGCCGGGCATCGGCAAGGTCACGCTGCGGACATGGTCGTCGAGGTTTACCGCCGGGTCGTCGATCCACACCGGGTTGGCGAACTGCAATGGCATCGTCGCCAGCTTGCGCCGCAGCACCGGCGTGCGCGGCAGGCGCTCGGCCAGCATCTGGCGAATTGCGTTGCGGAACTGCGCGGCACCACCGGGGGGTGGCTCGAAGCGGTGCAACGAGCCCACATGCATCGGCGTTGCCGCCGTTTCCAGATGCAGGAAGCTGCCGTCCAGTCCGCTCAGGGGCTTCACGAATCGACCTTTCGATAGGGCAGCCATGGGTGGCCGCCCGCCCAGCGTAGTCGATTCCGGCGCCGCATGCGCGCCCGCTCGGTCCACCTGCACCGTCACTGGCTCACCGTGGATCACGCGATCCCGGCCTTGCGCGTCCACGCTGTCTATCCGCCAGCGTTGAGCCGCAGCGTCGGGCCTGCGCTTTGATCTGGTCATGACCATTGCGCGCAGACGAAAACCAACGCCAGCGCTCGCGGAGCGGCACGCCGCGCCGCCCGCTGGCCAACGCGGCGGATCAGCGGCCGGTTTGTGCCGGCGCAAGCGTGCTGCGGGCGGCCCTATCTTCCGCGGTCACGCCTCTGTCACAATGCGCGCGCCCCGGCAACGGGCGCCCTACCCGGGCGCCGGCTGTTGCGGGGTAAGGCCCTTCAACCAACTGGCTCAAACAGCACATGGCCCTGATACATCTGACCGATGAACAGACCCGCACCTGGACGCGGGCACAAAAAGACGAATGGTGGTTCAAGAACGTGTATCGGGGCGACATGGCCCAGCTCACGATCCGATCCGCACTCACCGGTTTCCTGCTCGGCGGCATCCTCTCCGCCACCATGCTCTACATCGGCGCGAAAACAGGTCTTGGCCTGGGCGTCGGACTCACCTCAGTCATCCTCTCGTTTGCGCTGTTCCGTTCGCTCTCCAAGGCGGGCATCACGCGCGACATGACGATCCTGGAAAACAACTGCACCCAGTCGATCGCCACCGCAGCGGGCTACATGACCACGCCGCTCACGGCGAGCCTGGTGGCCTACATGCTGATCACCGACAAGATCATTCCGGCGTGGCAGATCGTCGTGTGGCAGGTGATCGTCGCGATCCTTGGCGTGCTGATCGCCTTCCCGCTCAAGCGCTACTTCGTCAACGACCAGCAGATGCCCTTCCCCGAGGGGCGCGCCTGCGGCGTGGTGCTCGATTCGCTCTACACCAGCGATGCCGCGGTCGGCATCTTCAAGGCGCGGCTGCTGGCGGTGGTGGCAGGGGTCACCGGCCTCTACCAGATGATCGTGTCGGACGGCTGGATGAAGCTGATCCAGTTCAAGCTGCTGCAGATGGACAAGTGGGCCGGCATGACCGAGCCCTGGACCTTCCATGAGCGGCTCGACGCCTACTACTACAACCTCGCGACCGCCTATCACCTGTGGATCCCGAAGATCCTCGGTACCGATATCCGCCAGCTCGGTTGGCGCGCGACGCTGGACGCCTCGCTGATCGGCGTGGGTGGCCTGATGGGCATCGCGGTCGCGAGCAGCGTGCTGCTCGGCGGCTTCATCAACTTCGCGGTGCTCGCGCCGATCGTGATCCAGCTCGGCGACATCGTGCCGCGCGTGGCGGCCGACGGCACGCCGATCCCGATCAACCGCGGCGAGATCGTCAACCAGTGGTCGCTGTGGTGGGGTGTCGCGATGATGGTGACCGGGTCGCTTGTCAGCCTCGTCGGCCGCCCGGAGATCTTCAAGAGCGCCTGGAAGTCGATGAGCGGCCGCAACAAGGCGGTCAGCAACGGCCCGGACATCCTCAAGGACATCGAGCTGCCGCTGTGGGTGTCCTACGTCGGTGTGCCGCTGTTCAGCGTGCTCGGTGCCTGGGTCACGCACGAGTTCTTCGGCGTGCCCTGGCTGCTGAGCGTGGTCTCGCTGCCGCTGATCTTCGTGCTGACCATCATCGGCACCAATTCGATGGCGCTGACCTCGTGGATCCCGCTCGGCGCGATGGCGAAGATCACGCAGTTCTCGATCGGCGCGCTCGATCGCAGCAACCCGGCCAGCAACCTGCTGCCGGCCGGCATGACGGCCGAGATCTCGGCCAACGCGGCGAACCTGCTCTCCGACATCAAGCCGGGCTACATGCTCGGCGCCAAGCCGCGCCAGCAGGCGATCGGCCATGTGATCGGCATCTTCTCCGGCGCGCTCGCCTGCGCACCGCTGTTCTTCCTGCTCTTCCTGCCGAAGAACGCCGAAGGCGTGCGCTCGACCACCACCATCGTCTCGGACGCCTTCGCCTTCCCGGCTGCGCTGCAGTGGAAGGGCGTCGCCGAGATCATCGCCAAGGGCGTGGCCTCGCTGCCGACCTCCGCCGTCATCGCGATGGTGCTCGCCTGTGTCGCCGCAATCGCGATCGAAGTGGCGAAGATCGTCACGAAGGGCCGCTTCCCGCTGTCTGCGGTGTCGATCGGCCTTGGCGTCGTGCTGCCGCCGGACGCATCGCTGACGATGTTCGTCGGTGCGCTGCTGTTCTGGGTCATGAGCCGCCGCAACGAAGGCAAGCCCGGCACCCGTGGCCACGCGATCTGGGTCGACGGCCTTGAACCGATCTGCGCCGGCCTGATTTCGGGCGCCGCGCTGCTCGGTATCGGCAACGCGATCGTGAATGTGCTGATCTGATCGTCCCCTCACGGCAACTGAAAAACGGCGTGCGCATCCGGCACGCCGTTTTTGTTTTTGCGCACCGTAGAATCTGAGCCCCCACGCGAAGCGAGCCTGCCCCATGCGCGAGATTCCTGCCGAATCCAAGACCATCGAAAGCGTCGCGCAGGCGATCGACGCGCTGACCCGCGGCAAGCTGCTCGACGCGCTCGCCCCGGAAGCCAGCGCACGCCGCGGCGATGCGCGCTTCGGGCTGTGGTTTCGCGGCCATGAACGCGCCAGCTACCGGCTCGTGCCAAGCCTGCTGCGGCCGGCACCAGGGCGCGCGCCGATGGATGAGGTTTCACTGACGCGCCACTTTCGCGCACTGAACCCGGATGCAGCGCCGGCCGGCACGCCGGACTTCGCCGCGCTGGTCACGATGCAGCACTACCTCGCGCCAACCCGGCTGCTCGACTGGACCGAGAACCTGCTGGTCGCGCTGTTCTTCGCGGTGCGCGAGCCGCACCTGGACGACTGCGGCGAAGACGCCGCGATTTGGATCCTCAACGCGAGGCGCCTCAACTACTACAGCTCCGCCACGCGCCGCAGCGCCGAGCTGCTGTACGCCCACGACGCCGACGTCGTAGCCCGTGCCGCACTGTGCCGCGTACGCAATCGCGACGAATGGCGCGACTGTGTCGCCCGCAGCCTGCAAGCTCCCGACATCGACGGCGAGCACTATCGCCACGCGCGGCTCCTCAGCGCGATCGGCGACACGCCGATCCCGGTATCGCAGATCGCCAGCGAGGCGCAAACGGTGGACCTGCGTGCAGTGCCACTGAACACGCCGCGCGGCATCAGGCCCGTCAAACTGTTCGACGACACCAACTGGGCCAGTGCGGAGCGCCTCGCGCTGCGGCTATCGATGCCGGTGGCCGTGTTCCCGCCGCGGGCCAACCCACGCATCCGGAACCAGGCTGGCACCTTCACCTTGCACGGCGGCCGCTACGTTGCCGACACCTCGGCCTGGGCGGGCAAGACCCTGTCGCCAAGCGCGATCGGTGCACCAGTCGATCTGCTCGACATCGATGCCGCGCTGAGCCGGACGCGCATCCTCAAGTGGCTGCGGATCCCGTGCGCCAAGCGTGCCGCCATGCGGCGCGAACTGGCGCTGATCGGCATCACCGAGGCCGCGTTGTTCCCCGAACTGGACTACCAGTCGCGCCATCTCGCCGAGCGCTGGACGCCACCGCGCGAGAGCGACAGCGACGATTGAGCCGCCACGCGGGGCATCTGCCCCCTGCAGATATTCGGCAAACGGCGCCGCGTCGGCGATACTTCAGGGTTGGCCCGTGTTTTCGGGCCGTCCTCGCAGGGCCCCCGCCATGACTACACCCGACACCCCGACCACCTTCGCCGAGCTCGGCCTGCCCGAAGCGCTGCTGCGCGCGCTGGCGGACGTGGGCTACGAAACCCCCTCGCCAATTCAGGCCGCCTGCATCCCGCTGCTGCTGGAAGGCAATGACATCATCGGCGAAGCGCAGACCGGTACCGGCAAGACGGCGGCGTTCGCGCTGCCACTGCTCTCGCGCATCGACATCGCCGAGCGCCGCCCGCAAGCACTGGTGCTCACGCCAACACGCGAACTCGCGATCCAGGTTGCCGAGGCCCTGCAGAAGTACGCACACCACCTGCCCGGCTTCCATGTGCTGCCGATCTACGGCGGCCAGAGCATGGTGGTGCAGCTGCGGGCGCTGTCGCGCGGGCCGCAGGTGATCGTCGGCACGCCGGGCCGGGTGATGGACCACCTCGAGCGCAAGAGCCTCGAGCTCGATGCGCTGCGCGTGATGGTGCTCGACGAAGCCGACGAGATGCTGCGCATGGGCTTCATCGACGATGTTGAATGGATCCTCCAGCACACGCCGCCCGAGCGGCAGACCGCGCTGTTCTCGGCGACCATGCCGGAGCCGATCCGGCGTGTCGCGCGCACCTACCTGCGCGAACCGCGCGAGGTGAAGATCCGCGCCGCGACCAGCACCGTCGAGGCGATCCGCCAGCGTTACTGGACCGTGCGCGGCATGGACAAGCTCGATGCCCTCACGCGCATCCTCGAAGTGGAAGAGGACTTCGACGCCGCGATCGTGTTCGTGCGGACCAAGATCGCCACCGAAGAGCTGGCGCAGAAGCTCGAAGCACGCGGCATCGCCGCCGCGGCGCTGAACGGCGACATGACGCAGGGCCTGCGCGAACGCGTGATCGAGCAGCTGAAGAACGGCCAGCTCGACATCGTCGTCGCGACCGACGTGGCGGCGCGCGGTATCGATGTGCCGCGCGTCACCCACGTCATCAACTACGACATCCCCTACGACACCGAGGCCTATGTGCACCGCATCGGCCGCACCGGCCGTGCGGGGCGCACCGGCAACGCGATCCTCTTCGTCAGCCCGCGCGAGTTCCGCATGCTGAAGACGATCGAGCGCGTCACCCGCGCGACGATCGAACCGCTGCGCCTGCCGACGCGCAGCGAAGTGGAGATCAAGCGCGCCGAGCAGTTCAAGCAGCAGATCACCGAGGTGATCGAGAACGAATCGCTGGAATACTTCGTCGAGCTGGTGAGCCAGATGGAAGACGATCAGGACCTCACCGCGCACGAAATCGCCGCTGCGCTGGCCTGGATCGCGCAACGCGAGCGCCCGCTCAAGCTCGACCCCGCCGAATGGCCGGATGAACCCGCTGCAAGGCCGGAACGCGAACGCCCGGTACGCGAGAACCGCGAAGAGATCCTCGCCAAGCGCCGCGAGTTCTCGGCCGGCGCACTGGCGCGCTACCGCATCAACGTGGGCCGCAACGACGGCGTGATGCCGAAGGAGATCGTCGGCGCAATCGCCAACGAAGGCGGCATCGAAGGCCGCTACATCGGCCAGATCAACCTGTTCCCGGACTTCTCGACGGTGGAACTGCCGCGCGACCTGCCCGCCGACGTATTGGCGCAGATCGGCGCGATCCGCGTGCGTCGCCAGGCACTGGCGATCCGACCGCTCGAAGAAGGGGAAGCCGAAGGCATGGAGCGCCGCCCGCCGCGCCGCGATTTCCGTGATGAGCGCAGCGGCGGCGGCTGGGGTGACCGCGGCAAGCAACGCGAAGGTGATCGCGGGCGCTTTGAAGACCGCAAGCCACAGGGCCGCTGGGCCGACGACCGCCCGCCGCGCCCGCGCCCACAAGGCGAGCGCCCCTACGGCGATCGGCCGCAAGGTGAGCGCAGTTTCAGCGAGCGTCCGCGTTCAGACCGACCACAGGGCGACAGGCCGCAGGGCGAACGTTCGTGGGGTGACCGGCCACAGACCGACCGGCCCGCGAGTGACCGCCCGCAGGGTGATCGTCCTTGGGGCGACCGACCGCCACGTCCTCAAGGCGACCGGGCCCCGCGCCCCTTCGGCGACCGCCCCCCCAAGCCCGCTTACGCGGGTGACAAGAAACCCTGGGGCCCGCCCAAGGGCCGCAAGAACGATCGCTGATCGATAAGGAAAGGGGCTGCACATGCAGCCCCTTCTTTTCATCGGCCACGGGCAACGCCCGGGGCCGACCATCGTGCTGGACGCGGCTTACTTCAACGCCGCCTGCATCAGCGCAGCGAGCGATGCCGTCGGGCGACCGATCAAGGTGCTCAAGGTGTGCGAATCGTCAAACAGGCCGCCCTTCGAGGCGCCGGTGTCGGAATCGGCCAGTAGGGCGGCAATCGGCTCCGGCAGGCCGGCGCCCAACAACGCACCCTTGAACTCGGCTTCAGCCATGTTGATGTAGGGGATCTGCTTGCCGGTCTGGCGGCTCAACTCGGCGGCGAACTCGGCAAGCGTGTAGCTCTCGTCGCCGGCCAGTTCGTAAACCTTGCCGGCCTGATCTGGCGAGGTCAGGACAACGGCCGCCGCGTCCGCATAGTCGGCTCGCGCGGCCGACGCGATGCGGCCTTCGCCGGCGCTGCCGATGTAAGCGCCATGCTGCACGGCGGGCGGGATGCTCGCGAGGTAGTTCTCGGTGTACCAGCCATTGCGCAGAACCACGTGGGGCAGGCCGACTTCCAGCAGGTACTGCTCCGTCGCGAAATGCTCATCGCGCAGCCCGAGCGGCGAGCTGTCGGCGTGCAGCAGGCTGGTGTACGCCAGCAACTTCACGCCAACGCGCTTCGCGGCGTCGATGACGTTCTTGTGCTGCGGAAAGCGTTGGCCCACTTCGCTCGACGACACCAGCAGCACCTGGTCGGCACCGTTGAAAGCCGCGTCGAGGGTGGCGGGCTGGGTGTAGTCGGCGGCACGCACTTGCACGCCCAGCGCGGCGAGATCGGCCGCACGAGCAGGGTTGCGCACGGCGGCGACGATTTGCGCTGCGGGCACCTTGCGGGCGAGCAGGGAATTGATGACGAGGCGGCCGAGCTGGCCGGAAGCGCCGGTAACGACGATCATGATGCGCACTCCTGTAGTGGAAGGTTGGTGGTTCGCAGCCTATCGACTAAACTTACTTTTCGTAAGTACGCACCTGAAAGTTAGTGTCATGCCCAACGCTCACCCCGTCCCCGCCGAAAGCGCAGAAACCTTGTCGGAACGCCTGATGCGCGGCAACGTCTTTGCCGAGCTGTGCCCCTCACGCGAAGTGTTGCAACACGTCACCAGCCGCTGGGGCGTGCTGGTGCTGGTCGCTCTGCTGGGCGGCACGCATCGCTTCAGCGACCTGCGCCGAAAGATTGGCGGCGTGAGCGAGAAGATGCTGGCGCAAACGCTGCAATGGCTGGAGCGCGATGGCTTCGTGCTGCGCGTGGCCTACCCGGTGGTGCCGCCGCATGTCGAGTATTCCCTCACCCCGCTCGGCCAGGAAGTCGCACAGCGGGTTCAGGCGCTGGCCGACTGGATCGAAGGCAACCTCGCCACGATCCTCCGGGCCCGCGGCACCCAGACCGAGGCAAAGCACTGATACCGGCCAGCGCTCGCTGACGCGAGCGGCAACGACCACCGTCCTGCTAAGGTATGAGTCCTCATCCGGTACGCCAGACCACCACCATGCGCCGAGTTCTGCGAAGAGCCCTCTTTCTTGCCCTGCTGACCCACGCGATGCCGGCAGGCGCTGCACCGCTCGCGGTGGGCGACACGCTTCGACTGCCACGCCTTGAGGACCAGCACGGCCGCGCGTTCGACGTCGCACCCGCGACACGCACCTTGCTCTTTGCAGCAGACAAGGCCGCCAGCGATCTGGTGATGCAGGTCTTCGACGGCATCGGTGCCGAGCGCCTCGACGCCATGCAACTGCGCTATGTCGCCGATATCAGCGCCATGCCGGCGCTGGTCACAAGCATGTTTGCGCTGCCTGCGCTGCGCAAACGCGCCTATCCGGTGGGCCTGGCGCGCGATGCCACGCTGACCGCCGAACTCCCCCGCGAAGGCGGTAGCGTCACCGTGCTGCGCATCGAAGCCGGCCGCATCACTGCGCTTGCCTACGCCGCAACGCCAGGCGCACTGAAACGCGCGTTGGGCCTCCCTGAGTAGGCCAACTCGCCCGGCACGCGGCCCATCCGCCGCCCAAAACGCAGCAAACCCTGAGGAGCATCGTATCCATGCGCAGCATGATCTTCGTTTTGGCGATGCTGGCCAGCACGCCTGTCCTCGCTGAAGTGCCGGCCTCGCTGAGCGGCCCCCAGTTCGACGCCGCCTTGCAGCAAAAAGGTGATCCGGCACGCGGCAAGGCGGTATTCGCGGAATGCGCCGGATGCCATCACAAGGATGCGTCAGGGCGCAGCAGCGGCACGATTCCGCGTCTCGCCGGGCAGCATGCGTCCGTGATCCGCAAGCAGTTGCTCGACATCCGCACCGGCAAACGCAACAACCCGCTGATGGCGCCGATTCTGGACGACCCGGATCTCACACTCGACGCGATCGCCGATGTCGCCAGCTACCTTGCCTCGTTGCCCGTAGCCGGCCCCACCGGCAAGGGGCCAGGTACGATGATCGGCCGCGGCCGATCGCTGTATGTCCAGGACTGCGCGCGCTGCCACGGCGCAAACGGCGAGGGCATCGCCGAACAGTTCAACCCGCGCCTCGTCGGCCAGCACTACGGCTACCTGTTGCGCGAACTCAAGCTGATCCGCAGCGGCGAGCGCGGCAATTCCAACGCCAACATGGTCGGTGTGCTCAAGCCGTATGCGGAGTCGGATCTGGAAGCGCTGGCGGATTTTCTGTCGCAGTTGCCTGCGCCCTGATCCGGGCTGCCGATAGAAAGCCAGCCATCGCTCGAACGCGTCGGACACACGAATCTGGTCGCATTGCGAACATGACCCTCGCCATCACGAAACGAGACCCCGTGTCCACCATGCTTAGCATCGTGCGTACCCACTCGTTGCTCAGTTGAGCAAGACGGGCTTCAGCACTGCAGAACGATCTGCACCAAGGCGCTAACTTCGTCACGGGGGACGACACACACCAACGTTTTGCCTATGTCATTTGGCTATATTTTCGGATTCTCGGAATTGCCTCGCAGAAGGTAATCGTGATTCGGCTGTGCACGCGCGAAGTTCTCAAACGAAACGGAGAAATCGATGAAATGCGTGACACGATGGTCCACCCTCGTTCTGCTCGCAGCGCTCGCTGCCTGTGGCGGAAGTGGCGGCGGCAGCACTCCCGCGGCACCAGAAGCAGCGAGCTATACGCTCACGGAATCGCTGGTGACGACTCTGCCGAAGGAAGAACTCGCAGCACTGACCAGCAAGGAATATCTCCTCTATCTGCCGCCCGACTACAAGGCCAGCGAAGACAAGAAATGGCCGTTGATCGTCTTCCTGCACGGTTCGTCACCGTCGGCGGAGGAGCCGAAGACAATGGCGATGCTCCGCAACGACGGCCTGATGTACGCGATCACCCAATCCGGCGTTCGCCCCGCGGCAATCGTCGTGGCGCCCTTGTCCAAGGAGTTCCAAGGCTTTCGTCGCGAAGCCGTCGACGCGGCCATCCGGGACGTCCAGGCCCGCTACAAGGTCGACCCGAACCGCGTCAGCCTGACCGGCATGAGCCTCGGCGCGATCAATGCTTGGAACATGAGCCTGAGCTGGCCCTACCGCTTCTCGGCCGTCGCCCCTGTCGCCGGCGGGCTCTATGACGAGGTGATGAATCGCCACATCTACGAGGATCGCTTCTGGGGCCAAGCCTTCAAAGCGCTTGCCGCAACGCCCTTCAGGGTATTTCACGGATCACGTGATACCGCGGTCCCGATCGAATATGCGGAGCATGTGGCTGGCCTGCTCGCTGCGGCTGGCGGCAACGTGGACTTCCGCCGCACGGACACCGACCACATCGGGACCGCCGGGTTCGCATTCACTCAGGCGCTTGCCGATTGGCTCGTGTCGCAACAACGCAGCAGTGCCAGCAGCGAGCACCCCCCTATCGACGGACCAGAGCGCTACACAGGTCGCTTTTACTCAAAGGCGTACGACCGGAACGGCCACCCCCTCGATAGCTGGGTGGAGGTCTCACAGGACACAATGTCTACCCTAAAGGAAACCGGTGACGGCTGGGGGGTCGCGCCGTTCACCCTTGTACATCTTGGCGACTCCCGCTTCATGAACCCCTTCGGGGCCATATTTTGGTTGGGCAGTCCCGACCCCGAAACGCACCAGATGCAATGCTGGTACTCCCTACATGCACCGATATTCGGCGACGGCAGCTACGGCATTTCCGGCGAACCCAGACTTCCTTCAGGTGGTCCGTGTTAGGCGCCAGTACCACCGCTAGTCCGTAAGGCCAGGGCTGCGATCAGCATGGCGCACATCAACCACGTGCGCCACGCCCCCACAAAGCAGCCATCCGCTGGCAACCTAAAGCCAGTCAGGCGCCCTTTCTGGCTCGCGCCGGGTCAGATGTCTGCACTAGCTGCTGCGACAGACGCATCGCCGGAACGGCCGCAATCGCGAGCGAAGCGACGGACTGGTAGCCAACCAACGTGCTGCCTACCGTTGCGGCGAAACCTGCTATAGCGATCAGGGCAGCGACGAAGGCTTGGGTCGGGCGGATGCGAAGGGCGTTCATGGCGGTCTCCTGTCTTTCACTTGGGGGCAGCATCGGTGCTGCGTTGAGTGAAGAATGGATGAGCGCCTTGATGGCCGCGAGCGGCCTGCGATGAACTGCAGCCGACGCGGAACAGGTTGCAGAAAACCGGCCGCAGACGGCGTGGGCCGCCTGCGGTAGCGGTGTCAGTAAAGGGTGCGCCCGTCGCCCAGCAGGTAGGCGTGGCAATCCACGGCCGCCTGGTCGCAGTGCTCGATCCAGGTGTCTCGGATCTCGGGGTTCCAACCGTCGAACCAGTCGGCGTGCACCGAATAGCCGGCCGGCAGCGACAAGTCGTCGGACGCCAAGCGCCAGTTCAGCGGTGCGTCGGCAGTGCGGACGAGGTAGAGCACGTTGAGCGTGATCTCGGGCAGCGCGACCGGATGCGTGGCCGGGCAGCCGCTGCCGGTGGGGTAGGCCATGTGGCTCTTGTGGTTGGCCGAATCAAGGTTGACGCCGTCCCAGCACTGCGGGAAGCGCACCGACATCTGCACGTTGTCGCCCACCGCGCAGTTCGGGATGGTGGCGAAGTGTTCCGGCGAGCTGCGGCAGGACCAGTTGGCGACGTCCTGCGCGCCCTTGGCCTTCATGTCGCCGGCGATCATGCGCAGGCCGGCGGGCATCGGCTTCACATCGGCCGCCTTCACGCCGCCGTAGCCGGTCTTGTAATACCAGATCGGGTCGCTCGGCACGATCGGTTTATGGCTGACCGTATCGATCAGCGCAGGCACCCAGTAGGCCGACCGGTTTGCGATGCCGCCCGCACAGGTGGAGTTGCCGCTGCCGGCGAGCGAATGCGCGGTGGAATACGCGTTGGTGCCGGTGTTGCCAAAGAAGGCGTGCAGGTGCGACATGCCGGGCTTGCCCGGAAACACGATCGGATCGTCGAACGCCATGTGCGAGAAACCACAGATGGTGCGGAATGCGCCGACGCCGTCGGCGGAGGGCGTGCCGAGGTCGGTAGTAGGCTGCACCCGCAGCTCGCCATAGCCTTCGGTACCCATCGGAATCGCCGAGAGGTCGATCTGCGGGCACATCCCGCCGGCGTAACAGACATTGGGCGCCGCGATGGTGCCGGTCATCATCACGTCCGACACTTCACAGCGCTTCGTTTCACCGGGCGCCGGGTCGCTGCCAAAGTTGGCCGCGCTGCAATGCCAGCCGGGGAAGCTGTTGAGGTAGCGCTGGATCACCCACTTGCCGTCGGTACCGTAGCGGATCTCGCGCAGGCCCTCGAATTCACACCCGCCAAAGTATTCAGCGCTGCACGGCGACCATGAGGTCGCGGCGACCGGGTTGAGAACAGGGCGTTCGGCAGGGATCTGGCCGCTGGCAGGCGGCGTGGTGCCCCCGCTTGTACCGCCCGGCGTCGCAGTGTTGCCGGTGTCGCCAGCGCCGCCACCGCCGCAAGCCACAAGCAGCACGCAAGCCGTGGCGACAACCGCCAGGCCGGCCCACCAGGCATTCATTCGATCTTCGATTCGCATTGCTCGGCGCTCCGGCAGGCTGGATTCGGGCGCGCAGTGTAGCGAAGCTGGTAGCGCCTATGACAAACGGCTGACGAGCGGTGCGGCGTCTGCCCCGGCAGCTGTCAGTCCGGGCAGGGCTTATGGATTCGATGGTCCGATGCAGGATTGGCGGCCAGCTTCTCAGCCGGGCGTCGCGGGCGCCGCAGCAGTTCGCCACCACAGTTGGGGCAGAGGCCCTGCAGGCGGTGATCGGCGCAGTCCGCGCAGAAGGTGCATTCGAAGCTGCAGATGCGGGCCTCGGTGCTGTCGGGCGGCAGGTCGCAATCGCAGCACTCGCAGTTGGGGCGGAGCTCAAGCATGTTCGGCCACCTTGCCGGGCTGCTCGCCGGTCGCGAATTCAAAGCCTTCATCGGCCCAGCCGGTGATGCCGCCGATCATCTCCTTGACCGGCAAGCCCAGTCCGGCGAGCCGCAGCGCGGCCTTGTTGGCGCCGTTGCAGTGCGGGCCGGCGCAATACACCACGAACAGCGCGTGCGCCGGGAAGCGGCGCATCACGCCCTCGGTGATCTTGCCGTGCGGCAGGTTGATTGCGCCCGGAACATGCCCTTGAGCGTACAGCGCCGGGCTGCGCACATCGAGCAGCACGAAGTCCGGCGCGCCGGCGGCGAGGCTGGCGTGAACATCCCAGCAATCGGTCTCGAAACCGAGGCGGGCGGCGAAATGGCGCAGGGCTTCATCGGGCGACGCGGCTGGAACAGTTGCAACCGGGCTTGGCATGGTGGGCTCCGAACGGGTTTGGGTGCTGCAATTGTGGCCAAGCACGACGGCACGCTACAGTGGCGGCAACGACACAGACCGGTGCATTACCGCCAACATGAACGCCACGCCTCTGGTTCTCGCAGTGCTGCATCCGCGCGTTGCCTTGTTCGAACTGGGAATCGCCGCGGAGCTGTTCGGGCTCGCGCGACCCGAGCTGGGCGTGCCGTGGTACCGCTTCGAGACCCTCGTCGCCGGCGAGGCTGCGGCGCAGGCCGTTGGCTCACTGCGGCTGACCAGTGACGGCGACATGGACGCCATCGACCGTGCAGACCTGATCGTGATTCCCGGTTGGTCCACCGACGCCGCGCCGCCCCCAGCCGAACTGTGCGACGCACTGCAGCGTGCCGATGCGCGCGGCGCGCGCTTCATGTCGATCTGCTCCGGCGCATTCCTGCTGGGCCATGCCGGCCTGCTGAACGGGCGCCGCGCGACCACGCACTGGCGCCACTGCGAGCGTTTTGCCGCACTGTTCCCGCAGGTTCGGCTCGACCCGGATGTGTTGTATGTCGATGAGGGCCGCATCCTCACCGCGGCCGGCAGCGCAGCCGGCATCGATGCGGGCCTGCACCTGATCGCGCAGGACTACGGCAGCGCAATCGCCAACCGGGTCGCGCAGCGCATGCTCGTCACGCCGCATCGCGACGGCGGCCAACGCCAGTTCATCCCGGCCGCTTACCCGCAGCGGCGCAGCCAGCGCTTTGACGCGGTGCTCGCATGGGCGGAAGCGCATATCGCCGAGCCGCTGAGCGTCGCGACACTCGCCCGGCGTGCCACGATGAGCGAGCGCAGCTTCCTGCGCCGCTTCCAGGACGCCACCGGCCTCACGCCGATGAGTTGGCTCAGCCAGCTGCGTATCGGAAGGGCCCGCGCGATGCTCGAATCGGGCGACGCGCAGCTGGAGGCCATCGCCACCGCGTGCGGCTATGGCTCGCCGGAATCGCTGCGCGCTGCGTTCCGCCGCGAAGTGGGGCTGTCACCCGCCGCCTACCGGCAACGCTTCAGGATGCGCAACGCACCGGGCGCAGCGGCAATCACGCCCCCCTAGCTCGGCGGCTGCATCAGTGCGCCCCGCTGCAGCCGGTTGCGACACAGGCGCTGCGGCTGAAAATGCGCCAGCAGGGCTTCGATCAAGGCTTCGGCGCGCGCGGAGTTATCCGCCGAGTAATTGCAGACGTAGGCATCGAGCGTCACCCCGCGGAGCTCCGGCCAGGTGTGAACGGCGAGGTGAGATTCGGCCAGCAGCAGCACGCCGGTGATGCCGGCGGGCGCGGTGTCCGGCGCAGGGAAGCGGTGGAACAGCTCCGACACCACGGTCAGCCCCGCCGCCAGCGTCTCAGCCCGGCAGACCGCGGCGAGCGCGCCGGTATCGGTCAGCAGCGTCTGATCGCAGCGGCAGTCGAGCAGGTCGGCGGTGAGATGAAGTCCGTGCATCGCGGCAGTTTGTGGGGGTCCGGCTGCGATGGTGCCACAGCAGCGCGCCAGATCGCAGTATGCTGATAGGGTCAGCGGGCTCCGCCGTCAACGTGGTGCTCGCCGCCCCGATCCAGCCAGGAGTCCGCATGGACGTACTGCACGATACAGCTCGGCCCGCCCAAGGAAGCGGCTTGGGGCAGGTCGCCGACACACTGATGCACCTTGGCCCGCGCCGCGGCCTGCTGCTTGCCACCGCGTTCGCGGTGCTGCTGTCGCTGGCGCTCACGCTCGCGGCCTATGTGGTGGTTGGGCGCCTGCCAGGCGTCGCCCCCTTGCTGATCGCCGCGCTTGCGCCACTGATCGTGATCCCGCTCTGCGTGGCGCCCTTCCTGCGCCTGCTGCACACGCTCGAGTCCATGCGGATGGAACTCGCCCGGCTGTCGCAGATCGACGAGACCACCCACACCTACAACCGCCGCTTCTTCCTGCAGATGGCGCAACGCGAGTTCGACCGCGCCCGCCGCTACCACCACCCGCTCGCGATCGTGATGCTGGAGATCGAAGACTTTGCCGCCATCGTCGCGCGGCACGGCCATGTCGCGAGCGACGCCGTGCTGCGGCGCATGGCGGGCATCGCACTCGGCAGTACCCGCACGCTCGATGTCGTTGCGCGCTTCGAAGGAGCGCGCTTCGCGCTGCTGCTGCCCGAGACCGACGGCGCCGCCGCAGACCTTGTCGCCACCCGACTGGCGCATGAACTGGCGGGCGACCCGGTGCAGTGGACCGGGGGCGAGATCATCGCCAGTGCGCGTAGCGGCAGTGCCCAATTGCAGCCAGAAGACGAAGCGCTCGACAGCGTGCTGCGGCGCGCCGAACTCGCGCAGCGCCGCCACTAAACCCGCTCACACGCCACGCTGGCGTTGCACCGCCCAGACTGCCGCTACAACCCCGGCGAGCATCAGCGCCATGCCGGCCAGCGCCGGCAATGCGGGCATCTCCGCACGCCACAGAAAAGCGTAGGCAAACGCCGCGAGCGTTTCGAACACGATCAGCTGGCCGCTCAGCGCGGCAGGCAGCAGACGACTCGCGCGGTTCCAAAGCAAAGTGCCCAGCCAGGATGCAAACAGGCCCATCGCCAGCATCAGCATCAAGTAGCGCTGCGGTTGCGGGCCGAACGGCAGCGCGTAGCCCGCTGGTCGCGCCACAGCAAGCGTCGCGACAAAGCCGAACAGCGCGAGCGGCAGCGTGGCGAGCCCCTGCGCCGTGGCCCAGGTGCTGGAACCCAGCGTGGCATGCTGCTTGAGCCAGCGAGCATTGCGGATCGGATACCAGGTCCAGCACAGCAGTGCGCCGAGCGCAAACAGCACGCCAAGGCCGTAGTGGCGCCCGGCGCCCGGCGCGAGGCGGGCGAGTTCCTGCTGATTGACGAGCCCGATGCCAAGCCCGATCAGACCCAGCGCCGGCAACAGGCTGCGCCAGGGCAAGGTGGCGTCGCGCGCATTGCTCAACAGCGCAATCACCACCGGCAGGGTGCCGATGATCAGCGTAGGCAGGGGCGCATCGGCAAGCTGGATCGCGCTCGCAAGACACAGGTAGTAGAGGATGTTGCCGGCCAGCGCCAGCTCGAAGGCCATGCGCCAGTCGGCGGCACGCAAGCGCGCCAGCGCGGCTCGGTCGCGCCAGGCGAGCGGCAGCGCGATCAACCCGAAAGCCAGATAGCGCCCGAACGCAAGCAGGGTCGGCGGATAGTCGGGGAGCATCCGCGGCGCGACAAATACGAGCCCCCACAAGAGGCCCGCACCCAGCGCGCACAGCACGCCGGTGCCAAGTGCCTGCTTCATCCGGTGACTCGGCGCAGCCAGCGTTCCAGCGTGGGCAAGCCGTTCGGAAGACGTGGTGGCGCCAGCGCGAGTCCCAGCAGCACGCCGCAGCTGTTTGCCAGCATGTCGAGCGGATCGTAGGTGCGATACCCCGTCATGCCCTGCAGGAATTCGAGCACCACGCCCATCGACACAAGCAGGCCCAAGGCAAGGAAGCGCGAACGCCGCGCGTACAACAAGCGGGTGAACCAGCCTGCCAGCGTGCCGTATGCGATGAGGTGGCCGCTCCAGTTGCCCGGATCGCCCGGCACTTCGGGCGGCTTGGGTTCGAGCGAAAAGAAGATCACCAGGGCGACAAGCGCCCAGCCCATGCCCCACCACAGGCGCGCACGCTCGAAATGCGGGGCGCTCATCGGTCCGCTCATACCGCGTCCTCGCGATAGATCGCCACCTGCGCGGCACCGCCCTCGCTCACCGCTGCGCGATACATGCCCTCGCTGTTGAATGGCATTGCAATTTGACCGTTACGGTCGACCGCGATCACACCACCGGTACCACCAAGCTCGGTCAGCGTCTCACGCAAGGCCGATTCGGTCGCTTGCGCGAGCGATTGCCCGGCCAGGCGCATGCGCGCCGAGATCTCGTGCGCGACCGCGCCGCGCACGAAGGATTCGCCGTGCCCGGTGCATGACACCGCGACGGTGTCGTCGGCCCAGGTGCCGGCACCGATCACCGGGGTGTCGCCAATGCGGCCCGCCATCTTCGCCGTACGCCCGCCGGTGGAGGTGGCGGCAGCGAGGCACCCCGCCGCGTCGCACGCGACTGCACCGACGGTGCCGTGGCGTACCTGCTCGGAGGCCTCACTCTCGCGCCCGCCCGCCGCGATGCGTGTCAGCTCCTGCTGAAGCGCCTGCCAGCGCGCCTCGGTGTAGAAGTAGTTCGGCAGATCGAGCGCCAGACCACAGCGCTCGGCGAATCGCTCGGCCGCTTCGAAGCCAAGGGTGACATGGGGCGTGCGGCGCATCACCTCGCGCGCCAGCTTCACCGGGTTCCGCACGCGTCGCAGGCCGGTCACCGATCCGGCCGCGCGTGTGCTGCCGTCCATCACGGCCGCTTCGAGCTCAACGAAGCCGGCCTCGTTGAACACCGCGCCGCGCCCCGCGTTGAAACGCGGGTCGTCCTCCAGTGCCACCACGGCCGCCTCAACCGCATCGAGCGCAGGGCCGCCGCGGCGCAACACCGCATGACCGGCTTCGAGCGCGGCCGCAAGGCTGGCGCGCAGCGCGACCTCGTCGCCGGCGCTCAAGTCACAGCGCCGGATCGTGCCGGCGCCACCATGGATCGCAAGTGAGAAACGCATTGTCGACTCGACACGTGGGGGGTTTGCAATTGTAGGCGCTGCGCGGCGCTTACATCTGATTGCACCTCCACCCGCGGCAAGCGCACATCGCAACCGCGCAGCCACTAAGGTGTTGCGCTTTCATCGACGCGGTCTCTTGAACATGTTGCGCGCCTCAGTTTCCAGCCTTCTTGTCGCGGTAGTCGTCGCCGGGTGCGCGACGCAATGCGGTCCGGACGAAAGTCGTCGAGGGCCGCCATCGGGTGAGGGGCGATCGCAGCGTGGAGGCCCTGGCGGGCCCGGCGGGCAACGCGGCGGCGCAATCGAGCAGCCGCAGGATTCGCTCACGATGCAACTGGAGCTGCTGCACGATGCGCTGCGGTTGGATCGCCGTCAGGAGGCGCTTTGGCTCGCCTATACCGACCGCCTGCAGGCGCTGTTGTCTGACATGCAGCGCCCGCGCGCCGTATCGGCGCAGGGTGACGCACTGCATCGCGTGGAGGACCGCATCGCCCCCTTGCGCAACCGACTCGCCGCACTCGATCAGATCAGCGCCGCAGCGGGCGATCTCTACCGGGTGCTCGACGAACGTCAGCGCAGCGTCGCCGATGAAATGCTGCCGGCGACGGTGCCATTGCTTGCCGACCGGATCGAGATGGAAAACAGCCGCAACAGCGACATGCGTGGCCCCGGCGGCGGTATGCAGCAGGGCGGCCAGGGGCAGCGCCGCCGCCGCTGACGTCATGCCGTGCCCTAGTGCAGCACGCGCGGCCCGGTATAGAGGCTGACCACCTCGGCGCCGGTCAGCGTGACCTCGCCATTGCGGCGGTTGTCGCCGGTATCGGAATACTCGAAGCGGTAGGTACGCTGCAGGCGCAGCTGGCCATCGTCGTTGCGGGCCAGCCGCAACTTGGCGATCGCCACCGTCTCGTCGAGCAGCTGCAGGCCTTCGCGCTCGCACTGCCGGCGCGCCGCGACAATGCCTGCATCACGCGCGCGCAGGCTATCGAGCCAGAGCCAGACCAGGCCGGCGAGCAGCAGCAGCGCGGTGAGTTCCCAGCCGCCAATCATGGGCGCTTCACACGGATCGTGGCGCCCGCTGCGCGGACGACTTCACCGCCAACGAGCTTGCGTTTCTTGCGTGTTTCGACCTCGCCGTCGACCGTGACGACACCGTCGGCGATCATGGTCTTGGCATGGCCGCCAGACTGCGCAATGGCCAGCAGCTTGAGCAGATCGCACAGCGCGACATGCTCGCGGGTGAGGGGGAAGACGTGTTCGGACATGATCAGTGCGCGAAGTGGGGCCAGCGCCTAGCTTACCGCGTCCGCTGCCTTATCATCCGTCACCCGATGCAGCGCCGCGCCAAGATGATTCGCCCCGTCCTTCAAGCCCTGATTCCGGCCCTGCTGCTGGCCGCCTGCGTGACCGCGCCACAGGGTCTGCCGCCCGAGAGCCCGTCGATCGAAACCCCGCCGGCGCCGCAACCAGGCGCAGCGCCGGGCATCGTGATTCCGCCGGCGGACGCAGGTCGGCCTTTGCCGCCGGTCGTGCCGGTTCCACCACAACAGCCACCACGCCCGCCTTATCCCTCAGAGCGCGAGGGCGTCGCGCAGGTGCTGCGCCTGATTCCACCCAAGGCTACCGACCGCAACGGCTGGGCAGAGGACATCTTCCGCGCCTTTGCCGCGCAACAGCTTGCGCCGACCCAGGCGCAGTTCTGCGCCGCAATCGCAGTGATCGAGCAGGAGTCGAGCTTCGTTGCAGACCCGCCGGTGCCGGGCCTCGGCCACATCGTGCGCGAGGAGCTCTACCGCAAGGCCGCCGGCTACCTGGTGCCGCCAGTCGTTGTCGACATGGCCCTGCTGAAGCCCTCAAGGGATGGCCGCAGCTACGGCAAACGCATCGATGCGCTGCGCACCGAGCGGGAAATGAACAGCCTGTTCAACGAGATGGTCGCCGAGTTGCCGGACTTCGCGAAGGCGCTCGGCAACAAGAATCCGATTCGCACCGGCGGGCCGATGCAGGTGTCGGTGAGTTTTGCCGAGGACTACCTGCAGACGCATCGTTACCCGTATCCGCGTCGCGGCACGGTACGCGACGAGGTGTTCACGCGGCGCGGCGGGGTCTATTTCGGCATCGCCAACCTGCTCGACTATCCGGCGAGCTATCCGTCGCCGCTGTATCGCTTCGCCGATTTCAACGCCGGCCGCTATGCGTCGCGTAACGCGGCATTTCAGGCCGCGGTGGCACGCCTTTCGGGGCGGAAGCTCTCGCTGGATGGCGATTTGCTGCGCTATCGCGATGGCCAGGCCTTGCGCGAGCAGAGCAGCACCGAGCTTGCGCTGCTCGATCTGGCGGGCAAGCTCGGCCTGAACGCCAGCGAGATCCGGCGCGATCTGCTGCTCGAAAAGTCGGCGGCTTTCGCACAGAGCCCCTTGTGGCTGCGTGTGATGGCGCAGGCGGACCATGTCGCGGGCAAGCCTGTGGCGCGCGAGTTACTGCCGCAGATTCAACTGCAGAGCCCGAAGATCACGCGCAAGCTCACCACCGAATGGTTTGCAAAACGCGTCGACGGCCGCTGGCAGGCCTGCATGCAGCGCTGAAATTAAAAAAGCCCGCATTAAGCGGGCTTTTTCTCGAGTGGCCGGGGTTCAGCCTTTCGGGCGTGCCGAGTAGAGCTTGCATTCGCCCTGACGGATCCAGACTTCCTGGCCCTTGTGAGCGAGGTTCGACGAGAGTTCGAGCTTCTGGTCGTTCGGGCAGTTCTTGTTGCCCTTGCCGTCGGTGATGAGGAATTCCATCATCGTCGCGCCCTCGCCGAGTGCAACGTCGTAGAACACGCCGTAGCCATCCTTGCGGTTGAAGCGCCAGTTGCCCGGCCACTTCGGCGCGCCGTTGCGCGGGCCTTTCCATGCGTAGACGCCCCAGCCCTCGTAGTCCTTGTTGTCGCGCGCGTAGTGCACGCGCAGCGTCCACGGCTGCAGGCCGGTCGGCTTTTCCGGCAGATCGGCCGGATCCTGTTCCTGAGCAAAAGCCGCCGAAGTGCCAAGCAGCGCAACGGCAAGCAGCGAAATCATTGTCTTTTTCATGGTGTCCGGAGTCCGGTGTGGTCGATCTGGGAAATTTTCTCAGGGGATTGCGTCCCGAATCTTGATCGTAGTTGCCTCTCCGGGTTTCGATCAAGAGCCGCGACGCCGGCTGACAACAAATTGCAATGCATCGGGCAGGAAGGCGAGGCAATCCGCCTCGAAATCGTCGTAGGCAGCGTGCAGCTCGGCGATCGCCCCCGCAAGCGGATTCGGCTGCCGCGCGCGGCGCAGGCTCATGCCATCCAGCGCGGCGCCGACATGCTCGGTCTCGACATAAGCGGCAAGCCAGTCGTGCCGCTGCATGCGCGGCAGCACCACGGCAAAGCTGGCAGGCAGCGCCGCGGCCCGGTCCGTGGCTTCGGCATAGAGCTGGGCGGTGAAGAGCGTCAGCGGCGAAGAATGGAAACGCGACCAGTGGCGCGCGAGGAAATGGTCATAGAAGAGATCGACGAGGATGCCGGCGTAGCGGCGCCGCTCCGCGCTGACACGTGCGCGGCTCGCGCGGAAGGCCGGATGCTGTTCCGCCCACACGTCGATCGCGCGGTGCAGCGCGACCCCGGCGGCGAGATCCGGCGGCAGATCGCCAGGCAACGGCCCCTTGACGAAGTCACCGGCGAGCCCGCCAACACGGTCGGCCGCCGCGTCCCCGGCGAGCCAGGCGTGGGCGAGGTAGTTCATGACAAGCTCTGAAACGCACTCATGGTGCGAGGGTGCGCGCATGCCGGCCTTTCGCGCAAACCCTGCCTGAGCAGACTTGGCTTGTTGCAGGTCAATGCGCCCTCCGTTGCAGCTCGCTAGCGTGGCCGGACGCGCTGCGGGCGTCTGTCGCCCTTGCGGCCGGAAACCGGGGGAGGTGGATGATGGGATTGGGGAATACGGATCGGCAATTCGGGCCGGTGGCGCGCGCGCTGCACTGGTGGAGCGCGCTTCTGGTAATCGGCGCCATCGCGCTGATCGAGGCCAAGGGGTGGTTTGAGAAAGGCAGCGACACGCGCGCCTTGCTCGGTCTGCTGCACATGCAGGCCGGCGCGCTGATCTTGCTGCTGACCGTGCCGCGCATCGTCTGGCGCTTCACGCAGCCGCTGCCCCCCATCACCCCGGCGCCGCCGCCGTGGCAGGACGGGCTCGCGCATCTGATGCACTTCGTCTTCTACGCCGCACTGATTGCACTACCGGTCAGCGGTGTGCTGATGAAGCAGGCCCATGGCGACGCCGTGGTGTTGCTTGGCATGAGCCTGCCCGCGCTGATCGCGCCCGACCCGGGCCTGCGCGAGTATCTGCATGAGCTGCACGAACTGCTGGGCAACGCGATGATCGCCTTGATCGTGGCGCATGTGGCGGCCGCAGTGGTGCATCACCGCGTGCAGCGCGACGACACCCTGACACGCATGTTGCCGGGTAAAGGCTGAAACGCCGTGCATTTCGGCCAAAGGATTTGTGCTCAAATGCCGTAAAGTCGGTTTGTTACACATTACGCACGAACTCCCCCCGAGATGATCAACCGCGTCGAACTGCATTCGGCATGGAATGCATTGGTCCAGGCTTGGCGCCCGGTCTGGCAGGCAAGCCATGACATGGCCCGCTGGCAGGCCTTCGCGACGCATTGCGAACGGCTTGCGCAGCTGGCCCATGCGGGGGAGCTGGCGGCGGTTGAAACCGCGATGGCACCGCTGGTGGATTTCCTCGCGACGCTGCGCACGCCAGGGGACGCCGAGAAGGCGCGGGTCGATCAGCTGCTGCCCGGCGTCTTCGCGGCCGTGCGTTCAGCGCTCGCCGAACGCGCCCGTCAGCCGGAGCGTGTGCCGGGCGATGACAGCCTTCCGCTGGTCGTGATGCTGGCGCGCGACGGCCAGGCCTACACCGACCTGGCCCAGCAGATGGAACACTACGGCTACAGCTTCAAGGTGTTCAGCCAGTATCGCCACGGCGTGCGCTACGCCGCGATGAACCGCGCGGTGGCAGTGATCGCGGAACTCAGCGGCGAGCTCGACGCGGAAACCACGGCGGTCATCACCGAGATGAACCGCTGCAATCTGAAGTGGTTCGCGCTGTCGCCCGAGGGCAGCTTCAACATCCGGCTGCAGGCGGTGCGGCACGATGCGCAGGGCTTCTTCGTTGCACCGATGTCGGTGTCTGCGCTGGTCGACGCGGTCGATCCGCTGGCCTTCGAGTACAAGGACGAGCCTTACCGCGTGCTCACGCTGGACGACTCGCCCACGGTACTTGCAACCGTTGAACGCATCCTCGGCCAGTTTCCGAACATCCATGTGCGCGGCCTGCGCGAACCCTCGCGCATCCTCGAAACGCTGATGGATTTCGCGCCGGATGTGCTGCTGCTGGACTTCCACATGGACGGCTGCACCGGCCTTGAAGTGGCGCGCATCATTCGCCAGAACAAGGCCTTCGAGTCGATCCCGATCGCCTTCCTGACCAGCGAGACCAGCGAATCGATCCAGCAAGAGGCAATGCGCCAGGGCGGCGACGACTTCCTGACCAAGCCGATCTCGGCCGCGCAACTGGTGAACGCGGTGGTGAGCAAGGCCGAACGCTATCGCGGGCTGCGCCGCCTGATGGTGGAAGACAGCCTGACCGGTCTCTACAACCATGTGAAGACCAAGACGCTGCTGCAGCAAACGCTGCTGCTGGCTGACCGTCAGGGCGTGCCGGTGAGCTACGCGATCCTCGACATCGACCACTTCAAGCAGGTGAATGACACCTACGGACACACCACCGGCGACAAGGTGATCAAGTCACTCGCGCGCTACCTGCGCTTGCGCATGCGGCGCTCGGACGTGGTTGGCCGATACGGCGGTGAAGAGTTCGTCGTGGTGCTGTTCGACAGCACGCCCGAAGACGCACTGGAACGTGTCGAAGCCCTGCGGCGCGGCTTCAGCGGAATCTTCCACCAGACCGATCAGGGCCTGTTCGCGGCAAGCTTCAGCGCCGGCATCGCACACTTCCCGGCCTACCCGACGATGATGGAGCTGATGGTCGCGGCCGACGATGCGCTCTACGCCTCCAAGCGCGCCGGGCGCAACCGCTGCACGCTGGCGGAACGCAGCATCCCGGACTGACCTTCGGGCGCTCGCTGGCGGTTCGCCAGCGTTGCAGCGCCCAATCCGATCCCGCTGCACCGACGCGGCGGCCCAGGCCGCCACGATGGCAACGCCAGGCGGGACTCAGGCCGGCCGAACTGGCGCCATCACCAGCGCATCACCTTGCAGCACCGGTTTGCCGCCCACGCTGCAGACGCAATCGAGCTCGATGCGGTTCTTTTCGCGGTCCACCGATTTCACCGTGACGCTCGCGGTGACGGTATCGCCGAGCTTCACCGGCCGGCGGAAGCGCAGCGACTGGCCGAGATACACGGTGCCTGGGCCAGGCAGGTGATTGCCGAGCAGCGCGGAGATCAGGCTCGCCGTCAGCATGCCGTGCACGATTCGGGCGCCGAACTGCGTTGAGGCGGCGTAATCCGCGTCGAGGTGCACCGGGTTGGTATCGGTGGAGACGTCTGCGAAGGCGCGCACGTCGGCGTCGGTGAAGGTCTTGCTGATGCTGGCAGTCTCGCCCGCCGCGATCTCATCGAGGTAGCGCGGGGCGGAAGGGGTGACACTCATGCGGAACTCCGGCTCGAAAGGAATAGCGGATTGTGCGCAGCGATGCGTGACAGCACATCGCTGCAGATCAAGACCTGGCCGGCCTGCTAGGGCGCCGGCCGCTCGGGCAAGCCCGCGCGGATACGCTGCGAGAAATCAGGCGACGAACCGACCTCGCGGGCCCGTGCGGTGATATCGCTGCGCAGACGTAGTTCGGCCAGCGGCATGCTGGTGTTGATGACCTTCTCCTCGTACGCAAGCTCGTCGAGGTGGCCATTCGCGAGAATGCGCCAGTCGGTCAGCTTGCTGATGCCGAACACATGCTTCACGTTCTTGAAGATCATCGTCGTGCAATTGCCGGTGAGCGCGTTGTACCAGGCGGGGTGGCTGGCGAGCTCGTTGAACTCCTCCACGTAGCCTTCGAGCAACGCGCGCGCGGCCGCTGGCGAGGTGCCGAGCTTGTAGAGCCGGATCTGCTCGTTGCGGTGATTGGTCCGCACGCCGAGCACATCGCGCTCGTCGGCGACCACGTAGTACAGCTCGAACTGGCGGAAGAAGCCGAGCAAGGCGGAGTATTCCTCGCCCTTCTCCTTGCGCGTCTCGATCGATACGGCAAGCGGCGGCGCGTCGTCAAACTCCCACACCATGATCGTGTGGCCGTACTGCGTCGGGCCCCAGAAGCTGATCGCCAGATCCAGCCCTCGCAGCTTCGTCAGGTCGTAGCGGCGGGTTTCCCAGTGCGGCTCAAAGTCGGTGTCGCTGCTGCGATAGGCGAAATTGCGCACGTTATGCACGGTCAGGATATTGCCGTCGATCGTCGCCGTCGGAGGGTTCGCCACATCCGGCAGCCAGTCGCGCTGGTTGCTCGCCGGAATCGCCAGCCACCACATCAGCACCACCGCAAACGCAACGATCGCGGCCAGGGCACCACGGCGGAACGGGCGGACCCGAACCAGCAGCGCGATCACCGCGCCAGCGTAAAGCCCACACAGACCGGCCGCCACCGGGCGCGACGCGGGACCGTCAATCCACAAGGCCGCGACAGCCCAGAGGCTGACGAGAACGGCCACCAGGCCGAGCAGGAAGCGTGCGATCGGGCGCATGCAGAATCTCCGGACGTGAACGCGGTGAGGTTAGCCGCTTGGCCGGCACTTGTCTGCACTAAGTCATGACAAGCGCTGGCGGCTTGCCCACAATGCGCCGCAAACGCCTTTACTAGGATCTGCATGTACACACGCGCCCTGCTCGCCGCCATCGCCCTGCTGACCACCGAAGTGATCGCCGCACCGATAGCCGGCATCGCTGGCGTGATGGACGCGGCGGGCGCTTCGCAATCGGCGCCGGCTGCGCACAGCCCGGCCAATCCGGATGCGATGGACGCCGCAAGCATCGCCGCCCGTATGAAGGCTGCGCAGGATGCACTGGCGCGTGCGGACAACCGCCAGGCGGCCGACGAAGCGCTGCCGCCCGGCATACCGCCCGAGCTGCTCAGCGAGCGCCGCTACCTGCTGCAGCAACAGGTGACGGCCTACGCCTTGCAACTCGACATGATCCGCCGCGCCGAAGCACTCAAGACCCGTGCGGAAATCATCTCCGGCGCCGACGTCATGACGCCGACGGACGAACTCGGAAAGCCGCCGTACTCGATCGTGCTGGTTGATCGCCTGCGGCAGCAGTTGCAGACGGTCGCGCTGGCGGTCGATTCGATCGAAGCGCAGCAGCTCGTGGTGGCCAAGGAACGCGAGATCGTCACGCGCGACTACGACGCCGCGGAGCTCAGCCGCCGCCAGAGCTTCGAGGCGCTGGAACGCAACCGGGTAGCCGGCGATCTGCCACGCCTGCGCTGGCTATGGCAGTTTTCCGAGCTGCGCGCCCATAGCCATGGCGCCCGCTTGCAAGCCCTGCGGCAACAGGAAGGGGTACTGGCGACCGAACTCGCCCAGACAAGCAGCGCCTTCCGCGAGCTCGAAGCGCGGGTGGCGCAGACTGAGAGCAAGGTGCGCTTCAACGCGGCGGACCGCGAAGTGCTGTTGGCCCGTCAGGCCGAACGCCGCACCGCACTGGAGGGCGAGCTGGCGAACGCGCGCGCAGACGCAAACGCACTCGAACAGAGCCTGCGCCAACGCCAGCAGGAACGCGACGAACAGCGGGACACGCTGGTCAAGCTGCGGGCCGCGCTGGATGCCGCGCGCAACCAGATGAAGACGCCGGGCGTGGCGGGCGGCAAGGACAAACACAGCCATACGGTCAGCATCGCCGAGCTGGAAGCCAAGATCGCGCGCCTGAACGACAGCATGACGCAAGCGCAGCGCCTGCTCGAACTCGAGCAGGTGCGTGCGATGACCGCAGGCGACAAGATCGACATCCTGACCCGCCTCATCGAATCGCAGCACTTCCAGCATGTGTTCTGGGATCTGCGCTATGCGGCCGAGCAGCCCGGCGCCACGCAAGCCACCACCGAAGCGCTGCGCAATGGCGTGCGCGAACTGACCGAGCGGATCAAGGAACCGTCGCGCAGTCTGCGGCATGAGCTTCAACTGACCCTCGATCAGATTTCGGCAATGCAGGATCGACAGGCGAACGCAACGCCGGAAGAAGCCGCGCTGATCCGGCAGACCATCAACGCCATGCAGGATCGGGTGCAACTGCAGTTGCGCGGCCTGACCGAGGTTGGCCAGCTTCGCCTGATGGCCACCCGCTGGAGCGAGGAATTCAACCGCGAAGCCGCCGACCGCAGCGCCAAGGCAAGGCTGGACGCGATCCGCAACGAGGTTGTCGACACCGTCGGCGACATCTGGTCTTACGAGTTCACGACCGTCAGCGACACCGCGATCGTCGACGGTCAGACGATTGCCACGCAGCGTGGCGTCACCGTGGGCAAACTGGTCATTGCACTGATAACGCTGTTCGCCGGCTTCTGGCTGGCGCGGCGCGTGGCGCGCTTGTTCAACAACCACATCCATGCGCGCTTCGGCATTCCGTTGCAGACGCTCAACACCGCCAGCAACTGGGTGCTCTCCGGCGTGTTCGCGATGCTGTTCGTGATCAGCCTCGCGATCGTGCGGATTCCGCTCACCGTGTTCGCCTTTCTCGGCGGCGCGATCGCGATCGGTGCCGGCTTCGGCATGCAGACGCTGCTGAAGAACCTGATGAGCGGGCTGATGCTGCTGGTCGAACGCCCGTTCAAGCTGGGCGACACCGTCGAAGTTGCCGGCAAGCGCGGCACCGTAACCGACATCGGCGTGCGCGCCAGCACGATCCGCAACATCGACGGCATCGAGACCCTGGTGCCGAACGCAAGCTTCATCGAGCAGGAAGTCACCAACTGGACCTACACCTCCGGCAAGGTGCGCTTCGCGGTGAAGATCGGCGTGGCCTACGGCGCACCCGCACGACGCGTGGCCGAACTGCTGCTGGAGGTGGCCCAGCGCCACGGCAAGATCCTGAAAGACCCGGAGCCCGAGGTACTGTTCGAGGACTTTGGCGCCGACGCGCTGAACTTCGGCCTCTATTTCTGGCTCGATCTGGATGCCGGCACCGCAGGGCGGATCGTCACCAGCGACGTGCGTTTCATGATCGACAAGGCCTTCGCCGAAGCGGGAATCGTGATCGCCTTCCCGCAGCGCGACGTCCACCTCGACACCTCGCGTCCACTGGAAATTCGCATGCTCGACACCGCGGCGCCAGGCAGCCCGGTGGCGACTTGACTGGCCTCAAGCCCGGCCAACACGCACCGTGACAAGCGCGTCGGGCGCACCGCAGAATGAGTTCGTTGCCAGCGCGTGATCCGCCTTGCGACGTGTCCATCGAGACCATGAATCAAGACCGGCACAGACCGGCAACCGGGGGAGAAACCATGACTGCGCCACTGCGCTGCGCTCGCATCGAAGACTCGATCGATGCGCTGATTGACCGTGTCGGCAAGAACATCGTGATGGCGATGCCGCTCGGCATCGGCAAGCCCAATGCCTGGATCAACGCGCTCTACCGGCGGGCGAAGGCGGATCCGACGCTCAAGCTGAAGATCTTCACGGCCCTGTCGCTGGATCGCCCGCGCGGCAAGAGCGCGCTGGAACAGCGCTTTCTGGGGCCCTTCGTCGAGCGCGTGTTCGGCAACTACCCGGACATGGACTACTCGATCGACGTCAAACGCAATGCGTTGCCGCCTAACGTCGAGATCTGCGAGTTCTTCCTGAAGACCGGTGAGTATCTCGGCAACGCCAACGCACAGTCGAACTACGTGTATTCGAACTACACCCACGCGGTGCGCGATGCGCTGGCGCAAGGCGTGAACGTGTTCGCGCAGGCGATTGCGGTGGAGGACACGCCAGACGGACCGCGCTATTCGATGTCGTGCAACACCGACCTGACGATCGATGCGCTGGAACAGGCCAATCGCGACGGCGTCCAGCACATGCACCTGATCGGCGTCGTGAATCGCGAATTGCCCTTCATGCCGAACGACGCGCTCCTGCCCGAAGAGGACATCTCGATCCTGGTCGACGATCCGGCCTCCACGCACACGATCTTTGCGCCGCCCAACATGAAGGTGGACGACCAGGACTACGGCATTGCGCTGTATTCCAGCAGCACCGTGAAGGACGGCGGCACGCTGCAGATCGGTATCGGTTCGCTTGGCGACGGCATCGCGCATGCGCTGATCCTGCGCGACCGCGATAACGGCACCTACCGGGCGATGCTCAAGGCCCTCGGTGGCCCGCTGCATGCCGGCCACAACTACCAGGAGGCCTTCACGGAAGGCCTCTACGGCTGCAGCGAGATGTTCGTGAATGGCTTCATGGAGCTGATCGACGCCGGCATCATCCGCCGCGAAGTGTTCGACAACGTCGCGCTGCAGACGCTGCTGAATGCCGGCAAGGTCGGGCTGATCCCGGACGAAGCCATGCTCGAAGCCCTGCTCGAAGCCCGAGCGATCGGCTCGCCGCTGTCGCGGGCCGACTTCGACTTTCTGCACCACTTCGGCATCCTGCACGCCGATGTGCGGCTCGAAGACGGCGCCCTGCTGCGCGGCGCCGAGCGACTCCCCGCCACGCCGGCCGATCCCGCAGTACGCAAGGAGATCGCCGCCCGGATGCTGGGCGAGCGACTCACGCACGGGCGCCTGATGCACGGCGGCTTCTTCATCGGCCCGACGCATTTCTACGACCGCCTGCGTACCATGCCGCGCGAGCTGCTGGCCAAGATCAACATGACGCGGATCAGCTTCATCAACCAGGTGATGGGGCAGGAGCAGCTCGCCGCCACGCATCGGCGCGATGCCCGCTTCATCAACACCACGATGATGGTGACGCTGCTCGGCGCAGCAGTGTCGGACGGACTCGACACCGGCAATCTCGTGTCCGGCGTCGGCGGCCAGTACAACTTCGTCGCGATGGGCCACACCCTGCCCGGCGCACTGTCGATCCTGATGTTGCGCTCCTGGCGCATCGGCAAGGACGGCAAGCCGACCTCGAACATCGTCTGGAACTACGGCCACGTCACGATTCCGCGCCACCTGCGCGATGTGTACATCACCGAATACGGGATCGCCGACGTGCGCGGGCAGTCCGACGCCGATGTGATCAAGCGCCTGCTGGCCATCACCGACTCGCGCTTCCAGGACGAACTGCTCGCCCGCGCCAAGGCCAACGGCAAGATCGCGCAGGACTATCAGATCCCGCCGGAGCAGCGGCAGAACCTGCCCGAGGTGCTATCGCAGCGCCTTGCCGAGTTCCACCAGCGCGGCCTGCTGCCGGACTTCCCCTTCGGTACCGATCTCGATGCGACCGAGCTCACGCTCGCCAAGGCGCTGATGAAGCTTAAGGCCCAGCAGAAGTCACCGCTGTCTCTGGTCGGCTCCCTGATCCGCGGACTCTCGGCGACACCAAAACCGGAACTGCTCGCACGCATGGGGCTGGATCAGCCGAAGGATTTGAAGGAGAAACTGATGCGGGCCTTGGTGGCGGGGAATTTGTAAGACCGGCCGCCGCGCGCATCAGCCATCCGGATCAGCGGCCCTTGGCGGGTTCCTTCACGATCCCGCGCAAGGTTCGCTCCATCTCGCCATTGCACAGCTGCCGATAGCGCTGTGATTCTTCCACCGAGTCGATGATCGCGTGCTCGCGGTCGACTTGGTGGAAGTTCGCTTCGAGCTGCGCCATCCAGCTGACGCGGGCACGCTCCAGCACCGCTTCGCGGAGTGCGGCCGGCTCGCCCATCCACGGCGGCGCGCCGCCCTCCTGGGCGCGCAGGCTTTCTTCGACGAAGCGGGCCGTCTTTTCGAGCTGGGCCAGGTTGGCGGCGACATGGCGCTGTTCATGCGCCAGCACTTCATCATGGCCGCAGGTGCCGGGCGGGAACTCGGTGGCGACGTACACCTGCTGGTTGAGGATCAACTTCACTTCAATGCGCGAGCGGATGCAGCTGCGCGCGCCGTTGCGTTCGCGCAGTCCCTGGTAGCTCCAGCGCATGTCGTAGCGCTGCCGCACCTGGGTCAGCCCAACCACCACTTCGCCGGCCTTTAAGGGTTGCTTGCGCAGCACCGCAAGCTCGGCGGCGCTGTGTGCGAGATCCAGTGGCGGTGTTTCGAGTTCGGTGAGGACGCGGATCTCCACCGGCTGCAGTCGCGTCTCGCACAAGGCCGCAAAGGCGTCCGGGCCCCGCTGCGTGCCCTCGGCATATGCCACGTTGGCGACAAGCCCGAGCAACAGCGCCAAGCGGGAGAAAACGGGACGGATCGATCTGAACACGATACGCATCGGCAACGGCGGGGCGCCCATTCTGGCAGCCCCGCAAGCGCGATGCGAGGGTGTCAGCCAGCCTTCTTGCGCTTGGCGGCGGGTTTCTTCACGGCAATCGCACGCGCCGCACCGGCGTTGAGCGGTTCGATGAACTGGTTGTTCACCCAACCCTCGATGTCGGTATTGCCGACCACCTCGACACGGTTCCAGCGATCGCCCGCCTCCAGCAGCACGAGCTCGGTGCCCTTCTTCAGGGCGGGCGCCACTGCGGGGAATTCGGCACCGGCACCGGCGCGGATGTTGAGGCTGCTGGCGGTCACGCGGTAGTGCGGCGCGCTGTCGTCGGCACGCCCGTGCATGCGTCCGCGCAGGGCTTCGAGCGGGAAGGCCGGGCCGGGGTCGGTCTTGCGGCCGCGTGCAATGTCCTCATGGCCCAGGATGTCTTCCAGACCGTAGCGCGCCACCAGCAGTTCCGCCAACTCGAAGGCGCGCTCGATCTGCACCGCGGTGTAGGCCTGCCAGGGCATCACCGGCCCGCCGTACTTGTGTGCGGCGATTACCACCTGATCCTTCGGCACCGGTTTGCCAAAACTGGTCTGGAAACTGTCGCCCACCTGCCGCAGGCCGCCAGCGTTATCCATCTCGATGCCGATCGAATGCTGGTTGAGGCCAATCACACCGTTCCACTGGCTCACGCCGGCATGCCAGGTGACGACATTGAAGGGGGCAAGCTGGATGATGCTGCCGTCGCGCGCCAGCACGAGGTGGGCGGAAGCCTTCGCGGCAGGGTTGCACAGCCAGTCGGCCGAACTCTGTGCCGAGGCGCCGCCGGTGAAATGCATGATGAGAAAGCGCGCGGTCAGCGCACCACCGCGGTTCGGTGTTTCCTGCTTGCGCACCTGGTCGCCGGTGAGCCAGTGGTTTCGGATGTCCATGATTCGCCCCGTCCGCGCGCAGCGATTGCCGCGCCTCAGTCCTAGGCGTAGACGGTGCGCCGTGAAGAGTCAAACCGCCCATGAAAAAGGGCGATGCGGTCACCCGCATCGCCCTCTGGTTCGCAGTCGGCGCGACTTACTTCAAACGCACCGGTATGAACAGACGCTGATTGCCGCGCAGCACCAGCAGCGCAAAGCGATCACCCGCGGCATCCAGCCGCGCCGTCATCTCCTGCATCGTCGTAACGCGCTGGTTGTTCACCGCGATGATCACGTCACCGGGGCGCACGCCCGCCTGTGCCGCGGGGCCAGCCACGTCCTCGACCAGCAGCCCGCCCGGCACGCCGAGCTTGCCGGCTTCGCGCGATTCGAGCTGACGCAGTGCGAGGCCAACCTTGCCACTGGGCTTCTCGCCACCCTTGCCAGCCGTCGGCTTGCTGCCTTCGCCCGGCATCTCGGCCAGCGTCGCGGTGAATTCGCGGCTGGCCTTGTTACGCCACACCTGCAGCTTCACCTTGTCGCCCGGCTTCAGGTCGCCGATCACGCGCGGCAGGTCGGTCGATTCCTTCACTTCCTGACCATTCACCGCGAGGATCACGTCGCCCGATTCCAGGCCCGCCTTCGCAGCGGGGCCATCGGGCTCGACCTGCGAAACCAGCGCGCCCTTGGCTTTGTCGAGGCCGAAGGTCTGCGCCAGGTCGTCGTCCATGCCCTGGATCAGCACGCCGAGACGACCGCGCTGCACCTTGCCGTACTTCTGCAACTGGTCGCGCACCTTCATCGCGGTGTCGATCGGGATCGCGAACGAGATGCCCATGAAGCCGCCCGAGCGCGAGTAGATCTGCGAATTGATGCCGATCACCTCGCCGTTCAGGTTGAACAACGGGCCGCCGGAGTTACCGGGGTTGATCGCGACGTCAGTCTGGATGAAGGGCACATAGGTTTCGTCCGGCAGGCGGCGCGCCTTGGCCGAGATGATGCCGGCGGTCACCGTGTTGTCGAAGCCGAACGGCGAACCGACCGCGATCACCCATTCGCCGACCTTGGCATGCTCGGCGTCACCGATCTTCACGGTCGGCAGGTTCTTCGCGTCGATCTTCAGCAGCGCCACGTCGGTGCGCTTGTCGACGCCGACCACCTTGGCCTTGAACTCGCGCTTGTCGGTCAGGCGCACGGTCACTTCGGTTGCGCCATCCACGACGTGGGCGTTGGTCAGCACATGGCCGTCCGGGCTCACGATGAAGCCGGAGCCGACGCCTTGCTGCACGCGCGGCTGACCGCCCTGCTGGCCACCCTGGCCGGGCACCGGCACACCGAAGCGGCGCAGGAAGTCGTAGAACGGGTCATCGGCAAACGGATTCTCGCCGGCGGTCTCACCGCCGGAAGCGCGCACGCTGGAGACGGCGATGTTCACCACCGCTGGCCCCACCTGTTCGACGAGGGCCGAGAAGTCGGGCAGGCCGGCACGCGCCGTGGCGGTGGCCGTGCTGCTCGCCGCGGCAACCGGGGCCGAGGCCAGCGCGCTGGCATGCGAGGTCGATACACCGGGCCCTTCCTGCAGGCATCCGGCAAACGCCACCGCAGCCACACTGGCGAGCGCGAGCGAACGGGGTAGCGTCATCTTCATCTTTGCATCTCCGTATTGGAATGGAAGTGGGATTATCGATGCGACACCGGCGACCGCAATCCGGCCGCTTACATGGCATTACAAACTGGGGATGCCTGTTGCAATTTTCAAGCCGGTACGGCGTCAGGGATACAATCGCAGGCTCCCTCCCGGCACCGGAATCGCTTCGTGACGCTCACCGATCTGCGCTACATCGTGTCCCTCGCACGCGAACGCCATTTTGGCCGCGCGGCGGAAAAATGCCACGTCAGCCAGCCCACGCTGTCGGTGGCGGTGAAGAAGCTTGAAGACCAGCTCGGCGTGATGCTGTTCGAACGCAGCGCGGCCGACGTCAAGCTGACCGAAATCGGCGCGCAGATCGTGGCGCAGGCCGAACGCGTGCTGATGGAAGCGCAGCAGGTGCGCGAGATCGCCGAAGCCGGCAAGGACCCGCTGTCCGGGCCGCTGCGCCTGGGCGTGATCTACACGATCGCACCCTACCTGCTGCCGCGGCTGATTCCGCTGATGCGCGAGCGCGCGCCGCGCGTGCCGCTGATCATCCAGGAAAACTACACCGCCAAGCTCACCGAGGCGCTCAAACGCGGCGAGCTGGACGTGATCGTGATCGCGCTGCCCTTCGTGGAAAGCGGCATCGTCGCGCAGGCGGTGTATGACGAACCCTTCCGCGTCGTGATGCCGCCGGGCCACCCGTGGGCCGCGCTGCCCGAGGTGCCGGCCAGCAAGCTGATGGAAGAACCGCTGCTGCTGCTGGGTGCGGGCAACTGCTTCCGCGACCAGGTGCTCGAAGCCTGCCCGCGCTGCGCCAACCCGAACGGCGGCAGCGGCTTGCAGAAGACGCTGGAAGGCAGCTCGCTCGAAACGATCCGCCACATGGTCGCGACCGGCGTCGGCGTGACGGTGCTGCCAAGCGCCGCCGCCGACGGCCTGAACACCGCGCACGGCCTGGTCGAAGTGCGCCCCTTCGTCGACCCGCAACCGCATCGCACGGTGGCGATCGCGTGGCGTGTGACCTATCCGCGCAACGGCATCATCGACGTGCTGCGGCGCGCGATGCTCGACACCGCGCTGCCGGGCACCAAGCCGCTGCGCTGAGCAAGGGCCGCTCAGGCGGTCGCCGTCTGCAGCGCTGCGAGCGCCGCCAGCAGCGGTGTCAGGGCGTCGCACAGACGGTCGCGTGCGGCGCTCACCGCGGCGGCGTCGCCACCCTCGCGCAGCAGGCTCTCAAGCGCGATTGCGGCGGCTTCCACCTCCAGCGCGCCGATGCTCGCGGCGCCGCTCTTCAGCGTATGCGCAAGCCGCTGTGCGAGCGCTGCGTCGCCCACGCTGCGCGCGGCGTCGAAGTTGGCCGCAAAGCCGGCGTGCGATTCGTGGAAGATGCGCAGGTACTTCAGGTAGGTCTTCGGTCGCCCCATCGCGCGGGCGAGACCCACTGCGGTATCGACGCCCGGCAGCGGCGGCACGCCGTCGGGGGGCGTTGAAGTACCCCCCGGGGCCCCGCCGGTTCCCGCCGCGGCGGCCGACAGCATGGCCGGCATCGATGCGCGAGCCGGCGCTGCGGCCAGCGGAGGTGTAAGTGGCGCGATCCAGCGCATCAGCACGTCGAACAAGCGCTCCGGATCGACCGGCTTGGAGATGAAGTCGTTCATGCCTGCCTCCAGAACCCGCTCGCGTTCGCCGGCGAGCGCATTGGCCGTGAGCGCGATGATCGGCAGACTCGCCAGTGCGTCTTGCTGGCGCAGGGCGCGTGTTGCCGCATAGCCATCCATCACCGGCATCTGGCAATCCATCAGTACCGCGTCGAAACGCTGCTGGGCCAGCATCGCGACCGCCTCGGCGCCGTTGCTCGCCAGCGCGACACTGACGCCGACGCTCTGCAGGTATTCGCGCGCCACTTCCTGATTGAGTTCGGCGTCGTCGACCACCAGCACGCGGCTGCCTGCAAGCGCAGCAAGCGCTTCGGCTGCGGTGTGCCGACGCACCTCGGGTGCCGGCGCGTCCTCACAACCGAGCGCCCTGGTCAGTGCGACCACAAGGGCCTTGCGTGTGACCGGGCGGTCAAGGCGTTGAATGGTGCAAAGGCCGGTCGTCGCGAGGTGCAATTCGAACTCGGCGCATGAACTGCCGCTGCACACGTTCACAAGCGGCGGCGGCGCGGCACAACGCCACGCAGGAAGCACGTCGCCCGGAAGGCCGCAGTCGACCAGCAGCACGTCGTATGGCGAGCCTTGCTCACGTGCAGCGTCGATCGCGTGACACAGCGCCGGCATGCTGTCGGCGAGCGAGACCTCCAGCCCGAGTTCCACACAGCGCTCGCGCAGCAGCTCGCGGCCGCGGCTCGGTGGTGCAGCCCACAGCACGCGTCGGCCCACCAGCGCGCCGGGCATCGGGAACTCGGCTGCGCTGCCGACCCGCCCCAGTTGCACCGTAAACGCGAAGCTACTGCCAACGCCTTCGGTGCTGCGCACCCGGATCTCGCCGCCCATCAGGCGCACCAGCTGACGACAGATCGCCAGCCCGAGACCAGAGCCGCCGAAGCGCCGCGCAATCGAGGCCTCGGCCTGCGAGAACGCATCGAACAGCAGCGGCAGGCGATCGGCGGGGATGCCGTCGCCACTGTCTTCAACCTCAAAGCCCAGCGTCACCGTCCCCGGCGTCGCCTCCACGCAGCGGACGCGCACCGCGATGAAGCCGGTACGCGTGAACTTGGTCGCGTTGCTGCAAAGGTTGACGAGCACCTGCCCGAGCCGCAGCGGATCGCCGACGAAGCGTGCCGGCACCTCAGGCGGCGTATCGAAGTAGAGCTCGACACCGTCATGTACCCGCGTGTGCACCATGTCGGCGAGGTGTTGCAGCACATCGTCGAGCGCGAACTCGACCGATTCGAGCTCGAGCCGGCCGGCGTCGATGCGCGAGAAGTCCAGCACATCGTTGATGATGCCCAGCAGCGATTGCGCGGAGCGATTCACCTTGATGATGAAGTCGCGCTCGCGCAAGGCCAGCGGGCCCTGCAGGGCGAGGTCGGACAGCCCGATGATGGCGTTCATCGGCGTGCGGATCTCGTGGCTCATGCGGGCGAGAAACTCGCTCTTCGCGCGTGCGGCGGTTTCCGCCACCTCACGCGCCTGCGTGAGCTCCGACTCGATCGCCTTGCGTTCGGTGATGTCCTCATGCACACCGATGAAATGCGTCGGTCGGCCGTCCGGATCGCGCAGCGACGCGATCGCCGCGGCCACCCAGCGTGCTTCACCGTCCTTGCGCAGATTCAGGAATTCGCCGTGCCATTCGCCACCGCCCAGAATCGTGCGCCAGAGGCCCTGATACTCGGCCGCGGTCGTGTGGCCGGACTTGAGCCGACGCGGCGTCTCGCCGATCAGTTCGCTCGGCTCGAAGCCGTAGAGCGCGCAGAATTTCGGGTTCACATATTCGATGTGCCCGTCGGTGTCGGTGATCAGGATCGCAGAGGCGCTCTGCTCGACCGCACTGGACATCAACTGCAGACGTAGCTGCTGGCGCTCGCGCTCGGTGATGTCGCGGAACACCAGCAACACGCCGCTGCCGGCCGCCGCCGCGAGCGGGCGGATGTAGTAGGCCGCGCGCAGCGCGCCGCCATCGGCCATGCGCACTGTCGCACCCTCGCCCGAGACCGGCTCGCCCGTGCGCAGCACATGCGCAAACGGGCCGTCCGTATCGGCGGGATGATCGGGAATCTCCAGCGGCACGGCATCGCGGTAATGGCGCCCGATCACCGCCTCCGCGCTTACGCCAAAGGTACGCAGCGCGGTCTGGTTCATGTAGCGAACATGGCCTTCGCTATCGACCTCGACGACACCTTCGTCCACCGCATCGAGGATCGTTTCGGCGCGCACTTCGGCGCGCAGCGCGCGCGCCTCGATCAGCTCCTGTTCGAGCCGCGCACGTTCGGCTTCTGCGGCGCGAAGTTCGGTCACGTCGGTGAAGAAACCGAACATCGCCGCGCGCTCCTCGTAGCGGATCTCCGACGCGAAGATGTCGACCACGAAGCGCTCGCCGTTGCTGCGCACCGCCGGCAGGTTGCTCGCGCGCCCGCCGTGGGCGCGGATCAGCGCGCTGAACTCGGCCTCGACCTGTTTGCGCGCGTCCTCCGGGTAGAGCACGGTGGTCGGGAAGCCGAGCAGTTCATCCTTGCCGCGCCCGAACATGCGCTCGGCAGCGGGGTTCGCATAGAGTATCGAGCGATCGGCCCGGCTGATGATGATGATGCCTTCCTGCGCAGCCTCCAGCACCGAACGGGCACTCGCCTCGGAACGCCGCAAGGCCTGTTCCGCCAGTTGGCGCTCGGTGATGTCGATGACGATGCCGACACTCTTCGCGGGCCGCCCTTCATCGTCGAGGGCGGTGTCGCCTTCCTCGCGCACCCAGCGGATGCTGCCGTCGTCCATCGCAAGGCGAAACTCGATCGAGAAGCGCTTGCCGTCCGCACACGCGCGTTCGATGACTTCCGACACAAGGGCTCGATCGTCTTTGTGGATGCGCTGGCGGAAGGCAGCCGGATCGGGATTGCCGGGCCGCAGCCCGAGAATGCGATAGACCTGCGGTGACCAGTAGCGCCGCCCGTTGCGCCAGTCGGTTTCCCAGTGCCCCAGGTTCGCGACGCGCTCTGCCGCTTCGAGGTTCTGCGCCTTCTCGGTGAGCTCGGCGGTTCGCTCGGCCACGCGCACCTCGAGCATGCCCTTCGCGCGCTGCAACGAGGCCGTCGAGTACGCCAGGCGTGCTGACATCGCGTTCAAGGTGCTCGCGAGCTCGCCCAGTTCATCGTGGCCGGCATAGCCCACCTCGCCCCCCAGATTGCCCGCCGCCACTTCCCGGCTGAAGGCGGTAAAGCGCTGCAGCGGGCGCACCAGGCGCCAGCCGAGCACGATCGCGATCGCGGCGGTGGCGAGCAGCAAGCCCGCGACGATAGGCAGCAAGGCCAGCTTGATCGCGCGCACCGGCGCCAGCGCTTCTTCCGCCCCGATGCGCGCCACCAGGCCCCAGCCGTAGTCGGGCAAGGGGCGCCACGCCGCGAACACCGGCTCGCCGCGGTCGCCCTGCGTCAGCCCGCGCCCAGCCGGGCCAGCGAGTGCAGCCTGCAGACTGAGGCCACGCGTGCCTGCCAGGTTGAAGCGTTGCGTGAAGGCGAGCTCCGGATGGCCACGCGGTGGCGTAAGCACCAGCACTTCGCCCTTGCCTTCCCGGCGCAGCAGCAACAGCTCGCCGCTGCGGGTGTCGGCCATGCCGGCTTCGAGCGGCCGCAGGAATTCTCGGTTGTTGAGCTGCAGCACCAGCACGCCAAGCACTTCCGCCCCGCGCACGATCGGTATCGTGGCGAAGGCGGATTCCGCGCCGGTGGGGGCATACATCTCATGCGGCACGAAGCTCGCACCCTGCTCGTCAATCGCGGTATGCAGGCCCTGCGCGAGGCGCGTCGCGCCCGACGTGGCGGCGCCCACGAAGAGCGAAGTGGAGGGGGGCGTTTCCTTCTGCTGCGACATCACGACGCGGCCGTCGCGATCGACCAGCATCACGTCGTAGAGGAAGGAAAGGCCGATGAAATTGAGGGTGGCGAGGCACTCCGCATCGCGCTTGCGGTAGTCCGCGCTGTCGGCGTCGCCTCGGTCGAGCGCGCGCGACAGGCTTTCGAGACACTGAGCAGTCGCCGGCAGCGCGGCGAACACGCGGCCGTCGTTGAGCACCTGCTCGATCCATGCGCGCAAGGCCCGCTCGCGCCCCTGCGCCACCTCGTCCATACGCTGGCCGGTGGCACTGCCGATCTGCTCTTCGAGGCTGGAAATGACGAAATAGGCGGTCAGCGCCGTGGGCACCAGACTGCTCAGCAGCAGCCAGCCCAGCAGGCGGGCGCGAATCGAGCTGAACAGCCTCGGTTTGGGCGTACTGCCGACCACGGCTGCGCGGCCCGCCTAACCCGCGCCGCGGCCCAGGCCGGCGATGTCGGCGAACACCGCGCGGCCGAGATCGCCCGCCTCGGGGGCCGACGAAGCGAAGATGTCCGGGTCGCGCGCCAACAGGTCGAGGAAGACCGCAAGCAACTGCGGGTCGCGCCAGCCACGCGCGCCCTCGTCGCGCAGGATGCGCAGCACCTCGGTCTGCGGCAAGGCCGGCTTGTAGGGGCGGGCATAGGCCAGCGCATCGTAGATATCAACGATCTGGAACACGCGCGCCAGCAGCGGAATCGCCTCGCCCGCGAGGCCATCCGGATAGCCACTGCCATCCCAGCGCTCGTGGTGCGAGCGGATGATCGGCACGGTGCGCGCCATGCTCTTGAGCGGCGAGCACAGCCGCGCGCCGATCAGCGTGTGCTGCCGCATCACCTTCCATTCGTCGTCGGTGAGCTTCGCCGGCTTCATCAGGATCGCGTCCGGGATGCCCAGCTTGCCGATGTCGTGCAGCACGCCACCACGGCGCAAGGCCTGCAGATCGGCTTCGGCGAGCCCCAGCGCACGGCCGAACTCGACCGAGTTGTGCGCCAGCCGGCTGCAGTGGTCACCGGTGTTCTCGTCCTTCGCCTCGACCATGCGGGCGAGCGCGAAGAGCATGGTTTCCGCGTTATCAAGCTGGTCGGTGAGGCGTTTGTGCTCGACCGCCGCGCGCACGCGCGCATGCAGTTCCACCGGATCGAAAGGCTTGCGGATGAAGTCGGTGGCGCCGGCATCGAGCGCGGCAGCGAGATCCTGGCTGCCGGAGTCCCCGGTGAGCATCAGGATCGGCAACATTGCGTCGCCCAGATCATGGCGAATCCTGCGACAGACTTCGTCACCCGACATGCCGGGCATGTGGCGGTCCAGCAGCACCGCGTCGAAATGCTGCGAGCCCAGCAGGGCCAAGGCCGCGGCGCCGTCGGTGCATTCGGTGACACGGATGCCCACTTCGTCGAGACAGTCGCTCGCCACCGCTCGAGCGAGCGGATCGTCATCGACAACCAGCAGGTGGTAGCCGTTCGCGGACATGATGTGCCCTCCCCCGCTTATGCGGTGCCGGTCTCCTGCGCCAGGCGCGCGGCAAGTGCGCGAAGGCCGGCGCTGGCGTCGTCCGCGCTGTCGTAGACGTTGGATACTTCGTAGGTCGCCGCGCGCAGCAACATCGCGACGCGTTCTTCCTGCGATTCACTCAGGCCCATGTGCAGGAACTCGCGCTCGGTGCCGTGCAGCATGGTTTCCAGCGCCACCGTGATGGCGCCGCGCTGCGCGCGCCGCTGCGCTTCGATGGCGTCGATCGCCCGGCGCGTCTCGTCCAGCATCTCGCGCAACTGGCGCTCGCGCAGCCGCACCGCCGCGTCGGCATCGAGCGCGCGAACGCGCGCCGAGGCGGCCTCAGCCAGAATCGCGAGATGGTCGCGCAGGCGCCCCGCGCGGTCCGGGTCGTCGAGCGGCATGTTCTTCACCAGCAGCGTTACCCCGGGGTAGTTGAAGGCCGCGCGGCGGCCAAGGCTGACGATTCGGTCCTGCCCGCCCATCAGTGCCAGCACGCCCGCTTCCATCGCGCTGGCTTCGCCCTGAGAGGTGCGGATCAGCGGCGCGGCGCTGCCACGCAGGCTCAGCGCGCCATCCAGCCCATACTGCGTGAGCGCGGCGAACACCGCCGTCGCGAGCGCATCGTAGTCGGTGCAGCCAAAGCCGCTGCGCATGAATTCGATCACCACGCCCAGCTCACCGGCGCTGCTCATCGCGGTGAAAGCGGTGCTGAAGGCGCTCTGGGCGCTTGCGGCAAGGCGCTTGCGCTCGGCGAGCTGGCGCACGATGCCCTGCACCCGCGCGTTGAGCTCGATTGCGTCGAAGGGCTTGGCGATGAAATCCTCTGCGCCAGCTTCCAGCCCCGCGAGCCGGTCCTCCAGCGTGTTGAGGCCTGAGAGGAACAGCACCGGGATGTCGGAAGTCGCGAAATCGTCCTTCAGCCGACGGCAGGCCTCGAAACCATCGATACCCGGCATCTGCACATCCAGCAGGATCAGGGCCGGCTGAAGTTCGGCCGCCATGTGCAAACCCTGGCTCGCGTCCTGCGCGCCGGCCACGCGCCAGGCGGGCTCCAGCGCATCGGTCACCATCTCCCGGATCAGGGCATCGTCATCGATGACGAGCACCAGCCCGACGTCATGTTCGTTTTGCATCGCTTCCCCCAGATTTCCCACCATGCTTATCGGGTGAATCGAGTTCCGCCTTGAGGGGTATCAGCTTCAGGCGCGGCGGCGGTCACGATAGCCCTGCACTATGCGAAGCATCCACACCCTCAATTGGGCGGGGCAGACGCGGGCGTCTAGGCTTCAGTGTAGGCAGATCGGGGCGCGATGCCAGCCGATCGCGCACAAACGCAGGAGAAACCGCATGAGCATCGATATCGGCATCAACGACAGCGACCGCGCGCGCATCGCGGACGGGCTGTCACGCCTTTTGGCGGACACCTACACGCTCTACCTGACCACGCACAACTTCCACTGGAACGTGAAGGGCCCGATGTTCAACACGCTGCACCTGATGTTCGAGGCGCAGTACACCGAACTGGCGCTGGCGGTGGACCTGATCGCCGAGCGGATCCGCGCACTCGGCCATCCCGCGCCCGGCACCTACTCGGCGTATGCACGCCTGAGCTCGATCGGCGAGCCGGCCGACGGGCTGTCGGCACTCGACATGATCCGCCATCTGGTGGCCGGGCAAGAGTCGGTGGTGCGCACCGCGCGGCATGTGTTTCCGCTCGCGGATTCGGCGCACGACGGCCCGAGTGCGGACCTGCTGACGCAACGCATGCAGGTGCATGAGAAGAACGCCTGGATGCTGCGCAGCCTGCTGGAGAGCTGAAACGAAAACGCCCCCGACTCGGCGGGGGCGTGTGTCGCGGGCCGCGCTGGGCCGCTTACTGCAGGTGCTGCTGGAAAAAGCGCAGGATGTGGCCCCATTCGAGCGCCTGGTTCTCGCGCTTGGCGGTGCCATGGCCCTCGTCGGCAAAGATCATCAGTTCGACCTTGGCGCCTTTGGCTTTCGCGGCCTCATACATCTGCACCGCCTCGCCGACCGGCACGCGCGGATCCGACGCGCCCTGGCTGATCAGCAGCGGCGCCTTCAGGCGGTCGATGTAGGTGGTCGGCGAGAGCTTCAGCAGCGCGATGCGATCCTTCTCCGGGTCGCCATACTCGGTGATGCGCAGCTGGCGACGATACGGTGCAGTGTTCTGCAGGAAGGTCAGCAGGTTCGCCATGCCGACCGCCGAGGCGCCTGCATCGTAGGCACCGGCGAACATCGTCATCGCGATCAGCGTGGAATAGCCGCCGTAGCTGCCGCCGAACACGCCGACCTTAGGCACCACGCCGTTCTTCGCCCAGGCACTGCGGATGTACTTAGACGCGTCCTCGATGTCGGTGATCACATCGAGCCGTTTGAAGCCGTTGTCGGCGTCGAGCCAGTTGCGCCCGTAACCGTCGGAGCCCCGCACATTCGGATCGACGACGATGAAACCGGCATCGACGAACATCTGCCACAGCGGCGAGAAGCCGGGGCGAGACTGTGCCTCCGGGCCGCCGTGGAAGTGCACCAGCACCGGGCAAACCGGCGCCTCGGCGCCTTCGCACTGCGGCGGGCGGCGTACGAACATCGGGATCGGCGTGCCGTCGCGGGCCGGGTAGCTCTCCAGCCGTGCGGTGACGAAGCGGCCGGTATCTTCTTCCGGTGCCGACGGCGTGATCCAGCGCGTCAGTTTCTTCGTCTGCCAGTCCCACACATAGCTCTGGCGCGGTGCCTTCGGCGTGCCGACGGCAAGCGTCACGAAACGGCCATCCGGTGTCGCAGATCCAACCAGCTGGTGGTCCGCGTCGGCCGGCCAGGGTAGCGCGAGCGGCTTGCCGGTCTTCAGGTCGATCGCATGGGTTCGGCTGTAGCCGGCTTCATTCACCGTGTAGTACAGCCGCTTGCGCGCATGGTCGGTGCCGAAGGATTCGACATCCCACTTCAGCTCACCGGTAATCGGCGTGAAGTTGCCGGCGCGCCAGCGGTAGAGGCGCTGGAAATTGCCGAACTTGTTGGTGCTCACCAGCAACTCACCGGGCGCGGCACCGAACTGCGCCTCGTAGTTCTCCTTCTCGCCCTGGCCGAACAGCGTCGTGACGCGCCCACCGCGTTCGAGCACCACGTATTCACGCGATTGCGAGCCGGTGTACTTCACCAGTAGCAGGGTGCCGTCGTCGGCCAGATCGGCCACGTTCCACAACCCGGCCTCGTTGAAGATCTGCACCTTCTCGCCACTTGCGATGTCGTAGCGATAGACCGCATAACTGTCGGGCTTCTGGTCGTTGGCAGTGAAGTAGAGGAAGCGGCTGTCACGGCTGATCGCGCCGAAGCGCGACTGCACCTTCGGCAGGTGCTGCACCATCTTCAAGGCGCCGCCGCCCACCGCTTGCAGGTAGATGCCCGGGTTTTCCTCGCCCTTGCGATCGCGCGATACGACCAGCCACTTGCCGTCCGGCGTCACTGCCAGCGGCAGGGTGCGGTCTTCGCCGCCGGTCATCTGTACCGGGAAGCGATCCGGGCCATCGAGCCGCCACACCTGATCGCTGCCGCTGACGCGCCAGCTGAAGAACAGGCGCTTGCCATCCGGCGCCAGCAAGCCGGTGCCCGGTGCGCGCAGATCCAGCATCGACTGGATGCGGCGCGAGACTTCGGGCGGCAGTGGCTTCGGGCGGAATTGCTCAAGCGTCGCCGGGCTGACCGATTCGGCACCAAGGCCGGCGTAGTCGGTCTGTGCGCTGGCCGGGGCCGCGAACAGCGGGGCGCCCAGCAACAAGAGCAGCGCGAGTTTCGGGATGCGGGACATCGGTACAGGCTCCATCTTTCGGGGCTGCCGCGCGTTGCCGCACGGCCGGGAAGTCGCGAAGCGCGATTGTAGGACGAGCGACGCCACAAAAGACAACGGGGCACCGAAGTGCCCCGCTGCGTCGGGCGATCACCGCTTTTTCGGCGCCCTCAGGCGCTGCGCGCGCGCTCGGCCTTGTCGCCCTTGTCCGCCTTCTCGGCGGGCAGTTCGACCACGTTGTCGCGCAAGGCGTCGCCGCCAACCTGGGTAATCGTGCCCTGCACGCCGGCGCCCACTTCCATCTGAAGCTTGTGGTAACGGATCGTGCCGGAGACGCGCGCCTTCGGCTGCAGTTCGAGGAAGTGTTCGACTTCGAGATCGCCGATCACGGTGCCGTTGATCACCGCGTCGTAGCAACGCACGCTGCCTTCGATGCGGCCCTTGTCCGACAGCACCAGCAGGCTCTTCTCCTTCTTGCTGTCGCCGTCCTTGCCCATCGCATTGCCCTTGAGCGTGCCGTCGATGCGCAGGCCGGAGCCGAACACGATATCGCCGGTGATCTCGACGTCTTCGGCGATCAGGCTCGAGAGTTTGCTGACTTCGATCAGGTGCGGTTTCTTGCTCTTGCCGAACATCGGGGGTCTCCTGCAATGGTGTGTCGCGCGCCGGTGCCAACCGTTGGCCGGCGCATCATGGAATCGGATGGTGGGTGGCGGCTAGCGCCGACCCTCCTGCGCCTTGCGGAAGAAGGTCACTTCATCTTCCAGCGCACGGATGCGTTCATTGAGGCCATCGACCTGGCGCTCCAGCTCGTTTGCACGCGCCTCGCTCATGCGCGAGCGCAAGGTGCTGTCCTCCAGCGCCTTGTGCAGCGTTCGCAGTTCGCTGCGTGCCTCGGCCAGCTCGCGCACGTTGGCGCTTTCCGGCGCGAACAGCAGGAAGCCGCCAACCAGCAAGCCTGCAACGACGATGCCGCTGAGCACGCCGATCGCCAGATGCGTGGTCGGCCGCTTGCGGCGCGACAACACCAGGCCGGCATGGGTCAGCTGGCGCGTGCGGCCGGCGCGGAACGGGATCGCCATGTCAAAGCCCGGCGAGGTAGTCGCGCGGGTCGACATACTCGCCGTCGCGGATCACCTCGAAGTGCAGATGCGGCCCGGTCGAACGGCCGGTGGAGCCAACACGCGAGATCTCCTGGCGCGGCTCGACGAGTTGCCCGGTCTTCACGAGCAGCTTCGACGCATGGGCGTAGCGCGTCATCAGGCCGTTGCCGTGGTCCAGTTCCACCACCCAGCCGAAATCCGGGCTCCAGCCGGCAAACGCGACAACGCCGCCCGCGGCCGCGCGGATCGGCGTACCCGGGTCAGCAGTGAAGTCCAGCCCTGCATGAAAGGCCAGCCGCCGCGTGATCGGATCGACACGGTTGCCGAAGGTCGAGCCGATTTCGACGCTTTCGATCGGGCGACGGCTGGGGAAGGTCATGAGGCCAAGGTTGCGTTGTGCGGTGACCTGGCCGATCTCGCTCAGTTGCGATTCGACACGCGCGAGTGCGGCATCCAGCTCGGCCATCGGGTCATGGCTGCTGATCACGCGCGGCGGCAGCATCGGGCCGCCGCTGCCACCCTTGCCCTGGGTTTTCTTCTCGTAGTCTTCGAGTACGCCAATCTTGCGGCCAAGATGGGCGGCCTCGTTTTCGAGCTTGAACACACGCCCGGCGATCGCGCCGAGCTGCTCAACGGTGTAGGGGTTCTGCCGGAAAGAGGGCAGCTTCGGCAGTGCAGCGGGCGAGCCACCGGCCATCAGGTAGCCAAGCACGGCGCCAAGCGTCAGCAGCAGGGCGGCCACGCCAAGGCCGGCGACCAGCAGGGTGCGGGTCGACAGCGTGCGCACCCCCGAGGCGGTCAGCCCGCCGGTGGACAGCATCACAAACGCCATTCTTTTGTCTCCCTCCCTTGGATCTACTTTTGGTGTCTCGCGCCCGGGCCGGGATTGCCGGAGGGGCCGGGGCTGTCCGGGTGGCAGCGCCTGGCGTTGGCAGCTGATGACCTCGGACGAGCGGGTGGAAAGCGCGACTTTAAGTGTAAAAGCCACCGACGCGCAATGCCGCCGTCAAGCAGAAAGTCGAGCTGGATCAAGCCATTGCATGCGGCAGCGCAATGAAAAACGCCCCGTATCCGGGGGCGTTTGTGTCTTCAGGCAGAGCAGTTCGCGCCGTGTTCAGGCGCTGCCGCGTTCGATCCGCTCTATCCGCTTCCCAAGCCGCGCAAGGTCGTCGCGCAGCGCGGCCACGTCGCGGCCGAAGGCCTCCAGCTCAGGCCGTGGCGGTGTCAGGCGCGCTTCTTCGATCGCGTATTCGCGCAGGTTGTCGACCAGGTTGCGCGCCGCTTGCCGGCCCCAGCCGGCAAACTCACGAGCGCCCTGATGCAGCCGATGCGCAAGCGGGTCGCCAACGATGCGCGAGAGGTCTTCCTCGGCATCCCACTCAAGGTTGCGCAGCACGAAGCCCAGGGTTTCGGCGAAATGCGCGTCGCCCGAAATGCGCGCCTGGCGGAACAGGGCATCAGGACCGTCCGGCAGTTCAGCCAGGGCGCCGGCCGGCAAAGCAAGCCGCACATCGGCATCGTCCGCTTCCGCGCAGGCTGCGATCTGGCCGTTATCGCCGATCACGAAATCCACCGCCACCGCGCCCAGCGCCAGGTGGGCGCGGCGTCCGGCGAAAGGCAGCAGCCGTTCGCGCGCCCAGGCATTGCGCGCCAACAAGTGCCCCAGCAGGCGCGCAAAGGCGTTGCTGGGGAGCGTCGGACGAGCGACTTCGCTCATCGCGTTCAGGCGACCTGCTGGATACCCGCCAGCACCCAGCCGCCGTTGCCGGCAACCGGCTTGGTCAGGTGCCAGACCTCGTTGAAGCCGGAGGGCGGGGCATCCTTCTCTTCGCGCAGCAGGCCGTGGAAACGCACGCTGGCAATGTAGCGATTGCCTTCCTCAGCCACTTCGAGCACTTCAGCATCGAGCTGGATCACGTCGGTCTGGTTCGCCGCGCCGCGACGCTCGTCGATGTCGAGCTTGAACTCGGCGAACATTTCCGGCGTGGTGAATTCGCGGATGTCGTCGAGGTTGCCGGCGTCGTTGGCCGCCTGCAACCGCACGAACTGAACCTTGGCATTGCGGGTGAAACCCTCGGCATCGAACCCGGCTGGCAGCGTGTTGGCCACCGGCTCGGCGGCGAGCGGCGCAGCGCCGCCGCCAATCGAAGTCACGACCGGGCGATCAGCCTGTGCGTTGTACGGCGCACCCGCACCGGCGTACTGCATCGGCGAAGCCTGCTGCGGTGCTTTGCTGGCCATGAAACGGCGGATCAGCATGAACACGACACCGGCCGCGAGCACGGCAAGCAGGATGCCGGCAAAGTCACCGCCGACGCCGAAGTGCGACAGCAGCGAAGCCAGCCCGATACCGGCGGCGAGGCCAGCCAAGGGGCCCGCCCACTTGCGCCAGCCGGAGGGTTGCGCCGCCGGCGGCGTGACGCCCGGCTTGGCAGCAGTCGGCGATGCCGGTTGCGGCGCGGCCTGCGGCGGGGTAGCCGGGCGCGCCGGTGCAGTGGCCGGTGTGCGCTGCATGCCGATCGAACGGCTGCCGCCCAGGCGCTTGGCCTCGGCATCCGCCACAACCATCGCGCTACCGATGAAGATTGCAAACACCGCGATCATCAGACGTTTCATTCGTTGGACTACTTTCGTGTCAGTGGGGTCGGGCTGTTAGATGCGAGCGAGCACGACAAGTTCAAGGGCTGGCCGCGAAAGCCAAACCCTTGGCACTTGCGGTAACGGAATCAGAACTTGTAGCCGCGATGCAGCGCCACCGCGCCAGCCGCGAGGTTGAAGTACTGCACGCGTTCGAGCCCGGCGCCGCGCATGATGTCGGCCAGCGCGTCCTGATCCGGGTGCATGCGGATCGATTCGGCGAGGTAGCGGTAGCTGTCGGCGTCGTTGGCGACCTTCTTGCCCATCCACGGCAGCAGCTTGAAGGAGTAGGCGTCGTACACCGGCGCGAGCGGCTTCCAGATCTTGGAGAACTCGAGCACCAGCAGGCGGCCGCCCGGGCGCAACACGCGGCGCATCTCGGCCAGCGCGACGTCCTTGTGCGTCATGTTGCGCAGGCCGAAGGCCACGGTGACCAAATCGAAACTGTCCGAAGCGAAAGGCAGCTTTTCGGCATCGCACTGCGCGGTCGGCAGGTTGAAACCCTTGTCGAGCACACGGTCGCGGCCGACGGCCAGCATTGCGTGGTTGATGTCGGTCAGCCACACCTGGCCGGTGTCGCCGACGCCCTTGGCAAACGCCAGCGAGAGGTCGGCGGTACCGCCGGCCACGTCGAGCACGCGCTCGCCGGGACGCACGTTGGCGATGTCGATCGTGAACTTCTTCCACAGCCGGTGCATGCCCATCGACATGAGGTCGTTCATCACGTCGTACTTCTGCGCCACCGAGGTGAACACCCCGGCAACCTTCTTGGCCTTTTCGCTCTCGGCAACGGTTTCGTAGCCGAAGTGCGTGGTCTTGTCGTTCATCGTCAATTCCTCAATGGCTGCCGCAACTGCCCGACCCACAGCCGCCCTTGGGCGCCTTCGGCGTTTCAGTGTCGCGGCTCGCGCCGGCCTCTTCGAGGCGGCGCAGGTATTCGGCCCACAGCGGTTCGTGCCGCGCGCCCAGCTGGTACAGGTAATCCCAGGTATAGAGCCCGCTGTCGTGCCCGTCGGTGAAGACGAGCTTCACCGCATAGTGGCCGACCGGCTCGATCGCGCTGATGTTCACATCGCGCTTGCCGGTCTGCAGCACTTCCTGACCTTCGCCATGGCCGCGCACTTCAGCCGACGGCGAATAGACGCGCAGGTATTCGCAGGGCAGCTCGAAGCGCTCGCCATCTGAGAACGCGATCTCAAGCAGGCGCGAGCGCTGATGCAGGCGAATATCGGTCGGGATCGGGGTATCGGTATCGAGTCCGCTCATGGGTGGCCTCCGCGCACGCTTTCGTGCAAGCCGGGCAGTTTACCCCAGCGGCGGCGCCGGGTCGGCGGGTTACCATCGCGCGCTCCTGTTCCCCGGCCCCGCAAACCGATGCCTGTCCTGTCTCCGACCCGTCTGATCCTGCTCGCCACGCTGCTGCTGGCCGGCTGCGGCATGCTTGCCCGCGAAGCCTTCGAGCGCGAACACGCGCCGGCCGATCCGACACGCTATGACCACGCGGTGGCACCGAGCGCAGGGCAAGTCAGCTACCGGCGCCAGATCCAGCCGCTGCTGGGCCAGCGCTGCGTGGTGTGCCACGCCTGCTACGACGCCCCCTGCCAACTCAAGCTCGGCAGCTGGGAAGGCATCGCGCGGGGCATCAGCCCGGAGTTGGTGTACGACGGCACGCGCCTGAACGAAGCGCCGACGACACGCCTGTTTGCCGATGCCTTGCGGGCCTCCGAGTGGCGCGAAAAGGGCTTCGCGCCGGTGCTCAACGAGCGTGAAGCCACGCCCGCCGCCAACCACACCGCGAGCCTGCTGTACCGCGCACTGGCGCTGAAGCAGGCGCACCCCTTGCCGCAGGTGGATGTGCTGCCTAAGGACTTCGACTTCGGGCTCGATCGCAAGCAGAGCTGCCCGCGCATCGAGAACTTCGAGGACTACGCGCGGGACAAGCCGCTCGCCGGCATGCCCTACGGCCTGCCCGGCCTGACGCAAGCCGAGTTCGATCTGGTCGCCCGCTGGCTCGAACAGGGCGCACCGGACGAAGGCCCGGCGCCAGTACCTGCGGCAGAGCAACGCGAGGTCGACAACTGGGAACGCTTTCTGAACGGCGATTCGAACAAGGAACGGCTGATGAGCCGCTACCTGTACGAACACCTGTTCCTCGGGCATCTGTACGTCAGCAACGCGAAGGACGCCAACGCCTACAAGCTGGTGCGCAGCGCCACGCCGCCGGGCCAGCCGATCCAGCTCGTCGCCACCCGCCGGCCCTTCGACGACCCCGGCGTGATACGCGTCTTCTACCGCCTGCAGCGCGATCAGGAGCCGATCGTCGCGAAGACCCACATGCCCTACCGGCTCGACGCCGAACGCATGGCGAAGTATCGCGGCTGGTTCCTAAAGCCGGACTACACCGTCGATACGCTGCCCGGCTACACCGCGCAGACGGCCGCGAATCCGCTCGCCACTTTCCACGAGCTTCCGGTCAATTCGCGCCATCGCTTCCTGCTCGACGAAGCGCAGTTCTTCGTCATGAACTTCATCAAGGGCCCGGTGTGCCGCGGGCAACTCGCGCTGGACGTGATCGAAGACCGTTTCTGGGTCTTCTTCACCGACCCGGATGAGGGCGCGGTCAGCGATGCCAGCGAGCGGGTGCAACGCGAGGCGGCCAAACTGAAACTGCCGGCCGCCTGGGGCAGCGACGCAGGCCTGCTGAAACCGTGGCGCGCCTACGCCGAGCAGGAAGAGGAATTCGTGCGTGCGCGCACCGCGGCGCTGCGCGAAGTGGCGCAAAAGCGTGGCGGCCCGGCACTCACGACGATCTGGGACGGCGACGGCCACAACACCAACGCCGCGCTGACGATCTTCCGCCACTTCGACAGCGCCACCGTGGTCAAAGGCCTCGTCGGCGAGCCGCCGAAAACCGCCTGGGTGATGGGCTACAACCTGTTCGAGCGGGTCTTCTACCTGCTCTCGGCCGGCTTCGACATCTACGGGAACATCGGCCACCAGCTGCACAGCCGGCTGTACATGGACTTCCTGCGCATGGAAGGCGAAACCAACTTCGCAATGATGCTGCCGCAGGCCGCCCGCAAGGACACCTTGTCGTACTGGTATCGCCACGACGGCGACGCCCTCAAGCGGGTGCTGGGCATGGATGCCGGCGTCGAAACCGCCGTGCCTTTCCGCAGCGACGACCCGAAGACCGAGCTGTTCACGCTGCTGAAGAAGCGCCTCGGCCCTGCGCTCGACACCCGGCTCGCGCTCGACACCTACCCCGACGTCGCGCTGCGCCGCCCCCTGCAAGCGCTGGCCGCGGTGCAGGGCGCCAGCCTCGACTGGATGCCCGAGGTCGCCTACCTCGAAGTGAGCGACGCCGCGGGCCGCCCGCACTACTTCTCGCTGCTGCGCGACACCGGCCACTTCAACGTGACCCACCTGCTGCGCGAATCCAAGGCGCTGGCACCCGACGAAAACCGCCTCACCGTGGTGCCCGGTTTCGTCGGCGCCTACCCGAACGCGCTCTACCAGCTCAAGGCTGCCGATCTACCGGCGCTAACCGAGGCGGTACGTGGGCTCGCCTCGGAAGCGGACTACCGCCGTTTGGCCGACCGCTTCGCGGTGCGCCGCACGCGGCCGGACTTCTGGGCCTTCAGCGATACGCTGCACGACGCGATGCGGCGTGAGGGGCCGATCGACGGCGGCCTGCTCGACTACAACCGGCTGGAGAACCGCTGAGGGGCCCGACCTGCCAGCCTCCGTGCCGCGTTAATCGCTGCTTAAGCTTGGAGTCGGACACTGACGCCATCCTTCCCCCGGAGATGCGTCATGAATCGATATCTGTACGGCCTGCTCGCCCTCGTGGCGGGCGCCTGGCTGATGAGCCCGAGCGCCAACGGCGCCGGCTTCTGGGCCTGGCGCCGCGAAGCGGTACTGCTGACCGGCCTGCTCGGCCTCGCCACCATGAGCGCGGCGATCCTGCTCGCCACCCGCCCGCGCTGGCTGGAACAGCGCCTGAACGGGCTGGACAAGGCCTACGGCCTGCACAAGTCGCTCGGCATCGCGGCCGGCGTCACGCTGGGCCTGCACTGGTTCGCCGAGAACGGCGCGAAGTGGCTGGTGCAGCTGGGCCTGGTGATGCGCCGCGCGCGCGGCGGCCCGCACGGCCCCGAGAATGCGCTGATCGACTTCGCCAAGGACAGCGGCGAGTGGGCCTTCTACGTGCTGATCGCGCTGGTGCTTATCGCGCTGATGCAGCGCATTCCCTACCGCTACTTCCGCTGGGTGCACAAGGCACTGGCCGTCGTGTTCCTCTTCGGCGCCGTCCACGCAGTGGTGCTGATGCCGGACAGCTGGCTCGCAGCGCCGGCAGGCTGGGTGTTGATCGTCGCCGCAGCAGTAGGCGGTGCCGGTGCGTTGTGGTCGCTCGCCGGCCGCATCGGCAAGACGCGCACCCACCAGGGCCGCATCGAATCGGTCGCGGTGTCGCCGAGCGGGCTGATCGACCTGCGCCTCGCGCTGCCGGCACCGGGCCTGCGGTATCGGGCCGGGCAGTTCGCCTTCCTCAAGTTCGACGCGCTGGAAGGGCCGCACCCCTTCACGATCGCCTCGGCCGACGACCCCTGCCGCCCGCGCTTCGTGATCAAGCCGCTCGGCGACTACACCGACACGCTCGCGGCACGCCTGGCGGCCGGTCAGGCGGTGGAACTGGAAGGCCCCTACGGCTGCTTCGACTTCAGCGCCGACGGCAAGCGCGAGATCTGGGTCGCTGGCGGCATCGGCATCACGCCCTTCCTCGCCCGGCTTGATGCGCTGGCGGCACAGGGCGGCGCCAAGCGGCCGGTGGATTTCTGGTATTGCACCCAGCAGCACAGCGAAGCCATGTTCCCGGCTGACCTGGAGGCGCGCTGTGCGCGTGCGGGCGTGACGCTGCATCGCATGGCGGCCGATTGCGCCGGCCTGCTGTCGGCCGACCGCGTCGCCGCCACCACCGGCTCGCTCGACGGCGCGCGGGTCTGGTTTTGCGGCCCGAGCGGCTTTGCGCAGACCCTGCGCAGCGGGCTCGAAGCGCTGGGCCTGCCGCGCGACGCCTTCCACAGCGAACGCTTCGCGATGCGCTGACACACCCGGTGCGCGAGGCCTCTGCCACAATCGGCGCTTTCCTGTCGCCGAGCCCGCCGTGAGCCCAGCCCCGCGCACCGCCACCGTCGTCTTCATCTTCATCACCGTGGTGCTCGACGTGCTCGCGCTGGGCGTCGTGATCCCGGTGCTGCCCAAGCTGATCGAAGCCTTCATGGGTGGCAACACTGCCCGCGCGGCAGAGATCAACGGCCTGTTCTCGACCGCCTGGGCGCTGATGCAGTTCGTCTTCTCGCCGCTACTCGGTGCGCTGTCGGACCGCTTCGGCCGCCGCCCGGTGATCCTGATCTCCTGCCTCGGGCTGGGCCTCGATTACCTGCTGATGGCGCTGGCGCCGACGCTGTGGTGGCTGTTCGTCGGGCGTGTGATCTCCGGCATCACCGCGGCGAGCTTCTCCACCGCTGGCGCCTACATCGCCGATGTCACGCCGCAGGACAAGCGTGCGGGCGCCTTCGGCATGATCGGCGCGGCCTGGGGCCTGGGCTTCGTGGTCGGGCCGGCGGTCGGCGGCCTGCTCGGCGGCATCGACCCGCGCCTGCCGTTTTGGGTCGCCGGTGCATTGGCGCTGGCGAACTTCGGCTACGGCTTCTTCGTGCTGCCCGAATCCCTGCCGCGCGAACGCCGCTCGCCCCGCTTCTCATGGCAGCGCGCCAACCCGCTCGGCGCGCTGACGCTGTTGCGCTCGCACCGCGAGCTGTTCGGGCTGGCCGGTGTGAACGCGCTGTACTGGTTCGCGCACTACGCGCTGCCGTCGACCTTCGTGCTCTACACCGGCCACCGCTACGGCTGGAATGCGCAAACGGTGGGCCTCACGCTCGCAGCGGTCGGCATCTGCAACGTGATCGTGCAGGCCGGACTGGTGCGTCGGGTGGTGCCGGCGATTGGCGAGCGCAACGCGCTGCTGCTGGGGCTGGCAGCGGGCGTCGCCGGTTTCACGGTGTACGGACTGGCCCCCACCGGTTTCTGGTTCTGGGCCGGCCTGCCGGTGTTCGCGGCGATGGGTTTCTTCGGCCCCGCACTGCAGGCGCTGATGACGCGCCATGTCAGCCCGCAGGAACAGGGGCAACTGCAAGGCGCCAACAGCAGCATGTCGGCCCTGGTCGGGCTGCTCGCGCCGGGCACCTTCAGCCTGGTGTTCGCGGCCTCGATCGACCCCGCTGTCGGCTGGCATCTGCCGGGTGCAGCAATGCTGCTGGCCGCCGCCGTTACGCTGGTGGCGCTCGTACTGGGCGCCCGCGTGACGCGGCGCGAAACAGCCTGACACCAGGCCTGACGCCGGGCCCGACGCCACCGCGTCAGATGCGGCTGGTGTTGCCGGGCGACTCGATCACCACCGGCAGCCCCTCGCGCGCGAGCTCGATCCGGTTGCGGCCGCCTTCCTTGGCGCGATACAGCGCGGCGTCGGCGCGCATGTAGAAGCTCTCGCCATCTTCGCCGTACTCATGCAGCGCAACGCCGATGCTGATCGTCAGCCGACCGTGCTGCGAGTTCTTGTGCGGGATGTTCATCGATTCGATCGTGAAGCGCACATGCTTGGCGACATTCATGACGACGGCGCTGTCCGCATCTTCGAGCAGGATCGCGAATTCCTCGCCGCCCAGCCGTGCGCACAGGTCGGTGGCACGCGCCGCCGCACCGCGCATCACCTCGCCAACCTTCTGTAGCGCATGGTCGCCGGCAGCATGGCCGTAGCGGTCGTTGAAGGATTTGAAGCTGTCCAGATCCAGCATCACCAGGCCGAGACCAGCGCCGGTGCGCTGCTGGCGGCGCAGCGCAAGCGCCAGACGTTCGTCAAACGCCCGCCGGTTTGCCAGGCCGGTCAGCGAATCGGTGGTGGCACGCAGTTCAAGGTCGCGCAGCTGTTCGCCAATCACCGCGAGCAAGGCATTGGTGTGCGCCGCAAGGTGGCCGATCTCGTCGCTCCGGCTCTCCGTCACACGCAGCGTCCAGTCCTTCTGCTGCCAGATGCGGTCGATCTCGCCCGAGAGCTTGCGCAGCCGGTAGACGAGTACGCGATCGAGCACGAACACCAGCGCCACCGCGAACAGCGCCGCCACAGCCAGCAGCTTCAGGCCGACATGCGCGAGGCTGCTGCGGCCCAGTGCGCTGATCTCGCGCGGCAGGCTCATCACCAGTTCGCCGAACACCCCGCCGCCCAGATCCGAAACGGCATGACGCACTTCCAGCGTGTTGGGTGTCGAGCGGATCACCGGCGAGGCACGGCCGAACACTGGCGATGTGATCGGCGAGCCGGTGATGTCGGGGCTGACGGCCGGCCCGGAGGGCGGCGCCAGCGTGAAGTCGATATGGCTTTCCGCCTTCACGCGCTGGATCAGCGTGGCATCGAAGCGGCGCGCAATCACGACCACGCCGCGCGGCGGTTGCGACACCGCGGTATCGCGGATCGCCATGCGGCAGGTGAGGAAGTTCTCCGCGCCGAGGCGCGCAACCCCGCACTGGCTCGCGTCAGCCGCGATCGGGCCGGTCAGCGTGCGCAGCAACGGGCTGGACGGGGATTTGAGGGGCGAAAGATCGGGCGCCGCGCCCTTCGTCGCTGGTGCCGCAATCGCGTCGATGACATGGCCATCCGGCCCGATCACCAGCACCCAGGCCAGATCCGAGGGGACCAGCACCGTGGGCTGAAGGTTCTCGGCACGGAAGGCCGCACTGGGCGCCGCAACATAGCCGTACAGCTCGCTCCAGTGCGCCCAGCCAAGCAACAGTTGACCGAGCGAGCGGGCCTCGATTTCCAGCGCGTTCACCAGGCGCTCGGTTTCGTGCTCGGCCGCCTCGCGTTCGATCTGCACATAACTGGCACCGATGCCGCTCGTGAGCAAGCGTGCCGCCAACAGCACGGCGACGGCGAGCACGCCGACAACGCCAAGGATCAGGCGCGCGATCAGTGGCATGGCGTGCTCCGAAATGCGCGCAGGCGGAGCCGGAATCGTGCGGAGCGCAGGGACATACGACGGTTTACGGCCCCGCACCACCGGGCTTGACCCCGATGCCGCGCAGCGCGCGATCCGTCACGGACGGCGGCGGCCGTTGCGGCGGAAACTGGCGCCACAGGCTCCGCTCAGGCGTGGCACACGGTTTGCGTGCCCACTGCAAAGGCAACCCCAAGCCTGGCTAAGGAGGTGCTTGATGCAAAGCACGAAACGCGAGACGGTGCTCGCGCTGAACCTGATCTTCGGCCTGACCCTGATCGGCTGGCCCTTCATGGCGACTTTCTCGCTCACGCTTTTCGAGGGCAGCGGCGCCGTCAACGACAACTACCTTGTGCTGATGCTGGTGTGCGTGTGGCTCTACCCGCTGACCTACATCGTCGCACTCGCGTGGAGCCGGATGTCGCTCAACCACAGCCGCACCCGCCGCCGGGCGGTCCGCATCGCGTTGCTACCCGGCCTCAACCTGATGGCGGCGGTGGGCCTGACAATCGCGGTATGGCTGCACTGCGGCGGCGAATTCGCGTGCTGACTGGCTAACGTATTTCGGTCAGCGGCGCTGGCGCCACGTCCGCCGTCCGCGGGCGCACCAGCATCGCAAGCATCACCGCAGCCACCGCCAGCACCCAGACCACCACCGCCCCCGAGGGCAGGTCGAACACCGCCGAGGCGGCCAGACCCAGCGCATAGCCAACCGCCCCGAGCGCCCACGCCGCCAGCAGGCGGGGCGTGCCGCTCAGCTCACGCGTGGCGAGCGCCGGGATGATCAGGCTCGAGAACACCAGATACACGCCGACGACCTGCACCGATGCGGTTACCGCGATCGAGAACAGTGCGTAGAACACGAAGCTGCCGCGCTTGCGTGCGCCGCCGAACCACAGGACCAGCAACACCGCCGTCAGCACCGCGAGCCAGCCGATCTGCTTCGGGCTGACCCACAGGATCTGGCCAACCAACAGGTCTTTCAGGTGCTCGCCGCCGTGCGGATTGCTCGCGAGCAGCAGCAGCCCGCCGCTCGCAGCGAGCACGAAGAGCACGCCGATCAGCGCCTCCTGATGGCGACCTGCGCGCCGCTCGGTGAAGGTCAGCAGCAACGCCCCGGCCAGTGCGGCGGCGACCGCCGCCACCTGGACCATCAAGCCCTGCGGCTCCCAGCCCATGAAGTCGGCGGCGATCACGCCGAGCCCGGCGATCTGCGCGATCGCGAGGTCGATGAAGACGATGCCGCGATCGAGCACCTGCATGCCCATCGGCACATGGGTGGCGAGCACCAGCAGGCCGGCGACGAACGCCGGGCCGAGGATGGACAGATCGAGCGCCGAGAGGTCGATCATTTTCCGGCTCCCTTGAGCAGGCGCGCGATGGTGTCGTCGAACAGGCCGAACAGGTCTTTCGCGGCCGGCGTGCCACCGACCGTGAAGGGCAGTTGCACCGCCGGGATCTTCGCGCGCTCCGCGAGCCAGTCGGCGGAACGGGCGTCCTGATAGGCGGCGTACACGATCAGCTTGGCCGGGCGGTCCTTCTGGCGCGTGAGGATTTCCTGCAGGTGGGCCGCGGTGGGCTCGACGCCCGGCTTCGGTTCGAGCGCATCCACGTATTGCAGGCCGAGCCAGTTCTCCATGTAGGTCCAGGCCTTGTGCTGGGCCAGGATAGGCGTGCCGCGCAGCGGCGCCGCCTGCGCCGACCAGCGCGCGAGTGCGGCATCCCAGCGCTTGGCGAAGTCCTGCGCGCGCTGTTGATAGGTGGCGCGGTTGGCGGGGTCGATCTGCTCCAGCCTTTGCGCGAGCGCCACGGCCACCTTGGCGATGTTGCGCGGATCGGTCTGGATGTGCGGATTGCCTTCGGGGTGAACATCGCCGTCGGCGCGGTCGACCCGTGTCGGCACATCGAGCTTCTGCACGAAGTCGGACGCTGCGAAGTTGCCCGGCTTGCCCGGCTGGATTGCGGCGTTGCCCGATTGCTGGATCAGCACCGGCAGCCAGCCGATCTCAAGCCCAGCGCCAGTGCAGGCGAGCAGCTCGGCATTGCGGGCACGCGCGATCAGGCTGGGTTTGGCTTGCACATGGTGGGGGTCCTGCAATGCGGTTGTGGCGAGGGTGACGTCGACCTTGTCGCCCCCGAGCTCCTGTACCAGGGCGCCCCATTCGGGCTCGCAGGCGAGGACCTTGAGCGCGGCAGAGGCCGGGGTGACGGCTGCGATCAGCAGCGTGGCGGCAAAGAGTTTCTTCATGTCCGGTGCTCCGTGGTGGCTCAGTAGGTGTGCGCGCCGTGCGCGCCGAGGCTCATCTGGTACTGGATGAAGGCCTGGCTGTCGGCGAGGCCTTCGCGCGACAGATCGCGGGTGAATTGCAGGCGGATGCGCGAGAACTCGCTCGGGTTGTAGTCCAGCATCAGGCTTGCACGTGCCGGGTCGTAGCTGCTGGCGGCGAGGCTCGCGGCGTTGAGGCCGTAGTCCACCGTGCCGTGCTGCAGTTGCTCGCCGCGCAGGCCAACGCGCCACTGCGGCATGAACTGGTAGATGCCCTGCAGATACCAGCCGGACTGCGTGCTGCGATACGCATCGCTGCTGTTGGCGCCCGCGGTGTCGTAGGCGAGATCGCCCTTCTGGCTGCGGCGCAGGTATTCGCCCTGCAGCTTGAAGTTCTGCACCGTGGCATTGCCCATCGGCGCCCACTTCCACACGAAGTCCGCAATCCAAAGCCGCGTGTCGCCGGTGAAGGCGTTGCTGACGCTGTTGCCGGCGAGGTCAGCGACTTCCCACAACTGCTCCTTCGCCTTGGCCTGCAGGTAGGAAAGGCCCGCGCGCCAGCTGTGGCTCTCGCCGATGTCGCCGCCGATATGGCCATACACCGCGCCGCCACCGGCCCCGTTGCCGCCCGCATCGCTACCGGGGAAGGCGCGACCGCGGCCGAGTTCGGCACCGAATTCGAGGTAGGTGTCGGTCGGCGCCAGCCAGCGCAGCTGGACACCATCGTCGCCGTACTGGCCGCCTACGAAGGCCTGGTAGGCAAGCGGCGCGTCGACGAAATCCCAGGTGTGGGCGTGGGTTTCGTTGAGGTAGCCGATGCCGGAAAGATAGCGGCCGACCTTCAGGCCCAAACCGTGATCGAGGCCCATCGTCTGCACATACGCTTCCTCCACCGACAGCGAGTTGTCGCCGTGCAGCGCGATGTTCGCGACGCCACGAAAGCGGTGGTCGATATTGGCCGACAAGCCGAGTTCCGATTCGCCAAGGTTGAAGCCGCGATCGCCGGGCCCGATTTCGGCATCCGACGGCACCGGGAAGCCGGTGATCGCGTAGTTGGCCGGATCGCGCTTGGTGTAGGTGTACTGGCCGGCCAGGATCAGCGAAATGGCCGGGTTGAAGGCGCTATCGCTCGACTGCGGTGCGGCGGCCACCGGCGTTGCCTGCGGTGCAGCCACAGCGGGTTCGGTCACCGTGGCCGGCGCCACGCTCGGAGCCACGGCCACCGCAGGTGCGGCGCTACGTGCTTCGGCGGTTTCAAGCCGCTTTTCAAGCGCCTGGATGCGCGATTCGTAGTTCGCGCGCATCGCTTCGATTTCCTTGCGCAGCTTCGCCACGTCGGCACTTTCGGCCGCGTGAACAGGGGTGGTCAGCGCGAGCAGCAGGCTCGCGGACAGGAGTTTCCGTTGAAACATCGATGCCTCACGTCAAACGCAATGAACAGGAACGGCCGATCCCGTGCGGGATACCGTCAGCGGGGTTCAGGCGAGGGCGTAAGGGGGTGCGCGAGACGCGTAAGGCAGCCGCGCGACGGCGCGCGGCGTGGGGGCAAAGCAGGGCAGTTCGAAAACGGCATCCGGTGCCTGCAGCGCGGCGATGCTTGCCGCGCCAGCTATGCCGCCGGTGACGCCGCTGAAAGCGAGGCAGGCCTCGCACTGCGTTGCGTCCGGCGCCAGTGGCGCCTGCACCGTGCGGCTCGCCTCCGCAGCCTGCGCCGCATGCCCGTAGCCGTGCGCAAACGCGCCCAGCTGCATCAATGGCAGCAGTAGCAAGACCCACAGGAGGAACAGGGCCGGCAGCAGTCGCCGGCGCTTCGGCACGGTCACGGCAGGCGAAGAACCCGAATCAGGTTGAACAAGCGATTACAGCGCCACAAGGTTGCAGCCGCATGACGCCACGCTCAGGCGGGGCATCCGCTGAGGCAGGTCTGCGTGCGCATGCGGCGCAGGTTCACCACATGCGCGCCAACCAGCAGCAGGCCGCCCGCCACGGTGAAGGGCACGTCCAGGGTTTCGATGTGGAACAACGCCTCGGCACCCACGGCGATGCTGCACAGCGCGATGCCGGCGAGCGCCGCCACGCCGACGAAGCGAGAGCGATGGCGCCGATAGCCCGGCAGCAGGGCCAGCAGCGACAAGCCAACGATAGGCACCAGCAGCAGCGCGTGCACGCCGGTGTGCGGCACCAGTGCCAGCGCCGGCAGCAGCGGAATCAGCAAGGGCAGCGCAAGACAATGCACCAGACAGGCGGCGGACGCGAAGATGCCCAGCTTGTCCCAGGTGCTGCGCGGCAGATGGGTATGGCCGCGGTGGCCGTGCAAATCGTGCGCGCTCATCGGCGGGCCTCCACCGGCACATTGCAGGCCGCGCAGTGGCCGTGCACCTCGAATTCGACCTGCGTGCTGGCAAATCCGGCCGGCAGGCGTGGCGCGGCGCGTGGCGTATCTTCCAGGCAGAACACCTTGCCGCAGTCGTCGCACACGAAATGCGCATGCGCCTGGTGCGGCTCGCCGCCCGTGCTGGCAGCGGAGAAGCGGAACACGCGTTGCTCGTCCGCAGTCTTGTGAGCGAGGCCTTGTTCGACCAGCCAGTCGAGCACACGGTAGAGCGTCACGCGATCAACCGGCGTGCCGTCGTCGAGCGCTTTTTCAACGTCGTGATGCGAGAGCCCGCGCTCGGCGCCGCGCAGCAGCGCGAGCACACGCAGCCGCGCCGGCGTGACGCGGGCGCCGCGTTCGCGCAGCAGGCGGGAGATGTCTTGCGTTTCCTTCATGAACGCAATTGTATTTGCAACCATGTTGCAATAGCAACCCGCTGCATCAGCGCTGCCACGTCCGGCACCGCCTGCCCGCCCACCCGGACTACGCCGGCATCCGCGCAGGCGCGCTCAGCGCAAGCCCTGCGCCGGAGCGCAACGCGCGCCGGGCTGTCGTGTCACGTCGTCGCGGGCGTTCAGTAATCGTCGTCCGAGATACGCGGAACATGGTCTTCGGCGGGCAGACCGGTGTCCGGGTCCACCCAGTCCGAGAGCCCCAGCGAATCCTCCGCCTCGCGCAGCGACGTGCCTTCATCGTCGTCGCTGGCGCCGTAGTCCGAATTGGCGAGCGCCTCCTCGTAGGTGGCGAAGGGGCCGAACTGCTCCAGCGAGCCGGGGTCCAGCCAGTAGAACCCGTCCGCGCGTTCGACGATGCGGATCTCCTCGGATTCGGGCCCTTTGTCCGGCCCGATGTCGGGGTCAATGATGGGCGTGCTCATGACGGACTCCTTCCGCTTGTGCTGCGTTGCTCACGACCGGCTCGCCACAGGTGCCACGCACGCGGCGCGGACGGCGAGGGACCCTGTTGCTGCACAACCCCACTATATGCCTGTCGCCAGCGCGCGGTGCACTTGCCGACACGACATCGCTTGAGCGGTACACCAGCCCCTGCCGGCGGATCAGTGCCCGGCATCGACACCGGCGAATTGGTTGCATCAAACGCGGCGAAATTGGGTGGTTCACACCAACCAACGCTGTGTCAGCATGGGCCCACTCTCCCGCTTCCGCCGACCATGCTGCTCCTGAACCTTGACCGCGCCAGCGCCGTGCCGCTCTACCTGCAGATTGCGCAGCAGCTGGCCGCGCGCATCGACGCCGGCGCGCTTGCAGCGGGCGAAGCCCTCAGCCCGACACGCTTGCTCGCGCAACGGCTCGGCGTGAATCGCAGCACCGTGTGCCGCGCCTACGCGCAACTGCAGGCCTCGGGCCATGTTGAAAGCAGCGCCGGCGGCTACACCCGGGTACGTGCCCGCGCGGCGGCCACGGATGCCGCCCGCACCAGCGATGGCCATTTCGATTGGGGATCGCGCTTGCGCAGCGCGACCTCGCCGGCCCAATCGGTGCAAGCAGTGGGCGATGGCATCGACTTCCGCCCCCTCGCGCCCGATCCGCGCCTGGCGCCGATGGATGCGCTGCGCCGCGCGATGAAACTTGCACTGGCGGACGACGCGGCCAGCCTGCTCGACTACCCCAGCCCACTCGGCCACTTACCACTGCGGCAGTGGATCGCCGAGCGCATGGCCCGCCTCGGCGCACCCGTCACCGCCGATTCGGTGATGCTGTGCAACGGCGCCCAGCATGGGCTCGACCTCGTCTTCCGCACGCTGCTCGCGCCGGGCGCAAACGTCGCGGTGGAAGCGCCCGGCTACGCCTGCGCCAACGCATTGATCGCGCAGCACGGCGCCAACGCCATCGGCGTGCCGATGCGCAACGACGGCCTTGATCTGGCCGCGCTCGGCGCGGTGATCGCGCAACACCGGCCCGCCGCGCTCTACACGATGCCCAACTTCCAGAACCCCACCGGCATCACCACCCCGATCGCGCACCGTGAGCAACTGATGCGCCTGTGCGAAACGCACGCGCTGCCGATCATCGAAGACGGCTTCGCCGAAGACATGAAGTACTTCGGCCGCGCGGTGCCGCCACTCAAGGCGCTCGATCGGCAGGGCCTCGTCATCCACGTCGGCACTTTCTCCAAGCTGCTGTTCCCCGGCCTGCGGGTCGGCTGGATCGCCGCATCGCCCGCGCTGATCCCCGCCCTTGCCGCCACCCGCGGCACCGCCGATCTGGGTGGCAGCGCCTTGCCGGCCGCTGCGCTGTGGCAGCTGTGCGCCAGCGGCGAGTTCGACCGCCACCTGCGCCGCCTGCACACCGAATACCGCCGCCGCATGCAGCGCCTGATCCGCGCCACCCGCACCTGGCTGACTGGCGAGCGCGTGCGCTGCAGCGTGCCGCAAGGCGGCTATGTGTGCTGGGTTGAAGTGGATGGCGGCCAAGCCGGCACCCACGCAGACGAAGCTGAGCTGATCGCCGCGCTCGCCGCCGCCGGTGTGCGCGTCACGCCCGGCGCCGGCTGCTACCCGGCCGGCCACACGCCTGCCGGCGCGGCCTTCCGCCTCTCGATCGCGCAAGCCGACGAAGCCGCCATCGAACGCGGCGTGCAGCGCATCGGCGAAGTCCTCCGCGCTCGGCGCCCATGACACGGAACATCGAAATGGAAGAACCATGGAAGCGCTGAGGCCCTCGCAGTTCGCCGCCCTGCTGCCGATGCTGCGGCAAGTGACTATCAACCACCTGTTCGCGCGCAGCGTGCTCGAACGCAAGGTCGATGGCCGCGTGTGGGTGCATCGCGACGCCACTGGTGCACCCGCGCTGGTCTGGGTCGCCCACCCCTACGGCATGTCACTGCTGTTTGGCGACGCCGCGCAGGCCAGCCCGGCCGCGCTCCAAGCCACGCTGCGCGAACGCGCCGCGCGAGCGGAGGACGAATGGCTGCAGTGCAGCCCGCCGCCGCTGGCCGATGCCCTCGTCGCCTTGCTGGGCCTCCCGCCCACGCCTAGCAGCGCCACGCCGGGGGGCGACGCCCCGCAGCTGTTCACCCGCACCAACTTCCGCTTCAATGCCGCGCGCTATGCCCAAGCACGCGCCGGCCTCTGCGCCCGGCATCCGGTCGTCGAGATCGACGCAGCGCTGTTCGACCGCATCGATTTCAGCGTCGCGCCTCGCCGCTTCTGGCGCGATGCCGCCCAGTTCCAGCGCGAAGGCACCGGCTACTGCAGCATCGCCGGCGGGCAAGTCGCCGCCTGCGCCTTTGCATCCTTCGTGTTCGACGACCAACTCGAAATCGGCATCGAAACCCACCCCGACCACCGCCACCAGGGCCACGCCCTCGCCACCGCCATCGCCCTGATCGACCACTGCCTGCAAACCGGACTCACCCCCGTGTGGTCCTGCCGCAAACAGAACACCGGCTCATGGCGGCTCGCGCAGAAGCTCGGCTTTGTACCGAGCGTGGATTTGCCCTACTTGCGTCTGCCGGCGGGTGGCAGGGCTTCTGACGTTGCGCGGCACCTTTAGACGGAATTGGCTAATCCCTCGGTTTGCGGATAGTCGCTTGGCATCGTCAGATTAGCGATGGCCGATCCGACAACAGGGCGGCCTTAGCCGACATTCATGTGATCGTGCCCCGTGAGCACGGGAACGTCGGCTTTGCAGTCTGATGTGCGCGCGGATCCGACCAGCTGCTGTCGTTCGGTCTCTCCATGCCAACGTGAGCATTGCAGCAAAAGCCCGCCATCTAGGTTGCCGAGCCGAAAGACAGATGAGGGCCGCTCACGCGACGTTCGCGGTTCAGCAGGGGCCGGACAACCAGTACGCCCGCGGTGACTCGCGACACTGGACCCAAACGAGGCAATCGATTTCTTAGGAACAAACGCCTAACGCAACAGCGCGAACGCGGCAACGAGGGCCGCGCCGACCGCGCCGACCGATCCGATCATGGTCCAGCGAGTCATCCACTTGGCGCGATGCTCGGCCCGTGCAGCGTCCTTGCCTTCGAGGAACTGCTTCACGTGCTTGATCTTCCAGCCGGAATAACCATTGGTCCGCAGCCGCTTGCGGATGTACGCCTCGTCGGTCGCCTCGAGCTCGCGGTAGAACTCTTCGATCACGTTCCGCTGCATGGTCACTCCCCGAGTTCGCTGCGTGAGCCGATGTCATTCACGCGCTCGACCAGCGCCGCGTACTGTTCATCCGAGACGAGTTTTTCGCCAGTTTCGTCCTTCTCGTCGCGGAGGCGTTTCATCACGTTGTACGGGTTCAACAGGAGCACGTAGTGCATGGGTCCCTTCACGCCCTTGCGGAAGTCGACGAACCCGATTTCCTTCAGCACCTCCATGTGCTGGCGGAAGGTCGACACGTTCCGCTGGCCGCCGTAACCCGCCTCGTACGCGATCTGCGCCTCGCTCGCGATCCGCACAAGGCCCTCGCCGTAGTGATGCAACCAGAGGGCGAAATATGTCTTGCCCGCAGGAATCGCCTTGCCATACTTCTTCTTGGCGATGTCGTTGATGATGTTGATGACCAGCGACAGCGTGCGCGGGACTTGGGCGAAGCCGAAGCGCTTGTGCTCGTTGCTCAGCAGCCAGATGTCTTCGTCCTTCACGTCGGCCCAATGCACCTTTCGCAGATCAATGTTCGTCTGCTTGGCTTTCTCGCCCTTCTTCTGCGCTTGCCTGACGTTCGGCGCCTCGATGGTCGAGGCCAAGAGCGAGGCGGCCGTCGCCTCCAGCGGCGCAGGCGGAACGACGGCCGCAACTGCTGCCTGGACCGGGCTTTGCGGTGGCGCCGGTGGTACGACGGGGAGCGGATCGGGTACGGTTGTCATGGTGTTTCGGGGAGGGTTTTCGATACATCCAATTCTCCGGAAATTCTGCCGGAGTGCAAACACCCAGTCAGTGAGCAGTCCGCTTTTTTAGCAACGACAGGTAGGTGAGACAACAAGAACACGTCAATACTCAGATTTGGGCTATCAATCTTGCGAGACAGATGTCGCTTCAAACCAATGGCTTGACGTGGAAATGCAGTATCGCCTGTATCACCTTATCGTCGTGACGTATCTCATCACGTATCTCTACGCTATCCGGGGTTTGAAAAGGGGCACGAAGCCCACTTAGCAGGCGAATTATTTGTTGCCAGCCTTGTAGTTGACACTATGACCACGCCGACACGTGCAATTCATTGATATCCGTTCGTCCGATGTAGGTCGGACCCTCAAGACCACGAGGAATCAAGGCCGACAATCACTTTCTCCCGCGTCCGCTGCCTGACGCAGCGGCGTGCAATCAACCAAGCCGACGCCCCCGCCGCCAAGCACTCGGCGATTGCCCAGTCCACCCGACAAACGCGCGGAAGAAGGCGGAAGGTTCGGCGTAGCCGAGTTCGGCGGCGAGCGTAGCGACCGGCACGTCGGTCTGCCCTAGGCGTGCGAGCGCGAGGTCGCGGCGCAGGGCTTCGCGGATGGCGCGGAAGCTGGAAGCTTCGGCTTCGAGCCGGCGCGCGAGGGTGCGGGGGGAGAGGTGCAGGCGGGCGGCCACGGTTTCGAGCGTGGGGAGCTCGGGCAGGGCTTCGCGCAGCAGGTCGCGCACGCGGGTGACCATTTCGCGGTCGCGCCGGTAGAGGGTGGTGAGCCGCCCCGGCCCGCCGGCGAGGAAGCGGGCGAGCGCGGCTTCGTCGCGCCGCAGGGGCAGATCGAGCAGGTTGGCGGCGAAGTGAGCCACCAACGGCGTATCCGGTGAATCGCCGGGCGCGGCGAAGCGGCTTTGCGCGGTGTAGATCAGCGTGTAGTCGGCGACATGTGCCGGGGGCGGGTAGGGGAAGTCCACCGCGTCGAGCGCGATGCCGCGCCCCACCAGCCAGCACGACAGCCCGTGCAGCAGGCGCAGCAGCCATTCGAAGCTGAACACGCGGTCCACCGCAAAGGGTTGGCGCTCGCTGATCGTGAGCTGCGCGTGTTCGCCGCTTCGCGCCACCGTGATCGACACATCGGGCAGCACCAGCCGCAGGAAGCGCACCGCGCGCGCCAGCGCTTCGCCCAGCGTCGCGGCGCTCAGCACACCCCGGCACAGGAATTCAAAACTGCCCACCCGCATCGGCTGGGGGAACAGCCCGAAGGCTTCGTCGTCGAGCGTGGCCGCGACATGGTTGTAGAGCGCGGCGTAGTGGGCCAGGGGTACGCGGGCCGCGGGGTCGGCCAGCAGGGCCGCGTCGATGCCGACTTCGGCGGCAAGCTGCTCTGGATCGCGACCCTGGGCCGACGCGCCCGCCAGCATGCCCAGCACGAAGCCGATCGCCACGGTGGCGCGCGAGGGCGGCGAAAGTTCGGAATTTGTCGCGTGCATGACAAGCCAACTGAAGCGCGAAAGCGATTGGCGGAGTTTGCACGATAGGCGGCCAATCCGGCACTGGCACTGCGATGTGCGGGCGGCTACTTTCACAGGAAGCCCGCCGATTCTTCACGATGCGGGCACTGGAGAACACCGATGACCGACCCGCGCGTCCACACCCAATTGGCCCCGTACAAGACGAAGCACCGTGTCCGCTTCGTCACCGCCGCGGCACTGTTCGACGGCCACGACGCCTCGATCAACATCATGCGGCGGCTGCTGCAGGCGACCGGATGCGAGGTGATCCACCTGGGCCACAACCGCTCGGTCGGCGAGATCGTGAACGCGGCGCTGCAGGAGGATGTGCAGGGCATCGCGATCACCTCGTACCAGGGCGGGCATGTCGAGTTCTTCAAATACATGGTCGACCTGCTGCGCGAGGCGGGCGCGGGGCATATCAAGGTGTTCGGCGGTGGCGGTGGCGTGATCGTGCCGGCCGAGGCGCGCGAGCTGATGGACTACGGCGTGACGCGGATCTACTCGCCGGAAGACGGCGCCGCGCTGGGCCTGCAGGGCATGATCAACGACGTGGTGGCGAAGGCGGATTTCGAGATCGCGCGCGAGCTGCCGACCGATACCGACGCGCTGCTCGCCGGGCTGCGCGGTGGCGACCGGCGCCTGCTGGCGCGCACGATCACCGCGCTGGAGGCGGGCTCCGCCGCGCCGGCCGTGCGCGAGGCGATCCTGCGCGAAGCCGAATCTCTGACCACACCGCGCCTGGGCATCACCGGCACCGGCGGCTCGGGCAAGAGTTCGCTGACCGACGAGCTGATCCGCCGCTTCCGCCTCGATCAGGGCGACCGCATGAAGATTGCGGTGATCGCGGTCGACCCTTCGCGCAAACGCACCGGCGGGGCGCTGCTCGGCGACCGCATCCGCATGAACGCAATCGAGCACGCCAACATCTACATGCGCTCGCTGGCAACACGGGATACGGGTAGCGAGATCTCCGCCGCGCTGCCCGAGGTGATTGCCGCCTGCAAGCTCGCCGGATTCGATCTGGTGATCGTGGAGACCTCCGGCATCGGCCAGGGCGATGCGGCGGTGGTGCCGCATGTCGACAAGTCGCTGTATGTGATGACGCCGGAGTTCGGCGCTGCGAGCCAGCTCGAGAAGATCGACATGCTGGACTTCGCCGACTTCGTCGCGATCAACAAGTTCGACCGCAAGGGCGCGGCCGATGCGCTGCGCGATGTGGCCAAGCAGGTGCAGCGCAACCGCGAGGCCTTCAACCAGCGCCCGCACGAGATGCCGGTGTTCGGCACCCAGGCGAGCCGTTTCAACGACGACGGCGTGACCGCGCTGTACCAGGCGGTGCGCGACGCACTGCAGGGGCTGGGCCTGCATTTCGAAGCGGGCCGCCTGCCGGTCGTGCATGTGCGCCACTCGACGCACCAGACGCCGATCGTGCCGCCGGAGCGCAGCCGCTACCTCGCGGAGATTTCGGACACGCTGCGCGGCTACCACAAGCGCGTTGCCACGCAGAGCCGCGTCGCGCGCGAACGCCAGCAGCTGGCCGCAGCAAAGGCGATGGCGGCCGCCTGCGGCAAGGCGGCCGATCTGGACGAGCTGATCGCCGAGCGCGATGCGCAGCTCGGCGCGCACGAGAAGAAGCTGCTCGCAGACTGGCCGCAGGTGGCGGCGTCCTACGCCGGCGACGAGTACGTCGTGAAGATCCGCGACAAGGAGATCCGCACCCGGCTGGTGTCCGAAACCCTTTCCGGCAACTTCATCCGCAAGGTGTCGCTGCCGAAGTATGAAGACCACGACGAGCTGCTGCGCTTCCTGATGCGCGAGAACCTGCCCGGCGCCTATCCCTACACCGCCGGCGTGTTCGCGTTCAAGCGCGAGAATGAAGACCCGACGCGGATGTTCGCCGGCGAGGGCGATGCCTTCCGCACCAATCGCCGCTTCAAGCTGCTCAGCGAAGGCATGCCGGCCAAGCGGCTTTCCACCGCCTTCGACTCAGTGACGCTGTACGGCAATGACCCCGACCTGCGGCCGGACATCTACGGCAAGGTCGGCAACTCCGGCGTGTCGATCGCGACGCTGGACGATCTGAAGGTGCTGTACTCGGGCTTCGACCTCTGCGCGCCGAACACCAGCGTGTCGATGACGATCAACGGGCCGGCGCCGACGATTCTTGCGATGTACCTGAACGCGGCGATAGCCCAGCAGCTGGAGAAGTTCGAGGCGGACAACGGGCGCGTTCCGACCGAGGACGAGATCGAGAAGATCCGCGCCTGGACACTGGCCACCGTGCGCGGCACGGTGCAGGCCGACATCCTGAAGGAAGACCAGGGCCAGAACACCTGCATCTTCTCGACCGAGTTCTCGCTGAAGGTGATGGGCGACATCCAGCAGTACTTCGTCGAGCACGATGTGCGCAACTTCTACTCGGTGTCGATCAGCGGCTATCACATCGCCGAGGCCGGCGCGAACCCGATCTCGCAGCTCGCCTTCACGCTCGCGAACGGCTTCACCTATGTCGAGGCCTATCTGGCGCGCGGCATGCACATCGACGACTTCGCGCCGAACCTGAGCTTCTTCTTCAGCAACGGCATGGACCCGGAGTACGCGGTGCTGGGCCGTGTGGCGCGCCGCATCTGGGCGGTGGCGATGCGCGAGAAGTACGGCGCCAACGAGCGCAGCCAGAAGCTCAAGTACCACATCCAGACCTCCGGCCGCTCGCTGCACGCGCAGGAGATCGACTTCAACGACATCCGCACCACGCTGCAGGCGCTGATCGCGATCTACGACAACTGCAACTCGCTGCACACCAACGCCTTCGACGAGGCGATCACCACGCCGACCGAAGACAGCGTGCGCCGCGCGATGGCGATCCAACTGATCATCAACCGCGAGTGGGGTGTGGCGAAGTGCGAGAACCCCAACCAGGGCAGCTTCCTGATCGATGAGCTGACCGATCTGGTGGAGGAGGCGGTGCTCAAGGAATTCGAAGCAATCGCTGCACGCGGCGGCGTGCTCGGCGCGATGGAGACCGGCTACCAGCGCGGCAAGATCCAGGAAGAGTCGCTCTACTACGAGCACAAGAAGCACGACGGCAGCTACCCGATCGTCGGCGTGAACACCTTCCGCAATCCGCATGGCGATGCGGTGCTGGAGAAGCTGGAACTCGCGCGCTCAACCGAAGACGAAAAGCAGTCGCAGCTCGCGCGCCTCGCCAGCTTCCATGCGAGCCATGCCGGCGAATCCCCTGCGATGCTCGCGCGGCTGAAGGAAGCGGTGATCCACGACGAGAACGTGTTCGCAGTGCTGATGGACGCCGTGCGCTGCTGCTCGCTCGGCCAGATCACGAATGCGCTGTTCGAGGTCGGCGGGCAGTACCGCAGGAACATGTAGGCAGTGAGGGGCGATACGCCGGGGGCATAATCCGCCGCTCCTGTCATTCGCCCCCCGCTGCCATGCGTTACCTGTTGTCGTTCTGGCTGTGCCTGTGCCTCACCGCCTGCGGGCCTGAAGTGCCCCACACGAAAACGCTCGACCGCAACGGGCTGATGCGCCTTGTATTCCCGACGTGGGCACCGAAAGGCAAGGCGGCCAATCAGACGGTTTCCTTACCGGCGGAGTCTTCGCAGCCGGACAAGACAATCGAGACCGAGGCCCGCGTCAGCCCCCTGCATGTGATCCGGCTGGACGACACGCACGCGGTGATGGTGACCGAGGCGGTGGCGGTTGATGAGCACGGCGAGCCGGTGAACTGCCACGCCTGTTCGGCCAGCCTTGGCGCCTATTTCTTCAGCCGCGACGACAAGGGCTGGCGGTTCGATGCGCGACAGGACAGCGTCGGCACATCCGGCGTGAACGGTGCCATTGGCACTACCCGTGTTGAACGCCTCGGCAAGGCCTTCGTGGTGTTCGCTGAATGGGGTAGTTGCTGGCAGGGAAACTGCGGCAGCTGGCTGGAAGCCTTCGGCTTCTGGCCCGGCAAGGCGAAGTCACTGACGCCCGGCATTCCACTCGAAGCCGAAAACTCAGGCGCAGTGGGGGATTGCGATAACGCCGACCCGGAGCTTGGCGCGATGCAGCCCTGCTTCGACGTCTCCAGCAAATGGGCGGTTCGACAGGGGCAGGTGGTGATCGACTTCAAGGGTGAAACCCGAGACACACCCGATGAAGACGGAAAACGTCCGCCTGCGGTGAAGATCGCGACACAGGCACGCTACACGCTGCAGGGCGACGAGCTCAAGCTCGTTGCAGGCGCCAATCCGGTGCCGGGATTCTAGGGGTCGCATGTCGGCAGGTTCAGACCTGCCGGCAGCAAGCCCGGCGCGTCGTCCGGCGCGAGCAGTTGCGCCTGAAGCTGCTGCATCACGCCGCGATACAGCGCCAGATCGCCGGTCACGCGGCTGCACACCAGCGCGCCTTCGATCAGGATCTTGGCTTCCCAGGCGCGCCGTTTCGCAACGGCCGGGGCGACGCCGCAATCGACCAGCAAGTCGGCCAGGTGTTCGGCGCGCTTCACGAAGCGTTCTCGCAAGCCGCCCCCAAAACGTGCGAGTCCGTTGCCGATGCCGAAGGCGTTGGCCGGCGTGAGCTGGCTGGCGCGGTACTGCACCTCGTCGATGACCTTGAGGTAGGCGGCCAAGCGCTCACGCGGTGGCAGCGGGCTTGCCAACAGCGTGTCGACATGGGCGCTGGCCCAGGCATCAGCCTGCATCAGCACCGCGACGGCCATCTCGTCCTTCCCGCCCGGAAAGTGGTGGTAGATGCTGGCGCGGCCGAGCCCGGTGCGGGCGGTGATCAGCGCCAGCGTGGTGCCGTCGTATCCGTACTCGTAGAACAGATCGACCAACTGGCCGATGAGTTGTTCTCGCGTGTCGCTCTTGGGTCGGGCCATTGCGTTTTCGCTGCTGCGGACTGGTTGACAATCCTACCGTGATAATTACTATACCGATCGGTCGGTTAATAAACGAGATCGCCATGGCCCTACCTGCAATGTTCCGCCGCTTCGTCGCTGCGCTTTTGCTTGTGCAGATCCCCGCGTTCGGTGCGGCCGCATCGCCCTGGCAGGCCGGCAGTTTGCCGGCTGGGGCGGAGAGTCGTTACGGCCAGCACTACCTGGTCGCGCTGCCTGACGGCTATGAGGCAGAACCGCAACGCGCGTGGCCGCTGATCGTGTTTCTGCACGGAGCCGGCGAATGGGGCAGCGATCTCGCCAAGGTGAGATCGCAGGGGCTCCCGGCCTATATCGAAGGCGGCGGCAAGCTGCCGGCGATCGTGCTCGCTCCGCAAACGCCCCAGGGGCAGATGTGGCATCCGTTGTTTATCGACGCGGTGCTGCGCGAAGTCAGCGGGCGTTTGCGCGTGGACGCCGACCGCATCTACCTGACCGGTCTATCGCTGGGCGGCATGGGCACATGGAGTACCGCCCTCGCCTACCCCGACCGGTTTGCAGCCCTGGCACCGGTGGCGGGGGCGTTTCCGAACGACATGATGGCCTACAACCGCGGATGGCCTGAACCGAGCGCCGGCGACTGGCTGCCGGCGATCAGCCACCTGACGCATCTGCCGGTATGGATCGCGCACGGCGAGGTGGACCCGGTGGTGCCTTTCGCGATGGATCAGCGCGTGGCTGCGGTACTCAAGCAACTCGGTGTGACGCCGCGGCTCGACTGGATGGCCAATGTCGGCCACGACGCCTGGACACGCACCTACTCGGAGACACCCGGGTTCTACGACTGGCTGCTCGCCCAGCGTCGCGGCGCGCAAGCCGCCCAGCGGCCCCCGCAGCCTTCCGTTCGACTCGCGGGCGAATACCGCTCGGTTGATGGTCGCGTAGCGAAGGTCGAAGTGCGCGGCGATCGTCTCGAAGTGGCGTTGGGTGAGGCCTACCGCAGCGAGTTCCTGCCGATCGATGGCCAGCGCTTCATTGGCACTCACCTGATCCGCTTCGAGCTCGATGCCAACGGCCAGCCACGCCGCCTCGTCGCACCGGGCATCGGGCGTTTTGAACATCAAACGGGGGCTACACAACCATGAGCATCCGCCCCGCACGTCTGTGCCGCTTCGCACTCATGCTCGTCTGCCTGATGCCACTCGCCCGGGCTAACTCGGCGCAGGACGATGATGCGCTACGCACCACGCTGGACGCCTATGTGGACGGCTGGTACGCCGGCGATGCCGCACGCATCGAAGCCGCGACGCATCCGGATCTGATCCGCCGGAAGCCCGCCCTGGCGGGCACCAGCGGCGCGATCCAGCTCGAAGAGATCGATCAGCTTGGCTTGCTCGGTGCCGCGCGCAGCGGTATCGGCCGCCGCGCACCGGAGGCGGACCGAGTCCGCATGACGACCAAGGTGCTGGCGAAACGTGGCATCTCCGCGATGGCTCTGGTCGAAACCGGCGGGACTTTCAGTTACCTGCAACTGGTGAAGAACGCCGGGCGCTGGCAGGTGCTGAATGCCTTGTGGGAACCGAAGCTCGACCCGGCGGACGGCCGCGACATGCGTGAAGCCGACGCGGTGGCGTCCGTCGTGCAGGACTACGCGCTCGGGTGGTACGAAGGCAATGCGGCGCGGATGCAAGCTGCACTGCACCCTGCACTGCTCAAGCGCAAACCGGCGCTGCTCAATCGTGCTGGCGAGATCCGCATCGAGTCGCTCGATGCTGCGGCGCTGATCGCCGCCACGCGCGCCGGCGGCGGCCGCAACACCCCTGCGGACATGCGCGGCATTGCGGTGAAGGTGCTGGACATCCGTGGCCGGTCGGCAATTGCGGTGCTGGAAACGCGTGACTTCTTCGACTTCCTGGCACTCGCTCGCGACAAGGGCCGCTGGCAGATCGTCAACGCGCTGTGGGAGCCGACGCTGGACTGATCCCTCAGCGGGCGGCCGGTAAACCCGTTGCCCGGCGTCAAAGGTGTGCGCCAGTCGAGCCATACGCGCCGGCAACTTGCGGCAGAATGGCTGGCTGATCCCCCGTCGAGAAGCCACACCGATGCGCGCATCCCGTACCGCCCTTGCTGCCAGTTGCCTTGCCCTGCTGCTTGCCGCCTGCGGTGGCGGGGGCGGCGGCTCGTCGGGCGGCACCACGACCAAGGACTTCCCGCCCTCAGGCACCCTGGCGGCGCAGTGCATCGTCCCCCGCAGCGGCACCAACCCGGCCACCGGCCAGGCCTATGCGGACAAGGCCGGCAGCGCGGCAACCGAGAAGGCCTGGCTGCGTTCCTGGATCCATGAGTTCTACCTCTGGTACTCGGAAGTGCCCGATCCGGATGCGAGCGCCTACGCCACGCCGCAGGACTACTTCGATGTGTTGAAGACACCGGCGCTGACACCCAGCGGTCGCGAGAAGGATCAGTTTCACTTCACCTACGCCACCGACAAGTGGATCGCGGAATCGCAGTCCGGCGTAACCGCCGGTTATGGCGTGGAATGGAGCAGCATTTCGCGCAAGGCGCCACGCGAGATCCGCGTCGCCTACCTGCAGCCGGGTTCCCCCGCCGAAGCGGCCGGCCTCACGCGCGGCATGGAAGTCATCGCAGCCGATGGCATCGACGTGATCTACAGCAGCAACGTGGATGGGCTCAACGCAGCGATGTTCCCGGATCAAGTTGGCGCCACGCATACGCTGACCGTCCGCGACCCGGCGACCAACACCACCCGCGATGTGGTGCTGACCTCGACCGCCGTGACGCTGAGCTCGGTGATGAACACCCGCACGCTGGATACCACCGATGGCAAGGTCGGCTACATGCAGTTCAACGACCATATCGCACCGGCGGAGGCCGATCTCGTGACCGCGATCAGCCAGCTCAAGGCGCAGGGCATCAAGGATCTGGTGCTCGACATCCGCTACAACGGCGGTGGCTACCTCGCGATCGCAAGCCAGCTCGCCTACATGGTGGCCGGGCCTGCCAAGACGGCCGGCAAGACCTTTGAACGCACCGTGTTCAACGACAAGTATCCGAACACCGACCCGATCACTGGCCGCACGCTGACGCCGACACCGTTCTACAACATCACGCTCGGCTTCTCGCTCGCGTACGGGCAGAACCTGCCGACGCTGGGCCTCAACCGCGTCTACGTGCTCACCGGCAGCGGCACCTGTTCGGCCAGTGAAGCGATCATCAACGGCCTGCGCGGTGTCGGCGTCGAAGTCGTGCAGATCGGCAGCACAACCTGCGGCAAGCCTTACGGCTTTTACCCGCAGGACAACTGCGGCACGACCTACTTCGCGATCCAGTTCCGCGGCGTCAATGCAGCGGGCTTTGGCGACTACGCCGACGGCTTCGTGCCCGCGGGCAGCGGCACCGCCGGCCTGCCCGGCTGCGCAGTGGCTGACGATTTCGCACACAGCCTCGGCGACCCGGCTGAAGCACGGCTGGCTGCCGCGCTGAGCTATCGCACCAACGGCGTCTGCCCGGCACAAACGGCAGCGCGGGAAACGCGCATTGCGGCCATCAGCAGCGGCCCGGCCATCGGCAAGCGCGCGCCGTGGCGCGACAACCGCATCGTGGGCCAACCATGAACCGTGCAACGGCCCTTCCGCTCGTCGCCGGCCTGGTGCTGACGGCATGCCAGACGCCGCCGCAACTGGCGGAGCATGACGCACTGCTGATCGAACCGGACGCCGACACACGCGCCGAGGTACGCGCAGCGGCCAGCACCCTGCTCGGCGGCACGCCGGTGCTGCTGGCGCCCGACGCCTTCACGCAAGAGAGCCGTCTGACACTGGAACGGATGCCACGGCGGTCGCTGCTCGATTTGCCGCTCGCCGATCGCGCGCGTTTTGAGCCGCACCGGCTGCGCCTCGTGACCTCCGGCGGTAGCTGCCTGCTGCGCAACGAAAACAGCGACACGGCGGTGTTGCTGGAATCTGCACACTGCCGCGTACAAATCACGAAGACGGACGATCGCTAGTGCCTCATAGGCGCGCCGCGCGCAACACGCGCCACGCCAGGCTGTGCTAGCTTCCGCTACGTCACCAAGACCAACCACGACGTCAGTCTTGCAAGCAGCCACTTGCGACTGCGGCGGTTCAACCCCGGAGCGCGTTCCGATGTTTGCCGTTCGCCTTGCCCTGTCCGCCCTCGCCGTCGCGCTGGCGATCCCGCCCGCAGTGGCGCAAGTTCGGCCTTACCGGATTACCGGTTCCAACATCCAGAAGGCAGCAAACGGCGTGCTGTCGCTGATGAGCTATTCAGCAATCCCGGACATCACCTCCAGCTCGCTATCGATCAGCAGTGATGCCACTGGCAACCCGGACCTGCTGATGTCGCAGGTCGGCGGAGGCTTCACCTGGAGCCGCGAAACGCCCATCTATCTCGAAGGTGCGGCGGCCTACAGCCGCTACGACCCGAGCTTCGTCGCCACGGACGGCACCAATACGAGGTCGATACCGGTCAAGTGGACCTCCTTGTCCGGCACCGGCGGCATCGGCTGGGATTTCCCGATCGCGGACCACCTCGTCTTGCGCCCGATCTTCAACTTCTCGCTCGGTACGGTGGCGAGCGATCTCACCGTTGCGCGCGCCTTCATAGAGAACAAGCTCGACCACGACATCGCCTTCCTCGATGGCGGCACCCTGAACGCATACGGCCTGGGCGGCAGCCTGATGCTCGACTATGAGGCGGCGTACGAGAGTCACGAAACCGACATCGAAGCACGCATCACGAACCTGACGCTGCGCAGCTTCAATAACACCAGCGAGGCGGTGCAAGGCAGTTCGAATTCCACCACTGCCAACATCTGGGCACGCTACCGCGCCCCGACACCGTGGCGGCTGATGGACCGACCGGTGCGCTACGTGCTCGAGTGCGCGCATTCGGAATACTTCGGCGACCAGCGCGGCGCGCTCGGCTTCGTGCGCCTGAGCCAGGTCGGCGCCGGCATCGAATTCGACTCCAGCGCTTACGACATCATCGTGACCCGCACGCGACTCGTCGCACGCTACGTGTTCGGCGATGGCGTGGGCGGCATGTCGGTCGGTTTCGCGGTGAGTTTCTGAACGCCGGCGGGTAGGCACATCGGCCCCTCGCGGGGCCGTGCCGGCGCTTGGTAAACTCGCTGCTTTCCCCGCCCGCCGCTTGCCGGCGCCCCGTCCGTGAATCTCAACGTCGTCCTGCTGCTGCTCGTCACCCTCGTCTGGGGCACCACCTTTCCGCTGATGAAGGCGGCCTCGGCCACGCTCAGCGGCGTCGAGATCTCCGCGTTGCGCTTCCTGGTTGCCGGTGTCGTGATGCTGCCCTTTGCACTGAAGGCATCGCGCGCGACCTGGCGCGACGGCGCAGTGCTCGGTGTCGTCGCACTGGTGTCGTACGTGACGCAGGCCTTCGGCCTGGAGTACATCTCATCCAATCGCAGCGCCTTCATCACGAGCCTGAACGTGCTGATGGTGCCCTTCATCGGGCTCGTGCTGGGTGGCCGGCTAAGCGCGCAAGTGCTGGCCGCCGCCGCGCTCGCGTGCATTGGCATCGGGCTCTTGTCATGGGAAGGCGGCGGTCACTGGATCGGCGATGCGGCCACGCTGGTCTGCGCGCTGGCCTACGCGGTCTACGTGATCCTGCTGTCGCGCCGCGCTGCGCAACACAATCCGCGCACGCTGGCCGCCACGCAGATCGTGCTGATGGCCGGCTTCGCGCTGGTCTGGATGCTGGTTGCCGGGCTCGGCAGCGACCGGCTCGCAACGCTGCCGACCCGCACCGCGCCCGCCTTGCTGCCGATCATCTACCTGGGCGTGATCGCAAGCGCCGGCATGCTGTTCCTGCAAGCGGTCGCGCAACGCCACATCTCGGCCGAGAAGGCGACCGTGATCTACGCAATGGAGCCGGTGTTCGCCGCGCTGTTCGGCTGGCTCTGGCTCGCCGAATCGCTGGGCCTGCGTGGTGCGGCCGGCGGTGCGCTGGTGGTCGTCGCAGCGATCCTCAGCGAGTGGCGCTTCAACCCCCGCGCAAGCACCGACGCCGCCTGAAAGCCGCGGATCGCTCGGCCGTGCAGCGGCGGCACCCGCTACTTGAGGATCAACTCCTGCATCATCTGTGAGCCGAGCACCTCGCGCATCACGCCACGGTCAGCGCCTGCCTGCTCCATCTGCTTCATCGTGCCCATCACCTTGGCCGAGACCGCCTCATCCTCGGCAACCCGATCGAGCGCCGCCCAGTTCGGATAGGTAGTGCTCAGGATCATGTCCGGCTCGGACGGGTTGCGTGCCGCAAACGAATAGACCGCATAGCTCGTAATCAGGCCAGCCTTCTTACGCGCCTCCATCAATGCCTTGTAAGGCCCTGCGAGATAAGCGACGTAATCGCTGAACTTGCCGGGCTTGATCTTGATGAAGCTCTGCTCCACGACCGGGCCTTCCTTGTACTGCTTGTCCTGGGACATCGCAGTACCGGCTATCAGCGCAAGTACGGCACACAACGCATAGCGGAAGATCGTACGCATCACGTTACTCCTCATGAGGGTGCCGACCGGACGGCCGGTCTGTTGGGTATAGACGGCGCACGCTCGGAAGCAAGGCTGTTGGCGTAGCCGAGGGGTACAGCTGCGCAGCTGACCGTTCATCGCCCGGCCGACGGGCGCAAGTGGGCCAGCAGCGCAATCGCTTTGTCGCCCACCGGCTGCAGCAATGCGCGCGGCGGCGATCGGCACCAACGTCACCGTAAGTCGCCACCCCTAGCGGATTCCGTGACGAAAGTCGCGCTCAGGCGCCACTGCGGGGGCGGCCGTCACAGCCGCGTCATTGCCTGGCAACAGGCTCTTCGGGCCTTGCCGACCTTGCGTGCGGCACCGGCGATCCGACCACCCGACCCTGACGGACAACCACCATGCACAAGAAGACCCTGATTGCCGCCCTGCTCGCGGCCATCACCACGCCTGCCATCGCCGCCTTTGACCTGGTTGCGATCGGCGATCTGAACGGCAGCGCTGCCGGCTCATTTGCCGATCTCTCAGGCCTGAGCGGCACCCTTGAGAATGGCGTTGCGGCCAACATCCTCGGCGGCCTCGGATCCGGCCTCGCTTGGGCGGGGGGAAAAACCTTCATCGCACTGCCGGATCGGGGGCCAAACGCCGTCTCCTACAACAGTGCGATCGACGACACGACCAGCTACATCCCGCGCCTGCAAACCGTGACGATGAAGCTGACCGCGTCGGCTTCCGGCGCGCTGCCCTACACGCTGACGCCAACGCTGAGCGCGACGACGCTGCTGTACAGCAACAGCGCGCTGGCCTACGGCAGCGGCGCCGGGCTTGGCGTCGGCAATGGCGCGCTGGCGCAAAACAGCGCCGGCAAGTATTACTTCAGCGGGCGTTCGGACAACTTCAACGCCGCGCTGCCCTCGACCAGCGGCAACAACGCGCGCCTCGACCCGGAAGGCATCCGCGTGTCGAACGATGGCAAGAGCGTGTTCGTCTCCGACGAGTACGGCCCCTACGTGTATCAGTTCGACCGCGCGACCGGCGCACGTACCAACAGCTTCGCGCTGCCGGCCAACCTCGCGGTCAGCAACCTGAGCCCGAAGGGTGACGTCGAGATTGCAGGCAACACGATCGGCCGTGTCGCGAACAAGGGCATGGAAGGCCTCGCGATCACGCCGGACGGCAAGACCCTCGTCGGCATCATGCAGGCGCCGCTGGAACAGGACACGAAGAAGAACGTGCGCATCGTGACGATCGACATCGCCAGCGGCACGACTCACCAGTACGCCTACAAGCTCACGACCGGCAGCGGCGTGAGCGAGATCGTCGCGATCAACGACCATGAGTTCCTTGTCGACGAACGAGACGGCAAAGGCCTCGGCGACAACAGCAGCGCGGCCGTGAAACAGTTCTTCCGGATCGACCTCGCCGGTGCGCAGGACGTCAGCGCGCTGAGTGGCGACCTGAGCAGCAAGGCCGTCGGCAAGACGCTGGTGCTGGACTTCGCCAGCAAGCTCAGCGCGGCGGGCGTGAAGGCCAACGACATCCCGGCGAAGATCGAGGGCCTTTCCTTCGGCCAGGACATCGTGGTCGGCGGCGAAACCCGCCACACGCTGTACGTGGCGAACGACAACGACTTCCTCTCCAGCGTGACGGACAGCAATCACCCGGCCGGCATCGCGAATCCGAACAAGTTCTACGTGTTCTCGTTCAGCGACAGCGATCTGCCCGGCTACCAGGCCCAGCTGATCAGCGCCGTGCCGGAACCCGAGACCTACGCGATGCTGCTTGCCGGCCTCGGCATCGTCGCGCTGGGCGCGCGCCGCCGCCGCACAGCACGCTGAATCAGCACGCCGAACACCGCCCCGCGAAGGGGCGGTTCTGTTTCAGGGCACGGTGCGCGGTAACAAGCGGCCGCTGAACCCAAGCCATGCGGTACGCAGCGCCAGCGTGCCGATGAACAGATTGGCCGCGATGAATACTGGCAACGCCAGCATGCCGGCCGCCGGCACGCCCGCAATAGCCAACTTGAGGCCAACCACCGTCGCCGACGCCACGCCGAAGGTGTAGGCCCAGTAAGAGGGCGCAAACGGCTGTGCGGCAAGCCAACGACGCAGGCGCACACCCAGCAGCAGTTGGAAAAGGCCATAGCCCCACAGCATCAGCAGCCAATGGTCGTGCCCCGCGGGCTCCAGCATCAGCCAGGCCATCGCGCAAACCACCGGCGGCGCAAACTGGATGCCGATCAGCGGACGCTGTGGGGCCGGCACCGCAGGCCCCTGCCAAAGCCGCTGCATCACCAGCGATTCAAGCGCAAACCATGAGAACACCCCAGCGCCAAGGAACAGCCAGCCCCAGTCCGCATGCCCAAGCGCACCGAGCGCCGCTGCGCTGGTGAAGTTGCCCGCGACCGTCGGCAGGTAGATCGCTGGCACCGTGTGCTGCGCCTCGCGCCCGCCCTGCCACAACAAGCCCGTGTGCCACAGCGCGAAGGCCAGATGCCAACCGATGCCGGCAAGTGCCAGCCCCCACGCCGCCGCCAGCGAGTAGGGCAGCACCGCCAGCACCATCAGCAAGGTCGCGACCCCCAACAAGGCCGGCGTGCTGCCTTGCACCGGGTGTTTGAACTCGGCGGCTGCATGCGCAGGTGCGCGCAGTGCCTGAAGTGCGTAGGCGAGCAACAGTGTCGCCCAGACCAGGGCCGCCAGCAGCAGCACGGCTTCGCCGATCCATGGCGGCACCCCCCACATGCGATGCGCCAGACGCCAGGCCTGCCCGAGCCCGGACAAACCGAGCACCATGCCGAAGAACGAAGCGGGGAGGGGAGCTGCACGCATGGTCGACTGCACAGGAAGACGAGAAGGCCGCGATTGTAGGGGCTGCCGCGCCGGCCGCCCTTTGCGTATCGCAAGGTATCGAATGACACTTGCGCGCCGACGCACCGATGCTAGCCTGATGAAGTCGCTCCTTCCCCCCGGAATCCGATGCCAGCCGCACCGCAAACCCCGCTGATGACACCCGCGGTCGCCGACTTCATTGTCAGCGGCCTCTCGATCACGGTCGCATCCTGCGACAGCCGCCTCGTCCCCTCGATCGCGAAGGGCGTCGGCTGCCGCCCGGCGGACGACCTGACGACACTCACCGTGTTCCTCTTCGCTGAAAGCGCGGAGGCCACCTGCCGTGACATCGCCGCCAACGGCCGCATCGCAGTGACCTTCAGCCGCCCGAGCACGCATGAGACGGTGCAGATCAAGGGCCGAAACGCGCGCACCGTGCCGCTTGAGCCCGGCGACGTCGCCCGCGTCCGACGCAATCTCGACCTCTTCACCGAAGACATCGGCCTGCTCGGCTGGGGTGGGGACTTCGTCGACGCCGTGTTCTGGCGCGACCCGGCCGATCTGCTCGCGGTGCGTTTCACGCCCGATGGCGTGTTCGGCCAAACCCCCGGCCCGCGCGCCGGCGAAGCCCTGGCGAGGCGCCCATGATCCAGCTCGAAGCGATCCGCGGCTGCCTCGAAGGCTCGATTCCAGCGGTGCTCGCCACCGCCAGTGCCGATGGCACGCCGAACGTGACCTACGTGTCGCAGATGCATTACGTCGATCCGCGCCATGTCGCGCTGTCATTCCAGTTCTTCAACAAGACGCGCGAGAACATCCTTGCAAACCCGCGCAGCACAGCGCTGGTGATCGACCCGATCAGCGGCGAGAGCTTCCACATCGAACTGCTCTACCTGCGCACCGAGACCGAAGGCGCGCTGTTCCAGCACATGAAGGCGAAGCTCGCCGGCATTGCATCGCACTCCGGCATGGTGGGCGTGTTCCGCTTGCAAGGTGCAGACGTTTACCGCGTGCTGGGTGTCGAGCGCATCCCCGGCCCGGTGCTGCCGAATCCGCAGCCGCGCCGCAACCTGCTCAACGCAATGCGCAGTGCCAGCGCACGGATCGCGGCCTGCGTTGACCTCGACGGCGCCGTCGACGCCGCACTCGATGCGCTCGCGAGTGACTTCGGCATCGAGCATTCGATGCTGCTGTTCGCCGAGGAGGCCTGTGGACGCCTCTACACCGTGGCAAGCCGCGGCTATCCGGTGACCGGTGTCGGCTCCGAAATCGCCTACGGCGATGGCGTGATCGGCGTCGCGGCGCAGTACCGCACGCCGATCCGCATCAACCACATGACCATGGAGTACAGCTACGGCCGTGCCGCGCTCGACGGCGCCTGCGCCCATCCATGGCCACTCGAAACGCAGATACCGTTTCCCGGCCTGCCGGAACCGCACAGCCAGCTCGCCGTACCCGTACTCGCGCACGGTCGCCTGCTCGGTGTGCTGTGTGTCGAAAGCCCGCAAGACCTGCGCTTCACCTATGACGATGAAGATGCCCTCGTCGCGCTCGCGACCCAGCTCGGCTCTGCAATCCACGCGCTGCAACAACAGGCACTGGTCGAATCCGCCGTCACCGAACGCGAAGCACGCCCTGCCGCGCCACTCGCCGGTCAGGCGCTGGAAGTCCGCCACTACGCAGCCAACGACAGCATCTTCATTGGCGGCGACTACCTGATCAAGGGCGTCGCCGGCGCGATCCTGTGGTGCCTGCTGCAGACACGTGCCGCAACCGGCCGCGAAGACTTCTCCAACCGCGAACTGCGCGTTTCACCTGACCTGCGGCTACCCGAGATCAGCGACAACCTCGAAGCCCGCCTGATCCTGCTGCAGCGGCGCCTCGACGAACGCAACGCCGGCATCCGCCTGCGCAAGACCGGGCGCGGGCTGTTCCGGCTTGAGGTCGACATGCCACTCGATCTGCGCGACCTGTAGGTTCGTCGAAAGAACGGAGGCGACCATTGGCCGCCCCTCATTTTTTCCAGCAGATCCGGTCACGCCGCCGCAGCGCCGGCCGGTAAGCGATGCCTGATCACATTCACCGCGAACAGCACGACCGATGCAAACACCAGCACGCTGCTGACGGCCACCACCGGTTCTGCCGCTGGGGTGCCCAGCAGCAGGGCGGCGAGGCCCGCCATCATCACCGGCAGCGCGAGGTTGTAGAGCCAGAAGTGCAGCGTTGCCGCGCGATTGGCGGCCGCGCGAGGGAACTGGGTGTAGACCCAGCCGGTCAGCGCGAGCGACACCCAGCCGAGCAGATTGAGGTGCACATGGATCGGGCGCAGGCGGAAGTCGTGGCTCGCCGCCATACCGACGCCGAGCGCAACCGCGACGACGAAATAGAGCAGGGCGAGCAATACCCAGCGTTGTGCCTGTCGGGTCATGGTCGCCTCCTTAAATGCCCAGCGCGAGCGTGAGCTTGCGCCAGTCGCGGCCGCCGAGCAGCGGGCGGATCAGGTTGAGTACGCCGTCGAAGACTTCCGCCGGTGCGGTGCGCCGCATTCCGCCCAGCATGCCGGCGCGCTCGTTCGGCGTCATGTGCGGCAGCATCCAGCGCATCGCAAGTTGCAGGCGATCCGGGGCTTCGCCCGACACGATGGCGTGCTCGATTGCGCGGATCTCGTCGTCGCTGTAGTGCGCCCACAGCACGGCGTTGTGCTCGCGCTCTTCCTTGCCCATGTGCTCGAAGTTGTGGCCGACGAAATCGGACAGGCGGCGGTAGAGACCTTGCGCTGCCTCGTCATTGCCCGGCACCCGTTCGAGCAGCCAGCGTAGTTGTGCGATCTCGAGGGCGTGCGCCTCGTGCTCCGCGGCGACGTCGGCGCACGAGCCGGGCTGGCGCGCTTCCATCGCCGGGTGAACATGGCGGTTTTCGTTCTCAAGATGGTGCTCGCAGATATCGAGCAGCGCACGCACTTCTTCGCTGACTACAGCGATGTCGGCACTGTCGTGCGCATCGAGCCGGCCGACGCGGACCAGCGTATGCGCCATGAAGGCACGCAGCCCTTTGTGGATGAAGGCGTAAATGTCGTGACGGGGGTGTTGCATGATGTTCTCCAGCTGCTGTCTTGGGGTAAGCCGATGCCTGCGCATCGGATGACTGGAGAATAGAAAGGCGGCGCCCACGCCGTTCCTAAATCTTGGCTCGCGGAATCCTAATTTTTCCCTATTGCCGGCGGCCGCGTGACGCGCATCACGCGCGATGCGGCGTCACTGGGCAATGCCGGCAAAGCGCGCTGCGCTCTCGTTGCCCTCTGCGTCGAGCGCAATCACGCCGAAGAGGTAGTCGTCCTTCGATATGCCCTTGAGCGTCAGTTCGCGCGCCTTGCCGGCGTCGTGCTGATGCTGCCAGACCGGCGAGGTGGTCTCGCGCCATACCACCCGATAACCCGCTACGTTCTGCTCCGGGCTCGCCTCCCAGGTCAGCCGTGTGTCGTTGCTCAGTGACTGCGTATCGAGCACGACACGCGCGGGTGCTGCGGGTGCGCGCGCCAGGCTGGCCAGCGCGGCCGCATTGGCCCGGGCAACCCGCGCGACGTAGTCGAAGTCGACATAGTCCGGCAAGTCGCCGTATCGATGGCCATCGGACTCACGCAAGTCCTGGTGCTGGTGCCGGAAGTCTTCAACCGGCTCGGTGAAGCGCAGCGCGGGGAAGCCGCGCTCGAGGAAGGGCAGGTGGTCACCCCCGCGCAGGAAGCGGTCGCGTCGCGCGACGAGCTGCACCTTGAAGCCCGGCTGCCACTGCTCGGCCGCCCGCTTCACGGCACGGGCGAACTGGTGCGTGGGCGTGTCGTGCTCGCCGCCGATGCGGGCGATCTGCAGCAGTTGCTCGCGTGCCTGCTTTGCGAAGCTGTCTTCACCCGGCTGGTTGCGCTCGTTAGCCAACACCGTCTTGAGCATTGGCGTCAGGCCGTCGGCGAACAGTCGCACCGTATCGGCGCGGCGCACGCCGTCGTCACCGAGCGAACTACCGATGATGTCGTTGGTGATCATGCCCTCGATGCGGGTGTGCTCGGCAGCCGCGTCGCGCGCGAGCCGGTCGGCACCGAGAAGGCCCTGCTCTTCGCCGGCCACGGCGGCGAACACGATCGTCGCACGGGTGGACTGATCCGCCATCGCGCACGCTATGGCAATCACCGCAGCAACGCCGGAGGCATCATCGTTCGCGCCCGGTGCGTCGGACCTCGCATCCATCACATCACTGGCGCGCGAATCGTAGTGGCCGCTCACGAGGTACACCCGCTCACGGCCAAGCGGGTCTAAGCCGGGCAGGGTGGCGACGACATTGACGATCTCGGTCGGCCGGTCGATGCGCCGGCCCGCCAGCTCCACATGACTGAGAAAGCGCACGCTCAGTCGCCCCTTGCGCTCAGCGTTGCAGGCTTCAAGCCGCTGCTTGATCCAGCGCCGCGCAGCACCGATGCCGCGGGATTCCGATTGCGTGTCGGACATCGTGTGGCGGGTGCCGAAAGCCACCAACGTGCGAATGTCCGATTCGATCTGGCGACCGTCGATGCGTTCGAGCACGCGCGCGATTACGGCATCGTCGGCGACGGCTGGGGCGGCAAACGCTGCGGACAACAACAGCGCAGCGCCATGGATGGCACGCGAGCGGCGCATGTTCGGGGCTCCTTGTGGGAAGCCGCCAGCATACACACGCCTCCAGTGATCGGCGTGCGCGGCGCTACGAGGCCGGTATCACCAGATGTAGCCGACGCCCGCGATCACTGTCACTTCGTTGTCGTGCGCGACGATCGGGCTCTTTGCGGTACCGCTGTCAAAGTGTTCGATATTGCCGGATACCGTACCGAGCCAGTGGCGGTCGAAACGATAGCTGGTGATCAGGCTCATCATCGGCGACCAGGTCGCGCCGGTGTCGTGCTGCGGGCGACCGGGCCGCGCTTCGTCGGCCGATACGCCACCGAAGTAGTAATTCGCGAGCTTGCTCGAACGCCACAGCAGGCCCAGGCCGGGCATCACCAGCAGGCGGCCGCGGATCACGGGAAAGTCCGACCACAGCAGGCACTCCTGCCCCTTGCTGGTACCGCTGATGTCGCTCGCGGCACGCATCGTCAGCAACGCATACGGCGTAATCAGATTGGCGCCGATGCCAGCCTCGGGCTCCCATTCCCGCTTCGTCATGCCCGCCAGCTCCGGCGCATCGGCCGGGTCGAGATTACCGAAGCGCACGCGGCCGTATGCGAAGGCCGCAAAACCGCCTCCGCGATAAAAGTAGTAACGGGCACGGTCGCCGAGGTACATGAAGCGCTCGCCGAAATACACGCCGCCCGGCACCACAAGGTTCATGTCGTCCAGCGCCTTGTAGCGCGCGTTCGCGCCGATATAGACGCCACCCAATACCAGGCCCTGCGGCACTGGCGAATCCTCGGAGGCACTACTGATCAGATCCAGGGAGCCCAGATCGGTCTCCGCCCGAACCGGCGAACCCGCCATTGCGCCCAACGCGAGCAGTGCAGCAACCGCCTTGCGGAAACGACGAGAGGGCTTGGTCATCGGATAGATTGGCACGTCAGCACTCCTCGGCGTCGGGAAAGGGTCACTTCAGTGTAGCGACTCGCGCAACGGCGGAGCTTTGCGCCCGCGCAATTCGCCCTCATGGGCCCGATCACGGCCGCGCCGGATCGAAGCGGCCTACTCACGCGACGTTTGAGCGACGCAGACTACCTTGACTGCCCACGGTCGGGTAGGCAAACCCTGTGCTCACGCAGAGGCGAGCTAAAACACGTCTGGACCGAGGCCACCCAAACGGCTACAGCATCTCAAAGAAGCCGGCGACGAAGGACGAGACGCAAACGCAACCCGTATCGCAAAAGGCCAAGTGCGGAGAATGTCATTTGCACCACCGTGACTTTGGTCCGGATCCCGGGTACGAGATCCTCTCAAATGCTAACGCTGAGCGCGTGGCGCCGGTAGTATTTGAGGTGTCGCAGCTTCCTTTACGCATTGTCCATATCATGTTCGGCGCAAATCTCTTCGATCGCTTGGTGCTTTTGGTATTGCCTCTCTTATTGATTGCCTGTGGCGGCGGAGGCAACACCGCATCAGAACCCCAGTACCCCAAAACCGGTTGGTACCAACCTCCGCTTGCAAGCGACGACATGGTCGAGGCCCCTATCAGCGCTAGTTCGGTCGTACTGCTGCACGAGACCGCCCGGGATCGACTAATTAACGTTCTGCCCGTTACCGACGCTCCTTACGCGATTTGGCCAGTATTCGGCCAGCGGTTTGCGTCCGATCCGAATTCTCCGGTCGTCGCCACCCATTTGTTCGTTCTCGACCAGACCCGGCGTGCGCTCTTGCGAGTCAGCCTTGCAGCCGAGGGTTCGCGCCCGATGGGTTCGACTCTGTACGCGTCTGACGAACTGTGCCCGTTAGGTCGCGTGGCGCAGTCGCGATCGCTGCCGACCGACGCCGTGTTGTTGATTCAGAAACGTGGTCCCGACAAGCTGTGCGGCACGACTGACGACAACTCCGTGGCGGTTGGCATCAACGGGAGGATCACCGAAGTCAGCATTGACGGTGAGGTCCTCGTCGAGCTCAACCGCTACTTGCCCGGCGACCGTGGTGGTTGGTTAATCAGGCGTGCAGGCGCGACAAGCGACGACATAGTGCAGGTGAACACCGGCGCACCAAATACCGCAACCGCCACTTGGACTATTGCGCATGGTGCCAAGTTGCTGGACATCAGCCAGAACGTTGCGCTGTTTGATCGGGGCGCGACTGGAAGCTCTGCCGCCGGATTCACGCGTATCAACCTCGCCACTAAGCAGATCGACGTTCTTACCACTACGCTCGGTATCCTTGGTCCTGGAAGCACGCCACTCACTTTTAGTGGCGCGACCAGTACCGAATTCAGGTTCGTCGGCACCGAAGCCCTCGCATCGGGCCAGTGGCGTCGAGTGCTAGTTAAACTTCCTCATGAAAGAACGATCGGAGCAATCGTAGCAAGTCTCCCGCCCTTCTCTGCAGCGGAGGAAGATCCAAACGGCTCGATTCCCCTGGGCGACGGTGCTGCACCCGACTATCTTGGGGTCTCCCACGCGTTCTTCGCTACCGCCTATATTGCCGACGAGAATAACGGTTTGCTCGTCGCCCAACCCGAGTTGACTGGCCAGAGAGCGATCGCTGCTGCGAACGAGAGTCTCGTGTTTTCACGCTTCTCGGTGGATCCTAAGATCGGAAGTGACATTTCCGCGGTTTTCAAGCGCATCCCGGCCAAGCTTACGGAAAAATTCATGCTTCACGCCCTGGCGATCAATCGCGAAACACGAAGCGAAACACGAACGATCGAGTACGGCTATGGCGCCATTCGCGTGAGCGGCCTCACTGGTCGCGAGAGCCTTTACTCGTTCAACCCTTACAAGAGCAGTCTGTCCCTGTATGCCGACGACGCCGCAGTTGCGGCTGCAGCACAACTCAAGAGTTTGTCGTCTCCTATCGTGCCACGAATGCTTCTGACAGGCTCCGTCGGGTTGCTCGAGGTCAGCGGCCCAGATGCAAGCACCGGCCAGGAGAGCACCGTGATGCTGTCATTCGACGTGGCGAAACCAAACTCTTGGACCAAAATCCAGAAGGATTAGACAGCGTAGCGCCCGGCAAGCGCGACCGACGATACTGCGTCTACTGGCACATCGCGAGCGAGCCCCGGGCTAGTATCGCCGCTTTCTCCATCCGTCATGCCGGGGCCCGGACATCTGCTCAACCTTGCCGCCGTATGCCCGAGCCACGATACCGTCGAAGGATTCGGGCAGCCTGTCGTCGCAAATAGCGTCAGTCCCGTCCGTAGGCGGCTTCGAATATGCAGCCACGAGAATGCCAAAGCAAGCCCTCGAAAGCGACGATTTCTGGTAGAACAGACGACGACGCCGGGTATCGTTTGTTGATCGCCCCAGCGGCTGGACTCAGTGTTCGCGACGCGCGGGCGAGAGCTCAAATTCGACTTTTGCGTCGTGCGCCTGCCAATGCACCACCTCGTTGCGCTAGTTGGTCTCAGCACGCTGACCAGCCGCCGACTAGCCAAACCAAGCTTCTAGCCTCAAGGCGCTGACGGACGCGTTCCGGCTCAGCGCTACGAGCGTAAAACTCTTGGTAAGTTGGCACATGGAGACCCACAGTCTCGGTTGCGATACTGCTCTATGCCAGGGAGGCGTCGGGGATGTGCGCAACAACACCCGCAGTGCAGGTTAAAAGGTGCCACACGTCGTCACCGACGATCACTCTTGGGCTAACGTCTTGCAAACGCATACCGGCGCTGAGAAGGAAGCGGCGGCCGCGTTTCTCAATGTAGCCTACATGCGCGACGAATCACGATGAAGCGCGTGCCGACCGACCACAGCCCACCGCGGTCGAAGGAACTTTATTTACCTTCACTTAGAGGAGCGCTCAGAGTAAGGGAGCCAGCCAGCGCGCCGCCGCCTCCACGCTCATCTGCTTCCTCTTCGCCCAATCTTCGAGCTGGTCGCGGCCGATCTTCGGCACGGCGAAGTAGTGCGCTTCGGGGTGGCTGAAGTAGAAGCCGGACACCGCCGCCGCGGGCGTCATCGCGAAGGATTCGGTCAGGTGCAGGCCGGTGGCGCGTGGGGCATCGAGCAGGTCGAAGAGCGGGCCCTTCTGGGTGTGGTCCGGGCAGGCCGGGTAGCCGGGGGCCGGGCGGATGCCCTTGTACTGCTCGGCGACGAGGGCCGCGGTGTCGAGCGACTCATCGGCAGCGTAGCCCCAGTCGGACCTACGGACCTTCTCGTGCAGGTACTCGGCGAAGGCTTCGGCGAGGCGGTCGGCCAGCGCCTTGAGCATGATGCCGCTGTAGTCGTCGTGCGCGGCGGCGAACTCTTCGAGCTTCTTTTCGATGCCGACGCCGGCGGTGACCGCGAAGCCACCCAGCCAGTCGGGCTTGCCGCCCTCGGGCGCGAGGAAGTCGGCGAGGCACCAGTGCGGCTTGCCGTCCGGGCGCTCGTGCTGCTGGCGCAGCTGCGGCAAGACCTGGCGCACCGCGCTGCGTGACTCGTCGGTGTAGATGATGATGTCGGCGCCCGTGGCTCCCGCGCGGCCACCTTCCACGCCTCGGGCCGCCGGCCAGATGCCGAACACGCCGTGTGCGGTGAGCCAGCGGCCGTCGATGATCTTCTTCAGCATCGCCTGCGCGTCGGCATACACCTGCCGCGCGGTCGCACCGACCACCTCGTCGTCGAGGATGGCCGGGAAGGGGCCAGCGAGGTCCCAGGTCTGGAAGAAGGGGCCCCAGTCGATGTACTCGGCGAGCTTCGCCAGATCCATGTTGCGCAGCGCGCGCAGGCCGGTGACGTCCGGCTTCGGCGGCGTGTAGGTGTCGAAATCGAGCTTCGCATGGTTGGCTGCGGCGACCGCGTAGGGCACCAGCTGCACGCCGCGCTTCTTGCCGTGCTGCTCACGCACCTTCTCGTAGTCCTCGGCAACTTCGGCGACGAAGGTGTTGCGGTGGTCGATGGAGAGCAGCTTGGTGACCACGCCGACCGCGCGCGAGGCATCCGGCACGTAGACCACCGGGCCTTCGTAGTTCGGCGCAATCTTGATCGCGGTGTGCGCACGGCTTGTGGTGGCGCCGCCGATCAAGAGTGGTACCTCGAAGCCCTGGCGCTGCATCTCGGCCGCGATGTGGCTCATCTCCTCGAGCGAGGGCGTGATCAGGCCGGAGAGGCCGATCGCCTGCGCGCCGTGCTCGCGCGCGGCGTTGAGGATCTTCTCCGCCGGCACCATCACGCCGAGGTCCACCACGTCGTAGCCGTTGCAGCCCAGCACCACGCCGACAATGTTCTTGCCGATGTCGTGCACATCGCCCTTCACGGTGGCGATGACGATCTTGCCCTTGGCGGCGGCGCCGGTACGCGCCTTTTCTGCCTCGATGAAGGGGATCAGGTGGGCGACGGCCTGCTTCATCACACGGGCGGACTTGACCACCTGCGGCAGGAACATCTTGCCGGCACCAAACAGGTCGCCAACGACGTTCATGCCGTCCATCAGCGGGCCTTCGATTACCGACAGCGGCGGCTTGCCTGCCGCTTCGAGCGCGGCGCGCGCTTCCTCGGTGTCAGCCACCACGTAGTCGGTGATGCCGCGCACCAGCGCGTGCTTCAGGCGCTCGCCGACCGGCTGCTCGCGCCATGCGAGATCTTCCACGCGCTCTTTCGCGGAGCCCTTCACCTGCTGGGCGTACTCGACCAGCGCTTCACCGGCGCCCGGGTGGCGGTTGAGCACCACGTCCTCGACCAGTTCGCGCAGCTTCGGTTCGAGCTCGTCGTACACGCCGAGCTGGCCGGCGTTGACGATGCCCATCGTGAGCCCCGCCTTGATCGCGTGGAACAGGAACACGGTGTGGATCGCCTCGCGCACATGGTCATTGCCACGGAACGAGAAGGACACGTTCGAGATGCCGCCGGAGGTCTTGGCGTGCGGCAGGTTCTGGTGGATCCAGCGCACCGCCTCGATGAAGTCGACGCCGTAGTTGTCGTGTTCCGCGATGCCGGTGGCGATGGCGAACACGTTCGGGTCGAAGATGATGTCTTCGGGCGGGAAACCGACTCCGCCTTGCTCCGGCGATGCCGTGAGCAGCTTGTAGGCCCGTTCACAGATCTCGATCTTGCGCTGGTAGGTGTCGGCCTGGCCCTTCTCGTCGAAGGCCATCACCACGGCGGCCGCGCCGTAGCGCATCACCAGCCGCGCCTGTTCGAGGAACTTCTCTTCGCCTTCCTTCATCGAGATCGAGTTGACGATGCCCTTGCCCTGCAGGCACTTGAGCCCCGTCTCGATCACTTCCCACTTCGAGGAATCGATCATCACCGGCACACGGGCGATGTCAGGCTCCGAGGCGATCAGCTTCAGGAAGCGTTCCATCGCCGCCTGCGAGTCGAGCATCGCCTCGTCCATGTTGATGTCGATGACCTGCGCGCCGTTCTCCACCTGCTGGCGGGCCACCGCCAGCGCGTCGTCGAAGCGGCCTTCGAGGATCATCTTCGCGAACACGCGCGAGCCGGTAACGTTGGTGCGCTCGCCGACGTTCACAAACAGCGAGTCGTCGGAAATCGCGAGCGGCTCCAGGCCCGAGAGGTGCATCACATGCGACTTCTTCGGCCGGTAGGCGGGCTTCACGCTAGCCACCGCTTCACCGATCGCCTTGATGTGATCCGGCGTCGTGCCGCAGCAGCCGCCGACGATATTTACGAAACCGCTCTGCGCCCATTCGCCGACTTGGCGCGCCATGTTCTCCGGCGTGTCGTCGTACTCGCCGAAGGCGTTGGGCAGGCCCGCGTTGGGGTGGGCCGAGCGCCAGGTCTCGGACACCCGCGCCATCTCTTCGACGTACTGGCGCAGCTCCTTCGCACCCAGCGCGCAGTTGAGACCAATCGTCAGCGGATTGGTGTGCGCGAGCGAATCCCAGAAGGCCTCGGTGGTCTGGCCCGAGAGCGTGCGGCCCGAGGCGTCGGTGATGGTGCCGGAGATCATCACCGGCCAGCGGCGGCCGGCTTCGTCGAAGAAGCGTTCGATCGCGAACAGCGCGGCCTTGGCGTTGAGCGTGTCGAAGATGGTCTCGACCATCAGGATGTCGGCGCCGCCTTCGACCAGGCCCTTGGCCGACTCGATGTAGTCGGCGACCAGCGCATCGAAGGTGATGTTGCGGAAGCCGGGGTCGTTCACGTCCGGCGACAGCGACGCGGTGCGCGAGGTCGGGCCGAGCACGCCGGCGACGAAGCGCGGGCGCCCGGTCTTCGCGGCGAACTCGTCGCACACTTCGCGTGCGAGCCGCGCACCGGCGACGTTGAGCTCGTAGGCCAGATCCTGCATGCCGTATTCGCCCTGCGACACGCGCGTGGCGTTGAAGGTGTTGGTCTCGATGATGTCGGCGCCGGCATCCAGATACGCCGCGTGGATGCCGCGGATAATCTCGGGCTTGCTCAGCAGCAGCAGGTCGTTGTTGCCCTTCACGTCGCTCGCCCAGTTGGCGAAGCGCGTACCGCGGTAGTCGGCCTCCTGCAGCTTGTGCTTCTGCACCATCGTGCCCATCGCGCCGTCGAGCAGCAGGATGCGGGTTTCGAGCAGGTGGCGGAGTTCTTCGGTACGGTCGGCTTGCATCATCGTTCTCGTCTGTCGTGTCGCATCGCCGGTGTGCGGTGGCAATGCCAAAATCTTGGGGGGCAGAAGGCGTGTCAGCGGCTCTGCATCAGGGTGTTCATCATCAGGCTGGCGATGGCGTCAGCGTCCGGGTTGTCCTGCTGGCCGAGGGCGCTGACGACGCGCAGTCGATCGGCCGGCGACTTGTTCTGCGACAGCTTGAACTTGGCCTCGACCCGCTGCATCTCAAGCACGAAACAGTGGATGTGGGCCAGCATGCCGGCGCGCTCATCCTGCCGCATGTGCCGCGTACCCGCCTCGCCGAGCGGATCGGGGTCGAAGGTATCGACCAAGTGGTCGAGCATTGCCTGCGCGGCCTCGCCGTCGATCACGCGCACCTTGGCATGCACATGCACTGTCGCGTAATTCCAGGTCGGCACACTGGGCTGTTCATACCAGGTCGGTGACACATACACATGCGGGCCGTGGAACACCGCGGTAACGGTGGCGCCTTCAGCCAACAGCGCGGCGTGCGGATTGGCACGCGCCACATGCCCGACCAGCGTGCCGGTGGCGTCGGCCACCAGCGGCAGATGGGTAATCACCGGTTCGCCGCCAGCCACGCTGATCAGCGTGGCAAAGGGGTGCTGCGCGATCAGTTGAACGATCGCGTCGCGGTCCGGTGCGGCAAAGTGGTCGGGAACGTAGAGCGTCATCGCGGCCCTGAAAACAGAAAACCCGTTCGGCCTCGGCGGCGGAACGGGTTCTTGTGAAACGCGTCTCGCTTTAGCTGATTTCGGCCCGGTCGGGGTCGGCGCCCAGCAAGCTGAGGTCAAAGCGGCGCAAGGGGTGGCAGTTTGTTGCGACCCTGCAAAATTGTCAAGAAACCCTTGGATTCAGGGACTTGCCGCGCGCCAGCCTGGCCGGGCCACGCGCAGCAGGACCGCCGCCTTGCCCGGTTCGCGCCGCGGGGGCAGCATGTGGCCTAGTCGTCCCAATCACCGGAGCTGCCATGACCCTCATCCTTACGGGCATTGCCTTGTTCATGATTGCGCATGTGGCAAGCGTGTTTCCGCCGATCCGCAGCCGCATCGTCAGCCGCATTGGCGTCAACGCGTGGCGCGGCACGCATTCGCTGTTGTCTCTGGCCGGGCTGGTGATTGTCGGGATGAACTGGTCCCACGCACCGACGACGGCGATCTTCGCGCCAAGCCCGCTCGCGATCCAGCTCGCCCCCTATACCAACACGCTGGCGTTGATCCTCTTCGTCGCCGGCGGGTTCAATTTCCCCGGTTATCTGCGGGCACGGCTGCATCATCCGATGGTGATCGGCGTCTTGATCTGGTCAGTCACCCACCTGCTTGCAAACGGCGGCATGCGCCAGACGGTGTTGTTCGGCAGTTTCGCGGCCTATGCGAGCTTCGCTTTGCTGGTGGCGGTGGCATTTCGCAAGCGCGCAACGCTGACGCCGCACTTCGCAGCGGACATCAAGGCCGGCGTGATCGGCGTCATCGCGAGCGCGGCCGTCATGCACGGGCACGTCTGGCTATTTGGCGTGCCCGCGGTGCTTGGCAACTGATCAGACGCGGAAGCGGGACGTCACGCTATCCAGTTCAGCGGCGGTCTGCTCGAGCGCTTGGGCGGTATGCGCGGCGCTCGACATCTCGGTCGCGGTTTCCTCCACCTGATGTGCGATCCGGTCCACTTGCTGCGCAAGGAGGCTGCTCGCCTGGCTCTGTTCGCGTGTTGAAGACGCAACGTCGCGAACCAGGGCCTCGGCCGCCAGTGAGCCGGCCGCGATGCGCGACAGGGTTTCCGCCGCCGTCGCCGCAGCATCCCGTGCCTTGTCGGCCAGCGGCATTGCATGGTCCATGGTCTGCGCGGCGTCGAGCGTGTCGCGCTGGATACGCTCGACGACATGCGAGATCTCGGAGGTTGCGGTTTCCGTTCGGGCCGCGAGCTTGCGCACCTCGTCCGCCACCACCGCAAACCCGCGCCCGTGCTCGCCCGCTCGCGCCGCCTCAATCGCAGCATTGAGGGCAAGCAGATTGGTCTGGCCGGCGATTTCCTTGATCACCTGCGCGATGCGCGATACCTCTTCCGCGTTCTGGGCGAGCGCGCGCACCTGCGTCGCGGCACCGCTGAGCGTGGAAGCCATCGTGCCGATATCCTCTGCGGCCCGCGCGACCTGGCCCTTGCCCTCGCCCGCCAGCTCCGCCGCGTCGCTGGCGTGGCGTGCCGTCTCGCTGGCGCTATCGGAAATATGGTTGATCGACACCGTGAGTTCTTCCATCGATGCCGCCATCGCTTGGGTACTGTCTGTCTGCTCGGCGGCGGCCGCCGCCACCGCGGATGAGGCGGCGTTGATGTCCTTGGCGGCCCGCGTAACACGGGCCGAGCCGGCGCCGATCTCGCCAATCACCGCGTGAAGCTTGCGCACCAGGCGATCGAGCTCGCCCAGCAAACTGTCGCCATGCGCGTTATCGAGGCTGACTTTCAGGTTGCCGTCCGCCACTTCGCGCATCACCGCAACGGCCTTGGCCGGCTCACCCCCAATGTCACGCATCACCGCCCGCACCACGGCAACAGCGACAAAGCCGACGACTGCGAGGATTACGGCGATCGCGGCAAGTACCTTGAGCAGCTCTTCCTTGAACACCGCGTCCAGGTCGTCGACGTAGAGCCCGGTCCCGATCGCCCAATCCCACGGCTCGAAGTGCCGCAGGTACTGCAGCTTGGGCACCTGCACATCGCTGCCCGGCTTGGCGGTCAGCGTGTTGGCGAAGCCGCTCTTGTCGAGCGCGGCGGTGATCATGGCGCGGATCGTGTAGGTGCCGGATTTGTCCTTCCGGTCCCAGTGATTCTTGCCTTCGTACTCTGGCCGGATCGGGTGCGCGACGCCGTTGCCCTTGGAGTCATAAACGTAGAAATACTCCTTGCCCTGATAGCGCATCGATTTGATGGCCTGCTTGGCCAGCGCCTGGGCCTGATCCTTCGGCAACTCACCCTTTTCAACCCGCTCCTGCAGGCCCGCGGCCACGCTGTAGGCGATGTCCACCGCCGAGGTCAGCGTCAGCTTGCGGTCGTCGAGCAGTTGCGTTCGCAGGTGGGCAATCTGCAGCGCGGCGAGGAACAGCATGCCGAGCAATGCAACCGCAACGAGCACCAACAAGCGGGTCTTGAGGCTGAGTTTGGCGAACATCGGGCGTACTCCTTCTTCACGGGCGTTCTCGGGGCGAAGCGTTGAAGCACCTGGCCTGAAGGCCAGACCAGCGTTAACGGCAAGGCGCCAAGCCAACTTGAGGCGATACGGACGACCGAAGCGCGGCATGCGCTACAGTGGCGTCCGATTCTCATCCACCCTGCCCCATGAAGCTCTACCTTGCCGGCCCCGATGTATTCCGAACCGATGCGCACGAATGGGCTGCAGCCGCCCGTGCGCTGTGCCAGCTCTTCGGCCATGACGCGCTGGTGCCGCTCGACAGTGATGCGCAGGACGCCGCCGGCATCTACGCCGCCAACATCGCGATGATCCGCGCCGCCGATGCGGTGCTCGCCAATCTAGCGGAATTCCGGGGTGCCGAACCCGATTCCGGGACGGCGTTCGAAGTCGGGTACGCCATCGCGCTGGGCAAACCTGTGATTGGCTACCTGCCTACGAACGAACCACTGGCAGATCGGATCACGCGCCATTGCGGGCCATTGACGCAAGATCACGGCGGCCTGCTCGATGGCAGCGGCTTGCGCGTAGAGCAGTTCGGCCTGCCGCTCAATCTGATGCTCGCGGTGCCGGCCCGGATCGTCGTGGGGGATCTATCGGTCGCGCTTGGCGCCTTGCCTCGCCAGCCAGCCGGCGGCTGACCCGCATCAATCGGGATTCATCGTATCGCTTGGCGGCGTCACACACTGGGGCCAGAATCGGGTCTCCCTACTTCGTACGAGCGCCCGCCATGCATGCCTCCAGACCGGAAGTAACGCGAACTTTGCTCGCCGTGATGACGATTGCGCTGCTGATCGTCACCTCGCTTTGGGTACTGAGACCCTTCCTGGGTGCCCTGATCTGGGCAACGATGATCGTGGTGGCCACCTGGCCGCTGATGACGGCGCTGCAGAGACGGTTGTGGGGCAAGCGGGGCCTCGCGACGGCGGTGATGGTGGGCGCATTGCTGCTGGTGTTGTTCGTACCGCTCACGATTGCGATCACAACCGTCGTATCGAACGCCGACAAGGTGGCCGAACTCGTTCCGAAGTTGCAGGAAGCCACGGTGCCCGAGCCGCCTAGCTGGGTCTCGGGCCTGCCGATGGTGGGCGACAAGATCGCGAGCTTCTGGCATGGGGTCGCCGTCAACGGCGTGGCGCCACTGCTCGCGAACATCAAACCCTATGCCGGCGATGCGCTGAAGTGGCTGGCGTCGCAGGCGGGCGGCCTCGGCATGGTGGTGATTCAGTTCCTGCTGACCGTAGCCGTGGCGGGGATTCTGTACAGCACCGGTGAAACCGCGGCGCGCGGCGTGCGTGGTTTCGCGCGACGGCTCTCCGGCGTGCAGGGCGATCGCGTGGTGATTCTGGCCGGTCAGGCAATCCGCGGCGTCGCGTTGGGCATCGTGGTCACGGCCCTGGTGCAATCGACGCTCGGTGGGCTCGGGCTGCTGATTACCGGCGTTCCGTTCGCGGCGGTGCTGTCGGCGATCATGTTCATGTTCTGCCTCGCCCAGCTCGGCCCTGTGCTTGTGCTGCTGCCTGCGGTCGGCTGGCTGTTCTGGAGCGGCGACAACACGATGGGTAGCGTGCTCTTGGTGTGGACTCTGATCGTCGGCTCGCTCGACAACTTCCTGCGGCCCTGGCTGATCAAGAAGGGCGCGGATCTGCCGCTGCTGCTGATCTTCTCGGGCGTGATCGGCGGCCTGCTTGGTTTCGGCATGATCGGCCTCTTCATCGGCCCGGTGGTGCTTGCCGTCACCTACACGCTTCTGGATGCCTGGATCGGCGACGCCTGGCCGCCTGAAGACAACGCCACGCCTGCCAACGACGGCAAGCAGGCTTAATCGCCGAAGAGCTTTCTCAGGCTCTCGCCAATCCCACCAGCGGCCTTGCCAACCCCTTCCGCAAGGCCGCCGATGCTGACACCCAACCCTTCGGCCACCGCGGCCGCAAAGCGCGAAGCCATCACCTCGTTGAGCGAGAACTTCGGATCATCGAGGTTGCCCTTCAACGTGAAGTCGACCTGAATTCGCCCCGATCGGTCCTTCAACGCCGATACCACCAGCGCGCGCGGTAGGCCCAGCGCGCTGTGGCCGTGCTCAACCAGCTCAAGTTCACTCAGGGTCAGGCGGCCGGGCGCATCGAGGCGCCGCTTCAGCACCTTGGCGTGCATGGAAAGATCAAGCACGCCGCGCTTCACTCCCGCATCGGCCGCTTTCACCAGATATGGCTCCACGCTGCGCAAGTCGACGCCCGTCAGGTCCAGCTTCAGATCCATGTCACGCGTCGCCATGGTCAGCGAACCTTCGAGCGCCAGATGACCGTCGCGGGTCGGGCCGGCAACGGTGCCGGCCAGTGTCAGCGTGCTCGCCGCATCCAGGGTCGGAATCCGCAGATCAGACAAACGCCCGTCGAGCGCACGCAGCGCAATGCAATGCGGCTTGCGTGCCACCGTGGCATCGCAGTAGTCCAGCGCGCCATCGACCAGCACAATCGAATCGAACCGGATGACGCGGGCTGGCGCCTCATCGGAAGACGCCTCGACGGCCGCATCACTTTGCGGTCCCGATGCGTCATCCTGCCGGCCCTGCGGTGCGGCAGCCGGCTCCAGCACCGCCGGCAACACCCGCAGACGCCCGTTCCGCGCGCGCAGCATCGACAGATAGGCACCTTCGAGACGGAGCTCACGTACCTCGATGTCGCCGCGCAGAAGACTCATCAGCGCCGGCACCACACGCACCACCCGCGCCCGCAGCTCGTCCTGCACAGGCCACTCATCCGCCGCCCGCACCACCACGTCGTGCAGTTCCAGCGCGTTCCACCGCACCACCACATCCCCGACCTGCGCCCTCGCCCCCAAGCCCTGCTCAACCGCCACCTTCAAGCGCTGAACAGCAAAGTAGTAAGCAGCCGGAACCAGCAACAAAAGCGCGAGCAACGCGGCAAAAATGAAACGGGCGGTGCGAGAACGGAGCATTGGAATCGAGGAAATCGATCAAGACGATGGGCGCAATTGTAGGAAATTGGCGAGCAACGCTGCGCTGGGTCGAATCGAACGCACCGGACCACTGGCCGGCCCGGTGAGGTTCTTCCGTTTTGCCTTTAGCTTCGAGCAGCGCGGTAAGGGCGATTTTGCCGTTTGCGTTGACGCTTCCGCCGCTGGCTTCGTTGCCTTACGCGTTGTCTGGCACACAGCTTTTGTGGGCGATCCCTATCACGATTGGTCGGTCGATGTCGCCGTCGGAGAAATCCATCAGCGTTTCCGCCTCATACTCGGCGTGAAATGCGCGCCTTGGTGGTATCCGGCCTAACCTGCCGCTGCTCCACAACTCTCAGTCAGGGTGGTTCGAAACGGCCCACCCTGCAGGACTGACGCTGTGGTCTCTCGCTGCTCGATAGGCAATCAGTTCGGAATATGGCCGAGCTCTGGGCCCGAAGAGCAAGACTCGCGCGTACATATGTGCTGCGCTTATTCGTCGAATGATTCTTTCGCGATCTCGGTCTTCAGGATCAGTTTGAGTAGGCGTCCATTCCAAAGGTAGTAGAACTTTCCCTCGTCCTCGTCGTTCTTGCGTCCAGTGATCACGAAAAGACTGCTGTTGAGCCGATAGGCCAAGCGGTCTTCAGCGTTCCCCATGACGCCGGCGACGTAGTCAACGCCCGGCATCGTATAAACCTTGCCATTACGTTTGTTGATGATCGCAAAGCCGTGGCAATCGGTGCCGCATCCCCAAGTAGCAACACGGTAGTGGCCGGCGAGGTCAGCGCCCTCGCGGGACGGCTGAGTGATGACCGTACGGTACTGCTTGGCGAGTCTGGTTTGCAGGATGAGGCTGATCGACGGAAATGGCTGGCTGTGTTCGACCACAGGGTAATCATCAAAAGACGGGGCACACTTCGCCGCGCCACATTCGGTGGCGGAAGCGGAAGCCGGTAAGGCGAACGCGATCGTTAGCGCGGCAAGTACGGTAAGTACCCTATTTATGATTTTGATACAGCCGCTCACCTTCGCGTGATAAGCAGAGCGGTGTTTGCCCGTTGTCACCAGCCAGCGCTGGTTACCACACGCAGCCGCGTGCCATCGGTCTCGTTCGCACGCGCGTTGTCGTCCCCGTTCGGGTGGGCGATGTGGTTTTGTGCGTTGCCGCCGCGCCGCCACGAGAGCTGAATCTGATGCGGCCGCCCTAATCGGCGGTGAGCGGGTTGCCGCGCAGCCGTTGCTTGCGCCCGCACCGGGTTCATTCACACTCGCTGGGTGCGTCCTTCAACTGCTCGGGGGTGAGTTTCGTCGCCGATTCGTAGCCGCAGGGTCGCGTCTGAAAAGAGCCCTTGCCGAGGATCGTAAGGACGTTGGTAATTCGCCACCCAATATCGGTCTTTGACAAATAGAAAATGTTCCGGTCGTACAGGGCTTGCCCAGGCTCCTTGCTCTTGAAGCCCCGCACGTAAACAACCACCTTGGCTGTATTGCCAATCACCGTCGGCGTTTCAATCAAAGGGCGGGCGATGTCCTCGTATCGGGTGGCTGGGGAGATTTCCTCCGAGCCAAGATGTGGGAATAGATTGGGTGCGCTGCACGCGACAAAAGTCTTCTTCTGCGTTCGCCGAATTATCGAACGGTCGAAAAACTCTTCGATAAGTTCGCAGTTTTCCTTAGGCAAGTACTTTGATAGCGCAGGATTGTCTGGCGCCTTGTTCAGTAGATATGGCTTCCGCGTTTTCACGTCAAACTCGCCGCCCTCGAAAGTTGCTGGGTCATAGGAATAGAGTTTCTTAATGAAGTCTCGCACCTCCAGTTGCTCTGGCGTCAAGGATTGTGCTGCTTGAGCACTCAAAGTACTAAGTCCTATTCCAACAAGCAGCGAATTTACAATTCTGCTCAATCGCATTTCTTTCTCTCTTCCGCCAGATATCGGTCAAACAAGTTCAACAGGTAAGCCATGTTCATGGATTTGCCGTCTGGTGTCTTTCGACGCTCATTCTCTGCGCCACCAGGAAGGCTGGTCCATTCTTTTGGCAATGTCGTGTCTTCAATGGCTTCCCGAATTTTCCCCGAGCGAATCAGGTGGAGCGCGTTGCGGTCTTCGATCTTGATGACTGCAATACGGTCCTGGATGGCCGGGCTGAAGGTATCGCCGTTGCTCGGGATCAAACCTTGGTCAATCTTCTCTTTCCATGTACTAGCAAGGACCTGGTAAGCGCCGGCCGCCGTGGAGCCCTTGGATTTCGGTGGCGGTGGAAGCCCTTCCCATGGGTGGGTTTTGTAGCTGCCAAAGCGCCGCTCCGACGTACCCGGCACTGCGCAGTTGAGCATCTGGTAGCGCTTGCTGTCGTCGCGCTCTGCCTGACATTCAAATTCGCGCAAGCAGCGCAGGAATGCTCGAATGCGCTGGGTCGGCAGCGGATCGAACACCTTGCGATAGATGCGGATGTTGGTGTAGTCAGTCCAGGTCGGGTGTGCGGGTTTCTCGGGTGGGAGCGTCAGATAGTCGCTCACGTAGAACTCGTAGTCACGAATGTCAATATGGCCATGATTTGGCCAATCGTCCTTTTTCTTTTGCTTTTTTCTCCTCGCCCAAGTCTCGGGAGTCCATTCGTAGACGATGACATCTCCGGCGGCGGCCCATCGGGCGTCAGGCACTAAAGACGTTACATCGCGAAAGCCCTTCGCCAGCAGCGCCGGGCCGGCCTTGCTGGCACTGTCTTGCATCGCAAGATGCTCGGCCGTGCCCTGTTTCGCCAACGGCTTTTCAGCCAGAATGCCATCGACGATCTTGCTTCGCGTCAGCGCCACTTTGACATAGGTGTAGCAAAGGCCTATCGATATCCAAGCCTTTTTCTCGTCGCTCTTATGCTTGAAGCTACGATTGGCCATTGATGTGAGTACGCCGGCGGTGCCCTCCGTGTATCTGTACTCGGTCTGCTCCTTCGCAAACGCCAAAAGGGCCTGGACCTGTTGAACCATCTCGGCGGTGACCGCTACAGAGGTTTGCGGCGCGGTGCCTTGCACCGCTGACTCACCCCACAAGTTGAGCGTCGGTAGGCGCCAACTGCCCCACCAGTCAATTAACTTCTGCGTGTGAAACGCGATCGGGTGGCCCCGTTCGTTGCGTCCAGTCTGCAGTGCTTGCTTGGCATCGTCAGCGCCCGAAATCTTTCGTGGGGCTGAAGTCGCGCTGTGCGCGGCAGTCGGCACCGCTGTGGCTTGTTTTGGTGCGGCTTGAACTGGCACAGGCTTGGTCGACTGCGCTGGGGCGGCCTTGCCTGTCGCCTGCGGCGTCGCGGCTTTGTCTGCATTCCTTGCGGGCGGGGCAGATGGTGCGTGTTCCGGCGCCGCACCCGTGGCGGTGACCGGGGGCGGAGGCATGAGGTCGCCGGCATCGCTTGCCTCGGATTTCGGAATCGCCGCCTCGGCCGTGCCCGGCGTGCCCTCATGGAGTTCAGTCTTGGTTTCAAGTACGAGACTCGGGCTGATCGCGGTCAGCAAGCCATTTGAGGCGGGCATCACCGTTGCGCCGATCTCCTTGTATGTCTTGTCGAAACGCTGCACCGCCAGTGTTAGCATGGCCCCCGGGGGCGCTTTGACAGGGGGCAACAAGCCTTCGGCATTTGTGAAGGCGGTAAGCTCGCCACCGTCCCAGCAAACATTCACGCCGAGTTTGACGATTGGCTCGCCGTCGAGTGCACGCATGCAGATCGACAGCTCTGGCGGTTGGGCAGTCGCTGATCCTTCCGCAGGCGCGGTTTCATCTACAGCGGAAGTCTGAAGTGCAGACTCTTCGGGCGCAGGTTCATGCGGGGTGGCAGCCTCAATGTCAGTCAACTCTTCATAGGTGTTCATGAGGGAATATCCAGTGGGCAACGGGCGAATCAAAGGTGCTCGATGTCTTGCAGCAGAATCCACTCACCGGTCTTGACGACCACTTTGAGTTTTTCGGATTTGCTGGTGAATACCCGGTCCGTGTTGCCATCGGGATTGATCTGCCCGGCCGCAAGTTTTTGCCCGCTTTGGTCGAAAACCTCATAGCTCATGTTTCCATGCAGTGCGTTCGTCTCAGGGTCCAGCCCTAGAAGGCCCGCGACGTTGAGTTTCTGGCTGAAACGGCTGTGTTCTTGCAGCGCGGGAAACTCAGGGGTGCTCACAGGGAAATTGGGCGTCACTACTGCCGCGCTCGTCCCCCCCGTCAGATTCTTCTGGCTTGCCTTGAGCTTCACACTCCCCGGCGCGGTCAGTGTGATGTTGCCGCCTTCGATCTGGATCGCAGCGCCGGCGGCGGTGAGCTGGACGTGGCTCTTGGCGCTGATCTGGATGCTGGCGTGGGTGCTGGCGATCGTGACTTGCTTCTGCGCCGCGACGGTGGCGGTGTTGTCGTGGGCGTGCGCAGTGACTTTGCCGGCGGCGGCGTGCAGCTTTATTCCGGTGTCGGTGATCGGGCGTGCGCCTTCGGGCTTCTTGCCCACGGTGTAGAGCACGAGGCCGGCACCGCTCGCCCAGCGAATCGCGCCTTGCGCGGCGGCCTCAAAAGTCTGGCCACCGGTGACGGAGAGGTCGTTGGCCACGGTGGTGCTGTGTGCCGGGGTGGTGAGTGCGATGCCCGCTTCACCGAATAGCGAAAGGTGCGGCGCAGCCCAAGCGCTGACGGTACCGGTGCCGCCTCCGATCCCGGCGGGGCTTTGGTTGATGCTGGTCGTCTCGGCCAGTTCCTTGGATTGCGTTGTTGTGCCTTCGAGCGGTGGCAGTTGCCTCGGCTCGGACGGATCTTTCGGCAGTTTGGCGCGTGAGGTGTTCGCAGCCTTGGCGAGCGCGGTCGCAAGGTCGCTGCTGCTTTCGAGCACCGAGGTGGCGCCACTCGCGTCGACGTGCGGCACGCCACGATGCCCGGATTCGCCGGCGGAGAGTTGCAGACCCTGTGCGGCACGCACGGCGCCAGCGGCGCCGGTGGCCAGTTCCGCCCCGTGGCCACGGGCGGCTTCGCGGGCGTTGTCGGTCTGTGCCCGCAGGTGACCCAGCTGCAGGCGACTATCGTGCTGGGTGGTAGAAAGGCGAAGACCGTCTTGGCCCGGCGTGGCGTCGAACACCAGCGCGTTGTGTTCGCCGCTGCCAGCCTGGCTGCTCGCGAGTGCCTGGGTCTTGATGCCGGCAAACACCGGCTTGTGCGCATGTGCACCGGCTGTGCCGGGGAACCACGCGGGTGCGTTGCCCGTGGCGTTGGCGCTTCCACTGCTGACCTGATTGCCTTGCGCGTCGTCTTGCCCGCGGCCGTTGTAGGCGAGCCCGATCACGATCGGGCGGTCGATGTCACCCTCAGAGAAGTCCACCAGCACTTCCTGGCCTAGGCGCGGGGTGAAATGGGCACCCCAGTTGTCGCCAGCTAGCGCAGTCGCCACGCGGACCCAGGTACCGACGGTTTCGTTCGCGCGGGCGTTGTCGTCCCCGCTTGGATGAGCGAGGCGGCTTTGGGCATTGCCGCCGCGTAGCCACGGCAACTGGATCTTGATGCGGCCATCGCGATCCGCAGTGAGCGGCGTACCCGAAACGCCGACGACCAACGCCGTCTGAGTGCCACGCACGGTAGGTTTGGCATGGATGCGTGCGCCGTGCTGATCCCAAGTCAGCGGGCGGTAGGGTGCGTCGGCGGGAATGCTGTGCGCGCGGTTGCAGTAGAGTGGGGCGTCTGCGTCATTGCGCACTGCTTGCGCGCTGTTGGTTACATCAACCAATGAATCGAGCAGGGCCATTGAAGGTGCCGGCCCCAGGACTTCGCGGATCTGTGCCAGTACATCGGCGGCGAGGTTGTTGCGCGCTTCGTGCTCGACGCTGAGCACAGCAATCGGCACACCGGTCGGCAGGCCAAACGGGCCGTCGGTAATCACGGTACGAGTACCCGGTGCGAACCGGCGCACGGTGCTGCGGATCGGGTATGTGTGAATTCGGCACTGCCAGGCTTGCAGCTGACGCTGGGCGTAGCGCTCACCGTCTTCCACACTCGGGAAGGCGTAGAGGCCGGGCGAATCGCTGCGCACGAGCGAGATTGGGCCGCACTGCTGTCCACGCGCTTCCACGGTGACACGCTGATGGGCACGGTAATCCCAGGTCACGATGCGCACGGTGTCGGGCATCACGCGCGAGCTTCGCTGCAGGCTTTGCACGGTGTCGGCCACTTCGGTGGCATCGGCGCGGTGAAAGCGCATCGGCGGCACTTGCTTGAAAGCGCCGTTGTGATCGGCGATGACCAGGGTGTGGGAGTCGGCGGCGTGCTCGAACCAGTAGAACAGGCCTTCCTCGGCAAGCAAGCGTTCGACGAAGGCCAGATCACTCTCACCATGCTGCACACAGAGGCTGCGCGGTAGCAACGCGTCAGGCTCAGACAGCTCCCAGCGCCACTGCGGGACCAGCTTGCCTTGCCCTTGCCAGCCAGCGAAGAGCTCATCGCAGATCGCAACGACGTTCTGATCCTGGAAAGCCCAGCTATCGCGGTTGTGGCCAAGGAAGGCGAGCCACGGCTGCACCCGCATGCGGTAGCGCGCAAGCCCCCCATCAGCGCCTTGCAGACCAAATCCGGTCACATAGCCGTGAAAGGGGCGATCTCGACTCACGAGGCCATCGGTTAGCAGCGTCAAACACACCGGTTGCCCGATCAGCGATTTGTGCGCGATCTGCGCATCCTCGCTCAAGAGCATCAAGTCGAGTTCAAAGCCACCTTCCCCCACCGACTCGCGGATTCGCGCGATTTCCACCAGCAGTGCATCGTTGCCCAGCGGGGTGGTAAGACGCAGCAAGCGGTGGGCGTCGGAAAAGCTGCGCGAAAGCAGACCAGGGATTGAGAAACCAGGCATCGGAACGGTCCGTCGAGGCACGACATTTTGGTTAGGCCGACAGCATATCGCTATGGCATATCAAGGACCGTGAAATGCGACAGGTTGCCGGCGCCTTTGGGCGATCGAATCCGCCTCCGTCTGGTGTTGAAGCTGTTTCGCCCTTGGGACCGATAGGCAATTGAGCCGCACTGTGACGCCCGACGCACGGCCGCTCACGCTTTTGACGTGAGCCAGTCACGCGCGGGAATGCCGACGGTATGATTTGTTCGCCAACCGGATTTGAACCAAGCTCCGCGCCTGGGCGCACTCAGCAGAGGTAATCGTGGGACTTTTCGATCAGCTCAAATCGATACTTGCCAAATCGCCGACCCCCCAAGCGCCGGCAAACCACGCTGACGCGGTTGGGACCAGTCTTGGCCAGCCCCCGGAGCGACGCGTCCGTGATCGCCAGAATGCGCGGCCCGGTACGAGCGCACTGATCGTTGACGACTCGCCGACCATCGTCGCCGCGCTTCGGAAGATGCTCAATTCCGCCGGCTACGTCACCCTTGAAGCGCTGACCGCCGAAGAAGGAATCGAGATAGCCCGCGACCTGACGCCGGACATCATTTTTCTCGACATCGTCCTTCCGGGCATGAACGGCTTCGCAGCGCTGCGCACGCTACGGCGTGATCCGCTGACGAAGGATATTCCGGTGATCATGATCAGCGGCAACGAACAAGCCACCGAACAGTTCTTCGGCACCCGAATCGGCGCCGACGATTTCATGAAGAAGCCTTTTTCACGGCTTGAAGTGTTCGCTCGAATCGAACGACTTCTTGATGCAGATATGGTGCCGCGCCGGCTGGTTACCGCTTCGCAGCCAGAAGTGGCGAGCACAGGCAGCGTCTAGCCGATACGGCAGAGATTGCCGCTGGTGAGCGGCGAACCGGCGGGAATGCGATTCCAAAAAGAACAAAAGGCCCTTTATGGGCCTTATGTTCATTCGTATCTCAGAACTTGTTCAGAGACAAACGCTTTTCATATCAGACATCGATGTTGCGCGCGTAGAGCGCATTGCTTTCGATGAATTCTCGACGCGGCTCTACCTGGTCGCCCATGAGCGTGGTGAAGATTTCGTCGGCGGCGATGGCGTCGTCGATCTGAACTTTCAGCAGGCGACGAACGGCTGGGTCCATGGTGGTTTCCCACAGCTGGTCGGGGTTCATTTCGCCGAGGCCTTTGTAGCGCTGCTTGCTGAGGTTACGTTCGACTTCGTTGAACATCCAGCGAATGGCGTCGGCGAAGGATGTAACCGGTGCCGCTTTTTCGCCGCGGCGCATTTCCGCGCCTTCGCCGATCAGGCCATTGATCATTTCGGCGGCGCGCCGGATCTGCGCGTAGTCACCGGAGACAAGGAATTCAGCGTCGATGATGCCGCGGCGTACGTTGCCGTGGTGCATGCGCTCCACCGCCAGTTCCCACGCTTCGCTTTCCTGATCGAAGTGGGGCCGGACATTAACACCCTTGGGCATCGAGGCTTGCAGTCGCGCTGCGGAATCGGTTGCAGCGGCCTCGTCGGTGAGCGAAACGTTGATATCGCCGGCCAGCATGGCGTGCAGCGCAGCGGGGTCGATGAAGCCGGAGACCCGGTTGATCACCGCTTCGGCGAGCAAGTAGTTGCGGGCGAGTTCGCCGAGCGTTTCGCCTTCGATTGGCGCTGCTCCCGATGAGGGAATGAGTTGCGCGGTGTCGAGGCCCATCCGCAGCAGGTGGGCATCGAGTTCGGCATCGTCCTTGATGTAGCGCTCGTTCTTGCCGTGCTTGATCTTGTAGAGCGGCGGCTGCGCGATGTAGATGTGACCGCGCTCGACGAGCTCGGGCATCTGGCGATAGAACAGCGTCAGCAGCAGGGTGCGGATGTGGGCGCCGTCGACGTCCGCGTCGGTCATGATGATGATGCGGTGGTAACGCAGCTTCTCTGGCTTGAAGTCGTCCTTGCCGATACCGGTCCCGAGCGCGGTGATCAGCGTGGCGATCTGTTCGGAGGAGATGAGCTTGTCGAAGCGCGCGCGTTCGACGTTGAGCACCTTGCCGCGTAGCGGCAGGATCGCCTGGAACTTGCGATCGCGGCCTTGCTTGGCTGAGCCACCTGCGGAGTCACCCTCGACGATGTAGATCTCGCACAGCGCGGGATCCTTCTCCTGGCAGTCGGCGAGTTTGCCGGGCAGGCCGACGCCATCGAGCACGCCTTTGCGGCGCGTCATTTCACGCGCCTTGCGGGCGGCTTCACGGGCGCGCGAGGCCTCAACGATCTTGCCGCAGATGGTCTTGGCATCGATCGGGCGTTCGAGCAGGTATTCGGACAGCTTGGCGGCGACGACTTCTTCCACCGCCGGGCGGGCTTCGCTCGAGACCAGCTTCATCTTGGTCTGCGAAGCAAACTTCGGATCGGGCATCTTCACCGACAGCACACAGGCAAGGCCTTCGCGCATGTCATCGCCGGTGATCTCGACCTTGGCCTTCTTCGCGATCTCGTTTTCTTCGATGTACTTGTTGATGACGCGGGTCATCGCCATGCGCAGGCCGGTGAGGTGGGTACCGCCGTCGGACTGCGGAATATTGTTCGTGAAGCACAGCACCTGTTCCTGGTAGCTGTCATTCCACTGCATCGCGACTTCGACGGTGAGTTCCACTGTGCCGCCGCCACCGCTGACCGGCACCTGAGTGGCACCGGCCGCGTAAAAGACGTTGGGGTGCAACACCGTCTTCGCACGGTTGATGTACTCGACGAAGCCACGCACGCCGCCGGAGAAGGCAAAGTCTTCCTCGCGGTTGGTGCGCTGATCGATCAGGCGAATGCGCACGCCGTTGTTCAGGAAGGAGAGCTCGCGCAGACGCTTCGCGAGAATCTCGTAATGGAATTCGACGGTGCCGAAGATCTCTTCATCGGCAAGGAAGTGCACTTCGGTGCCGCGTTTCTCGGTGTCACCGATGACGCGAAGCGGCGAGACTTCGACCCCGTTCTGCACTTCGAGCAGGCGGTCCACGGCGTGGCCGCGGTTGAACTCGAGGAAGTGCTTCTTGCCGTCGCGACGAATCGTCAGCCGCAGCCATTTCGAGAGCGCATTCACACACGACACACCAACGCCGTGCAGACCGCCTGAGACCTTGTAGCTGTTCTGGTTGAACTTGCCGCCTGCGTGCAGCACGCACATGACGATCTCAGCCGCCGAGCGCTTGGGTTCGTGCTTGTCGTCGAATTTGATGCCGACCGGAATGCCACGACCGTTGTCGGTGACCGAGATCGAGTTGTCGGTGTGGATCGTGACGACGATGTCGTCGCAGTGGCCCGCCAGCGCTTCGTCGATCGCGTTATCGACGACTTCGAACACCATGTGGTGCAGACCGGTGCCGTCAGAGGTGTCACCGATGTACATGCCAGGGCGCTTGCGCACGGCCTCCAGCCCTTCAAGCTGCTGGATGCTGTCTTCGTCGTAGGCGGGTTGCTGGTTCTGTTCGGACATCGGGTGACCTTGCTTCAAAAACTGAAATTCATCGCCGCGGATCATACGACCAGGCGCGAACGGCTGAATGAGCCGTTCGCGCCCGCCTGCAATTCCGTGGCCTAACGCTGGGAATGACTGTCGGCTTAGATCCGCATCGGCATCACGACGTACTTGAAGCGCTCGTCGCCCGGCAGGGTGATCAGCGCGCTGGAGTTGCCATCGTTGAGCCGCAGCTCGATCTCGTCGGTGGCTGAGTTCGTCAGCACATCGAGCAGGTAGGTGACATTGAAACCAATGTCGACCGAGTCGCCGGCGTAGTCGACTTCGATCTCTTCCTGAGCCTCTTCCTGCTCGGCGTTCGAGCTGATGATCTTGAGGCTACCAGAGGACAGTACCACACGAACGCCCCGGAACTTCTCGTTGGTGAGAATTGCGGCGCGGTGCAGCGACGCCAGCAACATCGTCCGGCCAAGAATCAGCAGCTTCGGATGGTTTTGCGGAATCACGCGCTCGTAGTCCGGGAACTTGCCGTCGATGAGCTTTGTGATCAGCTCGATCGGGCCAAAGCGGAAGCGTGCCTGATTGCCGGCGAGGGCGATTTCGAGGGGTTCATCGCTATCCGCCAGCTGGCGAGCGAGCTCAAGCACCGTCTTGCGGGGCAGGATGACTTCGGTTTTCGGCAAATCCGCGTCGATTTCGGCCGAAGCGAATGCAAGGCGGTGACCGTCGGTGGCCACCATGCGCAGTTCGTTGCCCTGAGCAACAACCAAAAGGCCATTGAGGTAGTAGCGGATGTCCTGTGCCGCCATCGAGTAGGCGACCTGGGCGAGCTGGCGTTTGAAGGCCTTCTGCGACACCGTGAAGCTGACCGCCTCGGCATCGTTGAACTGCATACGGGGGTAGTCGGACGCAGGCAGCGTCTGCAGCGCAAAGCGGCTCTTGCCGGCGTGCAGGGACAGGCGGTTTGCCTCGAGCTTGAGGTTGACCTCGGTGCCATCAGACAGGGCGCGGAGGATGTCCTGGAACTTGCGCGCGCCGACCGTGAAGCTGGCGTCGGTACCGCCGCTGGCAAGGCCGGAGGTGCGGATCTGGATCTCGATGTCAGTAGCAAGCAGCGTGACGTCGTCACCGTGCTTTTCGATCAGCACGTTCGACAGGATCGGCAGCGTGTGCCGTTTTTCGACGATCCCTGAAACCGACTGCAGGGGGCCCAACAAGGCTTCACGAGAAGCTGTTAACAGAAGCATTTAAGTAAACCTCTATTATTAGTTAACTGCACCCGGTTTCTGTGGATAAACACAGAATATCCAATAGATACAATCGCTTAATGCACTTAAAACCCTGTTCATAAACTGCGTAGCGTTTGATGAACAACTGGGGAGTGTTTTGCTCATCGACCGAATTGATGCGCTTATCCCCAAATCTTGCCACGGTCTTCCCACTGAATATTCACACTGATGCGGTTTCGATTTTGGTCAGCCGATGGTCAAACAATCGACGCAGAACACGCATTCGCTTCACAGTCAGTTGTTAACAAGATCTTGTAAACATATAACTACTATTAGTAAACCAAGACCTGTTTCTGTGCATAAGTGAAAATTACACAATAAAAACAATCGCTTGAACGGTCTGAAACCCTGTTTGGAACGACGGTACTATCCGATGAACAAGTGGGGACGGTTTCCAGCCATCTCGATATCTTCAAGCTTGTCCCCAAACGCCCCCTTGCTCTATCCACCCTGAATCCACAGTTTTCGGCGTCAACCACGCAAGGTCTGCGTCAACACATGCAGATCGTGGTTGAGCTGTTGATCAGCGAGTCGAAGCTCAGCAATCGTCCGGCATGCGTGCAACACCGTGGTGTGGTCGCGGCCACCGAAGGCCTCGCCGATGGACGGCAGCGAGGAGGGTGTGAGTTCCTTGGCGAGGAACATCGCAACCTGGCGCGGGCGGGCGATGGCGCGGGTGCGTTTCTTCGAATGCATGTCGGCGACCTTGATCTTGTAGTAGTCGGCGACGGTCTTCTGGATCAGCTCGAAGGTGATCTGGCGGTTGTGTGCGGCCAACAGGTCGCGCAAGGCTTCCTTGGCGAGCTCAAGGCTGATATCGCGGCCATGGAAGCGGGCAAAGGCCAGCACCTTCTTCAGCGCGCCTTCGAGTTCACGGACGTTCGAGCGCAGGTTTTTGGCGATCAGGAAGGCGACGTCGTCCCCAAGCAGCGTGCGTTCGGCTTCCGCTTTCTTTTTCAGGATCGCGACGCGCATTTCGAGTTCCGGCGGCTCGATCTGTACCGTCAAACCCCAGTCGAAGCGAGAGATGAGCCGGTCAGCCAGCCCCTCGACATCCTTCGGATAGGTGTCGCTGGTGATCACGATCTGCTTGCGTGCCTCGACCAGCGCGTTGAAGGCGTGGAAGAACTCTTCCTGCGTTCGATCCTTGTTCTTGAAGAACTGGATATCGTCGATCAACAGCAGGTCCAGCGAGCGGTAGTACTTCTTGAACTGGTCGAAGCTCTTCTGCTGGTAGGCGCGCACGACGTCGGCGTAGTAGTCCTCGGCGTGCACATAGCGGATCACCGCTTTCGGGTTGTGCTTCCAGACCGCGTTGCCGAGGGCGTGGATCAAGTGGGTCTTACCGAGGCCTACGCCGCCGTAAACGAACAAGGGGTTGTAGCTGGTGCCGGGGTTCTGCGCCACTTGCATGGCTGCGGCGCGTGCGAGGTCGTTGGCGCGGCCGGTCACCAGGTTGTCGAACGTGAAATCGGGGTTCAGTCGCGTGCGCTCATAGGCATCGGTCTTGCGTGCTTCAGCGGGCTGCGCCGCACGGGCCTCGTCCTGCGACTTCTGAACTGCGGGTGCGCGGGGCGCGTCGGCCGTGTGCACGGGCGAAGTGGCTGCGGGCTTACTTGCGGCCACGGCGCGCGGCGCAGCGGGCTTGGCGGCACCGCCAATCGCAAGGCTGACCTGTACCGGTTCGCCGTACAACTCGTTGCCGATCTCTTCGATGCGCCGCAGGTAGCGCTCGCGCACCCACTGCAGAACGAAGCGGTTAGGGGCGAGCAACTCCAGGCTGCGGGGGTTGGCAGCCGGAGAAGCGGACAGGGCCCGGATCCAGGTGTTGAACTGTTGTTGAGGCAGTTCAGCTTCGAGGCGGGACAGGCAGGTGGACCAGAATTCGTGACTCAC